>CP170648.1:0-4800000 GCA_042919575.1 Stenomitos frigidus ULC029 | reverse complement strand
TACCGATCGCGACCTCGAAGGCGTTCGCAAGGTGATCGAAGGGCGAGTCAACGGACTAGGCGTATCAGAACCGCTCGTGCAAACCGCTGGCAACAATCAAATTCTGGTGCAGCTACCGGGCGTAAACGATCCGCAGCAGGCAGAGCGTGTGCTGGGCGGCACGGCTCAGCTAGATTTTCGCAGGCAAAAGCCTGGTACAGAAGCGCAGTTGCAAATTGAAAAACAAAACCTGCGTGAGAAGTTAGAAGTACAGGCGCAGCTAAGAAAAAACCCGGATCAAGCCGCGATCGCGAAAAACCAGGCAGAGCTAAAAGCGACCAACGACTCAATCGCCACCCTCTTTGAAAAAACGGAATTGACAGGCAAAAACCTCAAAGACGCTTACCCTGAGCCTGCTGGTGCCGCCAGCATTTGGCACGTTGGGCTGAGATTTGATCCACGCGGTGGTGAACTTTTTGCAGAACTGACAAAAAGCATTGCCGGTACAGGACGTGCGCTCGGCATATTTCTGGATGCTGCCCCCATTAGTGCTGACTTTGCTTATACCGTCGATGTGCAGTACGCTCAAACAGGCATTACGGGCGGTGGTGCAGTCATTGAGGGTAGCTTTACGGCTGAACGAGCCAACGACATTGCGGTTCAACTTCGAGGTGGCGCGTTGCCTCTGCCGGTAGAAGTCGTAGAAAACCGTACCGTTGGCGCAACCTTAGGACGAGACAGCGTGCAAAGCAGCATCTACGCAGGCATTGGCGGCTTGGTGCTGGTGCTGATCTTCATGGTGGCTTACTATCGGCTTCCCGGTCTGGTGGCAGATGTTGCCTTGCTGATCTATGCCATCCTTACCTACGCAGCCTTTAATCTTCTGGGGGTCACCCTCACTCTTCCGGGCATCGCTGGCTTCATTCTCAGCATTGGGATGGCAGTGGATGCCAATGTGCTGATTTTTGAGCGCACGCGGGAAGAGCTACGCGCAGGCAAGACCCTTTATCGATCGATCGAAGGGGGTTTTTATCGAGCGTTTCCCAGTATTTTGGATGGTCATGTGACAACGCTGATTTCCTGTGCGGCTCTTTTCTGGCTTGGTGCTGGCTTGGTCAAAGGCTTTGCCCTCACTCTGGCGTTGGGCGTTGGCTTAAGTCTGTTCACCTCCTTGACCTGTACCCGGACGCTGTTGTTCTATGTACAGAGCATTCAAGGGCTGCGGAAGCTAGAATTCTACGCTCCTAAACTGCCATCAGCGAATCAATCTCAGGCGGAGGCAACCCCATGAAACTGCAAATTGTGCGGCAGCGCAAACTTTGGTGGACGGTGTCGTCTGTGCTGATTTTGGCAGGCATCATTGCGATGCTGATCTCCTGGCAGCAGTTGGGTGCGCCCCTGCGACCCAGTCTGGATTTTGTTGGCGGTACTCGTGTTCAGATTGAGCGCGATTGCTCAAAGCCAAATGCCTGCGACCAGCCGATCGACATTGCAGCGGTGCGAGATGTCATGACGGCTGAAGGGCTTGGCGATAGCAGTATCCAACTCTTAGGGCAGGAGCAGCAAGCACTGTCGATTCGTACGAAACCGCTTAATCCAGACGAGCGGGTGAAAGTGTTGGAAACACTAAGTAGCAAGATCGGGGCGTTTGACCCGACTAAAAACCAGATTGATACAGTCGGGCCGGTGATTGGACAGCAGTTGTTTGCGTCTGGAATGCTGGCGCTCATTGTCTCGTTTGCGCTGATCACGGTCTACTTGAGCTTCCGGTTTCAGTTAGATTATGCAATCTTTGCGATCATTGCGCTTTTTCATGACGTGCTGATTACAGTCGGCGTTTTTGCTGTGCTGGGATTGACCATTGGCACTGAGGTCGATAGCCTGTTCATTGTGGCGCTGCTGACGATCGTTGGCTTCTCGGTCAACGATACCGTTGTCATTTACGATCGTATCCGCGAAACGAAAGCTGCAAGCCCAACGCGCCCAATCAACGACATTGTGGATGAAGCGGTCAATCAAACGCTGGCACGTTCTATCAACACAACCGTCACAGTGCTGCTAACGCTGTTTTCGATCTTTTTCTTCGGTGGTGAAACCCTGAAAAACTTCGCGCTGGCGCTGATTATTGGCTTTGGAGTGGGTGCTTATTCCAGCATCTTTATTGCCGGTACGCTTCTAGCTTTCTGGCGTGAGCGAACGGAGGTGCTGACGCCCGCGACTGCCACTGTGGATCTGGGTGTGAGCGATCGTGCTTCTACCAACGATATTTCCACCAGTGCAGATGATGCCTGACCGAGCGACAGTATGGATCAACCCGAAAAGAACCCATCGGTAGCTGCAAACGCTCATGCGATCGACCCCACCTTGCAGCAAGACGTTGCACGGCTCTATCGTCTTACCATCTATGCACGTTGGTGTGTCGTTGGAGTTTTGTGGCTTACCGTTGGCTCACTAAGTCTGTGGGGCTTGCGCTATCCTATTTCGCTGTTGCTGGATTACTTTACGTGGCCAGCGGTGCGGTACGGGTTAGCGTTCAATCGCCTCCCTACGATCGGACTTGCTACTTGCATCGGTTTCACGGTTGCAACATTGCTTCGGCAAAGTCGTAATGCTCTGTTTGGACTGTCGCCCCGCGATCGCCAACGGCTAGAACAACAGGTGCAGCGTATTCGCTTGAAAGGATCAAGTCATCCTCTCTGGAAATATGTTTGTCGGCAGCTGTAAGACCAGCAGCAGTCGTTGTGAAGGAGGGCTAACATGCAAAAGCGGGGTGGTTAACCACTACATAAAGGTTAACGACCGACTTGGCAAATTCTGCCTACCGTCCAGTCGTATACTATCGCTGAGAAGGCAATTTGCAGCGGAAAGTGGATGATGCAGAGAATTTGGCAGTGCGTTGGAGCCTTGCTTTTGGTCATGCTGTTAACAGCCTGTGGACTGCCGATCGGGCGACCCAGCCATCGACTAGTAGAGCGAGCGATCGAGCAACAGCTTCACCAAACGCAAGCAGCACTCAATCAGCAACTCCGGCTCAACGTGCAACCGACCGATCTAACAATGAAGCGCGTGGTCATTGCCGAACAAACACCAATCACCATTGAAAACCTGAACGCCTTTCGGGTTCGCGGTACGTATAACGTCACGACTAAACTACCCACACGACAGATCACGCAGCAGAATTCGTTTGAAGTCTACCTACAACGGCAAAAAGAGGGCAAAACCTGGCGTTTGGCACATTTAGAAACGGATGACAGTGGTGCCTTGCTTTGGGTCACACAACGTCTTCAGTAACAGGACGACACAGCCACGATCGCCCTTCAATAAACCGAGGAAAACCCATTTTCAGCCTTGAAAACTTGATTAGACCACTGAGGCGAACGATATCGAAACGTATTTAGAGCAGCGTCAGCAACGTGCTGAAGAAGTTCGCGCTGAAAATGAACGTCGATTTCCCTCTAAAGGATTGCGCGATCGACTGCTTGCTCAATGTCAATTGCGAAAATAACTCGCCTAGGGGGTTTTCCATTGGCTTACGCGATCACGGCTTAAGTAGAAGTAGTTCTGCGCATAGTCTTTAGTAACTTGATACATAAATCATTTTTCTACCGTCATTCACTCGCTATCTTTGGGGCACTTTAACTCTATTGAAGTTAAAGTCTTGACAAAGGTGAGTGTATGTTAGCGGTTGACTGTCCGGATCTAATTTTGTTCACGCAACATGGCATGACAGATGATAATCAGATGCTTGCCCGTCTTGCTCATAATCTTGCCGACAAGTTTGCCCCTGCAAAAGCGTTAGTAGTCGCGCCCAGCCTAGGCTATCTCAACACCATCTTTCTACAAATTGATTCGCTGATTGAAACTGTTGATCAGACCGCGACCGCAACGATCGCTCAATACCCAGAAACTCCCATACACATTGTTGCAACTTCGTTAGGAGGCATCGTTTGGATAGAAGTTCTGCATCGTCACCCTGAATGGTGGGCACGAGTGCAGACTTTCATTCTCCTTGGCTCTCCTGTCGGTGGGGCACATTTGGCAAAAATGGCTGATCCCTTTGGATGGGGCATTGGCATCGCCAAAGATTTAGGTATGAATCGTCGAGTGCTTGCAGAAAAGATCGCCAAAGTAATTCCAACATTGATTATTGCAGGTGATATAGACAACGGCAGCGATGGCACAGTCACGATCGAATCAACCAAGTTCAAATATGCCTACTTTGTCCGTCTTGATGGAGTCAGTCATCCTGCTCTCAAAAATCATCCAGCCGTTATCTCAGCGATTCAATCATTTTGGGCTAAACCCAGACAGCCACTACCAGACGCTCAAGAAGGTTGCTTTACTGATTTACTGATTCAGTCTTTACGAAAAGTGCCAGGAATGACCGATGCCCACCCATGCGATTTTGCTAAAGCTGGGCTATGGTTTACGTTTAAAGACGGCACCAGCCTGCGTACATGGAAGAACCCGGTGGGCGTCGATCATGTTTTCATCGCTAACTCTCAAGGACAATGTGTCTACGGCGGCTACGTTGGTTGGATACATTGCCAGGGGCTAGCTGACACTTTAGCAACCATGAGAAGAGAGCTAACTTAAAACGTCTCCGTAATGCGTTTCATTGCCTCTTCCACATTGGCGCGGCTGTTGAATGCCGAAATGCGGAAGTAGCCTTCGCCTGCCGCACCGAAGCCAGAACCGGGCGTGCCGACGACATTGCAAGTTTGCAGCAGCTTATCGAAGAAATCCCAGCTAGAGAGACCGTTGGGTGTTTGCACCCAGACATAAGGCGCGTTCATGCCACCATACACCGCAATTCCGGCGGCAGTGAGCTGTTCGCGGATGATTTTGGCGTTCTCCATGTAGAAGTCCACCAGCGTTTTGATTTGCGCCTGTCCTTCCAGTGAATAAACGGCTTCAGCACCGCGTTGCACGATGTAGGAGACACCATTGAACTTGGTAGATTGGCGGCGGTTCCAGAGTTTCCACAGTTCCACATCCGAGCCATCGGCGGCTTTAGCAGTCAGTGTTTTGGGCACAACGGTCAACGCGCAACGAGTACCTGTGAAGCCTGCATTTTTGGAGAACGATCGAAATTCGATCGCGCACTCCCTTGCCCCTTCAATCTCATAGATGGAATGAGGAATCGCTGGATCGGTAATAAACGCTTCGTAGGCTGCGTCGAAAAAGATGATAGAACCGTGCGATCGGGCGTAGTCCACCCATGCTTGCAGATGCTCCTTACTGGCAGTCGCGCCGGTGGGATTGTTAGGGAAGCAGAGGTAAATGAGATCCACCTTCTGCGTCGGAATTTCAGCCGTGAAGTGATTCTCTGCGGTAATGGGCAGATACACTAAGCCACCGTATTCGCCTTTCTCATTCGCCTCACCTGTATGCCCTGCCATCACGTTGGTATCGACATACACGGGATAGACGGGATCAGTCACGGCAATGCTGTTATTGTTGCCAAAAATATCAAGAATGTTGCCGCAGTCGCACTTGGAGCCATCGGAGACAAAGATTTCTGAGGCATCAATGTCACAGCCGCGTGCTTGAAAATCGTGCGCCGCAATCTTTTCTCGCAACCAGGCGTACCCCTGCTCTGGCCCGTAGCCCTTGAAGCTGGCACGATCGCCCATTTCCTCAACCGCCTGAATCATGGCAGTACGACACGCTTCCGGTAGTGGTTCGGTGACATCGCCAATGCCTAGCCGAATCACCTTCGCGGCAGGATTCGCTTCGGCAAACGCCGTTACCCGTCGCGCAATTTCAGGAAACAGGTAGCCCGCTTTGAGTTTGAGGTAGTTGTCGTTGATGGTTGCCATGTTCGATCGCTATGAATGCCTTAGACCAGTAAAGCAGGGTAGATGATAAACACCAAACATTATTTAACCGTCCACATGATCATCCTTGATGGACTGATAGTACTCTATTGCTTCAGCTTTAGAGAGCCGCTCCATATCGTCTGGCTCCTCCATAAGTTTGACCAATCCATAGTTTTCTAAAATTTCCTCGATGCGTTCAAACTCGGCAAGGGGAATCTGAACCGCGATCGGTTGCTGCTGTTCATCCAGCACGTAGCTTTTATGAAGTTCCAGCATTTCAGAAGCGTTTAATAGGGTTGTCTAGCATTTACATAAACTAGCAGGCAATTCAATCTGGTAGATAGGTAGGATCTAGGGTAGCTACAACAGTGTAAGGGCACGATCGCGGGAAGGTTTCGGCGGGAAAATCGGTTTCGGCGATTGCTTAAAACTCCACATCCAGCGGAGCGCGGGGGAAGGGAATCACGTCGCGGATGTTGCCCATGCCTGTTATGAACTGCACCAACCGCTCAAAGCCTAGCCCGAAGCCTGCATGAGGCACTGTACCGTAACGACGGAGATCCAGATACCACCAGTATTCTGCCAGGTCGAGTCCCTGTGCCAAAATGCGGCGTTCCAGCACGTCCAGGCGTTCTTCGCGCTGAGAGCCGCCGATGATTTCGCCGATCTTGGGTGCAAGGATATCCATTGCCCGAACAGTGTTTTCGTCGTCGTTGAGCCGCATATAGAAGGCTTTGATTTTAGCGGGATAGTCAGTGACGATCGTCGGCTTTTTGAAATGCTCTTCTGCCAGATAGCGCTCGTGTTCTGATTGCAAATCCAGACCCCATGCAACGGGGTACTCAAACGTTTTACTAGACTTTTCAAGGAGCGCCACAGCCTCGGTATACGTCACTCGCGCAAATTCGTTGTTAATAATGTTGTCGGCAGTTTCTAGCACCGTTTTGTCAATGCGCTGGTTAAAAAACTCCATATCTTCCGGGCAATTTTCCAGCACAAACTTAAAGATGTATTTGAGGAAGGCTTCTGCCAGATCCATGTCGCCTTCGAGGTCGCAAAACGCCATTTCTGGCTCGACCATCCAAAACTCTGCCAGGTGCCGCGAGGTATTGGAGTTTTCCGCACGAAAGGTAGGACCAAAGGTGTAAACGTTGCTGAACGCCATCGCCATGATTTCGGCTTCTAGCTGTCCGCTGACAGTAAGGTAAGCGTGTTTGCCAAAAAAGTCTTTGCTAAAATCGGCTTTCTGATCGGCTGTGACAGGCACCTTATTGAGGTCGAAGCCCGTGACGGTGAACATCTCGCCTGCCCCTTCGCAGTCGCTGGCGCTAATGATCGGTGTGTGAACCCAGAGAAAGCCGCGCTCTTGAAAGAACTGGTGAATCGCCGTGGAAGCAGCATTGCGGACGCGGAAGACGGCGCTAAGGGTATTGGTGCGCGATCGCAAGTGCCCAATGTCTCGCAAAAACTCAAACGAGTGCCGCTTTTTCTGCAAGGGATAGGTTTCTGGGTCAGCCTCTCCATAAACAATGATGGAGTCTGCCTTTAGCTCCACACGCTGTCCCTTTGCCGGTGATTCAACTAATGTGCCAGCAATCTCCACCGATGCACCCGTACTAACCCGCTTCATCGTCTCGGCATAGCCTGGAACATCCTGATTGACTACAACCTGAAGCCCCGCCAACGAGGAACCATCGTTGACCTCCACAAAGCTAAATTCTTTTTGTTCTCGCTTTGTCCGCACCCAGCCTTTAAGGGTGACGGTTTCGGCGGGTTGTCCGTGGCGGAGGAGGTCTACAATGCGTCGAGTAGTGGGCATAGCAATAGGGAGTGGAGAATGGGGCGTAGGGAGTAGGGCTGAATTTGAGTGTAGCAAAGTGCCTGGTAAAGGTCAGATTAACTTGAATGGCTTTGTCGATCGCGTCGTAGAGGTTGTTTGAAAAGTGTCTGGCAGTTAAAACCGCGACTCAAGGATGCGGTCGTGATGGATGAGAATCCGGGCGCTTACCAGTCGATCGCCCAGGTTATGGCGAATGAGTCAGATCTGGGCGAGGTGGTCGCTACAGCCAAGCAGGGTGTCTGTATGAAAGGCTAGTCCAGACGGCAGACGACAGCACCGAGCCGCTGTACGTCTTGTCTAAAGGGTCTGAGCAGCCTCTGAGCAATAGCCACCATCACTTAACGACCGAGCGAGACAAGTCTCCAGAGCGGGGCTTACCCAGAATGACGGTAAGCGTCGCTATATGTCTGCAAGGGGCTTTGATTGGCGATCGCGGCGGGTAGTGTGAGCCAGACGTGAAAGCTATAGAGGAGAGTTAAAAGACTGGCGTGGTAGAGACGACGCATGAGCGGCACTCCCAAAGCAACAGGAATACGCCTCTTGTAACGCTGCTGGAGTGACAAAACAGCCGTAAGTTTGCTTGGTTAATGGCAAGCACTTGCCGTCTAACCGGGGACAGTCTCGGAAAGTACTGAGCCTTTGCTTAACGCTAATTTTTGTTGTCGGGTGAGTTGCTTGATTTGATATTCCCGTTTGAGTGCGGCTGACTGGGTGGGAAAATCCCAGGAGGCAAGTAGGGCAACAGGTAGACGGCTGCGCGTGTAGCGAGCACCCTTGCCAGTATTATGCACCGCCAGCCGTTGTTGCACGTCTTTGGCATAGCCCGTGTAGAGCGTGCCATCAGCGCATTGCACGAGATAAACATAATGGCTCATGAGCGTCGCGGACGGAGGGGGATCGGATTCGTACAGCAATCTATTACCTTTATGCTTTCAATTGGCATCACACGGTGTAAGTCTTTGCTAATACCAGGTACGGCTGCTCTAGCCCAACGCCATGCTTGTTAGTTCACCAAATACTCGTAGGTTTTTAGCAGCTTTTTAACTGTTTTAAGGTGATCGCGCACGATCGCGGCTGACCCGGCTCCGGCGCTTGCATCAATCAACAAATCACCGATCGTTTCCAGTGCCCGTTCATTGATGGAGTCAATTAATAGCTCAGGCATGGTCAGATTTTCTTCAGCAATATGTTTTAGCACGGCGGCTGGATTACTTTGCTCGACGATGACTTTCAGCACTTGTAATTCGTATTCTGGCGACTGCACCATAAATTCAGTCCATTCATTTGGCAACTCGGTTGAGGGCTTGTCAGCAACAAGCGGCTCTGGCAGCACCGCTGCCGCGTTGACCTGAGTTGAACCGGACTTAAGGGGACGGACAGGTGCGATCGTGGTCGGGCGTTTGGTTACCGGCTCCTGAGGCGCGATCGTCTTCTTGGCGCGTACCACTACATTTGCATCAGCCTGATTGTTGCTACTGCCATTCCTGGCACTACCATTTTTGCTGGGCACCTCAGTCTCCTCTAGCACCAGTGGGGCTTGAGAGGCTTGCTGTAAAGCGTTGAGCGCTGCCAACTGTTGTTCGAGTAGCTCCTTTTGGTGACGGCGATCGAGGATTTGCAACTCCAGTTCACCCAGTTCTGCTTGCAGCGACTCAACTTGCGTTTGCAACTGCTTGAGCGCTTCCTGAAGTGGATTGGAACCAGCTTCTAATTCTTGTTTCTTTGCTTCTGCATAGGCTAAAAACTGCTCTAGTTCCACTCGACAGGTCTCTAAGTCCTGGACTTCACCCCGCAGCGTTTTGACTGTTGCATCAAGTTGACGTTTTTCTTCCCTGGCATCAGCGACATCGCGTGACAGTTTCTCTCTTGTTTGGCGATGGTCAGTAATGTGACCCTTAATCTGGCTTAGTTCTTTCTGAAGTGCAGCCAGACTGGTTTCGATTTTCTGTTTGGTGGCAGCAGCATCCGACAAAATCTGTGGGCTAATTTGTGTGTCCGATCGCCCCCAGGCTGGGCTACTGATGGCTGCATTCTTGGCTGTAAGCTCGGTCGGCAACTCGTAGGCTGGCACCTTAGGACTGGCATTACCTGACGGCTCGGCTTCTGTAGAGGTGGCTATTTTCCAACTCAGCGTTCTCGGCGCTGCAGGCAGCATTTTGGCTACCGACGCACCCAGCCTATAGGGTTGAGCAGACTGAAACGACGGTTGCCCAGACTGAAACGGTAATGTGTTAAGGCTAGCCGCCAAGTACTCTTTTTCAGTTTCTAGCTGTATGTACGCCTGATAGGCTTCTGCACGTCGTTGCTGCAATGCCTGAATATGATTTTTAAGCTCGGCAATTCTGCTGTGTGCGGGTTGATTCTGCTGCCGATCGACGACCGCCACTGCTACTACCGCCGCTACTGTGGTTGTGACACCTGACGCGATCGCAGAGCCAACACCACGACCCATCAAGAAACTGATGCCAAAACTGATACCAAAGGCGACAGAGCCAAGAAAAAGCCGTTGTTTCACCATAGTCAGGACACAAGCGATAGTGGGTGAGAACCAACCCTTCAATTAACCCTACAGCCGTCAGCTAACGAATGGGCGTAAGATAGACATTGAAAGCAGTGTAGCGTTAACCCCTTTATGCTTCTGCAAGTGATTGCCATAGCATTCGGCGGCATAAACCTGAGCCGAAACATTCAAACTGAGACAGTGAAGATCATTCAGGGGTAAGCACGTTGCTTCATAGTAGGTTAACTCAACACGTTTGGCGCATTGATGACGGATCGGTCTGTTTGGAAGCGAGTCGGGTGCTATGGTCTGTGCGGTGCGTTAACGGCGATCGCTCTACTGACGGTTGCCGCCCTCACCCCGCGTCATTGGTACGCTTCCTCCCAGCAGGCAGACTGTCGGTTTAATGTTTACGTCTCTGGGGGCGCGATGCACACCAACTTTTTTGTGCCAGTCCGCAATGATGCGTTTGATTGGAACCAGCATCTTGACTTGGCAACCATTGGCAAGCGCTTACCCACTGACTATCGCTATCTGCAATTTGGCTGGGGCGATCGCCGCTTCTATCTTGAAACGCCCTCCTGGGATCAAATCAACCTCTTTAGCGCACTGCGATCGCTCCTTTTACAAAACCCCGCCGCGCTCTTTGTCAAAGGGCACCCGTCCGTTCCCCAATATCCCAACGAAACCCTCAAGTGTATTAGCCTGAGCAAAGACAACTATCTCAAGCTGATGCACTTTATCAACGCCTCGTTTCAGACAGAGCAGGGGAAGCCGTTACGCATCGGCACCGGGCAAGATGGCGACAGTCGTTTCTACGCTGCTACGGGACGCTACTCTAGCCTCAAAACCTGTAACTCTTGGGTTGCAGAGGGGCTACGTGCTGCTGACGTAAACACGCCTCTTTGGGGTGGACTTGCCCCTGCCGTGATGCGTCAACTAAAGGATACCTGTGAGTGCAAAGAATAGGGAAACGCGGTGCCTTTGCTTTCTGCTGTTAAAAGGCTGTCTGTCTTTAGCCTTTAGCCTTAATCCCTTAGCCGCCTCTTCCAGGGGTTCACAGAAGCGTTTATTCTACTTATTACAGAACCCAACAATTAAGAATGCAGTTTTCAAAAGTTTTGATTGCCAATCGTGGCGAAATCGCTCTTCGCATTCTCCGTACGTGTGAGGAGATGGGGATCGCTACGGTGGCGGTTCATTCGACGGTCGATCGCCACTCGCTTCATGTCCAGCTTGCCGATGAGTCCGTTTGTATTGGCGAACCACCGAGTAGCAAAAGCTATCTGAATATTCCCAACATCATTGCGGCAGCGTTGACTCGCAATGCGACGGCCATTCACCCCGGTTACGGCTTTCTAGCAGAGAATGCCCGCTTTGCCGAAATTTGTGCCGATCACCAGATTGTGTTTATTGGTCCCTCGCCCGATTCAATGCGATCGATGGGTGACAAGTCAACCGCAAAAAAGACGATGCAGCGAGTTGGCGTACCCACCGTGCCCGGTAGCGCTGGACTCTTGTTAGATGAGGCAGAGGCTCAGGCGATCGCTCGTAAAATTGGCTATCCCATCATCATCAAAGCCACAGCAGGCGGCGGCGGGCGAGGGATGCGCTTGGTGCAAGAAGAAAGCGAATTGGGTAAGCTGTTTGCGGCAGCACAAGGAGAAGCTGAAGCCGCCTTTGGTAACGCTGGTGTGTACCTGGAAAAGTTTGTCCAAAAGCCCCGCCATATTGAGTTTCAGATTCTTGCAGACACTTACGGCAATGTGATCCATTTGGGCGAACGGGAATGTTCGATCCAGCGTCGTCACCAAAAGCTACTCGAAGAATCACCGAGTCCTGCTCTCACTCCTATACTGCGCGAAAAAATGGGCACAGCCGCTGTCATGGCAGCAAAATCGATTAATTATGTGGGCGCAGGCACGGTCGAATTTCTGCTTGACCAGTCCGGCGAGTTTTACTTCATGGAGATGAATACTCGGATTCAAGTGGAGCATCCCGTGACCGAGATGGTGACAGGGCTAGATCTCATTGCAGAACAAATTCGAATTGCTCAGGGCGAGCCATTGAGCTTAACGCAGGAGCAAGTCATGCTGCGGGGGCACGCGATCGAGTGCCGCATCAACGCAGAAGACCCCGAACACAACTTTCGTCCCAATCCTGGTCGCATCAGTGGCTACCTGCCGCCCAGCGGTCCTGGCGTGCGAATGGACTCTCATGTCTACACTGACTACGAAATTCCACCCTACTACGACTCACTCATTGGCAAACTCATCGTGTGGGGGCAAGATCGCCCCGCTGCCATCAAACGAATGCGGCGTGCACTCCGTGAGTGTGCTGTCACTGGCTTACCTACCACGATCGCCTTTCATCAAAAGATCCTGGACAACCCAGACTTTCAGAAAGGGGATGTGTACACAAACTTTGTCGAGCAAATGATGCAGAAAGCTAAAGACGGGTAAGACGAAAAGCAGTGAGACAGAGATCTTTTGAGAGAAAAATTTTGGGGCTAAAGATGGAAACAGGGAGCAAGGACAGAGGCTCATGCCATCAAAACTTCATCCCGTATCGTTCATCCCTCATCCCTTTCCCTCTACCCCTTCTCCTCAAAAGCTTTTGCCCTGGAGCATCATCGTCAAAAGCCCTTGCTGCCCCAAAAGAATTTCGCGCACAAAGCTAAAGATGCCGACCCAAAGAATCGGTGTGATATCGACACCACCGATCGGCGACACAACCTTGCGGGACGGTGCCAGAAAGGGTTCGGTCGGCACTGCAATGACGTTAAACGGAAAGCGAGTCAGATCAGCCTGGGGATACCAGGTCAGCACGATGCGGAAAATAAACAGAAAGGTCATAGCACCCAGCAGTAGACCTAGAACCAACGTGGCAATCGCGACAAAATCCATATCAGAAAAAAGTTTTAAGCATTGTAAACAGCTTTCTCATTGATTTTAGCGCCATTCAAGCGCCTGCCCGTAAGAAAATCGTGCTGATGTGGTTAAAAACCTTTTGCTGCCGCTTCTCAAGTGTGTAACAGACCGTTAAAATGATGCTGACAGTAATGTTGTACCAAAGAGGCAAACTAATATGACTCCTACTTTAATGAACTTTTTCATCAGCCTGCTGGCAGGTGCAGTTGTGGTTGGAGGAATTTTCGCTGGGGCACTTTTCATTAGCCAGCAAGATAAAATTCAACGTTAATCTGGTGCGTCAGTGGCAGGAAGAACGGTTTGGTGCTGAGTGGATGAGTTATCCCTGGAGCGATCGACAGCACAGGCGTAAAATGTTCGCTTAAAGGCAGCCGTTAACAGTACTGAGCAAAGGTTGTGTGCAGTCCGTTCTACTTCATGACAGAGCAAAGCTGCTAAAGAAGTAAAGCCCTGGATCGTCTTGAAACAGAACTCATCATCTGTTTTTGAAGGCGATGTCAGGGTTTTACTTTTGCTCTTTGCCCAAGTGTTACTAGCTAAAGGCTACGATCGCACCCGTTAGCTCTACAGACAAGGCTATCGAATTTGGGTTAGCCTGAACATAGGAGGAAGATGTTTCAGCAGCATCGGTTCCTTACTTGCCGTAAAACGCTAGACACCTGGTTGTGCGTCAGCCATTCCTTTTTGCTGCTGGCTCTGGTTGGGAGTATTCTGGATGAAGCTCGCTTTCTGACTCAGGTTTGTTGGAGATTTTGGGCATCAGTCGTTAACATAGGATGTACTTAGGAGAAGGGATGCGATGGTAAACGCCTCACTGAATTGGGCAAGTTTTGTGGGCATTGCGCTGGCAGCCTCTGGTGCTGGTCTGTATGCGCTACGATCCTTACGCCCTCGACTTGCTCGCGATCATGATATTTTCTTCGCTGCGATCGCACTTCTCTGTGGTGGCATTCTCTTCTTTCAAGGCTGGCGACTCGACCCGATCTTGCAGTTCAACCAGTTTTTGCTAGCGGGTACAGCCATTTTCTTTGCTTATGAAAGTATCCGTTTGCGTGGCGCGGCTACAGAACAGGCAAAGCGGAATACGCCAATCGTTGACGATGAGCGTCCAGTGAGTCGGGTCTACCGAGCCGATCTAGAAGAGTTGAATCCTTACGAAGACCGACCTGCTGCTCGACGTATTCGGGGTTCTCGTGATGTGCGCTCGGAGCGTGATGAATACGAAGAAGAGTCGCGTCGTCGTTCGACCAGTCGTACTGGTGAAGCGCGTCTGGGTACTGGTGCAGGCGATCGCACTCGCAAGCGCCGTCCTCGTTCAACGGATGCGTCGATCGATGCACCCAGCAGCCGTGAAGACTCAGACGTGTGGGATGATAAACCGGCTCGTAGCCGTAGCACTTCTCCTTCGCGCTCAGGCAACCAGCCGCCAACATCGGCATCTCGACCCAGACGCTCTCGTCCTGCCGCTGACGATGTTTCGCCTCGCGATCGACGTGATGTAAGGAATGGTTCGTCTTCCTCAGAGTATGTTGATTACCGCCCAGTCGATGTTGATGAAGAGGATAACTGGGGTAACTACTAACGGTAGTGTCAAAGATTTTTGAAGGGTTAAAGGTGCTGCAGAGGCAGTCTTTCATCCTTCAAGCTAAGGTTAATCTCTGATTTAGAGACGTTTTTAGAGTCGTGTACGTGAGGACTGGCAAGCTTGGGTAAGCCCCTTGAGGCTACCGCAAGGGTGAGCCGTAACGTTGAGCGAAAGGGCTGGGCTTGGCGCACTGCAAGTGCATCTTTAAGTCTGATCGGTCTACTGCTAGGATCTTGTAGCCAAGAAGACAGCCCTCCAACCATTTCTGCTGAGTTTGACAGTCGCCATAATGATGAACAGCCAGCCCTTAGTGGTGATGGTCGCTTTTTGGCGTTTGTTTCCAACCGTAGCGGCAATCGTGGTATTTTGCTGTATGACTTGAAACAACGGCAGGTTGTGTCGTTGCCTCGCCTGAATCGGAGTGACGCGATCGCAGAATCGCCCAGCTTGAGCTACACGGGGCGCTACATCGTTTATCTTGCTAGCGATAGCGTTCGTCCTGAAATCGAACTGTACGATCGCGTACTCCAGCAACCGCAGGTATTGACTGCCCACTATCGCGGTTGGTTTCGGAACCCTAGCATTAGCCCTGATGGACGTTATATTGCCTTTGAAACAGGCGGTCGAGGTCAGTGGGATATTGAGGTGATGGATCGAGGACCAAATGTAGAATCAGATATACCTGATGGTCGGCGATCGCAAGCGTTTCCTTAGCAGGTGTGAGCGGTCAGGGAAGCAGATGGGTCCGGGGAAGCCGACGGCACCGCAAAGACAAGGAGGCTAGGACTAAACTCAAAACTCAAAACGCTTCATTCCTGATCTTTTATCCTTCATCTCTCATTCATTTGTGCAGTGTCGTCTCTCGCTTATGCTCTGTTTTGCCACCGTCTTGAGTGGCTGTGGTCCTCAACTAGTCAATTTTCCGTTTGATCCAGGTGGTCGCAGTCTCAACAGTAGTTTTGCCGATCTGCAACCACGAATCTCAGAGCGATACATTGTCTTTGTGTCCGATCGCAGTGGTAGCCAAAATTTGTATCTGTACGATACGGTTGTCCACAATTTGGTGGATTTGCCAGGGTTAAATGCGATCGATCTGCTCGTTTCCAGCCCTAGTATTTCGGAGAACGGTCGCTTGATTGTGTTTGCTGGCTCTCGTGAAGGGCGCTCTGGCATTTATCTCTACGATCGCGACACACGGCAGTTGCGTAACCTGACGGAAAACCTGAAGGCAGAGGTTCGCAATCCCACCATCACGGCTGATGGCAATACGATCGCCTTTGAATCGAGCGCTGATGGTCAGTGGGATATTTTGCTGTACGATCGTGACGGAAAACCGTTGGAGCCGCTGACAAATTTTCGCTAACGGTTATCACATGCCAGTTACCGATGAGCTTTAGCCACCGACTGGTTCTGGTGTGTCCGCAAGGGTTTCAAGTTGCACCTGAGATGCTTCTAGCGCTTGCACCGAATCAATGAGCGATCGAACGGTAGAAGCGCCTTCAGATGGCTCGAAGCCGAGCGGGAACTTGCCTTTTACAAGCATCCGTAGCCCTAACGGACTTAAGCTTGCTAACCCTTTGAGATCGCGGAAGGAGTTGCCCACCACTTTCAGACCAAAGAGACGTTCATCAATCCAGCCACCTTGCTTGACCAGTTCAATCAGCGTTTTACGATGACGAATAATGCGGCTAGACTGAGCGCCCTTACGGTCTAAAATTTCGCCTTTAATTTTGCTAATCTGATCCAACGGCGCGACTTCCATCGGGCAAACCGAGTTACAGAAGTAGCAGCGAGTACAGCCCCAAACACCGTCTGTACCCTGGTTATATTTTTCCAGCCGCGCTTCGGTTTGATCGTCGCGAGAGTCAGCCACCATGCGATAGGCTTTTGCCAGAGCGTGCGGTCCTACAAAGTTGGGATTGACTTCATACGCATTGCACTCGGAATAACAAGCACCACAAAGAATGCAATTGCCTGTCTGGTTTAGTTTGGCGCGTTCTTCTGGAGTCTGCAAAAACTCGCGTTCTGGGATCTGTCGGGCAGCAGTGCTGACGTAAGGATCGATCGCCTTCAAGTTAGACCAGAAGCTTTGCATATCCACGACCAGATCTTTGATGACGGGCATATTGCCCATCGGTGCCAGCGTAATAGTGGGTAGTTCAGCCGTATGCTGCGCGGTCTCGCCTGCCTGAGACGGCATTGACTGCTGAAGACGCGCGAGTTCGCTGCCAACATTCTCTTTGCACGCCAACGCCGAGCGACCATTAATGCGAATGGAACAACTGCCGCAAATCGTGTTACGACAATTTTTGCGATATGCCAGTGTGCCGTCCTGCTCCCATTTAATGCGGTTTAAGCAGTCCAAAATTGTGCTGCCCGGATCAACGTCGAGTGTAAAGGTTTCCACTCTCGGCGCAGCGGTTTGGTCTTGGCGGATGACTTTAAAGAGAACGTGCATTCTGAGATTTTTTCAGTCAGGAGTGTGTTTCTAGTCTAAACGCGATCGCTGATGCCGTACCAATTGTCTAATCTACAGGCTTTACTGCAACTCAGTCAGGTGTAATACCCTTAGAGGGTGTTTGAGAAGTGTCTGGCGGTTAAAACCGCGACTACGTAGACAAAGTCCGCCGTCGCGGACTACGGCGAGCCAAGGATTTGAGCACCTGCGTTGCTTGCATGCCGTCAGGCTAGAGGCAGGTTATAGCCTGACGGCATGGCGACGCTAGTGTCCGTGTAGCCGCGTCAAGCCGTTGGCATCCAAGAAACGCGTAGCGTCTCCGTTGGCGAAGCCTTCTCCGAAGGAGTAGGAGTATTCAGTCGCCAAAGCTACAAGCATCGGGACTTTTAAAACATCCTCTTAGCCCAAAAGCCGATGAAAGCAACGTGTGATTGAGCTTGACATGCGATCGGTACTGCATACCTAGGGCTGATGCAAAGATCCCTGACTTCTATGATGGGACAGCCTTTATAGCTGAGTTTCAGCCAGAAGTCGGGGATCTAAACACCTTGCACGAAAGTCCTCATACCTTTATTTCTACTCTACTTCAAGCTTCTTTCACTTGCGGACGCGCACTTCTTTACTCCGTTGCCAAAGCCTTCATAAAACGCGATCGCGGACTGCGTTGCAACGTGCTGGCATAGCCAGCTTCATAAACCTCATAGCGAAACGCTGCCTTCTCTGCCACTAACGTTAACTGTTTGGAGCTGGCGCGGGTCGGAGTGTAAATGCCCTTCTCCCACTCACTGACCGTTTGTTGCCGCACGCCTAGCTCTTTCGCCATTGCTGATTGATTCAGCCCCATATGCAACCGCAACGCACGGATGAACTCACTGTTCCACTGTAAGGTGTCGTTGATGCACTGCACGCGGTAGATAGCAGGTGGTTTGGTAAAGGTCACCTGTTGCGCTCCAGATCGATCGCCTCAACCAGATACACTGCCGACATCCAGGCAGGGGCTTGCAGTGCGCCCTTACTGCGGTTGCTCCACCAACCACGGTTGCTGCGAGCAGAGGTCGGCAAGGCTCCACCCAGTAAGGCTTCGATTTCGGCAAAGGTCAACGTGACGTGGGTGCGATCGCTGTAGGATAGCAGGAGAATTCAGCCGCCATATGGATTGGATTTTTGGCGCGATCGTAGATCAAAATTAAGATACTTCAATTCCAATGTTCAAAGTAAAGTTGCAATTTTCAAGGGTTTTAGCATTGTTGCTGGTCGTCTGCTTTACCTTCTTCACGGTATATGTAGCGCATTCTCAACAACTCCCTTTAAGTGAAGACCAATCTAAAGGATCGGCTGGAGAGACCTCTAAGTATAAATTAGCAAGCGAGGTGCTACCAGCGATCGGCATTGCAAAAAGATACGATATGCATTTCGACCATTTGATGGGCACGTTAATCGGTAAAGGTGATGATTTTAAGCTTTATGCAAGGTTTAAGACGATGTTTGTGCGAGAAATTGGGTGGGAACACTTCAGAGATGCCTATGTAGCAAGACTAGAAGCCGACTTTTCGGAAGATGAATTAAAGGACCTATTAAATTTGTCAAAGCAACCTGTGATGAAAAAGTTGTTGCAGTCTGAAGTCAAGGCATATATGGACACATCTAGACAAAGAGCCAAAATGGGATTTGAGTTGTGGAACAACTACAATAGCGGCAAGATAGATTTGCCACCAGAATAGACTTCTAGCCAAATTTAGAACGGGTATAAAAACCATTGGAGTAGACAGTATTGAGATCTTTCTGTGTTGATTCGGAGGCGAACTCTTGCCGCTCACTTCAGCCGTTACGCTAATTTTTGACTCTCTTCAATCGTAAATTCATAGTCATAAACAACCAATCCTAACGCTTTTATTCTTTCAATTTGAACTCATCAAATTTGACCACCGCAGATTTTGGATAGCGGGTGTCAAAGCGATAGCTGATGATGGTGTTTGTACCTGTATCAAAAATGCTGAAGACGGTAATCTCGTTGCTGGCGATGTAGGGCATGGGCTGCTTTTTATAGCTATCGCCACAGAGCTTAGGACATTGGGATCAAAGGGGGTGTGGGGGCTTCGCCCCCAACCAGGGGTTTTACCCCTGCACCCCGTCCTAACTAGAATGGCTACGGCTATAGCATCAAGGAGAGGGGCGATCGCAGCACGCCTCCAAGGTTGGGCTGGTTTTAGCCTTAACATACTCAAAGATTTGCTTAGGATCGTAGATCAAATAACCTGTAATTTGTAGGGTGCGTTAGTCTCACGTAACCCACCGCTGAGGACGCGCTTGGTGCGTTACGGCGTTGCCTAACACACCCTACCGGATTCAATTCACGATCCTTAGCATGAAATAGCCCTAATCAAAAGCTGACCGAGACAAAGACCTGAAAGAAAAAGTCAAGACAGCTTTGATCAGGCAAATGATTAATGTTTGTTCGATAGTGCTTCAAATTCTCGCTTGCTCTACAAAGTCAGAAATTTTGCTTTAAAGTAACTTTGGCTCTGCATCCAGTATTTCCATGCTGCTCATTTCTAACGGCAAAAAGACGGTCATGACTTCGCCCTGTTGGGGTCGATCGCGCACGATGAGTTTGCCACCTAATGCCTGAAATAAACTTTTTGTCACTGCCAGATTAAGGCTAAGTGTGCCCGTTTCGGGTTGAAACATGAGTAATTGCCCGAGCGATCGTAGCAGCGGTCGATGCTGCTTTTGCGCTGCCATCGCAGAGTCTATTTCAGATTGAAGCTGCACTTTAAGCTGATTGCCTGCGGGCACCACCTCTACTTGAATATGGCTACCCACGGGCAGGCTGCGCGTAAAGCGTTCGATTAAGCTGGTCAGCGCCTGGTCTAACATCATCGGATCGCTTACAACAGTTGGCATCTTCTGGGGGAGCACAATGTCGAGGGTTAGCTGTCGTTGGCTTGCCTGTTGCTGCCAACGCGGAATGCTTTGCTTAAACATTTCGGCTAAGGGTGTCCGCGTGAGCGACATCTTGCTAGGGCGCGACGATGAGGTTTGCAGCTCAACCGCACGAAAGATTAAGCCAAAGCGATCGATTTGTTCACTACATTCACGATCGATGATGCCCAGACGCTTCAGTACATCAGGGGGAAGGTCAATGCGCTTGAGCAGCGATCGCGTGAGGGTGCGAATGGTGGTGAGGGGTGTACGAATCTCATGAGCCAGGGCTTGCAGCAATTCAACATCCAGACTGGCAGCATCGGGTAACGGCAGCGGCTGGTAAGGCGATGGCGCAGAATGTTTGCGATTCTGTTTGCGATCGTCAGACCGATCGCTTGGACGCTTGCTGGTTGCCTCTTGGCGCTGTGCAACGGACTGCCCCTCAGTTTTTTCGCTGCGTGTTTCTTCGAACGGCTCTGGCAAATGCGCCAACATCAAACGGCTAAACCGCATTACGGTTGCATAGTCTGGCGCTACAGGGGCAAATTGCATTGCTAGAGCGTCTAACTGTTCGATCTGCTCCGAATTCATGAGCAAAATGCGGGGGCGAATCGCATTCCACGCTTGTTCGACGACCGTTGGCATAAACGAAAACATGAACGCTGGTTCGCCCAGCAGCGATTCACCCAAGACCACAACCAGGCTAAAGCGGGACGTTAAGACCAGGCAAAATTGCTCGGCTGCCAGTGGATCACCTGGTAGCAGGGGTAAGGCAGATGTCGTTTCTGGCTGAAAAGAGACAGGCGTTTGATCACTTGCCGGAAGTAGTTGTAACGGCAACCAGGCTGCAATATGGAGCGGATTTGCCGTTAGCGACCAGGTAGAAAAATTGCAAACCAGGGCAGGATGGCTAATCACTGGGAACGGTCCCGACAACACAAAACCCTGTGTCTTTGGTTCAGCGTCACTCGCTTCAGCCGTTGCCACCACGTTTTGCAGCAGCAGACTTAAGGCAGCGATCGCCCCTGACCATTCTCGTTCTGCACGCACACGCTGTAGCGACGAGCGGTGCGATCGAAGTGGTGCGATCGACTCCATTGTTGCTGGTGCTGCCAGTGGCGCTGAAGAGTCCATCCAGGTTGGATCGTTCAACGCCAGAATTTCACTTAAGGTTGGTAGTAACCATTTAGGCACAATGTTCTCTTCTATATAGGGAGACCTGTCGTTGGCATACCCTTCTGCATAACTCCTACTATGACCATATCGGGATTTTTGATCAAAGAGGAGCCGTGGAACCGAACAACGAGGTGACGATGTCCGGTGAGTCAGCGTTAAGAGTCAGGTTGAGGCAGCAACCCCATACGCCGATAAATGAGTCGCATTGATTGCCGCATTTCCGGTAGCTGTTTGGTAAACAGAAGGGAGCCAATAATGCAGAGGATGCCGCCGATCAGGAGCGTATGGGGCGCACCAATGTGGGTAGCAAGACTACCTGCCACTAAATTACCAAATGTGACAGTGCTGGTAAACGCCATCATGTAGAAGCTCATCACTCTGCCGCGCTTATCATCATCAACGATCGTTTGTAGCACTGTATTACCAGCGGTATGTTGCAAAACTAGACCCATGCCAATGAGCAACACTGCCAGCATGGACAGCCACAGCACACGAGAAAGGGCAAAGACAATGAGCGCACTACCAAAAATAGCTGGGGCGATCGCAATCAGCTTACTTAGCCCTAGCGCATTCGGTCGAGCACTCAGATAAATAGCGGCAATCAGCGCACCGAGCCCAGACGATGCCATCAAAAAGCCCAGTGTTTCGGGACCGCCGTGAAGTATTTCGGAAGCAAAAATGGGTGCCAGCGTCATGTAGGGCATTCCTACCAGACTGACCAGGGCAATCAGCAAGAGAATAGAACGAATGGGTCGCAGCCCAACGGCGTAATCGAACCCTTCTTTCAAGCTGTACCAGAGGGTTTCGGCTGGTTTGCTCGTTACGGGTGGTTGGGGCGACAGGCGCATGGCTAACAAGCCAGCAATCACAGCAATGTAGCTCACGCCATCAATCAGAAAGCAAATGCCTGTATTGGTTGCAGCGATGATTAAACCCGCGATCGCGGGACCCACCAACCGCGCACTGCTGAACATGGACGAATTAAGGGCGATCGCGTTGCTTAAGTCTTCTCGTCGATCGACCATCGTGACAACAAACGACTGACGAGCGGGCATATCAAACGCATTGATACAGCCCTGAAAGGCAACCAGCACCACAATCTGCCAAACCGTAATGGTTCCCGTTAGCGCCAGAAATGCCAGCGATAGCGATTGAATCATGGCAAGAATTTGGGTGATGACGATCGTCCGACGACGATCCCACCGATCGACCCACACGCCTGCAAACGGAGTCAGCACAAAATTGGGAAACTGATTGGCAAAACCAACCAATCCCAGCATGAGTGCTGAACCTGTTAAATGATAAACCAGCCAGATCGTGGCAGTTTGCGTCATCCAGGTGCCCATTAGAGAAGCCCCATGACCCAAGAAGAAAAGCCGATAGTTGCGCGATCGTAGGGCGCGTAACATGGGCTTAAAGCGTTCTATTCCAACATGCATTGAGTTTATCGAGAGAGGAAAGAAGCGTGCGGCAAGACGGCAGACCCTTTGGAGCTTGGGTTTATGCTGCTTACTCGTTTCAGCCACGGATCGCCATTACTGTAAAAAATGCGGCGGGGTAAGCCAAAAGAGCGTGCTGTTACCGATCGGCGTTTGTTCTGGTAACGCTAACCCAATCACACCGGCTTTTCTCAGCTTTAGCCGACCGTCGCTTTTACCCCAAAGGAGAGTTTCTGCCCAGGTGCTCAAATCCGGCTCATGCCCTACTAATGCTAGTGCTTTGGTTTCGGGCGATCGCAAGCGTTCTAACCAGGCTAACCACTCCTGCAAACTACCGTCCGGAGCAAGTTCAGACGCTATTTCTACCGCTGGAGCCAGCTTTGCCTCTAGCAAAAGGTCTGCCGTTTGCCGCGCTCGCACCAGTGGGCTAGTGAGGATGATATCAAACTGGAGTGACAGCGCGTGAAGCCGCTTGGCGATCTGTCGTGTCTTCTGAAACCCTTCGTCGGTTAGGGGACGCTCATCATCATTAGCATAGGTGCCGTGCTCTCCAGCAAGACCGTCACGGATAAGGTATAGATCGAGTAGCGGCATAGGAGGCGAGAGACTAAGGGATGAAGGATGAAGGCTAAGGGATGAAGGCTAAAAGGTGTGCTCGTTACTTGTGATGAAAGCCTATCCTCAAGGCTGGAGAGGGACGGTGGAACTATGAGTCATAAAGCAACGCTCTGAGGGATGTTTAGACTTTAGCCTTCTCTTCTGCCTCACTTATCCATTGGGATAATGCTGATCGGGGTTGACCAACCGCAGTAGCTTTTGCTTCACCTGGGCATCAAAGACACCCCATTTCATCTTGGCGTATTCAGAGCTTTCGGTGAAACCAGACAAGAAACCAAGGGGTATTTCAAAACCACCCGCCTGCGATCGTCCGCCGCCAAAGAAACGTCCCTGTGCGTCTTGACCAAAGGCTTCTTTAATAAATTCGTCTGGGTCAAGCGTCAGTTTATCCGTACGAAGTGAGCCAACGACAACTTCTAACTCTTCGTCTTCGTCATGGACAATGCCATAAACAACCGCAGTATGGACGTTTTCTTCTGTAACCAGAAAGTCTGCTGCCTGAGGAATAGCATCACGATCGTCATAGCGAAGGTAGCCAACCCCCGCGATCGAAAAGTTGTTTTGCACGACGCGGTTTTTCAACGCCCGCTCGATCACATCCATCACCTGGCGCGATCGAGACGATTGCAGGACGGCATTCAGCAGTTGGGCATCGTAGAAGCGGCTCAAGTACGCGGCCGCCAAAAAATCTTCTTCGCCTGCCTGCCGTAGCGCATTGGTATCAGAGCGCAACCCATGCATCAGCGCTGTTGCACATTTGACGTGCTCACTGGTATTGCTATCCAGCTTGAGCAGCCCTGCCTGGAGGTATTGCGTCAGGATGGTTGCTGTCGCACGAGTGTAGGGACGAATATCAACAAACTCAGCGTTGAGATCTCCTTGCATACTGTGGTGATCAATCACAACCGTAATAGGAATGCCTGCCTGCTGCACAGACGGCAACAGTTGGCTGGTGGTTCCCTGATTGTCAAGCAACGCACAGCCTTGATATTTCGATAAGTCCCGGCTCTTTAAGGCTTGCGGTGTAAGGCGCTGCACTGGTAAATTGGTCAGCTTAACAAGGGCAACATTTTCCTGGTGGCTCAGGGTGCCTGCATACACCATCTCGCACTGAATGTCGTATTTTTGAGCAATCAGCTTGTAAGTCCAGGCAGATGAGAGCGCATCTGGATCAGGAAAATCTTGCAGAATCAGGAGTTGACGATCGCCCCGATGCCGCTCTAAAGTTTGCCGAAACTCCTCTACTTTCTGACTTTGTTCGGATGATCGAGGAATGTCATAGGCAAAGGGCTGAACCGCATGATTGACTACCGCATGATTGGGTAACGATGGCTGAAGCGGTCTTGCGGCGAACTGCTTGTCTGTCTGCTCGACAGCATTTGGAATCATTGGGAGACTCAGAGGATGTGCTTCTGTCAGCAATAACAGATTGTCGAGGGAAGGAGACGAATCGTGCATGTTGGGTTACAAAATGGATGAAGCTTAGCTTCGGAATGTTCGTTCTCTTGCCTTCACAGTAATGAGCGGGAGACGAGCGATCGATACGATCTCGATCTTCGCAAAAAAACGGCGAAACGTCATAAGCCAAACGCCATATCTCTTGGTCTATAAGTGTGATCTCAAGTCAGTCTGATGCATGAGGTTGCCACCACATCATCGCTTCTGCGTCTGTTTCAGTGCCTAGACAGAGCGTTGCCCTAAAGAAGTGGAAAAGAAGCAATTAGTGGTACGCCTTTCGACCGCGCTCATCTGTCTCAGCAATCAGTTATTTCCCTCCCAACGCTTTAATGCCTCGACCTCATCACAACTGACTAGAGTGATGAAGGCGATCGCTAAATGCCAATGACATACTTGCGCCACTCTTGATTGACTCCGTTCTTGAGATGCTTGGTCACTTCAAAATACAGACCACTGTAAGGTTTACGTGGTGCCACATGGAGCAACATATTCGCCTCTTTTGGGGTGCGATTGCCCTTTCTGACGTTGCAGCGTACGCACGCCGTGACGATATTTTCCCAGGAATCACCGCCCCCCCGCGATCGCGGAATGACATGATCAAGCGTTAAATCATCGCCAATATAGCCACAGTATTGGCAAGAATGGCTGTCTCGGTGGAGGAGGTTACGGCGCGTTAGTGGAATTTCCTTATAGGGCACGCGGACGTAGTGGCGCAGCCGGATCACCGTTGGCAGAGGGAAGCCAGAATAAATGTACTTGCCGTTGTGTTCAACCTGCTCGGCTTTGCCTTTAATCAGCAAAACCACTGCCCTACGCCAGCTCGTAATGTTGAGCGGTTCGTAAGACGCATTCAGCACCAGAACCTTGCCCATTTGTGATTCTGTTGAAACAAGAGTTTCACAAATGGTAACACATGTGGTACAGGAGGGGACGGTTGCAAACCAGAGGCCTACTGGCGCAACCGCTAGCCTACGCAGACTGGCGATCGCCCGTTGAAGGGTATCGTTTAGTGTAAAGTTCGCTTAAGTGACACCACACCTTAAAGTGGTCGGTTATGGATTGCACTATGTCTCAACTACTCAGCCTTTTGAATCAGTCTGCCTGCTTTGGTGGCACCGTTGGCTTCTACAGTCATCAGTCGGTGAGTTGCAATGGAGCGATGAAGTTTGCCGTCTATTTGCCGCCACGATCGCAGTCAGAACCCTTGCCTGTACTGTATTTTCTGTCGGGGCTGACCTGCACCGAGGAGAACTTCATGGCAAAGGCGGGAGCACAGCAGTTTGCAGCAAAATACGGCGTAATTCTGGTGACACCCGATACCAGTCCGCGTGGTGCAAACATTCCTGGTGAAGAGGACGACTGGGACTTTGGTACGGGAGCTGGGTTTTACGTTGATGCCACCGAGGATCTGTGGCGATCGCGCTACCAGATGTACAGCTATGTGACGCAAGAACTGCCTGCGCTGATTGCCGAGCATTTTCCCGTCAAGACTGACTGCCAGGGCCTCTTTGGGCATTCAATGGGCGGGCATGGAGCGCTGGTTTGTGCGTTACGGAATCCTGACCAGTATCGATCGGTTTCCGCGTTTGCGCCGATCGTCGCCCCTATGCAAGTGCCCTGGGGACAAAAGGCGTTTACGAACTATTTGGGAGGGGATCAGGAGTCGTGGCGATCGTACGATGCCAGCGAGTTAGTTCTAACCACTCAACTCAAACACTCAATCTTGATTGATCAAGGGACGGCTGACACATTTTTAGAAAAGCAGTTGATGCCGCAGGTATTCGAGCAAGCGTGTGCCAAAGTAGGTCAACCACTTACACTACGAATGCAAGACGGCTACGACCACAGCTACTATTTCATTTCCACCTTTATCGAAGACCACATTCGCCATCATGCCGAAATTTTGTGGAGCTAACGTTTGGATCCCCGACTTTTTGAAAAAGCCGGGGATCTGGTTCTCACAAAAAAGGCTGATCGATTAGCGTTTGCTATCTCAATCAGCCTGGAAGTTAAGGAGCGCTCAACTTACGCCATAGTCACTAAGACTATTTGGATTCAGTAAAGTCAGCGTCGATCACATCATCGTCAGCGCCACCGGAGGGAGGAGTAGGACCACCCATATCAGGGCCACCGGGAGGAGGCGAACCAGCATCACCACCAGCTTGCTGATAAAGGTTGCTGCTGATGCTGTAGAGCGATTGTTGCAGTTCGCCCGTCAGCGTCTTGATTTGATCGAAGTCTTCTTTGGTGATCGCCTCGCGCAGATCCTTAATTAGACCTTCAACTTTGGTCTTATCAGCCGCTGGCACCTTATCACCCAGTTCGTTGATTTGCTTCTCAGCCTGGTAGGTCAACGAATCTGCCTGGTTCTTCAGGTCGATCTTTTCACGCCGCTCTTTATCAGCAGTGGCGTTTTGCTCGGCTTCGCGCACCATGCGTTCGACATCGTCCTTCGGCAGGGTCGAGGCACCCGTAATGCTGATAGACTGTTCCTTGCCAGTGCCCTTGTCCTTAGCGGTGACGTTGAGGATACCGTTTGCGTCAATGTCAAAGGTGACTTCGATTTGCGGTACGCCACGGGGTGCAGAGGGAATGCCATCGAGACGGAAGACACCCAGGTCTTTGTTGTCGTTCGCCATTTCGCGCTCACCCTGGAGAATGTGGATTTCCACATTGCTCTGACCATCAACCGCCGTTGAGAAGACTTCTGACTTCTTGGTAGGAATGGTGGTGTTGCGAGGAATAATCTTAGTCATCACGCCGCCCAGTGTTTCCACACCGAGTGACAGTGGGGTGACATCCAGCAGCAGAATGTCTTTGACTTCGCCTGACAGCACACCGGCTTGCACAGCCGCACCAACAGCGACCACTTCATCCGGGTTTACAGTCTGGTTAGGATCTTTGCCGAGAACCCGCTTTACCAGTTCTTGCACAGCGGGAATCCGGGTGGAACCACCGACCAAGACCACTTCTTCGATGCTGCTCTTGTCGAGCTTGGCATCACGAAGCGCGTTTTCCACAGGGATACGGCAGCGATCGATCAGGTCAGCGCAGAGTTCTTCAAACTTCTGGCGAGTCAGGGTTGTATCCAAATGCTTGGGTCCGTCCTGAGTCGCGGTAATGAAGGGAAGGTTGACTTCTGCCTGCGTCACGCTAGAGAGTTCGATCTTGGCTTTTTCTGCCGCTTCGGTCAGACGTTGCAGCGCTTGCTTGTCTTTACGAAGATCAATACCTTCTGCTTTGCGGAACTCTTCTGCAAGATAGTCCACAATTTTCTTGTCGAAGTCGTCGCCACCTAAGTGGGTGTCACCAGAGGTTGACAACACTTCAAATACGCCATCGCCGACTTCCAGGATCGATACGTCAAAGGTACCGCCGCCCAAGTCAAAGACGATGATGGTTTCGTTGCTCTTCTTATCCAAGCCGTATGCCAGCGAGGCAGCAGTCGGCTCGTTGATAATCCGTAGCACTTCAACCCCTGCAATCTTGCCTGCGTCTTTAGTCGCTTGACGCTGGGAGTCGTTGAAGTAAGCAGGAACCGTGATGACCGCTTGAGTCACCGTTTCGCCGAGATACTTACTTGCATCTTCGACCAGCTTCCGCAACACCTGTGCCGAGATCTCTTCGGGTGCGAACTGTTTGCTAGCGGCGGGACAGTCCAGCTTTACGTTATTGCTAATGTTGAGCACTTTATAAGCAACTTCGGTTGCTTCGTGCGTAATTTCGTCGTGGCGACGACCGATGAATCGCTTCACTGAGTAAAACGTGTTTTCGGGGTTCATCACCGCCTGACGCTTAGCGATTTGCCCGACGAGACGATCGCCATTTTTTGCAAAGGCGACCACAGAGGGGGTCGTACGAAATCCTTCAGCGTTGGCAATGACAGTGGGCTTACCACCCTCCATCACTGCGACGCATGAGTTGGTTGTACCTAAGTCAATTCCAACAACTTTTGCCATGAGTGCTTCGGCTCCATCAAATTTACAAAAACAATTACGGGGTGGCAGCTAGCCAATCAAGCCAGAGCAGGTAAGCGCCATCAGCTAAAGTCAGGCGGTCAGCAAGAACGATCCCGGTATTACTGAGAGGCACACAACATGCCTTCTACTCTCTCTATACTGATCGCGATTGATGCTCTGATGAAGGCGTATTTACCGAACCTACAGTTGGACGGTTGAGAAGAAAGGATAAAAGATAAAGGCTAAAGGCTTCATTGCTTTTTATACTTCATCCCTTATCCTTCATCCCTTCTTATGCAGCTTTTTCTGCCCAAAGGTCATCGGTTTGTGCCGTTTGAGTTTCAGCAGGAAACTGATCCTTAGGGGTTTCCAGCTTGGGTTCGGCGATCGCGTCAGTCAAGTTAACTTTCACCACTTTGGGGCGATCGCTCACCAACTTGGGTAACGTCAGAGTCAGAATGCCATCCGTAAAGTCGGCTTTGACCTGATCGTTTTGGATCGCCACTGGGAGAGGCACCACACGACGGAAACGACCGTAGCGGAACTCAGACCGGAAAAATTGACCGTCTTCGTTCTTGGTTTCAGAGCGATACTCACCCGCTAGAGAAACACTGTCATGAGTCACCTGAATGTCTAGGTCTTGAGCCGCCAAACCGGGAAGTTCGGCGCGCAGCACAAACGCTGCATCAGTCGCTTTGAGTTCGATCGCGGGTGCCCAAGTAAGAGCAATAGGAGCAGCAGGAGCAGTTGTACGATTAGCTGGAGTGAAATCGTCAAACAGCCGATCGAGTTGACGGCTCAAGGTTTCGATTTCTTGCCAGGGTTGCCAGCGAATAAGTGACATGGTGGAATGACCTCGTGAAAGCGATGGGACTTGAAAAATCGTGCGCTGCGGTAAGCAAGACAAAAATCTATAGCGTTGCAACATTAACCGTTGAGATAGTGAGAAAAGCTGGCAATGTTGTTAGTAAAACGATGTCTTTAGCAGTCAGCTTTACTCATAGCGCCAATGAATCTAATGTAAGCCAGCAATGGCGTTACAACATTGGGGTAAACCGTCAAAGCACAGTTGTAGTTACCGATAAAGACTTATGTTCAAACCGTTTCATGCAGCGGAAAACCGTCTTTTCAGTTGGGTTTTCCGTCGCTTCTCGTCGTGAAAGGCAGGGACAGTTAAGGTGTGAAAGTAGCTAGTAGCCAGAATGATGAGAGACAATGCTGTGCCTTCACATCGCAATCCTATTAGAGTTATGAGATGCATCTGTTCAGAACCCGACTCTTCGAGAAGTTGGGGATCTTGTGCTCACATACCATTGAGGACTGCTATTAAAAAAATCGACTTTATTTGATTTGTGTCTCTTTGTAACGGTGTTCAGCTGTATTCGCTCTGGCAACCTGGAAACGTTACCTGTACCGTGGTTTGCTGCTCTGGAATGCTGTTGATCGTGATATCGCCGCCGTGCAGCTCGATCAGGCGTTTGGCAATTACCAAGCCCAGCCCCGACCCTTGCTGCTCATAAAACTTGCGCTCAAACTGCATATAGGCACCCAGACTAGCCAACTGCTCTGCGGTCATGCCCCGTCCACGATCGGTAATGGTCAGCTTCAAACCGTTGTCAACGATCGTGGAAGATAAGTGAATGGGCGTACCAGCCGCCGAAAACTTAAAAGCATTGCCAATTAACTCTTCCAGCACTTTTTTAAGCTTTAGATCAGAGATCTGGATTTTTGTACTTTGTAACTCTAGATGCAAATCGGTTTCGCGTCTTTCTTGTTTGGCGATCGCGGTTGCAACATTGGTGATTAAAGCAGAGGGCAGGCGGGTCTCACCGCTTTGCAGCAGTGCAAGGCGATCGTGATCGCGGGCTGTGATTTCTAGCTCAGAGTAGAGCAAAAAGTTTTGGATAAGCCGATAGAGCCGCTCGCCAGCGCTATGGATACCTTGCGTTAGTTCGAGTATTTCCTGTCGATCCATGTTTTCGTAATCATCAATGATTACTTCAGCAAGCCCCAAAATGCCATTTAAGGGCGTTCGCAGTTCGTGGGGCAAAGACAGCACAATACTGCTTCTCAAACTTTCAAGCTGTTGCTGGGACTGTTTGACTAACACTGCCTGTTTACTAAAGCGGCTGTTGATCGCAGTCAGCAATTCGTCCGCAGCACAAGGCTTCGTTAAATAGTCATCGGCACCCAATGTCATGCCGTGACGAAAATCGGTCTTTGCGCCCCGTGCTGTTAGAAAAATGAAGGGAATGATAGCCGTAGCAGTGTTCTGCCGCAAGGCTTTTAGCACCTCATAGCCATCAAGCTGCGGCATGGTCACATCACACAAAATTAAATCAGGCAAATGCTCCTGTGCCTGTTCAACGCCAGTTTTGCCGTTCTCAGCACCCAGAACGCTGAAGCCTTCAACCTCCAGTAACTCTAGAAGCGATTCCCGAATGGAGCGATCATCTTCAATGACCAGAATTCTTTTCATCGCTTGCTCTCAAGGCCACGATCGTGTGGGGGTATACCAAAATCCGACATTGCTGCAATATTCCTTTACTTAAAGAGTTTGTCAACCGTACTTGGTGATTATGGATTGAATCAAACCGAATCTTTGCGTCGGCTGTGTAAAGCCGTGCCGACAGAGCAGAAAAGCGCAGCGTCACGCAGCAAAAGCCTCGGAAGTGACGCGTGACACGGCTCTTACCTCACACAGCCGACAAAATTCGCTCTAATTTAATTCTCATTCCTTAGTGATTGAGCGATCGACAGTAGGCTGTTCAGGAAGGTTTAACCGTTTGCGCGACTTGGTTTTGACCATCTAACCCCTGTCGCGGTTCTAGCTCCTATTGTTTGCTGCTTTGGAAGGCTTCGTCGTCCGTGTATTTAGCTGATTTACATTGTCGCCCGTGTGACTGCTAGAGTAGGCTATGGGTCTTCAGTTGATGCAACGCATGGGGATACATTTCGCAGAAAATCGCGCCGATCGCCAAACCGTTGAGAGCCTGACTGAAGCAATAGAGGTGCAGGACTGGGAGACATTGCCTACGGCTCAACAAGCGTCGATCGCCCAGGCAGTCGCGCCTGACGTTAGCGTGAGGGGTATTGCCTATCCAGAGACGCCAGCAGCACTGGCGACTCTCATGCAGGTAGACGATCGACAACCGATTTTACCCTGCGGTGCAGGTAGCAAGTTGGCTTGGGGCGGCTTGGTAGGCAGGGTGAAGGCAGAGGGAAGAGAGAAGAAAGCGGAGACTGCGCCGTTGCTAGTTGTGAGTACGGAGCGGTTAAATCAACTGATTGACCATGCGATCGGCGACTTGACCGTAACGGTAGAAGCGGGAATGCGCTTTGCCGATGTGCAGGCAACCCTGGCAACCGCCGGACAGTATTTGCCGATCGACCCTACTGACCCAGACCACGCGACGATCGGCGGTATCATTGCAACAGCCGATACAGGTTCGCTCCGTCAACGCTACAACGGTGTGCGCGATCTGTTGCTGGGCGTGTCGATCGTTCGTGCCGATGGACAGATTGCTAAAGCAGGCGGGCGAGTTGTGAAAAACGTCGCAGGCTATGACTTGATGAAACTTTTTACGGGTTCTTACGGTACGTTAGGTATTATCACGCAGGCGACATTGCGGGTGTATCCCTTGCCTGAAGCATCGCAAACCGTTGTGCTGAGTGGAGAAGCTGCCGCGATCGCGCAAGCGTCCCAAGTGCTGCTTAACTCGGCACTAACGCCCACCAGCGCTGATTTGCTGTCGGCATCGATCGCCGCCGACATGGACGTGGGGAAGGGCACTGCGTTTGTCATCCGCTTCCAAAGCATGATGCCGAGCGTCCAGGAACAAACCAACCGGATGATTGAAGTGAGTAAGGCACTGGGTCTGGCGATCGCCTCTTTCTCTGGTATAGATGACACGGCTCTCTGGCAACGCTTACGCGAACGGATGACAGCGGCTCCCCAAACCGATGCCATTACCTGCAAAATAGGGATACGCCCCTCCGCAGCGGTGGCATTGCTAGCCATGCTTACTAAGCATCACAAAGAGTTAGCGATCGCACCTCTAGGTGCGTTGCCTTTAGCGCAAATTCATGCCGCTAGTGGGCTAGGTCGGCTTGTGCTGGATGCCGCCACTTCTTCAGACCTCTTAAACATTCGTTCGTTCTGTCAGGAAAATGGTGGTTTTCTCTCCGTCCTTCAAGCACCGATCGCGCTTAAACAGGCGATCGATGTCTGGGGTTACAACGGCAATGCACTGTATCTGATGCGCCAGCTAAAACAACAATTTGATCCATACAACCGTTTGAGTCCCCACCGATTTGTAGGCGGAATTTAAGTAATGAGTACAAGCTATGAAAAGTTTGAGTCAGTTGAAGAAAAGGCTAAAGACTTAAGGCTGAAGGATGAAGAGCAGAGTACAAATTTAGCTGTTAGCCCCTATCCTTTAGCGTTTGATTCCCATAATCCTCCTGATCCAACGCTCATTGATGCTTGCGTTCACTGTGGGTTTTGCCTTTCTACGTGCCCTAGCTACCGAGTGATTGGCAAAGAAATGGATTCGCCGAGAGGACGAATCTATTTGATGGATGGGGTGAATGAGGGGCAGATTCCACTGTCTTTAGCGACCGCACAGCACTTTGATTCCTGCCTGGGCTGTCTTGCCTGCGTCACGACGTGCCCCTCTGGTGTGCGCTACGACAAGCTCATTGAGGCGACCCGATCGCAAGTCGAACGCAACCAGACACGATCGCTCCCCGAAACACTCTTGCGTCGCCTCATCTTCTCTACATTCCCGTATCCCGATCGACTACGGCTGATGCTGCGTCCCCTTGGTCTGTATCAGAAAACAGGGTTGCAGCGTTTGGTGCGATCGCTGGGATTCCTCAAGCAACTCTCGCCCCAACTGGCAGCAATGGAATCGATGTTGCCACCCATTTCCGCCCAGGCATTTCAAGACTCCTTGCCTGAGGTGATTCCAGCGCAGGGCAAGCAACGCTATCGAGTGGGCTTGCTGCTGGGTTGCGTCCAGCGCCTTTTCAACCCCGAAGTGAATGATGCGACGGTGCGCGTGCTGACTGCCAACGGTTGCGAAGTCGTCGTGCCGCAAACTCAAGGCTGCTGCGGTGCGCTGACCCATCACCAGGGGCAAGAAGATCAAACTAAAACGCTGGCACGGCAACTGATTGACAGTTTCGCAGGTGCAGACGTGGATGCCATTATTATCAATGCGTCTGGTTGTGGGCATACGCTTAAGGAGTACGGCAGCATTTTGCAGGATGATCCTGAGTACCGGGAGCGAGCCAAAGACTTTGCTGCAAAAGTGAAGGATGTGCAGGAATTTCTCGCCGATGTAGGGCTGACTGCTCACCTCTCGCCTTTACAGGACGAGCCGCTGACGTTGGTTTATCAGGATGCGTGCCATATGCTGCATGGGCAAAAGATCAGCGTCCAACCGCGCCAACTGCTGAAGCAGATCCCAGGTGTGCGACTACGAGAACCAGTGGATGCTGCACTGTGCTGCGGTAGCGCGGGTGTTTACAATATCTTGCAGCCAGAGGTGGCAGCAGAACTCGGTCGGCAAAAGGTCGAAAATTTGCTTCAGACGGGTGCCTCGCTCATCGCTTCAGCTAACATTGGTTGCTTTGTGCAAATCAGCAAGCACCTGGAGCTTCAGGGAAAAACCGTTCCCGTCCTGCATCCAATGCAATTGCTAGATTACTCGATTCGGGGCATTCAGCTACCAGCGTCCCCATCCGAGGCGATCGCCGTTTCATCAAACCGCACTTGACGATAGAACGATTCGATCGGCAGCGAGAAGCCAATGCTTTCCAACGTTACAGTGTCGCCTGCGGCATACGGATGCAAGACCCAAAAGCCGTCAGCATTACGCCGAAAACACTCCACGCCGATCGCCGTTGACTCAATCAGCACATACTCTTGCAGAGTTTCTAGCTTGCGGTAGTGGGCAAATTTGCCGCCCCGGTCATAGGCTTCAGTGGAGGGCGATAACACTTCGATGATCAGGCAGGGATATTGCACGAATTGAGTCGAGTTTTGGTCGCGGCGATCGCACGTTACCACCAAATCGGGATAATGGTGGGCGCTGGTTGGCAATGTCTGCACTTTGACATCCGCCATGTAGATTTCACAGCCCTTGTCTTGTAGATGTCCATCTAATGCCATTGCCAGATTAAGCGCAATGCGATTATGAGGCTTCGAGCCTCCCGTCATCGCCAAGATTTCCCCATCCACATACTCGTACCGATCTTCCTGCGTGGGTTCCCACTCCAAATATGCTTCGGGTGTCATCTGGTATGACTTGATTTGGGCGATCATGGCTGTTTCTCCTGATTACAACACTCGCAGCGTACTGGCGATGCTGCTGACCGCAGACGATCGATCGCCGCTAACGAACGATCGCGCTCCCTTTTAGGTTTGTAGCTAAGAAGGAGCGCACCGCTTTAACTGACCAGTGACCCCAATCAATTGACGTTTCGGAGCTTGCCAAAGCCTACTTTCCGGCTGGAGCGGGATGGTTCATTCCAGGCATTTTGTTTTGACTATCGTTTGGCTTCTGTTCCATCATTTTCTTGCAGCAACCACAGCAATTCATTGGCTCAGTTTGAGCGGCAGGTTTCTGTTGCTCTTGGGCAGCAGGTTTTGGCTTGTCTTGTGCGGAGGCACTGCCGACCGCGATCGTTGCTATCGACAGTAGAGCGATTGCTCCAGCAGCCACAACCTTCATTCCGTGTAATTTGTTCATCTTTACTCCTAGTTGGATCGTTAAACAGACTGTCAAGGGCTCTTTCAGGGCAGCCCTCTTTCCAGCTTAAGGCTGAGAAAGGAAATCAGAATGAAACTTAGGATCGTGAATTTAATCAGGTAGGCTGTGTTGTACCAAATCAAATCGCAAAGGCTACAGAGCTTTTACCCTCATCCCCAGCCCTTCTCCCCAAGGAGAAGGGAGCGAAAGGCAACTTCCCTCTCCTAAAGGGCGAGGGATTAAGGGTGAGAGCGGCTTGGTTGTTTGATCTGTAGCGCCTATTTTTGGCTTTGGTATTAGGCAACGCCGTAACGCACCAAGCACGTCCCCAGCGGTGCGTTACGTGAGACTAACGCACCCTACAAATTACAGGTTATTTGATCCACGATCCTTAGTATTATTGCTTAAAGCTGAAGCGCCCATTCACCTTCTCGCCATTGATGTCTGACAGAATGGCAACGTTGTACTCTCCTGCGGCAGCACTGGGCAAGATGGCAGTGTAATGCTTATCGCCAGCGTCATAGCTCATGGGCAAGGCCTTCTGACTACCATCGGGTAACTGCACTTGAGCTGTGACTTTGGCGTTAGCAACCGGTTCGTGGTTGTCACCTTTCTGTAAAAAAAAGTCGATGTGAGTCCCAGTTGCCTCTTTTGCCGTGAGCAATTCCAGGTGATAGGGACCGGATTCAATCACCTGTCCACCTTGCCCACCGTGATTACCACTCGCTTTGGCAGCAGGAGAAGTAGCAGGTGAGGGTTGTGTTTCCACAGGGGTAGAAGCGGTAGGAGTGGAGGCTGAATTAGTCGCCTGGTTGCTGCTGCTGCAAGCCCCTAAAAAGAGCAGACCAAAGCTGGCGATCGCGCCAACCAGCATGAGACGGTTTTGACGAAATGGCATCAGATTGCTCCTTAAAAGCGTGGGTTGGCTTGAGAATGGATTAGCTTGAGAATGGGTTGAGTTGAGCAATGGGGCTGGACTGGGTTTCATCCGGCCCCAACCTTTTCGCTGCTGGCATTGGTCTGAATGGGACTTTCAGCCCGATCGGGTAGCAGGAATTTGCCGAATTGAGCATACAGCGCGGGCAACACCAGCAACGTCAGCGCGGTGGAGGTAAACAAGCCCCCTAGCACGACAATGGCTAAGGGTTGCAAAATTTCCTTACCCGCGCCACTGCCGATCGCCAGGGGCATCATACCCAGCGCCGAAGTCAGCGCCGTCATCAAAATTGCCACAAGCCGTTCCATTGAGCCTTGGGTAATGACCTGCTTCAGCGGGATGCCCTGCGCTAGTTTCGTATTGTAGTTATCAACGAGTAGCAGCCCATTGCGGGTAGCAACGCCAAACAGCGTGATGAACCCTACCAGCGAGGCAACGGAAATCACGCCACCACTCAGGGCGATCGCCCCAATACCGCCGACCAATGCCAGGGGCAGGTTCACCATAATCATCAACATAGCAGGCACCGATTTCACCGCAAAGTACATCAGCACCGCAATGACGAGTAAGGCTAGCCCGCTATACAGCAACAGGCTTTGCGTGGCTCGTGCCTCCGACTCAAACTGCCCGCCATACTGAATGAAATAATCGGCAGGCAGGGTGACCTTTTGCCGAATATTGGTTGTGATCGCATCGATCGCCGATCGTAAATCACGTCCAGAGACATTGGCAGAAACCACCAGCAGTCGCGAGACATTTTCGCGGTTAATCGTGTTTGGTCCCATGCCGTAATCAATGCGGGCGACCTGCGCTAGCGGGATTTTTTGTCCCGTGGGTGTATCCACCAGCAGATTGCGAATGGTTTCCACGTTAGACCGCGCAGCGGGTTGGAGCCACACCAACAGGTCAAACAACTGCTGGTCTTGCAACACCTGCGAGACGACCTGACCATTGAACGCAGTTTCGACCACTTTGGCAAGCTGCCCCACGGTTAGCCCATAGCGGGCAGCCGTCACCCGATCGAACTGGATCTGGATCTGCCGGATGGGGACTTGAGGCTCTAGTTGCAGATCAACCAGACCAGGAATCTCGGACATGGTTGCCTCCACCGCCTGCCCGATCGCCCGCAACTCTGCCAGGTCGGGTCCAAAGATTTTGACACCGATCGCACTCCGCACGCCAGATAACACCTCATCCATCCGGTGCGAGATAAACCCGCCAATGTTGGGCGCCACACCGGGGAGCCTGTTAAATTCCTGGCGCAGTTTCTCGATGCTGCCTTTGCGGTCTTGAATGCCCATATCGCTCAGTTCTACATCCAGGTGCCCCAGATTCACGCCGCCTGCATCGGCGTCACCGGGCGCACGTCCGGCTCGAAGCTGAATCGACTGAAACCGAGGATCATCCTTTAAAGCAGCCTGCATTGCCAACCCCGATTGATTGGTCGCTGCCAGGGAACTACCGGGGTAGAGCAGCATGGAGTTAACCAGCGATCGCTCCTGAAATTCGGGCAAAAATTCGCGCCCCAGGGCGGGGAGAATCAGCAGCGCGGCAACCAGGGCAGCGACCGCAGTCAACAAAATCAGCTTGGGACGGGCGATCGCTGCCGCCAGCAAGGGGCGATACAGCCGTTGTGACCATGCCGTGACCCAGGTTTCCTCTGACGGCAAGCGACGATGAGCCAGCAAAATCGCACAGAGCGCTGGTGAGAGGGTCATGGCAACCAGGGTGGAAGCTAGAATCGACACCAGATAAGCCACGCCCATCGGCGCAAAAATGCGCCCTTCGACCCCAGTGAGGGTGAAAATGGGGGCAAACACAATAGCAATGATCACCGTCGAGAAGATCACGCTGACGCGGACTTCCACCGAGGTATCGTAGACAATTTGGAAGGGGTGTTTGGGCTGGTCACTGACCTGATTTTGGCGCAAGCCGCGATAGGCATTCTCCATATCCACGATCGAGTCATCGACCACTGATCCGATCGCCACAGCTAAACCGCCCAGCGTCATGGTATTGATACCCTGCCCAAACCAGGACAGAATCAACATACCAATCAGCACCGATAGCGGAATGGCACTCAACGTAATCACGGCGGTGCGCCAGTTCATTAAAAATAGCAGCAAAATCACTGAGACGATGATGATGCCATCGCGGAGGGAATCGCGTACGTTGGCGATCGCTGACTCAATAAAGCTGTTTTGCCGGAACGTTTCTAGCACCTGCACATCGGCTGGCAGTCCCGCTTTTAGCTCATCCATTGCCCGCTCCACGGCGCGAGTAACAGTCGGCGTATCTGCCAAGGGTTGCTTATTTACCACCACCACCACAGCCTGCTGTCCGTTGACGCTGCCATCTCCCCGTTGCAAAGCCGCACCAATTTGCACCATTGCCACATCCTGCAACAGCACTGGTTTGCCCTCTCTCGCTGTCACCACCGACGCGGCCAATTGCCCGATCGACTCAATTCGCCCCACGCCCCGAATGATTTCTTCTTGATCTGGGGTAATCAGAAACCCACCAGCCGCGTTCACATTGGCTTGTGCCGCCGCCTCTGTCACCTGTTGCAGCGAGACATTAAACGCTGCCAGTTTCGCCGGATCGACCAACACCTGATACTGCCGCACATCGCCGCCATAGGCAATCACTTGAGAAATTCCCGGTACTGCCAGCAAGCGATTGGTGACAGCGCGATCGACCAACCGCCGGACTTCCATCAAGGAGGTTTGAGTGCTTCCTAGTGGCGCTGACGAGCGCTCCACCGAAAAGGCATACATCAGAATCGTGCCGATGGGCGAGGTGATCGGTGAGATCTGGGGTGTTTCAATCCCGGCAGGCAACTTAGAACTCGCCTGCTGCAAACGTTCTGTCACCAACTGCCGTGCCTGGTAAACATCCGTCCCCCAGTTGAAAATGACCTTGACGACCGAGATGCCAACCGCCGAGGAGGATCGCACCGTTTCTACTCCCGGCGTGCCATTGACGGCACTTTCGATTGGCAACGTGACCAACGACTCGACTTCTTCCGGTGCTAAGCCCGGTGCCTCGGTTTGAATTTCGACCTGCGGTGGCGCAAAGTCGGGAAACACATCTAGCGGCATTTGGGTCAGATTGTAGCCACCCAAAACCGTCACAATAATGGCACCGATCACCACCAGCCACCGCTGGGCGATCGACCATTTGAGCATGGCATTTAGCATAGCGATTGCATCTTTAAGTAGTGCCTGCGACTTAGCGATCGCCGCTCGAACTCATTTGATTGCATGAAGTAAAATGGCATCAGCTATTTTCACAAATGTATGACAACAAAAGACCTGATCATTCAAGCACTGGACGACGTTCCTGAGTCTGCACTGTCAGAAATTCTGGCATACGTGCGTGGTCAAAAAGCTCAACAGCCTGAACCCTTAGTTCGCAAAGAAGTTTGGGAGGCATACTTAGCATCGGTTCAAGAACGAGAAGAGGTTTACCGTCGCCTTGCAGACTCCTAATTTTCTAACGCTGCCTGAAGTTCTGGTATTGCATGACGATCAAATTTCTCGCTTTGGTGGGACTTCAGGTATTCGAGATGTAGGCTTGCTGGAGTCTGCTCTAGCACAACCACAAGTCAGTTTCGACGGGGAATTACTACACCCCACGATTTATCAGCAAGCGGGTGCATACCTGTAAGTAGTTAAACAAAATTGATTACATAGTTCTCCCCAAACTCCCTAAGAATTTTCTCAACAGAATCAACAAAAGTTTGCCAGTTAGAATAAGCCTCGATCTCAAGCCATTCATACTTGATAAACCGCCACAAAATCTCAATCAAATTCAACTGTGGAGAATAAGATGGCAATATAAAAATCGTAATGCCACGTGCTTGCCATTCATCAACCTTATCAAGCATGGCATGACTGGTATGAATCGAGGCTTGGTCGGCAACAATAACGGTTGGTTTATTGACGACGGGAAAGAAAGTATCGATACAAGCAATCACGACATCAGAATTAATGCTTTGAGTGGAAACATAAGCTTCAAGATGATTTTTTCGATTCATTAGACCTAAGACATTTAAGCGCGGACTACGGCGACTCTTAATGGTTAAGTATTCACCCTGATCTTGCCAGCCGTAGGGCACAGAAGGAATTAAACAAAAGCCTGTTTGATCTAAGAAATAGAGGTCGATCTTGCCCTCATTTTCTAACCGCTTTAAGGCTTCTAACTGTGCCTTCTTCTCCTCGTATTGCGTCGGTTCTGGCTCGCCACCAACAGCACGCCGCAGCCGATGCCAACTCATAGAAAAGGTTTTAAGTATTCTTTTAATCGTTTCAGTACTGGTGTCAATACCCCAGGTTTCTTTGATTTTCTGCTGGACTTGCTTCAATTGTCTTGGCTCTTGTTTTGCCCAGGCTCTAATGCTTTTTTCTTGCGCCTCATTAAAGGTGCGCTTACGCCCTCTTCCAGGTTTGTTATACAGCCCTACCATGCCCTCAGATTCCCAACGATTCAACCAATTGTAAATGGTTTTATAGCTCACCTTAAAAAGGTTCATCGCCATTTCCACCTTGACTCCTTGCACAGCTAAAATCAAGAAATGTGCTCTTTGACGTACTTGATGATGTTGGCTTTGGCGATAGATTCGTTCTAATAGTTTCAACGAGAGGGGGTTTATTTCTCGAATGAAAAACATCTACAATCTCCACCCATATATAATTTCAATGTCTTAGTCAAATTATAATATTTGTTTGTGTACTTAATTCTGCTCAAGTACTTATCATTTAGCAATGAATCACCCCTTTCTGGATGGCAACAAGCGAACTGCCTTTGCCGTAATGGAGGCTTTTTTAAGACTGAATGGCTACCAGTTGAATTTAAGCAATGATCAGGCATATCAATTGGTATTAAACGTGGTTCAAAGAACGGTGAGTAAGGAAGATTTAGTTAATCGGCTTGCGGAGACCATCGCCTTAGGGTGATTGGCGCGTTTGTTTAGCCTGGGAACGATCGACCGCCGACTTTAAAGCAGGGGTTGGCTTGCCAGCAGCCTCACCCAGGCTAAAGTCATCAAGGGATTCATGCTGGTTGTGGCTATTGGATGGTGGAACGAATGCCTTGCGGTTCCGGCGATTTGCCCAAACCATACCAGCGGCGAACGTCCCTGCCATCATTGCGCCTCCGACAGGAATGCCCAGCCACCAGGGCATAGAAGCTTGCGGGTTAGACGCTGGCGCGGCGTTCATTTCTCCGTGATCATGGGCTGGCTTACTGCCACCGCGCAGCGATTGAGCATAGAGCTGATTCGCACGTTGAGTCACAATCCGATCGCCATCAAACAATCCAGACTTAACCTCGACAAACGCACCTGCTTCTCGACCGAGGATGACTTCGGTGGGTTGAAAGGCAGAGCCATTTTGGACAAAGACGATCGTCTTTTGGTCGTTGGTTGTCACCAGCGCTGACTTAGGAATGGTTAACAGTGCAGCGGGAGTGCGATTGGTGAGCACTTCTAACTCTGCAAACATGCCTGGTTTCAAAACCCCATTCGGATTGTCGAGTTGCGCTTTCACCGACACTACGCGGGTTGCACCTTCAACCACTGCGCCAATGACACTGATGCGTCCTTGAAAAGTGCGATCGGGCACACTAGCAACGTTCATTTGCACTCGTTGTCCAAGCTGAATGCGATCGAGGTCTTTCTCATAAACATTGGCGCTCACCTGGACGCTGCTGCCGTTGATGATCGTCATCACCTTCTTGCCTGCATCCTCGCCCGATTCACCTGTGGTCGTTTCCAGATCGGCAACGATGCCTGCAATCGGAGCCGTAATGGTGATGGTGCCATCCTGATTCGCACTTGCACCCAGTTGTCGCAGACGAGTTTGATAGGTTTCGGCACTCAGGCTTACGCGCGATCGCGCCACCTGTACAGCCGACTCTGCCCGTTGCAGTTGGGCGGCGGCTTCGGAGACCTCCAAGCGACTGGCGGCTTTGGTCAGAGCCGCTTTCGCTTCCGCTAGTTTGGTTTCGGATTCGAGAAAGGTACGGCGGGGAATGGCTCCACTCGTTACCAATTCCCGGTCTTTGTCGAACCGCTCTTGAGCAAAGCTAAGTTGCGTCCGGGCTTGTGCCACGTCTGTCGCCGCAATTTTCTGCTGTTGGATAACGTTTTGCTGCGCCAATCGCAAGTCGGCTTGTGCTTGCTGGGCAGAGCCGATCGCCTCCGATCGACGGTCTAAGGCAGTGGTTCGCAGTTCCGCCAGTTCGGGACTGGTCATGATGGCAACGGCCTGACCGACGCTGACCCGATCGCCTGGCTGCACCAGTAGCCGCGTCACGGTGCCTCGGACTGGAGTCGTTACTTCCACCTGCTGGTTGGGCAGTGATTCAATTTGTCCAGTGGTTTTGATGCCAAATGCCAGTCGTTGACGGGAAACGGCTTCAACCTTTAGCTCTAGCCGTTTCGCTGTTTCTGCATCGACTTGCACAGCATCAGCAGATTGAGCCGCATGACTGCCGCCCTCAAATTCGTTGCCGTGCCCTGCATGAGCCAAAACGCGCAGCGGCGTCGCTAGCAGCAGCAACATGAGTAGGGAGAGAGTGATTTGAGTCGGCGATCGTTGAGCGGCGTGAGTCATTGGCAGATTCCTCCACAAGCATTGGATGACCAGCGTTTCAGGTAGCAATGAAAACAGATGAAAACTCGTAGCCCGAACTATTGCTTGTACCAGGCTTGTTTCCACTGCTGCATCTGCGTGATTTCAGCCTTCTGAGAAGCAATAATTTCCTGCGCCAGCGTTTTGATTTCAGGACGCTTCGATTTACTCACAGCCTCCTTTGCCATCATCACCGCGCCTTCGTGATGGGGAATCATGGCGTTAAGGAACCGCAAATCAAACTGGTCGTCGGCTGCACCCAAAGACATGCTCATCATCATGCCCGACCGCTGATCCTGAGACATGGGCATGGAATGACCCATTTTTGAGTTGTAAGCGATTGGCTCGGCACTGGCTTTGGGATACCAGGCTTGCCGCCACTGCTTCATCTGGCTTAGTTCTTTGTCCTGCGCCTGAATGATATCCGCTGCCAGCTTTTTGATTTCAGGACGTTTGGATTTCTGCTGCGCCTCTTTTGCCATGACTACGGCTCCCTGATGATGGGGAGTCATCGCATCAACGAAGCGCAGGTCAAATTCGGCATCGGCTGGACCCAGATCCATCGACATATTGTCGCCGTGGTTCATGCCACCGTGACCCATTTGCTGGTCTCCAGCATCAGCAGCAGTAGAGTTGGCAGGTTGAGCTTGATTTTGAGTAGGAGTGGAGCAGGCGTTCAGAAAGCTGGTGGTAGCGATCGCGCCCAGTAGGAGAGCGAGAGAACCTGTTTTGGTAAAGAAGTGCTGCGACATCGGTTGTTTACGCCATTGTTAGAGGGTCAGAAAAGTGATGTTGTTATTCTGGATGCTCCAGTAGACTGGAGAGTCAAGCGTTCAAAGGCTCCAAGTTTAGAAGCTGTTTTAAGTATGAGCCGTGATCACACTAGCACTCCGCTTCAACGTGCCACCCAGTGATGACGGGATGAAGTCGCTGTTGTTCCAACGCCCAAAGCTCCTTTCTGTGTAGCGTGCAGCTCAAGCGCCACTGTGTTCTGACGGGTTCTATAACGTAGTGTCTGCAAAACGCTTTGAGCCAGTCCGGTTTGCGGGTCATGCAACGAAGCCAGATAGTGTTCCTTTTTCTTGCACCTTGACTCTCCAGCTCACTAGAGAGTTCATGATAGAAGAAGTAAAGCCATTGAAGCTGTAGCTGGCGAGGTAAAGAACATGATGACAATCCAGACAGAGAACTTGTTGAAAATCGGCGAAGTGGCAACCAGTAGCGATCTCCCCATCAAAACGGTTCGCTACTACGAAGAAATTGGGTTACTCACACCGACGGTAAGCCGTTCTGAAGCGAACTACCGTTTGTTTGAGCCAACGGTGCTGGGGCGGCTGGCATTTATTAAGCGATCGCAGTCGTTAGGTCTGAGCCTGCGGGAGATTCAAGACATTCTGGCAGTGCATGATCAAGGGCAACTGCCGTGTGAGACTGTGAAGCAAAATCTCCAGAAAAAAGTGCACCAGATTACCGAGCAGATTGAAGCCCTACGGCTGTTGCGCTCTGAACTGCAAGGCTTGTTATCGGGTTGGCAAGACCAGCCGTCAGCAGAGTTTACTGCCCAAACAATCTGTCCGAACCTGGATGGGGCAACGGTCGAACGTTTCCATGCCGCCTATGAACGGGAAACAATGGCTGTCTGAGGCCAGCAGTGTTTGAGGGAATGGTTGAGCAAGTTGCTTGACTTTCCAGTTTGGTAGAGACTCCAAGATAAATGTAGTGATTGAAGGATTAACAAAATGACACTTGAATTCAAGGTTCCCGACATGATGTGCTCTGCTTGTGTCGCCACGATTTCGGCAGCGGTCACAACGATCGACCCCACCGCCACCATTGCAGCAGATCCCAAAACAAAGCAGGTCACGATCGATACACAGCAGCCTGAAGCGACAGTGAAAGCGGCGATTGTGGCAGCAGGATACACCGTTGCCGCAGGCACACCATGAACACTACAACCCTAAAACTACGAGGCATGAGTTGTGCTTCCTGTGCCAACAACATTGAGCAAGCGATTTTGACAGTGCCAGGAGTCGCTGCATCAAATGTAAACTTCGGTGCCGAACAAGCAAGCGTCACTTACGATCCGCGCCGCACCGATCTAGCAGCCATTCAGCATGCCGTCAGTGAAGCTGGTTACTCAGCGTCTCCACAAGCGTCGGCGCTGGCAGCAGACGAAGACGATGCCGAAAAAACAGCGCGGCTGGCAGAATTACAAGAGCTAACCCGCAAGATCTGGGTGGGAGGCAGCATCAGTGTGGTGTTGCTCATTGGGTCGCTGCCCATGATGACGGGGCTTAAGCTGCCCTTCATTCCCGCGTGGCTGCACAATTTTTGGCTACAAGCGCTGCTGACAGCCCCAGTGCAGTTCTGGTGCGGTCGATCGTTCTACACCAACGGCTGGAAAGCCTTGAAGCGACATACGGCTACGATGGATACGTTGATTGCGTTAGGCACCAGTGCAGCGTATTTTTACTCGCTGTTTATCACCATCTATCCAGGCTTTCTCACGGCTCAGGGGCTGATGCCCAGTGTGTATTACGAGACAGCAGCGATCGTCATTACGCTGATTTTACTCGGACGCTTCTTTGAGAACCGTGCCCGGGGACAAACGTCTGACGCGATTCACAAGCTGATGGGGCTACAAGCCAGAGACGCACGGATCATTCGCAACGGGCAAGAACTGGCAGTGCCGATCGCAGATGTACAGTTCGGCGATGTTGTCATTGTGCGTCCCGGCGAAAAGATTCCGGTGGACGGTGAGGTGATCGAAGGCACTTCCACCATTGACGAGTCGATGGTGACAGGCGAAAGCGTTGCCGTCAAAAAACAGGCGGGCGATGAAGTGATTGGAGCCACAATCAACAAAACGGGGAGTTTTAAATTTCGAGCCACACGAGTCGGCAAAGATACCTTTCTGGCACAAATCGTCACACTGGTGCAGCAGGCGCAAGGCTCGAAAGCCCCGATTCAACGACTAGCAGATCAGGTGACAGGTTGGTTTGTGCCTGCTGTCATTGCTATTGCGATCGCCACCTTTGTCCTCTGGTTCACCATCATGGGCAACTTCACCCTGGGGCTGATCACAATGGTGGAAGTGCTGATTATTGCGTGTCCCTGCGCGTTAGGACTGGCAACGCCAACCTCCATCATGGTCGGCACAGGCAAAGGCGCAGAGCATGGCATCTTGATTAAAGGGGCAGAAAGTTTAGAGCTTGCCCACAAGATTCAGACGATCGTGCTTGACAAGACAGGCACTCTGACGCAAGGACAGCCCACTGTCACAGATTTCATTACGACTGTGGGCACTGCCGATGGCAAAGAACTCAAACTCTTGCAACTGGCAGCATCCGTTGAACGCAGTTCCGAACATCCCCTCGCGGAAGCAGTCGTTCGCTATGCCCAGTCGCAAGAAGTCGCGCTCATTGATGTACAGGATTTTGAGGCAGTTGCCGGAAGCGGTGTGCAAGCCCAGGTGTCAGATCGACAGCAACTACATTTGGTTCAAATTGGCACTCAACGCTGGATGCAGGAGTCAGGCATTGAGACTCAGGCGCTCCAACACGACAAGGAGCGTCTAGAGTCCCTGGGCAAAACTGCCGTTCTCATCGCCATCGATGGTGAACTTCAGGGCTTAATGGGCATTGCGGATGCGCTCAAACCGTCCTCCGCTCAGGCGGTTCGAGCGTTGCAGCGATTGGGCTTAGAAGTAGTGATGCTGACGGGGGATAACCGTCAGACGGCTGAGACGATCGCCCGTGAAGTAGGCATCCAGCGCGTTTTTGCCGAAGTGCGACCCGATCAGAAAGCGGCTCAAATCTACAAGCTCCAGGCAGAAGGCAAAACGGTGGCAATGGTGGGAGATGGCATTAACGATGCGCCTGCCCTCGCTCAAGCGCAAGTCGGTATTGCGATCGGCACTGGCACTGACGTAGCGATCGCTGCCAGTGATATCACTTTAATTTCTGGCGACTTGCAAGGCATCATAACTGCCATTCAACTGAGCCGCGCCACGATGCGAAACATTCGCCAAAACCTCTTTTTCGCGTTTATCTACAACGTCGCAGGCATTCCGATCGCGGCTGGTATTTTGTATCCCGTCTTCGGCTGGTTGCTCAGTCCCATTATCGCTGGAGCCGCTATGGCATTCAGTTCCGTTTCAGTCGTGACCAATGCCTTGCGGTTACGCAACTTCCGACCAAAGACGTTGGCATAACCAGTCTCAAAGCGAAGGAGTACATCCATGTTGAGTAGAAAGTTGAGTCGAAACAAGATTCTAGGCGGTTTAGCTGGCTTCGGGCTACTTCTAGGATCAGCCTCTGGGGTCACAGCGGCTGAGATGCCCATGGAACATGCCGCCCCCCAAACGCAATTTGAACGGCTTGAGCAACCGTTAGGAGTCAAGCTCAGTGTCGCAGCAGGAGGCATCTTTCTGATTGGGTTGGAGCTTTGGTGGTTTCTCCTCAGCAAACCGAAAGCGAAGCAATCGACCCTCGATCAGGGAGTGCAAACCTTGACGATTCAAGTCGATGGCGGTTATGAACCCAGCCAAGTGGTAGTGAAAGCTGGACAGCCTGTACAGCTCAATTTCTTCCGCAAAGATCCCAGCAGTTGCCTTGAGAAAGTCCTGCTACCCGATTTTCGGATTGCCGCTGATTTAGCGTTGAACCAGGTAACGGCGATCGAATTCACGCCTCATGAACCGGGTGAATATCCGTTCACTTGTGGCATGAATATGTTTCGCGGTGTCGTTAAAGCAGAGTAGCCTCATGACGGGGTATCAATGCGACCTAGTGAACCTGAGCCAGCGATTAAAGACTGACGGTGTGCCTTTAGCATCATCACTGAAGGGCTACTATATAATGCTGATTCCTCAGCCTTTTGTCATCTAGACTACAACCACTTCCAGTAAATAACGAGCTAGAATCGAGTCGAAATCGAGTCGCTATTGTCGTGATGAAAATGACTAGCACGCTTCAATCTTCCTATAGCAGCCAGCAGGTTTCCGTCTGGCTACGTGGGCTTTTAACAATCGCTTGGGCTGATGGACATTTCGATCCCGAGGAGCAACATCTGATTACTTCACTCGTTAACCAGGAAACGACTGCCGCTGACACCTCAAAGGCAGTCGAACCTGTTTCACCAACTGAACTGGCAGCGGCACTTGGGCATGATCCTGCTTTAGCCGAAAACTTCATGAGAATGGCTGTGATGGTTGCCATTGCTGACGGTGCCTACTCTTTTTGCGAAGATGAAATACTCTTTGGCTACTGCCAAGCGCTCGGACTAAAAACAGAGGTGTTAGAAGCTCTTCGCACAACGTTAAGTGAGCAAGACGAACAAGCGGCACAGCCCATATTTGTGTCGAGCATTGATCGCCCCATGCAGGCTTATGTTGAGCTGAAACCACAACCAACGCTGCTGCATCCTGTACGTGACTGGCTGGATCAAATGGAGGTGCAAGATCCGAAAATTGCACATTTTGTTTGTAAAATGATTCCGTCTCAGTGCCCATTTGAGCGCGATATCACTCTTTTTGGTCGGACGATCGCTCATATTCCACCCCTTTGCAAGCTCAACCCTCTTTATGATCAACTGGTTGGCTTACGTTTTCGGGCGCTCTCTTATTTAGCAGACGAATGTGGCGAAGACATTTCCTCTTATTGTTAGAGTGCTCTGATTGCGATAGCAACGGTCGAGATCGTTGAGACAAAGGGGGTGTGGTGGCTTTGCCCCCAGCCAGGGGTTTTACCCCTGCACCCCGTCCGAACCAACGCTTCAGTTGCGATACAGTAAGAAATTAGCTCACAAAGCTCCAAAGTAGCCCCCCTGTGCCACAGAGCAGAAGCAGCCCCATGCCACCCGCAAGAGGCTGCTTTTTTAGTCCGGTCATCCATTCAGAGCCACGATCGGTGTAGCGAATGAGTTGAGCTGTATCCAGGCTTGCCATACCCCAGACCCAACCGGCATGAAGCCCACAGGCGAGTCCTAAACTGCCACCATCAGCCCAACGGGCAATGACTAAGACGACACCCATCAGCCAAAGCCCTGGTAACTGAGGCGCAATTTCAGCACCTTCCCAGACCAGGTGCAGCAACGCAAAAATGAGGCTGGAGCTAGCGGCTGCAACCCAGGCAGCAGATTCAAGCTGTAGCTGGTTGAGTAAAAAACCGCGAAAGATTAGTTCTTCCATCAGGCTGATGAACATTGCCAGCGCAAGGGTGGGCAAAAGAGCCGCCAAAAATGAGCGTTGGTTAGACTGATCGATCTCAATCCAACCAGCTAAACGCTCAAGGCTGAACAAAAATGCAATACCCAAAACACCTAAACCTAGCCCTAGTAGTAAAGAGCTAACGGTCGATCGCTCCAGGGTAAAGCCGTAGATGGCAAAGGTACGCCCTTCAAGTTTTGCAAAGCCCCATAAAACGAGCGGTGCTAAAAGGTAAAGCGATAAAACCAGCGGAATTTTTTGAGCGATCGCCAGCGGTTTGGGAGGATGCCATTTCAAGGCGATCGCTAAGGGAATCGCAATGGGCAGCCAGAGCACAAGCCAAGCCACAAAAAAAGCGATGATTTTAACCACCGCCGAACTGTCTGCAAGCACCTCTAGCAAGCCATCTACTGATTCAAATCGTTCAAACATGGCTATCAAATCTGGCTACCAAAAGGCACAATCATTTCTCAGCAGTTTTCAAGCAAAAACATTGCACTCGATCGCCCTACACGCATTCGTTCTAATTTGAGGTGAGGCTAGTTTTAATTCAGCTCAAGCAAAAGATCTGCTAGCAGAAAAGATCGATCAGTAAAACTTTCAGCAACTAAAAATACGGCATTGAGGTACAAAAGAGCAACGATCGCAAAAACTCCAACGGACGATAGACAACGCTGTCATCCATTAGAGTTCTTGCTTAAAAAGTTGAACAAACAGCACAATAGCGGCACTGCACAGATTTTTTGTCGTTAACTTTTAAGAACAGAAGCAAATGCTGCTCCATTCGTCACTTGCCGTCCAGCCAAACGTCTGGAATTTGATCAAGCTTCGTCATGAAACCCATTACTTTCACCCTTGCCAGCATCAAGCTGAATCAGATGAATATGCTTGTAACCGAGCTTAATCTCAAACTCATCGCCGGGCTTTAACCCCATCGCTAGAGTGTAAGCAGCACCAATAACAATCTGACCGTTTTTGTGCACACTCACTCGATACGTTGGCTCACGACCACGACCATCCTTAGAGCCTTCAGGGCTTAGTGGAATACCTCTAGCGCCAAGTACAGCATCATAGAAATCGGTTAAATTGACGCGAGTCTGATTAGTTTTCGTTACTGTATAGTACCCGCAGCGCTTTGCTGTTTCTCGGCGCGGCAAGTGCGAAAGTTCTTTTACTTTTTGAAGTAGTGCTTTTCCAGTAAGTGGAGTCGTTGCAGTATCAGTCATCTCTCTATCCTGAGAACTCCAGGGCATTGAAGCATGGTTAAACCAGTAATCTGGCGCTATAAAAAATATAGCCTTAAATCACTCAAACCTAACAATTTTTTTTTGCAGTTTTGGTATGATTTTTTTGCTTTATTTTACCGTTTTTCGTGTAGGCAGATTGGTTATAGAGGATGTCTTAAAAGCCAGAATCGTCTTCTTACAGCTTGTGTGCAGCAGCAGCAGCAGCAAGCTATGTTGCATCTTACTCTCGTCGCACCCTTGATGTTTTAGAAAGGTAGAAGCGTTCTCGAAGGCTAGGGGCGAACTTCAACCATGAGTTTTTAGGTAGGGAACGTTTCTAAATCTTGTGCTAATGCTCCTAAAAATGCACTTCATCAATAGCATGATGAATGAGTCGCGGCTCAGAGAAGCTGTGAAAAAAGGTAACAGCGTTACTCAGTTAACTTAAAGCGTACGCCTTCTTGTTCACTAAGTTTTTTATCAAAAGGCGCGATCGCACAAGTTGATCATGCGTTTCGATTCAATGTAGAGAGCTGACTTCATCACTTTTTTAGCTGTGGCTTCGATGACAAAGGCAGATGACGATCGCACGTCAGTTGTCAACCAAAAGCAAACTACGTAGCCAAAGTCGCTGGCAGCTTCTAAGTCACTGGGTGCTGATTGACTGACAGAAGTTGAAGTGGGGGGAGGCTCAACCCTTGGTAATAGGGGTTTTTCGGTTTACTGTGACAGTTACCACGCTCCACAGATAACCATGCGAACCTCCCGTTTCTATGATCAACTGCAAACTCTATTGCGTCAATCGTCTGCCTGGGCAGACCAGCGCCATCTGCAAACCTTGATCTGGATGGTCATCGGACTGATTTGCAGTGAGTGCATCAACTTGAGCAAATGGCGAGTCTATGTCAAAAGTCGTGCCAAGTTTGCTCAGAGCTACCAACGACGCTTTAGCCGTTGGCTGCACAATCCTCGCATTAATACCCAGAGGCTCTACAGCAGCTTAATCGCTCAAGCGCTGACGCATTGGAACGAAGCTGTCATCAACGTGATTGAAGACACCTCAATGCTGTGGGATGAGTATTGCTTGGTGCGCGTGTCGGTGCAGTATCGGGGACGAGCGGTTCCGTTGGTCTTTCGGGTGCTGCGGCACAACAGCAGTAGCATCCAGTTTGAGGTCTACCAGCCGATGCTGAAGCGAGCCGCACGGCTTCTGCCTGCTGGAACTTCAGTGTGTTTTCTGGCAGACCGGGGCTTTGCCGACACTGACCTGATGCGGTATCTGCGGGATGAATTAGGCTGGCATTTTCGGATTCGGGTCAAAAGCAACAGTTGGATTGACCGTCCAAACAAAGGCTGGATACAACTCAATCAGTATCATCTGGGGTTGGGGGAGGCGATTCTTTTGCAAGGGGTGGGATTGACCAAAACCCAGAGACTGGACGGGGTACACCTGGCATTGGCGCGAGATGCGCAGAGTCGTCAAGTATGGATGGTGGTTTCTGATGAACCCACGACCCTACAGACATTTCGCCAATACGGCGAGCGGTTTCAAATTGAAGAAGAACTGCTAGATGAAAAATCCAACGGGTTCCAATTGGAGCGTTCTGAAATTCGCTCAGTTCCTGCCCTCTCACGCTTGTGTCTGGTGATGGCGGTCGCCACGCTCTTGCTGACGGTTCAGGGACAGCAAGTCGTTGCCACAGGTAAGCGGCGGTGGGTAGACCCGCACTGGCAACGCGGTAACAGCTATTTCAGGATTGGTTGGAATTGGCTCAAGGGTGTTCTGTATCAGGGCTGGAAATTGTTCGCAACGGTCTCCCTGAGTGGAAAGGCAGATCCGGAACCTGCATCAGCATCGAAGAAGAAGGAGGAGCAACGCTTGAAACGGGAATTTACGGTCAAAACCTGCTGCTTTGTTCAATAAGTGGTAGTGCCATTATGTAAAGGATGGAGAAAAAGAAGCTCTTTGCTCCCGTTGCAGGTTCTCTCGAAGCTTTTGATTGTAGTGATGAATGAAGTTCCAAATCGCGCCAATGTGATTCTCTAACTTCTTCGAGAACGATAAACTCTGGCGGACTAACCGTGAAATGCGTTGTCGCAATGTATTATTCAACCGCTCAATATAGCTGGTCAACCCAGAAGCTTTATCCACTGCAAAATGCCGTTTACTCGGTAGGACACAGGCATAGGCTTCCCAATGATTCGTGTAAAGGCGAGCATATTGTCGATAACGTCGAGGGAGGGAGTCCCACAACGCTTGCGCCGCTTGTGCCGACCGATCACCCACATGACACCCAATGATTTCCCGGGTCGCCACATCCAGCGCTAACCAGACCCATTGTTTGTTGCCTTTCTCATCCACAACGGATCACAACTCATCCATTTGTACCGTCAACCGAGCAGTCGTTTTCGGCAGCACCTCGGCTTGTTGGGCCACCTGCTCATAGCACTGATTGACGTACTGCTGCAACCAGCTTTCCGACAGGTGCAAGACTCTGGCAATCCCCGCTAAGGGAATCCGTTCGAGCAGTAGGCGATCAATCAAGGCACAGGTCTCTTGCGCCTTCGGTTGCCACTGGGGGTTTTCCACAAACTGACGACCGCAGTCTCGACATTTATGATTCTGTTTACCACGACGAGTGGTGCCATTTTTCATGATGTCATCCGACCCGCAACTCGGACAAATTAAGTAAGGTTTCATCCTGGCTTTCGGCTCACTTGAAACTGCCTTTTCTCTATTTTCTTCTATCCTTTACGAAAAAGCGCTACCCAATAAGTTTTGTCAGTCAACCAGCACTGGGTGTCACTAAACTAAAGATGACTTCGGGGGTGGAGGGGGTAGAACCCCCTGCCTGGGGGCAAAGCCCCCAAACCCCCAGGGTTCTTTCATTGTCATCAGAGAAAAGATGCAAACCCCTAGCCTCATTCTTCATCAATAGAACTTTTCGACATGGCGAATGCAACAATCAGGCTTTCAAATTTTCTCCCTTGACCTTGAATAAACCCTGCCCAAACCCCTCTTTTATAATTAATTGTGGCTACCGACTTCGACCGACGCTTGAGTAAGTTATGCCAGTCGTCTAGAGCAGCATCGAGGGCATTGGAACGATTATTTTCCTACGTTGAACTTTTTGGCGCTTGCCAGCGTCTAACCCTACATACACGACGTTCATCAGCCAAATGATTGCATACCAGTCACCTGTAGCGGCCTCTTTACCCCCGATCGCTGCTGTGCCCACAAGATTGCCCCGTACTGCGTTAGCGATCGCGGCTAAAAACATTGGCATGACCTTTCAATCGGGTGCCGAACGCTATCAAGCCCTTAAGCAGGTTGACTTGGAGCTAAAGCATGGAGAAATGCAGCTTTTGATGGGTCCTTCTGGGTCAGGGAAGACGACATTGCTGTCTATTTTGGCAGGCATCATGACTCCGACTGAAGGCAGCGTTCGTCTGTTGGGAGAGGAAATTACTGGTTTATCGCGATCGAAATTAGCGCGGTTTCGCCTGGAAAACATCGGCTTTATCTTTCAAGGCTTTAACCTGTTTCCAGCCCTTACTGCGCTCGAAAATGTCGAAGTTGCTTTGCACATCAAAGGCATTCGTAAACACGCTGCGACAAAGCACGCACGCTTGCTGCTAGAACAAGTGGGACTGGCAGAAAAAGCCAACCAATTACCCCGTGATCTGTCCGGTGGGCAGAAACAACGAGTGGCGATCGCGCGGGCGCTGGGCGGCGAACCAAAGCTGATTATGGCAGACGAGCCAACCGCCGCTCTGGATTCTCATAATGGCTATGCTGTGATTGAACTGCTGCATCGGTTGGCAAAGGAACAAAACCGCACGGTGCTGATGGTGACACATGATCCGCGCATCGTTGACTTTGCCGATCGTGTCGTTAATCTCGAAGATGGCACAGTCAAAGAAACGACTTTTTGAGCGATCATTTACCGTTGCAGTACCGATCTAAAGAGTCGGGCTGCAAAGTGGGACTGTTTAGGCGGAAAATGAAAGCGCAGTAAGCAAGGTGTTTGAGGCAATGCGTTTAAGCCTTTGCATGATTGTGCGCGATGAAGAAGCGACACTACGCCATTGTCTAGACAGTGTACGCAGCGTGGTGGATGAGATTATCGTTGTTGACACTGGTTCCCGCGATCGCACCATTGCGATCGCCAAAGACTGTAACGCCAGCGTTTATTCCTTTACCTGGTGTGATGACTTTGCGGCTGCCCGTAATGAGTCGCTAAAGTACGCACAGGGCGACTGGGTGCTGGTGCTGGATGCCGATGAGGTACTGGTGCCAGAGAGTGTGCCAGCACTCCAACAAGCCATGCAATTAGACGATGCGATCGCCATTGCCCTGCTGCGCGAAGAAGTCGGCACCCATCATCCCGACTCACAGCTTTCTCGCGTGTTTCGCAGACATCCGGCGATCGCCTTTACCCGTCCGTATCACGAATTGATTGACGACAGCGTGACTCAGTTGCTGCAACAGGAACCGCACTGGCGAGTCGTCGCCTTGCCAGACATTGCCATTCGGCACACAGGCTATCAGGCAGCATCAATCGATCAGCGTCACAAGGTCGATCGTGCCCGTACCATCATGGAGCGCTACCATACTGCTCATCCTGACGATGCGTATATTTGCAGCAAGCTAGGGGCACTCTACGTCGATTTAGGCGATCGGGTACGCGGATTAGCTCTACTGCAAAAGGGTTTAGAAACTGCGACTGAAGCAACGGTGCTGTACGAGCTGCATTATCACCTGGGAAGCTTCTACGGTCAGCAGCAACAGTTAGACTTGGCAGCACGGCATTATGAAGCCGCGATCGCCCAACCACTACCCCAGCGGGTGCAGTTAGGCGCTTACAACAACTGGGGCAATGTGCTAAAAGATCAGGGCGACTTTGTAAGAGCAAAAGCGCTCTACGAGACCACGATCGCGATCAACCCAACTTTTGCCGTTGGCTACTACAATTTGGGCTTAACGCTTAAAGCGATGGGACAGTTGCAGGCAGCGATCGGGCAGTATCAACGCGCCATTCAACTCCAACCTAGCTACGCCGAAGCATACCAAAATTTGGGTGTTGCATTACTTAAAGGAGGCAATGTGGCAGCCAGTCTAAAAGCATTTCAACAAGCGATCGCGCTGTACAAACAACAAGAAGCGCCAGAAGCCGACCATCTGCGGGACACACTCCAGCAGATGGGGCTGCTCAGTGCCGTAGCGGAAGATTAAGCAGAGCTGCAAAAGCATTAATGATTGGAAAAGACTTGCTATCTAGCCATAGCCAATAGTGGTAAGACGGGGCACAGAGGTGCCCCCCTTGGGCTTGAGCGCTCAGGCGTTTGGCGAGGCTTACTCGAGCTGTCGAAAGCTGGCTGGGAGTACAGCCCACACACCCTCTAATCCCAATATCCTGAGCTCTGTGGCAATCGCCATAACCACTTAGCTAAATTTCAGCGCTGGTGCGAATCAAAAGCAAAGTTTGGGCACTTTGGAGGTGTACTGAAGTGGCAAAACTATGAAACGGCGTCATTTTCTCTGGAGTAGCTTTTTGTTTGCAGCCGGTTGTACAACCGTCACAAGTACTGCAACAAAGCAAACTTCTACGTTAAAAACACTCAGCCAACCGGAAAAACTACGCTTTGCTGTATCCGACGTGAACGGGCTTGCTGACTTGCAGAAAGACTACGGAGCCTTGCGGACTCTCTTAGAGGAAATTTTAGCGAAGCCGATTGAGTTTTTTCCTGTAGAAAGCTATATCGCAGCAGCGGCGGCACTTCAGCTTAATCAGGTAGATTTAGTCTTTACAGGTCCATCCGAATATGTCGTTATGTGCGCCAGAACCAATGCTGTTCCAGTTGTGGCGATCGAGCGTCAGAAATATTACGCGGTCATTGCCACACAACGAGACAGCAGTGTGCCGTCGGTTGCAGCGTTGAAAGGCAAGACGATCGCCATGTGGGAAGTTGGCTCAACCAGTGGTCACTTAGGACCAACCAAGCTCTTGATTGATGCTGGCTTAGATCCCAAAGCCGATCTCAAAATTCAGCTGTTGGGCAAGCAAGGTTTACCTGCCCTCCAAAAAGGTAGCGTTGCTGCTTGGGGTGGCTCAGTCAGACGCTACGACAAGTTTCTCGAGTCTAAGAGACTATCTGAAAAGGACTTTCCGATTCTTGCTAAGGGTCCGACCTTACCATCCGATCCGTTCGTCGCCAGTAGCCAGCTCGATCCAGCCTTTGTAGAGCAGATGCAGCAGCGACTGCTGCAAAATCAGGACAGGGTATTACAGGCGATCGCTTCTGCGGATGGCAGCAAATTTGAGGGAGCCAAAATGGTGCAGGTGAATGACACCGACTACAACCTAATTCGTGATGTTTACAAAGCCATTGGGCAGGGGAACGCTGTTTCCTAAGCGGAGTTTTTGTCCTCTTGCTGGAACATCCAATCCGCTGTCTGTAACAAGCCCATAAGGCAAGTTTTCTATGCTACTTCGATCACTTCACCGTTTTGCCAAAAAAGTAGACAGCCCTTCTTCTGCATTCCCCCTTCAGTACACTCAACAAATGCCTTCGCTCAAACGACTGAGCCAGCACTGGAGCATTGCACACAAAATCAGTGCTGGCTATGCTTTGTCAATTGGCATCGCCGTCTTAGGCACAACCATTGGGTTGGTGACTGGAAATTACTATCAGGGCAAAGCTCAGGAACAGCAAGCGCTGACGGACCAGCAGCAACACCTTTTGAGTGAGCTAGAGAACACAGTTAATCTCATTCGGATTCATCCGCAACGGCTAATGGGGGTGCTGGGAGAATCGGTCTGGTTTGACTATGAAAAAACCAAGTTTCTGGGTTCAATGAGCCAGGTGAAAGCCTTGCTAGTCGAGTTTGAGTCTTTCACCGACCAACATGCTGCTGCACTAGGAATCAATGCTCAGGACTCAAGGGACTTAGTTATAGGCTACAGAGTGCATATTGAGACCTATCGGCAACTAACAGAAGTTCTGTGGCAGCAGTTGCAGCTTACAGACTCAAAGGCAACAGAAATAGCCGCCGCACAACAACAGCTTCTAGCATCACTAAGAAATCCCTCCTCCAGCAAAACCAATATTGAACTGGACCGCTTGACCGAGAGCTTGACTCGGCTTAAAGCCACTGCTGAAGCACAACGTGAGCGAGCAGGTGTGCAAGTTGCCCAAGCTGAAACACTGCGGATGCAAGTTGTCGTAGTCAGTATGCTGCTCTCGGTTGTCATGGCAGTAGCGCTAGCGGTAATGACTTCACGGGCGATCGCACGTCCGCTTCAAGCCGTGACCGAATTTGCTAAGGCAGTGGTTCAAGAGTCCAACTTTAAGCTGCAAAGCCCAATCAGCACACGGGATGAAGTAGGGTCACTGGCAACATCGTTGAATCAATTGGTGCAGTGGGTTGGAGCCTACACCAACGCCCTCGAACAAGCTCGTCACACCATGGAACAGCAGGTTGAGGAGCGTACCCAGGATTTAACTGAAGCGCTACAAGCACTGAAACAAACTCAATCACAATTGATTCAAAGTGAGAAAATGTCTAGTCTGGGTCAGCTAGTAGCGGGCATTGCCCATGAGGTGAACAATCCCATCAATTTCATTCACGGCAATCTTAAACACGCTGAAGAATACTCTCAAAACTTATTGGCGCTGATTCAGCTTTATCAGCAGCAATACCCACAGCCATCTTCAGTCGTGCAGACTTACATTGAGGCGATCGACTTAGCTTTTCTTGAGGAAGATCTGCCGAAGCTGCTGGTCTCGATGCAAATGGGGACTGAACGCATTCGGCAAATTGTGTTGTCCTTACGCAATTTCTCCCGCCTGGACGAAGCCGAAATGAAGCCGGTTGATCTTCACGAAGGTATCGAAAACACACTGCTAATTCTCAATGGTCGTCTGAAGCAAGGCATTCACCTGATCAAGGAATACGGCAGTTTACCGCTGGTGGATTGCTATCCAGCCCAGCTCAATCAGGTTTTTATGAATTTAATTGCAAACGCGATCGATGCACTGGAAGAAAGCCAGAACTCAGAAGCAGACTGCCTCATGGACAACGCTCAAGCCTCAAGGCTGAAGACTCAATCCGCAGCCCCTAGCATCACTATTCGCACAGAGCAGGTAGACCAGCATCACGTTTCAATTCAGATTTGTGATAACGGTCCTGGTATTGCACCTGACAAGCAAGCAAAACTGTTCGATCCTTTTTTCACAACCAAAGCGGTTGGTAAAGGGACAGGGTTAGGACTTTCGATCTGCTATCAGATTATTGAAAAACATCAAGGAGCAATTAAGGTCGTCTCAGCCGTAGGACAGGGCACAACGTTTATCGTTTTGCTGCCTGCCCAAATTGCTACCTCCATTCGCTAACGGCACCCGTTGCGCCTTAACCAGAGGGTGTACTAATGGCTGCTGAATCTCTAATCAACACGCTTTAGCGGACAAATTTGAGGCTTTCCAAGTTTTTCACAAACCCATCTGTGAAGAGGCTGATGATGGAACGATCGCGCACTTTGATCTAGACGCTGACTGACAGACCTGATTGCAGCGGCAACTCGCGTCCGTTGACTAGAAGCGATTGTCGATCGAGTTGTCAGTCGATAGATGGCGTCAAATATAACGTGAATTCGATGAAACGGTTCGCTTCGATGCCCAACCGCCCTGGATTGAAAATCCGGGCTCACTGTGAAAAGTCCACTGAAGGGACTGAACGCCTAGTGAAATTTAGATTCAACCCGTTTCAACGGGTTTCGCACCGTTAGCCCGGACTTCAGTCACGGGCGGGATGGAATCGCAGCGAGAGAACTCGTCGAACTCGCATTAAATATAAGGTGGTCGAATCAACCCATCTGTTCTGGCTTCAGCGCCCTGAGAGTATTGCTGTACTCATTCGGCAAAGGTTTGTTCGCCATCCTGAATGCGAAAGAACAATTTCTGAGCGATAGTGACCTCTTTGACTCGCAGCAAGGAGTAAATGGCGCGATCGACTACGGTTGGCACTGAGGTAGGATGCATCCCGTAGTAAACCAGAATCCAGCTACCTTTTCAGCGCCACCTGCTCGATTGGATTATGCCTGAAGAGAGAAAAGAATTGCCTGGAGCTTGTGATATAGGTTAGGTATATCCCTTTCAGATTTGCTGCATAAGCACCAAACTCAGCAGATTCGGTAATGCCTGACCGAAGCTTTTGAGAGTGTCAATCCTTTGAATCGATCAAGCGCCTGCCCGGATCAGACGATCGAGTTTGATGGCATTATCCATCGTTGGGACGGCGTGCTGCTGCTGGAGCTAGAACCCAAAGATACGACCGAAAACCAGATTTTTTTGCTTGCTATCATCAGGTCAAAGAACCGCTCACCCGCATTCAAAAAGCACCGACCTTACTCGATATGTGCCGGGTTGTGGTGAAGGAAATCCGCCGCATCACGGGCTTCGATCGCGTTATGGTCTACCAATTTGATTCAGAGGGAGCAGGCATTGTCATTGCGGAGGATACGGATCAAGAAACACCCTCTCTGGGTTTACACTACCTATCCTCTGATATCCCCAAGCAAGCCCGCCAGTTATACACCCTCAACTGGTTACGGTTGATTCCAGATGCTCACTACCAGCCTGTTGCCTTAATACCGGCTCACAGTCCATTCACCAGTACTGTATCGGATTTAACCAGATGAGAACCTAAGATCTATTCCGGTCGTAGTACTGACAACTTCCAGTCATCCAAAAGATGTTGAAGCTTGTTATCGGTATAGAGTGAACAGTTACATCGTTAAGCCGATCAATTTTGAGAAACTCAAACGCGATGTGCAACTGCTTGTTGATTACTGGTTTGAAGTGACAACGCTACCCGATTGTCCAGAGGATTAACGATGAACTCGACTTCGCGCACCCTTTTAATCATTGATGATTCTTCTGAAGATCGAGAACTCTATCGGCGTTATCTGTTGCGAGATCAAGACTATGCCTACACCATCCTGGAAGCATCGCTGGGGCAGCAGGGGCTAGATCTGTGGCACCAGCACCAACCAGATGCCGTGTTGCTAGATTATCGACTGCCCGACCTGGACGGACTGGAATTTCTGGCTCAATTACAATCCTCTCTATCAGAACAGTGCTTGCCAGTCATTATGGTGACAGGGCAAGGGAATGAGGCGATCGCCGTGCAAGCGATGAAGGCGGGTGCTCAGGATTATTTGGTCAAGGGGCAAATTACCCCAGAACGGCTGCACCTGGCAGTGAATGGGGCGATTGAAACCGTGCAGTTACGCACCCAACTGCAACAGTGCATCGAACGAGAGCGCATAGTTGGGCAGATTACCCGGCAAATTTATCAAACCCTGGATTTCGATCGCATTCTCCAGACCACTGTGACCGAGGTGCGACAATTTCTTCAAACCGATCGGGTGCTAGTGTTGCAGTCACAAACCGATGGCAACGGAACAGTGGTGGCAGAATCGGTTGGAGCGGCTTGGCAATCCCTGCTCTCCTCAACGACCTATGATTCCTGCTTAGTTGAGAACTACCTCCAGTTCAGCCGCCCCGAATCTCTAAACTTTGATCCCGCCTTTGCTGAAGATTATGTCAAACGCTATCGTCAGGGACAGGTCACGGCAATCCCCGACATCCACAATAGCGATATTGACCCCTGCCATATTGAATTGCTGGCTCAATGGCAAGTTAACGCCAAGCTGGTCGTTCCTATTCTCCAGAACGATCGGTTTTGGGGGTTGCTGATTGCCCATCACTGTAAGGCTCCCCGTTTTTGGGAACCGCTGGAAATTGACTTGCTGCAAGAACTGGCAATCCAACTGGGCATCGCCTTACATCAGGCTGAACTCTATCAGCAGGCTCAGACAGAATTGGCGGAACGCCACCGAGTTGAGGTAGAACTGCGAGAGAGCGAAGAACAGCTACGATCGGCATTAGAAGCGTCGCGCATGGGCACCTGGGACTGGAATATCGCCACCGGACAGATTCAATGGTCAAGCAACCTGGAGGCGATGTTTGGGCTGGAAGCCGGAGCGTTTGATGGCTCTTTTCAGATGTTCTCAGAACGGCTCCATCCGGACGATCGCGATCGCGTTTTGGCAGCGGTTGAGCAGGCGATCGCCACCAGAGAAGACTACGAGATTGAATTTCGGGTGATCTATCCCAACGGCACAGTTCGGTGGGCGCTAAGCCAGGGCAAAGTGTTCTACGACCAGAATGGGCACCCCGTTCGGATGGCAGGCAATGATATTGATATCACAGACCGCAAACAGGCAGAAACCGCCCTGCAAGAAAGTGAATCCCGATTCCGTCAGATGGCAGAAAACATTGATGTCGTGTTCTGGATGAGAGAAGTAACGGAGAACCGAGTCAGCTATGTCAGCCCTGCCTATGCGCGGCTTTGGGGGTTAAACCCGCAGGAATTGCATGAAAATCAACAAGCCTGGGTTGACTACATTCATCCAGACGATCGCGCGTCGGTAGACAGAGCCTTTCAAGCTAAAGCAGCCGCGGGGCTGTTCGATGAAGAGTATCGCATTATCCTCCCCAATGGTCAGACTCGTTGGGTTCATGACCGCTGTTTTCCCCTGCGAGATGAAGTGGGAGCGCTGTATCGATTTGCCGGCATTGCTGAAGATATCACCGATCGCAAACGCTCTGAACAAGCCTTACGAGAGGGTGAAGAACGCTTCCGCGCCTCCGTTGAAAACATGCTGGATTGCTTTGCTATCTATGAGGCAATTCGGAATGAGCAGGGAGAAATTGTTGATTTTCGGACTGAATACATCAATGATGCAGCCTGCCTCAACAATCAAATGACACGGGAGCAGCAGATCGGGCGAGGATTATGTGAGTTACTGCCAGGACATCGCGATAGTGGCTTGTTTGATGAGTATTGTCAGGTGGTTGAAACAGGGCAGTCGCTGGTCAAAGACAGCCTGGTTTACGAAGATGATTATGGGCAACAACGCCTGACCAGAGCGTTTGATATTCGCATTGCTAAATTTGGGGATGGCTATGTTGCCACCTGGCGCAACATTACTGAGCGCAAGCAGATTGAAGAAGCCCTCCGCGAAAATGAACAACTGCTGCGGCTAGCACTGACAGGTGCTCAGGCTGGCTCCTGGGACTGGGAGATTGCCACCAGCAAAATTGCCTGGTCGCCTGAGAACTATACCCTCTATGGAATCGCGCCTGCGAACGGTTCCCCCAAGTACGAGGATTGGCATGACACTGTACACCCAGACGATCGCGAATTCACTAATGCAGAAGTTCTGCGCATCATCGAGGAAAAGCTGCCAGAATTTCGGGCTGAATTCCGCATTATTCATCCACAACGAGGCATTCGCTGGTTGTTAGGCTTAGGACAACTCAGCTTGAATGAGCAGGGTGAAGCCATCCGGTTGAGCGGCATTAATTTAGACATTACCGATCGCAAACAGTCCGAAGCAGAGCTACTCGAAAGCGAACAACAGCTACGAATTGCTAAAGACGCCGCTGCCCTGGGCATTTATGACTATGACATTACTAGCGGCGCAATCCAGTGGGATGCGAGAGTGCGTGAGCTTTGGGGTGTGGTTTCGGATGAGCCGATTACCTACGAGGTTTTCGCTTCAGGGCTGCACCCGGAGGATCGAGCAGCAACCCAGGCGGCGGTGGATCGAGCACTTGATCCGACAGGTGATGGAACGTATTACGCAGAATATCGGGTCATTCACCGTACCGATGGCATGACTCGATGGATCGCTGCCACGGGGATCGTGTTTTTCGAGCATGAACGCGCAGTTCGCTTAGTCGGCACAGTGCAAGACATTACCGCTCATAAACAGTTCGCAATGGAACGCGATCGCCTGCTCAAACAAGAGCAAGCCGCCAGAGCCGAAGCTGAACGCGCCAACCGCATTAAAGATGAGTTTTTAGCAGTGCTCTCTCACGAGTTGCGATCGCCCCTCAACCCCATTTTGGGGTGGGCAACGTTGTTGCAAAGCCGTAAATTCGACGCCACCATCACAAATGAAGCCTTAGCCACCATTGAACGCAATGCTAGACTCCAGACCCAGTTGATTGATGACCTGCTGGATGTTGCCAAGATCCTGCGCGGTAAGCTGAGTATGAATGTGGCTCCGGTCGATCTGACCTTTGTAATAGAGCAGGCGATCGACACAGTGAGGACAGCCGCAGTCGCAAAAGACATTACCCTCCATGCTGTGCTGCCTCAAATGGGTCGAGTCTTAGGGGATAGTGCCCGACTTCAGCAAATTGTTTGGAACTTGCTATCGAATGCCATCAAATTTTCGCCCGCTAAGGGTCAGGTTGAGGTTCGCCTAGAGCGAGAAGGTAACCAGGCAAAAATAATCGTCAGCGACACGGGTAGAGGCATCAATCCCAATTTTCTGCCTCATATTTTTGAGTCATTTCGGCAAGAAGATGCTTCAACGACTCGTCAGTATGGCGGACTAGGATTGGGATTAGCGATTGTTCGCCATTTAGTTGAGGATCATGGCGGTACGATCAATGCCGATAGCCCCGGTGAAGGACAGGGCGCAACATTTACTGTTCAATTACCATTACTCGATGCTGAATCAGAGCAGCCCCCAGCTAAGGCAGTATCCAGTGATGAACTCGATTTAACGGGGGTACGAATTCTGGCAGTCGATGATGAACCAGATGCACGTGAACTGTTAACGGCACTCCTCACTCAATATGGGGCAGAGGTTTTGACAGTTACCGCTGCTGCTGAAGTGCTGACCCATTTAGCATCGTTTCAACCCGATGTGCTCATCAGCGATATTGGGATGCCTGAGATCGATGGCTACATGCTCATCCAACAGATTCGAGCGTTACCCCCTGAAAAAGGTGGACAAACGTCGGCGATCGCGTTGACGGCTTACGCTAGAGGAGAGGATTATCAGCAGGCTATTAACAGCGGCTACCAAAGGCATTTAACCAAACCCCTTGATCTCGATCAGTTAGTTCATGTCGTTGTAGAACTCACGCGCCACACAACGGTTGCCTCCAGAGAGCTTGCGGGCATTGACTCCCTTGACCTGGGAGCATATTAACCCTTATGGCACCTTTGAGTTGAACATGAATTAGTGGCTGAAATTGGATGCGGCTTAGAAGTGAAAATTTTTCTGAAATGGTCTTCCAACAAGGCTTCTAGCCGTCGCATGGCGCTTCGTTGCAGCTTCGCCACCTCTATCCCTAGTCGCTTGTTTTACGTAGGAATGAGAATTATAGCGATCGCCACAGAGCTTAGGACATTGGGATTGAAGGGTGTGTGGGAGCTTCCGCCCCCAGCCAGCTTTCGACCTGAGCGCTCAAGCCGAACGGGGTTCTACCCCGGCACCCCGTCCTAGCTAGTATGGCTACGGCTATATTACACCTGTCCCAGGGTGCAAAAGCTCCTGGTTATGTTAAAAGGACATGACGTAAGATTGGCTCTACCGTTACCCTTTAGTCAAAGGTAAGGGGAAGGGCTTTTGCAACTTAGTTTAGATAGGTCTTTTTCGCCCTTATGTTGGCTTCACCTCGCCTTTGGCTCATTCGCTTGGTTCTGCTCTTGCTGGGGGTACTCGTTGCCGTTGCTACGCTGCTCTTACATAGCAGTCCTGGCATCACTGTAGAATCTCACTATGCCATCACGGGCAGAGCGCTGTTTAACCAACCAGCCTTCTATCCCGTCAAGCAAACGCTACCGATGGATCTTTACCGCCCTGTCGCTCCTTGGATGGGACGGCTTATTTTGCCCAAGCCCCAAGAGCAAGGTGGAACCGATTGGGTATGGATGGAGGTTACCCATGCGCCACCCACAGCAACGGCTTTGCTTGGCAAGCAGGTACGGTTGGCATGGAGCCAAACGCGATCGACTCAGCGTAATGTAGTAGCCGGAACGCGGGATGTGAAATTTTCGCCGCTCATAGCCGCACTCCGTCGCACGAAAGCCGATCTTTTTGCCGATCGCTTAAATGGACGATCGCGGGTGGGTCCGTTGCAAGCGATCGCCGGAGCGAGACCCAAGGATGATGTTACGGTATCACTTGCAGCGGCAACCTTGAGCCAGCAGCCCAATGGTCAACCCGTTTTACAAATTGAGCAAGAACCGCTGTTAGATACTGGCAGATACGTTGCCCTCGTACAAATTTTAGGTTCGGTAGTAAAGACACCGCCTCAATTTATACCCAAAGCGTGTCCGGGTCAGTCTCCCTGTCCCAGTGAACTCTTTCGGGTGCAGCACTACAATCCAGCAACCGGACAATTTGACGGCGTACAAGCAACGGTGCGCATTCCCCAACAGCCGATCGATGGCAATGGAGTCTATGCCTCTACGCCACGAGCCCTAGAAAAATCCCCAGCAGGAGCAGCAGGCTGGTATCTGTACGGTGCCCAAGATCAAGCGGGGCTGTTTACCGTGCAAGCCATCAAACCGCGATCGCTGTTTCAACTAAAGCCACAGCAAGTCTTGCTGAACCAAGGCAAGGGTCTGGACTACATTAACGATCAAAACTGGCGTGACACGGAGCAACGCAAGGGCACGCTGCAAACGGTTTTAATTGATCCTCAAGCCCAGACCGACGAAGCGGCGATCGCCCAATGGCAAGAGGGCGATCGTGCGCTAGTCATGCACCTGTTTGGCGGCAGAGGCGGTAGGAGCGGTGAGGGTTCGGCTGTAGGCACCGTCACTGGACATTTTGCCTATGGGTTAGCAGCGGTGATTCGCGATCCGTTTACCAACGAACTTCAGCTAGAGGTGCGCTATCAACAGATCTATGCCAACAACATTGAAGGGGTCATTTCGGGAGAAAATTCCTGGACAAATTACATGGGCAACCTGCAACGAGGTTGGCTGGGCACCCGTCCAGTTGCCGATGTGCTTGTAAAACTGGATACGATTGGGCAGGATTATGACTTCGGCGGCACCACGCTTTCACCCTTCTCTGAATTGACTCGCCAGTTGCGTATTATTGGCGATCGCTATCGCACGGGTGATGGTACAGGCATTGCCAGTGTCACAGCGGCAACCTCCTGTGTGCAGGATTCAAACCAGGCACTCTTTGCAACGATTCAGTCCATTCGGCAACAGGTTGAATCCAGTCCAGAGATGCAACGCTGGTGGTCATCCCATCCGGATGATCCAACCGTTAAACGCTTTGAACGGTTAATTGCGCTGGGGAATGATCTGCAACGAGATCTAACACCGTTTGGGCTGGTACGGCAAGACTGGCAATCGAATGCCAATGCCCTGTCTGGCACTGAGATCCAACCGCGTGCTTTTGTCCGTGCAGCGGATGGACCAGAGAATGTTTTGACTGCGCTGCAAAGCTGGAGAACGATTCTGCCACGACAGGCACAAGATGAACTCAGTCTGCAATTTCTGCGGCACGGTGCCAAACTGTGGTTTCTACGCACCAATCAGGTCGGCGGCAATAATCCCGATATTCTGCCGATCGCACCAACGCAAGTCTTTGCCTTGTGGACAGTGCCGGGAACGAGGGTGGCGATCGTCACCATCCTGTTCACCCGAATTTTAGGCGCAGTAAGCCTGCCCACGGGGTCGGACTGGCAGGTTGCGCTCCGGCTATTACTCCTTTATGGGGCGATCGCTCTACCGCTTGGCTTCTCCCAACGTTTTTTGAGCTACCAACCCTGGCACGCTTCCAGAAGAGACTACTTGCGGTTAGCAGTACGTTTATTTTTCCTGCCTGCGCTTTTGGAAGAGTTCCTTTTTCGTGTCTTGTTGCTGCCCTCACCTCGAGCGGGAGTGACTGAGCTGATGTGGCTGATTTGGGCAATCTTTAGTCTCATTTTGTTTATCGCTTACCACCCAATCAACGCTAAAACGTTCTATAAAGTTGGTAATCCGACCTTCTTTGATCCCGTCTTCCTGACCCTAACGGGTTTACTGGGTGTCGCCTGCACTGTGGTTTACTTTTTCACTGGCTCCCTCTTGCTCACGACGCTGCTCCACTGGGTTGTCACGGCTGCCTGGTTAACCTTGTTTGGCGGCATAGAGAAATTACAGCCACAACCTTCTAGGGAAACGCAGTAGCAACAGACAAAAATGGTTGTTAAGGCTGAAAGCCTCGGTTTATGAATCTTTCAGCAGTTGCTTTGACGAGGCTAAAAGATTTAGCCATAGCCATACTGGTGGGGACGGGGTGCAGGGGTAGAACCCCCTTCGGTTTGAGCGCTCAGGTCGAAAGCTGGCTGGGGGCGAAGCCCCTACACCCCCTTCAATCCCAATGTCCTAAGCTCTATGGCGATCGCTATACTTCTTGAAACGACTGCTGAGTCACTGTTGCAACCTTAGTGTACGTTGCTGTTTCAATGCTACTCATCCCCTAGGAGAAACTTTTACCTGCTCTCGGCGCGATGCCCCAGGGAGTTGATAAAGGCACAAGGGTGGGATAGACGATCGTGCATCAAATTGTGACCGAAAAACACAAGGCTTTATGAGAAGTAAAGGCCACACTGAGTTAAGGTTTGAACTGATCGTCACCATCCTTGTCGAGTTTGCAACTGGTAGTTAAAGTGAAACCGTACTCGTTCTAACCATTATGGTTCTTGAAGAACTGCTGGCAGAGCAATCGTAAACACGCTTCCCTGACCCAGTTTCGATCGCACCGTAATACTGCCGCCCATGCCTTCCACTAATGTTTTCACGATCGCTAGACCTAATCCATGTCCTCCGGTTGAGCGGGCGCGGGCTTCATCAACACGGTAGAAGCGCTCAAAAATACGGCTCTGATCCTGAAGCGGAATGCCTACCCCGTGATCGCGTATCTGAATGATTACTTGCTGATCGGCTCGTTCTAGGGTTAATTCCACTGGCTGTTCAGAGTCCGAGTATTTTATGGCGTTGTCAATCAGGTTAATCAACACCTGCTTCAGGCGATCGCGGTCTACGATCGCTTCAATCGATTTTTCCACTGCAACCTGGATTGACCGACCGCTAAATTTCTCCGTCATTCCTGCCACTTCGATCACCAGGTCGTTCAATACTATTGGCTCTAAACGGTAGCGCACATAGCCACTATCGGCTCGTGCCAAATCGAGCAAATCTTGCAGTAAACGAATCGTGCGATCGGCCTCTGAAGTAGCTGTTTCTAGCGCCTCCTTTTGATAATCATTGAGGTTGGTACTGCGGCGCAACAGACTTTGCAAATAGCCCAGCACAACCGTTAGAGGCGTGCGTAACTCGTGAGAGACATTGCTGACAAACTGACGCTGTTGCTCCCAGGCATCCGCTAACCGTGTCAGCATCATGTTGAAGGTTTGCGCTAGTTCCTTCACTTCACTAGGAGCATGACTAAGCTGCAATTGAGCGTTGCTCAAATCTTGAGCTGAAATTGCCCCTGCCATCTGGCTCATCGCTTGCAAAGGTTGCAGTGATCGCCGGATTCGCAGAGTGATCGCTGCCATTGTCAGCATTGTCACCAGGGCGCAGACAGCTATCAAACCCTGAATGGCGGCAATGAGTTGACGCTGATCGTCTGTAACATCCTGCGCCATATAGACTTTGCCTAACCGTTTTCCCTTTACCGCTATTGGACTCTGATACAAGATCAGATACTGACTACCCACTTTATAGACTTGCGGCTTAAGAGGCATGGCGGCGATCGACATCAATTCATCTGTTGCTGTGAAACGCGAATTCACTCCGTCTGACTGAGCCAAAACGTCCTTATCATCAGCACTTTTAACCCAAATAACAAGACCTGGTACAGAGACATTATTAATGGTTTTTTGTAGCCCCTTTTCAACTGGCAACATCTCGCTGTAAAGTTCTACATCACGAGGGAAGCGAGTCGCAATGTACTCCACGCTCTGAGTATGGGTTGTAATCAAAAGCTGTTGCATTTTCCAGCTTGTCCAACCAGCGACACTGCTTAAGCCTAAAGTTGAAAGCACTGCAATTTCTACAGTGAGACGAAACTGAAGCGAAGCAGGATCAAACGATCTTTGCTTGATTTGGCGGAGCGCCCCCCAAACGTTGTGAATCAGTTGCATGAGATAAATTGTTCCGTTCTGTTCACTCGTACCAGGTAGAGTACAAGCGTTGCCATTCAATCGCATTGAGGTGGCGTTGTTAATTTCTACAGAGACGGTTGACCATCGCCCATCGGGTTATTCTATCCAAAATTTAACGATGCGACTACATCTAACGTAGACGGCAGTGCCTTCGGTAGAATGATAGTGCCTTAACAAAAAGCTTAGTTTTTGCTGAGAAAGCAGGCTTTGACAGATATATAAACTTTTTTGTCGATCGTCTCAACGACTACAACAACAACTGCAAGCGATGGCAACACTAGCAAGCGATCTGGTAAAAAGACCAAAAGCTTGGATTGTTGGTTTAGTCTTGTATGCTAAGCCCCCTGACCTGAATAAAGTCGAGCGAAGAAGAAGCTATGAATTTATTCAGGAAAAACTCATTTTTCTCATAGATAGTTTGACTAAATTGAAAGATAGATTACATACCGTTTACTACAGGCAAGCCTTAGAGGATGTTTTAAAAGTCTGCTTGTAGCCTTGGCGACTGCATACTCCTACTCCAAGGAGAAGGCTGCGCCAACGGAGACGCTATGCGTTGCTTAGATGCCAGCGGCTATACAGACACTAGCGTAGCCCTGCCCAACGAGCTATAACCTGCCGCCGCAGGTGCTCAAACCCTTGACTTGCCGTAGTCCGCGTCGGCGGATTTTGTTGCTATAGTCGCGGTTTTAACCGCCAGACACTTCTCAAACAACCTCTTAGCAGCTTAGGCTGACTTTGAGTAGGAGGGCTAAATTAAATACCACTTAGAAACCGGGTTTCAACTGCACTCAACCCGCCTATACATAAGACTGAGAGCATTGAGACTTCGGCGTGAGCGCTCAGTCGAACGCGAAGTCAAAACGCATCTTATAAATAATTACGCCCAGCTACCTACAGTAGCAAAGTTTTTAGTGACGCATATGAAAAAGCAGCTTACAGTTTGGACAACGCTCCATCAAGGCAGCACCTTTATTTTGACTTACCAGCTTTAGGAGAAACTGTATGACAGCACATATTCTTTTGGTTGAAGATGAGGTTAAGCTAGCCCGCTTTGTGGAACTAGAGTTAAGCAGCGAAGGCTATCGTGTCAGCGTGGCACATGATGGTATGTCCGGGCTATCTTTAGCGCGTGAGTCTGAGCCAGATTTAGCGATTCTCGATTGGATGCTGCCAGGATTAACGGGTGTAGAACTCTGCCGTCGTTTACGGGCGACAGGGAGCAAAATTCCTGTCATTTTGCTGACCGCACGCGATGAAGTGAACGATCGCGTGACTGGTTTAGATGCTGGAGCGGATGATTATGTGGTTAAGCCCTTCAGTATTGAAGAACTTCTAGCCCGCATTCGTGCCCATCTGCGGCGCACTCAAGAATCGGATGAGAATATATTGCAGTTTGAAGACTTGAGCTTAAATCGTTGCACTCGTGAAGTCCGTCGTGACCAGCGATCGATGGAGTTAACTGCCAAAGAATTTGATTTACTAGAATATCTCCTGAGTCATCCTCGACAGGTTTTTACAAGAGATCAAATTTTAGAACATGTTTGGGGCTATGACTTTGTAGGAGACTCCAATATTATTGAAGTTTATATTCGTTACTTGCGTTTGAAGCTAGAAGAGAAAGGCGAAAAACGATTAATTTATACGATACGCGGTGTGGGATATGCCTTGCGGGAGCAATAGTGATGACAAAGCTTCCGGTTAGCGATCAGCTTCCTAACTTTGCGATGAAATGTCAATTACATAGACCGCTTTATTGCCTTCATTTGCTCCCTCATGGCGCTTCAAAGTTGCCCTGAAGGTCAATGAGATTGGATTGTACCAACCTCACAAATTAGAACTAGAGCGCGACGAGTACAAGCGACAGTAGTGCCCCAAAAGTAACGATGGCTGAAACACCTTGCCAGTCTAAATTTGATTGAGAGACTGTCATCTAAAAAACTCCAAGTATCGGTCTAAGACAACTGCCACAGTACTGCTTTGCTTGTTGTGCTCCTAGATGTGTTGCTGCAAAGACGTGGAAAAAGTCGAGAGACTGCCGATCGACAAAGTTAGCGTTAAGTCCTGAAGGCTTGATCTAGAAGCACTGATAGCGATCATTGCCTGTTTAGGACTACCCCTTTATGATCGATTTGCCTCTCGGAGTCTTGCACAAAAGTCATCGAAGGTAAGCGTTGGTCACGACTCAATAGTGCGTTAAGTGAATAGTGCTTAGTTGAACCCGCTTGCTAACGTTATCTGTCTTCTGCCTTAAGCCTCGATCGCTGTCGGAGCATCACTTGCACCGTTCAGGAAGTATATTTTAGGCAGCACTGACTGTTTGAATGAGAGATTCAGGGGCACTCTAAGCTCGGCAACTTATACATTTTTGTGGATCAAGCTTGATATGCTGTCATCGCAGGACGCTACATTACCCATCACTCAGGAAGCGTTACTCCACCGTATTGCAAATCGTATTCGCCAATCCCTGGAGCTTGGGACCATCTTAAGTACGACGGCAGCAGAAGTTCGTGCTTACCTGGGCACCGATCGAGTCAAAATTTATCAATTCCAACCCGATGAACATGGGGTTGTTGTAGCAGAGTCACTGCAAGGCGATCGCTTACCGTCACTGTTAGGACTCCACTTTCCTGCAGACGACATTCCTCGTTATGCCCGTGAACTGTTTGTCCGTGCGCGGCAGCGTTCGATCGTTGATCTGGGTAGCCATGAGATTGGTATTAGCCCACTCAACTGTCCCGAAACCGGGGAAGCAATCACCACAACGGATGTTCGGTATCGTCCCGTTGACCCGTGCCACCGCGAGTACCTGACAGCGATGGGAGTCAAAGCCTCTGTCGTCGTGCCGATCGTGCTGGAAGGCGAAGCTGCCGGATCGCGCCATCTGCCCTCACTCCATCCTTCCAAGCAGCTTTGGGGGCTTTTAGTCTCACATCACGCGACCCCTCGTGCTGTTACGGAAGCAGAATTGCAATTTATCCAGGCGGTAGTAGACCAGGTAGCGATTGCCATTGCTCAATCGGTTTTGCTAGAGCAGATGCGTGCTCAGGCACGCCAAGAAGCCAATATGAATCAGGTTACGGCACAGCTACAAACCTCTCCGACAGCCAATTGGCAGGATGCACTGGAAACGGCTTCTGACACCCTTAATGCGGGTGGTCGGCTGTATCTCTTTGGAGATAGTTGTTCACCAAAAGAAATTTACACCAACGGGGAGCAGCCTGCTCTCATTGATCCCATCCAGAACCGCTCCATTGAAGAGAACTTGGTATGGCAGCAATATCTACACTCTTCCCTGGAGCAGCCTTCGGATGAAACGGGGCATAGACCCTGGTCGGTTGAGTGGATGCGAGCCGTTTATGAACTGGCAGACCCTACTCCTAACTTCAAGCCGATCGCATCATCCTGGGCAGTGAATGATCTTTATCAAGAGCCTTTATGCCGCACCCTTGCGCCCTTTTTTGATGGCACAAGTATTCGCGGCGCGCTCCTTATTCCTCTTAAGCACGGTGCCCAAATCCTTGGCTGCTTGACCTTCTTTCGTAGCGAAGTACAGACCGAAACTCAGTGGGCTGGCTACCACGATCCAGACACACGTCAGTTGATGCCGCGTCAATCCTTTGAAGGCTGGCGGCAGCTTAAGAAAGGACAGGCGCAGCATTGGACGGAAGAAGAGATTAAGTATGCTCAGGCTCTCGGAGAACGCTTTGCAGCAACCATTAAACAATATCGGCTGTATCAGCAGGTGCAAGCGCTCAATACCAATTTAGAACGGCAAGTGGAAGAGCGAACCGAAGCACTCAGACAGCAATCTGGTCAACTTCAGCAGTCCAATACCGAGCTAGAACGGGTAGTGGAACGGCAAATGACACTGTCTCGAATCGTTGCCAAAATTCGTGAATCCTTAGACATCGACACCATCTTTCAAATTGCCACGCAGGAACTAAATACCGTTCTTAAGGCAGAGCGCGTTGCCGTTTACCGCTTTAATGCCGATTGGGGAGGCGAATTTGTCAGCAATTATGAAGCTGTCGCCTCAGAATGGCAAAGCAATGGGCAGCTTGGGATAAACACCGTTTGGAACGATACCCATTTACAGGACACGCAAGGCGGGCGATACCGCACAGGTGCCAACTCAGTTGTAAATGACATTTACCAGCAGGATTATACTCAGTGTCATATTGATATGCTTGAGCAATTCCAGGTGAAGGCGTTTATGACCATTCCTATCTTTGTTGGTCAAACGCTATGGGGGTTGCTGGGTGTTTACCAACATTCTGGGACTCGTCAATGGAGAACGTCTGAAATTAAGTTTGTCAATCATATTGCAGAGCAATTGGGAGTTGCCCTGCAACATGCAGAGTTGCTGGCTCAGACACGACAGCAAGCTGACCAATTGACAGAGACCTTGGATGATTTGAAGCAAACACAAGTGCAGTTATTTCATAGTGAGAAGATGTCTAGCCTGGGACAATTAGTGGCTGGGATTGCCCATGAAGTCAACAATCCTATTAACTTTATTGGTGGCAATCTGGCTCACGTCCAGGAGTATACTCACACTTTATTGAAGCTGCTCCAGGCTTATCAGCAACAGACACCCACCCCATCACCAGCTTTGCTTCAGCTTTTGGAAGACAGTGATTTGGCTTATATTGAAGAAGATTTTCCTAAGCTCTGCGCCTCAATGCGGATGGGCACTGAGCGCATTCGGGAAATTGTTCAATCGTTGCGGAACTTTTCACGAGTCGATGAAGCGGAGGTGAAAGCGGTAGACCTCCATGAGGGGCTAGAAAGTACGCTCTTGATCTTGCAGCATCGCTTGAAATTAGTTTCTGGTACGCCGATCGAGATTGAAAAGCACTACGAAACCTTGCCTCTAGTTCACTGCCATGCAGGGCAACTCAATCAAGTGTTTATGAATTTGATTGGTAATGCGATCGATGAATTAGAAACCACTGAAAAAGACCAACCAGTTTCCAGAACAGTGACTGTTTCAACCCGCTGTGCTGAGGCTGGCTGGGTCGAAGTCTCGATTAAGGACAACGGTCGCGGCATCGCAGAAGACATTCAAGCCAAGCTGTTTGACCCTTTCTTTACTACCAAGCCGATGGGCAAGGGCACCGGACTGGGCTTATTTATTAGCTACCAAATCGTTGAAAAGCATGGGGGACAGTTAATCTGTCAGTCTCAGCCAGAGCAGGGGACGGCGTTTATTATTAAGTTGCCTTGTTGAGTGAAGGGGTGAAGAGTGGAGGAGTGGAGGGGTGAAGAGTGAAGGGGTGGAAGAGTGAAGGGGTGAAGGAGTGGAAGGGGTGAAGGAGTGGAAGAGTGGAAGAGTGGAAGAGTGAAGGGGTGAAGGGGTATGGCTGATTTAATGGAAAGGGCTGTAGATCAAAGCTCCAGCGTTATCGCCTAGCTGTAGATCAAGCAGCGCGATCGTTGTCTAAGGGTTACGATCGCCTCCAGGCATTTCAGTGCTTCAATGCTGGCGATCGGTTTCTTTAGGACTGCAAAGACGATGGGGTATAAGTCAGGAGTTTACCTGACATCCACTTCATTTTGTGAAGACTCCAGTGGTCATCCGATTTGCAAGTGAGATGACCGATCGGGTGAGGTCGAGGTTTTCTCGCGTACTGGCAATGCAAACGGAGGCAACGACTAGAGATTGTCGATCGCCACTGGTTCCACCGCATCCGCCATCGTGAAACCAAAGACCCTGGAGTAAAAGTAAAACTCACCATCCAGCGTCCGTTTGATGTTTTCAGCTTTACGAAAGCCGTGTTGTTCACCTGCAAAGAGAACATACGCCACGGGAAGTTTTTTGGCGCGGAGGGCATCGACCATCATTTCTGCCTGATTGGGCGGCACAACTTTGTCTTCGTCTCCCTGGAAAAAGATCACGGGACAGGAAAGGCGATCGGTGGCATAGAGGGGCGATCGCTCTCGGTACAGTGCTTCAGCTTCGGGGTAGGGACCGATCAACCCATCCAGATAACGGGCTTCAAATTTGTGGGTGTCTTTTGCCAACGCTGCCAGGTCGCTCACGCCATAAAAGCTGGCACCCGCCTTAAAGACCTTGCGAAACGTCAGTGCTGCCAGCGTGGTATAACCACCCGCGCTGCCGCCGTCAATGACCAGGCGATCGCCATCGACCCGACCAGCATCAGCAAGATATTTGGCACCATTCGCGCAGTCATCTACATCCACAACGCCCCACTGACCTTTCAAGCGCTCACGATAGGCTCGCCCATAGCCTGTGCTGCCGCCATAGTTGACATCCAGCACCGCAAACCCGCGACTCGTCCAGTATTGGATCTTCAGGTTAAACACGGTTGAGGTGGAACCAGTCGGGCCACCGTGACTTTTCACCAAAAGCGGTGGACGTTCATCCGTAGGCGCAGTGTAGTCCTGATTGGTAGGCGGGTAGAAAAAGCCGTAAGCGATTAAGCCGTTTTCGGTGGGAAAGGCGATCGGCTCGGGTACAGAGAGATAGCCTGGGTCGATCGCCAAACTGCTGGAGCGACGCAGTACCTCAAGCTTCTGGGTTGCCAGATCCAGTTGGGCAATCACTCCCGGCTCGGTTGCCGAGCCCGCATTAAACAGCACTCGACCCGCTGCCACACGAATACCGCCAATCTCGGTGTAAGGAGTGGCGATCGGCTCCAATTGCTTCGTCTGTGTATTCAAACGGGCAAGATACGAAATGCCGTCTTTACTATAAGTACAAAGCAGACGGGTTGCAGACTCAAAGGCGTAGTTTGAGATGCCGAAAACCCAATGCGGCGAACCAAATTCGGCTTCCATCGGGCAAAGCGGTTCGATGTCTGCCTGCCAGCGGTACAGATTCCACCAACCAGAGCGATCGCTGATAAAGTACAGCACCCCGTCGGGCGACCACTTGGGTTCCACGACCGACTCGTCCCTGCCACCCGCAATTTTTTGGGGTTCCCCTAGCATCCCGTCGGCTGCGATGGTTGCCACCCAAAGCTCAGTGCTATCCCAGGGCATATTCGGGTGGTTCCAGTTGATCCACGTCAGTTGAGTACCATCGGGGCTAAGGCGTGGCGATGAGTAGAAGTCGCTGCCAGAAACGAGAATTTGTTGATCGGTGCTGCCATCCAGACTGACGCTGACGATCGTATTGACTGCCTCGCCCTCACCTGTATGGTCTTCTCGCACATAGATGAGTTTTTGGCGTTGGGTGTCAATCACGCCATCGGCATAGCGCCAAGCGACTTCAGGGGTAATGGCAACGGGTTCTGCTCCCACATCCTGCCGATAGAGCCGCTGATCGGCAAAGTTAGAAAAATAGACCGTGCCATCATGCACCAGATATGATCCACCCCCATACTCATGCACCCGCGTCCGCACATTAAATGGGGCAGGTGTTACGTCGGTGATCCTCCCATCGGCAGAGCGCCGCACCAGCACATTACGACCCGCTTCAGTGGGGCGCAATTCTGTCCAATACACATCGTCGCCATCTAGCCGGACACTACCCAACCCGATCGTGCCAGCCACAATCAAATCAGAAGAGATGGGAGATTTCCAGGAACCGTAGGAGGAGAGGCAGGGAGAGGTCATAAGGTGGGGGGAGAGGAGTGAGGAGAGAGGGGTGAGGAGAGAGGGGTGAGGAGTGAGCCTTTAGCTTTTAGTCTTTCAACATTTAAGCGAACCAGCAACTATTGTAACGAGGTCTTCCTTGCGCTGAGATCTTGAACGATCGCAGCAAAGATCGCATCGATCGTTTCTTTAGCAGCATGAAACTTTGGCACATTCCAGGCGGGGGGCTGCGATCGCTCCAGTTCATCATCGTTGAGATAGACCTGATAGCGAAGTTCAATTTGTAGCGCTTCTACGCCTGTCATCTGACCATAGTGTCCTGTAATGTAGCCACCGTTGAACACTTTATTTCGCACGGTTGGATAATCTTTGCTCAGAAAATGTTTTTCTACGGTTGCCATTAAAGCATCCGAACAGGTTTTGCCATTGCGATTGCCCAAGCAAACTGCCTCTGCCAATGGCACGCCAAAACTATGCAGATCCAACAAGTAAACGTGACCGAACGCTGCAATACTTTCCTGGAGGAGTGCAGTTAATTTTTGATGGTATGGCAGGTAAAAAGTGTCGATGCGCTCCTGCAATTGTTCAGGGCTGGGAAGCGTCGCGTAAATTGGTTTGTCGAAAGCAGTTTTCTCCGGCATCACCGCTGTCCAAAAGTTGCCAAAAATGGGATCTTGCAGTGGGCGGTTGAGGTCAACAACATAGCGGCTATGTGTCGCTTGCAGCACCGTAATGCCCAGGGCAGGGAGCGATCGATACAGTTGATCGAGATGCCAATCAGTATGGGGTAACGCCTGGAGGTGTTCCGGTAGAAACTGAGCCGCGATCGCGTCAGGAACGATCATCCCACTATGCGGCAAATTGGCGACGATCGGTACTGCTTGCCCCAACGGCAAATGCAAAAGGTAGGGCTTCATCATTAATTAAGAAAGAGTAAATAGTGAACAATGCAAGTAGATAAGGAGACCTCAATCAGTTACTTAGAGGCACAAACTAAGGCGTATTGAATACTTGATTCGCTAAAAGAATGCTGTGGTCTTCTCGCTGACGAATGAGGCGATGCTCATGCCCCGCGCTCAAAACTTCTGCGGGTCGCGGACGATGCAAAAAGTGGGATGACATGGCATAACCGTAAGCACCCACATCTAAGACTGCAAGAATATCGCCGATCGCCAGTGCTGGTAGCTGACAATTTTTGCCGAGGTAATCGCGAGAATACGTTGTGTTGCCGCAGACATCGGTCAGGTACAAGGGCTGTTTTGATTCTCCTGCTGTTTCCTGCCAAGTCGCAATGGCTCGATAACCACCGTGAACAGACGGCACAGAGAGATTGGCAACGGTGGTATCGACACCCACGATTTGTTTCTCACCCTGCCATTTCACCGAGACAACACGAGTCAATAAGGATGCACAGCCCGCGATCGCAGCGCGTCCTGGTTCAATGATGAGATCAAGCGGGCGATCAAGCTGAAGCAGGCGATCGCTCAAGACAGCGCCAAACTCAGACCAATCAAACGCAACTCCATCGTGGTGATAGGGATAGCCAAAACCACCACCAAAATCGAGATATGACCAGTCGGGTAACTGATTGGCAAGCGTCAAAACCATGTCGATCGCTTCGGTAAAGGCTGCCGTCGCATTGGTGCCCGTACCGCGATAGAAATGCAGTCCCTTGATGGGTAGTCCGGCTTGTTGGGCTAAAGCCACCGCAGCAGGAAAGTCGTTTGGATGCACTCCAATACGGCTATCACCAGTGAGGTCGGGGCAGTTGAGGCGGAGTCCGAGGTGGGGGTGGAGGGGTGGAAGGGTGGAGGGGTAAAGGGGTGAAGGGGTAAAGGGGTGAAGGGGTGGAGGGGTGGAGGGGTGCTTTCGTTCTGTTGTGATTTTTCTAGCGCTAATGCCTGCCAGGTTTCACAACACAACTGCAATTGCGCGAGGCTGTCTAGATTTAGCGTAGTAATGCCCCACTGGAAAAGCTGCTCCATCTCGGCACGATCGAGATTACTGCCACTGTAGATCATTTGGCTGGGATGAAAGCCTGCATGGAGTCCGAGGTAGATGTCACCAGGGGTATTGGCATGGAGACCCCAGCCAGCCTCGCGGAAAATTTGCAGCAGGGCGACGTTGCCGTTGGTGACGCTAGCGAAATGAAAGCGAGTCCGGGGATAAGGGATGGCTTGCGTGATGTGCTGAATAGTCTGCCGCAGGCGATCGCCCTCGTAGACATACAGCGGTGAGCCATAGGTGTCGAGTAGTGTTTCTGCCAGAGCGAGCGAGAAAGGAGGCTGTGGAAAGTGAGGAATGGAACGTGGAGTTGAAGTTGCTACCATTGCTGACGCTCTCGTTGCAGTTGCAGATAGAGCCGCCCTAGAGGGGACGGCAACCAAAAGGGATGATTTAGCGAAAAGGTGGGTGACGCTTGACCAAGAGCCGTGTCATGCCACACTTGCCACATCAGTAGCAGCCAGAGACTTTCACCCATGCGGCGACCTTGCAGCGTACCAAAGGTACCAGCCGCTATACGTGCCGCGATATGGGGTTGCCAGATACCTTGCTTGCGTAGGCGATCGGGCTGCAACCATCCCAGTTCTTGCCACAGTTCATTAAAGCACCAGGACGTTAAGGGAACGCCCATGCCCCGTTTCTGTCGCCAAACGATTTCGGGTGGTAACCAGGGTTCCACAGCACGCTTAAGGATGTACTTTTCGCAAGCGGCTTGCAGATGAAGTGTACCCGCTAGCTGAAAAGACCATTGTGCCAGAGGTAAGTCGCAGAAGGGCGATCGCACCTGTAGCCCATGAGCCATGCCTAAATTGGTGGCGCGGGGATGGATATTTTGTGCGCCTTTGAGCATCAGCGTGGCACGGCGCAGACGATGTAGCAAGGTGGTAGAAAAGGCAGGATTAAGCGCATCCTGAAGCCAGTCTTCTGGCGTGGTTGTCAGTTGGGCAGCAACATCAGGCTGGAAAAGCTGATCTTCGTAGCCCCAGAGCCGATGAAAGGTGCGGAGATACTGGCGATCGAAGGTTTCTTGGGCTTGATGCGTCGATCGATAAAGATCGGCGGCAATCAGCGGTTTATTTGTCCAGCCAGCAAACAGTTGATCCCCTCCCTCACCATTAAAGATCACCCGAATGTCCTGGCTGGCTGCCTGCATCAACAAAAAAAGCGGCACCGTCACACCATCGCCGAAGGGCAAATCTAACGCCTGGGCAGTCGCTCTGAGAGCCTGACGGATACGGCGTGGACTGGCATCAACTTTCACCAACGGGATCTTGAGAAAGTCGGCAACTTGTGCGGCATAGGGGAACTCAGAAAGGCTATCAGCACCAAAATCCAGGGTGTAGGCACGTACTTTCACACCCGCTGCCACCAGCAGCGCTGCCATGATCGATGAATCCAGCCCACCGGAGAGCAAAACACCGACTGGCTCATTGTCGAGGTCAGCAATTTGACGAGCCACCGCATCCTTCAGTAGCGATCGCAGTGCGGCAATGGCAAGCGACTCCTCCTGGATTTGCTCTGGCGCTTCCTGCCATTCCAGCGATCGGGTCACGCTTGGTGCCAGCAGCGTTTGTGAATTAGCGTCTGCAATCCAGGTCTGCTCAGTGCCTGCTGCAATCGACTGAATCTGCGCGATCGGCGTAAGCGGCGTAGGCACGTAGGAAAAGCAGCTATAGCCGTATACGGCGGGAAGGCTGATTTGAGGCGCTTCTACAAGGGGCAGCAGCAGACTCAGGCGCGACGCGAACCAGAGCACCTGTCCCAGCTGAGTCCAATACAGCGGCACACGACCGAAAGGTTCTCGCCCCAGATAAAAGCACTGATCGTCAACCGTTGCCCAGGCATCCGACGTGTTGCCAGAGCCGTGCCCTAGCCCTGATGCCGATAAAGCAGCGATCGTGCCCTTGGGTAAGCGATCGCAGTCTGCTTCCTGTAGCCCCCAATAGGCGGCACCCCAACAAGTGACTGCCTGATTGGCAAACAGGCGCTGTTTTGATTCTGTCGGGGGCAATCGATCGCACCGCCGCACAATCGTCTCACTCAACGGTTTTTCAAGCTGACGCAACGCGCCTGTTAACTGCTGTTCCAGGTCAGCGTGCGTGCCATAACCCCAGTAACCAATCACCTGATGCCCCTTGGGCACTTGCAGCGGGATCGCGCGTCCCATAACTCGCCTTTTAACCAACTGCACATCCAGCTACTGCACACCAAATTGATTGTTGCTCAGTTCACGACCGTTGAGTGACAGCCGTACTTGCCAGTTACCCGTGGGTGCGGTTGGGTCTAGCTGATAGCGACAACGGGTATCCCAGATGGGTGTGTCAATTTGGCGCGTTTCGTAGCGGTTTTGCTTGACCACTTGTCCGCCAGGGGAAAGCCAGTCACAGGTGAGGGAAAGCTTTTTGCCCACAGGCGCATCTTTCAGCGTCACGTTGTAAAACACCTCTGGGCTACGTTGACGTGTAAGCGCGGTTGGTAGACCGCACTGGTTTTGTGCCAGCCCAATGCAGCTTTGCTGCACTGCTACACGAGCCAGCGCCTGATTTTGCTGCTGCATGAAACCAGTGACCGCCGCGATCGCAACGACCAAACTGGCGATCGCGCCACCGATGATCCAACGCTGACGACGTTGCTGTATGACCAGCGCTTCCTTGCGCTGCAACTGAATCATCGCTTCATCCAGCAACTCTGGCGACAGGTTCAGTTCTCGCAGAATGTCTTGCACCTGGTTGCGATCGAGTTCGTCCTGCTGTCGCTGCGAGAGCCGTTCCACCTCGCCAACCAACTTTGTTAATTGCTGTGGGGTCAAGCGGTTTTCCATATCGGCTGTTGCTCTATGGCTATAAAATTGATGAATCAGCCTAATTAACAAGCAAGAACGAGGCCTTACCCGATCGACTCTAGCAAAAAGACAGGCGCAAAAGTGATTGAAGCATCAACTTGAAGCGCCGAGAGCAATTCATCATCGTAAGGCACAGATTGCAGCAAAAATCAGCGAAAGAATCCCGATGAAAAACGTTATTTAGGGAATCATTCTAGCGAACTTTCTCTGGTAAATAGCCGCCACCGCTTAACAGCCACCTTGAAAGCGCTGTTACGTAGAAACCACTGTTAGACAAAGACGATGCAGAAAGCTATAGATCGTCGTCTTCCATACGCGCCATGACGATCGCGCAGAAGGCAAACGCGGCAACCAATGGCATAGGGGTTGCAAAGAAATAGCTGAAGGATGCGGCAGTAATGGCACTCAGTCCAGCAGCACCGCACCAGAACTTTTCTTCAATGCACAAGCCGCGATTTGCCTTGATTGACCGCAGCACTTGAGTTGGAATGGGCACTGGCATGACTGCATTGGGAGGAAACGCCCAATAATCGGTACGCTCCTGAAACAGGTCAGTCCAACCGTTTTCAACACACCAATCTTCAATCCATTGTGCAGCGTAATGATTCATAGCTCGGCGTAATCGATGAGTTGTAGGACGAGATTAAAAAGATAGGTAAACGCTACAGAGCGCGCAATCTAGCGATTGAGAGATTCATCAAACTTGCTAAAGCACCAAGATGACAGATGAATCCAGCATGCTTTTTAGACTCCTTGAGCCTAGCAGAGCCATTCCTTTGACAACAGTCGAAGAAATCAAAGTTTACGTGCTTCAAGCATGGTGAAACAATTTGTCATACAAAGTGTTTAACAACTAAAAACAAATCTGTTCAAAGTCTGAAACTGCTTATTCACAAAAGTTTCAGGCGTTACTAAGCTACTATTTTTTGCCTATATTTACACTATTTCACAGGGCGACATGGTTCTTAAAAAAGTGAGTCATCTGTTATTAGTTAAAGGGTGAAATCAATCTTAAGTTAGACGCTGATGGGCGATTGTCAACCAGGATTGATCGGCATGATCGTCCTAACGCTTCACTCTCCTTATAAAGTGGGAATTCGATCGCACTTTAGAGGCACGACCGGAGCATTGGTAAGGGTTTTCACACGAACTTTGGTCAGGCCATTGGTTTGTGAGATGCTATGTGTGAAAGGATTTAAGCGATCGATGTATGCAAGTAACAACTCGGCTCTCAGTTTTAGCGGCTTTGGCGATCGCGATCGGTGCCTGTAGTCCCAATCCGCCTCCGACAACGACGGGTGCCTCACCGCAGGCATCGGATGCGTCAAAGACGACTGCCACTGGCGGAGCCGCTACGGGCATTCCGATCGGCATTGGTGTGGCTCAGACTAGTAACGTGGCGCTGCTAGGGCAAGAAGAAGTCGCTGGTGCAAAAATTGCCGAGCAATATTTCAACAGTAAAGGCGGCATCAATGGCACACCGATCAGGCTTGTGTTTCAAGACACGGGCGGCGACGAGCAAGGCGCAATTAATGCGTTTCAGGCACTGATTACAAAAGACAAAGTAGTCGGCATTGTTGGACCCACACTATCCCAGCAGGCATTTAGTGCCAACCCGATCGCCGATCGGGCAAAAGTGCCCGTGATCGGACCTTCCAACACCGCTAAAGGTATTCCCCAAATTGGTGAGTACATTGCTCGTGTCTCTGCGCCCGTCTCGGTGGTGGCTCCTAACGCTGTCAAAGCCGCGCTTAAAATCAATCCCCAAATCAAAAAAGTGGCGGTCTTCTATGCCCAGAATGATGCCTTCAACAAGTCCGAAACCGAGATTTTTCAGCAGACGGTGAAGGAACAAAACCTCGAACTTGCCACCGTTCAAAAGTTCCTTACCACCGACACCGACTTTCAAAGTCAAGTAACGGCAGCCATTAATCTCAAGCCCGATTTAGCCATCATTTCTGGGCTAGCAGCAGATGGTGGTAATCTCGTGCGGCAGCTGAGAGAACTGGGCTACAAAGGGCTGATCATTGGCGGCAATGGGCTGAATACGTCCAATGTGTTTCCCGTGTGCAAAGCGCTGTGTGACGGTATGTTGATTGCCCAGGCATATAGCCCAGAGCAGCCTGGTGAAGTGAACGCTGCCTTTCGCACCGCGTATCGTAACCAGTTCAAAAAAGAGCCACCGCAGTTTAGTGCCCAAACCTTTGCAGGCGTGCAGGTGTTTGTAGAAGCGCTAAAGGTCTTAGATAAACAGTCAAAGGTGAGCCAAACTGCCTTACCAGCGTTACGAACTGCACTCAACAAGCAACTTCTGGCTGGCAAATACAACACGCCACTGGGCGAACTTTCATTTACACCTGAAGGTGAAATTGTGCAAAAAGAATTCTACGTTGCCCAAATCAAAATGGATGCAAACGGCAGTAGCGGCACGTTTACCTATTTGAAATGAGGTCTGCAACGAGAGAATGTCAATCCATCTGTCGATCAGTTGATGGTCTGAACTATTGAACATACACCATGAGTCTGACTGTCTTTCTGCAAAACGTTTTGAATGGGCTGTCGATCGGCAGTGTCTACGCCATTTTTGCCTTAGGCTACACGCTCGTCTTTTCCATTTTGGGCATCATCAACTTTGCCCACGGCGCAATTTTTACGTTAGGTGCATACTTTACCTACGTGTTGATTGGCGGAGCGTTTGGATTTAACGGCTTGCTGGCAAATGCGATGTTGCCAGTGAAGATGCCGTTTGCAGTGGCGATCGTCCTCAGTAGCTTTCTCTCTGGCTTTGTGAGCGTGCTGGTAGAGCGTTTGGCGTTTCGACCACTGCGACGAAGAGGCGCAGATCCCTTGCTGACAGTTGTTTCTAGCCTCGGTGTCGCGTTTGTCATTGTGAATGTGATTCAGTATCTCGCTGGTGCTGAGAGCTATACCTTTCCGGCAGATACCTATGGCAACCTGCCGCCCGCCATCAACTTTGGGACAGCCGAGAATCCTATTCCCATCCGCAGTGTACAAATTGTGATTTTTGTCGTCTCGGTCGTCATTTTGTCCCTGCTTACCTATTTGATTAATGCCACCAAATACGGTAAAGCCATGCGGGCAGTGGCAGAAGATGCGACGACAGCCAGTTTGCTGGGCATTGATACCGATCGCTTTATCGTCCTGACGTTCTTTGTCAGCGGCTTTTTGGGTAGCATGGCAGGTACACTGGTTGGTTCCAGCGTTAGCATTGCAGGACCGTATTTTGGCATTGGCTTTGGGCTCAAAGGGCTGGCAGTCATTGTGTTGGGTGGTTTGGGCAGTATTCCTGGTGCTGTTGTGGGTGGGCTAGTAATCGGGTTAGTAGAAGCTTTTGTGCCAGGCGATTATTCTGCCTACAGAGATGCGATCGCTTTTGGGCTTTTATTCATCATGCTGATGGTGCGCCCCCAGGGCTTGCTGGGGCGATCGTTCGTGCAAAAAGTTTAAGCGTCATAGTACAGAATGCCAATGAACATTACGCGCAGCCGATGTTGGTAACGTGATTAGTGACGGCGTTAAGGGTATGGGCACCGACAGCAATAGCCCTATCCAAATGAACCAACAAACCAATGAGCCAACAAACCAATGAGCCAACAAACCAATGAGCCAACAGTAGGGATATTGCCATCAACACTGCAAAAAATGCCATTGATTACGTTCGTTAGGAACGAGAATTAAATAAGATCGGATTTTGTAGGATGTGTTGGGCAATCGCCGGAACGCATCGCTTCCGGGGCTTTTGATGCGTTACGCTGCGCTAACACATCCTACGCAAAGATTCGGTTTTATTAAATCCACGATCCTTAGGATGCCGTAAGTTGCGCTCAAATCGTCAAGACACTGGATTAATGAAGCAGATTGCCCGCATTCTCTATGGGTAGCGACAGCAATGAAGATTTTGCTGATTGAAAGTGACGATAGCTTCGTTAAAGTGCTGACCAAAACACTGAAAGCACATCACTACATCATTGATGTTGTTAAGGATGGCGAAATGGGGTGGACGTATGGTTCTACCTTTGAATATGACCTGATGATCATGGACATCGTCTTGCCGAAGCTTGATGGCATTAGCTTATGCAAACGCTTTCGTGCGGAGGGCTATGTCACCCCAATTTTACTGCTGACCGCCCAGACGGCGAACGCCGCGATGGTGCAGGGTTTGGATGCGGGAGCAGATGACTACGTAGTGAAACCATTTGATCAGGCAGAACTGGCAGCGCGAATGCGGGCATTGCTACGGCGAGGTAGCCCCAATCCCTATCCCCTGCTGACCTGGGGCGATTTGATGCTAAACCCCAGCACGTGTGAAGTGAGTTATCGCAGTCAACGCCTTGACCTGACCACAAAGGAATATGAGTTGCTGGAACTGCTGCTGCGCGATAGCCAGCACGTTTTTAGCTCAGGCGAGTTGCTCGATCATCTGTGGTCGTCGGAAAAATTTCCATCAGAGGCAACCGTGCGTTCCCATATTCGACGGGTGCGGCACAAGCTGGGGGCGATCGGTGCGCCCCAGGACTTTATTGCGACCCTACATGGACGCGGTTATTACTTGAAAGCGCCTCAAGCGGAGGCAGTCACGCCGACCCCTCTATCACAACGATCGCCCTCCCTAACCGCCGCTAGAACGAACATCGATCCACACGACAGTACACCCTCTTTACCCGCCGTCGATCGCTCAACCGCTGCCCAACAGCAACACCTTGCTTTTCTCAACGAAACCTGGACGACAACCCAGCCCGACAGCATCGACCAGGTAAAAGTTTTGCTCCAGGCGATCGAAGACTTGCACGCCGACCAACTCACGACCCAACACCAAATTCAGGCGCAACAACTGGCGCACAAGCTGGCTGGCACTCTGAATATCTTTGGCTTGCACAAAGCAGTTCACCTGACTCGTCAATTAGAGCATTGGCTGGGCGGTCAAGCCCCCTTACCCGCAAACCAGGCACCGTTAATGAAAGGTCTGGTTAGGGCAATCCAGCAGGAAATTGAGGCGACGACCCAAATTGAATGCCACTCCAGGGGACACTCGCTGCTGCTTTTACTCTTGAGCGATGATGAGCCATTGAATCATGCGCTTCAGGCGATCGCCGCGAGTCGTGGTATTCAAGTTGAGCTAATGTCACCGCTTGTACTAGACACAACTTTGACAGCACTGGATGCGGCGATCGATGAGATTGGGCAATCACCGGATATTATCCTGTTGCACTTGTCGGCTGATCGGTCGGTTAGTCGCAGTAGCGGTCAGACACAACTGTCATCCCTTTTGCAGCGCTGCACCCAGCACTATCCATCGCTACCGATCGTAGTCATGGGTGATCGCCAAGAGTGGCGCGATCGTCTAGACGTGGTACGGCAGGGTGGCAAACTCTTTCTAGACGCTTCAATACCACCAGAACAGGTGATTGCTACGGTTGTTGATTCGTTGACGCGATCGCAACAGCCCACAAAAGTCATGATCGTCGATGACGATCATCATTGGTTACGCACCTTGCCGACCTTATTAAAACCATGGGGCTTTAAAGTCACAACCCTGGCTGATCCGCAGCAATTTTGGACCGTCTTGCAAGCGGTTGCTCCTGATGTTGTGGTTTTGGATGTCAATTTGCCTGAAATCAACGGCTTTGAACTGTGTCAGATGCTTCGCAGTGACCCTGACTGGCAACGATTACCTGTATTATTTCTGAGTGCGCTGACGGATGCCTCTAGCCAGCAGCAAGCCTTTACCGTTGGCGCCGATGACTACTTACATAAACCGCTGATGGGAGGAGAATTGGCAACTCGGATTCTAAATCGCTTACAGCGTGTGCAAGCCTATCAGGGTTAAGACTCGTGTTGGCATCAGCCCCAGGTCGCCTGATGTCACATGATTAACGACGTATTCAAATAAAACGATTAACAATTTATGGAAGGGTCATTAAGAAGTCGCCAGCATCCTCTCATTTGCCGTCTGGCAGACACCATCGAAGACGTTTGGCGGCAAAACCTTGAGCTGTCACCTTATAGCGTGCCTGAGGATTTGGGCTACATCGAGGGCAGTCTGGAAGGTGAACGCTTAACGATCGAAAACCATTGCTATCAAACGCCACAATTTCGCAAACTGCATTTAGAACTGGCGCAAGTAAGCAATGGCTTAGATATTCTCCACTGTGTCATGTTCCCCAAGCCGGAGTATGCGCTGCCGATCTTTGGCACCGATCTGGTAGGAACTCTTCGGGGTGGCATCAGTGCCGCGATCGCCGATCTGTCGCCCATCCGGAGCGATCGTACCTTGCCCGATCGCTACCAGCAGGCGTTGGCAGCATTAGCCAAACCTCAGTTTTCGCAGCCACGCGACCTGCCTGAATGGGGCAAGATTTTTTCAGACTTTTGTCTGTTTGTGCGTCCGGCTGACGCTCAAGAAGAGGAGCAATTTCTCAATCGGGTGCGTGCTTTCCTGACCCTCCACTGTCAGCTTGCTAGCAGCGCAACCCCCTTGACGGCACCGCTCGATATTCATGACGTGCTGGTTGGGCAGCAAAACTACTGCACGAAGCAACAGCAAAACGATAAAACCCGCCGTGTGTTGGAAAAAGCCTTTGGCACCGAGTGGGCCGATCGCTACATGAACACCATGCTTTTTGACTACGTAGCAGTTTGATGCTCAAGGGTTAGGTTCCGAGTGACACGCAGCACCCTACATTAGCGTTCCAGATGCGTCAACCAGCTTTCTAACGCTGGCAGACCAGAAAAATCCAACAATGCCTCACCTAAATCTTCTAGTTGAGCGATCGACAAACCCTGAATCTGGTTCTGCAACGCTGGCGGCACGGTGCCCAGGCGTCGGGTTAGCTGCCGCACAATTAAGTTAACCTCTGCTTGCAATCCCTGCTGCAATCCCTGCTGCAATCCTTCCTCTAAACCCTGCTGCAATCCTTCTTGCAATCCCTCTCGCAGAATTTCTTGATAGATAACAGATTCTTTCATAGTGGCGCTCCGAAAAAATTGGTGAATTTGTTCGCTATCAAAGACTAAGCCTGCCAGTAACTGGGCGCAGGTTGAGATCGTTTGGCGCAGACTGTCTGGCTCAATTATATTCACCTGGGCTGCCACTTGTTGCAATAGCGCCGCAGGCACGTCTGTTCGCGTGAGCACGGCTAAAGGCAGCAAACTGGGAACGCTCAACAGGGCTGTCGGCTCCTCCTCCCAGATGCGGATGACCCGGTAGCGGTGAGAAGTTTTAGTCGCAGTGAAGCGATCGATAAAGACGGCTTCCGACGTGGTTGGTTTGAGGAAAATAACGACCTGCTCAATCTCACAATGGTACTGACGGTAAAGCCTCACCCAATAGTCCAGCATTCTGATGGGTAGTGAAGGACTGGACTGTGGCAGTGTTTGAAACTCTAAATGCAAAAGTTGGTTGCTTGCCTGCAAAAAGATGACTGAATCCGCTCGAACGGGCTCAAGACTCAACTCAGTTTTGAGTATTTGAACATCCGTTGAAGCGGTGCCAAGCAGCCACTGAGCAAACGTTTCAGGATCTTGCTCAACGAGATATTTGAGTGTGTTGTCATATGTCATACAGAACGTCGAAAACAATCCATCCAGCCTCAGCGCGGTACTGGCACCTGGCTTAATAAGGCACTAATTACCGCATCGACCTGAAGCCCATCCAACTGCGCTTCGGGACGCAAAATAAAGCGATGCCGTAAGGTCGGTGGGGCGATCGTTTTGATGTCGTCCGGTGTCACAAAATCGCGTCCGCTCAACCAGGCATTTGCCTTACTTGCCTGGAGCCATGCCACTGCCGATCGGGGAGAGGCACCCAGTGACAAATCAGGATGCTGGCGCGATCGCTGCACCAGTGCCAGCAAATAATCAATTAAGGGGTCCGTTACTTTTACCGATCGAACAGCCTGCCTTGCCGCCAAAATTTGCTCTACCGAGAGTAATGGTTTCAGCTTTGCTAAATCTAGGCGCTTGGTTTGCAAACCTGTCTGGCTATTCAGCAGCATTTGTTTCTCGGCTTTCGGTTCAGGATACGCCACGATGAGCTTAAAGAGAAAGCGATCGAGTTGCGCTTCGGGGAGCGGGTACGTACCTTCAAATTCCAGTGAGTTTTGCGTTGCAACGACCCAGAACAGATCCGGTAACGCTAAACTTTGCCCATCCAGCGTCACTTGCTGTTCTTCCATTGCTTCTAACAGCGCTGCCTGGGTTTTGGGCGGTGTGCGGTTCACCTCATCTGCCAGCAAAAACTGGGTAAAAACAGGGCCTTTCTTGAGGGTGAAGTTTTTGGTACTCAGGTCAAAGATGTTGGTGCCGAGAATGTCGGAGGGTAGGATGTCGGGCGTCAGCTGAATGCGGCGAAAGTCTGCCTGCACCAATTGCGCCAGCACCTTAACGAGCAGCGTCTTGCCCGTTCCTGGTACGCCTTCTAAAATGACGTGTCCACCCGCAAGCAGCGCCACCATAAATTGATGCACCAGAGCCGTCTGCCCCACTACAACCTGGCTCAGAGCTTTAGAGAGGCGATCGAAGGTGTCGTTGAGTTCAGACATGGGGAGTGAGGAGGTAAGGAGAGAGGTGTGAAGGAGTTAGAAAGGTAGGGAAAGCGGGGGAGACAGAGGAAGTAGAAGGCTGGGGACGCGAGCGAACTTGAATGAACTCAAAACTTTTATCTTTTATCTTTTAGCCTTTAGCCCTCATCCCACATCCCTCCCCCCTCATCCCTTCCACTCCAACGCTAGCTGTTGCCGCACTGTCTGCATTAACTCCAACCACTTTAGCAACTCTGTTTCACTGACTCGACGGGGGCGATCAGTATTTAAGGCAGCCTCTAGAATCGCGGCGGGTTGTCCAGTTTGTTGTGTCCAGGCAGCAAGGAGCGTTGGCAGGGGGAGTGGTTCTGTACCCAGACCCAGCGCCTTTTGGATGGCAAGCTGCTCGGCTTTACAGATGGTATCCACGACGAACTGATTGCTCTCAGCTTTACGTAAGACGGCTGATAGGGCTTGAATGTAGGCTTCGCTGTTGTCAACGATCGGGGTTGTGAGGGCGATCGCGGGTCCCAAACGCTGATTTTGTCCCCACAGAAGCACTAGCATGATGACGATTACTTGAATTAAGACCAGCAGCAGGGGTGTTTTTGCCAAATAGCTGACCAAATTGCCATCTTCCTGCTGAATGACCTCTGTATCTTTATAGCCGTGTGAGTATTCGTCTACCCAGATGGGCAGGTTCGTGGCGGCAACCAGCGTTGCCAAAAACTCAAAGTTACCAGGGGCTTCTTGATAGGCATTGGCTGCTAGATGCGAGGTTGAGGCGAAAATCACCCGTCCCTGCCCCATCGGTTGCTGCCAGACAACAGAACCAAACGCATCACGCAACAGTGGCTCGATTTTAGTATTGCGATCGACCTCACGGCGGCTTGTGTGGATTTGCACAGCACCAGCGGGACTGTCGATCGCGCTGGCAAACGGTGCATTGGTGATTGGCGATCGTGCGCCCAGTAGTAGCAGCACATTACCGCGTTCGACCCATGCCGTACTTGCGACTGAGAGCGGTTCACCACTGCTGACTTGCAGGAGGGTAATGGGGGAGGCGCTAGAGGCAGCAGGGGAAGCAGTAACAGCCATGCTTATCTCTGCATCTCTGCGTCTCTGCGCCCCTGCGGTTTGTTTGGGATTGTTGGTTTCGATCGTCGGCGTTGGTCGCTCATCGGGTTGAAATAGCGACTTTAACGGCTTCTGCCAGCGCTGAATCGTAACGCCCCTAGATTCCATGAAGGCATACCAGGCTCCGTAGCCATCGGGAGATCGCCCATAAGTGGAGCCACTTTGCTGCCGATTGCCACCGGGAGCCGCAAAAAGACTAATAATCACCAGCGCAGCCAGGGCGATCGCGAGTAGCCAGATTTGTCGCTTAGAGAGCGTCATGGGCAGGGGTGAGGAGTGAGGAGTGAGGGGAGAGGGAGTGAGGGGGCAGAGAAGCTAGGGGGAGAGGGAGAGGAGAGAAGGGAAGCATTAGAAGAGGCTGATGCAAGCTCAATTCAATGAACTCAAAACTCAAAACTCAAAACTCAAAACTTAGAACTCTCCTCAAACAGTTTCAATGTCTTGATAAGCACGCTGGCAGCGATCGAACTCATTAGCTGAGATTTCGGCGTTGTCGAAGCAAAGCTGCTCGTGGGTACGGATCAGCACCTGGTAAGGAGCAGAACGGGGTAGCGTTTGGATAATTTGCAGGTATTCGCCATCAGTGCGGCTGGCTTCGTGGGGGATGGGTTCGGTATCATTGAGACGTTGAAGTGCCGCCAGGTAAAGGGCACGGCACGCTTCGCGGTAGTCACCTTGTTGGGCAAAGGTGCGCGATCGCCGCAGCCATTCCGCCACCGTCAACGGGCGATCGGTGCGATCGGTTTTCACAGCCTGCGCCTGTTGCGACGGCACCAGCCCCCGCAGGTAAGGACGCAAGAACGTGTAAAGCTGCCAGCCTAGCCAGCCCAGCATTGCCCCTGCAATCACCCAAAACAACAGCCGCAGCAACCATTCCGGCAAGATTTCATCAGGCAAACGGGCGCGATCGATCGGCGCAAACAAGCGCTCTAGCCACTCACCCACACGCTGCTGCATCAGCCGCAACTGCCATCCAAGGCTGGTTTTCTCGAAGGAGCCTGCCATCGGGTTACCTTAATCGCGATCGGGTCTTTGCGTTCAAACTTTAATACCTGCCTTTAGCCTTTTTCCTTCCACCTTTAGCCTTTTTCCTTCCACCTTTTGCCTTTAGCCTTTTTCCTTCTGCCTTCTGCCTTCTGCCTTTTATCCGCCCCTAATCCATCCCCTCTATTTCGGGCATCTGCACCAAAATGACCCGCACACGCTGACCATCTTCCAGCACAGTAAGCTGCACGTTGTCGATTTGCAGACTGTCGTTGGCTTCGGGTGGACGCTGTAACTCTTCGAGAAACAAGCCTGCCAAGGTAGCCGCTTCATCGCGAGGCAACTGAAGATTCAACTCGTTGTTGACGGTCGCGATGCTAGCACGAATTTTGAAAATGCCTTCATGTTCACTAATCTGACGAAATTCGCGTTCCTCTTCGGCATCATACTCATCGCGAATTTCGCCCACAATTTCTTCCAAAACGTCCTCTAGTGTTATCAATCCGGCTGTACCGCCAAACTCATCCTGCACAACAACCAGGTGCAGCCGATTTTGCTTCATCTCTGCCAGAAGATCGGTTGCAGGCTTCGTTTCAGGAACATAGTGGACGGGGCGGAGCAACTCTTGGATGCCCGGAGCCTCTTCTGGGTTGGTGGGAAAGGGGCGAATAAGATCTTTAACGTGTAGGATGCCGACGATATTATCCAGATCATCTTCACAGACCGGCAGGCGAGTGTGGGCATTTTCAGACACAATCTGGCAAGCATCCTGTAGGGATATGGTGCTTTTAAGGTACTGGATCTGCACTCTGGGCACCATAATGGCGCGTGCCGTGATGTGGCTGAGTTCGACCGCACCATGAATGATGCGTCGCTCTTGTTCGCCCACTGAGCCACCGGCAAGCCCAGCATCAACCATCGCCTTAATTTCTTCTGTGCTGATGGCTTCATCATCGTCGATCGCCGTGTTGCCCAGAAGCTCCAAAATCAAGTTGGTCACAAGACTGACCAGCTTAACCACAGGTGAGGTTAGGGTTTGCAGCAGACGCAGCGGACGAATACAAACCAGTGCAAAGGATTCGGCATTACGGATTGCCAGCTTTTTAGGCACTAGTTCGCCAAAGATCAGACTCACAAGCGCGATCGCGACTGTCACCCCTACCAGCGCTACTTTCTCGGCGACTCCTGGCGGCAAGAACGGACTCAGCACACCTTTGAGTGGAGTCGCTAAATTTTCAGCCGCAAAAGCACCATTCAGAAAGCCTGTAAGGGTGATCACCAGTTGAATCGTTGCCAGAAAACGGGTGCTATCTGCAGTAATTGCCAGCACCATCCGGGCACGACGGCTACCCTGATCAGCCAGAAGTTGCAGCTTGACGTCACTTGCCGAGACAAGGGCGATTTCTGCGGCTGCAAAAAAGGCATTGACGGCAATCAGCACAAGGTTGATGCCAATCAAAAGCGGAACATTGGTCGCTGTGTTCATGTGTCAGGTTGGCAACGCGGATCGTCAGCCGCAGGAGGTCGTATCCAGCGCTCTAGCCAATAAATCATAAATTAAGAACTGTCCAAAGTTTAGCGTCTATCCCATGAGTTTCTTCAGGAGCGTGAAGATAGGGAGGCAGCGATCGCGCTGAAGGTTACACGGCATCAGCAAAGAAGACTGGTTCAGCGAGGGCATTTCACTAAAACGCGGCATTTTTTTGCGGCAGGTGTTTCGCCTCTTGCCACTTGATGACGGACGATTACAGAATACGTGCAGTGAGGGTTTGCAGCGTTCTCAACCCTTGAAGGGAACCACGAATCAGCCGCAGCGCCGCGATCGGCTGTTTCACCATGCCCCACGCCAACGGCAGCGGTTGTAGGGCACCATGCTGATCGATCGCGTTGGTCAGGTCAGGCAGATCATGCTGTGCCGTGTCACTGATAACGCGCAACATCGCCACCGTTGCACCCAGTTGACGGAGGCTATCCAGTGCAGCAAAGCCTTCCATGTCTACCACATCAGCGGCGTAGTCTTGGGCAAGCTGGTGTTTTTCTTGGGCAGACGACACCAGGCGATCGCTGGTCAAAGCTCTGACCAAGACGGGTGCCGCCAGTTTTGTATAGAGCCAATCGGTAAGCGCTGCGTCGCAAGGCAATACTGAAGATGACGATGTGCGATCGACGCATTCGCGGTACAGCACTACGTCGGCGATTGCCTGATGCGCTGCCAGCCCACCACATAACCCCATCACCAAAAGCTGCTGCCCAGCAACAATGCGCCCCGCCTGCTGCTGCTGGCGTAAATACTGGCGTAAGGGCGCTGACCCGATCGGGATGGGCAGAACTGTTACCGCTGCTGCCCGATCGATGCCCCGACAGACAGCTTGATATTCCGCCCCTTGGGGCACCAGAATCAGATCAATACGTTGACCCATGCATTCTTTGCTGAAATCACTGTGCCCTGATACTACAGCAAGTTGCAGACTCCCTCCGATCACCTCCCTGGATCACCGATTGAGCCTTGCCTTTTACCTTCTGCCTTCTGCCTCCTACCTTCTGCCTGCCGCCTACCGTGCAAGGATTCTCCAACGCTGTAGGATTGGCACTAAATGATTGTTGTGCTACTTGTTAAGGGTTAAGTACCGAGCGAGCAGGGCTAGTGATATGACGAGGTTGCGTAAGCAAGAGACTTCAATCGTCTCCCTGACCCTACTATTGGCACTGTCTTTTGTGGCAAGTGTTTCTGGGGTCGTTGCCTCCAGAGCGGTTGCTAGACCGTTAACAGGCACATTGATGCTGCCGCTCCTGGCTCAGACAGCTAGTACGAGCGCCTTTCCGCTGCCGACAAATGTGCCTGTGGGCACCTCCATTCGTATTGGTGGCTCCAGCGGTATGGGGACGATTAATCAAGCGCTGAAACAACGCTTTGAGCAACGGTTTGTTGGTACGAAGGTTGAACTAAATACTCAGGGCACGGGTCCAGCGATCAAAGACCTGATGGATAACAATGCTGACCTGGCAGCGATCGGTCGCACCCTCATGCCACAAGAGAAAGCACAGGGGTTAGTAGCGGTGCCGATCTCGCGGCACAAAATCGCCATTATTGTGGGTGCCGAAAATCCGTTTAAGGGCGGGCTAACGTTTGAGCAATTTGCCAAGATTTTTCGAGGCGAGATTAAAGACTGGGCACAAGTGGGTGGTGAGCCAGGTCCGATTCGGTTCATCGATCGCCCCAGTAGTAGCGACACTCGCCAAGCCTTTCGCAATTACCCGGTGTTTAAGCAAGCTCCCTTTATCACCGGAAAAACGGCTCAACCGCTTGGACAAGACAGCACAAGTCAGGTAGTGGAAGCACTCATGACCAGTGGCATCGGGTATGCGATCGCCGACCAATTGAAAGACCACCGCGATGTGCGAATTGTCCCGATTAACAACACGTTGCCCAGCAACCCCAAATATCCCTTTTCTCAGCCGCTCATTTACGTTTACAAAGGACCACAGCCAAATCTTCCAGCACAAGCGTTTTTGGGTTATGCTGCTGCCCCTGTAAGCCGCCAAACCATTGAAACGGCGCGGAAAGAAGCAACCGCGATCGCTCCTCCTGAAGCCGCTCTCGACAGCCCTCCAACAACGCCAAATCCTCAGGCAACGTCTTCTGATGCACCCGTAACGCCTTCAACAACACCCTCTCCCAACGCGAATGCAGGCAGTGCCAACACAATACCGTCGTGGCTAGGGCTATTGGCATTACCCCTGTTAGGCAGCTTTCTTTGGTGGATACTGAGACGTGATGCCGAGCCAGACGCAGAGGACGATAGCGAAGACGTTCTAGCCCCTATGGTTGAACCTGTGCCAACTGTGGAGACGCGATCGGTGGCAGCGTCGATCGAGCCAGTAGATGAGATGGTTACGCCAGTGCTCGGAGCCATCCCACCAGCGGGTAACAGTCGTTTGATTCTGGTGCCTTGTAATGGTACGAATGCGTATGCTTATTGGGAAGTCCCCACTGAGACACAAGCGTCGCTACAGCAACAAGGTGCCCAAACGTTAGTGTTACGGCTCTACGATGTGACGGGCATTGACATCAGACGGCAACCGCCCAAGAGCCTTCAGGAGTTTGATTGCGAGGCTCAGGCACAAGACCGACACCTCCCGATTCGGACGGACGATCGCACCTATCTTGCCGAGCTTGGCTACAGGGCAACGGCAGGACGCTGGCTTCAGGTTGCTCGCTCCGAGCCTGTCCACGTACCGGCTGCTTTAACGCAGGCGATCGCGCTGGATGCAGTAAGCGACGATCGAGCAAGCGGTGATGTAGCACTAGCAAGGAGGGCGTCCCGACCAGAGGATGTTGCGGCTCCTCTAGTGATGGCGGCCGATCGCAATAGTTTATCTGCTAGTGCCGACGATCGCCCGCTCGTGCTGGAACCTCATGCGACCCCTGCCTTACAAACAGGTGAAATCGCCCAAACAAGCACCTGGTATGGCGATACTGCCTCGTCAACTGCTGACACGGTAGCAAAGGGCAAAGCGATGGCTGGGATGGTGTGGCATCGATCGCGAGACATCGCTTCAGAAACACCAGAACCGAGCTTGGCAACAAGCGCTCCTGCTGACAGCACGGTTGTCGATCGCCCTCAGCCATCGAGCCAAAGTGACCTCATTCTCATTCCTCGTGCTCCCCAGGCTTTGTACGTGTACTGGGAAGCCGACCAAGCCGAAAAAGATGTGCTAAAGCAAAAGGGCGGGCAGCAAATGGTGCTGCGAGTATATGCCGCTACCGGTACGGGCAATGCCTTTGCTCAAAGCGTGCAACAGTACTTTTGCAACGATTGGGATCACGATCAACACGTTTCGGTGCCAGTGAGCAATCTCGACTACATCGCCGAACTTGGTTACGTCACGCTGGATGGGCGCTTTCTCCTGCTGGCGCGATCGACCCCAACATGGGTTCCGGGGGCCTAGGGATTTTGTGGGCGATCGCTGAGACAATGGGGTTGAGACTTAGCGCCATGCCAGCCTACGCTCGATCGTTTCAACGCCGTTGGTCATCGCTCAGCAATATACAGTTATGGGACTTTTTTTTGACATCCTTAGCGCCATTAATCATCCCAACCAGCAAGGCAGCGTTGAACAACTGAATGCCATTGTCAGTGAGGCGCAACAGCTAGGCAGCAGCCACGGATTCGATGATGCCATGCTCCAAACGCTGCTCTCGGTAGTAGGTGAGTTTTTGCAACCCGTTTTGCGGCAGTCTGCGGTAATTGGCAGTGTGGCTAGTGACGCGCTGATTAGTCAAGCAGTGGGCACAGCCTCTAACTATAGTGCTGCCTCGCTGCCAGCCTTTCTGACACCAGAGCGACAGCAGCAGTTGCTTCAGGCGCTTGCTCAACGTACCGGCTTAAGTAACATGACACTACAAGCCGTACTACCCGGTTTGCTGACAGTGGCATTAGGGTTTCTCCACCTGGGAACGGGCACCGCTCGCACATCAGGAGCAAATCCCGTCCTAAAATCATTTTTAAGCACCGATCGCCAGGAGCATGTGGATCTGGGTGAGGTCTTTAAATTTGCTAATCGTCTACTGCATCCTTAACCAGACCAGCGATCGCCCAGGCGCTGTGATCGGCAGCCTAAACGGTAGGATGACTAATAAGTAAGTCGCCTTAATTAAACGTAGGATGTGTAAAGCCTGCGGCATGGCTTCGCTAAAGGCATAGCCGTACCGCATCAAAGCCTTTAGCAGCATGGGTTACGCTATTGCTAACCCATCCTACGAAAAGCCCTGTTTACTTATGACCATTTACTTAGCGATTGAAGTACTGTGAGTTGAGGGTGGAGCGTCCTGCTATGTCTTTGCGAGAGCGTTTTAATATTTCTAGACTGGCAATTCAGTATCCCTGGCTGACACTAGGCTTTTGGATTGCCGTCTGTGTCGCAGGGTTGTTGGCGTTTAGCTCCCTCAAATATGCCTTGTTTCCAGACGTTACCTTTCCGGTCGTGGTGGTCAATGCAACAACCAGCATGGCGACGGCTCAGGAGACCGAAGCCCAACTCACGCAACCGATGGAGGAGGCGCTGCAATCCCTCGAAGCACAGGGCTTAAATTCCGTGCGATCGTCTACCTACCCAGGACGATCGATTGTCAGCCTTTCCTTTGCTGTGGGCACCGATCTAGACGAATCGGTGACGCGGGTTGAGACGCAGCTAAAAGCCCTCAAACTGCCAGACAACAGCACTTATAAGGTGACGCCGATCAACCTGAATGAGTCAGCCGTTGCTAGCTATGCGATCGAAAATCCTAAACAAACCCTTACCCAGTTGACCACACTGGCACAGGAGCGCATTCTCCCGACGATCGCCCAGGTGCCGGGTGTCTTAAAGGTCAACTTGCTGGGCGTTCCAGCTGGAGCCACGGTCATAGCACCCTCTGCCAAAGCGAATGTGGCAGAGCAAGCCGTGTTGAATGCAGGTTCCTCAGCAGTGCGCTTTGGTGGTCGCGAGGCGTTAGCGCTGGAAGTGGTGAAGCGTGGCGATGCGAACACGCTGGATGTGGTGAAAGCGGTGGACAATGCGGTTGCCCAGTTGCGATCGCAGCTACCAGACGTGCAGATCAATCTAGCCGCGACTCAGGCAGAATATATCCGCGAGGCAACGGATTCGACTGTCGAAGCACTGGGGCTGGCGATCGTCCTCTCTGTCATTGTCATCTTTCCCTTTCTGTGGGACTGGAAAGCCACGTTAATTTCCGCGCTGGCGATTCCGACTTCGCTGTTTGGCACCTTCATTGTGATGGCGCTCTTTGGCTTCAATCTGGAGACAATCACCTTGCTGGCGTTGGCATTGGTCGTTGGCATTATTGTGGATGACGCGATCGTCGATGTCGAAAACATTGCCCGTCACCTGGATGAGGGTGGCAAATCACCCCGGCAAGCGGCGATCGAAGCGACGGATGAAATTGGCTTGACGGTGACTGCCGCGACCCTGACGATCGCGGCAGTCTTCCTACCCGTCGCCTTTATGCAGGGCGTAGTCGGACAGTTCTTTCAACCCTTTGGCGTTACCGTCTCAGCGGCAGTGCTGATTTCGCTGCTGGTTGCCCGCACCCTCTCTCCCCTGCTGGCAGTCTACTGGTTGCGACCACGCCCCCAAAAACCATCTGAGCAAAGCTGGTCGGGGTTCGTCCATGCCTACCGCAAACTGTTGCAATGGTCGTTGGCGCACCGAGCCATTGTTATCGGCATTGCTCTATTGAGCTTTGTTGCGGGTTTGGCACTCATTCCTATCATCCCCAAAGGGTTCATCCCCAAGCTCGATCGGGGTGAGTTCAACATTACCTACACAGCTCCGCTACCCGCGATCGCGCTCAATCAGGCTGCATTGGCTCAAGCGGCACAGGCTCAAGCGGCTGGCGCACAGCCAACTACGCTACCGCCTGGCGTAGACCCAGCCCTCTTAGCGGCACAAAAAGCAGCGGCACAGAAAGCACCCCCCATCAATCCACTCCAGGACTCCCTGGACGTAGCGAAAAAGCTAGAAGCCGTTGTGCTCCAGTCGCCTGAGGTGGAAAGTGTGTTTACAACCGTTGGCACCCGGCAGCAGCCCAATAAAGGCACGCTGTATGTCAAGCTGCGAGAAGGACATACTGTTTCAACCACGGCGCTGCAAGATCAGTTCCGCCAGCAGTTGCCCGTGCTGGAGAACGTCACGACCAGCATTGAGGATATTCAATTTGTCGATACGGGTGGCGACAAACCGCTGCAAGTGGGGCTAATCGGTGATGACCCGCTGGTTTTAAGCCAGACCGCTAAGACCATTAAAGAGCGGCTTGAAAAGCTTCCTGGCTTTGCGGATGTGACCACGACTGGTGCTGCCAATACAGCCGACAGAATTGTCGAAATTGAGCGGCGCAATGCCCGTCGAGTGGCGTACGTCAGCGCCAATCTGGGAGAGAACATTGCGTTGGGCGATGCCACCGATCGCGCTGTGGCGATCGCCAACGAAGTGAAACCACCGTCTATATCACTCAATTTGGGCGGTGATTCAGCCAGGTTAGGCGAAATCTTCGGCAGTTTTGGCTTCACGCTAGGGCTGGCTGTGATTTGCGTGCTGGCAGTCTTGCTGCTGCTGTTCCGCAGTTGGACTGATCCCCTGGCTATCATCTTCTCCTTGCCGCTATCGATCGTGGGTGCCTTGCTAGCTGCCCTCTTGACTCGCAGCGATTTTGGCATGATTTCCATCATCGGCATCATCTTCCTGCTGGGTTTGGTGAACAAAAGCGCCATCCTGCTGGTGGACTATACCAACCAGCTTCGTCGTAGCGGACTCTCCCGCTCGGAAGCCATCCTTACAGCCGCGCCTGTACGCCTCCGTCCCATTCTCATGACGACCGCTGCCACCATTCTAGGGATGCTGCCGATCGCGCTGGGGCTGGGAGCCGGAGCCGAACTCCGCGCACCAATGGCGATCGCCATCATCGGCGGACTCATCACCTCCACCCTTCTGAGCTTGATTGTCGTACCTGTCGTCTATGCACTTTTGGACGATCTACATCTTCGTTTGAGCGGTAAAAATAGAGAAGCCTAACCGAACGTCAACACACCGTATTAGATCCCCGACTTCTTGCAGAAGTCGGGGATCTAAGCAGCCACATTTTATGAAGTTCAGATCGCTATGAGCAACCATAAAGTAAGCCTGAGTTTTGTTCAATAGCGATCGCTAAAAGGGGAGAAGGAGTAAGGCATCAATGAGGTCAGTTTATTTTTGTGGGAGAAGATATTGAAGACACTACGGGCTACTGTTCGTGATGGAAAAATTGAATTGCTGGAGCAAACCGAACTTGCTGAGGGGGCAGATGTTTTAGTCACACTTCTCTCTGAAGATGAGGCTGATTTTTGGCTTCAGACCAGTCAAGATTCGATCGCTACAATTTGGGATAACACGGAAGATGATGTCTATATGGAACTACTCAAAAAATGACATTATTTTAGTTCGCTATCCTTTCTCAGATTTGTCAAATTCAAAAGTGAGACCTGCTGTTATTGTGAGTGCCGCTCATCAATCTCAAGATCGCTTTATCGTCCCCCTTACTAGCAAAACAAAAGCGTTGTTGCCGGGTGAGTTTGTGCTTTCTGACTGGGCAACAGTAGGGCTAAATGTACCAACAGCAGTTAAGCGAGGGCTGTACACAGTGCATCAGAGTCTGATAATTAATACCATTGGCAAATTAACTGAGCCTGACATAAAGCAATTAGCCCGTTCTTTAGAAAGCTGGCTAGGTTTACAGAGTTAAACTACTACAGACTCAAGTGATCGTTAGTGTAAGCCTGAACTTGTTGGCAAGATGGCTTATTAGCGTTACCAGGCACTTTCACCGATGGCAAATTATTGGTCTCATCAGCGATTAAGTTATGCAAGCATTTGTCACGGGTGGAACGGGGTTTATTGGCGCGAATTTAGTGCGCTTATTGCTGCAAGAAGGATATGCGGTGAAAGCGCTGGCTCGATCGGATAGTCGCTTAGACAACCTACAAGGATTGAACGTAGAAATCGTCAAAAGTGACCTGAATGATCCTGACCTGTGGCAGCACATGAAGGGCTGTCAATCTCTCTTTCATGTTGCAGCGCATTATTCGCTGTGGCAGACCGATCGCGACGCGCTCTACCAGAACAATGTGGTGGGTACGCGCAATATTCTGGCGGCAGCGCAGAAGGCAGGCGTGGAACGCACCGTCTATACAAGTTCAGTTGCAGCGATCGGTGTGGGTGCGTCTGGCACTGCCGTTGATGAAACCCATCAAAGCCCCGTGGAGAAATTGGTTGGGCACTACAAAAAATCCAAGTACCTGGCAGAGCAGGAAGCGGTAAAAGCCGTTCAAGCGGGACAGGATATTGTCATCGTTAACCCCACCAGCCCGATCGGTGCTTGGGATATCAAACCGACACCGACAGGCGATATTATCCTGCGCTTTCTGCGTCGTCAGATGCCTGCCTATGTCGATACAGGGCTGAACTTTATCCATGTGCAGGATGTGGCTTGGGGACATTTGTTGGCGTTGCAGAAAGGCAAAACGGGCGATCGCTACATCCTTGGTAATCAAAACCTTACCCTCAAGGCACTCCTCGATCAGCTTGCAGCCCTTACCGGACAACCCGCACCCCAAAACGCGATTCCTGCCTGGATTCCCCTCACCGTTGCCTGGATTGACGAGCAAATGCTCGCGCCCCTCGGCAAAACTCCTTCCGTGCCGCTGGATGGCGTTCGCATGGCACAACAGCCCATGTACTACAGTGCCGCCAAAGCCATTCACGAACTTGGGTTACCCCAAACCCCCCTATCGACGGCTCTGCGCGATAGCATAGAGTGGTTCGTAAACAATAGTTACGTCAAGAAAGGCAAAGGCTGAAGGCTAAATTTTTTATCCTTTAGACTTTATACTTCTCTTTTTCGCTTTCATCCGTGTTCCCGTTTCGAGGAGTGAAAAATGTATGGCAGTTCTTCTACAGCAGGCGATCGAAGTTGGTAAGTACGTCGTCACCCAACGTTTAACGGGTCGCAAACGCTATCCGCTCGTGCTCATGCTGGAACCGTTGTTTCGCTGCAATCTAGCCTGCCCGGGTTGCGGCAAAATTCAGCATCCAACCGATATTTTGGTGCAGAACTTGACCCCTGCCCAGTGTTTTGCAGCAGCCGAAGAGTGCGGCGCACCCGTTGTCTCGATTCCGGGTGGCGAACCACTGCTCCATCCTCAAATTGATGAGATCGTGCGCGGCTTGGTAGAACGCAAGAAATACATTTACCTTTGCACAAACGGTATTTTGCTCGAAAAAAGCCTGAGCAAATTCACACCCTCTCCCTATCTCACCTTCAGCGTGCATTTAGATGGGTTGCGCGAGCATCATGACAAGTGTGTCGATCGCAAAGGCATTTTCGACATTGCGGTCAAAGCTATCAAAGCTGCCAAAGCCAAGGGCTTTCGCGTCACAACCAACACCACGGTTTTTGAAGGCACCGATCCGAAAGAAATGCAGGACTTCTTCGATTTCATTGCCACGCTTGGCACCGATGGCATGATGATTTCTCCGGGTTACAGCTACGATTGGGCACCCGATCAAGAGCATTTCCTCAAGCGCGAACAGACTAAAGCGCTCTTCCGCGAAATTCTAGCACCCCTCAAAGCAGGCAAAAAGAACTGGAACTTTAACCACAATCCTCTGTTTTTAGACTTCCTTACGGGCGAAAAAGACTATGAATGTACGCCCTGGGGTAGCCCTAGCTACAGTGTGCTGGGTTGGCAAAAGCCCTGCTATCTTTTGAACGAAGGGCATTATGAAAGCTTCCAGGAACTCATTGATCATACCGACTGGAGCAAATACGGGCGATCGAGTGGTAATCCTGAATGCGCTGACTGTATGGTGCATTGTGGCTATGAACCGACTGCGGCTGTAGATGCCATGCAGCCACAAAATATGATGCGGGCGATCGGTAGCGTCTTTGGCATTGCCAATTAAGTTCACGTACTAGAACAGTGCAAATGCAAGACCCCCGCTTTCTTTAAGAAAGCGGGGGTCTAAGTCATGAGGATGATCTTCTCATTGCGATCTTAATTAGTCAGGTCTGTGGCGGCACGATCGGCAGCATCCCCAATTTGGTCAGCGGTTTTTTCGGCACCTTCCACATACCCTGAGCCAAATTCTTTGAAGGCTTCGGCTGACTCTTTACCAATCCGCTTAAGGCGTTCACCAGGGTTGCCTTCTACTTTCCGGGCTTCGCGGTTCCATTGTCCGGTTGTCTTGGGTCGATCGGCACCATTTTGCTCAATACGATCGCGCAACTTCGCAGGTAGCGGCTGATCATTCTTTCCCATATCAACATTAGTTGTCAGTAATAGAAACCCGACTAAACCAGCAGCAAAAAACTGCTTCACTTGTAGTCCTTCTAACAAAGTACTGATGCGAGCGATCGCCCGAGAAATCAAGTTTTTCATGCCGTTACTCCATTAATTCGTTCTTAATCTTTTTTGCCTTTACGAAGCGTTTTAGCCCACTCAAAAACTATAGTTGCAATCAAAGAGATTGCAATTATTTGCACAAATGGATCAGCCAGTTAATGCTATTCTCTATAGCTTGATGACTTTAAGCTATTCACGCTTCTCAGCACAACGCTAAGACTAACGTTCTAAACCCAACGATTCCTCTGACAAAAGTTATAGTTCTGCGCTCTTACTTTGGTTAAAGGCTCATCTTTCACTGCTTTGCAGTACGACATTAGCAACGCAATCATCGGCTCCTAAGGCTCCTAAGCTCGATGCACACTACAGGCAACTAGAGGTTAAACCAATGATTAAAGCGTATGCGGCTCATGAACCAGGTGGCGAACTCAAACCGTTTGAGTATGATCCAGGCGCACTCAAGGCTCAAGATGTGGAAATCAACGTTGAGTATTGCGGTGTTTGCCACAGCGACCTGAGTATGTTGAACAACGAATGGGGTATTACACAGTACCCGTTTGTCCCTGGTCATGAAGTAGTAGGGACGATCGGCGCGATCGGCGCGACTGTCAAAACTCTCAAGGTGGGGCAACGGGTAGGGCTGGGCTGGTTTTCCCGTTCTTGTATGGACTGCGAGTGGTGTTTGTCGGGCGACCACAATCTTTGTTTAACAGCAGAAGGGACGATCGTGGGGCGACCCGGTGGCTTTGCCGATAAGGTGCGCGCCCATCACAGTTGGGTGTTTCCCCTGCCAGAACAGGTCAATCCGGCAGTGGTTGGGCCACTGTTTTGTGGTGGGCTGACGGTATTTAACCCGATCGTGCAGTTTGACATCCAACCGACCGATCGGGTGGGTGTCATTGGTATTGGCGGGCTGGGGCACATGGCACTGGGCTTTCTCCATGCCTGGGGCTGCGATGTCACCGCCTTCTCGACTAGTCCTGATAAAGAGGCAGAAGCCCGTGAACTCGGCGCGAACCATTTCATCAACTCCCGTGACCCAGAGGCTCTGAAAGCAGTCGAGAATACGTTTGATCTGATTCTTTCGACCATCAACGCTGACCTAGACTGGAGCGTGTATGTGGCAGCACTGCGACCAAAAGGACGACTACATTTCGTGGGTGTGACACCAAGCCCTGTATCCAGCGACGTTTTTCCGCTGATTCTTGGACAAAAGTCGCTTTCTGGTAGCCCCACAGGTAGCCCTGTCACCGTTACCAAAATGCTGAATTTTGCTGCCCGTCATCAGGTCGAGCCGATCACCGAAACGTTCCCCTTCGAGCAAGTGAACGAAGCCATGGAGAAACTTCGCAACGGCAAACCGCGCTATCGTCTTATACTCAAACACTAAACACGTTTGCCTGGTTGACTGACAAATCTTGCAAAGATCGCGCTTTCCCGCCCTGCACTGGAAGTGTGGGCTCATAGCAGGAAGTCCTCTTCAGAGGACCGTAAGAGACTTTCAACCCGTTTCAACGGGTTTCACCTGTTAGCCCGGATTTTAATCACGGGCGGGTGAGCAACGAAGCGATCAGCCTTCCAGCACTTTTGTCAGTCAATCAGCACGTTTGCTAGCAGAAGGTTTCAAGGCGTTTGTAGTGTAGCCTCACCACCCGACTCTCATCGAGACGATTGGGGCGCAGGGAGCGGCGGTTGCGGCGATGGGTTGGGGCTTTGCAAAACGGCAAGGGCGATCGACCAACCGATGACAATACCCAGTCCACCAAACCGTACAATTTGCCAAAAGGGTTCTCGCAGGCTGCCCCAGGAAAACAGGCGGCTCTCAAGCGTGACTTCCAGTGCGTCAAGTTGGGTTTGCAGTTGGGCTAACTCGGCTTTGAGCGCTGCAGAGGGCGATCGCTGGCTCTGCTGCTTCAGTTGCTTCTGTCGCTCTTGAAGCTGTGCCTGGGTTTGCTCGTCCTGTTGCACCTGCGTGTAACGCTCTTTGAGGTCAGCCAGCGATCGCTCAATGGCAGCGAACTCCGGCTCAAACGTCTGTGCGTCCGCTAACGGCAGATCCTCATTGTGGCTGGGGGCAGAATCAGGCGAGGGTGGGGGCAACGGCATAACAGCAGTAGTAGAGTGGAGATACCCTTGATTATGCCCACGATCGCTGCCACCCTATGCCCGAACCATCTTTTTCTGCTCCGTCATCCCAGGTTGCTACTGCTGACCAAGGTAACCTGAGCGCCTTTAGCGCTGCCGAACTTGCTCAAGCGTTGCTAGAAAAACTGGCGATCGCTGAAAAAGACTGGCATCGTCTCAAGTCAAACCGCAAAGTCCGTGCCAATGAGCAAGCCGCTGCCGCGATCGTCTTTTTACTCAAAGATCAGCCAGAGGAAGCATTGCCGCGTCTCCAGCAAGCCGTTGCATGGCTAGATCGATCGATCTCAGCACCACCCTGCCCCTCGCATGGCGATCGGGCAAAGCAAGAGACATGAAGGTAGGACTGACGCAACGATCCCCGACTTCTGCAATGGGCTGTCACCGCTGAGTTTTAGTGAGCAGTCGGGGGTCTGCATACCCAAGTTCTAAAAGGTATGCACCGAATGCCCTTAGGAGCATGAACAGGAGCAGAAACTTTTCCATTTGTCTTGATATGATTTGGCTGGGTTGAGTGTGGTTCCTTTGGCTTTAAATCTGTGGATAACAGTGGCGATGATCAGGCGTTCGTAGCCTTACTGGACTACTTGAAGCAAGTACGAAGCTTCGACTTTTCAGGCTACAAGCGATCGAGCTTTCAGCGGCGCGTCGAAAAGCAGATGAAGCGCAGAGACGTTGCCACGTTTGAAGACTATATTGACTATCTAGAGGTGCATCCAGATGAATTTGCCAGCCTCTTCAATACAGTCTTGATCAATGTCACCGGGTTCTTTCGTGATGCAGAGGCATGGAGCTATTTGCAGGCGAACGTGCTGCCCGCGCTGTTAGAATCAAAGCCGCCGGATGAACCGATTCGCGTCTGGAGCGCGGGCTGTGCCTCTGGTGAAGAAGCTTATACGCTGGCGATCGTCCTCACCGAGATCTTGGGAGCCAGTGCGTTTCGGCAACGCGTCAAGATTTATGCGACCGATGTCGATGAAGAGGCTTTGAGTCAAGCTCGTCACGCCAGCTACAGCCTGCAAGATCTGCAAGCAGTGTCGCCAGAGCTGCAAGAGCGCTATTTTGAGCCGATCGCCGATCGCTACATTTTTCGGGCAGATCTGCGCCGTGTGGTGATCTTTGGTCGTCACGATTTGGTACAGGATGCACCGATCTCACGGTTAGATTTGTTGGTTTGCCGCAATACGCTCATGTATTTCAATGCCGAAATGCAGGCGCGCATCCTATCACGGCTGCATTTTTCCCTTAGTAAGGCAGGTATTTTGTTTCTGGGCAAGGCAGAGATGCTGCCAACCCATACCAGTCTATTTACGCCGCTTAACCTGTCGCATCGCATGTTTGCTAAGGTGCCGAAGGTTAATCTGCGCGATCGTCCAGACAAAGATGGGTCGTCGGAGGGAGAAGCGGATAGCCTCAGCGCTGCTAATATCCGTCTATGGAAGTTAGTATTCAGCCTGACACCTGTATCACAAGTCGTGATTGATCGTGACGGCAGACTTGTACAGGCAAGCAATCTTGCTAAATGGCTTTTTGGCATTAAACCAACTGATATAGGTAATCTACTGCAAGATCTAGAGCTTTCTTACCGTCCTCTGGAACTGCGATCCCATATCGAGCAAGCGTACAGCAATGGACGGTCCCTTACTGTGAATAGTATTGCTCGTTACCTTCCTGATGGCATGGTGCAGTATTTGGACGTGCAGTTCATCCCGCTACAAGAGGGTACTGAGCGGCTGGGCATCAGCATCGTCTTTACCGATGTCAGCCGCTATCACGAACTGCAAATCGAACTCCAGCGATCGAGCCAGGCACTCGAAACGGCTAATGAAGAGCTTCAGTCTAGCAACGAAGAACTCCAGTCCACCAACGAAGAACTGGAGACCACCAACGAAGAACTCCAGTCTACGAATGAAGAGCTGGAGACCATGAACGAAGAGCTTCAGTCTACCAATGAAGAGCTGCAAGCAATGAATGATGAACTGCGTCAGCGCACGGATGAAGCAAACCAGGCAAGTGCCTTTCTACAGTCCATTCTTGCGAGCATCCAGGCTGGAGTAGTAGTGATGGACAATCAATTTAACCTTTTAAGCTGGAACCAACAAACCGAAAATTTATGGGGCTTGCGGTCTGAAGAAGTTGCAGGACAGTCGTTTTTCAACCTGGAAATTGGGCTGCCAGTTGACCAACTGCGCGAAACGATCCGTCGCTGTATTGCTGGAGCCGACCAGTTAGAGTTGACCATTCCTGCAATTAATCGCCGTGGGCGATCGTTTGACTGCCGCATCCTTTGCAACCCTCTCATTGGTGCAGAGCAAGAGCGTCAGGGAGTTATTCTCATCATGGAAGAGGTTGAGGCATGAGTCAGCCAACATCAAATGTATTGGCGCTACAAAAAGCACAAGGTCGCGTTGAGCTGATGGCGCAAAACGCTGAAGCCTTACTCCTGGAGCCAGAATTACTTGCCACAGTGCTAGAAGAACTGACAGTGGTACTGGAAGAAATCGACCAGCAGTACGATGAACTGTTGAGTACCCGTCAAGCCCTTGAAGAAGAACGCCAACGCTATCAAGAACTCTTTGACTTTGCGCCAGATGGCTATTTGGTGACGGATGTTCAAGGCACCATTCAGAAAGCAAACCAGGCAGCCGGCAGCCTCTTTAACGTTCCCCCCGGCTTTTTAACGGGCAAGCCGCTGACTCTGTTTGTTGCAAAAAATGATCGCCGTGCCTTTTATACCTACCTGACTGCGTTGCGAACAGCCGCGCAGCCGCGCAATTGGGATCTGCATCTGCAACCGCGCGATGGCGCTATCTTTCCAGCCGTGATCGCCACATCGGCAGTGCGCTCTAGAGACGGTACGCTCATGGGCTGGCGCTGGCTGCTGCGAGACCTAACCGAACTGAGACGTGCAGGCGTGGTCACGCGAGCATCGGCGATCGAAACAAAGCTCGATCATCTGCGATCGAGCTTTATTCAAATGATTTCCCACGAACTGCGGACACCGATGACAATTATTTTGACCGCACTAGAGCTACTGAAGCACAACAACACTGCTAGCGAAACGAAGAAACAAGCCTACTTCGATCGCATTCAACAAGCGACCCATCGCATGAACACTTTACTGAATGATGTCCTGCTTTATAACGACACTGAGGCTAGCAGCGGGGCATTAACACTGACACCACTTGACCTGGAAGCATTCTGTCGGGCAACGGTTAGCAACCAGCAGGCGACTGAAGGCAACCGCCACACCATCACAATCAGCAGTAACGGCGCGTGTAAGGCTGTTTGGGTGGATCAAGAACTGGTACAGCAGATGCTCGATCGCCTGCTGTCAAATGCCTTGAAGTACTCGCCCACGGGTACAACGGTGCAGGTGGTTTTGCAGTGTCAGAGCGATCGTACCGTCATCAGCATCCATAACAAAGGCACACCCTTTTCCGAAGAGCAGCAGGCTCACCTCTTTGAACCGTTCTACCGCCCTGCCGCTACCGAACACATTCCCGGTACGGGGCTGGGGTTAGTGATCGCGAAACGAGCCGTAACCGCACATGGCGGCACGTTAACCGTTGAGAGCAATACGGCAGGGATCACGTTCAAGATCGTGTTACCGAGGGTGGAGGGTAGAGGGTGAAGGAGGGGAGGAGTGGAGAGGGCGTTTTGAGTTTTGAGTTTTGAGTTTTGAGTTTTGAGTTGCTTGATTGAGCCAGCAGTCAGCAGTCAGCGGTCAGCAATCAGCTTTTTAGCCTTCAGCCTTCATCTTTTAGCCTTTAACCTTCAGCCTTTAGCCTTCATCCCTCAGCCTTCATCCTTTTGCTATGTAAGTTGATTTAAAGCCAAGCTATATGATGGATGGACGATCGTAAAACGTCGTTTGCTCCGTCTCCACTATGGTTAGGATTTTTGGCGTGACTTCTCCTTTAGCGTCAGGGTTAGACCTGAAAACTTTGTTTCCCTTCGAGTTGGATGATTTTCAGCAGCAGGCGATCGCTGCGTTGGAAGCAGGGCGATCGGTCGTTGTCTGTGCCCCCACCGGATCGGGTAAAACGCTCATTGGAGAATACGCCATCTATCGGGCGCTCAAACGAGGGCGGCGAGTGTTTTACACCACGCCTCTCAAAGCTCTGTCCAACCAAAAGCTACGTGACTTTCGAGAGCTTTTTGGCAACGACAACGTTGGACTACTAACCGGCGATATTTCTGTGAATCGGGATGCGCCCATCCTGGTGATGACGACAGAAATTTTTCGCAATATGCTGTACGGCACACCGATCGGCGAGGTAGGCACCTCCCTCACGGGTGTGGAAGCAGTTGTGCTAGACGAATGCCACTACATGAACGATCGTCAGCGCGGCACCGTTTGGGAAGAATCCATTATCTACTGTCCACCCGAAATTCAACTGGTGGCACTGTCTGCCACCGTTGCGAATAGCGATCAGTTGACCGACTGGATTCATCAAGTTCACGGTCCGACCGATCTAATTTACTCAGATTTTCGACCCGTTCCGCTAGAGTTTCACTTCTGCAACCCCAAAGGTTTGTTCCCGTTACTCGATGACAGTCAAAAGCGCATCAATCCTCGTCTCAAGCTCAAGGGTGGCAGAGGTGCCGCACCAGGCAAACGAGGACCCCGACAAGAAAGCCCCAACCTGGCGTTTGTGCTCAGTCAGCTGCGGCAGAAAGATATGCTGCCTGCGATCTACTTCATCTTTAGTCGGCGGGGCTGCGACCAGGCAGTGTCCACCGTCAGTGATGCGCCACTGTCAATGGTGAATGAGGCAGAAGCCGCCCAATTGCGAACTCAGATTGATACCTTTCTGGCGTTGAACCCCGAAGCCGGACGAGCCGGACAAATCGAACCGCTGTATCAAGGCATTGCCGCACATCATGCAGGGATTTTGCCAGCCTGGAAAGGGCTAGTAGAAGAACTCTTCCAGCAGGGTCTTATTAAGGTTGTCTTTGCAACAGAGACGCTGGCAGCGGGGATTAATATGCCAGCACGCACGACGGTGATTTCTAGCCTGTCAAAGCGCACCGATCTGGGGCACCGTCTTCTCAACGCCTCCGAGTTCTTACAGATGGCAGGACGGGCAGGGCGGCGCGGCATGGATAGCCAGGGGCATGTGGTGACGGTACAAACACCGTTTGAAGGGGCAAAAGAGGCGGCATATCTAACCACAGTGGGCGCTGACCCCCTGGTGAGTCAATTTACACCCAGCTACGGTATGGTATTGAATTTGCTGCAAACCCATACGCTGGAAGAAGCCCAAGAGCTGGTGGAGCGCAGTTTTGGGCAGTATCTCTCGACGCTGTATTTGCGCCCCCAACAGGAAGCGATCGCCCATTTAGAAGCCGAGCTTGCCCAACTGCGATCGCAGTTAGAAGCCGTGGACTGGGATCTGCTGGCACAGTACGAAAAGCTGCAAGAGCGCCTGAAGGAAGAGCGCCGACTGCTGAAAATTCTGCAAGACCAGGCAAACGAACTGCGGTCAGGTGATTTGCCTGTGGCGCTGTCCTTTGCGATCGCGGGTACGGTGCTAAGCCTCAAGGGTAGCAATGTGCCTGTTGCCCAGCCCTTGCCAGCCGCGCTCGTGATGAAGATTCCTGGTTCTGGTCAGTTTCCTTACCTGATTTGCCTGGGGCAAAACAACCGCTGGTACATTGTCACTGTTGGCGATGTGGTGGGGTTGCGGGGCGAAATTCCCCGACTCAGCGGTGTCGATCATTTGGCTCCACCGCCAGAGCTGCCCCTCAAACCAGGGCAGATGAAGTCTGGGAACGAGGAGACAGCCGTGATTGCCCGCCAGATTCCGGCTCTACCATCCCCGATGGACGATGCGCCCGAAGTGTATGAGCAGCTTCAGCGGATGGAAGCAGTGCAGCGGCAAATCGAGTCTCATCCCGTAAACAGTTGGGGCAATCGTCCGACGATCCTCAAACGGCAAAAGCGGATTAGTGCAGTACAAACCGAAATTGCCGATCGCAAAAGCAAGCTCGATCGACAGTCTCAGCAGCACTGGCGAGAGTTTCTTGATTTGATTGAAATTCTGCAACACTTTGGTTGCCTGGATGACCTAACACCAACCCCCTTAGGGCAGGCAGCCGCTGCTATTCGCGGTGACAACGAACTGTGGCTGGGTCTAGCGCTCATGTCGGGCGAACTCAATATCCTCGATCCGCACCATCTGGCAACTGCCTGCGCCGCCTTAGTCACTGAAGTTTCTCGCCCTGATAGCTGGACACGCTACGACCTTTCTAGCGAAGTCGAAGAAGCACTGGGAGGCTTGCGAGGCATTCGTCGTCGCCTCTTCCAGTTTCAGCGCAAGTATCAGGTGGTGCTACCAGTCTGGCTGGAGCACGAACTAGTGGGCTTGGTAGAGCAATGGGCGCTCGGCGTGGAATGGACAGAACTCTGCTCTAACACCAGTCTTGACGAAGGTGATGTCGTTCGCATTCTTCGCCGTACGCTAGATGTGCTCTCGCAGATTCCTCATGTCCCCCACGTACCCAATGAGCTGAAGAACAACGCTAAGCGCGCGGTACAGCTCATCGATCGCTTCCCCGTCAAAGAGGGAGCTTGAGAAAAAAGGATCAGGGCTAAAAGCTAAATGTATCTTCTACCTTTTATCCTTTAGCCTTCATCTTTTATCCTTTGTCATTACCCTACTAAGCCCGATCGCAAGGCGCGTACGGCTGCCTGAGTACGATCGTCGGCACAGAGCTTATTGAGAATATTGCGGACGTGAGTTTTAACCGTACCAACCGTGATGTAGAGCTTCTCAGCGATCGAGGCATTGCTGCAGCCATCGACAATTAGTTGCAGCACTTCGAGTTCACGCTCGGTTAACGGGTACGCCTCAATAATCTGGTTGTATTCTGGCGCAGCAGCATTAATGGCAACCGTTTTTCCTTCTGGCGATTCACCACTGGGCGTATTTTGACCCGCTTGCTGGAGGACAACCCGCGCGATCGCCGGATCAATCCATGAATTGCCGCCATGCGTGACTCGCAACGCTTCGGCAAGATTATCCAGACTCACATCTTTCATGCAATAAGAGTCTGCACCAGCCCCAAAGGCGGCTAGAACCACCTCTTCGTTGTCCTGCAAGGTCAAAATCAGCACTTTGGTATCGGCAACCGCAGCACCATCCGCATCTGCCTGCGTTTGCTTAAAACGGCGAGTCAGCTCAATGCCGTCCATATCAGGTAACCCAATGTCTACGATCGCCACATCGGGCGCAGTCGTTTCTAGAAGTTTCAGCCCATCAATTGCGTTCGCCGCTTCGCCAATGACATCAAACCCCCGCTGCTGAAGGGCAGTACGCATGCCAACTCGTGTTAGATCGTGATCTTCAATGAGGGTGATCCGAATGTTTTCCATACTTCAGTTGCCTCAATTTTTAAAAATAGCGGAGTAAGGGATTAGTGACTGAATCATAATCCTAAACGGTTAGTTCTGTAGAGGATTTGTTTACAAACAACGAACTTGCCTTAGGGTAGCCTCTCTAGCTCTATGGGTTAGCGGCGCAAAAGCAAAGGCTCATAGCTCAAAGGCAGACCACAGGAAGCGGTGCGTTCAACTCTGATATCAACTCCCAAGCAGCGATCGCAGACGAGTCCATTCCAATGTCATCACCTTGCCTCAGCCCCTTCTGTCGATCAAATCTGTGTGTTAAAGAAGAGTTTACCAAAGCAGAAAGGAAGCCAGACCGAAGCCACTCTCCCACTGTAGAAGCGGGCTTAAAGCTTACAATCAACAAGCAAAGGTGAGGATTGCAAAAGGGACAACTCTCATCACTAACCCATAACAACGTGGCACCTTTGTAGCCCTGTTATCGCCTGATTTGCACCTTTAGTTTATCAGGTTCTTTTTTAACTGTTTAGAGAATTTACGGCGGACAGCGTTGAAGCATCTACCCGAAGTCAGAATTTAGATGACAGTAGTCTTGTCAGTTGTCTCTGGAGTGTAAAACAAGGGTTCGATCGCTGATTGACTGACTGACAAATCTTTAAGCAATTACTGCCCCGCCCTGCACTGAAAGTGCGGGCTAACAGAAGTAAGTCCTCTTAAGAGGACTGCAAGGGAGTTGCAACCCGTTTTAACGGGTTTCGCACCATTAGCCCGGCTTTTAATCACGGGCGGGTCAGCAACGGAGCAAGCGGCTTTTCAAGACTTTTGTCAGTCAGTCAGGTTCGATCGTCACGCTTTAGACGATGGAGCGGACGATCTCAGAGCCGCAGCAAAATCTAGCCAAAACCGAAAAAGGCACTTTTAACCTGCCGATAGATTGAGGACAGCGCCGCTGCATTCCCTGATGATGGGCTTATTAACAAGTGTAAATCAGTGCATAGATTGTACTTAAAAAGCACGCTTTAGCACGGAGGGTGGGCGATTAGAGACAGATAAGCATGGTGGCTGCTTCCTGAGATCTAGTGGTTGGTTACGAGTGATGCAAGAAACGTTGAGAATTCTGTTGGTGGATAGTGACGCAGCCGCGCGATTGGCTGTACGTCAAGCGTTTACCTATGCAAAGGCAACGGCAGAAATAATCGAAACAGAGACGTGTGCCGACGCGATCGCCTTGCTACAAGCAGAGGCGTTTGATGCCGTGCTACTGGACTATTACTTGCCCGATGGCAATGGCTTAGGGTTGTTGCAGCAAGCACGACAGTCAGACCTCACGGTGCCGCTCGTTGTCCTTACCGAACAAGGGGATGACCAGATCGCAGTGGAGTTGATGAAAGCAGGTGCGGCTGACTACTTGTCAAAAAGTAGGCTACGACCCGAAACGTTGGTGCGTAGTTTGTTTAATGTAGTGCGCATTCATCGAGCTGAGCTGCAAGCAGCAGCAGCCATGCAACGGCTACGGGTCAGCGAAGAGCGGTATCGGTTGGTGTCAGAAGGTTCGCATGACGGCATCTGGGATTGGGATCTTTGCCGCAATGAGGTTTTTTGTAACGATCGTCTCCTCGAAATTGTGGGCCTTCCTCGTGAGGAGATGAGCACTGCCTATGAAGCGTTTTACCGCCTGATTCATCCCGATGACCAGGCACCTGTCCTTAAAGCAATTACGAAGCATCTGAGGAACGGTACGGTCTTTGATGTTGAGTTTCGGCTGCGACATGCTTCTGGGGCATACCGCTACTGCACGTCGCGAGGCAAAGCCCTACGTGATGAACAAAATGTCCTCTTTCGGATGTTAGGTATTGTGAGCGATCGCACGGCTCGAAAGCAGGCAGAGGATGAGATCGTCAAGTTAAACCGTAGTTTGGAGCGGCGTGTCGCAGAGCTGCAAACCCTTTTTGATGTGATGCCGATCGGCATTGCGATCGCCGATGACTCAGAATGCCAAACGATTCGCGTTAACCCCACCTATGCTGAAATGTTGGGCATTGATCCCGCTACGAATGCTTCGTTGACGGTAGAGGCTGATGGCAATCCTCCCTATAGACTACTGCGACAGGGACAAGAGCTAACCACTGATGCACTGCCGATGCAGGCAGCCGCCGCTTCAGGGCAATCAGTGCTCAATGCTGAAATTGACATTCTGAGAGCGGATGGCAGGGTGATTCATGCGATCGGCTATACAACGCCTTTATTTGATGAGCAGAAGCAACCAAGAGGCTGTGTCGGCGCGTTTCTAGACATTACAGCGCTCAAGCAGGCAGAAGCAATGCAGCGGTTTTTGGCGGATGCTAGCTCGGTGCTGGGGGCTTCGCTAAACTATCAAACCATTCTGCATAACATCGCCCAACTTGCCGTGCCTGTGCTGGCAGACTGCTGCTTTTTTGACATCCTCACTGGGCAAAACACGTTTGAGCTTTTGACCTGGCAACACGTAGACCCTGACAAACAAGAGTGGATACACCGCGCCCACTGCCACACGCCGACGACTGAACAGAAGCAGCATCCAGTTGTGCAATGTTTGACGACTGGGCAGACCGTGTTTGTACCAGAGGTGACAGAGGCGTGGATTGAATCGATCGCAGTGAATGACGAGCATCTTCAGTTTTTGCACGATCTAGAGATTGGTTCCTTGATGACGCTGCCCCTGATTGTGCACGATCGCAAGCTGGGTGCCTTAACGTTGTGCTTGTCTCGCTCCTCTGGGCGTAAGTACACCGCCAGCGATCGCCAACTGGCAGCCGATTTGGCACAGCGGGCAGTTTTGGCGATCGACAACGCACAGCTTTACCAATCGACCCAGGACGCAGAGCAAAATCTGCGGGATGCTCTCATTATTTTGGGTCAGCATCAGCAACAACTGCGGACGCTTCAACGCCTGACTGATTTGTTAAACCAACGCTTAACCGATCTCCCCGAACTCTTGCAAGTGATGGTTGATGCCATCTGCGAAGCGATTCCTCACGCAGCCTTTGGCTTAATCGTGCTGCAAAATCCCTACACTGGGTTGCTAGAATTTGCGGCTGTTACTGGTACAGATACCGATCGCTTCCAGATGAAAGAAGCGTTTGCACCCGGTGAGGGGTTGCTGGGCGAAATCTTTCTCACAGGTGGTTCGCGCCTGATTCAAGAACAAGATTTAGGTAGAGAGAGTCATACTGCTCCAGCCGTCATGGTCTCTCCGGCGGCACTGCCTCCCCTTCCTCGTTCGCTCTGCATCGTGGCGATCGAGTCAGCACGAGCAGGCAGACTCGGTGTACTGGCGATCGGTAACTGGACACACTCAGCGGCATTTAACATGGATAATCTACAGCTTCTGGGGGCGTTTGGAGAACAAGCTGCGATCGCCCTTACCAATGCCCAGCTCATTAATGCCCTGGAAGAGCGAGAGAATCGTTTAGAAGTGCAAAACCGTATTCTTGCCGACCAAAATCAGGAGCTAGAGAAACAGCGGCAGCAAATTCAGTCTCAAAACGTGCGGCTACAGGAAACCGCCAAGCTGAAGTCGCAGTTTGTAGCCACCATGTCGCACGAGCTGCGAACGCCGATGAATGCAGTCATTGGCTTCTCTCAACTGCTGCTGCGCCAGCATCTGATGCCCCAACAGCGCGACATGATCGATCGCATTCTGAACAACGGTAGAAACTTGCTCGCGCTCATCAACGACATTCTCGACCTGTCAAAAATTGAAGCCGGACGTTTGGAGTTTGCGCTAGAAGTCGTTAACTTAAAACAGCTAGTAACTGCAACGGTAGAAGAACTGCGATCGCTCATCGACCAAAGGCCTCTGACGCTCAACCTCCAGCTAGACCTGCAAGACCCGCTGATGACAACCGACAGCGTCCGCTTACGGCAGGTGCTAGTGAATCTGCTCTCTAACGCCATCAAATTTACCGAAGCGGGTCACGTGCATGTGACCGTCACCGAAGTCGGTACAGACACGATCGTGATGACGGTACAGGATACAGGCGTTGGCATTCCAAAAGCGCATTTGAAAAAGATCTTTGAAGCGTTTCATCAGATTGATCAAACGCTTGCCAAAAAATTTCCTGGCACTGGGCTGGGGTTAGCCATCTCTGACCTGATCGTTCGCAAAATGAACGGCACCATTACGGTTGAAAGCGAACTGGGTGTCGGCTCAACGTTTCGAGTGCAATTGCCCCGTTGCGCTGAGCCTGAGCGCTAAACCCTACTGTCGTCCCGTTTGTGCCCAAACGCGAGTGGGCATACCCCAGACGTAGATGAAACCCTCTGCTGCTTTGTGGTCGAAGGTATCTTCGGCACCATAGGTTGCCAGTTCAGGGCTGTAGATCGAGTACGCAGATTTGCGCCCAACGACGATCGAGTGTCCCTTAAACAGCTTGACTCGCACAACGCCTGTCACCCGTTCCTGGCTCTTCTTGACAAAGGCATCGAGCGAATCGCGGAGTGGGCTATACCACAGACCGTTATAAACCAGTTTGGAGTAAGTGTCTTCGATGCCGCGCTTGTAATGGATCAGGTCAGGCGTTAGCGTCAAGCTTTCTAGATCACGGTGCGCCTGTATCAAGACCGTTAGTGCAGGTGTTTCGTAGACTTCACGCGACTTGATGCCGACCAAACGGTTTTCGATCATGTCAATGCGTCCCACGCTGTGGGCACCCACAATCTCGTTAAGCTGGGTAACAAGCGCCACTGGATCGACAGGTTGGCCATTTAAACTAACGGGAATGCCCTGCTCAAAGCCAATCTCGACATACTCAGGCTGATCGGGTGCCTTAGCGATCGCCGCGGTCATGGTGTACACATCCTCTGGCGGCTCCGTCCAGGGATCTTCCAATGGTCCTGCTTCGATCGCACGACCCAGCAAGTTTTTATCAATACTGTAGGGCGACGATTTTTTGACAGGCGACTCAATGCCAAACCGTTCACCATAGGCGATCGTTTCTTCACGACTCATGCCCCATTCTCGCGCTGGAGTCAGCACTTTAATGTTTGGGTTGAGGGCAGCGATCGCCACATCAAACCGCACCTGGTCATTGCCCTTGCCAGTGCAGCCGTGCGCGACGGCATCAGCACCATATTCGGCTGCCGCATCGACTAACAGCTTCGCAATCAGCGGTCGCGCCAGTGCCGTCGAAAGCGGATACTGATTTTCGTACAGCGCATTTGCCTGAATGGCAGGAAACGCATAATCTTTCACAAAATCTTCGATCGCATCAACGACCAAAGAAACGCTGGCACCAGACTTCAGTGCCTTCTCACGGACGGGTTCTAGCTCATCGCCCTGCCCCAAGTCAGCCGCGAGCGTAATAACTTCTTCGACTCCCCATTCGTGCATCAGGTAGGGAATGCAGACGGAGGTATCAACTCCACCTGAGTATGCCAGCACAACTTTTTTGGCGCGACCCATGACTGCCTCGGTTGGATAAAAGAACTGAGCAATCATTATGCAGTGAATTGTGACCGATTCATGTCAGAACGGGCACAGAAGTTGGAGAGGGGGATGGGGTAAGAGCGGGAGGAGGGGTAAGAGTTTTGAGTTTTGAGTTTTGAGTTTTGAGTTTTGAGTTTTGAGTTTTGAGTTGGTTGATTGAGCCAGCAACTCAGCAGTCAGCAGTCAGCTTTTTAGCCTTCATCCTTTAGCCTTTAGCCTTTAGCCTTCATCCCTCATCCTTTTGCCTTCTACCTCCTGCCTCCCACCTACATCGCACTACCCGCTTTACACGTCAGCGTTCCTTCCTTCTGGTTTGGCTGTCCGCCCATCGGTTTCACCGTTAGGGATGGTTCATAGGTGGGGTAGCAGCGCACCAGAATGACATCATCAGCGCGAGTGCTATACAACACATAAACTTGTTTGCCGCCTAAGACTGCTGGGACTAACTTGGGTGCCTGGGGTGCAGTAGCGATCGCTTCAGGACCAAACTTGACCAGCGCTTCTGGCTGATGGGTCAGTTCAGGTGCAGCCAGTTCAGTTGCAGAAAGGGCTGGCGTTGCCTGAAGAAAATGCACGCAGAAGGCAAGCGCGATCGCTAGACCAGCCAACACCAGACACTCTTTGATCGGGGCTTTAATCATGTCTAAAGTGCTCAAAGATTGAATAAGCCCTACTTTACCCTTTACTCAGGCGTATTTAACTTTCATGCCGATCGCCGCCATGTTGGGACTTAAACTTTTCTATAGCCCCGCAAAGGGGAACGCATAAGGCAGAATGGGCGATGGAGACTTGAACGAAGAGGCGTTTTCATGGGGATTAAGTTCGGGCGTGAAGTTTGTGGCGACCTCGACCAGGCAGCCATGCGAGAGTGGCTTGTCACAAACGGCACGGGCGGCTATGCGTCAGGCACGATCGCCGGATTGTTAACCCGACGTTACCACGGGCTGCTGATTGCGGCTCTGAATCCCCCCCTGGGACGAACATTGATGCTGGCAAAGCTGGATGATACGGCGCTCTATGGCGATCGCTTCTATCCCTTGCATACCAATCAATGGGCAGATGGCACTATTGGGCCTCACGGGTATCGCCATCTTGAGCAATTCGCACTCGATGCCAGTATCCCCACCTGGCACTATGCCTGTGCCGACGCGCTGCTGCAAAAGCAGATCTGGATGCACCCCGGTGCAAATACAACCTATGTGCATTATCAGCTGGTGCGATCGACTCAGCCGTTGACCCTGACCCTCAAAGCGATGGTGAACTATCGTGACTATCACAGCCACACAGAGGGTAACGGGTGGCGCATGACAATCGTGCCTGCCGAAAACGGCGTCTATGTGTCTGCGTATCCAGAGGCAACACAGCTTTATCTCACCAGCGATCGGGCAGAAGTAACGGCTGCTCATGATTGGTACTACGGCTTTGACCTGCCAGCCGAGCGCGATCGGGGACTGAGCGATCGAGACGACCATCTCCATGCCGCGACCTTTCAAGCGACTCTACAACCGGGCGAAACACTCACGCTCATTGCCAGCACCGAGCGAAAACCCGAGCGAGATGGCGAAACAGCACTTAAAGTACGTCGGGCTTACGAGCAAAAGCTGTTAGGGCTATGGCACAGTAACCGACCCGTTGATACCAAAGACATTCCCGCCTTTGCCAATCGCCTGGTGCTGGCTGCCGATCAGTTCATTGTGCAGCGATCGACCCCCGAAGAACCGCATGGCAAAACCATCCTTGCAGGCTACCCCTGGTTCAACGATTGGGGACGCGACACCATGATTAGCCTACCGGGACTGACCCTCGCTACAGGTCGTCCCGACATTGCCCGTTCCATCCTGCGAACCTATGCTCGTTATGTGGATCAGGGTATGATTCCTAACCGTTTCCCTGACGCGGGTGAGCAGCCCGAATACAACACTGTAGATGCAACCCTCTGGTTTTTTGAAGCTGTCCGCGCCTACTACGGCGTGACCGAAGATGACGATCTCGTGCAAGAACTTTTTCCTGTACTGGCAGACATTGTGGACTGGCACTGTCGCGGCACTCGCTACAACATCCATCTTGATTCTGCGGATGGCTTACTCTATGCCGGAGAAACAGGTGTACAGCTTACCTGGATGGATGCCAAAGTGGATGATTGGGTCGTGACACCCCGCATTGGCAAGCCGATCGAGGTGAATGCACTGTGGTACAACGCACTACGAACGATCGCCAAACTTGCCCGTATCGTCGGCAAACCGCATCAAGAATACGAAGCAATGGCAGATCGCACTCTGGCACGCTTTTCGCGCTTCTGGCATTCTGAACTGGGGTATTGCTACGATGTCCTTGATGGTCCCAATGGCGATGATGCCTCCCTCCGCCCCAACCAGCTTTTTGCCGTTTCTCTACCTGAAAGCCCCCTGACGATCGTGCAGCAGAAGGGGGTTGTGGATGTCTGCGGACAAACGTTACTGACTTCGCATGGGCTGCGATCGCTCGATCCCAATCATCCTCAGTACCAGGGTTGCTATGGCGGCAACCAGCTGCAGCGTGACGGAGCCTATCACCAGGGCACTGTTTGGGGCTGGCTAATGGGTTCCTTTGTCCTGGCACATTTGCGGGTTTATAGCGATCCAGCAAAAGCCCGTGCCTTTCTAGAACCAATGGCAAATCAGCTTCTCACTCATGGTATCGGTAGCTTGAGTGAAATTTTTGATGGTGACGCACCGATGAAGCCTCAGGGTTGTATTGCTCAGGCATGGACGATCGCCGAAGTGCTACGGGCATGGTTGGCAACTGAAGTTGAGCGATGAGCCGAGCAGTAGACTTGGCGTTTCCGTAGTCTGCGTCGGCGGACGTTGTTGATGGAGTCGCGGTTTTAACCGCCAGACACGTTTCCAACAACCTCTAAACGTTCCAACGCACTGTAGAAAGATACGGCTGCTTGAACAACGATCGCTGAACGCTTTTACTATGCCTTGCACTCAACGATCTTAGTAGCCATGACAACATTAATTCGTTGACATAGTTACCGACAAAATCTTCCCTAAGATAAAGGGAAGGCAGCATCAGGCACCATAAAGTGAACGTAAGCTTTGACGCATAAAGTTTAGCCAATCAAGCTTTGTGAAACACTTTTGAAATTGTTAGTTTTAGACCGCACTAGCAATAAAAGTTTGAGTGAAATTTTAACAGTATCGATCGCTTAATTAATTCTGTAGCAAAATCATTGCGATCGTCTGAATCAACTCCTCTCAAGACGATCTCGGTTGAGTGAACATCTATAGCTAAAGCCAGAAGGGTTGCGGCATAGTAGAGACAATCCAGCACAACGTGAAGCCGTCTATGCCTGCCGCCTACAGTGATGATTTACGCGAGAAAGTGGTTGCCGCGATTGACCGCGGTGAACGGAAAAGTCATGTCAGCCAAATGTTCAATCTGAGTCGAGACACGATTGACCGTTGGTTGCAGCGGCGGCAGACAACAGGCAGTGTCAAAGCGGCACAAGGCTACCAACAAGGACATAGTCACCGGATCAAGGACTGGCAGGAGTTTCGCGCCTTCGCTCAAACGCATGGTGCTCGAACCCAAGCCGAGATGGCGCAATTGTGGCAGGCACCGATCAGTCAACGAAGCATGGCACGAGCCTTAGCACGGATTGAGTGGACGCGAAAAAAAAGACCTATGGCTACCGCGAACGCGATGATGCCAGACGTATCGTTTACCTAGCAGGCTTGACAATGATTCCGCCGGCTCAGCGCGTTTACGTCGATGAATCTGGCATGGATGAGCGCGACGACTATGGTTACGGTTGGTGTGAGCGCGGCAAGCGGTTTGAGGCGCTCCGCAGTGGTCGCAGAACCGGACGGGTCAACATGATTGCGGCTTACTGCGAGCACCAATTGAGTGCCCCGTTCACTGTCACCGGGGCGTGTAATCGAGTAGTGTTTGAAACCTGGCTCGAAACTTGTTTGCTGCCCACGCTGGTGCCAGGGCAAGTGGTGATTTTGGATAATGCCACCTTTCATCATGGTGGACGGGTAGCCCAGCTAGTTGCGTCAGTCGGCTGTCGGTTGCTCTACTTACCCCCTTATTCGCCAGACCTCAATCGCATTGAAAAGTGCTGGGCCTGGCTGAAAAGTCGCATTCGCAAACGCCTAACTAGCGCTGCTTCCCTGCGCCACGCCATGGAAGCGATTCTGAAAGATGCCGTGTCCTAACCTTTGTGGCTACAGCTATAACTTACGACTTACGCATAAAGGTTTAGATCTCTAGCTTCTGGTTAAAACTTAGCCATCACCTCTACGCCATTGGAGAAGTCGGGAATCTTTACTTGAGGATGCTACTACTGCACTCAACTATCACGCCAAATTATTCGAGTATTCAAACAGTAACAATTGAATCAAGCTATCTCTCTAATGCATTAGCTCTACTTTATGCACATTCATCATCTCAACTGCGGTTGTATGTGTCCCGTTGGTGGGGCACTCTTTGATGGTTTCAGTCGTGGTCTGACGGCGCGCCTGGTTTGCCATTGTCTGTTGATAGAAACAAATCAAGGGCTGGTACTGATTGATACAGGCTTTGGGTTACGGGATATCCAGTCGCCTTACTCACGACTCAGCCCCTTTTTCATTCATTTCAATGGCATTCAGTTTAAGCAACAATACACCGCGATCGCTCCGATTGAGGCGTTAGGCTTTAGCGCACGAGATGTCCGCCATATCGTGCTGACGCACCTTGATTTTGACCATGCGGGCGGTTTAGAAGATTTTCCAGAAGCGATCGTTCATGTGATGCAGCCTGAGGTTGATGCAGTGCACGATCGACAAGGTTTTATTGCCAGTCAACGCTACCGTCCCAAGCAATGGGATGAAGTCAAACACTGGAAATACTATACAGCGGGTGGTGAACCCTGGTTTGGCTTTGAGGCAGTGCGTGACCTTGACGGGTTGCCACCAGAGATTCTTTTCATTCCGCTGGTAGGGCATACGCGCGGTCATGCAGGTATTGCCATTGAGACTCCAGATGGCTGGCTGCTACATGCAGGCGACGCTTATTTTTATCGAGATGAGATGGCTGCCGAGCGGCGCTGTACTCCAGGTATGCAAGCCTACCAACGGCTGATGGAAGTAGACCACGAAGCTAGGCTGTACAACCAGGAGCGGTTACGTACCTTAGCACTCGATCGCAGTAAGGACGTAACCCTCTTCTGTAGCCATGATGCAGTTGAATTTGAAGCGTTGGTCAACCAATCTAGTAAGGCTTTAGCCTAGACGGCAGATTGGTCACATAACCCGCGCTGAAAAGGTTAAGGGCTTTGCGGCTTAACTATGTACCGTTAAGACAAAGCTTGGCTGCACGACTACTGTACGTAGGGTTGAGGCTGTCTTTAGGGAACAGACTAATCGCTTAAACTGCGACCTTTGACCGCGGCTAAACTCTCCTCGGTTGGCACTTGACCATCGGTATAGTAGCCGGCGGCTTTCTTCGCATCCATTTCAACCTGGGCATCCGCCGGAATCAAGTCATCTGGGATGGGGACACGCTCAACAACAGTGATACCAGATTGAGTGATGGCGTTGTACTTCATGTTGCTCATGGAGATCAGGCGATCGATCCGGGTGATGCCAAGCCAATGCAGCACATCAGGCATGAGTTCCTGAAAGCGCATATCCTGAACGCCTGCCACACACTCTGTACGGGCAAAGTAGGCATCCGCGCGATCGCCGCCTTCCTGACGTTTACGAGCGTTATAGACCAAAAACTTAGTCACCTCGCCTAACGCTCGACCTTCTTTGCGGAAATAGACAATCACACCTGCGCCACCTGCCTGTGCGGTTTGTACACACGCTTCAATGCCATGGACTAAATAGGGGCGACAGGTGCAAATATCTGACCCAAACACATCCGAACCGTTGCACTCGTCATGGATGCGCACCGCAAGCTGACGATCGGGATCAGCAATCGCCGCCACATCGCCCACGATATAAACAGTCATCCCCCCGATCGGCGGTAGAAAAACGCGCAAATCGGGGCGTGTCACCAGTTCAGGAAACATCCCGCCTGTTTGCTCAAAAAGCGTTCGTCTCAGCACCGCTTCACCGACACCCAGTCGTTTTGCCAATCCTGGCAGATACCAGACTGGCTCGATCGCCGCCTTCGTCACGACCAGATCGCCATTCGCTTTCATGATGGTGCCATCGACCTTAAGGCGACCCTTTGCTGCCGCGTCCTGAAGTTCAGGCATATTGATATGCGCTTTGGTAATGGCGATCGTTGGGCGAATGTCATAGCCCTGCTCATATAACGGCTTGTAGACCTCCCCGACTAGCGCACCAAACGGGTCAAGCGCCACAATCTTCTCTGGGTCAGCCCAGGCAGGATGTGGTCCCAGGAGGGCAGCTGGAGAGGTGTTAGTCAGGTCTGCTCGATGGTCAGATTGCAACTGCCCGCTAGCCACTGCCAGCGCTCGATAAATGCCATATGCGCCAGCGTGACTGCCAATGACATTACGCTGGGCTGAATTCGTCAGAGTGCCGACAATGGCTCCACGCACCTGTGGATCGGCTTCGCCCCACCGAATCGCGATCGGTTTAGGACCAAAACTAGCAGGATGGGAAGTCAGTACAATATGTTTTGCTTGAGATCCGTTTTTTGCGCTTGACCCTGCTTTTTCACCTGACGCTGCTTTTTCGCTCGACATAGGGCACCCAGTAAGGAAATGGAGTAGAAGCAACACTAACGCACATCTAGCAGTCCTTTATGCTTGAAGTCTACCGATCGCGTCACTTAACACTACTGGTATAAAGCCCAAAACCAAACAACCGCACCTGTCTGGTGTGTAATTTTTATCACGAGTAGAGCCTCTGATTTTACCAACAGGACTTTGCGGAGAGAGTGCCTCAGGCGGCAGAAGTGTATGGTTTAGGGGATATGCAGATCCCCGACTTCTGCAAAGTACTGGGCTGTTACCGCTGAGTTTTAGTCAGAAGTCGGGGATCTTTGCGGTCGTCCTATGGTTAAAAACTCTAGGCTAAAGGCTCAAAAGCAGCGTTTCATCGTTTTACCTTTAATCCTCATTCTTTACACGTTCCTTCCTCAGTGCCTCAATAATTTGGAGGTTTGCCTTCGGGAAAGGATATTGGTCAAGCTCTGCTAGCGCCACCCAACGCACTTCGTCACACTCGATCGCCTGTGGCTCACCGCTGACGTGGCGGCAATGGTGGACATTAAGCGTCACTCGAAAATGGCTGTAGGCGTGATCAACCACGATCAGGCGATCGCCCACGGCTATTGCAATCCCTAATTCCTCGCGAATCTCACGCTGGATGCAGGCTTCAATGGTTTCACCGGGTTCGACTTTACCGCCTGGAAATTCCCACAAGCCGCCGAGCAAACCTTCCTGGCGACGACGATCGATTAAAACTTGTCCCTGATCATTCCAGATCACCGCCACACCAATCACTTTGTGCGGTACGGGCACACGGGTTTCAGACATGGGCAGTTCCGTTTGAATGCCTTGATTGTAAGCCTGACAGTGCTCTTTCCACGGACATTTTAGGCACAATGGCTGCTGTGGCGTACAAACCGTTGCGCCCAAGTCCATGATTGCTTGATTGAAGTCACGGGGAAAGGTCGGATCAACCAGCATTTCGGAACAATGCCAGAGTTGCGCGATCGCCCGCTTCGGTGGAACAGGTAACGCCAGGAGTCTCGCCAGCACCCGTTTTACATTACCGTCCAAAATGGCGATCGGCTGATTGAATGCTGCACTTAGAATGCCACCTGCTGTCGTGCGCCCAATGCCAGGTAACTGCATGACGGTAGCAAAATCACTGGGGAAAACGCCATCATGCTTTAGCACAACGTCTTGAGCAGCACGATGCAGGTTACGGGCACGAGCGTAGTAGCCCAGTCCTTCCCAGGCTTTCAGCACCTGCTGCTGCTCTGCGATCGCCAACGACTGCACAGTTGGAAAAAGCGTGAGCCAACGCTCGTAATAGGGCAGCACTGTTTTGACCTGCGTCTGCTGAAGCATGATCTCCGACACCCAAATGGCGTAGGGATCACGAGTCTGTCGCCACGGCAGCGTCCGTCCAGACTCCTTGTACCAGGTCAGAAGCGCCTGCCGTAAGCGAAGAATCACAGCATTCAACAGACGAGCGTAATCATCGGTCGAGCCTGATAGCTCCTGATTTTGTTGACGAGGAGCGATCGACTTCGGGCGTGTCACTCTGTAATAGCAGCATCACTTTCCGTAGCAACAAGGGAAGTCTCAAACGCCATACGCTGCTCGGCATTGTGGAGAAAGTAGCCACTCATCATCGCAGACGCAAGCAATCGACCCAAGTCTTCACGGCTTGTTGTGACTGTAACGTCAAAGCCTTCTGGTGGCAGTGCGCCCAAAAGCCCGATAATGTTTCGCTCCATCACATGAAAGACATCAGAGGAAGCAGGACGAGAAAGGCGGGCGATCGTTTCTGGACTTAACGACTGCACATAGTTCAGAAACTGGTTGGCTGACTCAGACTCGCCGCCCACAAATTCTGGCAATCGATTTGATGTGTTATTCACTGAGAAACCTCGATCTACTGTCGGTTTGTATAAATAAATGTATCAATGCTCCAGGCAAAGTTGCAGTGTGTAGAACCGAACCTGGTGTTGGGTAATGAACGCACGGGGGTGGGCAAGTGCATTAAGGTTAGGTGAGTTTTAGAGGGGTGAGGGCTGAAGGGGTGAAGAGTGAAGGGGTGAAGAGTGAAGAGTGAAGGGGTGAAGAGTTAAGAGTGAAGAGTGAAGGGGGTGAACAACTAATGTACATGGTTAAAGATGACCCTGGTAGGCTCTCTTAGTTCCAGCGTAGCAGTACGGCAATGTGGAGACGGTGGTCGGTGACGGTTGCAAAATTCATTAATGGGAATCAGAGGCATTGATCATGACTGCTAAACCACTTAGCCCAGAGGATGCGGCTGCGATCGCGTATCTTCGTTCTCCTACTGCCATTCGGGAGCGGTGTGGACAACTATTCGATCTGGCGTGTGCCGACAAGCTGCAATACTTTCGTTGCGACCTGAGCCAGCTTGAGCGAGTGGCTGACTATGTGCTTCAGGTGACTCGCGAGAGCTACCCCGACTTGAACATTCCGTTTCACAGCCGTTGGCGACATTTTGAAGTCGGTCATCAGGATCGCCTCACGGCTCTGGAGGCTCTAGCACCGTTGGCAAAAGCGAAGGCAAAATTTGATCTGGCGATCGTTAGCGTGTTGCTTGATGCGGGTGCAGGCGATCGCTGGCAGTATACGGAACCAGGCACCGGAACGGTTTGGCGACGATCGGAAGGGTTGGCGATCGCCAGCTTACACGCATTCTGTCAGGGCATTTTTTCAAGCGATCCTCAACTGCCGTTGCAGGCAGACGCGATCGGACTACAAAACCTGACTGAGGAAGCCTTGAGCCAAGCCTTTCAGGTGAGCCAGGACAATCCCCTTGTTGGAGTGTCGGGACGGTTGGCATTGCTGCAACGACTGGGCACCGTCATCCAGCAACAGCCCACGTTATTTGGCTCTCAGCCTGCCCGTCCCGGAGCACTGGTTGCTTATCTGCGCGATCGTGCCCATGCTGGCGATCGTGCCCACACTGGACAGATGCCTGAGGGACAGCTAGAGGCAAGTACCGTCCTGAGTGCTGTTTTAGAAGGCTTTGGCGCTATCTGGGCAGGACGACTCACGCTGTCAGAAGTGAACTTAGGTGATGTTTGGGTTCACTCCGCCCTCGCCCCCATTCTCTCACTCCCTCGCCCCGACTCCCCACTCCCCACTCCCCACTCCCCATTCCCCACCCTTGTTCCCTTCCACAAGCTCTCTCAATGGCTCACCTATTCCCTGCTAGAACCCCTTCAGGAACTTGGGCTGACTATTACTGGGCTAGATGCGCTCACAGGCTTGCCAGAATATCGCAATGGTGGCTTATGCGTCGATCTGGGCTTGCTGCAAATTAAAGATCCGATCGTCCTACAACAGGCGCATTCACCCGGTTCAGAGGCGATCGTTGAATGGCGGGCGCTGACAGTCATTTTGCTCGATCGCCTTGCAGAGACCATCCGGCAGACGCTCAATCTGTCTGCAACTGACCTGCCATTAGTCAAGATTCTTCAAGGTGGCACCTGGACGGCGGGACGACGCATTGCCGCGACTCTGCGACCTGACGGCAGTCCACCCATTCAAATCGAAAGTGATGGCACTGTTTTTTAAGGCGGTAGCGGGAAATCCAATACTCATCGCTGAGCGCTAACCGAACCCTCAGACATAATCATGACAGGCTCTTGGTAGAGCAGCGCTGTGAAGGTTACGGTTGATCCCAAGCCTTCGCCCATGCTGTAGAATCCGACCGTACCACCCATCGCTTCGACCAGTTTCTGAGAAATCGCCAGCCCCAGCCCGGTGCCACCATACTGGCGTGTACGAGAACCGTCAATCTGACTGAACGATTGAAAGAGCCGATCTTGCTTGTCTAGAGAAACACCAATGCCTGTGTCCGCAACGCGCACCTTCACCATACCGGGAAGATCGTGGGTCAAAAAGGTCGTTTTCTTCTTAATGACTTCAATGCCGATCGTCACTCCGCCTTCGTGTGTAAATTTAATGGCATTGCCAACCAGATTGAACATCACCTGCTTGAGACGCAAGTAGTCACCAAACAGAATAATTTCGTCATCAGTCGGCGGCTTTTGGATCTCAAAACTGAGTCGCTTCTGATGCATTTGGCTATTGGCAAAACGGCGAACGTCATCCAATAGCTCGTTCAGGTTCACAGGGTTTAGCTCGATTTGCAGCGTGCCCGCCTCAATTTTGGCAATGTCCAACACATCTGTAATAATTTCAAGCAGGTGCAGGGCAGACCCATACGCCTCTCTAATAAATTCATCTTTTTCAGCGGGGTCATCCGCCATGCCGTCCAAAATGAGCTTCAAAAAGCCAATCATCCCGTTAAGAGGGGTGCGTAGCTCGTGCGACGTGTTAGCGAGAAATTCGCTCTTAAGACGTGATGCAGCTTCAGCCTGTTGCTTCGCTTCTTCCAGTTCATGGTGCTTGTGGCGAAGGCGACTGTTTGCTTGCTTCAAGTCTGCGGTCAGCGCATTGCTAGCAGTGAAGAGAGAGGCATGAGCGATCGCAGTACCAACTTGATCTGCCACTTCCTGCATCAACTCCAATTCAGCTTCTGTCCACAAGCGAGCGTAATCGCACTGGTGCAGCACAATCAGCCCATTCGGTTGGTCTTGATAACACGTTGCGACAACCAGCGTAGACGATTGCTGCAAATCGGTAGAAGCTATCTGTAAAGCAGCGTTTCCTTTAAGGACGATCGGTTTGAGCGAGGCGATCGCCGCTGCCAGTAGGGGATGAGCAGCCACCTCAAACTCCATTGCCAGCATCGAAGGGATTGACTCCTGGCAGTACTCCGCTATCACCTTAATTTGGGGGTTCAGACGCTCGTAAGGACCAACCAAACAACGACTAACGCTCAGTGCTCTGCCTAAGCCCTGCACCGTCTGCTGCCAAATAGTGGGTAGGTCGAGCGTCCGGCGAACGTTCCAGGCAATCTGAGTCAAAAGCCTTTGATAGCGATCGGAGCTTAATGAGGTAAGCGAATAACTGTCTCCAGGAGTCAGTGGTTCTGCTAATTCTGACCTGACACTAGACTCTGTTGGCAACAACGATCGCCCAGCGACAACGACGACCGTCGGCGATCGACTTGGCACCAAAACAGGACTCATCACTAAATCAAACAGCAGCGTCTGCTCACCACAGCGGAAGTAGCAGCAAAAATGCTCTGCGACACGGCAACTTAAAACACGCTGAAGTCGTTCCAGGTAAGGTGCTAATTCAATCGGACTAAAGATAGCCTCAGAACGGCTGACCAGCAATTGCTCTGGCTCAAGATTATAGTCGCTCGCCCGCTGCCAAACAAAGGAAAGATAAGTCCCACCTAAGTCTTGAAGAAACATCAACTCATCCGCCGCCCCTGCCGACTGATCATGAATCGGGATGCTTGCCAAACCTTCTGACAGGGGACGTTGAAAATCTGTAGGAGAAGTCATCAGAGTCAGAATGGGAATGAGTTGATGTGCGAAGCACGCAGGGTAGATGCAGTCAGAGGCTGTGAAGCTAAACCGATCAGACAAACAACTTCAGGCGTTTGCCAACAATCCCGTTATTAATTAAGACCTGGAATCAGACTACAGCGGTCAACAGTGATCAAACGTTGGTGATAAGCAGCAGCGATCGCTGAGTCACACTAATCGTTCCACTCTCCTCGCGGCGGGACAGGCGGGTTGCGCTTCAACGTCCGAGCCAGTTCATCCTCCCGACCACCTTGATTTCTAAGCCACTGTCGGACTGCCACTTCAATCACTTTGCTTGGATCGTTGGTCAAATGCTTAAGTTGCTCGAGCAGATCAGGGTCAAGCTGGACGGAAACCGCCACCTTTTCAGCCGATAGATGGGAATGGACAGCAGGCTCGTTCATAAGGGGAAACCGGAGGATTCTGTAAAAAAACGCAAATTTAAAGTATGGATTATATCCATCTTGCCTAGCCTACTACCTAAGGAAAGCGATGAGCAATTCCCAGAAGGCAATTAACATTGCTACACCCTGCAAAACTTTATAGCTTCTTCATAAATTCTACTGACCTGTAACTAAGGGCGCATCAGAAAATTCAACAGAACAGCCCCATGCCATGCTGCCAGCAAGAAAGCATTACAATACGTTGAGTAGAAAGGACTGGAACGTCGCTTGCGTATGCGATTCTTGTGTGTACGATCGTGCATCAGTAAGCTAGAGTCTAAGATCCGAAGCCCAAGCTGTGACAATTTACTTTTACTGTCTTCTTTTTGCTTTGTTTTCCGTTTCCGATTAGCAACCGTCTTATCCAACTACAGTGGAAGTGCATGACCGACGCACCTGTCTCTCAAATTCGTAATTTTTCAATCATTGCTCACATCGACCACGGCAAATCCACCCTGGCAGATCGGTTGCTGCAAGACACGGGCACTGTTCATGCACGAGAAATGAAAGAACAATTTCTCGACAACATGGAGCTGGAGCGAGAGCGGGGCATTACCATCAAGCTGCAAGCCGCACGGATGAACTACACAGCCCGTGACGGACAGCATTACGTTTTAAACCTGATTGACACACCAGGGCACGTTGATTTCTCGTATGAGGTGTCGCGATCGCTGGCTGCTTGTGAAGGCGCGCTGCTGGTGGTAGATGCGTCTCAAGGGGTAGAAGCGCAAACACTGGCAAACGTTTATTTGGCACTGGAACACAACCTGGAAATCATCCCGGTCTTGAACAAAATTGACCTTCCCGGTGCAGAGCCGGAGCGCGTCAAGCAAGAGATCGAAGAAATTATTGGGCTGGACTGTAGCAACGCTATTAAAGCCTCTGCAAAAGAAGGGATCGGCATTGAAGATATTCTTGAAGCGATCGTCCGACAGGTGCCACCTCCGCAAGACACCGTGCAGGAACCCCTCCGAGCGCTCATTTTTGATAGCTACTACGATCCTTACCGGGGCGTGATCGTTTACTTCCGAGTGATGGATGGATCACTGAAAAAGGGCGATCGTGTCCGGCTGATGATCTCTGGCAAAGAGTACGCAGTCGATGAACTGGGCGTGCTCTCTCCCACTCAAGTGCAGGTTGACCAGCTCCACGCAGGCGAAGTGGGTTACTTAGCTGCCTCCATTCGAGCAGTAGAGGATGCCCGTGTGGGTGACACCATTACCCTAGCAGCGGCTCCCGCTAAACAACCGTTGCCTGGTTATGTCGAAGCAAAACCGATGGTCTTCTGCGGGATGTTTCCGATTGATGCCGACCAGTTTGAAGACCTGCGCGAAGCCTTAGAAAAACTCAAGCTAAGTGATGCAGCCCTGTATTACGAGCCAGAAACCTCTAGCGCGATGGGTTTTGGCTTCCGCTGTGGCTTCTTGGGACTGCTGCACATGGAAATCGTGCAAGAGCGGCTTGAGCGGGAATACAACCTGGACTTGATTACCACTGCGCCATCTGTGGTTTATCGGGTGACGACACTCAAAGGTGAAGTGCTAGAAATCGACAACCCTAGCCGACTGCCAGACCCACAGCTGCGCGAAAAAATCGAAGAGCCGTATGTCCAGGTAGACATGATTACCCCAGAGGCATACGTTGGTACTCTGATGGAGCTAAGTCAAGGGCGGCGAGGGGTTTTCAAAGATATGAAGTACCTCACACCGGGACGCACCACGTTGATCTATGAGTTGCCGCTGGCAGAAGTCGCGACTGACTTTTTTGACCAAATGAAGTCACGATCGCGCGGCTATGCCAGCATGGAGTACCAGTTGATTGACTACCGGGAGAACCCCCTGGTCAAGCTGGACATTATGATTAATGGCGATCCGGTCGATCCCCTGGCAAGCATTGTGCATCGCGACAAAGCCTATGGCGTGGGTCGTGCCCTCACCGAAAAGCTGAAGGAACTCATCCCGCGCCACCAGTTCAAGATTCCCATTCAAGCAGCGATCGGCAGCAAAATTGTTGCTAGCGAACATATTCCAGCGCTGCGGAAGGATGTACTTGCCAAGTGCTACGGCGGCGATATCTCCCGCAAAAAGAAACTGCTCCAAAAACAGGCAAAAGGTAAGAAACGGATGAAGTCGATCGGCACCGTTGACGTGCCGCAAGAAGCCTTTATGGCAGTGCTACGGCTAGAGAAATAGGAGCGAGCGTGCCATTTGGCTTTGAAGATTGTGTGAATTCTTGGCTCAGCAAACGTATTAGTACGGATTTGCCCGTTAATCTTGGAAAAAAGAAATTAGTTTGCAGAACCCCTAATCCCTTCTTGAGAAACTATGAGAATTCTGGTAACAGGCGGCGCTGGCTTTATCGGCTCCCATCTGATCGATCGCCTGATGCTTCAAGGTCACGAAGTCGTCTGTCTCGATAATTTCTACACGGGGCACAAACGCAATCTACTGAAATGGTTTAATCACCCCTATTTTGAGCTGATTCGCCACGACATTACAGAGCCAATTCGCCTGGAAGTAGACCAGATCTACCATCTTGCCTGCCCAGCTTCACCCGTCCATTATCAGTACAACCCAGTCAAAACAATTAAGACCAATGTGATTGGTACGCTGAATATGCTCGGCTTGGCAAAGCGCGTCAAAGCGCGATTTTTACTTGCCTCTACATCTGAAGTTTACGGTGATCCTGAAGTACATCCTCAAACTGAAGACTACCGGGGCAACGTCAACACGATCGGCATTCGGAGCTGCTATGACGAGGGCAAGCGTGTCGCTGAAACACTTGCCTTTGACTATCATCGCCAGAACGGAGTTGAAATTCGGGTCGCACGCATTTTCAACACCTATGGTCCACGAATGCTAGAGAACGATGGGCGCGTCGTCAGCAACTTTATTGTGCAGGCATTGAGAGGTATACCGTTGACCCTCTATGGTGATGGCTCCCAAACCCGCAGTTTCTGCTACGTTTCTGATTTAGTAGAGGGTTTAATCCGTCTCATGAATGGTGAACACCAGGGACCCATTAACCTGGGCAACCCAGACGAGTACACGATTCTTCAGCTTGCTGAGGCAGTCCAGCAAAAAATCAACCCGTCATCCGAGATTCGCTTTGAACCACTGCCTCAAGACGACCCTCGCCGCCGCAAACCCGACATTACGCGAGCAAACAACTGGCTTGGTTGGCAACCGACTGTGCCACTACAGCAGGGACTTGACTACACAATCAACGATTTTCGGGCACGTATGGTCGATCCAGACGCGCAATACGAAAGCACTTCTGACGAAAGCGCTCTCCTGCGCGATCGTGTAACAACGCTTTAACCAACTGTCTGCCGCCTTCAGACCGATGGCTGGGCAGACACGACCATTGGTCTGAAGGCTGTAGTGAGGTGATCTACTGTGCCCACAGCTTATTTTCTGCTAACTGCTAATACTCCTTGAGGACTTTCCTATGCGCGTTTGTGTCATTGGTACTGGATACGTTGGTTTAGTAACTGGAGCGTGTCTGGCGCACGTCGGTCATCACGTGATTTGCGTCGATAACAACGAAGAGAAAGTGAAGTTGATGCAAAGTGGTCAGTCGCCCATTTTTGAGCCAGGACTGTCAGATATCATCAAAGCGGCGATTCAGTCAGAAAAAATTGAGTTCACTACTGACTTGTCGGCAGGTGTCGCCCATGGACAAATCTTGTTTATCGCAGTGGGTACGCCTGCTTTACCCAATGGCGAAAGCGACACACGCTATGTTGAAGCGGTTGCACGGGGCATTGGCTCCCACCTCAGCAACGACTATAAGGTTGTTGTCAACAAATCTACAGTGCCAATCGGCTCTGGCGATTGGGTCAGAATGCTCATCATGGAAGGTTTCGCCGAGCAGCGAGCGACCGTAAATGCAGCAGTCTTGGCTGGAAGCGGAGCCACAGAAGATCTGGTTACACGTAAGGCACTGTCACCAGAACCAGAGTTTGATGTGGTGAGCAACCCTGAATTTTTGCGAGAAGGGTGTGCGGTGGATGACACATTCAACCCTGATCGCATTGTGCTAGGTAGCACCAGTGCCAAGGCGATCGCGCTGATGCAAGAACTATATACGCCCATTGTTTCACGTGAGTATGCGATCGATAAAACTCTGCCCCCTGTGCCTGTGGTCGAAACTGACCTCAGCTCGGCAGAAATGATTAAGTATGCCGCCAATGCCTTTCTGGCAACCAAGATTAGCTTCATCAACGAAGTGGCGAATATCTGCGAGCGTGTTGGTGCAGATGTCGTTGAAGTCGCCAAAGGCATTGGCTTAGACTCTCGCGTGGGCAACAAGTTTTTGCAAGCAGGCATTGGCTGGGGTGGTTCTTGCTTTCCCAAAGATGTGTCTGCCCTGATCCATACGGCAGATGACTACGGCTACGAAGCCCAATTGTTGAAGGCGGCTGTCACCGTCAACCAGCATCAGCGCATTATCGCGATCGAGAAACTTCAGCAAGTGCTGAAAATCCTCAAAGGTAAAACGGTTGGGCTACTGGGTCTTACCTTTAAACCTGACACAGATGACCTGCGGGACGCGCCTGCGCTCAACATTATTGAGCAACTTGCCCGTCTAGGAACCAAAGTGAAAGCCTACGACCCAATTATCTCGCAAACTGGTATGCGGCACGGTCTTTCAGATGTCATCGTCGAAACTGATCCAGAGCGTTTGGCAGATGGCTGCGATGCGCTGGTACTGGTCACAGACTGGAAACAGTTTCGTCAACTCGACTACGCCAAGATGGCAGCGCTGATGCACTCTCCTGTCATGATTGATGGTCGCAACTTTCTCGATCGCAAGGCATTAGAGCAAGCCGGTTTCCGCTATGTCGGTGTTGGCAGAGGTTAAAGAAGGCAAAAGGTAGAAGGTAAAAGGTAAAAGTCGAACGAAGCAATGCCTCTTCACTTTTTACTTTTGCCTTCTTACGGTGCTGGACGTTGAGCCGCGATCGCTAGCTTTACGCCTGGGATCAGCCGCAGCCGATCCATCACAGCAATCACTTGTCCGTGGTTCACACGCTCATCTGCATTGATTACCACTACTGCATTTGGGTTCTTGCCCATCAATGCCTGAATCCTCGGTTTCAAATCACCTAATTGTGCCGATTGGCGGTTAAGCGTCAGTTGTCCTTGCTGGTTGAGCGTGACTACAATCTGGCTACTTGATTGCGATTGCGCAGTCGCTGCCCTTGGTAAGTTAACAGGCAACCCTTCCGATCGCGTGAGAGACAGGGTAGAAAGGATAAAAAACGTCAGCAGCGCAAAAATCACGTCGATCATTGGCACAATATTGAGCTGTGGCGCAGTGTCTGGTTCTTCAGGCAGTCTCATAGAACAAGGGTTAAAAGAGCGAAGGTTAAAGTATCGACTTAAATAGACTTTAAGAGTAGCTTTAGCGACTAAATACTCCTAATCCTAGCCCTTGCAGGACACTTCGCGACGGAGAAGACTGCGCTAACGAAGGCAAGAGGCGCTTCCTGCATACGTAGGCTCAACGCAGCCACACGGACATTAGCACAGACATGCCCAACGATCGCTAACCGATTGATGTCAGTTGCCAGCCCTTAACGTTTCCCTAAACCGTGACGACAGACTTTATTTACGTAGTCACGGTTCTAACTAGCCAGACACTTTTTAAATAGCCTCTGCGAGAGCAATTTATCGTAATCCGAATCCAGTCATTCCATTTACATTAATCAACACATCAATTAACGAGATTCAACAAGAATAGGCGATAGAGCAGGCTTTTTATCTCGATCGATAAAGTTGTCCAGGTAGTGAACCAGGCAATAAAAGAGACTGCAAAGAACGCCTCTTTCATCTGACAAGGCTTCAGTTGATGATTAACAGATTCAAACAGTGTTCGCTACGATCGCAGAGTCGTATTAAGCATCTTGCCCCTTTGACTGAGCAATCAGTTGCCGACCCTCCGCAGAGAACACGCTTACTAAACCAGATCTCTATAATGAAGGCATGGGGTTGAACGATCGTCTCCAGCACGCCTAGTGGGGATCAGTGTATGGATGACTTATTGCAAGAATTTAACGACCTTTTTGATCAGGGCATTGATGGGTTGCTAGAAATTGTGAGAGTGATGGAAGGCAGAGCCGAGCCAGACACCTTTTCAACCACCGTTAAACGTGCCCCTCGGACCCCTGCCGACGATCGCTCAGAGCCTACGGCTGTTGGTAGTCCTGACCGTGTAGAGCGCCCACCGGCAACAACGGCAAACGCGGTCAAGAGTACACCAGTTGCTAATGACCTACCGTCACTAAAGGGAGTTGGCGGTCTTAGAGACGTTTTAAGCGAACTGCGGGAACTGGTAGAATTGCCGCTTAAACGCCCAGAACTGCTCACCATGCTAGGGCTGGAGCCAACGTCTGGAGTACTGCTGGTAGGGCCACCGGGCACAGGCAAGACTTTGACAGCTCGTGCCCTTGCTCAAGATCTGGGGGTCAACTACATTGCGATCGTTGGCCCTGAGGTAATGGGTAAATACTACGGGGAAGCTGAAGGTCGTTTGCGAAGCCTCTTCCAAAAAGCGTCTCGGTCAGCACCCTGTATCGTGTTTATTGACGAGATTGATAGTCTTGCGCCTGATCGTGCCCAGGTAGAAGGCGAGGTCGAAAAGCGCGTCGTTGCTCAATTACTGAGCTTAATGGATGGCTTTGCTCAAACAAAAGGAGTCATCGTACTAGCAGCAACAAACCGCCCTGATCATCTCGATCCAGCACTGCGCCGACCCGGACGGTTCGATCGCGAAGTGCAGTTTCGTGTGCCTGATCGAGGGGGACGGTTAGAAATTCTTCAAATTATGACCAGGACGATGCCCCTGAGTGGGGTCGATCTGGGTGCAATCGCTGATCGCTCTGTTGGCATGGTGGGTGCTGACCTCAAAGCACTTTGCCAGAAAGCTGCTTACACTGCTCTACGTCGGTTTGTGCCATCTCCCAACAGTCCCATACCCACGACAATGACCGTAACTCAGGCAGACTTTCTTTCTGCGACGAAACAAGTTAAGCCTGCGGTACTGCGATCGGTGGAGCTAGAGACTCCCAGCGTTTCTTGGGATGAGATTGGTGGACTGGACGCTCTTAAACAAACGTTGCAAGAGTCTGTTGAAGGTGCGTTGCTTTATCCAGAGCTTTACGATCAGACTAAAGCCAAAGCTCCGCGTGGTATCTTGCTTTGGGGTCCCCCCGGCACAGGCAAAACGCTACTGGCTAAAGCCATTGCTTCTCAAGCGCGCGCTAATTTCATTGCGGTCAACGGGCCCGAATTACTGAGTAAATGGGTAGGTGCCTCCGAGCAGGCAGTGCGAGAATTGTTCGCCAAGGCGCGACAAGCAGCACCGTGCGTTGTCTTTATCGATGAGCTTGACACACTGGCTCCGGCACGCGGTGGTCACGGTGATACTGGTGTGAGCGATCGCGTTGTCGGTCAATTGCTTACAGAACTTGACGGTCTACATGAATGTCCTCATGTGCTCCTGGTCGGAGCCACAAACCGCCCGGAAGCACTTGATCCGGCTCTCTTACGGTCTGGACGCTTAGATTTACAGTTGAAGGTTGATCTTCCTGATGAAACCAGTCGTCTGGCAATTCTACAAGTGCACAATCACGATCGTCCGTTAGCAGCCGTTGATTTAGCTCTTTGGGCAACCCAGACAGACGGCTGGAACGGTGCTGACCTGACTCTGCTCAGTAATCAGGCTGCCTTACAAGCCATCCGCCGTTATCGCCGCCAAGGTTTGAGTAACCCTGATGAGCTTCAGATCATTGCTGATGACTTCACGGCTGCTTATCAACGTCTGCTTGAGCAACGACACGCCTAAACAGTTTAAGTCGTAATTGTGCCGAGACCATACAAGGAAGGGACGTTACCGCTATGAAGGCTAGGCGGAGCCTTTGTGATGAACACTTAGCGAAAAAGCTGAGGATAAAGACGCCGCCAAGCTAAAACACCAAAGACCGCTGTGAACAGAACCATCCACAGCAATTCTAATAGCCAGAAACTAGGTAAACCCAATGACCACCGCAATAGATCGGTAAACGCAGAGAGCGGGAAAAAGCCGGTAATGGTTTTCATGAGGGGCGGTAGAGTATCTCTAGGAAAGTAAGTACCGCAAAAGGTGAACATAGGGATAATGAGCAGAAAGACGGGGATGTTCACCTGATCCATCGTTTTAACGCAACCAGCTGTAAACAGCCCGATCGCGGCAAACAATAGGCTTCCTAAGAAAATGAGCGGTAGTGATAAAACGAGATGCCAAAACGAGTAGAGTCCCCAGACAACGGCTACTATCCCGGTCATAAAGCCAACCACCGTGCCGCGCGTTGCTGCCCATAGCCAATCACCCAAAAACACTTCTGTGAACGTTAAGGGTGCAGTCAACATTGCCTGCCAAATCTTTTCAAAGCGTAACCGGATGAAGGTGCCGTAAGAGCCTTCAAAGAAAGATGGGTAGAGTGCCCCAGCAGCGACCATGCCGGGAGCAAGAAACGTAAGATAACTAATAGTTTGCCCTTCGTAGGTCACGTTGCCAATGAGTGGCGTTAAGCCAACGCCAAACGAGACTAAGTACACGATCGGTTCTAGAATGGGCGGCAAAAAGTTGACAATCCAGGTATTTTGAAACACCTTGAGATGCCGCCGCCAGACGGCATAAACACCCCAAAGCGTCACGGTTGAACGAATTTTCACTGTAGAGACTTACCTGTTAGCCGAAGAAAGACATCTTCTAAGTTGGCGCGGCGACGGGTCAGGCTAGTGGGCTGCGTACTTGCCAATTGTTGCCATAGCGCGTCGGGTTCACGAGGCAATGCTAATAAGTAACTGCTGCCCAAGGGACGGCACCACACGCCCGCTTGCGTTGCCAGTTGTTGCAAGAGCGGTTCAGCAACGCCAGCAATCTCCACGACTTCCGACCCAATAAGGCGCTCAATTAATGCCGCTGGTGTGCCTTGATCAACCACCTGACCTTGCTGTAGGAGCAGCAGACGATCGCACAAGCGTTGCACTTCATCCATGTAGTGAGTGGTCAATAGCACCCCGCAGCCATCTTGTTTTAATTGACTCACCAGCTTCCAAAATTCTTGTCGTGCATGGGGATCCAGTCCAGTCGTTGGTTCATCTAGAAAGACAATGCGGGGTTTGTTGATTAACGCTCTTGCCAGAACAGCGCGGCGCTTCAATCCACCCGAAAGTTCGTCAGGCGTGTACTTGCCGTACTCTTGCAGCCCCACTTGAGCTAACAATTCTCCAGCCCGCAGACGCGCTGCCTGACCCGTGATGCGGTAATAATTGGCGAAAAAAACGAGATGCTCAAAGACTGTCAGTTCTGGGTCAAGGTTGTCTTCCTGGGTGACAATGCCCATGTAAGAACGGGCTTGCTGCCCTTGGGTTTGCACTTGCCAGCGATCGAGTTGCACAAAGCCACGATCGGGAATGACAGCGCCGTAGAGCATACCGATCGTGGTGGTTTTGCCAGCGCCGTTTGGGCCTAGAAAGCCCAAGATCTCTCCAGCTTCCAGTTTGAAGGAGACATTCTGCACAACGGGGCGATCGCCGTAGGACTTGTACAGATTATGGGCAACCAGTGCCGTCGTCGGGAAAGCGCCTGCGATCGGGTCATGGTCAACTTTCGCTCGACGGTGATTTAGAAAGAGTTGACGCATAACCATTACACCCGACGCAAAAAACACTGCCACGTTGTTCTGTAGAATGCCCACGTTGCAGGGGAAAGCGTAGCTTTGTTGCAAAATCTTGTTTTATGGCTTGGCTCAATCTAGCTTTATCGGTCAGTCGTTATGTTTCTAAAGAACACTACAAAGGCTTAATTGATTGACCGATTCTCATCACAAAAACTGCGTGATTAGCAACCTCAGGGAAGCATTGATCCACAGCCTGTTTAAAGCTCATGTATAGCGATCGCCCGGTGCAACAGCAGTGGTGTGCGAACCAGGACAGTTAACGTCATTAAGCGTTGAATGCCCGTGCCAATCAGCTTGCTCGGCATCTCTAAACACTAGAGGTTAGTCCTGATGTGCTAGTAGGCCTGGGTATCGATCGCTATGTGTGGACGGCACTTTTAAGTATTCCTCTTACCGTAGGTAGAGTGGCGCAATCGGTTTCTCATCCCTCCGCCAAAGTCAAGTTCCCGCTAAAGATAGGGGCAGTTGCTAGAGCGCACCTGTTAACTTGAAAGTATCAAAAGCGGTTTCTCACAACACTTTGTCACAGGAGTTAAAATCATGAATATCTTAGCTTGGATTGTTTTAGGCTTGATTGCTGGAGCGATTGCAAAGGCGCTTTATCCTGGTAACCAAGGTGGCGGCATTCTTGGAACCATGGTATTAGGTATTGTTGGTGCCTTTGTTGGTGGGAGTCTCTTTAGCTTCTTGACTACGGGTACAATAGCTTTAACGTCTGCTGGGTTGAGCCTCGGCGGCATTGCAGTAGCCGTGCTAGGTGCGATCGTGGCGCTGTTTATTTACTACGCTGTGACTCGTCGAAGCGCTTCCTACTAACTACTTTAAATTGCAGTTAGCTTTGAAGTTTTAATATTGAAGCCCCTACTTAACGTAGGGGCTTTTTGCTAGATACAGGCATGGCATCAGGAACGCTGCTTCAAACAATGGAATGCTTGAAGCAGCGGTAAATGAACATCTTACTTGGACTTTTTAGTCCACTCCCTGAGCTTAGTGCGGGTCTATAACAACTTGCGTCTTTCCTGGGTAGAGTCAAAACATCGAATAAAGAAGTCTTCCGGCAGACAGCGTTGCCATAGGCTTTCAACCCCTTGATAGAGTACGATCGTAGACTGCTTGTTTCTAGAGAGTTATGCCATCCAAGCCTGGCCAAAGCTGTGCAAGCACAGTTCGTTGAAGAGCATTTAGGCTCTACGGTTCGAGAGCGTTGGCAGTGTTCTCATTACTACCACTCTGCTTTAGCGGCATCTTCACCTGCCTGTACCCCCAGAGCATTCCCGCTCCCACTAATAGCAGGAGCCATTCAGCGGGTTCAGGTACAGCGCTAATATTCGGCTTTGGCTGGGGCAGTTGGGAGTCTTCAGCCTCTCGTTTGAAGCGATCGGACTGTTTTTCTGCCTGCTTCAGCTCCTCGCGCTGTTGGTTGTTTACCAGCACCAGCATGGATGAGTAGGGTGTGACAATGCCGTACTGCTTGGCAGCCGCGTGAATGGCATCCAACTCCTTAAGCTGATTGGGTTGTAGATAGTGGCTAAGATGTGTTGTCCACTGACGCGCTGCCAATGCCCCAAACCCATCATTGGTAGATGGAGCTATAGAGGTACCGTTTTTGGTGAGAAACCAGGCATAGCCATCCACCAGATTCAAAAACGAGGTGCCTGCACCGCGTGAGGGCTGAGTGGCAAGCCGCTGCATCACGGTTTGCACCTGAGTTGCAACCCCACCATCGCTGTCTTGAATTGCCTTCAATGTCGCATCGTCATAGGCAAACGCCAGTTCACCGAGATGCACAAACCATACTGGGGCTGGCATTTTCCCTGTTAACTTCGTGTCGTCGTTGAGTTCGTAACTACCAGCATCGGTAAGGACGAGAATGGCATCGTAGTCGCGATCGCCGCGCAACTGCTGGAATTGCGTCAGCATCTCTTTGGGCTGCACCATGCCGTAAAACACCGTTTTTGATGGATCAAATTTGCTCTGCTGCAAGTTCTCCAGGCGTTGAGGTTGGGCAGGCGCGATCGCTGGGAGGTACAGATCCGCGCTATTTTGCGGCAGAATCTTCTCTTGCAGCCAGCGAAAACTCTCTATAACCTCCGGTCGATGGGCTGCCATGCTGCGAGACCGATCGAGAATCACGGCAAACCGTTTGCCCTGTGGTAGCTGGTACTCGGTTTGAGTCACAGGCGTTGCCAGCACATGGGCACCCCACGGCAAGGTCATTTCGTGCGATGTCGGCGGTGTGTTCTCAGCGGTTAGCGTAGCGGGTAGCCACTGATCTGAGGCACCAACTGTTTTACCGTTGACCAACCGCTTGGTTGCGTCCGTCCAGAAGACGTTGCGCTGTTCTCGTAGTGTGGGCAATTGCCAGCCCGACGGTTGCTTCAGCACTTTGTATTGCAGCCAAAGAAACAGCTTCGGCGACTCGCTTTGTGAACCGGGAAGGCGCGTCATCGCTGGCACGGGAAACGCCCGCAGACGATATTGCTGTGGACCGACCTGCTCCAAAAGTGCTGGGTCAACATTGCGCTGCACCTGGTTGGTATAAACCTGTTGCGCGGCTCCGCGTGGAGCGATCGCAAAGGGGTATTTCTTGGGCACTTTTGGATCGTCGCTGAGCCACAAGCCTGTAATGGCAGCACTTTCTGGCAATGAGAAGTAGTAAAGGACTTCTTCTGGTAAGGCGGTCTTGTTCTGGTACACCTCATGAATTTCTACGTCTGCCCAATCGCCTTGCGGTGTAACGGTGATGTGCTGCGACTCCAGCCAGACTCGCTTCTGGTTGATGTCATCCAGTCCAGCTTTTGCCTCACCCCGGTTGAAGGTAGACTGCAAGGCTTTTTGGATCGCAGCCTGTTCGCTTCGCAGAATGGGCGCATCAAAAAACTGAGCGTAGAGTTGAGCCGCTTTATCAATGTCTGCTTCGGTGCCCTGGTAGGTAAAGGGAGCCGTTAGAACATTGAAGCCCTTTTGGATCGTTTGGGCGATTGTGGTGGGGACGCGAAGGGTGCTTTGGTAATAGTCTTTCATCGCAGTGCTGTTCGCTCGCGGGTAGCGGTATGGCGCGAGGTAGGCATTCAGCAACCCACTGCGAATAGTGTCCGACTTTTGCAACACGGACTGCCGCTGCTGATCCGTTTTTGGGGCTGGGTTTAGCAGACGGAAGGCGGCGATTTGTGGCTGTTGCTGCACCAGCAAAAAGGCTCCTATCCCAACCGCTAAAACGGTTCCTGTAAACGCCCTTACCTGCCAGGTGCCATAGCGAGTGCCCAGTTGCTTTAAGGTACTGTGCAGCGATCGCCCATACATGACTGAGATGCCAAGTGGCAACGAACATAAGCCAACCATCACAAGCGTTAAGGGCAGCATGATGAGTGCGTAGGGCAGCACGCTTGGCAGTGCCGCTAGCATAATCACCAGGGTTGGCGGCACGTAAAAGCTCAAGATTGCCGTGAGATAAAGCGCGATCGCCAGCACCATTACCTGACCTGCCAGATGCCATAGGCTGACGCGCAGCAAGTTTTCTTGCCGACTCAGCAGCCAGTGACCAGTGACGATCGTGCCTAGCAGCAGCGTCACCAGCAGAAAGGTCGTTGGCAGTGTGAGATCGCGCAACCAGAAGAACCGCGTTATGCAGATCAGCAACAACGGTGCTTCAATGCCGTAAAACAGCTCAAACAGCGTCATAGGTTGTCGCACGTTAGTACGGAAGCCCGCGATCACACAAGTCGTTGGTACGCCAACCAAACCCACAAACGTGATCAGGACGTTGAACGGTACTTGCCCGGTGGCAGCATCGCTCAAGAGCGCTAGCCCCAAAAAAGGCACTACTCCCAGGTAGACGAGCGCCAACAGGGTCAAGTTAAAGATCCAGAAAAAAGCGGTGAAAAGGTTTTTCATGGCAAGAGGGAGTCAATAGGGATAAGCAGCGCGGGCAAAGAACTCAGGCTTTTTGCAACGTCTCACTAAGCGACTGATAGATATCCGTTACCAACACTTGCAGCGTTGCCTCATCAGGGTTATGGAATTCATCCAACAAAATTGAAACCAGCGTCCAGGACGACTGCTGCCGCAAAGCTTCCTGCCAAAAGCGCGTCAGAAAATCGCCCGTAGTTTGATCCGGTGCTTGAAACCAGTAGATAGCGGTTTGTGTTCTGTCATTTAAGGACAGCCACCGCGCTGAAGGTCCCGCTGCAAATTGCTGTGGTGCGATGTGATCCAGGCGAAATCCACTGGCAATCAAACAAAGTTCGGGCGCATGATGCGCCTGCAAATTAGCGCTAGAAACTAACAGAACCGAGCCGGTAAGTCCCTGATACGCGAAGCGCTGTTTGTGCGCTACAACGCCAGGATGGCTGGCAAAGAAATTTTGCTCGGTGGGTGTCAATAGAATCGTTTGGGGCTGAGCAGCGATCGACCAATGCAAATTCGTCACGGTGGGTACCGCAGGAGCAGGGGGATGCGGAATCAACGTCAGTGTCAAAAAACAGGCGGTCAGCAAGAAGGGAAGCTTGAAGTTTGGCATGGAGGGGACATGCTGACGATCGCTCTCAACTGAAGCGATTGAGTGTGGCACCCAGCGCAGCAGTACCAAGGTACAGCCGCAAGCGACAACAAACGTGAGCACGCCCAAAGGCACATGCAGTATCTCTGACAGGGTATTCTGCTGCCAGACGTGCGCCACCAGCACCAATGTCAAGACGCGGGCAACGTTGGCGATCGCCAGCAATGTCAGGTTAACCACAAACACAAGGAGCCAGCGCCATCCCAGGCGTCGCCGCTCTAGCCAGGTCACTATCAGCAAAAAACAGTGTGCCCGTCCACAAACTTTTCAGCCCGCTACAGGGCAGATCGACCTGAGCAATACCTGTATCGAGCACAATAATGTCTTCTGAAGACAAAGCAGCGACATGCCAGGTTTTTAGGAGAGACTCAATGATGTGAGCCGTCAGGATACGAGTGGGAAACCCCAGCCCAGTGCTGTATTGCACCCCAAACGGCACAATGAGCGCGATCGCCGCACCCATCGGTAAACCTTTTCGCCAGGTAGCCGCTTCTAAAAACAGCCCCAGTAAGCCATACGTGCCCAGGAGTGCAAACACGATCGGCACTTGATCCAGCATGAGTAGCCACTGAGCAGCAATCATGCCGATCGCGCTGCCCATTAGTAGCAACAACGGACTCCAGCGAAAAATGGGCACTGCCGAAAAACGAAACTGTTGCCGATGACGGACTCCTTGAACCAGCAGGAGCATGACTCCAGCCAGCAGTATGACCTGGTTAAAGCGTGAGATATCTTGAACAGTTTGGGCAAGCCAGCTCAACGTCGTGCCATTGAGCAACAGCCAACTCAGTAACAGGGTAATGGTGCCGATTCGCTCCAGGCTACCAGGGGATTGCGATCGAGCCTCTAAGCGCACCAGATGTTCGCTGGTCATGCAGGGTGTCCTCCCGATTTAATTAGTGACTCAGTGCTAGCAGGCAGACAAAAACAAAGCGATCGCTGTAGATGCCTGAAAATGAGTGCGGCTGACTTCACGCCTGCCGTAAAACATTACGGAAAACAACCGTGAAACCGTGAGAACTTTAAGGCATTACGAAGTTCGGATAAACCGCTATTTCCTTACGATTCGGTTCAAGGCAAACTCACCTCGTTCAAGGACTTGCCGTTTGACAGTACTGTAACGTTGGTGTCGCCCGTTTCACGGCATAAGTAGCACCCGGCACCAAAATAAATTCACTCGCACCCACACGACTGATGGGACTGCCCCAATCGTAGGTATAACCCAAACCTGTCCAGGGTTGGAGTGCTGCCCGAATGCTCCGAAAGTACAACGTTTGGTAAAAAGACTGGTAATCTGAAATCCCAGTGCCCTGAGTGCGACCAAGCACGTTAGGCACAACCCCAGAAAAATTGAGTGGACAGCGTCGCTGGGTAATGTCTGGGTTGACGCAGGGTCGAAACAGATCCTGGGGACTCACCCAGAGTTCAACAAACTGCTCGTACTCCCAGTTGGGGTTCAGTCCTAGATACTGCTTTAAGCGGAGCGTTAGGTCGGCTGCTGTAGCCTTTGGATGTTGTTCTAAATAACGCTGGCAGAAAATTTTGACTTGGGGCGCAACGGTTACCCAGAGGAGCTGATCGTCGCGCCTAGAACTCTGCGTGTTGGGTTTGATGAACTGCTCATACACTTGCTGGCTTTTCCAGGTGACGACTAAAACTTGAGTCCTGGTTGGATTCCACACTAAAAGGGGATTGTTCAGTTCGATGGGAATTAATGTATCGACATCTTTTTCAGGCTCAACCAGGGCGGCATCTTGAATGGCAGCACGATATGCCTGCAACGGCTCTAAGGAATGGGCAAGTTCTGGCGGCAGCAACACACCTGGCACGCTCAAAGCGGCGAGCATAAAGCCAAACAATTGATCACGGTGCCAGGGTTTCATATGGTTGTGTCTCACGGCGGCTAGGTCTTTAGGCGATCGCCTTCGCTCAGGATGCCCAGATAGAACACCCTGCTTACCCTTGCCAGTGCGCCTGGACTCCCCTACTGCCAAACGGAGGCGCAGACACAAACTAAAGCACTGTTTGAAGTCTCAGCCTATGGAAAGAAAGTTATCAGACAAGCGGCAGCAAAGAGAGTCGAAGTGATTCAATAGAGAAGAGTTCAACGGCACTTTGCCTGTCGCCTAGAAGTTTGACGATGACTCCCAATGCTCCTGATTCAAATGTGTCACCAGACGAGACAACTCGCGCTACGGGCGATAGTTTAGCTGGCAGTAATGGTCATGGATCGGGGCATAGTGCTGCGTCCCCAGTGATTGTTTCGGCGGTGAACCCATCGGTGCCATCGCTCCTGCCGTCTGTTGTCCCTGGTCCGATCGCTCAGTCCAACCTTTTTGAGCCACCTCGCCGCTTGCCTGCTGCCGCGATTGTACTGGGTGCAACGGCAGTGATGATCGTGGGTTTGGTGTTCAACCTGAGTTGGTTAGGGTTGATCGGTGCCGCGATCGCCCTGGTTGCATCAGTCCGTATTCTTTGGGTGCCGTTTCTACGTCCCTTTGTGAGAGAGTTGCTCTCCAGCCAGGCGGTTGCAGTGCCGATCGCCCTCGTTGGTGGCTCTGTTGCTCTGGTCGCACTATTGAAGCTCATTGGAGTCGATCGCTGGTTCAGCGGCTTGTTTGCTCAAGCAAACTGGGATGCAGTTGGCGCTCTGGGTGAAGTATTTGGTGCGGTCGGGCAAATTTTGATTGCGCTAGTAGCGGTCTATATTGCGTGGCGACAGTACGTCATCGAAAAGGATCTGACCATTCAACAAAACCTTATTACGCAGCAGCAGACGATCGACAGCTTTTTTCAAGGTATTTCTGACCTGGTGCTGGATGAAGACGGCTTGCTAGAAGACTGGCCCCAGGAACGGGCGATCGCCGAAGGACGCACTGCCGCTATTCTTAGCAGCGTTGATGGTGGCGGCAAAGCCAAAATTATTCGCTTTCTCAGCCGTGCTCGTCTGCTGAGTCCGCTGAAACGTGATCAACGGCTAGGACGAGCAATTTTAGATGGGACGGGCGGCTATGAAGAAGACCGCGCGTATGGCGTGCGCGTGATTGATCTGGGTGTGATGTTAGCAGGAGCCGACCTGTCAAATTCCGATTTACGCTGGACTGACCTGAGCGAGACAAACCTGATTCGTGCTGATCTCAGTGGCTGTGATCTAGTCAGAACGAACTTTGCCGGTACCATTCTCTGTCAGGCAATTTTACGCGGCTCAGACTTAAATGGCACCCGTTTTTTCTATGGCAAAGCAGCAACAGCCAGCCCTCGCAGTAAAACAGAACTGCCAGACTATCGAACTGGAGCCTATACCGGGGCTGTGGTAGAAAATGCCGACTTCACCAATGTGATCCATCTTTCCCCAGAGCAACGTGAATATGTATGTGCCTGGGGCGGCGCTAGAACACGCACGTCCGTTCCTGGTGGCTGTGATGGCTTTCCAGATAAGCTGGAGCACTAGGGTCTCTAGTTTTGGGCGGAACTCTGCTGCCTAGCGGCTGTCGAGTATAGCGATCGCCATAGAGATGAGGACGTTGGGATTAACGGGGGTTTGGGGGCTTCGCCCCAGCCAGAGGTTCTACTCCTGCACCCCGTTTTAACCAGTATGACTACGGCTATAAATGGGCATGAGAGCGTTAGGCTAGCGATCGCCCGAAGCACACCTTCACTCTTTTTTTTTCAGCGTTTTCAGCCTAAACCTTGTGCGGCACTTAAAAATCAGCAGAATCAACCTTCTCCTTGCCGTTGGCGGCATGGCGGCAATGGCTTTGGTCATGGCTGTGCTGGGACGCATGGATGTAGCGCAACTTCAGGGATGGTTGCGATCGACGGGCGTTTGGGCACCGCTGCTTTATCTCCTGCTGTACACGATCGCGACTGTGTTTATCTTGCCTTCCACACCGCTGAACCTACTAGGGGGAGCGCTGTTTGGGCCTTGGTGGGGGACGCTGTGGGCGAGTGTGGCAGCAATGATCGCTGCAATCGCCACCTTTGCCTTTACTCGTACGATCGGACGCAAGGCGATCGCCCGTAAGCTTTCTGGACGCTGGCAAACGCTGGATGTGGAAATGCGACAGGGCGGTCTGTTCTACATGATTGCGATTCGGTTAGTGCCGTTTATGCCCTATGGATTGCTCAACTTTGCAGCCGGTCTTACGTCTATCAGCTACCGTGATTATCTGCTGGGCACACTGCTGGGCACAACTCCTGGCATTTTGCCCTATGTGTTGCTGGGTAGTTCTGGTCTAAGAGCCGTTCGTACGGGCGACTTGATGCCCTTAGTCGGAGCGTTGGCTCTGACTGGTATCCTGGTTGGAGGTTCGACCTGGTATCGGCGGCGGCGTTCTTTGCGTGCAGCCAGTCCACCACCTGATGCGCCCTCAAAGCGACTTGATCCGCAGGATAGATAACTATGCAGCCTACCTATTCGTTCATTGTGCCAGTCTTTAATGAGGAAGCAACCCTCCCAGAACTGTATCGCCGTTTAAGTGCCGTAATGGACAGCATGGATGGTGCAGTCGAGTTGGTTCTGGTGGATGACGGCAGCAGCGATCGCTCATTGGCAATGATGCATGAGCTACACGAGCGCGATTGCCGCGTTTGCTACCTCAGCTTTGCTCGTAATTTTGGGCATCAGATTGCGGTTACGGCTGGGCTAAATTTTGTTCGTGGGCAAGCGATCGTGGTGCTGGATGCTGATTTGCAAGACCCGCCCGAACTGATTCCTGAATTAGCAGACGCATGGCAACGGGGCTACGAAGTAGTCTATGCCCAACGAGTACAGCGCCATCGGGAAGGCTGGTTTAAGCGCCTGACGGCATATGTTTTCTATCGGTTGCTGCGACAGCTTGCGGATGTTGATATTCCCACCGATACGGGTGACTTTTGCCTGATGGATCGGCGTGTCGTGGATGCCCTCAATGCCATGCCAGAGCGAAATCGGTACATTCGAGGGCTACGATCGTGGTTGGGCTTTCGACAAATTGCGATTCCGTTTGAGCGCGACGCTCGCTTTGCTGGTGATGTAAAGTACACGTTCCGTAAATCGCTGTCGTTGGCGATCGACGGCTTGGTGTCATTCTCTAAAGTCCCTCTCCGTATTTCCACTTATGTAGGGCTGTTTGCAGCCGTTATGGCGATCGTCATGGCAGCTCTGGTACTCTACTGGCGCTTTTTCTCACCGGTTTCACCGCTCACTGGCTATGCCACGATCGCAGTTGCCATCTTTTTTTTAGGAGCCGTACAGCTTTTTAGCATTGGCATTTTAGGCGAATATATTGGGCGCATCTACGAAGAAGTCAAAAATCGCCCTGTTTATATTCTGAGAGAAGTCAAAGGCTTTGAGCCTGTTGCTGCCAGACAAGGAGCGTCTATCAGCCGGAATGGGGCAGCCCGTCCCTGAGGCAAATTTGTTAGGAAGTGCATAATTGACAGTTAGGAATATGCGTAAATGAGAGGATGAGTTGCCCCACTCAAGAGCAATTGATGCAGCATTCTAGCTCTCTTCTGCTTAAGGTTAAGGGGTAAGAATGAGCGCAAGGTTTCCTTTTTTCGGCAGCACTGTTATGGCAACCGAAGAGCTGGTTAGGACGGGATGCAGGGGTGGAGCCCCTGACTGGGGGCTTCGCCCGCACTCTCCGTCTGTCTCAACAATCTCGACAGTTGCTATATTTACCTAGTGCGATCGGGGCAGCCTTACAGCGTCAGCAGCTCAGATTCAGCAGTTCAGATCATCGTAGGGAGTGAGAGAGTGCCAAAAGCCGCCAGATACTTATTAATTGGATCGACCGAAGCCTATAGCGGCAAGTCCGCAACCGTGCTTGGCATTGCTCATCAGTTAAAAGCAAGAGGGCTGGATCTGGGCTATGGTAAACCGTTAGGAACCTGCTGGAGTAAAGACACAAACGGTATTGAAGAAGATGTACAGTTTGTGGCTAAGGTGCTGCACTTGCCCGACGATCGCCTGCAACCAACGATTTTGGCGCTGGATGAGCCAACGATTCAAAAGCGCATTCGCGGCGACGATCGCAGTGACTACCCGTACGCGCTCAAAAAATATCTGCAAATGCGTGGTCCCGATTTAGTTCTGCTCGAAGGTCCAGCGAATCTAGAGGAAGGTAGCCTATTTGACCTCTCATTACGACAGGTGGCAGAAGGGGTCAATGCCAGAATTTTGTTGGTGGCACGCTTTCAATCGCTGTTGATTGTAGGAGCACTCATTTCAGCAAGACGACGCTTGGGCGATCGACTACTAGGTGTTTTAATCAATGACATTCCTGAAGACCGTTTGGAAGAAGTCAAAACAACGGTACAGCCTTATTTAGAAGAGCGAGGTATTCCAATTTTTGGGTTGTTACCCCGCAGTGCCCTCCTACGGAGTGTCAGCGTGAGCGAACTGGTCAAGCAACTGAAAGCCGAAGTGCTGTGTCGTGCCGATCGCCTGGATCTAATGGTCGAAAGCCTTAGCATTGGTGCAATGAACGTAAACTCAGCGCTGAAGTATTTTCGCAAGGGTCGCAATATGGCAGTCGTCACAGGGGGTGATCGCACCGACATTCAGCTTGCTGCCTTAGAAACTTCCACCCAATGCCTGATTTTGACTGGACAGATGCCGCCCTCGCCAGCCATCATTAGCCGTGCTGAAGATCTAGAGATTCCCATCCTGTCAGTTGATCTAGATACACTGACCACCGTTGAGATTGTCGATCGTGCCTTTGGTCAGGTGCGCGTTAACGAACCGGTTAAAGTCGAGTACATCTGCAACTCAATGGCAGAAAATTTTGATGTCGATCGGTTGATGACAGAACTGGGGCTAGAACCTGCGGTGACGGTGAGAGAGTAGGGAGTGGGGAGTGGGGAGTGTGAAGAAGTGAGAGGGTGAAGAGGTGAAGAAGTAAGAGGGTGAAGAGGTGAAGAAGTGAGAGGGTGAAGAGGTGAAGAAGTAAGAGGGTGAAGGAGTGAAGGGTGAAGAGGTGGAGGGGAGCCGTTCGCTAGCAATATTCAAAACTCAAAACTCAAAACTCAAAACTCAAAACTCAAAACTCAAAACTCAAAACTCAAAACTCAAAACTCAAAACTCAAAACTCAAAACTCATCTCTCCCTTCTCACCGCTGCTGTACTGCCCTCGTCACCAGGCTAAACAGCTCTTGCGGATCGCCAGTACTGCCAAACGCGCCCTGTTCCCGTGCTTCAAACTTTAAACGGGCTTCATTCGAGCTACCGTAGACGATCACGGGAGTCTTAACACCAAGACGCTGCAACTCTTGAAGCAACAAATAGCCTGCTGAACTGGTGCCTGTCTGCCGCATATCGGAGACGATCGCGTGATAGGGCATCAGCCGAATTTTCTCCAGTGCAGCCTGTACTGAAGGGCAGATGGTAAACGCAATGCCAAGCGCTTCGAGCGATCGAATTTCGTGGGCATTGTCTGTGGGGTGATCATCCACCCAGAGCACTGAAGCAGTGGCAAGCTGTTGTGCAACCTTAGGCTTCATCGTTTGACTGACCACCGTGGCGATTTCCTTTGCTTCATCGGCACCAGGAAGCTGGGGTTGGTGCGTTGCGTCGCCGGCTTTGATGGCGGCGGCTGACCCCAACAACACACCTGCTTCAATGCGCCGTTTTGCGGTTGCTTCCAAACCGGAGGCACTGGCTCTGAAGGTGAATTCACCTAAATTGTTGACGAAATTCCGCAGCGGCGCGCCAAAGTAAAGCAGGATGAATAAAACCAGCAGTTGCCAGCTTAATGCCTGCACCAGTGAAATCAGCACTTGTAGCAATTTCGTGAGGTCGTCGATCGTCATTAGCCGTTGCTATCCTTTGGGGCGACAAAGGTAGCCATTGCGAAGCTGCACCGCGGGATGGTTAGAGAGTCGAATCAAACCTTCATCATGGGTGGTGACAATCACGGTAATGCCCACTGAATTGAGCTTTTTAAGAATTTTGATGACTTGCCAGGAGTTCTCTGGGTCAAGGTTTCCGGTTGGTTCATCTGCTAGCAAGATCGGTGGTGTGCCCACGATCGCCCGTGCAATGCTGACGCGCTGCTGTTCGCCGCCCGACAACTGTTCTGGAAAGCAATTTGCTTTATGTGTTAAGCCCACCATTTTGAGGGCGGGCTGCAAGCGACGATGAATTTCTTTGCGCGGTAGCCCTTGTGCCCACAAGACAAACGCGACGTTTTCCAGCACCGTACGCCGGGGAATGAGCTTGTAGTCCTGAAAGACAATGCCAATCCGACGGCGCAGTTGCGACAGGCGATCGCCCCGTAGGGTTGTCAGGTCGTAGCCGTCGACCCTTACATCACCATCATCGGCGCGTTCTTCGCCATACAGCAGCTTCAGCAGGGTCGATTTCCCAGAGCCAGACGGCCCCGTGATGAACAGGAAATCACCTCGCTTGATCTCAAGGTTGAGGTTTACCAGTGCCTGACTGCCGTTGTCATAGGTCTTGGTTACTCCTTGCAGCGTGATGATCGCATCTCTCAGCGTGGCACGATCGCCCCCGTTCATAGCGCTGGTAGCGTTGGACGTTGGTGCACCACCTCTAGTAGATTGACCGTTCAAGACCTGAGTCATAAGCTATCGCTACTTGCAGAATCCAATTCATTACACCACAAAAGCCAGGGTAGAGCGATCACGATTGCTAGTCCGTCACGGGAGTAAGTTTTAAGTTTTGAGTCTATCCCACTGCTTCCCCTACTTCCCTTACGTCCTCACCCAACCCCTAACCTTGCGTCACCCGATACACCAGCGATCGCCATGCGAACTGGGGCAATGCCAGCATCCGTCGCCAGCGCCAGGGTTCTTGATACAGGCGATAGACCCATTCCAGATGATTATCGCGTAGCCAACCAGGAGCGCGAGTTTTTACGCCTGCCCAGATATCGAAACTGCCACCCACGCCGATCCAAATGGCATTGGGGCAAAGGTGGCGCTGTTCGGCGATCCAAAATTCCTGCCGAGGCACACCCAAGCCAACGAGAATGAGTTGAGGCTGAGTCTCCTTGAGAGTTTGTAGAAAGCGTGGAGTGTCGTCGGGCGTGAGGTAGCCGTGCTGAGTGATGGCGATCGCCAATCCCGGCAGTCGCGCCTGCAAACTGTCTGCCGCTTGCTGCGTCACTCCGGGTTTACCGCCAAAAAAGGCGATCGTGCCCAGCGAGGGCGATCGTCCAAACTCGCGCAGCAGTGATTCTGCCAGTTCAATCCCCGGACAGCGTTGCGTCGATCGACCGTACAGCTTCAGATACAGCACAATCCCCGCACCATCAGGAATCACCAGATCCGCTTGCCGAATGATGGTCGCTAACGGCAGATTTTGCTCCGCTGCCATCGTCATTTCTGCATTCAGCGTCACCACATGACAGCCCTGCTGCTGCTGTGCCCGCGACACTAACCACCCGGCATAGTCATTTAACAAATGAACAGGCAAACCCAAGACCGCAAACGGCTCCGGTGCTTCTAATGGAACAAACTTCTGCACAATGCTGCCTCACGCACTTAGAGTGAATTTTCAAACACTAGATTCTACCGTAGAAGTTGTTTGCAGCCGCAGGCAGATTTGACTTCTGGGTCTTGACTGCTTCGATCGCCACTGCTTTGCGGAGCGTAGAACGTTAACGACTGAGGTTCGAGTTTTGAGTTTTGAGTTTTGAGTTTTGAGTTTTAGCCTTTAGCCTTCATCCCTTATCCTTCATCCCTCACCCCATCTCCTTCGGCACCATTCCCAGCCGCTGCAATAACTGCTCATCCTGCGTGCTGTCAGGATTGGGAGTGGTCAGCAGCACTGGTCCCGTAAAGATCGAATTCGCTCCCGCCAGTAGGCACAGCGCTTGCAGTTCATCGCTCATTTGCAAACGTCCGGCAGAGAGACGGACGATCGCCTGGGGAAACAAAATCCGCGTGGTCGCTACCATCCGCACTAGCTCAATGGCATCTACAGGGGGCGTATCTTTAAGTGGCGTTCCGGCAACAGGCACCAGACAGTTGATGGGAATCGACTCTGGCACCGGATCGAGCGCTGCCAGTGCTGCCAAAAGGGCGAGGCGATCGTCTACCGATTCGCCCATGCCAAGAATGCCACCACAGCAAACCGAAATGCCAGCGGCGCTCACGGCTTGAATGGTTTCCAAACGATCTTGATAGGTGCGCGTGGTAATCACCTGCCCGTAGTAATCTGGCGAGGTATCGAGATTATGGTTGTATGCCGTCAGTCCCGCTTCCTTCAAACGCTGTGCCTGATGGGGCTTGAGCATTCCTAACGTGCAGCAAACCTCCAGTTCTAGCGCGGCAACCTGGCGCACCATTTCTAGCACTCGCTCAAACTGGGCACCATCTTTCACTTCTCGCCAGGCTGCACCCATGCAAAAGCGGGTCGAGCCATGTGCCTTCGCGGCTTTGGCTTCAGCCAGCACCGTTGCAAGGTCGGCTAAGGGCTGTGGCTCTAGCTCCGTTTTATTGTGAACACTTTGCGAACAGTAGGCGCAGTCTTCAGGACACAGCCCCGTTTTGATATTGCAAAGGGTACAAAGCTGCACTGCGTTGGGATTGTGATGCGCTCGATGGACTTGCTGTGCCTTAAAGAGTAAATCGGGCAAGGGTTGGTGATAAAGGCGATCGATCCGTTCGTGCAGCGTCTCTTGGGCAGCATTGGAGGGGTTAGACAGCGCTGTAGTCATAAAAAATCCTATACATTCCTGTAAGGACGGTGTGATGTCCCTACGCGATCGCTTTCGTTAGATTACACCGTCTCCAGGATCTGTGGATAGAGAAATTGATAGCCTGCCTCACGCAGCTTTTGATTCGACACTCTCGCGTTGTACGGGCGAGTGCTGGATTGCGACGCATCCCACGTGACGTTGGGTAGCCCGTGAGCCGCAAACAGCCGCTCTAGCAAGACTCCTGTAGTGGTGGGCACCGTCCCAACCAGGTTGTAGACTCCCGTTAATGACTGCTGCTGCGCAAAGTCGATCGCGCCCACAATGTCATCCAAATGTACCCAGTTGGCGGCATCCTCTCCGTTGCCGGGTCGCGTGGTGCCTGCTGCCCGCCCAAAAATTTTGGTCAACTCACGCCCTAGCCCATAGATACCACCCAGACGCAAAACGCAAACCTTCAGCGCATCACTGGCAGCACTCAGCAAAATTTGCTCTGTCTCTGCTAGAAGCTCACCGTTACGGTTTGCAGGCGCAATGTCTGAAGTCTCATCGACCCACGCACCCTGACGATCGCCATACACCGCATAGCTGCCTGTATAAATGACCTGCTGCACCATTGGCACATCCTTCAGCACAGCGACTAACGTTTTCGCAGTTTGCAGATAGGTTTCCTCATAGGCATTTGCATGAGGCGCACCAATACTGAGCAAGACGATCGCCTGATCTTGAAGGAGTGATCGCACGCCTGCCGCGTCGTTCCCTTTCACTACCTGCACCCGCTGCGCTACTGACTCCAGGGCAACCACGCGATCGGGCGATGTCGTCGTCGCTGTGACTGTCAACGTCGATCGCCACCGTTGAGCTACCGCTTTGCCCACATAGCCACAGCCAATAATTGTTGCGTTTGTCAAAGGCGTCACCAGTTATGTAAAAGGTAAAAGGATAAAGGCTAAAGGATAAAGGCAAAAGGATGAATGGACTCAAAAACCTCTTTGCTTTCTCTTCCACTCTTCACCTTTCCACTCTTCCACCCCTTCACTCCCTACTCCCTAATCCCCACTCCCCACTCCCTAAACTTCCCGCTTCGGTGTCAACAGTCGTGCTGCCAGCACACCACCCACAAAGCCGAAGAGATGCCCTTCCCAGGAAATGCCCATCCGTGTGGGCAGTACGCCCCAAAGGAGGCTGCCGTAGAGGGTGCCGACAAAGAGCGCCATAGCGATCGAGGTCATGCTGCGCTCAAAATAACCCCTTGCTAACAGATAGCCCAGGTAGCCAAAAACGACGCCGCTGGCTCCAATATGGATTCCAGAAGAGCCAAACATCCAGGTGCCCAAGCCACTGACAAAAGCCGAGACGAGGCTCACCCAAAAGAAATCGCTGGTTTCGCGCAGCATAATCAGCCAGCCCAGCACCAAAAACGGCACCGTGTTGCCAATAAGGTGCGGAAAGTTGCCATGCAAAAAGGGCGCAAACAGAATACCCCGTAAACCAACAACATTACGCGGATAAATGCCATAAATATCCAGCGTTTGGCGAAGCCCTACCCGAAACACAAACTGATCGAGAATCTCGACTGCCCACATAATGGCAACCAAGCCACCCAAAATCCAAAGCTGAGTCTTGATCTCCTGGGCAATTGCCGTTTCTTCGCCACTATTGCTCATGCTCTGCCTCTTAAATCAAACGTCTATAAGTGTTCCCGATCGATCTACACCCGCAGCCCACCACTCTCCGCTATTGTACAAAGTCTGACTAGAGATGCCCTGCTCTACCCCATGCTTCAACCGCCATCGATCGTGCGCTTGCCCCAGAGCCGTACAAAAAGAAGCCTGACAACATTCAACTTCAGCGCAAGCGTCTTCAAAACTTGGCGACGAAGCTCAAAGACTCGTCAGAGAGTGATCAACACTCGCTGGAGAATAAAAAATACTCGTCGGCGAAGCTCAAAGACTCTTCAGAGAGTGATCAATACTCGTGAACAAGCATCAAAGACTCTTGAGCGAGAATTAAAGACTCATTAGAGAGTGATTAACACTTGCTGGAGAGTAGTAAACACTCGTAAGCGAAAATCAAAGACTTGTTAGAGAATGATCAACACTTGTACATGAGTAGCAAACACTCGTTGACAAAGATCAAACATTCTTCAACGAGTGATCAACACTCATGTATGAAGCAAAAAGCCTCGTATAAGCAATCTTAGACTGGGCTACTGCGGCGCGATCGCTCATCCATAAAAACCAAGACAGGTTAGACAGCCGTCGTTTCCTTTGGCACTTTTGTTCGCATGGCTTTGAAGCGTTCACCCAACTGCTCTGCGATCGCCTTTAGTCCGGGTGTCTTTTTAGCCGCAGTCTTCACGTAGTCATACACGGTTAGACTGCTGCTCATCGCCTCACTGTTAACCGCCATCAAGGTATCGTCTACCTTTTCGGTAAGCTGCTGTAGCCCCAAATGGATATTGGTCAGCGTGGTCGCAAGCTGATAATCCCTCGCAAATTCATCCACGTTGAAACTAGCCGGAAGAATGTCTCGATTTGACTGGGCAGCGGTGAGGCTATTGCTGACAAAGGTAAGACTTTTGTTACCCATCTTAAACAGCTTGCGACGCTCTTCTGCTGTTAGATTCACCAAAAAAGGTAGCTTGGCTTCAATAGTAGCAAGGGCTTCTTTAATCTCTTGCACATCAGCATCAGTGAGCTTTGCAGAAATGTTTTGGTACGGCATAGAGTCGATGCTCCTTCCATAAATTAAAGGTAATTGCTCTAGAAAAAGGATTCCCTGAAAGGGGAGCGATCGCACAGCTCTCTAATCATTGAGCGTCGTATCGTCCCCCTTCTCCACCATTAATCAAACTCACACATCTTGATTGACAGGGAAGTGAGCTCGCCTGCTTAGCGAATATGCAAGTCTCAGGCATAATCTTCTACAAAAATAAAAATTTACCGGATCATCTGGAATTCACAGATTTGTTTTGGTATAACTTGGCAAGTGGCTTACAGCCAAGCACAGCGTGTTAGTACTCAAAACTTTCAGGAGCATCACATGGCTGGAGAGGACATTAAGCTGACGATCGCGTTCAACGATTCAGAGTTGGACAGCGAAGAACTAGAAGAGCAAGCCCAGAACTTGCTGGCTCAAATGAGAGAGCTAGACGAAATCGAAACGGTCGATCGGGTGCTTGATCCCAATCCACCAGAGGGCAACAAAGCGGTGGGTGCCATTCTGGTTGGCTTGCTAACGGCTCAGGTGAATAAGGAGAACGCCCAGAAGTTGCTAGGCTTTTTGGGCGATCGTCTGGGCAATAAAGCGATCGAGTTGGAAGTCGAAGCAAATGGCAAGAAGCTCAAGGTAAAAGCCAGCAGTCAGGCAGAGTTGGAAACGGCGATCGAGGCAGCGCAGAAATTTGTAGCCGTATAGGGTGCTGAAATGACAAAGGTCGCCTTGCTGATTGGGGTTGGAAACTACGAGCATCCGGATGCTTTGAAACCGTTGGTCAGCGCACCTAAAGACGTGGCAGCCATGCAGCGGATTCTGCTAAACGCGCAGATGGGAGAGTTTTCGGAGGTTACACCGCTCATTGACCCAGACCCAATGCAGATGCAGGAAGCGATCGAGGCGTTGTATCGCGATCGGGCAAAAGATGATCTCGTTCTGCTCTTCTTCTCTGGACACGGCATTAAAGACGATAGCGGCAAACTGTACTTCTCAACACGGGTAACTCGTAAAACACCAAAAGGCGAACTGGTCAAATCAACAGCAGTGCCTGCCCGCTTTGTGCAGGAAATTATGGGCAACAGTCGATCGCGGCGGCAAGTCATGATTTTAGACTGCTGCTTTAGTGGAGCCTTTGACCCCGCACTCAACGCCAAAGATGATGGTTCGCTAGATGTTCAGGGGCAGCTCGGTGCCGAAGGGCGCGTTGTCTTAACCTCCTCCAGTTCAACTGAGTATTCATTTGAGCAGCAAGGCTCAGACCTCTCAATTTACACCCGCTTCTTGGTCGAAGGGATTGAAACCGGAGCAGCGGATCAAGATAACGATGGCAAAGTCTCAGTGCGGGAATTGCATGAGTATGCCACCAAGAAGGTGCAAGAGACCGCACCAAAGATGAATCCTAAGATCATCGTGTTGAGGGATGAAGGCTTTGATGTGGTGTTCGCGAAAGCACAAATTGCTGATCCCAAGCTGAAGTATCGGAAAGATGCAGAGCGGTATGCGATGCGGGGTGAAATCTCGTCGATCGGGCGTACGGTACTCAATACGCAGCGAGTGCGGTTGGGGCTAACGCTGGAAGAAGCACAAGCAATTGAAGACCAGGTTTTACAACCGTTTCGAGAACGCTTGAAACATTTAGAACACTATCGATCAACTTTTGCGGCAGAAGTGGAACGTCAGTACCCAATTACGCCACAAACCCTTAGTGAGTTGAAAGATTTACAGGAGGTTTTCGGACTGCGTGAGGAGGATGTGGCACAGATTGAGCAAGAAGTAACCACACAAGTCACTAGCCAGTCAGAAGCCTATCAGCAAAAGCTGCAACGGTATGAACAAGAATTCACCAAAGCAATTCTGGCTGAGTTTCCGCTGAGTCAATCCGTTAAGGAGGGCTTGTATAAAATTCAGGTTGCTTTGGGGTTGACAGACAAGGATATTGCACGAATAGAGCAAGCTAGTACTGAACACATAGCATTAGAGGATCAACAACAGGTAACAGATCCACGACAAAAACAACAGCAGCCAATTGGCACCCAAGCCACTTCAGTATCTCTCGCTGCTATTGCTAACCTTCAACAGAAGGCTCCTCAACCTAAAATCAAATTACTGTTAGGTCTTGCAACTTTGGTAGTTATTGGTTCTCTAAGTGTAGGCATTAAACCTTTATTTCAACCCAATCTACCAGTGCCGCTAATTCCTGAGAAGCAGCCAGAAAATAATAATCCTACTGACAATGAAGTTAAGACTTATACCGCAGGCGCTTTAAAAATTACTGGTAATAGGCAACATACATGTGACGTACTTTTGCCAAGAGGTCCTGGTATTGGAGGCTCCTTTTCTTATCCCGACGAGGAAGCAATCTGGAAAAATCTTCGGTGCCAAGAACTATACTGTGATTTGAGCGGGGCTGGTTGTAGAACTTCCCTTAAATCCCAATGGGCTGAACCAGATAAAGAAGGCAGTGGTGACAGTGCAATCCCTTTGAATTTTGTCGACCAGATTATTCAGTTTCCAGATCAACCAATACCTGTAAGCACTGAACAGGTAGACTCATTACGTCCTCAGCAAGTTACCGCTTTAAATGCTTTACTCAACAGTTTTAATAAAGTGGACAATACAACAGAGCCTGTAGTACCTAGAAGTTCGACAACTTATGGGGATTGGGATGCTCTTTGTATTGGTGAGAAAGGTCAATCTAGGTGTCCAAAGTCAGCGAAGCATGAAATTTTAAGTTATGGAAATTTCGCAGATAATAAGCAGTTATGGACTTCTAGAGGTTGGGTTCTTTATAAGCCGTAAGATTTGAGTGAGAAAGATGAGTACTCCAACATGAAGCCCTACAGCACAATCTCGCTTGAGCTAATTCTACACTGACAATCCAGCTTGTGAAGGGAAGGGTGATCGCCCTTGAGCCAATAATACCGGGGCTATCGTGCTGGACTCACCAGAGGCACGATGCCACTTTGGTTCTAGCGGCTGAAAAGACTGGCTACCGACAAATTCTGACGCTGGATTCAGATGTCCTGTTTTACCGCATTGGCGATCGGGACACCTTTGAAATTATTCAGGCTTAAGGTCGATCGACCTTGAGCTAATCATGCAGGGGCGATGAGGAGAAGGGACGGTAAAGAGAAGGGGCGATCGTACGGCTCAAGTTCTATGCTGCGTGACAAACGGTAGGTTCTGGCAGCATTTCACCCGTTGCTTCGTAGGCAAGCATCAGTGACTCTAAGGCTTCAATGCCATTGGTAACAGCTAGTTCATATGTCTCTCCATGCGTCCGCCACTGCTGTCCGGGGAAATCAGGAAAGCCAACCAAAAAACAGTCATCCTCATCAGACCACTGAATGATCATTTGATATTTAAGCTTCGTCATTGTGTTCTCGCTCCGTGACGCTCTCAATTGCCGCTTCCACTGCCTTTTCTTGATACCGCTTTGCGTCCGCGCCATCCTTGCCAGAAACCGTGATTTTCCCAGCATACAAAGAATGTATCCAGTTTGTATGGCTCCCTTTACCTGGAAGTTCAATAAATCCAGCCTGTCGCAGCCTTTGTTTTAGCTCTCGTATCTTTTGGGGCATGACAAAGCCTTACATTTTTTGATCGTCAGAGAGTTTACTACCCTCTTGTGTGATTGATTCAAAGGTGTTCAAAATTTCTTAGCGCGATCGCACTGAGTCAATCATGCAGGGGCGATCGCGCTTGTGAAGCGAAGGGGCGATCGTCGTTTCAGGTTTTGTTGGCGGCGATCGTCCCTGTGAGAGAAGGGCGATCGTAGTGCTAAAACACGCGAAAATAGAACCAATGTACGATCGCGGAGACACGCCATGAGCCAAACCTCGTTTGAAAGAGTGCGCTGGACGACTGCCGATCTTGAACTTCTCGCAGCCGACGAATGGAAGCGCTACGAAATCATTGACGGAGAACTCTTTGTGACCAGAGCACCACACCTCAGGCATCAGTCTGTGATTCGTAATATCTGCAACGAATTAGGCGATTGGTCAGACGAGACACAGCTAGGAGAAGCATTCCCCACTCCTGGCATCATCTTTAGCGATGCCGATAATGTCATTCCCGATGCGATTTGGATCAGCGTTGAACGCATGGAGCGTTTCACAGACGAAGCGGGGCATTTTACAGGCGCACCCGAACTCATCGTCGAAGTGCTGTCTCCGGGCGCTATCAATGAACGACGAGACCGGGAAGCGAAACTCAAACTCTACTCATCGCAGGGCGTTGAGGAGTATTGGATTGTCAGCCGCGAATGCCAGCAGGTCGAAGTGTACCGCCGCGAAAATGCAGTCCTCAAGCTAACTGCTACTTACAACGCTCAAGACACCATCACCTCACCGCTGCTACCAGGTTTTGAATGTCTTGTACAACGCTTCTTTAGACAGATTGGCATAACCAGGTAAGGTCGTTCTAGAGCCAATCAGTCAGGGGCGATCGCCTGGCATGGGGAGGGGCGATCGCTGTTACCCCAGAGGCTGAGGACACGGGCAGACGATCGGTCATAGTAGAGTGGTAAGCATTCTGTCACCATTTGCGTGATTGATTAAAATGTCTCAGCGCGATCGCCAAATGTGGGATGCCGGACGCTTTTGGCAGACCCTCACTTACTTTGAAACAATTCCTGTTGTTAGCTGGTTCCAAAAGATGGTCTTTGGCTCAACTCCGCCTCCCAATCTGCAACCCCAAGCCGATGTGTTGTTTGACTTTCGCCAACCCAATGCTGCCCTCAGCCAAACATGGGGTGCCCTTGATGATGTGGTTATGGGTGGGGTGAGCAACAGTGCCTTTCAGCTAAACGAAGGGGCAGCGAGCTTTGGTGGCATCGTCTCGATCGCTAATTCTGGCGGCTTTGCCTCTGTCCGTACCCGCAATTTTGAGCCACCGTTAAACCTGGCTGCTTATACAGGTGTGGCACTGCGGGTGAAAGGCGATGGACAGCGCTATAAGCTGCTGCTGCGTGACGAAGATAGTTGGGATAGCCTTGCCTACGCTTATTCGTTTGACACGATCGCTCAGGAGTGGCTGACGATTCAGATTCCCTTTGTGCAGATGGTGCCAGTGTTTCGGGCTAAAACTCAGCCCACAGCGCGATCACTTAACTCTGCTCAGATCCGCTCCTTGCAACTGATGTTGAGCAAGTTTGAATATGACGGAGCACTGAATCCGCACTTTACACCCGGTGCCTTCTGCTTGCTTGTTGAGGCGATCGAGGTTTACCAATAGCCTCAAGGCACTGCATCCATTGCCAGGACTGAAAAAAAGGCAGAAGGCAGAAAGGTTCTGCATACTCTTTTCCTAGTCAGTTGGTGTTACGGCAGTCGAAGAGAACGTTAGGACAGACATAAACTTTAAAACGTCCTTTGAGCAAGGGCTTCTATTCATCCCTCATCCTTCATCCTTCATCCTTTCGCTATAGTTCACCTCAACCGAGGCTTACTTAGAACAGCAAATTAACGGCACTGGCATCGAATGGGAGCACAACTATTGGCACTTGATACCGATCGAACCCGCACGCGCAACCGTTTTAGACTGCTCTTGCTGGGTAAATTCTCAGTGGGGCGAGTAGTGCGATCAGTGCTTTTCATTTACCTGGCGATCGGTGGTTATGCGTTCTTTTTTGCCGATCGCCAGATTTTCCCGTCACCGCCTTCGAGCTATCAGGATGATCGGACCATACTCAAGCTGACTAGCGCCCCCAAGCTACAAATCTCTGCCGTCTATCTACCTCATCCCAAGGCAACCTACACCGTCCTTTACAGTCACGGTAATGGCGAAGACCTAGGAGATATTCGTTCACGCCTGATGCAGATCCAGTCGATCGGCGTGAATGTCTTTGCCTACGACTACCGGGGCTATGGCACCAGCCAGGGTAGAGCCTCTGAGCAGGGTACCTATCAGGATATTGACGCTGCTTATCGCTACCTGACGACAACACTGAAGCAATCACCAAACCACATCATTCTCTATGGGCGATCGGTGGGCAGCGGTTCCAGCATTGATTTGGCGACCCGTCAGGCTGTGGTTGGGTTAGTGGTTGAAAGCGGCTTCACAAGCGTCTTTCGGGTCATTACCCAAGTGCCTCTTTTTCCCTTTGATAAGTTCGCCAATCTCAACAAAATTGGTGCTGTTTCCTGTCCGGTGCTTTTCATTCACGGCACTCGCGATCGCACAATTCCGTTTCAGCATGGGCAAGCACTCTTCGATCGCGCCAATCAGCCCAAGACATTCTTAACGGTAGACAGTGCAGCTCATAATGATATCGAGCAAGTTGCTGGAGAGCGCTACACTCAGGCATTACGCACCTTCGTCCAGACACTTGATCAGGCGGCACCACACCCAAAAAACCAATGAAAAAGCCCGACGTAAATCGGGCTAGTTACTACTCTCTCATACTTGAAAAAACGCTTAGGCAAGCACCACACTAAAGAAACTGCCACAACTCATTTGCTCAGGCATGGCTCAGAAGCGGGTACTTGCAGAAAAACAAGTGTTGTTCTAGAGGTCGCCGCCACTGGCTGCCAGCAGAAAAATCACAGCAGGACCAGCGATGACGATCGCGGCTAACATCGCAAGCTGAATGATCGACTCCATGTCCTTACTCCCTATCAGTCACTAAGATAAACTTGATGAGCGGACATAACTTTGCCGCAACAATCAAATCTTATCTGGCTAGTCACACCATTTTTAAGAAAATTAACAAAAGTTAAAATGGCGGACAAACTTGAATGGGTTCGTCTTCAGGCGGTTGAACCATTAAGCTCGACAAAAAACATGTGGATGGATTAAGTCATTACCCGTCAGCCTTGGCTCATTACCCGCAACGTGCCACTCTCGAAACGTTCTAACATGGATAGAGGAGACGCAAAACCTTACACTTAGCCATTTTATAGGGATGTAAGCCCTCTTTGCCCTTCCACCCCTCACTCTTCTCCCCTTACCCCTCACGCTCATGCCAACCTGGCGTTGTGTTAAGCAGTGTGGTGCCTGTTGCCACCTCGATCCAACCGATCGACCCGATTTAGAAGACTATCTCTCGCCCCCAGAGCTGGCGCTTTACCTGAGTATGGTTGGTGCCAATGGCTGGTGTATTCACTTCGATCATGCCACCCGTGAATGCAGCGTTTATGCCGATCGCCCCCGCTTCTGCCGTGTTGCACCAGATGTTTTTCAAGAGCTATTTGGGGTGGAGCCAGACGAGATGAATGATTTTGCGATCGCGTGCTGTCGAGAGCAGATTGAAGGAGTCTACGGCGATCGCAGTCTAGAACAGATCCGCTTCGATCGTGAGGTTGGCATTGAAACCATTAGCAACATTGACCTTTAGCCATAAGTTGAAGATAATGAAAAGAAAATGAAAGCCAATTCCGTTTCTTTTTAGAGTTGCCGTGGAAGTTCCATCGTCTGCTGTTGACATCACTCCGTTGCTAAAAACGACTCACCTGGTTAAACCGTTTGGCAAAGCTTATCGCTTGACGGAACCAGTGTTGAGCGAATCAGAACCGTTGCCAAAGCCTGAAGGCGCATCCCAGCATCCACTGATTGACAGCACGATCGCGCCGACTGTTGCCTCTTCTGCCACGGCTGCATCCTTGGCGATCGCCAAAGGTAGCACCAGTTCTCAATGGAAAGTGTTTGGCACTACCTTTATCACGATCTTTTTGGCTGAACTGGGCGACAAAACTCAGGTGGCGACGCTCCTAATGTCTGCTGAGTCTCATGCGCCGTGGATTGTGTTTACAGGCGCTGCTGGTGCGTTAGTGACAACGAGCCTACTTGGTGTTCTCGTTGGTCAATGGCTGTCATCCCGCGTCTCGCCCAAAACGCTCGATACCGCTGCTGGCATCATGATGGCGTTCCTTTCCCTCTGGCTCTTTCTGGATGTTATGAGGATGTAGGAGGAAGGCAGAAGGTAAAAGGTAAAAAAAATGGAAGTTGGGAGTTAGAAGCACTTTAGCCGTTAACCTTCAACCCAAAACGTTCTAGGATAACGACCCGGACTGTTACTCAAAACTCAAAACTTAGAACTCAAAACTTAGAACTTAGAACTCAAAACTTAGAACTCAAAACTCAAAACTTAGAACTCAAAACTCAAAACTTCCTATGGATTGGCATCTCTTAGGCATCAGCTTTATTACCGTCTTTTTATCAGAATTAGGTGACAAGAGCCAACTGGCAGCAATCGCCCTCAGCGGCAACTCAAAAGCGCCCCGCACCATCTTTTTCGGCACTGCTGCTGCTCTTTTACTGGCAAGTCTGCTGGGTGTCTTTGTGGGGGAAGGTACGGCTTACTTTTTACCCGCGCGTCTGGTTAAGCTGTCGGCAGCACTGGGGTTTGCGGTGATGGCAATGCGGCTCCTGTTGCCCAAGTCAGAGGCTTCTGAAACGGTAAGCACTTGAGCAGAATTAATTACACATATCATTCGATTTGATATAGCCTGAAATAACTAGGGTAAGAGGCACCCAAAACAGCAGGAGAGTGAGAGAGCAATGCGCTTAGTCAGAGATTTAAGTCTGGAGACGCAAAAGATACTCAAGCGAATTTATCAAGACAGTCAACATCATCTTGTCAGGCAACGAGCCCAATGCATCTTATTGAGCTTTCAAGGCTGGAGCCTGTCGCAATTAAGGCAGTTGTACGGCATTAGTCGCAAAACCCTGTACACTTGGCTCACGCGCTGGGAAGATGAACGGCTAGTAGGGTTATATGACCGCGCTGGCAGAGGCAGAAAAGCCAAGTTAAATGACGCGCAGAAACAACAGGTACGAGCGTGGGTGCAAGCCGAGCCTAAAAATCTCAAAAAAGTTTTGAGTCAAGTTGAAGCAGCCTGGGGAATTCGTATCAGTAAAGACACGCTCAAGCGAGTGCTGAAACAGTTTGAGATGCGCTGGCTGAGAATGAAAAGAGGATTGGCTGGCAAGCCTGATAGTTGGGAGTTAGAGGTCAAGCTAGAACGATTAAAGCAACTGAAGGAACAGGAGAAGCAAGGAGAAATTAGCCTGAGATATTTAGATGAAGCAGGCTTTTCGCTCGTGCCTTCAGTTCCCTATGGTTGGCAAGACAAGGGCAGCAGAATCACGCTTAAAAGTCAGAGCAGTCAGCGATTAAACGTTTTGGGTCTCCTCAATACTCAGAATGAATTGGTTGCCGAGGTTTATCTAGGAACGACTCGCAGTGAGCGAGTGATTCGCTTCCTGGATCAATTCAGTCAAACTCTAGAGCAGACAACCGTAGTTGTCCTGGACCAAGCCTCGATTCATACCAGTGAGGCGATGATTGAGAAATTAGAAGAGTGGCGAAAAAACAAACTGGAACTCTTTTGGCTACCGACTTACTCGCCCCAATTCAACTTGATTGAAACTCTGTGGCGCTTCATGAAATACGAATGGATAGAAGTGGCTGCGTATCAAGATTGGAAAAGTTTAATCGCGTATGTCAAAAAAGTGCTAGGCAAGGTAGGAACTGAATATGTAATCAATTTTGCATAAGTGCTTAGAACGTGTCCCTGAAGCTTAGTCTTCTACTTTCAGCCTCACACCCTAAAATGAAGACTGAACGCTGAGTGGAGAAATCTATGGCTGCTAACGTTGAGATTTATACCTGGAGTACTTGCCCCTTCTGCATCCAGGCAAAAGTACTGCTCGATCGCAAAGGTGTGAAGTATACCGAATATTGTATTGATGGCGATGAACCCGCGAGAAGTAAAATGTCGCAACGCGCCAACGGTCGGCGTTCCGTACCGCAGATCTTTATTAATGATCAACACATCGGTGGCTGTGATGACATAACAGCGTTGAATGCACAGGGCAAGCTCGATCCACTGCTACAAGCTAGCTAAACGGCAAGCTAGCTAGACTGTATATCGTTTCCAGCCCACAGTCCGCAGCTACTAATCATGTCTCGACTCATGCTGCCATCTGACCATTGACCACCGACGAAGGGTAGACCCTGTGAAATTTGCATTCATTATTGATCCGATCCAGCGACTTGACCCTGGACACGACACCAGCGTTGCCTTAATGGAAGCCGCACAGGTACTTGGGCACGAAGTCTGGATCACGCAGGCAGCGCAACTGAGTGTTGTGGATGGCAAAGCCTTAGCGCCTTTAGAACGGGTTGACCTTACGCCTGTGACACGGGTTGAAGGGCTGTGGAGTGCGGCTAACCCCTGGTTTAAGGTGAGCGATCGCGCCCTCTTACCATTAGAGGCAATGGATGCCGTTTTTATGCGGACGGATCCGCCTGTGACGGTGCCTTACCTTTACGCCACATATATTTTGGACTATATCGATCCTGCTAAAACGTTGGTGGTCAATGCTCCCGCAGGCATTCGAGCCGCCAACGAAAAAATGTACGCGCTGCAATTTGCCGACGCGATTCCAGAAACGATTGTGAGCCAGAATAAGCAGGTGATCCGGCAGTTTGTGGAACGCAAAGGTGTGGCAGTTTTGAAGCCTCTGGGCGGCAAGGCAGGAGAAGGCATTCTCATTTTAGAAGCGGGCGATCGCAACATTAACTCACTGGTTGAAATCAGTACGTACCAGGGGCAAGTACCTGTGATGGTACAAACCTATTTGCCAGAAGCGAAGGATGGTGACAAACGCATTATTTTGCTAAACGGTGCACCGATCGGCGCTGTCAACCGAATTCCAACGGGCAACGAGTTTCGGGGCAACATGGCAGTCGGCGGCAGAGTTGCCCAAACCACCATCACCGAAAGAGAGCTTCAAATCTGCGCCCAGCTTGCGCCCACCCTACAGCGTGATGGTCTGGCATTTGTTGGCATTGATATTATTGGCGGCTACTTAACTGAAGTAAATGTCACCAGTCCCACAGGTATCCGCGAGATCGATCGTCTGGATGACATTCGGCTAGGGCAACAAGTGATTGAGTGGGTTGTCCGCACTCGACAGTCCAGCAACAAAGCGTCTGCAAAGACAATGGCATAAAAAGTTTGATCAGGCACCGAAATTCGCCCGATCGCAGTTGATGTCTCTTTTAGCCCCCAAAACGAAAAGGACAGCAACAAGCCCCCCGTTGCTGTCCTTTTCGCTCGTCTCATGAAGTCGGTGTCTACATGACCCAACCTGTTTCTAAGGTAATGGCTAGTCAGAGCAATTAGGTGAATTCGCCATAAAGAAGAGATGAGAAATCAGTAAGCTTTTTGTTTCTTTTGTTACCAGTCTTGTACTTAGCACAGCGCTAGCCCATACCCGTGCCCGTAAAGGGAGTGCCCCAAAACGTCCAGTTTTCTTTGTTGAAGGGCGATTGCCACTTAGAAATCAGTGCAGACTCTAAGCGTTGGCGATCGCGGGTTTGCGTGGGTGCTAGCGACCAAAACGCAGTCCCCAATGAGGTTTCAAGCTGGTTCTGATAGTGCACCTGCCTGTAGTTGAGTAAATAGCGCTTGCAATCATGTTCGCCTTTCCAGCGCTGTCCAGATTTCACCGTCTCGCCAACATACAGCAAGAGAGGCAGTGTATAGTCAATCACAAAGTAAAGCGCCGCTACGCCCTGATCGCTAGCTTTCCAGCGCCAAAATTCTGTATTCTGCTGCGGTAAGCTAAACGGATCAAGACTGTCGGGGTCTGCTTTCGGAGCAGGCGCATCAAATAAAGTGCCTTGCTGTAGTGGTTGCTCGATCGTCACCTGCTGCTGATAGTGAAAAAGCCGCTGCTTCCATGTCTGCAAAGCTTCAGCGCTCATCTTTAGCCCTTCGGCTGGCTGGGCAGCGTAGCCCAATGTCTTTTGTTCAGACACCGAAAAAAGTGAAAGCTGCTCACGATACTTTGTCAAACCAACTGCTACCTATAGCGTTCTTCTTGTTAAGGGTACGCTATTAGTGCAAAAGTGGCACATGATGTACGAAATCTGCGCCAAAGCAGGCTCTTTCGCTACGTAAGAAAAATCCGAAAAGCTCCTTTTCCCTTGGACTATGCCTGCTTCCAGGGGGCTGTCTGCAAAGCAATCGCTACGATCGCTCTGCTCAACCGTAAGCAAATGCAGGCAGAGTGCCGAAATTAAAGCAGTCCGCCGATGTCTGATTCCCAAGCGAACGTTTGCCTAACTCGCAATGCCTCTTGGTACGCCTTCTAGCGCCTCTTGCTCGGTTTCAAAGATCTCAAACACCGAGTCCATCATCGTCACTTCAAACACTAACTTCGCTTCAGGATGAACATTGCAAATGCGGAAGCTGCCGCGTACCTTGTCGGCATCGCGCATCCCAGCAACGAGCGATGTTAACCCAGAGCTATCAATAAAGTTAACCTGACCCAGATTGACGACTACATGGTGGCTGAGCTTAGAAATAGATTCCTGTAGCTTCAACCGAAACTGCCATGCCGTTGTGATGTCAAGCCGCCCCGTAGGCGTTAAAACAATGACGATCGTCCCGTCTTGGGTCGTATGGGTCTTCTGCTCCATGTGAATTGATTTTTGCTCCATAGGGAACGCTTACCCTCTCCTAAGAACGGTAGTTGTGTTGGTGATTTTAACCGAAGCTTTACGCTGTGTCTCGACGATCAAGGTCTGTATCAAGCTACATGCCCCCTTCAGCAATAGTTCCCTAGAGCAAGGCAATAACATCGCCCTTTAAGCATGACCTGCTACACCTTGCAGGAGTAAACGAGTAAATGTGACTACCACCTAGCTTGCACAGGTGGTATATGGGTGCAAAAAATATCCTACCAGTAGTTTACCCTAGACTTCCTGAGATGGTAGTGTCCAGTTGACCCAATCTTGTGGTTTCAAGAAGGTTTCGTAAAGGGCAGCTTCTGGAGTGTTGGGTTCTGGAGTATAGCCATATTCCCAACGTACCAGCGGCGGCAGCGACATCAGAATCGACTCAGTGCGTCCGTTGGTCTGCAAGCCAAAAATCGTGCCCCGATCGTAGACAAGGTTAAATTCGACGTAGCGCCCACGCCGATAAAGTTGGAAATTGCGTTCGCGATCGCCGTACTCGTGCAAGCGCCGCCGCTCGACAATCGGCACATAAGCAGGCAAGAATGCCGTACCGCAGCTTTGAATAAAGCCGAAGAGATCCTCCCAGTTGCGGTTCTGAACCGCACCAACAGACTGGCTATGGCGAGCCGCTGCTGTATCGCTCTGAGAACCCGGGTAAGTAACCGGGTAGAGAATGCCTTGCGTATCCTGATAGTCAAAGAAAATACCGCCAACGCCGCGTGTTTCCTGACGATGCTTCAAGTAGAAGTATTCATCGCACCAGAGTTTGAAGGTAGGGTAATAAGCTGGATGATGACGATCGCACGCTTGCTTCAGCGTTTGGTGAAAGTGAACCACGTCTTCAGCAAAGGGATAGTAAGGTGTGAGATCAATGCCACCACCAAACCACCAAACGGGACCGGCTTCAAAGTAGCGATAGTTGAGATGAACCGTGGGGATGTAGGGATTACGCGGATGTAAGACCATCGACGTGCCCGTGGCATAAAACTCATAGCCCCTGGCTTCTGGGCGCTGCATGACGATCGACGGCGGCAGATCTTTGCCCCATACTTCCGAGAAATTGACACCGCCTTGCTCAAAAACATCGCCTTCTCGCATCACGCGCGATCGACCGCCACCGCCATCTTCCCGCACCCAGCTATCTTCCTGAAACGTTCCCTGGCCATCAACTTGTGCTAAACCTTCACAAATTTGATCCTGCAGGCTACGGAGAAACTGGCTGACTCGCTGGCGCGAATCGGAGGGTGGAAGCGTGGTCGAGGTCGCCGACTCAGAGGTGGAAAAAGCAGTCATAGTCAATTTCGATCGCTCTAAATGCTTTCTTAGCGTACCGTGAATTGTACCTCTAACCAAGACTGTTGCGGATGTGTGAATTAGTGTGAAGAGTAGAGGGGTGGGGAAGGGTGAAGAGTGAAGGGGTGGAAGAGTGAAGGGGTGAAGAGAGAGCAAAGAGGTTTTTGAGTTCGTTCTGCCTTTTGCCTTTTGCCTTCTGCCCCCTGCCTTTTGCCTTCTTTCCCCGCTCAGTTCACCAAGCGCTCTAAGTATCGTTCAATCAACAAAATGGCAACAATATCGTCGATCGGTCGCGGGATGGTACGAAACGATTGGGGAATGAGACGTGTTAGCCCTTGGGCTGGGTACATTTGCCAGTAGCGATCGCGGGCTTCCAGGCTGCTGTGTCGTTCATCTACCATGATGATGCGAATTGGATCGGTGAAGGACTGTCCAAGTTTTTCCTTCCAGTCTTTGGCGGTGGTTTGGTCGCCCATGATCAGCAGTGAAATCGGAAATTGGCGACGCAGTGTTTGAATGGTATCGATCGCGGCTTCTGCCTCAACGACCTGATGGTAGCGCAACGTGCGATCGACCCCCAGCACCGCTAGACCACACTTGCGTCGCCCTGGATCGAAGCCCAAGATCACGGGTTGGTCAGAGGCGGGTGGTTCAGGTGGCGCAGAGGGGCTAGAGTGCATGGCATTGTGAAACGACAGAAGAACATCAAAGCAGAGCATTGCAGCACAAGGCGTTAGGGTTTTTGCCCATCAGTCGTTGGTGTGCCAGTCGTTGGTGTCAGGTTGTTTGTGCGGAGTATCACCCGCCCGTTTTGAACAGCAACTAACTCAAGGTTGAGTGGACCAGCCGTATAAATTACGTCTGCGGCGACTGCCCTTAACTCAACTGTTTGGTTGTACTGCTTTAACTGTTCAACAAAAGTAATGACATCTTGAATGCGCCCGATTTGCACCGAATCAGCTAGAATCCCGAGGTTGCGAGCACGGAAATTAGCACTAGCAAGGAGCAGGTTGATCCGCTGTTGCAGCTCCTCATCTGGTGTAGCCGCTGGGTTTAGTGAGGTGCCAGCCACCACATCCCCAGCCAAAAAAACAACCCGATTACGCACGGCATCAGCAAAAACCTGAATCAACTTTTCGCCTACCAGGTAATTTGCACCAGAGTAGATACGCACGATGTAATCTTGTCCGTCATCAATTTGTTCGATGAGTTGTTTAACCTCGGCGTTTGTAATTTGCACTACTTGTTCGGTGGCTCCTGGTCGTACAGAGCGAAGGGCTGCCTGATTTGCCTCTCGCAAGATTTGATCAACCGCTTGTTTGGCAGTCGTTGAGTTGGTTGTCCGAATGGCGACAGATGCAAGCACTTGACCACGCTGGATCGCCACATTGCCGACACGTAAGCCTTCTGCCGTTAACCGTAGCTGTTGGACATCTTGGACTAACGCTTCTTGCTGCTGCTCAAGGTCTTTGAGGCGGGCTTCGCGCTGTTGAATAATTTGATCGCGTGCGCGCACTTCTTGCTCACGTTGACTAATGACCTGATCACGTTGGCTAATGACCTGATCGCGCTGTGCCTGCAACTGGCTAATTTCTGACCGCAACCGAAGTGCCTGTTGCGAGACGATCGTCAATCGACTCTGGGTGCTGCTCAGTGCTGCCTGCGTTTTTGCTGTTTCTGCTTGAGCACGCGATCGTTCGGCGATCGCGCCTTTAAGCGATTGATTAGTCTCGGTCAGTTGCTTCTTTGCCGCTTCGCGATCAGCACGCGATTTTGTGAGTTCGCTCTCAACCTGCCCTTTCTGAGATCTGGCTTGTTCTAGGTCAGTGCGAGTGTTTCGCAAACGCCGTTGAATGGTGCCCAATTCGAAAAGCCCCGTTCGCAGTTGGTTGCTAGCAGCAATCAGCACCCCTAACGTGGACGCTGAAATGAGAATACCCGTCATGATGGTGACCAGCGTGGCAGTCCTACGGGGGCGCAGTTTGAATAGACTGAGGCGGGCTTTGCCAACACGAGTGCCGATGCGATCGCCCAACGTGGCAATTACCGCACCAAGTATCAGCACTGCCACAATCAAGATTTCGCCGCCGGACACACTTATACTCCCACAAGCCCCTCTTCTACAGCACTATAAAGCTGCTGGGACGAATTCACATACAGCGTACCTTAACTCGTTAAATTTTGTAGCGCGTTGCGAAATTCGTAACTGTGAAAGATGTAAGGGGAGAGGAGTAAGAAATAAGGGGATCATACGGTAAAGCAATGAAGATTACAAGGCTTAAACCAACGCCCATCAGTCCTCCCATGCTAGTCTTCCCCTGCAAGTCGATCGCTTCTGGCAGGTGAACTCCGTGCTGAAAACTAACCACTAAGTAAATTGCTGACTGAGCGTGACTGGGTTGTGCACCGTGATTTTCTTCTTATGGATGGAGATCATTTTGTCTTGTCGCAGATCACCGAGTAAACGAGTGACCGTGACGCGAGTAGAGCCGATCGCCTCGGCAATCGCCTGATGGGACAATTTGAGGTCGATCGTTATGCCATCGTTCGTTGGCATACCAAAATCGCGGCACAGAATCAGCAAAAAGCTCACCAGGCGAGACCCCATATCTCGATGCGCCAGCGTTTCAATCATCATCTCAGTTTGTAGAATGCGCGATGAGAGACCACGCAGCAAAATCATGGATAGTTCAGGGTTGTCCTTTAAAGCTTTCTCGACCTGCTCGATCGGGACTGAAAGCAGTTCCACGGGCGTAAACGCAACCGCATGATAGAAGCGATCGGACTTGTGCCCCGTAATTAGCGACAGCACACCAAAGACGCTATTTTCCCGTAGCAACGCGACTGTGATTTCCTCACCCGCTTCATACACTCTAGAAAGCTTGACCGCACCGCGCACCAAAAAATACACACGCTCTGCGGGGTCGCCTGGAAAGAAAATGGTCTTACTTCGTTCAAACGTTTCAACAACGGGTGGAAAAGCACCACCACCCATTTGTCGAAATACCGATGCCAGCGGTCTATCTTGCGTCACTACCATATCCCCTTACCTGGTGCCCCCACATTACCCGCGCATACTGTCCAGTCCATACCGTCCAGCCCACCCGACAGAAGACAAATTGAAATGATCGTAGAGTTTGTAACTTAGAACACTTAAACTCACTCTGGGCGGCTTTTTTGTGCCTGATGTTACATATTCTTCCGCAGGCAACAACATTAAGCGCCTGATAGCCACTTATCCTGGCTGTCTACCGCCAATGTGAACGCAAAAGCAGCGATCGCTCCAAACTACCCTAACTAGAACAAAATAACTCAACAAATTGCAGCGATCGGCGACCGTTCATCAGCTTGCTACCCTGGATGCTCCATCTTTGAGTATTCTTGAAGCACTCGAAGTTGCTGTTGAAGATAGATCGCCATGCTAGACCTGACCGGAAAAAATGCCCTTGTAACTGGCATAGCCAACAATCGCTCGATCGCCTGGGGCATTGCCCAACAGCTCCACAAAGCAGGCGCAAACATTGGCGTGACCTACCTACCCGATGACAAAGGACGCTTTGAAAAAAAAGTGGCTGAACTGGTAGAACCGTTGCAACCCAGCCTCTTTGTGCCTTGCAATGTGCAGAATGACGCTCAAGTCGAGGAAACGTTTGCCACTGTAAAAGAGCAGTGGGGCAAGTTAGACATTCTTATTCACTGCCTTGCCTTTGCCAATAAAGAAGACTTGACTGGACATTTTGTCGATACGTCTCGTGACGGCTTCGCCACAGCGTTGGATATTAGCGCCTACTCCTTAGTCAAGCTCTGTGCGGCAGCAAAACCGCTGATGACGGAGGGTGGCAGCATTGTCACGTTGACCTACCTGGGAGGCGTAAAAGTCATTCCTAACTACAACGTAATGGGTATCGCCAAAGCTGCGTTAGAAATGAACGTACGCTATCTTGCTGCCGATCTTGGCGTTCATAACATTCGCGTCAATGCCATTTCAGCCGGACCGATCCGTACCCTTGCCTCTTCAGCCGTGGGCGGCATTCTCGATATGATTCACCATGTCGAGCAAGTAGCGCCTCTACGCCGAACCGTCACACAAATTGAGGTCGGCAATGCTGCTACCTTCCTTTGTAGCGACTTGGCAAGCGGCATTACCGGACAGATTCTTTATGTTGATGCTGGTTATGAAGTGATGGGAATGTCGGAAGCAAAGGGCTAGAGAAGCAAAGGCTAAGAGCTGAACTTTAGCCCTTAGCCTTGAGCTTTCTTTCTAAAACCCCATTGCCCGCGCTACTGTATCCAACACTGGCTCAATGCCCGGACGAAGTTGGTTTTGGCTATGCTTGATGGCAGTATCCGGATCTTTGAGTCCATTGCCTGTAAGAACGCAAACCACTGTAGCACCAGAGGGAACTTGCTCTTTAACCTTAAGCAGCCCAGCCACCGAAGCTGCGCTAGCAGGTTCACAAAAAATGCCTTCCTCAGATGCCAGTAGGCGATAAGCGTCTAAAATTTCAGCGTCAGTAATGGCAGCAAAACTGCCCTGACTCGCGTGTTGTACCGCGATCGCCCGATCCCAGTTCGCCGGATGCCCGATCCGAATAGCAGTGGCAAGAGTCTCTGGCTGCTCAACAGGTTGCCCAATGACAAAGGGCGCGGCTCCAGCAGCCTGGAACCCCATCATACGGGGTAATTTAGTGCAGCGCTGCACCTGGTGATACTGGCAAAACCCCATCCAGTAAGCAGAAATATTGCCTGCATTACCAACTGGAATGCAGAGCCAATCGGGTGCATCACCCAACGCATCCACAATTTCAAAGGCGGCAGTTTTTTGCCCTTCTAGACGATAAGGGTTGACTGAGTTCACTAATGTAACGGGATAGTGTTCAGACATCGCTCTCACAATGCTCAATGCCTGGTCAAAATTGCCTTTAATTGCCAACACTTCTGCGCCATAGAGTAGTGCCTGCGCCAGTTTCCCCAACGCTACATAGCCATCGGGGATCAAAACAAACGCTTTCATGCCACCGCGACGAGCGTAAGCAGCAGCAGCAGCAGAGGTATTGCCTGTGCTGGCGCAGATCACTGCTTGCGCACCGGCTTCTTTCGCTTTAGAGATTGCCATCGTCATGCCCCGGTCTTTAAAGCTCCCAGTGGGATTGAGACCGTCGTACTTAACCAGAACCTTTACTTGCCTGCCAATTTGAGCCGCGATCACAGGTACAGGGATCAACGGTGTATTACCTTCATGCAGTGTCACTACAGGCGTTTGATCAGTAACAGGTAAATAAGATCGATAGGCTTCAATGAGCCCGTGCCAGCCTGCTTTTGCTGCCTGAGCAACAGGTCCAGAGTGAGCAGATGGCAGTGCGGGAGAGCGATGAGAGTCAGCAGGCAAAACAGTGGTCACAGGCTTTACGCGATCGAACTAAGCGGGTTTGCAGATGACAATCCTAGCGGCTGTTAACCCTACCGATGACGATCGACGTTGCGTTGATCGGGTATGGTTTTGGCAGTCGTAAGTAGCGTCAATCTCAGTTTAACCTGAACACTCCTTTTCCCTCGATCGCTCTCCTGATTGCAGCATTTTCCCAGGTCATAGCGTCTATTTCTCTGACAATATGTTTTTGGGCTGAAACTTTTAGCTGTTAAGCAAACAAAAGACTAGACGACTCAAGCAGCCTCCTAAAAGACAGCGTGCCATTGTTGCAGTCTCTGCTGGCTTCCGTAATTTTGCCAGTTACAAAACTGGCTCCTGCGTCTACAGTTTGCAGATAGAATTGCCTAAAATTTTTGTAAAGTTTGGGTTAAGATTATACCTGCGGTGTGAGTGAGTACAAATGACTAGCCAACTTCTAACCAACAGCCTCATTAGCGTGTCTGGCTCTAACGTAGAGCCACTTCAAATGCCCCAAGCTCAAGCGCAAACCGTTAAAGCAGCCGTCGCTGACGAGCCTCGTTCTCGCTTGATTGAAGCAATGAAGTCTCAATACCAGTTAGAGCAGCAAGTTGAGCTACTTTATCTTCAAGCAGAAGCTGACTCGCTTTTGCAGCAGTTGCAGACCCTTAAGAAGCAACGCGAAGCTTCGTCAGTGCGGTAATTGGGCGCAGACAGGATTTTTTAGGTGACATTGCTTGCAGTTAGGTGACACTGCTTACAAAATCTTGCTGGAAAGACCGTTGCGTTCACGATCGCCTATATGCTCTGGTAGCGCCAGCATTGTAAGCGCCACCCTAATGGCAATGTTACTAATTATAAGAGAGCCTCCAGTTTGCCTGTGAGGTCGTAGAAGCTTGAGTCCTCAAGAACAGAGGTGCTTCAAGCTTTATACTTGGCATGGCTGTATCGGTTACGTTGCTTATGCGTTCCTTCTGGTTTGACCCTTATCTTTGGATACACCTTGCGGGGTTAGCCGCAGTCCCTCTCTTGCTAGAGACTTGCCTGGTCGGGTTTGCGCTTGGCGATCCGCTTCTACCAGTGTGGCTAGAGGTTTTGCTAGTAGCCCTAGTGGGGGTTACTCCTCTTTTATGGATGCAATGGCAGCGCCCGTTCTACATTTTTAGTTTGATGGCAGTGACCGTCAAGCCAGAAAAACTCACCGACAATCAGCGGCGGCTGTTAGTTCTATTTAAATCGCAGCGTAATCGTGTCTTGGCAGCTTTGGTGCCAGCTCTACTAATTTTTCTCCTGTGGCAGCTCTACGCTATTGCACCGATCGCTGCATCTACTGTTTCCTTTCTACCCCAACAGCATTTGTTAGGGTTGCTGCTGGCAGGTGGTGCCTTTCTTGCTTGCAATCTCTTTGTGCAGGTTCCTGTCAGCGTTGCGAGCGTCATGTTAACCGATGAATCAACGTTTGCCGCTACGCCCCCTTATGCTCTGGACTCAATCCGACGTAGTTTCACATTAGTGGGTTTACAGCTCAACCAGTTGTTGCCGCCTCTCCGCCTAACGGTTAAGCCAGCATCGGTGGGAGTCGATACATTCACTGTTTCTCCCAGCACGATCGCCTCCACACAAGTCTTGCCCAACGCGACTCCCCCAACAAACACCTTACAGGAGACACCCATAGCCACGATCGAGGCATCGTCGGTAGTAGGCAAGGCTGCTGATGGTCATACTGAACCAGCTATTGTTAGCGATGAGGCAAAAGGGAACGCGGCGGATGATCTTGCCTCAGAACCAACGGATTTTCAGTAAGTCAATGTTTGTACTGAGCGTTTGGCGAGGTTCTCCTTTTAGCTGGTGCCAGTGGTTCAACCTTCACGCCTACAATGTAGGTAATACCCTTTGGCTTTGCTATGAGTAGTGATTTAGGGTCGCCCGAACGCTTTCCCAGGGTGCCAAACGAGCGACGGGTAGCAGCGTTTGCGATCGACTTCGGTGCAGCCTCTCTGTTAAGTACTCTGGGCGGAGCTAGCGCTATTATTCCTCTCTTTATCCTGAGCTGGTATGGGCTACGAGTCATTCTTGTTGTCAAAAACCAGGGGCAAAGTTTAGGACGGTGGGCGCTAGATATGAAGGTGCTTGACCCAAAGTATCGAGCTTTGCCAAGTTTGGTTGAGCTAACCAAACGAGAAGCGCTGACGGGCGGCGGCAGCTTGTTGCTGTTACTTAGTATCGTGAATCTCAGTCCTACTAATGGCTTAATCCTGGTCGCGCCGATTCCGTTGCTGTTAGATTGTGGTTTGGCATTCCTGGATAACGACTTTCGGCAGGCATGGCACGATCGGATCGCGCGCACTGTCGTTATTCAAACTCGTCGAGGCTACTCACTGGACATTAAACTTAAAAAGATCTTTGCTCAAGTGAGCGATCGTGTGAAATAATGGATGTTTGTGTATATTTCGTCCTTCTTCACAGATTTGTAGGATTATGGCTAAGGGTAAAGGTGTCCGCATTGTAATTACGCTGGAATGTACCGAGTGTCGCACCAACCCCGACAAGCGATCGCCGGGAGTCTCCCGCTACACATCCACCAAAAATCGTCGCAATACCACTGCACGGATTGAGCTCAACAAGTTCTGTCCTCACTGCAATGGGCACAAGGTTCACAAAGAGATCAAGTAAGTCGCTAGCCATAGCGTTTGGTCGGCAGTCCAAATTACTATGACTGCTGCCCCTTACTAACCCTGCAATTTACTGACCACCGACTACCGCTCAACTACCATGACTTACTTCCGTCGCCGGGTTTCACCCGTTAAGCCTGAAGATCCCATTGATTACAAAGACGTTGATTTGCTCCGCAAGTTTATTACCGAGCGCGGTAAAATCTTGCCACGCCGGATCACGGGTCTGACTGCTAAACAGCAGCGTGCGCTCACACAGTCCATCAAGCGTGCGCGCATCATCGCCTTATTGCCCTTTGTGAACCAGGAAGGGTAGGTTAAGGAAAGGCTATAGGGTGCAGGTCTTTTTTGGGTTTAGCCTTGGGGCTGAAGGAAGGCGACGTATTACGCCCTTCACCTGAATCCTGTACCCATCCTTAACTTTTTACCTTTACCCCCATAATTTAATGGAGAAGGGCACCCTTGTTGAATTTCGTCTTGGCAGTGAGCGTCGCCTTGCTGTTGTCGAGCGTCCAGAAGGCAAAAAACACTGGATTGCTACAGACGATCGTGGTCAGTCACACACGCTTCACCCCCGCCAAATTACTTATGAGGTGGGAGGCACGTACAACCCCACAGACATTACGCCTTTCCTAAAGTCGATCCAGCCATACCTTGATCCATCGAACCTGGAAATTGCCTGGGAACTTCTGGTAGAAGACGGTGAAGCGGCTGACCCTACCAAAATGGCACTGTTGCTTTTTTCGGATCAGGCTCCACCCCTCAGCTATGCAGCCCATTGCTTACTGAGTGACGATAAGCTCTACTTCAAACTCAAAGGCGATCGCTACGAGCCACGCCCTCAAGCTCAAGTTTCAGAGCTAAAGCATCAGCTAGAGATAGAAGCGCAGCGACAGCAGGAGGGGCAAGGCTTTTTAGCACGCATAGACCAGGCATTGGAGGGGCAATCAGTTGAATGGCAGCACAGCGATCGCCCTCGTCTGGACGCTCTTGAGCGCTTCGCTACGTTTGGTGAAGAAGCAACCAACCGCGCGCCTGCGTTAGAAACCCTGTTACACTTGAAGCGATCTGAGACATCTCAGGCTGCCTTTCAATTACTGGTCGAGATGGGGCTGTGGAGTATCCATGAGAACTTGGCATTGCGGCGTAGCCAGATTCCAGTTCATTTTCCTTCCAGGGTATTGGATGTGGTACATCGTTGCTTGACCTCTCCGCCGCCTGACCTTAACGCCGATCGACTGGATTTGACCCATCTCAAGGTCTATACCATTGATGATGAAAGTACACTTGAGATTGACGATGGTCTCAGTCTGGAATATCTTGCTGATGGCGTGCAGCGGCTGTGGATTCACATTGCTGACCCAACCCGCTGGCTTTCACCAGGCGACGAACTGGATTTAGAGGCACGTCGCCGCATCACAACGCTGTACCTGCCAACGGGGATGATTTCCATGTTCCCGACCGAGCTAGCTACGGGACCCATGAGCCTGGTACAAGGACGGGTCTGCTGTGCACTTAGCTTTAGCGTCATTCTCAGCCCAGAAGGTGCAGTCCAGGACTACAGCATTTACGCCAGTCTCATCAAGGCAACGTATCGCCTGACCTATGATGATGTGGATGAAATGTTGGAGCTTGGTGTACAGGCAGAATCAGAATTGGAGGCGATCGCACGGTGGGCAAAACGCCGCCAAACCTGGCGACAGTCTCAAGGAGCCATTAGCATTCACATGCCAGAATCGTCGATTAAGGTCTATGACGATGAAATTACGATTCAGGTATTGAACGATTCTCTGGCGCGTCAGCTAGTTGCCGAGATGATGATTCTGGCAGGTGAGGTTGCGGCACGCTACGGTCAAGCCCACAACTTGCCTATTCCTTTCCGTAATCAACCGCAACCAGAACTACCATCTGAAGAGGAATTGCTGCAACTACCATCGGGTCCAGTGCGATCGTGTGCGATTCGGCGTTGTATGCCTCGTAGTGAACTTACGATTACTCCGGCTCGACACGCCAGCCTGGGCTTAGACACCTATACTCAAGTGACATCGCCCATCCGGCGCTATAGCGATCTGCTGTCACATTTTCAGATAAAGGCGCATCTTCGTGGTGCACCGCTGCCTTTCTCAGCTGAAGCGGTCAAGGAGTTACTCTTAAGCATTAGTTCCGCTGCCTACGAGGCTGTGCTGGTGGAACGCCAGACAAACCGCTATTGGGGGCTGGAATTCCTACGGCGGAATGCGGATGAAGTTTGGGATGCTCTCATGCTGCGTTGGCTAAGAGAACATGAAAATCTCGGGTTGGTGTTGCTCGAAGACCTGGGCATGGAATTACCGATGCGCTTTACCCGACCCGTCACTCCGGGCGATCGCCTTGAACTCAAAGTTAGCCATGCTGATCCTCGTCAAGACATCATTCATTTTCAAGAAATGATGTATCAAGAAGCTCAGGCGAAAAGTTAGAAGGTAGGCAGTTAGTGGGTTTTTAGTCCGCCATTCAACTGCCTATACCGACCCTTGATGCCTCAAACCTGCGTTTCTTGGTGAACAGGACTATGAATCCCAAAACCAGAGATAAAAAATTCAAAGCGAGTATGGCTCAACTCGATCAGATCACCGTCGTTTAGAAAGCGTTGGTCTAAAACTGCCAAGCGCCGACAGTTAACAAATGTGCCGTTGCTGCTGCCTACATCCATAATGTAAAAGCCTCGATCGGGACAATTTCCAATGACCGCATGACAGCGAGAGATGGATGAGCATCTAATGGAAATAGCACAGGTACTGTTGCGACCAATCAACCAGCTCGTGCCGACTGAAGTCACTTGCGTTGCGCGATCATCCGGTAGGTTAGTGGTTAAAAAAGCAGTGCGACCTGTATTGACTGCCTGAATATAGAAAGAACTAATTTCACAACGGCTAGAAGCATTTAGAACCGGTTCAATAATGGTTGCGACTTGACTGAGATTGGGACCGCAGTCATCAAGCAAACACTGAGAGAGAGACGGGTTTTTCTCCAAAAAGTTAAGTGTGCGTCGATCGGAGTCACTAGCGGGCTTCAGATTCAACATAATTTCCATCTGGATTGAACAACTTCTTTGCAAAACTAGTTAATGCCTGAGTCACATGCCTCTTGATGATGAATGCTGATAGAGCAACCGTTACAGCAGTAGGCAGTTAGCAAGAGAGAGAGGCGATGAAACACCCTTAGCCTCAAATTGTTTATTTTCTTGAGCTACAAAGTGTTGCAAAACACTCTACGTAAATGACGTAGCCCATAATTGCTGCACTACGAAGAGCGGCTGTACTCTACCGTTGATGTCGCCTCCTTCACTTAGATGGGCATCGACTCCAAAACCTTGATTAACTAGCGCAGACAGTTAAAACGGCTGGTAGTTTATCCGTTCATCCCCCCTAAGGGTGATAAAACGTTGTTATGTAGACTAAACAACATAGGTAAAGATGCTGACAACCGTGAACGAACGCACTTGTTAAATGCTTTACATAGCACGGAGGTTCACGGATCTTCTTAAAGGCGGTGTTAACTTTTCTTTGGATACGATTAAAAGCTGGATGTCATTGTAAAGCTTTGATAAGAACACGCTAGCGATCGCGATCCCAGATGCTTAGAGCACCCGTAAGCACCTTTTATAAGCATTTCACTGGGTTCAACAAAGGGACTGTTGGCTTGCCTTATGAATACGCTCAACCCGCTCCAGCTAATGACTAGAACTCTGCATGAGCCGTAGTTGAAGATGTAATCGAACCCGGTCTAGTCAATACACTAATAAGCTGAAGATCCCTTAGATGATCGGCTTAGCGCTTTGATGCGGTGAGTCTTTGTTCTTGTATAGCCGTAGCCATACTGGCTAAAACGAGGTGCAGGGGTAGAACCCCCTTCGGCTTGAGCGCTCCGGTCGAAAGCTGGTTGGGGGCTTCGCCACACATACCCTTCGATCCCAACGTCTTAAGCTCTGTGGCGATCGCTACAAAGTGGAGAAAGCTGTGTGGGTCACCAAGATCGCACAGAGTGCGTTAGTTGCCTTACTTTGATGCCCTTAAGCAAGATGATGTTTAAGCCAAAAAGTAAACAACGGCATAGTGATACGGTAGCCGTAGTCGGCTCCGTAGACCAAGCCCTTTTGTTCCAGGCTGGCTAAAGCACCCTGAAGCCCACCGCCTCGCGAAAGCTTGTGCTTCTGAATATACTCCCGTGAGTGCGGGCTATCTGTAGGGTCGAGCGCTAGACTTTCAAGCACTCGTACCTGGCTAGGTGGCAGTAGCAGAATCAGTGATTCAAAGGTTAAAGATAGGTCTTCCACCAGTGCCAGTGTGCTGCGGTAAATATGGTGAGGAGACAGCGTGCGTGCTTTAAGCTGACTTGAGACGAGCTGGTCGGTGCCAGAAGTAGCCATTGCAGTGTGACTGTTATCAAAGACACGGTGATCGAGCCAAAGACGACGGGCAAGGGCGATCGCGTCTCCTACATGCCCTTGCACTACTGTCAAAAATAGCTCCAGTGCCTCACTTTCAGGTTCAAACTGTAGTCCTTCGGCTGCCATTGCCGTCACAATCCAGGGGTACAAGGCGGCATCCTCAAGTGGACCCAAAAAGACAATCTGCACCTTGCTGTCTTGCACCCAACTCTCTACAACGGTAGCAATTAAGGCATAACTCACCTGTGTCTGCCGTTGGATTTCTTGCCGCAAATAGCGCTGCCATTTGCCCAAACGATCCCAGGAACGAATATGAGCAAAGTTAAGAAAAACAAGCACGACACGACAGCTCAACTTTTCTGCCATTGCCTGTGGCAACGCCAGCAGACTTTGAAAGAGTAGCCATTCATCCTTTGGAGCAGAATGCCAGACGAGCCGTACCTGGTTATGAGGGGATAGATCTAAAATGATGGGTTGCGATTGGCTCCACCGTTGTAGCAGCTCTTGGTCATCTGTGGCTTGAAACGCTACAGCAATACCTTCGGCTAGCAGTTGAAGAAAGCGATTGCTATCAGTCGCACGCAAACAGTCAATCTCGATGACTCTCGCCCCAAGGTTTTGGGCTGCATGACGCAACAGCGTCTGACGACCACTACCCGGTACTCCTGCTAGCAGTAAATCACCGTCTGTCGCCAGAATCTGACTAACCTGTTGTAACTCCCTCTGTCTGCCGAGGAGCGTTTTTGGCGTAAACGGATTCACAACCATTGTGAAGAAAAAAGGGGGCGTGAGAAAGGGTTTAGGTAGTGTATGATCGCTTCACACTATTTAATAGTGCCAACAATTTGCTTTAGGCACTATGATCAAGTGCTGTAGGTGTTATAGCATTCTCTGCCATCCACTATGACTGTTAAAACCTCTTCACCCAGCCCCGCATTGACCTGGCATACTCTCGGTGTGCAGCAAACTTTAGACCAATTTCAAACCGATCGCCAGTCTGGTTTGACGTCTCAGCAAGTGACCGCTCAATTGGAGCAATATGGCACCAATGAACTGATTGAAACGGGTGGACGTAGCACTTGGGAGATCCTACTAGATCAATTCACTAACATCATGCTGCTGCTGCTGATTGCGGTGGCACTTATTTCTGGAGTGCTAGATTTCTTTGATTGGCAAGCCGGTAAGCTTAGTCCGGGCGAAATTCCCTTCAAAGACACGATCGCCATTTTCGCGATCGTCATCTTAAATGGCTTGCTGGGCTATTTTCAAGAGAGCAAGGCAGAAAAAGATCTGGCAGCCCTAAAGAAACTGGCATCGTCAAGGGTACGGGTGATTCGAGATAGCAAGACGATCGAAGTAGACTCGAAAGAGTTGGTTCCTGGCGATGTCATGCTGTTGGAAGCGGGTGTACAGGTGTCAGCCGATGGTCGTTTAGTGGAAGCTGCCAACCTGCAAATTCGGGAGTCGGCATTAACGGGTGAGGCGCAAGCAGTTAGTAAGCGCGTTGAGACGGAACTGCCTGTAGAAACACCGCTGGGCGATCGTATTAATCTGGTGTATCAAGGCACCGAAGTACTTCAGGGACGGGCAACTGTAGTTGTCACCGGGACAGGGATGGAGACTGAGCTGGGGCGGATCGCCACCATGTTGCAGTCGGTAGAGGCGGAAGCCACACCCTTACAAAAGCGCATGGCACTCCTTAGCAAGGTACTGGTAACAGGTGCGCTGCTGTTAGTTGCGCTTGTGGTCTTTGGTGGCATTGGTCATGCCGCTTGGCAGAGTGGAAAAAGTTTGCTGGACGTAGCGCTCAGTGATGTCGGTAAAGAGTATCTGGAAGTATCGCTGAGTATGGCAGTGGCGATCGTTCCCGAAGGTTTGCCAGCCGTTATCACCGTCACGCTGGCATTGGGAACGCAGCGCATGGTTAAACGGCAAGCGTTGATTCGTAAATTGCCTGCGGTTGAAACCCTTGGCTCTGTCACTACCATTTGTTCTGATAAAACAGGGACACTGACGCAAAACAAAATGGTCGTGCAGCTACTCCACACCAGCACAACCTCTCTCAGCGTCACAGGTGATGGCTATAGCCCTACAGGCGAATTTGCGCCTGTCCAAGCCAACGCTGCCGCAGTTGATCCGCAAGAGCAACCTGAGCTGTTGAATCTGCTCACTGCCTGCACGGTCTGTAACGATGCGGTTTTGCAGGAAGAGAAAGGCACATGGATTATTTTGGGCGACCCCACTGAAGGGGCATTGCTGACTCTGGCAGGTAAGGCAGGGTTTGAGAAAGATCAGTGGGCAAACAAGCTACCGCGTGTCGCCGAGTTTCCCTTCTCGTCTGAGCGGAAACGCATGAGCGCGATCGTCGAAGTGCTGGACACTAATCCTGCCCTTACTGGCGATGGCTCACATTACATCATGTTTACAAAAGGCTCCCCTGAGCTTATTCTGGAGCGCTGTACCCAGATCCAGGTGGGTGATACGGCACAGCCGATCGCTGAAGAACAGCGCCGTCAAGTCCTGGAACAAAATAACCAGATGGCGGGACGAGGGCTGCGAGTGTTGGGTTTTGCCTGTAAGCCATTAACCGCCATTCCTCCAGAGGGATCGGATGAAGTCTCAGAGCATGAATTGGTCTGGTTGGGTCTGGTAGCCATGCTGGATGCTCCTCGCCCCGAAGTGCGTGATGCCGTTGCTCGTTGTCGCTCCGCAGGGATTCGCCCTGTCATGATTACTGGTGATCACCAACTGACTGCGCAAGCCGTAGCAGAAGATCTAGGTATTGCGAAACCAGGCGATCGTGCCCTGACTGGCACCCAATTAGAGCATCTTAGCCTGGAAGAATTGGCGCATGAGGTAGAAGCTGTCAGCGTCTATGCCCGTGTCGCCCCTGAGCATAAGCTACGGATTGTGCAAGTATTGCAACGTAAGGGGCATGTCGTCGCCATGACAGGCGATGGCGTAAACGATGCGCCAGCCCTGAAGCAAGCCGATATTGGTATTGCGATGGGCATTACGGGTACGGATGTGAGCAAGGATGCCAGCGATATGGTGCTGCTGGATGACAACTTTGCCACAATCGTTGCCGCAACTGAAGAAGGGCGCGTTGTGTACACCAACATTCGCCGCTTTATCAAATACATTCTGGGTAGCAACATTGGCGAATTGCTCACGATCGCAGCCGCACCACTGATTGGTCTGGGTGGCGTGCCGCTATCGCCCTTACAAATCCTCTGGATGAATCTGGTCACAGACGGACTGCCAGCACTGGCGCTAGCAGTCGAACCCGCAGAACCCGACGTAATGAGACGGCCGCCTCACAATCCTGGTGAGAGTATCTTTGCGCGTGGGCTAGGCGCTTACATGATTCGGATTGGGATTGTGTTGGCAATCCTGGCGATCGCGCTGATGTCATGGGCTTATGGTTATACACACGCCAATCCTACGGCTCTAGATCCGAATGGCGATCGTTGGAAAACGATGGTTTTCACCACGCTGTGTATTGCCCAAATGGGTCACGCTTTGGCAATCCGTTCGAATACGCGCCTGACGATTGAACTCAATCCGTTGACTAATCCCTTTCTGCTAGGAGCGGTGGTTGTCACCTCACTGTTGCAGCTCGCCCTAGTCTACGTTCCGTTTCTACGTAGCTTCTTCAACACGCATTACTTAAGTGGCTACGAACTCAGCATTTGCTTAGGTGTTAGCGCACTGATGTTTGTCTGGGTAGAGTTGGAGAAGTTGGTCTATCGGTGGTACGCCCGAACAAAAAAGTAGCAAATTTTGAGTTTTGAGTAGCGTTTTGAGCCGCTACGCTAGAGAGTTTTGAATTGCATCTTGAACTCAAAACTCTTAATTCGTAACTCATCACTCTACCCATGTATCTCAAAACGCTCCACCTCCGTCAGTTTCGCAACTACCTGGATCAGACAGTAGCGTTTGATGCGCCCAAAACCATTCTCTTAGGCGACAACGCTCAGGGTAAATCCAACTTGCTGGAGGCAGTGGAGCTACTTTCAACCTTGCGATCGCACCGGACTTCTCGCGATCGTGACCTGATCTACACTGGCACATCAAGCGCTCAAGTCGCCGCCCAGCTAGAACGAGACATTGGCGCGATCGACCTTGCCTTTACCCTACGCCTCAATAGCCGACGTACCGTTGCCATCAATAGCGAAACGGTGCGTCGTCAGCTTGATTTCCTGGGCATTCTCAACATGGTGCAGTTTTCAAGCCTGGATCTCGAGCTGGTGCGTGGCGGACCAGACCAACGGCGCAACTGGGTAGATGGCTTATTAATTCAGCTAGAACCTGTTTATGCTCACATTTTGCAGCAGTACAATCAAGTGCTGCGACAGCGCAATGCGTTGTTGAAAAGCAAGCAACGGTCAGCATTCGATAATCAGCCAGCAGGACAACCGAAACAGCCCTTTGACCCAAGTTTGGCACTCGAAATTCAACCCAGTGACCCATCTCCAGCACCCGATCAGCAGCCCCAGGATGAACTTGCCCTTTGGGATGCCCAGCTTGCCGCTACTGGTACGCGGGTTATTCGTCGGCGTGCCAGGGTCTTGCAGCGGTTGGCGCCACTCGCACAACGCTGGCATCGTGAAATTAGCGGTAGTACAGAAGAGTTGACCATCAACTATGCGCCTAACGTTGCGTTGGAGCAAGATGAGCCAGCCTTGATACAGCAGGCGTTTTTGGCAAAAATTCAAGAGCGGGCGATCGCCGAGCAGTACCAAAACACGACGCTAGTCGGGCCCCATCGCGATGAAGTTGCCTTCACCATCAACGAGACTTCAGCACGGCAGTATGGTTCTCAAGGACAGCAGCGGACCCTGGTGCTGGCGCTGAAGCTTGCCGAACTCAAGCTCATTGAAGAAGTCATTGGCGAACCGCCCCTGCTGCTACTGGATGATGTGCTAGCAGAGCTTGATCTCAGTCGGCAAAACCAGCTGCTCGAAACCATTCAAGACCGTTACCAAACACTGATTACAACCACACATCTCGGTTCCTTTGACGCGCAATGGCTCTATTCTTCACAGATTTTTTCGGTTAAGCGGGGACAATTAGCAGGTGTTTAACGGTTTGGAAGTTTCCCCCTCCTCCTGCTTGCCTCGGCATATCAAATGGCTTGCTTAACTCACCTCGCGGCGGCTGAACTTACACTTCATACAGTTCTAGCGGCAGCCCGTCGGGGTCTTTGAAGAAGGTAAAGCGTTTGTGAGTAAGGGCATCGGTGCGGATGGCTTCGACTGGAATATCGCTGGCAGTCAGGTGAGCGATAGCAGCCTCCAGATCATCAACTTTGAAGGCAAGATGTCGGAGTCCGCAGGCTTCTGGCTGACTGGGACGAGCGGGCGGATGCGGAAAGGAAAACAGCTCGATCGCTCCACCGTTACCAATGTCTAAATCTAGCTTATGAGACTGGCGATCGGCTCTGAACGTTTCCTGAATAATGGACAAGCCCAAAAGGTCAACGTAGAAGTGCTTCGAGCGATCGTAGTCAGAGCAAATAATCGCAACATGATGCATACCGTTGGCAAACATTGATTTCTGTGGTGTTGACGGCATTTGGGGTTTTTGCACTCAACTAACCTACAACGAGGGATTTTAGCCTATATATTGGGTTTCGCGATGCATCACTGGAGATGGAGGAGGGGCGATCGTGCTGTTGCTATAGAGATTCAGTTGTATTGGAGGAATCTTCCAATTCCGCGAGCGCTACTTTTACACACATACGAATACTTTCCCAATCACGTTCTGATAGATGCCCAATCAGTATCAAATTAGCGGAAGGGGGTAGGGTAACGATAAAGCTGCGGAACACAGAGGCAACCCGTAAGCCTGCTGTTACCCAATCCTCAAGTTCATAGTCAGTTGCGCCAAGCCCACTGGTTCGGGTGGTGATGAGTCCAACAATTGTATCGGGACGAAGGGCATGATACGTTGCGGACGATAAAACCACAGCAGGACGACGCTTGATGCCTGTAACTCCAGGAAAATCGACTGTAACCAGATCACCAGGCATGAACGGCACTAAACCATCTCCTCATCATCGGGAAAGAGACTGGTGGCATGTTGCAAGGAGAGTGATGCTAACTCAAGCTGGTCTTGCTCTGTCCAAGTATGACTGGTGTCAATTACATCAACATTTTGCTGAGTCAAATCATTCAAGATGAGAGCAGCTAGACGCAGACGATCGCTCACTGGCAAAGTAGCAACGATCGTTCGATATACTTCCTGAATCGTTTGATCAGTATTCGGCATCTCTTTAGACTCTTACTTTGAATTTTAACTTGGGGAGTCGATTGCCCATTTCAGAGGATATGTTGAGTTGCGCGATGCTTTAAAGGGTTTGGGAGAGGGGCGATCGTATTGCATCTCTCTTTAAAGGAAAACGAAGAATTAGACTTCATTTGAAAACTCAGATTCGACTTGCTTCGGAAGAATGTAGACATCTTTGAGTAGGTGTTCAACAATGTCCATCGCGAGAGCAAGCTGTTTATCGCTATGAGGCTTCACTTCGTGCGCTGCTGCGTTTCCCAAAGTGCGTATTTTGTGAAGAATGGCTGCACTAGCAGGTGTCAGAATGCCTTTGCTTCCAAGGCTGTCTATCTTCTTGAGAAGGTCATTTCCAATAGCCTCTTTTTCTTTGCATACAGTCTCTAGCAAAGCACGCAAGCCCATACCAGCAAGAACTGGCGCTTGGCATGACAGGGCAATTAGGGTCTCATTGTAGATTTTGTATACATTAAATGGCAAGTAATGTGCTTCTCTGCCAAGTCCTTTGATCCCTTCGATACGAGGGGGATACAACCTTTCATCCACGTTGTATTCGTAGGCATCGTGACTGATGGGGTAGTAATCTTCACTATTCGAGCTTGCTTCCCGAAACGATACGGTTTTGCAACCGAGACATTGAACGATTTGATTGTCTATCCACCATGAAAGCGAGTAGTTGCCTTCTCCTTCAACGCCACGGATGTCAACGGATACGATTACCTTGTGGGTGGTCTTGCCTATGCACTTGATACATGGCAGCGAATGCTCTTCATCCTGCGTCTTATTAGTGTGATAGTTAACATTACTTGGCATATATTCACCGCATTTTGACGTTTTCGTTCATCCTATATAAACAGCCTTTATATTTTTCCTTAATCCATTTCAACTGAATTATTAACTGTCTGCCGTTGAGCAATCTGCATTAATAACCGTAATGCTTCATTTACGGCATTCTCAGTTGGGAAGGCTTGAGCGACATCAGGAGCGAGAAGCACCAGATTCGTACCTGCTCGGTAATGCTCAACATATTTACCTCCGACCCCACCTTCCATTTGAGAAAAGTCATATTCAGGGCGCAATGCATCATCCATTTCGGCATCAATTTCTCCGTTCATAAAACCTTCTCTCCTGAAGTTAGCTTAGTATTAATTCCGGCATTGCGTCATTATTGCCGCAGAGAGTGGAAAGCCCCTGATCAAGCAACAGTTTTATAGCGATTCAGTCACTCAATGATGCCATATTCATTTTTATTGCTTGGTCAGTGATCGTTCTTACTTGGTTTCGCCTCTATACGCTTCAGTGCGACGAGGGAAGGATACTTGTTTTGTTTGATCAGCAGTTGACGTTCCAAACGGCGATCGCTGTCGTTGAAGCCCAAAATCCTGGCAGTCACTTCGCCAATGGCAGTCAATGGTTGAATCGTTGTGATTTGTAGATCGAAGTGTTCTGACCAGCGATCGCTACAGGGATTGTAAAACCGGGTGAACTTTTTGCTTTGCCAAATGATGGAGCCAATATCGCTACCTTTGAAGCGGTTACAAAAGACGCAGGCATAGGCAAGATTATCGGCATCGGTTGTTCCGCCGTGTTTGAGGCTGATGATGTGATCAACCGTGCAACCAAACGCGGTATCTTCTTCATGAATCAGGCAGTACTCGCATAGTTGATCGGCACGGGCAACGACCAGCCTACGAAGTTCTTGACTGATGTAGGGACGCTCCATGCCACTCAGCCTTTAGGCGGTCGGTAGATATTGATGGGCGCGCGCTTTAGTGAGCCTTAGAAGATGTTCGAGCAGCAGGTAATGATCAAGCTCTGCCTGTTCATCATCTGAAAGAGCTTCAGTCTTCTCTCGAAAAATCAGGTCAGCTACTCGCTCTTTGACGATCGCGGACGGTTGGAAGTTGATCAGGCTTTCAGGGGTTGTTCCAGCCGCAAAAAAATCGATGATTTCTTCGTAGGCTCTGGTCATCAAAGGTGGAGAAGGCATGAGATGGACTTCCACAACAAGTTTCTAGTTCAATCTTAGAAGACTAACCTTTAGATTGAGCAACGCACGGTAGGTGACAACTGGAAATGGATGGCTGTCCATTCATGCAATTAGGGTTACTTGTAATGCGATCGAGTTTCATAACTCTAGCTCCTATTTTTTATCCCACTGAGAGACCGCGATCGGCTTGACGATCGCGGATTCGTTCCAAACTGCTTTCTGGAATGGCAGAAATAAGATGGCGCGTGTAGTCTTTTTGCGGTGAACGGTAGATACTTTCGGAGGGGCCAATTTCTTCGATTTCGCCTTTGTTCATGACCATAATGCGATCGCTCATGAACTTCACCACGCTCAGATCATGGGAGATGAAAATGTAGGTGAGGTTGAACTCACTTTGCAGCTCTTTCAGCAGGTTCAAGACTTGCGCTTGCACCGAAACATCCAGAGCCGAAACGGATTCGTCACAGATGATGAATTTGGGGTTGAGGGCAAGCGATCGGGCGATGCAAATCCGCTGACGTTGCCCACCCGAAAATTCGTGGGGATAACGGTTTAAGGCATCAGCATTCAAACCCACTCGTTCTAGTAAATAAATGGCGCGTTTCTGCTGCTCCTGCCGTGCTTTGGGCTTGGCATGAATTTGCATTGGTTCCATTACCGCTTTGCCGATCGTCATGCGAGCATCCAACGAGCCAAACGGATTCTGGAAAATAATCTGCATTTCGCGCCGCAACCGTCGCATCTCGTTTGGCAAGAGAGCCGTCACTTCCTGATTCTCAAACCGTACCGTGCCGCTGGCAGGCTTGATGAGTTGCAAAATGGCGCGTGCCAGCGTCGATTTGCCACAGCCAGATTCGCCCACCAGTCCTAGCGTTTCACCAGGATAGACATCAAAAGAGACATCCTTCACTGCCACAAAATAGCGTTTGGTTTGCCCAAAAGCACCGCGCACGGGGAACTGAACCCGTAGTTTCTGTACAGACAGCAGTGGCGTAGCTGCTTGAAGGGTCGCCAACCGCTGATCGAGTTCATCCTGGCTGACTTCGCGTGCGAGATGGAGGGCCCGATCGACATCGGTTTCGCGTTCTTCAATCAGCAGTTCGCCGGATGGTGACGTGCTGACCTGCATAAAATCTGAGACTGTGGGTAACAGATTGAGGCGGCGATCGAGTCGAGGGCGGCAGGTCAGCAAGCCCTTGGTATAGGGATGCTGCGGGTTGGAGTAGATCTGAAAAACGGGACCCGCTTCGACAATTTTGCCCTGATACATGACGGCAACATCATCAGCAATTTCGGCAATTAGCCCCAGGTCGTGGGTGATGAACATCATGGACATACCACGTCGATCGCGCAAGTCCCGCAGCAGATCCAAAATCGTTGCCTGCACGGTCACATCCAGTGCAGTGGTCGGTTCGTCGGCAATGAGCAACGCAGGGTCGCAGGCGATCGCCATCGCAATCATCACCCGCTGCATTTGCCCGCCTGATAGCTCGTGGGGATAGCGATTGAGAAAGGCAACCTTTTGGCGAAACACCTGCTGCTCAATTTCTGAAGCAGACGGTAGCGGTGCGGATGGTCTGGTGCGCTGAAGCTCTTCTAGATAACGCTGCTTCATCACCCCATCGTCTGGCAGCAGGCGCACTTCTTGAAGGCGGGCGATCGCTTCGCGTTCGGCTTCTTTTTGCGTGACTCGTTTGTGCAGACGGATTGCTTCCACAAGCTGAAACCCGATCGTGTAAACCGGATTCAACGAACTCATGGGTTCCTGAAAAATCATCGAGATTTCGCCGCCCCGATAGTCTTCAAGCTGGCGACTGGGGATTTTGGCAAGGTCGATCGGCTGTGCCCCGTTTTCAGCACCCCAAAACAAAATCTCGCCCTTCGTTACTTTGCCAGGAGACGGCACCAACCCCATCACCGCCAGCGATGTCACCGATTTCCCTGAACCCGATTCGCCTACAATGCCCAGCGTTTGACCCCGTTTCACTGCAAACGAAATGCCATCCACCGCCTTGATCAGCCGTCCATCCGGTTGAAACTGAACTTCAAGGTTGTTGACTTGCAGAACTGTGTCGCTCATGGGATACCGCGAGAACTTTCCTGGATTTTAACAGCCTCTCTGGATAGATTGTGTTTAGTGACACAGGATTCAGTATCAACTCGCTAAGTACATCTCGCTCATGGTTACAGCATCGACAGTTCGCCTGCGACTTCAAGCCGCGTTACGCTACTCATCGTCATAAAGTTTTCCGAAAGCGTTTCTGATACAGAGGGACTAATCCAGCCCATTTGCTTCAGCAGGTGGATCGCAACGGCGTATTTCGCTCGTTTTGCACCATCCATCACTTTGATGGCTAACCCCATGCCTTCACCCAAGCGCCCAATGCACTGAATACCTTCGGCTCCCGCTTTGCTAACGAGTTCGCCTTCCGTCAGGCGCATCAGTTCAGTATCAAATTCGCCCTCGCCTGCCACCATAGCTGGATGGTGGGTCATTGCGCGCACAATCCGCTCCATGTCCAAACTTTCACCCGAAGCAAGGCGGGCGTAAAGTGAGGCAATCTGCCCTAGCTGCATAAAGTAAGTCGGGGCACCGCAGTCATCACGAGCGCTAATAAACTCTTCGGCAGGCATACGAAGTAGTTCGGCAACCTTTTGCAGAATCAATTGCTGTACCGGGTGGCTACGCTGGAGGTAGCTGCTAAGGGGGAAATTTCGCTGTTGGCACACGGCAAGCATACCAGCGTGTTTGCCAGAACAGTTATATTCCAACCGACTCCGCTTCCCAGTGGGTACAGGGCACTGGAGCACAGTCGGGTCAACATCGGCACGCCAAAGAATGTTGAACGCCTGACGCACCTGCCCGATCGTTCCCTTGTGCGAACTACAGATGATTGCCAAGTCGCGATCGGTCAAGCCATAGCGCTCCAGTGTGCCTGTCGTCGTGACGGCTAATGCCTGAAAGGGCTTTAAGGCAGAGCGCACGAAAGTTGCGGTCTCTGCACTCCCAGCCACCAGCAAATTTCGCCCTCGGTTGTCGCAAATGACTGCCTGGACGAAATGCCTGGATTCGATAATACCTTCGCGCAGTAAGCGGACTTCCAACTCTGCGGCTTGTGTGCGTCTTCCCCTAGTCATGGGTATGACTTTAACATTTGAAGGGGACGGAAGGGGAAAAAAGATTTGAGGAGGGAGGGATAAGGTATGAAGGCTGAAGGCTAAAAGTTTTGAGTTTTGAGTTTTGAGTTGTTGGTAAGGACTTTTCGTTAATGCCGACTCCCGACTCCCCACTCCCTACTCTTCACAACCATTGCCAAACCAGTACACCAGCGATAAACCCGATCGCCAATATGCCGAACGTCCGCGTGAGGCGTTTGAGAATCGGTTGAATCTGGTAAGTGACCACCAACTGGTCTTGAGCGAGCATGGCTGGCGGTTTTGCCCACAGTTGACCGTCATACCAACCCGATTCTTCATAAAAAATGGTGGCGGCAGACAGACGCGATTGAATATACGTCCAGCCTAAATACAGGCGCAGAAGCACTAGCGAGAGACAGAGAACAGCGCCTGCCGTAGCAGCGAGGGCAAACTGAGCAGGATGTTTGGCGATCGGGAAGCTAGCGGCAGCGATCGGTCCAGCAACTAACCAGCTCCAACCCCAAATCCAGATCAGCTTGCGAATGTATTGCGGCAACTCGAGGGCTGACCACCGAAAAAACCAGGATTCTTGTAACTCCTGGTACTCGTTTAACGGTTGCTGCTCAAAGGGCACCGGGCAGGGAGAGACAGAAGACTTCATGACTACACTATCCGGTAGCAAGCTGACACACTCTACACTATAGACGACTTGAGTCAGATGCACGAGGCTCATGCCAACACACTCTGAGCCGTACTCATCAGCCTTTTTCCTTCACATTTCACCTTTCTGCAAGCACAGCGGCTCATTCATTTATAGCCGTAGCCATACTGGCTAGGATGGGGTACAGCGGTAGAACCCCCTTCGGCTTGTGCGCTCAGGAGTTCGGCGAGGCTCACTCGAGCCGTCGAAAGCTAGCTGGAGACGAAGCCCCTACGCCCCCTTTGATCCCAATATCCTAAACTCCGTGGCGGTGGCTATAAAGCTTGCTTGGATAGACGGCTGTACGGCTTGTAGAAACTTAATAACTCAACAAAAAAAGATGGCTGATTTAGTTAAATCAGCCACCTAACACGCCTCTTCACTGTCAGTTCCCCAATTAGATTGACTGAGCCATGTCTTTATTCAAATCGGCTGCGATCGCTCCCTGCAAATTGTCAGGATCAACGTAATGACAAACCGCATCATTCATACAGATAAATGCCCAACCAGCACGATCGATATTAACCAGTTTATAGGAAGTTTCTTGAACGAAACAACCTCTGTGATTGCGTGTTTCTGGCTTCACTTGAATGTTATCGAGATCATCAAAAATCATAGGTATCCAACTCCTTAGCCCTGAAAGAGAGCTTTAAAAAAGTGTTTTATGAAGAGCGAAGGCTCATCCAACCAAGTAACTAAATACTATCACTGAATTCTTAGAGCACTCGTTACGTTATGTAGGTAAATATGACGACACGTAAATTGCTGGGCGCTTTCAATATTTAAAGGCTAATTTTTTTACCTTACCTTTGCAAAGAAGTGTATCGCTTCAGCTTCAACACATTCAACCAATTCTTTGATTAACTTTTCTTTACAAATTCTCTAATCTAACCAGGAGGCGCAGCAAGCCGTTGAAACTCCTGAAAGTTGGGAGTCGATGCTAAATCATGCCAATATTACGGCTGTCCGTTCCTTTAAAGAGGTGAAAGGTTAATGAGACTGATTGGTGCAATGGCTCTGAATCGCTTGTAATCACAAAGCTATTGCTCGATGAGTAATGATCGATTTTTTGAGTCTGACTGTCGTTGCAAAGCATCGAGTCAGCAGCGCTCGATAATTATATATATTCCTTTGAATAATTCTTTTACGACCCGTTCCTAGCTGATGACAGGTGCTTGTACGAGGTCTTCAAAGGTGGTTTGACGTTCACGATCGAGGTCTTGAATCCGCTGATCTTCAGCACAAATTTTTTTCTGGTAGAAGTGTCCTAGTTCCGGTGCAGTCGCACAGTCAGTCTTCTCCCAGAGAGAGATAAAATGGCGACGACGTTTTTCGCACATGACTTTTTCCATGGAGGCAACGGCAGCGCGGATGACAAGTGCCGATCGCAGCACATTAATATCTCCCGTTTCGTCAAGCTGAAACAGAGCATAAATTTTACTCATATCGCTGGGGAAGTCGGTACAACGGTCTTGCAGCAGCGTCATCAAGTCTAGTGATAGGTCAGATTCGACATCAAGCCCTTCCTCTTTGAGCGCCAGAATTTGTCGCCACAGAAAGCGGTGATGGGACAGGCTGAACTCTAAATCGCGGGCTTCCAATGCTTCCACGATCGCCGCACGATGTAGCGGTTTATGCAAGTAGAGGCGCAGCAGTTGTCCTTCTGATTCTTCCAGCAAATCGCGTTCGCTGCTGGTCTGCCACTTTTGCGATCGCCCATGCCATCGTTCACCGCGCACCTGAAGCCGCAGGTTGTCTTCGAGCTGCCGCATGAGGCGACTGTTGCCCTGACTCAACAATTCGGCACACTTCTGGATGTAGTGGGTACGCAGCATCGAGTTCGGCAGGTTGCCCAACAACTTGACGACAATCTGGACGCTCTGCTGGAACTGATCTGCCTGGTTCAAATCCTGACCCGCGATCGCCTGCTGGATCTGCCAGTCAAGCCAGAGCGGCGCATCATCCAATAGCTGCTGATAGTCGGCTGGCGTATTCGTTTGCAGAAACTCGTCCGGGTCTTTGCCCGTAGGAATGTTGAGAATACGGAGCTGCACTTCGCCCTGATACGCCAGCGCTGCCACTTCGCCGATCGCTCGTTCGGCTGCTTGAGTGCCTGCCCGATCGGCATCAAAGTTAAACACAATGCGTTTGGATTCGGTGTAGCGCAAGAGTTGACGCACCTGAGCAAGGCTTAACGCCGTACCCATTGAGGCGACCACGTTCGTAATGCCTGCACTGTGGAGCGCAATGACATCAAAATAGCCTTCGACCACCACTGCCTGGTCTTGCTTGGCGATCGCCGCCCGTGCCTTGTCTAGCGCAAAGAGAATATTGCCTTTATCGAATAGCTCAGTTTCGGGTGAGTTGAGGTATTTGGGCTGCTCGTCGCCCAGCGATCGTCCCCCAAAGCCCACCACTCGCCCTTGCAGATCGTGAATAGGAATCATGAGGCGATCGCGAAAACGGTCATAGTAACTGCCCGCTGCACCTTTGCGCGGCACAATTAGCCCCGCTCGTTCTACCAGTGCGACAGGGTAGTGCTTTTGCTCCACCAGATAGCCAAACAGGGTTTCCCAACCAGCAGGGGCGTAGCCTAACTGAAACTGCTGGGTCGTTGTTGCACTCAGCTTCCGTTGCTCAGTCAAGTATGCCAGGGCTGCCTTCCCCTGCGGCTGATTCAAAGCATGCTCAAAGAACCGTGCAGTCAGCGCCAAAATTTCATGCAACTGCTCCCGTACCGAGATCTGGCGCTGTAGTTCTTGCCGTTGAGCGGGTTCTAGCGTCTGCACCGAGACTTGATAGCGCTTTGCCAGATCCAGCACCACTTCGCTGAACGAGTGTTTCCCCAGCTCCATCAGAAATTTGATTGCATTCCCACCCGCACCACAGCTAAAGCAGTAGTAAAACTGTTTGCTGGGGCTGACTGTAAAGCTGGGCGTTTTGTCATCGTGAAACGGACACAACCCAGTAAAGTCCTTCCCTAACTTTCGCAAGACAACGTGCTCAGACACCACATCAACGATGTCTGCCCGTTGTCGGACTTGCTCGATCGTGTCGGGGTGAAGACGGGGGATATCCATTTAAGTGGAGGAGAAGTCTACTTAATAGTAATCATAGACTTAACGCACAACTGCACTCCGCTGTTACTGCGAGAAGATCAGGGTAAAGGCATTGGATCGTGGTAGTGCCAAAGGTTATGAAGCAGATGAGGAGCATCTGTTTATCCCGAATCTCCGGTTCTAAAAAGGGGCACAGTTGCGCCATTAAATACGGTACGATCGCCCCAGCATTTTCTCAAGAGGCGATCGCTGCCATAGCTGAAGTGCAGGTTGCAAAAGAAGCGCTTAAACTTGCCATTGATTGAGCGATCGTTTCGCCACGATGGCATTTTACCAAACCGACGATCGCTCATATAGCAACGGTGACTCAGATTAATGGTGTCAATATTTCCACCATATAACGATTCGCTTGAGCGGCTGTCAGCAATCTTTGCAATTGACCAAGGTTTCTCAGCAGTCTGCTCCGAGCGAATTGTCAGCTGGATAACACCACTGATAGATATCAATGACTCGAACATTACCCATTGGCAAGATTGAGAAAGTTTAGAACTTCAAACCATCGTGCTAACACTGCCACCAACGATTTGCCAGCCGCTTTCGCCTCTACGCCAAACTCTCATGTAGCGGTAATTACCTGCGAAGGCATTTCCTGAATACGTACCACTCAAGAAGATTTTAGCCGACGCAAAAGCAAAGTATTCGCTCCAAACACGTATTTCTAGCTCTTTAGGCACAAACTCGTGAAACTGGGTACCGCCAGTACGGTGCAAGTCTAAATCCATAGCTTTAGCTGCCAGTTCACCAGTTGGTCCAGCAAAAAGTAGATCATCGGCAATGAGTATATCTAATTCAGATATATCGGAGGCTAACATTGCGGTGTAAAGTCGTGCTTCACACGCGCGAATCTGGTTTTCAATTTCTGAATCCATATTTCCCACTACAGTTCTAACTACACTTAACTATTCTTCATTACTGGTCACTTCATCAGCGTGCCTCAACTGATAGTCAATCGCCCTATCTACAAATGCAATTGCTATGTACGAAGCGAGCTAACGTTCGCGCTCACAGGACGCAGACAAGTTTTGCAAATCAACAGACCATATTGGAACGTTCCGGTGCAGCGCGTTTGTTAGGTTTTGTTGTTTTGCTCCACAGTGATGACTACATTTCCTTTCTTGTGTTCTTGTTCGACATACCTGTGAGCCTCGGCAGTCTGTTCCAATGGATAAAGCCTGTCTATAACCGACTTCATCCTCTCCTTCTCAATTAACTCTTTGAGGAAAATCAAATCCTCTTTACGCTCAATTGCTACCCCACTTACTACTTTCTTGCTGCTTGTCATTGAAGTCCATAGCCCTCGGAGTATCGGAGATAGATTTATGTGAACTGCTCGGAGATAGAGTCCATTTTTTTTCAGTGAGCTTAGACAACCTGAAAAGGGACTTTTGCCACTTGTGTCAAAAATAATATCGTAGGTCTTAACGCTTTGAGTAAAATCCTCTTTGGTGTAGTCGATAACGTTGTCAGCTCCCAGAGCCTTCACCAATTCCAACTTCGCTGTACTACATACTCCAGTCACTTGTGCCCCAAAGAACTTGGCAAGCTGCACGGCAGCCACACCTACTGCTCCAGAAGCGCCATAGATCAAAACTTCCTGTCCGCTCTGAATTTTTCCCTTGTCTTTCAGAAAAAACAGTGCGGTTGTTGCCCCAAAAGGAATAGCAGCAGCTTCCTCATAAGTCATATTGGTAGGCTTTATTGCAACGGCTCCTTCTTCAGGCAGACAAATGTACTCGGCATTTGCACCAAGCTTGATTCCTGCACCGGCAAATACTGAGTCACCTGCTTTGAATTGTTTTACATTTTTACCGACTGCTTCAATTTTTCCGGCTAGTTCCGACCCTAAGATCGTGTTGTTTTTAGGTCTTATGAAACCGTAGAAAAATCTTATCGGAAATGGGTCTGCCTTGCGAATGCGTAAGTCTGCTGACGTTACTGTTGTCGCATGTATTTTAATCAGCAATTCGTTTTCTTTGGGAGTAGGTTTCTCTACCTCCCTAAGCTGCATAACATCAGGAGATCCATACTCTGTACATACGATTGCTTTCATGAATTCTCCTCAAAGATAGCTTTAGTGTAGTTTGTCACAATCTTCTACCCAATGAGTTTCAAAACCTAACAATGATTAGACTGAAACTTTCTGCCTAAGATCCCAAATTGGGATCTTAGGCAGAAAGTTTCTGTATAACATCTCAATCAAGTAGATAGGCAGAAATTCCTGTATAGTATGCACAACTTAAGTGAATAGGCAGAAAATCTCCACACATCATTCCTGATTAAGTCGATAGGAAGGAATTTGATGAATGGCATACCAACCGACCGCAGTGAAGAGCAGCTTTGCTTTCGCTCTATGATCAATGCTGTCCATCGTCGGCTATGGTCGCACTGTTGCACTGAGCACGATCGCGCCTCGTATCACTTAAATTTGCACCAGCCAGGATTGCCTCTGTAAGAATCGCCTCGCTCAGATTCGCTCCACGCAGGTTTGCGTTTGTAAGATTGGTAGCGCTCAAATTGGCTCGGCTCAGGTCTACGCCGCGTAGATTTGCTTTGCAACCGTTGGCTTGAGCCAAATTGACTCGACTGAGCTTTGACCAGGAAAAATCGGCTCCTGACAGGTTGGCGTGGCTCAAGTCGGCTCCCGACAAAAACGCTCCAACGCAATGCGCACTAATTAAACTCGCAGTGTGCAGGTTGGCGCGATAGAGGATTGCTTGCCCCAATTCGGCACGATCGAGGTTGGCACGAGTCAGGTTTGCCATGCTGAGGTTAGCACCAATGAGCCTTGCGGTACTCAAGTTAGCGCGGCTGAGATTCGCCTCATCCAGATCTGCCGATCGCAAATCTGCCCCATAGAGTTCCGTGGCGCTGAGATCGGCATGGCTCAGATCGGCATCACGCAACAATGCCACCTTTAGATCGGCACCCATGAGGACGGCATCAGCAAGATTAGCACCGTTGAGCTTGGCAACACTGAGGGTTGCATTGACAAGTTCAGCCTGCTTCAAGGTTGCTTTTTCCAGGCTGGCTCGCATGAGATTGGCATTGTTGAAGGTGGCTTTCGTACAATTAGCGCCGTTCAAATTAGTGTTGCAAAGGAGCGCTCCATTCAGGTTGGCGCAGTTCAGGTCAATGCCTGCAAGCTGTTTGCCGCTTAACTTAGCGTCACTGAGATCGGGTAATGCCTGGGGCGATCGCTGTCGCCATTCATTCCACTGGGCGACACCGTGGTCTAGCAGTGCAAGATGCTCTGGGTTTGCCATACTTGCGTCCTTTGCGATCGAATTCAGGGTATTAACGAATCAGAACTAATTAAAGCTACTCTGCACGGCGATCGTCAGGATGGCTCCGTCCAGAAACATTTTCCATTGCCTCCACGACGGCTCCTGCTGCTGCAATGATGTCACGCTCTTCGCCACCCAGATAGAGCCGCCCAAAGCTACCGACTGCCGAAATTTGGAGGATGTTGATCAGCGCTGCTTTTTCGGCTTCGTTGGCGGCAAGCGCCGCATAGGCAGCAGGCTCGACCTCCATCACGTACAGCGTTTGCCCTGCCATAATCATCTGTCCACGTCGATTGCGGTTAATAAGCTGCGTATGATGCGGGTCAATGTTCCGAATAATTTGGCTGGAGAGCACGCGAGGCTTGAGGCAGTCTTGCCGCCGCACACCCAACGCATCCAAAATGGCTCTGCCTGCGGCTTGAATTTCCCCCTGATTGCTGGAATGTACTTCTAACAGCCCGTACAGGCGCTCAACAACTAGAACGCCGGGACGCACCACTGCTGATTTGAGGGCAACATCCGTGATGCGGTTAATTTCAATACCAGGAGATATTTCGATCCAGAGGGAGGCATCGCCTGGAAGCGGGAGAAACCCAATGGAGACAGTGCCCATGTAAGCCGCATGTTGGGCTTGCAGGCGATCGATATATACGTAGCTGCGGAGGTCTATACCCAAGGTTTTGAGGAAGGCTGAAGGACTAAGTTGGTGTCAACTGGTCGCGTCGATCGCAACGTAACGTTGGGTATCCGTCTGCTATTATTTCATCTTCTGGCTACTTTCTGGCTGACACCTCAGTAACTAAAGCTATCCGAGCAGCCAAAACTTTGACTTAAGGTTGTGACGGTAACAGCCGATCGACAATACTTGCTAAACGATTAATGGCTTCTGATTGACTACGGTTACTCGCCTCCATTGCTGAGGCGATGCGATCGATATTGTGGCTCTGCCGATCGACAGTTTGCGCTAACTCTTCCAGGCGATCACCTAGTTTGTCTATACGTTCGCTCTGTTTGTCGATCGCAACGGCTTGCTTGTCGATCGCCTCAAGCTGCTTTTGGGCTGTTTCTGCCTGCGCCTGCACTAAGATCCTGAGTTCTGTTAAACCTTCAGTGAAGTGTCCAACCTGGTCAATCAGGAGATCTAGCTTATCAGGCGAGTTCGAGTTTTCGTTGTTGGGCATGGTGTTTACTGAAGCGCACAAGCAAGGAAGAGCGATCGATTCTCAAGAGTGTACCCTATTCATACGCTGAATCTCAGGCAGAGAGGTAGGTGTAGCGGCTCAGGCTACGCTCGTAGTTTTGCAGCAGCAGTTGAGACTCTTGCAGCGTGATGCGTTTTTCTTGCAGCGCCACTTCGGTTTGCTGACGAATACTTTCGATCAGGTCTTCAGAGTCGTACTGGACATAGCCCAGTACTTCTGTCATCGTGTCGCCTTTGACAACGTGTTCAATTTCGTAGCCTTTAGGCGTGAGGTGAATATGCACCGCATTCGTATCGCCAAACAGGTTATGCAGATTGCCCATGATTTCCTGATAGGCACCACCGAGAAACATTGCCAAGTAATAAGGTTCGTGGGAGTGAGGAGTGTCAACATCTGCCTTCTGCCCTCTGCCCTCTGTCTTCCGCAACGGATGCAACTCCAACACGGGTTTCACATCCTTCAGGTCAATGAATTGGTCAATTTTGCCGTCGCTGTCGCAGGTGAGGTCAGCGAGAGTGGCGCGTTTGGTAGGTTCTTCGTCGAGGCGATGGATGGGCATGATGGGGAAGAGTTGGTCGATCGCCCAGCTATCCGGTGCTGATTGGAACACCGAGAGGTTGATGTAGTAGATCGATGCCATGATCTTTTCCAGATCTTCCAGGTCATCGGGGACGTATTCTTGCTGACGGGCAATGACCAAAATCTTCTCGCAACACAGCCAGTAGAGGCGTTCGGCTCGGGCGCGTTCGGGTAGGCTGACGTAACCGAAGTTAAAGAGGCTAATGGCTTCTTCTTTGAACTGGGTTGCGTCGTGGTACGCCTCCTGGTAGTTTTCGACGGTGATGGATTCGTAGGTTTCGTACAGGTTACGGATGATGAGATGTTCCGTTTCCTGCACAGGGTCAGGCACACCGGAGGGCACTTCGCTGGTGCTGAGGACATCGAACACGAGGACAGATTGGTGAGAAGCGATCGCTCGTCCGCTTTCGCTCACTAACGTGGGTACAGGCAGCTTGCGCTCATCGCAGGCTTCTTTGACCTCCGCAATTACGTCATTGGCGTAGTTCTGGACGTTGTAGTTTTTGGAGGCGTAGAAGTTGGTTTTGGAGCCGTCGTAGTCTACGCCTAAGCCGCCGCCAACGTCTAAATATTTCATGTCTGCGCCCAGCTTTGCCAGTTCCACATAGATTTGGCTGGCTTCTTGAATGGCAGTTTTGACAACGGCGATCGAGGAAATTTGCGAACCGATATGGTAGTGCAGCAGTTGCAGCGAGTCCAGCATATTCGCCGCGCTGAGCTGCTCCACTGTGCTGAGAATTTCGGGAACGGTCAAGCCAAACTTGGCGCGATCGCCTGCTGAAGTGCCCCAACGCCCCACACCCTTACTACTCAACTTGGCGCGTACACCGAGAATGGGACGAATGCCCAGCTTGCGACCCGCTTCAATCACCAGCGGCACTTCTTCAATTTGCTCCAGCACAATGATGGGAATTTGCCCCAGCTGCTGCGCCAGAATTGCCATTTCAATGTATTCCCGGTCTTTGTAACCGTTGCAGATCAGCAGCGCACCGGGAGTTTTCAACGTTGCCAGCGCAATCATGAGTTCAGGTTTTGACCCTGCCTCTAAGCCAAACTGATGGGGTTTGCCAAACCGAACGAGCGCTTCGACTAAGTGCCGCTGCTGGTTGCACTTGACAGGAAACACCCCCCGATACACACCCGGATAGTTGTAGCGGGCGATCGCCTTTGCAAAGGCGGCATTCAACCGTTCAATACGGTCTTCCAGAATGTCAGAGAAGCGAATCAGCAGCGGCAGACCCAGGTTTCGCTGCTTGAGGGCATTCACAAGGTCAAACAGGTCTAGGGAGCCGCCGCGATCGCCTTCAGGAGAAACAGTGACGTTTCCAGCCGCGTTAATCGAAAAGTAAGGCTCACCCCAACCCGTGATCCGGTAGAGTTCCTCGCTTTTCTCGATCGACCAGGCATTGGCTGAGGGGATCACCGCTGTCTCTGTGATCCCATTATTTGCCTGAAGCGCTGCTTTCGCTGCCTGCCGATCGTCTGTATCGGTCGCGTCCGCTTTTGCACCCGCTTTTGCAGCAGTTGACCGTGCCCCCATGTTTTTAAACCTCGCAATCGTTTCTGAAGTGTTAGTCTATCGCATTCATCTTGATGGCAGAGGTAAGACAGGGCACGTCACAACCTATTCGGAGTCTAACTCCTCTGTATTGGGTGCCGGGGGCGTTGAGGGTGTAAACGGAGGCGCTGCTGGTGTCGGCGTGGGCGCAGGGGTGGGTCGTGGGGCAGCGGGTGTTGAAACCGACGAGGCGCTTGCCAGGAGTGGTTCTGACTTGTCTTCGATACCTAGCTGTTGCTTGGCTGTGGCGATCGCGCCAGATAGAGCTGATTTACTGGCTTCAAGCAAGCCTTGACCAGCATCTTGCGCTACGCGATCGGTGTCTGGTTTTTCAAAATTGTTGATCCATTCACGGGTGCTCCAGCCTGTACGGTAGCCTGTACGCCATACCCAGTCGCCAAACACTAGCGTCAAACAAATGACCAGCCAAAGCAGGTAACCTGTTTCCTTAAGAATCAGCCAGGTGATAGCAAATACCTGCGTGTAGGCAGCGCCTGTTGTGGGATCTTTAACAATGCCCCAGACTCTTGCGGCTTGCGATTGAATTTGATTGTTCATTTAAAATTCTCCTCATTTCCTCATTTAGTTATAAGCGTCAACGGTGCTTCTGTCGGCACTATTACCAAATCTCCATCGTTGGCAGTAGCTAGAGCGACGCATAACACACCTTCATATAGCTTGCTTGGGTCACATCACTCAGTTCTAGCGCTTACACAATACGATCGTTTTCACTAGAATATCGGAATTGGCTGAAAGATTCCCTGCCGGAAGTCAGATCCTCAGCTTCTTTCAGGATGCCGGGCGCTCAGGCAGCCCAATTTCAGCTTGGCGCTATGGTTGATGGTGATTGGTGATTAAGGGCATGACATTGGTTATTGCAACGCTTTACAAATTTGTCAGGCTTCCAGACGCTGCCGAAAAGCGATCGCAGGTATTGGCGCAGTGTCAGCTACAGGATGTGAAGGGCACAATCTTGCTGGCAGAAGAAGGCATCAACGGCACGATCGCGGGTTCACGAGAGGCGATCGATGCAGTGCTATCCTTTCTGCGGACTGATCCCCGACTTGCGGATCTAGAGCACAAGGAATCGTTTGCTGATGTACAACCCTTCGAGCGCATGAAAGTTCGCGTGAAAGCAGAAATCGTCACGATCGGCGAGCCTGCTGCTGATCCGAACGCTCAAGTTGGCACCTATGTTGATCCAAAAGATTGGAACACACTGATCGCCGATCCTGCGGTGACAGTGATCGATACACGCAACGCTTACGAAGTGAGCATCGGCAGCTTTCAGGGCGCAGAAAATCCTCAGACGCGATCGTTTCGGCAATTTCCAGAGTATGTCCGTACCCATCTCGATCCCACCCAGCACAAAAAAGTAGCGCTCTTTTGTACAGGCGGCATTCGCTGCGAAAAAGCCTCTGCCTTTATGCTGGCTCAAGGCTTTGAGGCAGTCTATCACCTTAAAGGCGGCATCCTGAAATATTTGGAGGAAGTGCCGACCGACGACAGCCTCTGGCAAGGCGAATGTTTCGTCTTCGATCAACGGGTGGCTGTCCAGCACGGTCTGGAAGCCGGCACTTACGACATGTGCCGTGCTTGTGGACATCCTATCTCTGAAGAGGACAAGGTTTCCCCAGACTATGAGGATGGCATTGCCTGCCCCTATTGCGTTGACAGTTTGACGGAGGAGAAGCGAAGCCGTCAAGAGGCACGGCGACGGCAAGCCTAGTAGGAAGGTTACAGGTAACGCTCCTACAGACGAAACCAACCTTTTGAACCAAGTCGCCTAATGCTTTCGTGCCAGGGTGAGTCCATCGCCGATCGGCACCAGGCTTAGGCTTACCCGAGCATCTTTATGTACTTTTTGATTAAAGGCGCGAATGCTGTTGGTGCGGTTGTCTTGCACCTGGGGATCAGCGACCCGTCCAGACCAGAGGACGTTATCGATCGCCACCAGTCCACCCGATCGCACCAGTTGGAGCGATCGCTCGTAGTAGCCGTCATAGTTGCTTTTGTCTGCATCAATAAACGCAAAGTCAAAGGTGCCTGCCTGCCCTGCTGCCAGCAGTCGATCTAATGTCTCTAAAGCTGGGGCAAGGTGGAGGTCAATTTTGTCTGCTACGCCCGCTTGCTGCCAATAGCGACGGGCGATCGACGTATATTCTTCACTCACATCGCAGGCAACGACTTTACCATCGGGCGGCAACGCCAGCGCCACAACCAGCGAGCTATAGCCAGTAAAAACGCCTACTTCCAGCGTTTTCTTCGCGCCCATTAGCTGCACCAGCAATGCCATGAACTGTCCTTGCTCCGGCGCAATTTGCATTTGGCTCATGGATTGCTGCGCCGTTTCCTGCCGTAGCTGGGTGAGAATCGCTGGCTCTCGCAAAGAAACAGACTGCAAGTAGCTATAAAGTTGGTCGTCGAGGCCGATCGTTTGGTTTGACATGACAGAAATGCTTTGAGAGTATGCGCTTGGCAACGACTGCACACAGTTGGAGAAACCCTCCATTAGCCGCGATCGCTCGTTTTAAGCACCCGTAGATTGCGTGCCAACCAGCTGATGATGAACGCTTTCCAACAGTTCTTTAGTTGTAAACGGTTTTGCTAATACTGATAGCTTATCGCCCCCCTCTAAGGCAGGTACTTGAGTACTTGAAACCAAGCCACTAATGGCAAGTGTCTTTATCTGTGGGTTCATTTTCCGCAAGGTACGAATCGCGGTCAAGCCATCCATCGACGGCATCATCATATCCACCAGCACCAAATGGATATTGTCTCGATGTTGAGCATAAAGCGCGATCGCCTCAATCCCATCATTGGCGGTGAGAACCGTATAGTTGTAGGCTTCGAGCGAAGCCTGCGTTGTTTGGCGAATCATCGCCTCATCGTCTACGACTAAAATCAGCTCACCATTGCCGAAGGGCAGATCATAATCCTGAGCGTGGGTCGCTTCCTTGCTTTGAATAGCAGGCAAATAAACTTTGAATTGAGTCCCCTGTCCGATAGCACTCACTACGTCTACAAAGCCGCCATGACTTTTGACAATGCTGAGGACAGTCGAAAGACCCAAGCCTGTACCTTTGCCCAGTTCTTTAGTCGTAAAAAATGGCTCAAAGATGCGATCGATCGCCTCTGCTGAAATGCCTGTGCCAGTATCGGCAACGGTAAGGACAATATGGGCACCCACAGACGCTTCAATGTGCATCCGGGCAAAGCTTTCATCAATCATGAAGTTGCCGGCTGTAATATTTAGCGCACCGCCACTGGGCATCGCATCACGCGCATTGACACAAAGGTTCATCAAGACTTGGTGTAAATGTGTCGCATCGCCAGAAACAAGCCAGAGATCATTAGCAGAATCGACGCTCAGCGCAATGGACTTTGGAAAAGTCTCAAAGGCAATGTGCTGAATCTCGGAAATCAGATGACGTACTTGTAAAATAGTCCGCTTTCCTTCTACTCCACGGGCAAACGACAGCACTTGCTTGACGAGTGAAGCGCCCCGTTTGGCACTTAATTCAATCGTCTTTAAGAAATGCTCTTTGCGATCGTCTGTCAACGTATTTTGCATCAGCAGCAATTGAGCCGACGACAAAATAGGGGTCAAGATGTTGTTTAAGTCATGGGCAATGCCGCTTGCCAGGGTGCCAATGCTCTCCATCCGCTGCGTGCGTAGGAACTGAATTTCCAACTGTTTCTTTGCGGTAATGTCGGTATTTACAATCAAGATTGCTTTTGCCGCACCCGCCTCATCGAGCATCAGCGTCCAGCGGCTGGCGACCGTCAGCGGTTTACCGTTTTTCGAGCATTGAGACAGTTCCCCTTGCCAAGATCCTTGTTCAACAGTGAGGCTCAAAGCCTCATCCAGTTGAGTAACGTCATCCCGGTTGAGGCGTTCGATCGCGCTTGTGCCCAACACTTCTGCTGCCTGCCAGCCATAGAGCCGTTCGGCACCCTGGTTCCAGAAAAGAATTTGATGATCCAAACCCCGCACAAAAATGGCATCGGTGGCAACATCAAGTAACGCTGCTTGTTCACGAATTTTTTGCTCTGACTGCTTGCGGCTAGTGATGTCTTGAAAATAAACTGACAATCCTGCTTTGGCAGGATAAGCATGAACGGCAAACCATGAATTGAGGGGCAGATAAAACGTCTCAAACTGGACGCTCGTTTGTTCCAGAACAACCCGTTTGAATTCTTTGTAAAAGCTGGCTTTCACCGTTTCTGAGAACTCATCCCAAAAGCTTTTGCCCAGCAGATCCGCTTTCGATCGCTGAAGCAACAACTCGCCTTGATGGTTTAGATAGGTAAAATGCCAGTCATCATCAAGTGCAAAAAAGGCATCGGTAATGCTTTCCAAAATGTTGGTGACACGCTCACCAGCCGTTTCTGCATCAGCCCGCGCTAACCGTTCCCGTTCTAAAAGTTGGGTACGCTCTGCTTCTGCCAGCTTGCGATCGGTCACATCTGTCTGAATACCGACGAAATAGAGTAAACCTCCCTCTTGAGAAAGCACAGGAGCCAGCTTCAACTCATTCCAAAAGGGTGTGCCATCTTTGCGATAGTTCAGCAGGGTCGTTTGAATCTCACGCTGCTCGTCCAGGGCAACTCGAATGGCTGCCATAGTCGCGCGATCGGTGTCAGCACCCTGCAAAAAGCGGCAGTTTTGACCCAGAATTTCTGTGGTTGTATAACCCGTGATGCGAGAAAACGCGAAGTTAGAGTAAATAATGGGATTATCAGACTGGTGCGGATCAGTAATTACCACTCCATCGGAGACCGATGCCATCGCCTGCGCTAATTTGAGGTTCTCTGACGCTGCCTGCCGCAGGGATGCCTCTGCCTGCTGATATTGGGTTGTGGTGCGTGATAGGGTTAATAAATTTCGCCTGAGTTCAAGCTGACCGACCACCTGACGACCCAGCGATCGCAACGCCTCGATCTGTTGTGCAGAAAGTTGTTTGGGAACAGAATCAATGACGCAAAGCGTGCCAATCGTGTGCCCCTCCGGCGTCTTTAATGGCATCCCGGCATAGAACCGGATGTAAGGGTAGTCAATGACTAAAGGATTCTTGGCAAGCGTTGCATCGGTCATCGTATCGGGCACAACGATAACATCTCCATGCTCAATGCAGAGATACGATAGCCCCACGTTGCGCGGCATTTCTGAAACCGCTAACCCAACCCTTGCCTTAAACCATTGACGCTTTTCATCAATGAGATTGACGATCGCGATCGAGGTGCCACAAATATGAGCAGCGAGTTGGGCGATATCATCAAAGACCGTTTCAGGATCAGTATCAAGAATTTGGTACTGGTGGAGAGCTTCAAGCCTCGACACCTCCTCAACAAACTGTAACTCGTTCATTTTCGACCTGGCAATGGAAGTGTTGGTGTAGCGAAGGGTGCTTTTTCGCTCTGAGGCTTAGCTTTGAGGCGTGCTGCCGCTTTTGTAAGACAAAGGATGACTAGTATTTCAATAAAAGGACATTTGGCAATACAACAGGACTTTAGTGGTAGGGTTATTTGCCAAATAATCAACCCACTATTTCATGATGAACAATCTGCTGATTAGTTAGGGCAGCATTCTAAAAAACACCACTTCCTAAAGATAGAGATGCCCAAAGCTAGCAACATCTCAACAATAGAACGATAAAACTAAAAGACTAAATTTCGCCTTTCAAAGCTTAATGCTAATTAATAAAGGCGCAACATTTCGACTTCAAAACCCACCTCTAAGTAGGTAGCCACAATTAATTGTCAAAGAGGGGTTTGGGGGCGTTGCCCCCAGGCAGGCGGTTCTCCCCCCTCCACCCCCGAAGTCATCTTCAGTTTGATGACGCCCAGTTACTTAGATCGTTCGTTCAGCTAGGCGCAATTTTGCCGATCGCGATCGCACATTTTCAGCCACTTCATCGTCCTGCGGCAGCATTGGCTTTTTGGTCAGTACTTTGAGCCACTCTGACTCGCGAAAGCGATGTTTGACAATACGGTCTTCGAGGCTATGGAAACTAATAATGGCAATTTTGCCATCTGGTTTGAGCCAATGAGGGGCGCGATCGATGAAGGTTTCCAGCACGGTCAATTCTTGATTAACGGCAATCCGTAATGCCTGAAAGACGCGAGTAGCAGGGTGGATGCGTCCGTAGCGGTATGACTTGGGCACGGAGTAGGCGATCGCCTCTGCTAATTCAGTGGTGGTTTCAAACGGTCGTCGCTCAACGATACGGCGAGCAATCCGGCGCGACAGTCTCTCTTCGCCATAGGTGTAGAAAATGTCTGCCAGCTTCACTTCGTCCCAATGATTAATGATGTCTGCGGCAGTGAGATCTTGCTGCTGATCCATCCGCATATCGAGGGGGGCAGCATGGCGGAAACTAAAGCCACGATCGGGAATGTCAAATTGTGCCGAACTCACGCCGAGATCCGCCAGAATCCCGTCAAACCGTTGTTCTCCAGGTTGAAACGCAGCAAAGTTAGTACGGTGAAACTGCACACGGTCTTTAAACTCCGCCAGTTTTGCCTGGGCAGCCGCGATCGCCTGCTCATCCTGATCGATCGCCGTCACCTGTACATCCGATGCAGCGGCTAAAATCAAGGCGCTGTGTCCACCGCCACCGACTGTGGCATCCAGGTAATGCCCGCCTGAGCGCACCGCCAACCCCTCTAGCACCTCACGACTCAAAACAGGAATATGTACAAATGTCGTTTCTGGGGCGAGATCAGGCAAGGTGGATGCGTCGTCGGGTCGGTCTTGTACAGGTGCCATGCGGGGGAGGGGAGAGGGAGAGGGGAGAGGGAGATGAAGGTTAAAGGCTAAAGGCTAAAGGCTAAAAAACTAACCGCTGACCATTGACCGCTAAAGATGAATCAGGAGCAAGAAGAGCATTCGACCCTACTCTATCGCTTTCCTCTCAAAGCCTGATACCGATCGTCGTCAGCTTCGACACTTCTCCAGCCAATCAGTCCGTATAATCTAAGAGAACGCAGTATGAGTTGTTAGCACTTAGTTGTTCGGTCGCCTCTTCACTAACAACCAAAAACTAAAAACTAAAAACGAATCCAACCGCTCAGAGGGAGACTGTTCACCTATGTCAATGATCGAGACCAAGACAGAACCCATGGTGATCAACATGGGTCCTCACCATCCCGCGACACACGGATGTTTCCGACTGGTTGTGACGTTAGATGGTGAAAATGTCATTGACTGCGAGCCTGTACTGGGCTATCTGCATCGGGGCATGGAGAAGATTGCCGAAAACCGTACCAACATCATGTACGTCCCCTACACCAGCCGATGGGACTACTACGGCGGCATGTTTAACGAAGCAGTCACCGTCAACGCGGTGGAAAAATTAGCCAATGTGCCAGTGCCCAAACGTGCTAGCTACATCCGCGTGATCATGCTGGAACTGGCGCGAGTGGTCAATCATTTGCTGTGGCTGGGTCCCTTTGTGGCGGATTTGGGTGCCCAAACGCCGTTTTTCTACACCCTGCGCGATCGTGAAATGATCCTTGACCTGTACGAAGCGGCAACAGGTTATCGTATGGTCAACCACAACTACTTTCGCATTGGTGGCATTGCTGCTGATGTGCCCTACGGTTGGGTAGACAAGTGTGAAGACTTCTGCACCTACTTCATGCCCGTCATTGATGAGTATGAAAGACTGATCACCAACAACCCAATCTTCCGTCGCCGTCTGGAAGGAGTCGGTGTTTTAACCCGTGAAGAAGCCATCAACTGGGGCTGTTCGGGTCCGATGCTGAGAGCCTCTGGCGTGCAGTGGGATCTGCGGAAGGTCGATCACTACGAATGCTATGACGATTTTGACTGGGAGGTTGCCTGGGCAACGGAGGGAGACTGTTTGGCACGCTACGTCGTGCGGATGGCAGAAATGCGCGAATCGGTGAAGATCATCCAGCAGGCGATCGCAGGGCTGCCAGGTGGCTCCTTCGAGAATTTGGAAGCGAAGCGCATGGAAGCGGGTCCTAAGTCGGAATGGAACGGCTTTGACTACCAGTACATTGGCAAAAAGATTGCGCCTACCTTCAAGATTCCCAAAGGTGAACATTACGTCCGTATTGAAGCGGGTCGCGGTGAAATGGGCATCTTCATCATCGGCAACGAGACTGTCTTCCCCTGGCGCTGGAAAATCCGTCCGGGTGACTTTAATAACCTCCAAGTCTTACCCAAACTGGTAACAGGTAATAAGGTCGCCGATATCTTTGCGATTCTAGGCAGCGTTGACGTAGTGATGGGATCGGTCGATCGCTAACGGTCTTCACTTAATCTGTTAAAAAAGCCAGGGCAAGCCCTGGCTTTTTTAGTTACCGACAGCCATAAGCAACTGATCAAAAAGCGGAACGGCAATTCTTGTCTGAACCTGCTAGAACAGAGGTGTAGGCAACAGGGTGCAGGCTATGAACTGGCGATCGCATTTAGCGACAGTATTATTGCTTTCCCTCAGCAGTGTGGCTCTAGTCGGCTCGGCGGAGGCAGTAAAACTCGCAAACGGCAAGACCGCTTTCGTTCAACCGCCGCGCTTAGACGGTGCCGTTGCAACCCAAACGATCGCTCGTTTTTGGGGGTCAACGTACTATTTCACACTGACGCTACCGGAGAATGCAGGCGAGCCATTGCAAGCAGTAGTGATCTCGCCGCAAGAAGCGCCCGATCGCGTACGGTTTGATGTCAATCGCACAGAAGCGTTTGAAGGCACGTTCGATCGAGAAGGCACGAAGCTACCGCTGCAAGCAGTGACTCAAGACTCTAAGACACAAGCGATGACGATCACCTTTGACCCAGCGATCGCGTCGGGCAAAACGGTGACGATCGGACTTTACGCTGATCGCAACCCAGATTTTGGTGGCACCTACCTTTATGGCCTGACCGCCTTTCCAGCAGGCGATCAGGCAGTTGGACAATTCTTGGGCTACGGACGCATCTCCATCTACGATAGTGGTCATGATTCTTAGTTATTGCCGCCAGGGCAGGTAGGCGCGATCGCTGGGCAGGGTGCAGGCAGACGGGAAGGGCTGTGAATGTAGAGATTGCGACCCAGTATCAAAATAAGAAGGCGAGATGAAAATCGGTAAATTGTGCTTAAGTGCGGTCTTAGCGCTAGCAGCAAGCGGTGGTATCGGCTTACCCCTGCAGGCGGTGCAGTTAGCGAATGGCAAAACGTATTTTGTGCAGCCACCACGGTTTGAGGGTGCAACCGCAACGCAGAAGACAGCCTACTCTTGGGGTTCAACGTACTACTTTACGCTGACCGTGCCTGAGAATGCGGGAGAGTCCTTACAGCAGGTCATGATTGCCCCCGAAGCCGCGCCCTCGCGCGCCCGTTTTGATATTCGGCAAACAGAAGCAGTGGGCAAATTGGGCGATCGCCAAACGAGACTCCCCCTCCAGGACGTGACCGAAGATCCTCAAACGCGTGCCATTACTGTGACGTTTAATCCACCGATTGAACCCGGTAGCCAGGTCAGGATTGGGCTATACGCCACACGCAACCCGGATGTTGGCGGCGTTTATCTCTACGGCGTGACCGCGTTTCCTACAGGGGAGCAGCCCTACGGTCAGTTTTTAGGCTACGGGCGCATCCAGATTACCGATCGCGACTTCTTCCGACGCGGGTTCTTTTAGGTAGCCAGCAGCGATGCAGTCCTCGATCACCTGCTGCACGACAGACCATAGCTCTGGTGCACCTGTTTGAACTGGAGCCATGCGCTGCAAGACACGATCGCTTGTGATGCCATGCAGTTTCCAGCTATAGCCACCTGTTTGCTGGTTGTTAAGGATGGGCTGGAGCCGATCGAGGGCAGCCGCAAATTTAGCCGCAGGCGTTTCCTGTGCTTCAAACTCGTCCCATAAAGCACGAAACTCACCGCTTTGATCAGGTGGCAACAGTCCAAACAGGCGATCGGCGGCTTGAGTTTCCCGATCGGCTTTGCTCTGGTTGCCCTGATGGTCATAGCAGAAGGTATCACCTGCATCAATTTCGACCAGATCGTGCAGGAGCAATAGTTTGATCACGTGCAGCAGATCGAGGGGAGCCGGAGCATACTCAGCAAGGACGATCGCCATCAGCGCAATGTGCCAGGAGTGTTCGGCACTGTTTTCGCGTCGGGAGCCATCGGTCAGTAAGGTTTGCCGCAGCACTTGCTTGAGTTTATCGATCTCAATCACGAACTGCATCTGCTGGGCAAGTCGGGCTGATGACACTCAAAACTCCTTCAAAGTCGCATCGAAATTATCTGGAACGGTAAACTCACCTGCACATAAACCAAAGGGGCAAAGTTGTTTAGCCGTGGCGATCGGTCTGAATTCTGCGATCGGCTCATCAGATCAAACAATGAATTTCATCAATCATGATCATCAGCCCATCTCAGCATCACCCCAATCGTTTTTACCAAGTTGGGGTGCCTGTTCCATACGGACGACTACGTTCCTGGAATCTCTTCGCCGGGATAAGGAGTGAGGATTTCCACGCCTGTTTCGGTGACGGCGATCGTGTGTTCGCATTGGGCAGAGAGCTTGCGATCGAGGGTGACAGCCGTCCACTTGTCGGCGAGAACTTGGACTTCCCAGGTGCCTTCATTAATCATTGGCTCGATTGTGAACACCATGCCGGGTCGTAGCTTTTTGCCAGTACCGGCTTTGCCATAATGCGGGATCTGAGGCGCAGTGTGGAACACTCGGCTGATGCCATGCCCCACAAAATCCTGTACGACCGAGAAGCCTTGCCCTTCGGCATACTCTTGAATGGCAGCGCCAATATCGCCAATTTTGGCACCGGGTTTGATGGCTGCAATACCGCGTCGGCGACATTCATCGGTAACTTCGACCAGCTTACGGGCGATCGGCGATGGTTCGCCGACAAAAAACATTTTGGAGGTATCGCCGTGATAGCCATCCAAAATCACCGTCACGTCAATATTAACGATGTCGCCATCTCTCAAAAGTTGCTTGGCGTTGGGAATGCCGTGGCAAACCACTTCGTTCACGCTGGTACAAATGGATTTTGGGAAACCTTTGTAGCCTAGCGGAGCACTTTTCGCGCCATGCGCTTGCGTCCAGCGTTCGGCCTCGTCATTGAGTGCAAGGGTGCTTACACCGGGCTGCACCAGCGACGACAGGTGATGCAGTAGTTGTGCTGCCAGGTGTCCCGCCTGACGCATTTTATCGATCTCTCGTGGGGACAGGAGAGTAATGACTTCGCGTTCCATAGGTTTCTATCTTACTGACAAAGGGCTTCCAGTGGGCGAAGTTCTGCGGGAGTGAGATCGCGCCACTGTCCAGGGGCGAGTCCGTCGAGTTGAAGGTGGGCGATCGCCACCCGCACCAGTCGCAGAGTTGGGAAATTAACTGCTGCTGTCATGCGTCGCACTTGCCGATTGCGCCCTTCAGTTAGCGTCAACTCTAACCAGGCAGTGGGCACCGTTTTACGAAACCGAATCGGTGGGTCACGCGGGGGCAAAGACGGTTCTTCAGTGAGCAAGGTGACGATCGCGGGACGGGTTTTGCTGCCCTGAACCAGTACGCCCTGCCGCAGTTGCTTAAGAGCCGCGTCATCGGGCAGACGTTCTACCTGCACCCAATAGGTGCGCGGATGCTGAAATTTGGGATCGCTGAGGCGATGTTGCAGTGAGCCGTGATTGGTCAACAACAGCAAACCTTCACTATCGCGATCGAGCCGCCCAACGGGATAAACGTTTGCTACAGGAACGTAGTCTTTGAGTGTTTGCCGCACACCATTCGAGCCGTCATCAGTAAACTGACACAGCACATCATAGGGTTTGTGAAAAAGCAGATAGCGGTAAGACACGCTGAGAGGTTTTTAGTTCTTAGTTTTTAGACATCAGTGTCGATGTGCATTGACTCATCAGGTTAGCCTAAAGAGACGGTACATGCTAAAGCTCTTCTTTCATAGCGAAGCCCATACAGCACTCTATACAGCTATTAACCCTTAAAGCCCTAACAACCAACAACTATTAATTGACTCTGACCCGAAAGCGCACGAAGCCAAAGTTATTGCCGACGGTGTTGGGAATGTCGCCCAGGTCAAAAATGACGGTTCCATTTTGGTTGCTGGCATCCAAGCAGGTATTGCCGACGGGTAGAGGGGCGAGGGGCGCAAAAACTGTACCACCAGACGCGATCGCGCCGTTGTTGCGCTGCACCTGAGTGGTATTGGCGATGAGCGTTGTGTTTAAGGGCACTGGGTCGCAGAGACTCACGTCGATCGCAGAGGCGGTGCCATCCGAAAGGTAGTAGACCGAATACTCCACATCATCGCCACTCTGGAGCTTGACTGTGTTGGGGTCGAGGTTGATCTGCCCGATCGGTGCGCCGCCTGGTTGAAACTGCGTAAACCCAGGCGCATTGTCATCATCACCAGCACCATCTACAAAGGTATTGAAACTAACACTGCCCAATGGTGTGCCATTACGAGTGACATTAGTGATCCGCTTGATCAAACGGAATGAGCCAGAACCAGTACCGCCAGGTACTAAAGAAACAGTCGTTGGCGTGCTGTTATTACCAGGGTTTCCGTCATTATCAGGATCAGCATTGGCACCATCGTTAGACTGATCACTCACTGACGTACCTAGCTGATTGGTTGCAGTCGCTGTCGCTATGTTGTTAAAGGGTCCAAGACCATTAGAACCTGTACCCGGTGTAATGTTGACGTTAAAGGTAATGATGGCAGTGGCTCCTGCCACTAGAGTGTCGGTGCCCTGCAACAGATTTTGGTTGGTGCCACCGTTGAAGCCAGTGTTCACTGACAGCGTTTGACTTTGAATATTGGTGACTGCATTCAGCGTTGCTGTCGCAAAGGTCTGCGCTAAATTGTCGGTCAACTGCAAATTTAAAAGGTCAAGCTGTGGTGATTGACCAGCCTGCCCAAAATTCCGTACGCGGATTGTGTAAGGAATGGTGAACGTGCCATCGGCATTTTGAGTCGGTGTGCCTGCCTGCTTTGTCACCCCCAGAGGCGGTGTATTGGGAACGCACTGCCGGATGCTAAGGGCAGTAAAGCCAAAGTCGTCTCCAAACGTATTATTTGCTTCGTCACGAATGCGCACAATGGCGGAGGTTTGGGTTGGTCCTGTAGTGAACGCAAACTGGGTCGGAATCCATGCCTGACGTGTATTAGCGATCGTCGGGAAGCCTGGAACAGCCGACTCATCCCCAACCGTCAGCACCGTTGTGGGTTGAATAAAGGTTGCACCAGTACCGTCGGTACTCACTTGCAGGCGGATCAGAGGCGCTACACCGTTACTGCCCGGCGCACCTGTATTCACCAACAGGTTAAAGAAGAGTCCCTTAAAGTTATACGTCGTGTTGGGCGTGAGATTATTAATAGTTTGCTGCCAAACAATCGGATCTGGGAACGCAGATACTGGGGGAGGGGTTGCGTTTGAGTTTGGATTGGAGTAAAGGTAGGTGTTGATTGGCGTATTACCAACGCCTGCCCGCAAGGCTTCCGCTGCTGTAACACCACGACCATTCACGACATCAGGTGTTGTGGGATCGGTAAGCGGACCATTTTGAATCGACAGACCACCCACTGGATCGCTAGGATAAACACCATCGCCCCGGTAAGGCGTAGTACTGGTGAAACTAGCCGGATTGTTGGGAGGGAGCGCACCCACAACACCAGGCGAGATAGTGAAGGTACTATTGGCAACAAGGTTAGTTGCGGGTGATTCTACGGTGCCCGCAGGGCAACCCCGGTCAAAGGGAACCACTGCCTGTTGCGCTTGGGCTAATGGCGGCGGCAGTATGGTCTGAGAGCCAAGGAGCAGGCTTACAGACGACAGGACAAGCTTTTTTTTAAGGGGACGGTTCATCGATCCTCACGCAGGGGAAATACTTGAATGGGGTTGGCACGATCGCGTTCCAACTCATGGTTCGATCTGTAAATCTTGTTCCTGAATCATCACTTCAATGTCTCTGGCATCGCGGTAGATAAATTCAGCACGTCGATCGCGGGCATAGTCCAGTCGGGTACTGCCAGGAGCAAGACGCTGGCGTTCGCCGATCGAACGAATGGTCATGCGTTCTGGTGTAATGCCGCGCCGCAACAGGTAATTACGCGCAGCGATCGCTCGTCGTTCGCCCAATGCCAGGTTGTAGGCATCGGTAGCGCGAGGATCGGTATGCCCTTCGATTGTCACGAGAATGTACGGGTTCTCGACCAGGACTTGAGCAATCCGATCGAGCACTCTAGCCGTTGCGGCGCTGATAGTGGCTTTGTCAAGCGCAAAGTGAATGTTTTTGGGCACCGTGAGTCGCACAACGTCCGGTGGTGGTTCGGGCTGTGGGGGCGGTTGTTGCACAACGGGGGTCGTACAGCGGGGCAGCGAAGTTGGCGGCTGGGAAGCAGCAAGAGGGGCAGAGGGAGAGAGGGAGCGCACAACGGCAAGACGGGCAGGCTCAGAGGAACCGTAGCGGGGGTCAGTGGCGATCGCACTAATCTGCTCACCTACAGAAGCGGCGATCGTCGTACTAAAGTTGCCGTTTGCGTCGGTTTCGGTGGTGGCGATCGGTTCACTTAGCGGACCGTACCCGTCATCCTTGCCAGACACTTGATACAGCTCAATTTTGGAGCCAGGGTCTGCTTTGCCCAAAACCTGCACCGATGGTTTTGCCGCTTCAGCATCCAGCATGAAAAACTCCTTGCTGGCAAAACGTGGTGCATTGATCGCGCTGTTACCAGTTTCTTTGCGACGATTAGGCGTATCTCGTTGAGGATTGATCCCATCGCCGCGCTGATAGTCGGACACATCCGTCCCAGCCTCCACCACTGGATCGGCGTACTGCGATCCGCCTGTGCCTTGCCGTGTGACTAGATCGATGCTCAACCCTTCCAGGTTGGAGAACCGATTCGTCCCAATCTGATTCTGGCGACTGGTGGGATAAGCCGCGACCACAACACCAGGACCCGTCTGATAGCGAATCTGGTTGCCCGTCACTTGATGGTTGCTGCCCATCAGGTAAATCGCGGCACGTCGCAAACGCCTGCCGTTGTAAATGATCTGGTTGTCTTTAATCTGCACGGCACCGTTGGGTTTAAAGAGATACACACCGCTGCCATCATTTGCACAGATAAGATTGCCTGTAATCTGCGACTGGTTGACGGCACCTTCTAGCCGAATTGCATCTGGCATTCCGGCTACGCCATTGCCAATGATCACGTTCTCGCTGACTTGTAAATTTTGTGCGTTCACCGAGGTGATGATGGCGCTACCGTCATGATCCGCAATCCAGTTACGGCGGATGGTGGTACTAATGCCATTGAACACCGACACACCAAAGGCAGAGCGAGGGGAGTTTTGAGTTTTGAGTTTTGAGTTTTGAGTTGAAGCGGACGGTTGCTCCGACGGTGGAATGCCCAGCCAATTGTTTTCAATCACCACATTCTGCGAGGGCACATCATCTTTGTAATACGGCGCAAAGTTAGCAGGGGTTCGCTGTTTGCTGATGTCAGGCGGGGGCAACCGATGGGTGATGAAAATATCCGCAGGGGGCGTACTGGCAGTCTCGCGGTGAGTCGAGGTGAAGCCATAAAGACTCAAGCCGCGAATGGTGATGTTGTCAGCGGCAACCGTTAGCCCCCGAAAGACTTCTTTGCCCTCTGCTGGGGCGATCGCCACTACAGGCACGGGCATTGGCAGTTCATTAATTGCCGATCGCTCTGCCTGATAGCCCGGTTGCGTGGTGCCGTCCAGCAGCAACCCGTCGCGCTGGAGTGCTGGCAACACATCCATTAGACGAATGGTCGTTTGTCCCTCTGGCAGTTGAAAGGCAATCTGCGATGACGCACTACCTGTAAGCGGTTCTACCTGCCCTTGTTCAGCAGGCGATAGGCGATCGAGTGGTAACATGCCGTTGACGATCGCGATCGCCTCCCGCAGCGTCAACCCCTCATCTGCCTGCACCGCTCCATCCTGGTTACTGTTCACCGTCACCCGTAGGGCTGGCGCTGCCGTTGTGTCTGATGTCTGCGCCACCGCAACACCGCTTGCAAAAACACTCAGAATTCCCAGCCAAAGCGGCACCTGATGGAGCCTCTTGCCTTTTGCCTTTTGCCTTTTGCCCTCTGCCTTCTTACTCATGCCATCCTGATGTTGTTTGCTCATTGCCCTTGCCCTCCATCAGTCGTTGCTGCTGGAGTCACGGAAGCATCTGCCACAGGCTTAACGATCGACTCCTGTTGCTGCGGCGGTGCGATGTTGCGCTTGAAGCCGAAGATGTCGGAGAGCTGATCCAGCTTCAGGCTAAGACCAACGAAGAAGCCACCCCGATCGCGATCGCCAAAGTCTCGATCCTGGGCATCGCCAAAGCTATAGCCTGCTGCTACGCGCAAGTTCGGCGTGACGTAATACCCAAGTTCTGCCACAAAGCCAACCTCTTGATAGCCGCTAGCAGGCTGCCCAATCCAGCGTACTTCGCCAGCGACATCCCAGCGATAGCCAAAGCGATAGCTCGTGCGGAACTGCGCCAGGGTAATGGAGTTGGTGCCCAGCAAATCCTTTGCCAGGTAGGATTTGGTGTTTCGCAGCGCAAATTTGCCGTAAAACTCCCAGCGGTAGTTGGGCGCGTAAATCGCTTCCGCCGCAAACAGATTCACCGTCGAACCCGTACCGCTGCCAAACAGAAGCGTATCAGGTGTGTAGGCGGGATTCTGGCGATATTCGTAACGCAGTAGCGCATTGAACTTATCGCTGCTGGGGTCGCGGTAGGCCAGACCCACCTTGAGGTTAATCGTGTCGCCTAACCCAGAGCCGACCAGCAGTTGGTTCGCAAAATTGCCCTGGTCGTACCGTGTGAGTGCGGTGAGTGCAGGTGACAGTTTGCCAGCGGCTCCGGCAGAGATAACAGTGTTGTTGCCTGCTTTGGAGGTACGGTATTCATAGCGTCCGGTTGCTTTGAAGTTGGGATTGTCGGTGTACTCCAGCCCAACGCTATAGCTGTCGCCACCCGTAATGCCCAATGAGGCAGCGCTTTGTCCCACGGCAACGGGCTGGGCAAACTGCTGTCCTGCGGCTGTGTAGGCAAAAATGTCACCAAAGATGCGCTCGTAGCCGAGGTTTGCCCGTAGACCGGGCGCAATTTTGATGCGGTGATTCAGCCCGATCGCCCCTTGATTCGTCAGCCCATTGACACCCGTCAGGATGGAGTAGCGTCCGGTGAAGGTGGTATTTTCCGTCAGGCGTTGATCCACGATCGTATCCAGACTGGTGATGGAGTTGGTACGGTAGACGCTGGTTTCGCTGAGAAACTGCTGTGCCAGTCGCAGCGTGACACCTTGCATCACTGCCCAATCCAGCGCCACTGTGGTTCGATTGGGGTAGAGCGGATCGGGGGTAGCAATGTTGGTTTCGTTCTGGGCGCGAAACAAGAGCGTTCTCGCCAGCGGCACGTTCAGCCGAGAGACCAACTGGCTGCTGCCCTGATCCAGGAGACCGGGAGCGCGACGATCGTCGCGAGTGCGATTCACAAAATCAACGCCCACTTCTGCTTTGCCCAGCGTTTGCAGCACGCCCAGCCGAATGGTGGTCAAGCTGTTATCAACCCGCGTACCGGGAAGCGGGTCGCGACTAAGGTTAAACAGGTCGGTCAAAGCGGTCGAGGTCGTAAAGCCACGTACGGCTGTGGCAATGCCAAAGTTAACTTCGCGATCGACCTGAAAGAGCAGGCTGGTGGTGGGTGTCACTTTGGCAGACACTTCTGCCCCGTAATTGGTCTGCCCCGGTGCAAAGCTAAAGGTTGCATCGTTGGCAAAGTTCTCTTCGACCGATCGATAGTAAGCGCGTGCCAAAACGCTCGGTGAGAGTTTGCCGTTAAGTTCGACTCGGTAAGCACTGCCGCGAATGGTGCCGCGAAAGACGGAATCGTTGGTCGATCGGGCATATTCCGCAATCAATCTGGCATCGTTGCCTAAGGGAATCAGCGCATCCAAACCAAACAGCGCAAAGGTATTGCCACCCTGGTCTTCGTTCAGGTAGCTGGCTGCTGCCCAGCTTTCTGCCCCTGGCGTACGGGCAAAGTTGTATTGCACCCGTCCAGCGTACAGACTCGTATCCTGCCCGATGCCTTCGTACTGATAGGTGACCACGATGCGGCGTACCAGCGTCCGTCCAAATAGGTCAAATTCAGTGGTCTGAACGGGGCGACGGAATAGAAGAGAACCGCGATCGTAGTCAAACTCGTAGTCCTGCCCCTGAAACAGTTGCTTACGATCGACCAGCGTACCGGGGCGACCGAGTTCCTCTGTTTCCAGGTAGACCAGTTCGCTGCCTGCTTTCACCAACCGCCGCGAGAGGTAGTAGTAACCACTGGTGCCGTTGGGGGTCAGCGAATCGCGCTGGAATCCCTCCAGGTTATCAGCGTAGAAGCCCGTCAGTTGGAAATTGCCCAGGTTGTAGTTTGCCTTAAAGCCGTGCAGTTGGCGGTTGGTTGCCGTGTAGTACTGCGATGCCGTTGCCAGTTCGGGCGTGCTGTAGTCGCCCCACATCAAGAAGTCTGATCCCGCTTGGGGCACCTTAGACGTGCGCTCCAGCTTTAGATACAGGCTGTCGATCGAGGGAGCCAAAAAATCCGTGGTCGAGCTATCGCCGTAAACGGGATAGACCTGATCACATGCCTGCGTATTCCGAAACAGGTTAGTGGTGCCATCACACGTTTGGTTCAGCGGACGCTGGCTATTGAATGCGCCCGTAAACAGCCATTCGCCAATGCGACCCGTAGCAAAGGCAGCGGCACCAAAGTCAAACCGGGGCGAATCGTCATTCAGACGATCGGGGTTGAGAAAATCACGGAAGCTGCCGTAATAGTCGGTTCCCGGTGCGCCCAGCCGCAAATTGATGGAACCCGACATAATGAACGGACGCAGATTGGTGATGAACTCAACTTGCGTATAGGCTTCGAGTTCTGGCAGTTGGGCAGCCCGACCCGGCAAGGGTGTCCGAGGCGCAGGACTAGGGAAAGGGGCAGACCGCGATCGCCCATCGTTTGCTTTTTGGATCGGCGGCAGTGGTCGATTTGAATCCTCTGGTTGAGACAGTTTTGCCTCTTGCAAAGCGACAGCCGCCCGAATGCGAACCTTTTGGGGTGCCAGGTTGGACTGAAGCTGTGCGGTAAATTTGCCGCCTCGCGCCAACACCTGAAAACCAGGACTCTCTGTCTCTTGATCCACACCGACAAATTTGCCTGCACTGGCAGTCAGCGTGACGATCGCATCTTGAGTGATCACCTGTCCCGCTTCGTCAATGACCTGCCCTTCGACCGTGACGGACGATCGCCCATCGGCTGGAACGCGCGGATCGCTGGTCGGCAAAAACTCCAGACGGGCTGCCGTTTCCTTCACCGTGACCACCACACTTACTGGCGTACCGCCCTCTGGCTGCACCGTCAGCGTATTCTCACCAAACCGGAGCGGCATGTCGTACCAGACTTGCGTGACACCATCGGCACCCGCCTGAATCTGGGTTTGAATGGCAGGGTCGAGCGGCGTTTGGTTCACCGTGACCTGCACCTTCGTCGCCGCTGGATACTGCACAATCAGGTTGGTCGATCGCTCGCCGATTGTCGTTGCCTGCGGTGCCAGAATGCGGACGAACGGGGCGATCGGACTTAATGCTGGTTCAGGCAGCGGAGACGTTTGAGCCAGCCGTTGACTGGGACTGGGTGCGTCATTGGCTTGAGTGCTGGCTGGTTTACGATGAGCTAGATCAGGACTGGCGGCATCCAGATTCGTGGGTGTGGAACTGACTGTATCAGCACTCGCTAAAACAGGGCTATCTAGTTCACGAGTATGGGCGGGTGCGATCGTGGCAACAGAACCCAATAAGGAAGACAGCAATGCTAGACGAAGGGTTACATTTTGCATCCTACTGTCCCCCTTCCTTAAAGCTAGGCGTGACGGCAAAGTTCATCCGCACCGTTGAGCCGGAAGCCAACCGCACCAAGCGGGATGGACTATTTGCCTCAATGCGGTACAAGTTAGGCGCGATGGTATACCCTGGCAGGCTCGTCAAGTCCAGCGTGCCAGTGCGGGTGCCTGAAACCACGTAAGCCAGTGAAAACAGCCCAGCCGCATCGGTTGTAATGCGGTTACCGTCATCCATAAAAATGACCGCATTGGGCACTCCCGGCTCTCCGGGCTGCTGCTCGCCATCAAAGTTTTTATCAACAAACACGCGTCCAATCACAGTGCCACAGTCAGCCAGAATGCCAGGGCGAATTTGCAGTCTGAAGCTAGCGACATTGCTCTGTACTGAGGGCGTTATCGGCTGCGTCGGTTGCACTGGGGTCGTTGCCGTTTGCCCCTGCGCCACTGCCAGATTTCTCCCTGTGCCCCGAATAGCATCGGGCGTGAGGAGCGCTGCGTATACCAGTGTCAGCGTTTGCTGCGGGGCAAGGCTGAGATAGGTAAACGTAAGCGTGCGTCCGCTAACAGTAGGCGCGGCAATTGCCACCCGTGTCGCATTACCACCTGCGCCGATCGAGCCACTCACCGATGTTGCAACAAACTGTAAACCCAGCGGCAGGGTGTCCAGCACTTGCAGGGGCGATAGGGTCGTTGCACCCGTATTTTTGATTTGCAAGCGATACACAACGGTATCGCCCGGTTCAGCAGCAGCACGATCGGCAGTTTTAATAATTTCTAGGCTCGATCGGCTTAGTGCTGCTGTAAGGGTCGTTGGATTAGAGGTTGCAGCCCGATCAGCGCCACCCAGTCTGTCCTTAAAGCGAGCTGAAGCAGTATTCGTAATCACAACGTCATCAGCAACCACAGGCAAAGCCAAGGCAATCATGCCTCCAAGCAATCCCCAGGCTGCTAAGACGTGGAGAGACCCCAGTCCTGGCAGTTTCTTCAAAAAATGCACTCCTCACACTTAGCGGAAACTCAGTTCAGTAATCCTGCGGAACTGAATAGAAGCAAAACGTAGATGCAAACCCCTGATGAACAAATCTACAGCAGGATTGTTCAAAAGCAACAAAAGCCTTAAACCCTTTACTAGCAGTATTCTCACCCCTATTTGAGCAATCAACTGCTAACGATCAGGACACAAACGGGAACACACTGAAGTAAGTAATCACACTGAACGCAGTTATAATTTCTCACAAAAGTATAAATTCCGCAAGAAAGCTAAAAAACTCAATATTTCTACAAGGTTCTTAATATTCGTACCACAAAATTAAGGTTGGCGTTACCAGCGCCACCTAGAGCAGTGAGGCAACGCCGTAGCGCACCAAGCGTGTCCCCAGCGGTGCGTTACGTGAGACTAACGCACCCTACAAATGACAGGTTATTTGATCCACGATCCTTAGCGTTGCCAGCGCCACCGAGAGCAGCTCTTTTCGCGCCAGCGGAGCTACACAGGCGCGATCGCGGCTTTCAAGCTCTGGCAAAACGTCTCGATCGCCCGTAGCCCTTCTGTGGGTGAACCATCGGCTAACCGCTTGACAAAGGCACTACCGACGATCGCGGCATCTGCGCCCCATTCCATCACCTGACGCGCGTGTTCTGGCTGCGAAATGCCAAACCCTACACCGATCGGCTTGTCTGTAACCGTACGTAGCTCTAGCAGCAAATCTTTTACCCGTGACTGCACCTGCGATCGCATCCCCGTCACGCCAGTGGTGCTAACTAGATAAATAAAGCCCTGCGACTGCTCTGCGATCGCCAAAATACGCTCCTTCGGACTGGTCGGCGCGATCAGCAGCGTCACATCAACACCAAACTCTGCCGCTGGTTTCAGCAAGGTTTCTGCTTCTTCTAACGGTAGATCGGGCACTACTAAGCCGCGCACTCCAGCCGCCGAAATTTGCTGTAAGTAGGTCTCAATGCCGCGATTCAGGATGGGGTTGTAGTACGTAAACAGGATGATCGGCGCTTGCAACGTCGGACTGACCGATCGCACTACTTCCAGCACTTGATCCAACCGTGTACCCCGTTTCAATGCCCGCGTGGCTGCCGCTTGAATGACAGGGCCATCCGCCAGCGGGTCAGAATAGGGCACCCCCAGTTCAATCAAATCAGCCCCACTACGATCGAGCACCCGCAGTGCCTCTGCTGTTGTCTCCAGATCAGGATCACCCGCCGTAATAAAGGGAATAAGCGCACAACGGGCATGGTCGCGCAGAGTTTCAAAGCGTTGAGCGATCGAAGTCATTTGAACAATTTTTAGTAGTGATATGGTTGGCTTTTGGCGGTAAAGAGCCAGAGGGCAGGAAAAGTTTTGAGTTTTGAGTTGCGCTTCGCGCCGCTTTGCTAGAGAGTTTTGAGTTTTGAGTTTTGAGTTTTGAGTTTTGAGTTTTGAGTTTTGAGTTAATTCTCTCCTTTGCCGCCCCCACTCCCCACTCCCTACTCCCTACTCCCTACTCCCCACTCCCTCATTTCCCCTTTCCGCCTCGATTTCTGCCTGCAACTTGGCTAATTCCTCTGGCGTTAGCTCTTCCAGGCGTTTTTGCAGCACGGCTTCCTCGTAATCTTTCAGCTGCTGGTTGTAAGTCATAGTTTTTGTCACAGCGCGGAGGGCGTAGGTGGCAACCCAGCCGAGCAGCCCACCCACCAGTGCTACCTGTGTCCAGATGCCTGCGGTCGTGCTATCTAAACCAGCACACTGCAAAAACAAGTAAGCCAGCCCACCGGCTGCAAACACCCCGAAGCCAATTCCAAGCGCATCAATCCGTCGCATCTATGTATACAAGTAGGAACGCAAACTCGACCCTGCTAAAAAGGGCAAACCAGGAAAAAACGGAGAGGCACGATCGCGCCTTCTAGCCAGCCACTTCACGGCGCTGCGGACGAAAGTTGAGAAACGGCGCTAGCAGCAGCAGTCCTGGGAAAAACATAAACACCAGAAAATACATAAATGCCCGCTCAAATGAACTTGCGACGTACCAACGCGTGTTTAAGTAGAAGTAAAGTGCCGCCGGGATAACCAGCAAAAAGGCACCCGCTAGAACCAGATACAGAAGAGCAACTGTGATAGCCATAGCACGCGCAAGGGATAGAATTGACAACATTCTACCGCTTGCCCGTCGTCAACGCTGCGTTTTTGTTGGCAAGGATTGGGCTAGTGAGGGTCGATCGCGGTGTGGTGATCGTGCAGCAACACAAAAGGAGGTTGTACAAATGCCCCAATTGATGGTGCAATAAACAAATGGATTCACATCCAATGGATTTGCGTCCACTGGATCTGGGTCTAATTTACGGGGGCATGGCGGAATGGTAGACGCAACGGACTTAGACAACTGAGCCTTGATGGAGAAATCGATCAAGTGACCGCTCTCAAACTCAGGGAAACCTAAATTAGGGATGAGGGATGAAGGTTAAGGGGTAAAGAATAAAGTTTTGAGTTCGCTCGGAGCTGTTCAACACCTTTTCTAAGCCCGATCCTCTAACAAGGCAATCCTGAGCCAAGCCGCAGTAGTAGTTCTGAAAATTGAGTCTGAATGTTTGAGTCATAGCAATCACTCAAAACTTAAAACTCAAAACTCAAAACTTTCCTCGGAAGGTGCAGAGACTCGACGGGAGCTACCCTAACGTGTAGTCGAGGGTAAAGGGAGAGTCCAATTCTCAAAACTAGCAGGCACCCCCTGCTGGCAGCAGCGAAAGTTGTAAGAGGATGAAAATCCGTTGACTGCAAGGTCGTGAGGGTTCAAGTCCCTCTGCCCCCATTAAAAGACAGAAGCCGGGTTTCTTGAAGGAACTCGGCTTCTTACGTTTCTTCAGTGATCAGTACAGTCGGCAAGGTAAAGCTGCCAGCCGCGTTTGGCTCAAAGTCGATCGCCTGCGTCACCGCATCCAGATTCAGCGCACCGTAAAGATGGGGAAATAGTTCGCCATGCGCCCTTTCGTAACGGATCTCTGACTGGACATGATCGCTCTCGATGCAGAGCAATACCAAGCCCGACTGACCGTGATAATAGGCATTAGCAGTACTCACTACCTGCGTTGGGGTAGAACAGTGGATAAAGCCTTCTGTTTCTAGAGAATCAGCGCGATACACGCCTTCTCGTTGTGCGGCTTGCCACTGCGATCGGGTTGTGATATGTAAAATCAAAGTCATTTTGTTAAGGCAGCTTATGATTTGAGTCTGCTTGCCGAAACGATCGGTTCGTTGCTGTCTGCGGTTGAGTGGGCAGCAACCAATCCTGGGCTAGAACGGTCAATAACGCTGTAATCACGGCGGCTCTTAGTAATTTCGTGAGCATCCTACACCTCCAGCAGTGGCAGTACAGGCGAATCGGAGCGATCGCTCCTTTAAGATAATGCTCCCGTCAGTGACTCTGCCTCGTCTATGTGGCTCACCCAAGGGGAGGACTTACCATGCGAGTGCCAGTCCATCGGCTCTTGGCTCAGAGGCAGCCACCAAAACGCCGTTTGTGCTCAAAATCATTTGCCCTCTGCCAAAAAAACTGCCAGGTTGAATCCTGTGTCCGCGATCGGTCAGCGCAGTGGCAATTTCCTGCGAAACCGTTGGCTCTAGCAACACCAGATTGTCGCGGATAAACTGCCAGCGGGGTGCATCCAGTGCCGCCTGTGGATTCATGCCATAATCCACCAGATTGACCACCACCTGAAGATGCCCCTGGGGTTGCATGTGGGCACCCATCACGCCAAACGGTCCTAATGGTTGCCCATCACGGGTGAGAAAACCAGGAATAATGGTGTGGAAGGGACGCTTGTTCGGCGCAATTTGATTCGGGTGTCCTGCTTCTAATGTGAAGCCTACAGCGCGATTGTGCAACGCGATCCCCGTTTCTGGTACAAGAATGCCGCTGCCAAAGCCCATATAGTTTGACTGGATGAATGACACCATCAGTTCGCCATCCGACGCTGCCAGATAGACCGTACCGCCTTTTGGTAGACCAGGATCAGCCAGGGGAATCGCGGTATGGCTCATGAGCGCACGACGATCGCGCGCATAGTCCTTACTCAGCAGCGCGGTCGCGTTGAGCGTCATTGAGTCTGTGTCAGCAATGTAACGATGCGCATCGGCAAATGCCAGCTTCATCGCTTCAATTTGCCAGTGATAGACTTCGGTTGATTCACGCGGATAACGGCTGAGATCGAACCCTTCCAGTAGATTCAGCGCCATCAGTGCGGCAAGTCCCTGCCCATTAGGAGGGATTTCCCAAACGGTCGTGCCGCGATAGTCAGTCGCGATCGGCTCGACCCAATCAGCTTGATGCGTGGCAAAGTCTGCTTGAGTCAATCGCCCTCCCGTTGCAGCCGCAAAGGCAGCGATTTTTTCTGCCAGCGCTCCGGTATAAAAGCTGTCGCCCCCACTCTGCGCGATCGCCCGTAAGGTTTCGGCATGAGCAAGACTGTGCCAGATCTCCCCTGCTGCGGGTGCCCGATCGCCCGGGAAAAAGACCTGCTTGAACGCCTGAAACTCTTTCCCCTGAAGTGGCAAATAGGTTTTTTCTGCCTGCTTCCAGGCAAGCGCGGTTTCTGGCGAAACGGGGTAGCCCTCCTCGGCATAGCGAATCGCCGGAGCAAACAGTTGCTCAAACGGTAGCCGTCCCCACCGCTCCCATAGCGATCGCCATGCGGAAACGGCTCCTGGCACCGTCACACTCAGCCAGTTGTGCTGTGGCACGCTAGCCATCCCAGCAAACGGCTCCATCGTGAGCGCCTGGGCACTGCGTCCAGAGGCATTCAAACCATGCAGCTTGCCATCCCAAACGAGCGCAAACGCATCAGAGCCAATACCGTTTGAGGTGGGTTCGACGACTGTGAGGGCGATCGCGGTCGCGATCGCGGCATCCACTGCATTGCCGCCTTGCCAGAGCATTTCCATTCCCGCTAAGGCTGCCAGCGGTTGACTAGTAGCGATCGCGCCGCGTTTGCCCATCACAACACGCCGACCAGAAGCATAGGGGTAGCGAGTGAGATTTTGAGCACACATGCCTTAGTTCGCGGATAGCACAGAGTTTGCCACTGGATCTTGGTTCTGATCGGTTGCCAAATCCAACAGATCAAGCGTAAACGTTGTTTGGTTAGAGGCACTCTCAACGTGTAGCACAGCGCCTATCTGTGCCGCTAGTTTTTGCACAAGGTTTAGCCCTAACCCAGTGCCGCCTTGCTTCCAACGATCGCTGCCGACAATCCGATAAAACTTCTCAAAAATATGGTTCAATTCATCGGGCTTAATTTCAATACCTGTGTTTCTCACTTGTAACTGCACCTTGCCCAACTTAACGGTTCCAAGCACCGTAATCGTTTCGCCAGGAGGGGTGTACTTACAGGCATTGTTGAGGAGTTCGGTGAGAATGCGCTCCAAACTAACTGAGTCAACCCAGACTGCGGGCAAATCTGGCGTAAGGGAGAACTGTAGCGCTTGTTGATGATTTTGAGCGCGTGCCTGAAACCGTGCCACGAGTCGCGGCAGCCAATTTTGCAGACAAAGTACGCCGCTTTCAGTCCCATGAGTGCCTGACTCAAGTCGCTGTAGATCAAGCAAATCGTTAATCAGTTGAATTTCGCGATCGCACTCGTCCCGTAGAATTTGCAAATATTGAGCTGGTTTCGGCTCCAAAAGAACATCAGGGTGACGCTGTGCCAGCGCTAACTCCAACATCCGAATCGACATCTTAATATTTGACACGGGGGTTCGCAGTTCATGCGAAACAGTACTGAGAAAGTCGTCTTTAAGCTGGTTAAGCGTCTCTAATTCTGCGACTTGTGTCTGGGCAGCATGATAAAGTCTGGCTTGTCGCAAGGCGATCGCGCACTGGTTCGCCACCTGTTTTGCGAGCCGCAAATCCAAATCGTTAAAGCCGTAATCGCGATCAGTGACGAGCCACAGGTCGCCTAACACCTCTTGATGGTCTTCAATGGGACATGCAAGAATCGCCACTCGCCCTCGCATTGCAGTGGTGTGCAAGGAACAAAACTGGCAATATTGCCCTGTCAAAAGTTGGGCGTATAGCTCTGGACACTCCGACATCTCAATGACGTCTCCCTGAAAAGACAGGATTGACGGGTTGTATTCGTAAGCGATCGTTGATGTTCCTGCTGCGAGATCGTAGAGTCCAGCATTACAACTATTGACCCCCATCCCAACACCAAGCTCCTGCACGGCTGTTTGCAGAATTTGGGCTTCATCCAGACTATCGCGCACTTTATCAGTAATGCGTTTGAGTGCGGCTTCAAAGTCTGATGCCAACTGTAATTGAGCCGTGCGTCGTTGCATTGCTAGCTCTAAATTAGTATTGAATTGCTGCGCCTGCTGATACAGTTCTGACTGCTGCTCAGCGCTTCGTTCACGTCCTTCAAGGTTCTGGCTGGTATCCTGAAGCTTGCCACAAAGCCAGCTTGTTAAGATGCCGCTGACAATAAATAGCCCTAACGCGCCAAAATTGTCTGAACCACTGCTTAAACACGCGGTTGGTTCAAGAAAGCAGTAGCTGTAAAACAGTGCCGCTGTGCCCGTTGCTATCAGCCCTGCACCAACACCGCCATACCAGGCACAGAGCAATACGGCAATCAGGCACGCCAGCAATGACATGGGAGTCGCGATCGCCCAAACCTTAAAGAGGTAGACCAACAGCAAAGTTGCCAGGGGAGTTAATGCACTCATCGCATTCTCCCACCAGTGAAAACCCAGTAACCCAACCATGAGATCTCTAAACAACAAGTGACCCTACAGCATGATGTCTAACCCTAACTTTTGGCTAACGTAGAGCAATTTTCTTTCAGCGCTACTCCTTAAAAGACGCTTTGATACGTCTTGCAAAAGGTAAAATCAACGCTATTAAAAATTGATCTAGAAGCAAAAAGCAAACGTTTAATTAAGACAGAGGCACCTTCTACCATAGAGTCGGCGTATCACCTTTTGCATTCGACCTAAGAAAGATTTGGGTGTTTTAACTCAGTACTTGCGCTCCTGTGGTTGAAACATGGTAATCACTACAGGCTTGTAGCTGATGTCGATGCCTGCTGGAGAGTAATACGTCAGCGTGTGCTTCAGGAAGTTGGTGTCATCGCGATCGGGGTAATCTTCGCGAGAATGAGAGCCTCGGCTTTCCTGACGGTTTAAGGCAGCAGTAAGAATCATCTCACCCACCAGCATTAAGTTGCGTAGCTCCAGCGCTTCCGTAATTTCTGTGTTCCACAGCTTACCTTTATCATCCAGACGCACCTGGCTATAACGCTGTTGGAGAGCTTTCAGCTGTGTCAACCCCTCACGCATCACGGCATCGGTACGAAACACGCCGCAATGCTCGGTCATGCAGTCTTGATACGCCTGACGGAGTTCGGCGATGCGGTACTGTCCCGGTTGATCGAGTAATACCTGAATTTGAGTCTGCGCTTCGTTAAGGTAACGCGCTTCGTCTACATCCGGTAGTTTGCGGTTTTGGATGTAACGGGCGATCGCGGCACCCGTCCGCCGACCATAGACCACACACTCCAGCAGCGAATTGCTACCCAGTCGATTGGCTCCATGCACTGACACACACGCTGCTTCTCCAGCGGCAAAGAACCCCTCCACCAAATCGTCTGCACTACTCCGCACCTGCCCATCCGTATTCACCGGAATGCCGCCCATTGAGTAATGCACTGTCGGACGGATCGGCATCGGCTGAGTCACAGCATCCACGTTCACCAGACGATGCGCTTCTTCCCAGCAAAAGGGCACGCGGCTCATGATTTTTTCCCGACCCATGTGGCGCAGATCCAGGTAAACGCATGGTCCGCCGGCTCTGCCATCGGGATGCACACCCCGTCCGGCACGAATTTCGCGGGTGATGGCTCTGGAGGTAATGTCACGCGGGGCAAGCTCCATCCGGCTCGGCGCATAGTCCTCCATAAACCGTCGCCCATCGCTGTTAATCAGGTAGGCACCTTCTCCCCGCACCGCTTCAGAGATCAGTACACCAACGGGATATAGCCCAGTGGGATGGAACTGCACAAACTCCATATCCTCTAAGGGCAAGCCGACCAGCGCGGTCATGGAAAGCCCATCACCCGTTGAGGCATAGTCATTGGATGTGGTGTTGTAAACCCGCCCATAGCCGCCTGTCGCGAACATAACTGCCTTGGCGCGGACGATCGCCAACTGACCATCCTCAAGGCGGTACATCACCACACCCTTCGCCTGTCCGTCTTCCAGGATCAGCCGCAGCACATACCATTCGTCGTAAATGGTGACACCGCGACTCAGCAGATTGCAGACCAGCTCATGCAAAATGGCGTGTCCCGTTTTGTCGGCAGCATAGCAGGTGCGGTTGTGGGTGTGTCCGCCAAAGGCTCGCTGTGCAATCCGTCCATCGGGCAAACGGGAGAACAGTACGCCCATGTGTTCGAGATCGATGACCACATCGGGGGCTTCACGAGTGAGTAGCTCAACCGCATCTTGATCAGCCAGGTAGTCAGCACCTTTGACGGTATCGAAGGCGTGGGCTTCCCAACTGTCGGCGGAGTCTACATTCTTGAGTGAGGCAGCCATACCACCCTGAGCCGCGACAGAGTGCGATCGAATGGGATGCGTCTTTGCCACCATTGCCACATTCAACGTTGGATCAGTGCGAATAATTTCCAGGGCAGCCCGTGCGCCCGCCAAGCCACCACCCACAATGATTACGTCGTGCTCAAACATATGCGATCGCCAAAAAAAATAGCTTCATCTATCCTGACAAAATCAAAAGTTCCCTGCCAGAAGACAAGGAACTTTTTTAAAGCAGTACGGAAAAAAGGGTACGCAGTGAGGGGCAGATGAACGCAGGGGCGGCGGCGGGAGCAACGCAAACCTCTCCCTCTCTGGACGTCCTGCCCCTCTATTTGCTCATCCCGCTGCTTGTACTGGGCGTTGACTGGAAACGTTTGTTGAAGTCGGGGTCTTGCTCTGACTTGCGGCTGGGTCAACAGCGTTCAGTTCAATATGATTCAGCAACGTTGTCACGAAGGCAAAGAGCAAGAACGGTAGCGTTAGTACTAGAATTAAACCAACAACAGAAATGGCATAAATCGGCTTACTGGCTCCCATCAATGCCAATGCTGATGCCAGACTAAGAAAAATGACGATCAACCAGACAATAATCTGACCATAAATGTCACCGAATGAAAGGGTGCATACTAAACGATATCTTGAAATATTGCTCATGGCCTACCTCTAGGACGGAATGTAAAGCTATACGGTAAAGCCTTCCGATCGCTCCTGGATCATTTCTCAATCTTTCAGAAACGAATGTTACGCAGCTTCATATTTAAAGCAATTTATTCTTGCGAACCCTCTCATTTCAGCTCGATTTAGTCCCTCTTTTTTATACTGTTACTATGGCTACCTTACCGCCCTTTCTTATTTTGCTTGACATCAGCGCATTGATGGCGAGTGGCGTAAAACACTGGCAGGAATTTTCGCGGATTGGTGACTGCTTTATTCCTAAAGCAGTGTTAGAAGAAATTCAATTGCTGTGCGACCACGCGATCGAACCTGCCCAGGCGCGTACTGCCAAGGAATTTGTCCGTTTTTTTCCTGAGAGCGGTTGGAAAGCGACGACCTCGATCGCCCAACATGCAGCCCTGAAACCGACTGAAGGGCATATCTTGAGCAAAAAAACTCGGCTATCGCTGGCAACGGCTCAAGCAGCCTATGGGTTGGCACGTAACCGTGCGGAGGCGTTGGTGATTGTAGCTGCCAACGATCAGGGGTTGATTCAACGCTTGCGGATGCTAAATACGCCTAACCTGTGTGGCTTGCCTCTGACAGTGCTGGTGCAGTGGAGTCGCACGGCACGCAAGCCACCAGTTGTGACAAACCAACTCCATGCAATGCGTTTACTGGTTGGAGCCGTCGCACCTACAGCCAGCAGGATGACGACATCGGCTGCGGTACGACCGAGAGCAAGCCAACCAGTGCAGAGCCAGCCTCGCCCTACAGTCCACCCTACAGTCCGGCGATCGTTTCGCCCGGCGCAGATGTTTTATAACCTGCTGACGCTGGCGATTATCGCGATCGCTGTTGTAGGGGTATGGCGAGTGGTACATCCTCCGAGCTTTGACAGACTATGGCAGCAGATTACTGTCTTGGGCTTAGGACAAAGCCTTGAAGACGATCGTACCAGTGCGGTTTTACCGTCGAATGGATCGACGCTGTGAAGTAAGGACTGAGTGAAGTAAGACCGAACGCTATGAGGCATTTCCTATTGCAGTTTACCAGTCGCATACGCTTGCAGTTTCCGTCCGGTCTACGATGGTTGAAACAGTTTAGTTTTGCGATCGTGCTAGGAATGCTGTTGACCGCAGGGGGACTATTGCCATCAAGGGTTCTAGCTCAACCGAGCGCGTTCATTTCTGACAACAAGATAACCTTGGCTGGTCAGCACTTTTTAGCGAGCCAGTCGATCGCCCATGCCACGAAGCAAACATCCGCGATCGTCGTTAACCGTCTGCGTCAAAACTTGAGTCAACGCACCCAAAAACCGCTGGCAACGCTAAAGCTAATCAAAACTGAATCAAAAACTTGGAGCGACGGTTGCTTAGGTTTAGCGGCACCAAAGGAAATCTGCACCGAAGCGCTCGTTGAAGGGTGGCGCGTCGTCTTCTCAGATGGCAACCAACGCTGGGCTTATCGCCTTGATCAGCAGGGACAAGACATGCGCTTAGAGCGTTAGTAGAAACACAGAAAGGCTATAGAGAGCAGCAAAGAGACTGCAAGCAACGGTTTCATCATGCAATCACAGTGCAACCACCGAGCAGTTCACCAAGCTAGCATCAAGAACTACGAAATAACTGTGTCGTTTCTGAAGAGTCGATAAATTGCTTGCCATGATCAGGTGTTTCACAGCGAGTTGCATTAGACTTTGGCGAAAGGAGCTTGGCTTTTGCCTGAAACAATCCTCGCTGGTGCTTGCCGACACACTCTGGCTTAATCTACAGTTTTACCATCGGCATACGGTACTATAGGTCATACAAACGATCGCCCACTGGTTTTCCCCACTCTGCCTAAACGTAATGGTCAAACTCATCGACAGCAGCGAACCGCAGGCTCAGTTAGTGTCTCAAACACCCTGTCAGTCTATGCAAGTACAGCCCGTTGAGCCAACGTTTTACTACTTTGCGTACGGTTCTTGCATGTGTCCTGTTGATCTAAAACGCACCTTAGGCGAACTGACGCATCCCTTTGTGCTGGGACCAGCAACGCTTAAGGGCTATAGGCTAGGCTTTTACCGTCGATCGCTCCACCGTAATTGTGGCGTGCTAGACGTTGTGAAAGACGCTATATCAACCGTAGAAGGGGTTTTGTATCAGTTACCCTTACGTTTGAGCGATCGACTGGATGAACGCGAAGAAGTTCCTAGTGGCGGCTATCGACACGAAACAGTTGAAATCTATTTTCAAAACCAACGGTGTACGAATGTACGGACGTATGTAGTAGTCGATAAACTGGATGAAGAAATCGCACCCAATGACTGGTACTTTAACGTTGTGCTGCGGGGTGCTGTCACATGCGGCTTACCAGAACAGTACTGCTGGCAACTCTTTGAACACATGCATCAGCTCCAGCAGCGTCACTGTCAGACACAAGTGCTGCGCTCTGCCTGATGTAGAACCTTACTTAATGAAGGGAATCCATAAATTCTGATAGGGCAGAAAAGGTATCCAGAGTGCCAATAATCAGATCACCGTTGGCATCCATGGAGAAGTCTTGTCCAAGAGTGAAGCCACCCTTAATCAAAAAGATCACGAGTGATAGCTTAAAGTCATCCATAACCGTTGCTGAGAAACACTTCATTAAAAGTTTACATAGGTACTCTATGTAAACTATCTACCTAGGGGACTAGAGCCACGCTTAATGCGGTCAAGGGCTCCATCACGGCAAAACGAAAGTTGTAGGGCAAGGAATGGTTGTAAGTCAGCGATGATCTTGGTGCTGGTGTCTGCCCGAAGGAGGAGAATGTGCTTACTATATCAGGTAGGTGCCCAGACTTTGTGGGAGACTTTGCGGATTGGCTACACGATCGCAGCGACAGTGAGCGAGCACTGTGAACAGTTGCACGTTGAGCCATAAAGCTAGTGATTTAGCCCCCGATCGCCAAGGAGAAATGGATGCCTGACTACCTTCCGCCCCTTAACGACCACAACCTTCCCTATCCCGATACGATCCACCCGATCGTGGTTCACTTTGTCATTGCGATGGTGCTGTTTGCCGTCTTTTGTGACGTTGTAGGCGCACTGACCCGTAATACTCGATTGTTTGAAGTGGGCTGGTGGAATTTGTTTTTTGCCACCATTTCCATTTTTATTGCCGTGCTGTTTGGGCAGGTTGAAGCAGGTCTATCAGTACCCTATGCTGCGGCACGCTCAGCACTTAATATCCACACACTGCTTGGCTGGTCACTATCGGCAATTTTGGCCGCAATCACGGCATGGCGGTTCATTATTCGTTCCCGCGATCCGCAAAAATTACCGATGCCATTTATTGGTGCTGGTGTGCTGCTGAGTGCGCTGGTGTTTTATCAAGTCTATCTAGGCGACAAACTGGTTTGGGTTTATGGGTTGCACAGCATTCCTGTGGTGGAAGCCATTAGAGACGGAGCGCTGCAATGAACCCAGAATTGATTCAACAGGTGGGTGATCAACTGGGTGCCAATGGTTTGCCCTATACCATTCCCATTCATCCGAACTTAGTTCACATCACGCTGGGGTTATTCATCATTGCGATCGCCTTCGACATAGCGGGGGTCTTATTTCCGCTAGAGAAGTCGATTCTCAAGTTTTTATCGATCGATGCCGTGCGATCGAACTTTTTTGATGTGGGCTGGTATAACGTCGTCGCGGCAGCCGTTGTTACTTTTTTTACCGTAGCAGCAGGCTTTTATGAAATCATGCTGGCAGTGCCATCGGCTGATATAAAAAGTGCCTGGGGCTTGAGAGCGATGGAAACCATGCTTTGGCACGGTCTGGGCGGTGTATTACTGCTGGCGCTTATCGTCGGCATGGCAGTTTGGCGAGGCTTTCAGCGTTTTGCGTGGCGGAAGGACAATGCCCGACAGGTGCAGTGGAGCTATGTGCTGACAGGCGTTTTCATTCTTGGCATTATGTTCGTTCAGGGTACTTTAGGGGCACATCTGGGCGGCGAGTTTGGCATCCACAATACCGCTGACCAACTGTTGCGTCTGGGTCAAGACCCGAATGTTGTGTTGAAGTAGGTCACTAAAGCTGGGTCATACCAAAATTTGGTCAACAGGAGCATGTTGCGATGAGACTATTGCGTTATTGGCCGTGGGTTGGGTATGCAGGGTTTGTTTTTCTGGTCAGCTTGTGGATGGGAAAACAGTCGTACAGTTGGCTACCACCCCAAGCCACTGCCGAATCGCTGTTGATTGATGACTTGTTTAGCTTTCTGGTGGTCTTGGGAACGATCGTCTTTCTGGGTGTCTTTGGCGTGTTAATGCTGGCAATTTTGACCAGTCAGGTAAGCCGTTTTGACATTAGTGACGGCCCCCCGATCGAAGGCAACGTCAAGCTAGAGGTTGTGTGGACGGTCATCCCCGTTTTGCTAGTGCTCTGGATTGTGACTAGCAGCTTCAATGTGTATAACAAGATGAACATTCGCGGTCCGATGGATGTTGTGCATCTGCATCACCTGGGTATGGAGTCTGCCTATGCCGCGACGCTGGATGCAGAAGGACAGCCGATCGAAGAAATCGAAGTCAATGCGAAGCAGTGGGCGTGGACGTTTCATTACCCCAATCAAAATGTCACCAGTACAGAACTGCATGTCCCAGTCGATCGTCGCATCCGCCTCGCTCTGTATTCTGAAGACGTACTGCACGGCTTTTATGTCCCTGCCTTTCGTTTGAAGCAGGATATTTTGCCCAAACGGACGATCGACCTGGAGTTTACGCCCATTCTAGAGGGCAAATATCGGCTCGAAGATTCGCAATTCAGCGGCACCTATTTTGCAGCAATGCAGGCAGATGTGCTCGTCGAGTCACCCGACGCGTATCAAAATTGGCTCAAACAAGCGGCGGCAACAAAGCCCACACCAGCCTATAACCAGGCTTATTCCGAATACTATCGCGGCGAACCGAACAAACCCGTCAAGGTCGGCTGGGCATCGGTTCCGCCTGCAAAGCCGCCGATGGTCAATCAACCCACACCACAGGGAATCGACCAGGAAGTACCGGATAAGGAAGGGATTGAGCAAGACATGAAGGAAGCGGGAAAGGGATGAAGGATGAAGGATGAAAACGTGCTTAAAAACTAGCTCCTGCCTCCTAACTTCTATCCTCTAACAGCTCACAGACGAACAACTGCTCCTGCCTGCTGCCCACGTTCGGCTGAGCACTTACGTCGAAGCCTGCCTTCTAACCTCTAAAAACTAACAACTAACAACTAACAACTTTTCCGCATGACCAACATTGCAATCGAAAACCTGGGCAACGGTAGCAAGGCAGAACCTCAAAGTCAGCCACCTGAATGGCGACGCTACTTCTCCTTTAGCCGCGATCACAAGGTCATCGGGATTCAGTATCTTGTGACATCATTTGTGTTCTTCCTGATTGGCGGGCTGCTTGCCATGATCATTCGGGCGGAACTGCTTACGCCCAAGTCGGATGTGGTCGATCGCACCCTCTACAACGGCATCTTCACCATGCACGGCTCGATCATGATCTTTTTGTGGATCTTTCCGACGCTGGTAGGGCTAGCAAATTATCTGGTGCCGTTGATGATTGGCGCACGGGACATGGCGTTCCCCACCTTGAATGCCGTGGCATTTTGGATGGTGCCTGTGTTTGGCGTTTTGCTGCTGAGTAGCTTTTTGTTACCCAATGGCACCGCTCAGTCCGGTTGGTGGTCGTATCCGCCAGTCAGCATCCAAAATCCGGGTCGAGAGGTCATCAATGGGCAGTTTTTGTGGATTCTGGCAGTCGCTGTTTCGGGCGTGTCGTCCATCATGGGTGCGGTCAACTTTGTGACGACGATCGTGCGCATGCGGGCACCAGGCATGACCTACTTTCGGATGCCTGTCTTTGTGTGGACGGTGCTAAGTGCCCAACTGCTGCAACTGGCAGGCTTGCCCGTACTAACTGCTGGAGCCGTGATGCTGCTGTTTGACCTCACCTTTGGCACGGCGTTCTTTAATTCCGACAAAGGCGGCAACCCGCTGCTGTACCAACACTTTTTCTGGTTCTATTCCCATCCTGCTGTTTACGTGATGGCACTGCCGATTTTTGGCGTGTTTTCCGAGATTCTGCCTGTTTACGCTCGCAAGCCGTTGTTTGGCTATCGGGTGGTTGCCATTTCGTCGATCGCCATTTCGGGACTCAGCATTCTGGTGTGGGTGCATCATATGTACGCCAGCGGTACTCCAGGCTGGATGCGGATGATCTTTATGTTTACAACCATGTGCGTAGCAGTGCCCACAGGCGTGAAAATCTTTGCCTGGACAGCGACGGTCTGGCGTGGCAAACTGCGGCTCGACACCCCCATGCTGTTTGCGCTGGGCGGTATCATCATGTTTCTGTTTGCAGGCATTACAGGCGTGATGCTGGGATCAGTGCCGATCGACATTCACGTCAACAACACCTACTTTGTCGTCGGACACTTCCATTACATTGTCTACGGCACGATCGCGATGGGCATGTTTGGTGCCATCTACCACTGGTTTCCCAAAATGACGGGGCGCATGTATTACGAAGGCTTGGGCAAACTGCACTTCTGGCTGGCGTTCATCGGCACCAACCTCTGTTTTTTACCCATGCATGCAGCGGGATTGCAGGGAATGTTGCGCCGCGTTTCGTCCTATGACGACCAATATGCCTTCTGGAATGTGCTCGCCAGCCTGGGAGGTTTTCTGCTGGGCATATCTACGCTACCGTTCATTTTGAATATCGTCGGCTCCTGGGTGCAGGGCAAGCAAGCCCCTGATAATCCCTGGCGCGCGATCGGGCTAGAATGGCTCGTTTCCTCTCCACCACCTGAAGAGAACTTTGAAGAAATCCCGATCGTTGTTTCTGGTCCCTATGGCTACGGCATGAACGAACCTTTAACTGCTACAGAATCACCTGAAGAAGTGGCAGCAACGCAATAGAAGAGGTTGTTGTTTGTTGGTTGTTAGAAGTCAGGAGCCAAAATTAACTCAAAACTCTCTAGCTTGTTGGCGCAACTCAAAACTCAAAACTTAAAACTCAAAACTCTCCCCCCTGCCCCCTCTCTCTTCCCCTTATGGATACCTCAGTCACTCCCGAACATTTACAATCCACTGCCGAACTTGCTCACGAACACAGTGAACATCCCGACAACCGCATGTTTGGGTTTATCATCTTTTTGCTCTCCGAGAGCATGGTGTTCTTGGGCTTTTTTGGCGGCTACATTGCTCTCAAACTAACCACAGCAGATTGGCTGCCTCCCAACGTTAACGGGTTAGAAGTGTTTAATCCAGCGATTAACACAGCGGTTTTGGTTTCTAGCAGCTTTGTGATTTACTTTGGGGAACTGGCGCTAGAACGCAACAAGCTGAATGTATTCCGCCTGTTTTTGTTTGCAACGGCGGCAATGGGCACCTACTTTCTGGTGGGACAGGCGATCGAGTGGAACGGTCTTAACTTCGGATTAACCGATGGCTTGTTCGGCGGCACCTTTTATTTATTAACAGGCTTTCACGGGCTACACGTTCTCGTTGGCGTTCTGCTGCAACTGGGGGTATTGGTGCGATCGTTCACCCCCAAGCACGCCACACCCGAAAATCACTACGGCTTTGCTTCAACGTCACTGTTCTGGCACTTTGTTGATGTCATTTGGATTATTTTGTTTAGCTTAATTTATTTGTGGCAGTGAAGATGAAGGCAGAAGTTCGAGGGCAGAAGGCAGAAGGCGAGAAGAAAGAAATCAATTTTTTAATTTATTAATAGTGGCAACTAGAATTTTTTGCATTTCTTCGACTTCGTTAAGTAGAGGAATAAAGCCTTGATCCTTCGTTAGGTTGACTCGTTGGGCAATAATCAACTGCGTATCAAGTTCTCGCAAAGACCCTAAAGCAATATGCAGAAACTGAATGTACTCTGCCTTAGTTTTTCTACCGTAACCCTCAGCGATATTAGATGCTGTAGAGACAGAGGCACGTCTAATTTGGCTAGTTAAGCCGTACACTTCTGAGTTTGGAAAATTCTTTGTCAATTCGTAACACTTAACCGATAAATCAACACTCTTTTTCCATATGAATTGTTCTCTGTAACTCATAACTAATGGGATTGCTATCTCAGCTATTAAATTCACTTTTATACTGCCCATATCCAATCAGTAATCTTCTAATTCTTTTCGCCTCCTACTCTTTTCTTTCACTTCTGCCTTCTGCCCTCTGCCTTCTGCCTCTTACCATTTACTCAAGCGGAGATTATCTATGATCATCGACGATCAGTATTACGACATCATCATCATTGGCACTGGTGCGGGTGGAGGCACACTGGCATACAAGCTGGCACCAACGGGAAAGAAAATTCTCATCCTGGAACGGGGCGATTTCATGCCCTTGGAAGAGCAGAACCGCAGCAACGTGGATGTGTTTCGCAAAGAGCGCTACCATGCCCCTGAGCAGTGGTACGATCTCACAGGTGAACCCTTTTCACCGCAGACAAATTACGCCATTGGCGGCAACACCAAAATCTACGGGTCTGCGCTACTAAGAATGCGAGAACGAGACTTTGAAGCCGTCGAGCATCAAGACGGGCTTTCGCCAGAGTGGGGACTGAAATACAGCGACTTTGAGCCGTATTACACAGAGGCAGAGCAGCTCTACAAAGTGCATGGACAGTCTGCCGATGACCTGACTGAACCACCTCGCACTGCCAATTATCCCTACCCTGCCGTAGCGCATGAGCCGCAGATTCAAGAAGTTGTAGACGCGATCGCCCAGCAAGGTCTCCATCCCACACCGCTTCCGTTAGGGCTAACGCTTCAGGAGGATGACCCGACCAACGATTCAGAGGTCAGCGGGATCGCACCTGCACTCAAATTCCCCAACGTGACGCTTAAAACCAACGCGAAAGCGATGTATCTGCACACCAATGAATCGGGCAGAGTGGTGAAGGCAGTACAGGCAGATGTAAATGGGAAACCGCACCTCTTTTTAGGCGATCTGGTCGTGGTGTCCTGCGGGGCGATTAATTCGGCGGCACTGTTGCTGCGATCGACCAACGAAGTCCATCCTAACGGCATTGCCAACCGTTCTGATCTGGTGGGACGCAACCTGATGAAACACCAGATAACCTCTGTAGTGCAGTTAAGCGCTCCTAACTCCGGTAAGTTTCAGCGCAGCGTGAGCGTCAATGATTTTTACTGGGGCGAAAAAGATTTTCCCTACCCGATGGGTCACATTCAAAACACAGGCGGCTTGCTGCAAGATGTGATTTTTGCCGAATCACCACCCATCCTTTCAGTGTTTGCCAAAGTACTGCCCAACTTTGGACTGCAACAATTAGCGACGCGATCGATCGGCTGGTGGGTGCAGACCGAAGATTTGCCCGACCCCAACAACCGCGTGCGTGTGAATGGCGACAAGCTCTATGTCGATTACACTGCCAACAATACCGAGGCACACGCCCGTCTGGTCTATGGCTGGACAGAAGTGCTGAAGACGATTGAAAAATCCGTGAAACAGACCGTTCTTCAGCGGAGCGGACTGCATCCCAGTGGGGAAGTGCCCTTGCAAGTGGTGGCAAACCAATGTGGCACCTGTCGCTTTGGCACCGACCCAACCACCTCTGTGTTAGATCTTCATTGCCGTACTCATGAGGTAGACAACCTCTATGTCGTTGATGGCAGCTTCTTTCCCTCGAATGCGGGGGTGAGTCCAGCGCTGACCATTATTGCCAATGCGCTCCGGGTGGGCGATCACTTAATCGATCGCTTAAAAGCAAGCTGACGTGTGATGCCATCTGCACCAAAGCAACGCCCCACCGCTAGATCAAGCAATGGGGCAAAGATGTTGTTTTTGGTATTGCTCGGTACTGGCGATCGGTGACTTCTCAATTCAAGGCAGCGAATGCCTTAGAGCTACATAAAGAAATTGGTAAGCGATCGCTGTGGAGGATTAAGATCGTTTGGCGCTTTATCATCATACTAAAACAGGTATTACTTACTGTCTCAGCCGCGCCTGCCCAACGAATCTACACCCTTTCATCCTGTAGCGGACGTTAGGCAAGCCCTGTGTTGGTTCCAGGCTTACCGGTTGCTAGTTCAACTTTGATGATTTTGCCGCCCATTTTCATAATGCGTTGCTGTTCACGAAACCAGTTGTCGTAGGGCACTAATTTCGTAAAGTAAGTGTTTTGCAGTTCCCGCTGCGTCCGAATGCGGGTCTGACTAGGAACACAAGCAGTAATTTTAAAGAAGCGCATAGGAATAGTTTCTCCTAATTAAGGGCGTATAAAGGCGTAACAGAAGGAAGAAAGCTTGAATCTGAACAAGGTCAGCCGTGATTGAATGCAAGTCCACCGTATTTTGATGACTAACGGTATCAGCTAACGGTCTGATAAATTCACTGCAACTCACCTTAGAGGAAGTTGGAAGAGAAGTTTGGAAGTCAAAAGTCAATGTTAGATCGTTAAAACTAAGCGCTTGTAGCGATTAGCCTTTGGCAAGCTAGCACTCACCTCAGACTCCCAAACTCCAAAGCTATGCTAAAGGTTGTTAGCTAGCAGATTAACCTAGCTTAAGCCAGAGGAGATGTAGTCAAGGTAGACACCCATCTCTTTACCAGCATCAGAACCAACCAAACCAGCCGCCACTTCTTTAATGGCTTGGATTGCTTGAATCGTTGCCGAAACTGGAACGCCCAAAGAGTTGTAGGTTTCCTTCAAGCCGTTGAGCACGCGCTCATCAAGAATGGAAGGATCGCCTGCCAACATAGCATAGGTCGCATAGCGCAGGTAGTAGTCGAGGTCGCGGATGCAAGCAGCATAGCGACGGGTGGTGTACATGTTGCCACCGGGACGGGTGATGTCAGAGTACAGCAGGGACTTTGCCACAGCTTCTTTGACGATCGCAGCCGCGTTAGCGCTGATGGTGCCTGCTGCACGAACGCGCAGTTCACCAGTGTTGAAGTATGCCTTCAGCTTTTCTAGTGCGCTGCTGTCCAAATACTTGCCTTGAACATCGGCAGAGTTAATAACCGAAGTAATTGCGTCTTGTGCCATGATTTTGAGTCCTTAGAATTTCGTAATCTTCAAATACTTAGCAGTAGGCAGAAATCATTACTGCATAGCGCCGATGACGTAATCAAAATAAGCACCAGCTTCAGCCGCATCTTCGCCAGACAGAAGTCCAGATGCAACATTCTTCATGGCACGAATGCCTTCTGCAACCGCAGGAATGGGGGTGCCTAGAGAGTTGTACATCTCACGCACACCGACAATACCGATTTCTTCAATCGGAGTCACATCACCCGCAACCACACCGTAGGTCACAAGACGCAGGTAGTAGTCGAGGTCACGCAAGCAGGTAGCGGTCATTTCTTCACCATAAGCGTTGCCACCGGGCGAAACGATGTCGGGGCGCTTTTGGAACATTTGGTCGCCAGCTTGCTTGATGATGCGCTCACGAGATTCGGTCAGCGTTTGGGCAATCCGCAATCTACGTTCACCGGTGGTGACGAAGCTTTTGATGCGATCGAGTTCGCCAGGGCCGAGGTAGCGAGCTTCAGCATCTGCATTCACGATCGATTTCGTGACAATACTCATTGATGGATTCCTCCAGAAGAATGTAACCGTTGGTGTCACTGGTCATGGTTAGAGGGGAAAACTCCCACTCAGACTGAATCTATCCTGCAACCAGGGCAGCTTCGCCGGGACTACCGTTGCGAATTGCCACGATAACTTTCAATCAGTACGCGCCGCATTCAGAGACCGCTGCACCCAGGCAAGCCTTAAACATGCCTAAACGCTTTAAGTATCTGAACCCATGAGTCACGCACCGATGTCAGACTCAATTACCACTCGTAGTTAATTTTGCGGCATAGTGCTCCCTGTCCCTGGGGGGACGTAATAGATTGTAATATTATCCTCATGTTTAGCGGGAGTGACGCTCGTCTGTCCATTAGCACGTTTTACGCCTTTACGCACGTTTCCTCGATCGCTACTTTAGTTTTTGCAGCAGCGCTGGATTATCTGATCGGCGACCCTAAAAGCTGGTGGCATCCTGTGCAGGGAATCGGCTGGATGATTGCTTACTTTACCCGGTTAGCGTTCTCTGTTTTCCACACCTCGTTCGCATTACGGTGTGCTGGGCTGGTTCTGGGTAGCAGTTGCATCGTGGGCAGCGGGTTAGTCGGTTGGCTAGCAGTGGCGATCGCCCATCATCTTCACCCGCTGTTGGGCACTGTTGTTGCAACTATCCTACTGGCAAGCTGCTTTGCCGCCAGAAGCCTGAGGGACGCAGTGAGCGACGTGTTAGAAACGTTGGCAGCAGGAGATCTAGTCAATGCCCGTTTGCGCCTGAGCCAATACGTGGGTCGTGACACCGATCGCTTGACCGCGCCAGAGATACTGCGGGCCATGTTCGAGACAGTGACAGAGAACGCAACGGATGGGGTACTTGCTCCCTTGTTCTACGCTCTAGTAGGAGCCATGCTGCCGGGTATCGGCAGTGTACCGCTAGCGCTGGCATACAAAGCCGCCAGTACGCTGGACTCAATGGTGGGCTACCGTGATGCGCCCTACACTGACTTGGGCTGGTTTAGTGCCAAAACAGAGGATGTCTTAACCTGGATTCCTTGTCGGCTAACCGTACTGACGATCGCCCTGCTCTCTCGCAGACCGCTCCACGTCTGGCGGCTTTGCCTGCGCGATGCACCCCAAGACCCCAGCCCCAATTCTGGCTGGAGTGAATGTGCCTATGCCGCCGCTTTAGACGTGCAGGTTGGTGGGATCAACTGGTATCAAGGCATCGCCAAACCCAAGCCCTTACTCGGTGTTGCCGTGCAGCCCATCACCGCAGACACTCTCGATCGCGCCCTCCAGCTTACCCGTTGGAGTGTTTTGCTTTGGCTTACCGTCTTCGCGATCGCCCTTCAACTTTGGAGAGTGGTACGTTTTGAGTTTTGAGTTTTGAGTTTTGAGTTTTGAGTTTTGAGTTAATTGAGCGGTCAGCTTCATTGTCTCACCGTCTCACCCCTTCACCGTCTTACCCCTTCACCCTCTCACCCCTTTACGCCCCTCAGCCCTCACACCCTATGAAAGCCCTGAATAAAATTGACCAACCCAGTCAACGAGGGAAGAAAGTGAGCGGTCGTTGACAGAGGAGCAGTCGATACCACGGTGGGATCAATGACCATCATGCGCTTGCCAAAAAGCGGGTGGCTGTACAAGGGCAAGCTTTGATTAGTGGAGTTAATCAGAGTTGTTTTGGTTGGCGCTTGAAAGAAGGGAATCTTACCAAGCGCTTTTAGAGAGGTTTCCGAGAGCTTAAATTCATTAATCTGTTCAAGCGTTTGCGTAAGCGTTGTTTTGAACGACTGGAACCATTCCAGTGCATCAAAGCGCTCCCCTATTTCTGCTGACAGCAGTAGTTGCATAAGTGCGATCGTCCGGTTCTGGGCTTCTAACGCATCCCTGAAGGGCAACAGGGCAAAACAGCACATCAAAAAAAGCTGGTCATCACGGTGCAGCTCAAACGTCATTGTGGTGCGACGACGACCAACCTGAATATTCGGTGGGTTAGCTGACAGGCAATAGTGCTGTGCCACCTGTCGATACGTGACCGCCAGCGCATAATGAGCATCCTGGTTAAAAACCTCGTCGATGATCAGGCGCACTGTGGGTGGCGCAGCATGAAAAAACGTGGGTTCCTCGCCCGAAAAGCGGTAAATACGGCTCTGATCCCCGATCGGGCTGAGATCAACCCACTCACAGATCATGCCATCGGTTTTTACACCAAAGCGCGGTACATCGTAGAGCTTTGCCCCTGTGAGGGTGGCACCGCTTAGATCTGCCCCGACCCAGTCTGCCCCAATGAGGTTTGCCCGTGTGAGATCAACGTGTACCAGCGTGGTGCCAATCAGATTAGTGTTGCTCAGGTTTGCGCCCGTCAAGTTTGCGCCGCTGAGTTTGGCACCACTGAGATCAGCACCACTGAGATCAGCACCACTGAGATCAGCCCAACGCAGGTTCGCACCACTCAAGTTCACCCCTCGCAGGTTGGCGCGGCTGAGGTTGGACTGCCGTAATTCGGTGCTGCTGAGGTCGGCACCACTACAATCGGCGCTGCTGAGGTCACTGCCGTGGAGATTGGCTTCGACGAGATTAGCACCCGTAAACACTGTCCATTTAAGGTCGGCACGGCTGAGGTTAGCGCTGGTAAGGTCGGCGTTTCGGAGTTTGGCATCCTTGAGGTCAGCGCCGCTCAGATTGGCGTTATTGAGGTTGGCGCTGCTTAAGTCGGCGCGGGTGAGTTCTGCTCGCACCAGTGATGACTGACTCAAGTCGGCTCCTGTCAAGTCAGCAAGTGTGAGATTAGCAACATTCAGAATGGCTTCATGCAGGTTTGCATTGGTCAGGTTTGCGCCGCTAAGCTTTGCCACATTCAGTTTAGCTTTGCTCAAATTGGTGCCGCTTAAGTTGGCTCCGCTCAAGTTTGCCACACTTAAGTTGGCTCCACTTAAATCAGCTCCGCTGAGATCAGCACCACTCAGGTTAGCTTCGTTTAAGTTGACACCAGCGAAGGTGCGTTCACCTGCTGCATATTTTTTTAGAACATCCTCAGCTTGCATTGATAGAGTTACCGTTGTAACGATCGCAGATTGCCCCGCCGTCAGCCCATGCACACCTGGAAGTCTCTTAGTGTATCTGTAAATGATTCAAGCGCTAGGGGTCACTAACGCTAAAGTGCCCCTATTTCAACGGAAATGTCTCTACATTGAATCAAAATGAGCGCTATGAAGATTGGCATTGTCGGCTTGGGCTTAATTGGTGGATCATTGGGTTTGGCATTGCGATCGCACGGTCATACGGTTGTGGGCGTGAGTCGTCAGGCGCAAACGTGCCACCGCGCGATCGCCATTGGAGCCGTTGACGATGCCAACCTGAGTCTTGCGCTGATGGCAACAGTCGACGTTGTCTTTCTCTGTACGCCGTTGGCAGCAATGCAAGCAACGGTGGTTGCACTCAAGCCGCACCTGGCACCCGACACGGTGCTGACGGATGTTGGGTCGGTGAAGGGTTGGGTCGTGGAGACGATCGCGCCATTGTGGTCTAACTTTGTGGGTGGACACCCGATGGCGGGGACTGCCGATAGCGGTATTGAAGCCGCACAGCCGGATTTATTTGTCGATGCGGCTTATGTGCTTACTCCGACCGAGGCAACCCCAATAAAAGCGGTACAGCGGGTTGAAGATCTGGTGCGTCCATTGCAAACACGACTGTATCATTGCACTCCAGAGGATCACGATCGCGCCGTTGCCTGGATTTCTCACCTGCCCGTTATGACTAGCGCCAGCCTCATTGCCACTTGCTGCGAAGAAGCTGATCCAGCCGTTTTGGCATTGGCACAAAGGCTCGCCAGTTCTGGGTTTCGGGATACCAGCCGTGTGGGTGGCGGCAACCCCGAACTGGGTGTCATGATGGCACAATATAATCAAGCGGCCCTGACACGATCGCTCCATGCCTATCGGGATCAGCTTAATGAGGTCATCACCCATGTTGAACAGGCTGACTGGCGATCGCTGGCAGCCTTGTTAGAGCAAACTCAGCAAGCACGATCGAGTTTTTTGCACACTCGAAAAGGGTAAGCTTGCACACTTGCTTACAACAAAAATTTACAGAAATTCTCTATCCCACAAAACTGTACTTCAGTCTGCTGGAAGCCGTCTAAAAGGGGTATGCAAGCCGTTCATCTCTGGCTACAATGTGCCAACAAAGGGCAGTCAGTCAGAACGTGGCGGCTTTAGTAATGCTGTTTTAATCCCATGAGGCAGAGCGCAGAATGGCTATTATTGCCCTAAAAGCCTGGTATCTCCAGGAATATGAGCCGATCAAAGAATTAGAAAAGCGTCCTCATGATCTGCGTCTAAGCAAAAATAGCTTGCTGAAATCGGGGTTGCGGGCAGACTTTTTAGAAGATAGTGCCGAAGTTAAGCAAGCCGTTTGGTTTCAGCGCTATCTGGAAGGCGAAGCCGTCGAGTTTTACATTGAGGGCAGCGGTGGCTATGCGATCGCCAATATTGACCTCCAAAGCCACGAGATCTATTTCTCCAAGCAAGATGCCCTGACGCACCTGGAGCCAACGATTTTTCTCTGCTATCAGACCGAATATGCCGAGTCCAGCGACTTGCTGCGTGAAGAGTTGCAATCCCTGTTGGAAAAGGTCAACCCACGATCGCGCCTGCCCTTAACGTTGGTAGAGTCCCATCGTCTGACAGATGGACCCACCCGCTTGAGCAGTAAACTCATGCGATCAATTCGCCAAAGCTTGCTGTTTATTGCCGATGGTACGTCGATCGCCGCCATTGACAGCACGCCACCCCAGCTTATCCCCAGCCCTAAAGTCTGCGTGGAAGTGGGTTACGCCTTGCAGTGCAAACGCGCCGAGCAAATCATCCTCACTCAAATGGAGCGCTTCGACCTGCCCGGACAGTTCCCCTTCGATCTCCCCAGTCAACATCGCCTTGTCTTTAAGGACAAACCCCAACTCCATAAAACGTTGCCGACACTGGTGCAAACTCAGCTTCAACGGTTTAATTTGTTGCCGTAAGGAGAGAGAAGGCAGAAGGCAGAAGGCAGAAGGCAAAAGGTAAAAGGCAAAAGGCAGAAGGTAAAAGGCAAAAGCTACTGGCTCACCCTTTCACTCTCCCACTCTTCCACCTCTTCACCCTTCCACTTCTTCACTCTTCCACCCTTCCACCTCTTCACCCTTCCACTCTCCCACCCTTCCACTTCTTCACTCTCCCACCCTTCCACTTCTTCACTCTTTCACTTCTAAAAAGCTGACCGCTGATAGCTGATCACGATTTCTGGGCAATGTTAATGTAATCGAGCCTCACTACACCGATAATTGGGAAGGTTCTCACGCATTTATAGGGAACGGACTATGACAGGTAACTTCAACCAACCACGACCAGGTGATGCTGTAGCAGGTGCTACAGGTGTGCCCAACCAGGGAGCCGCTCCGGGCGATCGACGGAGTAAATATGCACGCACGCCTACTGAATACGCTGTACACATCTTGATCGACGGTGGGCACCGCGAAGAAGTGCGCTTTGCCACCATTCAAGAATTTCAGAAATGGTACAGCGGTGAATTGGTGCCCAAAGCTAGCTCCAACGACTTCATTACGGTGCCCATTAAAAATGTGCAGGGAGAGTACATGGTGCTGCGTCCTGCACGTGTCTTAGGCATTCGCGTAGAGCCAGTCTTTAGCTCTAGCGTTGAGCGGTTTTGAGCTACAGCATGATGAAGGTGACGCTAGCAAGTCGGGGGGTAATCGCCTGTGCTGGATGTTTGCTGCTGGGCGGGCTGCCGTCAGCACGATCGCAAGCAGCACCAGTGCCATCCAAAGCGCCGCTCGATCGCCCAGCTTCTGCACCGACCAACGCCGTTAAACCACTGCTGCCGATCCCATCGTTTCCTAAGGGATCAAACAGTTTGGGGGACTTCAGCACACCAGACGATCGTCGATCGCTGCTAACGGCAGTTGACCACAGCTTGCGCTATCTGCAAACAGAACGGGCGATCGCAGACTATCGTCAGTCTCGTGTCTCTGGCATTTCCCGCGAACGGGTTTACCAAAGCCTCAAACGCTTTCGGCAGTTGTTGCTAACTCAACCATCGGCAGCAGCGTTACAGGCGGCGATCGCACGAGAATTTGTGGTTTATCAAGCGGCGGGCAATGATGGGCAGGGCACGGTGGCGTTTACAGGCTATTTTGAACCGATCTATACTGCCAGCCGACTGCCGACTGCCGAGTTTCGCTACCCGTTGTTTCGGGTGCCGCCAAACCTGACAAGCTGGTCAAAGCCGCATCCAACTCGCTTCCAGCTAGAGGGCGCCGATGGTTTGCAGCACAGCAGCCTGCTGAAGGGGCTGGAACTTGTGTGGTTGCGCGATCGTCTGGAAGCCTTTTTGATTCAGGTGCAAGGTTCGGCGCGGCTGCAACTGACCGATGGCACTGTGATGACGGTGGGTCACGCTGGTACAACCGACTATCCTTACACGGGGATCGGGCGCGAACTGGTCAAGGCAGGCAAATTCAAGCTCGAAGATCTGACGTTGCCGCTGTTGTTGCAATACCTGGCAGACAATCCTGCCGATCGCGATGTGTATCTGCCCCGTAACAACCGTTTTGTCTTTTTTCGACCGACAGGCGGTGCTGCTGCCACAGGCAGTATTGGCGTACCTGTGACGGCAGATCGATCGATCGCCACTGACAAAACCAAGTTTCCACCCGGCGCGATCGCCCTCATTCAGACCCAGATTCCCTACGTCAATGCAGCAGGGCAATTAGAAAACCGTGCCGTCAGGCGCTATGTGCTGGATCAAGATACAGGCGGCGCGATCAAAGGTGCGGGACGAGTCGATCTGTTTATGGGTACGGGGAAGGTCGCGGGCGATCGGGCTGGACTCATCAACGCGACGGGGCAACTCTATTACTTGCTGCTGAAGTGAGTGGTTAGCGGTCAGCAGTCAGCATGAAGACCTTTAGAGCTGTAGTTTCCTTCCCAAAACTTCGGCTGATAGCTGATAGCTGATAGCTGATAGCTCACTGCTAATCATCATCCAGATCCAGCAGTTGTTGATCAAGCGTTTGAATGCGCGATCGGACGACATCATCTGACAAAACTCGCTTACGGAGCGCATCGTTAAGGGCATCTTTCTCTGCCAACAGCAGGCGACGACGGATCGCATCAAACCGAGCTATTCTGCCGCTGGCGGCGGTCAGCTTATCTGGTCGACGGTTGTAAAAATCGCGCAAGGATCGTTCGGCAGCAACAATGCGTACTTGATAGTTGGCACGCATTTCTTCATAAACCGACTTGGGCAATACGCCCGTTTTCAGCAGCATCTCCAGTTCATCCTGTGCGGCTTTGGCAGTAATGAGCTGGGACTGAAGCGATTCGATCCACTGCTGCGATTCAGAAGTGTGACTAAGGTTAAGGCGACGTACCAGCCAGGGCAAACTTACGCCTTGGCCAACTAACGACAGCAAGACTGCCCCAAACACCAATGCAATCAACGCTTCCCGATTGGGCAACGTGGGCGGCAGGCTGAGTGCCAATGCCATCGACAAGGAGCCTTTGATATTGCCCAAAAACAGTACGTGCTGCCAGCGTAACGGTAGGTTGCGATCGACCCGTTTGACGATCGCCAGCAGTGGATACACCGACAGGAAGCGTCCAGCTTGATACGCAAACACTGCCAGCAGTACCGCAGGCAACGTTCTAATCAGGGTTTCTAGATTGATCTCAATGCCAATCAACAGAAAAATAAAGGTATTCACCCCAAAGCCTGCATACTCCCAAAAGCTCAGAACCGTAATGCGGCTGGAGGCAGAAACCGTCTGCGATCGCTCCAGATTGCCTACTACCAGACCTGCCACCACCACTGCCACTACGCCCGACACCCCCAAGAACTGGCTGAGTTGAAATGTGCCCAGGGCGATCGCCACCGTTAACAAAATATTGCTGAGTGAATCATCCGATCGGGTGTAAAGCCCCACCCCCAGATAGCCCAGCGCCAGACCGACCAGGCCACCGCCCAGAATCACTACCAGCAGTTCTCGAATGCTGTCTGCAACGGTGAGTGATCCCGTTGTGTTCACCTTCAAAATCAGGCTAAACAGCACCAGCGCAATCCCATCGTTAAAGAGGCTTTCGCCCTCCACAATGGTGGTCAGCCGCGACGGCACCGTTACCTCCTTAAAAACAGCAATAACGGAAACGGTGTCGGTAATTGCCAAAATCACGCCCACCAGCAGCGCCGAAATCCAGGGCAAGCCCAAGCCAAATTTGAGAATTACTGAAGTCACCCCAGAGGCAATGATGACTCCCGGACCTGACAGTAAAGCGACTGGTTTGATGGTGCTGCGGAGGCGGCTGATATCTGTATTAATTGCGGCTTCAAAGAGCAGAATGGGCAAGAAAAGATTAAGAATTAACGCTGAATCAAGTCCAATTCGGCGCGGCAGTAACTCTGCCATTAACAGCCCCGCGACGACCAACCCTGTCACGTAGGGAATGCGAAGCCGACGCGAAACCAGCGCGACCCCCGTTGCCACTAAAAGCAGAATAATCAGCACCGTGACTAACTGAGAGGCGTTCGATTGTTCGCCGCTGATAGCTGCAAGGAGAGATGTCATGAGAACTTGACCTGTGAGCCAGCCTATAGTACTGGCAAATGGATAAGCTATAGTCAGGTTCAGTGCGTAAAACTTGAGCGCTAGATACCTGAGGTTAGACTAAGCGAAATATTGTGCTATGAAAATCTAGAAGCGATGGAAACCTATAGGCAGTCTAGAGTTTAACCTCCAAAGCCCAACGTTTAGAATGCATTCTCTCTTTGTCGTGTCAGTTTGAGGAGCTATTTCGGTGAGTCCAGAAGCGCTAGTCCAAACCCTACCCACGATCGCACCACCGCTATCTCATGCCAACAGTCCCTTCGATGCAGCGGACTTTGATGAATATGTGATGACGACCTATGCACGCTACGCGATCGCCCTTGAGCGAGGCACAGGCAGTCGTGTTTGGGATACGGACGGACACGAGTATCTGGATTTTGTCGCTGGCATTGCGACCTGCACACTCGGTCACGCCCATCCAGCCATGGTGCAAGCAGTGACAGAGCAAATTCAAACGCTGCATCACGTTTCAAACCTGTATTACGTGCCTCAGCAAGGCGCATTGGCAAAGTGGTTGGTCGAGCATTCCTGCGCCGATCGCGTGTTCTTCTGCAACTCTGGAGCCGAAGCGAACGAAGGTGCGATTAAGCTGGCGCGGAAGTACGCTCACGAAGTCCGACACATTGCTGATCCGGTCATCATTACGGCACATGCAAGCTTCCACGGACGCACGCTGGCAACCGTAACCGCGACCGGACAGCCAAAATATCAGAAAGGCTTTAGCCCGCTGGTGCCCGGTTTTCATTACGTCACCTATAACGATATTGCGGCGCTAGAAACCGCACTGGATGAGCTGGACAGTGGCGAACCGCGAGTGGCTGCCATTATGCTGGAAGCCTTACAAGGGGAAGGTGGTGTACGACCCGGCGATCGCGCTTACTTCCAGCGGGTACGAGAACTCTGTGACGATCGCGGCATCCTGCTCATTCTGGACGAAGTGCAGGTTGGCATGGGTCGCTCTGGTAAACTCTGGGGCTACGAAAATCTGGGTATTGAGCCAGATATCTTTACCTCAGCAAAAGGTTTAGGGGGCGGCATTCCGATCGGTGCCATGCTCTGCAAATCTTTCTGCAATGTCTTCCAACCCGGCGATCATGCCAGCACCTTTGGCGGCAACCCCTTTGCCTGTGGTGTGGGTCTAGCCGTTTGCCAAACGATCGAGCGGGAAAACCTGCTGGCAAATGTACACGATCGCGGTGAGCAGTTGAGAGAAGGGCTGAGGGCGATCGCGCAAAAGTTCCCCGATTGCGTCGCTGAAGTACGTGGTTGGGGACTCATCGACGGTCTTGAAATCAAAGCCGACTCTCCGCTAACCTCATCAGAGATCGTCAAAGTAGCAATGGCAAAGGGACTACTGCTTGTCCCAGCGGGTCCTAAAGTGGTTCGCTTTGTGCCACCGCTAATTGTGACCGAGGCTGAGATTGACCAGGCACTCAAAGCAGTTGAGCAAGCCTTTGCTTTGCTCTAGCGTTGACAAGCATTCCTTCCATATGGACGTTACCTGTAACGTCCCTACTTTTTTGAGAAACATCCGTCTAAGCCCTGTTTCGATCGCCATACAAAACCTAAACATATGCGGAAAGATTCTGCCTATCTACCCCCAATGAGCATACTATGCGGAAAGATTCTGCCTATCTACCTGATTTAGGGTGTTATACGGAAACTATCTAGCCTATTCACCCATTTTGGAGTGTTATACGGAAACTTTCAGCCTAATAATAGTTCGCTTGCTGCGCGCGGCTTGAATGTAAGCCATGAAAGCAAATGGGATATAATGGAGAATATGGAAATCAATTTTTCTGAAAAGCGAGAACTTCTTGAAAAGCTTTCTCAAAAGCTAATCAGCAAGCAAATCCCAACCTCTAAGGAATGGGGCGGCGCTGATGTAGTTGTCACATCTCAGCGTCCAAATGCTGAGGGTGCAGGTTTTTATCCTGACCCCAGATATGTTGTTACACCAAATGCCAAACAGTTGAGTTGGCTTTTTTACCAACTCCGAGACATTTTTGCGGGTTTATACGACGGCACATCAAAAATCGAGTTTTTTGGTCGCCTCGCCAATGCCGCGCGGCGTTATCAAACCAAGCGTGGAGAAAAGGAAAGCCAGCAGGATTTGCTATTTGCTGTTCTCCACGAAGCATTTGCAATGCTCGACGAAATGGAAGAAGGAACTTTCGAGTACTTGCTCGTTGCATCTGGCAACGCTATCGCAGATGATTTTATTGAGCGAGCGGAAAGTCGTGGATTCTTAGGCGTTGAGGAAACTAAAAACTTCTTTGCTGGAAGGGGAATCGAATTGTGATGCTTGATATTTCCAAAAGCGCCCGTGACTTCTTACAAGACTTGCAGCAAAAACAGTTCAAGCAAGTCACCACGAAGATATTTGATCTTCTCCGCAATCCTTTTCCAGTTGATGCGAAGCATTTGTCTGGTTATCCTGGCTACCGGCGCATTGATTCGGGCGAATTTCGCGTCTGCTACAGCGTCGTAGATGAAACAATACGCGTTGTCGTTGTTGGAAAGAGAAACGACGATGAGGTTTACAAAACTTTGTCGCGGCAAAATCTATAACGCTCAAAACGCACCCAAATACGCCAACAGCAAGCGAACAAGGCGCTGCACCCGACCGCCTACAGCTCCGCTCGTTCCTCGCTCCGCTTTCGGCGGCGGGTGAGCTTGGTCGTTAAGATCATCATCAAATAAAGAGTCAGTCAGTAAGGTGAAAATACCTTATATGTTCGTGAGATAGGATGAAATTGTTCACAGGGGTAGCGTAGCGATCGCCACGCTTGTAGGTTCGATTTAGGCGTGAAATCCAACACCTTCAGGCTTTAGTAGTACCTAGATAGCGGGTTTTCAAGCTTGAAGCGATCGCACTCAAAGACAGCAAACGCAACCTGATAACGCTTATTGCGTAAAAGCTGCCAAGTACGATCAGCTAAGATACATAAACTCTAGGTAGTTCATCTTTGATAGGAGGTTGCTGTGATTGATTTTCAGGAAAGCGTCTTGTTCAAGCTCGAACCGATCGCGGTCGATCAAATGCTTAAACCGATCAGCAACTTCCTTCTTGAAGACGAAACAGTGCTAGCAGTGTTCAAGACCGTTCGTGACCAGCTTGTCTTTACTAGCAAGCGGATTATTGCTGCAAATGTACAAGGATTAACTGGTAAGAAAGTTGATTACACATCCATTCCCTACAGCAAAATACAAACATTTTCGGTAGAGAGTTCAGGTACGCTTGAGCGAGATTGTGAAATAGAGATCTATATCAGCTCTATTGGCAAGATTCGTTTTGAAATACGAGGCAACTTCGATGTGATTGCTTTCAACAAAGTGATTAGCACGTATGTCCTGGCATAAATGAGCTGATGCCGTACGGAAGGGGAGCCTTCCACTTTTGCCAAGCTACCCTTTTAGCGATCGTGGCTCTTGCAGTTTAGGTTAAAGCATGAAACCTAAATTTCATTAGGTTTAAAAACACCTTGAATATTGGTCTTTCAAGCTTGGAACGATCGCACTCAAAGACAGCAAAGCGATCAATAACCTTGTTGGTTTGACACTGTTTGGACGTATTTTTCTGGGTCATCCATATCATTAACTTTTGCAGTTTTATGTGTGCGATCGCAGCACCTGTTCAGCCGTTAGCGTTAGTGCTGCCAATTGGGATTGAACAATTGCTTCGCCCCTATATTCTTCTGTTTCATAGAGTCCAGCTACCAGCGTGAGAACGGTTACTTTGGCTTGCTGTGGGTCAACAATCCAGTATTCAGAGATGCCCCTAGCGGCATATTCAGAGCGCTTGTAGCGATAATCTCGCTCTTCATTTGCTTTCCCAGGAGACACTACCTCAACAACTAGCACGGGTGGCGGCATCTCTCGTGTAATTGTCCCTCGTCGGTTTCCCAGCATTACCGCTAATGCCTCTGATAGCACCATCAGGTCAGGCAGACGAACCTGTGTCTGTGCGCCAGTGACTTCGATTTCAGTATCCTTGTGACAAAGTTGATTAACTGGCAGAAACTTGAGAAATTCTGCAAGCAGGAAAAGGGCGATCAGGGAGTTTTCTCGGCTTTCTGGCGGCATCGCGCTTAGTTCTCCTGCAACCAGTTCATACTGAGTGTCTATGCCATCGTCATAGTTCAGGTATTCCTCGAAGGTGAGTCGTTGCCCGATCGCTGCTTCCGTCATAACGACCTCTCTTGCATTGCCTTACAGACATTGTAATGGAGTGGTTCTAGTAGAACGATCGGTCACGCTTCCTTTAGACAGATGGTTAACGATCGCTGCCACGCAGCAGCGGAAGAAAATGAAGCGAATCTGGCGCTTTCCGAAAGACATCGGTTATTCTGTGTGTCCTAACGTGTTATTTCTTTTTGCAGCGCTACTATGACAGCCGCTACACAACCGCCCCGTTCTTACGATGTGATTGGCTTTGGTGATGAAGTTCCTGGTGTGTTGGCGCTAGTCAGTGCTGCCAGGGAGTATCGTCGCCGCACGGGTAAGGCACTGCGATCGCTGCTCATGTTTAAGGGCAATTCTCAGGAAGGCGTTGGCGGTCATTTGGTACGGGGAGGACTGGCGTATCTCGATCGCTGTACCATTCCTTCTGATATCCGTCAGTCATATCGGTTGCCCACCTTTGGTGAGCCATCTGCTATCTATCAGGAGTTTTTGCAGCGATCGGGCGTGACCCAGATTGGGCTTGACCCACGCAAAGCGGATGCGGCGCTGCGTGCCATGTTGAGCGAGGTTGGCGCTGACATCATCAGTCGCGTGCAAATTCAATCTGTGCGGCGGGAGGGTGCCACGTTGACTGGTATTCATCTTGCTAACGGCAATATCTTTTTGGGCAAGCAGTTTATCGACTCTAGCGTCAATGCAGAACTGGCTCAAGCGGTAGGAGTGCCGAAGCTTCAGGGTTTTGGCACCTTTGGTCTGCCAGATTCAGAGCTACCCGTCACGCTGGCGTTTGAAAGCCAGGGCTTGAGCCTTCAACGGCTGAAAGAGGTGGAGCTAAACTATCTCAAACGCTTTACCAATCCCTATGATACGGAGGCACAGCGCTACATTGCGATCGCCGCTGGTGCTGATCCGGCTCTAATCAATAAAATCCGCAAGAGCTTTGTAGATGAACAGGGCAACCTCCGCACCATGTATGTGGGACAAGACCACGCGGATGTCCGCAGTCAAGCGCTGTCTGTGACCTATCATGCCTTTCGTGGCAAAAAAATGTTTTTGCCCGAAAGTGGCGTGCTGCTGGATCATGCAAACATCGCCATTTTGCCTGGTGGTCGCCTTTCGTGGAATGCGCTCATGTTTTATGTCAGCGGTGCCCAGTCAGAGGCGTTGGCACGGGGAGCCGCCAAACCGACACCTGCGATGCTAGAGGAAATGGGCTTTGTGACCAAATGGCTAAAAAGTTTTGGCGCAACAGGGGTGAAGCCTGCATCAGAGCTTTACATTCGCCATGCAGGCAATATTCAGGGGGCTGTAGAGCCTCTAAGTGGTGCTCAGATGCTGTTTGGAGGCGTACCTGCTGCCAGCGCGATCGGCACGTTTGGCTATCACCTGGATGTGCGGGGTGGCATTACAGGCTTGGGCAACAAAGCAACGGCAAAAGGCATGAGCAGCATTTCGTTTCATCATCCACCACTGTTCAACATTGGCATTCGTCATGCGTTGCTTCAGTCGGTGCCGAACCTGGCAGTCGTTAGTCCGGCTTCCGGCTTTGATGGCTATGCCTGTTCCGCAGGCAGAATTGTGGAGTTTAATACGGCGGTGGGTCACGGTGTCGGCATTGCGGCTGGCATTGCGCTGACCAGTAATCGCACGCTAGCATCCATCACCAATGCTGAAGTTAGACAGGTGCTGGCGATGACTGGAAAACTGCCCCGTATTTATGGTCAAAGCTACGCGCTAGAGGCGACTCGACTGCAAGATTTTGAGTCGATTATGATTGCGTGATGGGAACGAAGGGCGGGATCTAGAAAGCAGGGGGCTGGAGGAGCAAGGGGATAAGGAAACAAGTAATTCACAACTTTTAGCCTTCAGCCTTCAGCCTTTTGCCTTTTACCTTTTGCCTTCTGCCCTCAACCCTTAAGCAATCGAAGCCCGCTGAGGGTAACGAGAACGGTGGAGCCTTCGTGTCCGATTACGCCTAGTGGTAGGGTAATGTTGCCACCGAAATTGGCAACCAACAGCAGTAGGATGAAGCCGATCGCGAACACAATATTTTGCTTCACGACCCGCTGCGATCGTCGGCTCAAGGTAATGGCTTGCTCCAGTTTTTCCAGGCGATCGCTCATGAGCACAATGTCTGCGGTTTCTAGCGCGACATCACTCCCTGCAATGCCCATCGCAATGCCGACGGAGGCTTGAGCCAGAGCAGGCGCATCGTTAATGCCATCGCCAATCATGGCAACGTGTTGATACTGCTGCTGTAGGCGCTTAATGACGTGTAGCTTGTCTTCTGGCAGCAGGTTCGCGTAGACCTGATCCAGTCCCAAGGACTGTGCCATACTTTGCGCGGTGCGATCGTTGTCGCCTGTCAGCATCACGATCTGTTCGATGCTCAGCGATCGTAAGCGGGCGATCGTTTCAGCAACCTGAGGACGCAGGCGATCGGCAACTGCAATCAACCCCATCACCTGCTGCCCTTGAGCGACCCAAACGACTGTTTTGCCATCTTGCTCTAGAACCCGTGCCGCTTCGATGAGCGTTTGAGAAAGCTGCGCCGTCTGGCTCACAAAATTTGCGTTGCCAACTGTCACCGTTTGCTGGTGATAAGTGCCCACAATACCTTTACCAGGAAATGCCTGCACGTCCGTTGCGGCAGTCCATGACAAGCCTTGTGCCGCTTGCACGATCGCGTCTCCGAGGGGATGCTCTGAACTGGCTTCTAGCGCAGCGGCAACCTCTAGCACGTCGGCTTCCGCATAGCCATCGGCAGCGATGACCTTGTAGACTTCGGGCTGACCGATCGTCAGGGTGCCTGTTTTGTCGAAGGCGATCGCCCGTACCTGACCGATGAGTTCTAACTGCGCGCCATTTTTGAACAGAATGCCGTGTCTGGCTCCATTTGCAATGCCCGACAGCAGCGTTGGCATGGTTGCCGCCATGAGCGCACAGGGCGACGCTACCACCAAAAAAATGAGCGCTCGATAAATGGTCATCTCCCAACTCCAGCCCAGCAAAAAGGGTGGCAGCAGCACTAAGAGAATGCCTGCGAACACAATCACCCTGGCATAGCCGCGTTCAAACCGCTCAATGAACTGTTGCGAGGGCGGCGTTTCGGTTTGTGCCTGTTCGACTAGCCGAATCACGCGCTGAATCAAGCTACTTTCGGGCGGTTGATGCACTGTAAGCTTGAGTGCGCCATGTCCGTTAAGGGTGCCAGCAAAAACGGTATCGCCGATCGCCTTCTCGACAGGGATTGATTCGCCTGTAATGGCTGCCTCATTGAGTGTGCTGTACCCTTCCTGGATCACGCCATCGGTGGGAATCAGCTCTCCCGGTCGAACGAGCACGCGATCGCCCACCTGCAATGTACTCACGGGCATCAACGCTTCCTGCCCGTCCCGCAGCACTCTTGCCGTATCAGCCGTGAGGCTCATCAAACTGCGAATACTCCGCTCTGTGCGCCGCATCGCGTACCCTTCCAGCGCGCCACTAACAGCAAAAATGAGAATCAGCGTTGCCCCATCCACAATGAACGAGTATTCGCGTTGCCATAAGCCCAAACCTGCTGCCCCTAGCGCTGCCACAATCATTAGCAAATCCACATCCAGTTCCTTTTCCTGGAAGAGTGTGGTCAGCCCTTCACGAGCGCTTTCGTAGCCACCGATCACATACGCAGCAGGCAGCAGCAAAAATGCTAGCCCTACCCAGCCAATCTGTAAGGTGAACCAGCCAAACAGCAGCAGTACACCGCAGAGGGCAGCAGCAACCACATCAGCGTGGTTTTTAGCAAGTTGGGTTAAGCGCGAGGGGTACAGCATGGCAATCAAACGGGAAGACTCCTACACGCTAAACCTTAACATTGATGTTAATGTCAAGGAAAAGGTAGAAGGCAAAAGGTAGAGGATGATGCAATGGTTGGACGATCGTTGACGATTAAGGAGCTAACAGATACCGTCGGGTGTGGCATTTCACCGCGCATGGTGCGGCATTACCATCAGTTGGGGTTACTACCACAGCCAGTCCGATCGTCCGGTAACTATCGCCTGTATAGCCAACGGGATGTGCAGCGGCTGCAACGCATCGTAGCGCTTAAGCAGCAAGGCTTTCAGCTCTCTCACATCCACAAGCTGCTCGAAAGTGAGCCAGAAACTGATACGGCTGGAACCTTGATGGTGCAGCTTCAACAGCAGTATCGATCGATCATTCAGCAGATTGCTCACCTACGGCAGACGGCATCGGCGCTAGAAGGCTTATTGGGGCGTGATCAGCAGTGCCAGCATGTACAGGCAGAGGCGATCGCTCAACTCAAGCTTCTAGAAGTCGAAACCCAGACGCAGCTAGGCGGTCTAGAACAACTCTGGGGCGGGTTAGATGCGGCTGTTCATGCCCATCCCGAAGCGTTTCAAGAATCGCTAGAGCGGCTGTTACCGGATCTATCCGATCGCTCTGAAATTGAAGTGGATTTGCTTTCAAAGCTGGTGCTGGCGTGCGGGGATGTGAGCCTGGTGCCATTTGTGAAAGTGGGCAAAGGCGCGATCGCTGCTAGCCGGAATGCGCTCAAAGCAGGCTGTCGCATTGTGGCAGACGTTCCCATTGTTCACGCAGCGCTCGATCACACTCGTCTCGCCCATCTCGGTTGTACTACCGAAACCCTGGTCGATGATTGCCATATCACCAGTGCCGCCGAGGCAGAGCAGGCATTTTGGCAGCATTCAGAGTGGAAGGCGCGACTCCGCGACCTGCCGGATGACTGCATTATGGTGGTAGGGTATGCGCCTTCAGTGCTGTTTGCAGTGTGTGAAGCGATCGCCATCCAACAACTCCGTCCTGCTCTCGTCATTGGTATGCCGATCGGCTTTAGTCATGCGCCTGCTGCCAAGCGACAGTTGATGCAAGTCGGTTTACAAAGTGGTGTGCCTTTGATCACGCTGGAAGGCACGATCAGTGGTGGGCTGCTAGCAACCGTAGCCTTAAACGCGATCGCCGCTTCTCTTCTTGAAAAGCCTGACTGCCACTGTTACTTGAGCAAAGCTTGAGAGACGGCGATTAGCGATCAGCTTTTTAGGTGTTACTCATATGAGGTACGGCAGTCGAAGAGAATGTTAGGACAGACATCAACCTTGAAACGTCCTTTGAGCAAGGGCTTCGATTCATCCCTCATCCTTCATCCTTTTGCTATATGAATTTGGATAGGGCGAACCACCGTTTGCGCCTACGGAATCAGTTGCAATTTCAGTTGGTATATCACTTGTAATGCCTAGCGGCTGACCGCTGATTGCTACTGCCTCAAATTTCTTTCCATCATCTCCGGAATGGAAAACCCTCGCAGTGTATCCAGCTTTCGGGAATTTTGCCTCAAAGATTTTGCTCTGAAGAGTAGACATTAACATACTACACGTGTAGTATATACAAAGTGAGTTTTTGTCAGAGCTATTCCATGATCAGCACACCCTTATTGAACTTGTATAGCGCGATGCAGCAGCGACCCGACAGTCGTTCGGCAGCGATCGTCGTGCGGTTTAAGTCTAAGGGCGAGTCTGTGCTGTCAAGCGGCAAGGCTCCAGCGATTACAGGCACGATAAGCACCATTGCGAAGTGGTTTCTTTGTGAGCTTCTTTTAAATCGATCGATACAAAGCGGGCGGTGTAGGCATAACCCTGCACTCACATAAGGCAACCAGTACCGACTGACGCTGTTGACCCCCGCTCTTGGATAACCAGAGACGGGGGTTGTTTTTTAGGAGGCAAGCAGGATGTTAAAGCTGACCTATATCGAGGACGGGTTACACCTGGAGCGGATGACCGCTTCTTTAGATGTGCTGATTGCACAACGAGTGCTGCTGGCAGTGCGTGCCGGACAAAAACTCTACATCGAACCCAGCCAAGCCGCTTTTTTGCTGCCTGCGGATGCGCCGAGTCTGTCGCATCTAGAGCTAACGCTGAAGCTCGATCGTAGCCAAACCATCATAGTGACAGCCGTTGACCCTGCATTTGTAGAAGTTAGCCTCCAAGGAAGCTGGATTGCGGAACATCACGACGCGCACGAAGGGATGTTTCTCACGGCTTGCTCCGATCGTGCTGAGTTCTTTATCTACAAGCTCTGGCAACTAACGCAATTACAAACCTCGTCTATGGCAATCGGCGATGGACGCTAAAACAGGGCGCGGCAGGAAGCGATCGCCACCTTCCGCACTCATCCCTTTGCTGGTCGATTCAATTTGTACCTATGACCTACCAGACGTGTAACCAAATCAAAGCCTTAGTGCAAGCGTTTGAGCAACACACCTTGCCGCGATCGCAGTGGACGCATACAGCCCATCTCACCTTGGCGTTGTGGTATTTGGCTCACTATGCTCCGTCTGAGGCGATCGATCGCATGCGTGAGGGCATTCAGCAGTACAACGCTGCAAAAGGCATTCAGCAAACCAAAAACAGTGGCTATCACGAAACGATGACGCTGTTCTGGCTGTGGGTTGGGCAGTGGTATCTAGCTGATCGTCGGGTTTCTCGTTTGGCGCTGGATGCCATCAATCAATTTCTTGAGCGCTGTAGTGACCCAACACTGCCGTTTCACTATTACAGCCGCGATCGCCTCCTATCTTGGGAAGCCCGCACGAATTGGGTAGAGCCAGATTTACACCCGTTGCCGTAAAGTACCCATCCCTAAGAGAGCATTGCTGTAGCTATAGCAATTGAAGAGAAAGTGAGGACAGACATCAACCTTAAAACGTCCTTGGAGCAAGGGCTTGGATTCAGCCCTAATCCTTCATCCTTTTGCTATAGTCCCTGCTTTTAGCTCTTGAGAGGGAGGTTGATTAGCGTTGCTTGCCGCGACAATCAAGTAATCAAGGCTGTTTTTAAATAGCAGGTTACTGAAGCTTATGAAAATACTACGAATCATTGCGGCTATTCTCCTACCGCCCCTCGGTGTTTTTCTGACATCCGGGTTGAGCCTCGCTCTTCTAATCAATGTTGGTCTTACCGTGTTGGGCTACGTTCCTGGCATCATTCATGCGCTGTGGATTGTGCTGAAGTCGTATGAACATGCTGCTGCCGATCGCGGTGCTTACTAAAGCCCGATTGATCAAGCTGCCTCTAAAGCATCAATGTGACAACATCTAAGGAGATGTTGAGGCAAAAAATATCATTGGGTTAGAGCAGGTTTTGCCATCTTTAGCTCAATCTGACGACCTTTTTGCTCAGCCACTTCCTAACAGGTATTTTGCTTGCTAGAAGCCTCCTGAGTCGCTCAACGTTACTAAACCAGACATGTTTTTAGTGGCGGAGAGAGCCTCGCAGGAAGGCGCGGCTAAACTGTGAGCGCTTCTGTTGCAAGCAATGTTCCGCATCTCTTTCTAACCAATGATGGGGCTACTGATCGAGCAGCAACGGCAGTTCCCAGCAATTTGCTAACTGTCACATTAGGTATAGAAATCAAAAGCGCTGGAGAGTCTTAAGCCAACTCTCCAGCGCTTTTATCGGTTTATTTCAGAATCAGCGATCGCGCTCACGGCTGCAAGCTAGAAGCTTCAATTTGCAGTCTTGATTTGACGTGCCATATCCAGGAAAGATGACATATTTGCACCAGGACGACGACGACCATTCGAGCTACCGTTAGCAGCCAGATATTTAGGCGCAAAGGTAGTCACTGTCGGCTGAGGCAGGTTTAAAGCTGCATTTGCCGCTACAGGTTTAGGTGCCGTTTTGGGTTCAGCCGCAACAGGGGTTTTAATCTGCTTCGACGGCACCACTGCTTTAGCAGGTTCTGTTTTAGCAGGTTCCTGCTTCGACGCTTGTGCTGGAGTGACAGCACTACCAACCCCTTTTGCATCGTCAAGCTCTAGGAAATAGCCGGAGTTACGGGCTTTGCGTGGCTTAGGTGCAGCTTCAGCGATCGCCTCCTGAGCTTTTTGGGAACCAATCAGCCCACCGAGAAACGAAAAAAGACCAGACACTATATTTTTGAGAAAATTGACAAAACTGCTCATTGCAACTGCTCCTGAAATGCGTACCGACGTACTCGCGCAACGGTTGGTAAAAGGTTCTTCATTAAGCCTCACTACCAGACTCAAATTATCGCGGTTTTAGGCGTACATAAGGGCTAGTGTTGCGATTTATTAATTGTTTTTGCTGGCTTTAATTGATTACGTCTACAGCTTTAGACCATTTGCCCGTCTGTCCCATCACGATCGCGCCTGCCCTCCATCTCGATCTAGACTCAAGACATGAGCAGGCAGCACACAATGAACCATTTAACCCCAAAATATCCCGTTCTTCTTCTTCATGGCATCTGGGATATAGGCACGATTTTTCGCCCGATGACTCGCTACCTCAACAGCTTGGGCTGGGAAACACACGACCTCAACCTCACGCCCAACAATGGTGATGCCTGTCTGGCTTCTCTGGCGCAGCAGGTTGCAGCTTATGCCGATCGCACCTTTGCACCTGGCACACCCTTTGACTTGCTTGGGTTTAGCATGGGCGGCATGATCGGTCGCTATTATCTTCAGCGCTTGGGCGGTCTCGATCGTGTGCAGCGCTTCCTTACCCTGTCGTCACCCCACAATGGCACCTGGGTTGCCTATGGTTCTCTACGACTGGGCTGTATGCAAATGCGCCCCAATCATCCCTTTCTGCACGACCTGAATCGAGACATTAAAACGCTCGATCGGCTCAACTTCACCTCCATTTGGACACCACTCGATGCCATGATTGTGCCCGCCAGCAGTTCGCAAGTGCCTGTTGGTCAAGATGTTAAAGTCTGGGTGCCCCTCCACCGCGATATGGTGTCTCACCCCCAAAGCCTCAAAGCCGTCGCCACAGCACTAGCAGAACCCGTGAAAGTTAAGAGTTTGTGCTGAGAGTAGTGGACTTACAGAATGAAGCAACAATAAAGCTATCTAAATAAGTCAGGGATTTCTCGGTGAGGTAAACCACACTGAAAGAACAATGAAATGTTGAATGATGCACTTGTAGCTATATGGCACTAAACCATTGCTATCAAATGCAGTTCAACATAATGGACAAGTCTAATCAAAAGCTGTCTTTATCTTTGCAACAGCTACTCGAAGAACTGGAAAATTTCATCGTTCTTGAACTCGAAAAAAGCGGCAACTCTTGGATTAGTGTAACCAGGCTCACTAAGTTATTTCATAACAAGTATGGAATATCACTTGAAGAGGAAATAAAAATTCAAGGCTGTAGTGACGGATTGAGGAGTCTACTTAAAAGTAGCGGACGCTTTTCGATCTACGGTCGCCCAATACCTCAACAGTTCTATGTAGCTCTTCTTCAAAGAATAGTCCCTAGTTTTCAACAGCCGCCAACTACTGTATGTTACAAAAGCAAGCGACTACTCAAGGTTGACGGGCTGTTAGAAAGGGGGAAAGCCGAGAGCGCTGAAGAAAGTTCACGCTGCCAAGCCCCTCTAAAATCAGAATTTTGCTCAAGTATGCCGACTGAGATCAAATCAGTAAATGACTTGAAGGTAGCTTTGACAGAAATCATCAAGCATCTGTCAAAAAACAATCCGAAAAAATTTGTACTTATCACGGTATTAAGCAGAAATTTTTATGATTACTATAGGCAACCAATCAAGCCTGTAGTACAGAGTATGTGTCCTGGTATAAAACTGATTGAGCTACTTCAAACTATTCCTAGCCTTAATGTCCAGAAAGTGGATGATGTTTGGCAGGTTGCCGTAGAGTCTCCTTGGTAGAGTCATCTGTTCGTTCAAGAGCATCAAACCCACATTATTCCAAAATAATATGTCTTCTGTTGCCATGACTACGATTATCAAAATGGTCGAGTCATTACCAGATGATTTGCAAGATCAAGTTGCAGAACATCTGCGTACTTATATTGCCGATTTGGAGGAGGAAGCGCGATGGGAGTCTTCTTTTCAAAGAACGCAGAGCAACCTAGTTGCTGCTGCCCGACGCGCCAAGCAAGAAATCTCAGAAGGTCAGGCAGTGCCAATGGATTATGAGCGGCCATGAAGTCTGCAATGCTGCCGTCTTTTTGGACTAACTATCGACAACTGCATAGTTCTATTCAGAAGGCAGCACAGAAGGCATATCGACTTTGGGAAGAGAACCCCTTTCATCCATCGCTGCATTTTAAGTGCATCAATAGTGAGGAAGGAATTTGGTCAGTACGGGTAACACGTAGCCATCGCGCCCTTGGCGTTTTAGAAGGTGACATAGTGACGTGGTTTTGGATCGGCAACCATGACGACTATGAGCGCTTTTACTCGTGAGTTGTCAGTAGAACAAATGGGTTATCAACATTTAGCATGATTTGAGTTTCATTCGTTCTCGTTTGTTGTCTCAGCCGCCTTAGCAGTGATCATATTGAGCTTGTTAAACGATGAAACCTATCCTTTCAGTGGTAACTCAATTTGAAAGGTTGATCCTTTTTCTACGGTACTGGTAGCGGTAATGCGTCCTCGGTGCGCGATGATGATTTGTTGCGCGATCGCTAACCCCAAACCAAAGCCACCCGTTTGCCGCGATCGGGCTGTATCCACCCGATAGAAGCGCTCAAAAATATGGGGCAAATCTGCTACGGGGATACCGATGCCGTTATCTTCAACCTGAATGATGGCATGACGTGACGTGCTGGAAAGGCGCAACTGCACATTGCCGCCTGACGGTGTGTATTTGAAGGCATTGCTAAGCAGGTTGGTCACAGCTTGCTTGAGCAAATCTGGGTCAGCGTTCAGCGTGACTGCTGGCTCCGGTAGCTGGCTAGTCAAGGTCAGCCCTTGTGTGGTTGCCTGAGCCGTTTGGTCATGGATGAGCGATCGCAGTAGTGTCACTAAATCCACAGGCTTTAAGCCTGCCAAATCAAGCGCCCCCTCCCGTCGCGAGAGAAACAGCAGATTACCAATCAGCACACTCATTGACTTCGCTGTCTCAACAATCTTTTCGAGCCGCAAGTGCTGCTGGGCACTGTCATCGGGTGACATTAACCCCACCTGAGCATTGCTTAATACGGCTGCCAGTGGTGCCCGCAGCTCGTGAGATGCATCTGCTGTAAAGCGCTGGAGCTGTTCGTATGCCCGTCGAGTGGGTTGCATGGCTACACCACCCAAAAACCAGCCTGTAATGCCGATGATCCCTAACGTGACAGGCACCCCCAATGCCAGATAGAGCCGCACGCGATCGAGGCTTTCTCGGAGTGGTGTCAGTGGCTCTGCTAACTGGAGATAGCCGACCAATTGCTGATTCTGTAGCAGTGGGAGGGTAATTTGACGTAGCCACTGACTCGACGGCTCACCGCCCTGCGGGGCAGCGATCGCGATCGTTTGGAACTCTGGTACTGCGGTCAGGCGTATCGGCGCAGGTAAGCCAATAAACCGCACTAAATAGCCTTTCGCGTTATACCAACGGACGTAGACTAGATCACTGCTGCGTGAGAGTCGATCGCTCCCCATCCACGGTGCCTCTTCTGGCTCAAGCTGCCACTGCCCCCCCTGCAACCGAATTGTTGCACCAGACGCGATCGCCTTACTTTTCTTGTAAAGCGCCTGGTCAAACGCTTGTAGCTGACCCTCGACGCTTAAGTAATAGCTCACCCCTGCAAACAGGACAAGAATGCCCCCCATCGAGAGGGCAAACCAGTAAGCTAAATTGCGACGACTGCGGGTGAACATGGGGGAAGGCAAAAGGTAGAAGGCAAAAGGCAGAGGGCAAAAGGTAGAAGGCAAAATTAACTCAAAACTCAAAACTCAAAACTCAAAACTCATCCCTCATCCCTCATCTTTTCCCGGCGGCTGCAACCGATAACCCATGCCATAGATCGTTTCTAGCCAATCTTTAGCGCTCACGGCTTGCAAACGCTGACGCAGCCGACGAACAAGCGTAGTAACGGCGTTGCTTTCTGGTTCGGTGCCCCAGCCCCACAGCGCTTGCTCGATTTGATCGTGGGAGAGCACCTGGCGGGGGTGGCGCATAAGGTATTCCATCAACTGAAATTCGCGGCTGGAGAGCTGGGTGGTCAGCTGATGACACTCTAGCGTTAAGGTGCTTAGGTGCAGGCGTAAGGCTTCTAGAGACAGCAGATCGCCTTGCCAAAGGGGCGATCGCCGCCGTAATGCTCGCACTCGCGCCAGTAGCTCTACCACATCGACGGGTTTGACCAGGTAGTCATCTGCTCCAGCATCCAGCCCATGCACCTTATCGGCGATCGTATCTTTTGCCGTTAGCATCAAGACAGGCGCAGTTTTACCAGACTGGCGATACTGCTGGCACAGGGCGACACCGCTGATGTGGGGCAGCATCCAGTCCAAAATCAGCAGGTCATAGTCTTTTTGAGCCATAAGCCACTGTGCCGTTTCGCTATCCGCGATCGCATCCACAATATGACCCGCCTGCAAGAGTGCTGCCTGCAAGGGTTCCAGTTGTGCTAAGTCGTCTTCCACCAGTAGAATCAACATCGATCGCGGGGTGCTTTCTGCTCTATGGTAGCGAGTGAGGGGTGAGGAGCGAGGAGTGAGGAGTGAGGGGAGTAGAAAGTTTTGAGTTTTGAGTTTTGAGTTTTGAGTTTAGCCCTTAGCTTTCAGCCTTCATCCTTTATCCTTCATCCTTCATCCCTCATCCCTCTGCCTTTTTACTTTTACCTTCTCATGCAGCCTGGAGAATACGATGCGGTGCTTGGTGGTTCTAGCCCTTCGCCTATGGGAGCAATGGTGTTGGGTGGGCTGGAAGGTGTCAAGCAGCGCTTTGGTAGCGCGATCGTTGCCCAGCGGATTGCCGCACTGCTGGAAGCACAGAAATATGGTCAAATCGAGCTAGATTTGTTGCTTCAAGCGTTGCATGACGAATCGACTCAGGTGCAAAGAGTTGCTTACCTGAGGCTGCAAACGCACCAGGAACCAAAGGCAAAACGGGCACTACAAAGCTATGATTCCTATGTGTTGTTTGAGGAATTAGCGACACTAAAAGGACACTCTAGCGGTGTGACGGCAGTGGCAATTAGCCCTGATGGACGATCGCTCATTAGCGGTAGTCGTGATGAAGTCATTAAAGTATGGGACTGGTGGGCGCAAGAAGAGATTTTTACGCTTAAGGCGCACTCGTTTGTCTATGCCATTACCGTCAGTGAGGATGGCGAAACGTTTGCGATTCGCGGTCGTGATCATGTCATCAAAGCGTGGAGCCTACGAACAGGACAGCAGATCCGCCCTGAAAAAGGCGCGCTGCGAACGATCGCCTCTGTCACTCTGACGGACGATCGCCACCTGATTAGCAGCAGCCAAAACGCCATCAAAATCTGGAACCTCAAAACAGGACGCGAACTCTGCACGTTGCAGGGGCACAGTAGCCTGGTGACAGCCGTAGCCGCGAGTGCCGATAAACAAATGATTATTAGTGGCAGTGAAGATCGGACGGTGCGAGTATGGGGAGTGGCATAGGCATACAAGTTTTTTGGGTTGAAGACAGGCAGGTTTCCTTCTGCCTTTCATCTTCTGCCTTCTGCCTTCAGTTGTATGCAACTTACATTAGGAACCGCTAGCTATGTCCAAAGTAATGCCATCTGCATGGCAAGTGAGAAACCAGACGTTTGACTGGGGCGATCGCACGTATTTGATGGGCGTGCTGAACGTTACGCCGGATAGTTTTAGCGATGGTGGTTTGTTCCATCAACCAGAGGCAGCGATCGCGCAGGCACGTACGCTCATTGCGGCGGGTGTGGATATCCTCGATGTGGGTGGACAGTCTACTCGTCCCAACGCGATCGAAATCTCGCTGGATGAAGAACTCGGTCGCGTGCTGCCCATCATTCAGGCAGTGCGGCAGGAGTCTGACATCGCAATTTCCATTGACACCACACGCGCCACTGTGGCCCAAGCCGCGATCGCCGCTGGAGCCGATATCATCAATGATATTTCGGGGGCAACCTATGATGCTGAAATGCTGCCAGCGGTGGCAAACCTGGGAGTGCCGATCGTGCTCATGCACATCCGTGGTACGCCTCAAACGATGCAGCAGTTAACAGATTACGACGACCTGATTAACGACATTCTGACGTTCTTAAAGGCACGTATTGATGCCGCGATCGCCTGTGGTGTTGATCGCTCCCGCATTGCGATCGACCCCGGCATTGGGTTTGCCAAAACCTATGCTCAAAATCTCGAAATTTTGCGGCGGTTGCCTCAGTTTCATGCCCTTGGCTACCCGCTTCTCGTTGGCGCATCCCGCAAAAGCTTTATTGGTCACATTCTCAACCAGCCCGACCCTCAGCAGCGCGTTTGGGGCACAGCGGCGGCTTGCTGTGCGGCGATCGCAGGCAAAGCAGATCTACTTCGAGTCCATGATGTTAAAGAAATGAAAGATGTTTGCCGCGTAGCTGATGCCCTTATTAGATGAAAGTGAACGTTGATCGACAACTCAGACAAACGGTATGAGGGAAAACGCCTACATTTTGCATTACTCTTACCCCTTATAGAAAAAGGCTTGATCGAGTGTTATGTGGTGCTGAGGACAGGGTTTATTCAAGGTCAAGGGAGAAAATTTGAAAGCCTGATTGTTGCATTCGCCATGTCGAAAAGTTCTATTGATGAAGAACGAGGCTAGGGGCTTGCATCTTTTCTCTGATGACAATGAAAGAACCCTGGTGCTGAGGGGTACAGCAACTGCTTTTGGCTTATAAAAATGAAGCACATTATATTTTAGCTTCGCTAAAATATTTTGCGTATAAACTTCATATAAAGATCAGTCAAAATACTGGTAACACAGGCAGAAGCCAACTAAATTTAATCCAGCATTTATAGCCGTAGCCATATTAGCTAGGACGGGGTGCAGGGGTAGCCCCCCTGGCTGGGGGCGAAGCCACACATACCCTTTGATCCCAATGTCCTAAGCTCTGTGGCGATAGCTATATAGAACTGTTAGGGCTTCTCAGTAGTTCTTCGACGATGAGGATTGTAGCGAACTCAGTCCCTATGCACGTTGTACATAGAAGCATCTTGCCTTTACAAACATCAGCGTTTGGATAGGTGCAGCGATAGAGCGTTCAACCTCAAGGTGTAAAAAATAATGAGACTAATCGATTATTTTGAACGTGTATATATTATTCACCTGCCCGAACGCACCGATCGATACAATGCGTTGAGCCGTGAACTTGCAGCTATTGGGGTAGATATTGAAGGTCCGAAAGTGCATCTACCACCACCACCTCGTCCATCGGAGCCGAACGGCTTTCCTTCTATCGGCGTGTACAGCAACTTTATTAGACACCTTGGTATTCTCAAAGAGTGTTTGAAGGATGGTGTGGAACGTGTTTGGATACTTGAGGATGATGCCATTTTTCGGCGGCGATTACGGCGAGAGGATGAGCAAGAAAAGCTGATTAAGCAACTGTCGAAAGACGACTGGGATTTGTGTTACCTTGGTCACGCGATCAAGAAGAAGGTCTTACGCTCTCATCCAACAGGTCTCGCGCCGTTTAAGGACGAATTCCTTTGGGCACACTGCTATTGTGTTCATGCCCGTGTGCTGCCTCAGCTTGTGCAATATTTTGAAGAAACGCTGCTGAATCCTCCAGGTCATCCCAGAGGTGGTCGTCTCTACATTGATGGTGCCTTTAGTCTTTTTCGTCGTTTTCATCCAGATGTCGTTTGCCTGGTAAGTAACCCTAATCTATCTAGTCAAAAAGGTTCACCTAGTAGTCTGGCAAACACAAGTTGGTACAACAAAGCGGCAGCGATCGAACCTCTTATTACAGCCGGTCGCTCAATTCGTGACGAGTTATGGCGGTTAAATAGCTAAAAGAGTGTTTGAAAAGTGTCTGGCGGTTAAAACCGCGACTACGTAGACAAAGTTCGCCGTCGCGGACTACAGAAAGTCAAGGATCTTAGAACCTGCAGCGGCAGGTTTTGTCCGTATAGCCGCGACTTCAGTCGCCAAGGCTACAAGCATCTGGACTTTTAAAACATCCTCTAAGACAGCTTAGTGAGATATGGAAATAGAAATCAATTAGTAGTTTCAGCAAGTGATTCTTTTCTCAGCTTTTTAGATCACCTACTGCTGTAACGAGCTAAGGATTTGAGGATCACTAAAGCTTTTGGTCTGATACCAATTCTCTTTAAAGACACATAGAACTAAACCCTGTAAACAAGGGGCTTAAGCCCCTTGTGACAGAACTTAGCTATCTCTAATTTCAGGCGCGGTTGCCAGCGTTGCCGCACTTCGTTGCATTGCTTCCACATCGTTAGCCGTCCAGAGGCGAGAACTTTGGCAGTGATGCGCCACTAGCAAGCCCCACAGCCCTTTTTGGGTGAGAATGGGCACAACGAGATTTGCCCGCACGTTCAAGCTACGTAGAAAATCGCGATGGCATTCGTGAATCGGTTCTACTTCAATATCAGCGATCGCCCGCACTCGTCCTGCCTCATACATGGCAGCATAATCACCGTTAAAACACTCATCAGGTCCAGTTGAGCCAAAGATGGTGTATTGTGCATCGCTGAGGGATTCAAACGTGACGCGCCCCTGCCATTGACGATAAAAGTAGTACAGCACCAGGCGATCAACTTGCAGCAATGCTCGCAACTGGCTCGTTGTTCGCTGAATCAGTGCATCGCGCTGCAACGTGCTAGAAAGACGTTCAAAAACGCTGTTTAGCTGACGATCGGTCTGGTTTCCCAGAAGGGCATTCAAGGCTTTGTTAGGATCAATACTCACAGCTTCAGAATGTTCCGCTCACGCAAAGACATGGACTATGATCGTAGCTGCAAATTGAAGCAGCAGGCTCTCGAAGCTGATTTTTAAAGGTGATTTTTTAGCATTACCCCTGCGATCGTGGTTGCAGCAGGCGCTTTACACAACGGCAACAGCGTTAGCGTGGGTACATCCTGTTTTCCTGACTCCTGGTTACTTGCGTTTAACTACGGTATGCCCAAGCAGCTTTTATTGACTTCGTTTGATATCTGGGAACCTCATCACGTTTCTAATGCGTCTGATGACCTGCTGGTAGCGCTGGAGCAGCAACAGCTATTGGCTTGCATTGAGGCAAAGATCAAACTATTACGTAAAGTGCCCGTCGATTTTGCACTCGCCCCTCAACAAGTCATCGCTGAAATTGATGCTTTAAAGCCGGATCTTATTCTCTGCTGTGGTATGGCTGAGAGCCGAACCGTCCTGACCCTGGAATCAAATGGTAAGCATCAGATAGAGCATCAACTGGACATTCTTTGGACGATGATCGACATCGATCGCCTGATAGAAAAACTGGTGTTTGCCAAAGTCAGCCATGATGCTGGAGCGTTTGTTTGCAATCATCTTTATTACTCAGTTTTGAAGCATATCGAAAGTCATCAACTACGCTGCCAATGCCTCTTTGTCCATGTTCCCGTTTTAAATGCAATGAACCGTTCCCTCATCATGAAAGACTTCCATACGCTTCTAAAAATGCTTGTCTAGCCTTACTTGAAACAGTCGGAGCCTGTTAGCGAAACTCAGAGAATAACTCAACCGTTTTAAAGGCGATCGTGGTGTATGCTCATTTGGATTAGCTGATCATTTCGCGTCTAAAACTCATCTACAGAGATCATTTAGTATCCATGCTTTCGTTGTTTTCTAGCCTTATTCTGGCGCAAACCACCCCAGCCGTACCAACGATGACCAGCCAAGAAGTAGTGGTGCCACAGCAAATGCGATCGCTGCCGGGTCAGCTTGATAATGTATTAGTTTTTAACAGTAATAGTCCCGAATTGGTGCAGGAAGAAGGGATTCTGCTCTCAACATTTTCACCACAGGGCAAGCAGACCCCTGGCGCACATTTAGACGTGCCGTTGCAAGGGCGCTTTGATGTGTTTGCTCACCATATCGCCAAGGCAAAAGCAGACGATTTGCGTACGCTCTATCTGGGCATTGTGCTGCACAATCCGGGTAGCCAGCCCATCACAGTTGATGTGTTGCAGGCTGCTAGCTACCTCAGTCAGCCAGATGCTCCCTTTGCGACCCTGGCATCATCTGTCGATAATCCTACTGGAGCCGTCTTTGCTGGACCTGGCAGTCGCGCAACGGATGCGGTCTTGCGTGGGCGACGGCAGAGCGATTTTCCAGCGCAGCTTGCGATTCCCCTTGGTGAAAGTCGGTTACTGCTGAACGTGCCGATTCCGGTCAAAACGCTCACGCCACCGTTAAATGGACGATCGACCGTGATGCGGCTTCGCAGTACGGGTCGGGTCTATGCTGCCAGTCTTGCTAAGTTTGCCACCCAGAATGCCGATGGCAGCGAAACGGCTCCTACGCTGAAGGAGTGGCAGACGTTGCTAGAGACGGGTAATCTGGCGACACCGCGCGATCGTACTCCCACTCCGCTTGAGCAAACGACAGGGCAGATGATCTATGGTCGCGTTGCTGGCGTTGCGAAAGGCTCACGGTGGATTGCTCAAATCGTTGACCCTGAGCAATCCAGTCAGCCCAACTCGCAGCAATGGTCTCTCGCTATTCCCCAGGCAGGGCAGGCGTTTTCTTACGGACTCAGCACCCTACTGCGCGGGACATTGGGCACTGGGCAAGTGCAGACAGCACCGATGGTGGCACGGTATCCCGATACGGCGTATCAGGCGCATGGCAACTATGCGATCGAGTACAACCTGACGCTGCCCTTGCAAAATACGACGGATCAGCCGCAAACGGTGACGATCGCCCTCGAAACGCCCATCAAAGAGGAGCAACCCAAGGAAGGACTCCGCTTTCTGTCACCACCTGCCAAACAGGTCTTCTTTCGTGGCACGGTGCGCCTGCGTTACAACGATGATCAAGGGCTACCCCAAACGCGCTATGTGCATCTCGTGCAGCGTCGAGGGCAACAAGGCGAACCGCTGATCGTAATGAATCTGGCAGCAGGCGATCGGCGTTTGGTGCAGGTCGATCTTCTCTATCCACCGGACTCCACGCCACCACAAATCCTGACGGTGAGAACGCTCTCGGTTGAGCAGACCAGCAAGTAAAGATTACAGATTATAGCCGTAGCCATACTAGTTAGGACGGGGTGGAGGGGTGGAACCCCTGGCTGGGGGCAAAAGCCCCCACACCCCCTTTGATCCCCATGTCCTAAGCTCTGTGGCGATAGCTATATTAAGAAATAGTCGAGAGTTTACCATTCGTAGGGACGGTACATATAACGTCCCTACAGAATCAATCAGAGATCGCTCCACTTGAAGGACTGGTATGCAAACCAAACAGGCGAGCCGTGAATCTCTAGAACACTATCTCAACCTCCGTTATCCCATTACGGTGTATCCAGAGACAGAAGGTGGTTATGTGGCGATGATCAATGATCTGCCGGGATGCATCACGCAGGGCGAAACGCCAGATGAAATTATGGCGAATATTGAAGAAGCACGACAGCTTTGGATTGAAACGGTATACGAACACGGTGACGAGATTCCGCTACCGTCTGATGATTTTGCCTAAACTATGAATGCTTTTCAGCAATGCCCTCTTTGTGGCGGTGAATTAGTTGAGAAGGACGTGCAGAAGCTTTTGCGCGGAGGCTTGCACACGGCTGCTTTGCGGGTCAAAGCGGAGGTTTGCTTGGAGTGTGGTGAGCGCCTGTACTCTGAGGAAACAGTCAGACACTTTGAAGACGTTAGACAAAAGTTGAAAAATCAGCAGACAGAAGAATTTATTCCCTTGGGGCAGTCGTTTCAGGTTAGCTAGTCCCACATCCGACGCTGCTTCTAGGGAGCTATTGTGGCTGCTCCGCTCGGATGATGTGTGAGTGATGCCACAAGCGATCGCCATCCATCTGAGCGTCGATCGCGATCGCCCTAATGCTTAAGATGTACGCAAGTTTTCTCAAAAGAATAAATAAGCGTTGATAATCGAGCTGTTCCTGGCAATACTTTTTTGCTGAGTTGAACAATTATCGTAGCTGTAGGCTCGGACTCGTATGCGCGTTTTACTCCTCTATCCGCTGTTTCCAAAGTCGTTCTGGTCATTTGATAAAGCCCTCGAATTAGTCGGACGGAAAGTCTCGTTACCACCTTTGAGCTTGACTACAGTGGCAGCAATTTTGCCGCAGACCTGGGAATTTCGGTTAGTCGATCGCAACGTGCGGTATGAGAGTGGTGCCGACTGGTACTGGGCAGACCTGGTGATCATCTCTGGGATGATTGTGCAAAAGCCCGATATGCTCTACCTCATCGAGTCGGCAAAGCGGCAGGGCAAGCTAGTTGCCGTGGGTGGGCCCTATGTCACCTCTGTGCCAGAAGCGGCGCAGGCAGCAGGAGCCGATTTTTTGGTGCTGGATGAGGGCGAAATCACCTTACCCATGCTGGTCAGCGCTCTAGAGCGGGGTGAGACTTCAGGAGTCTTTCGAGCGGGTGACGAAAAGCCTGCGGTAACGGATACGCCTGTGCCCCGGTTTGATTTGCTGGATCTCAATGCCTACGGCGATATGTCGGTGCAGTTCTCGCGGGGTTGCCCCTTTCAGTGCGAGTTTTGCGACATCATTGTGCTGTACGGGCGCAAGCCACGCACCAAAACGCCCGCACAACTGTTGGCAGAACTGCAAGCGCTGTACGATCTGGGCTGGCGACGATCGATCTTTGTGGTGGATGACAACTTCATTGGCAATAAGCGCAACGTCAAGCTGATGCTGAAAGAACTGGCACCGTGGATGAAAGCGCATGGCTATCCCTTTACCCTGTCTACCGAAGCATCGGTGGATCTGGCACAAGACCAGGAATTACTCGACTTGATGATTGCTGCAAACTTTACGGCGGTCTTTTTGGGCATTGAAACGCCGGATACCGATAGCCTCTCCATGACGCAAAAGTTTCAGAACACCCGTAATTCTTTAGTAGAAGCGGTTAATACCATCAACCGTACTGGTCTGCGGGTGATGGCTGGGTTCATCATTGGTTTTGATGGCGAGAAAGCAGGCGCGGGCGATCGCATTATTGCTTTTGTGGAAGCAACTGCCATCCCTCAGGCGCTTTTTAGTATGCTGCAAGCGCTACCCAACACCGCCCTATGGCATCGGCTCGAAAAAGAAGGACGGCTACGCGCAGGCGATGGCGAAGCGAATATCCATCAAACTACGCTTACTAATTTTGTGCCGACTCGTCCATTGGAAGAAATTGCTCAGGAATACGTCCGTTGTTTCTGGGAACTGTATGAACCCGATCGCTATCTGGCGCGAGTCTACCGTCACTTTCTGGCAATGCAGCCTAGCCCCAACAAGGCAAAATTCAAGCGACCCGGGCTGGTAGATATCCGGGCAATGCTCACCATTTGCTGGCGACAGGGCGTAAAACGCAGCACTCGCGTCCAGTTTTGGCAGCAGCTTTTTTCGATCCTGCAACGCAATCCTGGTGTGTTCAAGCATTACTTGACCAACTGTGCCTTGTTGGAACACTTCATTGATTACCGCGAGATTGTACGCGTTGAAATCAATGCCAAGTTGGCAGACTACACTCCGGAAGAGGCAATGGCGAAAGTAGAAGCGATCGCAGGTAAATAGCGCTTCTGTAGGGACGCTATCTGTAACGTCCCGCTTCACTGGCTGAGGCTAACAACGCTAGCTCTACAGTTCGTAGCGGCTGTTGCTAAACAGTCTGCATCTGCTCAAGCACTTGCCGGATAACGGTTGTGGGTACCTGGTCAGTGACGATCGCGGCTCCAATCTGAGTGGGCAACACAAAGCGTACCTGTCCTGCTTCTACTTTCTTATCGGCTTGGAGGGCGGTGAGAATGGCATCCAGGTCAATGCCAGCGGGTAGGCGAGTGGGTAAGTGGGCCTTTTGCAGCAATGTGAGCTGGCGTTGAGCATTAGCTTTCTGCCAAAGTTGGAGCGCGACGGCAATCTCTGCGGCAGCAACCATGCCGATCGCCACGGCTTCGCCATGATTGACCACTTGATAACCTGTGAGGCTTTCGACTGCGTGACCGATCGTGTGTCCATAGTTCAAGATCGCCCGTAGTCCGGCTTCTTTTTCATCTTTACTGACAATGTGCGCCTTTGCCTGACAGGAATGGGTCAGCATGGTTTGCAAGAGATCGGCACTCAGGTTAGCAAGCTGATCAAGCTGGGGCGCGGCTTCTAGCTGAGAGAATAGATCCGCATCCCAAATCACCCCGTATTTGATGACTTCTGCGATCGCGGCGCGAAATTCTCGTACAGGTAAGGTTTGTAAGACTTGCGGATCAATCAACACCAGGCGCGGCTGATGGAAAGCTCCAATGAGGTTTTTGCCGTGGGGATGGTTGACCCCTGTTTTGCCACCGATCGCGGCATCCACCATTGCTAAAAGGGAAGTGGGCACCTGCACCACGTTGACACCCCGTAGCCAGGTTGCCGCTGCGAAGCCTGTCATGTCGCCAATGATGCCACCACCGAGGGCAACAAAGGTAGACGATCGCTCCAGATGGTTTGCCAGTGCTGCGTCATAAATTTGGGTCAACGTCTCCAGTGTTTTATATTGCTCACCGTCTGGTAAAAGGCACGTCGCCACCGTAAAGCCTGCCTGCTCTAGAGCAGCGATCGCTCGTGTACCATAGTGCTGAAAAACCGCTGGATTGGACACGAGCAACACGTTTTTACCCAACTTTAGCGGTTGCGTTTCAGTGCCTTGCATCCAGGTGCCAAGCTGATCCAGGCTGCCAGGGGCGATCGCCACCGCGTATGAGTGCTGCGGAAGATTAACGGGAATGAGAGATTGCATGGTGGGGGAGGAGAGGGGAGAGGGGAGAGGAGTGAGGAGTGAGGAGTGAGGTGTGTGAGGTTGAGCAGATGCATAGACGAGCAGCGATCGGGTGACTGTCAGGCTTCCCAGCAGGCTTGTTGGTTAATGTCGTTTTGATTGCCCCTGGTGCAAGAAGGCAGAAGTAAGCGACGAGTGATGAACCAGCAAAGAGCCTCTCTCGTAATCATTTGGTACTTTTGCCTTCTGCCTTTTGCCTTTTGCCTTTTGCCTTTTGCCTTTTGCCTTTTGCCTTTTGCCTTCTGCCTTCTTGCACTACCGCTCTAGTTTATTCGCTACGATCGCCCTGCTATACCCCATAGTTTTGTATAGTTTTGCTAGTCCTACGGAGTATACACATGGAATTTTTGCTTTTTCCCGCGCTGTTAGGTGGCGTTTTTACACTGGCGATCAGTCTGTTCTTTACCTTCCGAGCCGCTAAGTTGATTTAGCTAGCGCCTGGTGGTTGGGTTTTAGCTGTGCGATCGCACTTGAATCAAGGCTCTGTACTAAGAACCAACCACAAGCCTAAGTAGGTAGCCACAATTAATTGTCAAGGAGGGGGTTGAGGGCTTTGCCCCCAGGCAGGGGGTTCTACCCCCTCCATTCCCGCAGTCATCTTCAGTTTATGACGCCCAATTACTCACTAGATCTTCTGCCTGAATGCTTGACGAATAAAATTTGGGGCTAGCGAACGCAGTCTACCTCCATGAACTATGGCAACTGTCAAGATCGTTGAGACAAAGGGGGGAGTGAGAGCTTCGCCCCCAGCCAGAGGTTCCACCCTTGCACCTCGTTTTAACCAACCCTCCGGTTGCCATAACAGCTTCAAGCCGCTCTTGAGTCTGCAAAGGTATGCCCTGTTCATGTAGCCCCGGCTTTAGTCGGTGGGCATCAGCGCATTGTGCAGGCTGTCTACTGTTCTCCTACCGAGCGATCGCGCTGACTGTTTGCTCTGCCGTTGCGGTCTGATGAGAGGCTTTCTCAGACACATAGGCGGCTAGCTGTGTTTCAACTTGATGGCGCACCAGTTGGCGGTAGTGAATAAAATGCTCTAGCAAGCCGCAGTTGCTCATATATGGCACGAAGACGGCTGGGTTACGCCGGAGCATTGAGAAAAGCTGCCACCAAAATTGCCCCCGTGTGCTGCGCTTGATGCCTTGCCGCCAAAAAATGGTCAGCACAGCACGTAGTTCAACCCATTCCAACATCTGAAACGGGCGCTTGTGGGGTGCAGGCTGCATATTCATAAAGTGGCGATAGACGCGTGCAAGGTAGCGACTGGGTTCATAAAGCTCCCAGAAGCAATCGACGTACTCCTTCGCCAAATCTTCGATCGGGCGGGTCGGGATAAAATTCATCAGCCCCATTTGTTGCCCACTTAGATCTTTGCTGGATTCCAGCAAGCGCCCTTCCTTCTCAAGTCGATGCCACAGAGCGGTATTGGGTAATGCATGGAGCATCCCAAACATAGCTTTGGGGATGGCAGTTGCTTCGACGAACTCAATGATGCGATCGCCCGCCCCCACTTTTTCGCCGTCAAAACCGAGAATAAACCCTGCCATGACTGACAGACCTTTGTGGTTAATGGTTTGTACCGATTCGATCAGCGAATTGCGCGTATTCTGAAACTTCTGGGTCATCGCCAAACTCTCTGTATCGGGTGTTTCAATACCCAAAAAGACTGCCGTAAAGTTCGCGGCAATCATCAAGTCAAGCAATTCTTCATCCTGTGCCAGATCCACCGATGCTTCTGTACTTAACCGGAAGGGATACTGGCGCGCTGCCATCCAGGGTCCCAGTTCGCGCAGCAACAGCTTCACGTTACGCTTGTTGCCAATGAAGTTGTCATCGACCATAAAGACCGATCGTCGCCAGCCCAGATCGTACAGCGCTTGCAGTTCTGCCAACAGTTGTGCGGGCGTTTTGGTGCGTGGCTTGCGTCCATACAGCACAATGATGTCGCAAAACTCGCACTGAAAGGGGCAACCCCGCGAGAACTGCACCGACATTTCAATGTAAGCGTTGAGATCCAACAGGTCAAAGCGTGGGACGGGCGTACCTGACACATCAGGCTTTTCACCCTCAGGCGCACGCAAAATTCCCGACGTTTCGCCTCTTTCCAGTGCGTCTACCAGCATGGGCAAGGTGATTTCTCCTTCATCCAACACCAAGAAGTCGGCTCCTGCTTCTTTTGCAGCATCGGGCACAGATGTGACATACGGACCACCCACTGCTACCCGCTTGCCTCGGCGCTTGGCTTCATGAATGAGGTGGAGCAAATCCGGCTTTTGGACAATCATCCCCGATAGAATCACCAGATCTGCCCATGCCCAGTCCGCTTCGGTTTCCGATCGCACATTGCGGTCAACCAGCCGAAACTCCCACGTTTGCGGCAAGATAGCAGCAACCGTAATCATGCCGAGCGGGGGCAGTGACGCTTTGCGATCGATCAGCTCCAGTGCTTTATCAAACGACCAAAACGACTCTGGAAACAGCGGGTAAAGAAGTAAAACATTCATCAAATTAAAACCTCAAACCAAAACTGATAGCGTACGCAAGGTCACTCAAGCTTACCCCGTACTTTCAGCTTTACGTTGCTTGTTGAAGCGGTCGGGCAGAAGGCGGAAGGCAAAAGGCAAAAGGTAGAAGGCAAAAGGCAAAAGATAGAAGGCAGAAGGTAAAAGGCAAAAGGCAGAAGGTAAAAGGTAAAAGGCAGAAGAAAAGGACAAAAGGTAGAAAGTTGACTGCTGATCGTTTATAACTGCTAGCTGACCGCTAATAATCAAAAAAGGCTTCCCAATAGCTATTCGGGAAGCCTCAATGCACTCAATGACAATCAGTTACAGAAACGTTAACGTGTTCAAATCACCATTACGGCAGCTTAAAACCAGGTATTGCGGGAAGGGTTCTGGGCTGCAAAATGGGTCCAGGTGCCAACTGTGGCTGCAATGAGCCAACCGCTGAGAAGTACGACTGCTAAGGTCAACATAAGTCCTCCTTTGAGTGATCAATGTTCACTATTGGTGGTCTGTACCGAAGTACACGCTCACGTTAACAATGAGATCAACTGGCTGCAACGTTTCTTAATGGAAACGGGAAATTGTAACGGAGTGATACATGAACCTCAGTTGCAAGCTTTAGCCGTTTATTCACAGTCCGGCTGATAACCCTCGAAACCATCCGCTTTTAAACCGAATTGCGATCGCCCCACAACATCGCAGCGCATGAGAATGCGATCGCGCCAGCCTAGAAATCTGAGTGGTGCCTTTGAGTCGCCTTGCTTTAGCCACTCCATGCCTTATCTTCTCGGTAACAGTAACGAGATTAATAGTGAACAACGGGCAGCAAACCCTTAAAATTTCAACTAGCAACCCATCTGGTACCAACAAGGGACAGCATGAGCGAACCAACTGAAACGATTTTTAGCAAAATTATCCGCAGAGAGATCCCCGCCGAAATTGTCTACGAAGACAACCTGGCACTCGCCTTTAAGGACGTGAACCCGCAAGCCCCAGTGCATATTCTGGTGATTCCAAAACAGCCGATCGCCAAATTGTCGGATGCCGAAGCACCAGACCATGCCCTGATGGGACACCTCCTCCTTACCGCCAAGCGCGTTGCCGAGCAGGTTGGTCTCACGAACGGCTATCGTCTCGTCATCAACACAGGCGCTGATGGTGGACAAACCGTTGATCACCTTCACCTGCATATTTTGGGTGGGCGATCGATGACGTGGCCGCCAGGGTGAGGGATGAGGGATAAAGGATGAGGGATAAAGGATAAAGGATGAGGGATGAAGGATAAGGGATAAAGGATAAAGGATGAGGCTGACTACTGACTACACTTTTAGCCTTTAGCCTTTAGTCTTTCCTCCCCACTCCTCACTCTCCCCACACGCTAAAATGAATCTAGATTCGGAGGTAGTCCAACGGTTTATACACGCCCCCTTGCCCGCTTAATTGAGCAACTGCAACATCTTCCGGGTGTTGGTCCTAAAACCGCACAGCGATTGGCACTGCACATTCTCCGGCGATCGGAGGATGAAGTGAAAGCACTGGCAAATGCGCTCATGGAAGCCAAGCAGCAGGTTGGCTATTGTTCGGTTTGCTTTCACCTTTCAGCCGAGCCTGTCTGCGAAATTTGCCGTACCCCCAGTCGTGATAGCCAGACAATCTGTGTCGTTGCAGACTCCAGGGATGTCATTGCGCTAGAAAAAACTCGTGAGTATCGCGGTAAATATCACGTTTTGGGTGGCTTGATCTCGCCGATGGATGGCATTGGACCGGAACAACTCCACATTCAACCGCTGATTCGCCGGGTGAAGCAGCAAAATATTGCTGAAGTGATTATGGCGATTAGTCCCAGTGTGGAAGGCGAAACGACGACCCTGTACGTTGGGCACTTGTTGAAGCATTTTACAAAGGTCACGCGCATTGCCTTTGGGCTACCAATGGGCGGCGACCTGGAATATGCCGATGAGGTAACCCTGGCAAGGGCGCTGGAAGGTAGGCGTGAGCTGGATTAGAGAAGCTAAGTAGCTTGCTTTTGGCAGACTGCCTCCCCCTTCTAACTTCTGACCTGAAACTTGCTTAAACAATGACCGCGATCGCTCGCTTCAAGCCATGCCTCCGCTGGGCAATTCTGGGTGGAACGCTTTTCTTTTTGGGCACCGTCCTCAAGCAGCACTGGCAAAAGGTTGTAGCCATCCGTTTAGAAAGCACGGGTTTAGCCTGTCTGGCGATCGCCCTTGGCATCACGCTATTGGCTCACATTTGCGCAGGTGGTGTCTGGAGTCGCCTTTTGCGAGACTTTCGCCAGCCGGTGCAGGGAGTTTGGCTGGTGCAAGCCTATTTAAAAACGACGATCGCCAAGTATCTGCCTGGAAATATCTGGCATTACTACGGGCGCATTACTGCGGCAACCAAGGCAGGCGCAACCCTGGAAACTGCCACCGTGAGCGTCTTGCTAGAACCGCTCTTGATGGCAGCAGCGGCACTGTTGATTGCTTTGCTGGGGAGCCAGCCGATCGCAGCACAGTATGGCTTGCCCATTCTCATGCTTCAGTGGTTTAGCTTGCTGGTCGTTTTAGCGTCTGTGCATCCCCGCATCATCAATCCACTCGTGCGGTATCTCGGCAAACTGAAGCAAAAAGCGACTAAAGCGACGGGAGCGGTTTCACCGTCGATCGTTGCCTTAGAACACTATCCACTGTTGCCCTTGTTAGGAGAAGTAGGCTTTTTGCTACTGCGGAGCGCAGGTTTTTTGTTCACCTTTCTGGCAATCAGCCCGGTGCTGCCGAGTCAACTGCCGCTTTTAGTGAGCGCCTTCAGCGTGTCGTGGCTGCTCGGTCTGGTGGTTCCAGGCGCACCCGGAGGCATTGGCGTTTTTGAGGCAACCGCGATCGCGCTCCTGGGTCAAACGTTCTCACCAGGGTTGCTCCTTAGCGTTGTGGCGCTCTATCGCCTGGTCAGCATTCTGGCAGAAGTCGCGGGTGCTGGTTTGTCATGGCTGGATGAACGCCTGTAAGTGGATGAGGCGTTCGATCGACATTTTGGACTGACTTACAGCCTCAAAACACAACTGCAAGCAACTTAATTTGAAACCAGCGAACGGCTAGAATGAACCGCTACAGACGAACTCTGAATTTCACAGAGCACCGATCGGTAGTCGGCTGCAACGCAGTATCAGGCTGCAACCTCGACATACGCTGATGAAGTCGTTGGTTGTGGCAGCTCGAAGCCCTCCAACTTCAAGCCATCGAGATGAAACTCGATCGCCTCATGCATATTCTGTTCAACGTCTTCACGGGTTGCCCCAGTTGAGACACATCCTGGTAAGTCAGGGGAATAAGCGGAATATCCTGTTTCTGTCTTCTCAATGACAATGAGGTACTGCATTATTTCAAACCCGCTTGCTTCAAGATACTACCCAACGTCCCCAGCGCTAAATCATCACCTGGTTTTCCGGGTACAGTAACCAAACCTGGCTTGTTGAGATGTTTGTATTGACGGTGGCTGCCTCTCGGCTAGCATTTACGTTTCCAATAATCATGCGGATGAACTGGGGGAGCGAAAACCGAAACGGTGAACAGCACGATGCCCGATCCGAACACCGTAGATCTGCGCGTCAGGATAGCGCTTTAACAATTGCTTGGCTGCGGTAAGGCTATCATCAGCAACGTCGAAGGCTCCCGTTTCAATGTCGATCGCCACAATCTTGCCATGATCGCACTGCCTCAACTTGCGATCGCACCTGAGACCCATAGAGTACACCGCCACGTTGGGCAAACTCTTCCTTGCTATATCGGGGTTGTCGAGCTTCCATGAGTTTGAACTTGCTGCGACTTGACCCCTTCATTTTAGCTTGGGCAGTTGATCGCTAGTTTCAGAATTTGTGTTGGGTTTTGCAATGCTCCACCCAGCCTACAAGATCAACGATCGCTCTTAAAAGCTATGGTAAGATTCTCCACTTTTGGTCGGTGTTTCCATTACACTCCCATAGTGAAGCTCATATAAAGTTCATGGCTTTTGCCGTAATAAACATTAAGTGAACATTATATAGCGGTCCTCTGTCGGATGAGGTACAAGTGGGACAATACTGGGCAAGGGTTTGAGCCTCTAGTTTGTACCTCACGGGAACCGGAAACGCTATAAAAACTATTTTATCAACTTTCGTTGCCATCTTATTCAAGATATTCTTCAAGAGACTTTATTCTATTTTCTAAAATTTCATGAAACTCCTCTGAACTATGATTCTTTGCAAGTTCAAGAAGCTCTTTTTCTAATTCACAAGAATTTATGTCTAACTGCGTTTCCCAATATAGACATTCAACACAAAAAAAGTAATCTGGCTGGTATTCGTCTGTTGACAAAAAGTAACTCGGCTCATACCTAACTCTTGTTTTATTACCACAGTTTGGACAATCGTAATTGTATTCTTCGTACTTAATAAAAAGAGAGTTCTCTGGCTTAGATTTTTCTAACTCTGAATTTCTTGTCGCTTGCAAAAAGCTTTCTTTTCTTATTGTATTCTCACATACAAAGCATTCGAACTTCCTGATCCCATCTCTATAGATCATAAAACTATGATTAAAACAATTTTGACAATGGACTAAAATACCTGAGTCACTTTTTAAAATTCCTGTTATCTTTTCATTCTTTTTTTGCAACATATTCTGTACATAAGTGTCAAATTCAAAAGCCATAGACTTAATCCAATTAAATTTTTGATTCTGTTCCTCAGTACTATTTTGAAAGATATTTTCATCCCAAAATACAATTACTTCCCTGATCGCGCTTGCAATTTTTTCTTTGCATTCACTGACCTCTATTTTTACCTCAAAATGTTCGAACTTGTTCCTTAGCTTTCTTAATTCATTTAGTGGCAAATCATTAACTTTTATATTGCAAGTTCTATCTAGCCTTTTGACAACGTTACTATGATTCACGCTAACAAAATCACCCTGCTCAAGTTTTGATTCACTTGCATCATTAACATCTTCAAAGATCAGGCTCCAATGCTCTTGCCTTAATCTGTGTTTCAGGATTAGTTCTATCCCTGAAAAAACATTTAGGACGGAATATTTCCAAATACTTTCGGTTTGGGTAGTCCTAAACAAGTAAGGATGAGTTGTAGTGGTGCACAAAGTACCAGATCGCACCGATGTGATTCTCCAGTTTTTTGGAAAATGATAGGGTCTTGCGCACTAGTCTTGAAACCCGCTGCCGTAAGGTACAGTTAAACCGTTCAATGTAGCTGGTTTTGCCACTTTCTTTGCCGACACTTTGATGCCGCTGGCTGGGGAATACCTCATTGTAAGCTGACCAGAAATCGGTATAGGAGACGGCACACTGTCGATACACAGCGGGTAAGGCAGCCCACAATCCTTGTGCCCCCTCACGGCTCCGAGCGCCAACATACACCCCAACAATTTCGCGTGTTGCCACATCTAAGGCAAGCCAAATCCACTGCTTGTTCCCTTTGTTGCCGACAAAGGACCACATCTCGTCACACTGAATCGTCAAACGCCCTTTTTTTTTAACCCCCACCTCGACCTGTTGGGGCACTGCCTCATATTTGGCATTGACATAGCTTTGCAGCCAAGGCTCTGAAACACCTACGACTCTCGCTATTCCAGCTAAAGGAATCTTCTCCAACAAGAGTTTGTCGATCAAGGTTTTAGTCGCCTGATCAATGCGTTTGGACTGCGGGTCTTGGACAAACTGTCTGCCACACTCGCGGCACTTCAAGTTCTGCTTGCCGTTATGGATTTTGCCATTTTTGACCGTGTGAGTTGATTGACAAGCAGGACACGGTGGTAGATCAATTGACATCAAACAACTGAAGTAATGTTGTCCTATCGATCCTTACATCTTTAGGACTACCTCGGTTTGATCTCTCCTAGAAATTCGAGTTGTAGGTTTTAATCCTTCAACTATAAAGTCTAGTCCATTGTCAAGAAGATTTAGTTCTATTTTCATTTTGGAAAGATCTCTCGTTTTTATATGTAAGAAGTTTTCAAGAAAAAGACTGGAAGATTACTAGAACATCTGCCATGTCACAATCCCTTCGTCAGAAATGGGCAAAGACCTCACTCCCTTACTCAAAGAGAATATGAGTTAAGCCTAAACAATCATCTCAAGCAACTCCCACAAGAAATCGCACCCGCAAGCTTCCTAAACGAAGATGAAACTCAAGCTGGAGTACTTTTAGAGATGATGGAGGGCTAACTTGTTATTAGACGGAAAGTTTTCGTATATCACACCAAAATGGGTGGATAGGCAGATGCTTTCCACATAACATCCTAAATTGGATAGGCAGAATCTTTCCGCATAGTATGCTCATTTGGGTAGATGGGCAGAACCTTTCCATGTATTTTTAGATTCGCTACGAAAGCAAGCAAATGTACTATTAAACACACTGTATTCACCTTCTCCACGCTTGCTATGCACATGTATCTTCCCTTCTACCCAGCCGATCGCACCATACTCAATGCCACTGCTTCCGCTACTTTAATACCGTCAATACCAGCCGAGAGGATGCCGCCTGCATAACCAGCACCTTCGCCAGCAGGGTAGAGACCGTTTGTATTCAGGCTTTGGTAATCGTCTTTGCGCTTAATGCGAATGGGTGATGAGGTGCGCGTTTCAACGCCAGTAAGAACCGCGTCGGGCATGGCAAAGCCGTTGATCTGCTTGTTGAAGGCGGGTAGTGCTTCGCGGATAGCTGCGATCGCATACTCAGGCAAGCTCGTACTCAAATCACCCAAATGTACCCCTGGCGCATACGACGGTTGCACGGTGCCCAATGACTGCGAGGGGCGATCGGCGAGAAAGTCTCCGACTAGCTGCCCCGGTGCATCATAGGTGCCGCCACCTAGCTCAAAGGCACGTTCTTCCAGGCGACGTTGCAACGCAATACCAGCCAGGGGATGACCGGGATAATCATCGGGCGTAATGCCCACCACGATCGCGCTGTTGGCGTTGCGCTCGTTGCGCGAGTATTGGCTCATGCCGTTGGTGACAACTCGCCCTGGTTCGGAGGCAGCGGCAACTACCAGACCACCCGGACACATACAAAAGCTGTACACCGATCGACCATTCTGGCAATGATGCACCAGCTTGTAGTCGGCAGCGCCTAAGAGTTTGTGACCCGCCTGTTCACCAAAGCGACACTGATCGATCAACGTCTGCGGATGCTCTACCCGAAAGCCAATGGAAAAGGGCTTCGGTTCAATATAAACACCGCGATCGAACAACATTTGAAACGTATCGCGGGCACTGTGACCGACGGCAAGCACCACATGATGACTGGCAATGAATTCGCCACTGGCAAGGGTTACGCCCTGCACCTGTCCGTTTTCAATGTGCAAATCTTCAACGCGACTTTGAAAGCGAATTTCGCCGCCCAGTGCTTCAATACGGGCACGCAGACTTTGCACAATGCCGACCAGCTTAAAAGTGCCGATATGCGGTTTGTTGACATAAAGAATTTCCGGTGAGGCTCCAGAATTAACCAGTTCGTTCAGCACCTTCCGCCCGTAGTGGTTGGAATCTTTCACCTGACTGTAGAGTTTGCCATCCGAAAACGTACCCGCGCCGCCTTCGCCAAACTGCGCGTTAGATTCGGGATTCAAACTGTCTTTCTTTTTCCAAAAAGCAAAGGTGTCCACAGTACGATCGCGCACCGCTTTCCCACGTTCTAGCAAGATGGGGCGAAACCCCATTTGCGCCAGTAGCAGCCCTGCAAACATCCCGCAAGGTCCCGTACCAATCACAATGGGACGGCTTACCAGAGGGCTGGAAGCCTTCGCCACCAGCCGATAGCTCATATCTGGCGTAGGCATCACATGGGGATCTTTCTTGAACCGCTGAAGGAGTTGCTTTTCCTGGGTCGTCTCAAGATCCAGAATATAAACCAGCGCAATCTCGCCTTTCTTACGAGCATCATGGCTACGCTTGAAAATGGTGTAGCGAATTAATGCCTCTGGCGCAATTTGCAGCTTTTTGAGCATTGCCGCTTCGATCGCCTCTTCAGAATGATCCAGCGGCAGCTTGATTTCAGTGAGTCGTAACATAATCAAAAATTAAAATTCCTACTCATAGGGACGTTCCATAAAACCCATGAAACATCCCTACAGTCTTTGTTATTAGAAGAGCTACCTTCCTATTTTGCCTTTTACCTTTTGCTTTTTGTTTTCTCTTAATACAGTTCATACTTCATCAACTGACAGGGCAACGTACCGTTCAAGACAGCGATGCGTTGAGACGACTTCAGCCCGATCGACTGCGAGAGTTCTTTATTGCCACTTAGCACAAACGCCGTCCAGCCTTTGAAGCGCTGCTTCAGCACGTCACCTAACTGCTTGTAAAACGCACCTAAATCGCTGTCTCGTCCTAACCGTTCGCCGTAGGGTGGATTGCAAAACAACACGCCGCTGTCTGCGGGGGCAGCAACATCAGCAAGGTCGATTTGAGAAAAATAAACGTGGTTGGAGACACCGCAGTTCGTGGCATTGGCGATCGCCTGCTCAATCACCGCTTCATCGCGATCGCTCCCCCAAATTGGTGCAGGCAGGCTTTCTCGCTGACTGTCTTCTGCGTCCTGGATCAGTTTTTCTAACAGCGGCAGGTCAGCATCCAGCCAGGTCTCAAACCCAAAATGCTCTCGAAACAGTCCTGGTGCAATGTTGAGCGCTTTCAGGCTGGCTTCCAGCGGTAGCGTACCAGAGCCACACAGCGGATCGTAAAACATCTGCTCTGGCTGCCAGCCCGATAGCTGAATGAGCGCCGCTGCCAGCGATTCCTTTAACGGTGCAGCACCCACAGCCGGACGATACCCTCGACGGTGCAGACTTTTGCCGGAACTATCCAGGCTAACGGTACAGATATCGCGATCGATATGGACGCTGATCTGCACATCGGGCGCTTGCAATTCCACATCCGAGCGATCGCCCACTGTTTCTTGCTGCTGCTCCACAATCGCCGTTTTTACCTGGAGCGCGGTGAAGTGAGTATGATTCAACTGCTCGCTTTTACCCGTTGCGTTGACCGCCAGCGTCATATCGGGCGTGAGATACAGCGACCAATCGATCGTCTGAATGCCACGATATAGCTCCTCCGCATCCTTGCAGGGAAACTCACCCAGCTTCATTAAGATGCGAAACGGCAAACGTGCCCAAAGGTTGACGCGATAGAGGAGCGTGCGATCGCCCTCAAACGCAGCTCCACAGAAACCTGGTACAACGGCATGAGCGCCGAGTTGCTCTAATTCTTGAGCTGCCAGCGTTTCTAGCCCCCGTGCCACTGTTGCAAAGTACTGATTCATAACTGGCTGATTACGGCAGACTATCTGCACCTAGAGAAGAACTAGCATAACGTTCCTCGAAGTTTCTCGTTGCTTAAGTGCTAGAGGTTATAGAATCATCTGGGCTAAAGAGTGCGACGATCGGTAGCACAGCAAACCCGTGTAGCCAGTTTTGTAATGTTCTGTGGGGAGAGTCTTTATGTCTCAGCAAGTGCAGCGTGGGTTTAGTCGCCGGACGGTTATTCGCAGTCTTTTAGCAGCAGGTGCCTTTGGAGCCACATCGCGACTCTGGACAGGCTGTACAGCACCGCCCCAACAAGCCGCATCCCCAACGCCAACAGCCGAAAAACCGCTGACGCTCGGGTTTATCTATGTTGGGTCTAAAGAAGATTACGGCTACAACCAGTCCCATGCTGAAGGCAGAGCGGCGGTTGCTCAACTAAATGGAGTGCAGACCGTTGAAGAAGCCAGCGTGCCAGAGACAAAGGAGGTGGCAGAAACGATGCGGAACATGATCAAAGACAATGGCGCAACCGTCTTGTTTCCAACCTCTTACGGCTATTTAGACCCACACAGTTTGCAGATTGCCGGCGAGTTTCCAGAGGTGCAGCTTTTTCACCCGCAGCCTTATAAGGACAAGCAGCCTAAGAATGTCGGTTTCTACTTTAGTGAACTGGCAGAACCCGCTTATCTGGCGGGGATCATCGCTGCCTATGCCTCTAAAACAGACAAGCTGGGATTCGTCGTACCAAAACCCATTCCAGTCGTCTTGCGAGAGGTCAACAGCTTTACCTTAGGGGCACGCAGCGTTAAACCTGCGATCGTCGTACAGGCTATTTTTACAGGCGATTGGTCGCTGCCCGTCAAAGAAGCCGAAGCCGCCAACAGCTTGATTGACCAGAACGCCGATGTGATTACGGGACGAGTGGATAACTTAAAGGTCATCATTACAACCGCTGAAAAACGTGGAGTCTTTTCGTCTGGCTATCACATTAATCAGGCGAGTTTAGCGCCAAAAGGCTACTTAACCGGAGTGGAGTGGAACTGGGGTAAGATTTACACCCAGTATGCCGAACTGGTTCGCGCAGGCAAAACGTTGATGAATGGGGGGGATTCCACCGATCATTGCCGGTGGGCTGAAGGAAGATTTCTGTCGGTTGTCTCCCTATGGTGCGGCAGTCAGCAGTGAGGCACAAAAAGCGGCTGAAGCAGCGAAAGCGAAACTCTTAGACGGCAGTTTAGCGATTTTCAAAGGCGAACTCAAAGACAACAAAGGTAATGTGGTGATTCCGAGCGGCACCACCTACACGCTCCAAGAACCCAAATTACAAAGTATGAATTGGCTGGTAGAAGGAGTGCGCGGTAATCCCTAACGAAAGCGTGGGGAAGAAAAAACCGATCGCTAGCGTGTTTGTCGATCGCCAGCGTCGGTTACACTCCGCCATCCTTGGCCGTCGATCGATTGATACACAGGAGTTTTAAGTATGTATGTGCGTCGAGTTTCAGAACTGTCTGCACAAGGGGCAAAGGTTGTTTTACAGGGTGCGATCGACTGTGCCACTGCAATGGGTGTACCGCAATGTGTCGCGGTGGTAGACACAGGCGGCAACTTGTTGGTGTTTGAGCGGATGGATGGAGCCAAGCTGCACAGCCAATTTTCTGCTATTCAGAAGGCATTTACAGCCATTTCTGCCAAAGCGCCAACCGGGCAACTCTCAGCCGAGCTAGCGTTTGGTATCGCGCTGGCAACGGGTAACCGCTTTGCCACGATCGCGGGTGGACTGCCCATCGAGCTAGAGGGGGGAAATCGTTGGCGCGATCGGAGTTGGATCAGGCAACGATGAGGAAGATATAGAGGTGGCTCAAGCGGGCATCGAGGCGTTGCGAAAGGCGATCGCACACCACGCTTAACCCGCTGCTGCCGCACCTTGAGTGAGTGGAATTTCAATGCGAAATTCGCAGCCGTTGCCCGGTTCCGACTGACACGTGAGACTTCCATTGTGTCGATCGACAATAATTTGGTAGCTAATCGACAGCCCCAGACCGGTGCCTTTGCCCACTGGCTTTGTGGTGAAGAAAGGGTCAAAGAGGCGAGTTCGCACTGTTTCTGGCATCCCGTCTCCATTATCTCTAACCCGAATGACGATCGAGTCGCCTGCGGTCGATCGCTCTGTGCAAATGGTAATGGTACTGGGATGCTCTCGAAGATCAGCCGCCGATCGTTTCTCATCGGCGGTTTCTAAGGCATCGATCGCATTTGCCAAAATGTTCATAAAGACCTGGTTGAGTTGACCCACGTAACACTCTACGTCCGGTAACACACCGTATTGCTTAATGACTTGAATGCCAGGATGATCGGATCTTGCTTTTAGCCGACTTTGTAGAATCATTAAGGTACTGTCAATGCCGTCATGGATGTTAACCGCTTTCACATCCGCCTCATCCATGCGCGAGAAGTTACGCAGTGCCAGCACAATTTTTTGAATGCGCTCGGCACCGACCTTCATAGAGGTTAAAAGCTTAGGCAAATCTTCTAACAAAAACTCCAGATCGATCGCTGCAATTTCCCCTTGAATCACAGCAGCAGGCTGGGGATAGTGTTGCTGATAAAGTTGGTTTAAACGTAAAAGATCTTGAATGTAGCCAGTTGCGTGGTTGAGGTTGCCATAAATGAAGTTAACAGGATTATTGATTTCGTGAGCAATACCCGCAACCATTTGCCCCAGGCTCGACATTTTTTCAGTTTGTACTAACTGCATCTGAGTTTTTTGCAGTGCTTGCAGGGCGTGTTCCAACTGCTGCGTTTGCTGGCGTAGCTGTGCTTCAGACTGCTGCAACGCCAGCTCTGCGGCTTTGCGTTCCGTAATATCTTCGATCGTGCCTAAGACGCCAATAACGTTGGCTTCCGAATCATGAATTGGAATCTTGTTGACATCAATCCAGGCTGGTTTGCCATCTGCCTGCAACCGCTGCTCAATCAGATGAAGCGTAGGGGTATCTGTCACCATCACAGCATGATCCTGCTCCTGATAAAGCTGGGCTTCTTCTGGTGTCCAGCACAAGTCATAATCGGTTTTTCCAACCACATCATCTAATTTGTGGAGACCCGCTGCCTTTGCCCAGTTACGGTTGCAGCCCAGATATTTGGAATCAATATCTTTCCAAAAAAGCGCTTGCGGAATACTGTCAAGGACGATTTGCAGCAGTTCGGCACTTTGGTTCAACTCTTGGGCGCGCTGTTCTTCAGTGATATTAGTCAAAATGCAAACAATGCCTATCGTTTGTCCGTTTGCATCGTGCAGCGGTATTTTTTGAGCATCGAACCAGAGTTGTTCGCCATTGTCTTTCAGGCGAGAGGTCAGACCATTCCGCTGTGGTATGCCTAAGAGCATGACTTCGCGATCGCGTGCCTCATACACTGCTGCATCCTCCTGGCTCCAGGGCAGATCGTATTCTGTTTTACCTTGAATCATCTGCGGATCAGCCAACCCAATCAGCGTTGCCCAACTCTGGTTACATCCCTGAAAAACCGAATCACGGTCTTTCCAGAAAACGCCTTGCGGCATGTTCGCCAAGATGGACTGAAGCAGAATATCGGCTGGTGCTGGTATCGTTAGAGCGGGAATACCCGCAATCCTTGAGTGAGACATAGCAAATACTGGGTCGATTAGGTGGTGTGCGGAACCTCAAGGCGCTCTGTCGCATCAGTAGGGAAAGCATCGATCGGATCGAATTTTAAGCCCCGGCATCACAGGTTTAGTGCGCGTTGTTTAGACAGAGCGGTTGGTAAAGTGCTGGGCTAAAGGCAGTGTGTCCGCGCCCAAATTTCTGTCAAGCGCTTGAGCTTGTTAGCTGTTGCTGCAACTGCTGAAATTTGAGAGCGTTAACCTATCGTTCCCCAATCGGCTGCATATAGCAGTGATCTCGAAATTAGACAGTATGACCGCCGTTACGAAGTGCTGTTACGAAGTATAGATGCTTAAAGTCGGTAAATGTTGCCTGCTTATGCAGATACCTGCAATTAAAGCAACCGCCTCGTGACTGATCGTGCAGGAAAAAAGCTAAAGAAACATACCTAGAGTAAAATCGCAAAGCTAGTCTAGATTGTGGCAGTGCTTCAAGACAGGGTTGAATAGTGAGCAAAGTAAGCCAGCTTCAGGTGCGATCGACGCTTGATGAACTCAGTCCGGTGCTGGATTGGTTTAATCAACTACATCATCCAGCCATATCGCAAACCGTTTGGATGCAGTGCCAAACGGTTTTAGCAGAAGGGTTAACCAATGCGGTTCGCCATGCACACAAGGGCAAACCAGCAACAACGCCCATTGAGATCGAGGTGACGATTCAGGAGCGATCGCTCGAAATTCGGATCTGGGATCAGGGGGCTGCCTTTGATCTGGCGCAACGGCTAGCGGCAGTACCCCAAACCGTTAGTCAAGACGCGATCGGTGGACGTGGACTGTTACTCTTGCGGCACTTCGCCGATCGCCTGAGCTATGTGCGGACGAACGATCGTAATTGCCTGCTCATCATCAAACACTACTCTGCAATGGCTTAGATGGGTGTAGTAAGACCTGTCAGGACGTTGCCGTTGCCTCAAATCAGTAAAGTGAGGGAGCATTTACAGTAACGAACAACGTGTTGCATAATTCAGACGGTTCAATTAAGTGAAACCCAGATAGCAGCGAGCTTTGCAGAAAGCAAAGTGCATCTAGACCTATAAATCGACTTACATCTATATTCAACTGTCATCTATAAGGCACCCCGATGAGTTATCGCATGAATCGCCGCGCCTATGCGGAAACGTTTGGTCCCACGGTCGGCGATCGCATCCGTTTAGCTGACACTGATTTGATCATTGAAGTCGAAGCGGACTACACAACCTATGGCGATGAGGTCAAATTTGGCGGCGGCAAGGTGATTCGGGACGGCATGGGTCAGTCGCCGATTACCAATGCCGATGGCGCAGTCGATACAGTGATTACCAATGCGCTCATTCTCGACTGGTGGGGCATTGTCAAAGCGGATGTTGGGATTAAAGACGGCAAGATTCACGCGATCGGCAAAGCGGGCAATCCCTACATTCAGGACAATGTGACGATCGTGATCGGTCCCGGCACAGAAGTCATTGCAGGCGAGGGCATGATCCTCACCGCAGGCGGGATTGATAGCCATATTCACTTTATCTGTCCGCAGCAGATTGAAGTGGCGATCGCCTCAGGGGTGACAACCCTCATTGGTGGTGGCACGGGTCCCGCAGCAGGCACCAACGCAACGACCTGTACCCCTGGCCCCTGGAACATTTACCGGATGCTACAAGCGGCAGATGCCTTTCCCGTCAACATCGGCTTTTCGGGTAAAGGCAACAGCGCCAAGCCAGAAGCACTGGTCGAGCAGGTGGAAGCAGGCGTAATAGGGCTGAAGCTTCATGAAGATTGGGGCACCACACCCGCCGCGATCGACACTTGCCTGAGCGTTGCCGATGAGTATGATGTGCAGGTCGCCATCCATACCGACACGCTGAACGAAGCGGGTTTCGTCGAGGATACGATCGCTGCCTTCAAAAATCGCGTTATCCACACCTATCACACCGAAGGCGCAGGCGGCGGACACGCACCCGACATCATCAAAATCTGCGGCGAGATGAATGTGCTGCCTTCCTCCACCAACCCCACTCGTCCCTATACCCAAAACACGCTTGATGAACACCTGGATATGTTGATGGTCTGCCATCACCTTGATCCCGCGATCGCCGAAGATGTCGCTTTTGCCGAGTCCCGCATTCGCAGAGAAACGATCGCCGCTGAAGACATCCTGCATGACCTGGGCGCGTTCAGCATGATAGCGTCTGACTCGCAGGCAATGGGACGCATCGGTGAAGTCATCATCCGCACCTGGCAAACTGCACACAAAATGAAGTTCGATCGCGGCTGGCTGGCTCCCCATACCGAAGGCACCGTCGAAGCTCACAATCGCAACGACAACTTCCGCGCTAAACGCTACATTGCCAAGTACACGATCAATCCTGCGATCACCCACGGCATTGCTGCCCATGTCGGTTCCGTCGAAGTTGGCAAGCTTGCAGACTTATGCCTCTGGCGACCGGCGATGTTTGGTGTCAAGCCCGAAATGGTGATTAAAGGTGGCTTGATTGGTTGGGCACAGATGGGCGATGCCAACGCCAGCATTCCCACCCCGCAGCCTGTTCATATGCGCCCCATGTTTGCCAGTTTTGGCGGCGCGATCGCGGCAACCTCCCTCACCTTCGTTTCCAAAGCGGCCCTTAAGAAAGGCATTCCCGACCAACTCGGCTTACAAAAGAAAGCTGTCGCCGTTTCCGGCATCCGCAAGCTCACGAAGAAAGACCTGAAGCTCAACGACGCTACACCCAAAATGGAAGTCGACCCCGAAACCTACGAAGTCCGTGCTGATGGACAACTCCTCACCTGCGAACCCGCCACCGTTCTACCCATGGCACAACGCTACTTTCTGTTTTAGCCGAATCCGTTCGGAGGCATTGTTTTTTTTACACCATGCATTACGCTAGAGTGTAGAAGATTATGGACACCTATATCCTTTTTCATACCACAGTTTCCATGTACCATAGCATTGACTCTGGATATGGAAGTGCAGCGGTTTGAGTGGGACGAAGCAAAAGCTCAGAGGAACTTTGTAAATCACGGCATTTCTTTCCCTGAGGCACAGACAGTGTTTAACGACCCACTGTTTCTCATCTTTCATGATCCCGACCATTCAATTCAAGAACAGCGATTCCTGATTTTAGGTGAATCATCAAGAGGCAATTTGTTGGTTGTATCCTATACAGAAAGAGCCGAGGTTATTCGCTTAATTAGTGCACGTATTGCGAGTCGCAGAGAACGAAGAGATTATGAAAACGAACTCTGAGTACGAGAATGACGACCTGCGAGAAGAGTACGATTTCTCCAAATTACAGGTGGTAAAACGCGGTCCTGGACGAAAAGCACCTAACAGTGTGTCGGTCGAGTTGTCTCCCGATGTCGCAGAAATATTTCCAGATGCAAACGCTGTTAATGAAGCCTTACGCTTCCTAATTAAGGTAGCCAAAAATTCAGGACAAGCCACAAATAGCTTAAATGATGTCAGCAAGTGATACTTATCGTGACTTTCTGATTCAGTCGCTTCAAGATCCGGAAGAGGCTGCTGCCTATCTCGAAGCAATTTTAGAAGAGGCAAATCCAGATCCAGAGCTTTCGAAAGTTGCATTACTTGGTATTGCAGAAGCCCTTAGTGACGTTGATGATGCTTCAGAGAAACGTAAATTTTATAGCAAGACGCTTGACGAGATCTTGTCTCAGTCAGGAGGTCAGGAAATTTATGGTTTCACTAACTGGCTTAATAGTTTAGGGCTGAAGTTGACTGTGACTGTTGCAGAGCAAGACCACGAATAGATGAAACCTTACTACAGCATTTTGATTCAGTGGTCTAATGAAGACCAAAAATATATTGTGAGCTTGCCTGAGTTTGGTTCTTACGCTCACACTCACGGGGATACCTATGAAGAAGCAACTAAAAATGCACAGGAAGTCCTCGAACTTTTAATTGAGACGTATGAGGAGCAGCATCGATCGCTACCACAACCCGCAACGCTTTAGTATGACTAGTTTTTTACGAAGCGTCCTGTAGTTTTACATATAGCCGTAGCCATACTGGTTAGGACGGGGTGCAGGGGTAGAACCCCTGGCTGGGGGCTTCGCCCCCACACCCCCTTTGATCCCAATGTCCTAAGTGCTGTGGCGATCGCTATAATTGAGCTTTTGATAGCATGGCAGCGCAAAGGTGGCAGGTGATGACCGCTTGATGCGATCGCGGCTAGAGACCAATGCTCCTGTATGAGAGACGCACGTTAGGATAGGCTGGTATCCTGTTCTTGATAGGAAGCTCTTGAGAGAAAGTGGGCTGATCGCTAACGGCTGACCGCTAAAAGTATGGCTATAATTCGCCTGATTCTGCTGCTAGGGCTGGGTGGAGGGTTGTTTCTCCTGGTTCAGTTCAACTGGTTGCCCCTGTCACTGACGTTTTTGGGTGTTCAAACGCCTGCCCTGCCGCTGGCGCTATGGGTCTTAGGCGCGATCGGGGCTGGTATTGTCACCAATTTGTTGATCACCAGTTTATTTAGCATCTCCAACTATTTTGCCGTTCGTGCGGCACGATCGCGGATGCGGCAGGCATCCCGTCAAAGTGACTTTCAAGCGCGTTCTACCGTCCCTTCATCGGAACCAGCTTCCTACGCACGCACAGCAACTGCCCAAGCAACTGATAATGATGCTGACTGGAACAACTGGGAAGGCTATGAGGAGCCTCGTCAAGCAGCTAGTGCCCGAACGTCAGTAGACAAAGACCCTATTGACGATTGGGAAGAAGAACCGGAGGATGATTGGGATCTGGATGATCCTCAAGATACACGTGTTGATACTCGCTCTGCGCCAAGAATCCGCACCGATTATGAAGCAAAGCAAGAGCCAAAAACAACGACTCGGAATGGTTCAGTGTATTCTTACGGCTACAGCGACCCCCAAAATTCTGGTGTTGGCAAAGCGGAACCGGTCGTTGACAAACCGGTTGTAGATGCAGACTACCGCGTCATTGTGCCCCCGTTTCGATCGCTGGACGACACCCCTAACGATAAAGAAGTCGCTGATTCAGACGGTGCTGATGATTGGTTTGAAGACGGAGACGATGAGTTTAAGGATCGCAACCCCCGACGCGATCGCCCGTAAAATTAGCATTACTGCAAGAACGATGCTTGCACTACAGAGCCTTTAGCGTTAACTGGTGCTTTAAGTCGGTTGATGGCACCAAGTGTGTCCATAATAAGGCGGTAAGTAACTTATTCGATAGTTGGGCGTGTGCGATCGCGCTTACTACTGTCGGGCGCGATCGCACACAAACGATTTCTGCCTTCAGGTCAGTTTTGCAGCCCACAAAATTGTTACAATGCTGTTACATATTTGGGTAAGTCAAGTGTAGCAAGCTCTACGGGATTTGTACGCTTTGATTCATGAGGATTGATGGATTGCCGCTAGCTGTTAATACATAGCCAAACCTCGTCCCCCAAGCTACCACCTGTAAACCAAGAATTTGCCCTCATGTTTAACGCTTTGCCACTCAATAAGCATCATCTATCAACAGCAGCATCAACCGCGTTACCGATCGTCATCACACCAAGCTATCGAGGCTTGTTGGTTGCTAGCTTCATTATGGCAACGTGGGTAGCCAGTCTAGCAATACTGCTGAGTCTGCCGCTAGAGCAACAGCCAGTGTTTTGGAGACCTGTTGCTATACTTTGGCAGACCTTTCTCTATGCAGGTCTCTTTATCACTGCTCACGATGCCATGCATGGGGTTGTGTCACCTAATCCTAAAGTCAATCGCTTCATTGGCACTTTGGCACTGCTGCTATACGGTTTGTTTTCTTACAGCCAGTTGTGTAGGACTCATTGGCAGCACCACCATCACCCAGCCAGCGAGTTAGACCCTGACTTTCACAATGGCAAGCATAAGAATCCCTTTGCCTGGTATTTTTGCTTTTTACAGCGTTATTGGAGTTGGGGGCGGTTTCTAGGGTTAATTGCGTCGTTTCATGCCATGCATCTGTTGCTCCATGTGCCAGAAGCAAACTTAGTGCAGTTTTGGATCGTGCCTTCTATCTTGAGTTCAATGCAGCTTTTTTACTTTGGCACGTACTTGCCACACCGTGAACCTGCGGACGGCTACCAGGATGTGTTTCGGACTCAAAGTTCGTATCGTCCCTTCTGGTTGTCATTTTTAACGTGCTATCACTTTGGGTATCACCACGAACACCATGAATACCCTCATGCAGCGTGGTGGCAATTGCCTGCGATCGCTCAAAGCAATGTCCAGCGTAGATCTGATTAAGCCCGATTTGGTCAAGACTCAGCCGATTGATCAAAAGTCCATTTAATTAAACAAAAACGGCTAAATGCGGTCGGTGCTGAATGTATCACACTGCCTAACGCTGCCCGACTTCAAGCCGCGTGTAAACCATGAAACGCGCTGCTCTGATGACCCATGCGTAAAGCTTTCGGGCACAATGTAGCCACCTGATTGCTTTTGTAAATAGTCATCTCCAATCTGACTAGCAGTATCCATTGCCGCTTTGACATCTTGCCCATTGATGAGGTTACGTTCAGCGGTGAAGTGCCCCCAGACACCAGCAAAGCAGTCAGCCTGTAATTCCAGCCGAACCGATAAGTTATTAGCTGTTGCTTTGTTTGAGCGGGCTTGTAGTTGCCTTACTTTGGTAGCAATGCCAAGTTTATTTTGCACATGATGCCCGACTTCATGGGCGATCGCATAGGCACGAGCAAAATCAGCATCGGCACCAGCCGTCGCCTGCACCTGTTTAAAGAAACTCATATCCAAATACACTTTGTCATCGGCTGGGCAATAGAACGGACCCGCGGCAGCTTTGGCAAACCCACAGGCTGAATTGACTCGACTACTAAAAAGCACTAGCTTCGGCGGTTGATAGGTTGCCTGAAGCTGCTGCTTAAAAACGCGACTCCAGGTATCTTCGGTGTCGCCCAAAACGGCTCTGACAAAGTCTGAATCACGATCCTGGATGGGTTGCCCTTGTTGTGGTTGGGTCGGAGCAACGTCGTCACCTTGCAACAAACTTAAGATCTGAAGGGGGCTAACGCCAAAGATGAGCCCCCCCACAACAGCGATAATTAAGCCACCAATACCGACACTGCCTACGCCTCCTGGCACCCCTCCAGACCCGCCCCGTCTGTCTTCCACATTGTTGCTGCGGCGCAGGTCACTCCATTTCATAATGTTTTTCCCGTGTTGTGTCTTTTTAAGAGGGTGTGCAGGCGTTTCAGCACTGAGCTGCCTTGCCTTAATATCTACAGTAATCAGCAAAGGCGAACGGTAAAGCAAGAATCAAAAGATACAGATTGATAAACGGTGTTTGAACGTTGTGTCTGGTTCAAATGCTGCTAAAGCCGCAAGCAACGAAATTACTTAAAGCCTTGACTGCCTCTAGGTTACAGCAGGGCAGTAGTGCCCTAGGACTTAGCTCTTTCTGTCGTTACGGGGGCGCTGTCGAGATCAAAGAAAATCCTTCACAATAGAGATGAGCTGATCACCGAGCCTGAGCAAGGCACTGAACCTTGTAGTGTTTAAGCTGTCTGAGCAGCTCTGCATCTGCCAACTCAACGGCAATCATAGTGAGCGGATACGGAGAGACGATCGTGAAGTGGCAATTACTAGGATTGGGACTGAGCCTCACCGTTAGCACTGCTGCCCCAGCTTTGGCAGTAGCACCGGCTGCAGTCGATGCAGGTGATAATGTGGCATGGTCAAAAGTGGTTGAGAATCCTTTTGACGGCAAAATTGTTTATGACCGGAACTATAAGTCTGGGTTTGTCTTTGTCAGCAGTTGGTCGAAGAATGGCATTGGTGTAACCTACAACCGCATCGGGTCGCGGCTCATTGGTTACAGCACTGGCGTTGGGTACTCCGGTTTTGGTTTTGGACACTACCGACGAGGCTTGGGGCTTGGCTTGGGGCTGTTTTCTGGTGCCGATCCGGTTTACAACTACTACCTCACGGAAAGTGTACCGGACTCAATCAGCCTTGCGATCGGGGGCAAGATTTATAACTATACGGATGGCCCCGTCTCGCCGGAACTAGCGGCGGCGCTCGCCAATGCCCCGTCTGGTAACATTGCAATTCGTCTCCTTTGGAATGACGGCAGGACAAAGGATACGGAGATTGGCAAAGATACTGTCAAAGCCTGGAAGACTGTTTTTCAGCCATCGTCGTAAGACGATTACTTCGCGACACGTCCAAGATGCAACGTCTGCCTTGCAGAAAAGCTTACAGCTTGATATTGTTGCAACAATGTCACTTGCTCATCCTTGAATGAAACCTGAGTTCGGGATAAGCTGAAACCCTGATTCTGTCGTTCCCCGAAAAGGCGATTCTTTCGTCGAAGTCATGGCAAAATCCCCGTAACCCGAACTAACGTTACTGAAGTCTCGGCTGATCAAGGTGGCGAAAACGATCTGCCAAATGGGATGATTGTGGAGCAGACAAAGCGAGAGATTTAATATGGCTTGGATTGTACAGGTTTTAGAAATCACGGATGAACATGGTCACGGTACTGACAAATATCGGAAAGTGGCGAACTCAAATGAGGAAGGGGGGATGCATCCGCTTTGCGAGCATCAGCATGACTCCATCGACGAGGCTGAAAACTGTCCTGAAGCGTTAACGAAAACGGAAGAAATTACGGGCGTTTCAGACGGTAGTAACGCCGATCGTGCTGCCCTGCTAGAGGCAGAAGCAGCACAAATGCTGGCTGAGGCGGCTCACTTGAAAGAGCAAGATGAAGCGTCAAAGACCTGAACCCGAGACCCAGATAGTAGTGCGATCGCCCTCATCACGGCTCTATAGCGGTCGACGCACTGGGTAGCCAGCGATTGGCGATCGGCATCCGCCAGCCGGTACCAAAAGCGCGATCGGTTACTTTGAGACCTGGAGGAGCCTGTCGCCGCTTAAACTCAGCCCGTGTTACTAACTTTACAATCTGGTTCACGATTTGCGGGTCGTAACCTGCTGCCACAACTTCGTCCGGGGTTTGATGGCTGTGGATTAATCGCGCCAGAATGGCATCGAGCATGTCGTAGTCAGGCAATGAATCCTGGTCTACCTGTCCCGGTTTGAGTTCGGCGCTAGGAGGCTTGGTGAGAATGTTTGTGGGGATGAGTTCAGTTTTGAGTTTTGAGTTTTGAGTTTTGAGTGCTGATGGCTGATGGCTATTCAACCATTGACATAAGGAATAGACGCGGCTTTTGGGGACATCGGCGATCGCGGCTAAACCACCGTTCATATCGCCATACAGCGTGCAGTAGCCAACTGCCATTTCCGATTTATTACCTGTCGAAAGCAGCAGGTGCCCAAATTTATTGGAGATTGCCATCAGCAGATTGCCGCGAATGCGCGACTGAATGTTTTCTTCTGCCAGCCCAAATTCGGTGCCTGCAAAGAGATCGGCGAACGTCTGGTCATAGGACTGCATCAGGTCGCCGATGGGCAAGGTTTCGGTACGCATCCCCAGATTTTCAGCCAGTGCTAGTGCATCCTTTACCGAATGATCGGAACTGTAGGTGGAGGGCATAAGGACACCCAAAACATTCTCGCAGCCAAGTGCTTCCACGGCGATCGCTGCCACTAGAGCCGAGTCAATCCCCCCGCTTAAGCCAATCACAACTTGCGAAAAGCCGCACTTCTGGGCGTAGTCTCGCACACCTAAGACCAGCGCTGCCCAGATCTCAGCATCGTCACTGTCGGGCACAACGTTTACAACACTGGGTTGCAAATCACCATCCCGAAATTCCAGCAGCACCAGATCTGTTTCAAAGGCGCGGGCACGGCAGACCAGTTCGCCCTGACGGTTAAAGGCAACGCTACAGCCGTCAAAAATCAGGTCATCATTACCACCCACTTGATTGGCGTAGATAACGGGTTGGGCAAACCGAGTCGCGCTGTGCTTGAGCATCGCTTCGCGTACCCGCTGCTTGCCCACCGTGTAAGGAGAGGCAGACAAATTGATGGTGAGATCAACGCCTTGCTGCGCTAAATCCGCGATCGGGTTGACCGTATAGCTGCGTTTGCCCCAAAATTCTTCGTCGTTCCACAGGTCTTCGCAAATGGTGACACCGATGTGGAGAATGGGGAGTGGGGAGTCGGGAGTCGGGAGTGGGGGGAGTTTTGAGTTCTGAGTTCTGAGTTTTGAGTTCTGGGTGGCTCCCTCTAGCGCGCTTACGTCCTCTGTGCCCCCGCGCTCCCATTCCCCAACCTCTAACACAAAATGATTCGCCTGCTGCCCTGGCTCAAAGTAACGGTCTTCGTCGAACACATCGTAAGTAGGCAAAAGGCGCTTACGGAAAATTTGCTGAATCTTACCGTTCTCCAAAAGCGCCATGCTATTGAACAGCGGTTTGCCGCCGTGCAAGAGAGCGTGGGGATTTGCTTCAACAGTGCCAACCAGGGCAATCAGCGATCGCGGTAGATCGTGGGCTAACTGCTCTAGGGTTTTTGCCATCGATGCGACAAAACCAGGATGCATGAGCAAATCGCGGGGCGGATAGCCACATAACGAAAGCTCTGGAGTCAGCAGTAACCGTGCGCCCTGAGCCTCTGCTTGCTGTGCAGCGACAAGAATTTTTTGAGCATTGCCAGTCAGATCGCCGATGGTGGGATTGAGTTGTGCGATCGCAATTTTCATAGGTCAGGATTTTAATTTAATGTAGATTCCTTTAGCAGCCGGATTTTTGTCGTGTGGAACTTCTTTAAGTTCAAACAAATCGCTCGCTCGAATCAAACTACCCAGCTTTTCATATCCGTAATTCCGTTGATCAAACGAGGGTGAAATTTTAGTTAGCTGTGCGCCAAATGGTCCTAAATTTGCCCAGCCATCTTCTTCAGCGATCGCTTTATAGGCATCTTTCAGCAAATCAACCAATTCATGGTCACGTTTTAACTCTTGACGATCGAGCGCTTCTACTTTTTGGCTTGAAGTGTCTTTAGCTAAGCTTTTAGTGTCTTTCTCAATCACGTCCTCGATTGTGTGGTTGAGGACAGTATCTTTTGCCTGTCCTAAAATTTCGGTGTAAATAAACTTATCGCAAGCGCTAATAAAAGCTAAAGGCGTTTTTCGCTCGCCGAACCCATAGACAACTAGCCCTGATTCACGAATACGGCTGGCAAGTCTGGTAAAATCACTATCGCTTGAGACAATGCAAAAGCCATCAAAGTTGCGGGTGTACAGCAAATCCATTGCGTCAATAATTAAGGCGCTGTCGGTTGCATTTTTACCAACGGTATAGCGGAATTGTTGGATAGGTTGAATGGCAAATTTATTCAGCTTGTCTTTCCATTTTCCAAGTTGAGAGCTAGTCCAGTCGCCATAGATACGTTTGACATGGGAGGTGCCATATTTTGTAATTTCTTTTAGCAACGATTCAATCAGGTCAGCATTTGCATTATCGGCATCAATTAAGACAGCCAAGCGATTAGACTTAAATTGCACTTCTCTACTCATAAATATTTCTATTCATAAATGGATCATTTGAAAGCTCATCTTTAAATGAATACCAATGGTTTATCTTTCAACGGTGCAAAAGCTTCAGCATCAAAGCGATAAAGGCTTGCGGGTCTGCCAGCACCTCTGGAGGCTTTTACACCCGTATCAGAGAGAAAACCAAGCTTCAAAAGGCGCGATCGAAAGTTGGAATAATCCGAAAAATTTTCGCCCAAAACGGTTGTGTAGAGTTGATACAAATCGCTGAGGGTAAACAATTCTGGCAACACTTCAAAGGCGACTGGGCTATATTCCAACTTGTTCCGCAGGCGACGATGGCCGTATTCCAACACCTCATTATGGTCAAAGGCGAGTTGGGGAACCTGATCAAGGGGATACCAGGCGATGCCGCTCACGCCATCAGCAATCAGTTCCGCTTCAGCAAAGCGCACAAGGGCAAAGTAGCTGACAGAGAGATAACGAACGCCGTAGCTGTGTGCAGATTCGCGAGGGTCGCGATCGGGTCCGCCAAACGTATAAAGCTGCTCTAGATACAGGTTACGGGCACGAATTTTTTCGGCAAGGATGCGGTAGGCGGCATCTTCGAGCGATTCACCGCATCGCACCAGCGTACCGGGAAAACTCCACCGTCCTAAGAAGGGTTCTTCTTGCCGCATGACCAGCAACACCAGCAGACGATTTTGGGCAGTATCAACAGAAAAAATGACGTTATCAACGCCAACTTTGAAATCTGCAAGGGCACGATCGCTCAATGAATGGGTTGGTGCATGGGCTGCTTTTTTTTGGAGGCGTTCTGGCATGGGTATAGTTGCTCCCGGTGGATATAAGCTTCGATGGGAGGTGTCAGGGCATCGGTGTCTCCATGCTCACGATACGCGGTGGAGGATATATCGGGACCCGTCAAATCCGCGATCGTCAGTTTTGCGCCTCTTTGCCTCAATTCTGCCAGAGCCATTTCATTTGGTATGAACCCTGGTCTTGGAATAATCAGTAGGTTAACCCGCTCTAGCAGCGTTTCACTTTGATACCAGTTAGGCAGTTGGTAAATCAAATCAGACCCAATGACTAAGGTGAAGCTGGCATCTGCCCAAAGCGTTTCGGCAATTTCAAGGGTGTGGATGGTGCGAGGTTGGCTGAGTTCTGGGTAAAGGTGCAGATTGTGGCGAGGCGGGTTGATGTCATCCAATAACAGTTGCAGCATTGCCATCCGATGGAGCAGCGACGTTTGATGCGACTTAAACGGATTGTCGGCTGCCCATACTGCCACGCGATCGAAGTGTTGCGATAACCAAACTAAGATTGCTTGATGCCCGGCAGTCGGTGGATCAGCGCTGGTGCCAAAGAGAGCAACGTTGAGCATGGGGAGTGGGTAGAGGGGTGAAAGGGTAGAGGGGAAAGAGAGGGAGGGAAAAGAGAGTGGAGGAGTGGAAGGGAAAGAGAGTGGAGGAGTGGAAGGGTGGAGGGGAAAGAGAGGGAAGGGAAAAGAGAGTGGAGGAGTGGAAGGGTGGAGGGGAAAGAGAGGGAAGGGAAAAGTGAAGTTGACTGGAAAAAAGAGAGTCAAGGTTGGATGACAGCCGGTTTTACTTGCATGAGTCACACTCCCGCCTATCCACTCATCGACCCATCCACTCCCACCTGCGGTTTACCCATCTGAGAATCGCTGTAAGCCTCTAGGGATGACGTTGGCGCTGGGTTTGGGCAATGAGGTCGAGTAGCGCTGTAGATGGCTCGACTGTAAGGGAAACTGGCTCGTGGAGTTGGCGGGCTGTGGCGGGGAGGCTAGCGACGGAATGAGCAGTGCGTTGGGCGATCGTCTCTAGCGTTTCAGTCGAGTGAAGGCGCTGTCCTTGTTTCATCACCAGGTGCATGAGGGGCTGTTCGCCAGTAAGGGCATCGGGTGAAGGTTCTGCTGACTGCTGACTGCTGACTGCTGACTGCTGTTCTACCATCAGCCCCAGGCGATCTTCTACAGCCTGCCCTTGCTCATAGTGGCGGAAGATCTGTTTGCGTCCGGGGTAACTCACTTTGCCTGTCGCTTCTTTCATCACGGGAAGGTCATCAATTTCTACCAGTTTATAGACACCATTTACAGGTGCCCCTGTTACCAATTGAGTGCCTAACCCGTAACCGTCAATGCAGGCTCCTGCCGCTTGAAGGTGAGCGATCTTGTACTCATCCAAATCACCGCTAGCAAAGATGGGGACATCTGGCAAAAGCTGACGCACCTGCTGGGATAAAGCTACTAGATCACCAGAGTCAAGGCGGATGCCTGCCACCTCAATTTCGTCCTGTTGCAATTTAGCAGCGAGGTGTTTGGCAGCGGCGATCGTGTCAAACGTATCAATCAACAGGGGCGCACCAGGAAAGTAGCGATGAAAAGCGGTAAATGCCTCTGCCTCGCTGCCTTCGGTTGCCGCTAATGCCATCACCAGGGAATGTGCCATTGTGCCGACAGGTTTGCGTCCCAGCTTTAGCGCTGCCAGCACATTAGAGGTCGCATCCAAACCTCCTGCCAGGGCTGCACGGGCTGCCCAGAGTGACGCTTGAGGGCTGAAGGCTCGTCGCGTCCCAAATTCATACAGCGTCGCGTGCAATCCTGCCACGTCACGCAGGCGGGCGGCACGGGTTGCAATTAAGGATTGATAGTTGAGCGTGTTGAGCAGGTACGTTTCGACCAGTTGTGCCTGCCAGAGGGGTGCTTCTACGCGCAGCAGCGGCTCATTGGCAAAGACGATCGTGCCTTCAGGGACTGCCCACACGTCACCACTAAAGCGAGCATCTGCCAGTAATGACCAGAAGCGATCGGGCGCATGGGTAAAAATGCCGCTTGCCTGTAAGGCCTCAATCTGCGCGGCATTGAATGCAAAGCGTTCTAGATAAGCCAGCGCTTGTGCCAGTCCCATAGCAACCAGATAGCCAAAGCCTGTCGGCAACCGACGAGTGAAAAGTTCAAAGCTGGCACGTCGCTGATCCAACCCCTCGCCTACGTAGCAGGCAGTCATGGTGAGTTGGTAGAGATCGGTGAGTAGGCTAAAGTCTTGCGGCGATACCGTCAGCGGCTCATCTTCAAAGGGATGAGATGGTTCAGGTGCAGCACTTGCAGTGGCTTGAGCGGCGATCGAAGAAAGTGGCTTGAGCGGCGATCGAGTCAGCTCAGAGAGACCTTCACTGACAGTTGCTTGCTTCGCGGTCATTGGCGTACCTGTGCGATCGACTAGTTGAGTGGGTTTTCTAATTATAGTCAAAAAAACCAAAACTAGAAAGAGCAAATCACATCAGGCATCCCATTCCCTCCTTTAAAGTGCCTGAGAAGAGGCTGCAAAGCAAGGAGAAATCTGCTCTTCCACCATTCCAGGGTGATCTTTTTATAGTAAATATTATTAAAACAAACCGCTTGCTGACTGAAGTCGTTAGGTCTAGCGGTTGAGCACATCTAGAAAGCGATGTCGCTACATGCGCCTGTCTGGTACGCCAGAAGGGGCGTTGCTGAATGCAAGTATGATTTACCCTCATCCCCAGCCCTTCTCCCAAAGGAGAAGGGAGCTAGAAGTCCTGTTCCCTCTCCTTTTGGGAGAGGGCTAGGGTGAGGGCGAATCTCGGTCTTCATACCTCGATTCAGCAACGCACGCCAGAAGGAAGCACTGGTGGCAAACTAATATTACGATCGACCGCATTCGGTTGGGTTGGGGATGAGAATGAGAAAACCAATGCTCGTATTGCGACAGTCAGGCGTGTTGCCTTATCGGGTGACAGCGGGAAAGGTAGAAGTGTTGCTCGTTACTTCCACCCGACGTAAACGTTGGATTGCGCCGAAGGGCTGGATTGCGCTGGGCTTGAGTGCAGCAGAATCAGCCGCCAAAGAAGCATTAGAAGAAGCTGGCGTAAGCGGTCATGTGGTGATCCCCGCGATCGAAACCTACGTCGATCGCAAATGGGGCTACCCGTGCGAGATGGAGCTTTTTTTGATGCGCGTTGAAACCGTACTTGAAGAGTGGTCAGAGGCAACGCAACGCAGGCGGCAATGGCTAAGTCTGCCGGAAGCAACGAAGCGTGTCAAAAGCAAAGCGCTTAAACATCTTCTAATCAGGCTTCAGGCACAGCCCAGCTTGCTTGACCAGCCTTGACCTGACCAGTAGTTAGCATGAATGAGTGAGGCAGTAGGTACTGCCCCTTATACCAATTCCCTTTTTACAGGCTACAAATCAAGATCCCCCTGCCTGCGGCTTCCTTATTCATAAGGGGAATCAATTGGGGCATCTGTAGCCAGTACTTTTTGAATTGGTATTACTACCGTGTTCGATCCCTCTGCTATGATAGGAAACGCCTCTCGCTTTTCGGTCTTGAGGTAAATTTGGTGGAGGGTCAGGGCGATCGCGCCTGCACATAACCTAGATTAAAGGTTACGGTGGCTGTTAAGCGCCTGAAGCCTCTTACCGTAGCTAGACCCCTTATTTTTTGAAACTTGACCCGTGCCAAAACCATCCGTACCCAAACGTAGCCCAGCGCCCGTGCAGCGCGCCCCTCAAACGCCTGTCTTACCGCCACCTCTGGGCTTTGAGTATCAAGCCTTTGGTTTTTTAGCTGGCGAATTATCGGCAGGCGAGGACTACTCCTTGCGAGTCGATAACAAGCTGTTGACATTGAGCGGCTGTAACGATCGGTTGCAGCGCTGGCTAAACACGCAAGAACTACCGCTCACAGGCTTTTTTGGCTTATACCCCAAATCGACTCGCAGCGGCACAACCTTTTGGCTCAAGAGCTTTGAAGCCGCTGCACCTGCAACTGAATTGGGTGTTTTTAACATTGATGGTCAGTTGGTTTCAACGAATGGCGCACAGCAGTTATTGCGGATTCACCGTAATCAACCCAACTCCACTGCCAAACCTTTTTTGATTAAAGTGTCCGGTTTTCTACCAGAGTCGAAGCTAGGGCAGTTTTGGGAGTTAGAGTGTCTCTGGGAAAATGATCGGTTCTCGCTACTAGATGGGCGACGCTTCGAGCTTTAGCACCCTTGCAGAAGAGGCATGATCGCCGTCAAAGTGACTATGAAACGGTGAGGGCGTAGCATCGGGTCAACCAAGCCTGCACGTATTGCGGAGCTTTTTGCCCCGATGCCGTACGTTTACCAGCCTGATGGAGCCTTTAACCTCCGATCGCTAACGTTCAGAGATGAGGCGGAGCAAATCTTCAGTGGAGACTTTACCGCTCATTTCTGCGCCTTCGAGCAAGCTATCGGCTAGATCGCGTTTTTGTTGATGCAGATCGACAATTTTTTCTTCGATCGTATTTTTTGCCACCAGTCGGTAGATGGTGACAGGACGCTGTTGCCCGATGCGATGGGCGCGATCGCTCGCCTGATCTTCCACGGCTGGATTCCACCACGGGTCCATATGGATCACGTAATCTGCTGCGGTCAGGTTCAAGCCCGTACCACCCGCTTTAAGGCTGATTAAAAAGACATCACCTTCGCCTGCTTGAAAGGCGTTGACACGCTTTTTGCGATCGGCAGCGGGGGTGCTGCCATCTAAATATTGATAGATGATTTTTTGCTCATCTAAATATTCTCGAATCAGGTGCAAGTGCGCCACAAATTGACTGAAGACTAGCGCTTTGTGCTTATTTTCTAACAGTTCTGTCAGCACTTCGCCAAACAGTTGCAGCTTGGAGCTGGGCAGCATAATTTCTGGTTTGACGAGACGCGGATTGCAGCAGGCACGCCGCAAGCGCATGATTTCTGCCAGCACTTGCAAATGTTTGGCACCCGCTGTGGCATCACTATCAGACAGCTTGGCGATCGCTTCTCGCCGCAAGGCTTCATAGAAAGCTGTTTCTTCTCGACTCAAATCAACTTGTAAGAGAATCTCTGTACGAGAGGGCAATTCTTGCAGGACTTGATTCTTTGTACGACGCAGCAAAAAGGGCTGAATGAGTTTCTTTAAACGATTACGGGCTTCTTTATCGCCATAGCGTTCGATCGGGGTCGCAAAACGTTCATTAAACGTATCGAGCGAACCCAATAAACCGGGATTAATGAAGCGAAAGAGGTTCCACAGTTCGCCCAGATGATTTTCGATCGGTGTGCCTGTTGTCAGCAGCTTAAACCCGCCTTGCAGATTCATGGCGGCTTGCGATCGCTTGGTCGCAAAGTTTTTAATGGATTGCGCTTCATCCAGCACGATCGTTTGCCATTGCACCTTTGCTAGCATCTCTGCCACATCTTCCTGCTGCAATAGCCCGTAGCTACACACCACCAGATCAAATGGTTGCAGTTGATCCAGCACTTTTTGGCGATCGCCCGCACCAAACTGCATCGCGTTCAACGTGGGCGCAAAGCGCTGCGCCTCACTCAGCCAGTTCATGCAAACGGAGGTGGGAGCCACAATCAGCGTGGGGCCTTCGGGCGCACGGGTGAGGATCACTGCCAGACCTTGCAGCGTTTTGCCCAAGCCCATATCATCCGCAAGGCAGGCTCCCACGCCCCAATGTGCCAACCGCGCCAGCCAGCGGAAGCCATCAAGCTGGTAATCGCGTAGATCGGCTTGCAGAGTTGATGGCAGTTGGGGTTCAAAGTTTTGGATCTCCTTAAGCCGCTGGATGTGTGCCTTCCAGTGTTTGTCTGCTTTGAGATCGCCGACTTCTTCCATCCAGTCTTCGACCGCAACGGCTGCGAGTGGATGGAGTTTAACCCCTTTGCCCGATCGCTCCGAAAAGCTTCGCAATTCATCCAGCCGTTTGCGAAATTCCTGCGTCAGCGCCAGAAATTGTCCGTCACCCAGGGGGATAAAGCGACCAGGACTTTTCTCCAGCAGTTGCATAAGCTGCTGCATATCCAGCACAAGCTGATCGTTGACCCTCAACTCGCCTTCGGTCGCAAACCAATCGTTCTGGCGCTTGATGTTGAGCTTGAAATCTTTTAAGCCAGACTGGTGCGACACACGGAATTTTTCGCCTTCAGGATGCTCAATAAAAATGCTGTCGCCCAGCGCTTGCAGTTCCAGCAATAGTTCCAGGCAGGCTTCTGGGTCGTCGATGAGCCATTCGTGATCCTGCTTTTCTTGCTGCAAAAAGGTGGGGCAGGCAGCGATCGCGGCATTTGCCAGCTTCTTTTCTTCTTTCAGGTTGCGCGTCGTTTGTAAACGCTTGCCCTCGATCTCGGCGATCACCGTTTCGCCACCCGCACCCGGACGATAGTAAGGTCCACCCTGAGCAAACGGACGCGCCAGCACCGCTACTTTTAGCCCTCCGCTCGCAGGCAACAGGTGAACGTGCGGTTTAGGATCGGCAGGTACCTCTTCTGTGATCACGCCGCCCCCAATATCGGAATGCACCGTGACAATGCTGGACACTGCGTGAATGGCAGCTAGCACCCGTTCCTTGGCGGCAGCAGGCACTTCCAGTCGGTTTTGAGTGCCCAAAATTTCGCCAATGCGGCGATGCTCTGGCGTAATGTCGATGATTTTGAGACGGGTGGGGCTTTCTTTGACCGTTAAGGTATCTTTGTTGTCCTGGAGGGCGGGCGAAAATTGCAGCGCGAGCCGATCGTCTTTAATTTTCTTCACCAGCAGTTCGGGTTCGCCTTTTACCACCTCGATCCGCGTGGTGGGTGCGTCTTCCCAAAAAACGTGGGGATGCCCGACGAGCAGCCCGATCGCCTTATCGGTAAAGGTGTAGTCCGTTTTGTTGCCCCAGCCGTATGCATAGGTTTTGATCTGAGCACACAGCTTCAGGTCTTGGGGTGTGAGATAGCTAAACTCCTCGGCACTACTTTTGAGCCGCTTGAGGGCGATCGGGCGACCTTTGCTCCAGTCACCTTTGGCATTCAAGGTTTGTTCACGCGGTTGCAGCACACAGCCACTGGTGGGATAGAAGGTGATAAACCAGGCAAGACGCTGAGTGGCATCCGTTTTTGCCACCGCTTGCGGCTGATCTTTCCGCAAGTGAGACAGCGCATTCAGGCTCAGTTCCCATGCTTCTTGCGGTTGGATGAGGTCTGCCAGCGATCGCAGCTGAGTGTCGGGTAGCAGGGCGGCGGCTAGTTTGCCGTAGGGACTGCGCGGCTTGAGTTTCACAAGCAGATCGCCAATGGTTTTTGCCATCCAGAGATAACCAGTGGCGGCGGCATCGTCATAAAAGGGTTCTAAGAGCCTCGGCAGGTGTTTTTTCGCCTGATCCAAATCAACCCAGTAGAGGCACAGGCAGGCAATCAAGGTTTGCAGGCTGTTACCCGCTTTATGGGTAGCGATCGGCATCTGGCTGATCCACGCCTTTTTGCCCAGATCGCCCTGTTGCACCTTGATCACATTTTCCAGCACGGCATAGGTCGGACTGAGCCAATGCTTTGCCTGTCGTGCAATGCTGGTGTATTCGGCGGCTTCTTCCAGGCGATCACCAGACCCATCTTTGAGCAACGCCAGGATAAAAAACAAGCCACTCATGGACTGGAAGTAGACCTTGCGTTTGCCTGTTCCTTGCTTGAGTGCTTTCAATGCAGTGGAATACTGGGCGATCGCAGCCACATCGTCTCCTTGCAAAAAGGCAAGATGACCCCGCAGTGACGCAAACTGATGCTGATAGTCTTCGGGCACACGCTCAAGCAATTGCTGTGCCTCTGGCAAGCGACCGCGCAGCAGCCATTGTTCTGTCAGCACGACCCGCTGCAAAACGGCACTCTGCTTAACACCCTGCTTGACACCCTGTTTGTCAGCGTTGGCGATATCGTCCTGTAATAATGCCACCGCTGCCTCAGCCGACGTTAGCTCCAGGATGGAATAGTTGAGGATGCTAATGAGTGCCCCTTCATATAGTTCGGTCGGCAGCGTCCGAAACCATTCGGGATCAAAGGGATTGTTGCAGATTTGCTGATAGATATCGTCCAGGGAAAGCTTCTCTTTCTGATAGCTATATCTGTAATAGTCCTCTAATTGCTTATTAATGAATTTGAGATCTTTGCGGTAAACGCCCACCCGGATTTCGCGGATCAATTGGCGATCGTTCCCAAACGAAATCGGGCCATCTTTCCAACGCCGGGGGACGGGAAAGCCCTTCTGCACTGCCTCAACCAGCCGTTCAAAGCGATTCGCCTTGACCGCATCACGAGTCGCAATTTCTGCCAGTAATGGATTACATTGAGGGCCCGCACCACCCGCTTGAGTTAACACTCCCAGCTCAATCAAGCGATCGAGATAGGGCTTCAGCGTGGGGTTGGAAAAATGTTTGCCGCCGCGATCGTGCTCATTCAGGTAATTCCAGCAGTTGAGAAACAAAGTGCGACTGGTTGGCTCATAAATCACCGAAAACAATTGCACCATTACTTGTTCTAGTAACGGTAGTTTTCGATACACGGTAACAAGATGACTACGAACTTGTTCGGGATGAGGCGGCGCTTGAGTCATGATGTTTTACAGATGGCACGATCGTTGTCATCAGCCATTGAGACGAACAAAGGAGCGATCGGAATAAAAACTTAAACCATTTGTTGAATAGTTGTAAATTCTCTCACATTGCGCCAAATTCTGCTGTTCGACTTACCTAAGCCTCAGGGCAGACCAAGGTTTTTAAAGAGGGTAAACTGCAAAATCTCTGCAAGATCCCCGACTTCTTGATCAGGTGCAGCCAAAAACAGCATAGAACCAAAGAAGTCGGGGATCTATGGATCTATGCCGCTCACTAGGCTTTAAGTTTCGCTACGATCGTAGCCACATTGGCACCGAGGTTCTCAACCCCGGCTTGCTGCTTAGCATCTTTCAAACTGCCATCCGCGTCAAACGCTTCGTAAGCTTTCGGCACAGCAATCTGGTCAGGCAAGACAATCACTTTGATATTGCCAAGGAGCGATCGCAACGACACCAGCCCACGCAACCCGCCCAACGCTCCCGGTGACGCACTCATAATAGCAGCAACCTTACCCACAAAACAGCCAAGCGGCGCTTCACCTTCAGCAGGACGCGATGCCCAGTCGATCGCATTTTTCAAGACCGCCGTGAGTCCACTGTTGTATTCAGGAGACGCAATGAGCAAGCCATCATGCGCCAGCAGCAAATCTTTAAACTGACGCACGCTTTCAGGCGTACCGTCTGCCTCCAAATCTTCGTCAAACAGCGGCATTGGGAAATCGCGCAGATCCACAAAGGTCGTCTCAGCACCTGCTGCCTTTGCGCCCTGCGCGGCAATTTTAACCAGCTTTTTGTTGAACGAATCAGTCCGAGTACTGCCAGCAAATGCCAGAATTTTGGGTGTGTCTGTCATGCGATATCACCGTTTTTGAGTAGACGACGCGTTTTCTCTTCAAGTGTAAAGTAGACGCTTTAGAAGCGCGATCGTAGTCACCCCTTCACTTCTTTATTCCTCCACCCTTCACCTTCTCACCCTTCACCCCTCCACTTCTTTACTCCTTCACCCCTCCACTTCTTTACTCCTTCACCCTTTACCTCTTTACCCTTCACTTCTTCACTCATCAACAAAACCAGGAATCAGAAGCGCATGACGCGATCGCGGTTAAGATGCACGCGCTACAGGATAATGAGGCTGGACTGTTTTTGCGCTGCCTCCTAGCGCTATCTGATGCCCATGAAGTTTCGTTCGTTCCTCACCGTTTTGGCAGTTGTGGTGCTGGTGCTGCTGTTGTCCAGCGCTGGCGGTTTCTACTGGTTAGCAGGTCGCAATCCCATCCGCTTGCTCAGTAATGATCAGGGAAGCGTTCCCGGTGCCGCCATTTTTGTGCCGAAGCAAGCGCCAGTCATGGCATCACTGCTGCTGAACCCCGATCAGCTAGAAGCCTTTCAACTGGTATCGACTCCATTAGCAGAACGACGAAACGTGCGGCAGGAGTTGACCCAGTTGAAGCAAAGTTTGCTGGCAACGACGGGGCTGGACTACGAGCGAGACGTACAACCCTGGCTAGGGCAAGAAATCACGCTTGCCGTGACCACGCTGGATATCGATCGGGATGCGGCAAATGGACAACAACCCGGCTACTTAATGGCGATCGCAACTCAAGAGCCACAGCGATCGCGCGAGTTTTTAGAGTTGTTTTGGCAAAAGCGGGCGATCGCGGGAAGCGATCTAGTCTTTGAGCAATACAAGGGCGTGAAAATTATTGCTGCCAATGCCCCAGCAACGGAGCCAGAAAGCGTCGCTACAGCACGTAAACCGAAACCATCCAAGTATCGTCTGCAACTGGAAGCACCACCCGCGCCGCTCACACCTGCACCCGTGCCAACGCTTGCCAGTGCGGCTGTCGGCGATCGCTTCATCCTTTTTGCCAATCATCCTAAAGTGCTGCGCGAGGCAATCAACAACGTGCAAGCGCCTGACCTGAGCCTTGAGCGATCGACCGTCTTCACCCAGGCGATCGCGGCGCTCATTCAACCACGGGTGGCGCTAACGTTCATAGATTTACCCCGGCTCACTCAATTAGGCAACTTGCTCACTACAAAAGCAGCGCTACAGACGACAGGCGCGATCGAACCGTCAGAGCCGTCGCTTAAGCAAACGCTGGTCGTTGGATTCACACCAAATCAGTACGGTCTGCTGGCTGAAACTGCCCTACTGTCATCAAAGGCGCGGCTCACTGATAGCGATGACGCACAGACGACCGCTTTGCCCTTACTGTCTCAGCCTGTGGGAGCCTTGCAGTATATGCCCAGCAACAGCGCGATCGCCGCGTCGGGGGCAGACCTCGATCGTCTGTGGACGCAGCTTACAAACGGGCTAGCACCCTATAAAACAGCAGCGCAACTACTTGAACAACCACTGCAAGCCTTGCAAACCCGCTGGCAGCTTGACATTCCCGCCGATGTATTTAGCTGGGCGAAGGGCGAATATGCGCTGGCAATGGTGCCTCCTGACCCCATCAGTGCGCCTGGAAAGCAACCTGACTGGCTTTTTGCAGCTCAACGCCCCCAAACCGAGGCAGGTCAGCAGGCGATCGCCCATCTGGACGACCTTGCCAAACAGCAAGGTTTGAATGTGGGTCCACTCACCATTGGCGATCGCACTGTTTCAGCCTGGACGCGCCTCACTGCTGCGACCAACCGCGTGTCGCAACCGCTCAACTTACAGGCAGACGTGCAAGGCGTTCATGCCTCTTTGGGCAACTATGAACTGTTTGCAACCTCAGTAGCAGCAATGGACACAGCCCTCAAAGCTACCGAGCATCCATTGTTGACCGATCGGTTGTTCCAACAGGCAACCGTATCCCTCTTACAGCCCAACAACGGCTACCTGTACCTCGACTGGGCAGCGAGCCAGGTCTTTTTAGAGCAGCGCTTCCCAGCGCTAAAAGTACTTGAGCTAGCGGGCAAACCGCTTTTCAGTCATCTGCGATCGCTGACCCTTAGCAGCTACGGCGAGCAAGCAGGCGTACAGCGTGGCGGTGCCCTGATTCAGCTAGAACAGCGCTAGAGCAACGATAGGGAAGGACGCTCTTCACACCTAACGGCTTCACGCCTGACATACAAGGGATGCCTCGGCTGTCCTAGCTTCGTGGTGCCCAAACAGTAGACAACCCGATCGCCCAACAGCGCTCTCACAAACTGATCGCGCCCTTGGAAGCTCCCACCCTTCCCCCATGCCAGAATAATCTGGTCTACCCGTTGCCCCAAGGCTGCCAGGTAGCGATCGTTCTCAGCCCCAATTGGATCAGCAACACGACGAAGCTCTGCTGGGTAAGCCGTGCAATAGGCAAAAAGATTCACGACTTCTAGCGCACCAAACCCCCACGATCGTGCAAAACCCAGACAACGCCGAATCGTCGGATCGTTGACAACCGCATCCGCCTGACTGGGGTTCAGCATCACAAAACCGACCTTCGTCGCTCCCGTATCCCACGATCGCCAAAGCAAATAGCGATAGCATCCAGTAGCATCAAAGGTCGCGCCAGACTGCATGGAAGGTGAGAGGTAAGGAGTGAGAGGTGAAGAGGGGAGGGGGCACAGGAAGAATAAAGGGAATTGGAGAAAGGCTAGCGTTTTACATCCTGCCTTTGGCCTTTCCCCTTACTTCGCCAGTTCGGTCGTCACTTCATTCACCTGGCGGCGTTTAAGGACAGTACTCTCCGATCGTGGCAGCAGGTCAAACAATTCGCGCAACTTCGCATCGATCGTCTCAAACGGCACCACACCGTTTTCATTCAGCACAACCTTCCCAGAGGCATCAAAGAGGACGACTTGCGGCACCACGCCTGTATAGTAGTAACCTGGTTCGGTATTGGTATAGGTTGGCTTTGAGGGAATCGCATCAACCCGAATCGGCAACAAATCTGCCGCCTTGCCATAAAAGGCTTGCAGTTGAGAAATCACTGCCGTGTATGCCTTACAGTCCTTGCTATCATCCACGTAAAAGTACAGCAGCGCCGGACGATCGCGCCTCAACGCCTCTGCCAGGGAAAACTTTGGCGGCACCAAAGACCCATTGCCCGCATAGAGGGTAAAAATCTCCCCGTCATAGCGATCATCTGTCAAGCCTGCCAACGCTGACGGCGTACCCAGCAAACCCAGCCCAACTACCAGTGTTAGACACAGCCATAAAACACGTTGAACCATTCTTCGCCCACGATCGACGATCGACACCTCCGCGATCGATAGCTCTGACCAGTACAACTGCAAAACTCTCATAAACCCAGCACTTTCGTAACGTCTCCCTCCTTATTCTGTAGCAAGCGAGGACAGAAGCAAAGGCGAAAGGCAAAAGGCAAAAGTTATGAGGAGAAGGGGAAGCAAGCAGAAACCTCAGAACTCCCTAGCGCAACGGCACAGACCGCTACTTAAAACTTTCGCGTCCCTTGTCCTCCCTTGCGGCCTTTACCGCTGCCTGCCCCTGTCTCGTCACACCTCACTCCTAAGACAAAGTTGTAGCGAGTTTAGGTTAGCGTATGATACAACTGTAGGTAAGTAACAACGCCTAAAACTATCAGCTTGAGCTGAAAAAGTTTGAGTAACAGCAAAATCTGGCGCGATGTAGTAGCTAGATTTTATATGTGAGTCGAGAGCATCTAATATGCAGAATGATGTAGCAGCGGTAAAACCAATTCGATCGCTTGAAGATGCCCTCGATCGTTGTCAGGCGCTAGGCATGAGGCTAAGTCGTCAACGGCGCTTTATCCTTGAATTGCTATGGCAAGAAAAAGAGCATTTAGCAGCAAGAGAAATTTATAATCGCCTTAACCGTCAGGGTAAAGAAATCGGTCACACGTCTGTTTACCAAAATCTGGAAGCGCTATCCGAGCAAGGCATTATTGAGTGTGTTGAGCGGTCTGATGGACGGCTTTATGGCAACATTAGCGATTCGCATAGCCACGTTAATTGTCTAGATACCAACCAAATTTTAGATGTTCACATTGAGCTGCCAGAAGCAATTCTGCAACAAATTGAGCAGCAGACAGGCATTCGCATCACTGACTACCACATTGATTTCTACGGTTATCGCAACAACCCAGAGCAGTAGAAATTCGAGTATTGAGGTGCTCCGGTGGAACACCTCAACCTTAAGTTTTAACGAATTACCCAGTATCGTTAAGCAATCAGATATCGCTGCACAACAGCGACCAATGTTTCAGTCCAGTACGTTACCAGCTCGGCGGTAGCAGCTTCTACCATGACGCGGATCAGGGGTTCTGTGCCCGAAGCCCGCACGAGAACACGTCCTTGATCGCCCATGTCGGCTTCTGCTTGTGCGATCGCCTGTTGCAGCGGAGCACAGTGTTGCCAATTCAACCGACGATCGCGGTCTTCTACCCGCACATTTTGCAGGCGCTGAGGATAGGTTTGAAAGCTTTGATCAATCAGCGTCGTTAACGAAACGCCCGCTTGCTGCACCAGCGCTGCGAGATGGAGTGCCGTTAGCAGCCCGTCACCACTCACGCCATAGTGACTACAAAGAATGTGACCCGATTGTTCACCACCTAGCACTGCACCATGGCGAAGCATTTCAGCGTGGACGTATTGATCGCCAACCGCAGCACGAATCAGCGTACCACCCTGTTTTTCCCAGGCACGTTCAAAGCCCAGGTTAGACATCACGGTTGCCACGATCGTATTGCCAGGTAGCTGCTCTGACTGCCGGAGGGTTTGCCCCCACAGGTAAAGAATGTAATCGCCATCGACCATACGGCCGCTGCCATCCACTGCCAACACGCGATCGGCATCGCCATCAAACGCAAACCCCATATCAGCCTTATGCGTTTTTACAGCAGCCTGGAGTGCCCCTAGATGCGTTGAGCCACAGTTCACATTAATACGACTACCATCCGGCTGGTCATGGAGGCAAATGACCGATGCCCCCAGCGATCGAAACGCCTGCGGTGCTAGATGTACGGCTGCGCCCCAAGCTAGATCGAGGACAATACGCATGCCTTGCAGCGGCGAGGCGGCTTTTGACAAGGGCTGCTGAATAGCAACGAGATAGTCATTGAGCAACTCTGAGCGATAATAATGCTGCCCATAACGACCGTTATCGCTGACTCCCAGATTGCTTTTACCGCGTAACGCTGCCTCGATTTGTTCTTGAAGCGCCAGCGCTAATTTGCTGCCGTTTGAGCCAAAAAACTTGATGCCATTATCGTCAGGTGGATTATGGCTGGCAGAAACCATCACACCACCGATCGCCTCAGACGTATTGGTGAGATAAGCAACGCTAGGAGTTGGGCACAGACCCAAATTCCATACATCTAAACCTGCTGCATTCAAACCGGCTGAGAGTGCCATCGCCAGCATATTGCCAGACTGGCGCGAATCCTGCCCAATCACGACCGGACCCATCGCCGCTGCCTGCGATCGCTCCAGTGTTTCCCGTTGCGATCGCAAAATGTGTCCTGCCCAAAAACCAATCTGTAGCGCTAGCGGTGCAGTGAGCAGGTCTCCAGCGCGACCACGAATGCCATCCGTACCAAATAGGCGACTAGTGGGAAGGTTTAGCTCGCCCCAACTGTTGCTAACAGTTGCCAGGTTAGCCGTTTCTTTACTGATTAACGGCGACGCAGTCAGCGACGCTCGCCCCAATTCTACCGCTCGTAAAGACGACGCGATGCCGATCTCATCGGACTCATGCGTCCTGACTGGAGATTGAACCATACACTAAATAACCCCACACAACACACTCATTGTGGAGGATAACACTTTCTTTAGAAAACCGACGCTGGACAGAACCAGTAAGTTAAGCGTCTTTCCTATACACCTGCTGACTCCAACAATAGTTGCATTGCTTCCCAGGTTAGCCCTTGCTGAATGTAGCGCGGGTCGGTGGGATCATAAGGACTCTGAAGCCGATCGATCGCTTGAATGATGGCATGATCGGGCAGCACTGGCAGATCAGGATCAAACGCAGTCGATCGGACTAGAGAGCTAGAGAAACCCCGAAAGATCGCAACCTGATCAACAACACCATCTACTTCAGCCATTACAAGCAGCACTTCTTGCGGACGCTTTTCGGTGTAGCGTTCCAGGCGAGTTCCTGCTGTGTGCGTCAAAGCAACCATGACTATTGCCCGGTCGCCGATCGACCCTGTCTACCCAAACGAACGACCACAAAGTAGCCCAGGTAGAGCACATAGATCCCTAGTGCCACTAATGCCAAAAAGCCTAAGAAAAATGGCTTTGTTGTAGCATGGGCAGCCGCTCTAAACGCCCAGGGCGGATCAAGCCAGAGACGGCAAAACGGATCGCCTACCAACGTATTGGCACCCAAAAAGGCACAGCGCAGAACCGGAATCTGAACCAGCGCACCCAAGCCACAATAAATTGAGACTGCCCAGCGCCAGGATGTAAAGGCAAGTTTTAAGCGGCTGGACGGTTGCTCCGAAATTTCTTCGTTTAAGTCTGCCCAAAACCACAGCGAGACCGGAATCAAGAGTCGTGCTAGCCAGCCAGCCACAAAGCCAACTGGCAGCGCCCCAATCAAGAGGTAAACCGTAATGGCTAGCAAGCTTGAGACGCGCCAGTAGATCGCTAGAAGACTCTGCATCGCCTCTGCTTTGGCAACAAATGTCCATAGCAGCAGTGCCAGCGGAAAGAACACTGTGAAAAGAAGCGCCAAGCGATAATCGAGCCAGACAAGGGAGGGCAACCAAAAGGGAAACGGCATAAGAATACGGTCAACGGCAAAGACAATAACCAGTAAACACGAAAATTGACGAGTAGCCGTAACGCCTGCAGGGCATGTTGGGTACTCGTCAAGCTTGGCGCATCTAGGGTAGCTAAGGGCTACAGGATGCGGGAGATTGGCACTTCAAGGCAGTATCTCTTAGTCTTCGTAGATGCGGCACTCAGCCGCTTCAGGATTGTCGTCGCAATAGACCTCAAGGGAGTTTTTCTTTGGTTTAGCTTGCCGTTGATGAGCTGCTTCTGATTGCAGTTCTTCAACAGCGTCCCAGGCTGCGGCACACTCAGGCGAGTTGCTGCCACTGACATCACAAGCAGCACGGGCTTGCTTCAACTCATCTTCGATTTTTTCTTGAATATCACTCATGGATTCTTCGCTGGTAATCATTCTCATCGAGTATTGGGGCAGCGCGGATAAATTACTGCTTCGTAAGTTACGGTTGCCGTCCCAGACATCAGCACTTTGCCGATCGCCCGATCGATGTATGCTTACATCCATCGCTTTAGCCGTTTCTGCCTGGGTGAAGCAGAAAGCGATCGCACTCCAGTAAAGCTTGCCTCATCGCTAACGACTTCAGCTAACCTCAAATTTGGTTAACCTCAAAGAAGAGGCTAATTAGGCTATGCTCTACCTTTACTTATCGTAACGCTAACTCCACCTTACCAGATCCGTGTGATCGCCATAGCGAAGCTTGAGAATTGTTGAGGTGGTTCTAAGAATTGCTCGTAATCGTTGAGACGATCGAAACATTTCCAGCTACGCTGAGGATCATCCTTTGCTACAAGGGGGAACGCATGACAGGAGGAGACAGCGCGAATACAATGCAGTGGGTCAGTACCTTATCAACTCGTCCGTCTTTAGAAGCTGCCGTTGATGACGTGGTGCAAAAAGCACAAGCGCTACTGAACGATGCCCCCACTGTTGGCTTTGTTTTTATTGCTGCTGCGTTTGCCAGTGAATATTCGCGGTTGCTGCCGCTGCTACGGGAGCGGTTGCCAGACATCCCGCTGATTGGGTGTGGCGGTAATGGGGTCGTGGGCTCGAAGGGCACAGAACCGCCTCAGGAAGTCGAAGATGAACCCGCGATCGCGCTGACCCTGGCGACCTTGCCAGACGTTAAGGTGCGATCGTTTCACATCACAGCAGAACAGTTGCCCGACCTGGACAGTGCGCCTGATGCCTGGGTAAAGCTAATCGATGTGCCCATCGACGAGCAACCCCAGTTTGTTTTGCTGGCTGATCAGTCCTTTCCCAAAATTAATGACCTCTTGCAAGGACTTGATTTTGCGTACCCTGGCTCAGTCAAGGTGGGCGGTGTTGCCAGTGCAGCCACCCCAAACGGCAGTAGCGGCTTGTTTTGTAATGCTGATCTCCATCGTGAAGGGGTCGTGGGTCTGACGCTCAGTGGCAATGTTGTTCTGGAGACGATCGTCGCGCAGGGTTGCCGACCGATTGGGCAACCGTATTGGGTCACAGAAGGTGAGCGAAACATTCTGCTAGGGTTGGAAGAACAGGCAGATACTAGTCCCGTACCCCACGGCGGCGGTGCGCTAGTGTCACAAAAGCGTACGCCGCTGGAGGTCTTGCAAGATCTGATTCAAACGCTGGACGCAGATGACCAGATGCTGGCGCAAAATTCGCTGTTTGTCGGTGTAGCACAGAATGAATTCAAGCAAGATCTGGAGCAGGGAGACTTTTTGATCCGGTATTTGCTCGGTGTCGACCCCAGAGTGGGCGCGATCGCGATCGGCGATCGTATCCGCCCCGGTCAGCGCATTCAGTTTCATCTACGCGATGCCCAGACTTCAGCTGAAGACCTGGAAATGCTGCTAGAACGGTATCAACAGACCAAGCCAGCTTCTGCGATCGGAGCGCTCATGTTTGCTTGTGTCGGACGAGGCAATCGACTCTACGACGAACCCAATTTTGATTCTCAGCTTTTTAGCCGCTACTTACCCAATGTGCCCCTAAGTGGCTTCTTTTGCAGTGGTGAAATTGGCCCCGTTGGTGACAGTACGTTTCTGCACGGGTTTACGTCTGTCTTCGGTATCGTGCGCCAGCCGTAAGCGTTTCAGTTGAGTTGCAATCGCTAGTCTATATGAGCTTTCAGCGGTCAGCGGTCAGCAATCAGCTTCAAAGTATCCGCTAAAGGCTGCAATCAACGCCTCTTTGAGATAGCAATAGCGTGGCATTATTATCAATGCACTGCGGTTGACCGTTAGCGTCGATCGCGCTAAACCGCTCAAAGTAGCGACGAGCGGACGTGGGAAACGCAGGGAACGCAAACCTTGCATCACCATTGGCGAGATCTGCCCAAAACGAGCGCAGATGGGGCACCAGCTCCGCCGCTTCTGCCTGAGACAGCTTTAACGGGGACTGCATCAAAAGTTGGAGCATGAACGGCTGGGAGCGCTCGCCCATAAAGTCACGCGACGTTTGCTGTAACGTTTCCCAACCAGGGACGGATTCAACACGCCCAGAAGCAATATGCAGCGATCGCTGCCCACGATCGTCCGTTTGCAATTCCAGCACACGGTAGGGATGCGGATAGCTCACCAGCGACCCCGTTGTAATGTCATAAACGCCCTCAGAGCAGGCAATATCTTGCACATGCAAATGCCCTGTAAACACGAGCTGGACGTTTGCTGCTCGCAGCATTTTTAACAATGTCGGCGCGTTGTCTAACATATAGCGTCGCCCTAACGGGTTCCGCGACTGCCCCGGCAGATGCTCTACAACGTTGTGGTGAACCATCACTAGCATCAGATCGTCCTGATGCTCTGCCAATACCGTTTGCAGCCAGCTTAGTTGTGCATCATCCAGACAGCCGAGTTGCTTGCCTTGCGCGTCAAATTGATTGGAATTTAACCCAATCAACCGTACACCTGGCAGCAGTTGGCAGGTGTAGTAAAGTTGCCCTGGATTGTCATAGCCGTACGATCGATAGTAATGTGGAAAGTTCGCCAGCCCGATCGCCTTCCCATCAGATTCCAACGTTGGTACATCATGATTACCAGGTACGACATAGGTCGGATAGGGCAATTGTGCCAATCGTTCTGCCAGCCAAGTATGGTTTGCTGGTTCGCCATGCTGGGTCAAATCACCCGGCAACAGCAAGAAGTCAAGCTCAAGCCTGCTAAGGCGATCGAGAATGTTTTCTAAAACAGGAATGCTCACTTCAACCAAGTGAAAGCGGCTGGGATGATTCCACATGGTGTGGGGCAACGCGATATGTAGATCGCTAATGACAGCGAAGCGAAAATTAAGACTCATACGATCGATCCTAAGCGATGTGCAAAGCAATCAGCTAGAAGGGAAAGGGGGAAAGGCTAGAGGAGAAAGGCTAAAGGCTAAAGTTAGAAAGCCATCATCAGTGTCAACCAAAACATATTCTCTTCACCCTTCTACCCCTTCACTCTTTCATCCTTCATCCCTCATCCCTTATCCTTTCTTCAAAAGGCTCCTCTCCCTTGTCTATTGTCCGAGTGCGCGAACACGTTAATCCACTTAGTAAAAAATATCAGACTCCCATCAGCCCACCGGATTGGAGCCGTCTTTATCATGACCACGATCGACCCTTTCATCTAGACATTGGCTGCGGCAAGGGTCGGTTTCTGCTGCAAATGGCGCAGGTGCAGCCAGAGTGGAATTTTTTAGGGTTAGAAATTCGGGAACCGTTGGTTGACCAGGCAAATGGTTGGAAAACTGAGCTATGTCTGACCAATGTGCATTACTTGTTCTGCAATGCAAATAACTCCCTACGTCCGTTGCTGCGATCGCTACCTGTGGGACGGCTCCAGCAAGTGAGCATCCAGTTCCCTGATCCCTGGTTTAAGCGTAAGCATCAAAAGCGCCGCGTGGTACAACCCGATTTGATTGAGGCTCTAGCAGACGCACTCGTGCCGGATGGTAAAGTTTTCATCCAGTCTGATGTGGAAGAAGTCGCTGTAGAGATGCGCGATCGCTTCGCTGCCCATCCTGCCTTCGTTTGCGAATATGATGACTGGCTAGACTCCAATCCCCTCCCCATTCCTACTGAACGCGAAACGTCAACGATGGAACGGGGAGAAGCGGTGTATCGATCGCTGTTTGTCAAAAAATAAGTTAACCCTACTCTTCCAGCCCTTTAGCCCTCACACCCACGACGGTAGCCACATTCGCATCTGAAACCCTTGCGTTGAGAGCGGCAAGCCCAAGTAAATGGGTAGCCAGAAGATGAATGCCAGAACGATCGCGACGATCGCCAGCACACCCATTGTTCGCAGGTTCGGCTTTCTGCTGTGGAGCCAGCGATCGACCAACCAGGCGATCGCCATCGATGCAAACACCGACGCGCCCATGTAGTGATACAAAAACGTGCAGCGCGTGACCTTAACCCAGGGCAATAGATTGGCAGCGTAGTTGATGCCCAGAAAAAGCGCGAGCCAGAGTTCAGTGGCGTTTAAAGGCAGGCGGTGAGGGGTAGACGGCTGTCCTCCAATAGACGACGGTGCTTCAAGCTGAGACGGTGACAACCAGTGGAGAAGCTGTTGCACCAGGACGACAAAGATAAGGACGATCGCCAGCGTAGACAGCCACCAAAGGATGGGGTTGCCGATCGCATGGACATCGTAAATGACTGTGTTGCCAGCGGGTACAGCCGGATCGGTGGATAACAGTGGCCCACCCTGCGCCTCTACTTTGTAGTAATACGCCAACGGACGCTGCATCAAAATCCAGGTATACCATTCAGCGCAATAAGGATGGACTTGCTTTCCACTGCCTACCCGCTCGTGGTAGTCCAGTATTTGCTGTTGCAATGCCCAAAAGCCGACAGTTGTGTTGAATTTCAGATGCGGAATCCAGCTCAGGTAATAAAAAGTGGCTGGCACAATGCCCAGATTTAACGCAATTTGCCACGGCGCTAACTGAGTCAACTGTTGTAACGGACTATGTACAGTGCGATCGGTTTGCCCAGGTGCCGCCCCATCAGCCAGAAGCAGCCCAATGTGGTGAGGGAAGCGAGACTGAAGCCCACGGAGCAACCAGGCAGCGACCCACAGCCCATAAGCACCAAAGAGAAACCACAGTCCATTCCACTTAATCGACGCTGAAGCTCCAAACAGGATACCTGCACTGACTAAATAAAGGCTACGCCAGGTCGATCGCGCCTCTAACGCCAGCAAAAGAAACCACAAGCCCAGCAACCCAAAGATGACCAGGTAAACGTTGTTGAGCGCATAGCGCGATTCCACCAGAAACAAGCCATCTAGCGCGGCAAAAAGTCCAGCAAGGAAGGCATAGCTGCGGCGATGGCTCAACTGATACGCAATGCCTGCTACAACCAGAGGAATAAAGGAACCCGTCAGCGCATTCAGCCAGCGATAGCTCCATGTGCTGTAGGGCGCACCTGCAAGACTGTTAACGGTATCGCGCCCGATCGGCATTTGATTGCCCAGCCAGATGCCGATCGCAATTAAATACTTACTCAGCGGTGGATGCCCATCAAAAAACGGGGTTTGGGTCAGGTAGTTGTGGGCAAATTTGACATAATATACTTCGTCAAAGACTAGACTGTTAAACCGCTCCAAGCCCCAAAAGCGCAGAGCAAGAGACAGCACCAGCAGTCCCGCCATGCCAATTCGGAACCAGTAGGCAGACCAAACCGACGGTTTCAACAAGGTCATAACTCACTAGCCCTTCGTATGCGTTCCTACTGTCGCATAGGGACGCGCATCAGCCATAGACCTTGAGTGGCAAATTTCAGTCATTAGCCCTTAGCCTCAGACCCGATCGCAACTCATGTAAAATAAGCCAGACGATCAAACGAGCGATCGCCAAAACGAAACTGCCATGACGACAGAAAAACGGCTTGACACCGTTGACCACAGACTCGAAATCATTACCGAACAGATCGGCAGGCTGACCGAAAGCACGACTGAATTTAGAGCCGATATGGCAGAAATCAAGGAAATAATTAAAGCAAACAGCGTTCAAATTTCTGAAGTCAGCGTCCAGATGAGCCAGGTTAATACGCAAATCAGTCACTTAACGGACGGGATGACTGCCTTTAGAGCTGATATGGCAGAAATCAAAGAGACGGTCAGAGAGCAGTCTAAAACGAGCCAGCAGCAGGCTGAAAGCGTGGCACGACTGTCTCGCATTGTGGAGCAACTTTTGGCAGCAAAAAGTTAGGACGATCGCCTGTACTCTTTGCTTCAGCAAGGTAAACCTCAACTCGTAAAGCTAAAACCCAACTTACAATCTTGGAATTGGACGATGAAACCGATCGCCGTTGTGTTACTTTCAGGCGGTCTTGATTCTGCAACAGTGGCAGCACAAGGGATCGCCGATGGCTATACAGTGATTGCCTTATCCTTCAACTACGGGCAGAGCCACGCCTGCGAACTCCTTGCCGCCAAGCAGATAGCCGCGTATCTGGGTATCCAGGAGCATTTCGTTATGGATGTTAACCTGGCGCAGTGGGGCGGTTCAGCACTCACAGATACAGCAGTGGCAATGCCCTTGGATGGCGTGCAGGCTAATGTGATTCCTGTTACCTATGTGCCAGGGCGCAATACTGTGTTTATTGCGATCGCCCTTTCGCTAGCAGAAGCCAAAAATGCCGTTGCCATCTATCTGGGCATTAACGCTGTAGATTACTCTGGCTATCCCGACTGCCGTCCCGACTATTTAGAGGCATATCAGCAGCTTGCAAGACTCTCATCCAAAGCAGGGCTTGAAGGCAATGCGCCGAAACTGGTTGCGCCCTTAGTACTGGACAGTAAAGCAGACATTGTAAGACGGGCTATGCAACTGGGAGTGCCGATCGCCCAAACCTGGTCGTGCTATCAGGGAGACACAGCACCATGCGGCTTGTGTGATTCGTGTCGCATTCGCGATCGTGCCCTTATCGAAGCAGGATTGGCTGATTTAGCCACACCGATCGGTCAAACACTTTATCGAGAATCGCTTTGAGCCTTAGCGTTTTAGATCCCCGGCTCTTAAGAAAGTTAGATCCCTAAGGCAGATCCAACTTCTTAAAGAAGTCGGGAATCTAATGGTCGTCACCTATTCTTCTTCCTCGTAACTCGCTTCGGTGTCTTCCTCTTCCTCTTCCTCCTCTATTTCCTCTTCCTCCTCTATTTCCTCTTCCTCCTCTATTTCCTCTTCTTCCTCTTCTTCCTCGTAACTCGCTTCGGTGTCTTCTTCCTCTTCTTCTTCCTCTTCTTCTTCTTCCTCTTCCCCTTCCTCTTCGTAACTCGCTTCTTCCTCTTCCTCTTCCTCTTCGTAACTCGCTTCGGTGTCTTCTTCCTCTTCCTCTTCCTCTTCTTCCTCTTCCTCTTCTTCCTCTTCCTCTTCTTCCTCTTCCTCTTCTTCCTCTTCCTCTACGTCCTCCTCATAGCTGGCTTCGCTTTCGTCGTCCTCTTCGGAAACTTCCTCATAAGCGTCTTCAGAGTCCTCTTCTTCAGCGTCTTCGTACTCCTCCTCGTACTCGGCGTAGTAGAGCGATTCCACCTTGTCGTAGTCAAAAAGTGCAACATACTGTCCATCGACATAAACCGATTGTTCGGTATATTCAACGGTGTAGTCATCGCTGTACTCTGCCAGATTGCCAACGCCAGCAGTCTGAAGAGCATGGGCGATCGCGGCTGTAGCGCTATCAAACAACGAAGCTTGTTCCGTTTGAATATCCTGGCTGAGATCAATATCAACATCAGCAACATGGCGAATTGCCCACAAGTCGCCGTTTAAGTCGGGGTTGGTCATATAGTCGTAAGGGATGTAGCAATAGCCACGATCGCCCCAGCCTTCGCCCCAAGAATTGCGAACAATAAAGACCTTATCGGCATCGGAGTAACCAACGCAGAGCATTGCATGTCCGCCGTCATGTTGCTCTGTCTCTGGTTCCGGCATAGGCACCAGGCCTTTTGAGCCAGCCTTTTGAAACGACGAGAAGAGATGTAGCCCAAAGGTGAAGGGATAGCCATCCGCCAAACATTGCCGCATTGCGTCCAGGTTAACGTCCACCCGATAGGCATCCTCGATCAAAAAGTTGGTGGCTTCGGTGTAGGCGTGTTCGTGGGGTGCTTCAAAAACACGCTCTAGATCAAAGGGCCAGGTTGCTTCAGCACAGGTGCCATATTTTTTGAGCACCTTGATACAACTCCGCAGGTAGGTGCCCTCATCCGCATCAATGGCACCATCCAACTCGCGAGCATTGTAATAAATAAATAAACGGCTCACGTCATGGGCAGACCCTTTAAGGCGCTTTGCCAGGTATTCATAAGCGCCTGCCATCGCATTCGCGGTACAGCTATTAGAGTTGCCCTGATTTTCCACCGGGGTCATGTAGGGGCGCAAATCGACGCTGGATGGTAGATCGTCCGTCGAGTGGCTAGATTTATAAGTTTTGTCGTTAGGATTTTTTTTATCGGGGCGATAGGTGCCTAATTTGATCTGCCCGCCATCGGGCGTTTTAACGATGCTTGTTTTACGGACATGACGAAAATGCTTGGTTGGCATCAGGAAACCTCAAGGGAGTGATAAAGCGATGTGCTTATTACTACAGGTTTCCCAATGTTGCAACCGGGCTAACGAAGTCAAAAGGCTAGAAGGAACCGATCGCTTCTCACCATAAAAATTGCTCCTAAAGGGCATCTTAAGTAGGGCAGAGGCAATAGAAAGCGATCGTTCACCTAGGGCGTGAGATGCGTATTAGTGTTGAAGTAATAAACTGCTGCTACTACCAAACCAGTGACTAAGACGGCGATGGTACTGAAGATGAGCGAAAATGATGCTTTCTTACCCGCAGTTTTTTCGGGTTGGTTTGATTGAGATGAGGGTCGAGAACTTTGATCTGTAGTTTTCATAGCAAACAGTCCTAAAAAGGTTTATGCCCCATCTTTGTTTGAGAGTCCAAAGGCTGCATCTAACTTTCGGATTAATCGGAGCGATCGCGATTTTTTCTTGTAAAGATAGTTTTTAACCAATGTGTCGCTGACATAATCTACTGCATTCGATCGATGGTGCGATATTGAATGGCTTCAGCGACATGGTTGGTTTGGAGATGCTCGTCGCCGGTCAAATCGGCGATCGTCCGTGCCACTTTCAGGATGCGATCGCTGGCTCTGACAGACAGGCCCAATTTACGAATGGCAGCTTCGAGCAAGTTACGGGTTGGGTCATCTAAGGCACACCATTGCCTCAAGTGACGGCTTTGCATTTCAGCATTGCAGCGCAGGGTCGTGTCTTTGAAACGAGTGGAGGCACGATCGCGGGCAACCTGGACGCGATCGCGCACTGACGCGGATTCCTCGCCTTTGGGCTGCTGGGTGATTTCTTCTGGCTTCAGGCGATTTACCGCTACTTGTAGATCAATGCGATCCATCAACGGACCCGATAGCCGCGCCCAGTACTGTTCTCTCGCTCTAGGCGTACAAGTGCAAGGCTGGACTGTATCAGCAAAATAGCCGCAGGGGCAGGGATTGGCACTGGCAACGAGCGTAAACTGAGCCGGAAATGTAACAGATTGTCGTGTACGAGAAATGCTGACAAAGCCATCTTCTAAAGGCTGGCGCAAAAACTCTAAAACGTCGCGCTTAAATTCTGTCAGCTCATCCAAAAACAAGATCCCTCTGTGGGACAGAGAAATTTCGCCCGGTCTGGGAAAACTGCCGCCACCCACCAGCGAAGGTCCCGACGCCGAATGATGGGGGCTGCGAAACGGACGGGTCGCCACCAGCGATCCTTTATTTTTGAGCAAGCCAGCGACGGAGTGAATTTGGGTGACTTCAAGCGCTTCGTCAAAGGTCAAAGGCGGCAAAATTCCCGGTAGGCGACGGGCAAGCATGGTTTTACCACTACCAGGTGGACCGACAAAAACCAGATTATGCCCGCCCGCAGCAGCAATTTCGAGGGCACGTCGAGCATGTGCCTGTCCTTTCACATCTTTGAGATCGGGCCCGATAAATTGAGCCTGTTCTAGCTCTTCCAAGCCATTGACTTGTGTTGGCACACATTGCTCTGGGGCGCAGAGAAAGTTGACAACGTCAGATAAATGCTTGAAGCCGAAGACTGACAGACCTCTAACGACAGCGGCTTCGCGGGCATTATCGGCAGGTACGACTAAGCCGGAGATGCCCAGACGTTTGGCAGCCGCAGCGATCGCCAACACACCTGCAACCGGGCGCAAACTTCCATCCAGCGAGACTTCTCCTAAGAACAGATACTCATCCAGCAGATCAGTATTTACTTGCTCCGATGCTGCCAGCACGCCCACGCTGATCGGCAAGTCAAAGCTGGGACCTTCCTTCCGCAGGTCGGCTGGAGTCAAGTTGACGACAATTTTCCGCATGGGAAAGGCATAGCCTGCATTCTTCAGCGCGGCTCTGACTCGTTCTTTAGATTCCTGCACTTCCTGGCTGGGCAACCCAACGACAACAATGCCCGGTAAGCCACCCGCAATATCTACTTCTACGCCAACTTTCACTGCGTCAATGCCAACCAGTGATGCACTCCAGACTCTAGCAAGCATACTTTCCTGCGATCGTTGCTTTGCCAGAGTACCCAGAAAGACTCATTCCACAACACAGCGATCGTCTACACAGCAGAGCAACAGTCCTTCTCACAAAAAACGCAGGACGATCGCAGTCTTGCGCCAGAGCCATCTACCGATCGCATCTACAGTCGGTCTGCGCCCCCTTACTTCTTCACCCCTTCACCCCTTACTTCTTCACCCCTTACTTCTTCACCCCTCCTCCTCACTACGGTTTACTTACAGTTTTCACCGTCAAGACCTGCGGTGGAGTTGAATCGGGTGGATAGAGAAGGTCAACCTGCACCAGACGACGATCGCCCTTGGGCATGGTCAGCGAAATCAAAGGCTTACCCTCTTGTCCCCGCTGCATCGTCAGGTGAGTATAGCGGGTTTGGGGCGCACCACTGTCATCCGTGTAGCGCACACGAACGGAACCCCGAAAGAAAATGCGCTCTTCTGGCGGTGTAAAAAATAGCAGCCCACCTTTGGCTCGATCTTCCTTTACAGGCGTTTGAATGGCTACTGTCACCGTTTGGGGTTGTCCAGTGGTATTCTGAAGCGGCAACGTCAGGCTGTACTGAATACCGTAGTTGCCATGAGCACGGTAGGCTGTATCGTTATAGCGAGCCACCAGGGGCGCACTTTGCACTTGCCCTGTGCCAAAGGTGCCCCGATCAAGCATACTCAGCCCGTAAGAAAAGGCACGCCCCCGTTTCGGAATGCTGAGAGTGTCAGACTTCGGGCTGTCAGTTAAGTTCGCCTTCCATTCAGACCCCATTGCCACGCCTGCTACACGTCCATAAATGACGGTCGCATGATCTTTCAAGCGGCTGATCGGCGTGGGTGGAATATCACGCGGTCCTGCCAAACCGTTGTTAAGCAATAAGTTTTGCCATTCCTCAGACGAGGGGCTGCGCTCTGTTTTATCAGGATTCAGCGGCGCAAACATGGCTAGACTCGCCATGTAAAGGGTTCCGCTGCTCCGCAGTCGTAGTAAGGTTGAACGCCCGTTGGATGATGGCGTAACGGTGCCCACTGGAATAGGCAAGTTCATGAGCATCCAGCTCTGGCGGGGCGGAATGACGGTGACTGCGGGCCAATTGCCCTGCCGTCGTCCGCGCAAGACATCATTGACCAGGCGGCTACCGGGTCCGGCATACACTCGACCGATCGGGTCATTCACGTAGGACGGCAAAGTGATAAACAGCGCATCTGGACGGGTGAGGTAGCTTGCGCCTTGCAAAATATCAACTGTGACTGGCTCATAGGTCGGGTTAAAGAGCAACACTCCCTGGAAGAGGGTACGTGTCTCGCTGGCATCTTTCGCTTTGGCGATATGGTGCGAAAAGATGTCAAATCGACCCTGGAAGGGAAAGTTGAGATGCGCGGTAGGCACTGCTTTCCCGTCTGGTGGAAAGGTAGAGAGCAAAATCCCTTCGGTCTGCACCAATTCTGGACTGTTACTATTGAAAACCGGCACGGAATCAAGCTGCCCAGGCAGGGGACGGAGTTCTTGAGGTGCAAAGACCTCTTGACGCTGCAATGGTTCCTGGGGTGGTAAGCGTTGCTCCTGCGATGGCACAATCTCTTGTGGGGGCGGCACCCTGGACGGTTTCGGCGCGGGGAAACTTGGAGGTGATGGTAAGGGAATAGGAGCAGCGATCGTCTGCGCGAGAGTGAAGAACGAGAACAATGACAACATCAGCAAACCCGAAAGAATCCTACAACAAAGGCATTAACAGGCAACGACGTAAACAGGAGAGGCAGAAACCTCGTTCGGGGCGATCGCTGCCAGTTGTTACAACAGCACTTGAACCAGAGGCACGAGAGCGCTGTGCGACTCAAGCGTAAAGCCTGAGACAGACAAAGAGAGGCAAACAGATGCCACAAGTATGATAGCCGTTACAACATCAAGCTTTTAGACCTACAACATCAAAGAAGACAGGTATAGCTATCGCCACAGAGCTTAGGACATTGGAATCAAAGGGTGTGTGGGGGCTTCGCCCCCAGCCAGGGGTTCTACCCCTGCACCCCGTCCTAACTAGTATGGCTACGGCTATATAAAACCCGAGTTAGAGTTAACACCATCACCGATGCTTACACTAGCTAGAGACCACCATCAGGAGCTTTCGCTTTAACAGTTTCTCGTGAAGCGTTAATCCTGACGAGCAAACGTTTACCCTGAACAGAATACGTATCTTAGCTGATTCGATACCGCAACCTGCTACATCAAGGCAACATCTACACTGTTTCATCATGGAGAGAATTTTGCTTAAACCGTTTTCATTCCGCTCTCTAAGGCTGATGATATGGACTTTAATCAGTATCACCAGTGCTGGTTATGGCTATGATGCCCTTTTTAGCCCAGCGATCGCCCAGGTGTCTGACTCTGATAACTACTGCAAGGGGCGAGCGAAAGAGGGCTTAATCAACGGTAAAACCGTCTGTACCTTTCCCAGTGGCAATCGTTACGAGGGCGAACTCCGTGACAGCCAGCGGCAGGGTAAAGGCACATTCATTTTTGCCAACGGCACCCGTTGCGAGGGGAACTTTCAGGACAATTTGTTGAATGGTAAGGGCCTCTGCATCTTTGCCAGTGGGAGCCGTTATGAAGGCAACTTCCGCAACAATCAGCGCGAAGGTAGAGGTATGGTTACCTTCGCGGATGGCACTCGTTGCGAGGGCGAGTTTCGGAACAATTTGCTAAATGGTGTTGGTGCCTGTGCCTTTCCGGGTGGTAATCAGTATGAGGGTTTGTTTCAAGACAGTCGTCGGCAAGGCAGAGGAACGTTCATTTTTGCCAACGGCACCCGCTGCGAAGGCGATTTTCAAAATGAAGTGCTGAATGGGTTTGGCATTTGCACGTTTCCCAGTGGTAATCGCTACGAGGGAGAATTTCGTAATGGCAGGCAGAACGGCAAAGGCACCTACATTTTTGCAGACGGCGTTCGACTTGAAGGCGTTTGGAGAGATGGCAGCTATGTCAGCAATGCTAAAACAGGTCGATCGTAAAACGAGAGCAATGCTGATCGTTTAATTTTTTCGGAAGTTTTTAGTTTTCTTAAGCGCAGTGCTTAAATTATTGCTCTTTGTAAGGATTACTGTCTCTTACAACACATCATCCTTTAGGCTGAAGATTCGTTCTGAATTTTAAGCACTTAGGTTAAAGGATATGCCACAGCTTTCCTGGCACGATTATTTAATGACCTGCTCTTTTTTCGCCGCGATCGCGGGCATTGGGCTGCTTTTTAACGGTAGCCAAGCCTCTGAAAGCGACTGGGAAATCACCGATCGGGTACTCATGTTAATGACGTTTACCTACTGGTTGGTTTATTGCCTTGCAGCCGTCTCACAGCACTTTATTTTGCCTGAGTGGGAAGTGTTGTTATGGAGCGTGAAGTTAACAGGCGTGCTTGCTTATTTGCTGACAGCAGCATGTGTATTGAGCTTGCCGCTGCATCGAGTATCAATACGCCAATCAGAGTAAGTTGAGGCAGTAGGTAGTGGCTGGTTTGTAAGTTGATAGCAGTTTTTTTAGAGAACTAAACCCTTGCTACAAACGAGCCATTTATTAAGTTTGATTATTCAGTTCTGCTAGCAATTCGATCGTGCTCAAGCGAAACCCACACGACTGGAACAAGCGTCGAGCATCTTCGTTGACGATCGCCGTATCAAGCCGAATCTGCTGTATCTTTTTGTGCCGAAACTCTTGTAGCGTGCGATCGACCAGTTGCCGTCCTAATCCCGTTTGACGGTAGTCAGGCTCAACTCAGAGATCGTGAATGAAACCAAACTCCCTAAGGCGATAGATGGGAATTTCAGTTTCGATCGTGGCAATCAAGAAGGCAACGAGATGTTCAGTCCGATCTGGTTCAGAGGTGTGTGCGGCGACCAGGAAGACACTGCGATCGTTCGTAGCCTGTTGCCCTAACCAGCGCTCATACCGTTGAGCAGGATTGGGCAAAAAGCCATACTTGGCAGCGTCCCATGCTTCGTGCAAGGCGCAAAGCTTTGACACCATCGGCAGGACGGCAGGCACATCAGCAGGCGTAGCAGGACGAATTTGCATCACAATGGCTAGCAGCGTTTGATAACAAGAGCAATCGCTGCTTCAAGTTGCTCCTGTGGTAAAAGAGTCAGTATAAAAACTTCTTGCACTGTTTTACCCTGACGCGCGATGACCTTAAAGCCTCCACGGATGGGCACCGATATCTTTAGCACCATTTTAGGAGCATGAGAACGCGCACGCCCAATAACACCAGGGGTAATGGTCTGAATGCCTGCTTCATAAGTCAGCCGCTCCAAAATCCGGATCAGCCCAGGAATATGAGTGGAATGGTTAAGGACAAGTCTGCCGCCTGGGGAACTGCTCATAGGAAAGGTGCGCTGTAAGAGATTCGGACTGAGATGGAATTTTGAACAACGCTCTGCCTCTCTGCTCCCGGCAGCTACAGCCGTTACGACTTGTTTCTTAAGCCGCTTCTAGGGGAGCCATCGTCAATCCTTCCATGCCAAGCTGCATATGGTAAAGCTCTGCCTGCTCCTGCGGCCCGACCCAGACGATCGCCTGTCCATCAAAGTGGATCTGGTTAGTCAGTTCCCAGGCGCGATCGGCGGTCATACCGGGGATATGCTCTAACAAACTTTCAGAAACGTGCTGAAAGGTGTTGAAATCATCATTCAACACAATGATTTTAAAGTTTGGGTAATGCTGGCGGGTCGTCTGGTTAGACCGCGAAGGGGCGATGGTTGGCGCAGCGGTCATTACAGAGGAAACTAGCGGAAGTGTCGTCGCCATAGAGTAAGGGATTCCAAAAGCACCAGGAGATCAACGCCGCTAGCCTTTGATGCTAACGACTTAGTTTTTAATCGTAGCTTACTGTTCTACTTCGAGTAGAAGGAATCCTTAAGAGGTCGTTTGAAACGGGTCTGACCATCAAAACTGCCACTATGTAAACCTGGTTAGTGTGTTACGAACATCTCTCAGCTTCTCAATGAACGTCTTTGAAAGAAGACGGCGATCGCTCCCAGTACCAGCAAGGATGGTGTCAACCAATCCCCCCAACGGACATACAGAGTTTGTGTCTGGCGACGAAAAATAGTGGCTGCATGAGTTTGATACGTGCGGGGTTGCGATCGCCACTCCACATGCCCATGGGGATCCACGATGCTGGAGTAACCTGTATTGGTTGCACGCACTGCCCAACGATCGGTCTCAATGGCTCGCATGATGTCCTGTGCCTGATGCTGCGCCATCAATACTTCACTGTAGGGGTCGAGATTTGAGGCTGTGAGAATGAACTGTCCGCCTGCCGCTGCCTGTGCCCGAAACACCTCCGGAAATGCCGAATCGTAGCAAATGCTGGCGATCGCTCGTCCAAAGGGTGTATCAAACTGTTGATGGAAGTCTCCTGGCTGCCCATTCTCGGTAATGGGAGAAAGCAGGTTGATAAGGTCACCGAGAGCGGCTTGAAAGGGAATATATTCACCCAGCGGCACCAGCTTGATTTTGTCATAGCGGCTAGTTGTTGCGCCATCGGGGGCGATCGTCAGCAGGCTACGAGCAATGCCGCCCTTTTGTGCCGTAAAAGTGCCCAGCCAAAGCACCACACCCTTCTCTAACACTGCCTGATAAAGCGGACTGCGAAGTTTATGCAGCTCCCACAAAAATGGCAGCGCCCCCTCTGGGGTCAGCACTGCCTCCACACCTTGCTCTGCGAGTGCTAGATAGCCGTTGGTGTAGCCCTCCGTAGCACGGCGAATGCCATCACTCCCCAGCTTGATCCGCGTTGGCACATTGCCTTGAATAAGCCCTACCTTGAGTGCTGCTGTATTAGACGGGGCGATCGGCTGTAGCAAAAGCACCGCACCCAACAGATGCACAGCGACGCAAAGCATAGTGGCAGAGGCAACTAGCGTAATGGTTTTAAGTTTTGAGTTTTGAGTTTTGAGTTTTGAGTTTTGAGCTGCTGACCGCTGACCGCTGACCGCTGACCGCTGAAAACTCATCCACGCTTCTGCCAACAGCCCATTAACGGCTACGATCGCTGCTGTCACCCCAGTCGACCCAGAAAGTTGCCCCAAATGCAGCACCGCCAGATTCCCCGGGCTTTGGGTATAGGCTAGCGCCGTCCAATTTAGCGGTCCCAGGCTCCAGAGCCATTCCAGCCCACACCAGAGAGCCGTGCCCAGCAGGACACGACGGAGCGATCGCAGCAACGGCTCCCAATGATGCCGAGGGGTTGAGGCATGAACCGAGGGCAGTGCTGCATCGTCCTCGCGCTCCTCTTTTTTAAGCCCAACACTTTTAAGCTCAACACGTTCAAAGCGGTGCATTAGCCAAGCCCATAGAACCACCAGTGCAGCACCCCAGACAGTAATAAACCCCCAGCAAAAGAGAACGATCGCCACGCTTGCCAGCCAGGGCACACCGAGCCAGGTCAGCGGATGTAGCCCCGTGATCCATGACAACGCCAAGCCGTGATAGCCCACGCCCCAGGCAAAACTAACGCAAAAGGCAAAGGGCAAGCGGCAAAAGGGGTGCTTTGATTCATTTTTTTCGCCTTGAGCCTTTGCCGTTGAGGGCGTAAAAAGCAGCACCCAAAGTGGAGCCAGGGCGACCCAAGCCAGCGGAAAAAGATGGAGCGGTGCAGGCGCTAATCCCATCAAAATGCCGCTGCTAAAAGCGATCGCCACAGTAAGTAGTTGGATAGGGCGAGAGGGGCGATCGTTCTGCAATAAGTACCACCGTTTGGTCATGGTTCAGCCAGTTTCATTTGCCGTAAACCCACCCTACACCTGTACTGACCGAACCGTAGCCAGGACAAATGAGATAGCCCATCCAAATGAATCACCCTAACAAACTGCCAATTTGACACCTGATTTCATGCGGTTACGCCATTCTTCAGGATTAATGCCCTAGAATAGGAAAGCTGTAAAAACAAATCCACTGCAATGGCTGTTCCTAAGAAGAAAACCTCTAACTCCAAGCGCGACAAACGTAAGGCCACCTGGAAGCGTAAGGCAACACTGCAAGCGCAAAAGGCTCTCTCCATGGGCAAGTCTATCCTGACTGGGCGTGCAGAAGGTTTTATCTACCCACAAGCAGACGCTGAAGACGAAGAAGAGTCCTAACACAACCGTCATTAATTTAATTCGCCATGCTGGGAAAGTTTTTTCAAAAGCCCCCTCCAGAGCTACAAGCTCGTGTGCCTCCTGGTCAGCATCTTGCAAAAGGCTTTCCAGTCTTGACGTATGGCGATACGCCGATTGTTGATCGTAGCAATTGGCAACTGCGTGTCTGGGGTCTTGCCACGGCAACAACCTTTAGTTGGGATGATATCATGGCGATGCCGCAAAGCAGCTTTACGGCTGACTTTCACTGCGTCACTACCTGGTCAAAACTCGATGTGCAGTGGTCAGGTATAAAGGTCAGTGACTTCATGAGTCATATTGAGCTTGATCCCAAAGCAGTGCATTTGATGGAGCATTGCTTTGGCGGCTATACGACTAACCTTGCGATCGACGATTTTCTGCGCGAGGAAAACTTCTTCGCGCATACGCTCTTTGGTGAACCGCTTTCAGCAGAACACGGTGGCCCGTTGCGTCTAGTTGTGCCCCATCTCTACGCTTGGAAAAGTGCGAAATGGCTCAACGGGTTAGAATTTCTTGACCATGAAGCGCTGGGCTTTTGGGAACGAAACGGCTACCACCGTCGTGGCGAACCCTTTGCCGAAGAGCGCTATAGCAATTAGCCGTTCTTTGGCGCTTTTTTATGCCTGCACTGGCAGTCGTACTGTAAAGACGCTGCCGTTGCCCACTTCTGATTGCACATTAATTTGACCGTGGTGTGCCTCAACAATTTGACGAGACAGATGAAGCCCCAAGCCACTGCCTGCCCGACGATGGCTACCAGTAATAAAGCTCTCAAACAGCTTCGGTTGATCCGCGATCGGTATTCCAGGCCCCGTATCTTCGATCGCTAAAACGATCTCTTCCTGCTTTTGCAGTTTCATCGTCTGTTTTGCAAGTCGTACTTTGATTGAGCCTGTATCCGTAAACTTGATGGCGTTGCCCAGCAGATTGGTAATCACCCGTCGTAGTTCTAGACGATCGCCCAGGATCGTTCCTATAGGTTTGGATTCCGGTTCAAGCTCAAGTACCAGCGCCAGTTTTTTCTCAGTTGCGAGGGGCAGCAATTCTGCAATCACGGCTTGCACCAGTTCTAGCAGATCGACTGACGTAAAGTTCAGTGTTTTGCGACCCGCTTCATAGCGGTACACTTCCAGCAACATATTCACCATCGTCAGCAGATTTTGGTTGCTCCGAATCATGGTGCCGATTGCTTCAGACATGGTTGGCGGCACTTCGCCTAACGCCCCTTCTTGAAACAGCGTTAGCATACGATCGGCAGCAACCAGCGGTGTCCGCAAATCATGTGTAAGACGGGAGACAAAATCTTCACGTTGACGAGCAATCAAATCGCGCTCATCCACGCTATGCTTCAACCGCAGGAGCGATCGTACCCGCGCTACTAGTTCATCTAGCTCAATCGGTTTACGAATAAACTCATCAGCACCGATATCCAAACCACGGGCAACACTGGGTTGACCGTGAGCCGTAATCAACAAAATGGGCAAAAACGGGAGATCTGTATTTTGGCGAATGCGTCGTGTCACTTCATACCCGTCCATACCAGGCATCATGACGTCGAGCAGCAGCAAATCGGGTGGAGAGTTTTCGATATAGCTGAGGGCATCGCTACCGCTGTAAGCAATATCAATATGATATCCCTGCTGCTGTAGAAGTGTCTGAGTCAAAAAGCAGTTATCGGGAATATCATCAACAACCAGGATGCGATCGACTTTAGCGGGTCGCGTCATAGACAATTGGCTCATATTAACTGCTCAAAGAGAACAAACGGAAACATTGGTTAGAAGCTATGAATAGCAATTGATGTCGTAGCACCAAATAGGTAACACTTTAGGTATACAAACCGAAGGCTGTGCTAGCTTATACGCTTTGTAGCCTCCACAGTTCACCCTTAAGAAAGATTTCGGAGACCTCCTTTTGAGAGAATGGGACAAAACAAACCGCATAATCAAGCAGTAATACGCTGTTAGCAGCGCAAGAATCCGGCTAGTATGGATAAGCTGATTTCGTCTTGAGCAATCGCGGTCACTTTAGAACCAGCGGGTTGCCAAAGTAGAGCTTTGAACGTGAGGTAGCGCTTACGGAGACAAAAACCTCACGGATATAGAGACGTAGAGCGATCGTTGCTCAGGGAGAAGCGTTTGCAGAGCGAATTTCCTCTTTTACTGCCTCCAGTAATCGTGCCAGCCATACCGATCCAGCAAGTTGCTCCGGCAGCGCTGGCATATTTAGGAGACGCTGTTTACGAACTCTATATTCGCCAAGCTTACCTAATGCCGCCCAAGCGAATCCAGGCATACCACAATCAGGTTGTCGCTCAAGTGCGGGCAGAACGTCAAGCCGACCATTTACGATCGCTCCTACCCTTGCTGACAGAAATGGAGTTAGAGATTTTGAAACGGGGACGTAATGCAGCAACGGGTCATCCTAAACGAGTTGATCTTAGCGTCTATCAGCAAGCAACCAGCCTGGAAACCTTAATTGGCTATCTTTATCTGACTGACCTACAACGGCTAGCACATTTATTGGCGCAATTAGAACTTGAGCCGTCTGCCTAGCTGCCGGCAAACCCTAACTTTAACCAAGCGACTCTAACCCTTAGGATCGCTCATTCGCCACCCCCTCCAACATCATGTCTGCTAAAAAGCATCATTCCGATCCTCAACTACGTGCCTTGCCGACTCGCGCCGCGAAGGCCCGTATTAAACCTGCAGCGGCAAAGGGGCACCCTCAGCCTGCTAAAGCAGGTAAACCACGGCTAGCACGAGCAGCAGACACCGATTTCAATGCTGACCGACCAAGGCCAAACCGGGACGCAAAAACTGATTTCAAATTTGATCGCCCCCGCCGTGATGCCGATCGATCGACAGCCGATCGACCACGGCGAGACGGAGAGGCTGGCTTTAAAGCGGACAGACCCCGACCATCGCGGGCAGCCGACGGTGACTTTAAAGTGGGTAAACCACGACGTGATGAAGGCGTTGATTTTAGAGCAGAGAGACGATCAGACCGACCACGGCCAGACGTAGAAGCAAGAACAAGCGGACGATCAGACCGTCAGCGTCCGTCACGAGAGGGCAACGGGGATGTGCCAAAACGACGATCGAGCGGACAATCACGTTCGTCTCGCGATGAATCGCCGCGCTACAACCAATCTGCACCACCCCGCTATCAGCGATCGTTACCGCCCGTTGAAGCAAAGCCATCTGGAGTAGATTATGATCCCGCGATCGCTGTACCTACATCGTTCGAAGAGGCTGATTTAATCTACGGTCGTCACCCTGTTTTAGCAGCACTTGAGGGACAGCGATCGCTCAACCGCATCTGGATTACAGCCAAGCTCCGCTACGATCATCGCTTTCACGATTTATTGGGGCAGGCAAAAGCCAACGGCACCGTCATTGATGAAGTAGAACCGCAACGGCTCGACCAACTTACCTTTCGAGCCAACCATCAAGGCGTAGTGGCTCAAGTTGCGCCTCATGCGTACATAGAACTGCCTGATTTAATTGAACAAGCAAAAACAGCATCCGATCAGCCCGTGCTCATTGTGGCGGACAGCATTACCGATCCCCATAATCTGGGTGCCATTATCCGCACCGCCGAAGCTCTGGGTGCCCAGGGTCTAGTGATCCCTCAACGACGCGCTGTCGGAGTCACTTCTACCGTGGTTAAAGTCGCTGCTGGTGCGCTAGAAACCTTCTCAGTGGCACGAGTTGTTAATCTGGGTCGCGCTTTAGAAGAGCTGAAAGCCGCAGGCTTCTGGATTTATGGCACTGCAAGTGGCGGTAGTCAGGCGCTGCATACCGTCAAGTTTTCTGGACCAGTGGTGCTGGTGGTAGGCGCAGAAGGCGATGGATTAAGTATGCTAACGCAGCGTGCGTGCGATAGCCTTGTCTCCATTCCGCTCAGTGGACACATGCCCAGCTTGAATGCTTCAGTTGCTACAGGCATGGCACTCTATGAAATCTTTCGCCAGCGCTGGTCGAATACGCTGCACATAGATACAGTAGAAAAAGAAATGCGGTTGAAAAAATAAGCTGTAAACGCTACAAAGACCTGTAAGGTGTTAGCCACAGTTCGATCGAAGTGAGGCTCTGGGACATTTGTGTAAACTAGCTGTAGAGAAACAGAGACTTGAATGAATGAGCTTTTGACTAATCTATTAAATTTGTTTGGGCTAGCCTGGTGGGTTGAGGTAATCACAGAAGCACCCAATTGCACCTACTATTTTGGCCCCTTCCTTAGCGCCAAAGCTGCTGCTGCTGCCAAAAGTGGGTATGTAGAAGACTTGGAACAGGAGGGTGCTCAGGGCATTAATGTAGCGCTCAAGCGCTTTAAGCCGACAAGGCTAACGGTAGCTGATGATTTGGGGGATAAGCCTGGTCAGGGAGCCGCACCTACGCTTAGTGGTCAATTCCAATAGTCTCCGACAATAGGCACTGGGGGCTTGCAGGGAAGCAAAGTCTTTGCTCACTATGTCTCCATTGCGATCAATCCCAGTCCTTCGGGGTACTTCGTCAAAGGCTCAACCCGCCGTTGAAACTTAACTGCTGGCTACACTTACTGGTCTGCGAACCCCTTATTAGGGTCTTGCTGCTCAGTTATTAGCCACCAGCATTTTAGCTGTCGCCACAGAGCTGAGGACGTTGGGATCACAAGGGTGTGATCCCAACGTCCTCAGCCAGCTTTTAATCTGAGCGCTCAAGCCCAAAGGGGGTTCTATCCCTGTACCCCATCCGAAGCAGTATGACTACGGTTATAACAGCGTTTTAGGCAGCGGCTAGATACGTTCGATCGCCTCTGCCAGCAGCCAACCTCCTGACGTATTGATAGTCCCTAGCACTTTCACTTGCTGATGGGGTGTTGTTACCAGAAGTTGCTGATTGACATGGTGGTCTAAGGTGACAAGCTTTAGCACCTGACCTTGAAACGCGATCGATGTTGTGACCATCAGCGTGTAATCTTGATCAGCTTTCTTTTGGAAGGTGCCGTACACGTCAAGTAAGGCAGAAGTGGTCGCAGGTATTGATGATAATGACTGTGGGCTGCTTGTAGAAATGCCCAAGGTTCGCTTGGGGCAGTAACCATCTGCGGGATATGCGTCCGGGCGATCGAGATAGTAGCGCTGCCAATAGTGCCAATCGGGATCACTAGCAGGCAGGTTCAGCAGGGGAATAACGGCTGTGGGCGCGATCGTGTCACTCAACAATGCCTCTTGCAACAAGCGGACGTTCAACTCACGGGGCTGGCAGTCCTGTTCAACACAAAGCGCTGCCGCCATACCAGCCGCCTGCCCAATACCCAACACAAGCGGCTGTAAGCGTGTCGCACCATTTGCCATGTGGGAAACAGAAAGATTTTTTTCGCAAGCCAGTAAACTATCGGTGTGAATGGGCACCAGCGATCGATAGGGGATCGTGAAGGGGGTTCCTGTCCAGCGACCGCCCCAGCGCATCGACTTCGGCTTCAGCGCAATATCGCCGCTAGGGTAATGGTGATCATTTGGATAGTTACCAACGGCGATCGCATCACAGACATTCTCTGCTTGCGTACAACCCTGTGCTGAAACGGTGATGGGCAGTGGCGCAACACAGCCCTTGCTGAGGGGCAGAATATCCTGCTCACGTAGAGTCGTTAAGCCCTGTATGCGCCGACTCTCCCGATAATACGGATGCAGTGCATAGGCTCCACCACCAAGGCTTGCCTCTCCCCCGACAGGAAAAATATCTGTTGCCAACCCATAACGACGACCAAGCTGCATTTGGATCAAGCGGGCAAAGCTTTGTGTATGCCATCGCGCTTCGCACAGAAACTCCTGACGTTGTTCGATGGACAGCAGACGATCGACCCCTTCGCCATAATCATTTCCCTTAACAGGCCAATTGATCATGAAGCGGTTGCCGGGTAAGCGTCCGTAGTTAAGAAAGCGATCGTCGCCATAGTCATCCCAGGCTCCCGCAAAGCGATCGGGATCATCCCTAGGCGGAGCCAGAATTTCTGGAGCTGTCTCGCCCTCACCATAGTCCTGCATCACAACGACCCACGTTGGAGCCTGTACCGGGTACTGTTGCGTCAACGGGTTTGGCTGAAGCGGCGCACTGGGTTCGTCAAACTCCTCTTGCAGCTCCCACCCCCAGCGATAAGGCACCTCACCAAGCGCCAGCAAATCTCCCAATTCAGTGGCATCGATCGTTAGCTTGGCGCGAACTGTATAGTCTCGAAAAGTGACTTCAGTCACGCGGTTCTCCTGTACAGAGACAGCCTCAGGCGCTTGCCCAGCGATCCAGTGTAGGTTGGGCAATGCGGCCACCCAATCAGCAAAAATTTGTGCGCCCACACAGGGATCATAGGTAAAGAAGCTGACCCAACCGTGATTTAAACCCTCTGGTTGTCGTCGCGTTAGTTCTTGCAAAAAAGCGCCCCAAATACCCGTTTGCAAAGCAATTAGCTCATTGCCATCGGGGGCTGCCACGCCTGCACTCGTTAGCATGCCGCCCAACCAGGAAAACTCGCTTACGAGAATTGTCTTTGCGCCCCGTCGTGCGGCTTGAATCGCTGCTGCTGTACCGCCCGTGCCGCCGCCTACGACTAAAACATCGGCTGTCAGTTCTTGCATTTCAAGACCCTTGTATTCCAGACAAAGAGTAAAACATTAATTGAAAAGACTTTTATGGAAGTCTAGCTTTAGCTTTGCCAGGACGCTGATGCAGCCATAATAGGAGCAGACGTTGTGAGATTGTGCCAATGGTGCTCACTGCTCAACCGCTAGAAGCCATGACGCCCGACGCTACCCAGCTTTTGAGCGATGAGCCAGAGATGGAAAGTTCCCTGCACTATACTCAGTTGGCGCTTTTAGTTGCTTGCCTGGAGTGGCTCTGGCGCGACCAAACAGACTTTTTTGTTGGTGCAAATCTGACGATTTACTTTAGCCGTCAGCAGCTTCGTAATCGAGATTTTCGCGGACCCGACTTTTTTCTTGTCAAGCATACCGAGTCCCGATCGCGCAATGCCTGGGTCGTTTGGGAAGAAGATGGCAGGTATCCTGATCTGATCATTGAACTCCTATCCACTTCAACCGCTAATGTCGAGCGTACTCTCAAAAAAGAGCTATACCAAAACCGCTTCCGCACGCCAGAGTATTTCTGGTTTTCACCAGAAATACTGGAGTTTCAAGGCTTTCGGTTGATCGGTCACGACTACGAAGCCATTATGCCGAATGAGCAGGGTTGGCGCTGGAGCGAAGAACTGGGGCTGTACCTGGGCATAACTGCTAACCAGTTGCGTTACTTCACAGCTCAGGGTGAACTAGTGCCAACCCTTCCAGAAGCGATCGCGCAGGCAAAAGCAGAAGCAACCCAGGCTCAGGCAGAAGCAACCCAGGTAAAACAGGAGCTTGAACAAGAGCGTTTAGCTAAGTCCAAAGCCCAGCAGAAGGCAGAACAACTAGCAGAGCGCTTGAGCGCGTTGGGAATCGAGCCAGATTAAAGCAAAAGTATCAGATCAAGTCAATCCATCTGAGTCTGCTGAGTCTGCCGCCGCACTTTTGATCGTCGCTGCTGGGAGCGCTGTATTGGTTGCCCCCGCTAAATGATTGCCATAGTGTTCTGCGCCAACACTCTTAACTTGCTTCATCAGGCTTGCCATTTCCAAAGCGCTCATGGCATAGTTCCAGCCCAGATTGCTTTTAATGCCAGCTCGCTCTAGCGCCTGCTGCATCGTATCAGTCGTTAGCACACCAAAAATCACGGGCACACCAGTTTGAAAACCAATGGCAGCAATGCCTTTAGATACTTCTGCTGCCACGTAATCGAAATGGGGCGTTTGCCCTTTGATGATGGCACCTAAACAGACGATCGCATCGTAGCGGTTTGTCAATGCCAGTTGGCGAGCGACCAGCGGCACTTCAAAGCTACCAGGTACCCAGGCATAGTCAACCTGAGTACCGTTGGGATCAATGTCAATGCCATGTCGTTTGAGGCAATCCTGGCAGCCTTCTAAGAGCTTGGTCGTCACCAAGTCGTTAAACCGACCGATGACGATCGCAAACCGCATTCGATCAGTTTGAGTGAACGTTCCTTCAAAAACTGCCATGTCTGCTTAATTTGAATGTTAGAGAGCTGTCCTATCAGTCTAAAGCTTACAAACCTGTTGCTTCTTGCTGATAGACGGATGCTGATCTTAAGCGAGTGTTTTTATGGTGGAGGATCGTTAACACACTAGAAACAATTAGACAACAAGGTAATTTAGCCCTCCCACCAGCAGCACTAGCGCTGTCCACAGAGCAGAACCAAGTAGAATGAGACGCTTAGACTGATCCCAGTTTTGTGGCGTTGCCAGAGCAACAGGCGTACCCACGACCAAGATGAACGACAAAATCACTAAAGCAGCCAGGGAGATCTGAAAGACGATGGTCATAATTTCCGCTTCTCCGATACGGGGATAGATCTAGACAACGTAAGGTTATGAATGCAGGCGATCGCACTTACTCCCTTGATTAGTAAGCTATCAGAAAACGGTACACAGAAGATGAAGGCTAAAGCTAAAGGCTAAAGGCTAATTTTTCAGCTTTTATTCTTGATGCTTTTCGCGTCACTTCGCCCTCGGCGCTTAAACCATCCTCCCCTTCATGGATCTTATTCTCTGCCACACCACTGCTGATTTCGACACGCTCGGTGCAGCCGTTGGGTTAGCACGCTTGCAGCCAGGATCGCGGATTGTGCTAGCGGGTGGGGCACATGCTGCTGTACGCAATTTTTTGGCACTGCATCGCGATGAATATGCTCTCATTGAGCGGCGATCGGTACACCCAGACCAGATTCGGACGATCGCGGTAGTCGATACCCAGAGGCGCGATCGGCTGGGAGTAGTAGCAGAGTGGCTGGCGTTGCCCAACATTACGATCGCTGTATACGACCATCATCTTGGCATGGAGTCTGATATTGCAGCCACACAGCGCCAGGTAGAAGCAGTTGGCGCAATAACAACGCTCATGGTGGAACAACTTCAGGCGCAGCAACTCACACCTACTGCTGCCGAAGCCACTGTGATGGCGCTGGGTATTCATGTTGATACTGGCTCACTAACGTTTGACCAGACCACAGCACGCGATGCGAGGGCGTTGGCATGGCTGATGGAACAAGGAGCTAGCTTGAGTGTGATTGCCCATTATGCCGCGCCCGGACTTGCGCCCGACTTACAGCCATTACTCACAACAGCACTTGAGAGTCTGCATACAGAAACCGTGCGGGGCAGCACGATCGGCTGGATCATCTTAATGCTGGAAGGCTTTGTGCCAGGCTTATCCAGTCTGGCATCCCATCTAATGCAGCTAATAGATTTGGATGCGTTGCTGCTAGCAGGTTATTACTCTAAAAAGGCTGCTGACTCCCTTGATGCGGATGAGCGTTCGGATGAGAGTGATGCTCAAGCCTTAACGGTGATTGGACGATCGCGCATTGATGGGACTGATTTGAACGCTCTCTTTCAGCCGATCGGGGGCGGCGGGCATCCCCGTGCGGCATCAGTTAACCTGCATCGGGTGAAGCCAGAGGCAACGCTGGCGCAACTGGTGACTCAGCTTAAAGCACAGATTCCGCAGCCGCTTACTGCCAGAGTGCTCATGTCGTCGCCTGTCCGCACCATTCGTCCCGAAACGTCGATCGCAGAGGCACAGCGGCTGCTACTGCGTTATGGGCACTCTGGCTTATCTGTTGTGAATGCGGCAGGTCAACTTCTTGGCATCATTTCACGACGCGACCTGGATCTCGCCTTGCATCATGGGTTTAGTCATGCGCCTGTCAAAGGCTACATGACCACCAACCTTAAAACCATTACGCCAGACACATCATTACCCGCGATCGAAGCGCTGATGGTGACCTATAACATTGGTCGCTTGCCCGTCCTGGATCAGGGAAACCTCGTCGGTATCGTCACGCGCACAGATGTGCTGCGCCAGTTGCATCGGCAGGAGGGAGAGCGGGGGCAATGGCGAGAGGAGGGAGACAGAGAAAGAGGAAAACGCGGCGATGTGGAGCTGTTGCCAAGTAAACTGCGATCGACCATTGACCAGCCAAAAGCTCTTCTTGCCGCGTTACGCCGCTGCCTCAAACCTGAACTTTGGCAAGTTTTGTCTACTGCTGCTGCGGAAGCCGAACAGCAAGGATGGCACCTCTATTTGGTTGGAGGAGCAGTCAGAGATTTGCTGCTGGCGATCGCAGGCACGGCACAGCAGGGAGAACTGCTACTGGAAGACGTAGATTTGGTCGTTGATGGCTTTCATCATGCGGCAGTAGCAGGAGCAGGTGTGGCGCTGGCAGAGGCACTTCAGAGCTATTACCCAACCGCTCGTTTAGAGATTCATGGCAAATTTCAGACGGCTGCTTTGCTCTGGCATCGTGACCCAGTACTCCAATCGCTTTGGGTCGATTTTGCTACCGCACGCACCGAGTTCTATCCCTATCCTGCGGCGAATCCAGAGGTCGAAGCCAGTTCCATCCGGCAGGATCTCTACCGTCGTGACTTCACCATTAACGCGATGGCAATCCGTCTGACCGCACCCGGCGCTGGCGAATTGCTCGATTTCTTTGGCGGCTTGCTTGATCTGCACACCAAACAGATTCGCGTCCTGCATGCCAACAGTTTCATTGAAGATCCTACTCGCATCTACCGCGCTGTGCGGTTTGCGACGCGTCTGGGGTTTCAGCTTGAAGCTCAAACAGAGGGCTATATTCGCTATGCGATCGCCAGTGGCGTTTACGTCCAAATCCAAGAACAACAAAGGCACCATCAGTCGCCTCAAGCACCCGTTGCCACGCCTGCCCTGCAAACTCGCCTTAGAGCAGAACTCAAGTACATTTTTCAATCACCCTACTGGCAACCTGCCCTCCAAACTTTAGCGGACTTAGGAGCGCTTCAGTGCCTTCATCCCACACTGGCAATGGACGCTCATGTTTGGCGACAATTGCGGTGGGTCGATCGTGGGCTGAAGTGGCTAGAAAGGCAGAAGGCAGAAGGTAACGTTGTTGACTCCACAGGCGAAGCAGGAGCTAATGACGCTAGAAGACAAAAGGCAGGAGCAACCTCAAAATTTCATCCTTCAGCCCTCAGCCTTTATCCCTCAGACTTTCCCCCCCTCCTGGCTCGCCTTACTCGAAGTCCTTCTCGCTCACCTTGCGCCAGAGCATCGCGGTGCTGTTGCCATCAACCTCCAGCTACCGATCGATAGTGCAGAGCATTTGCAGCAGCTAGAAGCAGCACAACTTACAGTAATGACGGCATTGTCTACCTGCCAGCGTCCTAGTGAGATTGTGCAATTGCTCAAGCCCTATGATCCGTGGCTGCTAGTGTTGATTGCCGTGCGTAGTGGGCGATCAACACAATCACTTAGAAAGACACAATCACCCCGTCGCCAAATTTGGCAGTATCTCACCCACTGGCTGGCCATCAAACCGCCCCTGGACGGCAACGATCTCAAAGCCCTGGGCCATAAACCGGGTCCGCAGTTCAAAGCCATTCTAGAAGCTTTAACCGCTGCCACGCTGGATGGCACACTTTCCAATCGTGGAGAGGCAGAAGCCTTTGTGGCAGAGCGGTTTGGTGAAGGATGAGGGTAAGGGAGGAAGGGGAAGTTTTGAGTTCCGAGTTTTGAGTTCTGAGTTTTCTTCTGCCCTCTGCCTTTTGCCTTTTACCTTCAGCCCCCCTGCCTTCCGGTGAGTAGCTTCCGGTGAGTAGGAAAGGTTAGCATGGTCACGATCGTCTAAGATGCCCATGAATTTAACTGCTGGTACGCTGCTCCAGAATGGTAAGTACGTACTCACCCACTGCCTTGGTGAAAGTACGCTGGGTCTGACATTCAAAGCGACTCAGACTCATTTGAACCAGACTGTAGTGCTAAAAACGCTGCGATCGCAGCCAGAAAAGGATACTGCTCCTTTGAGGCAGCCGTTTCTAGAAGAAGCGGGGCGATTTATGCAGTGCCAGCACCCTGGGTTAGTGAGAGTGCTCGATCGCTTTACTGAGGCAAGTTTGCCGTTCGTAGTCATGGATTACGTTACGGGTCAAACCTTAGCAGAGCTAATGCGATCGCAAAAGCCATTATCAGAAGCGCAGGCAGTGCAATATATCCGTCAGGCTGGGTCGGCGCTTAGCGTCATCCATCGTCACGGCTTGCTCCATCAAGATGTTAAGCCACAAAATCTGGTGCGTCCTACAGGTGCTGCGTTTGTGGTGTTAGTGGGCTTTAGCATCACGCCCAGTTCCATCCCAGTTGAGGTCGATCGCGCAGACTCTCTACTGGCAAACCCTTATGCAGCGATCGAGCTACAACAAGCCAAAGAATTAACTGCAGCGACAGATATTTATGCGCTAGCCGCAACACTGTACTTTTTGGTGACACAGCAGATACCGATCGCGGCCTCGTACCGTCAACAGATGCCCTTAGTTCTGCCGCGCCAACTGCAACCGCAGCTAAGCACTGCGATCGAACGCGCTATTCTTAGCGGTATGGCATTGAACGCACAAGAGCGTCCGCAGACGATCGCTGACTGGTTAGCGCTCCTGCCAGATAGCAACCCACTACCAGCCGCACAAGGTACTAATGGTGCTGGGCGGTTTTCTGCGGTGGTAGACCTGCCTCATACTACCAACGGTTCCGGTCGCACCACGGCTCCTCCGGCTCCAGCAGCACTCGTTAATCCAACCCATGCCACTGCGCCTCCAGTACCAATGTCTACACATGGCTTGGCTCCTGTACCCAAAAGCCGTTTGCCCAAAGCACTGGGAGCGACTGCCACGATCGCGATCGCAGGCGGTTTAGGGCTGGGGTTACTCTTACGCTTTAGCGCCATCAGCGGCATTGGGCCAACACTCTTTCAGACCACACAGGACTTTCCGCCAGTGCAAAATTGGCCCCTCCAGGCAACACCTGAAGCGTTGATCACTGCTCCAGTCTTACCAGAGCCAGTGCCGTTCCAGAACACGCTACCTGATCGTCCTGCAACAAGGGTGGCACCGAGTCCAGCGCCAGCGCCAGTGGCACCAATGCCCTTACCAACCGCAACGATCGAGGCAACACCAGTATCGGCTCCCAGCCCAGAGGCACCAGAGGTACAACCCTCGCTGCCGCCAACTCCAGCACCGCTAGCCAGTCCAACACCGCCATCCCTTCCTTCAGTACAGTACCCACTGAACCCGTCAGGCGTGCCATTGAATCAGGAACGGTTACCGCTGAGGCAGCCAAGCCCACGCACAGACCAACTACCAAACTAGGGGAAACCAACTCGTTACTGGCACCCTTCAATCGACAGTTTTTTATCTCGTGTTCAAGCTAGCAGTGTATGAGGCAGGCAAGCTATAATGCCGATTAAATGCAGCAGTTTTATGACAGAGAGTTCTCATGAGTAGTCCCTTTGATGCTTTCTATGTGGGTAGAGCGATCGCTGAAGCTATTTATGAGCAAACGGAACGTGCTTTGACGAATACGCTCAGTGACCTAGGTAAATTTGATGCCGAGCAGCGGGAGCGGTTACGGCAATTTACAGAAGATGTACTGGCTCGTGCGCAACGGGAAGCAGAGGCAGCAAAACAGAGCCGCACGACAACCGCGATTGTGCCGATTGGTACACAGCCAACTGACTTGCAAGCTACCATTGATGAACTGCGGGCAGAGGTTGCTCAGTTACGCTCAGAGCTGAAGCGCTATCGCAGTAGCAGCCAGGTTTAATCAGGAAAGCTTTTGGCACAGACATCACTCTCATAAATCAGTTACACTCAGTTACATTAAAACAAAGCTTTAGGAATTCGAGTGCCTGTCTCTTCCCGCGACTCCGACCCGTCAATACAACCTGCGGAGCCTGTAACGGGTGCAAACCTGCACTCAACGAGTACGGATGCTCCTGCTGATCACCGAGTGCCAGCCTACTTGCCTGTCCAACAAATTGGTCGGGATGATTTGGTTAAGGATAGCGATCCTACGACTCTAGACGAAGCATTACCCGCTTTTACAGAAGAGCCATCGTTAACCGAAGCCTCTTCTCAGAACCCTGTTATGGCAGAAGAGGTAGTCGCGTCACGCTATGAGCAAGCTGCTCGAAAACCTACTCGTTCATTTGCGGGGAGCGATCGTCACCCTAAACCTAAAACGTATGGTGACAAAGCCTACCGCTGGAACCACGAAAATTACTCCCGCCTGCGCCGTACCTACGACATCCAATCCTTTGTTTGGTTGCTGCTTTTTTCACAATGGCTCTACAAGAAACCCTGGAGTTATCCTGGCGGCATCACTGAGGAAAAGCAAAAACTGCGTCGCCGCAGTCAAGCAGTGTGGATTCGAGACACCCTACTGGATCTAGGTCCGACTTTTATTAAAGTTGGGCAACTGTTTTCTACCCGTGCTGATCTTTTCCCTACAGAGTATGTTGAGGAACTCTCTAAGCTTCAAGACAGAGTGCCTGCATTCAGCTACGAACAAGCAAAAGCCATTATCGAGCAAGATTTTGGCAAGCCGATTCAGACGCTTTACCAAAGCTTTGACCCGATTCCTTTAGCTGCCGCGAGTCTGGGACAGGTACATCGGGCACAGCTCCACTCCGGTGAAGAAGTTGTAGTTAAAGTGCAACGACCCGGTCTGCTAAAGCTCTTTAAAATTGATCTGGCAATTTTGAAAGGTATCACTCGCTACTTTCAAAGCCATCCTGAATGGGGTAAGGGGCGTGATTGGCTCGGTATTTACGATGAATGCTGCAAGATTCTTTACGAAGAAGTAGATTATCTCAATGAAGGGCGGAATGCTGACACATTCCGGCGTAACTTTCGCCAAGAGAACTGGGTCTATGTGCCACGCGTTTACTGGCGCTACGCATCGCCGAAAGTGTTGACACTGGAGTATCTTCCGGGCATTAAAATTAGTCACTATGAAGCTCTGGAAGCAGCAGGACTTGATCGTAAAGCTCTTGCCCAGATGGGTGCTAAAGCTTACCTGCATCAGTTACTGAACGACGGGTTCTTTCATGCTGATCCTCATCCCGGCAACATTGCAGTCAGTACAGATGGGTCACTCATCTTTTACGACTTTGGCATGATGGGGCAGGTGTCGATTTTGACTCGTGAGAAGCTGCTAGAAGTTTTTTTTGGTGTGGCTCAGAAAGACGGCGATCGAGTGGTTGCGTCGTTGGTTGAACTGGGTGCGCTCGCCCCATCGGACGATATGGGTCCCGTACGGCGATCGGTGCAGTTCATGCTCGATCACTTCATGGACAAGCCCTTTGAGAACCAGTCAATCAGCGCCATCAGCGATGATTTGTACGAAATTGCTTACGGTCAACCGTTTCGCTTTCCGGCAACCTTTACCTTTGTGATGCGGGCATTCTCAACCCTAGAAGGCGTAGGAAAAGGGTTAGACCCAGACTTTAACTTTATGGAGGTTGCAAAACCTTTTGCAATGCAAATTATGGCAAACGGAAATCCTTCATCAGATGCAAATAGCATTCTGAGCGAATTTGGTCGGCAGGCAGCTCAAGTGAGCAGTACAGCGTTGGGGTTACCACGTCGCATTGAAGACACATTAGACAAGCTAGAGCGCGGTGATGTGCGAGTACGGGTGCGATCGATTGAAACTGATCGTATTCTCCGTCGGCTGAGCGGTGTAAATATGGGCACCAACTATACGCTGCTGGTCTGTGCTTTTACCCTTTCGGCAACCATTTTGCTGGTAACAGGGTATGGTTGGTGGGCATTGGTGCCGTCATTGGCGGCATTGGCAGCTGCGATCGCCTTCATTCGGCTGATGATGCGCCTTGATCGTTCTGAGCGGGTGTCTTAAGCCATGGCTTTAACTTCACTGACGCTAGCCTTCCATGGTCACTGATGACAGCACAGTCCCTTTATGAAACGCCTTTTTACAGGTCTAACAGATGTGGGGCTTCTGCGTTCTGTGAATCAGGACGCTTACTGCATTGATGTTGATGGGCGCTTTTTTATTATTGCGGATGGCATGGGTGGACATGCAGGCGGGCAGGAAGCCAGCCGCCTGGCAACGCAAGCTATTCAGACCTACTTGCTTGAGCAGTGGCAATCTAGTGAGAGTTCTCGATCGCTGCTTGAAGGTGCGTTTCGCAGCGCGAATCAGGCAATTTTAACCGATCAGCGTAGCCATCCAGAACGGTCTGATATGGGTACGACCGCGGTTGCAGTCATTTTTCGGGACGCAGAACCCTGGTGTGCCCATACGGGCGACTCCCGTCTCTACCGTTTGCGTGGTGCAAAGCTAGAGCAAATAACTGAAGACCATACCTGGGTGGCACGAGCGCTGAAAGTGGGTGAAATTACAGCCGATCAGGCAAGAATTCACCCTTGGCGGCATGTATTGGCGCAATGCTTGGGGCGCGAAGATCTCCAGCAAATTGATGTCCAACCGCTGTCGATTCAGGGAGGCGATCGACTACTGCTTTGTAGCGATGGTCTGACAGAAGAATTATCTGATCAACTGATTGCCTCGCACCTTAAGTCTATTCGTGCGTGCGATCGTGCGGCGATGGCTTTGATTGACGCTGCCAAAAAACATGGTGGACGAGACAATATCACAGTTGTGATTGTGGCAATCAACGGGCTGAATCAACGCGATAGCGAAACGACTTAGCGGATTTATGCCTGTGGGGCTATGTGATCTATAGCCACAACCTTTATTGTGCGAAAAGTTAGCTAAAGCTTGAGTTATCCGCCTTGACTGGTGATGGTTGCTTTCAGGCATACTCGCGATCGGTCAGTTGTGGGATAGGGGCATGATAATGCTGTAGGCAACGTTACGGGTTGCCGACCCAGTCGCCATTGATCCAGGCAAGTGTGTTTGCGGAAAACTCTATCTTGAGAGTAGTGAGGCGAGATCTTGAGAGCAGTGAGGCTAGAATCGATCGCACCAGAATCGTCACCAGAGCTACAAGCCCATCAGCTTACATCGGTAGCTGCATTGCCGTTCGTGATGCCGTCCCCACCCACTGCCAAAAAAGCGATTCGTACCAGTCTAAAGGCATCAACTCTGGACGGTGTGTTTGCAGCTATTTTCTCAAATGTAACTAGCGGCGTGTTGCTTAGTAACTTTTTGGTTGAGTTACACGCCAGTCCGACACAGGTAGGCTTGCTCTCGTCAATACCGATGCTAGCAAACCTAATTCAACCGTTGGGCGCTTTTCTAGGCGATCGCACTACCAGTCGTCATTATTACTGCCTTTGGGTCTATGCCCCTTCACGCCTCCTCTGGCTACTGCTAACGGCTGGTATCGCCTTTGCTAGCTGGTATGGTCTAGACCCGCAGCAATTGGTTTGGTGGACACTGGCGATTCTCTGCGCGACACATTTCATTGGTGCTTTGGGTGCAGCCTCCTGGCTTAGTTGGCTAGCTGCGCTGGTGCCACGTCGTCTGCGGGGGCGTTACTTTGGCATTCGCAATAGTACTGCCAGCCTCACAAATCTCTTATGTGTACCGCTTTTGGGTTTTGCCGTCTCCACCTTTCCCGGTGGCTCAATGCGTGGGTTTGGGGCTGTCTTACTATTGGGCGTTATAGCAGGCATCATTAGTTTGGGCTTTCAGTTTTTCATGGTGGATGTGAACCCTCAATCGCAGTGGCAAGCTAGCGGAGTTGAGGGAGATACAGAAGCAGCAGGGGATGCAGAAGACAGACCCCAACTTTTAGACTGCCAAACAAATCACTCCTCACTTTCCAGTTCCCAGTCCCAACGCCCTACCTTCTTAAAAGACAAAAACTTCCTCTTCTTTCTGCTCTATTTCAGCGCGTGGATGTTTGCGGTAAATTTGAGTGCGCCATTTTTCAATCTGTACATGTTGGATAATCTGGCGATCGATGTCAGTTGGGTCACGGTCTACAATAGCTTGCAAGCCGGAGCCACTATGGTGATGATGGTTATCTGGGGGCGGCTAGCCGATCGCGTGGGCAATCGTCCGATTCTGCTTGCGATCGGTATTTTGGTTGCCATCACGCCGCTGCTGTGGCTTGGAACAGGTGCTAACTCGCTTTCGCTCTGGCTGTGGCTACCGTTACTGCACATTGTGGCAGGCGCAACGTGGGCGGCAATCGACTTATGCAGTAACAATCTTCAGCTTGGTGTCGCTCCAGTTCAGCAGCAGGCAACGTACTTTGCGATCGCGGCAGCTACAGCGGGAATCAGCGGGGCACTCGGTACAACTGTCGGCGGCTTTCTAGCAGAATTTGCAAACTATGGCGGTATTCCCGGTCTGTTTGCACTCTCGACGATCGTGCGCTTACTTGCCCTCTTGCCCTTAGTACTGGTACATGAGCAACGGGGGCAATCGCTAGGGCAGATGATGCAAATGTTGTTTCCTGGCAAAGCCAATCCAGTATTGGAAGCAATGCCAGAGGAACAAGCATTAGGAGAACCAGTACTAGAGCCAGTGGCTATTGATGTGCCTTTAATAAGGTCAGCTCAATTGAATGATGCGACACACTGAACGGCAGCAAAATCCGCCACAATGGAGGTATGAACCAGGTTGACTATCTTCGCATTAGCCTTGTCGATCGCTGCAACTTTCGCTGTCAGTACTGTATGCCAGAGGGCGCAGACCTGGCCTACGCCTTGCAGCAAAACCTGCTGACTCAGGATGAACTGCTGCTGCTCTTGCATGAAGTGTTTATTCCCGTAGGGTTTACACGCTTTCGGCTGACGGGAGGCGAACCACTGCTTCGTCCCGGCGTAGTAGAGATTGTGCGGGCGATCGCCCAGTTTCCAGAAACGCAAGACCTGTCGATGACCACGAATGCCTTCTTGCTAACAGGCATGGCGCAAGACCTTTATGATGCAGGGTTACGACGCATCAACATTAGTCTGGACTCACTGCAACCAGCGGTGTTCGATGAAATTATTGGGCACCATGGACGCTCGCGCTGGCAGCAAGTGTGGGACGGCATTCAGACAGCGTACCAAGTGGGTTTTACCCCCCTGAAGCTCAACGTGGTCGTGATCCCTGGCGTGAATGATCAGGAGGTATTGGATCTGGCAGCACTCAGTATTGAGCGCGAATGGCACGTCCGGTTCATCGAATTCATGCCGATCGGTAACGATTATCTGTTTGGCGATCGCGGCTGGGTTAGTTCCGAAGAACTGCGGCAACGCATTCGCGATCGCTGGGGGCTGACGGACGGGCAGGTGCGCGGCAATGGTCCTGCCGATGTGTTCAAGATTCCTGGTGCGAAAGGTACGCTGGGCTTTATTAGCCAGATGTCAGAATGCTTCTGCGATCGCTGCAACCGAATGCGTCTCTCAGCCGATGGTTGGCTGCGTCCCTGCTTGCTTAACGAAACAGGACAGCTTGATCTGAGAACAGCACTGCGATCAGGTATACCCCTCGCCCAACTCCGTCAACAAGTGCGCGACTTGCTGATGCTCAAACCCGAAATCAACTACAAAGAGCGCGATTCTGGTACAGCAGGCACTTATAGTCGCACCATGTCACAGATTGGTGGGTAAGTGAAGGTATAGAAAGGTGGATAGACCGAACAAGGTAATGATGAGCGGTGCTAGCCGTCATCGTTAACAACTCAAAAATCATTACGTTTCGGGCACTACCGAAAGATGTTTGAGTCTTGTTTATACGGGCGAGGGGTCTGCTTCTGTATCTTCTAGCAGCCAGCGCCAGATTTCAGGCAGTCGTCGTTGCCATGAGGTTTCGTAGTGCGTTTCACCCGCGGCTAGCAAAAAGTGGACTTCATGATCGCTATAGCCTAATTGCTTGAGATGCTTGTAAAAGTCTCGTGTGACGGGCACATAATCTAGCCATGCACCATAAAACGAATATTGCTCCTGGCTGCCGACGTAGAGATAAATTTTCGACCAGAACTCAGTGTGTTGATCCCAAAGCTTAAAGATTTGATCGCCGCCCCACATCAGCGCGGGGGAGAGTCCACCAATGCGACCGACTGTGTTGGCGTACTTTTTGCCAATGTAAAGCGACATTAGCCCGCCCATGCTAGAACCCATGATGCCCGTCCACTGAGGTTGAGTGAGCGTGCGATAGGTGCGATCGATATACGGTTTGAGCTGATTGATCAAAAATTGAGCACACAAATCGCCCCGACCACCGACCCAGGGCGAGTATTCAACCATGCGATCGCTCGTACTGTCGATGCCCACAATGATCCAGGGACGAAGGGAGCCTTCGCTAGCCAGTGCCTCCATCGTCGTATTCGCGCACCACGTATCAAAAGTGGCTGATTCAGGATGGGAAAAAACATTCTGCCCGTCCAGCATATACAACACAGGAAAAGACTGATTAGGTTGCTGTGTGTAAGCCTCCGGCGTAAAAATACGGAGCGTACGGGGCATCTGCTCTACATCTGAATAGAAATCGCGAATGATTTTGATATTGCCCATAGTGCTACGAGGAAAGGGTAAACGGTATGCGATCGTGATCTAGAGAAAATGTTGGTGGAGAAGCATCAGCAGTCTTTCTAGGTTGAGCCTTGCAGCGTGAATGATTAAGTCGTCGATCGTGGTAGCTCAACGATGGATAAAAACAATGACAACCAGCAAGATTCCCCACTGCCCGCCTGATAAGTAACAGTCTAGAGCGCAATCAGAGTGTAGAAGCTGAGCGGGTAGATTCTTCAGTCCTCTTAGAGCTGATTGTTTTTGTCAACTTCACATTCTTGAAACACCGATTGAGCTAGCTCTTAGAGCCGCAAGCCATTGCTAAAAGGCTGTCACAGTCTGTAGATTCCCTGAGAACACCAACCATTGTCTTAAACAAAATCCTGGGATTTACCGTAGGGACAATTCTGCTAATGAAGTTAAATCAGGACATCTTCACTTGAGGGTCGCTGATATGTCTCTGGAATTAACGGTTGAAGATTTGATCCTTCTCGAAAAGCATCGTCTAGAGCGACTCCGTGATCGCTTTACAACCTCTCTAGCAAAGTGTTTTCTACACCTTAGCAAAAATCATACACTTACAATTCACTGCTCGGAAGCCTGGATCGTTGACCAGCTTTTAAGTGAGATTGATCGGCTACGTGGCTCTGCATGGCTCGTAGCAGGTGCCCAACGGCTGTCAATTCGTTTTGCTCAGGAAGAAGTCTATCGAACTTCAACCCGTCAATCGCACAAAAAATCTCAGCGGTTGCAAAGCGCCTAGGCATTTTTCAGCAAAAGTGCCTGAACTAGGCAGCTACGGACTCATGACTCTTTTACAGAGAAGTAAGCTATGGCTATCAACGCAGTATCGATAGCTAGTAACCAAACAACTTGCTTCAGAACAACTTCTGAGCATCTACGTATTTTCACCTGATCGGATGACCTTTTTGGGTGGAGCAGAATCTCCCTTTATTAAGCGAAGCTAGCTCTATAAAGATGACATGAAGTGATGCTTGCACCATGAGCGCGCACTGCATGAAAAGGAGAGTTTCACCCATGCCCCCATCGAATGGCTTCACCCAACCAACGATCGCACAGGTGTTCGATCGCATTATTCGTTCCGGCAGAATTACCCGCGTTGACGAAAACTACTTTTTTCACGCCATGCTTGCTGAAGTGCCACTCACTCCTGTCGAGCAGAGCCAGGTGAGAAATGTCCTTGATCGACTGAGTATGGGGCTTTTGCGAGTCGTCGACTAGGACAACTTAATAGCGTGCTTGCGACATGAGTTGTGCTGTAATGGGGACAAAGCACAGGCAGGGACTGGCAGTTGAATTGAGAAGTGAGTCCAACCGTTGTTACTCTCGACAAGAATGACTCCTTCAAGCTGGGCAATGAGACGTTGCACGAGTGCCAGCCCTAGCCCAGTCCCTCCTTGCTTCCAGGGATCGGCGTTAGGCACGCGGTAAAACTTTTCAAAAATGTGAGGCAGTTCGGCGGCAGGGATTTCGGCTTGATTGCCAATGGTAAAGATGATATGAGGTAAGGTTTCCGTACCATCATGGCTAGCCTGGTCATATGCCACTGTCAACGTCACGGTTTTACCAGGAGAGGTATATTTGCAGGCATTATTGAGCAGTTCGGCTACAACTCTCTCTAGCGTTGCTTTATCAGTGGTCATGCTAGGGAAGCTAGTCGGTAGCTGTACAGTCAGTGTTTGCTGGCGATCGCTAGCACGCGCGTAAAACGGCTCAATCAGCGTTGTCAGACACTCTTGTAAATCCACCCGTTCTAACAACACAGGATACGCTGCTGCCTCAAGGCGCTGCAAGTCGAGCAAATCGTTAATCAGTTCAATTTCGCGTAAGCATTCTGCTTGCAGAATGTCTAAATAACGTGCCTGTCGCTCTGGTGTGTTAACTGTTTTCAGCATGTGAATTGCCATCTTCATGTTAGACATGGGTGTCCGCAATTCGTGGGAGACTGTGCTGAGAAAGTCATCTTTGAGTTGATTGAGTTCTTCTAGCGCCGCTACTTGCGCCTGAGCAGCCTGATAGAGACGGGCTTGCCGGATGGCGATCGCACATTGGTTTGCGACTTGCTGCACCAGCCGGATTTCCTGACTGGTAAACGTATCGCCAGAAGGACGGAAAAGCCACAAATCACCCACTACTCCCTGATCATCTACCATTGGGCACGCCAGGATGGAATGCGCTTGACTAATCAGCCGCGGTTCGCAGGGCTGGGAACAACAGAACTGAAAGCATTGCTCACGTAATAACAAATCGTAGACTTCAGCCAAAGATTCCATCTTGACCGTGAGTCCATTGGCGCTTGGCAAATCTGAAAGAATATGTTCGTAGCAAATGGTAGAGGTACGGTGCTCTAGATCGTAAAGTGCCGCATCGCAGCCCATAATCGCAAGACCTGATGCCAGTTCTTGCACGGCAGTTTGCAAAATACGGTTCTCGTCCAGGCTGTCGCGTACTGAGTCTGTAATGCGCTTGAGGGTCGCTTCAAACCGCAATGCTTGTTGGAGTTGCGCCGTGCGATCGTGGACTTGCGCTTCTAGAGCAGTATTAAGTTGCTGAACTTGGCAATAGAGTTCTGACTGCTGGATGGCGATCGCAACCTGAGTTGCCAGTTGCTCTAGCAGCCCTACTTCAAAGGCTTCCCAGTGGCGTTCGGTCGAACACTGATGCGCTACCAGCACACCCCAGAGGGAGTTGCCACGCAAAATTGGCACCACTAAAGCAGCTTTCACTTGCCACGCCTCCAAAAATGCCCGAAACGCATCCGTAGAGTTAAGGTCTTGCACATTAGCAAGCACAAAATTTTTACCCTGCTCGTACTCCTGTTGCCGTTGCTGCACCCAGTTTTCCTGCACGTTCAGCCCGATCATCGACCGCCAACACGTATCGACAGATTCAGCCGTGACTCGTCGACCGTTTCCTTGCTCCACCACAAAGAGGACAACACGATCGGCTTTTAAGAATTGCCGCACTTCTGACACGGTTGTGTTCAGTGTTTCCTCTAAATCCAGAGAGTTACGAATGCGTTGAGCGATCGCACTCATCAACCGTTCACGCTCGGCTTGCTGACGCAGCGCCTCTTCAAAACGCTTGCGATCGGTGGCATCCATCGAAATACCCAGGGTTCGCACAGGTATGCCCGCTTCGTCATGAAAGGTATGGCTCCGCTCTGCAATCCAGCGAATACTGCCATCTGGTTGAACAATCCGAAATTCTTTGCTGTAGTTGCTTGCCTGTTGGCTCTGCGAAAGAACGTGCTGCTTGACAGCTTCGCGATCGTCAGGATGCACACAGTTGAGGAACGCTGCCTCTGTCCCAGCGAATGTACCCGGTGCTAACCCAAATAGCTGTTCGCAACTATCCGACCACTTGCTTACGCCAGCCTGTTGTTCATAGTCCCAGGTACCCATCTGCGTTGTTTCCAGCGTAAGCTTGAGGCGTTCTTGACTCTCTAGTAGTGCCGCTTCTGCTTGTTTCCGCTCTGTAATATCTTTGGTAAAGCAGTGAAATCCAACGAGTCGATCGTGCCAATCATATGCTGCGACTATAACCAGTTCTTTGTAGAAGGTTGAGCCGTCTTTGCGTACACCCATGCCTTCAGCTTCAGCTTTACCCTCTACCATCGTCTGCTGATGAGCAGTGGTGATACGCTCTACGTCGTCAGGATGAACGGTCTGTTGCCAGGACATCCCAATCATTTCTTCTTGCTGGTAGCCCAATGCTGCGGCATACGCCCGGTTTAAAGCAACGTAGCGACCGTTGATATCTAAGCGGGCAATCCCCTCAACCGCATTGCCGAGGGCAGTACTCATCTCTAACAGTTCTGCCTGCGCGTGCTTACGATCGGTCACATCCAGAAAAAACAAGGACATCCCGTCGGCAGAAGGAAACAACCGGACATCGAACCAGGCATTGAGCGATGGGTGAAACTCCTCAAAGGTGACTGGCACCTGCTGTTCGAGCGCTCGGTGATACTCCTGGTTTAAGACAGAGCCAGCAATATCAGGAAACACTTCCCAAAAGCTCTGCCCCAGCAATTCGTCCTGCGATCGCTGGCAGAGTTGCGCGGCTTGTCGGTTAACGTAAGTCAGCCGCCATTGCTTGTCTAACGACATAAAAGCATCTGTAATGCTTTCGAGAATATTCACTGTTTGTCGATTTGCTATCAGCAGCGCTGCTTCAGCACGTTTCCGCTCGGTAATAGCATGGCAGTTAATGACCACACCGCGAATAGAGGGTACATCCAAGAGGCTCGTCGCAACAGCCTCAAAAAAGCACCAGGAGCCATTACGATGTCGCACACGGTACTCGATCGCGGGCTGGCTGACATTGGGTTGCGCGATCGCCTGCTCAAGCACAGTGGTAATGAGGGGAATATCGTCTGGATGCACAAACTCTGCTGTACTGTAGCCAACCACGTCCTGAATGGTGTAGCCCAAAACTTTTGCCGCCGAGGGACTGCAATACCGAAAGATACCTTTTCGATCGAGCACGACAATGATATCGGTGGCATTTTCGATGAGCGATCGAAACCGTTGCTCACTCTCTTGTAGTGCTTTTTCAGCACGTCTACGCTCCACTATTTCTTGCCGCAACCGACTGTTTGTATGAAGCAAATCAGCCGTCCGCTCCAGAATCAAGTCTTCGAGCGACTTAAGATAATGAGTACGGTTAGTACCGAAGCCTGTACTATGAGTCGAATTACCGACCAGAGAATGGCAAAGAGTCTTCAGTTCCGCCTGCTGACGTTCTGCTTCTGCTGTTAAGAGAATTTGTTGCAGTTGCTCAAAGGCTGCATCATTACAACAACAAGCGCGTAAGCTTTCAAAATATTCAGGTTTCATAGTATCGGCTAAAAGCGTAGAACGACTATGAGCACTCAATCTTCAGCATAAAGTCTTTCAATAGATGCGAACTGATGCCAGTAAGGCTTAGTCAGTTTAGTTTAGAAGCCGCTTTGCTGTTGACATCATGTTCTAAACACAAAGCGGTGTGAAGCTGGCTTTGACCCCAAAAAGAGACCATTCAGTAATTGGCTAGCAAGCTCCTCACAAACTTGTTACATGAAGTATGCCCAAGCAGTTCTCAGTACTAACACGAGTCACACCCAACCTTACTGAGAGTATGGCTAAGTCGCCACTGTAAAACTACGGGTCATGCCAGCAGATCAGTAAGAATCAGCTTTTTCATGGCTTAGACACTGGATTGCAGCCATTGACGAAGGCTTTGACCCAGAGTACCAAAGTTATTTATTTCAGGAAGTAAGGGCGGCTCTTGAGTGAAGATGTAATAGATATTGCCTTCGTCGCTTACCTCAAACGTGGCAGAAAATTCTTTTGCCCAGTAGTCTAAATGCTGACGGGCGATCGCTGGTTCTAACCGAGCGACTGCGGCAAAGTCCAGTACAGACACTCTGCCCTGACTAACCTGAAGCAGTTGGAAAAAACGTTCACGTATTGCCTGCCGCTCTAACCTAGAACTAATGTGCAATAGCCAGCCACCAAGAGACGCGGGAGCAAGCCCAAAAAAGATCAGTGCGATCGCCAAAAATGCCAAAATGCCACCCGTTGCTTGACTAATGGCGATCGCAGTGATGAGAGCAAGCGACGTAGTACCACCGCCGAAAAGAAACAGCACACCCACAACCTTGCTTACCTTGCTCCAAATTCGACTCATAGCGTCAGCCCGCAACGATACTTTTATTCTCTCTCCTTCTAAGCTATCGCGCCCATCTCAGCACTGTGGTACGAGCTTTAGGTACGGGTTGCCGCACTGTCAAAGAAGTATCGTGCTAAGAAGCAGAATCCATCGCTTATCGTTGTCGCTACAGAGCCTAGTAGTCTGTCAACGTTTAGTTGAGGGGTCAACCAAAGCTGGGAAGTCGATCGGGTGTGTTTTTCGAGGGTTCTCAACCCATCAAACAATTCTTGACAGAACACTAGAGCATTAGGAGCGAAGGAGGTATAGAAGCTTTACCCCTAGCTAGAGCACCCTTGCACATCGTTTTAACCAGCATGGCTATAGCCACATCACTCTTACTGTTTAGTTGCTGCTTGTTTAAGCAAGACATCAAGAAGCAATACGATGTGTTGCAAATCACTACAATCTGTCTGGTTGCTTGTGGGTATGGGCAGGTTAAAGGAGCAAGGATAAATTTGCGATCGTGTTATGTCAGCTCTTAGCTAGCCGCCGCAAAAGCGATCGCAGTCACAGTTCTAACGAATGAGGCGCATCGAATGCGCTCATATTGCCATACACTCCAGCACGGCTTACTATGCACACTCTTAACCACAATCTGGAAAAAAGTATTTTGGAAGCGGATGGGCGCTATCTTGGCACTCACGAACTTTCTCAGCTAGAACATTATGCTCAGAGCTATGCCGTGCGTCTGCAAATTTATCAGCAGCTGCGCGATAACAGCGAAAAGTTCATCCTTTATGCCCTTCGCAAACTGTCGCAGAGTTATCCAGATCTCATTCAACAACACGGGCAGCGTTGTAAATACGACATGACTGAGGTGTTACGCTATGTGGCGCTATCGATTTTACGAGACGACGAAGTTTTCTTTAAAGAACAAATGATGGCGTGGTTAGATACAATCTTGCTGGCACACAAACGCACCGCTCACTGTGTCATCGCTTATCGTTACCTCCAAGAGGCAATCACTACAGCCTTGTCTAACGACGCTTTAGCCATGACGCGCCCTTACTTTGATCTGATTACACAATCGTTAGAAACCCACGCTTAAGTAAAGATGCAAGGGAGAGAATCAGTCGCAGCGAAGGAACCAAGGCGCGATGCTAGAACCGATCCCTTGCAGCCTACTCCTTGTGACTCAGGGCGATCGCGACCGTTTTTGACTGTGTTTCGCCCAAAAAATCTTGGGCTTTCATAATTTCGTACAGATTGACATCTGCCTCTAGTAGGCAGGCATGACCACTATATGGCAGGACAACAGTTTGGGTAGAGGGGAGAAACATTGCTAAACGCTCCACCTCTGCCAAAGATGGCAAGAGACGATCAGCGGCACTCGCTAGAAGCAAGATCGGTTGGTGGAGTTGCGACAACTGCTCATCAGCCACATCAAAATCACTTAACAGTGAGAGCCGCCAGATCGAAGTGCGCTGCGGCACTGATAGCACTGCATCATAGAACGCTTGTCGATCGCCCTCTAATACCCGTCCTAAACATGCCAAAAAGGGCATTAATGCGATCGATGACAGTCGATACATAAATTCTGGTACCCAGCGCGTTGCTTGCGATCCCCAAGCAATTAACGGTTTACGGCGAAACGAAGACGCTGGATTAACCAGGATGATACGGTCAAAGATTTTTGGCGCATGAAGCGCGACTCGCATTGCCAAACAGCCCCCAAACGACTCACCACACAAATAAACTGGGCGATCGGGCGACTGCTGCAACTCTGCTTCAATTAACGCCACTACGTTCTCAGTTAAAACCTGCCAGTTAGTCAAGTCATCCGGTGGAATCGCCAGACAACGAACATCAAACGCGGGTTCTAGCCCAACTGTTTGCGATCGTAGAAGACGACCTGTACCATCCATACCAGGCAAGAAGATAAACAGTGGATAGTCTGGTTGTAATCGCTGTGGTGTCAAAAAACAGGGACGACCTTGAACGTTCGGCATAGTTAAGAGGAGTAAGGGGAGAAGAAGGAGGGGAAAGTCCCTTTAAGTTCAGAATTACGTTTGCCGTTTGTTTGCTTTCTGCCTTCAGGTTTCTAGTAAGCGCCCTGATGCAGTAGGTTTTGAATTTCGGTATGGCACTGCTGAGTCAGCTCGGCTACAAGAGTTTTCGCTTTTTTACCCTGATAGTGCTGACGCTGTGTTTGGCTAATCCACTGAGGGCGACCCACCAAAAGGTTAACCCGCTGGTAAACAACCATTGGGTGCCAGCCTTCCTGCGAAAAAAGTGGCTCTGAAGGGTCAAAAAGACTCAGCAGCCTCAGGGGCACTGCCGCATTAGTGGCTTCAGCATCAGACACGATCGCTACAGGCAGTACAACCAAACCTTGCACCGGAGCACGTAACGCCAAATGAGCAAAGCCCCGTTGGAACATACCCACTTGGTTAGGTAACGTTCGCTTGACCATTGGTTCGGCACCTTCTGGGAAAAGCCCTACCACTTGCTGGCTCCGCAAAAGCTGTGCCGCTTGATCAAAAAAAGTTTGCTGGCGCTGCTGTGGCAGATCTAAAGGGAAACAGCCCATTTTTTCCACAATATCTCGCATCACAGGCACCTGCCCCATGTAGTGATGACAAGCAAAGCGAATCGGTCGGTTCAAAGCCGTCATCAATAAGGGCGCGTCTAAAAAGCTACGGTGGTTGCTGACAATCAGTACAGGTCCAGCTGGAGGAATGCGATCTTGATGATGGGTGTAAAGGCGTGTCCCTAACGCTGTAAGCAAAAAGCGCGAGAACTGAAGTGGTTGGGCTGAAGGCATGGGGCTAGCAAAAGGAATCTAAGATGGTGCCATATAAAACAATGCGTTACATAGCTTTACATAGCCTAACAGCAATCTTGGGGACGATCGCAGAAGGTACTAAGGTCGTAGATTAGATAGGCTTGCAGGCTAACAGCTCTTAATTAATTGATTCATTTTATGCTGTTGCCTTATGTCTAGCCGCTATCAAATGAGGTAAGCAGGGATCTGTCTACAGCCTCATTCACTTAAACCTGCTTATATCGGTCTGCGGCGCAACAAAGCAGTGGTCTTGCATACGCGCTACGTAACTATAGCCGTAGCCATCTTAGTGAGGACAGGGAGCAGGGGTAGAGTTCCTGGCTGGGGTAGAGCCCCACACCCTTTGATCCCAATGTCCTAAGTTCTGTGGCGATCGCTGTACGTTAGATAGTGCCAACCTTTAAGCACCCTGTCTACCACTAAAATACTTACCGATTGGTGCAGTGAGTAGATAACCTAATTGACTGACAAAAGTCTTGAAAAGCCACTTGCTCCGTTGCTGACCCGCCCGTGATCAAAATCCGGGCTAACGGTGCGAAACCCGTTAAAACGGGTTGCAACGCCCTTGTAGTCCTCTACCCTTCGGGAAGGCAAAGCCTAGAGCGGACTTACTCCTGTTGGTTCGCACTTTCAGTGCAGGGCGGGGCAGGTCATGGCTCAAAAATTTGTCAGTCAACCAGGTAGATAACACCGTTGAAGCCCAACAATCTCATAAGCTATTGCCCTTGCTAAATTGATCGCATTCTCCATTTCGATCAGTGAGAGTTTAGCTAGTCTAATGATTAACTTAAGATTTCCTTAGCTATGGAACGACTGTTTCTAGCTAGAATTAACAAATTAAGTTCTCGCTTTAGATAGAGTCAAGAGCAGCTAGTTTCGGTAATTGGCTGCTACATTAACTTTGATCTTTAGCGCTAATTACTCTGTGCTGGTCGCGAGACTAAAGGCTGAAAGTAGTGTTCTTAACGACTAAGTGTATCTGTTCAGCTTGAAAGTTAAACAGATCTTTTATTCTTCCATAGCATTTGTTTATTCATCCAAACTGCATGAGTTCTCAGTCTACAGTTAGTAATTTATTTACCATTACAACACCACTTTATTATGTAAATGGGTTGCCTCATGTTGGAAGTGCCTATCCAACCATAGCGGCTGATGCGATCGCTCGTTTTCGGCGCTTGCAGGGTAAGGCAGTGCTCATGATCACGGGCACAGATGAGCATGGTCAAAACATACAGCGAACGGCTGAAGGGCGAGGGTTGAAGCCTCAAGAGCACTGTGATCAAATTGTTGCAAGCTTTAGAGCACTGTGGGAGCAATACGACATTCGGTACGATCGCTTCATCCGCACAACCGATCCCCGTCACGAGGCAATTGTTAACGAGTTTTTTCAGCGAGTCTGGGATCACGGCGATATCTACCTTGGACGGCAGCAAGGCTGGTATTGTCTTTCCTGCGAAGAGTTTAAGGAAGAGCGTGACCTGCTAGACGATCATCGCTGCTCGATTCACACTAATCGTGTGGCTGAGTGGCGTAATGAAGAGAACTACTTTTTTCGCCTGTCGAAGTATCAAAGTCAGTTAGAGGCTTTGTATGCCAAGCAACCTGACTTTATCCAGCCAGAGTCACGGCGTAACGAGGTTTTGAGCTTTGTAAGCCAGGGCTTACAAGATTTTTCAATCTCTCGCGTCAATTTAGAGTGGGGCTTTCGGATACCAAATGATGCCAAGCACACCATTTATGTTTGGTTTGATGCCCTCCTAGGCTATGTAACAGCGTTACTAGAACGAGATGACGACCCAACGTTAGAGAATGCGCTTAAGCGCTGGTATCCGATCGACACGCACTTGATTGGTAAAGACATCCTACGGTTTCACGCCGTCTATTGGCCTGCAATGCTGCTCTCGGCTGGGTTGCCGCTGCCGAGGCGTATTTTTGGGCATGGGCATTTGACGAAAGACGGGCAAAAAATGGGTAAAACGTTGGGCAATGTGCTTGATCCAGTTGCCTTGGTTGATCGCTATGGGTCAGATGCTGTTCGCTATTACTTTCTCAAGGAAATCGAGTTTGGGCGCGATGGTGATTTTAATGAAACGCGCTTCATCAACACCTTAAATGCAGACTTAGCAAATGATTTGGGCAACCTGCTCAATCGCACGTTGAGGATGGCGTACAAGTACTGTGATGCAGTCGTTCCAAACCTCTCCCCCAATGCGATTCAAGCAGAAAATACGCTGACAGCGATCGGCAATAGTTTGGGCGATCGCGTAGCACAGGCATATGACTCCCTTGCCTTCAGCCAAGTCTGTGAAGCAATTTTGAACCTAGTGAAAGCTGGCAACAAGTACATTGATGACCAAGCGCCGTGGTCACTTCACAAGCAAGGTCAGCAACAGGCAGTGGAACAAATTTTGTACACTGTATTGGAGTCAGTCAGACTTGCGGCGTATCTCTTAGCGCCGATTACACCAAAGCTTAGTACAGCGGTCTATCAGCAATTGGGGTTCTCAATGAACTTCAATGAACAGACTTTAATTTATGCTTCTGCTCCGTTTGCAACCCATGCCTGTTGGGGAACACTGCCACCAAAGCAGTCTTTAGGCGAACCGCAACCCGTGTTTCAACGCTTAGAAGTTTTAGAAGCTGTTTCTTCCTGAGCACCGCCAAAGCAGCCACACGCCTGCTCAATTGATTAAACGTTCCCTCATAAAACCAAGGTATAAGACAAATGTTAAGTAATAGTTTTGAGAATGAATCTGTTTTTACCCAGGAACAAGTGCTTGAAAACCGTGGTCGCGTTGCAATCTTTATCGACGGTTCCAATTTGTTTTACGCAGCACTGCAACTGGGAATCGAAATTGACTACACTAAGCTGCTTTGCCGTCTAACGGCTGGGTCACGGTTGTTACGGTCTTTCTTCTATACCGGTGTCGATCGCACCAACGAAAAACAGCAAGGTTTTTTACTGTGGATGCGACGCAATGGCTATCGCGTGATTTCTAAAGATCTGGTGCAACTACCGGATGGTTCTAAGAAAGCGAACCTGGATGTTGAAATTGCAGTCGATATGATGTCATTGGTTGGTTCCTACGATACTGCCGTTTTGGTTAGTGGTGATGGGGATCTTGCCTACGCGGTTAATGCAGTGAGCTATCGTGGTGTGCGCGTAGAAGTGGTGAGCCTGCGATCGATGACGAGTGACAGCTTGATCAATGTTGCCGATCGTTATATCGATCTGGACAATATCAAAGAAGATATTCAGAAAACACCACGCAGCTACACTTATCGCCCTCTTTCTAGCATTGGGTTGATGGACAATGAGGAAGATGATTGAGCCATCGATCGCTGCTAGTCAATAGAAAAACCTTGACCCTCCATGCTGAACTTTTGAGCTGTGCTTGGAGTCTTGAACTTTAGGCAGGGGACGCTGAACTGTAGACTGGATAGCAACTAACCTTAGAAAGGTGGTTAGCTCATCCTTATCTTTGGCTCAGTTGTTCGCTGTCTAGTTTCTAATCCTGCCGCTGCAATGATCCCCATGCCAATCCTGTCTTCCTTTCAGCGCGATCGCGCACGGCAAAGTAACGAGAATCAGAGGGCACCTTATTCGCCGCTACTGTATCTACTGTTGCTTCTTGTGCTTAGTACACCAACTGCATGTGGTAATCGCGATCGTACCGCCGAAAAAATTGCTCAAGACAGTAAACAAGCTCAAGATTTTGACAACAGCCTCACTTTTAACGCCGTGACGCTAGAAGAATTTGATCCTAAAGGGCGACTGTGGTGGAAGGTAAAAGCAGCGCAGGCAAGCTATAGCAAAGACAAAAAAGTTGCCCGTCTTCAGCAGCCCACAGGTGAATTTTTTCAGGATGGTGTGTCAGTTTTGCAGGTTAAAGGGCAACAGGGTGAAGTCCAGCAAAACGGGCAGACGATCTTTCTACGTGGCAAAATTACGGCTACTGACACGCGCGATGGCTTGGTCATGAAGGGCGATGAGTTGGAATGGCAGCCGCGCAAGGAGTTGGTGATTGTTCGCAACAACTTAACCGGGACTCATCGCCAACTGAAAATTGCTGCGAAAGAGGGACGCTTGTTTACTCGCACCCAACGGCTAGAATTGCAGGGGCAAGTGAAGGCACAGGCAATCAACCCAGATTTAACGTTTCAGTCTGAGCGTGCCATCTGGCAGATCAAGCAGCAAACGTTGACGAGCGATCGCCCCTTGCAGATCGATCGGTTTAACCAAACAGTGCCGACCGATCGGGCAACGGCAAATACAGGCGTGGCAGACCTCAAAGCGAAAACGATTACACTGAAGCAGAATGCCCGGTTGACACTGGCTAACCCGCCGACCCAACTTGCCAGCAACAGCCTGGTTTGGGATTTGCAACGTCAAACGGTTGCGTCAGACCAACTGTTAACGATCGATAACCGTCAACAGCAAGTCACCCTCAGCGGCAATGAGGGTCGCATTGACCTTAAAGCGAAAATGCTTTACCTGGAAGGGGATGTACGCGGCATTGGTGAGAAAAAACAAGCCCAACTGAACGCCGATCGCTTGAACTGGAATATGGTCACGCAGCAGTTTGAGGCAGACGGTAATTTTCGCTATCAGCAAGGTCAGCCACCGCTGAATCTGGCAGGTCCCAGGGCGACAGGCACTCTCCGCGATCAAAACATCCTGGTGGGCGGTGGCAGAGTTGTTACAGAATTCACGCCGTGAAGGACGGCAGTGAAGTGGAGCGTCAAGGAAAAGCAGTGTAAGACTGAACCCAAGCCTCATGCTGGCAGTAGTTTTGATCGCCGCTTTCTCTACGATCGCGGCGTACATTGCAGCAAGTTAACAAGCGTCACTTTTCCAAATAGTGAAGGCTTTTCTGACCTTCTTTTTTGAGATTAAGGTTAAATAAATAAACCAGGATCAACATGAAAGAATGTGCCTAAAGCTTTTGCTTGAAAGGTACTTATCTCGCGATCGCCATACATAATTGCTGCCAACGCAGCTTCAGAGCCAAGTAAACTGACTAAATTGGCTGGCTGAAGCTGACGTTGCTCCATCAAAAACAACAGCCGTGAACGTGGCGTTGAAGCGGTACCAGGCAAGTAATGGTCTTGCTCAAACTTTTCAATGAGCGTAATGAGCAAGGCAAAAAGCTCATTTTCTTCGGGGCTACGGTTTGGGCGATGCATTAACGCTTCTACGATCGCCAGCGTCGTTTCATTTTCCGCTTCAGTCCGAATCAGCTTAGGCTGATATTGAGCTAAAAGCTCACCGTATTTCTTTGAGTTAAAAGTGAGAGTCATTCTGCCACTGCTCCTTGTACTCTGCATGAGTCAGAACGTGCTTGAGGTAGATTAATTGCCCTTCGTAATTAATGCTCGCAATTAAACAATACTGCTTTCCTTTAAGGCTGAAGATTGTTAAGTTATCAATCGTTTTAGCCTGCGGAAAAACTAACTGAATCTCACTTAAATTAGACCAATTTGCCCTGCTTGCCACTTTAAGCCAATCATCCAAAACACCAGAACTATCAGAGTATTTTTTACCAAAGTCACGAAATTGCTTGTAACTGATGACGTACATTTTAAGGACAATACAGTGCTTAAGCGGTTTTCATGGTAACGGCGTATGTTTCTGCTTTAGAGACGGTTTGTGCGATCGCCCTTGCTCGATTTCAAAGGGCAGATTGAGACAAGCAAAAACGTTTTAAAGCACATTGAGCCGAACGATCGTGCTGTGTTAAAAGTGCGTGCGAATGAGGGAGCCCGATCGCTTCAGCGAAGATGATTTCGGTTTGGTCTGCCCCTTGCTGCTGCCTCATACCAATGCTCTTTGAAGACACATAGAACTGAGCCCCTTGTTCTATGCAGGCTCATATCAAATTAGTATTAGTTGCTTGTTCAACACTCTTCCAGCGTTAACCGCCTATCAACTGTAAAGGGCAATTAAACGGCTGAAAGCTCACTGTTAGTCGCGGCTGGCTTTCGATTGAAAGTGAGGGCATCATCGACCAGATCAATCAAAATGGTGTCGCCTTCAGTGAAGGTGTTTTCCAGGATTTTGTTCGCGATCGGGTTTTGCAGTTGGCGTTGAATCGCTCGCTTGAGTGGACGGGCACCGTAAGTTGGGTCATAGCCCGCTGCGGCAATGAAGTTTTGGGCAGGCGTAGTAAGTTCCAGGGTCAGTTTCTGGTCTGCCAGTAAGGACTGGATGCGGTTAAGTTGCAGGCGGACGATCTGGCTCAATTCGCTGCGGGTAAGGGTATGGAAGAGAATGATATCATCCACGCGATTAAGAAACTCAGGGCGAAAGTGCGATCGCAACGCCTCGGTCACGCGCTCCTGCATTTCGTCATAGCGGGCATCATCGCCAGACAGGTCAAGGATGTGGTCACTGCCAATGTTGCTTGTCATCACAATGACCGTGTTGCAGAAGTCGGTCGTGCGTCCCTGTCCATCGGTAATGCGTCCGTCATCCAGCACTTGCAGCAGGATGTTGAACACATCGGGATGTGCCTTTTCAACTTCATCAAGCAGCACGACCGCATAGGGTTTGCGGCGGACAGACTCAGTTAACTGTCCACCTTCTTCGTAGCCGATATAGCCGGGTGGTGCGCCAATGACACGCATGACGGAGCTTTTGTCCATGTATTCCGACATATCGAGCCGGATCATGGCATCATCGGCATCAAAGAGCGACTGTGCCAGCGCACGAGCCAATTCGGTTTTGCCCACGCCTGTCGGCCCCATAAAGAGGAAAGAGCCGATCGGTCGTCCCGGATCTTTCATGCCTGCACGGGCACGACGAATCGCAGCCGAAACCGCTTCAACGGCTTCGACTTGACCGACGACCCGCTGATGCAAATGGCTCTCTAGCTGAAGCAACTTTTGGCGTTCGGTTTCTAGCAGACGATTGACCGGAATGCCCGTCCAGTTAGCGACGATCTCAGCAATATCGGACTCGGTAACCTGTTCGCGTAGAAGGGCACCGCCATCGGACTGAATCACGCGCAGTTGTGCTTCGTAAGCTTCGCGTTCATCCTTAATGCGTGGCAAGACAGCGTGGAACAATTCACCCGCTTTCTTAAGTTTGGTGTTGCGCTCGTATTCTTCGCTAGCTTTGGCGAGGTCTGCTTCCCGCTTAAGCTGCTGAATTTGGAGTTCGATTTGCTCTTCTTCTTCTTTTTTGGCGTTGATGCCATCCAGCAAGCGTTTTTCGTTTTGCCAGTGAGAGTTAAGCTGCTCTTGCTTTTCGAGCAACTGCGTCATTTCTTGCTCAATCCGATCGAGACGATCTTGCGCCGATCGACCCACACCGAACACATTGCCAGGGCTTTGCTTCTCAGTTTCTAAGGACAGCTTTTCCATCTCAAGCTGCATAATGCGGCGATCGTACATTTCCAGTTCGGCTGGCTTGGAGGTGATCTCCATCTTCAGGTTGGCGGCAGCTTCGTCAATCAGGTCGATCGCCTTATCGGGTAGGAACCGATCGGCAATATAGCGTGACGAAAGCGTAGCAGCAGCAACGAGAGCGGAATCGGTGATTTTGACCCCGTGATGCACTTCGTAGCGTTCTTTGAGTCCCCGCAGAATGGAGATTGCATCTTCGACGCTGGGTTGATCGACATAGACTTGCTGAAAGCGCCGTTCCAGGGCTGCATCTTTCTCAATGTATTTGCGGTATTCATCGATCGTCGTCGCGCCGATACAGCGCAGTTCGCCGCGTGCCAGCAAGGGTTTCAGCAGGTTGCCAGCATCCATTGCGCCCTGAGTGGCTCCAGCGCCAACGACCTGATGGATTTCATCAATGAACAGTACGATTTGTCCGTCAGAGTGGATGACTTCTTTAAGAATCGATCGCAGTCGGTCTTCAAAGTCACCACGATACTTTGCACCTGCCAGCAGCGATCCCATATCCAGCGAGATCAGCCGCCGATTTTTAAGCGATTCTGGTACGTCACCGTTGACAATGCGCTGTGCCAAGGCTTCGACGATCGCCGTTTTGCCCACCCCTGGTTCGCCAATTAAGACCGGATTATTCTTCGTGCGGCGAGAGAGGACTCGCACGACCCGTCGAATTTCTTCATCTCGACCAATCACCGGGTCAGTTTTGCCTGCCCTCGCCTTTTCAGTAAGGTCTTGCCCATATTTTTCGAGCGCGGCATAGCGATTTTCGGGATTTTGATCAGTTACTTTCTGACTGCCCCGCACATCACGAATGACCGTTTCTAGCTGCTTGGCATCGACATTGAAACCACGTAGTAAACGCAGACCCAACCGTGAATCGGTCGCGAAACCTAGCAGTATGTGCTCAACCGAAATGAATTCGTCTTTCCAGGCTTCGCGTGCTTCGTCAGCACGATCGAGCATAATGTCCAGGTTGCGCCCCAGGTAAAGCTGCTCGTTACTGGGCACTTTGGGCTGTCGCCGGACAAAATCTTCAATCTGCTGCCAGAGGCGCGTAGTATCAACACCGGCTTTGGTAAAAACCTTTGTCGCCAGACCGTCTTTTTGTTCTAGCAGAGTAATGATCAGGTGTTCTACTTCCAGTTGCTGTTGTTTGTAGCGGCGAACAACATCCTGCGCCTGTACGATCGCTTCCCATGCTTTGTCTGTGAACTTATTCGGGTCAGTGGGCTGCATTGTGAGTCTTAAATTTACAAGTATAAATACAGTGATGCTAGCGCTTTTAGTATAACGAGATTAACGATCGGCTATCAGTTAGCGACCCGTAGGAACGCTAAACAGCACGTTTGCTAAAACGAATACACCAGGCGTAGGAACCATTGAAAGATAGTACCGCGATCGCGATTGTCAGGATTGCTTACTACGGTTAAAGCAGGCGTAACGCTGATGTTGTCGTTGAGCAAGAAGCTGTAGAACACTTCGATATTGGTCTGTGTTGCATCGCCCAGGTCTTTTTCGACAAACGGTTGCCCGATCGCAATGCCAGCAGTAGAGCCAGGAATAAACAACTGCCGTGCCACAAAGCCGATCGACCAGCTTTTAGGATTCAGGTCTAAGTCTTGATTCAACAGTGGATTGAAGCCCTCATAGCTGCCGATCGCAAACCGTCCGAAGATGGCGAACTGGCGGTTGAAAGCCCATTCAGCATTGATCCCGCCTGCAAAAATATCGACATTATTCACGGTCGCTTTCGTTAGCTGAAAACGGGCAATGATGTTTTTGCTAAAGTCATACTCGACTTCCAGGCTGCCCTGATTGCGATCGCCAAACAAACCACCATCCGTAATGTCAGCGTTGGGACGTGAGGCATCCGCTGCCACATACAGCGCCCGCACGATCAGCGGTAACGTAGCTGGTTTCCAGGTCAGTACGGCTCCGGCACCGCCCACGCGATCGATCTGATTTTGCACAATCAGCGGATTGTTGAGAAAAAAGCTGGAGGAAAACGTTTCGGTAGAGTCGTTAGCAAAGCGGTTGTAGTCGATAAAATCGCGTGGTGACAGTCGCGCCCCAACCGTGAGGTTAAAACCGGGTGCAGGCTGAAAGGAATAGGACAAGTTGCTAAGACGCACCGCACTGGCAACCCCAACGTAGTCCAAGCCACCGCCGCCTGCCAGCAAGCCCAGTGTACCTAACAGGTTTTGCTCGCGCTCTTGGGCACGTCCGATCGCATCATTGCCATTGTTGCCAGCCTCCAGTTGCGTTGAGAGCACACCATTAGGCGCAAAGCTGGTGATGAGATTGAGGCGAGTGCGCGACAGCACGGTACCGCGAGCATTAGAGCCATCGGTAAACGCTAAAACTGTTTGCCCCGATAGTTTAGTGGTAATGGAAAACTGATCTTGCTCCAGCATGGCAACTTGTTGGTCAAGCTGGTTAGCACGCTCACGTAAATCGGTCGCGATCGCTCCATAGGATGCCTGAAGCTGCTGCACGGTCGCAAGATCTTCTCGCAACTGGGTAACATTGCCGCGACCGACCACATATTGCTGCGAAATGACATCCAGCACACGCGCCAGAGCGGCTGCAAATTCGTTGCGTGTCAGTGCTTGATTGCCCCGAAACGTGCCGTCTGGATAACCGATCGCCACATCATACCGCTCGGCAAGCGACTGCAAAGCCTGATATGCCCAATCCGTAGGACGCACATCGCTCAACGCAGAAACCGATTGCACCTGCGCCATGGCATCATTCGCTGGCTCCATACAGTCAGATTCAAGGCGATCGGGCTGTACCTGTAGCGATTCTGGCTGTACCTGTGGCGGTGTAGAAGGACAAGCTAACGAGGAGCGATCGTCCAGCGGCACGATCCTTGAAACCTCTGCAGGTTCGACTACAGAGTCATGGCTAGAAAGAGGCGTAGTCCACCCAGGCAACGTCTGGCAGAGCACTCCCAGGCTGCCCAACCCTCTAGCCAACCAGATTTTTTTACTCACACCACACTCCTCACACGGTTCGCTGGGTCTGCCTAACCAATAAAGACAACCCAAGTTAGACCTATCAGGAGTTTACACGGTCGGATCGGTAATTGGGTGAAAGGGGGAAGAGGTGAAGGGGGAAGAGGTGAAGAGTGAAGAGGTGAAGAGTGAAGAGTGAAGAGTGAAGAGGTGAAGAGTGAAGGGGTGAGCTACTCAAACCGAGCTTTGGAGTGAACTGATTCTCTGTCTCCCCACTCCCTACTCCCCACTCCCCATTCCCTACTCCCTATTCCCACTCCCTATCACCCTCCAACACCCGCAGTTTGAGCCTGCTGTTCCGCTTTGCCTGCTCCCTGGCTGCCCAGTTGGATCAGCTCTACTTTGTAGCCGTTGGGATCTTCGACAAAGGCGATGACAGTCGAGCCATGTTTCATTGGTCCTGGTTCACGGGTGACTTTGCCACCCCGATCGCGGATTTCGGCACAGGTTGCGTAAATATCATCCACGCCGATCGCGATATGACCATAGGCATCGCCCAGATTGTAAGCCTCGGTGCCCCAGTTATAAGTGAGTTCCAAAACGGTGTGATCGGCTTCTTCGCCATAGCCCACAAACGCCAGAGTAAATTCGCCGCCTGGATAGTCCTTCCGGCGCAGCAGCGTCATACCCAGAAGATCGCAATAAAACTGGAGAGATTCATCCAGGTTGCCAACGCGCAGCATGGTATGGAGTAGTCGCATTGCTTATGCCTCATGTGGTTTGCTGCTTCTATAGTAAGCATTCAACCATTTATGAAGCTTTGCTCTAAGCAGTCACATTGCAGGTTACTCCAAACCAAGCTCTCGTTTGAGCAGTTCGATCGACTTAGAGACGATGAAATTCTCACAGCAAATAAGCTGCGGTGGACGGATCAGGTCTTCTCGTGCGGCAGAAATGGCAGCCTTTACAGTGGCACAGCTTGCCTGATCGCTAATGATGGTCTGGGCACTCCGCACGATCGCTCCCAACTTGTAACCATCACCCACTTGAGCCGTCATCACCAGTAGTTCATCGCCTCGTAGACTGTGAATGATCACTTCCGCTACGCCGACCGTCCCAGAGCTTAAGCTGACAACCCCAATACAGGTGCCTTTGGTTAATTGCTTAATCAGCTTAATTTCAGAGTCAAAGTCATAAATATCCACTGGAATCACGCGCACCGACTTGGGAGCCGCGATCGCTTCTGCCTCAGCAATGAAATAACGACTGGTGACCACTGTGCCAGAGCGAGTTTGATCCAATATTTGCTCTAACTCTTCGATCGGTACAAGCTGCACAGGAATATTGAGCGCTCGCTCTAGCTCACGGACAATCACTTCTCCGGCACCGATATCGTGAGTCGGAGCCGTCACCAAGACCTGGGCGCTACAGCGCAAGCGCCAGTCAATTTCTGCCAAAAAAAGCTCACGCGCCTGATTGAGCGAACAGCCAAGCTTGAGCAAATCATCCAGGCTGTTTTGCACAACTTTGTATGCTTCTGGATGCTGATCAAGAATGGGCGATCGCACCTTTGCCACGTCTTCATGGGTCTGTTCTCGCACATAAATGCCAGAACCCGCTTGTGCATCAACTACACCTGCGTCTTCGAGCTGACGATAAACTTTACTGATCGTATTGCGATGTAACCCCGTTTGCATTGCCAACTGACGTGTACTGGGCAAACGGTGTCCGGGTGGATATTGGCGCGACGCGATCGCAAACAGAATTTGGTTATAAAGCTGTGTCGATGCCGGAATGTCGCTCTCCGTCTGAATATGAAATTGAACCATACAAGAGCCTCCACGCGCTCTAAAGGAAGCGTTTAACGATGCGACTAGTCGGAGGGATCACACATCTTTAGTTAGTAGGACTGACGTGAAGATCCCCGACTTCTACGATGGGGTAGGCTTTTGAGCTAAGTTTTGACCAGAAGTCGGGGATCTAAACACTTTAGGCGTAAGTCCTAGTTTTAGGCGTAAGTCCTAGTTAAGTTACATTTTAGATGCTGCACTCCCTGATGCAGCACTGGCTTACACCCTTCGTAAACCTAGCGGCTCAAAGGCTAATAAGTCTTCACCCAGATAGGTACAATGTCACGCCAAAGGCAAAGAGTCTGGCAACCCAACAACCACTGTCGAGTCGCATAGCGGCTTGCGCTCACGAGCGATCGCCCATGAGCAAAAATCAAACGGGTACAAGATGCCATGTGAGAAAAGAGCCATGTGAGAAAAGAGTAATATTTTTTGCCACCACCAACATCATTACGGCAGTAGTTGCACTGGTCAGGACGCTGTGGCAATTTTTGAGAGGACAATTAACCCACGCGATCGGGCGACCCGTTAGAGCAAGCTGTCAGCGTGGTTCATGTAAGGAGAGGTTTCATGTCTCATAACAACTCTTAACCACCGATAATCACTGCATCTGAACCTACGCGTACCAGGCAAATACGGATTATGACCATTCAGACTACTGCGGTGCAAATCGCCAATAATGGCTTGCAAATAGATGCCTACCTTGCCCAACCAATCGGCAGCGACACCTATCCTGGTATCGTTGTCATTCAAGAAATTTGGGGTGTCAACAGCCACATTCGCAGTGTCACAGAGCGTCTGGCTCAAGAAGGCTACGTCGCGATCGCGCCTGCCATTTTTCAGCGCAGTGCCCCTGGCTTTGAGGGCAATTACGATGCTGACAGTACTGTTCTGGGTCGCCAATACAAAGAGGCAACGAAAGCGGATGAGCTATTGAGTGATGTGCAAGCGACGATCGCCTATCTCCAAGCCTTACCGACCGTGCAAGGAGACGCGATCGGCGCGATCGGTTTCTGCTTTGGTGGTCACGTTGTCTACCTGGCAGCGGCCCTGCCAGCCATCAAAGCGACTGCATCCTTTTACGGCGGCGGTATTGCCACTATGACTCCGGGTGGTGGTCAGCCTACACTCACCCGCACCCCAGAGATCAAAGGCACACTCTACGCTTTCTTTGGCACCACTGATCCCCTCATTCCAGTGGAGCAAATCGACGCGATCGAAGACGCTCTTAAGGCACATCAAAGCGACCATCGTTTTTTTCGCTATCCCTCTGGGCACGGCTTTTTCTGCGATCAACGCCCTGACTACAACCCCGAAGATGCTGCTGATGCCTGGGAGAAGGTAAAGGAATTGTTTGGGCGAGTGCTGAAATAGAAGGCAAAAAGTAAAAGGCAAAAGGTAAAAAGCTAAAGGCAAAAGGCGAAAACGCTGGCTCCTGAACTCAAAACTCAAAACTCAAAACTCAAAACTCTCTAACGCAACGGACTATAGTAAGAAAGCCGACTACGATCGCTTGTTTCATGGAAGCCAAATCCGCTCGTTCAGCCAGTGAGTCCTTTTCGATGGAGGACTTTGAAAAAGCGCTGGAGCAACACAACTATCAATTTCAGCAGGGGCAGATGATTTCGGGGAAAGCTGTCAATTACGAAATTGATGGCATTTACGTCGATATTGGCGCGAAGTCCCTTGCCTTTTTACCTGCCAATGAAGCCAGCCTGCGGGGCGTTACTGACCCGTCGGCGATCGTGCCCCTCCACGAAGAGCGCGAGTTTCTCATCATCCGCGAACAAGATGGCGATGGGCAGGTCACGCTTTCGCTGAAGCAGTTGGAGATCAAGCAAGCCTGGGATCGGTTGGCAGAAACTCAAGAGAGCAATCAGAGCTATCAGGTACGAGTCACAGGCGTTAACAAGGGCGGCGTTACAGTCGATATCCAGGGGTTGCGGGGCTTCATTCCACGATCGCACCTGGTGGAGCGCGAAGATCTGGAAGCACTCAAAGGCAGCACACTCAGCGCCAGCATTTTGGAAATTGACCAGACTCGCGACAAGCTAGTGCTGTCAAACCGTCTTGCCACCCGCTCCGCCAGTTTCAGTCAGCTCGAAATTGGGCAACTGGTCGATGGCAAAGTTGCCAGCATCAAACCCTTTGGTGTGTTTGTCGAATTTGGTGGCACGACAGGGCTACTCCACATCAACCAGATCAGTAAAAACTACGTCCAAGCCCTGGCAGGTTTATTTCAGGTCGGGCAACCAATCAAAGCGATGATTGCGGGTCTTGACGAAGGCAAAGGCAGAATTTCCCTTTCCACAAAAGTGCTCGAAAACTTCCCTGGTGAAATGCTGGAAAAGATGTCCGATGTCATGGCAGAAGCAGAATCGCGCCAAGAACGGGCGAGAAAAGCAATCCTGGGAGAGTGAGGGTGATTACCGTTTGGGAACTTGACTTCTACTCGCGCCCGATTCTGGACGAAAATAAGAAAAAGGTTTGGGAAGTGCTGGTTTGTGAAAGCCCGTTGGCGATCGATCGCCAGCCAGAATCGCTCTTTCGCTATGCCGAATTCTGTTCCAGTACTGAAGTTAACTCGGTGCATTTGAAACGTGTGCTTGAGGCAGCGATCGCCCAGGCTCCCAGTCCTCCTGATAAGATCCGCTTCTTTCGGCAGGCAATGAACAACATGATTGCCAAAGCCTGCAAAGAATTGGGCATCCCAGCTCAACTGAGCCAGCGAACGTTTGTGCTGAACCAATGGCTGCGGCAGCGCCATCAGTCAGTCTATCCAGCCCTACCAGGCTTTCAACCCGGTGCTAATCCATCTGTGAGTTTTGCCAAAACTCCGCCGCAACCCCTACCCGATGCGTTGCTGGGCGAAAAATGGCAGTTTGTCACACTGTCAGCCCGTGACGTGGCGGAAATGAACGAGTGGACGATCGACTTTGGGGAAGCGTTTCCCCTGGCTTTGGCAGGGCTTGCGCCAGAAACCCAAATTCCAGGGCTGCTGATCTTTTCGGCGCGTGCCACACCCTTAGCCGCCTGGATGTCAGGTCTGGAGGTCGCCAGCGTCAAGTTTGATAGCGATTATCCCACGCGCTTGTTGCTAGAGACTGGGCTAAACGATCGCTGGACGCTTGCCAGCCTGTCGAATCAGCAGGTAAAAACAGAAGCACAGAACTTTGAAGCCGCGAAACAGCAGGCGAATGGGGTTCACTTTCTTGCGGTTCAAGCCGATCCCGACACAGAAGCCTTCGCTGGATTTTGGCTATTACAGACGGTCAACTTAGCGTAAAGTGATCCTTAGTAGTTGTTAGGCAATCAACGGTCAGCGATCAGCGGTCAGCGATTAGCGATAAAGGCAGGATTCATTGCTGGCTGTTGCAGTCTACTTCTCCACAGGTTTTGGCTGGCTGCTCCTAAACCCATGAGCTTATTTTTTAACCAGCCAACGCTCAGTATTCGTTCGTCATTTAATGCCTGTTCTACCCTCTAAAAGCTGACCGCTGACCGCTGACTGCCGATCCCTTCTTGCTCTCCCTGTTCGCTCACACATTATGGGTTCCGACGACTTGCAACACGATACCTTAGCAGAGCAACTGCTGGAATTGGCTGCCAAGTCAGGCGCAGAAGCGGCAGAAGTCCTGCAATCGCGATCGCTGGCATATCCGGTCTTTTTTGAGGCAAATCGCCTGAAGCAGCTAGAAAGTGCCCAGGCAGAAGGAACTGCTTTGCGGCTGTGGCGAGACGGTTGCCCTGGTTTAGCCGTTGCCTACGGTCCTGTTGAGCCACAAGCTTTAGTGGATCGCGCGATCGCCCTGAGCCAGTTGAATGAAGCAGAGACGATCGAACTGGCGGGTGCTGCCAAAAACCAATACCCTGATCTGGGCGAAACGGTGTCTGTAGAACAATTAGTCGCCTGGGGACGAGAGGCGATCGCCCTTATCCGTGAGGCAAATCCAGACCTGGTCTGCACTGCTGAATGGGAATGTGAAGCCGAAACAACTCGTTTGCTGAATTCCAACGGCTTAGACTGTGGCTACACCGATACAACCCTGAGCTGTTACCTCTCCGCCGAGTGGATCCGTGGCGACGATTTTTTGTGCGTCTCCGATGGGCAAACCCAACGGGGGAGCCTTGACCCTACGGCACTGGTACACCAAATTATGCAGCGCTTGGAGTGGGCGAGAGACAACACACAACCCCCGACTGGTCGTGTCCCCATTCTTTTCACATCCAAAGCCGCTGATATGCTATGGGGTACGGTACAGTCGGCTCTCAGCGGCAAACAGGTGCTTGAAGGTGCATCACCCTGGAGCGATCGCCTCAGTGAACTCGTCACGTCTGAAGGCTTGACCCTTTCACAACAGCCCCATGTGGGACCCTTTAGCTGTCCCTTTGATGATGAAGGCACCCCAACTCGCGCCATTACCTTCATTGATCGTGGTGTGCTGCAACTCTTCTATGCCGACTTTACGACTGGACGGGCGATCGGCAGCGGTACCACAGGCAACGGCTTTCGTCCTGGCTTGGGTAGCTACCCCACCCCTGGACTGTTCAACATCATCATCCAGCCCGTCGGCAGCATCGCTACGGGCAAGTCTCTCCCAGATTTAATCGCGACTCTTGACGATGGGCTAGTCATTGACCAAATGCTCGGTGGCGGTGCCGGGATTTCGGGCGAATTTTCCATCAACGTTGACCTGGGCTACCGGGTTAAAAACGGTGAAGTGATCGGGCGCGTGAAAGATACGATGGTATCCGGTAATGTTTACACTGCCTTACAGCAACTGCTGGCGCTGGGTGGTGATGCCGATTGGAACGGTTCTTGCTATACCCCGTCCCTGATCGTTGACGGGCTATCGGTCACGGCACGCAGCTAGGTTTTAGACTTTAGACTAGGTACATAAGGATGGGCTGGGCAACCGCTAAACGCTCAGTTGATTAGCCTTCAGCAGCAAGCAAAGGAAGCGGTTATGAGTGTTGCAGTGTCTGTATTGATTCAACGTGGGCGGTATTGGGCGTTAGCAGGGTTGGCGATCGTGCTAGCGATCGCCCTTTCTGCCTGCCAGGTAGAAAACTTAAAAAGTCAGGCAGCTCGTATCCCGCAGCTTGTCATTAGCACCACAACCGATCCCAAAACGTTTAATTACGCCCTCAACAACTCGTCGCCCAATATTTTCTCCTTCACGTTTGACGGGTTAGTTGACGAACACGGCATCACAGCCGAGATTGTCCCAGCCTTGGCAGAATCCTGGCAAATCTCAGAGGATAAAAAGCGCATCACGTTTACCCTGCGAGACGGGCTGAAGTGGTCAGACGGTGCGCCTTTGACGGCAGATGACGTGCTATTCACCTACAACGATGTGTACCTGAATGAAGCCATTCCCACCGATGTACGAGATGCCTTTCGTATTGGCGACAAAAAGCTGCTGCCAGAAGTAAAAAAGCTGGACGATCGCCGTGTTGAGTTCCTTCTACCAGAGCCATCTTCGCCCTTTTTGCGGGCAATGAGTGCCAAGATTTTGCCTGCTCATCGTCTGCGCCAAACTGTGTTTACCAAAGGCTCTGATGGTAATCCCCGGTTTTTGACAACCTGGGGCACTGACACCAACCCAACGGAAATCGTTACAAACGGACCATACACGATCGAGAGCTATGCCAATAGTCAGCGGCTTATTTATCGCCGCAATCCGTATTACTGGCGTAAAGGTGCCCAGGGCGAGACGTTGCCCTACATCGAGCGCATCATCTGGCAAGTCGTCGAAAACAGCGATAGCCGGATGTTGCGGTTTCGCTCTGGCGACCTGGACATGGCTGTGCTGCGCCCCGAAGATTTCTCCTTACTTAAGCGTGAAGAGGAGCGCGGTAAATTTGCGATTCTCAACGGTGGTCCTACCTCTAGTACAACCTTTATTGCGTTCAATCTAAATCGCGCCACAAACGCTAACGGCAAGCCGTTTGTTGACCCGATTAAATCGCGCTGGTTTAACACCAAAGCCTTTCGTCAGGCAGTTGCCTACGCGCTCGATCGCCAGAGCATCATCAACAATCTGTTTCGCGGCATTGGAGAACTTCAGAATTCACCGATTTCGGTGCAGAGTCCCTATTTTCTGTCGCCGCAGCAAGGCTTAAAAGTATACAAGTACGATCCTGCTAAAGCAAAATCGCTACTGTTAGGCGCTGGGTTTAAGTACAACGACAAGCAACAACTGCTAGATGAAGCAGGCAACCGCGTCCGGTTCACAATGATTTTGCCAGCGGGTAGCCGCAACGCACAGCAGCTTGCCGCTCAAATGCAGCAAGACTTACAGAGTATTGGCATTCAACTAGACCTGAACCCGGTTGACTTCAACGTGCTGGTGGAAAGTATCGGCAACCGCAACTGGGAATGCTACTTCCTCAGCTATACAGGCGGTGTGGAGCCACATGACGGTGCCAACTACTGGACGAGCGCTGGCACGTCCCATGACTTTAATCAGGGTCCTAATGTGGGCGCACCACCCATCAAAAATTGGGTGATTTCCGATTGGGAGCGGGAGATCGATCGCCTCTTTGTCGCTGGCACCAGAGAATATGACGAAACCAAGCGCAAACAAATTTATGCCGATTTTCAACGCATCGTCCAAGAGCAGGTGCCTGTCATTCATCTGGTGACACCCACTGCGCTTTCAGCGATCCGCGATCGTGTCAAGGGCGTACAGTTCTCTGGTCTGGATACCCGTGGTTCGCTCTGGAACCTCTACGAATTAAAAGTTGTAGATGAGTGATCTTAACCCTCGTCTACATTGATTGAGCTAGATCCCCGACTTCTGCCCTGGATGAAGCGAATGATTAAAGGGCAGAAAGAAGTCGGGGATCTGTATTCACTCAAGGGCACTCTGCATCACTTTTCTGGTTAACAGCGCCTAAAAGAGTGCGGACACTAACGCAGCGTTTAACGCTTGGAGCACCCCTAAGCGCCAAAGTTACTGTAAACGGCTGGGCATCAGTAATGGTTGGGTTGGTGGTCGCTTGTATCGTGGAAGCCACCGCCCCATCGGGACTGAAGATGATGGAATTACTAGCGGTGTGACTCGTTCTAAGAGTGAGAATGCCTGACCGCACCTCACCTTGTCCGAGCGTTTCCCATTGCGTGACCTGAGCATTAGGGATACGCTCTAAGGTCTGCACGGCTGCACCACCCATACCCGTTGTGGCACCAGCAGTTAAGGGTAAAACTGCGACTCTCGGCGGATCTGAGACAACATCAAAACGGGCTTCTCGATAGGTCTGCGTGCGGCTCGCCTCAGTCTGGGCAGTGCGTAAGGTTTGGAGAATCCGCTCATTCGCAGTGCCTAGCCGTTGACGGTTAATGAAGGTCAACCACCCCGGAGCCGCGATCGCAAACAAGACTCCAATCATAATGACCACAACCAGCGTTTCGATGAGGGTGAAACCGGCGGTTGATTGTCTCAGTAAACGGTGATTTTTCATATTTCTTCTCTAAGCTAGAGCACTAAAAGGAGCAGCCTACTGAGGTGCCGGACTTTTCTCAAAACTGCCACGACTCAACACACGGGTTTGTAGATCGAAGACGACATTGGCAGTGAGTGGCACCCCCGCCCGACCCGCCGCATTACCTCTGAGGAAGATCGCAGTCTCCTGGTTGCGCCCACCTGTATTATTTTGAATCCCGGCTGTAAAACCACCACCTCTCACACAGGCATAAACGCTAGTGACAGTTGTACCAGATGGCGATCGCACAAAAGGTGGCAAGCTACCCGCAGCGACAGAATCACCAGGGCAAGCAGTCGCAGTCGAGCCTGCTGTGACAGGAGTATCTACAAAATCGACTAAAACAGGCGGAGGCGGATTGACTACACCAGCGATGGAACCTGCATAAGGGTTAACTGACCCATCTGACAGCGTTCCTGCCGTTTGCAAATTGTTACCCGTCGCCTCATAGGGCCAGCCAAGAAATTTATTGTTGGTCGTAGTTGGGTCAACCCAGCCCGTGTTGGGCGCACCAGCCGCCGTAAATTGAGTGAGCGCATAGCGTTTTAGCCGTGCCCTGCCAGACCACGTGTTACCAGTGTTGGTTGTATCAAGGTAGTACACAACCAGGCTATAGGTTCTGCGAGACAGGCAGGGCACCCCGTTAATGCCTGCTGGCGGGTTAGCGTTAGTTGTGAGGTTCAAGTTAGCAGAGTTGGCTGCACAGAGATTAATCAAGACTTGGGGTAGCTGATCGACTCGCCAGAAGGCTAAGACGGGGGTTGTTCCTACTCCTACTCCTGTTGGTTGAGTGTTGATCGCTGCAGGCAGAAAATTGGTGATGCCTGGGCAAGCATTTGCGGCAAACGCGCCCGCTCCAGTTAAACAACTACCATCATAAACAAAGACCGCTTGGCGCAATTCTGAGCTGATGTAGTCCATCGCCAACTGCATTTCGCGCTGAGTTTCGGCACGGCTCGATTCTCGCTGGTTTACTTTCAGCAGCTCGACCACGCTGTAGAGCAACGTACTGACAATGATGCCGCCGATAAACACCGAGATCAGTAGTTCTAGCAGGGTAAAGCCAGTGGTCGGATGCTTGCGCTGGAACCGGAGCGATCGCACTAAGAGCCACGGGAAGGAGTGTTTAGCCATTCTAAGCCTGGTTGAGAGAAGGACGGTAGCGACTAAAATTTATGGGCATTGATAGCGAACCGCGTAGGAGCGTTCCGACTCAGCAGCCATTGGGGGTCGAACAGACGGTGCGATAGTCTTGGAGAGAAGTACTGGTATCGTTGCGGACGATAGTGGAATATAAGATCGCCAGGGGTCGTCGATTTTGGTCGCCCAGCCCACTCACAAAGCGGAGGGATGCTTGTTGCGTTTGGAGACCGTTTCCTAAGTTTTGACGCAGGAGTGGATTGTCGGAGTAAACCCGTACGCCCAACCGGAAGCCAGAGGTAGGCACTGATGAAGTGGCGGGTGTACCCTCCGTACGAAACGTCTGCACCAAAAATTGTGACCGACACGCAGCAAGGTTACTGGGATCCAGATCGGTGTTGACTGGCAACAAAGCAGTAGCCGCAACGGTGACACCTGCGTAAGTATTGCAGGCAACGGTTGATGACTTCAAAACGCCAGCAATGCTAGTCGGGGCAGGCACATTGCTAATGTTGGCAACCTCAGCAGGCAGATCAGCGGCTGCATAAACGCCGCGCTCAACGACTGCCCGGACTCGATCGATCTCGGCTTGAGCCACTTGCAAGGCTTGTTCTGCCTTACGGCTTTGCACACGGGTTGCTGTGATGAAGAAGATTGGGGGCGTAATCGCAATCAGCGTGATAGAAACCACGACGATCGCCACCAAACATTCAATTAACGATAGCCCCTGATCCCGTTTTGCACGTTGCGCTGACGGGGCACGCAGTGGCAAACGAGTTAACAGAGAAAGGAGTAAGCGCTGCCGTCGCATCACTACAGCAGCAGCAGGGTTGGGCATCACTGTCGTAGCTACCTGCGCTGTAGGTTTACGGGACAAACCGAGATCGATGGACATAATCAAGCCTCCAGACAGAGTTAAGCAGGGCAGTTGATGTTTGCAGGAACTCCGGCGATGCCCGATGTCCTTGCCGCATTACAGAGTCTCCTAATATAAGGATCGTTGGCAGGCAGTTCTGAATAGAACTCGTTGCGGTTTTTGCCAGCGGTAATAAAGCGAGAGGCTGCCGGACCCGCTGGAGCAAGCTGGAGTGCAGGATCATAGCCCCAAACCCGGTTGGGTGGTGCGTAATAGCGGATCGCTTCACTATTAGGAGAGGCTGTTAACGGCGGTTCCCAAACATCCTGGTCAAAGGGCGCGGTCGCCAAATTGCTAAAGCTAAGCTGCAAGAACGAACCTGCAAACCAGAGGTTTCTGCCTGCCCAGTCTTCCAGAAAGCGAGGGAAGTTGTGCAGCCCACCGTAGGATTGCCCCGCTCTAGAGGGTACAATGCCGCTCACAATGATGGAGTCTACCGTTGTGCCTGCATTAGCGGCTGGCATTAGCGACTTGTCTTCAGTAAATAGATCGAAGGTTTCGCTGGCGGTAGCTCCATAAGGATTACCATTAGCTTTTAAGGGTTTGCCGTTGCGATCGATGCGGATGGGCGCAGTGGAAGTGGCAGCAGACGTACCATCTTCCCGTCGCCAATTTGCTGCACCGAGGTTCCTTGTCGGACGGTTTTGGTTTAAGAACGATGTCCTATTGCTAGTACAGCCTGGACCAAACAGCCCATAACCAGGGTTTGCAGGGGTGTTTAGGTTATTATACTTATCCGCAGCGTTAGTGATCGTGCCACCAGAGCCAGAGTTAGCAACAAACGCATCTTCAATACTGCCATCGCAGAAGCTATCAGACAGGATAGAAACGGCATCAGCGAGAATTTCAGTCGGTCGCCAACGATCGCCCCCTGTACCCACTCTGGCAAAGTCTGTACTGCGCGTCGTGCGACCATAAAACTGAGCTTGCGTGTAAAGTCCACCCCCTCCTAGACCAGGCACCAGGGGTTGAGTAAATTCTTCGACAGCCGTACCAACTGTGTTGTCAGCACCCGTCCGATGCAAGTTGAAGTCGCCCTGGATGTAAACCGGGCTGTCGGTAAAGAAGGAAAGACCACGAGTGTTGTCGGTGCTGGCAAGCGCGAACGAATCGTTGCGTTTAAGCTGTACACCATTGCGCAGCCGGAAACCGTGAGGACGACGATCGGGATCAGCAATATAGTCTACCTGCTTGGTGCTGATTGCCACGCCATTGGCATTCGTAGCGAGTGTTGGATCAGTGGGGCTAGTTAAAGTTGTAGCATCGGTTGTCACCGGAGCAGCACCACCTGCGGGTCGGGCGATCGCATCTTCTCGCACTGCGTCTTCCCGGAAGGCATAGACAATGCCACTAATGGGTAGCCAGGGTTTACCAGTAGCAACGCCTACACTCCGCAGCATGCCCAGGTCAATATCCATGGTGCGGGTCGTCATCATTTCGCGACCGTTGAACACCCCCCGATCGAGGAAGCCAACCGCTCTCACGGTACCTGTCGGATCAACAATCCGGTTGGGCGACAAATTGGCACCAGCGATTGAGGACGGTGTTTGTAGAATCGGTAATCTCCAGTTGTCCGTACTAGAAGCACGAGGTGTCATTGCGATCGCAGAGAAATCATCAACCGTGGCACCAACGACTTTGTATAGAAACGCGCCGCTAGTTTTGTTCTGAATATACGAGTCGCTAGAGTACAGCTCATCGGTGGGCTGAAGGTTGTTCGGTACTGCAGCAGCATCACCGCCATAGTTGTGCTCGACTTTGGGGAAAAGGTAGAAGAGGGCAGGGTAACGGGGCGTATTTTCGCAGAAAGCAAGCGCCAATCCAACGCGCTGCCTGTTTTGCGCTTGAGGATTATTACTGTTATTGATAGGAAAGGTTTCTGGGTCGCAGCCAGTAGGGAAAGTAACGTCAGTATTGCCAGCGGCTTGAGCCTGATAGGTGTTGCCGTTGTTAGCCCAATAACCGCTGCTTGTAAGAGGGGGTTGCGGAGACCCTGTTTTGAAGCCAAAGAGACGATCACGCTCAACCTGCTGCTTCCCATAGACAATGCGGGCAATGCCTGCCAATGTCAGTTTGTCAGAGTTGCTCAAACCATTGATATTCGGATCAGTTAACAGAGCCTGAATAAACGCTTCGGGCGGTAGCTGGCTGTATGCTGCAGGGGCTTGAGTAGCGTAAGTTGTTGGCAGGCTACCATTAAAGACTGTAAAGGGGAAATAGTTACCTGTTGCGGGGTTTTTAACCTCACCGTTATTTTGAAGACCATCAATTAAGTCAAAGAGACGAGTGCCCAGCACAGCTAAGCCAGGAGTACCACCAGCGCCACCATCATTAGTAAGGGTGTAGTTTACCGACGTGTTAAGGTTATGCCCTAACATACCCAAAGTACAGGTCGCAGTATGAAGGGTAGACTTGTCAGCCATACTCAAGTTTGCGTAGGCAGTCCCTCCATCTAAACGGGCAAGCGTGCGGCGCAGTTCAGAGAAGTTGCCCCACATGGACGTAAGGGGATACGGATGCACAACCGTAGAGCCAGCAGCTTCCTGTCTGGGTGGGAAAGCACCATCAATGATACCAACAGTTGCTGGATCGTCATCACCTGCAAAAGTTGCTAAATTGCGGAGAGCCTTGCCCAGGGGTGCTCCACTCGCGATCGCGGTACTAAAAGCGAACTCAGATGCAAGCCAAGTCGGGGGGGCAAACTCCCAACCATTAGTACCGTTTCCTGTTAGAAAATCTGTGATTACCTGGTTAGTACCATTCACCGACTGCTGGTTGAAGGTAATGCTGTTGGCAAGGGTGGTAGCCGTACCGGGATGAGCGGTACTCGCAAAACATGCTACAGGAAGCTTTGGACTATCCAAATTACCAGCAGGAAGTCGGTCTGCATGGTAGACCGCTGTTGACTGCACGGCTGCCAGGTTATCTCGCAAGGTGCGACGTTGGCGCTGCTCGTGAGTCAGGTTTTCATTCGGTGGATACAGTGGATCTCTTACGCCGCTAGTGGGCCAACCGAAGGCATTGCCCAACTCCAGGCGCTGCCCCACAATAAGCCGTAGCCCTTCGTTATAGGCACGTCGCTCCCAGTACCCATCCAGACCAACGTTTGCGGCAGTAGAGGGATTCGATGGATCAACAGTGCCATCAACCAGGGTGGTAACATTACTTGCGATCAGGTCGCCTATCTTATTTGGTGTTCTGACCGCAATCTGGTCGTTGTAACGGGGCTTGGGTCCCCAGCGATCGTCGGCTCGGTAGAGGTCATCGACATAGGGCTTTGGCTCTGCCTGGTTGTAGATGCGCGGTGTGCCTGCGTTGGGCAAGCCCCTCCAAGCTGGCCTATAGTTAGGTCGGTTGGATGGATTGCCTCCCCGTGCCTGACTCACATCGTCAGTCAGCAGCTTAACCGGATCTAAGGCAACTTGTGCGGCAGTGTTGGTTTGATTCGCTGATCCACCGTTAGCGCCATTGTCGAGGGTCGCAATTTGTGACGGAGCCGCAGGAGCAGTCGTTGCGGGCCAGATATGAATGCTAGAAGACCCGCTGTAGTTGTTGTCACGTATACTTCCCCCAAACGCCAAGCCAATAAAATCGGGTGGCTTCGACGTATCGTTCGTGGGGTTGGTAATGTTCGTAACTGTGATTTCTGAGTTCGCCGCAGTACTCATCAAGCACGACGCTTGAGAACTCACCAGGTAGGCATTAAAACCATTGCCTGGGCTAGTCATGAAGCTGCCTTCGGTGTGCATGGCTCCATTCCAGTTAAAGGCAGGACCCGGAAAGATTTCCATGTCGTAGCGGAACCAGGCTCCCCATTTGTTCCCCCGATCGAGCTTCCGGTCTTGCTGCATCTCCAGCGTTGTAAAGCTGCCATTGGTATTAATGGTGTCTGGGATAACAAGCGCATCAACCTGAAAGTTTTTGCGGAGCGTTGAAGAGGTGCTTAGATCCTGAAACCAACCTTGAGCCGCACTAGATGTTGCACTATCCTGGGCGATCGCGCAGTTGCCTCGCAGTTGATTGCTCAACGGCCCCTGCCGCACCAATAAGCTATTGGCTTTGACGGTCTCAGACGTATCAACCATGCCAGAGCCTGCAACACCTGCCCTCGTATCGATTGGTGTTTGCAGCACGATAGAGTAAACCACTGTCGCATCGGCTGTGCCATCGCCATTTGTATCAGTGCGGAATGCCCAGGCATTGTCTTGGGCGGTCAGTTCATTCGTTTTGGTTGCACCATCTAGATTGATCCGGGTTTCGCCAGGAATGGTATATTGATCGACACCTGGCAGGGCACCAACACCGTAGCTGCCGTCGTTACGCAGCATCCCCGTCATGTAGTTTTCAGCCGGGACACCACCGGGATAGCGGCTGTCTTTCGTCGCATCAAAGAGCGTTTCTAGCTTGGCTCTTGCCCGGTCGATCGCAGGAGTTGCCGCATTGTAGACAATCCGCTGCTGACTCTCACCAATCACCTGAGCGCTGCGGCTGTAGGCACGGTAGACTAAGGCACCGATGGTTAACGACACGACCAGCAGTAGCAAGATCACGGTCGGCAACACAAAACCGGCTGCGGGAGACCGAAACCGACGGTTTAAAATCATTGCCGAACGCAGAAGCCAGTTCATTAGCCCCTTAGTTAAGGCTCTGGACATCTTCTGCATCTGGCTAAAAAGAGCCTGAACTGCCTTGGCTAATTTACGGTCTGACATGATAGCTGCTTCCTGCGACGACGGCAAAAGGTTTATGGGATGAACTCACAACGTGAGCTAATGGGCACTACAGAAAACAGAGTGACAATTTTCTGCGAGGATACGTTTAAGAGTATGAAGGCGCAATTTTTTGTGTAGATGCCTACTGTAGTAACAGTCCAAACAGCCTGTGATCAACCGGGAAGCCACGAAGACAAAAAAGGAGCGATCGCTGAAACATCAGCGTATTAACGGAGCAGACAAAAACTTAACGTTAAGACAGGGGTAAAAATCTCAGTAATCTTTCACTTCATACAGAGCTGCTTCACACAAGCTTTATAACTCAACAGAAAATATTAATTCGTCATAAAGAGAGATGCCCCAATGTTACCCGCGCAGCCAGAGAAAGCGATCATTCGACCCAAATCAATTTTAGTTGGGTGCCACTTTGACTAGATTCTCCCCTTAAGGAGTGTTTGTAAAACTAACGGTCGGGCAAACCTTTAAGGCTACCCGATCGCTTCGTGACACATTCATTGCCAGCCGTATCATCAACCGTGTCCCCAGCAAAGAAGCTGCTTGCACGCTTAGAAGTGATTCAGATTAATGCCTGATTCTTTAGCAAAAACGCTGAGGCTCTTGTGTTCGAGGGTTTTGATTGCTTTTGTAGAAAGCCGCAACTTCACCCAGCGGTTGCCCTCAGCCCACCAGATACGCTTCCACTGCAAATTCACCTCTTGCAGTTTCTTTGTCCGACGATGAGAGTGGGACACGGCGTAGGCATTGTTTGCCTTCTTGCCAGTAAGTTGACATTGACGAGCCATAGCAATCTCCGGAGTGTGCGCTTGGAAAATAGATAACCGACATTCTATTGTATACAACGACCTGAAAATCAGGAAGCCAAGAGGAAGAAGGTTAGAGAAGTGAACGAACGCTGTACCAGGTATACAGCAAAAAAAAGCCCTCCATCAGGATGTAGATCACATCTGGGAGGGGAGGGGTAAGAGGGTGAAGGGGTAGGAGGGTGAAGGATGAAGGGGTGAAGTTAGAGAGTTTTGAGTTGCGTTAGAGCGTTTTAAGTTAATGCTGCCCTCTGCCTTCTGACCTCTACCCCCCTCGCTCCTCGCTCCTCACCCCTTACTTCAGGAAGCGGCGCGATCGGTGAGACGAGTCAGCACTGCATTCGATCGCTCGACGAAGGCTTGCATCCCTTCCGCATCAAAGCCTTTTTGCGCCATGAGTGCCAGATCATAGACGTGGTGACAGATCAGGTTTGCCAATTCAGCAGAGGGAGACTGTCCTTCGTTTTGAATGATGGCTCCCTGGCTAAGGCTGACCAGATTTTGGATGAGCGGATGGGAGGTATTGACCAAAAGAATATGTTCTTCGGGGAACTGCACGGCTTGCTGTTGCATAAGTGCGGTCATCTCCTGCATCCGCCGTAAGTGTTCTGGCAGTAGCACCATTGCTGGCGGGACACCCTTCGCATCGCTGGACTTGAGCGCTTCGGTACGGATGGTGAGCTTGGGCTTGTTGAGGGCTTTTTGGAACAACTCTTTGATGCGATCGCTCTGAGTTTGATTCGTCGTCGGATCAACGATGTCGGCAGGCTTGTCTTTGTCGATCAAGGTGTCATCCAGATCGGCATCAACCCGCGAGAACTTCACATCAGAATGCTCGCGCTCTAAGAAACTAACGAAATGGCTGTCGATGAACGAGTCCATAAACAGGACTTCTAGCCCTTGCTGCTTGTGAAGCTCTACGTAGGTCGTTTGAGCTACCTCATCGGTGCAGTAAAAGACGCGATTGGGATGATGATCTTGATTGCGCTCCAGGTATTCCTTCAGCGTGGTGTAGGAAGGTGAGGAGAGAGGGGTAAGGGGGGAGGGGTCAGATGTGGAGTCAGCAGTGGGAGCACTAACGTCTTGCCATGCATCACCATCAGCAGATTGCACCTCAATTTTCGGTGTTTCACTCTCCTCTCTCCTCTCTCCTCTCCCCTCTCCCAGTTTCGCGGTCGTGCGGTAGATGAGGATGTCCTCTACCTGTTTTTTGAACTTGTCGTCGTTGATGGAGCCAAACTTGACGAAGGTGCCGAGGTCTTGCCAGCAACGAACGTACTCATCCCGGTTATCACGGTAAAGCTCCTTCAAGCGATCGCCCACTTTCTTGGCAATGTAGTCAGCAATGCGGCGAACCGTGCGATCGTTCTGCAAAAAGCTGCGGGAGACGTTCAGCGGAATATCCACGCTGTCGATGACCCCACGCAGGGGCAGCAAAAACTTAGGAATGACCTCTTCGCAGTTGTCGCTGACGAAGACCTGATTGCAGAAAAGTTTGATTTGCCCTTTGGTCGTGTCAACGTCAGGCTTGAGCTTGGGGAAGTAGAGAATACCGTTGACAACAAAGGGGTAGTCGGTGTTGAGGTGGACCCAAAGCAGCGGCTCTTCCTGAAACGGATAGAGGTAGCGGTAAAACTCCATGTAGTCTTCGGAAGACAACGCACTGGGCGATTCCTTCCAGGGAGCTTTCTGGCGGTTGATTTGTTCGGGCGCTTTGATTTCAACTGCGGTGACTTCTGCTGGAGCTTCTGCGGTGGCTTCTGCTGGCTCTGTAGAGGGCGCAACCTCTGGTGCTGCTTCTTTGACTTCTAGCTTGATGGGTACGGGCAAAAAGTCGCAGTAGGTTTTGATCAACTGCCGAATCCGATGCGGCTCCAGGTATTCCTGTTCTTCCTCCTGAAGCAAAAGCGTCACCGTAGTGCCGCGATCGCTCTTCGTCGAGGCACTGAGTTCAAATTCAGTAGAGCCATCACACGACCAATGCACAGGCTCGGCATCAGGCTTGTAGGAAAGGGTGTCAATATTAACCCGCTGCGCCACCATAAAAGACGAGTAGAACCCTAGCCCAAAGTGACCAATAATTTGCTGATCGCCAGCCGCTTTGTACTTTTCGACAAAGGATTCGGCACTGGAGAAGGCAACCTGGTTAATGTATTGCTTCACTTCATCAGCCGTCATGCCAATGCCCGTATCGGAAACAGCCAGGGTTTTCTGTGCCTTATCGATCGTGATGACCACTTCAGGTTCACCTACGTCTCCAGCCAATTCGCCCGAATAGGACACCATCTTGAGCTTCTGGATGGCATCAACAGCGTTAGAGACTAGCTCTCTCAGAAAAATTTCGTGGTCTGAGTAGAGCCATTTTTTGATAATGGGGAAAATATTCTCAGTATGAATACTGATATTGCCCTTTTCGAGAACAGTCGTCATGGTGATACTCCAGGTTTCTCAGCAGATTGTTTGCAGCAGATAGATGACGAAAAGAAGGGAATCCAGTGGTGATACTGGCTAGTTGCCTCTGATTGTACTGAGACGGCGACCTTCCTTGTAGATGCGGATTTCCCTACCTGTAGAGGGAGGCGAGGGGGAGGGGTGGAAGAGTGAGAGGGAGGCGAGGGGGAGGGGTGGAAGGGGGAGGGGAGTAGAAAGTTTTGAGTTTTGAGTTTTGAGTTTTGAGTTAATTTAGCCTTCAGCCTTTAGCCTTTAGCCTTCAGCCTTTAGCCTTTAGCCTTTAGCCTTTAGCCTTTACTCAAGAATGGCTATAAAGCTGCATGACATCAGCGATCGCCATGCGCGATTGGGCACCCAGCGTTAGCGGTGACGTATGCCCTCGTTGCAAATGCTCGGCGGCGGCACAGGCAATCATGGCGGCGTTGTCGGTGCAAAACTGGAGGGGTGGAAAGAGGACACGCAGATTGTGAGTTTGGGCAGCCGCTTGCAGGTGTTGACGTAAGCCTGTGTTCGCTGCAACGCCGCCACCGACCGCGATCGTGTCCAGTCCATAATCAAGGGCACAGGCGATCGCTCGTTTAGTCAGCGCTTTGGCAACGGTTGCCTGAAAGCTGGCGGCTAAATCCTCGATCGGCAGGGCTGGGTTTTCCTGTTGGAGTTTTTGGGTCAGTCGCAGCATCGCAGTTTTTAAGCCGCTAAAGCTGGAGTCGTAGCGGTGAAAGCCCCCTGTCGGCAGCGATACTTGCCCTTCTGGTAGGGGGAAGGCTTTGGGGTTGCCCTGGGCTGCAAGGCGATCGATGATCGGTCCACCAGGGTAGCCCAGATGCATTAAGCGAGCGACTTTATCAAACGCCTCCCCTGCGGCATCATCACGGGTTTGTCCCAACGTTTCGTAATGACCGCAGTCTTTGACGTAGATGAGGCTGGTATGCCCACCTGAAACCAGGAGGCAGAGAAACGGTGGCTGGAGATCCGCTGCAACCAGATAGGAGGCGTAGATATGTCCTTCTAAATGATGCACACCAATGAGTGGCTTTTGATACAGTAACGCCAGGGTTTTGGCAGTGGTTAAACCCACTAACAACGCACCGAGCAAGCCTGGTGTACAGGTCGCGGCAATGCCGTCAATGTCAGACCAATCCAGCGTCGTTTCTTGCAGCGCCTGAGCGATCGCGCTGTTCACAATTTCTACGTGCTGACGCGACGCGACTTCGGGCACAATGCCACCGTAGGGTTGATGACTAGCAATCTGTGACGAGACAACACTACTTAAAACGTGACGATCGCGGACGATCGCCACGGCTGTTTCGTCACAACTTGTTTCAATTGCCAAAACCGTCGCCATTTGCTGGTACCTTTTTGAGGGTATGAACTTCCTCTTGTAGCTTAGACTGCATCAGAGGTCGCCTTAAACGGTACGCTGCTACTTCGTTTAGTAAACCGACCGTTGCAAGACCTCTAAACTGTTTTACTAAGTGGTTTGTGCGAAAAATTTTGCCTTTCTATGTTTTGTCTTGTGCGTTTTGTAATTTAAAAAGAAGGGAAACAATTCCATGCAACGGTTGTTTGCTCTAGTGCTCGTCGTCATGCTTTGGTTCGGGTTTGTCTCCATCCCGCCTGCCAGTGCCTCTAACTTAACACCTTGTAAAGATTCAGCCGCGTTTGCCCAGCGAGCGAAAGACTCAATTAGCGCTACCGCCAAGCAGCGCTTTGAGTTCTACGCCAATTCTGGTGTCTTATGTGGTGAAGAAGGTCTACCTCACCTGGTCGTTGACCCAACAGCGGCTCATGCAGGCGAATTTGCGATCCCCAGTATTCTCTTTCTCTATATTGCGGGTTGGATTGGCTGGGTTGGTCGTTCTTATATTCAGGCTGTCAAGAAAAGCGCGACTCCTGAACAGGATGAGATCATCATCAACGTGCCTCTAGCAGTTAAGTTGGCTCTGTCTGGGTTCGCTTGGCCCCTGGCAGCGTTGAAAGAGTTTACCACCGGTGAACTGACCGCTAAGGATGATGAAATCCCCGTTTCTGTCCGTTAGTTTTTGCCCACGGTTTGGACTTTAGGCGATCGTTGTTGAGCAACAAGCCATAGTGATCTCTGGTTGGATGCGGTACATCTTAAAAGGCAATACGCCTTTTGCCTCTACGGTTCGGTCTGTCGATCGCTATCAAACATTGCTCGCTCTAGCATCGCCTGAAGTCTCGATTGCGTTTTCAGCTTTTTTCAGGAGAACACTTTATGCAGTATTTCCTCAAGTATCTTTCGACGGCTCCTGTTATCCTTACCGTTTGGCTGGTGTTTACAGCAGGCATCTTGATTGAGTTCAATCGCTTTTTTCCAGATCTCCTGTTTCACCCAATGCCATAAAGCAGTTTGGGTTGAGCCATTGCGGTTCGGACAAATTAATTTTGGTTAAAACAGAGGGGTGTGATCGTAAGGATCGCACCCCTCTGTTCTGCATTAGTTGAAGGCGATCGATAGTGCTCACTGTCAACGAAGCAACATCAACGGTGCCATCTCTCCACTGCTCTCATGTTTTAGTTGTCGCATGGGTTGGCTCTAACGATCGTCAGTAACAGTCCTTAAGCCACTAAATAAAAATGTTGAGCACCATATCTAATTGCAAAACTTCAGTTTAGAATTTTACAGAATTAGCGTTCACCCTTGTGCATCGGCTTGAGGGTGCATGTGAGCAAGGGATAGAGAGTACGAGTATGACAAACAGCAAGCCCAACGATCGCTTTGATCATCCTGGAGTGCAAGATCAGCTGCCACAGCGTAAGGCAGCCAGTGCAGTCAAGAAACCCGTTTTGCCATCTGTAGCATCAGAATTTGTCTACGCGGCTGGTGATCCCCAAGAAGGCAATTTGGCGACTCCAATCAATCATTCAACGTTTACACGCTGGTACATCAACCAGTTACCGGCTTACCGTCAAGGGCTATCACCGTTTCAGCGGGGGCTACAGGTCGGTCTTTCCCATGGCTTCTGGTTAGTGGGTCCTTTTGTCGCGTTGGGTCCGCTGCGGGATACGAATCTAGCGCTGTTTGCGGGGCTAAGCGCCACGATCGGGTTGGTTGCCATCGCTACGTTGTCAATCGCCCTTTATGCCGAAAGTACACCCTTACCACCGATCGCAACACTGACGACACCAAAGCCACCCACCGATTTAGGTGCGCCGCAGGGCTGGCGATCGCTGTCGCGTGGCTTTTGGTTTGGTGGTACCAGTGGAGCGATCTTTGCGGCAGCGCTTCTGCTGATTTTTAGCTTCTAGCAGCGGACTGAATGACCCACTTTAAAGCGCCATTAGCCAGAGCTAACAAGTTGCTGCGGCAAAAAGAGTTGCTTCGATGCGATCGAGCGCTTTGGCAATGTCATCGTTGACAATGCAAATGTCGAATTCATCGGCAGCAGCAATTTCAGTACGAGCGCTTTGCAGACGACGGACGATCGCCTCTTCGCTATCTTGGGCGCGGTGCCGAATGCGATCTTCCAGTTCTAACAGAGAAGGCGGCAGGATAAAGATCTGGAGGGCTGCAGGAAAGTTTTTGCGAATTTGCCGTGCGCCTTGCAGTTCGATTTCTAAAATCACGCGATTGCCTTGACGAATCTGGTCTTCAACCGCTTTGCGAGGCGTGCCGTAAAGATTGCCAGCAAAATCTGCCCATTCCAGCAGTTCTCCTTTCGCCACCATGCGCTCAAAGGTGTTGCGCGAGACAAAGTAATAGTTTTTACCGTCAATCTCACCAGGGCGCGGCGATCGCGTCGTCACAGAGACGGAAAGATACAGTTCTGGATGGCGCTGAATGAGCGATCGTAGCAGCGTACCTTTACCGACCCCGCTTGGTCCTGTCAAAACAATTAGTGCGCTCATGCCCGCTTTCGCCCTCAGTAAGAATGGTAGTCAGCAATGATTCGATCATTAACAATTCTTCATCTTCGACTAACCAGCCCCTACCTGGCAAGACCAACAGCAATTTTAGAGTATTAAATCTGCCTGCTTGATGCTGTGTGCCTTTTAAGACGTTGCTGTTACTGATATGTATACAACTCAACAGACCAAAGAGTAAGGCACTTTATAGCTTATTGCTATGAGGCGAAAATATAGCATTAGCGTGGCTCAAGCATCAAGCATCGCTAGAGCCGTCTTTGTTAGTAATGAGGCGATTAGCAACTGTCTCCGGCTGAATGGCAGACAGGATAATATGACCAGAGTCGGTAATGATCACCGCTCGGGTTCGGCGACCATAGGTAGCGTCAATTAATTGCTTGCTATCGCGCGCATCAGTAATGATACGCTTAATGGGTGCAGATTCTGGGCTGACGATCGCAATGACCCTATTTGCAGACACGATGTTACCAAAACCGATGTTGATGAGCTTAATGTCCATACGGACTCAAGGCGTAGGTGAGTGAGAAGCCGGTCCAGACTTAGACTTCCATCGTAATGCACCGCAAAAGCGAACGGCGCGATCGCACTCTTTAAGTCACCCTTTTAAGCGAGGCTAGGTAGAACCGTTACCCCTTGCAGGAAAGCAGCTCGTGATGGCATTCTTAGCCTTTCGTTGCCTGAAGCCTCACATGATCCTGAAGCCTTACAAGGTCACGGCTGGCAGCATACCGACAAAAATGGTCCCCACACGGCGATCGGCTTTAGCATTAGCAGAAGCCTTACCCCCAACGAATCTTTCAGTGATTCTGAGTCCGCCCTTCACCCCTTCCTCCCTTGCAACCCGTTGACGTTACAACCCTTACGGCAATCGCCGCAGAACTGCGTACTGAATGGCTGCCCGCCCGTCTGGAGCAGGTCTATCAGCGCGATCGTCATACACTCTATTTGGGCTTGCGTACCCTCAAGCAGCGCGGTTGGCTGATGCTCTCCTGGCATCCCCAGGCAGCACGTCTTTGCATGAGCGATGCCCCGCCTCGTGTACCCGATACGTTTACCTTTAGCCAGCAACTAAAACACCAGTTAGGCAACCTGGCACTGGTCGCCATTGAGCCGATCGCCCCGTGGGAGCGTGCCCTGGATCTCCAGTTTTCACAGCGCCCTGGCGAACCACCGCTCTGGCATCTGTACATAGAAATCATGGGTAAGTACAGCAACGTCGTGCTTGCCAACCAGGCTAATCTGATTGTCACAGCAGCCCATCAGGTCAGCGCTCAACAATCCAGTGTGCGTCCCATTCAGACAGGAGACCCCTACGCACTGCCGCCGCCCTTGACCGATCCAGCGCCCAAGCTAGCAGAAGCGTTCGATCGCTGGCAGGAGCGGATAAGTCTGGTGCCCGGAGCGCTACGACGCAACTTACAAAAAAACTATCGTGGACTCAGTTCTGCACTCACGCTCTCGTTAATTGCTGCGGCGGCACTCAGCCCTGACCAGTCTACCGATAGCCTGGATGCGAGTGATTGGCAACGCTTATTTCACCACTGGCAGGAGTGGCTGCAAGCCTTGGAAACGGAAAAATTTTGCCCTGGTTGGACGATCGATGGCTATACCGTCTTGGGTTGGGGCATGACAGAGGCGGTCGATCGAGTGCAGCCTGTGATCGATCGTTACTACACCAGCCAGCTTGAGCAGCAGGAGTTTGTCCAGCTACGCCATCAGCTGACCCAGAAGCTTCATGCCGTCTTGGAAAAATTGCGCGTCAAGGCAAATGTGTTTCAATCGCGCTTGCAGCAATCTGAGGTTGCCGATCGTTACCGTGAACAAGCCGATCTATTGATGGCAAATTTACACCACTGGCGGCTAGGGCTATCAGCAATTACGTTATCCGACTTCACCACCGAAGAACCCGTCACCATCCCGCTTAATCCTGAAAAAAATGCAGTGCAGAATGCCCAAGCACTTTACAAGCAGCACCAAAAGCTGAAGCGTGCTCGTAACGCGATCGAGCCGCTGTTAGCAGAGGTCAATGCCGAAATTCATTACCTGGAGCAAGTCGAAGCGGCGATCGTAGAACTAGACAGTTGCCAAACCGCCGAAGACCTCAACACACTCGACGAAATTCGTGACGAGCTGATCCAACAGCACTATTTGAACGATCCAGAATATCGTAGCGCTAACCCGCTTACCAAAGATTCACAAAGCCAGCCCCATCGCTACACTACGCCCGGTGGACTGGAAGTGCTGGTCGGACGTAACAATCGTCAGAACGATCAGCTCACCTTTCGGACAGCGGGAGACTACGATCTCTGGTTTCATACGCAGGAAATTCCCGGTAGCCACGTTCTGCTGCGCCTGAAGCCAGGAAGCGCTCCTGATGCGATCGATCTGCAATGTGCTGCAAACCTGGCAGCGTATTACAGCCGTGCCCGCCAGAGTGAACAGGTGTCTGTCGTTTACACAGAGCCCAAACACGTCTATAAGCCAAAGGGCGCTAAACCAGGCATGACCGTCTATAAACATGAGCGGACGCTATGGGCACAGCCAAAGCAGGGAGAGCAACTGGTGGCGCATCGGATGAGGAGTGAGTAAAGCAAGTGGTTGCACTTCAGAACCCAAGCTCATCACCGCTTTCTACAGGAAAGAGTGAGCTTATCGTTATACCATCGACCATTGGGAAGATTTACCGACAAAGAACGTGAATTTTTATGAAAAATAGTTTGTGTATCTTGCTACAATGAGGTCGCCATGAGGGAACACTAAAAAGTAGTAACTTGACTGTACGTTTGGGAGCGCGCAGATTGAGTTTTTTCCACTTGAGAGAACAACGTATGTTTTTACCTGACCAGCCTTAGGGTTGGTCTTTTTTTATGGAAAAACTGCGATCGCGCGGGCGCTATTCTGCCAGGAAGATTGAAGGTGGGAGAACGCCCTTCAAACCAACGACCGTATCCTCCTCTCCTTAACGAAACAGAATCATGAACTGGTCGCCCGATCGCAGCATTCGTCTGGCATTCGTCTATAGTTGCACCAGAGTAAATCGTTAGACACTGTAGGCAACGCTGTTGTGGCATTGAAGTATGCGCTGGTGCATGAATGGTTAACGCCTAAAGCGACGGGCGGTTCCGAGCTGGTTGTGCAGGAAATTCTCAAGGGTATAGAGGCTGATGTCTATGCTCTGATTGATTTTGAATCGACTAATCCTGATAGCTATCTGTTTAAGCGCGCGATCGGCACTACGTTTTTACAACAATTTCCGTTTGCCCGTAACGGTGTACAAAAATATTTGCCACTGCTGCCGCTGGCGATCGAGCAACTTGACCTGCGGGGTTACGATGTCATTCTCTCGTCCTCCCATGCCGTAGCAAAAGGTGTTTTGACAGGAGCGAACCAACTCCATGTCTGTTACTGCCACACCCCGATGCGCTATGCGTGGGACATGACCTTTGATTATCTGCATAGTAGTATTGCTGGACAAGGGGCACAGGGTCTGATCACACGCTACTTATTACATCGCTTGCGGCAATGGGATGTCCTGGCAGCCAATCGTGTTGATTACTTTATTGCTAACTCTCACCATACAGCGCGGCGGCTTTGGCGGTGCTATCGTCGTCCTGCAACGGTCATCTACCCACCCGTCGATACGGAACGATTTTGCTTCCAGCCGCAGAAGCAGGATTTTTATGTGACCGTATCACGTCTAGTCAGCTACAAAAAAATCTCGTTAATTGTCAAAGCGTTCAACCAGTTGGGCAAACCTTTGGTCGTTATCGGAGGCGGTCCAGAGCTAAAGCAAATTCAGCAGTTGGCTGGCTCCAATGTGCAGGTTTTAGGTTGGCAGCCTGACGCAGTCGTGGAGCAATACATGGCGCAGGCAAAAGCGTTTGTTTATGCGGCATACGAAGATTTTGGTATTGCCCCAGTAGAGGCGCAAGCGTGCGGTACTCCTGTCATTGCCTATGGCTTGGGGGGAACTTTAGAGACAGTGCGCGATGTCAAACAATATGGTGAGACGGGCACTGGAGTCTTATTTTATGAGCAGACAGAAGACGCGATCGCAGATGCTATCAAAACGTTCGAACAGTATCAAGCAGCACTAAATTTAGAGGCGGTGCGATCGCACGCACTCTCGTTTAGCCCTACCATTTTTCAAAACCGTTATCAATCCTTTGTCGAGCAGTGTTATGGCACCTTTCAGCAGCACCTTTTACCCACAAACCAGACGGCAGACCACTACGGTCAGCCGTCCGACAGATGAAATGAAACGCCTGTGGAGTTGGGCTTTGACGCTTCATAAGTGGTTACTTGCGGCGGCTTATTCGGTGCAGACAGACAGTGATCTCTTTCGCGATCGCATCATTTTTTCGACTGAATTAGCAGCAAAAACTGCTTAGAAGGGATGAGTGGCTTTATGATAATGACTGTGTGGTGTGGTATGGATGTGTGAAGGAGTAAAATGACTGCCGAAAGCCAATTAATCTCTGGCAAGACAATTCGTGCATTCTTACGGCGTGGTTTTACATCGCTGCTGGAGAGAGTCCTAAACGGAGAGTTTGCCAAACGGCTGTTTGATATTACATTTTCCCTGACTGTTCTGATTGTTTTTGCGCCGGTTTACCTTCTATTGATGGCGTTGATCGCGCTTAGTTCTCGCGGTCCTATCTTTTACGTTCAAGAGCGCGTTGGCAAAAACTACAAATCGTTTGGCTGCATTAAATTCAGAACAATGGTGCGCAACGCTGATGAGGTGTTGATGGAGATGATGGAGACTTCACCCGGTCTGCGTCAAGAGTTTCAAAGCAATTTCAAGCTGCGTCGTGACCCACGTATTACCAGCATTGGGCGCTTTTTGAGAATTACTAGCTTAGATGAGTTCCCGCAGTTTTTAAATGTCCTTAAGGGTGATATGAGTGTCGTTGGACCGCGCCCAGTTGTGACCGAAGAATTGGAACGGTACGGTAGCTATGCCGATCGCGTCTTCAGTATTCGTCCCGGTATTACTGGTCTATGGCAAGTGTCTGGGCGAAACGACATTCCCTACCCTAGGCGCGTTCAGATCGATATCTATTACGTTAATTGCCGTAGTCTTTTGATGGATTTGGGCATTGTTGCTCGGACGCTCAGTGTCATCCTTTATCCAAAAGATAATGGGGCATATTGAGTGACAGCACCCACTGACTGCATCAACGAACGGACTAGGAAGCAGCGTTGTCACTAGCTAGAGATATGACGCGCGATGGGTTAACCTAGTCGGTGCTGCTAGCTAGTCTGGGAGCAGCAACCCTGGATAACCTTATGAGTGCTGGCTAATGCCGTTTCCAGTCACGTTCAAATCGATCGCCCTGCTGCTCACTCCTAAGCGACTGGCAATCCTTGAGGCAATCCTGATTGGTCTCGTTGCTGCACTGGCAGCCGTACTGCTGAAGCAAAGTATCCAATGGCTCGGTGGCTGGCGGCTCAAAGAAGCCATGTCACAGCCAACCTGGGTGCTCATACCAACCGTAGGGCTGGTCGGTGGGCTTTTGGTCGGCTTCCTCATCGAGCGGTTGGCTCCAGAAGCTTTGGGCAGCGGTGTTCCACAAGTGAAAGCGGCATTAGCATATATGCCAGTTGCGCTCAACCTGCGCGTTGCTGTTGTCAAACTAGTCACCACAACCTTAGCGCTGGGTTCTGGGTTTGCCCTGGGGCGCGAGGGTCCTACGACTCAAATCGGAGCATCTCTGGCAGCACAGTTGAGCCGTTGGTTGCCAGCATCGCCCGAACATCAACGCCAACTGATTGCAGCCGGAGCCGCGGCGGGGTTGGCTGCTAGCTTTGACGCACCGATCGCGGGCGTCATGTTTGTGATTGAGGAACTCCTTCAAGATTTCTCCAGTCTGACGCTGAGCACAGCGATCCTGGCATCGTTTATTGGTGGCGTGACATCACGTGTCTTGGCAGGACCAAACCTGCTTCTCGGCATCGACCCACTCCGCTATCAGGCAAGCTTTGCGCTGTCAGAAATTCCTTTCTTTCTGCTTTTGGGGCTACTGGCAGGTGTGCTGGCGGCGCTATTCAATCACAGCATTCTCTATAGCATTCGCTGGTGCCGTCGGATGATGCCCTGGAGTCCCGTGTGGCGTATCGGGCTAGCGGGGTTGGTTTCTGGTACGATCATTGCCTTCTTACCTGTGCCCTTCCGTAGCAGCTATACCCTGGAAGCCTTTCTCACTAGCAGTCAGTCGGATTGGCGTCTGGTGGCTTTTGCCTTCATTGTACAGTTTGGCTTAACGATGATTGCCTGTGGCGTGGAAGTGCCAGGGGGTCTTTTTGTTCCCAGTATGATCTTAGGCGCATCTCTGGGGCATCTTGTGGGTATGGCTGAAAGCGCCTTTATGGGCGGCGACCCAGTGATTTATGCGCTAACAGGGATGGGAGCATTCTTGGGCGCGTCCGTTAGGGTTCCTATTACAGCGATCGTCGTTGTCTTTGAAATCACAACGAACTTCAGTCTGGTGCTGCCCTTAATGATCAGCGCAGTCACAGCGTACCTGGTGGCAGAGCGGCTCTTTTCAGGTTCAATCTACACGCATCTTCTGGAGCTTAAAGGTATCCGTATTGAGCCAGCCGTGATCCAGGATGGCTTATGGGCAAGGCTGACTGCTGCCGACGTGATGCAGCAAAAAGTCGAAACCCTGGCGAGCCAAATGTCCTTAGATGAAGTGGTGCAGGCATTTGCGCGATCGCACCATCGTGGTTTTCCAGTCGTGGATGACAGTCGCCTGGTCGGCATTGTCACCTTGACTGACCTTGACAAGGTAGCGCAACGACAGCTACCGGGCACTGCCCACCTAAAAGCGATCATGACACCGCAACCCATCACGGTTAGCCCGTCCGATACGCTGAGTCATGTTCTTTATTTGCTTTCTCGCTACAAGCTTTCTCGCCTACCCGTGACAGACCACCGCAAGCTAGTAGGAATCATCACCCGCAGCGACATTTTACGGGTCGAGTCAGACCAACTACGTGGCGGCGATCGGTTGGGAGGACGAGCAGAACCATCCTATGTGGTTTACCAAACGCGATCGCCTGCGACCGGACGAGGACGCCTACTGCTAACACTTAGCAACCCCCAAACAGCAAACGGGATGCTCCAGCTTGCGTTTGCGATCGCCCAAGAGCGTCAGTACGAAATTGAATGCTTGCAGGTGGTCATTGTACCGCGACACAGTTCACCTGCCGAGGTGGCAATCAACACCACTTTAAGCCGTCGTCTTTTGAAGCAAGCAGTCAGTCAAGGAAATGCTAAGCACATCTCAGTGCATACCCAAATTCGAGCCTCACACACAGTCGAGCAAGCGATCTTAGAAACGATTACCGATCGTCACATCAGCCTGCTGCTAATGGGCTGGAAAGGCAACACTACTACACCTGGTCGCATTTTTGGCGGCATTGTCGATATCATCATTCGACAGGTGAGCTGCGATGTGGTGCTGGTTAAGAGTAGTGATCGCCCAGCCGAAAAAGATGTCCCAACGAGAGGGAACAATCCCCACCCACCACTGCCGTCGTTGAATCGCTGGCTATTGCCGCTCGCGGGTAGCCCCAACTCACAGCATGCACTGAAACTCTTACCAGCGCTGGTTGCCCTCAGCAAACAACCTGAGATCCGCTTATGTCAGGTGTTTCACCCGTCTGATACAACTCAGAGCAAGGTACTGCTAGATGAAGATGCAAGCTTTCTGCGACGGCAGGGTCAAGCAAACGTAATCACGTTGCCTGTCTGTGCCAATTCAGTTTCTGATGCTGTGATTGATATGGCGCAAAAAGACCAGTGCGATGTCATTGTCGTCGGTGCCAGTCGTGAAGGGCTACTCCAACAGGCAATTCAGGGTAACATTCCTGAGACGATCGCTCGTCACTGCGCCTGCACCGTCATTTTGGTTAGAAAAGCGATCGTCGATCATTAGCAGCGTCTAAGCCGTCATAACAGTTAGAACCAGATCGATTTAAATCGACCAGGCTCAACGGCTAGGTTCACATCCACAGTGCCTTAATGCCCAGCGTTTGGACAGGCGCAATCGGCAAAGGTGATGGCATCTGAGTTTGAACGATATTTCCTTGGTCGACATAACTGGAGATGGTGCGATTGCACACAGGTGCTACCATTTCACAGCTATACTGCACCGCCGCACGCTCATCTAAGCTTGAAGCTTCTACCCCTGGCATATCTGACAGCGCTTCAGTCATAGCTGACTCTGCTGAAGCTTTCATCGCAGCCAAAGTTTTTTGTTGCCAAGCCATAATATCTTCAAGATTCTCCCATGCTGGAGAAAAGAGTGGGATCGCCAGTGAACAAGCAGTCCAGGCACCCTGAACGGCAGCATTAAGCTGCTGACAGTACCCACCACGTCGCCCCTCTGGCGCATAATACCGACAGCGCCGACAAACAGATGTAGGAGAAGACAAAGTTTTCATGTATAGACTTTTGAAAATGTTATTCACTCCATTGTGAAGGCAGCTTTTTCATGCCGCCCACATCCCAAATCGCCAAAAATATGGTGGCAGAGGAGTCTAAGCGATCCTTGCAACAAAATAGCTTTTAGATTGTTTTCACTTTTATGCAACTAAGAGCAACATTTTTGATAGTGAAGTGCTCTCAAAGCCGTTACAAAAAGGCTTTATTTGATTTAAAACGCGATGGGGATCAAGGACGAGGCAAATCGACACGACTTGAAGCATGGCGTTTTCCAATCTAATATAAGTCTGATGGAGCGCTGTAGAATCCGTAAAATCGGGTAACTTAATCGCTGCCCCCAGCAGTTTCTAAGTGGTTTAACCGACGATCCTCAGCACAAATTTTCTCGAAACGTCTAGAAGTACATTCGGTTCTTCGTTTAGAGCGTCCGACAATTTAGACAAAAAACAAGCCTCTGCAATCGTTACAGCACTACTGAGCCAGCACTCCTACCATTGTTTCGCTATACAAAGAGAACAGAGCGCCCAGCGCTCCAGTTCACCCGATGGGGTAGGGCACTGGCACTGAGGACAAAGCGGCATGTTTTGAGTGCGAGATCGCATGATTTGCCCCCAGTATTGAAAGGCTAGCAGCGGATCAGTTAGGTGCTCTACTCGAGGTATGCCACTCGTTCGTGTGGCATCGGTCAGGCGACTAGGGTGTTGCTGCCAGAGCTGTGCCTGTAGCTCTTCATTAAACGTTGATCGAGATCGTGTCTGCCATTCGGCACTCGAGAAGCGAATGTCTATTAACGATGCCGAGAGCAGCAAGTTGAGTTTTGCCAGAATACGTTGGCGCTCAAAAACCAGGTTTTGCGCCCAAGCAGCACTTGACGTTGCGACTCGCAGCACCTCGTTATGCATAGAGAGGGGACGAGTCTGAGCTGCCACGACTGGACCTACTGCCTCTACCCATGCCTTCAGCAACCGTTGAGAATGCTGTTGATCGCGCCATCGATACCGATCGCCAAGCTGATCTAAAACGTGATTGATAGACTTAAAAGACATAGCGTTCATGAAAGCACGAAAGAAGTGCGAAATCGCTTAAAAAGGTGTATAACGTTAGCTCAACATCCAATATAAACTGCGAACAATCGGCGACACTGGACGGTAAGGTATCTACGCACACTTAAAGTTGTGTTGTCAGGGTTAGCAATGGTCTTAAAGGCTGCAGACTGAATAGTATTGCAGGTAGCAAAGTAATATTTAGCCGTGCACATGGGGCGTTTTTTCAACTGAGCGACTTAGACCCATCCAGCAACTTAAACGATGGTTCGCTTTAGAAACTAACATTAGTAAGCGTCTTAGTAGAAGGTGAGTCATGCGTCAGAATTCTAAAGTAGAGCCGCCGAGCCAGCCATCTTCGTCGATCGCGCTCCACCCAGTCTTAAGTACTGCCTTGGGGCATCTAGATATACAGCTCGAAGATGAGTTGGTGCGCTACAGACGGCAACGGTCAGGCACCAGACGGACTGTACCCCAATCGGGTCGGAAACGAGCGTCCGAGTCGCTTGATCTGATTGCAGTTTCAGCAACGACTGGCGGACTCAGCACTTCTACCGCGCAGCCAGTGCCCGTGTTAGACGAACGACTGGCAAATGTGGCTGAACAAACTACTGCCTCTGACGCTTATAAGCCAATACCTGCTTTTACAGCCAACCCACAGCCCTTTGATGGCGCGATCGCCCTCCGGCAGCCGTCTGACAACGATGCCAACAATGATGTGTCGCTGTCTGATCGAGAGGATGCTTATGCCCTCGCTCAAGCCGCCAACCCTAACCTGGATGACTATTTAGAATCGTCTGAAGAGCTGCTCCGTAGCCTTGCTGACCAACAAGCCGACGTGCAAGCAGAGCGAAATTTTATGCAAAGCTTGCTAACACCGCTGGGGGTGGGCGCAATGTTGCTGCTACTGCTCTCCAGCGCCATGTTTGGCTACGTCATCATGAATCCGTCGAGCTTACCGTGGTTGACGGCAAAACAGAAGGATGGAGGCTCTCCGTTAGGGCAGAATGCCGGACAAACGGCGATCGCACCACCCCAACCAGATTTAGCCAAACGTGAACTCCCAGAGTTAAATTTGAACAATCTGGGCACTATTAACGTTAGTCCAGGTGCTGCGTCTTCAACGACCCCAAGTAGACAGGCTACAGCGACACCCAGCAGTCAGCCAACGGTAGCAACAACGACCGCGCCTGTAGAACCCCAACCCAGCAATGAGCCTGCCGCGACGACACAACCTTCCATTCCAGCCGTAACCACTAGCGCTAGGCGACCTTACGCACCCACCGTTGTACTGCCCCAAGTAGCCCCTTCTCGCCCCGCCCCCGTGCAACCCCCGTTGCTGCCCGCCGTACACCGACAACGATCGCTCCAGCATCAACGGCGACCAGCCCAAGCACTGAAAGTTCGCCTAGCCCCTATCAATACAAAGTTGGCATTCCCTTTGAAAACGACCAAACGTTAGAGAATGCGCGCAAAGTCGTACCGGATGCCTTTGTTCGTACCTTGCCCGATGGCAGGACGATCGTGCAGGTTGGGGCAGCCCGCAACGAAGCGGAAGTAAAGGCAAACATCGATCGACTACGCGATCAAGGGCTTTCCTCGACCGAGGTCTACAAACGGTAGGAGGTGCGAACTGAAAAGGTACGGTAGGATTGAGGGAAGTTTGAGTTGAGTGCGATGAGGCTTGAGGGAAACCGCATCATCAAACCAGTTAAACCTCATAACTTGCAACTATTATCTCCGGAGAGCATATGGGACTTTTCGACCGAATCATGCGGGTGATTCGCGCTAACCTGAACAGCTTGGTCAGCGGTGCCGAAGATCCGGAGAAAATCTTGGAGCAGGCAGTGCTAGATATGCAGGAGGATCTGATCCAACTGCGGCAGGCTGTAGCGCAGGCGATCGCTACCCAAAAGCGCACTGAACGGCAGAGTTCTCAGGCGCAGACCACGGCTGATGAGTGGTATCGTCGGGCACAATTGGCCTTGCAAAAAGGCGAAGAAACCCTGGCACGAGAGGCATTAACGCGACGCAAGTCTTACCAGGATACGGCTGAGGCAATGCGATCGCAGATTGAGCAGCAAGCCACGATCGTGACGCAGCTCAAGCAAAATATGATGAAACTGGAGAGCAAAATCTCCGAAGCCAAGACCAAAAAAGATCTGTATATTGCCAGAGCACGGTCTGCGAAAGCATCGCAGCAGATTAACGACATGATGGGTCGTGTTGGCACAGGCAGCGCTATCTCAGCTTTTGAGCGCATGGAAGAAAAAGTGTTGCAGCTCGAAGCCCAATCAGAAGCCGTTGCTGAACTCGGCACTGATGATCTGGAAAAGCGTATCGCTAACCTGGGAGAAGCCGACGAGGTAGAAGCCGAACTTGCCGCCATGAGAAATCAGCTTAGTGGTAATGCCCCCACTGCTCAACTTCCCGCTAGCCAGTCGGCTACAGCGTCTGATAGCGATCGAGAGCTAGAGAACCTGCGTCAGCAGCTAAGAGAACCCTAGGAGCACAAGCAAAAAGCTTCTAGTAGCGACGTTGGCAGGGTCATTGACAGTAGTCAGAAAGAAGAAAGGCGTTGTTCACCCTTCTGTTAACGATCGTCATGAAAAATAGGCCTGCGGAGAAAAAGTTTGTAGCCTTTCCACGTGTAGCAGTCATACGGCTATCGGTTTAACTAGGAACTCATCGATACAAAGCGATGGCGAACTCAGCCTCAACTGGTATCAGTGCTGCCCTCCCAAAAAATTTAGCCGTGTGTATCAACCAGGTACATTTTGGGAACCTTAAGTATAAATAATGAGGTAAAGAAGAAGCACATGATAGCAGCAAGTACAAAGTATCGGTTAGTGACTAGAAGCGACTTTGATGGGCTGGTCTGTGCTGTTCTCTTAAAAGAACTAGAAATGATTGATGATATCAAGTTTGTACATCCTAAAGATATGCAGGATGGCAAGGTTGAGATTACAGCAAACGATATTACAACTAATTTACCCTACGTTGAAAGCGCCTATTTGGTCTTTGATCATCACTCTAGTGAAACACTGAGAAATCAAGAGCACAAAGAGAATTACATCATTAAGCCAGAAGCCCCTTCAGCCGCTAGGGTCGTATACGAACACTTTGGTGGACAAGAGCGCTTTCCCCATGTTTCGCCGCTGATGATGGCAGCCGTTGATAAAGCAGACTCTGCTCAATTTTCCATTGAAGAAGTACTTGATCCTAAAGGCTGGACGTTATTAAACTTCTTGATGGATGCGAGGACGGGATTAGGTCGTTTCAAGGATTTTCGTGTTTCTAACTACAACTTGATGATGCAGTTAATTGACTGCTGCAAAACACAGTCGATCGATGAAATTCTCACCTTACCGGATGTACAAGAACGAGTTGACCTGTACTTTGAACAAGAATCACGTTTCAAGGCACAAATCCAGGCCTGTGCCACTGTCCATCAAAACCTAGTTGTGCTTGATCTACGCAATGAAGCAGTAATCTACGCAGGCAATCGGTTCATGATCTACGCGCTCTTTCCACAAAGCAATATCTCAATTCATCTTATGTGGGGACGGCAGCAGCAAAATACCGTCTTTGCAACAGGGAAATCAATTTTTAACCGATCGTCCAAAACTAATATTGGCGAACTCATGCTCAAGTATGGCGGCGGTGGACACGCGAATGCGGGCACTTGTCAGGTAGAGAACGATGAAGCAGAAGCAACCCTAGAAGCGCTCATTAATCAAATCGCTGCTGATGGCTGAACTGATCTAAACGATCCAACAGCCAAGCTTTAATAGACACAAGAGACTATTCTGCAACATCATTTAGTCAATCTCTTTAGGCAAAGAGCAACCTTCCTTATTGACTGACAAAAGTTCTGGAAAGCTGATCGCTTCGTGGCTCACCCGCCCGTGATTAAAAGCCGGGCTAACAGGTGAAACCCGTTGAAACGGGTTGAAAGTCTCTTACAGTCCTCTGGAGAGGACTTCCTGCTCTTAGCCCGCACTTCCAGTGCAGGGCAGGAAAGCGTGATCTTTGCAAGCTTTGTCAGTCAACCAGGCAACCTTCTTGGTAAGAATCACTCTTTACACTTCAGTCTGTGGCTGTAGCCTAACGTCCTGCGACCATATTTTGCGCCATGCGAAGATGAGCTGTAACGATCGGTAGCCCCTGATTGGCAAATGCTTTCACATCTGCATCTTGCCCTTTTTTCAGTTCACTTTGATAAAGCGCTTGTGTCTTAGCATGTGCTTTGGCTTGTCCACTCATATAAGCTTGATCAAATTTTGTACCAGACAACTTTATTAATTGAGTCAGCATCGCCTGGTTTTCAGCACCGATGCTGGTTGCTAAAGCAATCCCTTTCTGAACGGCTAAAGGCTTCAGCTTATTACTTGATTGCATATGGTGTGTGATCATCTGTTGAGCAAAGCGCCTCACCTGCGGGTTTTGCGATCGCTTCAAAGCCAATTGGCTAGTTTGAATTTCCGTCATATCGCTTTGAGCCGCTTTAACAACAAATTGTCGATCAACCGCATTCAATGACGATCGCTGATTACCGCCTTGCATGGGGCTAGGTTGCATAGAGCCATCTGGCATCGCGCTGCTTTGAGCCGAAACCGAAAGAGTGGAAGAAACAGCAGCAAGGCTAAGAATGCAGGCACTGGCTGCAATCAGCTTGCGAGGATGAATCATCTTCCTAGTTAAATTGCTGACTTAAGAAAGAACAAAAAACATGTGATAGCTGGCTGCTTACAACTTGTTGTTTTGCCAGCCAGCTTGTCTAAAGAGTAGTAAGCCGCATAGACTCAAACGTCTCTCTAAAGAGCAGTAGAGCTACCACAGCCCTTACAAGTGTCAGTAATGCCTAGCACATTCGCTCTACTAGCTTTCTAATCAGTGGTAGAGCGTCTGGTTGCTGAAAGCAGTGTGTTCACCGCCTTGCCTAAAGATGTGTGTAGCAAGTAGGCAAAGAACTAATTTTTTAACGTCGGCACATCACTAACGATCGGTTGATCGCTTTCTACACATTCAGCGTAAGGGGTCGTAGGAGGCGAGATCACTGCTTCTGCTTGCGTAGTCGATCGCTCACCGTTTTGCTGAAAGCTAGATTGAGAAGTAAGCGATAGTCCGCCACTCATCCCTCTAGACGAGCGGATAGCCACGAGAATATTTTTGATCACCACAGCCGTTGGCACCGCAACAATCACGCCCAAGAGTCCACCCACACGTGCGCCCGTTAAAATCGAAACAAAAATCCAGACTGGATTCAGCCCTGTGACGCTACCTAGCACTCGTGGGGCAACCAAATTTTCGAGAATCTGCTGCACTAACAATGATGCTGCCAACACCTTGACTCCAAGACCAATGTCCCGCAGAGCCACCAGTAGCGTGACTAGTGCAATGCCAACAGAGCCACCAAAGGGGACAAGCGCCATTGCACCGATCGTCAAACCAAACAGCAGCCCAAAGGGTACTGCCAACCACAAAAAGATGAAGGTCAGAATCGACCCTATACAGGTAGACAGAATGAACTGACTTAAGAAGTAGTTCTGAAAACTAAGGCGTAGCGTTTCTGAGAATGGCTTCTGCACTCTCATCGGCAGCCACCCTACAAGGCTTTGCCAGAGTAAATCGCCATTTTGCAAGAGATAAAACGTTAAGACAAGCGTGAGTAGCACATCCAACAGGCTGGTGACAGTGAAGACAGCAACGCTTAATGCCTGTGCCGCAATGAGCTGCAATTGACTCTTCAGGCGATCGTTCACCTGCTCTGCCAGGATGCTTAAATCAAGCGGCAGGTTTGTACCTTCTAGCTGTTGATTGAGGATAATAAGCTGTCGCTGTCCGGAGTCAAACCATTCGGGCAAACGTGCTACAAGCTGACGGGCTTGATCAAGCGCACTTGGCAAAAGCGTAATCCCGCCTGCTAACAAAAGCGACAACGCCAGTAAAAAGACCACAATCGCGGCTCGTCCACGCGGCACACCCTGGCGTTGCATAATGCTGACAGGGTAGTTGAGCAGAAAGGCAATAAGCGAAGCCGCTACCAAAATGACGATGAGCGAATGAAAATAGTCGGCGATCGCAAAGAGCGCCCACCCATTCAGCACCAGCAACGGAGCCGCCAGCAGAATAAGCAACGCTTTCGCCAGTGGAGATAAGGTTTCCCACCAGAGCCGCAAGCGCCCTTTATGCACATCATGAGCTTCAGCCTGGTGATCCGACATGGGCACCCGTTGTTCTCTACCGTACACCCTCTACCCTACACCTTACACCTTGCAGTCACCCCTACCGATAGTTAGTAAATTGCAGCGCGACGGGTAACTCTTCCTGCTTCAGCCGCTGCATCACAGCTTGCAAATCGTCTTTTGCCTTAGCGCTTACTCGTACTGAGTCGCCTTGAATCGATGGCTGCACTTTGTTGAACTCATCCCGAATCAGCTTGGAAATTTGCTTGGCGATCTCCTGGCTAATACCTTTGCGCAGCGTAATTTCTTGCCGCACTCGGTTACCGCTAGACGACTCAACTTTGCCATACTCAAAAATCTTTAGTGACAAATTACGTTTAGCAGCCTTCATATTCAGCAGGTTATGAACAGCCTCAAGGGTAAATTGGCTGTCAGTGCTAACTGTAATGGTGTCTTCGCTCAACTCAAGCGTCGTTTTAGTATCTTTCAGGTCGTAACGACTTTGAATTTCGCGCGTTGCTTGATCCAGAGCGTTGACTAACTCCTGTCGATCGAACTCGCTCACGATATCAAAGGAAAAGGATGCAGCCATAGGACTTGGAACTCTAGACATTGGACGTGAGACTTAAGCTGACACGATCTTTGCGTGCACAAAGATCGGTCTTCAAGACATTGTTGGAATGCTCTAGTCTATAGTTTACGATCGATTGTCTCAAGTCCCTGGCAAAATCTAGCTGTCTTAAAGCATGAACGAGTGGAGTGGCAGCAGTCAGCCTCTTTGTCCCAGCGATTAATCACGATGTAAACACTTAACCGCCACAGAGCGCATGGTTTAAGCCGTGCGTTTGCTCAATCTGCCGCAAGCGTGATGCAAGTCTTGAGGCATTTTGTTAAGTTTTAGTCAAGCGTATGGGACGCAGCATTGTTTCATTCTGCAAACCATTAGCGTACAGTTGCTACTTTCTCCGACGGGTCAATCTGGTAGTTTGAAGTTCTGGAACATCCAGTGCCAAACTCTAGAGGGAAAGCGTAGTAATGTCAAACAAGGTCTTGTCAGGAGTTGCCACCATGTTTAAAGCGATCGCAACGTTTGGTACCGTTTTGATGCTAACCAGTTTTGTCTCTGCCGCCCATGCCCAAGAAGAGCCTATGGGTTCAGCCGCAGCCTTAGATGGATTAGAAGAACGATCGGTGATAAGACCATTAACCGACACATCAGTGCCCTTATCACCGCAACGCAGTACAGATGTGCCGGGGGGTCGTGAGCGAGGGTTACAGTTAAATAACGCTGTACAAATACTCGTTCGCCCAGAACGGGGTACCAGTCAAGTTGGGGTCTATCCAGCGGATGATCCGTCATCAGGCAACAAATTGCAAGTGCTTTACCGGCTTGACTAGTGAGACGCAATTCGTTCTATGCAAGACTCATGCATTGCCAGATAGCCAGATTTTGCCCCAAGAGCCTTGAGCTAAGAGGCAAGCACTAGTTTGCAGCTTTTTGAGTAGCATGAACGTCAAATGCGATCGCGTTTAGCGACAAATCATTACTTTAGTTTTTGGCGAATAAAGTTGAGAATCTGAGCCATCTGCTTTTTCAAGCCATCAATCTCAGCCTGCATCTTGACAACTTTTTCGTTCAACGCCTCGATATCGCCTGTTGGAGCAGCGGCACTTGGCGTTGCTACGGGTGGGGCAGCAACCGCAGCAGGACGACGTTTTGACTTCGCCATGGCTGCTTTGATGGCATCAATGAGTTCTTTTTGGTCAAATGGCTTTTGAACAAACTCAAAGTATTCAAACGGTTCCTGAAGTTTCTCAGTTACTTCTTCTTTACGACCCGACATCAACACCAGCGGGATTGCCTGCAAGTCTTGCTGAATTTGGATTTGCTGATAGACTTCCCAGCCGCTGAGTCGTGGCAGCAAGAAATCTAACATGATCAGGTTAGGACGTTCTTGACGAATCAGGTTAAGTCCCTGAACGCCGTCTTTCGCCTCCAGGACTTCAAAATTGCCCTTTGGCAACATATCCCGAACCATGTTGCGGATGACGTTGCTGTCATCAATGACCAGGATCTTGTGACTTGCCACAACTGAACTCCTCTGGTAGTGACTGCAAGATTAATAAGTAGGGTGAAATGTCACAGCGTTTAATGTGACTTGCTCTAAGTTAGGATGACTTCATCCATTTGGCGGTTGAGCAACTGAAGCTGCACAACCGATCGCATTGCTAAGGACGAAGACTTAGATGGTAGCAACTAAACAGGAAACTGTATCCAGGGTAGACGGTAATCCTGCTGTAGCACCATCTAGTTTATAGCCTTAACGGATCAAAATTGGTTCTGAACGAGATTACTGCCTTGATTCAAGTGAATCAGCTTTTGTTATCGACCAGTCGGTGGGGATAAGTGGGAATCCTTTAGAATTTGAGACAGCAATAGCTCGATGAAACTCGCTCAAAGTAGTGTTCCCAACTTTATGACTGCTGAAACAAATGCCCTTGATTCTGTATTGGCTCGTCGGGGGGCGGTTGTAGAAAGCCTACCCGTCTGGTTGAAGCGTCCAATTGGCAAAGCGAGTGAGCTTTCGACCGTGCAGCGGATTATCAAGCAACGGCAGATTCACACGATTTGCGAAGAGGGACGCTGTCCGAACAGAGGTGAATGTTATGCCCAAAAAACAGCGACGTTTTTGCTAATGGGACCGACCTGTACGCGATCGTGCGGGTTTTGTCAGGTGGATAAGGGTCATGCACCAATGCCACTAGACCTAAATGAGCCGCAAAAAGTGGCGGAGTCAGTGGGCTTGCTGGCTCTACGATATGTGGTGCTGACTTCAGTGACACGTGATGATTTGCCTGACCAGGGCGCGGGATGGTTTGCCCAGACGATCGCCCACATTCGCTACCAGAATCCAGAGACGCAGGTCGAGGTACTAACTCCAGATTTTTGGGGTGGACGAGACAATCCAGATCACTTACAGCAGGAGCGCATTGCTACGGTTATAAGTGCCCAACCTGCTTGTTACAACCACAATCTTGAAACTGTGCGACGGCTTCAAGGTCCAGTGCGTCGAGGGGCAAAGTACGAGCGATCGCTGCGTGTTCTTAGTGTCGTCAAGGCACTGAATCCAACGATTCCCACTAAATCGGGGTTAATGCTGGGACTGGGTGAAACAGAGGCAGAGGTGCTGGAGACGTTAGCCGATTTACGTGCTGTGGGGTGCGATCGCCTCACGATAGGGCAATACATGCGTCCGTCGTTAGCGCATTTGCCAGTGGTAAGGTACTGGACACCCGCAGAGTTCGAGCATCTTGGCTTTGTAGCGCGTGAGATGGGTTTTGTTCATGTGCGATCAGGTCCGCTAGTTCGTAGCTCGTATCATGCGGGGGAGGGACACGCATAGCCAAGACGTTAAGATTCGTCCAGGGATGTAACCAAGGTTAGCCATTCTTTGGTATGTCTTAAAAAACAATACTCAAGGAGACTTTACTATGACTGCTCGGGTTCAAAGACCAGCTTCTCCTGTTACCAAAACAGGTAAACCACCCTATCCGTTTCGCACCTTTTGGGCACTGTTGCTCCTGGGTGTCAACATCTTAGTAGCGGCAATTTATGCAGGCTACCTGAAAATTTAACCTGGTTAGTCTGTAGAGGCATAATACGTAGGGGCATTACACCTAACGCCCCTACAGAAGAAAGGTTCGCGCACGATCGCCCGCTTCTAAAGCGTGCCTCTAAAAATACCTTGTGGGCGGAATAGCAAAACCAGCACCATCATGACCAGTGCGACTGCGAGTTTGTATTCAGATGGTAACCAGTAGGTGCTGATTTCTTGAGCAATGCCAATGACGATCGCTCCGGCGATCGCGCCATAGGGATTACCAATGCCACCCAGAATGACCGCCGCGAATAAGGGCAAGATCAGGAACCAGCCCATATTGGGGCGTACTGCCTCCACTAAGCCCAACATACTGCCGCCGAGCGCAGTCAAACCACCAGCAATAATCCAGGTCCAGATAACCACGCGATCGACATCAATGCCCGTGACACGAGCCAGGTCGATATCATCGGCAACCGCTCGCATGGCTTTACCAATGCGGGTGTTTTGCAAGAGGTAGTGGAGCGCCGCGATCGCCACAACGGCTAGTACCATCACGACAATATCGTAGTAAGCGATCCGTAGCCCTAGGACGGGGATTGCTTCCGAAACCGGTAGGTTATAGCTCTGGTTGCCGCCACCCCAGAGAAAAATAATACCGTTGCGGAGAAACAGTGCTAGCCCGATCGAGATAATAACTAGCGTTGTTGAGTTGGCGCGACGAGCACGCATGGGTGACCAGATCAGTTTCTCGCTCAACAGCACGGCAAGTATCGTTAGCCCTGCACCTACTAGCATGGAGAGCCAGATGTTAAGCCCAGCCGTGTTAACCATCAGCGTTAAGTAGGCTCCCAACGTCATAAAGTCGCCGTGGGCAAAGTTGGAAAGGCGCAGAATACCGTAGGTGAGGGTCAGCCCGATCGATGCCAGGGCAATAATACTGCCGACTGCCAAGCCGTTAACAACCAGTTGAGCGATTTGAGGGTCCATCAAAATTCGTTGAGTCGATCGCTTTGATTGTCCAGGATAATGGCGACCGTTGGGAAGTTTTTGTTGATCGGCAGACGACCTTTGATGTTCCTACTTTTTCTTCTTCTTGCCCTTTTGGGTTTGCGGCTGAGTTTTGCCAAAGCCTTGGGGTTTAGGTGGGTTCGCCCTGTCAAGCTTTTCAATGAGTTGCCTCATTTCGGCTAAGCCTGGTGGCATTTTGGGCTTGAGTTCTTCAGGGTCAAAGTCTGACTCTTGCTTGAGACCCAGTTCTACCTGGATACCCGCCCATGTGCCCACCATAAATTCATCAACGTTTTCGGTCGCAAACGCCTGCTCAATCAGTGGTGCAGCTTCAACCGCCTTCAAATCGAGTAAGTCAGCAATCAGAATAGTGTTGAGGTCGATGTCATTGTCGGCAAAGGACTCTAGCTGCCGGAGCATGGGAGCAACGCAGGCATCACGGCTGTCTGGGTGCGATCGGGCAATGTCTAACAGGCAGTCAACGGCAGTATTGCGCGCCAACGCTTCGTGAGAGGTATCGCTGAGATAGTCTGCCAAGGCTGGAATCGCGGCTGGTCCCAACATCGCGTAGACTTGGGGCATTTCTTCGGTGATCCAATCGCTATCGCGTTCATGAAAAAGCTGTGTCAAGGGCACGATCGCCGCTTCAGCGTGCAATTGTCCCAGCGATCGCCATGCATGAATCGGTGCCCAGACTGTTAACGCATCGCTCTCTAACTCCCAAAGTGTTGGGTCAGTTGCCATGCGAATAAGTTCGGGCACATCCTCTATTGTTAGTCCGACGGTTTCAGGATAGTTATGCCACTCGCGCAAGTCCATTTCATGGCAATCACCATAGGTCAGCAGTTTTGCAACTGGGTCATGGTAAGTATTAAGACTCATAGATGCTATCCCATCACGTTTTTGTTTTTTTACAGTGTTTGTGCCCTTTAAAAGCCTACATTGCTGTAGAGCCATTAACTTTAAGTTCTATGCTGACGGTTGACTGCTCACGACCGTCCAACCTTGTCCGATTGCTGTGCCCAGTAAGCACGATAGGCAAGCACAATGCCACCTGTTGCGGTCGCTGCAAACGCAGGTGCGGCAAGCGGTAGCCATCCTTGTTGCAGAAAAAGACCAAAGCTGATGGCAGCAAGACTCAGCAGGAGCGCTGACCCACTGAACACTAACAGCAGCGGTTGTCGGATGTACCAGGCTAGCGCACCACCGATCGCTGCCCAAGCTGTGATCCAGAGTGACTCGACCCATTCAGACCAAAACCAGACGAGCGATCGACCCTCCAGAGCTGCGTCCAAAAGCTGGCTGACCTTTTGCGCGTGCAGCAGCACTCCAGCCATGCGGGGCGTATCGTCGCTAGCAGCACTGTAGGGAGTGGAAAAGAAATCTTTACCGCTGGGTGCAGTTGTGCCAATCAGGACGACTTTATCCTTTACCCAATCAGGCTGAACTTTGCCATTGAGAACATCGCTTAGACTGACCTGCCGCGCAATCGTTCGTCCCCGATACCGCAGCAAAATTTGATACCCACGAGCATCGATCGTCTGGTAGCCGCCCGCCTGACTCTCTAACGGACTAAACTGCGTCTTTCCCAGGCGAAAGAGATCGGGATCATGAGGACGCGGCTGAAGTGAAAGATCTTGACTCGCAAGATAGGTTAGCGCCAACCGCAACGCAAAGGAGTAAAAGGTAGCGGTGCGTTTACCAGTCTCAGCAGCAGTCGCAGGGCTGTCAGCAAACAGTAGGCTGCGCCGCAACACATCGCCTGGATCAAGTACAAAGTCGTTGAACCCCACACGCTGGAAAGGTACTCCTGGGGGAGCGGGTGCCGCAGGCGCATTCGCGCTACCCAGGTTGGTAATGGCAATGACGTTTGGTGCCTTGAGTGCCGCTAACAATTCAGTGCGACCCGGCTCTTGAGGAATATCGCGCAATAGATCCAACCCGATCACTCTGGGTTTGGCAGACTGGAGCATTACGATCGCCTGCGCGACAGACCGATCAGCTACCGGAAAGCGCTTTTGAGCAGCAATATCGGCTTCGGTAATGCCAACTACCAGCAGACGATCGTCCAACCCGCGATCGGGACGCACCTGTACGAGGCGATCGTATGCCGCCAATTCCAACGGTTGCAACCAGCCCCAGCGACGCAGACCAAAAAGTAACCCTGTCACCGCAAGGCTAGCAATGCCGACAGAGACTACTGCCAGTCTTCTGTTGGGTCTGCTATCGTCCCCCAATAGCCCCCTCGAAAGCTGCTGCCAGCGGGTAAGTGGTAACGGGGCTCTTTGAGATCGATGAGGGCGATCGAGGGCACCGCTCAACGGCTGTGTGGCAACTGAGTATTCGGGCCGCGTCATAGGCAGCCGTGTGTCATCTGCAACCACTTCAGTTGGATGCTCCAAGGCGTGTAGCACCGACTCCGCTGACGGATAACGCTGACTAAAATGGTAGCGAGTCATTTTCGTCAGGATGGCTGCTAGCTCAGAGCTAACCTGCGCCCGGTCATGCCAAATCGCTTCGCCTGTTTCAGGATGCGTAGGCAATTGAGAGGGCTGCAAGCCTGTCAGAGCTGTAATTGCCGTCATACCCAGCGCATACAAATCACTGTTGTAGCGGGGTTTGCCCATCATTTGCTCGCTGGGTCCATAACCGTACGTGCCAATGCCCACCGTCAACTCGGTCTGCCCCGGCACCATGCCTGTAATCTGCGTTTGAATTTCCTTAACAGCGCCAAAGTCAATTAGCACAAACTTGCCGTCTCGCTGCCGCCGAATCAGATTTCCGGGCTTGATATCGCGGTGAATGACGTTGTTTTGATGCACAAATGCCAGAATTTGCAGCACATCTCGAAGGAGTGCCACGACAGTCGCTTCCTCAAGCCGTTTTACGGCTGCAAGTTCATCACTTAATGCCTGCCCCTCCACGTATTCTTGCGCTAGATAAAACTCTTGATTTTCCTCAAAATCATCTAGCAGCGTCGGAATTTGGTCATGGCGACCTAGCTTTCGTAGGGTTTCGACCTCGGTTGCAAAGAGGCGGCGTGCAATCTGCAAAAATCCTGGTTCTTGATAAGCGGGCTTAAATTGCTTGATGACACACTGTGGACGATCGGGCTGCAAGACATCTTCTGCCACATAGGTCTGCCCAAAACCACCGCTGCCCAAAACCTGGATGATTTTGAAGCGTCCGTTTAGCAGGGTTCCCATCATATAGCCCAGCCTTGATGAAGTTCACGGCTGCAAATCAAGCATATATAGCCATAGCCATGCTGGTTAGGACGAGGTGTAGGGGTGCTTTGCCCCCACAGCCCTTTTAATCCCAAAGTCCTAAGTCTTTGTGGCGACAACTAGAGAAAATAAGCAATTGCAGCGCGTTGCTACCGATTGTGGCACACAAAGTAGCCGATTCAGAACTGCCTTAGCTGCGCTGCACGGTTGCTAGAATCTCATCTAGAATTTGCTGGGCACCCTGCTGTCGGAGCCGTTGAGCCAGTTCTAGACCCAGTGCTTCAGCCTCCGTTGCCAGACCAGTGACGCTATCTTTTGCCACTTTCTGACCATCCAGGCTGATGACGATACCGAGCAAGGTCAATTGATCGCCTTCTAACGTAGTATTTACGCCAATGGGCACCTGACAGCCACCTTCTAGCGATCGCAGAAACGATCGTTCCGCATAGCAACGATACGCGGTTGGCTCATGCTCTAACGCTTTTAGCAATGACAAAACTTCGGCATCGTCACTCCGACATTCAATACCCAGCGCTCCCTGCCCCACCGCATGCAGCGATATCTCAGCCGGAATAAATTGATGAATGCGGTCGGCCATATCCAACCGCTGCAAACCAGCCGCCGCCAAAATCAGCGCATCGTACTCACCCGCATCCAGCTTTGCCAGTCGTGTGTTCAAGTTACCTCGCACATCCTTGAAGCTGAGGTGGGGATAGTGATGCCGCAACTGTGCTAAACGCCGGAGTGAGGATGTGCCAATGACAGCGCCCTGCGGCAACGTCTCTAGCTGCTTATCTTTGTGCTGGGCATGTACGACCAAAGCATCGGCAGGATTTTCACGTTCCGTCACACAGCCCAAAACTAGACCATCCGGCAAATGGGTTGGCAAATCTTTGAGTGAATGGACAGCAAAATCAATATCACCGCTGATCATGCCAACTTCCAGCTCTTTCGTGAACAGCCCTTTATCGCCAATCTTAGCCAGCGCTACATCCAGGATCTTGTCACCCTGAGTGCTCATGGTATGCACTTCAAACGTTCTTTCTGGAAAGGCTTTCTGCAACTCCGCTTGCACCCAATGAGTTTGCACCAGCGCAAGCTGACTCTTACGGGAACCAATGCGAATCGTGCGAGCAGCGATCGACGTTACGGTAGGCGACATAAATTCAGGGCTTGAAACGAGCTTCAAAAGTCACTCACTCCACCTTACCGCAGTGTGTAACCCGTTTAGTAAGGGTTCTAAGCGTGTTGATATTACAGATAGTTAAGCTGAAGCAGGATTACTGTGCTGACACCAAACCGTTTTGACCACCAAAACAATGCTTGTTCAGGCTTTAGCCCACACAACACGATATCTCTGCGAATCAGAGCCGTGAAACGATCGTTTTCTCTCAGTAAAGTTAGATTGATCCATCAAGCCTTTTAAGAAGCAGCCCTGCATCAAAACAAGATCTATCCAATAGTAGATGCTTTTATAAGCACAAACCCTTAAGCTTTTGAGTGCGAAAAAACAGTGAACTTTAGTATGAATCGAGAGCCAGATGAGCAAGATAATTTAGCGCGCCGACGCGAACTGCAGCGCGAAGAAGAAGCGTTTCAGTTGCAGCAGGAGCAGGGGCGGTTAGAAGCAGCTAGAAAAAGTAATACCTTTGCGTGGATCACCAACAGTATTGCCTTTTTAGTCGGGCTACTAGAAATTCTTTTAGTCTTACGCTTTGTTCTACGTGTTGCTGGCGCAAATACTGGAAATACCTTTGCTCAGTTTATTTACAATCTTTCTGATCCCTTTATCGCCCCCTTTTCCACCCTTTTTATCAGTCCTGTTACGGGAGGCGGCGCAAATATTTTTGACCTTAATGTTTTAGTTGCGATCGTCGTCTATGCGCTTCTGGGTTGGTTAGGCATCTCTCTAGTGCGATTTCTTCAAGGGCGATAGATGCATCACTACTGCCCAACTCCTATGAGAAGTTGACAAAGGAGGGAAGGGAGCTACACAGCCTAGTTTTCGCTGTCTAGGTCATTCCGCTACAACCACTACTGCTGATCGCAAATAATCGTGTCATGCTGATTTCTGACAGTATTAAAACTGCTGTCAGAAATCAGCCTTTCTCGCTTTACTCTGTGCAGCATTAGCGAATGACTTCCAAAATCACACAGCCTGCTGATCTCAAGTCCTTGATTGCCGAGTTGGCTGGGCTGGAGATCATTACTGACCTCACGCAAATTACCAAGCTTTCGCAGGACTACTATACCTTCAGCCCCATCTTGCAACCGTTGCTGAGCAATCAGCGGGGCGACATTGTGGTGCGTCCAACAACAGAAGCTGAAGTGATACAGGTGGTAGCTGCCTGCGCTAAACGCAAGCTGCCCTTAACGGTACGCGGGGCAGGAACAGGCAACTATGGGCAATGTGTACCGCTGCATGGCGGTATGATCCTTGACTTGTCGCGAATGCAGGCAGTGAAATGGATCAAACCTGGAATCGCTTGTGTAGAGCCAGGAATCAAGCTGGCAGCGCTGGATAAACAAACGCGCGTCAGTGGCTGGGAAATTCGGATGCTGCCTTCAACGTACCGAACAGCAACAATCGGCGGTTTTATTGGTGGCGGCAGTGGTGGCATTGGCTCAATTACCTACGGGCAAATTCGCGATCGAGGCAACCTTCTTGCCGTACGAGTTGTCACGATGGAAGACGAACCGCGCGTGATTGAGCTACGCGGCGATGACGTTTACAAGGTAGCTCATGCCTATGGCACCAATGGCATTATCACAGAGTTAGAAATTCCCCTTGCACCGGCTTATGCCTGGGCAGAGGCGATCGTTTCCTTTCCCGATTTCATGACAGCGGCTCGGTTTGGGCAAGCTTTGAGCGATAGTGATGGCATCATCAAAAAGCTCGTCTGCATCTGCGCCGATCCCATCCCTACCTATTTCGCTGCGTTTCGCAATATCATTCCTGCTGGCAGTCATTGCGCTTTAGTTCTAGTGGCAGAATCGGCGCTAGAACCCTTCGCAGCCCTGGTGAGCGAGTACAAGGGCAACATTTGTTTGCAAAAAAGCGCCCAGGAAGCCAGCAAAGGCACCACTTTGGTGGAGTACTCCTGGAATCACACGACACTCCATGCCCGCAGCGTCGATCCATCTCTGACCTATCTTCAGACAATGTTTCCGCCAGACAAGGAACTGAAACTGGTGGAGCAAATGTATCAGCACTTTGGTGATGAAGTCATGATGCACCTGGAGTTTATTCGGGTGGGTGGCGAAGCCGTACCTGCTGCCTTACAGGTGGTGCGTTACACGACTCCAGAACGTTTAGCAGAAATCATTCGTTATCACGAAGACAATGGTGCCTTTATCGCTAATCCTCATACGTACGTTTTAGAAGATGGTGGCAGAAAGACAGTTGATCTGGAGCAGTTGCACTTCAAGGAAAAAGTTGACCCTTATGGGTTGCTGAATCCTGGCAAAATGCGGGCTTGGGAAGAGAGGGCATAGAGCACTAAGAAGCAAAGCAGCAGAGGCACAAAGAGAGCGGCAACGTTGTAGGTTTGGAATTGCTTCCTCAGCCGTCCTTGACTTGCTCTAACAGCCAACCTCTTCGATCGCTCAAGCAAAAACTTTTCTAGCCAGGGCGCTATGATTGTACTGAGGTTAAGTTGTGTAAAGAAAATTGACTACAACGGTTGAGTCTCCTGATAGCATTGCGCGACCCACACTCTGGCACGCAATTGCTCCTCTTTGGCAAGGAGACGAAAAGGCAATTCAGCAAGGGCTGCCGCATAGCCAGCTTGCACCATCCTGGCAAATGCTCCTACTAGGCGATGGTTCACCTACACGCCACTTGCAGCTCCTCACGAGTGAGCCAACGGAGGTGGATGTCATTGATATGTCGTCTATTGGCATGGATGAAGATCATGCGCCGAGGCAGCTTCAGGTCGTGCCGGGTCCACGTGTGCGGCGGCAAGTATGGTTGCGAACCGCTTCAGGGCAACGTCTTGCTTATGCCACATCCTGGTGGGAAGCCAGCCATGTCGATGACTACTTGCAAAATCGATCGCTCCCCATCTGGGCTAGCCTTGCTCGTTTGCGGACAGAGCTTTACCGCGATGTACAAGGTATTTACTATGGTCATTCAGCGCCCTTAGAGCAAGCATTGGGTCAAACAGGACCATTTTGGGGACGGCACTACTTGTTCTGGCATCATGGTCAACCATTGACGCTGATTTATGAGGTCTTTTCGCCTTACTTGACCAGGTATCTTGGCGCAACTCGGCTTGATGGCTATTAGCGCGATCGTGCTCTCGCTATAGAGCAGTTGCATCAATCGCCCTGTGTAAAGCGAATGAGGCAAAACAATTAATGTGATGTAGCTATAATGCTTTGACGGCAGCAACGTATGTCATCAGTCGAAATGTCAGACACTAAGATTCAGCAGAACCTAGACCAACTCACCCAGGCAACGACTGCTCTAATGCGGTCTTCTAGCCAACAAAATCATAAGCTGGATGCGCTGATACAGGCTTCTAGCCAACAAAATCACAAGCTGGATGCGCTAATACAGACTTCCGGTCAACAAAATCATAAGTTGGATGCGCTCACGGACAAAATTGATGCCCTAACCGATCAGGTGGGCCACATGACCGAGGGGTTTGCAGAACTTAAGGAAATGATTGAGCGGCAGGCAGAAGCAGCAAAGCGGCAGGCAGAAGCAGCAGAACGGCAAGCGGCAACAGCAGAACGGCAAGAACGCAATATCGATCGTCTCGTTGGCATTGTCGATCGCCTGATTCAAAACCAAACGGCGTAACAAAGGACGATTGTAGTAGGAGCGAGCTTTGTGAAACCGCTCAGGCAACTGTCGAAATTGGGCATCCATTGCTAATTACGCTATCCTGAGCAATATCTGAAGTTTGAAACAAAGCCTCAAAAACCACTTCTTTTTTGGAGAATGCAACATGGCTTGGCGCGGGTCTATTTCTCCCACAGACCGGATCTTTGCTTGCTTAGTTTACTTGTTACCACTGCTAGATGTGCTTGGGATAGTCTACAGAGTGGTCGGCTCTGGTTCCTTCCTCAGTCCAATTTTTAACGCCATTGCACTGCCGCTTGCACCGCTTTTAAGCGCCTACTATGGTTTTGGCGGCTTTATGCCCCTAATTATCTTTTTTGCACTCTTTCTATTGGTAGTTAGAAACGAGTCGATCGTGCATTTCATTCGTTTCAATGCGATGCAGTCGATTCTGTTTGGCATTGTGTTGAGCTTATTTTCGATCCTCTGGCGCTATGCTCTCTCGGCGATATTACAAGGCACCTTGCTAGAACAGACACTGTTTAACACGATTTTTCTAGGTGTAGTAGCGGCTGTGGGTTATTCAGTCGTGCAGTCGGCAATGGGTCGCTATGCTGAGATCCCAACCATTTCGGATGCGGCTTATACTCAGGTTCGTTAAGGTTTAGGCTTTGTCAGGTCACGCAAGTCAGCTGATCAGTGGAGGGCTGTAGCAATTAGAGGTCTTCCGCTTGTAGCTGAGCACTGACCAGCGACTCAGGCGATCGCATTGCCACCGTATTGTCGAGATAGCCAATGCCTTCAATTTCAACACGGACGCGATCGCCCACTTGTAGCGCTCCCACGCCTTCAGGTGTACCAGTTAGCACCACATCTCCTGGCAGCAAAGTAATTGCTTGACTGATATAAGACACCAAAACGTCTGGTGGAAAGACCATCTGATCGATAAAAGCAGACTGTACAGGTTTAGACGCAGCATTCACAAACGTTTGTAGCCGAGCATCGGGACTCACGTCTCGCACAATCCACGGACCCAAGGGGCAAAAGGTGTCAAAGCCTTTAGCACGTGTCCATTGTCCATCCTGACGCTGTAGATCACGGGCAGTAATGTCGTTGGCGATCGTATAGCCCCAAATTTTTCCTTGTGCCTGTTCAGGTGTGCAGTCTACACAGCGATCGCCAATCACCAACGCCAACTCCCCCTCATAATCAACTCGTTGAGACTGTGAGGGATAGAGGATGATACCATCCGTTGCAAGCACAGCGGTAGACGGCTTCATAAACAACAGCGGTTCATCTGGTATGGGTGTCCCCATTTCGGCGGCATGATCGGCATAGTTTTTGCCTACAGCCACTATTTTTGATGGCGCACAGGGTGCCAAAAGGCTATAAGTTTCCGCGGGTAGCTCTAAATCTGTTAGATGACCATTCAACCAGGGGGGCGCATCTAACACACGCACTTCCCGACCAAGCTGGAGTAGCCCATAGTGAATCTGCCCGTCTGCCGCTTGAACCCGGACATAGCGCTGTGCCATAACTCAACTGCTTCCTCACACATCGAGAAAAATTTAAACTATCTGTCCGCCGCTGCTGGAGAGCGTCGCTCAATCAAGCTGACCTTTGTAAGCTCGTGTTTAAACCTATCACTACAGTTTCCGGCATGGTGCATCAGTGTTGCATCATCAAGCTGATGTTTCTTATCTTGCAATTTTCAGCCCGAATAGCGATAGAATTGTAAATCCTTGCTTCTGGAAGGGAATAGACGATCGCGCACAAACGGCACTTGATGGAATCGTTTCTGCAACGTCGCCATTCTCAAAGAAGCCATCAGTCCACAAGGAGATTAGTGAACATGGAATATTTTTACGAAACGATGTATATTCTTCGTCCTGACTTGAACGAAGAAGCCGTGGATCAGGCGATCGAAAAGTACCAGAGTATTCTGCGTGAAAACGGTGCAAACGTCCTGGAAACTCAGCACCGTGGCAAACGCCGTCTGGCATACGAAATTCAGAACAACCGTGAAGGCATCTACATCCAAATCAACTACCAGAGTGATGGTAGTCAAATCGCGCTAGTAGAACGTGCCATGCGGTTGAGCGAGGAAGTAATTCGCTTTCTTACCATTAAGCAAGAGGTGCCCGAAGCCGAACCAGAAGCGGTAGAGGCATAGCTTTGGGTTCCCACGACGGTTGTAAACTACTTACACTAGAGAAGTTGAGAGTAAATTCTCACGGTTCATCTTCTTTAAGTACAGCAAGCTTATGAAGCTCTCTAAAAAGAACCTGGATCAGCGGTTAGATCATCTTTACGATGTCATTATCGTCGGCGGTGGTGCAGGTGGGCTGTCAGCAGCAATGTATTTGCAACGCTATCGGCTTTCTTGTCTAGTGATTGAGAAAGGTCGTGGGCGATCGTTCTGGATGCAAGACTTACGAAATTATCTGGGGCTTCCACCCGACACGCCCGGACGCACACTCTTGCAGCAGGGCCAGCAGCACGTCCTCTCTTTAGGGGGTGACTACCTCGCTGGCTTTGTTGAAGCGGTACGCGATGAAGGTGAAACTTTTGCTGTCAAGGTGAAGGTTGGCAAGCAAGACAGCATCTATCCAGTGTTTCGCAGTAAGTATGTGGTGGCGGCAAGCGGCATTATTGATCAACTGCCCCATCTTGAAGATATGCAAAACGTCTACGACTATGCAGGCTACAATCTGCACGTCTGCATGATCTGCGATGGCTACGAGATCGCTGACAAGCCGTGTGGTCTGTTTGTTGGGTCTGAGGCTGCCATCAACACGGCGTTTGTGTTGAACTGGTTTACGCCTTACATTACCGTCTTTACGCAAGGGCTTTGTGAAGTGGGTGAAGCGATGCGTCAGAAATTGCAGGAACATGGCTACCCGCTAGTAGAAACACCGATCGCTAAGTTTCTGGGGCATAACCACGAAATGACCGGTGTTGAGCTTACTGATGGCTCAACGGTAGAGCTAGAAACAGGTCTGGTCGCTATGGGTTCCTACTACTTCAACGAGTATCTCAAAGAGTTGGACTTACAGTGGAAGGGTGAGAATTTGGTTACAGATTCTATGTGTCGCACCTCTCATCCACGCCTTTTTGCCCTTGGTGATTTAAAAGAGGGTATTAATCAGGTATCAATTGCGGTTGCAGATGGTACATTGGCTGCAACCGCAATTTGGCGGGAGATTCGCCGCACCTCTGCCCCACGGCGCTGGGAATCTCATTTGAACCAGCCCAATGCTATCGAAAACGGAGTTCTAAAGACGTGACCTATTCTGAGAGTCAAACCCTGCCTAATCTCCAATCTGAGGCAGCACGCCTCCGCGAAGAGCTGCAAATGCGCGATAACCTCGTGCAGCAGCTATCCCAGGAGCTGTTTCGCCTGGTCAAAGGTAATGCTAGCTTTATGCCTAGCCCTGAGGTGTCGGAGCGTCATCTGTCTGAGGTACGTGCCTTACGTGAACAACTGCAAGGCGTAGAACAGCAAGTAACGTTCTATCAGGAACAGATTACCGATCGCGACACAGAAATCTACCAGTTACGTCAATCGGTACAAGAACTGACCGATCGCTCCCGCATGTTGGAGCAGGTCGTTCAGGAACTGCCCAAGATTTATCGCCAAAAATTTGCCGAGCGGATGGTACCCATTCGCGAAAAAGTAACCCAGATTCAACGCGAAAATCGCCAGCTTCATGCCGAGCTACAAAGCGTTAGCTATCGTCTAGCAGTAAGAACTCGTCGTCAGACCCATCTTGATTTACCTAGCTTTTCAAAGGGTATGGATGCTGCTCTCCCCAGCTTTGGGAACGCTTAAGGTTTAATAATTTAGGTGCTAATTATTGTTGAGTCCATCGGTTCAGCAGAGACTACAACGATGGTGTCTGCCTTAGAGCGTGCTATAAGCGGCGGGTCGGGTGCTGGTTTAGAAACAACAGATGTGAAGGTAATTTCAGCTCCCGATCTGTCCGTTAATGTTGGCATAGTGGGCGCTCATCTCCTTTGCCCACTGACGCTTTCAGTGCCAGAGACGCTAGTGTTTCCAGCACAGGCGCTTTACGCCGCATGTCGTGATGTCACTGGCTTACGTAAACAGCTTGAGGCGTGGCAATATACTACGGGTGCAGGCAACTTTTGGTTGCCGATCGTCCTTACAGCCAAAGGTGCACTCTATGGTGAAGTGATTGGTAACAAGGAGACTGACCTAGGAAAAGGTGCAGCACCAGCAGAGACGGCATTAGCGCCAGACTATATGCAACCTGTCCACCTGTCCGATCACGAGCGGCAACCCCTTTATGCGCTTGGTCAGCGGCTGTTGCGATCGCTCAATGCGTTGCCTGCCGTTTACCTCATGCAGTTCGGCTGGCAGGATGGCGCAGTTTGCTTTGATCGCCTGTTTCCCTTTCCGGCGGCACCCGCAATCGCTAGCCTCAAGGTTCAAACCCCTGATTTATTTGCGTGTCACTGGGCTTGTTTGACTAATCAACCGCTTTTAGATCTAACGATCATCTGAGCAGCCAGCAACGATTCGCGCTCACAGCGATAGTTAAGCGCAACACTTAACTATCGCTCTCCCCCTACGTATTCTGCTCTACCCCTCAGTATTTTTTCTCACCATCATCTCAGTAGCGCAGAAAGTTCAGTAATCTCCGTCGCCCTACCAGCGTTCATTCCAGCAAATGTTAGGGAACGATGGGTATAGTCAAAAGCCCTTGAGGTTTGGCGAGGGTTATACGGTGATGTACGGGGGATAGAGGTCAGCATGATTAATCCTGACAATCGATTGTTTTGTCGCCTTGATGGTGAAACTGTCTCAACACGAGAACAGCAACGTGCGTTAGTGATTGCAGAGTTAAATCTCTTAGCACCTAAAGCCCTTCCTGTTTTTGACGAGGCGACTCAGACAGCCGCTCATTCGCTTAACACGCCGATTTGCCTCTTAAGCTTGATGGGTAAGCAGCATCAACATTTCAAGGCTTCTGTAGGCTTGTCGCGGTTAGGGTTGATGAATGACCTGACAACCTCCCGCCAGTTTCCCCGTGCCGAGTCTTTCTGCACTCATGTGGTTGATAGCCATCAGGTGCTAGCAATCAATGACACGTTTACTCATCCTGCCTTTGCTCACAGTCTCTTAACGCAGCAGTACGGCGTGCGAGCATATTTAGGGGTGCCACTTATGACGTCTAGTGGCTTTTGCATTGGTACTCTAGCAGTGATGGACTTGAAACCACACCGCTTTACCGAGCGGGAAGTTGAATCTTTAGCGCTGACCGCCCGCTGGAGCATGAGCGAATTTGAGCGACAGCATTTAGTGAGCCGAGGTGCAATAGTAACCTCGATCGACCCAAGCAAAGCTCGTAAGCACCCAGAGAAAACAACGATTACAGCCACAACCGCCGCCAGTCCATCGATCGCCAGCCAGCTTAAAGCTGAACTTCTAAGCCAACTAACGCAGGAACTCTGTACCCCGCTGACCTCCGTCATGGGCATGGCAAGCGTGTTGACTAGTGAAATTTATGGACCACTCACCCATAAACAAAAAGAGTATTTGGGCATCATCCACCATAGTGGACAGTATCTACTATCACTAGTCAATGAGATTTTAGAGCTGTCCAACGCTAAAGACAGTAACCAGTTACATCTCACCTCTGTAGACATTGAAATGCTTTGCCAGCAGGCAATCAACACACTGGAGAAGGCAGCGCGTCGCCGCGAACAGCAGATGCGGCTCTCAGTCGAACCCGGTCGCCGCATCTGGCAACTAGACAAAGATAAAGTCCGTCAGATGCTTTACCATCTGATCCTTAGCCTCATTCAAGCCTCCACTGCCGGCAGCAGTATTCGTATTCATGTGTCTTACCGCAGCGGCAATTTGACTATCTCTGTTTGGGTAACCCATCCCTGGCTAGGAGAAGGTCTACCCTATGCCGAGGTCAATGGTCAAGGTGCCTTACTGTTGCCCCTGCCGTCATCGATCGCTAACAGTACAACTGTAGAACCGCCAGAAAGTTACCCTCTGTCTTGCCTAGTAGAACAAGGCGTTGCGGTTGGCGAAGTATCGACCGTTAAAACAGCAGAACCAGTTAGTCGAGTGCATCAGGCCAAAGAAGAAGAATTAGTAGCTAATCCTCACAAAAATCTTGGCTTGTTGCTCAGCCGTCAAATTGCTGAAATGCACAACGGACAAATTACCATACAAAGCTCACCTGAATCAGGTTATCGCTACGTGATCAGCCTGCCACAAAAAGCTGAAGCTGGCGAGCCTCGCTAGAGGCAAGCAACCTACCATCACCCTTTTTAAATGAGTCTTATACAGCTTGGGAGGCTAGGGTTTTGAAGATCAGGGCAGGCAAGTACAACCCGCAGTCATATCGGCAATCCGGAACGGACTTCTACAACATTTAGTGTCTCGCCAAGCGTTTTGCAACGGGTGTCATCCTTCAAAAGCATTTGATGGAAAACCCAGTCATCACCACAGAACGGTGACGCTAGGGTTCTCAGCGTTCTCGTTTCGTTGAACTAATGCGCCACATCGCCTCTAGCATAGCGACTTGTCGCTTCAACAACCGCGATCGCTGATGAGCATGGTATTTCTTATAACCAACCGACGCGAGCAAAAGACTAAGAACAAAAAAAATGATCAGAAAACTGGTCAGCAGAGCGTTTTGTGCAGGCTGCGGTGCTGCTGCTACTGATGGCGCTGGGTTTGGCGAGACTTGAGAAGAAGAGTACTGCATAAAAGGTTTGATTAGGGCAGACGGAGCGATCGCAACATGCGGGGAACACGTCTCTCAATTCTCCACACCGAAGGACAACCATTCCGCAGAAGTTTTTCATTCTGCTGTAAAATTTACATCACTCGCTCAAAAGCTTACAGAAGGTTGACAAAACTAGCCGATACTAGTACATTTGAACCATCCCCTTCATCACTCCTTTACACACAAAAGCCCCCAGCGACCTCCGGGGGCTTTTTCTTTGGTTAGCGATCGCCACAGTTAGCAGAAGCAGTCATTATGTTGGGCACCACTCTTCAGACCTTACGCTTTAGACAGCTCTCGCCCTAAAAACTAGTTTGTTTAGCCGTTTCTAAGCTGTAATATGAGGTGCCAAGACTGCTCTCACCTTGCTAGTTTGTCAATTTTACAAGCCAATTCAACGTCTTTGGTTGTGATACCGCCAGCATCATGAGTCGTCAAATTAATAACGACGCGATTGTAGACGTTAGACCATTCTGGGTGGTGCCCAGCAGCTTCGGCAACTAGCGCAACGCTAGACATAAAGCCAAATGCCTCAACAAAAGACGCGAATTGAAACTGGCGATGAAGTTTACCATCTTTAACACTCCAATCGCTGATCTGACTCAACGCTGCATTTAATTCTTCCTTAGACAATGGGTTAAGAGTAGTCATAGTGTCATTTTCAAGCCTTGTGTGGACAGTAGACTGGCTTATGATCGCAGCCGAAATTGGACTAACCATCAGCACGATCGCAATGGTAAGCCCAAGAATGAGGAGACCCAAGCTGACTAAAAAACGGGCGATCAATTGGCTTTGACGTTTTCGATCGCTATGTCTACCGACGTTTGGAGTGAAAGAAACTGCTCTAAACGTACAAGCTTTACTGTCTGTGTCACACGCGGATTGGTCACAATCTGCAAGGTGCCCTCGATCGTTTGAGCTTTTTTTGCTAGCTGCACTAAGGCACCCAGACCAGAACTATCGACAAAATCGATCGTTGAAAGATCCAAAATAATGTTTTTCGGTCCTTCCTCAATACATTTAGTGAGCACCTTACGGAAGGTAGGCTCTGAGAACGCATCCAGGAGACCGGTGAGGCGAAATAACTGGTAGTTATTGTCCCTAACTTCGCGCGTGCCTCTTAAGCTGACCGTCAGGGTTAATGGTTCAGGAATAAAGCCCTCCTAGCTGTTCAGTCCTTGACTCGACGTTTAAGTATACATCGTGGCAGCAGGTTTGCTACTACAGATGCAACGCTTAAATGCCAATATCTTAGCGAATCGCTATGGGCTAAAGACACAAAAATCTGGAGCTATGAAAAAAACTGTTAAGAGGCAGTGGGTAAAGCACTCAAAGGCAAGGCTGAGTGCAAAAAGGCGACAGCAAGCAATCATCACCATACAGCTACAACAAGCAAGACTGTTTGTCCATCAGTGCCTTCAAGTCAAGCCTAGACTGCCTTGAGACTGGCAATTATGTAGATACCTCGGCAAGCTTTGCCAATGCACCCCACTCTGCAAACTATACCTGTGCAAGGTGGAAAGCACCCAGGTTAGAGCACCAACGTAGCAGCTGATGCTTCTGTCGCTCCGATTTTCGCCACCAAGCTGATGCGAACGTTAAAAAGTAGTAAGTAGGGGGGGCATAATCATTTGTAGGATGGGTAGAGCCGTTCTGGCATCCTAGAAAAGCGATAGCGTCACCCCTGCGGACGTTGAGTTTCATGCTTCAACCCAACCTACGACCATCTTTTATTTAATTTCACCTACCGACTTATCAGGCAGCAAACCCAAATAGGGATTTTCACTTACTGCTAAGTGGCGGCTTGCTAACTTGCTTCTACGGATGCTTGGGCACGCATTGTTTGCACGAAACGATCGAACAAATAATCAGCATCATGAGGACCAGGGCTAGCTTCGGGGTGGTACTGCACGGAAAACAGCGGAAGCGACTTATGACGTAAGCCAGCCACCGTCTGATCATTCAGATTCAAATGCGTAATTTCGACATCGGCAGCAGTGAGGGAATCGGCAGTGATCGCGAAGCCATGATTTTGGCTGGTAATCTCCACCTGTTGATTGAGTCCACAGGGTTGATTCAAGCCCCGATGACCAAACTTGAGCTTAAACGTCTCTGCCCCAAGCGAAAGTCCTAGAATTTGATGCCCCATACAAATGCCAAAAATAGGCTTCTGGCTAGTTAGCAGCGCTTTGGTTGTTGCAATGCCTTCGCTTACAGCCGCAGGGTCGCCCGGTCCATTAGAAAGAAAAATGCCGTCTGGGTTGTACTTGAGGATTTCCTCTGGTGGGGTGTTTGCTGGCACGACGATGACACGGCAACCATAGCTGGCAAGACGGCGCAGAATGTTACGCTTAATACCAAAGTCGATCGCCACGACGGTAAGCGGTGCCCCAGCAGCAGACTCGGCAACTGGACCAAACTCCCAAATTGACTCCGTAGTCTCTGACCACTCATAACTAGCTTTAGTACTGACCTCGCGTACAAGGTTTAACCCTGCCATACTGGGCGCATCTTGCACATACGCCAGCAGTTCTGCGGGATCTAGCATTTCCGTCGAGATTGCCCCATTCATTGCTCCAGCAGAACGCAGCTTACGGGTCAGGGCACGGGTATCAATGCCGTAAATTGCCAGAATGTTGTGTTGCTTCAGATAGTCAGGCAGGGATTGGGTCGATCGCCAGTTGCTCGGCTTAAAGCAAACGTTACGAGCGATCGTTCCTCGCACTTGAGGGTGAGCTGATTCTTCATCATCAGGGTTCACGCCCGTATTGCCCAGTTCAGGATACGTAAAGGTCACAATCTGACCACAATAGCTAGGGTCAGTCAACACTTCTTGATAGCCCGTCATACCTGTATTGAATACAACCTCGCCGATCGCAGTGCCAGTGGCCCCAAACGATAATCCCTGATAAGACGTACCATCCGCCAAGACCAGCAATGCAGGCTGAGTAGGAGAAACCATAATCACTTTTGTAATCAGATACTGACTCATCATTATGTCATGCTCAACTAGCGTCAGGAGTTCAGCACAAACAGACGACGATCGATCTCAGTTAGTTAGTGAAAGAGTGGAGGCGTGAAGGAGGGGAGGGTGAAAGAGTGAGGGGGTGAAAGAGTGGAGGCGTGAAGGAGGGGAGGCGTGAAGGAGGGGAGGGGTGAAAAAGTAAAGGATGATGGCACAGGACGGCAGAGCGAATCCAATTTTTTTTGTTATTTTCGTAGAGTTAAGTTAGTTCAGCAGCCTTAGTGCGGAACCCTATGGTAGAAGTGTGAATTTATTTGCAGCAGGGGGGCAATCGAGCTTTTCGCTTCGTACCGTGCTTGCACTCGCACTATTTTTTGTGAGTTTTCTGAGTCCATGCTCTTTAGGACTTTCTTAGCCCATGCTCTTTGTGAGTTTTCTTAGCCCATGCTCTTTGTGAGTTTTCTTAGCCCATGCTAAAGGTCTCTTGCTCGAACGCCATGCTGCTCATGCTGACGAGTGTAGTTGTTTTCGGAAGCACTGCCTGTAGTCGCACGACCACGATTCAAGCGGCTCCCGAAAGCGTGTCGGCAGTTCCTGTCACTGCCCCAACTCCGGTTGCCACACCAGAGACACCGATCGCAAACGCACAACCGCCTGCTACTTCTAGGGCTGATGCTTACAAGCTTGCTCTAGAAAAAGCTGACAGTGCGGGCAATATTGCCATTTCAGCGCAGTCGCAAGATGACTGGAATCTGGTTGCCAGTCGTTGGCAGCAAGCGATTCAATTCATGCGATCGGTACCGAGTTCTAGCCCCTATCGATCGATAGTCCAAACAAAGCTCACTCAGTATCGGCGCAACCTTATGTTTGCGAAGAAGCAGGCAGCCCGTGCTGGTGTCGGTGAAATTGCGGCTGATACAGGTGTGTTGCCCTTTGCACCCCGCAGCTACGGCACCGTTGACAGCAACCCACCCGCAGCGGTAATCACAAACGCTTCTCCTCGTACTAATGGTGTCTATATCGCTAGAATCAAGCGTCGGGCAGGCGGCACCCCCATTATTGATGTCACCTTTAATGGCAGCCGTACCTTTGAAATGATTGTCGACACTGGAGCTAGTGGCACGGTCATTACTCGCGAAATGGCATCAGCGTTAGGTCTTGGCGTTGTTGGTAAAGCAAAGGTAAATACTGCCAGTGAGAAAGGTGTGGAAGTGCTGTTAACCTACCTTGATTCGATCGCAGTTGGTCGTGCAGTGGTTAAAGGTGTTGTTGTAGCGATCGGTAACTCAGCACTTGATATAGGCTTACTAGGGCACGATTTTTTCGCAGATTACGATGTCACCGTCAAACGAGACGTAGTGGAATTCAGGCAACGGTAAACTCAGAGGCTGTGTGCATTCTGCCCTCTTGAAGAGATGCGTAGCCAGCAAGTATAGCTATCGCCGCAAAGCTTAGGACATTGGGATCAAAGGGGGTGTGGGGGCTTCGCCCCAGCCAGGGGTGGAACCCCTGCACCCCAGCCCTTTCAAGGTGCTTTTTTATCTTTTTTAGATTTCGATTCACTCAGCAATCGAGCAGTGGAGATGTGAGGTTTATCTTTTTGCCGTTTGGGTTTGGGGACTTTCTTTTTCTCTCCTCTGGGGTGAGAGCGGAATTTTGCCAAGTCCATCTGTGCGGCTAACTGGTGGAGGAATTGAACGGTGGAATCTACATCGAGTTGAGCAAACGGTTGCCATTGCAGTGGAGGAATAGCAATCATCATGCCCTCATAAACGCGGCGAACTTCATCGGCTAGATAATAGGGGGAAATTCCAGCTTCGATTTTGTCGACTCCATGCACACTCCGCATCGCGGCTTGAGCGACCGCCAGCAGGTTGTAGCAAATCAGTGCCATGACAAAACCAAATAAGGCAGCTCTGGGATAAGCCAGAGTGTTGATTTCACCTCGGAAACATTGTTCCAGCACTTGAAACAATCGTTCAATTCGCCATCGCTTTTGATACAGTGCCGCAATTTGCAACGCATTCGCTTTGGCTGTCGGTAGATTGGAGAGCACGGCAATTTCGCGTTCTCCATCTCGAGTGGGCTGATTTAATTGCACCACAATTCGTCGCAGCGTTACCTTTAACGTGTCGTTGAAAATCAATTGCACCGATTGTTCAAACACTGCTCCGGTTTCACTGTCACCCACGAAAGCCAACTCAGTGCGCGCTTGCCAGGGTAACAGCCCGTGTTGACGAATCACAAAAGCGGCTCCCCGCCAATGCAGACCAAAGAGGAATCCCAGGGTACAAAAATTGCGGTCAGCAATCCACAAATCGCCACTCATCACCGTTGCCAACACACGGCTCAACAGCGACCGCTCTTGTGCATGACCATCTTCACAGGCAAATACATCAATCGCCAACATCAACGTTGGGTCTAAAATCACTAGGGCATGACCGGGCAGGGGTGCACTGTTGAACGAGCGGAGCACCTCTAAGCGCCGTTCTGTTGCTGCCAAATGATTGCCATCGAGGATTTTTACTCGGTATCCTTCCAGCAGTGGTGGCAGGGTTCCGCCCAGTTGCTTCATCAATCCCTCAACCCGATTGACCACATGGCGCAGTAAGGCTTCGACAAGCTGAGGCTCGATGCCATTGAGCTTGTTATAGACCGACTGAATCGTGACTCCAATGCCTTTAGCTCTGGCTTGATAGGCTGCATTGACCGACGGTAAGATGCCACAAACCACCAAACTCATCAAATGCACAACGCTCGAAAACAACAATTCTCGGTGATATTGTCGTTGGGCTTGCTGTTCAAACAACGCATCAACCTCCTCGGCAGGCAAGCTCTGTTCTAACAGCACCCTCAGCATCACACTGAACGGACTCTCGGCGATGAAACGCTCGAACACTTCTCCCAAAATCATGGCTCAAACGTGGGTGTTAGACGTTCAGCTTTTAGAATAGAAGCCTGAAAGCAAGTGATGGCAGGGATGATAGAAAATATTAAGAAGCTCTCAAATGACCTTTAGAGGGCTGCCCCTGCACCCCTAACTAACGTCAGTTCGGGTTAAGCCGGAAGGAGCAAATTGTGGTCAAGGGCGATGGATGGCTTCTTTGGCTGATGGCAATAGGCAATCAAGCCGCCCAGGATATTGACAAAGCAATTGACTGGAGAACGGTGACGCGAATGCTCAATCTGAGAAATGTTCTTCAACTGGTCGATGATGGTTTCGATAATGGCGCGTTTGCGGAGCAGGAGACGATCGCCCAGCGGCAGCAAGCGCTGTTTCATGTGGCGCTTAAGTTTGGTGATCAGTTGAATGCCTGCGGTGTTGAGTAGCTGTTTTGCCAGCTTTTGCGAGACATAGCCCTTGTCAGCAAACACTTTACCAAACAACTGCTGTAACAATTGCGGTACAGGGGTGCGGTCATCGGTGTTGCCCGGAGTCAGGATCACGTTGAGTAACTCTCCTCGGTCATTTGCAACCAGATGCAGTTTGAAGCCAAAGAACCAATCGACGGAGGTTTTGCCGCGAGCCGCTAAGTCTTCAAACACCTTGTGCTGACCAATACGGCGATTGTGACAGACTTTGAGCGCGGTGGAGTCCATAAAACTGATGCCACTGCACTGACCAAAACACGAGCGCAGATAGACGCACATCGGCACTAAGGTACTGGGAACCCAGTCAATGAAGCGTTGGTCACTGACGATGCTAGGGAATGCAGTCACCCACTCAGCCTGCACCTTCTCCTGATAATAAGTTTTGAAGTTGCGGTAACACGACTGATGGCAGCCAATCAGAATGGTCATAATTTCGCTCAAACTCAAGCTCCGAAGTCGATTGCGTTGCTTTAGTCCAAAGCCCAACAGTTGTCGCTTCCATGGCGGTTCAAAGCTTTGGCAGAAATCATCGACAGAGCAAAAGAGTGCTTCTAGACTTAGCATGAGGGCAAACCAGGCATGAGATTTTGCATTTTCAGCCTATCGGGTCTGCCCCTTTCTTGTCCCAGTTCTTATCCCGAACTCAGGTTAACTAGTATGGCTACAGTTATATATAGTGCTTAGTGCTTGCTAAGGCAGATAGCCGTTAGCCGTTATGAAGAAACTGTACTAGTTGCTCTAACTTGCTCCAAGCAGCACCACTGCTCAAGATTTCTCTGGCAAGAACGAGTCCATCGGCATAGGGAGTATCTGTAAACGGTAACGCCTCTCCAACCTGGAGTGCAAAGGTAGCATTGAGTGCGACTACATCTTGCTGGGCTTGTGTACCCTTGCCTTGCAGCACTGCGCGTAGAATATCGGCATTCTGTTGCACATTCCCCCCTGCGATCGCGCTTAGTGGAGCAGGCTCCATACCCAGTTCCATCGGATTCACGCTAGTTAAACTGACAGTTTGATTAGACAACACTGCCAGATCCGTTAAGTCTCCTAGCCCAGCTTCATCCAGCTTTTCACGACCATGGAGCACGATCGCTCGACGCACACCTAACTGCTGCAACGCATCCGCTACTGTTTTGATTAAGCTAGCGTCATAAACTCCTAATACTTGTCCTGTTGGACTCATTGGGTTAACCAACGGTCCTAATAAGTTGAAGACTGTTCGCACCTTCAACGTTCGCCGCATAGGAGCTACAGCTTTCAAGGCAGGATGCCAACCCGGCGCAAACAAAAAAGTGATACCAACCTCATGAATAGCGGCTTGAATTCTCTCTAATGGCGCTGCCAGGTTCACGCCCAACGACTCCAGGACATCTGCAGAACCAACCAGACTGGAAGCAGAGCGGTTCCCATGTTTGGCAACCAAAACTCCAGCTGCTGCTGCTACAAGAGCAACGGCTGTCGAAATATTGAACGTACCAGCCCCATCGCCACCAGTACCGCAGGTATCAATCACAGGCGCTGATGCCGTCTGGTAGGAGGCAGAGAGCTGAGATGCCTGACCTTGCAGTACCCTCGCCATGCCAACTAACTCATCTGCGGACACGCCCTTAACCTGAATTGCCATCAGAATTGCACCTGCTAAAACAGGCGGGACAGCTTCACTCAGCCAGCCCTCCATCAAAAGCGATGCCTGTTCTGCTGACAGCGATTGGCGATCGAGCAATTGCTGGAGCAAGTCAGACCACTCACCGAAATCCTTGAGCAATGCAGTTGGTGTGTTCAGAGACAGGTCAATACTTTTTGCCACAAAAAACCATTGAATGCGAAGCCACCAATCAGCATCGTACTAAAGATCTGCTCAGTCACAAAATGAATCTATGGTTTTCAGCTAGTTTTTTAACACTTTTGTTTAAACTAATGGCTACGGCTCTAACTACCGCATAGCCAAAAAAAGGGCACCGTGCGATGCCCTTTTAATCAGCTAAATGCTAACAATGCATGTGGCGCTGTTTTCTAAACGTTGTCAACAGTGCGTTTTACACCATCTTTTAGATCTTCTTTGGCATTACGAGCTTGTGCTTCAGCTTGTTTTGCTTTGCCTTCAGCTTGAGCTTGAGGATCGCCTGTCACGTTGCCAGCAGCATCTTGAACTTTGCCTTCAACGTTCTTAGCAGCAGCCTTAGCTTTTTCTTCTAAACTCATGTTCGTACTCCGTTTCTAAACGTTGTGTCGGTCTGGATAGAACATAAAATGTCTTTTCTATCCGCCTTTTCATGATAGGGAGTATGTAGGGCTAAACCCTCTCTCAGAGGTTGTATTCCAGGCAACAGCTTGTACTGCTTTTCTATGCTTCAAGAGCGAGATGAAACAACGTCAGTAGTACTTGCATGACAGGTGTTACAGGCTGTGAGGCAGGTTATGGCGCTGGCAGCGATCGCAATCGTTTGTCGCTATGTCCTTAGATAGAGTTTGACCGTTTACAGCAGCGCCCACAGCCACGATTTTTCGGAGCTACCTTGTGTTACTGACAGACATGAGGCTGAAGACAGGCTATCTGCCGGATCTATGGATGAGTCAAGCGACGATCGCTCTGCTGATAAGTAGCTTAACAGTCACCACAAGCCAATCCCAGTCCCTAGCTGTTGGCACTTGCAGATGCGACTAACATTATTCTGTCATGCTGTCAGCAGTACTGGTCGATGGGAGTGCATCTAGACGTGATAGAGCAGTTAAACGCCTTACAGCGCTGGTGCAACCTATGGCAACAAGTGGGAGCAAGATCTACACCTGAACCGCTCTTTAAGAAGATTGTCGCTGCCTACAGCGAACCACACAGGGCATACCATACGCTGATCCATCTTGAGGACTGTCTTGCCAACCTGGAACTGGCGCGATCGTTGGCTCATCAACCCACCGTTGTGGCACTCGCACTCTACTTCCATGATGTCGTCTACGATCCGCGTGCCTCTGATAACGAAGAATGTAGTGCGGCGCTAGCAGTAAAATGGTTGCAGCATGGGCAGGTGCCTCAGTCGTTGGTAGAAGCAGTAAGACACCTTGTTTTGGCGACGAAGCATCAAACCACACCAAAGGATAAAGATACAGCGCTGCTAGTCGATATTGATCTAGCTATTCTGGGTAGTCCAATCGTTGAGTTCGATCGCTACGAAGCCAATATTCGACACGAGTATAGCTGGGTGCCGGAGGCAGTGTATCGGGCAAAGCGAGCTAGTCTTCTAGAGCAGTTTCTTGAGCGATCGCGCCTTTTTCAGACAGACTTTTTTCATCATCGGTACGAGCAACAAGCTCGGTATAATCTCCGTCGATCGATCAAAAGGCTTAATCCTTAAACAGGATCACGGCTATCAACATTTAAGTTAAAGAGCCGATGACGACTATAGAGTGCGGTATGCAACTTACGCTGCACGCGCTTGCACATAAGCTGACATAACGCTTGGCTCAGGTGTAACGCTTGACTCAGGTGTAACGCTTGACTCAATGGCAACTTTAGCGTTGCTCTCGTTTGCCGCTAGAAAGGTACTGAGATGATTGATAACGTGGTTACTCTCGTCTAGCGCCCGTGTTGCTTGACTGGAGAACGACGTACGGGCAGCTTCAAATTCAGTAATTAAAGCGGCGCGATCGCCCTGAGCCAAAAGTTTAGAGAGACGATCGTACACCTTCACTAATCGCTCTATGGCCTCACAGCGTTCCTCTGATGCCAACAGAATGTCGATATAGAGTGCTGCGTCTTGTACGAGGAGGCGACTCACGGTATTAATTTCGAGGCGATAAAGCGGGCTGGCGAATGTCAGGCTACGTTCAATATCAATGCCCTCTTCTGCCAAAAATGTCCCCAGCGTGAAATTAGAAAAAAAGCGAATTGCCTGTACTGCCACCATCATGCGATCGTGTTCCTCTGGGGTGGATTGAATCAAGTTGCCACCATCTGTCTCAATCAAATGCAGCAACCACTGGTAAGCAGCAGGCTTTCGCCCTGGACAGACGACTACTTTTTGCCCCAAAAAGGATTTTGCACCCGGACCAAACATAGGATGAAGACCAACAACTGGTCCCGGATGGCTATCCATCATCGTTTGCACCGCCTCACTTTTGGTACTGGCAATATCTGCCAGCGTAGTGGTGGGAGAAAGGTAGGGAGCAACCTTCCGAATCACAGCGAGTGTTGCTTTCAACGGCACACAAAGCAATACCAGATCAGCGGTGCCCAGCAAACTTTCAGCCTGCCCCCACCCGTCATATTCCAGCACTCTCACATCATGTCCGGCATTAGACAGGCGATCGACAAAAAAGCGCCCCATTAAACCATGACCACCGACGATCGTAATCTTACGTGATTTGTCGATTACGCTAAGTGGCGGTCGTTGAGCTAACGTTGCCATGCAGCCAGTGATGATGCTGCTCCAGAGATGTTCTGGGATGCCACTTGCCGCCAGTTGTTCCTGGTAGCCAGTGAGTTGTTCTTGCATAGAAGGCGTTTCCAGCGCTGCCAGCATCGCAAGCCGTTCGTTTAGCAATGTAATTAATGTCTGGTCAAGCTGTTGAAGTTTTTCAGGTATAGGCATGATTACTACCAGTCGAAGAGGGATCATCCTTGAATGCACCAGAATTAACGCTCTTGAGTTCGAGCGTTGTTGCGTTAGAGATTGCCGCGGATTGCCTGTTCGCGCTCTAGTGCCACAAACAGAGATTTAAAGTTTCCGGCTCCAAAACCTCGCGAACCGTGGCGCTCAATAATTTCAAAAAACAGCGTGGGTCGATCGCCGATTGGCTTTGTAAACAGTTGCAGGAGATAGCCGTCTTCATCGCGATCGACGAGAATCCCCAGTTCTGCCAACTGCTCAACGGGAATCTTAAGCTCTCTTACCCAGTCTTCTAACCCGTCATAATACGTCTTGGGAATCGGCAAAAATTCAACGCCAGCTTGCTTCAGATAGATGACCGTTTGAACTATATCGTCGGTCGATAAACCCAGATGCTGAATCCCCGGTCCATAATGAAAATCTAAATATTCTTGAATTTGTGATTTACGCCGACCCGGTGCTGGCTCGTTAATATTAACGATGGTTTTGTTACCGTTTTCTAGCACTTTTGACATCAAGGCTGAATATTCCGTGGAGATCGCTTGATCATCAAAATGCATCCGCACATCGAAACCCATCGTCTTCACAAAAAAGTTGACCCATTGATCCATTGCGCCATATTCAACATTGCCAACAATATGATCAATGCGTTTCAACCCAGCCGCATTGCCAGGTGTGGCGGCGCGTGCAGCAAAACCAGGTGCAAAGTTACCGCTGTAATGGCTACGATCAATAAACTTGACTAGCACATCACCAAACGAACGAATCGCAGCATAGCGTAAGACACCATGCTCGTCTTCATGGTCTGTTGGTGGAATCGCACCGATCGCGCCGCAAGCGATCGCTTGGTGATAAGCATGAGCGACATTTGACACTTGCAAAGCAACGATCGCGATTGTATCTCCATGCTTTAAGACACTTTGCGCTATGGGATATTCTGGACTCAGCGCTGAACTTAAAACAAAGCGAATTTCTCCCTGCTCCAAAACATAAGAGGTTACTTTACGATCGCCTGTTTCTAACCCTCGATAAGCAGTCGTTGTAAAGCCAAAACATTGAGTGTAGACAATCGCTGCTTGTTTAGCATTGCCAACATAAAACTCCAGGTGGTCAATACCTTTAATTGTGTACGTATCACTCATCCTATGTCCTCTAGTGATAATAACGAAAAAAATAAGTTAAGCCTTCATGTACCTCAAAGGGTCTTGAGCTGAATTTAGCTCACTCTATTTCGATGGAAGAGAGAAAAACCAGTGAAACTACTCACTCTTCATTAAGAAGCAAGGATTTATGAAGATAAACCTGAGCAGAAGAGACAGTCTTTAGGGATTAATTTGGAGACAAATATAAAACGACTATCCGTTCATTCAGGACAACGCCCTCCGAGAATTCACAGAAAGTTTAAATCTAGCTTCCTCAGTAATATTACTGATGGAGCTGTGAAAACATTGAATAAACAGCCATTTTCGCTGTTCATCATGCGGCACAGCTTGTCGCACCGCCATTGGCTTGTGTTTTCCCAGTGAACTTTTTGAAGAAACACTAGTGGCAGTAGATTAAGCCGTGTTAGTTTCCAGATGAATTGTGCCAGATGATCTTCAAACACATTTACTGAGACCAGCAGCGACAGCATCCTCCCTGGCTACCGATGTAGCAATACAGAACGTTAATATCTGCGAAGCCTTAACGATTAGCCACTCTTAGCGATCGTTGATTCCTGGCCTGATCAAACCCCTGCGACATCTGATTCTAGAAGCTCAAACGACTAGAACTGTCGCAAGGCTTAAGTACGAGCAACAGGGTTCTTTAAGGCTTGATGTTTTTGAGCACTGACTATAGCTAGTAATACGACTATTTTTGCGATCGCTGGCTGCTTGCCATTGTTCTTACAGCGATTCTCAGATGGGTAAACCACAGGTGGGAGTGGATGGGTCGATGAGTAGATGGGCAGGGTTGTGGCTCATGCAAGTGAAAACGGCTGTAAGCAAGCTAGCAAGTCAGTCATGGCAATAAATCTGAATTAATCTGCTCTGTAAGCGTAGGGAGTTTACCAATATGGTTGGCATTAATGAAAAGACGCTTTCCTCCATTGGAGATGTAAATAGAAGCGCTGAAGCAACGGTAGAAAGAGCAGATTTGGCGACAGCAGCCCGAGCCACTCAGTCATTGCTTACAGAGCCAACGGGCGATCGTCCAGCACCATTAGGTAAAGCAGACTTAGGAGCCGATGTTCCCTTAGAACGAACCACTTTACACTTGCCAAGTGATTTTCTTAAGACACCTGCGACTGTTTACCAGCCCAAATATTGCGCGTTCACCTTACCAGATTGTTTGGTAGGGTCGCTACAGATGCAAGCGCAGCAGGAAGGCGTTGATGAACGAACGCTCTTGCTAGCAGCATTCAACACCCTGCTTTATCGCTACACCCAGCAGGAAACCATTAACCTGGCACTAACCATTTCTACTGATGCAGTTAACAGCAGTTGTAAAACAGAAATATGCACTCAGATTCAGGGTGAATTAAAGGTTCACGCCTTAGTTAATCAAATTTCGATCGCCCTAGCCAGCGTTCAAACCTTATTAGATGCGCCATTAGTTCAAACCCCGCTGGAGGAGCCATCTAACGACCACTCTTCATCGTCGATCGCCGTCACATTTATCAAGGATTTTTTCCGCATTGGCGGTAAAGAACAATGGCTGGCAGACCTTCAATCGCAGTCGTCTGTCGCCTCTAATGAACCGGATTTACACTTAATCTTGCTTCAGCGAGAAGCCAGCTTTACAGGAGTGTGGCAATATAACGCCAGCCTTTTTCAGGCAGAGACGATTCAGCGGTTGTCCGGGCATTTACAGATGCTGTTTCAAGGGATCGTGAATGATCGAGAGTGCCCAATCGGGCAACTGCCGTTATTGACACAGGCAGAGACACAACAACTGTTAGTGGAATGGCAAAGTGCTACTGTTCCGTATCCTCAAACTTTAATCCATCAGCTGATTGAAGCTCATGCTGTTCAGCGACCAGAGGCGATCGCGCTTACATTTAACAACCAGCAGCTTACTTACGCAGAGCTAAACCAACGCGCCAACCAAGTCGCTCACTACCTGACTCAAAAGGGTGTCAGTGCCGACGTACGAGTGGCAGTTTGTGTAGAACCATCGTTGGAAATTGTAGTGACGTTGCTGGGGATTTTCAAAGCAGGTGGTGTTTATCTACCGCTTGATCCAACCCATCCGATCGAGCGTCTGACCACGATTCTGGAAGAGACTCAACCCAAAGTTTTACTCACGCAGTCTCATCTTTTGCCGCGCTTACCCGCGATCGCAGACCATCTTCTTTGCCTGGATCAAGAGCAAGCGTTGCTGCGTCAGTTTCCCACCCATAACCCTGAAATTGAAGTTCGCCTTGAGCAAACGTCTCATCTGGTTTACACCTCTGGTACAACCGGTAAGCCAAAGGGTGTCATAACAAGCCACGGCAACCTGGTGCAATACATTTTGGCGGCACAAGAGCGCTTTGGTTTTGACTGCCACGATGTCATGCCCGCGATCGCGCGTTTCACCTTTAGCATCACCATGTTTGAGCTACTGTCGCCGTTGGTGGCAGGTGGCAAGCTCATGATCTTGGAACGAGAGCATATTTTAGATTTCCAACGCATGGTGCAAACGCTGCAACAGGCAACGGTCATTCACACATCGCCCAGTTTGTTGCAAAAGCTTCTGACCTACATCCAGGACAACAACTTAGATCTTCAATCATTCCAGCAGCTCAAACACGTTTCTACAGGCGGTGACATGGTGCCGACCGCGCTACTTGAAGTAATGAAGCGGATCTTTCAGGCAGCAGAAGTCTACGTTATTTATGGCTGTAGCGAAGTGAGCTGTATGGGTTGCAGCTATCCCGTGGTCAGCGATCGACCGGTAAAAAGTCGAGTTGGCAAACCCTTTACAAATGTTTCTGTTCGCCTCTATGATTCGCACCTGAATCTGGTGCCGATCGGTATTCCTGGTGAAGTTTATATTGGTGGAGCTGGCGTTACGCAGGGATATTTGCAGCGGGAAGCGCTCACGCAGGAAAAATTTGTCACGATCGATGGCGATCGCTTTTACCGCACCGGAGACATCGGACGGTTTGACACAGATGGCAATCTAGAAATGCTGGGGCGGGCTGATTTTCAGATTAAATTGCGCGGTATTCGGATTGAGCTAGGCGAGATCGAAGCAACACTACGTCAGGCACCCGGTGTGCGCGAAGGCGTTGTCATGGCGCGGGAGCTGGGCGCGCGGGCAGTGGAGCAAGGTGAAAAGAGCCTGGTCGCTTATGTCGTGCTTGATCAGGCTCAGAAACCACCGATCGAGAATATTCGCAGCCTACTGCAAGAGAAATTGCCGGATTACATGGTGCCATCTGCCTTTGTTGTGCTGGATGCGATGCCAGTCAACATCAATCAAAAGGTCGATCGGCGGGCTTTACCACTGCCAACGCCTGAAAACATTGCAGGTTACAAAGCATTCGTTGCTCCACGAGATGAGTGGGAGCAGCAATTGACGACTATCTGGGAAACGGTTCTAGGCGTTAGCCCGATCGGCATCCATGACAATTTCTTTGAAGTAGGAGGACATTCCCTCTTAACTGCATCCCTGATGATGCAAATCGAGGCAGTGTTCGGTCAAACGCTCCCTCTCAGCACGCTGCTGACCGAACCAACGATCGCCCAGCTCGCATCATTACTGAGTCAGCCAGGGCAATTAGACCAATCGAAATCAGTTGTCTTACTGAGGGAGGGTGGAAGCAAACCCCCCATATTTTTCATTCATGATGGCGAGGGCGAAACCTTGCTCTACCGGAACCTGGCATACTGCCTGAAGCCAGAGCATCCCGTTTATGGCATCCAACCCTACAGCCAAGAGCATCACCCCATCTTGCACACTCGCATTGTAGAGATGGCGGCCTACTATATTGAACAGATCCAGACAGTTCAACCCGAAGGTCCTTACTTACTAGGTGGTTTATGCGTCGGTGGCTTTTTAGCCTTTGAAATGGCTCGACAACTGCAAAACCAGGGTCAAACCATTGCAATGGTAGCGCTGCTTGACACGGCGGATGTGGAGGCAACGATGCGAAGTGGGTTGGTTGCCAATCAACGTTTAAGCAGCTTTTCGCAATCCTTGAACCAGGGACAACCACTAAACCCGCAGCAGCTACTCCGTATTCTAGGCAAAACCAGTCAGAAGCTTTACAACGTGATTACCTATGAAGTCGGGTCAAAACTTCAGAAGGTTCAAAATCAAACCAAGATCAGGCTGTTCAGGTATTGTCTCGATCGAAAGCTACCCATCCCGGCCTTCCTGCACAACCTCTCTGTTCGGATTGTCTTAAAGTTTGCAGAAAGAGAATATATCCCACAGGCTCCCTACCAAGGAGAAGTGTTTCTTACCTTAGCGACGCAGAAAAGCAGTAGCTTTGACGGCACTCTTATTGACGATACTCCGTACGCAGATATGTACAGTGATCCGTTGTTGGGATGGGGCGATCGTTCTACTGAAGGGATCAAGGTTTACCATAGCCCTGGTGGTCATTCCAGTATGTTGCAAGAACCCAATGTTCAGGTCATGGCTGAACATATGCAGTCTTATATTGATGTGGCGCTTGCAAAGATAGCCAAAACCCAACCGCTGCCGAGCATGGCACAACAGCCAGAAAACGCTCTCGCTTTGTAGAGACTTTCCCCAACCAATCCTAAAGTAGCTCACTGAAACTGAGTGAACGGTTCAGTCATGATCCAATAAATTTCTTCCCTTTTCTACCCTATAGATATGACCAATCAAAACACTAATCCATGTTCGTTACTGGTTGTCATCGTCAACTACCGCACTGCCCGTCTCACCATCGACTGCTTGCGCTCTCTCGAAAGTGAAGTGCGATCGCGTCCAGACACCTCTGTTGTGGTAGTTGATAATGCCTCTGGCGATCGGTCTGTAGAAGCCATTAATGCAGCGATTGCAGCCAATGGGTGGGAATGGGCTTCAGTCTTGCCCTCAGACCACAATGGTGGTTTCGCCTATGGCAATAATCTGGCAATTCGCCCAACCCTTCAGGCTCCAAACCCACCCTCCTATTTCCTACTACTCAATTCAGACACGCAGGTGCGTCCTGGTGTCTTCAAGGCGCTCACAAGCTTTATGGAGCAACACCCAGATGTCGGCATTGTCGGCAGCAAGCTGGAAAATCCCGATGGGACGAACTGGTCTACAGCCTTTCGCTTTCCCTCTCTGCTGAGCGAGCTAGAGAGTGGTCTGCGCTTAGGTATTGTGTCAAAACTCTTGGCTAAGTGGATTGTGTCCCAAACAATGACCAACGAGTCACAGCCAGTAGATTGGGTGCCTGGGGCAAGCATGATGATTCGTCGGCAGGTGTTTGAGTCGGCAGGTTTGATGGATGAAGGATATTTCCTCTATTACGAGGAGACAGATTTTTGTCTCCAGGCTAAACGCAACGGTTGGTCTTGCTGGTATGTCCCTGAAGGCAGCGTTATGCATATTGCAGGAGCAAGTACTGGGGTGACAGCCAGAGATGATACTCCTAAACGCTTGCCACAATATCTCTTTGATTCTCGCCGACGCTATTTCGTGAAGAATCACGGTTTTCTATATGCTGCCTTAGCCGACCTTACCTGGTCATTGAGTCTTGCGTTATGGAGAGTACGACGGGCGGTGCAACGCAAACCGGATATGGATCCCCCCTATCTCCTATTGGACACCCTGCGGAACAGCGTCTTTCTAAAGTTGGGGAGTAAAGGGTTGTAAAGAAACAACGTCCCTGGCTGCTTTTAGGCAGCCTCTTCAGCCTAGAACCTAATCGCACCAACATACCCTTACCAGATTTGACTCGGTTTAATGTTGCGAGAGGTAAATAACTGAACGCAAAAGATATTTTTTATTTTTGGGGGTATCTTCCCCTAATTACAAATCGTTGTCTACCTCCTGGTTAGGGTAGAAATTAGTGTGCAGCGTTGTTTTTTCGGTTTCAGTCGCCGACTATTACATTCTTTGAAGTTTTAGAGTCTTTTGCCAGAGAGGCTTCCAGCGGTGATGTAAACTGGGCGTTGACTCTGAAAGCCTTCAGCGGCTGAATCTACCGCCAGTTTGGCTGACCGATACTGCAAAGTGTCAAGCATTCATTTGGAGCGATTCATAATATGTCTCATACGGTCAAAATCTATGACACTTGCATTGGCTGCACCCAATGCGTCCGCGCTTGCCCGACTGACGTTCTGGAGATGGTTCCCTGGGACGGCTGCAAGGCAGGTCAAATTGCCTCGTCGCCAAGAACTGAAGATTGTGTAGGCTGCAAGCGTTGCGAAACTGCTTGCCCTACTGATTTCTTAAGTATTCGGGTTTACCTGGGTGCTGAAACAACCCGTAGCATGGGTCTGGCTTATTAGAAACGTTGTTATTACGTTTGTTTAATCCATGTAAGTTCAAAGTCAAAAGGGGAGCGATCGCTCCCCTTTTTTTGTTGCTTTTAGATGTTTCTTTTTCTTGCAGAGTGCAAACACAATCAGTGATTAAGCACCCGCCTTAAGAACTAGCATTACCCAACAAACCATCTGACTCTATAGCTGCTCGTTCTTTGGCTAGACGGCGCTTGCGAGCATACAGTTGGATGGCGATCGCAAAGCTAATGACCATCGCGACAATGCCCCAGACTGTCAGGTCAGTGGGCAGATTGTTTTTGAACACTGCCAACATGACGACAATGATAAAAAACACCGTCGGAAATTCATTGAACCAGCGGAAATGTTGCCCGTTCATCTTGCACTCATCGGCTGCCAACTGCTTCATCAGTCGCTTGCAGTAGTGGTGATAGCCGATTAACAGCACCACGCAGGCAAGTTTTGCGTGCATCCAGGGCTGCTTGAGGATGTCAGGTTCGGTTGTGACTAGCCCGATCGCCATTGCCACAGTCAACAGCATCGCGGGTGTCATGATGATGCTGTAGAGGCGTTTCTCCATGATTTGATACTGGCTTTTCAAGATGCTACGGGCAGGTTCTGGCTGTTCGTTTGCTTCGGCATGGTAGACAAACAAACGGGGCAGGTAAAACATCCCTGCGAACCAACACACGATGCCAATAAGGTGAAACGCCTTAAACCAGTAGTACGCCATGAATCAGCCCTCTTAAATTTTTTGCTTTCGACTTTTGCTTTTAATGCTTTAACAAAGTCTCCGATCGCAAATTGGCAAACTTAAAGCTGCAAGCTCAAACTTACGATCACTAATTTGCCATCGCTACACGGCATGGTTAAACAGAGCATCTAAATAAACCCGTGCGGCGCGGCGATCGCATTCTCCATTTTGCAACAAAAAGAGGGACAATGCAGCCGCAAAGACGCGATCTTGATCCCAATCGGGATGCGTTTCGAGATAGAGCGTCAGTGCGTTGTGAAGTTCTTCAGGAATTTCAGCCAGAATGCTAACGGTTGTATGCATGAGAACCTCAGGAGATGCGGGAGCAAGTTGGCAGTGAAGCGATCAAACAATGGTTCACCGTTGCACCCTGATAAAAAGTAAGCCGCCAAGAATTGGGTGCTACAGCATTCATACTGAGGCACCAACAGCAGTAAGCGCTCGATTCTCCAGTCAAAGTCTGATCAGTTTGGGTTTCAGAGCACCTGTGCGGGTGAGTGATTCATTGTGCCTAGAGGCAGGCTGCCTTGTCAATGCTGCCTAATGCCCTTTAGCAGGACGGCAAAAGGATGTTCACCGCAACAGCAGACTTTAGACCTGATCCCCGTAACATTGCTTCATCAGAGGGAACATTTTCTTCGTTCGACAGGCGGCGATCGCCTGAGCAACCTGCAACACATCAAAGTCCGATTCTCTCGCTACCAACTGTGGAAAACGATCGTCTATCTGTGGAAAACCCACCCAAATCTGTGGGAAACCTGTGGAAAGCCTGTGGAATGGCTGGGGAAAACTCTGACGAAAGATAAGAATTGCAAAAGCTAGTAAAGTTCTAACTTCTTATTTTTAGGGGGAGAGAGAAAAGAGAAAGATGATGTTTTGCTGTGTTGCTCGCACTAACTTTATTTTTGCTTTGTCCCTTCTGCTCCTGTCCTTCTTCCCTGCTGTGCTAAGTTTGAACGGATTCGGAGTACGATTCTACAAAGCTTGATTACCGTCTAAGGTTTTTCTAGCCAGTGCTCCAGGTTCCTTAGCCCTTAGCTTTGCGATATGAATTGGTGGCAACGCCTTAAGAAGAATCCTCTGGCTCGGTTGGGCGCGATTTTGCTGGTTGTCTTTTATGTGTCAGCGATCGCAGCCGAGTTCATTGCTCCCTACAGCCCCTGCGATAGTGCGTCTATACAACTACGTGCGTGCAGTCCTCAAAAAGATGGCGCATTGCTACCGCCGACCCAGATTTATTGGCGGGATCAGTCTGGTGCGTTTATTGGTCCTCATGTTTATCCAACCACTCAAGGTCCAGTGGATCTGAAAACGGGCGATCGACAGCTTCTGGTCGATCGTAGTCAACCGTCACCGCTACGCCTATTTGTAGCAGGAGACCCCTATCGCCTGTTTCAGCTCAAGTTGCCGCTGCCCACGCGCCTTTCTCTCACTGACCCCAAGTTTGATGAGGTTGAACTGCTTCCAGGCATTCCAGGCAATTGGCATTTGTTTGGTACGACTGGAGCAGGCAAGTTCAATTTGCTGGGTACGGATGAAGGGGCACGCGACCAGTTCAGTCGGTTGCTTTACGGCGCACGCATTAGCCTGAGCATCGGTCTAGTAGGTATCATTATTGCCTTTCCGCTGGGGATGCTGGTGGGCGGCATTTCTGGCTACTTTGGCGGTTGGGTTGATAGCGGCTTGATGCGCTTAGTTGAGGTGCTGATGACGATTCCTAGCATTTATTTGCTGGTCGCCTTAGCGGCTGTGTTGCCCCCAGGGCTGAGCAGCGCTCAACGCTTTTTGTTAATCATTTTGATTACGTCGTTCATCCGTTGGGCTGGTTTGGCGCGGGTGATTCGCGGGCAAGTGTTGTCGCTCAAGGAGCGCGAGTTTGTGCAGGCAGCACGGGCAATGGGTGGCCGATCGCTCTACATCATCATCCGTCATGTGTTGCCCCAAACTGCCAGCTATATTGTCATTGCGGCAACGCTTTCCATTCCAGACTTTATCGTAGCGGAGTCGATTTTGAGCCTGATCGGGTTAGGTATTCAACAGCCCGATCCATCCTGGGGCAATATGCTTTCACTAGCGACGAATGCCTCCATTTTGGTGCTGCAACCCTGGCTGATTTGGCCCCCGACGCTGCTGATTATCCTGACAGTCCTGGCATTTAACCTGCTGGGCGATGGGCTACGGGATGCCCTCGATCCGCGCAGTGTGTCGCGCTAGGCTTGCGGGGCAGGGTTTACGACAGGATGTTGTCCGTAGAAGGGGAGTGCCTCTGACCAATGGGGTTTTAGCCCTTGTTGTCGATCGTGCTGCGCTAGTGCCAGAACGCTAGAGACAGACGTTCCCAAACCGTCAACTGCTTGGATGATCTGGTAGGGGCTTGTCCAGGCTGCAAGCGTCTGTTCCCAGCGTTCTAAACTCATCACGGCATCGGGAAGGAGGGTGTGCAGTCTGTCGGGAGCTAACTGGTAGATAGCGCCGAAGACTTCACCCCGTTGTGCCAGCATTTGGACGGCAACGTGAGTGGAAGGCGTTAGCTCGGCTTGGACTGCATGAGTGTGTGCCACTGCTGCCAGCGTCGAGACGGCAAATAAGGGAAGCTCTAACTGCTGCGCCAGAGTGCGTGCAGTGACGACACCCAACCGGGTGCCAGTGAAACCGCCGGGTCCCTGGGCAACCGCCAGAAATGCCAGATCTGCCCAGGTTTGGGGTTGCAAGAAGGCAGCAAGGTGTACGTGTAGATGGGTAGATAGGTCGCGTCCCAGATCCCAGACCTGCGATCGCGCCTCACCCGCAAAATTGTCGATCGCCAGTCCCAACTCTGGGCTGGCTGTGTGCATCGCTAAACCGTACTGTGGGGAGTCAAATTTCAAGGCTAGAAACGCAATGGGATGATTTTAGGAGTTAAGAAGCTTTCAGCTTTCAGCTTGCGGCTTTCAGCAATAAGTCCAGGGTTGGCGGCTAATGGCTGCTGACCGCTCTCCAAGTCCTATGGTTCATGCACTGGCGACAATTGTCGATCGAGAATCGCCTGCCGAAAGCCCAACACCACGAGAATATTCGACAGCGTGAGAAACGATTCTGCGCCACCATGCAGCCAATCAACATCTGCCAAATTGGCACCGTAAGCCGCTTTGGCATAAAGCCCTGCTGGAATGGTAATGGCGACAAACACTAGCAGCGCGTAGAAGCCAATTAAGGCTAACCGAGGCGTTTGACCAGAGCGCGTGAGAAACCAGAGAAAGCCGAGATAGGGGAAGAGCGAAACCGCAAACAGCGTTTCTTTGGCGATCGGAAAGATAGAGGGCAGCAGCAGTAACATTGGCAGCGGCAGGATAGCGTTGAGAGACAGTGGTTTAGCTGTCGAACGCTGTGCTTCTGCCGATCGCCAGATCCACCAAGCTGCTACCATTTGCGTACAGTTTCCTACTACTGTCATCGCGGCTTGCAGCGTCACCAACCATTCTAGAGAGGCAGGATTGTCAAAAAAGTGCCAGGTACAGGCGCACATCGCGCTGACCAGGGCAGGCAGCATGGCGATCGATAACCCATACCAGGCAGGATTCCGGCTGACTTCACCATACGTCCAGATAAGCCAAAGGGCAGCAATCCATTCAATGACGCTAGAAATGTGAATGATCCAGGTAGGAATAGAAAGCGCGTGCATGGGGATGAAAAATAGTTTTGGCAAGCAGTCAGCCGTCCGCGATCAGCCATCAATGCTGCACGTATGGCAGTTCACAACGCAAGAGAATAACGATCTCAGCCTGAACGCTACAGCGATAGACTTTTACTGCACTGATACATTCTGCTTTGGAGCTGACTGCTGAGAGCTGATCGCTAATCGCTGCCTAACAACGTTTAAGCCCCGATCGCAGACAAAATATCGCTGGCGTGGCTCTCGGTTTGGATGGAGGTGTAAACTTGAGCAATTTTGACATCGCCACCGATGATGTAGGTCACGCGCTGAGAGTAAAGCGTCCCATTGCGATCGCCCAACACATCGTAAGCCCTGGTAATCGCCCCATCCACATCCGCCAACAACGGAAACGGCAGGTTGAACTTTTCGGTAAACTGCTGGTGCGAGGCTTCATCATCCATGCTAACCCCAAAGACAGTAATACCCTGGCTCAGGTATTGCTCGTAGTTGTCTCGAAAGCTACAGGCTTCTTTTGTGCAACCGGGCGTGTCGTCTTTGGGATAGAAGTATAGGACAACAGTTTTGCCTGCATATTCAGACAGAGTGACGGTTTTGCCAATGGTATCTTTGACGGTGAAATTTGGAGCGGCATCACCCACAGATAAAGGCATACGATTACATTCCTTACTGATACAGGATCATTTTGGATTGTAGTACCGATCGTGTTGCTTTGGCGCGTGCTGCCTGCATATAACGTTCTAAAACAAAATCACCACAGCTTGCCAAAAATTCTGTAGCATAAGATACGGATTTGATTTTTGCGTCTTAATTGCGATGCGAACGGTCTGTTTGGAGTAGGCACGAATGGCGCTTGCAACGGTATGGCGACTGCGATCGTGCCCTTTTTGTATCCGCAGTCATTTGCGCGACTCCGGCTCCATGCAACCTCAATTCCGGCGTAGACGTTGCCACCGAAAACCATGAGACTTGAAACGGAATTTTGGCTTTGCTTACAGCGACAAACGCTAGAACAGGTGTGGCACAGTGCCCCTGCTCAATCGTCTGCTGCGTTGACTCAACGTGCGATCGCAGCTTCCACATGGGTTCAACTCTTGCAGCCGCCCAACGCCTACAGTTCAGACGAAGCACTGTTGCTCTGTCCGATCGGCGACAACCAGTGGCTTGCCTGGGTGCCTGACTATGGCGAAATTGTGCTGGAGTCAGAACAATTTGAACCGCTTTGTGAGTGAGGGGTGAGGGAAGATAACAAGTTTTGAGTTTTGAGTTTTGAGTACAGCTTTTAGCCCTTAGCCTTTAGCCTTCTGCCTTCTACCTCCTGCCTTCTGCCCTCTGCCCCCTACCTTCTGCCCTTCTAAGCGTCACTCTTTAAATACTGCTGCACATCGCGTAAGACCTGCTTCGCGCCATCAAAGCTGAGTCGGGCGATCGCCTGCTCATAATCCGCCCAAACGTATGCCTGGATCTCTTTTTCCTGGCAGTGAACCGTTGCCGACTGTACCCAGGCAAGAAAGTAGATTACTGTTTTCTCAAACTTCTGCTTGCCGCGTGTGAACGGATACTGCTCGGAGAACGATACACCCTCAATCAGGCTATAGTCTGCAATACCCGTCTCTTCTAAAAATTCACGGCACGCTGCTTGCAACGCTGATTCACCGGGATCGGCGTGCCCTTTCGGAAAGCCCCAGTGTCCAGCATGATGCTGAATCAGGAGAAATTGATGGGTCGTATCGGTATGCAGAATCGGGACAATACCAAAGGCTTCGTCCTTCGCGATCGTAGAATCAGCCATGCGCTTTTTTGACACTGATAAGACAATAGTGGCGAGAAATTTTATCTATTTTGGCGCAAAAACTCATGTTGTGTCTTTTTAGTTAGTGTGCGTCAACGCTTTCACGAAGTCCGACAATTGCTAAGGTCCCAGCTAAACGGCAACGGCTACTGCTTCCTGTCCATGTTTTCGCAGCAGTTCCATCAGTTCATCTCGATAGTCGTGAAACACTGCATGACGTTTGACTGCATGGCTACGCTCAGGTAGCTTGATGACTAATTCCTTTCGCACAGTACCTGGACGCGCACCAAGTGCATAAATCCGGTTCGACAAGAAGACTGCTTCTTCCACATCGTGCGTAATCATAAAAACGGTGATCCGCGTCCGCTGCCAGAGATCGAGCATAAACCCGTGCATCGCTTCTTTCGTATGAATGTCGAGTGACCCAAAGGGTTCATCCATCAACAGCACTTTTGGTTCCGAGGCAAGTGCCCGGGCGATCGCCACCCGTTGCTTCATACCACCCGACAGCTCTTTTGGTAGAGAGCGGGCAAATTTCGATAGTCCTACCACCTCTAAAAGGGTGCTGGCTCGTTCGCGTCGCTCTCGCTTCCCGATGCCTTGCAGCTTCAGCCCAAACTCGGCATTTTCCTGCACGCTCATCCACGGATAGAGCGTGTAGTGCTGAAACACCATGCCGCGATCGGGTCCTGGTCCGGTCACAAGCTGGTTGTCGATTTTAACTTCGCCTGTAGTGGGGCTGTCCAATCCCGCAATCTGGCGCAGTAAAGTTGATTTGCCTGACCCTGACGCACCAACCGCACAGATAAACTCACCCTGCTCAATCAGCATATTGATATCCTTCAGCACCACCAACGTGCCCTGTTGGGTCTCAAAATTTTTATACAGGCTGTTGATTTGTAAGTACATGGGTTAAACCTCTAAGAGGAAGGGATGAAAAGAAAGTTTTGAGTTTTGCTTTCGACCTGAGCTCAAGCCGAAGAGAATTTTGAGTTTTGAGTTTTGAGTTTTGAGTTTTGAGTTTTAAGTTTCGAGTTTTGAGTTTTGAGTTTTGAGTTTTGAGTTAAAAAATTTAGCGGTTGAGGTTAAGCGCTACACTTTCTTGCCTTTTACCCTTTGCCTTTTGCCTTCTACCTTCTGCTTTCAAATCACCGCTTCTGGCTTGCCCAACGACAGGAAACTCGCAGCGCATACTGAAACAGCAAATCCAGTATCAAGCCGATGACACCGATGGCAATCAGCCCGACAAAGATTTCATCCGTGCGTAAAAAGCGACCAGCGACGCTAATGCGACGACCCAAACCCTCGGTTGCCGCAATGAGTTCTGAAACAATCACTAACTGCCACGCGGCTGCAAGGTTGATCCGGCAAGCATCAATAATGCCTGGTAGCACGTAGGGAGCAATCACTTGTAACAGCACCTGTAAGCGGTTGCCACCTAACATGTAGGTGGCTTCGATCAACTCTTTGGGCACAAATTTCACGGTGTCCATCACCATGAGCGAGTTGAAGAAAAAGACACCAATAAAAATCAGCATGATCTTCGGCTCTTCGCCAATGCCCAGGTACAGAATCAGCAGTGGAATGAACGCGGGTGCAGGCATATAACGTACTAACCCAAAGAGCGGCTCCAACAGAGCGCGAATGCTGGCGAAGCTGCCCATTAGCACCCCGATCGGAATGGAAAAGAGTGCTGCCAGGGAAAAGCCGACTCCAACCCGCCACAGACTGGCGATCGTATCTTTTTGTAGATCGCCTGTACTCCAAAGTCGTTGAAACGCCTCAATCACATTGGCGGGAGAGGGCAAAAACTTTGGATCGATCGCGCTAGAGGCAGTGACCAGCCACCACAGCACCAACGGCAACAGGATAGAAGCCGTCATCAAGCCCCAGGTCATAGAGGAGGGAATGTCTTCAGCCAAGCGCCAAAAAACGGTCGATCGCAGCGATTTTGTGGGTCTGCTAGAGCGGTCAGAGTCGATCGGGGTACTGGATTGGCTCATGGGGAGGTTGTTAGTTTTTAGTTGTTAGTTGTTAGCTGTTAATCAGAGGCAGTCGTCTAAAGACTAAAAACCAAAAACTAACAACGATTCAGGCTTTCTTGGCTTTAACGGCGTACGCCTTGACAAAGCGATCGTCAAACAGTTTGCTCAAGTCCGGCTTTGTTGTCACCAAACCAGCTTCGTTTAAGAAAGTAGTCATTTCTTGCGCTGCAAAGGTAAGAGAACTCATATCGTTACCGGGCTGGAACGCTTTTAAGTTGTCTTCAACGGTAAAAATCTTGGTGCCGTTTGCGTAGTCCTTATACTCAGCCACAGAAACCCCAGCCCGCTTTGCCATAATGTCGATCGCTTTAGCAGGATTTGCCTTGATGTAGGCTTGGGTCTCAAACCAGGAGTCCACTAACGCCTGCACCTGATCGGGCTTTGTCTTTACAAATTCGCGGGTGAAGACAAGATGATCGGGAATCGCCCCTGGAAAATCCTTCGAGCTAAACAGTTCCTTACTATTGGGACGTTTCAGCGCCTGGGTGGTAAAAGGTGCAAAGACACCAACAGCATCCACTTGCCCTGCTGCAAAAGCTGCCGCCGCTTTACCTGTTTCCAGTGGTTGAAAGCTGATATCCTTTAGGTCCCAAGCCTGCCTTCTTTAGCCCCAAAAGCAATAAAAAGTGATCCACCGTGCCCTCTTCTGCCGCAACTTTTTTGCCCTTCAAGTCGGCGATCGAGTTAATCCCTTCCCGCACAATGATTTTGTCGTTACCCGTCGAATTGTCATTCACCAAAACCACAACCTGATCAGCCCCACCCGCAACAGCGCTAATCGTGTCATTCAACGTTTGTGAGTTCGCGTCAATTTGTCCGGCAGTCAAGGTGCTGAGTGATTCTGTATAGCCATCGAACCATTTAAGATCAACCGCTATCTTGTTTTTCTCAAAAAGTTTTTCGTCTTGAGCCACCTGCCAGGGAAACCAACCAGGCCATGCGCTAAAGCCCAGACGTACACTCGCGGCACTGCCTGAGGACGCTGGCGTGCTATCCGATTGGGTAGACATCTGGCTAGCAGGATTACTACAGCTCACAATCAACACAAGGCTGACGAAAAAAAATCCAAGATTGGAAAGCAGCGATCGTAATTTCATTTCATTCCTTGCAGAAAAACTAACCATTGACAAATTATTTTCAATGAGGAAAATTGTCTGACGTTAAAAGGGCAACATCAGCAAAAAGCCCAGAAGTACACAGTCACCATTGCAGTTTGGCTACCTGTTCCTCCCGGGCTTTTATCCCGCCGTGTCACTGCTAGCCAACTTCTATTAAAGAAATGTGCCTTTGTAGCAGCTTGCCTCTCTCGGACCGATCATCCAAGCTAAGTGCTTAGACTGGAACCCTAGAGGCGGTTAAATTGTTTAGACCCCTGATCACTTGCTACCTTACCAGACCGTTGCTCTGAGTACCCCAGTGCACTCAGGAAACTGTTAGTCCATGCTCTTATAGATCGCGCTAACACAGAGCCATCGGCTGAAAGCTCAATGCCAGCAGCAAAGCCATGAGCTTACTTTTAGCAATGCGGATTAGGAAAAGATGTATCAAATGCAACGAAATCGTCCCGATTGCTTACTCAACGCTTGCTGATTTAAGTGTTCTAAGCGCTCTGCTAAACAGTCACCTCCAGGTATCTCTAGGCGTAACGCAAATAAAACGCATACTATGGAGACTAGCTAGTCAGCTCTGAACCTATGCTTACTTTAGGCTGTGCCGACTGTTACCGAGATCCCTGACGCTAAGGAACTTTCACCGTGATGACGGTCATCTCTAGCACTTGCAAGACGATTGCTTACCCCGATCGCACCGTGCTACGGGCAGAGCGAGCCATGCGATGTGCCCCCTTTCAGCTTGCGTTGTACACCACCATGGTGCAGCAAAGCGTCTCGTTGCTGGCGATCGCGGGGCAGGCTGGGCTGACACACGGTTACACCTCAGCTCCTCTCTCTGAGCTGATTGCAGAGGCAGAGCTGCTCTGGTTAATTCAGGTTGGTCTATTGCGGCGAGAAGTCGATGGACAGGGGTTAACAGACAGTTTTCGAGTGACACCGCTGGGTCGCCAACTGGTACAAAAATGGCAGGAGCAAGGATCTGTCCGCATAACACCGACGCTCGGCGATCGCCTACACCATGCCTGGAATCGTTGGTTTCGGTTGCCCATTTAAGTTTAAGGCTGAGGGATGCCCCGAACGCATTGGCTACCGCTTATATGTTGCAAAGCTCTAGACAAAAGGGCTCTAGTAGTTTTTCATCCCTTAACCTTCAACCTTTAGTCTTCACAACGTTTCAAGGGGATTTAGCATGAAAGCCATCATGGTCGTAGGCACCACGTCTCACGCAGGAAAATCACTGCTCACGGCTGCCATTTGTCGGATTCTCAGTCGTCGTGGTTGGCGAGTGGCACCGTTTAAAGGGCAGAATATGGCGCTGAATGCCTACGTTACTGCTAGCGGCGGTGAGATTGGTCACGCTCAGGCAGTGCAGGCATGGGCAGCTGGGATTTCTCCCTGGGTTGAAATGAACCCCATTCTGCTGAAGCCGCAGGGCGATATGACCTCCCAAGTTATCATTAAAGGCAAAGCCGTTGGCAAAGTGGGTGCCGCAGAATATTACGAAGAATATTTTGATGTTGGCTGGCAAGCGATCGAAGAATCCCTCCGTCGCTTAAGCGAAGAGTTTGATCTGTTAGTCTGCGAAGGTGCTGGTAGTCCCGCAGAAATCAACCTCAAGCATCGCGACCTCACGAATATGCGGATCGCCAAGCATCTGAATGCGCCCACGATTCTGGTTGTAGATATCGATCGTGGGGGTGCTTTTGCTCACGTTGTTGGCACGCTAGAACTGTTAGATGACGATGAACGGGCACTGATCAAAGGGGTTGTGATCAACAAGTTCAGGGGACAGCGATCGTTGCTGCAATCCGGCATCGACTGGCTGCAAGAGCGCACGGGCATTCCCGTCATTGGTGTGATTCCCTGGCTAGATCAAAGTTTTCCAGCCGAAGATTCGTTGAGCCTGATTGATGGTCGTGCCAGCAATCCCACCGCCGACCTTAATATTGCAGTCATCCGCCTGCCCCGCATTTCAAACTTCACCGACTTTGACCCCTTGGAGTCAGAACCCACAGTTTCAGTGAAGTATATTAACCCGAAACAACCGCTGGGCTATCCTGATGCAGTAATTATTCCTGGCTCCAAAACGACGATCGCTGACCTCATCGTGCTGCATAAAGCTGGCATGGCAGAAGAAATCCAGAATTACGTGGCAGCAGGTGGTACGGTGCTGGGTATCTGCGGTGGCTACCAGATGTTGGGCAAAATTCTGGCAGACCCAGAAGGCATTGAAGGGCAAGAAGGACGCTACAAAGGGCTGGGGCTACTCCCGCTGAAAACCGTCATTGCTGGACAAAAAATTGCTCGCCAGCGCCAAGTGACATCCAATTTCCCGCAAGAAGGGCTACCGGTGGCAGGTTATGAAATTCACCAGGGCAGGACGCGCCTCATTGAAGGCGAAACAATCCAGTTGCTCTTTGATGATCCCAATCTGGGCGTAGTCGATGAAACGCAATCGGTTTGGGGCGCGTATCTACACGGCATCTTTGACAACGGTCCCTGGCGACGGGCATGGCTCAACCGTTTACGCCAGCAGCGCGGCTTAAAGTCGCTGCCAACAGGCGTACCCAATTACCGAGAACAGCGCGAACTGATGCTGAATGCACTGGCAGATGCCGTTGAACCACACTTGAATCTCACATCAGTTTTACCACCGAGTCATTAGTAGCCAGTGGCGCTCATCCTTCAGTAGTGATGCAGTAGAGTGCAACGGTTCTAAAGAGGCAAAGGGCGATCGCGTCTACTCCAAAAATTTAGGCATTGAGGCAACTATTTTAGTACCTCACTATTTAGTACCTCACGGTAGGGAACCAGCAATGCACCGATCGCCTATGGAGCCGAAACCGCGATTTGTCCCTGCCTGTCTCCCGAGGGTAGCGCTTGTTGTGAAATAGGAGACATAACGCCGAATCCACTACACGCAATTTTCTTCAATAGGTTGGACAGAGTGTTTGAGCCAAACGACATCGCGCACATCACCCAATACAGTCTTCGGGCGCTGCTGCATTCAGACTGACGCATACAGGTATATCACCTGAGCCTGAAAATATATGGAAAGATTCTGGCTATCCATCTTCAGCGGCATACTATGCAGAAATAATCTGCATCAGTAGCAAATTTGGGATCTGAGGCAGATTATTTCTGCCTATCCACCCACTATGGGATCTTAGGCAGAAACTTTCAGTCTATTAATCGTTAGACCGCGAGGTTACGTGTTGGGGTGTAATCGAAAAGTTGTCGGTGGGGTGCGATCGCTAAAGTGAGTGTGCATCAATGTTCAGCGTGCGATCTCGAGGTCAGTGACATAGTGCATCTGACTTTTCTCCGACTTTTTCCTGACCTTATCCAACTGACAATACGGGTGTATGGAGATTAGGCTAAATTCAGTTCAAGCAGTAGTTAGAGTGCGTCTGACCTTTCTCTAATCTTTGTCGCCTAACCAAGTAGGTCTCAGAGACTAGGTTAGATCAGTTTGACCTCGCGAAAGGTCAAATCTTGGCTGGTTTTCATCATGAACATTACAGGAGATAGAAATGAAATTACCGCTATTGTCTGCGTTGACGACTTTCACTATTTTGGGCATGTCTCAGCAAGTAAAAGCATACAATCTTGAGGCTTGTGCGAAAGACCCAATGACCAGTAAGCCTCAAACGATCAACTTACTCCAGCCTATTGACCAAAAAATGATGAACTGTATTCCTAAGTTGGATTCAATTGCCGGTCAATGGCAATCTAAAGCAAATGGAATTTTATCCTCAATCAATGGAGTAAGGATAGGTAATCAAGGTGAGAATGACATTGAGAAGCTTGAATACAATGTAACGGGCAATACAATTTCTCTCATTGCAAAGGTTCGAGCTAAACACACTTGGAAAGAAACCATTTCTGCTGTAAAAACAAAAGTCCCTGTTGATAAATGGCGCTGGGTAGACGTTCCTTATCCCGATGTACGATGGAACAGAAAATGTAGATTGGGTGTTTGTGTCAACGTGCCAGAGCCTTTTACTAATTACCGAAAAGAAAGAGTGCCTTACGTGGTAATGGAAATCAGAACCACGCCAGAAAAAGTTGTTTCTGCCACCGCATCAACTACCTGCAAGTACGATTACACCCTGACTGCCTGACAGAAGTAGGTGAAAGCTAGCAGCAGCGGGAAAAAGGGTAGAGCGTATGAGAGGCTAAAGTTACCACACAAATAGCCCCATGCCCATGACAGCCTCTACCCAACTGTATGGTCAATTATTTGCCTTCCTGCGTCAATACTGCCGTGCTCAGGATATACGTCACCTCAAAGCGTTGGCATGGATGGTGAGTGCCTTAATCTGTAGCGGACAACTGAGTTTGCCAGCCTGGGAACCGTATGTGCCCAGTCGAGCGACCCAAGCGCAAAGTGTAGAGCGCCGCTGGCGACGGTGGTTGGACAATCAGCGGGTGCGGGTGAGCCGACTGTATGTGCCCTTGGTGATGGCGGCGTTAAGCGGATGGAACCATCATCGTCTGTATCTTGCTTTGGATACCACCGTCTTGTGGAACCGCTATTGCATGATTCACCTGTCCGTTGTTTGTTGTGGACGTGCAGTACCCTTGCTGTGGCGAGTCTTGGAGCATGATAGTGCGAGCGTTGCCTTTAAGGAGTACCAACCGTTGCTACGAAAAGCCCGGTGGTTGTTGCGCCAGCATGAGGATGTGATGCTGTTGGCTGACCGGGGCTTTGCCAATCACTCGTTGCTGGCGTGGTTGCAAGCAAGTCAATGGCACTACTGTTTACGCTTACCCTGCGATGTGTGGCTGCACGGTGCTAGCAAGTATCCTAGGATGGTTGGCAGTTTCTATCCACCCCTGGGCGAAGCGCGGTTGTACCGTCAGGTGCGGTTAGGGGCAGATGGAGTCTATCGGTGTAATTTAGTCTTGGCGACGGTTAAAGGAGCCAAGGAAGCCTGGGCAGTCGTCACCGATGAGTCTCCCTCATTGCAAACTTTGTGGCAATACGCGCTGCGCTTTCAAGTTGAAGAGCTATTTTTAGATAGCAAGTCAGGGGCGTTTGAGTTAGAAGATTCTCGGTTACGCTGTGAAGCCGCCTTGGAACGACTCTATCTGGTTGCGGCACTGGCGCTGCTCTATGCCACTGCACAGGGAATGTCCGTGCAAATCGCTGGGTTGCGTCAACAGGTTGACCCGCATTGGCGGCGTGGTATTAGCTATCTCAAGATGGGTTTGCGCTGGCTTCAGGGGGTTGTCCATAAAGGGCGGCAACTCCTGTGCCCCATCCCATTGCTTCCCCATGACCCAGAACCTTGTTTTGCCTCGAAGCAGGCTGAGCAAGATTTTTATGACCAGTTTTGGTTGACTCGCATTCGTTCCTTATCCTGCAAGCCTTGATCTGCCTTCCATTGATTAAGATGTGTCAGGCAGTCAGGATTACACCTTCAATTTGTCAACGCTTGAGCAAAAGCCAGTGTTTAACTGTGGTCAGGGTAGTCTGGGCAACTACAAATTAGATGCTAGTGCACTTACCAAAATTCTCAATGGCGAAATGCCCACTTTGGGTAGTTTAATCACTAGCGTAAGTCTTACGCCCCCTCTGTTCAAGGATGCTAGTCGTGATTCCTATAATGACGAGAGAAATAAAATGATTGCTGCTCATTCAAACTCTCTAGTTTACTTTTCTTCGCAATCTTTCGTGGAATGGGCTTCTCCTGTAAATCATGGAGCGAATATAGGTCTCGCAGTCGTTTCCGGTGGCAGCTATGCTCCAGAGCTTGTGCGTCAGATTCAAGAAAGGTTGACCACTGAACTTGGCTACTTGGGAACATGGGCATCGCAAACCGCAGTAAATCTAGGTGCTCAACAGGTCGTGTCTATGCTAACAACTGGCGAGGTAATGAAGCTCAACGGATTTAGTATCTCTGTAAAGGCTATCAATGTACCTTATGTCTCTCAAAAGTGTGTCGTTAATGGTGATTGTCTTCCTGAACTTAAGTCACCGCGTTTAGGTTTTGCTATCATCGCAACCCGATCTTAAGTCAAGACTCAAATATACCTTTCCCAGTCTGACCTTCATGTTTCTCTATCCCACCATTTGATAGCTCGGATTCTAGAGTTTACCTTCGAGCGCGAGTTGCTGCTATTGTGCAGTCTAACAATCCCACTGCACCGGAACGACGTTCATCTGTTGTTAGATTACAAAGGTGATCTGCGTCCGGTGAGTGGGAACGTTATGACCTACAGTTTTGCCGGCAGAAAGAACAGGTGCAGACTCTGCTGACAATGATCTGCATAACAGTTAAGCGCGGGTTTGCTGGATAGTGCCAGAGGATAGCGCGATCGCTGAGGCTAATTAGTTTTCAGCGTTTGGGTTATTAGGTTATAAAGTTCACGACGCTTTATGTTTCAGCGTGAGGAGCGACTGGTTGACTCGATCGCCGGGTTGACGCTTAAAGTGGCGTTGTGGCGATCGTTCTTGTCGCACTAAACCGTTCGATCGTGGCACTAAGCTGTCATCGGTAGCAACATGAGCAGGATTACCGGACGAGTGTTCTTGGGGCATGGGGTTAACGCCATCTTGAGTCAGGCAAACTGCCCAGTTGCCATCCGTAGTTTTTGAACCTGCCTAACGCGCTGGTACTGTCCACCAAGCGAGTGCATACGGCTGAGTCGCGTCATTGACCTGGCGCTGGAACTGGACGCGAATTTTATATCGTCCTGTAGCGGGCACTGGATGAAAGAGATGCTGCACGCTATCGACATCGCTAATGGATGACCAGATGCTTTGCTTGATGTCGTTGTCGTCGGCACGCATGAGGTAAAGGGTGAGAGTATTTAAGCCACGATCGCGAAAACTCTCCTCCAAATCAAACACGCCATTACTGTTTTTGTCTATCAGTTCTACCAGTCGATGCCACACTAGCGTTGCTGAAACATGACTTCCCTTCTGTAAGGGCTTCTCCAGCACATAATCCTGAAACGATGGCGCGTCTGTCTCTACTTTTTTCGCCTTGTTTGCTTCGCCTTGAGCCGTTGCTGCCACCGTGCGATAGTCCCACCCGATCACTGGGACGGCTGCTTCTGGGCTGTATTGTCCCTGGCTAAACTGCTGGTAGGCACGAAAGGCGTTCAGTTGCCCGACCCCCATTTGTGTATCGAGCGGCAGGCGACGATCGCGATACGCCTCAGACTCCAGCCAACTGCGGTTATTTTTATCAAGAATCGTGCGGCTCATGCCGAGCGCCAGACCGTCGCCAGCATCTTGAAGCTTGTCGGCTGAGTTGAGCAAGACCGCTTTCATCACCTGCGCCCGTCGAGCATCTAGCGTCCAGGGTAGGCTGCATCCAGGCAGTTTGCAGCTAGCACGCAGTTGACGATCGCCATACTCTTGCAGCAGCGCCACGGTTGCCGTCACATGGGGAGCCGCAAAACTGGTGCCGCTGGAGGTCGTCAGCTTGCCGTTGAGTGCCACGAGGCTCACATCATTACCAGGAGCCACTAGCCCGATCGCGCGTCGAGCACCGACATTCGTTTCAATGCCTGCGATCGCCGCCCCCGACCCGGACGCATCGCCCAAATTGGCAAAGTCCAGCTTGCGAAAAATCCCTTCCAGCCGCGTCGTAAACGCAACGTTGATGCCGTTAAAGTTGTCCGTTGGAATTGAAATGCCGCCCTTGCCCTGATTGCCAGCGACGACATACAGCACATTGTGAACGCGGGTAGACCAGTCGATGCACTGAGTCAGCAGCGCGTTGCCGTCTAGCCTTGGGTTGGGGCGTGGATCTTGACGTAGTGCTTCGCCAAAGCTGAAGTTAATAGCACGCACATCACCGCCATTTTGCTCTGCGACGTACTGCGCTGAAAGACATTCTTCGGGCTGACCATAGCGCTTGGGCGTACCAGCCGCTGACGAATACAGCCGTGCGCCCGGAGCCACACCCCGCAGACCTTTCACAGCACCAATCATAATGCTGGCAACATGCTGTGCGTGATTGTCAACGTTCGTGTTAATGCGGGCAGGCGCATCGCGAAAAAATACCCGCGTCAACGGTACAGCCTGATTTTGCGTTACGGCTTTGTCAATGCCAAACTGACCAGGACGACCAATTTCTACCTGCCCGATCGCAATTTTGCGCCCAATTAAGTTGTAAGGCGGAGCGTGCAGCCGCAGCGCATCAATCCCCGCAGCACCAACCGAGCCTGACTGCAAAAAGCCATCCACTGCTGCTGTTGTGCTTAGCGCGATCGTGCTTAGCGCGATCGTGCTGAAGCCGCCAGCGACCCAGGTTATCGATCTCAGAAAGCGTTGGCTAAGAGCAGGTTGCCTCACAGTTGGTTGCGTCAAAAGGTGCCGCCGCATCACGAAGGTTTCTCCACAAGATGAGGGACTTGAATCACAGTTTGTTAAACTAACTACAATACAGCGCCGCTAGGAGACCCAGCCAGCCATGACTCAAACGCCATCCAGCCAAAAACCAATTGTCATTGCCCCTTCAATTCTATCAGCCGACTTTAGCCGTTTAGGTGAGGAAATTCGCGCGATCGACGCTGCCGGGGCAGATTGGATTCATGTCGATGTGATGGATGGTCGGTTTGTTCCTAATATCACGATCGGACCGTTGATTGTAGAAGCCATTCGACCCGTAACGCAGAAGCCGCTCGATGTCCACCTGATGATTGTGGAACCCGAAAAGTACGTTGAGGACTTTGCGAAAGCCGGAGCCGACCACATCTACGTGCACTGCGAACACAATGCGTCACCACACCTGCACCGCACCCTGGGACAAATCAAAGAACTGGGCAAGAAAGCAGGCGTTGTACTGAACCCCGGTAGCCCCCTCGAACTGATTGAACACGTACTGGATCTGTGCGATCTGGTACTGATCATGAGCGTCAACCCTGGCTTTGGTGGGCAGAGCTTTATCCCCGGTGTGCTGCCCAAAATCCGCAAGCTGCGCCAAATGTGCGACGAACGCGGACTTGATCCCTGGATTGAAGTGGACGGTGGCTTGAAGGTCAACAATACCTGGCAGGTGCTAGAAGCCGGAGCCAATGCGATCGTCGCTGGTTCTGCTGTCTTCAATGCACCCGATTACGCCGAAGCGATCGCAGGCATCCGCAACAGCAAACGCCCTACGCCTGAGTTGGCAACAGTTTAGAGTCTGTCCCTTGAGGACACAACGACATAAAAGAGAGAGGGCGATCGCAGTACGATCGCCCTCTCTCTTTTAGCATCATCAAATTAGCTTGCTGAATTAATCAACTTGCTGCGGCATGACAACTCTCTTCGCCAGACCCAGACGTTTGAGAGCCGCGATCGACCACCAGGTCATATCAAGCTCCCACCATTTCAGCCCTGCTTTTGCCACATTGGGGTAAGCATGGTGGTTATTGTGCCAGCCTTCGCCATAGGTCAGAATCGCTGCCCACCAAAGGTTGCGGGAGTTGTCTTCAGGCTCAAACGTGCGGTAGCCACTCATGTGGCTTGCCGAGTTGATCAGCCAGGTACTGTGCCAGAGCAAAACGGCTCTTAAAAAGACACCGTAGATGACAAACGACCAACCGCCCAACAGGTAAAGCGTTACGCCTACAGGCACCTGAAGCAGCAAAAAGTAGCGGTCTAAAAAGCGGTAGAACGGATCTTTATCAATGTCCGGTGCGAATTGGCGGTAGGACTCGCGATCGAAAAAGCGTGCTTGTGGGTAGAACAACCACATCATATGGCTCCACCAAAAACCCTTCTGAGCCGAGTAGGGATCTTTTTCGTTATCTTCGGTATACAGGTGGTGCATCCGGTGTCCCGCGACCCAAAAGGTTGGACCACCCTGCAATGCCAGCGCACCAATCAGCGTAATCGTCCGCTCCAGCCACTTGGGCACCTGAAAACTACGGTGCGTTAACAGACGGTGATAACCCAGGCAAATGCCAATGCTACCGAACAGCCAGTGAAGAAAGACAGCCGTTCCCAGTGCCGACCAGGAGAAAAACCACGGTGCTAAGAGAGCCAGTGCGTGAAACGCTCCAAAAAACACCACATTTACCCAACTGAGGGCTAGCGGCTGCTTACTTTCGGCGGCAGTTTCAAGAGAAGTAGAAGTCATGAAAGTCCTTTGCGAGATGAATAAAACAAACCATCCAATGAGGCAATCTTGGCAGGCTAACTCTCTAACAACTGTCTTTCAGGACATCTGTCCTCCAGTAGCGAGATGCTCCGCACCGATGAGCCAGTGGCTCGTTTGCCAAAGAAACGATTACAGTAGAATAATGCAAGTGTTGCTTACATCTGTAGCCTAACAGCGAATTCTAAATCTTGCAAGTGTTACTTACATTTTGCCCATGCCTGCTCAACGAAACCCAACTCGACAGCGTCTAATTCATGCCGCGCTGGAGTTGTTTGCCGTGCAAGGTGTCACCGATACAACGACGCGACAGATCGCAGAACTGGCGGAGGTGAATGAAGTGACCCTCTTTCGTCATTTTGGTAACAAGCATGGGCTGCTGCTGGCAGTGATTGAAGATGCTGGCGTGTTTGCCCATCTCGGACAAACGTTGATCCGGCAGGCAAATCAGACTAGCAGCATTTACCAGGCGCTCAAAGACTACGCTACTGCCTGTTTAGCCGCGATCGATCAGGTGCCTGCGGTGGTGCGATCGGTCGTGGGCGAAGCAGGGCAATATCCTGCCAAAAACCGAGAGGCGATCGGGCGGGGCTTTACCCAGGCAAATCGCTATGTTGCCAAATATTTTGAGACGGTGATCAAGCGGGGGCAACTCCACACCCATCTTCCTGCCGAAAAGCTGGCGAGTTTACTCAATGGGATGCTGCTGGGCTATGCCGTCATTGAATTCACCAGCGAATTTCACCAGCTTTGGCACGATCGGGACGATTTTTTGGAGAATTTAGTGACGCTGTTTTTGCAAGGGGCAGTATCGCCCTCATCAGACCTAACGCCAGTCTTTTCAGGTCTTGCCCCCTTTGCAAATCTAGAGGTATTAGAGCCTGCGACAATCGCCGAACCGATCGCTGAAACGATCGCCGATCTGCCTGCGCCCCTAGTCCATGCCCTTTTGCAGCGCGCCAAAAAGTTAGGGCTACAGGAGTATGCGATCGTCTACGTTCTCTTTGGTGCTGGGTTGAGTCCGGCAGAGGTGAGCCGCCTGGAGCGATCGCACCACACTAGTGAGTCCCATTACCAAACCCTGCAAATCACTCAAGGCGTAATACGCCAGGTGCCCATCAATCAATGGATTATGGGCAAACGCTATGGCTCCTACACGCGGAACCCCCTCACTCAATGGCTCCGAAGCCGCAAAGACAATCAGCCCGCCATGTTTTTGAACCAGGCAGAGCAGCCACTAGCAGAAAGTGAACTGCGCCAACTCTGGCAAACCGTCGCGGAGGGCTTGCTGGCAACCGATGGGAAGCCGCCTGCGATCGAGCAAGCCCAGCAAACCTGGTGCGTCGATCTACTCATGCGGGGCATCAGCTTGACCGATCTGCGGTTGCTCACTGGCTGGGATGCTGCCAAACTGCAACCCTATGCTGCCAGAACAAGAGAAAAAACAGCATTGGAACAAGCAATTCGTCTCGATCAAAAGGCATAGATTAGGAGCCATTGGCACTAGCGATGAAACCTTTGGCAAGGCGTAAGATAGCCTGAAGTGAGCAGCTATGGCAAAAGGCTAAAGGCTAAAGGCTAAAAGATGAAGTAGAACCCTTACTAGAAGCGGAACTGGGAACCTTAATCTGTCCTAGCTCTCTCTTTAACTGCTACGTTTTCAGTCCCGATCGTTCAGAGCAGGTGATGCAAATGGACTGGTATCCACTCAAACTCACGGCGCATATTCGCCACTACGTTTTTGGCGATCGACTGATTCCAGACCATCTCCACAAGTCGGGGCTGCCCGATGGCATTATTGCTGAAACCTGGGAGCCAAATCCGAATCGATCGGCGAAATCAACTAACGCACCATGCGTCCACCAGGTAAAATTCCAGTCTTGTTACCCCTTCACTCCTTCACCTCTTCACCCCTTCACCCCTTCACCCCTTCACCCCTTCACCCCTTCACCTCTTCACCTCTTCACCTCTTCACCTCTTCACCCCTCCCCCTCACCGTTCCACAACCACCTCTGTGCCAAGGCTGACCAGATCAAACATCGCTGTCACATCCCGGTTACGCATCCGAATGCAGCCGTGGGAAACCGCTTGACCCAGCAGTTCTTCCTGATTGGTGCCATGAAAGCCGAGTTGTGTTTTGCCATCCGTCCAGATGCCAATCCAGCGCACACCCAGGGGATTATCGGGTCCTGGCTTAATCAGCTTGCCCGTTCTAAAGCTCTTGAAGACGGGGTTTTTCTCCTTTGACAGGACTTTAAAACTGCCCGTTGGCGTTTCCCAGCCACGCTTTCCGATCGCAATCCGGTATTTTGCTAACACTTGCTCACCGCGATACACATAGACCTGTCGCTGACTCAGCTTGACCACCAGACGGACAGCCAGAGCAGCATCCGCTGGAGTGGAATGAAGCGCGGGTAAGGGCGGCAAGGTGGTTAGCACCGCAGGCAGCGGTAAAGGAATTGTGGCGATCGCCTGCACCCTTGCGGCACCCTGACTCAGTAGTAAGGCTGTTGCACCCGCAAGGACTAGCCGCGATCGCCATGCTTCAACATTCATCATTCAGTCAAATATCACTCGGTAGAACAGGAGTCGGCAAAGCCTCAATCGGTAGCCTCCGGATCGACTGGAAGCTCCTGGTAATGTTCCCAGTCGATATTGGGCATTCGATCGAAGGCTTCGTTTAACGAGATTTCCCATTTTTTGCGAATCTGCGCCAGGTAGGGTGCGCCTAAACTTAATTTGAGTTCATAGCGGATCTTGAATGTATCCGTTTCATACATCACCACATTGATGGGTGGTCCAACGGAAATGTTGGATTTCATCGTCGAGTCGATCGACAGCAGCGCACACTTCGCCGCCGCTTCAAGGGGCGTATTAAAGTCAAGAATGCGATCGAGAATTGGCTTACCATACTTCGCTTCCCCAACTTGCAAAAACGGGGTTTCTTTCGAGGCTTGAATGCAGTTTCCCTGGCTATAAACTAAAAATAGGGCGGGTTCTTCGCCACGCACCTGCCCACCCACCAGAAACGTACACTTGAAATCAATCCCATCCTTTTCTAACCAGGGACGGTCTTGTTCCTGAAGCTGTCGCGCTTTACTACCGACATACCGCGCCACTTCATACAGCGTGGGTAAGGTATGCAAATTGACGGCTTCGTTGGCAAGCAAATCGCGCCGCAGCAACGTTAGCGCGCCCTGTGTGGTGGACAAATTACCAGCCGTGCAGATGAGGATGACTCGCTCACCAGGATTAGAAAAATCGAAGAGCTTTTGGTGAGTGGAAATGTAATCAACTCCAGCATTGGTGCGAGAGTCGGCAGCCATAACTAAGCCAGCGTGAGAAAGGATGCCGAGGCAATACGTCATGCAACCAGGAGGATGAGTGGTCTTCTAGATTCTAAGGGGTCGTTGAGTGAACAGTGAACCCTTAGCGGTTGGCGGTTAGCAATGAGTAGTGGAGTCAACAGCTTTGTATCGATCGCATCAGCGACACCCCTTCACTCTCTCACCCCTTCACACTTTTGCTAGATGCCATTTTGCCTGCACTAAGGATTAATGACAACAGATGCCGATTTTGCCCTAAGTTAAATTGATGCTCCGAAGGGACAGAGGAATGGTAGATTGAGCGGAGTATCTGCAACAAGATTTAGCAAGATGAAAGTCCTTGTTATCGGCGGTGATGGCTATTGTGGTTGGGCGACAGCGCTCTATCTTTCCAATCAGGGCTATGAGGTTGGGATTTTAGATAGCTTTGTGCGGCGACACTGGGATTTGGAGTTGTGTGTCGAGACGTTAACGCCGATCGCGCCTATTCAGCAGCGGCTACAACGCTGGCATGACCTTACGGGCAAGTCTATTGATCTGTTCGTCGGCGACATCACCAATTTCGAGTTTTTAGACAAGGTATTGCACCAGTTTGAACCCGGTGCGATCGTCCATTTTGGCGAACAGCGATCGGCTCCTTTCTCGATGATCGATCGTGAGCACGCTGTTTTGACGCAGGTCAACAACGTCGTTGGCACGCTCAATCTGCTTTACGCCATGAAAGAGAGTTTTCCCGACTGTCATCTCGTCAAGCTGGGAACGATGGGCGAGTATGGTACGCCTAACATTGATATTGAAGAAGGCTACATTACGATCGAACATAACGGTCGCAAAGACACACTGCCCTACCCCAAACAACCCGGCAGTATGTATCACCTGAGTAAAGTGCACGACTCCCACAACATTCACTTTGCCTGCAAAGTCTGGGGCTTACGAGCGACCGATTTGAACCAGGGTGTAGTCTACGGCGTGCTCACTGATGAAACGGGCATGGACGAACTGCTAATTAACCGCCTTGATTACGATGGCGTGTTTGGCACAGCACTCAACCGCTTCTGTATTCAAGCGGCTGTGGGGCATCCACTGACGGTCTATGGCAAGGGTGGGCAAACGCGAGGTTTCTTGGATATTCGGGATACCGTGCGCTGTGTGGAGTTGGCGATCGCCAACCCCGCTAACCCTGGAGAGTTCCGCGTCTTTAACCAGTTTACAGAGCTGTTTAGCGTGGGCGACCTGGCGCAAATGGTAGCAAACGCGGGTAGCGCGATCGGTCTCAAGGTGGAAATACAACACACCGAGAACCCACGTATTGAGCGTGAAGAGCACTACTTCAATGCCAAGAACACCAACTTGCTCGATCTAGGATTGCAACCCCATTTCCTTTCCAGTTCCTTGCTCGATTCTTTATTGAATGTGGCCATGAAGTACAAAGACCGGGTAGATGAGTCCCAAATCTTACCAAAGGTAAAATGGCGACGCTAATTAGCGGTCTGCTATGAGCAGTCGTGTGCTCGCACTTCTGGTTTTAGTCGTGCGTTCGGCTGCCCTGTTCACAGGGGTCAGCACCGACCATCTGTTTCTCGAATGGGTCGTTTTGGGCACTAGCTACCAGAACGACCAGACGCTGGCTCAACGATCGACGGCATCTGTTCGTAACCTCAACGTGACATAAGCCGTCGAACATCGGCACTGGCTAAACTGCTTTGCTGACGGCGTGGGTGTATTGCTAGGCGGAGTCATCACATCGATCGACCTTCATCGTATCTGCACACTGCCCCAACGACGGCGCTTTAAGCAGACGCGATCGCTGCTACTTGCAAGTTATCCCATTCACTCACTGTTGCACCTATGCGAATCGCCCTGTTCACCGAAACTTTTCTACCCAAAGTGGACGGTATTGTAACGCGACTGCGCTACACCGTGGAATATTTACAGCGGCTGGGCGATCAGGTGCTGGTCATTTCACCCGATGGTGGGCTAACCGAGTACAAGGGCGCACAGATTCATGGGGTTTCAGGCTTTCCAATGCCGCTTTACCCAGAGTTAAAGCTGGCGTTACCGCGTCCGTCTATTGGCTACGCGGTAGAGCGTTTCAAACCAGATCTGATTCATGTGGTTAACCCAGCCGTCTTAGGGCTGGCAGGACTGTTTTACAGCAAAATGTTTCACATTCCATTGCTAGCGTCGTACCATACCCACTTGCCAGAATACCTCCAGCATTATGGCTTGGGCATGCTAGAAGGTTTGATGTGGGAGTTGCTCAAAGCAGGGCATAACCAGGCGCAGTTAAATCTATGTACTTCGACTGCGATGCGGCAAGCGCTGACCGAACACGGTATTGAGCGCGTTAATGTCTGGCAACGCGGCGTGGATACGGAGACATTCCAGCCATATCTGGTAAGCCCAGAGATGCGATCGCGGCTGAGTCAGGGGCATCCCGAAAGCCCGTTGCTGCTGTATGTCGGTCGTCTGTCGCCAGAAAAAGAAATCGATCGCATCAAGCCTGTTTTAGAGTCCATCCCCAATGCGAGGCTTGCACTGGTCGGCGATGGTCCACATCGGCAAGCGTTGGAACAACATTTTGCAGGCACTGCCACGCACTTTGTTGGCTATCTACAAGGGCGAGACCTAGCATCTGCCTTTGCCTCATCGGATGCGTTTGTGTTTCCGTCACGTACCGAAACGCTCGGTTTAGTGTTGTTAGAAGCTATGGCGGCGGGTTGTCCAGTTGTCGCAGCCCGCTCTGGCGGCATTCCTGATATTGTGCAGGATGGAGTCAACGGCTACTTGTTTGATCCACTGGATGAGCAGGGGGCGATCGTTGCCACACAACGCCTGCTGGCAAACGCCGAAGAGCGCGAAATGCTCCGTCGCAATGCCCGTCGTGAAGCCGAACGCTGGAGTTGGGAAGCCGCAACTCGTCAACTTCGTAATTACTACCAGTCTGTTGTGGCGGCTTAAGGACAAAAAGATTACCAGTCAGATGAGCGATCGACTTCGACTGCTCCACTGACAATACTGATCCACCACTAATAGATACAGATAGAGTATTGACGGGGCTAAGTCAGCGATCGCGGCTTGGGAACGAGTAGTACGTTTGGTAGTGCCATTATGTAAAGGATGGAGAAAAAGAAGCTCTTTGCTCCCGTTGCAGGTTCTCTCGAAGCTTTTGATTGTAGTGATGAATGAAGTTCCAAATCGCGCCAATGTGATTCTCTAACTTCTTCGAGAACGATAAACTCTGGCGGACTAACCGTGAAATGCGTTGTCGCAATGTATTATTCAACCGCTCAATATAGCTGGTCAACCCAGAAGCTTTATCCACTGCAAAATGCCGTTTACTCGGTAGGACACAGGCATAGGCTTCCCAATGGTCCGTGTAAAGGCGAGCATATTGTCGATAACGTCGAGGGAGGGAGTCCCACAACGCTTGCGCCGCTTGTGCCGACCGATCACCCACATGACACCCAATGATTTCCCGGGTCGCCACATCCAGCGCTAACCAGACCCATTGTTTGTTGCCTTTCTCATCCACAAAGGACCACAACTCATCCATTTGTACCGTCAACCGAGCAGTCGTTTTCGGCAGCACCTCGGCTTGTTGGGCCACCTGCTCATAGCACTGATTGACGTACTGCTGCAACCAGCTTTCCGACAGGTGCAAGACTCTGGCAATCCCCGCTAAGGGAATCCGTTCGAGCAGTAGGCGATCAATCAAGGCACAGGTCTCTTGCGCCTTCGGTTGCCACTGGGGGTTTTCCACAAACTGACGACCGCAGTCTCGACATTTATGATTCTGTTTACCACGACGAGTGGTGCCATTTTTCATGATGTCATCCGACCCGCAACTCGGACAAATTAAGTAAGGTTTCATCCTGGCTTTCGGCTCACTTGAAACTGCCTTTTCTCTATTTTCTTCTATCCTTTACGAAAAAGCGCTACCGTACGTTTTTCGGTGCTGCTGAATTGATGTATGAATACTTAGATTTGCCCTCACCCTAGCCCTCTCCCAAAAGGAGAGGGGACAGACGTTCTAGCTCCCTTCTCCTTGGGGAGAAGGGTCGGGGATGAGGGCGATTCATATCTGCGTTCAGCAACACCCATTTTTCGATCAATCGGTTGCGCTAAGAAGCTTAAAGGGCTACCAGATCTTCAATCTATCTAAACGTACTCGTTGGAACGACTATGGCTGCTGCTCAGACTTGCCAATCCGAAGCTGACGTTTGCTTTGCTTAAGTTGTTTCCAGAGTGACTTAATCTGTTGGTAAGACTCTTCTGGAGACAGTTTGCCACCGGATTCAAGGCAAGAAATGTAGCCGACCCGTTGCGAAAACTCTTGCAGGTTAGCGTTAAATACCAGATTTTCGGGCTTGACTGCGCCACGGTAGTGCGCTGTGGGGTAGAGAAAATCAGATTGGTTCATTTTCAGGCATCCTTGCTTCTAAGCATTAGCATTCCCTACTGATGACAGAGTGCAGCAGCTTGTTGGCTTATCTTAACCCAGCCTTAACCAAAACATCACTCCTGTCCGTTAATTTCCTTCTTTGGGCAGATGAGTAAGTATATCTAACAGCGTGAGTGCTTTGGATCACTAGGCAGTGCGAACAGCAGTAGCAGTATAGAAAAGACAAAGGAAATATATGGCTTTGAGGCTGCGATGGGGCATCTGCATGAACCACTAGAGTGATGGTGTAGTGGTCATCAGCCTTACTCAGCTTAAACAAAACGCGCCGCGTCTACCAAGCACAAAGCAAAGTTACTGTCAGAACAATTAAGCGAAAGATGCCCTGCTTACTGGCTATAACATCAGTAAATAGGGCAATCGCTTGCCAATGAAAGCGTGAATGGACTGGTATTGATCGTTACTCTAGACTATCCAAGTTCAACTAATCCGTTTTGCCAGTTCAAGACACACATCCCTCGAAATTACTTGTTAGTTTCTCAATAGTCAACTCTCAAATCAACGCTTCATCAATCCTTTAATAAAAAACTGTTCCCACCAAGATTTCTATGCCTTGATCCATCTCGTTTATCTCAATGCGATCGCCCAGTAAACAAGCTCTAAAAAAGCGCAAAGGCTTTGAATAGGGCAGTTTATATAATCTACGTACCGATATATGCATTTGTGAAGAAAAAAATATTGTTCTCTTGCATTTATACGTATAAACCACGAATATAATTTCAGTTACTTGTGAGCAATGCATCTACTACCAAACAGGCTTTTGCCTGCGGCTCTGTCTAGTGAAAATAACTGGCACGCCACTTTAGGTTTTAATCGCTCAGACTCTACCAAATGCCATATAGTCATGGTAGCCATTCACAAAATAATCGGATTGCACTTCACTCGAGAGTGCAGTTGCAATAACGCTATGTAGACTACGCCATACCACTCGTTTTCTTGGCAACTCTGTCGATTTCTTATCAATTCTACCGAACGAATTTTTATGAAAGTTGCAATTCTTGCTGGAGGGTTAGGCACCCGCATCTCTGAAGAAACAGAGACAAAACCAAAGCCTATGATTGAGATCGGAGGCTGGCCAATCCTCTGGCATATCATGATGATTTATTCACACTATGGCTTTGATGATTTTCTGGTTGCCCTTGGATATAAAGGTGAGGTCATCAAGAAGTACATGGTGGATTACTGTTCTCTCAACAGCAATCTCACTGTGAAAATGCGTCATGGTGAAGTCACCATGAATGGCGGTTACAGACCTGACTGGACAATTGATCTAATCGACACAGGGTTATACTCCAACACAGGCGGGCGTATTAAGCGCCTGGCTCCGTATGTTGGCAATGAAACCTTTATGTTGACCTGGGGCGATGGGGTGGCAGATATAAATCTACACGAGCTTCTAGCATTCCATCGCTCTCACGGCAAGCTTGCTACTTTAACCGCAGTGCGTCCCCCCCGCTCGCTTCGGACATTTAGAGCTAGATGGTGATCAAATTGCTGAATTTTCTGAAAAACCTCAGACTCGTGAAGGGTGGATTAATGGAGCTTTTTTCGTTTTAGAACCAGAGATCTTTGATTATATTGATGGCGACAAAACGCAGTGGGAAAAAGAGCCTCTGGAACGTTTGGCAAAGGATGGTCAATTGATGGCGTATCGGCATAGTTCATTTTGGCAATGCATGGATACCTTGCGCGACAAACGGTTATTAGAAAGTCTTTGGCAGAGTGGCAAAGCGCCTTGGAAAATTTGGGAGGATAATGATGCGAGTCTTACTAACGGGGCACAAGGGTTACATCGGGACAGTGCTGGCACCACTGTTGTTACAGCATAGACATGAGGTTGTTGGACTTGACAGTGATCTGTTTGTTGGCAGCACCTTTGGAGATGGCATCCAGCCGATTCCAGAAATCAAAAAGGATTTGCGGGATGTAGATGTTTCGGATCTGGAAGGATTTGATGCCGTGCTGCATCTGGCAGGTCTTTCTAATGATCCATTGGGCGACTTAAACCCTGAGCTAACGTCTGAGATCAACTACTTGGCATCCGTGCGTCTGGCAGAATTGGCAAAGGCAGCAGGTGTCAGTCGCTATATCTTTTCATCGTCTTGTAGCAACTATGGAGCAGGCGGCGAAGACTGGTTAACCGAGGAGTCTGGTTTTAATCCGGTTACACCGTATGGTGTCTCTAAGGTGCGAACCGAGCAGGATGTGTCTCAGCTCGCAGATGATAGCTTTAGCCCTACATTTCTAAGGAATGCAACAGCCTTCGGGGTTTCTCCTCGCATCCGGTTTGACCTGGTATTGAACAATCTGGTTGCTTGGGCGTTTACTACCGGCAGAGTCTATATCAAGAGCGATGGTACACCGTGGCGACCGATCGTCCATATTGAGGATATTTCACGTGCGTTTATTGCCGTTCTACACGCTTCTAGAGATGCCATTCACAACGAAGCCTTTAATGTCGGACGCAACGAGGATAACTACCGTATACGTGAGTTGGCAGACATTGTAGAACAGGTGGTTCCGGGTTGCCAGATTGAGTACGCTAAGGATGCAGGTCCTGATAAGCGCTGCTATCGAGTCGATTGCAGTAAGATTGCCCGTACTTTACCAGAGTTCCAAGCCCAGTGGGATGCTCGTAAGGGTGCGGAAGAATTGTATGCTGCTTACCAAAAAGTCGGATTGACGCTAGATGAGTTTGAAGGACCGCGATACAAGCGGATTGCTCACATTCAGAAGTTGATGGCGGAAGGACAAATTGACACAACGTTACGTTGGCAAACCAGCGTTCCGAAAGTCGTTGCTGTTAACTAATAGTGCGGTCTTGCACAGCCGCTATTAAGAGAAAGAGAGACAATATTAGGGGAAAGAGAGACAGCACGTATGTCTAACTCACAATTAGTTTGCCGATCCTGTGGCGGTTCTCACCTGACGTTGATTATTGATTTTGGTTACACGCCACTTGCAGATAATCTGTTAACAAACGACCAACTGGAGAAGCCAGAATATACCGCTCATCTTGATTTAGTTTTCTGTCCGCATTGCAGTTTAGTTCAGGTTACCGAAACGGTGCCACCAGAGATCCTATTCTGTCAGGACTATCCCTATTTCTCTTCCGTTTCTCCATCTTTGCTGAGGCACTTTGGAGAAAGCGCCCAGGCGATCGCGGCATCTCGTCATCTGGATGCAAGCAGTTTGGTGATTGAAGCGGCTAGCAATGATGGGTATTTGCTCAAAAACTTTGTCGAGCAAGGTATCCCTGTTTTGGGCATTGATCCGGCATCAGGTCCTGCCAAAGTCGCTCAGGATGCTGGGATTCCAACGCTCTGCACCTTCTTTACGCACGACTTAGCAAAACAGTTGCGGCAAGACGGCAAACAAGCAGATGTTTTTCTAGCAAACAATGTTCTGGCGCACGTTCCAGATCTAAATGGTTTTGTAGCAGGGGTTGTCACACTTTTAAAAGAGACCGGAGTAGCAGTCATTGAGGCACCCTATGTTGTTGATCTGGTTGATCATTGTGAATTTGACACCATCTACCATCAGCATCTCTGTTACTTCTCGATCACGTCTTTAGACAAGCTATTCAGACGACATGGCTTGTATTTGAATGATGTCCAGCGTACTGCGATTCACGGTGGTTCTCTACGGCTGTTTGTAGAACCTCAGGAATCAGTACAAGATTCTGTTTCTCTGTTACTGAAGCAGGAAGTTGAACGGGGAGTCGATCGCATGGATTATTATCTGGAATTTAGCGATCGTGTTCAGACCATCAAGCAAGAACTGCTTGCTATCCTATGGGATTTGAAGCGACAAGGTAAACGGGTTGTTGGATATGGTGCCGCTGCGAAAGCAACCACTCTGCTTAGTTACTTTGGGATCAATAAAACGCTGCTGGACTACGTAGCCGATCTGAATCAGTTTAAGCAGGGTCGCTATATGGGTGTCAACCACTTTCCCATTGTTTCACCCGCTAAACTCCTGGAAGATATGCCAGATTACGTCCTTATCCTGGCATGGAATTTTGCTGAAGAGATTATGCAGCAGCAATCAGAATATCGGCAGCGAGGCGGCAAGTTTATTGTGCCTATTCCAAGTCCCAAGATTGTGTAAGTTTTTGCTCACTCACTACTATTGAGAAACATATATGCAAGACCAACTGTTAGTCAATACATCTACTAAGATATCCGAAACTTCCGTTGACAGACACTTTGATGGATCTTGTCCAAGCTGTGGACATCGAGGACTTTCTATCTTTTATGAAGTTCGTGATGTACCTGTTCATAGCTGCCTGATGCTTTCCACACGTCAGGAGGCACTCGACTTTCCTACAGGAGATGTTGTTTTAGGCTTTTGTGATCGTTGTGGCTTTATCACAAGTACAGCCTTTGATCCCAAATGGTCAGCTTATGCACCGAATTATGAAGACCAGCAGAGTTTTTCCCCTACATTCAACCAATTTGCTAGTGATTTAGCTAATCGTCTTATTCATCAGTACGACCTCCACAATAAGAATATTGTGGAGATTGGTTGCAGTAAAGGTGACTTTCTATTCCTGCTGTGTGAGCGAGGTAATAATCGGGGGGTTGGTATTGATCCCAGTACTGTTCCTGGACGGGTGACGAGTTCTGCTGCCGATCGCGTTACCTTTATTCGAGACTATTATTCGGAGAAATATGCTGATCAAGTCGGTGACTTTATTTGTTGTCGTCACACTCTGGAACATATCCAACCAACCTATCAATTTGTCAACTCAGTTAGAAAGTCGATTGGCGATCGTCCCAGTGTGAGTGTATTTTTCGAGATTCCCGATACCACTCGTGTACTACGAGATATGGCATTTGAAGACATTTACTACGAACACTGTTCCTATTTCACACGAGGTTCTCTGGCGCGTCTATTCCGCTCCTGTGGATTTGAAGTCGTTGATTTATACCGCGCCTATGGCGATCAATATCTCTTAATTAAAGCGAAACCGGTCGCTAGTTTATCTGAAAAGGTACATCCGAATGAAGAGCTGATTGAGGAATTGCAACAGGATGTTAAATACTTTACTGAAAAGATTCACACTAAGCTGAATGACTGGAAAGAACATCTGGAGCAAGCGCAGCTACAACAGAAAAAGGTTGTAGTTTGGGGTTCTGGTTCTAAATGTGTTGCGTTCTTAACAACTCTGAATACAATTGATAAAATTCAGTACGTTGTTGACATCAATCCCTATCGACAAGGAAAATTTATTCCCGGTGTAGGCAAAGAAATTATGCCGCCTGACTTTCTCAAAACCTATCAGCCCGATGAAGTGATTGTTATGAACTCGATTTACTGCAATGAGATTCAACAAATGCTAGATGAAATGGGTGTTGTCACTAAAGTTATTCCCCTGTAAGTAATATTTCTTAGAGGAGTCTGGCTTTTAGAATACTCTGTTGAGTTTATACCAGTTCTCTTTAAAGATGCACAGAATCGTAGGTAGGGTTGTAGCTTGCTTCTGCCTTGCAGTACAGTGTAAAACCCAACAATGGCTGTTTTTCTTGGGTTTCATTTCACTCAACTCAACCTACAGTTGTATGCAAGCTCATAGAAAATTGGTATTAGTTGTTTATCTTCTTATTCATAAATGTCAGAAGTAAGTTATGGTCATCTCTTAATCAAAACGATCATTTCTTTGTCACGAACTACTCTTCATCACCAACTACTCGTTTCTCAACTGCTTTTTATACCTTAAATTTCCATGAGTCAAGCAAATTCAACGAATACAGCACCCCTTGTCAGCATTGGACTGCCAGTGTATAACGGTGAACGATTCATTAAACAGGCGATCAATTCAATTCTGGCTCAAACATTTCAAGATTTTGAGTTAATCATTTCAGATAATACATCTACAGACAAAACTGAAGAGATTTGCCAAGAATATGCTCAAAAGGATAAACGCATTCGTTACTATCGAAATGAGCAAAATCTTGGAGCTGCCTTAAACTACGATCGGACCTTTCATCTATCTCGAGGGAAGTACTTTAAGTGGGCTGCTCATGATGATGTTTTAGCTCCTACATTCCTAGCTCAAACTGTAGAAGTGCTGGAGAATAACCCTTTTGTCGTTTCATGCCATGCTCAAACTGTACTGATTAATGCAGAAGGATACACCATTAGCGACAGTGATGATGCGTGTATTGCCTCTTTAGATCAAGCCAAGCAATTTGATTCCACAAAGCCGCATCAGCGTTACAGAGAAATTTTATCGCTCCGTATGTGTTTTAACGTATTTGGCTTAATGCGAGCCGACAACTTTAGAAAAACATCATTACACGGAGCCTATTATGGCTCAGATAAAGTGCTTCTAGCTGAATTAAGCCTCATGGGATCCCTGATAGAAATCCCAGAGCCACTCTTTTTTAACCGTCGCCACTCTCATCAGTCAGCCAGCCTGCGAACGGTTCAAGAGCGAGAGAACTGGATTGGTTCGAGAAAAAAATATCCTAAATTCATCTCTCCCCGTTTTTTATGTATAAAAGGATATTTGTACGCAATTTTTAAGTATGATCTAAGCCTGCTGGAGCGACTTGCCTGCTTGATCATATTTTCAAAATGGTTTATCAGGGTCGATAATTGGCAACGTCTAATCTTAAATGTGCTGGGGCAATTACGTAAAGATAGCCATGCTCCTGATCCACTATCATCTGTTGTTATATCAAGCCTTTCAAAGCAAGAAATAGATGGCTAGACTACAAATGAAGTGGTCTTTAGGGATTGTTGGTGGGAGTTTAGGTCTGATCGTTTTGGCAACGCTTGCTCCTTTTAACTTTGCTCTTCCTGATGCTCTCTCGCCTGCACAGATTGCAAGTCAATTCTTAGAAAATGCCAGCGATTTAGATGATGCACTGGCAAATATTTTACTGTTCATGCCGTTTGGCTTTGGGCTGGCTGGCTGGTTGCAAAAGAAGAATGGAACTAGGCTTAATCGGCTACTCGTAATTTTACTCACTAGTGGAGGAGTTTCATTAACGGTAGAAGTGCTACAAGTTTTTTTGGCTGCTAGAAGCCCAAGCTATACCGATCTTCTGACAAATAGTATAGGAGGATTTCTCGGTTTTTTAATATTTAATTGGTGCCACTTCAATCTGAACAAACAGCTATTGAAGCTCACAGATCGGCGAAAGCAATATGGCTTAAGACAAAAATTAATTGTCGGCGTGGTAATATATAATGCTTGCATTGTCAGTTTTTCATTCTCCCTTCAAAACGCAGCAAATTTAAGCAATTGGGATGCCAGTTTTCCTCTCTTATTGGGGAACGAAAGGGAAGGCGATCGACCCTGGCAAGGCAAGATGGCAATGCTTTATATTGCTGATCGCGCTATCTCAGAAACCGAGATCATGCGCGTTTTAGATGAAGATGCTCCAAGCAAAGTAATTGGCAATGCCCTGATGGCAGCTTATCAATTTAGCAACCCGGAAAGCGCAGACTCAAAAGCTTTATATCAAGACTCCTATCAAGATCTGATGGGTAATCTTCCAAGTTTAGTTTGGCAAGGTAAATCTGAGGTTACCCAGACTGATAATGGTGTTTCTCTATCCGCTACTCATTGGTTAGCAACAGCAACGCCAGTTATGTCTTTGAACCAAGCGCTGCGTAAAGCTTCGCAATTCACCTTGATTACCAAACTTGCGACAACTAACATCAAACAGACTGGACCAGCTCGAATACTCTCTCTTTCAAACAATCCTTTCAGCCGTAATCTTATGCTTGGGCAAAAAGGAAAGCAATTAATTGTGAGGCTACGAACCCCAATCACTGGCGAAAATGGTGCGTTTCCAGAGCTATCGTTTCTCGATGTGTTTAACGATACAAAATATCACTATTTAGTGGTCACTTATAGCCATGCTGCTATTCACGTTTATATTGACAATGTGCAAAATTCTCATATTGGTCAGTTAACTCCAGAAATCACCTTTTTTAGATATTTATCCCCGTTAAACAATTATGGAATTCAGCTTAGTGTTCTGAACCAGTCAAGCTATAAAATTTTCTACTATGGGCTGTTATTCATTCCCTTGGGGGTTTTTCTCGCCTTCATTGTACTCACTTTCACAAAATGGTCTTACTGCTCAATGCTTTTATTTGGCTGTATGGGAATTCTATTGCCAGCGCTGATCCTGGAAAGTGTTTTGGCGATTACAGGCATGAGAAGTATGAAACCCGCAAATTTGTTGTTGAGTGCAATATTTTCTAGCAGCACAATGTTTTTTATCAAAGCACAGGTTCAGTTTTTATTGGAAGAATCTGCGAGCGTAGGAGAACCTTGAACGCTTTTGTACAGAAGCACCAGTGTTGAATTCTAAGTATGAAACGTTGTGGTCTTCCATCAGGCAAGTGCCCCTAGCAATGTCCACGGTTGCCATCATTTGCTGGCGGATGATTCCACGCAGGCACGTTTTGCGAGCGGCAGCTTCCACCCCATAACGCTTTTGAGATAAACGCCGCCAATGCTGAAAAGAAAGGCAATGTAGGCGATCGCCTGCATAACATAGAGCCTGTCTTCGTAACCAAACAGCGTATGCAGAACCACACCTGGAAACTGACGGTCAGGCAGCACTTTGCTGGTATTCCACACCATTGGTCCCAGAATGCAAGAGGGAAACTTGGCAAACCGTTCGTAGTAAAAGCAAAGACGCTCAGACTGGCGATCGAGTTGGGCAAGCGTACTGACAGCCGTATCCAAATGCCCCAAAGCAGAGACAACTAACCCTGCCACAATCAGCAGCAGAAAAATGCCCATCACCAAAAAAAACGTGCGGAGGTTAATCTTTACGCCCAGACGAAACAGCAGGACGCCGATCGCCACTGCACAAACCAGTCCAGCCAGTGCCCCTAGTGCGGGGGCTAGTCCCTGCTGGAACTTGGCGGCAATAAATAGAACGGTTTCAAAACCTTCTCGTAAGACAGCAAAAAAGATCAGTCCAAAAATGCCCCATCCGGCTGCTGTGCCACCGGTTAGAGTTGCATCGATCGAGCCTTCAATCTGACCTTTAAGCAATTGTGCCTGCTGCGTCATCCAAACCAGCATCCAGCTCAACAGGACGATCGCCGCCACGCTAAACACCCCTTCCAGCAACGGCTCAAAGACAGGCGCATACTTCTGGTTCGACGACCCCAACGACTGAATCACCCAACCAAAGAGAACACCGACTAGCGCACTGACTACCAGCCCACCCGCAATACCACCGTAGACCCAAGAGTTGAGGTGCGACTGCTTTGCTTTTTTAAGGTAGGCAAGCACGATGCCAACAACGAGAGCGGCTTCGACCCCTTCGCGCAGGGTAATGATAAAAGTGGGGAAAGCAGAGGTAAAGTCCATAGGGCAGCGCTTAAGGGGATGACAGTGAGCAGCTAGGGACTGGGGTTCACTCGTCCTAGACTGTGCTGCATGAAAAGAAACGATAGACCCTTACCAGCTTAAAGCGGTTTTTACGAAAAAATCTCCTTGCTGTAAAGGCAAACAGCCGTTCACCCCAGCCCAGACTTCCCGCTGCCAGATATTGCCCGTTGCCGAATCAGAAAAGGGTCTGGCGGTTAAAACCGCGACTACATCAACCAAGTCCACCGACGCGGACTACCGCAAGTCAAGAGTTTTACAACCTGCGGCGGCAGTTTATAGCCCGTTGGGCATGGCTGCGCTAACGTCTCTGTAGCTTCGACTTGAGTCGCCCAGGCTACAAGCATCTGGACTTTTAAAACATCCTCTAAGAGGCTTTAGCAGCTTTGCGCGTGTCTGTCTCGACGGTTTTGATCAATTGCGAAACTTGAGCTGGTGTTTTGACCGCAGCAGCCGGTGGAATGGGTGTAGGCCAAACGGTTGTCAGTTCAGCCATTGTTTGCTGAATTGCCTTATGCGTATCAGGGCTTTGTTTCTCGACTTGAGTCGCAATGCCCTTGTAGAGTTCATTGGCATAGGCAACAAACCCGCGTGAATCCTGATATTCGATCGCCTGGGTAATTTTGCCGTTGGCAATCGCTGCGCCATACTCAGCATTGGCAGTATCTAACAACCCATTCATCACTTGCAGTACAAACGCGGGTGATTGACGCTGCGTGGCAGGTAAAGTGGCGATCGCGTCGTCTACAGCCTGCATTGAGGTCTTGAACTCACTGTTAACTTTGGCGATATCCTTCGTGCCAGCTCTCACCAAGTCTTGAAACGTGATCAACGTGGTCTTAAATTCCTTCACGTTGCGTTCTGCAAGCTGGTCTTCAACATCCGCATAGATTTCTTCGACAGGGTGCCCAATGTGCGGTTCTGCCTGGTCAGGCTTTTGCAGATCCAGTAGTTCTTTAGCAACGAGTAAGTGCCCTTTCATCAAACCCAGCTTGATCATGTAATCGACATCTTTCGCTTCTCCAGTCAGCACGATGTCTTCAATCGTCACCATGTCTTTAATCTGGTCAAACTGCGCCTGAGTGATGACATTTTTCGACACTAACTCTTCCGGTTTGCCATAGGGACGGCTCGCCTGGATTTTGTTTGACAATGCGGGTACACCGAGCTGCGCTTCAAACTTATCCAGCTCAGACAGAATGGCAGTATTGATATTGATCTTCGGTTTGCCGCCATGAGCCATGCCACCCATCGCCATGCTGGTCTGGACGGGGGATGGGCTAGCGGGTGCAGCCGTATCAGGTGGTGGCGTACTGCACGAAATCAGCATTGTCAAACTCATTGAGGCAAACAGCAAAGCAAAGAACTTGAAAAAAGACATACGTTTTCACTTTTTACTTAAATTGGCAAGAAGACGGTAAAAAAGCTCTGAAGCTGGTTCACAATGAAGAGGGTAAAGCGGCAGCAAACGATGCAAAAGAGCGGTGCTATCGGGGTTGCAGCGAATCAGCACTGACGTTCCAGACTGGAAGCTCACTCACGCATCCTGGGCTATAAGCAGCGGTCTGACATTGTTCTTATTGCAACTAATTACCAGTAATCTTTGTGAGCTACATTTTGACGGCTTGCTGTAATGCTTGTCAACAAAATTCTCTAAATTCCTGAGAATTATTCCTGAGAGTAACTTTAGAGAATGAGCTTCACCTCGCTACATAGCATGGGCTTCAGGCGTGTCCGACAGAGGGTTGGACGCAGTGCGATCGACCACCTCAAACATCCCCATGCAACCTGCTTCAGCGATGTCATCCTGGTGTGGGTGAAACATAAACTTGCCAGGATAGCGGCAGGCAAACTCTAGAATGTGCCGCTCTGCCGTCCCCATCGTGATGACATCGGTTTCGTCATCAGGTTGCAAATGCCGACCCGTGCGATACACCTGAAACAAGTTGGCGTGTAGATGAAACGTGGCAACTGGGTCAAACTCAATCATATTCAGCACATACAGCCGAATGAGTCGGTCTTTCTGAATGCGAATGGGATGCTTCATGTAGTAGTGCGGCATCCCATTAAACGCATAAAGCTCGTTTTTCTGATCGTCATTCACGTCATACCCAGCCATGATCAGCACGATTTCATCCGCTGGGGGACGAGGGGTCGGCGGATCAATAATGAACATTCCGTACAATCCCTTGCCGATATGTCGCGTCACGGGGGCAATGTGGCAGTGATAGAGATGGACACCAAACGGCTCGGCATCAAATTCGTAGATGAACACGCCGCCGTTGCGAATCGGTTTGATGCCATCCATTTCGGACTTGTGTACACCGTGAAAGTGCAGTGAATGGGAGTGCCCAGCACGGTTGTAAAAGATGACGCGAATACGATCGCCCTCAGTCGCACGAAACGTGGGTCCCGGCACCCGCCCATTCAGGTTCCAGGTGATAAAAGAGGTTGCACTATTAAGCTGCACTACGGCAGTCTGTGCTTCCACGCGGAACTCGCGCACGGTGCGCCCGTTTTCAGTTGTCACGGTGCCGTAGTCAAACTGTCGCAATGTGGTGAGCGGCGTAAACCCTTTTGGTTCAGCGATCGCCGGATCGGACAGGGGTACAGAAACAGGCTGCGATCGTGGTTGCCACAGCATCCGCAGCGCGATCGCGCCCCCCATTAACCCAGTTCCCGCCAAGCCGACCTGCAACACGCTACGCCGACTCCAACGTTCGACTTGATCAAGGGAGTAGCGATCGGGCATAACGAAACCAGCCGTTCCTGACGTGTGGTTGCAATGAAAGCTTCCTGAAAATAAGTTTCAAAAAGACCTTGACGAACCCAGAGTATAAAGGCTTAAAAAGCTTACTGTCAATTATTGTCATTTAGATTAGACAAGACTTCTGATTCGGGAGCCTCCTCGTCAGGGTGAAATCGCTTGCAACCCTTACCTGGCAATGTTGGGCTGTGCAAAGCTGCTGGTATGAAGACTAACCAGGTTGGGTTCGCCCAGAACCATGAGGCAAAGGCAGCTACAACCGCTAGCGATACGGTTCTCACTCAGTAGCAGCGCACCTTGCATCCTACGTTCTCACTTTAAAAGCTACGCCACGCTTGTTTAGGAACGACTAGATCCCGATGCCTGCTGCTTCCCCAAAAGGGGAAGGGGGGGATAGTAAGCGGAGGACAGACGCTCTAGTCTACTCTTTGGTAGCTGCGGGCGAGCAAGAATGATTATCATTTCTACTTTAGTGCAATAATTTACTAGACAGCAGCATCCCAGCCAAGGGCGATCGCCGCTTTGATGCCGTGACTTGCCTGGGAGTAAAGGTTATGTCTTTCAATTGTGTGAGGAAGTATATTCATGTTTAAACGGTTTGTTCATTCGTTGCTCCTAAGTCCAGCCCTTTTGAGTGCGGCGGTTTTGGCTGCCTCAGCGCAAGCGCCCCAGGCAACGCTCAAGGTCGCTCAACCAGAGTCTGTAACGGTTGCGTCCACGATCGCTCCGACGGTTGCCGGAATCGATCAACCACTTGGTCGTGCTCAGTCCAGTGAACTGGCGGACGGAACAATCAGCCGTGTGGACGAGCTTGAGCAAGTGACATCTGTGTCCCAGTTAACGGATATAAGCCCAACAGACTGGTCTTTTCAAGCGTTGCAATCACTGGTTGAACGGTACGGCTGTATTGTGGGCTATCCCGACCGCACCTATCGGGGCAATCGGGCACTGACTCGCTACGAATTTGCGGCTGGTTTGAATGCATGTCTCGATCGCGTGAATGAACTCATCGCGGCGGGTACGGCTGATCTGGTAAAAAAAGAAGACCTGGCAATCTTGCAGAAGTTACAGGAAGATTTTGCAGCCGAATTAGTGACCTTGCGCGGTCGTACGGATAGCTTAGAGGCTCGCACTGCCACCTTAGAAAAGCAGCAGTTCTCCACTACAACAAAGTTGGGCGGTGAGGTGGTCTTTGCTCTGGCGGGCGTGGCAGCAGGCAATACAGTCAACGGCAACGAGGTTCAAAAGAATACGATTCTGGGCGATCGCATCCGGTTGGATTTAGACACGAGCTTTAACGGCGAAGACTTGCTGCGTGTGCGGTTGCAGGCCGGTAACGTTGCAGCTTTTTCTTCTAATGCAACGTTCACGCCCGAAGGCGATTTGCGCCTTGCAGCCGATTCTGGCAACCGCGTTGAGCTTGATGCCTTGCTGTATCAATTTAAGGTAGGCGAAAAGACGACCGTAGTGCTCGAAGCGAATGCTGGCGCTGTTGACGACTTTACCAATACCATTAATCCCTTTTTGGATGGTGATGGTGGTAGTGGTGCGCTCTCTCAATTTGGCACCCGTAACCCAATTTACTATCTGGTCAATGGTGCGGGTATTGGGATCACCCATCAGTTCAGCGACAAGCTTGAGTTGAGCCTAGGCTATCTCGCAAACGAGCCAGAAAACCCAGCGGCTGGTAGCGGTCTGTTTAATGGGTCCTTTGGCGCGATCGCTCAACTCACGTTTACACCCTTTGACCCACTGACGATCGGGCTGACCTATATCCGTGCTTACAACAACAACTTTCAAGCAAACGGAAGCAGCGGCAGCAATAATGCCAATTTCCTCAACGCCAACCTTGTAGACGCTGCGTTCAATAGCGATTCGTTTGGGCTAGGAGCATCGTTCCAACTCAGCCCCAAAATTGTAATCAACGGCTCTGTCGGCTATACAAGCGCCAATGTAGTGAGCGGCACCAGAGGCAGCGTCGATATTTGGAATTGGGCAGTCGGTCTTGCCTTCCCAGATCTCTTCCGCAAAGGTAGCGTGGCAGGCATCATTGTCGGGATGGAGCCAAAAGTGACGCGAGCCAGCACTCAACTTAACTTTTTAGAAGACAGGGATACGTCGTTGCACGTTGAGGGTTTTTATCAGTTCCAACTCACCGATAATATTGCCATTACACCCGGCATCATCTGGCTCACGGCACCGGATCACAACAGCGCTAATAGCGATATTGTCATCGGTGTCATTCGCACCACCTTTGTCTTTTAGGATTTAGCCAGAGAGCCTAGATCCCCGACCTCCTAGTAGATCCTAGGAGATCCCCGACTTCTTTGTACTGTCCTGATAAAGGCTAAACCTAGTAGTAGAAGTCGGGGATCTGGGGCGATCGCTGGCAGTTAGTGACGAATTTCAACGTTAAGTACGTAGTGTCCAAGCTGCATTTTTGCTGCCCAAAGCTCATACTCAACGCGCAAAAATGTGGGCAGAGGGTTACCTTTGAGCATCAAGCTACGGGTGAAATTTCGCAAGTGAAATTGCCCTGTGCGCTGATCGGCGGCATCATGCAACCAGTAACGGCTGGAGCCATAAATACCCTGTCGCCAGAGATGGCGATAGCTAAACTGCCCCTGCCCTTGCATGGTCAACGTGACCTGATACGGCGAAAACTCCAGCCATAAGAGGCGGGGTGTCGTTACGGCTGGCAGCGTTGTCACCTCTTGATGACCCACAACAAGGTCGCGATCGCGCACGGCTGGCTCAGTCATTAACAGATGAAATTGCTCTTGATCTTTCTGGTAGAGCGTGCCAACTGTTTCAAGCCCCGACCAAACCGGCAAATCAGTGGAGGTAAACAGCAGGCAGACCGGTTTTTGATGATGAGTCTGCATGAATAAGTCGGCGTGAAAGAGGGTACGATCGCTACGCAATGCCGTTACAGTCTATCTGATCCCTATGCCGAACGTGATTTCCCTCAATGCTGCTGAGCTTCACCACGCGCTTACGATTGCGCCACCGCCCACTGGACTGGTGCTAAACGGGCGGATACGAGTACCGGGCGATAAATCCATCTCGCATCGGGCGCTCATGCTAGGTGCTCTGGCAGAAGGGGAAACGACGATCGCCGGACTATTGCTAGGAGAAGATCCGCACAGTACTGCCGCCTGCTTTCGCGCCATGGGAGCCAAGATTTCAGCGCTCAATACAGAACACGTCACAGTACAAGGCATCGGCTTAGGGCGTTTACTAGAACCAGAGGATGTACTCAACGCAGGCAACTCTGGCACAACACTCCGGTTGATGTTGGGCATTCTGGCATCGCAGCCTGGATGCTTTTTTACCGTAACGGGCGACAGTTCACTACGATCGCGCCCCATGTCTCGCGTCGTGCAACCCTTACGGCAAATGGGAGCCGAGCTTTGGGGAAGAAAAGATGCCGCGTTTGCGCCGCTAGCCGTTCAGGGAACTACCCTGCGACCACTCCACTACCATTCACCGATCGCTTCTGCCCAAGTTAAATCGTGCTTGCTGCTAGCTGGACTCATGACTGAAGGCGAAACAACTGTCACCGAGCCTGCTCTTTCACGCGATCACAGCGAACGCATGCTCAAAGCTTTTGGAGCCAATCTGACGGTCGATCCCGATACCCATAGCGTTACCGTTACTGGTCCAACCACACTGACTGGGCAAGCCGTGATCGTACCAGGAGATATCAGCTCTGCCGCTTTCTGGCTGGTGGCTGGGGCGATCGTGCCGGGTGCCGATCTGACGATCGAAAACGTAGGCGTTAATCCCACTCGGACTGGGGTGCTAGAAGCCTTAACGCTCATGGGTGCAGACATTACCCAGGAAAAGCAACGTCTGGTCGCTGGTGAACCTGTTGCCGATTTGCGGGTGCGCTATGCAGGCAATGGCGATCGTCCCCCACTTCGTGCCTGTACGCTTGCTGGAGACCTCATCCCCCGCTTGATTGACGAAATCCCGGTGTTAGCCGTTGCCGCTACGTTTGCTGAAGGGACAACGGTGATTCAAGATGCTGCCGAACTGCGCGTTAAAGAAAGCGATCGCATTACGGTCATGGCTAACCAGCTTAACCAAATGGGCGCACGCATTACCGAACAGCCAGACGGCATGGAAATTGTCGGCGGCACACCCTTAACTGGAGCCACCGTCGATAGCTATACCGATCATCGGATTGCCATGAGTCTGGCGATCGCTGCCCTTGCCGCTACTGGCACCACCACCATTCATCGCGCTGAAGCAGTTGCAGTCTCGTATCCAGACTTTGTGACGACGCTAGAGCAAATTTGTCTGACTTAACCGCCCATAGTGATGCTCTTACAGAGACTCGGAGCCAAGCTGTAACAGATTAGCAACTGTACACAGTTGTTCAAACAGTGCGATCGTTGCAATAAGTTCTAACCGTTCACTTTCTTCCAAACCAGTATCATCCAGCGCTTGCATGGTTTGGTGATGCAAGGTCTGCCATTGTTTCTTCGCTATGCCCCCACAGGCACTACGGTTGGCGATCGCGATCGCGGCATACCGCAGAACAGCGCGTGTCGCATGGCTGATCCCCGCTGCGTCATAGTTGCCTTGCGCGATCGCCGCTAGAGTCTCTGGCCCGGCAGCTTGCTGCGCCAGATGGTGCAGTAACACCCCGCGAATGTGATCACAATGAGTTGCAGTCGCGACGACTAGCCCCACCAATTCTTTCAACACTCTCGGCAAATCACCATGAAGCACAAGCACCTGAAACTGCCCCCAAAGGTGCGCCAGTAAAACTGGTTGCGCTTTTAGCCGCTTAAAAACTTGCGGCACTTTACCCGTACCAAACGTCTGCTCAATTTGCCCAAACGTTTGGCAGGACGAAGCATCGCTTGAGGAAGACTTTACCCGAAGTTGCATGAGTTAGCTCTTTTTGTCATGAGGTACTGGCAAGCAAAGTAACCAATTGCTTGTCAATTCACTTCCTCTTGAGGGAGGCAGCTAGTGCAGTAGGGGGCTTAACTGTGTAGCTTCAAAAATTTGAGTTGCAAGGTTTGCATGGGGCAACTGCTTCTGGAAAAGCGTGTAGCAGGGATGCAATGACTCAGCAATGAAGCAATCATGCAGCTACAGCATTGAATATCCCTATAAGGTGCCCAAAGCGATCGCGCTTTAAGCACTAGGTTCTCCAGACTTTAGTTTTTTAAAGCTTTAGTTTTTCCAATAAAATTGCCTGTACTACTGTTCACCCACGGTTTAGATTGCTCTCACTTGCCTACGGATGCGATTGGGCAACTACCGGGTGCGGGTGGCTGTGTCGTTACAAGGACGTTTTTGTAGCCAGTGGTGGTCAGCAGTTGAGTTACGACTAACTTGGCGCGATCGTTGGCTTTTTCTAGCACACCATCGGCGCAAGCGGTTTCAACAATTTTTTGTAGCGCTTCCTGCTGTGCCAGTGCCTGTAGTGTGGGCGCAGCATCGGGTCCCAGCCCAAACGTGCCACGGTTGTAGTCGTAGACGCTAGAACGATTCACATCAATTTTGCGATCGAGCAGTTGCGGCGGGGGTAACTGAATTTGCAGACCGTTTTCTGTCACCTGCACATTAGCAGCCGTCAAGCTTTGCAGATCAACACCTGCTCTTACCTCGCCATAGGCAATGTAAAGGAGTTTCGTTGTGCCGAGTACAAAGCCATTCAGGGTGGCATCCTGGCTAGTCGGCACCACTGCCTGCATTGTGAAGACAGCGGTCGTGAGTTCACTCAGACCCCTCACTTGCTGAATCACAACAGATTGAACCTCCACTCTGGGCACAGGCTGCGCCTGATTAAAAAGATTCTGCACGCCTGCCAGGAAACGATCGCTGAGCCGCCAGCCCCCAAGCCCAACGCTCAAGGCGGTCACTGCAATGCCTCCTGCCAGCATCCAGCCAAGGCTCTGGAGTAAAGAGCCGCCCCTATAGCGCTCGTTGCGATCGTCGTAGCTCATAAGCCCCCTAGGCAAACGCCATCTTGGTTCGATTGTCCTACTAGCCACAAACCTCGCTGCTAGTGCACGCAGTTTTTCTGGCTTTCCTTGAGCTAGGCTCTTAGCCAAATTATGATGCAAGTATTGTCGATCGCGCCACTGACAGGAGAGACTGACTAAGAAGAGCTTCGCTGCCCTGGTGTTATGGCCGTTGCCATTCTAGTTAGGACGGGGTGCAGGGGTAGAACCCCTGGCTGGGGGCAAAACCCCCACACCCCCTTTGATCCCAATGTCCTAAGTTCTGTGGCGATAGCTATAACACTGAGGAGCCAGCGAACGGATGCATCGACGCAAGCACTTAGTAAGAAGAGAGGAGTATAACGATGATGCGATTTCGTTGGCTGGTCAGTTTTGCGATCGCGGCGGCACTCGCTGCCAGCCTTAATCAACCCGTTGCTGCCCAGACCAGAACTCGCAGTGGAATACTTTTGCTAAATCAGGTCAGAGAACTGGCGACACGATCAACCACGCTTTCAGGCGGCACATTAGCAAATTTGCAGACCGACCCCAACTTCGCCAGCGGTATGTTCCAACCGATCGTTAACGATGCAGCAACGATTCTAGATGACTACACCGTTGTTAACCGGGGCGGTTATTTCCCTGAAAATCGTGGGATTTCACGCGAACGCCAGTTAACCATCATGGAAGCGGTCTATCGTATTTATAGCCTGCCAAATGGGAATGAACTCTTCCTCTACCGCACGCCCACTGAAAACACGTCTGAATACTTCATCCGCACGAAACGCTGAGAACCCGTCACCATGTCTGAATCATTTTCACCGCAAATTAGCGATCGCATCTGTCGCCACATGAACGAAGACCATGCCGAGGCTGTGCTGATGTATGCCAAGGTGTTTGGCAAGACGACCACTGCAACGGCTGCCGAAATGGTTGCGATCGACGCGCATGGCATGGATTTGCTGGCGCAAGTGGATGGCACTGCTACACCCACCCGAATTTTGTTTGATCACACACTGCAAGATGCAGAGGATGCGCATCACACGTTGATTGATCTGGTGAAGCAAGCAAGGCAGACAGGCAAATAAGAGGAACGGCACTCATGTGGCAGGCAGCATTGTATCGTTGGCGATCGCTTTGGCTGGTCGTGGCGTTTGTTGGCGCGATCGCGCTGACCAATTGCACCAGTAACAATCAGCCGCGAGCCGTCACACCCGCTGGCTCAACAGCCGCTTCAGGCAGCACACTGATTTATGGCTCGGAAGGGCAACCGATCAATTTAGAGTCAGGCAACATTACTGATGGCAACTCCATCATTGTGCAAGATCAAATTTACGATCGCCTTATCACGTTTAAACCCGGTACGACTGACCTGAAACCGTCTCTGGTAACCGAATGGAGCACGACTGATCCGACCACCTGGACATTCAAACTGCGGCAAGGCGTAACCTTCCATGACGGCACTGCCTTTGATGCAGACGCCGTGAAATTCAACATAGAGCGCTGGTGGGACCCGCAGCATCCCCATGGCTACCGTAAGGCTGGCAAGCGCTACGAAATCTGGGCAGGCTTATTTGGCGGCTTTAAGGGTAGCCCTGATTCACTGTTGCAAAGTGTTACGGCGATCGACGCAACAACCGTCCAGTTCAAGCTAAAACAGCCGTTCGCAGGGTTCCCAAACGCGCTTGCCTCTGGTTATTTTGGCATTGCCAGTCCGGCTGCAATTAAAAAAGCAGGTGCCAGCTACGGTACACCGGGTTCGCTGGCGATCGGCACGGGACCCTTTGTGTTTAAAGCATGGCGCACGGGCGATCGTATCGTGCTGGAGAAGAATCCAAACTACTGGCAAACGGGCTTACCAAAAGTCAATCAACTCGTCGTGCGTTTTGTGACTGACCCGGCTGCCCGACTAGCACAACTGCGGGCAGGACAAAGCGACTTCACGGTAGACCTTGCCCCCGACCAACAAAAAGAAGTGACCAGCGATCCCAATCTAGATGCGGTGCTGCGTCCCTCCTTCAATGTTGGCTTTCTGGCATTAAACCCCAGCTACAAGCCGCTGTCAGATGTACGAGTGCGTCGAGCGATCGCCCTTGCTATCAATCGCCCCGCGATCGTCAAAGCCTTTTGGGGCGATCTGGGTGTACATGATCCTCACTTTACGCCTCCCATACTGGACTGGTCACACGATAAAACGCTGACTGCCTACCCCTTTGACCCTGCTCAAGCTAAGCAATTACTGGCTGCTGCTGGCTACCCCAACGGCTTCGACCTGGATTTGTGGTATATGCCTGTTTCTCGCCCCTACTACCCAACACCGAAGCCGATCGCCGAAGCCTTTGCCGCCGACCTAAGCGCTGTGGGCATTCGGGTTTCCTTACAAACTAAAGATTGGGCAGCCTACCAGGCGGATCGTTTAAAGCCACCAGGCTACCAGTCGTTTATGCTGGGCTGGACAGGAGACTATGGTGATCCCGACAACTTTCTCTACTATCACTTTGCTCCAGGCGGCACGGCAGATTTAGGTAATTGGAAGGACGATCGCCTCTCGCAACTGCTGAATCAGGCGAGAGAAGCCAGCGACAAAGCAACCAGAGCGAAACTGTACAGCCAAGTCGATGCCATACTCCACCGCGAAATTTTACGCCTGCCGATCGTTCACTCCCAGCCTTTGCTAGCCAAACGGAAAGCGATCGATGGTTGGGTACCCAGCCCACTTGGTTCAGAGACATTCGACTCGATTAGCAAAAACCGTTAGGCAGGAGGCAGCACTCTATGCCAGAGGGGTAAGTCCCAGTTTTGCAACGTTTCCCTCACCCCTACTTTTTTTGCATCAAAGGAGAAGAGGCTTTAGCTGGAAGTCTCTCTATCGCTCTGATAGAGAGACTTCCAGCCTTCAGTCTTAAAAGCGGACAAAGCAATAGAATTTATCGCCGTAGCCATACTGGTGAGGACGGGGTGCAGGGGTAGAATCCCTAGCTGGGCGAAGCCCACACACCCTTTGATCCCAATGTCCTAGCTCTATGGCGATCGGTATAGAGATCAACAGAAGCAGCGAAAAGAGCAGTCAAAACGTATGGTTCAGGCAAAAATTCTCGTTTGGTATCGTGCCGATTTGCGGCTCCATGACCATGAACCGTTACAGGCAGCAGCGCAGGCAACGTCTGCCCAAATTGTCCCCGTTTACTGCTTTGATCCGCGCCAGTTTGGTCAGACTTCCTTTGGTTTTCCGAAGACGGGAGCCTTTCGTGCCCAATTTTTATTAGAAAGCGTTGCTGACTTGCGTCGATCGCTACGGGCGATCGGCAGTGATCTGGTGATCCGTCAGGGATTTCCCGAAGTCATCATCCCCCAACTCGCACAGCAATTGGGCATTACAGCAGTGCACTATCATCGCGAAGTTACTTCTGAAGAAAGAGCCGTTGAGACGACGCTTCAGCAAGCTGTCACAGCGTTGGGTGTCTCATTTACATCCTTTTGGGGGCACACGCTCTACCATCCTGATGATTTACCCTTTGAACTTCACCAACTCCCAGAATTATTTACCCACTTTCGCAAGCAGGTAGAGAAGCAGTCTACCGTCAACCCAGCGCTACGATCGCCCACTCAGTTACCGCCGCTGCCAGCAATGGAACCCGGCGATCTACCCCAACTGGCAGATTTCGGTCTAGAACCACCCGCGTCTGACGATCGTGCCGTTTTAGCGTTTAAAGGTGGTGAGACAGCAGGACTCGAACGATTGCAGCACTACTTCTGGCAACAAGACTGCCTGAAGAGTTACAAAGAAACACGCAACGGGATGCTAGGAGCAGACTACTCTTCCAAATTTTCGCCCTGGCTAGCCTTAGGCTGCTTATCACCTCGCTACATCTACGAGCAGATACAGCAGTACGAAACGGAGCGGGTGCAAAACGACTCTACTTACTGGCTAGTCTTTGAGCTACTGTGGCGAGATTATTTTCGCTTTATCTGCGCCAAGCATGGCGATCGCATCTTTTGGCGATCGGGCTTGCAAGGTATTGATATTGCCTGGAAAGAAGACTGGCAACGGTTCGATCGCTGGCGCTGTGGCACAACAGGGTTTCCCCTCATTGATGCCAATATGCAGGAGTTGGCAGCAACGGGCTTTATGTCCAATCGTGGGCGGCAGAATGTGGCTAGCTTTCTCACCAAAAATCTGGGCATTGACTGGCGCATGGGCGCAGAGTGGTTTGAGTCTTTGCTGCTTGACTATGACGTATGCAGCAATTGGGGCAACTGGAACTACACCGCAGGCGTAGGCAATGATGCCCGTGGCTTTCGCTTTTTCAACATTCTCAAACAGTCTAAAGACTACGATCCCATTGGCGAGTATGTAAAACACTGGCTGCCAGCACTCAGCAAAGTCCCTGGCAGCAAGGTGCATGAACCCTGGAAACTACTACCCGTAGAGCAACAGCGTGCTGGCGTAACGATCGGTGTAGATTATCCTCATCCCATCGTCGATCTGTTTAAATCAGCAGCAGCAAACGAAAAGATCTACAACGCTGCTGTCAAACCTGGATAGCCAAAGTTACGTCAGGCAGCAATTAAGGAGCGATCCTCTTGAGGGTTCATCTTAGCCAACGTAATGTTGCCATCAATGATTTCAAGCGCCTGATCCAGTTGCGTAATCTCGAATACCAGCTTGATTGCTGGGCGAAGGTTGCTAACCAGCAGGCGACAGTTCGCACGACGGGCAAGGGTGAATGCACTGATCAGAGCGAGAATGCCTGCACTGTTGATGAATTCAACTTGAGCCATGTCAATGACCCATACATCGCCAGCTTTAGACTTGGCAGCACTGATTTGCTGTTGCAGTACGGCAATTCCATAGCTGTCAAGATTGACTGGGGGGTGAAGCTGCACAATGTCGCCTTCGTAAGCAAGCGTTTTATGAAGAAGCGTCATATTTACAAAACCTGACAACATAGTATGAATTAATCGCAAAGCTTGAGCCATGAAAAACAAGTCAGTATGGCGATCGTATGGAGCTGTCACTTAACCACTAGAAGATCTACGGTCAGTGGCACGACTCAACGAAGCCTCTTAATCTTGCGTCTCCGTATCCTGCCCACCCACGTTTTATTCGTCAACTATAGAATATTTATCTTCTGGAGCTGAGGCGCATTCTAGAGCTTCATAGAGTCTTAACAATGTTACGGACTTCGAGCCAACATCTCATGAAGTTTCTGTTTAGAGCCGTAAAGTGTAAGCTGCAATACGTAACGTCAAGTCAAGTCCTTTCTTGGCAAATCTGACTGAAATGCGACTGTAAAATCCGGCTTAACCTGGACTGAAAAGAGCTTCATTGACAGATTTCTAAGAATCGCGTCAAGATTGATACAGAACGACGTTTTCTTAGCAGCCACATTGCATGTCACCGGACTTTATCTCGATCGAGACAATTCAAGAAATTGCACAGCAGTATGGCTATTGGGCAGTCTTTCTAGGCATTTTCCTGGAAAGCATTGGACTACCAATTCCCGGAGAGACTGTCACTATAGCAGGCGGTTTTCTAGCTGGGAACGATCAATTAAATTATTGGATGGTGTTAGCCGATGCGTCGCTAGGGGCAATTCTTGGCGGCAACATTGGCTATTGGATTGGTAGACGTGGCGGCTGGTCACTGCTGCTGGGCGTTGGTCGTGTGTTTCGTATCCGCGAAGAGCAGTTGGAGTCGCTCAAGCGCCAGTTCAGTGAAAATGCGCCTCGTACAGTCTTTCTCGGTCGCTTTATTGCGCTATTACGTACGTTTGCCAGTCCACTCGCTGGCATTGTACAAATGCCTTATCTTCAGTTCACGATTTATAACACGCTAGGGGCAATCACTTGGGCATCTGTGATGGTGAGCCTTTCATACTTTGCGGGTCAGTTTGTACCGCTGGAGAGAATGGTTGCTTGGGCAGGGCAGTTTGCCTTCGTGATGCTGCTCATTGCGATCGCGTGGATTGCCATTCCGCTCTGGTTGGAATCTCGCAAGGTGAAAGATGTAGTTGTCAGTAGTGACCCGCAACCAGATGATCAGCCCGCTGGTGGTGCGTAGTTTACTCAGTGGTCAGGTGAGCTACGGTGGACGTACGATCGATATCGTAATCCGCATCATCAAACAAGTTTACTCAAGGCTTGCTAAAGGAGTATGATTAGCCGTTCAATGGCAGCTATTCCTTTTGTACGGCTTCTTTTGTATGTCTTTCCATGCAACGATCGCTCAACTGAGCACCATCCTAGGTACAACATCAGCGAGCCTTGCCACGGCTGACTTAACGGTCGTAACAGGGATCACCACCGATACCCGTTGCCTCAAAGCAGGTGATGTCTTTGTAGCGCTGAGGGGCGAGACATTTGACGGTCATGCGTTTATTAACCAGGCAGCTGCCAGTGGGGCGATAGCGGCAATTGTCGATCAACTCTGGCATGATGCTTCGGCAGCAAGCAGTGACATTAGCACCCTCATGCTGCTGCCTGTAGCGGATACCTTGCAGGCGTATCAGGCGATCGCGCAGTGGTGGCGCAACCAGTTTACGATGCCAGTGATTGCGGTTACGGGTTCAGTGGGCAAAACCACGACGAAAGAATTGATCGCGGCTGTCCTCTCGCAGCAAGGAGCAGTGCTCAAAAGTCAGGCAAATTACAACAACGAGATTGGTGTGCCCAAAACCTTACTTGAATTGGGTACAGAGCATCAGTTTGCAGTGGTTGAAATGGGGATGCGCGCTCGTGGAGAGATTGCGCTGCTGACTCAGATTGTTCGTCCTACGGTCGCTGTCATTACCAATGTTGGTACAGCACACATTGGACGATTGGGGTCTGAGTTGGCGATCGCCCAGGCAAAGTGTGAGCTTTTAGCAGAAATGCCCAGCGACAGCATCGCCATTCTTAACCAGGACTTGCCGTTGTTGATGGAAACGGCTGCGACTGTCTGGCACGGCAAAACTCTGACCTATGGTTTAGACGGTGGCGATTTACATGGGCGGTTGACTGATTCTGAAACATTAGACGTAGCAGGCTGGATGCTTCCCCTGCCCTTGCCTGGTCGCCATAATGCCTTGAACTATTTAGCAGCCCTAGCAGTCGCAAAGACATTGGGCGTTGATTGGGCACCCCTGGCACAAAGAATGGCTGTGACATTGCCAGACGGACGTGCCCAACGCTATGAGTTACCCCACGATGTGGTGCTTCTAGACGAAACCTATAATGCTGGGCTGGAATCAATGCTAGCATCGCTACACTTGCTGGCTCAAACGCCAGGAACACGTCGGATCGCGGTGCTGGGCACAATGAAAGAGCTAGGGGAGCGATCGCCTGAATTCCATCATCGGGTCGGTGTGGCAGTCAGAGAACTCAAGCTCGATCATCTCCTGCTGCTAGTGGAAGAAGCTGAAGCGAGCGCCATAGCGGCGGGTGCAGATCCACTAATAGCAGAGCGTTTTTCTAGCCATGTAGCAGTGGTCGAGCGCTTGCAAGCGCTGGTGCAAGCGGGCGATCGCATTCTTTTCAAAGCATCGCGCGCGGTAGGGCTAGATCAAGTCGTCAAGCAGTTTCGCGATCGACAAACAAAAAAATGCTAGACCCAAAGGACTGCTGAAAATTGACTGGGTAACCTTGAAGTGGAGCTGACGGGAGTCGAACCCGTGTCCGCCCTGGGTATTGGTACACCGTTCGTTCACAGGCTTAGCTTCTCTAATCCTCAAAGCGGGAACCGTCCATTATCCCGGACAGTGGGATTCTCTGATAATTTCTTAGCTAGAAAGCCTACCAGAGAAAGCTTCCTAGAGCATCCGTTGGGGGTTGTCTATCATACTTAACGGAGTCGGTATGACAAACGCTCGAACCGGTTAGAGGTTGTTAGGCAGCAACTAGTGCTTGCTTACGAGCAAAGGGTACAATGTTGTTCGCATGTACGTTGTTTGAGCCATTGATTTATGAGAGTTAGCTCGCTCTCAGCCTGAATCACACTGTATTGTTCGCCAAAACGTCGAAACCGTTACAGCCCCATACATCTCTGTATTATACCTTTTCTTTGAGGATGTATGTTGCACAACCATCAGCTTTACGATCTGTGGAGTAACAACTTATTTGTCATTGTTAACAGGAATATGTCGTCGAAGCACGTGTTTTAACAAGATCATGTCGCTTTAACCAGCTACTGTCGTTTAGGCTGCTTAAAGCAGCAATAACAATTTGATGCCGCCGAAACGAACGTTCACATCAGAGTTATTGGGTAATAAGCTCAAGAATCCTTGAAACCCAGCTCTCATAAGAATCTCAGCGGCTCTAATCGTTACTTCTCAACCGGTCTAGTATTGTTGCCGTTTCACACTTGTACAAAGATGAGTATAAATCCCAGGTGCATAGGCTTCGATTACCCGTCCCGTCTGAGAACACATCACCATTAAGTAGTCACAGACTGAACATTGTGTGCGAGTCAAATGTTCAGAACTGATGTAATGGCGTTCAGCACGGCTACCACAGTTTGGGCAGTAGATAGACACAACAGAGGGTAAATGAAGTGGTTTTGGGTTAAAGGGTGTTTGAATCATTGGTTTAATAGGGCGATCGCCACCCTGCAACTTTAAAATCGTTAACAGTAAGCTATATCAAAAGCAGCTTAAACACCGTTGAGAGTAGGTAAATTGCTGGTTTGTTGATAGCTCTATTATGTCGGTATTGCTGCTGGCTGACAATCAGACTCTGGCTAGAGGATCAGCCGCTTTGCACAATTACTGGATGGGGATCAGAGTATTAAGGTTGACCGGACATTGGAAGTGCGGGAGTTGCAAGGACTTAAGCTGCCGGCAAAAATGATATAAAAGTTCACACTATTTCTTTTTTAAGAGGATGCTTTAAAAGCCTAGATGCCTAGAGCTTTAGTGACTAAAGTCACAGCTAGACGGGCACTAGCGTAGCCATGCCTAAAAGGCTCTAAACTGCCTGCGTCCTGAGAACTGGCTTCGCCAACGCAGGTTACAAAACCCTTATGTTTCAGTAATCCGCGTTAGCGAACTTTATTTACATAGTTGCGATTTTAACTGCTAGACACTTTTCAAGCAACCTCTAAAATTTACATTTTTATCTTGTCTTTAGTATGCGGTGTTAGAAGTAAGCGAAACGACAGAAAATACTGCTTTTATGCTGGCATAAAAGTTGCTGGTAAAAGTCTTTTGAAAGACTTCTTCTAAAGCTATAGAGTCTCATCTCGTTTAACTCAAAAGTATTCTGGTTTCATAAAGGTTCGTACTCTTAAGATTTTCCTAACCATGCGTTAAACAAAGCTTTAAGAAATAATATCGCTTTGGTGGGCGGTATCGTTATATAACACGTTTATTGATTTGAGATGATTTGTTACAGCAGACATAATCTGAAGAAATCTAGCTTACTTACCTAACAATGACTATGAATATTAAACAAGATTCACTGGCTAATCAGGTTCGGACTGCTTACGATCGACTTGAACCAGGTGAAGCTGATACTTGGAACCCACTTTTTTCTGAATTTGAAATTGCCTATCGCTTAAGTCTTTTCTACTGGCTGACGCAAGCCTTACTGTTAAGCCCGCTTTCCTTAGAGTCACTCAATGTGCTGGATTTAGGCTGTGGCAATGGGCGCAGCACTCGGATGTATATTGATTTAGGGCTGCGACCAGAGCAATTGATGGGCGTAGACGTTAGAGTTGGCACAATTGATCTCGCTAGAAAGCTCAATCCTGCAATCCGCTTTGAGACGTATGAAGGCGATCCAACTGCCTTTGCCAATCAGGACTTTAACTGGCTTTCTATGGCAGGCGTGCTGTCAACAATTGAAAGCATAGAAAAGCGTCAACAATTAGCGCACCAGGTTTATCAAACGCTTCCACCAGGGGGCTTTTTGTTCTATTTTGACCTTTATCAAAGCTTAAAGCTAGTAGGGGGCGAGCGCATTCGTCCGCTTGAAGTCTTTTCTAACTTCAAAAAGGTTTGGTCTAGCCCGGTCAGAAGCTATCAATTTGTGCCCTCTGGGTTTAAGGGACGGGATTTCATTGAGGCACGGCAGAAGGGGGTCGTTAAGCAGGAGTATCGCCTTTCTGTGCTAAACCGTCTCAAGCGAACCATCTTGCCGACCCATGAAGTCATTTTGTTTCAACGCTAGGAATGCTCTAAATAGACTGAATCCTCATAACCAAACTGGGGCTGTGCCTGCTATGCAAGGTATACATTCTTGTGTGGTTGGAAGTCTTATGTAACTAAAAATCCTCAAGTAACCATTCAGAGGCACGTTCCCCCAGTTCGAGGGGAATACTGACTGCTTTGCCGAGACGTGGACGATCGCGGGTCTGCTGAATTAAGACGTGTACTTGCTCTACGCTGCCCCACTCTTGTAGATGGCTTGCAACTTCATCCAAATGTTCCATATATTCAGTTTCGGTCAGGGGGAAAGAGACCTGCTCCAGATACTTCCACATGACCAAAAAAAAGATCTTGCCTTGAGTGCGCCGCAGTTGAACGTCATACGATCGTCCCCACTTGTCAAGCAAGACCTGACGTAAGTCATTTCCGGTCATAGTGCTACTACTAGATACTTGGACATGGGAAACTACCTTATGCTCCCCAATAGCTGCTGTCCCCTTTGCTAGGAGACACTACGGGGAGGTTTCTAATTGTGTCTGCCGAAGGGCATGGCATCATTAGCTTGTTTTTTTCAAGTTGGCAGGTACTCCTAACACCGGGCAAATGATGTAAAGCAGTCTCTAGCGATCGTTACATTTTGTATAAAACTGACAGCCCCCTACTTAGCTATGATGCTAGCGTCAAGAAATGTAATAATCTTAGTAACTTCCTCAGAAAAGCGACACGCCTCTCTGTGAGAGGATTATTGCAGTGTTTGGCGAGCGAATGACTGCAAAAGGGGCAGACATCTGAATCCATCGCAGCATGTAGTGACGCGGATGGCAACTCTACTGACCGCTCGCCTAGCAATTGTCACAGCCCTTCCTTAACAGAACTACACGTAGTCATGACACAAATTTCTGGATCTTCGGATGTGCCCGATCTTGGGCGTCGTCAGTTCATGAACCTTTTAACATTTGGTGCGGTGACGGGCACAGCGTTGGGTGCCCTTTATCCAGTCGTAAAGTACTTTATCCCTCCTTCAAGCGGTGCTGCTGGTGGTGGTGCTACCGCCAAGGATGCACTCGGTAATGACATCTTAGTGAGCGATTTTGTTGCTAGTCATGCGGCTGGGGATCATGTCCTTTCTCAAGGGTTAAAAGGTGATCCAACCTACATTGTGATTAAAGAAGATAAAGCGCTGGCTGACTTTGGCATTAATGCAGTCTGTACGCATTTGGGCTGTGTGGTGCCCTGGAATGCGGCTGAGAACAAGTTCAAGTGTCCTTGTCACGGCTCTCAGTACGATAGCAACGGCAAAGTGGTTCGCGGTCCAGCACCACTGTCGCTACCGTTGGCACATGCGGCTGTTGTTGATAACAAGGTGAGTTTTACTCCTTGGACTGAGACTGATTTTCGGACTGGTGAAGACCCCTGGTGGGCTTAAATTTCGATCGTTTGCTGACCGTTCTTTGCTCATGACACGTTCGTTACCAATGAAAAAAAATCCCTTAGAGAGATTGATACCTACTGCTGGGCTTTGTCAGTCTGCTGCACTGACTATGCTGGCGATCGCAGTTTTTTTGACCAGTGGTTTGGTGTTGCCCCAAACTGCGTCTGCATATCCAATTTTTGCTCAACAGGCGTATGAGAACCCGCGTGAAGCTACGGGGCGTATTGTCTGTGCAAACTGCCACTTGGCAGCAAAGCCGACTGAAGTAGAAGTGCCCCAGTCTGTATTGCCCGACTCTGTGTTTGAAGCAGTCGTCAAAATTCCCTATGACACTACGAAGCAGCAGGTAGTGGGTGGCGGGGATAAGGGACCTCTAAATGTGGGCGCAGTGCTGATGCTGCCCGAAGGCTTTAAGATTGCGCCGGAAGATCGCATTCCGGCAGAGATGAAAGAAAAGGTTCAAGACCTCTACTTTCAGCCCTACAGCGAAGGTAAAGAGAACATTGTTGTGATTGGTCCGCTGCCTGGTGAGCAGTACCAGGAGATCGTCTTCCCCATTCTGGCTCCCGACCCTAAGACAGATAAGTCCCTCCGCTTCGGCAAATATGCCGTTCATGTTGGTGGCAATCGTGGTCGTGGACAGATTTACCCCAATGGTGAAAAGAGCAATAATGCTGTTTACAATGCGTCTGAAGCCGGCACGATCGCCCAAGTAACGAAGCCAGAAGATGGTGGCTATGAGGTCACAATTCAAATGGCGGATGGCAAGACGATCGTTGACACGATTCCTGCGGGACCTGACCTGGTGGTCTCGGAAGGGCAAGAGGTAAAAGCAGGCGATGCGTTGACCATTAACCCCAACGTGGGCGGCTTTGGTCAGGCAGATACAGAAATCGTGCTGCAAAACCCCGATCGCGTGAAGGGTTTGCTGGCCTTCTTCGGTATCGTTGTGCTGTCTCAAATCATGCTGGTGCTGAAGAAAAAGCAAGTGGAGCGCGTGCAGGAAGCCGAGATGAACTTCTAACGCTGCACTAAAATTTCATACCTGATAGGGATGGGCGATCGCCTGTCCCTTTTTTGTGTCTCGTATTGCTTTTTCTACGATCGCACCAGTCAACATCATGCGCTGAAGTGCGTCACTAGTTCCTCGATCGCTCTTGCTGCTTTAAACTGGTTCCAAGTCGTTGGTATAAAGGTGATGCGGCGAAGGCGTGAGCTGGCGATCGGCTCAGTTAGTCTTTCTAACGGCGACAGCTCTAGTTTGCTGTAGCGCTGCTCACTCTTGGTATCCCTCGGCTGATCAGGAAACAGTTCCCAGCGATAAACCTCGCAAATTTGGCGCACAGAAGCATAATAATTTACACAATATGCCTCAGTGTCAAACACTTTCGTCTGGTAAAACGCTAGCCACTTGGGCGACCAGTAGCCCTGCTGCTTCAGCTTTTCTGTCTGTGCCACCGGAATGCGATACCAATGCTGTTCACGGGCGATCGCTAAATCCGCCTGATTATTTATGACTGCAATTAGCACTTCACCACGACAAGCCATTCGCTAGGATGGGGAGATACAAGGACGTTAACAGAATTTGGTCAGCCCAATTTTGGCATGATAAAGGCAGGCAGGTCTTAAACCTTGCTATCAGACCTTGATCCGCTATTCCTGAGAGTACGTTAATATTAGTTAACATCAAACGAATAGTGCAAAACTCCGCACCCCTATAAAAGGAGGACAAATCCCGGTGAATAAGCGGTGGAGAAATGTTGGACTGTATACGCTGCTAGCGATCGTCGTCGTCTCTTTGGCGACCGCGTTCTTTGACAAGCAGCCCCCCAGCAGGGAAACCTGGCGCTACAGCCAGTTTATTGAAAAGGTGCAAACGGGCAAGATTGAGAAAGTGCGGATTAGCGCCGATCGCAGCATTGCAGTTGTGCAGGATGGCAACAACCGTGTTGTGGTCAATTTGCCCAACGATCCTGAGCTGATTAACATTCTGACTTCAAACAAAGTTGATATTTCTGTTTTGCCGCAGAATGATGATGGGTTTTGGCTTAAAGCGTTGAGTAGCCTGTTCTTTCCAGTCTTGTTGCTGGTGGGTTTGTTCTTTTTGCTGCGCCGCGCCCAGAGTGGTCCTGGCAACCAGGCAATGAACTTTGGTAAGTCAAAAGCCAGGGTGCAAATGGAGCCACAGACCCAGGTGACGTTTGGTGACGTTGCCGGTATTGATCAGGCGAAGCTAGAACTGAGCGAAGTGGTGGACTTTTTGAAGAACGCCGATCGCTTTACGGCAGTAGGTGCCAAAATTCCTAAAGGTGTACTGCTAGTCGGCCCTCCAGGGACAGGCAAAACCCTTCTGGCACGGGCAGTTGCAGGTGAAGCAGGCGTACCGTTCTTTTCCATCTCTGGTTCTGAGTTTGTCGAAATGTTTGTGGGTGTGGGTGCATCGCGCGTCCGTGACCTGTTTGAACAAGCAAAGACTAATGCTCCCTGTATCGTCTTTATTGATGAAATTGATGCAGTAGGTCGCCAGCGAGGCGCTGGGCTGGGTGGCGGTAACGATGAGCGGGAACAAACGCTTAACCAGTTGCTGACCGAGATGGATGGCTTTGAAGGCAACACTGGCATCATCATCATTGCGGCAACCAACCGTCCTGATGTGCTGGACTCTGCACTACTCCGTCCCGGTCGCTTTGACCGTCAGGTTGTGGTTGATCGCCCCGATTATGCAGGTCGCTTGGAGATTCTCAACGTCCATGCACGGGGCAAAACCTTGTCGAAGGACGTGGATCTGGAGAAGATTGCGCGTCGGACACCCGGCTTTACCGGGGCTGACTTGTCGAACTTGTTGAACGAAGCAGCAATTCTGGCCGCTCGTCGCAACTTGACCGAAATTTCAATGGACGAAGTGAACGATGCGATCGATCGTGTCCTTGCGGGTCCAGAGAAGAAAGACCGGGTTATGAGCGAGAAGCGTAAAGAGTTGGTGGCATATCACGAAGCAGGTCATGCGTTGGTTGGCGCACTGATGCCTGATTACGACCCTGTACAAAAAATCAGCATCATTCCACGGGGTCGTGCGGGTGGTCTCACCTGGTTTACGCCCAGCGAAGATCGGATGGATTCGGGACTTTACTCGCGTTCCTACCTGCAAAACCAGATGGCGGTTGCCCTTGGTGGTCGCATCGCCGAAGAAATTATCTACGGCGAAGAAGAAGTAACCACAGGTGCTTCTAATGACCTCCAGCAGGTTGCCCGTGTGGCTCGTCAGATGGTTACCCGGTTTGGGATGAGCGATCGTCTCGGTCCCGTTGCGCTGGGTCGTCAACAGGGCAATATGTTCCTGGGACGCGACATTGCTGCTGAACGAGATTTCTCGGAAGAGACGGCAGCCGCGATCGATGATGAAGTGCGTAACCTGGTCGAGCAGGCATACCGTCGTTGTAAAGCGGTTTTGGTTGGCAATCGCCATGTGCTGGATCAGTTAGCAGCCATGCTGATTGAGAAAGAGACAGTTGATTCTGATGAACTTCAGGAACTGCTTGCTAACAGTGATGTAAAAATGGCATCGATCGCCTAACTGTTACTGATTCTCTACACGCTTAATCAACGGGTTTAGGGTGGTTCTAGTTCGCTAGAGCCACCTTAATTTTGTGTATTTGCCTCTAAGACATTTGGTCAGATATTAGGATAAGTACCGTTCAGCATGTTCTAAAAAAGCGTCAGACCTTCAAATTGCGGCAAGACCTCTTTACAACCCGCTCTTTGGTGTTTGTGCCAGTGGTGCTGGCAGCCCATCAATGCTGCTGCTGTTTTTCTGCTGCTGATAGTCTTTCAAACCATCTTCGCCTTTCTTCTCTGCCCATTGCAGCAACGATTGCCGCTGTGCGATCGGTTCATATAACGGTACACCCATGCCGCACGATGTTTGAACGCGATCGATATCGGCAACGATCAGTTGCCGAATGCCCGGAAGAGGCGAAAACCTGGCATAAAGAGGCTCCCAATCAGGGGCATCCGGTAACACAGTACGCCCCTTGCCATAGAGCCGCAGAATGACTGGTGGTTCCTGGAACGCACAGAACATCAGCGTAAGGCGCTCATTCTCTTGTAAATGTGCCGATGTCTCGTTGCCGCTGCCAGTCAGATCAAGATAAGCAACCTGATTGGGCGAGAGAATCCGAAAGCTGTCTAAACCTTTAGGCGAAACATTGATGTGCCCATCCGCCGCAAGGGGCGCAGTCGCCACAAAAAACATCTGCTGAGCGGCAATGAAGCGCTGAAGCTCCTCAGTGATTGAAGCAAAGACTTTAGCCATGAATACACACTAGCGATAAATACAGCAAGCCTGAGCGTGACAGGCTAATGGTAGCCTTTTTAGGCATAGTACCGCTTCAGCAGCCGGAGCGCAGAGGTTCGATCGCTGGTACATCTAGAACATTACTTTTTTATAAATGGCAGCCAGAGAGATTTGAAAAGGGATAGAAGTAAAGCTTAGAGCTGTGTCAATATCCTCATACTCTGCTAAAAGCCATTTGTTATCGGTCGTCTTAAGACAATGCTCAACGTGGATTTTGTTTTGGTCAATTAAGAGATATTCTTGGAAGCTGAATAGCGTTCTGTAGAACTCAAATTTTTCACCCCGGTCATAGTTTTTGGTTGAGTCAGATAACACCTCTACGATCGCTACTGGATTCGTGATGGTATCTTTGCGCCCCTCAGCAAACGCTAATTCGCCTTTAACCACCATGACATCGGGATACGTATAAAGACTTTTGCGAGGAATCCAGAGGCGCAAGTCACTCATAAAAGCATCATAATCTTGGTCTGTGAAGGCAAGATTTAGGGCTGCGTAGATATTTCCAGCAATACGGTTATGGTTAGGGGTGCCACTAGCCATAGGGAAAATTTGACCATCATAATATTCGCTTCTGAACTCAGCTTGTTCTTCGAGTTCCAGATACGCTTCTGGTGAATAGTAGTGTTGGTCTTTTGCTTGCATTGTGGTTTTGCAATGACTCGTACTCAGTGTAGCGCCTTAAGTCGTTGTGCGGAATAAAGCAAAAAAAGGGCGATCGCCCTTAAAAAGCGATCGCCCCTTACTGTGTTTCTCTGAATTTGGAGTGCCAATACCCGACACCCTAAACCCTGTACTCAAATTAGTAGTCGTAGTCGCCGCCGCCCATGCCGCCGCCGCCAGCAGGAGCGCCATCTTTAGGCTCAGGCTTATCGACAACGATACATTCGGTGGTCAACACCATGCCTGCGATCGAAGCAGCGTTTTGCAGCGCTGAACGAGTCACTTTAGCAGGGTCAACAATACCAGCTTCAAAGAGGTCAACGAACTCATTTGTCGCGGCGTTGTAGCCAACGTTGAATTCTTTCTCTTTGACACGTTCAGCAATGACCGCGCCATTTTGACCCGCATTTTCAGCAATCCGCTTCAGGGGAGCCGCTAAAGCACGAGCAACGATCGACGCGCCAATGAGCTCTTCGCCTTTGAGGTTAGCGTTTGCCCAGGTTTCCAGTTCAGGCGATAGGTGCGCCAGCGTGGTACCACCACCGGGAACGATGCCTTCTTCAACAGCCGCTTTAGTTGCGTTGATCGCATCTTCCAGACGTAGCTTGCGATCTTTCATTTCGGTTTCGGTTGCTGCGCCGACTTTGATGACAGCAACGCCACCTGCCAACTTCGCCAAGCGCTCTTGCAGCTTTTCCTTGTCATAGGAGGACTCAGTTTCCTCGATTTGACGACGGATTTGCTCAACACGAGTCTTGACCGCTTTCTCGTTGCCTTCAGCAACGATCGTGGTGGTGTCTTTGGTGAGGGTGATGCGACGAGCCTTACCCAGCGATTCAAGCTTGGTGGTGTCGAGCTTCAGACCCGCATCTTCGGTGATCATCTGACCACCGGTGAGAACGGCGATGTCTTCCAACATAGCTTTCCGACGATCGCCAAAGCCAGGAGCCTTGACGGCAGCAACGTTCAGCACACCGCGCAAACGGTTAACTACCAAGGTTGCCAGCGCTTCTTTCTCAATGTCTTCAGCAATGATGACAAGGGGACGACCAGAGCGAGCAACTTGCTCTAGAATGGGCACCAGGTCTTGCACTAGCGTGATTTTCTTGTCGGTGATCAGGATGAAAGGCTCATCTAGAACCGCTTCCATGCGCTCGGTGTCGGTGGCAAAGTAAGGCGAGATATAGCCTTTGTCAAAGCGCATCCCTTCAGTGACTTCCAACTCAGTCGTCATTGACTTGCCTTCTTCGAGGGAAATAACACCCTCTTTGCCCACTTTGTCCATTGCGTCGGCAATCATCTGACCGACTTCATCATCGTTGCCAGCCGAAATAGCACCGACTTGAGCGATTGCCTTGGAGTCTTCTACAGGACGAGCGTGCTCAGCAATGCGGTCTACCAGGAAATTAGTTGCTTTGTCGATGCCACGCTTGAGTGAAATCGCGTTTGCACCAGCCGCTACGTTACGTAAACCTTCTTTGACGATCGCGTGTGCCAGTACGGTTGCAGTGGTCGTACCGTCACCTGCAGCATCGTTGGTTTTAGAAGCAGCCTGACGAATCAAGGCTACACCTGTGTTTTCTACATGATCTTCAAGTTCAATTTCTTTGGCGATCGTGACACCATCGTTCACGATCTGGGGAGCGCCGAACTTCTTCTCTAGTACGACGTTCCGACCTTTGGGACCGAGGGTGACAGCCACTGCCTCAGCCAAAATGTCCATACCCTTTTCAAGAGCACGACGAGCATTTTCGTTGTAAATGATGCGCTTAGCCATAAGTTCCAGTAGTTGTAAGTGTTGAGTGTTGAGTTTTGAGTTGAATCGCTTACCAGCTTTGAATCTCAAGCTTCAAGTTTTGGTTATCACGGTTATGGAATAACTCAAAACTCAAAACCGAAAACTCTCAACTCCTAAGAGACGATCGCCAGAATGTCTTTTTCAGACAGCAGGACATATTCTTCGGTGCCGAGCTTGATGTCGGTGCCTGCATACTTGGAATAAAGCACCTTGTCGCCAATTTTCACTTCTGGCTCTTGGCGCGCACCATCGTCACTGCGCTTACCAGGACCAACGGCAACAATTTCGCCAATCTGAGGCTTTTCTTTCGCAGCATCAGGCAGAAGAATGCCACCAGCGGTCTTCTCCTCGGAGGCGCTTACTTTCACAAAAACACGATCACCCAGCGGCTTTACAGTAGAGACGCTCAGAGTTACGGCTGCCATACAAAATTCTCCCAAACTAGCAGGTTAAGCTGAACAATAAAATTCAGTTGCGTTAGCACTTAGGGAGGAGTTAGCACTCTCACCCCCTGAGTGCTAATCTACCGAAGGTTAGAGACAATTGCAACTTTTTGGTCTGTACGGGTATCCGAACTGGGTAAAAGAGCCAAATGGTTAAAAGCACTCAAAAAGCAATGAGAGAGGCTGTCCTCACGGGATAACCTCTCTCATTACAAGTCGATCGATCAATCGCTTAAAAATTCTAATCGTCCTGCTTATTTTTCTTTCTGCTTTTGCCTTCACCAGGATGGTCATTGTCATCATTGTCAGATGCTTTGAATTTACCCGATCCATCTAACGTTGACTGCATCTGCGGTGAGGGTGAACTCACCTGCGCTGGAACTGGCGCTGGACTGCTGGCTGTGGTCGGTGGTGCTATAAACCGCTGCACCATCAGCGGAATCGCTGTCGTGCCTGCTAAAGACGCAGCGCCAATCACACCTTGCACAAGTGTGACTTTAAATCCTTTCTTCGATGGCTCAGGGGATGATCCAGAATTTGTCATGAGTAGCTAGCATCATTTCAAGTGTTTCTATCTAAGTAAAAGATGCACGCCTGCAACAACCGTACTGTTGCTATTTCATCAGAACTTTAAAGCTGATATCCAGAAAATTTGGTAGAAACACTGACAGTCAATAAATTGGCTCATCGGGAGAGGGAGCAGGTCTAGCGTACAGAAGGCAGGAAGTTACTACTTGCCGACTTCTGGGCAAACTGAGCGGAACCTGCCTGATAGTAAGGCTAGATCCATCGGTTATTTTTCAAATAATCTAAATAAATAGATCGGGGTTCCTAAATTGTTTTGTCACGCGGTGCCAAATGAGTTCTACCATCATCTCTCGCCACCAACGCTTGTAGAGGGATGCTTACAAACGCTACACCTGGAGGCAACGCTTCAGGAGTTGCAGCGTTACAGCTTTTACATTGAATTGGACTGCTCAGGCATGGAACTGGCTCAGACGTTTGAGCAGCATCCCTTATTACCAGGAGCGGTACTGGTGGAGCAGGGGCAGTTTAAGGGCATGATTTCCCGTCATCGCCTGCTAGAGTATTTGATTCGTCCTAGCGGCATTGAGCTTTTTCTCAAGCAACCGCTTCGAGTTTTGTACAGCTATGCTCGTAGCGATTTGTTACTACTGTCAGGAACAACACCGATCGTGGTAGCGGCACAGCAGGCATTACGACGATCGCCAGAGCTACAGGGCGAACCGATCGTCGTCCAGGCAGATCCCCAAACGTATTACTTGCTAGATATTCACACGCTCAATATTGCCTACTGGCAGATCCGTGGCATCGAGACGCAGGTGCGGTACGAGCGGGCACAAGCGCAAATGATTCAAAGCGACAAGATGGCAAGCCTGGGAAGACTGGTCGATGGCATTGCTCATGAGATTCTTGACCCAGTGAGCTTTATTTGGGGCAATCTCAGCCATGTTTCTGCCTACAGTGACAGCCTTTTGCAACTGCTGGCTGCGTACGAAACCCATTTAGGGCAGTTACCTGCTGCGCTTGTCCAGTTGCGAGACGACCTGGAGCTTGACTACCTCCGGCAGGATTTGCCGCAGACGATCGCCAGCATCCGTACAGGTGCAGAGCGCTTATCAAAGCTGGCAAGCAGTTTGCAAAACTTTTGCCACATTGATGAGGTTTACCCTAAGCCTGCTAACCTGCATGAACTGCTGGATAGCATTTTGCTGCTGCTTAAAAGCCGACTTACCAGTGATATTCAAGTCGTTAAACACTATGGTCACTTGCCACCCGTCGTCTGCTTTGCAGGACAGCTTCATCAGGTTTTCATGAATATTTTGAGTAACGCGGTGGATGCCCTGATTGACCAGGCAGTGAGCCAGCAGCTAGAGCAGGACTTGAGCGCTAGTCATCAAAGCCTTGTACCGACTCCCGTTGCCTTAAAGCCGACGATCACCATCACAACCGCGATTCGATCGCAGACGATCGCAGGCAGCACTCCTTCCCGCTGGGTTGTAATCTGTATTGCAGACAACGGCCCTGGCATCGCGCTGGCAGATCAGGCGCGTATTTTAGAGTCGTTTTCAGTGAAGAAGCGGGCAGAGAAGGAAACGAGTCTAGCCGTAAGCTATCAAATTATTACAGCCAAGCATGGTGGTCAGTTCAAGCTGCGATCGTGTCCTGTAGCTAACGTAACTAATCATCCCGCTTCAGCAGCCCTATCGGGTCAAACGTTAACCACGGGAACGGAGTTTGAGCTGTTGCTGCCCCTGGTTTAATTCATAAAAACAAAAACTGTAGCTTAAGATACTTTTTGTTGTCTTCATATCTGATCCAAATTTCTAGGGAATAATACAGATAGAACCTAAACGCATTTTAAGCGGAGGCTGACTCATGCAAGAACTTCAAGGTACGGTTCCAGTTTTCACAACATCGCAAGAGATCGATCGGGCGGTGCGTCGTTATCAGACCAGCGATTTGCACGGTGTTGAGTTATTTCGTCAGTGGCTAGCTATTCGCAATGCCTCGTTAGAGCAAGAAGGTGCTGAACTAGCAGGCGATCGTGTCCCAGGTGATGCAAGCTACTAAGAAGCCGTAAACAACCTGTAAATTTGACTATCTGTAAAGGTAAGCGCCTGCGGCATTGCGTTAGCGTAGCCATGCCTATGACATGACAAAACTGACTTTATTAACTATTAGCACTTACGCGTAAGGCGTTTAGATCCCCGACTTCTGTCTGAAACTCAGCTATAAAGCTTAGTCCTATCGTAGAAGTTGGGGATCTTTGCGTCAGTCGCAACCATGTTCCTGAGCATTAGACTGCTTGGCGGAATGGCAGTGAAATGGTGAAACGAGCGCCCTGATTGGGGCTAGATTCTAACGTGACTGTGCCGCCGTGCAGTTCTGCTAGCTTGCGCGTAATAACGAGTCCTAAACCACTTCCCTGATGTTGTCGAGCCAGGGAGCTATCAATTTGGGAGAAGGGAGAGAAGAGTTTCTGCTGATTAGCGGCATCAATGCCAATGCCCGTATCCCAGACTAGAAAGTGAATCATATCAGTGGTTGTCTCGTCGTTTGAGTCGGCTGGCTCAGTTTCTGCTAAAGCACGGTCGCAGTCTGGTAGCGCTTCCCGATATACTTTTAAGCCGACAGTGCCCTCTGGTGTAAACTTAATGGCGTTGACTAAGAGGTTCAGCAACATTTGCTTGAGCCGTCTGGGGTCAGCAACGATCCAGTCAATGCTGGCATCCACATCAATGTCTAGCTTCAGTCCTTGATTCAGTGCGCGTTTGCGAATAAGACTCATCACGCCTTCACAGATTTCTGCAACAAAGGTTGCCTGTACGTTTAGCTCCATGCGCTCAGCTTCGAGGCGTGACAAATCTAAAATGTCGTTAATCAAATCCAGCAAGTGCTGTCCGCTCTCGTGAATGCGCTCCACATAATCTTGTTGTTTTGCGTTGAGCGTCCCAAAAAAGCCTTGTAGCAAAACGTTTGAGAAGCCGAGAACCGCTGTCAGGGGCGTACGAAGCTCATGACTGGTAGTAGCAATAAATTCTTGCTTGACGCGCGTGGTTTCGGTTAGCTGCTGGTTTTGTTGTTCCAAAAGTTGCCACTGCTGCTTCAGTTCCGTTACATCACGGCTGACCCCCACTACACGCTGGACTGCTCCGGATGACGCTGGAATGGGAGTGTAGACGGTTTCAAAGATGCGGCGACCTTGGGGCAGAAGGAGTTCATAGTCAACAAAGACTTTTTCACCCGTATCAAGGGTGCGCTGAAGGGTGGAGTCAATGAATGCTGCTGTGTCACCAAAAAGTTCCTGATTTGTTTTGCCTACGATCGCCTCTGGAGGCAGCGCTAGCATGGTGCTACCCGCAGGATTAATCGACAGGCAGCGAAAACTAGCGTCGTATTCTACAAAAACATCAGTTGAAGTTTCCAAAAATGAGCGAAAGTAGTCAGCACTGATGCGCAAGTCGTGCTTTTGGAGAAGGAGGTCGGCTTGGCGGAGGGCGATCGCACACTGACTGGCAACTTGCTCGATTAGCGTGATTTCGTCCAGTGCAAACGGGCGATCGGGATGACGACAGACCGTAAGAATGCCCAGCAGTCCCTGATCGTCTCGAATCGGGCTGGTGTATTCCGTTAAAGCTAATGCGGTCGAGGATGGTGCCGTCAGGCGTAATTGTGTTGCAGCCGCTTGCTTAAACCCTGCTGTTAAGGGCGTAGGCGGGTTATCTCTAGCGATCGCCGTGCTGCGATCGCTGGGTGACTTCAGCGTTTGCGACCAAACAGTCGGTAAATATTGCCATGAGAACGATTCCCCTAGCAGGGCTGGTAAGGATGCGCCGTCGCCAACGCTCTCATAGCGAATGGTCAAGGAAGCCTGGTTATCACTGATTAAACCAACAGCACAGCGATCGAGGTTGAGGATCTGCGTTAGTCCTTCCACCGCTGCCTGTAGTACATGGTCAGCATCTAGATGCTGGTGTAGCAGTGTCTCGGTCAAATGATGCACCAGTTGCTCAAATTTAAGCGCCTGAGCCAGTGATCGCGTCCGTTCGCTTACCCGGTCTTCCAACTCCTGGGCGTGCTGCTGAAGCGATTGCAGTAGCTGGTTTTGTTCAGCCGCGATCGCTAACTGAGCCGCGACCACTTGCAGCAACCGTTGTTCCTCCATCGTCCAAAGACGGGGAGCACGACAATGTACCGTTAGTAGACCCCAGAGTATGCGGTTCTGAGGCTCTAGGGCTGCATCCATACTGACGATCGCGGCAACCATCATGCCCCGAACGTGAGCGTTTTCCAGCACAGCCTTGTGGCAGTCTGACAGCTCTTCGTCAAGGATATCGGTCGCTACCCACAAGCGTCCATCGCGATAAGCGTTCAGGTAGGGCGGAGGCACACAGTCAGCCGCAAACGTTTGTCCCCGCATTGAAGGGTAACGGGGAGCAATCGCTTCTACCAAACAAATACCGCTCTGATCAGGGAAAAATTGATACGCCAGGACGCGATCGACCACAAGGGTTTGCCGCAGTCGTTCTACAGCATCTTGCATCACGTCTTGCAAATCAGCCGTTGCCCGCAATTGCAGAGAGATGTCTGCCAACAGCGCCTCTCGTTCACGGTAGCGCCACACCTCTTGCTCTCTCAAACGGCGATCAGTGACGTTGGTAACAAAGCTAAGAATGACTCCCTCGCCTGTTTCATCATCAGGCATTAAGGAGAGGTTTACTTCGGTCCAGACAATGCCTCCGTCAAACTGCTGATAGCGCTTCCGCAGGGTTTGCTGGCGTTGCCCATGATCAATCATTTGCTGAAGCAACTGCACTTCAGCCACAAAATCTTCAGGGTGAGAAATGGCACGATTGTCGAGGCGACGTAGTTGGGCTTCTGTATAGCCGACTAGTTGACAAAAAGCTGGATTAGCATGGGTAATGCCCCCATCTAAACCAAGCTGAAGTATGCCAATCGGCGCTTGGTGCCATAGAGTTTCAGAGGAGACGATCTCATGTAACACAGACTGATTGTATTGAAGAGAGTTGAGCCAGTGATGCGTGTAGCAAAGCCTATGACGTTGTGATCAGAATTGACATTGTGATCAGAATACTCTCAGGCTACGGTGTCACTCTTGTTATGGTTCCCCTGAGAGCGGTTCAGTAGAGGAGGCTTTAGATAAAGTTTTGTTATGCCATTTCCAAAGCTAGCGACTTACCAAGTTGTTTACGGGTAAACGCTTAAAATCACTCGTAAAGAGTAAGCGTTATGTCCTTACAAGAGCTTTGCAACATACCCTTTTGTACCCATATTGACTGAGCCTTTGGCTTACGGATGTTTCATAACGGCAGATTTGAGGTAGCATCTGTGAGCGGCTCCTACCGGCTAAACGATGAGTCGATTCAACCTGTCGTTACTGAGCAAGTTCAGTCCCTGCAAGTAACGCTGAAAGTCCTGAGTTGGTAGACCTCATGGTAGCGCTTTTTCGTAAAGGATAGAAGAAAATAGAGAAAAGGCAGTTTCAAGTGAGCCGAAAGCCAGGATGAAACCTTACTTAATTTGTCCGAGTTGCGGGTCGGATGACATCATGAAAAATGGCACCACTCGTCGTGGTAAACAGAATCATAAATGTCGAGACTGCGGTCGTCAGTTTGTGGAAAACCCCCAGTGGCAACCGAAGGCGCAAGAGACCTGTGCCTTGATTGATCGCCTACTGCTCGAACGGATTCCCTTAGCGGGGATTGCCAGAGTCTTGCACCTGTCGGAAAGCTGGTTGCAGCAGTACGTCAATCAGTGCTATGAGCAGGTAGCCTAACAAGCCGAGGTGCTGCCGAAAACGACTGCTCGGTTGACGGTACAAATGGATGAGTTGTGCATCCTTTGTGGATGAGAAAGGCAACAAACAATGGGTCTGGTTAGCGCTGGATGTGGCGACCCGGGAAATCATTGGGTGTCATGTGGGTGATCGGTCGGCACAAGCGGCGCAAGCGTTGTGGGACTCCCTCCCTCGACGTTATCGACAATATGCTCGCCTTTACACGGACCATTGGGAAGCCTATGCCTGTGTCCTACCGAGTAAACGGCATTTTGCAGTGGATAAAGCTTCTGGGTTGACCAGCTATATTGAGCGGTTGAATAATACATTGCGACAACGCATTTCACGGTTAGTCCGCCAGAGTTTATCGTTCTCGAAGAAGTTAGAGAATCACATTGGCGCGATTTGGAACTTCATTCATCACTACAATCAAAAGCTTCGAGAGAACCTGCAACGGGAGCAAAGAGCTTCTTTTTCTCCATCCTTTACATAATGGCACTACCGACCTCATTATTGACCAGAAGGGGGAGTGGAGACTTTGCCCCCAGAAAGGGTAAAAACCCTTCCCCTAAAAAGCGTTCTTGGTCTATGGCAGTCTCAAAGCATGCATGAAACGTATGCAGTGGTTTTAGCGATCAGCAGTTAGCTGTCAGCCTAAACTTTAGCGCTGTAGCTAACTTTCCGTAGGGTAAGCAGAAAGCTGACTCAGCAGAACATTCATAAAGCAAATAGAATCGCGATGGTTACGCCCAGCTACTTAGCCAACTTAATTGAAGCATGAGGCTGATTCAATACGAGCAGACTTACGGGTCTTGCCGCTGCGGTATAAAGCGGTCGCACACATACTGCCTGATAACGACGAGGAGGAGCGGTTGCAAAAGCATCATGTGATTAGTTGCATAGTCTTTAGTCTATCGACGATCGCCCTTGTTCCTTAGTCCGCTAACGCACTAACGCAAGTAACCGCTCTTCGCTTGAATCCTACCAGTAGTGGGATTGCTATTGTGTTGTAACTGCAAGCAGGGCTACAAGGCAGCCCAGAGGGTGATCGTCCCCAAGGGTTTATTAGTGGGCAAGGCAATACCTGGGTGGCGAACATCACCAATACACAACTGCGATTGCCAGCACCGAATCAAACCTATCGTCAAGACAATCCTGCTCCTGGCATTACCAGTGTGAACATTGCTGCTTCTGGTTCTAACAGCATTCAAGTAACAGTGACTGGTCAACCGAGTACCCTCATGGGTCAAGTTTCTCAACAGAATGCAGCAACCTTAACCCTTAGTCTGTTGTCTAGCGCTACAAGGGTGGCACCCCGTGAGCCAACCGCTTCAGGCGCTAGTGCCTCGTCCCAGGCTCAACCAGTGCTACCCTCGCCGTCTACTATTCCCACCCCTACTGCCAGCCCTCCAGCTACGGCTCCAAGCAGCGTAACGATTCCAGCCCCTAACGCTCCCTCCTCCGCCCCATCCCTTGCTACACCTGCTGCCACCCTGCCCCTAAACAGGCTGAACTACACTGATATCAATGTTGTACCAACCGTGATCGATCTAGGTACGAGTGCGCGCATTGAGCGAGTGGTGCTGCGAGAAACTCCTGTACGGGAAGCCCTGGCACTGTTGGCGCGATCGGCTGATTTGGGCATCGTTTACGCGGAGGATTTAACGGCAGCTCCTGCAGCTGGCGGAACGGCTCCGACCACTGGCTCGGTCATCGACTCCACCATCTCGCTCGATATTGAGAATGAACCCATTCAAGATGTGTTTAACTACATCCTGCGGGCGAAGGGGCTGAAAGCCAACCGAGTTGGCAGAACTATCTTTGTGGGTCAAAATCTACCAGCCACAGCGGGCAGCTACATCACACGCACATTGCGGCTAAACCAAATGCGGGCAACGCTACCGCAAACGAACATTACAAGCACAATGGTCAGTGCCTCTTGCCTTACTAGTGGTGGTGGACAGGGCGGCAGCACTACTAATAGCCAGGTTGGACGCAACAGCACCGTCACTGAAAATGTGCCCTATCGCGGGGCACTCCAAATGCTGGAAGAATTGGGGGTGAACAATAGCGCCACCGCCCGAAGCCCTGTACTCAAAGGGCTGCAAGCGACTGCCGATTCACGCACGAATACGTTGACGCTTGTGGGGACGATCAAGCAGGTACAGCTTGCAACCGATTACCTGAGTCGGCTAGATGTACGGCGGAAACAGGTTGCTGTTAACGTCAAAATCGCGGAAGTTGATCTCACCAAGACCAGCAACATTGGCTCTAGCTTTTCCTTTGGCATTGCCGACAACTTTCTCAATGTGAATCAGGGGCGAGGGACTGCCAACGTGAGACGGGTCAACCCATCGCTGATTGATCCTAATAGCCTTACCAGCCCCTCTACGATCGGCATCTCAACTTTTGCCCCAGCGCCCTAACCACAGTTTCTACGGGCACGGCTTGCCATTGGCATCAACAAAATTACATTGACCGGTTGTGGAGGCGTTAACAACCTCAGGATTGAAGACAGGAGGTGCAGGGGCACTAGAGACAGGTACTGCAACAGCAGCAGAGGCGTTTTTAGGTTTATTGCCACAGAGGTGACTGAGGTCAATGAGACCGCGACCTGGAAGTTGAGCGTAACAAATGGGCACATCAGTCTCGCTTGTCAGTGTAAGCCCTTGTTGTAAGGTGGCAGATGATGGAGGCGACCGTAAGGGTATAGCGATCGCGGCTACCGGAAACGACAGACTGGCGATCGCGGCGCTGAGTAGAAGCCATGAGTGCTTTGACATGATTAAAAACCAGATAGTGAAGATTACAGGTTGAGTAGCCCAATTTGCATGACTGCCTGAGCGGCAATGCCCACCCCCAGCAGCGTAATGACCAGCGCACTCAAGGCAGGCAAGAAGCGGGCAAAGCGAATTTGGGTTGGCACTCGTTCAAACAGTCGGCGGGCGCTAACCATCAGCAAGCCCAGTGCTGTCAGCGTCCCTGCCAACCCCAGGCTAAAGACCAGCACCATCATCAAACCAAAACCGACTCGACCCAGGGCGATCGCGCTCAATAGCATGACCAACGCCGATGGACAGGGCACTATGCCGCCCGAAATGCCTAACGCTAACAAACTCCGCCAGGTAACGGGTGAGCCATCACTGCCGGGTAAGGCATGGGAATGGCTGTGCCCATCGCCATGATCATGAGTATGGGGGCGATCGTGTGAATGACTGTGAGCGTCATTATGCGAGTGATCATGCTCGTGGTCGGGATCAGAGCTGTGAGCAGCGATCGTTTGGTGCGGATGGCTATGGGAGCGATCGTGCACGTGACTGTGAGCGTCATTATGCGAGTGATCATGCTCGTGGTCGTGAGCAGGATTATGGACAGCGATCGTTTGGTGTGGCTGGCTGGGAGCACGATCGGGCACATGACTAACGCTGGCGGCATGAACATGAGCATTGTGGGCAGGAGCCAGCGCGTAGGCAGGTGAATGGTTGTGTTGATGGTCGCTAGGGGGATGATCGTCGTGTGGATGATCAGTGTGGTGATGATCGCTGTGCGAATGCGGTGTAGCGTTCTTCGCACGTCGAACTTGTCGCAAACGGCTAATGAGTTGACGCAGCCCAATATCCACGACAATCAGACCTGAAATAAAACTGAGCCAGGGATACAGCCGCTCAGGCAAGAAATTGGAGAATAGCAAGGTACCTAGCCCCAACGCAAAAACGCCAGCCGTGTGGGTAATCGTTGTGGTGAGACCCAGGAAGACTGCGTGTTGGGGTGTGGCATGGGCACCGACCAGATACGCGCCCACGATCGTTTTACCGTGTCCCGGTGACATGGCGTGCATGGCTCCCCAGGCAAAGCAAGCCGCGATCGCTAACGGGATGCCGCCTGCTAGAAACCAGGGCACCGACTGCATCAGGTTAGCCTCTTTGCTGTCTGGGCTAAAGATCACACTTTGAGTGTGTCCCGGCGTATTAATAGTGGTGAGGCAGCGGGCGGTGGGCACACCGGGTAGAAACAGATCGTAGTGCAAGATCAAGCCTTGCACAGGCTTGAGCCAGGTATAGGTCAGTCGTAGGGTGCTGTGGGTGCCAGCCGTCACTTTCTGGTCGGGCGACAGGGCAGTGGTATCAGACGGCGCGATCGTAAGCACACCTCGATCGCCCTGACTGGTGAGATGAATGCGATCGCCCAAGAAAGCCGTCAAGTCTGCTTGATGAGCCTGCACTTCGGTGGGGGAAAGCGTGCCATCGCGATTGTCGTCGGCAGAGTCCGTTAAGCCGGTTGGGAAGGTCAACGTAATGCGGGTGGTGGTTTCACCCACTTCAACATTCGCCACTGCCAGGTCTGCCCAGTGTGCCTGACTCGGTGTTGCCAGCGCGATCGACAGGAGCAAGGCTCCAACAAACGAAAAAACGCTAACCCTAATTAAACCCCATCGTCGCTTCATGACTGTTTCCTGCAAGTGGTTTTGGCTTTTGGCTAGCAGCTAGGCGCTAGTTCAATCCGAGTAGTCCAACGCCCAACCCAAGCGCCTTCTGAGCCTGTGCATCAAAATCAGGGTCGGTTTCCTGAGCTAATTTGAAAAACGCGGCTGCCTGCGATGGCTTGCCCACTGCTTGCGCGATCGTTCCGGCTCGGTTGAATAAGGCTGCATCTCGAACACCCCAGCGGAGTGCTTCTTGGACTGCCGTCTCTGCTTCCTGCCAGCGCCCCATGCGAGACAGCACCCAGGCAAGCGTGTCCATTGTTTCGGCATCGCGTCGGACAGTTATTTCTTGCTGCATCAGGCGGAGTGCTTCGGTCAGATCTTGAGGGCTTCCCCGTTCAAGCAGCAGCCGTGCCAGTTCACGTCGATGCCCAAAGGCTGCGAGGTCAAGCCGTAGCCTTGCTTCGGCACGATCGCGCCATTCGGTCGCTTGGGCAGTGTCACCTTGCAGTTCTTTGACCCGCGCCATGCCACGAAACACAATGTGGTCGTAGACGGTGGGCGATCGTTGCGAGGTGAGAAAGATTTTGTTGTAGAGCTTCTCAGCCGCGCGATAGTTGCCGCGCCGGACTTCCAGTTCTGCCAAATTGAGCACCGCAGGCGGATACTGGGGAAGCACGCGCAACGCTTCCTGGTATAGCTTTTCTGCCATCTCCAGTTGCCCGCGCTTGAAGTAAAGCCGTCCCAAAAGCGTCCGTGCCCACACAGAACTGCCCGTTTCTTCCGGTTCTTCGGCTGCCAAGCCTTGCTGAAAGGCCTGGATCGCGTCCTGGTCTTTGCCTTGAGAGACATCCACCAATGCTTTCAGAGTGAGCGCTGCCAGGTTAGGGTTCTGCGCTACCAGGCGATCGGCTGCCACCTTTGCCTCGTTTACCTTACCGATCGCCAGATTGGTTGTCACCAGGAGTGCCAGCGTTTCGTCCTTTTGCGTTGCCTGCTGCGATAGCCGCACGGCTTCCCGAAAATCGTGTTTGGCGGTGGCGACTCTGGCAAGTGCCATTAATGCGCCATCATTATGCACCGGCAGCTTCACCAACGATTCCTGCGCCGCTTGTTCGCCGAGCAGATACCAACTGGTTTCACCCGTTGCTCGCGCCATTCTGATATAGGTTGAGGCAAGCAGGGCACGGTTCATGCCGCCGTTGGGGTCACGACGAAGCCGCTCTTGATAAAAGGCGATTTCTTGCTCTAGTTTCTGAGTCACGCTACCGGGTAACGGTCGTTCAAAGCTATAGCGGTAGGGTGCTGCAAGGGAACCGCGATCGATCAGCATCCACACTTGATACCCGATAGGTACAGTCAGCAGTAGCCCTGCGATCGGCAACAGCACCAGTGGCAATCGTCCAAAGCGTTTCAACCCTTGCCTGACTCCGTGACTGTAATCCATGCGGTTGCTCCCTGCGTGCGTAGTGCGGGAGGCGAAGCTCTTGGGGCTGTAACGGCGATCGCACGACACCGCTTGCCACAAAAGCTTCGCCCCTGGTCAGTGGTTCAAAACCATTCGATTCTCCCCAACCCTCCTTAAAGAGGGAGCCGGACGGCTCAAAGTCTCCCGTTTCAAGGGGGTTTGAGGGGGATCACCTTCTAGTTTTGTAATGCCAGGTAAGGGAAGGAGGACACTAAGGGGTCATGTCCCTGAGACGGGTTACCAGGAGTACCCTCGTAAGACACGTTGTCGGTGGTAATCGCGCCGTTAGACAGCACTGTCAGTGTGATATCAATCACATCATCTTTGAGCAAGCGACCGCGAATAGGGCTGCCTTTAGCGTTGAGTGCTTTGGCATAACCGCTTGCGCCCGTGGTGTCGATCCGCATCACGTCAGGGAGAAATGCACCGAGCAAGGCATTGGCTCGCTCCTCGCTGTTGCCGAGTGCCCGAAGGGTTTGCTTGGCTTCAGCGACAATCGGTGCGGCAATGCTTGCAGCGGGTTGTTGACCAGCCAGGGCTGCTGCCACAAAGTCAGGGCCGACGCGGTTGTAAGCATTGAGCAGTGCATTTGTGCGGAGCAACCCTTCGTTAATAACGGGTCGAGCCAATTGTTCAAACTGAGTGTATTTGTTGCCTTGCCCTGGCACGGAGATGGTTTCCCAAACATCGAACACCTTCGCTTGGCTGCTGCCTTGCAAGAAACGAATGGGTACCCGCACCGCGATCGCATTCACGTTGTAATCCTTGGTAAAATCGATCGCGGTAGCTGGCGAACGGAACCCAGCCTTAGGACCTTCCCCAGCGGCACCCGCTCTTACTCGAAAATACTGCTCTACGTCAAAGAAAAACGGATCTTCCCGCAGACCGGCAAACACTGCGAGATTGGTGCCGCCTACTGACACTTGATTAACGACAGGTGGTGCAGCCGGATTAGGCGCAATCGGCGTTGTTTTACCGACAATTACAGTCTGAGCATTGTCATCGCGAATGGTTGTGAGCTTGATCTGCTGTTGCTTATTTTTATCAGGCTCACCAAACTCAAAGCGCAGCAGAACATCCGTTTTTCCGGTTGGCGTTGCATCTTTATCTGCCGCCCGTGTCACCTTAAACTCGTAGCGGGCGCGAGTGCTGAAGTAGTACTGCTGCCGTGGCAGCGATCGGGGGTTTGTATTCATGACAAAGACCAGATCGTTAGCCGAAGCGCTGGAGTTCTGGTCTTTCTCACGAAACACATACAGATCCGTCAGGTTTAAGTTGCGACCTTTGGTGTCTACTTCACCGTCATCATGGTCAGACGATTGCACATATTGCGTTGCCACACCAGCCGTAATCAGTACGCCCAGCGCAATTAAACCCAGACGGGCAGGTGCGCCTAACAACGAGCGCTGCCAGGATGAACGCTGAACAGGTTTGTTGGTAGATGGTTCAGTCTGGTCTTTGGAAGTCGGGGGTTTGGGCAACATTGCTTGGTAGTCTCCTATGGGTTGTTCGTCGTGTCTATCAGTTCGTCTTAGTGGATACTTTGCTATGGCAAAGCAAACTAACAGCAGCGCGATCGCCACTGCCTGGGCGCAAAACTGTCAGTAATGGTGACTAAAGCTGCCTTAAATCTTTAAGCGCTTGCGATTCTTGAGGGATTTATTGAGCTGATAGCCTACGCCCAACAGACCGGCTGCAATGATGCCAGCCGTTTGTTCTGGCTCAGGAACGCCTTCCGCACTGGTGGCAGTTACGCCTGTGAAGGTAATCTGGTAATCGCCTCCAGCCGTGCCCTCACCTGTAAAGCCAGTGAGCGGTGATGCTGCGCCTGCTCCCAGTGCTGCAAGAATGCCACTGGCATCCGCCTCACCAAAGATACTGCCACCAGCGCTAACTGGGCTGTAACCAGAACTGGCGATCGCCAGAAAATAAGTGCCGGGTGACGTGGGCGAAAAACCACCTGACGTTAACGATGCCTGGGCAGTACCAAAGCTGTCATCGTTGCCATAAATGCCCCGACCAGCCGCATCAAAGAGAAAGAGCTGCGGATCAGGAAGCAACGTGGTTGGAGAGCCTAACTGTTGATCAACCGGAAGCTCAATCAACGTATTGGCATTAATGGTGGTTGCAGAAAAGGTTTGACCGCCTGCGAGCATAATCCGAAACAGGTTGATCACGTTAGGTCCCGACAGGGTTCCAGTGATGGCATCTAAGGGCAACGTGCCACCAGGAATGTCTTGCGCTGTGTCCAGCGTTTGCCCTGTATCACCCACCTGGCTAAAGGTCACTGCCTGAGCATGACCAGAGGACAGCCCTGCCATCAGAACCGAGGCTGCCGCTGCTTGCACCAACTTTTTCATAGGGGTTTTCTTACCTTATTTATGCAGAGTTAAACAAATTGAAGCAAAGAGTGAATGAGCAAAGAGTGGATGCTGCCAACGACACGGGTATCAGAAAAAGACGAACCAGTGGCACGCTTGTGCTGACTGCGATACTACGTTTCCAATTTTCTCGAGCTTTTCTCTGAAAAGGTTTTGATACCTTTCCCTGTGATACGACTGATAAACCTGATTGGATTTAAACTAACTTGAAATTTTTGGGGTGAAATTCCCGTATTTTCACGGAGTTTAAAACGACCTTTTCTTAAAAAGAAGTCGGCTTCAAACGGTGTATACAATCATACTAAGCTTACGCAAAGTCAAATTTATCTCTCTCTACCGAAAGTAAGACATCGCTCAGGAGGGGGAGGGCGTGCGATCATCCGAATGCCTTTGTACTGTGCTGCTTACGACACACTTCAAATGAGTAAACCGCGGTTTTGGGGGAAGGGTGCAGCTTACTTCCTGGAACGGGTAGGAGTGGAAAGGTGAGTCACGACGTCCCCTACGTCCATCTCACCAGCAAAGCAGCCTATACGCACTGCTGATCGCGTCCTTTCTCATAGACGTAGTACATTGAGCTTCGACCCTTAAGCGATCGTCCGCCAAAGGATTCTAAAGCCAGCGCGACACCAGATTGAAAATGATCCGAAAGAGAGCCGTTACCGCGATCGCACTTAATCCAGTCACTACAGCGATAGCTATAACAGTCGTTAATACGTTGTCGCCCAGCAAGGCAGCCGCACGATGCAGTGACGGGAGAAACAGTACGATCGGTAGCGTGATGACGATGACAATCAGTAAATCTTTTCGATCGATCACGCGACGCATTTGCAAAAGGATTAGTCCGGCTAGCAACACTACCCAAAAACCAGCACCAATCAGCAAAGTGCCAAAAAGACTCAGCAGGGCGATCGCCAGCAGTCCCCCTTCAAAGCCAGTAAGAGCAGCAGCACCTAACAATTCCAGCGTTGAGAACGGCGCGATCGCAGCACGTTGACGCACGGGTTTGGCAGTTTGAGCAGCAGGCTGAGGCGGTGGTAACGGTGGGGCAGGCTGCGGTAGTGAAGTTGGAGGCATCGGCGTTGGTGCTGGCGTTGGCTTGGGGGGCTGCGATCGTAGCGTGCCTCCACCCGCCGATGCCTTCAGCGCCACCAAAACCTCTGCTGCCGACTGAAACCGTTGGCTGGGAGTTTGCAACAGCATCCGATCAAGCGCATCAGCTAAAGAAGCTGGGACACTGGGCGCATCGTTACGCCACTTCCAGGTATTGCTATAAGAATCAAACAGATCATTGGGCTGCTTGCCCGTCAACAGCATCAGGCAAGTTACAGCCAGGGCATAGAGGTCGCTAGAGGGATACACCTCGCCTCCAGCCATCTGTTCTGGCGGCGCAAAGCCCAATGAATAAATACCAGTAGACTTAGCTGTTGCCGCGCCTTTGGCTGCCTGCTTCACTGCACCAAAATCTAACAGGTAAAAGCGTCCGTTGCGATGACGCATGATGTTAGACGGCTTGATATCACGATGGATCGAGCCGTTTTCGTGGACAAAGGTTAAAACTCTAAGCATTTCCTTTAGCATGGCTACGACATCATCGGGGGAAAGGGTGCCTTTCTGCACGAGTTCCTCTTCCATCGTCTCCCCGTCGATATATTCCTGGACAAGGTAGAAAAACTTGTCCTGCTTACCTGCTTGTGTGCTCGGAACTGTCAGCTCAAAAAACGCGAACAGGTCTGGAATCAACGGATGCGTATTGCCTAGCTGCTCCAGCACTTCTGCCTCGCGCTCAAACAACTGTTGCGCAACGACCAATTGAGCAGGGCTGAGTTGACCAGAGGGCAAAAACAGTTTGACGACGCACTGGCGCATGGCGGGCGTGTAGCGATCGCGCGCTAAAAATGCTGCTCCAAAGCCACCCTGCCCCAATAACTTCAGTGGCAGATACCGCCCAATGAGCATCAACTCCATGCCGCAGGAGGTGCAATATTTTTGCGGCACCGTCTTGAGGGTGGTTGGTTGATCCAGGTCGGTGAAGGCATTGACGGGGCGTGGACAGCCTGGACGAGTGCAGTAAAGATCCATAAAAAATGGGCTGTAAGGCGATCGCTGCTAGCTTAATCAATTTCTGGCATGACTAGACGGCTGGTTGCACTGGAAACAGCGGACTTTAACGGTTCAGCGTGTTCTGGTTCATAGGGCTGCAAGTTGGCATAACCAGCAAACTTGGGCAAAATCTCGCGGCAGAAGGCTTCGGCTGCCTTCGATCGATAACGGTTGGGATTAATAATGACCGACAACATCCGTTTCACCACCACATCATCGATTCTGGCACGGTGCAACACACCCATTTGCAGCTCTTTTTCGATCGCTGAAATCGACACAAACGCTGCGCCCAAACCCGACTGCACGGCGTTTTTGATTGCCTCGATCGAATTTAACTCCATCTCAATTTTGAGACGGCGCGTTTCGATACCACAGCGAGCCAGTACTTGATCAATGACTTTGCGAATTGTTGACTGTGAATCCAACGCAATAAACTGGAGCTTGTACAAATCATCTTTTTGAATCGTTCCTGCTTTTGCCAGCGGATGCAAGACGGGTAAAATCAGTGCTAGTTCGTCCTCAGCATAGGGAATAATTTCTAGAGAGTCTTGCAGTTCAGGCGAAATTTCGCCACCAATGATCGCAAGATCGATTTGTCCATTCGCAACACTCCAGGAGGTGCGACGGGTTGAATGCACATGTAGCTGCACAGCAACATCAGGATACTGCTGTCGAAACACGCCAATCATGCGGGGTAAAAGATATGTGCCAGTCGTTTGACTCGCTCCAATGATCAACGTGCCGCCCTGAAGATTTTGCAAATCTTCGATCGCGCGACAGGTCTCTTGACAGAGCGTGAGAATCTTTTCGCCATAGCTCAAAAGGAGATGCCCCGCTTCTGTAAGCTGTGCTCGCCTACCACCACGGTCAAATAAGGGCACATCCAACTGGCGTTCTAGATTTTGGACTTGTAAACTAACAGCAGGCTGAGAGACGTATAAACTATCGGCAGCACGCTTAAAGCTTCCCTCAGCGGCGATCGCTTTGAGAATGCGTAACTGATCCAGAGTAAAGGGAAGGTCAGACATACTGCTAAACCTGAGAGATGGGAGGAGCCGGAGTGTTCATCGACTGGCTAAACAGCCTTTTAATCACCGGAAGCAAGAGGCTGCTAAACCAGAAACCCTAACACAGCCGCCTGCATAGTCCCTAGCAGTACGTTGTGCCATGTATCGTATTGAAACGTAAATTAAAGAACTATGAAACGGGAGGTTATTCAGGACTTTCTGAATTTACCAGGAATTGCAGGCGTTGCCCTAATGGATGGGCGCTCTCGTCCTTATTTCTGCGGGATTGACCAGACTCTGAACTTTCAACAAAAAGAAGCCCTCGCTCAAGGTATTTTGCAAGTCGTTGAAACCATTCCTGATGGCTTTGACGTGTTTGAGTTTCAATTTACTGAGCACCTGGTGCGGCTTTACAGGCTTGATCGCGGTATGGTGCTGCTGGTGATCACCCATCGGAGGCTGATCCGCGCAGACTATTTAAGCACGATCAACCAACTGAGGGCTGTGTTGAAGGAGGACATTCCAAATGCGATCGCGACGTTTCGATTGTTGGCAGGAAACATCCCCCTCACAGGGATGCACTATCACAAGCACAGCGCTGACTCAGTCGCGGCTCCTGACGCAACGATGGCGCTCCAACCAGAAGAACCAGCCTTGCAGGCAGGCAGTAGCCCCACACCATTGCCAGAACTCAGCCCTCCCAGTGCCGCCATACCTGAGGCTGCAACGTTGGTTGAGGCGATCGCTGCGCTCAATCAACTGAGCCAATTCACGACCCAATACCTCGGTACGCATGTGATTGCAAACTACTGGAAAGCGACGCGCCCCCAGTCAGATCAGTTAGCCTCTGTACAGATCGATCGGTCTGCACAGTTTTCCCTCACTGGATTGCTTCCCCAAGCAAGCAACAAGCCCCTTACTGTGCCAGAGCAACTGTGGCTGCAAGAATGGGTTGCTGCCTTCATCAAGCGTTGCTCTCAGGTCATTCGCGATTTTCCGGCGATCGTCGAACAAAAAGCCCTTCAAGACCAGCAAAAAACGCTCTTGCTAGAGCCGTTAAATGGGTCTGTAGAAGGATGAGACGTGAGCGTACCGCAAGCCATAGGAGCAGAGGAGCAGAGGAGACGGCAGCGAAGGCAACGCTTTGAATGCTGCGTTCAGCTTGAGTCCTCTCATCCTTTAGCGTTCATCCCCCCACCTCACCGCTTACCCCTCCTTACTCTCCTCACTTTTACCTTCTCCCCCCTAAAAATCATGGCTAAAACTGTCAGACTGGAACCGATCGCGCAGGAGACCTCTGTTGAGACCAATGGCAACCTGCTGTCGGTCTTGTTAAACAAAGACCTGGATGTTTTGAAAGAGTGCGGTGGTCGGGGTATGTGCGCCACCTGTCACATTTACGTGCAAGAGGGTATGAACTCCCTGTCACCCGTGAGCCGCCGGGAACAGCGCACGCTAGAAGTCATTACAACCTGTAAGCCAAACTCCCGTTTAGCCTGTCAAGCCAGAGTGCTGCAAAATGGTGTGGTGGTTGAGCTACCGCCCGGTATGTATATCAACTCCATCAAGGATATCGAAGCACTCATTGGCAGACGTGCCGATCAAGATTTGTTGCATCCTTTAACTGGGAAAGTGCTGGTCGAAGCCGGCAAGCTCATTACCCGATCGACGCTGAAGCAGATCGAAGATACCACCAGCTTCAATGTCGGTAGCTATTTCTCGCACACGACTGATTCTTAGCACCATTTCTTCAGTCGCGATCGCGTTTTCAATAGAGCAGCAGTGAAAAAGCGATCGCCATCCATGCCGTCGATCGCAGCCTAGACGTAAGGACGCAAAGAAGCTACCGAAGGATGCCAAGTGCAAGCATGAAAACTGTCAACGCTTTAACAACGGTGCTTGTCATCAGCACTCTAGCCATGGCAGGCTGTCAAACGATGCGTGAACAGCGCCTAGGGCTGACGAAAAAATGCCCCAACTGCAACCTTCAGGGCGCTAATCTGACACGGTTTGGATTGGAGAACGCTGACTTAAGGGGGGCAAATCTGAGAGGGGCGAATCTGCACGGAGCCGTTTTGGATGATGCTGACTTGAGCGGTGCAAACCTCCAGGGCGCGGATTTAGGCGGTGCCTGGTTAGAGCGCGCAAACTTGCAGGGAGCAAACGTTGACGGTGCGAATTTAGAGCAGGCAAGACTGGGGGATGCCAACCTCCGGGGCGCTAGCTTCAAGAATGCCAAACTAACCGGTGCCATAAGCTCAAGGCGGACAAACTGGTGTCAAGCAATCATGCCCGGTGGAGCGCGATCGACGGAACCATGCGTCACTGCGGCAGCCAAACCACCGTCCGTACAGCCATCTACAGCGCCTACGCCTACCAAGCTGCCAACCTGCCAGCTACCGTCAGCACTCAGTGCCACTTCAGTGCTTGGTGCTGCCACCCGGATTAGCCCTGAGTCGTGGAGGCAAGCCACGCTCACCCGAACGTTACATCATTTTGATTACAAAACTGACCAAAATGCTAGAGGCGTTGTTGGCTCAGTCATCTCACTTGCTCTTAGCCCCAACGGTAAGCTGCTTGCCAGTAGCAGCGCTGAGCAAATTGACCATCACCCAAGTGCCAACCTGACCAAATTATGGCATTGGCAGACCAGGCAAGTTGTCTGTACGCTCCGAGGCTGGGCAGCTAAACAGCCCTTTAGTCCAGATGGGCGGACACTGGCGGTTAGACTCAGCGAGCCAGCGCAGAAGGGTGAACAAATCCAGTTCTGGGATCTCCGCTCTGGACGGTTGCAGCAACGTTTTCCAAGCCCCCATCGCCTTAAAGGTGTCAGCCCTGATAGCAAGATCCTCATCATGCAGGCTGATCGCATCGGTTCAAAGGTGCCAGTGCAACTCTGGGCTTTGCCCTCTGGCACATTGCAACATACGCTGTTGGCGCATACTCAGAACATTGAAGCGATCGCCTTCACCCCCGATCGTCGCAGCCTTGCCACTGCCAGCTATGACGGTACGATTCGTCTGTGGAACCTCAAAACGGGAGCCGCCATCCGCACGTTTGATGCTCGATCCAAAGTTTGGTCGATCGCCATTAGCCCTGACGGGAAAACCTTAGTCAGTGGTCATGGTGATTTTGCCCGTACGTGGAACTTAAAAACAGGTCAGCTCACGCACCGCTTGAAAGGGCAGGCGGCAGACTATGTTCGCTCTGTCGCCATTAGCCCAGACAGCCAAACGATCGCCACTGGTACTCACGGAGAAATTAAGCTGTGGCGCTTACGGGATGGAGCACTCATCAACACACTGAACAACGCGCCTGCTGATCGAGGTCGTATTTGTGCCAGCGAAGTATGGTCATTGAAGTTTAGCCCTGACGGGCAAACTCTTGTGAGCAGTAATTGCGAAATGATTAATCTCTGGACTTACAAATAAAAACGCAGAGAGCCGTTTTTATTTGGGTCAATGAGCTGCAAAAAACGATCGTTCCGAGTGTAAAGCGTTGCCACTTCTAAGTTGCCTAAATCATCCTTTCTGTGAAGGAGAGGTCAAGTAAGTTACCGAAAGGGAACACTAGAGATACCGAGGTAGTTTAAGAACTTAGATCGCCGACCCATTCAACTTAGAAAGGATGACAATTAATGCCATATTCACTACTGGCTAAACCGTTAAGTAAACGTGCCTTGGCTGCAATCAGTCTCGCTCTTCTCACTGCAATGCCTTCCGCAGCCTATGCGTTTGCGCCAAGCCCTCAAGCAAGCACCCTGGGTGGAATGTCTGCAAAGCAAAATGCTGATAGCCAGCAATGGTTAATGGCAGATGGCGATGATGACGATGACGACGACAATGATGATGATAAGAAAAATCGCAATCGCAATCGGGGACGCGATCGCGATGACGATGATAATGATAAAAAACGTGTAGTTCGGATTGATCTGAATCGGGCAAAAAACCTTGCTCGTCAAACCGCAGAATCAGCAAACGGTGGCATTCGCTATTACCGTGCTGAAGCCTCCATGCATGGACCGGCTCAAAATTGTCCGTATGTTGATAACGGCGACTCCTGGACGTTTACCTTTGCAGGTAATCGTGTTGGCTCACAAACCAAAACAATCCAAAGTGTGGTGACTGTTTACAAAAACACCAGCCGGATTGTGATGGCGTACAACGGTCCTATTCGCACAGCGACAGTGCAACAAACTCAGGTGACAAGCTTTTCAACCAGCCAACGGACGGTGCTAGTTGATCTGCTGCGCGGCAACTGTAGCTGTAACAATCTTTTGACCAGTGCGACCCGGACTCAAATTGTGAGACAATCTCGCTCTCTACCACCTGGCATTCAAAAGCAACTGCTGCGCGGTAAAGGTTTACCTCCCGGTATCGCCAAGAAATTGGTACGTTTACCAAAGCAAGTTAACACATACGTCAATTTGCCAGCGTCCTACGACCTAGTTGTTGTGGGTTCTAATGTGTTGCTGCTTGATCAGGTGAATTACGTCGTCGTCGACTATATCTCCAACGTAATTTTGTAAATCGATCGTCGGGCTGATGTTTCAGTCTCCCTCATTCTCAATCGTCTTAAACGCTTAGAAGGGGTGCATCTACCCCTCAACACGATCGCCCCTTGCTGTTCATTCATTTGAGTTGACATAACCTGACAGCAACCAGTGGTTGCTAAAGAATAATTGCTGTCTGAAAGCCTCACTCTATCGGTCTTTCACTGGAAATCACTTGAACGGCTGTAAATGCTATTTACAGCCGTTTTTACTGGCATAACCACATTAATCAACGCTCTTAATTATACCAATTCTCTAAAGACCAGCTACAGATAGTGCCTCTAAAATAGAGTGCCATCCGACAAGGGAAGCAATGACTTCCTTAGTCATCACTTCTAACCTCGCTCGCATCAACAACCGCAACGCATCGAGGTTCTTCGGCAACTGCCAGCGCAACCCTAATTTGAAATGCTGCCACACACGCTCAATGGGATTCGTTTCTGGTGAGTGGGACGGTTGAAACAGCAAGATGATATTGGGCGGAATCTGCAAGCGTTTGGCGCGGTGTGCCCCCGCTTGATCGACTTGCATGATCACAATGCTGTCCTTGTAGCGCTCACTCACTAAGTTCAAGAACACTTGGAAGCAATCGCTGTTGAGATGAGTGAACTCATAGAAGAAGTGCTCGCCCGTGCTCGGTTCCACCACCCCATACAGATAGGTGGCCTTGAACTGCCACTGCACCTTACCTTTGGGCTTGATGCCTTTGGCCGTGATCTTGCGCCCACTGATAGTTTTGAGCCCAAGGCGCGTCTCATCCTGGCAGAAGAAGCGTACTTGTCCGCTCAGTCCCAGCACGGCTACGGCATACCAAGCCAGCATCGCCAGGTTCTCAGCGAGTTTTTTTATATGCCTCTACTTTGACCGCTGTGGTCTCTGTACTCACGGGTCTAGCAACTTTAGGCGCGGCTTTGAGGCGGTAATGCACCAACTGATGCACCGTTTTATAAGGGGCAGTGATGCCGAGTTGCGTCTCTAGCCACTGGCAAATCTCGCCGTAGCTGTTGAAGCCCTCATTTTGGTGCAACCGTTGGTTGAGCGCCGCCTGTGCCCACTGGGGAATGCTCTGCCGTCGCCCCGTACGGGGCGTATGGGTGAGCATGGCTGTCAGACCGCCGGTGCGATAGAGGCGGAGCCACTCCTGTACAGTGACGCGATGCCGACCGAGCAGGGTCGCCGCAGACTGCACCGTGGTGGCTTGACCAGTTTTAAGCAGATAAAGCAGTTGAATACGTTCTTTGTCAGAAGCGGTCTTTTGGCTTCTGAGCCGTTGTTTTAGGTCTGCTTCCGTTTCGGTGATATCGAGTTTGTAAACGCCTGCCATAAATGCTGCTTGAACCCAATAGCTACTTTATAGCATCTGTAGCCCTACCTTGAGGAATTGGTATTACTCACCTAATGGCATTGCAAACCCAGACACTTAGGAATGAGAATTAAATAAGATCGGCTTTTGTTGGATGTCTGAGGCAAGAGCCGTCACGCATTGGCTGCAAAGCTTTTGATGCGTGACGCTGCGCTTTTCTGCTCTGCCAGAACGGCTTTACACAGCCGACGCAAAGATGCGGTTGGATTGAATCCACAAGCCTTAGGAAGCATTGTTCATTAGTAGCTCAACGCCTATAATTGCGGTTCAGGCGATCGCGGGTGAACTAGTTGAAGTACTTGTGGCATTGCTGCGGCTCCATCAGGTTGGCTGTACTGTCATGCTGATGCCTGCTTGACCAAGCAACGGCAATGAGCCAGGAGAATCGACAATGCGCCCACCAAAATCCTCTCAGCCTTTAGCTCAACTATGGCAAGCCTATAGTAGTACTACTCTCCTGCATTACCTGTTGCTGTTTGGCTGCGGCTGGGTAACGGTCTTACTCATCAATTACTTTTATGGCACGATCGCTCTTTTTACTGCCGCCGCCATCTTTGCCGCACTCTTAAATTATCCAGTGGATTGGCTGTCGCGCTTTATTCCTAGAGGATTGGCGATCGCCATTACCTTTATTGGGGCAGTCGCCATACTGCTGGGACTAGTCATGCTGGTTGGTCTCGAAGTAGTGAACCAGGGAGAGGGATTGCTCACGCAGCTCAAAGATACGTTAAACCAGCCAAACTTCCTGCCATTCCGGGACTTTCTCAACCAACTGGATGTCAGCAGATTCATTGGTACGTTACAAACGAGTTTGGCTTCTGGCTTAGGCGTAGTGCAAACCATCTTCTCCAGCATTTTTACCGGTATTTTTGGGGCGGTGATCAGTCTGTATATGCTGATCGATGGTGAAAAGCTGTGGCAGCTCTTTCTCAGGTTAGTACCTGTCTCATCCCGAGATCGCTTTGCTCAGGCTTTTCGGCACAGTTTTCTCGGCTTTTTACGCGGGCAACTGCTGTTAATGCTATTTTTATCGCTTGCTACTTTTATTCTTTTTTCGCTTTTGGGCGTTAACTATGCCCTTATTCTGGCGGTAATCATTGGCATACTGGATGCCGTACCTGGCATTGGAGCCACGCTCGGTGTACTGGTTGTTACCCTGCTGGTTTTTGCCTCACAAGGTGGAGCGATCGCCCTCAAAGTGGTGATCACTTGTGCCATCCTTCAGCAAGTTCAGGATAATTTTGTGCATCCTAAAGTGATGGGGGAAGCCCTGGAATTAAATCCGGTGCTACTGTTTCTGTCGCTCTTTATTGGCGAACGGGTGGCTGGCTTGTTAGGCGTTTTTCTTGCCATTCCGATCGCGGGTATGATTGCTGCCTGGATGCGATCGAACAAGGAACCCTCGCTAGCGCCAGAAGCAGACCCAGAAGGGGCTCTGGGTCAATTAGACAAGCTTGATTAAGTAGCTTGGCGACTAAAGTCGCCGCTACAGAGACACTAGCGCAGCCATGCCCAACGGGCTATAAACCGCCGCCACAGGTTGTAAAATCCTTGCCGTTCGGTAGTCCACGTCGGCGGACTTTATTTTGTAGTCGCGGTTTTAACCACCAGACCCTTTTCAAACAACTTCTTAAACTGGCGTGAAGCTAGCGGTGACTGTTTTCAATCGGTCTAAGGTGAAGTCTCGCTCTAAATACGACAATAAAGCGCCTGCTTTTGGTCCACGTTCTTTGCCCAAAAAAGATAGATAAACAGCCTTGAATGCAAGCGGTTGCTGCATTTCTAATTCTCTTGCCGTTGCAAACAAGGCTGTTTGTAGCGCCTCAGCGTCCCAGTCTTGAACATTAGCTAAGGTGTGGATTAGCTGTTTGAGATAAGCCATCTGTTCTTGAGTCAGGTCTTTTACCTTTTCAGGAACCTGATCAAGATAAATCACCAGCTTGTCTTCTTCGTCAGCATAGTCTGCCAGCCATTTTTGAGCCACCGCAATTCTTTGATTGGCAATCTGCCAGTCATATTCCTGAAGGGGCTGCGTACTGCGTGTTGTAATCTCCTGGTGCAAATCAAGGTGCGGCACTTGCAGCAAAGAAATCAGCGTACTTAACTCGACTGGATGGTAGGGCTGAATGACTCCATCAAGTTGAGCATACAACAATGGCTTTAGTTCTTCAGGCAAGGCTGCTTGTTGCAGTTCTGGCGCTACCTGGTACTTTTCGATCAACGTGTCATAGTCGCGAAAGAGCCGAGTTGTCGTCTCATAATTGGGAGCAAAGTTAATCACCGTTTTTGGCTGTGTTCGCAGCATTAAAAAGCGGAGTAATTCAGGCGGAAGTAAGGCAGCAATTTCTTTAGCACTGGAGCCAACGCCCTTCGATGAACTCATCTTTGTTCCATTGACCAAAATGAACTCATAAGGTGAATGAAACGGTGGCTGCTTGCGTAATACTTTGCGGCAGATTGCATTTGCAACATCTCTAGAGCCGCCCTTTTGGGAGTGATCTTTTCCAGCCAGCTCAATATTGATGCCTAAAAGATCCCACTTGGCGACCCACTCTACTTTCCAGGGTAGTTTGCCATTGCCGTCAAACGGCGAAACCCAGCCTGAGTGCCCACAACCTTTTACCCAATCCGTAGCATCAGGCTTACAGGTATAGAAAACTTCCGAACCGTTGTAATCAGAGACAACCGTTGTTGCAATCTTGCCGCAACTTTCACAAATGGTTTGAAAGGGATACCAGTCATCCGATCGCCGCGCTTTGCTAACTTCTAGATACGCCTCCCTTACCAATTGAGCATTTTTGAGAAAGATATCAATGTAGTTATTCAAACGACCAGAACGATACAGATCACGTAGATAGTAAACCTCTGGTTTAACGCCTAAATACTCGAACACTTCTAGAAACTCACCCATGAAGTATTTCGCGTAATCGCTAGCACTATCTTCCGGTGAGGGCACATTGCACAGAGGAAAACCCAGATACGGCTCAAACTTTTGTCGATCGAGATAATGAGGCACCGTATCGAGCGCATCATAATCATCGACACCGTAGAGGAACTTAGGCGCTTTCCCAGCATATTTTAAGGCTCGGTAAATCACATCATGGATCACAACCCCTCGTAACGATCCAACATGAACCCTTCCAGAGGGCGTTTTTGAGTCGTTGACGACCTGGTTTTCTTGTGCATCCGCAGCAATTTTGTCAGCCCAAAACATGAATTAACCTTTGTCTCTACAATCCTTTTACATTTTACGAGAATATCTTGCGTAGTTGATGCCGAAAGCGATTGGAAGCCCCTGACGATCGCGCGAAACGCTCCTGCTCAAAATTGCCAGCGTTTAGACAAGCGTTTTCTATAGTAAAAGGATGAAGGATGAGGGATGAATAGAAGCCTTTGCTTAAAGGACGTTTCAAGGTTTATGTCTGTCCTCACGTTCTCGTCGACTGCCATAGAGTTTTAAGCATTCAACCAACCACCACCTCCCTGAACCTCGTATCCTGGTTAAAGAGGCATAGCGGTTTGAAATAGCGATGGCAGAGATTCAACCTATTCATGTGATTGGCGGCGGCTTGGCGGGCACTGAAGCGGCATGGCAGATCGCCCAGGCAGGTATTCCAGTGATCTTGTACGAAATGCGACCGCTGCGATCGAGTCCGGCGCACCATTCAGAGCATCTGGCAGAACTGGTATGCAGCAATTCCTTTGGGGCACAGTCGAGCGATCGCGCCTCTGGTTTGCTGCACGAAGAACTGCGTCGTCTAGGCTCGATCGTGATTGGCAAAGCTGATGAACACTCGGTGCCAGCCGGTGGTGCGCTGGCAGTCGATCGTGCCATTTTTAGCAAAAACCTGACGGAAACGCTTGCCCAGCATCCTTTGATTGACCTGCGCCGTGAAGAAGTGCAGGCGATTCCCACAGAGGGCATTAGCGTCTTGACGACCGGGCCGTTAACCAGTCCGGCTTTAACAGAGGATCTCCATCGCTTTACGGGCATGGAGTACATGAGTTTCTTTGATGCTGCCAGCCCGATCGTCGTGGGCGAGTCGATCGACTTTGAGGTAGCGTTTCTTGCGTCTCGGTACGATCGGGGTGAAGCCGCCTATCTCAACTGCCCCATGAACCGCGACCAGTATCTTCACTTTCGGCAGGAGTTGTGTCAGGCAGAGCAGGCAGAGCTAAAGGACTTTGAACAAGAAACAGCGAAGTTTTTTGAAGGCTGTTTGCCGATCGAAGAAATGGCGAGACGGGGCGAAGATACCATGCGCTACGGTCCACTGAAACCTGTGGGCTTGTTTGATGCCCGTTTGGGAGACTTTCGCGAACCTGACAACAAGGCGAAGCGTCCCTATGCGGTTGTTCAACTGCGGCAAGAAGATCGGGCAGGACAACTGTGGAATATGGTGGGCTTTCAGACCAATCTGCGCTGGGGTGAGCAAAAGCGTGTGTTCCAACTGATTCCTGGCTTAGAAAATGCCGAGTTTGTTCGCATGGGTGTGATGCACCGCAATACCTTTGTTAATGCACCGGAGTTGCTCCATGCCACACTGCAATTTAAGCAGCGCACCACACTCCTTGCCGCAGGACAATTGGTCGGCACTGAAGGCTATACAGCAGCAGCAGCAGGCGGTTGGCTGGCTGGCACGAATGCCGCACGGGTCGCCTTAGGGCAACCGCCGATCGCCTTACCTGTCACGACCATGATGGGTGCCTTGTTTGACTTTATTAGTTCGGCATCGCCCAAGCATTTTCAACCCATGCCGCCCAACTTTGGGATTCTGCCAGAACTGCCCAAACGCATTCGCAACAAGCAAGAACGGTATGGCATATACCGCGATCGCTCCTTTAACGATCTCGCCGCCTGGATGAATCAGCTTCGGATGGCAGCTTAGGCATAGCAGTCAGCGGTCAGCACTAAAACTGGAGGCTGTCGAGCAACATTTTGAAAACAGATAGCCATTGTTTCTGGCTGGCTACTTGCTGATGATCGGCAGACCGTATTCAAGCTGATGGCTGAATGCTGAATGCTGTCTGCTGCTCAGACTTTCGCTTCCAACGACTTGAGATACTCCGTATTCACACCCGATTCGCGCATGAGGGCAATTTTGCCAGTGCGGGCAATTTCGCGAATGCCAAATTTGTTGAGCACCTGGACGATCGCTACCATCTTGCCAGGATCACCGACCACTTCCAGCGTGACAGAATCTTCGGCGACATCAACTACCCGTGCCCGAAAGATCTGCGCCAGTTCCACAATCTCGGAACGATTGACGCTGGTGGCGTTGACCTTCATCAGCATCAGTTCGCGCTCAACACAGGGTACTTCGGTAATGTCTTGTACCTTCAGCACGCTGATGAGTTTGTAAAGCTGCTTGGTCAACTGCTCAATGCTGTTATCATCCCCTGGCACCACCATCGTAATGCGCGAAACGCCCATCTGCTCGGCTGGTCCGACCGCTAAACTCTCGATATTAAACCCACGACGGGCAAACAAACCAGCAATACGGGAGAGAACCCCCGCTTCGTCTTCAACTAAAACCGAGAGAGTATGCTTCATGGACTTGGAAGGGCGAGTGTGATGAAAAATAAGGTGGCAGCAGGGCGATCGAGCCTTAGTTCTCCATCTTATCGTGAGAGCCTGCATTCCTTAAACGTCTTCTAAAGTTGAAGGTCTGATGCGGGTAACACCCAAGCAAAAGTTAGTATTACTCAGCGTTTTAATCATGTGTTTGGCAAACTGCTCTGTGATCTCTCAATGTCTAGAAATTGAGATGCAACGTTGGCGATGGATTACTCCAGCATTATGGTCTGTCCTGTTTCAGCCGATCGCTGCGCCGCGTCTGCCACTTTTAGCGTGTATAAACTTGCTTCGGGTGTCACGTAGAGCGGGATACCGTCGATTAAGTAATCCAGCACCATTGCCGTATCTTTGGCAAAAAGCCCCTGACGACTGCCTAACGCGATCGGTTGGCTTCCCTCTGCCTGCACAAGCGTTCCCTGATCCCCATCAAAGATCAGTGCGCCCTTTTCGCCATGCACCTCCATCTTGCGCTCCGGTTGCCACATGGCTTCACCTTTGGCATAAATGACTTCTGCCAACAGACCCGATTGAAACCGTAGCTGGGCAGTGCAGTAACAGGTCGCATAATGGGGATCGCTCAACTCGCTACGATCGCCATACTGAGCCTGACAGCTTACAGTTGCCACCTTGCCAAAGAGATCGACGAAACGATGCAGCCGCGACAGAGCACCCATCAGCGGAAACCCAAACAGTTCAGGCTGATACGTCCAGCGCTGGGGAGCGGGTCGCTCTGGCTTGATGGTGGCATAGCGGGCATAAAAGGGAGTGCTGATCGCCGACAGTGATGCTTTGAGCGCCTGGTGCATATTGCCCAATAGCTCAATGTGCTCGACGTGTAACAGTTTCTCTTGAGACTTCGACAGCGCAATCAACTCCTTCGCTTCGGCAACATCCAGCGCTAAGGGATACTCCACAATGACGTGCTTCCCTGCTTCCAACGCGGCTCGGACGATCGCACCATGATCCCGATTCACTGTAGCGATGATGATCAAGTCCAGAGACGATCGCTCTAGCAGTGCTTGCCAGGATGCGATCGCCTCTGCGCCATAGAGCTGACTAAATGCCTGCGTGGTTTCGAGGGCGTGTCCGGCAACAGCGGCTAGTGTGGCACGCGGTTCTGCCTGGAGTGCTTGCGATCGTAGCTTTGCCGCATAGCCCGTACCAACCAGACCGACCTGGAGCGGGATCGAAAAAGACAACGCGGTTTTTGTCATGGGCTGCACTCTTGATATACCTGTCGTCACAAAACCCTAGCACCACAGACAATGGTTAAGGGCAGAAACCGCCTGCTGCCAGTAGCGCTAGGGCAGCAGATGTTGGCTCGGCGGTACTGAAGTGATTGTTCCATCGCTTGTTTGCATCATTATGAGATCGGTCATTACAGGTCGTTATATAAGCTAACTAGATAAAATCTGGTACTTTTATTACGAATACCATTCATCCCACTGATGACGTAACGTTTCTAAACCAATGGTTTTCCCGTAGTATCAAGAGTAAAGCTGATTCAGGAAGCAGACTTTATTCAGATAAAGCTACGGAGCCAGCTTCCAATGAGCTTAGAGTACTGTTTCCATTAATTGAGAGGACCATTGCATGGCAACTTTTAAAGTCACGTTAATCAACGAGGCTGAAGGGCTGAACACAACGATTGAGGTTCCTGAAGACGAGTACATTCTTGATGCTGCTGAAGAACAGGGTATTGATCTACCCTATTCCTGCCGCGCTGGTGCTTGCTCGACTTGCGCTGGCAAGCTAAAGGAAGGCACGGTTGATCAATCAGATCAATCGTTCTTAGATGATGATCAGATTGAAGCGGGCTACGTGCTAACGTGCGTTGCTTACCCAACCTCTGATGTCACAATTCTGACCCATCAAGAAGAAGAACTGTACTAACGGTCATGCTGTTGCTGTACTGATGTAAAAACAGGCGGTAAGGAGTTTCTATACTCTTTACCGCCTGTTTTTGTTTTTATGACTCAGCGCAAAAAATTTAACCTTAGAGGATGCTTTAAAAGTCCAGATGCTTGTAGCCTTGGCGACTGCATACTCCTACTCCTTCGGAGAAGGCTTCGCCAACGGAGACGCTACGCGTTGCTTGGATGCCAACGGCTTTACGCGGCTACACGGACACTAGCGTAGCCATGCCCAAAGGGCTATAACCTGCCTCTAGCCTGACGGCATTCAAGCAACGCAGGTGCTAAAACCCTTGGCTTCCGTCGTCCGCGTCGGCGGACTTTGTCTACGTAGTCGCGGTTTTAACCGCCAGACACTTCTCAAACAACCTCTAAGGCTCTGGGTAGGTTCTTCGGTTTCGCTCAACCCACTAGAAGCAGAGCCAAAGCACCACTTTTGACGTTGATAGAGCGATCGCCTGGTCAGCAAACATGAGTGATTGCTCAAAAGAGTTTGGCTAAAAGTAACAGCCAACTGTTTTTTAGCTACCGTTGCTCTGGTCGCCGCGCCAGAACGTAATGGCATCACTGATCGGTCGTAGTTGGGTGCCCGGATAGTAGAAGCTTAGGATACGATCGCTCGACCAGCCCAGCTTACCGAGATGATAGGTGCCTGTTTGACTTAGCCCCACGCCATGCCCAAAGCCGCCGCCCACGAAGCTATAGCCTTGTAGGGTCTTGTTTGCGCCGTAGAGCGGTTCAACGTAAAACAAGGTGCTGTTGGGCGCATACAGGGCGACGAGGATATTGTCTTTCACCAAGTCGAAGGTGCCTCGATCGGTAGTAATGCGTACGTTTAGCACTCGTCCCGCTGGGGATCGCTTGGTCACTTCAAGACGTTGAATGGTTTTAAAGTTGGCAAGCGGATCTTTTGAGGCGACCAGGTAGCGCCGCACATCTCGATTCAGATCCTCTAAACGGCTTTCTACCCGCCAGCGAAAGAGGTTAGCCCCGGCTTCATTAAAGCCTTTGGTTTGGCTGATAAAGCGGCGAAAATTCTTTTCCTCTGCCAGGTTTTGCCGCGCCAAATCCCACGGCTGACCCACTGAATCAATGACAGCCCGCAAGTAAGGGCGATCGGCACCCGCCCAAATATCGGTAAAGGGTGCAGTGATGCCGCCCGTTGAGGAGGAGTAGACGGCATCAACCAGCTCATTCTTGTAGGTGAGGACAGTACCACGAGTGGCAGCGATCGCGCGATCGGTCGCTGGATCAGCGCCTGTGAGACCTTTATAAACCTGACATTGGGTATCGGCACAAAGCTGATAGCCGTCGATCGCAAAGCGTCGCACATTGCGAAGGGCATAGGTACGGGCTAGAATTGCCTGCACCTCTAACACAGGCTGCACTGCCCAGGCACCAATCTCATGCGGCACGACCCCACGCAAATAGGTTTCAAGTGGCACTTGATTGACCAGCGTATACGTGCCATAGGTATTGGGTTGCAGTCGTAAACTACCCGCATAGAGAGTGCGTTTTTTGTCACCGCTTGTCTGTGTGACTTGAATCGCGCCTTGTGATGACCGGATCTCCACGCGATCGCGGGTGTAGCGGTAGCCATTGACCACCAGCGATGCACGCGGCTGTTGCGGCAACACCTGAGTATCAATGTATGCCGTTTGCATGCCTTGCGCTTGAAGACTCTGCACCAGCAGGCGACGGAGTAAGGGAGTACTGTATGTGTCTCGTTTTGCCCAGACCTGCCAGCGTTCTGGTTGGGCAACTTCGACCGGAATGCCCTGCGCCAGCCAGCGATTAGCGCTTGCTTCGGCACTCTCAAAACTGCGGTGGCTGCTAAGAACCACCCGTTCTTGCAGGTTTGGTTCCGGTAGAGGCTGCTGCACAACATCCAGCTTGGCGTTTGTAGCGGTGATAGTTTGAGCCTTGCCCTTTGTTTCAAACCGGAAGGTCAGACGATCGCCGGTGGCTGCCTGCAACATCAAGCCATCGGTTGCTTTACTGCCAAAGCGTTGCACCACCCCAATCTGTAAATCAATATCCTTACGAGTGGTGGCTGTTCCGGGTGCTGCTAGCCCAAGCCCAAGCCCAAACACAGACGCGATCGCTAACACGATCCCAGGCAAGGGCAGACGAAGTAGTGCTTTGACCGCTACCGTCGATCGCTGCCTGTAAAGCTGATCCTGAGCATTCTGAACCTGAGCAACGCATTCTATCCGCATAACCGAATCAAAAAAGTAGGGATTGACTGAACTCCATCCTAAGATAGTTCGTCTCGACCCTAGTGACTTGCATCTTTGCAATTGCTCAAACGGGGTGCGATCGCTTAAGCAATGGGACTGACCTTTGCCCGATAAAGCAAGCGATCGCCCTGACGATAGCCCGTATAGCGAATTTTGACGCGATCGCCGGGTTGAGCCATACCTGCCATCAATTGCTGCTGCTGGGGATCGTAGGCTACTTCAGCGCCAACCGTGGCGATCGGCTCAATCCCCCAGGCTTGCAGCAGTTGATCCAGTGGACGCAGCAAGGGCAGCAGTTTGACAGCCGGAGCCTGTGGATTTTGCTGCGCGGCATAGGCAGCCGTTGGCAGTTGCAGCAGCAGCGATTCCAAAACCTGTACGCTTGACTGCTGAAACTCCTGCCACAAATCCTGGCGTTGCTGCGCGAGCTGTTGCTGGAGGCGATCGTACTCATGCTGCAAATCCAACAGACGTTGATGCAGTGCAGCGTAGTCAATTTCGAGTTTTGAGTTTTGAGTAGCGCTTCGCGCCGCGTTGCTAGAGAGTTTTGAGTTTTGAGTTTTGAGTTCCGAGTTTTGACCGCTGACTGCTGACCGCTGACCGCTGACCGCTGACTGCTGATCGCTGACCGCTGATCGCTGACCTTTCGCCTCAGCCACTACAGGCAGTAGTTCGCTTACAGGTACTTGTAGAACATGGCTTAGCTTCAGCAGCGTCTCAACGCGCAGTTGGGTATCGCCTCGTCGTAGCCGCAGGATTTGGTTTTCTGACACACCGGCTGCCTGACTCAGCGCCCTAAAGCTAGAAAAACCCACCGTCTGCATCAACTCGCGCAAACGGTGGGTAAAATCTGGGGACATAAGGAAAAAATTCTAAGTTCTAAATTTTGAATTTTAAGTGGTCAATTCAACTCAAAACTCAAAACTTAAAACTCTTAACTTTCACTCTTAACTTTCACTCTTAACTTTCTAAGAGGCTTCTCAGCATCCAGGCGGTTTTTTCATGTACCTGCATCCGTTGAGTCAGCAGATCAGCCGTTGGTTCGTCGTTCACCTGCTCGACAATGGGAAAGATCGATCGCGCCGTACGGACAACTGATTCTTGACCGGCAACCAATTCGCGGATCATGTCTTCGGCCTTGGGCACGCCTGGCGTTTCGGGGATCGAACTCAACCGCGCGAACTCTGAATAGGTAGCCGGTGCAGGAAAGCCAAGTGCCCGAATCCGTTCAGCGATTAAATCCACAGCCGCAGCCAATTCGGTGTATTGCCCCTCAAACATCAGGTGCAACGTTTGAAACATTGGACCCGTCACGTTCCAATGAAAGTTATGGGTTTTGAGATAAAGGGAATATGTGTCTGCTAGAAAACGAGACAGACCTTCCGCAATTTCGCCTCTCGCTTTTTCGTCAATGCCGATGTTGATGGGCATTGTTTCGGTTGGGATTGCCATAATGTCCTTTAAGTAAAAGAAATCGTTTCGTTGAACGCAGTGAAAACGTTGAAATGAGCGATTTGTGACAAGTCCTAACAGTAGCTCGTTTAGACAGTAGCTTGTTAAGAACGATCGCCGCTAGCCTGCTGCTGCAAAAAATCGACCCATCCATGCAAACTGCTGGTAAAAGCAGCCTAAGCCAAATGTCGCTGTAGCACCGCACGCGGAGCACGTCGAATGCGGCAAAGAATCGTTTCTTGCCCCAGACGACTACAAGCTTCATAGCGATGGCAGCCAGAAAAACCGTAATATTCGCCCTCAACTTCAAGGACATCGATCGGCTCTTGCTGCCCAACGTCTTGAATGGATACCATCAAAGCACTGACCTTCGCCTGATCATTCTGCCGAAACAAGGGGCGACGAATCTTATCAATGGGTACTGCTTCTACTCTGACCATTGCCGTTCTCTTAAGCTCACCTCTAAATCATACTCGTTATGACTACGGATTGCAACCTGGATTGGTGAGGGGAGAGGGGAGAGAAGTTTTGAGTTTTGAGTTTTGAGTTTTGAGTTGATTTGGGCGATCGACTACTGACCAAACTTTTAGCCTTTAGCCTTTAGCCTTCAGCCTTCAGCCTTCAGCCTTTTGCCTTTTGCCTTTTGCCTTTTGCCTTTAGCCTTTTGCCCTACTGACTCAACCAGGCGATCGATCGTCGAATCCACTCTTCTGCATCCGCAGTTTTTGAGAGGCTGCTGCTTTGTCCTACCGTTTGTAATGCCTGGGCAATTTCGCTGTTGGTATAGCCCAATGCCAGCAAGGTCATCTCCACATCTTCCTGAATTGAGAGAATCGGACCCGTTGACGGAGCGGTGATCATGCCTGCTTGCTGTCGCCATTCTGCTAGCTTGCTTTTTAGCTCTAGTGCAAGACGTTCGGCAGTTTTGGTGCCTACACCTGGAGTGCGAGAGAGGGCACGAGTATTGCCCACTACGATCGCCTGTATCAGATCTTGCAGCCCCATCGTATCCAGTAGCGCCAGCGCCAGTTGCGGACCAATGCCACTTACGCTCACCAGTTGCCGAAACAAATCGCGCTCGGCAGCCGAATCAAAGCCAAACAGGACAATCTGATCCTCCCGCACATGGAGATGGGTAAAAATTTGCACCGTCTCCCCCACACCAGCCAGCTGCTGCAACAGACGCGGCACAATCTGGATGTCATAGCCAATTTGACCGACCTCCAACGTCAACGTGACGCGATTATTTGCTTTCTGGATGTATGCAACAGTCCCTTTGAGATAACCGATCATGCAATTAGTGAGTTATTGGTTGCTAATTTTTTGACTGACAACCGAGGGTAGAAAAAGCCTCCTATCACCTTACAAGCTTTTTTCTACTCGCTGGCAATCTTGCAGATATGTTGTTTCAATCATTTTCATATAATTGCTGTATCCACTGATCTAGATCGGGATGTACATTCTTTGCTGCGGTCACGATCGCCTCAGCCTCCTCAATAGTTGGTACGGTTAAAGTTAATTCTTTCAATAACCATTTGCGGTAGTTCTCTAAATTTTCATCCACTTCGATCTCATTGCGATCGCTCCATCCCCATTCAGTAATTACATAACAGAGGGGATCTTCTCCAATTGAAACTACTCTCAAGAAATCTTGAAGTGAGTTAGCAATAACTGTATTACCATCCCCACCAAAACCAATTACAACAATCGGAGCCGTGTCAATTGTATGCTTATCGTATAGCCAGTAACCGTATGAGGCACCCGCAGGAGAATGCCCAAAAATAATGAACTGAGAAGCAGCTTGTCTGTTTCCGCCAAACAGCGATAGAAGCTCATCGCGAGAGAATTCTATAAGGCTAAAACCACCAAAGTATTCGTCTCGAATGTTTTGGAATGTAAGCAATCGTATAAGAATCTCAGGTATTTCTACGCTCGGTGGAAAGTTTTTCTGAAACTCTTCAATATCCATGCAAAATAGGGAAGCTATGAGAGATTTTAGGATGACTAAGCAATTAATTATTCTGTAAAGCTTCAGAAGAATAGGGATGCGTCGGTGTTGACGGAATCTAACAATCAATAACCCGATACAAGGTATCGCGCTGGCGATGGGGACGATCGAGCGAGGCGATCGCTTCTTGCAACGTTTCGACTTCCATACACGTACCACCCTGTGCGCCTGCCATTGAGGTGATGTGTTCTTCCATCAGGGTGCCGCCAATGTCATTGCAGCCCCAGGTGAGTGCTTCCGTTGCACCTATCAGCCCCAGTTTGACCCAACTGGGCTGGTGATTGGTGATCCAGCGTCCCAAAAAGATGCGAGCCACTGCCATCAGCAACAGCGCGTCGGCGAGGACAGGCTGATCGCGTCCGACTCGACGACGTAAAGGCTTCGGTGCTTCTTGCCCCACAAACGGCAGCAAAATGAACTCTGTGATGCCGGGATAGCCTTTTTCAAGAGACGCTTGCTGGAGCGATCGTAGCAACTCTAAATGGCGTATCTGTTGCTCTGGCGTTTCAATGTGCCCCGACAGCATCGTGCTAGTCGTATGCAAACCTTGCTGATGGGCGATACCCACAATTTCGAGCCAGGTAGCGGTATCAATTTTCTCAGGGCACAACACGCGCCGTACTGAGTCATCCAGCACTTCTGCGGCAGTTCCAGGTAAAGAATCAACGCCTGCATCACGTAGCGCTGCGATGACATCGGCGTAGCTTAGACCATCCTCTCTGGCAATAAACTGCACTTCTTGGGGCGAAAAGGCATGTAGATGCAGCTGCGGAAATTTGTCCTTCAACGTTGTGACAATCCGCAGGTAATAGGACAATGATGACCCGTTGAACGTTGCTTTTGGGTTTAAGCCGCCCTGCATACAAAGTTCAGTTGCCCCTCGCTGTACGGCATCCGTTGCTTTTGCCAACAGTTGCTCTAGATCTAGCCAGTACGCGCCCTCGTCACCCTCATCCCGGCGAAAGGCACAAAAGCTACAGTGCTGCTCACAAATGTTGGTGAAATTGATGTTGCGGTTGATGACGTAGGTAACAGTCTCACCCGACTGCTGCTGTCGAAGTTGGTCAGCCGTCTGGCGAATGTGTGCGATCGTATTGGGCGATCGCTGCTTCAGCAAGAGCACCCCCTCTTCGCAGGACAAATCCTGTCCGTTTAAGGCGCGATCAAGAATTGTTTCAACCGTTAGAGTAACCACAGCACACCAGAATCAGCGAGTACAATTTCTATTGTGACAAGCTTCATCCATGTGGTCCAAAGATGCGTAACAACTGGTCAACATTATCTAAGTCCCCCACGATGCGGCGCACAGGTCGAGGATAAACCTTCACCAAAGTAGGCGTTGCTGACACCTGATCGAGTTCTGCTTGCTCAGGATGTTGCGATACGTCAATGACTTTAAGCGTGTAAGGATGGCTGAGGGACTCTTCTAAAACCCGATGTAGCGCTTGCAAGGTTCGTTCTGTAGCAATGCTATGACCAGAAACAAACAGACGCAGGACATAACCTTTTGCGTTGGGAAGTGGAGAGTGCTCTAACGGGACAGCAGGTGCTTTTGGAGACAGGTGGGCATACGGTGCTGTTGTTTCGTACCGCACAACCAGATCATGCGGTTCCCAGAGTTGGGGAAACTGCTTGCGATAGGTAGATAGCACAACGGCATCACACAAGCCCTCTTGCAAGCGCGAAGGCTGCCAAACTAAAGCACCTGTGTCAAAGACAGCATTCAGCAGAGCTTGATACCGAAGTACTAGAGGGGATGCCTCTGCCACTGTTTGTAAATGCTGAGTTTGAGGAATCAGCCAGCGATCGACAGTGGCAGCGTAACAAGGCACCAAAAAGTGCGGTGGTTCTGGTAGGTGTAAAATGTCACGTAAGGCAGCACAAAGATGAACGTGCCAGCGTTCCTGCTTCTTGCGATCGATGCAATAAATTAAACCGCCTCCAGGTGTAAAGAGCGCAATGCCCTTGAAGACGCTGGCGGCAGAGTCGGAATCTACGTTCAATGTGTTTTCCTGTACTGATTACACGCGCCCTCTCAATGACTGTGCCATTTCGTTCGGTTTCGGCGACATTTCTAAAGCAACCTCTTCCGTAATCCGTCCTGCTTCATACAGCTTATAGAGAGACTGGTTCATCGTGCACATACCGTCAAAGGTGCATCGGGGGATGATTTGCTCAATCTCCTCGATTTCTCCACGTCGAATAAAGTCTTTGATGGCATCCGTATTAATCAAAATATCGTGAAAGGCTGCACGTTTACCATCAGTCGTGCGGCATAAACCCTGAGAAATGACGGCAACCATTGACTCCGCTAGCGAGATCCGAATCGGTTCCTGTTGTTCTGGTTCAAACAATTGCAAAATCCGCTCGATTGTCTTCACTGCACTATTGGTATGCAGCGTTCCCATCACAAGGTGCCCTGTTTGAGCCGCCTTGAGAGCCGTGTTAACCGTTTCTTTGTCCCGCATTTCCCCCACCAGGATTAAGTCTGGATCTTCCCGTAGAGCTGCTTTCAACGCATTGTCAAACTTGCGGGTATGAATACCAACTTCCCGGTGTTTAATCAACGCCTTTTGACTTTTGTGGACAAATTCAATTGGGTCTTCAATGGTAATAATGTGCTTGGGCATCTCCTTATTGATGTAGTCAATCATGGCTGCCATTGTGGTGGATTTACCTGAACCCGTAGGTCCCGTTACCAGAACTAAGCCTTTGTGATAGTGGCAAACATCTTTAAAGACGGGCGGGAGGTTAAGCTGCTCCATGGTCAAGATTTTGAGCGGGATCAGCCGCAGCACCATAGCAGGACCATGCAAGGAGTCAAAGATATTGATCCGCACACGGGCAAAGTCGTACTGTGTAGCAGCGTCAAAATCCAGGGTTTCCTCAAATTCGCGGATATCTTCTTCACTGAGGATTTCGCGTAGCCAGCTATAAAAGGTAGCGCGATCGGTCACAGGCCAGTCAGTAGCATCAATTTCACCCCGATTCCGATAGCGGGGAACTTCACCGACACCCGCATGAACATCTGAGTAACCTTTATCGAACGCATGGCGTACAATCTCGGCGAGTGTAGGCGAACCATTGCTGGGTCGATGGGGTTGGGCTGGCAGCGGTGGCGGAGCGGTGGGTCGGTGTCCGGCAGGTGCACCAGGTGGCGCTGAAACCACTGTTTGAGACGCAGGCGGTGGTGCTGCGATCGTTGGGGCGGCTAGACCTGGCGTTGGGTGCGACATGATGGTTGGAGTTGCTGCACCTGCTGATGTCGCAATCACGGTTGGATTTGCTACACCAGCAGGCATGGCTGACGTCATTTGTTGCGTTGCAGCGACGGTAGCACCACTAGCACTTGGTCGCATGGGCGGTGGCGGCGCGGGCGGGACGCGCGGTGGTGGTGGTGGCGAACTCGACGGACGCTGTGATTCGGTCATATGCTGTTTCTCTGTAGACCCTAGAGCGGTAATAGCGATCGACGGACTCTAGTCAAGACCCGTGCAGTTATGGTAAGGATGGGGCAGTTGAGGGTAAAAAGCGTATGCAGAGTGAGGCAAGTAGCCCGTGCGGGGCGTTTACGTTGTCATGACAGCAACTACGATCGTTTTTCTACACGGCGCATCTTTACCAAAGTAGCAGACACCCATCTCTAGAAAAGTCTTCCCATATCTCTAGTTGTCCTATCATTTTCGTAGTGTAACCGGATGAAAATGAACCAATGAGTGATGTCAACGCCTGGTATGTGATTAGGGAAGCAAACGGTCAATGTACCCTTATACCTGCTAACCAAATAGACGAGCAGCAGCCGTCAGACCAGACTCAAGCAATTGAGCGCTGGGGCCCTTACGACTCGCAGCAAGACGCGATCGCGCGTCGCGTCGGTCTCATACGTGCTGGAAAGTGTCTACCTGCATAAAAACGTGAAGCTTTGAGCTACGGCTGCAACTCAAAACTCATCACTTTAAATTCAAAACTCTCTACGACTTGGGTGCTGTGGACTGTTGGGCTTTGATACGTTGTGTCAGCACGTCCAGCGCTTTAGCGTACTGTGGGTCAGCAGTCGTGCCAATTTTATTGCGATCGCCACTTAACGCCTGACGTTGCTCATCGGATAGCTTAATTTCGATGTCTGGATCAATACCGTGCTTGTTAATATCTCGACCGAGGGGTGTCAGATACTTGGCGATCGTCACTGCCAGACCAGAGCCATCGCCTAGCCCACGCACCGATTGTACCAGCCCCTTACCAAAAGTTTTGGTGCCAACTAAGGTTGCCCGTTTGTTGTCTTGTAGCGCACCCGATAAAATCTCGCTGGCACTAGCAGAACCACCATCCACCAGAATTACCAGAGGCTTATCGGTAAGGGCACGATTGTTTGCTTGCTCGCGTTCTCGCTCACCCTTGCGATCAACGGTAGAGACGATCGCTCCCTGCTTCAGCCACATTCGCGCAATTTCAACGCTGGTAAAGAGGAGTCCTCCTGGATTGGAGCGCAAGTCAAGGATATACCCGTTAACATTTTGCTTCTCCAACTTCTGGATCGCATTTTTCATTTCTGTTGGCGCAGGAGCGCTAAACTGCACCAGCCGGATATAGCCAACGCCGCCACCGCTAGCATCTTTCTGATAGCTGGCGCGCACAGGATGAATCTCAATCTTTGCCCGCTTGAGCTGGTATTCCAATTGTTTGCCGCCCCGTAAAACAGTCAGCTTAACGCTGGTGCCAGCCACACCTCGAATCAAGGTTACAGCCTGGTTGACATCCATTCCTTCAGTGCTTTTTGCATCAATTTTTGTGATGATGTCTTTGGCTAAAATGCCAGCCGCGAACGCAGGTGAATCTTCGATCGGCGCTATAACGGTCAATTTCTTAGTTTTTTCATCGGCTGCAAGTTGAATGCCGACCCCAGAGAGTTCGCCGGAGGTATCAATCTGCATATTTTTGAACTCTTGCGGATCCATAAAGCGGGTGTAAGGGTCGCCCAGCTTTTTGAGCATCTCCCGAACCGCTTTGTAAGCCTGTTCTTTATTGGCGTAGGGCTTGTTCAAATATTCGGTGCGTGTTGCCTTCCAATCCACCTTGTTGAAGGAACCATCAACATAGGTGCGATCGATAATTTGCCAAACTTCATCCACTAGCCCTTTCGGACTTTCTTGAAAGAAGGCTTGCCCTTCGGATAGGTGTATCCCCGCTCCGGTAATGGTGACTGCACTAACTGCGACTGCTGTTGAAGCAAGAAGAAGCCCACGTTTCGTGACTGTCATAATACTGAGCCAGTAAGGAAGGACAAAAAACTATGCTCAATCTAGCACAGCCGATCGCGATTCAGATATCTTGCTAGTCAGAGACAAAATTCTTTACTGGAACACGATCAAGACTCCATACCTTGATTAATTTTGCAGCGTTTTTGAATCGTTGAAAGCTCTTCTATCCCTATGCTTTGCGCTGCTGCTGTTAAAGAAAAAGGAACTTTGAGCCTTTGGAGTCTAGTTCGTCAAGCAGGATAGAGCCTAAGGCACCCATTTGCCGCTGTAGCGTTCAACGAATTTCTTGGTAAAACCGCTTCAAAGTGGTTGCGGAGACACCTATACCCCAAAGACAGGAAATACCGATGTAGGTAGCTGTTGCCTTTAATGCCCCTTGTTTCACAAGGCGGCGATCGGAGCACTCTACAGTGCGGTTGATCTGGCAAATTCGTCCATAAGGCATCAATTTGAGACACAAATCTGCTTCTTCCATGATCGGCAGGGCTGGATCAAAGCCGCTACAATCGCAAAATGCTTGGCGGCGGCAAAAGATGACCTGATCGCCAAATAAGAGCCGGAACCCTTTAATGTACTGCCAGGGACGAAAGGCAAAGGGCATTAAGTAGGTTTTAACAACATTTAGTAGCGCTAAGAGCCACCAGGTAGTGGTTGTGCCAGTCATCATTGACACGAAACCACCTGCTACGATCGCCGGATTGGTTAAGGTGCGATCGATGATTGCAACGAGATCATCTGGTACAAGCGTGTCTGCATGGAGAAAACACAAAACATCGCCAGTTGCTGCCGCCGCTCCCTGATTCATTTGAACAGAGCGTCCTACGTTTTGAGAAAAAATGACTGAAGCCGCGCCAGCCTGAGCAATAGCGACCGTTTGATCTTGGCTACCTCCATCTACGACTAGGATCTCCCAGGGAGGCGGTTCTAAAATACTTAAATGACGTAATGTACGCTCTAGAGTCGTCGCTTCATTAAGAGTCGGAATGATAATAGAGATATGAGAACTCATAGATTGATTGAGAGCACAAGCCAATAAAACCTGAGATGTACAGTCAATTGTGCGCCAGGGGCTGAGAATCCAACTTTTGTGGTCTTTTCTCTGTCAAACAAACCCTAATGTTGCTGTTTTAAACCAGTGAACGTATTGTACGAATATTTCGCGCTGAGTAGAGGCCACCGTTTTCGAAAGGGGCAAGATCCTGACTGCCTGACACATCTCTGCGCTTGGCGGTTGAAACCGCAGCTACAGGAGCAAAATCTGCCGCCGCAGGTGCTCAATCCCTTGTTGCTGCTAGTCCGCAAAGGCGGACTTCGTGGTTGTAGACGCGATTTTAATCGCCAGCTCAAGCCACAACAGACAGGGATTTGAGGTACTTATGTCAGGCAACCAGGGCAAGATCTGCTCCCATTCAGGCGATCGCCCTGTCAACTCATGACTGGCGACTCACCGAAAATCCTTGCCTATGCTGATCAAGGGCTTAAAACTGTGTAGCTCAGAAAAGAAGGAATAGGGGTTGGAATGTACCCGCAGTTCAAGCGACTAACCCAGCCCGTAAGGCTCGTACAGCTGCCTGAGTGCGATCGTAGGCTGCGTGAAAAATCAGGCGCAAACCGACCCGTGTTAAGTCCTGGTCTTCAATCAGGACAATACGAATTTTGTCCATCTTTCTCACGCCTTCTCTCTTCGTCTGGATTCATCAAAGCCCTCTCCTTCTAAGCGGTTGTTTGAAAAGTGTCTGCCAGTTAAAACCGCGACTCCGTGGACAACGCTCGCTAACGCAAACTCTAGAAAGGCAAGGGTTTTAGAACCTGCCTTAGCGAAGCCAGTCCTCAGGACTCAGGCAGGTTTTGTCCATAGTGTTAGCAGTAAATCATTCGCGTTTGTAACCATAATCACTTGCAAAATGAATACCTAGCTATGGCTAAAGGTAGGGTTACTGGTGACCCGATCTTCACTACAGGGAAGACGTAGAAAAACTAAGGCTGCACTTAAATGAAGAAACGAAAGCAAAGCAAACTTCTATGAAGATGTAGCTGCTGAGGTCCTAACGCTTTCTCTTTGTGTAACCTTCAGCCAATAAATAAGGACTGCTGGCTACACGATTCTAAACGTCTGTGAAAGAACTACTGTCAGGAGTAAAGTCACTATGCAAACACCCTCTGTTGAGAGATCGATCCGTGCTGCCGCCTTCACTTTAGGCATTCTGTTTTTGCTTTTAGGTCTTGTTGGCTTTCTACCAAATTTTGTTTCTGTCCCTGAAGATGCTGTTTCTGTAAATGGCTTTGGCTATGTTTTAGGGCTGTTTCCCACTAACTACCTTCATAACGCTATTAGGATTCTGGTGGGTCTGTGGGGTCTGGCTGCTTCTACTAGCTTGGTTGGTTCTATTACCTTTAATCAAATCTTTGCTGTACTTTATTTTGGAGAAGCGTTTCTAGGATTGTTTCCTGGTGCAAATACGCTCTTTGGCAGAATGCCATTGTACGGTAATGACGTTTGGTTAAATGTCGTTACGGCAGCAGCAGCAGCTTACTACGGGTTTGTTAAGCCTGCATCCCCTAGTGGAAATTTAGGAACATCCACTAATCCTTAAGCACTTTCTTAGTAGTGCTTTGAATTATCTGCTCAGACCGATTGCAATCATATTCATTGAGGACATCAAGCATGACAGTACCAAATGCAACCAAACCAAGCACCTTACCGTTAGAGTCTCCCGAATATAACGGGGTCGATCGTAATGCCTGGTTCTTTGGCTGGAATCCCCAGCAAGAATTATGGAATGGACGGTTGGCAATGATTGGCTTCACTGCCTACCTTCTATGGGATTGGGCTGGCTACAGTGTCGTTCGTGACGTTTTACATATTGTCAATTAAGCCCTACATGGCTTTAGCAGGGTTCTCGCCAATCATTAAGGTTCTTGGAATCCATGTATTGGCGATGTAGCCCACATTCGGCATTATCTCTTGCAATGGAATACTACTCCAAGGAGTGTTTCTAGCTACCGATCGCCGCAATCAAAAATCTACATTTCGGCGTACCCGATCTGCTTCTTTCGCTAGCGATTGATTCCTTTTCAAACTACTAAGCTAATGTGCATTTAAGTTGCAATATGCATATTTCCCTTATTCTTTATCTTGCGATTCCATCTGATGATTAACTCGCCTTGATTTAGCAGTCTTTCTAGCAATTCTTTCAATTCATCGACTGACTTAAACAGTCGATGAGCAATATGTTCCTTACAAGAATGCCAAACAAGCTCAATAATATTCAGGTCAGGACTGTAGGCAGGTAAAAACTCTAAAACAATGTTGGGAAGTTCTTGAGCAATCTTCTCTCGCATATCAAGTCGTTTGTGATAACTGGCATTATCTAGAATGATGATAATCTTTCCTCCCTTTGCTTGAAAGTCTTCAGGTCTATTGCCCTGAGAAACCCATTCACTCTTAATCAATTCATTGAACTGTTGTAACTGTTCATAAAAGATGTCCCCCTCTCCCTTTTTAACAAAAAAGCAAATTCGTTTCCGGTCTGATTCTCGAATGCCTCCCATGACATTCACTCGCCCTTGCCTGCGTTGACCTGTAATCTTTTTACGGTGCCCTTTCTTACCCCAGGTTTTCCGTCGAATGACTCGTAAACTAAATCCGCTCTCATCCCAAAACCATATCTGAATTTGCTTTGGCTCTTCTTTAGCAATTGCTAAGTACTTTAATAATTTCTCTTTGAACTCAATTCTTTTAAGTGGATTCTGTTTCTCTGCTAAACTATATTTAGCCCAGATATAACGATACTTTTTTCGCTTCAGAATCCTCCTCACTTGAGAACCACTTAGCTCAATCCCAGTTTTCTCGCTCAGGTATGTTGCTAAACGTTCTCCACTCCATCGTCCAAATTCATACCCTAGGTCTGATGGCTCTTGGTCAATTATTTCTAGTAACAATCTGATATATTCAGGAGTCGCTTTACGATGACTCTCTTGATTTCGTCGATTCTGCAAGCTCTCCAGTTTGTTAGGGTCACCATGCATACACCAATAGGCTGCGGTTCGAGGTGAACATCCTAAAAAATCGGCAATTCCTCGTTGAGTTTTACCATCGTTTTGAAGCAAAAGAATTAAAATTCGTTCTCGAACATGGGCTAATTCACTCTCTCGAAGTGCTTTTTGCAATTTATCTACTTCCTCTGAACTTAGAAAACTCTTTGCTGGCATGGCACGGATAGTCTAATCATTTTTATTACTCAATTATGCAACTTAAATGCTGATCAGCTTATCCTGGCTACGAATGCCCTTTCAGCGATCGCCGCTTAATCATCATTTGTTGCACAGCGATCGCTTTGAACTCGGTAGCCTTGCCCATGACACCCATAGCGTTTAGCGCATCATAAGGAGCTACGATCATGAAACTTTCAAATTTTGCTAAAGCTACTTTAGTCAGTGCTGTTACTCTCAGCCTTGCTACGTTTCCCCTAGCCTTGTCTGCTTCTGCCCAGTCCGGTGGTTCCTCTGGTAGCGGCAGCGGCACTACAACAGCCCCTGGCACCAGTGGTACAACGACAGCTCCAGGTGGTAGTGCTGATACAATGGCTCCTGGCACCAGTGGCACAACAACGGCTCCGGGTGGTAGTGCTGATACAATGGCTCCTGGCACCAGTGGTACAACAACGGCTCCAGGTGGTAGTGCCGATACAATGGCTCCTGGCACCAGTGGTACAACTGCTGCTCCTTACAACACCAATTCTGGTACCACCACTAACCAGGGCATAAGTAATGCTGAAACTGATGACGACGGTTTCAATTGGGGCTGGTTGGGCTTGTTAGGATTGGCTGGGCTAGCTGGACTACGTTCTAAGCATCGTGATGAACCCACTGCTTACCGCGAACCCGATGCAAGCAGCCGTTCTACCATCCGGTAAGTTCTGACTATACGATCGCGCTAAAGACGTTTGTAAACGGTAAGCAGGTGAGGCTTTTTGAGGAGTCTTACCTGCTTATTTGTGGCGTTTGTAGACTCAAAACACGAGATGGCTGCCCCTTTTTCCTTTCTTTTGGTAAGGCGAAGGGGGTTCGTCAAAGTCCCTCTCCTACAGTAAGAGGAAACAGTTTTAACTTGAGGTCGGGGATCTAAACACCTTACGTGTAAGTCCTATCTTTCTAGTTTTTATCTGTCAGTTGCGATCGCCCTCCAACCCTCACCTTATAATCCCCGTACCAGATCAGCTTCGCTTGGAGCTTGAGCCTTAAAACTCAGAGCATCAAGCTTTTTGCTTCAAAAGCAAAATGTATTGCGTCAGACTTGGTGAGCAGAAACTAGACTATTGAGTGCTTTGCTCCAACTGTTGCGGTTTAAGCTGCAACGGTCACTTTTACTACGCCCTGCTGATCAAGCGAAAGTGAATGGGTATTTTTCACCCTAGAAGCCGATGGGGGGATTTGAACCCCCGACCGCTCGATTACGAATCGAGTGCTCTACCACTGAGCCACATCGGCATAACAGTTGATTAGTATAGCAGGCTTAGGGCTTGTAATGGGTGTAGGGTAGAGAATATGAGGGCATAAAAAGGGCAATGAAGTATGGCAAACAATTCCCGCAAAGCAGGCAAACCGCCCACGCTACAGCAGACCGACCCTGAAAAGTATGCCTTTTTGAAAGCAGAGGCAGAGGCTCCCTATCGGGGCTTGCGGAAGTTTGTCTATATGGCTTTTGCGGCTTCAGGGGCGATCGGTGCTTTCATTTTTGTCACGCAACTGCTGGCAGGGCAAGAGGTCGGCAATACGTTGCCTAATCTGGCAATTCAACTGGGCGTTGTGGCATTAATGGTTTGGCTGTTGCGCCTTGAAGGTAAGGCAGAACGCAAGTCAGACTCCTGACTCTTTCTAAAGTTGTTGGCGATCGACTTTCATTTGCCTTCATGCCTGAGCCGATCGCTGAAGCACGTCTTTCAATTAGGGAGCGAGGACAATGTAGGGTGAGGCGATCGCGTCTGCTTTACCCGCATTAACCATTGCCTGATAGACAAAAGCTGCAACCTCTGCCCGCGTGGCTCGGCGGTTAGGATTAAGCTGCACCAGCGAGGGGTAGTTCACAACAATTTTGCGCTGGGTGGCGGCAGCAACAGCAGTCGTTGCCCAGGATGGAATTTGAGCACCATCTTGATACTTGGATAGAACGCTGGTGCTGCCAGCAGTGAAACTCAACCCGCTGGAGAGCGCTGCTAAGACCTCAACTCTGGGGATGACCTGATTAGGTTTAAAGTCGCCATTGGGATAGCCGCGCATAAAGCCACCCCTTGCTGCTGACTGAATCGCCCCATAGCCCCAAAAGTTACTTTTGATGTCTTTAAACTGAGCCATATTTTGTTTGGCGGCTGGTGTAAAGGCTTTGTTGATAATGGCAGCAAACTGCACGCGGGTCACGGAGTCGTCTGGGCGAAACGTACCGCCAGGAAAGCCGCTGATAATGTTGCGCTGTGCCAAAGCGGCGATATATGCCTGCGCCCAATGCCCTTGCACATCGGCGAATTGATCCGCGCCACCTGAAGCGATCGGGGGTGCGCCAAATTCCACACGACCCGCAATCTTCCTTGAGTCGATCGTATTGCCGACAGCGTAGAGCGTTTTGTTCGTCGTGTTGTTGAGGTCATACTGACGGTTGTTGCGAACGGTGTTATTGCCATCACTGCCAGTTGTACCGAGGTCTGGTTGGGCGTTACTGGTGGCGACGATGCCATCCCGCTTATTATTCTCGATCGTGTTGTTGCGTAAGATCGGACGGGCAGCGTCGTTAATGTAAAGTCCGTCTGTGTTCTCAATAATGCGATTACCGCTGATCCTCGGTGCCGCGTTGCCACCGATCGCCAGCCCAAAGCCTGTATTTTGAAACACATTGCTGCGAATTTCGCCTGTAGCACGGTTCGCAACTGAAATGCCATTGCCGCCATTCTGGGTAAACACGCTGTCTGCAATCACTGGATTGGCTGTGCCAGTGACAAAAACGCCTTCCCGATTGTTGCGGTTAAACGTGCAGTTTTGAATTTTGGCATTGACCGATTCAATCCAGATACCCGTGCCGCGTGTATTGGGGTTTGTCACCGAAATGCCCCGGATTTCGGTATCTTTGCCTGCCTGGAGGGTCACATTCTGCCGTGCAAACGTGGGGCTAACCAGGTTGCCACCGCCAATAATGGCAACGGTCTGCCCCTTCTCAGATTCTTCGCCCCGTAGCGTGACTCCGGTTGGCACAGTGAGCGGAAAGACCTCGCCAGAGGACTCTGTATAGCTGCCTCGCGCTAACTGGACATACGTTCCTGGTGTTGCTTGCCGGAGCGCGTAGGCGATCGTGCGGTAGGGCGTAACCTCACTACCCGCACCAGGCGCATCGGTGCCAGAAGCCGGATTCACGTAAAGGAGCGTTGCTGAGAGTGGTGTTTGAGCCAGCAACACTGGCTTGTCTACTTGAGCAGCAGCAGGAGCGAGCCACCCCAACTCTTGTCCACCGACCAAAAGCAGCATGACTAAACCAAGATGAGGTTTAATGCCACTGACTGAACCGCGACAGCTCTGTAACAATCGATCGATCTGAAAGCCCTGGTACGACATAACGGGTGCTCTAATGACTGGGTTGTAGAAGAAACGCAAGGTAAGAAATGAACGCGCTTTAGTCTGCCTTCATAGCGATCGTGCTCATTGCGATCGTACTTAAACTGTAATGTCTTGATTTATGAATGATTGGAATGCCACAGTGTATCGGCTCCCGTGCAATGCAACGTTTTAAAGGAGTGACGCATTGACAACATTCTGAGACTGTGACAACAGTGAAGGGATGGAAGTTCCAGCGCTAATAAACGTTAATAGGGCGTGTGCTACAACGGTTGGTATGCCTTGTGCCAGATGTTGGGCATTGAGGGAAACGAATATCGTTCAGGCAGCGTCAAGCTAATTAACTGTTTCCTGCGATCGATTCTATGCGCTTACCATCCCTCTTGCTTCGCTACTGCGTCTTATTTACTGCTAGCGCTAATGCTGCGTTCTACAGTGTGGCTGGGTTAGCAGCCGAAAAAGTAGTGCTCAAGTACGGCTTTTTTCAGGAGTCTCTTTCGGTTGCTGAACTGTCAAGTTTTGCTGAAACGGGCGACCCCTCGCCCACTCTCGCAGCCTACATGAAGCTGGCAAACAAAGAGCCAGAAGAGATCCGGAATGCGCTGACTAGAGAAGTCAAAGTGAGCGCGGTCGTACTGGATCGGGTTCTAAATAACTTTATTGGTGAGCGGGTACTTGATGAGGTGGGCAAAACCATACACACCTCCACCAATACTGCCAATCGTCAGGCGTTGCGCTCGGCATTGGTGCTTTCTGCCAGTGATGACGGCAAACTTTCGCTGATTGAAGCGATCGAAGCATATCCCACTCAAGAAGTGGAAGTGGAAGTCGATCAGCTAGTCGATACTGCCGCTAAACTAAGTGATCTCGAAAGCGGTATCCGCAGAATTCTGGGCGTGCTTGAAAAACTTTAAATTGTTGAGCATCTCAATTGCACAAAGATTGCTCTGAAGCCCTTGCTGTATGGAGATGCCAGTTAGCTTAACGCTGTTATCAGTTCTCTGGGCAACACATTAAACCCCTCCTAACCGTTCCTCTTTAAAGGAGCATTAGGAGGGGTTAATTTTATGCGTTATTAAGATTGAGTTAACAACAGCCAACCAAATCGGCTTAATAAGCCAGTGTTTCCAACGTCTCACGCAAGTAGTAGCGCACTAAATGATCCAGGTTTAACCCACTCAGGCGACCATCGGTGTTGCGTTCTAACTGCCAGCGCTCAAACCCAGAGCTAGTGGCGATCGCCTGCTTGAGGTTATGCCAGATTTCAGAATCGGCAGGGAGTTTGTCTAAAAGCTCTGGCGTTAGCTTTTCTGGTAGGGAAGCCTTCTCAAAAGAGGGGCGGAACTGTGGATTAGCCATAAACACCTCAAGGAGAATAAACTTCTAAAACGCACCAGTGCCTGACAGAGTTATGATGCGTTGGGCAGAGCGATTGCAGTAAGCCCTCACTCTACTTCAGAATAGCGCACCCCCAAAAATGGAGTGTGATTGCCACAACATTTCAGCAGGATGTTTGATTAATCGCAGCGAAAGTTAAAAAAGAAAAATACGCTTTAGACTGAGTTGGCTGTACCATCTCAAGCTTTAACCTCTTACGCGCCAGGGTCCAATCTTCTATGATTTCAGTTGAGCAAGCAGAGACACTCATCCTCAGCCTTGTGCAGCCGTTTGATGGCGATCGCGATGGTGAGCTGCTGCCGTTACTAGAGGCGCGCGATCGCATTCTGGCGGACTCTGTCACCAGCAACCTCGACTTTCCCCACTGGGATAATTCGGCGATGGATGGCTATGCCGTGCGCTATGCCGATGTGCAGGCGTGTTCGGCGGAGTCTCCGGTGACGTTAACGGTCATTGAAACAATCCCGGCAGGCTATCAACCGCAGTGTGCTGTTGAGGCTGGTCAAGCCGCTCGCATCTTAACAGGTTCAGTGATGCCTGCTGGGGCTGACACGATCGTCATCCAGGAAGAGACGCAGCGGGACGGCGATCGAGTAACCATTCTGACAGCGCCACAGCCACAGGCGTTTGTCCGCCAGCGAGCCGCCTTTTATCAAGCAGGGCAACCGCTGTTGTCAGCAGGACTACGGCTTCAGGCTCCAGAAATAGCAGTACTGGCGGCGGCTCAGTGCGCTCAGGTCAAGGTCTACCGACAGCCACGGGTCGCCATCCTCTCTACGGGTGACGAACTGGTTAGCATTGATCAACCGCTTCAGCCCGGTGAAATTGTAGACTCCAACCAGTATGCGCTGGCAAGTTTGGTCACTCAGGCGGGTGCTCTGCCCCTACGCATGGGCGTGGTGCGAGATGACCCAGCGGCACTGAAACAGGCGATCGCGTTGGCGCTCGATCGGGCTGATCTGGTGCTTTCCTCCGGTGGTGTCTCGGTCGGTGATTACGACTATGTAGAGAACATTCTTGCTGAGTTGGGTGGCAACATTCACATTCGCGCCGTTGCCGTGAAGCCAGGGAAGCCGTTGACTGTGGCGACGTTTGAGGCAGCGGGGAGAGGAGAGAGGAGAGAGGAGAGAAGAGTCGGCAGTCAAGATCAACTCAAAATATTCCCTTCAGGAACGCTTTGCGAACAAAACTCAAAACTTACTCACTCTCCTGTTCTGTACTTTGGTCTTCCTGGCAATCCAGTTTCAGCGCTGGTAACCTTTTGTCGCTTTGTAGAGCCAGCGTTACGCAAGCTATCCGGCTTACCTGAACGTGCGTGGAAACCAACGTTTGTGAGGGCAAAAACGCAGGTCGATTTGCGATCGGACGGGAAGCGAGAGTCTTATCTTTGGGGACACTTACATTTAGTAGAGGGGCTGTATGAATTTGCATTGGCTGGCGGTAGCCACAGTTCGGGGAACTTGATCAATCTAGCAGGTACAAATGGGTTAGCTGTCGTACCAATGGGAAAAACCCACGTTAGCAGCGGCGAGTCGATTTTTGTGATGCAAATTGGTTGACTGCTGCCAATGTAAAGTGGCATAAAGCTTGCAGCAGAGTGGAATTACTAAGGCGCAACAGCATGATTCGCTCACTTTCTGTTATTGTCCCGGTGTTGAACAAAGAGCGTGAAATTATTCGCACGCTAGAAAGTATTGATGCCAGCATTGCCTACTTTCATACGCAGCATGATGTTGAGCAAAACGTTTATGCCGAGTTGATTGTAGTTGATGAGGGGTCGAGCGATCGCACACTCACATTGCTGGCAGAATTTGGTCAAGATAAGCCTTATTTTCAAGTCATTAAGCACTTTAGAAGCCTGGGCAGTGGTGCTGCTAGAAATACGGGCGTAAAGGTTGCCAGGGGCGACATTATCTTCTTTTGCGACGGGGATGATCTTATGTTCAAAGAACATATTTATCTCTGTTTTATGTTGCTAAACCATCAGCCTTCTTCGGCTAAAAAAGAGCTTAAGACCTTACAGATAACGGTTGGCGATACAATGTATCCCCTCACACTACCGCCTCATCCGGTAAGCGTTGTACGGACAGGCGTACGCCTAGCAGATCCCCTTCATCCCCACTGGAAGGCTGCGATCGAAAATACGCTTCCCCTTAATCTATGCCTGCGCCGAGACTGCCATGAATTTGTTGAAGGTTTTCCTGAAGCACCCGTTTATAAACAAATTGGTTGTGAAGATGTGTCCTACACGTTATGGCTGTCAAAATTTTTTAAGGTTTTGAAAGTTGAGATTGAAACGGTTGAATATATTCGCTATCCCGGCAACAATCTCGATCGACAGCTTAAAAAGTTTCAAACCCCACCGGATCAATATCAGGATGAAATACCTCCAGATGATAAAGTTCTGCATCGCTTGCGTCACCGCTTGGAACAAGAGCGCTTTAGCTATTTGAACGAGAAATTCAAAACGATTGCTTTAACGACTGAATTGACTGCACGCCTGAACTGGCAACAGTTAGCTAACGACTATTTATCGCAAGGGTGCTATACCGAAGCAATTTCGCTTTACGAACAGGGTATGCAAGCAGAACCAGCAACACGTTCAACGGTGAAAAATATTTTGGCTGCTGCTTATAACAATTTTGGTTCAGCGTTGCATCAACAGGGCAAGCTAGAAGCAGCGGGCGTTTATTTCAAACAAGCGATCGACCTCAATCCACCCCTTTCAACTGTTGATCTGTCTAGAATTTATTTCAATCTCGGTACCGTTTTGAACAAGCAAAACCAGCTTGAACAAGCAATGGTCGCTTTCCAGCAAGCCGTGACCTTACAGCCAGCGTTTGCAGAAGCGATCGCAGAGCTTGCCAAGGTGAAAAAACAGTTCCAATGCTCGACTAAAGGCTATCAGTTTTCTAGTGAGTTTGCCGACGTTGATCTAAATTTTTTAACCAGCTATCGTCATTTATTTCAACACGTTGTAGACTTTAAGGCGCTCGAAATTGGGAGTCGAGATGGACGCATTACATGCTGGCTGCTAGACAATCTTTTGCTATCCCAAACAGCACGTATCACCTGTCTCGATCGCTTTGAAAACTTAACAGATGGGCAAGCGCTTTTGACACGCTTTGAGGCGAATATTACCCGTACTGGTGCGGCTGAGAAGGTGCAGAAAATTGCTGGCAATCCCTGCGATGGACTGAGATCGCTGCCGCAGCACAGCTATCAGTTGCTTTACATCGGTGGTATGAAAACGGCTAACGAAACACTCGAAATTGCCGTTTTAAGCTGGAGCTTACTAACCGTTGGTAGCCTGATTGTCTTTGAAGACTACGGCGTGAATCCAGCCCAAAACACGACTCAACTGTTGCCAAAAGGCGCGATCGATACCTTTATGACTCTCTTTGAAAACAAGATAAAACGGCTGCATCAAGGTAACGTCTTACTGTTGGAGAAACTAGCAGATTAGCCGCAGCCAATGTTAGCCAAATGGGCGCGTTAAACGTTCTTTGGACGTTCTACCCATTGCTCTAATGCCGCTGTCACTTGCTCAAAGACCCCTTGCCAATTGCCCCGCTGGCGTTGCCGAAAGAGCCGCATCGTTGGATACCACGGACTGTCATTCCGCTCTAGCAACCAGCGCCAATCGGGAGCAAAGGAGAGCAACAACCACACGGGTTTACCCAACGCCCCTGCCAGGTGAGCCACTGCTGTATCAATGGTGATGACCAAATCGAGTTGAGCGATCGCCGCTGCCGTATCAGCAAAATCAGCCAACGTCTGGCTTAAGTCCTGGATTGGCAGATCAGCCGCCTGCAAAGCGTTTGCGGCAACACCTTTCTGCAAGCTGTAAAAACAAACGCCGGGTATCTGGCACAGGTCACGAAAAGACTCGATCGTGCAAGAACGGTAGGGATTGTTTTTGTGGGCAGGGTTGCCCGTCCACACGATGCCGATTTTGAGAGAGGAGAGAGGGGTGAGGAGAGAGGGGTCGAGGGGGCTACTGGAGTTTGGGGGCTGGAGGTAGGGGATGTCAGCGGGAATGGTTGCCAAAGTGGTGCCCAGAATGTGGGGCAGGCTCAGGAGGGGTGCGTGAACATCAAAGGTTGGTAAGGGGCTATCCTGAACAATCCACTGGTCAATACCCGCCACTGTTTCAAGCAACGGCAGCAGTGAAGGCTGACACTCGACGATGATCCGCCCGTCGTGATTCTGTTTATCGGCACTGCCAAAGGCAGCCTGACGCACTAGGGGAACATAGCGAATGAACTGGATTGTATCGCCTAAGCCTTGCTCTGCATGGAGCAGAATCGTTTTGCCTTGCAACGGCGAGCCGTCCCATAGCGGCTGGGCAAACGATCGCTGTGTCCAACCGGGTTGCTGCCAGCGCCATTCGTATTCCTGAAAACCCTGCTGTAAGTCTCCTGTCAACAGCAGCGCGTGACCCAGATTTTTGTGCGCGCCTGCTGATTGAGGGGCAAGCTGAATCGCCATACGGTAACGGGCGATCGCCGCCTCTAGCCGACCCAACCGCCGGAGGATAAACCCCTGGTTGTAATAAGCATCCGCAAAGTCAGGCTTCAGCGCGATCGCCTGCTCACTATGGAACAGAGCCTCCTCCAAACGGTCTTGCTCTAGCAGTACGAGCGCCAAATTGTAGTGAGCATCCGCATGATCTGGTTGGAGGGCGATCGCACGGTGGAAGGCGGCGATCGCTGCCTTCATGCGTCCCTGCTCTTGCAACGCGCTACCCAGGTTGCTCCAGGCTTCCGGTGCGTCAGGCTGTAGCTGCACCACCTTCTGAAGATACGGCAACGCGGCGATCGACTGCCCTGCATGACACAACGCAACGCTGAGAATGTGGAGCGCTGTTACCTGCTCCGGCTCTTGCTGCAAAATTTCACGACACACCCGTTCGGCTTCTGTAAACTTGCCGTCATGGTAGTGCTGGAGAGCGGTGGAGAGTGGGGAGTGGGAAGTAGGGAGTGGGGAGTGAGGAGTGGGGAGTGAGGAGTGGGGAGTGGGGAGTGGAGAGTAATATGCTGCCTGTTGACCACTGACCGCTCTAGCTTGCTTTTCTGTAGCAGTTGGCGGACGGCTCGCTACAGGCTGACCGCCAACTGCTGACCGCTGACTGCCTTCTGCCTTCTGCCTTCTGCCCTCTGCCTTCTGCCCTCTGCGGTTTTCCGGTTGTAGTGCAGCTAGTGCGTTTTGTACCTGTTCGATCGCGCCTGCCCAGTCTCCATAGGACGGCTGACGGAAGATCCGCATAGTGGGATACCAGATGCTATCTTCACGCGCCAGCATCCAGCGCCAATCGGGGGCAAAGGGCAACAACAGCCAGACAGTTTTACCAAGTGCTCCTGCCAGGTGTGCGACAGAGGTATCAACGGCGATGACCAAATCAAGTTGCTGCACGAATGCAGCGGTATCCACGAAATCACGTAGATGCTCTCGCAAATCTTCCACCTGGGGATGTGATTGCAATAACGCTCGATCGCTCGAAGACGGCTCTTTTTGCAGACTGTAGAGGGCAATGTCAGGAACCGCTGTTAACGTTAGCAGTTGCTCCAGCGGGCAGGCGCGAGTGCGATTGTAAGGGTTTTGGGGGTTGCCCTCCCAGACAAGGCCGATTTTGAGGGAGGGATAAGGGGTGAAGAGAGAGGGGTGAGGGGTGAGAGGTGAGGGTACTTGGAGGTAAGGGACATGGGTGGGCACGGTCGCTAGAGTGGTGCCGAGGATGTGAGGCAAGCTCATGAGAGGGGCATGGACATCAAACGCGGGAGGTGGGCTACCGTAGGAGACGATCGCTGCCACATCGGGCAAGCCCCGAAACAGGTGCATCAATGGTGCATGGCACTCCAAAATGATGCGTCCACCACGTTGCGCGACAAGGGGCACATAGCGAACGAACTGAATCATGTCGCCCATGCCCTGCTCGGCGTGCAGAAAGATGGTTTTGCCATTGAGGGGAGACCCATCCCAGCGGGGTTGCGGTATCGGACGCAGGGGTTGAAAGGTGGGTAGCTTGACCTGCCAGCGCCATTCGTAGGCGGCAAACCCCGGTAGCAGGTCGCCATTGAGCAAAAGGGTCAGTGCTTTGTTCCAGTGTGCTTCGGCAAAGTTGGGTTCAATCGCCGTTGCCTGGTTGTAGTACTGCACGGCTTCTTGCAACTCACCCCGATCGCGGAAAATATTGCCCCAGTTATTGAATGCTTTGGCGTAGTCTGGCTTCAGCGCGATCGCCTGCTCATAGTGGGCGATCGCAGCCTCAAAGTCACCCAGCTCTTTCAGCGCATTCCCCAAATGGTTGTGCGCCTGTGGGAAGTCGGGTTTCATTGCGATCGCCTGTCGATAGCAAGCCGCTGCCTGTGCAAAATTTCCCTGGGAGAAGTAGATCAAGCCTAGATTATTGTGGGCATCGGCATAGTTGGGTCGAATGCTGATCGCCTGCTCATAGTGAGCGATCGCCTCAGCCATCAACCCTTTGTGGCGCAGTGCATTAGCAAAATTATTGTGAGCATCGGCAAAATCTGGCTTCAGGGCAATCGCCTTTTCGTAATGCCCGATCGCCTCGTCAATGCGATCGCACTCCTGAAGCGCGACTGCCAGATTGTTGTGAGTATCGTGGTTGTCGGAATGTGTCGCTAGTGCGCGGCGGTAAGACGCGATCGCGTCCTCAAAGCGTCGTTCCTGATGGGCGATCATCCCCAACAAATGCCACGCATCCGCGTAGTCTTCCTGCTCTTGCAACACCTGACGGCAAAGCTGCTCTGCCTCCCGATAGCGTCCTGCTTGGTGGTGCCGTACAGCGTCTTTGAGCGCTTGTGGGAGTGGGGAGTGGGGAGTGGGAGGAGAGGGGTAGGGAGTGGAGAGTGGGGAGTGGGGAGTAGAGAATAGCGTGTTGTCTGTTTGTACACGGGACGTTTGAGTCAGTGCTAGCTGCTGACCCCTAGTCGCTGTCGCCTGCTTCTGTGTTGTAGGTATTGGCTCCTGGTTTGCTGACCGCTGACCGCTGACCGCTGATTGCCTTTTACCTTTTGCCTTTTGCCTTTTGCCTTCTGCCTTCTGCCTTTTGCCTTCTGCCTTCTGCCCTTTCTCCCCCAACGCTTCCCGCACCTGCGTCATGACACTTTCCCACTCGCCCGATGCAGGCTGTCGAAAGAGGCGCATGGTGGGATACCAGGGGCTATCTTGCTGCTGCTGCATCCAACGCCAGTCAGGGGCAAAGGGGAGCAGTAGCCACACAGGTTTACCGAGTGCGCCTGCCAAATGCGCGATCGCTGTATCCACCGCTATGACGAGATCAAGCTGTTGGATCAGGGCAGCCGTGTCTACAAAGTCATGCAGGTATGCTCGCAAATCGTGAACATTGGACTGCGTTTGTAATGAGGCTTGCAATTGCGGCTGGTCGTCTGGTGACAGCTCTTTTTGCAGGCTGTAGAGCTGCACATCCGGCAACGCTGCCAGGGTCAGAAGTTGCTCCAGGGGACAGGAACGGCTGCGGTTGTAGGGATTGAGTGGATTACCTTGCCAGACGATGCCGATTTTGAGTGGGAGTGAAGCAGTGACGGGGTGAAGGGGTGAAGGGGGCGTAGGGAGTGAGGGGCGATCGCTGGATGGTGATAGCTGAAGGTAAGGGATGTTGGCGGGAATCGTTTCTAGAGTAGTGCCCAAGATGTGGGGCAGGCTCAGGAGTGGTGCGTGGACATCAAATGAAGGGAGCGGGCTGCCCTCAGGAATCAGTTGCTGAATACCTGTAACGCCCTGAAGCAGGTTGATGAGGAGCGATTGACACTCGACAATGACGCGTCCACCCATTGCCGCGACGATCGGGGCATAGCGGATAAATTGCAGCGTGTCGCCCATACCTTGCTCGGTGTAGAGCAGGATGGTTTTGCCGTCGAGCGGTGTGCCGTCCCAGCGAGGTTCCTGGAACGATCGCACTGGGTTTTGCTCCCGAAATTTGCTCCACTGGAGCCGCCACTCGTAGCCAGCAAAGCCTTGTGCCAGATTGCCTGTAAACAATAGAGTCAGGGCTTTGTTCCACTGGGCTTCGACAAAGGTTGGATCGATCGCAAGGGCTTGTTCATAAGCGGCAAAGGCAGCAGCCGTGTCACCATAGTTGCGACGGGCGATGCCCAGGTTGTTGTATGCCCCTAGGTAATCAGGCTGGATGGTAATGGCGGCTTCTAAGTGTTCAAAGGCTTCTGCAAACTCGCCATCTTGCTGAAGCAAATTGCCTAAGTTACTGCGAATTTCGGCAGAGTTGGGGTTAATGGCTAAAGCTCGGCGGTAACAGTCGATCGCGGCTTCGGGCTTGCCTTGATCCTGATAGGTATTCCCCAGATTATTGTGTACTTCGGCATAGTCGGGACGCAGGGCAAGCGCCTGTTGAAACTGAGCGATCGCCGCTTCAAATTGCTGCTGTGTTCTCAGTACGGCTCCCAGGTTGCTATGCGCTTCTGCAAATTGGGGTCGCAGGGTGAGGGCGCGTTGGTAGTGGACGATCGCCGCTTCCAGTTGCCCCTGTTCTTGTAGGGCATTACCCAGGTTGTTGTGCGCCTCGGGATAGGCTTCACGCAGAGATAGCGCCTGACGGTAAGCGATCGCGGCTTCCTCTAACTTGCCTTGCTGCTGAAGTGCGGTCGCCAAGCCATGATGGGCTTCAGCATACGTTGGCTTGAGCGCGATCGCCTGCTGGTAGTGGACGATCGCCGCTTCTGGCTGCCCCTGCTGTTGGAGTGTATTGCCCCAGTTATGGTGTGCTTCTGGATAGTCAGGTTTGAGTGCGATCGCCTGCTGATAGTTGTGGATCGCCTCATCCAGCGTTCCCTGCCGCTGTAAGGCAACTGCCAGGTTGTGGTGCGCCTCTGGGTAGTTGGGCTTGAGCAGAAGCGCTTCTCGGTAATGGACGATCGCATCCTCTAATTGCCCCTGATCTTTGAGGGCAATGCCCAGGTTATTGTGTGCTTCAGGGTAGGCGGGGCGTAGTCTTAGGGCTTGCTGGTAAGCCGCGATCGCATCCTCTAGCTTGCCCAACTCTTTCAACGCATTGCCCAGGTTGTTCAACGCTTCTACATGGTCAGGCTGTCGTGTTAGCGCCTGGTGATAGTGGGCAATCGCCTCCTCGACCTGCCCCTGCCCTTTCAGCACAATGCCCATACTGTTATGAGCATCAGGGCTATCGGGTTGCAGCCGTAGAACGCGCTCAAAGCAGGCGATCGCCTCCTCAAACCGTTGCTGCTGATAGACCAGTGCTCCCAAAAGGTTGAGTACATCGACCGCATCGGGCTGCTGCTCCAGCAGGTGACGGTACGCAGCCTCAGCTTCAGCAATACGCCCGCTACGGTGCCATTGCAAGGCGACAGCTAATGATTCAGGGGGATGCGTCATGGCAGGCTTTCTATCTTGTACTGCCTCGTAATGGTTGTCGTTGTCGATGAGGCAATCTATTCTACCCGCCTCGCAAAGCCAGTAACGCCCAGCGTAATGCCCTGTAATACGAGCGATCGTCCGACCTGATTAGGGGTTTTAAATCTAGGACAGAAATGATCCCTGCTGATTGACTTTGACGTGACGTGAGACACCAACGAAGAGCCGCGAAAACAATCGTTCAGGCACGCTCTAGCTAAAGCTGACCCTCCACCCCTTCACCTTTCCACCCCTTCACCTTTTTACCCCATCACCTTTCCACCCCATCACCTTTCCACCCCATCACCTTTCCACTCACCAAGGATCAAATATCAGCAATTGCTGAGCAATTGATCCCCGTCATCGTCTAATGTCAGAATTTCATGACATTGCGATCCCCGTCATGCCTGAGAATACGTATAAATGCCTAAAATCCAGTGTCTTGCACTCTTGACTCAAATTTTAGTTCGTCGCAACATAAGCGTAACGAAGTGATCCCAGTCCCTCTGGGTTTGTGATCCCGATGTGTATCAGAAGCAACTGATTGAAAGCAATCTAACTAGCATCGAATGCTTAATCTGGAGAGTAAGCCGCCATGACCAAAGAACGTCCTCCGCTTGAAGACATGACTTTACGGCAACTCCGCCGAGTTGCCAGTGAATATGGTGTCTCTCGTTATAGCCGGATGCGTAAAGAGCAACTTCTAGCATCCATTCAAGAAATACAGCTTAGTCAGGGCACATCTATCCCAGCCAGACCATTGGAGGCACAAGCAGAAGTGGAAGCAGCAAAATTTGATTTGGGTCAAGACGATCGTGTCGGTGGTTCTTTGTCCGCTGTTGATGAAGGGTTGAGTGATCTCCCGGCAGGTTATGGCGAGAGCCGCATTGTGCTTATGCCGCGTGACCCACAGTGGGCGTACACCTACTGGGATATCCCCAATGAGCAGAAAGAAGCACTGCGTCATCAGGGTGGACAGCAGATTGCCCTACGTCTTTATGATGTGACCAACATCAATTTGGCTTACCAGTCGCCACACAGTATTCAGGAATATCCCAGCGATGAGCTAGCGCGGGAGTGGTACTTGCCTATCCCCGTGAGCGATCGTGACTACGTCGTGGATATTGGCTATCGCTGTGCCGATGGTCGCTGGCTAGTGCTGGCTCGCTCTGCTCCAGTGCGGGTGCCGCCTGTTTATCCCTCTGACTGGATCGATGATCAGTTCATCACCGTGGGCTGGGAGGAGACGCTGGTTGACAAAACATTCCTGGAACTGGTGCCACCTAGCGCTCGTCCGGTGACAATGGGTGCTGGTGCTGGTGCTGCTACAGGTACGGGCAACGCCATCTACGATCAAATTTTTGGTTTGGCAGAAGCGACCGAAGTGCAGCGAGTAGCAGGTTCCCTCTACGGCTCCATGCAGCAGGTGCCCGTGCATGAGCAAGCCCTTAGTTCCTATGTCTTTCCCTCTGGTGCTGGTGCCTGGGCACTCCCCACTACATCCGGTCTGACGATGTCCGGCGTTGGTATGTCGGGCGTTGGGTTCTCTGCTTCTGCACCTCCCATCCGTCCCCGTCAGTTCTGGCTGGTTGCGGATGCCGAGTTGATCGTCTATGGCGCGACGGAGCCAGATGCAACGGTCAAGATCGGCGGTCGTCCTATCAAACTGAACTCTGATGGCACCTTCCGCTTCCAGATGTCGTTCCAGGATGGCTTGATTGATTACCCGATTCTCGCAGTCGCGGCTGACGGTGAGCAGAACCGTGCAATCCACATGAAGTTCAATCGCGAAACCCCTGAACGGCGCACCAATACCAAAGCTGAAGCAGTTCAAGAGTGGCTTGCCTAGTTTAAGTCAGACAACATTCCGTACTCCCTTTGCCTCCGATCTCACGATCGGGGGCTTTTTTCGGTAGTCATTACACTTGGTGCAATTAAACGAACAACAGGAGAATAAAGCTCCCGGCTCAGAGGGTTGTCAATGATTCTCAAAAAGGTTGACAATAGATTATAGAAAGGTTGACAAACGGTTTGGCAAATTGAGTGCGTATGGACAGGGTTAACAAAAACAAAAGAGGAGAAGAAATTCGGCAGTTCATCTTGAACAATGTGGAGAAACATCCAAAAGATGTGGTTGCGCTAGCGGCTAAAGACTTTGGCGTTTCTCGGCAAGCAATCAACAAGCATATGCAAAAGCTGGTGCAGCAAAAAGCCTTGCTAGCAGAAGGAGCTTCGAGAAATCGCACTTATAGTCTTGCTTCAGAGATTGAGGAAAAGATCTATCCGTTAGGCAATGGCTTAGAAGAAGATGTGGTATGGAGCAATGATATAGCTCCTCTGCTGAAACATCTACCTAAAAATATTTATGACATTTGGTATTACGGCTTTACCGAAATGGTGAACAATGCTATCGACCACTCGTCCGGAAAACAACTGACTGTAATACTAGAAAAAGATGTAGCCAAAACATCAATTTGGATTCACGATAACGGCGAAGGTATTTTTAGAAAAATTACGAGGGAGCTTGATTTGGCTGATGAACATCATGCGTTGCTTGAATTAGCAAAAGGAAAGCTGACCACCGATCCAGAGCGACATTCCGGGCAGGGAATTTTTTTTACGTCAAGAATGTTTGACGAATTTGATATTTATTCTGGCAATTTGTGCTTCTCGCATCTGCACGATAGTGATTTTGACTGTGTACTTGATAACACAGATCTTGAATCAGGTACGTTGGTAATTATGAAATTAAGTGATAATTGCACTCGGACTCCAAAGCAAGTCTTTGATGAGTTCTCTTCAGGTGATGATTATGAATTTAATAAAACTATTGTTCCAGTTAGTTTGGCGCAGTACGGTAACGAGAAGTTGGTTTCTCGTTCCCAAGCCAAGCGGCTTTTAGCGCGCATTGACCGATTTAAAATAGTGATCTTTAATTTCGACAAGGTAGAGGAGATTGGACAGGCGTTTGCCGATGAGGTGTTTCGGGTTTTTGTAAACCAGCATCCTGATATTCAAATTATGCCGATTAACACCAATGACTATGTTCAGAAAATGATTAATCGAGCAAGAAAGCAAGAAAACGTAGGCACTAAAGAAGAGGTATGAAGCTTGCAGGCAGAAGCAAGTAGGATAACTGAATAACGCTCAGTTTTGCACTTCTGTCGATCGTTGGCAAAATTGCTGATAATGGGTTATTGCCTTTTAACGCACAAATGCCATGCAGACCAGCGATGCTCTTACAGAGTCCCGACATGAACGCCTCACGAACCTTGCTCAGAATGTGATCGGACTCGATCGCACCGCTTCTGTCAGCCGCACGACGGGCGAAACAGACGTGCAGGTAACGCTGAATCTCGATGGCACTGGACAATGCACTGCTAAGACTGGGGTTCCTTTTTTGGATCATATGCTGCACCAGATTGCTTCGCACGGGTTGCTGGATCTGGATGTGCGGGCGACAGGCGACATTGAGATTGATGACCACCATACCAATGAAGATGTGGGCATTACGCTAGGGATGGCTTTGGCAAAGGCACTGGGCGATCGCAAAGGCATTATCCGCTTTGGTCATTTTGTTGCGCCGTTGGACGAGGCTTTGATTCAGGTGGCACTCGATTTTTCGGGTCGCCCTCATCTCAGCTATGGGCTAGAAATACCTACGCAGCGCGTTGGCACCTACGATACGCAATTAGTGCGCGAGTTCTTTGTGGCGATCGTCAACCATGCCCAAATGACGCTGCACATTCGCCAACTCGATGGCATCAACTCTCACCACATCATTGAAGCGACGTTCAAAGCACTGGCGCGATCGCTCCGCATGGCGGTCGAAATTGATCCTAGACGGGCGCATACGATCCCCAGTTCTAAAGGTGTGTTGTAAGAGAAGGCAGAGGGCAGAGGGCAGAAGGCTGACTGCTAAAAACGAGTGGTTCCCATAACAACTCAAACGACTATCAACCGCTTACGCTTCTGGTAGCTGGCTCATTTGTTCCAGGTTTAAGACTTCTGCCAGCATTTCGGCATCCATCAAACCTCGCTCTAGCACGATTTCGCGGAGTGATTTGCCTGTTTCAAGGGATTCTTTTGCTACGGCAGCGGCATTGAGATAGCCAATGTGTGTGTTGAGGGCAGTTACGAGCGCCAGACTGCCTTCAGCATAGGCAAGACAGCGATCACGGTTAGCGGTAATGCCTTTAATCCCTTTCTCTGAAAGTACAGCGATCGTGTTGCCGAGAATCTCGATGCTGTGAATCAGATTGTAGGCAATGAGGGGCATCATCACGTTTAGTTCCAGTTGTCCTGCCTGGGCAGCAAGGGCGATCGCGCTGTCGTAGCCCATGACCTGAAAACACACCTGCGAAGTCATTTCCGCCATCACGGGATTGTACTTTCCTGGCATGATGGACGATCCGGGCTGAACGGGCGGTAGTTGAATTTCTTTGAAACCTGTCTTGGGCCCCGAATCGAGCAGGCGCAGATCGTGAGAAATTTTGACGCAATCTTGCGCCAGGTTACGTAGGGAGCCAGAGACGTTAACGAACGGAGCCATACTCTGCATCGCTGCCATCAGATGTGGTGCCGATCTCAGGGGTTGATCAATCAGATCCGACAGAATTTCTGCCACACGAAAGCGGTACTGGGGATGGGTGTTCAGCCCTGTTCCTGCTGCACTGCCACCCAACCCAAGCACCATTAAATCCTTAGAAGCCGTTTCAATCCGGAGGAGATGTTCACTCAAAATCTGTGCCCAGGCGCGGAAGTTATCACCCAGTCGCACCGGCACCGCATCCTGTAAGTGCGTCCTGCCCGATCGAATCACGTCTTGAAATTCCTGAGCCTTGGATTCTAGTGCCGCGATCGCCCCTGACAACGCCGGGTACAGCGATCGCTCCAGCGCCAGCAGTCCACCAATCCGAATTGCCGTCGGAATTACATCGTTGGTGGATTGCCCATAGTTTACGTGGTCGTTAGGATTCAGCCGCTTGTAGTTGCCTTTCACATCACCCAGAAGCTCTAGCGCTCGATTTGCCAGCACTTCATTCACGTTCATGTGGTGCGACGTGCCTGCACCCGCCTGATACACATCCACCACGAACTGATCGCGCAGTTTCCCGTTCAGTACTTCGTCTGCCGCCTGCACGATCGCCTCACTGATTTCAGGTGTAATGCAATCGAGTTCACCGTTAGCGATCGCGGTTGCCTTCTTGATCAGCACACAGGCATCGACATACGTTGGCAAGGGCTTTAAGCCGCTAATGGGAAAGTTTTCGATCGCCCGTAGCGTCTGAATGCCGTAGTACGCCGTATCAGGAAGCTGCCGATCGCCCATCGAATCTTTCTCAACGCGATACGCTTCTGGGTTCGTCATAAGGTTTCTTTGAGATTCTGGTCTGCTTGCTTTCACCAATATTCCACACGTTAGCGCTGACGCAGTGACTTGCGATACGCCCCTCTCAAAACAAGATCGTAACCGGTTGATGTTCGAGGCACTCGGTCTGCAATGCGAATGTGAGGCGATCGATTCGTCATGAATGTAGTGACACTGGCAATGTATGAGGCTGCAATGGTGATCGATCGCGATGCCTTTGCGATCGCTGCGATGGCGATGGCAAAGTACGAGGATGCAATGGTGAGAATAGAACTTCGGCAAGTACAAGCTGTTGACGCTAAGTCAATTAAGGCTATGAAGCCGCTTTCTATAATCCCAGACAGTACCGAACGGCTGACTCAATCAAACCCATTGCTTCATCAGACAGCTTACCTGCTGCTGCTTGCACAAAGCGATTGGCATCAAGTGACCTGATTTGAAAGCATAGGAAGACAGTTTCTAGTGGCAACCCAGTTTTGTCTGGTGAAAGCCGAACATTGGTTGGATAATCACGCGGCAGATTGCTTCCTTTTGTGCCAACGACCACCGTAACAACCAGTGGCAACTGGTTGATTGCGTCAACTGAAAGTACCAGGACAGGACGCTGACCCGCTTGTTCTTTACCCTGGACAGGATTGAGGTTGACGAAATAGATTTCTCCACGTCGAATCGTCACAATTGCTGTAAACCGTCCAGTTCGACTGCTGCAAACTCTTGATGAATTGCCCTTAACTCTGATTGAATGGCAGGATCGTTTGCCATGTTAGCAAGCTGCTGCTCAAAGGCTGCTCGATGATTTCCCGTACCGTTATCACCAGGCTCAACGCGCAGATTATCTCTCTTCTCCCGCTTGCTTTCAAGAAATTCTGCAAAGTCTAGAACTTCTTGCTGCTCCAGTGGGGATAAGTGTTGTAGTGCTTCTAAAACTCGCTGTTGAACAGGCTGCATAAGTCTCTCTCTACCCATCTGCCACAGTTTTTAGAATTATCCTAGAGCAATAATAGCCTTGAATTTCCTATCATTTCACCAGCACGTCGATATACTGCGGCGATCGCCTGTGCTTCAGTCATGCGTTTAATCTGATGGACGATGACTCCAGTGTAGCGATCACGCTTACCACCAATCGGGCGATCGCCTGAGCAAGTATGGTTGAGTTTCGCTTCATTTAATGGTTAATGGGCAAGGGTTTGAAGGCTCGCTCCAATTTACGGTGAGGGGTGATTAATCTTAAGTGAGCTTTCTATATGTTTTACCTTTTCAAGGAAAATAGTATTGTAGTGATGCTCTAAGTACTCAAATTTAATTTGATATTTAACTGGTTTTCTAATATTTTTGCCTTCTAATTTCTCAAGAATGTCCCTAAGCTCCAAACTCAAAAATTTGTAAAAAGGTGTAATAAATACTTGAATTTCTTCCCTATATCGAGAATATCTAAAGGTTATATATCCTTCATCAAACAACTGGTCATAAAGAGTAAACAAACAGAATCCATTAGCTGGATCTAGTCTACTTTTAACTTGATGCGACCATGGTATTATGTGACTTGCTACTAATAAATCTGTTTCTGCTATCCCGCAAAGATAGCACTTCCCCTCAAAGTTTGATAACACTTTTTTGCGAAATAAGGATTGCTTTTGCCTAATCTTAATTTCTGCTTGTCGGTTGTGAATTGCATATTCATTTTCTTCTTCTTTCTTTATTCTTCCTAAATCATGTGGTGTTTTGGATGCTTTTTCTGTTGATTTCGCTACTTCCTGAGACTGGAAAAGACCGATGAGTTCTGGGTTGCCATAAAAATCACCGATATCAAAGTAGCCTTGATAATTTCTAATTCGGAATCGGTTACCATCTATCGAGCCAATCCAACGTCTTTTGTTACTGCCATTCTCCCCCTTAGTTAAACTAGCAGCTGTTAAAGCACTCTTTACATACTTAAACGGGATAACATAAAAATCACCCTCTTGCAGTTCGTTGCCGAAAATAATTAAATTAAAATTCTCACTAAATTTGACGATATATTCATTGAGTTTTGATTCCGAGAAATCAAACCAGTAGCTATTGCCAGGAGCAGCTTTCCTAACGTAGTTTTCTTGAGAGAGGCTATTTCTTCTAGTAAAGACGAGATTTTGCATCACTAAACTCCTACGAACCTGGCTTTATCTAAAGAATTACTTAACATTAACCGCGTGACACTGACATTATATTTCCCCTTATAGCGACGCAACCATAACCGCCCTAATTGCCCTTTCTATTTCGAGATGATTATGGAAGTGTAGAGAGCGTTGTGCCATAGTTACTCAGGAAGATAAAGATAAGTTGTTATGTCTTTCCGCGAATAGATCTGGTGGCGATCGCTCCACTCAAAACTGAAGCCACGCGACAAGCCCTTTATCATGAAGATAGGTAACTCCTCTCAACAGGCTTCGCGGTTTCAACATGGCGTTTTCTTCGATCCCTCGTGCGCTGGGGCGATCGCTCTGACAAGTTGTGCAGGGCTACAATTTAAGTCAAGCGACTTGAAGCGAGAATCATGACTACCGTAGCCATTTTGCCAATCTCCGACGTTAATGGTGAGAAAGCCTATCGAGCGATCGCCGGAGACAAACAGTCTGTCGGCAAAACGGCGGGGCAAGCTCTGGATGCCTTGACTGACCAGTTAGATGAGAGTGAATTTACGGCGCTACTCGTGATCCAAAGCTTTCGTCCTGACCCGTTTTTCAGTGCTGAACAACAGGAACGGTTGTCGGCATTGATGAGCCTATGGCGATTAGCGAGGGATCAAGGACGGGAACTGCCGACAGACCAACAAGCAGAGTTGAATCGCTTAGTTGACATAGAACTAAAAGCGGCAACAGCTCGTACAGCGGCGTTGATGCAGCAAGGGAATGCATGAATCCGTACTACAGGGCGATCGCTCAACGAGCGAACCATTGTTGCGAGTACTGCAAAGCGCCTGAAGTTGTTTTCAATTTTCCGTTTGAGGTAGAGCATATTACGCCAATTTCTCGACAAGGCTCAAACGAGGAAGCAAATTTAGCGCTTGCCTGTCGCTCCTGTAATCTCCGAAAAGGCAATCGTATCGGTGGCGTCCCATCTGGTGCTAACACCGAAGTTCGTTTTTTTCATCCGCGAAAAGATCTGTGGGGTGAGCATTTTCAAGTCAGCGCTGAATCTGGTGAAATTGCAGGGAGAACGCCGATCGGAGAAGTCACTTTAGAGTCCTTGGCGATGAACAGTCTGGCTCAAGTGGCAGCACGACAACTGTGGATTCGATTAGGTCTATTTCCGTAATGGTGAAAATGAGTCACTGTGGCACGCGACAGACAGAGGTGGTAAGTGCTCACCTCACCCAAAATCAAAGTCACCCAACAAGCCTTCTATGATGAAGATAAGTAACTCTTCTCGACAGGCTTCGCGGTTTCAACATGGCGTTTTCTTCCATCACTCGTGCGCTGGGGCGATCGCCCCTCACCACCGAACTCTTAGCCAAACTTCAGCAGCATCAACACCTGAAGTTAAACGGCTTGGCACGGTTGCCTAAGGGCTTGGTCAGTTCTGCCCTGGCGCAGGCGCAGTCTCGTCATCTGTTGGTTGTCACCGCCACGCTGGAAGAAGCCGGACGCTGGACTGCCCAACTCGACGCAATGGGCTGGCAAACCGTTCACTTCTACCCCACATCCGAATCGTCACCCTACGAACCCTTTGATTCTGAATCGGAGATGGTGTGGGGGCAGTTGCAGGTGTTGGCAGATCTGGTGAGGGGAGAGGGGAGAGGGGAGAGGAGCCAGGAAGAAGCAGGAGCAGGGGAAGCAGGAAGTAACGAAAAGTCATTACCAAAAACGAACAACCAAAAACGAACAACTCCCCCAACTCAAAACTCAGAACTCAAAACTCAAAACTCTTCCCCCTCACCTATTCTTCCTCACTCGCCCATGGCGATCGTCACGACCGAACGCGCCCTTCAGCCTCACTTGCCCCCTGTTTCTGCCTTTAAGCCCTACTGCTTAACACTAAAGCGGGGCGCAGAGTTGAACCTGGAGACATTGGGGCATGAACTGGCGCGACTGGGCTACGATCGCGTCCCGCTGGTCGAAACCGAAGGGCAGTGGAGTCGGCGGGGAGACATTATTGACGTGTTTCCGGTTGCGTCTGAGTTGCCGATGCGGTTAGAGCTTTTTGGCGATGAGTTAGATCAAATTCGGGAGTTTGACCCGGCAACCCAGCGATCGCTCGATCGCATTGAGCAACTCGTGCTCACGCCTACAAACTTTGCGCCCATCATTCAAACCGCGCTCACAGGCAGCAAGGTCGATGCTATGAAAGCGTTTTTGTCGGAAGAAGAGCAGGAGAAGTTTGACCAGGGGCTAATGCCAGAAGGCTCCCGTCGCTTTTTGGGTCTTGCGTTTGACAAACCTGCATCGTTGCTAGATTACCTACCCGAAAACACGCTGATCGCGATCGACGAACCCGATCAATCAGAAGCGCACGGCGATCGCTGGTTTGAACATGCCGAAGAACAGTATTCCGAACTCAAAACTCAAAATATCCCCGCAGGAGACGCTTCGCGAACAAAACTCAAAACTCTCCCACGCATTCATCGATCGTTTGCAGAATCTCTGGCAGAGGTAGAACTGTTCGATCGCCTTTACTTATCTGAGCTAGCAGAAGAGCCAAAAGTACGCACCGCGCAGGATAAGGGACCCGCTCCAATTAATTTGGCGAGTCGATCGGTGCCTGCGATTCCCCATCAGTTTGGCAGACTGGCGGAAACCTTGCGGGATGAGCGCGATCGCGGCTTTTCGATTTGGCTGGTGTCGGCGCAACCGTCGCGATCGGTGTCGTTGCTGCAAGAGCACGATTGTCCGGCGCAGTTTATCCCCAATCCGCGCGATTTTTTGGCGATCGACAAGCTTCAGGTGCAGCACGTCCCCGTTGCGGTGAAGTATTCTGGCTTAGCGGAACTAGAAGGCTTCATTTTGCCGACGTTCCGGTTGGTCGTGGTGACCGATCGGGAGTTTTTCGGTCAACATTCTCTAGCAACGCCCAGCTATGTCCGCAAACGTCGTCGCGCTGCATCCAAACAGGTTGACCCGAACAAGTTGCGTCCCGGCGATTACGTCGTGCATAAAAATCATGGCGTGGGTCGCTTCCTCAAGCTCGAAAGCCTGACGCTCAACCATGAAACCCGCGAGTATCTGGTCTTGCAATACGCCGATGGTTTGCTGAGGGTCGCAGCCGATCAACTGAGTTCGCTCTCGCGCTTTCGGGGGGCAGGCGACACCACGCCCGAACTCAACAAGATGTCTAGCAAAGCCTGGGAGCGTACGAAGAGCAAAGTCCGCAAAGCGATCAAGAAAGTGGCAGTGGACTTGCTCCAGCTTTATGCCCAACGAGCGCAACAAACGGGCTTTACCTATCCCGCTGATATGCCCTGGCAGGAAGAAATGGAAGAATCCTTTCCCTACCAGCCCACTCCCGATCAACTGAAAGCAACGCAGGATGTGAAGCAGGATATGCAGAGCGATCGCCCGATGGATCGTCTCGTTTGCGGTGATGTCGGTTTTGGTAAAACAGAGGTTGCCATTCGCGCTATTTTCAAAGCGGTGACGGCTGGCAAGCAGGTTGCTATGCTCGCGCCAACAACTATTCTCACCCAGCAGCACTACCACACGCTGAAAGAACGCTTTGCGCCCTACCCCATCCAAATCGGCTTACTCAACCGCTTTCGGACTCCCCAAGAGCGTAAGGACATTATCCAACGGCTCAAAACAGGTGAACTGGATATCGTCGTTGGCACCCATCAGTTACTTAGCAAAGACGTACAGCCAAAGGATTTAGGCTTGCTCGTGGTGGATGAAGAGCAGCGCTTTGGGGTGAATCAGAAAGAAAAAATCAAATCCCTGAGAACACAGGTGGATGTCCTCACGCTCAGCGCGACACCCATTCCGCGTACCCTCTACATGGCGCTTTCCGGCGTGCGCGAGATGAGCCTGATCACGACTCCGCCGCCCTCCCGTCGTCCCATCAAAACTCATCTGTCGCCCTTCGACCTCGAAGTGATGCGTACCGCCATGCGGCAGGAACTCGATCGCGGTGGACAGATTTTTTACGTGGTGCCCCGTGTGGAAGGCATCGAAGAAATCGGCACACGCATCCGTGAAATGATACCGGGAATTCGGATTGCGATCGCCCACGGACAGATGCCCGAAGCTGAACTCGAAACCACCATGCTGACCTTCAGCGAAGGCGAAGCCGATATTCTCCTCTGCACCACCATTATCGAATCGGGGTTGGATATTCCCCGCGTCAACACCATCCTGATCGAAGATGCACAGCGGTTTGGCTTATCGCAGTTGTATCAGCTACGGGGACGAGTCGGGCGGGCAGGCATTCAGGCGCACGCATGGCTGTTTTACCCCAAGCAAAGCCAGCTAACGGATACCGCACGTCAGCGTTTACGAGCCATTCAAGAGTTCGCGCAGCTTGGCTCCGGTTATCAACTCGCGGTGCGGGATATGGAAATTCGCGGTGTAGGCAACCTGCTGGGCGCGGAACAGTCCGGGCAACTGGACGCGATCGGCTTTGACCTTTACATTGAAATGCTAGAAGAAGCGATCGGCGAAATCCGTGGGCAGGAAATCCCTACGGTCGATGACACCCAGATTGACCTCAACCTGACCGCGTTCATTCCTGCCGATTACATTCCTGATCTCGATCAAAAAATGAGTGCCTATCGTGCCGTTGCCTCTGCCGATGGCAAGCAAGAATTGACACAGATCGCCGCCGACTGGAGCGATCGCTATGGTGCCATCCCCGCTGCTGCCCTTCAGCTCATCCGTATTGTGGAACTCAAGCAAGTGGCTAAAAAGTGCGGTTTCTCGCGCATCAAGCCCGATGGCACCCAGCATATTACGCTGGAAACACCAATGGCAGAACCTGCCTGGAATCTACTCAAGGCGAATCTGCCAGATCATTTGCATTCGCGCTTTGTCTATACGCCAGGGAAGGTGACCGTGCGAGGATTGGGCGCACTGAAGGCAGAACAGCAGCTTGATAGTTTGCTCAACTGGCTCGGTCGGATGCAGGGTGCATTACCAGAACCCGCGATCGTCTGAAGCCGCCAGTCATCTTACTCCCCTAACGCTATAGCCCACCGAACAAAATGGCGCTTATTAAGCAGCACAGTCATCTGGGAATGTTACTGTTAGCACAGACGCTTCAACACGATTACTGAGTGATCTCGATCGCAGACGAAACTCTCTATCTGGTGTAAGTCTAATAATCTAAAGGGTGTTAAAAGTTACTTGATGCGTTCACTGGTTGAGGCTGCAAAAGTTTGAACGTATTAATTTCAATAGCTAGAGTGATTCGCGTGAGTGCTGCATACCACGGGGAATATTCGTGCCTAAGTGCCATTCAAACGCAGCCGTGGCGCGTAGTTGCTTACAACTTGACTCAAACTCATGCATACTCAAATTTATGCATACAATGATTGCTGCTCCGATCTCCCTCTTAAACTCCAGTATCCGCATCTTGTTGATTGAAGACAACGACATCAGTCGGCAACTGATGCATGATTTTTTGGGGCATTGTGGCTATTGTGTGCGTGTTCTCTCCAACGGCGCGACCTTTGGAGAAGTGATGGCGCAATTTCGACCGCATTTAGTGCTGCTAGATCTAAAGCTGCCAGGTGTCGATGGCTTTACGCTGCTAGAAAAGGCTCAACAAGCCTCAGAATGGTCAAAGATATCCATTATTGTTGTTTCGGCGTTTGCTTTCCAGTCCGATCGACAGCGTGCTTTAACGTTAGGTGCACGGCAATATTTGGTGAAGCCGGTGATGTTGCCCCAAATTCAGCAAGCAATTCATGACGAACTAAAGTACCTCAACCTTCCATAAGCCGTTCTACCAAAGCCAGCTTTTTCGCGATCGCAGCACCAAAGAACGCTTAAGTAGAACAATTACAAGTCATTATTGACCTTTTTGTTGGGAAACAAAGGCTTCGACTCGCAGGCTAAGTGCTTGCACAGTGTTACCCGCTTGAGAAACCTGAGTGGAAAGCTCCGAAATCAATAAAGTTGCAGCTTGCAGTTGATTGAGGGTTTGTTCTAGTTCTTCACGCGTTTGTGATTCAAACTCTTCGAGCGTCATATGACAACAATCAGTGTAGTGATGTTTAATTGGATACAAGACAATCTTAGCAATTACGGAGGCGATCGACCTTAGTCACGTTTGAAGTCTCGATAGATTCATTTAAACTAGAGATGAAGTCTCATCCATAACCATCGCTTGTGACCCCTGCCAAAGTTCTGACCCTGGTTAAAGATCCAGATCGCTTGGAAAGCCGCCTCAAAGAAATTCCAGCGGAGTCGGGCGTTTACTATATGCGGGATGCGAATGATCAAATTCTCTACATTGGTAAATCAAAAAAGCTGCGATCGCGCGTCCGTTCTTATTTCCGTGATAGTCAGGGGCTAAGTCCTCGCATTGCGTTGATGGTGAAACAGGTCGCTGAGATTGAGTTCATCGTTACCGACACTGAAGCGGAAGCCTTGGCGCTGGAAGCCAATCTGGTCAAGCAGCACCAGCCTCATTTCAATGTGCTGCTGAAAGACGACAAAAAGTATCCTTATCTCTGCATCACCTGGTCAGAGCCATATCCCCGCATTTTTATCACGCGCAGGCGGCGGTTGGGTAAGGAAAAAGACCGCTATTACGGTCCCTATGTTGATACTGGGTTACTGCGCCAAACGCTGCATCTGGTCAAGCGGATTTTTCCCTTGCGGCAACGTCCCCAACCGCTTTTTAAGGATCGCCCCTGCCTGAACTACGATATTGGTCGCTGCCCTGGTGTGTGTCAGGCATTGGTGACGCCTGAGGAATACCACAAGATTGTGCAAAAGGTGGCGATGATCTTCCAGGGACGATCGCGCGAACTGTCTGACATTCTGACGGTGCAAATGGAAAAGGCAGCCGAAGCGCTGAACTTTGAGCAAGCGGCAAAAGTGCGCGACCAGATTGCGGGCTTGAAGCTGTTGGGCGCTGATCAGAAGGTTTCGATGGCAGACGATACCATTTCGCGAGATGCGATCGCCCTTGCGGCTGATGACCAATACGCCTGTGTTCAACTTTTTCAAATTCGTGCAGGGCGACTGGTCGGACGTTTGGGCTTTGTTGCCGATGCCCAATCGGGTTCACCAGGCGCCATCCTTCAGCGCGTCCTTGAAGAGCATTACCAGACGGTGGATGCGGTCGAAATCCCTGCTGAGATTATCGTGCAGCATGAACTGCCTGAAGGTGACATGCTGTCAGAGTTCCTGAGCCAGACGAAGGGACGTAAGGTGGCGATCGTCACCCCGCAACGACAGGTCAAAGCTGAGATGATCGAGATGGTGGAGCGCAATGCTGGCTATGAGCTGGCACGGACACAACGGTTTGCCGATCGCAATGCTCAGGCAATGCTCGACCTTGCCACCATTCTGGATCTACCCGAACTACCGCGTCGCATTGAAGGCTATGACATTTCGCATATCCAGGGTTCCGATGCCGTTGCGTCGCAGGTTGTTTTTATAGACGGGCTACCTGCCAAGCAACACTATCGCCATTACAAAATCAAAACGCCAACCGTTGTCTCTGGGCATTCCGACGACTTTGCCAGCATGGCAGAGGTAATTGGTCGCCGTTTTCGTAAGTATGCCGCGCTCAAAGAGAAGGGCGAGTTAGTGAAAGCAGAGCCAGATTCCGTCCTGAGTCGCCATGTGTCAGCAACGGCTGATTTCCCCGATTTGGTGATGATTGACGGCGGCAAGGGGCAGCTTTCGGCAGTTGTGGCGGTTTTGCGAGAACTCAACTTGCTGGACGATGTTAAAGTCGTCAGCCTTGCCAAACAGCGAGAAGAAATTTTTCTGCCAGGAGAATCGTTCCCACTGCAAACGGAGGCAGAACAACCGGGCGTGCAGGTCTTGCGTCGGTTACGCGACGAGGCTCATCGTTTTGCAGTGAGCTTCCACCGTCAGCAGCGCAGCGAACGTATGCGGCGATCGCGTCTCGATGACATCCCTGGGCTGGGGCATCATCGCCAAAAGCAACTGCTTGCCACCTTTCGGTCGATCGACTACGTGCGTGAGGCAACACCCACCCAGATTGCCACCGTTCCGGGCATTGGTCCGCGTCTGGCGCAGCAGATCTACGACTATTTCCACCCGACACAAGACACGGCAGAACCAGAGGCAGTTACGAGTTAGCGGTCAGCGATCAGCAGTCAGCGATCGTAATTTATCCTTCGGGAAGCAGACTACAGTTCTACACACCATGCTTTTCTCTCACGCTACTAAGCTGACGGCTGACGGCTAGTAGCTGAGATCAGTCCTTAACCATTGCTTCACAATTCGGTATGTACTGATAATTTTGCGTTCTTAAGCAACCTCTGGCTTTAACCCCGCCAGGTTCTGTGTTGTACTGGAAGGCAGCAAGTAGCTTGAGGCAAGCTTGTAAATCTGGGGTGAACAGCGCGATCGTTTTGGGCACTCTAGCCTTAAATCTTCCTCTGCGAAGTTGAGGGGCATAGTCTGAAATACTGACTGGGCAGAATTAGACAACGATGGAGCCTTGTAATGGCAAATGGTGTTGGCAGGAGGGTGCGTGACTAGCTCACAAATGGTTGGAGTCGTGGTGATTGGGCGGAACGAAGGCGATCGCCTGGTTCGTAGTTTAGATTCTGTGGTCGATGGTTCGCGTCCCGTTGTCTATGTAGATTCTGGTTCAACGGATGGAAGCTGTGAGGCAGCCCGCGATCGTGGCGTAATGGTCGTCAATCTCGATTTGTCCCTTCCTTTTACAGCCGCCCGTGCCCGTAATGCTGGCTTTGAGCAGCTACGTGAGCAGTCCCCTCAAATTGAGTACGTCCAATTTATCGACGGTGACTGCGAAGTGGTAGCTGGTTGGCTTGAAGCAGCCGCGATCGCGTTAGATCAGAATCCTACGGTCGTTGCTGTTTGTGGCTGGCGACGCGAACGCTATCCCGATCGCAGTCCCTATAACCGGATTTGTGATGTCGAGTGGCGGATGGGTCACGTTGGCGAAACCACTCATTTTGGCGGCGACGTGATGCTTCGTGCCAGTGCCTTTGCAGCCGTTGGTGGCTACAACAGTGGCGTGATTGCGGCTGAAGACGATGAACTGAGTGTCCGCTTGCGACAGGCAAATGGCTCTATTCTTCGGATTGATCACGACAGTACTCTGCACGATGCCAATATCCATCGGCTGTCGCAGTGGTGGCAACGAGCAAAACGCTGTGGCTATGCCTATGCTCAGGTTTCTAGCCTGCATGGTGCGCCGCCAGAACGCAAGTTTGTGAAGGAGATCCGGCGCACCTGGCTGTGGGGGGTACTGGTGCCCTTCGGCGCGATCGCCCTTGCACCTTTCACAGTCGGACTCTCACTCCTCGCCTTCGGACGCTATCCACTAACGGCATTGCGAACCATCTTAGGAACCCGCAAACGAGGCTTTTCCTGGGAAGAGAGCCTTCCCTGGGGCTTGTCCTGCGGCGCGTCTGTGTTTCCAGAAGCGTTTGGAGTCATCAAGTTTACGAGCGATCGTCTGCTCCACAGACAGCACAAAATCATTGAATACAAAGGCGCACAAACGCCTGTCGCCAATACCGTTCAAATCACAGGGAGATAGCTAATGGCAGTCAATCACGGACAAAGCAAACCCGTCGCCGTCGCGCTGCTTGGAGCAGGCTACATTTCTGACTATCACCTCGCGGCACTGCGCCTTCAACCCAACGTTGAAGTACGTGCTATCTGTGACCTGAACAAGCGATTGGCAGAGCAATTTGCCCAGTCAAAGGGCATTCCCACCGTCTATTCTGATCTGGGTGAGATGCTGTCCAAAGAGCATTTGGATGTGGTACATATTCTCACGCCGCCCCATGTGCACTTTGCCACGGGCTGCCAGGTGGTTGAGGCTGGAGTCGATGCCTTTATCGAAAAACCCCTGTGCCATCGAGTGAGCGACTGTCAGGAACTCCGCCGTCGTGCCGACACCACGGGACAGACGATCGGCGTGAGCCACAACTTTCTCTACTTCCCTGTGTACGAAAAACTGGTTGCGGATCTGCGCAGTGGACGACTGGGACGTGTCGATCAAATTGATATTGTCTGGAATAAGGAACTGGGTCAACTAACTGGGGGCCCTTATGGTGCATGGATGCTGCAAACACCGAAGAACATTTTGTTTGAAGTGGCACCCCACTCCTTTACTCATCTCGTTCATCTGATTGGACAACCCGATTCGCTCTCGGTAGACGTGAACGATCGCATTGATCTGCCCCGTGGGCTAGAGTTCTACCGCCGTTGGGAAGTGCGCGGCTGGAAAGGTAACACTAGCATTCGACTGCGGTTTTCGTTCATCGACGGCTATCCAGAACACTACATCCACATACGTGGCACTAATGCGGTGGCTCATGTGGACTTTGAGAACAATACTTACACCTGCCAGGAACACACGCCGTATCTGCTCGATGTCGATCGCTTCGCCACGGTTGTCACGACTGCCCGCGAATCCTTTACGCAGGCTGCTGGCACTCTAACAAACGCGGTGCTTGCCAAAGCGGGCTTGTCCAAAGTCTCCGCACCGTTCTCCTACAGCATTGCGCGGACGGTTGAGAGCTTCTACACCACGCGCCGTAGCAAGCTGGATGAGCGGATTGATCCATCCCTGGGAGAAGGCGCGATCGCCCTGGCTGAGTGGATTGCCCGCGAAACGCATCTGCCAGAGCCAAAAACCGATGCCTTTGCCTTGAATCAACCTGTTGTAGCCGACCTGCCGAAGTCCAATGTCCTGGTGATTGGTGGGACAGGCTTCATTGGTCAGGCGTTGGTGAAACGCTTACGGCAAGATGGGCATGGGGTTCGCATTCTCGCTCGTGACCCCAACAACTGCTCGCCTGCACTCCGCAGTATGGGTGTTGAATTGGCAAAAGGCGACTTTGCGGATGCAAACGCGGTTGGTGCCGCACTGGAAGGCATCGAATACGTCTACCATCTGGCACGCGGTAACGGCAAAACCTGGGAAGACTACCTCAAAACGGACGTGGAGCCGACCCGCAAGGTCGCGGAACTTTGTCTAGAACATGGCGTGAAGCGGTTGTTCTATGCCTCGTCGATCGCCATCTACTACGCAGGCAGCGGTGCGGGGACGATTACGGAAACCACGAAACCCCATGAGGGAATGTTGCGAGTGGCTCCCTATCCCCGATCGAAGGTCGAGAACGAACGCATCTTGCTCCAGCTCCAGCGCGAAAAGGGTTTGCCTGTCGTCATCTTCCGTCCCGGTGTGGTTCTCGGTCGCGGTGGAAACCCCTACCATTGGGGCATTGCTGCATGGCCGTATAACTCTGTCTGCCGTCTGTGGGGCGATGGCAACAGCAAACTGCCGATCGTGCTGGTCGATGATGTTGCCGATGCAATGGCACGGGCGATCGCGGTTCCTGGCATTGAAGGCGAGTCCTTTAACCTGACTAGCGAACCTCAAGTCACTGCCAACGATTATCTTGATGAGTTTGAACAACAGGCAGGATTGAAGCTGCGTCGCATTCCTACTGCTAGCTGGCGCAACTACTCAGAGTCGTTAGTGAAGTGGGGTGTGAAGAAACTCGGACGTGACCCCAATGCCGCCTTCCCTAGCTACGCCGATTGGGAAGGTCGCAGTTTCGCTGCTGTCTTCGATTCTTCCAAAGCAGAACGTCAGCTTGGTTGGTCACCCGTCAAAGACCGCACCACCTTAATCAAAGAAGGCATCCACGTTCCGGCTGAAGAGTTCTTCGCTTGATACGCAGTGGTGCTGATAAAAAGAGATGGGCTTTACGGTGCGGCCTCTACGACCTGAAAGAAATGCCCAATCAGGTAGAGAGAACCGCACAAAACTGTGAGGGGCATATCTGTTTTGGGCTTTATGTCTGCTGAACCTGACTGATCTGTCGAATTAGCGCTCGTTGCGGCTTTCAACGCAGGAAACACATCGGGATAGATTTGACAGGTCGCTAAATCTGGACAAACTTCGTACGCCAAGGCGGCTAGTTCTTCAGGGGCAGCGGTGCTGTGGTCGGGGACGGGTACCAGGTAAAGCCGATCGCCCCTTCTCAGTAATGCCTTAAACACATCAGCATGGTCTTTGGTGGAGAGCATTCCCATCACCCAGTGAATGGATGTACTGCGGTTGCTGCTAATGGCGGGGCTATCCACAAATTGGCGCAAGACTTCAGCGCTAGCAGGGTTATGGGCACCATCAATCAAAAGGTTGTGTCCCTGCCAGTCAAACCATTGCAGTCGCCCTGCCCATTTCGTTTTAGCAATGCCGTTGACGATCGTGGCATCAGACAACTGCCATCCTTGCTGTCGAAGCAGTTGGAGGGTTGCGATCGCTAAAGCCGCGTTATGACGTTGAATGTCCCCTAACAAGGGCGATCGATACTTGAGCGCTTTGAGAATAATGATGCCTTCTGCTTCGGTATCTGGCGATTCAGGCTGGATGTCGTATTCTTCAATGCCCTGATACTCTGCCCACCCATCGCCCAGATCTTTTGCTGGCTGAGGATATACGGTCAGACACTCTAGCTCGGCAGTGCGGCGATGAACGACAGCAGCAGCTTCTGGCGGCAGTTGCCCGATGACGGCAATGCTGCCGTACTTGAGAATGCCTGCTTTTTCCCAGGCAATATCTGCCAGGGTTGGCCCCAAGCGCTGCCAATGTTCGCGGCTGATGGAGGTGATGATGCTAGCCAGGGGACGATCGCACACATTGGTTGCATCCAATCGTCCACCCAACCCCACTTCAATGACCGCGATATCAACGTGCTGTTGCGCAAAGTAAAGCCATGCAGCAGCGGTGAAAACCTCAAATTGAGTTGGGGACGGGTCAAGGGCATGACTGGTGGTGATCACCTGCTGGAGTACCGCTTCCAAAGCCTGAGTGACGATCGGTTGTTCGTTGATGCAAATGCGCTCTTCCCAACGCACTAGATGCGGCGAGGTGTAGCGTCCCACGCGGTAGCCTGCTTCTGTCAGCACTGCGGAGAGGTACGCACAGACGGAGCCTTTGCCGTTGCTCCCTGCCACATGAACGATCGGCACTTGCTCCTGGGGATTGCCAAGCGCAGTCAGAAGCTGCTGAATGGATTCCAGTTCCAGGCGCACTCCAAAGCGGGCAAATGTTTGTAGAGTCGCGTCAATGTCCAAAATCTGTGTCTCTGCAATTCATTCAATTATCTCAGGCACCCAGTCATCCGTGAACGCAAGATCCCCGACTTCTTGAAGAAGTCGGGGATCTGAACAGCCAATCACAACGATTATTTGGGATCGACGATCGCGCCCATAAACAAGACAGTTCCGGTTTTGTTATCACGAATGGCGCAGAAGAAGGGACGATCGACGTTCATTTGAAACGGCTGGCTGATGGGCATGGAGGTTGTGACCATGCCGATCGAAGTTGTCGCTGCCGCTTCAGTACCTTCTTCGTTTACGTCCACAAAGGTTTTGTGTTTCACCTGATCAATTTTGGTGGCTACAGTACTCAAGTTGTCGAAGGTGGCTTTGTTGGCATCGAAGGCGATCGGCATTCCCAAAGCCGATAGCGCTTTTTTCAGCTCCACATCATATTCCAGCTTAAAGCGGGGCACTTGCACTGAGCCTGGTTGCGTCCGAAACTGCCCCATCCACTGCTGCCAATTCTCAGCCGTCAGCGTTTTAGTAAGGCGAGACAGGTTAGATGCTTTCTTCGGCAAAAAGAGATACATACTGACGTGCTCTCTACCATAGGGGAGGCTAACTGCCTGAAACTGGTTGTTTTCGTAATACTTATAGCTGCCAGTTTGCGCCATCATCGGGTGGTTTTTCTGACTACCGTTCGACCGGTAAAAGGGTTTGTTGCTGGTTTCGCTCTTGTCGAATGCCTTTGTCCATGTTCCTTTAAAGTAGATGGCGTTAATCAAAAACATTACGTCATCCGGTTTCAGAGCGTCTACAATTTGGCTAATTTTGCCACGGGTATTTTCTTTCACCCAGTTGTTGATCGTAGCTGTGGCATTGGGATCCGCAAAGTCTAACTCTGTAACCTGTGCACCGTAAAATTTCTGATTGTTTTGCATAAAGGTGGGCTTAAAAGGAACACCTTGCCGCGCCCAAAGTGAGTTGGCGATCGCCAACTGAACACCACTATCAGGGTTCTCCAGCAGTGCTTTCAGCTTGGCATTCGCTCGGTTAAGTTCATTCAAGGTCATGCCCTGAAGTTTTAGAGTTTTTGCCATCTGCTGTTGTGTTTCACCACTGGCACCGTTGTAAGCCATCGACAGGGCGATCGCTACACTGGATGGCGACACAAAGACATTTTGCTTGCTATCTTGCTTTAGCAACTCTGAAAACAGCTTGAACCCAAACTTAGTATTTGCAGCAACGAGCTTAGAATCAAGCGGTGAAGGCTTTTGCATAGCGACTGGCTGGCTTGACTGGGTCGGCTGAGGCGTAGCAGTTGCCGTTACATTCATCCCATTCCAACACCCTATCAAGCCCAGCAGCAGAAAACTGCCGATCGCCACTACTCCTGTCTGCCGCAATTTACGATGACCCATTTTCCACTCCTGACCAAACGTTGCATGGTGCTTTCTACATTTCCACGATGCCACGTTCGGGATGGAAGGACGCGATCGTTGCAAATTCGGTAACTGAAAGCGGAAAAGCCCGTAGCAAAATGATCCGGATCTACCTTATGAGAAGCGCCCAATCAATTTTCAAAAATCGCTCATAAGTCATTGATTGCAGATTGATTAGATGCCGAGAATCGGTATGATTACGACCCACAAGCTTGGCGCAAAATAGAAGCGTCTACAGTATCTACTTTCACTGGTTCCCATGCTGTAGTCTCTTTAAATACTCTCATAGACTGATCATCCAAAAGAGCAACTAGCTGCTTTACTCTAGACTTTTTCTCTTTACAAGCATATTCCCGTGTGACAATTGAGGCGACAGTGCCATCCTCTTCTTGCTTTTGACCAATTTCAAAGGTTTTTACTTCAGAGACGTTATCTCTGCGTTTGATGGAATCTCGATCTAGAAAAAACTTATTGCCAGCATCACTCTCTGTGACAAAAAACCAATTTTCAGCTTGAGCAGCAGCGGCAGCAGCGATAGCCACAGTTGTCGCTAATAGAAATGAACAATAAATGCTCGAAATTTTCATACGCTTAAGTTTTTCTTAGTGGAGAACAGAACCAGAACAATCAATTCAGTTAATGATCTTAATTCGCACTGTCTTAGAAGTGCAACGGTATAGGCACTAGCTTACCAGTGGCAGACATCTACAAAGCGAATCGAGAAGCTGTTCAGTCGTCTATTAAGTCAGACCGTTAGGCGTAGAGGTTAAGTTTGGTTACGTTAACCCAACGACATCATCGGCGATCGCGCTGTTTTGCTTCTATTTCGATTAAAGCACTGGTTACATGGGTACATTGACATCGGATGGTTTTGTTTGAGGCTTAGAGAATAATTGCCATTTTTAGGAGTTTCGCTAGATACGGCTTCCAAAAGCAAGCTTTTTCTCTGTCTTTTACGAAAGTGCGCTACCTGACAGTGTAGATGGTTGCATATTCTTTGCACTAACCTAACTTTTACTCACTCATACAAGAGGAGCATTCTGCATGAACACAAAACCCACACCTGCTTTCGTCGCGGCAGCGTATTTCGCTCTGTCAGCTGGGATGGTCGCCTTTCTCATGGGGCTTTGGAATTCTTCAATGCTCCTAAGTGAAAAGGGCTTTTACTTTACGCTTCTAATGTACGCCCTGTTTTCTGCTGTCTCTGTACAAAAGAGTGTGCGCGATCGAAGTGAAGGCATTCCAGTCACCAATTTTTATTATGGAATTTGTTGGTCATCCATTATTCTCTGTGTCCTTTTACTCTCCGTTGGTTTATGGAATGCCAGTTTGGTGTCAAGCGAAAAGGGCTTTTATGGCATGGCATTTTTGCTTAGCCTGTTTGCAGCGATCGCTGTCCAGAAGAATACCCGAGACTTAAACGCATCGTTGGACAGAATAAAGGGTCGCTAGCTAAATGGCATGTCTGTAAGCAGCCAAAACGCGATCGCTCCTCTCTATAAGTTGCCTTGAGCCTCAATAAGTCCTCGCTCATTCAACCTAGAGGAAAGCAAAACCATTGCCACATTTAGGAGCATTGCGATCGCTCTTATGTAGCGATCGTTTAGCTAGGAGAACTGATGGCTGAATCACAATGGTCGATCGTGCTCAGCTACTAGAATGAGAGTAGTTCTTGTAAACAGTTGTAAACTGAAGCGATGACCACTTCCTTGCATTGGCGACATCGAGTAGGCAACCAGCGCGATTGGGTTTGGCGCGGCTGGCAGACCCGCTATACCTATCTTCGAGCCGCGAAACCGGGGAGTACAACGCCGCTCATCTTGTTGCATGGGTTTGGTGCATCGATCGGGCACTGGCGCAACAACCTGGATGCCTTAGCAGAGCATCACACCGTTTATGCCTTAGATATGTTGGGCTTTGGTGCCTCTGAGAAAGCCTGTGCGCCCTACAAAACTGACCTCTGGGTCGAGCAAGTTTACGACTTCTGGCAAACCTTTATTCAAACGCCTGTCGTGCTGGTGGGCAATTCGATCGGGTCTCTGGTCTGCATGGCAATTGCCGCCGCGCATCCCGAAATGGTGGCAGGCGTGGTGATGATTAGCCTGCCCGATCTGTCAATGGAAGAAGAAGCGCTGCCAAAACCGTTGCGTCCTTTCGTTGCCAAACTTAAGAGCTTCATTCTCTCGCCGCTCTTGCTTAAAGCGTTATTTCCCCTGGTGCGACGACCCAATTTTGTGCGTACGTGGGCAGCGATCGCCTATGCTCAGCCCGATGCCATTACCGACGAACTCATTGACATTCTGGCAGGTCCACCCCAGGATCGGGGGTCTGCTCAAGCCTTTGCTGCCATCTTTAGGGCTGTCACTGACTCTCGCTATAGTCCTCACATTAAAACTGTCCTACCGACCCTGACGGTGCCAATGCTGCTGCTCTGGGGACAGCAAGACCGCATGATTCCCAAACAGTTTGCCCGTCCGAGTCAGTATGGTGAGTACAATCCCAACCTGAAGCTAATTGAACTAGAAAATGCGGGACATTGCCCCCATGATGAATGCCCAGAGCAGGTAAACGAAGCGATTTTAGACTGGCTTGTGGAAAGTCTAAAGGGTGAAGGATAAAAATGGTCTTTGAGCCTTTATCCCTTGTCCTTCATCTTTTCCCCTACGCAATGCTGCCGCGTTTACGGGCTTCTTTGTAAGATGTGCCAACATTCCGCAGCCCTGCGCGGATCATTTGCTGTTCTAAAAGGGCGAAGAAACGGCTGCGATCGCCGCCCCTTACCACTGCCTGATTGTGTGCTTCTGCGAGTGCCACCGGATAGCCATACCCTTTTTGCACCTGTGCCAATGTGAGACTAAGCGCCGTGTCCAGCAAATTGGCATCTTCCGCAACCCAGGCGGGGAACTCAACGCGGGCAATTTCAGTGCCGACATGGACATAGCAGAAGTAGATGTGATGATTGCCATACAAATCTAGAATGCGGGCAGAACTGCGCCAGAGAGGGCTGCGCTGTCCCGGCTGTAGCTCGATCGCCCACAGCGCTGCATCCTTCAATGGCTCCAATACCTGACACGGCGCGTGTGCCAGCGGAAACCCTTCGCGATCGCCCAGACCAGAACATTGCGTGGGGCAATCCGGTGTGTCGTAGGGGCAGGCTTGCAATCGCAGAAAGTTAAGCGCTTCCCCACTCCGCGAAGCGCTGATGTAACCCACCAATGGAATCCCTAACGCATGGAGTTTCTCCCAGGCATCAAGAATTGGCGGCAAGATGCGATCGCGTGCCTCTCCTGGCAACGAGTCCAGGAACCAGTAAATGAGAGAGCCATCGACCATTGCCAGAGAAGGATGAAGGATGAAGGATGAAGAATGAAAAGAAGACTCTGACTTATCCTTTATCCTTTCACCTTTATCCTTTACCTGCTCTCCCAGCTCCGCCAGCACGATCGCCTCTGATACCGTACGCCGATAGCCCATCCATTCTTCGGTGCGGATGCCCCACTGGCGCGAGACGTAGAGGTCTTCGGGTCGATAAAACACTTCGGGCAGGCTGTCAAGCAAGGGCAGACGGTTTTGACCGTAATGCAGCACAATGCGACCGACGTTGATGAGGTAGCAGTAGGCAATTTCGTGGTGGCTGGGAGCAATTTGCGATCCATCGGTTGCCAAAACGGTGTGGGCGGCGGGTGGCACGGGTATACTGACGCGCAGGTTAAGCGGTTCGACTGGCGCAGCAGCGGTAAAGCTCAGGCGATCGCGCCAGGTCTGCTGCTGCTCAACTAATATGCTTTGGTGACAATACGCCTGCCCCAAAAGTTTTTGCGCTCGTTCCAGGCGCTGTTTTGTTGCCGTTGCTTCGAGGGTTAGTTGTTGGCTGATGCCCTGCATTTGTTGAGCAAGCTTTGTGAGATCAAGCATGGGAAAAAGGAGTACGGGGTGTAGGCAAGGAAGAAGAGGCAGTGGTAGCCGGACGAAGTTTTGAGTCGTAAATGATGGTGTAGCGTACTTTTGCTGGGCGGTGGGGTGAAGGGATACGACACCAGCAGGAGGACTCGAAGCGTCTTTTGCCTCCCTTCCTCTGCCTTCCCCGTTCTCTTTTGGTTCTATACCCCCTGTTACTTTCTAGCTGCTGGCTCCTGCCCCCAACCCTTCATGCCCCTCCTTTCTCTACTATTTTCCAAAATTTTTTGATCAACTCTCTAAAATATGTGTAACATCGCTGGTGAGTAAGTAAGAGCGCTAGAGAGGGAAAGTCTTTTTTCTGTCGATCGTTCCTTCATCATTGCAGTCTAAGGGTAATGTATGATTGCTTCCAAACGCAGGATCAAGACTGCGATCGATAGCTAAGGATGAATGCTTAAGGCAAAAACCTTTTTGCTTTTTAGCCTTCCTACTTAGTGCAGGCTTTGGAACGTTTTTCTTTGTTGAAAAACTGCCAGATTGATGAACCTATTTAAGGTTTGTCTCTTTGTTTCTGAAGTGGTAGATCTAAACTAGATTGGGTATCATGCCTAGCACTAGACCTTGCTTGATCCGTTTTCGTAAACTCGCCTCCAACTGTTTAAGTGAGTAGACAGCATTGTGGTTAACTCTCTGAGAAATCTGCTTCCTGGAAAGCCTAAGGGTATTGGTATCGAGCTGTCTCCCGATCGGATTAGTGTGGCACAGCTACGCAAGCAAGGTCAGGCGTTCAAACTAGCAACTTTGGCATCGGTTCCTGTGCCAGAGGGTCTGTTTCAAGAAGGTCAAATTACAGATTCTGCGGGCATGGCTGAACTTATTCAGTCAACCCTTGCAGACAATAAACTTAAGATTAAGCGTGTTGCGACAGCAGTGCCCGGTGGTCGCGATACTGTGACTCGCATCATTCCGATTCCAGCAGAGCTGAATGATCAGGAACTGCGGGAAATGGTTCTCAACCAAGAAGCCGGACTTTATTTACCCTTCCCTCGCGAAGAAGCAGACGTTGACTATCAAAAACTGGGGCTGTTTGTTGATGAAGACGGTATTGAAAAGTTTCAGGTTTTGCTGGTAGCGACGCGCAAAGAAATTACAGATTCTTACGTTCGCACCTTTCAGCAGGCTGGCTTGCAGATTGATGTGTTAGAAATTAGCAGTTTTGCCCTGATTCGTACCATTCGCGAACAGCTACGACAGTTTTCACCCCAAGAAGCGGTAGCGCTCGTGGACATTGAGTTTGAAAGCACTGAGATTTCGATCGCGGTTGATGGCGTACCTCAGTTTTCGCGCACCGTGCCGATCGGCACTTACCAGATTCAAAGCGCCCTGTCGCGGGCAATGAACCTACCACCGTCCAGAAGCACTGAACTCCTTCAGAGCATGACGATTCCTGTAAACCCGTCTGACGGTATGGGCAGTCCTGGCAAGATGGGCGGTGGCAATCCAGGTGCGGCTGCCATGCTACGCATTATTGGTGAACTGGCAGACGAGTTGCGGCGCTCGATCGACTTTTACCTTAACCAGGGCGATAACCTGGAGGTCGCTCAACTACTCTTGGCTGGTCCCGGTGGCTCGATCGGGCAGCTTGACGAATTTTTTACACAACGGCTGAGTTTGCCAAGTAGTCAAATTGATCCGATTACAGCGCTGGGGTTAGAAGTCACTCAAGATGTGCCTCTTGCTCAGCGACCGGGGCTAGGGGTGGTACTGGGCTTAGGACTACGGGAGGCTAGGTAGAATGCACAGTCTAGACATTAACTTTCTTAACGATCGACCCGAGTATAAGCCGGAAGGCGCACGCCAAAAATCAAAGGTCGTTTCTACCGACAGTAAGCGACCGTTATTTGTGGGTGCAGCAGTCGCGGTCGCTTTGTTGGCGGCAGTCGGTGGGTCGCTACTTTTTCTGCAAGCGCAAAACGCGAGCCTTGCGCAACGGCAGTCTGAATTAGACAGCCAGGTTGGCGACCTGGAATCTAAGCAAAGGAACATCGCTGCCATCAACGCCCAAACGCAAGAAGTTAAAGCTGAAACGGGTGCCCTGGCAAGCGTGTTTAATCTGGTCAAACCCTGGTCTGCCATGATGCAGGAGGTGCGCGATCGTATTCCTCCTGGTGTGCAACTTTTAACCATCACCCAGTCAGTACCTACGCCTCAGGCAGCACCCCAACCATCACCGAGTCCAGGGGCTGCAACCGCAGTCGTCAGTCCACCTGCATCGGTACTCCAAATCACGGGACTTGCTAATTCATTCAATGATGTCAATGATTTTTTGCTGGTCTTGCAAAAATCAAACTTCTTGAAAGCGGAGAATACAAAACTGGTGAAGGCAACCTTGCAGAAAGAGGCTCCCAGGGTTGAACCCGCTAGGCTGCGAAACGCTCAACAGCAGCAGTTGAATGCCGACCAACTGCCACTGTTGCCCAAACAAGTAGAATTTCAGATTGAAACTGCCTTAAGCGATGTGCCCGCTTCTGACTTGTTGCGCGAGCTGGATCGTAAGGGCGCTGTCGGGTTAGTGACCCGTATTGAGAATCTGCAACGCAAGGGAGTGATTAAACCATGACCGCTGGCGGTGATTTTATCCCCAACGATCCAAATCTTGATGCTGGACCCAGTTATCCAGTTATTTTTGGTATTGCGCTGACACCTGTTATTATCGGCACCTTGCTGGCAGTGGGTGGCATCGCCTTAGCAGCTTATCTATTCTTGAATTTCGTGCAGCCAGCCCTGGAACAATACAACACCTTAAAGCAGAAGGTGCAGGATCAAGAAGCGAAATTACAGCAGGCAGCCGCGATCGCCAAGCAAGAAGCTGACGCACGCGCTAACCTCGAAGCTGCCAAAAAACAGGGTGCTGATGTTTTAACGCTGTTTTCCAATGAAGCGACCCTTAACACGTTGCTATTAGACTTGAACCGTCAAATTGAAACGCGCAACGCTAATGTCGCCAGCGTGGAGCGCAGTCGGTTAGCAGCCTGCCCGTCATGGGTGCGTAATAACGTTGACGAATTGCGGAAGAATGGTGTAGAAGTGGCACGAAAAGCTTCCTTGAAAGAATTCACACCCAATGTCAAAGCGTCAGGGATTATTACTGATAGTGCTTACGGTTCACTTGTAAACAATAAGCTCAAGCGCCAGGTTGCCAATGTCGTCTTTGAAGGCAATGTTAACCAAACGCAAGCCATTTTTCGCAATATTGAGCGCTTACAGCCGTTTCTTGTCTTCAAAGACGTGAAGATTGTCGTGGGTGACGGGACGCAAGCCCCTAACACCGTGAATCGACTGTTTGAGATTCGGGGTAATACTCTGCAATTTTTGCCAAACTGCCAGCCTGAACCGAAGTTGACCACAACCTTCACTCTAGAAGCCCTGTCGCCCTTAACGGCGGCAGAAAAACCAAAAGCTGCGCCCGCGCCTGCCCCCTCGCCGTAGCGTGATGAAAGCCATCGTCTGATGAAAAGAGTGTCAGAAGGCGGCACGTTAGCAGGTTGATTTCGTGACAGTTCATTTTCAGTATCAACAGCCCAAGCCCAGCATCTGTGCAAGCAATCTAACGATTTGAGTGAGGAAGGAACCGTGAAACAGTCTCTAGGATTTAATCGCATTGCGCTGGGTGGGGCAGCCGCACTGATAGCCATTCAACCCGCACTGGCAGCACCGGTACAAGTAACCGGTGTGCAGCTTAACCGAACGGCATCTGGTGTCAATTTGATGCTGCAAACACAGTCAGGTAGCCGTCCCCAGGTTTTTGCAGTGAATCGTGGCAATAGCTGGACGGCAGATTTGCCGAGTAGTCAGCTCCGTCTCGCAAGCGGCAAGAATTTTCGTCAGGATAACCCCGCTCCGGGCATTGCGTCTGTAACAGTTGCGCCTTTAAGTGCCACTAGTATCCGCGTTACTGTTGTTGGCAAGTCAGGTGCGCCTGTAGGACAGGTCGTGCGACCTGACAAGGGCGGTGTCTTATTAAGCGTGAGCCCGTTTGGTACGCAGCAAGCGGCAGGTCTTACACCGATCGCGGCGGCAGCAGCAACACCTGCTCGCTCGTACTCGGTCATTACGCCATCACCAGCGGCTGCGGCTGCGGCTAATTTAGCGCCGACAACAGCCCCGATCGCCGTTCCGTTACCCGAAAAGCCAGCAGCATTGGCTCCAGTGCCCATCCAGGCTGCACCTTCAACCTCGCCAACCGTAATTAGTCAGGCACCTGCCGCTCCGGCACCTGTTACGCCAGCCCCGTTTGCTCCAACACCTGTTACGCCAGCGCCCGTTCCGGCAAGCCCCACTGCTGTTCCTACTAACCAAACGGCTCCGCTGTTGCCTAATCCAGAGATTCAAATCCAGGATGCGTCTGGGAGATTAGTACCTCCTGGTGTCGCAGGTGTTGCTCCACGTGCAGTACCACCGCCAGTGGGGGATATTGCGACTGCCCAGGTTGATGCAACTGGGACAACGATCGACTTGGGGTCTGCTGAACGAGTGCCCCGCCTTGTACTCCGGGATGCACCAGCGCGAGAAGTGCTGGGGTTATTGGCACGAGCAGCAGGGTTGAACCTTGCCTTTGTGGGTGACCTATTAAACCAGGGGCAGTCAGGACAGGCAGCGCCAGCAGCAACGGGACAAGCAGCCGCTAACGAAGGACCGAGGGTAACGCTGGATGTTGAAAACGAGCCAGTGCAAAACGTGTTTAACTACGTGCTGCAAATTACGGGCTTGGAAGCAAATCGCGTTGGACGGACGGTTTTTGTCGGACCCAACTTGCCCAATTCGGCGCGTAACCTTGTGGTGCGAAGCGTACGCCTTAACCAGGCATCCATTACAACTGCAATTAATTTTCTGGTAACGTTGGGTGCCGAAAGCGCTGTGAGCCGCGATCGTCTCGTGACAAACGCGGTCGCAACACCCGTTGGCACCCTGGCAGGCGGTGCTGGTGCGTCCGCCATCACGCAGACTCAGACTGCTACCGAGTCTCGTATCGAAAACCAACGGGTAGAATATCAAGATTCCGTACCCCTGCTGCGCGGCTTACAAATTTCTGGCGATGAGCGGACGAACCAGGTCACGCTGGTCGGCGAACCGAAAAAAGTTGGTATTGCGATCGCCCAACTGGCTCAACTCGATATCCGTCGTCGTCAGGTGACAGTCAACGTTCGTGTTGTGGATGTCGATCTACTCAGCAGCGATCAGTTCTCTGCCAATTCGTCCTTCGGCATTGTGGATAATACCCGTGCGGTGCTGGATGCAGGTAACGCCGTCATTAACTTTGGTCGGACTGCACCTGCCGGTACCGGACTTGGCAGTGGTTTAAGTACGATCGGGTCGGCAGTCGGTGCGGGTCTTGGCGGTCCCTTTAACTTCGCGCGTAACTTTCTCCTCCAGCTACAGGCATCGGTTGCTAGTGGCAATGCCAAGATTTTGACTGATCCAACCTTGTTAGTACAGGAAGGTCAGACGGCAACCGTCAACGTGACCCAGGAGGTGATTACAAACATTACCCAGCAAACTACTGCCTCTGAAAACTCCACTCAAACCACGATTACCGTTGAAAAAGGTCGTGCAGGCTTAATCTTGCCCATCAAGGTCGATCGCATTGATGACAACGGCTTTATTTCTCTCTCCATTGCCCCATCGGTTTCGCGGATTGGTGATTTTCGAGATGTCAACCTCCAGGGCAGCGTCAATAGGATCAACCTCTTGAACGAACGCCGTCTAGAATCTGGACAGGTGCGACTACGCGATGGGCAAACCTTACTGTTAACAGGCATTATTCAGGATGAAGACCGGGCTGAGGTCACTAAGGTGCCAATTTTGGGCGATATCCCCCTTCTGGGTGCCCTCTTCCGCCGGACAAACCGGACAAACCAGCGCCGGGAAGTTATCGTCATCGTTACGCCGCGTGTTTTGGATGATAGCCAACAAGCGACGTTTGGCTATGGCTATGCACCCAGCCCTGCCGTACGCCAAGTGCTGGATGGCAGCAATCGACCGTAAAGCGATACTGACATTAAGCCATTAAGCTTACAGCTATAGGACGGAGTGGAGGATAACCCTGCACTCCGTTTTTTAATGTTCTAAGCCCCTTACTGATTGCCCTGTAGCGCCAAGCGAGGGTACTTTCAGATGAAAATGTGACATGCTTTGTGGCAAATCTTTTTTGTACCCTGTCAATGACTAAAAGTATTCGCTAGCTTGGTAGGCAGTTGTTGTCTGACAGACTGCCATGTATCGTTTGCCTTTTTTAGCGCTTCTGGGTCTCGCTCTGGTTGCCTGTCGTACCGCTGACACCTCCCGCGCTACACCAATGGTTGATTCTGCGGTATCTGCTAAAGCATCTGGTTCCTTAAGCCAGACCAAAGCTCCTTCAGCGCCAGCCGCAACGTTAATTAAGACAGAACCTTTAGCACCGCAGCCAATTAAAATCACTGCTGCTAGCCTGCCGCGACCCTACGCCAGCAGCAGTGCGTCGAAATCGCCTAACGTTATTCCCATTCCAGCAACGCCGACGCTAAAGGTTCCGGCGGGCTTTGTAGTAAGCGTTTTTGCGGAAGGACTAGACCGTCCTCGTTGGCTATCATTAACGCCCACAGGTGACGTTTTGGTAACAGAGACTCGCCAGAACCGCATCCAGCTTTTGCGCGATACCAATAAAGATGGTGTTGCTGAGGTGAAAAAAACGTTTGCCAGTTCGCAAAATGGCTTGAATATTCCGTTTGGGATGTCGTTTAGCAACGATGCTTTCTTTTTAGGGAATACGGCTGCTGTGTTGCGGTTTCCTTACGCCAAGGGGCAGGAACAACTGTCTGGCACAGGCACTAAAATCACTGATCTACCGGGCGGTGGCTATAATCAGCACTGGACGAGGAATGTGCTGGTTTCGCCCGATCGCACCAAACTTTATGTATCGATCGGCTCTCAATCAAATGTCGATGAAGAACCCTTGCCGCGTGCTTCTGTGCAGGTGATGAACCTGGATGGCTCCGATCGCCAAACGTTTGCCTCTGGTTTGCGAAACCCGGTTGGCCTTGCCTTTCACCCTACAACACGGGAACTCTATGCCACTGTAAATGAGCGTGATGGGTTAGGCGATGACCTGGTGCCCGACTACTTCACTCGCATCCAGTCAGGGCAGTTCTACGGCTGGCCCTATGCCTACATCACGCCCGATCGCCTCGATCCCAATCACATTCAAAATGGGCGTAGCGTTCGTCCTGAGTTAGCAGCCCAAACGCGCACGCCGGATGTACTGTTTCAGGCACACTCTGCCGCTTTAGGCGTACAGTTCTACAATGGTCAAACCTTTCCAGCCAAATATCGCAACGGCGCGTTTGTTGCCTTTCGGGGCTCGTGGAACCGCGATCGCGGTACTGGTTATAAGATTGCGTTTGTGCCCTTTAAAGCAGATGGACGACCTCTGGGTTACTACGAAGACTTCCTAACAGGGTTTCTCGTGAATCCATCGGGCCCCGATACATGGGGCAGACCCGTTGGGTTGCTGACTCTCCCAGATGGCAGTTTGCTTGTCACCGAGGAAGCCAATGGGCGGATCTATCGGATTCAGTATCAAGGGTAGAGGGATGAAGGATGAAGGATGAAGGCTAAAGGCTAAAGGCTAAAGGCTCCAATTACTTCATTTGCATTGAGAAGGCGTAGCGGTAGCCTTTAAAGTTGGACTCTAGCTCGATCGTATAATCACCTGTCTGAGCGAGTTCCTTACTCCAGGTCGATCGCTGGTCATCTTTTTCATGCCCCAAAAGTACGGTGCCATCTGGGGCAATGATCATTGGAAACGGACCCCGATCGCGATTAATCGTCAGTGTTTGCCCTGCTTGAACAGACACCATGTAGCGATGACTACCTGTGCCAATGAAGCGATCGGCAACCTGCACTGTTGAGCCGTCGGCACTCAGGCTAAGGCGTTCCACTTTTTGATTGCAGCCACTGACAGTTTGCTGCTTGGAAACCCAACCTTTCATAGGAGTCTTGATTTGCAGCCAGCCGTTTTCATCCCCTGCCACTGTGACAAAGGTGCCATTCTTCAGTTGACCGACCACATTATCGCTCGCTGTTGAAGGGGTTGATCGCACGTTGAGTGGCGGTTTGGGGTCATTTACCACTGCCATTTTGACTACGCATGACTCGACTGTTCGGTTGTCAGCCGTTTGGCTGGCTGGCTCAGTGGTTTGCTTCTGTACGGTAGTGGGAACAGAGTCAGACGGAGCATTGCGCGGTGGCTGGTTGGCTGGCACTGCTGTCGGAGCACTGGTTGACGCTTCCGGTGGTGTGACTGAAGACTGAGCACAGGCAACCGTTAGTCCAGCAAGTGCTGCGAATGAGATCGCCCTTGCTATAGCTAGCACAGAAGCATTCGGTTTCATAGAGTGGTTCCTGGAAAAGTATCTAGAGAATGACTACAGATCGCTTAAAGACGGTGACGGACAAAGCCCTCTTGCTCTGTGTCGCTTTCTGAAGTGCAACATGAAGTGCGACAGAATGGCGATCGTTATTTTGTCGCTTTTAGTAGCAGTACCAAAAGTTTTCTTAGTCGCTCCCATTGATCGCCTCAACAGATGAATGACCCCGACCCATGGGAATCACCAGCTGTAAGCATGAGCCGACATGGATCATGCTGAAGAACAACGGTAGAACGATCGCTTGACTACACCATTTAACCGACTGTCACAATCTTGGTCAAGATTGCAACATGGTTAGCGGCGATCGTCTAGCTCTGCCATCTATATTGATCTTAGTTGTTGTCAGAGGGATCAAGGCTTGAGTGAACCGTCGATCGTCGAACAAGCGTGGGAAGCCCTTGAAAAATCCGTCATTTATTATCAGGGTCAACCGATCGGCACGATTGCTGCCAGTGACCCTGATGTCGCGTCACTAAACTACGACCAGTGCTTTATTCGTGACTTTATTTCGTCCGGGCTGCTGTTTCTGATCAAAGGCAAGCCCGCCATTGTGCGTAATTTTTTGGAGGCGACTCTTAAATTACAGCCTAAAACAGGGCAGTTGGATTGCTCCAAACCCAGTCGTGGGTTAATGCCTGCTAGCTTCAAAATTGCGTCACTCAACGGGCAAGAATACCTCAAGGCAGACTTTGGCAATCATGCGATCGGGCGAGTCGCTCCAGCCGATGCCTGTTTGTGGTGGATTATTCTCTTGCGGGCGTACGTCATTTCAACGCAAGATTTTGAGCTGGTGCAGCGTCCCGATTTTCAAGAAGGCATTCGCGTCAGCCTTGAACTTTGCCTGGTGACACGCTTCGATATGTATCCGATGGTGCTCGTGCCCGATGGAGCCAGCATGATCGATCGACGCATGGGGCTGTATGGGCATCCGCTCGATATTCAGTCGTTGTTTTATGCGGCGCTGCGAGCCAGTCTAGAATTGCTGGTGCCCAATGCAGCCAATCAAACCATCATGCAGGCAGTGGCGTGTCGTCTGCCGCTCTTGCTCCGGCAACTCCGCGAGGACTACTGGCTTGACCCAGACCGCTTGAATGTGATTTACCGCTATCGAGTAGAAGAATACGGCGAAGAAGCGCTCAACCAGTTCAACATTTACTCCGATTCCATCCCGTTCTACCATCTAGCAAAATGGGTGCCCGAAGCGGGTGGCTACCTGGCAGGTAATCTGGGGCCGTCACAGCTAGACTGCCGTTTCTTTGCCTTGGGCAACTTGATGGCGATTATCGCTTCACTTACAACGGAGCCACAATCCCACAAGATCTTGAATTTGATTGAGCTGCGCTGGAGCGACTTGATTAGCCATATGCCAATGAAGCTCTGCTATCCAGCGTTAGAAGATACCGACTGGCACACGATCACCGGAGCCGACCCCAAAAATCGCCCGTGGTCATACCACAATGGCGGTAGCTGGCCCGTTTTGCTGTGGATGTTGACGGCAGCAGCGAAAAAGATGGGGCGTGGTGAGTTGGCACTACACGCGATCGCCATTGCCGAACGTCGCTTGGTACAGGATCAATGGCCCGAATATTACGATGGTCCCGATGGTCGCCTGATTGGTAAAGAATCACGCAAATACCAGACCTGGACAATTACTGGCTATCTACTTGCTAAAGAAATCATTGCCAATCCTGATCATCTCAAACTCATGACGTTTGCTCTAGATCCGTGATGCCTCTTCGCTATCATCTACAAGGCTGTTACCTGTAACGTTCCTACAGATATACTGACCTGTCGATTTAAACAGATTACTGCTGTCAACTTGACATAGTTCGCAGGGTGACGATTGCGACCCCTCGCAATATCATCAGACTTCAACCTTCCGTATTCAGAACTACAAAAAACCTTCTCTGACAGCACGTACGCTTGCAAACAATTCGACCAAGCAAGCGAGAATGAAGCCAATGCAAACGCACTATCCCATCATCGTTGTGGGCGGTGGTCAGGCAGGATTATCCATGAGCTATTGCCTGAAAGCAAGAGGCTTCGACCATATCGTTTTCGAGAAAAACACGATCGGCTATGCGTGGCGCGACAAGCGGTGGGATTCGTTTTGCTTGGTGACACCCAACTGGCAGTGCAAGCTCCCTGGCTTTCACTATCCCGGTGACGACCCACACGGGTTTATGCAGCGCGATGAAATTGTGGCATACATCGAGGCGTATGCTGCGTCCTTTGATCCGCCTGTAAAAGAAGGCGTTGCTGTGTCCAAGGTGCGGCGAGAAGCGCAGGGCGTGTTTGAAGTTACTACCACGATCGGCAACTACACGGCAGATCAAGTCGTGATTGCAGTCGGTGGCTATCACATTCCCAAACTGCCCACGATCGCCGAACGACTGCCCGAAGCGATCGTACAACTGCACTCATCCGAATATCGCAACCCAGAATCGCTACCTGATCAGGCTGTACTGGTCGTTGGTACAGGACAATCTGGCTGTCAGATTGCTGAAGATCTTCACCTGGCGGGCAAGCAAGTGCATTTGTGTGTGGGCAGTGCGCCCCGATCGCCCCGACGCTATCGCGGTAAGGATGTCGCCGATTGGCTCGATCAAATGGGCTACTACGACCTGTCGATCGACGAACATCCCCAAAAAGAAAAAGCCCGGACGAATACCAATCACTACGTTACAGGTCGTGGCGGCGGACGCGAAATTGACCTCCGCCAGTTTGCGCTAGAGGGTATGCAACTGCACGGCAGACTCAAAACCATGCGCAACGGCAAACTCGAATTTGCAGACAACCTGAAGCAAAACCTCGATCAAGCGGATGCTGTTGCCGAAAACATCAAAAAAGGCATTGATAGCTTCATTGAGAAAAACAAGCTTCAGGCACCGATCGAGCCACCCTATCAACCCGCCTGGGAACCCAATCAGGCACGACTCGACCTCGACTATGAAGCAGCGAACATTGGCACTGTAGTCTGGTCTACGGGCTACCATTCGGACTTTACCTGGATTGAAATTCCCGTCTTCGATGGCAAAGGCTACCCTGGGCACGATCGTGGTGTCACAGATGTACCAGGCTTCTATTTCCTGGGACTGCCGTGGCTTTACACCTGGGGTTCTGGCAGATTTTCAGGCGGTGCACGCGATGCCGAGTATCTTGCCGACACGATCGTCATGCGAAAAAAGGTCGCTCAACGGAACGATTGGAGTACCATCAACGAATTTCTACTGGGTTCCTAACAGCACCTGTCATCAAGCTGTAACGTCTTGATGGCTCTACCCAATGCTTCCTGGAAGGAACTGTGCGCGCTCTAAAGGCAGTAGCGCCGTTCTTTGATGACACAGTAGCCTTAGCGACTGAAGTCGCTGCTATACGGACACTAGCGTAGCCATGCCGTTAGGCTATCACCTGCCGCCGCAGGTGCTCAAACCCTTGACTTGCCGTAGTCCGCGTCAGCGGACTTTGTTGATATAGTCGCGGTTTTAACCGCCAGACACTTCTCAAACGACCTTTAGAGAGATACGTCAATCTGTTTTACATGTCTGCCGAATGGGCACACTTCACCTGGGAAAGTAAATTCCCTCTTGATAGCAAAAGGCTTGACTCAGCGATCGCGTTTTTGCGGTATGCGCTTGCAAACTCTTGTATTGAACTTCTAGCAGCAATTGATGTTTGCGATCGGCAAGGCGATGCTGCTTTACGTTAGCTGCCTGTATTAACCTACCAAACTTTAGGACTGAACCACTATGGGAATTTTGATTTTTCTGGTTGTACTAATTCTGATTGTTGGTTTCATCTTTGTGGATGGGCACAACGGTCTTGTAACGCTTCGCAACCGCTATAAAAATGCTTACAGTCAGATTGATGTGCAGCTACAGCGGCGCTACGACTTAATTCCAAATTTGGTAGAAACCGCAAAAGGCTACATGAAGCATGAGCGGGAAACGCTTGAAGCTGTCATTGCTGCCAGAAATGCCGCGTTATCAGCTAATAGTCGCGCTGCCAGAAACCCCGGTGATCCCAGCGTTATGCAGCAATTGGGTGATGCCGAAGGTGCGCTTACAGGTGCGTTGGGACGGTTAATGGTGTTGTCGGAAGCCTATCCCGATTTGAAGGCAGACCAGACGATGACACGAGTGATGGAAGAACTATCTTCAACCGAAAACAAGGTTGCTTTTGCTCGCCAAGCTTTTAACGATGCCGTCACGCTGTACAACACAAAGCGCGAAGTCTTCCCTAGCAATCTGGTGGCAAATGGGTTCAACTTCACGCAAGCAGAACTGTTAGAGGAAGTCGCGCCAGAGGTCAAAGCCGCACCGCGAGTTTCGTTTAGTTAGAGGTCAAAGCTCTCTGGCTTCTCTCGGCAGTCAGGCTTCATACAACCAGATTTCATCATTCAAAGCATTCACTTTTGAAGTGCACGGGTTCCACCTGTCCAAATCCTCCTGACGGAGCATCATGAACTTTTTTGAGCATCAAGATCAGGCGCGAAACAATACGCGAAAGCTGATTATCCTCTTTGCCCTTTCGCTACTGTTTATTACCGGCACAGTCTATCTGGCGGCAGTGGTTACGCTGTCAGGTTCGTTTAAGGGGTCGAAGTCGCGATCGTCCCGCTATCAAACGATCGAATGTTCTCAGTCACGCTCTAGAGCCATTCAACCTGGCAGTAGGATTGTGCTGTGTCCGCCTGTCACACAGAAAGCATCGTTTAGTTGGTGGAATCCCTCGCTGTTTTTTACCATTGGCACTGGCACAGTGGTACTGGTTGGTTTGGGCAGCCTGTACAAAATTCAGACGTTGAAAGCAGGCGGTAGTGTCATTGCTCAAGAAATGGGTGGACGGTTGCTGCTGTCAGAAATGGCACACCCGGAAGAACGGCAGTTGTTGAATGTCGTTGAGGAAATGGCGATCGCCGCTGGCATGTCTGTTCCCGCTGTCTATGTGATGGATGGCGAACCGGGAATCAATGCTTTTGCAGCAGGCTTCACGCCGAATGATGCGGTTATTGGGGTCACTCGTGGCACGTTAGAGCAGTTGTCTCGTGATGAACTGCAAGGCGTAATTGGGCATGAATTCAGCCACATTTTGAACGGCGACATGCGGCTGAACATCCGTCTTATCGGCGTTTTATATGGCTTGCTGCTGATTTATATTACCGGACGAGTGGTAATCGACTGGCGACCGCGTGGCAAAGAAGGGAATGCGGTACTGCTTTTTGGTATCGCCCTTGTGGTGATAGGGAGTTTCGGCTTGCTCTGTGGACGGCTGATTAAAAGCGCCATTTCGCGCCAACGTGAATTTTTAGCCGATGCCTCTGCGGTGCAGTTTACGCGCAACCCGGCAGGCATTGCAGGCGCATTGAATAAGATTGCCAACCACCATTACAGTTCGCTCGTCCATAGCCCCTCCGCAGAGAGCAATAGCCACCTTTTCTTTGGTAGTGCGCTACGTTTCAATTTGTTGGAAGACCTGTTTGCGACCCATCCGCCTTTAGAACAACGCATCCGTCGTCTGGACGCATCCAAACGGCAGTATGCAGGACAAGCCCCCAGGTTCGCCTCCGCTAGCCAGCCAGTCGGGGAAGAATCTCTGACGATGGGATTTGCAGGCGATCGCTCAGCGGTTGCCCGATCGGCCAGCATTCAAACGAATCCTGCTCAAGTTATCGAACAAGTTGGCACCGTCACACCTGAACACTATGCCTACGCGAAAGCTCTATTAGGACAGTTGCCAGAGTCCCTTTTGTCAGGTATTCGAGAGCCGCAGGGCGCGATCGCGATCGTCTATGGGCTACTGCTTGACACCCAAAACCCCCAAGTGCGAACGAAACAACTGGAGTGGCTAAAGCAGGTTGAACCTGCCAATGTCATTGAGAAAACCCTGGTGTTGAGTGCTGACATTGATGCACTTGATCCGCGATCGCGCTTACCGTTAGTCGATCTCACGGTGCCCGTCCTACGTCAAAGCGATACCGACCAGCACCAGCGCCTCTTCAAGTGCATTCAGGGTTTGGCGAATGCAGATGGACGCTGGTCGCTCTCAGAATTTCTGCTGTATGCCGTGTTGCGTCATCGCTTGCAGCCGTCCAGCATGATAAAGAACCAATCAACTGAGTTCACCACGATCGGGCAAATTTGGTCTGACTGTTTGATTTTGCTATCAGGCTTGGCGCAGGTTGGGCAAACGGGCGCAGAGGCGATCACCTATGCCTTTCGTTCTGGCGTGTATCGGTTGCCAGGAGCGGGACAGGAAACGCTACCTGATGCCCCCCCTGCCTGCAATCTACAAACGCTGAAGCGCAGCCTCGATCGCCTCAATCTAGCAACACTGAAGCTCAAACAAGCGATTGTGGATGCCTGCGCTCATACCGTCTTGCTAGATAACAAGGTGACAGTACAAGAAGCCGAACTACTGCGGGCGATCGTCATTTTGCTCGACTGCCCCATGCCGCCCTTTTTGAGCACTGGTAGCAAGCGGATTAAGGCATAAAGCCGCAGCGGAAGAAAACCCTTCGCGATGTTTGATTGCTGAAAGAAGCGCGATCGTAGCCAGAGCAAATCATGGCAACGTGATACATACCGTTTGTGAAGATTGATCTACCTATTTGAAGTTCGGCGATCGAGATAAGCGGTGATAATGCAATCTGGCTGAAGCAAAATTGTTCTAAATTGCTGCTCCATCAACTGGTCAGACCACACATCACTGCCAAACTTTATCTACTTCAATGCTTCGATCGTGACCGTACCCCCTTCCACCGCTTGAATCCGCAGGTCATAGTTGTAAAGCAAACTCATGCCGACCAGGGGATCAGTTTCAGCTTCATTGACAGGAATGTTTTGGTATTCACCATCCCAAATGACCGTTGCTGCGTAGACCTCAAAGGTCGTTTCGCTACCATCGCCTAAAGTGCCACGATCAACACCTGTCCAGGGCAAGTTTAAGGCAATGATAATTTCACCTGGCAAACTCAGAAAACCTGTATAACCCGTATCAATGACCGCATCAATCACTTGTCGCGTCTGACGGCTCTCGTTGCTAATGACCAACGTAATCGTTGCCTCACAGCTTGTATTGACGATACCTTGCATCATATGGGCTTCCGGAGGCTCCGTGCGCCAAAACGATGCACCGCCCGATGTCCAATGCGGACAATCCAGGGTTGAGCCTCTGGCAAGCGTGCAAATAAATGGTTAGTTGCAGTTAAGATTTCGTCTGCAACTTCAAACGCTCCGGTTTCAATGTCGATCGCCACAATCTTGCCGTGATTCCCCTCTTCAACTTGTTGACGCACCTGAGACTCGTAGATTTCATCGCCACGTCGAGCAAATTCCTCTTTGCTGTAGCGGGGCTGTCGAACTGGCATACGCTTGCCCTCGTTGCGATTTGTCTACCCTATTTTAGCTTGAGGAGATCGATCGCTTCAGACCGTGTGTGATTTCTCCACTCAACTTATAAGATTAGCGATCGCGCCACTTTAATCGACAGACGATCGTTGCGATTTCGGTAGCGTTAGGTTTGGCATACTCAACTTAATCTACGACGAGGGGCGATCTTGCTGGCATCTCCATACACTCGAATCAAGTTTGTAGAAATTATTGACTCTGAAAGTTTCTTAAATGATAAAAAGCCTAACAGTTAGTATAGAAGTGCTGCGCTCGTAATCAGAGCAAATAATCGCAACGTGATGCATACCTTTAACAAACATTTGTTTAGACCAACTTAAGATTTCAATATTGCATTTAACAATTTACCTGCTGCAACAATTTGATACTTCTTACCACACAGGAATTTGATAGTTTTTACCTCTAGATACGGACGCAGCATTAATTACATCAGTATATTTATCTCTAAAGTCTTGCCTTTGAAGCAGTTCTAAAGCATAGACTTTCATATTTGTTATGTTGTCAAATAATTCACGAGAAACTAGCTTAACTACTTCTTTAATGTAATTGTAAATCTCTTCAGATACTTGATCAGGATCTTCAGTTAATTGATAGAAATCCATGCCGTCGTGAACTAGTTTGTTTCTTACATCATGGTAAAGCTGATCATACCTCTTAAGAACGCTCTTGAACCTATTGGGACAACCTTTGCATAATAAAGCTGCTATGTATGTACGCTGTTTCCAGCCAGTCCACTCCGGTTGTGTTAGCCCATCCAGTGTGAAGACTAAATTTAAAAACTGGGACTCATAACCGAGCGAGTAGAATGACTGTCTACATGAGCGTAGAGCCCCAATAATTGAAGATGCCATTTGATTTTTCACGTTGCCACTGTAAACAGTAGAAAGATAGTCTATACCTTCAGCCCAAAAATCATCAACCTGTGGATCAAGCCAATTGTTACTAACTGAAAAGGGTCTCGAAATCCCACTCAAGCTAAGTGGTTTGATATGTGTTTCGTCAACAGGAATAATCTCTACAGAGTAAAATCCATTACTCATCTGCCCAGCTGGATTAGGGGTGAATTCTCTCCTGATAAATGAACTATGAACGTATCTAACTAAATCTAAAGCGTGTTCTGCCAATGAGATGCATTTATTTATGAAATAGTCATTATGGTCGAGTCTTTGATTTATTCTGAGTACATCTTCATAGCTCACGCAAGTTTCAAATTGCAAGTACTCAGTCTCAAAATCTGTCAACCTTTCATAAGGTTCTGGATCAAACTCCCTACGGCAGAAGAAAGTGTATGGTCCAATATCCAAGGTTCTCTGTACGTATATTTTATCTAGAGGGACTATAACTATACACTTTAACTCGCGATCTGCTTCAAGCTCTGCAAGTTCTATGTTAGAGTCATTTGACTTTCCCAACTCTATATCAACCCAATTAAAACAGTTCTTAAAATCGGTTAGCATTTCCTCATTAGTTTTAGAGATATTTTCGTCTTTAAAGTTAAAAGTAATACCATCCCCTTCAGGGAATGCACTTGCCCAATAGCCAATCTCTCTAAGAAGATTTAACGAATAAGATATTTCATCTTCAAACTCTTTGAACTGCGCTGTGTTCCACAGGAGATTTCCTGAGCAATTCCCTCGAGGTGCGAGAAATCTAGCTTGCATCTTTAAAGACAGTTAAAAATTTATTATATACAAGATTTTTCGTACGATACTTCCTGCATATCACAACGTCGAGAACATATGAGAAAGTTTTTATAATTTATCATTGACATATGAAAAAGCCCTGCACCATTGAGATGCAGGGCATGAGAGTAGAATTCACGTAGCTTTTAAGAGACGATCGCCTCTAACAGCCGTTCTGGTTTTGTAGTGGTGTGAATGGCGATGTTGTTGTCGTCATCCAGGTCGACGATCGCGGTATCACCGTCTTGAATGGTTCCCGACAAAAAGGCTTCTGCCAGGGCATCTTCGAGCAGGCGAGTAATGGCGCGACGGAGCGATCGAGCACCGTAAGCGGGACTGTAACCTTCGACTACCAGACGGTCTTTTACGCGATGAGTGACTTCTAGAGCAATGCCGCGATCAGTGAGATTCGCCGCCACTTCTCGGATGAGTAGGTCAGCGATCTGCCTGACTTCATCGCGAGTGAGTTGCCGGAAGACAATGATCTCATCCAAACGGTTTAGGAATTCGGGACGGAAGAACTGCTTAAGTTCCTCATTTACCGATGCCTGGATGCGGTCGTACTGTGCATCTGCTTGGGTCGCAAACTCAAAGCCCAAGCCATTGCCGCCTTTTTCAATCACTCTGGAGCCAACGTTAGAGGTCATGATGACCAGCGTATTGTTGAAGTTAACCGTCCGACCTTGAGCATCGGTCAGGCGACCGTCATCCAGCAACTGCAACAGCAGATTGAAGACATCAGGATGGGCTTTCTCGATTTCGTCAAAGAGGACGACTGCATAGGGCTTGCGCCGTACTGCTTCGGTCAACTGTCCGCCTTCGCCATAGCCCACATAGCCAGGGGGCGAACCGATGAGCTTGGAAACCGTGTGCGCTTCCATAAACTCAGACATATCGAGCCGGATCATGGCATCTTCAGCACCGAAAACGTTGGTTGCCAGTGCTTTTGCCAATTCCGTTTTGCCAACACCTGTTGGACCAGAGAAGAAGAAGCTAGCGATCGGGCGATCGGGACTCTTTAGCCCGACTCGTGCCCGTTTAAGCGCACGCGCGGCTGCCTTAACCGCTTGATCCTGACCAATGACCCGCTCGTGCAGAGCGTCTTCAAGATATAGCAGTTGCTCTGATTGAGACTCGGTTAGCCTGCGAACAGGGACACCCGTCCACGATGCAACAATGTGGGCGATGTCATCTTCGGTGACGTGGGGAGTAGGGGGAGCGTTTCGAGTTTCGAGTTCCGAGTTTTGAGTTAAGTCTGACTGCTGATCGCTGACTGCTGACTGCTGACCACCAATTTGTGCTTCTAGCTCCAACTCACGATCGCGCAGTTTTCCAGCGGCATCAAAATCCTGAGCGCCAACAGCCGCTTCTTTCGCTTTAGTAACCTCCCGCAACTCTTTACGATACGCTTTGCTAGGCGAATGCTGGGTATGCGCCAACCGCACGCGAGAGCCTGCTTCGTCGATCAGGTCAATTGCCTTATCGGGAAGGTGGCGATCAGTGATGTAGCGATCGGACAGAGTCGCAGCCGCAACCAAAGCCGTGTCGTCGATTTTGACCTTGTGGAACTGCTCGTAGCGATCGCGTAAGCCAAACAGGATTTCGATCGCTTCAGTAACGCTGGGTGCGCCCACTGTTACAGGCTGAAAGCGACGCTCTAACGCAGCATCACGCTCAATATATTGACGATACTCATTCAGCGTAGTGGCGCCAAGACATTGGAATGCACCCCGTGCCAGGGCAGGCTTCAGTAGGTTTGCTGCATCCATACCGCCTTCAGTACCACCCGCACCGACCAGTGTATGCACTTCGTCAATGAACAGAATGATGTTGCCGCTGGCTTGCACTTCGCTCACGACTTTCTTCAAGCGCTCTTCAAAGTCGCCCCGAAAGCGCGTGCCAGAGATCAGCGCACCCATATCCAGGCTGATCACCTGCTTGCCTTCGAGGTTTTCGGGCACGTCACGGTTCACAATGCGTTGAGCCAGCCCTTCAGCGATCGCGGTCTTGCCAACACCCGGTTCGCCAATCAACAGCGGATTGTTCTTGGTGCGGCGACCCAGGATTTGCACCACACGCTCAATTTCAGTCCGGCGACCCACTACCGGATCGAGCTTGCCTTCAGCAGCCAGCTTGGTCAGGTTGGTACTAAACTCTTCCAGTGTTGGGGTTTTCGCGTTGCTATGAGTGCCAACCGTCTCGCGTCTGCCCCCAACCGTAGCAGCTACGGCTTCTCCTGTCGTTTGCGACCCGATCGCTTGCAACAGGTTCTCTTGAATGGCGATCGGTTCTACGCCCAGACGCTGTAGCACTTTGATGGCAACCGTTTCATTGCCTTGCGTTAGCGCTAGGAGCAAATGTTCAGAGCTAACGTGGTTTTGCCCCAGCGTTTGCCCTAACTGCATTGCCTCGGCAAAGATTCGCTTGACTCGCGGTGTAAAGGGCAGTTCAGCCGGAATGGTACCCGTCCCAAGACCCGTAATTCTTTCGCACTCAAGGCGAGCAGCATCTAACGTCACGCCCAATTGTGTCAATAGTTGAGCGGCAGGGCTGGTGCCTTCGCGCACAATACCTAACAGCACTTGCTCTGTCCCAACAAGGTTATGCCCCTGCCGACGCGCTTCTTCCTGGGACAGCATGATCGCTCGAATGGCTTTTTCTGTAAACAGTTCAAACATGATTGGTTCTCCTACCACGCCGTTTTTAACGATGAAAACAACTGATAGATTCAGAGGCAGTGGTTAGAAGTCCATCGCTGTCATCTAGCTTCTCCAGTTGCAGTGAATCAAATCTGGGGTTCGGCTCCCCTTAACACCGTATGTAGTTTCGTAAACTGATGTACTGCTACTGTATCGTTTGCAACCGGATGGCAGCAGTAGGGAAAGCCGTATGTTTTTGGGGAGTAGGGAGTGGGGAGTGGGGAATGGGGAATGGGGGAAGGGAGAGGAGGGAGGAGTGAGGGGTGAGGGGTGAGAAGACGGGACGGTGTGTGTGGTGTGTGATATCGGTATACTCGGTGTGGCGGATGTGCGATCGCACAAAGACGATCGCTTAATCTCGATCGCTTGCGCGATTGGTCTTGCAGTCTGCTGCTTGTCGATCGATGTAGTCACGTTTTCGCTTGCCTCCTGACTTCTGTCTCCTCATTCCTTACCCTTCACTTCCGCCTTCTCTATGCCTAACCAAAGTCGCCTCATTAGTATGGTGCTGTCTCCGGCAGTGGGGCTTTGGCTACGATCGCAGCTTGAACACGTAGAAGATTTGCACCTGAGCATTGAGGCAGGCGATCGACAGCTTTTATCTGGCTGCATTAGTCGGGTCGAGGTTTCGGCGCGCCATGCTGTCTACAAAGGGTTACATCTGAGTCAGGTGAGCCTGGTGGGAGAGCAGATTCGTACCAATTTGGCTCAGGTGGTGCGTGGTAAGCCGTTGCGGTTACTCAAAGCGTTTCCGATCGCGGGAGATGTGCTGCTGTCTGAAGCGGATTTGAACACGTCGCTACAGGCACCGCTATTAGCGCAGGGTGTCATTGAATTTTTGCTGACCTTGCTACGAGCAGATGGCGATCAGTCGGATGGAGAGCACGACGAGTTAGCGCAACGTACACCGCAAGAAATTCGGTTGCAAGACCCGAAGGTCATTCTGGGCGATGATCTGGTGACGCTCTCCGCTACGTTGGCGACCGTCAGCGGTCAACCCACCAGTGTGGTCATTCGTACCGGGCTACGGTTAAGTAATGGCAATCAACTGCACCTCGATCGTCCCCACTTACTCCCTCACCTAAACGCCCGTCAAGGGTTTCCTCTCCGCGATCTCGATGGCTTTGCCTTTGATCTTGGCTCCGATGTCGCGCTGCAAACACTCAGCCTGCAAGCAGGGCAGATTAGCTGCCAGGGGCAAATTATGGTGACACCGGAAGAGGTGAGGAGTGAGGAGTGAGGAGTGAGGAGTGAGGAGGGAGGAGTGTTGCAGTAGATTGCCAATAGGTAAATGACAGTTTCTTTTCTGTGAGTGAAAGAGCAAAGGAGTGGCAAGGTGGCAGCGTGAAGGGGTGCATTAATTTTGCCCTCCCTGCCTCTTTCGCGTTGCCTTTTTACATTCCTACCCCTCTCCCATCTCACTCCTCACTCCTCTCCTCTCACTCTCCTCACTGCGCTAACAGCGGCAACACCAAAATCACAAAGTAGTACACTAGGGGAGCCGTAAACACGTAGCTATCGGCGCGATCGAGAATACCGCCATGTCCGGGGATGAGTTGTCCAGAGTCTTTTACGCCGGCGTCACGTTTCATCATGGATTCGGTCAGGTCGCCCAGCAGACTGGCAATACCGATCAGTAGACCCAGTGCTACGCCTGTAAGAGGCCAACCTGACCAGCGCAGATACCAGGAGCCTACGATCGCCACTGCAACACTGCCTAGGACTCCAAAAACTGCACCTTCAACCGTTTTCTTGGGGCTAATGTTGGAGAGGCGGGTGCGTCCAAAAAATTTGCCGACGATGTAAGCGCCAATGTCAGCCGCCCAAATGCAGCTAAATGCTAGCAGTGTATTCGTTAAACCTTGGGGCATGGCGTGTAGGTCAAGCCAGGAGTGCGGCAGGTAGCCATCCAACGGCAGATTGCTGACAGCCCCCTGCCCCAGCGATCGCAACCGCACCCAGTAACTTGGCAAATAGCCACCGTAGAACAAGCCCAGGATAGAGGTTGAAATATCAGCGATCGTCGCGAGTTTGGGTTGAAATAACAGATAGAAGCAGATGAACGTACCAGCCACCGGAAAAACCGCATCGGCAAGCGTGGGGGAGACGGTTGAAATCACGAGTAGCGCTTGACTGACAACTAGCGTTGTTTTGGCAGCAGGGGCAATGCCCTTCGCACGAACGAGCTGAAAGTATTCCAACTGCCCCAGGTAAATGATGATGCCAAACCCGATCGTAAAGTACCAGCCACCCAGCACAATCATGCTCAATGCCAGAACGATCGCGACAATGCCGCTCACAATGCGGGGCAACGGTATCGCACTGGTTGCTTTCGGCTGGCTTTCTTTGGACGGTGATTGGGATGAGCGATCCAACGTCATTAACGAAACCCCATTTCAGAGCAATAAAACTTCAGAGTGACACAACGGAATACTGTCAGGAATCGCGGCTGAGACTAACGTTATCCTGCTAACGAAACTGCCTTTACTAGGAAGGTGGCATGAAACGACCCCAACCAGTGACTTGGGCTTTGATCGCGCTCAATCCGCTACAGCCAAAGGTTATAGCTATTGCTACAGAACTAAGGACATTGGGACTAAAGGGGGTGTGGGAGCTTCGCCCCCAGCCAGGGGTTTAACCCCTGCACCCCGTCCTCACCAGTATGGCTACAACTATCGGACCCTGGCTATAAGCACTCGGTCGATCGCACAGGCGATCGTCTAAGCGGTACAGTATTGACCCGCAAAGCCCTTACTATGCTGAATACGGCTCAGAGCAGAGACGCAGACCATCAAAGGGTGTTGTCACCGATGACGTAGCGCCACAGCAACATCGGTTAGCGCAAGATTAAGAAGGTTAAGAATCCTTTGGAACACTCTAGCTGAATCTAGGGTGCACACAAACTATTCTTTAACGCTTTGAGCCACTTGTCATCGTCAAAAGGGACAATGCCAGCGCTTACAGTACCTTAACCCTACGATCGTGTTTGCTTAATGTCTCCTTGCTGGTCAACGACATTCGGGCGCGACTGCCCTAACCACTCACCCACACTCCTAGTATACTAAGACATAAATACTGCAACATAGAAAGGTCAATGTGAAACGAGTCGAGATTAAGCTAGCAGAAGGTGAGCGAACGGTATTGGAGCGGGTCAGCACTCAAGGTGTGCGCAGTGTGCGGGAAGTGACTCGCGCCCAAATCTTGTTGGCATTGGATCGAGGTCTCTTAGATCAAATGATTAGTGAGGTGTTGGGCATTGAACGGACGCGGATTTGGCGCATTCGCCAACGGTATCTGGAAAGCGGTGTAGAAGGAACATTAACGGATCGCCCACGCTGTGGTAGACCGGTTGCGGTCGACGAACAAATCGAAGCCAGTATTGTCGCCACTGCCTGTAGTGAACCACCGGAAGGACGCAGTCGTTGGACCTTAAGTTTGCTGGCGATGGTGGTCAGTGAACAATATGAGCTTTTACAGATGAGCGCCAAGACGGTCGGTCGAGCGCTAAAAAAAAACGGTGTAAGCCTTGGCTGAAAGAAATGTGGTGCATTGGTTCCCTAACGCCTGAATATCGGCAACGGATGTACAACCTGATTGACCTTTACCATCAACCCTATAATCCGAAACAGCCTGTGGTCTGTGTGGATGAGAAAAGCAAGCAACTGTTAGCCTGCCTACGCCCAACGCTTCCACTCAAGCCAGGTGCGGTCAGCAAAGAAGACAGTGAATATGAGCGCCGGGGCACACGTAATATTTTTGTAGCGGTTGAACCAAAAGGAGCCTGGCGCTTTGCCCAAGTCACTCGGCGACGCTGCAAAGCCGATTTTGTCGCGTTCATCGAGTGTCTGCTCACCACCCACTATGCCCAAGCCGAGACGGTTCATCTAGTGCTGGATAATCTCAACATCCATTTTGCTAAAGTCTTTGTCGATGTCTTAGGTCAACGCAAAGCCAACCGTCTACTCAAACGATTGGTCTTTCACTACACACCAAAGCATGGCAGTTGGTTGAACCTGGCAGAGGTTGAAATTAGCGTCCTGAGTCGCCAATGTCTGAACCGCAGAATTCCTACTGAGGCAGAACTAAAATCAGAAATTGAGGCTTGGCAGGTGGAGCGAAACACACAACGCACGACGATCAACTGGAAGTTGACCAAACAAGCAATTGACAAGAAACTAGGCAGGCATTATGTTGCATAACTTATGCCGCACAACACTAGTCTAACTTTTCCCCACTCAGGACAAAAATGGGGTCGATCGCGGCAAACGTCTGGTTAAGTCCCCGTTTCTCCAGACGATTGACTGCCGATTGCACCACTTCAATCTGACGCACTTGAAGCTCCGCAAAACTTTCTGAAACCTGGTAAAGACCTTCGAGCGTGGCTGCGGTTGCTACAATGCGTCCCTGCGGTTCCAACTGCTGCCAGGTAGCCTTCAAGATGGCTTTAATCGAGCGCCCACCTTCAATGCAAACCCGATCGGGAGCCTGCTTGAGCGTGCTTAAACAGTCGGGTGCGCTGCCCTCAATCACCTCTACATTGTCAACGCCAAAGCGATCGCAGTTTCGCCGAATGAGGTTTGCCACTTCTTCATCGCGCTCGATCGCAATAATCCGCCCTTTGGGACACAGCAAGCCCGCCTCGACTGAGATGGTGCCAGTACCCGCGCCAATATCCCACAGAACTGAGTCTGCCTTGAGGCGCAAGGAGGAAAGCATGAGCAGCCGCACTTCACGCGGACTCATAGGAATACCAGGCAGCCGCTCGAACAACTCGTCGGGGATGCCAGGAGTAACGTAAGGCCAGAGAGGGGAAGGCATGGGGAAGGGGCGCAGAGAGAACAGAGGGAGGGTGCTGAAGGATCTGTCGGTTCGATCACGACAGCCATCAGGTTTCATCTTTCCCAAGCCTATCGGATCGCCTTAGATCCTGGTGTCCTTAATGTCACATCAGCTTGCCTGACTGCTAAGTAAGGACGATCGCCACGCGGATCAATTGAGATTCTACTGCACGACCTTTAACGTTTCTAGAGTCAAGTCAGCACAGCCGCTCATCGCACCGCCAAGAGCAAGGATGGCTTGCAAATGGTCGATCGCCGCTGCTGTAACCATTTCCCCTGGCATCAAAACGGGAATCCCTGGCGGATAGGGGCAAACTAGTTCGGCGCTGATGCGATTAACCGTTTGGGCGATCGGCAGGGTTTCAGTGGCAGCGAAAAAGGCGCTGCGTGGGGAGAGGGGAGAGGGGGAGAGGGGTGAGGAGAGAGGGGTGAGGGGTGAGGGGTGTAGCTTGCTTCCGCTATGCGGTGGGCTGATAGCTGATAGCTGATAGCTGATAGCTGATAGCTGTTGCCTTTCTGTGGTTCCTGCATACATCGCCGCTAGAGTCTTGAAGGACTGCACCAATGACTCAATGTCCTCTCTGGTATTGCCCAAACTGATGATAAAGGTCAAATGCTGAAGCGATGGTAATTCGGCGGTGACACCCAGTTGCTCGTTGAGGATTGCGTCAGCCGTGAAGCCATCAATGCCCAGCCCTGAGACAGTGACGGTCAGGCGGGTGCGATCGAGCGCCATAAAACCAGTGCTGCCTGCCTGCTCCAGTTGCAGCGTGGCAAGTCCGGGGATCTGGTTGAGGCGTGATCGTGCCTCGTCTGACAGTTGCAGCGTCTGTTCTAGCAAGCGTTTTCCCTCGGTTGCCATTTGATAACGTGCCGCATCCAGGGAAGCCAGCAACAGATAGCTAGGGCTGGTGGACTGCACAAGCTGGAGTGCCTTGCTGATGCGATCGCCCTCGACCCGATCGCCCCTTGTATGCAGCATTGCCGCCTGGGTCATGGCAGACAGCACTTTATGAGTAGACTGCACTGCTAAATCGGCTCCGGCAGCAAGGGCGGCGATCGGTAGCGCTGGATGAAAGGCAAAATGGGCACCATGCGCTTCATCGACCAGCAGGGGCATGTTGTGCTGATGGGCAAGGTGGGCGATCGCGGCGACATCTCCACATACCCCGTAGTAAGTGGGATAGATCATCAGCACCGCTTTGGCATCGGGGTGTTGGGCGATCGCGGCGGCAACGGCTGTCGGCGTAAGGCTGTGAGCCAGATCCAAACGCGGATCGTACTCTGGCTGCACAAAAATCGGCACGGCACCAGAGAGGATCAGCCCTGAAAGTGCAGACTGGTGAACATTGCGCGGCAGAATCAGCTTATCGCCAGGGTTGCAGGTCGCCAGGATCGCCGCAATCACTCCAGACGTAGAGCCGTTGGCAAGAAACCAGGTGCGATCGGCTCCAAAGGCGGCGGCTGCCAATGCCTGCGCCTGCTGAATCACTCCCTGCGGCGCAAACAAATTGTCCAGTTCTGGCAGCTCTGGCAAATCTGCCTGCAAGACTGATGCCCCTAGCAGATCGGTCAAGCGTGTTGCACTGCCTCGCCCGTGCTTGTGTCCCGGTGCATAAAACGGTGCATGGGGTTTGTGTACGCAAGACTGGAGCGCAGCCAGCAACGGTGTCTCAGTTTGCAGATTGAAAGCGTCGTTTGAGCCAAGTGACATAGACGAGTGTCATAGAGTAAAGCGCCCTTGCACGAGCTTGACCCCACTATCTCATGCCGATCGTGTGCAAGTGGGCGATCGCTGGAGCCATTGCAGTCAAACATGCAAGCATCTCGCGCTTTACAACGAGCCTCTTTAATTAGGGAGATGTAATTCTTCCTCTGGCTTTCTAGGTTGGTAAAGCTACCTGTTTTGGGCAGACTCACATGATTTATATACCCGACCCCTCGTTCCCTGAACCGTCGATCCCATCGATCCCAAATCCAGACACGGTGCCAGAGTCAATTCCGGGACCTGTACCAGAACCCATTCCGGGACCTGTACCGGAGCCAGTACCTGCGCCTGTGCCGGAACCTGTACCAGGAACCATTCCGCAGACCGTACCAGGAACCATTCCACAGACCATTCCAGCACCTATTTAGTTGAAATGGGTTAGAGCGTGTGGCTACGTCTTCAATGAGTTGGCGATCGCTTCGACAGCCGATCGAAAATTTTAGATTGGGGCGATCGAGTGGAAAAATCGAGCCAAAACCTACAATGATTATGAGTGCTGGTTTTGTTCAGCAGACGACTCAATCTAAAATCACCCATCTAACCGCTAAAATCGATGCTGAGAGCCGGGATTGTTGGACTACCCAACGTCGGAAAATCTACTTTGTTCAATGCCCTGGTAGCCAATGCCAAGGCGCAAGCTGCCAACTTCCCGTTTTGCACGATCGAACCCAATGTCGGTGTGGTCGCGGTGCCCGATGAACGGCTGCAAGTGCTGGCAAAGATTTCGAGTTCGGCGGAAATTGTGCCGACACGGGTCGAATTTGTAGACATTGCTGGACTTGTCAAGGGAGCTAGCCAGGGAGAAGGCTTAGGCAACCAGTTTCTGGCAAACATCCGCGAGGTCGATGCGATCGTTCATGTGGTGCGCTGCTTCGATGACGACGATATCATCCATGTTTCGGGTTCGGTAGATCCTGCCCGCGATATTGAAGTGATTAACCTGGAGTTAGCGCTGGCAGATTTGGGGCAGATTGAAAAGCGCATCGATCGCGCTCGTAAGCAAGCCCGTGGCAATAAAGAGCTACAGGTGGAAGTGGACGCGCTGGAAAAGCTGACGGCTGTGCTGAATGAAGGCAAACCCGCTCGTCAAGTTGACCTCACCGAAGACGAAGAAGCGGCAGTGAAGGCGCTCGGCTTGCTGACCCGTAAGCCCATTATCTACGCCACGAATGTGTCTGAAGACGACTTGGCAACGGGTAATGCCTGGGTAGAGGAAGTACGAGCGATCGCGGCAACCGAAAACGCTCAGGTCGTGATCATCTCCGCTCAGGTAGAATCCGAATTGGTTGACATTCCCGAAGCCGATCGCGCTGACTTTCTTGAGTCGCTAGGCGTAACGGAAGGTGGACTCAAGTCGCTGATTCGCGCCACCTACGAACTATTAGGGCTGCGTACCTACTTTACCACTGGACCGAAAGAAACCCGCGCCTGGACAATCCACGCCGGCATGCTGGCTCCTCAAGCAGCGGGTGTGATCCATACTGATTTCGAGCGTGGCTTCATTCGTGCCGAGACAGTTGCCTATAAAGATCTCACCACCACTGGTTCTATGGGTGCTGCCAAAGAAAAAGGGTTAGTTCGCAGCGAAGGCAAGGAATACACGGTGCAAGAAGGTGATGTGCTGCTCTTCCGCTTTAACGTGTAGTCCTGCGATCGCGTCTTCGTTCGCTCATGTTGTGCCACTGGCGTTCTTACAGGGGCTGCTTTGAGCGGAAAATGGTTGCTCTGGCTCACAATCATGTTCTTCCTGACTCTGCCACTGCTACGTCCGGGATCCTTTTGGGCATATTAGGGCAGGACAGCAAGGGATGGGCGCTGTCTTGCAGTAGTCATTACTGCTTGTTCTCAGTCTCTGTACCGAAGTATAGCTATCGCCACAGAGCTTAGGACATTGGGATCAAAGAGGGTGTGGGGGCTTCGCCCCCAGCCAGGGGTTCCCCCCCCTGCACCCCGTCCTCACTAGTATGGCTCCGGCTATAAAACACTCCTACCGTTTCCCTGTTTAAGCACCCCTTATGAAGGGCGACGGTATCACTGGGGTTGCACAAGGTGAATTTTCACGTTTAGTCACTTAAATGACGCGGTGAAACGCATTGACCAGATGACTGCCCTGACTGCACCAGTAAACCAGAGGCACTCTCAGGAGCAATCGCATCATAGCCTCACCCTTAAGCAGTTTCAGTGATAGCCAGCAACCCCTTGCAGACGAGACAATTGCCAATATGGCTGCACTTGGCTCCACCTTTAGCGCCGCACCACGACGGACTTTACATCAAGAGAGCGATCGCGCTACATCGCTACCCCACCGGATATGAGTTAAGCATTGCCCGCGCCCATGAACAGCACAGATCTTGACGGCATGAGAGCAGACATTCTGATCGTTGATGACACGCCCTTAAACCTGCGTCTTCTCTCCAACATTTTGACTAAAGCAGGGTATCAGGTTCGTCAGTCGCTAAGCGGCGAAATGGCATTGCGAGCGGTTCAAGCGCTGTCACCTGACCTCCTTCTGCTCGATATCATGATGCCATCAATGGATGGCTATACCCTTTGTCAAACCTTGAAGGCAAACCCAGAGACTGCCAGCATTCCGGTTATTTTCTTGAGTGCGCTCAGTGATGGTTTGGATAAAGCCAGGGCGTTTGCGGTCGGTGGCGCAGATTACATTACTAAACCCTTCCATGTCGAAGAAGTGTTAGCGCGGGTGCAAAATCAACTGGCGCTCAAAGCGGCTCAATACGACAATCAACAGCTTAATGCCCAGCTTGAAGCGCGTGTAAAAGAGCGCACCCAGCAGCTTGAGATTGCTAACCGAGAACTCTACCGCGAAGTGCTTGAACGCAAGGTGCTTCAGGCACAACTCCTGGAGATGGCACACCACGATGCACTCACAGGTTTACCTAATCGTGCGTTCTTTCTCGATCGTACCAAGCAAGCGCTGGATGCCGTCAAGACGGATGGAACGTCGCAGTTTGCTGTACTGTTTCTCGATTGCGATCGCTTCAAAGTGGTTAATGACTCGCTGGGACACTTTATGGGCGACCAGCTTTTACTGGCGATCGCCCGTCGCCTCAGAGCCTTGTTACCTACTACGACGATGCTAGCGCGGCTGGGTGGTGATGAATTTACCATGCTGCTGCCATGCCTTACCGAGCAAGCCAGCGTTGTCCAGGTCGTGAAGCAAATTCTCAATGCCTTTACCCAACCGTTTCAACTAGAGCAACACGAAGTTTTTATCACTGCCAGTATTGGGATTGCGATCGGCACCGCTGAGTACAGCCTACCAGAGCATCTTTTGCGGGATGCCGACATGGCAATGTATCGTGCGAAAGCATCTGGCAGCGCACCCTATCATGTTTTTGACCCTACATTACACCAGACTGCCATCCAGCGCTTAGAGCTTGAAATCGATCTTCGTAAAGCGATCTATCAGCAAGAATTGGTGGTTCACTATCAGCCAATCTTGGCGATCGATACAGGGAGCCTCGTCGGCTTTGAGGCACTCGTACGCTGGCAGCACCCCCAGAGAGGGCTGGTGTCACCTGCCGTTTTTATCCCCATTGCCGAAGAAACAGGTTTAATTACACAGATTGGTCACTGGGTGCTCAAACGTTCCTGCCAGCAGTTGCGACAATGGCAAGCCGAGCAGCACCTTAGCGCTCCCCTCACCATGAGTGTCAACCTCTCGGCACGGCAGTTTACGCAGCCGGATTTAGTAGAGCAAATTGATCAGATTTTGGCTGAAACTCAACTAGACCCTCGATACCTCAAATTGGAAATTACTGAAAGTGCCATTATGAGGAATGTTCAGTCAGCCGCGCTCGTGCTCCAAGAGTTAAGAAAACGGCACATTCAGCTTAGTATTGACGACTTTGGCACAGGCTATTCGTCACTCAGTTATTTGCATTCGTTTCCGGTAGATACGCTTAAGATCGATCAATCGTTTGTACAACAAATGGGCGAGAATACAGACAGCTTGGGTCTGGTTCCTTTGATCATCAACATTGCCCAAAAAATGGGAATGACGGTCGTGGCTGAAGGCATTGAAACTCAGATGCAGCTCAATCATCTCAAGGCTTTAAACTGCGATTTTGGGCAAGGCTTTTTCTTTTTCAAGCCCTTAGAAGCCGACAAAATCAGCGCTCTACTTGCTTCTAAGTTTTAATCATTCGGCACGCTTCAACGTGAGAAGAAGCAACGGGTACATCCAACTTTTGTAGCCCTCACCCTTTTCTTTGATGCCGCAAGGTTTAAGCCCTCTTCCAAGCAGGGAGGCGGATGAGGGCATCGTAATCGTTAAATTTACAAAAGTGGGATGCTCCCAAAAGCAACGCTGACTTAATCGCTTTGCAATCATCCTTCACCAAAAATGTCTAGCTGCTCGATCGGTTGATTGACTGGATAAACTTCACCATTCTTTTCGCGGGTGGAGTGATTGGTTGGCTTGCCTTTGCGTAAGCCGATCGCAATTTTGCTGTGTTTCTCAATTTGCCCCATCACCTGGCGCGCCCGTTGAATCACGGAGGCAGGCAACCCGGCTAACCGACCCGCTTCGATGCCGTAGGAGCGATCGGCACCACCAGGCTGCACTTTATGCAAAAAGATAATTTGATCGGGCAATTCTTTCACGACCACTTGATAATTGGCGACGTTTGGCAGAATTGACGCTAGCTCGTTGAGTTCGTGGTAGTGGGTCGCAAAAATCGTACGGGCGCGGATTTCGGTTGCCAAATGTTCTGCTACTGCCCAGGCGATCGACAGCCCATCAAAGGTTGCCGTACCGCGTCCAATCTCATCCAGCAAAACGAGCGATCGGGGCGTAGCGTGATTCAGGATGTTTGCCGTTTCATTCATTTCTACCATGAACGTGGACTGTCCCGTTGCCAGGTCATCCACCGCACCGACCCGGGTAAAAATGCGATCGCAAACGCCCAGCGTCGTTGCTTGCGCGGGAATGAAACTTCCCACCTGCGCCATGAGTTGAATCAGCCCCACCTGACGGAGGTAACAGCTTTTACCGCTGGCGTTGGGTCCGGTGAGGACGATGAGATCAGGTGAGGGGTGAGGGGTGAGGGGTGAGAGCGAGAGTTTTGAGTTTTGAGTTTTGAGTTTTGAGTTTTGAGTTTTGAGTTTTCCTTTGATTTCTGCTTCCCCTACTTCCCCTGCCTCCTCTCCTCCTTCCCTTCCCTCATACTCCTCTCCCCTCTCCCCTCTCTCCTCTCCTTCTCCCCTCCCCTCATACTCCTCTCTCCTCTCCCCTCTCTCCTCTCCTCCCAACTCCGTCGAATTGGGCACAAAAAAACCAGCAGGAAGGGATTGCTCCACGACGGGATGGCGACCTTCAAGGATGTGGATTTCGCGGTTTGCCAGCATCTCTGGACGGCAGTAACCCTGATACACTGCCACTTCAGCTAACCCACAGAGAACATCGATCGCCGCGACTGACCGTGCTACGGTGCGGATGAGTTCTGCCTGTGCGCCGACTTGCGATCGTAGTTCGGCAAAAATTTCGTACTCCAGATGGTTCAGGCTCTCTTGCGCCAATTGGATGCGATGTTCTCGCTCTTTCAAATCCTGGGTGATGTAACGCTCTTCGTTGGTGAGGGTCTGCTTGCGGGTGTAGCCGTCGGGTATCTGCTGACCCGCTTTGGCGCGAGAAATGCTGATGTAGTAGCCAAAGGTTTTGTTGTAGCCCACTTTGAGGGTTGGAATGCCCGTGCGATCGCGCTCGGCTACTTCCAGATTTCTAATCCACTCCTGATCGGCTTCCACCTGCTGGCGGAGGTCATCTAACTGAGCGTTGATCCCTGGTCGAATCAAGTTGCCATCAGTGAGGTAGAGCGGTGGTGTCTCCACCAGATGAGCATGGAGATGCTGACCCAGATGCTCCAGGACAGGGGGCACAGTCTGGAGGTCTTGCAGGTAGCGCGATCGCGTGCCGTCTACCAGTCGTCCCAGGTCGGGCAGTTTGTCGAGCGAATCGGCTAGAGCCACGAGATCGCGGGCATTTGCCGTGCCTGACCCAGCGCGACCTGCCAGTCGTTCCATGTCATAGATTTGCTTCAGCAGGCGTTGCAGCGTTTGGCGCAAAGAGCCGTTTTCAACGAGTTCGGCGATCGTCTCCTGGCGATCGTGAATCTGTTTTAGCTGGAGCAACGGTTGCAACAACCAGCGTCGTAGCGCTCGACTGCCCATCGCCGTCACCGTTTTGTCGAGTGCCCACAGCAGCGACCCGTGATAGGTGCCATCCCGCGCTGTTTGCGTAATTTCGAGATTGCGCCGCGTCTGATGGTCAATCACCAGGTATTCTGTCAGCGTGTAGGTACACAACGGCTGCAAGGGAAAGGTCTGGAGGGCTGCGGGATGAAGGATGAGGGATGAAGTCTGACCGTCGTTTTGAGCGCTGGCTGCTTTATTTTTATCCTTTATCCTTTCGCCTTTATCCTTTCCTGCCCCTTTCTCTGTGCTGGTTTCGACATATTCCAACAGCCCACCTGCTGCCCGGACAGCCAGTGGCAAATGCTCGCAGCCCATGCCTTCGAGCGAGCGCACCCGAAAACGTTGCAGTAAGCGATACCGTGCTTCTGAGAGGACAAAGGGAGCCTGCGATCGTAGCGTGTAGCAAAACTGAGACGGCAGACACTCTGGTAAATAGTCTGATTTTTCTCCTGGTCGTAGCAGACTCACAAGATCGGGCGCATTGGTGGGAAACAGCACTTCCGACGGCTGTAAGCGCAAGAGTTCCTGGGTCAACTGCTCGAGTGATTGCGCCTGCGTGGTGAGAAATTCGCCGGTAGACACATCGGCATATGCCAGACCCCAATGATTGCCCGCAATGACCACCGCTGCGAGAAAGTTGTTGCGGCGGGCGTTGAGCATCCCTTCTTCAAGAATCGTGCCAGGCGTAATCACGCGCGTGATTTCGCGCCGTACCAGTTGCCCCTGAGCGCCAGCAGCGTCTTCCATCTGGTCGCAGACGGCGATCGCAAACCCCTTCTCCACCAGCAGGGCACAGTAGCGATCGAGGGCGTGATGGGGAATGCCTGCTAGAGGCACTTTGCCCACGTCTTTACCTGCATCCTTCGCCGTGAGAATGAGCTCTAGCTCACGGGCAATGGCGATCGCATCCTGAAAAAACGTCTCAAAAAAATCCCCGACTCGATACAGCAACAGCGCATGGGGATATTGATCTTTCAGTTCGACATAATGACGAATCATCGGTGTGAGCAAGGCACGATCGACCGATCGATGGTCGGCATAGCGTACCGCATGTTTCACCAACCGTTCCGGCAACCCATTTGTAAACTCAGAGCTATCAGAGGTAGAGGCAGCATCCGTCATGAATCAATGCCAGGGCAGAGGGCTTCAATCACTTTAGCGCTGATTCGTCATCGTCTTTAGAGGGAACGCTAGGTGCAACTAGCGGCGAGGGTGCCTCACACCGTCTCAACTTAACTGAAGTGTTTACAAGTCTGAATGCTCCTTTCAAAAGGGCAACAACAGGGCTATTTCTATAGTTTTTTGAATAGTTGACAGAGAGGACGTCACGTTTCCTCAATCGGCTGCTACAGTGAATCAGCCTGCAAAACCTCAGGCGATCGCTGCATCTACAGAGAATCACTTCAAAGATCTACATAGAATCACTTCAAAATAGATGTGCCTAAATGGTTGGCATCTTCTATACTGCTTTCGTGTCTCAAACTCCTCAACGAGCAAACTATGTCTCAGGATGCCAGCACCCGTACCAAGCTCCTTCAGCCGTCTGATGCGTCACCCTTTTCGCCAGAGTCGCTGGGTGATGTCACCGACGCGGGTAGCTTTCCAGTCGAATCTTACGCCGATCGTTTGATGGACGACCTCTTCGGTGATGTAGAGCGTTTGTTAGATAGCAGTGCCAAGCTAGCCACCGAACCTGTGCGCGTGGAGCCATCGGCACCGTTGTCTAAAGGATCGGCGCTGGATAGTTTGGTGGATTTGGTCTCGCCTTTGATGCGTCGTCCGCCAGACGTTGATGGGGCACTAACGGCTAGTGAGCAAGAGGTTGATGCTCTGCTGGCTAACCGAGAGACAGTGGAACGATCGCTCACGCAATCACCATCAAGTGCGCAACTAAGTCAGCCTGCACGCTCCTACGATCGCCTCTTGCTGGGAGTCGGCTGTCTCTCAATTGTTGCAACGCTGGGGGTGTGGTGGATCAACCATCAGGCAACTCGTCCGCCTGTACCTGTAGCGGTGGTGCCTCAAGTGCCTGCAGGCAATGCCGCTCCACAGAATCCAGCGGCAAACGATCAGTTTGTCAACTATTTGCAGCAAGCCCTCAAGGCGATCGAGCAGCAGCAGGCTGGCTCACCTTCCGTTGCCACCAGTGGGACGACCAATCTTCCCCTCGTGCCGCCGGGTCGTCCCACTATCCAGCCACCGGCTACCAGTCCAGCGACACCTGGCAATGCTGCCCGCCCCTCTACAGGTTTGTCGCGTCTTTATGTGCCAGTCTATCAAGTGCCGCAAGCACAGCCTGGCAGCCCAGCAGTTGCGCCCTTACCACCCGTTAATCCGCCTGTAGCGGTGCGTCCGCCGATTCCACTTTCTATGCCTGGTATCCCTAAAAAGTTGGTTGGGGTGCTGGAATTGGGCGATCGCTCGGCTGCCCTCATTGAGATCAATGGCGTTACCCAACGTTACCGTATTGGCGAAAGTGTTGGCACCAGCGGTTGGAGCCTAGTAGAAGTCTCTAAAGATCAGGCAGTACTCCGACGCAATGGGGAAGTGCGATCGATCTTTATTGGTCAGAACTTCTAAGAGTTGTTAGTTTTTAGTGGTTGGTTGTTAGAAGTCAGGATTCAGGAGTTAGAGGTTAGGCGTGAATGCAAAACCAAAAACTCTTTTTATCTTTTAGCCTTCATCCTTTAGCCTTCTGCTTTCTCACACCGCTCTAACAACCAACCACTAAAAACTGCCTGCGGAGCATACACATGGGTCTGTTTGACGACTTCAGCAAATTTCTCGAAACCCGGCTTGAGGAATTTTTACGCGACAATCCGCAGTTAGAGCTACTGGTTCTCGAAGAGAAACTGCGCGACCAGGAAGAAGAAACCTTGAAGCTGATGACGAATCTGAAGCGAGAGGAGAAAGGGCTTCAGGATGAGATTCTGGCGATCGCCCGCGAAATCCAGCTTTGGCACGGTCGCATCGAAAAAGCTAAAGCATCAGGGCGGCTTGACCTGGCAGAACCAGCTCAGGAACATGAGGCAAGCCTTTTGCGAACAGGCAACCAGCGCTGGGGGCAGATGGAAGTCCTTAAAGAACGCCTCAAGCAAACGCAGCAGCTACAGCAGCAAATCCAGCAGCGCCGCAAAGAAGTACAGGTAAAAGTGGCACAGGCGCAGACAACTCGTGCCACTACCGCTACCACCGAACAAAAATGGAATAGCGCTGGTTGGAACCAGATTCCCAACTCAGCCAGCAGCGTCGGCGATTTAGAACATCAGTTTCGCCGCTGGGAAGCCGAAGAAGAACTACAGGAACTCAAACGCAAAATGGGACGGTAGGCGATCGCCCGCTCACAGCTTCTTGGCGTTAGCACCGCAATCAACGATGCCATTACGGTATATCGGGTTGAGTTGAACCGTTCTAGGCTCTTTAGCCTCGCAGAGCACTGACTGCGTCGCTATTTTATTGGCAACCTGCTTTACATAAGTAACACCAGCGTAACTCTGAGATTTGCAATGAATCGGCTTTGCACAGAAGTCGCTGAAGCATTTTCCCTGTGCAGGGGGTAACCAGTTATAAAAGGAAGCTTTACAAAGACGGCAGTCTGAACGGGTCGTACCGTACTGAAAAGCAGCATCGGCTGTAGCCCGCACGGAATAGACGAATTGAGCGCTTTGCGGTTGAAAACCAAGCCCTAACTGATTCAGAGAGCCACTAAATTTACCTTTCTCTAAAAAATATCTCTCTTGTGCCCGGTTCATGAAGCCAATATTCTGCTTTGCTTTTAGATGGAGCATAGAGGCACTCTTAGCAACGCTACATCCCCACGCTGCAGACCACATCGGTATAATCAGTATCAGTAGAAAAAGGCTGATGACGCGGGATAGCTTACCGCTTGTACAGATGCAGAGCAGTAAGAGGGCAACGATAAGCAACAATGTGACGAGCATGGGCAGGCTCTAGAAACGAAGAGAATGTTTAGAGTCTACCCAGAGCGATCGCGGCTGTTACTGTTCTAGCTGATGGGGTTTGCGAATGGTGAAGGAGATGGGTGGCTGACCCGAACGATCGCTTAGTGAATCACGCATCGGTTTCTGTAGTGGAGCTTGTGGCACGTCGAGTTGAGCGACTGGAATGTCCTCTTGCAGCGCATCTGACTTCCCGTAGTCCAGATGAAAGGGTAAATGGGTGAGTTTACTGTAATTGGATGCTACTGCTAAAAACGCGCCGCTCAACAGCAGCATTGGCAGCGGCAACGAAATCTGCTTAAACCAATGCAGTACTTCCGTTGCGCCAAAGAGCAAAATAAAGCAGACAAGCCAAATCTTCATCGTCGAACCCATTTCTCTAAAGGGCACATTACATCGCAGCATACCCGAAAATTTTGGTTTTGACTGCTGGGAGTAGGGAGTGGGGAGTGGGGAGTAGGGAGTCCACCAGCCAAAATGTGTCATTGCAGTCGCGCCTGCGGTAAAGTCTGCTTCCAGTCCTCTTGCTGCAAGGTTAAACTAGGTCTGACTTTCTGCGATCGCTGGTTATGGATGCCCTAGAAATCACTCCTGAAGTTGAACAGCGCGTACAGGATTTGCGGAAACTGCTCTGGCAAGCTAGCTACGAATACTACGTGCTGGATGCGCCCACAATGGAGGATGCCGTCTATGACCAGCTTTATCGGGAATTAGTAGACCTGGAAACACGCTACCCAGCGTTCATTACTCCCGACAGCCCGACGCAGCGTGTGGGCGATCGTCCTTCCAGCCAGTTTGTTTCCGTCAAGCACAACATTCCGCTGTACAGCCTGGAAAATGCCTTTGGCAACGAAGATTTAGCAAAATGGCAGGAGCGGTGGCAACGGCAGCTACTTGCAGTTAGCGATCGCCCCCCTGTACTCGATGCGATCGATTATGTCTGTGAGCTGAAAATTGATGGTAACGCCCTGGCACTGACCTACGAGAACGGCATTCTGGTGCGTGGCGTGACTCGCGGCGACGGCATTACAGGCGAAGAGATTACTCAAAACGTGAAGGCGATTCGATCGATCCCCCTGCGGCTGAATTTAGATAACCCACCACCGATTGTCGAAGTGCGTGGTGAGGCATTCTTACCCTTGTCGTCGTTTGAACAAATGAACCAGGAGCGCGAGCAGGCAGGCGAAGCACTCTTTGCCAATCCTAGAAACGCCGCCGCCGGAACGCTCCGCCAGCTAGACTCCAAAATCGTTGCCCGCCGCCAACTGGATTTCTTCCCCTACACGCTGCATTGGGGAGAGAAGGCAGAAGTGATAGAGGTGGCAGGGGGCGCAGAGGGAGCCGGAGAGGCAGGAGGAGCGGAGGAGTCAGAGGGCGCAACTTTCAATTCGCAACTCAGAACTCAAAACTCAGAACTCGAAACTCAAAACTCTCTCCCCCACTCCCCACTCCCCACTCCCCATTCCCAATGGTACTGCCTCGAACTCCTCAAACAAATGGGCTTTCGGGTCAATCCTGAGCGGCAGCAATGTGCTGATTTGCAGGCGGTGCAAGCGTATTGCGATCGCTGGTCGCTCGATCGCACCCAACTCCGGTACATGACCGATGGCGTAGTCGTCAAAATTAATGCCTTAGCGCTGCAAGCTCAGTTAGGCTTTACACAGAAATTTCCCCGCTGGGCGATCGCCCTTAAATATCCGGCTGAAGAAGCGCCGACGATCGTCAAGCGCATCAGCGTCAATGTGGGTCGTACCGGAGCCGTAACGCCCCTGGCAGAAATGCGTCCCGTGCAGCTAGCAGGCACCACGGTAGCGCGAGCTACCCTACACAACAGCGATCGTATTGCCGAATTAGATATTCGCATTGGCGATACCGTCATCGTTCGCAAAGCAGGCGAGATTATCCCTGAAGTGGTGCGCGTGCTCTATGACCTTCGCCCTGAGCAGACCACGCCGTTTCAGATGCCGAGCCACTGCCCCGAATGTAGCCAACCACTGGTCAAGCCCGACGACGAAGCCGTTACTCGCTGCATCAACGCCTCCTGCCCCGCTATTTTGCGTGGCGCACTGGTGCATTGGGCATCCCGGCAGGCACTCGATATCAACGGCTTGGGCGAAAAGCTGGTACTGCAATTTGTGGATACCGACCTGGTACGCTCCGTTGCCGATCTGTATGACCTTACGGTCGATCGCCTGCTGCTTTTAGAACGCATGGGCAAAAAGTCTGCCGAAAAGCTGGTTGCTGCGATCGCTGATTCCAAACAGCAACCCTGGGCAAGAGTGCTTTATGGCTTGGGCATCCGCCATGTGGGCAGCGTCAACGCGCAAATTTTAACCCAGCGCTTTGCCAGCGTCGAGGCGTTAGCCGCAGCAGACGTAGGGGCGATCGCAACCGTCTTTGGCATTGGCACCGAGATCGCTCAATCCGTTCATGACTGGTTCCAGAACCCTGGCAACCAACAGCTAATCCAACGCTTGCAAGCCGCTGGGCTACAGTTCGTTGGCGAGATAGTGGACTCCGATCAGGTGAGTACGGCGATCGCAGGCAAAACCTTTGTCGTCACGGGCATTCTACCCACCCTCAAGCGTGACGAAGCAAAAGCCTTGATTCAGGCAGCAGGCGGCAAAGTTACCGATTCTGTAAGTAAGAAAACCGATTATCTGGTTGTAGGCGAAGACGCAGGCTCCAAACTGACAAAAGCGCAAACACTAGGCGTCGCCCAATTGTCTGAAGCAGAACTACTGGAGGTATTAGCTGAGAGGGAAGGATGAGGGATGAAGGATGAAAGTTTTGAGTTGCTTTGACCACTGATAAAACTTTTTGCCTTTTGCCTTTAGCCTTTAGCCTTTAGCCTTTAGCCTTTAGCCTTTAGCCTTTAGCCTTTAGCCTTTAGCCTTCTGCCTTTTCCCTTTAGGCTTTTCCCTTCTGCCTTTCCCCCCTCTCCTGTTCATCAATGTTTTGGATGGGCACACTAGAGAGACCGATCGCCCCTTTTTCGGTCTCTCATGAGCAAGCACCCAGGCAACCCCGACCTCAACGCAGCATCGAGTGCTGGAAGTATTCTCTCCATGCTGCCGACCGAAGCACAGCAGTGGGCGGAAAGCTTACCCTGGAACCAGCGTCGCTTTGTGCTGTCACTCTGCCATCTCATGTGTGCTGCCTCACCTGAAATGCGCGCTGGTTTTTTAGACGATTACACAGCTGATGGGTTGATTTCTAAAGTTTTAGAAGACCGTGATACTAAGCAAAAAGTTAGCCATTACTTAGAAGAATTTAACGTCAAAACAGAGCTAGATCCGATCGCGCTCAGACTCTACATTCGGCAGTTCTACATCCATTCGGCGCAAGATGTGCGGGGGCAACCCGATCTGTATCTAGAATCAGCGCTGCGACTGGTCATGAATACCGCAGAGCGCAATAACGTCTTCAGCTACATTCTGGGGTTTGAACTCATCAAAATGATGTTTCGGATGAGCTGGTTTCAGCATGAGAAGCTCTATCGGCTACAGCGAAATCAGGATGAATTTATCAACACCTATATCCGACCGATTCAGCATACGCACAAGATCAATCGCATTATTGTGCCGAAGGACGAACGGTTATTTTTTGCACGACGCGACTATTTTGTCCAAAAGCCTGTAATCAGCGAGAAAAAGTTGATCGAACTGGCGATCGCCACCTTCACCACGGAAATCACTACTAATTTGGGCTTCTCCATTATTCGCCACTCCCAGTCGCTGATCTTTGACTACGACTACATTTTTGAAGCCGAGCAAGAAGTGCTGTCCTACATCGAATAAACAAGTGGCGATCAAGATTGATTCAAAAGCGCCGCTCACCGTTTGCGTTACGATAGGCAGTGCAGCAGCGAGCAGGTTCATGAGTCAGCATTACAGTCTACCAACGGCAGAACAGCTTGCATTCGGTCACGCCGGCAAGATCAGGCGATGGAGTAGCGCGATCGCCCTCTTTAGCGTCGTTCTTTTGGCAGGATGTACAACCCAACCGCAAAGCAGCGGGAACAGTGTACCAACCCCTTCTGTCTCCATTGTGGCTAGCCCCACCATCACTCCTAGCCCGATAGCGACTAGCAAATCGCAAGCAACAAAAGATTTGGAAACCCGCTTAAGCAAAGCGTTTACCGATGCGACAAAAGTTCCCATGACTTCAGTTGATTGCCCAGCACAATTTGATGTCAAGACAGGTAACCGCTTCAACTGTCAAGCCACATCCGATGGTCAGTCGTTCACGCTGGTGGTCGAGTTGACGAATCCAGAGGGTCAGTTTCAGTGGAATACTCAAGGCTTACTCGTACTGCCAAAGCTGGAGCAATTTATCCAGAATCGCATTCGTGCGAAAGGTGGACCCGATGTGACAGCAGATTGCGGCGGTAAGATTCGTGTGGCACAACCAGGAGACACCTTTGACTGCAAAGTTGTGGGGGCACAAGTGCAGCCACGGTCTGCCCAAGTGAGGGTCAAAGACGAGCAAGGCGGCGTTGATATTTCGTTGCGCTAGAACGGTGAAGCTCCTTCACAGTATGGTAAGTAGGGGTTGCGAATCTTAATCCTGTGCTAATCTAGGATGCAGAGTTTGATTCGGTTGCAGTGTTTGTTCTTGGTTTCAGCAGGCTTCTCTCCGGATTTAAACCCCAACACCTATTACTCTCCGGAGATATTTCATGTCAATCTATGTAGGCAACCTTTCCTACGCCGTTACACAAGAGGATCTCAGCGGTGTTTTTGCAGAGTATGGCACGGTCAAGCGTGTCCAGCTACCCACCGATCGTGAGACGGGTCGTCCTCGTGGTTTTGGTTTCGTTGAGATGGAAACCGATGCAGAAGAGGATGCCGCGATCGAAGCCTTAGACGGTGCAGAATGGATGGGGCGCGACCTCAAAGTCAATAAAGCACGTCCGCGCGAAGACCGGAAACCGTCTGGTGGTGGTGAAGGTAGAGGCTATTCCAACAGTCGAGGCGACTACTAGGATCATTAGTCGGCTTTAAAAGTGGCAATTTGTTTGCGATAACACTGTCTTTGCTCCAGCAAACCGTCTTCTAAACGGCTTTGCTGGAGCGCTTTGGTTGATTAGATTAGGAGATAGCATGACTCAGGTAGTTTTGGGCGAGAACGAAGGGATTGAATCGGCGTTGCGGCGGTTTAAGCGGCAGGTTTCTAAGGCAGGTATTTTTGCCGATATCAAGCGGCTACGTCAGTTTGAAACCCCGATCGAAAAACGCAAGCGTAAGGCGATCGCCAAACGCAAACATCGCTTCAAGTAGCTCGTTCTCTCGTAATCGCTAAGATATTGATCGGTCTCTCCAACCGATAGCCATTATTCGTTCAGCCGCTTTTTATCACTGCGGTAGCGAATAAATTCGGCTGCAAAGAAAAGCAAACCAGATGCCAGGATTAAAATGACGCTCAAGGCATTTATATCCGGCTTCACTCCAGTACGAATGCGGCTAAAAATCTCCATCGGCAAGGTGTTGGTGCCGCCGCCTGCTGTAAAACTGGCAATGAGAAAGTCATCCATACTCAATACAAATGCCAGCAAACAGCCTGAGACGATCGCGGGCATCAGTTCTGGCAGTAGCACTTGGACAAATGCCTGCGCTGGCGTTGCACCCAAATCAAGTGCTGCCTCTTCCAAATGCGGATTCAGATTGGTCAGGCGGGTAGAAACCACAAGCGCTACGTAAGACAGGCAGAAAACAACGTGGGCAGCTACGACTGTCCACAAACTCAGTTGCACCATGCCACCGCTCAACGGGATCGCAACGGCAGCTAGAAAAACCAGCGTTGAAACCGCGATCGCAATATCGGGAATAATCAGCGGCAGGTAGGAAACACCTCGATACAGGTTTTTGCCCGGAAACTGATAGCGTGCCAGCCCCACTGCCATTAGTGTGCCGATGATGGCGGCAATCCCAACCGCAAAAAACGCGACCCTCAGGCTATCTCCTAACGCCGATAGAATGCGCTGATCGCCAAAAAATTTGCGATACCAATCCAACGTAAAGCCTGTCCAACCAGCGCTGTAGGGGGACTGGTTGAAACTGTAGAAAGCCAGCACCAGAATGGGCAGATACATAAAGCCAAACATTAGCAGCGAGAAGAGCGACTGCCAGGAAGCGGGGAGTTTGGGTTTGGAGGGAGGCATGGCGGTAGAGGGGAAGAGGGCAGGAGGCTAGGGGAGGTTTTGAGTTTTGAGTTTCGAGTTTTGAGTTTTGAGTTTCGAGTTTTGAGTTTTGAGTTTCGAGTTTTGAGTTAATGCTGGCTACTATTCATGGCTTACTGACTTTAAAACCCTACACGTTACTGGCGTTGCGATCGCCGTACTTGAGCAGCAGTGCGATCGCAATGCTGACTGCCAGAATGAGCAGCGTACTAAGGGCAGAGCCGAAGCCCCAGTTTTGAGTTGCACCCAAAAATTGGTTGTAAATGAGACGGGCAGCCGTCATGCTAGAAGCGCCGCCCAGCAATTCTGGATCAATAAAATCACCCAGTCCCGTAATAAACACCAGCAGCGCACCCGCCGTGATGCCAGGAATGGTTTGTGGTACTGTCACGCGCCAGAAGACCTGTGACGGTGAGGCACCCAAATCAGCAGCAGCTTCTAGCAGCGATCGATCGAGCTTTTCTAGCGAGGCATAGAGGATCAGCACCATATACGGCAACAGGCTATAGCTCATGCCCACCAACACCGCTGGACTCCGATTGAGGATGTCGAGTGCGGGTAGCCCGATGCTTTGAAGCAGTGAATTAAGGACACCTGTGGGGCGCAAAATTGTAATCCAGGCGTAAGAGCGGAGCAGGGATGAAGTCCACAGCGGTAGAACAAACCCAACGACGAGTAGATTCTGCCAGCGCTTTGGCACCATGAGCGCAATCCAGTAAGCAACAGGAAAGCCTAGCAGCAAACAGATAATCGTTGTTCCCAACGCAAAGAACAGCGATCGCCCCAGCACTTGAAGATAAATCGGCTGAAAAATGCGCGCATAGTTGTCTAGCCCAGACGGATCCACGACCTGTCCCGGTCGGATACCAGGCACCAGACTTAGCTCCATAATTAATAAGGTGGGAATGACCAGCAGCAAGCTGAGCCAGATCCCCGTCGGTCCCAAAAGCAGTAGTGGCTCTATCCACTTAGGCAACTCTGTACGATCGCGGGATGGAGCATTTGACGAGGCAGAGGGCGATGCTTGGGACATGGGGGAAGGGCTGAAGGCTAGGGGGTGAGTTTTGAGTTGAAGCTGATTGCTGACTTGCCGACCGCTACTTTTTGCTTTTGAACAGCTGACCGTTAGCTGCTGGTAAGCTGAGTCCAATATTTTTCATATAACTCTTCGATCGGTGCTTTCACTGGCGCAACGGTCTCACACTTTGTTAACAGGCTTTCGGGTGGAAAAAGAATCTCATTATTGCGCAGAGGGGCTGGCAACTGGTCAAAAGCGGATTGATTGGGGGAGGCAAAGTTAAGGCGCTCCGTCATCTGGGCGGCAACGGATGGTTGCAGCACGTAGTTAATCCAGGCATAAGCAACATCGGGGTTAGGAGCAGTTTTGGGAATCACCATTGTGTCGCTCCAAAGGGAGGTGCCGCTGCTAGGAATGACATACTTTAAATCGGGATTGGCAACGGTAACAGCCATCGCATCGGCTGAATACCCCATTGCAAGGAGCAAATCCCCAGCAATCAGTTGATCGCGCCATGCATCTGTAGTGAAAGAGGCGATCGCTGGTTTCAGACGCGTGAGCTTTTCGTAAGCCTGCTGAATTTCTTGCGGATTGGTGGAGTTGTAAGAATAGCCGAGCGATCGTAGGGTTGCGCCCATCACCTCTCGCGTGTCGTTAATCAACGTCATCCGACGAGACAGGGTTTGCTGCTCTGACCACAGGTAGCTCCAATCGGTTGGCGCAGGCTTCAGCTTGACACTGTTGTAAATCAAACCAGTTGTGCCCCAGCTAATCGGCACGTGGTAGCGATTGCCAGGATCGTGAGCAGACGACTGAAACTTAGGCAGGATATTATCCAAACCCTGAATGCGGCTTCGATCAAGCTGTTGCAGCAGTTTGAGTTGGATCATCTTTGCCACAGCGTAATCAGAGGGATAGATGACGCTGTAAGCGGCTCCCTTCCCAGCCTGAAAGGCTGCCAACATCGTTTCATTCGAGTCAAAGGTATCGGCAATGACTCGAATGCCCGTTTGCGCTCTAAAGCCTTCTAGCAACGCCTCATCGATATAGCTGGACCATGTGTAGATACGCAATTCATTCGCGGTCTTAGCATTGGGTTGCTGTGGTCGTACCTCTGCCAACGTCCAACCACAGCTTGAAAGGGTCAGACCCGACAAGGCACCCGTCGCTGCCTGCAAAAATGCTCGCCGCGATCGATGCGCCCTACCAGGACGGGACGAGAACGAAGCTGCCGTTGGGTCAAAGAAAGGAGGCACGGTAGGGAATAAGGCTAAAGGCTAAAGGCTGAAAGTTTTGAGTCTTGTACCGCTGTGCTAAAGCATTTTGAGTTAATGCTGATGGCTGCCTCCTAGCTCACGGTTGGAATCGCCAAACAATCGTTGGGTGCCCACTGGACATAAATGGGTGTATCGGCACCGGGCAGAGCGTCGATCGTATTGGGTTGCATCACGGTGAGGCGATCGCCAGAGAGGAGTTCGACCACATAGTGAACGTGGGTGCCCAAATACATCACATGCCGCAAGCGTCCTTCAAAACAATTAATCGTGTCCCCAGGAAGGGTACGGCTGACATGGATTTTTTCTGGACGCACACTGATGACAACCTGCCCTGAGGTTAAGGGGATCGCTGTTTCGATCGGTCTGACTTTCATCTTCAGCCCGTTGGCAGTCGTAATCCAGAGCATCGCTGGATGGGCACCTTCAATCTTGGCAGGAAAAAGGTTAGTATCGCCAATAAAATCAGCGACAAAAGGGGTTTGCGGCTGTTCATAGATCCGGTTGGGTGTATCCACTTGCTCGATTTTGCCGAGGTTCATGACCGCAATGCGATCGGAGAGGCTCAGCGCTTCTTCCTGATCGTGAGTCACCATTACAAACGTCAGTTGCAGTTCCTGATGAAGGTTTGACAGTTCGACCTGCATTTCTTTCCGCAGCTTCAGGTCAAGTGCCCCCAGTGGCTCATCCAAAAGCAGCACAGCCGGACGATTGACCAGTGCCCGTGCCAGCGCTACTCGCTGCTGCTGTCCCCCCGAAAGCTGGGCAGGAAACCGATTTGCAAACGCTTCCATTTTGACGAGCTGCATCACATTTTGCACCCGATCGGCAATTTCTGCTTTACTTTGGCGCTTCAGGCGTAGCCCAAAAGCAATGTTTTCGCGCACGGTGAGGTGGCTAAATAAGGCGTAGCTCTGAAACACTGTGTTGACCGGACGGCGATAGGGCGGCACCTGGGTCATCAACTGACCTTGAATGAGTAGCTCTCCCGCAGAGGGCGTGTCAAACCCTGCAATCATCCGTAGTGTCGTTGTTTTGCCGCAGCCAGAAGGACCCAAAATGCTAAAAAACTCGCCTCGACGGATGCGGAGGTCGATGCCTCGCACGGCTGTTTCACCATTAAAAACCTTGAAGACCTTGCGGAGTTCAACATCAAACCCAGTATCCGTCGCCAAAGAGCGCTGGTTATGCGTGATGGTTTGAGACATAGTGGCGATTCCCTATGGTTGGTTCCGTATGATGAAAGAGCAATTGAAGCACAGGAAGAACTTGTAAGTTTGTAGATCGATGCTTTTTGAAACCCTGCACTTAGAAAAACTAGCCCATCTTCTGATAAAGTGACGGATTGTACCTGCTGGTTTATTCTACTGACTGAGCGCTAACTCGATACACTACCCTTGCTCCTGATCAATTGCTTCTAACACTAGAAGCGATCGCCCAACCTTAAAAGCAGCCGTTTTTTGCAGCAATCAATCTCAGGATACGGTACTGGCACCATTACATTGCAGCATATAGACAGCATACGGGGAAGTGAGATGGAATAGCGCTTTGCTTTAGATTGCCCAACTTTATGACCAGCGGCTCATCAGCAATCGAGCAACATGGCAAATGGCTCGTCTACCTTGCAGCTAATGCTACTCTGATGCCTGTATGACTTTAACTCAACCTTCTACTGTTGTTACTCAAACCACACCGCGCACCGTGGGACGGCGCTACCAGGCGGTAGCCCTGATGCTGGGCGTTTCGCTCGTCATGGTGGTGGGCATGGGTAGCCGCCTTGCGTACCTGCAACTGCTGGAGGGCGATCGCAACCAGCAACTGGCTGAAAACAACCGTATTCGCCTGATTCCCAAACAGCCAGAGCGCGGCAAAATCCTCGATCGTAAGGGCAGAATGCTCGCTGGTAGCCGTTTATCGCATTCTGTCTTTCTCTGGCCCCTAGCACGCAAGAAGGTCGAATGGACGGCTACCTTGCAGCGGTTGTCGCAGATCCTCAACGTACCAGAAGCAACTGTCAAAAATCGTTTGGAGCAAGCAGGCTACAACTCTCCTTTTTTGGTTCGCATTGCGCGTGGTGTGAGTCCGGCACAGGTAACAGCCTTAGCAGAATACGGCAGCGAAATGGAAGGCGTGCAAGTTGATGCGGAGGCTGTCCGCTATTACCCTAACGGCGACCTGGCAGCGCACGTGCTGGGTTATACGGGTGAAATGGACGATCGCGAGCTCGAAAAGCGCAAGAGCGAAGGCTATCGACTCGGCGATGTGATTGGTCAAATGGGTGTTGAGTCAACTTACGAAATGCTCCTGCGTGGTGAGTGGGGTGGGCAACAGGTCGAGGTTGACGGTGAAGGACAGGTGGTTAGAGTCTTGGGCAAAAAGCCGACTCGAACAGGCAGGGATGTACAGCTTACGCTAGATCTGGAGCTGCAAAAAGCGGCGGAGACGGCATTGGGCGATCGTAAGGGGGCGATCGTGGCGATCGATCCGACGAATGGCGCAGTGCTGGCAATGGTCAGCCGTCCAACGTTTGACCCCAACTTATTTTCCACCCGCATTACTGATGCCCAGTGGCAACGACTGCAAAGCAAAGACCATCCGTTTGTTAACCGTGCCATACGAGGCTTCCCGCCTGCCAGCACCTTCAAAATTGTCACCACTACAGCTGCTTTAGAAACGGGGAAATTTAGCCCCGATACCGTACTGGGAACTTACCCATCCATTACCATCGGTGGCATTGAGTTTGGCGACTGGAACCGTGCTGGGTTTGGTCCGTTAGGTTTTGTCGGTGCCATGCAATGGAGCAGCGATACCTTTTTCTATCAGATTGCGATGGGTGTCGGCGATCGTGACCTGATCCAGTGGACACGGCGCTACGGCTTTGGGCGCAAAACAGGCATTGACCTAGCAGATGAAGAAAGCCCTAGCCTCGTACCCGACGATGAATGGAAGCGCAAAGAAATTAAAGAAGGCTGGTATTTAGGCGATACGGTCAATATGTCGATCGGACAAGGCTTTCTACAAGCTACGCCACTTCAGGTCGCTGTCATGTTTGCGGTACCAGCCAACGATGGCTATCTCGTCAAGCCACATCTCCTGAAAGACAATGAAGCTGCACAAAACTGGCGGGAACCCCTCAACCTGAAACCTGAAACCGTTCGCATTCTCCGCGAAGGGCTTCGTGCGGTCATTGATAGCGGCACGGGTACAGCACTAAACGTAGCGTCACTGCCACCAATGTCTGGTAAAAGCGGTACGGCAGAAGATTTCGGACGGGAATCCCATACCTGGTTTGGAGCCTATGGTCCCACTGCAAAACCAGAAATTGTCGTTGTAGCATTCGGTGAAAACTCTGGCGGCGGCGGCGGTTCATTTGCAGCACCCATGGTACGGCAGGTTCTAGCAGCCTACTTTAACCCGAAAAAGAAAATTGTTAGCCCCAGCCAGCTTGAGTTGGTGCCAACCGATTAGAAGGCAGGAGGCAGAAAGACTGAGGCAAAACTTATCCTTTATGTCTATCTCTCTGCGACCGCTATCCACCAAGACGAACACGGACTAGACTGTTAAAACAATCCTGATGTCGTAACGGGCTAGTCGTATCCTTTGAATGTCTTTGTCTGAAATTCCCTGCTTGAATTTGGCGATCGCACCTTTACGCACCGCCAACAACTATGCGGTTCATGTCACTCAAGCTCCGTACCCAGGGGGCTACGTTTTGCACGACTGTTTGTGGTCAGACGGCTTAAAACATCTTTGGCTGGGCTGGCAAGAAATGTTTTCTGCCAGAAGCCTACCGGACGTGCCACAAGTTTCGCAAGTTGATGAACTGCCCCCTGATCTTGTCTTGCCGCTAGAAACACCGCCGCCGACTCCCGGTGCGCCTGTAAGCCAATCGGGTCGTTTAATGCAGAGCTTGGGTATAAGCCTCTGGCAGTGGCTTTTTGATGGCCCGATCCAGGGTAGCCTCAACCACAGTCAGGGGCTTGCCATGGGTCAATCAAAACCGCTGCGGCTGCGGCTAGAAGTTCGCGATCCCAATCTGGTGGCGCTGCCGTGGGAAATTATGCAGGATGGCGCGGGTAAACAACCCATCTCGCTCCAACAGCAACTTTTGTTTAGCCGTACGACGAGCGATGTTCGTTCGTTGCCAGAGTTGCGATCGGACAATATTCTCAAAATTCTGTTGGTACTGGGTCAAGATTCTGAACCAGCGTCAGACTGCTCTCACGGCTCTGTGAACACAGTTCAACCTGAAAACCCACCAACCTTACAGCTTGAACAAGAAGCCAATGTGCTGGCTCACCTGCTGACCACTTCTGGTAGTAGTGGCATTGGTGGTGCAACCATTACGCCCTGCCAGGTGGATACGCTCGTGCAACCTACGCCAGCCGCCTTAATTAGTCAGCTTGAAAAGCAGAACTACAATGTCTTTTTCTATGCAGGACATGGGGTTCCGGCTCCAGATGGAGGGCTACTATTTTTGCGCCCTGCTATGACCTTGAATGGCACTGAGTTGGCGCAAGTACTAACACGGTGCCAGGTCAAGCTAGCAGTCTTTAATGCCTGCTGGGGTGCCCAACCTGATCATGAAACGATCGCAGATACCGTTACGCCCGAGGCCTCGCGATCGCAAGCATTGCCGCGCAGCAGCCTTGCTGAAGTGCTAATTCATCATGGTGTTCCTGCCGTTTTAGGCATGCGTGATTCCATTACTGATGAAGAAGCGCTGAGTTTTATTCAAGCATTCGCCCGGGCGCTCTCAGGCCGAGTACCGATCGACCAGGCGGTTGCAGTTGCCCGTCAGCACCTGCTGACGCTATACCGCTTTAACCAGCAAGCCTGGACACTGCCCGTACTCTACATGCATCCCGAATTTGATGGTGAGCTGTTGCAGCCGCTGGAGGGTGGGCTGACCGCCATGCCGGGACCGATCACGCGACTGGGACAGCCTAAACCGGATGCAGCGCTACGATCGCTTGCGACGGCAAAGGTTTGGCATATCCAGGGCGGATTCATGCGAGTCGGTCGCGATCGGGGTGAAAATGATTTAGTGCTACAAGAAGACCAGGGCGGGGTTTCTCGCAAACACGCCGTCATTTTTTGTCGCCAGTCTCAGCCCAGCAGCAACGCAGCGCTGTCATACTTTCTCGAAGATTTTTCGCGCTTTGGCACCTGGATGTTAGAACCTGATACGGAAGCCAGAAATTGGCGCAAAATCCATCGTCAGGAGGTGCCACTGCAACCTGGTACTCAGCTAAAGTTTGGTAGCTCTCACAATGAGGCGTTGGAATTTACTACCGCACTAGAGTTGCCAAGCGATCGCACCTGAGTTTAAAAGCCTCAAGCCTCTGGCGTTGCTCACCTGCAGACCGTTGTAAGAGCAGTCCTTTCTCAGCTAGATGGCGTAAATTAGATCGAGTTACGGAACGAACAGCGATCCCTCTGTAGATAAAACCAACGAGGTCATTGTTCTCAGTGAATGGTAGGAAACCCGCTATGGAAAATAAGGTAATGTGTTCTGATCATCAAGCAAATTCAGAGGCTAACGTCGAACAGGCATTGTGGGCAGCACTGCTTCATGCAGAGGGTGTCGCTTGTGCTTGGCAGGGGGGCGAACCGCTGACCGATGCTCAGTTCACAGTGGCAGAAGACCCGCAGGCTACCATTCCCTACGTTTGGAATCCAGCGACTCCCGAAGCCGAACCTTTTTTCAAAGCCTTAGAACAAGCCTTGCCCTTGGATGACTGGAACGCAGCCGACGTTGCCATCCATTCTGATCGGTTTTTTGCCCAGGTAAATCAGCTTTGGTCTAACGCAACCCTTCAAGAAACCCTGATACAGCGCTTCGCGACCCGCATTCCTCAGACATTACTAACCGCGATCGCCACGCGCGCCCAACAAGTTTTGTCTAGCTCTGTCTCTCTCGCCGATCAGCTCGTACAGTGCGTTCAAGAAGCACTCCCTCATCTGGCAGAAGACGATTTACACGTCTTAGCACGTCCTCTCGCTTATGCCATGCGTGGCAACGACTCACCCATTGAATCTACCCTTGAGCGCGTCCGTTCGGTTGAATGGGACGCGCTTTCTGATGTTGAACAAGCTCGTTTAAGTCTGGCGATCGCCCGTTACGCTATTGCTGAACTAGAGGCAAAGAGTGAAGGGTAAAGAGTAAAGAAATAGTTAGCTAATTTATTCTTGGTTTCAGGTAGAACCATAAGAATATCCGTGGAATGTTTGAGATTGCGCGATCGTAAAACGATTGCATATCTTGAGTCGTGATTTATATTGAACAAAGCCGTAATTCTATAAATCCACTCAGAGATTTCTCCATGAAGCGATCTGCTTCCTCGGTGCCAACGTTTGACTCAATGCTTCTGCCGACGATTCAGGCTCTACAACTTTTGGGTGGGTCTGGTACAACGGAGGAGATCTATGAAAAAGTAGTGCAGCTTCTTAGCGTCCCTGAAAAAGTGCTTGAGATTCTGCACGGCAATACATCACAAAGCGAGGTTGAATACCGACTTGCATGGAGCCGAACGTATCTCAAAAAGTATGGGCTTTTGCAAAATTCAGCACGTGGTGTCTGGTCTTTAATTTCAACTGCAATTAATCTCGCTGATCTTGATGCTAGAGAGATTGTGAGGTCAGTTCGAGATACTGATAAAAATAAGTCTGCTTCTTCAAGTTTCTTAGATGAGGCTGTTGGAGCGATCGAAACTTTAGAAACGCTTGCGTGGCATCACCAACTTCACACAACGCTACTATCACTTGATCCATCTGCATTTGAGCGTTTGGCACAGAGATTATTACGTGAATCTGGTTTTACTCAGGTACAGGTTACGGGCAAAGCTGGCGATGGGGGCATTGATGGTGTCGGAATCGCTCGTATTAACGGCTTCTTGAGCTTTCATGTGCTTTTCCAATGTAAGCGTTATCAGGGGTCAGTCACAGCAGGTCAAATTCGAGACTTTCGTGGAGCCATGCAAGGGCGTACTGATAAGGGGTTGTTTATCACAACTGGTACATTTACTAGAGATGCGATCAAAGAAGCTACACGAGACGGCGCACCACCAATTGACCTAATAGACGGCGAACAGTTAGTTGAACGCCTGAAAGAGCTAGGTCTTGGTGTCAAGATAACAATGATTGAGTCTGTTGAAGTTGATGTGGGTTGGTTTGCAAATATTTGAAGTGGAAAACTATCAATCTGCTAACACTTTGCGGTCGGTCTAAAGGTCAACAGTGTTAGGAAGTTTCTTGCTGCCTTTTTCTCTTTAAGTATTCTGAGATCGCTTCAGCCACGTTGTCCTCAGCGTTATAAACACGTGGGTTTGGGTTCTCAGAATGTCGTCTATCCAGGTAGGCTTGCAATGCTTCGTCATTAGCCCTGTGCTCTAAAACGTAGGTGCGAAGTTGTGGAGTTGTCATCATAGTGAAGTCTGGTTTCATGCTCATACAAATCTCCAATCTCCATTCAAGTCAATCTCAATATTAATTTCTTCTTTTGATAAAATAATCACTTGTCCAGTTCGCTTATCCAGCGTCACCAGGTCAATCGAGCAGTATTTGCTAGTTAGGTCACAGCAAAGCTGAAAACACCTCACCGCTTGTGCTGTAGTATGCATCCTCTCCCCATAATCAATGTCTGCACAGATAACACACAGAATACCTGATAGTCAGAATCAGTGAGCAGTTGCGACTGCATAAACAGCTATACGATACTAAGTGAAACTCAAAACAAGTGACAAAAAACTACTTGTAGAAGCGGGTGGCGAAATTTTGCGATCGCGTGGGTGACAACTCCCGTGCTTTGAGAATAGCGGCAGCGAGAAAGGCGTAAGAGAGCAGACCAACCAAGGCTAGAAAAACGGGATTAATGCTGCCAACCGTATTCCAGAGGGCGTGCAGACCTGAGGCGGAGAGGTAGCCAATGCCGAGAATCAGCCAGCGACGGCGCGATCGCAGCACACTGAGCCCAATGAAATAGCCAAAATAGCCGCTGTATGCCATGTGCCCTGCTACCGAACCCAGCACACGTGGAATCAACAGTTGCAAGCTTGCCAGTTGAGCCGCACCTTCGCCAGATGACAGCGTGGCTTTATAGACTTCAGGCAGGTATTGTGCCATTGTTTCGAGCAACGTGAAGCCAACGGCTGAGGCACTGCCCAGCAAAATGCCATCCAGCGGTTCCCAAACGCCGATCCGCTCCCGGTAGGGCGATCGTAACTGCGTACCCAGAATATATGCGGCGAAGACTGGCACTGCCTTCAGCAGCTCTTCCATCAGTCCTGCACCAAAAAACATTTTGAGGAGCAGCACCGGGAAGGCGACTGGGGTATCGCCCGTTGGCAACTCACCTGGTAACACTTGCCGAAAGACGAACACAAAGAGCGTCAGTGCAGGGCTTACCAGCAACAATAACGTGATTAAAGCAGCGCTTACGAGAATCCACCAGGACTTGTGCTTACCGCACAGTTCGTAGACAAAGTAGTACGCTGCACCAGCTAAATAAGCTGCCAGAAGTAGGTTGAAAACCAGTGGATTGCCAACAGCCGCAAACATCAGCACCACGAAGGCTACAGTAATACCACCCGGCAGCAGATAGGCTTTGTGGGTTAGTTGTCGCCCTGTCGAGAGAATGGGAAAGAGCTGCGTCAGGCTAATGGCATCTGGTTCACGACGACGGGGTGGCGGACTGGTTGCTGATAGTCGAGGGGCAGGGGGAGCCGTCTGCTTTCGTCGTGTTGCTGCTGGCAGATTGCTAGGTGCTGAGACCGATGCGATGTGTGGGGCGGGACTGACGTTTTGCTGGCACTCAAAAACAAATGTAGGACCACCTTGCCCTAAGGTAAGACGATCGCCCACTTGTAATACTTGGCAATCCTTCAGGCGCTCTCCATTCAAAAAGGTGCCATTGGCGCTAGTAAGGTCACAAAGTTGCCAAAAGCAAGCACCTGTAGGAGACTCAAAGCCCAAAATAGGTTTTACTTCTGCGTGCCGCCGTGATACCGCACGATGCACAAGCGGATCTAAAACCACGTGACAGTGTGGATCGCGTCCAAGCACAATACTCTCCGTTGTTGAGAGCGGATAGAGGGCTTGTTCTCCAGCATTATCACCGGTTGGTAATAGCCGCAAAAATGTTATGTAGCGATCCGTTCCCGTCATTGTCGGGGGATTCTAGCCAGCTTGTAAAGGGTCTGAAGTAGTAAGAAGTACCGTCAGTGGTAGCTGCATTTCCTATTCTTTACACCCTACACCCTATACCCTACCTTCTGTCTACTGGATTACTGGTTTGCTCGTGTATCCTTCACAGCCGCAAGGAAAAACACGACAGCTAGCGGCACACTGGCTACCAGAATAGCGCCTGTCAACCCATAGCCCAATTGCGGCAGACCCGAAGATAGCTCAAACACTGAACCAACAGCCGCGATCGCTGCGATACACGACCCGCCCAGAAATACACCACTCTTTGGAGTCACGTTATCGTCCCAGTTATAAATTTTAAGTTTTGAATGAACACTGTCTCAAACCTGCTCTTGTAAGCTGGCAGGATCAATGATTTACAGATTTTACCGCTTGGGCTGAAAAACCGTACTTGCTGAGCGCTTCATTGAGCAACAATGCATTCTCTACTCGATCGACAAACAAGACCCCATTAAGATGATCAATTTCATGCTGGATACAGCAGGCTAATAACCCTGTAGCAGAAAGCTTCTGTGGACGACCGTGTTCGTCCTTATAAGAGACGTCGATCGCGGTGGGTCGCTTCACATCCAGATAAACGCCTGGAATGCTAAGGCAGCCCTCTTGTGTCACCGTCAAGTCACGGCTTGCTTGCTTCACAATTGGGTTGATCAAGATCAACGGGGGGGTTGCAGCTTCTTCTGGATCGCAGTCAATAACAATAAGCTGCTTGTTGATCGCCGCCTGGGGCGCAGCTAGCCCAATACCATCAGCGCTATACATCGTTTGCAGTAGCTCACGAATGAGCTGCTTGATCTCAGCATCAATCTTGGCAATGCGCTTGGCAGGTTGCCGCAAGACACGATCGCCCAGGCGATAGATTTCTAACGGTGGCTTTGCTAATTTCTTTTTCTCGACCAAAACCTCGGCAGTCATGACTCTAAATGCTCGCAGCGAATGTCTGATGTCGGAATGATTCCGCCTTAATTCTATAGTAACCAATTCTGACGGTAGGCTATCAGCTTTCAGCAGTTAGCTTTAAATTTCAAGTTAACCGCTGTGTCGATCGTCATTTTGTCCAGTGACTGCTTTGCCTTACAATGCAGTCAATTAAAGCTGGCTTCGTAACAAATTAAGTTAAGGCTAGCTTCATAGTGAGAGGACGTAGAAATCTTATGACACGAACAAATGGCGGTTTCTTAGCTGACTTTCAAAAGTTCATCATGCAGGGCAATGTCATTGATCTGGCAGTTGCCGTAATTATCGGTGGTGCTTTCGGCAAGATTGTCGAGTCCTTTGTAGGGGACATCGTTACACCAGCGCTGTTGCAACCTGCGCTAACGGCCGTTGGTGCGGACGACATTAGTAAGCTGTCAGCTAACGGCATCAAGTACGGTGTCTTTCTTTCCACCGTCATTAATTTTCTAGTCATTGCCTTAGTTATTTTCTTGGTAATTCGTGCGTTTGAGAAGGCGAAAAAGCGATTCTTCCGCCATGAAGCGGCTGAAGCCGTTCCACCTGATGCCGTTGTTGTCGCTCAGGAGCGTACAGCCGCTGCACTCGATCGCCTCTCAAAGGCATTGGAAACCCGAAATCTCTAAGGTTACGAGTGGCCCACTAGCAGGGCAGGCATCAGGACAGCATCAATAATGTGAATCACGCCGTTAGTAGTCAGGATATCCATTTTGGTGACGGTAGAATCATTTACCTTGATGCTGCCATTCTTGTGATTGATGACGACGATTGATCCCTCTTCTGTCGGTGCTTCGTCGATTTGCGCTAAGTCGTCCGATCGGACATCGCCAGACACTACGTGATACATCACCACTCGCTTGAGTTTGGGGATGTCCTGCAACAGTTCGTCTAACGTGCCGTCGGGCAGTTCTGCAAAGGCGGCATCTGTTGGAGCAAATACTGTAAAACTCCCTTCCCCGGTCAGCAGTTCACTTAGTCCTGTTGCTCCTACCGCTGTCAGTAGCGTTGTAAAATTGCCTGCCTGAGCGGCTGTTTCTACTAAGTTTGCCATGCGCTTGTTCCCCTGCTGTAGCGTTACTACTTACAGATAGTAGGCAACGAGTCACGCAGCATCTGCCACAAGAGAGACACGGGTTAGCTGCTGGTGCGGATGCCGCGATCGTTAAGTTGCTGCATAAAAAACTCTTCTAGAGAGGGACGTGCCAGATTGACCGAAACAATTTGAGCACCCATCAAGCTCAAACTGGCAAGAAAATCATAGGGATCACCTTTGAGCTGCCCTTGCCAGTAGCCATCCCGAAAATCCAGGTTCAGCATCCGTTTTTTGATGACATCCAGACTGCCACCCCGACCTTTGATTGTGTAGTTCTCTGTAACGCCCAGTAGTTCTTGCAGTGAGCCGCTGCAAATCAGTTCACCATTAGCCAGAATGGCAATGCGATCGCAAATCAGTTCCACATCCGACAGCACATGGCTGTTAAAGAAAATCGTTTTGCCCTGATCTTTCAGCGAAAGAATGATTTCGCGAATTTGGTAGCGCCCCATTGGGTCTAGCCCAGACATCGGTTCGTCGAAAAACACCAGCTCTGGGTCGTTAATTAATGCCTGCGCCATGCCAATGCGTTGCAGCATCCCTTTGGAATACTGGCGAAGCTGTTTTTTGCGGGCAGCAGACAGCGATAGCCCCACCAGATCCAGCAGTTGGGGAATGCGCTGTTTCTGCACCGATCGCGGAATCTGGAATAACCCAGCGGTAAACTGAAGCGTTTCCCATCCGGTCAGGTAGTCATAGAAGTAGGGGTTTTCGGGCAGATAGCCAATGCGTTGTTTGATGGCGCGATCGCCTAGTGGTGCGCCTAGCAAGAGTCCTCGTCCTGCACTAGGGCGCACAATTCCCAAAAGTGTTTTTAGGAGCGTCGTTTTGCCTGCACCGTTGGGGCCCAACAGTCCAAACGTTTCGCCCTGCAAGACGTTGAGAGTGCAGCCTTTGAGGGAAACAATTTTTTGGTTCAGCCAAAACCCAGTGCGGTAGGTTTTTCTGAGTTCGTGGGTTTCTACAACAGTAGGACGGTCAACGGTAAAGACTTCGCTGGTGGGGTCGGTAACGGTAGCCATGCTGATTTAAGTAACGGTAGCCATGCTGATATAAGGGTCTATTGCCGCTTGTGCTGATTATCCGATCGCTTTAGAAGGATTCACCAAGATTCTGTGTAAACGCTTAAACTTTGTTTATATGTTTTCTGCATTCGAGCATTGATAACAGTTGCGACGGCGAAGTAAACGGTTGTCTGTACTCAGGTTTCCCCTCATAGTAGGCGACTCATGACGGTACTAGAACAAACCGAGCGTTAAAGGGGGAGAAACGATGGATCGATCCAAACTTGTAGCAATTGTCACCGGGGCGATCGCGGTGGCACTTAGCATTGCGTATTTGGTCGTGGTGCAACTGCTAGATATGCGTGGTGAAATGGTGCCTGCGCCAATCGGTTGGATCGTGCTAGGGACACTCATTTCATAAGTCACTAATCGTTGAGGCTGTGAATAGCAATGTCTAAGCGGCGATCGTCTTTCAGCCGACTTCTTGCCATTGGCTTAGCGTTTGGGTTGGCGCTTGTGACGCTGTTGTCTCTAGCTGGATCGTTTGGTCACATTCACTGGCTTTTTGATCTGACGGCTCATTTCAAGCTGCAATATTTAGTAGTTAGTGGCAGTACCTTCCTCTGTCTTTGGTTCTGGCGCACCTGTCTTTGGGGAGCCTGGTTGATTAACGTGAGCTTGTTTTGTCTGATTCTCAATCTGGTTAATGTTGTGCCGTGGTATTTGCCAGAGCCAACAGTATTCAAGCCGTCTGTGGAGTTGCGCTTACTACACTCCAACGTGCTAGTCCGCAACCGCGACTATAACAGCGTCATTGCGTTGGTTAAAGAGGTCAAGCCAGATCTTGCTGTTTTTCAAGAAGTCAATGCTGGTTGGTTGGAAGCGCTGGAGGCAATTCGGGAGGTGCTGCCCTACACCTACGCTGAACCAAGAAGTACAGGCTTTGGCAATGTGATTTACAGTGCGTTACCGCTGCTGCAGCCGTCGGTGCAGTTCTTGGGGCAACGTGAGTATGCCAGTCTTGCGGCACAGGTAAGTAAGGGTGGCAAAACGCTGTCGTTGCTGACGACGCATCCCCCCCCACCCATTCGGCAAGAACTGTTTCAGTGGCGCAATCAACTTTTGGCTGCGATCGCGCCCTATGTGCGATCGCAAACAGAACCTGTCGTTGTAATCGGTGATTTGAATATCACGATGTGGTCGCCTTATTACAAGCGGTTAGAAGCAGACAGTGGCTTGCGAAACAGCCGCGCTGGCTTTGGCATTCTGCCAAGTTGGTCGCCTCACCGTTGGCTACCGTGGCTGGCGATTCCGATCGACCATTGCCTGGTGAGTCCAGAGCTTATAGTGCTGAAAACGCAGATCGGGCGCAAGGTCGGGTCTGATCACCTGCCGCTCATTGTGGATATAGCAATGCCGTAAAACGTTGGGTCGTGTCTCTTTTTACGATCGATGCCAATCATCTAACTCTGAGTCGAGTTCGGCTTTCAGTAATTCGGCTTTCAGTTCCAGCGGTAGCCTGACTTCGGTTAGTAAGGCTGGGTCTTGAGTGTCAGGTCGTTCGCGATCGAGATTGAGCGGTTTGATGACGCGCGTAATCGCCTGCTCTACAAAGGCACGCATGAATTCATCTTTGCGGTTGAGCTGAAACTGCCGCTGCACTACTTCGGTCATGCCGCCATCGCCCCATTCCTGGTTGTGGCGAAAGTATTCGATAAAGCTTTTACCTGCAATGCGCGTCAGGTAAGCGGCGCTCACGCCTTGAATTGCCCGACCTACTAGCATTCCACCCAGACTAAATTCTAGTGCCGTTGCTACCAGCGTCATGGCACCTTTGACAATGCCAAGACTAACTAATGTTTTGCCCAAGGACAGCGCCAGTTCGCGCCCCCGTTCCAGGTTGATATCGCAGCCGTAGACACGCCCAAGTTCCACCACCATCTGAGCGTTGATCGCAGCCGTTGCCAGCAAATCCACTACGGGCAACGGCGTAACGGCAATCACCCCGGCGCTAATCCACTGGAAGCGATCGACAATCTTTTCTGCCTGCCGTCGGCGTTGCGCATCAATGAGATAGCGGGCTTTTTCGCCGAGCCGTTGGGATTGCAGCAGGATATTGTCGGCAATCAGATCTTCACCTTCAGCGCGTAGCACCGCTACCATCCGACGGATTAGCGGCATGATATCCGGGTCAGGCTGAAGCGTTTCACCATCCACCACGATCGCGGCAGGATTTGCAGCCGTGGCAATGACATCAGCAGGCGCGACCAAGCCCCGCACACGCGCCTGTAAGCGTGCCAGGATCACGTCGAGATCGTCCTCTCGATACAAATCAGACTTGTTGAGGATCACGAGCGATCGCTTGCCAATCTCTGCCAGGGTTTGCAGCGGGTCGTATTCCGACTGTCGCAAGTCATTGTCCAGCACAAACAGCAGCAAATCGGCTTCGGTCGCTAACTGTCGTGCCAGTTGTTCGCGTTCCGTCCCGGCTACGCCTGCTTCTAAGATCCCTGGCGTATCAATCAGCAAAATCTCCCGCTGCAAGCCTTTCAGCTTCAGCACATAGGTTTCGCCCACTTCAGTCGTGCCCATTGCTGCGCCCACTTTGCCTGCCATGCGCCCAATCAACGCATTCACTAATGATGTTTTACCCGCTGAGCCTGTGCCAAAAACGACAATTTGCAGGTTGCCCCGTGCAAGGTTTTGCTCAATCGCGCGCGATCGCAATAACAATTCTTGCCGCGCCACCTCGTCTTGAATCTGGCTCACCTGCTGGCGCACTGCTTTGAGTGTTTCTTCAGCCGCCGCCGTTTTTTCAGCAGGGACACGCGGTTCTCGCCGTGCTTTTTGACGGCGTTGTGAGGCACGCGGCAGTACAAACAGATAATAGATTAAGGCTCCAATCAAAACTGCCAGTAGCGTCATGATGAGCACCAGCAAGAGCTGAGACAGCAGCGGGTAGGCGTAAAGTTGCCAGGACAGCCGGGTGAGTGCATCAATCAACCAGATAACCAGCCCTAGAATCAGGGCGAGTCCGGCAATGAGAGTAAGGAGACGCGGAAGGCGCATGAATTATTTGTGGTTCATCTGCCTTTCATTCTAGTGCCCTGACTTTTTTTGGAGCGGTGCCTATCTGTCCTTACAGCCAGTGAGCCTTCCTACTGCCCTAAAAGATCCTTAAGCCAGTCGCGATCGCCCCATGAGACAGCTACCCTAACCGAAAGATGCCAGACGGTTGACGCTCTGGTAGCTTAAGTAGTGGTCAAAAACGTTGAAATGAGGAATCTTATGGGACTTTTCGATACAGTCTTAAGCGCAGTTAGTAATCCTGGTCAGCAGGCAAGCCCCGGTCAGCTTGGTTCCATTCTCAGTACTGTCCAGCAACTGAGCAACAGCAATGGCATTAATGCAGGCACAACGCAAACGCTCGTGTCCGTTGTCGGTGGCTACGTGCAATCGGCACTGCAACAGCGGCAGGCTACTGAAGGGGCAGGACAAGTGCAGGCAATGGTTGATCAATACAGCGGCACCGGATCGAACCCTCAAGCGGTAGACGCGGTGCTGGGGTCTGTCATGCAGCAGCAAGTCGTACAAGATTTGATTCAACGGACAGGGCTGCCGCCACAAACGATTCAAGCCGTTCTGCCAACCCTGGTGCCCCTCGCGCTGAAGTTTCTTCAAAGTGGCGCACATACCCAAAACCCACAGGCAGGCAATCCTGTCTTGAATGCCTTTTTAGACAAAAATAATGATGGGAGCGTTGATCTAGGCGATGCTCTGAATATGGCGGGTCAGTTCTTTAACCGTTAACGCTAATTCTGTAGCGGTGCAATGCCTGCCAGGTCGAGAATCTGCGGAATCAAATCTTCGCGTTTGACTGCCATCATATGAACGCCCTGGCAGAGCTGACGGGCTTGCTTTACTTGTTCGGCTGCAATCAGTACGCCTTCCTGGAGCGGATCGGCGGCACGTTCCAGGCGATCGATGATGTGATCAGGAATTTGCACACCGGGCACACAACGATTAATGAACTGCGCGTTTTTCGCTGACTTGAGCAAGAAAATGCCTGCCAGGACGGGCTTGTTGCAGCCGACCGCAAGCTGGGTCATAAACTTTTCGAGCCGATCGAAGTCGGAAATTAGCTGGCTTTGAAAAAACTCCGCTCCGGCTGCTAGTTTGCGCTCAAAGCGACGCTGTAACCCTGACCAGCTACCACATTGAGGATCGATCGCCGCTCCAACAAAGAACTCGGTTGCGCCATCTGTTAGCGGTTTGTCATTGAAATCACACCCAGCATTCAGCTTGTGAATCAGTTGCAGCAAGCGAACCGACTCTAGCTCAAACACAGCTTTGGCTTGGGGATGGTCGCCCGCCTTGATGGGGTCACCTGTCAACGCCAGAATATTGCGGATGCCAAGCGCCTGGGCACCCATGAGGTCTCCCTGTAAGCCAATGGCGTTGCGATCGCGACACGCAACCTGGTAAATCGGCTCAATCCCCTCCCGAAACAGAATTGCCGATGCCGCCAGGGATGACATTCGCAGCACTGCCCGACTGCCATCGGTAATGTTGACGCTGTGCACTCGTCCCTTCAGCGATCGTGCCATCTCAATCATGTGGGCGGGATTCCCTCCCTTCGGTGGCATTACTTCTGCCGTGATAAGGAAGTCGCCCTGTTGAGCAGCAGTGCGGAAGGTCGATGTTAAGAAGCGTGTCGTGTTTGTGGCGTTATCAGACATACAAATCAAAAGAAGAGCCGCAAAAGCTCGCGCTCGTACAAATTAGTATAGGTCTCCAGGGTACTTCCCCCTCACACCCTAGGAAGGCGTGAGTAGCCAAGAGCATCTTTAACACGCAGTAGCGTAGCATTGGCGATCGCACCTGCTTTCTCCCGACCATCACGCAACACCGAATCCAGATGGCCCGGATCAGCCATAATTTCCCGATATTTTGCCTGGATAGGCTGGAGATGGGCGATCGCGGTTTCGGTCAGCAACGGCTTAAATTGCCCCCAGCCCATATCCTGACATTCAGCAGCTACAGCAGCTTTGGTCTGACCAGATAGCAGCAGATAGAGCGTTAAAAGATTGTGGCACTCTGGGCGATCGACATCATCAAAGACTAGACCGCGCACCGGATCAGTTTTACAGCGCTTGATTTTGTTCTGGATTACATCCGGTGGATCAAGCAAGTTAAGGCGGCTGAGTTCTGACGGATCAGATTTAGACATTTTCCTGGTGCCATCGGTCAGGCTCATGACGCGCGCGCCTTCTGCCCGAATCAGCGGAGCGGGTTTCTTGAGAACGGGCTGATCCGGTTTAGCGAACTTGTGATTGAAGGTATCGACCAAATCGCGCGTTAATTCTAAGTGCTGCTTCTGATCTTCGCCCACAGGCACTTTGTCTGCGTCATAGAGCAAAATGTCTGCCGCCATCAAAACGGGGTAATCCAGCAGCCCTACACCAACATTTTCGCCCTGCTTGACAGCCTTTTCTTTGAACTGGATCATATCCGTGAGCCAGTTGAGCGGGGTGATGCAGTTGAGCAACCAGGCAAGTTCGCTGTGCGCCGAAATGTGGGACTGAACAAAGATGGTCGAGTCGTTGAGGTCAATACCACAGGCAAGATAGAGAGCGGCGATCGTGTACGTCTCTTGCGCCAATGTAGCGGGGTTGTGCGGCACAGTGATGGCGTGCAAATCAACCACACAAAAGAAATTATCGTACTGGTGTTGCCCTTCGACCCAATTGCGAATGGCACCCAGGTAGTTGCCTAGATGGAGATTGCCAGTGGGTTGCACTCCTGAAAGAATCCGCTGCTTCGCCATAGTCTCTAAAAATAGAATCCAACCAAAAGTAGACGTGTCAATGTGAGGCTGATTGTACCGTAAGTAGAGTTACAGTTAAGAAGTGTAAACACCTGAGCCTGAGTGCTCCAGGTTCCAAACAAAACGGCATTGGTTTGATTATGACCCACTCCCTGTCTCAGAATCAGCTTGCTCAACTGAAAGACTGCCTCTCGCTCGCGCAGAACCCTACGCAGCAAGAGACAGCACGCCAAACAATGGCGCAATTATTGGGTGAACTTGCACCAGACACTGCCACCGCCGAAGTGATCGATGCACTCTGGCAGGAACTGTTGACTGCCCGTCGCTCCACTGCCTTTTGGGAGCAGATCAGCGATGCCGAGAAAGAAATGGGCGATCGCCTCGCGCAAGACAACATCCGTCTGCAACAAAACTACCTGCGCTTGATGCAGGAGCAATAATGGTTAGATTAGTAGAAAAGGCGCTTATGAGCGGTCAGCAAAAAGTTTATCGCTGATGGCTAACCGCTGATGGCTAAACTTTGCTTAGATACGACGTTGCTGAGAGAGAAGTCGGTTTGACTAGCAGCGTAATGTTTCGCCGTCCAATGACCTGCACAACCTCACCGACGGCGATCGTCACATCTTGTTCACACTGCGCGAGCCACCAGGAGCCTTGAAACTTCACTCGTCCCCGCTTGTGTGATGCAATCATGGCGGAGACGATCGCCCGTCCGCGATAGGTGAGGTCTGCTTCACTCAAGAACGGTGTTGGAATCTGCCCTGTTGGTTCGTTAAACCAGAATGTATTAAAAGCCTTGATGGGATTAAACGCTAACATCTTGGTTTCTCCTGAGGCTAGGGGGTGCAGTGTGCTTGTGCTGCTAACGTCAAACAGATAAAGAGTAAGCGCAACGGCTTAGGCTTCTGCTTAATGTTCTAGATCGATCGCTAGACTTTGTTTCGCTCGAATGTCTTTAAGATGGCGTTTGACAGTGTTGAGGGTGATGTAAAGCTCGATTGCAATCTGGTGATACGTAAAACCGGCACGACGTAAGAGCCAAACCTCTGTTTGTCGCGGCGAGAGACTGTACAAGACCGCTTCGGCAAGCGCCCGGTTTTGCAATGACTGCTGCCGATCTTCTAGTAAGACCGCTAGATAGGGGTGTTTAGGGTCATCTAAGGTCAGCCACCTGACCCGAACCCGATACGTGTGCGATCGAGTAGGAGCAATCTCTGACTCCATTACCACAGGTTGATCGGCGTACAGCTCACGGCTTTCAATCAGCGCTTTGCAGGTTTGCCAGATTGCTTCAGGCACCGTCTGCACCACTGTATTCGCCTGATTATGAAGCTGATTAAGCTGTTGGCAGATGCAGTAAGCAAAATAGTTGTGATAGACCCATTCGCCGCGATCGGACAGGATTAGAATGCCGTCGGTGATGCCTTCTAGCACACCTTGCAGCAAAGCATTATCTTGAGCGAAGGGTTTTGGTTCCAGTTGATTTAGCATGGTTCTCCGGGGGCTAGAGAAGGATAAAAGCTTCTTTTCGGCTTGCGATCGCTATTAGGTGAACATTACAGATTGAAAACTCATCCAAACATCACTCTCATAGCTTCAGGATTGGCAACCGTTTTTTCCCGGATGAGATGAAGTTTAGGTGAATTACCTCAGATTGTATGAAAATGCTTGCTGCGTTACATTAGCCCTCTCTGCCAAGTTCATTGCCGAGAATGACTGGTAAGCCTTGCAGTTTTCTGCAAGCAGATTTATGTCTATCACTTGCCTTTCTCTGTAGTTTTCGGCAAAGTTAAAAGTATATTTATGCAATTGCTCTTTCCGTTTTATGCCATCGGCAATGAGCCAAAACACCTTAGAACCTGCCAAGTTGCGCCTTTTGGTGGTAGATGATCACGAGATCGTTTTGGGTGGCACGCTCGATCTGCTTCAGCAACAATACCCACATGCCGAAATCTTGACGGCTCAAACTGTTGCCAGTGCCTTAAGTCAGGTAAAACTACAGACACCTGACCTGATTGTGCTAGACCTTTCCTTACCAGAAACGCTCGGCGATAGTGCCCAAGCTGAGAGCGGTGTGCAGTTGTTGAAGACACTGATGCAAAACTATCCCACCTTGAATCTGACGGTTCAAAGTACGCACGTCAGAGCGTTGGTACGCATCAGACCCGAAATCGATCGCCACAAAGCAGGCTTCACCGTCGCTGATAAAAGCCTTTCCAGTCGAGAAATGCTAACGCGAGTAGACTGGGCACTTAAAGGCATTACCCACACGAAAGATATTCGGCGGGGACGCACGCTGGAAATCAAGCCCGACTGGATCACCGTACTCAAGCTTGCGTTTCATGAAGGGTTGCAAGATCGGTCGATCGCTAAACGGATGCAAGTCTCTGAACGCACGGTGCGCCACTACTGGACAAAGATTCAAGACGTGCTGGAAGTTTACCCCGATGAAGACAAGCAAGACGGCAAAAATATTCGCATTCAGACCGAGATTCGCGCTAGAGAAGAAGGGTTGATTGACTAATTAGTTGTTGGTTGTTAGCGCTTAAAAACGTGATACGTAAGTCTCCATAGCTTTCACAACCTGGAGTCAAAGACGATGCAGCGCAACCTCTGGAACAGACTGAAAGAAACTGCTTTACTCGGTCGCTGGGCACTGCCAGGAATGGTTGTTATCGGGCTAGTCATGACCGCTCGGCTCACAGGCTCTTTACAAGGCTTGGAGTTGCTGTCGCTGGATGTTTTCTTGCGTCATCGTCCGACTGAATTGGAAGACGATCGCATCGTGTTAATTGGCATCGACGCAACTGACATCAAACGAGGAGGTTACCCAATCCCAGAGCAGGATCTGGTAGACCTTCTGAACAGGCTGCAAACCTACAAGCCTGCGGTCATTGGTCTGCACATTCTACAAAACCAAATTGCGAAGTCAAATAAAGCACTCCTTGCCAGTCTTAAACAGCGCCAAAATTTGATTATTTCTGAGACAGTTTTATCAACTACCGACCAAATTCCACTACCGCCAGGGTTTCCTGCCAACCAGATTGGTTTGATAGACCTGATTCTTGACGGGGATAACCGTGAGGATAGTCATGTAAGACGTACCATTCTTGGCACATTCGATCCGCTTAATGTCGAAGTCTACAAGCTTTCTCTCACAATCCGCTTAGTTGAAGCCTATTTAAGCGCTCAAGACAAGAGTCTGACCCTTAAAAATGGGCTGCGGGACCTGGAAGCAATGCGGTTTGGCTCGACCGAACTGCCTCGCTTGAAGCCCTCAGGGGCATATGCTGGGGTAAAAACAGGTAGCCCTCAAATTTTGCTCAATTTTCGGCAGCATCACCAGCCGTTTCGCGTGCTTTCTGCAAACGAGGTGAGAGCAGGCAAGGTTGACCCAAACTGGCTGCGCGATCGCATCGTCATTGTGGGTATTACAGACCCCAAAATTCGTCCCCTTATCCCAACAGCCGCGATCGCCCCCACCAATTCGCTCGACATCCAAGCACACACTGTCAGCCAAATTACCAGCGCTGTGCTGGATCAACGCTTGCTCTTGACAACCTGGACAGAGGGCTGGGAGTACCTCTGGATCTTTGGCTGGGGTTGTCTTGGCGTTTATATCGATCGGCGCACCCGCGTACTGATGCAAATTCTTCTTGCCGTTGGCATCGCTAATTTATGCTTAATTGGAGTAAGCTATGCGCTGCTGCTGCTTCAAGGTTTATGGCTTCCAGTTCTGCCAGCGTCGATCGTGCTGAATCTGAGTGTGATTCTTCCTGCTGTCTACAGTTACGTTTACGAGCATGAGCAAACCCTCAAAACTCGGCTGGATGAACGCCAACGCACGATTGAACAAACCTTTAATACCCTTCACAATGGTCCCTTGCAAACGTTAGCAAGTCTGCTTAGACAATGGCGTGATCACAAATTGTCCCAAGAGCAACTCTTCTCAACGCTAGAAAATTTAAATGCTGAGATTCGCAGTGTGGGCGAACATCTCAAGCAAGAAGCCTTGACACAGGAGGAAAGCCTGTACCTCAGAAGTGGACTCAAGCTCGACCTCAAACTTCCGCTGCATGAGTTGTTTTACGAGGTGTATAGCCATACGCTAGAGCGATCGGACTTCTCCCAGTTTGCCACCCTCAAAACGTCTTGCTACTTTGACCCGCTGGCAAAACGGCTGTTGACGATCGAACAAAAGCGAGATTTATGCCGTTTTATCGAAGAAGCCTTGTGCAATGTGGGTAAACACGCTGAAGCCGCAACTCACCTGGATGTCACAGGAACACAACGCGAAAATTGGTATTGCCTGCGAGTTTCTGACAACGGCGGAGCCATCACCACAACTGCTCCTGGCGAAGGTACAAAACACGCCCGTAAACTTGCTTCAAGATTGGGCGGTAAGTTTAAGCGAGAAGCTGCTTCCCCCCAGGGAACTCTTTGTGAGCTTGCTTTTCCTCTCACTAAAGTCTGGTTTTAGGGAAGTGGTGCGGTACGTAATACAGCCACAAAGTTGGCACTTTTCTGCAAGCCCGAAGCAAAAAAGCTGACCTAAGCTCTAAGTAGAGGGCGCATTTGCCTTACGCCCCTAGTTACCTGGATCGTCTCACCGACTTGGCTGACTGTCTCTGCCTTCAGTGGTGCCAATGGGGACATCTACCAAGACATTTCCAGTAAGCACTTTTTGCACAAGTTTTACCTGGATTCCTGAAATCGTCTCAGAGCAGTCTCTTAGCTAGTTTTGAGCGCGATCGTTCCAGGTCTGCATTCAACCTCTGTGTGAGAATGCACGTTTGAGGCGAGGTGATCTACCAATCAACCAATCATGTACGTATATCGCCTTTAGAACCATGAAACGAACCATATTACAAGCCATCAAAGCCTCTGGATTCAGGGGTTTGCTCCCTCCAGCCTCGCCGCTTATCCAGGGTGGACAGGCTCTTTGTTCCTTACTGCTTTTAACAGCAGTCGTCTTACCGTCCTACACGCCTCCGCGTGACCCGCCACCTCGTAGACCACCAACCTCGTTTATAGGCTCGCCACATTTTGTCAGCGTTCCGCCAAACGATTTTTCGGTTAATCATTAGTTTACGGGGCTTTTAAAAGAGCTAGCGCATTGTGTTTAGGCACGATGCGCTTTTTGTGGCTCACTTCCTATCTTTGTAGAACCTACACATAAGGTGTTTAGATTCCCGACTTCTGGCTGAAACTCAGCTATGAAGCCCAGCTCCATCGTAGAAGTTGAGGATCTTTGCGTAAGTCCTACTTTGTAGATGTGGCATGTCTAAAAGCATCTGGTTATGGTGCAATGGCAAGACGCATTAACAGCCATTAGCGCAGATTGTAAAGCACCTGTTGCGATCGCTCAATCTGATCCTGACTAAAACCTGCCTCATCCAAATAATTGAGAAAAGCAGCGTCCCTGTAGCGTGGATCGACGCTGAGTGCTTGACGATATGCCTGCCGCGCCAAGACTTGTTCACCATTGCCCCAATGCGCGATCGCTAGCGCTACCAAGGGATGAGGATTCGTGGGTTCCAACCTGGCGGCTGTTTTGGCAGTGGCGATCGCAAAGTTGTATTGCCTGACGCGCTCGAAGGCAAGGCTGAGATTGTAAGACGGAATTTCGTTAGTGGGTTGTAGTGTAGCTGCCCAGGCGTGAGCGGCGATCGCTGCCGTCAAACGTCCCTCAACCAGGTAAACAATGCCTAACGCATTGAGCGTTTGCACATTAAAGGGATTTAACTGCAAGGCTTGCAAAAGCGTTTCGGCGGCAGCGGCATTCTGCTTTGCCTTGTGCAGAGTCCAGCCTAGTAAAACTTGCCCAGAGAGATTGGTTGGTTCCAGGTCAACGGCTTGCTTGAGAGCCGCGATCGCCTCTGTGTAGCGTTCCTGCTCCCGATAGCTCAAGCCTTGCTGCCGATACGTCTCTGCCGATGTTGCAAATGCGGGAGCACCCAGTAGTAGACTAGCGCTCACAAATACCCCTGCAACTACTAATCCTTTCATCCCTCGTTCCTCAGCAGTTAGCAGTCAGCGGTCAGCAGTCAGCCATGAGCTTCCACTCGAAACTCAAGCTTTTATCTTGTATCCCTCATCCTTCATCCTTCATCCTTTATCCCTCATCCTTTCTTCAACCGCTGGCACGTTGGGCAAAAGTGCGCCGATCGCCCTGCCATTCTAAGGCGTTCGATCGCGGTGGCACAATTGCGGCACACATCGCCATCGCGCCCATACACCCAGGCAGAGCCGCCATAGTTACCATTCACACCTGCCACGCTGCGAAACGTGCGAAACGTGGTGCCTTTTGCCTCAATGCTTGCCTGGAGTACCTGAACAATATTCGATCGCAGCCGCTCAATTTGCGACGGCTTCAGATCAATGCAAAGCGTTTGGGGATGAATGCCGCTGAGAAAGAGGGCTTCATCGGCGTAGATATTGCCAATGCCAGCGACGATCGACTGATCTAGTAGCGCATTTTTGATGGGGCGGCGGCGCTGAAGTTTTTGAGTAAAATAGGGAACCGAAAACTCTTCGGAAAACGGCTCTGGTCCAAGCTGCTGTAAGCCTGTGATGATCTGTTCTGGCTCATGCTCTGGTGGCACCCACCACATCTGCCCAAATGTGCGCTGATCCACAAAGCGCAATTCCTTACCCGCCCCAAAGAATAATCTAACTCTAGTATGTTTTTCCAGTGGTTCAGTTTGGTCTAACCACAGCAGTTGACCCGTCATGCGGAGGTGGACACCGAGCCAGGAGAGGCGAGGAGTGAGGGGTGAGGGGTGAGGGAGTGAGGAGTGGGGAGTGGGGAGTAGGGAGTGGGAGGTTGAATAGGTGGCTGAGGGAGAAGCGGCGATCGGGCGATACGGGAAGGCAACAATTTTGTTTGCATCGCTTCTGTCTTTATTCGACTGAGCGCTCACGCCGAAGTCTGCCTCCTGCCTTTGTTCGACTGAGCGCTCACGTCGAAGTCTGCCTTCTGCCTTCTGCAACTCCGCCAGCAAATACTTCCCGCGTCGATGCCACTGCACGATCGCAGTGCCTTGCAATCCCGTTAAAAAATCTGGCACTGAAAAAGGGTGGGCAATGGTGCGATCGAGCAACACATCCCCACCCTCAATTGTTTGATGCAGGGTTACATCATTTAAACCCCGCCGAACTGTTTCAACTTCAGGCAATTCAGGCACAGAACACGAAACCCTAAACTAAAGATGTGCAGCGCTGGACATTGAATTTTAGTCTAACGTCTACAGCCTTAAGTTCTGAGCTAACAAACCCTAGCGGGCTTCTGTCCCTTGATTCGGGTCGCCTTCAACCAGCGTGCTGCCACCCGGCTTTTCTGCCTTCGACGAAGGCTGGTTGATTGTTGAACCGCCACCTGGTCTGCCAACCTCACCATCACTGCTCGTTTTACGGAGTGAAGGATCGATCGGTGTTTGCCCACCGGTCGTTTTTGCTTGACCTGTTTTCTTCGATGGGGGTGCTACTTCAACCACTTCATTGGCAGCAAAGTTGTTGGTGTTTACGCCCGCATAGTTAACCTTGTCGAACCGCACAATCACTGAGTATTTAATGCCGCTCTGATCGATCGATGCCACTGTTCCATAATCCTGGAACCAGTAAGACTCTTTACGAAGAATTTTGACTTTAGAACCGCGCTGAACCATGAGTGTTTTTCCCTCTTGATTGTTAAGCTTCAACTCATACAGCTTTATTGCCCTTAACTCTACTACGAACCGAAGGCACATGCAGCGTGAGCCTCAGTGGTTGAAACAATCTGAAATATTTGGAGGGTAAGAGGCAGGAGTCAGCGGTCAGGAGTCAGTGGTCAGAAGCAAAACTTAGAATTCAAAACTCAAAACTCAAAACTCAAAACTGGACTCACCCCTTCCCATAGCTTCGCCCTCTCCACTGGGTTGGCGTTTGCACAGAAGAGAGAAAGAGCCTCAGAACAGCGATCGGGTCGGCAAGGGGAGACAGCCAAAAGAGCCACGCAGAGCTAGCGTGAGCACGATCGCAGGAAGGCGAGATTGCAAACGTCAGCCCCACACGGATTAGCACCAGCAAGACATTCAAGCTAAATGCAGCCAGCTCCACAGGCGCACTGCCACCACTGATTACGTCACGTAGCAGCAACAGCACGATCGGAATGGGGAGTCCTTGTACTGCCAGCAGCAGCAACCAATCGCCCCAGACTTGACCCGGGGAAGCGGCATCTTTGAGGTCGAGCGATCGTCCCCATTCGCGCCAGGTTTCGGCAGCACCTTCATACATCCGCACTTTCAGCAGGTTTGCGCCATCCAAAAAGGCGACATTCGCACCCTGAGCCGCGATCGCCCGTGCCAGCGTCACATCATCACAAAAGGAGCGACGGGCAACTGTATAGCCGTCAATTGCGACTAGCTGCGATCGACGGCAAAAAAAGCATTGTCCATTTGCCATCACGCGATCGGGACGATTTCCCGTTTCGCCAGCTGGGCCAAAGCGATAGACCAGCGTCAGCAGCAGCGCCGGATGCAGCAGCAGTTCACCTGGATACTTGAGGAGAAACTGTGGTGCCAGCGAGATCAGGTCGTAGCCCTCCCGTTGGGCAGTTTCGAGCAGGCTAGCAACTAATCCCGGTTGAGGTTGCGTGTCTGCATCAATGCCCAACACCCAATCGCTTTTCTCAGCGCTCGACAAAAAGCCGTGATGCAGTGCCCACGGACGACCCACCCAACCACTGGGCAGTGGATCATCATTTAAGAGACGAAAGCGTGGATCAGTTTCCTGGGCGGTCTTTACTAGCTCTGGAGTGCGGTCAGTGGAGTAACTGTCTACAACCAGAATCTCCCGCACCTCGTAGCTTTGACGGCTCAACCCAGCAAGACAGGGCGTAAGACGCTCTGCCTCATTTAACGTTGGCACAACGACGCTCACTGTACCTAACTGCTCTGGCGTTGGTTCTTTGGGCTGTAAGGGCGGATAGCGACCAGGACCACGCAGCAAACGAGATAGCAAAAGGGCTGTGGCTGGTAGTTGCGCTAGCAGCAGCACTAGCAGTAATGCGTCTTTGATCACGAGGATGATTTTGATACAGCCGCAAGAGGCACCGTTGATACATCACTTTGCGAAACTGCTGCCTTGCTTGCCTCGCTGCGTGCAGTCGCATCAGCTGGGATGAGGATGATTGTTGGCTCGATCGCGGCGGTAGGCTTAGCGACCCACCAAAGCCCGATCGCAGGCAACACACCCAACAGAGCACCGATCGCAGTGGGAATCCAGAACCGCACATCGAGCTGATTCACCGTGATGATGGCTCCAAAGGCAAAATTCACAAGATAGATGACAAGCGGCACCGTCAATTGAGGGCGCGTCAGGGTGATGGTCGTGTTGCGCCAAAAGAGCGCTCCAACAGACATAAATAAGGCTCCTGTGCCCAACCAACCTGTCAAATTGCGATAGGGCATCCCAAAAAACTGACCCGGATCGCGAAACTCCCAAAAGGGATAGGCTGTCTGGCTCATTGCCGGGTCAAGCACAAAGTCCCAGGCAGTCAGAAGCAGAGAGCCAAGCGCGATCGCACTCACTTGCTTAACCCAACCTTTGAAACCGATCGCGTCTAGCCCAACCCATGCCAGCAGATAGGTAGACAAACCGACGTAGAACCAGGATAGGGGAATCGTAAACGGCACCAAGCCAGCAATTTTGTAGCCCAAGCCATTCAAATAGCCATAATGTCCAAAGGGAAAGCCTGTGCTGGTGCCTAACAACTCGCTACTCAGGGATAGCGCGATCGACGGCAGCATAAACAATAACCAGGCACGCCATCCCAACGTGCGATAGGCATAAAGAGCGACTGTCACCGCTCCCAAAAGAATGTAGACAACGCCACCACCTGCCATGCTCCAGCCAAAAAGAGCTTGACCGAACTCAGGCAAAGTGGCAATAAACTCAGGGTTTGGTAAGACTAACAATAGCCCTGCCAAACCGAACACTAACGATAAAATATGACCCGTCAGGCAGAAACGCTCGATCGCAACCAGTTGTCTCATGGAGACTCCTCAAAACACAGGGCACTGAAAAACTGCTAGCTATAAGTTTACAAATGTTTATGTAAATAGTGCAGGACGCGATCGCTTTTTCGATGAAATTAGTTGAAAAAGGCAGGAGTAGCAAGTGATCTGATCTGCTGGCTGATCAATCTGCTGCTGATCAGCCTTAAAGCTGCCATCCTTCCCCCCCATAATCCACCAAATTTGAGATATGTGAGCTAGAGACAGGAGGATAGACTATGACTGATGTTGCCAATGGTTAACGTTCCCGTCAAGCAGATGTGATATCTTAGACTAAGGCAAAAGATGGAAAATTGTTTGCCTTAACGGGATGTGGCGCAGCTTGGTAGCGCACTTCGTTCGGGACGAAGGGGCCGCTGGTTCGAATCCAGTCATCCCGATTCATGCTGTTGGCCGTTAACTCTTTAATGAACAACATTCGAGCACGCATCTTTTTGCTTTGCTGCTCATTAAAGATACTTTTGGAGCAATAAACGTAGCTTTGCCTTCGTTGCATCCGAAACTTTATCCAGCGGTGTGAGAATGGCATACTTAAGTGCCGAATGAGCCTCTGACGTGGGTGGCTTTTCAGTGAGGCGGCGCACGGTTTCTTGAATCACTTTCTGAGCGTTGACGGCATTGCGCTGAAGATTGGCAATCACTAGATCAACAGTGACGCTGTCGTGGTCGGGGTGCCAGCAGTCGTAGTCAGTCACCAGCGCTAACGTGGCGTAGGCAATCTCGGCTTCTCGCGCCAGCTTTGCCTCTGGAAGGTTGGTCATACCGATAATGGTTGCGCCCCAACTGCGGTACAGGTTGGATTCGGCTTTGGTCGAAAAGGCAGGCCCTTCCATGCAAACGTAGGTGCCACCGCGATGCAGAGTGACATCGGTGAGATTAAGGCTGGCAACTGCATCGGCTAGAACGCCTGCCAGGTTGGGGCAAACGGGATCACCAAAGGCAATATGAGCCACGATGCCATCCCCAAAAAAGGTAGAAGCGCGATTTTTGGTGCGATCGATGAACTGATCCGGGACCAACATGTCCAGCGGTTTGGCTTCTTGCTTGAGTGAGCCAACGGCTGAGGCAGAAAGCAAATACTGGACACCCAGGCTTTTCATCGCGTAAATATTGGCGCGAAACGGTAGCTCTGACGGCGTGAGATGGTGATTCCTGCCATGCCGCGCCAGAAACGCTACCCGTGTGCCGTCGATCGTCCCCAAAATGATGGCATCCGAAGGTTTGCCAAAGGGCGTGTCGATCGTCACTTCTTCTACATCCTTCAGCGCCTCCATCTTGTAGAGTCCGCTGCCGCCAATAATGCCGATCGCTGCCTGAGACATGGTGGTTCCTTACGTTGGTCGTAGCTATTCTACCTGTTGAGAGAAGGTAGAAAGCTGAAGTCTAAAGTATTAAGGATAAAGGATAAAAAGTTTAGCCTTCAGATTTTAGTCATCATCTGTATCTTTCCACTTTTAGCCTTCATCCTTTAGCCTTCATCCTTTAGCCTTTTGAACCAACTATTTGACATCGACAATGCCATGAGTGTTCTCCGGGAGGCGGTGCGCCCGTTTCCTAAAGCGGCAATGTTTGCGCTGGCAGAACTGGGCTACACCTCACCGTTTGAGCAACTCATTGCGTGCATCATTTCTATTCGCACGAGGGATGAAACGTCGCTTCCCGTTGCGATCAAATTGTTCGATCGCGCTCGGACTCCATCAGCTATGGTGCACCTTACTGCCGAGGAGATCGAAGACCTGATTCGTGATTCGACCTTTCATGAAGCGAAGGCACCCCAGATCTGGGCGATCGCCCGTCAAATTGTCGATACCTACGGTGATGCGCTTCCCTGTGATTTTGATACGCTCATCTCGTTTGCCGGTGTCGGTCCCAAATGTGCCAATTTAACCCTGGGTATTGCTTGCAAACAGCCATCCATCAGCGTCGATATCCATGTGCATCGCGTCACAAACCGCTGGGGCTATGTGCAGACGCGCACCCCTGAAAAAACGTTGAAAGCGCTGGAAGCGAAATTGCCGGAGCGCTACTGGATTGAAATCAATGAACGGTTGGTGCCGTTTGGCAAACATATCTGCACCGGAGACGTGCCTCGTTGTTCGACCTGTCCGCTGCTTGCCATGTGCCAGCAAGTCGGGGTGCAAGAGCATCGGTAGAGCGTGGGAGTGGGGAGTGGGGAGTAGAGAGTGAGGACTGGTTAGAGAAAGATTAACGTTGGGTGTCAGTTAAAGAAGCGACAAAGATCCCCGACTTCTAGACTAGGTTCGGCGAATCACAGTACCTGCACCAGAAGTCGGGGATCTAGCAGGGATCTAGCCTTCAGCAACGCCTACAATCAGAGCAGACCGTCATTCCCGCAACGTTATGATTTCTGATTCTCAGGCGCTTCCTATCTTCAGCGCAAAACAAGAGCGGCAGAATGGCAGGCAGTATTACGTGAACGATCGCGGCGATCGTCTGCCCAGCGTTAGCACGATTCTCAACGCGACGCGATCGCAGCAACAGCGGGATGCACTGGCTCACTGGAAAGAACGAGTGGGTACTGAGGAAGCGGCTCGTATCAGCAGCACAGCGAGTCGGCGTGGCACCGGGACGCACAAGCAGGTGCAGCGCTATTTGCAAGGCGAAGCCGTGTCTTGCCCCGACGGCATCAAACCTTATTGGGAAAGCATTAAACCTGTCTTGTTTGCTGTGGATGACGTGCGATTGGTGGAAGGGACTGTCTTTCATCATGAGCTTGGCTATGCCGGAAAGGTCGATTGCGTTGCCAGCTACGAAGGTATTGCGTGCCTGTGCGAATGGAAAACTGCCGATCGCCCCAAGCATTCTATAGAGCGCCTGAACGATTATCCCTTGCAAGTGGCTGCCTATTTGGGAGCCGTACAGTATACCTATCAGGACTATGACCTGGACTTAAACCACGCCCTGTTGGCGATCGCCATCCCTGATTTGCCCGCCGAAGTCTTTTGGTTTGATGTGGAAACGATCGCGCACTACTGGCAGCAGTGGGAAGAACGAGTTGCTATCTTCTGGCGACGACAAGGGGGAAGGCTAAAGTATGAAGGCTAAAGGATAAAAATTTTAGCCTTCATACTTTAGCCTTTAGCCTTTCTCCCAATGTCTGCCTACAACGCTATCTACGCGATCGTGCAACAAATCCCCTATGGTCAGGTAGCGACCTATGGGCAAGTGGCAGAATTGGCAAACTTACCAGGACGGGCGCGATTGGTCGGCTATGCGCTGTTTCGAGTCGCGCCAGAAATGGATCTTCCCTGGCATCGGGTCATCAATGCGAAGGGAGAGATCTCTGAATCACCCGTGCGATACGGCAGTGATCACTTGCAGCGATCGCTCCTCGAAGCAGAAGGCATCCAGTTCAATGCTCAAGGACGCATCAACCTACACACCTATCGCTGGCAAGGGTTTGTTCAAGCCGATTAACCACAGTCTCAGCACCCCTTTACCCCTTCACCCTCCCACTTCTTCACCCCTTCACCCTCTCACCCCTTCACTCCCCCACGCCTTCACCACTCCCCCTCACTCAATAAACTTGAGCAGCCGCACTTTCGGTTCCGTAACGTAGTTGTACCTCCCTGCCATTGCCTCAATTTGCGCTAACTGACCCAGTGCTAATCCGCAGGGGCTACCGTACTTTGCCCGGACGCGATCGCTCGCTATGTTAAGCGCCGTGCGCGATCGGTCAATAAAATCCATCAGCGCATACTCATTTCCTGGCGCAAAGTATTCTTTGACGACCAACGACGGCGAGTAGCACGTCTCCTGAGAACCATCTGGCAGTTCAATCTGAAAACGGATTTCAGGCATGGGAATCGTCGATAGATCTAATGTGCCAATGTAATGGTGGGCTGGCGATCAGCGATCAGCCCATACTGAATGCTGACCGCTGACCACGCTGACTGCTGACCGCTTAACTTACTTCTACTTAAATGCAGACTTGCCAGCAAACCGTGCTGCTTTACCCAGTTGCCGCTCGATTCTCAAAAGCTGGTTGAATTTGGCGACTCGTTCGCCCCGGCAACCGGAACCCGTTTTGATCTGTCCAGCGCTGGTCGCTACAACGAGGTCGGCGATCGTCGTGTCTTCCGATTCGCCAGAGCGATGAGAGACGAAGTATTTGTAGTTGTTCTTGCTGGCTAGCTCGATCGTGTCTAAGGTTTCGGTCAGCGTACCAATCTGGTTCACCTTAATCAGCACCGAGTTACCAACGCCTGCTTCAATGCCTTCTGCAAGAATTTTGGCATTGGTGCAGAACAGGTCATCGCCAACGAGTTCGACGGTATCACCGATCGTCTCGGTGAGCAGTTTCCAGCCTTGCCAATCGTTTTCGCCCATCCCGTCTTCCAGGGAGACGATCGGGTACTGGCGTGCCCAGGATGCCCAGAGGTCTACCATTTCTTCAGATGTCTTAGTGGATTGATCTGACTTGAAGAAGACATACTTGCCATCTTTCCACATTTCACTGGTGGCAGGGTCGAGGCAGATGGAAATGTCCTCACCCGGTCTGTAGCCTGCTTTTTCAATGGCTTCTAGAATAATTTCTACTGCCTCAACATTCGACTTTAAGTTGGGCGCAAAGCCGCCTTCATCGCCCACACCTGTACTCAAGCCTTTTTTGTTGAGAAGGGACTTGAGCGTATGAAACGTTTCCATACCCATGCGAATCGCTTCGGTGAAGGAAGGCGCATTGTGGGGCGCAATCATGAATTCCTGAAAATCTATTGTGTTGTCGGCATGACCACCACCGTTGATGACGTTCATGCAGGGCACGGGCAGCAGGGAGGCATTTGTGCCGCCCAGGTAGCGATAGAGGGGTAACTGCTGATAGTTTGCGGCGGCTCTTGCCACAGCTAGCGAAATGGCAAGAATGGCATTTGCGCCCATCGTTGCTTTGTTGGGCGTGCCGTCTAACTCAATCATGGCAAGGTCGATCGCGCGCTGATCGGTAACCATCATGCCAATGAGTTCGGGAGCCAGTTTGTGATTGGCATTCTCAACGGCTTTGAGCACGCCTTTGCCGCCGTAGCGCTTACTATCACCATCCCGCAGTTCGACCGCTTCTTTCTCACCTGTAGAGGCACCAGAAGGGACGATCGCCGATCCTTCTGTGCCATCCTCCAACACAACTCGCGCTTCGACGGTAGGATTGCCGCGTGAGTCTAGTACTTCGCTTGCAATAATTTCCTCAATGTACATGGGGTCACTACTCCTTGGAGGGAACTTCGGTTAGGAACGGCGTATATTTGCCTGTGCCATCTTTTGCCTAGACATCGTACAGTACGATGCCTTCCCATAGGAGTACTACAGGCAACAGACAATGCCGGAACTCCCTTAACCGTAGTAGACCGCGATCGCACGAGGGCAGCGATCGTGCAGTTAACAGGCACCGCCTAGAGTAGACCGCGTTTTGTGTCGCTTGCTGCTAAAGTCGGGATTCACTTCACATAAGGTTAACAAAGTGATAAAAGACTGCGCTTAGTCGATATGGATAGATATGTAGCAATCTTTCCATATGAGCGGGTGTATTATAGTCCAGGTAATGGCGCTGGCTGTAAGTTTGAACCGTGCCATTGAAGTAAGGCAGTCAGCTTGTTGAGACTTAGCAAAGCGAATCAGGACGGGAAGCAAGGGTTGAACGTTGTTGAGCCAGATCCGTATTATTACTCTTGTCAAAGTAAAGCATATTACTTTATACAAGGAGATTTAGATATAAGGAGATCTAGTGTCGCCTCCTTGCCTCCCAGCAATGCGGCTATATTCGTTGTCGTTACTGCATCCACGCTTTTACACTGCTAATGTTAAAGCCTTCCAAGATTGAACCAGATTGCACCGCTTTTAATGTCGTTGCTTTAAGGCAAGGTGTGGCTGGATGTACATTATCGCTAGAAGCAAGGCTTTTGCAAGACATTGCAGACGCGATCGTGGACGCACCAAGCTTTGAACATGCCTTAGCTATAGTGCTACAACATATTAGCCAGAGTATGAACTGGGTCTTTGCCGAAGCCTGGGTGCCTAATGGCGCTCAGACTCAGCTTGAGTGCAGTCGCGCTTGGTATGGCGGCAAAGACAATCTACAAACCTTTAGAGCCGCCAGTGAAAAGGTCGTGTTTGCCCCTGGAGAGGGATTGCCAGGGCGGGTGTGGCAAAGCCAACAGCCTGAATGGATTTCCGATGTCAGTCGCTCGTCCGATCGTGATTTTTTGCGCGTGCAGTTGGTTCAGACTACGCTACTCAAGGCTGCGCTTGCCGTACCCGTCTTAGCCAGGGGTAAGGTTCTGGCTACAGTGGTTTTCTTTCTTGCAGCACCGTGCTCTCAAGAGGAAGAGTATGTCCGCATTGTAGCTAGCGTGGCGGCACAGTTGGGCACCATTATTCAATCCAAGCAGGCTGAAACAGAAACAACGTTGGAGCAGCACCAGCAGCAATTATCTACCTTAGTTGATTCCTTACCAGGCATTGTCTTCATCGGCGGCAATGACCCAGAGTGGTCAATGCTTTACCTCAGCGAGGGCTGTTTGGCGATCACAGAGTATCGGGGTGAAGAGCTTGCTGGCAACCAGCGGCAGCGCTCTTACAACGACATTTGCCACCCTGATGATGTGCCGTTTATTCTCCGCAGCATTGCAGCGGCGATCGATTCCCAGAAACCCTATGAGATCGAGTACCGCATCGTCACCAAAGCCGGACAAGAGAAATGGCTATGGGAAAAAGGGCATGGACTCTACGACTCAAATGGCGCAGTGCTTGGCATTGAAGGTTTTATTACCGACATCACGGCACTGAAACAAGCTGAAAAAGCCTTGCGCGAAAAAGAAACTTTTCTGCGGTTGTTGCTCGACAACCTACCCCTCGCAATTTTTTGGAAAGATACCAACTCAGTGTACCTGGGCTGTAACAAACAGTTTGCTGAAGATCTCAAACTGGCTTCTGTCACCAGCGTGCTGGGCAAAACGGATCATGAATTGCCCTACGATCCGACGCTCGCTGTCCGCTTTCAACAGCAAGATACTCAAGTAATTACGACTGATCAGCCGCTGCTGGCTTTGATCGAAGAAAATACGATTCCAAATGAACGTCTAAACTGGACACGCGCCAACAAAATCCCTATTCATGATGCTGATGGCACGGTCATTGGTGTGCTGGGCACTGTTGAAGATATTACCGATCGTCGTCAGACCGAAGAAGTGATCCGTCTCCAACTTGCCGCGATCGAAGCATGCAGTGAAGGTATTGCAGTACTCAATGCCAGCGGCGAATTTGTCTACCTGAATCCGGCACATGCCCAGTACTTTGGCTACGAACAGGCTACCCTAATTGGCAAAAATTGGCGCATTCTGTATGACCCTGACGAGGCACTGCGTTATGAGCGTGAAGTCTTGCCAACCTTGCAGCAAGAAGGACGTTGGCAGGGAGAGGCGATCGCCAAACGATTGGATGGCAGCACCTTTGCTGAAGAACTCTCCTTAACTCTATTGAAGGATGAAGGGTTGCTTTGCGTCTGTCGCGATGTCAGCGATCGCAAGCGTGACGAAGCCGATCGCAAACAGGCAGAAGCGGCACTGAAGCAAGCGGAAGAAAAATATGGCAGTATCGTTGAGAATGCCGTTGAGGGTATTTTTCAAACGACGCCAGAGGGTCATTATCTAACTGCTAACCCTATGCTGGCAAAGATTTATGGCTACAACTCCCCCGAAGAATTAACGACCCGCTTGATTGATATCCGTCACCAGCTTTACGTTAATCCACAGCGGCGGGATGAGTTTAGCCAACTGCTACAAACGCAGGATGCCGTTCTAGATTTTGAGTCACAGGTTTACCGCAAAGACGGCAGCATCATCTGGATTTCTGAGCATGCCCGCGCCATGCGTGACGCAAACGGTTGCCTAGCAGGCTACGAAGGTACCGTCGAAGACATCACTTTACGGAAACAGGCAGAAGCCGAATTGCTGAAACGCGATAGTTTGCTGCAAGGTGTTGCCACTGCCACAACCTATTTGTTGACCGATGTCAACTATGAAGCGGCGATCGCAAAAGTCCTGGAAACTTTGGGCGCTGCTGCTAAGGTCGATCGCGTCTATATCTACGAGAATCACCCTCATCCCGAAACAGGTGAAACGGTCACAAGTATTCGGTACGAGTGGGTACGCGAGTCGATTCCACCGACCCTTAAGCAACCGTATTGGCAAAATCAGCCCTACAGTTCGCCTGGGCTACACGACTGGTATGAAGCACTCTCAATGGGGCAGTCGGTGAGTGGCGTGATTGAAGATTTCGCAGCACCAAAACAGCAAGTGTTTCGGCTCGATCAGATTCTTTCGGTGCTGCTAGTGCCGATTCTCATCGATGACTACTTCTGGGGCTTCATTGGCTTTGATGATTGTGCAACACAGCGCCGCTGGTCAAGCAATGAAGAGTCAATTTTAGTGGCGATGGCTGCCAGTGTTGGCGGTGCGCTCAAGCGCCAGCAGGCAGAAGCCACCATTCGCTATCAAGCCTTTCACGATTTGCTGACGGGCTTGCCCAATCGGATGCTGTTTAACGATCGCTTGCCTCTGGCACTGGCAAACGCCCAACGTAACGGCACCATACTCGCGGTCATGTTTCTCGATCTCGATCGCTTTAAAACCATTAACGACACCCTGGGACATGCGATCGGCGACCAACTCTTGGAAGCTGTTGCTAGTCGTTTAGCTGGCTGTCTGCGGGAAGGCGACACGATCGCTCGTTGGGGTGGCGACGAATTTACCTTGCTGCTGCCCCAAATCAACAATACTGAAGATGCTGCTAAAGCCGCACAACGTCTTAGCAAAGCGCTGAAACCTGCTTTCCATTTAGGAGTGCATGAACTTTACATCAGCTGCAGCATTGGCATTGCCCTCTACCCGCATGATGGCGACGATGCTCAAACTTTGCTTAAAAACGCGGATGCCGCCTTGTACCGTGTCAAAGAACAGGGACGCAACGGCTATCAGATTTATACCCCTGCCATTAACTCCCAGGCTTCGGCATTGCTAGTATACTAAGACATAAATACTGCAACATAGAAAGGTCAATGTGAAACGAGTCGAGATTAAGCTAGCAGAAGGTGAGCGAACGGTATTGGAGCGGGTCAGCACTCAAGGTGTGCGCAGTGTGCGGGAAGTGACTCGCGCCCAAATCTTGTTGGCATTGGATCGAGGTCTCTTAGATCAAATGATTAGTGAGGTGTTGGGCATTGAACGGACGCGGATTTGGCGCATTCGCCAACGGTATCTGGAAAGCGGTGTAGAAGGAACATTAACGGATCGCCCACGCTGTGGTAGACCGGTTGCGGTCGACGAACAAATCGAAGCCAGTATTGTCGCCACTGCCTGTAGTGAACCACCGGAAGGACGCAGTCGTTGGACCTTAAGTTTGCTGGCGATGGTGGTCAGTGAACAATATGAGCTTTTACAGATGAGCGCCAAGACGGTCGGTCGAGCGCTAAAAAAAAACGGTGTAAGCCTTGGCTGAAAGAAATGTGGTGCATTGGTTCCCTAACGCCTGAATATCGGCAACGGATGTACAACCTGATTGACCTTTACCATCAACCCTATAATCCGAAACAGCCTGTGGTCTGTGTGGATGAGAAAAGCAAGCAACTGTTAGCCTGCCTACGCCCAACGCTTCCACTCAAGCCAGGTGCGGTCAGCAAAGAAGACAGTGAATATGAGCGCCGGGGCACACGTAATATTTTTGTAGCGGTTGAACCAAAAGGAGCCTGGCGCTTTGCCCAAGTCACTCGGCGACGCTGCAAAGCCGATTTTGTCGCGTTCATCGAGTGTCTGCTCACCACCCACTATGCCCAAGCCGAGACGGTTCATCTAGTGCTGGATAATCTCAACATCCATTTTGCTAAAGTCTTTGTCGATGTCTTAGGTCAACGCAAAGCCAACCGTCTACTCAAACGATTGGTCTTTCACTACACACCAAAGCATGGCAGTTGGTTGAACCTGGCAGAGGTTGAAATTAGCGTCCTGAGTCGCCAATGTCTGAACCGCAGAATTCCTACTGAGGCAGAACTAAAATCAGAAATTGAGGCTTGGCAGGTGGAGCGAAACACACAACGCACGACGATCAACTGGAAGTTGACCAAACAAGCAATTGACAAGAAACTAGGCAGGCATTATGTTGCATAACTTATGCCGCACAACACTAGCGCTTGAGAGCAGCCTGCACCAAGCTCTGGAACGTCAGCAATTTGTGCTGCACTACCAGCCACAGCTTAATGTCAACACAGGGCAAATCACTGGCATGGAAGCCCTTTTGCGCTGGCAACATCCCGAACTGGGGCTGATCCCGCCTCGCGTGTTCATTGCGCTAGCAGAGGAAAACGGGCTGATTGTACCGATCGGTGAGTGGGTGCTACGCACAGCCTGCGCCCAAAACAAGGCATGGCAAGCGGTTGGGTTGCCCCACTTACGTGTAGCAGTCAACCTTTCAGCCAGACAATTCCAGCAGCCTCACCTGGTCGAAACCGTTGCCCAGACTTTAGCAGAAACCTGCCTTAGCGCCTACCACTTAGAATTGGAGATTACGGAAACGGTGATGATGCATGATGTGGACTTTACTACGTCTATGCTCAAAGACTTGCAGGCAATGGGTGTAAATCTTGCAGTGGATGACTTTGGCACGGGCTACTCATCACTCGGTTACCTGAAGCGCTTTCCCTTAAACACCATTAAGATTGACCAATCCTTTATTCGCGAGCTGACGATCGACCCAAACGATGCCGCGATCGTCACCGCTGTCATTGCGCTCGGTCGTGGTCTTAATCTAAACGTCGTCGCCGAAGGTGTAGAGACACAAGCGCAACTAGACTACCTGCGATCGCACCACTGCGAAGAAATGCAAGGCTACTTGTTTAGTCGCCCCATGCCAGCAGCAGCAGCCACCCAATTTTTACAAGCACATCAACCTAGAGCTCTGTTTACTGCCTTGTAAGAGCCATCAAGCAAGTGCGTGAAGAGGTGAAGACGTGAAGGCGTGAGGAGGTGAAGACGTGAGGAGGTGAAGACGTGAGGAGGTGAAGACGTGAGGAGGTGAAGACGTGAGGAGGTGAAGACGTGAGGAGGTGAAGACGTGAGGAGGTGAAGACGTGAGGAGGTGAAGACGTGAAGACGTAAAGGAATGCTTTTCCACTCTTTCACCCCCTCACCCTTCCACTCTTCCACCCCCTCACCCTTCTACTCTTTCACCCCCTTACCCTTCTACTCTTTCACCCTTCCACTCTTTCACTAGCACAGCGGCGATCGACGTTACAATAGATGGGTTCTACAGGCTGAATCCTCCCGCCGCTAGACCGTTTGCAGCATCCGGTCGCAGGGATTGGTCGCCTATCTTTGACAGGAGTCAATCTGCTGTGGTCGCACAAATTTCTACCGATCGTTACGAAACCCAAACCCAGGCGATCGCCCGCCAATTACTCAGTGCGACTCGCGAAAACCGCTCCTTCTTCGCTCAAGTGCGTGACCAGATGCGGTGGGATGACAAGCTGCTTGCATGGACGATGGGCAATCCGGGGCTGCGGGTGCAGTTGTTTCGCTTCATTGACTGTCTGCCCTCACTGCGTAGCAAAGCCGAAATTGCCCGCCATCTTCAGGAGTATTTGGGTGATGCGACGGTCGAGCTACCTGCCGCTCTTAAAGGAATGCTCAATTTTGCCAACCCGGACTCTGTACCGGGACAGTTGGCTGCAACCACTATTTCTACGGCTGTTGAAACGCTGGCGCATAAGTACATTGCAGGCGAAACCATTCAGCAAGTGCTAAAGACGATCGAGCGCCTGCGGAAAGACAAGATGACCTTCACGGTCGATCTGTTGGGCGAGGCGGTCATTACGGAAGTCGAGGCGCAGTCTTATTTCGATCGCTACCTGGAACTGATGGCGCAGTTGACCACTGCTGCAAAAGCCTGGTCAAACGTGCCACAGATCGATCAAGCCGATGGCGAGGCGTTGTCTAAAGCGCAAGTCTCTGTGAAGCTCACTGCCTTTTACTCGCAGTTTGACCCGCTGGACGTTGAAGGCAGCCGCGATCGAGTGAGTCAATCCATTCGGCTGCTGCTGCGTCGTGCCAAGGAACTGGGTGCTGCCGTCCATTTCGACATGGAGCAATACGCTTATAAAGACTCAACGCTAGCGATTCTTAAAAAGCTGTTGCTCGAAGATGAGTTTCGCACTCGTACCGATGTCGGTGTCACCCTGCAAGCGTATCTACGCGACAGTGAGCGTGACCTGACGGAGCTAATCGCCTGGGCAAAACAGCGCGGCACGCCTCTGACGGTTCGCCTGGTGAAGGGTGCTTACTGGGATCAAGAAACCATTAAAGCGGCACAAAAAGATTGGCAGCAGCCCGTCTTTAATGACAAAGCCTCCACGGATGCCAACTTTGAAACGATGACTCGCTTGCTGCTAGAGAATCACGAGCATCTCTACGGCGCGATCGGTAGCCATAACGTCCGCTCTCAGGCGTATGCCATGGCGATCGCCGAAATCCTCCAGATTCCACCCCGTCGCTTTGAACTCCAGGTGCTCTACGGCATGGCGGATAAGCTGGCAAAAGCGATCGTTGCCAAAGGCTACCGCGTGCGGGTTTACTGCCCCTATGGCGAACTCATCCCCGGTATGTCGTACCTCATTCGCCGCCTGCTTGAGAACACAGCCAACAGCTCCTTCTTGCGCCAAAACCTGGAAGAACGCCCGATCGAAGAACTCCTTGCTCCACCAGTGGGCGGAGGGATGAGGGATGAAAACGGAGGGATGAAAGTAGCGGATTCCTCCCTTATCCCTCATCCCTCATCCTTCCAGAACGCTCCCGACTCCGACTATGCCGATGCGACACAGCGCGATCGTGCCCTGCAAGCGATCGAAACCGTGCGGCAACAGCTTGGCAAAACCTACCAGCCGTTGATTGATGGTGAGTATGTCGCGACAGACGCACAGATCAATTCCTTGAACCCTTCAAACTTCAGCGAAACGGTGGGTCAGGTTGGGCAGATTAGCGTTGAGCAAGCCGATCGCGCGATGGCGGCGGCTAAAACTGCTTTTCTTGACTGGAAGCGCACTCCGCCAACGAAACGAGCCGCTATTTTGCAGACGGCGGCTGATCTGATGACGCAGCGGCGGGATGAACTGGCTGCCTGGATGGTGTTTGAGACAGGTAAGCCCCTCAATGAAGCGAATGGTGAAGTGTCGGAGGCGATCGACTTTTGCCGTTACTACGCCGATGAAATGGAACGGCTTGATGCTGGCGTTGCCTACGATTTTCCAGGTGAAACCAACCGCTACCACTACCAGCCATTGGGCATTGTGGTCGTCATTTCACCCTGGAACTTTCCGCTGGCGATCCCTACTGGAATGACGGTTGCGGCACTCGTTGCGGGTAACTGCGTTCTGCTCAAGCCTGCCGAAACGTCCAGCATAATCATTGCCAAGCTGACCGAAATTCTGATCGAAGCGGGTATTCCAAGTGGTGTATTTCAGTACGTTCCTGGTAAAGGCTCTACTGTGGGCGCGCATCTGGTTAAACACCCACACACCAATATGATTACCTTCACCGGCTCTCAGGAAGTGGGCTGCCGCATTTATGCCGATGCCGCGATTCTGCAACCGGGGCAAAAGCACCTGAAGCGCGTTGTGGCAGAAATGGGTGGCAAAAACGCCATTATTGTCGATGAAAGCGCCGATCTAGATCAGGCGGTGCAGGGCGTGGTGCAGTCTGCCTTTGGTTACAGCGGTCAGAAATGTTCTGCCTGTTCACGAGTGATTGTGCTGGAGCCAATCTACGACCTGTTTTTGCAGCGGTTAGCGGAGGCAACCCGATCGCTCAACCTCGGTAAGGCAGACCATCCCAGCACTCGCGTGGGTCCCGTCATTGATGCGGCTGCCCGCGATCGCATTCTGGAATATATCGAAAAGGGGCGGCAGGAATGCGAACTAGCGCTAGAAATGCCAGCACCCGAAGGTGGTTATTTTGTTGGACCTGTCATTTTTCATGATGTGCCACCAACCGCGACGATCGCTCGTGAAGAAATCTTTGGTCCCGTGCTGGCAGTCATGCGCGCAAAGACGTTTGATGAGGCGCTCAAGCTTGCCAACGGTACTCAGTTTGCCCTTACAGGTGGACTTTACTCCCGCACTCCATCGCACATTGAGCAGGCACGCGCCGACTTTGAAGTGGGCAATTTGTACATCAATCGTGGCATCACTGGGGCGATCGTGGCGCGTCAACCCTTTGGTGGCTTTAAACTCTCTGGCGTTGGCTCCAAAGCCGGCGGACCTGATTACCTGCTGCAATTCCTGGAACCCCGCGTGGTGACCGAAAACATCCAGCGTCAAGGCTTTGCACCGATCGAAGGCGCAGAGTGACAGAGGGATCGTCTGGTTGCCCAACTTCGCGCCGCTGGCATTGAGCCGAAAAGCTGATACAGATTGACCTACCTTATTAAGTGCTTAAGGCAATGAAGATTAAACACGCGATCAATTTACACAAGGGTTTGACAGCCGCGATCGTGGTTGGCTTCATGGTGGCATACCAGAACTTTACCCTGGGTCCCTGGGTTTACCTGGCGCTGCACGGGAGCTATGGCTTTCTGTGGTTGCTAAAAGATCGGCTCTATCCAGACAAGCAATGGGAGCAGGTGATCCCGCTGGGGACGGGTGTGTTTACGTTTGCGGCGTTGGGGCTTTACTGGGTGCCGCCGTTTTTGCTCATTAGCCGTGGCACTGTGCCGCCGTTACCGTTGGTCGCAGGGGCGATCGCGCTCAACATTTTGGGCATCTTTCTGCACTTTGTCAGCGATGCTCAGAAATATTACACGCTCAAGTATCGAGCGGGATTGATTACCGAAGGCTTGTTTGCCCGCTGTCGTAACACTAACTATCTAGGCGAAGTGTTGATTTATCTGTCCTTCGCACTGCTGGCACAACACTGGCTGCCGTTTGCGATTTTGGCGTTATTTGTCAGCGTGCTTTTTGTGCCCAATATGCTGAAAAAAGACCGATCGCTCTCGCGTTACCCCGACTTTGCCAGCTACAAAGCGCGATCGGGTTTGTTCTTGCCACGTCTCTTAGGGATGACATTTCCTACGACAGACGGTATTGTACCGACTGAGGAGCTTTGATCGCTTGAGCCGTCTACATGAAACCGTTTGTCAGCCAACCACTTGTGAGCCAACCCAATCCGCTGTCTCCTGTCTGGTTACGATGGCTGGTGATTTTTCTCATCGCGACAGGCGTTGTCTTTCGCTTTGTCAACCTGAACCATAAGGTTTACTGGCACGATGAGGCGTATACGTCGCTTCGAGCCGCTGGCTATACCGGGCAAGAAATCGGGCAAGAAATTTTTCAAAACCAAGTTTTCACGCCCAAGGAGTTATTGCGGTTTCAGCAGATCAAGCCAGGAAGCACGCCTGTTGATACCGTACGATCGCTGGCTGTGGAAGATCCCCAACATCCGCCGCTCTATTTCTTGTTTCATCGGGTCTGGGTGCAGTGGTTCGGCAAACCGCTGGAAGCAATCTTTGGCAGTCCGATTACTGCACCACGGCTGTTGCCAGTGCTGATTAGCCTGCTATCGCTGCCGTTCATGTACGCCCTGGCGCAGGAATTGTTTGCGTCTCAGGCGATCGCGCTACTGGCGACTGCCTTTCTCGCACTCTCACCCTTTGATATCCTCTTTGCTCAAGTCGCACGTCAATACAGCTTGCTGACGTTGGCAGTAATTGCCAGTCACTACTTGCTGCTGCGGGCAATCCGCCTGTCGAAGGTGCCCAAAACTCGTTCGCGCGATGTGCTGAAACGTCCACCCGCCGCGTGGCAGCATTGGGGGTTGTATGCGCTTTCCCTTACGATCGGCTTCTATACGCAGCCGTTTTTTGCACTGACGCTGATTGGACATGGCGTTTACATGATGCTAGAAGCGATCGCCGACGGACAGCGTGATCGCCTCCAACAACGGCTGGCTGGCTTTGGTCTCGCTGTAACGGCTGCTATTGTGCTTTACGCGCCGTGGATCATTGTCATGTTGCAGGGCTTTCAGCGTGCGCTGGACACGACAAGCTGGGCAACTGCCGCAGCGGGTTTCGATTATTTGGTGAAACTCTGGACACTCAGCTTTACTGCCCTGTTTCTCGATCTGGACTTTGGCTTCAACAATCCCTGGACGTTTGTGCTACGAGTGCCGATCGTGGTGTTGATCGGGCTGGCTTTCTACACGCTGGTGCAACGGAGCGATCGCTCGGTGTGGCTGTTTGTGGTGACTGCAACGGTGGTGCCTTTTTTGCTGCTGGCGTTGCCCGATCTGGTGCTGGGCAGTCGGCGATCGGCAGTCAGCCGCTATCTCATCGCCTGCTACCCTAGCATTCAGTTGGCGATCGCCTATCTCATCGGCATTAAGCTCTCACCCAAACCTCATTACCTCAGCCGCATCCCCACGCGATCGACCGATGTGTCTCGGTTTCGCCTTCGCTTCACACCCTACACACGGTCGTCTATCAACCGTTGGTTTTGGCGATCTGTCTTGTTCACTCTTTTTACCGCCAGCATTGCGTCTTGCACCGTGAGCGCTGCCGCTGATACCTGGTGGCACAATGTACCGAGCTACTTTAATGCGGCTGTTGCCCGTCGCGTCAACCTCGCACCATCTCCTCTGGTGGTGAGCGATCGGGGTGATGACTTTACCAATATCGCTGACTTACTTTCACTCAGCTATCGGCTCCAGCCAAACGTGCGGCTACTCTTGCTGAATCAAGAGGCTAATTGGGTGATAACCGATTCCTTCGAGTCACAAATTGATGGCGCGACGGTGTTTGCCTTTCGCCCTTCAAATCAACTCAGGCAAGGATTGGAGCGATCGCGTGGCTCTCTCCAGTTTGTTTTGCCGGCTGCCCGCCTCTGGAAGATGCCGTAGTTGGCAGTGATGCTCTAGTTGTCCGCTGTTGATAGAACCTGTATGATAGGTGTGTTTGAAGGGGAGTAGCTGCTGGCGAGTGCCAGCCCATTTGAATCAACATACTGGCGATGAGCCTGGTTCAGATGACAAAAAGCTTCTAGCGATCAACCTTCAGTAATCAGCTTTGACTGCATCATTGATCTTCAAAAGCTGACTGCTGACTGTTAACTGCTGACTGCTATTTGCAAGCGAGACCTTCACTAAGTTCACAATTTTTGTGAGCTTGGTGAAGCTGTTGCAGTCCTCATCAAGCTCACTTAGATAGTAGAGATCTGAGGAGTTTGATGGAATGCTGGCAGCGTTTACAGCTGGATTATTACTTATTACAATTTCCGAACTAGGCGATAAAACGTTTTTTATCGCCATGCTTTTGGCAATGCGACATTCTCGTCGTCTGGTGTTTGTTGGCTCGATCGCCGCACTGGCAACGATGACGATCCTGTCCGTTTTAATGGGGCAACTTGTGGCGCTGTTGCCCAAAGATCTATTGCATATCGCTGAAGTCATTTTGTTCATTAGCTTTGGCGTAAAGCTGTTGTACGATGCGACCCAACTGCCCAGTACTGCTATTTGCAATGAGGTTAAAGAAGCGGAAGAAACGATTCAATACGCTGATACGATAGCGGCAAAGCACGGAGACAGACGCGGTGTTGTGCTTCAGGCGTTTGTGCTGACGTTTGTCGGCGAATGGGGCGATCGCACGCAATTTGCCACGATCGCGCTTGCCGCTGCGAATGATCCCTGGGGCGTAACAGCAGGCGCCATTGTCGGACATGCTATCTGTGCTGCGATCGCGGTCATGGGCGGACGGTTAATCGCCGCACATATCTCCGAGAAGCTGATCACAGGCTTGGGTGGTCTGCTGTTTCTCGTGTTTGGTGTTGCCGCTTGGATGGAAGGAGCCTGACGGAGACTCAATCCTCTAAGGCTTCGGTGTTTCTGAAGGGCTAGGCGCAGTGCCTGCGGGGCTAGGCACGATCGTTGGCGATGCTCCGGGTGAAGGGGCACTGGCAAGTTGGTTAATCTGATCTTTAAATTGGGCGGGTGCAAGTTCAGCAGCACTGGCAAACAGTGGTTTGGCAGCGTCAGTCTTGCCCTGATCCTTCAAAATCAACGCTTTGCCAAGGACGGGACGGAAATCTTGCTTATTGCTTTTGGCAGCTTCATCAAACACGGCGATCGCCTCATCAAAGCGTTTCTGCGAGGCATACACCTGTCCCAAAATGACTTGAACCGAACTCACATCCACGCTGCCCGCCTGGATTTTGTTTGCCTGCGGTGCGGTCTTAATCGTGTCTTCCAGTAAACCGACGGCTGCTTCGGGGCGGTTTTGTTGCAGCAGTAAGTTAGACAGGCCTTGAAGCGCGTTGCGATCGCCTGGTTGCGTTTTCAAGATCTCACGATAGGTCTGGGCGGCTCCTTCGATATCATTGGTTTGCTGCTTTGCCTGAGCCAGCAGAACGGCGTACTCAGTTTCATTCGGGTTGAGTTTTGCTAGTTTTTCGAGTGGGGCGATCGCGCCTTTCACATCGCCTAAACCCAGCCGTGCTTCCAGGAGACCGCGTAATGCGGTTGGGTTCTCGGGTTCCCGTTGCAGCACCAGCTCATAGCCCTTTGCCTGCGCCTCCAGTTCTTCCTTCTTAGGAACCGCGCTGGCAGACTGTGTTGGCGTGGGACTAGTAGCGGTTTGTTGTTGTCCTTGAAAGGCGGCTTCAATTAGTGGAATCAGTGAAAAGCCCACAAACGCGACGACTGCCAGGATAAGAACCACATTAATAATCCAGCGATTGCGCTTATTGGTCACAGATCTGCCTCGAAACTCTACTGCTATTATCAACGACAAATGTCATTTCCGATGGCAAGATCACGGTATCGCTGTCGTCAGAAAGACGAAGACGGGGAGATCAAAAGGGTAATAAGCATTTACCCTGTACAAAGGTGCCACTGCGTGTTCTTACCGTAGCAAGCTAACTCCTTGAAGTTAAGTTGCCGCTGTTGCGTTGCTCTAACCGAGTGCCAGGGTCAAATCTTAAAGATTAGAGCTAAATTAAGTTATGGCTTCCTGTGGAGCCTTGAAAACGCGTCTGTGATAAGATTGTTAATTCGAGATGGCTGTCAAAAATATGCTATCGGCTAACAGACTGCATAGCCTCTAAATTGGTCAGCATCCGCAACCCACTCATTGATAAAGAGAATCCGCACAGCACCATGATCAAACTGCGATTGAAGCGATACGGCAAAAAGCGTGAAGTCAGCTACCGCATTGTGGCAATGAATAGCCGCGATCGCCGGGATGGACGACCCCTGGAAGAACTAGGTTTTTATAATCCTAGAACGGATGAAATTCGGCTCAACATCCCCGCGATCGTCAAGCGGCTGCAAGATGGCGCGCAGCCAACGGATACGGTACGCAGCATTTTGCAGAAAAACAACGTGTTTGAACAGGTCAATGCCTGAGCCGTCTTCATACACTCATGCTGCTGAGCCAGCCGAGCCAGACTATGCTGGGCTGGTCAGATTTTTGGTAGAACCCTTTTTGGAGCTGCCAGAATCACTTAAGGTTGACTGCGAAATCTCGCCAAACCGCAGCAAAGTTTGGGTGCGTGTAGCGTTTGAAGGGACTGATAAAGGGCGTGTGTTTGGGCGTGGCGGTCGCAACATCCAGGCAGTTCGCTCGGTGCTTGAGGCGGCAGCCCGTGCGGCTGGCTGTACAGCTTATCTGGATGTTTTCGGTAGTTCACCTCAGGGTAGCGAGGATGGTGGCGATCGCGAGGATGTGGCAAGTAAATCCCCACCGCGCCGCTCCTCTAGTGTCAAAGAAGCGCCAAAGCTGCGATCGCGCAGTGCCCCTCCCGATGAATTGGAGACGTGAAAATTTGATCGCTAATTCATCGTTAGACTCACAAATGTTTGCATGGTAGAGGCTGTTACTGTCGAATTACCCAATGCTGCAAGCGCGATCGCCCTCGCTGGGGAGCGAGAAGAAAATCTGAAAATTTTAGCCAGACAGACTGGTGCAACGATAGTCTTGCATGGGCTAGCACTACGAATTTCTGGTACTGATCCTCAAATTGATTTAGCTACCCGTTTGGTAAAAGCGCTCGAAGCCGTTTGGGGTCGTGGCACCGTGATCTCTGGTGTTGATATATTGACTGCCCGACATGCGCTGGATACTCAACAGCAGGACGAGCTTCACGAACTGCGGCAGGATGTGTTGGCACGCACTCGTCGCGGTGAAGACATCCGTGCCAAAACCCTGCAACAACGGCAGTATATTCAAGCTGTTCGCACCCATGACCTGACCTTCTGCATTGGTCCAGCAGGCACGGGTAAAACCTTCCTGGCAGCCGTGCTAGCGGTACAGGCAGTGCTAGCCAACCAGTATGAGCGGCTGATCTTAACTCGTCCTGCTGTTGAGGCAGGGGAGAAGCTTGGCTTTTTGCCAGGAGACTTGCAGCAAAAAATTGATCCGTATTTGCGTCCGCTCTACGATGCGCTGTATGAATTCATTGATCCAGAGAAAATTCCTAGCTTGATGGAGCGTGGTGTGATTGAAGTGGCACCGATCGCCTATATGCGGGGTCGGACGCTCAATAATGCGTTTGTGATTCTGGATGAAGCGCAGAACACTACGCCTGCTCAAATGAAAATGATCCTGACACGCCTTGGCTTTCGCTCTCGCATGGTGGTGACGGGTGATTTAACGCAGACGGACTTGCCCCAATACCAGTCGTCGGGCTTGGCGATCGCGCAGAAAATCTTGCAGTCAGTCGAGGGGGTTGCGTTTTGTCACCTTTCTAAAGCGGATGTGGTGCGTCATCCCCTGGTACAGCGCATTGTTGCTGCCTATGAGCAGCATGAGCAGCCGTAACCCTCAATGCCTGATCCGTCGGCTCCGTATTGCGCTATTGACGTACTCAACCCGGCTCCGGGGTAGCGTGGTGCATACCCTGGAGTTAGCAGAGGCGCTCCATGCAATGGGTCACACCGTTTGCGTCTACGCCTTGGCGAAGGATGGGGTCGGGTTCGATCGCCCACTCTCCTGCGCTTACAGACTCATTCCAGCTTAGCCTGCACCAGAGGGCATTGATGCCCTGATTCAGCAGCGTATTCAAGAATTTGTGGCGTACTTCAGCCAGTCCAGCGCTAGCTACGACTGCTACCACGCGCAAGACTGCATCGGCGCAAATGCGTTGTCCTGCTTACGTCAACTCCAGCGTATTCCCCATTTTGTTCGCACGGTTCATCATATTGAGGCGTACAACAGCGTCTATCTCCAGCAGTGCCAGGAGCGATCGATTCGTGATCCTGACCTTTGTCTTTGCGTCAGCGATCGCTGGCAACGCGCATTGCAACAGCAGTATCAGATTGATGCGCCCAGAGTCAGCAATGGTGTGAATACACAACGGTTCACTGCCAGACTGGATGGCTCGGAACCGTCACTTGGTGGGCAGTTAGGGCTAAACGGCTCACCCCTTTACCTAACTGTTGGCGGCATTGAACCGCGTAAGAATTCGCTGATCCTCTTGCAAGCCTTTAGCCAGCTCCGCGTCACCCATCCTCACGCCCAACTGATCATCGCTGGCGGCGCAACCCTTTTTGACTACCAGGCATACCGTGACGAGTTTCTTGCCCTGGCAGGCACACTGGGCATTACCGTTGGCGAAGCCTTGCTTCTACCAGGTGTGATTCCTGATGCGTTGCTGCCTACACTCTATCGCCTTGCTGATGCGTTTGTTTTTCCGTCCGTCAAGGAAGGTTGGGGGTTAGTTGTGATGGAAGCGATCGCCAGCGGTATTCCTGTGATTACTGCAAACCAACCGCCCTTTACCGAGTTCCTGACCGACAAACAGGCACTGTTAGTCGAGCCTACGTCACCAGAGGCGATCGCTCAGGCAATGCGATCGGTACTCATCCCAAAGCTTGCCCGATCGCTACGCCAAAACAGCCAAACAGTCCCACTCCAATATTCTTGGGAAGCATCTGCGAAGATGCATTTGGTTCATTACTATGCTCTGCTAAGACGGTGAGAGGGGCAGAACGTGAAGGGGTGAAGCGATAAAAAAGTAAAGGGGTGAGAGGGTGAAGGGTGATGAGGCTAAAAATCAGAGTCGGTTATCTTTTCCAAATTGTGTTAATGGCAGTGCTATAGCTGTTTCCACTTGAACCTTCCACACTTACACCTATCTATCCTTCATACAACTGACTCTATTTCTGTGGTGCATACTTCATCTGAATTTTGAGCGTCCTGCTGGCACCTGCTAGTAGAAAGACACAATCGCCATAGCGAGTAAGGTCTTGGCGAGTTTTGGGATTGTTAGAAAAACCGTAGCCTTCGGTGGGGATGCCCGTTGTGTTGCGGTTGAGTTTGCGATCGCCGTTTACATCTTGAAAGAGGGCAAGGGCATAGCTACCCGATGAAAGATCTTTAAGCGTAATTTTGGGTGAGTCTTCAGTCACCTTGACGCAGCGGTTCATGACGGCATTCTTGGCGTTGTCAGGAAACCCAAAGCTTCTGGAAAATAGCTTGAAGCAAATGTCGCCTTTTTGAGCTTTTAAGCCATCAATTTCAATGGTCAAAGTGCTTTTAAGCTCGGCGTTTGCGTTTAGTGCAATGGCAATACTGGATAGTGCTGCAAGGGCGATCGCACCTATTCTAGTTTTTGTAAACTTAAACATGTCAATTCTCTTGATCTCAATCTTAAACATGCCAATTCTCTTGATCTCAATTCGGCTGCTTCCCAACAAAACAGGCTGAATCAAACAGCCTGCTAAAGGCTATAGTTGCGATCGATAAACGTTACGACGATGCCCTACTTTGATGACTACGACAATCAGCTTGTCATCATAAATTTCATAAACAATGCGGTAGTTGCGGAATCGAATGCGATAGGCGTTGTCGTCTCCCTCTAGTTTGACTACACCTGAAGGACGAGGATTGGCTGCCAGAGTTTCAGCCAAGGCGATCAGGTTGATGCGTAAGTCAGGTGGAAGTTTCTTGATTTGCCGACTAGCAGCAGCGGAAAACGTGACCTCATACTTCATGGCAGCCCTAACTCTGCTTTGAGCTGAGAAAGAGAAATGGTGCCTTCACGCTGAATCTCTTCTCTAATGCTTCGAAGATCGTCCAGGTCTTCCTGCAACTCTATCGCTTCAGTATGCCGCTCTGTTAAGTATTCCAAATAATGTAGAGCTTCTTCTAGCACTGGATCTGGTGCTTGCTCGATCGCCTGCAACAGTTTTTCCTTCAGGTTAAGCGTCATCGTTTCACTTGTTAGTTTGGTTGTTGTCCATTCCCACCGTATCGATCCTGAAGGGTTGCTCTTAATTCAGCAATGCTTCGTCTTAACTCAGCAATGTCTTGAGTATTAGCGGTAATTTGCTGAGCGTTTGCTTGCTGAATCTGAACGGTTTCTTGCTGCCGTCTGGCAATGAGTAGCAGAATTTCGTTGATTTGAGCGATCGCATTGCTGTGCTGGGCAACTGTTTGTTCCAGTGGAAATGATTGGTCGGTCATACCATTGCTAGCTCAATGTCGGTCTGCTCAATGTAGACCCATTTTATGCGGTCTTGCCATCACTCAGATTCATCATCAATTTGAACTACGGACTCATCAGTGGCTTTTTTGCCTGCCAGGGCGATCGCAATGGCATCCACCACTCTCGCAACCGGAAAAATCTCCATGCCGAGATCAGGCAAGACCTGCCCTTTGGGAACGATCGCCTGCTTAAAGCCGAGTTTTGCCGCTTCTTTTAGCCGTAGTTCCATCTGCGACACGGGGCGCACCTGACCACCCAAGCCGACTTCACCAATTAAGACCATCCGCGGATCAACGACTCGATCGCGAAAGCTTGCCACTACTGCGATCGCAACTCCTAAATCAGCAGCGGGTTCTCCTACACTCAAGCCACCGGATGACGCAACGTAGGCATCCAGCTTCGAGAGGGGAATACCCACGCGCTTTTCCAGCACTGCCAGAATTTGCAGCAGCCGATTGTATTCAATCCCAGTCGTCGATCGTCGGGGCGAACTGTAGCTCGTCGGGCTAACCAACGCTTGCAGCTCGACGACGATCGGGCGTGTCCCTTCGCAGGCAACGATCGTCGCGCTCCCCGATGAAAACTCATCCCGATTGCCCAGAAACAGTTCGGAGGGATTGAGCACTTCCTGCAAGCCCTCATCCACCATCTCAAACACACCAATTTCGTGCGTTGCCCCAAACCGGTTTTTCACCGATCGCAACAAACGATGACTGGCAAAGCGATCGCCCTCAAAGTACAGCACCGTATCCACCAGATGCTCCAGCACTTTAGGGCCGGCGATCGCCCCTTCCTTCGTTACGTGCCCCACAATAAACAGCGTAATATTCTGCCGTTTTGCCATTTGCATTAGCACGGATGTGCACTCCCGCACTTGCGCGACCGAACCGGGAGCCGATGACAACGCACTAAAATACAGCGCCTGAATACTGTCTATCACTGCCACATGAGGCTTCAGCGACTCCAGCTCTGCCAGAATGGTGTCGAGATCGGTTTCGGGCAAGAGATAAAGGTTGGAAGGTGAGGGGTGAGGGGTGAGAGGAAGTTTTGAGTTTTGAGTTTTGAGTTTTGAGTTTTGAGTTGAGCCTGACCGCTGACTGCTGACCGCTGACTCCTCTCCTCTCTCCTCTCTCTTCTCTCCTCTCTCTTCCCCCACTCCCAACCGCTGTGCTCTTAATTTCACCTGTTGGGCTGACTCTTCGGCACAGACGTAAAGAGTACGATAGCTTTGAGACATGCGGTTGGCAGTTTGTAGCAGCAGGGTCGATTTGCCGATACCAGGGTCACCGCCAATGAGTACCAGTGAGCCAGGGACAATACCGCCGCCTAAAACGCGATCGAGTTCAACATAGCCAGATGAGAGGCGAGCCTGGGGATGGTCAGAAATTTGCGCCAGGGTCAGGGCGGCTTTGGGTTGGGCAGGGAGTTGTTGGGTTGCTGAGGTACGGCTACTGATGCGGGCGGCACCCGGACGAGCGGCAACGGTCGTAGTGGAAATAGCCTGTTCTTCCAATGCATTCCAGCTATTGCAGGCAGGGCATTTGCCAAAGTATTGAGAAGACTCTGCGCCACATTGGTTACAAACGTAGTGCGATCGAAGTTTTGGCATTCTTTATGAGGAAAGGTTAGAAGTACTTAGAGCCGCGAGAAGGTTAATAAACGAAAGGTTGAGAAAGCCCAAAGTGCTTTGAGGGAGTCAATTTTAGCGTTCCGAACTAGATCGCATCGGGTATTATTATTAATGATAAAGTACAGAAATTAATGTTTCTAAAACTAGCTTAAGGAGTCTATTAACTTGGAAAATCACAAAGAAAAAATACTAGTAGTTGATGATGAAGCAAGCATTCGTCGTATTTTAGAAACACGTCTCTCAATGATTGGCTACGACGTGGTAACAGCGGCTGATGGCGAAGAGGCGCTTGACACCTTTCGGAATGCTGACCCTGACCTGGTGGTGCTGGATGTCATGATGCCAAAGCTGGATGGCTACGGCGTTTGTCAAGAACTGCGGAAAGAATCCGATGTGCCCATCATCATGCTAACGGCTTTGGGTGATGTCGCCGATCGCATCACAGGCTTGGAACTGGGTGCGGATGATTATGTGGTCAAACCTTTTTCGCCTAAAGAGCTAGAAGCGCGGATTCGCTCTGTGCTCCGACGAGTTGAAAAAACGGGCACGACGGGCATTCCTAGCTCTGGTGTGATTCACATCAACAGCATTCGCATTGACACCAATAAGCGCCAGGTTTATAAAGGCGACGAGCGTATCCGGCTCACTGGCATGGAGTTTAGTCTGCTGGAACTACTGGTTAGCCGTTCTGGAGAAGCCTTCTCACGATCGGAAATTCTGCAAGAAGTTTGGGGTTATACTCCTGAACGTCATGTCGATACGCGCGTTGTGGATGTGCATATTTCGCGTCTCCGCGCCAAACTTGAAGATGACCCCAGCAATCCAGAGTTGATCCTGACCGCTCGTGGCACAGGGTATCTCTTTCAGCGCATTCTTGAACCGGGCGAAACCGAGTAAACCAAACTGCTGTTGCAGGCTTGTATGCTGAAGGGGAGACCGTCTACTGCTCGAATGCCTATGCAAATTTATTTGGACTACAGCGCTACGACACCCACTCGTCCAGAGGCGATCGCGGCTATGCAGGCTGCCTTGAATGAGCAGTGGGGCAACCCCTCAAGCCTCCATGTGTGGGGGCAACGTGCTGCCATGGTGGTCGAGCGCGCTAGGATGCAAGTAGCGCGGCTCATTAATGCGCCTGCCGAGTCGATCATCTTTACCGCTGGTGGCACCGAAGCCGATAATCTTGCGATTATGGGTGTTGTGCGTCAGTATGCCACGCCGCAGCACATGATTATTTCCAGCGTAGAACATTCAGCGATCGCCGAGCCTGTGCGCTGGTTAGAACAGCTAGGCTGGCAGGTTACACGTCTACCTGTCGATGCTCAAGGTCGAGTGAATTCCCTGGATCTTCGGGCAGCGCTGCAAGAAAATACGGTGCTGGTGTCGATCATTTACGGTCAGAGTGAAGTTGGCACTCTACAGCCGATTCAAGCGTTAGGGACGATCGCCCGTGCTCATGGTGCTGTGTTTCATACCGATGCCGTTCAGGTTGCTGGACGGTTGCCACTGGATATGCAGCAGTTACCCGTTGATCTGCTGTCTTTATCTAGCCACAAGCTCTATGGTCCTCAAGGTGCAGGTGCGCTGTATGTGCGTCCTGATGTAATGCTGCTGCCGCTACTCAGTGGTGGTGGTCAAGAAGCAAACCTGCGATCGGGCACACAGGCTGTACCCGCGATCGCAGGTTTTGGTGTTGCGGCTGAATTGGCGGTACAGGAAATGGCGATCGAAACACCACGGCTGATGCAGTTGCGCGATTACCTCTTTGAGCAATTAGCCGATGTACCAGGATTGTTACCCACAGGCGTTAACGGCGCAGCGCTCAAAACATCCTCTGCAATCCGCCTGCCTCATCATGCCAGTTTCTACCTGCCATCCGCCGATGGCGAAACGTTCAACGGTAAAACGCTGGTGCGTCAGATGAATCTTGCTGGCATTGGCATTAGTGCTGGCTCTGCCTGCCACAGCGGAAAATTGTCTCCCAGCCCGATTCTGCAAGCGATGGGCTACAGCGATCGCGCAGCCAAAGCTGGAATTCGCCTCACGGTCGGACGCGAAACGACGGTCGCTGATATCGATTGGACAGCAATGGTACTCAAACAAGTCTTAGCTCGGCTAACGCCAGAACCGTCTTTAGCAAGAATCTGACGCGAATTGGTCAATAAGATGCCTCAAACTGCTCACTTTAGGGATAACTAGGTCTAGGAATAACGAAATTAGCCGTTTATTCGACTTATCTATCTAGTAGAGAGCGGTGCAATGTCCACAGATCCAGCCAACGACGACAAAAAACATCTAGAATTTTTGGCTTTGCTCTTATTGTTTTTATCGTACTAGCTATACTGCCTACGGCAGGTTTTCTACAGTATGGCGATTTACTTTTTGGAGAACACGCTTTTGCAAAAGTACTTCTACTTAGTAGTACTGGTGGCGCTTTAAGTGCATCAATCTGCACCAAAGGTCACAAGCGACGTTTCAGAGCTATTCTGCCAGGAGCCGTAATGGGCATTGGTGTACCACTCGCATTCATCTCGTACGTTTTACTTCTACACAGAAAAAATTTGCTTAATATCGAGTTTGTTCTCTTAGTATTTGTCGGAGTAATTCCAGGACTAATCCTGTACGCTGTGATGCTGAAGGATAATCCTCCTGAAACCTAGTGCATTAAGCCGCTTCTCCTAAACCTGTATGCCTTCCTGCAATGTTAACTATTTAAAAAACTTAAAAACAGTGTCAGCAAGGATGATTTACCCTGTGACACTGTTTTTAAACGAATAAGTGAAAACTAATGCTTAAGCGTTAGAACATCTGTTAAAGCGCTTTGTAGAAGCGGTGCCTTGTCAAGCTGCTCCCAGGGCAAGTCTAGATCGGTGCGTCCCATGTGACCATATGCCGCGACATCTTGATAAAAACGACCATTGCGATCGCCTGGTAAATGACACAGGTTAAAGGTTTGGATGATACCTGCTGGGCGCAGTTCAAAGTGTTCTTTTACCAATTCGAGCAGACGATCGTCGCTTATCTTACCCGTATCAAAGGTGTCGATCATAATGCTGACCGGGCGTGCTACGCCGATCGCATAACTGAGCTGCACTTCGCATCGATCTGCCAATCCAGCCGCCACAATGTTTTTAGCAACATAGCGACACGCATAGGCAGCACTACGATCGACTTTAGTAGGGTCTTTGCCTGAAAAGGCTCCACCACCGTGTCGGGAGTAGCCACCGTAGGTATCAACGATAATCTTGCGTCCCGTCAGCCCCGAGTCGCCTTGAGGACCGCCAATTACAAACTTGCCCGTTGGATTAACCAAAAAGCGAGTATCGCGATCGGGCTTCACGTCAATGTCCAAGAACACTGGCAGCACCACCAACGTCCACAGATCTTCCTTAATCTTTGCCTGAACGGCTGCTTCGTCTGCAATTTCCCCAATAGTCGCCGTATGCTGGGTCGAAACAAGAATCGTATCAATGCCGATCGGTCGATTGTTTTCATACAACACCGTCACCTGAGTCTTGCCATCAGGACGCAGGTAAGGCAATTGACCCGTTTTGCGAACCGTTGCCAGACGACGTGAAATCCGGTGTGCCAACGAGATCGGCAGTGGCATTAGTTCGGGCGTTTCGTTGCACGCAAACCCAAACATAATGCCCTGATCGCCAGCACCAATCAGGTCAAGCTCTTCGTCACTTGCCTGTTCGCGCATTTCATGGGCAGTATCGACACCCTGAGCAATATCAGGCGACTGAGCATCGAGCGCCACCAGCACAGCACAGCTATTCGCCGAAAAACCACAATCAGCCCCGGAATAGCCAATTTCAGCAATTTTTTGCCGAGCCAGATCAATGTAATTGACCTTAGCCTTAGAGCTAATTTCACCAGTAATGAGCACAAGACCTGTGTTGACTACCACCTCGGCCGCCACACGACTTGCAGGGTCTTGTGCCAACAAGGCATCTAAAATTGTGTCTGAAATTTGGTCACAGATTTTATCTGGATGACCTTCAGTAACGGATTCAGAAGTAAAGAGATAGCGGCGGGACAAGCGTCAATCCTCTCTGGCGAACGACTACAAACAATCAGTGAAGCATGGTTGCAATGAGTCAGCAGATTATAGCATTTGAAATTGACTAGAACGATCGTCTTGTTGGGTCAGAATGCTGTAAATGCTCCTCACTCTATAACTAAAGCAGTGGCATGACGAGTCTGACATTTATACAGTGAGGCTCTCATACCTAAAAGCGCCGGACTGTCAGACTTTTTACATCAAACTAGTTCAAAAATAGCATCAGTACTAGAGACACCATTCGTTTGAGTTGACTTAGAAGAAGAATATAAGAGTGCCATGCTCTGTATACGAATAGTTAACGTTCTACACGTAATCTTTACAGTCAGCCCTAACGCACCTCAGTATGGCTACGGAACGATCTGTATGTCTGAAAAATTTGCGATCGCAGTATCTGCCTGCCGCAACTGTACTAACTGCGTCCAGCCCCACGTCACACCGACGCAACCTGCCGCTTTTGCTGTCTTTGCCATCTGCATATCAGCAGCGGCATCGCCAATCACCAGTACTGTTTCCGGTGAAACTCCTAATAAGTTACAGGCTTGATAAAAAATGGTTGGGTCAGGTTTGCCAGGTGCGCTGTCGATTCCTAAACCAACCTGAACACACGTCCCCAGCTCATAGCGCTCCACAAAATCTTTAACATTTTCAGTCGTGTCAGCAGACGTGATGCCCACTAATATCCCAGCCTCTGTCAAGGCTTGTAAAACCTCACGTGCGCCTTCAAACGGTGGCGTATGGTCTGACTTCCGCTGAAAAACTCGCTCTGCTTCTGTAAATGCCGATCGCACTAATGTAAGCGACTCCAACCAATCACGTCCTGTCTCTGCCACATATGCTGCTGCCGCAATTTCATTTTCTTGCCGTGTCCCTACAGCCAGTAAGCCTGCTGGATTTAACTGATCCCCATTCAAGCCAAACGCCATCAGCAGTGGCTCTTGCACACCAGGAATTTGAGCATCGATCAGGCGCGATCGCTTTTGCCCCAAGCTCCGCAAGAATGTTTGTGAATCTGCCAGGGTGCCGTCCTTATCAAACAGCACCGCCCGAATCAAAGTGAATTGAACCGTACCACAGCGTATAGTTGTCAAAAAAGAGGCTCCAGGTAAAAGTCAGAGATGGCTACTCCAAAAAAAAGAGGGGATATCCCCTCTTGGGGCGACAGATACTAATATCTGTCTGCCCTTATATCCGCTGAAGCCCTACAAAGTCAGTGGTTACTCAGCAGCAGAAGGAAGTTCTTCTAGCTCGACTTCTGGAATCGTTACAGCGATCGTTTGCTGCTGTTGCTGTTGAGCCGCAAGCACCTGTTCACGATACTTAGCCGCCATTTCCTCTGCCTTGTCGTAGACTACCTGTGGATTCTTCACCATGTCACCTGGCTCAGGCTCCAATTGCTTGGTAGAGAGCGAAATCCGACCTCGTTCTGCATCCAGATCGATGATCATCACCTTTACCTCATCATTAACGTTGAACACGCTATGAGGAGTATCAATATGATCATGAGAAATTTCGGAAATGTGCAGCAAACCGCTAACACCGCCGATATCAATGAAGGCACCGTACGGCTTGATCCCGCGAACCGTACCAATTACCACCTCGCCAACCTCTAAGCGATTCATCTTACGCTCAACTAGCGCTCGGCGATGGCTTAGTACCAGGCGATTACGTTCTTCATCAACTTCAAGAAACTTCAGTGGCAATTCTTCGCCCACCAAATCTTCCTTCGGCTTCCGAGTACTGATATGAGAGCCAGGAATAAAGCCACGTAGACCCTCAATTCGTACTAAGGCACCACCTCGATTGGTAGCGAAAACACTAGAGCGAACAGTGGCATCCTCGGCTTGAAGCTGCCGCACCCGTTCCCAAGCGCGCATGTATTCGATGCGACGAATGGAGAGGGTGAGTTGTCCATCTTCGTTTTCGTCTGCAAGAATGAAAAACTCGCGAGTTTCATTCGACTGCAACACTTCTTCAGGACCATCAATCCGATTGATAGACATCTCCTGAATAGGAATGTACGCAGCCGTTTTCGCGCCAATGTCAATCAGTGCGCCTCTTGGCTCAAGACTAAACACCGTTCCAGCGACCACATCACCTGGACTGAAGTGGTAGTCATACTTATCGAGTAAGGCAGCGAAATCCTCGTGGGTAAAGCCAACATCTATTTCTGTCGTTTCCTGATTGACCATGCGAATCGTTTCCTGGTAGTTATCTCCGTAAAATTTTGCCTCCTGTCGATGTATACGCACGTTGTGGTCGTGCTGACTACACCTACATTTCTCTCAACTGTCGATGAGAGAGCTAAATTTGGATAAATTAGTGGCTCAGAAGAACCATGATAACCGATGTCAGGTAACTCAACACACCCTTTTGCGATCAGTTCAAGATGTTTCATCAAAAATTAAAGCAAGGAGACTACGCCTAAAAAGCGCTTGCTCTTTGCCTAGCGAAACTGACGGGTTGTCGATTGATCATCCTGTACAAACAGTGGTGGAGCTGGTTGCCTGACACATCTCTGCGCTTGGCGGTTGAAACCGCAGCTACAGGAGCAAAACCTGCCGCCGCAGGTGCTCAATCCCTTGGTGCTGCTAGTCCGCAAAGGCGGACTTCGTGGTTGTAGACGCGATTTTAATCGCCAGCTCAAAGCCACAACAGACAGGGATTTGAGGTACTTATGTCAGGCAGACAGGTGCTGGGGTGCTAGCGATAGGCAGCTCTAGTAGCGAGAAGTAGGAGGCTGTGACGAGGCAAGCACCGATGTATCGGTAGTATTCTCAAGTGGGTTGGCAGGTAGGTCAACTGCTGCTTGCGTCGAGTCTGCATTGCTGCGAAGGTGATTGAGTGTATCCACAAAATCGCGGATGCCCTGAAACTTACGGTAGACCGAGGCAAAGCGGATATAGGCAACTTCGCTAAGGTTTTGCAGGCTTTGGAGCACCAATTCGCCAATTTCAGAGCTGTTGACTTCACGAACCGCCCGCTGCTGCAGTTCTGCCTCAATCTCATCCACCAAATTTTCAAGTTGTACAGCAGAAATGCCTGTTTTTTCGCACGCACGCACGATGCCACGCAAAAGCTTGAAGCGATCAAACGATTCGCGATCGCCATCCCGCTTGATTACAGTAATGGGCACAAACTCAATGCGTTCATAGGTCGTAAAGCGACGCTCACACCGCAGGCATTCCCGTCGTCGTCGCACACTTTGACCCGCTTCTGCTGAACGCGACTCAAGAACACGATTTTCAGTGTATTGGCAAAAAGGGCACCGCATGACTAGGGGAAACTCCGAGCAGAAGGAACAAGACCGAGGAAGGCGTATGCGCTACCGTTATAAACGCCAATGGTTGAAATGACACATATTAAGCAGACTAAAATTTGCACATTCATTGACGTTTGATAGCGGCTGTTGATCGTTAAGGGTAGGGGCACTCAACAAAATAGGCAGAGCCTTCAGCTGATCACTCTCCTCCCACCCTGTTTGATCCCGTTGCTGACTGAGTTGCTTGACTGTAATGACACTCAAGGATCATGCCCTTACGTTAGCCTGACAGCGCTACTATGATTCATTAGATTATGCCTGATTTGGCTCCTTGGTTTATGAAGCTGTTGAGTGGTATGGGCAGGCTCTAAAGTTAAAAGGCATTTTGATCGCCGCTTTCCTTTGCCTTGGTCATGCTGATCAACCCGTCACCCTTGGGGGGAAGCAAGCTACACTTATTCACGTTTACGAATATTGCGACTCACCTATGGGATTGAAACTTGCTGTGACACCAGATCGCAGCAGGTAAAACTGAAAACAAAATCGCGATTGAGGCATGTGAAAATCCTCTAGAGAAACTAGGATGTGTAGAAGGGCATCTAACACGGATGGTGCAAGTTAGCTAGAACGTTCTAGTGAGGAGCTTGATTCAGAGCGATAGGGGGCAAACTTACAGCACCCGGTACAAAGAGTGTCAACCGATCGGTAGCCTCACGTCGGCTTTTGACGCGCTCATGTTCCCGACGTGAGCGTTTTAAATTGCATAAGCTTCTGGTTCATGCCGTTCTGCTCTAAGTCTGAAATTGGCAATCGACGCGACCTTACAAGAGTGAGCCTCTACCAACTATTCTTCAACAGGGTAAACATCTGAGCGATCGTGGGTAAAGTTGCTTGCGCTCATGACATTCGGAACTACTGTAATGAAGGTTGGCAATCAGGGCGTTAGAGAAGGTGTCACGAAGGGCAACCTTAGTGAGGACTTGTTAATGGATTGTGCTGAATTGGAGTTCGAGTATCACACTACTGATCGAATGCTTTCACATTGCCGCTGGACTCAGAATACGCTTCCGAGTGTTCAAGCTCTCCTTTGGTATTGCTTTTTGCGTGTTCATTTAACGTTGAAATGCTTACTAAGTAAGATTGGCACTCAAGTTCTGGCTCCTGAAAACCAGCGTGTGCGTAACCGTTTTTACGTGCCTTCGGTCAGATGTAGTGGTGCTGTGCAGGCAACAAAGAAACAACAGTCAGTGCAGCAGGACGATCGCTCTGCTCAGGGGTGCCCAACGCTAACGCTGAAACGAGGCTGCATATGTCAATACTGGTTCATCCGCCAGCCCTTACAGTTGGAGGGCACGGCATGAAAACGCCCCCACTCAAAAAGCCAACCTTACTGGTCGTTGACGACGAACCAGACAACCTGGATTTGCTGTACCGCACGTTTCATCGCGAGTTTAAGGTTTTAAGAGCCGAGAACGGACCCACTGCCCTCGATCTTCTGGCAAAGGAGGGCGATGTTGCCGTGATTATTTCTGATCAGCGGATGCCGTTGATGAGTGGGACAGAGTTTTTGAGCTTGACTGCCACTCAGTATCCTGACATCATGCGGATTATTCTGACGGGGTATACTGATGTCGAAGATTTGGTTGAGGCAATCAACTCTGGCAAGGTATTCAAATACGTCACAAAACCCTGGGACGATGAGGAACTGAAGGGTGTTGTACGGCAAGCAGCAGAGACTCACAATGTTCTGAAGACACGAACGCGGGAACTGCGACGATCGCTGCGTCAAGAATCACTGCTTAACGCTGTCACCAGCACGATTCGGAGCGATCTCAGCTATCGCCAAATCTTGCATACGATCGGCGAAACCGTTGGTCACATTTTGGAAGTCAGCAGTTGTGTCGTGCGTCCGTTTCAAGATGGGTGTATGGATGACGACTGGTTTGTGTATGTGAGTCCACAAGCCGCAGCGGCTGATGTTCAGGAGCTAGAGAAACAAAAAACCATATTGGCACAAACAATTTGGGAAACACATACTGTTGAAGTGATTCAGGTTGTTGAGACGGACGATCGCCTCAATAGCGATGACCCGGATATTCAGGCACGTCGGCAGGTCTATACAGAGGCGGGGATTCGATCTAGTTTGCTGGTGCCACTGGTCTGTCAGCAAGAATTGATGGCAGTGTTGGCGTTGCATCAGTGTGGTGAACCACGTACCTGGCAGGACGACGAAGTCCAGCTGCTGACGATGGTAGCAGACCAGGCAGCACTGGCACTCTTTCAGGCACGTACCTATGAGCAGGTGCGGGCACTGGCAAAGCGAGAAGCGCTGATCAACACCATTACCACTGCTATTCGGTCTAGCCTCGATCCCCAAGAAATTTTTGCGGCAATTACTCAGCAGCTTGGGCAGGCACTCCATGCCGATGGGTGCGCCCTGTCACTATGGACGCGGGAAGATGAGTTTGTCCAGCTTGTAGGGCTGCATGATGCGGCTCAGGCTGGTTGGTCAGTGACGTCGGCAGCAGACGCGCCTGCTGCAATCAGTGCTACCAGCAAAACCCACTCAGTTTTGCCCTTGTCAGCAGAAGACCCAACACCACGCCCGTTGCCCCAATCTACAGTGCCGATCGAGGGTAATCCAGTCCTCCGGCAACTCTTGCTTACCCAACAACCTGTGGTGTTAAGCGATCTAGAACAAAGTACAGGCATGCCGGTGACTGAACAGCCGTTTCGCAACCCGGCACGAGCGTTGCTGGTAGTACCGCTCATTCTAGACGGTCAAATTATTGGCAGCATTTCACTGCGGCAAAATCGCCAACCCCGTCGCTGGTTGTTGTCAGAAATTGAACTGGCACAAGCCGTCGCAGTGCAGGCAGCGATCGCGGTGCACCAATCTCGCCTTTATCAAAAAACGCGTCAACAGGCAGAACAGCTACTGGAACTAGACCAGCAAAAAACAGAGTTCTTCCAAAATATCTCGCACGAATTTCGCACGCCCCTAACCCTGATGATTGGTCCGCTGGAGTCGGCGATCGCCCAACATCAAGGCTTATCTCACGATCAGGCAACGGTTGCACTGCGAAACTCCCGCCGTTTGCTGCGACTGGTGAACCAACTGCTAGACCTGCAACGGCTAGATGCAGGGCGCATGCAGCCCAGTTTTCGCCCCTGCGATATGGCAGATTTTGTCAGTCAAACGGTTGATTCCTTCCGCCCCTACTGCGACAAAAAGGGTATTATCCTGGCGACCGACCTCGCCGTTTGCCCTCAGGTTTACTTAGATCTGGAAAAGTTTGACAAGGTGTTGTACAACCTGTTGTCCAATGCGATGAAATTTACGCCAGAGGGCGGCAAGATTACGGTTATACTTCAGCCTGCCGGGGATCACTGCCTGCTTAAAGTCACTGATACCGGTATTGGCATTCGTACCGACCAAATTCCGCATCTGTTTGAGCGCTTTCGACAGGCAGAAGGTTCAGCAAACCGTAGCTATGAGGGCAGCGGCCTGGGGCTGGCACTGGTGAAAGAACTGGTCGATCTCCACGGTGGGCAAATTTCGGTCGAGTCTGTCTACGGTTTAGGTACAACGTTTACAGTTTGGCTCCAGACCGGGATGTCGCACTTGCCGCCTCAACAGTTGATTGAAGTGCAGGCAGAAGCTCAGCCGAGTCGTGCCTCTGTGGAGCTAGCAGACGTTGAGATGGAGCTACAGGAGGATAGCGTCGAGGATGCTCTACCCATCTTACCGACCACGCTTCCGATCGGGTCTGATGCCTCACGCATTTTGATCGTGGATGACAACCCAGACTTGCGAACGTATGTTTCGACCATTTTGCGCGAAAAAGGCTATCGCGTGTGGACAGCTCGTAACGGGGCTGAAGGCTTTCAGACCGCGCAAACCCATCGTCCACAACTGATTGTCAGCGACTTAATGATGCCACTGGTATCGGGTCTCGATATGATTCGGATGATTCGGGAAGAGGATGATCTGAAAGGTATTCCCATCATTCTTTTGACGGCGAAAGCGGATGAAGATACCCGGATTGAAGGTGTGGAGCGTGGAGCCGATGCGTACTTGTCCAAACCGTTTAGCGATCGCGAACTTTTGGCAGAAGTCCGTAACCTTTTGGCGCTGAAAGCTAATGAGCAGCGGGTTGCAGAACTCAATACTTACCTTACAGAGTCCGTCTTGAAACGATTCTTGCCGCCATCACTGGTACAACGCGCTGCACGAGGCGAATTGTCACTCGATCTGCGACCGGAGCCACGCCTGGTAACGGTGTTGTTTAGCGACATTATTGGCTTTACGCAGCTATCCAACACGCTGCGATCGCGCCGCGTTGCCGAGCTTTTGAACGAATATCTGGCAGAAATGACCCGCGCTGTTTTTGACAATGGCGGCACAGTGGATAAGTTTATGGGCGACGCGATTCTGGCGTTGTTTGGCTCTCCTGAGGAGATGACACCCAACGAACAGGTACGTCGCGCGATTGCTGCTGCCCGTCAGATGCAGCGATCGCTACATCTGCTGAATGAACGCTGGCAGGCACAAGGCATCAATCAAGTACAGTTTCGCTGTGGTATCCACCAGGGTACGGCTGTGGTCGGGATGTTTGGTGGGGCGGAGCGATCGGATTACACCGCGATCGGTCCCAGCGTCAACATTGCCTCCCGCATTCAAGAAGCCGCCGAACCTGACTGCATTCTGGTTTCTGCCGCTGTTGCCGACTATTTGGAGCAGGACGAAATTACCAAGTTCAGCCCACTACGACTCAAAGGTGTGGATGAAACCGTTCTCACCTTCGCCGTGACATCAGAACCAGGTTTGCATAGTCGGCAGCGGAGCAGGGAGTCGGGAACGGAAAGCCGGGAGTAGGGGGACAGAGGCAGCAAGGGAGACAGGGGGATCCGGGGAAGACGCTCAAAACCTGAAACTTAAAACGGAAGACTTTAGCCTTTGACCTCAGGCAAACGTTGCGTCTGTTGCTGGGTAATACCAATTCTTTATTAGCTGGCAAACTAAGGATCGTGAATTTAATAAAACCGCATACTTACGTAGGATGTGTTAACGCAGCGTAACGCATCGACTTCAAGGCTTGTGATGCGTTATGGCTAGTGCCTAACACATCCTACAAAAGCCGATCTTATTTAATTTTCATTCCTAAGCCTACATTCAATCTTGCTTGTTCCCTTAAACTCAGTGTGATGACATGATGGATGGGCAGTTTTACCTGCCCATCCACTTACCCTTCTAATTCTAAAGCGGCTGGAGGTTCAACTCTCTCTGCCATTGAATCAGGGGCTTTTCCCACCCCTCTTCCCACTTCTGGGCAAAGAGTGGCTTGGCAGTTTTGCCCATCTGAAAGCCCTGGGCGATCGCCTCCAGCAAGGGGGGCAACGTTTCTGCTTCTCTGAGTGTGGTGGCGATCAAACTATTTGCGACCAATATGGTTGCCAGCGGATAGGGAAACTGCGGCAAATGGAATGCCTGCAAGCCAATTTCGCCAACTAGAGACGTATCCAAGCCGGTCACAATATGCCAGAGATCGTGAGTCTGGCTCAGCCGTAGCTCAACATATGCTGCATCCGATGCCGCCGTCATGCCGACATGGAGGTTGGAATCGAAACCCATGGTCTTCATGTGCGCTGCATAGATATAGCCCAGGGAATCAGTGGGATAGGTCAGTAGGGTTTCTAGATCGTGGGCAGGAGGAATATAGCGATCGTGGATCAGTGCCGCACAAGCCGGATCTTGGTTTAAGTGTTGAGCCATCAAATCGTAGGCAGGAGTTGCCAACAAGCCATCGGTTAGCTCGCCAACCGTTTGCAAACTGTTGTCTCCAAAGAGCATTGATACCGATGCTTTAACGATGGTTAGTCCTGCCAAAAATAATTTGAAACCCCTGAGGATCGGAACTTGCGTCTGCTGTTGACCATGAGCGTTAGCAGCAGCGTTGGGCTTAGTCGCATTGAGCAGTGGCATAAAGAATCACTCCAAAAAACTCAAACGTTGATCGATCGCAAACCATCAAAGACATTCAGACGCTTTTACCAGAGCAAGTCATTGAGTAGACCATAAACGCTGACAAAATCAATCCTGGCGATCGCACTGAAATAGCGGATTTGCACAGCCGTCCGTTCCACTTTTGATGCAAAAAGCAACTTGAGTGCCACGATCGCCATCATGAACCAGGGAGAACATTGGTAGCGCACAAACCGAAACCCCATGTAGCCGTATGGCAAAAAGCAGCGAGAACGCATACTGGCACAGACAGATCGTGCTTTTGGAATCATCGGCAGATTCTGGGTCATAACATAGCTCTCTAGGGCAAAGCGAGTTAATATGTGAGCATCGCTCATGTTTTTAGAATATGAGCAATGCTCGTGTTTTGTCAAGCAAAACGTGAGTAAGCCTCATCTATTTTTAAAGCCAGGGAAAATGCCTATGTCTGAAAGCCCTTTAACCGCAAGCGGCATGCGGCGTAAGCCAAGACAAGCCCGCAGTCAGGAGCGGGTCAATCGCATTTTGGATGTGGCAGAAGCGCTTTTTGCGAGTCAAGGCTACGCAGCTACAACGACTAATGCGATCGCGGCTCATGCCGAAGTTCCGATCGGGTCGCTCTACCAGTTTTTCCCAGACAAGACCGCGATTTTACAAGCCTTAGCTCTGCGCTATGCCGAAAGGCTGCATCAACAGTTATTGACCATTGATGAGGCTGAGCAAGCCACCCGTCCCTTAGCGGACTATGTGGATCAGTTGATTGATACCACCGATCGCTTTTTTACTGACAACCCCAGCTACCATGCCATTTTTATGGAGGCTCAGGGAACGGTAAGCGAATGGGAAGCAATTGATGAAGCAACTGATGCCAAGTTGATTCAGGATTTAGCCAGCTCCTTAGCTAAGCGTGATGCAGGCTTAAACCCTGTGGATTATGAAGCGATCGCCTTTGTGCTGGTAAAAGCGATTGGTACGTTACTCTGGTTAGCCCTCAGCCAAAAGCAAACGTTTCGGAAGCGGCTGGTAAAAGAAACGAAGCGGTTCACATTGAACTACTTGCAAAGCTACTTCCCAACCGATCGCATACCGACTAACAACTCGACTGGAGCGGAGTGCTGAGAGATGTTGGTGGTGTTGCAACGGTTGTTTATGGCAAAAGGATGAGGGATGAAGGATAGGGGATGAGGGATGAAGGATGGGGGATGAATCGAAGCCCTTGCTCAAAGGAAGTTTCAGAGTTTATGCCTCTGCCCCATTAAGCCTTTCCGCTCTACCGTTGCCCACTTTTGGCTTTCTGCAACTGCTGTTCTGCCTTGGTTACCCACGGCTTGTTACCTTGTTTGGCGTAGAGATCTTTGGCATAGGTCAGCACTTTTTGCGCGTCGGTGAATTTGCTTTGACGCATGAAGACGAGTCCAGCCGCATAGTAGGCGTTTGCGTAGTTAGAGTTGGCTTCTGCCGATCGCCGGAAGGCATTGAGCGCACCGTCTAAATCACCTTGGATAAAGAGCAGTGAGCCAAGATTGTAGTGAGCTTCGGCATAATTTGGCTCAATTTTAATGGCTTGCTCAAAGGCGGCGCGGGCTTCCTTTGTTTTGCGCTGCTGCGTGTAAACCAGACCCAAATGGTAGGCAGGTTCAGGAGCCGTGGGGCTGAGTTCGATCGCCTTTCGGTAGGCCCTAATTGCTGGGTCAAAGTTGCCCTGTCGCTCTAGCACTAGCCCTAAATTGTAGTGAGCCAGCCCCAGTTTAGGGTTAAGTTCGACCGAGCGTTGCAAGTAATCTTTTGCCTGGGGCAGGTTGTTGCCTTCCAAAAGGGCAGCTCCCAGGTTGGCATAGGCAAGTGCAAAGGTGGGATCGGCTTGCGTGGCTTGATAAAAGGCTGTAGCAGCAGGTTGAAGCTGCCCTTGTTGACGCAGTGCAAGACCGAGATTGTAGTGAGCCGCCGACAGTTGGGGGTTAAGCTGGGTCGCACGACGGAAAGCGGCGATCGCGTCGTTTAGCTTTCCCTGTTGAATGTACTGGATGCCTTCATTAATAGCACTTTCGGCAGTTTGGGTAGCCTGAGCAACCTGAACGTTTGGCAGTGTCATTCCTGGCTGCGGTAGTGCCAGCAGACTACCCAAGATTATTAACCCAATCAATCCACTGAGGTGCCGTTGCTGCGGTGCTTGCATAGATTCATGCCTAATGTCTGATCGTCGAATGTCTGTGAGCCGAGTCTTGATTAACCGATCGTCTGGTCGCTGCTAGCTCCATTCACCCGGCAAACATCACCCTACAAACAGATGTGGAGCCAGCGAAGGGTGACGCTATTTTACAGGAAGGAGCACAAACCTAACTCTCAAGCCTGCTGAACTTTTATGCTGTCAGGCGATCGTCTTTGGAGCCTACCGCCATATCTAGTAAGGCATGACACGTAAACTCATCACCAAAGAAAACAGTAGTTTTGTAATACCACTGAACCTAGACATCCAAGCCAGTGACGGTCAGTGCTGGTGAGTGTTCCACAGTAAACTGGTAGGAAAGTTCCTGTTTCGCGTGTGGTTCTAATGGTAATGACCAGTCTAAAAGCCCCATTTCGCCAAGCTGGGTTTGTGGGCTTGTGCGATGCAAACGGACTTTAATTTGTTCGCTGCGGCTGACTGGTAGTTGCTCAGAGACTTTCAGCGTCGCCGCCTGGTCACGTAGGTTTGTTACCACTAGACGATAGGCGTAGGTCAGTCGCCGCTGTCCGCCAATCAGTTGCTTCTCGACTTTGCGTTCAATTAAATCACGGGTGATTTTCAGCCCTTCGTCAATACCCAAGTTGAGCTTAAACTCCTGCCCGGGGGCAACGTTCTCTAAGGGTGTAGTGCCAACAAAACGATTGTCACGAAAGATATTTGCTTGACCAGGCAGCAGCGTTACGCCGTCGGCAGGATTCGTGACGATCGCCTGTAAGTAGGCAAAGCTCACCAACTTGGGCACCGCAATGTGTGCCAAATGGGACGGGTAAGCATCATTGAAGATCGTAATCTTGTGCGATGCGCCGTCGCCAGGGATATTGTTGTTGCCATCGATCGCAAAGGTGACAACGCCCCCTTCGTTTGTGATCTGTGCCGATGGGGCTTCTGCGACGATCGGTGGCTGTGTTGATTCAACAGCAAAAATGTCCGCAATTAGTGTCGTATCGCTATCACCACTGCTTCTGGGAGCGGCTAAAGCAACGGCACGGTTGCGAGACATCATGGGAGCGGGAGCGGGTGGCGGTAGGGGCTGGTATACATCTACGTACCAGGGTGTCAGCTTGGGAGGAAGGGTTCCCAGTCCCGGTTTAGCAGTTGAGAGGGTAAGGGCAACGCCACTCCAGTCTTCGCCAGTGGTCTGCGTCACTTCTGCAAGGTAGGTGAGATGAACCCGGCGATCGGTGCTGTCAACGCGCAAGTCGTAGAGGGGCTTCCAACTGGCACGATCGCAGACGTAAGACACCTCCAACTCGAATTCTCCGGCTCCTGCCGGCGCAATGCCAACGGTTAAACTGTAGCTTTCTTTAGGACGCGGGGTTTGAACTTGATACAACTGCTGATGGAGCGCCTGAATTTGTTTCGTCAGTTGGGTTAGTTCTCGCTTGTGCTGGGCGATTGCGGCTGACAGATCACCATAGCGTTGTCCCACAAAGTTCAGTAGATTGCGAGTTTCGGCAAGACTGACCTGCTGTTGCGCCAGACTACGCGAAAAGCGATCGACTGCTTTTTCACTCAAGCCCTCAATAAATTTGCGCTGGATCGCATCGGCAGCAATCCGGTCATTAATTGTTTGCTGCTCATCGGTCAGTGCCTCAATCTGTGCCGTGAGTTGAGCAATGCGATCGACAACTGGTTCCGTTGCATAGACCCGCTCTGCCTGTACGTCTCGTAGTTGCACGGCGACGTTGCCAAGCCCACTTGCTCGTACCGATTCAGGCTTGAGCGTCAGCGGCAAATGGGTCAGCGTTAAGGCTTGCTCTTGCCCCGTCAGCGTTACCTTGCCACGCCGTGTAATAAGCGCCTGATCGGTGTACACGGTCACGGCAATAATGTGAGTTTCTAAGGAAATAACGGTTGAAGGCGTTGCCGAAGTATCCACTGCCCGTTCTCTCAAAGTGCGACGTGAGTAACCATGCCAACGCTAGCATACGGCATCAGGCAGCTCTGACCGCACGATCATTAGGCAAGGCATGAGGTTGGCGATCGCCGTAAAAGTACCGCTGGTCAAACGGCTCAAAGCACTTCAACGTTGGGCTATAAACGTTGGGTTATAGCAGTCGAGGAGAACGTGAGGACAGACATAAACCTTAAAATGTTTTTGGAGCAAGTGCCTCCATGCATCCCTCATCCTTCATCCCTCATCCCTCATTCTCTTGCTATAAGACTGGTCGCGATCGCTCCGCCAGGCACTTTTGAAGCTGGTTTTGCGTCTGCTTCGTAGCACGATGACCTTTACCAAAGATTTACACAACGGTAGCTCTATGCAAACCTATAAGGGGCAACACGCATCAATGGTTTAGTTGCAGCACGATCGCTGGCTGGGTCATTGCTGGATAACAGTCAGGCGCGATCGTCGCTTAATCCATATGTGATGTATGGCAAAAATGTATGGCAATGTTGCGACTTCATCACTGGCACGCAGTCATCGATTCAGACTTTTTATGCTAACGACGAACGATTATCAGCTTCTACCAGAAGTCACAGGGGCATTGCAGGTGCCGACCGTGGCAATGCCGCCATCCGGTAGTGCTGCGAAAACGGCAGGCGCGATCGCCCCGGTACACTTGTCGCTGGTGGTGCCGACCTACAACGAGAGCCGTAACATTGAGCGTATTGTGGCGCTATTGAGCCAGCGTTTGGATGCCGTGTTGCCCGATCGCTATGAAATTATTGTGGTGGATGACAACAGCCCGGATGGCACCTGGCAGTTAGCACAAGCGTTACTTGCTCACCACCCCTGTTTGCGCGTGATGCGTCGTCAGGAGGAGCGAGGGCTTTCAACCGCAGTGATCCGGGGTTGGCAAGCAGCTAGGGGCGACGTTCTGGGAGTCATTGATGGCGATTTGCAGCATCCGCCAGAGGTTTTAGAGCAGCTTTTGGCTGCGATCGAGCAAGGCGCAGATTTGGCGCTGGCTAGCCGCAATGCTGATGGCGGTGGCGTAAGTACGTGGAGTGCAGCACGGCGGTTTCTCTCAAGAGGCGCGCAACTGTTGGGTTTGGTGTTGCTGCCAGGTGTGCTGAGTCGCGTGTCTGACCCCATGAGCGGCTATTTTTTGGTGCGTCGTGGTGCCATTGCCGGACGATCGCTGCACCCGCTCGGCTACAAGATTTTGTTAGAAGTGCTGGGACGGGGCGCGATCGATCGCATTACAGAGGTGGGCTATGTCTTTCAGGAGCGCGAAGCGGGCGAAAGTAAGGTGACATGGAAGCAGTACCGCGACTATATCCGTCATCTGGTGCGCCTGCGGGTGTCTTTAGGACGGCTCAGTCGATTTAGTCGGGCGCTAGATTTTCCCATCGGGCGCTTTCTGCGGTTTGGCTTTGTCGGTCTGAGCGGGCTAGTGGTTGATATGGGGCTGCTCTATCTGCTGCATGGGACGTTCGGCTTTGGGCTGACTCGCAGCGCGATCGTGGCGGCAGAACTGGCAATCATCAATAATTTCGTCTGGAACGATCGCTGGACCTTTAGCGATCTGGCGCAGCAGCAGCAAAAACGGCATCAAGTCATTAAACGCTTTATCAAGTTCAACCTGATTTGTTTAATGGGTTTGATTCTCAAAATTTTGCTCTTAAATGTGCTGTTTAATGGGCTGCATCTCAATCCCTACGTCGCAAACTTTTTGGCGATCGCGGTAGTTACACTCTGGAATTTCTGGATCAACTTGAAGCTCAGTTGGCGTGTGACCCAGGTTAAGTAAAGCCGTGACCCGACTCGATCGCACTCAGACCTAGGAAGAAACGGTCAGAAACGCTGTCAAAAAAATATGATGCCTGTAGAACGCTTGTTCTAAAAATGCTATGAATAGAAAGAACAGGGATCGTTTCGTTCATAAAGTCGCTCAGAGGCTACACTGAACACTGATTTCGCCCTCTCAAGCGGCTTAGGCAAGCTGTGTACATCAAGCGTCTAGAACTCTCCAACTTTAAATCCTTTGGTGGCACAACGCCGATTCCGTTGCTGCCTGGTTTTACGGTGGTGTCTGGACCCAACGGTTCTGGCAAGTCGAACTTACTGGATGCGCTGCTGTTTTGCCTCGGTCTGGCAGGGTCAAAAGGGATGCGGGCAGAGCGTCTCCCCGATCTGGTGAACCATACGCAGAGTACACGCGGTCGATCGACGGTAGAGGCAAGCGTGACCGTGACGTTTGATCTTTCGGATGAGCCAGAATTGCTGGAGGATGCGATCGAGCGGCAGGTCAACAGCGATGGCTCCATGCGTCAGGATAGCTCGCTCAATGTCCAGAACGGTCATGGGCACTTAGACAACGGGCAGTCCGAAAACGGGCAATCCGAAAACGGTAAGGGAGCGCGTCCCCTCCGCACCGAATGGAGTGTCACTCGCAAACTGCGCGTCACCCAGCAAGGCACCTACACCTCCAACTATTACATCAACAGCGAACCCTGCACCCTGACGGAACTCCACGAAGAGTTAAACCGTTTGCGCGTCTATCCCGAAGGCTACAACGTCGTGCTGCAAGGGGATGTGACTCGTATTATTTCCATGAATGCGCGTGAACGTCGCGAGATTATTGATGAATTGGCAGGCGTTGCCACGTTCGATCGCAAAATCAACCAGGCAAAAGAAAAGCTGGATGCTGTTAAAGACCGTGAAGACCGCTACCACATCGTCGAAAAAGAGCTGATTGACCAGCGTGATCGCCTTGCTCAAGACCGCATCAAAGCCGAAAAGTACAAAAAGCTGCGGCTGGAACTGCAAACCAAAGAGCAGTGGGAAATCGTTATCCGCTATCAGCAGTCGTTCCAGAGTGCCCAGCGACTACGAGAACAGCTTGACACCGGCGATCGCGAACACACTGACCTCAGCACCCAACTGGCTGCTTTGATGACGACTATCCAGCAAGCCACCGCTGAGTTAGACCAGCTCAATGTCCGTGTCCGTGCGTTAGGCGAAGACGAACAGTTGGCACTCCAGTCCACGCTAGCAACTCGTGAGGCAGAGCTACGCCAACTCCAGCGGCAAGAGCAGGATTTGCAGGCTGCGAGTCGGGACACGGCTGCAAAGCTGGCGCAAACGCAACGAGACCTCCAGGAACATGTGCAGGCGATCGCTACTCTGACCCAACAGCACACAGCAGAGGCTCAACTCGTTGCCGCTCGACAGCACAAACGAGATCAGGCACAGCAAACCTTGGAGCAAAGCCGCGCCGCCGCTAATGCCTCAGCCGCCAGTGCCGAAGCCTGGGTGCAAGAGCAAACTGCCCTACATCACAACATTGAAACACTGGTCGATGCCCTCGAACCCCAGCGCACTGAACAAGCCCAACTACAGGAGCGTACACGCCAGCTAGAGCGGCAGATCCAGGAACAAACTCAATCGCTCGAAACGTCACAGCAACGGCTGACCGATCGCCAAACTGATAAAGCCGACCTGGAGCTACGGTTGCTGGCGACTCAAGAACAGATTCAAGCGATCGCCCAAAGTCTTGCTGCTGCCGAACAAGAACTCCAGGTCCAGCAAGAAACTCAGACCCGACTGCTGCATGAACAGCGCGAAAAGCAACGCCGACTGGATAAGCTTGAAGCCCAAACTCAAGCGATCCAGGAAGCCCAGGGAACTCATGCCACTCAGGTCATTTTGCAAATGGGGCTGACAGGCGTTTGTGGGCTGGTTGCCCAATTGGGACGGGTTGATCCCCGCTATCAACTGGCGTTAGAAACAGCAGCAGGCGCACGTTTGGGGAATTTAGTTGTGGAAGATGACGCGATCGCCGCGGCTGGCATCGAAATCCTTAAACAAAAGCGAGCGGGACGCGCCACCTTCCTGCCGCTGAATAAGCTCCAGTCTGGACGGACACCCTCTGGTAACGGCGTGCGATCGCTCTCTGGCTGCGTTGATTACGCCATCAATCTGGTGGAGTTTGACGATCGTTACCGCAATGTTTTTGCCTACGTCTTCGGCACCACCGTTGTCTTTGAGACCCTCAGCGCGGCTCGTCGCCACATGGGGCAACACCGCATTGTGACGCTGGATGGGGAATTGCTCGAAGCCAGTGGTGCGATGACTGGCGGTAGCAACAGCAATCGTCAATCGATCCACTTTGGCACTGTCGAAGCCACCGAGTCCGCCGAAGTCATTGCCCTGCGCGATCGCCTGCACGAAATCGATCGCATTCTCGAACGCAGCAACCACGCCATACAACGGGCGACCCAACTCACCAAAGAGCGCACTCAAGCACTAGCAGAAGCTCGACAGCAGCACCGCGAGGCACAGCTTCAGACACAACAACTGGATGCCGAACGCCAGAATCTCGCTGCGACCGTGACGCAGGTGCAAGCGCAGTTAGCTCAAAACACCCAGGAACTCGCGATCGCCCAAACACGCTTGCAAACTCTCGAAACCGAGCTTCCCGCGCAAGATCTCCAGCTACAGAAATTGCGGCAAACCTTAGCTGACCTGGAACAATCCCAAACCCACAGCGAATGGCAGCAAATGCAAACCGCCCTTCGCGCTCAGGAAGCCGAACTCACGCAACGAGAACTGGCGGTACGATCGCTCGAACAACGGCTGCAAGACATGGAGAACCAGCGCCAGCGATCGCAGGGAAAAATCCAGCAAGGGCAGGAGCGGTTACAGGAATATCGCACGCAGCAGACAATACAGATGCAAGAGCAGTCAGCGGTTAGCGGTCAGCAGTCAGCTTTAAAGGCGCAAATTAGCGAAACGCAGGCAGCACTAGCGGAGTTGGAAACCCGCTTGGGTCAGGAGAAGCAAACCCGCGATCGCGCCGAGCGTCAACTGCGAGAGCAGCAAACCCAGCAACAGCAGCTCACCTGGCAGCAGCAGAAACTTGAGGAAACCCAGCAGGCACGTCGAGCTGAACTGAGCGAACTCACCGCGCAACTGGAAGCCCAACAGCCCGATCTGCCTGATCCACTGCCAGAAATTCCTGACACAGCGACCCGTGATCTGGTGGAGCTACAGCATGAGCTGCGATCGCTCCAGAAACGCCTCCAGGCAATGGAACCTGTCAATATGCTGGCGCTGGAAGAATACGATCGCACCCAGGCACGGCTGGAAGAACTGACGGATAAACTCCATACCCTGCAAGAAGAGCGCACCGAACTCCTCCTTCGCATCGAAAACTTCACGACTCTACGGCAACGTGCCTTCAAAGAAGCCTTTGATGCCGTTAACATCAACTTCCAATCCATCTTTGCCACGCTCTCAGATGGTGACGGACATTTACAGTTAGAGGACTCGCAAGACCCATTCAATGGTGGACTCAACCTCGTAGCTCATCCTAAAGGCAAGCCTGTCCAGCGTCTCGCTTCGATGTCTGGCGGCGAAAAATCGCTTACCGCACTCAGTTTTATCTTTGCCTTACAGCGCTACCGTCCCTCGCCCTTTTACGCCTTTGATGAAGTGGATATGTTTTTGGATGGGGCAAACGTAGAGCGATTAGCTAGAATGATCAAACAGCAGGCACAGGAAGCACAGTTTCTTGTTGTCAGTCTACGGCGACCGATGATTGAGTCAGCCGATCGCACGATCGGGGTTACTCAAGCGCGAGGAGCCTACACGCAGGTTTTGGGTATCAACCTACTGCCTCAAAGTGCCTCCGTCTAAGTTACTGCTGTATGATTTCACCGCTATATGATTTGATAGTGATCAGGATTTGCGAATCAGGATTCGACCCATAATGGCATTTGAAGAGATCCGCCAACGCTCAGACCTTCTTGGCACGCAGGTAATCACCCGTGATACGGGCAAAAAACTTGGCGTTGTCAGTCAACTCTGGGTAGACATCGACCAGCAAGAGGTGGTTGCCCTTAGTCTGCGTCCAAACATACTCTACGGCACCCCTCAGCCCATGCTCTTGAGCAGCATACGGCAGATTGGGGATGTCATTCTGGTGGATAACGACGATGTTATTGAAGATATTGATGTCGAGTCTTACAGCAGCCTGATTAATTGTGAGGTCGTCACCGAAACAGGCGAACTGCTAGGCAAAGTGCGCGGCTTTAAGTTTGATATTGATAATGGCAAAGTTACGTCGTTGATCCTGGCATCGATCGGTTTACCGCTGATTCCCGATCAAGTTGTCAGTACCTACGAGTTGTCTGTCGATGAAGTGGTCAGCAGTGGACCCGATCGCCTGATTGTGTTTGAAGGCTCCGAAGAACGCTTGATGCAGTTGTCTGTGGGCGTATTGGAGCGTCTTGGCATCGGCAACCCTCCCTGGGAGCGCGAAGAGGAAGACAGCTACGTGGCACCTGTGCGAGCAGACAATCAGCTTGGCACCGGGTTACGTACGCCGATCTCGACCCCTGCACGCCAGAAAGAACCCGTCATGCAGGAAACTTGGGATGATGACAATTGGAGCGATTCGCAGCCTCGCCAGTTGCGCCAGCAGCGTCGATCGATGCCGCTTGATTATGACGATGACGAGCAAGATAACTGGAATGAGGCAACACCATTACCTGCACGTGATCGCTATACCCAGCGTCCCGTACAACAGCAGCCTTATCCAGATGTTGAGTACCAAGACGAAGATCTAGATAGCGATGCCTGGGAAGACGACGCGCAAAAGCCCCTCCCCTACCAACCGCCTCGAATTAACATTCCTGAAAAGACTAAAGCCCCAGAGTACGAAGAAGAGGGCTATTAAAGGCACTAGCAGCTAGGCTATTTGAAGAAACCTGGTTGCTAGGATTGAGCGATCGCGCCGTTTGGGCACCGTGTTCCGTAGAATTACTTTTGAACTTCTAGATCCACTCAAGCTAGACTTGCGATCTCTCTAGCCATTGAACGATTGAGCGCTTCAAGCTGTGGCTAGAATCTGTTTTAAGCAAGTCTAGTTTTCAAGGTTGAGGGTTTTCTACCGCAATGATGCATCCGGATACAGAGCTTCGGTTTATTAATGACGCGATCGGCTACGGTGTTTTTGCAACCAAGCTCATCCCCCAAGGAAGCATTACCTGGATCTTGGACGACCTTGATCAAACCTTTGACGAGTCTCATCTAGCGTCACTCGATACTGCGCAGCGCGATCGCCTCATTAAGTACAGCTATCGAGACGAACAGGGGCTTTACATCTTGTGTTGGGATATTGCGCGCTACGTCAACCACAGCTCTAACTCAAGCTGTATTGCCACGCCGTATAAATTTGAACTAGCCGCGTGGGATATTCACCCCGGTGACGAACTGACTGATGACTACGGCTACTTTAATTTAGACAAGCCGTTTTACTGTGCTCCCGAACCTGACAGCACTCGTACTAAAGTCATGCCCGATGACATCTTGCACTATTTTCCAGAATGGGATCGTAAAGCCGCTGAGGCAATGCGCTATTTTAATCAGGTTGAGCAACCGCTTCAACACCTGATTGATCATAAATTTATGGCAAAGGTGACAGCGATCGCACGTGGAGACGCGAAAATGGATTCAATTCTTGCTTGCTACTACGATCGTACCGCTACTTTCAAAGCGGTGAGTTAATGTAGTAGCCAGCCTCCTCTGCACGTTACCAAACGGTCATTGCAAGCTTTTAAGCTCACCGCCAACGCGAGTTCCAGGAGAACCTCTATGCAGTCCAGCGCTTCGGACTCGGTGCCACCGTGCCCCAAGCGGCAAATCTCTCTCATGCGCTCCGTGGGCTCACGGCTGTTTCTCTCGGTGGTTGGTGGCTCACTGGTGGGGTTAATCGGCACTGCCTTTTTAACTTATTGGGAACTGGCAAGACAGTCTGAAGCTGAACTTCGATCCAGCCTCCAGGTCAAAGCTGAAAACCTGGATGGAGACTTCAACACCTTTGAATATTCGACCAGGCTGGTTGCTGATGCCATTACAACCCTTTACGAAGCAGGGGAACGGCGAGAGCAGGTGTACGTAAGCTTGCTCGATCGCTCCTTAGCCACTTCGCCTCTGGGCACTGGTTTAGGTTTTGGGCAGCCGCCTGACAATCGGCTGATTTTACCATCACGAAAATTTGCTTATCCTTATGCCGTGCGTAACCCTAAGACTGGCAAGATCGAGGCGCAAGGAGGAGAAGCGGCTCAAACCAACTTTCAAGAAAACTACTTTACGCAGCCGATCGCAGCGGGCAAGCCCATCTGGTTAGAGCCAGTACCCTATCTGGAAGATACCCTCAAGCCACCCCAGATTTTGGTCAGCACTGCCTATTCCATGCCGTTTTACAGCAGCAAAGGGCAACTGCTGGGTGTACTGAGTCAGGATCTTGAGCTAGGTTTTCTTAGCAAAAAACTGTCGGTTCAAGTCATGCGCGATGCAGGCTACTTCATTCTGGTCAGCGCGAAAGGAGGCTTGATTGCTTACCCACCTGACCCACAAATGGTGTATCCCAGCGATACCTCAAAAGCGACAGACCTCAAGCAGTTTCCTAGCATGAATAACTATGCTGGGCTATGGCAACAACTCCAAGACGCGCTACAAGCCGGCTCCAGTAACGGCATTACGCAATGGCAAGATGCAACAGGGAAGCGCGAATATTGGGCCTATCAGCGTATTCCAAATAATGATTGGGTGCTGATGGCAGTTGTTCCTGAAGCCGTTGTGCTGGGTCCCGTGATTCGTTTTACGGCGATCGGTGCCTTGGGCTCAATTATAGGCGTATCGATCGTGCTAGGGCTGGTTGTGGCGATGTTTGTGAAACGGCTGAACCAACGGTTGCAGCCCATTATGGATGAATGCAACCGTTTAGCCGAAACCAGCGCTAAAAGTGAAGAGCTAATGAACCGGGAAGACGAATTGGGGCGCTTGACCATTTCGTTCTATGCTCTCTTGGGTCAAGTGACTGTTAATGAGCGCCGGTTACGAAAAGAAACGTCAAAATCAGCGCAGGCCTTTCAAGCGCTCCAGCAAACTCAGGCACAATTAATTCAAACTGAGAAAATGTCGAGCCTGGGGCAGTTAGTGGCAGGTGTTGCCCACGAAATTAACAACCCCATCAACTTTATCTATGGCAACCTACCGCACGCTTCAAACTACATCAGAGATTTACTGCTGTTAATTCAGTTGTATGAGCAGCGATATGCTGATGATCCAGACATCTGTGCCTATCGAGAAGAGATTGATCTTGACTTTATGGTCAGCGATTTGCAAAAGATGCTCGATTCCATGAGTATGGGAGCCGATCGCATTCGTGAAATTGTGCTCTCGTTACGCAATTTTTCGCGCCTGGATGAATCTGATATGAAGCGTGTGCAGATTCACGATGGCATTGACAGTACACTGCTCATTCTGCAAAACCGACTGAAGCCAAGCCCGGGGCATCCTGCGATCGAAATTATCAAGCAATACGGTGATCTACCCTCCGTAGAATGCTACGCCGGACAGTTGAATCAGGTCTTTATGAATATTTTGAGTAACGCGATCGATGCGCTGGAAAAGTACAACGAGGGGCGATCGGCTACCGAATTGATGGCTAATCCAGCGACCATTACCATTCAAACGGAAGTAATTAAAAGTGAGGGGAGAGGGGAGAGGGGAGAGGAGTCAGGCGCTAGGATGATTGGCTCTACCAGCGAAGCAGGAACCAATGATTTGAGAAGAAGCCAGGAAGCGGACAATCGTTCACGCCCAATTCCCTATGCTCCAAGCCCGACACCCTCTTCTGTCGTCATTCGCATTCGTGATAACGGGCCAGGTATTTCGCCCGAACATTATGCCAAACTTTTCGACCCCTTTTTTACCACCAAGCCGATCGGCAAAGGCACGGGGCTGGGGCTATCCATCAGCTACCAAATTATTGTCGAGAAGCATCATGGCAGTTTGAAGTGCATTTCTGCACCAGGGCAGGGAGCAGAATTTTGGCTGGAGATTCCAGTACGGCAGCAGACACCTGTGAAGTAAGACGTTGTAGAACGGTTTTCCTCACCTGATCGTTTTCCATTAACGACTACAATGGGAAAAGAAATATAACGTTTTGTAACGTGAATCCAACAAACTTGCAGCAGATTTCAGTCCAGCTAGAGAGCCAGAGCATGAAAGACCGAATGCTCGGTCTTGTGTCTCTGCGCGATGTTTCGGCTGAGGAGGCTGTACCGCTTATCAAGAAGGTGCTGAATGATGAAAGCCTTCAGGTGCGATCGATGGCAGTGTTCACATTGGGCTTAAAGCCAACGGCTGAGTGCTATCCGCTTCTGGTAGAGCTACTGACGAGCGAGGCTGATTACGGCATCCGAGCTGATGCCGCCGGAGCCTTAGGTTATTTAGAAGACCCACGGGCACTAGAGCCTTTAGTCCACGCCTTTTATGAAGATACAGATTGGCTGGTACGGTTTAGCGCAGCCGTATCGCTCGGCAACTTGAAAGATCCGCGTGCGTATGATGCGCTGATCCAGGCGCTCGATAGCGATGAGGTGGTGTTGCATCAGGCTGCGATCGCGGCATTAGGTGAAATCAAGGCGATCGATGCGGTTGACCATATCTTGCGGTTTGCTCAAGCGGATGACTGGTTAGTACGGCAACGTTTAGCTGAAGCGCTGGGTAATTTACCCTCTCCTAAGAGCATCTCTGCGTTGAAATATCTGGAAAAAGATAGCCATCGCCAGGTTTCTGAAGCTGCCAGACTTGGGCTACAACGGCTAGAAGCGTAGCCAAGCCAGACCAGATCCCCGACTTCTTGAAGAAGTCGGGGATCTAAAACGTTAAAGTTCCTGAGTTAACCAGGCAACGATCGCCTCTTTACTGGCATCCAACCCTTTATAAAGCAGCGAGTTTGGTGGCATCGAGTGCAACGCAGCAACGAGACTGGCATTTAGTTTGGGGTCTTGCTTGATGGCGTGACAATCTCTAAAGTAGGTGCGAATGGTAAACAAGGCAGCGTCACAGTCTGGTAAGCCCCAAACCACCTGGCGCTCAATTCTGAGATAGAGTTGCGGTTGCCGTGGGTTAAAGGCTCTGCCTTGCCAAGTATCGATCGCCACCCCAGTCGGTGGTACAGGATGATGGTTTAAGCGGGTGTCAGTGCTGAGTCCCCAGGCAAAGCGCACTGAGGGCTTGCGGGCAATCATCGTCTGTACGATCGCCTTGCCGCTCTGATTTATTGCCGCCATACCGGCAACAGGTGCATGAACGGTCGCAAAGTCTCTGCCGATTTTTGCCTCGGCTGACCAGTGGTTGGGATAGCAGAGATGAATCGCGCTCATCCAGTGGTCGTCGCCCGATCGACTAACAATAGTTACATCTTCCTGCAACTGAGACGCGAGTGCATCGAACGTAGAAACGTAGGGTGGCACAATCGGTTTTACTGCTTGCACCTGCTGTAGCTGGTACGCGGCATCCAGGTAAAGTGTCTCTCCGGTAAGCTGGCTGTAAACGCTCAACGTGCCGTCAGTCTGGGCTGTCAGTTGAAACTGCTGCGGCTGTTCCTGCACAAGGCGATGGACAATCAAGCGGGCGATCGCGCTTGCCACCGTCTCCGTATAATTCGCAGTCTGGTAGTACTTGCTCAATCGTTCTGCCCGCGCTGCTTGCTTCACCTGGCGATAATGAGCAAAACCACTGTCAAATTGAAAGACCTGGCGATCAGCTTGACCATTGCCAAAGTCAGTCCCCAAGGGCACTAATCCCGGTTTCACATCGTAACGTCCATGCGCCAGGGGAAAGTAGTACGCTGAATCGTTACAGACCTCAACGGGGGGCGCTTCTTGCAGTAATCGATCGGTAGAAAAAGCCATACCAGCCATCATGTTTTATGGATCTTTTCCAGCAGCATCGCTTAGACATCACTGAAGCAGAAGCACCGCTGGCAGCACGGTTGCGCCCCCGCACGTTGGATGAGTTTGTGGGACAGGATGCGATTGTCGGTCCGGGGCGGTTGCTGCGACGGGCGATTCAGGCAGACCAGCTTTCCTCACTCATCTTCTACGGACCACCGGGCACGGGCAAGACCACGCTGGCGCGGATCATTGCCAACACCACCCAGGCACATTTTATTGCGATTAACGCTGTGCTGTCAGGGGTGAAGGAGATTCGAGAGGCGATCGCGGCGGCTCAGGACAAGCGCGGGATGTATGGTCAGCGCACCATTTTGTTCGTAGACGAAGTGCATCGCTTCAACAAAGCACAGCAGGATGCGCTCTTACCCTGGGTCGAAAATGGCACGGTGATTCTCATTGGAGCGACCACCGAGAATCCATACTTTGAGGTGAATAAGGCGCTGGTCAGCCGATCGCGCCTTTTCCAGCTCAAGCCTTTGGATGAGCAAGACTTGCGAAATGTGGTGCAGCAGGCGTTACAGGATCACGATCGCGGCTATGGCAAGCTCAACGTGCAGTTAGAGGAAGCGGCGATCGATCATCTGGTGAATGTCGCCAATGGTGATGCCCGTGCGCTGCTCAATGCATTGGAACTGGCCGTTGAAACGACACCACTGGATGAAGCAAGCTGCATCCACATCACTCTATCGGTCGCGGAAGAATCCATTCAGCGTCGTGCGGTGCTGTACGACAAAGAGGGCGATGCTCATTTTGATACCATTAGCGCCTTTATTAAAAGTGTACGTGGGTCTGACCCTGATGCCGCGCTCTACTGGTTGGCACGGATGGTCTATGCCGGGGAAGATCCGCGCTTCATTTTTCGTCGCTTGCTGATTCTGGCAGGTGAAGATGTGGGGATGGCAGACCCCAACGCGATCGCAATTGTCCATGCCTGTGCAGAAACCTTCGATCGCATTGGTCTGCCCGAAGGTCGCTATCCACTGGCTCATGCCACGCTCTATTTGGCAACGGCTCCTAAATCCAACAGCGTTATGGGTTTTTTCGACGCGCTCTCAGCCGTCGAGCAAGAGCGGGAAGGCGATATCCCTAATCCGCTTAAAGATGCCAATCGCGACAAAAAAGGCTTTGGGCATGGCGCAGGCTATCTTTATCCTCATGCCTACCGTGACCATTGGGTAGCACAGCAGTATTTGCCCAGCAGTCTGCAAGGCCAGGTCTTTTACCAACCGTCCGATCGCGGCTTTGAGTCGGCAATCCAGACGCAAGTGGCGCGACGACGCGAAGCCCAACTGGCAGCTTTGCTTGAAGGGGCGAGTGTAGCATTGCCCGAAGTGCTGACCTTTGGATCCGTGGATTCGGCTCAGGAGCGCTGGCTCCAGCGAACTTTAGGACAGGCAGGCGATCGCTTAGGAGAGGTGCGCGATCGTCTCTTTGCCCTCGCCGCCCCTCAACGTCATCATGTGGTGCTGGATCTCAACGCTGGCAGCGGGTTGCTGACCTGGGAAGCTATCCGCCAGACTCCTGAAGGTAGCGTGATTGCCTGTGTTCGCACCACAACTGATGCCGACGCGATGACTCAGCAAGCGGCCGCTTTACCAGAACTCGCCCGCCCGATCGTGCTGCAAACGTCCCTTGCGGCATTGCCAACCGCTTTAGAGGCACAGGCAAGCGACGTGCGGTTTGACCACATGATGGGGCGAAATGCCCTCATGCGAGAAGTGGACAAAGCTGGCATTGTGCGATCGTTTTGCAACTGGTTGCAACCCAACGGCACAATCACCCTGGCGGAATCGATTCCCCGTCAGGCACAGCGGCTTTACCAACTGCTGGATCCTGCTTTGCTAAGTGACACGCTCTATCAAAAGCTGGTGAAAGCAGAAGCTGCGATCTACACTCAGCCCGACGACCCAATGGTGAACTGGGATGTGCCAGATCTACAAGCAACGTTTGAGGCTGCTGGCTTCACGGTGGCACTTCAGGTCGAACCGTTGTCTACAGAAATGCTCATTACGGCAGCACTGGTCGATCGCTGGTTTGCAGTTACTAATGCTCAACCCAGCTACGCTACTCACCTATCGCACCACTTGTCTCCAGTAGAGCTTACAAAAGTGCGATCGGCGTTCACTCGCTTGGTGAATCAAACTGTGCGGTGGCGCAGCACGATCGCGTTTGTCCAGGCTCATCGTTAACTACAATCAGCAGGCAGTCTGTACTCAGCAAGGTTGCGTTTGTTTCTATCAACCCCTAATTATTCCTCTACAGCACTTAGCCTCATATCACTTTTGCTGTCTGCACTCTTACCAGGAGTCAGCCCACGCCGTCCTTCCATTTGAGAATGGCGTAAAAATTGTTTCAGGTGCAGCAAGTGTTCGTTGTCGGGTAGTTGATCGAGCTTTGCGAGCGCCTCATCCAGTGATAAGCCCGATCGGTACAGCAAGCGAAAGGCAGTTCTCAAGGTCTGAATCACTTGCCCTTCCTGTTCTGCCACCAACCCTGCCCGTTTGAGACCGACCCGATTCAGCGATCGCACTCGTGCAGGTTGCCCCTCTACCAACATATAGGGCGGGATGTCGCAGGTAATTTGGTGCATAAACGCGACCATCACTAACCGACCAATGTGGACAAACGGATAAACTTCACCGATGCCGCTAATAAACGCTCGCGATTCAACATGAACGTGTTCGCCCAGAATGACCGCGTTGGCAATCACAACATTGTTCTCAATGACACACCCTTGAGCCATATGGATATACGCCATCAAGAGATTGCGATCGCCAATCATCGTCACCTCATCTGCCTGAGGCGATCGGCTAATCGTCACGTATTCTCGAATCTGATTGTCATCACCAATCTTGACTAAACTGTTAGCGCCAGTCGTAATGGGGTCTTGTGGCTCAACACCGATCGCCGCACCAGGAAAAATGTGGTTACGTGCGCCAATTTCAGTCCAACCGTCTAGCACAACATTCGGCCCAATGACGGTTTCAGGACCCACTTTCACTTTCGCCCCAATCACAGCATGGGCTCCGACTTGCACAGTTGGATGCAATTCGGCATCAGGATGGATGGTCGCCGTTGGATGCAGCAAGGTAATCAAGAAAGCGCTCCTAATAAAAAGTCCGAGAGGAATAGTTGATTTCTATGGGGCAATCGACCGAAATTTTGGCTAAACGTTCATCTGCTTAATCAATCTTTAGACTTTACATTGAGTAGTCTACCTTGGAGTGCTTCAAGGCTTTTTGTAGCGCTTCAAACATCTATGTTTTAATGACTTATGTTTAACGACTTATATTAACGGGAAATTAGCCAACTATAGGGATGGCGTTCTGCTGTCAATCATAAACAGTAGACGATCCTACAATAATCTTCGATCCGCACAAAAAGATCCTCTTAGAGATAAACAAACAACAATCTTCTAGAGTTTAAATTACCATGAAAAGATATGCTTGACGGGCAAGCAGCCCACTGAACGATCGTCTCATGAGTCGGTTGACAGGGTGCAACCCAGAAGACTTTTAGCAAAGCATTAGGAGCCAGCATCCAGGATTCAGAAAGACTTTGACAAGTTGTGGGTTTGTCATCTCGCGGACAGCAAAGATACCAAAGCTTACAGAAGCAATCGTACTTCGCTGGTATAGATGAGCAAAGCGGCTCATGTGATGATTGCGTTTGCTAGCGGGCGATCGCGTGCAGGAGCGCTGCTTATAAGGTAACAACCGCGCTTTATAGAAAGTTGTGCTAGTCTTACGGATAAGGGTTATTTGCGGCTGTGTGATTCGTCTTGTAAGCGTTTCCCCAGATCTAACTCTCTCCACCTTTTGATTCGGGAGCTTCTCCATGTCAATTTATGTTGGCAATTTGTCCTATGAGGTCACTCAGGATGATCTTAACCAAGCCTTTGCTGAGTATGGCGAGGTTAAGCGTGTACAGTTGCCGACAGACCGAGAAACTGGTCGTTTGCGAGGGTTTGCATTTGTTGAAATGAGTACAGAAGCAGAAGAAACTGCCGCAATCGAAGCACTAGACGGTGCTGAATGGATGGGTCGTGCCCTAAAGGTAAATAAAGCGCGACCACGCGAAGAGAGAGGTTCATCGGGGGGCAACTGGTCAAATAGCAACCGCTCTTCTCGGTCATATTAAGCTTGAAGATTGATGCTTTTGCTCTAAGTCTTGAAGGCAGGCACAGAGTCTGCCTTTTTTGTTGATGGCTTGCTGCACGGCAGACGGCGTTCAACAGCATCGAAATCAATCTGCGCGGAGGTCGGATGACTCAAATTGTTCCAGGTGAAAGTGAAGGCATTGACTCAGTGTTACGCCGTTTTAAGCGTGCTGTTTCCAAAGCTGGCATTTTCCCAGACATGCGTAAATACCGCCACTTTGAAACACCGATCGAGAAGCGTAAACGTAAAGCTCTGGCTAAACACAAACAAGGCAAGCGGAGATTTCACCAATGACCGCTGAAGCGTCTACTGTCCCCATCGATCGCGTCATTCTAGACGCTCTGCAACAGGGGGACAAAAACCGTGGTCAACTTTTTGATTTGACTGGCAAGAGCTATCCAGCGTTGGTTCGTGCCTTACAGCATCTCAAAGATCAAAACCACATCGAAACATACTTTGTTCCCACCGGGGATGTATCTGTACTCACCTATCGTCTGCGCCCAAGCGTTGATTAATCTGTATGTCACCCCTTACACTCAAAACCACCATGAATACGAAAGAACTCATGAGCCGTTACTCGGCAGGACAAAGAGATTTTAGAAGCTTGAACTTGATGGCAGCGAATCTTAGGAACTTGAATCTGAGTGGTGCAAATTTGAGCGGTGCTAACTTAACTAAAGCTAATCTAACTCGCACAAATTTAAGTCATGCTAATCTCACTGATGCGATTCTTACCGGCGCGAATTTGACAGAAACGAACTTGACTAAAGCAAATTTAACTAATACAGATTTAAGCGATACAAACGTGAGTGAGGCAAATCTAAGCCATGCCTATTTACGTGGGGCAAGAATGGCTGATGGTGTTAGCCCTAGCGCGGTAGCAAATCACCTTAACGAATGAATCGATGCTTCCTACAGTAAATAGCATAAAGTAATGCCTTGCTAAATAGACTGTGTTGTACAGCAGCAGCAACCATCAGTCTCTATTGGTAAGGATATAAAAGCGTACGATCGACTTAACCGATCGTACGCTTTTACTTTAAACCATGCGTTTAGAACGGCGAGCCTTAAACACTGACTGCCTCTAGCAACGCTCGCGGACAAAGCGCCGCAAACGTCCCATACGCCTCCTGACCGAGTGTGCCTTAGAGAAATGGGGACGATCGTGGTCAGTGAAACGCCATGCGCTAAAACATCCATTCCAAGCCAATACCCACACGGCTATCACTGCGAAACCGAGAGTTTTGCTTCTGTAAATCGGTGGATAGACGCAGGTTGTGCGTCAGGGCATAGCCGAAGGAAAGGGTCGTCAATCCAACTTCAGCCTCACTGCCAGGGGCAACCCAACTTTGCGTCAGGGCAAGGTCAGCGGCACCTGTACGTGATGGCACTAGCAGCAGGCGTAGACCCACATGAACGCCATCCGTCGTGTAACGGGTGGTTGCCAGATGGCGATAGCCAACGACCGGAGCCACGTTAATGACACTACCTAAGGGACGAACGTAGTAGCGCAAATCGGCTCCCCATGCTTTACGGGTGCCATTGAAGGCAGTCTGGTAATCAGCACTGAGCGTCAAACCCGATCGTCCGACAAAGACATCCTCAATGCCGAGATGAATGCCCCCAGCCTGTCGAGTCGATGGCAACTGAGAATAGCCCAAACGTAAGCGCGTCCTAAAGCTGGGGTCACGCCTGATATCAGTCAAAACGTTGGGTACTTGCTTCAGCCAGCGTTGCAAAACGGAGCTGCTTTCGATCAGTGCTGGGTCAAGGTCAAGAGGAACGGTAGCGGCAGGGTTTGGGGTTTGGGGGTAGGGTTTGGGGCAGGTGGGGACAGTGGGATAGACTGGGATGTCGTAAGGTCAGAAGGCTGTGACTCTTGAACGACGGGTTGTGTTGTTGAAAGTTGAGCATTCAGACGTGGGGGTGTTGAGTCTGTCTCCTGGTTCTCCATCAGTGACGCGACTAAACGGTTTAGCTGAGGCTCTTTACCAACTTCCGCGATCGCTCCTTCCCCCGATCGCGCTTTTGTTTCTACAAGTTTAAGCATCAACAGTGCAACGTTAGGGTGCTGGCACCAGGCAGGGGCGGCGAAAAAAGCAAGACTCACTGCTAGCGAAAGTGTTTGAAGGTAGCAATGTGAGGTGGGTGGGTGCGATCGCAACGGTTGATCTCGGTTCATGAACACGCTGATACTGGCATACTTCAAAGCCTTTCCACAAAAAAACGGCTTTGCACCTGTAAACTGCAGGTTAGCAAAGCCGCTAAAACCAAGGACGAAAAAGCAATCTAACGAGCGGTTCCCTGTAGCGGGGCAGCGTCAATCGGCTTCATCAAATAAAGCCGGATGAGGTGCCACGCATTAGACGCATAGTAAGGCAGCTTTTGGAAGAACTGCACAAACTTCGGTGTATCAGCGCTGACGATCGCCGTTAACTTGGCATTATTCTGCACACACTGATCAAGCCGCTGGTAAAACGCTGGATTTTCCACATCCAGAACAACTGGAAAGACCTTCGCAGTGCTTTCGTTGGTTTTGTTGATCACGTGAATGTCATAGTCGCGTGCATCTAAACCAAGTGCTTTGTAAAAGCCCGATCGCTGAATGTCGTTCAGGTACATCGTGGCAAAGACGGACAGCAGAAAGAAGCGGCACCATAGCTTTGCTTTCCAGTCGTTCAGGATCTGGGGCTGCGATCGCATCATGGCATCAAAGAAATCACCATGTCGATTTTCATCCTGACACCAGTTTTCAAAAAAGCGAAAGATCGGATAAATCCGGTCTTCTGGATGTGCTTCGAGGTGACGATAAATCGTGATGTAGCGCCAGTAGCCAATCTTTTCAGACAGATAGGTAGCGTAAAAGATAAACTTTGGCTGAAAGAAGGTATAGCTGCGGCTCTTGGTCAAAAAGCCTAAATCAAGCTGGAGGTTAAAATCTGACATTGCCTTATTGAGGAAGCCTGCGTGCCGTGCTTCATCACGCGACATCAACGCAAAGCATTCTGCCAAAACCGGGTTCTTCCCTTTCAGCTTGCGCGCTAGTTCTTTGTAAAGCAAAAAGCCAGAAAATTCAGCCGTGCAAGAGCGTTCTAAGAACTCAACAAACAGTTGGCGCGTTTCCCCATCAATATGTTCCCAGGACTGGTCGAACTCAGTCGTACGGACAAAATGATGCCGATTGTAATCGACGCGAAACTCCTCCAGAATCGCCAGCAGCTCATCTTCATTGGGCGAGATATCCATCGCCGCCACTGCATCAAAATCGGTTGTATAAAACCGGGGCGTTAGAATCGTTTCCTTCGCAGGAACTTTTACTCCGGGGCGTATTTCTTCAAAGCCAGGCTTTTTAAGGGAATCTACCATGAGTCGTTTCGTTCTTTTTTCAGATTCTACATCGCAGGGATGGTGCGCTGAACCGCCGCAGTGTCTCACTCTTAAAATAAAGTCAGCCACTGGTGCGACCAGGCTACGAAGAACTTTGTTAAAGCCCAGCAGCGGACGAAACCACTACGATGATTACGTGGTCTAGTCTATCAAGGTAAACGGTGACAAAACGAGGCGATCGCATTAAGACTTGCAACGCACCATCAACTTTTGTAACCCCTGAGTCAGATCATACTCCTTACTGTGCCTGCTTCAGAGCAAAGTCTTTATGATCTAGAAGTGTGAATTTCCAAGCATTGTAAACGTGAAGCACTGTGAGAACGAAGCACTGTGAAAACGAACGCATCCCAAACAGGCATGAACAAAGCTGGTACGGCTTACATCCTTTGGCTCGGTTGCTTGCTCCAACTGCATGGTCTGCACCGCCTTTACAATGGCAAGATTTTGACCGGACTGTTGTGGATGTTCAGTTTTGGTCTCTTTGGCTTTGGGCAAGTCATTGATCTGCTGCTCATTCCCAATATGGTTGATGAACACAATACCAAACTCAGAGCGCGCCAAGGTTTGCTGCCCGACGGCTCTTTGCCAACCCAAACGGTGATTCAGCGAGTCGTTACGGTTGATGCAAAACCGGCGCCACCCACGCCCATGCCGAATTCCCTGGTCGTTAAATTGCTAAAAGCGGCAGAAGCGAGAGGTGGTCAGCTCTCTGTTACTCAAGGCGTGATGGCAACAGGGGCTGGCTTTTCGGAGGTTGAAACTGCGTTAGTCCACCTGGTCAAGACAGGCTATGTGGACATTACTAACAATCCCGAAACGGGCGTTGTCACATATGAATTTAAGGAATTGTAGGTAAACGTTTCAAAAGCGCGATCGTACGCGGTTGAAAAGAGCCTGCTTGCTAAGAAAAAGTGCTGTGAACGGGCATCCAATCGATCAGCCGCACGGGGAAAAGCGTTGGTGCTGCACACTGTTTTGTCTGAAGGCGTTAGGCTGGCGATCGCATCCACTCTTCGAGCCAGTGTTGACAACGCGCCCCGGCTTTAAAAAACTGCCTGTACGGATTGCAAGCATCGGGGCTTAAGCATCCTCCGTAAGGACTTCAGAACTTGGGGCATGGCTGCGCTAGGGCTTCTGTAGCGGCGGGTTAAACTGCCAGACGAGAGCTGTATCCGGCATTCGGGTTGCACAAAGCCTCACTTAGCCTTTAGCTCTCGTTCCGCCTTTAGTTTCTCACCAGCCATTTTTGAGCATTGAGCCGTTGCAGCGTCCAAAAAACTAGCAAGCCCAGATCAACCTTGCGCTCATCAATCCGAAAGGACTCCAGAGTGCTGGCTTTGCCACCGCTTTCGGCACAGGAAAAGCCCTTTTGCCCATTAATCTTTTCGTCGAAAAAGTAAATGTTGAACTCTCGGGTTTGCTTGCCATCAATGTGCCATTGACCAGTGACTTGCCAGCATTCTGGTGCCTGAGCGAAGCCGATAACGTTAATTTTGCGCTTTGCAAACGTTAGATCGACAGCGGGGATCTCTTGTTTTGCTAAGCCTACTTTTAGGGCAGGCAAATAATCTTGCTGAATAAAGTCAGCAAAGGGCTTATCTTCTAACGCAGGCGGCTTTTCTTTCTTTGCCTTTGCTGCGGGTTTAGCACCTTCTTCCCCTTCAGTCTCTGCTTTAGGGGGACGCTTGGCGGCTGGTGTCTTGGTAACGGTGTCTGCCTCAGGGTGATCAGAAATAGCATCCGGTTTGGCGGCGTCTGGTGCCGGGGCATTTGCCGTTGGCATATCAGTTGTTTTTGCTTCAGCATTAGTCAGAGCTTGACCTTCGCTTTGGTTCGGCTCGGTTTGGTTTGGAGTTTCTTCTGCCATGCTTCAGGTCAATCCTTATTTCAAAGTTGCAGCGATCGCTGCGGAGGTAAGAGGTCAGTAGCCTAGGAACCTGGAAGAATCGTAACTGAGAATGCCACGAACGCTCTAGGGAAAGGAAAACTTATTGCCTGCGTTCAATTACTGCCTGCGTCTTAATCTTAATGGAATGCAGTGTTAGGGGCTAGAGAAACTCCGACCGCTAACATAGAATTTGTGGACACTAAACTGCGATTGATTAACCCGTGCCTCAATTATCTTCTCAGGCAGTTAGCTTGCACACGTTAGTGCAAGGGCAGGGATTTCCGATTCTCTGTCTACATGGTCATCCGGGTTCGGGGCAGAGCCTGTCAGTCTTTACACAACCTCTCTCTGCACGGTTCAAAACGATCGCGCCTGATCTGCGGGGCTATGGCAACAGTCGCACTCAGATCAATTTTGTGATGACTGACCATTTGAGCGATTTAAAAGCATTGCTCGATCGCTATCAAATCGATCGTTGTTTGGTCTTAGGTTGGTCGTTGGGCGGTATTTTAGCGCTGGAGCTGGCACTGCGATCGCCTGAGCGCGTGAGCGGCTTGATTTTAGTTGCAACGGCAGCGCGTCCAAAAGGTAGCCATCCGGCGATCGCGTGGCAGGATAATGCTTACACAGGCATTGCGTCGCTCTTAAATTGGTTCCATCCCGGCTGGCAGTGGAATATTGATACCTTTGGGCGACGATCGCTGTATCGCTATCTGATTCAGCAACACACGCCTGCCGCCTATCAGTATCTCGCGAAGGAGGCTCTACCTGCTTATTTGCAAACCTCCAGTCGAGCAACGCAAGCGCTGTTTACAGCTCTCCAGAGTGGTTACAATCGTCTTGCCGATCTGTCTACCATTCAGTGTCCTTGCCTGGTACTTGCAGGCGCTGACGATCGTCACATCACTGCTGCTTCTAGTCTAGAAACTGCCCAAGCCTTGCCTGATGCTGAGTACCATTGCTACCCCAACGCCGCGCACTTATTTCCGTGGGAAATTCCTGACCAGGTGCAAGCGGACATCGATTGTTGGTTGGCGCAACATCCAGAGTTGGTCAAGCTTTCATAGAATATGACTTCCCACCGATCGCCTAGCTAGACTATATAGGTTGCCACTATGAACGCCTGATCAAGTGGCTGCTCAAGATCTTGTTCGTTCCGCAAATATTGTGATGGTGGCAGTAGCCAATTCTTCCTGGAATGACACAATACCTCAAGCATACATAGGCGTTTGAGGCACTGTCTCGTCTGGTTTTCTCTTTTGTGAGCTTCTCAGCAATGCAAGAACCATTGATCGAGCCATTACTTAAAGATCTACAGAGTACGGACGAATCAGTGCGCGATCGTGCTACTCAAGCGCTTTGGCGCATCTGGTTTGAGCAGAAAGGGGTGCTTGGTTTCGAGACGATTCAACGTGCTCAGACCTTACTCCAGGAAGGCAATAGTGCTGAAGCAGAGGCGACTTTAACAGCACTGGTGGAAGATCAACCTGACTTTGCTGAAGCCTGGAATCGTCGGGCAGTCCTCTACTATACTCAGGGGCAATATCAGCAGGCGATCGCAGACTGCGAGACAGTTCTTCGCCTGAACCCAGTCCACTTTGGTGCGCTACATGGTTTGGGGTTGTGTCATGCTGCTTTGGGTCATTATCCAGCAGCGATCGAAGCCTTTCGTCAAGCAACCGCCATTCAACCCTATGCCCTGGCAAATCAGCGGCTGCTTTTAGAATGCACCCTGCGTCTCGGCTAATCGTTCAGCGCTTTTATCTTCATGCTTTACTTAAAGTCGGTGCATACCAAAGCTCGAAAAGACTTTCGCTTCTTTCAATTACAGCTAATGGTAGTCATGGTGATCTATATCACCTACAAACTAAGGTTAGATCACTTGTCTTAGCAAATAAGCATTAGAGAATTTAGACAGAGTTCCTGTTACTTAATATGAAAAGAACAGCAATTATCCGTCACCTGGTTGAAAAAGCCCTCCACATCAAACGGTTAACCCCTGACATCGAAAATGAGATTAACTATGAACTCACTCGTTTAGGGCACATTTCAGATGTCGATTTTGAAGCACTTGAACTGCTGATGTCTGAGATGGATGCTGGACGAATCAAGCTCGTTCCCAGTATCTGAACCGATCGCCGCTGAGAGCAATGTTGGCGATCGTTCGTCTGCGTATAGCCCTCTGAGATAACTAGCATTCTCAGTAGATCTGGTCGTCAGGGGCAGCTTGACTGGAACCTTCTAGTGGCATGATCATTGACATCGTTGAGAAAGTTAAATTTATCGTGTGGAAATAACGGTAATGGGCGATGGAGCAATGCTGCTTTGCCAACCGAGCGATAGAACTTAACACCCACTGTCGGTACAAACGACCTTAGGTACGGTAACGAGCATCTTTAGAAAACTTTTTAATTACTGCAGGTCAATTCCCTGACCTTTAGGACGCACGGAGTATAGCCGTCTAAGTGGGCGCTGTTGAGCCAAGTCGAGCTGTCAGTGCAGAGACGTTCAACGGGTCTTACAGCCTTTCTCCTACTCAATCAGGCACTATTTGTTTTAGTCTGATGGCTGAGATGGGTGAACCCGTCTAGCTTGTTGGGCTCTTAGCCATCCTATGACTAAATCTAGCTATCCAGATGTTGGCGGATGCAGCGAAAACAATTACTGCTGTGGCACAAGCGTTGGGTTAAACTGCGTATTCTGATAGTTACGGCAGTGCTGCTACGTCTTTATGCTCAGTATTGATTTGCCCTTTCTCTTACTCAAGCGCTCATGAGTACTGTTCCTAATGAGGTTGAGTCAATATCTAGTCTAATTTCACCAGAAAGCTTGACAACGCTGACTCAGCCTCTTCCATATTTAAAGTTGGGCGTGATGGCATCGGGGAGTGGTAGTAACTTTGAGGCGATCGCCCAAGCTATTGCTGACCAGCAGCTTCATGCGCAGGTCAAGGTGCTGCTTTACAACAATCCTGGCGCAAAGGCAGCAGCTAGAGCTGAGCGCTGGGGTATTCCGTCTGTGCTGCTCAATCATCGTGAGTTTGACAATCGAGAAGCACTGGATGAAGCGATCGTTGAAACATTTCGACAGCATGATGTGGAGTGGGTCATTATGGCAGGCTGGATGCGGATTGTTACGCCTGTTTTGATCGATGCTTTCCCTAGACGCATTTTGAACATTCATCCCAGCTTACTTCCTAGCTTTAAGGGCAATCGCGCTGTCGAGCAGGCGTTAGCAGCAGGTGTGAAAATTACGGGTTGTACAGTGCATCTCGTTGTGCCAGAAGTGGATAGCGGTGATATCATCATGCAAGCCGCGGTACCTGTGCTGCCGGATGACACGCTTGAAACCTTGCACGCTCGTATCCATGTTCAGGAATATCGCATTTTTCCAAAAGCGATCGCGATCGCGATCGCGGCTCAGACTCAACCGCGTTCAACCATTTAAGGTTGTAACTGTAGGCTGACTTTAACGCTTAACTGTGACTAGAAGACATCAAAGCATCGGGTCTAGGGGCTAACTGATGCAACGCTAAGGGGCTATGGTCAAAGCTCTAGTAAGTAGCCAGGACTTACGCTTTGAGGAAAGTCCTGGCTACTTCAGGGAAATTACAGGGATGGTTAGTTTGATGCAATTTCAAACTTAATTGGTCTTACTTATACGTGTAAGAGCCGAGTTCACAAAGGTCTAGTTGACGTTCATCTAACTTAGAGCCGTCTGCAAACACACCTAGTATGTCGTACGTGCAGGTCGTACGACCATCCGCGATCGTGACTGTGCCTTCTTCCCCAGGATTTACCGATTCAGTCAAAAGGTTTGCTCCCCAGTCATTTTGTGAAGAATCTTCTACATAAAACTCTACTAGTGGACTATCGCTGCTGTTTTTAAGTGTAAAAGAAAGATCTTCTGCTAGTGCCTTTTGACCCATGATCAGCATTGTGGGTAGCGCTAAAACGGTTGCAGCCAGAACTTTAGGAAAGGAACGTTTAATCACTGAAGACTCCTTAACTGGGTAACAAAGTGGAGTCGTTATGGCCGACTCCTTCTATCAGTTAAATCAGTTTTAGGGTTAACAACAATGCTACTTCTACTGGCTCTAGGTTTAGTGTTAGTGAGGAAACTCCGCAGTTCACAGCTTGACGATCGCCCTGATGAGACTAATTTGGCTTCAGGGTCTGTCCAACGCACACTCTCCGCCGTCAGCCATCAGCGTCGGATTTAAAGCTGCTAGCTAACGGCAGAGCGCTCTCATAGCTAGGCTGCGTCTTGCAGTTCAGCCGTTTTGACGGGTAACTGCTTGGTAACATCACCACGCAATACTTTAACTTGCAGCGTTTGACCCAAACGACTGTTTTCTACGATCGTCTGTAGTTGTTCTGCGGTAGTGATCGACTGCTCGTCAATCTGAGTAATTACATCTCCACGCCGTACCCCTGCTTTAGCGGCAGGTGTATTAGGCAGCACCCGCACGACAATAACGCCGTTGACCTCTGGCACTACAAAGGCAGAATTGGGATCACTGTTGTTCTGTCTAGCAAGTTCTGGAGTCAGCAGGGTCATTTGCACACCCAAGTATGGATGGATAATGCGCTCACCTTTAGCCAGTTGGTCTTTGATTGCCTTCGCTTTATTGATGGGTATAGCAAACCCAATGCCCATTGCGTCAGCCCGAATAGCTGTGTTAATGCCAATCACTTCGCCCTGGTCGTTAACCAATGGACCGCCAGAGTTGCCAGGATTGATCGCCGCATCAGTTTGAATAAAGTCCAACCGCTTGTCAGGAATACCAACTTGAGCGCTTGAGCGCTTGAGCGTGCTGATAATGCCCAGCGTGACGGTGTTGTCTAAGCCTAAGGGGTTGCCTACCGCGATCGCCCAGTCACCCACTTGAATCTCGTCAGAGTTGCCAAGCGAGGCAACAGGAAGGCTGCCGCCGTCGATTTTGACAACTGCCAGGTCTGTCACTGCATCGGCACCACGCACTTTGCCTTCAAAAATTCGTCCATCTTTTAACGTAACTGTTACTTTATCAGCGCCATTCACCACATGAGAATTGGTCAAAATAACTCCGCTACGGTCAATAATGAAGCCTGAGCCTTGCCCCCGCTGATGTTCTTCACGAGGCGCTTGAGGAAAGCTATCTTCACCAAAAAAGCGACGGAAGAAAGGATCTTCAAGCATGGGATCGGAGGCACTGCGACGAGTGACCGTCCGTTCTGTATCAATACGGACAACGGCTGGCCCTACCAGGTTTACTGCCTTTGCTACAAAGCTACCCTTGCCAGCAGCTTCGGGTACTTGTTCTGGGTTAATGGCGGCGATCGGTGACGACACACTCGCCTGAGCGGGCAGGACAGGCAATAGGGGCAGCGCCAGAACGACCACGAGCACAATTATCAGAACATCGACAAAAAACGGGCGTAATAAGCGAGAAGTTGAGAATCTCATAGCACCGACCTACAGGTATCAAACGTAGCTGATTTATAGCGATCGCCACAGAACTTAGGACATGGGGATCAAAGGGGGTGTGGGGGCTTCGCCCCCAGCCAGGGGCTCTACCCCTGCACCCCGTCCTAATCAGTATGGCTACGGCTATATCTCTACACTTATTTTGACAGGCTAAACCCTAAACTGTAGTCGTTGAGCAATGCAAGCTATGACCTGGGCTAGAATGAGGAGTGTACATAGTGCGATAAGCCAACTCAAATGGCAACTTCTGAACGTCCCCCGAATCGAGAGAGCGATCGTTTGGAAACTCCCCACCTTCATAACCATGAGCATGATGTGTCTAACCACCCTCATGTGCACAGTGATGGATCGCTCAAGCGTGTTGTCAATCGCCTGTCTCGCATTGAAGGGCACATTCGAGGCATCAAAATGATGGTGCAGGAGAGCCGTCCTTGTCCTGATGTGCTAGTGCAAGTGGCAGCTGTACGTGGAGCGATCGACCGAGTCGCTCGTCTTATTTTGGATGAGCATTTAACGGAATGCATCGGTCGTGCTGCTAAAGAAGGCAACATCGAAACTGAAATTGAAGAACTCAAGGCAGCCCTTGATCGCTTTTTGCTCTAGCAATGCCGACGATTGCTTGGAACAGTATTGCTGCGAGGCTAGATCATCAATCGTTCTAAAGCGTGCGGGTCGGGAATAGTGAGGGTGTCGCGTTCGCGCACGATCAATCCCTTCTTCTCTAGCTTGCTCAATACTCGTGTGACGGTTTCCCGTGCTAGTCCGCTGAGGCTACTTAACTCGCGGTGGGGTAAATTGGGAATCTCGGTGCCAGTGGAAACTTTTTTGCCTTGTCCGTCTGCTAGAAATAAAAGAATATCTGCTACTCGCGACGTGCTGTCAGACTCACGCAACCGCAAGCGACGATTAACCTGACGCAGGCGACGCGCCATCAGTTGGGCTAGCCGAATGCCAGACTGCGGCTCTGTATGCAGCAGGTTGACAAAATCTTGCGCGGGCATATTGCCAATAACGGTTGGCGCAAGAGTAATCACATCCGTCGATCGTGGCACTTCGTCCAGGGGTGCCATTTCACCAAACAACTCGCCTTTGCCCAAGATATTGAGCGTTACTTCTTTACCATCTAAGTTATAAGTGCGAATCTTCACCCAGCCATTCAAGATAAAGTACACTGAGCTACCCCAGTCATTCTCTAGCAGAATGACCTGATTAGCTGGATGGCTACGCATAACAACGTGTGCAGTGGCTTTGTCAACGGCAGTTTCCGGTAATCCTTCAAAAAAAGGAGCCGAACGAATCGATATGTTGGCGTGCGTATCTCTGGGACTATACCGATCTTCCATGTGGCTGCCACGTCATAATGCTCGATTCAGGGTAAATGATAGTGCAAGGGTGAGAATCTGATTGACCAACCTGGAAACGAAGTAGATATCTATAGATTAGCGGCTTGCTGCGAAACGCCAAAACTTGCGTGCTGGAAAGCGCTGCTGTTTTTTATGCTGTTTTATGATGAGCATCAAGCTCTAAAACGACTGAATATTCGTCACTAAGCGCTCAACAGAGGGGCTTTGAACCACTAGCTTGATACCTTCAGTTTCATTTCACCAGGAAGGAGAAAAGTAACCAGAACGCGCTCTTTAAGAGCAAACATACTGAGGCTAGATGCACAGAAGCCATAGTTATAATAACCTAAAGCACTTCTGACTTAGTTATGATTACCTAGCCATTATGGCTAGGTTCGCTTGTGTCACTGAAAGCATCTAGGTGTAGAGTCTGCCATACCCTATTTCCGATCGCTGTTTTGAGGTTCATTTTGGGCAAAGATTTTGGGGGATTTGTCACTCTTTACAACTTCCTGGCGTACACTTTGTCCAGATATAGTGATTGTTGGTTGCTGGGAGAGGGGGCATTGGTCGATGGGTAGTTAGTCGATACAGACCGCTTCTCCAGAAAGGCAACACAGTGTCATCGCTAAAACTGAGAAGCATTGAGAAGAAAAGAGTCAAGCCTTTGGCTGTTATCTCTTCCGAAATCGTTCATGCTCAAGTTACTAAACGTTAAGGCTGTCTTTAAGACTCCAGCTTAGGCAGAGCAATAGCGTTAACTGCTTATCAGTCTTACTTTTGGGTCGATTGACACGATCGTTTAGATCACACTTTTGTAAGCTTTGTCAGAGCGCAGTGAAGCTGTTTTGAGAAGCTTAACTATATTAGATGTGGCAGCTATTTTCTGAGCTGCTTCTGCTTAGTACTCGTCAGGGGTTACATTGTGACTTCTCAGAAGGATCAAATTCAAGCGCTGATTACCGAGATTGATGGTGTTCTTCAAAAAACAACGCCACGTCTTCCATGGGTTGTTTCTGGAGACCTCACCCAGCAGCGCCAGGTGCTTGAGCGCGTGCGTAACTATCTTGTAGCGTTTCAACGGCGACAGATTGCGGGTGAAGGCTTCGGACAAGCAGAAGCCAGACCAGATTTGCTGGCGCACGACATTTCCTATCAATCCGTGCCATCACCCTATCCTCGGTCGCAGGCAGCATCTCAATCGGAGCAGCAGCTGTATGGACAGAATGAAGCGAATGCCCAGCAGATGTTGCAGGCGATCGTTCAGGAAATGGGTTCCTTGCGCTCTAACCTAATGCAGCCGCTCCAGACAGATTTGGAGGTTTTGCGCCAGCAGCGAGAGACGTTAATCCAGGAGATTCGTCAGCTTGAAGCACAGCGTCAAGGCTATGCAGGGTCATTGCCTGGACAGCAGCAGTTAATTACAGAGTTTTTGCAGGCATTGATGATCCGCCTGCAAGAAACGTTGCCACAGCAGGTCGCGCAGACTTTGAGCAGTGCTGACCAGCAAGCACTGCCCTACGCTAGTGCCAATGCCAATAATCTGGCGTTGGCAGGGTCTGCACCTTCGATTCTTTCTACGTCCGATGCCTCATCGCAAGGGCTAGGCAACATTCAGGTGTCGCAAGGCTCGTCCGATGAGCTGTTGATCCGACTTGACTCGACGTTGAGCATTGTGTTTGAGTCGCTCCAACGCAATGTGCAGGCGTATCAAGAGTCGCTGTCTCAGGGACTGGATAAGATGCACAGCATGGGACAGCAGGGCGAAATGATGTTTACAGCGCTGATCAGTCATCTGGCACAGCAGCTTGGTCGTGAAACATCGTCTTACTTGCAACCATCTGCGACAACTACTTCAGAAACGGGGCGATCGACCAGCCCGTCCTTCGGAAACCAAACAAACCTTTCCTCGGTAACGCAACCGCTCACGCCAACGGTGAATCCAGCTCTGTTTGACCAGACTGGTGCTGAAGCGGTATCGCAGTCCTTTACGCTTCCGTTTCCAGGTACCGAAATCTCTGATAGTGCTGCCGATGCCAGCGCTAGACCGTCTACAAATGTGCCTGTGTCGTCAGTGGATTCGGCGATCAACGCTTGGTTGCGGTCTGCCAGTAGTGCCGATGCGCCGTCTGATGTTGACTCAGACATTGAGCTAGAAATCGCCGCCTTAAATCTGGAAGGTTTTGATCTTAGCCAGTTAGCCGCTCAGGATGTCAATGCTTTACTGGAACTAGATTCAACTTTGCTCGGCACTAACTTGCCGCCTCAGCCCCTTTTGTCGCCAACACCACCAGCGGCATCAGAGGCACAGACCCCTGATACGGTAACGATAGAAGATACGGCTGACATTGATGCTGCACTCAAATTGCTGGAGCAGCTAAGTTCCGAACTCCAAGAGCAGCCGTCTTCGGTCGCTGATGCTGATGCTCAGATTGATCGAATGTTGACCGGTCCGACAACTCCACTGGAAAACACTTCAACCGTCGGCATTCTTGATGATGCAAGGGATGAACTGGATGAGTTCTACGAGAGTTTGTTTGGTACAGACGCGATCGCGTCCTCAACAGAAGCATCTGCCAATCCCGTCGCTGATGCTACGGAAGTTGAGTTTCAGCTAGCCGCTGCGCCCGTTATTGAGTCAGAGCCTGCGATCGTGCCACAAAACACGCAGCCATCGGAGACACAGCCATCTACCTTTCCGCCTATTTCTACACTTCCTGCGGAGACACAGGCACCAACTGACACTCCAACTGAACCAACACCCCTTTCTGCCTCCTTTGCTTCTACAGTGGATGATCCGACGTTAGGCTGGTTGCCAGCCGCGCCTTTAGATGCGCTAGCAGCTACAGAGCCAGAGATTCCGGTAGCCTTGCTAGAAGATGAACTGCTAGACGGTTGGGATCTTGCTGATGCTGAGAGCGGTTGGTCTGAATTGGCAACCACCTCGGCTGGCGATGATCCACTTGCTGCTGCTGATCTACTGAGTGGCTGGGATCTTACATCAGACGATCGCGCCCCGCTTGTAGCAGACGAGCCGCTGCCTCCATCAACAGATACATTGGCGGCTTTCTTTGGCGACAGCCAACCGTTGGCAACCGAGGCAAGTCCGGGCGTTGATCCACTGTTGGCTGCTACGCCAGTTAATGATCAAAACAGGGAAAGCAAGGCTAGCATTGGGCCGGATAGTGAAAGCGAGGACGAGATTGGCTCCCTTGATGACTTGTTTGGTGACTCAGCGTTTGGTTCAGCATTGCCTGCTGAAGATCAGCCTTTGGAACAGTCGATCGACGATGTTTTTACCGCTTCGACACCACCAGCCCAGCCTTTGATTAACGCGCCTGTTAGCCCTACTGGCTGGTCATTTCCTGATGAAGCTAAACCAACGCAGCCGCCATCTGCTGATCTGGTAGAAGGCTATCTTTCTGACGATCGCTATATGCCTGCTTCCCCGGACGAAGACCTGCTGTTGCTTGACGAACCTGTGGAAGCGCTTGATTCTGAACTATGGCTTGATGAGAATACGCTGAGTCGCCTGAGTGAAGACCTTTTCCAGTTGGAGGAGGTCATTGATGCGTCATCAACCTTGCCATTTGGTAATGATGCTGATGCCAACTCATCAGCACTCCCTTCTGATGTGGTTACACCGTCTGAATCGGGTGCGCGCTCTACTGAAACCAGCCCTTTAGGTGATTGGAGCGATGCTTTCCTTGACGATTTTGGTGTGGATGAGGCGATTCGCAGCGACGTTGCGCTGGGTGATGTTGCACCGGATACCGTTGCTGCCACCCCACCGCCAGATTTCTTAGCCACCTTTCCGCTTGAATCTGACGTGCTCTCGATCGCTGTCGAGCCGCCCAGCAATTTTGTCCTGGAAGGCATGGACGATTTGTTTGCCAATACGCCTGTGGAACCGCCTGTTACTCCAATTTCGCCGCCAGTGCCGCCGATTGCGATCGAGTCGCCAGCGTCTTTTACCTTAGAAGGCATGGACGACCTCTTTGCCGATCCGTTGGTTGGCGAGCCATTGCTTGGCGATCGAGGTCTCCCTGCTGCTCCGGCTCCAGCAACAGAGCCAGCCTTTACCCTCGAAGCCTTTACATTGGAAGGCGAGGATACTTTGTTTGCTGATGCGCCTACGGTCAGTACTGGCTCCTTGCCTACGGTTGAACCTGAGGCAGCAGAGACATCCTTTACATTAGAAGGTGAGGATGCTTTGTTTGCTGATGCGTCCCTGTCTGCTGCCATACCCTCGGCGACAGACCAACCGCTGCCCTTTACGCTGGAAGGGGTGGAGGAACTCTTTGCTGATATGCCTCCGGTGCTTGCCAGACCACCAGCGCGTGCTGTGCCGCCCGTCGCTCTTCCAGTTGATGATTTGCTAGTTCAACCTGAAGCTTCAACTGCTGCCGCGTCAACTCAAGCCGACTCTGTTGCTGCTTTCACTTTTGAGCAGATGGGCGATTTGTTTATGGAACTGCCAGACGCTGAAGCTCTCCCGATCGCCGCAACGCCAAATTTGCCAGCCGAAAGTACTGCCCTAACTGAGCCGTTTACGCTGGAGCAAGTGGGTGATTTGTTTGTGGAAAGGTCGGCTGCAGAGTCTACTTCTAGTGAGGGAACGAGTGAAACTCCAGCCGCTTCCCTGGAATCAGCCACCGCTCCGTTTACCTTTGAACAAGTGGGCGATTTGTTTGTCGAAGCGCCTTTGGAGTCAACTGTCGAATCAACCGATGCCCCATTGACCTTTGAACAAGTGGGCGATTTGTTCGCCGAAACTCCCTCTGCACCTTTGGAGTCAACTGTCGAATCAGCCACCGCTCCCTTTACCTTTGAACAAGTGGGCGATTTGTTTGTCGAAGCGCCTTTAGAGTCAACTGTCGAATCAACCGATGCCCCATTCACTCTTGAGCAAATGGGTGATTTGTTTACCGAAACGTCTGCCGCGGCATCACCCGTTGCTGACTTGCCTGATGCCATTCTGTCCACTCCGCAGCCCTCAGTAACGCCTGAGCCGTCGGCTCTAGAGCAGGCATTTGCCAGTCTTATGGGGTCGTTTGATGATCCGATTGAAGGATCCCCCTCGCGGTCTGATACGCCGACATCAACAACGGAGACTGCCGAAAAAAAAAAGGAAATGAGCTAGTAGGTACTTCTTGGCTGAACGTTGATCAAGTCACATTATCTGAGTTGACGCACGATCGCCCACAGGAACCTACTGCACCGCCTCATGCCGTCACCCTGGAGCCAGACACTCTTTGGTATTTGGGCATCAATGTGGGTACGACCACTCTCTCAGCCGCTTTGTTGCATCATCAGACTGGGCAAACCCATCCGCTGGTTTGGCAAGAGACTGAAACCGCTGGTGAGCCGCCACTTACTAGCTTGCCCGCGATCGCCTATCTGTCTGCCCCACAATTGCAGCGCCCACCCGAACCACCCACTGCCCTGGGTTATCAGGCGTTGGAATTAGAACTAAGCGCTACAAGGCAAGCCGAAATGCCGTCTGGTCTGCTGTTGAGTAGTATCAAGCCGTACTTAAATGCTGCCACGCCTTTTGTGAGCGAGCCAACCCAGACCTGGGAGCCAGTACTTCAATGGTCTGACCACCAAACTCTAGCGCTCCGCTGGTGCCATCAGTCGCTGGTGGCGTTGCTTGAAACATTGCAAGACAAGACGGCTGGTTTAACAGTAACGGCACCAACTTTAACAGTGGCACTGCTTCAAGCGGCGATCGCAAATCTGAGCGGCGTGGTGATTGGTTGCCCAACCGGATGGTCAGATACCTACTGCTTCAATCTGCGGGAAGCCGTGCTAGCGACAGGGCTGGTCGATCGCGCCGAACAGATTTATTTTGTCGAAGAAGCGATCGCGGCACTGCTTGCCACCCTACCCCAGCCTATCCCTTCAGCAAGACAGCTTGAGGAGAGCTTTTCTCTCCCTAATTATGTTGAGCCATCCTTGCAGGGCGGCACCCTGATTGTCAGTGCAGGCGCAACCACGACTGAACTGCTGCTGGTTGATGTACCCTCCGATCTCACCTTATTGAACCGTGAAGCACTCTACTTACGTAGTCTTGCCTATGCTGGTGACGCGATCGACCAGGATATCATCTGCCAGATCCTCTACCCCTCTGCCTGGAACTGGGACAGTCTGGAGTTGCATAACCTGGATCTACCGCTTCCTGGTGAACCAGACCAGAAAGCCCGCGATCGCTTACAGCAGCGGCTTCGCAGCAGTGAGTTAGGAAGCCATTTACTTAATGCTGCTAGACAGCTTAAACTTGCTCTTCACCAGCAAAACTCTGCAACCTTCACGCTTCACCAGCAACAGTGGACGGTGAGCCAGCAAGATCTGCAGAGTCGGGTTGTCATGCCGTACCTTCAGCAGTTGAATCGAGAACTCAACGTATTGCTGAATCAAAGTGGTATCGCAGTGCAAGCGGTGCGGCAGGTAATCTGCACGGGGGGCACTACAGCGCTCCCCACGATCGCCCAGTGGCTAAAGCAAAAGCTTCCTAATATGCGGCTCATTCATACAGTTGGTTCAGATGACATAACAAGTAGTGCTATCGCTCTTGGTTTGGCTGCCCTTCCTCGGTATCCTCAGGTGTTAGATGATGTGCGCCATCAGTACAGCGATTACTTTTTGCTGCATGAACTGCTGCGAGTTTTGCCCGACGAACCGCTCTCTGTCGGTCGCATTCTGCAATTGCTAGAACAGCAAGGCATTAATACTGCTTTTTGCCAGCGCCAGATTCTGAGTCTTCTAGAAGGACAACTACCAACCGGACTGGTGCCGTCCCCAAAAAGTACTAGCTTACTCACACCGTCATCCTGGCAGAATTCTGATTATCAGTTCCTCACGACAATGCCACTCTTTGTTCGGGAGGGAAATCAGCTTTACAGCTTTAGCCTGGAGGGTCGCGATCGTCTCCAGCGCTACCTGTCAACGCTCCTGGCAAACACGCACCAAAAACTGGCAGAACCATTGTCGATCGAGTTTGAGACATCATCTCGTTCCTTTAACAGGTAAGTCTTGCTATTGCCACGACCTTTATGCCATCAGATCAGCTTTCACCTACGCCAACAGAAGCAATTCATCGGTCTCATAACCTCCCTCCTGAATCGGTGAATTAACGATTGACTGTCGCTCGCTGCGTGTTAAATGTGCCAATACATCATCTCGGCACTTCAGCTGTTTTAAGACACATGCCGACCGCGTTATGAGGATTTAATCCTCCTTTACGATCGACAAAAGCGGTTGGATTGAGCTAGTAAAAGGAAAAATCTTAGTTGTAAATTACAGGACTGGACGATTAGGCACTCTAGCAGTAGCGATAACTTGCATAAAGCTTACCTGCCTGCCACTTCTTTGTCTGTTGGTAGCACTGCTTTTATCCTTACTAAGACAGCTCGTTTGAATTAAGGCGCTGAAGTAAGAGAGCCGTCTTTTAGTGAGGCTCACGCTGCCATTCAAGCGGCAATTACAACATGGCAAGAGTAGCCCTGCTGTTGTTCTAGTTATCCTCAATCATGCTGTTCAGCAAGCAGCAGCTTTTGCTGTACCCTGCTTTAGAAGGGTATACATATAGAGCATTTTTGCTTTATACCGTTACAAAAAGAGTTGACGCTAACTATCAACTCACAGCTTATTACTAGCGGCAGTTAGCCCTTGCAGTTCAGTTAGAGCTGCACAGTTGATGTTTAAATTGTGTTAGTCTTAACTAGAAGCACTATTTTCGGCTGTGTAATTCGTTATGATAAGCGTCTCTCCGAATCTAACACCTCTAAACCTTTTGATTCTGGAGAAAATGTATGTCGATTTATGTTGGTAATTTGTCTTACGAAGTAACGCAAGAAGACCTGACTCAAGCTTTTACTGAGTATGGTACGGTCAAACGCGTTCAGCTTCCCACCGATCGAGAAACTGGTCGCCTGCGAGGTTTTGCTTTCGTAGAAATGGGCGCCGAAGCAGAGGAAGATGCTGCGATCGAAGCGCTAGATGGTGCTGAATGGATGGGGCGTGATTTAAAAGTGAATAAAGCAAAACCTCGCGAAGAAAGAGGTTCGTCTGGTGGTGGTTGGGGAAACAAAGGTGGTGCTTCTAAGCGCTATTAGTTTTTAGTAGTTAAGCGATCGAGTAGTGTTAGTTCAGCAAGGCAACATTGGCGATCGCTAGAGTCTGACAGTCAATTATTTTGATCTTGAGAAACTAACTCTAAAGTCTAGAGGGCAGACCACGAGCCTGCCCTCTTTTGTCGCTGACCTTTGTGCAAGAGTTTAGGTAATTGTAGGTATTAAGGAGTTTGAATGGCGCAAATTATTCCTGGCGAAAACGAAAATATTGAGTCAGCTCTGCGTCGGTTTAAACGCGAAGTTTCAAAGGCAGGAATTTTTCCAGATATGAAAAAGCATCGCCACTTTGAAACACCGATCGAGAAAGAGAAGCGCAAAGCAATTGCCAAGCATAAGCAGCGTCAGCGCAAGTTTCGCTATTAGCGGCAAACTGCGACTTTAAATATTAACTGTTATGGGACATGATGTCACTTAATTAAGGACGCGATGCTGTACAACCCGTCACTACAAGAAGAACCACGCAATCAAAGAACAAAGCTAATTCCGCGGAATCAGGTAGAACCCCTCCTTAATTGGTTAGAGCAATCGGGACGCTTAATCTCACGTGGTATTGATCCAGAGCCTGAACGCATCGGTGCTGATGATTTGATCGACGAGATTGTTGATGTCAATACTTACGGTGATGATGAGGAAGAGGCAGGCGGGTTAGAGGATGATTAATATTGCCCTCCGCTTCGGTTATCTATCATGTCGCTGAGTCTATGGGAGTTCGAACCAGTTCTTACTTGACTGAAGGCTATAAGCTCTATTAAAAAGATAAGCATCCGTGGTATGTTGGCAAAGTATGCTAATAGAACTTGAATGTTTAGCTATTACATAGCACTGCTCTTTTAAGAAATAACGTCGGTTGAGCTGAACCCTGTTAATTGCGTTCAAGTTTGATTGTCGATAAATCAGTGTTATGAAGTTCTGCCCACCGCGATCGCAGCTACTCTATTGCTAGGTTGAGTCTTAAATGAAAGTTCAAGCGCTAAATATTCAAATGGGCGATCGTATTATTGCTTATTGCAATAACAAGATGCAGGTCTGCACCGTCAGGCAGATTATTGATCCGGGTCAGACAAATATTACGCTATCGGTTTCAACTTCAGAACATTCTCGAAGCTCGTTTTCACGGGTCATTCGGTTCCAAAAAGATGCTCTGGTTGACTTAGCAGCTCTTTAGCAGGTTGTGAAACCGTTGCAGGTATTACACCAGTTTTCTATAAACATACACATTATCGAACTCCTGGCTGTTTCCGTTTTCCTTTACAAAGAAGACTCCAGAGAATATTTTCTCTAGACAGCTGTAAAAGAATGGGTATCGAGTTAGCTGGTAAATCACGCAAGCGTTTTTCAAGTAGCATAAGTGCACCAACCAATATTTTTGTTCGGTCGGTACCGCTGAGTCTAGAACCAAGACTACGTTCAAACCCCCTTATTCAGGCTGTAGACCTAACATAACCATGGCAAAAGAGCAGAAAGCCAATAAAGAAAGTAAGAAGCAGAAAAAAGAATCTGACGGCACCAAGAAGCAGAAAAAAGACCCCAAGCGGCATGACGGGTAGTTTTTCGCAAGAAAAGACTTTGTTTTCTGAGAGATCGTGACCTGCACGTTACATATCGCTACATATCGTTACAAAACCGTTGCTCAAAATGGTGGAAGTGCACTTGCAGAAATGCTAGTATTGTCAGCGAGAATAAGTAATCGGTTGCAGAATTTGTTTCTAGTCTTGACGGGTTTTTCGCGTTTTGTATTGGCAGGCTTCTCTCCGAAATCTCACTCTCTACGAACTTTTGATTTTGGAGCCAATCTATGTCGATTTATGTAGGCAACCTTTCCTATGATGTTGCGGAAGCTGACCTAAGTTCTGTTTTTGCAGAATACGGTTCAGTAAAAAGAGTTCAGCTTCCCACCGATCGTGAGACAGGTCGTCCACGTGGTTTTGGGTTCGTTGAAATGGGTACCGATGCTGAAGAAGCGGCCGCCATCGAAGCACTTGATGGTGCAGAGTGGATGGGTCGCGATCTGAAGGTCAATAAGGCGAAGCCCCGTGAAGACAGAGGTTCGTCCTTTGGTGGCGGTGGTGGCGGTGGTCGCCGGAACAACAACTTTTCCCGCAACTAGTTAATGCTGGAAAGGGTGAGCCTTTGACCCCAGCAACTGTAATGCTAGGATAACAGGTTACGTTTGATCAAAATTAAAGATCCGACTGGAAGGGCGATCGTGTTTAATCGTTCTATCTAACTTTTGGTCGTTGTTGATTTATTTGAAAGGTTCAAGCGATCGTGCTTGAACCTTTTCTTTTGAGTTTCATGAAAGCCTATGTTTAGGGCACGATATTCAAAGATCGATAGCATAATTGCCATGCTTAAATGCACTGCCAACACCTACACCACTGGCTATGCCGCTGATTGAATCAATGCGATCCATCGATCATCTGCCGCCATCCTTATGTTCGGGTCTTGCCTTGACAGCACTGGCTCCTATGCAGGATGTGACAGACGTACACTTTATGGGTGTGATCGCGCACTATGGCAGCCCCGATTACTTCTTTACAGAGTATTTGCGTGTACACACTAGTTCGGGGCTACAGAAACACATTCTGCGCTCAATTACAGAAAACACCACTGCGCGACCAATCTTTGCTCAATTAATTGGCGAGAGTATTGACGATCTGGTACGTATTGCCATCGCCTTAAGTCACTATCCGATTGCAGGCATCGACCTTAATTTAGGTTGCCCTGCTCCAAGAATTTATCGCAAAAACGTAGGTGGTGGACTGTTGCGTGATCCCGAAACGATCGATCGTATCCTTGGCGCGCTGAGGGATGCGGTGACGGGGCGGCTGACTGTTAAGATGCGACTTGGTTTTGATAGTACGGTTCACTTCGATCGCATTCTCGACTTAATCAATCGGCACCATATTGATCTACTGAGTTTGCATGGTCGCACTGTCAAGGAGATGTACCACAGCGACGTGCATTATGACCTCATTGCCCATGCGGTACAGCGGCTGCGCTGTCCAGTGTTAGCCAATGGGAATGTAACCTCTGCGATCGCGGCGGGTGCCGTTTTAGCCCAGACAGGTGCTGCTGGAGTAATGATTGGTCGTGCTGCCATCCGCAATCCGTGGATCTTTCAACAAACGCGCCAATATTTGAGCGGTCAGCCGCTAACGATCGTTCCTCTAGTAGCAGTGCGCGACTATATTGAACGTCTTCGTCATGCGACAACTGCCGCAACTATACCGGAGCGTGCCCGTGTCAGCTATATGAAAATGTATCTTAACTACATTGGTCAAAGTGTCGATGCTGCGGGGGGCTTCTTGCGCGAGATGCGCCATGCTCAGACAGAAGCCGAACTCTTTGGCACCTGCGATCGCTATTTGTTGAGCGACCCAGACCAGGCATTTGCTTTAGAGCCGTACCCCGGACTAAGCGCTCGTCCCCGTGCTGAAACGGCTCATGCCGCGATCGCCTGACTCATTACGTTCATACAATCTTTTCGTGCAACTTTGATTTGTGACACGGGGTCGTAACTCTCTGCTCCTGTCCTGGGTCGAGCGGCACAGCTCCTTTAGCTAAGCTAAGTAATCGAGTTGGAACCAGATGTACAAAGGACGAATGTAGTTGAATGTAGGAAGGCATCTTTTCTGCCAGGGACTGCGGTCAGTAAGCGATTCGCGTTACAGTTGTGAAATCTGTATGTCCTAGCGTAAACATTGAGATTCAGTATAGAAATAGCTAGCTGCGCCCAAAACAAAGCAGCAGTGATAGGATCTTTTTAGTATTTACGCAATTCCGACTGGTTTACTGGAAAAACAACCAGTGCTGAAAGCCATACTACGTTGTCTTTGACTTACTCTTGCCGCCCTTCTGATGGTTAACACTCAAACGCCTGCTGTTCGCAAACCCTCTAAAGTCGAAGGTCTTAAAGACCACAGTAATTTTCTGCGCGAACCCGTTGCGTCTGAACTGCTGCTAGACACGACGCATTTCACTGAGGACGCGATCCAAATTCTAAAATTCCACGGGTCTTATCAGCAAGACAACCGGGACAATCGCCTTAAAGGGCAGGAAAAAGATTATCAGATGATGCTGCGGACACGTAGCCCTGGTGGCTATATTCCGCCCGAACTGTATCTGACACTCGATCGTCTGGCTGATGAGTACGGCAACCAGACGCTACGGGCGACAACGCGCCAGGGCTTTCAACTGCATGGCATCCTGAAGCGAAATTTGAAGGCAACGATCGCCGCGATCGTTAATAGCATGGGATCAACGCTGGGTGCTTGTGGCGACCTCAACCGCAACGTGATGGCTCCTGCTGCACCGTATCGGAACAAACCAGAGTACGAGTACGCTCGCGAGTATGCCAACAATATTGCAGACCTGTTAACGCCTCAAACAGGAGCCTACTACGAAATTTGGCTGGATGGCGAGAAGGCAATTTCGGCAGAAGAAAACCCAGAAGTAATTGCGGCTCGTCAGCGAAACGGTAACGGCACTATTTCCCATGAGCCGGAAGAACCACTGTACGGCAAGCATTATATGCCCCGTAAGTTTAAGATCAGCGTTACCGTACCAGGCGATAACTCGGTTGACCTGTACTCGCAGGATGTCAGCCTGGTAGTGCTGACCAACCAACAAGGTGAACTGGAAGGGTTTAACGTTTTTGTGGGTGGTGGTTTAGGACGTACGCACAACAAAGAAGAAACCTTTCCCCGTATTGCTGATCCGATCGGTTATGTTGCCAAAGCCGACGTGTATGACTTGATGAAGGCAATTTTGGCAACCCAGCGTGACTATGGCGATCGCAGCGATCGTCGTCATGCTCGGATGAAGTACCTGATCGAAGATTGGGGAGTCGATCGCTTCCGCGAAAAGGTCGAAAGCTACTTTGGTAAGCCGATCGAACCCTTCAAGCCGTTGCCTGAGTTTAAGTATTTCGACTTTCTCGGTTGGCATGAACAGGGTGACGGCAAGCTCTTTGTGGGCATCTCCATTCAAAACGGTCGCGTGAAGGATGATGAGTCGTTACAGCTTAAAACAGCGCTACGAGAGCTAGTGCAGACGTTCAACCTGCCCATGCTGCTGACACCCAGCCAGGATGCGATTCTTTACGACATCGACCCAGCCCAGAAGGCTCAAATCCAGGCAGTTCTAACTCGTTGTGGCATCAAGAGTGAGACAGAAATTGATCCCTTAGTGCGCTACTCAATGGCGTGCCCCGCCCTGCCTACGTGCGGCTTGGCTACAGCCGAATCGGAACGGGCGATCCCCAGCATTCTCGATCGCATTCGTGCCTTGTTAAACAAGGTGGGATTGGAGCAGGAGCAGTTCATCATTCGGATGACGGGATGCCCTAATGGCTGCGCTCGTCCCTATCTTGCGGAACTGGGCTTTGTAGGCAATGGTCCTGATACTTACCAGATCTGGCTCGGTGCGGCACCGAACCAAACGCGGTTATCGCAAGTGTATCTAGAGAAGCTCCACATTAACGAACTGGAGACGGCGTTTGAGCCGATTTTTGTCTACTTTAAGCAGTCTCGCCAACTGGGTGAAAGCTTTGGGGATTTCTGCGATCGCATTGGTCTTGCCTCCATTCACCAGTATGTTGCTCAGTATCAGCCTGAAACTGCTGCGGCTGCGACTATTGAGCCATCTGCAACCCAGCTGAGTGAGACGCTAAAAGCTGCTAACAAAGCCCGTCGCCGCGTCACCCTTCAAGAGGATGTTTATGCGCGACTGCAAGCGGCAGCGTTGAAAGAAGGACAGCCCGCTAGTTACTTAGCAAACGCAGCGATCACTGCTTACCTGAGCAGTTTAGAGCAAAGTTAGCTCATTGTCCCTGTAGAACTGTTGCCCATAATGTACAGGCGACGGTTCTACAGATTGATGCAATCGCCTTGAAGCCCCATTGGTACTATTTACCAATACAAAAACGGCTGAAGATGCGGTTTAGAACCGATTCTGTGACATCTTCACCCAGAATTTCGCTGAGTGCTTGAATGGCGCTACGAAGGTCGATCGTCCAAAAGTCAAGCGGCAGTTGATCGGCGATCGTCCCTTGTACGTGCTGTAAGGCTGCTTTAGCGCGGGTCAGAGCCGCCGCCTGACGTTGGTTAATGGCAATATCCAGATTCGCAGCCTGAAGCGTGCCAGAGTGGACGATCGTTAAGATTGCGGCTTCAAGGTCATCAATACCCTGATTTAGAGCAGCGGCAGTTTTGGCGCAGGGGAGTCGGGAGTAGGGAGTCGGGAGTAAGGGCAAAGGACGTGAGTCTAGCAAATCAATTTTGTTGATAATCAGAATCAAGGGGCGATCCTTTACCTGTTCGTAAATGGCTTGGTCGGCATCTGTCCAACCTGTTTGAGCATCAATGGTGAGCAAAACGAGATCAGCCTTTTGAGCCGCCAGACGCGATCGCTCTACGCCGATTTTTTCTACCTTGTCATCCGTGTCACGAATGCCTGCGGTGTCTAGCACCTGAATGGGAATGCCGCCAACCACAAGCTGTGATTCCACAACATCACGCGTGGTGCCAGGGAGGTCGGTGACGATCGCGCGGTCACTCCGACTCCAGGCATTTAGCAGGCTCGATTTACCGACATTAGGACGACCGACGATCGCCACCTTTAAACCAGATCGTAATAATTCACCTCGATCGACGGTCACCAAAAGACAGCTTACCTCTGCCAACACCTGCTCTAACTTTGACTGAATCTCTACCTCGTCCAGCGGTGGCAAATCTTCTTCAAAGTCAATGCGTGCCTCTACCTCTGCCAAAATATCGAGACATGTAGCCCGGAGTTGACGGATTGGCTGTGCGAGTTTGCCTTGTAAACCAGCCAGAGCCGCTTGCGCCGCCTGGGGCGATCGTGCCCCCACCAAATCGGTAATGCTCTCTGCCTGCGTTAAGTCCAGTCGCCCATTCAAAAAGGCTCTTAGTGTGAACTCTCCAGGCTGCGCTAGCCGTGCCCCTTGCTCCAGACAAAGTTGTAAGACCTGCTGCACCGCCATAATGCCACCGTGACAGTGAAACTCTACAACATCTTCGCGCGTATACGAACGGGGAGCTAGCATGAGCAACAGAAGCGCTTCATCTACCACTTGGTCAGTGTCGGGATGCCGCACATAGCCGTAGAGAATGCGATGGCTTGCCCAGTTTTGATCACCCGGCACGTGAAAGAGAATGCGGGCGATCGCGACTGCTTCCAAGCCCGATAGACGCACAATGCCCACACTACCCTGTGCGGGAACAATGGCAGTGGCAATAGCAGCGATCGTGTTTCCTGATGTTGACATACGAAACGCGACAGAGTGCCGGATAGAACAAATGCGGTTGCCCCTAGAAAACCATAGCCTCTAAAAAGCCTTCACCGCTGACCTCAATCTGATTGTTCAGAGTGAAATCAACGGTGAAGGCGGCGATCAAGATAACGCCGAACCATTAACGAACAGAGAGCCTTGATCCAATTGCTTCACTAAGAAGGATGACTAACAGAATTACGCAACCCACTTTTCAGCAACGAGTTCTGCAAGATCCACAACGCGCTGGCTATAGCCCCACTCGTTGTCATACCATGCAACAACCTTCACCAAGTCACCGCCCATAACCATTGTGAGTGCGGCGTCAATGATCGAAGACTCATCAGTGCCAGCGTGATCACTGGAAACAAGCGGCAAGTCGCAATACTTCAAAATGCCCTTAAGCGCATTTTCAGATGATTCTTTCAGCACTTCGTTCACTTGCTCGGCAAACGTAGTTTTTTCTACCTGTACCACTAGATCGACGATCGAAACGTTGGGCGTAGGTACTCGCAAGGCAATCCCATTCAGCTTACCTGCCAGCTCTGGTAATACCATTGCGACCGCTTTAGCGGCTCCTGTGGAGGTTGGTACGATATTCATGGCAGCCGCTCTTGCCCGACGCAAATCTCGGTGGCTAGCATCTAGCAAGCGTTGGTCGCCTGTATAGCTGTGGGTTGTGGTCATCACACCCTTGATAATGCCAAAGTTTTCGTGAAGCACTTTGGCGATCGGTGCAAGGCAATTGGTGGTACAGCTTGCATTGCTGATTACCCAGTGATTCTCATGGGTGTAGTCTTGATGATTAACACCGACTACAAATGTGCCATCGTCACCCTTACCCGGTGCCGTAATGAGTACCTTTTTAGCACCAGCTTTAATATGCTTTGAAGCGCCTTCTTTACTGACGAAGACACCAGTCGATTCAATGATGAGGTCGATGTCCCAGTCCTTCCAGGGCAAGTTTTCGGGATTGCGATCGGAGGTGCATTTGATCGTGTGTCCATTGACAGTGATCGTGTTTTCATCGGCGCTAATGTCGGCATCAAACTTGCCCAACATGGTGTCATATTTCAACAGGTGGGCGTTTGTTTTAGGGTCAGAGGTGTCGTTAATAGCAACTACCTCAATCTGACTGTCGGCGCGAGTCAACCAGCACCGCGTAAAATTGCGCCCGATGCGTCCGAATCCGTTAATCGCTACTCTAATCACTGCGTCTTGCCCTCTGTCTATTAAAGAGATTCTTGGTAGTCAAATTGATCATAAGACCCTAAGGATACGAGTGCAATAACTCGCTCTAACGTCATCATACTTAAGAGGGGTCTAACAAATGGCGATCGTGCCTCTGATAAGAACTTCCGCCTCAACACCTGACTCAAGCCTGTATTACTTTCTGTATCATTAACGCCTTAACTAGGTATTTTAACTCATTTGGTACAAGAGCTTTTCAGTAATATAGCAGCGAACCGACTCTGGTACCAGATAGCGGATTGATCGCCCGTCTTGGCACCGCTGCCGAATGAGGCTAGAGGAAATTTCAATCGAGGGCATTTCCAGATGGTGCCAGATGAGCGCGGACGGAGGCGTGAGGTGCGAGTAGGGAGGCAGTGTGCTTGCCTTGGGATGATTATTGCCTATTTCTCTGCTTTCCCTTGCTGCCCTCTTCCCCCTTTGTTCCTGCACTCTTGGAGCAACCAGCCAAGTACATTGTGCCGCTAGTGCTTGACTGTCTTTCCATTTGGGCAGACTGTGAAAGGCATCGTTGCCAACAATCCAGTACCAGCAAGCGTTAGGTTCAAGCGTTTGCAAAGCGTTGAAGGTCTCAACTGCATAGGATGTGCCCTGCTGTTGACTATCTATAGTAGAAACATTGAAGGCAGGCTGGTCAGCGATCGCAGAACTAAGCATTGCCAGACGGTGTTTAAAGCTCACTAACGGTGGCACTTTGTGCGGTGGACAAAAGGTCGGTACCCAAATCACACGATCGAGATGAAACTGATCCAGTGCAGTCTCGGCAATCAGAAGATGCCCCCAGTGAATGGGGTCAAAGGTGCCGCCAAAGATTGCAACATTGGGCATCTTAATCAAAACACTTATTGCTTATACAGCGCATGAAGAACGACTGGTTTCACTTGTTCTTCATGCGCTTAATGAATAGCTTGGCTTAATTTAATGGTTTGATGCCTTGGGTGTAGGCAACTATCGATCCGGACGTAATCCTTACAGGGCTGTAGTTAACTGTAAAAGGAAAGAGCATCCATGAAAAGAACAGATCTCTGTGATGAGTAATAATCGGCACGATTGCAATACCTTTGTAAAGAGGCTGTACAAGTAAAATTGCTAGCTTTTCAGCCAAAAACTGCCCAGAAAATTCCCAAATTGATGGTATAACTTTCGTGACGATTAAACGTTGAGCATTGACATAAAGCTTCCATAACATCTCAAATCGCGAGATTTATAGGAGGCTGTATCCCGAAAAGATAATCCTTGATATGATAGCCCGAGATATTGGTGTGGTGTGTGAGGAGTTAAAATGCTGAATTCTGTCGATTTCAGCGGTAGACCATTTCACTTCATAGGCATTGGCGGCATTGGCATGTCAGCCCTTGCTTATGTACTAGCGAAGCGTGGACTACCCGTATCTGGATCTGATCTGCATCTTAGTCGTATTACTCAACGGCTACAGGAAGAAGGCGCTCATGTTTTTTGGAGCCAGGATCCCAGCAACTTAGATTTTTTTCAAACGTCTGCAAGTTCAGTAACAGCAGCATCACCAGCGGCTGCGGTGAGCGTTGCTAAAGAAAAAGGGTGTGAGCGATTAACACCTTCCCGATCGCAGGCACAAGAAGCAACGTTGTTACCACAGGTTATCTGTTCGACTGCGATTCATCCTGCGAATGCTGAGTACCGTGCTGCCCATGAGTTGGGCTACCCGATTTTTCATCGCTCTGATGTGCTGTCGGGCTTAATGCAGGAATACCAAAGTGTTGCAGTGGCAGGCACTCATGGTAAAACGACGACCAGCAGCATGATTGGCTATATGTTGTTGAAAGCAGGGCTTGACCCAACGATCGTGGTGGGTGGTGAAGTCAACGCCTGGGAAGGTAACGCCCGTGTGGGGCAGAGTGCCTATCTGGTAGCAGAGGCAGATGAGTCAGATGGTTCATTGGTGAAAATGGCTGCTAGCGTCGGTATTGTCACCAACATTGAGCTTGACCATCCTGATCACTACAGCACTCTAGATGAAGTCATTGATATTTTCAAAACGTTTGCTGGACGATGCCAAACGCTGATTGGCAGCATTGATTGTGCCACCGTCCGAGAACAGCTCCAGCCAACGATCAGCTATAGCCTTGATGTTAATTCGGGCGCTGACTACACGGCTGACTGTATTACCTGTCGAGCGGATGGTACGACAGCGCGAATTTGGGAGCGGGGTGTCATTTTGGGGCGTTTGAACGTCAAGCTTTTGGGGAAACATAACCTCAGTAACGCTCTGGCAGCAGTAGCGGTAGGGCGCTTGCTAAAGCTAGAGTTTGCGACGATCGCTCAAGCGATCGCCACCTTTGAAGGTGCGCGACGGCGGTTTGAATGGCGTGGAGAACATAACGGCATTACCTTTATTGACGACTATGCCCATCACCCCAGTGAATTGCGGGCAACGCTGGCCGCCGCTCGTCTTCAAAGTGGCGGTTCGTCCTCTAAGCGTCGAGTGGTCGCCATTTTCCAACCCCATCGATACAGCCGTACACTCACGTTTCTAGAAGAGTTTGCCACGTCGTTTAGTGATGCCAATGTAGTAGTTATCAGTGACATCTACAGTGCTGGTGAAGCGAATCCAGGCAATATCAGTAGTCAGCAGGTTGCTAATTTGATCGCAAACTATCATCCTCAAGTAGACTATCAACCGTCTCTACAAGCGGTGAGTCAGCACTTGACCAAACTGTTAATGCCTGGAGACATTGCCCTCTTTTTGGGAGCGGGAAATCTCAATCAATTAATTCCCGAAGTCATGGCGTTTCATCAGACTATAGAACAAGGGCAATCGCAAGCTTGGTGCAACCAGGCTTAACACCACAAACCTGACAAACCCTGAGACGATCGCACCCACTGGCGCTGCCCGGTTGGGTCACAAACCTGATTTAATACCATGACGCTCTCGTACGATCCTCCAAAAGTAGCTATTTCCAGCAAAACTCGACCGAGTTTTGAATCGCTCAAACGCGGCGCTACACTGTCTCTTGCTCAACCCATCCGTCTGGCTGGCACTGACTGCCTAATCAAACCTCAAGTCCCGCTCGCCTCGTTTACCTCTTTTCGGGTGGGTGGTCCAGCACAGTGGTATGTTGCACCCAAACACTTTGCCGAATTGCAGGCAAGCTTTGAGTGGGCACAGGCGAATGCTTTACCCCTGACGCTGTTGGGGGCAGGTTCAAACTTGCTCATCAGCGATCGTGGTTTGCCAGGTCTTGTCATTAGCACTCGCCGTCTACGCCAATATCAATTTGATGCCGAGTCAGGACAGGTGACCGTTGGCGCAGGCGACCCGCTCCCCCGACTGGCATGGCTGGCAGCCGAACGGGGTTGGCAGGGCATGGAGTGGGCAGTGGGCATTCCAGGTACAGTTGGCGGTGCTGTGGTCATGAATGCTGGTGCTCATGGTGGGTGTACAGCGGATGTTCTAGTTAACGCTCATGTGCTGCTACCTGATGGCACAACCCAGATTTTGACCCCGCAAGACTTGTGTTATCGCTACCGCACCTCGGCGCTGCAAGGAAAAAACTGGCTAGTGACGCAAGCAACGTTTCAACTTCAACCAGGGTTTGATCCGGTAGCGCTCACTAATTTGACCAGCCAGCACCTTAACCAACGACGTACCACTCAGCCCTATCATTTGCCTAGTTGTGGCAGCGTCTTCCGCAATCCGAACGAACAACACAAAGCAGGATGGCTGATTGAGCAAGCTGGGCTGAAAGGCTATAAGATTGGCGGTGCCCAGATTGCCGAACGCCACGCTAATTTCATCCTTAACTGCGGCAATGCGCTAGCAAGCGATATCTTTCGTTTGATTGATCATGTGCAGCAAAAGGTGGAACAACACTGGTCGCTACATCTGGAGCCAGAAGTCAAGGTGTTAGGTGACTTTCAAACTATTGGTATTTGAGCCGATCGGTGTTTTAGTCCCCCTTTTTCTTCAAGAAAATGGGGGACTTGATGCAAGTTACCCAAACTGTTTGTTTGACGTGGATTCCAGGTTGAACAAGGTAGTAAGTGTTTGCATTGCCTGTCGTCTTGCCTCAATGTCTTGCTGTGCGCGTAACTGCACCATCGGATCGTGAAGAATTTTGTTGACGATGCCACGGGTGAGCGCTTCGATCACTTCTTGATGCTTTTCAGCAAACTCGGAGCCTAGTCGAGACAGCGCTTTTTCAAGCTCTTGAGCGCGGATGGTTTCGACCTTTTCGCGGAGGCTGCTGATCGTGGAAACCGTTTCGAGCGATCGTAACCAGCTATCAAATGTATCCACTTCCTGATCCAGCAGCACTTCTGCTTCCATTGCCATCTGGCGACGACTTTCCTGATTTTGTGCCACAACCGCCTTCAAGTCATCCACGTTAAATGCCTGTACATGGGGCAGTTCGTTGACATCAGTATGAACGTTGCGCGGTACCGCGATATCAAAGAGCATTAATGGCTGTGCCGGATCTAAGACCATTTCTAGCTTGGCGCGATCGAGCAAGGGTTCTGTCGCAGCGGTACTCGTAAAAACGATGTCGGAGTTTGCTAATACAGTCGCTAAATCTGAGAGTGGATGTAGATGCAGCTCTGCGTCTGGAAAGAGTTTGGCTAATTCTTGTGCTCGTTCAAGCGATCGGTTCAAGATTGAGATATTGACCGCGCCTTTAGAGAGTAAGTGCTGCACCAGAAGGCGAGACATTTTGCCAGCGCCCAGAATGCCAACGCGACAGGCGGCTAAATTTTGTGCTTTGATTTGTGCCAGTTCGACCGCGGCAGAGCTAATTGAAACGGCTCCGGTACCGATGCTGGTTTCGGTACGGATGCGCTTGCCGGCTGTGAGAGCCTGTTTGAATAACTGGTTGAGTATGCGCCCAATGCCCTGATGCTGTTGCCCTAGCTTATGGCAGTGCTTGACTTGAGCTAGAATTTGCCCCTCACCCAGCACTAAGCTATCCAAACCAGAGGCAACGCGCATAAGGTGCATCACCGCATCTTGATGCAACAGGGTAAAAAGATGGGGACGTAACTGGGGTAGAAAAAGCTTACTATGATCGCTTAAAAATTGGGTTACTTCGCGGATGCCTTGCTCGGTTTCGCTAGTCACTAGATAGATTTCGAGGCGATTGCAGGTGCTTAAAACGGCAACTTCTTCAAGGTGCGGACAGGCGCAAAGCTGGGCGATCGCCCTGTCATAGATGGTTTCGGGAATGCTTAATTTTTCTCGAACGTCAACCGGGGCTGTTTTGTGGCTTAACCCTACGACGGCAATGTTCATTTCAAAATGCGCTCTTTTTATGTGAACCGAATCTTAATGCGTGGCGTTTGGTTGTTAGCTGTTAGCCGTCAATGCGCTAACAGCTAACAACCAACTACTAACAAGTTAGTGCAACTGCACGACTTTTGGCTGCCCAGACATGTGGATTGTGTCTACAAAGCGCGCCGTACTGGACTGGTTGGAGATGACTAGCGATTGCGTTCTAGCGCCACCACCAAAGAACCGTACTCCTTGCATCAGATTGCCCGTCGTGATGCCACAGCCAGCAAACAGGACGGTTTTACCAGACGCAAGTTCGTGGGCATCGTACACCTTGTCAGGATCATTAATATTCATGCTCTTGAGGCGATCGATGTTAGCCTGCTTGCTTTCGCCAATCAGCCCTGTTTGCACAATTTCAGGGTCGTAGATGAGCTGCCCCTGGAAGTGCCCACCCATTGCCCGCATTGCCGCAGCCGAGATGACTCCTTCAGGAGCCGCACCAATGCCCATCAGCGCATGGATATTGGTGCCAGCAAAACCGCAAGAAATCGCTGCGCCCACATCACCATCACTAATGAGAGAGACTCTGGCACCAGCATCGCGAATTTCTTTGATCAAGTCCTTATGACGATCGCGTTTCATTACGACAATCACCAGCTCTTCGATCGCCCGATCAAGGCATTCAGAGAGGATTTTGAGGTTTTCGGTCGCAGATTTGTTGATATCAACTTTGCCTTTGGCTGCGGGGGGCGCTGCCAGCTTTTTCATGTAAAAGTCGGGTGCAGCAAACAGCCCGCCTTTTTCAGAAATTGCCAACACTGCCATGGAACCGGGCTGTCCATAGGCAACGAGGTTAGTCCCTTCACAAGGGTCTACCGCGATGTCGATTTCAACCAATTCATCGGGGTTGCAGAAAGCAGATGCATTCTCTTGAGTACAAATACCGACTTCTTCACCGATGTAGAGCATGGGTGCGTCGTCGCGCTCACCTTCACCAATGACGATGCGACCCCGCATATGAATCTTGTTCATGCGTTCACGCATGGCTTCTACCGCAACCTGATCGGCAATGTTCTTCTCGCCCTTACCCATCCAGCGGGCAGACGCGATCGCCGCCTGTTCTACAACCTCAATAATCTCTAGACCGAGCGTGTTCTCCACGAAGTAAATCCTCCAACTGCTTGAGTTTGCGCGGTTCTGTTAATTCTGATCTCAGTCTTTAAGTCTACCAAAAGGGGGAGACGTGCTTGACAGCAATCTTCCCGCTTCAGTGTGTTAAGTTTTGCTGCGTCTGTTCAGGCGTTTGGACTACTTTCTTCCCGTGTTTCTGTCTAGAGGCTAGCCAGATTACCGCACGCTAGTTGCTGGTTTTCGCTACTGTCAAACCACAACAACAGCGTTAGATTAGATCTAAGCACTCGTCACAAACGTGCGAATCAACGGGTTAACGCTACACAAACCCAGTTACAGGAGTCTCGTACAATGTCTAAATTACTTGAAACGAACCATACTGCACCCCTCGAACAGCAGTTGCAATCCATGCTTGAACAAGCCCGCTCTGCCTGTAGTAACAATGGCGAACTTTCTAGCGAATGTGCGGTTGCTTGGGATGCGGTTGAAGAAATGCAAGCGGCAAGCCCCGATCGTCGCTTAAATCAAAAGACAAACTTCGATCGCTACTGCGAAGAACGTCCTGACGCTTTGGAATGTCGCATCTACGATGTCTGAGTTAGCTGGCACATGATTCCAGCGAGCCATGTTTAACCTTACTGAACCCCTGGCTGCGGCTGGGGTTTTTTGTAACCGCTCCCAATCGGTTTTGGCATAGCTAGTGTCTCTAGGATTGCTTCCTTTGCGAACGCCGTCATGCAATCTGCTAGCTGCTTCTGGACGGCAGACACTAAACCATCTAAGGTACAAAGCTAATTGTCTTGAGATACGCTCCATGTCACAAAGTCTCTGGTTTGTACTCACTTGGATTGCTGGTACTGCTGCCATCCTCGGCAGTTTTATGACGTTGGGCAGCGTGATTCTTTGGTTTGTGCCCTCTTTGCCACACCGATCGCCCAAGCTAGAAGTATCATCCACTATCCCAGTCTGGCAAAATCGACTTAAATTGTTAGCCTTTTCAGTCGCGATCGCCGTGGTTGGACTTGGCATACTGGTAGTAACGCCCTTTCCTTCTCTTTAGACTGTTTTCCAAGCTGTTTCTACCCGCGATCGTGGAGCGATCAACCAATGCTAAAAACGCTCAACTCCCTGCTCAAACGACATCCTGAGCAAGTCAACGCTAATGTAGAAATCTATACCTGGCAGACGTGCCCCTTCTGCATTCGCGCCAAACTGCTTTTATGGTGGAAAGGAGCCAGCTTTACCGAATACAAAATTGATGGTGATGAAGCAGCCAGAACCAAAATGGCAGAACGCTCTAACGGGAAACGTTCTGTGCCGCAGATTTTTATCAATCAACAGCACATTGGTGGCTGCGATGACCTCTACCAGCTTGATCAAGAACAACAGCTCGACTTGTTGTTAGCAGCTAGCAGTTAGAAGACGAAAGGCAGAGGGTAAAAGGTAAAAGGCAAAAGCTTCTACTTAACTAATGGCTTTCTCTTTCACCCCTTCACCTCTTCACTCTTCACTCTTCACCCCCTCACCCCTTGCCTCCATCCTTTGACCATCCAGAATACGTACGACATCGGCAGTGGATGGAGCGCGCGATCGCTCTGGCTCAGATGGCTGGCGAAGCGGGCGATGTGCCAGTCGGTGCCGTGATCGTCGATGCAAATGGACGAGCGATCGCAGAGACAGAAAATCGGCGTGAGCGAGATCATGACCCGACTGCCCATGCCGAGATCCTGGCACTACGAGCCGCAGGACGGGTACTTAATGACTGGCACCTCACCCAATGTACCCTTTACGTTACGTTGGAACCCTGCCCCATGTGTGCGGGGGCGCTAGTGCTAGCACGACTGGGACAGCTAGTGTATGGAGCCGATGATCCCAAAGCTGGAGCCGTGCGATCGGTGCTAAACATACCTGACAGCGATTGTTCTAACCATCGTCTTTCTGTCATCGGTGGTGTGCTGGAAGTATTTTGTCGTCAGCAACTACAGGATTGGTTTGCCCAGCGTCGTCATCCTACTTCATGACACCCTAGAAAGTGTCCTTAGCGATAACAACGACGATCGCGTAGCGCTCTAGGGTAGGTTTACGTGTTGTTTCCGCACCTCGTTCCCCTCGTCACTCTATGAACTCGCTTGATCCAATTAGACCACTTTACGCTTCAGGGCAACTGCCAACCAGCGCTGATCCGTCGGTAAGTTCACTTGCCCCAGAGTCAGCAAAATGCCAGGAGTGCCGCCACGCCGATCCGTCGAAGCTTGACTCTGAGCAGCCAGCAAAGAACTCGCTTTTTGTGCGATTGCTTAAAGGTGGTATCGCTCAGAGTCAAAGCGCACCGATCGCTGCGTCGTCACAATGTTCATCCTGGTTAGCATCACTCGTCTATCCGCTCGGTCGGTATCTTCTTGTACCCGCTTATTTCAGGCAGGTTGAAGTCATAGGGCGTAGTAATCTTCCTCGGACGGGTCCCGTGATTCTTGCCCCTACTCATCGTTCTCGCTGGGATGCCATGATGATCCCCTATGCTGCGGGACACGACATTACAGGGAATCATCCGCGCTTTATGGTCTCAGCAGATGAGGTTAGAGGGCTGCAAGGCTGGTTTATTCGACGGTTAGGCGGCTTTCCGATCGATCCTAAGCGTCCGGCGATCGCGAGCCTACGTCATGGGGTTGACTTGTTACAAGATGGCGAAACGCTTGTGATTTTTCCAGAAGGCAATATCTTTCGTGATCCTTCAGTACAGCGTCTTAAGCCGGGTCTAGCTCGGTTAGCGTTACAGGCAGAAAGTAGTCGCCCCAACCTTGGTATCCAGATTGTTCCGATTCATATCCATTACAGCGATCCGGCTGTGCCGTGGCGCTGCAAGGTTAGGGTTTGCATTGGTCAGCCCATACAGGTATCTGCCTACAATGCAAAAGCACCGAAGCAAAGTGCTCAATTGCTGACAGCTGATTTAAAGCAAGCGATCGATGCGCTTTAAGGCTCGTACGTTTCTAGAGGGTTGCTTCCAATCAAAGTTGCCCATCGCAAGCTAGACCGTCAAAGGGTTTTGTTCACCGCTAGCTGTTGGTTTACGTCATGCAGCAACCCTTCACAGGCATCAAACAATAGGTCAATTACTTGATTAAACCCTTCAGTGCCGCCGTAGTAAGGATCAGGTACTTCTTGTAACGTGTGTCGAGTACAGAAATCACACATAAGCTGCACCTTTGACCGATAGTTGCCAGCAGGGTCAAGGGCACAGATATGGTTAAAGTTCTCTCGATCCATTGCCAGAATGCGATCGAATGCCGCGAAATCTGCTGTTGTAAATTGTCGTGCGCTGCCACATAAGGTAATATCCCGCCGTTGCGCGGCGATCGCCATTCGACGGTCAGGCGGACTACCAACGTGGTAGCTAGCGGTGCCAGCTGAATCACAAACAATACGATCGCTCAAACCTGCTTGAGCAATCAGATGATTCATGATGTTCTCTGCTGAGGGAGAACGGCAAATATTACCAAGACAAACGAATAGCAGCGTATAGGGCATTAGTTGTGCCGTAGTGACAGCAAATTTAAGCGGAACAGCGATCGCTCTTCGTAGGCAAACGACAGAGCGCGTATCACGCATACTACTAAAAACCGTTAGAGATTAATTGGGTTGGCACACCACAGCGGAATGCCAAACGCAGAAGCGGGGTCTAGCCGCAAGATACACCGTAAAGCCGTGCTATGAACCCTGCCGTCTAACTGCTGCTCAATCTCTACATTCCTGGCAAATTCAGCCCACCCGTTAGCTCTTCCATCCGTTCGCGCATGGTAGCGGTTGAGCGGTTGTAGGCATCTTTCATCGCTGCCGTGACCAAATCTGAAAGCACATCTGCACCTTCACCCAGAGCATCGGGCGAAATGGTAACGCTAAGCGGTTCCTGGTTGCCACTCAGCACCACTTTTACCAAACCGCCGCCGGATTCACCTTCAATTTCCATTTGCTCCAGTTCTTCTTGAAGCCGTTTTGCTCCCTCTTGAACCTGTTGCGCTTTTTTGAAGGCTTCTGTCAGCTCCTTCATTTTGCCAAGACCGAAGCCAAATCCCTGTCCTTGTGACATAACTAATAGCGGGTTGCGAATGGAACATAAGTAGTCAGTTGCTCCATTATGCCATCGCACACCCAGGCAACGTCATTTTTTGCAAAATCGCTGAATTTGGGCACAAGCCAGATCATTCATACGCTATTGAGCGATCGACATTAGTGCAAAGGCGGCTACAAATGCCTGAACATGAATGGCTGAACGCTGCCTGTTTCCCTAAAGCGCTGGGTTAGGGGTGCTTCGTAGCGATCGCTACGGTCGAGCCAGCCAAAGCTATCGATTTCTTAAGAGAAGTGCAAGTGTAGAGTCGTTCTGCCAAAACTGTTCGACAATAGCGTTTATTCAACAGTAGCGATGGGTAACAGGCTATGCCAACGAATCCTCTGTTTCATCCGGTGAGTGATGCTGTAAAAGCACCCAATCTGCATGACCAGATCCAACTGGCACTGGCGATCGCTGACAGCAATGTACTCAGGTCGCTGCTGGAAAGCTGTATTCCCTCGCTGGCTCACGGGCATCATGTTCGTGCGATTTCGACCCAGGTTGGTGTACCAACGGGCTATCAACAGACGGCTGATGGCATTGTGCATTTTGAGGTGGTTCATTGCAAGCTGGCAGCACCTGGGGAAGCAGAGCGCTTATTTGTGGGCAACAACCGCACTCAAGACAGCCGAGAACTAGCAAGGCTTACCCAGCACGAATCAGAGATGCAGATGCTGGGTAAGAATCTGTCGCTGTCACTGACGGTCTCGCTGCTAGCAGAAGCAGGGTTTCGCCCAGAGCAAACTGAGGAGATCTTGCATTTGCCCTATGATGCGTGGCATAAATCCTGGTGGTATGCGATCGATGCGGCTGGCAACTTCACTCTGCCGTTTCTGCGGCAGATCCGCACATTACGCTACCCTGACGGTACGTTTACGCTTCAGTACAAGGATTTGTTTGAGCAAGACAAACCTGATTGCTTCATTAGCCTGACGGAAAAAGTGCTGGTGCTGATTAAACCCGATACTCAGGGGTTCGGGGAGACGCTAAAGCAAATCAACTACCAGCGAGAAGCACTTGGTGTTACCCAGGCACTTCTAATTTGCAGTGTCCTCTCAGATTTAGAAGCGCAGGGCTTCATTAATCAGGGGATCAGCGTCTATCCTGCGATCGAATTAGTCTTGCCAACCCAATCAGACTGCATTCACTGCGGGCGCAAAGAATGTGGGCTGAACGGTGTTTCGGATTCGCCCGTTGCCCTCTGCTATGGCTTTTTGCCAGAGAGCGAATTCGTTTAGGGGCGGTGATGCGTCCATGACTCAACCGTCGCTAACAAGCCGATCCCCTGATTTGATCAAAGAGAGCGTTGCTAGAGTCTGGAATAAAGTCAGCCACCTGACCCTCACCCTAGCCCTCTCCCAAAAGTAGAGGGAACAAGAGTGGTCACTCTTTTCTAGTGGAAGATAAAAGTTGAGGATGAAGGCAAGTCTAGCAACATCGAAAAAGGGCATAACCAAAGGCTAAGACTCCAGTTCCGATAGCTCTAGCCAGCGATCGGTGGCAGCATCGATCGCGGCATTCAGTTCGGCAAGCCGAGAAGACAGTGTTTGCACTTCAGTAAAACCTGACGGCGGATTTTTGTACAACGTTTGCTCAATCTGCTCTTTTTCGGCTTCCATCGCGGGGATCTGGGTTTCCAACTGCTCAAATTCGCGCTTTTCTTTGTAGGAAAGTTTTTTTGAGTTTTGAGTTTTGAGTTTTGTTCGCGAAGCGTCTCCTTGGGAGATATTTTGAGTTTGGGAAGCCGAAGCGTTAGTTGTTGTTGGGTTGTTCGTTGTTAGTAGCGGCGATTTCTGATCCCCTTGAACCTTTCCTCTCCCTTCTAACTCCTCTCTTCTCTCTTCTTTCTCCTCCCCCTCCTCTGCCTGCTTATAGTCCAAATACACCGAGTAATTTCCAGGGTATTGACGCAAAGTGCCGTCAGACTCAAAGGCAAAGATGGTATCGACTACACGATCGAGGAAGTAGCGATCGTGCGAGACGACTATAACGCAGCCGTTGAAGTCTTCCAGGTAATCTTCCAAAACAGCCAGGGTTTGCACATCCAGGTCGTTAGTCGGCTCGTCCAAGATGAGGACGTTGGGGGCACTCATGAGCACGCGCAGCAGGAAAAGACGACGCTTTTCGCCACCAGAGAGTTTGTTAATGGGGGCATACTGCTGGTTGCCAGGAAACAGAAAGCGCTCCAGCATTTGGGAAGCGGTGATGACGGAGCCATCCGCAATTTTCACCAGTTCGGCGACATCTTTGAGATAGTCGATCACCCGCTGTTCGGGCTTCAGCGTCAGGTCGTCGGAATGCTGGTCAAAGTAGCCGATATGAATGGTCGTGCCCCGATCGACGGTGCCAGAGTCGGGCTGTAAGCGTCCGGTGATCATGTCCATCAAGGTAGACTTGCCAACACCGTTGCCGCCGATGATCCCCACACGATCTTCCGGGCTGAACTCGTAGGTGAAGTTTTTGATTAAGGTGCGATCGCCGTAGCCTTTCGAGACGTTCACCAGCTCAATGACTTTCTTGCCAATGCGCCGTCCTGCTGTCGCCAGATCAACCTTGCCGTTCGCTTGCTTAAATTCAGTTGCCTGTAAAGCACGGGCGCGATCGATCCGTGCCTTTTGTTTTGTGCTGCGTGCTTTCGGTCCTCGTTTCAGCCATTCCAGTTCGCGTCGCAGCAGTCCTGCATGTTTGCGCTCGGTGCTAGCGGCAGAGTCTTCTGACAGTGCCTTTTTCTCCAAATAGTAGGAGTAGTTGCCGCTGTAGGTGTAAAGGTCGCCGCGATCGATCTCCAGAATGCGATTGGTCACGCGATCGAGAAAGTAGCGATCGTGGGTAATCAGCAGCAGTGCGCCGCGAAAGCGGTTGAGGTAACTTTGCAGCCATTCCACTGAGAGCGCATCCAAATGGTTCGTTGGCTCATCCATCAGCAGCACATCTGGCTCGGATAGTAACGCGGCTGCCAGGGCAATGCGTTTGCGGTAGCCACCTGAAAGGCTGCCAATTTTGGCATCAAAGTCTTCAATGCCAAGCCGAGTCAGAATAATTTTGGCATTGGTTTCTAAGTCCCAGGCTCCGGTGGCATCCAGGCGATGCGTCAGGCTAGACAGCCGCGCCATCAGTTGGTCTTGATCGCCATGCCCATGCGCCAGCTTATCGGAAACGTCCTCAAACTCCCGCACCAGTGCCATCTGATCGCCACTGTCAGCAAAGACCTGTTCCAGGACAGTGCGATCGTCGTCTAGCTCTGGCTGCTGCGGTAGATAGACAATGCGAACACCCGAATTGACGACAATTTCGCCACTGTCGATCGACTCTTGCCCCGCAATCATTTTGAGCAGCGTGGATTTACCAGAGCCGTTGGTGCCAATTAACCCCACCTTGTCGCCATCATCCAGGCTAAAGTTGGCACCATGCAAAATCTCTTTGATGCCAAAGTCTTTGTGGAGCGATCGCAGCGTAAAAATACTCATCTAACGATTTAGGCTTTTGAATTAAAGAACAATAGCTGCAAAACTCTTTCAGCACCGTTCTACGGTAGCACTCACAAGGAGGCAAGGAGCAAGAGGGTGAAAGGGTGAGGAGTGAGGGGTGAGGAGTGAGGGGAGTAGAAAGTTTTGAGTTTTGAGTTTTGAGTTAATTTTGCCTTCTGCCTTCTGCCTTCTGCCTTTTGCCTTCTGCCAACCGTAACTTGATGGGCAGAAATCCGCACCTTGGGCAGACCAGAATGTGGGCTACACCTGAGGTAGATAGTTTTACACGAGTGGCTGCATACAGTAGTGTCAGGGTTAACCTGGCTAAAGCGACTATCACTATCACCCGAGGAAAGAAGATATGAATGCGTGGCGCGATCGCCTGAATCAATTTACTGGCAAAACTCGGTTTGTTGTTTGTCGGATCTTTATCCATCTCGTCGGTGATGAAGTTGCTCCGCTGCTAGGCATCCTGAATAGCGCTGCTCGTGACGCTGTAGAGACCGAAGGCGACATGCACGATCTAGGAGAAGGCTTAGTCGAGATTTGCCAGGGCTTGCTTCAGCATGACATCTACTGGCAGTCTGCTGGTAATGAAGGTGAGGTCTTCTGGGATGAAGGCGAGGCAGGCGATTTTGTGACTGAATTGTTTACCGATTCGGCGCAGCGTTATCTCAGTGCCCCAGTGTTAGAGGCGGCTGGAAATAATGACGACCCGTTGACACTGCCTGCGACCCGTAACCTGGTTGTGATGCTAACGATCGCTTCTGAGGGCGAGGTGCCAGAGCTGGAAACTGATCTGGCTAACATGAGTGCCCTGAGGATCGGGCTAAAGGCAATGATCAACCTGCATTACCAGGAAAAGCTGCGCGCTGTTCAAGTGCATTTTTCGCCTGCACGGTTAGGCGATGAGTTGACACCTGATCAGGTGCTTGGTAATTTTCCAGAGCTGATTCCACTTTAAACCGCCTATGCGGCTGCGCTTTTATTCACAAAACTTTCAACAACCCCTCTATTTACTTATGCTTCGCAAATTTTTGGCTCTCTCAATGGCTTTGACGCTCATCTGGACTTCGGTCGGCTGTGGCAGTCCTCTTGCCACTAACTCAAACGCTGAGACGCGATCGCAGCCGACTCAATCAACTAGCCCCGTTGCCCAGACCCGCCTTTCGGACGGCGAGTATCCTGTACAGCAAGCAACCTATAACGATGCTGGTGGCGAATATAACGTGGCGGTACTCAATACAAAACCGGGTGAATCGTCTGCCTTTCGCACCACTAACCTACAGATGGCTCGTTTAACTGAAGAAGAAGTTGCGGCTGGTAAGAAGAGCTACCTCAAGGTGGATAAGGGTCAACCGTCTCTCCATCTCACCGAGGACTTTAAAATTGAGTACGTTCATAACGTAACGGAAACTCAAAATAATCCAGAGACGGGTCGCCAAGAAACCGTTGTGGTACGTCAACAGTCTAGTTTCTGGACACCGTTTGCAGGCGCTTTGGCAGGGCAAGCGATCGGTAGTATGCTCTTTAGACCGCAGTACTATATGCCACCCATGTATCAACCAGGTGTGCCTATGACGGGATATGGCGGCTACGGTTCCTCTTACAATCAAGCTGTGAACAGCTATCAGTCTCGTTATCAGGCTCCTCCGGCTGCGGTGCGTAACAACCAATTGCGGACGACCGGACAGTTGCGATCGCCGTCCTCCGGCACTGCCAGAACGCGCAGCACTGGACAAGGTAGCCGCTCCACTGGTACTGGTTTTGGCAATAGCACACTGCGACGCTCCGATCGTCCCAGCCGCACCAATCGTAGCCCTAGCCGAGGGTTTGGTAGCTCTCGATCGCGCGGCTTTGGCAGTCGGCGACGCTAGGTTTGCCAAGGCAGCACTTACAGTTTTGAGGCTCCAGACGGGCACTGGATCTCTTGACCAGAGCTTTGGGGCGCGTCTGGCGGCACTTTTGCAGGTTTGCTCGTGACACAAATTGCTGTCAAAGTTGTGTCATTATTTTGCTCATTCTTAACGGAGAGCAATGTACCTGTGTAGCTAGGCAAGCCCTCCTGTTTAGCTGCTGCGGTAACGATCGCCTGTTTAAGCTGCGACACGCTAGTGCTGTAAGTGTAGCTGGGTGTCTCAGCCGGAAGGCTGGTTTCCAGCTCGGTGAGGGTTGTAGCAAAGCGCTTCTGTTTGGCGAAAAAGTCCGTTTGTTGCTGCAGCAAGACTTTCACAGTTGCTACCGCAGTGGTTGACACACCCTTTGTTGTGCTGGGACTAGCAGATGGCTGCCCACCAGCAATTAAAGGAATGCCGCCATCAGCATTGCTTTGAACCACGGTTGCACTCTCACTGGCACCCCCACTTTTAGCGAGTTGCCGGGTGCGTGCTAATGCCTGTCGATAGGGTACGAGCAACTTCTGCGCGGCTGCATGATTGGGATCAGAGGCTGGCACCGCTTGCATAAACGCGATCGCTCGTTGCCATTGACTCAGCACCAGTCTCCAATCATCTGTAGTCTGAGCAGACTGCGCCAACTGGCTGGCACTTGCTGCTTTGTCTACGCCTTTCGCAAAGGGATCTACGATCGCCGTTGGTTGCGGTGAAGGGCTACCAATAATAGGACTGGCTGGCAGAGCATTGGGCAGTGGCGAAGATGTGACTGGTGGGCGAGAGGGATTACACGCAACCAGTGTCATTGCGATCGCTAACTGAGCGCAAGTATTAGTTAAAAGAGTCTTCATGTCTAGCAATCTTACCCTTACCCGAGTCGGTTGAGAGGAACGAGAGAAAGTTTTGAGTTTTGAGTTTTGGGTTTTGAGTTTTGAACTGCGTCTCCTCGTCCCTCTCTCTTTCTATCAAAACGGGCTAACGACGATCGAGAAATACAGTCCGTTCTCCTGCAATGTGTTTTTCGCACCGTTGATGGCAGTGAGCGGGATGCCCCAGTCGAGGCGAGCCGTCAGGCGATCGCTATATTGCAGCCGCAGCCCCAAACCAACCGCCAAGAGCGTTCTTGGGTCGGGATTAAGTGCGTTTCCCAGGTTCCAGGCAGTGCCAAAATCCATAAAGGGAGTCAGTTGCAACAGGCTATTCAATTTAGGTAGGCGCAGAATGGGAAAGCGCAGTTCTGCTGAGGCAAACAGACCGTTATCGGTCAGCAGTGCATCTTGACGATAGCCACGCACACTGTCTTGACCACCCAAGCCAAACTGTTCAAGCGGTAGCATTGGTCGGTCTGCCAGTTGCAAATCGCCGCGTACCAGCAGCAAGGTATTGGGAGCTAGCAACCGTACCCACTGCGTCTGTCCGCGCCATGCCAAGAAGCGGCTATCGGGCGGGTCTGGGTTAACGGTGGCGCTAAGGGCATTTAGCCCGACGGTGAACTGGGAGCGGAGCGCAATCACTTCTGTACCACTGCGCCAGGTTGCTTCCTGAAAAAAACGCAGGGCGGTGAGGCGTGTTTGACCCTTGCGATCGGCTCCTAGCGCAGGAAAGGGAATGAGTCCATCAAGGAGGGTGGCTTCGCTTTCGCGTCGGGTAGCAGTGATCCCCAGGGCTACTTCGCGGGTGGGCGTTTGGACGAGCGGCTGGCGAAACGCGAGTTCATAATAACGGGCTTTAGACTCAATATCGAGCACATCAAAGGGTGGCTCAATAATTGAACTGGAGGCGCTGCCGTAGTTAAGGCTTAGAGTGCCATTGCGCGGATTGAGCGGCAGTACGTAGCTCAGATCAATCACGTTGCTGCCATTGGTGTTGGTGTAGGACGCACTCAGTCGATCGCCCAAACCCGTGGTGTTTCCCTGACTGAGTTGAATTTGACGACGATTAGTACCCACGCTGGGCGCACGGGCATTGTCAAAGGTCAACTGCGTGTTAAAAGAGCTGGCTTCTGTTACTTGCACCGAAAGCACACTCTCGCCGGGTCGGGTGCCAGCAGACAGTTCTGCTGCCAGCGATTGCAGCAGTGGATCAAGCTGGAGTAACTGTAGGGCTTCTAGCAGTCGATCGCGGTTTAGGGGGGGGCGCGTTGCGATTGCCAGTCGCGATCGCACATAGTTTGGGCTGAGGCGGCGGGTGCCCGTAATATTAATGGCTTCCAGCTTGCCTTCAATCACCTGAATGGTCACGACTCCACGCTGAAGCGTTTGTGGTGGCACGTATGCCCCAGAGGTGATGTAGCCCTTGTCAAGGTAAAGCTGCGTAATGGCAGACCGAAGCTGAAACAATTCACCGATCGCGAGGGGACGCTTGGTAAACGGCTCCGTAATTTTGGCAAACTCTGCGGCACTAAAAACGGTGCTGCCAACCACCTCAAAGCGATCGACCGTAATGGTCTCAGGCGTATTTTCAGACGGCGCTGCTGGCTGTGAACCGGGTAGTGGCAGAAGTTGATCGAGGGATGGTAATGGTGCAGGGGTAGAAGCTGGAGGCGGTTGGGTAGACGGTGGTGATGGTTCTCGCGGTAGCTGCTGTGGCGCGGCGTTAGGAGGGATACTTTGGGCGGGCAGTTGGCTCACTGGGGCGATCGTATCTGGCAGCAGCCTTGGCAAAAACTGAGACGGGTTTACAACCGTGGGTACAGTCCGCAAAAACTGGGGCGATCGCGCTGCTTCAACACCCTGACCCTTCACAGGTTTTGCTATGACGAGACTAACCGCAATTAGTACACTGCACCCAAGCTGGAGCGTTGTAGAAGCACTCTGCACAGAACTAGTAAGCCACGACATCGATAACACCCAGGCGTAACAGGACTTAGACTATTCTGGAGGGCAAAACGCCTTGAAATTTTTCCACGAAAAATATCTCCTTCATCATCTTATATGCGGGGAATGACAGGATGTTGTGTTTCGGGGTATTGCGCTTCGATCGTGCCTTCGGCTTCATTCGCGATCGCTTTTAAACGGTCTAGCATTTTAGGGTCAGGCTGTGACCACAAGCCACGCTGGTTCGCTTCCAGCAGTCGTTCTGCCATATCACGCAGTGCCCAGGGGTTGCTTTTTTGGATGAAGTTCTGCACGGCTGGATCAAAGACATACGCCTCTGCAACGCCTTCGTACATGAAGTCTTCAACGCAGTGAGTGGTGGCATCATAGGCAAACAAATAATCAAGTGTCGCTGCCATTTCAAACGCGCCTTTATAGCCGTGACGCATTGCACCCGCAATCCATTTCGGGTTGACCACTCTAGAACGGTAAACACGGGCAATTTCTTCACTTAGTTTGCGGACTTTAGGCTGTGCGGTACAGGAATTATCGCCAAAATAGATTTCTGGAGAAGTCTTTGCGATGGAGCGTACCGCCGCTGTCAAGCCACCCTGAAACTGATAGTAATCGTCTGAATCGAGTAAATCATGTTCACGGTTGTCCTGGTTTTGCAACACAATTTGCATGGTGCCGAGCCGCTGCGTAAAGGCTTCGGGGGCTGATTTCCCTTCGGCGTTGCGAGTGTAAGCGTAGGCGCTCCAATTAATGTAGGCACGGGCTAAATCATCGTCGCTTTCCCAGTTTTGCGCTTCGATCAAGCCTTGCAGTCCGGCTCCGTAAGCACTGGGTTTGGAGCCAAAAATGCGGTAGCGCGATCGGGCTGCTGCCTGTTCTGCTGTGAGTCCTTCGGTTTCCCAGCGCAGGGTTTCCTGCTGTACCTGAGCGGCAAGGGGGTTTTGGTCAGCAGGTTCGTTGAGGTTGGCTACAGCGTTGACGGCACTGTCAAATAAATCGATCAAGTTAGGGAAGGCATCACGGAAGAAGCCGGAAATTCGCAGGGTTACGTCTACCCGTGGACGACCCAAAAAGGACAGGGGCAGAATCTCGAAATCAATGACCCGTCGTGAGACACCATCCCAGACAGGCTGTACGCCTAGCAAAGCAAGTGCTTCTGCCAGATCGTCGCCGCCAGTACGCATGGTTGAGGTTCCCCAGATGGATAGCCCTAAGGTTTTGGGGTATTCGCCGTGTTCCTGGGTATATCGTTCTATCAAGGTTTCGGCGGCTTTGCGTCCGATGTCCCAGGCGGTTTCGGTGGGGATGGCGCGAATGTCTACAGAGTAGAAGTTGCGTCCGGTGGGTAACACTTCGGGTCGTCCGCGTGTGGGGGCACCGGAGGCACCACTGGGAATGTAATGTCCGTTTAAGCCGCGTAGAAGGTTGATGATTTCTTGATCGGTTTGGCGGAGGGCGGGTAGGAGGCGATCGCGCACCCACATTAATTCTTGTCTCGTCTGCTCACCAATGGTGTCTTGCTGCCAGTTGCTATCTTCACAGCTCTTCGCCTTGTTGGGAGACTGTCCCCGGGGGACTTCCCCTACTCCCGCTGCTTGGGGTCCTAATTCCCCCAAACCCCCCGAATCAGAGTGCTGGCAAGAAGGTTGAAGATTGATCGAGGGGTAATCGGTATCTAATTGTCGTTTTGGAGAAGTAAGAAGTGCTTGGATGAGTGTGGCGGCGTGAGTTTCAATGACTTCGACAGCATCGCCGATGATGCGACAGGTTTGGAGGGCGGGATGTTGGGTGGCTTCTAAAGGGTCGCCTAAATTGGCAGTGAGTGGATCGAAGTCGAGTTGCCAATCTTGGGCGATCGCGCGGGTTAAACCGATCCGGTTGGCGTTGGGGTTACGGGCGATCGCCACTATCAAATCGCACAGTTGTCGCCCATCGGGACACTGCCCAAAAATATGTAGACCATCGCGAATTTGGGCTTCTTTGAGTTCACACAAGTAACCATCGGCGGCGGTTAAGACTTTGGTAATGGCTTCGTCGGACAGTTCGGTTTCGATGCCCAAATCTTTGTGGAGATTTTCTTGATGGATGAGTTGTAGAAGGCGATCGCGAATCAAACTAACTCGCGCTGGATCGAGCGTTTGGGCTTCATAGTACTCATCAATTAAGCCTTCTAACTGATGCAAACTGCCGTATAGTTCGGCGCGAGTCATCGGTGGCGTAAGGTGATCCAGAATGACTGCTTGCGATCGACGTTTTGCCTGAGAACCTTCACCGGGATCATTCACGATGAAGGGATAGAAATGTGGCATGGCACCAAAAACCGCTTCGGGATAGCAATTTTCTGATAGCGCCACGCTTTTCCCCGGTAGCCATTCTAAGTTGCCATGTTTACCCACATGAACAACCGCATTGGCACCAAAATGAGCGTTTACCCAGTGATAAAACGCCAGATACGAATGGGTTGGTTCTAAGTCAGGCGCATGATAGTTAAGAGTAGGATCACGATCGTATCCACGCGCTGGTTGAATGCCAACAAACACATTGCCAAATTGTATACCTGCAATTGGAAAGGCATCCGTTTCAAGAGGCTTACCCCAACGATTTTGGATACCTGTTTGTACTGGTAGCGGCAATGTTTGAAAGTGAGCTTGATAAGCCTCTACTGCCAAGGCTTGGTTGACCGATCGCAGATCTAAGCTTTCTGGATCATTCGTGATTCCAGCCGCAAGCAGTTGCATCAGACCATCACTGGTTTCAGGCAGATCCGACACGGTATAACCAGCCGTCTGAAGCGCTTTCAAAATTTCTAAGCAGCTTGCTGGCGTATCCAAACCCACTCCATTCGCTAACCGTCCGTCACGGTTGGGATAGTTTGCAAGAATTAGCGCAATTTTTCGTTCTGCGATCGGAGCCTGTCGCAATTCCACCCAATTCAAGGCTAATTCTGCTACAAATTCAATGCGCGATCGCTCTGGCTCATACACCACCACATCTGTTTGCAAAAGTGCATTTTGAGTCTGCACTGTTTTGAACGAAACAGCTCGCGTAATAATTCTGCCATCTACTTCTGGTAAGGCAATATTCATTGCCATATCACGAGGCGTTAAGCCTTGTACACCTGCTTCCCAAGCCTCACGAGTACCGCCACTAAAAATGACCTGAAAAACAGGCACATTTAACGTCTGCCATAAATCAACTTTAGGCGTATCCGTTTCCAAACTTGCTAACGAAAAGCTCGTTGTGTTCAGCAAAACGCCAACATTTTGGCTGCAATAGCGCACAAGCTCTGCCTGTACGTCCGGCTCTTTAAGTGATGAAACAAAAATGGGTACAGGGGTTAAATGACGCTTAATTAATGCCTCACAAAGAGCATCGATCGCCGCTGTATTACCTGCCAAATAATGCGCCCGATAAAAGACGATCGCCACGTCACGCCTTTCCCATCCCTTGTCATGTTCCAACACATTTAAAAAAGTCTCTGAACCTTTCTCAAAGACTTCAGCATTTAATAGCGCAGCCTCAATCAATACCTGCTTTTCACCATAGCCCTCCTGTTCAGGGGGTTTAGGGGAGTTAGGACCCCAAGCGTCGGGGGATCGGAGGGAAGTCCCTCGGAGAGGGCTTTCCTTGAAGCTACAATTTGTATGAACAGTAGCCTCAGCCAAAGACGCGCCAGAAGGTCTATAAAGCCCGACACGTGGTACTGATTGCGGCGGCTTGTAGTCGATCGCACAAGCCAGAAATTCTGCCGCAACAAATCTCAGTAGATTCTGATAATTCTCACTGCCCGCTTCAATAAAGTACTGCCACACCTGATTCACCAGTGCCAGCGAAACAGTAGAATGACTCGTCAGCGTTGGATCAGGACGTTCATCACCAGGAATAAAAATGAGCGCAGCACCCGTTTCTTTCGCCGTTTGCTCAACCACATCCAACCCATAACTCCAGTAAGACTGCCCGCCAATCAAACGCACAATCATGACCGTGGCGTTGGCTAAAATATCTTCCGCATACGTGTCGATCGTCAACTGCTGCTGAAGTTGCAGTAAATTCACCACCCGTAACGACGGAAAGCCTACGGGTAGCTGGGCAGCAGCAACAGCAAGCGTTTGAATATCAGTATCCGCAGCGGTAATCACGACGATCGGCGCAGGCTGTTGTTCAACAAAAATTACGCCATCTGCGGCTGGATTCCAGCCTCCCGGCAAAGTAGCAAGACGATGCATCAGCGTTTAACAAGTAACGATCGCGGACAGTGGCTACCATTATTGCAGTTGAACCAGGCGTTTACCGTCGCGATGGATCGTGTGGGGTAACAGTTTAGGTGTCACTTTAACACTTTAGTGTCGCCAACAAAAACAGGCTCAAAAGCTTCATCGCATAGGGTTTCAGGAATTTTAGACTCAGAACTACATTTAGAACTCGTTTAACAATTTTCATGTCGTGATTAAAATCTGTAACACGCTTGGTGTCGCCATGAAACGCCTCAACTGCACCACACTCAAAGCCCGTCTCAGCGATGCTTCCAGCCCCTCCTCCTACCCATTAACTATTGTTCAGAAGTTAATGAATAGAGGAAAGAGTCATGGAACCCGCCACAGGCTGCCCGTAAAAGGGCTTTTAGGCTGCACTACGGATGCAAGATGCACCATGCTTAAAGAGCGACCTGTCCGTAACCCCCTTGTATCGAGAACTGCGATTACTCTGACAAAAGGAGATGCAGTCTAAAGGCAGCTTTGGAAATTTCGTCTTAGTGAGCATGACAAAAGACGGCTAGATATAGCTATCGCCACAGAACTTAGGACATGGGGATCAAAGGGGGTGTGGGGGCTTCGCCCCCAGCCAGGGGTTCTATCCCTGCACCCCGTCCTAATCAGTATGGCTACGGCTACAGCAGCTAACGCCGTGGCGAATAAATCTCTCAAGGGACAGAGGTCAGCTTGTGTCATTGGGGGAAGAATGGAATTTAGCAAATGTTAAATGAAGCAGTGCATGCCTCCCGTTGCCAAGACAGTGCCGCCCAAACAAGTGCCGCTGCTGACACAACCTTTATTTGGTGCTCTGATTCGTGAATTGCGGTCTTTGAGCCATCTGACGCAGGGGCAGTTTGCTGCGGCGATCGGCGTGAGCTACGTCACGGTCAGCCGTTGGGAAGCCGGTCGGATTCAACCGTCTGCCTTAGCGTTGCGTCAAGTGCAAGCCTTTGTGGAACGGTTGAGCCAATCGACTGTCGAACCCATTCAAGCTAGGGGCAAAGAGTTGCTTGCCTTGTCTTTAGACCAAAAGCAAGGGTAGGCAGTGACGATGCAGAAGTCGAGTCTAGAGGATCTTGCGGGTTATAGAGAGATAGCAGCATTAATGCGATCGCAGTTTGTCAGTGCCAAGGAGACGGCTGATGGGTTAGCAACGCCTCTTGGTGCGATCGAAACTTGGTCTCCCGGCTTAAGAAGTGCCTTCGCGATCCTCTTGAACTCCGGTTGTCCCATGTTTTTGGTTTGGGACTGCGGTTTAACCCAGAATTGCTCTGGTGAACGCATACTCTTCTACAACGATGCCTATCTCTCCCTGCTCAAAGAGATTCAGCCTCTGACAGTAGCCGATCAGAGCCAGGATAATTGGACTGAAAGCTGGCGCACGCTTCAGGCAGCTGTCGAACAGGTATTCACAACCGGGCAAGCGTTGCGGCGCGAGCAGAACCCGTTTCTCATCGATCGAAATGGCAATGGCAACGGACCGCTTTACAACTGGTCTTACAGTGCAGTTTGGGATGAAGCCGGTCAAATTAGGGGCGTTTTCGCAACGGGTTGCCAAGTCCTCAAGGAAGAGATTGTCGCTACAGCAACTGTTGAAGAAGGATGCTTCGGTCTAGTCAGTAACAGCAGCGATCGCAAAAAGCTTGAACAGGAACGCGAACGGTTTCTCAGCGTCGGTTCAGACCTGCTAGTGATTACAGGCATTGACGGTTCTTTTCAATGGGTAAGCCCCACGTTTGAACGAACACTCGGCTGGACCGTCGCTGAAATGACATCCCGCCCTTGGACTGCTTTTGTCCACCCAGACGATGTCGGCGTATCTGTTCTCGAAACCGACCATCTCTTCTCTGGCAACGAAACCATTGCGTTTGAAAACCGTTATCGGCACAAAGATGGTTCCTACCGTTGGTTTCTCTGGAACGCACGCCCCTACCCAGAAGAGCAGGTGATCTACGGCGCAGCCGTTGATATCACTGAGCGTAAGCAAGCCGAAGCAACCTTGCAAGCTAAATCCGCTGAGTTGCAGCACGTTACAGAAACAGTTGGGGTGGGGCTGACCCGTTGCAGTCGGGATTGGCGCTATCTCTCGGCGAATGCTGCCTATGCTCACCTAGCTGGCATGGACGTAGAGGCGATTGTCGGCAGACCCATCGTCGAGGTGATGGGCGAGGCAGCGCTGGAAACGATTCGTCCCTATGTCGAGCGTGTCCTCGGCGGTGAGCGGGTCGAATATGAAGCCGAAGTGCCGTTTACAGCGGGCGGAGTACGGTCTATCCATGTCGTCTATACACCGGACAAAGACGGCAAGGGCAAGATCATCGGCTGGATCGCTTCGGTCATAGACATCACTAAACGCAAACAAGCTGAAGAGGCTCTACGGCAGAGTGAAGAGCAGCTAAGACTGGCCCAACGGGCAGCCGGAGCAGGGTTGTGGGATTGGGATATTGTGGCGGATCGTGCCACCTGGTCAGAAGAATTCTATCGGCTTTATGGGTTAGACCCCATGGTGACACCTTCTTACAACAACTGGCTGGCATTAGTTTTAGATGTTGATCGCGATCGCGTGGCTCAAGCAGCGCGTGCAGCTCTGGAGCATCGTGTCGATCTCAATGTGGAATTTCGCATTTTCCATCCCATCCACGGAGAGCGATGGTTAACGGAAATCGGTCAAACGTTTTACGCTGAGGACGGGCAGCCAAAACGCATGGTAGGCATTGCTTTGGATATCACCGATCGTAAGCGAGCGGAAGCGGCTCTGCGGGAAAGTGAAGCCCGGTTTCAGGCGATCGTCCGCAATGTGCCAGGCATGCTTTATCGCTATACCTCCCATCCTGATGGTTCTGATACCTTCACCTACGTGAGCGAGGGTGCGCTTGAACTACTCGAATTAGAACCAGAGACCGTTATTCAGGATTCAAGCTCGATTTGGGCGTTGTTTCACCCGGATGATCTACCAGGGCTGCGAGAGTCAGTCGCGGTCGTTGTGGAAAATTTACTGCCCTGGCAATGGGAAGGACGGCTCCTTACCCCGTCGGGTCAACTCAAATGGATTCAGGGTCGATCGCGTCCACAGCAAACTGCACAGGGAATGGTATGGGACGGTTTGTTGATTGACATTACTGAACGTAAGCAAGCCGAACAGGCTTTACGCCGCAGTGAGGAGTGGGCGCGGTTGGCGATTCATGTGGGGCGTTTGGGGGGCTGGCGGCTGCACCTGGAAACAAATCTCGTCGAGATGGACGAGCGCATGCGAGAAATTTGGGGAGAGCCGAGTGATGCTGTCATGGTTCCTCTGCCAAAGGTCATCGAGCGGATGCACCCAGACGATCGCGTGCGCGTCACCCATGCCGTTAATGCTGCTCTCGACCCACACGCCTCAGGCACTTACGAAATTGATTACCGGATCGTTTGGCATGATGGTACCGAACGGTGGGTACTAGCAAAGGGGCAAGCCCAATTTGAGGGCAAGGGCGAGGCTCGGCGAGCAGTCGATTTCTTTGGCACGCTACTGGACATTACGGATCGCAAACACGTAGAAGAAACCTTGCGGAACAGTGCTGAACGTTTAAGTTTGGCTTTGACAGCGGCAAAACTGGGTGATTGGAGCTGGCATATTGCCACAGACATCGTGACCTTGTCAGAGCAAGCGGCTGTCATGTTTAGCCTTCCATCGGGTCCTCATATGACGTGGGCACAGATGCAAGCTCTCCTTCATGTCGACGATCGCGAACGAGCGCGTTTGCAAGTGGAGCAGGCGATCGCCGATCACAGTGATTACGATATTGAGTATCGAGTCATGCAGCCTGATGGCACAAAACGATGGATTGCTGCTAAGGGACGCGCTCAATATGACTTGTCTGGGCAGGTTTTAGGCATGCTGGGTGTTGTGCAAGATGTCACCCAGCGTAAGCAGGCTGACGCCGAACGAGAACAGCTTTTAGTGAGGGCACAGGTAGCACGCGAAGAAGCCGAACGAGCGAATCGTATTAAAGATGAGTTTTTGGCGGTACTGTCTCACGAGTTGCGATCGCCCCTCAACCCCATTTTGGGTTGGTCAAAGCTCTTGCAACAGAGTAATCTGGATGCCACTAGAACAGCAAAGGCGCTGGAGACGATCGAGCGCAATGCCAAGCTACAGGCACAGCTCATTGATGACCTGCTCGACATCTCCCGCATTCTTCAGGGCAAACTTACCTTAACCACCTTACCCGTCTCGCTCTCGTTTGTGCTTACGGCGGCGATCGACACAGTGCGGTTGGCAATCGATGCCAAAGCCATTCAACTCAAGCTGGCGGTTGACCCAGCGGTAGGACAGGTTTTGGGTGACGCAGCACGGTTGCAGCAAGTGGTTTGGAATCTCTTAGCCAACGCCGCCAAGTTCACGCCGTCCGGTGGGCAGATCACTGTGTCGCTCACGCAAGAGGAAACCTGTGCCCAACTTCAAGTCAAAGATACTGGCAAAGGGATTCATCCCATGTTTCTGCCTTCTGTCTTTGAGCATTTCCGACAGGAAGATGGGGCCACCACTCGGCAATTTGGCGGCTTAGGACTGGGACTCGCGATCGTGCGGCAAATTGTGGAAATGCATGGTGGCAGCGTGCAGGCAGAAAGCCCCGGCGAGGGACTAGGAGCCACGTTTACGGTCAAGCTTCCCCTCACGAAAACCGGCTCAAATCAGGCTCAAACGATTCGTTTAGACTCTCCCGCTGTTGACTTGAAGGGGCTACAAGTCCTCGTGGTCGATGATGAAGCCGATATGCGAGAGATTGCCGCCTTTGTTCTAGAACAGCAAGGAGCAGTAGTCAGCACCGCAGCCTCGGCACAGGAAGCACTGACGGCACTGGATCGCTTTACTCCTGATGTGTTGCTCAGTGACATTGGGATGCCAGACATGGATGGCTACATGCTGATACAGCAGGTGAGGAGCCGTGCGGCATCAGACGGTGGACAAATCCCAGCGATTGCCCTCACTGCCTATGCTGGCGAAGTTGACCAGCAGCAGGCACTCGCAGCGGGCTTTCAGCAGCACCTTGCCAAGCCGATCGAGCCTATGATTTTGATCGAGGCGATCGCTAGTCTCCTGAACGAATCGCCCCGAAAGGAGCTTAAGCCGTGATGGTTTCGTTACCTGGATTTACAACTACGGCTATGCTGCAAGAAGGGAAAAAAACGGTCCTCTACGAGGTTGAGCCGAGCTATAGCTATCGCCACAGCACTTAGGACATTGGGATCAAAGGGGGTGTGGGGGGTTCGCCCCCAGCCAGGGGTTCGCCCCCTGCACCCCGTCCTAACCAGTATGGCTACGGCTATACGTGCGAAAGTTTATTATATTGCCTGAAACGCTGACTGAATAAGCACCCTAGCTTTTTGATCTTTAACTGTGATCGCTGAAAACCCTGGCTAGTAAGGGTTTGGACTACTTTTGGATGCTGTACTACTGGAAATCAGCTAGTACACTACCTGATTTACCCCTCATTCGTCGCCTGAAAGCCGCATTCTACCGTTGCGCTTCAGCTACGCACAATGTTGCACTCAGTTACCCAACGTTAGTCACTGGCAGTTCGATCGCAAACTCGCTGCCCAAACCCGGTTGAGAGTGGCACTGGATTGAACCGTTGTGTTTCTCAACCACAATCTGATAGCTAATTGCCAGCCCTAAGCCCGTGCCTTTGCCCACAGGCTTAGTGGTGAAGAACGGATCGAACAGGCGTGCCTGCACTGTTTCATTCATGCCAATGCCATTGTCAACAATGCAGACCAGAACGCGATCAGGGGCAATCAAACTGGTGTGAATGGCGATGGTAGGAGCGTCTTTCGTCTCTGCCATGCCTCGCGACTCTTCCAACGCATCGATCGCGGAGCGTGACGCACAGCTTTGCATCTTTGCTTCTACTGCGTCGATCGCATTGCTTAACAGGTTCATAAACACCTGATTTAACTCTCCGGGATAGCAGGCTACGAGTGGTAGTTCGCCATAGTCCTTGATAAGCTGAATAGCGGGTTGATTGCCGACGGCTTTGAGGCGATGCTGCAAGATGAGCAGCGTATTGTCGATGCCTTCATGCAAGTCAACATCTTTTTTGTCTACCTGGTCGTGGCGCGAGAAGTTCTGGAGCGATCGCACAATTTGCTGGATGCGATCAACGCCTACCTTCATGGAACCCAGGACTTTGGGCAAGTCTTGCTGCAGAAAGTCTAAATCCACTGCCTCTAGCACTGCCTGAAGGTTTGGGCTGGGCTGGGGTTGGTCTTGCTGATACGCCTCAACCACGGTCATGAGGCTTTGAGCGTAGTCCGCGACATGGACAAGATTGCCATGAATGAAACTGACTGGGTTGTTGATCTCATGGGCTACTCCTGCCACAAGTTGTCCCAAACTGGACATCTTCTCGGTTTGCACCAGTTGGCTTTGCGTTTGTTGGAGCGCTCGCAGCGTCTGGGTAAGTTCAATCGTTGTCCGCTGTAGCGCCCGCGCTTGCGCCCTAGCAGTGAGCGTCGCCACGCAGCTTTGCTCATAGAGTTCAGCTTGATGCAGCGCGATCGCCGCCTAATTTGCCAACTGTTGCAGCAGATCAAGCTCAGACGGTTGCCAGGTGCGGGGAGCACTACACTCATGGGCAATGAGCAAGCCCCAGAGCTGATTGACAACGCGAATGGGCACGACCAGATTTGCCTGCACCTGCATGGTTTGCAGCAAATTTTTGTGACAGGGCGCTAAGTCGGAAAGCGCTACATCATCGATCGCCCGTACGCGCCCCTCCAGATATTGCTGCCCGTGTTCGGCTGCAAAGCAATCATCTCGATGCTGCTTTCCCAAAATGGAGAGCCACGGTTCTCGCACCGCTTCCACTACGACCTCACCCAGCCAAGCCTTCCCAAACTGATACATCACGACCCGATCGGTGTGCAGTAGCGTTTGGACTTCTCGCACAATCGTGGTCAGAACCGTCTTTGAGTCCAGGGTGCTGCGAATTTGATCTGTCACCTGGCGCAGCACTTGTGCTAATTCCAGCGATTGCTGAAGCTGCGCCATCCGGTCTTGCCACGGTTGTTCTAGCTCCAGGTGCGACGCTGCCACAGGGTATGGTGGAGCAGACTGCAATACCGACTCCGTCTCACTCATGTTTGAGTCCTCTGCCAGGTCTCGCTCGACGGTAGTGCCATTATGTAAAGGATGGAGAAAAAGAAGCTCTTTGCTCCCGTTGCAGGTTCTCTCGAAGCTTTTGATTGTAGTGATGAATGAAGTTCCAAATCGCGCCAATGTGATTCTCTAACTTCTTCGAGAACGATAAACTCTGGCGGACTAACCGTGAAATGCGTTGTCGCAATGTATTATTCAACCGCTCAATATAGCTGGTCAACCCAGAAGCTTTATCCACTGCAAAATGCCGTTTACTCGGTAGGACACAGGCATAGGCTTCCCAATGGTCCGTGTAAAGGCGAGCATATTGTCGATAACGTCGAGGGAGGGAGTCCCACAACGCTTGCGCCGCTTGTGCCGACCGATCACCCACATGACACCCAATGATTTCCCGGGTCGCCACATCCAGCGCTAACCAGACCCATTGTTTGTTGCCTTTCTCATCCACAAAGGACCACAACTCATCCATTTGTACCGTCAACCGAGCAGTCGTTTTCGGCAGCTGTTAGATGACAATGAGGAAGTCAGGCGATGACAGCGACCGAGTCGGTTAGATCGTAGCCTTCGGATCGCATTCATTGTCTAGCGACAAAGAAAAAGACACGCTGAACCCATTCCGATTGGACCGGGAGTGGATGAGCGTGTCGAGAAAGATTGAAACTTATCAAATTCGAGTGTATATGAACGCACGAGAGATGGGCTTGACGCAAGTTGAAGCCGCAAACTTGGCTGGCTTTTCCGCCCGCAGTGGGCAACGCATCGAAGCGGGCAACCACCAACCCAATCGAGGGCGAGTCCGAGATTGGAGAAGTAGTCCTGATCCACTGGCTAGTGTGTGGGAGTCCGAGTTGGAACCGATGCTCAGAGCCACCCCTGCTCTGCAGCCCATGACCTTGTTTGAGTGGCTACAAGAGCATTATCCGGGCAAGTACCCGCAAGTTCTACGCACGCTGCAACGGCGGGTGGCAGCCTGGAAAGCCTTGCATGGCAATGCCAAAGAGGTCATGTTTGAGCTCCGGCATGAACCCGGCATGATGGGCTTGTCCGACTTCACTGAACTCAAAGGTCTCGAGATCACCATTGCAGGCAAGCCCTTTGAGCACTTGCTGTACCACTATCGACTGGCTTACAGCGGGTGGCAGTACGCTCAAATTATTCAGGGGGGTGAAAGCTTCATTGCCTTATCAGAAGGGTTGCAGAATGCCCTGTTTGCCTGTGGCGGTGTCCCGAAGCAACATCGGATCAGATAGTTTGAGTGCCGCCTATCGTCACATGGGTGGGGCGCGAAACAAGCCATTGACTCGGTTGTATGATGACCTGTGCCATCATTACCGACTGCAGCCGACCCGCAACAACACAGGCATCGCCCATGAAAATGAGTCAGTGAGTCACCCCACGGACATTTGAAGAATCGGATTAAGCAGGCTCTCCTACTGCGTGGAAGCTGTGACTTTGACAGCATTGCTGCGTACCAGGATGTCATCAATCGGGCGATTGCCAAATTGAACGATCTGCACGCTGCCAAGATTGAGGAAGAGAAACAGTGTCTCCAACCCCTCCCGACCTATCGTGTTCCAGACTATGAAGTGCTCACCGCAACGGTCAGTTGTCGCAGCACAGTTGATGTGCGCTGCGTGTTGTACACGGTTCCAGCCCGCCTGATTGGACGCCAACTCGAATGGCATTTGTATCATGACCGGCTTCTGGGCTATCTCAATCGCCAGTTGGTGGTGGCACTGCCGCGCATCCGTGTCACAGATCAAACGAAACGCCGCACCCGGAGCATCAATTACCGTCATGTTGCAGAGGGACTGCGGCGCAAGCCCAGAGCCTTTTTGTACTGTACTTGGCAACAAGAGCTCTTGCCCAATGACACCTGGCGTGACCTTTGGCAGCAACTGAAAGCGCAATTTGACCTCGACAGTGCCGCTGTCCTCCTGGTGGAAGCGTTGTACATTGCGGCGACCCAAGACAACGAAACAGTAGTGGCAGACTATCTTCAAGCGCAACTGAGCCCTGCAACCTTAACGCTCGCAGGGCTCCGGCAGCAGTTTCAATTACTGAGCAACCTGAATGTGCCCAGTCTCACCATCACCCAACACCCCCTGGCGACTTATGACCAACTCCTGCAAGGTACAACCCATGACCAGCCCGTATCAGAGCCTCAGCCTCCACCTCAAACGGTTGCACCTGTCCCACATGCTCACTCATTGGGAAACGCTCGAAGCTCAAGCGATGCAGGAAGGTTGGTCTTACGCTCAGTTCTTGCTGGCTCTCTGCGAATTGGAGGCTCAACGACGCTGGAGTGTCCGCCTGCAAAGAACCTTAAACGAAGCGCAACTGCCAAGCGGCAAAACGGTTTCCAACTTTGACTTTTCCCATTGCCCCAACTTCAACCCCGCACCCTTGATGCAACTGGTGGATGATCCGACTTGGCTAGGACGAGCCGAAAACCTGTTATTGTTCGGCGCTTCGGGCGTGGGAAAGTCTCATTTGGCGGCGGCGGTCTCACGTCGCATGATTGAGTTTGGCAAGCGGGTCAAATTCTATTCTGCACTGGCACTGGTGCAACAGCTACAGCAAGCCAAGCTGCAATTGCAACTGCAACCATTGCTCAAAAAACTGGACCGCTTTGACCTACTCGTGCTTGATGATTTGGGTTATGTCAAAAAGTCCGAGGCAGAAACCTCGGTGCTGTTTGAACTGATTGCTCATCGTTACGAACGCAAAAGCTTACTGATTACGGCAAATCAACCCTTCAGCCAGTGGGATGCCATCTTCGCTGATTCGATGATGACGGTCGCCGCGGTTGACCGTTTGGTGCATCATGCTTTGATTGTTGAGATTCAGACACAGAGTTATCGCAAACAGTCGGCGGTTTCGCGTTCTGGCACCTCGAGTGTTCTGGATAAAGCGGTCGTTCAATCCCAGCGATCCTAGTTGTCGTTGCGATCCTGGTTGTCGTTGCGATCCTGGTTGCCGTCCCGCTCCTGGTTATCGTTGTGATCTTATTTGTCGTGCGATTGCTTCCAGCACTCAGCACGACTTTGACGTGTTAGTTTTTAGCGTTCAATCACTTGCAATCTCATCAGCTAGCCAAGAGGCTTGTCATGCTCACTCACTTGCCCACGTCACTGACGCGACACGAACGTATGCTTGACATCTGATAGGCAGCACCTCGGCTTGTTGGGCCACCTGCTCATAGCACTGATTGACGTACTGCTGCAACCAGCTTTCCGACAGGTGCAAGACTCTGGCAATCCCCGCTAAGGGAATCCGTTCGAGCAGTAGGCGATCAATCAAGGCACAGGTCTCTTGCGCCTTCGGTTGCCACTGGGGGTTTTCCACAAACTGACGACCGCAGTCTCGACATTTATGATTCTGTTTACCACGACGAGTGGTGCCATTTTTCATGATGTCATCCGACCCGCAACTCGGACAAATTAAGTAAGGTTTCATCCTGGCTTTCGGCTCACTTGAAACTGCCTTTTCTCTATTTTCTTCTATCCTTTACGAAAAAGCGCTACCCGCTCGACAATGTAGCCATAAAACCAGATTGACATATTGATGTTAGAGATCACGTTTGAGTATATGTTTTACTTGCATCTAACTGAAACAGGGTCTCAAGAAACACCCAAAAACTATGGCTAATGTTGTCCTTCTTGGCGCAGAAGCTGCCAAACGGTTAAAAAGCTGTTCTTAACCACCTGATTTCAGTCAAGCGAGGGATTAGCGCTACAGAGGAAAACTGTAAAGTCATGGTGATGTATAAGTTCTTGAGATAAAGACCAGGAGTTCGATCTCATGGTCAAGCGATCGCTCCAGGCATCACCGCCCGGCGTTCAACAAGCAAAACGTGCCTTTGCGCTTAAGGGGTGGACGCAAGAGAACCTGGCAGGCGAGGTTGGCTTAAAGACACGTCAATCGGTCTGGCGGTTTTTCACAGGACAACCCTTTGAGCGTCAGGTGTTTCAGGAGCTTTGTGCGATTCTGGATCTGGATTGGCGAGCCATTGCGGTTGATCCGCCTGCCGCCTTTCCTGAACCGGGAGCGATCGCGCCTGCTGTCGATCTTGACACGCTTGTCCAACAGGTGCGATCGGAGCGTCATGCCAGAATCCAGAACCAATGTGGCACCTTGCAACTGCTGGATGTGAGCCGCCCTGCCAAGCTGGACGACCTTTATATTGATGTCAACATTCTAGAGGAGATTCCCAGCCAGCAATGGTTAGAGTTAGCTGATCTGCAACGCTTCACGCCGAAAGAATTTGATCGCTTTGGCTTCGGAGACGCAGCTCAAACTCAAATGGTGGGCATGAAAGCCGTCGAAATCTACTCGAAGCTGCGGGTACTAGGGAAACCAGGATCAGGTAAAACGACATTCTTGCAACATCTAGCGACGTGGTGTAACCGAGGCAGCTTTGCCGCCGATCGGGTGCCTATTTTTGTCACCTTGAGAGATTTTACCGATGAAGCGAGAGCCGTCGGCAAGTTCAGCTTACTCAGCTATCTGCATGAAGAATTCCTTACGTCTGGTCTTGCGGACTCGACTGTGCTGGAAACGCTACTGCAAGCAGGCAAAGTCTTGCTCTTGCTTGATGGGTTAGACGAAGTGCTGATGCCAGAGCGTCGGGTCATTGTACAGGAAATTCGCAGACTGTCTAAAAAGTATCAGCAGAATCTGTTTGTTGTGACGTGCCGTACCGCAACGAAAGCCGCTCATCTCAGACGGTTCACTGATGTCGAGCTGGCTCCCTTTACGTCAGACCAGATAGCGGCGTTTGCTCAAAAGTGGTTTACGACCCTGACAAAAACGACGCTGCGGGACGGACAGGAGCAGGCAGCACAGTTTGTTGAGAAACTAAATCTGGCTGAAAATACGCCCTTCCGTCGGCTGGCTGTGACACCGCTATTTATTCATCTTATCTGCTGGGTGTTTCAGCACCAGGGCAAGTTTCCCACCCAGCGATCGGAATTTTATAAGCAATGTTTAGATCTTTTGCTGAGTAAATGGGACGAAACCAAAGGCATTGAGCGGGACGCCATGTCTCATGGCTTTTTACTACCCCAAAAGCTGAAACTGCTGAGTCAAATTGCCACAGACACCTTTGAGCAAGGAGATTATTTCTTTGCCCAACAGGCTGTTGAACAGCACATTAGCGCTTATCTCAGTGGCTTACCAAACGCTTCGACGGAGCCAGAGGCATTGCAGTTAGAGAGTGAAGACATTCTCAAGGCGATCGAACTCCAACACGGGCTGCTAGCAGAACGAGTGCAAGGCATTTTCTCTTTCTCTTCTTTGACGTTTCAAGAATATTTTACGGCTCGCAAAATTGTTGCCAGTCACAAACTCCAAGCCTCCAATCAAGCGTTAGAACAGCTAGTCAGACATCTGACTGAACCCCGCTGGCGGGAAATCTTTTTGTTGACGGCGGCAATGTTGCGCAATGCAGACTCCCTGGTGCAGTTAATGAAGCAACAAATGGATGCGATCGTGGCTCACGATCCTTATCTCCAAAAGTTCTTAGCCTGGGCAAGCCAGAACCTTGCTACATCGCCAAAACCTGCTGCTAAACGCGCCTTTTACCTTGCCCTGATCAACAAGTCGCACCTTGTCCCCCCCTTAGCGCTGGCAGCCACGTTGAATCAGGAGCTTTTTCTGGACATGGTGTTAGATGACTTAGTGCTGAAGTGTGCGCTTGCCTCCAGCGCTGCCCCCCCTCCGGTACAAGCCTGTGTTGATGCGCTTAATAATGCCCTGATCATGACGCTTGACAGGGAGTTGCAGCACACTCTGCAAGCGCTTAAAGCGCAACTCCCTGATCGAACAAAAAGCAAAAAAAGCGTGCAGGCAGGGTGGCAAAGCAATGATTTGGCTTGGCTAGAGCAGTTAAAAGCGGCGATCGTTAAGCACCGTCACACTCAGCAGGCATGGCGTTTTAGCCCAGAGCAGCAGGAGTGCTTGCAACAGTACTATGACGCAAATCAGTTGTTGCTCGATTGCCTTAACAGCAACTGTGCCGTGACGGCTGCTGTGCGACAAGAGATCGAGGCTGCGTTGTTACTGCCTCAAAAAGAGCTTGAGGAGCGGAAATGGGGCGGTTTCTCGAAGAAAACAGCGGTTTAGACCCGTTGTATTGCCGGACTCATCAAAGCGTTTTGTGCTTGATCAGTGGGAATTAACGTCCAACCCGCCTGCATCAGCTTTTGATAAGTACTCCAACCCTTGGAACCATGAGGAATGAGAAAATCAGGCACCTGATACTGAGGGCAGGCAGTATAAGGCAGCCAAGGATCGAAGGAACGTTTCCTTAAATGCAGTATCAGTTCACCTTCAATCTTTGAGTTCGATAACCAGCACATTTGACCAACCATTCGGTAACTCCTCGTTAATTTAGTATTGATTTAAATTCAGGATTGATTCAAATTCAGGCTTGCTAAGACACCAGTTTTGAAAGGCGTTGAGGTGTCTCGTCTTTGTCGTTTAAGTTGGCGAACCGACGGTAGGCGATACCAGGGCAGCGACGGATACTCATGATGTTCCCAGTGGTAGCCAAAGTGATAGCAGCTTAGGAACGACCACACTAACGAGTAATTGCTGCTAATCGCGTGATGCGATCGCCCCTCACCCGACCGATGCGGTAAATAAGTGCCGAAGAAGAAGAGTTGCATGGAACTAAGGACGATCGGCAGCACCCAAAACAAAAACAGGTTAAGGATGGCAACATGAAACCCTAAATGAAGCGTGAAAAAGATCAGACTCATCCCAAAGAACAGCACCACCCTTTGCTGACCATCCAAATACCCACGCATGAATTTTAGATATAGCTGTAGCCACAAAGGTTAGGACACGGCATCTTTCAGAATCGCTTCCATGGCGTGGCGCAGGGAAGCAGCGCTAGTTAGGCGTTTGCGAATGCGACTTTTCAGCCAGGCCCAGCACTTTTCAATGCGATTGAGGTCTGGCGAATAAGGGGGTAAGTAGAGCAACCGACAGCCGACTGACGCAACTAGCTGGGCTACCCGTCCACCATGATGAAAGGTGGCATTATCCAAAATCACCACTTGCCCTGGCACCAGCGTGGGCAGCAAACAAGTTTCGAGCCAGGTTTCAAACACTACTCGATTACACGCCCCGGTGACAGTGAACGGGGCACTCAATTGGTGCTCGCAGTAAGCCGCAATCATGTTGACCCGTCCGGTTCTGCGACCACTGCGGAGCGCCTCAAACCGCTTGCCGCGCTCACACCAACCGTAACCATAGTCGTCGCGCTCATCCATGCCAGATTCATCGACGTAAACGCGCTGAGCCGGCGGAATCATTGTCAAGCCTGCTAGGTAAACGATACGTCTGGCATCATCGCGTTCGCGGTAGCCATAGGTCTTTTTTTTCGCGTCCACTCAATCCGTGCTAAGGCTCGTGCCATGCTTCGTTGACTGATCGGTGCCTGCCACAATTGCGCCATCTCGGCTTGGGTTCGAGCACCATGCGTTTGAGCGAAGGCGCGAAACTCCTGCCAGTCCTTGATCCGGTGACTATGTCCTTGTTGGTAGCCTTGTGCCGCTTTGACACTGCCTGTTGTCTGCCGCCGCTGCAACCAACGGTCAATCGTGTCTCGACTCAGATTGAACATTTGGCTGACATGACTTTTCCGTTCACCGCGGTCAATCGCGGCAACCACTTTCTCGCGTAAATCATCACTGTAGGCGGCAGGCATAGACGGCTTCACGTTGTGCTGGATTGTCTCTACTATGCCGCAACCCTTCTGGCTTTAGCTATACCAGGCAAACGCATGGCGATGAATGCCGTCGTGAAAATCAGGATCATCGTTTTGACCAGGCTGTCGATGATGCTGCCAGTGGTTGAGAGAGAGCTTCCGATAGGGCAAGAGTGCGTACAGTGCGAGTGCTGATTGCCCGACCCAGTGATTGAAGCGGCGATTGTTTGGAACCACAACTCCATGTATGGCATCATGCGCCACGATAAATAACCCAGTCTGAATGAACGTTCGCCCTAAAACAGCAGGCACGATCCCGATGATTGCTAGCTGAGCGATGTCTAGCGATGAAAGAAACACCAAGCTACTGATCCAGAGCATCACGACGATCGATGCCACTAGAAGCCCTGTGAATGCTTTGGCTTTGAGGTTAGGCTGCACGCAGATCTGCCTCATGAAGCATCACCGTTGTTTCGGCACCCACTCTGCCAAAGTTAGGTTCTGGACCCAGCGTCATTTCAATCAGGTAAGTCCAGCCTCCAGCATTGGGTGTGTAGCTTCGCACCACTCCTTCTCCACCGACAAAGCTAACCCACTGTGTAGGACGAAACTTAGGCGCTGTTAGACAAATTGCAGTCATGAATCAGACTCCTCTAACCAGATTTGATGCTTCTTAATACAGCAGAAAGTATCAAAGAAGTTCTGTATCTTACTGGATAGAGAAGTAAAGTCTTGTCTGTAACTTTTGAATGTTTTAGTTGTCTTTGTCTAAGTTAGACGCAAGTAAAGCATGAACTCAAACACGATCTTTAACAATGAAGGGGCATACTAATTTTTAACGTCATACTTACTTATCTTTGAGTCAAAGAAGTGCCATGAATACACCTGAAGTGCATACACCTGAAGCGACGGCAGCAACTCTGTTTAATCGCACGTTTCGAGCTGGCGATGGCAAGATTGTGATTGCTCAAAAGCCCAATCTACCGCTCCTGGTTGGGCTTGCAGCGACTCTGTCCACACTATTAATTACCAGCGGCAACATTCACAGGGGGCTAGAAGCAGTGGCTTTTGGCTCTCTATTTACCTGGGCGTGGCAGGAACTTTTTCAGGGTGTTAACTATTTCCGACGATCGCTCGGTTTGCTTGTACTGCTGGGCATGATCGCCACAAAACTGCACTGGTCATAAACCTTATAAAAGGCATCAGAATGACTCAAACTTTAGATCACTTGCCTGTTAATTGTGCTAATCGCATTCTCTGCTACTACTCCAATAACACTCGGAAAATTAAGCTTGTTCGGATTACCAATATTCCAAACTGGTACTTCGAGCGCATCATTTTTCCAAAGGAGCGGCTGTTGTTTGAAGCATTACCAGAAGCCCAGCTAGAAATTTATGTCACAAACTTTTCGACTATGGCTCTAGTCGAGGTTACTAGGTGCGATCGCTTGGCGATTAAAGCGGCTCAAACTGAGCAAACGTGTCTTAACCAGCAGCAGAATGTTTCAGTTCCTGTACTTTGAGGAGACTCTGTAATACCAATTCCTCAAGATAGGGCTACAGATGCTATAAAGTAGCTATTGGGTTCAAGCAGCATTTATGGCAGGCGTTTACAAACTCGATATCACCGAAACGGAAGCAGACCTAAAACAACGGCTCAGAAGCCAAAAGACCGCTTCTGACAAAGAACGTATTCAACTGCTTTATCTGCTTAAAACTGGTCAAGCCACCACGGTGCAGTCTGCGGCGACCCTGCTCGGTCGGCATCGCGTCACTGTACAGGAGTGGCTCCGCCTCTATCGCACCGGCGGTCTGACAGCCATGCTCACCCATACGCCCCGTACGGGGCGACGGCAGAGCATTCCCCAGTGGGCACAGGCGGCGCTCAACCAACGGTTGCACCAAAATGAGGGCTTCAACAGCTACGGCGAGATTTGCCAGTGGCTAGAGACGCAACTCGGCATCACTGCCCCTTATAAAACGGTGCATCAGTTGGTGCATTACCGCCTCAAAGCCGCGCCTAAAGTTGCTAGACCCGTGAGTACAGAGACCACAGCGGTCAAAGTAGAGGCATATAAAAAAACTCGCTGAGAACCTGGCGATGCTGGCTTGGTATGCCGTAGCCGTGCTGGGACTGAGCGGACAAGTACGCTTCTTCTGCCAGGATGAGACGCGCCTTGGGCTCAAAACTATCAGTGGGCGCAAGATCACGGCCAAAGGCATCAAGCCCAAAGGTAAGGTGCAGTGGCAGTTCAAGGCCACCTATCTGTATGGGGTGGTGGAACCGAGCACGGGCGAGCACTTCTTCTATGAGTTCACTCATCTCAACAGCGATTGCTTCCAAGTGTTCTTGAACTTAGTGAGTGAGCGCTACAAGGACAGCATTGTGATCATGCAAGTCGATCAAGCGGGGGCACACCGCGCCAAACGCTTGCAGATTCCGCCCAATATCATCTTGCTGTTTCAACCGTCCCACTCACCAGAAACGAATCCCATTGAGCGTGTGTGGCAGCATTTCAAATTAGGGTTGCGCTGGCAGTTGCCGAAGAACCTCGATGCGTTGCGGTTGTTGATGCGAGCGAGGTTAGAAGTGATGACTAAGGAAGTCATTGCTTCCCTTGTCGGATGGCACTCTATTTTAGAGGCACTATCTGTAGCTGGTCTTTAGAGAATTGGTATAAGACAACTGGTGAAGTAGTTGGATTGCGATCGATGACCAGCAGTGCTCTCATTGACGTTGCCAACTGTTATATCGACACTGGTTGCTCATCTTCGACTGCGGCGATGGCGCGTTTGGTTGCAAAGCCGTCGAGAAGAATGCCTCGAATCAGTGACACTTCTGCATCCAGGCTTTTGGCATGATCGTCGTATTTGGCTGCTGCCTTCTGTAAATTGTAGTTTTCCATCCGCTCAGCCATCTGACGCGAAAAGGTGACTTTTTCCTCCATTGCTCGCACAGCCGACCACAGCGCATTTTCGATATTCTGAGTTTGCTCTTTTTGAAACACGTTCGCCGTATAGGAATGCCCCGTGTGACACCGAAACCGCAGCGGCTCGTCCTGACCAATCTGCCAGAGGGTGCCGTTGCATTCAGGGCAGGTGTATGTCGTGCGGGTGCCGATCGCTTCAACGTGTTCTAGAAATTCCTGGGTATTCATCTGCTGTTCAGCAATCTTGGCTTCAATGTCGATCGCATCACTCATGGGATGTGTCTCCTCCTCGGCGACAGGTTCATGGGATAAACGCACAACCAGGTCTGAGATTTCTGCCAACGGCAAGCAGTGATCGACCTTCACGTACCGCAAAGCACTCTTGGTCATGCTGGGATATTCGGCTTCATTGGGGTCTTGCACGATCGCCACGCCACCACGCTGCTTGATTGCCTGCAAGCCCACGGTGCCATCATCCAGGTAGCCTGTGAGCACAACACCTACCACTCTAGAACCATAGGCACGGGCAGCGGAACGAAAGAGCGTATCGATCGCGGGTCGAAAGCGGTTTTCTTGCGGTCCACGCACCACGCGCATCGAGCCTTGATTGACCAAGAGATGGTAATCGGGCGGCGCAACGTAAACGCGTCCAGTGTGAATGGCTTCTCCGTCAGTGGGGTGGGAAACCGGGAGAGAGCCGACATCGGCAAGAATTTGGGGCAGCATGCTAGGTTTGTCAGCAGCGAGATGCTGCACGATAAAGAGGGCAGCCTTGAGGTTGGTAGGCAGAGCACCCAAGACCCTGCCCAGTGCTTTGAGTCCGCCTGCTGATGTGCCAATCACAATAATGTCGTGTCCGGGCATATATTCCTTTCATAATGGTGCTCTACGAATCAGCGTTCGAGAGGGGAAGTGCCAGCGTAAAGTAAAGCTTTTCGGCTGCATTTTCAACGGCGATCGTGCTGCCTAGCTGTGCCATCAGCGTTTGCACCAATGCCAACCCCAACCCCGTACCGCCTTGCTTCCAGAGATCAGCATGGGGGGTGCGGTAGAACGTATCAAACAGGCGAGACCGTTCCTCATCAGATACTTTACTGCTTGTGTTGCTCATACGTATCTGCATGAAGTCTGGTTGAGCTTGCACCGTAAGGGTGATGTGTCGGTGCTGGGGCGTGTATTTGCCTTGCAGTCCGTTCAGGTATGGCTCACCCGTCCCACCAGGAGCGCGACTGTCCAGATCAGTTGTGCCAGGTCGATCGGTTTAGCAAGATGCCGTTGAAACCCAGCTTCGATCGCCCCTTGCTGCTCACGCTCAGTAACATAGGCTGTGATGGCGGCGGCTGGAATGTTTCTGCTAGCCTCCGCGCCAAGCGATCGCACCTGACGGATCAGCGTCAATCCATCGACATCGGGCATCCCAATGTCAGCCAGAAGCACATCATACCGCTCGGGAGACTCCCTGAGAGCAGCGATCGTGTCTCTGGCTGAGGTCACAGCGACCACTGTAGCGCCAGCGTCTTCCAATGTCCACCGATGCAGATCCAGGCTATCGATCTCATCATCGACCACCAGAATATGTAAGCCTGCCAGCGAAGGCAACGCCTGACGGTCAACATCTAAAAGCTCCGCCGCTGTCGGTTCTAACTCACTGGGTGCCGTCACTGCTACGGGCATTGATCGCAGCGGCAAGCGCACAATCATCGTGGTGCCTTGCCCTTCACCGGGACTTTCGGCTCGCACGGTGCCGCCATGCAGTTCGATCAGATGCCGGACGATCGACAGCCCCAACCCCAACCCCTGCTTACTTTTACTGGTGCTGGCATTGCCCTGACGAAAACGCTCGAACACATAAGGCAGTAACTCTGTCCGAATGCCCTGTCCAGTATCCGTCACGCGAAGTTCGGCGTGGGACTGCACCGTTGCTAACGTGACTTTCACCCGTCCACCTTCGGGTGTGAACTTGATGGCGTTAGACAGCAGATTCCACAGCACTTGCTGCAAGCGATCGACATCCCCCATAACGATGAAAGGTGAGGGGTGAGGGTTAAGGGGTGAGGGGTACGTTTCACTCCTCTCACCTCTCACCTCACTCCTCACCTCGATCGCTTTAGCATCGGCAGAGGGTTGCACGGACGCGATCGCGTCATTGATCACGGTGCCTAGATTCAGCAGTTGCGTGTTGAGGTGCAGTTTGCCGCTGGTAATGCGCGAAATATCCAGTATGTCTTCAATGAGTTGAGACTGCGCCCTAGCACTCCGCTCGATCATGGCGAGTGCCCGCTCGACCGTTGCCTCATCAAGCTGGCGCTGGCGGAGAATTTGCGCCCAGCCCAGCATCGTGTTGAGCGGGTTACGGAGTTCATGGGAGAGATTCGACAGAAATTCATCTTTCGCACGGTTGGCGGTTTCTGCCTCCTGCCGTGCCGCCTGTTCCTGTCCCAGCAACTGCGATCGCTCGGCTTCAAACTGCCGCTGCTCGGTGATGTCTTCAATCACCAGCAAAAGCCGTTGAGTCTCTCCTGCTGCAATTAGCTTCAAGGCGTTCAGCAGCATCGTTTTTTTCCCAATCCGCTCAAACTGGTGCGTCACCTCAAAATTTTGGAACGTCGTATCGTTGGCAAAAACATCTTCCAGGAGCGATCGCAGTCCGGGAATGCTCCACTGCCCGTTACCCAACTCAAAAATCAGCGTTTGGTCAGTTTCGAGTGGTGCGACCTGAAACGTGTCATAGAACGAGCGATTGGCTTTGTTGACCCGCAAATCAGACTCCAGCACCACTAGCGGCACCTGCACCGTTTCGACGATCGCTTCCGCATAGTTGCGCGCCGCTTCGAGTGTCGTGGCACTCCGCTTGAGGGCATCAATATCGAGCAGCACCAGCACCACGCCATCAATCTGGTTGTCAGTGGTGCGATAGGGACGAATGCGTAGCGTGTACCAATGACCGCCCTGGGTTTGCACGTCCAGTTCCCTGACGCTCAACGTTTCTAGCACTTCCAACAACAGCAGCTCTAAGTCTGGTACGTTGAGATTCGCTCGGATGTCGCTTAACGGTCGCCCGGCATCGGTGGGAATGAAGTTGAACAACCGTTGTGCCATCGGCGTAAACCGACGAATCCGCAGATCGTTGGTCAACATCAGAATCGGCACATTGATACTGGCAAGCAGATTGGTCAAATCATTATTCACCCGGTGCAATTCGTCATTGCGGCTGCGGAGTTCTTCGTTCGTGGTGTTGAGTTCTTCGTTGGTTGCCTGAATCTCTTCTTTGGCGGTTTCTAGCTCCTCATTTGTGCTTTGTAGTTCTTCATTGCTCGACAAAATTTCTTCATTAGCAACTTTGAGATCCTGGTTGCTGTGTTCTTGCTCTTGAATCACTGCCTGCAAATATTCCTGAGTCGCAGCACGTTCCTGGTGAGCCACCGCCAGTTCTTGCCGCAGACGGGCAAGCTCCTGCTCTAACTCTCCCTGCGATCGCTCTGGATCGAGGGTCACGGGGCTGCTAGCGGGTGACTCATCTGCAAACAGCACTAAAAAGCGGTGTGCTTCGGCAGCAGGCACCCTAAACGGAATCACCTGAAGCCTGACGCTTCTAACCTGACCGCCCTCTTCAAGCTGGAGTCCGTGCTTGATAACGGGTACGTCCTGCCGTTGGGACTGATAGATCGCCGCTCGTAGCTCGACCAGTAAGCCATCGCGTACCAGGTTGAAAAGGTTGAAGTTTGCCGCCCCAGAGACTAAGCGCAGGTAGCGATCGATATCTCCCCGCAGTTGCAGCACTTGCATCTTGTCGTCGATCACCACTCCGGTGGGGGCGTACTGACTAACAATCAGTTGGTCAACCTTTTTTTGGAGGTCAAACCCTTCGGGCGGCGCTTGTGGCGACTGCTGATCGCTCACCCCAGCGATCGGGTAACGACTGGGGGCAAACGAAAAGGTGGGGCGTGTGGCGGTAAGGTTTTTGGCATACAGCCTGTACTTCGGCTCGACCAGAGTAAACAGGTCGGCATACTGACCCGTGGTTTCGGAGGTGCCCAGCAGCAGAAAGCCTCTCGGGTTCAGGCTGTAATGGAAGATGGGCATGATCCGCTTTTGCAGCAAGTCACCCAGATAAATCAGCACATTGCGGCAGCTAATGAGGTCGAGGTTAGAAAACGGTGGATCGCTACCCAGGTTTTGGCGCGCAAAGACACAGAGTTCGCGCACGCCCTTATTGATCTGGTAGCGATCGCCCTCCAGCGCATAGAAGAAACGGCGGCGGCGCTCGGTGGAAACGTCCACCATTTGATTCTCAGCATAAATGCCTGCCCTTGCTTTGTCGATCGCCTGTTCGCTAATGTCAGTGGCAAAAATCTGGATGGGTGGTGCCGCGACTTGCAACGCCAAAAACTCCAGCAAGCAGATGGCGATCGAATATACCTCTTCACCCGTCGAACAGCCCGCCACCCAGATCCGAATCGGCACGTCGGCAGACTTGTTTTGGGTGATAGTCGGGAAAACTCGCTCTTTGAGCCGTTCAAACGCCTCTGGATCACGGAAAAAGCTGGTGACATGAATCAGAATTTCTTCGTAGAGCGCTTTGATTTCCGCCGGATGCGCTTGCAGATAGGCCGCATACTCTTCCAACTGTTCCAGCTTATACAACAGCATCCGTCGCTGAATCCGGCGATCGATCGTGTTGGGCTTGTAGCGGCTAAAATCAACGCCCGTATTTGCTTTCAACAAGGCAAAAATCGTCCCCAACGCATCGACTGTCTCAGTCGATGCGTTGGGCGCAACGATCGGCGCTGGGTGAACCAGCATGGGATTACGGCTGAGGGTGGCCAGTTCTTCAGCAATTTTTGCGGGCGGCAGGACAAAATCGACATTTCCGGTCGCCACTGCTGTATGGGGCATACTGTCAAACTGTGCCGTGTCTTCACACTGGGCAAACGTCACACCGCCAGCCGCTTTGATTGCCTTGAGTCCCAACGAGCCATCGCCATCGCTGCCCGATAAAACGACTGCGATCGCTTTATGCCCACGATCGACCGCTAACGAAGTAAAAAAGGCATCCCCCGGCATATATTTGCCCAACACCTTCTCACGGGGCGACAGTTGCAGCACGCCCTCAGACAAAACCATTTTGGTGTTGGGCGGAATCACATACACCTGGTTCGGCTCCACGGTCATGCCGTTTTGCACCTCGCGCACAGCCAGTGATGTTGCTCTAGAAAGAATTTCGCTCAACAGACTCTCGTGGTCAGGAGCCAAATGCTGAATCAGCACAAACGCCATGCCCGTATCAAGGGGCAGATGGCTCAGTAACTGCGTAAAAGCTTCCAAGCCGCCCGCAGAGGCAGTAATCCCTACAATGGGAAAGGGCGCTTCGACTAATTGCGGCCTTGAGTCGAAGGTATCGTCGGTCGTCAAAGACGGTGGTTGAGCAGATGGATCAGCAGTCATAGACTCAAGTGCGGCACTGTGGATCGGCAAGCATCCTCTTTACTGTAGGACGCTTTACTTGATTCTTCTGTATGGAGCGAAAGCAGAGTCCATAGAACCCAAGCTCCAAGCTGAACTCATGACTTAAAGTTAAAGGGGGCGATCGCTGGGTTAGTTGCAACCCGGAGCAACCGTGCAAGTGCACCGGCGGTCTGGTTAGCTGCGGGTGGCAGCAACGGCACGAGCCTCATAAGATGACGAGCAGAAGTGATGAAGCACTCTGCTTCTCAACGCTTGCGTCACTGCTGCTAGGCCTCACTTTGCGCAAAAACGGGAAGATCAAAGTCTGAAAATTAAGCTCAGAAGAGCTTTCAGACAATGTGACACTTCATGAACAGGAACGGCGTCATACCTCTTCTAGCGGCATGAAAATCTGAGTAGAATCTGTGGCACTAAACTCTTAAGCACCTTTGTGATCGAGCAGAAATGGCAAGCCGAACCTGGGGCTGAGGCTCGTACTCGGCAAAAGGCTCAAACTTAGGTTCTCTCTCCAGACGGATTGCTGCTGTCCTAAAACCCATTCAAAGTGATGAAGATAAAGGACTTTATACTCCAGGCTACCGATGCTCCTCCAGCAAAAAGCTCTAGGCCTCAAACAGCCAGCGGTTGGCTACCTGGTTCAAGACCTGCGGCAAGCCTTGAGACTGACCCAGAAGCAGTTTGCCGCTCACCTCGGAGTCACCTTTCCCACCATCAATCGTTGGGAGAATGGACATGCGATGCCCTCTCCTTTGGCGCTGAAGCAGCTTGCCCTCTTACTCAACCAATTATGTGAGTCACCAGATGTCGCTTTACGGGAGCGCAGCAAGGTGATTCGAGCAAAATATTGCTTGCTGGAGGAGCCTAAAGCATGAGTGTAGCCCCGTGTCAGCACTATGCTGACCCTCGTGTTGACACCGACTATATGAGTGCGCTAAGGCAGTGGGTTGAAACCGCTGATCCTTCATTGCTCCTTGCCGACTTCAACCCTTGATCCCTGCCCTCGCTGCTTTCTATGACTGATTCTATGCCTCACAAGCCTGCGCCTCCGCCGCTTCCTGCAAACGAACCGGAGCGGTTAGCAGCCCTGCATCGCTACAAGATTCTCGACACACCACCCGAAGCAGCATTTGATCGCCTGACCACTCTGGCAGCACGGCTGTTTGCGGTGCCCACTGTGCTAATTTCCTTAGTCGATACATCAAGAGCCTGGTTTAAGTCTTGCATTGGCTTTGATGCCCGCGAAGTGCCGCGTGATGACACATTTTGCAGCTTTGCTGTATTAACCGATGAACCGCTGATTGTGCCTGACGCTCAACTCGACGATCGCTTTGCCTGCAATCCTTTTGTGCAAAGTGAACCAGGGGTACGGTTCTATGCGGGTGCGCCTTTGCTCAATCGAGACGGCTTTAACCTCGGTACGCTGTGTCTGCTCGACAGTCAACCTCGTGAGACACTGAGTGCAGAGCAGCAAGCGACTCTGGTTGACCTCGCCGCCATGGTGGTGGATGAACTAGAACTACGATCGGCAGCGCAGAAGATTGCCCAGGTCGATACGGCTCTGCTAGAAATTACTCAAGGTGTGGCAACGGTTACAGGTGATGCTTATTTCGATGCCCTGGTACGGCATCTTGCGAAAGTTTTAAACGCAGATTATGGCTACATTGGGCTGATAGAGGGTGATGAACCCAACAGAAGGCTGAGGACGATCGCCACCTGTGCTCACGGTGAAATCGTCGATAACCTGGAATATCTGCTGCAAGACACCCCCTGCTGGGAAGTGATTGAGCAACGCAAAATTTGCTGCTACCCACGCAATGTGCAGGCTCATTTTCCCAATGCGCCCTTGCTCAAGCCGCTGTCCGTTGAAAGCTATGTCGCGATTCCCTTTTTTGACTCTAGCGGCACGGTTTTAGGGCTGTTGGGGGTGATGGATGGCAAACCGCTAGAGCATGTGCAGCTTGCAGAGTCCTTGCTGACGGTCTTTGCGCTCCGCATCGCCACCGAGCTAGAGCGCCAGCAAACCGAAGCTGCGCTGTATCAATCGGAAGCAAAATATCGCACCTTGTTCGAGTCGATCGACGAAGGCTTTTGCATCTGCGAACTGCTGTTTGACGAAAACGGTGCGCCGATCGATTATCGCTTTCTGGAAGTGAACTCCGTCTTTGGCAAGCTAACCGGACTGGAGCAGGCGAAAGGAAAAACAATCCGCGCACTCATTCCTGATCTGGAAGCTTCTTGGATCGAGGCTTATGGTCGTGTCGTGCAGACGGGCGAATCGGTTCGGTTTGTGGAGCAATCAACTGCCATGAATCGCTGGTTTGATGTCAACGCCTTTCGCGTCGGTGAGCCGTCCAGCAACCAGTTCGCCGTTTTGTTTACTAACATCACCGATCGCAAACGAGTAGAAGTAGCCTTGCAGGAACGCGAAGCACAGATCCGCAGTATTTTAGAGAGCATTACCGATGGCTTCTTCGCGCTCGACCCAGATTGGCGCTTTACCTATGTTAATCCGCAGGCAGAACGCATCCTCGATCAGGCTCCCGGCGAACTGCTCGGCAAGGTGATCTGGGAAGCTTATCCCGGCGCTGTCGGCACGGAATTCGAGCGAGCCTATCGCCACACCGCCAGCGAACGGGTCGCTTCTTCGTTTGTCTCGTTCTACCCTGACCACAACCGCTGGTATGAAGCCTACGCCTATCCTGCTGCAATCGGCATCACTGTTTACTTCAGAGATGTCACCGAGAAAATGCAAGCGGAAAGTGTCTTGCGGGAAAGTGAGGAGAAGACTCGAAACATTCTGGAAAGCATCAATGATGCCTTCGTTGCCGTGGATCAGCACTGGCAGTTTACCTATGTGAATTCAACTGCTGAAACGTTGCTAGGATACACGTCTGGCGATTGGGCTGGGAAAGTTCTTTGGGAAGAGTTTCCGGGTCTGGAGGAGAACGAACTGGCACAACTGCATCGGCGCGTCATGCGCGATCGCGTGGCTGAGTCACTCACGGCGTTTTACCCCGACCACGATCGCTGGTATGAAGCGCGTTCTTACCCAGCCGCTAATGGCATCACGATCTATTTCACAGATGTGAGCGAGCAGATTCAAGCCGAAGCCGCCCTGCGTCAATCGGAGGAACGCTATCGGACGCTGTTTGAGTCGATCGATGAAGGCTTTTGTGTGGTTGAAATCTTGCTCGATGCTCACGATACGCCGATCGACTACCGCATTTTAGAAGTTAACCCCATCTTTGAGCAACAAAGTGGACTGCAAGAAGCCATTGGTAAAACAGCACGTCAGTTGAATTTTGAAGAGCACTGGATTGAAATTTATGGTCGAGTAGCGCTGACGGGTGAATCGATTCGGTTTGAAAATAGCGCCGCAACCCTCAATCGCTGGTTTGACGTGTATGCTTGCCGTACGGGTGAGCCAGAGGAGCGCAAAGTGGCGATCGTCTTCAAAGACATTAGCGATCGCAAGCGAGTCGAAAAAATTGCGCGACGAACCGCTGAAGCCAATGCGTTTCGTGTCTCTCTGACTGACGCGCTGCGCCCACTGGTTGACCCCATAGAGGTGCAGGCAGTAGCAAGCCGTGTGCTGGGCGAATATCTTGGCGCAAACCGTGTGGCTTACTTCGAGGTGCACAACGCTGACTACGTGGTTGAGCGCGCTTACGTGAATGGAGCTGTAGGAATCGCTGGACGACACCCCATTGACTCGTTCGGGTCGACGCTGCTTGCTGCCTTTCGTACCGGTCGCCCTGTCGCCGTGTCCGATGTGCAAGCTGATCCCAACCTATTACCGGAGCAACGAGCAGCCTACGCCGCAATCGAAACTAGAGCCCATATCGGTATTCCGCTGGTTAAGGAGGGCACGTTCGTCGCGGGGCTGGCGATTCACACTAGCGAGGCGCGGGTTTGGACAACAGATGAAATAGCGCTGGCGGAAGAAGTCGCCGAGCGCACTTGGGCGGCAGTCGAACGCGCCCGTGCCGAAGCGGTTGTCGCGGCAGACCTTCAAGATACCCAGCGACTACGCGAACTGGGGGTGCAGCTGGTGATCGAAGATGATATTCAAACGCTATACCAAGAAATTATGGCTGCGGCGATCGCGCTGACACGAGCCGATGCTGGCACGGTGCAAATTCTAGACGTAGCAACCCAAGATCTGGTGCTACTTGCTACGCAGGGTTTTAAGCAAACCACAACCATTCATTTCGGTCGAATCAATGAACGTGACCACACGCCCTGCGGCATCGCACTGAAAACTGGTAATCGCAGTTTCGTTGACTTTGATGTACCAGAGAGCGAATACCCTGACAGGGCGAGGCGACTGCTGGTGGAGGCTGGCTACCGCTCTGGACAGTCCACCCCGTTGATCACCCGTGCTGGCAAAATCATCGGCATCGTTTCAACCCATTGGCGCGAACACCATAGACCAAGCGAACGCGAGCTACGGTTTCTGGATCTGCTCGCTCGTCAAGCGGCTGACCTGATTGAGCAACGGCAGACGGCAGCCGAACGAGAACAACTCCTGGTTCTCGAACAAGCGGCACGAGCCGAAGCCGATCGCGCTAATCGGATCAAGGATGAGTTTCTGGCAGTGTTATCGCATGAATTGCGATCGCCCCTGAACCCCATCCTGGGCTGGACACGCCTACTACAAAACGGCAAGCTGGATGCAGCTCGTCAAGCCGAAGCACTGAAAACGATCGAGCGCAACGCCAAACTGCAAGCGCAACTGATCGAAGACTTGCTCGACATTTCCCGCATTATGCAGGGCAAGCTGTCCTTAACAGCGGCTCCTGTCAGCTTGGCATCTGTACTGTCTGCTGCCCTTGAAACCGTGCAGTTGGCAGCCGCCGCGAAGCATATTCAAATGACGCTTGATCTGGAGCCGAACATCGCCCTGATCGCTGGCGATGCAGCTCGGTTGCAGCAAGTGGTCTGGAACTTGCTCACTAATGCTGTCAAATTTACACCTGTGGGCGGGCAAGTCACCATTGCACTGCGGCAAGTCGATCAATGGGCGCAAATGCGCGTCATCGACACGGGTAGAGGCATTCAACCGCAATTTCTGCCCCATGTGTTTGAGTATTTTCGGCAGGAAGACGGTTCAACCACTCGCCAATTTGGCGGGCTAGGACTAGGGTTAGCGATCGTGCGTCAAATTGTGGAAATGCATGGCGGCACCGTCTGGGCAGAAAGTGAGGGCGAGAACCAAGGTGCAAGCTTTACCGTGCAGCTACCCCTTAGCACGCAAGCCCAACTCAGTGAGCCAGAGCCACCCCGCAACAGCGTGACGACAGAGGCTTCTTTGGGCAACCTGCAAATTCTGCTGGTGGATGATGAAATCGATACTCGCGAGTTTCAGACCATTGTGCTGGAACAAAGTGGTGCCACAGTGACAGCCGTGGCTTCTAGCTTGGAAGCATTACAAGCATTGGATCAGTTCGTGCCTGATCTGTTAGTCAGTGATATCGGCATGGCAGAGATGGATGGCTATATGCTGATCGAGCAAATTCGATCGCGGCGGCAGGATTGTGGCGGCGCGATGCCAGCGATCGCACTCACAGCCTATGCAGGAACGTTGGCTCAGCAACGAGCGATCGAGTCTGGGTTCCAGGCTCACCTGACAAAACCTGTAGAACCGGAGGCGTTAGTCAAGGCAATTGTCAGTTTATTAAGGCGCTAGCGTTAGCTGCAAAAGTGCGCCACGGTTGGTCTTAGCCATGCGTCAAACGCCACTTGCCCAGTGCCTCTCTTTTTTTAACAAGCAAGGTCGCGCTTGTGGTCGTCAATTTGTCAAGAATCCCCAATGGCAACGCCGGCAACCGGACAGCACTGTGATGATCGATCGTTGCTGTTAGAGAAGCTTCCCCTAGCCGGGAGCGATCGTGTCCTAAAGTTGTCAGAATCTGGGTGACAACGGTATGGCCCCTGCTGCTACGAGAAGGTGCCGCGCCAAGTGCAGGTGATGCCCAAACCCAAAGGTATCTTAACGGTGCAAATGGATGCATGGTGGTCGTTTGTTGACGACAAAGGCAACAAGCAATGGGTGTGGTTGGCAATGGATGTCGTGACCCGTGAAATCGTGGGTTGTCACATTGGTGATCGTTCAGGAGCCTCTGCCTTAGCGTTATGGCAATCGATGCCAGCGGTGTATCGACAATGTGCAGTGATTTATACCGACCATTGGGAGGCATATCAGACGGTACTCCCTAGCCAGCGACATCATGCAGTGGGCAAAGAAACAGGCTTAACGAGTTACATTGAACGCTTCAACAACACACTACGGTAACGAGTCTCGTGGCTAGTCATACTAATTTGATTCGTGAATGCGACAGATGCGATCCCCCTGCCTTCGGCATCCCCCTTAATAAGGGGGACTGAGGGGGATCGGTTAGAGGCAGGTTCTGTCGTGAGGTCTGTTTAAATTGGTAGCAGACAGACCTGATCGTTTTCCAAGAAACTCGAGAATCACCTTAGTGCCATCTGGCATTTCATCCATCACTACAACGAACAAATTCACTTAGAGCAAGCAAGTTGTTAAGAGCACACTGCTTTTTCCCCATCCTTTAGTAAAAAAGACTACCGGCTTTGACTCTATTACCCAGGGTTTGTGCCGCATGTCCCACGATAGCCCCAGTCTATTTTCAATCGATCAGCCCTGCTAAGCCATGAGGAGGCGAGAACCTTACACCAGGCGGGGAAAGTGGGCAATGATGATGGAAAGATCGGGATGCTGGCGGGCGATCGCTTCTGGTTCCACTCCAAGCGTCGGTATATGTAAACGTTCGGGATGGGCATTGTGCATGATGACTAACAGATCATCTCTTTCTAGGATCTGAACGACCTGGTTTACAAAGTTGCCCCGTATCTGTTGCACTGGCACATCTTCACTGAGACCAGGAATCGCATTAGCGGCATTTGCCAGCCGGGGGTTAGAAACAATCTGCAAAATCTGTAAGGATGCTTTCAATTCGGCTGCAAGTGTGCGTGTGAGAAAGAGCGTTTGTTGGAAACTAACACTGCTTGCTTCGGTATCAGCGATCGCCAGAAAGATCCGTTGAGTGGACTGAATCGGCTGTGGAAAGCGGGTAATGAGCATAGGCACCGAAGTGCGACGGGCAACGTTGTCAATGACGCTGCCAAAGAAATTATCCCGATAGGTGGAATAGCCTTTCCAGCCACAGATGAGCAGCGTGGCATTACGCTCTTGCGCCGTTCGCAAAATGCCTTTGTCAATCGCATCATCGACACGTCCGATCGGCTCGACATCGGTCACTGCGGCGTGGGCGATCGTTTCGGCAGCGGCTAACAAGCGCTCTTGTTGCAGTTTCGCTTCAGTGGTGACGGGTGCATAGGCATCCGATAACACATGGAGCGGTAACAGGGTGCCACCCGTACTCTTTGCCAAAATCAACGCTAGTTGCAGCAGGTTGTCTTCAGTGCTGGGGTTTGCCACTGGCACCAAAATGCGATGTTGGGGCGTTGCCTGGGACGCAGCGCTGGCTTGTGCTTGCTGTGCTCTGGGGCTGCTATCTTTCATGCCCTCTCCCCAGCGTGCCGTGATCCAGGGAGACGCAACGCAGGTCACTAAAATCATGGCGATCGTACCGTTGACCGTCAGTTGATCGACCAGCTTAATGTTGTAGGCGACCGTAATGGCTGCTAGTGTTGACGCTGCCTGCGCCACCGATAGCCCAAAGATCACCATCATGTTGGAAAAATCGAATTTGAATAGTTTGCTGGCACCCCAGGCAGGCACAAACTTGGCGACGAGCGCGACCCCGACCATGACCGCAGACACCAGCAGCGATCGTGGCTCCTGAAACAAAATCAGCGGATTGACCAGCATCCCGACTGAAATTAAGAAAAACGGTACAAAGAGCGTATTGCCAATGAACTGAATGCGATTCATTAAGGGACTCAGTTGCGGAATCAGTTGAGTAATCGCGATTCCTGCTAAAAAGGCACCAATGATCGGTTCAATCTCGATCAGCTTGGCGAAGTACGAGACGACAAAGAGGGTGGCAAGCACAAAGGTAAATTCGGCTCCTTCGTCATGCCCAAAGCGGCGAAAAAACCAGCGTCCTAGCCTGGGCACACCCCACAAGGTGGCAAAGGTGTAGAGACACAGGGAAGGAAGCAATAACAGCCAAAAACTTAGCGTGAGATTGCCCTGCTGGGCTTTGACGACGACTGCCAGCACCAGCAATGCCAAAACATTGGTAATCAGGGTGCCACCCAGCGTTACGGTAACTGATTGCGATCGCATAATGCCTAGTTTGCTAGCGATCGGCAGCGCCAGTAACGTATGAGAGGCAAAGCATGATGCCACCAGCACAGATGCCAGCATGGGATAGCCCAACAGCCGCATGGCGACGATCCCCATGACCATTGGCACTACAAAGGTTGCCAAGCCAAAAATTATGGCTTTCTTAGCGTTAAATTTCAGGTCGTCCAGGCTGGTTTCTAACCCTGCCATAAACATGAGAAAGAGTAGCCCTACCGTACCCAACAGGACGATCGTGGTGTCTCGTTCCAAAAAGCCAAAGCCGTTGGGTCCCACAATTACGCCTGCTAGAATTAAGCCGACAATGCCCGGTAGCCGAATCCGCTCAAACAGCAGTGGAGCCACCAGCATGATTGTCATGATGACCAGGAAGATTGTCACTGGATCGCTCACTGGCTCGGCTGGCAGAAACGGTGCGAAGAGCGATCGCAGCGAGGGAGCACTGGTCGCTAAAAAATTACCGAAGGTATACATCATGCTTCGTTCGCTTTACAGCCGTTATTATGCGTGAAAAATTGCTGTAGGGGTTCTTTGCATAACCCCCCGAAAAGGTATATTCCATGACGAGATACATGAGTCTTACATTAAGAAATCTCTTAGTCCGTGTCTCTGAGTCAAGCAAACCCTGCATCGTCAAGAAACGCTATATCAAATATTCCAGCGTTTCATCTAGCCGTAGCCATACTGGTGAGGACGGGGTGCAGGGGTAGAACCCCTGGCTGGGGGCGAAGCCCCCACACCCCCTGTGATCCCACTGTCCTAAGTTCTGTGGCAATAGCTATAAGGTCTAAGGCTTTGTGAGAAAGTCTATTTGAGATTATGAATTGAGACACACCGATCGCTACGTCTCGCAAGGTCTGCCTTCTAAAACAGTCTTGGGTGGGAAGAGCACGACGAAGCGAGCATCATGCAAGCAGTTGAAAGTGCAGCAAATCCCAGAAGTCATGCCATAAGAGCGTTTTAATAACTATTAGCTTGTTGAGAATGACAGTAAGACTTAACCGTCTCAAAGTGGACTATACCTTTTCGAGGGTTATGCAAAGAATCCTGCCCTCATAATCATCTCTCAAGCTGGGGTCAGATGATTATTTTCCCTGTTACTGAAGTGGAAATAGTCTTGGTAGCGTCTGCTGGTTGAGAAGCTGCAAAAGCCTCCCGATTTTGCCACACTACAAACGTAGCAACCGCCAAGAGAAAGTAGCCAAAGCCTTTTTGCAGTTGCTTGGCTTGAACGAATTGAGCTAGATAGGTTCCTGCTACCGTTCCTAAAGCAGCCGCAAGAGTAAATGAGCTGATCAAGTCCCAGTTTAGCTCCACCCTGCCGAGGTAGCCCAGAAAGCCAACCCCTGAGTTCATCGCAATGATCAGCAGAGATGTGCCGATAGCCTGCTTCATTGGAATATTTCCTAACAGAACCAAAGCTGGAACAATCGCAAACCCACCGCCCACACCGACCAGTCCGGTCAGAGCACCCACTCCAAAGCCTTCACTCACCAACCACAACCAACAATATTTACAAACTGGTTGAGGATAGAGAGACAAATCTAGTTCTTGGACAGAAGCCTGGGAAGTGGACTTGAAGCTACTCCAAAGCATGAAACCTGCTGCTATCAGCATCAGGATGGCAAATAGCAGCATTTGGAGTGTGCCAGTCACAAACGGCAGCGTCGCTACTTTCGCTCCCCCAAAAGCACCGAGCATCGTGGCACTTCCAAAGATGTAAGCGGTTCTAAAATTAATATTGCCATTCCTCCAGTGCCGGATGGCTCCCATCAAGCTGACTGTTCCCACAATCACCAAACTCATCGCAATGGCTGCTTTCGGGGTAATTCCCACTGCATAGACCAGGATGGGCACAGCCAGAACCGAACCACCGCCCCCTAACAAGCCCAAACTCACACCAATGCCCACCGCCAATAGATGTCCAACAATCCAACTGCTCATGATGCTTTCAGCCTATTAAGGGATGCACTCAAGCAATCGCTTTCCTCAATGGACTGGCAAAGCTAGAAGGTTTGGGTGCTGGATGCAAGAAGAACCCAGGACTAACCCTGCTTGCTTAATGCTGGGTCCTTGGATAGGTTATTTGTTCTGGTACCGCTCGAATTGCCGCAGTGTTCATTCGCAGGCACAGCTTCCATGATCTTCTTGGGGTTGGGCAGCTTCAGATTTGCCATGAACTCGATGAATTGCTCTCGATCGCGCCCTACGAAGCGGGGATTGTAGTGTTTTTCCTCTCCAATCGTGGAAACGGTATGCCCTCGGTAGTCATGGGCGGGATACACTAGCGTCTCGTCTGGCAGTGTAAACAACCGCTGAGTCACTGAATCGAACAACACTCCAGCAGCACCACTTTGAAAGTCGGTGCGACCACAACCACGAATCAGTAAAGCATCGCCAGTAAAAAGCCGCTCTCCGTTCACTCGATAGGTCAGATGGCTATCGGTATGACCCGGTGTGGCAACGGCTTCGATGGCAATGCTATCGAGTTGTAATGTTTCTCCATCTGCAAGGAAGCGATCGGCACAACTGGCTTGAGCGTGCTCTGGCACGACACTAAGGCAACCAGTTACTTGACGGATTTTAGCGGTGCCCGTGATATGGTCTGCATGAATATGTGTTTCCAAGCAATACCGTAAACTCAAACCCAACTCGTCCAATAACTTCAAGTCCCGCTCCACTTGCTCTAGCACTGGGTCAATGAGTAGGGCTGCTTTTGTGGTTAAGTCCGCAATGAGGTACGTATAGGTGCTCGATTCTGGATCAAATAACTGACGAAATAACATCTTTGCTTCACCGTAGTAAGCCTTTAGTTGCCTCAGACACTGATTAAGCCGTTGTCCGCTCTCGCTGGAGTTGCTGTACCGGAAGCCCAGCCGCTTTCCAGGCAATCCAAGAGCCAGGAACATTGATCACGTTCTCAAACCCGTGTTTCTGCAAGAGACTGGCAGCAATGGAGGCTCGGTAGCCACTGCCACAATAAGTCGCGATCGCCTGGTTTTTATCCAACTGATCGAGATGCTCTTCCAAGTGAGCCACAAAGATATGCTGGGCTCCATGGACAAACCCCTTTTGATATTCATCATCCCCACGCACATCAAGCACCGTGACATTGGGGTCATCTTTATGCTGGTTTAATTCTTGCACCGTCCACTCGCCCAAATGCTTCAGTGGCAGTCCAGCATTCTGCCAGCTTGTCATCCCATCGTGCAAGTAACCTGTTAAATTGTCGTAGCCGAGGCGAAAAAGTTGCTCTGTCACTAGCTTCACATCTCGTTCGCTTTCCACCACAACCAGCAGTGACTGCTCTGGCTTGATCATCCAGCCGACCCAGTTTGGAAATTCTGGACGTAGGGCGATATTCATTGCGCCTGGAATATGTCCCCCTCCAAACGCCAGAATCGAGCGCGCATCAATGACGACTGTGTTTTCATCCTGCATCTTCTGCTGAAACTCACTGGGTGTCAGCGGTGGTAGCGTGGGAGTGCAGCCCATAATGGGTGCGCCTTTAGCATTCACCTTTTTGAGCCGAGCATAATGACGTGGTGGTTCCGGCATTTCACTCATAACCCACTCAACGAACTCTTTCTCCGAACGCTCTTTGAGCGCGGGGTTAAAAATGCGTTCGTTGCCGATCGTGCTTTGTCTACGATCGCCAATCGACTTACCACAGGAAGAACCTGCACCATGACAGGGGTAAACCTCCATGCGATCGCCCAACGGCAACATTTTGTCAAACAGACTGTGATAAAGCTGCGCGGCTAACCGTTGCTCCGTGCCGCCGCCCAACAGGTCAGGACGACCCACATCTAGGTTGAACAACGTATCGCCTGTAAACAGACCAAATGGCTCTTCGCCCTGTTTGGAGTCGTAAATCAGCAGTGAAATGTGTTCAGGAGTATGTCCTGGCGTGTGCAAAGCACGTAGCGTCACGCTGCCAATCTTGATCTCGTCGCCTTCTTGAAGTTGATGCAAGTCAAACTGATAGTCGTCAGTTTTGCCACCGTAGATCGGCACATTCATCCGTGCTTTCAGTTCGTGAGCACCGGAGATAAAATCAGCATGAATGTGCGTTTCGACACTGGCAATCAATCTTACGCCTAGTTCTCTGGCTCGTTGTAAGTAGATATCAATATCTCGACGAGGGTCGATAATAGCTGCCACTCCTGCTTTATCGTCACCTACGATGTACGACAACTGCGCTAGTCCTTCAACATTAATTTGCTCTAAAACTAGTGCCATAAGTTTTCTCCCTCGTTCAGACGATTAAACTGCAATGATGTGGTTCTGACAGACTTCAGCTAGCTTTAGAGTGTCCTGAAATGTAATGCTCAAAGAACTCCTTCATTTGGGGGCTGGAATCGCAATCAAAGCCCATCTGTTTCCCTTTTTGCATTGCTTCGTCCGCTGTCATGCCTTGCTGAGTGGCAACGTACATTAACGTCATCGCTCCAGAACGCATGCCACTTTTGCAATGAATGAGAGCAGGTTTAGGCAATTGGTCAATTTCTTGGAGCACCTGATCCGCTAGTTCATCACTCATGCCATCTGGCTTAACCGGAACATTGACGTATTTGAGTCCTATCTTTTCTGCCTGTTGCTGCTCGTCACTCACAAAGCCATCTTCTTCAGGCGATCGCAAGTTCAGCACCGACTTGAATCCTTCTTGGGCTGCCTGCTGCAATTCCTCTGGCGTCACTTGACCCATGGCAACCGCTAACTGATCATTGATTCTTTTGATGTTTTCCATCTTTCTCCTGGCGGCATACTTACTACCACATTACTATTTGGTAATATGAAAGCATCTAACCTTAGAGGGAGTCTCTGCTTCAGCCACTATGATCGACCCTACACCTCAAGTGCTGTCGCCTGTTGCTGATTATTTCAAAGTGTTATCAGAAGTGAGTCGGCTGCAAGTGCTGTGTTCCCTGAAGACAGGTGCCAAGAACGTAACGGAAATGATTGCAGCGACTGGCTTAGGTCAAGCAAATGTCTCTAAGCACCTGAAAGTTTTAATGCAGGCAGGCATGGTCACTCGCCACCCAGAGGGGATCAATGTCTACTATCAGATCTCAGACCCCATGATCTTTGAACTCTGTGAACTGGTATGCGATCGTCTGGTCATCCGGCTACAGGAACAAACCCAGCAGCTCAAACAATTGGAGAGGCTGCGAGAATCGTAAAGCAGATTATGCCGTTGAGAAAGTTGGGCAATCACTTCTATGACTGAAGCAAAGAAAAAAGGCTTTTCAAATCGCAGTCGCAGTCGCGGCAACTAATGGAGTTTGACAGGCAGCAGAGTTGCACTGGTGACACGAGGCTTTTCAGCTTTGGACTGCCTTTGGACTTCATCACCATTCAGTTATAGTCTGCAACCCCGATTGCCTCATTTTGATTAGCTCCTACACACACGCTGAAAGACCGATTCTGCTGCTGGTTAGTTGCGGTTGCTACAGACCACCAAGCGACTAAAAAGTAGCACTGCTACTGTGGCAGACTTCTAAGGGTGGTACCAGTTTTGAGCGAGTCCAGCATCGGCGGCACCAGCGGAGCGTTAGCCACACTGCGCCAGGGGCACCTTAGAACCAGCAGAAACAGAACTGACCCGGTCACTGTTTGCCGTTGCCGACGTTGCCCCTGAGTGCAACGCGTGCGGCTGCCTCATCTGGGGCTGTGAGGTAGACAGCACACTGAAGCAGAGCAGCACTAAAAGCTTATGGCAGGCAGTATCGGCAAGCTTTACGAAGGAACCTACAATGGGCGGTTGCATGAGATTTATCGTTTCACGCAGTTAGTACCCGGTGTCGTCACCGCTTCTTCCATCACCGCCAGAGTGAATGGTTACGAATTGCCCAGCCGATTCGACTGTCGCACTTATGAGCCCTTTCGTGAGTCTGGGGCGCTCGACGGGTTGCCCAGATGCGAGTACGCGTCGGCACTCGCTGCCGCCAGAGCGTCTTGTGATGACGAGGCGGCAGCCTTAGCACAACGCGGCGACGAACCCTTGGCGCTCCCCCTCACCGACCGCGAAGCAAAGACCTTGCTGCATGCCCTGCGTGCCGCGCTGTGGCAGGAGCGGCTTGCAACGCGCGAAGTGCATGACCGCCTAGACGCTTTACTGCAAGCACCAGCGGCGGCCGAAGAGAGACACCCGACCCCTTTCCTCGTGCATGCTCTCACGCAACTACGGCGAAGTTGAAGCTAAGTTTTGGGTAAATCTTTGGACCAAGAATGTAAAGTTCTTAAGAAGTGTGCCGTCCGTATTTATGACGATGAAGAATATCCTGTAATTTGATGTTGAGGCTTATACATTGCCAGTCCCTCCCTAGAGGCTGAAAGGGGGTTCAAAGAGGTTTCCCTTCAGGCTTTGTCATCAGATAATTTCAAAAGTAATAAGTGGTGAATGCTGCTAAAGTAATAAGTTAGTATTTTGCCGTGTGTAAAGGTCTCTTTTGAGAAGCGGGTGAGTCAAAGCCCAAACCGTTGCAAAAAACGTAAGAGAGGCTTTCGTCATGCTTAATTCAAACAACCGCAGGTATTTCTTCCTAGCAAACTGCTACAGGCTTTTGCTCAAGAATGTTTTGTTTTCCACGCCTGAGCGAGTGACTAACCTTGTTCATGCGGTTAGAATTCCAGGTGGTTTAACTCCCCCTTGAGCGGAGAGAGGCTAGAGCGCTTCTGAGCGAATCGAAAGACGATGTGTTTTTGCCAAGGTAGGCCTTCAATCTACTGCTTGGATTTCAATCGCCTCAGAAAGGCTATCAGTCAGGTCTTTTGTAGCAGGGAAAAGATCATAAGGGTGATTTTTTAAGCCTAACTCGTTGGCTAAAGCATTCAACCTCGGCTGAGCTTAATCCCTCTCCGCAAAAGTATTCCTTTCTCAGAAAGCTCCTAAATTTTTTCTGCCTTATCACTGCTTGTACTTTGTCTTAAGTACCCACGTATCCTGTCGCAAACCCTACTAGGCGCTAGCCGTAACAGAACGCTGTCTAGGGTTATAAGTTTTTGCATTCTACAACTGGACACACTTTGAATCTTAAGACACTTAAACGGGACTGGCTCTCAAACATTCGCGCAGACCTTCTCGCCGGAACAGTGGTTGCACTTGCTTTGATTCCAGAAGCGATCGCCTTTTCGATTATTGCGGGTGTTGACCCTAAAGTTGGACTCTATGCCTCCTTCATCATTGCCATGGTGACGGCTCTCTTTGGCGGACGACCGGGATTAATTTCAGCCGCTACAGGCTCAATGGCGCTGCTGATGATTCATCTGGTCAAAGATCACGGCTTGCAGTATCTCTTTGCCGCTGGCATTTTGACTGGGATCTTGCAGATGCTGTTTGGCTGGCTGAAGCTGGGACGACAGATGAAATACGTCCCTCGTGCCGTGATGGTGGGCTTTGTGAATGCACTGGCGATTTTGATTTTTCTGGCGCAATTACCGCAACTGACCAATGTGCCGATCGCGGTATATGTCATGACCGCCGCCGCCTTGGCGATTATCTATCTATTGCCACGGGTAACAACCGTTTTGCCATCACCGTTAGTGGCGATCGTCACGATTACAGCCATTTCCCTCTTTGCAGGCATCAAAGTCCCAACCGTAGGAGATATGGGGTCGCTGCCGAGTACGTTCCCGCCCTTTTTACTGCCACAGGTGCCCCTGAATTTAGAAACACTCAACATTATTTTCCCCTATGCACTCACGCTAGCGATCGTCGGGTTATTGGAATCGTTGCTAACCGCTTCGTTGCTGGATGAACTCACCAATACACCCAGTGATAAAAACCAGGAAGCGAAAGGACAGGGGATTGCCAATATCGTTAGCAGTTGCTTTGGGGGATGGCAGGCTGCGCCATGATTGGACAGTCGGTGATCAATATTCAATCCGGCGGACGCGGACGCTTATCGACCTTTAGTGCGGGAGTTTATCTGCTCGTTTTTATGCTGGCACTCGGCAGTTGGGTCGAGCGCATTCCGATGGCGGCACTGGTGGCTGTGATGATTATGGTGTCAATTGGCACGTTTAATTGGTCTTCTCTTACTCAGATCCGCAAAGTGCCGCGCAGCGAAACCGCCGCAATGGTGACTACCGTACTGATTACAGTGTTGAGCCATAACTTAGCGATCGGTGTGATTGTCGGTGTAGCGCTCAGTACCGTCTTCTTCTCGCGCAAGATTGCCAAGGTGGTCTTTGTCGATCAAGTTTTGAGTGCTGACGGCACCCATCGCACCTATAGTGTCGCGGGTCAAATCTTCTTTGTCTCGGTCGATGATTTTTTGGAGAACTTCGATTTCCATGAAGAACTGGAGAAAGTGACGTTGAACCTCAGCCATGCCCACATTTGGGATCAGTCGGCAGTGGCAGCGATCGATCAAGTCGTCATTAAGTTTCGCCGCCGTGGGGCAAATGTGGAACTGCTGGGACTCAATGCAGCCAGTGCGACTTTAGTTGAAAGACTAGCGCTCCACAATGCCCCAGACGCACTGGAGAAAAAAATGGGTCACTAAAAATGGCGATTCACTAAAGGAATTAAATCATCATGAAACGGATTTTATTGTGTACCGATGGCTCCATTTTTTCCCAAAGCAGCTATCAATATGCGGCATGGTTGGCAACTCGACTCACAGCAACGGTAAATGTGCTGTACGTGACCGATGAGCGGAGTCAAGTAGCGGCGGCAGCTCGAAATTTTAGCGGTAGTATTGGCGTTGATGCATCAGATACGTTGCTCAACAAGCTGGTAGCGTTAGAACATGAAAAAGCGAAGCTAAACCACCAACGTGCCCAACAGCTTTTGCAAGAGGCACAGCAGGTGCTTTCCAGTCATGGAGTCGAGACAGTCAAACTGATTCATGAAACAGGGTCTTTAGTCGATCGCTTTGATGAGTTTGAAGCCCATGCGGATTTGATTGTGTTAGGCAAACGAGGTGAAGCGGCTGCCTTTGCCTCGGGACATTTGGGTGCAAATCTGGAGCGGATTATTCGTGCGAGTCATAAGCCTTGCTTGGTTACGTCTCGCCAGGTGCAGCCGATCGAGCGCTTGCTGATTGCCTACGATGGCAGTCCAAGCGGTCAAAAAATACTGCCTTTCCTGCTAGATTCACCTGCCTTTCAAGGGCTAGAACTCCATATTGTCACCGTCGCTAAGAGTGTAGAGGCTGACTGCCTGACACATCTTAATCAATGGAAGGCAGATCAAGGCTTGCAGGATAAGGAACGAATGCGAGTCAACCAAAACTGGTCATAAAAATCTTGCTCAGCCTGCTTCGAGGCAAAACAAGGTTCTGGGTCATGGGGAAGCAATGGGATGGGGCACAGGAGTTGCCGCCCTTTATGGACAACCCCCTGAAGCCAGCGCAAACCCATCTTGAGATAGCTAATACCACGCCGCCAATGCGGGTCAACCTGTTGACGCAACCCAGCGATTTGCACGGACATTCCCTGTGCAGTGGCATAGAGCAGCGCCAGTGCCGCAACCAGATAGAGTCGTTCCAAGGCGGCTTCACAGCGTAACCGAGAATCTTCTAACTCAAACGCCCCTGACTTGCTATCTAAAAATAGCTCTTCAACTTGAAAGCGCAGCGCGTATTGCCACAAAGTTTGCAATGAGGGAGACTCATCGGTGACGACTGCCCAGGCTTCCTTGGCTCCTTTAACCGTCGCCAAGACTAAATTACACCGATAGACTCCATCTGCCCCTAACCGCACCTGACGGTACAACCGCGCTTCGCCCAGGGGTGGATAGAAACTGCCAACCATCCTAGGATACTTGCTAGCACCGTGCAGCCACACATCGCAGGGTAAGCGTAAACAGTAGTGCCATTGACTTGCTTGCAACCACGCCAGCAACGAGTGATTGGCAAAGCCCCGGTCAGCCAACAGCATCACATCCTCATGCTGGCGCAACAACCACCGGGCTTTTCGTAGCAACGGTTGGTACTCCTTAAAGGCAACGCTCGCACTATCATGCTCCAAGACTCGCCACAGCAAGGGTACTGCACGTCCACAACAAACAACGGACAGGTGAATCATGCAATAGCGGTTCCACAAGACGGTGGTATCCAAAGCAAGATACAGACGATGATGGTTCCATCCGCTTAACGCCGCCATCACCAAGGGCACATACAGTCGGCTCACCCGCACCCGCTGATTGTCCAACCACCGTCGCCAGCGGCGCTCTACACTTTGCGCTTGGGTCGCTCGACTGGGCACATACGGTTCCCAGGCTGGCAAACTCAGTTGTCCGCTACAGATTAAGGCACTCACCATCCATGCCAACGCTTTGAGGTGACGTATATCCTGAGCACGGCAGTATTGACGCAGGAAGGCAAATAATTGACCATACAGTTGGGTAGAGGCTGTCATGGGCATGGGGCTATTTGTGTGGTAACTTTAGCCTCTCATACGCTCTACCCTTTTTCCCGCTGCTGCTAGCTTTCACCTACTTCTGTCAGGCAGTCAGGTGTAGAGGACGAAACGGCGATCGCCCACATTGATCAAGCCAAACAACAGGCGCGCAGCGGTGGCTTTGAGCCGATTTGTTGCTTGATTGAGGGACATCCAGAAGCGGCGATCGCACAATATATCGAAGCGCACAAGATTGACCTTTTGTTGATGGGTGCCTATGGACACAGCCGTATTCGGCATCTCGTCATCGGCAGCGTAACCGCACAACTACTCCGCAGTAGTCACATACCTGTGCTCCTGTTCCGGTAGCGCTTGATTCAATAGCTTGCCCACACTTTCATCGCTCCATCATTGTCCAAACAGTGGTTGAACTTTACCCAACGCTTTAAGTTGCCACTGTATTCGCAGATTGAGAATTCATGACATGGCTGAATTACTAAAAAACGAGCCTAACCAACCTGATGTTGAAGCAGCGATCGCGCTCGAAAGCTCAAACCAGACCGCAGCACATTGGCATCGGCTGCGCGAAGCCGCTCTGACTGGTCTCTTGGGGGGCATACCGCGTCCACTTGGCACCGGGCTGAGACGCTGGTTCTATCCTTTCATGTTCGCTCACCTTGGTCACGGTGCTTACATCCAAGCCGGCTGCGAGTTTCTGGGTGCTGATCGCATTGACCTTCAGGATGCAGTCAAAATTTTGCGTGATGTGAGGCTCTGTTAGATGACAATGAGGAAGTCAGGCGATGACAGCGACCGAGTCGGTTAGATCGTAGCCTTCGGATCGCATTCATTGTCTAGCGACAAAGAAAAAGACACGCTGAACCCATTCCGATTGGACCGGGAGTGGATGAGCGTGTCGAGAAAGATTGAAACTTATCAAATTCGAGTGTATATGAACGCACGAGAGATGGGCTTGACGCAAGTTGAAGCCGCAAACTTGGCTGGCTTTTCCGCCCGCAGTGGGCAACGCATCGAAGCGGGCAACCACCAACCCAATCGAGGGCGAGTCCGAGATTGGAGAAGTAGTCCTGATCCACTGGCTAGTGTGTGGGAGTCCGAGTTGGAACCGATGCTCAGAGCCACCCCTGCTCTGCAGCCCATGACCTTGTTTGAGTGGCTACAAGAGCATTATCCGGGCAAGTACCCGCAAGTTCTACGCACGCTGCAACGGCGGGTGGCAGCCTGGAAAGCCTTGCATGGCAATGCCAAAGAGGTCATGTTTGAGCTCCGGCATGAACCCGGCATGATGGGCTTGTCCGACTTCACTGAACTCAAAGGTCTCGAGATCACCATTGCAGGCAAGCCCTTTGAGCACTTGCTGTACCACTATCGACTGGCTTACAGCGGGTGGCAGTACGCTCAAATTATTCAGGGGGGTGAAAGCTTCATTGCCTTATCAGAAGGGTTGCAGAATGCCCTGTTTGCCTGTGGCGGTGTCCCGAAGCAACATCGGACCGATAGTTTGAGTGCCGCCTATCGTCACATGGGTGGGGCGCGAAACAAGCCATTGACTCGGTTGTATGATGACCTGTGCCATCATTACCGACTGCAGCCGACCCGCAACAACACAGGCATCGCCCATGAAAATGCGGTCATTGAGTCACCCCACGGACATTTGAAGAATCGGATTAAGCAGGCTCTCCTACTGCGTGGAAGCTGTGACTTTGACAGCATTGCTGCGTACCAGGATGTCATCAATCGGGCGATTGCCAAATTGAACGATCTGCACGCTGCCAAGATTGAGGAAGAGAAACAGTGTCTCCAACCCCTCCCGACCTATCGTGTTCCAGACTATGAAGTGCTCACCGCAACGGTCAGTTGTCGCAGCACAGTTGATGTGCGCTGCGTGTTGTACACGGTTCCAGCCCGCCTGATTGGACGCCAACTCGAATGGCATTTGTATCATGACCGGCTTCTGGGCTATCTCAATCGCCAGTTGGTGGTGGCACTGCCGCGCATCCGTGTCACAGATCAAACGAAACGCCGCACCCGGAGCATCAATTACCGTCATGTTGCAGAGGGACTGCGGCGCAAGCCCAGAGCCTTTTTGTACTGTACTTGGCAACAAGAGCTCTTGCCCAATGACACCTGGCGTGACCTTTGGCAGCAACTGAAAGCGCAATTTGACCTCGACAGTGCCGCTGTCCTCCTGGTGGAAGCGTTGTACATTGCGGCGACCCAAGACAACGAAACAGTAGTGGCAGACTATCTTCAAGCGCAACTGAGCCCTGCAACCTTAACGCTCGCAGGGCTCCGGCAGCAGTTTCAATTACTGAGCAACCTGAATGTGCCCAGTCTCACCATCACCCAACACCCCCTGGCGACTTATGACCAACTCCTGCAAGGTACAACCCATGACCAGCCCGTATCAGAGCCTCAGCCTCCACCTCAAACGGTTGCACCTGTCCCACATGCTCACTCATTGGGAAACGCTCGAAGCTCAAGCGATGCAGGAAGGTTGGTCTTACGCTCAGTTCTTGCTGGCTCTCTGCGAATTGGAGGCTCAACGACGCTGGAGTGTCCGCCTGCAAAGAACCTTAAACGAAGCGCAACTGCCAAGCGGCAAAACGGTTTCCAACTTTGACTTTTCCCATTGCCCCAACTTCAACCCCGCACCCTTGATGCAACTGGTGGATGATCCGACTTGGCTAGGACGAGCCGAAAACCTGTTATACCAATTCCTCAAGATAGGGCTACAGATGCTATAAAGTAGCTATTGGGTTCAAGCAGCATTTATGGCAGGCGTTTACAAACTCGATATCACCGAAACGGAAGCAGACCTAAAACAACGGCTCAGAAGCCAAAAGACCGCTTCTGACAAAGAACGTATTCAACTGCTTTATCTGCTTAAAACTGGTCAAGCCACCACGGTGCAGTCTGCGGCGACCCTGCTCGGTCGGCATCGCGTCACTGTACAGGAGTGGCTCCGCCTCTATCGCACCGGCGGTCTGACAGCCATGCTCACCCATACGCCCCGTACGGGGCGACGGCAGAGCATTCCCCAGTGGGCACAGGCGGCGCTCAACCAACGGTTGCACCAAAATGAGGGCTTCAACAGCTACGGCGAGATTTGCCAGTGGCTAGAGACGCAACTCGGCATCACTGCCCCTTATAAAACGGTGCATCAGTTGGTGCATTACCGCCTCAAAGCCGCGCCTAAAGTTGCTAGACCCGTGAGTACAGAGACCACAGCGGTCAAAGTAGAGGCATATAAAAAAACTCGCTGAGAACCTGGCGATGCTGGCTTGGTATGCCGTAGCCGTGCTGGGACTGAGCGGACAAGTACGCTTCTTCTGCCAGGATGAGACGCGCCTTGGGCTCAAAACTATCAGTGGGCGCAAGATCACGGCCAAAGGCATCAAGCCCAAAGGTAAGGTGCAGTGGCAGTTCAAGGCCACCTATCTGTATGGGGTGGTGGAACCGAGCACGGGCGAGCACTTCTTCTATGAGTTCACTCATCTCAACAGCGATTGCTTCCAAGTGTTCTTGAACTTAGTGAGTGAGCGCTACAAGGACAGCATTGTGATCATGCAAGTCGATCAAGCGGGGGCACACCGCGCCAAACGCTTGCAGATTCCGCCCAATATCATCTTGCTGTTTCAACCGTCCCACTCACCAGAAACGAATCCCATTGAGCGTGTGTGGCAGCATTTCAAATTAGGGTTGCGCTGGCAGTTGCCGAAGAACCTCGATGCGTTGCGGTTGTTGATGCGAGCGAGGTTAGAAGTGATGACTAAGGAAGTCATTGCTTCTCTTGTCGGATGGCACTCTATTTTAGAGGCACTATCTGTAGCTGGTCTTTAGAGAATTGGTATAACTCCCTTCTCCTTTGGGAGAAGGGTATAGCCCGAAGGGCATTCAAGAAAGGGGATGAGGGTAAATCATACTTGCATTCAGCAACGCCTGGAATCGCTATTGCATGCTTCATCGGTTGGTGGTTTGTTGCGGACGAGCCGTACCTTTGTTGTGGCGGGTGTTGGAGCAAATAGTGCCACCGTCGCCTTCAGTGAGTATCAGGGGCTGTTGCGAAAAGCCAGGTGGCTCTTACGCTATCATCGGGATGTCATGCTCTTAGCAGACCGAGGCTTTGCCAACCATGAGTTGCTCAATTGGCTGCGCTCTAGCCGATGGCACTACTGCTTGCGCTTGCCCTGCGATGTGCTGTTGCAGGGGGTGAGACGGTATCCCACAACGGTTGGTTCACGCTATCCACCGCTCGGTGAGGCACGGTTATATCGCAATGTCGGGTTGTGGCTTGATGGCGTTCATCGCACGAACCTGGTCTTGGCAACGGTGAAGGGGGCAAAGGACTCCTCGGCCGTTGTCACCGACGAGTCCCCCCGTTTGCAAACCCTTTGGTAAGATGCGTTGCGCTTTCGCGTCGAGGAGTTATTTTTGGATAGCAAATCTGGAGCGTTTGAGTTGGAAGCGTCTCGATTGCGCTCAGCCGAAGCACTTGAACGCCTGTACCTGGTGGCAGCCATTGCTATTTTGTACGCCACCACCCAAGGCATGGCGGTGCAAGTGGCGGGTTTAAGACAGCAGGTTGACCCGCCTTGGCGACGTGGGATCAGTTATCTCAAGATGGGTCTACGTCGGCTGCATGGTATGTGGCACAAGGGACGAGAATTGCTCACTCCCGTGCCACTCCTGGTCAAAGAGCCGCAACCTGTTTTTGCATCTAAGCGAGCTGAACATGTGTTTTATGACCAAATTTGGTTCTCTCGCATCCGTTCCTTGTCCTGTCAGCCGTAATTTGCCAAACGTTGACAAAGTTATGTCAGGCAGTCAGGGTTTGACCACCACTAAACGCTACTTCAGAAGTTCACATATCTTTTAATACCATTCATTTTTTCGGTGTGCAAATGCGGTAATCTTTCGGGAGATAGAGTGCAGCACTAAGACTTGCTTCTATTGTTGGAACCTAATTAGTATTTGCGAGTGCTTAACCAAGTGTCTTAGCAAGCATCAAGTTGAGTCGTTGCAGCAGTGCGCTTGGTTCTGGTGTGGGGTTGGAGTAGGTTCAAAGGAATGTCTAGCTTAGTACAGCTTCTCAGCTTGCAGAGAGTCAGCTAAAACAAGCGGCATGTGAACAGTGTCCATAGCTAGAGCGATCGCCATGTGCCTATAGAGCAACGTTTGGCTTTCAGTAAAAAAGCTGACGCGGTTCACAGTACTGCTGCTGGTTCCTGTAGATTTTCAGAGGCTTGTAGCAATGAAGCCTGCTTAAGTAGACGTTAATCAACCATTGCTAGAAAGTAAGTTTTTTTCCTACTGTGTAGCTAACGAAAACGACATAAACCGATGCGAGTTATGTTGCCAGATTAAAGACTGTCTGCTAACTACTTTAATCAACTGATATTTTACTCACAATGGTGTCCTAATCAGGAGACGAGCTATGGCGGCACCGACAACTTATTCTCGTTTTATTCGCTTTCTGCAAGAAGATCTGGCAATTTCGACTGCCTCGATCGCTGTTGCCCTCCGACACAGAGAATATGATCCTGGATCGCTGTCAATGATCCTTTGGCAGTACGGTCTAGTAACCCTCGAGCAGCTTGATCAAATTTATGATTGGCTTGAGCAAGCGTAAAGGCTTGTACACGATAAACTTACGCAAATTGGGAAAGGTTTGCCGTGATTGCCGTTTGCTACTGGGTTGTCTAGCTAGGACACAATGACAAACAAAACGTGGTGTCTAACGGCGTAAGGCACAGACTTGATTAGGAGAGCAGACTAGAAGTAATCTGCTTTTTCGCTTTTGTCTATACGCTTCCTCGTTAGTCCATGCAGAAATAGTCCCTCTAAACCATTGCCAGGTTTTGTTAAACAAAGCGCTCACCACCCTAATTCTTGCGTCAGTGGGTTGGCAGCAATGTCATTAAATCTACATAAGTTGAGTAGTCAGCGAATCAGAGTAAGTACCTGGGCGTCATTAAACTAAAGATGACTTCGGGGGTGGAAGGGGTAACCCCCCTGTTTAAGGGCAAAGCCCCCAAACCCCCTCTTTTACAATCAATTGTGGCTACCTACTTATTTGCTCATTTTGTTAATCTTTGCGTGTACCTTTCGGTCTATCTAGCTCTTGTGCGACGATTGAATGCAAGTACTATAGGCTGGGCACAGTTGATTGTATGTAACGTGATGTAATCTCGAGAAGATGAAGAAAGGACTGTACTTGCGCCTGGTTGCGGTGCTGCTGCTGCTGGCTCTACCGCTGGGAACCGGCTGGTGGGCAATGAATGTGCTGCACTTTCAACAGCTCTCTGGGTGCCAGTCATTAGCAGAAACAGAAGGGCAAACGGATGACGCGGCGGCAATCAGTTTCTATTGTGCTCAGGAAAGCGCCGGTCAGCAAACGGTTGAGGGTTTGTCAGAAGCAGTCAGAATGGCGCGTTTGGTGCCGTCAGATCATCCGTTGGCAGCACAGAGCGATCGTCTGATAGAGCAAGCGTCTCAGGCACTTTTAGCCTTAGCTGAAGCCTCATTTCAAGGCGGCAATCTGGAGGAAGCGATCAAAGCAGCGCGGCGGATTCCTGCCTTCACCGCAACATACAAAACAGCAGATGAGCGGATTGAGTCCTGGCAGTCGGCTTGGGATAAAGCACAGTTAATTGATAGTGATGCTCGGGCACTTGCTGAGCGCGATCAGTGGGAACAAGCGTTTGCGAAAGCCAGGGAGTTGAGGCAATTAGGTAATCGCTACTGGGATGGCGATCGCTATCAGGAATTAGTGCAAAAGATACAGGAAGCCAAAGAAGGCAAAGCAGCCCAGGCAAAAGCGGAGCGTGAGCAGCAGCAAAAAAGACCCCAAGCAACTGCTGCCCTACGGATCGATCCGTTGTCAGACTGGCACAAAGACCAGGAAAAAGAGGCAATTGCCAACCTCGATCGTGCTCGTAAACTGGCTACGACCGCTAGTGTAGACGGATTACGTGCCGCTAGTGACGCGGCTGGGCTGGTGCTCTATGGAACACCGCAGTACGAAGAGGCACAGCGGCTTGTTGAACAGTGGAATCGTCAGCTTCAGGAGGTGCAAGACCGCCCTTACCTTAAGCGCGCTATGCAGTTGGCTGGCAAAGGTGATATGCCCTCGCTGCAAGCGGCGATCGCTGAAGCCAGTAACGTTAGCTTTGGCAGTGCCCTTTATCAGGAAGCACAAAACAAAATTGGTCAATGGACAGAGGCGATGCAACAGCTACACCTCCAGACATATCCCAATCGCCCAGCAAACAGTAATTTAATTAGCCCTGCTCATTAAGCTATTCCGCCTGCAACAGCACCTTAAGGTAGCAGTATCGGCGTGTCGCCATAGGAGACGATTATGCAGGCGCCGTTGCAAAAACCTTTGCTGCCGCCGCAACACCTGCACCGGGGGTAAAGCTTTCGTACCCCAGTTCTTGTAAGGTGGCTTCTAACGCACCGATCGCAGTCAAAATGTCGCGATCGCTGACAAAGCCCAGGTGCCCAATCCGAAAGATTTTGCCCTTGAGGTGATCCTGTCCACCTGCGAGGATAATGTCAAACCGCTTTTTCATCACGGCACGAATTTGTTCGGCATCCACGCGATCGGGCATCACGGCTGTAATGGCAGCGCTGGAAGCAGCATCAGCCGCAAGCAATGGCATTCCTAGCGCTTTAATAGCGGCACGGGTGGCATGAGTCAACCGCTGGTGACGCGCAAAAATGTTCTCCAACCCCTCTGCCTGCATCATTCGCAGTGCGGCTTGCAGGGCAAAAAACATATTGACGGGTGGTGTAAACGGCGTGGTGTTTTTCGCTGCGTCTTTGCGATACTTGCCCAGGTCAAGATAGTAACGAGGGAGTTTGGCTGTTGCATACGCTTGCCACGCTTTAGGGCTAACCGCAACAAACCCTAAGCCGGGTGGCACCATGTAGCCTTTTTGCGAACCAGAGGCAACCACATCAAGCGCCCAAGCATCAACTGGTACATTGTAGGAACCCAGGCTGGTCACGGTATCAACGATGATGAGCGCTTCGCCATGCGCTTTAACGTGACGGTTAATCGTTTCTAGATCGTTCAACACCCCAGTTGACGTTTCGCTATGGGTGACGATAACAGCTTTGATCGTCTTTTCGGTATCTGCCTCTAAGACCTCCCGAAAGTTCTCTGGATCAAGCGCCTGTCCCCATGCCGCAGTAAGCGACTCAACGTTCAGACTATAGGCTTGGGCAACCTCTACCCAGCGCTCGCCAAACTTGCCGTTGCTGCCGACCAGGACACGATCGCCCGGACTCAAAAAGTTAATGATGGCGGCTTCCATCGCACCCGTGCCGCTGACTGTCAAACTCAACACATCGTTTTGGGTTTGGTGCAGCCACTTAAGATTCTCAGTCACTTCCGCCATGATTTTGGAAAAGTCGCCACTGCGATGCCCGATTGGGTGCTTCGCCATGGCGAGTAGAACCTGTTCGGGAACCGGCGTTGGACCCGGAATCATCAGCATGAGCTTGTCGTCCATAAATCTGCCCTGAGCATCAATAGTGTTGCGCCTGATGGCGGCATACTCCAGAATGACATAATTTCTTACCTTTCAACCAAGGTGACGATCGTCAGTCTTCACCAAGCGCAACCCTTTTACGATCGACGCGTTTTGTAACTGCGTCGCCGGAGCAGGAAATCAGGCAGATCAACTTTTGTTTCGCGAGGAAAGGTAGACGTAGGGGACAAGGTTGGGTTACCAGGTTCGGCTTCGTCGGCAGCAGCTAACAGTGCCGCTAATAACTCTGACAGGGCTGCCGGCTGTTCAGGGAACGCTTGATGCAATATTTCTTTGAGCCGAAGCAGACCCTTTTGGCTGTTGAGACAACGGTCTTTCCAATGTTGGATCGCGGTTTCATATTCACTTGCCTGCTGTGCCTGCCGCAAGATCTGCTCTTGCATATCAGTGGTCTGCTTTTCTAGTTCTGTCAGGCGCCCATGCTGACGATCGCGCTCCTCTTCAAGTTCCTGACAGGCATGCCGGAGCATTGCTTGAGTGGTTGTTTGCTTGGCTGTCTGCGTTTCTAGTGCCGCAATTCTGGCATGAGCTGTGACTAAATCAGGCGCGATCGCCAAGGCTGCGATGTCTGGTGGCGCCTGATATGGAGGAATGTGAGACGTCACTGAGAGATGAGACAAGCGAGCTTGCTGCAAGCGATCGAGCCATCGCTGCTGGTCTTGCAGCGTGGTATAAGTCTGCTGTAGCTCTGTTTCGAGCTGCTCTAAGGCGCTGTGGCGATCGCGCAGAATTTGAGAAAGCGCGCTGACTTGAGTATGAGCGTGCTCCAACCGCAAAGTCGATTGAGCTGCGAAGGTGTGGGCATCCAGTAACTGGGGTTCTACCGCGACTGGCTGGGCTGGCTGGCTGTACAGCTCTGTTTGCAGTTGTTCTAGCTGCTCCTCAAGTTGCTGGCGATACGCCTGCACATCGGCATGATCGCGGGTAAGCTGAGTTTGTAATTGCGCTTGCTCTTGCTGCTGCGCCTGAGTCAGCGCTTCCATTGTGTCAAGCAGCGTTTGCAACGACTGATCGCGTACTTGCGTTTCGGTCAGCTGGGCAGTCAGCACTTGCTGTTGCTGTGCCAGTTGTAATTTCAAGCGTGCGATCGCCTGCTGCTGAATATTAGAAATATCCTCGGTTGCCGCTAGCTGTGCTTCTAAACGCTGCTGGTCAACTACCTGTAGCCGCATCTCGCTTAACGATGCTAGCGATTGATCAAGCGCCTGTTCCAGGTGACGAATGCGCTCGATCTGTTCGTGAGATAACGATCGGGCTTGTTTGAGTTCGGCTTGCAGGGCGGCTTGCTCGTGTTCCCAGCAGTGCCGCTGTAAATCTAGGGCTAGGGTCGCCTGCCGGAGTAACGTTTCGATGAAACCTGGATCGATCGCAGTCAGTTCATGGTGCGCTGCTGACCAGGCATTTAGATAGCATTGCAGTGACTCTATGTGTTGGGTTACATCGTTCTGCTGGCTGTCATCGCTGGCGATCGTGCTGTCAGTCACAGGCTCCAGCGTGACTGCATCGTGTGACTGCTGACTATCAGGCTGTGCTTGTAAGGCAGGTTGTTCTTGCAGGACAGCACGACTGTCCTCTGCCGCTAAAGCGCTAGAAGCTAGATTCGGTTCAGACACACAGAACCTCCCGAAAACGGTGAACCAGCTATATCGATCGCTCGTTAGACGGGCGATCGAACTCTAGAATGTTCGACTTTGAGCAAGGAATCTAACCACTCCAAAAGCTCTAAAGTCTAGCGTTTAACGTCGGTCATTATAAACCTACTCTTTCTGTAAACTAAGCACTGTAGCAGAGATTTCGTTGTCAGGTGTCAGACTATTTAGCGACCAGCGATACTCGATCGGCTGGTTATGGCGCTCGCAGTTTTCTTCTAGCTGCTTTTGTAACGCAAGTGCCTTGCGGAGCGTGATGATTAAATGGTGTACTTGCGCCTCAACAGGAGACTGCCGACCGACCGCAGCCATAGTTTTGCGTTCGAGCAGTTGGAGGAGAAGTTCGTAATGAATGTGCGATGGAAGGGGAATGGGTTCCATGAAAACTGACTACCTTATAGCATGAATCAACTGGGACGACAGTTTGGGGGCGATACCGTTTAACCACTGAGCTAGGCGATCAAGCCGTTAGACAACTAAGCCTTAGGACTATTAAGTAAAGAGTGCCACGCATCAAACTCAAGGAGTCTCTTGCCAAGAGCCTCGTGGCCTTGAGGGTTCTATAAAGTTGGCGCTCTACCAACCAGTGATGCTAGCGCTAGGGCTGGATCGGGCTGGCGCATGAGTGACTCTCCTACTAGAACGGCACTAGCGCCTGCTGCCTCGACTAAGGACAGATCAGCCGGTGTATGCAGCCCTGATTCACTCACCACAAGGATATCCCGCGATCGCAGTTGGTCTTGACGATCGTTTAGCAAGCGGCACGTCGTCTGTAAATCAACCGAGAAGTCCTCCAGGTTGCGATTGTTGATGCCAATCAAGTTAATGCCTTCCAGCGCCAGCACGCGATCGAGTTCTTCTAGTGTATGCACCTCAACCAGTGCTGTCATGCCTAGTGTGGAAGCAATTTTAAGGAAATACTGAAGGTCTTTGTCAGACAGAATGGCTGCAATGAGCAGGATTGCATCCGCGCCATTGACCCGCGCCAGATACATCTGATACGGGTAGATGATGAATTCCTTACAGAGCAAGGGGAGATCAGTAACAACGCGAATGCGAGCAAGGTTGTCGAAACTGCCCTGAAAGAATTTTTGATCGGTTAAGACTGAGAGACAGGTAGCACCACCGTGTTCATAAGAGTGGGCGATCGCCACGGGATCAAAGTCTTCTCGAATGATTCCCTTGCTGGGGGAGGCTTTTTTTACCTCAGCAATGACGGCTGGACGAGTCTTACCCTGCTGAAGTGCCTGTAAGAAGTTTCGTGGCAACGGTAGTTTTTGTACCTGCTTTTGCAGTTCTAGTAGAGGGACACGCTCCCGTAGTTGGGCAACTTCAGTCTCTTTCTGCCAGACGATTTCCTCCAAAATATGGCGAGGAGCCGCATCAGGCACCTTTGCCTGGTAGCGCAATGACTGTACAGAAACCGCAGGATTAGGTGGACGACGACGGATCTGCATTGGTAGCCTGGGCGTAAGTGAGAACAAGATAAGCGATCGGAGCCGTGTTTTACCACTGCTCAAAGGAATGCTAATGAATGCTTTTGATAGCGTAACCTAACTCTAAAGCTGTACGGGGTGGAATTGTATCGAACCGTACAAAAGTGATCGATCTTTTAAGAAAGGCTAAAGGCTAAGTGCTAAAGGGTAAAAGTTATGAGTTGTTGCGTTAAACATCTCCCTATCCCTACGTCTGCGCTAAAACGTCTGACCCTTTAGCCTTTAGCCTTTAGCCTTTAGCCTTTAGCCTTTAGCCCTCAGCCTCGCTTCCTCAATGCGTCGTCACTGCTCGCTTATAGGCTTCATCCAGCACTTCTGAGAGTGTGGGATGAGCGTGTACCAGGAAGGCAAGGTCTTGAATGGCTTGTCGCTGGGCGATCGCGTTGGCAGCTTCTTGAATAAGGTCAGAGGCATGAAGACCAAAGATATGAACGCCCAGCACTTCGCCCGTGTCTTGCCGATAAATCACTTTGGCTACGCCGTCGGTTTCGCCTTCTGCGATCGCCTTCGCGTTCCCTTTGAAATAGCTTCGTACAGCGGCAATTTCAAAACCTTCTACGCTACCTTTCTCTTTGGCAGCGGGTTCGGTCAAGCCAACAAAGCCGATTTCGGGATGGGTAAAGGCGGCGGCGGGAATGCTGTGGTAATCAACGGTACGGGGGCGATCGCAGATGTTCTCAACCGCGGCTACACCCTGAGCGGCGGCTGCATGAGCCAGCATCAGTTTGCCCGTTGCGTCACCGATCGCCCAGAGATGGGGCACGGGTTCGCCGTTTGATAGCACTGCCATGTGGTCATTGATGGGAATAAAGCCCGGTCGCACCGTTTCTACGCCCACTGCATCCAGCCCTAAATCCTTGGTCAGCGGGACACGTCCAGTGGCAACGAGGCAAGCATCGACCTCCAGCACTTCCACGATTTCCTTTGTTTTGGCATCTGCCAGTTCAATCACGACGGGCGAACCAGGCGTAATGCGTTTTGCTAACACGCCGACTTTCGTTTCAATATCGCGGGGCGTGATGAGCGTTCGCTGCGCGAGTTTGGCAATATCAGGGTCAAATCCTGGCATGAGTTGGTCGAGTGCTTCAATCAAGGTGATTTCGCAACCCAGAGCCGAGTAAACGTCAGCAAACTCCAGACCAATGTAGCCACTACCGACGATCGCAATCCAGGGTGGCAGCGACTCTAGCCGCACCGCATCATCGCTGGTAAAGACCGTTTTGCCATCCAGTTCAATTCCGGGCGGCACAAAGGGCACAGACCCCGGCGCAAGCATAATGTCCTTTGCCGTGATGACTTTCTCGCCATCGGTGGTCGTGACTGAAACTTTTTGCTGTCCGGCGATCCTGCCCCACCCCTGAATGGTGTCTACGCCCAGACGCTTCAAACTGCCAATGAGTGCCTCTCGCTGTTTGGTGACGATCGTATTGGCATGATCGGCGATCGCTTGGCGGTCAAACGCCACATTATCTAATTGAATGCCGAGCGCTTTCAAGTGATGAGCATCCTGCAATTCGCGCACTCGTCCCGATGCCGCTAGCAGCGCTTTGGAAGGAATGCAGCCACGATTCACGCAGGTGCCACCCATAGCGGCAGCTTCGATAACGGCTGTTTTCAACCCACAGCTCACGGCATGAATCGCTGCCCCATGACCACCGACCCCCGCTCCAATGATGACCAAATCGTAATCGAATGACTGACTCACAGCTCTCTCCTGGTGCATTACTTTCTATTCTCTGTCGGACAGGGGCGATCGGACAAGGTAGGAGGGATGAAGGATGAAGGATGAAGGATGAAGGATGAAGGATGAAGGATGAAGGATGAAGGATGAAGGATGAAGGATGAAGGATGAAGGATGAAGGATGAAGGATGAAGGATGAAGGATGAAGGATGAAGGATGAAGGATGAAGGATGAAGGATGAAGGATGAAGGATGAAGGATGAAGGATGAAGGATGAAGGATGAAGGATGAAGGATGAAGGATGAAGGATGAAGGATGAAGGATGAAGGATGAAGGATGAAGGATGAAGGATGAAGGATGAAGGATAAAACACAAGTTTTACGGCTTAAGTCAGGAGGCAGTCGGTTTGATTTTTTGGTTAGGATGCGGAAATGTCGTTCTAAAAGCTGGAGACTCATTTTGTACGGAGCCGATCCGAAAGATAAGCATCCAATGAAGGGATTTCCGCAAATCTGCTTCATTCAGAACACGGTGTCGAACCCCAATATCATCATTGGCGATTACACTTATTACGACGATCCAGAAGACTCGGAAAACTTTGAGCGGAATGTTCTGTACCACTTCCCCTTTGTGGGTGATCAGCTCATCATCGGGAAATTTTGCGCCTTGGCGAGAGGCGTAACGTTCATCATGAATGGTGCCAATCACCAGTTGAATGGGTTTTCAACTTATCCCTTTCAAATTTTCGGTAACGGTTGGGAAAAAGCTTCCCCTCAGCCTGAAGATCTGCCTTACAAAGGCAACACAGTTATTGGAAACGATGTTTGGATTGGCTATGAAACGGTAATCATGCCAGGAGTGCAGGTAGGAGATGGTGCAATTATTGCAGCGAAATCAGTGGTGGTAAGTGATGTCCCACCTTATGCGATTGTGGGAGGCAACCCAGCCAAACTTATTCGTCAGCGCTTTGATGATGAGGTGATCCAAGTATTACTTGAAGTTGCCTGGTGGAATTGGGAAGTCGGAAAGATTACGCGCAATTTGGAGAAGATTACAGCGGCAGATATTGTTGCTCTAACAGATTGTACGTAGAAGCGCAGTCAGTCTATGACCTTGGAACGGACAGAGACGGTTGGTCAGGTTTTCAGCAGGCGTTCCTCTGGTCGATCGCTATGCCACCAGCTTTTCGTCGCCTCTGATAAGTTCACGCTGTAGAGAGTAAGGACGATCGGTTCTTGCAAGCCCTGTCCGAGGATTTCGACATTGTAAGACGGATGTTTTTTAGTCGATAGATCCACAATGAAGCGTTTACCAATGCGTCGCCAGCTTGGTTCTTTGCCGCGCCACTGGAGACGACAGCAGGGATAAGGCAACTGTTCGCGATCGAACAAGCGACAGCAGGGACCAATGACGCGATAGCTAAAATGGCAACCGGGGCTAAAAAAGACTTGCCCAGGCTGAAGCGGGTGAGACATAACGATTCGTTGGTTCCGTCTGTAAGAACGTTTCATGAACGTCCCTACAGAATGTAACATCACCTACGAGAGGACTGCTTTGGCGTTTTGCAGTGCGTGCCGCACCTGAGCAAAGCCAGTGCCCCCGTAACTATTGCGGGCAGAGACGACCTGTGCAGGCTCGATCGCGGCGTAAATATCGGACTCAAACGCTGGATGGAGCGTTTTCCATTCGTCTAAGGTCAAATCTTTTAAGAGCTTGCCTTGAGCTAGAGACGTTTTCACCACTTTACCAACCAGGTTATACGCTTCGCGGAAGGGCACGCCTTTGCCGGCGAGATAGTCTGCCACATCGGTGGCGTTGGAAAAGTCTTCGTTGACGGCTGCTTGTAGACGAGCCACGCGGAACTCTAGCCCTTCTTGCAGCAAAATGGTCATTGCTTCCAGGCAGCCCTGCACCGTGACAACGGCATCAAACAGCGCTTCTTTGTCTTCCTGCAAGTCTTTGTTGTAGGCAAGGGGCAAGCCTTTCATCAGCACCAATAGACCCTGAAGATGCCCAAACACCCTGCCCGTTTTGCCTCGCACCAGTTCCGGTACATCAGGGTTTTTCTTCTGCGGCATGATGCTGGAACCCGTGGAGCAACTGTCTTTGAGGGTGACAAAGCCAAACTCCTCCGATGCCCATAGAATCACTTCTTCGGCAAGGCGGCTCAGATGCACCATGATGAGGCTGGCAGCACACAGAAACTCGATCGCAAAGTCACGATCGCTCACCCCATCCAAACTATTGGCATACACGCCGCCAAAGTTAAGCAATTCAGCCGTGTAGTGGCGATCGATCGGAAAAGTCGTCCCAGCCAGCGCACCAGAACCCAGTGGTGAGATATTGACCCGCTGATAGATTTCGCCCAAACGCTCCCAGTCGCGCTGGCTCATTTCAAAGTATGCCAGCAGATGATGGGCAAGACTCAACGGCTGTGCCCGTTGCAGATGCGTATAGCCAGGGATCAGCGTTTCGACGTGCTGTTCTGCCAGCGTGACTAAAATCGACTGAAACGATCGCACCCGTTGGCGAATCTGTTGGATCTGGTCGCGCAAGTAAAGGCGCGTATCGGTACCCACCTGGTCATTGCGCGATCGTGCCGTGTGGAGTTTTTTGCCCACATCACCCACAATTTCGGTCAAGCGGCGCTCCACTGCAAAATGCACGTCTTCTGCCTCAACACCGGGAACGAAAAGCCCCTGCCGATACTCTTGCCGGATTTGCTCTAAACCAGCAACAAGTTGTTCTCCTTCGGCAGCAGCAATAATGCCTGTGTGCGCCAGCATTCGCGCATGAGCCTGTGAACCTGTTAAGTCGTACTCAATAAGCTGAATGTCAAAGCTGATACTGGCATTGAAACGGGCGATCGCGGGATGGAGCGCTGACTCAAAGCGCTGACTCCAGGCAGAAGGCTGAATAACCGATGGCTGAGAGAGATCTTGATTCAAAGCAATTCTCACTATGTTTAGAGAGCTGATGTGAGGGAGTTTAGATTTCTGTTGAGGGTTACAGAGTTTAAGTTCAGAGTTGAAGCTTTAACATTGGCAAACCCTAGCAAGGCAACCAAAAGCTATCCCACTGACATAACACGAAAAATATTTCCAAACTGTTATCAGTAGGTCGATCTAAAAGCACAGAGTTGCACCCCCCAAGGTCTAAGGGTGATAGTAAGCTTACGCTAGAGAAAGCGAGCAGCCGTCAACCACCAGTGGTCAACTAGCAGCAGAAAATCTTGCATACATCGTTGACCCCAATGGCTTAACCCTTAGCCAAAGGATGTAAACGTCTTTACAAAATAGCCGAAAATGATGCCAATCAGAAATGCCCAAACCTGACCTGTTTTGACAAAGTTGTTGAAGGCTCTCTGCACATCGCCGCCCAGGTCGACTTTAATCTCTTTGTCACCTATGGCCGCTAAGTCGATCGGTAAGTGCCAGTGAGAGGGCTGTAACAGGTCCAGCAAAGATGTATGAAGCCAAGCTGTATCAAGCAAATGCGTTGGGTCAATCAGCCCAGTGATTACATCCGGTGTGACGCAAAGAACCATTGCCGCTCTCTCCCCTTTTGAATGAATGCAAACCAATGCACACGTTTATCTTACAGATTGCAAGGATACCAGAAAAGTATTTGAGCGATCGCACGACTCGAACACATCAAGGGGTTGCTGAAAAGCAGTTTAAAGCCGAGGGGCAGTCGGCGATCGCCTGGAGTAGCGCCACAAAATCAGGTCACCCACAGTGAAGAAGCATCCCACCAGCAGAACATTTGACCCTTGCGTGACGGAGCCTACTAAGTAACTGCATTGGTTGAACGACCTTCTTACAGCGATCGCACTGCCTTCTAAGGCAATCGGTTGTCTACTATACGATGACACTTAGCGTTTCCCAGTAAGTAGGTAGGGTAGGACTGTGATTTGGTTAAAACCGAATGGAAACAACATCCGAGACAGATACGAATATAGAAGCAAGATCGGGCGGAGCGTCAGAAGATTATCCGTTAGCGCCCGTGCCGTTCACTGCTCGCAAATCGCTGGTCTCCCTGGGACCGCTACTCATGGGTTTTACCCTTTATTCTGGCACTCTCTTTGCTGGCGGCTTGGTCGGTCCCGCGTTTAAATTTTTCCCCGATTTGATTGTGCTCATCGTTATTGGCAACTTGATTTTGGGAGCGTATGCTGCCGCACTCGGCAATATTGCAGGCAAAACGGGTCTCAGTACGGTGTTAATGGCACGCTTTAGTTTTGGCAGTGTTGGTTCTCGCTGGGTTGACTTTATCTTGGGCTTTACACAAATCGGTTGGTATGCCTGGGGAACGGCGCTCATTGCCGATTTGCTCAATAAGTTGGTTGGTGTGCCAACGTCCTGGAATTGGCTGACCATCCTGTTTTTTACCTACTTTTTCTGCTCCACTGCCTACATCGGCTATAAGGCAATGGATTGGCTAAGTCGCATTGCGGTGCCAGCGATGCTGATTTTGATGGTCTGGTGTCTTGCGATCGCCTCTGGCCAAGTTGGCGGCTGGGAAGGATTGCTGGCAATTCAGCCTACTAAGGAAATGACGATCGGGGCAGCGTTGACGATTATTGTTGGCACCTTTGTGTCGGGTGGCACTCAGGCAACCAACTGGAGCCGCTTTGCTAAAAACGGCAAGGTCGCTACGATCGCGACACTGCTTGCCTTTTTCTTTGCCAATGGCTTTCTTATTTTTAGTGGCGCGTTTTGTTCGCTAGTGTATGCCAGCGTGCCTGCTATTGCCGATAGTTCCGATATTGTGCAAGTCATGGCATACCAGGGGCTAGTGGGCTGGGGTTTACTGCTGCTGTTCCTAAATATGTGGACGACTCAGGACAATACTATTTATGCCTTTTCAGTAGCGGGTGCCCATATGTTCCGCACCAATAAGCGGACGCTGTTTGTGTTAGGAGGTGCGACGATCGCCCTGGTTTTAGCGTGGGGCGGCATTTACAAAATGCTGGTGGACTACCTGATTTTACTGGGCACGTTTATTCCACCGATCGGTGGAGTGATTATGGCTGATTTTTGGTTGCAGCGACGTGGTGCATTTCCATCGCTTGAGACTCCGCAGCCTGCCTTTAACTGGGCTGGGGTGGTTGCTTATGTGGTGGCATCGGCGATCGCGTACTTTACAGGCAAAGCGAGCCTTGGCATTGCACCCCTCAATGGCATCATCGTAGCAGTCATTCTGTACGTGGTTTTGAGCAAGATTCTACCGCAACAAACCCCTCGAAGTACGGCGGGATAAGTCTCTGGTATGCCCAATCATTTACAGAGCGCGTTGGGGTCATCGACAGCCATCATTTGCACCGCCTCCATCGCCCTTCAATCAAAGAGGGCTTTTAAGCCCTTGCAATGGAGTGCCCTCCTCTTTTGCAGCTTGCTTCCCTAGGGTAAGAGGGTTGAGAAGGTGAGGGTAAAGCAGCTGTTTCTTTGTTTTGAATACCAGCACTTTACCCGGCATCAATCAAGGCTCGGACGCTTTTACCTGCATGACAATCAGCGTCATATCATCCGCGTTGCGGTTAGCCGTGCCTGTAAAGAGCTGCACTTGATTGAACAAGTACTCCAGAATTGCCTGGGGATGTTCACAGTGTTGGCATGCCCATTGCAGCGATCGAGTCAAATTGTCTTCCTCAAACCGTTCACCGCTTTGATTGGCTGCATCAGTAAAGCCATCGGTGTAGTAAATCAGCGTATCGCCTGCCTGAAGCTGTACCTGGGCATCCTGATAAAGTGTATCGGCATCTAGCCCGATCAGCATTCCCAGCGTATCGAGCCGTCGAATCGTTTTGCTTGCGGCTTGCCATAGCAGGGGCGGGTTATGAGCCGCATTGCTGTAAGAGAGTAGCTGCGTCTGGGGATCGTACTCGGAATAGAAGAGCGTCACGAAACGATTGGAGTTTTCTAGGTCGGCATACATGACGCGGTTGAGATGCTGCAAAATGCGGGCTGGCGAGTGCCCGTTCAGCACCTCTGCCCGTAACATACCGCGCGTCATAGTCATAATCAGACCCGCAGGCACACCTTTGCCCATCACATCACCGATCGCCAAACTCCAGCGCCCCCATTCGCTGCTGCCGTCTTTTTTAGAGCGAATCTGGTCGTAGCTAGCAGGAATAAAGTCGTAAAAATCGCCGCCCACTCGGTTGGCTGACTGACAACGTGCCGCCAGCTCAATGCCTTTAATCTTGGGGCACGATCGCGGCAACAGGCGCAGTTGAATTTCGGCTCCAATCTCTAACTCTCGATCGAGCCGCTCCTTTTTACGCAGCTCGACAGTGAGTTCATCATTTTCGATCGCCACCGCGGTTTGATCCGCGACCAGGCGCACCAGTTTCTGGCGAGTTTCTGTCCAGCCGTATTGCGGATCACGGCTAAAAACATAGAGCCGTCCACGTTCGGTATTTTTTACCAGAATGGCAGTGCCAAAAAGCTGTACATTAGCACCTAAATAGTGGCTCACCTGATGATCGAGCGAGGCGATCGCGCCAGGCGTGAGGGTAATGGCCCCGCCTGCCGTTGGTTTCAGCGACGATGCCATCTGACGGGTCGCTGTCTCCAACGCTTTGCGAATATCCTGACACCAACGACTGTCCTGGCAGTGGAGCCGCTCTAAACGAACCTGTCCGTTGGGTTTAAACAGCAGCAGGGCACCACCATCGCTGTCGGTTACGCGACTTGCCATCAGTGGGATGAGTTCTAAAAACTGATTAAGATTGTTGAAACTCCGCAGCGCAAAGCCGAGTGAACTCAGCAAGTCTTGAATTTTATGCTGTTCTCGATTGAGCCGCGCGACCAGTTCCTTTAAGGCAAAGACGGGTGTAATTTCAGGCGCAGCACCATCTGCCGCACTGCTGGGGGTACGTGCTGTACGACGATCGCGACGGATCTCCATTGACGGAGATTTCTCAGCAGGAGTTGGCGCATCGGTCTCAGTGTCCGACGATCGTGGTGATGGCTGTCGAGGAAGAGGCACAGCAGTCATTAAGAGCAAGCTAAATGAAGGATTACCACAGGATACAGGCTGTCGCTTTGTGCAACTGATTCTAGCGGATGTGCTCCTAGAATCGCTTTTAGTGCCATTAGCTTCATGGGATTTGCCCAAGCGCGGCTATAGTTTACCAACGTTAGCAGATAAGCTCTTAATTGATGCAGTTAACCTTGAGATGGAGTAGTAAGGAGCGTTACAACATCTGCGTGTGCTAGCACAACATCAGGGTTTTGCTGCAATGCCGCATCGTACTTTGTCGCGAAATCATCCCCTGCTTCAGAGGGGGTCAGTAGAGTACGCACGTCCACCAGGAATGTGGCGATCGTCTCTAAAGTAATGGGTTCATCCGCTTGCTGTAGCTCATCAATTTGCACAATGATTTGCGAAAGCCGATGCAACCAGGCAAATTGATCGTGAGAGATCACTAGTTGCAGTAGCTCTCCTCTCGATACCTGTCCTTGCACTTGTTCATAGGCAACGCGCTCTGCTTCTAGTAGAAGCTTATGCAAGCGCAGTAATTTCAGCCGTAGCTCACTTAACCGTTGATATTGATTGATGCGTTGTTGTAAGGGGTCAACCATTAATCCGTCCTATGCTTTCGTTGCAGTGAGCCTTTTAGCCTAGTGAGCGGCGATCGCTCAGTTGCTTCAGTACTCATGCCGATACTTAATCTTAGGACGATCGTAGCGAACCGTTATCGGATTAAGAGTATCACTGCTTTACTGTCAACAGTTCCTTCGTGGCAGCAGCATACCAATTTGATTGTGGATGCGACAGATGCGAGCCCCCTGCTTTCGGCATCTCCCTTGATAAGGGGGACTGAGGGGAATTCGGTTGGAGGCAAGTTCTGTCGTGAGGTCTGTTTAAACTAGTACTACAGACCGAAGGCTTTCTGATCAATGCAAAGTGCTACTAACGCTATCGTCTTAGAGCGTTTATTTAGAGATTACGGAACGATCAACAGGATCGACGAAAATGACAACCGCGCACGCACGGTATTAACCTACGATCGCTCAAGCCCCTGCCTGAGCCTTTGCCACGTAAGGGTTACTGAATATATTGAACGGCGGTGCCTGTAGCAATGACGATCACTAAATGCTCATCCTCACTGACGCGGATAGTTTTGTAATCAACATTCACGCCAATGACGGCATTAGCACCTCGATCGCAGGCAGCATGAGTCATTTGCCCAAGCGCAGTTTCGCGCGCTTTATCTAGCGATTGCGAATAGTTAGTCAAACGAACGCCGGGTAGATCCAGAATGCCAGCAATCACGGCTCGAAAAAGATGGGCTTCGAGAATTGCTTCTCCACTGACTAAGCCGCGGTATTCCCCAATTACTTCCCCTTCAATGGCGGGAGTTGTGGTCACAATCATGGCTGTTTCCTATGGATGAATCGGTGAGCTTGTAGCACCACGTCCTACTTCAACGACCACGCTATCGAATCTAAGTCATCGTCCGCACGTAATAAATGTCATACCACATCATGACAAATGTCACGATCGAACCCAATATCTGGAACTTTTGCCTATTGTGTCAAGTCAACGATTGCCTCGATGCAAAAATCGTTTACCAGTTGGGTTAGCGCGCTGGCAAGGGGAGCATGTGGCTCTGGAATTTGCGCAATGAGACTCAGCACCAACTTTGCATTCATTTTGACGGCTGCCTGATGGAGTTGCTCAACCCACTCTGTCGGCATTACAGAAAGGCTTTCGCCAGTCAGTACATAGCTTTCAGTTTGTGCGCCTAATTGAGTGGTGACCGTTACTGGCTGCTGGCTGTTAGCGTAGATGTAACGCACCCCCAAATAATCTGCCATCTTCTCAAAGAGGATCTCAGCTCGAAAGGGCTTGCGTACAAAGTCGTTACAGCCATTAGCAAGGGCAACTTTACGGTCTTCCTCAAAAACACTGCCAGTTAGGGCAATGATGATGGGAGGCGGTGTGTTGGTAGCTTTACAGAGTGCTGTAATCTGCTTCGTTGCCTCGTAACCATCGACGATCGGCATACGAATATCCATCCAGATCAAATGGGGTTGCCAATCTCGATAGCGATCGATCGCCTCCTGTCCGTTACTGGCTTCCTGCGCTTCAAAGCCAACCGAGGTGAGTAGTTCCATCAGTAAGGCACGATTCTCTGGTCTATCATCCACCGCCAGAATGCGATACGACGGTTGCCCTGCGGCTAAACCAACCACGTCTTGATGGTTGATCAAAGGCATCTGTCCTGCTGCTTCTGCGGCGCCTGTCTGGATGGAAAAGCTGAAAATACTGCCACTGCCCCAAGTACTACGCACCTTAATTTCGCCGCCCATAAGCTGTACAAACTTCTGGCTAATGGCTAACCCCAGTCCCGTGCCTTCCTGCGATCGATGTCCGGTTTCAGTTTGCACAAACGGGTCGAATAAATGCGCCAAGTCTTTGAGCGCAATGCCAGGACCCGTGTCTTCGATCTCGAAGGTAAGGAATGAAGGCTGTAGCTTGCTTCCGCTTTGCGGTGGGCTGAGGGCTGAAGGCTGAAGGCTAAGAGGTGCTGGTTTGAGGTCACCAACGTTTCCCCCTACTTCCCTCTCTTTCCCCTCTCCCTCTCTCCTCTCCCCTCTCTCCCCTCTTCACCCTCTCCCTCTCTCCCCTCTTCACCCTCAACGCTACGCCGCCATGTTCTGTAAACTTCACTGCATTGCCTAGCAGGTTGACGAGTACCTGACGCAGTTTGCTTTCATCCGCGCGAATGTATTGAGGCAGATCGCTAGCTAATTCAATGATGAGTTGCAGTTTTTTAGACTGGGCTTTGAGCTGAAACATTTGCTGGAGCCAGTTGAGCAAGCCGTAGAGGTCGAAATCGGTTTCGTTAAGAGTCACCCTGCCTGCTTCAATTTTGGACATTTCTAGCACGTCGTTGATTAGAGTCAGCAGGTGCTCGCCGCTGCGATTGATGGTGTCTAGTTGTTCTGTCTGCTTAGGATTGAGGGCACCGCCACGTATCAGCAGTTGAGTAAAGCCCAGGATGGCATTGAGGGGCGTACGGAGTTCATGGCTCATGTTTGCCAGAAAAATACTCTTGGCACGATTAGCGGTTTCAGCAGCTTCGACGCTGCGTTGAAGTTCTGCTTCGGTACGTTTACGGGCAGTGATATCGCGTACCATTGCCATCACTTCATGCTCCTGACACGGGACAATACGAACTTCTTCATGCTTCAGCACACCGTCTACCATCAATTCTTGCTCGTAGATTTGCAGCTCGTCGGTGCTGAGGGCTTGCTGCACATAGTGCATTCGCTGTTGGGCAAGGAGAGGCGGCAAGGAGTTGTTGACAGTTGTGCCGATCGCAAGTTGGTCAGGATTAAGTATCTTAAAGTGTTTGCTCCGCTGGATATTTAAGTAAGTGCCATCTTGCTGAATGCGAAACAGTAGATCGGGGATGGCATTAATCAGCGCACGATTGGTGGCTTCGCTCTGGTAGAGTGCCTCTTCTGCTTGCTTACGAGCGGTAATGTTACGAGCGACCCACACGACAGAGTCGTTGGAAATGGGTGCAACGTTCGCAGAGAACCACATCGGTTGCCCACCAATGTCAAGGCTGTATTCCACCGTCAGGTTGCTTTGAGTTTTTAAGGCTTCCAGAATGTAGCGTTGATAAAGGCTGGCAATGTGGGGAGGTAGATTTTCGTAGATGGTACGATCGAGCTGTTCTTCGATCGGTTTAACAAGCCAATCAAGCTTGGTGGAAAACAGTTTGAGGCAGCGCCCTTCGCGGTTGTAGACCAGGATAATGTCGGGCATGGCAGCAAGCAGCCCTTGCAATTCGGCTTCAGCATACTTGTTCTGGCTAATATCAACCAGTACGCCATCCAAAGCGCTGGAGGCTTGATCAAGCTGGCACGAAAAGAGTCCCCAAAAGACGGATCCATCTTGTCGGCAAAATTGGGCTTCAAAGCTATGAATGCTGCCGCAGCGAGAGAGTTGGGCAAGTGCCTGCTGGCGATCGCTGGGGTCAAGATAGAAATCGGTTGAGTACTTTTGCCCAACAATAGCGGCGGCTGAGTCGTAGCCCAGCATGGTGGCAAAACGCTGATTGGCATCCAAAATCAACCCGTCTTCTAACTGCACCCGAAAAATGCCGACCAGGGAATTCTCAAACAGGTTGCGTAGCTTGACCTCGCTTTGCTGAACGGCGATCGTTGTCTGCTGCTTTAACTGCTCTGCCTGTTCTCGCTCAGCCAGTATGGTGTTAACAGAGGCTAACAGGTTGGCTAGCTCATCTCGCCCCCTGGTAGCCATTGCTTTGGATGAGTCATCGTGGTGCTGCACCCATTGACTAAGCGTTGTTAGTCGTGCTAGCACCAGTCGATCGACCAGCAGTAGGGTTACAGCAGAAAAGACCAGACCGATCCCCAGCATTAACCAGTTGAGCCACTGGATAGTCTGCGCCTGTTCATCGCCAGTGCGGGGCAAACTGGCTTGCAGTAGGGAGGCAACGCCATACAGGGCAGCAGTAAGTGCTAGCAGGGCGATACCAATGGTTAATAACGTTTGTTTTCGCATCATGAACGCGGATGACCCTCTTGCCACAAGTGAATAGCGCCCTCATTGCGACAGGGGCGATCGCATAAACAACGTTTGTAGGCACACCGCTCAAGAGACAAAGCTCATTGCAGAGCAAGAAATGTCTTTATTATGACCACCTGCCAGGGTTTCTGACGAGAGTTTGTCTAGCGTCGATCGTGCAGCTGCCTTGAACTTGTACCTGTTTGCTTTTGGTGCGTCACGATTGGCAGGGGCGATCGTGCCTTCCCTTGCCATGTAAAAGTGCGTCTCAATTCACTTTAAGGCGTATAAACCGGGTTATAAAGGCAGATATCTAAGAGCATAGTTCTTAAATAGTGGCAGAAACAAAGTTTGTCTAGCGATCGCCACATAACCAGTATGGCTACGGCTATAACCGGGCAGACCTGGCTCGAATCTGAGCAAGAGTAACGTGTCATCCTCTCATCACTCTGAATCGACATCATGCATTCCAGTCAATCCCCGAAAGGCGACCTCCTCATTGTTGATGACACACCGGATAACCTGCGCCTACTGTCGGCAATGTTGACTGAGCAAGCCTACGAGGTACGGAGTGTTCGCAATGGTGCGGCAGCCTTAATGGGTGTGCAAGGGCAACCGCCGGATCTCATTCTGCTCGACATCAATATGCCCGAAATGAACGGCTATGAAGTCTGTCAGCGCCTCAAGGCAAATCCTGATACGCGGGATATTCCTGTCATTTTTATCAGTGCAAATAATGAAGTGTTTGATAAGGTGCAGGCATTTTCTGTTGGTGGTGTGGACTATATCAGCAAACCGTTTCAAGTCGAAGAAGTGCTGGTGCGCGTTGAAAATCAATTAGCGCTGCGTCAACTACAAGTGCAACTCCAGCAGCGCAATCACCAGTTAGAAGCCGCCGAAGCAGACCTGCGTCGCGCTCTAGAACAAGAGCAAGCACTCAACCAACGCATCGAAGAATTGGCAACGCTAGAAGAGCGCAATCGCATTGCCCGTGATATTCATGATTCGTTGGGTCATGCACTGGTTGCCCTCAATATCCAGATGGAAATGGCATTAGCGCTCTGGCAGCAAGACCCAGAGAGGGCGTTTACAACCTTGCTTGAGGCGAAGCAATTGGGTTCGGATGCGTTGCAGGCGACGCGCCAATCGGTTTCTGACATCCGCGCCGATCCGTTGCAGGGGCAGTTGTTGGAGGAGGCGATCGCCACTCTTACACACGATTTTCAGCGTACGACGGGCGTACAGCCAACCTGCCAGATTGATGTCGCCCAACCCTTATCTCACTCAATCAGCGCTGCCGTCTATCGTCTAGTGCAGGAAGGGCTGACCAATATTTGCAAACATGCGAACGCGACAGCGGTGACGATTCAACTGCGATCGACGGAGGCTGGTTTGGTGATTAGCCTGCAAGACAATGGCACGGGCTTTCAAACCGATGCGGCTGCCTCTGGCTTTGGTCTTCAGGGTATGCGAGAGCGTCTTCAATCTCTGGATGGCACGCTGGAGATTGCCAGTCAACCGGGAGCCGGTTGCCGCTTAACGGCTTTACTACCGTTAAAAATTAAAAATTAACAACTAAAGCCCCAAAAAAGGCAAATAGCGAGATAGTGGGAAGAAGGCTCTGCTTCGATCCCCTCCTTCCACTGACTCATGTCGATGATCCGCGTCCTGTTAGTTGAAGATCAAGAAATTGTCCGCCAGGGTTTGAAGACGTTGCTTGAGATCAAGCCCGATTTTCAGGTTGTTGGCGAGGCAGGCAATGGGCAACAGGCGATCGCACAACTTGCAGCCTTGCATACCCAGAAACAAATGCCCGATGTGATCCTAATGGATCTGCATATGCCTCTGATGGATGGGGTGGCGGCAACGCAATTTATCTGTCAGCACTACCCCGGTACAAAAATTCTGGTCTTTACAACCTTTGACGATGCGAAATATGTCGCTGAGGCGCTGCGGTGGGGAGCCAAAGGCTATCTGCTAAAAGATACGCCATCGGAGGAATTAGCAGAGGTAATCCGCTCAATCCATCGCGGTTATACCCAGTTTGGACCCGGCATTCTAGAAAAAATGATCGCCGTGACCCCTGTTGTTGCTCCAGAGCGAGAAATCGACCTCCCGCCCGGTTTGACCGATTTGACTGCTAGAGAACGACAGGTGTTACGCATGATTGCCCTGGGTGCCAGTAATCGCGAAATTGCCCAAACGCTCTTTCTTTCTGAAGGAACGGTTCGCAACCATATTTCCCACATTCTGATGCGGCTGAGTCTGCGCGATCGCACACAGGCAGCGATCGTGGCAAATGCCTTTCTTGATTGGCTTAATGCCTCTAGCCCACCCAAAAGTTAAGTGCTGCAAGGATGGTGTTGCTGTGATCACACCTGATGCGACCAACTCAGACTAGGGATCTGCAGTGTCTTCCTCCACGTCTGAAAGGGGGAGTTTGGGAAGCATCAGACTGATAATCCGTTCGTCTGGGTCGAGTTGCAGAAGGCGATCGCCCGGTTCATCTCGTCCTTTTAAGGGCACCTCACTGCCAAGTAACCGCGCCATACGATGCGTGCTGGTTTGTAGCGTCGCAGCAACGTCTGGTGCTACCGCTACCATGCCAGCGAGGGCATCAGTCTTGTGAGTAAAGCGCACGGATTGTGTCCCCAGATCGCCAACTGTAGAGAGACGGAGTGTGCCGATCGCCAGCCGTTTAGCATAGCCCTGCTCAGACAGCAGCAGTAGATCGTCACCTTGATAAATGAGCGTATAACCGACCAGCTTTTCTTGTTTCCGCAAGCGAATGGCAAGGTTGCCCTGCGCGACTCGGCTCAGTAAAGGCAGTTGTTCCTCGTTGACAACTAGCCGCAGTAAACGCCCACCTGCCGTTGCCAACACAAGCTGATCGCCCACCTCTGCCAAATTGATATAGGCTAACTGGTCGTCTGGCTTGAGCTTCAGCACAGTGAGTCCTCGTCCTGTTAGATCACCCAATTCCGCTAAAGGCAACCGTTTGATGCGTCCCTGCTGCGTCACTAGCAAGAGCGCTGTGTCGTCTAGCGTTTCGGGCAGTACAAAACAGCCAATGACAGAGGCAGGATCGCTCTGCGCCGAGGGTGGGAGCAAGGTGATTAAGGGCGCTCCCCGTGACTTGCCTGATACTTGCGGTACATCGCTGATGCTGAGCGGATACGCCTTGCCACTGCGAGTCAGTACGACTAACGTTTGTCCGGTGGTTGCAAGCTCCGTTTGAGCAACAAAATCATCGCTTTCGTCTAGTACCTGCGTTGGTTTGTCTATTGCTTTTTGCTGGCTACGTTGAAAGGCTTTGGGCGTAATGCGGCGAATGTAACCACGCTGGGTCAGTTCAACGACTGTCTCTTCAACGTCGGCTTCATGGGAGGGCGCATCAGTACTAAGGGGAGCACTGTCGATCGTCAGTTGTTCACCCAACTCTAACTGTTGGCTCTTACCTCCCGCTTCCCGCTTCCCGCTTCCCGCTTCCTGACTCCCACTGGCAATAATCCGGGTGCGTCGTGGATCGGCATATTTCTTCTTGAGCGCCCGCAGATCTTTTTTCAGCACTTTGAGCAGTTCGCGCCGATCGCCCAATAAGCGTTGGAGTTCGCGCATTCGAGCGGTCAACTCGTCAAATTCAGTTTGCAGGCTTTGTCGCTCAGTGCCAATCAACCGTCGCAGCGGCATCGAGAGGATGGCATCGGCTTGGCGATCGCTCAAGTCAAGCCGTTCTTGAAACTGCAGCTTGGCGGTGCTGCCATCAGGGGCATGGCGCAGAATGTCGATCACTGCATCCAGATTGGTCAGTGCTAGCAAAAGTCCTTCGACAATGTGAAGGCGCGTTTCTGCCTGACTGAGTTCATGACGATAGCGACGAGTCAGCGTGTCTTCTCGAAAGCTCAAAAACTGCTGGAGCAGTTCCCGCAGTGGCATCTGACGCGGTTGCCCATCGGCAAGTGCCAGCATAATGGTGCCAAAGTTTGACTGTAGGGCGGTCTGGCGGTAAAGATTATTGAGGATTTTTTGGGGATTCACATCCCGTCGTAGCTCAATGACCACTCGAATACCATCCCGATCGCTTTCGTCGCGCAGATCGGCAATGCCTTCCAACCGTCCCTGGTTGACTAGCTCTGCCATCTTTTCAATCCAGGCAGCTTTGTTCACCTGGTACGGCAGTTCGGTGACAATCAAGGCAGTGCGTCGGTGTCGTCCGCGCCCAATCTGGAGTTCTTCTACCTGTGCCACACCCCGAACAGGAATGCTACCTTTGCCCGTGGCGTATGCTTCCTGAATACCTTCAATGCCAATAATTTCGCCCCCTGTGGGAAAGTCGGGACCAGGAATCAGTTCCAAGAGCTTGGCATCTGACAGATCGGGGTGATCAATCAGCGCCACCAAGCCATCCACAATCTCCCCCAGGTTGTGGGGTGGAATGTTGGTCGCCATACCAACCGCGATGCCCGAACTGCCATTGAGCAACAAGATCGGCAGTTGGGCAGGCAGAACGGTTGGTTCCTGTTGGGAATTGTCAAAGTTGCCAACAAAATCAACGGTTGCGTCGCCAATTTCAGTGAGTAACGCTTCGTTGCCGATCGGTGCCAGTCGGGTTTCGGTATACCGCATGGCAGCAGGGGGATCGTTGTCCACCGAGCCAAAATTGCCATGCCCACCTAAGAGCGGGTAACGGCTCGAAAAATCCTGCACCAGCCGTACCAGGGCATCGTACACCGCCTGATCGCCATGAGGATGGTACTTACCCAGCACATCCCCCACCACGCGGGCGCATTTGCGATAGGGGCGATCGGGGGTCAAGCCCAGTTCGTGCATAGCATACAAAATCCGTCGATGCACTGGCTTTAAGCCGTCACGCACATCGGGTAGAGCGCGTCCCACAATGACGCTCATGGCATATTCCAGATAGGACTGCTGCATCTCTGTGTGCAGAGCAGTGGTAATTACAGCCATGAGCGTCGTTCCTTCAGCGTTGATTTCATAAAATTTTGTGGTGTTTGCAGCAAGCGACGCTTACGATGAGATCCCGCCCTACCGTCCCTGTATCCATTTCACAGTAAAATCGACGCGAATTACGAAGCTGCTTCATCTAGGTCACGTTCCGAGGCAAATATGATGAGAACCGTTCTGATTGTCGAAGACGATCTGATTAACGCACGGGTATTTTCTAAGATTTTGACGAAGCGCGGCGGTTTGACGGTTAAACACACTGAGAACGTGGAAGAAGTCATGCAAATCGCTTATGCCCACGAAGCCGATATTATTTTGATGGATGTCTCGCTGTCGCGCAGTGTTTACCTGGGCAAAGCGGTGGATGGCATTAAGATTACTCAAATGTTGAAAGCGGATCCTACGACTGCGAAGTTGCCTATTATTTTGGTAACAGCGCACGCGATGGAGGGCGATCGCGAAAGCTTTTTGAAGCAAAGCGGTGCCGATGCTTACATTTCTAAACCCGTTGTGGATCATCAGGCGTTTGTCGATCAGATCATGGCGCTGTTGCCTGCTGGATAAAAACCAATGACAAAGACTGTTTTGCTGGTTGAAGATGATTTGGGCAATGTACGTGTGTTTTCGCGCTATTTGACCAAACTGGGCGGACTGGCGGTAACGCATACCGAAGACGCTGATAAGGTGGTACAGATTGTCAAAGCGGGGCAGGCAGATTTGGTGCTGATGGATGTGTCGCTGTCGCATAGCCTTTACCAGGGTAGAGCGGTGGATGGCATTGGGTTGACTCAACTGCTGAAAAGCGACCCTAGCACGGCTTCCATACCGATTATCCTGGTGACGGCACACGCCATGATTGGCGATAGAGAGAACTCGCTTCAACAAAGCGGTGCTGATGGCTATATTTCTAAACCCGTGGTGGATTACCGAGCCTTTATCGACCAGGTGATGGCACTGCTGCAAAAGAGTGAGGAGTAGCTGAGACAAGCCCTTGACCTTAGAAAATTGATTGTGAAGCGATGCTATATGTTTGCTTTGCTGAGAACGGCATCCCAGGTAATTTATCTGTAATAGATCGCCCAAGATATGGACGATCGTTCATCACGCGATCGTCCATTGCGTCATCAAGTTGCAAACAGACGCACTCCAAACAAGCACAGCGCCTCCGATTCATAGCAGCTTTGACTTTCAGACTACCGCAAATCATTTCATCTGTGCATACGCCAAACGGTAACGTGCGAATAGAGTCTACCTGTTTCCTGCTTGCTTAACAAGTACGTTAGTACTATTTTAGCAAAGATGGTACAGGCACGATCGCACTTGGTGCGTCGGGCGAATTAGCATCCACGCTTTCTGGCAGTGTTGGCGGTAAGGGCGCGGGGGCAGACACGCTGGGCATTGGGTTTAGTTCGGCATTTGGTTTTGCAGGGGTGGGGGCGATCGCCTGGTGCTGCTGCGGCAAATATTGCCTGAGCCGCTGCCACACTTGCTGCAAGCGTTCTTGTCCGCTTAGTGCTCGTCCACTGGGCTGCTTGGCGGTCGCACTTTGGTCTTGCGGTGCTGCTGGCAAGGTTGGCTCTGCCGTTTTAACGGCTGCTGGAGGATCGGGTCGCGGGTTGGAAGGGGTGGTCGTGTTTACCTGTTCCTCCCCTTCTGTTGGCACTGACTCTGGGACGACAGAAGTATGTTCTGGTGTTGACTCTGGTTCTAGCGCTAGATCGGGATTCGGAGTGAGAGAAGGAACTGGGGCAAGAACGGGTGGGATCGGGATCGGGCGATCGGCGGGTTCCAGCATGGGCAATGGCTCTAGAAGCGGCGTGTCTGGAGGCAATGGTGTTAGTGCTGGAGTCGTTGCTGGAGTCGGTTCTAAAATTGGCTCTGGCGTGGGTTCTGGCTCTGGGGTAAGTTCTGGCTCTGGCGTAGGTTCTGGTTCTGGCGCGGGTGGGATGTAGTTAGGATCAACAATGCCGCGTACATCGCTAGCAGAAAGTTCACCCCGCACGAGCTTCGACAGGGTATCGTCACCGTTGGGTTGGTAATTCACGAGGCGTACCGTGTTATTAAACACGTTTGGCACCGGATTGCCTTTATCATCCAAATATTCAAGCTGTACCCAGTTTTTACCAGGCTTAAAGCCTTTGAGATACAGCGGTTGCCAGCGATCGATCACAAAGCTGTCTCCATTCACCGTGCAGCGAATGCGCCAATCAGCAATGTCATCGGCTGCATCTGACTGAGCAACGAGATGGAGGGGCGCATTCGTCAGATAGAAATCCAGCAAAATTGGCTCAGCGCCATAGCTCCCTTGCGGTCGACTGTAGGTCAGCAGCGGCAAATCAGGGTTTGGGCTGTTGTCCTGAGTTTTCGTAAAAACGTGAAAGGTTGTCTGGGCAAACGCCCCCTCATTTTTAAAGCTTTCGTGCCAGGGACGCGAGGCAAACGCTCGGATGGTATGGGTTCCAGGCTCCAGGTTGTCAAAGATGAGCGGTTGGCTGGTATCGTACACTGCCTGGTAGCCGCGATTGTCTAGCAGCACATGCAGGTGGGGACCCAAGCCAAAGGTTTCATCCTTAAAAATAGGCAAATCTTTGACGAGGAAACGAACAGAGACAGTGTTGTCAGACAGTACTTCGTTTGGGCGCGGACTGATAAACGTGACCTGGGGCTGGTAGTTATCCAACGCTTGCCTCAACTCCTGGAAGACGATCGGCGGTGAGGCTTCCGCAATTTTCCCGGTTGTCTTGATCGTCGTTGGAGTGGGTTCTGGCGCGCGCGATCGTCCCCAAAAAGCAGCGTGTGCTGTGTCAATGCCTCCCCAACTCATAAGGACAACGACGATCAACACAACTGCAAACATAACTTTGGCGACGGTCTGCCAGCACTTCATTCCCAACACAGAATCCACTCCTAAAAGCTTGCCCATAGGGAACTATAGCGGAAAAGCTCAGCCCTCCCCTGCAAAGTTTCATCGCTATCCAAGGGAGTAAGTGGTTTGGCTACGCGGATATAACGTTGAGTGACAGGAGCCAATGGAATAAAGATATTGCTTGCGAACATTGCCTTAGGCTGGGCTTTTAGCAGCGCTTAAGAAAACGTTGCAGAAATAACAGAAAGAGCCATAAGACAAAAGGTTAGCTATCAATGAATCAGCTGACCCAATTCGCGCACTAGATCTAAGCGAACCATATTAATCCACATCTACATAAGTATCTGGGCGATACCTATCCGGGCGTAATTATTTATAAGATGCCTTTCGACTTCGCTCAATGCCCTTAGCCCTATGTGTAGGCAGGTTGAGCACAGTCGAAACCCGATCTCTCAATGGTGCTTAATTTCGCCTTCCTACTTAGTGAGCGTGCAATCTTTGTCTCACTGCTGAAGGGCGATCCCACGATTTATCACTAAATTTTTCAGATTGTTTAGTTTTGTAAGCACGATCGCCGTATTGCTTGACTTTTTTGCACGGCTCAGATTCTGAAGCTCATTTGCAGCCGCTGTCGAAGGAGTTTGAATTATTGTTAATTGCGTCCAGGTTCGGTGTAATACCAGCCCTATAATGACACGATGAGAACCTCTACCAGTCCAGTTGTATTGCCGGAACGAACCTCCCTGGTTCTGATGGCGATCTTTGCTCCGTTCTTTGAACTACGATCGCTGCTTGCAGTCTCTTATTTAATGCCCCTGGGAAGCATCTGTCTTCTAGGTGAGTTAAAACAGAAAGCTGTTTGCAAGCATCCGGGCAGTGGCTGGCAGGGGGGATTCCTCGTTCCTTGTCTAGAGAGAGGAGAGTCTCAATGACAATTACTCCACGGGAGCGCGAAGCGAAAGTCAAGGTGACGGTTGATAAGGATCCAGTGCCAACTTCATTTGAGAAGTGGTCTCAGCCTGGTCATTTCGATCGCACCCTGGCTAGAGGTCCCAAAACCACCACCTGGATTTGGAATCTCCACGCCAACGCTCATGATTTTGATAGCCATACTAGTGACTTAGAAGACGTTTCTCGTAAGATTTTCAGTGCTCACTTCGGCCATCTTGCCGTTGTGTTTATCTGGCTTAGTGGCATGTATTTTCATGGCGCTAAGTTTTCAAACTACGAGGCTTGGTTGACCAACCCGACTGGTATCAAACCCAGTGCACAAGTGGTTTGGCCAATTTTCGGACAAGAAATTTTGAATGCAGATGTGGGCGGTGGTTTCCACGGTATCCAAATTACATCTGGCTTTTTCTACCTGTGGCGGGCTTCTGGCTTCACCAACAGCTTCCAGCTTTATGTCACCGCGATCGGCGGTCTAGTCATGGCTGGTCTGATGCTGTTTGCTGGCTGGTTCCACTATCACAAGCGGGCACCCAAGCTGGAATGGTTCCAGAATGTTGAGTCGATGCTGAACCACCACCTATCTGGGTTGTTTGGTCTCGGATCACTCGGCTGGGCAGGTCACCAGATCCACGTCTCGCTACCCATCAACAAGCTGCTGGATGCAGGGGTGGCTCCAAAAGACATTCCCTTGCCCCATGAGTTCATCTTGAACTCAAAGCTGATGGCGGATTTGTATCCCAGTTTTGCTAAGGGTTTAACACCTTTCTTTACCCTGAATTGGGCAGAATATTCTGACTTTCTGACCTTTAAGGGTGGCTTGAATCCGGTGACAGGTGGTCTGTGGCTGTCCGATACAGCACACCACCATCTGGCAATCGCGGTTCTGTTTATCATTGCAGGGCATCAATACCGCACCAACTGGGGTATTGGGCACAGCATCAAGGAAATTCTGGAAGCGCACAAAGGTCCCTTTACTGGCGAAGGTCACAAGGGTCTGTATGAAGTGCTGACCACTTCCTGGCATGCGCAACTGGCAATTAATCTGGCAATGGTTGGCTCCTTGAGCATCATCGTTGCCCAGCACATGTATGCCATGCCTCCCTATCCATACATGGCGACTGACTACGCGACGCAATTGTCTCTGTTTACTCACCATATGTGGCTGGGTGGCTTCTTCATCGTTGGTGGAGCGGCTCACGGTGCCATCTTCATGGTGCGCGACTACGATCCGGTAGTGAATCAGAACAACTTGCTCGATCGTGTACTGCGTCATCGGGATGCAATTATTTCGCACCTGAACTGGGTTTGTATCTTCCTGGGCTTCCACAGCTTCGGTCTGTATGTGCATAACGACACGATGCGGGCTTTAGGTCGTCCTCAAGATATGTTCTCGGATACAGCGATCCAACTTCAGCCTGTGTTTGCGCAGTGGGTGCAGAGCCTGCATACGCTGGCTCCAGGTACAACCGCTCCGAACGCGCTGGCTCCTGCTAGCTATGTGTTTGGCGGTGAGACGGTGGCAGTTGCTGGCAAGGTGGCGATCGCGCCGATTGCTCTTGGCACAGCAGACTTCCTGGTACACCATATCCATGCGTTTACCATCCACGTCACAGTGCTGATTCTGCTTAAAGGTGTGCTGTATGCCCGTAGCTCGCGTCTGATTCCAGACAAGGCGAACTTGGGCTTCCGCTTCCCTTGCGACGGTCCCGGACGGGGCGGCACCTGCCAGGTTTCTGGTTGGGATCATGTCTTCCTCGGTCTCTTCTGGATGTATAACTCACTGTCGATCGTGATTTTCCACTTCAGTTGGAAAATGCAATCAGACGTATGGGGGACGGTTAACCCAGACGGCACGGTGGCTAACATCACGGGCGGCAACTTTGCTCAGAGTGCAATCACCATTAATGGTTGGTTACGCGACTTCCTCTGGGCACAAGCAACGCAGGTGATTACCTCCTACGGTTCAGCGCTTTCGGCTTACGGCTTACTCTTCCTGGGTGCACATTTTGTGTGGGCATTCAGCTTGATGTTCCTGTTTAGCGGTCGTGGCTACTGGCAGGAGTTGATCGAATCGATTGTTTGGGCGCACAATAAGCTGAAAGTTGCCCCGGCAATTCAGCCCCGCGCACTGAGCATCATTCAAGGTCGGGCTGTGGGGGTAGCACACTATCTCCTTGGAGGAATTGTCACAACGTGGGCATTCTTCCTGGCTCGTACACTGGCACTTGGATAAGCGCGAGGAGAACGAAGTAGAACTATGGCGACTAAATTTCCCAAATTTAGCCAAGACCTCGCTCAAGACCCGACTACTCGTCGGATTTGGTACGGGATCGCCACTGCCCACGACTTTGAAAGCCACGACGGGATGACAGAAGAGAATCTTTACCAAAAGATTTTCGCCTCTCACTTCGGTCACCTGGCAATCATCTTCCTGTGGACATCTGGTCTCCTATTCCACGTAGCGTGGCAAGGCAACTTTGAACAGTGGATCAAGGATCCATTGAACATCCGTCCCATCGCCCATGCGATTTGGGACCCTCAATTCGGTCAACCAGCGGTGGATGCGTTCACCCAAGGTGGGGCTAACTATCCGGTTGATATTGCCTACTCTGGTGTTTACCAGTGGTGGTACACGATCGGGATGCGGACGAACAGTGAACTCTATAACGGGTCGATCTTTCTCCTCCTCCTGTCGGGTGTCTTTCTGTTTGCAGGCTGGCTGCATCTGCAACCCAAGTTCCGCCCTTCGCTTGCTTGGTTTAAGAATGCAGAATCACGGCTGAATCATCATCTCGCGGGTCTCTTTGGCGTTAGCTCACTCGCATGGGCTGGTCACTTGATCCACGTAGCGATTCCTGAAGCTCGTGGGCAGCACGTTGGTTGGGATAACTTCTTGTCTACACCGCCACATCCGGCTGGTTTAGCTCCCTTCTTCAGCGGCAACTGGGGCGTGTATGCTGAAAACCCCGACACCCCTGGGCACGTCTTTAGCACGTCTCAAGGCGCTGGCACCGCGATTCTGACCTTCCTGGGTGGCTTTCATCCACAGACTGAATCGCTCTGGTTGACAGACATGGCGCATCACCATCTGGCGATCGCAGTCCTGTTCATTGTTGCTGGTCACATGTACCGCACCAACTTTGGTATCGGTCACAGCATCAAAGAAATGCTCGACAGCAAGAAAGGTCTGTTGTCTAGCAGTAGTGAAGGTCAGTTCAACCTGCCTCACCAGGGCCTGTACGAAACCTACAACAACTCGTTGCACTTCCAGTTGGGCATCCACCTGGCAGCCTTGGGTGTTGTTACCTCCCTGGTCGCGCAGCACATGTATGCGTTGCCACCTTATGCCTTCCTGGCAAAGGACTTCACCACGCAAGCGGCTCTGTATACCCATCACCAGTACATTGCTGGGTTCTTGATGGTTGGTGCTTTTGCTCACGGAGCTATCTTCTGGGTACGGGATTACGATCCAGACCAGAATAAGGGCAACGTGTTGGATCGAGTCCTACAGCATAAAGAAGCCATCATCTCTCACTTGAGCTGGGTTTCGCTGTTCCTCGGATTCCATACCCTGGGTTTGTACGTTCACAACGATGTGGTCGTTGCCTTTGGTACACCTGAAAAGCAGATTTTGATTGAGCCTGTGTTCGCACAGTTCATTCAGGCATCGCACGGTAAAGTGCTGTACGGCATGGATGCGCTGCTGTCGAATCCCGATAGTATTGCAACGACTGCCTGGCCTAACTACGGTAACGTTTGGCTTCCAGGCTGGTTGGATGCCATCAACAGCGGCACAAATTCCTTGTTCCTCACCATTGGACCTGGCGATTTCCTGGTTCACCATGCGATCGCTCTGGGTCTGCACACCACCACCTTGATCTTGGTCAAGGGTGCGCTGGATGCACGCGGTTCTAAGCTGATGCCGGACAAAAAAGACTTCGGCTATGCCTTCCCTTGCGATGGTCCTGGACGGGGCGGTACCTGCGACATCTCAGCGTGGGATTCGTTCTACCTGGCGATGTTCTGGATGCTGAATACGCTTGGCTGGGTAACGTTCTACTGGCACTGGAAGCATCTTGCTGTCTGGTCTGGTAACGTGTCTCAGTTCAACGAAAGCTCGACCTATCTCATGGGCTGGCTACGCGATTACCTCTGGCTGTACTCTGGGGCAACCATTAATGGTTACAACCCATATGGCATGAATAACCTATCTGTCTGGTCCTGGATGTTCCTCTTTGGGCATCTGGTGTGGGCAACGGGCTTCATGTTCCTGATCTCCTGGAGAGGGTACTGGCAAGAGCTGATCGAAACGTTGGTTTGGGCACACGAGCGCACCCCCCTGGCGAACCTGGTTCGCTGGAAGGACAAGCCTGTTGCACTTTCCATCGTTCAAGGACGTGTGGTTGGTTTAGCTCACTTTACGGTTGGCTACATCCTGACCTACGCTGCCTTCTTGATCTCTGCCACTGCCGCTAAATTTGGCTAGCGCACATCAAGCAAAGCTAGGGCTGTAAAGCGCCCTATTTAAGTCCCTCGCTGTAACGGCGGGGGACTTTTGCTTTCTCCTTACTCCTCACCCCTCACTCCTCACCTCCATGCGCCAACACCAGCAGGTACTCAAGCTTCAAACAACAGGTAATACCAATTCCTCAAGATAGGGCTACAGATGCTATAAAGTAGCTATTGGGTTCAAGCAGCATTTATGGCAGGCGTTTACAAACTCGATATCACCGAAACGGAAGCAGACCTAAAACAACGGCTCAGAAGCCAAAAGACCGCTTCTGACAAAGAACGTATTCAACTGCTTTATCTGCTTAAAACTGGTCAAGCCACCACGGTGCAGTCTGCGGCGACCCTGCTCGGTCGGCATCGCGTCACTGTACAGGAGTGGCTCCGCCTCTATCGCACCGGCGGTCTGACAGCCATGCTCACCCATACGCCCCGTACGGGGCGACGGCAGAGCATTCCCCAGTGGGCACAGGCGGCGCTCAACCAACGGTTGCACCAAAATGAGGGCTTCAACAGCTACGGCGAGATTTGCCAGTGGCTAGAGACGCAACTCGGCATCACTGCCCCTTATAAAACGGTGCATCAGTTGGTGCATTACCGCCTCAAAGCCGCGCCTAAAGTTGCTAGACCCGTGAGTACAGAGACCACAGCGGTCAAAGTAGAGGCATATAAAAAAACTCGCTGAGAACCTGGCGATGCTGGCTTGGTATGCCGTAGCCGTGCTGGGACTGAGCGGACAAGTACGCTTCTTCTGCCAGGATGAGACGCGCCTTGGGCTCAAAACTATCAGTGGGCGCAAGATCACGGCCAAAGGCATCAAGCCCAAAGGTAAGGTGCAGTGGCAGTTCAAGGCCACCTATCTGTATGGGGTGGTGGAACCGAGCACGGGCGAGCACTTCTTCTATGAGTTCACTCATCTCAACAGCGATTGCTTCCAAGTGTTCTTGAACTTAGTGAGTGAGCGCTACAAGGACAGCATTGTGATCATGCAAGTCGATCAAGCGGGGGCACACCGCGCCAAACGCTTGCAGATTCCGCCCAATATCATCTTGCTGTTTCAACCGTCCCACTCACCAGAAACGAATCCCATTGAGCGTGTGTGGCAGCATTTCAAATTAGGGTTGCGCTGGCAGTTGCCGAAGAACCTCGATGCGTTGCGGTTGTTGATGCGAGCGAGGTTAGAAGTGATGACTAAGGAAGTCATTGCTTCTCTTGTCGGATGGCACTCTATTTTAGAGGCACTATCTGTAGCTGGTCTTTAGAGAATTGGTATAAATCGCTTTGTCGAGTGACTCAGAAAGTGCAGGCGATCGTTGCCGAATCTCAAATCCAAATGGGACTATGCAACCTTTTTCTGCGCCACACCTCGGCGAGTTTAGTGATTCAAGAAAATGCCGATCCTGACGTGTTGAAGGATCTAGAAAATTTCTTTGCCAAGCTAGTGCCAGAGTGGGAAAACTACATCCACAGCACCGAAGGACCCGATGATATGCCTGCCCACATTCGCACTGCTCTAACCCATACATCAGAGCAAATTCCGATCGCCAACGGTCGCCTGGTGCTGGGCATCTGGCAAGGCATTTATCTGTGGGAGCATCGCCAACACGGTCAGACCCGCGAGTTAGTTGTCCATCTGATAGGCGCTTAAGTAGAGACTGACTGGTGAATCATAGGTGAGAGATTAAAAACCAGATTTAAACAGAATGTGAAAGTTTTGGATCAGTCCACTATATTTAGGTATCGTCTAAAGATTTAAACGGGAGTAGAATAACTCCCAAGCGCTAGCTCTAGCGTTTTGCAACGATGGTTTGGGCGGTGGTTGAGTCTAGCAGAGCTTTGGCGCGAGCGTGAGATGGAACACTGGGAATTTTTATTACAAAAAGAGGGCGATCGCTCCTGGCTGCCTCTGGATTCACCTGATGTTGAAATCCTGGAGGGGCGCTACCGTATTGTGGCTCGTTCCAGTCAAATCAATGCGGCGATCGAAACTCGCATCGTACATGTTGCCACAGAGGCAGTGCCACCAAAGCGGCGAGTGCAGAAGCGATCGTGCCATACAAACCAGGATGGGTTAATGGTCGTCATCCCTTTCACACGCCTTGAACCAGGTTTATGGGAGCTGCAATGTTCTCCTAAAGACCTGCTGACTGACCTGATGGCAGGCGCTCAACCTCATGCTGTAACGCTGCAAGTAGTAGCACATGACACGGAAGAAGACTGGGACACCGACTGGGCATCTCCTGCCTCCAACACACTCTTTACAGACGAGGTAGTAGTGGAGCAGACCCTTGCGCCGATTGCTCTTACAGATACGCCGGAAGATCAGACAGCGATCGTGGCGATGCCGGAGGTGGCGGCTACAGGCTCTTCACCACCGCCAGACACGGCGATCGACCCATTACCTCTAACGGCTGATCGTCAGGTGCCCCTGCCACCAGAAGTGGCTGAAATGCTTGGCGCTTCTATGGATCGCCTGTTTCAGATTGCCGAACAGCTCTCTGAACAGTTGGTTGATGACGTGCTTCAGGACTTTGATCTCACCACGATCGCCTCCGCTTCCTCAGCGACAAATGTTGCTAATTTTGAACAGACTGCCGAACCTGGAGAAAGGGTTCAGAACGATGAGTATGCTACCACTCCTCACTCAACGGCTGCGGCTAGTGTAATAAACGACGCTGCGCCCCCTCCCCAGCCCAACGCTAGCGCTTTACAAGACCAAGCCTTGCCAACACCAGCAACACAGTACACACTTGCGGCTGGCGAAACCTTTTCACTGACGCTCGATCAATCGGCTTTTGTGGCGGCGAGGAGCGAGGAGCTTATAGTATCTGGACAGATAGCGATTGTGCCGCAGTCAGCTAGCCAAGCTTCATCGAGTGAAACAACGCTGCTCGTGCCGCTTATCGATCTGGAAGCTTCACCTGCAACAGCGGTTGACCTGTGGGACAGCGAAGCCTCGCTTCATTTTGCAGGTGCCACCGTAAAAAGCATCCAACTTTGCCTGCGCGATCCTCAGAGCCTTCAGGTTTTACTCAACGATCGCCAGCCGCTCCCGGCATCAGTCCCATCATCCTTTGAGTTTACATTCTCACTGCCTGATACGTTTACGACTCATTTAGTGTTAGGAGAAGTGCTGTTGTGCGGTTCCCTTCCGGGGCAACCAGAGGCATCGATCGCGCTCGTTACTCAAGCGTTCTCCATTACCGTTGACCCCAACGCACTCATGGATGAACTGACTAAACTACATGACGCGCTGACGATTGATATTGATGACGAAGAGCGGATCGATCTACCGCTAGAGCTATCGACCCGGTTAAAAGAGCAGGCATCGCCGCCTTTAGACTTATCTTTTCTAGATTTAGCGGTGGTAGAACCGCCAGATGAGCGATCGCCCCGCTTCCCCTCGTTAGCAGGTCAGCCACTGCCGCCTCAACTCTATCGACCGACTGTAGAGCAAGCAAAAGCTAGACCACTTAATTTACCAGCTTTTAAGCTGGCGCAGCCTTCAGAGCCAACAGAAATGGTGATTCAGGCTGAGGAGACGATAACAGAAGAGCGTGAGTCTGACGCGATCACAGCGACTGGCAACGAAACGAACGCTGTTGACGTGTCCGAAGCCGCTTTAACGCCCTCAGACGATCGCACTGATGTAGCCCCTGAAGCTTTAGACAGTACCGAAAATGATGCGCTACCGGTGGAAGAAGCGGCGATTGAGACACCTGCTGCCAATAGCAACAGCGCTGACAAAACGCTAGATTTGCCGTCACCAACTCACATGGCGTTTCAATCGCTCAAGCTTCAAGATCGATTTTTAACGCGGCTCACATCCCTTGCTTCGGACACTGAGCTGTCTGCACTGCTCAAAGCGAACCTGTCACCCGGTAGCCCGTCGCTGAATACTATCACCGCGCCAGCAGCAGCAGCTGAAGCGCGATCGTTAACGGACGAAATCGTTGTTGATGATGAGCCACTGCCAAATGAGCGCCATCGCAGCACCTCCAAGCTGTCACAGCAACCGATGCAACCCACGACAGACGAGCAACCGAATCCACTGATTCTGCCAGCCGATGATCCGGTGCCAACACCAGCGCTAGAAGTTGTGACTGGCGAATTAATCTCTGGTAAGCCCATCAACATCCGCGTTAAGCTGCCCAGCCTCCTCCCCAGGATTTACGTTAAGCTCTGGGTCACCGATCGCCAGACCCGCTCCTTGCTGGATGGTCCTCGTTGGCTAGTCGATTTTCTACCCAACGGCTTGGGCGATCTTGAAGCGATGACACCTTTGACGGTTCCCTTCGGCAGTGTCGAAATTCGCCTAGAGGCGATCGCCGTTGAAATGCACACCCAACGCGAAAGTCATAAAGTTACGGTCGATCGTCTCGTGGTGCCCCCCAATCTGCCAAGCGTTTCGCTGGATGACTTTAACGAGTAGTAGCTGGCTAAAATAGCTAGATGCACAGTGAAAACCCTGGAAGGTATCTAGGGTTAAGTCGAAAGGCTTTTGACTGTTAAAAATTCTTAACAGAGGCTAGTGACTAATCGTAGACTTTCGCTTGTTAAGAATGGTTAGAAGTGCAAAACTCGTTCCCCTTTCGCAGTAAAGTCAGTTCTGGAACCATCTAAATCTAGATAGGAAACTTGTTATGACAGGTTCATACGCTGCTTCTTTTCTGCCCTGGATTCTTATTCCAGTTGTTACCTGGCTACTACCTGCCGTTGTGTTTGGTCTTCTCTTTCTCTATATCGAACGTGAAGACGCAAGCGGTATTTAAGAGGAGCGTTGCTCAGGCTTAAACGTGTACCAATTTAATTGGATACATTCTGTTGTAGAGCATGGCATTGTCATGCTCTACGCATTAACTGCATTGCAGTAGCTGTGACTCCTTTTCCATATAAAAAGCGCCTATCTAGCTAATTAGATAGGCGCTTTTTATATAGGGTTCCTTAAATTTCAAAGCTTTAGCAATCTACCAAAAACAGCGGGTTGTTTGAAGACCTACGGTCGAAGGGTTGCCAAATAGAGGCTTGATTTCTAAAGTGAGGAGCCAAGACCAGCGTAAGCACCATAAAAGAAAATACCGAGGACAACGAGAATGCCCGTCCCCGCTACCGTTGCCACAATCCACAAAGGAATTTTTCCAGAACTAGACACGACACTAACCTCTTAAGAAGAAAAAAGCTCAACAAACTGATGCGAAGCGTAGCTCCAAACCAAGGAGCAGCTAGTTGAAGAAATAGCTAGAAAAAAGAATGCCAAGTGTAAAAATCATCAGCAAACCCAGGTAGAGCGATGTACGGTTTAACTCAACTGGCTGCTTGTTTGGATTCGTGTTACCTCTGATTGCCATTATAGTGACCTCTTGTTGTATCTATCGTTGTGTAAACTGCATTGCAGCGATCGCGCCCAAGAAGAAGACAGAAGGCACAGCTAGCGTGTGTACAGCTAACCAGCGTACTGTAAAAATAGGGTATGTAACGGGTTCGTTTGTTCTGCTAGTCATAACCGTGAGCAATCCTTAAACTATTTAGCGAGAAATTCTTCGATCTCTTGTTTTGCATCAAACCGATCTTTGATGATGGGTGCTGATTGTACCTGTGTGGGATAGTACTCGTTGGGACGCGGTGTGCCAAACGCATCGTAAGCCAAACCAGTTTGTACAAACAGCCAACCAGCGATAAACAATGCCGGAATGGTGATGCTGTGAATCACCCAGTAACGAACACTTGTAATAATGTCGCCAAAAGGGCGCTCTCCAGTAGTACCAGCCATTTAGATTCCTCCAGTAATGATCATAAAACGGTTACTTTCTTTTCATCATACGAAACCACCGAACTACTCACAAGCAACTTTGCAAGATTGAGCCAGAAAACAGTCAAAGAGACAAACGATAAGTATCTAAAGACTGTCATTGACTCCACTGCTGACCCAAAATGAGCCTGCCAATCATGCTGTCGCCTCTGAGGGGCTATATCGAAGCAACGTTCCTTTTTGACCAATAATAAAACCCCGATCGGCACTGAGAAACAGGATTTTATACAGGTTGGATGGCACGTTTTCGATCGAGCGATCTTTCTCCCACGTTTCGCCGCCGTCAACGCTCCGCAGAAGATTACCACTTCCACCAGAAACCCAAACTTCATTGGGAGTGCGGAAGGCAAGGTCTAGCAGACCCCAACTAGTAGAAAACTCTGGGCTAATGGGTTTCTCCCATTCATCAGGAACATCAGGAACTTGAAACTGAATTTGTCCGCCTCGTGCGATCATCCAGAGCCGCCCATCAGGTGTAAAGCCCATGCTCTGAAGCCGTCGAGAGCTGTTGCGATCGTGCGGCTCCCAAATTGCTTGCCCCTGTTGCCAAAGGGAATAAAAGTTTCCGCGTGAGGAGACAGCAACATACTTACCATCAGGCGATCGCGAAATGTTACGAATCACGCCAACGGCTGTTTCAACCATTGCTTTCCAGTTTTTACCACCGTCAGCCGTACGGTAAATGGCGCCAATGTCGGTCGTCATCTCTGCTGCTTTCGGACCCAGTGCCAGAACTGTATTTGGAGAACCGGGCAGCTTGGCACTAAGGGGCACTCTGGACCATGACTTCCCAGCGTCTGTGGTGTGCAGCAAAAGGGAGGGTTGTCCTGCGATCCAACCTTCATCACCAGAGAAACTGACTGAGTTGAGGCGATATGCCTGCTCTAACTCTAAGATTCGGGGCTCCCAGGTTTTGCCACCATCGGTTGTTTCCATCAATGTCGAGCTAGTGCCGGTTAGCCAGCCATGCTGGGTATCAACAAAACTTAGATCTAGCAGGTTCGCTTCGGTCGGCACGGAAACTTGCTGCCAGGGAGTCCCGCCAATGGATGGCAGATAGCCGCCACAACTTGAACATAGCATCGCGATCGCCACCAGCATAATCATGCGGCTTAAAAGCGCTCGCCTCAAAAATGTCATTACTAAACGCATTGCACTCAAGTCTCTACTCAATATCAATTAAGCGATTTTTCTAATTTTTTTGTTTAAGACTGACCCCGTAGGGCTAGCCCTGCAACGCAACCTTTTTCACTGCAACCCGTACAGGCTAATGAAAAAGAGAAAGCCTATTGCCAAAGCACCAAAAATTAGAATATTTTTTTGTCCAGGGGTCAGCGTATTGACCCCAAACCCGTAGCCCAGGTTTTCTTTGAAACCAGACGGTGAACCAAACTCGCCAATGTTTGAGAACCGCGACTTTGCTGCACCACAAACAGGACAGCGCCAAGTAGACGGCACCGCCTCAAAAGGAGTAGCTTCAGGAATCTGACGGCGATCGTCGCCCTTTAGTGGTTCATAAATGTAACCACATGCCTGACATTCATAGCGGTCTAACGCCGTTGGTTCAGCAGTTTCGGTACTCATTGCTTTCGCGCTCAAGGGTAGGGTGGCAAGGAGAAATCGAAGTGGCAGAATTCTGAGAGTTCTGTAAATGATTATGACATGAGTGGGAATCACTGCATCCTGACATCACAAAAGTCAAGGCGACCGAGACGAAGCAAGCGAAACCCTGCATGAGCTGGAAGTTGCCAACAAATAGGAGGCAGGGTAAAGGGATGAAGAAAACCTGACTCAAAACTCAGAATCCCCAGCGTTTTTGCTTCCGCCTACGCATTTCAAGAGTTCAGCAAAGCTTTTCGATGCATCTTGTGGATCACCAACCCTATAATATGAAGGCAAGTAACAAACGCGCCGTTGTCTATACAGTCTGAGGGGTCGTGATTTATGTTTGTCCTCAGTGGTTATGAGTATCTGCTTGGCTTTCTGTTGGTGTGTAGCTTGGTGCCATTGCTCGCGTTGACTGCCTCCAAGCTTGTTCGCCCCAGTCGCCGTGGGCCTGAGCGCCGTACGACCTATGAATCTGGCATGGAGCCGATCGGAGGTGCCTGGATTCAATTTAATATTCGTTACTATATGTTCGCGCTGGTGTACGTCATTTTTGACGTGGAAACCGTGTTTTTATACCCCTGGGCGGTAGCGTTCAACCAGTTGGGCTTGTTGGCTTTTATCGAAGCGCTCATCTTTGTTGGCATCCTCATCATTGGTCTTGTCTACGCTTGGCGTAAAGGAGCACTGGAATGGTCCTAAATCCGAAGTCCACAGCTAAAGTTGCTGGTGGGCAATCTGAACTAATTCTGAACCCGATCGAGCGACCTAGAGTCACTAGTGATCTCTCTGAAAACGTGGTACTGACCACGGTTGACGACCTTTACAATTGGGCACGGCTCTCTAGCTTATGGCCGTTGCTTTATGGCACGGCTTGCTGCTTTATCGAGTTTGCGGCTTTGATTGGCTCTCGCTTTGACTTCGATCGCTTTGGGCTGGTGCCGCGATCGAGTCCTCGGCAGGCAGACCTCATCATTACCGCTGGAACAGTCACCATGAAGATGGCTCCAGCGTTAGTACGTCTTTATGAACAGATGCCAGACCCTAAATATGTGATTGCTATGGGTGCCTGTACGATTACAGGTGGCATGTTTAGCGTCGATTCGCCGACAGCAGTGCGCGGTGTTGATAAGCTCATTCCGGTGGATGTGTATCTTCCTGGTTGCCCACCGCGACCAGAGGCAATTATTGATGCCATCATCAAGCTGCGGAAAAAAATCTCTAACGAGTCCATTCAAGAACGGGGCGACCTGCGGCAAATACACCGCTACTACAGCACGACCCATGCGATGAAAGTGGTCGATCCCATCCTTACAGGACAGTACCTCCGGGCGGATACGCGAGAAACGCCGCCAAGAGAACTGGCAGAAGCAATGGGTTTGCCAGTGCCGCCAGCACTTAAAGCAGCCGAAAAGGAGGGTCGCGATCGTGCCTGAAGAATCCAAACCAACATCTGAAGCCACACCGAAGGCAAGCAGTTCTGAGATTGTGCCAACTGAAACCGCAGCCGTGGAGTCTGTGGGCACGATCTCAAAGTGGCTCACTCAAAACGGTTTTGAGCATGAGTCTCTTGGTGTCGATGCCTCTGGTGTCGAGATGCTAAAAGTGGAACCAGAGTTTTTGATTCCCTTCTCGACCGCGCTGTATGCCTACGGCTTCAACTATTTGCAGTGTCAGGGTGCTTACGATGCGGGTCAAGGGGATCAATTGGTGAGCTTTTACCACCTGATCAAGATGACCGATCGTGCCGATCGTCCGGCTGAAGTGCGCATCAAAGTCTTTTTGCCGCGTGAAAACCCCAGAGTGCCATCGGTTTACTGGATTTGGAAGACCGCGGACTGGCAAGAACGCGAATCATACGATATGTACGGCATTACCTATGAAGGTCACCCCAATCTGAAGCGCATCTTGATGCCGGAAGACTGGGTTGGCTGGCCCCTCCGTAAAGATTATATTTCGCCTGATTTTTACGAATTGCAGGATGCCTATTAAGGGTTGCGTCTCATGAAACCATTGTTCCGTCCTACAGAGTGAGCAATGGTTTCAATACGCTTAGTTTGCTGATTGCTGCGACGATCGCGATTGCATACGTGTCCAGTCTTGACCGATCTGAATCGTGACATCAGAATCAAGTTCGCCTGTACTTTCGATACGAACTTCGCCAAAGCCAAGCGATCGACGTACGGCTTCAGCACCTGCTAGATCACCCTGCTGCGCGACAATGCGAGTAACCTTAAGCGGTTCACGGCTCGGTTTCGTTACACTAACGTTGCCATACCCTGCTTGCTCCAACCTCCTGGAAATAGCCGGAGCAGCATTGAGCTGACGTGTACTATCTTGAATGACAATTCTCGCCGCATCAGCCAGTGGTTCAGTTGAGACTGAACCAAAGTTGAAATACTGTGCCATTAGGGTTTGAATGCGCTGCGGGCTGGGTAGCCAATAGCTGATACCACTGTACTCATTGGGCTGGCTGAAGTTGCCTGGCACCATGAGCATCTGCATTTGAGAGCGGTTAGTACGAGCGGCAAACCCAACTAAGGCGACCAACTCTTCGACGCTTAAATTAGTATCAATATGGGTTTGGATGGTTGATAAGATTTGAGGCAAGCGCGCCAGTGTTGCGGGACTCAGCGCTTGCTCTGTCAGCGCTCGCATGACAAGTTGCTGCCGCTGAATGCGACCAATGTCGCCATACTCGTCATAGCGAAACCGTAGCAATTGCAGTGCCTGATCGCCATTGAGCTGCTGTTTGCCTGCTTTAAGGTTGACGTAAAGGTGTTGGCTTTCATCCTTATACTTCATGTCTTTGGGCACATAAACCGTTACGCCGCCCAGTGCATCAACCAACGCCTGTACACCCTGGACGTTGATCGATACGTAACGATCGACCCCTACACCACCCAGTAACTCGCTAGTTGCTTTTGCACTTAGTGCTGGACCACCGTTGGCATTTGCTTCGTTAATCTTGGCGACACCATAGCCTGGAATCAGGGTGCGCGTATCTCTTGGAATCGAAAGCGCCACCAGCTTTTTGGCTTCAGGGTTGAACCGGAGCAGCAGCATCGTATCGGTCAAACCATCAAAGGAGTTGACGAGTGCATGGTAGCGTAAATTTTTAAGGTGCTCCGGCGGATTCTGAACGTCGCTCGTCAGCACTTTAAGCCCTAAGACCAAAATATTGACGGGGCGAGTCAGTTCTGGCAACTGTAAGCGATTATTTTTCGAGATACGATCGCCCTTTGAGAACACAGACGCTTGCTCTGGACTCAACTCGCGCTGCATCAACGGTGTGCTAGCAAACGACATTGCCAACAGTGCGCCTGCTGTCGCTGATACTAATGCCACTCCTGCCAGCCCAGCCACTAACCAAAGCCACCGAAGCTTCTTCTGTTTGGGTAGCTTTCTCAAGACTGCCTTTGGTTTTCTCACTGAATGCAGAGGATGTTGATTTGAACCGCTCACTTCTTTTTTTAACCCTACACAACGATCAAGACTGCTGAAACAGTGGCAACTTTTCAACAGTGAACTAAACCGTTTTGAGCAGCGCACTTCTTTAAAAGTCACTTTGTGGTCTTTTAAACGCGAATAGTTTAACTGTTTGTCTTCTCTGCCAGGTGTCTACCATTTTCTACGCAGCCCTAGCAGCAGCATGTTAACAATAATTTCTGCAATCTGCCGCAAAAGTTCAATAATCATAGGCGAAACTTCTGCAATGGAAAAAGAAACGCTGATCACAAGCAAAAGATCGAGATACCTCGATCGATACTGGTTCCATATGCTAAAAGTCAACCCTAGCGCAAAGCACTAAGGTTGACGAACAGGAGAAGCAGCTAGTGGCAGTAACAATGGAGCTGATGCAGCTTTGCTTTATACAGCTCTATTTTCTTGAGTGTGAGCAGTTGAAGGATGGCAGCGATCGTACCGAAGAGACTCGATCACGCTCTACGTCAGCCCATCAAGATCACCGTATCAATGACGTGAATAACGCCATTATCGGCTTCGATATCAGCAGCAACCACGGTGGCATTTTTGACTTCAAACCCATCGGTTGTATTGATGCGGATTGGTGAGCCTTCAACCGATGTCAGCGAGTCCACGGTTTTAAGGTCAGCTTGCTTGAGCCTGCCAGAGACGACATGATAGGTCAGGATGCGGGAAAGCTGAGGAATGTTTTGCACCAGGGTTTGTATCGTTCCGGGTGGTAACTTGGCAAACGCCTCATCGGTAGGGGCAAACACAGTAAAGGGACCAGGGCTGCGTAAGACATCGACCAAACCAGCCGCCTGTACTGCTGTAACAAGCGTTTTGAAAGAACCAGCATTGACGGCAATATCAACGATATCGGGCATGAGAAGATAACCTCGCTTGAAGTGGGGTGTGGGGAAAGGCTAAAGGGGAAAGGCTAAAGGCTAAAAGCTAAAGGCTAAAAGTTTAGTCAGTAGTCGAGCGCTCCAACTCAAAACTCAAAACTCAAAACTCCTTACCCCTCCCCTACCGATAGTCCTGCTGCTGAATGTTCCGCAGCCGTGCTTCTGGGCGTTTGAAGCGATCGAGTTGTGCTTCAAAGAACGCTCGATTTGCCTGGAGATGCTTGGGGTTGGGGTCGTCCAGAGGATACAGGAGTGCGGTTCGCAATGCCTGGATGACGGCTGAGGTGACGCAGTACATCGATCGCTGGAAGCTAATCCCTAACTGGATCAACGTATCGTCTTCGCCACGGCAGTGTTGGCGGTAGTAGTCCACCAGATAGGGCGGTAAAAAGTGCAGCATATCCTGCATCAACAGCGTCGGTGGAATGCCTGCTGTACCGACTGGAAACACATCGGCGTAGAGAATGCCAAAGTGAAAGTCTTTCTGGTCTTCAGGGACTTGCTTTGCCTGAGCGTTGTAAGACTTGGTGCCCCGGAACGGTGAGGTACGGTAGAACACGGCTTCCACGTAGGGTAATGCCGCTTCATAGAGCCACATAAAGCCCTTCGACTTAGGAATAATTTCGTAGCACTCGCCCCGGATATAAACGTGGTGGTAGATGGGACGACCCGCGATCGCAAAGATGCCATTTACCAGGAAATTCATCGCCTCTGGGACGCTGGTAAGCTTGCCCTCATCGTATAGATCTGACATTTCAAAAAACACAGGAGCCATGATTTCCCAAAACAGCCCCAGGTTGGCGTAGTACGACATTTGCCGACACTGCTCTAAGAACAAATCGGGAAACAGTTTGTACAAGCCCAACATGGCGGGATTGCCTTTGAAATAGGCTCGAATCGCACGATCGGCATTCGCCTTGTATTCTTCGCTATCCAGATATGGATCGAACTGTCCACCCATGCCCCGATGCCAAAGCATCGATCGCATACATTCTTCGGCAAACTCCATATTGATGCGATCGTGCCAGAGATGATGAAACAGCCGGGGCATTTTGACGGTTTCGCCCTTCTCCATAAACGCCAGCAGTTCGGGATGTGCCGTCGCATCGCCTCGCCAGATTCGCAAATCCGCATCATCGCCTGCGTAATGGTTGTGCAGCTCCAGATACTCTTGCGGCAGAAAGTACTTAAAAAACGGCAGTGGATTCAGAAACTCCCGCTCCGCAATGTAGAGCAAATCGCGCCAGTAAAAATCCATCGGCACCGCATACGCCTTGTACAGCCCAATAATTTGCATCAGGTTTTCTGGCGTATCTGGCAGCATCGCACCACCTGCTTCCAGGCGATGCACAATGTCAGCAAATTCATGCTGGGAAGGCGGGAGGAGGGTTTTGCTAAGGGTTGCAATGGTCATGGGTAGAGAAAGTGGTGAATTTTGAGTTTTGCTTTCGACCTGAGCTCAAGCCGAAGGGAGTTTTGAGTTTTGAGCCTGGAAGACTGAGGTCTGAACTTGGAGTGTCGAGCTTTGAGGTCGGAGTATCGAGTTAGAAACTTGAAAGGTCGAGCTTAGAACTTGAACGGTCGAGCTTGGAGGTCGAAAGGTCGAGCTTGGAACTCGAAAGTTTAAGGTTAGAACTTGGAGTGTCGAGCTTTGAGGTCGGAGTATCGAGCTTAGAACTCGGAGCATCAAGCTTTGAGGTCGGAGTGCCGAGCTTGGAACTCGAACGGTTGAGGTCGGCACTCGGGCGTTGAGCTTCAGAACTCGGCATGTTATGTCCAAGCGTGAAACCGCTAGTGCTGTCTCACGCATTCCTTATCCTTTAGCACCCTCTCCTGCTCTCCCCGTGCTTCCTCTGCCCCTCAAGCCCCATTCCTTACTCCCCAACCCCCATTACTGTCTGGCTCCCCATTGCTACCTGCTCTCCGCTACTGATAGGCAACGTTGCGACCAGTGCCTTCGTTGTCGGTTCGCTCCAGCGCAGTAGCCAGGTCGGTTGCACGCCTAAGAAGAAGATCAACGCTGCCAGAACTAGAGCGGGTGTTTGTTCTGTCCACGTGACGTTGGGATAATATGCTGTCGCGTTGTCTAACTTGCCAAAGCAGGTGCGATTAAGCAGAATCACAAAATAAACAGCGGTCAAACCACTGGCTATGATGCACAGCAGTGTGGGTATGGGGAAAACTGGGAAGCTTCCTTGAAAAACCAGGAATTCTGCGATGAAACCGACTAGACCCGGAATACCAGCGCTTGCCATCCCGCTCAGAATGAGCAGAGCACTGGTCAGAGGCAAGCCGCGAATGGGATTCAGCAGACCATTGAGCTTGTCTAATTCACGGGTGCCCACTTTCGCTTCAATAATGCCGACTAAGTAGAACAAGATTGCCAGAATTAAGCCGTGGCTGACCATTTGACCAACGGCTCCCAGCAAGCTTAGAGGTGTACCCGCTGCACAGGCGACCAGAACATAGCCCATGTGCCCGATCGAGCTATACGCCACCATTCGCTTCATATCTTTTTGAGAAATGGCAGTCAAGGAGCCGTACAGCACGGTAACCACACCCACGATCGCCAGTCCTGGTGCCACGAGCGCCCAAGTTTCGGGAAACAACTGCAAACCAAACCGGATGATGCCATAGGTTCCTAGCTTCGCCAGAATACCACCGAGCAAAATCGCAACGGGCGGTGACGCTTCGACATAGGCATCGGGTAGCCAGGTATGGAGTGGAATTAAAGGTGTTTTGATGGCAAAGCCAATCAGCACAATCGTCAGCAGAATGAGTTGCGTTTTTTGTGGCAAAACTTGCGTATCGATCGCCGCATAGTCAAAGCTTGGCGCACCGCTGAGCCAGGTTAGACCCAGGAAGCCGACCAAAATTAACACGCCTGAAACGGCTGTATAAAGGAGAAATTTCATCGCCGCGTAGTCGCGCTTGTCACCGCCCCAAATGGCAATCATCAAGTAAAGCGGAATTAGTTCAACTTCGTAGAACAGCACAAAGAGGAGCAAATTCTGAGCCAAAAACGCGCCTGCAATGCCACCGCCTACCAGGAGGGTCAGCCCATAGAACAAACGCGATCGCTCCATTTGCTGACTGCTGCCGTAAATCACAATCCAGATCAGCAGGCTATTGAGTGCCAGTAACGGCACCGACAACCCATCGACACCCAGCCGATACGTCAAGCCCAGTGGATCTAACCAGGAAAGCGCTTCCTGCATTTGCAACCCTGCATTGCTGATGTCAAACCGGGTCAGCAGCAACAGTGTCCAAAGCAGGTTCAGACTCGCGATCGCCAACGCCACTAAGCGCGATCGCTGTTCGGGACAGAAGACGATGAAAATGGCACCAAAAACGGGTAGCCAGATAAGGGTACTAAGCATAGGAGGGTAGGAAGTGAGGGGTGAGGAGTGAGGAGTGAGGGATGAGAAGTTTTGAGTTTTGCTTTCGACCTGAGCTCAAGCCGAAGGGAGTTTTGAGTTGATTTGGGCGATCGGCTACTGATCAAACTTTTAGCCTTTAGCCTTCAGCCTTTTGCCTTTTTCCCTTCTTCCTACTCCTACGACGACCACATCACGAGACAGCCAACCAGTACGGCACCGACCACAATCGTTAACGCATAGGACTGTCCCCGACCGGATGTGCTGTACTTCAAACCTTCACCACCAAACAGTGTGGCAATGCCCAGGAAGTTAATGAACCCATCGACAAGGTAACGATCGAACCAGGAGGTTAGCCGCGATACGAGATCGACCCCAAGTACAATGCTCATGCGGTAGATCTGAGCCGTGTAGAAGTCATAGGAAAGCAAGTCTTGAAGGGGCTTCCAGGGAAATTGCACTGGTTTTGGCACCGTGCTCCCTAAATAGACAACGGCACCCAGACTGCATCCGAAAACGCTTGACCACAGCAGCAGCAGTGCCACGTCCTTGTTTAGATCTGTCCAAACTGGTAGCAGCGATAGGGCTTGCAGCACGATCGGCGTATGCAGCACAACACCCAGCAACACCATCATCGGCAATACCATCGACCAGTGCACTTCAGGCGATCGCTGTGCCATTGGGTGTGCCTGTCCGCCAAAAATGCGGCTAAACACCCGCGTGAGACTAAAGGCTGTGAGTCCATTCACCAGCAGTACCAACCCGACCAACCACGGTTGTGTCGCCCACAAACCATCTGCCAGTTTCAGTAGTGCCCAAAAGCTACCAAAGGGTGGCAACGCTATCAAACCAGCCGTACCAACCAAAAATGCCAAACCTGAGACTGGACGACGCGACCACAGTCCGCCCAGTTGGGTAATGTCTTGCGTAATGCTATTCCAAATAATGGTGCCAATGCTCATGACCAGCAGCGCCATCGCCACCGCGTGAGTGAGCACTAACAGCAACGCTGCCTCATTTTGCCCAGTGCCAACCGCAATAAACACTAAGCCCATGTAAGCACTGACTGAGTAAGACAGAGTGCGCTTGAGGTCAATTTGGGCGATCGCAATCAACGAACCGCCAACAGCAGTAATGCCACCAATCCAAACCAGCGTCGCCATCACGACAGGTGATAACGCCAGCATAGGTTCTAGCTTAATCAGCACCCATGCGCCTGTAGCGACCACCACTGAGTTACGCAAAATTGTGCTGGGGAGCGGACCCTCCATCGCCTCATCGAGCCAGAGATGCAGCGGAAATTGAGCGCATTTGCCCATTGGTCCCGCAATCAACGCCAACCCAACTAGCGTGATGACAGTTGGATCAACCGCCGCAGTCTGCGCCCATACGGCCAGCTCCGTAAAATCCCAGGTGCCTGCCAGTGGTAGTAGCGCCACCACACCCATCAGCAAAAACAAATCACCCACGCGCTTCGTGAGAAAGGCATCGCGTGCACCCGTCACCACTAACGACTGGTTAAACCACACCCCCACCAGCAAGTAGGTTCCCAGCGTCAGAACCTCCAGGATCATGTAGCTAAAGAACAGCGAATTGCACAATACCAGCGCACATATACCCGCTTCAAACAGTGCTAGCAACGCGAAAAACCTTGCCCAGCCCCAGTCCATCTCCATGTAGCCAATGGCATAAATCTGTGCCAGCAAATTCAAGCCCGTCACTAAAACCATCGCGCTAATGTTGAGGGACGATGCCTCCAGTGGTAGCGTCAAATCGAGGTTGGCAACATTGAGCCAGGGAAAGAAAAACTGCTGTGCCGGCTGATGCCACGTTGCTGGTAGCGCCATCAGTGAATGTAGGAAGGCTAAAAACGTCATTACTACATTGGTGTAACCCGCAGGGCGTGGTCCTGTACGACGAGCGATCGACGGAAACCAAAGGACAGACAGGGCGGCACCGGCCAAGGCGTAGCAAGGCACCAACCAGATACTCTGGAGGAGGAGGAGGTCCATAAAATGACTTCAAGTGTTCAAAAAAACTGAGCGACCAGAGAGGAACGTTCGCTACGGTTGGCTGAACCAACTGAACGCTCTAGAAGCAACCCTTACTAACGCGCTGTGTAACTGTCCTAAAACGCCCACTAAGACTTTTAACTCTAAGGAACGCAAGCTACGGGCAAGAGATGAGGACAAATTGATTGCACATCGTGTCTTGATTGCTCTCATCCAAATCATATGGCATTAAGACATCCTTAAAAAGGGGTGATTGTTATGCCATACATAGATTTGTACCTATGCATAGCGATCGATGAGCTTGGCTCTGTCTATAGCTAAAGAAAGGGGCAGGAAGGACTTAAATTGAGAAGAGGCTACTTGGCTGTCGCCGTCTCCCCTGGTACGGCAGGCATAGAAAAACTTGCAGCTATTGGGTTGCCCACCTGTCTAAAAAATAGCGTTCAGAAACGCAGGTTTAGCGTTCAGCTTGCCTCGATGTTAGTTGTTTGCTAGCGTTTCATTTACGGTGTTCTCGGCAGCTTTGTTTAGCAATTGAGCCGCCTTCGTTCTCGTAGCGTAAAGTCAATTGATACAAGACTGGAAAAACTCCCGATCGCAGTTAAAGTGGCTCATGGCAATGGTGCTGGCGTTAGGCATCTTTTTTCGGTGTACTCACCTTGACCAAAAAGTCTATTGGCGTGATGAGGCGTTTACTTCTCTCAGAGTGGCTGGCTTTACGGTAGCAGAGGTTCGTCAACAGCTTTTTGACGGGCATGAAATTGGGAACGCTGACCTGCAAGTCTATCAACACATCAATGCAGCAAAAAGCTGGCTGGATACAGTGCAGTCTCTTGCCACAGAAGATTCACAGCACCCACCACTGTACTATCTGCTCGCTAGAGGATGGATGCAGTGCTTGGGTAGTTCCGTGGCAGCCATCAGGAGCTTGTCTGCGTTGTTGGGGGTATTGGTACTACCCAGCCTTTACTGGCTCTGCCTAGAGCTATTTGAGTCGGCGCTAGTGAGTGGCTTGGCGATCGCGCTGGTTGCTGTTTCTCCCTTCCATGTCCTGTTTGCTCAAGAGGCGAGGGAGTTCGTACTATGGACGGTTACGACGCTGCTTTCGAGTGCAACGTTGCTACGAGCGATGCGGGTACAAAAACGGTTCTGGTGGCAACTCTATGCCGTCGTCACAGGGCTGGGACTCTACACCCTTCCCCTTTCAGGTCTGGTGTTGTTAGGGCACGGACTTTACGTTGCGGTGCTGGAAGGATGGCGCTTGAGCAAAACCACGATCGCTTTCTTCTTGGCTGCTCTGGCAGGGCTATTAGCTTTTGTGCCCTGGCTATTGGTCATGCTGGATCAGGCAGCTAAGATTAACGCGACAACGGGTTGGGCGACCGTGAGGACGAATCCCCTTCTGCGGCTTTTGGAGACCGCTTTCAACACTAGCCGTCTCTTTCTAGATGTCGATTTTAGTTGGTACAACCCCTTCACCTACATTATTCCACCCCTAATTGGTCTACTGTGCTATGCGCTGTACGCGTTCTGTCGTCAAGCGCCGCTACGGGTCAAGCTTTTTATCCTGACGCTGGCTGGGGCAAATGCGCTCACGCTCATGCTCCTAGATTTATTACTGGGCGGTTTGCGATCGACGGTGCCTCGGTATCTCATTCCCTACCATCTGGGGGTTCAGCTTGCGGTTGCTTACGTGCTAGGAACAAAAATGACCCAGCCTGGTCAACGATCGCAGCAGTGGCGGCACGTGACGCTCGTCCTGGTCGCGCTTGGCATCCTCTCATGTGCCAGCAGTTGGTCAGCCGAAAGCTGGTGGCATAAATATGACAATGCTTACTTGCCACCGATCGCGCGCATGGTCAACCAGGCACCGCAACCCTTACTTCTCAGCGATAATGTCAGCGATCGATCAGTGGGCAATCTTCTTTCCCTGAGCCATCGCCTTAATGCCAACGTCAAACTGCGGCTAGCGACCGACGCGGCAACACTGGAGCCGCCAGATGCTAGCCGCCAGGTCTTTCTGCTGCGACCCAGCGACACGCTCGTATCGAAACTGCAACAGGGTAAAACCTATCAACTCACGCAGGTTTACAGATTGATTCAGTTTTGGCGGCGCGATCGTCTTCCCGACTCAAAGGCTTAGGCAACCCGTTCAAACCGCTACTTCGCTGCTGTAGCAGTTGCCTGACGCTGGTTCTTCATCCGCTCAAAGCTAAGAGCGCCTACCCCAAGCGTCACCAACAAAATACCGAAGAGTTGCACCTGTTGCAGGGGATTGTTGATCAACACAAACGCCAGCAAGGCTGTGACAACAGGACCGCTAGAAGCCACGATCGATGCCAGCGCCGCGCCCATATAGCGCACACCAAAATTATTGGTTAAGTAGCCAACCAGTGTTAAAGCACCCAAGATCATGCCCCCAAGCAAAAAGCCCTGAGGATTATCTACCTGCACGACGACCGAGTTCGGTCGCAAGATCAGGAGGACGCTAGACAACACAAAGATGGTCGAGAATTGAATCAGTGTGACCGGGATGGGATGCAGCTTTTTGAAGCCAAGCTGCATACACACTAAATAGAACGCAAACGTGATGCCAGAGACGATCGCAGTCAATGCACCGCCACCGGATACATTGCCACTCGTTGATGTCAGACCCGGGAGAGCGGTAAAAATCACGCCTAGCAAAATCGTGAACATGACAATCCAACGTAGGCGTGTCGGTCGATCGCCAAAGAGGAACCATGCCAGTGGCACTGTCACAATGGGATACATGAACAAGATCGTCACCGCTGGACCGGCACCAATCTTGCCAATTGCCATGTAAATGAACACTTGAGACAAGAATAAAAAGACGCCACTGCCGATAACGGTAAAAAGTGGGCGGCGATCGGGCATTGACAAAAACTTCTTCAGATCCCGCCAGACGGGGGGATATAAAACCATCGCTACAGGCACCATCAGCGGCAGCACTACTAGCATCCGCAGCCACAAAATGAGCAAAGAATTCCCTAAGCCAAGCTGAATAAAACCACCTAACTTAAAGCCGCTACTCAACCAGCCCAGTACAACACTTTCCCGACCAATCACCCGTACGACGACATTATGAATGGACAGTGCCGCAGTTGAAACCAGCACCAGCAACAACCCTAGCTGAAAATTAGACAGTTCCTTTTTGGGCTGAGTTGGCAATGGCAACGGTGCGCCCGGTGCTTCTAATGGGATCGGGCGAGCGATCGGTGGCTCATACCGCTGATTAGGCGTTGGATAGGGTTGGCTGGATGGCACCGATGGTATGTACGGCGATGGTTGGTTTCGTATTGTGCTGCCATTCGTAAAGGGGGCTGCATAAGGCCCCTCTTTGGTGTGACCATTCTCTCTAGAGGCATAACCATTTTCAGCAGGGTAGCCTTCATGGGATGGCGATGGCGGTGCTTCACGAGGGCGGCTCGCTTCTACTTGAAGCTGTTCTCGCAGGCGATCGATCAGCGCTTCTAAAATCGCCTCGCCTTGCTGCTCCAACCCCTGCATACGGTTCAGTTGCTGCGATAGCGAACTTTGATAGCTGTTGAGATCTTGCTGTAGAGCCTTAAAGGTCGTACTAAAAGTGTTATCCAGAGACGCTAAAAGGCGTTGAGCCTGATCACTATGACCATTGACGGCAGTCAAAGGTAAGCCAGCTGATTGACCTGTCGGTGTTTGAGGTGTACTGGCAAGCTGATTGAGCCGCTGGATCATCAGCGCTTGCAAATGGCTGGCTAACACCTGAGCCAACTGCTTTGCCCAAAGCTGTTGCTGTGCAATTTGCTGCTGAGAGAGCGCTTCTAGCTGACGGGATTGCAGCATTTGATAAGAGGCTTGTAGCTTATCAATATCTGTCATCAGCCGCGTTTTTTCGGCTTGCAGTCGGGCAACATCGCGCACCAGTTGACCAACAACCCCTTGCTGGAGCGTTGTAAGGTCCTTAGCAACGGCTTGCAAAACAGTATTCACTGCCCGAGCGTTTTCCACCTCAGTTGTTGACTGGTCATCCAATAGTTTCGATCGCGGTATGCGCCCTTCAGACATCGTAGAATCGCCCAGTTGCCCCATGAATGGTTTCCTCTAATCTGCCAATCCTAACTGCGAATACTTATCGATCAGCATCTTAATGATCAGAATGCCCTTTTTACTTGCCAAACTTCTAAAGCCTCAGCAATTCATCCGTTCTCACGGTACTCTTCCTTGAGGAAAACGATGACTCAAACAAGAAAAATTTAAACGCGGTGAAGATGTTTGATGTAAGGATGACCACGAACGATCGTCGGCAGGTTCATTGACGCTGGCTTGTTTCAGTCAACACAGGTTGCGGTGCCAACTCGCACTGCCATCAATCCTTTCAGCAGGCTTACAGAGAATATGCTCCGGGCGTAGCTTAACACAGCGTGAAGTCTCATCGTTTGGATAAGGGTCGCGATCGTGGCTAAACGCTGGCGGGGGCTGAACTGAGAGGTGCTTTCTGCTTAAGCATCGATCCAACTAAGGATAGACCCAAATCCGAGCGATCGCTGCTTAATTTAACGAAACGGCAGGAACCAATGGCTGAGGCTAAAGATGAGTGCACTTAGCCCAGCAGCCACAGGAAGCGTGACAACCCAGGCAAGCCCGATCGCACGTAAGGTCTGCAACCGAATCGACTTCATGCCCTGTACTAAACCAATACCTACCACACCACCCACTAGCGCATGAGAGGTTGATACGGGCAAACCCAATCGCGACGCTAACAAGATAGTGGTTGCAGTTGCCAATTCGGCACAGAACCCACCACTGGGCTGGAGTGGAATAATACCTTCGCCGATCGTCGCTATGACCTTCTTGCCCCAAACTGCCAACCCTGTAACGATGCCCACGCCTCCCAGCACTAAAATCCACAACGGCACTTGAAAATTCTCTAAAGGAACTATACCTGTTTGAGCGATATAGACGATCGCCGCCAGCGGAGCCACTGCATTTCCCACGTCATTCGAGCCGTGAGCAAACGCAACAAAGCAAGCACTCAGGAGTTGAAAGCGAGCCATGAGGGATTCGGCAGGTGAGGAGAATGAAGTTTTAAGCTCTGAGTTTTGCTTTCGACCTGAGCTCAAGCCGAAGGGAGTTTTGAGTTGTAATACAGATGACCCTGCTTCCCTTGCCTCTAAGTAATGCCAGCTAGAAAAGGTTAAACTGGTTGCCGCGATCGCTCCAATTGCCAGCGAAATCGTATGGGAGGGCAACGGTAACGCGACGGCGAACCTTTCCACAACAGTGGGCAGCACAATCACGCCAAAAGAACCCAACAGCGCAACGCTGAGCCAGGGAATCCATTCTCTAAGCTGCGCGATCGCGTCCGGTTGATCGAGAATCCAGCGTTTAATTTGACTGTAAAAGAGGGCGGCGATCGCGCCACTAATCGCAGGTGTAATAATCCAGGTAAGTGAAATGATGCCAATCGATCGCCAATCGACCGCTTGAGAGCCAATCGCAACACAGGCAAACCCAGCGATCGCGCCCACGACCGCATGAGATGACGACACAGGTAAGCCCTTCAACGTTGCAAGATTCAGCCACACGCTACAGGCGATTAACACAGACACCATACCCACCAGCAAAGTCTGTGGCGACTGCGCGAACAATGCTGGATTCACAATTTTCGTTGCCAGTGTTGCTGATACATCTCGCCCAAACAGCACTGCTCCCGCAAATTCCAGAATGCCTGCGATGACCAACGCCTGCCGCAGCGTGACTGCCTTCGACCCAACGGAAGTGCCCATTGAGTTGGCAACGTCATTGGCTCCCAGGTTCCAGGCAAGGTAGAACGCGAGCAGGCTGGTCAGCAGTAGCAATAGCATACAAATTCGGTGCGATTCGGCTGTAGTACCCCGAAATATACTCTTTCTACAAAGCTAGACGAAGTGTAAAAGCTATCAGCATTCGACTTTCCACTGGCGTTTGTGCCAATCAAAACAGTAAGTGGGTCAATGGGAAGTTCTGCATAACGAAAACTTTTCCAGTTTTCCAGAATGAGCTTTTTTAGCATGACCCGCCTTTGTACTTATTGGGCAGTTAAAACTTGTTCAACGGTTAAAGCAAGTTCGGGAAAGGTGCGAGAAAGCAGACGATCGCTGTCCTTGAATGCGGTGACATCATAGAAGCCGTCATTCAGCAGCAGCACAGAAATTCTCGCTTCTAATGGATCAACGATCCAATATTCAGCCATACCGAGAGCGGCGTATTCGGATCGCTTGAATCGGTAATCGCGTGTCACGGATTCTGGGCTAACAATTTCGATCGCTAAGAGTGGTGCGGTTGTGAGAATAGCGGCTTGATAGCGAATGGTCTGTGCTTGTTCGTTTGTGATGACACAGACATCTGGCAGCCGTGACCGACTTTCAGTGGTTCGTACGCCTGTTTGTCCTTGCCGTACCCACCAATCTAGCCCTAAGCGGTGAATCTCTAAGTGAAATTGAATCAGCAGAACCCCTGCGATCGCGCCATGCTCACCGGCTGGAGGAGTCATTAGAACAAGCGCCCCATCAAAGAGTTGATAGCGATTGTCTGTCCCATCGTCGTAGGTCAGGTAGTCTTCAAACGTGATGGGTTTAGTAGGAGACTGAACCATAGCGACTCTTTGAGGTTACTGCAAGGCTGCTTTGAGTTGGGTTTTAGCCTCTGCCAGTGCTTCGGGTAGTTTGCTAGCATCGCGTCCGCCTGCCTGGGCGAGGTTGGGTCGTCCGCCGCCGCCGCCACCTGTGAGCTTGGCGATCGCGCCGACTAGTTTTCCTGCCTGTAAGCCTTTTTTAACAACAGCAGGGCTGAAGGCAGCGACGAGACTGACCTTATCGGGTTCGGGTACAGAGCCAAGCACCACCGCGCCGTTGGTCAACTTTTGCTGAAGCTGTTCGGCAGCCGTTTTGAGGGATTCGGGGTCAACGTCATCAAGTTGCGCGATCAGAATGTGGAACTCACCCACGGCTTCGGCTTGTGCCAGCAGGCTATCGGCTTTGGCGAGGGCAAGCTGACCTTTGACGGCTTCGAGTTGCTTTTGGGTAGTTTTGAGTTCGGTTTGCAGGGTGGTAATGCGATCGCTAATCTCTTCGGGCTTGACCTTGAAGCGATCGCTCAAGTCGCGCACCACGGCATCGCGTATATTCAGGTACTCCAGCACGGCTGATCCCGCAATAGCTTCAATCCGCCGAATGCCTGCTGCCACACCTGTTTCGGAAACGATTTTGAACAGACCAATTTCAGCCGTGTTGCTGACGTGAGTGCCACCGCACAACTCCATTGACACGCCTGCCACATCCAGTACACGGACTTCGCTGCCGTATTTTTCACCAAACATCGCGATCGCGCCTTTTGCTTTGGCTTCAGCGATCGGCAAAATTGACGTTTCAGCATGATGCGCTTCGGCAACCCAGGTGTTGACCTGCTCTTCAACCTGCTGGAGTTCATCCAGTGTCAGAGGACGGGCACAGTGGAAGTCAAAGCGGAGGCGATCGAAGGAAACCAGCGATCCTGCTTGCGAAATATTGTCGTCTACCAGCTTTTTCAGCGCGGACTGCAAGAGGTGAGTAGCGGTATGGTGTGCCTGAGCGCGACGACGGCAGGCAAGATCAATTTGGGCGGTGACAGCATCGCCTGTATGCAGGGTGCCCCGCTCAATGCGACCGTAGTGGACGAAGAAGGCAGATTCTTTTTGCACATCCTCAATCCGCACCAGGACATCATCACCAGAAAGATAACCGCGATCGCCAATCTGCCCACCCGACTCAGCATAAAACGGCGTTTTATCCAGCACGACCTGTACCTCTGTGCCAGCCTCAACGGTTTGTTTGGGCTTGCCATTGACCATCAAAACCTGTACAGCCGCATCAGTGGCAGGCTGGGCATAACCCAAAAATTCGGTCTGTTCAATATGCTCTGCCAGATGATCCAGCGTGCCTAGAGCGGTGAGATCGATGGTTGTGTGTGCCATCTGAGAGCGGCGGCGTTGCTGTTCCATTTCGGCCTCAAAGCCTTTCGCATCAACGGTCAAGCCTTTCTCAGCCGCAATTTCTTCCGTCAGCTCCACGGGAAAACCATAGGTGTCGTAGAGGGTGAAGGCATCGGTGCCAGAAATTTGTCCACCCGCACCCATTTGCTCGATGACTTCTGCCAGAAGCTTCTCACCCCGATCGAGCGTTTTCAAGAAGCTGATTTCTTCGCGTTGTAGGGCGACTTTAATGGTTCGCTCCATTGCACGCACGCTGGGATAAGCAGACTCAGACAGCGCGATCGCGGCTTCGGCAACCTTCGGTGTAAACTCGCCCTCAATGCCAATCAAGCGACCGTAGCGAATGACACGCCGAATCAACCGCCGCAGCACGTAGCCGCGCCCTTCGTTGGATGCCACGATGCCATCAGCAATCATGTGAACCACAGCACGGACGTGATCGCCGATCACTTTCAGCGCAATCTGCGTCGTTGCGTCAGCAGTAGCGTAGTCGAGGTTGGCGATCGCCGCCGCCTTCTGAATAATGGGGAAAATCAGATCGGTTTCGTAGTTGTTGGGCACTTTCTGAAGGATTTGCGCCATCCGTTCCAGCCCCAAGCCTGTATCAATGTTTTTGTTTGCCAGCGGTGTCAGCGTGCCTGCTGCATCCCGGTTGTACTGCATGAACACCAGGTTGTAGAACTCGATAAACCGAGTGTCATCTTCCAGATCGATGTGTTCATCGCCCTTTTCGGGATGAAAGTCGTAGTAGATTTCCGAACACGGCCCACACGGCCCCGTAGGACCAGACACCCAAAAGTTATCTTTCTCGCCCATGCGCTGAATCCGATGCGCTGGAATGCCAATCTCATCTCGCCAGAGGGCAAAGGCTTCGTCGTCGTCTTCAAACACACTCACGACGAGCCGTTCGGGCGGCAAGCCAAAAACTTTTGTAGACAATTCCCACGCCCACGCGATCGCCTGCGACTTAAAGTAGTTGCCAAAGCTGAAGTTGCCCAACATCTCAAAGAACGTGTGATGCCGTGCGGTGCGTCCTACGTTCTCGATGTCATTCGTACGGATACACTTTTGCGATGTAGTAGCACGGGGAAACTCCGCCGGACGCTGCCCCAGAAAGATGGGCTTAAACGGCAACATCCCAGCGATCGTCAGCAGTACAGTCGGGTCTTCCGGCACCAGAGAAGCACTGGGCAAGATCTTGTGCCCTTTGTCTGCATAAAAGTCGAGGAAGGTTTGCCGAATTTGAGCGCCGCTGAAGGGAGTAGCCATGAGACGTGGGGGGATCTGCTAAGAATGATTCGCTGATCTTAATGATGCCGCATGAACTAGCCAAACTCCCACCGCGATCAGGGTTAATTCGGATATTGCTCAGGAATCAACTCGTTCGGAAAGTGGAGAGTTGTTGCGGCGTTTAGGTATATGTTGATAGCGCTCAATTCAATTGGCGGTAGAGAGGCGATCGTACTCGACGTTCAACCGATCGCGGTTTGCAAACGTGCCACACTAGAAGCAGGGCTTTGGAGAAAGCTGAGGAGGTATGCGGGATGTCGATCGCCACTGAGAAAAAGACCTGGACGGATGAGGAATTTATGGCGCTGTCTAGTAATGGGCATCGCTATGAGTTGATTGATGGAGAGCTTGCCGATATGGGCAATTCAGGCATGGAGCATGGTGGCATTGGCTCCTTTCTGGGAGGGCTACTGGCGATTCATGTGCGGCAACGTAAACTAGGAGCGGTTTGCGATTCGAGTACCGCGTTTACCTTAAACAATGGCAACAAGCGATCGCCCGATGTCTCGTTTGTTGCCAAAGAACGGCTTAAAGGGTTAAAGCGCCCGCCTCGTGGTTTCTTTCAGGGATCTCCCGATTTGGCAGTAGAAATTCTCTCACCCAATAATACCGTTGAAGAAATCCACGACAAGATTGTGGAATATTTTGAGAACGCTACTCAGCTTGTGTGGGTGATTCACCCCGATGAAAAGTATGTGCTGGTCTACCACTCGCCCGAACCCGATCGTTTCTTGCGTGCTCAAGATGTGTTAGACGGTGAAGCGATCGTCCCCGATTTTGCGATCGCAGTCGCCGAACTGTTTGAAGAGTGGGACTTTTAAGCATTGCGATCGCACTGCTGAGAAAGGATCGCGCGAGTTTATACGCAGGCAGAACGTTGCATGACCTGAAAGCGCTTTACGGTAACTTCAACGTAAGTAACCATAGCTTCAACGTAAGTAACCACAGCTTCATCATTACTAACGATCGCTCCAGCGTAAGTAACGACAGCTTGTGCATTAGTAACGATAGCTTGTGCAGAAGTTACTACGGCTCCAGCGTAAGTGACGATCGCTTCTTTGTTGGTAACGATAGCTTGAGTGTAAGTGGCGATCGCATGTTTTAAAGCAATATCAACAACGATGGTTAAGGGCATTGGCGATCGCGGATTCCTTGCCGAAATGCCTTTGCTGCCGCCAGTGGATTGGGATTCTGCACACAGTCACTCAGCAATGTCATGTCCGGGTTGGGAAGCAGTTCACTCTGGCCGATCGCCTCATAACCAAAGGTTTGCGCCCATTGATCCAGGTTCTCTTCGCGCAAGTGGTAGAGCAGAAAGCAGTTGTTTTGCCAGAACCAGACCTCCTGCACCCCTAAGCGCTGAAACCGTTCCAGTCGATTAAGATTGCCGCTTGTTACCACTACTTCGTTCACGTAGTGTGAGCAAAGCTCAATCGCCAGATCAGGAACCGCTTTATCAGTGCCGATGCAGTAGCTTTCATCTGGCTCCGTGCCGACCCGTTTGTCTGCGTTGCGGAAGGCAGTGGAGCCAGTGGGGAAATATTCGGTATCCGTTTCCAGAAAATAGATTTCTAAGAGCGTCCCAATGCGAGTTTTGCCACTTTCATGCCGACGGCTGGGTGCCACAATTTCCAGAACTCCATCCAAATAATTGATGCGATACGCCAGACTATCTCCCATCCGGGTCAGCAACGCTTCGTATTGTGACCAGGGGACGTTGGTAATCACTCGCCGTTCTTCCGGGTCATCCAGCTCTAACCATTGAGAAAGGTCGTCCAGCAGCAGCATCGCCCGTTCCTCGTTGCTCTTTGACTGATTCTAACCCGTGCCTTAATGTCTATTGAGCAAAAGTAGCGATCGCTCCAGCGTTGGTGTCTATATGTTCTAATCAAGATAAGTAAACTGATGAAGTCTGCATAACAAGTTGCTTGCGGACAGTTCTTATCAAAACAAGAGTTAATCTCAAAAAAATGAAGCTTACAAAGAGCATTGATCGGGATTACAGGTCTTTAAAGAACTACTTCTATAAACAATTCGATTTAATGCAACTAGTACTTGCTGAGGGTAAAACCGCGCCAGTTGAGGTAGAGGATGCAGATGCAGATGAATCACAGGCAACATATCACGGTTTCTCTCACCTCATAAAGCCTGACATGCTAATCAACATTTACAGCTTCTTCGACTTTTGGATAAAAAAGTGTGTGATTATCAAAGAAACAAGAGGAATTTAAGGTTAGATTACAAAGACATCAAGGGCAAGAATGACCTCAATGGATATCACAAGTATCTGACGGTATATGCCGGTATCGATCTCACTGCTGTAAAGGATAGCTACAGGCAGCTTGATTCTCTGCGCGCGATGCGTAATCAGTTCATTCATAACGGCGGTCACGTTCCAGACGGTGACAAGAAAAAATATTTATCTATTGAGGGAATATCTGTGTTTATATCTCTCATTGCTATTGAGGATGACTTCGTGTGGGTTACGCTTGAACACGCAAAGAAGTATCTCTATGAAGCAGCAATGGCTTGATCAGGCGTTGCAACGAATAACCTTGAGATTGCCAGTGAGAATCAAAGCTTAATCTGCCATCGTCTAGCTTAGTCGTTATGCTATAGGAGTTCTTGGGTGGGGCAATCTTTGTAAAATGTTTGTTAGTGGTAGCTTTATGGATAAGTTAGAATTCTGGACAAACTTTAAGCTTGGAGAGGAACTGCAAATCGCTGGACGATTTATCTACAATGGCTGACTGCCTGACAGAAGTAGGTGAAAGCTAGCAGCAGCGGGAAAAAGGGTAGAGCGTATGAGAGGCTAAAGTTACCACACAAATAGCCCCATGCCCATGACAGCCTCTACCCAACTGTATGGTCAATTATTTGCCTTCCTGCGTCAATACTGCCGTGCTCAGGATATACGTCACCTCAAAGCGTTGGCATGGATGGTGAGTGCCTTAATCTGTAGCGGACAACTGAGTTTGCCAGCCTGGGAACCGTATGTGCCCAGTCGAGCGACCCAAGCGCAAAGTGTAGAGCGCCGCTGGCGACGGTGGTTGGACAATCAGCGGGTGCGGGTGAGCCGACTGTATGTGCCCTTGGTGATGGCGGCGTTAAGCGGATGGAACCATCATCGTCTGTATCTTGCTTTGGATACCACCGTCTTGTGGAACCGCTATTGCATGATTCACCTGTCCGTTGTTTGTTGTGGACGTGCAGTACCCTTGCTGTGGCGAGTCTTGGAGCATGATAGTGCGAGCGTTGCCTTTAAGGAGTACCAACCGTTGCTACGAAAAGCCCGGTGGTTGTTGCGCCAGCATGAGGATGTGATGCTGTTGGCTGACCGGGGCTTTGCCAATCACTCGTTGCTGGCGTGGTTGCAAGCAAGTCAATGGCACTACTGTTTACGCTTACCCTGCGATGTGTGGCTGCACGGTGCTAGCAAGTATCCTAGGATGGTTGGCAGTTTCTATCCACCCCTGGGCGAAGCGCGGTTGTACCGTCAGGTGCGGTTAGGGGCAGATGGAGTCTATCGGTGTAATTTAGTCTTGGCGACGGTTAAAGGAGCCAAGGAAGCCTGGGCAGTCGTCACCGATGAGTCTCCCTCATTGCAAACTTTGTGGCAATACGCGCTGCGCTTTCAAGTTGAAGAGCTATTTTTAGATAGCAAGTCAGGGGCGTTTGAGTTAGAAGATTCTCGGTTACGCTGTGAAGCCGCCTTGGAACGACTCTATCTGGTTGCGGCACTGGCGCTGCTCTATGCCACTGCACAGGGAATGTCCGTGCAAATCGCTGGGTTGCGTCAACAGGTTGACCCGCATTGGCGGCGTGGTATTAGCTATCTCAAGATGGGTTTGCGCTGGCTTCAGGGGGTTGTCCATAAAGGGCGGCAACTCCTGTGCCCCATCCCATTGCTTCCCCATGACCCAGAACCTTGTTTTGCCTCGAAGCAGGCTGAGCAAGATTTTTATGACCAGTTTTGGTTGACTCGCATTCGTTCCTTATCCTGCAAGCCTTGATCTGCCTTCCATTGATTAAGATGTGTCAGGCAGCTGATTGACTGACAAAACTCTTGAAACCTCGATTCTTGCGTAGGTTGGGTTAGCGATAGCGTAACCCAACAAAAACCAGGCTGTTGTTGGGTTTCACGCTGTTCAACCCAACCTACGGAAAAGATTTGTCAGTCAACCAGGTCAGGCAGTCAGCTACAATGGTCTTCGATGCTTCCATGAAATGGATACTTTACACTATGAAGATGAAGTGTTTGAAACGCTCTACAACATTTCTGTTGGAATTGAAAGATTGTTTAAGGTTGCTATCATCCTTGTCGAGCATGAAGATAATATAGATCAGAATAAGTTTGAAAAATCACTAATAACACATAGTCACCAGGGTCTTCTAGAACGACTAAAGAAAGGGAAGAGTTTTAACCTTTCAGGAGTTCACAATGAATTTTTAAGCATGTTAAGCACTTTCTATAAAACGCATCGGTATGGGAGGTATAGCACTTCTGAGTTAGCTACTGACAGCAAAGAAAGTGATGCGTTGCAGACATACATTAAAAAGTATCTGGGAATTACGATAACCGATGATCCTCCATTTAACTTAGCTCCAAATAGTCAACGCATACGCAAATTTATTGGAAAGGTTGTTGGAAAGATATCTACTCTACTCTATGAGATTATCTGTGAGGAATCTCGTCGTCGAAACATCTATACGTATGAGATTAGAAGTGACTCTAAAGCCGGAAAAATTTTCCTGAGTAACGAGTATGATTTTGCAAATGAGGACGTTTTATGGAGGGAATTGATTGTGTACTTTATAAACGCACAAGAATCTTCAGAAAACTTGAAATTTGCAAGAGAAATCGAACCACTAAAATTTGATCCGGAGTTGACTGTTAACTACTTGAAATGCTTTGGATCAACGGAAAAAATGCTTCTTTGTCTTGATGAGCTTGAAGAACTATACAGCGGTGTAGATGCCCCAGGTGAGCGATTGGAATGGATAAGTTTGCTTGGTAAATCGGGTCTAGACTTTGCAGCAGAAGACGAATATAACGAGGCATGACAATGCCTATGTACCCCGATTACCGAAAGTGATAAGGAGGGATTTGTTTCCACTTTCATGCGCTGACTACAATAGGTTGTCCTTTTGGGTACGATCGCTCAACTCTCTGTTACTAAAGTCTTCAGATCTGCCAAACGATCGGATGGTGCTGGCAAAACGACGATGGCGGATATGGCTGAAACGACGCGCCTGTAGACAGTGGAGAGGTATAGCAGGATTAAGCGTTTGACGGCAGAAGGATAAAATGGACAATAGCACCTTTGTATCGGAGGGATTTTATGAGGTTTAGCGTGACGCTCGATCGTGATGAAGATGGCATTTGGATTGTGGAGTGTCCCAGCATTCCGGGTTGCGTGAGTCAAGGTCAAACACGACAAGAAGCCCTTGAAAACATTAAAGATGCTATCTCAGCCTGTCTACAGGTTCGGGCAGAGCGTGGGATGCCGCTTACAGTTGAAATGCATCAAGTTGAGGTCGTAGCGTAGTGGGTTCTGCCCTTCCTGTAATGAGTGGGCGCGAGGTCGTGCGCGTCTTTGAATCTTTGGGTTGGAATGCTGTGCGGCAGACAGGTAGCCACATCATTATGGTTAAAGACGAGAAACTTGTGACGCTTTCGGTTCCTGATTCATCGTGAAGTCGCAAAAGGAACGCTACGAAGCCTAATTCGTACTGCTGGATTGACTGTAGAAGAATTTGTTGCTGCCAAGTAGCACGTAGTTTTCAGGCTAACAAGACAGTGTTGGGGTGAGTACTGCTCATCTCTACTTTCATGCACTGGTTACAATATCCTGCCCTTTGGGTACGATCGCTCAAACCTCTGTTAACAGAGGCTTCAGATTTGTCACGCGATCGGATGGTGCTGGCAAAACAACGATCGCACTGTACTGATATTCAACCAGCTACGATGGGTTTATCTATTGCCACCTTCTTGCTCGCCTGAAGCCATGACCGAACTTCTCCAACAAGTCATTGCAGCACTCAAAAAACTTCCTGATGACCAGCAAGATGCGATCGCGTCCCGTCTGCTGGCAGAACTGCAAGCTGAGCAGCAATGGGCAGAACAGTTCAAGTCAACGACAGATGATCAGTGGGATCGTATGACAGATATGGTGCGGCAAGAAATTGCCACTGGTGAAACGATGCCCTTGGATGAAGTGTTTCCAGTTAAGTCATGAAATTGAGTGTTACAAAAACATTCCGCAAACGGCTTAACCAGCTTCCTGCCACTGTTCAAGAACAGGCTGAAAAAGCTTATGCACTCTGGCTTGAAGATCCGTACCACACCAGCTTGCAATTTAAACGGGTGAGTCAGCGCCAACCCATTTACTCCGCTCGTGTCAGCCTCAATTATCGAGTTTTGGGGTTGCTTGAGTCCGATGACCACATTTACTGGTTCTGGATTGGAGCACACGACGAGTACGATGAGTTGCTAAAAAGGCTGTGATTGCCCGTGGTAGGGTTAGCAACGATCGCATGATCAAACGGTGATAGATGCTGCTAAAACGATGGGGTGCGATCGATGAGTGAGTGCGATCGGCGGCACTCCACAGCGAGAGCGGATGTTAAGCTTTATCTAGAAAGACGAAGAGAGCGATCGCTGTGCCTTCTATCACCATTGACCTTTCAGACAACCAATTCCAAACACTACAAGCGTTAGCAAAGGTGCATGGCATTGCGCCTGAAGTGCTTTTGAAAGCGAGTCTAGAGGATTGGCTCAACTTACAGAAAGGTGATTTTGTGGATGCAGCCGATCGTGTGCTGACGAAGAACGCCGAACTGTATCGACGCTTAGCGTAATGCGTTATTTGACGCTCATTGAAGTATTAGAACTGCATCGCAGAATCATTGAGCAATCTAGTGGAGTATTCGGTATCCGAGACCTTGGCTTGCTAGAGTCAGCCATTGCTCAACCTCGGATGACCTTTGGTAGAGAAGACTTGTATCCAAGCCTGTTTGAAAAAGCAGCAGCATTGGGATTCTCGATCATCATGAATCATCCCTTTGTTGATGGAAATAAGCGCACAGGTCACGCTTCGGCAGAGACGTTTCTCATGCTGCATGGCATGGAAATTAGTGCCCATGTAGATGAGCAGGAGCGTATTGTGTTAGCGATCGCATCTAGTGAACTAAGACGTAAGGCATTTGTAGCATGGTTACAGAAGCATACAATCAGCAGCTAACATAGCGTTAAAGCAATCACTTGTGAAACTCAGCCTAACGAATCGATCGGGAAAAAACCCAAAGGCTTCAGATCTGCCAGACGATCGCCTGTTGCTTTCAAAACAACGATCGCAAGCGCAAGCGGTTAGCTCGTCGTTTTCGATGCCCAGATTGGTAATAACTGGAATGCAAATAGCTGGGAAAACAGCGATCGTCCCTTTGAGGGAGCGTTAGTTAAATTCTATGCTCCCTCACCGCCGCTATAGCTACTTCATCAAAGTGCTAGCGACTAAAGTTGACGTATTCTACCGATCCTTCAGCGTTGGCTTCTGAAACTGCTTGCGGCTGTTCTGAGTGATTTACACCAACAGCTTGACCATTTTCCACCGCCTTCACAGCTACAGGTGTTGGCGAGGGTTTCTCCTCCGGACGACGAGCGTTGATCAGGCTAATGGCGCGAGTCACGCTTTCGGGCAGGATAACGACCAAGCCATTGAGCGAAGCGGCATCTAGAGCTGTGTGAATGGCGGTTACTTCGTCGAGGATAGTTTCGTATTGAGCCTCTGGTTTTACCTGCACAATCCCTTCAGTAATCAGGTTGGCAGCTTCGCCGCGTGGTCGACCCCGTGTGTCGTCATCTTCTTTGATGATGATGCGATCGAACATCAGTGCCGACAGTTTCCCCAGTGTTACGAAGTCTTCGTCGCGGCGATCGCCCGGACCACCCACTACGCCAATACGTTCACCGGGCCAGTTTTTCACAAAGCCACCTAAGGCTTCGTAGCTGTGGGCGTTGTGGGCATAATCCACCAGAGCATGATAGCGACCCAGGTTGACCAGATTCATCCGTCCCGGTGTTTGCTCAGTCGATGCCTGGAAGGTCATCAGCGCTTCACGAATGTCCTCAATGCTGACACCCTGCGCGAAGGCTGCCAAACTTGCTGCTAGCGCATTGGCAATCATAAAGGGCGCACGACCGGCCAGGGTTAACGGCACATTCACCGCCTGCTCAATCCGCAGCGTCCAGTCGCCCTTAAGAATGGATAAGTAGCCATTTTCGTAAACAGCCGCCAGACCACCCTGTTGAGTGTGCGATCGCAGCAACGGGCTGTCCGGGTTCATAGAGAAGTAAGCGATTTGACCCTTGACCCGATCTGCCATCGCCGCAACCAGAGGATCATCGGCATTCAGCACCACGTAGCCGCCTGGGATCACCGTTTCAGCGACAACACCTTTGACCTGCGCCATTTGCTCGATCGAGTTGATGTCACCCAGACCCAGATGATCGGCAGCGACATTTAGCACTACGCCGACATCACACGCTGTAAACGCCAGCCCAGAGCGGAGAATACCACCTCTGGCGCTTTCAAGTACCGCGACTTCCACCGTTGGATCTTGCAGAATCAGTTGAGCACTCTGCGGTCCCGTATTGTCGCCCGGTTCTACGAGATAATCGCCAATGTAGGTGCCGTCCGTTGTGGTATAGCCTACAACCTGCCCTGTTTGCTTAAAGATATGAGCCGTCAGACGCGTGGTGGTGGTCTTACCATTGGTGCCGGTCAGCGCAATAATCGGCACACGACTGGGAGCACCGGGCGGGAACAGCATACTTAATACTGGTTCGGCAACGTTACGGGGAATCCCTCGACTGGGGCTAACATGCATCCGAAAGCCAGGAGCCGCGTTGACTTCTACAATCACGCCATCCACTTCCCGCAGAGGACGCGAAACGTCAGGTGTGACGACATCGATCCCAGCAATATCTAGCCCGATAATTTTGGCAACACGCTGTGCCAGCCAGATGTTTTCGGGGTGCATATCGTCGGTACGATCGACCGCAATGCCGCCTGTACTCAAATTAGCAGTAGCCCGTAAATAGAAGATTTCGCCCTCTGGCAGCACTGTCTCAAGGGTATAGCCCAGCTTCTCAAGGAGTTGCCAGGTGTTGCGATCGACCTCCAGTTTCGTCAAGACGTTTTCGTGCCCTTCACCCCGCAGCGGATCTTCATTCGTTTGCTCAATGAGTGCGGCGATCGTTAGCTTGCCGTCACCAATGACATGGGCTGGCACTCGTTCTGCGACCGCAACCACTTTGCCATTAATCACCAGTACACGGTGGTCGCGTCCCTGATAAAAGCGCTCGACGATAATATCCTTGGAAACTTCTTTTGCGGCATCATAGCCAGCTTCTGCCTGTTCCCAGGTCGTAATGTTAATGGTAATTCCACGTCCATGGTTGCCATCCAGGGGCTTGATCACGATCGGGTAACCGCCAACATCCGCGATCGCTTCCTCAAGTTCATCCAGATAGCTGATGACCGTACCACGCGGTACTGGCACACCGGCTTCCCGCAAAATTTGCTTAGTGCCTTCTTTATCTGAGGCAAGCTCAACTGCCAGAATGCCCGTGCGATTACTTAACGTTGCTTGAATGCGCCTTTGATGTACGCCATAGCCAAACTGAATCATGGCGCGGGCGCTTAGCTGCACCCAGGGAATGCCGCGTGCTTCGGCCTCTTTAATCAGTGTTTCGGTACTGGGTCCCAGTGATGCTTCAGCCTGGAGCGATCGCAAATCTTGCAAATCTTGCGCCAGCTCTTCTTGAGGGTAGCGCCCCGTGTCGATAATGCTTTGGCAGAGACGCACAGCAGCCCTGGCAGCATAGCGCCCCGCCTGCTCATCCTGATACTCAAAGACAACCTGATACGTTCCTAGATCAGCCGTTTCACGGGTGCGACCAAAGCCGACTACCATGCCCGCAAGTTCCTGTAGCTCCAAAGCCACATGCTCAATGATGTGCCCCATCATCGTGCCCTCACGAACACGACTGAGGAAGCCACCCCGGCAACCCGGTGAGCAAAAGTGCTCGACCAAACTGGGCAATGCCTCTGTCAATCCTTCATAGAAGCCAGGAATTACATCGGAGGGCTTATCTGCAAGCTCCTCCAGATCCAGACGCATCACAACAAGTTTTGGGCGGCGAATACTCCAATAATTGGGACCGCGTAGCGTCTGTACTTTGAGTATTTTCATGACACTGATTTCTTTAGGAGGAACGCCAAGACAGGGCAATAATAATGTCAGTTTTTAAACTTGGTTGCGACGATGAAAACAATTAAAAGGCTTTATCAGTTTCAAACGCTTAAAAGCCCCTAGACTGTTCACCGCAAACATTTCTGAACTAAAAGAGTGACTTGCCTCAGCCCAATGCCCCTGTTGTCAGGGATTACAAAGTCAAGGCTAATAATCGAAAATTGAAACAGAATGCGTTGGTTGAGCGCTGAAACAAGAATGGCGTAGCTTCAGAGTACACCGTATTAAGTTTCCGCTAGAGAAGACTATTCTTGAACCATGCGATGGGCAGCAAACGATGGTGCTCGTTTCCGAAGGTCGTAGCGATCGCTGTGGCTCAAAATGTGTAAGCGCAGGTTGCCAATGCTCAGGGGATCGGTCGCACCTACGGTTTCATGATTGGTATGGGACAGTTCAGCGGGGTCGAGAATAGTCACCGTGCCTTTGCCAATGACTTGCAGCGTGCCATCGCCCTCAAACAATGTGCAGGTGTCTTCGTCAATGCCAATACCCAGGCGATCGGGATAAGCCGCGATCGCGCTCATCAAGCGAGCCATGCGGTTACGGTTATGAAAATGTTGATCCACAATGACTTCAGGAATAATGCCCAGCCCAGTTGTCATATCAACGAGCGATCGATTGGGCGATTCCCCACTACCGCCTCCAGCAATCATATAGTGCCCCATAACCGCTGCGCCTGCGCTGGTGCCTGCCAGCGTGATTTCACCTTGCTGCGCGCGTTGCCGTACCGTCTTCATGAGCGGTGTATCAGCCAGCAGCCCACATAAGCGTAACTGATCGCCCCCCGTCATAAAAACGCCTGTACAGTTTTCGACATAGCTCTGCATCAGGGCATCGTTACACTGTTCGCGATCGCGGATGTCCAAAACCTCTATCCCTTTAGCGCCCATCTCCCCAAAAATGGTGAGGTAGCGTTCGCCAATAATGGCAGGTTCACGGGACGCAGACGGAATAATCGCAATACGCGCCTCTGCTGCACCTGATCGACCAAAAAAGTTGTGCAGGATCTCCTTCCCATGAATCTTATCCTCCGCCCCTCCAATCACCATGATGGCAGTTTTCGTAGACTGGGGCATATTCTCTCCAAGGGGCTGAAAATCGACTTGTGACGCTGCAACGTCAAACGTACTGGGATCGGGGGCAGTGGGAAACCAGCGCTCCCATAGTTTGATCACTGAGGTGTGGACGCTGCTGTTGTTCATGTTGCCGCCTGACCGCTCATTGTCCTCATAATAGTGTTTGCTCGACAAAAGCGATGGGGCGAACTGGGGATAAAGATGCTAAACGCGCTCACGTGACGACCTCTAATTTGCACTGAAACGCACCAGCCTACTTCAGGCATGATCATGCCAGACCAAACCGCCAGCAAAACAACGAAAAACATTGAAGCAACGTTTTCAGAGCGACTGCTAAGGTTTAGACATGGCTCTGCGATCGCCCAAGCGTCACAGGCTACCAGTGCTTTTAGTCTACAGTTCAACGCTCACAGTTTAAAGTTCAACCAGAATGCGCTTCGATCTTGTCACCTTGTTTCCCGACTTTTTCGCCTCTCCCCTTCGTTCGGGCTTGCTAGGTAAAGCACTGACTAAAGAGATTGCGGCTGTTCACTGCACCAATCCACGCGACTTTACGCACGATAAGCACCATCGGGTAGACGATGAACCCTACGGGGGCGGCGTGGGAATGCTGATGAAGCCGGAACCCATTTTTGCAGCAGTGGAGTCGTTACCAGTTTTGCCCCGACGAGCGGTGCTTTTAATGACACCACAAGGTGAGCCGATGCACCAGACAATGTTCCAGCAGTTGGCGATCGACCACGATCAGATCGTGATCATTTGTGGGCACTATGAAGGGGTCGATGAGCGCGTGCTGCATCTGGCAACGCGAGAAGTCTCTCTCGGTGATTTTGTGCTCACCTGTGGCGAGATTCCAGCATTGGCATTGCTGAATGGGGTCATCCGCTTGCTGCCAGGTACAGTGGGCAAAGCAGAATCGCTGAAGGCAGAAAGCTTTGAGGATGGTTTGCTCGATTTTCCTCAATACACCCGTCCACCAATCTTTCGGGAATGGGCTGTACCCGATGTGTTGCTCTCTGGTAATCACCAGGCGATCGCCCAATGGCGCAAAACGCAGCAGCTTAAGCGTACACGCGATCGCCGCCCTGACCTTTATGCTCAGTGGCTTGAAGAGCAGACCCGTCAAGAATCATGACTGTCAGCGCAGGCTCAAGACTGATTGCTTAAAATGGTACACAGGGTAGCTTTAACGTTAGAGGTCAGCCTTACAGCCGCAACTTCAATCTATGAGACACTCAAACTTTCAGCGCTATTGTGCCATTGCTGTCGGAACACTGCTGGCAAGCACAATCACTTTGCACCCCTCTACCGATACAACCAACGCACGTTTGACTTTCGATGCCGAAGCCTCTGCTCGCAGCAGTGGTGGCCGTAGTGGTGGTGGTTCCTTCCGTTCGTCTCCTTCACGATCGTCGGGTTCAAGCTCCTCCCCCTCACGATCGTCGGGTTCAAGCTTCTCCCCTTCACGATCAACGGGCTTCGATCGAAGCCCGTCCTACCAGCGTAACTACGGTGGCGGTACTGTCATTGTGCCCGTGCCAGTAGGTCCCGGTATCTATAACGACTCGTACCGCAACGATGGTTCCCGTAGTGGTAGCTCTAGCAATGGGCAAGCCTCAACCGATGACTCCGGGCTTGGCTGGATCGTTGGACTCATCTTTCTAGGTGTTTCGGCAGCGGTTGTCTTTGGGCTTGTGTTTCTGGTAGTGAAAGCCATGCGGGGCAGCAGTGGGGCTTCTGGAACGAACGAACTTGACAATGATACGGTCACCGTTAGCAAAATTCAGGTCGCCCTACTGGCAGTGGCAAGAGACATTCAGTCTGAACTGACTGACCTCAGCCTGGAGGTCGATACTGACACACCGGAAGGACTGCTACAACTAGTTCAAGAGGCATCTCTAGCGCTGTTGCGGATGCCAGAAAACTGGTCACATGTGTTGGCAGACTCTCAAACGGTCAAAAGTCTGGAGGAAGCAGAAACCCTGTTTCAAAAAATTTCGATCGCCGAACGTAGCAAGTTCAGTGTTGAAACGTTAACGAATGTGGGCGGCAGAGTTAACCAGCGAGGTGGGTTTAAGCCCGACCCAGACGAAGATCCAGCAGCATATATCGTGGTGACGCTCTTGGTTGGCACTGCCCACGATCAACGACTTTTTGAGCAGATTCGTACTGAAGCAGAGCTAACGAGTGCGTTAGAACAACTAGCGTCCTTGCCATCTGATTACCTGATGACCTTTGAGCTGCTGTGGAGTCCACAAGAAGCCTCGGATAACCTCACCTATGACGAATTGCTGACAGAATACACGGAAATGATTCAGCTTTAGAGCGATGGCATAGCGACGAAGAGACCCTGAGGGGATCAAGGCGATGCAACGGAAGACTGGTTGTAGCTTACTGGGTCTGTACACCCCAATGCTACGATTATTCTTTCTTTCATCGCCTCCTCTTCGATTTTAAGAAATGATTCAAATGCTTTTAAGCAGCCGCTTTGTAGCCAATTTTTATTCGATCTAGGGTGCTATGGAACAAAATTTGCAGGTAACGTCAGGTAGCAATGACGTTGATGGTTCAGAATTAACAAACGATATTGTGACAGTGAGTCGCCTTCAAATCGCGTTGCGATCGCGGGCAAAGCGTCTCCAAACAAGGTTTTCTGACATTGCGCTACGGGCGAATACTGCTACGTCGGAAGGGTTGTTTGAGCTGCTGCAAGAAACAGCCAGCACACTACTAGAAAATGCAGATTTTTGGACGCATGTACTGGCAGGATCGCAGACCGTAGATAGTCGTGAAGAAGCAGAAGCACTGTTCAATCAGTATTCTCTGCAAGAGCGCAGTAAATTTACCGCCGAGACTCTGACAAATGTTAATGGAGTGGTGACCCAGCAAGCACCTGCAACACATCATGCTGGCGAACACTCAGCCTATGTCGTGGTGACGTTGCTGCTGGGCACTGCGGACGATGCGCCTCTTTTCAACGAGATCTACTCGACCTCACTACTGCGCGATGTACTGGAAGATATAACCATGCTGCGATCGCGCTTCCTGCTAGTCTTTGAACTCCTCTGGACACCTCAAGACGTAACCGATAGCTTGACCGAAGCTGATCTAGCCTCCGACTACGCTGATCTGGTGCCCATCGCCTAGTAGAAGCAGTCGGCATCTTAGGCACTGTCGGTTGCCTTTGAAAGCAAATTAAGGTTGGGCGCTCAAAACTGGTGGCTCATAGTGCGGCGCACCATAGCTTGCGGCTTGTCCGCCTATAATCAGAAAGCCGCTCACTGCAAGCTGATGACTAACATTCGGATTGGCAATGGATACGACATTCATCGTTTGGTTAGCGATCGCCCACTCATCCTGGGGGGAGTCAGCATTGAGCATGAACTCGGGTTGTTAGGGCATAGCGATGCCGATGTGCTGACTCACGCCATTATGGATGCCATGCTCGGCGCGTTGAGCTTAGGCGATATTGGTCACTACTTTCCCCCCACCGATCCCAAATGGGCAGGAGCAGACAGTCTGGTGCTGCTAACTCAAGTTGATCGCCTGATTCAAGACAACGGCTGGGCGATCGGCAATGTTGACTCTGTAATTGTGGCAGAGCGCCCGAAGTTAAAGCCACACATTCAGGCAATGCGCGATCGCCTCTCGACGGCTTTAAACCTGCAACCGAATCAAATCGGCATCAAAGCCACGACAAATGAAACTCTAGACGCAACTGGGCGCGAAGAAGGCATAGCCGCCTATGCCGTTGTGCTGCTAGTGCAGCCATGACAAAAAACGGTCAAGATAAGTGACTGCGATCGCCTGCAAGCATGGAGAAGGCTTGCATCAAATCTTTACTAAAAGTTTATTATGATAGCGCTTACCGTTAGCGGGGTAGATTAGGTTGCAGGTGTCAATCATATCTAGCGCCCGTGCGGTTATTTTTAATTAGCACTATAAACTATCTGAAAGTGCTACACAAAGTTTTAGTGTGGATCGTCCCTGAGTTTTACGCTTACTGTCTTCTCGCTTTGGAAGTCACTTGTTATGACTGCTATTAACGCTTCTATTAATTCTGCTGGATCGAAGCCTGACGCACCGGCATCAATTCGGTTTGTCATTCAAGACGCACACAATCGAGGTGCGACGGCGTTGTACCTACAGCCAGGGCGACCGCCGTTCTATCGCATGAGTGGTAAGTTGCTCCCCCAAGATCACCTTGCGCCGCTGTCACCAGAACAGTTTCGGCATTACCTTCAAGAAGTGCTGACCCCCCAACAACTCCAGCATTATCTGGAGGTGCGTAAGCTTGATATGGATGTGCGAATGCCTGGCTTTATGCAGGGTCGCATTAACTGCGGACCCACCGCACAAGGCACCGAGGCAATGAGCATCAATGCGATCGCGCTGGATGGTCCTGATCAAGCGGTGCAGCGTCAGGGTACGGTGCAAGTCATGGTTGAAGATGCTTGCAAACAACGTGCGTCTGATATTCACCTTCAGGTAGGAGAGCCAGTCCGCTTCCGCATTCAGGGCAAGATGGTGAAGCAAGAGACGTACGGTAAAATTACGTCGCGTCAGTTTGAAGAATTTTTGCAAGAAGTCTTGCTACCAGTCCAGCAAGAGCAATTTAAGGCACGGCAGGAACTGGATACCGCCATCCTTTACGAAGGAATGGTGCGGTGTCGGGTTAATTGCTCTCAGTCGATCATGGGCGGCGCCATGGTGCTGCGGTTAATTTCGTTGGATGTGCCAACGCTGCGGAAGCTAGGCTTACCCAATATTTTGAGTACGCTGGCAGAAGAGCGGCAGGGGTTAATTCTAGTAACAGGTTCGGTGAACTCTGGTAAATCGACCTCGCTAGCAGCAATGCTGCGCCATGTGAATGAAACATTGCCCCGCAAAATTGTGACGATCGAAGACCCCATTGAGTATGTTCATACGTCTAATCAGTCGTTGGTGACGCAGCGGGAAGTCGGGCTGCATACTCAAGAATTCAAAGATGCGTTGCGGGGTGCCTTGCGGCAAGACCCAGATATTATTTTGATTGGTGAAATGCGGGATCGTGAAACGGTCGATACTGCCATTCGTGCTTCTCTCACCGGGCACCTGGTTTTAGGCACTTTACATACCAAAGGCTCAGTCAACGCCTTCAAGCGCCTGCTCAATTTCTACTCTCCCGATGAACAAGAAACGGTGCGGATTCAGATTGTTGATGCTCTCCGCGCAGTGATCGCACAAGCGTTGGTGCCGACGGTTCAGGGTGGACGCACGGCTGCGCTGGAAATCATGCTCAACACAGATACCATTCGAGACTATTTACAAAAGGGTGCCACTGACGAAATTTATCAGTTGATGGAAGAAGGCAAAGACGGTAGCCAGACGCTCAACCAGGCGTTATTTGACCTTTATGAAGGTGGTGTCATTACGCCTCATGACGCGATCGCCGCCTCCCTCTTTCCAGACGATCTAAACTATATGCTGAAAAACTATACGCGCCGCTCCAGTCGATCGGGGCTGACGACCTCGGATTATTTCAATCACCAAATGAGTTAATTGCTCATGTGATCATCTAGCTTTTAGGTTGCTGCCAGCCAGCTAAAGCATTGTTAGCCTTAAGCGGGCGACTGCTTGTTTATCATTCAAACCGCTGACAGAAACTACTGACAGAAAGATGTGAGTCTGAACCTCTGACTACAGTTTGCAGACTGGGAGCGAGAGAAAGGCTGTCCTCTGTGTTAAGACTGGAGTTTAGACTAAACGGTGAAGAAAGGCAGTCAGACCGAACGATCTGACCGCTTAATAGTCAAGGAACCTTCAAATCACTTGACTATGAGTAATTTTGACAAGCTTCGAGCCTTTCGGCACCAAGCCTACAGCATGATGGGGCATGGGCGAGATGCCCTCTTCGACCTCATGGATGCTGTTCTGAGCAGTCGGAGTGTTTACTCGTTCGCTGAACTCTCATTGTCCCCGGTCTTTCGGCGACAATGGTCGAGTTTGTATGAGTCGCTGCAAGACAGTGACCCTCCACGAGTGAAGCTCATGGAACTCTATTTAGAGCAGGTTGTGCAAGCCCCGTCGCTTGTTTTAGCCGGAGATCATACTGCCTGGTCACGCTTGCAGGCAGAGACCTTACGAGAACGCACTTACGAGCACCAGGCACAGCCCATGAGTGGTGCCAAGCCTGTGACGCTGGGACAAGGTTACAGCACGATTGCCTGGATTCCAGAGGCGCAAGGCAGTTGGGCCTTACCCTTGCTGCATGAGCGGATCACCAGTGCCGAAACGCCCATTGAAAAAGCAGCGGGTCAATGACGTCAAGCTTGTCAGACGTTGAGCACTCGTCCTGTGTCGTTATGGGATGGCGAGTATGGCTGTGCCCCTTCCTGTTGAAGACTGCCGACATTGCCTGCGACAAGCTCATCCGACTCCGCTCGAACCGCGTTCTTTATGGTGCACCGCCGCCCTACGCTGGTACCGGACGACCCCGCAAACATGGCGCTAAATTCAAGCTCAACGATGCCACCACTTGGTGGCAACCCGATGAGGAACAGGACGTTGAAGACGCGAAATGGGGACGCTTGCGACTACAGGTGTGGCATGAATTACATCTGAAACAGGCGGCAAAGCAGGTACTGTCCTTGATCCGGGTGGAGCGCGTTAGCCCCACTTCGCACACGCCGCTCAAACCCTTGTGGTTAATTTGGGTCGGGTTGCAATTACCCGTGTTGACGACTATTTGGCAGCAATATTTGCGTCGCTTTGCGATCGACCATTGGTATCGCTTCGCCAAACAACGCTTGCATTGGACCTTGCCTCAGCTATCAACCCCAGAACAGTCGGAGCGCTGGAGTGACTTGATGCCCCTGTTGACCTGGCAGCTTTGGTTCGCTCGACCACACGTGCAAGATGCTCCACTTCCCTGGCAAAAAGCCGCCACTGACCGCTCACCCGGTCGAGTCGCCAACGCCTTTGCACAAGTTTTGGTGGTGATTGGTACTCCTGCCCCAAATCCTAAACCGCGCGGAAAGTCTCCTGGGTGGACTCCAGGAAAACCTCGTTCAAGGCGAATGCGCTATCCGACGGTCAAAAAGCGCTTCACCAAACCTAAGCGCACTGTGCAAAAGTCGGCTTGATTCTCTCGATTGCTTGGCACTTCGGTGTTACTCAATCTCTGTAAGGGGTTGAGCTGTTTTCACTGCTCTTTAGTCTAAACTTCAGTTAAGAGTGAAGTCAGCCAAAGGGGTTGAGCTAGAATAGAGGTAAGCTTGAATTTTGCTCTCTACAAAACGCTTTGACTCCGTTAACGATCGCCCAACGCTACTTTCTCTCTTGGCATGGATTCTCTCAGTACAAACTAGGAGCTTCTCATCCGAATGCGTGAAGCCGATAGCAACCTGAATTTCCCTACAGAAGCAGGTGCAAAACCTTTAAAGCCGATCAAGCAGCCGCTTAAGCTGACTCCAGACCAAGCGCCACTGGTTGCCACTTCCCATGACTGCCACTCTCCTTTGTTGCCTGAACACTTAAACTCAGCACGCCCAACGCTTCAAGATGGCGCTATAGCGGCTGTCGAATCAGACCTGCCAGTTGCAGAGGTATTGGTTGCAGCTCAAGAAGTTTCAGACCGCTCCGTCTTACGCGATCGCATTCTTCACTGGTTGCAAAAGAATGTGCCGAACAGTCGTCTCCAGCATATTTTGCGGGTTGAGCAAATGTCAGCCGACCTGGCCAAACAGCATCAGGTAGATGTTACTCAAGCAGCTCTGGCAGGGTTGCTGCATGATCTGGCAAAGTTCTTTAAGCCGCAACGTCTGCTCCAAATGGCGCGAGCGGATGATCTGACGATCGATCCGGTAGAGTTAGCCAACCCCCATTTACTTCATGCAGCGGTAGGGGCGATCGTGGCTAGAGATGAGTTTGGCATTCGTGAGGCGGCGGTACTGGACGCGATTCGTCATCACACGCTAGGTTGCCCTGGTATGAGTGCGTTGAGCTGTGTCGTTTTTTTAGCCGATAGCCTGGAGCCTGGAAGAGGCGATACGCTAGAGCTAGAAGCCTTGCGACGTATCAGTCAGCAAGACCTCCATCACGCCGTTTGGCAAACCTGTGACGAGTCTCTGCGTCACTTGCTAGCTCGTTCTCAACAAATTCATCCCCGCATGGTGCTAACCCGCAACTGGGCGTTGGCACTGACCGACAAAAAGTCGTCTGACAAAAAGGTGATGGTCTCGCGCACCCCTTAAGTGGTCTGGGCTGCGGCTGTTAAAAGGCTCGTTCTCTTACATCACCTTACACTTAAAACCACCTTACGAAACTGGAGACTGAATGCCAAATTACGCTCAAGATTCTTCCTTTGACTCTGCTTTAACCACCGTTATTGACGCGGCAACCATCGCTCAAGATGCGAGCCTGCAGCTTGCGATCGCGGCGGCTAGTGCTGCTGACGATCGTAAAGGCGTAGACATCACGATCCTGCGGGTGGCACATATTTCCACGCTGGCAGACTATTTTGTCATTGTCACGGGTTTCTCGAAGGCGCAAGTACGGGCGATCGCAGGTTCCATCAAGGACAAAGTTGAAGCGGAATTGCAACGCCTTCCGACTCGTACCGAAGGGCAGTCAGAAGGAAGTTGGACACTGCAAGACTACGGCGATGTCATTGTCCATATTTTGATGCCGCAAGAGCGGGAATTTTATAATCTGGAAGCATTTTGGGGACACGCAGAGCGAGTAGACTTTGCCGCGATCAACCAACGGGCACACGTTTCTCCGTCTGTCTAATCGGTCTCACGCGATGCCTTGAATTGTATAGAGACTAACACCAGTGTTGCGCCTAGCAATAATGTTGCCGCAGCGGCGGCATAGCCAAAGTCAAATTGAGCAAACGCCTGCTCGTAAATGTAATACACCAGCAGATTTGTGGCATTGAGCGGCCCGCCGCTGGTGATGACGTACACTGGCTCAAAGCTTCGCAGGGTAAAGATAGCAGTCGTCACCGTGGCAAAGATTAGCGTGGGTTGCAGCCCTGGCAGTGTAATGTACCAGAACTGCTGCCAGGAGTTGGCTCCATCTAAGATAGCTGCTTCATAGCGGCTGACAGGAATCGTTTGCAGTCCTGCCAGGAAGACGACTAGATTAAAGCCAATTTGCTTCCAAATGCTTAACAGGATCAGCACAGGCATTGCCCAGACAGTGCTGCTTAACCAGGAAATAGGGTCGATACCCAGCAGTGCCAGCCCTTGATTGACAGGTCCCTCAGCTTGGAACAGCCAACGCCACCCCAATCCGACCGCAACAAGAGAGGTGATTGATGGCAAAAAGTATGCCACTCGTAGTAGGTCGCGCAGGATAATCGCCCGATCGAGCAGCACTGCTAAACCCAGCGGCAACAGCAAACTAGGGATGACAGTGGCAACGGTGAAAACGATCGTGTTAGCTACAACTTGCCAAAAATCGGGAGTGAGAAACAAGCGCCAGTAGTTTTGCAAGCCAACCCAATGAACGCCAGCTCTGGTAAAACTGCCTGCGGTAAAGCTGAGGTAGCACAGGTACGCGATCGGGTATAACACGAAGACCCCTAACAACAGCAGGGCAGGCGCTAAAAAGATCCAGGCAATGACTGTTTCATTGTCAAAAGCTAAAAAGACGCTACGGGATATTTTCTGGTGGGTCATCTGATGGTGCTAAGAGAACAGGTTTGACAACGCTCGTCATCTCAGTTAGTTAAATGAATGGCAATGTGATTGTGATTGAACCAAGGAATAAGGCTTTGTAGAGGTCGCCTCTAAAGTTGATATCGTAAGCCTACAATGCATCTGCTTCTGAATTGATCAGGAAAATGACTCCTACCTTCCCCACACGCATTCTGAAGAAGCTTTTCCATTCTCCCTTAAGGCTTTTAATGTCTAATTCCTTGCAAGAAACAATCTCCTCTGTTTAAAGTAATGCAAGCAGGAAGCAAGGCTGTTCTGAAGTTTCTCAGTTTCTTTAGGAGACAGTTTCTCTAGAAAATTGACAGCGACCGTACTGAAGACAAGTTCCGTCTTTTAACCAGGCTGCCATGTTGACAATGGTTGTAAAACGCAAATAAAGTTGTCTACTGAAAACGTCTGCAATCGAGATTGCTCCGTCTTTGGATGAAGAGCATGAAAATTAAAGCCTTATACTGTTGAACCTTTGAAGGGCTGTGATGCTCCAAAACGTGAGCGGTATACGACTTTAATTGCTAGTAAACAACTTTATTTTCAGCGCACAATGGTTGTGTAGCAATAAAACGGATTGCTAATTTCGATGGCTGAAATACCAATTTTTTCGTTCAATTTTTGAGTATCGCGAAAAAATGGTTCGCCAATTTGCTTGGTTTTCGACGATCATTCAGCCTGATTGTGTCATAAAACGGTTTGCCAATTTCTGAAAGCTAGATTGGCAGCCACTTCCAAGCGTTACATTTGAGAGGATCGTGACTTCAGGAGGCGCTAGTCCTTGTATCCCACCACTGAAGCATTATTTGAATCGTTTTCCCATCGCCGACCAGAAGGCAAACTTGAACTCATTGAGGGTCTTCTAATTATTGGCAATGCGATCGTCGGTAGTCGGCTGTTGCTCCAACAAATCCTCCAGGGCTGGAGAGCAGACGCAGCGATCGCCCTTGCGCCGATCAAAATACGGATCGAGGCTGTAAAGAGGGCTGGGCAAACACATCTAGTTTCAGGAGAATAATAGTAGTGTCAAGACGATCCGATGACCGCTAGCTGTAGGCTTGGCATCCCTGACGAGAAGCCATTATTGCGAACATTCTCAATATTATCGAGAATTAGCTCGATTTACTGACATGATGCGTTTGCCCTGGCAGAAAGGGTGGGATAGTTGACATAGAAATGAAAAGAGCAATCGTCGCTTATTGTCCTCTATCCTTTACGAAAGAGTACTACTAGGGATTGAGGCATCGCCGACCACAAGCAACACAAACGTAATTTTGTTTAAATCTGTGCTTGCCATTGTTGCAAATATGCGTAGACTTGCACTCCGTGCTTTGCATATCAATTGACTTTAACTCATCCCTTCATTATGCAACGCCGCTTTTTGATGGTAACTAAATCCTATCAATTCTGCCTCTGGACAAGGTTAGTTCTATTGGCTACCAGTCTATTTGTAGAACCTCTTAGCGCTCAAACCATCAACTCCTCCCAGGCTCCTGCGCCAACGCTGCCTGGGCTTGCACCATCTCTGCTTCCACCGCAGGATGTCATACCCATTTCTCCACAGGTACAGCCATCCCCACCGTCAGCCATGCCCCCACAGCTCCCGCCGCCTGGAGAACTACTGCAACCCAATACACCCATCACCCCAACTCCAGAAAACCCGTCTGAAAATGTACCCGAAACGATCGTGGTTGAGCGCTTTGATATCATTGGCAGCACAGTTTTCAGCCAGCAGGACTTTGAAAAAATTACAAAAGACTATGTTAAACGTCCCATTTCTTTGCCTGAACTGTTTGAGATCCGCTCCAAAATTACTGAACTCTATGTCAAGTTCGGGTACATCACATCAGGTGCCTACATCCCGCCTCAAGCACTGCAAGGCGGTGTGGTTAAAATTCAGATTAGCGAAGGTGGGCTAGAAGACATTAAAGTCACGGGAAGCCGCCATCTTAACCCTAACTATGTGCGGAGCCGCTTGGCGATCGCCACTACCAGACCGCTGAATCAAAAACGACTGTTAGAAGCACTCCAATTGTTGCAACTGAACCCGTTAATCGAATCAGTGTCTGCAGAACTGTCTACCGGGACGAAGGCTGGCGAAAATTTGCTAGAAGTTAAGCTTACTGAGGCGAACATCTGGAATCTTCAGGTCAACCTGGATAATGGACGTACCCCCAGTGTTGGCACCTTTCGCCGACAGCTTCAACTTGCTAACGCTAACGTGCTGGGGTTCGGTGATAGTTTGAGCCTTGCTTACACCAATACCAATGGCAGCAATGCCTTTGACGCTGGCTATACTATTCCCTTCAATCCGCGTAACGGGACAATCGCTCTGCGTGGTGGCTTTGCCCTTAGCCGCGTCATTGAATCGCCCTTTGATGTCCTCGATATTAACTCCAACTCCAACTACGTTGAACTGACGGTGCGCCAACCGATTCTGCAAACCACAACCCAGGAATTTGCCTTGGGGCTAGCGGTCAGCCGTCGCGAAAGCGGTGCAACCTTGCTGGGAGGCGAAATCCCCTTCCCGTCGATCGGATCAGACAACCAGGGCAAGACACGCCTTACAGCTCTACGCTTTTCTCAGGATTACACGTTGCGTAATCAGACAGAAGTACTCGCCTTTCGTTCCCAATTCAGTGTTGGGCTAAGTGCCTTAAAGGCCACGATTAACGCTACGCCTCCTGACAGTCGCTTTTTTGTTTGGAGCGGTCAGGCTCAATATGTTCGCCTCCTAGCTGCCGATACGCTACTGTTGCTCCGAGGAAATATCCAATTGGCAGACAGACCCCTGTTGCCATTGGAACAATTTGGGATTGGTGGGCAGGAGAGTGTGCGGGGCTATCGACAAGACCAGCTCTTTACCGATAGTGGCATCTTTGCATCGGCTGAAGTCAGAATGCCAATCCTTCGTTTACCTCGTCTCGATAATGCTGTGCTGCAACTCTCTCCCTTTATCGATATTGGGCATGGTTTTAACAAAGGGGGTGGGACGAGCGCTTTGCCAAGTACGTTGGTTTCAGTGGGTTTAGGTTTGCGGTTTCAGGCTGGCGATCGCCTTGCGGCTCGCTTTGATTGGGGCATTCCTTTAACCAACATTTCTGGTGAGAAGCGTACCTTACAGGAGCAGGGCTTTTACTTCTCCCTCATTTACAATCAACCGTTCTAAAGCTGTGAATAGTATAAGGAGCAGGATCAGAAGGGCTGGCAAAGCGCCCCATCAAGATGGCAAACGCCAGCTAAGGCAGAAGTGATTTTCATGTGTGCTCATCGGCACTCAAGCATCAAGACTAATAGTGCAATATTGCTTAACTTTAACTGCTGCTTTTAGTGACATCCTGACCGTTGTGTAAGAAGGAATGAGACAATAACGGCTCTACATTACGTTTACGATCGCATTCAGGGATATAAATTTCGCCATGTTAGATCAGAATGTAGAGGCTTCATCTTCAAAAGGATTTTTGACGAAACGATGGCTAGACAATGCACCTGGCGAGTCTCTTGACAGCGCGAAGAGGCTAAAGTTTTACGCTGGCATCTGTGTTTTTATCTCTATCCTGGTATGTTCCTTCAATGGCTCTAGTCTCGCAATCCCTTCGAGTGTCATCCCTGCACATGCTGCAAATCCGCCGCAATCTTTAGAAGACCAGAGCAAGCGTCTGTATGATGCAGGGCAATTTGTAGAAGCAATACCCGTCCTACAGCAGTTGGTTCAACGCGATCGCCTTCAGCGTAATGATCCAGGACAAGCGATTGCGCTTAGCAACCTGTCTCTTGTGTACCAGGAGTTGGGGCAGTGGGAGGAAGCCAGGAAAGCGATTGCAGCCAGCTTGGAGTTGATTGACGTTCAGAAGCGGAGTCAGTTAGCGGAGAAACCAGGGGTATCCCCATCCAATCAACCTTATGCGCTTCAGCGGGTGCTTGCCCAAGTACTTGATGTGCAGGCACGACTTCAATTTGCTTCAGGACAACTGGAGCAGGCTTTAGCTACTTGGGAACGAGCTTCGACACACTACGCTCAGGCTCAGGCTACGGCTGACGTACTGCGCTGTCGTATCAATCAATCTCAAGTTTTGCAAGCGATGGGATTGTATCGTCAGGCATTGAAGAGCTTGACTGAGTTGAAACAGACATTGAAGGCCCAACCTGATTCGTTAGTTAAATTAGCAGGCTTACGGAGTCTTGGCGATGTCATTCAAGCGGCCAGTGATCCGGGTGCAGCGCGTGACGTTTTAAATCACAGTCTGGAGTTGGCAAGGCAACTGCGATCGCCAGATGACATCAGTGCGTCTCTCTTGAGTTTGGGAAATGTTGCCTACACTCAACAGGAAACTCAGACCGCTTTAGCCTTCTATCGAGAGGCTGCTACTACGGCACGATCGCCAACTACCAGAGTAAAGGCTCAACTCAATCAACTTAGCTTGCTTATTGATGCCCAGCAGGAAGCAGAGATCCAAACACTGTTGCCCCAGATTCAATCGCAGCTTGACTTACTCGCACCGGGGCGCACCAAACTGTACACGCACATCACCTTTGCTCAAAGCTTAATGAAGCTGGCAAACCTTAGAACAGCAGATGGTTCTGAGCTAAGGATGACGCTCTCAACAAGTGATTCAACCGGAACGTCGGCTCATGAGTTTGCGGCTCGTCTCTTGATGACAACGGCTCAACAGGCTGCCAAGTTAGGCGATACTCGAACGGAATCGCATGCGCTGGGCACCTTAGGAGCGCTGTATGAACGATCGCAGCAATGGACAATCGCCCAGCATTTAACTCAAAAAGCACTGCTGCTCGCTCAAGCAAGTAATGCAGCCGATATTACCTACCGTTGGCAATGGCAATTGGGACGGTTGTTAAAAGCTCAGAAAAAGCCAGAGGCGGCGATCTCAACTTATATGGAAGCGGTTAAAACGCTGCGATCGCTACGGCAAGATTTAGTTGCAACCAATCCATCTGTGCAGTTCTCCTTTCGAGAGAGCGTTGAACCCGTCTATCGACAATTGGTCGAGTTGCTTCTACAACCCCAGGCAGGCTCAAGCCCTTCCCAATCGAATTTGATTCAAGCTCGAAATGTGATTGAGTCGTTACAGGTAGCAGAACTGGAGAATTTCTTTCGAGAAGCCTGCCTGGATATCAGCTTCCAAATTGATACAGTGGTCGATCAGGCGACTGTATCAGCAGCAGTCATATATCCCATTATACTTCCCGATCGACTGGAGGTGATTCTCAAACTTCCCAGACAAGCCTTACGCCACTACACGATTCCCGTTTCTCAAACGCAGGTAGAAACGGTGCTGGAAGAACTGCGCCAGGATCTCACAAAACCTTACGGTTCGCGGACGGTGCAAATCCAGTCGCAGCAGGTCTACAATTGGCTCATTCGACCCGCAGAGGCAGATCTGGCTGCCAGTAAGACTGAAACGCTTGTGTTTGTCCTGGATGGTGCGCTACGAAATGTTCCGATGGCAGCCCTTTATGATGGGCAACACTACCTGATTGAAAAATTCAGTGTGGCTCTTACACCAGGCTTACAACTATTGAATCCTCGACCACTGGAACAGAAAAAACTTCAAGTCTTAACGGCTGGCTTGACAGAAGCTCGTAATGGGCTAACAGCTCTGCCCAATGTTAAAAATGAAGTGAGCCAAATTCAATCCTATGCCCCTGGTGTTGTGCTGCTGGATCAAACCTTCACTGCACAACAGTTACAAAAAGAAATCGGGTTGCTCTCTTTTCCGATCGTGCATTTAGCAACCCACGGAGAATTCAGTTCTGATCCTAATAAAACATTCATTGCCGCTTGGGATCAAAAGATTAAGGTCAATCAATTAGATCAATTATTACGAACCAGGGAGAAATCACAAATAGACGCGATCGAACTGTTAGTTTTGAGCGCTTGTGAAACAGCAACCGGAGATAAACGAGCCGCACTAGGGCTGGCAGGTGTTGCCATTCGGGCAGGGGCACGCAGCACGATCGCTTCCCTCTGGTCTTTGGATGATGAATCGAGTGCCGTCTTAATGGGACAACTCTACCGAGAATTAGCTCAGACGAAGGGAAATAAAGCAAACGCGCTACGAAACGCTCAACTTTCTTTATTGCAGAACCCCCAATATCGGCAGCCCCGTTACTGGGCACCGTATGTGCTGATCGGCAACTGGTTGTGATCGCAGGGCGTTGTTCCTGACCAAAAGCCATAAGGTGTGATTGTTGGTGCCTGAGCAACGAGAACAATCGTGCCATCCTTACCCCTGATCCATCCTTGAGTTTCCACAATCTCCCCAGACGGCTGATTGGTTTCTACACGACTGGTCTGCACAACCTCTCTGCTGGTTGCCCTCTGGCTGTCTGCATCCGCAACAGCCCCCCACGGAGTGAGAATGGATGCACTACGAAGCTTCTCGCCCGGAGCGGGTGGTAAGCCTCCACGGCCTGTAACAACAAAGGAACTGGATGCCTGCTTACTCCGTGGGGCACACGTCTGCGCGATTTGTCGAGACGGATCGACCAGATTTACTGGCAAGGCAACTAAGCCGCGATTTGGGTCAATGTCGAGGAGATTCAGTGTGACAGACCCGCTGGTGCCAAACTCGGAACTTGCCGTGATGTCGCTTAATGGAGTCGGGCGGAGTTGATACCTTAAGCCATAGATGGCATTGGCGAAAATATCGACACGACCACCATTTCCCGTAAAAGCGTTGGCGGTAATGTCACTGTTTTCACCTAACACACCAATGACAAATGGTGAAGTGATGGTCACGTTACCGCCATTCCCCCCCGCTTGTGCCGTTCCAGCGGTAGCTGAAATCGAGCTGTTGCGCCGCAACACAAGCAGGTCTTTGATGTTGAGGGTGATATTACCGCCCTGAGCACTTGCAGTTGTAGCGGTAATGGAACCTCGATCGCTCAACTCTAATCTATCGGCTCGAAGGATGATACTGCCACCGATTTCACTGCCTTGACTATCAACAGCAATAGTGGCTCCATCTTGAATCAGCACAATTTTAGGGTCAATGTCAATGCTGCCGCCTTTGCCTTCGGAACCGAGAGCCGTACTGGCAAACAAACCGCTGTTCTGTCCGGTCAACAAGATACGATCGCTCACTCGCAACGTAATATCACCCGCGTTACCCTTACTTTCAGTCGCAGTACGAATCTGCCCACCCTGACTAACCTCCAGCGAGTCGGCTGCAATGGTTACGGTGCCTGCCTGACCCGCCCCAGAAGTGCTACCCGTAAGCCGCGCTCCATCTCGCACTTCTAGTCTGGTGGTTGCGATGTCAACGCTTCCAGCCGTTCCTGTGGAACCTGGAGCCGTACTGGCAAACAAACCGCTGTTCTGTCCGGTCAACAGGATACGATCGCTCACTCGCAACGTAATATTGCCCGCGTTACCGCTACGCTCAGTCGCAGTACGCACCTGCCCCCCACTTGTTGTTGCCAAAGTGTCGGCTGTAACATTGATGCTACCTGCCTCACCTTGTCCTGCTGTACTGCCTGTGATTTGAGCATTGTTTGATAGGGAGAGCGATCGCGTTTGCAAGGTAATCGACCCTCCCTTACCTGTAGAACCCGCTTCGGTACTGGCGAACAGTCCACTACCATTACCTGATAGAGCAGTGCGATCACGAACATTGAAAGTGATATTTCCTGCATTACCACTGCTGTCGGTCGAGGTCCGAATCCGACCACTGTCAGTAACATCCACCGTGTCAGCTGTCACATTAACGCTGCCGCCATTAAAACTGCTCTGCGTCCCGGCACTTAACACAGCTCCATTCAAGATGCTTAGACTTCTAGTTGTGACATTGATGTTACCGCTACGTCCTACGGCTCCTTCCTGTGTATCTGTCTGAAAACCACTCGCAAAGCCAGTTGTTACCCCAACTCCAGAAAGAAGAATGGAATTTGTAGCATTTACCTGAATGCTTCCAGCATCGCCGCCTCCGAATGTATTGGCAAAAAGTTGAGCACCATCTGTGACAACGAGGGACTGTGCCTCCACACGAATATTGCCACCGTTGCCCACGGCACCTTCTCCTACTCCGGTGATAAAGCCACCAGTGCCCGTTAGCGAAATGACATCGGTTACCCGGATATCGATCGCTCCAGAATCTCCCTGTCCAAACGTGCTACTGGCAATGCCAGTTTGACTGGAAACTAGAGGATCACTTTCTTTCAGTGCAATGGAATTTGCCCGAATCGTGATGTCTCCCCCTTGCCCTACGGCTCCTTCATCAACGACAGCGAAGATATTACTGTCCACCAGAGAGATGAAACCTTCAGTCTGAAGATTGATCTTGCCGGCGCTTCCCTCACCTGAAGTTGACGCATTGATAGCCGCACCGTGCTTGAGTGCAATGAAGCCACCCGTCTGAATTTTAATATCTCCCCCGCGCCCGCGCCCAGCAGGATCAAAGTTATCAGGGGCTGAAACATCCGTTGTCACGATCGCATTTTCACCTTCCAATGAAAGTGTCCCGGCTTGGATCGTTATATCTCCACCCCGACCCACTCCGCCTGCATTCACTCGGCTAAAGATTTGTCCATTCAGCAGTGAAATAGCATCACTGGCTTGAACATCAATATTGCCAGCATTGCCCTGCCCAAAAGTGCTAGCTGTTAATCCAGCTCCATCCTGTAGGGACAAAAATCGTGTCTCAATGCGGATGTCTCCTCCCTGTCCGGCGGCATTAGGGGCAACATTACTGAGCAATGCGGTGCTCCTTCCTGTTAGAGAGATTAAATCAGCCTTGACATCAATATTGCCAGCCTTACCTCCTCGCCCCTGGGTAACGGTACCAATTGAAGCATTGTCACTAAGAATGAGCGATCGAGTCCGCACCAAGACATCTCCCGATTGTCCTTCAGCTCCCTGCCGTAACCCATTTCCAATCACGCTATTCACTAGACTGATCGTTCCAGTTGCATCCAGAAGAATATCGCCTGCTTGAGTCGTTGGTGACCCAGAACCTTGAGCAATACCAGCCAAAATGCCACTTCCGCCCAGAAGATTCAGATTGTGGGCATGAATGACAACATCCCCCCCCTCGGCTTGTGCTTGTACGCTGACAATAGATTGATTAGCTAAAGATACATCTGCCCGCGTCACTGAGTTGGGAAGCTCTAAGCGCAGCCGATTGTTAGTTACCATTAACCCAACATTGCCTGTATTAACTAGCCCTCCTAGCTCTACCCGTTGTCCTGGAGTGCTGAGAATCGCATTATCGAGTGAAACCTGCCCCCCTATAAGGGCAAAGTCACTAAAGCTATCTGTTCGTCCCGCCGAAAGAAACGACCCCCGCATCTGGATGTTTCCTGGTGTTCCATTGAACTGTAATCCAATGGGTACACTAATGGTCAGTAGCGGAGCCGGATCATTAGTGCGGAACTCGGTGCCATCCGCAAACTGCATTCGGCTAGCGGTGGTTGCTAGAAACGCACCGCCAATGTTTAACGTAGCACCAGGACCAAAGATAATCCCGTTTGGGTTGAGCAAAAAGAAATTGGTTGGGTTGCTGGTTTGAATCGTGCCATTAATGTTGGAGATAAAGGGCTGCCCCACACCTGTGACTCGCACAATCACATTTTGAGTTATAGGAATCGTGATAAAGTCTGCAAAGTCGCCGTTGGGTAACGAGAATTGCTGGAAGCTGTGGAAGAGATTGCTGCCTCTGGTTGCACCATCCGTAATCATGCAATTTCCAGTGCAAGGTGCGATCGCGGCTCCATTCACCTGCGTCCCCAAGGTTCCATCGCCAACAACTTGAGCCAGCGTCGCCATTGGGTAGAACGCCAGCAGGGTTGCACTGATCGCGCTTGCCCAGCCAGCGCGATCAGGCTGAAATATTGGTCCTAGAGTCATGCTGGTCTCCATCAGGAAAACGATTGGTTGAGCAAACGCAATCGCCTTTTACGGAAGTGTACTTTACGACGAAAGATTATTTGCCAATCCGAGATAAGTCGTTATGAACGGCAGTGCGATCGCTTGGTAGTCCATTGATTAGGGCATTGGGGTCTCTGTACCGAGACTACTACCTGGTGTGATTTGAGCCTCAGGAGCGATCGCTCCTGAGAAAGAATGCATGAAGACAGCAACGCCCAAAAGCCAAAACCAGCTTGCTGGATTGCCCCATAATTTCTTGCTGCAAGTCATTGCTGTGCTTTCCCCCAGGCTGCTCTAGTAGTAACGCCCTGTTGTATGAAAATTATCTCACCTAAACTGATGCCAGAATCAATATTCAAGTGTCAAATTGTTTCGCTAAAATAGAGCTTTTCTTAACGGTAAATATCCTTTGCCAGGACTGAGAACCGCTCAGTTTTAGCAGGCAAGTCAGTGCCGATTGCCATCCATCCACAGTCCTCAACTACTCCAGGAAATTCTGTCTCCAATTGGCTCAGAACATCACACAGAGCAGCAGTCAAAACATTAGCAGTCAGGTAGTTGATCGAATGTCCAGACTCTAGGTAAGAGTACTGGAGGCAATTTAATAAGGCAGTAGCGCTGTTGAGGGTTAGACTTTCAAGAACATTCATATCTGTAATCCTGGAAGACAAAAAACGAAATGCTGTAAGGCGGCTTCACAAAGCCTGAGGCACAAGGATTGAATAAGATGTAATTCGGTAAACAAAGAGCTAGCAATGTCTTAAACGAAGCCATACCCAAAGGTCTATGGACTTTTAAGTATGGCGATCGTGCAGGTTATTCAAGTTGCGATCCGATAAGCTGATCAGCATTTAAGTTGCATAATTGAGTAATAAAAATGATTAGACTATCCGTGCCATGCCAGCAAAGAGTTTTCTAAGTTCAGAGGAAGTAGATAAATTGCAAAAAGCACTTCGAGAGAGTGAATTAGCCCATGTTCGAGAACGAATTTTAATTCTTTTGCTTCAAAACGATGGTAAAACTCAACGAGGAATTGCCGATTTTTTAGGATGTTCACCTCGAACCGCAGCCTATTGGTGTATGCATGGTGACCCTAACAAACTGGAGAGCTTGCAGAATCGACGAAATCAAGAGAGTCATCGTAAAGCGACTCCTGAATATATCAGATTGTTACTAGAAATAATTGACCAAGAGCCATCAGACCTAGGGTATGAATTTGGACGATGGAGTGGAGAACGTTTAGCAACATACCTGAGCGAGAAAACTGGGATTGAGCTAAGTGGTTCTCAAGTGAGGAGGATTCTGAAGCGAAAAAAGTATCGTTATATCTGGGCTAAATATAGTTTAGCAGAGAAACAGAATCCACTTAAAAGAATTGAGTTCAAAGAGAAATTATTAAAGTACTTAGCAATTGCTAAAGAAGAGCCAAAGCAAATTCAGATATGGTTTTGGGATGAGAGCGGATTTAGTTTACGAGTCATTCGACGGAAAACCTGGGGTAAGAAAGGGCACCGTAAAAAGATTACAGGTCAACGCAGGCAAGGGCGAGTGAATGTCATGGGAGGCATTCGAGAATCAGACCGGAAACGAATTTGCTTTTTTGTTAAAAAGGGAGAGGGGGACATCTTTTATGAACAGTTACAACAGTTCAATGAATTGATTAAGAGTGAATGGGTTTCTCAGGGCAATAGACCTGAAGACTTTCAAGCAAAGGGAGGAAAGATTATCATCATTCTAGATAATGCCAGTTATCACAAACGACTTGATATGCGAGAGAAGATTGCTCAAGAACTTCCCAACATTGTTTTAGAGTTTTTACCTGCCTACAGTCCTGACCTGAATATTATTGAGCTTGTTTGGCATTCTTGTAAGGAACATATTGCTCATCGACTGTTTAAGTCAGTCGATGAATTGAAAGAATTGCTAGAAAGACTGCTAAATCAAGGCGAGTTAATCATCAGATGGAATCGCAAGATAAAGAATAAGGGAAATATGCATATTGCAACTTAAATGCACATTAGCTTACTAAAAATTGTTTAATCAAAGCAAACTGAACAATCTCAAATCTCGGTTTGAATTCGCGCAGCTTGTAATTCCCAGAGCAACTTCTGAGCTTTCCATGCACAGTTCAGTAGTTGCAATGCTATATCGGTAGAAACTTGATTTGTGCGAGTTTTCTGGAGTGAGTAGCGAATAAAGGCACTTAAGCGGATTTCTTGGTCTGGTGCGGTTAGAGAACAAACGCGAGAAACAAAACTTGGGGCTAAAGGATAGTTCATGATCAAACCTCAATTCGTGGGGGCTAGAAGAATTGGAAGAAGCAGAGGTGCGCTAGGGACGAGAGCGGCTGCTCGATGGAGAAAAGCGTTTCTGTATCCCACCTAACAAGCTGATATTTGAAAGGTTTAACTTGCTTCTATTGGTTTATCAGCAGCAATAACCTGGAGTTATACAAAGTTGTAGATCAATTTTGGGGCGATATTAGTTAAATCACTCAGTAAAAAACCTCAGAAGTCATTTAACTTCTGAGGCAAGTGTCGAGGAACGATCGACAAAGAGCTAAAGAAAAATCCAGTCTTTTCAAGGATTTTAGTCTAAAAAATGTATGCTCAATGATTGCCGGAGTAGCAGTTAAGTGCACGGGCATTAGACCATAACGGTGGCTCTGGTAAGCTTTTGTTGCATAAAATCTATTATTGGCTAGCAGTGCGCTTTAACTCGATTGTCAACTGCTGAGTTGCAACATGGCATTCAGCTTTAGGAACCTGAACATTTTTAAGCACCGTCGATCGATACCCTGGCGTAGAAGCAGTGACGGTATACTTGCCGGGTCGTTCAAACGCACCACCGTAGATTGTTTGTCCAGCAGCAGTCGCTCCCTGAACTCGCAGGGTTTCTTGAAACTTGCCTTCCTGAATCACAATTCGGGCTTGTAGAGGAGTTTTTGTTTGGGCATCCGCAACCGTGACGGTAATGCCGGGTTCAATATTGGGAGTACAGGGTTGCATAGGTTTTGCGGGGGTGGGGGTGGATGAAAACGTGAGGGCGATCGCAACCAGTGCGATCAGAGCTTGATTAAAAGACAACATAAGAATTCAAACCAAAAAAACTTGATCCAAAAGACTTTAATCAATCAACTATAAGTTCCCCAGAAAGTTTTGTAAGGACGCTATAGGAACGTCCTTACAGTTATGTCAATCAGCTCTGTCAACCTAACCTAGCTGGAATCAAAGGCCTACACCAGCGAACTACCCGAATGCAGACTTGCCACATCTGAGTTATTTCTCAATGCCCAGGCTCGCCGTACCGCTGCATCCGCATTCACCAGCCCCCGACCGTAGGTGTTGTCTGCGCCAGGTGTGCCCAGATCCATTGACGTATCGATCAAAATCTGGCGTACCTGCCCCCCCGTCAAACTAGAGTTTGCGCTCCAAACAAGGGAGGCGATGCCTGCCATATTGGGGTTAGCAGCGGAGGTGCCGCCAAAAAGTCGCATGTTGCCTAGCTTATCCATTGCAGGGGAATCGGTGGCGGCAACTAGGGTCAGGTTAGAACCCCGGTTAGAGTAACTAGCCAGACCTACCGTTGAGGCATTGGTTAACCCATTGACTGTGGCGGTGCCTGTGCGCTGCAATGCCCCAACGGACATCACATTAGTGTGATTCGTTTGCAGTTTGGCGACTCCACTGACGCTGGTCATGTAGTTGGAATCAGACAGGTTGCCTCCGGGACCGCCGTTGCCAGCCGCGATCGCAAAAAAGGCGATATCCGAATTATCCCGAATGAGTTGCTCCAGTTGAGCTTGAGTCCCACCGTTGGTCAGCCATCCTTCGCCCTGGATGCCACCCTGAAACACAACTCGCTGGTTGTGTTCTCGGGCATATGCAAGTGTGTCTATAATAGCTTGCCGCAGAGTAACGCCGGAATAAACATCATTTACGTATACATTGCTATTCCAGTTGATGCCAGCTACGCCAGAGCGATTGTTTGCTGTAGACGACATAACACTTATAGCGCTGTGACCATGCCCATAGTTGGCATAGTTATCGTCATCGGTCGCATCGGTAATCAGGCGACTAGTGGTAAGGTCTGTGATACCGCCGGACGCTCCCGCTGCCGTTAAAATTCCGGAATCTAAGGAGGCAAGTAAGACATTACTGGAACCGCGTGTGAACCGCCAAGCGCTGCTGACATCGGAAACGTTCAGATTCCACTGTTGGTTGTAGAAGGTGTCGTCGGGATGCACTTGCAATTCCAGAGTAGAACCATCGTTAAAGCGGAGGTTTTCAATTCCCTGCATGTAGATTTCGCGCCCATCTGTCAAGGTGACGTAATCAAAAGCAGTGCCCCGGAAAGTCGCTTGACTCCAGGTTGAGTTGGTTGATGGATTGAAACTGGTCAGGCTCAAACCGTTAATGCCAGTCACTTGAGACTGACCGATGCCCAAATTTAACGTATCCGTGCCGCCACGCCCCTGAATCACGGTGCCCGTGCCTACGCCTGCCGAGTAGTTGAAGGTGTCAGCCGTAAATGAACCAGTGCTGCGTCCCCAAGCCAATACATTCAGGGAACTTGAGCTTGAGTAAACCGCATTGCCGCCAGACCCATATGCCACAGCCCGCAGCGTGTAACTGCCGGTTGCCAATCCAGGATAGCTTGCCAAGTTAACGACAGCATTGTAAGTGCTGCTGCCAGCCCAACTTCCCAGACTGGTGACTGCTCCAGTGCTGCTGATAGCTTGCAGCCCAACACTAGAGGCACCAACTCCCGTTGCCAAACTGTAGTTGAAGCGAAGCGCCCCGCCTTCAAAAACAGTGTTGTAGGTGTTATCGCTGGAAGCATCGTAGGTGTTGAAGGAGCTAAAGAAACTAGATGGAGTACCCATATTCAGTGTGTAGCTGGTGTTGGCTGAACTATAGCGATACACCCGAACGTTATAATCGCCAGCCGCTAAACCTGTAAAGTTAATGGATTCAGAGGCACTGCCACTGCTATAACCGCCGCCAAGCAACTCTCCCGCATCAATCGTTCCGTTGAAATTGCTGTCTCTAATCAGTTGTAGCTCGGCATCTGCCCCTAACCCAGTCAACGCGAGACTGACATTGCTGGAGGCTCCGAGACTAAAGCGGTAGAAATCTTGAGTATCACTATCGCCAACCCAACCCGTGAAAGTCCGATTTCCATTCAGGTTGCCGGAGGAGGAGTAGCCAGGACCGCCGATGTTATAGGCGGTTGCCAAGGTGTTGTTTGCTTCAGTCGCATAACCTGAACCCGCGCTGGCAGTTAGATTAAGCGAGTAGTTCGTGACAGCATTACCGTAGGGATGGACGCGAACGTAGTAGCTGCCAGACCCCAATCCTTGTAAACTAATCGACTCTGAAGTGCTGCCTCCCCAACGAGAGGACTTGAGAACTTCCCCAGCTTCTACAGTGCTGTTGAAGTTGCCATCGCGGATGATTTCCAAATCAGCATCCGCCGATAAACCCGTGAGGGAGACGCTGAGGTTGCTGGTGTTGCTGAGGCTGAAGCGGAAATAATCCTGGTCGCCTATCAGGTCGATCGCCCCGGTTGTAGTGTAAGTGCTGAGAGTGCCAATGTTAGTAGCTGCACTTAGGGTATCTCCATGCGGTGGCGGTGGTGTCAGATCGGACAGGATAGGAGTCCGACCACGAGTGATAATAGATGCAGAAGGCACCGATCGACCACGACCAGGTGCCAGAACACCCTCAGAATCAGCTACAGGGTCAGCTACCAGAGTCCGACCACGAGTGATAATAGATGCAGAAGGCACCGATCGACCACGACTAGGTGCCAGAACACCCTCAGAATCAGCTACAGGGTCAGCTACCAGAGTCCTGCTACGCATGACAGCAGGTTCAAACACTGCGATTGGACTGCGGGTGGGAAGTGACTCACTCGCACCACTTATCCGTTGAGATTGAGAAGTGGCGTTGCCTAAGTCAAGAGAATTTCCAGTTGACACTCCAGGCAGTACACTAGAGCTTGCCCATGTGGTGTTGAGGGGAGTGTCAATTACAGTGGAACGGCTTTGAGCATTGAAGAACATAGTTGTTGCCCCCAAAATTGAAGAGTATAAGAAAAACCTGATTAGAAGCCAGATCAATCGATTTGCATGGCTTCAATTCATTTTGTTTTGCAAAGGTAGCGTTACTTTAAGCGCTGGTTAGTTGAAAAGCTAAATTGCTTTCTATTGGTTTATCGAAGGCAACAGCGTGGAATTATACAAAGTTGCAGATTAGTTTTAGAGGGCGATCGATCAGCCATAGCTCATCCCAGAAGCGATGGCTGGTCGATTCCAGCCCCGTTGTTTGCTACAGTGCTCAGGACTGTTACTCCGGACAGCACTTTTTCGATCGCTGCAATACGAAACAAAATCCTTTTACTTCAATCATGGTGCAACTGCGTCGTTGTATCCTCGTAAACTGTCCGACGTACAGTCTCATCGGTGTCCAACACTTCAATGATTACCCCTTGCCCTAAGCGCGCTTAAGACAATGACACCAATACAGCCAACTGTAAGCACGTTCCACAGTCCATCGCTTCGGCAATAGCTCGAATCCTGGAGTCTTTTCAGGACGCAGGACCACCTCTAAAAACCGATGAAAGGTATGAATACCTTAGTGCAGAAATGTCTCACCTGAATCCGGCCATTGATCTAAATACGGACAAGACGCAAGAGGCGTTGACATTTTCAATACTCTGATTAGAGTAATTTCTTTGCCCCTGCCCGTTCTGGCTTCTTTACAATCTGACTAGCCTTTCAAACATCCGCCAAGCGCCTATACCTACAACCAGAAAATTTATCGATCGCTAGCAACTGTATAAAATACTGCGTTCGCTACTGATAAACCAGTAGAGTTCAGTTTTATGTATAAGATTATGACGTGTTGCTGATTTTTTCTGCCTTTAGTGAATACAGTTTAGACAGAAAGAAAGCTCCCTATTAATCTTGTTATGGCTGACTTTGACCAACAGCTAGAGGAACTCGTTGTTATAGCTCAACGCCATCCACCTCAAGCAAAGGAACGGCGGGTTGCCTTAGGCAAACTGATTCGCATAATTCAGCAATCAGGAAAGCTTTATTGTCCGCGCGGTCAACTTTCATTGGAGGTATACACTTATCTTTACCAGGAAGCATTGCAAAACTTATGGATTGAGGTCTGCCGCAGTGTTGATAGTTATGATCCAACCCGCAGTAAAGTGATGACCTGGGTTAATACTTTGCTGAAATATCGATTTATTGATGCAAGAAGCAAGTTTTATCCGCATGAAGACACTCGAATTCATTACACTCCTGATGTTCACCAATTGGACAAGCTAGCTACTTCTGACAAAGAGGAGGCAACCGCTTCAGAACAGGTAAAACAATGGATTGAGGAAGATCCTGATGATCTTTTCAAGCAAAAAAAACTCAAGAGTTCCCCCCAAATTGATTTTCAGCTTTTAGCCTTAAGACGTTTAGCAGGAGATTCATGGGAAGCTCTCTCCCAAGAGTATGAGGTGAAGATTCCTACCTTAAGCAATTTCTATCAACGTGCTTGCAAAGAATTTGCGCCTAAACTGAAGGAGTATCTGGAATCATAGTCTCAACATAGAAAAGGGGCTGAAGATAGCAGCAATCGAAGCGGAAAATAGATATGAATAATACTGAATCTCTATCCTTTACTGTAACGTTAGCTTCTGATGCACATCGGTTAGCAAAGAAGTTTTGCTATCAGCATCGTGATGCACACAAAGTTAAGCAGGTTTATCTAAATACTCTAACGGTTTACGCCGTGAACTATTACTGTCAATGTCTTGGCATTGACAGTAATTGGGAAGCTAGTGATAGTTGGAATCCGGCATTACAAGCTTTGATGAATGTAGCAGATTTGCAGGTGGAGTATTGTGGCACTTTAGAATGCTGCCCGATTGTTTCAGATGAGCAAGTTGACCGCATTTTCCCAGAGGTTCAGGAAGACCGGATTGGGTTTGTTCTGGTGCAACTGAATGAAGCCTTGACGGAAGCAATGCTGTTGGGCTTTAGTCCAACGATAGAAAACGGAGTGCTGTTAGTTAACCAACTACGATCGCTGGATGATCTGGCAGACTACCTCAGCCATGCCATCGAAAGCCAGCCTTCTGTAAATCTGAGAAACTGGTTTCAGAACGTTTTTGAGAGAGGGTGGCAAACGTTAGAAAGCCTCTTGGCAACAAATTCACTGGTATTAAGTCCAGCGTATCGAAGCGACGATGAACCAGATGCTGCTAACGCATCCCAAGCGGCAGAATCGATCAAAGGTGCCAAATTTATTTATTTAGGAGATACTTCAAGTGACACCGAAGCAGAAGGTAGTAAAGGCTGCACAGTAGAATTTTTAGTTTTTCTTGCGCCCCAACACGATGATCGCACCCGTGTTACGTTGCAGGTGCATCCGACGGCACATCACTCCTATCTTCCGGAGGGGCTAAAACTGCAAATTCTCTCTGAAGCGGGGGAGATACTTCAAGAAGTTGAAGCAGGCTCTACAAATGACTACATTCAAAAGCAGTTGATCGCCAGTGAGGGTGAGCGCTTTGGTGCCAGAATTGTATTGGGAGAGATTAGTTGGATCGAGAATTTTGTTATTTGAACTTCTTTCCACATGTGAGTAACCGATTGTGAACAGGTTTGTTGTTCTTAAAATAGGAGAAGGGAGTTTTGAGCTGGGCTTTCCAATCGTTTTACAAATAGGGGAAGACGGAAAGCCGAGCGAAATTGAATTGCCAGGGAAATTACCACCTGCTCCAGAGTTGCCTGCGTTTTATCGGGCATGGCAAACTACCTATCGGCAACTCAGCCACCAGTGGCGCATTGAATTTTTAGAGCATGAGACGACGCATATTTCGAGTAAGGCCGATTGTAAACAAGCTGCAAAAAGGTTGAGCGATCGCTTGAACCAATGGCTGGATGCCCCCTCCTTTCGGTCAATCCGCGATCGCCTGTTTGAAAAGTTAAGTCCTGCTGATGCGATCCGCATTCTGATTCGCACAGACGACAGCCAACTGCGCAGACTTCCCTGGCATTTATGGAACTTACTGGAGCGCTATCCGCAGGCAGAAATTGCCTTAAGCCCGGTTTCAAATGAAATGATGCCCTCCGTACCATTGAATCAGACCGTTGATATTCTGGCAATTTTAGGCGATAGCACGGGTATTGATATTCAACAAGACGAGGCGCTATTAAAACAATTACCCAATGCCAGAGTGCAGCTTCTAGTAGAGCCACAGCGGCAGGAATTGGGAAACCAGCTTTGGGAGCAGTCCTGGGATATCTTGTTTTTTGCAGGGCATAGCACAACACAGGGGAACGATGAGATTGGCTATCTGAAGATTAATACTGACGATCTCCTTGCGTTAGATAACTTGAAACACGCCCTGCGCGTGGCGATTCGTAAGGGATTGAAACTGGCGATTTTCAATTCTTGCGATGGCTTGGGCTTGGCACGGCAATTAGAAGAGTTGCACATTCCGCAGATGATTGTAATGCGTGAATCAGTGCCGGACCGAGTTGCCCAAGAGTTTTTGAAATATTTCTTGAAAGCATTTTCGGACGGTTATTCTCTTTATATAGCTGTACGGATTGCTCGCGAGCGTTTAGAAGCACTGGAAGTGCGTTTTCCCTGCGCCACCTGGCTACCAGTGCTTTGTCAAAACTCTGCCGAGATTCCACCGCTGTGGGAGACACTGAAAGAGAACCCTCCTATTCAATCGCGCTTCCGATGGCGAGGAGTGGGCGCAGTATGCCTGGCAAGTTTTCTCGCGACGGCTCTGGTGGCTGGCGTACGACAGCTAGGTGCCCTGCAAGCAATAGAGTTACAGACGTTTGATCAATTAATGCGAATGCGGCAGGAAGAACCGCCAGATTCGCGTTTGTTAGTTGTCGGTATTACAGAAGAAGATATTCAGGCACAGGGTAAAGAACCTAGAAAGGGAACACTTTCAGACAAAACCTTACTGCGCCTACTCGACAAGCTGGAGCAATATCAGCCCGCCGCGATCGGCTTAGACATTTACCGCGATTATCCAGCCGAAAATAAACAGTTGCGCGATCGCCTGCAACGAACGCAACATCTGATCGCAATTTGCAAAGCCAGTGATCCAACAGTGAACGTGCCACCTATTCTGCCACCCCCAGAAGTTTCACAGGAACGGCTAGGCTTTAGCGATTTTGTGCTCGATCCGGATGGCAGATTGCGTCGTCATCTATTGGCAATGGATCCCCGTCCCGACTCACTATGCTCTACCTCAGATACCTTTTATGCCTTCAGTACACAATTAGCCTTTGTCTACTTAGCAAATAAGAAGATTCAGCTAAAGGCGTCTTCAGATGGGGACTTACAAATCGGCGCAACTGTCTTTAAACCGTTAAGCAGTTCTATCAATACTTACCAAAACGTTGATCTAGCCGGTTATCAAGTGTTGCTTAACTATCGTTCGCACCGACATCCAACTGAAAGTTTTCCGCAGGTTACGCTGACTCAAGTGCTCAATAATCAACTTAACCCTACATCAGTGAAAAATCGCATTGTTTTGGTTGGTGTCACCGCTTATAGCAGTAGAGATTTTTGGTCTACTCCCTACAGCCAAAGCCAGCCCGCAAAGCAACAAATCCCTGGTGTCGTTATTCATGCTCATATGGTGAGTCAGATTCTAAGCGCAGTGCTAGATCATCGTCCGCTCATTAGTACTTGGGCTATTTGGAGAGAATGGCTCTGGCTCTGGAGTTGGGCGCTACTAGGAGGAGTAGCTGGTTTATGGCTGCGATCGCCGTTTTATCTGGGAATCGCTGTCGTAGTAGTGATGGTAGTACTATGGGGAGCCTGTCTGATGCTTCTTACATCAGGATATTGGGTACCACTGGCTTCATCCGTATTAGCTTTCGGACTCACCAGCGGCGCCATGCTGGTGTATCCCGCAAAGGAACGTGATTTGAAGAATCCACAACACCACAAAGAGGTTCAGCAATGAATAAGCTCACGCTTTCTCTACAACAGGCTAGCTTAGCTTGTGTCCTCACCTTCGCTCTTAGCGCGCTACCCTCACCTCTCAGGGCAAGCGTTCCCATACCATCCTCTGCATCAAATAAGTTGGAGAAAGCCGTCGCGTCTAAAGGACAAAAAGTACGCTTTACCCGCCCTTCATTGCCACGCAGAGGCGCTCCGACTGGGCGTATTTGGGGCGGTGGTAGTAGAGGTACATGTCCACCTGTCGCACAACCGCTAACGGCGCTTGTACCAGTTTACGAGCTGAATTCAGAAGGAATAAGGCCGTCTTGGGCTTTAACGGTGAGCGATCGCCCCACGTTCTGGTTCTATGTTCCCTACACGCTAACTCAGGATCTGCCTGTAGAATTCGTTCTCGAGGATTCTCAGAGAAAGGACATCCATAAAACGAGCCTGACTCAGAATGGCGCTTCACCCGGTATTGTGAGGGTTCAATGGCCCGCAACAGCTCCTCCCCTGAAGTCTGGTGAGCAATACCGCTGGTATTTTCTGATTCAATGCAATTCAATTGCAACCCACGTGGAAGGAGTCGTTGAGCGCCTTCCATTACCCCCTGACCTTCAACGCCAGTTGCAGGGTAAAGGACTCAAAGAACAAGCAGAAATCTACGCTGCGAATGGCATTTGGTACGATGCCTTGACAACCCTGGCTGAATTTCGTCGCAGCAAATTAGGGAATACAGATGCACTCGCAAATTGGCAGAGTTTCTTGCAATCAGCAGGGCTAGAGGCGATTACTGTGGATGCTCCGATCACGAATTGTTGTACTCCAACAAAGGGTAGTCAAAAGTAGCAGCCACACAACCAAAATTTTGTAGAAGCAGTTGTATAAAATCCCCAGCTGGTAAATTTGATAGATACAGCAGATTTCAGGTTTATGAGGCACAGTAGCAGCAGTTTGCAAACCAGTTTCTTCGATGCTTAGGATTGACTAAATCCAGCGCCGCTCTCAGCAGCACATCAACCTTGAATGCAGTTATCAGATGTCAAGCATACGTTCGTGTCGCGTCAGTGACGTGGGCAAGTGAGTGAGCATGACAAGCCTCTTGGCTAGCTGATGAGATTGCAAGTGATTGAACGCTAAAAACTAACACGTCAAAGTCGTGCTGAGTGCTGGAAGCAATCGCACGACAAATAAGATCACAACGATAACCAGGAGCGGGACGGCAACCAGGATCGCAACGACAACCAGGATCGCAACGACAACTAGGATCGCTGGGATTGAACGACCGCTTTATCCAGAACACTCGAGGTGCCAGAACGCGAAACCGCCGACTGTTTGCGATAACTCTGTGTCTGAATCTCAACAATCAAAGCATGATGCACCAAACGGTCAACCGCGGCGACCGTCATCATCGAATCAGCGAAGATGGCATCCCACTGGCTGAAGGGTTGATTTGCCGTAATCAGTAAGCTTTTGCGTTCGTAACGATGAGCAATCAGTTCAAACAGCACCGAGGTTTCTGCCTCGGACTTTTTGACATAACCCAAATCATCAAGCACGAGTAGGTCAAAGCGGTCCAGTTTTTTGAGCAATGGTTGCAGTTGCAATTGCAGCTTGGCTTGCTGTAGCTGTTGCACCAGTGCCAGTGCAGAATAGAATTTGACCCGCTTGCCAAACTCAATCATGCGACGTGAGACCGCCGCCGCCAAATGAGACTTTCCCACGCCCGAAGCGCCGAACAATAACAGGTTTTCGGCTCGTCCTAGCCAAGTCGGATCATCCACCAGTTGCATCAAGGGTGCGGGGTTGAAGTTGGGGCAATGGGAAAAGTCAAAGTTGGAAACCGTTTTGCCGCTTGGCAGTTGCGCTTCGTTTAAGGTTCTTTGCAGGCGGACACTCCAGCGTCGTTGAGCCTCCAATTCGCAGAGAGCCAGCAAGAACTGAGCGTAAGACCAACCTTCCTGCATCGCTTGAGCTTCGAGCGTTTCCCAATGAGTGAGCATGTGGGACAGGTGCAACCGTTTGAGGTGGAGGCTGAGGCTCTGATACGGGCTGGTCATGGGTTGTACCTTGCAGGAGTTGGTCATAAGTCGCCAGGGGGTGTTGGGTGATGGTGAGACTGGGCACATTCAGGTTGCTCAGTAATTGAAACTGCTGCCGGAGCCCTGCGAGCGTTAAGGTTGCAGGGCTCAGTTGCGCTTGAAGATAGTCTGCCACTACTGTTTCGTTGTCTTGGGTCGCCGCAATGTACAACGCTTCCACCAGGAGGACAGCGGCACTGTCGAGGTCAAATTGCGCTTTCAGTTGCTGCCAAAGGTCACGCCAGGTGTCATTGGGCAAGAGCTCTTGTTGCCAAGTACAGTACAAAAAGGCTCTGGGCTTGCGCCGCAGTCCCTCTGCAACATGACGGTAATTGATGCTCCGGGTGCGGCGTTTCGTTTGATCTGTGACACGGATGCGCGGCAGTGCCACCACCAACTGGCGATTGAGATAGCCCAGAAGCCGGTCATGATACAAATGCCATTCGAGTTGGCGTCCAATCAGGCGGGCTGGAACCGTGTACAACACGCAGCGCACATCAACTGTGCTGCGACAACTGACCGTTGCGGTGAGCACTTCATAGTCTGGAACACGATAGGTCGGGAGGGGTTGGAGACACTGTTTCTCTTCCTCAATCTTGGCAGCGTGCAGATCGTTCAATTTGGCAATCGCCCGATTGATGACATCCTGGTACGCAGCAATGCTGTCAAAGTCACAGCTTCCACGCAGTAGGAGAGCCTGCTTAATCCGATTCTTCAAATGTCCGTGGGGTGACTCAATGGCCCCATTTTCATGGGCGATGCCTGTGTTGTTGCGGGTCGGCTGCAGTCGGTAATGATGGCACAGGTCATCATACAACCGAGTCAATGGCTTGTTTCGCGCCCCACCCATGTGACGATAGGCGGCACTCAAACTATCGGTCCGATGTTGCTTCGGGACACCGCCACAGGCAAACAGGGCATTCTGCAACCCTTCTGATAAGGCAATGAAGCTTTCACCCCCCTGAATAATTTGAGCGTACTGCCACCCGCTGTAAGCCAGTCGATAGTGGTACAGCAAGTGCTCAAAGGGCTTGCCTGCAATGGTGATCTCGAGACCTTTGAGTTCAGTGAAGTCGGACAAGCCCATCATGCCGGGTTCATGCCGGAGCTCAAACATGACCTCTTTGGCATTGCCATGCAAGGCTTTCCAGGCTGCCACCCGCCGTTGCAGCGTGCGTAGAACTTGCGGGTACTTGCCCGGATAATGCTCTTGTAGCCACTCAAACAAGGTCATGGGCTGCAGAGCAGGGGTGGCTCTGAGCATCGGTTCCAACTCGGACTCCCACACACTAGCCAGTGGATCAGGACTACTTCTCCAATCTCGGACTCGCCCTCGATTGGGTTGGTGGTTGCCCGCTTCGATGCGTTGCCCACTGCGGGCGGAAAAGCCAGCCAAGTTTGCGGCTTCAACTTGCGTCAAGCCCATCTCTCGTGCGTTCATATACACTCGAATTTGATAAGTTTCAATCTTTCTCGACACGCTCATCCACTCCCGGTCCAATCGGAATGGGTTCAGCGTGTCTTTTTCTTTGTCGCTAGACAATGAATGCGATCCGAAGGCTACGATCTAACCGACTCGGTCGCTGTCATCGCCTGACTTCCTCATTGTCATCTAACATGCAGTCGTTGGAGAAAATTGTCGTAAGTGTGGAGAGATAAAAAAGTTAAACAATTTCGCGACCCGAAAGTACTGACTCTTCGTTCATCTTTGGAAGCAGCAAAAAACAAAGTTAAACAATTTCTCACTTTTTCTTGGGCTTTGGTGCAAACAAAAAGGAGCTTTCGTGATAATAAAGTCAAACAATTTTCGAAACCCTTGCCAGCGATTGGTTTGAGGTATCTCCAAAAAGAGACTTAACTGCTCTTTTTCAGTCCCACCAGTAGACCACAATGGGCGGTGGCGCGGGATGTCTTCCCAGTAGCTGCCCAGTGCGAGTCCGATCGATGACTTCTGTATGGTCATAATGCCAACCTTTGCCGAGGTCGAGTAAAGGCAAGACGCACTCATCGTCACGAGTCAGGACGTAGAGGGTGTCTGCTTTCCAGCGGTAGCCTAAGTCCCGGAGTGCGAGCAGCATCCTGTGTAGAGGAGCTTCAGCATCTTCCGGTAGCGGCGGACCCATGACAAAGCTTTTCCACCACTCTTGGTGAGTGTAGAGATCAGACAAAACTTGTTTGGGGTCAAATTGGTTAAAGGCTGCTTTAAGCATAAGCGCTGCAACCCATTCTTGAGGAGAACAGTCTCCAATGGGCTTTGCGAGGTCTAGCATCACGGTCTTACTGATTGGATGTTAGTAGCATCCTAAAGTGTTTGGCTCATCATAGGTAGATCACTTCTTGGAGGATGCGCTTACCGAGGTGTGGCTTCAGCCCAGCTTTCATGACGAGGTCCATTTTCAGTCCCAGGATGTCGCTAAGGTCGTTTTCGAGTTCGCAAAACTTGAATAAGCCAAATCGAGCCTCTGGTGCAAACTCGACTAGCACATCTAAGTCACTGGCTTCCGTCTACTCACCCCGGACGTAGGAGCCAAAGATTCCCAGATGTGTCACCTGATAACGCTCTTGCAGCCTGAGCTTACATTGAATGATGGTTTGCTTAATGTCTTCTAGCGATCGCATGAGCGTTACGACTGATTCGAGTACGGCTTGGGCTTAAAAGCGAGAACAGCGTTTGCTTAAAGGGAAACTTTAAAACGCGATGCTTATGACTATAGAACCCATTTGGGATCTCAGGAAGTGGCTGCAAGCCGCTTCAGCATTAGCTTGACAAAACAGAGCTCAAACCTGATTTTTGTCATGATTTGAGAATAGACCTTCTCCAAGGCTTACAGCAAAGAATCAATGTGATAACCATGGTCTAGGAGGATGAGTATCTTGGGAATATTGACGGATTTCGACTTGAATATAGTCAATGTTGAGTGTCAACATTTCAACCAATCCCACAGCATCTGAGAGATACATTGGAGTGTAATGGGTGAAAAAGGAAAACCCAAGTGTATCAACGACTAGACACCTTTTAATACCATTAGCCGCTTTGTAAAAACAAAATCCCTTTGAGTCTACACTGGCATTGCAAGTATTCTTCACGGCCTGGGAGTCAATGATGATTAACGGTGTCCACTGAGACTTTTTTTAACCTATGACCGCACTTGTTCGTGTAAACTGCCCATCAGTATCTCGATCGTGCCTGCTGCCCGCCACTGCTTGTAGTGCCAATAGACCGTTGAGTAGGGAGGAAAGGCGTTGGATAAGTCTGCCCAATTGCAACCATTCTTGAGTTGATAAAGGATGCCATTAATGATCTCCTGCTTTGTCCTACCACAGGATCGGGTTCGTTTCTTCTGCGGTAATAGCTTTCTTCTGCGGTAATAGCTGAGGCAACAGGGGTTCAAGCATTTGCTTGAATATGCCATAGCGACTAAATTAGAGGACTGTAGGTGACTTTATTCCCCATTATTACAGATGTCAAATCGCTTCTATAAGCGGGGAACGAAGTGCTTGGCTTATTGCTCATGACCTTTAGACTGGCGAGTGCGGTGACAGTATTACCACGCAAGTCTGGCTCCAGACATTGAAACAACGAGTCCTGTGGAAACAGGAAGATGAACAGCGCAAAACAAAGGGTAGCTACTAGCACGGCAAGCAGCATATGCTACGAGAACAGTTTGACATCCAGCGAGTGGAAGTCATTGGTGACCTGACACGGTCTCAGCCCTTGAATGATTGGTCTGAGCTTTAATTGGTGCTTTGGCAGCGCTTATTTTGAACCATGATTGAATAATCCTGATGTCTGAGGCTGGGGTAGTTTAATGGTGAACGTTGTTCCAACACCGACTTGACTTTCTACCGTCAGGTTTCCCTGGTGTAAATCCAGGCATTTTTTAACGACTGCCATACCTAGACCGCTACCTGTCACGTTTCCAGCATTCCTGCCACGACAAAATGGTTCAAAAATTTTGCTTTGCTCTTCTTCAGGAATGCCAATCCCTTCGTCTTTGACTTGAAAGATCACCACATCTGGTTCGCAGGTCAAAATGAAGTAGATAGAGCTTTCTGGCGATGAGTATTTGATAGCATTAGACAACAGATTACTTAAGATCGAATAAAGCAATTTTTCATCCAGATAGGCATAAGTACGAGTTCCGTACTTTTCGAATTTGATCGTGCGGGGCTGTTCACTAAAAAGCTGAATATCTTCAATCAGGTTTAAGCAAAAAAATTGCATTTCTAGCAATTCTGCTTGGCACTCTAGCTTTCCAGCATCGGCTCGAGCAAGTGTCAAGATATCATTCAGTAACTGAGTCATTAGCTTAACAGATGCCTGAATTTGAAACAGATTTTTCAATTTGTCAGGCTCAACTAATCTACCAAACCTTTCTTTGAGCAGTTGAGATGACCCATCAATCACACTTAGAGGCGTTCTAAACTCATGAGAGATCATTGAAAAGAACTGAAGTTTTAATTCATCTAGTTCTTTCTCTTGTGCTAGCTTTTGCTGTGCCTGTTCAAGCTGTTGACGCTGAAACATTTGCCGATACAGCAATGTATAAATACCCAGAAGCCCAGCAAAGGTCAAAATTGTACCCAGGTTTTCGATGACCATCCTGACCTGAGAATTAGCCTGAAACTGCTCAACCTGATCTTGTAGAATTTGTTCTTCTTCGGCTTGCAGCTTGGTAATCATCTGCCGAATTTGTGTCTGGTTTTTGTTTGTTTTAAGCACTAAAGGATGATCGGCTGAAAGGAGCGATTGGGGTTCTAGGTATAGCTCAGTAGATTGCTCAACCAGGTTTCGCCGCTGTTGAATCAACTCCTCTAGTTTGTTCAACCGCCCTTCTTGAATGGAAGTGTCTGCTAACGGTTGTCGCACCTGCTCTAACTTGAACGTTAGACTCTGCATTGCCTGGTCGTAGCGATCGAGTTCTATCCGTTCACCCGATAGGAAATAACGCCAGCGCCAAGTTTCAGTGTCTGTCAGGATTTCAGAGGCATTCGTAAGAGCAGTCAGAATTTCATTGGTTTGCTTCACCTGCACCTGACTGGTAATGAGTTGAGTCGCATTTTGGTAGGAAAAGACATTGACCAGCACCATTAGCAGCAGAGCCAAACAGAAGGCTGCCGTAACCCATTTTCGTTCGAGCGACCATTTTAGAGTACTGAGAGCCATTATCTTCCGAGCGTAAGCATCTGCATTAAAGTAAATTTAGAGCGATCGCGACCATTGCTCCACCCTGCGTCCAATCTAAAGTCTGAGGTCTTAAAGCTCAATGCGTGTTCTGGTTGTTGAAGATGATGTGCGAATTGCCAATCTGCTAGTGGAAGCATTCGCTAATCGTCAATATGAAGTTGATACAGCGGACGATGGAGAGTCGGCATGGAATCTTGTCAATACGCTGAATTATGACCTCATTGTGCTGGATTTAACACTGCCCAAAATCGATGGCATTAAGCTCTGTCAGCAGATCCGGGCAAGGGGCGCTACAGCGCAAAATGCGGCAATCCCCGTCATGATGCTAACTGCACGCGATACGATCGCGGACAAAATTGTCGGGTTAGATGCTGGAGCCGATGATTATATGGTCAAGCCGTTTGATATCGAGGAACTGATGGCACGCATCCGTGCCTTGTTACGCCGAGGTAGTCCCACAGCCTATCCGACGCTAACGTGGGACAGTTTGCAGCTTAATCCCAGCACGTATGAAGCAACCTACCAGGGTCTTCCTCTCCTTTTGACTCCAAAAGAATTCGCCCTGCTGGAGCTGCTGATCGCTAGTGGTCGCAGGGTAATGAGTCGCCCCATTATCATTGAGAGACTCTGGTTGCCGGAAGAAGCCCCGACGGAAGAAGCGGTGAAAACGCACATTCGCACCCTGCGGCAAAAGTTAAAAGCGGCAAATGCGCCTGACGATTTGATTGAAACGGTGTATGGCATGGGTTATCGGTTGAAGCAATTGATCTGAGTCCTGTAATCCCCCCGACTTCCCCCCGACTTCCTTCTAGCATCCTGACTTTGAGTTGGTATCTTGTAGACGATAAGGATGTGCAACTTATATTCAGGCTATGCAAACGATCGCTAAATCTAACCCATCTGCTATTGCCTATCACCAGTTTTCGGGTGTAGATGTGACCCAACGACTGGCAAGCGACGCTGAACGAGGCTTGACGCAGACAGAAGTCACCCAGCGGCAGAACCAGTATGGCTTGAATGAGTTGGCAGTTAAACCTGGAAAGCCTGCCTGGTTCAGGTTTCTGTTGCAATTTAATCAGGCATTGTTATACATCCTGCTGCTTGCTGGCGTGATCAAAGCCTTCCTCGGCTCATGGACAAATGCAGCCGTGATTTGGGGTGTCACTCTGCTCAATGCCATCATTGGCTTTGTGCAGGAATCGAAAGCAGAAGGGGCGATCGCAGCACTGGCAAAAGTCGTCACAACCGAAGCGATGGTAATCCGGGATGGGAAGAAGCAACCGATTCCATCTCAAGCATTAGTGCCGGGAGATCTGGTTTTACTGACTTCTGGCGATAAGGTTCCGGCAGATATGCGATTGCTGACGGTGCGCGGCTTACAGGTGGATGAGTCAGCACTGACCGGAGAATCGCTTCCGGTGGAGAAAGCAACTCAACCCTTATCTGTAACCACGACACTCGCAGAACGCACCAACATGGCCTATGCCGGAAGCTTTGTCACCTTTGGGCAGGGGTGCGGGGTTGTAGTGGCAACGGGTGGGGCAACTGAAGTGGGGCAAATTTCTCAATCGCTCGATCAGACCCATAGCCTGAGTACGCCTCTGACGCGCAAGTTTGCCAAGTTTAGTCAGACTTTGCTGTATATCATCCTATCGCTGGCATCCCTCACCTTTTTTGTCGGCTTGGGGCAGGGGCGCTCCTGGGCAGATATGTTTGAGGCAGCCGTTGCCCTGGCAGTAAGTGCCATTCCCGAAGGGTTGCCTGCGGTAGTAACAGTCACCCTGGCGATCGGGGTGAATCGAATGGCACGCCGTCATGCCATTATTCGCAAACTGCCTGCTGTTGAGACGTTGGGCGGGGCAACAGTGATTTGTTCTGATAAAACCGGAACGCTGACGGAAAACCAGATGACCGTGCAGGCGATCTATGCCGGGGGGCAACGCTATCAGGTCAGTGGAGTAGGCTATGCGCCTGAAGGTGAACTACAGACGGCAAGTGGTGAGGCGATCGCCCTGGACGGTGTACCCTCAGCGATTGATCTACGAGATCTACCTGCTTTGCAGGACTGCTTGATTGCTGGTGGCTTGTGTAACGATACTCATTTGGACTGGAAAGAAAATCGGTGGGCAATTGTGGGTGATCCCACTGAAGGTGCATTGATTGTCGCTGCCCAAAAAGCAGGCTTAGAGAAGAATTCGCTGAACGAATGGTTGCCCCGTTTGGAGGTCATTCCCTTTGAGTCGCAGTTTCAGTACATGGCGACGCTGCACCAGGGAACGGATAGCAACATGATTTACCTTAAAGGTTCTCTAGAAGCGGTGCTCAGCCGATGCCAGACGATGCGCGATGGCTCTGGGCATAGCACTCCGGTTGACCGAGAGCGACTACGACTGGAGACGGAACGGCTGGCAGAACAGGGCTTGCGCGTGCTGACGTTGGCTGAAAAGTTAGTCCCTAAACACCAGACCACACTGGATCACGCTGACCTGGAATCGGGACTGACGTTTCTAGGCTTGCAGGGCATGATTGACCCACCCCGTGAAGAAGCGATCGCCGCTGTTGCTGCCTGTCAGTCGGCTGGCATTCAGGTGAAGATGATCACAGGCGACCATCTGACGACTGCAACAGCGATCGCCAAACGCATTGGGTTGCAGAAAGAAGGACAAGTCGTTGGCTTTACCGGACAGCAACTGGCAGAGATGAGTGACGCTGATCTATCGCAAGCGGTGGAACGAGGGACCGTGTTTGCCAGGGTTGCTCCAGCGCAAAAGCTGCGACTGGTAGAAGCCTTACAGTCACGGGGTGAAATTGTCGCGATGACGGGAGATGGCGTGAATGATGCGCCCGCCCTGAAGCAATCTGATATTGGCATTGCCATGGGGAAAGCTGGCACTGATGTGGCAAGGGAAGCGGCAGACATGCTGCTAACGGATGATAATTTTGCCTCGCTCGAAGCCGCTGTCGAAGAAGGACGCACGGTTTATCAAAACTTGCGAAAGGCGATCGCCTTTATCCTGCCTGTCAACGGTGGCGAGTCCATGACGATATTGATCAGTGCGTTGCTGGCTAGAGATTTGCCGATTCTATCCCTGCAAGTGCTGTGGCTAAACATGGTCAACTCGGTGGCAATGACGGTGCCACTGGCATTTGAGCCAAAGTCCGATCGTACGATGTCTCAGCCACCGCGTGACCCACGAGAACCCTTATTGTCCAGTAAATTGTTTCAACGGATTGCAGCCGTTTCGGTGTTCAACTGGATTTTAATTTTTGGCATGTTTGAATGGGCACGACAAACCACTGGAGATATTGCAGTGGCGCGGACTATGGCAATTCAGGCACTCGTGGCTGGACGCATTATTTACCTGTTGAGTGTGAGTCACCTGGGTAAGGCGATCGCGGCCAAACTTCGAGGGAAGGAAGCAATATTTGATGATGCACTACCGCTTGGGATAGGAATTTTTGGAGCAATTATCTTACAGGTTTTATTTAGTCAATGGGAAGTGATGAATACCCTATTTAAAACTGCGCCATTAAATTTAAACCAATGGCTAATTTGCCTGGTTCCAGTCATTCCGATGATGATTCTGACAGCATTGGTAAATCGCCTCGACCCAACCGACTAGAGGGTGTAGGTTACCGCCCCATAATCCCCTTTAAACCGCTTTTTAGCCAGTCATAGAGGCTAGTTCCCCCGATCGCCAAAGCGTATAAGATCGAAAGTGTTAGCATCGCTGCCATCACACATAGCACTAATCCAGCCAGACTGATCGCGCCATCGTCATCCAATAGTCCAAACCCGATGACAAAAATTCCGATGGCAGGTAGAGTGTTCGTTCCTGGAATTGGGATCATCATTGAAATTGCCATCAGCGCGATCGCCAGTCCTAACACTGCTCGTCCCGTTCGACTCGTGCAAACTGAAGTCAGGCGGGGTTTCGAGAATTGCTCAATTCGTTGCATCCAGGGAATTCCTGCCTTAACAAATCCCTGTACTCGGCTCAGTGAAATCGCATAATTCATGACCTTTGCGGGTAACCAGGGAGTTCTAGCACCAACAATCAACTGCGCAGCTAGCAAAAACATCACAATGCCAAACGGAACAGAATAGCCCGCCGCCGGAACAGGTAACGCTGAGGGCAGTGCCAGCAAAACGAATAAAAACCCAAACGTTCGTTCTCCTGCCAATTGCATCACATTGGCTAGAGTGACTTGGTGTTCTGGCGGTTCCTCAATAAAAAAGTGATAGAGATCTTTTGACAGTCGAGCCATATAGCGAAGGTGTTTTTCTGGGTTTGGAGACATTCTACGCAGCTACGGCGCATCTTTCAATTAAATTCAAATCAGCAGAACAGTTTCTTTATAAAAGCTGTCCCATGCTTAAGAGTGAGAATAGGTTGATATCGAAAGGTCATCATTTTGAGCGGCAGCAAGGAATCACAGCGATACTTCACCTCGCTTCGAGCGTTCAGCAGGACAAACAAAGATCGCATGGTTAAGATATTCAATACAGTAGTCCTCAGATGAACTCCTTTGAAGAAGAAAGACTAGTAAAAAACATGACATAAATGTGACAAGAATACGACTAAGCGGAGGAGATATTTAAGGCTTACCATAAAACTTTTGACTGAAGACTCATAGTGACTTGAGCGATTACATTGAATTGCAATCACGTTTGAGGACACAACAATGAATATATAGCTATCGCCGCAGAGCTTAGGACATTGGGATCAAAGGGGGTGTGGGGGCTTCGCCCCCAGCCAGGGGTTCTACCCCTGCACCCCGTCCTAACCAGTATGGCTACGGCTATAATTGCCTGGATTATTTTAGGGCTTATTGCCGGGGCGATCGCGAAAATGGTTTATCCCGGCACTCAAGGCGGCGGCTGGATCAGTGATATCCTCCTGGGCATTGTTGAAGCCGTCATTGGTGGCAGCATTATGACTTTGATTCAAACAGGAACGATCCAATTCACAGCCGCCAGTCTTAGCATTCCTGGAGTAATTGTGGCAGTAATTGGTGCCATGATTGCTATCTTCATCTGGGAATCATTGATTCGTCGGCGCGCCTAAATTGCACTTTGATTTTTGCTTGCTTGACTCAAGCAGCAAAATTTCAAGAAATCACTGGTTTAAAGGGGAGGATCACTCGTAATGATGTGGATAGGACGAGTTACGATCGCTGGCGCAGTTGTGTATGCTAGCTTACCTATGATTCAGGCTGCCAATGCTCAGACTTGTACAACCTTGCGAGTTGCGGGTGGAAACACGACTGTTGTAGAAAAGTCGGTTTCTCCACCTGGAACTGGCATTACTCGTGATAACTGGAATACCGATTTTGTGGTTCCCAGTAATCTGACGTTTCGTCGCTATGTTGCCAATGTCGTACCGATCAATGGTGGAGAATATACAGTTCAAATGAATCTGAAGTACGGCAATGACACGGCAGATACAGTTTACAATCAAGTGAATAGTTAGCCGAAGGGCGATCGCTTGCTATCACTGGTTCGCCTCGCATCAATGCCAATCCTTATCGGGTGAACTTGCAAGTCGGAGGTGTGCCAGTTATTGGCAATTCCTACAGGGCATCGGTTTCGGGATATAGTTAATGGTTTTACCTGTTAGTGTCCTGCTTAAATCCTCAATTTCGTAAGAGATCAGAGTTTAAGCAGGAATTTTGTTGAAAGATGATGCTGTGATTATTTCAGAGATGATGCAATTAAATCGGAAGAGTCTTGATTCGGTTGACCCTGCTGGTGAGCGCAAAAATGAATCAATGTTGCGACTAAACCAGTCCATCCCGTCTGATGATTTGCTCCCAAACCAGCTCCATTGTCCCCATTGAAGTATTCATAAAACAGTACTAACTGATGCCCATGGGAGTTTGCTTGAAACAATGCATTATTTCCATGTACTGGACGGTTCCCGGCTTCATCTAGCAGAAAAATGTTAGTTAATCGTTGCGATAACTCCGTTGCCACTTCTGCTAATGTCATCCATACCCCTGATCCAGTGGGACATTCTACTTTGAACTCATCACCCAAATAGCTGTGAAACTTTTGCAGCGACTCAATCATCAGAAAATTCATTGGGAACCAGATTGGACCTCGCCAGTTAGAGTTACCACCAAACATCCCTGTGGTTGATTCGGCAGGTTCGTAGGCAATGGAGTGTTGATAGCCGCCTGCATCAAAGGTATAGGGGTGTTCAGCATGAATTTTTGAGAGCGATCGCACTCCATAGGGACTCAGAAATTCAGTTTCGTCCAGCAAGCGCTGAAGGATGCGTTTAAGTCGATCAGGCGGACTGACGATCGCCAGTAAGCGGGTGGCATGGTCTCCTGGTGTTTTCAAAGACGCAAGATTGCGTTGCAAGTTGGGTCGATTGTCGATAAACCATTGAAAGCGACGTCTGAAATCGGCAAATTGGTCTAACGTAGAAGATTCTAGAATTTCAACGGCAAACAACGGCACAAGTCCTACCATCGATCGCACTTTCAGATAATGGTGCTGCTTGTGGGGCAGGTGCAGCACATCGTAGAAAAACTGATCGGTGTCATCCCATAAGGGAACGTTCGTATCCCCCACATGATTCATCGCATCGGCAATATACAGGAAATGCTCAAAGAATTTGCTGGCAATGTCTTCATAGGTGCGATTGGTCTTTGCCAGTTCCAAAGCGATCGCCAGCATATTCAGACAATACATCCCCATCCAACTGGTGCCATCGGATTGTTCCAGATAGCCGCCTGTGGGTAATTCAGCGCTGCGATCGAAGATGCCGATATTATCGAGTCCCAGAAAGCCACCTTGGAAAATGTTATTGCCATCGTTGTCTTTTTGATTCACCCACCACGTAAAGTTGAGCAACAACTTTTGAAACACACGCTCTAAAAATTCAGTGTCATTGCGCCCATAGAGTTCACGCTCAATCTGATAGACTCGCCAAGTTGCCCAGGCATGAACCGGAGGATTGACATCGCTGAAGTGCCACTCGTAAGCAGGAATTTGCCCGTTTGGGTGCATATACCATTCTCGCGTCAGGCGATCTAACTGCCGCTTAGCAAAATCGGGATCGAGCATTGCCAGAGGAATGCAGTGAAATGCCAGATCCCAAGCCGCGAACCAGGGAAACTCCCATTTATCGGGCATGGAAATAATGTCGTCGTTGAACAAATGAATCCAGTCTTGATTCCGCGCATTGTGGCGGTGCGGTGGCGGTTGTGTGGGATCACCCCTCAGCCAATCTTCAACCACGTAATGATAAAACTGCTTTGTCCAAAGCAATCCGGCAAAGGCTTGACGCTGAACCTGACGGGCATCTTCAGACAAAGGATGGGGTGTCAGTTGCTGATAAAATTCGTCTGCTTCCTGCTGGCGCTGGCTGAAGATGTGCTCAAACTCTTTGTTAAAGGGTTCTGATAGGTTAGGGCGATCGACTAGCCGTAGCCAGACCGTAGTGGTTTCTCCAGCCCCAAGCGTCAGTCTGTAATGGGCTGCAACTTTTGTGCCTTGTTGCTGCGGATTAACCGCAGTTTGATCTCCCTGAACGATGAAATTGTTGATTCCATCTTTGGTATAAGGGGAGACGTTCTCAGTGTCAAACAGCCGTTGGGAGTTCGTTTCGTTTTCCGTAAATAGCAGTGCCTCTGGTTCAAGATAGTACAGCCAGCGATCGCCCAGGGTCGAATGGCTTGCACGAACGCTTTGAGTTGAGCCGCTGGTTTCAATCTGCTGTAAGGTCGGCTTTTCACTTTGCTCATCCCATGACCAGGTATTGCGAAACCACAGCGTTGGCAGGAGATGCAGTGTTTTTGTCTCGGAGGCGCGATTGGTGGCAGAAAGTTGAATCAGGATGTCTTCGTCTGTGTTTTTCGCATATTCTACGAGGACATCAAAGTATTGCTTTTCATCAAAAATTCCGGTATCGACTAACTCAAATTCGGCATCACCATAGCCCCGTTTTTGATTTTCTTCTACCAGTTGGGCGTAGGGAAAGGCTTGTTGAGGGTACTTGTACAGGCATTTCATGTAGGCATGACTGGGCGTGTTGTCGAGATAGAAGTAATACTCTTTGACATCCTCACCGTGATTGCCCTCTGGTCCTGTTAAGCCAAAGAAGCGCTCTTTCAGAATCGGGTCTTGCTCATTCCAAAGGGCGATCGCAAAGCACAAGCGCTGGTGATTATCCGAAATGCCAGCTATGCCATCTTCCCCCCAGCGATAGGCGCGCGATCGGGCATGATCGTGGGGGAAATAATTCCAGGCATTGCCATCAGCGCTGTAGTCTTCGCGAACTGTGCCCCATTGGCGATCGCTGAGGTAGGGACCCCATCTACGCCAATAAGCAGTGCGATTGCGATCATCTTCTAGTCTTCTTCTTTCCGCAGTCATATTGCTTCCTTATGCTGACCAAGTTTCTCGAAAATCGGCATAAAGGGTTAGCCCTCCATCAATGTAGAGTGTTTGCCCAGTCATATATGCGGCTTCATCAGATGCCAGAAACGCCACGGCTGCCGCCATTTCTTCAGATGTGCCTGCTCGTCCCATGGGGATGTGACTTTCGACGATCGCCGTTTGCTCTGGATCATCTGTCCAGCTTTCGTTAATCGGTGTAATCGTCGCTCCGGGTGCAATACCATTGACGCGAATGCCTCGATTAGCGTATTCCAATGCCAGCGTTTTCGTTAAATTCCCCATACCGCCTTTGCTAATGGCATAGCTGACATACATCGGTCGGGGAATGATTTCATGGACACTAGAAATATTAATAATCACACCAGAGCGCTGCTGCGCTAATAGATGCTTGATCGTTTCGCGCGCGCAGAGATAGGCACCCCGCAAATTTACAGCAATGACCCGATCGAATTCATCCGTTGGCATTTCATGGGAAGCAGACTCAGTTTGAATCCCAGCATTGTTAATCAAAATATCCAGGCTGCCAAATTTCTCAATCGTTGCACTTACGATATAAAGGATGTCTTCTTCTTTAGAAACATCCCCTTGCACCAACAATGTTTCGACCCCGCATTCGGCTGCCTGTCCACACGCCTTTTGCATTGCCAGTTCTTCAGTATCCTCTGCGTCCTCAGCGCTTTTGCGATAGTTGATGGCAACATTGCAGCCTTCCTGAGCGAGGCGAATGGCGATCGCTTGCCCAATGCCTGAACTTGCTCCGGTAATCAGTGCTGTTTTTCCTTGCAGTCCTTTCATAAGTCACCTCCATCTGTTCAAATAACACTCTTTCTAGACTTCAGAGAAAATGTGATGCAAAAGTGACAGGGCTGCTACTCTGTCTGTTCGCCGCGCATTTCATCGATATCCAGCAGGCTGATCAACACACCTGCGATCGGAATGGATAGAAAAACTCCAACTAATCCGGCGACTCGAACGCCAACCAAGAGCGCAAAAAACATAATGACCGGATTCATGTTAATTGAACCCTGCATAATTCGGGGCATCAGCACATTTTCCTCAACCTGTTGCAGCAATACACAGCCAAACAGCACCTTGAGGCTGACTAGAATCCCTTGAGGCAAGATGATCAGACTGACTAAGCCAATACCCAACGTTGCGCCAATGCCGGGAATTAAATCAAAGACACCCGCGATCGCTGCCATAACAAAGGCATAAGGAACATTCAGCACAACGAACACTATAAATGTAGAAACACCGAAAAAGATGGATAACAGCAACCTCCCCCAAAAAAAGCCCAGCAAGTTCTTCTGAATTACCACAGTGATGTCTTCACGTAAACGGTGTGGAAAGAGCTTCATGAGCAGATTCCATAATCGTTTACCATCAAGTAGCATAAAGAAGCCAACAACGGCGATGAGAATTAAATCCAGCAAGTTGAACAACAAGTTTTGAAGGGTGGCAAGACCCATGCCAATGACGCCGAGTGCCTGTTCGCGCAACTGTGCTTCAAACGTGCTGAAATCGACTGTGATGTTGCGATTATTCAGGAAGGTTTGAAGATTTTCTAACAGGTTGATCGCGCTTTCTACCAATTGGGGTGACTGTCCGAGCAGTTGTTGGGCTTGCGAAATGATGGTTAATCCCAGCGTCGCGATCGCGCCACCGATCACCAGCAAACTCAGCAGAAATACAATCAGAACTGCCAACCAGCGAGGCATCCACCGTGATACCCATCTGACCGGATAGTTGAGCAAAAATGCCAGAATCGCGGCAAAGATGAAGATTACCAGTACGGTTTCAAAATACGCCAGCACTTGCACGATCGCCCAGGCAAGCGCAAAGAGTAGCAGGTAGCGAATGAGCCTCGCATTGTTCAGGTGTTCCCACCCCCTGATGTTGGCTTTCGGGCTTTTCATTGCAGTTAGAGAATGTATGATCAAGGAGCGCCAGCCAGCAGTAGGCGCAATGCCTGTCCTGTGACGGAGTAGCATCAGCCTAGTAGCGTAGGATCAGAGCAACGCGCTGATGGTTTGCTAATACTTGATCATCGACAAACCTTACTTTTCCGCCTTTGCCCATCACTGCTTCGATCAGTTCATCGACAGCATCATCTATTACATCGATCGCAGTCAGATCGTCAGCGGGCATTAACTTCATGCCGCTTGAGTCAACGCGAGCCGGGTAGTGAAATCCTTCCTCCACCAGCAATAAATCCCCTCGCCCTTCCTGTGCCATGCGCCATGCGTCCTCAATGCCCGATGCACAGAGTTGAGCACCAACCGCATTTTCAAGTCGCTCCAGAGCCATTTTTCGCTGCTCGGTCAAAGCGTCTTGAATAAGGGGATACACCAGCTTGCCCAAGTCATGAGCTGAGGTTTTGTCGTGATTGCCGCTCAGCGTTGCAATGACTGCATCCTTGTGTTCTGAAACCTCGTTGAAAAAGCTGAAGTAGCGATCGATGCCCACGAGCACTAGCGGCAGGGGATCGGCAGCCATCAGCGGTTTCAGAGCGGCATCGGCTTTACGAAAAAACTGACGATGATGGTCATCCCGATAGGCAGACGTATTAATCCCTTCCCCACCTGGAAGCTTGCTGCCGCCACCAGGTCCACCGTGTATTAAGGGAAATTCTTTCGTTCTTACTTCCTCTAGGCTGTCGAGTATGCCACTGAACAGGCTCGTGGACTGTTCGCTTAACGCCAGTACCCAGTAGCGCGGTGTTCGGTTTAATGCAAAGACCAGATCACGCGTGGCAAAGCTTTCGTCTACCACAACTCGATCTTGAAAGGCAAAGGCATGGTAGTAAACCCGCTGCATTTCATGGTTGGCAAATATCGCCAGACCCTCTAGCGTGTGGGGATAATCGATCGACTCAACAGCTTCATCAAGTTGAGCTAACACAGGAGCTAGCTCCCGCTCAGAGAAATTGTCCTGAAGCCGCTGCTTTGCCTCATCCAGCATATTTTTCACACGTATGGGATCTTGCTGATTTTCAGGAACAGTCCGGTGCGTTGTCATCAGGATTGATACAGCAGGATAGCTCTGAATCGACTGCAAAAATTTAATATCATCTCGATTCATCACATTTTCTCCTTATGGTGACTTTGACTCAGCGTACTTTGATCGGTATGGATGAAAGTCTATCGAAGGACAGATCAGTCGGTGATTCTAGATGCTGACCACAGTTGAAAAGGCGCTACTACGCAGCAGCGCACCCGCTTAATACTAATTATCCATATTGATGTTTCAGCACCCCAAAAAATGAAAAGGTACTTTCAATGCTCTCAATTCGTATCCCATAGAATTTCCATAGGGCTAGGATTATTGGCGTTGATTGGGTGAATGCTTCTCATTCAGTGCGCGATGTTCAGCAGATATATCCATCACTAACCACACTGACAAGCCACTGCCAATGACGGTCGTAAAGGCGCTGGTACCTAAAAGTACACCAATCAAATCAAAGCGATTCGCAGGCGGTTGCTTGCTGTAGGTTCGTTTTATGGCTGTGACCGTCAAGAGTAAGCAAAAAACAGCCATAAAGCAGCCAAACATTGCCACGATCGCCATCTGTCTGGTGCGATTCAGTCTTTGGAGACGGCGACTTTCACCGTCTGCTGAAGCATTGGTTTGATACATGATCGTTCACAGTTAGCAACACAACAAGTTAGAACAATCGCACTACAGTAAATTAGCAGGAGGGTTTTCAGGCACAACCCAGTAGTAGACTGTCTTGCCGTCCACGTCTACAACCTGGTCAGGTTTCCAATCACCCATATTGAATTGATGTGAGACAATGCGCGTGCCTGGTTTTAATTCGCGCAATAGTTTGGGGCGCAGTTTCACATTGAGGTCTGGCAGCAAGTAAAGCGTGACCACTGTAGCGTCGCTAAAGTTTGTTTGAAACAAATCTTGCTGACGAAACTGGACGCGATCGGTGACTCCGGCCTTTTGCGCGTTCTCATTGGCTTCTCGAATGCGTTCGGGGTTAATAAGCTGATCAGCATTTAAGTTGCATAATTGAGTAATAAAAATGATTAGACTATCCGTGCCATGCCAGCAAAGAGTTTTCTAAGTTCAGAGGAAGTAGATAAATTGCAAAAAGCACTTCGAGAGAGTGAATTAGCCCATGTTCGAGAACGAATTTTAATTCTTTTGCTTCAAAACGATGGTAAAACTCAACGAGGAATTGCCGATTTTTTAGGATGTTCACCTCGAACCGCAGCCTATTGGTGTATGCATGGTGACCCTAACAAACTGGAGAGCTTGCAGAATCGACGAAATCAAGAGAGTCATCGTAAAGCGACTCCTGAATATATCAGATTGTTACTAGAAATAATTGACCAAGAGCCATCAGACCTAGGGTATGAATTTGGACGATGGAGTGGAGAACGTTTAGCAACATACCTGAGCGAGAAAACTGGGATTGAGCTAAGTGGTTCTCAAGTGAGGAGGATTCTGAAGCGAAAAAAGTATCGTTATATCTGGGCTAAATATAGTTTAGCAGAGAAACAGAATCCACTTAAAAGAATTGAGTTCAAAGAGAAATTATTAAAGTACTTAGCAATTGCTAAAGAAGAGCCAAAGCAAATTCAGATATGGTTTTGGGATGAGAGCGGATTTAGTTTACGAGTCATTCGACGGAAAACCTGGGGTAAGAAAGGGCACCGTAAAAAGATTACAGGTCAACGCAGGCAAGGGCGAGTGAATGTCATGGGAGGCATTCGAGAATCAGACCGGAAACGAATTTGCTTTTTTGTTAAAAAGGGAGAGGGGGACATCTTTTATGAACAGTTACAACAGTTCAATGAATTGATTAAGAGTGAATGGGTTTCTCAGGGCAATAGACCTGAAGACTTTCAAGCAAAGGGAGGAAAGATTATCATCATTCTAGATAATGCCAGTTATCACAAACGACTTGATATGCGAGAGAAGATTGCTCAAGAACTTCCCAACATTGTTTTAGAGTTTTTACCTGCCTACAGTCCTGACCTGAATATTATTGAGCTTGTTTGGCATTCTTGTAAGGAACATATTGCTCATCGACTGTTTAAGTCAGTCGATGAATTGAAAGAATTGCTAGAAAGACTGCTAAATCAAGGCGAGTTAATCATCAGATGGAATCGCAAGATAAAGAATAAGGGAAATATGCATATTGCAACTTAAATGCACATTAGCTTATCAATGCCAATACCGCGTGCACCAACCTTTTGCGCGGCTGTAATCACAATCCGACCATCGCCACTACCCAGATCATAAACAACATCATTGGATTGTACGTTTGCCAGTCGCAGCATTTCATTCACAACGGGCACAGGCGTTGGGACGTAAACGACATCGGGTGTACGGGTGGGAGCTTCCGTTGTGGGGTTAGATGTATCTTGAACCTGATTGAGTGATGGCTCAGGTTGAATGGTGGCAGCTTGATTCTGTGAGTCTGCCTCGAAGTTACGCGGTTGGCTGCAACCCACAACGCCAAGACTGAGGATGCTCAAGCCAACAAGTAGCGATCGCACCGTCACGTTAAATTGCATTGTGATACTCTCCTTTAAGAATGGTTGTTTGATGAAGTTGTGTGACGGACAAAGGGCAAGCCCAAGAGAACAACGATGATGCCCGCGATCGCGCCAATACCAGTGAAGACCAGGCTGGAATACAGCAAATAGACGCAAATGGCACAGAACGCGATCGGAACAAGCGGGTAAAGCGGGACGCGAAAGGGGCGGACACGCTCTGGTTCGCGAAGGCGTAAGACAAAGAGCGATAGGGTACTGAGCAAAAAGAAAAACCAGAAGATGGGCGCGGTATAATCCACCATGGTTTCAAACCCTTTGCGGGTAAAGGTTCCTAGCCCCACCAGGAGTAGCGCGATCGCGCCTTGCAGTAAATAGGCAGTAGTGGGCGAACTGGGTTCTGGGTGCCAGCGTGCCAGCCAGCGTAACGGAGACACATCCTGCCCCAGGACAAAGCTGCTGCGTGCGCCTGTCAAGATCGTGGCGTTGATCGACCCTAGTGTGGCAATTACAACAAGCACGCTGACAAAGATTGCTCCTGGCTCGCCCAGCACTCGCCGCAACAAATCCGCTGCAACGGCTGAAGAGCCTGCTGTGCCTGCCACTCCTAATCCCCGCAGGAATGCCAGGTTGATCAGCAAATAAATCCCGGTAATGATGCCGAGGCTCCACAAGAGCGATCGCACGATGTTGCGCTGCGGGTTGTGCATTTCAGCCGAAATGTAAGCGGCTTCATTCCACCCGCCGTAGGACAGCAGCACCAAGACTAGCGCTAAACCCCAGGAGGGCGCAGTCGTTGATGGGGCAACGGGCGCAACGGAGGCAACCGCAGTCGGGGCGGTAAGCCCCACCAGGATGACGAGCAGTAAGCCCAAAATGAGCATCACTGTCAACCCGCTCTGAAGTCGCTTACTCTGGCGCAAGCCTATAATGTTCAGTGCCGTGAGCAGGACGATTGCAACCGCAGCATAAAGTGAAGTGGAGTAGCTACCGAACGAAAAGAGCTGTGAGGCATAATCGCCAAAGACAAACGCCAGCAGCGCGATCGACCCAGTCTGAATCACCGTCATGCGTGCCCAGGCAAATAAAACTGCGATCGGTTGCCCAAAGGCTCGTTTGAGGTAATAGTAATTTCCGCCAATATGGGGATAGGCAGTAGCGAGTTCGGCGTAGCAGAGTGCCCCCAGGAGCGACACAATGCCACCAATAAGCCAGACTCGAATCACACCACCGATCGTTCCGGTATTAGCAGCCACCAGCGATGGGGTCTCGAAGATGCCTGCGCCGATGACGAGTCCGACAATGAGAGCAACGGCATCAACCAGGGTAAGAGCAGGCTTCGGAGCCACATGGATGGATGCGCTGCGTTCCAGTAGCGCAGAATTTTCTAACTTATGCACGCTTACACCTTATTGAATGGCTAGAAGTTGTAGCCAACGCCCAGCCGTAAGCCAACTTCTGTTTTGCCAAAAAAGCCAACATTGACCGCTGCATTGGCTGTAAACTGATCCGACAGCGGTACATCAACCCCGCCGGTCAGCAAGCCGCGCACTGCGCTATCTCTACCAGTCGAAAGGACAGCCCCACCACCCACGTAGGGAGCAACACTAACGCGCCCATCGACGGAACGGAGGGGGAAGTCGAACGTAATGGGAAGCAAAAGAGCGGGGTTACGGCTGGCATTGATCGCAGGACGGGCAGAGAGATTATTGGTCAAGCCAATTTTGCTAAAGACCGTAAAGCTACCCCGCCCTAAATCAGTACGTCCGCCAAAGCCAATGTTTCCACCTACGCCAACGTAGCTAGGACCCGCTTGCGTCGCTCGACCAGGAATTACTGCTTGAGTCGGCACTACAGGCATTGCTTCTGGTGTGGTCTGGATTGGCTCTGGTGTGGTCTGGATTGGTTCTGGAGCAGCTTCAGGCGTTGGCTCAACTGCCTGAGCTGTCAACACATCCGCTTGCAAACTGGCAGCGGATGTGTTGACCGTGCCAGGTACTTGTGAGCGCTCTGCTTCAAGGGTTGCTAACGCTGAGGAACGTTCAGCGGTATCGATTGCTGGAAGGGTTGCTGGAAGAGACTCGGCGTGAGTCGATCGCCCACCTAGCAGCAGGAGGACTCCAGCAAAACCAGAGACTAAAATGAGTTGCTTGAACCGTGAAGTATGCATCGTTAAAAATCTATTTGAAATGGGATAAACAATCAGGGACTACTTTTAGAGTCAACAGCAAATGTGACTGGAAAGTGACAATGCCAATGTTTTGCCAATGGTGAGTTAAGGGATCTGCCCACAAATAAAGTTCTAGATTGCAGGGGAGTGGATGAGTGGATGAGCCGTAGGATGTTGTTTTCCGGCGAGTCCCTAACCCTAAGTTAACGGGTCAGAATTTTGGGCGTGTTACAGACGTGTGGCTGACCTTTTTGTAGGGACATTACATGTAACGTCCCTACAAAAAGGATCACTATCTTTGAACCATCGCCCGGGATTTCCTTGGAACCCAGCGCCATGGAATTTTGTGACGCTTGATCGTACCTATTGGACTTGCCGGGAAATAACATTTCACTACCCATCCACTCGTTCCTTCAACCTGGGAAGTTATTTGTGAGCAAATCTTACGATTCAAACGGTCAATTTTAGATGGAATTTTTAGAGTCAAAGGATAGATCTTCTATAACAGGGGTAGCTCGATTTGAAACAGAGAACCTTTGCCAACCTGGCTACTCGCAGTTAACCGTCCATTGTGAGCTGCTACAATCTGCTGTGCGATCGCCAAACCTAATCCAGAGCCGCCTTTTTCCTGTGTACGTTCCTCATCAACCCGGTAAAAGCGTTCAAAAATATGGGGTAAAGCTGACTCTGGAATGCCGATACCCGTATCTTCTACTTGAATTAAAAGGCAGTGATAGTAGGTGATTAACCGTAACCAAACGTTCCCTTGAGCCAGTGTATATTTACAGGCATTGGTCAGTAAATTGGTAATCGCTTGTCGTAACAAGTCAGGGTTGCCCTGAATCAGCGTCCTTTCCTCCGGAAGCTCTAAGTGAAGGGTCAAGTGATGGGCAGTAGATTGGACGGCTGAAGACGCGATCGTGTCTTTCAATAAATCATTTAAGTTCACAGCTTGTATTGAGTTTGAATCCAATCGCCCTGCCTGTCGTGCTAGAAACAGGAGATCTGTCACCAGCAAATTCATCGACTTGGCAGATTCAGCAATCTTTTCCAAACGAATATGTTTCGGCTTTCCAGCATCCAACGGGCTGATTAACCCGACCTGGGCATTACTCAAAATGATGGCAAGCGGTGCCCTTAATTCATGGGAAGCATCCGCAGCAAACCGTTGCAGTTGGGCATAGGCATTCCGAATCGGCTGCATTGCCACCCCACCTAAAACCCAGCCGGTGAGACTAATGCCCCCTAAGGTCAGAGGCACTGCCACCATCATGACGATCAGCAACTCTCGCAAATCGTTTTGAACCGCTGTTAGCGGCATGGCGATTTGAAGATAGCCGATCGTGCGTCCGTTGGAATCGACTGGAAGTGTTAGCTGTCGGAACCATGCGGGTTGAGCTTGAATGGTTTCAAAGGCGGCGATCGCCTGAATCTGATCTGAGGGCTGTATGCCATAAAATTGCTGCAACATTCCAGTTGCCGAATACCAGCGGGCGTAGACAATTTCACTCTCTAAGGGGGGTGCATAGTTACCCAGAATCGGCACTTTGCTTAAGTCGGCGGTAGTTATTTTCTGCCGCACCGTGTACTCAATACTTGCCGCCATGACGCTGGCTTTTTTGTAGAGCAGTCGATCGCTTTCTTGGAGTCGATCGACGGTTCGTTGGTAGTAAATGATGCCTGCAAAAAGGATGAGAATACTGCCCATTGATAACGCAAACCAGTGGGCAAGCTGCCGGCGGCTACGATTGAACATTTGGCTTCAAGCAATATCCCATGCCATAAACCGTCTCCAGCCAATTAGCGCCCACAACCTCTAAACGCTGCCGCAGCCGACGGACCAACGCTGTGATGGCATTACTCTCTGGTTCGCTGCCCCATTCCCATAGTGCCTGTTCAATCTGGCTACGAGAGAGCACCTGCCGGGGATGACGCATCAAATATTCCAGCAATTGAAATTCGCGGGTTGAAAGTTGCAACGTTTGATCGCCCCGCTCAACCGTTAACGTGGGCAAATGCAGAGTCAAATCTTCAAAGTGTAGAGTGTCACCTTTCCAAAGCGGCGATCGCCGCCCCAACGCTCGTACTCGCGCCAGCAGTTCAAACACATCAGCAGGTTTGACAAGATAGTCGTCAGCGCCCGCATCTAAGCCACTAATTTTGTCAGCAGTGGCATCTTTTGCCGTCAGCATCAGTACTGGAGCCGTTTTCCCTAGATAGCGATAGTGTTGACAGAGTTTTAAGCCACTGTTCTGCGGTAAGAGCCAATCTAAAATCAGCAGGTCATACTCACGCTGCGACAAGATCCATTGAGCGATCGCGCCATCTCTCACCCCATCGACAACGTGCCCTGCCTCCGAGAGAGCAGCATGTAGGGGTTCTAGTTGCTTGGCATCATCTTCGACCAGCAGAATGCGCATTGATCTTCGCTCTACCTTTTCAAATGCAGCTTAGACATGTGGATCAAGGAAAGCATCCGTCAGAGGTGGGATTTTGAGCGAATCGGTTGCCCATTAAACTATTTGTATTCATAGCCAATCAGTCATCGCCATGGCTTCCCCTCGTTTCCTGCAACTCCTTCATCGCACTGGCTGGGAATTCTGGCTACCGTTGCCCTTGATTGCGGCACTATTTGGGTTAGCAGGGAACTTCGTGGCAGCAACCGTCTTAAGCCGCCCTTATGATTCTGTGGGCAAGCTTCGGGCAGAGTTGCCGAGGGGTGTGAAGTTGCCAGTGACAATCCTGGCGATCAATGCCGTCATCGATCGCCGCCGTGGCATGACCACTATCGCGCTTAAAACTGCTAACTCAACGTTGAAAAAGCCGACATACACGTTTCCTGTCACTCAAGCCAGTCAGATTGAAGTCGCGATCGCTCAACAATTAAACATGAGTGTTGCACAGGTTCGTAAATTGACTAGCTATCGCATCATGAACTGAGTGAAGAAGGGATAAGCACCTCATACCAGACGCGGAAAGTGGGCAATGATCATGGAAAGATCGGGATGCCGCCGCGCAAGCGCCTCTGGTTCAACGCCTAGCGTGGGCACGTTTAACCGCTCTGAATGGGCATTGTGCGTAATAACCAGCAGATCATCCCTCTCTAAGATTTGGACAAGCTGATTGACGAAATTACCCCGTATTTGTTGCACGGGCGTGTCTTCACTCAAACCCGGAAGCGCGTTAATCGCAAGACGGTAGAAAGGGTGCGAAGAGCGATCGTAATGATGAAGCACTGACCGCTAAAAAATGCCACAGGGTTTGCATCATGGCTTGTTTAGGCTATAGCCGTCATTATGATCGAAAACTCGCTGCATCACCTGCCAACAAGACGCAAGTAGGCTGCTGCTAACCTCACCCTAACGCCTGTTGTAAGAGCGAGTGGAAACCCCATTGCTTCTTAAATCGACGGGTTCGGTTCGAGTTTGAATCCAGGCAAACAAGGCGGCGGTGCCCAACAAAATTAGGGTTGTAGCGGCGACTAGTTGCATCATGATGCTGTAACGCATAGGGCTGTTGGCTGTTCGATTTTTCTTACTCTCTCATGCCTTCAGGCTAAGTCAAAGTGTTCCATATGGACATTTGTCACGGGAACCTCTAGCTCAACCAGTGCCCGTTCAACGGCATCCATCATCACTGGGGCGGCGCAGATGAAGTAATGCCGACTGCCGCGATGCCGGGGAATGTGTTTTTCTACGAGTGCTCGATCGACGTAACCTGTTTCGCCTTCCCAGTCATCATCGGCTTTTCGCAAGACATAGACGATCGTCAAATCCAGCGTTTCCTTCAGGGCTTCCAACTCATCTCGATAGGTCACATCACCCCAGGCAGGCGCGGCATAGATCAGCAGAAAGGAGCGATCGTCCTTTCGTTCTGTTGCTGTCAATAAAATACTGAAGATGGGCGTAATTCCCACTCCTCCTGCAATCAGCACAAAGCCAGCACTGTCATAATAGCGATCGATTGTAAAGACACCATAAGGACCATCCAGGTAAGCTCTCGTGCCCGGTTGCACATCCTTGATCCGACTGGTAAAGTCTCCAATTGCTTTGATGCCAAACTCAAGCCGATCGGTGCGATCGCCACTGGATGACATGGAAAACGGATGTTCGCGCATACGAAACGGCGTAATATTCAGCGTCAACCAGGCAAACTGTCCGGGCTGAAAGGTAAAACCCTCGTGACCCAGTGGGCGCAATGCCAGCGTCCAGACATTGCCCGACTGTGGCACCACTTCTTCTACCACGTAGGGCTTTTTGGTCAGCAACCAGGGCTTCACCAACCGCACATAAATGATCAGCCAGAGCGAAATGAGAATGATGCCTGACCACAACACCGCTTTCCAGAAGAGACCGAGATAATTGCCAACGCCGATCGCATGTCCAAAGCCAAACCCCACTGCTAGCACTGCCAGAATAGTATGAGCCGCTCGCCAAGGTTCGTAGGGGATTTTGAGTTGCTTGCGCCAAATAGTCGTCACTACCATTGCCAGCAATGCCAGTGTACCTAATACTGCCAGACGTGCCCGCCAGGGAGCTTGAGGGAAGTTGAGTAGTTGGAGGGTTTCTGGCTGAGCGATGAACAGAATCACGGGATGCGCCAGCACCATGAAAAATGCCACCAGCGACATGTAGCGGTGAAACTGAAGCAGAATATCAATGCCGTAGGAGGCTTCGATCCGATTGACACGGGCAGTGACAACAAATTGTAGTGCCATCATTGCTAGCCCAATAAAGCCCAGTGCCACCGAGAACTCGATCCAGAAGCCGCGTCCTGTAGGAGCCGGATGCAGTACCAGCACCAGCAGCGGAAACAGTGTTAGTAGCAGATACGCCACAATCCACAACGCGGCGACGACGATCGGACTATGCATCAACAACCGTCTCATGTTCAAACTCCTGCACAATTATGACTGAGAGGCGAGTTGAAACCGTTGGTTTACTACTTGCCAGTTCAACACGTTCCACCAATTATTAAGATACTCTGCCCGACGATTTTGATAACGCAGATAATAAGCGTGTTCCCAAACATCATTGCCCAAAAGCGGGAAAGAGCCTTCCATGATGGGATTGTCCTGATTGGGTGTTGTCGTAATCTGCAATTGTCCTTGAGGATTGCGAACGAGCCAAACCCAACCACTGCCAAAGCGATCGCCGCCTGCTTCGTTAAACTGCTTTTTAAAGTTCTCGAAACTGCCAAAGCTTTGATTAATGGCTTGAGCGATCGCGCCAGTGGGTTGTCCCCCGCCATTGGGACTCATCAGCTGCCAAAAGAGAGTGTGGTTCAGATGTCCACCCGCATTATTACGCACTTTGGTACGAATGGCTTCTGGCACACTATCGAGGTCGCGTAATAATGCTTCAACGCTGCGATTTTGCAAATTTGGCTGTTGCGCTAACGCCTCATTGAGATTTTTAACATAAGTAGCGTGATGGTTATCGTGATGCAACCTCATCGTTTCAGCATCGATCGCCTTTGCTAAAGCACCATAGGCGTAGGGCAAGGGCGGTAGCTGTGCAGGATAGGCACTTAATTCATTGGTCGGTAATGCAACGGCACTCGGTTGCGCTGAGGGGAATGTCTGCGCCTGTGGTGTCGCTTGACAGGAAAGGAGCAGCAGGAATAGCGCCACTCCTGCCATCAAAAACCGGATGGGTCGTCGTAAAAGTTTCTTCATGACTGTTATTTAATTGAGCGAGATAAAGAAGGTGGATTGACCGATTGAGAGGAGTCAGCAGAGTCAGTGGCAGCGCTTTCTGCAATCAACGCTTTGCCTTGAATCACCAGCACTGAGCAAGGAGCATGATGAACGACATAATTACTGACACTCCCTCCCAGTAACTCAGCAATCCCTTTGTTACCTCTACGTCCAAGGATAATCAGGTCTGCTCCCCATTGATGGGCAACGTTGCAAATCGCTTGCCCTGGATTTCCCATCTCATAGCTAAAGTCTGGTGAAACATGCCACGCTTGCGCTTTCTGTTGATAAGTTTGCAATAGCGCTTGAGTTTTTTCCTCTGCGGTCTCTAGGGACATGAGGGAGGCATACTGACTCAAGTGATCTGAGTCAATACAGTGGAACACTTTGCAGTCGGCATGCCTCCCGCTCTGCGAACGTAAGCCCTTGCTTGAACACAACGGACGCTAATGGTGATTCATCAATGGCAATTAAAATTCTTTTTATGTTCATAGTTTCCTCCAGCCTTAAACTTTTTAGTCGCGAATCAGAATCACCTCACCAAGCGAACGATGGTACGGGCTTCAAATTCGTTATCATCAACTGTTCCTGTGACTGTCACCGCCTTACCAACAGTTGCCGAATCGGACGCGCTTTAGCATCGACCTTAATCCGTTGACTGCCAGTATCTAAGATGAAATCGTCATCATCAATGCTGACAACCTTGCCAGCAATTTGATTGGTTTGAGGTTGTTGGCTAATCAACAGTACAGGCTCCGCTAAAGCCATTGTTGGCACGATCGTCAGGGTTACAGCAGCCAGAGAGGCTGTTAGAAAGCCAGAATTGATCGTCATTTCTTTTCTATCTTCTACTAATCACCAAGGACATCATCATGATGGGAGTCCGTTCGACTTAAACCCAAAAATTCAATCTCAGCGTTTAGGCGCTTATTTCGATAATTAAAGGCAAATGTGACTGAAAGATGACATAAAGCTTCCGACCTGGATCATTGAGCAACTCATTCTAGAGTTAACGATCGTTTGCGGCAAAGAGACCCAATAATGGTCCTAGAATCACACCAAAAACGAACCCTCCAGCATGTGCCCAATAGGCAATACCGCCACTTTCCATACCAATATTGCTGCGTACCTGTAAACTCGCAATACCGTAAAAAGCCTGTTGAAGAAACCAGAATCCAAGAAAAAATACGGCAGGGATTCTAAACGTGGTCAGGAAAAAGCCAATCGGAATCAGGGTCAGAATTTTGGACTTAGGAAAGCGCAGAATGTAGGCTCCTAATACTCCTGCGATCGCTCCGCTTGCTCCCAAGGCAGGCACCGTAGACTGCATCGAGAAAAACCACTGTGCTAACCCTGCCAAGGCTCCACAGAGCAGATAGAAAAGCAAAAACTTGACATGCCCTAACTGATCCTCAATGTTGTTGCCAAACACCCACAAAAACAACATATTGCCACCGAGGTGCAAAAAACCTCCATGCAGAAACTGCGAGGTAAAGAGTGTCATTGCTTGCAGCAGAATTTGGCTAAGATCGCCACTTTGAAAACTGTCAGTTAATTGACTCGGTACAACAGCATAGGCTTGGACAAAACTCTGCAATTGCGATGCAGACAGCCTCAGCTCATACAAAAAAATAAAGATGTTGATGCCAATCAAGCCATAGGTAACGTAAGGTGTGATGCGGGTAGGGTTATTGTCGTGAAGGGGAACCACAAGACTGCTTCCTCATGTGAAAACCTGCTAAAGGGGCTTAGTCGCCCACGCGAAACCAACGATAACCATAGCCTTTGAGATGAAGGTTGTGGGAGGAACCCACGATCGTCTCATCCGGTTGATCTTCAAACAAATCAATCAAACACTGATGAATGTCCTCTTTGAGGATCAAGTTTGCTGTACAGGCAGTTTCTCCCAGATTATGTACTGCAATCACCACTCCGCCCTGCCACTCGCACCGATGGGCAAACACACTGGGATGATTGGTCTCCAAAAGTTGCCATGCACCCCAACCAAACTCTGGACATTCCTTCCGCAGCCGGATAGCGCGTTCCATCCAGTTCAGAAACGAGTTAGGGTTGCGACGTTGAACATTGACATTAAGATGCTGGTAGCTGTATTCGCCTTCAGCAATCACAGGCTGGATCAATTGATCAACCGCTGCCGTCGAAAAGCCACCATGGATAGCATTTGACCATTGCATTGGTGTTCGAGCCGGATCGCGTTCTTTGAGTGTTAAGTCATCACCCATACCCAGTTCTTCACCATAGTTAATGACTGGCGTGCCTGGTAGGGTCAGCAGCAAACTATACGTCAACCGTAGCCTTTGAGGATCACCCTTTACCATGGGTGCGAAACGGCGACGAATGCCACGATCGAAGATCCACATCTGTTCACGATCGGGCGCAAAGGCAGTAGCAATGTCATTCTGCTGTTCGCTGGAGAGGTGATCTAGCGACAATTCATCATGATTGCGAATGAAGTTAGCCCATTGTCCGATCGCGGGAATAGCGGGTAACTCGTTGAACGCCTGCACCAAAGGAGCCGACTTGCCTTGCGCCATCGCGAGAAAGAGATGCTGGTTACCCCAGAAGTTAAATAGCAGCTGCATCCGATCGCCATTCCCAAGGTATCTGGATAATTTGGCAACGGGTTCATTCGCTTCTGCAAGCAAAATGGCATCGCCTTGCCGCCAGGAGAGAAATTCGCGCAATTGCTCAATGTAGATGAAAGGATCATCGACGTGCTCAAAGAGGTTGTCAGCCTGCCTTAGTTCAATCAAGTAGGGAGCAGCATCAATCCGAAACCCAGAGACTCCCAGCGCCAGCCAGAAGCCCATAATCTTTTGGATTTCTATCCTCACCTCAGGGTTGGTAATGTTGAGATCCGCCTGATGGTCATAAAAACGATGGGCATAATAGGCTTCTGCCTCTGGCTGATAGGCCCAAGTCGCCTCCTGAAAACCGGGGAAGATAATGCCCTCTGTTAAATCTTGCGGCTTCTCTTTTGACCATAAGTAGTAATGCCAGTATTTGGAGTCCTTATCCCTACAAGCCGCTTGAAACCAGGGATGTTGGTTTGACGTATGGTTTACAACTAGATCAACAATCACCCGCATGCCCCGCTCCTCGGCGCAACGGGTAAATTCAACAAAATCGCCCAGCGTCCCTAAACGAGGATCAACGCTGTAGTAATCCATCACGTCGTAGCCGTTGTCTTTATTGGGGGAAGGATAAAAGGGCATCAGCCAAATGCAGGTCACTCCCAAGCCAGATAGGTAATCAACTCGCTGAGTCAAACCAGCAAAATCACCAATTCCATCTCCATTGGCGTCCATAAAGGTTTTGACATCAATGCAATAAATAACCGCGTTTTTATACCAGAGATCAAGCATGAGAATGACGCCTTCGACAAATAGAAGATCAAATAGAGATTGACTGCGAGCGATCGCCCTGATTCTCCACCTAGCTTTGAGTATGAAAACGAAATGTGATTGAAACGTGACAGGCTCAACGGGTAATGCGAAGAATCTTGTCCTGCTCGGGCGGACAACTGCCGCGACCATCACAATTACTTGTCGTCACATATAACTCGCCATCAGGTCCCATCATCGCGTCTCTTAAGCGCCCCTGCTGACCCTGCAAATACACTTCATACTGCTGCACCTGACCAGACTGCGGATCAATGACGACTCGCTGTAATTGTTCTGCCCGTAGCGCGGCAATCATGAGGCTACCTTTCCATTCAGGAATGGCACTACCTCTATAGATGGCAGCTCCTCCGGGTGGTAAGGCCTGCTGCCAGACGATCGCAGGTGTCACTAAGCCCTGCTGTGATTCACAGCGGTACGTGGTGGGCCAGCCCAAATTATCGCCTGCCTGAGCAACGCTCACTTTATCGTGTCCCGATCGCCCCAATTCTCCACTAGTATACTAAGACATAAATACTGCAACATAGAAAGGTCAATGTGAAACGAGTCGAGATTAAGCTAGCAGAAGGTGAGCGAACGGTATTGGAGCGGGTCAGCACTCAAGGTGTGCGCAGTGTGCGGGAAGTGACTCGCGCCCAAATCTTGTTGGCATTGGATCGAGGTCTCTTAGATCAAATGATTAGTGAGGTGTTGGGCATTGAACGGACGCGGATTTGGCGCATTCGCCAACGGTATCTGGAAAGCGGTGTAGAAGGAACATTAACGGATCGCCCACGCTGTGGTAGACCGGTTGCGGTCGACGAACAAATCGAAGCCAGTATTGTCGCCACTGCCTGTAGTGAACCACCGGAAGGACGCAGTCGTTGGACCTTAAGTTTGCTGGCGATGGTGGTCAGTGAACAATATGAGCTTTTACAGATGAGCGCCAAGACGGTCGGTCGAGCGCTAAAAAAAAACGGTGTAAGCCTTGGCTGAAAGAAATGTGGTGCATTGGTTCCCTAACGCCTGAATATCGGCAACGGATGTACAACCTGATTGACCTTTACCATCAACCCTATAATCCGAAACAGCCTGTGGTCTGTGTGGATGAGAAAAGCAAGCAACTGTTAGCCTGCCTACGCCCAACGCTTCCACTCAAGCCAGGTGCGGTCAGCAAAGAAGACAGTGAATATGAGCGCCGGGGCACACGTAATATTTTTGTAGCGGTTGAACCAAAAGGAGCCTGGCGCTTTGCCCAAGTCACTCGGCGACGCTGCAAAGCCGATTTTGTCGCGTTCATCGAGTGTCTGCTCACCACCCACTATGCCCAAGCCGAGACGGTTCATCTAGTGCTGGATAATCTCAACATCCATTTTGCTAAAGTCTTTGTCGATGTCTTAGGTCAACGCAAAGCCAACCGTCTACTCAAACGATTGGTCTTTCACTACACACCAAAGCATGGCAGTTGGTTGAACCTGGCAGAGGTTGAAATTAGCGTCCTGAGTCGCCAATGTCTGAACCGCAGAATTCCTACTGAGGCAGAACTAAAATCAGAAATTGAGGCTTGGCAGGTGGAGCGAAACACACAACGCACGACGATCAACTGGAAGTTGACCAAACAAGCAATTGACAAGAAACTAGGCAGGCATTATGTTGCATAACTTATGCCGCACAACACTAGGACCATGATCACTCACCCACAGTGTTGATGGATTAACCCAATCAAAGCCCTGCGTATTGCGAATCCCCAGGATATAAACCGGGTTGCCTGGGAAGGGATTATCGGCAGGCACCTGACCATCAGGAGTGATGCGCAAAATCTTACCTGCCAAACTTTTGACATTTTGAGAAAGGTCAGGCTTTCTAGCATCTCCCGTACCAATGTAAAGCATGCCATCGGGACCAAAACGAATGCGCCCACCATTGTGAAATTGAGCGACGGGGATGTTGTCAATGATGGTGCGATCGCGGTTTGCACTCAGCCCATCCGACGACACTTGCCATCGTTCCACACGATTCACCGCAGCACCATTGGTGTTAGCCGTGAAATAGACATAGAAGAAGCGGTTGCTGGCAAAATCAGGATGCGTTGCGATTCCCAAGAGTCCGCCTTCACCTTGATCGCTGACATTGATGGTGGCGATCGGGCTTGGGCGTAATACACCCTTCTGTACCAGCCGCACCCGTCCCGATCGTTCCGAGACCAGCAGATCGCGGTTCGGCAAAAAGGCAATGCCCCAGGGCACATCTAGCCCGGTCACAACTTCTTCAACCCGCACGGTTACTTTCCCCTGGGAACCAAAGCCCTTTTCAACCAGCGTGCAGCTTGCTTGCCGCGCTGAAGCAGGGCTAGGAGTTGTCTGCACTTGTTTGAGGTTGGTTGCTGGAGCGCTAGGAGGGCTGCCTGCTGGCGGTTGTGGCGGTGTGCAGCCGACTAACCCCATGACGATAAACATCAGCCAACGGGCAACAGTATGGGGTCGTTTCATGAGAGCTATGCCGATAAAGTGAATCAGATGGAACGCTTGAGTTGTGTTCCAAAACTAAGGCGACGTTGTGGGGGAGGGAGAGGGGGAAATGGTTGGGTCAGTAGTTGGCGATATTGTTGTACCGGGTGTGGGAGATACAGGAGTTGTTGCCGGGGCACACGCGCCTAAGACGATCGCAAGTCCTGAAATTGTAATTAAGCCAATGAATGAACGAGTCATAATAAATCCTCCTAAAATTGATTGCATTACAGTTCTCCTGGCAAACGGCGAGTGCTTCGATGCCCCGATTGCGATTGGGGTATCCACAAAGCAGTAACGTTTCCCAGGAAAGATAAAACTCGGTTCGCGGTGCGATCGAATCCTGTTTCGGGTGGCTGATTGTGCAAACTACGCAAGCCATGCAAGTCAAGAAAGCTAAACCCAACCTTGGAGAAAAAGGGCAACACACAAAAGAGCAAGGTGTCAATGTCTTGATTCACCCACCCTAATCCAGAGGGACCAATGATCCAAACGATCGGGTAGCCAATCCACAGTACAGTCAAGTAAGTTGTTAACTTGTCATAGAGTGTAGCCAGTTCGCCCCCTTGACTCCTTGCCTTTGCTCGTAGTGGCACCCAGATGCCCCAAAGTACCACCAGGAAAGCTGCCACGCCGCAGATATACCACAAGTACCGTACCCAATCGCGTTCAGAGAGGTCTGCAATTAACCCAGTGGTAATCACTACGACCTGCGTACTCATGAGAAAGCCAATCAGTGTCCAGTCTTTCTTGATAAACTGCATCGCTGTCCAGGATAGCGCCAGTAACAACAGTGGTGTCGTCACTATCCAATCGATATAGCGAGCATAATGGGCAACCTGTCCAGCGGCTTCCACTTTACCCTGGTCTAAGGCCATTGCCAGGTATGCTAACCCTGACCAAATGGGAATAAAAATGGCGACTAAATACTCATGCTGAGGCACCCCTTTCGGATGGCGGCTGAGCGACCAGAAATGCAGCGCCCCGATCGTCATCCCTGCCACATACATCCAATGCAAAAGCGTTTGCCAAGCCATAATGGCTGCTCCCAAATTCAGGTTCCCTTTCAAATTTCAGAAGCAAATATGACAGGAAAGTGACAGACATTCGACAATCTGCCACTTTTCAGCGGAACGCTGGAGATCAGGGAACCGATCTTATTTCACAATTGGTGAATCCGCTTATGCCAAATAAATAGTCCGATGTTGTGTAGCCTTAACGACATTGATTTGTGAAGCCTGTAAACAGCTATTTTTATGTTGTTTCGGAAAAGCCTTGCTGAAGGAAGGGAGCCAGTTCCCGGTTCAGTTGTCCTGCTTGAATGAACTCAGCATAGGTATCTGCCTCAATTGCCAGCAGTTCTAGCTTAAATTGTTCGGTGGCAAACGCTCGTAAATCTGGGTGCTCGTCCTGCAAGGTATCAATCTCCTCTGCCAAACGAACAATTTCTCCTTTAATCAGAGACTCCTGATACCGAAAAAACTCTGGCTCAATTGCCGGACGATCGTCGGCTTGAGCAAGATGCTGCAACACACGCTTTAATGCCGCTAGCCGAGCGATCGCTTCCAAAAAATGTTGCCACAGGGGTTGATTCTTTAGCAGATTGAGCCATGCCAGTAAGGGTTTAATTGTCAATCCTTGCACCAGTAAGGTGAACAACACGACCCCAAACATGGTGGCAGTCCGAGGGTTCATGCCAATCCGGGAACCAAAGTTCCCCAAAATCAAGCCCATCGTCACGACCTCAATCACCCCAGAACCGCTTGCGTCAGGTAAGAGATCCTAAAGCCAATCAGGCTGGCGACTACAATGCCGATGCCGACCACGCGCACAAACTCAATCACTGCTGTTTGCAAGGACAAATCTGCTGTTCCCAGTGGCAGGGCAACCAGAAAACTAAAGGCAACCACTGCCATCCCGTCATTCAAGAGGCTTTCCCCTTCCATCAAAACGCTGAGCCGACTGCCCACCCCTAATGCTCGAAATAAGGCAATCACCGACACTGGATCGGTGGCAGACAAACTGGCTCCGATCAGCAGCGCCGTTGTGAGCAACACGCCGCCAGTTGATTCAGCCCCAGCGCAATGCCTGCGATCGCAATCATGACTCCAAACACAGCGTAGAGACCAATGGGCAAGAGTTCCTGCTTCAGTAATTTGTTGCGATCGCTCCTGCGGCAAAAAGGTAGCCATACTCAACTCAACATTTGGGAGGAAGAAGTGATTTATTCACTCGAAATTCAATTTGAGAATCTGTAAAGAAATTCATTTTCTATCACACACTTAGCAAATGCCCTAACCTGTTCATCTGGATCATTGTCTGCCCGATCGCTCAATAGTGCTGATACTTGAGGATGATCAAGAAAATGTTGAACAATTACCGCAAGCGCAGCATGTCTTGGGTTATCTTGCCAAATTCCTCTACCCTCTTGAGAGGGAGCATTTAAAGTACAGTTGTAAAGAACCTCAAAGATTTTAGGGTCATCCTTCCACCCTTTAGCTAGCGCTCGGACGGCGGCACTACGCACACCTTTATGGGCATCAGTTTGCACTCGGTGTTTAAGCATAGTCAGTGTATCCGGGTCATCCTTCCACCCTTCAGCCAGCGCTCGGACGGCGGCACTACGCACCCATCCATTAGCATCAGTTTGCACTCGGTCTTTGAGCATAGTCAGCGTATCCGGGTCATCCTTCCACCCTTCAGTCAGCGCGTCTAGGGCGGCACTACGTACATCTTCATGGGCATCAGTTTGCACTCGGTCTTTGAGCATAGTCAGCGTATCCGGGTCATCCTTCCACCCTTCAGTCAGCGCGTCTAGGGCGGCACTACGTACATCTTCATGGGCATCAGTTTGCACTCGGTCTTTGAGCATAGTCAGCGTATCCGGGTCATCTTTCCACCCTTTAGCCAGCGCTCGGACGGCGGCACTACGCACATCTTCATGGGCATCAGTTTGCCCTCGGTGTTTAAGCATAGTCAGCGTATCTGGGTCATCCTTCCACCCTTTAGCCAGCGCGTGTAGAGCCGCACGGCGCACCCATTCATTAGCATCAGTTTGCACTCGGTGTTTAAGCATAGTCAGTGTATCCGGGTCATCCTTCCACCCTTCAGTCAGCGCGTCTAGGGCGGCACTACGCACACCTTCATGGGCATCAGTTTGCACTCGGTGTTTAAGCATAGTCAGCGTATCCGGGTCATCCTTCCACCCTTCAGTCAGCGCGTCTAGGGCGGCACTACGCACATCTTCATGGGCATCAGTTTGCACTCGGTCTTTGAGCATAGTCAGCGTATCCGGATCATCCTTCCACCCTTTAGCCAGCGCTTGAACGGCGGCACTACGCACATCTTCATGGGCATCAGTTTGCACTCGGTCTTTGAGCATAGTCAGCGTATCCGGGTCATCCTTCCACCCTTCAGTCAGCGCTCGGACGGCGGCACTACGCACACCTTCATGGGCATCAGTTTGCACTCGGTCTTTGAGCATAGTCAGCGTATCCGGGTTATCCTTCCACCCTTCAGTCAGCGCTCGGACGGCGGCACTACGCACCCATCCATTAGCATCAGTTTGCACTCGGTCTTTGAGCCAAAGCAAGGCATCTAAATGATCTTTCCAGTTTTTAGCAATCTCCTGAACTGCTGTCGTTCTGACTGACCAATCGTGACTTGATTGAGTTAAGTCTTTGAGCCAAGCTAGAGTTTCCTCATTACCTCTCCAGGTTTTTGCAATTGCAGAAACGGCTTCAGTGCGACTCTCAATATCTCGTTGAAACTCTGCCTCATTGAAGTGCTGAAAACAGAAAACTCTCTTAATTGGCTCGTAGTGCGTCAGACACTTCAGATTCTTCAGCAGGTTAACATCTGTTGTCATAATGCTGGAACGGTTTCTAACTTCTGCAAGACACTCAGCGGCTAAAAACAAATTGCCAAATTTGTCTACTTTATCCTTGTGTTCCATTAAGTCGTCAATCATTGCAGCGGCTACAGCTTCTCCGGTCATGCCGCAGATCAAGCGTAACACTTCATGCCAGGATTCATCTTGCCAATGCTGACTAAATACATCTGTTTTCAACTGGTCTTCTGTCAACTGCTCGTCCGGAATCGCACGTCGTTTTTCTAAACGATCGACAAACTCCTTCGCACAGAAATACTCCAGAAAAGTCCGATGGACAAAGGCATAATCGTCATCCCCTAAAAAACAAAGGATGAAATTACGTTCACGAAATTGTTTAATCAGTAAATCAGCTTTCTCTCTGGGCTGTTCAAAACCTCTGGATCTTAAGAAATTAGTCAGAATTGCCTGTAGCTTTTCACCCAAAATCAGATTCCCAGCCAGCCCTGTTTCACCAGATTGCATCTCATAAGCAATTCGGCGCAGCATTGCCTGTTTTTCAGCTTGTCCAATTGCATCGGCTGGCAATTCCAAACTCTTATAGTCTACATCCCAGTTATAGAGCAACACTTGCGATGCTTGCTCATACAGTTCAGCTCGATCTTTTGGCAGTTCTCGTTTGTAATTCAAGATCGCCATCATCGTTAGCAGCAGTGGATTACCTGCTAACTCACGAATTGAAACAGAGTTTTTAATCGCAGATTCTAATCGAGTTTGCAGGCGGGGTCGATCGGGGTCATTTCCCAAAGCCAGGTCATGCCATTGTTCGATAAACTTCTGGATTTGATCTGAATTTAGATCCTGCAAGGTGAATTGGCGAAAGCCCGCATTTTGCAATCTTTCCGAATTAGGATGTCCGACATAGCCAACAATCCGTGACGTAACCAGAACACGCACTTTAGGGTATTCGTTTGTAAAGCGAATAATTTCTGTAATCACCTTACTTCTGATACTGGGGTCAAATACTTCATCCAGCCCATCAAACATTACCCGTGCTTGTCCCTGCCGCAGCAAATTATCGACATCAAGGCGCTCTAAGCGACAAATCGTGCGGGAACCCTGATGGAAGTATTCTAAAAAGCTGGTGATTGAGCTGTGTTCCTGGGTATATTCTCTCAGCTCGACCAGTAGTGGCAACTCATCATTTGGAGTCTCTGTCCACTTTAAAGCCAAGAACTGGAGTAACGTAGATTTTCCAGAGCCTGGATCACCCACAATCACAGCCAGTTGATTGTTTGGCTCTTCCAAAACTTCTAACACCGGACGAGCGATCTTCTGCACATATTCACGGTTGTAACGCTCTAAATCTTCCGTAGATAGCTCTGACTCTAACTGCGGTGACTCTACGAGCTTTCGCTGCGTTTCCTTTCTCAGGTCATAACGGGAGGGTGGCAAAGCTTCACGCACACTCTGCTCAATGAACATCTTCCACAGTCGTAGTTTGTACTGTTGATGGGTCACATCTAGCGTGTTGAGCTTTAAATACCCATAACAGTCCTGTAAACTTTCTCGATAACGTTCAATATCGAATCCTGGAGAAACGTTCCTTAGTTGAGCCGTATTTCGGGTGAGTTCAGCAATACCCTGCTCAATGACCTCTAAACGCTCCGAATCGAGTATTTCTCTTAAGTCGGTCGTTTCCCGCACAATCTTTCGTACCTTGCGGATATACTCATCTCCAATTCGACTCCATTTAAATTCATCGGGCATTGCTGGAAAGGAAATCCGACGAACTTTCGAGTGCTTCCAAATATCCTCTAGTTGAGCAGTGTCGATCGCCCTACAGTCCTTCTCAAAAGCCTTACCCAAAACGGCAGCCACTTCTGGGTTACGAATAAACTGAGCAATTGCGTCTTCAAAGTAGCGATCCCTAATTTCGACTTCTGTTACGCCCCACTCCATCAACTCGTCCTGCACTAGCAACAAAAAGCTAGTCATCGCCTGACCTACCGCTTCCTGCACAGGTCTCTTTTTTGCTAGGGCTGTCGTACTGCCAATCAAGCCCTTCAAAAAGTCCTTGACGTAATCCTCCATCGCACCTTGCCCTAGCTTCACCAGGATTTCTTTAAACACAAATCCAGCAAATTCTGCGGTTCCCAATGCAGCAAGCCATTCCAGCATGATCGATTTCCACAGAAAAATCAGTTGCTACTACTATGGCACCGGAATTGATTATGTCCCAGTGCTGCAATGATCGTGACCAAGGTTTAAGCGCAGCAACGTCTGTGTAAGCGCATATCAGGAATACTCAAACGATCGTTACTCTCACACAAGCGATCGTTACCTCTACATAAGCTGTCCTAACCTCTGCACAAGTCATCGTTACCACCACACAAGTCATCGTTACTTCCACACAAGTTATCGTTACTTCCACACAAATCATCGTTACTTCTGCACAAGCTGTCGTTAGGAATGATGAAGCTATCGTTACTAACGTTAAAGCTGTCGTTACTAACGCTGAAGTTGCCGTAAAGTTTGCAGGTGCGATCATCACACCAAAATGTCTCACCAAGGCATGTGCTAACGGCTTTTACCAAATTGCAAAAACGCAGACAAGCCTCTTAGTACACTACGCCCGTGCAATTATCGGCTAGCTTAAAAAACTTCATCGACAAAATATGCTTTTTCGGCGCGGTTTGCTAAACCGAAAGCTTGTAGTCATCAGCCATGCTGGTTTCATCCATCTTCATTAAGGGACTGCTTCTATGACCCGCAAAAAACGTACCTCGCAGATGCTCGAAAAAGCGGAACTCCGCTCCGCTGGCTTGAAAGCCGTTGACCCCACTATGGACTTTGGTGATGTCCGCAGCGTCACCAACCTCACTACTCAGATCGAAAAACTCCGCACTAAAATCGACGCTTACAACACCGCTCTCGCCATCATCGACTCCTCCAAAGCAGAAATTGCAGCTCTGGAGAAAAATCTGGGCGATCTAGCCGACCAGATGTTGATTGGCGTTGCCTTCAAATATGGCAAGAACAGCCCCGAATACGAAATGGCTGGCGGTGTCCGCAAGAGTGAGCGGATTCGCAGAAGCACTGTGAGCCGTTTGAAGGCAGGAGCCGAAGAACCATCCTCTACAAGTGGTCGTGTGCAAGCAGTTTAGTGTTGACTGTAAATAAGGGCGATCGCAGTCTTCTTAGCGCTTCAGATCAAGAGGCGCGATCGCCCCTGTCACGATCCACTAACCATTAAGCTTCCGCTGCATCACCGCTCTCGCCGTTTCATAATCTGCGTCAATGAGATAGGAGAAGTGATAGTAACTGGCGAGGTAGAAAGCACAGTCGCATTGTTGATAGCGATCGGCAACTGCCAGAAACCCATACCGCGCTGACCATTCATCGTTGAAATAGGACTCATGAAACGAATCGTGCAGAAACAGCGTCAACGTTTGATGATCCATACCTGGAATGAGACGAATGAGTTCGATGTTGGAATGATGGCTTTGAGGTGCTGTTGCCAGTACCTCAAAGCCATCAAAGGTCAGAAAATCTGCAAATCTGCCTCAGTTGTTTCATAATAAGGAGAGGGATTTTCTGGTAGGGCAACGAAGTACCGCCAAGACAGGAAAAACTCATGCTTGGCATCAAGTCCAGGATCGATGTCTAACCGCCAGCGATCCTCCTGACAAAGATCCTCAATCACTTCACCGGGGAGATCTGTATTCATGAAATAAACTCCTATACTGAAAACCTGCAAAACATCTATTGTTAGGTTGTGTTTTAGAAACGCTCAAAAATTAAAGTTCTATACTACCTCTCGCAATTATTTTGCTCTTTGACTAGCCTTGAAAAATAAAGTCTTATACTAGTGCGATCCTCGAGGGTACTATCGGCACAGCTAGCCCTTAGCCTCAATGGAAACCTTGGACAAGCGTTGCACCACCAATTTACTTTGGGTAGGACAGGAGCTAGATCATCACCACTGCAAGAAGCAGAGTGCAGCTTCTAAGCACAAGACTAAGAGAGGTATCTCATTCTATGCAGTAGCTGATCCGCCACCTTTAAGAAGTGAAATACTATCGCCCCTTCTCCCCTTCTTTCCCTGTCATCGTCTATCTAACCGGGGATACGACGGACTTCCCATATAGTTCATTGTAGGGCAGGAGCACCAGCGTAATGAGACGGAAGTAGGGACTGATGTAGTCGAGAGCGAAGATTTTCTCCTCTAAGCAAATAGGCAATTAGAGAGTCAGGAGTCTGTAGCTGTGTACTTTAAGAGCATCAAAATATCATCTAGCTCTTCTTTGTCTAAGCCGTCAGTTCCAGCAGCGATCGCCCATTTCTTGATGAGATTACCTGAAAGAGACACCGTTCCCTCTTTCAGATCTTTAGCAAAGTCGCTTCAACTGCTTACATTGACATTATTGATTTCAAGTGTTAAGTGCATTGTTGTTACACGGTCTCTGCCTTTAGGTTTAAGGTATCCTTTACTGGAAAAACCAGAGTTAGGTCTTGATCAGCTAGAAAGTAGGGAAAGTGCTGTTTGTTCAACTCAAATTCAGTAGGCTGACTTGTTACTGATGGATGCAAGAATTGATGGAAAGCAGTTGGGAAATCATGTTTGAGACTGAGCAAGTGGGTAAAGTCTACTGGAAGTCGCGTAGTCAGTCAGGGTAGCTGCAATCTGATTTTCGACAGTAGTTCGGAAGGCTCCATCATCCTTTCCGGTATAGCTGATGTAAATAATGACATCAGAAATGGTGTCGTAGTTGAATGAACGGAGCATGGAAGGCAATTCAAGCCCCCCTGTGCTAATTGCTCCCGCACCTTCAAAGGGGAGATAGCGTTCATCTCGGAGGTTGAGTTCAAACAACCCGCCGTCCTTTGGAGCATTGCAGTGGCAATAGAGGTCATTTTTTAGCTTGGTTACATCAATTAGGTTAGCAGGGTCAGCGATCGCCCAGATACAGCATGATCTAAACCCGAACGCAACGGTGTTCAATCTGCTTTGCCCCAGGTCACTGCTAACCAGAGATCTTCCATTGAGTTTGCATTGAAACGCCATTTAAGCCTAAGGGTAAATTTATTGGGTGGTTTCGGCAGAACAATTGATTCGGGTGCAACTAAGGCTTCTTTAGTGATTGTGCCATCCGGTTTTTGAGCAATGACTTCTACCTCATTGCCACTGGGAGTTGGTGTGACAACTCCTGTAGAACCTTGAATGTATAAAATTCTGTTTTTGATAGAAGCTAGCCTGCCTTTGCTCCAGTAGGGGAAATGTTCCTCCCGGATGTCAAAAACAAGTTCTGCGTCAGTTGTTGCACCTCCAATCTTAGCGCTCTTGAATTTTGCCCATTCGGTGGGGAATTCATGGCGTAGAGAGAACAAACGCACTGAGCCAACCGTTTGGGCAGCATCGATCTGCTCTTTCAAATGGGCGATCGCCCCATTCCGCAGCAATCCGCCGCCTTCGCGAGCAGTGTAACGAAGATGGAGAACCACATCAGAAATCGTATCGTAGTTAAATTGCTGAGGATCATTTTTGCTAGGGTTGGCGGGCAGTTGCAATTGCCACTCGCTGATTACCCCTGAGCCTTCAAACGGCAGGTAGCGCTCATCTCGCAGGTTGGTTTCAAACAATCCAGTGTCGTTTTGGGCAGCACTAGTGACAATAGATTGCAGACTACCAAAATAATTGCTGAAGCGATCGTCTTCAGCATCCGCAGTGGGAGCGTAATTATCTTCCAGAGACGCACTCGTCCGGATCGCACTCTTGGTCAACGTCAGGGTACAGTTGACGCTGGTATAGGGTCCAGTGACGCAAGGAATGCTTAATGCAACATTTTTGATGCGTCGGAAATAATGTCCTGGGCAATCCATATCAAATAGTTCTTCAGGTAGGGAAACCGTGCAGTGCCCCGTAGTACGGAGCTGTAGCAGGGCAAGCGGATCGATCTGTAGCAAGCTGGCATGTTTAGTGAGTTCATATTCACGCTGGTTGAGATCGTGGTATGCCATCTCCATGCGCTTGATGTCGAGGTAGAGTTTTTCCCCTGCCAGCAAGCCTTCTTTGCCAGAGAGATAGCTAAATTGCAAGTAACTCAGCTCGGGATTGCCCAACTCATGTTGCAGGGCGCGTTCGGCTTTGCGAGCAACATCAAAGGCAAACTGGAAGCACTGGCTATGCAAACCTTTAGCTTCTCGCTGCATCCAGGCATAGAACGATTCGGTGGTGGTCTTTTTGTATCTTTGACCGTTCACCGTGGTTTCTTCGCCCTTAAGGAATTGCTCGATCGCTTCAGCATTTTTGATTTGTTGCTGGTGGTTTTGCCATTCCCTCAACGCCAGAGCTTCTCGAATTTGTGCCCCTCGCAGTTGTTTGAAAATCTGGGTGATCTCTCCCGCCGCCAAGTTACTCTGAAATGTCCAGTCCTGCTCACGCCTACTATAAGAGCCAATTTTTGCAGTGTTACTAGATTCGTATGTTTTCTTATCGGCTTCACTGCGATCTTTTCGTGCAGAGTTAGCTGGGAACTTCGAGATGTAGGAGCCACCCACTGGAGTACTCAAACCGATCCCCAAAGGTTGCTTATTAGTTGAAAAGTCAGGGATTAAACCAAGATGCCCTGCTATATTTTCGTTGCCAACTGCACGATCTTGCTTTGATCGGGCATCACTTAAGAGTCTCAATTCCTGTATTTCTTGTGTATTCAGTTTCCTGCCACCACCTTCCCCACTTAAGTCCTGAGCAATGTCTACCTCAATAGAACGCAACTCAACGTCTGGTTCACTGGTTATGAGCTTGAATTTGTTCAAACTATCGACATCCAATTCATCCAGTTCAGGTATTTGGATTTCGTTCTCTTTTTTGCCTAGCTGACGCTCGTAATAAACGTAGCGTTGAATGACGCTCGCCAATGACTTCTCTAATCCTTCCCGCGCCTTGATGGACTCTTGCCACTGCCCATATCTGACGATTTCAGCCAGTTTCAAGATGTTGGTTTCGTGTCCGGCACGCAGCAGAGTAATTGCTTCGTTGTCTTCTTTCTCGATCGCCGACAACAGATTATTGCCTAAGGATTTTACTTCCTGGCAAATTTCCATCGCTTTCTGAATCAGCAGTTGAAAGCGCACTAGGGGAAGAGGTTGGTTGACGCCACTCACCACGGCTCCAATATCCAGTCCTGCGGCGGCTCCTCTTGCTAGCAGTGCCGGGTCGATCGGGGGTTCAAACAGTGCCAGTTGGCGGAAAATACCTTGAACATTTAGACCGTTGCGAATCTTGAATAGACGATCGGCAACTGTATCCCAATAAGTCAGGAGTTTATCGTTGCGGGGAACGCAGAAGTAAAGCGCGTTACCGATGCTGCGGAGCGTTACGGCTTGCTCAACCTCAGAAGCCTCAGCCGGATGGGAAATTAGGTCAAAGGGGATATCGGTTTCAAATTGCCGCAGAGCCACTCCAAATTCATTCAAGTCCTGCTTCAGGTTGGCATAGGTTTGGGGACGCACCGATCCTTTTTTGGGTACAGCTTGAGGACGAATACCCAGGATGTTTGCTGCGAGGATGTAGAGTTGTGCAGCCTCACTAATGCTTTCTCCTGTGTCCTGCCGAAATAGGTTGTCTCCCCAGTCAATCAGGTTATCCAGGTATGCCATTACTGTTTTGAACATATAGGCAGACTGGCGATAGCGAGCAATAACATGGGGGCGGAAAGGAGCATCTTTCCAGGCGTTGATGCTGTTAATGGTGTCTTGTTGTAAGTTTGGATCGTCTCCTGTTGAGAGATTCACTAAAATATCTTCAATCCGCTTAACATCGGTGTATTGAAAGGGCTTTACTTTCCAGAAGCGTTCTGGAGTAGGACCATCGCTATCATCTGTTGGATCAAAGATGTAGTGAAACCATTGCATCGCTTCCTCAAACCGCTGGTTCTTGCTGAGATGGATGGCAACAGTGATGGGTATATGGAAGAATAGTTCCCAATTGTAGACTGCATAAGCCCCGCCAGAGGTGAAGTCCAGTTCTTTAACCGGGTAGGGTCGCTGCACCAAATCTGAGGTATTGTATTGCACCTGGGAGAAAATTTCGTCAAACAAAACGGGCATGGGTTTGCCATAGACCAGCGTTGCAGGCGTGTTGTTGACAATCAGAAATCCTGTATCATTCCCCCGTTGTCTTGCTGAGGTATTCTGCGGCAGGATGACGGGTGTATTTGCCTCTAACGTAACTGGAGTCTCGTCCGCTAGCTTCAATATCTGATTGCCAGAAAGTTGGATCGGGGTGCTACCGCCATCCGTGAGATTAATCACAACTCCTTCAGGCAAAGTAATTAAGGTATCCTGTGCCAGAGTTGCCGTAGAACCGTTGGGATATTTCACCAATGCGGGTGCAGCAAGTTTAGCCAGAGTACTGTATTCGGTATCTGCTGCCAGAAGACCGCCTACTGATTTTTTGATCAACCGCTGGATAAGTTCAGTAACGTAGGGATGAAAATGGGCGGAAAACTGATAGCTGAGTTCCCGTTCTTGAATGGTGGTGGTAGTTCGTCCCTGTTGATAGGAGGTGTCTTGCTGGTAAGGCAATACTACGGCATCGTAGTAGGCGTGAAATTGCGAGCGATGGGAGGGGGGCATGGCTAAGAAACTCCTGAGAGAGGATGAAGGAATACGTAATGGATGAGGCGATCGCAGATAAACCCTGACTCACATCACTCGCGGCTATTGTTCAGGTTGGGACGCTCGACAAAATTCAGACCGCCGGTTTGCCCGATGGGGCGATCGCCGTATTGCAGCACGGTGGTCGGGTTTAACACCCAGTCTGTCTGAGGTTGCAGATTAAATCGCGCAGACGGGTCAAGCCAGGGTCTACCAGTGCCGATCGGAATCGGTTTTTTAGGCACATCTGGCTGAATCTTAACCTGCTTCACCCAGTCACCCAAATTCCGAACTTTATCGGGTTTGGGCACACCGGGAACCCAGCCCTTCCATTCCACGATTGTGGTTTCGGTGAGGGAAGGTTCGACCAGGAACGTGTGGCGATCGTCCTGGTAGAAGAAAGGGCTAACCAGTGATGCAATACCAGGTTTGACCTGCGTTAAGACATTGCTGCATGGCAGGATGGAGAAAGCACCTCCTTGCTGAAAAATGGGTTTAGTTGCAAAGATAAACTTCGAGAGCTGACCATTAACTATCTCAAATCGCTCAACGAAAGTGACTTCGAGCGTACCAGAGCCATGGTACTTAGTTGCTGATTTTTCACTGTTGGAGTAACGCAATTCTTGGGGTGTTTCGCCAAAGGCAGGAGAGACAGGTAAGGGTGGGCTATTCTTACTCACAACCCGGAAAGCTTTGTCGAATGTGCTGAATGGTAGATTTGAGATTAAAAAGATTGCATTCTCAAAATGGAGGTGAACTTTTACGGCTCGTTCTTCTCTATTTTCGTATTCCTTCGTGACGTGGATGAAGACATTCTTACGGATATCAAAATCTGGCTTTACTGGTGTACTAATGGGATTGTCAAATCCGCCTGAACTGCGAGTCGTCCATTGTCCCTGAAAGTATTCACTCCAGTTGAGTTGAGCCTGTACAACTTTTGTTTGAGCAGCAGCATAAACATTGTTCAGTACATTTTCTAACCCAGTTGCTAGATCTTGCCCTGCAATACCAGTTGCAGGGTTAGAACCTTGTTGTCCTTTCTCCAAAAAGGTGACCCAAAACAGATGCAGGCGATCGCGCCAGATCACTGCCACCACATGATCGCCTTCAATCTCTGTAGTGACAGGCTCCCAGGGAGTCCACATTTGATTGGCAAAGCGGCGGTAGAAATACTCGTGCGGCAGGTTGCAAGTTCGCCCAATTACATGCAGAATATTGGCAGCCGGATCAAGGGGTTTTTCCTCGCAATACATCGTCACCATTTCTAGTTGAGCCAGTTCATCTAGCTTTTTCAGATAGTTGAAAAAGGCATCCTCTGCCAGGTCATTTGAGACATCGCCTTGGAGGAGTGCACTTTCTAAATCCTGGAATAGGTTAGTTTTGTCATCGCGGAATTCTGGCTCTAACCAGTTTTCAGGAAACAGAAAGATCTTCCGGTTAGCTTCCCAAACCCGATACCGCTTCATCCACTGCCAGTGCGTGGAGTGTATGGTCGAGGGATGAACCTGCGGCTCCAGATTTAACAAACAGCGTTGAATAAACAACTGTACCGATGAAATTGCCAGTCGCAGGCGAGACGTTTGCACTACTGGCTCCATGCCTGGATCAATTAGGAAGTACTCAAACAACTGATTGATACTGTCAAAGCCTTGCCTGTGCAGAATATAGGCAACTAAAGCATCGCGCTGACGTTGGCGCAGCGGGTCAAAAATCGATCGGGCAATCCGTTGCCAGGTTTCAGTATCGTATTTCGCTTTGAGGGTGTTTTTGAGGTCGCGGGCAATTGCAAAATCTGGCGTGGGGGTTGCCCAACGGGCGATCGCGGTTGGCGGAACACCCAATTTCTCGATTAGCCGAAGGGCATCCCAGAGTCTCTGCACTCCCTTTTCCCGACGAAAATCGGCGGCTTGCAGTGGCAATTGTTCGGCGGTTGCTTGCACGATCGCCTTTGTGCGACGGGTGAGAGTTGCCATACGCTGATAGACCTCATCCAGCGAGTTTGTCGCAAAAATACCGATCAGCTCGTCTGCTCCACTGGCTAGATCGCCTTTAAGCCGCGTGTAGTCTGCTAACCGGAGGAATTGCTTAAACAGCGCCTTGGCTATCGCCGGAGTAGCATCGCTGAGTCGGGTCGGCAGTTGGCTCAGGTCAAGATTGTCGAAATCGGTAGCGTGGGTTAGCAGGTAGGTGAGTTCTGCCTGACTCAACCCAAACCCCTGAATCAATTGCAGCGTTTTCGCCAGCAAGACCTGGGCACGATCGAGGCGATCGCCTGTTGCTTGAGGATACAGGGTCAATCGACTCAGATCACCTTTCGGGAGATTCTCGCCCTGCACCAGCAGAGTCGCCTCTCCATCCCCCAGAGACCGGACCTCCATGCTAAAAGAATAGAGAACACCGGGTTTTAGTTCGGTGAACTGGCTGATTTCCGCTCCATCATTCGCCGCTGTACCCCGTAAGAAGATATCGGGGAGATGGGCAAAGCGAAGTCCACCGATCGCATCTTTTCTGTCAAATTGAATAAAGAAGCGATAGGCTCCCGCAGTAGGCACTTCTAAATATCCTCTAAAGAGGGCGCTGCTAGTGCCGTTGGATCTGCCCTTGGTGGTGATCGTGGGGACGATTTGGGTGGGTTCTGCCACACGATTACCGTCTGCCGCTACCCTGAAGAAGGTAGCACTCACACCCGATTCTCCTGCTGCCGCAAATGCATTTAGCAAGGGTTGTCCTGATTGGTTGGGATCTTTTAGCAACCGGGCATCGGTCAGCAATGCTTCTATGAGTTCTGGTTCCGCACTCAAATTAGTTGCCAGGGTTTGCACAATCAGTTGTCGGATCAGCTTTTGCTGCAAAAAGTGCAGGAATGCCCGTACCAGTTTTGCCCGCCTATCCCGGATCAGGTTTTCGGTTAAACCACCGGGGATGGGCACAAAAAGCTGGCTGAAGTCATCCTGAGTAGCAAAACCCATCGGATAGTCAACGAAGAAACTATTGATCTGGCTCTGCACGTCGTTGAGCAAAGCTACCAAAACCGGGGAGGAATTGGCGGTTGTAAGCTGCTGTTTCTTGGCATCGAGTAAAACACCCCGGAAGATCAGCGTTTGCTCCTGCGGTACTTCGTCGTAGCTCACCTTAATCTCGAATTCAGTCGCAAATGCGGCTGGATCAAGTTGGTCGGTGGGAGCAACATTTTTGAGGATTGACCGATATTGCACTGTGCCCGTCCACATTTGCAGGAAGGTTTCTACAGCATCCGATGGCAGGAGCAAAGCCAGCTTTTGCCGCAGCAAATCGTCTGTCAGGCTGAGGGGATCGGTAGGAACCGCATTTTGAGATTGAATTCGTTGAATCTCGATGGCAAGTGACTTCAGTAGCGTCAGCCCAGCATTGGGATTCGGGCGGTACTTGCCCACCGGGTCAAACTGATGGCGCAGCAGATAATCCAGGTCTTCAATTTGAAAGCCACTGCTTTTAGTGGTTTCAACAACTTTAATAAACTCAAGCGTCTGGTAGACAGAGTCGTCTATCAGGTTCACTAAGGGAGCAGGATTCAGAGGTTGAAACGGATCCAGTCCAGATAGCCCTTTGAATACAATCAGATGATGGACAGGCAATTTCAACGCTTTTGCCAGTAGCCCATAGCGATAGAGCAGAGATACATTTTCCAGGGAAAGCTCGGCGGTCAGCGGATCTTTGCCTGCATCCACCAGAATTTCGTCCATCTCCTCAGCAGTCAGATTCATTGCCCCCTGAAGCGCAAGGCGGTGATCTTTGAGAAAAATTCCCGCTTTTGAGAGGTAGTTACCCAACGCATCGTCAAACACGGGATCATTTTTCAGCACACTTGGGGTCAGAAAAAGCTGGGCGTAAAGCGGATTTCTCCCAGTTGTCGCCAGATTTGACCAGAGAGTTAGCAGTTTCAGACGGCTGTTTTTGCCCGTATTCACGTGCTCATCTAACATTTCCAAATGAGCCAGGTAGACCAGCGCCGTTTTAAGAGCGATTCCGAGATTAGATACGGTAAGTGGCAGAGAACTCCTAGGAATGAAGGTTTGGAGGGCGCGATCGCACGTCTCAATTGTCCAGCCTAACTTGCGCCACAACCGCACAAACAAATTCAATTTGAGAAACACCAACCTATCTGCTGTTACGCCGTTGGCATATTGCAGGGTTGTCAGGTCGAAGTTGCCATTTATGCCGGGGTCAGCAAGAACAAGAATCTGGTTAAAATCGCCATTTTGCCAAGTGGTATTCAGCCAGGTTTGAGCATTAAATCCAGAGGCTTGGAAAGTGGTAGTCAAATCGGTCAAACGTTGTTCAAATACCGTCTGCTCGGCTGGGGTAAAGGGGACATAACCTGTCTGCCCCTTATATCGGAACACATCCTCTACTTCAACCCCCAATTTTCGCAGCGTCACCAACGCCTCTAACCGGGGATTAACAAAGCCTGTCTGCACCAGATCGATCAGTTCTTTGTAGCTTACTCCCAATCGCTGGGAGAGGACTTTTGCCGATTTAAGGGCAGTCAGGGCTGCTGCTTCGCCTATGTAGCCGTATAGCTCGTACCATTGGTTTGCATCAAAGGCGGTAAAAATCTGGTACTCAGGGGAAGCAATATTAAGCGACTCGGCAAAAATATCTGCCTGGTAATAAGGCTGGGGATTAAGGGCTGGGGCAAACAGATCCTTAGCCGGACGAAACACCTTCAAGACCTGCCACAGCGGCATTTCAAAATAGCTAAAGATGCGGCGCACGGTTTCTAACCACAGGTCAAACGGCAATCCTATGGGATACTTTGCCTGTTTCAGGTTGTCGTAAGCAAGGGGAAGAATATTCTGGGGTTCAGCTAACAGTTCTGGAGTTGTTGCCAGACCCGTATCGTGAACGGCATTCGCATCGAGTTGGTTGTTGGCAACGTAGTATTCTAGAATCTCATTGACAACATCAATGTAGGGCAACGCCGTGTTGGTGTTTTCACAGGTCAGGGGCAGTTGGGATAGGTCAGGACGACGTTCAATCAAAACCTCGTAAGGTGTCTTTTCGGTATTGGGATCAGGTTGTCCAGGATTTTGACTACGCCATTCAGTTAGAAAGGTGGTCTGTGCGGCTAGATTTTTGAATGGATAGGCGGCGGTGCTGTGTTTTTCTTTCCACTTAGTAAGGAAGCTTTGCCAGACCAGCGGTTTAGGATCGATAAACTGAAGCAAATCGACAAAATAGGCAGCCGGACTCAGCACCGATCGACAATGTTCGCACTCGCAAAAGTCCAGGCTACCAAACAACGACTGCATGCTGGGGTAGTGCTTGATCAGGTTGCGCCTTGCCGCTGTATGCGATCGCTAGAAGGCGACATCGCATACAGCGGCAAGGCGCTATCTAACTGCTTGGCGGTGGTAAAAACGCTAAAGGCAACGTTGCAGACCTGTTGTGCTTTGCGGTACACCAACTGGGCTTCTTGCACAGAAGCAAAGCGATCGCCAAATCGTGCCAGGAAATCTTGATAGTCAAACGCCGTTACGTCATGGGCCGATGTGAAGCCCGCTGCCAGTACAGCTGGGAGTGCGCCAAGTCTAGGAGTCATTTGGAGACCCCGCTGAAGCGTTTTAACACTTTCGGTTGTGGCGGCAATGGCAGTTGGAGCAATGCCCTGAAAGACGACATCTCGATGTTGCTGAATAAACGCATCCAGAGGTACCTGACCCAACTTAAAGCCCAGCGTGGTTGCATTCCGGAGAAAAGTCTGAACCGGGGTTTTCACGGTGGCATGATTGGCACCAAGAATCAGTTCATCCTTCTCAATCATTCGCTTCACGACCTGCATAGGAAGACTGACACGGACTTGACGAGCGAGGTCGGCAGCGTAGGCATTCCGGCGATCTTCAACAGGAATCTGCACATCTCCGTAGGCAGGGGGAATATCGATGCTTGCTTCTGTCAAACGGGCTTTCCAGACACTTTCCTGGTAAAGATCCTGGTTGACCAGTTGAGCCAGATTGGCGGATGAACCGATTTCCTGGCGTAATGTCTCGGTTAGTTTGGCGTTGTTGCGGGTCAAAAGGGCGAGTTTACCTTGCAGTTCCAGGGCGTTGATTTTTGCATCCGCAATTCCCTGTTCTTTGACTTTTTGCCAGAGTTCCGCCGCTGTACCCTGGTGGCTGAAATACAGATCCGCAAAGGTGGCTTTCTCGACAGCAGTGAGCTGTTGTTGGGGATTGTTTTCCCCTAAGCCATCCAGCAACACGCCAAAACTTGAGAGGGTACCGGGAACGATCGCGTTCAGGCGAGTTGTGCGGGCAAAAGTTTGGAAGGCGGCTTTAGTTGCGACAATCTGATCGTTACTGAGGCTGACAATCCCTGACTGCCTCGCCTTTGCCAATGCCTTCTCCACCACCGCAGCATCGACCTGTGCCAGTTGGTCTTTATCCATCGGTAGCCCCACCCGGAAGAGGGCGTAGAGAGCATCCTGGGGAATGCCCGTGTCGGGACTGAGCTTGACTGCCTTGGCAGCTTGGGCAATCAGGCGGGCATCCCACCCGGTCTTTTGGTGTAGCAGGGTGAGATCCGGGCGATCGTCGCTTTCCTGAGCCCCTGCTAGTCGGTTAAGTCCACCCAGTTGCCGAGTCAGATCGACGCTCAACCGTTGATATTCGGGTGCTAGGGGTTGAATGGTTGCCGGGGCAACCAGATTTAAGACCTCATGTTTATCTGCATTGAGCCGAGTGCTAGAAAGGGAAATTTCTTGCCCCTGGGCATCCACAGTCCGGATTTCAAAATTAGCTGGCGTACTTCCCAGGTTATAGGGCAGAGTATAAAAGCCTTGGCTATCGGTCTGAACTTCGCTGAGACGAGCCTCTGCATCCCCAAAGCCCCGGTTATAAAGGCGCAGGATAATGTTTCCGGCAGGTAGCCCATGATCGAGGAGAATGCGACCCTCGGCACGGGCTGTAGGAATTTCTGCTGCACCGACCGCGTTTCCTAAGGCAGCTCTGGTTGCTTCATCCAGAATACCTGTGGTTGGGAGTTTATACCTGGCTTGTAAGCTGATGATGGCTTCCTGGGTGCCCACGCCAAAGACTTGCTGATCTAATTCGTATTGGGGAATCGTTGTGCCCAATCGGCTCAGACTGGTTTGTAGGTTTTTGATTGCAGCACCGCGATCGTTCAGGGTGAGGGGAATTTGAGCAGTATTCAGCTTTTTCAGGTTGGCATCCATACTGCTCAACTGGGTGGAATAATCTCCCAACCTGGCGTTAATGCTCCCCAAATTTTCGGTGGAATTGACGATTGGATCGAGTTTGCGATTAATGGTCTGAATTTCTGGCAATAGGTCATCAGAACCGCCAGAAAACGCGCCCATCTCTCTCAGTACTTTATTGAGTGCCTCAGCCGTGGATGCATCCACTTCACCCGTCGCCCGTAACTGCGATCGCTCCTGAAAAAAAGTTACCAGTTTGATGGTGGTTCTCCCATAAGTTTGGGTAGTTTGCTCGTTGCGAAGTACTTCCAGATAAGTTCGCAAATCAGGAGCAGCAATGGAACCCAGAAACTGTCGGTTTAACAGCAGCAGTAAGCCATCCTGGAGGTTGACAACTTCAGTACTTTTGCTATCGCGAGTTAGTGGGGGCGTAATGGGTCTCATGGGTATGAATCTCCGTAGGTGAAGTTGTCAGACGGACATAATGAGCGATCGCCAATATTGAAGGGGGATAATAATTCTCTGCATGGGAGATCCCTTGCTGGGAACTCATGGGTGGGGCTGAAGAAATCGGGAGTTTCTTTGGCACCAGCGATCGCCTCTCATCCCGAACCTGGCTGCACAATTATCGATTTAGATGGATCTCGAAAAGTGGCATAGAATAACAAAGCGTGGCACATCGAGAAAAATGTGGCACTCAAAGGAAATATGAATGAATTATCTAAATCGGTAGAGGTGCATCTGGGTCGCCAGGGCAGGTTAGTAATTCCGGCGGCGTTGCGGCGGTTATTGGGGTTTGAGGAGGGAGATACCTTGGTTGCCCGTGAGGAAGCGGGACGCTTGGTGCTGGAAAAGCCGGAGATGATTAAGCAACGGCTGAAGGCGCGGTTTGCACGGGTGCCCAGCGATCGCAGTTTAGTAGATGAATTGATCGCAGAACGGCGGGAAGAGGCGAAAAAGGAAGCAGCAGAATGACAGTAGTTTTGGATGCTTCGGCGCTGCTGGCGTATTTGAAAGGTGAGCCAGGGAGCGATGTGGTTGATAACGTGCTGGCGGAGTCGGTGATGTCGAGTGTGAACTGGGCAGAGGTGGTTCAGAAGTCGATCGCGGCAAGTGTGAATGTGGATGGCATGCTGGATGACTTGCAGGCGCTGGGGCTGATTATGGAGCCGTTTACGCCGGAGGATGGAGAGATGGCGGGACGGTTGTGGGAGCAAACGCGGCAGTATGGGTTGTCGCTGGGCGATCGCGCCTGTTTGAGTTTGGGCTTGCGGTTGGACGCGAGTGTTTTGACAGCCGATCGCGCTTGGGCATCCCTCAATCTGTCTCTCAATATTCAGGTGATTCGGTAATGGATGAGTCATGCGATCTCTATCTGTTTATTTTTTCCTGTAAATCAAGCTGAAACTATTGGCAACGCAGTCGAATTGATTGAGCTTGACAATCGCACTTCCAGAGGGAAAACAGCGGAAGGTAGCAAAAGATCCAACTGGGAATAACAGAGCGCTCGTTAGTTATCATCAGAATCTTCTGGATTATTTTCGGGGAAAACTACGTCTTTATATATCAGAGAAGTTGGACAAGACAAATTAGTACTTGTTAATTCAATGAGTCCTTCGGCAAAGAGCAGGACTCGTTTTGCGGCGTTAACAACATCCAAGAGGAAGGTGCTATCTCTGCTCATAAACCACCTGTGCTGTTTTAAGGATTTTGTTGCGACGAATCCAATTTTCGCTGTTTTCAATCGCTTCTTTCAGAGCAACATCGACGGCTCTTCCTATACTGGCTTCCAGGTCATGTTTAATTTTGGCAAGGGTTAATAAGCCTTGGCGAGTATTGGGTGCAAGACGAATGAGGATATCAATGTCGCTATCGCTGTGAAATTGATTGCCCAACACTGAGCCAAATAGAGACAGTTCTGTAATGTGCCAACGCTGGCAAAATGTGGCAATTTCGGGTATTGAAAGTCTGAGTCGTTGTTGGAGTTGGGGATTGAGCTGGGTGAGCATAATGGTTTTCCACTTTTTTGCCGTGAAGCAATATCAATAACTATCTATATCGGGATTCACAGGATTTTGGGATTTTCAAGATTTCTTAATTTACAAATCATGGTGCTTTCTCTTAACTCCATACATCTTGTAATCTCCCTGCATCTCTTAATCCTGTTAATCCTTAAAATCCTGAAAATCTTGATTGTTTTTTGAATATTTGGTGCGTTAGCGGTCAGCGTAACGCACCTTACAGTATTGGGCGATCGCACTAATTTTATTCTGGCTGGGTTAACCAACTTGTACCACTGTACGCTCCATACCCAGTACCTCCAAGAATTCCTGAAACTGTTAGACGAAATCCAAGCTCTCGTGTGAGGCGGTCACCCATCCAAGTGTTCAGACTATTAGGTACCTCCAGCAGATTAAAACCAGCATTTCGAAGACCCTGGGGAATCCACCTCGATTGATTTTGGAAGAATAGGTGTTGCAGTGATTTACCTTGGGCACCTCCGCTAATTCGCCAATACTGCTTACTAACGTTATTGAAATTCCTTGGATCCCAGAAAATGTTTCTAATCCCATATTGTGTTCTAGGATTTCTGAGTAGTCTTAAATTATTGCCAAATGCCCTCCATGGCCCTCCAATAACACGCCTCGTGCCCTCCACCAATCCACGACCACCCAGAGCAACACCTGAGCCGATGCTTATTGCGGCATCTACTAATTCTGCTTGCGTAGAGCTAAGCCCTAAGCCTTTTTCCAGCAAATATTCGCTAGTTAGGGTTCTTACATGTTCGCCGCTAACCACCTGGCGAACCCCAGACTGAAGATTATCAGCTCCGTGAGCTATTAGAGGTGCGCCAATAATGCATCCAATCCCCGTTGCACACAATACAGCGCCTAGTTTGGACTCAGCAATACCACCCCATATTTTCAACGCCCCAATTGCTCTATTAAGCATTCCACCTGAAGTTTCTTTTGATAGTTTAGGTGATTTAATATTCACAATATTCTCCGCTTTCGTCGTCGTTGCAGCTACGACTCTAATTGGGGAGTTCTTATATCTATATTCAGGTTCTGAGGGCAGGATCGTGGTTCTTTTCGAGATCCAGGAGCCATTCCATGGATCAAGTGGAATATGGCTGATCGTTTCGGTGACAAAATCCACCTTTTTTTCTTTTCCATCATCACCATCAGCTACCCAACCTTCGCCATATTCAGCTTTCCTGTCTTCGGTATATCCATCATCCTGATTGAAAATATGAGTTTCTTCAACATGATTTATAGAAACATCATTTATGGAGTTTGAAGAATCTGTCCCGTTAAAATCAACAAATATAATGGGATTATTTTGACTATATCTGTAGACATTTACCCCATCTTCAATCCCAATTGGATCACAACTCACCCACCTCCCCAACCACGGCGCATAGTATCGCGCCGTATGGTAATTCAACCCCGTCTCCTCATCCCGCTCCATTCCCGTATACCGATACCGCTTCGCTGCCGCCTTAACGCTCTTATCCACCGCCTGATACGAAGTACTTCCATAGGGATAATATTCCTCATAGGAAATGACATTCGCTTGATCATCTAGTTCGAGACTAGCCGAACCCAGGTGATTGCCAAACTGAAACCGGATGAGTTGCGTGGGAGATTCATCCTCGGGATTGGTGATCGTCTTAGTCTCCACCAGGGCAATCCGCTGCTGATCATCCATAATGTGCAGCGTCTCCCGCTCCAGCGTCACCGTGTTGCCGCCACCGTCATATTCGCGGAAAATCTCAAATCCCCCCAGATAAATACGCTCCTTCTGCCGCGACCTGTTCTGCCGCTCAATCACCTTGCGAACCCGCTGCCCTGCCGCATCGTAGACATAGTACGCCACACCGCCACCACCCAAATCCACCCGCTGGAGTTGGTCTTTGAAATCCCAGTCCATCTGCATCAGATGCGGCATCTTCGTCATGCTGCCATGTTCGTCATACAAATAGCGGGGCGAAACCGACGACAGATCTGCCAGATCGCCGGGGAGACTGGTGTTGCGTAAGCGATTATTAGTGGTTTCGTAGTCATAGCGCCGAATCCAGCTACCATTATCCGCCTCGTGAATCATCCGCATGATGTTGCCCACCGAGTCGTACTCATACTGCTCGGTATAGTCACGCATAGCACTGATCTCATTGGGATGAGCCAGATTCATCCGGGGAAAATCACTGGAATTATATTCGGGCTGCGGATCTGTCACCTGACCGATGTGTTCCCGTCCGTCTGCCTGAATCAAGCGATATAGGGCATCGTAGACATACTGGTTAGTGGGTGTGACGATCGCATTGTTGAAAAAGATCGTCTGCTGGGCATCGTCCCGAATTTCGGTGATGTTCCCCACCGGATCGTAGGTATAGTTCAAGTTCTGAAGCACTGCACCATCGCGTTTGCGAGTGGTTTTCAGATTAATCAGTCGAAATGTTTCGCGATCGTACTGGTACTCTGTCTTCACCACCTCATTATTGGTTGCAGCTTTGCCATACTCAATCACCACCCGCTGCCCTTTCGCGTCGTAGTTAATATTTTTGACAAAGGATGTCCATACGAGCAGATCGGCTTGTGGATCATTCTGCGGATCGGTTTGCTGTTCACCCTGCAAATTCACATCCACCGCATTAAGTAAATTGGCTTCGTTATAGCTGGGACGAATCGTACTGTTATCCGGTGTGGTCAGAGCAATCGGACGGTTCAACGCATCGTAGACCGTGCCGCTGGCAAAAGGTGGTTCAGGCTCCAGGGTTGGGTTCTGCGACCAGTCCACTCGATCCTGGTAATTCTGGAGCAATTGCCGCGACCCTTGCAGCAAATTGCCCTTGAAGTCATACCCCTGGCTCGTCACCACTCCCGCCCCGTCGAACACCTGATAGACCTTGCCCCGATGGTTGGTGGCACTGCCCTGCGACTCACCATAAACCGTCTGCTCGACTAGCTTCTCCCCCTGGGCATCCTGCACAAACAAAGCCAACGGACGCTGAAGCGCATCATAGGTCAGCCACCGCACAAAACCCCGACTATCCCAGCCGCGAATCGGGTTGCCTGCCACATTGTTCAGCATCCAACGATCGCCCGCATCCATGCTGTGGGAGTACAGGTTATGCCCCAGCAGATCGAAGGCTCGACCGATCGCGATCGGTTTGCCCCGGGCATTTTTCACGGGCTGACCCTGCGCATCCTTTTGCACCACCGCATAAATCATCACCGCATTCTTTCTGGCATCGATCACGGCAACAGTATTGCCTTCTAAATCCAACTCCACCCGCGTCTCATACCTGCCCGCACTCCCGTTATCGGCAATGGTCAAGAACGGTCGTCCGAGGGTGTCGAGATGGGCGATCGCGGGTGTGCCCGCATGAGCCGCCGCCTTGATTGCCGCACTCCGCTTTTCTGCCTCTGGGCTACCGCTATACTCACTGTGCCAGGTCGGTAAATAATCGCTGTCTGGCAACCGCTGAAAGAACCCCCCTACATCCGGGTCAGTCTGCGGAGCGAGCAACACCGTATCGTTGACATCCCACGTTACCTGCTGCCAGGGATCAAATACCACCTTTTCGTAGGTATGGTTGGGATGCAGCGTCGCCACCACCCGTTCCACCGGATCGTAAAACAGAATCGGCGTTACCCCCGCCATCACCATCTCCGGCTCATCCTCATACAGATGCGTCGCGCTAAAGAATGGTTCGTATTGTTTGACGGGTTTACCCTTGTTATTAAAAATCGTCCGCCCATTGCCCACCCAGCGCGGATCGGTCAAGGCAAGTTTGGGTTTGCCGTTCTCCAAAATTAGCTTGCCCGGACGATTGGGAGTCGCCGCATTAGACTCTCGCTGCGGGGCATCCCCCGGTTCCGCCTGGATCTTCTGCTGCACCTCTCGCCCAAAGCCATCGGAGTAGCTGAAACTCACCTGCATTTTTGATTGCGTCCCTTCTACCAGATCGCTAACATGGGTTTCGCGGGCGATCGTCGCTGCCACCACAGGTTGCCGATCGGTCTTAAACTGCTCCAGGTCGTAAATAATCCGCGTCGTCGCGTCCCCCAACAAGGATGCTGCCACCCCCAACGGATTCGCCAAAAACGAATCAATCTCCGCCTGGGTCAGATCAGCTTTAAAGTCTGTCGTCAAACGATCGCCCAGCCTCGGCAGATCCGCCACCTTACTCATCACCGCCGTCCCCGCCACCATCCCCAGCGCATCAAACACCGCTTCCACTTGGTTGCCATTCGGGTCAGTAATTTGCCAGGGCTGCATTACCCGATAGTCATTACTAACCTGCACCACATTCTTTTGGGCATCTGGCAGCGCATCGCTTGTTTCTACCACAAACAAGCGATAGCGATCGTAAGCCATCGTGTAGATCCCACCAAACGGATCTTGCATCCGGGGCGACACATAAAACCCATCCGGATCAAACGCCTGCCGCCCCGATGGAATCCACCACACCCTATCCTGCTCAACGTATTTCCCTTCATTCCGTAGCAAATTATCCAACTCGGCAGTGCCGATCTTGCTGCCATAAACCTGCGCCAACAATCCAGGCGTAAATGCCAGCTTAAAACTCTCACAAGGTAACGCTAACGATTCCACCTCACCCAACGGCAATGGGGTTGGATCGAGGGTATTAGCCTGAGCATTCGGACGATAGAGCGATCGCACCCATTCGATCGGACGTTTCTGGATGCGATCGCTCACCGCCACCGTTTCGTAAGCAATCTCTGTCGCCGTTGCCAAATCAGTCCGCAGCGTTTCCAGCTTGTAGGGAAACGCGATCGGCAAGCCCGTCACCTCATAGGTGCGAGTTTCGATCGGCACCCCAATCCGATACCAAGTTGAATCATTGAGATCACCATTCGGCTTGTTCGTCACCTGATTCTCGGTATAGGTGATAAACCGTCTAGCCTGCTCTGGATGCTGAGGAAGGCGACGCGGATAGGCAATACTCACCGACTTCAGCACATTGCCAAACCCATCCACCTCCAACACCATCTCATGCCCAATCCGAGGATCGATAGGATTACGCTCATAGTGATAAGACAGACTTTCCCGTGGATGCACAAAAAACACTGCATGACGGTTGCCCCGCTCAGGCTGCACCAACTCGATCGTATAATTCTGCTCCGCCACACTGTAAGGATGGGGTTGCTTGTTTGTACCATCCAGCGCATAGACTTCCTGACGCAGCATGGCTCCCTTGAGCGATCGACAAGCCTCCCGTTCTTCCTCTACTGTCAATCTTGTGGGTAATACCGTGTCATCTAGCAGCAATTGCTCGACTTGCGCTGGCGTTACTCCTGGTTCCCGGTAATAGCCGCCTTGTTCTGGCAAAAGTTTGGCAAAAAAGTTGGAGATGAGATTGCGATCGATGTACGCACCCGTATGGAACCAAGTTTTTGTCAAAATCGGCGGCACATGAAACGTTGCATCTAAATTCGTCGCAGGCAACGTTTCATCCGCCGTTAAAATCGTAAACTCCTCCGTATCCCATTGCTCCACCATGCCAAAACCACGAAACTCTCGCTCCACGCCGTCAAAGTAACCGTGGTGGTAAGCATGGCGGGTGACAAAGCGGTTGCCAGAGATGCGATCGTAGGTTTCCACCCGCTCCACCACATGCACTGGGAAGGGTAGCTTCGTAATCCAGGGCGTACCCGCAAACTTGTCCTGCAAATAAAACTTCGTCGAAGGGGCATACTGGATAATCGTTTCTGCGCCCATGTTATTAACGGTCTTGGTCAGCAAATGGGGCTTTTGCCCACCCAGCAGGTCAATGTATCGCATTACCCGGTGACCATTCCCCGGCAACGGTGAAGACCACACCAGACAGGCCGTGCCATTACCCAACAAATCCACCACCGTAACGGATGCCACACTATCCATCGGCGGGAACGATCGCAACACCCGTTTTGCCGACCAGCCATTCCCCGACTGATTGAAATAAACCTGTACCCCATCGCCACTCAGATACAAAATATCCGTCGTGCCAGAACCATCAATATCCGCTAACTGAATCCGCCGCTGGTCAAACATATCCGGTGCATCAAACCAAGGGGCATCATCCATCGTCACCTTCGCCCCAAACCGTCCATAGCCCAGATTCGGCCAATAACATACCTCGCCATTCCGAATCCGCACAATATCCGTCAGCCCATCCCCCGACATATCCGCCAGGTGAATCGACTGCGTGCTGTCGGCAAACACTACCCGTGGCCCCTGCTCCTCATCCCAGGACTGATGCACCCGCTCCGCTGCCCCAAAACCCTCCTCCGCCAACGAAGGATGCCAGACAAAACAGTCATCTTCCGTAATCAGAATGTCGCTATGACCATCTCCATCCAGATCAATAAACTTCAGATTCGGATTATCCCAATCCAACACAGGCAGCGACTTAAAGGCAGTAAATGACTCCCACCCTTCATCCTGAGTCCGCTCATAGAATCCCGGCACCGCGCCCCGCAACGTCACCACATCCGGCTGACCATTCCCTGCCAAATCCAGAAACTGCGCCCCATTCGCCAACCCACTGATGGGGTAACTCGCCACCAACTCCACTGGGGCAAACTGCGCTTCCACATGCTCCCGACCATTATTCTGCACTGTATTAAGCGGGCTGAGGTTGCGCTTATAAAACCAGCCATTCCCCTGCTCCGTCAGAATTCCCGATAAGCCTTCCCCATCCAAATCCACCCACTGATACCGTCCACCATCCAACCCTTGGGGCAGGTTCTCCAGACTCTGGGGACCAACTTCACGCACCATCTCATCAATGATGGCTTCGCTGTAGGTAAACTCCAGCGGCGGCAGCGATTTTGAGAGGTATCCCGCCCCATCTCGCTTGTAGCCCGTTTGGCTCACCGATCGCAGGCATGAATAAATCGGATCACGAATCACATCCGGCTGCTGTTCATAGGAATACTGGAAATCCGTCGATCGCACCAGACAATCCCGCCCCACCTGAGCCTCATTGGCGAAGTGATGGAACATCAACACCCGCTGGCACAACCGATAGGTCCGCACCTCAAACCCCGATCGATAGCTCGAAAACGGATCCTTTCGCACCGCCCAATTCCCAGGGGCATCCGGCTTAGGATTCGCTAAGTGGTGCTCCCCATAGTCAAACACCACCTCAAACAGCCAATCGGTTCGCAGACTCAGATCTTCATTGGATTGCCGAGGCGTTTGGTTGCCGTAGTAGATGTGCTTGAGATAGCGGTTCGCCGATCGACTCTCCGGCGTGCGATTGCGTTCATGAACCTGAGCATTGCTGATTCCATCGGAATTTTCAGACTTATATTGGTACCGAATCGCGTTGCCCTTGTCGTCATAGCTCTCGCAAATCAACCAGCTAAAAACATGGGCGGGATCACCGAGATCAGCAATACGACTATTTTCCGTCTTGCCGTACAGCGTCGCAATGTTGTCTTTAGAGAGCGATCGCCAGTGTGTTTCCCGTGAATCCACCTTCGTCCAGCGTTCGATGCGAGCGAACAACCCCTCAACGCGAGGACGATAGTTGCGAACGCGGTAACCATCGCGCTCAGTGTCAGCGATCTTACCTTCAGCATTCAGGACGGGCACTAGGTCTTCTGCGCCTGAAAGAATGAACACATCTGACTCCTCACTATCCCAGTAGCGAGGTAACCCTTTATCTGTCTTGCGGGTAATCGACGGTAGCGACAGGTTCCACCCCAGCCCAAAGATGCCATTGCCCGCCCCCGAATCGTAGGAAAGCGACAACTGCGGCCCAAAGCCAGAACGACTAGGACTGGTGGCAATGGGCACACTTATCGAACCAGTGCCCGTTACCGGATTGGCAGCAAACTTCTCCCCCATCCCTTTAATTGCTCCACCGCCCTTAGGGAGAGAGACGGCAGGAGGTGGAGCATAGTAGCTCTTATCAGTATCTGGAGTCTGTTTACTATTAGCTTGAGCAGAGCGATCGAGCACGGTCTACCTCTACAAAAAGATGGGGCTGTCTTTTCAAGAACCGGATACGCTCAACTTTCTAGCTAATCTAAGCGATGCGCTATTACCCCTACGGGTGATTTTCTACGAGCACCAGCTATTTCCAACATTAAAGGAACGGCTCAGGCAAACTTGAGCCTTGTATTCAAACTTTACAGGCTGAAGATTTGAAGAGCGAGATTGGGCGATCGCTCCCTAGCTTAGGGAAAGGTTGTGTCGCAAAAACTTGATAAGACATACGAACGAATGAACGTCTCCGCTGCAAGCGGACGGAGTATCACTTCGCTACGCCTCACACGCTTCGCGGCTCGGCTACGCTCAACAGCGCCCATTCGGACTGCTGTGCCTCATGCGCCCCAAGAGGCGGGGAATTGCCCCCTAGTGATTAAAGTGATCCTGTGTGCAGCAGGTTTATTGTCATTCCAGCAACGATCGCAGCTTCTTGGTCTTTAGGTTGGCAGGTTTAAGCGGATTATCATAGGTATAGCTCTTGCTATCCGGTTCTCAGGTCTAGGTACCCGCCTTCCCAACTACCTGACCAAAAGGCTTTTGTGCCTTATCGGTAAGCAGAGGATCTGTAAACTTCCTGCTCAAGCACTGTCCTGCTCGACTCCATGTAACTTGGGCTTAACCCAGCCCCTTTAACAACCTTCCATAGAACCGTTTCCTCCTCCTGACGACCAAGGCGTTAATCGCCCACTGGACTCGGCGCATCTGGTAGTTTTCAATACTCGCTGTCACTGGATCCAGGTGAGTCTTTTTCTGTGGCATCTGGTCAATATGTTGTTCGATTAGCGCCGGTTGACTGATCTCTCTGGCTACCCTGCCTACCATAGTTCTGATGGGCTTCTTAACTGCCAGAAGTCTTTGTACTGCTTTTTTCACCTAAGCCAGAACTTGCTCATCCTGCTCCTGCCAGTTAACCTGTTTATTGGAAGAGGCAGCCGTTTGGTCAGTAGGCGAATTTTGATTTGACATCCTCTACGCCCAATTCTATGAATATGGACGCAGTTTCCGTGAGTTGATTACTAGAGGGTGATTACTAGAGGTTGAAACTTTAGACATTGCTCAGTACTAGTTTGAGTTTGCAACTTCTTTAGCACTTTTGTATAGCCGCTCGCCCCAATCTTCCGTAGAGCTATTCGTATGTTTAGCCCATCTGAAATTGAATCTTGTGATCGTCTCAGAGAATTTCTTCAATGGCTTACTATTCCAACCGCCCTCAGGCTGCAATGCTTCATCTAGTATTTTGCTGATAACTGCTTCAAGCATATTTTCAATCTGATCTCTGGCGAAGGTGAAAATGAGTGTAGAGATGGAATAGTTGTCTGGTCTACCAAACTCTAAGATCCAACAAGGAGGAAACCCTTGAACCTGTAGCGTGACTAGAACATATTTTCTAGGGCGATCCGCTACCTTAGCAAACAGTGTTTCCTTCATGAACTCGTGTACTTCCCACTTAACCGATACATCCCAGTGCATTTCCTCTAAGAACCGGATTGCTTCAGCAAAATCATCCAGTCCATCATCGGGGGCAACGAAAATATCAAGTGGCGATCGGAGAGCAAACTCAGCCGCAGGGTTCTCTCCTCCTTGACCTGTATCAGCGAAGTTAATCGTCTGGCTTTTTAAGAGCGGTTCAGCAGCGTTTTGACCGTCAGCCTGATCCGATTCGTCAGTAGTCCGCTTTGCAGTAACGATCGAAGTCAAACCTGTTTGGCTAATTTTTAGTTTCTGCTTCTCAATAATTGCCATGCCCAAGCGAGGCAGCCTCCGAATCGGCTTTGGGTTTTTAGGTGGTTGAGCTTCGCCCTCGACTAAGTACTCTTTAATAACCTTCTCCTTGGGCTGTCGCTTAGTAGCGGGCTTCTCTACATACTCTCGTTTTTTGATACGGGGGTGAGTGAATTCAAGTTCGGTGAAAGGCAGCGATCTCGTCGGTATCACCTCCAGAATCTGTTGAACCAGCAGAATTTGCCCCGTCAAGATCCCTCTAACGTGCCACGTCGAAGCAAATTTGGGCAGATTCGTTGTCAAGGGAATAGAGGTATTCCAGGTATCCTGGGTTGAACGACTGAGTCGGTCGCGATATACTCTGTCCCAAGCGGAACGAAGAGATGAATCATAGAGCAGGCGAGCGATACGAAAGACAAGCGATCGACTCAGAATTTTCTTGGGCACATCGCCTGAAAAATCTAAAGACAGCTTCCCCTGATTGATTTCGTTCCGGGTGATCACTCGTTCAAAATAATTTGGTTCTAATAAGCCAAAGGCAAGCGTTTTATTAGGAAGCAGGAACGCTCGAATACACTCCAGCACTGGAATGACAATGGTAACGGTTTGCTCAGTCTGAAATCTGACGCAGTACTCCGCTAAATTGTTTTCACCCTGAAGCAGGTAGTTTGCCAGTGTTGGAATAGCGCTCGCTCTGGCTAAGGTTGCGGTAGACGAATCAGGAATAAGTAGCTTAAAGATCTTACCTTCAGCTTGATTCCATACGGGCTGCCCCATCTGAAAAACCTGCCCTAACCTTAACCAAGGCATGAGCCCCCACGGAAAATCCACTTCTCTAAATTCACCTGATTCTTGCTTGAACACCGCTGTCGTTCGCCATTGTCGATAAAGAGATTCCCGCCAGGGCGATCGTAACCACCAAAGAGTGACCTGCTCATCATCGTCAAAGAGCCATTCGTTGAGGCGGACAATCTCTGTCATGCTGAGAAGGGTTTTTTTCTAAATCTATCAGTGCTCTACTGATAGCATTTTCCACTGAAGGTAGCAATTCGATCTCCGGGCGTAGACCAGCTCGACGGATAAATTGCCATCTTAGGGGACAAACGCCTTCTTGCACATAGCACTCTAAAACCCATTGGATGCGTCGAAGCGCAAATGCTTCTCGTGTTTCAGCTAGCTCACTCAATGCCCTCGATGTACAAGGGAGTTTGTCAGCGTGCTTTTGAATCAGTGCCAATTGTCCAAGTTCTCTAGCGATCGCGGTAACTGTTACCTGACACGGGTTCCCTGCCTGCTTGTATAAATTAGCCACAACAGATTTCACTGCTTCTGCTTGTTCAATATCTCGGTTCGCCCAATTAACCCGCAGAGACGGTGAGGCTGCTTGTTTTTTGGCTGGCATATTAGCTTCCAACCATTCACGATCATTGCGTCGCAGCCATGTGTAAACTCTCTGAAATTGATTTTTCAGTGTAGTTCTTCCTAACGCAGGATTGTCTCTTCGCGCAGCTAGCCATTCTGCTCTGTAGCTCTCCAGGCTAACCTCTGAGACTGTTTTTTGAATCTTTGAGGAAGAAACAAGTACCCGCTTACTCTTGTTTGTCTGTCGCTTGCTCTGACGTGGGAAGGGTAATTCTAGTGAAGCAGCGTGCAGTTTGACGGTAGTTGGATCAACTCCAAGCTGCCGTGCCATTCCTCTCAGACTGATGGTTGAGTCTGCCCACAGGTTCTTTAGCTTCTCTTCCCAAATTGAGCCAAAAGCTCGAACCTTTGTTATGCGGAACTGATCCTCTTGAGTCTCATCTGGGCCAGTACGGCAATAGATGAAGCCACAAGAGCAATGGAATGTACCGATAGGCTTCCCATGTTCCTGGCTGTAAGTAATTTTACAGGTTTGGATTACAGGTTGATGAGAATGAGGAGCCGCTTGATTCAGACAAAGCCAGGGTCCTTTACCAAAAGGCTTGAATTGATGGGGAAGCTGAAAGAACAGCTCGGCTGTATGTCCAAGAAATTGCATGAGCAATAAGTGGTGTAGGGGATGCTGAGAGCCTTTGGGCGATCGCACTAGCCGAAACAACCAGTTATGTTGGCTTTCAGTATCAATCTCACACTGAAGACTTTGTAGGAGATCATTTGGATAGAACTGAGAAAATTCTCTGAGTAGTTCGCTAACCCGTACTCTACCGCTATAAGTGGCAAGACCTCGCTCTGCAAGAAGCTCACGATAGCGTTTCGACAGCACCTCTAATCCAGAGGGGAAAGTAGTCTGTTTTAGCAGCCAAGCAGCATCTTGAGCTATTTTCAGTAGAATCTCATGATAGGAATTCAGTAGACTGAATGAGCGTGACTTTGGCAATTGAATACCCTGCTCTGCCGCAACAAACTCATGACGAGTTTGAGGATTCTGAATCCGAACTTGGCTATCCAGCAGACAAACGTTGTGTTCAGTGCAAACCTCGATTCCTGGTAGCTGGTGAAGACGATGCCAGTAGGATTCACCGAATTTTTGTTTATCTTGCTGTACACAAAGAGGACAAAATCTGAGCCACTCTGGAGGCTGAACGGTGCTTGCCATGACACCAGAACGCATTTTAATGGCGGGTCCTCGTGCTCCTTCCATATCAGCCAAAAGTTGCTGAGCTTGTTCGGGATGCAAAAAAGGTGCGAAGAACGGGAAGAGCGTATGACGATTGATTAAACGTTCAACTGTATGTGGGCTACCAAGCGGTAAGGCTAAAACGAGACTGCCAAGGTTACTGGGTAAATCAACAACCGCGATCACTGCCTCATCTCCAAACAACTCCCGCATGGTTCCCTTCTTATTGGGATACTGTACCCGCTGATGAAATCGAGCACAAATGCTGTAGAGTAGTTCGTCTGGGTAAGGATCGGGAAAGCATCCGATCATCAAGATACCTCCTCCAACAGATACTCTGTGACAGGACGAATGAGTCCTGCTTGTCGAAGAGCTTCATAGGCACTAAGCTTTTGTTTCTCTCCCGATGTTGCAATTTCAGGTAAGCTTCCTTCCCGTGGAATAGCCTTTTTACGCCTTCCAGAGACCTTCTTGGTGGTTACAGCAGTTAAATCTTGTTGTTCTGTTGAAGCGATCACTGATTGTGATTGTTGGCTGGAATGGGCAACTACTTGTCTTTTCGCTAATGCTTCGAGTTGCGTAGCCCTATTCAACTGGCTATGAGCATCCTGTAAAAACTGATTAATGTCAATCGGATGTACATCCTCAACACTGGCGAGAATTCGAGTGTCTTTGTTTTTCAGGGCTTCCAGGATGGGATACGCTAGCCGTAGACTTTCTTTAGCCGCTAACCGAATGCCTTGTTCGGTTACAGTCTCTTCTCCCTTAGCAATTGCCCGAATTTGAGCCAGCATGTAGACCTTAATTGCAAAGTCTGTAATGCCTTGGGTCACTTCATACAAAGCATTGCGTAACTCTACTGTTAAGCGACAGCGCTTCTTGACGTACTGGTACACCCACAGGCATTGCACAAACCATGTCCAGCTACCGTCCTTCTTTGCTTTATCCTTCTCTATGTCGTCATTCTTCATTCTGTCCCAGACAAGGTCACCCTGCCCCGTACCTCTTCGGGTTTGCCGAAACTCCCCACTCAAAACCGAAATTGCTTTATAGGTGCCGACAAGCACGACTGGCAGACCAATGGTGTTGATCAACTGAACAAAAAAGTTCAGCATTTTGCTGGAGCCACCACTCTTTGCTTGGCTTAGATGCTGAATTTCATCAATAACCAGTACACCAATCGAGTGAAGAGAGGCAACTAGCGCCATACGTGGCAGCAATTCATCGACTGTTTTACGACCACTCGCATAGTTGTCGTAGTAGCGAGTGCCGAGCAGGTCATCCACCGCTTGGAAAAAGTTTAAGCATAAGCCCTTGATCGAACCATCGAATGGGCAGTCTAGCTTGAGCCAGACAATTTGAGTGAAACTGAAATCGCGGTCGTGGTAGTGACTATGGAGGATAACCTGCGGGTACAAAGACAGAATCGCTTCTATCGACGTGGTCTTACCAACTCCACTAATGCCAACAATGGTAAATCCTGTTGCGGTTGAACGAGGGGATTGGCGAACCATGCCTAAAGATTGAACCCGCGACTGCACATCTCCCCAAAAGCCTGTGATTGCTGGATTCCGTGCTTGGTATCCTAGCCGAATCATGCGAGAAAACCGTTGCTCCAAATCAAAATGAATCGGTAAAGGGGCAAAAAACTGTAATGTGTTTTGAATCAAATGTAGCCGCAGATAGGCAGGCAGCTTACGATGCTCTTCGTCATACTCTGGGTAGAACGCAAGACGCTTTGCGGTTTCATCCTGCGTCAAAATAAGAGGGAGAGCTTCAATCAAGGGATTACCCTGATAGTTTGGAATAACTGGATCAAGGTAAGTTGCCTGCTCAACTCTACCCTTGCCTACTAAAAGAGATGGGATGTGTTGACTACTCATCGTCGCTCCACATTTTTGGACGCAGTTTATGCAGTTTGTCAATTAGTTGCGATTGCGGAACATGGGTTGAGTCTTCTTGATGATCGATTGGCTCAGCGGCTGAAACTTCATGCTGAGGCTCTTCAGCATTTTTATCTGGTTCTGGCTCTGAAACTTCAGATGGAACAATCAGAGGAATCACCTTGCTGGAATGATCGGGAACTAACTTTTCTCCCAATTTCCAAGCTTGGGCTTCGCGTTCCATTTCGCGTTCTTCTGTACGATTTGGACGGATGCCTTTGATGCGCGATCGCTTACTCTGCCCTGTCACCTGCTCCAGAGCAGTAGAGGTTTGTTCCTTGCCTTCATTAATTGTCTGCTCCATTTGAGCATTCAGGTTAGCGCTAGATTGATGTTTTCGGCTTTTAGACAACTCCTTCTGCTGCTTACGAATTTCAAAGTAATCAAGAGTTTCGTACCAATCCCGTCCTCGGAAGGTATGGTCTGCATCAATCAACTGGCAACGCTCTAAACGTTGTCCTCCGTCAAGACGTAAGTAAATGTCTGTTAGGCTACGAGGATCATAAGCTACATCAATCTTCCAGTTTCCTCGTTCTCTAGCTCGTACAAACCACTGCTCTCGTAAAGCCAAGTCGCAAGAGTAGAATAAGCCCTGAAACCGAATACCGCGATAAGTCACAGAAACGCGCTCAGAAGGTAAAAGGTTCAAGCGCAGAATGTCACGGGACTTAACCCTCAAGTGTCCTGCCCGGTTACGAATGCCCCAGTTCCATAGGTCTAGGGAATATGGCTCAACGTGCTCTTGGATCATGAACTCATCCATGCGATACCAATCCATCCGGTGTTCTTTGTTATGGTCTAAAATCGCAAGAATCATAAGCCTCCGGAATTGATGCAAATCCAGCACAGCATCAAGGCGGTAGTCATTATCTCCACGTTCGCGCGGTTTATAAACAGCCCCTGGCATCCAATGAATGACTTTGTCATTACTCAAGCGGAAGTTGCGCTCTACGATTGCTTTCCAGTCTGCACGGTAAGGAGGGGTATTGGAAACAGTTACATTCAACGCTTTGACGAGGTTATCAGCGTTGTAGCCCTCTAGCTCTCCCCGATCAGCAATGATGACTTCCGACAAATGATGGCAAGGCCAGTCTTCTTCCGTAATCTCGACTCCGTGTTCTTGGCAGAACACAACTTTATCTACCGCCGCATTTTCTAACGCCTGCATTGCCCCTAGCCAACTTGGACCTTCCAAGGTGACACTTAGCCCAGTAATCATGCGGCTAAAAACGTCAATCAGAACGTAAATAACAGGGCGGCCGATGATGCGGGTGCGATCAAGCGAACTGACTAGATAAATGTCTCCAATCGTGGCATCTATCTGGTAGATGGAGCCTGGACCGAAAGCCATCTGCGTTGAATCTCCCAGTACCTCACGATGGCGCAGATTATAACGGCGTTTTCCTTCTCGTGAAGTCAGAGCGTGGGTTGCATCTCGCTCCTTCTCATACCAGTAGCGAAATTGCCCAAAGGTCGGTAGCTCATAAGCTGGTGGCAGACAAGGAATCAAGACTCCATCAGAAGAAAGCGTGTAGCCTTTATGAAAAGACTTCTCCAGTGTTCTCTGAAATGCATCCTGAAGCGTTCGTCCCTGAGCGTTCTCATAGAATTGGCGAATACCTCGACTAAACTTCTCTCGTATCTTGTCATCTACATTCACTCCTACTGGCATTTGAGTAACTTGGCTGATTTTGCTTGGCCGTCCTCGCTTTTTCTCCTGGCTTTGACGTTCTTTGCCAGGCGCACCGCATTTACTAAAAAGAGGCAAGAGAGCATTTCTCGTCTGACCGCCTTGCCAGTAACGTCTGAGATACTTATAGAGGGTCATTTTTGTGCAGCCTGTCTTTTCAACCCAGGCATTTAGCAGTGCTCCACGACCGTGAGAGAAGAAGATGCGCCTATCCTTATCCTCTACAAGAGGGGCAATTATCTCCCATGCTTGGTCTCGTCGCTCCCGATGTTTCTCAGGAATAGTGTCTTCAGGCTTTAGGAGAGAGGCATAAGGGTCTATCTCTAAGGCATGAACTTGTTGTGTAACAAGTGCCTCTTCCAAGTCTTTACATTTCTGCCAAGTAGGAAGCGCTTTGGGGTTCAACAGCTCAATTGTGGCTACATCTGTGTAGGAAGGATCAATCCAGAGTAAGCGTTCCACACGCGAAATTTCAGTATCGTCCTGCCATTCCAGAAGCATGTTTACAAAGAGCTTCATCCCACACCTCCGATCTCCTGGTGCAAACTTGCTGACGGGGTAGAAAGGAGCATGAGTGTCTTGCTGGGTTGGATACGCTGACTCAGATCAACATGCCATCGTCGATTAGCAATTAAATACCGCACAATTGACAGGCTAGCACCAGGAGATAGCCCCAACTGGTCATCACAGGTGTTTGTAATCCTAGTTAGTGCTACTTTCCCTTGTAGAATCTGCGGCGTTAGCACTGTTTCGATTCGTGTGATATCGCCTTGATTTAGTGGAGCCAAATCTTCAAGCCAGTAACAGGAGCGCAGCCATTTGAGATTTTCAATAAAGGTTTTGGGCATTTCTTGCTCGGTAACGATTCCCCAATCGATACTCCGACACTCCCAGTAACGGCGCTCAATCTCCAATTTCTCTAAAGTGCGCTCTGACTGGAGATCAACAGCAGGTTTAATGGCACGCGCTTGTTCTACCTCACGATCGCTCTGCTTCAAGGTGATCAAAAAATCCGTGGTCATCACCACAGATTGCTGAGTTTGCGGATCAGTAGGATGGATAAATCCGCACTGCTCTGCAATTTGTTGAGTTTCCTCCAATGGCAGTAAGGGAAACTGTTCTCGGATATCCAGTACTGATTGCGACCAATCTAAGAAAAAGAGGTAGCCGGTTTCCAGGTTGCTCATCAAATGATGCTCCCTAGCTGTTTTCCAGCCTTTGACACGGCTAGCTAATCCCTGAGAAGGAACATCCTGAATTCGCAGCCAGGGTTGGTAGTCAGATCCTCTCCCCTCGCCGCGTCCTTCCCTCAGTCGTTTTTCAATTTTCTGCTGATCAGTACCACGATTACGTTTAGCCATTGGATAACTTCATCCAGCAAATCTAGTAACTCTAGACGTGGAAAGTTACTCTACTAGTACAAACTTCCCAGCCTACATAATGGTATACGACTTTATTTGCTAGTAAAGAAGTTTATTTTGCAGTATACGACTTTATTTGCTAGTAAAGAAGTTTATTTGCGCCTTACAAGATCTGTCAGTTTCATACGTTGACCTATTCAACAGTTACAGATTTGGCAAGGTTCCGTGGCTGATCCACGTCTAAGCCTCTGCGTGCGGCAATGTGATACGCCAGCAGTTGCAGGGGAATGACAGTGACGATCGGTGACAGCAGTTCATCCACATGGGGCACTGGAATCACCGTATCAAAGGTTTCTGCCGCTTCATGTTCATCCATTGGCGTGACACCAATCAGACGGGCATCACGGGCTTTGGCTTCCTGGGCGTTGGAGAGGACTTTTTCAAAGACCGTTCCCGGCATCGCGATCGCTACCACAGGCACCTTGGCATCCAGTAGCGCGATCGGTCCGTGCTTCATTTCGCCAGCGGGATAGCCTTCGGCATGGATGTAGCTAATTTCCTTCAGCTTGAGCGCACCTTCGAGGGCGATCGGAAAGTTGATGCCCCGTCCTAAAAAGATAAAGTCCTGCGTTTCGGCGAAGTCGTGCGCCAGTTGCTCAATGTAGCGTTCCTGGCTTTCCAGCACGGCTTCAATTTGTGCGGGTAGCTGCTGCAAGCCTGCTAGCAGTTGTTCTAGCTGTGCGGGTGCAATGACTTGACGCTGCTGTGCCAGGTCGATCGCCAGACAATAAAACGCCATCAGTTGTGCGACAAAGGTTTTTGTTGCCGCTACGCCAATCTCAATGCCCGCGTGAGTATCAATAATGTGAGGCACCAGATCGCCTAACGAACTTTCGGGACGGTTAGTGATGCCTAACAACCGTGCTTGAAACTCTGATGTATGACCCGATCGCCGCTGCTTCTCCATTGCCAGTGCTGCCAGCGTGTCTGCTGTTTCGCCCGATTGCGTCACGCCGATCATGAGGGTGTTTGGGGTCAGCGGCGAGGGTGCATAGCGAAACTCAGACGCATATTGCACAGAGGTCGGCAGCTCTGCCAACTGCTCCAGCAGGTATTTCCCCACTAGCGCGGCGTGCCAACTGGTGCCACACGCCACAATTTGAATCTGTTGCAAATCGGTATACAGATCAGTCGGTAGATTCAGGCGAATCGGCGAATGGCGGTGATCGGCGGCTGTCCAGTGACTATCAATATAGTTTTCCAAACACGATCGCACCACACCAGGCTGCTCATAAATTTCCTTGAGCATAAAGTGTTTGAAGCCCTGCTTTTCCACCATCACAGGGTTCCAGTTCAGCGTCCGGGGCGTTTTACGCAGACGTTGCCCTTCAAAGCTGTAAACTTCCACACCCAGCGGAGTCATCCGTGCCAGTTCGCCATTGTCCAGGGTCAGCACTGCACGAGTGTAAGGGACGATCGCAGGCGTATCCGAGGCACAATAAAACTCACCTTGTCCAAAGCCAATCACGACGGGAGCCTGCTGCCGCGCCACAATCAATTCGTCAGGATAATCAGCCGAAATAACGGCGATCGCAAACGCGCCTTCTAACCGATTGACCACTTGCCGCACCGCTTCTAAAAAGGGCGACGGTTCGATCGAGACCAACGGGCTGGCTTCCATACTTTCGGCTTGCTGTAGCACTTCAGCAATGAGATGCGGAATCACTTCTGTATCGGTATCCGAGCGAAACTCGCAGCCTCGTTCTTTCAGTTCTTCTCGCAATTCGCGGTAGTTCTCAATGATGCCATTTTGGATTACTGCAATGCGCCCTGCGGTATCCGTATGGGGATGGGCGTTGTATTCTTCTGGCTTGCCATGAGTCGCCCAGCGGGTATGGGCAATGCCCACTCGCGCCGGATTATCCTCACCTGCCAGCTTCTCTTCCAGGTTGTGTAGTTTGCCTTTAGCACGAACGCAGTGGATTTGACCTTCTAGCACGGTGGCAATGCCAGCAGAGTCATACCCGCGATACTCCAGCTTCCGCAGCCCTTCGAGCAAAATGCTGCTTGCTGCCTGCGTGCCAATATAGCCAACAATTCCGCACATTTGGGGTTGCTCCACCTGAACTTACATCCCGTCAATATACTCCGTTTTTTTAATCTCTAAGGAGAGTGGGGAGTGAGGGGAGAGGAGTGAGGGGAGAGAAGTTTTGAGTTTTGAGTTTTGAGTTTTGAGTTGATTTGGGCGATCGACTACTGACCAAACTTTTAGCCTTTAGCCTTCAGCCTTTAGCTTTCAGCCTTTTGCCTTTTGCCTTTTACCTTTTGCCTTCTACCTTCTGCCCTCTGCCTCCTGCCTTCTTCAGCAATCCCAAGCACCTGCGTTTTGGATGCGGTATTCCGATCGTAGTGATGCCAGGTCGCGATCGAGGACAGTCTCAGGATCGATCGCGGCATTAATCTTTTTGGGCAACGCTAGACCTTGCTTGACTCCCTTCAGGTACAGTTGGCAGACCTGCACAGGGTTGTGGTAAATGCCGCACCAGGCTTTGCCCTGAATAGACTGCCACAAAAGCTCTAGAAACACCACAAAGCTTTGCGCGTAATAGTACCAGGGGCGTTTCCATGTAAGGGCAGTCAGCAAAAAACCAATCAATTGGAGTTCTTGTTCTAGCGCTGTGCTGTAGCCCGTGACGACGTGCATAATGTCGTGCCGTTGCATATCGCACCAGGGAATCTGCATGATGCCAACCTGAAGGTCTTGATCACGCACGAAGTCGGGGTTTGCCTGATAGTAACGTTCTAGCCCCTGCCGTAGCGTGAGGGACGGTTGCGGTAGGTGAGTAGAGACATTGATAGGGTCGATCGCATTCATTGGGATTTTTACTAAAGCGTTGGTTTTAGTCTTGCTCTAAAGGCATGACTCAATGTTTAGGATGGTGACAGTCAGCAGAAGTGTCACAAATTTCAGGTAAATTTTACGCGAAATTACTAGAGTCAACCTATCGACTTCATGGTTGAGTTAAAGCATTTTTCAATCTGTAGAGCGCCCGTTTAAGGCTCTAGAGCTAAATTTGTTTTTCTTAACCCCACTTTGGGCATCTTTCCTACAAGTGGCTTGATACATTGACTGCTAAAAAGTTCCGAAATGGTCAACGCTGTCGATGATGTCATGGAGAAGTGTCTTGGGTTCGGAAGTTTGACTTCTGAATCGTTGGATTCAGTTTTAGCGCTCTCAAAAATCACCTTTTCACAATAAAGAGTCACATATGCACGGTGTATACATCAACAGCATCGGCAAGTTTTTGCCTGGAAATCCGATCGCCAATGACGAGATGGAAGACTATTTAGGGAAAGTGAATGGTCGACCCTCAAAAGTCAAACATCGTATTCTCAAAAGTAACGGCATTCAGCAGCGCTATTATGCCCTCGATCGCCAACAACAAACCACCTATAGCAATAGCCAGATGGCAGCGATCGCCGTTCGTGATGCCTTAGCAAGCGCGAATCTAGAGCCGAGTGCGATCGACCTTTTGGCGGCTGCCACCAGTTGGTCAGATTTGCTTGTTCCTGGCTTTGCTAGCATGGTGCATGGTGAATTGGCGGAACTATCACCCCTCGAAATTAGTTCCAACCAGGGCGTATGTTGTGCAGGCGTAACGGCACTAAAATATGCAGCCTCACAGGTAAAGTTAGGCGAAAAACGAGCCGCGATCGCGGTTGCCTCAGAGCTACCGTCACGACTGTTCAAACACACTCATTTTGAAGCTGAAACAAGCGTTAAAGCAGGAAAGTCCCTTGGCTTTGACACTGAGTTTCTTCGCTGGATGCTGTCTGATGGTGCAGGTGCTTTTCTCGTTCAGAACCATCCCAATGCTTCAGGCATTAGTTTGAAAATTGAATGGATTGAGTTGATTTCTCATGCCAATGCCTATCCCGTTTGTATGTATGCTGGCACAGAAGATGACAGCGCACAAAAAAGTTGGATGGACTATCCTTCCTATCTGCAAGCCGCTGAAGCAGGAGCCATCAATCTGAGACAAAACATTCGCTTATTGGATAACGTTATCAAGCTGGGTGTTGAAGGGTGGTTAAAACTAATCGAGCTGGGACGTGTACAACCCGATGACATTGATTGGTTGCTGTGTCATTATTCCTCCCACTTTTTTCGGGGGCAAATTGTGGAACTGCTGGAGAAAGCAGGCTGCATGATTCCTGAAGACAAATGGTTTACCAATCTCTACACACGCGGCAATACAGGTTGTGCATCCATCTACTTAATGCTGGAGGAATTATTCCACTCTGGCAACCTACAACCAGGGCAAAAGATCTTCTGCTTCGTCCCCGAAAGTGGTCGGTTTACAACGGCGTATATGATGTTGACGGTTGTAGGGCAGGAGGCAGAAGGGGAAGGAATCAGGAGTCAGGAGTCAGGAGTCAGAAGTCAGGAGTCAGAAATTAGAAACCAGGAAACCACTCAAGTGCTAACAACTAATAACCAACAACTAACAACTTCCTCAACTCAAAACTCAAAACTCAAAACTCTCTTTCTCTCCCCGCTCCCGAAGAACCCATCTCCGCCTACTTGCTGCGTCAACTCGCCCTCGTCTGGTTAGAGTTTGAGCGTGAGATTCGTTCCGTTCCTATTGTGCGTAAGCTGCATCGCGGTGAGTTTACGGTGGATGACTACAAGGCGATGCTGCGAAATTTGCGTCCGCAGGTAGTGGAAGGGGCACGGTGGATTGCCCGTGCTGCCTCGAATATGAGGGACTTTCGGCTGCGATCGACCTTTATTGGTCACGCTCAAGATGAACACCGCGACTACCAGATGCTAGAGCGCAACTATGTAGCGATCGGGGGTGCGCTGGAGGACATTGTGAATGCGGAGAAGAACATTGGTAGTGAAGCACTATCCGCATTTATTTTCCATCAAGCCTCACGCGAAAATCCGGTAGATCTGCTGGGAAGCATGTTTATTATTGAGGGCTTGGGCAACAATCTGGCGGGACAGTGGGCAGCAAAAATTCAGCAAACGCTGGGGCTAAAAGATGAACAAGTGTCGTTTTTGGGCTACCACAGCGCGAATGATGAAGCACATTTGGGCAAGCTGAATGAACTGATTAACGCCGAATGGATGACGACAGAGATTGCCCAGCGGATTGTCAAAACCGCTCAGGTAACAGCGCGACTTTACTTGCTGCAATTGGAGGAAATTCGGTGATAATAACGACCCCTTCGTAAAGATGAGGACTGAGCATGAACCGAAGCCCCAACCGTTTGAAGCACGTTCTAGTGGCGATCGCAAGTTGTCTGGTGGTGCTACTGATCCACTCGATCGCGCCGCTTCAAGCTCAGTCCCAACCCGTGATTGCAGTCAACACGGTCTACTATCCCATTCATGGCGCAACGGCTGGACAACTGCGTCAACAAATGAACCAGTTGGGACCACTGAGCCAAACGTCAGGGCAGCGCTTTGATGGACGGACTGATTGGTATGTGCGCTGGAACTATCAATATTTCAGTCAGGGAACTAGCTGCCAATTAACTGCGATTCGCGTGAGAGCCGATGTCTCGCTTACCCTGCCACAGTGGAAGCAACCCGCCAACGCTGCGAACGGCTTGGTCAATCGTTGGCACCAATATATCAAGGCACTGCGCCTTCACGAAGATGGGCATAAAGATCATGGCATTGCCACCAGCCGGGAGATTTTACAGTTGCTAAAACGGTTTCCGGCAAACAACTCCTGCTCAGCACTGGGGGCGGCTGCAAATCAAGCGGCTCAAGGCATCATCAGCCAGTACAGCCAGCGTGACCGCGACTACGATCGCGAAACCCGACACGGTGTCACTCAGGGTGCCATCTTTTCAGGCTGAGTTACCTTACGCTTCACTTCACTATTCAATTACAAGAACTATGGACGTTGTTTCTGCTTCCACTCAAGCGCCAATTCAAATGCCGAGCGAGCCATTGCCACTGCAATCTGAGCTGAATCCCTACCTACCCGAACCGCACGATCACCGCAATCCTAATGCCTGGGATGCGCTGTATGTCGATCAGGCGATTCCGGTAGACCTGATTGCGAAGGGCTATATGATTCGGGATTTAAGAAACTGGACGCGCAGCTACCTCTTATTGCCGATCGCTTTTGTTGCGAATGTGCTGCTGGCAATCATTATGACGGTGAAGCGGCTATTGCCTTTCCAGTTCAGCAACTACACGCTAATGCATCGATCGGCTGCCTGGTTTCTCAACACCTTTGCGTCGCCAGAAGCCTGCTACCTGATTGTGCGACACATTTGCCTCGGCTCCAATATCGTCAACTTCCTGATTGATAACGGGCCTGATCCGACGATCGAGAAATCTAAACTCTACCCCAGCACCATCAACGATCTGGCAGAGAATGCGTTTCTCGAACACGATCTCATTTTGTATAACTTTGTGCTGGACTACAGCAAGGCACAGCGCGAAAAGCCTCACTGGATACAGCAGGTGCAGGCACGCGGGTTGAATTTTGACAGCATCAAACCCGTCCATGTAAATGTAGATTTCACTAAGCGTCGCTGGTTACGCATCCTGGATCTGGAGTCATCGATCGAGCTTTTCAAGGTCTTCTATTCGCTCTGCCTCACCAGTGATGAATTTGAACGGGCAGTGCTGTCCCTCGAATTTGACGAAAATTTTGGCTGCTACATCAGTGCGCTGACAGGTGATTACAACTGGAACCACGTCATCACCAACCGCCATCCACTCGCTCCCGAAAGTTCGTTTAGTTCTGCCCGCAACCTGATGCTGCACGGCATCATTTCAGAGTATCTGCATCGCTATCTGGAGTTGCGAAAGGAAATGGCGCAAACGGTTAGCGATCGCTAATCGTGCCATCGGAGTCGATCGCCCTCACTTCAACCGTCTGTTTCACATTTTCCAACTGGTAATTTCGCTCTTTCAGTGCCGCATTTTCTTGCTCAAGTGATACCTTCAATTGCTCTAACTCACTGTTGCGTTGCTCTAAACCAAGCAGGTGTTTGTTCGTCCGCATACTACGGAGTCCGCGTCGCGCACTGTCCCATAGGCTCAGTAGCCCAATCAACGAAGCACCCAGCAGCGCAGACACCACGATCACTAGAGACAGCGAGATACTACCGCTTTCAAGGCTGAAAAACCGCACATTCACAGGCTGGGGATTTTGAACGCCGAAGAGAACCATGATGATGGAAACAACAATCATCAGGATGAGTACAAGAACGCCCATAACGGTGGTTTATTAGGGACAACGTATACGCTGATAGTATCACTCCAAGTTAAAAGCTTTGGTTAACTCCAAACCTTCTATTTCCCGCGATCACCCGCCCTTGAATAAATTCAGGGCTAATGGCTAAAACCCATTGTAGGCTTTGCCTTCCCGTAGGGTAATGGGTTGAGAGCTTTTCTACTAAACGGCTGAGTCCGTTTTAACGGACTTCGTTCTGTTAGCCCGCAATTTATTGCAGGGCGGTGTTGAGCGTGGTGAAAGCTTTCAATTACGCAAACAACTCTGCAACTGGAATGCTGAAGCCTTGCAGGATGGTTTGAGTGCTCACCGTTTCAGCTTCAGTAAAGATTAACGACTTGTCGGCTGTGAAAATGATGACGATCGCGTTCTCAGGAAACAGTAACCAGACTTCTTGACAGCCCGATCGCAAATACTCCCGCGCCTTGCTGAATAATGCTTCTGCCTTGTCATCCGGCGAAGCAATTTCTCCAATCAATGGGTAGCTCTGAGGGAAAATATTTGGCTGTCCATATTGCTCCAACAGTTCAGCCGTGAGATAAGCGACATCAGGGCGGCGCTTCTGCTGATCCGTTCGACAAGGCGCTTCTGGATAAGCCTTTCCACCTTGCTCACTGGAAATAATGTAACTTCTCCAGGCATAAACCAGATTTCCTTGGGCGGCTGCATGATTGACTGTCACGTCTATTTTCTCAACTAATTTGCCATCAACCTCTTCCATGCCCTCTGGTATTTCGTCGTAGCGATCGAGCGGTAAAGCTGGAGCATCAAAGTCTTCATTCTCGATGGCGGTAGAGATTGTTGGAGTGGTCACCATGTTGTAAGCCTGCATCGCTGAACGCTGTACCTCTATTATGGATGTGCAGTCAGTGGAATCGATGACCGTGGTGAGCAATCCCGTTTCAGCCCCAGCCAACCAGCTTTCAGAGGCGATAACACGCCTTCGTTCTCTGACCCAAATCAGCATTCAAGCCGATTGGCGCTACTGCGATGAAGATCTCCCGATCGCTCAGGCAACCCAGCCCGAAACCTGGCACGACTGGGCGATCGCGCCCCTCAACGAGAAAGATCACCTTGCCTGGACGAAGGGCAGCCGGGTACGTTGGTTTGGGCAAGTCATCACGGTGCCCCAAGACTTGCAAGGTTATCCGCTGACAGGTTTAACACTGCGCGTCGCCGCTACCTGGTGGGCAACCAACGCTCAACTGTTTGTCAATGGCACGTTCGTGCAGGAAGGCGATCTGTTTGATGTCAGCACCCGGTTGCTACTCAGTAACGCCGTTGCACCCGGAGATACCTTTGCGATCGCCCTTCGCCTGGTCAGCCCTGGACACGATGATGGCGCACTCGTGCGATCGGTCTGCTATTACGAATCTTCCACCGACTTCCCCGAACCCAGCTTCATCGCCGACGAACTCGACGTACTCCGCCTCTACCTCCAAACCTTCGCGCCTGAAAAACTAGAATTTCTATCCGAAGCTGTTTCCCAAATCGACTGGTCAACCCTCCCCCTTCCGCCCTCTGCCCTCAGCCCTCTGCCCTCAGCCCTCTTCACCCAAACCCTCACCCAACTCCGCGATCGCCTCCTCCCCCTCTCCCCCTCATCAAACAGCGTCGCATCCGCCTGCTAGGACACGCCCACCTCGATATGGCGTGGCTCTGGACAGTTGCCGAAACCTGGAACGCTGCCGAACGCACCTTCGAGTCTGCCCTGAACCTGCAAAAAGACTTTCCCGAACTCATCTTCTGCCATTCCACTCCCGCGCTGTATGAATGGATTGGGCAAAACCGTCCCGCGTTGTTCGAGCGGATTCAGCAGGCGATCGCCGCCGGATGGTGGGAACCTGTCGGCGGACTGTGGATTGAGCCAGAACTCAACCTCATCAGCGGCGAGTCGATCGTGCGACAGGTGCTTTACGGTCAGCGCTACTTTCAGGAGAAATTTGGCAGCATCAACCGCATGGCGTGGCTACCGGATACCTTTGGCTTCACTTGGCAGCTACCACAGATCCTCAAGCAGGGCGGCATTGATTATTTTGTGACGCAAAAACTGCGCTGGAACGACACCACAAAGTTTCCCTACGAAGTCTTCCAGTGGCAGGCTCCCGATCGCACCGAGATCTTCAGCCTCATGTCAGCGCCGATCGGTGAAGGCATCGACCCCATCAAAATGGCAACCTACGCCTGCGACTGGGAAACTAAAACGGGCATTCCCGATGTCCTTTGGCTCCCCGGAGTCGGCGATCATGGCGGTGGCCCCACCCGCGATATGCTCGAAGTTGTCCGCCGCTGGCAGCGATCGCCCTTCTTTCCCCAGCTAGAATTCTCCACTACCCTCAACTATCTGCAAGACCTCGAAGCAAACTACAAGCCAGATTCAGCTTCAAGCTTCTCCGCTGATGCCTTGAACATCGTGAACGCACCTCAAAGCATCAACGCTGAACCTCAAACATTCAATGACGAACCTCTAAGTATCAGCCGTGAACCTCAAAGCATCAGCGCTGAACCTCAGAGCATCAACGCTGAACCTCAAACATTCACGAGTGAATCTCAAAGCATCAACGCTAAAGTTCAAAGCATCATGGGCGAACCTCAAAGCATTAACGCCGACTCTCAAAACTTAGAACTCAAAACTCAAAACTCAAAACTCTTTCCCCCCTACTCCCCACTCCCCACTCCCCACTCCCTTCCCTCCTGGGACTCCGACCTCTACCTCGAATTTCATCGCGGCTGCTACACCACTCACGCCGATCAAAAACTCTATAACCGTCAGTCGGAAGCATTGCTATATCAAGCTGAACTGTGGGCATCTCTGGCAACCATTAGCGCAGGCGTTGAGTATCCTAAAGCAGAGTTAGAAAACGCCTGGAAGAAAGTTCTCTTTAACCAGTTTCACGATATTCTTCCTGGCTCATCCATTACGAAAGTGTTTGCTGATGCTAATGAGGCATGGGAAGAAGCTAAAAGCGTTGGGCAGAAAGTTTTGAGTACATCGCTCCATGCGATCGCCCAACAAATTGCCCTTCCGTCGCCACCCCACCCCAATGCCAGAGCAATAGTCGTTTTCAACCCCTGTAGTTGGGAACGCTCTGCGATCGTTAATACATCGCCTTTTGAGGAGTTGTCAGATGCCGCAGCACTGACAGCGTTTGAAAAATACGGGCAGGATGGTGTTTATCCCTGGCAGATCTGCGCTTTAGATGGGCAGGAAGTCGAAGCCCCCTACTGCCCTTTTCACAAAGCTTCTGACCATTACGGTTGGGGATTAACCTTCCTAGCTGACAACATCCCTGCGCTCGGTTACCGCTGTTTCTGGATGTATCCTCGTCTGAGTCAATATGGCGGGAGACCTGAAGAACGGTGGATTTTAGAGAATGAATTCCTGCGCGTTACTGTCGATCCAACTACAGGCGATTTAGCTAACGTTTTTGACAAAATCAATCAGTGGGAAGTTCTCAAGGGAAAGGGCAACCAGCTACAAGCTTTTCGAGATGAAGGGCAATACTGGGATGCCTGGAATATTGACCCAAATTATGAAAGTCATCCTTTGCTACATAGTGAACTAATAAGCATTAGTCCTCGTGATGAACTGTGTGTTGGTGAAACACGACTTCACAACCAATTAGGAGCAAGCATTTCAGTTGAGCGAAAAATTGGTCAATCTGTTTTTCTGCAGATGTATATTCTCGAACGGAAATCTCCAGTTCTAAAAATTCAAACCGTTGTAGATTGGCAGGAACGGCATGTTTTAGTCAAAGCTGCTTTCCTGTTAAATTTAGAAGCAGACTTTGCAAATTATGAAATTCCTTGTGGTGTAATTGAGCGATCGACGAAGTCGGAGACTGAGGCTGAAAAGGCTCAATGGGAAGTCCCCGCCATGCACTGGGCAGACCTCAGCGACGGCAACTATGGCGTGAGTTTACTCAACGACTGCAAATACGGCTACGACGCAAAACCCAATCAACTGCGCCTTACCTTACTGCGCGGCTCCGAATGGCCCGATCCAGAGGCAGACAAAGGACAGCATTTCTTCACCTACGCCCTTTATCCCCACGCAGGCGACTGGAAAGCGGCTCAAACCGTCAAGCATGGCTATGAACTCAATATGCCGCTCATTGCACAGGTCATTCCTACTAGCGGCGACGATCGCCCCAAAACCTTGCCTCCTACAGGCTCTCTTCTCGACCTGGGTGCCGACAATCTCGTGCTGATGGCATTCAAACAGTCAGAAGACTCGCCCGATGAGTGGATCTTGCGCTGCTATGAGTGTCATGGCGAACCAGCACAGCTAAACTTCCAGAGCGATCTGGGTTTGGAGTTGGGAGAGCGGGTTGATTTGCTGGAGCGATCGACAGACGTTCAAACGACTAAGGGGCAAACCGTGACAGTTCGCCCCTGGGAAATTGCCAGCTTTAAAGTGAAGCAGTCAGCTACCAGCGGTCAGCCATCAGTTCTACCTCAAGCATGAAGCGCAAAGCTCTCCGTTGCTACAGCACAGCCAACGCCCAAAAGCTGACCGCTGACCGCCAAATACCCCTAATCTTCGTGATCTTCAAACGGATCGTCCAGCGCCTTCGATGGTGGCCCAAACGCCGTGTAGATGGCATATGCTGTCAAGCCGACCAACGTAGCGCAGATCGAAATATTAAGAGCTGTTGCGGGTTCCATATGCGAGAAATATTATGAGTGCGTTGCCATATAATGTTACAAACAATATATATGTTCTGTCGAGCTAAACATAGGTGACTCATGGCACAGCGGACTCGGTTGGGAGACATTCTTAAACCCCTGAACTCTGAATACGGTAAGGTTGTTCCTGGTTGGGGCACCACAACCTTGATGGGTGTCTTTATGGTGCTCTTTTTGGTATTCCTGCTCATCATCTTGCAGATTTACAACTCTTCGCTTCTGCTAAATGATGTAGATGTCGATTGGACAAGTCTGGGCGGCTAACTGCACACGGCTTCGACAATGTGAATGACGATTCGGCTTCCCGGCTTGACCGGGATTTTTTATGGCAATTTAGACTGAGTTGCGTTCAACTAAGTAGCACAGAGGACTGGGAACGATAGACTAGACTGCGTAGGTAAGATGTCACAACGTGATTCCTATCAATTCATAGTCATGCTTTAAGGTCTGTGTTCTCAGTCTAGTAAGCATTCGTAGGAGGCAATACGGTGAATATTTTTGGAATTGGGTTGCCAGAAATGGCAGTAATTATGGTTTTGGCACTGCTTGTGTTTGGCCCCAAGAAACTGCCAGAAATTGGTCGTAGCGTGGGTAAAGCGATTCGTAGCTTCCAGGATGCGTCTAAAGACTTTGAGGCAGAGTTTAAGCGCGAAGCCGAACAAATTGAGAAAGTGGTGAAAGCTCCCATGGAAGCGATGCTGGAAATGCCCTCTCAGCCAACCTTGTCTCCCGCACCTGATACGGCTTCTGACACTCCCACGATCGCCGCACCAAAATCCGAAGCTGAACCTGCTATGGTTGCTGATTCTGCGGCTGAACCGACTGCAGTTGCTGATTCTGCGGCTGACTCTACGCCTACAGAAGCTGCCGTTCCAACTGAAGTGGCTAGCTAGGTCTAGCTCGATTGACCTGCCTGGATAAGACCAATGACAGAGGCGACCACCGCACAACCCGTTATCCCTCAGTTGATCGTCGGGTTGGGCAATCCGGGTGCAAAGTACGATCGCACCCGCCATAACATTGGCTTTGAAGCCGTAGACACATTGGCGAAGGTCTGGCAGATTAGTTTGTCAGAAAACCGTAAGTTTCAAGGGTGCTTTGGTGAGGGAGTGGCAGCAGGACGAGTCAAAATTCGCTTACTGAAGCCCACCACTTACATGAATAACTCTGGGCAGGCCATTCGCGCTGTCACTGATTGGTACAAACTGCCGCCAGGGTCGGTGTTGGTGATTTATGACGATATGGATCTGCCTGTGGGCAAATTGCGGTTACGGCTGTCCGGCTCCGCTGGGGGGGCAGAATGGAATGAAATCGACGATCGCCCACCTTGGTACACAAACCTTTCCGCGCTTACGCATTGGCATTGGTAGCGCTAAAAACGGTGATCTGGCAGGTGATGCAGTTTCTCATGTGCTAGGTCGGTTTTCAGCGCGAGAAGCAGAAGTGATAGCAGAGGTTTTACACCTTGTTGTGAGCGCTGTCGAACTCAGCCTTAAGCAAGGGGTGGACAAGGCTATGAGTTTGTACAATAACCAAACTGTACCGCTGACTCCCTCGGAGTAGCTAGATCGGCTGACTGTGCGCCAGTCAAGGTGAGTTTAAGCAAGGTGTTTCAGTCGGCAGGGGTCGTCACCATTTGGCAAAGTACGATAAGATGCCATGCAATCGTCTCATCAGCATGTCTATGCCTGGACAGCCATCCCCAGACAACCAGCAGTTACTGACGACCCTGGTGCAGGCAACCGCTGAGTTGGCTCAGTTGAACAAACAGTACAGCCAAAAGCTCGACACGATTGAGACAAAAGTTGATATGTTTGGTGCCAAGTTCAACACGGTTGAGACAAGAGTCGATACGTTTGGTACAACGCTCAGTACCTTTGACGCAAAAATTGAAGCTATTGCTGACAAAATCGGCAAGCTATCCGAGTCCATGACTGCTTTTCGTTTCGATCTTGATGACATCAAAGAGACGACGCGACAGCAAGCAGAGACCGCAAAGGCTCAAGCAGAGACAGCAAAAGCTCAAGCAGAAAGCGTTTCGCAATTAATTACGCTGTTAGGGAAAAAGTGAGATTTTGCCATTAAGCTACGATCGCAGTCTGTACAACGTACTTCTTCATCAACACATACGATCGTGGGTTCTCGCCGCTTACCTGAAACTACTGCTTATGTTCGCGTTCTTCGTCAGTCCTGGCAGCAGGGCGTACTGGAAGGTGAGGTGATCGCAAACCAATTTGAGTGGCAGTTTCAATGGTGCTTTCAACGTGGCGAACTGTCTGTAGAGCCATCGCTCGGTCGGGCGCTGATTAAAGAACCCTTGGGACGCTTTTTAGAGCAGCGCGATTACCAGCTCGAACCGGGTGCCGATTACTCGTTTACCATTCGAGCCGATGTGTAGCCTTTTTAACTGTTCAGTGACTTTGGTATGGGGTGTAGCTGGTGTTCTAGCATAGGGAATGTTCGATTCTGCATCAGGGGCAATCGCTTTGAGATAGTCCGTAGACAGATGTGAGCGACTCGACAAGTGGTGTATCGGTAGTTTGTATCAGCTTTGCCGTAGGAGCGATCGCGCCATGTTTGGCTTTGTGCCTAAATTTATTCGTTACAAGAAACGTCGGTTTCAATGTTCTTTAGTCAGAACCTATCAAGCTCTGAGTTCGGCATCAGTTGATGATCTGTGGCAGAAAATTGTTAATTTGACGGATGTGTCCTGGCATCCGATTATTGCCAGCACAAATGTTCCGAATGGGCTGGTCGCGAAACCAGGCTTGATTTATCAGGCAGTCACGCGGTTGAGTCCAATCCCCATCCAAATCTTTGTGGAGCGCGTACGACCAGGAGAACTGTTCAGCGTGCGTATTCTCGTGATGCCAGGGTTGGAAGAACAGGTCACCTATCAGGTCAAATCGACTGTTTGCGGCACCTGTGTCTCTTATTCAGTCACACTTAGGGGTTGGCTATCACCCTTACTCTGGTCACTTATGCGCCCTTATGCAGCGCGGGTTGCGTCTGATCTGGTACAGGCAGCGGAACAAAATGCCTTGCAAGCAGTCTCTGTAAATCTGAAACGATCGAACCAGAGCTGTCTCGATTTCTAGGTCTTCCTTTCCAGGTCGTCAATCATACTCCAGCCAGTGTGCGATCGCTTAACGGTAAACTGGTGACAGACAGCCGCTTGCTTTTTCGCACTGGAGCCAGGGTCAACCATGCCCAATCGCCTCGATACTCGTTCTGTTTTAGAAGTACTTCAACCGGTGCAAGACCCTGAACTCAACAAGAGTTTGGTGGACTTAAATATGATCCGCAACGTGGCGATCGTCGATGGGAACGTGAGCTTTACGCTGGTACTCACTACACCTGCCTGCCCACTGCGCCAATTTATTGTCGATGAGTGCGAACGTGCAGTCAAAACGCTGCCAGAAGTCAAAACGGTCAGCGTAGACGTAACGGCTGAAACCCCTCAGCAAAAAGCACTGCCCGATCGTGCTGGCATTGATGGCGTGAAAAACATCCTGGCGATTTCCAGCGGCAAAGGTGGCGTGGGCAAAAGCACCGTTGCTGTTAACGTTGCAGTCGCTTTAGCACAGGCTGGCGCTAAGGTCGGTTTGATTGACGCAGACATCTACGGCCCAAATGCACCCATGATGCTGGGTCTGGAAGGTGCCAAAGTCACGGTACGGCAGTCAGGGGCGCAAGAGGTGCTAGAGCCTGCTTTTAACCACGGCGTTAAACTGGTGTCGATGGGCTTTTTGATTGACAAAGATCAACCTGTGATCTGGCGTGGACCCATGCTCAATGGGGTGATTCGTCAGTTTCTTTACCAGGTGCAGTGGGGCGATCTGGATTATCTGCTTGTGGATATGCCACCCGGTACAGGCGATGCCCAGTTGACACTAGCACAAGCAGTGCCGATGGCAGGAGCGGTCATTGTGACAACGCCCCAGAGCGTCGCGCTGCTAGACTCCCGTCGTGGCTTGAAGATGTTTCAGCAGCTCGGTGTGCCAGTGCTAGGTATTGTTGAAAACATGAGCTACTTCATTCCGCCTGATATGCCAGAGAAACAGTACGACATTTTTGGCTCGGCGGGCGGCGAAAAAACAGCAGCAGAGCTACAGGTGCCCTTGCTCGGCTGCATCCCACTCGAAATGGCGCTCCGAGAAGGGGGCGATCGCGGTATCCCCATTGTTCTGGCAGCACCCGAATCCGCTTCGGCAAAGGCTCTAACGGCGATCGCACAGCGGATTGCTGGGAGAGTTTCGGTGGCAGCGTTAGCTTAAAAAGGCTAAAGGCTAAGGGCTAAAAACAACATTTTTATACTTCATCCTTTATCCTTCATACTTTCTCCCCCCTCCCCTATGTTGCAAAAGTCCTTCAGTCGCATTCGTTGGAAGTCTCTGGTGCAGCCCTGGCAGCACACCGACTGGCTGCTTTTCGCGCTGACTGTGGGCTTGACCGCGTTTGGGGGGGTGATGATTCGCAGTACAGAGTTGAATCAGGGCTGGACGGATTGGTATCAGCACTGGCTTATTGGCGCGATCGGCTTTGTGATGGCGCTGGCGATCGCACGAGTGCGCTACGACAACTTGATGCAGTCCCGCTGGATTATTTATGGAGTAACTAACCTTTCTCTACTGCTTGTTATTTTTCTGGGTACGTCCGCCTTGGGAGCGCAACGCTGGATTACGATCGGTGGCTTTAATCTTCAGCCATCAGAATTTGCCAAGCTGGGCGTTATTGTAACGCTGGCAGCTATTTTGAGCGATCGGGCTGCTTCTACGCTGCCAGTATTAGCGCGGACATTAGCCATTACTGCCGTCCCGTGGGCACTGGTGTTTGTACAGCCCGATTTGGGCACCTCACTAGTCTTTGGCGCGATTACGTTGGGTATGCTTTATTGGGGCAATGCCAAGCCAGGCTGGTTGCTGCTGCTAGTATCGCCGCTCGTTTCAGCCATCCTGTTTAATCTGATCGCGCTCTCGCCCTGGTTTATTGGGTTAGTGGCAATCTGGGTTGTACTAATGGGTGTGGTTGGGTGGCGCACATTGCCGTGGCATCGGTTTGGGGCGACTGGAGCGCTCGTTGTCAATCTGGTTGGTGGAGAACTGGGTCATATTGCCTGGGGCTTTCTGAAGGATTATCAAAAAGATCGGATCACTCTGTTTCTTGACCCTGACAAAGATCCTCTCGGCGGTGGCTATCACTTGATCCAGTCACGCATTGCGATCGGTGCTGGAGAGTTATGGGGGCGAGGTCTAACCAAAGGGACGCAAACTCAACTGAACTTCATCCCAGAGCAGCATACAGATTTTATCTTTTCAGCGATCGGTGAGGAGTTAGGCTTTGTTGGCTGCTTCGCGGTCTTGCTGGCGTTCTGGCTCATCTGCCTGCGGATCATCATCATTGCTCAAAATGCACGCGACGACTTTGGCTCTCTGCTAGCAATCGGCGTTTTATCGATGCTAGTCTTTCAATTCGTTGTCAATGTTGGCATGACGATCGGACTTGCGCCCGTCACGGGCATTCCCTTACCGTGGATCAGCTATGGTCGGTCTGCCTTACTCACAAACTTCGTCGCGATCGGGCTAGTGCAATCTGTTGCGAACTTCCGCCAGCGGCTCAACTTTAGAGACTGAGGCAGAACGCATAAAGTGGAAAGTATAAAGGCTAAAGTATATAAGGATGAGTAAAAGAACTTTTAGCCTTTATACCTCATCCTTTAGCCTTAAATTGGTGGAAAGTATAAAGGCTAAAGCATAAAGGATGGGTAAAAGAACTTTTAGCCTTTATACTTCATCCTTTAGCCTTAAATTCGTTGTCCTCTTACCGCAAGAAACGCCATGATTCTCCCTGGTTCCGCCGTTAAGGTCATCAATACCGAAGATACCTACTACGCCTTTCAAGGTTTAGTTCAGCGTGTTAGCGACGGTAAAGCTGCTGTGCTGTTTGAAGGTGGCAACTGGGATAAGCTCGTCACCTTTCGCCTCAAAGAGTTGGAAGAAGTGGATGTTACCGCTGGCAAGAAAAAAGGAAAGTAAGAGGATAAAAGTTTTGAGTGCTGAGTTTTAAGTTATGAATTAAAGACAACTCAAAACTCAGCACTTAAAACTCAGCACTCTGCTATGCGTCTTCCCCTGCATCAATTTGCTGCCCAAAACCGCCCGTCGAGCCACATTGCGGAAGTGATTGAAACGGCAACGACTGAGTTTTTGGCACAATGTTTGGAGCCAGAGAACTTAAGTTTTCCGGTGATGCCACCGTTTGGCAGTTGGGTGAAATCGATCGACGAAGAATCGGGCAACCAGATCTATGCCGTGGTCTACCATGCCACCACTAGCCCGATCGATTCCGTTCATCGAGCGCGGGCACTAGGGCTATCGCTGCAAGACTTGCGCGAACAGCAGCCTCAAATTTTTGCCATGCTGAAAACAGAGTTTCGTGCCGCGATCGTTGGTTTTCATGCGCCAGCCCTAACGAGAAATGGCGATACCGCTGAGACTGCCCGTATCTATCAGCACTTGCCGCCGCGCCCACCTCAGATTCATCAGGCGGTTCACGTTTGCGAGGTTGCTGAGATCTTGCACTTTAGCGAAACGTTAGATTTTTTGCGTACGCTGCTACAAATGCCTAGCGCGCCCGTGGATGCTCTGGCAGCCGCAACGATCCGTGAAATCTATCAACTGCGGCAGGCAGACCGTGCCTGGTTGGTGCAAGCAGGGCGATCGCTTAGTTTGCTGTTAAAAGACGACTACGATCGCCTGCGGATCATCCTGAGTCAAATTCACATTTGAACCACACGCTTAAATGGTGACCTTTTACCGCCTTAGTGCTACTGGATGTTGAACTCTAGAGTCGATTCCTTCTTGTCTGGTTGTCGTCCCTCTTGCAACAGTCGTTCTGGCTGTAGGGTACCAGTCAATGTAGTGTTCAGGAGGTTGGCTCCGTAAAGCTCTACTTGCCTTAAATCGACACCGCTTAAGTTGGCTCCTTGGAGATCAGCGAACAGTAAGTTTGCCTGCTTCAACGTTGCATTGTCTAAGTCTGCGTTTATCAGGCTCGCGCCACTCAGGTTTGCCATATTTAAATTGGCACCACCTAATTTAACATTGGTCAAGTTGCTCAAACTTAAATCTGTCTGCTCTAACGTTGCCGTTGTCAGGTTGCTTCCCTGAAGGTTTGCCTCACTCAAATTTGCTGTCCTTAGATTCGCTGCTTGTAGGTTTGCTCTCTGCAAATCTGCCCCTACCAGATGCGCCCCTCGGAGGTCGCAACTTGGGCAGTGCTTTGTCACCAGCAGCCAGCCCACTAGCAGTGCTCGCCAATACAGTAGAAGCAAACCACAGACAACCAGAGCCACTATCAGCACTATGCGCTTTAGCTTCACAATATTGAACTGCGTACTGCCTTCATACTTTAGCGACTTATATAGCGATCGCCACAGAGCTGAGGACATTAGGATCAAAGGGGGTGTGGGGGCTTCGCTCCCAGCTAGGGGTTCTACCCCTGCACCCCGTCCTCACCAGTATGGCTAGGGCTATACTCGAACGATCGCCACCCTACCCCCTGCACGCTGGTGCTAATGATTTTTTAGTTGCTTCAGCAGTCCCAAAACTCTATGGCGAGAGGCTGATGACCGCCAGAGTAATGACAGTCTAGTCTGCAATGTGTCGTACTCAATGACAAACGATCGCCCCTAGAGAGAAAGCAAGCTGACAGTATGGATCAACCGTCCCAAACGCGCTAGGTTAAAAACAGCGATCGTCCGATGTCTGCCTTTACACACTCCACCATGCACCTACTGCGTCGTTGTGCCCGCCCCTTCTTAATGTGGTCGCTGGGCATTCTCACGGGCTGGTTAGTCCTCACGTCTCCCGCCGCTGTCTTAGCAGCGGATACACCAGTCGTGCCCACACCTGCCATACCAAAAGAACAAGCAGCACCTAGCCGTTCGGTTGTTGATCCCAGCAGTATTGCGTCAGAGAAAGTTAGCGAGTTTGTCCATGCATGTTTACAGGTGGTTGCTCTCATTGAACGTCGTGAGGGAGAGCTACAGGGAGCAGAAACTGAAACAGAGTCGCTGCGCGTCGAGCAAGAAATTGAATCTGAAGCCTTAGCCATCATCGAGAAAGCGGGTTTGACTCGTCAGGAATATTTGCAACTGTTGGGCTTGGCGAACACGGATCCAGAATTTGGCGAACGCATTGCTGTGCAGCTTCAAGAAGCAACGAGTTAAACAGGAGAAGTAAGCAGTGAGGTGTTCATTAGATAACGATTGTGCAGTCGATCAGTGCCACTTACTGACAACTGGCAAGCCGCCCTTTTGACCCTGCATTCTCTTAGCAACTAATTCTGAGAACAGGCTTGCCGAAAAGATGATGAACGATTAAAGAGAAAAAACACGGTAGCTTGCTTGAAGGGTTACTTAAGTGCTCTTAGTACGGCACAGTTTTATTAAATAGTTTTGCCTTAAATGGTTTTATGTAGCCATACTGGTGAAGACGGGGTGCAGGGGTTCTACCCCCTTCGGCTTAAGCGCTCAGGAGTTCGGCGAGGCTCACTCGAGCCGTCGAAAGCTGGCTGGGGGCAAAGCCCCACCCCCATTGATCCCAATGTTTTCAGCTCTGTGACGATCGCTATAACGCTAAGGTTTTGAGCCGGACTCTTTTTAAGCGCGATCGATGGTAGTGGGCAGCATAAGATTAGCCTCAAACTTACCGAGCGAGTGCAGCAAAATCAGGTATGTTAAGAGGCTAAGACCTTGTTTGCGGCAGAGCACCAAAAATCTGGATGACTAGCAGTATTGGGTCGGTTTCTCGTACAGAGTTAGCGCAACGGCGGCAAAAGCTTCGCCAGCGTAGGCGCGTGCGGTTTTTGCAGGCTGGCTGGCGCACGCTGGCGGTCTGCGGCTTAACGGCTGGGGCAATCTGGGCTGCAACCTTGCCGCTGTGGGTGATTCGCCGTCCCGAGCAGGTGCGTATTGAGGGCAATCATTTCATTCCAGTGCGTACACTACGATCGCTATTACCGATCCCCTATCCCCAATCACTGTTTCGAGTTGAGCCTCAGGCGATCGCTCGTGAACTTCAGGCAAAAGCACCGATCGCGGAAGTGGTGGTGAGTCGGCAGTTGTTTCCGCCTGGATTGGTCGTGCAAGTTAAAGAACGTCTGCCAGTGGCACTTGCGGTCTCGTCTGACGATCGTCAGCTCATAGGCATCAAGCCAGCTAGCACTACAAAAAGCGGATTACTTGACGAAAATGGCATGTTGATTCCGCTCGAAAGCTATGTCGCGCTGGATCAATCGTTAAAGTTGCCTGCCCTCAAAGTGATAGGCAGACCAGAAAGCTATCGTCCTTCCTGGTCAAAGCTGTATCGAGAGTTGAAGCAAGGACCACCCATCAACGTTTCGGAAATTGATTGGCGCGATCCGGCTAACGTTATCCTCAAAACGGAACTGGGCATGGTTCACATTGGTCCCTATAGCTGGCAATTCTCGTCTCAGTTAAAGACGATCGACCGAATGCGATCGCTGGCAAAAGACTCTAGGTTCAACCAAATAACGTATATTGATCTCCGTAACCCGGATAACCCAGTTGTCCAGATGACCAAAACTCAAAACCCTGTAAAATCTGGTACGCCCTAGCTTTGTAAGTGTGAGATTATAAATAACCAGCAGCAAGATCAGGATCATAGTTCAGTTAATTGAACCGCTCAATCTGTTGCCAATCTCGCGCTAACATTAGTTTGCTAAATTGCTTCCCTTATCATTGATGAAACCGTCTGCACACTGAAACGTAGTTTATAACCGCTGCAATTCCAATGACTCTTAATAGTAATTCGGCTAATAATAATTCGACTGCGAGTTCAAGGGCACTTAATCCTGACGCAGGATCAGTCTATGACGGTTCTCAATCCGAGGGGCAGAACAACGCTTCATCACCAGTAGAGCCAACAAATCCTTTTGGCAACTCAGGACTACACTTAAGTCAACCTGCAAATGTCAGGGGTTTGCGGGGTGAAGAATCAAGGAGTGGTGATATTGTGCCTAGTAGCGTAGCCAAAATTAAGGTAATTGGGGTTGGCGGCGGTGGCGGTAATGCAGTGAACCGCATGATTGCCAGCGAAGTGGTTGGGGTTGAGTTTTGGTCAATTAACACCGATGCCCAAGCGTTAACCTATGCCACTGCGATCAATCGGTTGCAAATGGGTCAAAAGCTGACACGCGGCTTGGGGGCAGGTGGAAATCCGGCGATCGGTCAAAAAGCAGCCGAAGAATCCCGCGATGAAATTGCCGCCGCCCTAGACAATGCCGATCTGGTGTTTATCACGGCTGGCATGGGTGGCGGTACAGGCACTGGAGCCGCGCCGATCGTGGCAGAAGTTGCTAAAGAAATGGGTGCGCTAACCGTTGGTGTTGTCACTCGCCCGTTTACCTTTGAAGGACGGCGACGCACCAGTCAAGCAGAAGAAGGGATTGCCGCGCTACAAAGTCGGGTCGATACATTGATTGTGATCCCCAACGACAAGCTGCTCTCGGTGATCTCAGAGCAAACGCCTGTGCAAGAAGCCTTTCGTGTCGCAGACGATATCCTGCGCCAAGGCGTACAGGGTATTTCAGACATCATTACTATTCCAGGCTTGGTCAACGTTGACTTTGCCGATGTGCGTGCCGTGATGGCAGATGCAGGCTCAGCGCTGATGGGCATTGGCATCGGCTCTGGCAAGTCGAGGGCGAGAGAAGCAGCCGTCGCCTCGATTTCGTCGCCGTTGTTGGAATCGTCGATCGAAGGCGCTCGTGGCGTAGTGTTTAACATTACAGGCGGTACAGATTTAACGCTGCACGAAGTCAATGCGGCGGCTGAAATCATTTATGAAGTAGTTGATCCAGAAGCAAACATTATCTTTGGCGCGGTCATTGATGAACGGATGCAGGGCGAACTTCGGATTACGGTCATTGCGACAGGGTTTACGCATGAAGCCCGACCCCAGGCTATATCTAAACCCACTGCAACCCGTCGACTGGCGGCGCCATCAGTCGGCAACCCACCGCCTGTAGCAGAACCCAAAAATAAACCCACTGGGTTAGATATTCCCGAGTTTTTGCAGCGACGTAGACCACCTCGCTAGAGTTATAGCTGTTGCCAACCTCGCTAGAGTTATGGCTGTTGCCACAAAACTTAGGACATTGGGATCAAAGGGGTGCAGAGGTTCTATCCCTGCACCCTATTTTAGGCAGTATGGCTACGGCTAGACCTTGAAGGAAAGACTCTTTAGTAATTGAATAGCTGATTACCTTAACAGTCTCATTACTTACTGACAAGGCTGGTTTTAGGCGAGGTTATTGCGTCTGAACTGTTTGCTAAGGAGCGATCGTCTTGCTGCTGCGATCGTCTTGCAACCTCGTCTGCTGAAGCCGCTTCTTGGAACACCCTGAGGTCAAACCAAAAGGTGGTGCCAACTCCAGGTTCGCTGACCAGATGGGCGCGGCTAGAGTGCTTTTCGATAATGTTACGCACAATAGACAAGCCTAAGCCAGTGCCTTCAAGCGTATGCACCCGGTTCTCAACGCGAAAAAAGCGATCGAAGATAGCGTATTGATCGTCTACATCAATGCCAATCCCTGTGTCTGCGACTTCAATGCGAACGTGCCTGAAACCTGAGGCATCCTCTGTCACGCAGCTTTCAGGTGGGGGGCAGAGAAAGGGGCTTTTCTCCTGATGGTTTGGGACAACACTATCCAATAAGTACGCCCGAAGCGCTACTTTGCCACCTGTTTCGGTAAATTTCAGCGCATTGCCTACCAAATTGGTAAAAACTTGCAGCAGTAGATCGTAATGCCCTAGAACGGGTGGTAGATTCGGCTCAATTTCCTGAATCAGCTCAATCCCTTTGTCGCGTGCATTGAGTCGGTAGGTTCGCAGGGTCTGCTCGATCGGTTGTACCAGATCGACCGCTTCAAAGTTGTAGAGCTTGAAAGACTCTAGTTTAGATAAATCCAGCACATCGTTAACCAGGCGCGTCAGGCGATCGGTCTCGCGGTTCGCTGTTTCCAAAAACTCTCGTTGCTCGTCAAGGCTTAAGTCTTCGCCGTATTCGTGCAGCGTTTCGATAAAGGATTTGATATTAAACAGTGGTGTTCTCAATTCGTGAGAGACGTTGCTAATAAACTGACTCTTGGCTTCGTTGAGTTCAGCTTCGCGAGTAATATCCTGTACCGTCATTGCAATGCCTTTGACGTTCTCCCGCGACACATCTAGTACAGTCGTTAACAGAATTCGCACGGTGCGATCGAGTGGTTCCTTCAGCGCAATGCGAAACTCGGCACCCTCACGCAGTTCCCCTTTAGTAATTTGATACAACGGACGGGTAATCTCCGCCTGCACAGCGGAGGGCAGTAAGTGCAGCAAGTTAACACCTTCAACCACTTCGCCTTCCCAACCAAATAGACGACGCGCTGTAGGATTTACCAGCACAATCTGCATTTCAATGTCTAGCAGCACTGCACCATCGGCAATCGTCGATACCAGCGTTTCGAGCTTGGCTTTTTCAGCGGTTAGTTCTTCAATATTTTGTTCTTCATAACGCTCTAGCTTTTCTGCCATCTCGTTAAAGCTACCAATCAATTCGCCCAGTTCACCGCCCAGGGGCAAATCAACTCGCTGCTTGAAGTTGCCAGAGGAAATGTTTTTCACCCCCACCAGCAGTTCCTTAATGGGCTTGGTGATGGTGAGCGCATTGAAGACCGCACCCAAAATTACCATGACCCAGATGGACACAAAGACGGCGATCGTTACATCGCGGGTCAGATGGGAGGACGTAACGACGGTGGGATTAGGGTTGGTGCCGATCGCCAGCACCCCTTTGTATACCCCTCCATTGATCAGCGGTACAAAGACATCCGTTACTTCGCCATCCGGAGTCATGTGCTGCCTTACCATCGGCGCATCTGTATTCTCAGCGTAGTTGTCAGGCAAATGAATCTTGCGGCGAATCGTTAGCGAGTTTTGCACTTCTGACTCGGAGAACGGAATGCCGAAAAAGATGTTGCCTTCAGCATCGGCATACAGCATGTAGCGAATGCTGGATGTACTGCTGTAAAAACGATGCGAGAATCGTGCTAATTCTGTACGATTTTCATCTACTAAGGGTGCGACGTTTGCCGCTAGCAGCAAGCCCAGGTCACGTCCAAAGCGGGTATCACCCAGTCGAGCATCTTCCTGGATCGTGTTGACTGCCCAGAAAGTCAACCCGCTCATGATCAAAGAGACGACCAGTGTTGCCGCTGCCATCAGTTTGGTCTGAAGCGTAAACTCCGACCACCAGCTCGCAACGGTTGCTCGAATTTGGCGCAGGAAGTCAAACAAGGGCGTGAAGATAGTTGTTAGTGGTTGGTTATTAGTTTTTAGAGGCTGTTTTGAGCTAACAACCAATCGCTAAAAACTAACAACTACCTTCACTATAAGTTAACTGGCGGCTGACTCGGTAGTTCTAACGCGATCGCCAATATCGCGGCGATAGTAGGCACCGTCAAACTGGATACTGTTGACAGCAGTATAGGCTTTGGAAAGTGCAGCATCGAAGGTTTCATCTGTCACGGTCACGCCTAGCACTCGCCCCCCATCGGTCAGCAGCGCTTGTTGTTTGGTCTTGGTGCCTGCATGAAACACAATCGCGCCTTGCTCTTCTGCATCCTCAATGCCAGTGATGCGATCGCCCTTCTTGAATGCGCCAGGATAACCCTCTGCTGCCATGACCACACAGGCAGACGCACCCGACTTCCAGACGATCGGCGGTTGTTCTGCCAGTCGTTTTTGAGCACACGCTAGCAACAGTTCATCTAATGGCGTTTCTAGCAGCGGTAGTATAGCCTGGATTTCAGGATCACCGAAGCGACAGTTGAATTCAATGACTTTGGGATCGCCTTCTGGTGTGATCATCAAGCCAGCATATAATACGCCACAATAGTCGATCTGGCGGCTGCGGAGTGCTGCGATCGTCGGTTCCAAAATTTCAGTTTGAATGCGTTGCATCAGCTCAGGAGTGGCGATCGGTGCAGGCGCATAGGCACCCATCCCACCTGTGTTGGCTCCCGTATCGCCATTGCCAATACGCTTATGGTCTTGAGCGGGTAGCAAGGGGCGAATAGTGATGCCATCAGTCAACGCCAGCACCGAAATTTCCTGCCCCTGCAAGCATTCTTCAATGACGACGCGATCGCCGCTTTTGCCAAACTGCCCGTCAAAGATCGTCGCGATCGCTACCTTCGCTTCTGCTACCGTCGAGGCAACTGTCACCCCTTTGCCTGCCGCTAGCCCGTCTGCTTTCACCACGATCGGCGCACCCTGAGCTTCCACGTAGGCTTGGGCTGCCTCTTTTTCCGTAAAGACAGCGGCTTGTGCAGTGGGGATGTTCGCTTCTTGCATGAGCGCTTTTGCCCACGACTTGCTGGCTTCAATCTGCGCTCCCAAGCGCGTTGGCCCAAAAACAGTAAGGTGCTGATGCCGTAAGTAATCTGTAATACCCGCTGCCAGCGGTGCCTCAGGACCAACGACCACTAGAGACATCCCGTTGACCAGCGCAAAGCGCCCAATGCCTTCAAGATCTTCGACATTGAGCGGTAAGTTCTGGCAACGCTTCAGCAACGCAGTCCCCCCATTACCAGGAATGCACGTTACCTGCTGCACCTTAGGAGATTGCAGCAACTTCCATGCTAATGCGTGTTCGCGACCACCATTGCCAATGACCAAAACTTTCACGGTTTCTATCCCAACAGTAAACGAGCTGAGGCTAGGCAAAAAACATCAGACTCAAGGCGTGAGACCACAGCTTTGCCTTTCTACCGCTGTCAAAGCAGTTTGGCGCTGTGCCTAAGTGTCTATCTTACTGATAGCCTCAAGCCATTGATTATAAGTCTGCTTCTGCTATGCCAGCCAAATGCTATTCATTATGTCATCTCTGCTTATGCAATGGTTAGTAAGTGGACACAAAAGCCACAGGCACTCTATAACGGAGACTATCGGCTTTTATCGGCTGCGATCGCTATGGGTTTGCTCGCAACTTAACCGCTACGGGCAGTTTGAGCCGTTTACGAGTCTGTACAAGACAGCGACAGCAAACAAAGTATCTATTGTTTACAAGCAAGTTTTCCTGGCAGAATTTTCGGTGCGGTGATTTTCTAGAGGAACAGTCATGTCAAAGCGTAGCGACGAATGGAAACAAGTCTGGGAACAGCGAGGCGGAGGATCAGCCGTGCAAAAGGGTGTGGGTGTAGCACTGCCATTCTTGCGTCTTGCAAACTTGGCGCTACCTCTGTTGTTTTTCGGTCTAGTGCCAGCGGCGATCGCGCAACCTGTCCCCCAACCAACGGAGTTAAGACCCCTACAAGGTCAAAACCCTCCCTTGCAGCCGTTACCGGGTCAAATTCTTCAGCCGCTACCGGGGCAGAATCCTCAGCCGCTACCGGGGCCGAATCTTAATGTGCAGCCCCCTCAAAACCCGGTGCCAGAGGTTAAAACCCCTCCAGCTCAGCCACCAGCTGCAAAGCCAGCTACCCCCCAAAAAACTGACGAGTTTCCGCCCAATCCGCTAGAAAGCACAGTGCCTGATCCGTTGCTGCCACGGATGACAGTGCCACGTCCCCTTTCAGCGTTAGAGCGCAAACAGCTAGCCGCTGCACTGGACAACTTGAATAATCAGGCAATTGCCACATTGCAGCAAGGCGATCGTGTGGGTGCCTTTGCACTGTGGTATCGGGAGCTACGTCTGCGGCGATCGCTGGGTGCAGTTGAGGAAGTCAAAGCACTGGGACGAGTGGGTGATGTTGCCTGGAAAGAGAGTCTAACCCCAGATGTCCGTTGGATTACCAAGCGCCTGGATGCCATTCTGGCGCAACACCAATTGCCCACTGCCACGATGACCACGACGGCAACTGGCGATACAGTGCCCCTAGATCCCGTTGCCAAACCGCTACCGTCTAACACCAATGCTACGAGTACCGTTCTTAGTAGTAGCGATCGTGCCGGACGCTTAGCCGTGCTGCAAGCGTTGGGAGTTGCCTATCAGCAGGTGCGCTTACCGAAGCCAGCCGTCGCGATCTACACCCAAATTGTGACTGATGCAAAGCAGCGCCGCGATGAAAAACAGACTGACGAAGCGCTCATTACGCTGGCGCAGCTATATCTCACCTGGCTCGACTACCTTAACGCTGCGGCTACTTACCAGGAGTTGTCAAGCAGAGCCAAAGCAAGGAGCGATCGCCCAAACGAAAGCATCTACCTGTCACGGTTGGCATATAGCTATGAGCAAGCAAAACAGCCAGCCCAGGCAATTGCTGCCCAACAGCAACTCGTCGCGCTTTACGAAGCCTTGCCGGATCCCCTCTCTATCCCAGCCTTAAAAATCAAAATTGCCGATAACTATCAACTTTTGGCACGTCCTGATCAGGCAGAGCAATACTATCAGTCAGCCTATCAACTGGCTCAACCCGCACTCCAGCTTGCCTATGCCAGTGAAGCGCTGCAAAAGCTTGGTGCGCTCTACCGTGCCAACGATCGCCTGGATGCCGCCTTAAAAGTTTTTGACTACCTGGTCAGCCTTGAACAGCAGTCTTACAACCTCTACGGCATGATGTACGCTTACGACCAAATTGGACAGATCCAGCGCGATCGCAAGCAAAACCAGCAAGCACTGGCAGCCTTTCAACAGGGCTTAGGTCTGGCAAGACAGCTCAAGTATCGGCAAGACTATTTCACGGCTCAGATTCAAGAAATGAATAAATAGTAAGGGGAAGGCAGAGGGCAGAGGGCAAAAGGCAAAAGGCAAAAGGTAAAAGGTAAAAGGCAGAGGGTAAAAGGCTAAGGGCTGAAGGCTGAAGGCTGAAGGCAAATTGAGCTACGCTGGGCTGCTGGAGACGATCGGGATGCTTGAACAACATCTGCTGGCGAACAACCTGGCTTCTGCGGAAGCAGCAAAGGATAGCAGGCTGCTTTACTCTCTCGGTTTCCTTTTTCCCTGGTAATCCCTTCCCTTCTGCCCTCTGCCTTTTGCCTTTGCCTTCTCCCTTTTGACTTTCTACTTTTACCTTCCCTTCTGCCTTTTACCTTTTGCCTTCTCACTTTTACCTTCACACTCCTGGGATCTGATAAAATTTTGAGTTCGCACAGAACTCGACCCTTGCAAGGAGACTCCCACTATGGCGCGGATGTATTACGACGCGGATGCCAACTTAGATTTGCTCAACGGAACGATCGCGATTATTGGCTATGGTTCTCAAGGTCACGCCCACGCGCTGAACCTGAATGATAGCGGTGCCAATGTAATCGTAGGACTGTATCCCGGTAGCAAATCGGCAATCAAAGCGAAGGAGTCAGGGTTAACCGTATATTCGGTTGAGGAAGCAGCGAAACTGGCTGACTTCATCATGGTTTTGTTGCCAGATGAAGTGCAAAAAACGGTTTATAAAAATGAGATTGAACCGCATCTGACAGAAGGAAAGGTGTTGGCATTTGCCCACGGGTTCAACATTCACTTCGCGCAAGTAGTGCCTCCCAGCAACGTTGACGTGGTCATGGTTGCTCCTAAGGGACCCGGGCATCTGGTACGGCGTACCTATGAGCAGGGCGAAGGGGTGCCTGCTTTGTTTGCCGTTTTTCAAGATGCGTCAGGACAGGCACGCGATCGGGCGATGGCTTACGCTAAAGGCATTGGCGGCACTCGTGCAGGCATCCTCGAAACGACGTTTCGGGAAGAAACCGAAACCGATTTGTTTGGGGAGCAGGTCGTTCTCTGTGGTGGCTTGACAGCGCTAATCAAAGCTGGCTTTGAGACCCTGGTAGACGCAGGTTATCAGCCAGAGGTTGCCTATTTTGAGTGTTTGCATGAAGTCAAGCTCATTGTGGACTTGATTGTGGAAGGTGGTCTAGCCAAAATGCGCGACAGCATCTCCAACACAGCCGAATATGGTGACTTTACGCGTGGTCCTCGCATTGTCAACGATGACACCCGCGCTGAGATGCGGAAGATTCTGCTCGAAATCCAGACGGGTCAGTTTGCTCGCGAGTTTGTGCTGGAGAATCAATCGGGCAAGCCTGGGTTTACCGCCATGCGCCGTCGTGAGGCAGAACACCCGATCGAAGCCGTTGGCAAGGACTTACGCGCCATGTTTAGCTGGTTGAAGAAGGTCTAGCCCAAACGCTCTTGGTTTTAGTAGCTGTAACTTGTTGGATGCCACCGTAGTAAGCTGCGGTGGCTTTGTCCTGACCAAGACAACTTTGACGTGAAGATTTAGAGAAGCTACCCTTGCAGCAATTTGAACCTGTCAACCATAGGAGAAAGTAAGCAAGGATGGTTATTTAAACAGCTGCACACAATGAATTTCCCCTGTCGGTTGCCTTCGCTTCTAGTAGTCTGTCAACTTTTAGTTGAAGGGTAAACCAAAGCTGGGAAGTCGATCGGGTGTTTTTTTGGAGGGTTCTCAACCCATCAAAAAATGCTTGACAGAACATTAGCGTAGCGGCGCGATAGCGTCGGGGCTGCAACAGTCGGACAGTGACACAAGGTAATTTCATGCCCAAGCACGGTTTATTTTGCAGCGCTTTGGAACTTAAGGACATTTAACTGCCAGAGGTTAGGATATGCAACGAGAGCGTCCTAGCAACGCAATGCTAAGAACTGTCTGCAATTCTGCCTACTTAGGCTGCTGGTTGCCCATCTAGAGAATAGCTGTATGACCGAGTGGATTACGAATACGATGACATCCCTGGGCTATCTAGGGATTGGGTTGCTGATGTTTCTAGAGAACCTCTTTCCCCCGATTCCTTCCGAACTGATCATGCCGCTCGCAGGGTTTACGATCGCCCAGGGTAAACTGAACTTTTTTCTCGCGGTTCTGGCAGGCGTTGTTGGCACGATGCTGGGCGCACTGCCCTGGTATTATGCTGGCAAACTGATTGGCGAACCACGGCTCCGGCGGCTCGCCGATCGTCATGGTAAGTGGTTGACGCTGTCTGGCAAAGATATTGACAAGGCAAACCGTTGGTTTAATCGGCATGGTGCAAAAGCGGTACTGTTTTGCCGCCTGGTGCCAGGTGTGAGGACGCTGATCTCACTGCCAGCAGGCATCAATCGGATGCCGATCGCGCTCTTTTTGCTGTATTCAACCGTCGGCACTACGCTCTGGGTCACACTGCTCACGGCTCTGGGCTATTTTCTGGGCAACAACTACGAGTTGGTAGAGGTGTATCTAGCACCCGTGAGCAAAATTGTTTTGCTGGGTCTACTGATTGCAGTGGTTGTTTGGTTCGTCCGACGCAAAACGCGCAAGGTTGTTCGCTGAAACAGTTGGGTTTAGCGTACGTCATCGGTATCAGTGGCTTAGCTCCCAAAAAATTGAGGTGTGCCTTGAGGCAAGCATCGCGTTATTACAGCGGTGTGTCAGATTAGAGTGGTTAACCAGCTTTTACTTACCAGTGGAATTGCTTTTGTCGGTGGGCTTTCTCACTGTTAGAGCAAAGTGAGGACAGGGTCTTTTCAACGTTTGGCTTCTTCGTAGGGGATTTTTATGTGCGCTGTTGTGAGGGATAATGATAGCTATGCAGCGGATCACTTTATGGGAAACATGGTAAAAAAAAACTGTTCTACTGAGGTGGTGTACGCCGATCGCTTACCCCAGTCATGGTAGGCGTTGGAGCTCTACTCTCGTTACGCATAAGCTCAGAGGCAGCTTTGCCGGGATTGCTCGAACGACTTTACTGCATTGATTTTTAGGCAAGTGATTGCACCAGCCGAGTAGCATTGAACGCCCGATTGCTCTTGTGACTGTCGTTGTATCGCCTGTCTCAGCAGCACTGCCCCTTTATTAAGTAAGCACATTAAACAGACTTTGAAAGGACGCGATCGCTACTGGCAGCTTCTTGATTACATTCGACCGCATGGTCGCACGATCATTCAGGCACTGCTCTGCACCCTCGTTTTTACGTCAATTTGGCCTGTGCTGGCATGGATAGCAGGTCAAATGGCGGCGTTTATTGGGCAGGGCAAAATTCTGGCGATCGCTCAACTTGCGGGCATCAGTACTATTGTTTTTTTTGGTGCAGAAGCTTGCCCAGTACGGTCAGGACTCGCTGATGGCAAAGGCAGCGCTAGCAATTACCCTTGATCTACGCAAGCACGTTTATGCCCACCTTCAACGGCTTAGCCTTAGCTACTTTGAAACAGCTCAGAGTGGCGATCTTGCCTATCGACTGACGGAAGAAGTCGATCGCATCGGCGAAGTAGTCAACAAGGTTTTTCACCAATTTGTGCCCTGTGTGCTGCAACTGATTGTGGTGCTGGGCTACATGGTCTATCTCAACTGGCAATTGACGCTGGCAACGCTGGTGATTGCTCCGCTGATGGCAGTGCTAATTACCTGGTTTGGCGAACAGTTGCGTCAACTCTCCTATCGTAGCCAGAGCCGAATTTCAGACTTATCGGCGCTGCTAGTAGAAGTGTTTAGCGGTATGCGTCTAGTGCAAGCCTTTGCCGCTGAAGACTATATGCTCGATCGCTTTGGTCGTGAGGCAGAGCGCAATCGTCGCGCACGCTTTCGGGCAGAGCAGCTCAAAGCCATTCAAATGCCTGTAGTGGGATTCTTGGAGTCCCTCAGCCTCTTGTTTTTACTCTTGCTGGGTGGCTGGCAAGTCTCACAGGGCAACCTCACAGGCGGCGAGTTCGTGAGCTATCTTACGGCTGTTGTCATGCTCATTGATCCGATCGCCCTGATCACCAGTAATTACAACGAATTTAAGCAGGGAGAAGCCTCCCTCGATCGCATTTTTGAACTACTGGATATTCAGCCAACCGTGGTTGAACACACGGGCGCTGTCACCCTACCAACCGTAACGGGCAAAGTAGAGTATCGCGCCGTGAGCTTTGGCTACCAGCTCGATCAGCCAGTGCTGAAAAATCTCAGCTTCCTGGCGCTCCCAGGTGAGGCGATCGCCCTGGTTGGCTCCTCTGGTGCTGGCAAAACGACATTAGCAAACCTGTTGCCCCGTTTTTACGACCCTCAAAGCGGGCATATTTTCCTGGATGGTATTGATGTTAAGGATGTCACCCTCAGCAGCTTACGCCGTCAAATTGGCATTGTGCCGCAGGAAACCATCCTTTTTTCAGGCACGATCGCCCAGAATATTGCCTTTGGGCAAGCCGATTTAGACCTGGACACCATTCAAAACGCTGCCAAGATCGCCAATGCCCATCAGTTCATTGTGGAATTTCCTCAGGGCTATCAAACCTGGCTGGGTGAGCGTGGTGTTAACCTTTCGGGTGGGCAGCGCCAACGACTGGCGATCGCCCGCGCTGTGCTTCTAAATCCGCGCATTCTGATCCTGGATGAAGCTACCTCTGCCCTCGATTCCGAATCGGAAGCGCTGGTACAAGAAGCTCTAGAACGCTTGATGCAGAACCGCACCGTCTTCATCATTGCCCACCGTCTTGCGACCGTGCGCCGCGCCGATCGCATCCTGGTACTTGAGCAAGGGCAGGTCGTTGAATCTGGCACCCACACCGAACTGCTTGATCAAAGCGGTCGTTATGCCCGCTTTTACGCCCAGCAGTTTCAGAACTGAGTCGAAAAGCGTGGTGAGGTGTTAGCGGTTGGTTGTCAGCAAGCATCCATTGTTAGTAAGCAAATTAACTTTTAGCGCAAAACTCCACTTACTCCTCACCCTTCACCCCTTACGAACGATCGCCAATCCACTAGACTGGAAATACAATTGCATTAATTTCTTTGCAATGTTGCCGGAGCGTTACCTATGGAATCTCTGATCGCTGCCCTTACTTTAGTAGTGGTTGGCTATATTGCCGGTTCGGTCAAGATTATCAATGAAGGTAACGAAGGCATTGTGGAGCGCTTAGGGCAGTATCGTCGCAGCCTGAAGCCTGGACTAAATTTTGTCATCCCAGTTTTCGATACTGTTCTGGTTGAGACAACACGCGAACAAATTCTGGACACAGCCCCCCAACAGGCAATCACCCGCGACAACGTACCGCTAACAGTGGATGCCGTTATGTACTGGAAGATTCTCGACGTGCCGAAGGCTTACTACGGTGTCGAAGATTTGGAATCGGCATTAACAAATTTGGTCGTCACCGCTTTGCGGGGTGAAATTGGACAAATGGATCTGCGAGAAACAGTTTCAGGCAGGAACAAAATTAATCAAGCGCTTCTGCATCAACTGGATGAAGCAACTGAAAGCTGGGGCGTGAAAATCATGCGTGTAGAAGTCCAGGAGATTGCGCCTTCAAAAACTATGCTGGAGTCGCTAGAGCTAGAACGATCGGCAGAAAGTAAGCGCAAGGCTGCCATGTCAGAGACCGAATCAATGGTGGAGTCTATTCAGCGCATTTCTAGGGCACTCCAGGGACAACCCAACGCCCAAGCGGTGCTGCAATACCTGGTAGCCCAGAAGTACGTCGAAGCAAACTTGAAGTTAAGCGAAAGCGATAACTCCAAAATTATTTTCATGGATCCTAAGGCAATGACGGAGACGATCGGGGAACTTATTTCGGCTGATCAGAGCGAATTGGGTAATGGAAACATCAACAATCCCTAAAAGCTTGCCTCTAGCGCTCGACTGTTAATGTCAAGCATAAAAACTAACGACTCCAATCAGCGGCGGCAGACCAATTTAACCTCATCACCAAGCGCGCTCGATCGTCCGCGAACGTTGCATGGTTAAGCATCATCATCGCTGACCGTAACCGTAATATCAAAATGAAGCACATCTTCGCGTGCCCCAAGCTTCGTGTAGAGTGCGATCGCAGGGTCATCGCCGATGTCCGCCTGTACGAAAATAACGTAGGCTGCTCGCGCTACAGCGATCGTCTTTAATGCCTGGATTAGTGCCGTGGCAATACCTTCGCGTCGATGCTCTGCTGCAACCGCCAGATCGTAAAGATAAATTTCACTACGCTCTTGCTCGAACTTCTGGAGTTCGTAAGCAGCCAGACCTCCGACTACTGCTCCTTTTTTCAAGGCTGCAAGCGCAATGAAGGAATCGCTGTTTAGCAACCGTTTGAGATAGGTATGGCTGGGGCGAGACAAGCTATAGGTATCAATTTCATTGAAAGCTTCACCGAAGGTATCCAATAAGCTCTCAATAAGCGCCAAGTCGTTAGCGAAAAGCTGACGAATACTAACTGGCTCAGAAGATGACATTTTCTACCTACTTACTGGAGCACTACAAAAAGGTGCTGGGTAAGATGCCTAACAAGATTCTTAGCCTCAACCTTGCTAGTTCATCAGGCTTGGCAGAGCCATCACTGCCTTTGCAAGACCCTAACCCAGACCGAGATAGGTTTTGCCCAAGTAGCGCGTAAGTCGTTTGAGTGGATTCGTCGCTGCCTCAAGATGAACCGCATTGTCGTTCGCTGGCATCCCCACTAACGCTGCAAACGCGGCATCGGACAACGCACCTGACTGATGCCTCTGAAACGCATCCACAACCGTCACCAGATCGTCAGTCGAAAAGGCAAAGCCATTCTCGGCAGCAAAAGCAGCAACGATCGGGGCACGTTCTCCTTTAAGGGCATCGGTTTCAAAAGCATCTAGCTCTGCTTCACTGCTAATATTGCCATCACCAACACCCAGGAGCGCTTCTAGCTGTTGACGTAGGGCTTCGTCTTCGGCAGTCTTTTGCATGAATTGCAGTACGGTTGTGGTCGCCATAGCACAAAGTTGCTCTAGGTAATTTATTTGATCAAATATTAACAGAGGTTTGTGAAGACACGGATGAATAAAAGCTGAAGTTTACCTGTTTACAGTTCCTGCCTGACAAAAAAGGGGAACGTTAGGTAGTAGGCGTAGGCATTAACAGTGAGAAGAGCTCACGCTCCACCATTGTGGCTTGTCACTTTTTCTTTCACCATCAGTTAAAGTGTTACATCAGCTGTATAGCCGTAGCCATACTGGTGAGGACGGTGTAGGGGTACCCCTGGCTGGGGGCAGAGACCCCCTTTGATCCCAATGTCCTGACCTCTGTAGCGATCGCTAGAGACGCTTATCAGATGTCAAGCATACGTTCGTGTCGCGTCAGTGACGTGGGCAAGTGAGTGAGCATGACAAGCCTCTTGGCTAGCTGATGAGATTGCAAGTGATTGAACGCTAAAAACTAACACGTCAAAGTCGTGCTGAGTGCTGGAAGCAATCGCACGACAAATAAGATCACAACGATAACCAGGAGCGGGACGGCAACCAGGATCGCAACGACAACCAGGATCGCAACGACAACTAGGATCGCTGGGATTGAACGACCGCTTTATCCAGAACACTCGAGGTGCCAGAACGCGAAACCGCCGACTGTTTGCGATAACTCTGTGTCTGAATCTCAACAATCAAAGCATGATGCACCAAACGGTCAACCGCGGCGACCGTCATCATCGAATCAGCGAAGATGGCATCCCACTGGCTGAAGGGTTGATTTGCCGTAATCAGTAAGCTTTTGCGTTCGTAACGATGAGCAATCAGTTCAAACAGCACCGAGGTTTCTGCCTCGGACTTTTTGACATAACCCAAATCATCAAGCACGAGTAGGTCAAAGCGGTCCAGTTTTTTGAGCAATGGTTGCAGTTGCAATTGCAGCTTGGCTTGCTGTAGCTGTTGCACCAGTGCCAGTGCAGAATAGAATTTGACCCGCTTGCCAAACTCAATCATGCGACGTGAGACCGCCGCCGCCAAATGAGACTTTCCCACGCCCGAAGCGCCGAACAATAACAGGTTTTCGGCTCGTCCTAGCCAAGTCGGATCATCCACCAGTTGCATCAAGGGTGCGGGGTTGAAGTTGGGGCAATGGGAAAAGTCAAAGTTGGAAACCGTTTTGCCGCTTGGCAGTTGCGCTTCGTTTAAGGTTCTTTGCAGGCGGACACTCCAGCGTCGTTGAGCCTCCAATTCGCAGAGAGCCAGCAAGAACTGAGCGTAAGACCAACCTTCCTGCATCGCTTGAGCTTCGAGCGTTTCCCAATGAGTGAGCATGTGGGACAGGTGCAACCGTTTGAGGTGGAGGCTGAGGCTCTGATACGGGCTGGTCATGGGTTGTACCTTGCAGGAGTTGGTCATAAGTCGCCAGGGGTGTTGGGTGATGGTGAGACTGGGCACATTCAGGTTGCTCAGTAATTGAAACTGCTGCCGGAGCCCTGCGAGCGTTAAGGTTGCAGGGCTCAGTTGCGCTTGAAGATAGTCTGCCACTACTGTTTCGTTGTCTTGGGTCGCCGCAATGTACAACGCTTCCACCAGGAGGACAGCGGCACTGTCGAGGTCAAATTGCGCTTTCAGTTGCTGCCAAAGGTCACGCCAGGTGTCATTGGGCAAGAGCTCTTGTTGCCAAGTACAGTACAAAAAGGCTCTGGGCTTGCGCCGCAGTCCCTCTGCAACATGACGGTAATTGATGCTCCGGGTGCGGCGTTTCGTTTGATCTGTGACACGGATGCGCGGCAGTGCCACCACCAACTGGCGATTGAGATAGCCCAGAAGCCGGTCATGATACAAATGCCATTCGAGTTGGCGTCCAATCAGGCGGGCTGGAACCGTGTACAACACGCAGCGCACATCAACTGTGCTGCGACAACTGACCGTTGCGGTGAGCACTTCATAGTCTGGAACACGATAGGTCGGGAGGGGTTGGAGACACTGTTTCTCTTCCTCAATCTTGGCAGCGTGCAGATCGTTCAATTTGGCAATCGCCCGATTGATGACATCCTGGTACGCAGCAATGCTGTCAAAGTCACAGCTTCCACGCAGTAGGAGAGCCTGCTTAATCCGATTCTTCAAATGTCCGTGGGGTGACTCAATGGCTCATTTTCATGGGCGATGCCTGTGTTGTTGCGGGTCGGCTGCAGTCGGTAATGATGGCACAGGTCATCATACAACCGAGTCAATGGCTTGTTTCGCGCCCCACCCATGTGACGATAGGCGGCACTCAAACTATCGGTCCGATGTTGCTTCGGGACACCGCCACAGGCAAACAGGGCATTCTGCAACCCTTCTGATAAGGCAATGAAGCTTTCACCCCCCTGAATAATTTGAGCGTACTGCCACCCGCTGTAAGCCAGTCGATAGTGGTACAGCAAGTGCTCAAAGGGCTTGCCTGCAATGGTGATCTCGAGACCTTTGAGTTCAGTGAAGTCGGACAAGCCCATCATGCCGGGTTCATGCCGGAGCTCAAACATGACCTCTTTGGCATTGCCATGCAAGGCTTTCCAGGCTGCCACCCGCCGTTGCAGCGTGCGTAGAACTTGCGGGTACTTGCCCGGATAATGCTCTTGTAGCCACTCAAACAAGGTCATGGGCTGCAGAGCAGGGGTGGCTCTGAGCATCGGTTCCAACTCGGACTCCCACACACTAGCCAGTGGATCAGGACTACTTCTCCAATCTCGGACTCGCCCTCGATTGGGTTGGTGGTTGCCCGCTTCGATGCGTTGCCCACTGCGGGCGGAAAAGCCAGCCAAGTTTGCGGCTTCAACTTGCGTCAAGCCCATCTCTCGTGCGTTCATATACACTCGAATTTGATAAGTTTCAATCTTTCTCGACACGCTCATCCACTCCCGGTCCAATCGGAATGGGTTCAGCGTGTCTTTTTCTTTGTCGCTAGACAATGAATGCGATCCGAAGGCTACGATCTAACCGACTCGGTCGCTGTCATCGCCTGACTTCCTCATTGTCATCTAACAGACGCTGGATCAAACGGTACGGCAACTAAGTAACAGGCTGTTTTCTGAAAAGTGTTTCGATCGCCACCCGAAGGGTAACGGCAAAGATAATGAACGTAATGCCAAAAGTCGCTGTATTGGATGATGACAAAGCCTGGTGTGTTGCCATCAAGCGTTTTTTTAGGGCTAACTTTGAAGTCACCACATTTACAGATGCCCAAAGTTTTTTGAATGCTGCGATCGAGTCTTATGATCTGGTGATTATTGACTTTACGATCGCGCCCCACCATCGCCATGAGACTTTCATTAACGGCATTGAAGTCATTCGACAGTTGAAAACCCAACTGAAGCATCCTCCTCTGACCGTTCTCACCTCCGCCTTCATTAGCCGGGGCGATGTAGCAATCAACGGCATCTTGAACACTTATGCCGATGCCATCATGCCCAAAGATTGCGGGTTAGATGAAATGTTGCAAACGGCTCAAAGTCTGCTGGCTTCTAGGGCAAGTTAGGCGAGCAATTTAAGCCGTTCAGCGCTAAATTTTACGACGAGCAACGTTAAAGAGATTAAGGTGCCAGGGCAAACGGTTTGTCTCTTGAAGAGTTGTCATCTGCCCCTCGTAACAGGGTTTACTGGCGATCGATGATACCGCCACCCAGCAACACATCACCATCGTACCAAACGGCTGCCTGCCCCGGTGTGATACTAGATTGCGGCTCGTCAAAGACAACACGCACACGATCACCCTCTAACGGAATCACGGTGGCAGGAACAGCCAGCGATCGATAGCGAATTTGTACGTCTGCCCGAATGGGTGTAGCTGGAGCAGCAATAGAAGCCCAGTTGAGCCGCTGAACGGTGCATTCAGTCGCTAAGGTAGCATCGCGATCGCCCACAACCACGCGATTATTTGCCGCATCTAGCGCTACCACGTATAGCGGTTCACTGTGAGCAATGCCCAACCCCTTTCGCTGTCCAATCGTGTAGTGATGCACGCCTTCATGCTGCCCCAGTACGTTACCTGACTGGTCAACAATTTCACCTAACTGGGGCGTAATGTACTTGTCTAAAAAAGCCCGCATGGAGCCATTGGCTTCCACCAGGCAGAGATCCTGGCTTTCGGGCTTGTCGGCAGTCTGTAAGCCAAACGCAGCGGCAACACGGCGAGTCTCAGTTTTGGGCTGTTCTCCCAACGGAAAGATGACCCGTGACAGCACATCCTGCGGCAGGTCGTACAAAAAATAGGATTGATCTTTTGTGCGATCGATCGCCCGTAGAAGCTGATAGCGTTCAGAGGCGGCATCGTAGCGCGTGCGGGCGTAGTGACCCGTGGCAATGCGATCGATACCTAGCGTTTCCTTCGCGTACTGCAACATGGGGCTAAACTTCACCGCTTTGTTGCACTGAGAGCACGGCAGCGGCGTAACGCCCGTACTATACCCAGCCACCAGATAGTCCACGATGTTTTCCTGGAAGGATTCGCGCGTGTCAACGATGTGATGGGGAATGCCTAACTGCTCACACAACTGAGCCGCATCCACCATACCTTCAGAGCAGCACTGCCCCTTACCCTTCATCAGCCAAAGGGTTAGCCCCACGACCGTATAGCCCTGATCGTGCAGCATAGCAGCGGCTGTTGAACTATCGACTCCGCCGGAGAGTCCCACCACAACGTTTTTCATGAACCGCGCGAGACTTGTGCAAGATTGTTCCTTTAGGCTAACACCCGTGAAGGCTGGACGGTGTTGAGATTTTAGCGCCACTCACGAAAGCCTCTGTTCTAGCAGTTCAATATCTGTAGGTAGCCACAATTAATTGCAAAAGAGGGGGTTGGGGGCTTTGCCCCCAGACAGCGGGTTCTACCCCTGCACCCCGTCCTCACCAGTATGGCTACGGCTATAACAACCCGCCCACGATCGGTTGCTGTGATGACGCTGAGTTACTTATGGCTACAGCAGGGCGGCTCCCAAGGTCGGTAGGGGACGGTACATTGCACAGCAAGCGCGATCGCGAGCAACAGTACGACCTAGCGAACGCCGATCGTGAGGCTATATTCTCCTGTAACGCCTGACTGCTGCTCTTCCGGCACTAGCCGCACGCGCACACGGTAGTCTCCAGAGCGACGCAGCACTCCCGACCAGTTGCGGCTCCCTGTATACAAATTGCTGCCATTCGGATCAAACACTTGCACTTGCAAAAAGGGGCTGGTGCCGATCGTGCTGGTGCTGAGCGTTTGACCTGCGCCCGCTCTTATTAGATAGTCACGAGACTGCGTACCCTGCACGCTACCGCCCACTTTGGCAGCAGATGTCCCGGGGGCAAACGAGATGCGTTGGGCTGTTGCTGCCGCATTTACCCGCATTAAGTCGCCCCGAATCCAGCCGCGTGCACCAGAACTGGGAAACTCGACCAAGTACCAGCGATAGCCATCCGGTGCATTGGTTTGATTGAGGATATTGACCCGATCGCCGCCTAGCCCATAGTGCTGTACACGCGCACTCGTTGAGGGAGATTGCCGCACATTGACACGGCTGCCTGGAAGACCCCGAATCGTCCCTGTGTCTGCCAAGGCGGGTGGCACCGTAGCAAACGCGATGACGAGGGCTGTCATCAATCCTGCGTACTTAAACTTCATGACAAAAACCTGTTGGGAAAGAGTGCTTAGGCTGTCTACACCGCGATGTTCGCGGATACCGCAAGTTTGCCTGACAACCAACGGTGTTTGTACCAATGATAGGCAAAACTGATGTAGTGATAAAGCGACACGCGATCGCCTTATGTAAAAGATATCCGTTGTAGAAGGCATCAGTTCATAGCATCGCTGGCACTGAGGCGGCATAGCTTCACTCAACAATGTAAGAAGGAACGTGCCTTAGAACTTCGACAGCCTGTCTTTTGACGCGGGAAGCAGGCGGGTAAACAATAGGGCTTGGCGATGCTTCATTGTGACAAGGGGAACGGCTGTGAAAAAATTGTTTGCTGTGCTGCTGGCGATCGCGCTGACCCTCTGCTTTGCTAACCCAGTGCTGGCAGCAGCCTCGACGGATCTCACTGCCAGCGGTGCGAAGGTCTTTAGCGCTAACTGTGCTGCCTGTCATCAGGGTGGCAATAACGTCGTTGCTGCCAACAAAAACCTGAAAGCGGCGGCGCTGAAGCAGTATGGCATGGACTCTGCGGAAGCGATTATTGCCCAGGTGACAAATGGCAAAAACGCCATGCCTGCGTTTAAAGGTCGTCTGAAAGACGATGACATACAAGCGGTGGCTGCTTATGTGTTAGACCAGTCAGCAAACGACTGGAAGAAGTAGGACGCGATGGTTGAGCTAGGGTTGGTGCTGCTACTGGGACTGCTGGGTAGTTTTGGTCATTGCGTGGGGATGTGTGGTCCACTCACTGCTGCCTTTGCCCTTTCGCAAGCGTCGCAGCAGTCTTCGACCTGGCAACAGCGGCTGGTGTTTCATGGGCTGCTGAACCTGGGGCGCATTGCCAGCTATGCACTGGTGGGGGCTAGCATTGGAGCGCTGGGTTCGGTGCTGGTGGCAAGTGGACAACTGGCAGGGATTGGTAGTGGGTTGCGGCAAGGTCTGTCGATCGCTACGGGTCTTCTACTGATCTGGATGGGATTCACGCAGATCAACCCCAAACTGCTGCCCAGTATCCCGCTGCTCCATCCCATCCTGCAAGGGCGCTTTCATGAACGGTTGAGTGCTGGCATGATGAAGCTCTCCAACCGCGCCCATTGGTGGACTCCAGCACTGCTTGGCATGACGTGGGGGCTGATTCCCTGTGGCTTCTTGTACACAGCACAGGTGAAAGCGGCTGAAACAGGCAATCTGTGGCATGGCATCGCTACTATGCTGGCGTTTGGGTTGGGCACAGTGCCGTCTATGCTGGGCATTGGGCTTTCCACCTCGCTGCTGAGCCGCGATCGCCGGAGTCAGCTTTTTCGCATGGGCGGTTGGGTCACACTGGCGATCGGCGTTCTCACCCTCCTCCGCACCGACGACATGGTGGACTATACCGGGCACGCTGCCATCCTTTTGCTTATGCTGGCGCTGCTTGCCCGTCCCGTAAGCCGTTTCTGGCAATTTCCCCTACGCTATCGTCGCGTTTTAGGTGTGGGAGCCTACGTTCTTTCATTGGCGCATACGGGGCACATGCTCACCCATACCTTTGAGTGGGATCTTCAAGGTCTACCCTTTTTGCCGATCGAGCAGCAGGTGGGCATCTGGGCAGGCATTGTGGCGATCGGGCTGATGACTCCCGCCGCCCTCACTAGCTTTGATTGGATGGTCAAAGCCCTGGGCGATCGCTGGCGCTACATCCATCTGCTGAGCGTACCAGCGTTAATCCTGTGTGTGGTTCATACGGTGCTCATTGGTTCGCACTATCTCGGCGCAACCGAATGGACGATCACTAACAAAGTGCTTTCTGGTTGTGTTATCGCTGCGACAATAGCAGTGTTTGTGATGCGCCTACCGTGGCTATGGTCACTCCCCTTTTTGAAGCCGTTTTACACCCCACCGATCCGCGCGAAAGAGTGACGACTCTAGTTGCTTGGAACTGAATAGGAAGGAATACAGCGGGGCGGACCTCCGTATGAACCACACTCTACAGAACGTGAAAGCCTTTTGCCAGAGTTGAGAGCTAACTGCTCGACGAACTTGCCATAGACCGCCTGGCTGACCACCCGAATGGTTTCGCCTTCGAGATAGACAAACACCTCCTGGTGATACTCTGAATGCAGCACCGTACCCGATAGTAATCTGTCACAGTATTGCTCCCAAATGATTTTGCCCTGACGATCCAGCCTACTTAGATGGACACCACTATCGCTAATTGGGTTGTAGCGGAATCCCAAAAACCCTCCATCTGAAAGCTTGAGAGATCCCCCTCAGAGATGCGATCGGTCACACCCGGAATTATCACATCCTCGACAAGAATGTCTGCATTCGTAGCAGCGCGAGTCTCAAACGGGATGAAGTCTGAAGGCTTGAAAACTCGCCACTTAGGTGGGCGATCGGTCACACCCGAAATTGTCATATCCTTAATGAGAAGGTCTTCGTTCGCAGCAGCGCGAAGCTCAAATGAGACGAACCACCAGAAAACAGATAGACCCAGAAGCGCCCCAACAATCACAAGTCTCATCCTTAACCGTAGCCAAAAGGTTTGTCGTAGGGTTATCTTCTCACCTCTTGCGGATGGCTATATCGTCTTTGCAGGAAAATTGCGATCGCTGTCCGTTCATATATCCCGTAATGTTGCTTTGCGTCTACCGCCCTCCAACCGTCACGCTGTAACTAAGCTGAAACGGTCTAAAACTTGCTGCTGCTTTGGGTGTGCCGCTGAGTCGTAGCTCGTACCGCCCCGCTTTGGGAAACACAATAGTGGCACCCGGAACACCTTTGTACTGCGCTGCATTAATTGGCTTGAGGGCAGGCTGTAGTAGTGGTGCTGACTTGCTGTTACGGGGCATTGCATAAACCGCCAACCGACAGTTGCATTGCGACAATGGAATCGTGCTGCCACCTTTGCGGGTTAGCCCGAACCATGCCTGAGACGGTTTGCCTGCTCTGGGGTTATGGTTTGGTTCAATATGAAAGTTTGCTGCCACATCACCCGAAACTTTCACAGTATGCGCCAGGACAGGCGTTGCCAGAAGTACAGGAACGATAAGCCAACCGATCGCCCGACGAAATTGATCGACACAAACCATAGCACCAGCACATAACAACTCGTTTACTGTGGCGTGAACCATACTCACTGTCAAAAGACAGCCTGTCGAAGGCAGGAGGCAGAAGGATGTAGACAAGAGAAGGAAAACTCAAAACTCAAAACTCTTCTCCTCACCCCTCTCTCCTCACCCCTCACTTAAAGTAAATCAACAGATTCAGCCCCGGAATTGTGCGCGATAGCGTCCATAGCAGCAAAGCGATATAGAGAATGCCTAGCCCCCACTGATACCAGACCAGTGCGGTAATCAAACCAGGAAGGTGTTCATCACGCAGGCGAATGTCGTTGAAGCCGAACTTGAGTAAATTGTTGAGGCTGAAATCGAAGTAGTTGAGCCAACTCCAGCGGCGATCCCACAGAAGCGGAATGTAGCGTTCGCGGAAGAGTTCGTAGCGAGGGATGACAGGCAGCCGCCCAATCAAAATGCGTAGTTGGCGCAGCGTCCCTTCTTCAGTGAAATAGCTGACATCCATTAAGGGATGATAGCGCCCCACTTGATACAGTCGGATGGTGAGTAAGGCTGGTATGGGGATAATGAGTGCTGCAATGCTGGCAAGGGTCAGCCAGGGGCGATCGGCAGCCCGAAAGATGGAAACAACGCCCCACACAGACAAAACGCTAAAGAGTGAGAGTACCCAAAAGGTTTCAGGCAGCTTTGGCAAAACGGGTGCGGGCGTAATGCGTCGCCAGCGATCGACCAGCCAAAACAGGACTCCAAAGTACGCACTTGCCACCAACCCCACACCAAAAATGAGCCAAAAATCGGTGCCGTAGCGCGTCAGCAATAGCAACTGGCTCAGCCCCAACCAACTCAACCCCGTAGAAAGGCGATTGAGGGCTTCCAGGCTCGGTGAGACCGCTTCTTTAGCAATAATGCGATCGCGCACATTGATATACGTTGCCAGATCCACACTGCCTACAATCAGTAGATCGGCGGTGCTGCGGAACGGTTGCTGCGTTCGTCGCTCGGCGATCGCGTCTGCCTGTCGTTGCGAAAAACCTACGGCTACCAACTGCGTTGTGGGTGCTGTGTTGATATTGATACCAACCAGTTGCTGACGTAGTTCTCGTAAGCGCAACCGTTCCCGCATATACTCCAACTGATTCGCATCGGGAATTTGCTCTAGTCTGCGGAAATTGCGCACCAGTTCCCGCAGCAGGTTTTCGTTGCCTTGTAGGGCTGGCACGGAGATCACGCGACTAATTTGCCCTGGATTACCGATAATTTTGGCGCGATCGGAGTCAAAGCGGAGTCCCGGCACATTCAGATAGGCACCCTTGGCGAACCCGGTATAGCCAAACTCTGCTCGATCCAAAATGGAAGCACCGCGCAAGTTTACCGGACGATTAAACTGCGCTTCCCGAAACAGCGCCGTTTTCTCAAACACCGCATCCGTCAGAAACAGCGATTGGTTAAACGTACCCTTCGTAAAAATTGCCTGATCTTGCCAGTGCGCCTGGGCAAAGTCGGCATTGCCCAACCACTGCACCCGCATGAAGTTGGTCGGCTGCTGAAACAACGCCTGATTAAAGTTTGCTGTCGCCTGAAATTCGCTGTTCTGAAAATTGACGGCACCCTGCCACTGCGTCTGCGTGAACTCTGTTTTGGCGAAGAAAATGCTGCTACGGAATCGGGCATCGCGCTCAAAGGTGGCTCCAGCAAAGTTAGCGTTCTGGCTTAAGCGTGCCTGCGACCAGTCCGCCAACTGAGCAAACTGTACGCCCTGCGCTTCGACGCGATTGAGAAAAAACGTATTGGTAAAGTCCGCTAACCCAGTAAAGCGCGTTTGAATCAGCTTGAGCGGTCCCCGAAAAACAGTGATTTGCAGCGGCGCTGGCGGAGTCCCAACATCAGGCTTAGACAGCAACGACTGGGAAAGGGTGCTGAGGCGTGATAAAAGCCGTCGATCACGCTGTAACTGCTTTTGTTCAGCGGGTGTAAAAAGCGGCGAAAGCGATTGCCCATACAGCGGTGCCCGTAACCCCAACTGGCTGATTTTAAACTCGCCCTGGATCTGTGAGTAGCTGAGATCAAGCCCGACAGGCGTACCAGGACGCTGTAGCTGCACCCGCACTAATTCGTAAAACTGATCGCGCACGGCGGCATTTTCGGGACGCAAATCGATCGTCAAACGACTCAGATCGAGAATCCGCACCCCGTCACTCTGCATCGGATTCTTAAGCCGCGTTTGCAAAAGCTCCAACGTCAGCGGCACGCGATCGGGCTGGGCGATCGTTGCCCACAGCGGTTGCGGCAAACTGGTCAACGTCACCACTGCCCAGACAACCAGCAAAAGCAAAGCATGGAGTTTTCGAGACACTGCAATCCTGGAACTAGCTGCTACCAGAATACCGATAACCGTGCAGCGCATTCAGACGAGTTTCGCAAAAGTGGGACTCACTGCTGGCTTCTACTAGAATTGAACGCTCCTCTTACGAGATGAAACGCAAACCCAAATTATTCATCAATCAACCATCCACGCTCGATGCCTGCTTCAAGTCCCCCAACCCAGTCTGTTGTTAAATGAGTTCGTACTTTTTTGAACAATTCTCCTACAACAGTTGGGTCAATTGGTTTTTTGATATACGTTTCCGCATACCTGTCTTCTCGGTCAGTATTTTTCTGCCGACGTAGCACATAAATTTGGTCAACCTTGTATTTTCGCAAATTGACATCACTGGTTAGCTTGATCCATTCCATTACTACGAGGTATAAACTATTGGGACTTCTTGCTTTTAGATCCTCTGCTGCACGTGAAGAGCCTTCAAGCATAGTTTTGTCGAGATATGTTTTGCACTCAATGGCAATAACCGGAATGTCAAAAATGTGCGTCTCAGTGTTACCTGTAACTGTAACTTCAGAATATGCTTCTGGCTCTTCCTTTAAAAGTGTAAGCATTTCACCAGGTTTGTCATCTTGTTCCGGCGGCACTGCTGCTTCAAGAGATGCCTGAATAGTTACCCCAATCACAAAGTCATGATCCTTCTTCTCAATACGTGCGTATGGTCGTTTGAGCATTTCAGAATATTTTGGTGGCACAAAGAAAATATCTTTGAAGGTATGCGACTTTCCAATAAGAGCATTTTTGCCAAAATCTTGCACTAAATCTCTAAATAAGTAATAGAGAAATTCCTCTATAACGCTGGAGTGAAGATTTGATCTTGAATCAAGTTTCTCGGCATAGTGTTGCTGATCTAAAAAATTTTTGTATGTTGAGAGGAGTTCTACTCTTCTGAGAATAATTTCGTTGTCTTGATCTGTACACTTTGATGTCGGCCCAACTAAGTGAAGATTAGCTGAAGACCATTTGTCATATTCAGATCTAATTTCACTTAAATATCTTCTACTATCAGCGTCTCCATATTTTTTCTTGTGTTTCTCCTTCTGCTTAAGGTTAGAGCCATGCACTAGAGGATTTCTATCGGTTTTAGACATAACTCTAATGCCTTCTGAAGATGAAGTGCGATTGCTTTAACAAGAATTGGTGGAACAGCGTTACCGACCTGGTTATACTGACAAAGAAATTTCTCATCGAATCTCGCTTCTCTATGCAGTAACTTGTGAGAAACGACGGTTTTCTTTCCTAAAAAGCGATAACTATCAGGAAAGGATTGAATTCTTGCACCTTCACGTGCTGTTAAATTTCGATGTTGAAAAGGGTGAATAAAGTTAGCATAAAATGAAGCTGCGATGGTGTGGGATGGCTTATGGGGATTTAATCGACGGTTATTCTGATCATAACTTTTATTGGACAATGCACCATTTCCACTACGCTGTCTAGCTCCGTGTTCGTGCGGCACATCTGAACTTGACTCACCCCACTTAATATGCTTAAAGCGCTCTACAAGCCGTTCAGAATGTTCCATCGCAACATGATTATAGAGTACTGGGCTGCAATCTCTAAGCCAAAATTGATAGTCATTTCTAGGTTGCGTAGCATAAGACTGTTCCTCTTTGCCTTCTCGTGCATCAAGTTCTGGTAAATCTGAGATTGCGTCCCATAAAGTTATAGCAGGAGATAGACTTGCGTGATCAAAAACTGATAGCTGCGATCGATTTAAATTTAGTAGTTCTAAAGAATGTGTCTTTTTAGGAATGCCTAGCTCTCCACCCATTTTATTGCCGACAATAAAAACTCGCTCTCTAATTTGAGGTACACCATACTCAGCAGCATTCAAAGTCCATATCTCTACAAAGTATCCCAGATCTTGAAAAGTTTTTTTAATAATATCAACAACCTTTTTGCCGTCAATATTCTTACGTGAGAGTAAGCCCTTAACATTCTCCATCACAAAGACTTTAGGCTCGAGAAAACTTATCCACTGAGCAAAATTTATAAAAAGACTATTTCTAGGATCTTTAGGGTCTTTCTGTGCTGGTCCGGCAACACTAAAACCTTGGCACGGCGGTCCACCAATAACAACATCTGGTTTTACAGTACAGACCTCCCTGACGCTACTTTCTGTACTAAGATCACGAATATCGTTTTGAACAACTGTCATGTTGGGGCGATTATAACGCAGTGTATCGCAGGCCCAAGCATCAATCTCAACGGATAGAGGTACAGAAAACCCTGCCATCTCGAAACCTAAGCCAAAACCACCAGCTCCGGCAAATAAATCAATAGCAATAGGTTGTTTTCGTCCTATCATAAACCCTGCTACAAACTAAAAGCTTTTAAGTCATAGAAGATTAATCTTTGTATATCTAGATCGTTTTGTCAAGCATCATTAATTCTTTAAATATCTATCGTTTGAGAACCTATCAGTCCCGTCTTTGATCAACTGCTCAAGCGATCGTTTTCAGGTAGATTGTGTAGTACTTTCCTTGCCGTTGCCGTCTCATCAATGGAGATTAGCAATGACTAATTATTTGCGCTCACAGCCATCAAACATTGTGCAATCCGTTTTGCGGCTCCAGGTGCGCCCATCCGACGGCGACCCGTTTCAGCGATCGTTTGCAGCGCATCGGGATTTTGCAGAAGGGATTGAATGGCAGCCTCAACCCGATCGGGTTCCTTCACCAGGACGACAGAGGCACCTAGCAAACGGGTTTGCGCTTCGGCAAAAGCGGGTGTGAACTGAGGTCCTTTACCGGGCAGCGTAATCGCAGGCTTGCCCAAGCCCACAAACTGCTCCGTTGCGGTGCCTGCCATCGCGATCGCAATATCTGCCCGATGCAGGCACTCTGCAAACCGATGTTGCGCCAACACCAGCGTTGATTTTCGCTCGCCCAAACCAACTGTGTAGGAATCCTCTGTCACTTGCTGCCAGCGATACGTCATGAGCGTCTGCCGCAGTTTTTCTGCTTCCAGTTCAGATGCGATCGCCGCCAGAAACGTCAGCGGTCGAAGCGTTTGGGCAACTACTCCATTCACCGCTTGCAGCATCGTTTCCCAGTTAGCATACGCTTCTGGTGGGCGCGAACCAGGCAAAAGGGCGATCGTTAAAGCGGTAGGACTCAAGCTAAAAGCTAGATCTTGACTTTTATCCTTTATCCTTAAGCCTTCATCCTTTCCGCCTGCCCCTTCCCACTCCAGCCCATCCATCATCGGGTTGCCCAGGTTAACGGCTGGAATGCCGCGTTGCTTAAGACTGTTGGCAGTAATGGTGTCTCTGGGAAACACCGCTTTGCAGTTGGGGTGGCTCATCAGCCAGCGCTCCCACGGATGGTAGATACAGCCTGTCCAGCGCTCCAGGCGATCGTCCCACCAGGATTTTCGTGGCAACCAACCCGCCTCATCGCGCAGGTAGTATTCAGACTTGGCGGTGCCCACAAAGGCGTAGGGAAGCCCACTTAAACGGGCAAAGAGCAGTGGCACGATGTCGCCGACAGCAAGAATGAGAGAAGAGGCACTGGAGGAAGGGGGTGTTTCCTTTGCCCAGGCTTGAATGGCGCGAAATTGTGCCAGCGTGAGTGAGAGCAAGCCGCCTCGGATATCTCGTGCCAACTGTCGTCCGTCCTGGTAAATGAAGCCTCCAGACGGCATGGTTTTGACGGAACCAATGAGAGGGATGCCGCTGTTGGTATAGGCATGACCTTCGCCAACGATCGGTAGGGCTGTAAGTTCCGGTGGTGTGGGCTGCTGTTGCAGTTCGCGCAGAATGCGGATGGCGATCGCATCTTCACCATGACCATTGCTGAGACAGAGTACGCGCATGAAAAGCTAGAGGCTGAGGACTGATGGCTAGAATAGGGCAGATAGACGACCAATAGACAAATTAGTGCCCCTTGAGCCATCTGCCAGTTTTTTTAGTCAGCGGGGAGAACAGCCTCTACAACAAAAGGATGAGGGATGAGGGATGAATAGAAGCCCTTGCTCAAAGGACGTTTCAAGGTTTATGTCTGTCCTCACGTTCTCTTCGATGGCTCGAACAGCAACCAGTGCAGGTCTCATCTTCATAAACCAGTTACAAACCTCGTCTAGTAGAGTTTGGGCTTTGGCAACTGCAATACCAGGCGATCGGCTGCAAGCAAACTGTCCTTAACGGATGCCGCCAAAGACGGCTAGTTCAAAAAACTTGAAGAAGCAGTCTACCTGTTGAAAGCCGATCGCCCGTAGCCACTCACACTGCACGTCAACAGGCACCAGAATATTTGCCTTTTTGTCCTCGCGGTAGACAAACGTTTGCCCAATTTCTTCCCGCGATCGCGGGTCGCCTTGCGCCTGATGCCATTGGTAGATCGCCTCTACCAGCGTGTCGTTAAACAACGCTTCAACCCAGGGTGTTGCAGAGGCAACGTGTTCGATCTGGAGAAAACCGCCGCCCGATCGCAACAGGTGAAAGATCTCACGATAGAGTGCTTGCTTACGATCATTCGGCAAGTGGTGAATACAGTACCCTGACAGCACCGCATCGAACGGCTCCAGACCGTGTTGCCAGTCTGGAGCGTAAAGATCTGCCTGCACGATTTTTATCCGATCGCCAAACGGTTGCAGTCGCGGCTGTGCCTGCTCTAGCATCGGTGCCGAAAAGTCGATTGCCGTCACGTGTGCCTCTGGGTAATGGGTAAGGATGGCGTGAGCGATCGCTCCATCACCACAGCCCAGGTCAGCAACTCGACGCATGGGCAGCTTCAACTGATCCAGCACACGTAGAGCAATGTCGATTTGCTCTGTGGCAAAGGGAATTGCGCCCCGCACGCCCGTCAAAAAACGTTCCGCCACCGTGCGGTTTTGCCAAATCTGATCGGTTCTCATCGTCATATGCGTTCTGCAGCCAAACTGTTCGTGCTGAGAGGTACCATGCCCCCCGTAGTGGTCAGCCCCAAAAACATTGATTCATTTGGCTGGATCAAATTACCTGTAAGGGCACAACGCTCTTCTTGCTGAGCGATCGCCGCGACGGTAGCGCGAATGGTGGGGAGCGCCTGAGGCGAATAAGTGCCCGATTGCTGCACATACTGCCAGAGTACGTCGCGGATGAGTGCCTGATAGCCCTGGTTGCCAGAAAGCTCTTTGAGTTTTTCTTTTAACTCCCGCTCCAGCCGAATGCTGGTGACTTCCATGTCGGTTGTGGCGGTGCGGGTCAGTGTATGCATGACGGGACTCCTTATACGATGAATGGTCGTAATACAAGTGTAGTACGTTGAGTCAGTTATGCAAGCGATCGCACCCCGCAACGGGTAAAGGAAAGCAATGTGATTGTATGGCTAAATGCCTGATGTAGCAGTTGAAGCGAGAGTTAGGACAGGTTAGGATTCCCAGTTCAGCTTCTAGGAAGGATTCTACTTCATCTTTTAGCCTTCAGCCTTCAGCCTTTAGCCTTTTACCTTTTGCCTTTTGCCTTTTGCCTTGAACCGTAAGGCTCTAGAACACCTCTCGCAGCTTTTTGAGAGACAGGCGGATCGCTTCCAGTTCTTGCTCACTTAATTTGTTAAACCGCTCTTTAAGATGAGCAATATGAGCCGGAAAGACTTGCTCAAACGTGCGATCGCCTTCAGTGGTCAGCACAATCATGAAGCAGCGACGGTTTTCTGGTGGCACTTCACGACGCACCAAGCCTTTGCGCTCCAGGCGATCGATAATGCCGGTTAACGTGCCTTTTGTCACCAGCGTTTTTTCAGCCAGTTGCCCCATTGTCATCCCAGGCGTATTGCCCAGCGTACTGATCACATCAAACTGCGGTGCCGTTAAGCCCAGTTGCCGGATATGCTCTTCATCGTAAGCACTAAACGCTTGAAACGTCCGCGCCAGCTCTCGCACGACTGGCAAAAATGGTTCTTTGGCGGCCTGTCGCGTGGCGGCGGCTGGCTCTGCTTTCCCCTGAACGTTTGCTTGCGTCACCGTATTACCTCTAAAAACGCGCTTTTCAGTCAACTGTATTAAACAGTCTAAAAGTCGATAGTACACATACACTTCAGTATTACACAAACAGTACTAATTCAAACAAATGAGCGATCCTGGATGCCAGCGATGCCTTGTCAGAAATGTCTTGTCAAGGCAACCGCATCAGCATTGTCATTCAAGCAAGGGTGCTCCATAACCGCCGCCGCCAGGGGTTTCAATCACAAAGGTATCGCCAGGATGCATAGTGACTTCGGCTTTGCTGCCTAAAGGCTCGATCGTGCGATCGGCTCGTTCAACCCAGTTGCGTCCCACGGCTCCAGAGGCTCCACCTGCTAAACCAAATGGTGCCACCAGACGATGCCCAGACAGAATGGCGGCGGTCATCACTTCACGAAAGCGAATGCGGCGCATCACGCCATTGCCGCCTTGATGCAAACCGTCTCCACCGCTATCAGCACGGATTGCAAAGTCTTCCAGCAGCACCGGAAAGCGCCATTCCAACACTTCTGGATCAGTCAGGCGGGAGTTGGTCATGTGCGTCTGTACTGCATCCGTGCCGTCAAACGTGGCTCCTGAACCCGAACCACCGCAGATCGTTTCGTAATACTGGTAGTGCTCATTGCCAAAGGTGAAATTGTTCATTGTGCCCTGGGACGCTGCCATGACGTTTAACGCTCCATACAGTGCATCGGTGACGACTTGCGAGGTTTCGACATTGCCCGCCACGACTGCCGCTGGATAGCGAGGATTGAGCATACAGCCGTCAGGAATAAGGATGTTTAGAGGTTTGAGACAGCCTGCGTTAAGCGGAATATCATCGTTTACGAGGCTGCGAAAGACATAGAGCACGGCAGCTTTACAGACAGCCACTGGGGCGTTGAAGTTGTTGGGCTGCTGGGGTGAGGTGCCTGTGAAGTCGAGCGTGGCGCTGCGGGTAGAACGATCGATCGTCACCGTGACCGCAATCTGGCTGCCATCATCCATCGCATAGGTAAAGCTGCCATCCGTCAACACATCAATGACGCGGCGCACTGACTCTTCAGCATTGTCCTGAACGTGCCGCATATAGGCCTGCACCGTCTCTAAGCTATAGTGCTGCACCATTTTGTGGAGTTCCTGCACACCGCGTTCGTTAGCCGCAATTTGAGCCTGCAAATCCGCCACATTTTGCGCCGGATTGCGTACCGGGTAATCGCCTTCTGTCAACAATGACAGTAACTCCCGCTCACGGAACTGTCCCTGATCCACCAGTTGAAAATTGTCGATCAGGATACCTTCTTGCACGATCGACGTACTGCTGGGCGGCATCGATCCTGGCGAAATGCCACCAATATCGGCGTGATGTCCACGTGAGGCAACGTAGAAGAGGGGGCGATCGGGAAAGGATGAAGGATGAAGGATGAAGGATGAAGTAGCTTGTTTGTCATCCTCTATCCTTGCGCCTTTATCTTTCTCAAACACTGGCGTAATCACCGTTATGTCGGGCAAGTGCGTCCCCCCGTTGTAGGGGTTGTTGAGCACGTAAACATCGCCTGGTTTCAACGTGTTGCCGTGGGTGATGATGAGAGATTGGACGCTTTCGCTCATGGAGCCGAGATGCACGGGAATGTGGGGCGCATTGGCAACCAACTGTCCGTGTTGATCAAACACGGCGCAGGAGAAGTCGAGGCGCTCTTTGATGTTGACGGAATAGCTCGTGTTTTGCAGTGTGAAGCCCATCTGCTCGGCGATCGCCATGAACAGGTGGTTGAAGATTTCGAGCAGGACGGGATTGGGGGAAGGTGGAAAGGATGAAGGATGACGGATGAAGGATGAATTTTGTGCTTCGCTTTTAGCCTTTATCCTTTTGCCTTTATCCTTTTGCAGTATCAGATGCCCTCGCTCCGTCAACTCTGCCTGCCATCCCGGTGTAATGACGTTGGTGCCTGTGGGTTCAATGATGAGTGCAGGCCCAGCGATGCGATCGCCCGGAAGTAAGTGGTCGCGCTGAAACACGGGAGTTGCCTGCCAGTCATTGGCACCATAGGTTTGAACGATGGCGATCGGTTCTAAGGGAGTCGTGCGAGTTGCCGTGATGATGGGTTCGTCGATCGTATTGGTGGTGCCAATCGCCTCCACGGACACGGCTTCGACAATCAACGCTTTGTTTGCAGCAATGAAACCGTAGCGCTGGCGATGTGCGTGTTCAAAAGCGGCAGTCATCGCGTTGCCATCACCAAAGTTGACAATCAGCGCTGAGTCCGTGCCTTGATAGCGCAAATGAGCTTTGGGCAATACGTGTATCTGTGCGTCTGGAATGTGTTGTTGCAGCAACTCTGCTTTTGCGTCTGCCATCAGTGCAGTTAAAGTGCGTTCAATGTCCGGCAGTACGGTTTTGCTTAAAGTCACCTCAACAGCTTTTTCTCGCATCACACGCACATCTGCCAAGCCCATCCCGTAAGCCGATAAAACGCCTGCAAACGGGTGCAAAAAGACCTGTTTCATCCCCAAAGTATCGGCGATCGCGCAGGCGTGTTGTCCTCCGGCTCCACCAAAGCAGCAAAGGGTATACTCACTCACGTCATAGCCACGCTGGACGGAGATTTTTTTGATCGCGCTTGCCATTTTTTCGACAGCGATCGTCAGAAACCCTTGAGCGACTTGTTCTGGCGTTTTGGGTTCCCGCGATCGATCATCACCCGTAGCAACCTGAATCTGCGCTGCCAGATTGCTAAATTTCTCCTGTACCACAGCGACATCAAGCGGTAACTTCCCATCCACTCCAAACACCTGTGGAAAAAACTCTGGTTGCAGATTGCCTAACATCACATTGCAGTCCGTTACCGCCAGCGCACCTCCTTTGCGGTAGCAGGCAGGACCCGGATTTGCCCCTGCCGACTCTGGACCCACCCGGTAGCGCGACCCATCAAAGTGCAAAATTGATCCACCACCGGCTGCCACAGTATGAATCGCCATCATCGGTGCTCGAAGGCGCACGCCAGCCACTTCAGTTTCAAATTCCCGCTCGTATTCGCCTGCATAATGCGCGACATCCGTAGACGTGCCGCCCATGTCAAAGCTGATGATTTTCTCTAGTCCAGCCAGTTTGCTCGTTTGCACCGCTCCTACAATGCCGCCAGCGGGACCCGACAAGATGCTGTCCTTGCCCTGAAACGATCGGGCATCCGTTAAGCCTCCGTTGGATTGCATGAAGAGGAGTTGGAGAGTGGGGAGTGAGGAATAGAGTTTTGAGTTTTGAGTTTTGAGTTCTGCACTCTTTGTCTTTATGTCTCCTGCATCCTCTGTTCCCCCTGCTTTCCTCTCTCCTGTCTCCTCTCTCCTGTCTCCCAATTCCCCACTCACTTGATCCACATAGCGTCGCAAAATCGGTGATAGATAGGCATCAACCACAGTGGTATCGCCCCGGCTGACGAGCTTCATTAAGGGGCTGACCTTATGGGAGACGGAAACCTGGGTGAAGCCGATCGCCCGTGCTATGGCAGCAACCTTTTGTTCATGGGCAGGATAGCGATACCCGTGCATAAAGGCGATCGCGCAGGCTCGAATGCCATCGTCGTAGGCATTTTGTAACAATGCTGCAAGCTGTTCTGCTGTGCGGGTGGCGATCGGGATGAGTTCCTCACCTTGAGCGCTATACCGTTCCTCAACTTCAATCACCCGTTCATACAACATTTCGGGCAGGACGATGTGGCGCGCAAAAATGTTGGGACGATTCTGGTAGCCGATCCGCAGCGCATCCCGAAAGCCCTTAGTGATGACCAAAACCACGCGATCGCCCTTGCGCTCTAGCAGCGCATTGGTAGCAACAGTCGTGCCCATTTTGATGGCAGCAATCTGCTCAATCGGAAGCGGCGCATCGCTAGCAATCCCCAGGATGTCTCGAATGCCCTGCATGGACGCATCGCGGTAGCGTTCGGGGTTTTCAGACAGCAGTTTGTGTACGGTCAGCTTACCGTCCGGTCGGCGCGCCACGATATCAGTAAACGTACCGCCCCGATCGATCCAGAATTGCCAACGTGCATCAGTATAAGTCGCCATCCCCAGATCCTTGCCGTCTTGTTGCTTAGACCTATTGTGGCAGCGATCGATCGCAGCAGCTGTCTGCGATCAGGCGAAGTAGTCAACGATGCCCAAAAACCTTGAGGTCTATTGATCAAAGGCTTTGGTTCGCCATACCGTAAAAACGCTAACAGCCGCAATTGCGGGGTATCAGGTCGCATCTTTACCGCTAAAAAAACCTTGCCAACTGACTGTGCCAGTCACGAGACTGCCATCTACAGCACTGGTTTGCGGAACACTTCCCACTTCTGGACATCGTAGTAGATATGTTGTTGTGGTGATTACAGTTATGCTTCTTACACCGAAAGTTCGCTCTCTATCCGCTCTTGTTGCCGCTCTAGCAACAGTGACCAGTGCTTTAGCACCATTACTGACAGCAGCGCCCGCGTCTGCTCAGGCTAGCTTTGCTGATGTGCAGGGTAATTGGGCTGAGTCATGTATTTCCTCACTGACCCAGCAGAACATTATTAGTGGCTATCCAGATGGCACCTTCCGCCCCAGTTCGCCAGTAACTCGCGCTGAGTTTGCGTCGATGGTTGGCAAGGCGTTTCCGAATGCAACCCGATCGCGCACGGCGGTTCAATTTGTTGATGTCGCTTCTAACTACTGGGCATACAACGCCATCAGTAACACGACTCAAACGGGCTTTTTGTCTGGTTATCCTGGCAACGTCTTTAACCCAACGCAAAATATTCCCCGTGTTCAGGTACTGGTCGCGCTAGCAAGTGGACTCAATTATGCGCCGATGCAGCAAGCGTCTAACACATTGAGCGCTAGCTTCTCTGATGCGGCTGCCATTCCTGCCTATGCCCAGGCAAGCATTGCGGCTGCCACTGAAAAGCGCCTTGTGGTGAACTATCCCAATGTCAGCACGTTGAACCCGAACCAGCTTGCCAGCCGTGCTGAAGTATCTGCATTCCTTTGTCAAGCGCTGACAGAAACGGGACGAACTGCTGCTACGATCTCTAGCCAATACATTGCCGGCACAGCAACGTCTCAAAACAATCAAACACAAGGTAATCAAGTTCTGGCTGGAACTGCGATCGCCACTCGGTATGCAGCCGCACAGCGCATTATCGTCTCACCAAACGAAACGGCACCGCTTGCCTTAACCGTTGCTCAAGATGTGCGGAATAATCAAGGCGTAGTCGTTATCCCCGCAGGCAGCCAGGTAATTGGTCAACTGCAACCAGCTCAAGGTGGCTCCCAGTTTGTTGCCAATCAGGTTGTCATTAATGGTCGGCAAATTGCTCTGAACGCATCCTCTACGGTGATTACAGAAACTCGTGATGTGCGTGACCCCAATTTTGGCACCATTCTTGGTGGTGCAGCCTTGGGTTCGGTCGCGTCTGCTGCTATTCAAGCCTTGTCGGGCGATAAGGTGATTGCGGGTCAGACGACAGTCTTAGGTACGGTCTTAGGAGCCGCTGTAGGCGCAAACCAGAATCGGAATCTTGGCAGCACCATTCGTGATGCTGCGATCGGTGCCGCTCTAGGTGTAGGCGTTTCGGGTCTCACGGGCAACCGCACCATCACGCCGCAAAAGGTCTTCACTGGTGCTGCAGCTGGTGCAACGCTGGGTGGTGTACTCGATCGCACCGCAAACAGCCGAGTGATCTTGATCAACCCCGATTCCGACTTGACCCTCACAGTAAACAGCAACACCACCATCTAACGGCGGTCGTTCAAGCGTCTCTTAGTCTGTATGCAATCAGCTTCATGAAGCATTAACGGACTGACTGCACTATGAGTCATGTTGTGGTGAGAGCGATCGCTCTCACCATTTTTGTGGGCTTATAGCAGTCGAAGAAAACGCGAGGACAGACATCAACCTTGAAACTTCTTTTAAGCAAGGGATTCGATTCAGCCCTCATCCTTCATCCCTCATCCCTCATCCCTCATCCCTCAGAAACTAACAGTGCTCTCTCATAGCCACGAAAGCTGCGTTGGCTCTGCTTGTTCTAAAAAGACACGTTCCACTGTGCCGCGTTGATACATCGGCGTTTTATGACGACCGACTAAACGGGGCGACACACCTGCTTTTTCGAGGCGCGATCGCGCCTGTTTTCCCGAACAGCCAAAAATGGTGGCGGCATCGCCTAGGGGCAACCATTGCTGGGCAAAGCGCGGCAGTAAGGCTTCGTCTGGCTCATTTTGCACTTCAATTAAGAGACGCTCTGCCAGCAGCCAACAGGCGATCGTATCGGCTTCAGCACGATGCGAATGACCTACTGGAAACTTAAAGTGTTGTACCAGATTGGGCAAGCTGCGGGATGGTAGATCGGGCAGCATGAGGCGAGCAAGAATCACGGTACAAAGCTGGTCTTCCGGCGATCGTGAAAAAACGATATTCAAGTAATCAAACTCGGCACGCAAAAAAGCATAGTCAAAGGCTAGATTGTGCGCGGTCAGCACGCCTGTTTGCAGCAGCGGCACATACTGATGCCAGACTTCTTCCGCTAGCGACGCTTGATCGACCATCGCCTGATCGATCCCCGTAAAGCGAGTAATCATTTCTGGTACGCGCACCTGCGGGTTTACCAGATGGGTCTGTTGCTGCTGGATGCCGTCTGCCAGGGTTGCCTGCAAAACGGATACTTCAATCACGCGGCACCCACCAGAGGCACGATGCCCGGTTGTCTCCACGTCTACAACCGTTAAAGGCTGCTGGCTTACCCGGCGATAAAACGCAAGAAGATCGGTTGAAAGCACTATAAAAATGGCTCAGAGACAACAAAATAGGGTGAGCAATGCCCACCCCATAACTTATGCATGATTCTGCTAGATCCCCGACTGCTTAAAGTTCAGTTAGCGATCAAGACTGAGCTTGAAGTCGGGGATCTTTGCTATCACTTGAGACTAGCGATCGAGGGATGGCGATACCTGATTCTCAGAGTTGCCAACACTTCTACCGCGTTTGACGGGCTTGGGCTTGGCTGAACCGCCGCCATTGCCACCATGTCCACTGTTGCCGCCACCGCTATGGAATGACTCCTCTACATGATCCTGGTTGTTAGACCGCATCCAGGTCGGACGGGTCTGGTCATACGCCATTTGCAACGCTGCGGCAGCAATGGCGTGAGGTTCATACTCTTCTGACAGTTGCGCCACGATCGGCAAGAAGGATGCCATCCGTTCGCCTACCAGCGCTTCCCGAATTTGACCCTGGAGTTTTTCCAGTTGACGGGCTTCAATCTGAGCGCGAGTTGGGATTGAGACAATTTCCAACCGTTGACGCATATGGAACTCGATATCACGCAGCTTACGGCGATCGAGAGAATGTACCAGGGAAATCGCGGTACCTTCTTTGCCGGCGCGACCGGTACGACCAATGCGGTGAACATAGTTCTCTACACTGTCGGGCAAGTCATAGTTAATGACGTGGGTCAGGTCATCGACGTGGATACCACGAGCAGCAATGTCAGTCGCGACTACCCAGCGCACTTGACGCTGGCGGAACCGGAGCAAGAGCCGTTCCCGTTGCGATTGGCTGAGGTCACCATGATATTCATCAACGCTATGCCCCGCTGCTTGAAGCTGGCTGGTAAGTTCTGCCGCCGCCTTACGGGTGCGAACAAAAATCAGCGCTGCTTCGGGATCTTCTAGTTCCAGAATGGGCTGAAGGGCACGTGCCTTCGTCCAACCGCGGGGGATCATGTAGGCGACTTGATTAATGCGAGTCGGTGCCGTTTTGGGCTGTTCGATCGTGACCGTAATGGGCGAACGCAAGAACTTCGTTACCAGCTTGCGTACCGATGGCTCCATCGTGGCGGAGAAGAACGCCGTTTGACGCTCGATCGGTGCCTGACTAAGAATCTTTTCGACATCTTGAATGAAGCCCATATTGAGCATCTCATCCGCTTCATCCAGCACCATCCAGGTTAACTGGTTCAGCTTCAGGTCGCCACGGCTAAGGAGGTCTAGCACACGTCCGGGAGTACCAACAACGATTTGAGCGCCGCGTTCAAGGCGAGAAATTTGCTGGTCGATCGCCTGCCCACCGTAGATGGTGACTACTTTGAGGCGACGATCGTCGATAAAGCCACGTACGGCTTGACCAACCTGCATAGCTAATTCGCGGGTCGGAGTCAAGATCAGCGCCTGCACGGCTGGTAGCTTGACATCAATGCGATCGAGGATGGGCAGCGCAAAGGCAGCAGTTTTACCAGTACCCGTTTGAGCTTGTCCTACAACATCGCGCCCGCAAAGAAGATGGGGGATTGCCTGCGCCTGGATAGCAGTTGGAACTGTAAATTCCATTGATTCCAGGTGGCGAATGCGGGCTTCGGAAAGACCAAGGCTATTGAAAGAAAGGGTCATTGAATCTCCTAGTTAACTAGATTAATAAAGACGAACTGTGTTTGTTTGCAAAAAACTGACTGCAAAATTGTGTGGCAAGCAGGCAATGCCAGATGCATTCAGCCTGAAGCCAAAGACTCAAGGAACAGCTAACGGCTGCCTGGGCAGAAGATCAGCCGCTGTGGCAACGTGACCATAAAGGTCGTACACATCGGCATCAGCGATCGCCACCGGCACAAGGGATCCCAGCGTTGCGCTGCCCCGAACGTAGACCAGACCATCGACATCGGGAGAGAAGCGAGCCGACCGACCAATGAGTTCATTGGTTTCGGGATTTTCTTGCTCGATCAGCACATCAACGACCTTGCCTACTTGCGCCCGGTTCCGCCGGAGCGAAATGGGCTGCTGAACCGTCATCAACGCATCCCGACGATCGTCCATCACCGACTGAGGCACCTGATTCGGCAGGCTGAAGGCGGGAGTGCCTTCTTCAGGTGAGAAGGTAAAGACACCGACATGATCAAACTCGTGCCGCTGCACGAACTCCAACAGGTGCTGAAACTGCGAATCTGTTTCACCAGGGAAGCCGACAATAAACGTCGTTCGCAAGACAGCGTTGGGGATCGCTGCTTTGATCCGATCGATTACGCCATCATTCACCTGCCCCTGCCACGGACGGTTCATCGAGCGCAGCACATCAGGATGAGAGTGCTGGAGCGGTAAGTCCAGGTAGGGCAGAACGTTCGGCGTTTCCTGAATGGCTGCAATCACGCTGGGAGTTAAACCAGTCGGATAGGCATAATGCATCCGAATCCAGGGAATGTCTACGTTGCCTAGCGCTCGCAGCAGCTCTGTAAGCCGAGGTTCACCGTAGATATCCAAGCCATAGTTGGTCGTGATCTGAGAAATCAGAATGATTTCTCGTACACCCTCCGACACGAGCCGTTTGGCTTCAGCCACGATCGATTCAATGGGGCGCGATCGCTGCTTACCCCGCAGATGAGGAATGATGCAAAAAGCGCAACGGTAGTCGCAGCCTTCAGCAATCCTTAAATAAGCAACGCCCTCAGTCGTTGTGCGGTAGCGAGGGGTCGTTTCATCAGCGATGTAGGTTGGTTCTTGAGAAACCTCCTGGACACGTTCGCCCGTTTCAGCCCGCTCAATGACATTGACAATTTTGTGGTAGTCGCCTGTACCAACCAGCGCCACGGCTTCGGGCAGTTCTTCCAAAAGCTGCTCCTGGAAGTGCTGCGCCATACAGCCTGTGATGACGATCTTTTTATCTGCTTCCGCCAGTTCTACTAGCGTTCGCACCGATTCCTCACGTGCTGCCTGAATAAAGCTACAGGTATTAACAATGACGTAATCAGCTAACTCTTCATTTGCATCCACTTCATAGCCTGCCTGGACTAGAAGCCCCAGCATATGCTCGGTGTCGATTCGATTTTTCTCGCAGCCCAAATGTGTGACGGCAATCGTTGGCTTGTTGCCCATGTAATCCTATTTCTAATGGAGTTGAAGGGTGTAGTCGGTAAGCTGTAGCGATCGCTTATGCGACGGATTAACCCCTCGCCTCAAATTCAATAGCAGCAACGTGAAACCACTATTCAGTGCAATCGCCCAGATGACAATACTTAATGATGATAGCGCAAAAACGAGAATATTACGATACTTTACGCAGATGTTCTCTTTTGCTAAAGGAGATGTAAGCCACGTTTTGTTAGCACTCACATCAAAGCAGCCCTTTTAACTACTTCGATAATAACCCTTGATATTGTAGCCCATCCGACTTAAACCGTGTCTAGTTTAGAGTAGCAGTCTTCAAATCGCTTACGAGTTGATCAAGCCAAAGAGTCGGTGGGCGGCTCTGCTAAGCACTATCACTGCTGTTAAAAAAGCAAGTTCAAGGGGTAAACCGCTGGTTTATGTCAGTAGACACAGGGAGCGTAAAACAAGTCTGGATGCCTTTGAGTCGGAGTAGACGGTTGTTTGAGGGCGTTGTAAGCAGCGATCGATAGAGCAGTACAGAAACGTCTTTTTTCTTGGCAGTGACTTTAACTACCCTTTACAGCGAATACGGGGGCGGTAAAAAGTTATGATTCTAAGAGCCAATTCTCTTTAGATGAGTCCGAATTCTTTACGCACGTGGACTTAATTCAAATTTTCAAGACTCCGAACCCAATTATTGGTGTTGTTCATCTCCTGCCTCTGCCGACCTCAGCGCTATGGGGCGGCAGTTTAAGGGCAGTGATTGATCGAGCCGAGCAAGAAGCCACTGCCCTAGCCTCTGGTGGCGTTGATGGCATCATTGTCGAAAACTTTTTTGATGCGCCGTTCCCCAAAGATCAGGTTGATCCAGCGGTCGTCAGCGCAATGAGTTTAATTGTGCAGCGGCTGCAACAGATGGTGACACTGCCGATCGGTATTAACGTGCTGCGAAATGATGCGCGTAGTGCGCTGGCGATCGCCACCTGTACCCAGGCGCAGTTCATCCGCGTGAATGTCCTCACGGGAGTCATGGCAACTGATCAGGGACTCATTGAGGGTAAGGCGCATGAGCTGTTGCGCTACCGCCGCGAACTGGGCAGCGATGTCAAAATCTTTGCGGATGTACTGGTGAAACACGCCCGTCCTTTAAGTTCGCCCAATCTTACGGTTGCGGTGCAGGACACGATCGAGCGCGGACTAGCCGATGCAGTGATCCTCTCTGGTTGGGCAACCGGTAGCCCGCCTAGTTTGGAAGATCTGGAACTTGCCACCGCTGCGGCTAAGGGCACACCCGTTTTTATTGGTAGTGGCGCAGACTGGGAAAATATCTCGACGTTGATGCAGGCGGCAAATGGTGTCATTGCTTCTACGTCGCTCAAGCGCCACGGTCGTCGCGAACAGCCGATCGACCCCATCCGCGTGAGTCGGTTTGTTGAAGCAACTCGTCGCAGTGTTTCGGCGATCGAGGCAACTGCTCTCCCGTCTATGCCTTTGCGCTCTTAGAGAAAGAAGCAACCGTAACTTACTAAAGGAAAGCTATGGCTGGAGCAAATGCCTTCACGTAAGGTATGGCAGTTGAAGAGAAGGTGAGGACAGACATAAACCTTGCAACGTCCTTTGAGCAAGGGCTTCGATTCATCCCTTATTCTTCATCCTTTTGCTATATCACGCAGTTTCAGGGCATGAGCAAGACTCAAAACATCGTGCTGCCATGCTGGTAACACCAAGGTCATGACAATTTCTTCCCCACTATTTAGTACGCAAAAAGCAATGGCAAGCCAGAGTGTGGGTGCGTAACCAAACCCGAACAAGCCAATGGTGGCAATGAGTAAAGCGATCGCAAAACGAAGACCCACCAGAACACTGGGAAGCGCACTCAAACGCATCATCTGTCAACCTCTTTCTTTGACCGCTTTTAGCCAAGTATGGCTCACCGTAGGGACATGGGGCGGTAGTGTCTGGCTAGTTCGCTGCCGCTGTCCGTGCTTGGATTAATTGGCTTAGGCTAGAAATGGCTTTGGCGTATTGGGGATCGGCTGCGGTTGCGACCTGTTGCTTCTGCTTTAACGCTTTTTTCTGGTTGGCGGTCAGCTCTACGACAAAATCGGGTGTAATGCCCACACTGTTAATGTCTCGACCGCTTGGAGTGTAGTATTTGGCGATCGTCAGCTTGATTGCCGAACCATCACCCAGGGGTTGCACCGCTTGCACCAAACCTTTGCCAAAGGTGCGAGTGCCGACTAAAAGAGCGCGACCGTTATCCTGAAGCGCACCTGCCAGAATCTCGCTGGCGCTGGCAGAACCCTTGTCCACCAGTACCACGAGCGGTTTATCGGTGAGCGATCGTCCGTTGGTGGTGTACTGTTTTCTCACTGCTTGTCGATCGACCAGCGACACGATCGGCTTTTGCGACATCCACATACTGGCAATTTTGAGGCTGGCATCGAGCAGTCCACCCGGATCGGAGCGTAGATCGAGGACGTAGCCTTTCACTCCCTGCTGTTCTAGCGCAAGGATGGCTCGGTTCATCTCAGCCGGAGCCGTGCGCGTAAACTCTGGCAGGCGGATATAGCCAATCTTGCCAGCGGCAGTCATTTGTGTGCGATACGTCACCGGGCTGAGGGCAATGTTAGCTCTAGTCAGCGCAAAGGTGAGATTCTGACTGCCGCGCCGGATCGTGAGTACAACCCGCGTACCAGCCACCCCTTTGATTTGCTTCACAGCCTCATCAATGCTCATGCCCTGTGTCGATCGCCCATTAATCCTGGTGATCACATCAGCGGATAAAATGCCTGCTGTTGCTGCGGGCGATTTTTCGATCGGTGCTACTACAGTAATCGCTTTGGTTTTTTCGTCGGTCGCCAGTTGCAGCCCGACACCAGATAAGCTGCCGTTGATTTCAGCATTTAGCGCCGTGTAAGCTTGTGGCTCAATGAACTCGGTGTAGCGATCGCCCAGCTTAGACACCATTTGCTGAATCGCCGTATATGCTTGCTGCCTGGAGGTATAGGACCGCCCCAGATAACTTTGCCGCACTGCTTTCCAGTCTTGCCGGTTGAAACTGCCATCGACGTAGTTTTGATCTAAAACCTGCCAGACCTTATCAACTAATTGCTTTGGGCTAGGCTGTAGGGGTTCTGCCCAACTCTTGGACGGACTGACCGTGCTGACAGCCCCTGTAACAAGGACGGTTGTAGCAGCGAGGACGGCTGTGCTGGCAAAAAATCTCTGCTGAGTCATACGTTGATTAAACGAGTGGACTAGAAGGTCTGGCATCGATAACATTGCGATCGCAGCAAGCACTTCATGGAACGTTAGACCACTCCTTGCGCTGGAAGGTTCAATGATTTTGAAACACCTGAGCCTTTACGCCTAGATCCCCGACTTCTGAATGCGGTTTAGCTAACAAGCAGGGTGGAACAAAGAAGTCGGGGATCTGTGCCAGGGATCTGTGCAAGTCGATCGCAAACGGTGCAGTATAAGATCAGACCAAGCGCCTCCAGCGTTGCGCTGCTCTCCTTCATGCAAAGCCATACCATCGAACCCTTTTCTAACAATTGGGCGTATTTGAAAGCAGAACTCATGTGGCTCGATCGCGTCTTGGGCATGGCAATTGCACGGCAACGGCAGGAAACGAAGGTCGTCGATCGTGTGGCGCGTTCCCGTGTCGATCGGGTGACCAGCCATTGGTGGCGGGGCTTGGTCACGCTGGAAGGAGAAACCGCCTACGATTCGCCAGCCGAAAACCCACGACCGCGATCGACCATCCCCAAAGCCAGCTACCAGCAGCAGCTAGAAGCAAAAATTCAGGTGAGCCAGCAGAGCGGTATTGTCCTAGGGCTACCGTTACTTTGTAGCCGCTTACAGCTTGGCACGGCGGAAAAAAACCTTTTGTTGATGGCACTTGCACCCGAAGTCAGCCGTCGTTATGCACGCCTTTACAACTACCTGCAAGAAACCGAGCATCCCGATGCAACAGGGTTACCCACTGTCGATTTGATTTTGCGTCTTCTGTGTCGCACAGATGCCGACTGGCGATCGCTGCGGCAGTCTCTCACAGAGAACTCAGCCCTAGTCAAGCATCAACTACTAGACCTGCGATCGTCCCACGCCCATCCCTTACTGTCTCGTCCAGTGAAGCTCCCCGATGCGCTCGTTAACTATCTGCTCGCCGATCGACCCGAAAGCCATACCTTAGAAGCCCTACTGCAATCCCCTCCCCCTCTTCTCTTCTCCTCCCCTCCCCCTCTCTCCTCCCCCTCTCTCCTCCCCCTCCCACCCAAAACCTCTGGTCAGAGCTCATCCTTCCCCCCGCTTTGCTGGCAGACTTGCAACACTTGTGCCATCGTGTGCAGTTTGCCCAACAGGTTGATGAAGACTGGGGTTTTGCGGCGGCTGGGCTGCAACCCGGCGATCGAGCAGGAACGATCGCCCTTCTAGTTGGCGCATCCGGTACAGGTAAAACATTGGCGGCACGGGCGATCGCTCAAACCCTGAAAACTCCTTTACTGTGTGTCGATCTGGCTCAACTGCATCGGGATGATGTGCCCTTACTGCTGCAAGCGATCGTGACCCAAGCCCCAAGAGTGCTGCTGCTCAAGTCGGCAGAGTGTTGGTTTGGTCGAACGTCAGTGCTACCCAGTACAGTGCTGCATCAATTTCTTGCCTTACGACGGCAGCAGCAGAGCATCACGCTATTGAGCGTGTATCAAAAACATAGCCTTGCTGCCCAGTGGCGACGATCGCTTCATCCATTGTTGTCATTCCCAATGCCAACGCAGGCAGAACGGCTCAAACTCTGGCAGCAAGCGTTCCCCAAAGCAGTCCCCCTTGATGAGCTGGACTGGGAACAACTGGCGCACTTGCCGTTGAGCGGAGGCGACATTCACACGATCGCCCGTGATGCTGCCATTCATGCTGCCGCGTCAAACACTAAACTGACCACGCAGCACCTGATCCAGGCGTATGAACGAGCGAAGGGACAGACGAAAGGAAGATTTTGAGCGCATTAGCTTTCTTTTAGCTTTCCAACAACCAACAACTTCTGCTGACTGCTGACCGCTGACTGCTGACCACTGACCGCTGACTATTCACGGCAACCGATCGCCCAGCTTACTTACGATCGGCAAGCGCAATGCCTTGCGCCGCCAGAGTTGCACCATCAGCCAGAGATTCACTAAAAAATAGCCGGAGGTGAACAGGCTACTGGTAATTAACAGCGGTAACGACAATGATTCAGACGCATTGGCACCTGCACCCAGCAGCATATAGCCCAACAGCCAGCCTAGAGCCAGCGTTACCACAAGGCGACTCAAATTTTTCTGCTGGCGCGTCCCCTTACCACGGTATAACGTCCAAAGCGCTGGGAAGAAGCCTACGACAGGCACCAGATAGAGGAAAAGTTGGAGACGTTTAAAGTCTTCATTCTCAAAGGGTTCCCGGTCATACATGGCGTGTTGTGGGCGATCGATTGCTTTGATCCTAGAACACCCTCTGCAAACTACAGCATTCCCGTAGAATTGCGACTCGTCTACACTAAAAGCAGCGGTTGCCGCACAAAGGGGACATATAGCCCAATGGTACAATCTGACCCTAAATTGAAACTGCCGACCAGTGCTGAACTCCCTTGTTCAGATGATACTCCTGTGGATAACGAAAACCAGAACCTGTTGCCCAACATTTTGCTGTTCCTGCTCAAGTTTATTTGGGCAAAGCGAGATGACTGGTTTTTTGGGGTAGATATGGGTGTTTACCACACCACGGGCGTGAGTCATCTAGTGCCTGTCGTGCCAGATGGGTTCCTGAGTTTAGGCGTTGAGCGTCATAAAGATGGCGAATCGCGCAAAAGCTATGTTGTTTGGGAAGAGCGTGAGCTTGTCCCGATCTTCGCTTTAGAAATTGTTTCGCTCACGTATGGTGGCGAATACGACACGAAAGCGGCGCTCTATGCAAAACTCGGCGTGCTGTATTACCTGGTCTATAACCCACAGTATTGGCAACGCGAGTGTCCTACGGACACGTGTTACGAACGTCGCCAGCCGTTTGAACTCTATCGCCTGGTCAACGGCAGCTATCAGCTCCAAATTGGCGAACCCTTCTGGATGCCAGAGATCGGGTTAGGCATTGGTCGATCGCTCTACCAGGATGGCAGCAGAACGATGGATGCACTGTATTGGTACGACCAACAGAGCACGCGCTACCTGACCCCCGAAGAGCAATTGGAATTGGTGCAACAGCAACTGAGTCAATATCGCCATCAGTTTGGTGATTTACCAGAAGGATAAGAGCAATCGTCTAGTTGATTGGCGCGATCGCCTGCCCAGTCGCTTGATCGAAAAAATGAATCTTATCTGCACTGATTGAGAGCCACAGTTCTTCACCCAGCCGGATGGCGCGATCGGGTTCAATACGCGCCTGGAGCAGTGTGGTTTCATCACTAGCACCAACAAAACGTACTGCCAGGTAGGTTTCGCTGCCGAGTGCTTCGACCAGTTCTACCTGCACAGGCAAATTTTTGGGTGCAGCCGCGCCAATATTGAGGTGTTCTGGACGAATGCCGAGGGTTAGGGTTTGCCCATCGTAGGGCTTCAGCACGGTTTCCCAGGCTTCGGGCAGCGTCAGACGAAACTGTGGGTGCGTAATCAGCAGCGGTGCCTTGAACTGTACAGGTAGAAAGTTCATCGGCGGCGAACCAATAAATTCCGCTACAAAACGATTGGCAGGATGGTTGTAAAGCTCCAGTGGCGAAGCAATTTGCTGGATCTGCCCTGCGTTCATGACGGCAATGCGATCGCCCATCGTCATCGCTTCCGTCTGGTCATGGGTCACATAAATTGTGGTTGTCCCCAACTGCCGCTGAAGCTTCACAATTTGCGATCGTGTTTCAGCTCGCAGTTTGGCATCCAGGTTTGACAGCGGCTCATCCATCAAAAAGACCTGCGGATTGCGTGCCATTGCCCGTCCCAGTGCCACGCGCTGCTTTTGTCCACCCGACAGTTGCTTGGGTAGCCGATGCAGCAATGGCTCGATTTGCAAAATCTGCGCGACGGAACGCACCTGCTGGTCAATCGATCGTTCTCGCGCCGAGCGAAACTGCAACCCCTTTGGCAGCTTGCGTGTCGTCTCAATCAACAGATTTTCAGCCCAGATAGGAAGTGAGGTGTGAGGGGTGAGGGGTGAGGGGTGGGGTGTGGGGAGAAGAGTTGATCGCTCCTTTCCCTCCTTCTGCCTTCTGTCTTCTGCCTTCTGCCTTCTGCTTTCTAGACCTCCATTCCCGACTCCCGACTCCCGACTCCCTAACTTCGTCCGTCGCAGCCCAAACGCCAGATTCTCGTACACTGTCATGTGGGGATACAGCGCGTAGTTCTGAAACACCATTGCGATATCGCGCTCTTTGGGTGGCAGGCTGTTGACGAGGCGATCGCCCACGTAAATATTGCCTCCGGTCAGCTCCTCCAGCCCTGCAATCAGTCGCAACAGCGTACTTTTGCCACACCCAGAGGGCCCCACCAGCACCATAAATTCGCCGTCTTCGATGGTCAAATTGATGGCACGGAGAACACTGGTCGCGTGCGATCGACGGGTAGAGTCTTTAACGGCTACGCTGCTTTTGTCGATCGGTGCCAACAATGGCTCTGCTGCAACTGTGGTCGGGGCTGGTTCCCCACCACGACCGGAAAAGCTTTTATAAATGTTTTCAAGAATAACCTGTGCCACAATGCCGCCTGTTTACGCTTGCCTACTCATACAATTTACGTCTTCACCTTCAACTGTGCGTGAAAAGCCTCGTCATTATTACAATGCTTTGAAAGATACTGTTGAAACTTGTCATTTGTCACCTGCTGTAACGCTTGAGCCCCAAAAGCTTGAGTCATAAAACAATTCCTTTCCATTCTTAGAATCAAATATGTAACTCTACTGCGTAGTTGCCTTCGAGGTAAGAGCGAGTTAGTAAAGTACTAGAGACCGATCGACTGCGTTCTAATGCCTTCAGGCAGATAGGGATCCGTCTACAAGTGTCTTGGCAGCGTGTGTAATAGTGAAGAAACGATCGTCCAACGCTGTTGCGGATGCCAGCCTGTCCTCGTTGCCACCAATCTGTTGCGCCACAGGCGATCGCCTGCCCCTCTTGCCGTACGCCGCTGAAGGCGCATGGGCATCCAGGTATGCCACTATACCGTGCTACAGGCTCTGAACCGCTGTGCTTGACCTGCACGTATCATGCTGATGATACCTGTACTTTTCCCAAACGCCCTGAGGCAATGGACTGTACCTTATATGACGATGGAAGTAAGCCACTAACAGCGATGCACACGGGCTATACAGGTAGCGATCGCCTCAAAACGTGGGTAAAACGTCATGGGGGGTTGCTGGCGCTTTTGGGGCTGTTGCTGCTCAGTTGCTTGCTCGTGCTAGTGCGGTAACGCAAGCGTGCGATCGACCACCTGTTGCAATTGGCTCAGTGCGTCCTTCACTTCCAAAAGCTGTTGAGCGGGATGGTCAAGCTGCTTTTCCCGTGCCTGATCCTCCAAGCGTCCGGCAATGGCTGCGAGCGATCGCACCCCAACGCTGGAGGATGACCCTCTAATTAAATGGGCTGCCTGCTCAATACAGTCATAATCACCTGTGTCTATGCCCACTGCTAGCGTCTGGACATAGGCTGGCAAGACTGCCATCAGCATTTGCAAAAGTTCTCGCTCATACGCACTATCACCAACCGAAATTTCATGTAAATAGTGCCAATCAATGACATCACAAGACTGAGCGAGTGCAGCTTCACTCACCGCTGTTGCAGTCCCGGGTTGCGAAGTCAGCGGCATCTGAGGTGTGGTTTCAATATGAGACGTAACAACCGTATGTGCCCGCGCATTCTCTTGTAGACGGTGGCTCCAACTAGCGAGCTTCACTGCCAATTCTTCTTTGCGTACCGGCTTACTGAGATAATCATCCATGCCAGCTTCGAGGCAGCGATCGCGATCCTCTTTCATCGCGTTAGCAGTCATAGCAATGATGACCGTATGCTGCTCCAAAGAGGCTTCCAACTTGCGAATGGCACGAGTTGTATCATAACCATCCAGCAGCGGCATCTGGCAATCCATCAACACAATATCGTAGGGAATGCTTGCCATCAACGCCAGCACCTCTTGACCATTGGCAGCCACATCAGCAGTGTAGCCAAGCGTTCTTAATTGATGTAACGCTACTTTTTGATTAACGGCACTGTCTTCTACCAGCAACAGTTTTAATCGAGCGATCGGAGCCTGTGTCGCATCCAGCTCAGGCGTTAGGGGTATTTGGGTCGTCGCTGCCAGGGCGCGCTCCGCTGCTACAAGCGCCGTTGGTTGATGCAACACTGCCATCAAGCACTCCAGTAACCGAGCCTGACGGACGGGTTTCATGAGGTAAGCCGAAAAGTCACGGTTGAGTAAACGTTGGGTATCACTTTGATGGCGTGCTGTCATCAGGATCAATGGCATCGACCTGAGCACTGGATCGGCGTTAATCTCTTGCCCCAGCCATTTGCCATCCTGGTCAGGCATTTGCAAATCGATCATCGCTAGAGCATAGGGTTGCTCTGTGGCTGCTGCCTCTTTCAGCCTTTGCAACGCGGCGATCGCGGTGGCAGCTTCATCCACCACGATGCCCCAATCAGTCGTTTGTTCGCGCAACATTTGACGAGTCGTCGCATTATCGTCAACGACGAGCATTTTTAGCCCGTCCAAACAAACGGTGCGATCGTGGGTTGGCGCACCAGCTAGCAAAGAAAGTTGTTTCTCAAATGGAATAGCGAACCAAAAGCGAGATCCTTGATGGAACACGCTTTCGACCCCGATCGTGCCGTTCATACACTCAACCAACTGCTTGCAAATTGCTAGCCCCAAGCCGGTACCACCGTATTTTCGCGTAGTGGAAGCATCAACCTGAATGAATGGTTGAAACAGTGTTGCCTGAGCAGCCTGCGGAATGCCGACACCCGTATCCTCTACAGAAATCGCGATCGTAGCGGTTGTCTTCGTTTCAGCGGCTAAAGAAACCCGAAGGACAACTTCGCCTTGATGAGTAAATTTGATCGCATTGCCAGTCAGATTGATCAAAATTTGACGCAGCCGAGTGACATCACCGCGGAGCGCGATCGGCACCGTTGACGGTAGCAGCGTAACGAGTTCTAGTTCCTTGCTTTGCGCGGTTGCTGCCAGGAGATCGATTACTTCTTCGATACAGAGGCTGAGATCAAAATCAAGCACTTCAAGTGCGACTTCGCCCGCTTCAAGCTTAGAAAAATCGAGGATTTCGTTAATTAAGGTCAGGAGATTATCGCCGCTACAGCGAATCGTTTCGGCAAAATCTTGCTGCTGCGAGTCCAGTTTTGTATCAAGTAGTAAGCCAGTCATGCCGATCACCGCATTCATCGGCGTGCGAATTTCATGGCTCATCGTTGCTAGAAAGTTACTTTTTGTTTGTGCGGCTTGCTCTGCCTCTTTGCGGGCGGCTTCGGCAGCTTCACGTGCTTGCTTTAGCTCCAGGTTTTGTTGTGTTAACGTCTGACGCTGCTGCACTTGGGTAGCCAGAAGACGTGCCTGGGCTAACGCAATACTTACCTGATCTGCCAGTTGTTTGAGGAAGTCAATTTCAAAGGGTTTCCACCGTCGTGGCGCTGAACACTGATCAGCAAAGAGCAAACCCCACAATTGCTCATTCTCTAAAATCGGCACGCCTAGAGTGGCTTTAATTTGAAACTGGGTTAGCAGATCTTTGTACCAGAGCGGGATACCAGACTGGTTAATGGTGTCGATCGCCAAAATGCGTCGATCAACGCACGCCTGCATGAGACTGTCCTCAAACGCTGCTTCTGGTAGCTGATAGCCAAGGATGGGCAACCAGCCTTCGGTAACAGACTCCACGACAACGGTACTATCGTGATGAGGCTGAAACTTGTAAATTGAGACTCGATCGGCTTGCAAAAATTCCCGTATTTCTGACACAGTCGTCTTCAGAATGTCGTCGAGGTCGAGCGATTGCCGAATACGGAGGGTGATGGTAGAGAGAAGCTGCGATCGCTGATTCTGCCGCAGCGCTTCTTCTTCCACTCGTTTGCGCTCAATAAACTGACCAAACTGTCGCCCGATCGCCGTCATCATCGTTAGCAGGTCATCATCTGGCTGTCCGGACTTCTGATTGAACGCAGAAATGATGCCGACAACCGTATCTTTAATGATGATGGGAAACCCACACGCTTGATGCAGGTCGGCATCTAGGGCGACACCTTTACGCTGAAAATTGCACTCTTGAGCAATGTCAGCCGCCCAAAGAGGTTTTTGCTCTGACCAAACACGACCAATTAGCCCTACACCATATGTGAAGGTCAATTGCTGCGTACTGGCTTCAAACTCAGCGACCGACAGCGACGGCTGATGCCAGGTCGCGACAAAGCGCACAACAGACATTTCGGTATCAATGCGCCAAAGCTGCCCTAAATCCCAATGCAAGCTTTCGCAAAGAGACTGCAAAATCTTTGGGGTCGCTTCATCCAGTGTGGCGGACTCTGCTAAAACTTTGGTGATGGCATATTGAGCCGCACGTCGCTGGTCTGCTTGTTCGCGATCGGTGATATCGTTAAGCGTGCCACAAACGCCCGTCGTTACGCCGTTGTCAGCTTTGATTAGTCGAACAAACGTCTCCATCCAACGGATGTCGCCGCTTTTTGTGAGGTAGCGAATTTTGCAGCGACTATCGCTTTGCTGACCATCCAGTACAGGTTGCAGGGACTGGATTGCTGTGTGGCGATCGTCCGGGTGCACGCATTCCAGAAAGTGCTTGCCCAGGCTCTCGTTGACCGCAAAGCCCATAATTTCAGTCCAGGCAGGGTTAAGAAACGTCCAGAGACCAGCAAGATCGCGCTGGAAGATCACTTCTCTCACGCTATCAACGACTGAGCGGTACTGGTGTTCGCTGTCTCGCAGGGCGGCTTCAGAGTGCCGTAGTTCTGTGATGTCAGTACCTGTTTGGACGAAGTATTCCACGGTATTGCTGGCATCTAGCAGACCCGTGCTAGACCAGGCAATCAAGCGTCGATCGCCCGTCCGCGTCACCCAGTGATGCTCGTGCTGACTGGTAACAAACGCTCTAGACTGGATGCTTTTTAAGACAGCCTGGGCGGGCTGCACTGACTCGGTTGGTAGCAGCACGTCTTCCAACCGTTTGCCTACTAGCTCCTCAAAGCTATAGCCAGTCACCACTTCACACGCCTGGTTAAACCGTACAACGCAGTACTGGCGATCGAGTACAACAATAAGCGCACCGGCTGTATCGGTAATGGCAGCCGTCAGATCGCGCTCTTGCTCAAGCTGAACCTCTGTACGCTGATGTTTGTTGATTTCGCGACAACCCAGGTAAAAAAGCAGCAGGAAGATGCCCAGATCAAACAAGAGGCTACCAAGCAACTGATTCATTGTTTGAGTGGCTGTGGTTTTTACCTGCGCCGACCACTGCTTTGAAAAGGTAGCTGCCTCCTGTTCGCTGACAGTCATTATCTGCTGCATACGGTTGATGTCGTTCTGGTAGTCAGCCCCCTGGATTGATCGCAGCACCGCCTCTGCACCACCGTTACGTCGCTGTTCCACCACACGCTGTCTGGCGATCGTCGCTTGCTCAAGCAACAGTTCTAGACGCTGAAGTTGCAACGGCTGCGTGGGCTGTGGACTCAAGCTAGACAAGGCTTGAAGACTCTGCGTTGCCTTCGCCAGAGCCAGGTTAGAAGCATCTAAGACTTGCTGTTGTCCTGAGATGGCATAACGGTAATCGTTTAACTCGATCGTCTTCAGTGCTGCGAAAAACTGGTCAACGTGTTTTAACGCTTCGTGCTGGTTAGAGACCAACTGGTAAGACTGCCCCAGGTCATGCAGACTGCGATACGACGTAATGGCAGCCCCAATCAGCAGGGCAGCGGCAAGGCTTAAACCCAGCGCCATGTTTTGGAGAAACTGCCAGTGCGTTTTAGTTAACGGTTGACGCGCTACAGAGACGAGTTCCCAATCCGCCAACCTGCGCCGCAATTCGAGTTGCTTTGTTACCTGTCGCGCCAGAATGTACAGCGCGTCAATCTGTTCAGCACTTAGCTTTCGGGGTACTGTATCAATGACGCACAGCGTTCCCATCGCATAACCATCGACCGTAATCAGTGGCACTCCAGCGTAAAAGCGGATGTAGGGTGCGCCCGTGACCAATGGATTCCGAGCAAAGCGATCGTCCTCTAAGGCATCACGCACGATGAAGATTTGTGGCTGCAAAATGGCGTGGGCACAAAACGCGAGATCGCGATGGGTCTGTGCCGCCTCAAGCCCAACCTTAGATTTAAACCACTGCCGTTCAGCATCAATCAGGCTGACTAACGCGATCGGCACCTGGCAAAGATAGGCAGCCAGTCGTGTGATATCATCAAACGCTTTCTCTGGCCTGGTATCCAAAATCTTGCACTCCAAAAGCACCTGCTGTCTAGCAGGTTCATTTGTAGGCATCGGAGCAGGAAGACCATTGCTTAGAGTCGTCATTCAAGTTGCTAAGAAACAGGGAAAAGACACCGATCGCACTCTTTCGTAAGCTACCACTTACGATAACAATCACAATCGTAGATAACCCCTAAGTTAAGCGATTGTTTACCGTGTCATCATTCTGACCGCCAGACCTTGCTCAAAAATGCTTTTGGGCGATCGTTAATAGTGAAACGGCACGGTAAGCAGAGGCAGGCAAACCAACCACAGCCACAGCCACAACCACAGGCGCAAGGGTTGTACCGACTCTGGCTCTGACAGTAACGCCTCAATCCGCTCTTCTAAGCGAGTGCGGGGAGTGGCACTACTAAAGGCAGCACAGATTGTTTCAGCATAAAGTTCTGGTGCTCTTACCATCTGCAACAGTGCTTCGGCAAGTAGCAAGGGATCAACAGTCTGCGCTGCCCAGCGATCGGCACGGCGTTCTCGCAGCAGCAGCAGTTCTTGCCACAGCAGTTCTGTTTGAGGCAACCAGGCAGTTAGTCGGCGTAGCCAGCCCAGCCAGAAAAACCAAAACGTATCGCGGTAGTGGTGATGTGCCTGTTCATGGGTCAACACAGCCTCTAGATGATCAGCGCCAAACGTGTCAATGAGTCCCCGGCTAACCACTAGCTCAGACTGCCAAAAGCCAACCTGTGCAATGAAAGGAATCGATGTCGCTAGCAAGCGGCTGACTCGTCCCTGCACATCAACTTGCGGATAGGTACGGACTTGCTGAAGCGATCGCCAGCCTTCTACCACAAGCTTTAACGCCAGAATGACAGCGGCACAGAGGAAGGTAACTGCTAGCAAGTAGCTAACCCAGCCTTCCCACCAACGCACCATTTGCCCTTGCGGTCCCATACAGACCAGGGCAATGGCAGTCATCAACAACAGCAGCGGCGGAAAAAGAAAGAGTCCGAGCGATCGTCGCCAGCGTTCCTGGCAAGTGCCGTCAGCACGCACCGTCAGCAACCGCAGCCCCCACGCGCACGACAACCCAAAAAACAGCAGCGTTAAATGCATGACTGATTCTCCCTTGCTTCACGGATGGCGCGGAGTCGCTGAGCGATCGCCTCTAGTTGATCGACGCTGGTTTGATCCAGACTATCGGCAAAGGCTGCGACCACATCAGGGTTGCCCACTGCCAAAAATTGATTGAGTTGCTCGTATGCCCGCAATGCCTGCGCCTGCTCTTTAGAAACGAGCGGCTGCCAGGTATAAATCCGGCTTTTGCGATCGCATATGAGCCACCCTTTCTGCGTCAGACGCTGCATAACAGTCGTGACAGAGGTATACGCCAGTTCGCGCTCTGGGTCTGACAAGATGCGATCGTGGACATCTTTAACCGTTACGGTGCCGAGTTCCCAAATCAGATTCAAGATCTCGGCTTCTAAAGGGCCAACCGAAAGCTGCTTTGGACGGTAGTCGGGAAGTGGAGTCATGGCGTACGGGGTGCCGAGCAAAGTCTGCTACTAGCTTATCGTTAGGCGCTTGGGTTGAGGAGAATTGAGGGGTGAGGGGTGAGGGGTGAGGGGTGATGGAGTGAGGGGGTGATGGAGTGAGGGGGTGATGGAGTGAGGGAATCTGTAGCTAGCACTTTTTGAATTGGTGTTCTGTCGGCATCGTGGTGTTCAAGCATTTTTCGAGTCTAAGGCTTTTCTAGTGGCGTTTTGTCTCGCTCTTTGTTTCTTCAGTCTGTAAAGCAGCGATCGGATTAACAACAGCCAGCAATGGTAGATTGAGCGTTTGCTAAACAGCTTGATTGAAGCACTCGTTTTATGAGTTTATCGACACTGATTTTGGCTGCGCTTGGGGTCGGCATCCTCTTTGGGTCATCGCTGAATGCGTTTTTCCCCACCATGATTGAGCCGCTCAATTTTTATTGTTTGGCACCGATCGGCGAAGCTTTTTTGCGCCTGATTCAATTTGTGGTCGTGCCGATCGTTTTTTCCTCCATGATTTTGGGGCTAACTCGCATTCAAAATACGGCACAAGTGGGACGTTATGCCGCCAAGTTAATGCTTAGCTATGCAGTCACTAGCGCGATCGCGGTTGGTCTGGGAATGCTACTAGCGGTGCTGTTGCAACCCGGTGCAGGTATGACTGGATTAACGGCAGCAGCAACTCAGGGCACTCAAAGCCAATCGCTGATTGCATGGCTGGTCAGTTTGATTCCGGTGAATCCTTTAGAGGCGTTAAGCAGCGGTAATCTACTCCAAACGATCGTGTCAGCCGCGTTCATTGGGGTGGGCATTCAACTTGCTGGCGCAAAAGCATCGAGTTTTGTGGCATTTATCGAAAGCTGTTATGCCATTTTTGAGAAGATTTTAGGTTTTATTTTATACACAGCCCCACTGGGAGTCTTTGCGCTGATTAGTTCAGTCATTGCCACCGAAGGGCTAGCGATCATCATCAGGCTTTTTATCTATGTCTTGGGCTTGCTGCTTGGCTCGTTGCTCATGATTGCCCTCTATGCGTTCATTCTTTACGTGCTACAAGCAAAACCAGTGCATTTTTTCCGTAGCTTGATGCCAGCGCTGTCGCTTGCCTTTGGTACAGCGAGTTCCAATGCGGCACTGCCTGTTTTGTTAAAGACGGTGCAAACAGACTACGGGCTGCGAGAAAACATTGCCAGTTTTGCGATTCCCTTAGGTACAGCCCTGAAGCGCGACGGGTCTGCTATTTTGCAAGGCTTTAACGCCCTTTTTATTGCTCAGGTGTATCAGGTGCCTGTCACGCCTTCGTTAGTGCTGGCGATCGCCCTGAGTTCGTTGCTCGTTTCCTTTAGCACTCCTGGTGTACCGGGATCGGGCATCATCACGATGACGACAGTTTTAGCGGCAGCCGGATTGCCCCTAGAAGGCATCGCGATCGTGGCAGGAGTCGATCGCCTAGTCGATGGGTTCAAAACGGTGCTGAATCTTGTCGGCAATGTCACCAATGCCGTCATTTTAAGCCGCTGGGAAACTGAAGTTGAAGCAGAAGTGGTGCCAGCAGTACCAGTCAGCGAGTCTTAACCCGCCGCCTTCGCCTCTTGCAAAATGACTGCTAGCAAACCAGGGAAGCGATCGTCTAGATCCTCACGGCGCAGCGAATTCATATGCTGTGTCCCTTCTTTACGGCTGTAGATCACCCCCGCCTCACGCAGCACTTTGAAATGATGCGACAGCGTTGATTTCGCTACAGGTGCCGCCAGAATCGCGCAACAAGGCAACTCACCTTTTTCTGCCAGTTGCTTCACAATTTCCAACCGCACTGGGTCTCCCAGCGCATACAGCACGCCTGCTAGAGCAAGGTCTTTTTTGTACGGATGATATAACAACCTCATAGTTGTCATTATGGCACAAAGTACGTTATCGTCTAATTGTTCGATTTTCTCGAACAATTAAAAATCTGTAGCCATGCTGGTGAGGGCGGGGTGCAGAGGTAAAATCCCTGGCTGGGGCTTTGTCCCCACACCCCTTTGATCCCCATGTCCTAAGCTCTATGGCGATCGCTCTATAGGATTCGCCCCTCAGGAGATCGATCGCGGGGTCGGTGCCGTGCCGAAAGCAACGCTGGTAAACACATTAGAGAAGCATTTAACGGTGAGAAGTGGGGCGTAAGCAGGAAAAGATGCGATCGCCCCCAACATCGTGGCGATTTGTCCTGATGCAAGCGGTGCTACCAGAATAATGGACTGGTAGATGCACCCTGATTAAATCCCTGGCTTCATGTCAGGGATTTTTTTATCGTTACAGGGATGTTTGATCGCTATGCGATGGCAGCAGTGTCTTAGCAAGGATCAGAATGAGGCTGCGATCGCAGGTGAGCGTGCTTTTGGAGCAACCGACAGGAGAGCACTGCCGTCGCCCAGGGTACTAATCCATCACTGCGCGTTTCCTCTACCTCAACGTTCTTAATCAGTCAGATTCGCCAAATTCTAAAATAGGGCTAGTTTGCTCCAGGGCAGGGTAGTCGCCGAGCAGGTTGGCGATCGTCACTCGCGCTACTCGGCTGCTGCGCCAATAGCGGCTATGGTCAGCAAGCAAACCCAGTGCCATCGTGACATCGCCCATTTGCTTTTTGAAAAAGCTGCGATCGCCTAGATAGTGATCTTGAAAATACAGCGTTGAGTCGTCTAGCTCTAAGCTGGCGCGGATGGGGTAGGCAAACACATCCGATGCATGAATCACATTCACCCAGCGCAAGGGTTCAGCCGTATAACGACTGGCAAACGCTTTTAGCCGATCGCCATTAATGCGTAGAAACTGTCTAAAAATAATGATGGGCGAACCAAGCGTCGTCACACTTCTCAGCTTCACTTTACGACCCTCGCTATGTCCGCTCAGCCCCTTAATGGCATGGCGGATGTAAAAAGCGGGGTCAGAGTCGTCAAAGCTTTCTGAGAAGAGCAGATCCCACAAAATCACGCTGCCCAGGGAATGCGCCACAATATGCAGGTCTTCCTCAAACGGGTTTTCGGTTAGAAAGCTCAGCAACTGTACTGCGATTAGCCGTCGGACTTCGCGCCCCTGCTGAGTGTTCAGATAGTTAAAAATGTCGTTAAAGAACCCACTAATCAATTGTTCTCGACGCTGGCGATAGTGAAAGACATCATCCAGATCAATCTGAGGATGATCCCACCGGAACGCTTCCAGATCTTGCTGGATCAAGCCCCAAAGTTCATCCGTGCTGCCCAGAGCATCGCCCCAAAAGCAAGAATAGAATTCTGGAACAGATAGCCCTCGATCGGGAAACTCGCTAATGATGCGCGATCGCAATGGATCGGCATAACGGTTCTCCCTCACTGACGCTCCATGCATGAACCAAACCAACATGGCACTTGCTCCCTAGCCACCGTTTTGCAAAACCCTATGCATCATACCTGGCAAGAATCGTTCGGAGTTGAACTGCTACTGACGCTGTTTGCTCCAGCATTGCCATATGCCCACAGTCGGCAATTTCGGCAACGTTTGCACCACACGCATCAAAGAGGGGATAAAAGCTAGCGAGATGGCGCACGTACTGCGGTTCCATAATGGGGGCTTGCGCACCAGCAATGAAGTACACAGGCTGCTTCAGTCCCTTATCCTTTAGCCTTTCCTAAATGGTCCTTCCTCAAAACCGCCTGCCCAATAGCCGCTGCTTCACTCCTTCCGCAATCTTTTGCCCCAGGTATTCTGGAATCAGACTTTCGTTAGGACCCAGTAAATAGAGAATGAGACGAGTGCGACCGCGCCACACCAGCAGATTGGCATTGACCACCAGCAAGTCCTCCTGCCAGATGGCGTACATCACCTTATAAAATAGCCCCGGTTGGTTATCAGCTTCAATCAGCAAGGCAGGCAGGTGGAACACGGGGTCAACGTAAAACTCAGTTTCGACTTGCTCCAGCCCAGCATCCAGGTTGAATTCTACAGCCAGCATCTCCTCGACTTCAAAGCGCCCTGCCAAGGCTTCGCGGACAGCTCGACAGACGTTCTCGGCAGTTTTCTCAGTAAGTGTTTTACCGCTACGCGACACAATCAGCTTGATAAAAACCAGCATCGGCGGGTAAATCTGACCGTACAGGCTCAAGCTGTGGATCGTTAGCCCGTAAGCAGCCAGCACGCCAAAAATATCGCTGAGGAGAAAGGATTGATTGCGGTAAGCAAAATGGAGGGCGCTCTTGCTGCCTTCTTGCTTCAGTTCAATGACAGCTTGCTTCGTTTTGTAAAGATGGTATGCCAGCCGCAAGTTTTGCAGTTGAATCTCGCTGCTGACAAACTGCTCATAAAACTGGGGAAACGCCCGATTGAAGCGCTTTAACAGTTCCAGCGTCGATGACTTTAAGCCCAGCGCCATAATCGAAACACTCGTTTGTGGGGTGAGAACCTGCTGCGTGATGGAGCGATCGTCCGCTATTAAAGCCTTAACTTTAGGTCAATGGTCAAGACATTTCAAAGCTTTGTCCTTATTTTCTCAGAACAACGCTGGCGTGCGGCTGAATCTAGCAATGTGAAACGGACGAGAAAAGAGTTCAGAGCGTATACTATTCATTACTGTGATTTAACTTTTACTACCTTAACCGCGCTTGCATGGGTTTTTGGAAAAGCCTGTTTAGCAGTTCTGATGCGTCCTCTGCACCTCAGGCGCTGCAAATGGAGGACTATGTTGGTAAGACCGCTGGCGATCGCCCCAGTTCTCGCATTTTCTTTAGCACAGAACGGGAAATTGACCTGTATGAGCTAGAGGAGCTGTGTGATGCTGTTGGCTGGTCGCGTCGCCCCTTACGAAAAGTCAAAAAAGCGATTCAGCATAGCTTTCTCGTTGTTTCCATGTGGGAACAACAAGGTTCCCATCGGCGGCTAATTGGCTTTTCACGAGCCACGTCTGACCATGCCTTTAACGCGACCATCTGGGATGTAGTCGTGCATCCAGACTTTCAAAGTAAAGGGTTTGGCAAGGCACTGATGAAACAAGTCATTAAGAAGCTGCGGAGCGAAGACATAAGCAACATTACTCTATTTGCCGACCCGCAAGTAGTAGATTTTTACCGAAATTTGGGCTTTATGTCAGATCCAGAAGGCATTAAAGGGATGTTTTGGTATCCAGACTGAGCGGTCAGCATGAGATTTACGGCTAACTGCTAAAAGCTGAAGAGACAGGTTATACTGTTTAAGCTTGGATCGTAACGGGATGTAGCGCAGCTTGGTAGCGCGCCTGCTTTGGGAGCAGGATGCCGCAGGTTCGAATCCTGTCATCCCGATCGTACATTAGAATTTGATTAGGAATTGAGCTGGCTTCAGCGTAGGATCGCCATTGCTATAGTAATGAGAAGGTTAGGAGTGAAGGAGCCGTACAGGTGTTGTGCCAGCTAGAAGTTCTACTATTTGAGGGCTAAATTAAGCACCACTTAGAGACCGGGTTTCGGCTGCGCTTAACCCGCCTACACACGACTAAGAGCGTTGAGACTTCGGCGTGGCTCAGTCGAACACAAAGTCAAAAGGCAGCTTACAAATACCTACGCCCAGCTAATTAGCGGTAGCGAAGCTGATGCAAGTAACTGCTGCTTAGCATCTAGAGTAGCTGCCGCCATATCAGTAATAACCCTGAAGAATCTTTAACGCCTGCTTTGGTAAGCTGACACCTCACGCTGAACAGGAACCGCTGCCATGAAACAACAGGCTGAAAAACTGGTTGCAGGCGGTTTTGTTCTGGCACTGCTTGTACTGAGTGGGGTTGCTACAGGTTCCTACTTGAGCGTTCAAAAACTCATTGCGAGTCGGCAACGGGTTGAGCACACCTTTGAAGTGCTGCAAGCGCTGGACAAAATTTTTGACGGTAACGTCACCATTGCAAGTGGACGGTACGGCTACGTAGTCAGCCGCGAAGAGACCGATTTAGCTGCTTATAAAGCTGGGTTAGAGACAACAAGACAGGGCATTCGGGAGGTCCGACGGTTAACGATCGATAACTCACAGCTGCAGCAACAGCTCACAGCACTGGAACAGGTGATTGCAAAACGCATTGACCTATCTCAACGATCGATTACGCTCGTGCAACAGGGAAAGTCGAACGCAGCCAAGCAAGATGCGTTTGCGAAGGAAAACTTGCTATTGGGTCAAGAGGTGCAACTCCTGGTCAACCGGATGAAGAACGAAGAACGCCAACTGTTGCAGCTACGCAAGGTCACAACCGATGAAAGTGTGCAGCAGGCAATTAGAGTCAATGGGTTTGGCTATCTCTTAAGTTTCAGCCTGCTGATGGGGGTCTTTTTGCTGCTGCATTTGCAAATTCGCATTCGCCAGTGCGCTGAGATTGCTTTACAAGCCTATGCAGAAGAGATCTATGACCTTTACAATCAGTCTCCCTGCGGCTACCACTCTTTAGATGCGACAGGGACGTTTAGCCGCATCAATGACACGGAGCTAGGTTGGCTAGGCTACACCCGTGATGACGTTTTACACAAGCTGAAGTTTAGTGATTTGACAACACCCAACAGTGCGCTGGCGTTTCAGGAAAACTTTTCCAAGTTCAAACAGCACGGTTGGATCAGTGATGTTGAGTATGAGCTGGTTCGCAAAGACGGCACTATTTTGCCTGTTAGCCTGAGCGCTACTGCGATTAAGGACTCAGAGGGTGATTTTTTGATGAGTCGATCGACGTTATTTGATATCACCGATCGCAAACATGCCCAGGCAGCCCTTCAGCAAGCAAACGAGCAATTAGAGGCAAGAGTACAAGAGCGCACAGCCGCACTCTCTCAGGTCAATGCGCTACTCCATAGCGAACTAATCGAGCGTAAACAAGCAGAGCGTGCGCTCTCAGACCGCGAAAAACAACTGCGTACCATCACCAACGCATTGCCCGTTCTGATTTCTTACGTTGATGCCGACCACCGCTTTCGCTTTAACAATCGGACGTATGAACAGTGGTTTGGCTGCGATTGGACAAACATTTGTGGACAGCACCTGAGCCAAGTGTTGGGTGAGTCAGCGTATCAAAGTATGAAGCCCTATGTGAAGCGTGCATTGTCAGGGGAAGCAATCACCTATGAGAGTTTCATACCCTATAAAAATGATGGGGGACGCTGGATTAGTGCGACCTACCTACCCGACATCAGCGAACAAGAGGGAGTGCAGGGTTACTTTGCCTTGATTGCCGACATCACCGATCGCAAGCGAGCAGAAGAAGCCATTCTGCACATGAACGAAGCGCTTGAAATCAAAGTGGAGGAACGCACGACAGCCTTAAAGCAGCTAAACGACGAGCTGGTAAACTCCAACCGAGAGTTAGAGCAGTTTGCCTACATCGCCTCTCACGACCTACAAGAGCCACTACGAGCCGTAATCGGGTATACCCAACTGCTGATGCAAGACTACCAGACTCACTTTGATGCCTCAGCGCAGCAATACGCCGAGTACATTGTCGATGGCGGCAAGCGAATGCAGCAGTTGATCCAAGACCTGCTCCACTACTCTCGCGTTGCCACTCGCGACCTTGTGTTTGCACCCATTGACTGCAACATCGTACTAGACCAGGTGTTGGGTAACTTACAAATCGCGATCGCTGAACGTCAAGCGCTGATTACATCCGATCCGCTACCAACGATTACAGTCGATAAACTTCAGTTAACCCAACTCTTACAAAATTTGATTGGCAACGCGATTAAATTCTGTCGTGATGATGCCCCTACGGTTCATGTCAGCGCCAGGAAAGTGAGAGAGACTGGGGAGCAGAAGGAGCAGGAGAAAAAGAAAAGCAAGAAAATTCAACTTGATGCGTCACCCCACCCACCCGAACCAGACTGGTTATTCTCTGTCCACGACACTGGTATCGGCATCAAGCCACGTTACCTTGAACGTATTTTTGAAATCTTTAAACGGCTCCATACCCGCACAGAGTTCCCCGGTACTGGTATAGGACTAGCCATTTGCAAGAAGATTGTTGATCGCCATGGTGGACACATCTGGGCAGAATCACAGCCAGGAGTCGGAACAACCTTTTACTTCACTATTCCCCACCATGACGATACAGATGTTGGACACGATCGAGATTTTACTCATTGAAGACTCTCCTAGCGATGCCCATCTCACAATCAAAAGCTTCGAGCAAGCCAAGATTGCCAACTGTTTGCGCTGGGTAGAAGATGGCGAAACTGCGATGGCATATCTACGGCATCAAGGCAAATATACAGATGCGCTTCGTCCTGATCTTGTCGTGCTGGATTTAAACCTACCGGGTATGGATGGGCGTGAAGTGCTAGCCGAAATCAAAGCCGATCCTGACCTCAAACGGATGCCGGTTGTAGTACTTACGACCTCAAGCAACGAAGAAGATGTCCTTCGATCGTACAATCTGAATGCAAACTGTTACGTCACCAAACCCTTTGACGTGCGGCAATTTATGCAGGTGGTGCAGCTCATCGGCGACTTTTGGCTAGCAGCCGTCAAGCTACCGACTTCCTAGGCTTCAATGCCTTCCTTTAGCATCTTAGAACGAATCGAGATGGCAGTAAATCTACGGATGCACCACCTGTTTGATCACGGCATGTTAGTATGGCTGCCCCATGACAGCACTAAATTTTGTGCATTGAACTAGAGCTAGCTTGACGGTGAAGCTGTCTTATGGATGAAGAGCCAAAGCGTATCCTACTGGTAGAAGATAGCCCTACTGACGCTGATTTAATGCGCCAGTTCTTTTTACGCTTAGATCAATCGCACTGGGAGTTGACACATGTTGAGTGTCTTAGCAGTGCTATTGCTGTCTGCGCCAAACAAACGGTTGACATTGTGCTGCTCGATCTCCGCCTGCCAGACTCGGATGAAGCAGAGACTTTAGTTGACTTTCGCGCCAGTGTACCCCATGTTCCAGTCGTCGTGTTGACGATGATGGATGATGAGACGTTGGCACTGCAAGCTATGGCAGGCGGAGCACAAGACTATTTGGTTAAAGGGCAGATTACACCGTCACTCTTAGCGCGATCGCTCCGGTATGGCATTGAGCGTGGGCAGATTCTGAAGCGACTACAAAACAGTGAGCAAATAATGCTCAAAGCGTTGGAACAAGAGCAAGAACTCAATCTACTCAAGTCAAGCTTCATTTCCATGGCATCGCATGAATTTCGTACACCGATGACGATGATCCGTACGGCTGTAGAACTATTGCAAAACTTCAGCCAGGATTTAACACTAGCAAAGCGCCAGCAGTACTTTGACCGCATCAAAACAGCGATTCATCAAATTACGCAATTGCTGGATGAAGTCTTACTATTGGGCAGCACCGAAGCTGGCTTGCGTTATCGACCAGAATCCCTTGACCTGATAAAGCTTTGCACTGGGATTACCGAAGACTTACAGTTTAGTCACAGCGATAGTCATACCATCATGTTTACCCCTCAAGGTAATTGCTCCAATGCAGCGATGGATGCTGCGTTGCTGCGGCATATTCTCACAAATTTACTTTCCAACGCCTTTAAGTATTCACCGCAGGGGGGCAACATTCAGTTCCGGCTCTGTTGCCAGGAAGGCACTGCACTTTTTGAGATACGAGATCAGGGCATTGGTATCCCCCTTAGAGACCAGACACACTTGTTTGAGACGTTCTATCGCTGCGGTAATGTGGGCAACATCCAGGGCACAGGGCTAGGGCTGGCGATCGTCAAAAAGTGCGTCGAGCTACATCAGGGACGGATTCAGGTTCGCAGCGACGAAGGAATTGGCACGACTTTTACAGTCGCGTTACCATTGGAGCCGCGATCGTTAGATACTGCTGAACCCAAAGCATCTGAGCCATCACTTGAATCAATGGTCATTTAGACATCCACACAAGAAAAGAGGCAGGTTGTGCCGAAAGCAACCATGCCCCACCTCACCCGAACCGAGACCAAGTGTTAGAACCGTAATCCAACGCCTGCTTGAATGGACGTAGCATTATTGCCACCTTGTCGGTATGCGTCAAACGCAATGACCGCATTGCCAAAGACAACCAGTTGACTATTGGGTAACACGTAGTCAATTCCTGGTTGAATTGCAAAACTGGTCTTGTTGCCCAACGGCGTGGTGCGATCGTCATCTAGAGGCACAGCCGCACCCACACCAATATAGGCATCAGTCCGCCAGTTAATTGGAAAATCGTAGGAGACTGTTGGGACGAGCGTAGTGCGCCGACCAACCAGCGCTTGCGCTCTAATGGAAACTGGCAGCTTAAGAAACTTATAACGAGCCGCAATCACGCCGGACGTGCGAGTTGGTTCACCACCTGCGTCACCATCGGTTACTCCCACCGCAACGCCTGCACCAACATAACTGCCATAGGCTGCCTGTGCCATGACGGCTGAAGAGCTAGCCAACGTGATGCCAACAGCGAGTCCAGCACCGCCCAGCAGCGTCAAACTGCCTTGCCACACGGTTGCTGTTTGCTTGTTGGAGCCGACGCGCTTAAGATGGTTCATGTGGTTACTCCTTAACGCCCACCCAGCAAGGGCTTTGTGCAATGCTTCAATTTAGCCCAGTTCTTTACTATTGAAGCACTTATTTGCCAGATTCAGGGATCAAAGCAGCCGTAATGTTTCATTGATGAAGACAGGCTACCGGAATACCCATAGCTGCCGCACTGGACGGCAGTCAAGCAACAATAAGGCTTGCAGCAGTAATCATGCGTTTAGTGGTTGAGACGTAAAAAGACTTGCCAGACTTGATTAAACTAAGTGTGCTGGGCGCTGTTAGCGATCGGCGATGTCCTCTCAGATTAGCCCTATGTCAGAGACGCTTCCTTCGCCCGATCGCTACCTGCAACTGCTGGATCAGATTGTGCAAATGACCCTGAAGGGCAACATTCGGTCAAAAGAACAGGTTTACCAAATGCTGGTAGAAGGGGTCAGTGTTGGCACTGGTGAACTCTTTGAGCGCTGCCTACAACAATACGTTGATCGCGTGCAGGCACAGCTTGATGGCGAAACCAATGAATTGAAGCAGGCAAAAGCAGCCCGCAGCCGCAGAGCACTGCAAACGATTCAGGGCGAGTGGGAACGCTGGCAGCAATACAACCAGGCTACCGAAGCGATCGCCAGTGTCATGCAGAAAATTATCGCAGCGGAGGCAGCGCAGCGACTGCCAGAATTTTTACGGGCGATCGACCCTAACCAACCGCAATGCCTCAGCGCGACGCAGCTTAAACAGCTTGCTAAAGTGCTTCAGCAACAAGGCGATGCGACTAGCGACAGCGCCATACAGCAAGAACTCCACCAGTTAGCAATGGGAATCAGCCGGGGATTAGCCTCGTGGGAGCGGGTTCAAAGTCAGCTCGTCAGCTGGATCTACGACCAGGAACAGACGCTTGGTTTTGCTAGCACGTCAGGCAAGAGCGACCCGTGGACAGTATGGTCAAAACAACTGACGCAACCCCAGTTGATCCAGCTCTTTCAGACGATCGCGCGCAACGAGTCAGTCAGCGATTTCGTCGCCCAGATGCCCACTTTGGAGAGTAGCACCTGGGTAGAACTGGTCATCCTCTTGCAATACATTCAGCAAGGGCTAGTCGCCTGGTTCGATCGCCTGGTCTACGATGCCAAAGTCGGCGCAAAGTTATCTATCTCAACCTTTCTGGCGTTTTCTATTCTCTGGTCACAACTGGCACGAGGCTTTCATCAGGCAACGGCACTCAACTCGTTTCATCAAAGCCAATTTGCGGAGGGGGCGTTTCAGATGACGCTGCAAATCTTGCGATCGTTTGCCCAGCGCCCTTACTTTCCGTTGTACGGCGGTGTGTTTGCCTCTTTCCCAGGTAGCCAGCTACGAAGTGTAGTGAATTATCTCGATGAGCCGCTCAAACGGGCAGACGGTACGCAAGAAAAAGCACGCATCCTTACTTTAATTGGCTCCTCAGAACGGGCGCAAGGACAGCTTGATCGGGCAAAGGAATTTCATGACATTGCTAGACAAATTGCCGCAGAGGCAGGCGATCGTCCCTGCGAAATCGCTAACCTTAACCATCTCAGTCGCACCTGCGTCGCCCAAAAAAGCTATGGAGAAGCAATCAACTACAGCCAACGGGCACTCATTCTCAGCCGTCAAGTTGGCGATCGTCTCGGCGAAGCCAATGCCTTAGTTAATCTTGGTTATGGCGAAGTTTTTCAGGCACAGCAGCTAGAGCAAGCCGAAGCAGAGGTCTACGAAGCTGCCATCAGCTATTTGCAGCAAGGCTTAAAGCTGGCAGAACAGATGGGCGATCGCCAAAGTCAGGCTTTTGCCTTCAATAGCCTGGGGATTGCTCATGTAGTACTAGATCAACCGCAAGCGGCGATCGACCATCTAACCGATGGACTCAAGGCCGCACAAGTTTCTGGAGATTTATACTTACAAGGGCAGAACCTGGCATACCTGGCAGAGGCATACTATCGGTTGAAAGAGACGAGCAGAGCCATTTATGCAGGCTGTCTGGGTATGTATTTCCTCGAAAGCATTGCCTCTCGCGATTGGCGACAACCCGCTGGGCTGTTGACCATTCTGCAAGGGCAGATGGGCGATGCCTTTGCACTCACGCTGGTTCAGCTTCGACCCGAACTGATTGCCGCGATCGGTGTAGACGGCTATGACCACTTGCCTACATTAATTGCTCAATATCGACAACCCGGATAGAGGCAGAGCAAAAGACACAAGGTTTGCAACTTTCAGTCTGTCTGTTAAGTACCCACCAAACTGATCAGTGCCACTCAGTCAACAGGTACATTTACCCGGTTAGAGCCGCAGTTACTTGTAATACTGAAGGTACGGCAATCGTCTCATAGCTTCAGACAAGTTCACAGGTAGTAATGATCCCCCGACTCCTTTGATCGCAACGCCTGAGCTTACTGGGCGATCGCTTCATCAATGTGTTTCAGTTATCGGCAGACAGGAGTCAAATGAAAACCTTCAGCTATTGGTTCGGTGTGCCTCTGGCACTAGCGATCGCACTGGGAACCGCTTCAACTGCTCTCAGTCAGACCGTCGCCATTAATGCCAGTTCACCCACTGTTCAACTTAATGGAACATCGGGCGGTAGCCAGAAAGATAGTAAGGGTTGCGCTGGCTTCATTGCCGCTGCACCGAATCATGTCATCCAGGTGGCAGAAGATGCCAACTTGCAATTTACGTTGCAGTCGTCTGGTGAGCCTGCTTTGCTGATTCGTAGTAGCTCCGGGCAAGATTTCTGCGTGCCAGCCGACAGCTACTCAGCAGGTAAAGTTACTATTCCTGGACGGTGGGTTAAAGGCACCTATTCAGTTTATGTTGGCGATCGTGCCAGGGGTCAACACGCTTATACGCTATCAATTTCTCGCAGCTAAACAGCGATCGCCTGAAAACTAAAAGCACAAAGCCGGGACGTTCCATAAAACATTCCGGCTTTGTGCTGAAAGCAGCGTTAACTAATTAACGCACCAGTGTTGTACTAAGTCGCGATCGTTTAAGTCAATATCTCAACGGTAGCCTTAACGCCCAACCTGGAAGACTCACATCTTTGGTGTTAATCCTCTTCGGTACTAAACCTCTTTAGTACTAATCATCAATCGTCTTAGCGGACACTTCAACAGCGCTGACATCAATGGTTCCTGGCGGTGTCAGACGATTGAAGCGTCCATCCTCCACCTTCAGCGGCTCATTGCAATTGGGGCAACTAAACTCCGTTTGGTTGAGGCTAACAAACCCATACTGACAGACCGGACAATCTGCCTGAATTAAGTTGCGCCTCAGCCACCAGCGAAAGCCAAAAAACGCGATCACAGGCGTGATCAAGATCAGCCCAACCAGGATAAAAAATGATTTAACGAGCCAGCCCAAACCGATCGCCCCTAGCAGCCAAACCACCGCAAAGGGCAAAAGGAAACGACTTACTTCGGCAAAGCCGATTTGGAAATTCTTAAAGCTATCCTGGTTCACTGCAGGCTCCTGCACAATGTCGTCTTGAATACTCTCATCCTAATCAGAAATGGCGACAGTGCCCAAGCGCAAACCCCCAAAGACTTGGGTAGAAAACCCTACTTTGAAGAAAAACCCCTTAAGTGAAAGCGCTGCTAACAGCAGTCTCGACCTTTAAGTAAAAATAATGAACCTAAAAATAACACCCATCTAATTCCCATTTAGCCATTAGCCAAAGCAGGAATCAAACAGGTGTTACAAAGGGTCTAAAAACGAACGATCTAGAACAGACCAAGCGTTAGAGACTTGTCAATAGGGAATGTTGCACCAATACCCAGCCATAGTGTCACCAATGTGCCAACGAGGAACACAGTGGTTGCCACTGGACGGCGGAACGGGTTTTGGAACTTATTAACGTTCTCGATGAAAGGAATCACAATCAATCCCAAAGGAACTGAAGCCATAGCAACCACACCCAAAAGCTTGCTGGGTACAGTACGCAAAATCTGGAATACGGGGTAGAGATACCACTCAGGCAAAATCTCTAACGGGGTTGCAAAGGGATCAGCAGGTTCGCCAACTGATGCCGGGTCAAGCACTGCCAGACCAACGTTAAGCGCGATCGTGCCCAGAATAACGACTGGGAAGATGTAAAGCAAATCGTTGGGCCAGGCAGGTTCACCGTAGTAGTTGTGCCCCATACCCTTGGCAAGCTTGGCACGCAACTGAGGATCAGATAGATCCGGTTTTTTAACCGTTGCCATATTAAAGTCACTCTCCTTTTGTTCTGAAGTCAGCAGAGGGATGGAAGCAAGTAGACAAACGTCACGATCGTAGATAAGGTGCCCCGGAGGGAACAATCACTACAAAGGACCTGAGATACCTTGCTTGCGAATCATCAAGAAATGCAGCAGCATGAACACCGCAATCAGCCAGGGCAAGACAAAGGTGTGAGCACTATAGTAGCGAGTCAAAGTTGCCTGACCCACACTTGAACCACCACGGAGTAGGTCAGAAATCAGTACCCCGACAACCGGAATCGCTTCAGGTACACCGGAAACGATCTTGACTGCCCAGTAACCAATCTGATCCCAGGGAAGCGAATAACCAGTCACACCAAAAGAGACTGTGATAACAGCAAGAATCACGCCAGTTACCCAGGTCAACTCGCGGGGCTTTTTGAAACCGCCCGTTAGATAGACCCGGAAGGTATGAAGCACCATCATCAAGACCATCATGCTGGCAGACCAGCGATGGATCGATCGAATCAACCAGCCAAAGCTCACTTCGTTCATGATGTACTGAACAGAGTCAAACGCTTCAGCGACGGTTGGACGATAATAAAACGTCATAGCGAACCCAGTGGCAAACTGGATGAGAAAGCAAACCAGCGTAATGCCGCCCAAACAGTAAAAAATATTTACGTGGGGAGGGACATACTTGCTAGAAACGTCGTCTGCGAGTGCCTGAATTTCTAGCCGCTCCTCGAACCACTGGAATGTTTTCGAGTCGGTCACCTGCTTAGTGAACATGAAGCAAGAATTCCTAAAAAAATGTATGGCTGTTCCTAAAGAATGTAACACAGACGCAGGCTGGATTTCATACGCAAAGTGAATCAGCCCCTTGTGTTAACGCATGGCTGTGTCAGCGTCTTCCCAACTTATTGCTCCGCCGACTTGCTGGGTTAAATCATTAAGACAGGATGAAGTTTTCTAAAGCAAACCGTTGCCTGAGGCAATGTCTTGGCGATCGTTTAGCCGTTGAGAACAGCGGGATGAGAAGGGCAGTACGTGGCGTTACTGCAGCTAGGTTTTGCACCACCTGCACCCTGCCCAAGGCGATTGAACTTGCGCTGTGGGTAGCAGACACTCCGTTGCTGAGGTTAAGATTATTCACTATGAGTAAACATACCGCTTGGACAGGACGGCTAGTGGCTGTCCTTTTGGCAGTTTTAATGGTGCTGGGCTGGTCAGCGCCGCAAGCAAACGCGCTGACTGAAGAGCAAAAGCTTTTAGCAGAAGTTTGGCGGCTAGTCGATCGCGCCTATGTCGACGACACATTTAATCAGCAGAACTGGTGGCTGGTGCGCCAAAAGGCATTTAAGCAACCGCTGAGCGATCGCGAACAAACGTATACGGCGATTCAGAAAATGTTGGCAAGCCTGGATGACCCCTTTACGCGATTGCTGAAGCCGGTGCAATACCGGAGCTTACAGACGAATACATCCGGCGAATTAACCGGAGTTGGCTTGCAGATTGCCTCAGACCCAGAGACTGGCAAATTGCGCGTGATTGCTCCTGTCGCTGGTTCTCCAGCCGATCGTGCAGGGATCAAGCCAGCCGATACGATCGTGAGCATTGATGGTACCCCAACTGAAGCACTGTCCCTGGATGATGCGGCGGGACGAATGCGGGGGACGATCGGTAGCGAGGTGACGTTGACGATTCAGCGAGAAGAGGCGCTGCTAGATTTCAAGGTTACGCGCGATCGCATTGAACTGAATCCGGTTTATGCCGATCTGAGGCTTCAATCCACGCCTGCGAATACGGATGAGCCTGCGAAAATTGGCTATATCCGTTTGAGTCAATTCAACGCCAATGCAACGGTTGAGCTTGCCCATGCGATCGCTCGTCTGGAAACGCAGGGCGCTAACGCTTACATCCTTGATCTGCGCAATAACCCCGGTGGACTGCTGCAAGCGGGTGTGGAGATTGCCCGTCTCTGGTTAGATCAAGGAACGATCGTTTATACCGTTAATCGCCAAGGCATTCAAGGTAGCTTTGACGCGACAGAGAAGGCATTGACGCATGATCCGCTCGTCGTCCTGGTGAATCAGGGTACGGCAAGCGCTAGCGAAATTTTGGCTGGAGCGCTGAAGGACAACGGTCGCGCCACCATCCTGGGCGAAAAAACCTTTGGGAAAGGGTTGATTCAATCGCTCTTTGACCTGTCAGATGGCTCTGGCTTGGCGGTTACCGTAGCGAAGTATGAAACCCCTGGTCATATTGACATTAACAAACAGGGTATTCAGCCTGATGTTACAGTGCCGCTTGACCCCATTACTGGCGTTCAAGTTGGCACACCTGCCGATCGCCAATATCAAGCGGCAGTAGAGCTATTGAACACACATTCAATGGTGGCGGGTGCTGTTTAGTACTGAGCGCACGTATCACGATCCGCTCCACGGTGCGATCGCGCTTAACGGCGACGATCCGATCGAAGCGGCACTCATCCGTCTCATTGATACGCCTGCCTTTCAACGGTTGCGACGGATTCGGCAGCTTGGTTCAGCCAGTCTTACCTTTCATGGAGCCGAGAGTTCACGGTTTACGCATTCCCTTGGTGTGCTGGCGATCGCGCGTCGGGCGTTCGATCGTCTTGCCAGCGTCTATCCTCAACTGCAACCGTATCGTGCAGTGGTACTCTGCGCTGCGCTGCTGCACGACATCGGGCATGGGCCCTTTAGCCATACGGGCGAAGAAGTCTTTGGCAGCAATCACGAACACTGGACGGGGCGCATTCTACAGGAGTCGGCACCCATTCGGTCAGCGTTGGATACTGTCGCTCCAGACTTAACGGAGCAAATTCTCCAGGTTTATCTCAAGAAGCATCCGATCCCGTTGGTCTGGCAACTGGTGTCCAGCCAACTCGACTGCGATCGCCTCGATTACCTGATGCGCGACAGCTACTTTACAGGCGCATCCTACGGCAAAATCGACCTTGAGCGCATTCTCATGGCAATGCGCTATGACCCGGTGACGCAGCAGCTTGTCGTCGCCCGTAAAGGCATGACTGCCGTTGAGCATTACTTGATCGTACGCTACTTTATGTATGCCCAGGTTTACAACCATCCTAAAAACATCGCTGCTTGCTGGGTGTTGCAGCAAGCGTTTGTGCGTGCTCGGGAATGCTTACAGCAGGGCTTACTAGAAGCCGATGACACGGTAAAAGCCTGGTTGACGGGCAACTGCGATCGCCTACCTTTAGACCAGTATCTTGCTGCGGATGATGGCGTTTTTACATACCATCTGCAACGTTGGCAAAGTAGCACCGATGCCATTCTCAGCGATCTATGCCGACAGTTTATCGATCGCGATCTGCCCAAGACACTCGATGTCACCCATCTGGATACGAGCGATCGGCAGGCACTATTGCAAAGCGTTCAGCAGAGGCTCGGCATGGTGAATCGTGACGCAACCTACTATGCAGGGCTACAAGTTTCTCTAAGCCGTGGCTATACCCTTTACCAGCGCGGCATCAAGTGTCATACGCCCACAGGCTTGCAAGAATTAAGCGCCCTGTCGCCGCTGGTACAAACGCTGACCAACCCCTATGAAAGGGCATGGCTAATCTATCCGCGTGCGATCGAGCCAACTCTATTGAAGGTGCCGTAAGTGAGACACAATCAAAGCCAAACATAGAGCAAAATGCTATCCCTAGTTCAGCCAAATGCCGGATGTTTTTTTTGACATCAATCCTTAGAATACGCTCGATCACTTAGATCCGTTGTTGAGATTAGAGGCAGGTTTCAGACGGGGCCAGGATGCCTCTACGTAACACAGGCTACGGATTAAGTTTCTGACTACACGCTGATGTGCTTAAGCCATTGGACTCTTTATGCCACGTGCAGTCTTGCGTCACCTCTCTAAAGTCTAGAATTTAAGCAAAAGCGGCTTGACAGTCGTGAATTGGATGGATTTATCAAGTCTGTAATTGTTTTAGCAGGCTATTTTCAACCAGGATCTTGTCTGACGTATTACTGCCTTTGCCTACTGCCTACAAAACTAGACTTCGCTTATGCTCTTTATACCCAGGTGAAATGCAGGTTTCAACCGCCCTCGCTATGCAGCAGCCTCTTATCCTTACGCCACGCGCAACTGTGCTCGAAGCGGTTCAGCATTTGAGCCAGAGTCAAAGTGGCTGCATTCTGGTGATGGAGCAACAGCAACTGGTTGGCATTTGCACAGAGCAAGATTGTTTACGGGCGATCGCGGCAGGCATCAGCCCAGAGGCGATACAGCTTGAAGCAGTGATGACACAATCGCTGATTACCCTCAGCCCTTCTGAGGCTTTGAGTACAGCATGGCAGGTGATGCAAAAGCATCAAATTGCACATTTGCCGATCGTCGATGACCAGGGGCGTGTACTGGGAGTCATCACAGAGCGTAATCTGCTTCAGGCAATGAATGCAGCAAGCGCTGACCAACAACAGGCTAACATCACGCTTCAGGCAGCAAATCAACGCCTGACCACTATGTTCGCCAGCATACCTGCTGGGTTCCATGCCTTCGATCGAGCCTGGCGTTTCACCCACGTTAACCAGCATGCTGAGGCGCTACTTCAAAAAACGCAGCAAGAGCTTCTGGGGAAAACTGTCTGGGAAGCTTTCCCTGAAGCTGTTGGAGCTGCGTTTGATCACGAATTTCACCGAGCCATGGCGACGCAGGTCAGCGTTCGGTTTGAAGCGTTCTACAAGCCGCTCAACACCTGGTTTGAGGTCTATGCTTATCCGTCACAGGATGAGTTATTTGTTTACTACCAGGATGTGACAGAGCGCCGCCGTTTCTATGATCAGTTGCAGCTTCAGACACAGCGAGAACAAGCGCTGAATCGCGTGATTCGGGTCATGCGGAATTCACTCCATTTGACGACTGTTTTTGAGACGGCAACGGCTGAAATTGCTCAACTACTTCAGGCAGACCGCGCCGATATCATCTGTTATCAGTCTGAGCGTTTGGTCTGGAAGATTGTGTCTGATAGTCATTACAACCCGGTGCTGAACAATCTTGTCGGCATGGAATTTCCCGATGATGCCAATGAGCCGATCGCCGATCTCAAGCGCTTTGCAGTGGTACAGATTGAGGATATTGCCCGCCATCCTGACCCAACCGTGAATCAGTACGCCCAGATTTTACCAGGAACCTGGCTTTTAGTACCGATTCACTTTGAGGCAACGCTTTGGGGTTGTCTGGCGTTGACTAGACAGCAACAACAACCCTGGCAGACCGCGGAGGTGGAGCTTGCCTGTGTCGTTGTGGATCAATTGGCGATCGCCATCCAGCAATCTCAGCTTTATCAGCAGGTGCGACGGCTTAACGAAAACCTGGAAAGCCAGGTACAGGAACGCACGGCTCAACTCCGCAAAGCGCTTGCCTACGAAGCCTTGTTAAAGCGCATTACCGATCGCGTGCGCGATAGCCTAGACGAACATCATATTCTTCAAACAACGATGCAGGAATTAGCTGCTGAGTTGGGTGTGTTGTGCTGTGATACGGGGCTATTTGATCTGGAGCACGGCACATTAACCATCGCATATGAAGCAATTCGGTCTGATGCGGTTGCAACAGCTAAGGGCAGTGTGCTGCTTCTAAACCCTTTAAATCCGGTGGATGCTCAAACCTTGCAAGGACAATGGGCGCAATTTTGTTCCCTGTTTGATCCGTTGGATGTGGTACGCCAGATTAGCTATCGCTTTACAATCCTTAGCTGTCCTATCACTGATGATCAGGGTGTCTTAGGCGATATATGGCTTTTTAAACCGTGTGATGAGTGCTTCCATGAACCAGAGATTCGTCTTGTACAACAGGTGGCGAACCAGTGCGCGATCGCTCTGCGACAGTCGCGCCTGTATCAAGAAATTCAGGCACAGGTGGATGACCAAGAGCAGTTAAACGACCTCAAGGATAACTTCCTTAGCTCCGTTTCTCATGAACTGCGGACACCGATGTCAAATATCAAAATGGCGACTCAAATGCTGGAGATTGCCCTGAAGCAAGCAGGCATCGTTAACAGTGAGCCGAACCGCCTTGCTCAATATTTCAAGGTACTGAAAGATGAGTCCGAACGCGAAATTCGTCTGATTAACGATTTGCTGGATCTATCGCAGGTGGAATCTGGTATCGATGCCTTGACGCTAACGACCGTAGATCTGCACCGCTGGCTTGCTGGTCTTGCTAGCAGTTCTAGCGAGTGCACTTGGAGTCAAGAGCAACAGCTTTTGGTGGATGTACCTGCCGAACTGCCCCCTTTGACGACTGACTTCAGGTATCTAGAGCGTGCTATCACCGAGCTTTTACAAAACGCCTGTAAATACACTGCGAAGCAGGAAACCATTTGCGTCTTTGCTAGAGCGATCGTGGATGGCTTGCAAATTGGTGTGAGCAACACAGGTACTGAAATTGCTGCCAGCGAGCACGATCGCATTTTCGAGAAGTTTTACCGCATCCCCAACGCTGACCCCTGGAAATATGGCGGCACTGGTTTGGGTCTAGCATTGGTAAAACGTCTGGTCGAGCGACTGGGAGCCAGCATTCAGGTCAAAAGCGCCGATCGCCAAACCACTTTTGTGATTACGTTTGCGATCGCCGCCGAGCCTTCAATAGACAAAACAGGCTCACTAACGACTAGACGTTAACCGCTAAAGCCCCGCTATTGCTGCCGCCACTTGCTGCGAAACAAACGGCAGTATAGCTTCATTCTGGCTATGTGCGGTGCCTTCGGTAAAGACAACCAAGAGATAAGGACGAACGTCGGGAAGTTCAATGTAAGCAGCATCATGGCGCACGCGGCTCATTAAACCCGCCTTAGACCAGAGACGCGCATTCGGGGGTAAGCCTCCGCCCAGAAAACCAGTCACTTGATTTTCAGGATCGGCGGCAAGGTCAGCGGGATCCAGCGATCGGCGCATAAGCTGCATCATGGACTGCGATCGCTCTGCCGATACCGCCACCCCACCCACAATGCTATGCAGCAGTCGTGCCGTTGCTGTTGTCGTCAGGCTATTGCGGTTGTCCATCAACTCGCCCAAAAACGCACGTTCTCGTCCATACGCCCCATCACACCAGGTTTTTTGGTTGACGTTGATGGTTTCCAACTCTGTCCACGCAAGCGATTGAAAATAGCGATTCACGAGATTGCGCTGCTGTTTCCAGGTTTCAAAGGGCGCTACTGGAAGTTCAGGACCGCTCGTTGTGCCCGTCAACACGTCTACAACCAGGCTCGTCGCATCGTTGCTGGAATCGACAATCATATCCTTCGTGGCTCGTTCCAGTTCGGTGGAGGGCTGCGCCATGCCGTGCTCTAACCATTCGTGTAGTGCCACTAGATAGAACAGTTTGACTACACTGGCAGGGTAGATGCTCTCTACGCCGCGATAGCTAAAGCCACGCGGCGAATGTTTCCAAAATTCTTCTGCACTTAAAGCACCACCAGTGTTCACGATCGCAGGCGGATCATACACAAGCCATGTCAGCGCGATCTGGTTACGGGCTAAACCCGGAAATGCTGCCCAGGTTGCCTCTAGAAGGCGATCGCCCAACCCTTCTAACTGCTCATCTTTGTGAAAAAACATGGTCATTTAACCGAACAACGCGCAAGACAAAAAGCTAAGAGCAGCAGACTAAAAGCTAAGACGCTACCAGTCCATTCACAAAGGGTGCGATCGCCGTTACAAACTCTGCCGTCGATTCGTAGGGCAGCACGTTGCGTCCAGAGAGTTTCACACCGTCACCCTTTGGCAAGTGCGTTAAATAATCTTGCAGCCGTTCATCCGGAGTTTCGGCTTTGCCTTTGCGGCTAATGCTCGAAGCCTGTTCACCCATGACAACAAGTGATGGTTGAGCGATCGTAGCCAGTTTAGCGGTGTAGTCCTGCCGCCAAAAGCCCGCCAAAAACGAGAAGACCGCATGACGACTGGCAAGATCCCGTGATCCCTCTTTCAACATAGCTAACCACTCGGCATCAACCGCCTCAGCCGTTGCAAAGAGCTGGCGTATGGAAAAGGACTGGAGAAACTGCGATCGCCGCGCGTAGCGATAAAACCCATTGCCTAAGGGCGAATTAAAAAGGTTCCAGCTTACCTGCTGCTGCCAGTGTGATGGCGTTTTGGCGATCAATGTACGGGCAGGTGGACCACTCATCACCACGCCCCGAATCAAATCTGGCTGCAAGTGAATGAGGTCGATCGCGACAGGTAACAGCGCCCCCTGCACCACCAGCACGACAGGCGTTTTAATCACGGTTTGCAGAAACGACTGAAGCTGTTCTGCCCAATCAGACGGATGGTAGGCTATTTGCGGTAGATCACTATCGCCACACCCCAGCAAATCGGGATTGTAAATCACATTCTGCTGCCCAGAGCGATACCACTCATCACAAAAGCGGTGCCAGAAAGTACGAGACAAGCCAACCCCGATCGGGTGAATCAACAGCAGCGGCACACCACTAGCTGTATCAGGAGGAGTAAGGCGATCGTACGCACAGCGGTAATTTTGCCACGTATAGAATGACGCGAGCGTGTGTTCTGAGCCAGTTGCTGAAGGTTGAAGCATGACTACTAGGATGCAACATTTTGGCGTGCGTGACGCAAAGAAAGACACGTGGCACAGCAAATTTGTTGTCTCATTCATACCTACGCGACAGAATGAGCCTCGCAGCTTTGGTCTTACCGTTTTTGACAGGTGGGGCAGTAGTAGATGCGGCGACCGCCAGCAATGTCTTTGAGGATGGTAGTGCTGCAGATGTAGCAAGATCTGCCATCGCGGTTGAAGACGTAGAAGCGATATTGCTGGCGAGAAAAGCCTTGCTGTTTGAGTTGGGCAACAATTTCCAGGTCGTTAGTGAGGCCTTTGGTAACGTAAGATTGGCGGCTAACCGCGATCGCGCCCTTCGCCAATCCATCAAGCTGCTCCAGCGTACAGTCGATCGGACGCAACGCTGGATTCACTTTGGCGACGAATAGCACTTCGCTACAGAGATAGTTGCCCAGTCCGCATAGAAAGCCTTGATCGAGCAAGAGGCTGACCAACCCACGACGGTGAAAGCGTTTATCGAGGAAGCGATCGCGCACCTGTTCTACGATCGTAGCATCGTCTAAGATATCAGGTCCGAGGCGACTGAGAAACGGATGGCTGGCGATCTGCGCGTCTGTGATGACATCAATCTCCGACGCGCTATAGAGAAGAGCCGCTTTTTGGGCTGTGTGAATTGCCAGTCGTAGTTGACGGTTCGTGACAGGATAGGCATTCGCTTTTTTGATATACCATTTGCCGTAAAGCTGGTTGTGGCTGTAGATGTTGAGCTGATTCTGAAAGCGAATGAGCATCGCTTTGCCCTTTGACTGCACTGCCCAAATCTGCTCGTTAACGAGGAGCGTTTCATAGGGTTGCAAGCGTTCAAAGGCAAACGCAATATGGAGGAGCGGTTTTTGCACGATCGCCCGTGCGACTGCATCCGCTGCTTGCTTGATTTCGGGTCCTTCAGGCATTGAATGTTATTGACCAAACTCTAGCCGCGCTTGTTCGACCAGTTCAACTGTAACGACATCTAGTGCGGCAGCGCGTGCCAGATGCTCGATTCGGTCTCTTGCTTGAGAACGCACAAAAAAGGGAATGTTTTGTAATTTTGCTTTAGCTTCCGGTGTCCATATGGGAGGATCTGCCATAGCGAAGTCTGCCTTTGCGTTGAAATAGAAAACTGATTTTATTTTACTGGAATCTGCCCATGCCGCTCCACTGCACTGCTGCCCTAATGACACTAGCAACGCCTCGGTTTTCGGCTCTGGCTCAGTTCTACAGCCAGCTTCTCAACCTGCAACCCGTTATCCTGCGTCCCAACGTTTACGCCGAATTTCATTTGCCAAACCTAAAGCTCGGCATCTTTCACCCTAAGGAAACTCAAAACTCTCTAGCGCAGCGGCGCGAAGCGCTACTCAAAACTCAAAACTCTTCTACTGGCATGAGCCTGTGTTTAGAAGTCAAAAACCTGGAAGCCGCGATCGCCCACCTCACTCAACTCGGCTATCCACCCTCTGGTGACATCATCACTGCCTCTCACGGCAGAGAAATTCATGCCTACGATCCCGATGGCAATTGGCTGATCTTGCATCAAGCAGAATCCCTCTAAAATGAGAACTAACGTAATGGTTCACGTACTATGGTTGTTCAAGCAAAGGGTTTACTGTCGCTTGAGGAATTTTTAGCTCTCCCGCCGAATGAGGATGATCTGACTTATGAGTTAGTTGATGGTCAGGCAATTCCTAAGCTGTCTCCCAAGAAAAATCACTTGAAGTTAACCCGCACCTTGCTTTATCTGCTTGATGCCTGGAGTAGTGGACGCGGTGAAGTGTGTCCTGAGTTGGCGATTACGTTAACCCGTAACAGTCAAAGCTGGGTGCCTACGCCTGATCTTTTGTACATTGCTAAGGAACGGTTGCCTGTTGATTGGGATGATGATGGTGCGTGTTCAATGCCTCCAAACTTGGCGATCGAAATCATTTCGCCCGGTCAAACATTTGGTCAATTAGCGGCAAAAGCGAGGGCATATCTGGATGCCAACGTATTGCGGGTTTGGGTTGTTGATAGCAAAGCCCGAAGCATCACCGTCTTCTACCCCGATGCGCCACCTCAAACTTATATGGGCGATATACCGCTTACAGATACACTCTTTGAGGGGTTAGCATTCACCGCAGAGCAAGTTTTTCAGCAAGCAGGCATCCCGTTAGGTTAGTAGTAGAACGTCATGGTTAAATTTGGTGTCATTGTGTTTCCCGGTTCCAATTGCGATCGCGATGTGGCGTATGTCACGCAATCACTGTTGCAGCAACCCACGCGCATGGTCTGGCATGAAGAAAGCGATGTGTCTGACCTGGATGTCATCATTGTTCCGGGTGGCTTTAGCTATGGCGACTATTTGCGCTGCGGGGCGATCGCGCGGTTCTCACCCGCCATGCAGTCAACCATCAAACATGCCGAACAGGGAAAACTTGTCCTGGGCATCTGCAACGGGTTTCAAGTGCTGACAGAAGCAGGTTTGCTGCCAGGTGCGTTGGTACGCAATCGTGATCTGCACTTCATTTGCGATCGCGTGCCCCTCCGCGTCGAACGAACGAATCTACCCTGGACGCAACACTATCAAAAGGGCGCGGTCATTACGCTGCCGATCGCGCATGGCGAAGGCAACTACTACGCCGATGCCGAAACGCTGGCAGAACTGGAAGCGAATGGACAAATTGTGTTCCGCTATGCCACAGGCGACAGCGACACTGCCCCATCCAACAACCCCAATGGATCGCTTAATAACATTGCAGGCATCTGCAATCGCAACGGTAATGTATTAGGCATGATGCCACACCCAGAACGCGCCGCCGACCTAATGTTGGGTGGTACAGACGGGATGCAATTGTTTGAAGGTATTTTGGCGGCAATGGGCGATCGGGCGATCGCAGCTTCACCATGACCATTGCCGAGACAGAGTACACGTATGAGAAGCTAGAGACTGAGGACTGATGGCTAGAATAGGGCAGAGAGACGACCAACAGACAAACTAGGTCTCATTCTGATAGCGAGCTGTTAAGTTTCTCAAGCCATATATGAGGACATTCTGAAAGATGCTTACCTCTGGCAATCATCTTTCAGCCTGAGCGCAGCAAGGTAAACTAGGCTGAATTTGCTCTACGCAACTAATGGCGAAAGTATATTTAGACACCAGCGCTTACAACCGTCCGTTTGACGATCAAACCCAGCCTAAGATTTTTCTCGAATCGCAAGCCGTTGTGATCATTCTACAAATGGTGGAAACGCAGAGCATTAAATTGGTCAGTTCCTCGGTTCTGGAATACGAAAACAGTCGTAATCCTCATGCCATCAAACAGGAAGCCATGAATCGCTATCTGCAAATGGCTGGGTTGAGACAAGCCGTTAATGAACCGATCCGCCAGAGAGCCATGCAATTGGAACATAATGGACTCAAGGCGATCGATGCGTTGCATGTTGCTTGTGCTGAAGCTGTTAAGAGTGACTATTTCATTACCTGTGATAAGCGATTGATCAATCGGTGTTCGGCATTGACGCTAAATGTGGTCAACCCAGTCGATTTTGTATTGGAGATGAGTGCAGATGATACAGGTGAAGAATGAGCAACAAGTTCTACAGGAAGGGTTGCAGGTGTTGTTGTCGAACATGGAGCCATCAAAGGTTGCTCGATTCTGGGCGGCGTGTCACTTGGGCAGCGGCGATTACCTAAAACTCAAGGATGAGCTTTTCGCACAAGCATCGGTAGCCAGTTTGTACTCTGAGATTTTAGAGTTTCAGCAGTCAAAGCGCGAAGCTTAACTACATCGCCTCTTCACCATGACCATTGCTGAGACAGAGTACGCGCATGAGAAGCTGGAAACTGTGGACTGATGGCTAGAATAGGGCAGATACACGACTAATAGACAAATTAGTGCCCAACCGTATAGTGATTTGTTAAATGGTTAAGTCTATTAGTTGAAGCGCTCACCAAAAGGCTATTTGCTGAAGTAGTCTATCAAAAGCCGTTGCTGTAAATTTTATGAGCAAACCTAGAATAAGAGCTACTGACGTGGGTCAGGAGCGTTATGAACTATACAAATCTGCGTTCGCCTGGATTAAAAAAGCAATTGATGAAGGGTATTACGTTGAGGCAATCAGCATTGTGGAAAGTCTGATTTCTGATCGTTTGGAAAGCCATTTATCTTTGCTACTTGATGACGATTTTGGCTTTAAAAATCTCGGAGAACTAATACAGTCATTTAGATCAAAAAAAGATAGGGATAAATTGAATGAAACGGATGAAGGTAAGGCTTTGAGCGATCTTATTCTCAAAGAACTTGATCAGTGGAGAAAGGATAGAAATACAGCAGCACATGAAATGGTGAAAATTGAAGATGGTATAAGCGTAAGTTGGGAAGAAAGAATGAAAATCAATAAGATAGTAGCAGAAACAGGTTTAAAGCTAGTTCGTGAAATTGATAGCCATATTCGGAAAATTCGTCCTTAAACTCTTGGTTTACAATTGAGCTAGAAAGTGAAAATCTAGAAGAGGAGACTGCTTTTATGCCTCAGCCCACCCTCAGTAGCGACGAAATTGCTCAACGTGGCAAAGAACTGTATCAACAGCGTCTTAGTACTCAAGTGGAAACAGCAGAAAATATTGGCAAAATTATTGCGATCGATCTCAACACGAGTGATTACGAAATCGATCAAGACTTGCTTGCAGCTTGTAACCGCTTGAAAGTTAAACAGCCTCATTCTGTCACCTGGATAGAGCGAGTCGGCTATGATGCCGTCTATGCTATTAGTGGCACATTAGTTAGGACAGCAGACGTTAGGACAGCAGAGTGATTAGTGGGGCGGTTGTGGGGCTTCAAGCACGCATGGGTATCATCTTGTATGCTCTCGATCGGGCAAAAGTAGAAATCGAATGTGTTGTGGATACAGGTTTTGAAGGGTTCTTCACCTTGCCAACTGCCATCATTGCAGATTTAGGGTTGCCTTACATTGCACCAATTGATGCCAATCTAGCGGACAACTCCCGTATTACAACCAATGTTCATCAAGGCACGATCCTTTGGCATGGTGTGGAGCGATCGATTCCAGTGTTGGCGGTGGGTCGTCGTCCGCTTCTTGGAACAGCACTTTTAGAGGATTACCACCTCAGCATCGATTTTTGCGAGGGAGGGACAGTGCTTGTCGATGAAATCATGTGAACGCTATGAAAATCTTGCTGATGGGGCTAATTCGCGGCTACCGGGTGTTTCTTTCACCGTTGCTTCCGCCAATGTGTCGGTTTCAGCCAACCTGTTCGCAGTATGCGCTAGAGGCAGTCGATCGCTTTGGTGTTTTGCAAGGCAGTTGGTTAGCCACAAAACGCATTTGCCGTTGCCATCCGTTTCATCCTGGCGGTTACGATCCGGTGCCACGACCTGCCTCACCTGAACCGTTGGAACGGGACGAGGTTTAAGCAGCCATGAAACCGTACCAGCACGTTGCGATCGTCGAGTGTGGTGAACCGCTGCTACCCATCCCGGAGCCACTGTTTTCTTTAATGTCGCCCCATCCCTATGAAAAAGTAGGGGCACCTTACGGCAAAAAGTCGCCCTTTTACCTGCGTGAAGGCGTGCTGAAGGGTCTGATTGAAGCGCAAGCAATACTACAGAAAGACTTTCCTGGCTGGCAGATTCAGGTCTTTGATGCCTATCGCCCGATCGCTGTACAGCAATACATGGTGGACTATACGTTTCGGGACGTGGTTCAGGCAAAAGGATTGTCGGTCGATCGCCTCACCGAGTCGCAGCGTGAGTCGCTTTTAGAACTGGTTTACGAGTTTTGGGCAGTGCCAAGCCTTAATTCCGCCACTCCACCGCCACACAGCACCGGGGGCGCGATCGATGTGACTTTAGTAGATCAGATGGGACAGACGGTTGATATGGGATCGCCCATTGATGAACTCTCACCGCGATCGTATCCCGACCATTTTGCCGCCAGCACTGATCCGCGCGATCGTTCCTTTCATGCACAGCGCCAACGACTGCGATCGGTCATGCTCACCGCTGGCTTTCAGCAGCACCCCAACGAATGGTGGCACTTTTGCCTGGGCGACCAGATGTGGGCATGGCTAACGATGCAGGCGAATCCTGAAGCGACGGTAACGGCAAGGTATGGAGCGGTGGGGGAGGGTTGAAGGATGAAGGATAAAGGCTAAGGGATAAAGTTTTGAGTTGCTAGCAGTCAGTTTTCTTCTAAAAACCAACAACTAACAACGCCTTCTGCCCTCTCCCCTCACGCCCCTCCCCTCTCTCCTCACTCCTTTGCCCTCTCCCTCTCCCCTCCCGAACCGCTTATCATAAGCATCTAGTTGCTGGTTGCTCTTTTGTTATGAGCTACTGCCTTAATCCCGATTGTCAAAAACCTCAGAATCGAGACAGTGCAGAGCTTTGCCGTTACTGTGGCGCAAGGCTACTGCTGAAGGATCGCTATCGACCTGTGAAGCCGATCGGGCAGGGTGGCTTTGGCAGAACGTTTCTGGCGATCGATGACGACAAACCATCCAAACCGCGCTGTGTGATTAAGCAATTTCTGCCTGTAAATCAGGACGCGCAGCATTTGAAAAAAGCGGCTCAACTCTTTGAGCGGGAGGCAATACGGCTGGAGGAGTTGGGCAATCATCCCCAAATTCCGACGCTGCTGGCGTACTTCAAGCAAGAGCAGCAGCAATACCTGGTGCAGGAGTTTGTGAATGGCAAAAATCTGGCAGAACTGCTGCACGATGAGGGCGCATTTACAGAGGCACAGGTGCGATCGGTGCTGGTAGGGCTGCTGCCTGTGCTGGAGTTTATCCATGCTCACAGCGTGATTCATCGTGATCTGAAGCCTTCTAACGTGATTCAGATATCCGGTGGGGGTGGTGGACGATCGCCCAAACCAGCAGCCAAGCAGCCCAATTGGTCTGCCTTACAGCATGCACTGGCGCTAGAGGCAGCACAAGGATGCCATGATTTTGTCAGCGATCGACGGTTTAGCGAACGGCTGACCGCCAGTTTTGCACAACCGCCCAAAACGTTGTCGATCGCCGTCTACAAACGGTGGCAGGAGCTTGCTGCTCAGTTTGCTGGCTATACCGAATTGCCCCTTGCTCAACGGCAGACACTCATCGCGAACACCAGTCGCTTGCTGTACGAACTGCGACGGCAGTATGAGCCTCATGGAGAGGCGATCGAAGGACGGTTGGCACTGGTAGACTTTGGAGCGGCAAAAGCAGCAACTAGCACCGCATGGAACCAAACCGGCACAACGATCGGCAGTCCCGAATATCTTGCGCCAGAGCAAAGTCGGGGCAAAGCCGTGTTTGCCAGCGATTTGTTTAGCCTGGGCGTGACATGTATCCATTTACTGACCCAGCGATCGCCTTTCGATCTATTCGATAGCAGCGACCATGCCTGGATCTGGCGCAAATATGTGACAACCCCTATCAGCGAACGCTTAGGGCACATTCTTGATCGTCTCCTAGAACCTGGCGTGAACCAGCGCTATCAGTCTGCAACCGAGGTGCTGCGCGATCTGGATGGAACACCACCCGAAGAAGGTTTGTTTCTAGCGGCTGATCCACTGCTGGCTGTGTCGCTGGCGGTACCGTCGATCGCGGTGCTGGCTCCCCCTGCCCTCATACCCGTAACGTTTCGCTCTGCTGCATCTGCCGCCATACAGGCAATCGCCCACGCGATCGCCCAGCCGTTACCGCAGCCAAACGCGCAGCCGTTACCGCAGCCAAACGCTCAGCCATTGCCCCAGCACGAAGCCCCACCAAATGTCCCGCAAAACGGTAGTGGAAACGGTGCGAAACACTTAGCGTCCCGTCGCAAGCCAAAAGCAGCATCCTGGCAGTGTGTGCATCAGTGGCTCAACCCAGGTAAAGTTTACGCGATCGCCCTGAGTCCAACTGCATCAACTCTGGCAAGCAGCAGCGGCACCACCATCAAGCTGTGGGATGTGCAAACAGGGCAACCACTTCGCACCCTGACAGGGCATCTGGATGTTGTTTCCTGCCTGGTCGTCAGTCCCGATGGCAAGCTGTTGATTAGTGGAAGTGCCGACAAAAGCATTCGGCTCTGGGATTTGCAGACAGGACAACGTATTGGCACGATCGCCCTCCACACCGATACCATTCTCAGCCTTGCCCTCAGCCCAGACGGACGGATGCTCGCCAGCGGGAGCCTCTACGATCCGATTAAGTTATGGGATTTAGAAGCGAACCGAGAACTTGCTAGCCTGACTGGACAAGCCGGACGTATCGAAGCCCTTGCCTTTAGCCCCGATGGACTGTGGCTTACCAGCGGTAGCAATGATGCCACGATCGCACTCTGGGATCTAAACCTGGAGCAGCCAGCAGCAGGGTATCCCTTGCGTGTGCTGAAAGGACATTCCCAAACCGTTGCAGCGCTAACCTTTGAACCAGATGGTAAAACCCTCGCCAGCGGCAGTTGGGATGGCACCGTTAAACTGTGGAGCACCCGCACCCAGCGCGAAAAGCGCACCCTTCAGCCCGAATCTGGTCGCGTCACAGCACTCGCCGTCAGCCCCGATGGCAAACTTTTGTGTACTGGCAGCGATACTCTCAAGCTCTGGCAACCCCGCACGGGCAAAGCACTTGCCACGCTGACGGGTCATACATCAGTAGTTTCTGCGATCGCCCTTTCTACCGACAACCGTACGATCGCCAGCAGCAGTTGGGACGGCACCATTCGGCTTTGGCAACAGTAGCAAGTCAAGCAACGGCTTCAGCGCACCATTGCCTTAAGCATCCCCCTCATAGCAAAAGGATGAAGGATGAAGGATGAGGGATGAATCGAAGCCCTTGCTTCAAGGAAGTTTCAGGGTTTATGTCTGTCCTCACGTTCTCTTCGACTGCTATGCCAAATTAGTTTCCCATCCCACAGCAGATGCTGCTTAGTTTTGACTTACAGCTTTTGCACGTTGATGCGATCGCCTTGCTTTAGCCCCAGTTCTGCTGCCCGTCCAGCCCGTAACTCAATGACTTGATCTACCAGAGCACTTGAACCATAGGTAGGACAGGGGTCGGCTTCACAAGGTGGCACGTTACTGGAGATTGCCTGCACCTTACCATTCAGCAAAAAAATCATATCCAGTGGAATCAGGGTGTTTTTCATCCAGAAACTAGTCCGACGCGGCGACTCAAACCGGAAAATCATGCCTCGATCGTCCGGTAAGTTTGTGCGCGACATTAACCCGATCGCTTGCTGCTCTGGAGTGTCCGCCACTTCAAGCTGGATCACCTGATTGGCAACTTTAATCTGCGCTGAGAGTGGCAACTGCTGACCGACCTCCGTTGTTGTTTGTAGGCTCGTCTGTCTGCTCGCTGGCGCGTCTGACGTAGGGGCTGTGCCGCTGGCAGGGGGTGACGTTGCCAGATCAGATCGAGCGCAGCCAAGCAACAACAGTCCCAAAAGCAGAAAACCGGTCAAGCGTACTGGCGCGTACCACCGCACGGCTTGGGTTGGGCGATGGCTACCGTCTTTCATCATCCAATGCAACATACTGTTTCTCTGCAAACGTTCCAGGTTCAGACGGCAAGCGGCAGCTTTTCAGGGTCGTTGCCGCAACTAGCCGCCCACTCAAAAGTGACACAGACCTTCGCCTGAAGTCTTCTAGCTTTTTTGCTTAGTCGCTTCGAACGAAAGCGAAGTTCCCACCGTGCGGCTTACGCTTCACGCATGACGTAACCCACACCGCGCACCGTCTGGATCAGGCGTTTTTCACCTTCATCCTCAATCTTCAGGCGCAGGTAGCGAATATACACTTCGATGACGTTCGATTCGCCCACAAAATCGTAGCCCCACACGTTTTCCAAAATCTGTTCGCGGGTGAGAACTTCGCGGGGATGCTCCATCAGGTACTTCAGGAGTTCAAATTCTTTCATCGTCAGGTCGATCGCCCGACCATTTCGCAAGGCGCGCCGAGTGGCTAAATCCAACATTAAATCGCCAAAGCGCAACCGTTCGCTAGCAGGGTTATCAGGTTGCAGGTACAGGCGCACAAGCCGCAGAAAATCTTCTGTCCGATAGGGTTTGAGAAAGTAATCATCAGCGCCAGCTTCCAGGCAGGCAACCCGATCGTCTACGCTATCGCGCGCCATCATGAGCAAGACGGGAGCACGATTGCCCAGTGATCGCAAGCGGTTGCAAAACCACAGCCCCGATTCGCCTGCCAACAGCCGATCAACCACGATCAAAGACGGCTGCTGCTCAGACACCTGCCGCAGCCCACCGAGCGCATCCGGTGCCAGCATTGTGTCATAGCCAGATTCTTTCAGGTCAAGGCTGACGTGCTTTGCTAGTGCTTCATCAGTTTCGACCAACAATACACAGAGATTTGTGTCAGGGAGAACGCTATTCATACGTAGTGGGGAGAAGGATGGCAATCACGCGACCACCAAATTTATGAAAATCACACTAGGAATGAATACCTAGTGAATATCCTTCCTGTTGTAGCACGTCTGCACAGAGTATTTTGTTACGGCAGCTCCACCGAGGTCGGTTTGGCAACGTGAGGCAGCCCCCAGCCAAGCTTTTCACGCAAGAGATGAAAAAATTCTGGCGATCGTAGCCGAATGAACCGAGCCTGATAACGCGATCGCTCAATACGAACCCGATCGTCTGGAAAAACATAGCACCCGCCGTTGCCATCCACCACCATCACCATGCGATTTGGGGTAGCGGGGAAGATGGTCACGCATTCCGTATCAGCAAAGACAAGTGCCCGTGAAGCCAGCGAATGGGGGCAAATAGGCACCAGTTGCAATACAGGGACACCAGGCGTAACCACTGGACCACCTGCCGAAAGTGAGTATGCTGTTGAGCCAGTAGGCGTAGAGACAATCAACCCATCTGCCGCAATATCAACCGGCGCGTGCTTGCCAATTTTGACCTCAAAATGGCACATACTGGTCAACGGCTCACGGTGAATCACCATCTCATTCAGGCACAACGCCTCCCAAAGCATGGTGTCACCGCGATGCACTTGCACCAGCAGCATGGCTCGTTCTTCTAGCTCATACTCGTTTGCTAAAATGCCTTCTAACGCTTGCGGCAGTTGGTTCAAGTAGGCTTCTGTCAGAAAGCCCATGTGCCCTGTATTCACCGTCAGCAGCGGAATGCCGTAAGGAGCCACCTGGCGGAAGGCAGAAAGCACAGTGCCATCGCCTCCTAGCACGATCGCAAATGCCATATCGCGATCAAACCCTGGTGGGTTTAAGTAATCGATCGGCATATGGCAAACCGGACCTTGCGGGTCAGAGTAGCCCAAGATGCCGCCAGCACCGGTTGCCAGACAGACCTCCCAGCCACACGCTACCAGCTTATCTCTGATCTCTTCGGCAGTACGACAAGCCACAGGCTTAATGTCGTTGTAAATAATGCCAGCTTTGGGCACGGGAAAGGCTCGGCTGAAGGGCAATGATTGAGTACTAGGGACTATACCATTTTGGGTCGTCTCCTGAAGCAGTCTAGTAGTTTGTCAAGTTTGAACGAGTGGAGGGGTGAAGGGGTAAGGGGGTGAAGAGGTAGGGGGTAGGGGGTGAACGAGTAGAGGGGTGAAGGGGTGAAGAGGTAGGGGGTGAAGGGGTAGATGAACAAACCTCTTACGCTCCCACTCTTTCACTCTCCCACTCCTTCACTCTCCCACTCCTTCACTAAAATCTAGGGTAGGTTCGCTTCTTATCGTTCTTTTGCTTGCCTTTGCCCTTAGATTTTTCGTAATCAAGCTCTTTCAGCTTTTTAAGAATGCGGCTGAAGTAATCTTGCATATACGCTTCTAACGTCGTCGTCTCGTTTGCCTCTAGCCCAAACACCGTGTAAACGTCATCCATCGGCGCAGTGAGTGGCTTGCCAGTCGATACTACTTCTGCAAACGCCAACCGATCGGAGATGTTCCATGTCCACTGAAAAAAGCGGGTCATCCGACGCACAGTTCGCATTAGGCCGATCGGCATCCGCGTAATCTTCGCGTCACGCCCTGACAAGCGCTCACATAGCCGAATGATTTCGTACGCCCCCCATGCCCGCGAACCCACGATCGGAAACGTTTTGTTCTCTGTCTCTGGTACTTTTAGCGCCTGGATGGCAAACTTAGCGACATCCTGCGTATCCATATAAGCCGTAGGTGACGTATCGCCCATCACCCAAACCGATTGGTTTTCTAACACCGGAATCGCGTATTGCCCAATCAACCCCTGCAAAAAGCCACAGGGGCGAAGAATCGTGTAGTTCAACCCCGACTCTGCCAGAAAAAGCTCCACACAGCGTTTCACTTCCATCAGCGGCACATGGGGATACTTTTCGGCATCCAGAATGGAAAAGAAGATAAAACGCTTAATGTCTGCTGCTTTCGCCGCCTGAATCAAGTTGACGTTGCCATCCCAATCAACCTGCTTAACGTTAAGCGAATCGGTTGCCCGTGTGGTTGCCGCGTCAATGACCGCATCAATACCTTCCAGCGCTGGCTTTAACGTTTCAGGCGCACACAGGTCGCCGACTACTAGCTCTGCCCCCCACTCTCGCAAGAACGCCGCTTTTTTGAAGCTACGCACTAGACAGCGAACCTGATACCCCTCATCCAACGCACGGCGGGTAATCTGTCTGCCTAATGTGCCAGTGGCACCCACAATTAATAGATTCATGAGGGGTTAGCAACTAATTCTTAACTTTTTATAAGATTTTATCAGAAATTGCTCCTCGCTCACCTGACTTAAGCAGAGACGATCGCGTTGGACAATTGCCTGACTTGATTGACTTTAACTTACTTAACCATCGGCTTACAATAGCGATCGCACGGACGACCATTACTGAGAAGCCGAAATGAAAGTTGGGAAAGCAGGTTGATCTTTGTAAAACTTTGTCGCTGACTTGCGCTTAAGGCTGACGATCTCGCCTTCATCAGCAGCGATGGCGCTGCCAAGGCTAGACTATAATCAGGGGCGATCATCCTCGCTTGTAGCTGCTCTGGTGCGATCATGCAGAGGTACTTTGCTGCCTTCAACGTCCTTTAACGTTTGACCCACTCGCAAAAGACCACAACGTTACGCTGGCTGTGCCAATTACTTGAAATTGACGTTTAATAGGCGTTGAGTTAATTGTGCCAACGTGACAGCCGCGACCGAAGAGAACGATCGTGATCCCGTGTCCTTCAATGGTTTAGCCATGTCTCCCCTCAAACCCATTGCTGCTCATCCGCTTGCGCCCAACCCCTCTCCGTCGGAGACAGAGTTAAACTGCACGGTTCAGCACCCGGTTGACTTGACCAGCGTGCGGCAGTTGCACCGCGACTTGCTTAACGTTGAAAAAGCGCAACGCATGGCAGAGTTTTTTAGCTTGCTGGGCGACGCAAACCGCCTTCGCCTTTTGTCGGCACTGGCAATACAAGAGCTATGCGTCTGCGATCTAGCCGCTGCTGTCAAAATGTCGGAATCAGCTGTGTCACACCAGCTTCGAGCCTTACGAGCCATGCGTTTAGTCAGCTATCGCAAGCAGGGTCGCAACGTCTTTTATTGCCTCAAAGACAGCCATGTCCTTAATCTCTACCGTGAGGTTGCAGAGCATCTTGATGAGGATGATTAAGTAGTGGCGATCGCACACCCTAGAAGGAATGGCGCGTGTTTCAATTTTTGACCAAGTTAGATTATCTTCTCCGCGAAACACTGCTAGGTCTGCGGCGAGGAGGCTGGATGAACTGGGCAGCGATTAGCACTGTCACAGTGTTGCTGTTTCTCTTTGGTATCAGTCTCCAGGCATCCTGGCAACTCGAAGGGCTGCTGAATCAGTTTGGTAGCCAGTTGGAAGTCTCCGTTTATCTGGATACGGGCGTACAGGCAGAGACACTCAAACCGATCGTGGCTGCAATGCCAGGAGTGGCAGACACCCAGACTGTTTCTAAAGAAGCCGCCTGGTCAGCCTTGGTACAAGATTTGGGCGTGTCAGATATTAACGGTGCGACAAGGCAGCTAGACGGCAATCCACTGGTCGATCAACTGCAGGTCAAAGCGCGATCGTCCCAGGATGTACCGATCGTCGCCCAGGCATTAGCGAAGGTTGAAGGTGTGGACGAGGTGCAGTACGTGGATGAAGCTGTACAGCGCGTTGGGCAACTGAATCGAGGCTTGAGTTGGGTGAGCTTTACAGTGACGACGTTGTTGACCCTGACAGCGATCGCAGTCATCACCACAACTATTCGTCTGATTGTCATGGCACGCAAGCGAGAAATCGAAGTGATGCAACTGGTTGGTGCAACAGCGATCTGGATTTATCTGCCCTTTATCTTGCAGGGCATTACATTTGGCGTTGCAGGCGCAGTGTTGTCTTGGGGATTGATTACTGGTATTCAACACTTTCTCAACAATCTCCTCTCCCAACAGCCCGAATTTGTTCAGTTTCTAGCGAATGGCGTACAAATTAGCCCGCTGCGCGTGGTGCTTCTACCGCTGATTTTGCTGGGATTCGGCAGTTCGGTTGGTGTGATGGGTAGCCTGTTTGCCGTACGCCAGATTGCGGTGAAGTAGAGGTGAGGGGTGAGGAGTGAGGGGGAAGCAGGAGAGCAGGGGAAGTTTTGAGTTTTGAGTTTTGAGTTTTGAGTTTTGAGTGACTGACGTTGCTTAACCAACAAAATGCTTGTGGCTAGCGGTTGAAACCGCGCCTACAGCAACAACGTCTGCCTCCGCAGATTTAGATCTTGCCTGCTTTAAGCCGCAAAAGCGGGTTTTGCTTATGCCGCAGCGGTTTTAACCGCCGGAATGAACAGATTTGTCAGTTAATCAGGACTGAGCGCTGATAACTGAAAACGACCTTTTACCTTCTGCCGTCTCATCATGCAATCCCAATGGCACTGTCTACTCAAAAACCTGGGCGTATGGCAGGGTTCGTTTGCCAGGTTTTCGCCTATGGGAGAGTGGCGGGAAGAAACGCCCACGATCGTCTCGCTAGAAGGCTTAAATGATGACCAAACAGTACGCCAGACCATCCAGCGCTATGACTCAACGGTAGAAGGAGGCTCAAAGCTGCCGCAAGCGGGTGCGTTAATCAATGAAAAAGTTTTGGAGTACAGTTCTCTGGGTCGAGGTGTGCTGTTTTTTGAGGATGGTGCATTTTCGCAAGGCTCGATGCAGTTTAGTCCCTTTTCAGAATTTGGGGCTGAGTTAGGTTTAATGGCGGGCGATCGTCGCTTGCGGTTGGTGCAGTTGTTTGATCGTGACAGCCAGCTTTCACAACTGACCCTGATTCGTGAACAGCGTGCAGGTAGTGATGCTGCCGAGCGTCCACCGTTAGCCTTAGAGGCACTACTGGGCGAGTGGCAGGGGGAAGCTACCACGCTGTATCCCGATTGGCGATCGCCGACTACATACTCGACCCGCTTACAAATCAGCCGTAGCGGTGACAATCAAGTAGTGCAGACGCTTACATTTGGTGCCGGTGCAGGCACAACACTACAGTCAACGGCGATCGTAGCTGGATCGCGCTTACAGTTCACTCAAGGCATGTTGCCTGTACAAGTGCTGCTCTTGCCCGATGGCGCATCTTCAACGAGTCCCCTTTACATTCAAACTAAGCAACCGTTCTTTTTAGAGGTTGGCTGGCTGCTTCAGCCTCATCAACGCCAGCGGTTGATCCGCAGCTATGACAGCAAAGGGGCATGGGCTAGCCTGACCCTGGTGAACGAGCAGAAAGTAATAGCTGGCAGCTAAACAAGCAACGTGTATAGCTGTCAGTTGACCATGTTTGAGTTGCCTGTCGAAACTAAACCGTGGATGGTGTCGATGGTATGGAGTACGCTCAGCGGTCATGATGAGGCGACCCACTAGCTGCGCCATGCGATTAAAACAGTGTGCCGATCGCTAAAACCTGATGCAAAAGCGCTCAGTCATGACGGCACGGTTGGGCTGCCTTAACGGAACGATGAATCAGACGACAGGGCCAAAGACAGGCACCACAGAGACTCACGGCTGCGATCGCAGTAAAGACTTTCCATCGACTTTCAGGTGGATCGGGTGTTTCTGATGTGGTGGTTTCAGAACGATCAACACCATCAAGTGACGAGTGCGATAGCTGACTGGCTGCATTCACGCCTTCGATCGCGGCTCCAATCATATAAGCCGCCAAGGCAATGCCTAACCAGTTATTCATAACAGTATGCCCTTGAACTGTAAGCGACGAAGCGGATATCGAGGGCTTGGTTAATGTTCAGCGTTAGTGACTTCCCTGGTTAATCGCTTGTCTATCTTCGGCAATGTCGCGAATGAGTGGTAGCTTCGACTGTATGTATGTATCGAGATGCCGAGCATCTTGGGGGTCGATCGACTGTTGAGCGTTGAACCGCTTAAGGAGAAATTGCACCAAGTCAGAATCTTCAAATTGCAGTAGTGTACTGACCTGAGTAGACTCCACTAAGGCCCAAAGCTGTCGCATCATGTTTGGAGAGACCATAGAGTCGAACCTCTTAAGCTTTTCTTTATAATTACACGGTTTTTCTCTTTGAGCTTGTTTTTAGACCCAAACTTTATGTTGCAGTAACACTGCTTTCAAAGTGTACAGGGCTTTATCGAGCCTTTGTCCTGAGAGTAGTAGATGGTTTGAGCTAGTTGCATAGCCTTGCACTCTACTGTGGTTGTTCTTCCAGTCAGCTTTCAGTCATATAGAACACAGTCAAAAGAAACATCGTGCCTGAGAAGGTTTCAACAACTTTTACCGTCCTCAGGCTTACTAAGTTAGCGCCCTGCCTCTGCTTTGTCAGCCTCTCTAAAGACTGAGCTAAGACCAATTCTCTTTTTGTAGGCTACAAATCAAGATCCCCCTGCCTACGGCTCTTCTTTGAGGAGATTGAAGGAGATCAACCGGAAATTTGTAGCTAGACCGTCGTGTCAGGACGGCTCAGGCGCAGCCAGCGTTGCCAAGTCGTCGATCAGCTGGAAGAGTCAGCCTTTTGCGTCTACGCTAACGCTGGGTGCAATCTTCGCTAGGCTTAAAATAATGGCGATCGCATCAGAGCGATCGTGGTGAGGTGACTGAGGATAAGTCGTGCAATTACAACGACTGGTGGTGAAGGCGGAACAACTGCAAAAGGGGCACGTACGTTTGGAGCCGTCTCAACTGCACTACCTCCAACGGGTGCTGCGGTTAGGCGTAGGCGATCGCTTTATTGCGATGGATGGCGAGGGACATGCGTGGCTGGCGACACTACAACTGCCGACTGATCCGGTTCAAGCGACCAGCATTCAGGCAACCATCTTGGAGCCAATCACGGCACCCACAGAGTTAGCGGTGCGCGTGACGTTGGTGGCAGCGTTACCTAAAGGCAATGGGTTTGACGACGTGGTGCGCCAGTCTACCGAATTGGGAGTTGACCAGATCTTGCCTGTCATAAGCGATCGTACGCTGCTCAACCCCAGCCCCCAAAAGCTTGATCGCTGGCAACGCATTGCGAGCGAAGCGGCTGAACAGTCCGAACGTCTTTGCGTACCCCACATTACTGCTCCGATCCCTTTCACCGCCCATCTTCAGGAGGCTAGTTCGCAGACCGATTCCCGCCTCCAAAAATATCTCTGCGTCGCACGGGGATCGACACCTCACTTGCTAAACTGCTTGCAAGCCTCAACGTTGGATGCCTTACTACCCCAAGTGACGATCGCCATTGGTCCCGAAGGCGGTTGGACTGAGGCTGAAGTTGCAGCCGCGATCGATGCAGGCTATCAACCCGTCTCCCTCGGCAGTCGCATTCTTCGCGCCGTCACCGCTCCGCTAGTAGCATTGTCGTTGATTGCCGCTGTGTGGGAGAGGTAAAGGGAGAAGGCTAAAGGCTAAAGGCTAAAAGTTTGTTCAGCAGTCACAATTAACTCAAAACTCAAAACTCTCTAGCGAAGCGGCGCAAAGCGCTACTCAAAACTCAAAACTCAAAACTCAAAACTTCCTCCTCACCCCTTGCCCCTCACTCCTCACCCCTCACTCCTCTCCTCCCATGCTTGACGCCATTGCCGCTGCTTTCGATCGTCAGGATTACCAAACGGCTGCTCAACTGGTAGCGCAACTGTTGGCGCAGTCGCCGCAAAACCCGTGGGCGCAGTTTTATGCGGGACGCTTGCAGGAAGTGTCGGGGAAACTTGACACGGCGGCAGACACGTATCGGCAACTGCTGCGCGCTACAACCAATCAAAAGCTGGCTGGTTACGTGCGTCAGGGTATCCAGCGACTTGAGACCAAACAGCGCGATCGCCGACAGCACGCGATCGCCCAGGCAACGGCAGAACCCAACAATGATGCCCCTGGTTTTTTGGTGCTGGAAGCGGTAACGGGTGACGATCGCGCTACAGTTGTCCAAAATTTTGCGCGGGTCATGAAGCTAGACGCTTACACCGTGAGGATGCTGCTTCCCAATCGCGGTTGGCGGCTGTATCGGGCTGGGGTTACAGGTGAATTGCAAGTGTACGGTCAGGAACTTCGGCAAGCAGGCATTCCAACTTTTTGGGCATCACAGCCAGACATTGAGGCAATTCAACTCTTTCGAGTCAACTCGTTTCACGCTGCCTCGCCCAAAGCCACGGTGGTTTGCCAAAACGTGCAGGATCAGGTTGGCTTTCTCAGCTTCGATTGGGCAGAGGTGACGCAACGCGTCGAGGGGATGCTGCCAATTTTTGAGCAAGTGTTGGACGTGGGCTACCGCAATCGGCTGGAACGCAAAGCCGAAACTCAGGATTATGCTCATTTCTGCGATCTGCATTTGCCAGGACGACGCTGCATTTTGCGTCTGCACGACAGTAGCTATCAGTTTGATGAGGGGGTCACTGCGAACGCGCAGGTGGCGATCGCCCCGTCCGATCGCACGACTATTCGCACAAATTGGAATCAGTTGATGGCTCTGCTCAAACGCCAAACACCAAACGCCGAAACCTGGTCACAGTTCACCCCGTTTGGCGAAACTGCCGCAGACTTTACCGTGCCGCTGCTCCGCTTGAAGCCTCATATTTACCTCTCACGACGAGAAGATAGTTATTGGGATGCCGCCTTTCATCTCTACAGCAGCCTCATTTTTCTGCGGGGAGCCAAGCGTTAAATTCTTAAGCGGTTTCTATTGCTTCAAGCTTGTTGGCGAAACCAGCGATCGCAGGATCTCAAAACAGCCAAAGCATAGCAGTCGAAGCGAACGTGAGGACAGGCATAAACCTTGAAACGTCCTTTGAGCAAAGGCTTCGATTCATCCCTCAGCCCTCATCCTTTTGCTATGGGCAGGCGCCCGCTTTCGAGAGTTGGCAAGAGGCTGCGGATAAATGTTTTATGGACAAAACCATTACTCTAGAATGAGATTTGTGGTTTTCTATAGCAGTTGAAGAGAGGTTAGGACAGACTACGGTTTCCAGTTCTGCTTCTGGTAAGGGTTCTACTTAATCCTTTAGCCTTAATCCTTTAGCCTTTTGCTATAACCACCCGATCGACCCAACACCCTTCTAAAAGCTGATATTCCTGTGCTTGACCTAAAGCTAATTCGAGAAAATCCAGACCTTGTGCGCGAAAAGCTAGCGACTCGCAATGGTAGCTACGATATCCAACCACTATTACAGTTGGATGAGCAACGCCGATCGCTCGAACAGGAACGATCGCAGTTTCAGGCAAGGGGCAACGAAATCGGTAAGCTGGTCGGGCAAAAGATGAAGTCTGGTAGCAAGCCGGATGATGCTGAGATCCAAACGCTCAAAGATGAAGGCAACCTGGTTAAAGCTAAATTGAGCGATTTGGAACCGCAGGAAAAAGAGTTGAAAGTGCAGATTGAAGAGCGCCTCTTGGAGTTGCCCAATTTGCCCAGCGACACCACGCCGATCGGCAAGAATGAAGCCGAAAACGTGGAAGTACGACGCTGGGGCGATGAATACAAGCCGTCGCAGGATGGAATCTTGCCACACTGGGAAATTGCCGAAAAACTTGGCATCCTCAATACAGAACGGGCAACGAAGCTGGCGCAGGCTCGGTTTATCGCCTTACTGGGTGCAGGTGCCGCATTGGAACGGGCATTGATTAACTTTATGCTCGATCGTCAAACTGCCGCAGGCTACCTCGAAGTCTTGCCGCCGCTTCTGGTTAACACCCAATCCCTCACTGCAACGGGGCAGTTGCCCAAATTTGCTGAAGAAAGCTTCCAGTGCAAAGATGATGACCTCTGGCTGATCCCCACTGCAGAAGTGCCTGTCACCAACCTTTACCGAGACGAAATTCTGACCGCAGAGGAATTGCCCATTCATCACTGTGCCTATACGCCTTGCTTCCGACGCGAGGCAGGCAGCTATGGACGCGACACTCGTGGGCTAATCCGGCTGCACCAATTCAATAAAGTCGAACTCGTCAAACTCGTCCGTCCCGAAACCTCTGAGCAAGAGCATCAAACGCTGGTGCAAAACGCGGAGGCGATTCTGCAAGCGCTTAAGCTGCCCTACCGCGTACTTGAACTCTGCACAGGCGATATCGGCTTTGGTGCGGCTAAATGCTATGACCTGGAGGTGTGGCTTCCCTCCGCTGGCACCTATCGGGAAATCTCAAGCTGCTCCAACTTTGGCGACTTCCAAGCACGGCGCGGCAATATTCGCTTTAAGGAAGCAGGCAAAAAAGGCACTGAGTTTGTCCATACGCTTAACGGTTCCGGTCTAGCCGTTGGTCGCACAATGGCAGCGGTGCTGGAGAACTATCAGCAATCCGATGGCACTGTCAGTATTCCAGACGTATTGCAACCGTTTATGGGGCGATCAGTGTTGTAGAGAGGAGTGAAGGCGATCGCCTTCAAAAAGACCCAGATCGGCGATCGTCCAACGGATTGCATTAGCTGGCGTTGGCTGCATGAGGCACCTCAAAGTTCACCATTAATCTTTCGCCGAAGTACCTCTCTCATCTGTGCCTGTCCCTCTTCGGTATCGAGAAAGTCATACCGCACAGCATTGGGACTACGGCGACTGATGAGAGAACGGACTGCTTCTAGATCTTCCCGGTTTTCCAGAACGTATGCCCGCAAGTCGGCTTTGTTCATGCTTTCAAAGTCAGGTGTCATGAGAGAACTCCCAGCTTCCATCTTGGTCAATGCTAATTTCGATGTTCTCCCCAGCCAAAATATAAATTTCGCCTGTAAGTGGGTTAACCCGAAACAGTGTGATGTCTCTGTATAAAGTCGATAAACTCTGGCAGACTTTGACTGCTTTCAGCGCTTGTTTCGCCGTTAGAGCATACATCTGCATTCATTCTGGCACAGCACTCGAGTTAGCAAAAAAGTAGGGACGTTCCATGGAACGTCCCTACAAGAGAAATCAACAACTCTGAAACGCTACTGACTAGACCTTCGTTTCTTCCCGCACCAACTTATCCCAGCCGAGATCTTTGAGGCTGTTGTTGCGACGCATCGGGCGTGTTACCAGTTCCAAAATGTCGCGGGCGTTGGTAAAACCGTGAATTTGAGCAAAGGTGAACTCAACCGACCATTTGGTGTTGATGCCACGCGCTTCTAGAGGATTGGCGTGTGCCATGCCTGTGATGACGAGATCGGGTTTCAGGTCGTTGATGCGCTGAAGCTGGTTGTAGTTGTCGGGCTTCTCAACAATACGGGGGGTAGGAACGCCCATTTCGTGACAGGTTTTCTCCAACAGCGTTAGTTCTGCTGCCTGGTAGCGCTTGTCCATATAAGGAATGCCGATTTCAGGGCAGCTCATGCCGCAGCGGATCAGGAAGCGGGCGAGGGAGATTTCTAGCAGGTTATCGCCCATGAAAAAGACCGATTTGCCACGAATGAGTTGGAGGTAATCTTCCATCCCTGCCCAAATTTGCGCTTCACGATCGTCCAAGCCTTGCGGTTCAATACCAAACACAGAGCAGATTTTTTCAATCCAGGCGCGGGTGCCATCAGGGCCGATCGGGAACGGTGCGCCAATCAGCTTGCACTTACGGCGACGCATGAAGGTCGTGGCAGTACGCGAAAGAAAGGGATTCACGCCTGCAACGTAGTAGCCTTCTTCAATCACAGGCAATTCTGTATAGCGCTTGGCAGGTAGCCAGCCAGACACTTTGATGCCCTGTTTCTTTAGTTCCAGTGTGATTTGGGTGACAACAGGATCGGGTAGAGAGCCAAACAGCACCAGCGGTGGGTGATCCACATACTCGGAGTCTGAGGTGGCAATCTCTTCTTTTTTGCGACCAAAGTTGAGCAGTTTGGCGATCGCATTGCGCTCTTCTTTATCGCCTTCCGCAGTGGGTGGTTTTTCGGGGCAGCGGTTAACCATTGCTGCCAGAACGGTATCTTCGCCTTGCGTGAAGGCATAATCCAGACCGTTTGCGCGCGCCACAACGATCGGTATCCCAATTTCTGCTTCCAGGCGTGGAGCCAACCCTTCCAAGTCCATCTTGATGATTTCGGTGGTGCAGGTGCCAATCCAGACGATGACACTGGGGTTACGATCGCGCTTAATTTGTACGCACAGCCGCTTCAGTTCTTCGTAATCGTTGAGTTGGGCAGAAATATCGCCTTCTTCCAGTTCTGCCATCGCGTAACGCGGTTCGGCAAAGATCATGACACCCATGGCGTTTTGTAGAAAATAGCCGCAGGTTTTGGTGCCAATCACCAGAAAGAAGCTGTCTTCAATTTTTTGGTAGAGCCATGCGACGCAGCTAATGGGGCAAAAGGTGTGATAGTTACCTGTCTCGCATTCAAAGTTCAGGGCTTGCGGTTCAGTTTCGGCAAGAGTCATGGATTCAATATCCTCTCTGGGGGAAGGTTGTGAGTTTTGAAGGAAAGGATGAAGTATAAAAACTTAGCCTTTAGCCTTTAGCTTTTAGACTTCTAGTCGCGCCCATCGCGGGAGCCTCGGCAGTCTTCATCCATGCGAGCAGGGGCTTTGAGCGGAATTTGGCTGGCTTGGATGTCGATTTCATGCAAGGCTGCGGGAAGTAGCTTGCGGGAGCCATTTTTAGCATCGCTGGTGGAATCGCCCTTCGCTGCCAGTTTGTCTAATTGGTCTTCGGGGTTAAAGTTGAGTCCCAGCGCCATGACAATGCGATCGGGGTTACTGCTTAGATCGACCACCAGGGGCAACAGTTGCGCCAGCCGTGGTTCCAACACCGAGAGGGTTGCCAGGATAAAGCCAGACGATGGGCGACGTTCGCCATCGCAGTTGACCCATACCCCTAAACGCGACAGCCATTGACGATTTTCGGCGTAGTAGTCCAACCATTTTTCTCGCACCGATTGGCGAATTTGCTCAGTATTCACGGGGTAAATAAGTTTTGAGTTTTGAGTTTTGAGTTTTGAGTTTGGTCGCCACTCATCACTCAAAACTTATCACTCATCACTTTTTTTTAGACCATCATCAGATCTAATTCTTCTTCTGACCGTACAGGTGCCTTGGCAGGGTTGAGGTAGAAGTCAGACAAGAGCGAGAATAATTCACGATCGGGTGTGTCGTTGGGCACCACACCTTCGGGACGCGCCAAAATTTGGTCGGCAATATTGAGGTAATAGTCGCAGACATAGTTGAGCGACGGATCGGTTTCCGCCATTTCAAACAGCGTCTTGCCTTTCACCCGCGACACGCGAATGTCTTCAATCAGCGGCAAAATTTCCAGCACGGGCATGGGCACCGTTTCAATATACTTGTCTATCAGGTCGCGCTTAGAGGTGCGGTTGCCGATCAATCCACCTAAACGAAGGGGATGGGTACGCGCTTTTTCACGGACGGAAGCCGCAATCCGATTCGCAGCAAACAGAGCATCAAAGCCGTTGTCGGTGACGATCATGCAGTAGTCGGCATAGTTAAGAGGAGCGGCAAAGCCACCGCACACCACGTCGCCCAACACATCAAACAAAATGACATCATATTCGTCGAAGGCGTTGAGTTCTTTCAGCAATTTGACGGTTTCGCCCACCACGTAACCACCGCAGCCTGCTCCAGCCGGAGGGCCACCCGCTTCCACGCAATCCACACCACCGTAGCCTTTGTAAATCACATCTTCAGACCACACATCTTCGTAGTGATAGTCTTTTTCTTGCAGCGTGTCGATGATGGTGGGGATGAGAAAGCCCGTCAGCGTAAAGGTGCTGTCATGCTTGGGGTCGCAACCAATTTGCAAGACTTTTTTGCCACGACGCGCCAGTGCGACTGAGATGTTGCAGCTTGTCGTGGATTTGCCAATGCCGCCTTTGCCGTAAACTGCGAGTTTCACTCTAGTTAGTCTCCTAATCGTGTCGTGGGCTAATGCCGCCAGGTCGTTGAAGTCATTATTGAGCAACTCGATCGCAAAAGAAAGGGCTGCCAACAATAGACAGGGCTATAAAAGAGAGCCTTAGCTTTCCTGAAACCACCCACCTATTAATTGAAATCATAAACGCCTGTCACCATCGAAAACCGTACCTTAATCAGTTTTAATCTTTCCTTTTTATAAAAAGCGGAACAATAGACAATAAAGATGACTCTGCTGAAATCTCCGCTCTGGCAGAATTTTGCCGCGATCGCCCCTCCAACACCAGTCGATTCACCGCTTACACGCCACACTGTATGCTTGGCGGTTAAAACCGCAGCTACAGAGGCACTAGCGCAGCCATGCCCAAAGGGCTATAACCCGCCGTTGCAGGTTCTCAAACCTTATGAATGCTAGTCCGCGCAGGCGGACTTTGCTCCTTTAGACGCGATTTCAATCGCCAGCCTCAAGCTGATAAGCGATCGAGACACTGAAACGTAGATGATTATCCATATATTGCGGCTGACTCTTCGCTCTCTGACCGCCGCAAACCGCTGTTTTATTAAAAATAGTGACAACTTGCGAACCTGTATCCTTTCCGTAACAAATGGTTTAACGCTTCACATATCCACGAAAGTATTTAGAGTCTTGGGGGGTCTTGTTAATCGTTAGTTTTTTGCCACCATTTGAGATGTTTAGAGTGAATACACAGCGACTACTGCACTTAGGAAGTGGGTTTTCTGCAATCTTGTTTACTCTGTCCAGTTGAGCGCGATCGGCAGTGAAAATGAGTTTATTGCGATCAATTTTGACCTTGCCACTATATTCGTCAATGAGGAACGAAGCTTCAAACGTGCCATCATCACGAATGATTATTTTTTCTTTGCTGAAAACTCGACGGATAGCAATCCCAATATTTTTTACTGCTACGGCATTCAAACCTGCCTCTTTCCACTCTCTTAACTCGTTGTTCAGCTCTTGTTCATCAATGTCAGCTTTATATGTTCCTGCTAGTGACTCGATCGTGAGTGGTGCGGGAGCAGGCGAGGCGATCGCGGGTTGAGGCGAAGTGGGACGATCGTCGTTGGCGATCGCAGACGGCACAGTTTGCGTACACGCTTCCGATAGCACCAAAACTGGCAGCAGAAGCAGAACAGGTGAGATTCGCATGATGACCGTGCGGAGAGCGTTTTGCTTGAAAATAGTGTGCATCCTTTTCATCGTCGATCCGTTACTGTTTCACAGACACATGCAGCAGTTGAAAGGGGTTTCGGGGATTGGAAAACAGTGCGTACAGAGGCGTTACAGCTTCACATCAGAGGAATCAATTGACAAATTTTCAAGGTGTTAAAGCGTTGCCGATGGAGACAGCATTAAGCTTCTCTAAAATGAGAAAGCCCGGTGCCAGCGACCGGGCGTTGTAAACCTTACTCAGGAGTTCATCAATGGCGAATGCTGGCTTGGCTTAGGGTGCCCATACAGTTAGGTGAATAAACACAGCTAAACAAAAACCCCGATCGTAAAACCGGGGTAAAGCATCAAGTTTTTAACTGCTTTAAAGCCTACTTATCAGCGTTGGTTACTTTCTCAAGCGCTTTCTTAGCACCTTCTAGCAAGCCCCCTTCTTCTTGCTTATGAGCCTTTTGATCTCGGTCATACTCTTCATCAAGAGCCTGCGGATTGTTGACAGCATCCCTAGCGTCTTTCGCGACTTGCTCATAGGTTTGCTCAACCGTTTTAGCCGTCTTGCTGCTGTCGCCTAGGCGTTCTTGAGCCGATGAGACTGCTGCATAGCCAGGTTGTGTACCAAAGAAAAGTACGCCTGACAAACTGATTAAACTTACCAAACCAAGCACTAATAGATTCTTACCTAAAAAGGAAATGATGCGTTGCATGATCAGCTCTCCCGTATCTTTTGTTAAGTTTTACTTTGCTGAGATCGAAAAAATCTCAAGTGCATCTTAGGGGTTTGCTGAGTGCTACGCCTTCTACCTCTGGACGCATTAGATTTCTTTGCTGGTAGCTAATTAAAGGAACTGCTCGAAATGGTTGTAGGGCTTGACATCAAGCTCTCACGCTAGAGCCTGCTCATTGCTTAGTAAGGTGTACCGCAACGTGCTTGGAGATCGGCTTCAGCCAACCCAAAGCTTTGCTGTCGGCAGAGTAAAACTTGGGCAGTGCGTTGTTGAGCATAAATACGATGAGTAAACCAACCGATCGGTGTACCGGCAACAGTCCCCAGCACAAACCCAATGAGCAAACTGGAAAACAGATTCTTTCGAGTAATCTGGCGTTCTGAAGGTCGATGAGTAACAGGAGTTTCTTGCATTGAAGGAGCCACATGAACTGATCTACGGTCTTGCATCCATTAAAGAGAAGAACGGAGCGCAGAACCTCCTTCTAGCTATAGACATTGGTCAAGACAAATTGAGAGAAGTTTGATCAAACCTCGTGAGCTTTCACACTGCGTACCGATGCGTTACTGCTTCACATAAGTAGGAATGAATTTAGAGGAATTTTCGGGATCGTCACGCAATAACGTTTTCCTATCGGCTGAGACATTTAGAGTGAACGTACAGCAGTCGGCACACTTGGGAGCTTTAGCTGAGCCATCTACACCGTTGATTGGTTCAATTGGGTCGTTAGTAAAAATGAGCTTGTTACCATCAATTTTGACTTTGCCGCGCTGTTTATTAGTAGCGATCGAAGATTCAAACGTGCCATCAGCATTGATTCGTAGTTTCATGATTCGTAGTTTCATTGCATCAGACATTTGACGGTTCATCGTCTCAAGCAATTCGGGTGGCACATTCATGCCCAGTTTTTTAAATTCTCTCTGTTGAGCAGCTAAGTCTTGCTTGTCAGTAACACCTTTGTAAGTTCCTGCCAATGATTTGATCGTGAGTGGTGCAGCAACAGGTGAGGCGATCGCGGGTTGAGGCAAAGCGGGGCGATCGTCGTTGGCGAGCGCAGAGGGCATAGTTTGCGTACACGCTCCCACCAATAGCGCCAAAACTGGCAGCAGAAATAAGACAGGTAAAATTCGCATGACGACAATTGAAGTGGGTTGAGGTGCGATCGCGGCTAACTATGCGGAGTCTAGCAAACGCAAGAGTAGAACCTCATCGGCGTTTTTACTTGCTCGACAATTGAAGTAAATCGTTCAGAATTGGACAAACAAGCAAAAGATGGGTTGCGATCGCGATCGTTTATCTTCATCAATCCATGAGAGGACGGTTGTACAATAGAGCCGTTGTGCTGTGCGACACGAACTTTGATTGAGCGTTATACTCTGCCCGAAATGGGCAACTTGTGGACGGATACTTACAAGCTAAAAACCTGGCTGCAAGTCGAAATCGCCGTGTGCGAAGCGCAGGCAGAGCTTGGCTATATTCCAGCGGAGGCGGTGGCAGACATTAAGGCAAAGGCAAACTTTGACCCCAAACGAGTGCTGGAAATTGAGGCGGAAGTGCGCCACGACATGATCGCCTTCCTTACAAATGTCAACGAATACGTAGGCGATTCTGGACGTTACATTCACCTTGGCTTGACCAGTTCCGATGTGTTGGATACGGCTCTAGCGCTTCAGCTTGTTGCCAGCCTGGATATCTTGATGGCACAGCTAGAATCGCTCATTCAGGCAATTCGCTATCAGGCGCAGCAGCACCGCCACACGGTCATGATTGGTCGATCGCATGGCATTCATGCCGAACCAATCACCTTTGGCTTTAAGCTAGCTGGCTGGTTAGCGGAAGTCTTGCGCCATCGCGATCGCCTTTGCCGTCAACAGCACAGTATTGCGGTCGGCAAAATTTCTGGTGCAGTCGGAACCTACGCCAATATTGATCCGCAAGTAGAGGCGATCGCCTGCCAGAACCTTGGCTTAGAGCCTGATACCGCTTCAACACAGGTCATTTCGCGCGATCGGCACGCTGAATTTGTGCAAACACTGGCGCTATTAGCAGCGTCGATCGAGCGCTTTGCCGTTGAAATCCGTAACCTACAGCGCACCGACGTGCTGGAAGTGGAAGAGTACTTTGCCAAAGGACAGAAAGGCTCCTCAGCAATGCCCCACAAGCGAAACCCCATCCGTTCTGAACGGCTGACCGGGATGGCGCGCGTCGTTCGCAATCATGCGGGTACGGCACTGGAAAACGTGGCGCTTTGGCATGAACGCGATATTTCCCATAGTGCAGCAGAGCGGGTCATTCTACCGGATGCCTGCATCTTGACCCATTTTATGCTGGTCGAAACGACCGATTTGGTCAAAAACCTGCTGGTCTACCCCGAAAACATGACGCGCAATATGAACCTCTACGGTGGTGTAGTTTTCAGTCAACGGGTGCTGCTGACGCTGGTCGAGAAAGGTATGAGTCGAGAAGACGCATACACCGTAGTGCAAGCCTGTGCTCATCAAGCCTGGAACAAGCCTGACGGGAATTTTCATCAGCTCATTAGCCAGGATGCCCGCGTTGCCCAACACCTTTCTGCCGAGGAGGTCGAAGCGTGTTTTGATCCACAACACCACTTAAAACACCTTGACCCCATCTATCAACGTCTGGGCATTTAACTGAACCTGGCACTGCTGAGTGGTGCGGCCTAACCTCAACGTGCCGCGGTCTTTTTCAACTTGTTGTCGTTTAAGGCTGGGTCGATACCGTGATTTGAACCGTGCAGCAGGTTGCCCTTGGGTCAGCCTGTTGTAACTGATTGAATGTATGACGACCTTACTTGTCACAGTTCAGCAAGAGAGCAGCAAGCATCCTACGATCGCGTTGGTTTACCGCTACGAGGTCAGTTCTCAAGCGAACAAACTGAGTTGTAGTTAGAGAGTATGATGGGTCAAACTTGTAACTGATCGCGGCTAGACTATTCTTTCTCAGATTTTTCTAATCTATGACCCTTCAACTGCGTGTTTATGTGCCGCCCCATCCCCTTATCCAGCATTGGTTGGCTGTAGCCCGCGATGTGTCAACCCCTTCAACTCTTTTTCGCAGTGCCATGACCGAGTTGGGGCGCTGGCTGACCTACGAAGCCATTCGTGATTGGTTGCCGATTCAGGAAACGACGATCGATACGCCGCTAGCCCCCTGTCCAGCGACCTTTATTGATCCCACAGTGCCCGTTGTAGTGATGCCAATTCTGAGGGCAGGACTGGCGCTCCTGGAAGGTGCCCAGACACTGCTACCGTTAGCGTCGATTTACCATATTGGGTTCGTTAGAAACGAAGAAACCCTGGAGCCAAGCTGCTACCTGAACAAGCTGCCAGAGAAGTTTGCCCCCCAGACACGGGTTTTGATCACAGAACCGATGCTGGCAACGGGAGGCACTAGCCTTGCCGCGATGGCAGAATTGATTCAGCGAGGCGTCGATCCAGCGCTGGTACGTATTATCTCTGTCGTTGTCGCTCCAGCAGCATTACAAAAGCTGAGTGCAGCGTACCCCAGCCTTACTATTTATGCCGCTGGTATTGATGAAGGTTTGAATGAGAGTGGCTTTATTGTGCCAGGGCTAGGCGACGCGGGCGATCGCACCTTTGGCACCTGATGATGTTAATCTAAGGCACTTGCTTGGCTAGCTGTTAAAGGGTTTACATTGCTAGCAGTTAACGGCACTAGCAGTTAAGCTAGGGGTACAAGGCAAGAGTTAAATTTAGCGACGCAAGTGGGATTTTGAGCAGCGATGAGTCAGCGAGACAATTTTTCGGGCGGCTTTTTACTGGGTGCCATGTTTGGAGGCATCGTAGGCGGTGCATTGGGTGCTGTTGTTGCCTCCAGAGTACTCAATCCCCAGTCTGAGGAGCCGCTGCTGAGTGCAAGTCAGGCTGATCCCCAAGACAGTCGGGCAAAGCGACGATCGCTGAAGGCAGCTAATGGGCAAGCAGAAATGGAAGTTGCCCGCCGCAGCCTGGAGGATAAAATTGCCCAACTGAATGATGCGATCGATGATGTGCGTCAACAACTGGGTGGAGTCAATGGCGCAACTGAAGCGGGAGTGCGATCGACCGTCGGGGAACCGTAAGCGTTGAGTCGGAAGTAGCGAGTCTAATATGAAGTGATAAGCTTGTCTAGCTGAACTCTGCTTACTGCTAAATCTTCGTTAAATTGAGTCTAGATGCCGATATCTTCGCTGTAAAAGGAGCCATACCCCTATGCCCGAGAGCCTAGTCTTTGAATTGTTTCGAGTTATCAGTACCTTCATTGGCTTCTATACAGCCTTAGTGTTTATTCGAATTTTGTTAAGCTGGTTTCCCAACATCAACTGGTTTGATCCGCCGTTTTCAATTCTGAGTCAGTTAACTGACCCCTACCTCAACCTTTTTCGATCGATTATTCCGCCTCTAGGGGGCCTCGATTTTTCAGCAATTTTGGCATTGCTGCTGCTACAAGTAGTTCAATCCACTATTTTGCCGCTGATCGCTCAACTACTCTCTAGCGCACAATTAGGGTACTAGGATCTCCCTTGTTGTAGTTGCTCACTCAAGCGCTTCGAGCCTTTGAATGTGCTGATTTACAAACATCGAAAGCCTGCTTGCGTTTTCTTTAAGGCATGGCAGGCTTTTCAATTTTTAACGGCGGACGGTTCCTGTGAAACCAGCAGCCTTGAACTGCTCTAGCTTCAGTGGTGTTGGCTGACTTGACGGCACCGAAATTCTTAAGTCAAAGGTGCCAATGCCAGGTGGTACTTCGTCGATCGCGCCTAAACGAGTGCGATTTTGCATGACAGAATCGTTATTTGCATCGTAGATACGCCCAAAAATGTCGGCGTTGACTACAGGCTTGCCAGATTTATTTTCAGTTTTCCCTGTCACGATAAAGCAACTGGGGAACATGCTAGCAACACCACTGTTCTCAGGCTGATCGGACAGTTCAGCAGGGCATTCATGGTAAGAAAGGTCGAATAGTCTGATTTGAGTGAGTGCCAGGGCAGGTGGCGTACTCAACGTGGTCAGTAGCCACAGAAGACCGGTAGCAAAAAGAGTGGCAAAAGCGCGAAACGGCATAAGGTGTAAGCAGCTAGACAGGTGGATGAAGGCTTTGTTACATCACTCAGAAGCCCTGCCTCAGCTTATCGTGAATCCGAACCGAAAGAGCCTGAAGGACGCTTTTTGAAACGTTTGCCATAATAAAGAATTCATGTTCGGCGATCGCTGGTAGACATGACTCAATCAAAGCTTGAAGCTGCTCTCAACGCAGCCTTTAACCAATGTGCCGCTGCCTTACAGCCACTGAGTGATCGCCAAAAGCAGATCTTGCTGCAAGTGGTATTGGCGACCATGCAGTTCGAGCGAGAGGGTCAGCAACCGGAGCGAGAGCGTCGTGCTACTGCGGATGATGCGAATGACATCAGCAATCCACTAGAGCAACTGACGATTGATGAGAAACAAGCTTTTCTGTCATTTCTTCAACAGCAAGAAAACCAGAACCAATCCTGGAAAATTACCTTACTTAATGACTGGCTAGCAGGTAAAAGCTCTGGAACCGTGCAGTTTATCCGTGAACGTTACGGCATCCAATGGCTAGAGCAGATCACCCCCGAACAAGTAGCAGCCTACTTGGGATCAAACAGCAGTGACGGACTCAAACTAAAAGTGGGCGATCGCATTGAAATCACTAACGGTTTATGGGAGTGGGTACAAGAAAACGGTCCCTGTAGTCGAGAATGGTTCCCCTGCACAGTCGTCAGCCTTCAAGACACAAAGGAAAGCAGTGATGTTGACTCAGCTCTAGACGGTGGAATTGACGCGGCAAGCAGCCCTGAGACAGGCTGCGTCATTCGCTTTGGGGACGGCACCGAATACGAGATACAAGGGATCTATAGTTGGAATCGCCCGAATTGGCGTTGGCTAGACGGGTAGTGGCAACTTCATTTCAGCTTAAATGCTCGTACGATCGGTCAAGATTTCGTAACCGTCCTCTGTTACCAGCACCGTATGCTCAAACTGGGCAGACAGAGCATTATCAACCGTGACAGCCGTCCAGCGATCGGCAAGGGTACGAGTAAAGCGTGATCCCGCATTCAAAATTGGTTCGATCGCCAGAGTCATGCCCGCCCGCAATTTAACGTTCGGCATACTGTGGGTACGAAAATTAAACACTGATGGCTCTTCATGCAGGTTGCGCCCTACACCATGCCCTGTAAAGTCTTCAACAATTGTGAACCCGTTTGCCTTCACGTGATCCTCGATCGCGCCTGCGAGATCAAGCAGATAGGCACCTGCTTTGACCTGCTCAATGCCTTTGTACAGCGCTTCTTCCGCCACAACGATCAAGCGTGCTGCGTCAGGTGTCACGGTGCCGACCGCGATCGTAATGCAGGAATCGCCATGAAACCCTTGAAAATAAGCGCCTGTGTCTACCTTCAACACATCACCAGAGCGGATAACTTTTTTGCGACTGGGGATGCCATGCACCACTTCATTGTTAATCGACGAGCAAATGGAAGCGGGAAAGCCGTGATAGCCCTTGAAGCTAGGAGTAGCGTCCATCTCACGAATGCGCTTTTCGGCGTGAGCATCTAGATCGGCTGTAGTCATACCAGGCTCAACTAGCGCTGCGATTTCTTTTAAGACGGTGGCGACGATCCGAGAAGCCTGCCGCATAATCTCAATTTCGCGGGGAGATTTTAGCTCAATGCCGCGACGCTGTTTAGGCGGGGAGGGCAGAGCAGGTTTGTTACGCAGTTGGCTAAAGATATTCATGCGATCGCAACCAAAGTTAAAGGCGTTACCGACGGAAGTTACAGTTAACGAAAGTAGAAAACGGGCGTTCCAAGCGACAGAATAGCAGTAACCAGTGTGTGAAATAAACGCACATTGACTCAACTTGAAGCCTGGAAGACGCTGCCCTCGAAAACTCATCTTTCTAACGTAACTTAAATTGCCGCATCATAGGATGGCCGCCGCATCCAACCCGTTGGTAGATCAGCAACAACGCGCATACGCTCACGGCTGCAAACGATCAAAGCCTTCCTGAGTCTTTTTGTCTAGGGTTCGCGTTTACTTTTGAGAGGAACTTTCACTACCCGGTCCTACAGTGACGACGACAACTCGATCGGGGTGGAGCAACGCCTGAATCGTCTGGTTAACCTGCGCCAAGTCAACAGCATTGATCTTAGCGGTATACTCGCGAATTTCGTTGATGCCCAAACCATAGACAAAATTCATCAAGATTTCGCTGGAGAGGTTATCAGGATTTGCTAGTTCCACTGGATAACTGCTAGTCAGCGATCGTTTAGCTGTTTCAACTTCAGCTTCGGTCACACCGTTATTGCGGAGTTGCTTCAAAAGGCTGAGCGTACTGGCGATCGCTTGATCAGTATCTTCTGGAGCCGTCTGCATACTAATGAGAAAAGGGCCAGAGGTAATGCCTGCCTGAAAAGCACTGTAAATACCGTAGGTCAGTCCCTGACGATCGCGGATTTCGGTGCCCAGACGACTGGAGAGCGTATCACCACCAATAATCTGGTTCATGACCAGTGCGGTGTAGTACCGGGGATCTTTGCGATCGATCGCGTTGTAACCAATGAATGTAATGGCTTGTGTTTTACCAGGCAAAACCGGATTCACCCGCGTAATCGCTTTTGGCAAAGGCACTTGTGGAAATTCGATGGTCGTGTCTTGGGTTGGGTCTTGCCAGGCACCCAATACCTCGTTCAGCAAAGCCCGCACCAGGCTGGAGTCAAAATCGCCGACTAAAGCAAGCACCGTCTTATCGGGATGATAGTGCTGCTGATAGAACTCCGCCACATTAGCGCGAGTCACCTGCTTCAGGCTGGCTTCCGTCGGAAAGGTGTGAAAGGGATGGTTTTCAGGATAAACCGTCTGCTGAAAAACTCGCCTTGCTAACCGAGCAGGCGTATCAAGCTCTAACTTAAGGCTAGTCAGCGCCCGTTGGCGGCTCAGAGCTAATTCACTATCTGGAAAGCTGGCGTTTTGCAGCACATCGCCCAATACCTGTAGCAGCGTTGGCAAGTCAGCCGATAACGCACTGCCATCGATCGACACGCCTTCGCGATTAGCACGAAAGCTCAAACTGGCTCCTCGATTTTCAAGCGTTTTGGCGATCGCTAACGCCTTTTTTGTTTGCGTCCCGTTCATTAAATTTGCTGCCGTCAAGCTTGCTAAACCAGCAGTGTTTGCCTTGTCAAACGCGCTACCCGCCTTGACATAGCCGCTGAGAGTGACGGTTGGTGTACTGCGATCGGGCAACAGCAGCACGCTCAACCCATTCGCCAGGGTGAGCTTTTCGGGCAAGGTCTGCGCTACCGGCTGACTACTAACAGTCAGCTTCGGCAAATATTTTGCCAGCTCTGCCGGATCAACTGGAGCACCAGGACTAAAGCTTTCGGTTGTCTGTGACAGGTTGCCAGCACCAGTGCCCGGTTTACCATCAGGTTGCGTCGGTTCAAAAAAGCCAACGGTACGGTTTGCTGGCATGAGGTACTTTTTCGCAACTCGCTGCACATCCGCAGGCGTAAGGGTCGCGATCGCCGCTTGCAGGCGATCGCTAAACTGGTAGTCGCCAGTAGCAATCTGATCATCACCCAGTTGCAACGCTTGACTGGTAATATCTCGATTGTCTAGAGCGATCGAGGCTCGTAACTGCGTTTTTGCCCGTTCTAATTCCTCTTGGGTCACTGGTTGGTCGCGCAAAGCCGCCACCGTTGTCTGGAGTACGGTATCAATCTGCGCTAGTTCCTTACCCGGAGCCGCTGTAATCGAAAGTTCGTACCAGCCAGCGTCGATCAGATTAGCCGCATAGCCGCTTGCATCACTTGCCAACCCCGACTCGACCAATGCCTGGTAGAGCCGCGAACTGCGCCCTCCAGTTAAAATGTAGTCCATCACTTGCAGGGCAGGGACATCAGGATGCTGGATACTAGGCAGCGGATATACCGCGTTCAGCAAGGCTGCACTGCCTGGTTCTCGTAGCACGATCGGATCCTTAGCACCATCAGGCAGGACATTTGGCTGCGGTGACTTCAAACCGGGCAACGCGCCCACACCTTTGGGCACCTTACCAAACGTCTCCTTCACTGTTTTTAGAGTGGCATCTGTCTCGAAGTTGCCAACCACTACTAGCGTCGCGTTGTCGGGTCGGTAGAACTTACGATAGTAAGCGCGCACTTGCTCTACAGTAAATGCCTGTACATCTGCCTTTGTACCGCCAACAGGCAAGCCGTAGGGGCTTTGCGGAAAGGCAGCCTTCATCACCGATCGACCGAGACGGTAGCCCGGATTGTTTTCGTACCCTTGCAGTTCCGAAATCACTACTCGTTTTTCGCTGGCAAGCTGCTGCTCATCAATCAGCGCATTTTGCATTCGATCGGCTTCCAATACCAGCAGCGCGTTCAGCTTATCTTGCTCCACCGTGCCAAAATATGCCGTTTCGTCGTAGCTAGTGAAAGCATTTGACTCACTGCCCAAAGCACTAAAAAAGCGCCCAAACTGAATGGGACGCTCCTTCGTTCCTTTAAACATCAAATGCTCGAGTTGATGAGCGATACCGCTAATTCCAGGGGTTTCGTCCCGGGTTCCAACGCGATACCAGACTTGCACCGTCACGACAGGAGCCGTCTTCACTTCCTTAGTCAAAACGGTTAGCCCATTCTCTAGCACCGTTTTACGGACACTTGCACTCAGCGCTTTGGAAGGTAGCGCGGCAGATGGCAGCGAATTGGGGCGGGGGCTGTTTTGAGCGGTGACAGTGTTGGGGATCGCTGGCTGACCAACAGCGGGCAGTTTAGACCACAAGACAATGCTCAGACACAAACCAAACAGCAAACTGGGAAGACCGTAGCGACGAAGTAAGGTAAGAAGCATAGATGTGCGGGCAAAACCTTGAGAAAGTGACTTCGGCAAGCCGACACTTGCCTCTGCTCTAACTTTAGTCCATTCGTAGTAACAGCGAAGTGACAGACGTAGAAGAGAGAGCTAGACAACGTTAGAGTACTGACCGGCCTTAACTTGGAGCGCACTGTCCAGCACTAACCGCTTGTTGCACCACTGCTGGAGCATGCTCCAGTAAGCAATACGGACGGCTGTAGCTCAACGGCAGCTCCAGGGAGTATTGTTTCAACCGATCGGCATCGCCGAGAATCTGCTCGGTAGCACCATCAAAAACGACTTCACCCCGACTAAGAACAACGGTACGATCGCACAGTTCCAGCGCTAAATCCAGGTCATGAGTTGCAATTAACTGTGTCAACGGCAGGCTATCCAGCAGGTGAATAAGCTCACGACGGCAACGGGGATCAAGCTGGGCAGACGGCTCATCCAATACAAGCACCTGAGGCTGCATAGCAAGCACACCCGCGATCGCCACCCGTTTTTTTTTCACCGCCCGACAGATTATTGGCATTGCGTGAGCCGTAGTGCTGCGGGTCTAAGCTCACTGCTTTCATTGCTGCTACGGCTCGATGCTCCAGCTCATGCCCTTTAAGTCCTTGGTTCAAGGGACCAAACGTGACATCCTCCCAAACGGTCGGCATAAACAACTGATCGTCTGGATTTTGAAACACCAAACCGACAAAGTTGCGAATTGCCTTCAGATTTTTCGGGACCATCGCTAACTCACCCACCACGATCGCGCCCGCTTGAGGCAGCAGCAACCCGTTAAAATGTTGCAACAGCGTTGACTTACCAGACCCATTCGCACCCACGATCGCAATCCGTTCAGTTGCCTTAATTGAAAGATTGATTCCTTTAAGAGCCTGCGTATGATCGGGGTAGGCATAGCTCAAAGCACTGATTTCTATAGGATTGTGGTGCATACGAGCCGCGAATTAAACAACGTTAAAAAGATAAATGCCCTGTCCCAGCAAAGTTAGGCTCATAGTCAGCATTAACGCAATGTAATCGCGCTGACTAACGCCTGTAACATTTTCTGTCGGTGGCAAGCCATCGTAGCCACGAGACAGCATTGCCAGATGCACCCGTTCGCCTCGGTCAAGCGTACGGATAAACAATGACCCAAACATATTGCCAACGACCAATCGCTGCCAGCGATCGCTCCCCATCAAATTGCGTGACAGCGCCGCTCGCTGCATCGACTGAAACTCACCCATCAAGACTGCTACATAGCGATACATGGAGGCCATGATTGCCACCAGCAAAGGCGGCATTCGCAACGCAGTCAAAGCATGAAGCAGCGCTGGCACTGAGGTCGTCAACACCAAAATATTTGCCACCAACAGCGATAGCAAGGCCTTGAACGTGACGCTGCCCAAAACCCAAAGCCCTTCGGTAGTGATTTGTAGCCAACCCCATTGCCACAACGTCACACCACCATCACGAAACAATGTGCCAAGCAGCACAACGCTAATAAAAACCGATTCAATCGCCACCCGCTGTATCAGAATCGAAAGGGTAACACGGCTGCATAGAATAATTACCCCCACCCCAACGGCATAGATGTTCCATGTCCACCAGCGTCCATTTGGCGTGAGGGCGATCGCAAACAGCAATAGTAACGTACATAGCACGCGCGTCTTCGGTGCTAACCGATGCCAGGGCGACACTCTCTGACTGTCAACGTCAAGCTGAAAAGCACTAATGTGCAGTAGCATTCATGCAGTCCTTCCGGTGAAATAGCACTAATACAAATTCATCAAAACCGATTAGCGTTCAGACATGTCAAAGACTACTTGTCCGACTGAGAATCTTCAGAAGCGATCCCCGGTCGCCGCACAAGCAACTTGCCTGCACCCCAAGCCAGACCAAACGTAACCAGGGTACCAACCAATCCCGCCAGCGGTGTAGCAATTTGTTCAGGCACACCTCTCACAGCATACTCATCAAAAATGGCGTGAAACGGCAGTTTCTGGGATGGCTGCTCCTCTAGTGCCTTGTCGCTAAATTTGAGATCTTCGGCAACCCGATCGAGACCATCCGGATCGGTGCTTGCAAAAGACGACAAAACGATCGCAATTAACAGTGCAATGCCCAGACCGGCAAATACAAACGCGCGGTTCCGCTGCTGGTACAGACGGTTGCTCATATGAAACCTCTTAAAAAATGTGAGCGTCTTAGCAAATACCTAACGTAAGCATCGGACAAAAATGGTTTAACGCGGCAAAAGTGACTTTGATGCCAGCGAATTTGCCTTACGTGGTGCATCGTAGAGCAGGTCAGGGCGCGATCGCCAGATGAAACTAATGGTCGTTACAGAGATAATTGCTTCACCGACCCCAATTAGAATGTGCCAGGATAGCATCGCAGTCAAAGCGACAGCAAGAGGCACCGTGCCAGACAACGCCAGTTGAATCGCTGTAGCGATAGCAGCAACAATGACGCTGACCCAAGCAGCAATTGCTACGCCAATCAGCGTTCCACGCAAAGGGCTACGTCCAAAGGCAAAGCGAACGGCTCGATACAGGTAGTAGCCCCCAAACGTGCCAATCAAACCCATGTTTAAAACATTGGCACCCAGAACCGTTAAACCACCATCCTGAAAAAGAATGCTTTGCACAATAAACACGACCGTCATTACAAGCGATCCTGCCCACGGTCCTAGCAACACACCCGCTAACGTACCGCCCAGTAAATGACCTGACGTTCCACCTGGGATCGGGAAATTAATCATCTGTGCTGCAAAAATAAACGCCGCACAAACGCCCATCAGCGGGACTGTTCGCTCCTTATACTCCGATTCGACTTGCTTTAGTGCTACCGCAATCAGAGCGATCGCTACTGCCCATGTAACGAGACTAACTGGCAAGCTGAGGAAGCCATCTGGAATATGCAGCGCTAGATGAGACGGCAACGTCCATCGTCTCAGTGGAGAAGACAGTAGGTAGAAGCAGACAGCTCCAACTGTAATCAAAATAATGCCCTCAATTAAACACAAGAAGGACTGAAATAGTAGAAAAACGAGTCAACTAACGACTGACGGATCTTACAAAACCGTCCACGTCGAGCTAGCCCTAACACTTTCTAACAACCAGCTCTAAGAATTCAATCCTCCACAGGGGGATGTTAACCTCCTTAGAAGGATTTAAAAAGAGGAGTTGAGCGCTATTAAAGCACCTTTTATTTAATTAGACAGAACACTTTCATTTAAGAGATTCAAGATCGATGCCAAGCCAAAAACGGATCCTGGCAGACTCTTCCCCCTGAAGATCAGTTATTAAAGAAAGCTTTTTCAGCTTTACCTCTAGACCTAAGCAACCAACATGGCTTATGATTATAGACTGTGAGTTTTGACTTAACCTATGCACGCCCAAGAGATTATCCGCTCCATTGAAGCGGAGCAAATGAAGTCGAACCTGCCAACCCTTTATATTGGCGATACTGTTAAAGTAGGTGTCATCATCCAAGAAGGTGGCAAGGAGCGCACCCAGCCTTACGAAGGGGTAATTATCGCCCGTCGTGGTGCTGGTCTAAACCAAAACATCACGGTTCGCAAAACGTTTCAGGGTGTTGGCGTAGAGCGAGTTTTCCTGATTCATTCGCCTCGCATTGAGAGCATCAAAGTGTTGCGTCGTGCGAAGGTGCGCCGCGCCAAACTCTACTTCCTACGCGATCGTATTGGTAAGGCAACACGACTTAAGCAGCGCTTTGATCGTCCCCTTCAGTAGATTGCTAGCGTATCAGGTTACTAATTACTTGCAACAATGCCTAGTAACTAGTAACCGACAAATCGGCAGTCAAGCTGATAAACTGGTAATGCTGAGGCTTTGGCACTGGCGCTCTTAGTTCAGTTGGTAGAACGCAGGTCTCCAAAACCTGATGTCGGGGGTTCAAGTCCTCCAGGGCGCGCTTAGTCCATAACGATGTACGTACGGTTTAGCGGCCGTTAAATTGCTGTCTTACCAGGATCTGCGAAAAGTATTCAGCTCTTAGCAAGGTGGGCAGTTGCATTAACGGGCGTTGAGTGGCAGTAAAACTAGGATAGAGTGGTAGCACGATCGCTAACTTCTAATGCTGTTCCCTCTGTGGAGATAGAAACAAAAAGTGATCTGGTTCAACGCTGCACTGAAAGGGAGATGAGGGACTGTGGCAAAGAAGGAAGCTACCGATGTGCAAGAGACAAAGTCTGGCTTTAGTGCTTCGGCATTCTTGCAGGAGACCAAGGATGAGCTTGACAAGGTTGTCTGGCCTAGCCGTCAGCAGCTAATTAGTGAATCGATCGCTGTAGTTTTGATGGTGATCCTTTCCGCGACCCTCATTTACCTGATTGATAATTTCTTCGCTTGGGGAGCCAAGCAGGTGTTTGGATGACTTTTGCATCAGACGACTTTCAACAAAATCTGGCACAAGTAGATACTGAGGATCCGTCCAACGAAGCATCAGCTCAGGGCGGTCGTTGGTATGCTGTGCAAGTTGCTTCTGGCTGCGAAAAGCGTGTCAAGGCAAATCTGGAACAACGCATTGAAACACTAGATGTTGTCAATCGCATCTTTCAGATTGAGATCCCTCAAACTCCTGCCATCAGACTTCGCAAGGACGGTAGCCGTCAGAATACAGAAGAAAAAGTATTCCCCGGCTACGTACTTGTCAATATGCTGATGGATGATGATACCTGGCAGGTCGTTAAAAACACTCCCAATGTCATTAACTTTGTAGGTGCCGAGCAAAAACGCCGCTATGGTCGTGGTCGTGGTCACGTGAAGCCACTCCCCCTAGGCAATGCTGAGGTCGAGCGTATCTTCAAGCAAGCTCAAGAGCAGGAGCCTGTTGTTAAAATCAACATGGCTCCCGGAGACAAAATTTTGGTGCTATCTGGCCCCTTTAAAGACTTTGAAGGTGAAGTTATTGAAGTTAGTCCAGAACGCAGTAAGCTCAAAGCACTGTTGTCTATTTTTGGTCGTGACACACCAGTGGAATTAGAGTTCAATCAGGTTCAGAAAGAGAGTTAGTAGAGTCAATGGCAAAGAAAGTTGCTGCGGTCATTAAGTTGGCAATCACGGCTGGGAAAGCAAACCCGGCTCCCCCTATTGGTCCCGCGCTTGGTCAGCACGGGGTCAATATCATGATGTTCTGCAAGGAATACAATGCGCGGACTGCTGACCAGGCAGGCATGGTAGTTCCTGTTGAAATTTCGGTCTATGAAGATCGCAGTTTCACATTTATTCTCAAAACGCCGCCTGCATCCAAGCTCATTGCAAAGGCAGCAGGAATCGAGCGAGGCTCGGGCGAAGCGAATCGCAAGAAGGTTGGTTCAATTACCCGCTCTCAGCTTCAAGAAATCGCTCAAGCTAAACTGCCTGATCTGAATGCAAATGACATTGAGGCAGCAATGCGGATTGTTGAGGGCACGGCGCGCAACATGGGCGTGACGGTTAAGGATTAGTTTAAGGGTTCAGTTTGCACGTTGTCTAAGTTTTAGACAAATGATTGCAGTTTTTGTAAACCGTTAGCGGGGGAGAGGCGTTGCTTCGTTAGTACCCCAAGAGGAAACTATGGTCAAAATATCTCGTAGACTGCAAGAATTGAACAAAAAGGTTGAGGAACGGGCGTATGAACCGCTTGAAGCCCTGAACCTGCTGAAAGAAACAGCGACTGCTAAATTTCCAGAATCCGCAGAGGCTCATATTCGGCTAGGAATTGATCCTAAGTACGCTGACCAACAGTTGCGGACGACAGTGGCGCTCCCAAAAGGTACGGGGCAATCGATTCGAGTCGCTGTCATTGCTCGTGGTGAGAAAGTGACTGAGGCAACGAATGCCGGCGCAGACTTAGCTGGCTCGGAGGAGTTGATCACCGAGATCCAAAAGGGCACGATTGACTTTGATTTGCTGATTGCGACACCAGACATGATGCCTCAAGTGGCAAAACTGGGTAAATTGCTTGGTCCACGTGGTTTAATGCCATCCCCTAAAGGTGGCACGGTTACCTTTGACTTACCGCAAGCGATCGCCGAATTTAAGGCAGGTAAACTGGAGTTTCGGGCAGACAAAACGGGCATTGTCCATGTGATGTTTGGCAAAGCAGCGTTTCCAGCCGAAGATTTGATGATTAATCTCAAAGCGTTGCAAGAAACCATTGACCGTAATCGCCCTTCTGGCGCAAAGGGTCGTTATTGGCGTACTGTCTATGTTGCTGCCACAATGGGACCGTCAATTGAAGTCGACGTAAGCCTCTTGCGGGATCTGAAGGTAGGAGACGCAGCCTAAGTTTTCCGTTAGTAGCAGTTAGTTGGTAGACTAGTGTTTAATTACTTAAGCAAGCAACTGCACATCATAACTGTTGCGATCGTAGGATTACTAGACGTTAATTAAGTACCAACAATTTCATAGCAAAGCCAGAGACAGCAGGTGCCCAGAGCTTAATTTCCTGCCGAGGTTTTCGTTTTGTATTCTTGGAGTGTTAGTGTTGCCTTTCGTAGCACTGACAGCCAATTTACAGCGTAACCCCGGCTCTGAGTCCGGGGTTTTTTGATTTTACCTGGCTTTGTCTAATGAAACTGAATGAGCAATGTTTAAGTTGATCAAACCATCTAATAAAAGGAGGTGAAGATAAATGGGTAGAACGTTAGAGGGCAAAAAGGCGATAGTAGCTGAACTCAAAGAAACATTGAGTACGTCTCAGCTAGCAGTTGTCATCAACTATAAGGGGCTAACGGTTGCCGAAATTACAGATCTACGCAGGCGGCTTTTGCCAACTGGTGCAACCTGTAAAGTGACAAAAAACACTCTCATGCGAATTGCCGTTGAAGGTAACGCTATCTGGGAGCCAATGACAACCCTGTTGTCAGAGTCATCAGCTTTTTTGTTGATTAAAGATGACGTTGGTGGAGCGCTGAAAGCGTATCAGGATTTCCAGAAAGCCACCAAGAAGACAGAACTTCGTGGCGGCGTGATGGAAGGACGGGCGCTAACGGAGGCTGATGTCAAAGCGATCGCAGACCTGCCATCCAAAGAGCAGCTTATTGCTCAAGTGGCTGGAGCTATCAATGGCGTGGCTGCCAAGTTGGCGATTGGGATTAACCAGGTGCCATCTTCGCTAGCTCGTGCTATTCAAGCGGTAGCCGATAAAGACCAGGAAGCTGCCTAAAGCAGTCTTTAGTGAATATTAAGTTTTCAGTTCTAAGAACTGAGCTTCTCGCAATCAACAACCAATAACTTAGGAGACTACAAATGTCCGTAACAACCGATGAAATTCTGGAAAAGTTGAAAACTCTAACACTCTTAGAAGCATCAGAGTTGGTTAAGCAAATCGAAGAAGCCTTTGGCGTAAGTGCAGCGGCTCCTGTAGGCGGCATGATGATGGCAGCTCCTGGTGCTGCTGCTGCTCCTGCCGAAGAAGCGGAAGAGCAGACTGAATTTAATGTCATGTTGGAAGAATTTCCGGCTGACAAGAAGATTTCGATTCTGAAAGTCGTGCGAACCTTAACAGGTTTGGGGCTGAAAGAAGCGAAAGATTTGGTCGAAGCCGCGCCAAAAGCTGTTAAGGAAGGTGTTTCTAAGAGTGATGCCGAAGACGCTAAGAAGCAGCTAGAAGAAGCTGGCGCGAAAGTAGCAATCAAGTAAGCGCCTTGCTGAACTGACAATGCTGTAATAAATATAAAAAAGGGGGAACTTAAATGTTCCCCCTTTTTTATATCCACTAGAAATTTCTTCTGGGTAGGATTTGGTTTACCACTTATAGCCGTAGCCATACTGGTTAAGACGGGGTGCAGGAGTAGAACCTTTGACTGAAAGGAGAAGCCCACATAACCCCCTTTGCTCCTGATGTCCTAAGCTCCGTGGCAATACCTATACTCAAAACGTAAGCTTACTTTCACAACATCAACAGAATTCCACGAATACCTAAAGAATGTAAAGCAATAGAAAGAGAAAGATCCAAACGACATCAACAAAGTGCCAGTAGATTTCGGCAGCTTCAACACCAAAATGATTCTCGCTACTGTAATGCCCTTGTTTGAGCGATCGCCACAGCACCCCTAACATCAGCACTAAGCCAAACGCAACGTGTAGTCCATGAAACCCAGTCAACACATAAAACGTGCTGGCAAACAAATTGGTAGTCAGCCCAAACTCTAAATGAAAATACTCATAAAGCTGACCAGCTAAAAAGACTGCTCCCATAGCAGCCGTAATCGCGAACCACTTTTGCAAGCCTTTAACGTCGTTTTTCTTGATTGCAGTATCAGCATTGTGAATTATAAAGCTACTGGAAATCAGAATAATAGTGTTGATACCTGGCAGCAGCAGCTCTAGTTTGGGGGTGCCTTCTGGGGGCCAACTCGGCGCGACAGCGCGAAAGGTCAAGTAAGCAGTAAACAGACCCAGGAAAATCATTCCTTCTGCAATCAGAAAGATGATGATGCCAAAAATCCTGTAGTCGTGATGTTCCGCGTGGGGTGCTTCAACTTCAGCATGGTGATAGTTGAGCGCAGTTTTGGCGGAATCTAAAGTTGAACCTGTCATGGGTAAGAAGTTTCCGTTAGGTGGCTCTTTGGTGATTGACGATGACTGGCTACGAACGATTACGCATCAAAAGATTTAAGGCATTGCTCTAATCAGGTTCTAACTAGCAAGATTCTTTACTTTTGCTTTACCTACCGCTGCGGCAGGTAAAGCAAAAGCGAAACTTAAGCAACTAGTACCTTTTTCATGCCAGTCCCTAATGATGATCACTATCACCACGATCGTCAGGCGAAACAGCAACAGCAGGGTCAGGAGTCGCTCTTAGAGAAGAGTTGGGACCAGCAGCCAGTGCGGGTTCCCTAGAATCGGAAAAGGGTACGTCAACCGGGGTCGCACGATCGCCAAACCCATAATCATACGGACCCGTTGCCAGGACAGGGTCAGCATCAAAGTTCTCGACGGGCGGCGGTGAACTGGTCATCCACTCCAGCGTTAGACCTTTCCACGGGTTATCGCCTGCTTTTGGACCATGCATCCAGCTCCAGATCACATTCACAATGAAGGGAATGGTTGACACTGCCAGGATATAAGCGCCGATCGAGCAAATCAAGTTGAGAAAAGCAAAACGAGGCTCATATTCCGCAATCCGACGGTTCATACCCTCCAGTCCTAGCTTATGCATGGGCAAAAACGCCAGGTTAAAGCCAACCAGATTAAGCCAAAAATGCACCTGCCCCCAGGTCTCATTGAGCATCCGTCCCGTCATCTTAGGGAACCAGTGGTAAAACCCAGCGTACAGACCAAAGACGCTTCCACCAAACAAAACATAGTGGATGTGCGCCACGATGAAATAGGTATCGTGAACGTGAATGTCAAACGGTACAGCCGCAACCATCACGCCGCTAATGCCGCCGATCACGAACATCGACAGAAACCCAAGTGCGAACAGCATGGCACTGTTTAAACGCAGCTTGCCGCCCCAAATCGTTGCTAACCAACTAAAGACCTTGATCCCCGTTGGTACCGCAATGACCATCGTCGTGATCATAAAAAACATCCGCAGCCAGGGCGGGGTGCCACTGGTAAACATATGGTGCGCCCAAACAATCAGCCCCAGAAAGCAAATGGCGAGACTGGAATAGGCGATCGCCTTGTAGCCAAAAATTGGTTTGCGTGCGTGGACTGGAAGGATCTCCGAGATCATGCCAAATACAGGCAGGATCATGATGTAAACGGCAGGATGCGAGTAAAACCAAAACATATGCTGGTAGACGATCGGATTGCCGCCACCCGTCGGGTTGAAAAACGCTGTACCTACTAGCAAATCAAAGGCAAGCAAAATCAGTGCCCCTGCTAATACTGGAGTCGCCAATAGAGCCAGTGTTGAGGTTGCCAGCATTGCCCAGCAAAAAAGCGGCATCTGGTTAAAGCCCATCCCCGCCACACGCATCTTGAAGATTGTGGCAATGAAGTTCACTGCTGCCAGAATTGATGACGTGCCCAGAATTAAGACGCTAAGAATCCAAATCGCCTCACCCGCTTGATCGGTAACGAGACTCAGCGGTGGATACGAAGTCCAACCAGCACCCGGAGCGCCGACGAAGAAACTGCAAAGTAGCAGGATGCCAGCAGGCGGGATCATCCAAAAGGCGAGGGCATTCAACTTAGGAAACGCCATGTCCCGTGCGCCAATCAGCAGTGGCACCAGGTAGTTGCCAAAGCCGCCCGTGGTGGCAGGCACAATCCACAGAAAAATCATCACCGTTGCGTGAACGGTAAACAGGCTGTTGTAAACCTCTCGGCTTACAAAATCTACTTCTGGCGTTGCAAGTTCCGTACGAACTGCCGTCGCCAGCGCACCACCAATCAAATAGAAAATGAATGTCGTGACCAGGTATTGAATCCCGATCACTTTATGGTCAGTGCTAAAGCTGAAGTAAGTGCGCCAATTATTGCCGCTTGGTTCGACACCATGAGCTGGAATATTAGCCGTCTCTTGTAGCTGTGCTTGGGTCATAAGAGCTAAGTCCATTGCGATCAGCTAATCGCGTTGCTTTTATAGGTTACTTCACAGAGGGTATTGCTTCGCCGAAGGCGCTTTGTCAGCTTTTGTCAGCTAGTGTGACGTACGATCGTGTTCTAGCTTGCAGAGTAAGCGTGCCCAGACTCTGAATGGAGCTGCTGTAGAAGATCAGCGTGAATACCCACTCGGTCAGCGTAGGGAGCCAAAAATTCAGCAGGCGCTTTGTCAGCAGGATTAACGGCGATCGTCTGCTCCAAACCTTGAGCGCTTGCGACTTTTTGTTCGTCAACCCAGGTTGCAAAGTCAGCAGGCGACTCTGCAATTACCTTCGTTCTCATCGCACCGTGATATGGGCCGCAAAGTTCAGCGCAAATCACTGGATACTCACCAATCCGACTGGGTGTAAACCGCAATTCAGTCGGCTGACCGGGAACGGCATCTTGCTTGAGCCGAAACTCCGGCACCCAAAAGGCGTGGAGCACATCACTGGCAGAAATCTCAAGGAGAATCTCACGCCCAACGGGGACATGCAGTTCACCGGCGACAACACCACTATTGGGGTAAGTAAAAATCCACGCGTACTGCAAGCCGTTTGCCTGGATCACAAAGGGTTTCGATGGGTCATCTTTTGTCGGCATAGAGCCTACGCCGGGAGTAATGGAGGTTTTGGAGCCGTCCGCTTGCTGAGTCACTCCACCAGGAATTGCCGATTCAGCTTGAGTCTGCCCCTCTGATGCAGCATCTGCCATCAGCATCTGGGGTGCCGTTGCTTGATCAGAGGGCAACGTTGCCGCGATCGCCGCCCCAGGCATGTTTGCCATTTGCTGCGTTGGTTGCCCATGTGCCACCGAATGTTCCATGGGGTTCAACCCACCAATCTGGCTATAAACCTCAAAGCTGTAGATTGCCAAGCCTAAAACAATGACAGCAGGAATGGAAGTCCAAAGAATCTCTAAAGGAATGTTGCCATGAACGGGAGAGCCATCTGTCTCATCACCCGGTTGACGGCGGAACTTGACTACGGCAACCAAAATGACTCCCATCACCAGCAGGAATAATCCGGTACCGATCGTCATCATCGTGTCGAACAGCCCATCAATCAAAGGAGCGGCTTCAGAGGCTTCAACTGGCATTAAACCGTGATTCTGACCAACCCAGACACTGACTAGGGTAAGCAGGATGCCAGCAAGCATTGTTGTAATGGAACTTGGAATATTCACAATTCAGATCCGCCTAAAGATGTCGATCGCCAAGGCAAGTCACTCAAGCTAGCCAATATAAGCCTTACCTACCTTACAAGGTAAAGCAGTGCTCATCGAAAAGGAGTAGTCGTTAAACATCCTTATGATTTTCTTCAGAATTGCTCTTCTAACAGATCTCAGTCCCCAACCTTTAGCATAGAACCTGGCTGCTATGAACGTCAGCGCCAAGACATCAGGAGCTTGAAGGCTAAGAAGTTATACCAATTCCTCAAGATAGGGCTACAGATGCTATAAAGTAGCTATTGGGTTCAAGCAGCATTTATGGCAGGCGTTTACAAACTCGATATCACCGAAACGGAAGCAGACCTAAAACAACGGCTCAGAAGCCAAAAGACCGCTTCTGACAAAGAACGTATTCAACTGCTTTATCTGCTTAAAACTGGTCAAGCCACCACGGTGCAGTCTGCGGCGACCCTGCTCGGTCGGCATCGCGTCACTGTACAGGAGTGGCTCCGCCTCTATCGCACCGGCGGTCTGACAGCCATGCTCACCCATACGCCCCGTACGGGGCGACGGCAGAGCATTCCCCAGTGGGCACAGGCGGCGCTCAACCAACGGTTGCACCAAAATGAGGGCTTCAACAGCTACGGCGAGATTTGCCAGTGGCTAGAGACGCAACTCGGCATCACTGCCCCTTATAAAACGGTGCATCAGTTGGTGCATTACCGCCTCAAAGCCGCGCCTAAAGTTGCTAGACCCGTGAGTACAGAGACCACAGCGGTCAAAGTAGAGGCATATAAAAAAACTCGCTGAGAACCTGGCGATGCTGGCTTGGTATGCCGTAGCCGTGCTGGGACTGAGCGGACAAGTACGCTTCTTCTGCCAGGATGAGACGCGCCTTGGGCTCAAAACTATCAGTGGGCGCAAGATCACGGCCAAAGGCATCAAGCCCAAAGGTAAGGTGCAGTGGCAGTTCAAGGCCACCTATCTGTATGGGGTGGTGGAACCGAGCACGGGCGAGCACTTCTTCTATGAGTTCACTCATCTCAACAGCGATTGCTTCCAAGTGTTCTTGAACTTAGTGAGTGAGCGCTACAAGGACAGCATTGTGATCATGCAAGTCGATCAAGCGGGGGCACACCGCGCCAAACGCTTGCAGATTCCGCCCAATATCATCTTGCTGTTTCAACCGTCCCACTCACCAGAAACGAATCCCATTGAGCGTGTGTGGCAGCATTTCAAATTAGGGTTGCGCTGGCAGTTGCCGAAGAACCTCGATGCGTTGCGGTTGTTGATGCGAGCGAGGTTAGAAGTGATGACTAAGGAAGTCATTGCTTCTCTTGTCGGATGGCACTCTATTTTAGAGGCACTATCTGTAGCTGGTCTTTAGAGAATTGGTATTACTAGAACATCTTGCGTTTGCAACGTTTGATACGGCAAAAAAGGTGCAATCCGAAGAAATTCCAAAGGGTGAGGCTATGAGACAACAGCGTCACTAAAGTAATAGCTAGTGAAGCAGGCAGACCCGCTTTTGAGTCTGTAGTGCTAGGTTTGAAGTAACCACTCGCTTTTGTCTTTAGTTAAATTTAGTTTTGTGATTTAAGGATAAGCCGATGGCTGATGCAATCTTCCATCAATCCGCTCTTGAAGCATCCCAACATCGATCGCGGATAAGTCACTTTGCGCTGGCGATGGCAGCCGAAACCTTGTTTCTCATGGCATTGGGCAGTGCAACGCGCGTGATGAATGCGGGTCTTGCTTGCCCAGACTGGCCGCTTTGCTATGGCGAATTACTGCCGCGACAGCAGATGAACTTCCAGGTCTTTCTGGAATGGTTTCATCGTTTAACCGCATCCTCTATGGGCTTGTTTGCAATCGGGCTGTTTGGGCTTGCCTGGTGGTATCGCCGCACCCTTCCTGGTTGGACACCCTGGGCAACCGCGCTGGCGCTGGTGCTGGTGCTCTTTCAAGGGCTTCTAGGCGGACTCACCGTTACCGAGTTGCTCCGCTTCGACATTGTGACAGCACATTTGGGTACGGCGCTGCTGTTTTTTGTGACGCTGCTGGCGATCGGCGTGGCGCTGATGCCCCATCAAGGCATGGGCACGGCTGGGAAGCTGCCCTGGGTTGGTCTCATCGCAGGGGTTTTGGTTTACCTTCAAAGCATCCTGGGCGCGTTGGTTGCATCCCGTTGGGCATTGCATCAATGCCTGAATGATTCTGGGCTTTGTGTGGTGATGCATAGCCACATTGCAGGCGTAGTGCCACCAACGCTGGCAGTCGTGACACTGGCGGTTCTGGCATGGCGGACTCCAGCACTGCATCCCACGCTACGGAAGCTGGCAAAAGTGGCAAGCAGCTTAGTGGTGCTTCAGATTCTTTTAGGCGTAGCCACGTTCAAGCTCAGGTTGCAGGTGGAACCACTCACAGTTTCTCATCAGGCGATCGGGGCTGCCTTGCTGGGAACGTTAGTTGCGTTTACAGTACTGGCGTGGCGCGATTTACCAACAGCGGCGATCGACGAAACATTATCTCCTCTAGCCTCAGCCGCTACAGACGAGACCTTTCCTGGCGATCGTGCCAAGGGTCAACTGGCTTGACTTTCAGCCAGTCCTACTGATTTCGGTGAAGTGTGGTTGGCAACGTACGGCTTGAGCCAAGCCTACAGGTAAGAGGCTGATCACTTTCATCACTGCGTTTCGAGTTTGTTTTTTAGGTCTGTCTTCTTTAGGAAAGGGCGAATGCAAGAAACTGTCTTAACTAGTATCCCCCGCCAACACGAAAACGTTCTACAGGTTCTTCAAAGCTATTATCAACTCACTAAACCTCGTATCATTCTCCTTCTGCTAATTACGACCGCTGGCGGTATGTGGATTGCAGCCAAGGGTGAGGTTGATCCCGTTCTCTTGCTAGTCACATTAATCAGCGGTGCTTGTGCGGCTGGATCAGCCAACACCATTAATTGCTTCTACGATCGCGATATTGACTACATCATGGAGCGCACTCGCCATCGCCCCTTACCATCGGGTCGCATCCAGCCGCGTGATGCACTGATTTTCGCGATCGCGCTTGCCACACTCTCTTTTACCCTGTTAACGGTCTTTGCTAATCTGCTGAGCGCCTGCCTCGCGATGTCTGGCATTGTCTTTTACGTGCTGATCTATACCCACTGGCTCAAGCGTCATAGCACGCTGAATATCGTCATTGGCGGTGCTGCCGGAGCAATTCCACCACTGGTGGGTTGGGCAGCCGTAACGGGTGATTTGAGCTGGGCAGCGTGGGTGCTGTTTGCCATTATCTTCTTCTGGACACCGCCACATTTCTGGGCACTAGCAGTCTTAATTCGAGAAGATTATGCCAAAGTTGGTGTGCCCATGCTGCCTGTAGTTGTCGGCAATGAGCCGACCGCTCGTCAAATCTTCTACTACACACTGATACTGCTTCCAGTGACGCTGCTGCTGGTCTACCCCTTGCATGTCATGGGTGCGGTCTATTGCGGCATTGCTTTGCTCTTAGGCGGCGTTTTTGTTCAAAAAGCATGGCAGCTTATGCAAGCACCGTCAGATTTGCAAGTCGCGCGATCGGTCTTTAAGTATTCTATTCTGTACCTGATGTTGCTTTGCGCTGGTATGGGCTTGGATAGTTTGCCGTTCACCCATGAGTTTGTCAGCGTAGTAGCAGGCAATTTACGGACGATCGCCGCGAACGTGCAGACAATGGTTGGTTCCTTAAACGCTTAAAGATTCAAGCGGTGGAGTGTTAGAGATCCAAGATCCCTGCCTTCTTTAGACAACGTTGATATGTTTAGTGCCCCTATTTCAGAAGTTGGGGATCTTCAAAGATGTCTGTGGAGTGGTAAAGCTCCCCGACTTCTCTAGTAAGCGCTGATAATAGCTGGTGAAACTGTTTCAGAAGTCGGGGAGCTCAGAGATGTTTAGTGCCTCTTCAGAAGTCGGGGATCTAGGTACGGCTCCTTCACTTCCTTAAGTGCGATACGATGGGAGTGTATTGAGATTTGTATAGCTTTGGGGCAGTGCTATGGCTCCTGCGGTGTTCATCGAAAACCTGAAAAAGTATTACGGCTCCGTGGCAGCGGTTAAAGACGTGTCGCTGCAAGTTGAACCAGGTGAGATCTTTGGTCTTTTAGGTCCGAATGGGTCTGGCAAAACAACGACGTTGCGTTGCCTTTGTACCCTGGCTGAACCCGACGCTGGCAAAGTAGAAGTTGCTGGCATCTCTGTCATCCAACAGCCTCGTCTTGCTCGACGGTATTTGGGCTATATTGCCCAGGAAGTAGCCCTAGATAAGGTGTTGACGGGGCGAGAGTTACTTCAGCTTCAAGCGGCGCTGTATCACCTCCCACGATCGCTCGCCCAAGAACGTATCGCGCTCGTCCTCAAACTGCTGGATCTAGAAAGCTATGCTGATCAAAAAACGGGCACCTATTCGGGTGGGTTGAAGAAGCGTCTGGATTTAGCAGCTGGACTTCTACACCAACCGCAAGTGTTGGTCTTAGATGAGCCAACCGTTGGGCTAGACATCGAAAGCCGAATCGCTGTTTGGGACTTCCTCCGAGGGCTGCGAGAACAGGGCACAACTGTCTTACTCACCAGCCATTATCTTGAAGAAGTAGACGCGCTCGCCGATCGGGTTGCCATTATTGATCAGGGCAGGGTCATTGCATCCGGCAAACCCTCAGCGCTGAAGGACAACGTTGGCGGCGATCGCATCACCCTCCGCATCCGTGAGTTTTCGCCTTTAGAGGAAGCTGAAAAAGCGAAGGCGTTGCTGCAAGCCCTACCGCCTGTACAGGAAGTGATTATTAACAGCGCTCAGGGTAACTCGCTCAACTTAGTCGTTCAGCCTCAGAGCGATGCCCTTGCGATGGTTCAACAGGCACTCCAAACAGTCGGCTTACCCACCTTTGGCATCGCTCAAGCGCGTCCGAGTTTAGATGATGTTTATCTCGCTGCGACTGGACGCACCCTGTTAGACGCTGAAATTGCGGCGGCTGGTAGTCGTGACACTAAAGCAGAACGAAAGCAGAATATGCGGTAATGGCGACGCAGTGCTTGAGACGCAAGGAATCGACAGCGGCAACGATCGACATTGACATCGACCCTACCCATCTACCTTTTTACTCCTTCACCCTTTTACAGAAACTACGGTTGAACCGTTTTAGATCTATGAGTACCACCTTTACGCCGTCTACAACCGACCCCAAAACTCCGGCGATACAGACCTCCTCAGCGTTAAGCGACTTTTTACAGGAAACTGGAGCGCTCACTCGTCGTCTGTTCATCCAACTGCAACGCCGTCCTTCAACGCTGATTGCAGGGATCGTGCAGCCGATTATGTGGTTGGTACTCTTTGGCGCCCTGTTTCAGAACGCACCACAGGGCTTGTTTGGCACCGACGTTAGCTACGGGCAATTTTTGGGCGCAGGTGTGATTGTCTTCACAGCTTTTGGTGGAGCGCTGAATGCCGGTTTACCCGTGATGTTCGATCGCGAGTTTGGTTTCCTTAATCGCCTGCTTGTGGCTCCGCTGGCATCGAGATTTTCGATCGTGATGGCATCGGCTATTTTCATCACCACACTGAGCTTGATCCAAACCGCGGCGATCGTGACAGTTAGCGCTCTGCTGGGCGCAGGTCTACCAAACGCACTTGGATTGGGGCTTGTGGGTTTAATTGTACTTCTGCTGGTACTAGGTGTAACTGCCCTCAGCCTGGGGCTATCGTTCTCCTTACCAGGTCATATCGAACTCATTGCCGTAATTTTCGTCACCAATCTGCCGCTGCTGTTTGCTAGTACGGCACTGGTACCGCTGTCATTCATGCCAACCTGGTTACAGTGGATTGCCACGCTCAATCCCCTCAGCTACGCCATTGAACCGATCCGGTATGTCTATTTGCACAGCGATTGGTCATTGAGTAGTGTAGTGATGCAGGCTCCTTGGGGTTCTGTCACGCTAGGAGCGGCGCTCTTACTGCTGCTTAGCTTTGATGTAGTGGCGCTGGTGCTGATTCAACCCAAACTGCGTCGATCGCTCGCCTAACAGCCCGTTAAAGCTGCCAAAGCGATCGCCAAAACTTACCCTGGCTTTGGGTGCTAAGATTTCAAAATGGAACTATTTGCCTGGTAGGTGCAGTCTTAGCGTGTAGAAGGGTTAGACCGTCTCTTAAATTAAGGTGTGTGGATAAAGGACGCTTTATGGCTAAAACAATGAACATTTCAACCATGTGTACACGCAAGCTCACCCAAATCACCCTGAGCCTTATGGCAGCGATCGGTTTAGGAGCCGGGTTAGCTCAGTCTGCCTCAGCGGAACAAGTAGAGGTTGCTCAACCCCAAGATATCTTCCAGGATCAGCAAAATAACGATCCATTTTCGGGTCGGAGTGGCAATCAGGCTGGTAGCGTTATGGATCTGGTGCATCGAGCACAGCAGGCAGGCTCTCTCAGTTATGAAGACTTCCAAGACCAGCAACAAGAAAACCTTGATTCGGTAACAGCTAGTTTTCGGGAAGCTCAGAAGAAGCGTTTGAATAATTCACAGACCCCACCTGTGGTTGCTCCAAGTCCAGCGCCAACAGGTCAATCACCTTTCTAAGAAGCTGTCTTGCTGTCAAGGCATGACTGAGCGTTCATCGTGATGAGTCGGTCAAACGTTCATTCATTCCTTTTCCTTTCAGCCCCTTCTTTTTAGGCATTGGCTTCAGCCCAATCGGTTTGAATTCGTAGAGTACCCGACCACCAGAACGAAGTGGTGCAACAGTCATCAGGTGTACCCCACCCTGTCGATCGCCAGATGGTAAGAAGCGCACTGGCTCAGTTGCCCCCGAAGCCATGAAGTTTGCCTGAGCCAGAACTCTCTGAATACCACTGCGGCTAGGTTCACGTCTCATTGCTGCAACTAGCGCTTGGGTCGCGTCATACGAAAGTGCTGTGCGCCAGCTAATGGCAGCATTCCGCCCCCAAAGCTGCTCTGACTGCTGCTGAAACGGGAGCCTAGCTAAATCAGTCGGTATAGCGACAACCATATCGACTGCTTCCCTCCCCGTAACTTTTAGCACCTTAGCAGTAGAAATACTGTCACCTGCTAACACCTTTAAGCGACGACGATTAAGCTGCACAACCTGGATGGCACGGTCAGAAACATTGCTATCGGGTGCCAGCATCATGACTTCAGCGCCACTTGCGATCGCCATCTCAACGCTATCAGCCGCATCAAAATCAGGTCGAGAGAGGTCAAACTCGTTCATGATCTCGACACCATTGTAAAACAGTGCATTTTTGAATTCGGTTTTGAGCGACAGACTATAGGCGCTGGCAGCATTAAAAAAAACAACTACTTTACGCTTCTTCATCTGATTGAGCATATGGTTACTCAACGCCTTAGCCGTCAGGCGATCGCTGGGCATGGTGCGAAAAATATAGCTACCCACATTTGATAGCTGCACGGCTGAACTCAGCGGTGAGACTAAAACAAGCTGATTGGCTTGATAGACAGCCGCCGCAGACAGAGTTGTATCACTGATCCCATGCCCAACCACACCTAGAATTTCGGGTTGGTTTACTAGCAGCTTTGCCAGTTGTTGAGCCGTTTCATGCTGATTATCATCGTTAACGATCGTCACCTTGAGACGGGTTCCACTCATGCCACCCGCTTGATTCACATCGTCTTGCACCTTGGCAACCCCTCGCAGAATTTCGAGCGCTGACCCAAAGGTATCGCCTAGTGGCACAGCAACTGCAATCGTATAAGACTTTTCCGTACCAATGCGGGCGTTATTGAGATAAATCAAGGTCTCAGGATCACTACGATCGCTCGTTCGCGCTGCCTCCAAGGCTACGACTGCTTTTGTATAATGCTTGGCAGCAAGCTGCTCAACGCCTTCTCGCTTTTTAGAATTAGCTTGCCAATCACTCAGCAACTTCTCACCTGTGCTCATACGATCGTTCAGCGCCTTTTGTACTGGGTCGATCACTAGCTCAGTAGTGGGTGCTAAAGGAGCAGACGAAAAACCACGTACCAGAAAGACTAGGGCAAGGGCAGCGGCTAATGCTCCACCCGCGATCGCCAGCACTTTGGCACCCTTACGGTTAGTGTCAGAGCGTAAACCATGACGATCGACCTGAAACTGTGTTTGATTAGAAGGAGTTACCGTCAGTGACTTCGCTGTGGGTCTTACGGTTAAAGCCTTCGCATTGCGAACAGGCGGCATTAGACCAGTAGCAACTTGCTGGAGCGTCTGCCGAGCTTCCAAAGCGGACTGATAGCGGTGGATATAGTGGTAACAAATCATCTGATCCAGAAATGCTGCCAACGGCTCGCTCACCTGCACCTGGTCACGCCAAATAATTTCAGAGGTATTAAAGTCCTGTGGCAACTGAGAGGGGCGCATCCCCGTTAAAGTTTGAATCGCCACCATGCCTAAAGAATAGAGATCGCTGCTGAACTGCGGTCTACCCAAACATTGTTCACTTGCACCGTAGCCCGAGGTATAAATCGGGATACTGAAGCTGGTTTCACCCGTTGCCTCAGCGATCGTGTTGCCAAGCGTTTTCACCGCACCAAAATCAATCAGCACAAAGTGACTATCGCGATCGCGTCGAATCAGATTTTCTGGCTTTATGTCCCGATGAATCACTCCCTGAGCATGGACAAACTCTAAAACACTCAGTACGTCATCCAATAACGCTATCACCTGGCTCTCAGCGAAGCGAACACCCTCTGACAACTCATCGCTTAACGGATGTCCCTCAATAAATTCTTGCACTAAGTAGAACTCCTGCTCCTCTTCAAAATAGGCAAGCAGTTGCGGAATCTGGTCATGCCGACCCAAGCGCTCTAATGTTTCTGCTTCTGTTTGAAAGAGCCGCCGCACTTGTTGAAGCACCAAGGTATTGGCACTAGCAAAGGTCAGATGTTTGAGCACACAGCGTGGCTTACCAGGACGCTGAGTATCTTCGACAATATAAGTATGACCAAAACCGCCTGACCCCAGGACGTTAATGACTCTATAGCGCCCACCGAGAAGTTCACCCAGCATTGCATCCCAGCTTGACGTGATTCTGTCCCACTTCAGCAACGAAATTACTTTTTCTTTGACTCTACCGTGATGCTGCTGATCCTGCTAGAGGGCACATAGGCAAGTGCAAAAAGAAACTTGAAAGGAGAAAGAAAGCTTGGAGAATGCTATTACCTAAAACAACCTTGCCTAAGGTCAGCAGCGACATCGCTCTAGGCAAGTCTGCCGGACAACCAGGATGCAGCTTATGCCATGCAAAGGGGGCAGCAACGGTAGAAACGTTGCCATACTCAGGTTAAAGGCTTTCCAGGTAACTCAATAAATCTGCCATTTCTTGCGGACTAGGCTGAAACTGTGGCATGGGGGGGGTCTGCCCACTAATCACCTGATGGATCATGCTGACCTTAGACTTCCGATTGGATACCTCTCGCAGGCTCGGCCCAACTCGACCAGCCGCCTCTGTACCATGGCAACCAGCACAATTCATCAAAAAAATAGCATGACCCTGTACCGAATCACCCTTGATTGCTAAAACATCCTGCATGTAAGGTGAGGATGCACGGAACTGATAAACCCCCAGAACAGCTAAAAAAGCTGCCAAACAGAGGGCTAACAGCATGAGAGCAATCCGCTGAATCAAACTTTCGTTAGTAACAAGCTGATTATCCAAAAGTTTTTCAAGCCGCACAAGAGAGTGTTGTCGAATCGAGCTAATAAGCAATCGACTTTTCTATTTTAAAGCTTCTTCAGATAACTTTGCAATTCTCTCAGACTCTAAAAGAGCAACTAACCAACGTAGCGCTTTCATCTTTATGTCCCAGACTAGCAAGGCTACACCTTCTGTCCCCCTAAAACCTGCCTGTCTTTGCTGCGCTTTGCTCATGAACCTAGTACGATGAGAAGAGAATGTGTAACTTACATAAAAATCACTAATTCAAAAGGAGCTGTAACTTGGTAGAGCCACTTCTTTCAGGTATTGTGCTTGGGCTAATCCCTATCACCCTTGCCGGACTCTTCGTCGCTGCCTATCTTCAATATAAGCGTGGCAACCAACTCGGTCTTTAGCCTGCTAAAGCGCTCGCTTCAAGCACCGAAGCCCAGTTATGTACTGGGCTTTTTCGATCGCCAGACTTTTTCTGTGCTGCATGGGTGACCGAAAGCATAGTACGTTCCCTCAAAACTCCTGGGGGATAGACCAAGCCTTATGCCTGTGACGCATACAACAGTTCGGAAGGCTTTCTTCATGGAAAGCGCCTGCAACGTCATTCAAAAATTGCTCGATCGCTTCAGACTCGACATAGCAATTAGGGCGATCAACACATCACGCTTTTTGCCCAAAGAAATTCGAGGCAATCAAACAATCTCAAATTCGAATCCGTAATGCTTCAGTAAACTGCAAGTATCGTGATCAACTAAGTTGGTGTCACTTAATTCAAGATTGTAAAAATCAACCCAGGGATCATCAAAATATGGTCCTGCGTGCCAAGTGCCAATCTCTAGCTTGATAAAGCAATTACCAGGAATGCGGAACGCTACGATATCCTCTAAGCGAGGAAGTGCTGCTTGACCTAGCGGCGCAACTGCCAGCAACCATTCCTTACCCTCTAAAGATCCTAAGCATTGTGTGCAGAGCTGATGCCGCGTGATCTGATGAAACTTTCGCCCGCGTTGCTGTAGCCGCATAAGGTAAAAGTGAGGAATCCCATTTTGCAGTTGCAACTGTGCATCCTCTAAGCCAAAAGGTTTATGGTCATCCGAAGCAATGATCATCTGACCAAAAGGTTGAAAAGATTTTGAAGTAATCAACTGGGCAGGAATCGTTCGCAGCCGTTTAGCTTCCATCATTAAACACAGTGGTTTTGAAGTTAATGGTAAACGCGCGCAAAGAGGCGAGTCAGTTTATTTCAAGCAGAACGCTGCTATCTGACCTTAGAGTTAGGCTATACCGAAAGCTTCTTGAAGCGTTCTAATGCCAACGCAAATTGCTTTGTAGCCAACAAGGTTCGCTATTTTGTACCAAACAGTCGATCGCCAGCATCACCTAACCCAGGCACAATATACCCATGCTCGTCCAGCTTTTCGTCAATTGCAGCCGTAAAAATTGGTACATCTGGATGCTGCTCATGAAAATTATGAATACCTTCAGGTGCCGCTAACAAGCACACTAACTTTAGCGATCGAGGATTAGTCTGCTTCAATCGTTGAACAGCCGCAGCTGCAGAATTACCCGTAGCGACCATCGGGTCAACTACTAACATATCGCGCTCTTCAATATCATGTGGCAGCTTAAAGTAATATTCCACTGGCACCAATGTTGTCGGCTCTCGATACAAACCAATATGCCCTACTCTTGCAGACGGCATTAGCTGAAGCATTCCATCCAAAATGCCTTGCCCCGCACGCATAATGGAGACAATAACAAGCTTTTTATCAGGAGCCAGAACTGGGGCAGACATCTCGCAAATTGGCGTTTTAATTAACTCATGTTTAAGCGGCAAATCGCGTGTCACCTCATAAGCTAGCAACATACTAACCTCAGTCATAAGCGATCGAAACTTAGCAGTACTAGTCTCAGCACGTCGCATAAGAGTAAGCTTATGCTGAATCAAGGGATGATCAATCACCGTAACGCTATACACCATGAATAAAACCCTCAATGGATGCAGCAGTAATTCATAGCACCCTTAGACTTAGCCATAAACCGGAAAGTATTAGCCCCTTAAAATCGAGCTAGGGCAGGTACTTCTGCACTACGCTCCACCCCGTTAGTGAAACCCACAACAAACCGATAAAGAGTACAGAATTTGTGCATACATGAAGCAGCCGAGCCCAAGGCTTCATAAGACTGATCTGCACAGCACTCCAAGCAGAAAGAAAGACTAAGCTTACTACAGTTAATCCTGCTAGCAAATGCCACGAATGACCTAAGCTACCAAAATGACCAAGTGTACCTACAACACCAATACCTAAAAGAAGCAGAATCAAAACGACAATAACTCCACCCATCAAAAAATGAAAGGTACGAAGCCAACGAAAATGCATCTTTTGCTGACGTTTAACAGCTATACAAACACCTGAGATTGCCAATAAAAAGTAAGCAGCAACAGTAAATCCCATCGACCATGCAGCAATTTTCCACAACCAAAGAAAGGATGGCAAAGGCATCATTTCAAACTCCAGCTACCCTTAATGGTTTGCCCTGCATCTATCAAACACAATCATATAGTTGAGCAATAAATAGTATAGCTTCTCCAACCTTTTGCCTATGCTAGCTTGAGGAAAGCCATCTAAAAATATTACATAAAATGGTGTTGCCAAACAGCACGTTATTCCGACTCTCTAAGTCTGCAGTACAAATAGCATATAGTAAAAATCAGCTTCTGGTAGAAAGCACACAGATGCTTGCAAACTTGAGGCCCACGAATCAGAAGCAGCGATTAAGCAGCGGCTTCAAACTTAAAAGACAGTTTCTAACAAAGAAAGCATCTAAATAACGAGTGCATCCCAATCTTGCAAGACTCACTTTGAGCATTGCCCATCTAGGTAGGCGGCGCGTTGTTTAAGCTGGCGGGAGCACATTGTCTTTTTGCCATTGTGCTCCCGTCAGCTTAATCTGTTGTCCGAACTGTTCGACCGTCGACTCAATTACACCTGAACCGATAGGCATGCCTTCGGCTTGATAATAGCCATAGTTGGCAATTAGATGTCGATGTTTGTTAAGATAACCAACAAAGGTCATGACACGCTCGTGCTGCCAACCCTTGAACCGAGCAATGGCACCATGCACATCGCCTTGCTATGAATGGGCTTCCACTGCATCTAAGCGTTGCGCAGACCCGCCACTTTGCCCAAATTCGGGGACCAGATGATACCAGTCCAAGATTTCTCGTCTTTGTGTGTAATTGCCAATGGCTGCATAGAGATTCCAGATGCCGTCATGACCGTCACCCAGGCAACTCACAGGAGTCAATCAGGATTAGGTATTGGTAACCGTTCATGGGGTGCTGTCCTGAATCGGTAATAAAGAGGGTGCTGATAGACCTTGCCGAGAGTCCCGACACGCTTGCATTAAATACTCCAACACCAAGCGATCTTGGGCACGCAAACAAGTGACGGTAGTTCTATTTAGCAAAGGATAGGGAATAATAACCCTACTAACACTGCAACCTCTCCGCCCCTATCAGTTTGTTGTAGTAATGAATGAAAGACCAAATCGCTCCAATGTGATTGTCCAGCTTTTTAGAGAACGATAATGTCTTCCGCACTAAGCGTGACACTCGTTGTCTCAGTGTGTTGTTGAATCGTTCAATGTATAGCAGCGGACGAGACTGTTAGGACATAAACTATGGGCACGACGACAACTAAATCGGGACACCAGAACATGGGGAAAGCTTATAGTTACGACTTGCGACAAAAAGTGATCAACGCGATTCAGTTGGATGGTCTGCGGAAACGTGAAGCGGCGCAAATCTTTCAACTCAGTCGTAACACGATTGACCTCTGGCTCAAGCGGCAGGTCGCCACTGGCGATTATCAAGCCCACTCCAATCGTCCCCATCGCACCGTCAACAAAATCACCGATTGGCAACAATTTACGGCGTTTGTGCAGACTCATGAAGACCGTACCCAAGGGGAGATGGCAACCTTGTGGGCGGGTGAGATCAGCACTCGCAGTATTGGTCGCGCTTTGCAACGCATCGGGTGGACGCGAAAAAAAAGACTTACGGTTATCGTGAGCGCGATGAAGCCAAACGAGCCGCGTTTTTAGAAGAACTGGCCACGATTCCCCCGGCACAACGGGTGTATGTCGATGAAGCGGGCATGGACGAACGCGACGACTACGGCTATGGCTGGAGTCCACGGGGTCAGCGCTTGGAAGCACTCAAGTCTGGACGCAGAAGCGGTCGCATCAACATGATTGCGGCCTATTGCGAACAGCGACTCCTAGCTCCGTTCACGATCGAAGGTGCTTGTAATCGCGTCGTCTTTGAGACTTGGCTCGAAACCTGCTTAATCCCTGCCCTGCAACCCGGACAGGTTGTGATTGGGGATAATGCGACCTTCCATCATGGCGGACGCATCGCGGCTTTAATGGAGGCTGCGGGTTGCCGCCGCTTGTACTTGCCGCCCTATTCGCCAGATTTTAACCGGATTGAAAAGTGTTGGGCGTGGCTCAAAAGTCGCATTCGCAGGCGCTTACCCCAAGCAGATTCGCTGCGGCAGGCAATGGAGTCCGTGCTTAAAGATGCCGTGTCCTAACACTGTTGGCTGTGGCTATAGCTGGTCAAGCCGCTCTCTTTACCAACGGCACGATGACGGTTACTCGGCAGAACCTTGGCATAGGCTTCCCAGTAGTCGCTGTACACAACGGCACATTGTCGATAGACAGCAGGCATCGATTGCCACAACCTCCTTGTAGACGCTGCTGAACGGTCGCCAACATAACACCCGACAATCTCACGCGTTGCCACATCAAGCGCTAGCCAGACCCACTGCTTGTTGCCTTTGGCATCGACAAACGACCACCATGCATCCATCTGCACCCTTAAGGCTCCTTTGGGCTTAGGGGTCACCTGCACTTGGCGTGGCATCACCTTGTAACATTGGTTGACATACCCTTGGGTCACAACAAAATAGTGGTGTAGTCTGCGCAGACTACACCACTATTTAACTAAAAATCAACCTGGCACTGAGCTATTTTTGCAGGGAGCTGCCCCCCAACTATCTTTGCCGCTGTAATGTTTCACACCTGAGTTCGGGATGGGTCAGGGTGGGACCACTACGCCATAAGCACCAGGAAAGGATGCGTACTCAAACAGAAACCTTAAAGGCTGCATAGCAACTTGTTTTTTTCATTCACCAACGTTTGAGGTCAAGCCCTCGGTCTATTAGTACGGCTCGACTGCATACATTACTGTACTTCCATCTACCGCCTATCAACGGGTGTTCTGCCCGTGACCTTACTGGGTTAACCCATGAGAGCACTCATCTTGAGGTGGGCTTCCCACTTAGATGCTTTCAGCGGTTATCCGCTCCGCACATAGCTACCCAGCGTTTACCGTTGGCACGATAACTGGTACACCAGCGGTGCGTTCCTCCCGGTCCTCTCGTACTAAGGAGGAATCCTCTCAATGCTCTTACGCCTGCACCGGATATGGACCGAACTGTCTCACGACGTTCTGAACCCAGCTCACGTACCGCTTTAATGGGCGAACAGCCCAACCCTTGGGACGTACTACCGCCCCAGGTTGCGATGAGCCGACATCGAGGTGCCAAACCTCCCCGTCGATGTGAACTCTTGGGGGAGATCAGCCTGTTATCCCTAGAGTAACTTTTATCCGTTTAGCGACGGCCCTTCCACGCGGTGCCGTCGGATCACTAAGGCCGACTTTCGTCCCTGTTCGACTTGTTGGTCTCACAGTCAAGCTCTCTTCTGCCTTTACACTCTACGGCTGATTTCCAACCAGCCTGAGAGAACCTTTGCGCGCCTCCGTTACTTTTTAGGAGGCGACCGCCCCAGTCAAACTGCCTACCTGAAACTGTTCCTCAACCAGATCATGGTTCAAGGTTAGAATTCTAGCCTTGCTAGAGTGGTATCTCACCGTTGGCTCCAGTGTCCCCACAAGGACACTCTCATAGCCTCCCACCTATCCTGCGCAAGCAAAGCCCGAACCCAATCTCAGGCTACAGTAAAGCTTCATAGGGTCTTTCTGTCCAGGTGCAGGTAGTCCGTATCTTCACAGACAATCCTATTTCGCCGAGCCTCTCTCCGAGACAGCATCCAGATCGTTACGCCTTTCGTGCGGGTCGGAACTTACCCGACAAGGAATTTCGCTACCTTAGGACCGTTATAGTTACGGCCGCCGTTCACCGGGGCTTCAGTCGCCAGCTTCGCTTGCGCTAACCGACTTCCTTAACCTTCCGGCACTGGGCAGGCGTCAGCCCCCATACATCGTCTTGCGACTTAGCGGAGACCTGTGTTTTTGGTAAACAGTCGCCTGGATCTCTTCACTGCGACCACCTCGCGGTGGCACCCCTTCTCCCGAAGTTACGGGGCCATTTTGCCGAGTTCCTTAGAGAGAGTTATCTCGCGCCCTTTAGTATTCTCAACTTTCCCACCTGTGTCGGTTTAGGGTACGGGTCATTCTGGCTTAACGTGTTTAGAGCTTTTCTTGGAAGCTTGACATCAACTACTTCAGGAACGTATTCCCTCGTACTCACGCCTCAGCTCAAGTTGTTTTCACCAACTCTCAACACCTCGGACGCTTGAACCGGTAACCAACATCCGGCTAGTTTAGCCTTCTCCGTCCCTCTGCACAAACCAAAACAAGTACTGGAATATTAACCAGTTGTCCATCGACTACGCCTTTCGGCCTCGCCTTAGGTCCCGACTAACCCTCCGCGGACGAGCCTTCCGGAGGAAACCTTGGGATTTCAGGGCATTGGATTCTCACCAATGTTTGCGCTACTCAAGCCGACATTCTCACTTCTGCTTCGTCCACACCTGCTCTCGCTGATGCTTCTAACTACAACAGAACGCTCCCCTACCGATATTTGCATATCCCACAGCTTCGGTACATCATTTAGCCCCGTTCATTTTCGGCGCAGGAGCGCTTGACCAGTGAGCTATTACGCACTCTTTTAAGGTTGGCTGCTTCTAGGCAAACCTCCTGGTTGTCTTTGCACTCCCACCTCCTTAATCACTGAATGATGATTTGGGGACCTTAGCTGGTGGTCTGGGCTGTTTCCCTCTTGACGATGAAGCTTATCCCCCACCGTCTCACTGGCAATGTGTGCACTGGGTATTCAGAGTTTGACTCGATTTGGTACCGCTCTCGCAGCCCGCACCGAATCAGTGCTTTACCCCCCAGCTATAATCATTGCCGCTGCGCCTCAACACATTTCGGGGAGAACCAGCTAGCTCCGGGTTCGATTGGCATTTCACCCCTAACCACACCTCATCCGCTGATTTTTCAACATCAGTCGGTTCGGACCTCCACTTGGTGTTACCCAAGCTTCATCCTGGACATGGTTAGATCACCCGGGTTCGGGTCTATAAACACTGACTAACGCCCTATTCAGACTCGCTTTCGCTTTGACTTCGCCATTCCCGGCTTAATCTGCCAGTGCCTATAAGTCGCCGGCTCATTCTTCAACAGGCACACCGTCACACGTTAAATCGTGCTTCGATTGCTTGTAAGCTGATGGTTTCATGTTCTATTTCACTCCCCTCCCGGGGTTCTTTTCACCGTTCCCTCGCGGTACTGGTTCACTATCGGTCACACAGGAGTATTTAGCCTTACGAGGTAGTCCTCGCGGATTCAATCGGGATTTCACGTGCCCCGACCTACTCGGGATCCAGCTAGTAGCGTTAAGTTTTCGACTACAGGATTTTCACCTTCTCTGATGCAGTATTCAGCTGCTTCGTCTAACCGCTCGCGTCCATGTCGCTGTCCCACAACCCCAGTCTGCATGCAAACTGGTTTAGGCTCTTCCCGCTTCGCTCGCCGCTACTAAGGGAATCACGTTTGTTTTCTCTTCCTACAGCTACTAAGATGTTTCAATTCGCTGCGTTCGCTCTTGCTACCCTATAGATTCAGGTAGCAGTATGTAGGGTTGCCCCATTCGGAAACCCCGGATCAATGCCTGCTTCCAACTCCCCGGGGCATATCGTCGGTAACCACGTCCTTCTTCGCCTCTGTGTGCCTAGGTATCCACCATCAGCCCTTTGTAGCTTGACCACTATCAATTACATTGGTGTCTGTGACTACAATCTTTAACTTTTGCCGTCTGTGTAAAACAGTGCGAACACCATTCAACAAAGGCAAAGAACTAAAAATTGTTCTACCTGACAAGTTACTATGCAGTTTTCAAGGTTCTGGCTGGAACTAAATCCAGCAGGCTCTCTAGTTCAAAAACTAGACAAGTTGCTGAAATTAACTCACATTCGCTAACGGTCTTAACTAAATAACCCAGTGGAGGTTAACGGACTCGAACCGTTGACATCCTGCTTGCAAAGCAGGCGCTCTACCAACTGAGCTAAACCCCCAGATGAAGCCCTTAGTACTAGGTTCCCAACCCTTAGCCTTCAATCAAGACTAAAAGCTAACAACTTCTAACTAACAACTTCTAAGGTGGGCCATCCTGGACTCGAACCAGGGACCTCACCCTTATCAGGGGTGCGCTCTAACCACCTGAGCTAATAGCCCATAAACCAAACCTAGCTAGTTTGAAAGCCAACACTTAATCTTGAACGACCTTGGGATGACCAACATTGGCTCTAATCGCAAATTGCTTTCGAACATCAATGCGGGTAGGTCTCCCTAAAAGGAGGTGATCCAGCCACACCTTCCGGTACGGCTACCTTGTTACGACTTCACCCCAGTCATCAGCCCTGCCTTCGGCATCCTCCTCCGCAAGCGGTTGGAGTAACGACTTCGGGCGTGGCCAACTCCCATGGTGTGACGGGCGGTGTGTACAAGGCCCGGGAACGTATTCACCCCAGTATGCTGACCTGGGATTACTAGCGATTCCTCCTTCATGCAGGCGAGTTGCAGCCTGCAATCTGAACTGAGCCTCGGTTTATGGGATTAGCTTGCTATCGCTAGCTCGCAACCCTTTGTCCGAAGCATTGTAGTACGTGTGTAGCCCAGGACGTAAGGGGCATGCTGACTTGACGTCATCCCCACCTTCCTCCGGTTTGTCACCGGCAGTCTCTCTAGAGTGCCCAACTGAATGCTGGCAACTAAAAACGAGGGTTGCGCTCGTTGCGGGACTTAACCCAACATCTCACGACACGAGCTGACGACAGCCATGCACCACCTGTGTTCGCGCTCCCGAAGGCACTCCCGACTTTCACCGGGATTCGCGACATGTCAAGCCCTGGTAAGGTTCTTCGCGTTGCATCGAATTAAACCACATACTCCACCGCTTGTGCGGGCCCCCGTCAATTCCTTTGAGTTTCACACTTGCGTGCATACTCCCCAGGCGGGATACTTAACGCGTTAGCTACGGCACTGCCCGGGTCGATACGGGCAACACCTAGTATCCATCGTTTACAGCTAGGACTACAGGGGTATCTAATCCCTTTCGCTCCCCTAGCTTTCGTCCATGAGTGTCAGTGATGGCCCAGTAGCGCGCTTTCGCCGCTGGTGTTCTTCCCAATATCTACGCATTTCACCGCTACACTGGGAATTCCCGCTACCCCTACCACACTCTAGTCTCACAGTTTCCACTGCCTGTACGAGGTTAAGCCTCGCGCTTTAACAGCAGACTTGTAAAACCACCTGCGGACGCTTTACGCCCAATAAATCCGGATAACGCTTGCATCCTCCGTATTACCGCGGCTGCTGGCACGGAGTTAGCCGATGCTGATTCATCAGGTACCGTCAGATCTTCTTCCCTGATAAAAGAGGTTTACAACCCAAGAGCCTTCCTCCCTCACGCGGTCTTGCTCCGTCAGGCTTGCGCCCATTGCGGAAAATTCCCCACTGCTGCCTCCCGTAGGAGTCTGGTAGTGTCTCAGTCCCAGTGTGGCTGATCATCCTCTCAGACCAGCTACTGATCGTCGCCTTGGTGAACCATTACTCCACCAACTAGCTAATCAGACGCGAGCTCATCCTCAGGCACTAAAGCTTTCACCTCTCGGCACATTGGGTATTAGCAGTCGTTTCCAACTGTTGTCCCCAACCTGAAGGCAGATTCTCACGCGTTACTCACCCGTCCGCCACTAAACTCCGAAGAGTTCCGTTCGACTTGCATGTGTTAAGCAGACCGCCAGCGTTCATCCTGAGCCAGGATCAAACTCTCCATGTTGTTCAAACAAGAAGAACCCTTGAGGCTCAAATCAAGATCAGCACATCAACCAAAATTAATGCCCGACCTCTCGTTATCTCATCTCTAAGAATAAATTCCTAGAAAACACTTTCTTTCACAAGTATTAAGTGCTATTCTGGCTTCCAAACTATTTAATTCTCTAGGTTCGGGCGGCTTGAAGTCCGTTCCGCTTGCGCTTCACTTCCTCTCGACCGCTTAACTAATATAACGGGAAGAAAGGAGACTGTCAAGCAGATTTACGGAAAAAGTTTTTGGACGTCTGAAATGACCGCTCCACGCTTGTTTACGCTAAGTTACTCTCTAAGAGAGTAGAGAGTAAGGAGCAAGCAAGCTATGACTACGAAAACAGTTTTACCGTCGTGGATGGTTTTGCAGCCGCTTTTACAGGGTTGGCTACTGGAAGATATTGGTCGTGGCGATCGCTCGACGGCTCCTCTTTTTACTGACCAGGTTCCTACTGGTAGAGCCAAATGGGTTGCAAAAGAAACTGGCGTAGTCGCTGGTCTACCGATCGTTGCCGGAGTTTTCAAGCTGTTGAATGAGAAGGTGCACTTTGATGTAAAGGTAGCCGAGGGCGAAGTGGCAGAAAACGGGCAGACGATCGCTGTTATTGAAGGAGCGATGGATGCACTGCTTACAGGCGAACGGGTGGCACTAAATTTGGCAATGCGTTTAAGTGGAATTGCAACATTAACCCGCAAGTACGCGGAGCAAATTGTAGACCTGCCAACGCGGTTGGTTGATACACGTAAAACAACTCCAGGATTACGCCTGTTGGAGAAGTATGCAACGCAGGTAGGTGGAGCAGTTAATCACCGAATGGGACTGGACGATGGTGTGATGATTAAGGACAATCACATCGCAGCGGCAGGCGGGATCGGCGCAGCTATAGCCCTTATTCGCGCCGGAATGCCTTATCCACTAACACTAGAAGTGGAGACGGAGAGTTTAGAACAGGTAAAAGAAGCTCTGCAACATGGCGCAGACATTATTATGCTGGACAATATGCCGCTAGAAATGATGCAAAAAGCAGTGCAAATCATTCGACAGACAAACGATCGCATCAAAATCGAGGCGTCTGGCAACATTACTCTGAAGACGATTCGCTCGATTGCGGAAACTGGGGTCGATTACATTTCAAGTAGTGCCCCAGTGACCCAATCAACATGGCTGGATTTCAGTATGAGATTTCTTGATCGCTAGTTTTTCTAGACAAGTACTGCCTACAGTCCGGTTGGGAGCCCAGTGGGTTTTCCTTTAATACTGGTGACAACTCTACCCCAGCCTGCTTCACCGCCCTGATCCCAGAAGATGCGCTGCATGGTGTCGTAGGTGTAATAGTCAAAGGCACCACCTATACCGATGTCGTAGTTGTCACTGGCTCCATGGCGAGTACCATATGGGTCGTGGACAAGCCATACTTTCCTAATGGGGTCATGTCCAACAATGATGCAGATATGCCCGTCGGATTTGTAAGCGAAGCCTGCCGCGACTGGAATATTTGCTCTTAGGGATAGCAACACGTCCTTTGATGAGAGGGTGTAGCTGAAATACGACTCAATGCCTAATTCTTTGAGTGCCTTGGTCTGGGCGTCGTGATTAGTTGTGTCTCCATACTTGGCGACCAGCCGCATATAGATTGATTCCGCCTCTGGCAATCCCTGCTCCTTTGCTTTGTTGGTTAACTCCCCTTTAAGCAAATAATTTGCCAGCATTGTGTTGCTTGTCGTGTTGCATTGACGCCAGTCGTACCAGACTTTTCCGGCTCTAGCTATTTCTTCGTTTCCTAACTGGCTGGCATAAGGGACGTTAAGCTTCACAGCCTGAGTAGTTTCTTCGCCCTCAACGTTAATGTGTGGATCGTAAGCGTAAACAGCTTCCAGCTTAGTTTTGCCGTCCTTAGCTGTCATTGGCGACGCTAGTTTGAGAAAGAGATGTTGGTTGCGATCGGGAGCAAACTCAGTGACATGAAACGTGCTGCCCTTAGTCACAAGAATCTTCTCAGAATCCGTCAAGTCACTTGCTCCTAAGACTCGCTTTTTGAGAAAGGTATCGGTTTCGACGGTTGCTTTTGGCATGGTAGTGAACCCTAAGTTAGAGTGGGGAATGGCTTAAAAGGTAGTTGAAAGAGTTGAAATTCCTGTTCTTTCGCTAAGGCTTAAAGCAATTGGGGGGCAGCGGCTTTGCGTAAGCTCAGGTCTTTGATTAGGCTACCAGGAAGTTACGTTTAATTTTTAGACGTATTTAAAAAGGTTTTTAAGTTAGAAGTATCGATCGCACTATTGGCGGAACGAGCTAAGAAAGCTGTTTTTAAAATGCCCCATTTCACTTAGGAGGCAACAGACGTATGACGCAATAGAGTTCAATGTCTTTTAGGCAAAGGGGCTGGAGTATAGCTAGATGGCTGCGATGTGAATTCAAAGACGATTAATCGTGCTGCGCTTAACCACAGTTATGAGTATTGCAGTGATGCGTTTCCAGGAAACACAGACACGTATGATAAAGAGAGCGTTACTGTAGCGGCGATACCCTCTTTAACTTTAGGAAATGGGTTGAAGCGCTGCAATCGAGAGTCTAACCAGAGTACGCTGATAGAAGACGATTGGGGTCTGGGACTCAGACCAGTTTTTTGCTGTGAATTTCTCGCTATGATTTCTACGGTCGCTCAACTGAAAAAACGCTTTGGGCAAGCCTTAACAGCCGCCTTTGGTGCTGCTTATGGGTCTGTTGATCCAATTTTGGTGCCTGCAAGTAACCCTAAGTTTGGGGACTATCAAGCGAATGTGTCGTTGTCGTTAGCAAAGCCACTGGATAAAGCTCCACGAGCGATCGCCGAGCAACTTGTACAACAGCTTGATCTGGCTGATTTATGCGAGCCGCCTACCGTCGCTGGACCAGGCTTCATTAACCTGACCCTTAAAACGAGCTATTTAGAAGCACAAATCAAAGCCATTCAGTCTGATTCCCGTCTGGGAGTAGCAGCGATCGCCCAGCCCCAGCGCGTCATTGTCGATTATCCCAGTCCCAACATTGCCAAAGAAATGCATGTAGGACACTTGCGTCCGGCGATCGTTGGAGACTGCATTGCCCGGATTCTAGAGTTTGTGGGACACGACGTTCAGCGCATTAGTCATATTGGTGACTGGGGCACACCGTTTGGAATGCTGATTGCCTACCTGCGCGAAGCCTACCCAGCAGCGCTAACAGCAAGTGACTCGCTTGACTTAGGCGACCTGTCTACGTTTTATCGGCAGGCGAAACAGCGGTTTGATGCAGACGAGGCGTTTCGTGAAGCAGCGCGGTTGTCGGTGGTACAGCTTCAGGCTGGCGAGGCAGAAACCCTACGTGCGTGGAAGATTGTGTGCGAGCTATCTAGCGGCTCGTATCGTGTCATCTACGATCTGATGGGTCTTGCACACGTCCTTGAGCGAGGAGAGTCGTTTTACAATCCTTTGCTGGCAGGTGTAGTTGAGGCTTTGAAGGCAACGGGACTACTGGTAGAGGACGAAGGCGCACAGTGCGTTTTCTTGGAAGGCTTTACAAATAAGGAAGGTAAGCCATTGCCACTGATTGTGCAGAAGTCGGACGGTGGTTATAACTACGCAACTACAGACTTAGCAGCGATTCGCTATCGGGTGAAAGAAGATAAGGCGCAGCGGGTGGTTTATCCAGTGGGGATGGAGCAAACGAATCACTTTATCCAAATTTTTCAGGTGGGACAACGAGCAGGCTGGATTACGGACGGAGTAGAGTTTATCCACGCGCCGTTTGGATTGGTGCTGGGAGAGGATAATAAGAAGCTGAAAACCCGATCGGGCGAAGCAGTGCGTCTTCAAGATTTGCTGGATGAGGCGATCGTTCGTGCCCGTGCTGACCTGGAAACTCGCCTTCAAGCAGAAGAGCGGCAAGAAAGTGAGGACTTTATCGCTCACGCGGCACAAGTAACAGGGATTAGTGCTGTTAAGTACGCTGATCTGAGCCAGAACCGGACAAGCAACTACATTTTTAGCTACGACCGGATGCTTGCTCTACAAGGCAATACGGCTCCTTATATGCTGTATGCCTATGTGCGCGTGCAGGGCATTAGTCGCAAGGGGCAAATTGATTTTGAGGCGTTGGGCACGGATGCCAAGATTTTGCTACAAGACGAAACAGAATTAGTGCTGGCAAAACATTTACTGCAACTCGACGAGGTTTTAGCGCAGATTGATCAAGATCTGCTACCCAATCGGCTCTGCCAATACCTCTTTGAGCTAAGCCAGAAGTTCAATCGATTTTATGAGCAGTGCCCCGTCCTTGATGCCGAAGAACCATCACGTACCTCGCGGCTCATTCTGGCTGACCTGACAGCACGATCGCTCAAGCTGGGACTTGCTCTACTGGGCATTCCTGTGCTGGAGAGGATGTAGCGCCATTTATCCTGACAATAGCGCTGTCTACAAAATGGATCCGACCTGAAAGTGAAAATAGATGCACCTCAGAGGTCTATCTTGCAGGTTGTGACACGTATCTTGCTGCAATGCCAAGTAGCCATGCTCGCGCTTTTTTAATATGCTTGGTTAGCAATCGTTCAGGACATCACCATGGAGACCAACCCGTACAACGCCGATGCACCCGTTTCATATGCTGAGATGTGGTTCGGAGCGTCTGAATGCATTAAGTGGATGCAAATGAAGATTGCGGGTGAGCTGATCGATTGGCTGCCTTACGTCTGTAAAAAATATTTGCACCGTAAAGACGGCAGTTTTTTGGTACTTGGTGCAGGTGATAGTAGCATCGTTCGCTCGCTTAGAGAGGCTGGCTATACGGGCTACATCGTAGCAACTGACATTGCCGAAAAGGGACTGAAAAGGTTAAAGGCAGACGTTTGCGCCGCAGGCTTTGACAATATTGATTATGTTGTAGCGGATCTAAATACTTACGACTTTCAGTACACGTTTGACACGATTATCTCGCAGGGTGTGTTGCACCACGTTGAGCAAACCGATCGTTGCCTAGCGATGCTAAAACGCAACTTGGCTCCAAACGGTTTCTTGATTGCAGAGGAATACATTGGAGCGATACGGTTTCAGCTACCCGAAGCACAGGTAGCCTGGATCAATGCCGCCCTGAACGTGCTGCCTAAAGACTTACGTCCCTTTCAGAAAGAGCCCGAAATGCTGCGGCCCGCCACGGCGGCAGAAAATGCCCGTGTTTACTACGTTGCACCGACTGAGGAATCGATTCTTGCGTATGACCCCTCAGAGGCGATCGTGGGACCAGCGCTAAACCATTCGCTGACGAGACTCTTTAAGGTAGTGGAACGTACAGGCTATGGTGGTACGTTGCTTTCTTATATGACTGGGCACTTTGACTTTAAGCGTAGCAACACCGACCCGTTTGCCCTAGCATGGTTGAAAGTGCTGATGCAGATTGAAGATACATTAATCGAAACGGGTATCTTAACCGACGAGTTTGTCTTTTACGTCTTGCAATCACCGAACACCCACTGAGGTCAGCTTAGAATTGGTCGCGATCGATCGAGCCATCAACACTACTATTGGTTAATGCCTCGGTTCATATGTCTAAGTATAAGAAGCGACTGAAACGAGCTCAGGGTGAGGTTTCGCAAGCCACCATTAAGGCTATTAGAATTAAGAAGTGAACCAGCGGGACTAACTGTTTTGCCGTCTATGATGATGCGGCTGCCATCCGGGTGGTAGTAGGTATTGGAGCCATTTGCACTTGGCATCGTGACATTGGGTAAAACTATCGTGCCGGACGGTGTAGTGCTCGTGCCACCTTGATGAATGCGTATGCCTGATAGGTAATTGAGCCAACTCCCCGTATTGCTAGGTGCGATTCGAGCCTTGGCTGCTATTGCAGTGGATATGTTAATCAGCAAACCCAATAAACTACGCGAAACCAGAGCTTTCATTGCGGAATCTTAGTGACTCACGCCGATCTTAGATCAACTGCTGTATCTACGACCGTTCATTAAGGGGGAAGCCGTAGCCAATCCATATTCAGCTCGTTGCCCTGGGTGAGGGAAATATGACTGAAGTGTCGCTGCTTCAAGAGTACGAGCAAAAAACTGCAAACTAGGCTGGTTCACATCTTGGCTACTTTCAAGTGCAACGCTAGGTTAGGACTTTAGTCAATCGCTTTCTTTCCAGCAAGCGGCGCTATGATCGCCTGCAAGCTTTACCCGTGCAATTCGTCAGTCCGTAACCATACGTCCCTGGAAGCTGATTGATTGACACGTGATCGAGCGACAGCTCAAAATGAACAGGTCCATGCGAGGCTTGTCAGGCATACATTTGCCACACATTGACCCAGCAGATCAGGGATAAATCAGAATTTTATAGGTTTCAGGTCCCGGTGAGACGGCTTGCTCGACAGCCGTTGCTAGATCTTTCAGCGGATAGCGATCGCTCACCAGTGCATCGACATCAATCCGCTTATTGAACACGATATCTGCTGCCAATGCTTGTACCCGGTAGGACGAACTGTAGCTACCCATCAGATCAATTTCGCGCCGATAAAGAATGTTGGGATTGATTGGAATCTCTAGTTCATCCGGAAATTCAGCAAAGAACAGAATTTTGCCGCCTTTGCGAGTGCAGTCGAGTGCCTGAAAGAAGGCTTTGTCGCTGGGTACTGCCAGAAGGCTAGTATCAACGCCCATACCTTGAGTCAGCGCCTGAATTTTGGTCGTCAGCTCCGGATCGCGGGCATCAAAGGCAGCATCAGCACCAACGCTGAGCGCTTTTTCGATACGGGTTGGTAAAAGGTCAGTAGCGATCGCCCGTGCCCCAAAATATTTCACCAGCATGATAAACATCAGCCCGATCGGTCCTGCCCCCGTAACCAAAACCGTCTGCCCAGGAGCAATTTGAGCTTTTTTGACGGCTTTTAAGCAGCAGTTGGTTGGCTCAACAAAGCTGGCTTGCTCGAACGTCACATCGTCAGGAATCGTGACTAAACCACCACTGCGGACAATATGCCCTGGTACGTTGACATATTCAGCAAAGCCACCGCCACTGGGCGCAAAGCCTGCTGTTGTAGTGATGTTTTTATAGACATCACACATCGAAAAGTTGTCATTTAGACAATAGGCACAATGCATACAGGGAATATGATGCAACACGACTACGCGATCGCCGATCTGCCAATCACGCACATCAGCCCCTACAGCAGCGATCGTTCCGGCTGTCTCATGCCCAAAAATGCGCGGCGGGTTATAAAGGGGATAACGAATTTTTTTGATATCCGATTGACATAAACCGACAACGCGCACCTGCACCAGCACTTCATCTTGAGCGATCGTCGGAACCGGAATCTCCTCGTAGCTCAGTTGGTTTACGCCCCGAAATACTTGCGCCTTCATGGTCTACCTTAAAACTCTCCAATGCAGACTTTACCACTGCTGAGACCTTACCCATCTCACAACCGCGAGACCAAACAAAAGTAAAGACGCAGGTGAGCTAGACACGGTTCTAGGGCTTCAGCCTCAGAACGCAACATCACGGGGAGCAAGGCTAACCAGACATCGAGCCAACCAATCAACCAGCAACCGTATCGATCAAACTCCACTGACGATTGTCGGCAACCGCCTGACTCACCAGCTCGTACATGCGACGACAGTGGTTATTAGTTTGCAGCGGCAGTTCTTCATTCTTAATCACAAAACTCATGCGAACTTCGCGATCGGTCGCTAGTGTCTTATCAACCAACACTTCTACAGTAACCAGTTGCGTAAAAGCAACTTTGCCCGGTACTTCGCGTGCCATCAAATAGTCGCCCGTTTCGTAAATAATGTCGAAATTACAGGATTCCAAAGTCTCGCTCAGCAGGCGTTGGACGTTTCCTACAGATGCCGCAACTGTAAACAGGCAAGTATAACGAGCCATAGCTAACCCCGGACACGTGACATTAGAACTTCGCTATCATATCGTTCATCCAGCATAACAAGCCTTATCTTCAGGTTTTGGCAGAACGGAGATACTTTTGTAACCCGTAAAAGTGTGTCAGATCAAGGCTCAAAGCTAAAGCCGTAACCAGACACATATGAGAGGCGAATACCCATAGACTACTACTTAGAGTCTGCACTGTAAAACACTATGCGCGGTAAGTTAATTGTCTTTGAGGGTGTAGAGGGCTGTGGCAAAACGACTCAACTGCGCCGCTCGCAGCAATGGCTGGTAGACAGCGGTTGGCAAGTACTGCTACAGGCAAAAGGCTGCCTTCAGCACCTTGTTACCACCCGCGAACCAGGCGGTACAGCGCTCGGCTTGCAAATACGCCAACTGTTGCTGGAGCCATCGACAGAAGTCATGCAAAGCCGCACCGAATTGCTCCTTTATGCAGCGGATCGTGCCCAACACGTTGAGGGCTACCTGAAACCGCAGTTGCAGCAGGGAGCGCTGCTGTTGTGCGATCGCTACACCGACTCAACGATCGCGTATCAGGGTTACGGGCGCGGCATTGACCTCAAGCTCATTGCGCAACTTAACGCGATCGCCACCGACGGGCTAGAAAGCGACCTCACCCTCTGGCTCGACCTGGATGCGGCTACAGGGCTAGCCAGAACCCGTCAACGTGGCACCATCGATCGCATTGAGCAAGCTGACCTGTCCTTTCATCAGCGCGTCCAGCAAGGCTTTACAGAGTTAGCCGCACGCTATCCCCAACGCATCACCCGCATTGATGCCAGTCAGTCAGAAGCGATCGTTGCTGAACAAATTCAGCAAGTCTTGAGTCAGCACTTTGCCAAGTGGTATGGGTTAGAAAGTCTGAAGGATAAAGTATGAAGGATAAAGTATAAAGGCTCAAATTTTTAGCCCTTAGCCTTTAGCCTTCAGCCTTCAGCCTTCAGCCTTTCCCCCATGTCTCCCTTCGCGCCACTGATTGAACAAACCCACGCGATCGAGCTACTGACCCAGGCAGTTGCTAAAGATCGGCTAGCACCTGCCTATCTCTTCGCAGGCGCACCCGGCATTGGGCGGCAACTGGCGGCTGAGTGTTTTTTAACGCTTTTATTTAGCGCAAGCAAAAGAGCGATCGCCCCTACAGAAGCCTTACGGCAACGCCTTCAGCAACGGAACCATCCTGATTTGCTGTGGGTTGCGCCGACTTATTTACATCAGGGGAAACGACTGTCGATCGTGGAAGCCGCCGATGCGGGTCTTAAGCCCAAAACACCACCTGTCGTACGGTTAGAACAAATACGCGAAATTGCCCGCTTTCTCTCGCGTGCGCCACTGGAAGCATCGCGATCGATCGTAGTCATCGACGATGCCGAAACGATGGCAGAAGGAGCCGCCAATGGGCTGCTAAAAACGTTAGAAGAACCGGGACAGGCAACCCTCATTCTGATTGCTCCCAGCACAGAGTCATTGTTGCCCACACTCGTATCCCGCTGTCAGCGCATTCCGTTCTATCGCTTGAGCGTGGGTGGAGTGGCGCAAGTGCTGGAGCGATCGGGGCAGTCTGAAATTCTCCAACATCCAGAAGTCTTGCAGCTTGCTCAAGGCAGCCCTGGCGCGGCGATCGCTCACTGGCAGCAACTTCAGGCGATACCAGCCGACCTCCTGCAAGCCATCACCCAACCGCCACGCACTGTCCGACAGGCACTCAGCCTTGCCCGCGACATTGACAAAGCCTTGGAACCAGAGGCACAGCGCTGGCTGATTGATTACCTCCAACAAACCTACTGGCAACAAAGCTGCACGATCGCCCACCAGCTACCAAACGCGGCACCCATTAGCCTGCTAGAAAAAGCACGCCAGTATCTCATGCGAAACGTACAGCCACGCTTGGTATGGGAAGTCACCCTCATGAGCATGGTGCGCTAGCTCAATAGCCAGACGGGTTGCTGTAGCGCACGCCATATTGAGGATCGACTATCACTTGCCGCTCAGTGCTAGAGAATGGAGCCTGATAGCGCACACCATATTGAGGATCAATGACGACCTGGGGTTCGGGGCGAACCGTCGGAATGACAGTGCGGACATTGTAGTAAGGCGCTGGGTAAGAAACCCTTGGATAAGCCTGTGTAGGGTAAGCTTGCCCAGGATAAAACTGTTCAGGGTAATACTGTTCAGGGGCGTTGGGAGTCGTGACGATCGTCGGGTTGACTAACGTTGAATTGCGAATGGAGCCGTTAATCACCGTTGGATTTAGCAAGACTGAATTGTTAACGCTGCCCTGCGGCGGCAATCTACGCTGTCTGTAGGTATAGCCAGAGGGATAGTCACCAGACGGATAAACGTCAGACGGGTAGTAGGTTGGCGTGCCGATTTGGATCGAAAGCCCAAACCCTGAAACCGGGCGAACCGTCCGCCGAAACGGGTAGTAACCCGCACCATGATATGAGCGCACAGGCGGAAAGGTAATGGTCTTCCCTGGCGTAGCGTAACCGTTACTCGGCACACGCAGCCCTGGTTGGGCACTGGCAGCAGACGACCCCACAGCGATCGCCATAACGCTTAATAGAAGCGATGCGCCCAGTAGAAAAGACTGTCGGGAGTACATTTTAGACAAGGACTGTTTGCGCCAAAGCATTAAAGGTGTTTTAGCCATCGTTTTTACCATAGAGGAAGAAAAACCAGAGGTAAGCAATGACACCCTCATTGCCTGGTATGACGCACGCAGAAGCAGGTTACTGACCGAAATCCCTTGCCCCATAGGACTACTTTTTAGCTTAACTTGTTCCGATAGAATGGAAGCGGTCTGTTGTTTGAAGCGACCACCTCATTCAGTTCACACCGTTGTCATAGCGATCGACTATTGTGAGTTTAGATTCTCTCGACACCGCCAGAGCAGACTATCAGGCTGGGAAAGCTGCCTTCGAGCGTGGCGAATACCGCAAAGCCGTGCAGTTTTTAGAGTCTGCCAAAACGCTGGTCAATGTCACCTCTCGCTTTGGTGGCGAAGTACAAATTTGGTTGGTGACTGCTTACGAGGCAAAAGGGCAGCGATCGGACGCACTTGCCCTTTGTCGCGAAGTCAGCCGACACCCTGATTTACAAATCCGCAAACAAGGCAGCCGCCTGCTTTACATTCTGGAAGCACCTCGACTCACCACTCGTCCAGAATGGTTGACCCAAATTCCCGATCTCACGGCGCTGGATGACGGTGATGCGCGCGATCGCCTGACGGCTGCCACGATCGCCCCTGCCAAACAACCGGAGAAACCAGCGTTTCAGCTTGAGAATGTGATTGATCCCCAGCGAGTGAACACAAAGGATAATCGCTTTATTTGGGTTGCTTTAGGGGCTGGAGTGCTGGTGCTGGGCGGACTGGTGTGGTTCATGTAACAGCACAATCATTTCCTCATAATCTTCGCGTATGCTGAGTTCTCGTAAGCCTTCGTTTTCACAATCGAACCGCCATGCCGCTAATCAGTAGTGACGCGCCACACCCAAGGCTCCAGTTCCAACCGTCGCTGCTTCAGCAAACCAAACAGCTGGCGATACAAATGATCCAGCGATCGCGATCGGTCTGGTTGATGCTGCTGCTCTCACTGCTGCTGTCTGGCTGTGTACGCTACGACGTTGGGGTGCGGTTTAACGGCTCCAATGGGGGCGAATTTGTGCAGCACATCCAGATTGAGGAACGGCTGAAGCAATTTAGTGGCGGTACTGCACAGCAATGGTTAGCGCTGATTAAAGAGCGAACGCAGCGGCTGGGCGGACGACTTGAACAACTGCCAGATGATGATCTGCTCGTCACGATTCCGTTTACCAGCAGTGGGGAACTGCAAACCAAGTTCAACCAGTTTTTTAGCCCCCTGGAGAACGACAGCCCCACCGTAGCAGCCGCGATCGCCTTGCCGCCCGTTACCTCTCGCTTTACCATTGCCACCAGCAATTTGCTGTTAGTCGAGCGCAATTATCTCCGCTACGAGCTAGATCTGCGATCGCTCGGCGTACTTTCATCTAGTGGTAGTGTGCTACTCAGCCCTGCCTCCCTCATTGGTCTGGAGTTTCGGCTGCAAACGCCCTGGGGTGCCAAAAGCATTATGACTGCTGACATCAATCAGCCAAACGGTCAACGATCGGGGAAAACGCTTGTTTGGCAGCTCGTTCCTGGTGCCTTGAATCACCTGGAAGCTGTCTTTTGGTTGCCCAGTCCGCTGGGGTTTGGTACTCTGGCGATCGTTCTTTTGGTGGTAGTAGGCAGGTATTTGAAGTACCCGCCATCAAGCGCTTTTAGCCATCAGCCATCAGTGTTTAGCTCTAAAACTAATGCTGATAGCTGACCGCTGACTGCTAACTGTTGACCGCTTAAACCACTACGTATGATAATCAGCGCTTTGAAACTGTTTGGTCAAAGTGAATCCAGAGACGAAGACTGTCGTGTAATCGAACCAGGATGAGCCATTTTGTGGCAAGTTGGGTTGTACACTTCTGCTAAAACCTTTGTGAGAGGGTTTGCAATGCGCCGTTCAACCAAACTTCAACGTCTACTTGTCTTCGGTCTGATCGGTCCAATCGTCGGGTTGAACGTCTGGCTGCTGACCCAGGTGTTTCGTTACTTTGAACATCTCATCACGCTACTGGCGATCGCGGCAATTCTCGCCTTCTTATTAAACTATTCAGTACGTTTTTTTGAACGCGCCCGGATGACCCGCACCCAGGCAGTGACAGTGGTCTTGCTAGCAACCTTCACGCTGCTCGTGATTCTGGGTGTAACCTTGGTGCCGCTCTTGATTGAGCAAGCCACCCAACTGCTTGAACGCATTCCTGCCTGGTTGGAGGCAAGCCGCGACAATCTGCAATCGCTCGACGGTTGGGCAAAGACACGCAACCTACCCCTAGATTTGCAGGGCATTACGGGACGGATTAACGGTCAAATCGAAAGCCAGCTCCAGACGTTGGCAGCACAGGCACTTAGCTTAGCCCTCGGCACCGTCAGCGGCTTCATTGACGGCACGCTAGTGCTGGTGCTGGCGTTTTATATGCTGCTCTATGGCGATCGCCTGTGGAATGGTCTGATTCAGTTTCTCCCCCCCCACATCGGCATCCCTTTAGGCATCTCACTACGACTTAACTTCCAGAATTTTTTCATCAGCCAACTGCTGCTAGCCATCTTCATGACCGCAGTGCTGATCCCAATTTTTTTGGTGCTTAAGGTGCCCTTTGCACTCCTCTTTGCACTGGTGATTGGCATTGCCGAACTTATCCCCTTTATCGGTGCCACACTAGGCATCGGTGTAGTTACCCTGTTGCTGCTGTTGCAAGATGTAGGTTTAGCAGCCTGGGTCGGTGTTTCTGCAACAATCATGCAGCAAGTTCGCGACAATGTCCTCGCACCACGGATGATGGGCAGTTTCACCGGACTCAACCCGATCGTGATTTTGATTGCGCTCCTAGTGGGGCTTCAGGTCGCTGGTTTTTTGGGAGTGGTGGTCGCTGTGCCGATCGCAGGCACGATCAAAGGCACATTGGATGCAATGTACAGCCTTAAACATCCCTCAAGTTTAGCGACAGAAGTGGTGTCAAGAGATTTGTAGAGTAGGGAAGTAAGAGTGATTACAAGTTCAGCGCCGCATATCCCACCATCTAAAACCTCAAAACAATCGATCGACTGCAACATTTTGCCCCTGCCTCTGCTACAAATTTGATTAGCCGATCGAGACGTGGCTGTTCAGAACAGCTATTCTCTAGGCAGACGTAAGTAATCTGCAAGTGTAGGACGTTAATATGCGACAAATTAACTTTGTCATCATCTTCGTTATTTGTCTGGCTCTGGTGCTATTCGGCATTGAAAACACCGACCCAGCCGTGATTCGGATTGTTAAAGGGATTGAACTGCAAGCGCCACTTTCCGTCGAACTCATCCTGGCAATGGGCATTGGGGCAGTGCTGGCTTGGGTGTTTAGCGTGTGGACTCAGCTTCAACGGGCGATCGACTTTAAGAAAGATGTGCGAGTCAAAGAGGTTCGCATCCAGGAACTCGAAGAAAACGTTGAACGCTACAAAGCGGAGCTTGAAGAACAACAGCGGCTTTTGCCTGCCGCCGCGCCCCAAACGCAAGGAAACGAAGCGGAAGCTTATGCCCAGTAGCAGCTAACAGTTTTGAGTTTTGAGTTTAAGCTTCACCTTCATCACTCAAGCCTCTAAACTTAGCGCTTACAACGTTTCCTTGCCTCGCCCCCTGTAAGTTAAGTCGGTCGCCCTCATTAAACGTAGGATGTGTAAAGCCTGCGGCATGGCTTCGTTAAAGGTGTAGCCGTAACGCATCAAAGCCTTTAGCAGCATGGGTGACGCGATTGCTTTTCTAGAATGCCGGAACAGCTTTACCCATCCTACGAAAAGCCCTGTTTACTTATGACCATTTAATTAGCATACAAAAAATGACTTCTGACCTGATCACGCCGCTGAGTCTCTGGAGTCTCTGGGTACCCTTGCTCCTGCTCGCGCTGATTGTGCTGGTAGCCATCTGGTTTGCTCGGATTCCTCTTCGGTAGGTGCCTGCATGACCCTCTCTCTCGCACAGGATGCGATCGCCTTTCTTATTGACCTGGCAGAACGGGGCGAAATTGATCCGTGGGATGTCAAAGTGATTGAGGTCATCGATCGCTTTCTTAGCACTCTGGCACCCCTTAACAGCGGACGTGAACCGTATGAAGCAACCCTGTCTCAGTCAGGACAGGCATTTTTGTATGCCTCGATGCTGGTACTGCTTAAAGCAGATAGCCTCTCTCAGCCAGAGCCAGCCGTAACCCCACTCGAACCAGAAGAAGACGGAGATTTTCTAGACCGGAACGGACTGGCGGGTGGTGTCTTGCCTGCGAACTTGGAGCGTCAGATTCGTCGTCGTGCGGTTGCCCAGCCGCCCCAGCGACGGCGCGTCACGCTGAAAGAGCTGATTGATCAGCTACGCACGATCGCCACTGCCCTGGACGAGCAAACGCCACGTGTACGTCGTCCCCGTCCCCAATCGCGCAATCAGGCGGTACGCGCGATCGCCCAACTTGCCCACCAGGAAAATTTGTCGGAAATGGCAGTGGCGCTAGAGCAGTTTTTTAGCGATCAATGGCAGACGATCGCGCAGGGCGACTGGCTTGATTTCGACTTGCTTTTAGAGCTGTGGTCTCAGGCAAGCGACTATAAAGTCGGCATTCCTCACGATCCTCACGCAGGCAACGTGACTCACGATCGAGTCGGCATCTTTTGGGCATTGCTGCTACTGTCGGCGCAATCAAAAGTTGAACTGGCACAAGAGGAGTTTTACCAGGATCTCAAAATTCAGCTTCTCTCTGAGCAGTCGTTGTCTGAGCTGGCAGATTGGTCAGCGCGTGCGTCACCTGATTAAGTTTGTTAACATTGCGGTTGACACAAGTCTGATGAGATGAAAAACGTACGATCGCTCTTGATGACTGGCATCCGCGCTGTTGTTACAAAACTTAACTATAGATGTGATGAAGGAGTCCCCAAGTTTTAATAGGGCTTCACAAAGAGCGACTCTTTGTCTTTGCCGCATCCTGGGGATCGCCTAGCATCGGCATAGGGATGCTTTTTATCACGGCTTATTCAAGCATTGAGCGTAATTAGCTAACATTTAGTGGCGAAGGTTTGGGGAGATGAACGATCTATGAAAGCGATGATTCTGGCAGCCGGTAAGGGAACGCGCGTCCGTCCCATTACCTACACCATTCCAAAACCAATGATTCCAATCTTGCAAAAGCCCGTTATGGAGTTTTTGCTAGAACTGCTGCGGCAGCATGGATTTAACGAAATTATGGTTAACGTGAGCCATCTGGCAAGCGAAATTGAAAGCTACTTCCGTGATGGTCAGCATTTTGGTGTGCAGATTGCCTACTCGTTTGAAGGACGTATTGTCGATGGCGAACTGGTGGGGGAAGCGATCGGCTCGGCGGGTGGCATGCGCCGTATTCAGGATTTCTCCCCGTTTTTTGACGATACGTTTGTTGTCTTGTGCGGTGATGCACTGATCGATCTAGACTTAACCGCTGCCGTGAAATGGCATCGCGAAAAGGGGTCGATCGCTACGATCGTCATGAAAACCGTGCCTCAAGAAGAAGTCCCTAGCTATGGGGTCGTTGTGACGGATGAAGAGGGTAGAGTTAAAGCCTTCCAGGAAAAACCCTCCGTCGAAGAAGCCCTTAGCAACTGTATCAACACAGGCATTTACATCTTTGAACCCGAAATTTTTGATTACATTCCTCCAGGCGTGGAATTCGACATTGGTGGAGAACTATTCCCCAAGCTGGTCGAAAAAGGTGCGCCCTTTTATGGTGTACCGATGGACTTTGAATGGGTCGATATTGGCAAAACGCCTGACTATTGGCGAGCGATTCGCAGCGTTTTAAATGGTGAAGTCAAAAACGTCGAGATCCCTGGTCGTCAGGTTGCACCAGGCATTTATACCGGCTTAAATGTGTCGGTTAACTGGGATAAGGTGGATATTCAGGGTCCTGTTTATATTGGCGGGATGACGCACATTGAGGACGGTGCCACCATTATTGGACCAACCATGATTGGACCAAACTGCTGGATTTGCAGCGGGGCAACGGTTGATAACAGCGTTATTTTTGAGTATGCCCGCCTGGGTCCCGGTGTACGACTGGTAGACAAGCTGGTGTTTGGTCGCTACTGCGTGGATAAAACAGGCGCAACGATCGACGTACAGGCAGCCTCCCTCGACTGGCTCATTACGGATGCCCGTCAGGTATTACCGTCTCATCCACCACTGGAACGACAGGCGATCGCTGAACTCCTTAATGCGGACGGCAAAATTGTTGGTGTTTGAGCGATCGCGGTCGTTGAGCGTTGGGTAGCAGGAATACTCCGTGAAACGCTTTCTACCCAGCCTGTTTGTCAGCCAGTTGCTCTCGCAGTTGAGCCGGAGCGATCGCGCCGTATTCGGTGATAATGGCGCTGATCAGGGCGGCTGGCGTGACATCAAAGGCAGGGTTGTAGAACTCTGCACCTGCTGGACACAGAATTGTCTCGCCCACGGTATGGATTTCGCTAGGATTGCGTTCTTCAATCGGAATCTCGCTACCGTCTGCGATCGCAAAGTCGATCGTGGATAACGGTGCGGCGACAAAGAAGGGTATGTTGTGCGCTTTTGCCACTAGCGCGACGCTATAGGTACCGATTTTGTTGGCAGCATCACCGTTTGCCGCAATACGATCGGCTCCCACAACGACCGCATCAATCATGCCTCGCTGCATACAGTGGGCTGCCATATTGTCAGTAATCACCGTAACGGGAATGCCTTCTTGAACGCATTCCCAGGCTGTCAACTTCGCACCCTGCAAGCGTGGACGGGTTTCATCGGCATAGACTCGCTCTAAGCGTCCATCCCGCCATGCCGATCGCACCACACCCAGAGCTGTGCCATAGCCTGCGGTTGCCAGCGCGCCTGCATTGCAATGAGTAAGGATGCGTAGTTTTTCAGGGCTAGTGGGCAGCGCTTTAAGTCCGTGATCGCCAATTTGGTGGCAGGTTTGGATATCATCCGCGTTGATTGCTTTGGCTGTGTCCAGCAGCGTTTGCTTCAGGTGATCGACTGATCCCAGCGTTTGCCGTGCTGTTTTGACCATGCGATCGATCGCCCAAAATAGGTTCACAGCGGTGGGACGAGTGGCTCGCAGCCGCTCTGCCACTGGCTCTAGTTGGGCTAAAAACTCACTTCGATCGCTCGTTGGGATGTCTCGCGCACCGAGATACACACCATAGGCCGCCGCTACGCCGATCGCTGGAGCGCCACGCACAATCATGGTTTCGATCGCCCGCGCCATATCCTCGTAGCGGTTAATTTCCACGACCGCGTATTCATTGGGCAAACGGGTTTGATCAATCAACAAAACATGACCCCGCAGCGTCGTCGCTGGTGACTGATCATGCCAAATAACGGGATAGACCGGCTTGTTACTGTTAGAAGACATAGAAGATAAAGGACTCAGAGCCAAACGCAACGGTAATCTCTCAGTCATACTACTAAACGTCTGCATTCACCAGCAGTTTACGACGCGATCTACACCCGTTAGCGTCTGTAACTGATTGCCCTTGCGTTTCGCGGGTTGACAGTCAGCCGCGATCGCAATCGCCATACAACTTTGCTGGAAATCCACAGCGATCGCGCATACCGAGTATAAGCCTGCGTGTGATCGTGGCAAGCTTGAAGCAATCAGCATACCAAGCGCGATCGCAGTGCTTCTTTTTGTACAACTCCCAACAGCTCAAATTCTTGAAGGTGATGAAGAATGTCGGCGGCGCAGTAGTTCGACTAGAGTTGAGAAAGTGGCGGGGATGGGCGCGATCGCGATGACGGGCGTTCCTAACACAGGATGGTCTAATTGCAGCCGCCATGCGTGGAGTGCCTGCCCAGCCAGCTTTACACCGACCGATTTCCCTGCACCGTAGACCATATCACCCACGATCGGATAGCCCATTTTGGCGCTATGCACTCGGATTTGGTGAGTACGTCCGGTTTCGAGTGCAAACTGCATCAAGGTATAGTTTCCCAGACGTTCTCTGACCTGCCAATGCGTGACGGCACGGCGACCACCCTTCTCTTCGGGGATAATTGCCATCTTTTTACGATCGATTAAATGGCGACCAATCGGCAGATCGATCGTGCCACTCTCGGCAGCAGGCGCACCGTGAATCACTGCCAGATAATCGCGTCGTGCCGTTTTTGCTTTGAGTTGCGCTTGCAAATGCTGATGTGCCTGATCAGTCTTAGCAACGACGATCGCGCCACTGGTGTCTTTATCCAACCGATGCACAATGCCGGGACGCTGCACGCCACCAATACCTGCTAAATGGTCGCAATGTGCCAGCAACGCATTAACCAACGTACCGCCTTCATGCCCTGGAGCCGGATGCACGACCAGTCCCACTGGTTTATTGATGATCAGCAAATGATCATCTTCGTAAAGAATGTCTAGCGGAATATCTTCTGCCTGAAGATCGAGCGGTTGGGCATCGGGGATGGTGATCTGGAGGCGATCGCCTGCCTGCACCATCAATTTCTTCGAGGTACAAACCTGCCCATTCACCGCGACCTGCCCTTGTTCGATGAGCTTTTGGGCGTGCGATCGCGAGAGATCAGGCAAAGCTGCTGAAAGGTAGCGATCGAGGCGCTGGTGTGACTTCTCCTCAGGAGCACCGTCTAACGTTTCAACCTGTAAGGCAATATGTGAGGACAATTTCTAACCCTTGCTCAAGAAACTAATGATGTCTAACCTGCAAGCAATACAGCAGCCAAATTGCTCTGAAAATTGTTGATGTCGCTGGTTTACTTAACCCTAGCGCATCAGCCAGCAACCCCAAAAACTGTCCGTGTTAGACTGCGAGCAACATGACTCACTTGAGCCAGGTAATTGTGATGACGGCAAAACATCCTGAAACGTCTGTAACCAGCACTCCGCTTTACGATCGCGATTTCTACCTTTGGCTCCAGGAAACTGCACAACTGCTGCGGAACGGTGAGTTTGACAGACTTGACATCGAAAATCTGGTCGAAGAAATTGAGAGCATGGGCAGGAGCGACAAACATGCCATTGAAAGCAACCTTGAAGTTGTTTTAATGCATCTGCTGAAATACAAATACCAGCCCGAACGGCGCTCTAATAGTTGGCGTTTAACGATCTTTGAACATCGCGATCGTTTGAGAAAAGCGTTTCGTGAGAGTCCTAGCCTACGTCCTTACCTTGCGACTGAGTTTGAGGACTGCTATCGTAGCGCTCGGAAGAAAGCTTCGATTGAAACTGGCTTACCTATTGCAACCTTTCCCACCGACTCACCCTTCACGCTCGAACAAGCGCTCGATGAGGATTATTTGCCAGAATAAGGTTCGGGTGCGATCAACGCAGGACGGCAGCTAGCGAGAATGTCATGCAGGTTGACGACTGAGCCAATCACCGCGATCGCGGGTGCCTCAAATTTTGCGTCTTCTACCTGCTGCACGATCGTTCCTAACGTGCCAATGAGTTCTTCCTGTTCGGGTCGCGTCCCCCAACGTACCAGCGCCACGGGTGTAGTGATAGCCAATCCCGCAAGCTGAAGCTGTTCGGTAATGTAGGGCAGATTGTGGATACCCATGTACACGACGATCGTTTCTGAGCCGTGGGCGATCGCCTGCCAGTTTACCGCCGGACGATACTTTCCTGCACCCTCATGACCCGTCACAAAGGTCACTGATGAGCTATACGATCGATGCGTTAATGGAATACCTGCATAGGCGGTCGCCGCAATACCGGATGTAATACCTGGCACTACTTCTACCGCAACACCTGCATTGATTAAGTCTTCCATCTCCTCACCGCCGCGACCAAACATAAACGGATCGCCGCCCTTCAGCCGCACGACGATCGCTGCCGTTTGTGCCTTCTCAATCAATAGTGGCGTAATCTCTTCTTGCTTCAACGAGTGCATCCCCCGCCGCTTGCCTGCGTTAATTTGCTCTGCTTGTGGATTAATCATCGCCAATATCGGCGGGCTGACTAGCGCATCGTAAACTACGACATCCGCGCACTCCAGCAGTGTTTTACCTTTTAGCGTCATCAACCCCGGATCACCAGGACCCGCGCCGACTAAATAGACTTTGCCTATGTGTTGCATGAGGGAGAGGAGTGAGGAGTGAAGGTAGAGAAAGCAAGGGGGCAGGGAAGTTTTGAGTTTTGAGTTTTGAGTAGCGCTTCGCGCCACGTTGCTAGAGAGTTTTGAGTTTTATATCTGGCTATTGACTCCTGACTTTTTGCCTTTTACCTTTTGCCTTCTGCTTCATCCTGAGCCAAGTCCACAAGCAAATCTGTTAATTCTGAACTTGCAGCGAGAGGTGGCGCGAGGTGGAGGTGGAGGGTCGGAAATTGCTGGGAGAGCGTTTCAACCGCTTGGGCGATCGCGTCGGTGATGCCACCCGCAAACAGGAAGTATGGCAAAATGCCGATCTGGCGGATGCCAAGCTGGGACAGTTCTTGCAAGCGCGATTCAAGGCTCGGCGGCACAGACCAGTACGCAGTTAAGGTGCCCAAACGCTCTGCCAGAGCTTCTACAGGCTGGTTGCCATTGGAGCGACGACTACCGTGCGCCAGCACGATCCATGACTCAACGGGCTGTGTTGCCATGCACTCTGTCACCAGACGAAGCAACCCTGGATGAGAGCCGATCGCAGGACGGAGATCAAGCTCGATCGCGTCGCCTAACGCCTGTTGTGCCAGCGCCATTTCTTGTGGAATGTCGTCCATTACATGGACACCAGGCAGCAAAAAGAGCGGCAGGATCGCAATTTTACACGGCTTCGCGCCACCGTTGGTTGCAGTGGTAGCTGACTTCACTCTGGCACTAAACTGCTCGATTTGTTTGTGCAACGGCAGTGGGTGACACTCTAAAAAAGCGGTGCCAACTAACGGCGGTTCGCATTCGATCGCTACTGTGGCGAGTGGTGCGGTGGTAAGACTGGAGTGATCGTTGGCGATCGTGCCTTCAACGATCGTGCCTTCGCCACCCGTGGCTAGAGACTGCAAGCCAGCGTAGGGGATTTTCTGAGCAAAGCGTTCAGCCAGTGCGTCCATTGCCGCTTGAGGACGCGGATCGCGGCTACCGTGAGCGAGGAGCAGATAAGCAGAGGGATAAGACACGATGCAGAGTGCGCTAGTTTTTCAAAGGCTATTCAGATTCTATCGTTAGCGATCGGCGTGCTTGAGCCGCAACGCGAGAGAACCCGTTCAGGCATCAGCTTGACGACCGCGCAAAGAGGCTTTCAGTGTTGCCATACGAGCGTTGAACTCTACTTCTGAAAGGCGCTCCACATTTTTCCCTGGTTCAAAACAGTAGGCGAGGTATTCCATATCGCGCTCAAGTTTGCCCGTCGTGAGATTGGCAAGCAGCACATCCATGCCACCATTGCGGGTTGCTATGACTTTAACGAGGCGATCGTCGATCGCAAAGTACCAGGGGAAATCTGTAGCTTGGCTCATATCGTTTTCTTGCGAGCTTTAATCAGCCTGATGAGCAATGGTGCAGCTTTGATCTTACAGAAACAGGAGTCGAACGCTCAAATGATCAATGGCTGAGGCTACCAGAGATGGACGATTGATGGCTATTTGATCGACAGGCGTTTTTCTCTCGCAAACGTTCTTGCGTATTAATTAATTAACGCAATTGGATGTGGTCGAATTTGACCGTTTCAGCCACACTAAGAAAACGATCGTCAGTGGAGCCTGGGTACGCTGTGACAGTAAAAACGTCGAACGTGAAAAACAAGCTGATTTTGTTTGCGACTGGGTTAGTCGTGTTAGCAGCAGGGTCGGCTGTTGGCTACTGGCACCATAGCCAGCGCGAATGGTGTGTACAGTTCACCGCTGGCGGTGGGCAAGAAGTCACCTACAGCCGGGGTTGTCTCAATCGTCAGCGTTACAAGAAGTGGACGTTGACGGCTTCGCGCATCGATAGTTAAGACACTGGCTTTTAAGAGCCTGACTGTGGAACCAGATCTGGGAAAACGTCTTGCACGGCTGGATGCTTGAGCTGATGCTGGTGGACGTTTAAACCGTGAGCCAGGGCGGCATTACGATCGAGCGCCCCAACGCCATCCGTTGCTAGTTGCAGCACGTAAGGCAGCGTGGCATTGTTCAACGCTTGCGTCGATGTCCACGGAACGGCACCCGGCATATTGGGCACCCCGTAATGCACCACACCTGCTTCAACATAGATGGGATGAGAATGAGACGTAGGGCGCACCGTTTCGATGCAGCCACCTTGATCGACTGCGACATCGACAATGACAGAGCCAGGACGCATTTGCTGCACTACCTGACGCGAAACAAGGACAGGCGCTTTTTTCGCCAGCACCAGCACGGCACCAATCAACAAATCAGCAGCAGGCACAACGGCTTCAATCTGGCTGGTACTGCTGTACAGCAACTCCACTCTGGAGCCAAACAGCGTTTCCAGATAAGCCAGACGATCGACATTAACATCCAAAATTTGCACCTGGGCACCCATGCCAACAGCAATGCGGGCGGCTTCGGTACCCACAACGCCACCGCCCAAGATGACCACTTGACCAGGCTTTACCCCAGGGACACCACTCAGCAGTACGCCACGTCCTCCCTGCTGACGCTCTAGAAACCGTGCGCCAAATTGGATGGCGAGTCGTCCGGCAATGATGCTCATTGGGGCTAGAAGTGGCAAGCGTTTATCTGGGAGTGCCACCGTTTCGTAGGCGATCGCCGTTGTTCCAGAATCTAGCAACGCCTGAGTGAGGGCGCGATCGGCTGCTAGGTGGAGATAGGTAAAGAGCATTTGCCCCTGCCGGAGATACGGGTACTCGTCTGGTAAGGGTTCTTTCACCTTCACCACCAGTGCACGATCCCAGGCATCTTTTGCCTCGCGCACCATCCGGGCACCTCCCTGGAGATAGTCAGCATCGGCAAAGCCCGATCCATCACCAGCGCTGCACTCGACAAAAACGGTATGCCCTCGATCGGTCAGACTCCGCACACTGTTGGGACTTAGCCCCACACGATATTCTTGATCCTTCGTCTCCTTGGGAACACCGATTTCCATCTCAACCTCTTTATAGTCGCTGGTTCTAGCTTAAGCCGACAGCCGCACCGTAGGGCAGCGATCGACGTATTAGCGTCCTCCGCCCTCTGCCTTCTGTCTCCCTCTAGCCGCCGCCAACGATCGTGACAATCTCCAGGCGATCGTCCGTTTGCATTTCGGTTTGCTCCCAAAACTGACGGTGCAAAATTTCGCCGTTGTATTCCACTGCAACCAGGCGCGGATTTAAGCCCAGTTGAGCCAAAAAGTTGGGTAAGGAGGTTTTGGAGTCGCAGGTGCGCGGTTCACCATTGACCTGTAGCGTAATTTGGTCTGCCATGAGGTTGCAAGGTAACAGGGAGCTAAAGCACTTTCAGCTTAGGTGGGTTTTGCGCCTTCTGGCTAGACATGCCAGTGGAAACCTTCTAGTTGAGCGGCTGCAAGCCCCTTTGACTCTGCGCCAAGCGGGTGCCGCACAAGCCAAGCAGGTTGTCAGACTGCGTACAACCACTTCTCCATCACGTAATTGACGAAACGTTCACCGCGACAAAGGACTTCTTGCTCATTGACGATCGCAAACCCCATGCGTTGAAAAAAGGGTTTTGCCGTAATGCTTGCTTCCACCGTGAGATGGTTCAGCCCCAAAGCAAGTGCTTTCGCTTCTATTGCCTGATAGATTTGCCTGCCCACTCCGCAGCGCTGGTAGTCTTTATGACAGTAGAAGCAGTCGATATGACCATTTGGCTCTAGTTCCCCAAAGCCAGCAATGGCACCCTCATCATCCGCAACATACGTAAATCGACTTGAACAGATTCTTTCCCACTCTCTAAAGTGAATGTCGTCAGGTGCCCATGCGTTAACCTGAGCGCTTGAGTAATCGCAGCGATTGATTCCGCGCACAGTTTCATGAAATAACCGTGCTACTTTTTCAACATCCTGTTTCTCAAACAGCCGTATTTTCATTGCGATCGCCCCATCCAACTCTAGAAATGCGCCCATGACCTTTTTACCAGAAATTACCCTGCGTCCGGCTGAAGAGGGCGATTTGCCGCAGATTATCAACCTCGATCGCCTGTCTTTTGCACCGCTAAGTACTAACGCCGACATCGAGCGCGAGTGGTATGGGCAGGGGTTGGCATTGCCCGATCGATCGCTCTTTGTAGCGATACAGGGCATGACCGGGCTGGCGGTTGGTAGTTACGCTCAGTTGCGTCTGGGGGTTTGCTTTGAAGGACAGGTGTTGCCTGCAATGGGCATTGCAGCCGTGGCGGTTGCGCCTCACTTTCGGGGACAAAAGCTAGCCCAGGTGCTGCTCGAACATTCGCTGGCAGAGGCACAGGCTCAAGCGCTTCCGCTGATCATGCTCTATCCCTTTCAGCATGGCTTTTATCGCAAATTGGGCTGGGCATGGGTGGGACGATCGCACCAGTATCGGGTGGCTGCACGTCATTTGCCAACTTACACAGAGCGATCGTCCATCGTCCCCTACGACCCGTTTCAGCATGAGCCGATGCTGCAAGCCATCTACCAGAGAGAAGCGCTGCGCCATAACGGTTGGCTCAAGCGGTGGGATTGGCAGTGGCAGGCTCGCGTGAAACCCGTCACTGGGCGCGAAGTGTACTGCTATGCCGAAGCAGGAGAACCAGTGGGCTATGTCATTGTGCAATTTGCCCGACTGGAACCACCGCAGAATACGCTCGCGGCGATCGTGCAGGAATGGGTTGCCCCAACGCCTGCCGCCTACCGGGGCATTCTGGGCTTTCTGGCATCATTGCGAGATCAAGTTTCGACGATCGTCTGGAACACGTCTACTGACGATCCGTTTCCCCATCTGTTGCACGAACAACGGCGTGATCCGGCTCTCGCTGCCATCCCTTCTGAGTTTGGCTGGACGCATCAGTTGGGCACCATCAATGCTGGCTTTATGTGGCGATTGGTTGATCTGGAAGCAGCGTTCCGTCTCCGCCCGATCGCCGCACAGCACCCCTTCACGCTGACGTTTCAGTTGACCGATCCCATCCTGGGCGATCGCAGCATCACTGCCGACTTTGCTGATGGCAAAATGCACCCAACGGCTCAACCTGCCTCAACCATCATCAAAACATCGATCGAGCATTTAACTGAGTTGTTTGCTGGCTTCCGTCGATCGCACGCTTTGCTGTGGACAGGAGAATTGGAAGTGGAGGGCGATCGATCGCTGCTGGAGAACCTCGACAACGCCTGGGCAAGCACACCTCCCTTCTGCTGGGACTTCTTTTAAGCACTTCTCTGGGCGATCGTCACTAGCTTTTAGCAATGACTGAGCTTGTTACAGAACAAATGGCTCTACAGGCAATCACGGCACCGTTGATGGTGCTAATGCTCTGGGCATTCTAAAACGGTAAATTTCGTTAGGAAGATCTATCAATGACGACCAAACAAATTAGTGCAACGTTGACTCAGGCAGACAGAGAGGCGGTGATGACGGCTGTGGCGACGATTAAAGCAAAGCTACCGTTTTTAATCGATTTGACGGCAGACGATCGCAAAGCTCTACCCAAGATGGGGGATAAGAGTCGAGCCTTTGTCAGCAAGGCGCTGGAGGTGGCAACGCAGAACCCCGACTTTTTGCCACGCTCGTTTGACCTGGAGGAGTTGCGGAAGGATGTGCAATTATTCGAGGCGATGTATCCGATCGTGGTGGCGCTGACGCAGCTACAGGAATTGGTGGATGATACGTGCATGGCAGCGGGAAGCGAAGCATATGCAGCGGCGTTGCAGGTGTATAACTATGCAAAGGCAAGTGGACAGGGCGCAGGATTAGATGCGGTAGTGGGTGAAATGGGGCAACGGTTTGCCCGGAAACCCCGGAAGGCGAAGGTTACAGAGGGGACAATACAGCCGCAAGGACCAACACTGTAGCGCAAAGCCTGACGATTTGACTTCGGAGGCTGATAGTTGAAGCTCAGAGCTTGAACGTTGGAGCAAAAAGCTCGACGTTCCGAGTTCTGAGCTTGAAGTTTCGAGTAAAAAGGTCGAAGTTTCGAGTTCTGAGGTCGGAGTTTTGAGTTCTGAGGTCGGAGTTTCGCGATCAAAGCTTGGTAGTTCGAGATCAAAGCTCAATTGGTCGAGTTCTGCACTTGAAAAGGGAAGATTTGAAGCGATCGCGTCGTCTCCTACCAGAAAACTATTCCGTTCGAGCATAAAGAAAACGTCGTTGGATGGTTAGAGCAGAAGGCAGGCTTTTATACTGAGTCAGCTAGAAGGTTGAGAAATTCTGGTTTTTCTAGAATGTTCAGCCTGATTCAGTGAACCTGATCTGATATTGCCCGATGAACTTAGCCGACATTTTGAAGGATTCTGACTACAAGCTGTCTCAGTTTACCGCTGAGGAGATTGAGAGCTTAGAGCAAGCCGTAATTCTAAAACAAACTAAGAGTGGTGAAGCGCCTTATGTAAGCTGTCTCATCCGCAATAAGGACATTCGGCTGAGTCCTGAAGAAATTATTCGGCAGCTCTATTTGCGTGTGCTGCTTGATCGTCACCAATACCCCACAAATCGCATTCGGGTGGAGTATGAGGTGTCGTTTGGGCGGGAGAAGAAGCGGGCGGATATTGCCGTTATGGATAAAGACCGTCCGACGGTGCCGTACATGATTGTAGAACTGAAGAAGCCGAAGCTGAAGGACGGCAAAGACCAGTTGCGCTCTTACTGTAATGCAACGGGGTCGCCGATCGCAGTTTGGACAAATGGCGATCAGATTTCGCACTACCACCGCAAAGACCCGAACTACTTTGAAGACATTACCGATATCCCCAATGCCAATCAAACGCTGGCAGACATCTTAAATATTCGCTTTACGCTGGCGGATTTGATCAAGAAAGACAAGCTGGTAACGGAGAAGAAGTCGCTGAAAACCTTGATTCAAGAGATGGAGGACGAGGTTCTTGCGAATGCTGGGGTGGATGTGTTTGAAGAACTGTTTAAGCTGATTTTTACCAAGCTGTTTGATGAATGGGAATCGGGGCGGGGCAATCGACGCAACACGCGAGTATTAGAGTTTCGCAATACAGGGCAAACCGAAAGCGAACTGCGAACCAAGATTCAGGGCTTGTTCGATCGCGCTAAGAAGAAATGGGAAGGAGTGTTTAAGGACGGTGACAAAATCTCGCTGAGTCCCTCCCATTTGTCGATCTGTGTGTCTTCGTTGGAGAACGTCAAGCTGTTTAACTCCAACCTGGATGTGGTGGATGAGGCGTTTGAGTATTTGATTAACCAGACCAGCAAAGGGGAGAAGGGGCAATATTTCACACCGCGCTATGTGATTGATATGTGCGTGAAGATGCTCAACCCACAAGCGCATGAGTCACTGATTGACACAGCGGCTGGGTCTTCGGGGTTTCCGGTTCATGCCATGTTTTATGTGTGGCGGCAGATTTACCGCGATGAAGGGCTAACCATTGACCCGATGTTTTCGGCGGAGGAGAAACTGCCTGCCTGTGAGGATTATGTCCGGGAAAAAGTGTTTGCGATCGACTTTGATGAAAAGGCGGTGCGGGTGGCACGGACGCTGAACCTGATTGCAGGCGACGGGCAAACCAATGTGCTGTACCTGAACACGCTGGATTATGAGATGTGGGACGAACGCATCAAAGATGATGACTGGCGCGATGTGTATAACGATGGGTTTAAGCGGTTGCGGGGCTATCAGGCGCAGAAGGGCGACTATAAAGCGTTTAAGTTCGACATTGTGATGGCGAATCCACCGTTTGCGGGGGAGATTAAAGAGCAGCGAATTACTGCAAAGTATGATCTGGCGCTGAAGCCTAACGGCAAACGGGCGGAGAAGATGGGGCGAGACATCTTGTTTATTGAGCGGAATCTGGATTGTCTGAAACCGGGGGGCAGAATGGCGGTGGTGTTGCCGCAGGGTCGGTTTAATAACTCGTCGGATAAGCACATTCGAGATGTGATTGCAGAACGCTGTCGAATTTTGGCGGTGGTGGGGCTGCATGGCAACACGTTTAAGCCGCATACGGGTACCAAAACGTCGGTGCTGTTTGTGCAGAAGTGGAATGATGACCCGAAAGTGGGGGCGCTGTGCCCCAGAGTGGAGGATTACAACATCTTTTTTGCGACGATGCGAAAAAGCGGTAAAGATAATTCGGGCGATAAGATCTACGTTAAAAAATCGGATGGGTCGGGTGAGTTTTTACTGGACGAACACGGTCATTTGATGGTGGATCATGATTTGTTTAACCACGATGGTTTGACTCAGGACGGCATTGCTGAAGCGTTTATTGAGTTTGCCAAAAAGGAGAAGCTCAGTTTTTTTAAGCCAAGCCCATCTGTTGAGCCGTTCGATCAGGAAAGGTACGATCGGCTAATGGATGGGCTAGAAGCAGCAGAAGTTAAATTGAGCAATCTTGAGTTTTCTGGAAGAATCGATTCTGAATATTACCGTCCAGGCTTTTTAGAATTAGAAGCAAAAATAGCTAGTAAGAATCACTGCTACTTGAACGATAGATCCAGGTTCTTAATCGGACCATTTGGTTCTCAATTTCTTGTAGAAAATTATGAGAAAACTTCGCCATATAGGTATGTTCGAGGAAAAGATGTAAAGCCTTTCTTTGTTATGGACGATGACAACAACTATATTCCAAAATCTGACTATCTAAGATTGGCAAAATACGAACTTTTCAGGAATGACATTCTAGTTTCTGTCGTAGGAACGTTAGGCAATGCTTCTATTGTTACTGATGAAGTCTTACCTGCTATATTTAGCTGTAAGAGTACAGTTCTGCGAATAAAAGACGAGTGTTTTTCCAAATACTTGCTCACTTACTTAAACACTGATGTCGGGAAAGGGTTTCTTCTTAGGAAAACTAGAGGCGCTATTCAGGCAGGATTAAATTTAGATGACTTAAAAACATTATTAATTTATCTACCAAGTATCGATTTTCAAAGATTTATATCCAATCTTCTAGACGTAGCCAAGCATAATGGCGATCAGTCAAAAGTAATTTATAAACAGGCTGAAGAGTTGCTGTTGTCGGAGCTTGGGTTAAACGACTGGCAACCGATCGAAGACACCGTTGCCGTCAAGCGGTTTTCTGATTCCTGGGGCGGGTGCGATCGGGGCGATGCCGAATACTACCAACCCAAACAGCAGCAAGTTATGGCGACAATGCGCCGCTCTGGTTTGCGTATCCAAGATATTGCCCAACTTGCCAAACGAAAATTTCAACCTGAAAAGCAAGGTGCATTCAATTACATCGAAATTGGCAATCTCAGCGGCGAAGGCTTTGCAACCAGTGAAATCGTCGAGATGGAAGACGCACCTAGCCGTGCTCAATGGATTGTCAAACCCAACGATGTCATTACATCAACCGTTCGTCCCATCAGAAGGCTTTCTGCATTAATAGAGCAAGAACAAGATGATTTTATCTGCTCATCTGGCTTTGCAGTTTTAGAACCGCTTGAAGTTGAGCCAGAAGTTTTGTTAGTTTATCTGCGTTTACCTGTTGTCTGTGAAATTCTCGATCTACATACAACCGCCAGTATGTATCCTGCCATTTCAACCGAAGACTTACTAAATATCCCTATCACATTGCCAGATATTTCTACTCGTCAAACAATCACAGCAAAAGTTAGAGCATCACGAACAGCGCGAGAGCAATCGAAACAATTGCTGGAAATTGCTAAAACAGGAGTGGAGAAAGCGATCGAAGAAGATGAGGAACGCGCGATCGACTGGATGAAGCAGCAACTTAAGGTCTTGGACATTAATATTGATCAGTCGTAAAAGCATAAGGAGAAAAAAGTGGAAACAATTAAGCTAACAACAGATGGAACCAGTCAAGTTGTTGTGTTACCAGAACAGTTTCATCTATCAGGTAATGAGGTTTACGTCAAAAAGATGGGCAACGCGATCGTCTTGATTGCCAAAGATGATCCCTGGCGATCGCTAGTTGATAGCCTGGATCAATTCTCCGAGGACTTTATGGAAACGAGAGAACAGCTAAGCTTAGAGACTCGTGAGGAGCTGTTCTAATGCAATTTTTGTTGGATACAAACATTTGCATTTACATCATCAAACGTAAACCTCAACAAGTAATTAAGCGATTTCAATCTCTCAATCTCTCAATCTCTCTGATGTGGGTATCTCAGCCATAACGGTTGCAGAGTTAGAATATGGAGCATACAAAAGCCAACGTCTGGAGCAAAATCGAGCCGCCCTTAATCAGTTTCTACTGCCTCTCGAAATTGTGCCTTTTGACGAACGCTCCACTCAAATTTACGGAGAGCTTCGAGCCACACTTGAACGGCAAGGAACAATCATTGGCGGGATGGATCTGTTGATCGCATCTCAAGCGATCGCCCTAAACCTGACATTGGTTACTAATAACACTAATGAGTTTTCTCGAATTCAGAATCTAGATCTGGATAACTGGGTGAGCTAAATCGAAACCACTGCTGGAAATTGCTAAAACAGGGGTAGAACGAGCGACACGGGTTATACCCACACTCCGTGAACGAAGAAGATGAGGAGCAGGCGATACGTGCTACGCACAGGCTACGCCAAAATTGGATGAATCAACAGCTTGAAGCGCTAGGAGTAAACCTGACATGACCGTTCCTGCAATCAAACTGCCAAGGGAAGAAATCGTTGCCTTTTGTGATCGTTGGCATGTGACCGAATTTGCCCTTTTCGGTTCCGTCCTGCGCGACAACTTTCGCCCCGATAGCGATATTGATGTCATGGTGCAATTTCATCCAGATGCTCATCCAACTTTGTTTGACCTGTCTTATATGGAGGACGAATTAAAACTACTTTTTCAACGTGATGTTGATTTAGTGACTCGCAAAGGCATTGAAACGAGCCGTAACTATCTGCGTCGAAAAGCCATTCTTTCTTCCGCTCAGGTGATCTATGGAACGCGATCTTCAATCTCTGCTTGATATGTTGCAGTCTGCCCAAATCGTGATGGGTTATGTGGCTGGGCGATCGCGAGAAGAATTAACCATCGATATACAGCTTCAAGATGCAATGATCCACAGGCTTTTGATCATCGGCGAAGCATCAAAACGGGTCTCTGAAACAACTCGGCAGACTTTAACAACTATTCCCTGGGCTGCGATGAGCGGTATGAGAAATCGGCTCATACATGAATATGACGAAATTGATCTAGATATTGTTTGGGATACCGCAGTCAACAGCTTACCAGCCTTGATCTTAGAGCTAGAAAAGGTAGTTCCTCTTGATGAATAAAGCAAAGACGACAAAAGAGACTTAGCGTTTCGGGTATGGAGCCAGCTTGATGAGATGGTTTAACAGTCTGCTAGTGAGAATCAAACCGCTCCAAGCTTCACGTCCACCTGCCAACTACGACGCGGATCGTGCCATCTGCCAGTACTTCTTCTTCTACCGTAAAGCCTTGCGCAGGTGCTGTTGCCATGAGCGCATGATAGCCGTAGCGTTGCGTTACCTGGTTTAGCCACGGTTGGGAGTACTTGCGACGATCGTACTCTGACACGATCGCCTGAAACGTCCCATCTGCCTGCTGCTGAAAGCCAAGATCATTGCTGGCATTACCTACATACTTGCGTCGAATAATGATTTCTGCCGTTTGAGCGCGAACATCGCCTTGAAAGCCATAGAGATGCTGGGCAGTCTCATGCACCTCAACTTGCTTAAAGCCAACATCGGCAAGCGCTTTTACCAGTGCAGCAGCATCTTTGATTTGAGTTTTGATCGCAGTGAAGTGGGACATAGGAAGGGGAAAGGCTAAAAGCTAAAGGCTAAAGGCTAAAGGCTAAAAGTTGAATTCAATCACAACCCGCGTGTGAGACTCACTGATCCTTTATCCTTCATACTTTATAATTCATCCCTCATCCCTCGCTGAATGGTGAGACGTTTCAGTTCCTCAACAAGCTGAACATCTTGTGAGGCAGTGCGTGCGCCTGCTTGGGCTGCCCATTGTTTGAGGGCTTCAATCTGGTCACGGGCGATCGCGGCGAGAGGAACGGTTTCTTCGATCGAGCGTACGATGTCTTCTGTCGTGAAGTCTTGCCGCTGTCCACTGCTGCCGCGACCAAAGGCTTGATGCATGGCTTCGATAATTACCTGCTCAATTTCGGCACCGCTAAAGTTTTTTGCCTGCCGTGCCAGCAGCCCCACATCAAAGTCTCGTACGCGAGTGGGTCGCAAGCGTTGTAAATGCACTTTAAAGATATCTTGCCGTTCTGGTTCGGTGGGGAGGTTGAGGAAGAAGATTTCGTCGAAGCGCCCTTTTCGCAGCAGTTCGGCAGGCAGAATTTGCACATTATTAGCGGTGGCAACGATGAAGACGGGGCTAGTCTTTTCCTGCATCCAGGTAATAAGGCTGCCAAACACGCGACGGCTAGTGCCCGAATCGCCATCAGAGCCGCTGTTGATGTTGCCAAAGGCTTTGTCGATTTCATCAATCCACAACACACAGGGCGCGATCGCCTCCGCAAGCTGAATCATCTGGCGCACACGGCTTTCACTTTCACCCACAATGCCGCCAAACAACCGTCCCGTGTCAAGTCGCAGTAACGGGAGCCGCCATTCATGGGCGATCGTCTTAGCTGAGAGCGACTTACCCGTACCTTGAATGCCCACCAGCAGTAAGCCTTTAGGATTGCGAATGCCGTAGCGTCGCGCTTCTTCGGTGAAGACATCCTGCCGCATCCGTACCCATTGCTTGAGATTCTCCAACCCACCCACGCTTTTGAGCGAATCCCGCACGGTGAAAAATTCCAGAATGCCTGTTTGTCGAATCGCCTGTTGCTTTGCCTCCAGCACACCAGCAATATCGGCTTCACTGACCTGCTGCCTTGCCGCCAGTGCCTTTGCCAACACGCGCTGAATCCGTGTTTCACTCAACCCCTGACACGCTTTCACCAGTTGTTCTCGCGCCAAGCCTGTCACTTGCAGCGCGTCCGGTGCCACTAATTGGGCAATCAAATGATCAATCTCCTGCGGATTCGGCAGTGGAAAATCAATGACGGTGACTGCCTCGGCTAGCTCGATCGGCAGCTCAAGCGTATGGCTGATTAACACCAGGGTCTTGCGGGTGCGCTTCAAGTCTTTCGCAAGATTCTTGATTTCACGCACGATCGGCGCATTTTTGTCGCTGGCTGCGTTTCTCAACAGTGGATGGAGGTCACAGAGGACAAAGAGCGTGTCGTCATTGGCTGGCGCTTTGCTGATGCGATCGAGGGCTGCCATCACACTGCCTTTCGCTGCACTGTTGTCATTCCAACCGCGCACAATGTCCCACAGGAGTACGCTACGAACTGGCTGCGCTTGGGCTGCAACTTGTCGCAAGACTGCCTCAACAGGTTCTTCTTCAACCGCCACGATATAAAGCAACGGATAGTGTGCCCGCAGCAGCAAGTCGAGTTCCTTGATCAGGTCGTAATGCGGGATGAAGGGAGGCACGGTCGGCTTGGCGGTAGACAGGGGACGATCGAGCATGAGGGGAGAGTTTGAAAAGGGTCTGGCGGTTAAAACCGCGACTACATCAACAAAGTCTGCCGACGCGGACTGCCGCAAGGCAAGGGTTTTATAACCTGCGACGGCAGTTTATAGCCCGTTGGGCATGGCTGCGCTAACGTCTCTGTAGTTGCGTAAAGCCGTTGGCATCCAAGAAACGCGTAGCGTCTCCGTTGGCGAAGCCTTCTCCTTCGGAGTAGGAGTATTCAGTCGCCAAGACTACAAGCATCTGGACTTTTAGAACAACCTCTAAAATGCTGCTGCTAATTTTAGAAAAAACAATGAGATGTAAAACGTTGAAACCGTAGCGGACTTCCAAGCATTTCCTTGGCTAATTTTTTAGGGAGATTGTTGAAAACCGAGGCTTTTAATGTTAGCTTCTGTTTAACTGAATAGTCAGCCTAATTTGCATTCTGCACTTTAAGTCTATAACGCTTGAGGCAGAGTAAAAAGCGGGGGAACCAACACCCAAGAGTATGGGGCGCATTTTCAAAGGCACTTTATCTGTATGGTAAAGGCTTTGATGAAGGGTATCTCTCAACCCTAGCCCGACAGCTAACCTCGTAGGCATTGAGAGAAGACTGATTGATGATTGCTTCATGACAACAGGCTGTGAGATGCCTATCGTTATGTAATGTCTATTTCATCAGACTTCTTGACTGGACATTCAGAGACAGCAAACGTTCTGATGAAATGAGGTGCAATCCATGACATTGCTGCTAGATCTGGCGGTGAATGCCAGTCATGCTACCGCTAAGCGGTTTCGTAGTTTTTTTTGGCGCGATACGGTGCTTTTGCCGATCGCTGGTTTTGCTGGTTTAATTGCCCTTTGGTGGCTGCTTGCAACGATCAGAAGTGAGATTATGCCCACGCCCTGGCAAGCGCTGACGGCAAACTGGGATTACATCATCCATCCGTTTTACAGGCGTGGTCCTGGCGATTTAGGTATCGGCTGGCTTTTGTTAGCGAGCATTCGTCGTGTACTGGTTGGGTTTATTTTGGGGGCGATCGTCGCTGTACCGATCGGCTTTTTAATTGGGCTGTATCGTCCTGCCTATTTGGCGCTCAATCCGCTGATTCAAGTGCTGAAACCTGTTTCGCCGCTGGCATGGTTGCCGATCGCGTTAGCTATTTTCAACCTGGCTAATCCTTCGGCAATCTTTGTCATTTTCATTACGTCGCTCTGGTCAACGGTGATCAATACTGCGTTAGGCGTTTCTAGCGTGCCTCAAGACTACATTGATGTCTCTAAAGTGCTAGAAATGCCGCGTTGGCGACAGCTTACAAAGATTATTCTGCCAGCGAGCCTGACCTATATTTTCACCGGGCTACGCATCAGTTTAGGGGTCGCATGGTTGGTCATCGTAGCCGTTGAGATGCTGACAGGCGGGGTTGGTATTGGCTTTTTTGTGTGGGATGAGTGGAGCCGCTTGAACCTGAGTGCTGTCTTTATGGCGGTAGTGTTGATTGGTGTCACAGGTTTGGTGCTCGACTGGCTGCTTTGCAAGCTTCAGGAAGCTGTCACCCATAGACCTGCACAATCCTAAGCCACTGCTTTTTTAGCGTTGCGATCGGAGCGATCGCTGGCTCTAAATCTTTAGCATTAAATACTGTTAGATCAACCCTATAAGCTTGCCCTATCCATCAATGAAAGGTCGATGGGTCACTAGCGCAGCTATCGATCGAAATATGAAAAAACACAGCTTCATTAAAATGGAATTAGCTGCTAACGCAGGTTTTTATTGTTAGCTTTTCCTTTCTCATTTTCCCTAGCCGTCTTTGCCAATGGTTAGTTTTAACGACTGCTGTTCCTCATTGGGCAACACATTATGAGTCATCGTAGACGCTGGTCACGGCGCAATTTTCTCACTGCAACAGGGGCATCTCTTACCGGTGCCGCGCTTTTTTCACTGAATATCGATAGCGATCGTAGCCCGTCAACGCTCACGTCCGAGGCAGCGGCAGTCAAACCTGTGGTGCTACCTGAAACGTTAGAAAAGTCTAACCTTGTCATTGGCTATGTGCCTGTGAATGATTGTGCCCCGTTTGCGATCGCCTGGAAGAAAGGCTTCTTTCGCAAGTATGGCTTGAACGTCAAACTCAACCGTGAAGCCAGTTGGGCGACATCGCGTGATGGCGTTATTTTTGGTCGTTTGGATGCCGCTCCAGTGGTTTCTGGCGCTGTCACGAATGCTCGCACAGGGGCAGAAGGTGCCAGACATGCCCCGCTGTGTGCGGCGATGACGATTCATCGGCATGGCAACGCTATCACCATGAACCGAGCCATGTGGGATGCAGGCATACGTCCCTGGCAAGATTACAACGGCAATTTGGAGGCATTTAGTCAGGACTTTCATCGCTATTTCACCCGCCTGCCATCCGAGGAACGCATTATGGCAGTGGTATTGAGTTCTGCTATCTACGAGTATTTTTTGCGCTATATCATTGCGGCAGTAGGCATCAACCCGCTGGAAGAATTTCGCATCATGATCGTGTCGCCGCCACAGATGTTGGTCAACTTGCGCATTGGCGCGATGCAGGCGTACATGGTCGCTGAACCCTGGAATACCCGTGCCATTAAGGGCAACGAAGGTATTGGCTTTACCTTTGCTCAAGGGCGAGAAATTTGGCGAGGACATCCCGATCGCCTCTTAGCAGTGCAGGATTCCTTTATCAACGAAAACCCGAAAACCTATCGATCGCTGGTGAAAGCCATGATTGAAGCCTGCCAGTATTGCAGCGAGCCGAACAATCGGCAAGAGGTAGCCGAATTAATCTCAGGGCGATCGTTTACCGGTGCGAACCCAAAGATGACCCGCCCTGCCATCTTGGGCGCATACGATTATGGTGGTTTTGACGAGCGATCGCGTGTTGTCAACAAACCGGATGAAACCACTGTCTTCTTCGACATTCCGCCGGATCTAGCAGCGGCAGAAGGCAACATTGCAGGCAATCATTCGACCTTTCTTTGGCAATCGCAAAGCCTCTGGCTCATGACCCAATCAGCTCGGTGGGGGCAAATTCCGGCTGTCCCGCCACAGGCAGAAAAGATTGCGCGTCAGGCATGGCGTACCGATTTGTATCGCGACATTGCCGCTGAGATGGGGATTGCGTGCCCTCAAGAGGATTACAAGGTTGAACCAGGTGCGTTGTTCATCGATAACAAACCGTTCGACCCCAGCGATCTGGATGGCTATCTGAAAAGCTTTGACATTCGTGCTAATCGTCCGACCAATATCTCCCTTGCGTAAGCCAAGGCTAGGCAGACTCTCAACCGTATTCTACAGGAGGTTCTTATGCTCAATGTTTCTCCCCAACCCGCAAATGAAGTGCGTCCGGATGCTGGGTCTACAGCCTTTCTAGAAATTGAGAATCTCGTCAAAGCCTACCCTAAACCTCAGGGCGGACATGCGATCGTGCTGGATCACATCAACTTAACGCTCAGCGAGCAAGAGTTTGTGACGATCGTGGGTCATTCTGGCTGCGGCAAATCAACGCTCTTGCGTCTGGTTGCAGGGTTAGAGCCAATCACGCAGGGTAGTATTCGCCTGGAAGGTCAGCCCATCCGCAAACCCGGAGCTGACCGGATGATGGTGTTTCAGCAATACTGCCTATTGCCCTGGCTGACGGTGCGCCAAAACATTCGCCTTGCCGTAGACGAGGTGTTTGAGTCGTTACCTGGCGCTCACAAAACGGATCTGGTCAATGCTCATCTCGAGATGGTGAACCTCGTTGCCGCCGCTGAGAAGTATCCCGATCAACTGTCAGGCGGCATGAAGCAACGGGTTGGCATTGCCCGTGCGCTGGCAGTGCGTCCGAAGATTTTGCTCATGGATGAACCGTTTGGAGCCTTGGATGCCCTGACTCGCAGTAAGTTGCAGCAGCAGGTTCTGAGGATTTGGGAAAGCCAGCGTCAGGCAGTGATGATGATTACCCACGATATAGATGAAGCGATTTACATGAGCGATCGCATTGTGTTGATGACTAACGGACCAGAGGCGACGATCGGCGAGATTTTGGCTGTCCCCTTTCCGCACCCGCGCGATCGCGAAGCCATTCGCCGTGAGCCAGCGTATCAACAGCTTCATGCCGCTGCCCTGGATTTTCTCCTCCATCGGTTCGATCGGGACGACTAAGCTTTTTACGCCCTGCGCTGATGCCGATTAATTAACAAAGAGCTTTGAAGCCAGGACATTAGCATTGTGCAGGACACTCAAGCATGGCTCAATGGATGCCTTTTGTTAGACGTGATAAGACTCCGGACAGAATCTAGCCCCTTGCCTGAAAGCCCCACAGTCTCAGACGTATAGCCATCGCCAGACTGGTTAGGACGGGGTGCAGGGGTGGAACCCCTGGCTGGGGGCAACGCCCCACACCCCCTTTGATTCCCATGTCCCAAGCTCTGTGGCGACAGCTATATAATAGAGGCTAATCTCCATTGCGATGAACTTGTGACTACAATGCCTCTCCCCTCCCAGCTTCAAACGGCAGCCGCTTTACCGCAAAATCGTCCTGATGCACTGGGGCGGTTTGGCAAATTTGGCGGCAAGTACGTTCCCGAAACTCTCATGCCTGCTTTGTTTGAGCTAGAAGCAGCGTTTCAGCAATATCGTGCCGAACCCGACTTCCAGCAGGAACTTCAGGGACTCTTGCGAGACTATGTAGGACGACCCAGCCCTCTCTATTTTGCTGAACGACTGACGACCCACTATGCTCGACCGGATGGCACAGGCGCACAGATTTACCTGAAGCGCGAAGACCTGAACCATACAGGTGCTCATAAGATCAACAATGCCTTAGCGCAAGTACTGTTGGCAAAACGTATGGGCAAACAGCGCGTCATTGCCGAAACGGGTGCAGGTCAGCACGGCGTAGCAACGGCGACTGTCTGTGCACGGTTTGGTCTCAAGTGCGTCATTTACATGGGCGTACAGGATATGGAGCGGCAAGCGCTAAACGTCTTTCGGATGCGGCTGATGGGTGCAGAAGTATCACCCGTAGAAGCCGGCACGGGCACGCTAAAAGATGCGACCTCCGAAGCGATTCGAGATTGGGTCACAAATGTGGAAAACACGCATTACATTCTTGGTTCCGTGGCGGGACCGCACCCCTATCCCATGCTTGTGCGGGAGTTCCATGCCGTCATTGGGCAAGAAACCCGCGCTCAATGTCAGGAAAAATGGGGCGGCTTGCCAGATATTTTGCTGGCGTGTGTGGGCGGCGGCTCAAATGCGATCGGGCTATTCCATGAATTTATCGACGAGCCAAGCATTCGCCTTATTGGTGTGGAAGCAGCTGGTGAAGGTGTCAACACAGAAAAACACGCGGCGACTCTCACACAAGGGCGCGTCGGCATACTGCACGGTGCCATGAGCTACCTGTTGCAAGATGAAGATGGTCAGGTGACAGAAGCGCATTCCATCAGCGCTGGACTTGATTATCCCGGTGTGGGCCCGGAGCACAGCTACCTGAAAGATCTGGGTCGAGCAGAATATTACAGCGTCACAGATGCTGAAGCACTTGCCGCCTTCCAACGACTGTCGCAGCTAGAAGGCATTATCCCCGCGCTAGAGACAGCACATGCGATCGCCCAACTTGAAACGCTCTGCCCGCAGCTTTCTGGCAATCCTCGTATTGTGATTAACTGCTCTGGTCGCGGTGACAAGGATGTCCAAACAGTGGCAAAGGTTTTAGATCTAACCTAACGCTGTCGATCTCCTACCTAATGCTGAGTCTGTAACCAGTTGATTAAATCGGCTGGTTCAGAAAAATCTAGCAACGCCTCGCCTAAATCTTCTAGAAGTGGCAAGGGTAAGGCAGCAATTCGCGCCTGAGCGGATTCATAGATCGTGCCAAACCGCCGTTTCAGCAACCGAAAAATGAGCGTCACCCCTTCTTCTTGCCGACCTTCCTGCCGACCCTCTTGCCGACCTTCCTGAAGAATCTCTTGATAAATGACTGACTCGCGCATCATGCCCTCCTGAAACATCTTCTGGACTAATTTCTTCTCAAAGCGCAAACCTGCTAGTAGTTGCGTATAAGCAGAAACTTGCTGTCGTTGTTGGGTTGATTCTATCTCACCCACCTGTTCAGCTACTTGAGTAAGCAACTGTTCTGGGGCAGATGTTGCTGCCAGGGAGGCAAGCGGTAAAAGTGCGGCATCATTAAGAAAGAGTGCTGGATCTTCTTCCCATAGGCGAATCACATTGTACTCATGGCGTGTGGACTCTAGAGCATATAGTCTCAATTTCCGTGCCTTCTGAAAGGGCAAGCAACAAAACAATGGCTTGAGTGATGGGCAAGCGATGGAGGCGATGCAGCCGTATCCAGTAGTCCAGTATTCGGAGCGGGAGGGCGGATCAGATTCAAGCCTCACTTGAAACTCCAAATGCAGAATGCGTTCTTGGGTTTGCAGAAAGGTGACGGAATCTGCCCGAATGGGTTCAATGCTCAACTCAGTTTTTAGCACCTTTACTGACGTTGGTGATGAGCCTAAAATCCAGGCGGCAAACCGATCGGGATGTTTTTCGGAGAGCAGTTTGCAAAGATTATCAAATGACATAACGATGGCTGTCTGGCAAGTGCCAAACAGCTTGGAGAAAAGGGACACGAGAGTACAGTACCCTTTAACGATTAAAGGGCACCCCTGTGGATGCCCTTTGCCTAGTTAATACAATGCTGACATGGTCAGAAAATGCGGTTAAGCTCCAGAAGTGGACGCGGCAGCAGCAGCAGCTTCTTCTTCGGCTGCCTCGGCAGCAACGCTACTGGATGGTGCCAGCACTGTAACAACAACCCGATCGGGTTCGCCCAATGCCACTACACCTTCAGGCAGCATGAGTTCGTGGACGTGGAGTGAAGTGCCAACATCCAGCCCCGTCACATCAATTTCAATCGACTCTGGAATACGATCGGGTGCGCAACGAACGTGGAGTTCTGTCAATCCCTGATCGATCGAGCCACCGCCATTTTTGACACCCGTTGCTTCGCCTATTAGGTGGAGCGGTACATCGACATCCAGTGAATCCTGCGAACCAACGGAGAAAAAGCTCAGGTGATAGACAAAGCCACGCCACGGATGAGAATGCACCTCACGCAGCAGCGCTTTGCCCTTCCACGGCAGTTCTGGCACATTTACCTGAATCAACGTGTTATTGATCGAAGCATCGCGAACAAGTAGTTCAGCCGTTTTGGCTTTAACAGTAAGGGAAACCGATTCAGCACCTTTGTGACCGTACAGCACAGCAGGGATTAAACCAGCGCGACGGAGAGCATTTGCCTTGCTGCCAGCAGGGCGAGTTTGACATTCAAGCGTGAGTTCCATGATGAGTTAAGGGAAAAGGACAGGTAGTTTTGAATTCTTAGTTTTGAGTATTGAGTTGAAGTTTTTAACCTAGAACTCACTATTCAAAACTCACAACGTTCTTCAGACTTCTAACGTTTGGGTTCGCGCGGTGGCTGGCATGGTGCCGTTAGTGTACAGAAGGGCACGCTTTGGACCGTGGATCGGATCTTCAACAATAATGGTCTGATCGCGACTCGCACCGAGGGAGACGATCGCGATTGGCACTTCCATCAGCTCTGCTAAGACTTTGAGGTAATCTAAGGCAGGCTGCGGCAAATCGTTGAGCGATCGACAATGGGCAGTAGACTGCTTCCAGCCAGGAACCGTTTTGTAAACCGGCTGACAGCGAGCAAACTTGCGCGAGTTACTCGGAAAATCGTGACAAGTTTCGCCATCAACCTCATAAGCCGTACAAATATTGATCTCCTCTAGCTCATCCAGCACATCCAGTTTGGTAATTGCTAGACAGTCCAGCCCATTAATGCGGACAGCATAGCGACCAATAACCGCATCAAACCAGCCGCAGCGACGTTTCCGCCCCGTAGTTGTGCCGAACTCTGCCCCACGATCGCACAGTAACTCTCCCATTGTGCCATGAAGCTCGGTGGGAAAAGGACCCTCGCCAACACGAGTTGTGTATGCTTTCGCAACCCCAATCACTCGATCGATCATCGTTGGACCCACGCCTGTACCGATACAAGCGCCACCAGCAACCGGGTTAGACGAGGTAACGTAGGGATAAGTACCGTGATCTAGATCCAGTAAGGTGCCCTGTGCCCCTTCAAATAAGATGTTGCGCTTGTGTTGGATGGCGTCATAGATCCGCAGAGAGCTATCAACAACATGCGGACGCAGGCGATCGGCATACTCTAAATATTCAGCAATCACCGCATCAGCATTCAGCGGCGGCAAGGCGTAAAGCTTTTCTAAAATGACGTTTTTGTACTCTACCGTCCAGCGCAGCTTTTTCCGCAGCGAGTCAGAGTCCATCAAGTCAATGACTCGAATGCCCGTACGCTCAGACTTATCCGCGTAGGTAGGACCAATGCCGCGCCCCGTCGTGCCAATTTTGTGTTCGCCACGCCGCTCTTCTGATGCCTGGTCAATCAGCCGATGGTAGGGCATCGTCACATGAGCCGTTTCCGAAATCAGCAAATTGCGGGTTGAAACGTTGAGCAACTCTAGCTGATCCAGCTCACCAATTAAGACTTTGGGATCGATTACAGTGCCAGAGCCAATGATGCATTCCGTATCAGGGTAGAGGATGCCCGATGGAATGAGATGGAGCTTAAAAATCTGCTCATCCACCACTACAGTGTGACCTGCGTTCACTCCACCCTGGTAGCGAACGACAACATCTGCTGATTTGCTCAACAGATCGGTGATTTTTCCTTTTCCTTCATCGCCCCACTGGGCACCGATGACAACGACGTTAGCCAAGAGTTTTGATCAGCGCTAGGTTTGCACAAACGTTGATTATCACCAGAAAAGGATGCCTGTGTCAACGTGCATACACAAAAATAGTTGGCTACAACACTCAGCCGGATGGCTGAATTCAGCTTGGTAGACCTAAAGAGTAACTGTGCAGCTTCGGCAGATTCGTTAGGATATCACAAATGAGCAAAAATAACGGACGATAACACCTGCTGTTTTTTTGTAGATGAGAATGTTTTTAGACTGAAACCCCTTATTTTTACCCTAAAGAGGTGCTTGTGGCTTTATACGCTGAACTACACCGTCACCTTGGAGGATCAGTTGTCCCCCGCGTTCTGTGGCGGTATCTGCAACGGAATGATTCTGAGCTGGCGAAACGCTTTCCGGTTTACCCTGAGTTTGAGGACTTTTACACACGTCCCCGCAGCACGTTAGATGAGTATCTGGAACTGCATACGTTAGTAGAATCGGTGCAAACTGCAGAGGCATTACCCTACTTTGTCTATCGCTTGATGCGCGGTGCCTATATTTTTGAGAATTTGGCTTACCTTGAGTTGCGCTATACGCCTTACTTGCGCACGCCTGATCACTTCACACAGGCACAACGCATTGACCTGATGGCGGAGATTGTGGCGATCGTGGGCAAAGCGAGTCGGCTGAATGAATACCCGATTGTCACCAGCCAAATTTTGTGTATGCACACACGGTTGCCCTATGAAGTCAACCGGGCGATCGTCGATCTGGCAGCCCAATCACCGGATTATGTCTGCGCGATCGACGTGGCTGGCGGTGACAACCATTATGGTGAGCGTCTGGATGAGTTTGTTGAACTGTATGCCTACGCGCGATCGCTAGGACTCAGCACTACAGGGCATCTCTACGAAACAAAAGACGGTTGTTATCCCGAACTGCTGCCCTATTTAATGCGAATCGGGCACGGCATTCAGATTCCCTTGCACTATCCTCACTTACTCAAAGAAGTTGCCGAACGTGGTCAATGCCTGGAGGTCTGCCCAACGACATATCTGCAAACTGGGACTTTGGAGGACATTTCGCAATTAAAGCTGGTGTTCGATCGCTGCTTTGATGCTGGGGTTGACATTGCTATCTGCACCGACAACGCGGGTTTGCACAATGTTCGTCTCCCATTTGAATATGAAAACCTGCTAACTCACGACATCATCGGTTTTGAGCAGCTACAAGCATGCCAGGATGCTGCCTTTCGTCATGCGTTTGCATGGCCCTACAGCCAGCGCCCTGCCTCGCTTCTAAACGGCTTGCTTAAGGTTGAACCGGACAGAGAAGATGCCGATTACGAAATCGCCCAGCGTTAAACAAGGGAAAGACCTGTGAAAACGCTTGTATACGAGTCTTCACAGGTCTATTTAACATTCTTCTTTAGATATTGCTGACTGAGCTTACGAGCCTCGACTCAAGAAAAGCTCGATTTGCTTGAATTCTTGTTCCAGACGATCGCGCATTTTTTGGGGCACAGGACGGTTCGGGTAGGAGCTATAGTGACCCGCCAAGGAGTTTAACGCCGTACGCATCGTCGTATACGAAGTCAGCTTTGCCACCGAATTATCGCGTCTGTAACGGGCAGTAAAGTCATTGATCAACTGACGAGCTTCTGTTTGAGAGGCACTTCGATCGGGTGAGTCATCAGGTATCTGAATCGATTCCCGCAGGCTACTAACAACGGCTGACGTATCCTGCTGATAGTTTCCAGTCAGAGCGATCGTCGCTGCACTTGCAATCTGGGTAAACCCAATCAGGCTGATAAAAATAACTAGAATAACGGAAAGAAAGCGCTTCATAAGCATTCGCAAAAAGGGTTAAACAACGGTTCAGCCTTCTGTAATAAACCAGATAGCCCCTATCTTACCGTGATCAGGAATGGGGATCATATGCCCTATAGAGGAGGTTGGCTCAACAGGAGGAGCGCCACCATTTAGCCAAAGCGACCGCTGACATACTCTTGAGTGGCTTGATGCTTGGGTGACTGAAAGATCGCTTCGGTGCGTTCATACTCTACGATGTAGCCTGTCCGCTGACCCTTGTCGTTGGCTTCGACGTTATAAAACGCTGTAAAATCAGAGGCTCGCGATGCCTGCTGCATATTGTGAGTCACGATCACGATCGTATACTGCTCCTTCAACTGTTGCAGCAAGTCTTCAACTTTAAGCGTTGAAATTGGATCCAGCGCTGAACAAGGTTCATCCATCAAAATAACGTCGGGCTGCACCGCGATTGCCCGTGCGATACACAGACGCTGCTGTTGTCCACCAGAGAGGTTGGTGCCCATCGCTTTCAGCTTGTCTTTTACGTCATCCCACAAAGCGGCTTGCTTGAGGGAACGCTCCACCAGTTCGTCCATATCACCTTTGTAGCCAACCAACCGAGGACCAAACGCAATGTTCTCGTAGATTGACTTTGGAAAAGGATTTGGTTTTTGGAACACCATGCCAATCTGACGACGCACTTCTACAGGGTCAATATCGGCAGCGTAAAGATCCTGCTCCTTGTAAAAGATCTTGCCGTCAAGATGAAACGACTTGATGAGATCATTGAGGCGGTTAAAGCAACGAATCACCGTACTTTTGCCACAGCCAGACGGACCAATAAACGCAGTAATCTTATTCTTGGGAATCTCGATCGAGACATTTTTTACAGCCAGAAAATTACCGTAGTAGATGTTTAGATCTTGAGTCCGAAAAACGGTTTCAGTCTGACGGGCTGTTTGGATGTTAGTGCTCATGGGTTGGGTTGAGTAAGTGATGACCGTTTATGCAGAAAAATAAAAACAAAAAGCAAGGATATCGAGAGGTTGCCATCCTTCCAGCAGCAAAGCCTTCAGCGCCCTGACTCATTCCAGCTACTATTTACCGCTTTTTAGTGACCCATCGTGCCAAGATACTCGTTAGCAAAACCATTGCCACAAGAACGAGCGAACCTGCCCAGGCAAGCTCCTGCTGATTTTTATATGGAACAATAGCGAAGTTAAAGACTAACACAGCCAAAGATGCTGTCGGTTCCCAAATGCCTCTAGCCCAATATTGGTTAAACAGGGCAGTAAAAATAAGCGGTGCCGTTTCACCAGCCGCACGAGCGATCGCTAGCATAATGCCCGTCACAATCGCTGGCACTGCCGCCGGAAGCACAATCCTCATCACAGTCTGAAACTGTGTTGCTCCCAACCCAACTGCAGCTTGTCTATAGTCTCTGGGTACAGCTTCTAACGCTTCTGCTGCCGTGCGGACGATCGTCGGCAACATCAGTACTGACAACGCAACCCCACCCGCAACAGCTGAGAATGTTCCAGTCTTCAACACGACCAGTGCATAAGCAAACACCCCAATCACGATCGAAGGAACACCACTCAAGACATTAGTGAAAAAATCAACCGCATTCGCCAACTTAGTATCTCTGGCAAACTCTGACAAAAAGATTGCTGCCAAAACACCAAAGGGAATACTGATAGCAGCCGCAATCCCTACCATTAATAAGGTGCCAACAATAGCATTACCAAAGCCACCACCCTTTACCAAAGGCGGCGGCGGTAGTTGGGTAAACAAATCTAAGCTCAGGCGGCTAGCACCCTGGATAAAGACATAAATCAAGACGGCAAAGAGCGGAATCAATGCCAGTAGTGTAAAAGCGATCGCTACACCTGTCATCGCGGATGAAAACAACGTCCGTGGTGACATTGGAGAACGCTTCATGCTCCTTTCTAGCACCGGAGCAATAGCAATTTCTTGACCAGCCATCTTAATGCCTTCCTAACTTGATACTAACGCAGTAACCACAACCTCGTAGACGATCAAGCGAAACGACTGTGGGACGATTCACAGCCAATTTCATGACTAGAGGTTTAATCTAAAACGGCGAACAATGATCTCGGCAAGAACATTCACAATTAGCGTTAAGCCAAACAAAATCAAGGCTGCATACATTAGAGAAGAAATCTGCAACCCTCCTGCCTCCGCAAACTGATTTGCTAACAGCGATGAGACCGTTGAGCCCGAATCTAAGATAGAGCCAGTGACCCGATTGCTATTGCCAATAACCATCGTGACTGCCATCGTTTCACCCATTGCTCGCCCAAGCGCCAGCATGATGCCGCCAATAATGCCAGAAATTGCGGCTGGTAGCACCACTTGAAAGATTGTTTCCCAGCGAGTGGCACCCAGACCATAGGCAGCTTGACGCAATTCGGGCGGTACAGAGATGAGAGCGTCTCGCGAAATAGCGGCAATAATCGGCAGAATCATAATTGCCAGGATAATGCCAGCCACATAAATCCCCGGACCTGCCGGTGGCGTTTTAAAGAGAGGGATAAAACCGAAGTTTTGGTTCAGCCAGAGTCCGATCGGATTCAGGATTGGAATCAGCACGAAAATGCCCCATAGCCCATACACAACGCTAGGAATAGCGGCGAGAAGCTCAACCAAAAACACGATCGGCTGCTGAACACGCGGCGGCAAAAAGTCCTCGCTCAGAAACAGCGCCACTCCAACGCCGATCGGTACAGAGAGACAAAGCGCAATCACTGAGGTGACAATGGTTCCGTAGACTTGAGGCCATGCCCCGTAAATGTTTTCAACCGGGTCCCAGCGAGAACCGACGATAAACCTAGCGCCGAACCGCTGAATCGCTGGGAGCGCATCATGCCCCACCTGAAGCGCGATCGTAAAGAGAATAACAGCAATGCCAACCGCAAAAGCGCCTGTCACCCAAAAGAAGCCTGTGTCCAGCGAACGCGAGGCTCCAGAACGCTTCCAGTTCATGGGTGATGAGGGGTCTATCGGGGAAGAAGACATAGTGATCGATAGGTAGGGCGTGGGAACAAGAAAGCAAAGCTCTAAAGAAGAAGCATTGACTGATAAAGCAGTGACAGCAATCAGCGTTGATGCTTTACGCGTCGCTGTTGTGGCTGCCACCGCCGCAAGCGTGACTATAGCTACATACAAATCACGTCACAATGCTACTTGGCTGCAACCTTAACATTGTCAAGGGCAGCAGTCGCTTTACTTGCAATATCCTGAGGAATCGGCAGATAGCCCAGTTCGGCTGCATACTTAGCACCCTCTTCACTGTATGCCCACTTGATGAAATTCTTCAGAGCATCAGCTTTAGCCGGGTCACTGTATTGACCGTAGAGCAACAGCCAGGTCAAGCCCGCGATCGGATAAGCGTCCTTAGCTGCTGGATCAGGCACTTCTAGCGAAAAGTCCGCCGGTAGTGCAGCACCTTCCAGTGATTTCGCAGCGGATTCAGGCGTAGCTGCGATAAATGCGCCCGCTTTGTTCTGCAATTCAGCAAACTTCAGGTTGTTTTCTTTCGCATACGCATACTCAACGTAGCCAACAGCATTCTTCGTCTGCTTGATTAGAGCCGTTACACCCTCGTTCCCCTTAGCGCCCGTGCCAACAGGCCACTCAACCGACTTGGCAGCACCCGCTTTCCAGCCTGGGCAAGCCGCCGCAATATGATTGGTAAAGAGATAGGTTGTACCGCTACCGTCAGAGCGGTGGGTAAAAGCAATATCAACGTCCGGCAGCTTGGCACCGGGGTTATCTTTCACAATTTTGGGGTCATTCCATTTTTTGATAGTGCCCCCAGTAATGCCACAGTAGGCTTCACGCGAAAGCTTTAAGCCATCAACCCCGTCCAAGTTGTACGCAAAGACGATTGAGCCACCCGTCATCGGCACCTGCAAGGGTTGACCGAGATCCTTCGGATATTGAGCCTTCTCCTTATCATTCAAGGGAGCATCAGTCGCACCAAAATCCACAGTTTTAGCGATGAACTGCTTGATTCCAGCCCCACTGCCTACCGATTGATAACTGATTTGGATGTTTGGATTGGTCTTGTTGTACTCAGAAAACCAGCGCTGATACAAAGGAGCAGGAAACGAGGCACCTGCGCCGCTGAGGGATACTGTACCGCCAGCACCTGAATTGGCTGCTGGAGCCATGCTGCCGCCTGGAGCAGTACCACCAGTTGGGGGAGCGCTTGGGGCACAGGCTGCAAGACCGACTGTAAGGGCAATTGCTGAAGCCGAGAATGCCCAACGGGCTGCTTTTAGAGTGAAAATCATAAATTCTGCAACTTAACACATCTGCCCTAACGCTACCGTGCGTGAGTAAAGAAAAGGTTAAGTCATCAAATATAGCTGTCGCCACAAAGGTTAGGACATTGGGATCAAGGGGGGTGTGGGGGCTTTGCCCCCAGCCAGCTTTCGACCTGAGCGCTTAAGCCGAAGGGGGTTCCACCCCTGCACCCCGTCCTAACCAATGGGTCCATGGCTGTACATTCTCTTTTTAGGCCGTTCTCTTTCTAGCGTTACAGCTTGCCTACGCGTATAAGCAAGCGACCCTGGTAACGTTAAATTTTCCACCACATCTAACCACCAAGGATCGATCGCGCCACTAGCAGCAGAGCACCTGACGCATTTTTCGCATATTGGCTGGCAGATCCATCTGCATTGCCTGCTGGATAAACATAGAAGGCACTGGAATAGTAGGCGTTGCCTGCACAGAATAGGTTAACAAGGTGCCATCACTGTAATCTTGCAGCGTCAAATCAGCCGCAAAGTCATGGAAGCTGCCTGACTCTAGCCGGAACTGAATCTGCTGATGTGCGGTTTCGATCACCTTTAAATAGATATCTACTTGGGCGGTGAGAAACAAGAATGCTTTGCCTGCAACCTGATACAACCGCTTGCAGCCGTCTTCAGCGGTCTTTTTACCAAGTCTGAAATCGTTATGGGTAATGATTTCGCTACGGGTCAGTGCGGGGAAGTATTGCACCCAGCGCGGATAGTCTGTTAATTGCCGCCAAGCGATCGCCCGTTCGAGCGGCAGGTACATCTGAGCTGTTACTGCACCGCCCCAGGCAGAATAGCTGCGGGTTTTTAGTAAAATCTCACCGCTGAGAAGTTGCTTGAAACACGGTTCCTCCCGTTGCTCGATTACAGCATCAGCGGAATCAGTAACAATACGGGTAAGTATAGAGGCGGTAGAAGTCATTATGCTCGTCCAGAAACGCTTATGGGGTGCGATTTTGTACGGAACTAGCATCGCTTCAGCGCGATCGTAGAGTCAGCCAGCGCAGGAGGTATTCCGTACTATCCGCAAGCATAGCGTCATAGTTGCGAAGAACAATTACGTGGGGCATGAAGATTCAACGAAGCTCACAATGGGCTTTGGAAGACTGTCTGTGGTGGCTACAGACAATGACGGGGGATTGAATGCTGTACACTCAATCCCCCGTTAATCGACAGCGCCATTACCATGCACGTTGAACAGGCAGCGCTAGTGTTCTATCAAGAATTTTTTGATGGGTTGAAAACCCTCAAAAAACAGACCCTATCGACTTCCCAGCTTTAGTTTACCCCTCGACTAAAAGTTGACAGACTACTAGGTTGCAGTACGCGCCAGCAAAACGGGACAGTTGGCGTAGACCCGCACGTAGTCTGAAAGAGAGGTGCCTAGCAAGCGATCGAGGTCAGGCAAACCTCTGGCGATCGAGGGGCGACGCTCAGGCGAACCTAACAGCAGCAGATCGACATTCAACTCGTCTGCTAAACGGCAGAGTTCTTTAGCAGGTTTGCCTACGCACGAAAGGCAGCGGTAGTGAATGCCAAGCCGTTTCGCATCAGAGATCGCGGTGGCAAACACTGGGTCATGCTCAGAGACAGCGCCAGTAGAGCAACCAGATTTACCGGTCAGGTCTGGGTCAATGTGCGTCAGAATGAGTTCGCCACCTTTGAGGTCGCGTAGCAAAAACAGCGCTAGTTTAAGGCTTTGCTTCGCCGACTCAGACCGATCGAGTGCCACCATGACACGATTGACTTTCTTGACATAAATGTCATCCCTTACCAACAGCATGGGACGAGACGAGAGTTGAAAGACATACTGGCTGACGGAGTTTTCCAGGATAGAGACCAGTCGCTGAAGCCCCCTCGAACCCATAATGATCAAATCAGCATCGATCTCGTCAGCCACTTTACAAACGACATCTTTGGGATCGCCTTCACGCAAAAGACCAGAGACGCGATTGGGGTCAAGGTGAAGTGATTGAATTGCGTTAGCGAGAATTTCGCTGCCTTTTTCGCGCTGCTCTTCCATGCCAGCAGACGTAACCTGAGGCGGTACAACATGCAAAACCGTTACAGAGGCGGTTTGCATTGAAGGAATATCTGCCAGCGCTTTGAGCATTTCTTCAGAGTGCCCAGTCCCGGAATCAGCGAGAAGAATTTTTTCGATCATGGGTTTATCTCACGATTTTCATAAAAACAATTTAGAGTCTCCAAGCTGCCAGTGTGACAGCAATGGCAAGCCACTTTGAGTTGTGAACTGTACCCGATGCGAGTTCTCAGCAATCAAGCTTCAATCCATGCGGATAAGTCATCGATGACGGAGGACAGCTATGACAAAGGAGAATGCTGCGATCGCTGTTGGTGCATTCTGGCGGCGATCGCTCATCGGCACAAGGGACAGGCTTAAGGTTTGCAAGGAAGAACAGAAGCTGCACTGCTTTACAATCAGGATTCTACCGTTAAGCTCTGGCAAACAAAGAGTGTTGTTACGTATTGTTGCACCACCTAACATGAAGGGATGTCAAGAAATATGAGTTAGTTTTTCAGCTTTTTAGCCCTGGTTTTAAGCAGATCTTAAAGATTTTTTCTGATACATTCACTGCCTGTAAGCCTCTAGGACAAATCGCTACAGGGCAGTGCTGCTGCCTTATCAGGTGGCTCATCGTTGCGCTATTAATAACTTTTAAGACCAAAGAAAGTGTTTGCGTTAATTAACGTAAACAAACGCTGGATCAATTGATATAAAATAATACAAAAGTCCCGATTTCTAAAACGTTCGACTCTATGACAAATGAGCAACCGGATCAGCGCCAACTACCCCCCACAGGAGCGCTCCAAAATTCATTACAGGTCGCTTCAGAGCATTGGTTTGAGTATTTAGTCAGAGCGCATCCTCACCATACAGACTACGCTGGCAACGTCTGGCATGGTGCCTACATAACATGGATGGAAGAAGCAAGGGTAGAGTGCTTGCGTTCCATTGGCATTGAGTTTGCTGATTTAGTCGCGCTGGGTTGTGATTTGCCTGTCGTTGAGCTGTCGATTCGCTATCACCAACCTGTGCAGATGGGTATGGCAGCGGTAGTGCGAACCCGTATGGCAAATATGGAAGGAGTCCGCGTTAATTGGGACTACCAGATTCAGTCCACGGATGGGCAAGACCTGTTTACGACGGCTCGTGTCGCACTGGTAGCAGTCGATCTCGAGAAAGGTAAAATTATGCGCCAATTACCGCCTGCTGTGAAAGAAGCATTGGTCAAGCTAGCTGCAAATTGAGGTACATGTGTCCGGCATTACGATTAGATAGCAATCATCGGTACAGGAGTTTGGCTGGCAGTGAGGATTGCTTGCCTTGCCCAGCGATCGGCAGCAACAATCTCATCAAGGCTGGGGTCGGGTCGGTTGAGCGTCTGGTAGCGATCGCACACGCGTTCAATCAGGCGCGGAATGTCTAGAAATTGAATTTTCTCGTCCAAAAAGAGAGCAACCGCCTGCTCATTAGCGGCATTCAACACGGCGGGCATACAGCCACCCGCGCGACCGGCTGCATAGGCTAATTGCATACAGGGATATTTTTGGTGATCGGGTTCTCGAAAGGTTAGCGTGCCTGCCTTGACCAAATCGAGTGGTTCCCAGTTGGTGGCAATACGTTCTGGATAAGACAGCGCATAGAGTAACGGTAGGCGCATGTCTGCCCAGCCCAATTGCGCCAGCACAGAGGTATCCTGAAGCTCAATGAGTGAATGAATAATGCTTTGGGGATGGATGACGATCGCAATCTGATCGTAGGCTACGCTAAACAAATAGTGCGCCTCGATGACTTCTAACCCTTTGTTCATCAAGGTGGCAGAGTCGATCGTAATCTTCCGCCCCATCGACCAGTTGGGATGTTTTAGCGCATCGGCAACAGTGACGTTTGCTAATTGCTCGACTGGCAGATCTCGAAACGCCCCACCCGAAGCCGTCAGCAGAATCCGGCGCAGCCCACCCTCTGGTACACCCTGGAGACACTGGAAAATCGCTGAATGCTCGGAGTCCGCAGGCAATAGCTTGACGCCGTGCTTTTGCACCAGCGGCAGCACAACAGGCGCACCCGCGATCAGCGTTTCCTTGTTCGCTAACGCAATATCTTTACCGGCTTCGATCGCCGCAATCGTTGGCAACAGTCCGGCACAGCCCACAATGCCTGTAACGACAACATCGGCGGTACTCCAACGGGCGACCTCAATCACTCCAGCCTCACCCGCCAGAAGCGTTGGCTGTGGGTCAACATCGGCGATCGCGGCTTTGAGATCGGGCAACCGATCCGAGTCACACAGGGCTACGATCGCGGGACGGAATTGGCGGATTTGCTGGGCGAGTAAAGCAACGTTGCGTCCTGCCGCCAACCCCACAATACGAAACTGGTCGGGATGCTGGGCAACAATATCGAGTGTTTGAGTGCCAATCGAGCCAGTGGAACCAAGAAGAGAAATTGCTTTCACGATCGCCGCAGTCCAGTCACGCCTCCCTTATCTTACGGTTTAGCATGACCGAACGCGGAAGGAATCTTGTCAGCATCCTTTGAGCGGTACTTACAGCAGCGCAGCCTGCACAAATGGTAGGTGTAAAAAAACGAAGGGCACGGCATGACCGTACCCCTAACGTTATTTTGTTGTTGCGGTGGAATTGACTAAACTGTGCCGCCTGCTGCCTGGAGCCTTGCCCGCGCACGTTTATATGCCTGGACTGCTTGAATTCGCATTGAACGATCTTCACCTTGTAGCGACTGGTTATACTTTGTTTCAGCCTCTGCATAAGCAGCCCGCGCTTTTTCTTTGTCGATCGTGTCGCCACGCTCCGCCGCATTCACCAGCACCGTCACTTCGTTGTTATCGATTTCGGCAAAGCCACCCAGCAACGCGATCGGAGTCCAGGTTTTGCCAGAACGAACACGCAGTACGCCTGTATCCAACGCTGTCAGTAAAGGTGCATGCCCCGTTAAGATGCCCAGTTGCCCAGTCGTGCTAGGTAAAATCACCTCTTCTGCTTCTGCATCCCAGACAGTTTTATCGGGTGCAACAATACGAACAGTCAATACCATAAAATACTCCGCTAGTTTTGAGGGTCGAGTTTTGAGTTTTGAACCATTCGCAACTCAAAACTCAAAACCTTTAACGCCCCTTATTTACTGTCTGACTTGATTTTCTCGCCTTTAGCGATCGCCTCGTCAATGTCGCCCACCAGATAAAATGCCTGCTCAGGCAAATCATCCAGTTCGCCTGCCAGAATACGCTTGAAACCGTTGATTGTTTTCTCAAGGCTGACATATTTACCAGGAGAGCCAGTGAACACCTCAGCTACAAAGAACGGCTGAGACAGGAAGCGTTCAACCTTCCGCGCACGCGCAACGATCAAGCGATCGTCTTCCGACAGTTCATCCAGACCCAGGATCGCGATGATATCCTGAAGTTCCTTGTAGCGCTGTAGGGTAGATTGCACTGCCCGTGCGGTGTCGTAGTGGTCGCTGCCGACGATCGCGGGTTGCAACATGGTCGAGGTCGAATCCAGTGGATCAACCGCTGGATAAATGCCCTTCGATGCCAGACCCCGTGACAGCACGGTTGTACCATCCAGGTGAGCAAACGTTGTTGCAGGTGCAGGGTCAGTCAAGTCATCCGCAGGGACGTAAACCGCTTGCACAGAGGTAATAGAACCTTCAGTCGTAGAGGTAATCCGCTCTTGCAGATCGCCCACATCGGTACCCAGAGTGGGCTGGTAGCCTACCGCAGACGGCATCCGACCCAGTAGCGCTGACACTTCCGAACCCGCTTGCACAAACCGGAAGATGTTGTCGATAAACAACAGCACATCCTGCTTGTTCACGTCGCGGAAGTATTCAGCCATCGTCAGTGCCGACAGACCCACCCGCATTCTGGCTCCGGGTGGCTCATTCATCTGACCGTAAACTAGGGCAATCTTCGACTCGCTCAGGTTGTCTTTGTTGATCACACCTGATTCAATCATTTCGTTGTAAAGGTCATTACCTTCACGGGTGCGCTCGCCCACGCCGCCAAAGACCGATACACCACCGTGATTGGTTGCAATATTGTTGATCAATTCCATCATGATGACGGTTTTGCCCACACCAGCACCACCAAACAGACCAATTTTGCCGCCCCGACGGTAGGGGGTGAGCAAGTCAATCACCTTAATGCCTGTCTCAAAGACAGACGGAGTTGTTTCTAGATCGGTAAACTTGGGTGCAGAGCGATGAATAGGTGATGTTTCGCTAGTATCAACGGGACCCTTGTTATCAACGGGTTCACCCAGGACGTTAAAGATACGCCCCAAGGTCGCCGGACCAACCGGGACATTAATCGGTGCGCCTGTATCCCTTACTTCCATACCGCGTACCAAACCGTCGGTAGTGCTCATCGCAACTGCCCGTACCTGGCTGTCGCCGAGTAACTGTTGCACTTCGCCTGTAACAGCGACTTCTTGTCCGGCTGCGTTGGTGCCTCTAATCGTCAAAGCGTTGTAGATAGCTGGCAGCTTGCCGCTTGGAAATTTAACATCCAGAACGGGACCAATGACCTGCGTGATATAGCCGATGTGAGTTTTTTCTGTGGTGGTGACCATGCTCGCGCCTTATGCTGTGGTGTAGCCTCAGTAACTTAAGATGTTGTGATTCAGCGATCGCACACCGGGAACGATTTTCCGACGGCATGTGATCTTGAACTTAAATTATCACTATTAAATTGCCACGATCAGCTTATCACTGAATGGTTACGGTTAATGAAGGAGGGTCTAAAGTTGGTGAGGAGTAAGGGGTAGGTAAGGAGTGAAGGAGTAAGATGGTTGCTGAAACTTGCTCTGCTTCTTGCCCGGTGCCTCCCAAAAATGAATAGAATGAATTGCTTCTACTACTTGCATCGTTGCTCTGTTATTCACCCTTAGCACTTCACCTTGAGAGTGACCAACAATTATTCTAAGAGTAGAGAATAATTAAGAAGGCGAAACCCTTTCACTAACCTTTTACTAGAAGTTTGTCACTATGCAGGTGTTTGTTTTACTGTTTAATGCAGGAACGGATAACGAGGGCATCCACACCATTCGGATTGGCGATCGCAACCTCGTGCTGATCTTTGAGCAGGAAGATGATGCCACGCGCTACGCACTGTTGCTAGAGGCGCAGGATTTTCCGGTGCCAACGGTTGAGAGGATGGCACAGGCAGACATTGAGGAGTTCTGTGAGAGTGCTGGCTACGAGGGTCAGCTTGTGTCCGCTGGCTTTGTCCCTCAGACGGATGCCGATCGCCTGCTGTTAGCGCCCCCTGAGAGCAATTTGGTGGAAACCGATTGGCAAGAAGACCAGCAGCTAGAGACACTAGAGTCAAAACGAGAGCCAGAAACAGAGGCAGATGCGATCGCGGCAGCCGAGCTAGAGCGCATTCGTCGTCAACTGGAAGGGCTGCTGTAAAAAAGCTAAAGGCTAAAGCGGAAATCCTTTTATCCTTTATGTTTCATCCTTTACCTTTCCTTCCCTTATGCCCAATCTAGACGAACGCGGACATTTATTGACCGAGCAGGCAAATCCGAAGAGCCAGCAGTTGGATCAATTGACGACGCTGGAGTTGGTGGATCTGTTTAACCAGGAGGATGCACGGACGATCGAGGCGATCGCGCAGGCACGCGCACCACTGGCAACGGCGATCGATCTTACGGCGAAGGCACTACGGCAGGGCGGACGGCTGTTTTATATCGGGGCAGGCACCAGTGGACGGCTAGGTGTGCTGGATGCCGCCGAATGTCCACCGACGTTTTGTTCTGATCCAGAACAGGTGCAGGGCATTATTGCTGGAGGAGCCGGAGCGTTAGTCCGTAGTTCTGAAGGACTGGAGGATCGAGCCGATGATGGAGCGGCTGCGATCGCTCATCGTCATATCACAGTGCTGGATGTCGTGGTTGGCATTACCGCAGGCGGCACCACACCCTATGTCCACGGTGCTTTGCAAGCGGCGCGTCAACGAGGAGCCACAACGATTTTTATTGCCTGTGTGCCTGCCGATCAGGTGAGCGCTCAGGTTGATGTGGATATTCGCTTGCTGGTGGGTCCCGAATTACTGGCAGGCTCAACGCGCCTGAAGGCAGGCACCGTAACCAAGCTAGCGCTCAACATTCTCTCGACAGGCGTAATGGTGCAGCTCGGCAAGGTGTACGGCAATCGCATGGTGGATGTGGCGGTGACGAACAAAAAGCTGCACGATCGCGCCCTTCGCATTTTGCAAGATCTAACAGCTTTGAGCCGTGAGGAAGCAGGGTATCTGCTAGAACAAAGCGATCGCAGCGTTAAGCTCGCGCTACTCATGCACTGGACAGGACTGGGGAAAGAAGCAGGCGATCGGCTTTTGGCTAACCATCAAGGAAATTTGAGAAAAGCCGTTGCAAGGCTAAGTGATTAACGTTTCGGGTCAGCGGTTGCCAAGATCTTCACATTCCAACCAAGCGGTTTCAGTCAATCCGCTGCACCCGAGTTGTTAGGCGATTACTACTCTTCCGAAATTGCCTTGGGGTTCTTCACAAAATTCCATGCTTTCTTAGGAAGCCATCCATTCCTATCGGTATTAACATCAAGTATGATAAATCTCCCCTTATCCTTGGTGAATGTCCGAAATACATCTGAGAGTTCTGTAGCAAATTTATCAGAAATAACAAAGAATGAATTGGGCAGTATAGTCATCCAGTTTTGAAAAACATCCTCTCTTTTATCTAAGAACTTACTCACTTCCTCTAACGTGCCAACAGTTACATCAAAAACCAGAAGATAGGCATATCTATTCTTCGTCATCACTACCTCCTTCTAGATTCACCAACTCGGTATCAATTGTCTGTCCTATTTCCCTTGAACTAGAAGCAGGTAAACTCTTTTCATCTGCCTGATAAGCTGGTTTAAGTTTGCGTTTGTCCCGAGGTAAGCTTGGATCTATTACATCTTCCAGATCGACAGGATTAATAGTGAAACCTTTACCTTTCTCCCCTATAAGGGTCATCGCACGAGTGCGGAGAACGTACTCTTCTGATTGAAGACGATCAGGATCTTTGAAAACAAAATAGATGTTAGCAAGTATGGCGGAAATTGCAGCGAGGGCTGCAATTCCAAAGGAAAACCCCGCTAGGACAATCGCTCCTTGTGCCGTAAAGACCGCGGCAGCAGAAAGAAAAATAACTCCAATCACACCCGCCAACCACAAAGCAGGAGCCATAGCAGTTGACCTAATTCGCGTGAGTGCTTCTTGGGTAAAAGACTGAATATTTCCCAACCCCATCCTTATCACTAAAGCCTATTAATTCTTGACAATCAAATATAACCTAGCTTCAGGAGGACTGCCGCCCAACTTGTTATTAGACGGAAAGTTTCCGTGTATCACCCTCAGGTTGGGTTGATAGACCGACTAATGCTGCCTATCAACCCAATTTAAGTGGATCAGAGGAAAGTTCCTTCATACAGGCTAATCCGGTGGATCGAAGGAAAGTTTCCGCCTATCTTCAGAGGTGTACGGCAAGGCTCACAATTTAGTACTGCGAGTTTAAGAATCTGCGGGTGGTGCTTGTTCTTGCTTACGTTGAATTAATAGTTGAATGCCCAGCGCAAAAAGCCCGAAGGCTGCCAGTGCAAAGATGCCTGTACCTAGCGAACTTAGCCCGATGATTAATGTGCGAACGGCGGCGGAAATGCGTTGAGTGGTGAAGTTATCGGTATGGAGCGGTTTAGAGGCGAAGGCGATCGCGATCGAGCTAGTCAACCGATAAAGCACAACTGCAATAGCACCGGCGACGATCGACCCACCAATGCAACGGACTGGGCTTGGTGCGGGTGCGCCTGCTTTAGAAACCTGAACAACCGGATCAGTAACGTTAGTGGGTTCGCTCATAGCAATCACAATGTAGTGGGTGAGTGGATTGGTGCAGTGAACCGCTTCAAGGTTGCAAACGCACCCGCTTCAGGCTGCAAGCTCAAAGCCCTTAAGTCTCTACTCTACTATCCGAATGCCAAACGGGTTAAAGGTCGCGATCCAAAATTCCAGGTCTGGGTTGGCGATCGCTGCTTGTACCTGTGCCTGTATGTCTTCCGCCTGTGTCTGCGATTCTGCCAGCGCAAAGACGGTGGGACCAGAGCCAGACATCATCGTACCGAGTGGGTTGGTCTGCTGAAACGCTTCGCGTAGCTGCACGACTTGGGGATGCGCTGGTAAGACGACTTTTTCCAAATCGTTCCGCAGCAGTTGCCCCATCTTGGTGCCGTCTCGTTGGGCGATCGCCGCCATCATCGCACCAGAGTGGATTTGCTGTTGGCGTTGCTCCAGGTCGTTACCCCGGCGTAAGTAGGAGGCACCAAACTGTTGTCGATAGGTTTGATATGCCCACGCGGTTGAAACCGACAGACTACGATACTTCGCCAGCACCACATAGCGATCGGTTAAGGCAGGCAACGCATCAAGCTGTTCACCGCGACCCGTTGCCAGTGCCGTGCCTCCCGCAATGCAAAACGGTACATCAGAGCCAAGTACCGCGCCAAGATCCTGTAACTCGTCTCGCGTCAAGCCCAATTCCCATAACAAATCTAGCCCCACCAGCACAGCCGCCGCATTACTTGACCCACCTGCCAAGCCTGCTCCTACCGGAATCTGTTTGTGAATCGTGATATCCACCCCACCAAAACGGGCAAACTTGTCTGGAAACTGCTTGCTCATAAGCGCTGCCGCTCGATACGCCAGATTGCTAGCGTCATTGGGCACTTGAGGATGGGAGCAGTAAACCCGAATCAGATCGGTGCCACTGGCTCGTACATCAACGCGATCGGTCAAACTGATGCTCTGAAGCACCATGACCATTTCGTGAAAGCCAGACGGTCGAGGCTCTTCGCCACCCGTAACATGGTCGCCCAGAATTTCGAGATAGAGATTGATCTTGGCAGGAGCGAGAAGGGAGTAGGAGCGCATAGGGAGGGGGAGTGGGGGTGGGGGTGAGGGGAAGTTTTGAGTTTTGAGTTTTGAGTTTTGAGTACAGCTTTTAGCCTTTTGCCTTTAGCCTTTAGCCTTTAGCCTCTAGCCTTTAGCCTTTAGCCTTTAGCCTCCTGCCTTTTGTCTTCTGCCTTTTGTCTTCTGCCTTCTAACAACCTTCTTGTAGTTCATTGCTCAACGAAACCCACTGCTCAACGCTCAGGTCTTCGGCGCGGACTTGGGGATTGACATTTAATTGTTCCAGTAAGTGGGTGAGCCGATCGCTATCGACGAGACTTTTTAGATTGTTGCGTAGCATTTTACGTTTGCTGGCAAAGCCTGCTTTGACGATCGTTTCCAGGTGCCGAGGGTTATGGGCAGGCGTGACGACCGGACGAGGACACAGGCGAATCACGGCAGAGTCAACCTTGGGCGGTGGCTGAAACGCTTTGGCGGAGACATCACAAATAAACTGGCACTCTGCAAGATACTGCACGCGCACAGACAGCGCTCCAAAATGGGTGGAACCAGGCTTGCTACACAATCGCAGGGCAACTTCTTTTTGCACCAGAAGCACGATCGCATCAAACGGCTGTGGATTGGGAGCGGCGATCGTGCCCAGTAGTTTCTCAATAATCGGGCCTGTGATGTTGTAAGGGATATTGGCAACGACCTTATTAGGATTTTGAAACTCTGGCGATAGTGCCAGTAAGCGATCGAGATCGGTAACGAGGAAGTCGTCTTGCAGCAGCAAAAAATGCTCGACTTTGCCAAACTTTTTGACTAATAGCTCACATAAATCGCGATCGATTTCGACGGCAACGACTGCTTGAGCCAGCGCCAACAATTGTCGGGTGAGGATGCCTGTACCGGGACCAATTTCGAGGACGCGATCGCTCTCTGTCAACGCGGCAGCAGTCACAATGCTGTTGAGTGCTTTTTCGCTACGGAGCCAGTGTTGGGCAAACTTTTTACGGGGTTGGGGCACAGGGTTACTCCGGTAAACCCACAACGCCACTGCCAGAAACCACTTCGCCGATCGCGTAAGCGGCTAGATTCTGGTCGGCAAAATACTGCATGGTCGTGGCGACAGCCTCTGCTGGTACGAGCACCACAAACCCAATCCCCATATTAAAGGTGTGGAACATTGCCGTTGGGGAAACATCGCCTTCAGCCGCTAGCCAATCAAAAATGGGCAGCACTGCCCAGGCAGTTGGGTCAACCTTGACTGCTTGCCCCGCACCGAGACAGCGCGGCAGGTTTTCTGGCAGCCCACCCCCTGTAATGTGCGCCATACCGTGAATCGGTAAGCCTTGCTTGAGCGCTCCCAGAATCGGCTGCACATAGATTTGCGTGGGTGTCAGCAGTACGTCGCCCAAACTTTTGCCGTCAAAGGCATCTGGACGATCGCTCCAGTTGTAGCCGCGATCGCTCACAATCTTTCGCACCAGACTAAAGCCGTTGCTATGCACTCCCTGACTGGCAAGACCGATCGCCACATCGCCAAGCTGAACCTGCGACCCATCAAGAATCTTACTCTTCTCTACAATGCCGACGCAGAAGCCTGCCAGGTCATATTCTCCCGCCTGATAAAACCCTGGCATCTCCGCCGTTTCGCCGCCTAGCAGCGCACAGCCTGACTGCCGACAACCTGCTGTAATGCCCGACACAACATTTGCCAACTGCTCTGAGTTGAGCGCTCCCGTTGCCAAATAGTCGAGAAAAAACAGCGGCTCTGCGCCACAGGTCAGCACATCATTCACGCACATAGCGACTAGATCAATGCCAACGGTTTCATGGCGATCGAGGTTCTGCGCCAGCTTGAGCTTCGTCCCCACGCCATCAGTGCCAGACACCAACACAGGTTCACGATAGCCACTTGGCAGTTGAAACAGCCCACTAAACCCGCCAAAGTTGCCCAAAACCTCTGGTCGCGTTGTGCTGTCTACCATGCTGCGGATACGCTGCACAAATGCCCGCCCCGCCTCAACGTCTACACCCGCCTCTCGATAATCCATGTCAGTTGCCTTTGGGCGATCGTCGCAGGTTGTATTTTACTTGGCTTGGGGGAGAAAGACTAGAGCGGGGGGAGGAGGAGGAAAGGCTAAAGGATAAAGTATGAAGGATAAAAGGGTTTGAAATTAAGTTGGTTCTGACTTCTTGCCCCGAGTCTTGATGATGCTCTGAGCTAGCTGATTTGCGTTTTAGCCTGCAGTCTTCAGCCTTTAGCCTTTAGCCCTTAGCCCTCATCCTTTAGCCCTTAGCCTTCATCCTTCATCCTTCTCCCCGATCGCCGTCTCCAAGACCGATCGATGAATCAACGCCCGATCGACCTGAAACTGGATTTGATCGGTAGAGAGGGCTTCACCATTGGCGTAGAGTTCGAGCCAGGTTTGACTGATGACGTTGGGATCGTCGGGAATCTCTGCGAGTGACCAGCCTGGTATGTCGAGTGCCTGCATCAGGTTGCTGACCTTGGGATCATAGCTGAGGGCAAAGCAGCGACAGCCTTCGGCGGCCGCCATAATGAGACCGTGAAAGCGCATGGCGATCGCCATCTCTACGCCGCGAAACACCCCTTTTAACTGCTGTGGGTCTTCTAAGTGCAGAATGTGGCTGACACCAGGCAATTGGGGCTGAATGGCTGCAGCGATCGCCAGATCTTGAGCAGCTTGAAAGGGCAACAACAAAAGGCAGGTCTGAGTCGCTTTTTGAAAGGTGATTAATGCCTGAGTCAACGTCTCTAGCCGCGCTGGAGTGAGCTGCGGGTGGGAGCGTAGGTTAACGGCAACACGAGGAGCAGGCAAATCCCACAAACCCTCGACTGGCGTTGATTCGAGCGCCCAAACGGGATCGGGAGCCAGCGTAAAAGGAATGCCCCAGCTGGACAGCATGGCAGCCGAGCCATGATCGCGCACGCTGACCGCATCACAGCCTGCAAACGTTTGGTGTGCCAGCCATTGTGTGAACGATCGCTGAAGTGGCCCAACGCCCTGCGCCCAGGCGATCGTTATCAAACCCATTTTTTGTGCCAGCGCCATCAAGCCTGCATAGTAAACCGGACTCAGCGCACTCGTTGCATCCTGAATTAAACTACCGCCGCCCCAGATAAAAACCTGAGACTGGCGGAGCGCTTGCTGGATGGCATAGGGATTTTTGCGATCGATCGCCTCCACATGGTAGCGATCGTGGGTTTGCGCGGGATTACCCGATAGCACGATCGGCGTTACCGACGCAGGCAGCATTTGCAGCAGCGATGCCAGCAGCGCCTCATCGCCCCCATTGCCCTGCCCGTAATAGCCACACAAAACTGCTCGGATGCCCATCGTTGCTTTCAGTGTTTGGCTTGTGTTGGTCTGTCGATCGCTATCCAATCATCCTCGATTTTGCCCTCTGGCTGGGTCGGTAGTGTAAAAAGATCGGACTGACGCAGCAGAGCTTTCTATTTCCCTCCCAAAAAGGGCTTTTGAAATTTCTCTGTTTGAAGGGATCAAAGTTTCAAGTGCGTAAGTTCTAAGAGAATTGAGCTTTTAGAACATTATCTATCGCAGGAGTGACTCACCAACCCTCCGTTTCTCATTGAATAGGGGTAGAAGCAATTTGCCGTCAGCGTAAGCGCTTTTATACAGTTTGCTGCTACCAGGCTTCAGCATTCAGAAGTCTGATAACGCTAAGTATCACCGCCACACCTGGCAATAGGCTTTGTAGAAATACGTTCTCAATCGCTACCAGGACGATCGCGTTACTGGGTCTAACAAAAGCGAGAGAGTGGACTTGTATGAACCGCTCGATTTAACACCAGTTGTAGCTATCCAATTTTTGATTACGTGAGGAGATGTATCTATGAAATTTAACCGTTCGATCGATCGTCTGTGTTTGTCGTTGAGTCTGGCTGTGGCTGCGATCGCCTGTGGTCAGTTAGCGGTTCAAGCCGAAACAACCAATCCGGTTTCCGAAGTCCCAATGCTCCAAACGGCTGATACGATTCGTCTGACCAGCAATCCTGTATTGCCAGAGGCAGTGACCAGCAATCCGATCTTGCCAGAAGCAGCGTCTTTCAGCAGTGTTGCTGTAACGCCTCAGGAGACAACAGCCGTTTTGTCTGCGGCATTGGAGCCAGCCGCGCCGGTAGCGAATCAGCCAGCGAACTTGCCGGAATCAGTAGACCAGCCTCAAGTAGAGACGGCTGCTAGCGCAGCTACAACCACACTAGCCATTCCTACCCCTGGCACAGTGCCCACGTCAGCAGCAGCGCTTGACCTTGAAGTGTCAACGTCTGCTTTTGCCGAGCAACAGGATTTTGCACAGACGACCGCACCCGTGCTTGCCCAACTTGAGTCGATCGAACCAGGTCGGGCAACTCGCTCTGGCTCAAGCTATGTCGGTGTGGGTGTAAACATTGGCGCGATCGGCAGCACACCTCTGGGTGATTTGAGCGGTGCAATTTTGAGCAAGATTGGCTTGACCAGAAACATCTCAGTGCGACCAACAATTTTGATCAATGGTGATGTCAGCTTCCTGTTCCCCGTGACGCTCGACTTTCCGATTCAAAGCGCTGGACGAGTGAACTTTGCGCCTTACGTCGGTCTGGGTGCGTCGTTTTCTACGGGCGATCGCAAAAACGCCGACCTGATTGTTTCGGGTGGCGTTGACGTTCCACTCTCACCCCAACTCACGCTGACTGCCGCTGCCACCGCAGGCTTGATTGATGGTATTGAACTGGGCGTTCTAATCGGGGTTGGCTACAACTTTGCAGGCTTTTAAGTGGTCATAAGTAGCTGGGCGTAATTATTCACAAGATGCATTTCGACTTCGCTCAAGGCTCTCAGTCCTGTGTGTAAGCGGGTTGAGCGCAGTCGAAACCCGATCTCTAGGTAGTGTTTAATTTAGCCCTCCTACTTAACGAACTGTCTCCCGCCACGCTCACGAGAATGAAGGAGTTAGGAGCCAGACGTTAGAAAGTTCGTCCCTTCCAACGTCTGACTCCTAGTTTCACTCCCTACTCCCCACTCCCCACTCCCTACTTAATTGCAGGACTCACCTTACTGACCGTCTTCAGAGTGCCGTCTGCTGCCACTTGCCACACATCATAGACACCAGAGACATCCCCGTTTTTGTCAATATCGACGTTGCCGCTGGCTCCCTGGTAGTTGATTGTTTTACCCTGGCTCAACAGCTTCAGCCCTTCGCACACATCGCTTACATCTTGACCAGGACCATTTGCCACGTCAATAATTTTGCTCTTAATCGCCTCACCCGTGTTTGCTTTGGCAGCTTGAGCAGCGAGTACCAGCAAGGCAGCCGCATCCCATGCCTGGGGGGCATACGCAGCAGGGGCTTGCTTAAATTTCGTCTGCCAGAGTTTAGTCAAGGCATCCAGCGCTTTGCCATCCGCACCGGGAATGGTACCGACTGCATCTTGCAAAATAAATTTGCCATCGCTCGTCTTACCTACCTGGGTAGCAAATTGATCAGACTTGGAACCATCTGTGAGGAGGATTTGCACCCCTTTACTTAGCCCTTGCTCGTAGGCTGTTTTTAGCAACAGCGCACCGGTTTCGGCATAGGCGACCGCAGCCACTCCTTCCGGCTTATTGCCGAAGGCAGCCTGGGCTTCGGTTGCAAAGGTGGTGGCTTTGGGGTCGTAGCGAGCGGGCTTAGCTTCATTGGTGATGGTGCCGCCGAGCGTTTTGAACGCCTGCACAAATTCTTTCTCAAACCCTCTGCCGTAGTCGTTGTTGATGACAACCGTGGCTGCTCGTCGAATGCCTTTTTCATAGGCAAGCTTTGCCAGTGCCCGTGCTTGATAGGTGTCTGGTGGAGCGGTGCGTGCCCAATAGCCCTGAAATTCGCCTTTTTGACCCCGTTCGGTAAAGACTGGGCTGGTGCTGCCTGGGGAAACGAGCATCACTTTATTGCGAATGGCGATCGGAATTGCCGCTGCCGAAACGCTACTGGCAAACGACCCAACCACGCCTGCTACTTTGTCCACTTCTGCAAGCTTGGTCATACCATCTGCACCCGCCGTTGGATCAGTTTGGTCATCGGTGTTGGCTAAGAGCGTCACTGGAGCGCCATTTACTCCGCCGCACTGGTTAACGGTTTCGACCAGTAGCGGGACTGCTGCTAACATTGGCTGACCCACAGAAGCTAGGTCGCCCGTTGCAGGCAGCAGGGTGCCAATTTTGAGACTTTTGGCATCACCAGCAGCGGGTGTCCCAGGTGACGGTGAACCAGCAGAAGTGCTGGCTGGCGGTACAGCGGCTTCTTGACAGGCAGAGAGAAAACCGATCGCCAACACTGCGATCGCTAAACTCACAGCTTTAGCAGGTTTTACACAATTAGCTGAAGCAAGTGGTTTCATCGGTATGAGACTCCTCAACATTTCCTAATAGTTTAGGGTATGGGCGATCGACACTAAACCAGGTACTAAGAATCACAGCAAGGCTTCTACGTCAATGCTGTTCGTTCGCCTTTGAAGGTTCTCTGCTGGAACGGTACACCTGCGCTCTACAGCTCACTTCACAAGCTAAACCTAAGCTTGAGCAAAGGCAGTCAGTCCTAGCCCTCTGGCGGTTGAAGCGGCTCAAAGACGGGACAAAAACCCTCTGGCGCAACCTTAAACTCAAACAAGGGCGAAAGCTGATTCCAACAGCGTTGCCCACGATAATGGCGACAATTGCCACAGCAGCTACGCAGCGGCGAATTACCGTCTACCCAGTCCAGCAGGCGATCGCTGGGTCGCAAGAGTTCCCGTTGTGGTAAACCCCGCAACACCAGTTCATCACCTTGCCACCGAGCCTCTACCAGGCCTGTATCGGCTAATTGTCGCCAGCGCGGATCAACTGTAATCGCATCCGGCAGGGTAATACTGACGATCGTGTTGAGTTCAGTCAATTCACCTTCATAGCTGGCTTCAGGCGCAGCAGTGTGCAAAAACGTCTCGCCGATCGGCAGTTCCACCAAACTGTTTGCCGACGGTGTGTGCAGATGATAGCGGTTATGCAGTTCTTCTAAACCTGCTAGATCTGCTAAATAAGCGGGCGAACCATGAATGAAAACTACGTGCTGCGGACGCAAGTTATGAATTAGCTGCGCTGTACCAGGACCGTCGCCATGCTGTGCCAGCAGGTAGGTTTCGGTGAGAGGAGAGGGAGGGGGAGGGGGAGGGGTAAGAGTCGTTTCGCCTCTTTGCTACGCCTGCGCCCCCTACCTCCCTTGCGTCCCCTCTCCCCTCTCCCTCAAAGTGCGGTTGCTGCGGCTGCAAGACTAACCAGGCATCAGGGTTGCTGCCATAGTATTGGCTCAAATCGGCGGCTTCATCAGCCAGCACGATCGCCGGATGCGTCTCCGGATGAAACTGCTGGTCTGACGTTAGCGCCCGCACCCGTGGACGCACGCGCTCATCCCAAAAAAGGGATTGATGCCGAGCAAAGTTTTGCACCGCCGTTGGCAGGTGAGGCAAGATCTCCATATAGGCATCACAGCCTGCGGCAACCGTGCTATCCACCCAGATATCCAGATCACGTCCAGTGAAATAATGATGGCTCCGCAACAGCATCAAGAGTTCTTGCCCCAGCCCTAGCGCTGGCGTTGGTAGCAGGATCGATTGCTGGTTGACGATCGCTCGGTCAATGCGTTCTGCCAGTTGATTTTCTTGCTGACGACGGTGGGGATGTCGTGCCGTGCCGTAGCTACCCTCCACAATCAAGACATCTGGCGCAATACCTCGCAGTTCTTCCAGGGGCAGCCCTTCGACCAGTCGCGTATTGGAGAGAAAAAAGTCGCCTGTATAAAAAATAGTGTAGGCACGAGCCGGGCGATCGTCCTCTGGCAGCGGTGCATAGGTGAGCAAAAACGCGGCGGCACCCGGCAAATGTCCTGCTGGATACAGCTCAACGCTAAGACCATCACAAAACTCGATCGGGGTGCGCCAGGGCAAGGCATGACAGAGGGGTGAGGGATCGATCGCCCTTACCTTGCGATCGGCATTGTGGTTCACCTTAGACCAGTTCAGCGGCAGCAGTTGCGTCGTCACCTCACTCGCATAAATGGGTAGCTGAGGAAACGCTTGATGCAGTACCAACAAACCCCTCGCGTGATCGGCATGGGCATGACTGCACAACACTAAATCGGCTGGAGGAACCGTCGTGTCTGCCAGCAGCGGTGAGAGATCTGCCAGCCCACAGTCTAATAAAACACGATAACGCCCAAGCTTAAGCAGGAGGCAGATGCCCTCCTCTGCTTCCACACCATACGCTACACATTCCAGTTCACTCACGTTCGCGTCGTCCTACTCTGGCGTTCACGTTGGTTATTTTGCAGGACGGCACTTTCGTTAGCAAAATCAAAGCTTTAGGCTTAGTTGTTCAGCAGCTTAGTGCAGAGAGCAAAACATTCCTGCACGTCTGCACCAGATACACCGATGAAACAATGTTGCCGACCCATCAACGTGGGGTCGAACAACCAGCCATGCACTCCAACTCACTGTGTCAACATGAAGACAATCCATGTCGTATGCGGTTAGAAAGCGTTGAAGTCTCTGCATCTCTTGGTCACATAGCAGTAGCCATATTAGTTAAAACAAGGTGCAGGGGGAGGATTCTGGTTAGGGGCAATGCCCATACACTCCCTTTCCAAGGTTCTAAGCTCTATGGCAACAACGATAAGAGGCAACCTTACAAGCGCGTTGCTCCTGCTGATAAGGTGTTGAACACTCTCAGCAATCAGATTGCACAGGTTTTACAACTGCCTCAATGAGCAGAACCATTGCCGTGGTAGTCGTCAGTATCGTAAAAGCCATTTTTGGTGCCGAAAAACAAGCACGCCACTGTAAAGACAGCCGTAAGAACAACCAGTACTAATTTAACATCCATCTTTTTTATGCTTCTCAATGAAGGTTTGACTTTAAGTTAAAAGAGCGGCATACGATCGCAGTACGCTCTTAAACGTTTGATTGTAAAACGGTCTTTCCGTAATCCTACCAATTCACAGAATCTTGCAACAAGTTTGATCATTTCATCGTCCTGGCTTTCTCGCCCCTCTACAGCCGTTGCACCTGATCTCATCGGCTGCACTCTTGTGCGGCTCTTACCTGATGGCACGACCTGGCGCGGACAGATTGTCGAAACTGAGGCATATGCCCCAGGCGATCCCGCATGCCATGCCTACCGCCGCCGCACCGATCGCAATAGCGTGATGTTTGGCCCTGCTGGCATGACCTATGTCTATCTCATCTATGGCATGTATCACTGCCTGAATGTTGTCACTGATTTGGATGGAGTGCCCAGCGCTGTCTTGATTCGGGCACTCCAGCTTGAAACGATTCCACCCTGGATCGATCGCCAAAAAGAGCCAAAACCTCACCGCATCGCTGCCGGGCCTGGCAAACTTTGTCGCGCCCTCAAGATTGACCTGAGCTTTACCGCTCAACCGCTGGATCTGGAACAACCACTGTGGCTCGAACACCGCGATGCCACGTTTCAACAGCAGCTAGATGACGGCACCCATTCATTGACCCAAACAACCCGCATTGGCTTAACTCAGGGCGCTGACTTCCCCTGGCGCTGGTATCTGACAAACTGCCCAGCCGTATCGAAGCAGTAGTTGTTAGCAAGAGGCAGAGGGCAGAAGGCAGAAGGCTAAAGGCTAAAGGCTAAAGGCTAAAAGCTGTACTCAAAACTCTCTAGCGAAGCGGCGCAACGCGCTACTCAAAACTCAAAACTCAAAACTCAAAACTTCTCACCCTCGCCCCTCACCCTCACCCTCACCCCTCACCCCTCACCCCTCGCTCCTCACCCCTCCCTTCACAGCACAATCTCCTGCCCTTTCTCCGTAAACTGTACGGATTGAATCTTCCACTGAGAATTGTTGAGCAGCGTTTTGCGGATACCGCCAAAGAGGGCAAGCTGTTCGCAGCTTGAGAGGGAGTAGAAACTGCGTTTGGCATTGGCAGGCAGGCGGAGATCGACGATCGCCCGCGCTCCTTCCTGGCTGACTCGGTAGCCTGCAATGCTGAAGTCGCCGCTATCAGTTTCGGCTAACACTTGCGCGATCGCTGCCTCCAGGGATTGCGAGGCTGTCACCGTCACTTTTTGGGGTGCCAAATTCGCGCATTGCGTATCGACTTTGTAGATATTGATCGTCGTCGTCGGGCTGGATGTGCCCGTCGGGGCTGTCAGGCGAGCGGCAGCACTAGAGGAGGGCGAGGGCTGTGTCGCGATCGGTGACGAAGGCGTAGGCACCGGACTGCGATCGCCAGTCGGAGTATCAGCAACGGGCGAGGACGGAGCGCTGCAACTGCCTAGCGTTAAAGTGAGCAGGCTCAGCAGGCAAGCTGTCAGGCGAGCAATAGTAGTAGTCATAACAGCAGCAAAAAGACAACTTGTACACGAATCATTTTTAGTAAAGGGTGCTGGTAGAGCAAGCATCATCGCCATTCAAGCCCAGCAGCCCTTACTAACACTTGCCCTTAAATGCACTTCAGCGATTGCATGACTACACTAGTCTTATCAGTTAAATGTTAGCTCTAACATTCTTCACCTCTTCTTGGTTTGTCCTATGAACTGCAACCGTTTCAGCACCGTAATGTTGTTGACGATCGCCACTCTCATGACACCTCTGGCAGCGATCGCGGCATTGCCCTATCACCCACCCCGCACGATCGCACAGACATCAGGCGATCAAGCACAGGCTGAACCGACTGCTAGACAGGTACTCGAAGCCTGTGTCCAGAATCGAGCCGAAACACTGCCCAATCCGTTTGTCGATGTGCCTACCAACCATTGGGCGTTTAAGGCAGTCCTCACAATGCATTACTGTGGAGCCTATCGTCAAGCGACTCCTCCCAGCCTCATTGAGCGACTGACAAACCAGCAGCCTGCCTCCGTAGACCAGTAGAAAAGCTGGACTGCCGACACCAGAGTCGATCGCAAAAGCGTATCGGCTTGCTAACCTCTTTACGACTGAGGCACAGCCTTAAAAGTTGGCATGGTTCTCATTTGCCGCCTTCAGTCGCTCTAGCACTTCTGCTACCGGAATTGCGCCCAATTCGCCAGCGGCACGGGTACGGATGCTAAGAGAATTGGCTTCCACCTCTTTAGCACCAACCACTGCCATCACGGGAATTTTGTCCTTTTCGGCGTTACGGATTAGCTTGCCAAGACGATCGCCGCTAGTATCCACTTCTGCCCGAATACCGATCGCCAGTAGTTGGCTCACTACCCCTTTGGCAAAGGGTAGCTGCTCTTCGCTGACAGCCAGCAGGCGCACCTGAATGGGCGCTAACCAGACCGGAAAATCGCCTGCATACTCTTCAATCAAAATGCCGATCAGTCGTTCCAGAGAACCAAACGGCGCACGGTGAATCATCACAGGACGCTTGCGAGTGCCATCTTCGGCGACATACTCCAGGTCAAAGCGCTCAGGCAGGTTGTAATCCACCTGAACCGTCCCAAGCTGCCATTCGCGATCGAGTACATCCTGAAAAATAAAGTCTAGTTTGGGACCATAAAAGGCTGCTTCCCCAATGCCTTCAAAATGATCCATGCCCAGTGTTTCGACCGCACGACGAATCGCGCCTTGAGCCTTATCCCACGCCTCATCCGAGCCAATGTACTTATCCGAATCCGGATCGCGGAAGCTCAGACGTGCTTTGAAGTTCTTCAATTGCAGGCTTTTGAACACAGACAGAATCAAATCCACCACGCTCAAAAACTCAGCATCCAACTGTTCCGGCGTGACAAATAAGTGCGAGTCATCGACCGTAAAGCCGCGCACTCTGGTTAAACCGCCTAGCTCGCCCGATTGCTCATAACGGTAGACCGTGCCAAATTCTGCCAACCGCATTGGTAGCTCACGGTAAGAACGCAGTTCGTTCTTGTAGATTTGGATATGAAAGGGGCAGTTCATTGGCTTCATGACAAAGCCCTGCTCCAGTGCCGCTGCCGCCTCATCCTCTGCCATCAGCGGAAACATATCTTCTTTATACTTTTGCCAGTGCCCAGAGGTTTTAAACAAATCCACTCTGGCAATGTGGGGCGTAACAACAGACAAGTAGCCCCGTTTTAGCTGTTCCCGCTTCAGAAAATCTTCGAGGATCGATCGCAACACCGTGCCCTTGGGTGTCCACAGCGGCAAACCAGGACCCACCGAATCCGAAAAAATGAAGAGACCCAGTTCTTTGCCCAGCTTGCGGTGATCGCGCTTGAGTGCCTCTTCTTTACGCCGCTTGTATTCTGCCAACTGTGCCGGAGTTTCCCAGGCAGTGCCATAAATGCGCTGAAGCTGGGCTTTGGTTTCATCGCCCCGCCAGTAGGCTCCAGCAACGCTTTCTAGCTCAAAGGCATCGGAGTTAAGTTCAGCCGTACTCTCCACATGCGGACCCGCGCACAAATCCCACCACTGGTTGCCCAGGTGATAGAGCGTGATTGGTTCTTGCAAGCCCTCTAAAATTTCCAGCTTGTAGGGTTCGTTAATTGCCTGAATGCGCTGCCGCGCCTCTTCCCGACTCACCTCTTCGCGAATCACGGGCAACTTGCGGTTGATGATCTTCATCATCTCCTTCTTGATTGCCTTCAGATCCTTCTCAGTAAACGGCTCTGGGCTATCAAAGTCATAATAGAAACCAGTTTCGATCGAGGGTCCGATCGTCACTTGCGCTTTGGGAAACAGCTTTTGCACCGCCATCGCCATCACATGAGACGTGGTGTGGCGAATCTTCTGCAATAGCTCCGATTCGCTGGTGCGAGGCAAGTGAATTTTCTCGGGTTGATCGTCTTCGGGGGAGGCAGAAACAGGCATAGGAGATGGCATCAATACAACAGACACTAGAGGGCAAACAGAGGACAACGCACGATCGCAGCAGACCATCTAACTCCGACATTAGCTTGATCCCAATGCCAGGTGATTCCAGTCTAAAGTTTGCTGTGGCACGTCCAACCTTTATGGCTAAGATCGTTACCGCTAAAACCGTCGTCTCTATCTTACTGAATCTTCTTGACCCCCTCTCAGCGCGGTCGACCCTGCGTTACTTAAATCTATGTAAAGAAGGTTTACGAACCTGAGAAGGCGCTAAGATAATAATATGGATCTAACCAATCAGCTTTACTAATGTTTGATTCCCCTTCACCTAACGCAGACCTGCTTCGCTCGATTCTGGAGCCACTCCTCGAAGATTTCCAATACTGGTTTCAGCGATCGCGGCTTTTGTTAGAAACAGAGGCACTTCCTTTCTTAGGTGCTGAGCAGCGAGCTTCCTTGTTAGAGCGGATTGTTGTAGCGCAGCAGGAAGTTTCTACAGCGCAAATGCTTTTTAGAGCAACGGGTGGTCAGGTTGGGATTGAAGTGTCAGTCATGAAACCCTGGCATGATCTAGTGGCAGAATGCTGGCAAGTAGCAGTACGCCGACGGATGCAGGAGGCAGGTGCACAGACATCAGACGAAAAAGACTGTAACGGACTGTAGCATTTGAATGAAATTGGGGTGGTCGCATATCATGATTGAGGAGTGATAAGCATCACTTTTTAAGCTTGTTGATGGCTCAATTTAAATGCATCACTGCAAGCGGCTTTGAGACACCCATCTTTGTAAGTATTCATAAAAACACACGATTGCGGCTCTAACTGAGACTGCGGCTTTTGAGGAAAAACCTATGCTGTTACATTTGCTCTACGTCATTGCCTTTACTACGCTTGCCTTTTTTGCAGTTGGCAATCTGATTCGGAACATGATGACGCTGGGTATGGAATCTCAGCGCCCCCCAGCGCCTAAAGGTTGGACGATGGGCGAACCTCAAGTAGCCGGACGATCGCGCGTACAAGCCGTGCCCCATCCAGAGTTTTTAGATGACGCTGGAAAAGTGATCAACGAGCCACTATTGGTCATGCGATCGATGAGCATGGAAGACGCACGCGAGCAGTTAGACGCAATCTACGAATCGTCTCCGGGCGCGAGTTCGTTTGGCTCAGGTGATCTTCGTGATGATGTGTAACTGAGCCAGAAGCACAATTCTGATTACTATAGAAGTGCAGTCACTCAATACTAGGTAGCCCATGTCTGAACTACCTGAAGTGCAGCCTTCAGACGTAACCGAAAAGTCAAACTCCGCTCTATCTGAAGTGCAGCCTTCAGACGTAACCGAAAAACCGAACAAGGATACTGCGATTGTTTCTACCTCAGTAGTGGAGACCGCGGTTCCCTGGTATGACATTCTAGGCTCTCTTAAAGGATGGCAGCGCTTTGTGCCTGTACAGTGGGTTACGGCCACGTTAACGTCCTGGTTTAGTGTGAGTGAAGCCGAGATTGCCGAGATTTTGGAGCAGGTGCGGGGACAGTTGCCCACAACGGAAGCCCTGCTGGTAGGCAAGCCGCAGGCAGGCAAAAGTTCGCTCGTTCGAGGGTTGACTGGAGTCTCTGCCGCGATCGTTGGGCAAGGCTTTCGACCGCATACTCAGAACACACAGCGCTACAACTATCCGACAAGCGATTTGCCCTTGCTCGTTTTTACCGATACGGTTGGTTTGGGCGATGTTTCTCAAGAGACAGGAGCGATCGCGCAGGAACTGATTGGCGAACTTCAGCCTAACGAGAACCGTCGTGCCAGAGTCCTCATTCTTACCGTCAAAATTAATGATTTTGCGACGGATACGCTACATCAGATTGCCAGCACGATCCGCAAGCAGCATCCAGATGTGCCCTGCTTGTTAGCGGTCACGTCTCTTCACGAACTCTACCCCGCCGATCGCACTGATCATCCCGCTTATCCCCCTGATCTGGAGGCAGTGAATCGCGCCTTTACAGCGGTACAAGCATCGTTCAAGGGGTTGTACGATCGCGCAGTCATGATCGACTTCACGTTGGAGGAAGACGAGTTTACGCCAACGTTTTACGGCTTAGAGGCATTGGTGAATACGCTAGCCGATTTGTTGCCAGAAGCAGAAGCCCGCGCCATCCATCAACTTCTCAATGATGAGGCTGGACAACAGCTTGGCAACCTTTACCGAGACGCAGGTCGCCGCTACATTTTGCCCTTTGCCATAATGGCTGCTACTCTTGCCGCCGTACCGTTACCCTTTGCAACGATGCCCGTTTTGACCGCGTTACAGGGTTCGTTAGTGGGGTTGCTGGGGCAACTGTATGGGCAAACACTGTCGCCATCGCAGGCAGGCGGAGTCGTCAGCGCGATCGGTGGGGGCTTTTTGGCACAGGCGATCGGGCGCGAACTGATCAAATTCATTCCTGGCTTTGGAAGCGTCATTGCAGCATCGTGGGCAGCCGCCTATACCTGGGCACTGGGTGAGGCTGCCTGCGTTTACTTTGGCGACTTGATGGGTGGCAAAAAACCTGACCCGAAGCGGATTCAGCAAGCGATGAACGAATCCTTTGCTGCTGCAAAAGAGCGCTTTAAGCAGGTCAGCCGTTAGAGAGACAGTTTTGGCCGGATCAATGCAACCTGACGTTTTCCGCTTTGCCTTGAGCGGGGTCATGAGCTGCGAATGCTTCCAAGCTTTAGTCCAGCCTCCTTTGCTCATCGGAATGAGATCTAGCTATCGCTACAGAACTTAGGACATTGGGATTAATGGGGGTGTGGGGGCTTCGCCCCCAGCCAGGGGTTCTACCCTGCACCCCGTCCTAATTAGTATGGCTACAGCCATACAACAATCCTAGAACAGGCGAAGTCGGCAGTTAAGTTGACATAATTCTCAATAAAGCTATGGTTATCTGAGTGTTCTCCTCTCTGAAGGATCAGCAGGGGGATGGGTCAGCAGCAGTAGACCGATCCCCTTTTTTTGGCTAATGATCACGATCGACATTGCCCTATAGCTTTTTGTATCCGTAGAGGAGCGACGAGCAATCAACGGTCTTTCGCCCAGCAAGGCTCACTAGAAGCAGCAACTTCGGTAGACTGGTGAAAGACTTGTCGTTGTGTCGATCGCGCTTTTCATGCCTTTATCTTCTCAATCAGTTCCAATGCCAGTTGCTGGACAGTCATCTCTGTCGCCAGTCACTGCTACAGACTTTGATGCGATCGTGATTGGCTCTGGCATTGGTGGCTTAGTGACTGCCACACAGTTAGCAGCAAAGGGAGCCAGCGTCTTAGTGCTAGAGAGCTATCTGATCCCTGGTGGCAGTGCAGGCTATTTTGAACGACAGGGCTATCGGTTTGACGTGGGTGCTTCGATGATTTTTGGTTTTGGTCAACAGGGTACGACCAATCTTCTCACTCGCGCCCTAGAAGCGGTAAACGTCAGTCTTGAAACGATTCCTGACCCTGTGCAGATTCACTATCATTTGCCCGACGGCTTGGAGTTAAAAGTCCACAAAGACTATGAGAAGTTTTTGCAAGAGTTAACGGCTCTCTTTCCCCACGAACAGACCGGCATTCGACAGTTTTACGATGAATGCTGGCGCGTGTTCAACTGCCTGAATGTGATGGATCTGCTGTCGCTAGAAGAACCGCGTTACCTCATGCGTGTCTTCTTTCAGCACCCGCTTGCCTGCTTGGGGCTAGTCAAATATCTGCCGCAAAATGCTGGCGATATTGCCCGACGGTATATTAGCGATCCAGCGCTGCTGAAGTTTATTGATATGGAGTGCTATTGCTGGTCAGTTGTACCCGCCGATCGCACACCGATGATTAATGCGGGCATGGTGTTTAGCGATCGACACTACGGCGGCATTAATTATCCCAAAGGTGGCGTAGGGCAGATTGCTCAGAAGCTGGTCGAAGGGCTAGAAAAATGCGGTGGGCAAATTCAATACAAAGCCAGAGTCACCAAAATCTTGCAAACGAACGGACGTGCTACGGGGGTAGAACTGGCTTCTGGAAAGCGTTACACCGCCAAGCGCATCATTTCCAATGCAACCCGTTGGGATACCTTTGAGAAGCTAATTCCAGCCGCACAGATGCCACCCTCAGAGCGCAAATGGCAACGTCGCTATCAAAAATCGCCGAGCTTCCTTAGCCTGCATTTAGGTGTCAAAGCTGAAGCGCTGCCAACAGGAACCGAGTGCCACCACATTTTGCTAGAAGACTGGGAGCATATGGAAGATGCTGAAGGCACCATTTTCGTCTCGATCCCAACGCTGCTTGATCCAACCCTGGCTCCTCCTGGTCATCACATCATCCACACTTTTACACCCAGTTGGTTTGACGATTGGCAGCAGTTGTCGCCGACTGCTTACAAAGCTCGTAAAAAAGCTGCCGCCGATCGTCTCATCCAGCGTCTAGAGCGCATCTTTCCTCATCTCTCTGCCCATCTGGATTATCAGGAGATCGGCACACCACGCACCCATCGCCGCTTTCTTGGACGCGACAGTGGCACTTACGGGCCAATCCCTCGTCGCAAGCTAGCAGGTTTGCTGGGAATGCCCTTCAATCGCACAGCTGTTTCTGGCTTGTACTGTGTTGGCGACAGCACCTTTCCAGGACAGGGGTTGAACGCAGTCGCCTTTTCTGGCTTTGCCTGCGCTCATCGGGTTGCGGTTGATTTGGGGTTCTAAAGTCTTTGCAGTTGTTGGTGCCGTCAATCTACCACTCGCAAGCGACCGCTCCGCAGTAGCTCAAACACCCGATTAATTAATGCTTGCTCAGTCTGACTAATACTCTTCTGAGAGAGTAAGGCAGACATAAACTGCTGCTGATCAGCACGGCTGATTTTGCCACACGCTGTAATTTGATTCACCATCTGTTCAATATCAGGACGGTGTAAATGAACGTCTTTCGCCATTGATGCACCCGGAACTATTGCACCTGAGTTTATCAAATCTTCAAGTCATCCCGATCGCCTTTTTCTGTGATTATGATCACATGACTTTTCGGACAATCGTCCTAACGCTTTTTTCAAAAAAGTAGCTTTAGTGCCGTTCATCAAACATCCCTTTTAAAAGTACCCTTCCGGGTATTGTGTCACGCGATCGAAACTATGCGTAAGCTACGCAACATCTGCCATTTGTCAAAAAGCTGTAGACTCTTTTCTCTCATACTTTATGTACCGATTAGCGCCAGGTGACGCTCAGAATCGTTATATAGCAATGTTTCAGTAGCGATCGCTACAATCATCTCTTTTGCTAAACGTATTACAGTGATCTTAAATCGATCGCAGCTTTACTGTAGTTTTCACCAATTAACTTTGCTGTCAAGATTAAATTTTGATGAGGTTTAATCAGTGACTTGATCCCTGCGATCGTTTTACCAAATTTACTAGAAATTTATTTGAAATAAGCCTTTCTATTCTTAGCTTTACGGAAAAAAAGCTCCTGATTTGTATCTTATAGAGAGGAACAATCAATCAGCTACAGCATCAAAGACTGTAGGTGGCTGTATCAACGATTAAGAGCAGACACAGATTGAGAACATACAGACAAGAGAGGTTACACCATGTCTGATTCACAAATAGCCTTTGACTCCAGCCTGCTTTCAGCCAAAACTGCACCACATACCCTCTGCATTGATGTGCTGCAACCCGTTCGCCAGTGGCTTGATCAACTTGCAATTAATGACCCAACACTTGCACGCCTCTTCTACAGGCTTATTCCTGGGCAGTGCCCCTTTGAGCGAGATATCGTCCTTTTTGGTCGCAAAGTAGCGCATATTCCACCCCTCTGTAAACTGAATCCTCTTTACGATCAGTTAGTCGGCTTGCGGTTCCGTTCAATGTGCTATTTGGTTGATGTCTGCGGAGAGACGATTTAGAAGGCAGAAGACTGAAGGCTGAAGGCTAAAAGTTTGGTTCGTAGCTAGAAGCGGAAGCCAGCGTTACAGAAGTTTTCTACAGTTAGCTACGGTTTTCTGTCACTGAGTGAAAGGGTGAAAGCTGATTGACTGACAAAAGTCTTGAAAAGCCGCTTGCTCCGTTGCTGACCCACCCGTGATTAAAAGCCGGGCTAACGGTGCGAAACCCGTTAAAACGGGTTGTAACTCCCTTGTAGTCCTCTTGAGCGGACTTACTTCTGTGAGCCCGCACTTTCAGTGCAGGGCGGGGCAGGTAATGGCTCAAAGATTTGTCAGTTAACCAAGGGTGAAAGAGTAATGAGTATGGCTTGTGCCATCAGAAATAGCTGTAGCTCATCCCTTATCCTTCATCCCTTATCCTTCATCCCTTCCCTCTCCCCTGGCAAAGCAGTTAATTGGCTCTCAATGCGACTTGCATCCAGCGCACGACCGATAAAGACCAGACGGGTCTGCTTTGCTTCTTCAGGCTGCCAGGGGCGATCGTAAAACTGGTCAAAGCGCTTGCCGACACCTTGCATCACCAGGCGCATTGGTTTTTGGGGCACAGCGACAAAGCCTTTAATGCGGTAAATTTCTTGTTCTTGCACAAGGGCTTCAAGCTGCTTTCTCAGTAGGGCAGGATCAAAGGCGCGATCGAGGATCAGGTGTGCTGACGTAATCTCATCGTCGTGTTCGTGATCTTCCTCTTCATCGTGGTGGCTGGGGCGAGATTCCAGGTTTGCTTCGACCGCCGCTTGAAAGCCTAGTAGAATGTCTGGATCAAGCTGTCCGTGGCGACTAGAAACGATTTTGACAGCTCTGGGAAGTTCTTGGAGGACGAGTCGTTCAACATCAGCTTGCGTTGCCGCATCGACCAGATCGGCCTTGTTAAGGATTACCAGATCGGCGCAGGCAAGCTGGTCTTCAAACAGTTCTTGAATTGGGGTTTCGTGATCGAGGCTGGGATCGGCTTGACGTTGTGCTTCCAAGGCTTTGAGGTCAGTGGCGATCGTTCCAGTGGATACGGCTTCGCAATCGACGACTGTGATTACGCCATCAACCGTTACCGCATGGCTGATTTCATGCCAGCGAAAGGCTTTGATCAGCGGCTTGGGCAATGCCAGCCCAGAAGTTTCGATGAGAATGCAGTCCAGACTCTCTCTGCGCTTCAGTAGCTCTAACATGACAGGCAGAAATTCTTCCTGTACGGTACAGCAGAGACACCCATTGGTTAATTCCACAATGTCGGGTAGACGCGATGGGGTAGTTGCCTTTGTAACCGTTTCATCAGCAGGAGTTTCTTCATCACAGACCTGGCACGAACGCAGTAAGTCGCCATCGATCCCCAGTTCGCCAAACTCGTTGACCAGTACAGCAATACGTCTGCCCTGATTATTTTGTAGCAGATGCCGAATCAGGGTTGTTTTGCCACTGCCGAGAAAGCCTGTGATGATCGTGACGGGAATTTTTGCTGCCATTTGGGGGAGGGGAGGAGGAAGAGAGTTTTGAGTTTTGAGTTTTGAGTAGCGTTGCTAGAGAGGTTTGAGCTTGATCCTAACAGGATTTACTCAGCCTTTAGCCTTTAGCCTTTAGCCTTCTTCCTGTCTTCAAACTACGAATCCTGAAAGCTTGATAGCGTTTTAACCACCAAGCCCCCAGGATTCTAAAGGTAATGCAGTGAAATGATTGAGACTGGACAAAGGCACTAATTAGTCTGCCGTTGCTAGCTCGGTGCTGCCACGACTGCGGCGACGAGTAAGGGTGTTGAACAGCATAGCTCCGATCGCCTTAATCAGGTTGCCTTCTAGCTCCTGGAACAGCTTCATGTTCATGCCAAAGGCGGCGTTGGCTTCATCCACAATCTGATCGGCAGTAGCATCATCGATCGGCAAATCATTCATTGCCTGCCGATAGTTTGCTTTAAACTGCTTTTCGTCGGTAATGCCCTTGAACTCATAAAAAGCGGTGCCGGAGCCATCTGAAAGGTTCATGCCGCGTTCAGCGATCCCTTTCAAAATTTGCCCGCCCGACAGATCGCCTAGATAACGAGTGTAGGAGTGGGCAATCAGCAGTTCGGGATCTGCCTTTGAAATTTCGTGAATGCGCTGAATGTAGGCTTCAGCGGCTGAAGATGGCGCGACTTGCTCCCGCCAGTTAGCACCGTAGTAATAGTGCAAGTCTTGCTCTAATGCAGCTTTGCGGTTTAGCTCTGGAAAGTAAATTTTTGAAAGTAAGGGGTGCTGCTGGTGCCGCTCCATCTCTTCTTCCATAGCTGAGTAAACAAAGTAGAGATTGGAAACGAGCTTGCGGTAGGAGTTTTTCTCAACCACTCCTTTTAGAAAGCATTTCACAAAACCGACGTTTTCAGCCATCGAGTGAGACTTTTTCGTCCCTTCACGCAGCTTTGTAGCTAAATTACTGCTCATGCTAAATCTTCTAAATCTAACGTTGACTGGAGGGCAAATGATACGCCGATCGATCAGCGCGATCAACCTCGCCAATAGCCACCCATTGTTACGGTAGACTGATTTGATAAGAGTTTTTATTAAAAAATCTAAAGCAAAAGCAGTGGCTGTTAAACGTTGATGAGTGAAAAAAGGTGATGAGGCAAAGAAGACGAGTGCGAAGCACAAAGCCTGATTGACTGACAAAAGTTCCGGAAGGCTGATCGCTTCATTGCTCACCCGCCCGTGCTTAAAAGCCGGGCTAATAGGTGAAACCCGTTGAAACGGGTTGAAAGTCTTTTACAGTCCTCTGAAGAGGACTTCCTGCTCTTAGCCCGCACTTCCAGTGCAGGGCGGGAAAGCGTGATCTTTGCAAGCTTTGTCAGTCAACCAGGCAAAAAGCTTATAGACGCGCTTCAATACTCTTTAACCGCGATCAAACTAACGCAGAAGTACAGCGGTAAGTTATGAGCCAGCCAGTATCAAGACCGTTAGCCTTCATCAGGTGCCATCCGTGGTAAACCCATACTGTAGTTGAGTACACGGCTATTGAGGTTGTAAGAGATGTCGCCTTTTTGCAGGAGCGATCGCACAAAATGTTCTAGATCAGAACCAATACGGCGCAGATTATAATCAGTCAGATCTGCTCCACCGAAGGATTCAACCAACTCATCAAACTTGCGGTAGACCTTTTGTACGGCTTCTTCGCTCCAGTTGAATTCATTATCTGGGTCAATGTCAAGTGTCAAAACGTTGTCATTAGGGACTAGCTCGTTGTTTTCAACCACAGCCGTAAAGATATGGATGTGACGAGTAGTAGATTTGAGCAACATGGCATAAACTCCGCTGAACTGGATAGGTAGTGAGTTGATTCTGACAGTGACTGTTCTAAACGTTATTGTAGGGGGCAGTTTTGCTGCTTGCCGAGTGCTTTAGAGTAGCCAAGCTAATTGATGCAGTCATGCGCGATCGATAGCAAGCTGCTGTGTACCATTAAAAGCCTACTTGAAAACTGTCATACATCGCTTGTCGCGTCTCATTTCATCAGTAATTACGAACAGAACCGAGCATGACACTCACCTTTAAAGGGGCGATCGCGCTGATTTTGTCAAATTCTGGCTCCTTATACAGAAAACTGGCAGAATCAAGGAGATGCTGCAGCAACTGTAACCTTCTTACGCTCCTGGCACCTCAGACAAGCTATTTTAGGCTGCGGACACCCTTTTCTCAACCGCCCCTTAAAAGGGAGTACTTGCTGGCAACCCACCTCAAGGCTTTCCATGTGTCTCATGATGAATACTCATAGCAACCACGCTCAGTCCCCTCGGCGCATCATTGGTCTTACAGGTGGTATTGGGATGGGCAAAACGACTGTTTCAAGTTATCTGGCGACGGTTCACCACTTGCCTATCCTAGATGCCGATGTTTACTCCAGAGAAGCAGTTGAAGCAGGATCACCCGTTTTAGGTGAAGTGGTTGAGCGTTATGGCTCAGGGCTTCTGCTGCCAGATGGCACGTTAGATCGGCACCGCTTAGGCGATATCATTTTTAGTAGCCCACCAGAGCGTTTGTGGCTAGAGCAACGCATTCACCCATACGTGCGCGATCGCTTTGTGTCAGCCATGCGATCGCTCACTACAGAGATACCGCCGCAATTAATCATCGTCTTGGTCATTCCGCTCTTGTTTGAAGCGCGCATGACAGATTTGGTCACTGAAACCTGGGTTGTGCGCTGTCCACCTGAACAGCAGATGGAGTGGCTGAGACAGCGCGATCGCCTGAGTTTGCAGCAAGCCCGTGTCCGTATTGATAGTCAGATGTCCATTCAAAAGAAAGCAACGTATGCTGATCTGGTTCTGGACAACAACTCCACACTAGAACATCTCTTTCAACAAGTAGATGCTGGACTGGCACACATACCCATTCGCTTAACTGCACCTCGCGGGTAATGGCCTTTTTGCCAGCTCGTTTCAAGGGTTTCAAGGATCGATCGCACCCAACTAATCAAGGCGTATGACGATCGCTTCAGTTATGCGTTGAACTTTAGACGATAATTAACTGAGGGCAAAACGCTGGTCTGCCCCTCTATAGCTTCTACCGTTTATCATCACCAACCTGGAATACACGAACGCTTGCAGGTTCCTATCGAGACTTTCATATGGGCGCGACGCTGCAACAGATTGCCAGCTATCTAGACAACAAAGGCTGGAAATATAAGCTTGATGAAGATGAATGCCATATTCTCACGGGCGTTTATGCTGAAAATATTCCCGAATTTCTCATCGTGATTCAGCTTGATGAAGACGGTGAGTTTTTTGAACTTTTTGCGCCACGAGTCCTTTCTGGGGTTAACAACCATCCTCACAAAGCAGCCATCCTTCAAACAATGCTCTGCATTTCCTGGGAAACCAAAATGCTGCAATGGGAGTATGACCCTTCCGACGGTGAAATTCGCGCCATCATTGAGTTTCCGCTAGAAGATTCCACACTCACAGAGCGGCAGTTCAATCGCTGCCTGTATAGTTTGGTTGAGTTAGTCGATGAAATTGCACTACCGCGCCTACAAGCTGTAATGGAAACGGGCGAGGATCCCGGTGATGTGACTGAAGGGGAACGACTACTGCTCAAGCTGCAAGAAGAATCGCCAGGGTTGCTGGACGTACTCGAACGCGCTATGGAAGCACGGAAACGTCGTGGACGCTTGTTGCCCTCCACCGATGACTAAAAGATAGCGGCTCAACTGCTGAAAAGACTGGATGATTGAAAAGGGCTGGAGGTGCGACGAAGTGGACGATCGCGCGACTGACAATCTCCAGCCTACTGACAATCTCCAGCGCACTTAAGTCTCCAGCGCACATTGAGGAAAGCGCCCATGGCGATTCGCCTCAACGACTGCGTTGCGACATTCCAGTAAGCTAGCGCCTGTTTTGCGCGAAAGCTCTTGAAGGCTGATGACAGGGTGGCTGGATGGCGGTGCTGTTAGGTAAAGCTCGTAGGCAACATCCAAGACTTTGCCGTTGAGCATTAAGGGGCGGACGGTAGCCTCTAGAACGTTAAACATAAGACCTCATGCATCAACACGACTGGTCTTATTCTTAATCGAGCTAGAGTCGTTAGCGTCTATCTGCGGTCACGTTTGCCCTGGTCTGGTGCTGTGCCCAAGGATGGAGCAATCTGCATTAATCGCCTTTCCCTTTGGAGACCTCTCATATCAACCTGGCTGCGTTGAAGCAGACCCAAACGTTTCATCAGTAGACGCTAAAAGCTGCTTCTGCCCTTACTCTTCTTCTAACGCTTCTCCACCCACGACAACGTTGCGAATGCGTAAACTGGGACCGCCACAACCAACGGGTAAGCCACTTTGTCCACCTTTGCCACAGCCGCCCGATTCATCCCAGAAGAAGTCGTCGCCGATCGCCTCAATGTCGCCCAGCGTTTTGAAGGCATTGCCGGATAGCGTTACATCACGCACCGGTTCTGCCACTTCGCCATTGCGAATCATCCACGCTTCCCCGGCTGTAAAGGTAAACATTTCGCCGTTGGTCATGCCGCCTAGCCAGTTACGGGCATACACTCCTTCCTGAATGCCGTTAAAGAGATCCGCGACCGGGGTTTGACCGCGTTCGATCCATGTGTTAGTCATACGGACGATCGGCGGATAGTGATAATTCAGGCAGCGGGCATTACCGGTCGCAAGTTCGCCTAGTTTTCCAGCCGTTTCGCGAGAGTGTAGCCGTCCGACTAACATGCCATCTTTGATTAACTGAGTGGTAGTGGCAGGCGTGCCCTCGTCGTCATAAAAATAGCTGCCCCGATGACCAGCGGGTGCCGCACCATCAAAAATTTGTAGATCTGATGGACCAAACTGCCGACCCAGGCTCATGACTTCCATCAGATCGGGGTTTTCGTAGGTCATGTCGGCTTCCGAAAGGTGCCCAAAGGATTCATGCACAAAAAGCCCAGTGAGGATGGGATCAATCACAACGGTGTAGGTGTTGCCCCGCACAGGTGGCAGTGTCAGTGAGTTGACAGCTCGTTGGGCAGCATGGCGAACTTGAGCATCCAATCCGACTAAATCTTCATATGCCTTACGGGAGCCCGTGGTTTCGCGTCCAGTTTGCACCGTTTCACCATTACGAGCCGTGGCAGCAAACCGCATTTCCATATCCACCCAGGACTGTTCTAGCAAAGTGCCTTCTGAGGTCGCAAGGATCACGTGCTGGGCACTGTCGCCATACCGAATCGAGGTGGTTGCAATATGGGGGCTGACGCTGCGAAGAATATCGCTGTAATGCTGACAGAGTGCTTTCTTTTGCGCCAGGGGAATTTGGCGGGGATCGGTGCCTGTTAGTGGAAGGGTACAGGTGGTTTGAATGGGAGAAATGGGTGCCAGCAAGGTTTCTTCTTCGCCAACCAAGTGGGCGGCGACGATCGCCTCTTCAATGCGATCGCTCAAAGTCGAAAGTTGATTAAAGCTAGAAAAGCCCCAGCCACCTTTATGGCATGCCCTCACCTGCCCCCCGATCGCAATGCCTTCGGTCAGCGTTTCGATTTTGTCACTCCGCAGAAAAATGTCTGCGCCTTCAGCAGCTTCAAGGCGCACTGCCAGATAATCGACGCGCGAGCGGTAGCGTGCAATCAAGTCCGAGAGCAAATCTTTGATATTGGCGGGCAATGTAGCCATGTCAAACGGTTGTGATAGTAACTGCCTTTATTCTGCAATTAATTGCGGCTGCTTAGTAGAACTGTTGCCACCAGATCAAAGACTTCCAGGCAAGACATCAGGCGCGGCACCAAACCGATCCTTAAGATTTAAGCAGTTTGCTGGCGATCGTATGCCGAAAGTTAGGGATTATGGAGTATTAATGAGCTAATGATTGTAGTTATTCGTGCTAAGTGATGGCAGAATGCTGCAAAGCTGAGGCGTGTGCGGCAGAGTGAGGTCAGAGAATATGGTTTACACAGATAACGTTTACCAGCCATCGTTGGTAGAGTTGGCACGGGCAGGAAACTTTCAGGCGATCGCGCATTGGCTCAACACTGTGTTGCTGCCACATGGTATTCGTGCTTACGTCGGCGGCATCCGTCCGGGCTGCTTGAGAGTCTTAATCGAACTGCCGCTGTCATCCGAGCAACGCGAACTGGCTGAGTCGGGACGCACTCAACTGATTCACTTCATCTGTCATCGTATCTGGAAATTGAACTCGGCTCAAATTGAGGGCATTCGCATTACTAGCAAGCTGACGCATGAGCAAGCGCCGGTATGGGAGCAAAGTGTCCGGGTGGTTTCGCCCGCGCGTCGTGCCCGCAAGCAACGATCGCAGCACCTCCGTACCCAACTCCGTCAAACCGCGCAGCAGCGATCGCAGCTTAAAACGATGCGCTCCATGCTGATTAGTGGACCACCCATTTTTGCGTTTGTGTTTGGTTGTGTGCTGGGCTTTTCCAAAGCACCGTCGGAGCAAACGAATGCGATCGCGTCTTCCTCTCCACCCAAGTCAACCCCCAGCGCTAGTCCATCCATTCGCCCTGATACGGTACAGGCAGCCTTAGAAACAGTGCCTGTTATCAAGCACGATCGTGTACCCGATCCGAAAGACCCTACCGTTACACTGACGTTTGCGGGTGATGTGACGCTGTCCGATCATTTTGCCGATGCGATCGGGAAGGACTACGAGAGCACCTTTGCCAATATGGATGAGTACCGTCAGGCTGATCTGGGCATGGTGAACCTGGAAAACCCCTTGACGAGAGCGACCATTCCCTTACCTGACAAAAAGTTTAACTTCAAAGCGGATCCTGACTCAGTCAAAGCGTTAACGAGCGGCGGCATTCGTCTAGTCAACCTGGCAAATAACCACGCGATGGATTATCAAGAGCCTGGGCTAGTAGAGACGCTAGACACACTTAAGCAAGCAGGCATTGCCCATGTTGGCGCAGGACGAAACGTCAAAGAAGCCCGTCGCCCCGAAATTATTGACGTGAAAGGTCAACGGGTAGCTTACTTTGGCTATTACGGCGCCGATTTTGAAAGCGCAGGCGAAACCAAAGCTGGCACTAACTACGCTGACGAACAACGCATTGCGGAAGATATCCAAGCTGTTCGCAGTCAGGTGGATTGGGTAATTGTGAACTACCACTGGGGCGAAGAACTGGCGACCCATCCCGCTGACTGGCAGATGAACCTGGCGCGGTTTACGATCGACCAGGGAGCCGATGTGGTTGTAGGGCATCATCCCCATGTGTTGCAGGGTGCAGAGATCTACAAAGGTCGTCCGATCGCCTACTCGATGGGTAACTTCATTTTTGGCGGCAATCCCCGCCGCGACTACGATACGGCTGTTTTGAAAGTTGCTCTCAAAGACAAGCAAATGAAAGTCGAGTTTGTGCCAGTGGAAGTGCGGGGCTATAAACCGCAAGTTGCCCGCGATCGCAGTGCCGAGATTCTGAACCAGATTGCTGACCGCTCTAGTGGGTTTCAGGAACCGATGCGATCGCCCGTAGCACTGGATGCCCGACCCACCACATCTGGCACAACGGCTGCAACGACCGTATCACCCACCTTGCCTGTCATTACGCCCTCTGACACCACTGCACCAGCCGTTGACCCAGCCCTTCCAACTGAAGCAGCCACACCAACTCCACCGAGCAGTGAGACCGATAGCCCGACTGAGCAATCGGCTCCCTTTCAGCCAAAAAATCGTTCTGGTTTCGCCAATCCAACCGATTCGTTCATCAACTCCCCCGATCGCACCCCGGTTGACTCCATTCAATCGGCACCCAGCAGTCCTGAGGCAGTGACACCCTCCGATGCAGTGATGCCAGCCACAGAGCCTGCCCAATCTGAAGCGAACCCTGCACCATCAGACCATTCCGCACTGCCAGGGCGGCTATTAAGCGCACTGCCTACCTACCGTCAACCGCTTCGCCAGTCTGTTGCAGCAAGCCCTATGGCAACTTCTGCCCGCGCGCGATCGCAAAACGAGACAGTGCAACAGCTTTCTGCTCGTCACCAGACCGCTAAAAATCACCGTCAGGATTGGGTCGCTTCCGAACACGTCGGTGCAGAATTAATCCCAGATGTGTCATTATTGGCAGCGATGGCATGGTGAGGTCTAAGGATGTTTGCGATCGCAGTTGAACAAGGTCAATACAAGACCTATACGCTCTCAGATCAGGCGACGAATACATCATTAGAGGTGATTCCAGAGCGAGGCGGCATTGTCACTCGCTGGCGAGTACAGGGACAGGAAATTTTCTATCTGGATGCCGCCCGTTTGACCGACCCAACGCTGACGGTACGGGGCGGTATTCCGATTCTGTTTCCCCTTTGTGGAAATTTGACCGACAATACGTACACTCACAACGGGCAGTCCTATACGCTCAAGCAGCATGGCTTTGCCCGCGAACTGCCCTGGGAAGTTGTTGATCAGGGAACAGACGATCGCGCCAGCCTGACCCTCTCGCTTACCAGCAATGACCAGACTCGCGCCGTTTATCCGTTTGACTTTGAGCTGCTTTTTACCTACTCGGTAGATGGCAACAAGCTGATTGCCCAGCAGCGTTACACCAATCATTCGGCTGAACCAATGCCGTTCTCCGCTGGGTTTCATCCTTACTTTCAGGTTCTGGACAAAACGCAGCTAGAGGTTGATATTCCTGCCGATCGCTTGCTAGACCAGCCCAGCAAAACTGAGCATCCCTTCAACGGCACCTTCGACTTTGACCAGGATGAAATCGACGTTGCGTTTACAGCACTGTCACGGCAGTCGTCGAGCATTACCGATCGTGCTCAAGGCTTCCGTCTTACGCTCACTCAAAGCGATGAATTTTCCATTGTTGTGTTCTGGACAGTCAAAGGCAAACCCTTCTATTGTCTAGAACCCTGGACAGCCGGACGCAATGCGCTCAATACGGGCGATCGACTGCTTTCCCTCGCACCAGGAGCCAGTCTAGAAACGGTTTTTAGTTTAAGAGCTGATTTTCTTTAAAGCGAGTAGTAGGAAAACCAGGTTCACCGTTTTTCAGCCCTTAGCCTTCCTTTTTCCCTTCCTTCGGTCTGAGTACAACTCATCTCTTGAGGATGAGGTTAACCTCAATTGCCTCAGACATAATTAGTAGCGTAGATTACAAATTTATTCCACACTTGTCGAGTTTTGACCTTAACAGGTGGGAAGGAGGGAAAAATGGCTTTAGGACATCACAAGCGTGCAATTGGTACTTTTTCTAGTTACCACGATGCAGAAATTGCAGTCAGTGAACTAAGAGATAGCGGCTTTCCAATGGATCGACTCTCCGTCATTGGTCGTGATACTGATCGTGCGGCTGATATTGCCAATGCAGGAAACCCTAGCGATCAGGGCAAGCAAGTTGCACAGGATACGCAGGCAGACGAAGGCGCGAAGAAAGGTGCTGCCACGGGTGGAGCCTTGGGTGGCTTAACTGGGCTACTGGTTGGTATTGGCGCACTCGCTATTCCTGGCATTGGTCCCGTCATGCTAGGTGGTGCATTAGCAACGGCACTGGCAACCACTCTTGCAGGGGGTGCCATTGGTGCCGCAGCAGGCGGTCTCGTTGGTGCTCTAGTTGGTCTGGGTATTCCTGAGGATCGTGCCAAAGTCTACAACGATCGCGTCTCTAAGGGCGATTACTTGGTGATTGTAGACGGTTCCGAAGACGAAGTTCGGCGGGCAGAGACAATTCTGAGCCATCGCGGTATTCAGGAATGGGGTGTTTATAACGCAACCGGGCACGAAAACGTTGATCGTACAACCTATCCTTCTGGCGCTGGTTACACAGCCAGCGAAACGACAACGCGACGCGACCCCTTGCTGTAGTCATTGCCAGTAATTTGAAAGCTTTGTAGAGACGAGCTTGAGTTCGTCTCTACAAAACTTTTTAGTTAATACATTTCAATTAAAGGATTAAAAAAATGAAAAACATCATGCCCTGGCTGTTGGGCGGCTTTTTACTAGTCAGTACAGCCGCTTGCAACAACGCTAAGACGGCATCAGATGCCCCCAATTCTACCGACAACAGCGGTCAGGTGCCGAATGCTCAAGAAGCCCAAACTGCTAAGAATGACGCAACCAGTGACGTTCGCAAAAAGCAGATTGAATCTGACATTCGGGCGCGTGAGCAGCGCAATGATGCTGGCGGCAATCAGGAAGAGCGAGCCGATGGTGATTTGCAAAGCGAAGTGCGCGGCAAATTAGAGGCAAATATCCCAAACAGTAAGCTGACTGTGGATTCTAAGGAAGGCGCTGTAACGATCGCAGGTTCTGTACCGACCCAAGCACAGCTTGCTAAAATCGAACCGCTAGCGAAAGAAATTAAGGGTGTCAAAAGTGTTGCAGTGAAAGCAGTCGTTGCAGCACCAGTCAAAGCAAACTAGCTGGAACGCTCCAATAGTCGCGAAAAGGGGATGTCATTGGGCATCCTTTTTTTGTGAGGTTTCTCAGGTTCAAAGTATAGCCGTAGCCATACTGGTTAGGACGGGGTGCAGGGGTAGAACCCCTGGCTGGGGGCGAAGCCCACACACCCCCTTTGATTCCAATGTCCTAAGCTCAGTGGCGATAGCTATATAACCGTAGCCATACTGGTTAGGACGGAGTGCAGGGGTAGAACCCCTGGCTGGGGGCGAAGCCCCCACACCCCCTTTGATTCCAATGTCCTAAGCTCAGTGGCGATAGCTATATCTGTATAAACCCAACTTTTTTGAACGGAGGGCGAACGATTCTACTGTCCGAAAGCGAAGACAGCACAACGTGAAGCATGACATTAACATAGAGCAGCGATGCCAGAGGCTACTACCCTCCCAGATTGTGAACGGTTACAGGTTATTGCCTTCTCGCTCCTTAGACTTGTTGGCGGTAGCGTCTAGTAGTTCCCATAGAACTGGTGCGGTGAAATCGGAAATGACTAGCGTGGCTCCCAGGTCATAAAGCATTTGCGGGTCGTAGCTTGTGGCAATGCCAATAGTGAGAATGCCTGCACCAACTGCCGATCGCATCCCCGATGGTGAATCTTCAAAGGCTAGAGCTTGTTTGGGAGAGAGGTTGAACTGTTGAAGTGCATGAGTATACGGAGCCGGATCGGGCTTGCCAATGCCAAGTATGTCGGCGATTACAACCTGATCAAAAGTTTCTTCTAGATGCAGCGATCGCAGGATGTGGTGAGCATTTTCGGGTGGTGCATTGGTGACAACGCCTTGTTTTAACCCCTGTTCGGTTGCCCATTCAATCACCTTCATCAAGCCTGCTAACGGCGTTAGTTGGGGCGCTCGTTCACGAAACTGAGCTTCCTTCTGCTCAATAAACTGTTGCTGGTGGGGTGGCGACAGGTGGGGCAGCAAATCCTGCACGATCGCCGGATTTAAACGTCCACTAATTTTGGCCTGGTAAAAAGCTTCGTCAATGTCTAGCCCACACGCTTGCAGCATGACCTGCCAAACCTGAAAATGCAGCGGGTCAGTGTTGACTAACGTGCCATCCAGGTCATACAGAATTCCTAAAAGTTCGGTTTCTGCAAAGGCAGCGAGGGCTTGTTCTAGATTGGGTTGAGTAGTTGCCACGGCGATCGCTTAAAAATTCTTCACCTTAAAGTAGCACCTTTGAGCTAAAGGAAAAGGAGTGGCACGCGGTTAGAGATACCTTCTGATAGATGCCTTATCTTTGAAGGAGCGCTCGTTTTATTCTGGGCGCATTAAGGAGCTGTGCTGATGAAAGGTTTGCTAGCTGGAGTGCTATTGACTGCGATCGCGATCGTTCCCGACGGGACTGCTACTCACGCGCAAGCGAGTGCGGCAGATCTAACCACCCCACCGATGGAGTCTCAGAGTGCGCCTTTAGTGACTCAACCAGCGTCAATCAACCAGATGCCAAGTGAGGCGGGTCGTCCCGCATCCTATACGTCTGACCAATTGAACGGCGTTTTGGGCGTTCTCCAGGCAAATCCCAAACCCACTGCACCGACAGCGACCAATTCGATCGAATCGCTCATTCAACGCTTTTCGACCTCTCGGCAAAAGCCAACGACGATCGACCCGATCGATTTCTTTAAGCCCCCTGCCTTAGAAGGCGGAGTTAAGATTCCGATTCAACGCTAGAAACATCTGAGGGCTGTAGCTTGCTTCCGCTTTGCGGTGGGCTGAGGGCAGAGGGCTGAAGGCTAAAACGGGGAGCAAAAAACTCACAGCGTCTCTTACTCATCCAGTACATGGGCGTAGGACTTGAGTAAATAGTCTGGACGATAGGCTGTGACGAGGTAGCCAACCAAAATTAGCAGCACAGAGACGATGACGATCGGCAGTGCAAAGGGCAAATAAAGCAGATGGCGACGATCGTGTCGCACCATTTTTTGGATGCGATCGCGAAAGACATCGAGCTTGCCCTTAAAGCCAGCGGTTGGATCGTGATCGTCGCTAAGGTTCTGCACGGTCATTGGTTGCTGCATCGTGCCAGCAGGTTTGATTAGCAACTGCTGCTGCCAGTAATAGTCGTGCCCAATCAGCAGAAACCGCCAGAAAAAATGTGAGCGATCGCTGGGTGGTGCATGGGTCGCTCTGGCTTGAGGCTGCCGCCAAAGTATGTAGCCCTGCTGCTGTAAACGACGGGCATGGATCACGCAATTACCACGGTATAACGGTAAGGCGACTGGAATGGGCTGGTTCAGCAGGAATTTGCGCCGGAATGCCACGTTGTTAAGAAAGTATTGCGTCGTCGGAGCCAAAGATTGGGTGCCGGAGTACTGCGGAAAAATGTAAGTCAGCGCCATTGCAGTGCCGTAGAACCCAACGCCACGCGTGGTTGTTTCGCCAGCAACGACCTGGATATCACTCCTGACCGCAAAGGGCATCAGAAGGTGCTGTAGCCACTGTGGCTCGTAAGTACAGTCAGAATCGCAGTAGACAACTACGTCCCCCGTCACCAGCGCGGCTCCCAGCATTTTTGCCTTGTAATAGCCAGTGGAAGCAGGTGCTTGATGTACCGTCAGCCAGGGATAGCGATCGCACAGCGCCTCCAGCAACTGGGCTGGTGTGTTGCCACTATCAATAATCAAAATTTCCTTAGCCGTCGTGAGGGGTAGATCCTGTTGTGCCAGTGAGGTTAAAGATTGCGCTAGACCGTCTAGATGAGCATTGGCTAAGTTTTCCGTCTCCAGCACTAACGAAAAGCTGGGGAACTGCTCGGTTGGCGGCATATTTGCCGATTGCATTGATGACTCCTGTCAGAAGAGATAGGGGTTCCGATAGAACGATTAGTTAAGCCTTTTAATTAAAATTTTGAGTGGCTGGCTACCGCCTGCCTGGAATTGAATTCTACCTGCCTTTCTTTATGAAATCCTAAGCTGACAGGATAATATGACTAAGCGTTTTTCAAAAAAGTTCATTTCGTCTTAGAGGCTTGTCTAGGACGGAGTTTGATGGCACTGCATGAGTCTGGTTGTTTTTCTTTTACGTTCGTCCTGGCGGATGGTGGCGATCGCCGTCCTGACCGGTTTTCTTAGCGGTGGCAGCACGGCAAGCTTGATCGCGCTCATTAGCCGATCGCTCACTCAGGAAAATGCGCGATCGCTCGCTGCGTTTGCCTGGGTGTTTGGCGGTCTGGCGCTAGTGGCATTGGTCACCAGCGTGATTTCGCAGATGATGCTGATCCAGCTTGCACAACAGGCAGTGTTTCAACTGCGCCTGAGCCTGAGCCGTCAGATTCTTGCCTCCGAGCTGGCTCATCTCGAAAAGCTGGGCGCACCGCGTCTGTTGGCGACCCTGACCGATGACGTACAGGCTGTCACTGATGCAGTACGCCTGGTGCCGTTCCTTTGCATCGATCTGGCAACGGTGGCAGGTTGTCTGGTCTATATTACCTGGCTCTCCTGGCAGGTATTTTTTCTCGTTGTGGGCGTGACGATCGTCGCACTCAGCAGTTGTGGCTGGCTGCTGCGGCAGGGTCGGCAACTGCTGGCACGCGCCCGCGACGAGCAGGATCATCTCTTTCAGCACTTTCGCACCGTGACGGAAGGCACAAAGGAACTCAAGTTGCACTACTGGCGGCGGCAAGCGTTTTTGCAGGAGGATCTACAACCAACAGCGGCAGCTTTTCGGCATTACAGCGTGCGTGGACTGATGATGTTTGCGATTACGGCTAGCTGGGGCAAGCTGATCTTTTTCTTTGCGGTCGGGTTTGTGCTGTTTGCGCTGCCAAAAATCATGACGTTGGATCCCCAAACGATTTCGGGGTACGTGCTGACATTCACTTACTTGATGTTGCCGATGGATCGCCTGGTGAGTCAGTTACCGACGATTAGCCGTGCGGGGATTGCGCTCGGTAAAATTGATGCCTTAGGCTTGTCGCTAGCGACCCGATCGGAAGTGCCAGCGGTGCCAGAACCCCCTAACCAAAACTGGCAAACGTTGACGCTTAAGGGAGTCGCCTACACCTACCAGACCGATCAAGATGATGCCTGCTTTGTGTTGGGACCGATCGACCTGACCTTGCAGCGCGGTGAAATCATCTTCATTGTGGGTGGTAACGGTAGCGGTAAATCCACACTGGCAAAGCTGATCACGGGGCTGTATCGACCTGAAAGCGGTGAAATTTACCTGGATGGACAGGTGATTGATGCCGATCGCCAGGAGTGGTATCGCCAGCACTTTGCGGTTGTGTTTGCCGATTTCTACCTGTTCGATCGCCTGCTGGGGTTAGATCAGGAAGATCTGGATGCCCAGGCGCAACTCTATTTGCAACGCTTACGTCTCGATCGTAAAGTGAAGGTGGTAAACGGGAAGCTTTCGACCACGGCACTGTCTCAGGGGCAGCGGAAGCGGCTGACCCTACTGACTGCCTATCTTGAGAATCGCCCCATTTATGTCTTTGATGAATGGGCAGCAGACCAAGATCCAACCTTCAAGGATCTGTTTTATACAGAATTTTTGCCCCAATTGCAGAAGCAAGGCAAGACTGTGCTGGTGATTAGCCACGATGACCAATACTTTCACTTGTGCGATCGTGCCCTCAAACTGAACTACGGGCAGATAGAATCGCACTAGCACCACGAGCCGCACCCATCTCCTTTACTGTCAGCCGATCGTTAACATACATCACCCATGATCACGCTTCTGGAACTTTTGCTTGTCTTGTTAATCAGTGGTTCGATCGTCTTCTACCTTGCCTGTGCCACGTTTACCTATCAGTTTTTTAACGCTGCTACTTCCCCTGGTACGGCAGCTAACCTGGATGCGCCTGTCTCCATTCTTGTACCCGCCTGTGGTGTGGATGCGGGAGCCTGGGAGAACTGGTCGTCCTTCTGCCTTCAGAACTATCCCAGCTATGAAGTGCTGTTTGGTGTCACCGATCCGCAGGATCCGGCAATCCCGATGCTGCAAAAAGTGGTGGCAACCTATCACGATCGCGCTCGGCTGTTCTACGGACTGGAGCCACGCGGCGTTAACTACAAAGACAGCAACCTGAGCTATCTGCTGGAGCAGGCACAGCACGAGATCATTATCTTTGCTGACAGCGATATTCGGGTTCATACTGACTACATTCGCACTGTCACCGCACCGCTGGCAGATGAAAAAGTAGGACTTGTGACCTGCGCGTTTATTGGCTACCAGCCACACTTCTTGGGAGCCGCGATCGCGTCGTTGGGTCGCTGTTTTGACTTTATTCCTAGCTTGCTGATTGCCCGCGTGCTCGATCGGGGCTTGCGGTGTGCCGTTGGCGCGACGATCGCCACTCGCAAAACGACACTTGCCAGCTTTGGTGGTCTGCACTTTAACCGCATTGGGTCAGACTACAACCTTGGCAAACGAGCCGCCGAAGCAGGCTATCGCATTGAGCTATCGCGCTACGTGGTGGAATCAGACACCGGAAACGAAACGGTCGGGCAGGTCTTTCAGCGAGAGCTACGCTGGGCGCGCACGATTCGCTTCAATCGGGGTGCCCAGTATTACAGCATGGTGTTTTGCTACGGCACGGTGTTTTGTCTGCCGTTGCTGTTGCTGTCGGGTTTTGCCAATTGGGCGATCGCACTTAGCCTCACTACCGTCATCGTTCGCTATCTTCAGGTGGCGACTACCATCTTCAGTATCCAGTGCCCCAGCCTCGCACGGTGGCTCTGGCTCTTGCCGTTCCGAGACGTACTGACCTTTGTTGTCTGGCTGATGGGTGCGTTTGGTCAGAGTGTTTACTGGCGCGGACGGCAGCTACGGGTTGAAGGCGATGGGCTGCTGACTCAGTGGGAGTAAGGCAAGGGCTTTTATGGTCAGAAGACACCATTTAATCAAAACACTCCCAGCTTAAAACCGTTGTCCGAAACCAAGCTGAAAGCGACTATCGCCTTGATTGCTAACGCCAAAGTCTGCACGAATAATGCCAAAGGGTGAGTTGACTCGTAAACCCAAACCAAAGCCAGCGCCCGTGCCAGGTTTGCCGCGCTGGATGCCTGGTTCGCCCAGCACCGCATCGCTAGAGCCTAAATCGGAGGCGAAATCAGCGAAGACCACACCGCCAATGAAGCGATAAAGGGGAAAGCGATATTCGGCAGAGGCTAGAAAGTAGCTGCGACTGGTTGCAAGGTCGCCTGCGCCATAGCCGCGTACAGAGTTCGGGCCGCCTAACACATAGGCATTGTAGGGAGGCAGATCGCCGATCGTGGTGCCACCCTGAAGATTAAAGGCAACCACCTGGGGCTGTTGGGCATCGGCATTCGGCTTGATTAAACCGACTGGGATGAACGTGGCATAGTTTGCCTGTACGCGATTGCCAAACACTTCGCCACGACCGATCGGGATGGATTGTTCGGTACTAAGCGTCACAACCGAGCCACGGCTAGGATTGATGATGTTATCGCGTAAGTCTTGAATGGCTGTGAACGATAGGGTCGTCAGGTCATCAATGCCTGTCCCGCTCAACGAGAGTGGATTCCCGCGTTCGTCTCTGGCAAAAACGTCACCCTCGCGATCGCGCAGGCTCACGTTGGTATAGCTCAACCCTAAGGTTCCTCTCCAGGTGGGACTCAGCGGTTTCGTGGCATCAATCCCAACACCAATTTTGCGTTCCCGCACGCGACTACCGTTTGGCAACTTAATGTCATCGTCAAACACACGCGATAGCCCCTGTCGCCGGAAACCATTGACACCATAACCGGGTGTGTTCGGGTCGGTATCGCGGTAAGGGCTATCAAAGCGGGCATCAAACTGGGTATCTAGCGTTCCTGGCTGAATGTTGGCGCTAAATCGTTGTCCCAGTCCCCCAAAATTATTGTCCTGAAAATTGATCGACGCAAAAAGACCCTGCTCATCATTGTAACCACCGCTAAAATTGACCCGCCGCGCCGACGCCTCAACCACGTTATAAATAACGGCAACCCGCCGTGCATCGCCCTCAAAGGAAACGTTGGCACCCTCAAAGATGCCCAATTCACTGAGTCGTTGTAAGTCGGTACGCGCTACGTCTTTACGAAAGACCTGCCCTGGTTGCAGCTTGATCTGGCGGCGCAAGAAACCGGGCTGAGTCCGTCCCTGAATCGGCTGTCCTTGCTCATCAACAGGGCTACCCTCTTTGTTGACAAAGCGTACTTGCACATCACCCACGTAGCCTTCAGCAACCTCAACGGTGACAACCCCCTCTCGTGTCGGCTGTAAGGTCAAAACTCGCGCTAACGCATAACCGTTTTGGGCGTACCACTCATTAATACGTCTCACACTTTCGTTGAGCAGAGTGGGTCTAACTGCTGTACCAAGCTGCTCACCAAACAGTTGATTAGCAACGTCTACCGTCAGTGCCTGCGCCCCTGTTAGCCGGAGCGATCGCACGACGATCGGTTCGACCTGAAAGACAACACTCAACCCCTGAGGATTGGTGCGGCTGCTGACGCTGGCATTGGCAAACAGCCCAGTACCTAGAATATCTGCTACATCTTGCTTAAGCTGGCTGCTGCTGGTGCCGCCACCGGGTTGCGTTCTGACCGTATTGCGGACGACCTGCTGTAGCTCCGCCTCAGCGCCCACAATCTGTACATCTGTTGCTGTCACGACCAGATCAGGTAACGCGATCGTGCCTGTAGGGGCAGGGGTGAGCTGGGTGGGGGCTTAACTGGTGCGGCACTGGGCAAGGCTGGCACCGTCACTCTCTCGCCTGTTGGTATTGTCTCCGGGCGAATGTCTGGTATCGGCGCTGTTTCTGGTGTCGTCGCTTGTTGCGATGGCACGACCCAGATGGGGGCATTGATGGACGCGGGTGACGCTCCAGGCGGTATCTCGGTTGATAGAGGTTTACTCAGTGACGTTCCAGCAGGCAGCGCTTGCGTAGGCGATCGCTCAACGGTAGACGATAGAGGCGTACCAAAATTGATCGCCGATTGATCCGAGCCGATCGCTGGCGTTGGGTCTGATGGTGTCGATACAGCAACCGCTGGAGGGGCTGTAGCTGGTGCCACGATCGGCTGATAGTCCTGATAATACTGGGTTGTACTGCTCGTCGTTTGAGCATCAGCCGCTGCCGCTACTGTCTGTGAAGGGTCTGGGTCTGCTGTCGCCTGAGCGATCGTGCTGACCACTGCGCCTGTAGTGATGCTTGGCGGCACTGCGCTAACCGTTACGTTGCTGCTGGAGAGGCTGCTGGGTAAGTGATGGCTCAATGACGAGCGTGGTGTAGCCGTTGCGTTAGCAGTGTAAATGCCCTCGCACGCCGCGATCGCCACGAGTGTGCAGGCTGCTAGTGTCTGTAGGTGCGTTAACGTCACGTTGCAAACCGATAAGGCGTTTAAACCGCTACCATCACCAGTGACTGGCGAAGTAGAAAGGCTACTAGATTAGCCCCTAACATTTTGCACGGTTGCCCTGTAATTACGACATTCTTTACAAAAGAATGTAAAAAGTCTTGCTAAAGCACTGGCAAGCTTGCGATCGAAGGGTTGGGTCGATGCCTCTGCTCAGGAGTGCTGCGTCTGGGTTTCACCTGAGTCACAATGGCTCTATCGCCATAGCGCAAGCTGGAGCAATGACCCGTTGAGAGCAGTTTAGACTGAGGGACTATACGCCGCTAACAGGCACGACACAGATTGAAATTGAGCTTCAACAAACGCAGGGTTGCACGAAAAGTCCGTATAGCCATTGACCCGTCTCAGCGAAACGATGTCCTCTTTGCACTCAACGACTCTGTAAAAGGCACCATTTCCACCCGTTAAAATATCTCCGAGCTTAATTTTCATTCTTCTAATGCTGGCTCACGACGAGGTGATCAATAACATCAGTATTGCTTGTTACAGATCCAATTGACGATCGCTTTTGTGAAGACTTTTAAGCCTTCCATAAATTCAAGGTAATAGCTTTCCACCTTACCCAGCGGACGTTAGAACCGTTACATAGTGTTAAGTTTTACCTTCATATAAGTAGATTGGCTAAACATTGTTTGAGTTGCAAAAAGAGCGATCGTTGCCTTAGCTATTTTTGCCCTTGATCTAGGCGGCGCTCCCACTCAGCATCCAGCTTAGGCGCTTGCTCTACATCCTGCTCCAGCAAATCGCGCTCTGTGGTGTATGCCAAATTATCGGTGCCAATCACTGTTTCGGTAGCAAATTGCTGAGCATAGGCGATCTTGACTTGTAGCTTGGCATCTGCCTGATTGAGTTGAACAGCCTGCTGCTGGCGTGCTTCATTACGGGCATTGATCTTGCCATTGCGCCATTGCACCCAAAAGTAGCGAAGGAGGGGCAGTGCCAGGAACGCAGTGCCATAGCCCAGCAACACCCAGTAAATAGATTGCACAAAGGCAACTAATCCACCGAGTTGGATAGCCACAGTGCCATCTGCAAGCAGACTACCCAGCACTAAAGCCCCAACAAGGTTAACGCCGCCCAACCCTACTGCCAGTATGAGCTGCCCCGACCCTGCCTGACTAAAGCGCCACGGTTGTTCTTGCAAATAGGCTGAAACAGGCTGGGAGCGAGTTTGTGCTGCTGTCGCCTGTAACTCTGGAAAGTGATAGACAATCTCACCTTCAGGACTCACTTCGGGTTGCCCATTAAAACGAGTCAGAACGGGCAGCATATACTCCTCATTTGGATCGTCATAGGGGCGGCTAAACCCTTGACCGACCTGATCGAGATAGGGCGCGATTTGCTCGGCAACCACAGCGCCTTGCTCATTACGAATGACGGTGCCAATCGCTTGCCACCGACGTTCCTCCAGGTTGGCATTTGGGTTGCCATCGCCAAACAAAAAGGAGAACATTGCCTCCAGGAAGTTCATTTTTGGCTTTTCGCCCGATCGTGTGTGCAGGCGCTGAGACCGCTGGATGCGATCGTCGTAATTTGGCGAAAAAATCCAAAAGAGATCCGGTCCAAACCAGAAGTTAGGCATGAATATAGCCCCGCCCCCGCCCGAATCCTGACGATCGTTATCATCGCGGCTAGAGCTAGCAGCCATCACAATCAGGAGGATGGCAACGACAATCAGCGCGATCGATGCCAGCAGCACAATGCCAAAGGAAATCCGAATGAGATAGAACAGAACCTTCCAAACCTTGCTCCACCATTCTTGCAACTGCAACCGCAGCGACTGATTGCGTAAGACAGTGCGAAAATTTTGGGGAAACAGATAAACGACCTCGCCCGACTCGGCAACCTGCAAATGCCCCCCGGCAACAGAGGCAAGCGCCAAAAGCCCCTGTTGCGCCACAGTTACATTCAACCCTGCCTGACTGGCAATATCGCCAACAGTGACGCGATAATCCAGGCGTTCAACCGCCTGCATAATTTCGGGATTTGGAATCATAGCGGTTTCCCTGCAAAGCCTTATCTACTCCTAGTATAGGATCTGTATTTTTTCACTTGAGGAGAAAAAGGAGTAGGGCGTAGGGCGTAGGGCGTTTAGACTGCACTCATTTTTGCCAGTTGACCCTCTTTCCCCTGTACTTTTTCTCCTGCCTCATGCTTTACCCCTACTGACAGACTCAAAGACACAGCCGTCCATCGAGACAAACATATTCGTTACGTCTTCCTGCTGTGTTGCAGCGGTTTTCACTGTCGCTCTGGGAAGCGTTTTGCGAAGGGCTTGGACCTGTAGAACGGCTTGTTTTGCCAGATCAATTGTCTTTGCTGCGATTCTCAGCAGTTCTGCCTCCGATCGACGATAGTCTGTTAGCTCGATCGCGTAGAGATACACAATCTTGAACGCAAGTAGCGATCGGTAGGTTAGTGCAAAGATGGCGCTGTTAACGGTGACTTCGATCGTGTGTTCATGCCCTTCATCCGCCAGACACGCCTTTACAATTTGCGGATGCTCAGGTGGCAAAAGCGCCAGTGCTTCTACTTGCAATTGTTTGAGTAGTTTTACCGCAGCTGGATTAATCTTGATCACCGCACCTTCTGGGTTAAAAGCCAGAATCGGATTGGGGTTGTCTCGCAAGAAAGCCGCCAGTTGAATAATGCCAGCATCAGCATACTCGCGGCTCATTACATACCGACGAGGCTCTAGTCTAGATGCTGACGATAGCAGCTCGACAAGGTGTGCCTGATAAGCTGCTGTCTGACTATTTTTGTCTACCATGAGATGTTAGCTCCTCAAGTTTAATCGAACGGTGGAGTCAGCCAGGGGTGTGGTGTGGTAGCTAAGCCCCTGGTTTTTGCGTAGCTAGGTGAAATGAAGTAAGACGCACTGAAAAAAGAAGCGGAACAAAGGCTCTAAGTGAATCGTCTTTAGCGTCAGGTCATTCAGTAAAACCTCGTAAGTCGCAAGGCTCTACCGCTTCAGTGTTTTCACTGTCAAACAGCAATCATGTCTAAAGATTTGTAACATTAAGAACTTTGCTCTAAGTGGATGCCCTGAGACTTCACTATGAGCGACTTCTTTACTTTCGCAGGTGATAAAAATGGTTTAGCTCTGTGAGTGTTGTCATAGCAGGACGTGACAGCTCTGGCACGTGACGATGACCAACCTCACTCGGTCAGGTGACGGCTATCACACCAGATTTCAGTGTTACTGCTGTTGTTATATTTTTTGTTGATCCGAAGCCTTACCAACAGCTCGATCGCGGCGCTGTAACAGATCTTCTACACGGCAGTTCCCAATGGGCGCTAAACTAATACACAGTCGAAGCAATCTGCTTCCCCGACTTGCTCTTGCTCCCATCACCATCATTTGCGGGCTATGCCAAGATCTCAACGCAACGACAACTTCATTGATAAAAGCTTCACGGTCATGGCGGATATCATCTTGAAGATGCTGCCTGCCACGAAAAAAGAGAAAGAAGCGTTTGCCTACTATCGCGATGGTATGTCTGCCCAGGGCGATGGTGAGTATGCCGAAGCGCTGGATAATTACTACGAAGCGCTGAAGCTGGAAGACGACGATTACGATCGCAGCTACATCCTTTACAACATCGGGCTGATTCATGCCAGTAACGGTGAGCACGATCGAGCGATGGACTATTACCACCAGGCGCTAGAGTTAAACCCCAGGCTGCCCCAGGCGCTCAATAATGTAGCGGTGATCTTCCATTACAAGGGTGAGCAGGCGAAAGAGGCTGGCAAGGACGAAGAGGCTGAGAGCTGCTTTCAGCAAGCGGCAGAATACTGGAAACGTGCCATTCGCGTTGCTCCCAATAACTACATTGAGGCGCAGAACTGGCTCAAGACAACGGGACGATCGCAGATTGATGCGTACTTTTAAGACGTTGTTAGTTGTTGGTTTTTAGTGATTAGAAGCGATGAGCCAACACAGTAACAGTCTAAAGTGCTATCAGGTTTCAATGTCAGCTTTTGAGGATGCCATCGCTGCTTCTAGATGGTCTTTCACACCCAAAACGTAACCACTAATCGTTAACAACTACTCATGCTCGATCGCGCACAGGTTCATAAAGTCGCTCACCTTGCCCGTCTTCAACTGACCGAAGAAGAAGAAACGAAACTGACCACTCAGTTAGGCGATATTTTGGGCTATTTTGAGCAATTAAATGAGTTAGACGTGAGCGGGGTTGAGCCAACCACACGGGCGATCGACGTCAGTAACGTGGTTCGTGCCGATACGCTACAGCCCTGTGCTGAACGAGAAGCCATGCTGGAGTCTGCACCCGATCGGGATGGTGATTTTTTCAAAGTCCCTAAAATCGTGAACGCGGATTAATGCCTGTCAGTTTGTAAAGACGCTCGCAGCGTTCCCACCATTAATTAAGATAAACCTCGCCATCGGACTCAATAGTGAGTGCCGTTTTATCAGTGGCAAAGTCAGTTGTCTCTGTTAGCGTTAGCTCGATCGTATCGGTCGCTGTTGTAGGCACCTGAGGGCTGACAAGCAAAAAGCCACGATCGCGGCGATAAAACGACAAACTAACCGGAGTCGGTAAGGACTGGAGCATAATTTCTGATCGTCCACTCAACACCCGCAGCCGTGTATCACCAATGACTTGATACATGATTTGTGCGCCAGTTTTGTTGATTAGCTTTACACCCACAGTGCCATTACTGGGTGTAAGTGTCGCAATCGATGGCTGCTGTTCACTGGGTAAGGGTGGATTGACCACTGGAGAAGAGGGATGAACCTGAGCCATTGCCCTACCTGCAAGGGGAGCCGCGATCGCAGCAAAAACCAACAAACTGCTACAACAGACACTTGCGTATTGTAAAAAGTGTCTCGTGCAACGCGATTTCAGGTTCATAGCAAACTCTTTGGTAAAAGACCAATCCATCCGTACTGCTTACAACGTTGCTGCTAGCACAGCACTATAAGTAAGTACTTGTATCTATTGACGATTTGATCAATTAAAGAGTTCCTAACGATCAATCAGTGAAGGCGCTTGCAGGTGACTGAACAAGAATGGCTAAAGTCTTTGCCCAACCACCTGCAACAATTTTATGCCTCCCGCCAAAGCTGTTTCACTGTGCCTGGTAGAAAACCTTGAATTTCCTGGATACGATCGTCAGACAGCTCATCTTTAGTGGCAGAGAAGACTGCTTTAACGATTGTTTCTGGATCAACAGTAGGTTGTAGACCACCTTCTTGCTTGACTCGAAATAAGAATGTGTCGTCTTTGATAACGAGTGGTTGTCTCACGCGACTAATAAAGCGCACCAGAGGATTTGTATCTTCCCACAAGTCTTCAATTTCGTTTTGAAGTGCTTTCTCTGTAGTCGGCTCCATTTCTTTGTGGAGTTCGCTAGCAACACGATCGACGGTTTGGTTTGGCATCATATCCCGCATGGTACGAAACACAACTTCTGTGATGTCGCGTGCATCATACAGATCTGATAAGCCACCTTTGATCATCACTTTTTCAAGGAACGGTGTATCTTTAGTCGCGATCGGAACAGTCGTCCCAGTTTTCAAGGATTGAGGCGGATTTTTTTCCATGTCTTCTAGCATTTTTTGACCTTTTTCTGTTAATTCTGCTTTCTTAAAGGCAATCAGATGGGGCAGTGGACCATCTGGCGCTCCGTACGTATTAGCAATACGAAAATCAACTTCTTTAGCGTTAATGACATTTGGCACATCATCCTGATTGCCATAGGCATTGCCACTAAATTCAGCGTTGATGTATGCTTCCTGGTTTAAATAATCTAAATGACCGAGAAAGTCGGCTGGAGTCAGTTCAATACCTGTGAAATCAGCTTGATTAAAGTTGACTGGGTCGGGTCCAGGATGGCGATCGCTAGCCCGGATTTTTTTCAACATAAGGTAAACAACATCATCTCGAATCGAAATTGGCATTGTATTTTTTCCTCGAAATCACTAGGCTATTGTACGAACGCCCTATCAATTAATTGACCGCTATAGGCTGCGGTTTACAGAAGTAGCTGTTGGCATAGTAATAACTCTGCGGCGAGAAAACGCTAAACAAGCCTTTTGCCAAACAAGTGTCTATGTCCACCTGTAATAAACTGATGACCGTAGCAAACCGAAGTATAGGTAACGACAGCAGGGCTACCGTACAAAGCGACAACATTTGCATACTATGGCGAAGGATTGCAAGATGACCTCTATCTAGAGGAATTAAATTGTAGAAGTGGTGGTTAGTCGCTGGACAGATGTCGTCAGGTAGCCCAGTATTGCTTCAAAACGTTAAGACGGCATCACATCCGTTTCCAGGTGATTGGATCACGGTTTAAGATGAAGTAGGTTGCTGGTTTAGCGCTCTTTCCTGATTGATAAAAGGCTTACTCTTACGCTTCTTCCAGACATTTGCCGATTATTTTTCCAAACAAAATTTTTGCGGTTGCTTGAAGGCGTTATGCCTTGCGTGTTTCAGGAAATCTGAGAGCGCTTGAGATCAGTTGTCACTGCATTTTTGCTCAATGAAACTGTCACTTTATTGCCCCAGGTGTGCGCGACTGATCGCCGACCTTAACGATACCCTTCCTCAAGTAACCTGTGCTGCCTGTCAGGATCGCTATGGTGTGCTGCATGGCAAGCTTTCCAAGCATTCTTCGATGAATGAGACGCTGTTGTTTTTAAGCAAAAGTTTGCCTAGCGTCCATAAGCGTCATTATACGTTTCAGATTACAACCCCCGATCGCAACCTGAAACAGCTTCAATTCTCCATTTCTGGTCAAACTGACCCCATTCCAGTGCATTACGGCGATGTGGTGTCTGTGCTCTACACCATGCAGGGATACCTGATGAAAAAGCTGGTCGCTGTGACAAACCACACAACAGGCAAGCGTTACGTGTTGCCCAACCCAGTGCCCAGCTCAAGCTATCTCAGAATTACGATTAGCACGGCTGTGCTCACGTTGTTAGTGGGTTCATTTTTTAGTGGGGCAAATGTTTTTCTAGCGTCGATCGTCACTGCGCTGGGTGCGATGGCGTATCTCAAAGTGACCAATAGTGCTCAGTTGACCAGCCCGCCACTCGAAGCCTGTGGGCGCGAAGCCAATCGCCTGATGGGAGATCAACGGCTGCTGGCGCAAAAGTTAAAAATCGACCATCGCATTGATGAAATTAAGCATGAGTGCAAGTCAAATCAGGGATTGATCGAACGCCTGGAAGATCTGAAGCAAAAAATGGTCGATGTTGATCAAGCACTCTACGCACCACGCATTTTTCGGACAACAGGCGCTGTCAAAATCCTGAAGCAACAAATTACCAATAATCAGCGCCTTGTAAGGGAGTATCGTCGGGCACTGCAAATGATTGAAATTGAGGTGGAAACATCCTGGATCGCCGACCAGCTACCGGATGCCAGCAACTTCACTCGCGCCATTCTGCAAAAGCTAGAAGAACTAAGGGCGATCGAAGACCAAAACCAGTTTCTCAAACTCCAGCTTGCTGCTTACGAAGAAGTCCAGCACCATGTGATTCCAGGGTATGAGGGGTAACGGGAAAAGAGTTTTGAGTGGATAGTGATGAGTGATGAGTTATAGCCGTAGCCATACTGGTTAGGACGGGGTGCAGGGGTAGAACCCCTGGCTGGGGGCGAAGCCCCCACACCCCCTTTGATCCCAATGTCCTAAGCTCTGCGGCGATAGCTATAAATTCAAGGACTCAAAATTCAACACTCTTCGCTTTGCTCCTTTTTTAGGCTGGTTCTCGTTGGGGCAGCATCACGGTTACTATCGTGCCCTGACCCAGCGTGCTGTCAATTTGGAGCGTGCCTTGATGATTTTCGACGATCGCCTGAGCAATGGCTAATCCCAGTCCCGATCCGACCGTGGATGCCTGAGTGCGTGCCTGATCAATGCGGTAGAAGCGATCAAACAACCGTGGTAACGCTTCGGCTGGAATGCCCACACCCGTATCGCTGATCATGACTTGAAGTGACGCATTGCCCGATCGCCGGAGTGCTTGTAGCGTCACCATCACCGTTCCCCCGGTCGGCGTGTACTGCAACGCATTGCCAATCAGGTTTGTAAACAAGCGTGCTAACTGGTCGCGATCGGCATGTAGATGCCAACCGTCGTAGGTTAGCGGTTGGGATGGGGCGATCGCCGTTGTACTGGACGACAGCGACACGCTCGGAGCGCCACTTTGGTTCGTTAACGGACTGGGCGAAACACTTTTGGCGATCGGTTCCACTATGCTCAACCCAAGCTCAATGCCCTTTGCTTCAGCAAGCGTTTGTTGTTCTTCAAGCACGTCTTGCAGCAAGTTATCCAGCGCTACATTTGTGCAACGAGCCTGCACAATACCACTATCCTGTCGTGCCAAAAACAGCAGATCATCCACCAGTCTCCCCAACCGTCGGGTCAGCCGCTCGACTACTTTAAGGTGCTGCTGCTGACTGCGTGGATCAGGATTGGGGTCTGCCAGCGCCACCTGTACATTGGTTTGAATGATGGCGATCGGGCTGCGTAATTCGTGCGAGGCATCGGCTGTGAACTGCTTTAACCGCTGGTACGACTCTCGCACAGGCTCCATGGCTAAACCTGACAAAAACCAGCCGATCGCGGCGACTGCCGCCACCATTAGCCCCGTCCCCAGCACCAAATCTCGCACCAACTGACGGACAGGCTTGGTCACCTCAAACCAGGGATGGCTGACCCGTAAATAACCCAGCACCTGCCGACCCACTTCAATTCGCTGCGTTACCTGCCGCAGGATGAGTGAGTCAGGGCTAGCTTGAGTTTGCCGACTTTGGCTTGTTGCAGCTTGGCTCGTCGATCGTGCTGCGTTCGTCTCGCTTCCTTCCTGCTCCGCTGACTCTGCTTTGCGTCTCGCCACCACACCCAACGTACCGTTTTCACCTCTAACCATGCGAACCGTTTCGCCGTTGTTGTCCAGATGGAGCGGTATATGCAGCGGTTCGATAAGGGTAGACCAGAGCAATATACCCGTAGGGCTAAACCATTCCAAATCAATGTGATCGTCTTCGCCGGTCGCCGCATTGTCTCGAAAGCTGGCTTCTACATTCACGCGCAAAGCACCGCCTTCAGAATGGGGATTCACGGGTTCGATGACGATTGATCGTCCCACCACTTCCACTACATGATTCAGCGTGTCGTCAATCCGCTCAATCAACGTCTCGCGCACATAGAGGTAAAAGCCACTGGCAAACAGCAACAGCAGCACCGCTGTCACAGTGGTATACCAGAGCGCAAGCCGACGACGAGTAGTTTGAAACATCGGTTCCAGTTAGTGCTGTAAGGCGATCGTGCTTAAGAGGTTGTTTGAAACGTGTCTGGCGGTTAAAACCGCGACTACAAGAACAAAGTCCGCGGCGGCGGACTACCTGAATGAAAGGGTTTTACAACCTGCGGAGGCAGTTTATAGCCCTTTGGGCATGGCTACGCTAGTGCCCATGTAGCCGCGACTTCAGTCGCCAAGGCTTCTCAATAGCTCGAAAATATATGGTGATCTGCTCTGTTCACATCTCGTTAGATTAACGTAGCGCGATCGACCTTAACTAGATCACGCACTACGGCACACCATACTGCTGAAGGTACGCTTCAAACCGCGCTTCGAGTTGCTCCGATGTGAGCGACTGTTGGCTACCATTTACTTCACGGGAGCATGTCCAGTATTCCGTGACTGCATGACCAAATGCCCAGGCATTACGATCGGGTGACGTGGAGTTGTTCAGCAGCAACGACCACAAACCCAACAGGTCGAAATTACGAGCGTTAGGCAAGTCGGCATTGAGGAGCGTAAACAGGTCATACGCCATCTGGAGTTTGCCCAGCACTATGGGCAGTTGCTCAACCGGAATTTGTTCCGCCAGCAGATATGCCAGCATAGGCGATCCAGTGGTTAAGGTCGAAATAAAGCGCAGGACAGGACTTTTGATAAAGGTTGTTAACCCTTGCGTAGTGGTCATCTGAAAGGTGTAGTGGTCGATGATTTTGGCAGCGGCGATCGTGCGGGCATCCAGATTTCGCAAGAAGCGGGCAAGACGCAGTTGCTTGGCAGGCGAGATTGACTGAAGCAGCCCCACTGACAGCAAATCCAGATTCCAGGCAGCGCGACCGTTCTCCAAGTCACCCGTCACGATCGGCACGACCAGGTTGCAACGATCGCCCAACAGTTTGGCGCGGTAGGCGGTCGCGTCTCTGATGGAGGCTTCTTTGGGACGATCACCCCACTCCCAATCATAGGGAGGTGCCCATTCACGCAGCGGACGCAGGCGATCGACTTGAGTCACCACGGCAATTACAGGCAAATCTGCCACTTCTGCCTTTGCGTCTTTAAGGAAATCTACATCCATTTGCAGTGCCGGGTCGAGGGCAGGCGTCACCAGCAGCAGCAAATCAGCTTGGGTGATGTAGTCCAGTACTTGTTCTCGCAGATCGGTACGGTTGGTTTGCTCGTAGCCGGGAGTATCCCATAACGTCAGCGACTCGCCTCCCTCCGCTTGCCAGTGATAGTCCTGCACGCGATCGGTGCTGGGGAGTACGTCTACCTCTGCGCGGCGATCGACAAAGAGGGTATTGATCAAGCTGCTCTTTCCGGCTCCGGTGCGTCCGACCAGCAAGATGTTGACAGGTTTTTGCTCTACTGCCTCGGCGGGTTCTGCCTGAGTCAAAATATCGCGTAAGGTCTGAGTCTTGGCTTTGGGCAAGGCTGGGGTTGCCGTTGGCAGCGTTACGGTGGCGGCAGGCATGCCACCGTAAAGGGCGATCGCCTGTCTGCCCAGATTCGTCAGCGCTGCTTCGCGCAAAAGCTGACCCAGATTGACCAACAATTCCTGGGTCGCTCGATTGCTCGATCGTTGCGTTGCCGTCCGTGCCAGTGCCGCCACCGGATTCAAAAGCCACTGCGCCCAGTTCCATACCTCCAGCAGCTTACGTGCAGATGGTTCCAACTTTTGGTAAATTTCATAGGCTTGATACGCCTGCCCGATCGTTACCTGGTTCAGTGCAGGCGACAGCTTTTGCATCCACTGATCCATATCGTCAACGGTGCCCCGCATGAGTGCATACGCCTGTGGTACATAGATTTGCAGCAGTGGACGCTGCACCTGGGGGTAATACGCATGGGCGACTGCCTCAACCACCTGCTTGCAGCGCGCCCAAAACTCAGCCCAGCCGTCCCAAAGCAGTGGATCAGCGCGTGCTTCGTCCAAAATCGTTTTGATAGCAATCTCTGCCTGTTGAGCCGCGCTGCCTGTTGGTGCGGCTGAGGCTTCGGTGACATCTGCCTCCAGTTCTTCTGTCACTTCAGCCACGACGGCTCGTACTTGCGCCAGTGCTGGCTGAGTCCATCGCACCAGCAGCCATCGCCAGATAACAAACATCAACACGACAACGCCCCAAATCCAGCTAATGCCCCACTGCTGAATCTGAAACCCTGCTGCGATCACCAGAAAGCTGACGATACTGGCGATCGGCAACCCTAACGCCAGCCATTGCCATAGTTTTAATCGCACCATTTCTACCCTTTGAGCGCCTTCCCTTTAGTTTAGTGAGGAGTAAGGGAAGTGAAGCGTTGGGGGGCAAGGAAGAAAGGATAAGGGATAAAGGATGGGTAGTCCTAAAGATGTAAGGATCGATAGGACAACATTACTTCAGTTGTTTGATGTCAATTGATCTACCACCGTGTCCTGCTTGTCAATCAACTCACACGGTCAAAAATGGCAAAATCCATAACGGCAAGCAGAACTTGAAGTGCCGCGAGTGTGGCAGACAGTTTGTCCAAGACCCGCAGTCCAAACGCATTGATCAGGCGACTAAAACCTTGATCGACAAACTCTTGTTGGAGAAGATTCCTTTAGCTGGAATAGCGAGAGTCGTAGGTGTTTCAGAGCCTTGGCTGCAAAGCTATGTCAATGCCAAATATGAGGCAGTGCCCCAACAGGTCGAGGTGGGGGTTAAAAAAAAAGGGCGTTTGACGATTCAGTGTGACGAGATGTGGTCCTTTGTCGGCAACAAAGGGAACAAGCAGTGGATTTGGCTTGCCTTAGATGTGGCAACACGCGAAATTGTTGGGGTGTATGTTGGCGCTCGGAGCCGTGAGGGGGCACAAGGATTGTGGGCTGCCTTACCCGCTGTGTATCGACAGTGTGCCGTCTCCTATACCGATTTCTGGTCAGCTTACAATGAGGTATTCCCCAGCCAGCGGCATCAAAGTGTCGGCAAAGAAAGTGGCAAAACCAGCTACATTGAACGGTTTAACTGTACCTTACGGCAGCGGGTTTCAAGACTAGTGCGCAAGACCCTATCATTTTCCAAAAAACTGGAGAATCACATCGGTGCGATCTGGTACTTTGTGCACCACTACAACTCATCCTTACTTGTTTAGGACTACCAAAGGATGAAGTATAAAAAGTTGGCTTTTAGCTTTTAGCCTTTAGCCTTCAGCCTCATTACTGCTGACCGTTCTGCAACTGAGCTTGCAGTGCCAACTGTATCTGAGCGATGGAAACAGGTCGAACGGGTAAATAGCCAGAGATAATTGCAAGGGCAATCGTGATGGCGATCGCGTTGAGTGCAGCGTTACCTTTGTTAAGTAGAGAACCAGACATGACGACTTCGGGACGTAGGGTCACTCTAGTTATGGCACCCTTCCCCAGTGACACCCGTGATAAATTAGACCCAAAGTTGTAATTTGCATCACCTCTAGCTGTGATGGGTATCACAACTGCGACGGTGGCAAAAAAAGCCATAACCTAGTCTCTAAAGCATTCTTTACAGGCAGTAAAGCAATCAAAGTCCAACGCTTTACCTCATTCACGAACCTTGAAGATTCAGTGAAGCTGCAATCTTAAGCAGCGTAAGCCCGAATGCGTTTAATCAACTCGTCAAAGTCAAACGGTTTAGAGATGAAGTCATTCGCCCCAGCCGCTTTGCCAGTTTCGGCACTTTCCTGACCATAAGCCGTAATCAGTACAACAGGTAGATTAGCAAGTTTTATACTCTGCCGAACGCGCTGTGTTACCTCGTACCCGTTCATCCCAGGCATCATGACATCAAGCAGCATTAGCTTTGGCATCGCTGCTTCAGCCTGTGCAAGGGCTGCCACACCGCTACTAGCCAGTTCAACGTTGAAGCCTTCGGCTTCCAAGAGTGCCTTGAGCAGAAAGCGATTATCTGCCAAATCATCAACAACGAGAATATAGTCAGTCTCCACGGGTAATTCTCGTTGAGAGAAAGTCTCGCTCTTTAATTTCATTAAGGGAAATGGTCGTATAAACCACTAAAAATGTTGAATCTGCTTCCGTACATTCAACATTAGCTGTATTAATAAACCTCAATACTCATCCCCAAGAGAGACTTCATCGAAACGAGATGTAGAATGATACCTTTATTAATTGCTAACCTGACCTGGCACCAGCGTGGGTACTCCCTGCAAAAAGGAACCCGTCAACAGCAGCACTGTCTGTGGATCAAGGTTGCCCGTTGTTGCAATGCCAACAGCCGTCTGAAAACGACGGAGTGCTCGACTGAGATCTTGCGACGGCTTGCTGAGATAACCGAGGCGCTTGAGATAGTCGGCTGCTTGATCTGTTGTTAAGGTGCGATCGCTTGCCCGAAAAATGGGTACATATTGCTGCCGCCAAATTTTGGCAAACTGCGCTTGATTCAGCATATGGATTTTGCCGCTGGCTGGATCGCCGATTACTACCAATTCACCGTCCATTTTTAGCAAGGCGACTGCATGAGGCAGCTTTCGTCCACCACTAATTAACCAAACGCCCAGCACTCCTGGTCGATTGATCCGCTGCATCTGCTCCCACGTTGGTGACAATTCCAGTCCATCCATCCCTAGTTCATGGGCAGCGACAATTAGCTGCGGCATGGAGGTTCCTAAGCGGCTGGTGCCTGCCAGCTTTGCCACACTTGACTCAGTTGCCTCAACTTGCCAGCGCCGCAGCACAGTAGCGAGAGCGGCGGGAGCACAACTGCTCATGGATGTTTGCTTAAACACGCCGTTGGGCTGGAGGTTGTTATGCAGCCAGGTATGGATTGGAGCCAAAAAGTAGACTTCCGCAGTGCTAAACCCGGTCACGCCCAGAATGCCAATAAGCGCTACTGCAATCACCTGTACGCGCGCCGTTTGCCAGCTTACGATAGACGCCAGCCCACAAAACCCTAACAGGACAACACGCATAATTGTCCAGGTAATACGCATACCATAGACACGCCATTCGATCGGTAGCAACTGCATTTGAGGTACATTCAACGCTAGCAAAAGCAGCGCAATGTAAAGCCCCAAAAAGAGTAGCGAAAGCGAAGTTCTACCTTTAAATAAATCATTAGCGGTTGCGCCTTTACGCAGCAACAGTTTCCCTAAGCGCATACCCCAGCGAAATGCCAGACCGCCGAGCAACAATGTAGCGAAGATCTCTAAGAGCATAATGACGATCGCATTAGGTTCGGGCAAAAGGGATAAGCAGTTGTGAGGCGCGACCAGAAAATGAAGGTGCCATTGCGAGTCTAACGTCTGACATTGATGGCTAACTCCGTTACACCACTGAAACCCAGGCAGGCGATCGCGGCTTGATCACCGTTACAGCCTTTTCCGCTAGCACAACCCAAACGTTTCCACTCTTTGTACGCTTCTCATCACTTTTATTGATAAGCAACCAGGCTGCTCTACTTAAACTTGCTGTAACGGTGCAGCAGCGCGATGGCAGAGGCAGACAGTAATTAATGTTTCATTTAGAAAAGGATTCAGTATCCTTACAGAGATTAGTTTGATGCGTGGCAAACCACGATCGTGCAGGCTTGAGACGGCTCAGGCAGTCGATCGTCTGAAAGCAGGAAACGCAAGACAGGGCGTGAGTATCTGGCAACTTGAAGTGTGCAGAGAGCAGAAGCGATAGATGTCTAGGGTAGCGCTACTAATGGGAGTCAGTCGGTATGCAACGGGTTTAGACCCGCTACCAGATGCTCAAAAAGATGTGGAAGCCCTGAAGCGCGTACTGAAGCAGTCCCGCTTTCAGTTTGAGTCGGTGCAATGCCTGTGTGATCAGTCTCTACAAGCAATGCAAGAAGCCATTGAGTTGTTTTTTAGCCAGCGTACGAGTGACGACCAAATTGTGTTTTTATTCTGCGGCTACACGTTGTGGGCTGCCGATGGTCTGCTTCACTTCGCGACCCCCAGCACCCAGATCGATGAGGCAGGCGCGATCGTCAAGGCACAGACTATCCCAGCCAGCGTCGTGCAAAAGGCAATGAACGCTAGCCCTGCCAAACAGCAGGTGTTGATCCTTGATTTTTACTGCCAGCCAATACCCAAGCAGACGGCAGCGGCACCTTCCAGCGATCTGTCTGCACAATTAGGAGGAGCGGGGCGATCGCTTCTAGTGGCCTCTAACGGCAATTGTCCTTACCCAACACCAACGGCGATCGATGCCTGGACGTATACGCGCTATCTCGCAGACGGCATTGAAAGCGGTGGTGCTGATACAGATGATGACGGTATGGTATCTGCTGCTGCTTTGCATCATTACGCAAGCCAAAAGCTGCATGTCGCGGCTCCAGCGCTAGCGCCCCAACTGTATGGCAGCACCGAAACGGCGCAGATGCCCCTACTGGAGGTGCCTTGCGACGACCCACAAGTGCAGTACCGTAAGGTGCTAGAGGCAGCGCCAATCGCTGACACGTTAGATGCAGTGGGTTTGCCAATGTTAGAAGGACAATCGCTTTTAAATGATGTGCGGCAAAGTTTAGGACTCTCGCTCCAAGAGGCAGCCGTATTGGAAGCGCAAGTACTGCGCCCTGCTCGCGAGTATCGTCAGCGGCTTGAGCTTTACCAGCAACAAGTGACTGAGCACACTCGATCGCCGACAGACACCAGTTCCCCAGCCTATGAAGCACTCAAGCAATTACAGCAAGCACTACGCCTGACGGATCAGGATGTTGTCATGAGGGCGATCGTGCCGTCTTTAGTAGAGCAACAGCGTCAGCAAGCAGACTATCAGCAAAAGTTGGCACAGTACCAACAGGTTTTGCTTGGGGCAATGCAGCGTCGGTCGTCCTTGCATGAGGGCGATCGAGCAATCCTACAACGTTGGCAGCAGACAGTAAAATTAAAAGATGATGACGTTCAGCTAGCCGAAGCGCAAATCACAACTCAAGCCGCGCAATTTCTGGCGGCGACCGCCCTGCCCGCAGTAGTGGCAGTGGAGCCGTTACCGACTGCCAACTCAATAACGATCGTTCAACCACCAGAAATACCCGCCTCAAACTCAAGCCCACTGCCGCCACCGTTAGAAGCTCCTAAAAGGGGAATCTCTGATGATTCGCGCTCAAAAGAGGTTATCTTGCAGCAGTTGTTCAGCAGGACAAAACCGGAGCGATCGCCGCAACCAGAGCCTCAGCCCAGTGGAGAAGCTGCTCCAGCCTTAGCGCCCCTGTCTTTGTCAGAAGTTCCGCCTGTGTCAGAAGCATCGCCTCCCGTTCCGTCTACCGCTCAGTCAAACATGGATAGAATTCGACGGTCTGCTTCCAACTATCAAGCGTTGATTATTCCAGCGATTTTGCTAGCAGCCATTGTGGGATTAGTGGTGGCAGTGCTGCCGTCTGCCAATCGCCCCAATTGGTTGAAATTTGGACAAACAACCGCTGATCCAGTGGCGGCACAGCGCTTTAAAGCCGATGGCTTGCGAAAAGCGCAGGCAGGCTACACCAAGGAAGCGATCGAGGATTACAACCAGGCGATTGAGAAAAACCCCAATGATGCCACAGTTTATATGGATCGTGGGGTGGCGCGACACAAGCTGGGCGAGGCGGGTGCTGCTATTAAAGACTACGAGCAAGCGCTGGAACTTGACCCCAATTCTTCTGTATTGCACAGCAACCTGAGCTACGCCTATTACGATCGCCAGAATTACGACAAGGCGATGGAAGCAGGCAATCAGGCTGTAGCGCTGGACGGCAATTCCGCGCAGGCGTACATCAACCTGGCAAATGCACGCGCTAAAAAAGGAGATAGCGATGGCGCGTTGCAAGACTATGCCCAGGCGATCGCGCTTCGATCATCGCCGGAGCTGCGAGCGGGCGCTTACAACAATCGGGGCAATGTACAGTTTGGGCTTAACAAAGTCCGTGAAGCGATCGCTGACTATAACCAGGCAATTCAACTTCAGTCAGACTATGCTGATGCTTACTACAATCTAGGGCTGGCGCAACAAGCACTAGGCAACCGCACCGCTGCCATCCGTAGTTTACAAAGGGCTGCCAGCTTTTATCAACAGCAGAATAAGGAAGCTCTGCAAAAAGAAGCGACTAATCGCGCTAATAACCTGTAGCAAGCTAACTCCTGGCTTCCCTGTATCGCTGAAGCTTTCATGCAGGCATTCGATATCAAGCTACGAGATGAGATTGAACAGTTATAGCTATTGCCACAGAACTTAGGACATCGGGATCAGAGGAAGTGTAGGGGCTTCTACCCCTGCACCCCGTCCCAACCAGCATAGCTACGGCTATAAATACCCGAAGTTACTTTTGACTAGTTTTAACAGCGATACGCCAGTGCAAAACGGTCAATGCCTGCTAAATCGGGATAGATCTGAATCTCGCAGTAGCTCCCTTGCTGATATAGCAGATTGGCAACCGCGATCGCCTGCCCTGCCATCATTTCTACAAGCCAGATGCCGCCTGGTTGCAAATAGTCTGGTGCTGTGGCAATCAGATGCCGTAGGCAGTCTAACCCATCCGCGCCGCCATCTAACGCCAGATGTGGTTCGTGTTCGGCAACCTCTGGCTGCAAGGCTGGCACCATTGCACTGGGAATATAGGGTGGATTAGCAACGATACCGCTCAACTTGCCTTTCAGTTGCTCTAACGGTTGCAGCCAGGAACCTTCATAAAACTGAATGCGGTCTGTCAGGTTGTATTGTCGCGCATTGGACTGGGCGATCGCCAACGCTGCCGCACTGCGATCGACGGCATGAATCACGGCTGCGGGAAACGCCGTAGCAAGCCCAAGAGCGATCGCCCCGCTACCCGTGCCCAAGTCCGCCCAATGTCCGCCGGAGAGTAGCGCTGTCGAAAATTGGGGAGGAGGAGCCTTGATGGCGGCGATCGCTAAATCAATTAAACATTCTGTCTCAGGACGGGGAATCAGCACTGCTGACGAGACGTGAAGCAAAAACTGTCGCCAGGGCGCAATCCCAGTGAGGTATTGGATGGGAATACGATCGCTCAGCCGTCGCTGCCAAAGGGCTGTCAATTCAGAGAGCGGCAGTTTGAGCCGCAGGTCTGTTTTATCCCTGAAGGTCTGTAGCCGAAGCGAGGAGCGGTCTAGCCCAGCCAAATCTTGCAAGAGCCAATCGACTTCCTCGATCGCAATATCGGCAGCGATCGCCTGCTGACGTGCCAGCATGCGCCATTGAGAGAGTGCCTGCCCAGACACGAGAAACTCTCGCCTCACTGATTGAGACGAGAGTGGCTGAGACGAAACTTGCTGTGAGTCGTCTCTTTCCGGCGGTTGGCTATGGCTCACCCACGACTCTGCCTTGTCTACTTTTTCGGTGCAGGAGCAGGAGCAGCAGCAGGCTTATTCGCAGGCGCACCCTGTTGTGGTGTGATTGACTTCAAAAAGTCGATCGACTGCTGCGGCGGTACTAAGACAATCTGATCTAGCTGAGGATCATTTTTCGTCCGTAAGACCTCCATCAGTCCTTCCAGGTTAAGCACCTGAATATCGATGGTAGCTGCTAGCGTAGGCTGCTGCTGCTTAAAGCGATCGAGCAAACCCTGCAATTCTTCCTTGTTAAAAAACATGGGAATAATCGGCTTGCCGTTCTGCTGAATCGTTAAGTAGCCCTTCTCTTTGCCACCACGAGCCACAAAGAGTGGTGTGCCGCTAAACTGCTGCGGTGTTTGCCCACCTTGCTGCTTCAACAGCGAAACGGCGGTGTCAACTTGCTGCTTCGAGGGCACGTAGGCAAAGTCAAGCTGCTCTGGCTTGCCTTTGTTGGTCTGGTTGAGCTGATAAACTTCTGCTAGAGAGATAGGCACTACCTGTACATTCTTTGCCAGGTCAGGTTTTTTGCTCTTCAGATTGTTCAAAAAGTCCTGTGCATCTTTCTGGCTAATAAAAACACCTGCTACGGCTGGTCCTTTCTGACCATTAGGAGGAGACGCAACCAGGGGCGCACCCTGCGAGTCGGCAATTGTAAAGACAGGCACGGGGCGAAGCTTCTGAATAATTTGCTCTTGCGGAATCGCAAGCACCTGCATGGTACCTGCCAAGAACGACCCAACAAGAGCGCTTCCAGCTAGCCCAGCGACTGCACTCCAACGAACCAATGATTTCATAAATATCTCCTAGCACTAAAACGGCAAAGGGTTTACGGGGAACTGGATTGCGGGCTGAACCCAGGTGAATGAGGCGGCTAAACTCTATGACGCTTGTTTGCCTACCCATTCTGATGCATCCGTCGCGATTTGTAAAATTACGACAACGTGGAGTCATCGCAAAAAAGGGGCATGGAAACGTACGCTCAATGTAGCCGATCGCAACTGTTATAAGACCATATTTGAACTCAAATATAGACGTTTAACGCTGCTATCGTTTGATGCAAACATATGATTCACCAATGCGATCGAGTCGTCACCCCAGAAATGAGAATTAAATCAGATCGGATTTTGTCGGATGCGTGACGCTGCGCTTTTCTGATCTGCCGGAACGGCTTCACACAGCCGACGCAAAGATTCGGTTTGATTAAATCCACAATCCTGAGACAGTCATCGACTGAAAGTGATTAGACCCTCACAAGACATTGACGTTTTTGTTGACGCTCAATCCGGGCGATCGCAGACAACTTGTTAGAAACAAAGTAGTATGCGTTTTGCCCCCGTTCCTCGTCATCAGTGACCGTGTAGAGCCGCAAATAGTTCCGAGGACGGCTAGCAGTAGAAAGCAGAAAGAGTGGGTGCCTTGATTGAATGTCTGCTGCTTACAGAAAGCGTGATCTCTTTTGCTTTTTCTGTGATTCCTTGCCTATTTCACAACCTTTTGTACCAAGGCATCACGGCGGGGTTGCAAGGCAGTATCCAGTTCCGGCGCGTAGTCAAAGGACGGGATCAAATCCTTGCAAAATTGGGCGATCGCCACGTTGTCAATAACGGTTAGAAAATCCACTGGAATCGAACCATCAATATGGCGACTGAGTACGCCAAACCCGGCTCGTTCGCGCCGATACGGTTGACTGGGCGCATTTTGTTTCAGCCATTGGTCAAAGGTAGACGATCGCGCCATTGTTGCTGTGAGTTCAGCCATGATTTTGGGCGGTGGATCCGTATGCGTGGCAATAATCCATGCCTGCTGGAGCAAGGTCTGCCGCCTAGCTGGGTCAAGCCATGCCGCAATCACCAGCGCGCCACTCCGGCTAGTTGCCGAGCCAGTGCGTCCTCCATCTGCCAGAAAGGATGGCGCGATCGCTTGCTTCTCTGCCAGGTCGAGGACAGCGCGACTCAGTGCCGTACCGAAGGATGCCAGATCGGTACGCGCTCCAGCCATGTTTCCCTGCCACCAGCGTAAGCCGCCCCGAATCTGGTGTAACTGCGCTGCCAGGGCAGGGCTAGGAGATGCTTCAAGCAGTGTGGTCAGGGTGCTCTCAACACGACGGGCAACTGGCTCGTACAAAGACTGTAGCCCTGGTAGTTTCCAGATCGGGCTGGTCAGGAAAAGGGGATCGCGCACGGCTTCTAGCGTGATCGCGTCGATCGCCAGCTCTGTCTCTCTTTGCGCCAGCAAGCTCAGCCCTAACCCATAAAAAACGCCCCGTTTGGCTGGAATCAACTGCGCCGATCGGGCAAAGGCTTGGCTGGCTGCTTTTGGCTCACGGTTTAGCAAGAGCCATGCCAGGTTAGTCGTGCCAAATTCCTGGTTAGGTGCACTTTGATTGCCCCGTTTCAGCCACTCAATGCCGTCCTCGATCAGTGCTTGCTGCTGCGGTGGGTTACTGGCTTGCAGCCCCAGGTTACCTAAATTCCAACCCAATTCGTAGGCATAGTACGGCTCCCAGCTTGCTAACTGATGTGACTGATTCAAGCGATCGGCAAACGTGGCAACATCATTTCGACTGAGTGCAGCAAACCCCTGGTTGGACAGCAACCAGGCGCGATGGACGGGTATTAACCAGACGATCGCTGCCAGGAGAATGCCAACCCCCATGAGGGGCAGAAACGGCACCGGATGCAAACGTAACGGCATGAGGGGATTGGGCGTGACGGCGGTTAGCTCAATAAGCTGACGATCGCCGACGGCTCTCAATCCAATATCAGGGCGATCGCGAAATTCTGCTGTCAGCACGGCTAAAAACACGACAAGCGTACCGCTGATGCAAATGTTGTCAAGTTGGTAATCCGTCAGGCTAACAACGCCGTAGCCCAATAGACTGCTAAAAAGGCAACCAATGAGTGTGGATGGCGTTTGTGCGGCTGTGCCATTGGGTAAGGCGATCATCCGCAACCACCCGATCGCACACCAAACCAGCAACGCGATCGCGCCACCACTAATCAATACTGCCCACAGTCCCAATTCTGCCCACAGGTGCATCGGAGTACTGTGTAGCTGATACGCCCATTCTGCCTGCTGCCCTGCCCATCCTGGACGGTGTAGTTGAAACAGCAGCGGCACCCCTCCAGGTCCCACACCTGTGAAGGGGCGACTCCAGCCCATTGACACACCTGTGGCGACCATAATGAACCGATACGCGAGTTCACCGCCCGCTTGCCCACTCAATACACCCGAAAAGAGCAGCCGCAAACGGTTGTTGGTTAGTGCCAAAAGCGCCAGTGATACCACACTTGCCAGCCCGATCGCGCCCAGCCAATAGCGGGGCAACCGCTTGCGCCACAGGAAACCTCCAAAGGTCACCATGACGATCGTCAACAGCCCTAGCCAGCCACCGCGCGAGCTGGTGGTATAAAGGTCAAGCAAGCCCAGCCCAAACCCAGCTAGCCACAGCGATCGCCGCCAGCCAGCCTGCACGATGCCCAAGCCCAACAGCAACGGCAGCGCCAGCACCAGATAACCGGCCACATAATTTTGGTGCCCGATCGGTGCCCAGTTGCGTAACTCCACGATCGCAAAATCAAAGGGCAAACTCAAGCCATATGACTGCCATGCCTTCAGTCGAGCCAGTTCTGGCAAGAGCGTTTCATTGCCCCAAAGTCCCAGGCTAACAATGATAAACGTCAGGCTCAAGTATCCCTGGGCAATCAGTAAGCGCGATCGGCGCTCTGGCACACTTAACCAGGTACTCAGCGCATACAGCGCCGCCAGAAAGCAAAACACCGCCCAACTATACCAACGCGCCTGCATCGGAAAGGGTGCCCGCCCTGCTGAAATGATCAAGCCCAGCAGCAGCAGCCCTACCTGCCAATCAAAGCCAGCACCTAACCAGCGCAGTCGCTTTTGCCACAGAAGCCCCAGTAGCCAGAGCACCGGGCACAGCAGCCCTACCTGCCAGATAAACACCCATAGCCACGCGACCATAAGGCTATTGCTATTGGGCAGCAGTGTAAAAAGGCTGTAAAAAGCGGCTGTCAATAAACCCAGCAGGTTTCCTTGAGCCGTCTGATTCGCACTGGTGCCAGGAGATTCCTTTGAAGGTTGTGCTGGAAAGTTAGAGTGGGTCATCTAAGCGTTAGAGTCGATTGGGCTTTAGATTAGATTGGAAGCCTAACACCACAATATTGCCCTCTAATACGTCCGGCTGACCGTTTTGCTAAAATTGCCCTGCTGTCTATGAATGCTCAATCGCCACTGTCGCCCTCAGAGCCTGACGCAACGACTACTACCGCCCCTAGCGCCGATACTCTAGCGGCTTGTGTACAAACGTTAGGGCTACCTCGCCTTCAACGCCACGTTTTTCTTTGCGCCGACCAGACCAAGCCAAAATGCTGCGCCAAAGAGGTTGGTATCGAGGCGTGGGACTACCTCAAAAACCGCTTAAAAGCCTTAAACCTCGATCGCCCAACTGAAGGTGCGCCTGACTGTATTTTTCGGACAAAAGCAAATTGCCTGCGCGTTTGTGTACAGGGGCCCATTCTGGTGGTGTATCCCGATGGGGTATGGTATCACAGCGCTACACCACCCGTCATTGAACGTATTATCCAGGAACATTTATTGGGCAATCAGATTGTGCAAGCTTATGCCTTTTTGGTGCATCCGTTGCCTGAAGTGCGATCGCCAGCCCCTCGCCTGTCGGACGTTCCCTCTCCAGACGCTAATGACCTGGATATTAACAAGCTGGGTAGTGCCATTATGTAAAGGATGGAGAAAAAGAAGCTCTTTGCTCCCGTTGCAGGTTCTCTCGAAGCTTTTGATTGTAGTGATGAATGAAGTTCCAAATCGCGCCAATGTGATTCTCTAACTTCTTCGAGAACGATAAACTCTGGCGGACTAACCGTGAAATGCGTTGTCGCAATGTATTATTCAACCGCTCAATATAGCTGGTCAACCCAGAAGCTTTATCCACTGCAAAATGCCGTTTACTCGGTAGGACACAGGCATAGGCTTCCCAATGGTCCGTGTAAAGGCGAGCATATTGTCGATAACGTCGAGGGAGGGAGTCCCACAACGCTTGCGCCGCTTGTGCCGACCGATCACCCACATGACACCCAATGATTTCCCGGGTCGCCACATCCAGCGCTAACCAGACCCATTGTTTGTTGCCTTTCTCATCCACAAAGGACCACAACTCATCCATTTGTACCGTCAACCGAGCAGTCGTTTTCGGCAGCACCTCGGCTTGTTGGGCCACCTGCTCATAGCACTGATTGACGTACTGCTGCAACCAGCTTTCCGACAGGTGCAAGACTCTGGCAATCCCCGCTAAGGGAATCCGTTCGAGCAGTAGGCGATCAATCAAGGCACAGGTCTCTTGCGCCTTCGGTTGCCACTGGGGGTTTTCCACAAACTGACGACCGCAGTCTCGACATTTATGATTCTGTTTACCACGACGAGTGGTGCCATTTTTCATGATGTCATCCGACCCGCAACTCGGACAAATTAAGTAAGGTTTCATCCTGGCTTTCGGCTCACTTGAAACTGCCTTTTCTCTATTTTCTTCTATCCTTTACGAAAAAGCGCTACCACAAGCTGGACGTTCGCTCGATGGCACAGTCGCTGGAAAAACAAGCAGAGGCGATCGCTCCGCAAACTGATCCGTGAATCGTAAACAGATGGTGTGTAAGTGAAAACCCTATTAATCTGAAGCTCGTCAAGTAAACTGAGGTAGATACGATCGTTCGGACTCCAGCACCCACAACCGACTCTAAGCGAACTTTGCCTGCTGGGATCGAAGCATCGGTCGTAATGAGAGTTGGCAGATGCCACAACCACGATCGTCCCGGCAAGCTTACTTCGGTGCCATAACGGTTACTCTAGTCTCCAGCTCTCATCATGATGAAAGGCTTTCTTTTCAGCAAGGCTATATAATGACACAGAGAAAGAGTCGGTCTAGAAGGCTATCTGTTCTCGAATCCGTTCAGTATTGAGATTTATTGAGATTTCAGTGAATTCTCTGATGCTGCTTACAATAATGTTTCTAAAGGCAAGGCTGGAAAAGATGGTGGTTTGTTAAGCATTCATCATTGTTTCAACATTTTGTAGCGTGTTCAGGGAATCTGTCTGTATAGTCTGTAAAGCTTGTTAATAGCAACGATAGTGACCCAGGAATAGTGAGTAGCACAGCATGAAGGAAACCAGCGTGGGCAATCATAGGCGACTGCTGCTGATTGACGATGACCCTAATCTAATCCTGCTCGTCAAGGACTACCTGGAGTTTCGGGGCTATGAAGTCGTCACGGCTGAAAATGGGCGTGAGGCGCTAGAAGTACTAGAGCGCGAAATCCCAGACATGATCATCTGCGACGTGATGATGCCTGAGATGGATGGTTATTCATTGGTCAAACACGTTCGAGAAGATCCCCGTACCAGTTGGGTTCCCGTGCTGTTTCTGTCTGCAAAAGGTCAGAGCCAGGATCGGGTTAAAGGGCTGAACACGGGGGCAGACGTTTACATGGTCAAGCCATTTGAACCTGAAGAGCTAGTTGCCCAAGTGGAATCGTCTCTTAAGCAGGCTGCACGCATTGCCGATCGCCCCGGTAAAGGGCATGACAGCGGTCCAAAAATTCAGGTGCCGTTCGATGTTGAGCTGACTCCTACAGAACTTCGGGTAGTGCAGTTTGTGGCACGAGGGATGGCAAATCGTGAAATTGCTGATGAGCTAAATGTAAGCCAGCGCACGATCGAAAGCCACGTCAGCAATATGCTTGGCAAAACGGGGTTGCACAACCGTACTGAACTGGCTCGTTGGGCGATCGAAAACAGCATGGCATAAGCTCTAATGAGCTAAATGCGAATGAAAAAGGGGCGCACTTGCGCCCCTTTTTCATTAAAATGCCACCGAAACGTAAATGCTATAGCTACTGCCATAGAGCTTAGGACATTAGGATCAAAGGGTGTGGGGGCTTCGCCCCTAGCCAGAGGTTTTACCCCTGCACCCCGTCCTAACTAGGCTGGCTACGGCTATACGTTGTGAACTGATGAGACTCACGATTCTAAGTGAACCGTTTGCCCCTGCTAGACTGACGTCGTGAGAGGCAAATCAGCAGGCTGCATCTGAAAGCGGTAATCAGCGGTCTGCTGGTAGCAAGGATGCAAGAGCGCAAACCAACCGTTTGATGCGCGAACGTCATAGTCAATCTCATCAACCTGATAACGAACGCTATCAGAACCACTTTGTATCACCATGTAGTCGCCCCGTTGGATCGTGCCTCCACGACCGCGCAGGTACCATTGTTTACCGCCGTCGAGTGGTTCAAACGTAAAATCACGCTCCCATGCTTGCCGCGTGTAATGATGTACAACCCGAATTGACGTGTTTTGAAAGGCTTGCGCCTTCTTTAGCAGCGTCATTAACGTTTTAAGCCGCGCCATTTGATTAGCATTCGCTTGTGTCGTGTCAAGTGTAAGCTTCATTGTGCTGCTAATACCTCGATCGTCGTGCTGAGCAGATGACCCATGCTGATACCAGTTCTAGAAAGCGGGGGAGACATCAAAAGCTGCCAGGGCAAACTCGTCGCCATCGGTAATTGAATCCACTACGGGTTAAAGCCAACTGATGTAAGATACCGCCAAGGTCTTAGTAGAAGCATCAAGCTTCAATGTCTTCTGCTATTAAAGTGTAAAACTAAGCACTCTTGCATCTCAGTATTGGACATTCTTTAAACTGTCCTACTGCTTGACAGGTTAAAGATGTAACAGAGTGTAAGCCGTCTAGAAACTGCTTACACTCTGTGCAACTGAGCACATTGCCCTGGAAGTATTGAGCTAATCATTTAATCGCTGCTGAGATTGCAACCTCAAACCAACTACCAACCATCGCATTGGTCGGCGGTATCGTCATGCCACGTTTCTAAATCAAGCTCGTTGAAGTAGAGAAGGGCACTGTGAATTTGCTGGTCTGTACCACGAAGATCTAGATCAAACCAGCCATCATCTCTGGCGTTTCCGCCTAGCAGTGCTGCCGCAATATTGACGGTTAGCCCATAGTGAGAGATCAACCGTGAAATGACAGGCTCATCTTGATAGTTTTTTGGCATCCGAAGTCGGACGCGGGTATGGGCTGGACGCAGGTCTTCCTCGCTACCAACAACTGAGGCAACTGTTTGTTGTGGCGTTGCCAGTGGCTCTTCCGAGAGACTGCCGTTAGCCATTTAAGCCTCCTTATCGACCTCTTCAATGCGTGTTTTGCGCTCCAAAATCTCTTTTAGGACGAGGGTGACGACGGCTAACAGCGCCAGCAAGACAGCCGCAGAATAAGCGGATTCGGTCTGGTATTGCTTGTATGCCTCTTCTACAAACAACGGTAGGGTTTGGGTCTTGCTACCAATGTTGCCAGAGACAACTGAGACGGCACCAAATTCGCCCATGGCTCTAGCGTTCGTCAGCAGCACGCCGTAGAGCAAGCCCCACCGAATGCTTGGTAGGATGACACGCCAAAAAATCTGCCAGTTGTTAGCACCAAGGGTCTGAGCCGCTTCTTCCTGATCACTCCCAAGTTCTTCGAGCACTGGAATCACTTCACGCGCTACAAAAGGCAACGTGACGAAGGCAGTAGCAATGATCATGCCCGGTAGTGCGAAGATGATCTTAATATCATTGGCTTCCAAAAAGGGACCAAACCAACCGTTGCGCCCATACAGCAGCACAATCATTAGCCCAGCGACCACGGGAGAAACAGAGAAGGGCACGTCGAGAATGCTGATGACAAGAGCACGACCCGGAAAGCGCTTGCGGGCAATTACCCAGGCGACACATAGCCCAAAGACTGTGTTAATCGGCACTGCGATCGCGGCAATGATCAATGTCAGCTTGACTGCATTCAAAAATGCTGGCTCAGTCAGATTTTTGAAGAAGGGTCCAACCCCTTTGCTAAAGGCTTGCACAAACACATTCAGCGCCGGAATGAAAAGAATGAGACCGAGATACAGTACTGCAACTGTAATGAGCCCAATTTTTGTCCAGTCACGCTTCTTAATTTCCGCAGGTGGCGATGTCGGCGCAGCTCCTAGCGATCGTCCAAAACTAGCCATATCTGCGCCCCCATGCTTGCAAAAGATTGATTAGAACGAGCAATACCAGTGAAAGGCTTAACAGCACAGCACCAATAACGGTTGCACCCGAATAGTCATATTGCTCTAATCGCTGAAAAACCAATACAGGCGCGATCAGGTCTTTGTAGGGTGTGTTGGATGCGACAACTACAACTGAGCCGTACTCCCCAACCGCGCGCGAAAAGCCGAGTGCGACTCCGGTTAATGTGGCAGGCAGAATGCTTGGCAGGATGACTCGCCAAAAGGTTTGAAATTTACTCGCCCCTAAGCACCAGGCAGCTTCTTCAACTTCTCTCTCTAAGTCAGTGAGGACTGGCTGCACCGTCCGTACGACGAAGGGTAGGGAAATGAGCAACATGGCAAGCGCTACGCCCCATTGGGTAAAGGCTAGCTTGATGCCAAATGGGGCAAACAAGGAACCAATCCAGCCATTTTCGCTGTATACCGTGGCTAAGGTTAGACCTGCTACTGAGGTGGGCAGGGCAAATGGTAGGTCAACAGCAGCATCAATGATGCGCTTAAAGGGAAACTGATAGCGCACCAGCACCCAGGCGATCAGCAGCCCAAAGACTCCATTAATGAACGCTGTGATCAGCGCAATGCCAAACGTTACCCTGTAAGCATCCAGTGCGATCGCACTGGTGGCAATGTTCCAAAAGCGTTCTGGACCTTCAGCGCCCGCTTTGATAAAAAGGGCGATCGTCGGCAGAAACAGCATGAAGAAAAGATAGGCTGTCGGTAGAATCCAGATCCAGGGAAGCCGCCCAACTACGCCTAGCCACTTGCGCCAGTTTGGAGTGCGGTACGAAAACGTTGCAGTCATGAGTGGTAAGCAGCAGCCATGCAGCTAAAATTTAGTGAGTATGAACGAGCTTTGCAAAGACTAACATAGTTATAGTCTTAAATCTACGCTAAACAAGTAGGGATACCGTTCTTATCATATATGGAATAACGGTTCTCGGTGTAGTACTGCTCTAGCAATGATTATTCTGGTGATGGGCGTTTCTGGCTCTGGTAAAACGACGATCGGCGCACTGCTAGCCGCTACTTTGCACTGGCAGTTTCAAGATGCTGATAGTTTTCATCCAGCCGCCAATATCGAAAAAATGCGTTGCGGTGAGCCGTTGACTGATGACGATCGACTGCCGTGGCTGTTGGCAATGCAGCAGGCGATCGCAGATTGGCAAAAAGCAAGCATCCACACTGTCCTTGCTTGTTCTGCGCTTAAGGCTGAGTATCGCCAACTGTTGAGTCAATCGTCTCAAGTCAAGCAAGTCTACCTCAAAGGTTCCTTTGCACTGGTGCAACAGCGCTTGCAGCAACGGCAGGGACATTACATGAAAGCAGATCTGCTGCAAAGTCAGCTCGATACCCTGGAAGAACCTGACAATGCCCTTGTGATTGATATTAACCAACCTCCAGACGCGATCGTGGCAGAAATTAGGAAGGCACTAAACATTTGAAAGCGGTAGATAGCAGAAAGAATTGGCTGGTTTCGTTATGGTTGAGGTGGTAGCTTGAGTTTTACCTCTTTGAGTTCAAAATTACATGAGACTGCATAATCTAAGTATTAGTTGAGAGTGACTTTTCGATGCCTTCCCTATCCTTTTTTGCAGACGAACAAGATGCGAAAGTTCTGCTTAACTGGTTGAACGCGGAAGATGAGATTGCCTTTATCGTCTCGGATCGAACACAAGGTAGTCATCAGCATCGGTGGAAAGCTGTACATACAATTGCTCAGTTAACAGAAGAGAAATATAGTCTCTGGCACGTACCTACTGGATCGTTACCTTTGCTAAGTAACACAGGGCAATATCAAGCTATCGCCGATCCGTGGGATGGTTGGATTCAAGAACGTCCTGGTGCTGATTCTCGATCGCCCTATTTTGGTTCAGGTCATCCAGCAGAAATTCGTCTTGAATTGTGGCTTCGCCATCACCCTTACTCCGAAGTTGAACGCAATTCACTTTCAATCCTTAACTCTTGCTATTTAGGCAATACAGATCTTTTGTCTGTGTCTAACTTTCAGTGGATTGGTAATCATTACAAAACATCACCTCCACAAACTTGGCGATGGTGGCGACGCTTAAAAAGGTGGATGGCAAAAAATACTACTAGACTGGTCGAGGGAAAAAATAGTTTTTGGGCTTTTCCGTCTGCTTTCAGTAAGTTAAGCAGTGGAATGGCGTATGAAGCTAGAGGGTGGAATTTAAATGATGCAATTCGGAATGCAGAAAGTAAAAGTGATTAATGACTTGAACTTAAAACTTTTTCACTAACTCATATCTCATGTTTCTCCCATTGACCAAACGGATGCTTCGCTAGATTGGCGTTGAAGTAGCGGGGATCGTCGGAGACTTCGCGATCGATCCAATCCGGCAGCGCGATCGTCTGCTTTGCGTCCGTCAGTTCGACCTCTGCAATGATCAGTCCTTGATTGTCGCCTTCAAATTCATCCACTTCCCAAAGCAAGCCTGCATACTCAATTTTGTACCGCTGCTTTTGAATCAACGGTGGATCGCACAGCGTCTTTAGTAGTTCCAGCGCATCGTCTAACGGGATCGGATACTCAAACTCTGCGCGTGAGATGCCGATCGTTGCCCCTTTAATCGTTAGGTAACCTTGCTCCCCGACGACTCGTACCCGCACCGTGCGTTCGGCGGTTGAGGCAATATAGCCTTGACGGTAGGCAACACCTGTTGCCAGCGATCGCCATGCGTCGCCCTTAACGAGAAATTTGCGCTCAATTTCGGCTGGCATAGAAGGTGAGGGGTGAGGAGTAAGGAGTGAGGAGAGTGACGAGAGAGTTTTGAGTTTTGAGTTTTGAGTTTTGAGTTGGTTTGACCTTGAACCTTTAGCCTTTCAACACCTTACACCTCCCACCTCACACCTCACCTCTTACCCCGGTTGCTGTTGTAAATAGAGAAACGCTTCGATTTCGGCGGCGGTGGGTTGGGCGGCGATCGCGCCGGGTCGGGTAGTCGTTAGAGCACCCATTGCGCTGGCATAGCTGACAATGCGTTTCACCACAGCGGGATCAGCGAGGGTTTGAAGGTCGTGCTGACAGAGTTGATGCAACAGCCCTGCGACAAAGCTATCACCCGCGCCAGTCGTATCTTCGACTTCAATATCAAAGGCAGGGATTCTACCCTCGTTGCCACCTAAGCAGTAAGCGCAGCCCTTTTCGCCTGCGGTCACCAAAACGCCTTCAACGCTGCCGAGGCGATGAGCAATCACACCAGGATCGTCTGTCTCGTAGAGCCAGAGCGCTTCTTCTTCAGACAGCTTGAGAAAATCGGCTTGGCGGATTAGATCATGAATGAGCGGTAGGGCTGTGGCTTCATCGCTCCAGAAGACGGGTCGCCAGTTGACATCGACCAAAATTTTGACAAAGTGTTGATTGGCAAATTGTAAGGCACGCTCGATCGCCGCTCGGCTGTCGGGATAGGCCAGCTCTAGCGTCCCTAAGACGAGGAAATCGGCTGTTTCAAACTGAGCGATCGGTAGTTGGTCAGCCTGAAGATGGGTATCGGCAAACACGGCTGTATCATACTTGCCAAAGCCTGCAAACGTGCGATCGCCCGTGAGCGATCGCACCACATAGACAGCGCGAGTGGGTGCCGTCGGATGCCGCTGGATGCCCGTACCATCAACACCGATCGTCTGCATCAGTTCTACCAGCGCATTGCCCAGGTCATCTTGCCCCACACAGCCAATGAACCCAGCAGGTGTGCCCAGTTTCGCCAGACCGCAGGCAACGTTAGCGGGTGCGCCACCGGGATAGGGTGTCCAGGATTCCACTGCTTCTAGGGGAAGTCCTGGCTGATCTGCGAGAAAGTCGTACAACACTTCACCAAGGCAAAGCACACGCGGCTGATTCACAATGGCATTCCTTTTACAGACCTACTAGCAGCGTATCAGGCAGAAGGTAAAAGGTAAAAGGCAGAAGGCTAAAGGCTAAAGGCTAATTTTTTATACTTCATCCTTTATCCCTTATCCTTTCCTCCTCACTGCTCCTCACCTATATACTCTGATCAGGCTCTCATTGCTGGCACGATCGATGTAAGGGCTGTGGGATTCTCCTCTCGCGGCAAGGTGAAATTAGAGTTATGGCATTAATTGTTCAGAAGTATGGTGGCACGTCGGTTGGGTCTGTTGAGCGGATTCAGGCAGTGGCTCAACGGGTTGTGCAGTCGGTCAAGGCAGGAAATTCGCTGGTGGTGGTTGTCTCCGCAATGGGCAAGACAACCGATGGCTTGGTGAAGCTTGCCAACGAGATTGCCCCCAACCCCAGTCGGCGAGAAATGGATATGCTGCTGTCGACGGGCGAACAGGTGTCGATCGCCCTTCTTAGCATGGCGTTGCAAGCACTGGGGCAGCCTGCAATTTCACTGACTGGCGCACAGGTTGGCATTGTCACCGAAGCAGAACATAGCCGTGCCCGCATTTTGCAAATTAAGACTGAGCGGCTGGAACGCCATCTTAAAGAAGGCAAAGTGGTTGTGGTTGCAGGCTTTCAGGGCGTTTCTGATAGCGACGATTTGGAAATTACAACGCTGGGACGAGGTGGCTCTGATACGTCTGCGGTGGCATTGGCAGCAGCTTTGCACGCCAGTTTCTGCGAAATTTATACCGATGTGCCCGGTATCTTAACCACCGATCCGCGCCTGGTGCCCGATGCTCAATTGATGACGGAAATCACCTGCGACGAAATGCTAGAGCTGGCGAGTCTGGGTGCCAAAGTGCTGCACCCCCGTGCCGTTGAAATCGCCCGTAACTACGGTATGCCTCTGGTGGTGCGATCGAGCTGGACGGCAGAACCGGGCACATGGGTTGTGTCTCCGCTCCCGCAAGCGCGATCGCTGGAGGGGTTAGAACTGGTGCATCCCGTTGATGGGGTCGAGTTTGATACGGATCAGGCGAAGGTGTCGCTATTGCGCGTGCCCGATCGTCCCGGTGTTGCTGCTCGTCTCTTTAGCAACATTGCTGCCCAAAATCTGGATGTCGATTTGATCATCCAATCCATCCATGAAAGCAACACCAACGACATTGCTTTTACAGTAACCAAACGCTCTCTGAAGCAAGCGGAAGCAGTTGCTAATGCCATCCTTCCGGCTTTGAGTGCAGGTGTGACGCACCCGGATGGTGATGCCGAAGTGCTAGTCGAACAGCAGATTGCCAAAGTAGCGATCGCAGGCGCTGGCATGATTGGTCGTCCTGGTGTCGCGGCACAAATGTTTGCCACGCTCGCCAGTGCAGGCGTAAACATCCGCATGATTTCAACCTCTGAGGTGAAGGTCAGTTGCGTAGTGGATGAAGCGGACTGTGACCGGGCGATCGCGGCACTTTGTGAGGCATTTAGCGTGAGCCAATCGGCTGTTAGCAGCCAGCTTTCAGCCATCAGCCATCAGCCATCCGAAGAGCCTACTACTGCCCCCCCCAATCCCCCAGTTCGAGGCGTTGCGCTTGACCTCGACCAGGCACGTTTGGCGATTCGTCATATTCCCGATCGTCCGGGCATGGCAGCCGAACTATTTCAGCTTTTGGCACAGCAAAACGTCAGTGTCGATATGATTATTCAATCGCAGCGCTGTCGAGTCATCAACGGCATCACGACCCGCGATATTGCCTTTACGGTTAGCAAGCTAGACGCAGAGACTGCGTGTACCGTCTTGGAAAAAGCCGCCTCTCAGTTGGGCTGTGGTGAAATTGTGGTCGATCGTGACATTGCTAAAGTCAGCGTCGTTGGCTCTGGTATGGTGCATCATCCTGGGACAGCCGCCCGGATGTTTGAAGCGTTAGCCCAGCACCAGATTAATATTCAAATGATTGCCACGTCTGAAATTAAGATTAGCTGTGTTGTAGCGAAAGAAGATGGCGTGACAGCGTTGCGGCTGGTTCACGATGCCTTTGGGCTTTCCAGCAATCCATCAAGCCAGGTTTCAGCTTAGTCTCGTGGATTAAATAACCTGTCATTCTGCGTCGGATGCCGTACAGCCTTTGGCATACCCCACGGGAAGCAAGCTATAGCAAAAGGATAAAGGATGAGGGATAAGGGATGAAAAGAAGTCCTTACTCAAAGGAGTTTTAAGGTTTATATTTGTCCTAACCTTCTCTTGAACTGCTATACAAGAAAAGCGTAGCGTCACGCATCAACTCTGGGCTTTGATGCGTGACGACTAGCCTCTCACACATCCTACAAAATGCAGTGTGATTGAATTCTCATTCCTTAGAAACGTGGTTGCACACACCGACTGCAAGTTTCAACGCACCAGCACAATACTCAACGCGCTCTCACGGCACTAACAGTTTTTGCACTGGCTGCTGTAATGTACTTGCGTTACCACCAGGCTTAAATTCTCGACCATCGGGCATCCTGGCACCGTCAAATTTTGCCTCTGTCAAAGTTGCTCCTGCCATTTTTGCCCGCAGTAAGTTTGCCATTTGGAGATTTGCGCCCTCTAAAATCGCACCACGCAGATTAGCTCCTTCCAGGTTGGCGTTGCTCAAATCGGCTCCTGCCAGATCGGCTCCTGCCAGATCGGCACCGTACAAATTCGCCTTACCCAGCTTTGCTCCTTTTAAATTAGCCCCATTCAGCTTCACCAGTGCCAGGTTTGCTTGCTCCAGATTGGCGTTGGTCAATGTGGCAAAGCCCAAATTAGAACCCTGGAAAGCAGCTTCCGCAAGATTGGCATTGCTAAGATCGGCACCTTGCAAGTCGTAGCTGTACAGATTGGCTCCTGCTAAATTGCAGCCTGCACAGGCTCGATCGTTGATCAACTTAGCGATGTCATCCGGTTTGGCGGCTGAAGACGCAGTAACAACGAAGACGGCAAGAGAGGCGAAAAAAACTGAAGGAATTGCTTTCATTGCAACCTGTTGAATGGGTAGGAGTCGATCGCACTCGATTGCTGGATCTGCCATTACTCTTCCAGTAAACCGCGATCGTACCCTTTTGCGCGGTCGAATGCTGAAGTTTTTAACGCAACCAATTTGTAATCAGCATAGTTGCACCGCTCTCTTAGCATCGATCGTTATAACTTGGGTCTGCATCTTAAAGGATGGTTGAAAGCTCATGGATCACCTGTACCCGTCCTTTACGTAGAGCATACAAAAGGCGATCGATGCAGTGGAAGTCTTCTTCGCTAGCAGGCTCATGCAGCAGCACTGCCAGAATGCCATAGCGATCGGCTAATGTAATTTTGCCAGAAGCACTAACTTGGGCAAACATTTCAGAAATGGCGTAGGGCAGTGGAAGAATTTCAACCATGATGTCTTATGGAACGCGATGTTCTTAGTATCAAGCGTTTCGCTTTGCACCCTGGTGACAGGCAGACGTACCAGACGTGATAAATCAGGCTGCATTTGGTGATCAAGTGAGGCGTTTTCGGTGACGCTTGTCACATGGCATCACATGGACGCTAATGCTGCTGCTTAAGAGTGAATAGGCGGTGGGGAGACTGGCTGACTGGCACCATAAATCAGCACAGGGTCAAGCCCGGTAATCTGCTGAAATTGCTTGGGAGAGATGGTGCTGATGCAGGGCGGTGCCACTGAGTCTGATTGCAAAGTCTGGTTTTCCCAGACTTGAAGCTGCTCATGCGCCTTGTCAAGAAATTTGCAGCCGCGTAGCAGCGGCACATGGAGCCAGCCATCGACTAAGGTTTCGACGAGCGCCAGCTCGATTAGCGGTAGAGGATAGTGATTAAGCAACAGTTCTAAGGCACGATCGAACGCTTCTGTTTCGTCGCCACCCAGTTGGTAACTGCTAACAATGTGTTTAATTCGCTGCCGTTTAAGCTGTGCTCCAATTTCCATTGAGACCTCAGTCAGAGAGTTTCACCTGAGAGTTGTCGTCAATGATAAATTGTAGTTCATGCTGAGAACGGAATCATTGGTGGCAACGAAGACAGCCTTATTCGATCAGCTTAAGTGCTTCGGGTTTATGGGCAGCTTCTTTCCCGGTGCGATCGCTTTCCACCAAATACTCAGGGTTGTCATCTGAGGCAGCGACATGATGCCCTTTGATGTCGGTAGGCTCTGTCAGCTTACGTTTCACCACACCTTTAACGGTTCCCTGAGCGCTTTTCCATTCGACCCGATCGCCTTTCTTAAACGAATCAGTCATCAACATTCTCCTACTGCTGGTGCTTTGTCACCTTGACGATATGCCCGATCGCAGTGCAGAACCTCTATCTAACGTGACGTTTGCAACACCAGTTGTAAGGCAGTCAATACAGCTTGAAGACGACATCGCTTCACAGGTATCTATACACAGATAGAGCATGATTGCGGCGACACAGACACTAGCGTAGCCATGCCCAACGGGCTATAACCTGCCTACAGCCTGACGGCATTCAAGCAATGCAGGTGCTCAAACCCTCGACTTTCCGTAGTCCGCGTCGGCGGATTTTGTCTATGTAGTCGCGGTTTTAACCGCCAGACACTTCTCAAACAACCTCTAAGTTGGTTAGCTGCAACAAAGCACGCTGTTAGCAGCGAAAAAAGGTCAAGGATTGAGAAGAGTTTGCTGCGTCGGTAAATCGATAATAAACTCTGCACCTTTTCCCGGCTCTGAAAGACAGTGAATGTTGCCTTGGTGCTTTTCGGTAATAATTTGACGGCTGATAGACATGCCTAAGCCTGTGCCTTTACCAACGGATTTAGTCGTGAAAAAAGGATCAAACAAACGGTGCTGTACTGAGGCGGGAATGCCGGGTCCGTTGTCGGCTATGCAGATACGCACAGAGTGAGGACTTACCATTTCAGTCTGAATTTGAATCATGGGCTTAAGGTGACAGGGTGCTCCGTTGAAGGAAGCTGTTTCGCTAATCTGGTGGGAATCTAGTAGAGGCACTGCGTTGATTAAGCCTTCTTCTAGAGCTTCGATCGCGTTTCCTAAAATATTCATAAAGACTTGATTCAATTGCCCTGGGTAGCACTCAATGAGGGGAATATCGCCATACTGCTTCATCACTTTAATTTCAGGGCGGCTGCCTTCAGCTTTGAGGCGATGATGCAAAATCAGCAAGGTACTATCCAGTCCATCATGGAGATCGGCTAGAACGGGGGTAGCTGTATCCGAGCGTGAAAAGTTTCGCAATGAGACAGAAATATCTCGAATACGAGTCGCGCCCGATGCCATCGAATTTAAAATTTTGGGCAAGTCTTCAAGCGCAAACTCCAGGTCGATCGCCTCTGCTTCAGCAGCGATCGCGGGTAATGGATTAGGATAGTACTGCTGGTACAGCCGTACAAGGCGCGTAATATCAGCAACATACTCCTTTGCTGGAGCGACATTGCTAGCAATACAACCGACTGGATTATTAATTTCGTGCGCGACACCCGCGACTAACTGTCCTAAGGACGAAAGCTTTTCCGTCTGCACTAGTTGTAGCTGTGCCTGCTGCAATGCCAGCGATCGCTCCTCTACTTTTTGCTCCAGGTTTTCTGTCAGTTGCTTCAGCTGTACGTTCTGCTGCTCTAAAACTTTAGTCAGTTGTCGTAGTTGCAACTGCACTTTAACCCGTGCCAGCACTTCTTCTTGCTGAAACGGCTTTGTAATATAATCGACTGCTCCCAATGCCAACCCTTTCACCTTATCAACGGGGTCTGACAGTGCTGTCATAAAGATGACTGGAATCGCTTGCAAGGCAGAATCTGCCTTTAACCGACGACAGGTTTCAAAGCCATCAATACCTGGCATCATTACATCAAGCAACACTAAGTCAGGTGGTGTGTAGGCAATCTGCTGTAACGCGCCTTCGCCACTCGTTGCTACACCCACTTCAAAGCCTGAAGCCATCAAAGTTTCTGAAAGTACTTCCAGGTTAGTCGGGTTATCATCTACAACTAAAATGACGCTGGTTTCTGAGGTGTTCATGAGGTTAAAAGGCTAACAAAAATGATCAAACGGTTGGCGATCGAGCTCAACTAAGCCATGCAAACATCAATCCGTATCGTGCTAAAGCTCAACATCCTGGTATCCCCTGATCAACAGTTGGATCTTTTCAATTTGAAAGCCTTTAGCCAGTTTTTGAATTTCTTGAGTAAAGGGAAGCAGCGCCTGATCGAGTTGCTCTAACCGTGTTACTTCCTCTCGCAGTGCCCTTAACCGACCTTGCATCGCGAGATCGTAAAGCTTCGCTAATGCCTCAGGTGATGGAGGCATGAGAAGAGGCGGTTGCAGCACTTCCGTGGGCTTTGTCGTTGTCACTGCCGCTGTAGCCTCTACTGGCGTAGCGTATGTCCACTCCAGCCCAAGACAACGTTGCAAAATAGTCAGCAGTTGGTCTGCCTGCACTGGTTTCGCTAAAAACTCATTCGCACCAGAGTCTAGACTTTGGTGCTGGTCACTTTCAAACACGCTGGCAGACGACACGACGATCGGAATGCTTTGCAAGGCAGACATCTGGCGCACGCGCGCTATGAGTTCAAACCCATTCATCAGCGGCATCATCAGGTCAGTGATGATTAGATCAGGGCTGCTTGCTAGCGTTATGTCTAGAGCTTCCTGCCCATTAGAGGCTTCTATGAGAACAAAACCGATCGGTTCTAGCAGGCTTACAAGCACCGATCGGTTTTCCCACTTGTCGTCCACTACGAGTATCGTTTTGGGATGACCAAGAAAACCCATAACGGTCTTTTGACGATTCATTCTGGCAGTGGTTGCCCATGCTGAGGCTTTTGGTAATGTCAGCTCAAAGGAGAAGGTGCTTCCCTGATGAAGTTGACTGGTCACATCCAGACGGCTACTCATAATTTGAATAATTTTGTGAGTAATGGCTAACCCCAGCCCCGTGCCTTCTGCCCGCCGAACAGTATCGCCCACCTGTTCAAAAGGCAAAAAGATCTGCTCTAGCTGTGCGGGAGTCATGCCAATGCCGGTGTCTTGAATCTGGAAGCAAATTCTACAATGGTCGTGAGTCGTGAGTGCCAGGTGTTCACTGCTATCACATCGTTCATTTTCTACAAGGTTTACTTTGAATGTGACGCTGCCCTGATCCGTAAACTTAATGGCGTTGCCAAGCAGATTGATCAGCACCTGGCGTAGCCGTTTGTCGTCTACATAAACACCGAGCGGCAACCGTGGATCAGCCTCGTAGTTAAAAGCAATACGCTTTTGGTCGGCACGGATGGAGCAAATTTCGACCACGCCTTGCAGAAAGCCTGGAAAGTGAAGCTCCGTTGGATACAACTCCATCTTCTGGGCTTCAATTTTGGAGAGGTCGAGTACATCATTAATGAGCGTCAGTAGGTGCGAGCCGCATTGTTGAATGATTTCGATGCCCTGCTGTTCTTTGATGGTCAGGGTTGGTGAGCGCCGTAGCACTTGGGCATAGCCTAAAATGCCGTTGAGCGGTGTCCGTAGTTCGTGGCTCATATTGGCGAGAAATTCGCTCTTGGCACGACTGGCAACTTCGGCAGCATCTTTTGACTTTCTTAAAGCGGCAGTGCGTTCGTCAACTTTTGACTCCAGATCTTCATTGACTTTTTTCAGTCGGGTTTGGGCTTGTTCGCGCTCAATGATGATGGCAGAAAGGACGCTTGTCGTTACAGTAATAGCGCCTACAAAAGCCTGGAGGAGCAGCAGTGATTCATTGAGCGTGCTGCGGTTAAAGGAACTGGTGCCCCGGATGGCTCCCGCGATCGCCAGCGCCGCCACCAGAAAAACAGCACCCGTCGTAAACCGTTGACCGAAGCGAAACGCTGCCCATACCAGTAGCGGCATGAGCATATATTCGACTGGATAGCCGTAGCCAAAGGCAATCAGCCCCACTAGCACCAACAAGAGAAACCATAGTCCAACATCTAGCACTTGCTGCCAAGCTTTTGTAGCGTTGGTGCTGTTAGTCTCTGGGTTAGGTTCACTCCACGCTTGCCGCCAATGCTCTAGCCACACTAGCAGCAGCGGTGCCATCACCAAAACGCCCGTTAAGTCACCCAACCAGAAGGTTAATAAACTGTTGGCGTAGTCTGCACCTGGAATGAAGCCGCAGAAGTACATAATGGTTGAGCCAAAAGCCGGACTCACAAGGCAGCTTAACAGCTCGATCGCGGTGAATTTGGCAACATTTGGCGCACTGCTAAAGATTACCTGCGGAGTAGCAATAAAGCGCCGAATGAGAAAGGCACCGAGCAACGCTTGCAGTACAGAACCAGTAGCAATGCCAACGCCCGACGCGATCGCCATAGACGCAATGCCTGTATTAGCCCAAAGCGGATATGCAGCAGCCACAAACGCAGCCACCCACAGCCCCCACCAGACGCGTGTGCCCCATAACAATAATGCCGCTAACGCAATGCCTGAGGGTGGGTAAACGGGCGTGATGAAACCAGGTGGAATGGCCAGGTATTGTCCCAGCGTTGCAGTGCCGTAGTAGATAATGGCAACAGCAAGCACAAGCGATGGCTGCCGGAGGCGATCGGGTAAAGCCTGTAGGTTCATAAAAGACGCTAACCGCAAAAACAGATCAGAGAGGCAGCCTTCTGCCTACCTAATATGCCCAAAAGCGATCGCAAGATTTAGATTGACAAGCAACAACTACACACCTGTCAACCCACGTTTGGCGGATAAAAAGGCTTAAGCGATGATGTTAAAGCCTTTTCAACTGCTCAACCCGTCCTAAACAGCACCCTAGCCTGGAATGAATTTGAGTGAAACGCCATTCATGCAGTAGCGTTGCCCAGTGGGTGCTGGTCCATCGTTAAACACATGACCTAGATGCCCGCCACAGCGACTGCAATGAGTTTCAATACGGGTCATGAACAACGTTCGATCAACGGTTGTTTCGATTGCATCATCGATCGGCTTAAAGAAACTGGGCCAACCCGTACCGCTATCGAACTTTGTGTCTGAGATGAATAGGGGCAAACCACAGCCTGCACAAGCATAGGTGCCTTTATCGTATTCTTTGTCGAGGGGGCTGGTACGAGCCCGTTCAGTGCCGTGCTGACGCAAAACTCGAAACTGCTCTGGTGTGAGGATTTCCCGCCACTCGTCGTCTGTTTTTTTAATTTCAAAGTCGTGATTTGTAGCTGTCATGCTCTGCGATTTCCCTAATAGATTGTGCCCAGCTAAATAGCGTTCAGATAGATAGTGTGATAGCCAGGTTACGCCGACGATCGCGGCACTGGCTTCTAAAAACATTCGTCTCTTCATCATGACGCAGATTATTCCTGACTGGCTAACCGATGCAAACGCTGATCACGTGTTTTGCTGTGATAGGTTTCCACGCAAAGAAACCGATCGCTAAGAGACGCGATCGCTACGGAAAGAGCTGCTGGAACAAAACGTCTACCTGTGGAAAGGCAAGGGGAGCCAGTACCGAGTCTGAACCAAACACTATTTCTTGTTGATAACCTTCGGGCGTTGGTGCGCGTAGGACATAGACCTGGCGATCGTTTACGTCCAGAATCCAATAATCCGCGATCCCCGCTTTGGCATAGGTCAAGGCTTTTTGCTTAAGGTCATTTTCTAACGTCGTATCTGCAACTTCAATCAGAAGGAAAATTTCGGCAGGTGTTGGATGCTGGTCGGCATATTCGTTGTGGCTCAAACGCACTACAGCGATGTCTGGCTCTGGCTCGGACTTTGGTTTTAGAGTCACTGGCAGTTGCATACGCATATACGCCTGCCCTTCTAAAAGACGATCCAGATAGCGTGCTGTGCGCTGGGTCGTAGAGGCATGGGGTGGTAGCTGAGGACTCATTTCAACGATTTGTCCTTCCAGTAGTTCAACGTGATCAGTTGTACATAGAATGCCCGTTGCAATCATGCGGTGGTATTCATCGACGGTCCACAGGCGTACTTTAGTCAGCGTCACGATCGCATTCCTCTCTCTGGTTTTCCTCTCTCTGTCGCTGTTTCAATCCTAAACTACTCAGACTCAGTGCTGCGGTAGAACGCAGTCTCCAGGCTTTTAGCCCTTACTTTGAGGGAAACGTTCCCTCTCGAACCTCAGCGCCATAGTCTTGTACTGCCTGAGTAATCACTTCCCTTAAATTGACGTAGGACTTCGCGAAGGGTGGCTGACGCACCGAAAGACCCAATAAATCAGCCGTCACTAAAACCTGTCCATTGCAATGTGGACCTGCGCCAATGCCGATCGTGGGAATCGTCAATTTTTGCGTGATTTGTTGAGCAAGGTCACTGGGAATATGCTCCAGAACGATCGCAAACGCTCCAGCCTGCTCCAGCGCGATCGCCTCTGCCAGGATATGGTCTGCCGTTTCAGGCGATCGCCCTTGCTGTCGATAGCCCAGATGATGCACTGCTTGCGGCGTTAACCCAACATGACCCATCACAGGAATGCCAGCCTGCACCAGTTGCGCCACTGTGGCAACGATCGTCGGGTTGCCACCTTCTAGCTTGACTGCCTGCACGCCCGTCTCCTTCAAGGCACGTCCGGCTGCATGTAGCGCCTGCTGCACGCTTTCTTGATAGCTCATGAAGGGTAGATCAGCCACTAGCAGCGCCCGTTTCACGCCGCGTCGTACGGCTTTGGCATGATGGAGCATCTCATCCAACGTCACTGGTAACGTCGTGTCATACCCCAATGCCACCATTGCCAGCGAATCACCCACCAAAATCAGATCAACGCCTGCCTCGTCTAACACATGGGCGATCGCATAATCCCAGGCAGTCAACGCCACGATCGAGCGTTCCTGCTGTTTCCATTGGATCAATTGATGAGTTGTCACTGGCATTGGGAAGTTATGAAGAAGGTATTGGAACGAGGCTACAGAGGTGGAAAGCAGTAAGACCGACACAGATGACTGAATGCTCTGCTGCTAAATGGTTGTCCTCACATTCTCTTTGCGAAGGAGCAAGGTACAACATCGCATCTTCCTCCACCCTACACCCTGCAACTCATACCCGTATCTTCATTGCCCACTTCGGCTAAACGTATTGTGTGCCCCCGTACGAAACGTGGTCATGCTGACCCAGGCAAGCCCTTCGCTGGTGCCAACCCAAAGCTTGTTGCCAGTGTCAGGGGAAAGCGAAAGGATACGGCTGGACGGCAATCGTGCGATCGCGCCCGCAGAAGCACCGTTAAAGGGGTTGATTCGCAGTAAACCGGTTGTTGTACCAACCCACAAACTGTTGACCTTATCAAACTGGAGTGCTGTCACATTTCGATCGCGCAGAGTTGTCACTGATCGGATTTGCTGTCCAGCTTTATCAAGCTCCAGCAACCCATTGGGTGTACCAATCCAGAGCGTGCCCCACTTACTAAGCGCCAGCGTTTGCACAGTTGTACCTGGCAAATTACCGATTTGCCTCATAATCTCGCCGCTGGCAGTATTGATCTGCACCAAACCATCTAACGTCCCTACCCATAGATTGCCGTTGGCATCCAGGCTTAGAGCATTCGCGCTGACTCCAGGCAAATCTTTCACTGTTGTCATCAGCAAACCTTGATCAGGGCTGATCAGGGCTAGTCCATTATCAGTGCCAACCCAGAGATAGCCGCGTTTATCAATCAGTAACGACAGCACGCGATTAGACGGGAGCGTGAAATTTTGCGTGGTGACTGCACCTGTACGGGGATCAATGCGAGCTAAGCCATCATAGGTGCCTACCCAGAGACGACCCACGCGGTCGAGCGCCAAAGCACCAACGGTTCGATTCGGCAGGGGAATCTTTGCCCGAACCTTACCACTTTCAGGATTAATCTGCGCTAACCCCTGCCAGGAACCAACCCACAGTGCGCCTTTACTACCGGGCTGTAAGGCATTTACCCGGTAATCAGCATTGATTGACTGCTCTTCTAACCGCTGCCGTTGATCAGGTAAGGGTGCAACAGTAGGCGGCGGTGCAACGGGGGGATAAAGGGGAGCCGCGTTGGGATCACCCGTTGTCTGCGCGAGGGTTTGGGGTGCGGGTCATGACGGAGCCGTATGACGGCTAGACATCCCTGCCGCCTTTGCAGCTGTACTCGATCGTCCGCCCCCCTCTTGCAGTGTTAAAAGCATGAGAGCAATACCGATCGATCGCCCTAACCATCCTGCACGACACGCCATAGCCCACTCTCCACCAACAATGAACCGAGTCAGTCTGGAAGCTGAGGCACGATCGCCGCAGATCCAGTCCACCATTGCGCCCTATCATACTGTCAGTTTTGCTGAATGAACGATAGACTTGGCAAAGTAGTAAAGTCTACTGCTGGGTGCAATTGGTTAATCGCTTCACGCCTCGCACGATCGCTGGTTTGTAACAGTTTTCTTGACAACATCATCTACTTTCCAATTTGCCATAGCCTCTGCTTTGCAATAGAGCCAGCCCTATGTGCATAGCTTCATTGAGGGTGCGATCGCCTCATCACGCGATGGGAACAATGACTTTACCCACTTCACAAAGCGCTTGCCTATCTCAGCCATGTTTAACTCCAAAGCGGCTATTCCCCTTTTTCTGATTTTGGCTCTTGTCTTCATTGGTTTTGGTGATCAATTTCTGCCCCAACCGATGCGTAGCGCCAGCTTCAATACTCGTGTGGCGCTCGACAACTGGATGACGAATTCATTCACTGTTTGGAAGCCCAAGACGAACCCAAATGCTCGTACCGAACGGGCGCTCGATCAGCAAGAGGCAGGCAAAAATCCTTAAAGTTTAGCCACCTGTTACAAGATGTCTGCCCTCCGGTAGCCCCTCTCGCGGTATGATAGTGACCCTGTAACACGCCTGTTGCAGCCGCTTTGTAGTGGCATAGCAACACGGCAGCAACGAAAACTAGCATTTGAATTCACAGCGCACTATGACTCAGCATTACCGCATCACGCTTCTTTCTGGCGATGGCATTGGTCCCGAAATTATGGCAGTTGCCGTTGACGTGTTGCAGGTGATTGGTAAGCAACTGGATCTAACGTTTGCCTTCCAAGAGGCGCTGATGGGTGGAGTGGCGATCGACGCTAAAGGTGAACCACTTCCCGCCGAGACATTGGAGCTGTGCAAAAACAGTGACGCGGTTTTGCTAGCAGCGATCGGTGGCTACAAATGGGATTCATTGCCCCGCCATCTGCGACCTGAAACAGGCTTACTGGGGTTGCGTGCCGGATTGGGACTCTTCGCCAATCTGCGTCCTGCCAAAATTCTGCCCCAGTTGGTGGATGCCTCTAGCCTGAAGCGCGAAATCGTCGAAGGGGTGGATATCCTGGTCGTGCGGGAATTGACGGGTGGCGTTTACTTCGGGCAACCCAAAGGCATCTTTGCGACCGAAACAGGCGAGAAGCGCGGTGTTAACACGATGGCGTACACCGAATCGGAAATCGATCGCATTGGTCGCGTTGGGTTTGAAACCGCTCAGAAGCGCGGTAAGAAGCTTTGCTCCGTGGATAAGGCAAATGTGCTGGAAGTGTCGCAACTGTGGCGCGACCGCATCACTGCCCTTGCCGCAGAGTATCCTGATGTGGAGCTTTCACATATGTACGTGGATAATGCCGCTATGCAGCTTGTGCGCTATCCCAAGCAGTTCGATACGATCGTCACCAGCAACCTCTTTGGCGATATTCTCTCTGACGCAGCAGCAATGCTAACGGGAAGCATCGGGATGTTGCCATCCGCCAGTTTGGGGGCATCGGGTCCGGGTGTCTTTGAGCCAGTCCACGGTTCTGCTCCCGATATTGCTGGGCAGGATAAGGCGAATCCGCTGGCACAGATTTTGAGTGCGGCAATGATGTTGCGCTATGGCTTGCACCAGCCGACAGCCGCCGATCGCCTTGAGCAGGCAGTGCTGACAGTGCTAGATCAGGGCAAGCGCACAGGCGATATTATGTCTGACGGTATGACGTTGCTGGGCTGTCGGGCAATGGGCGACGCGCTCATCCAGGCACTCCAGGCAGCATAATTTGATCTTTATGTAGTTTTATCAAGAATTAGCGCGATCGACTCCACACCGTTGAACCTGAGTATACTTTTACGAGGTTTCGGCAGCTTCAGGCATCAGACTAGCAAGCGCACTTTCAATAATTCGCTTGAAAGTTACCCTTGCCGAGAACGTACAGATAGACTAAAGTCAGCAAAAACAAAGGGGCAAAACGGTGGTATACGCTTCGCAAAGACAGACTCAAAGCAGGGTGGATGACTCGGACTTTACGGCGTTGCTAGACCCCGCTCTGATTCGGTCAGCGCGGCTCATTTACACAACTTACTACGAAGTGCATCCCGGTTTGATTCAGCGTCCGCTTGGGGTTGCGATCAATCGTTTTACGCATCGAGGCAAGCTAATTTTCTCTGGCAAGCCCGTCTTGCTGCCTCAAGAATGCTTTGTACCGTTTAGTCAGATTGAGTCGGAGATGTATTAGGGAGAGTGGGGAATCGGGAGTCGGGATTTGGGTGAAGAGGGGCGATCGGGTGGTGCTAAAGCTCCGGCTTCTTTGATTGGTGCTGCGGCATTGACTCTGAGCGAGAAGTCGGGGCTTTGAGTCGCTGCTTCGTATTGATTGGACACACTTTTTCTGTGCTAACAGGGTAACTTAAGTGTTGTAAGTCGCTTGTTGCGATGCGTTCCCTAGCCCTTGTTTTGCATGGATTTCTTCTTTGATTTGTTTACGACGATCGTCGTTTTCATTTTGGGAGCTTCTGTTGGCAGCTTCTTGAATGTAGTGGTGTATCGGTTGCCTGCGGGGATCTCGCTAGCTTATCCGCCGTCGCGCTGCCCCAAGTGTTTGCATCGGCTAGGCAAGCGTGAGAATGTTCCAGTGTTTGGCTGGCTGTTGCTGAGGGGTCGCTGTCGGCACTGCAAAAATGCAATTTCCGCCCGTTATCCTTTGGTAGAAGGGATGGCGGGATTTTTGTTTGTCATTACCTTCTGGACGTTTGGCTGGTCGTGGCACACGATCGGGTACTGGGCATTTTTGAGCTGGCTGCTATCACTGTCGCTCATTGACCTGGATACAATGACGTTGCCGAATCCGTTGACACAATCGGGCTTGGCGATCGGGTTGATCTTTCAAGCACTCCTCGGCTTTTCAATCAGTGCCAGTCTGTTCGATGCCCTTACACAGCTAATGCACGGTGTTCTGGGCGCTGTTGTGGGTCTGTGGTTGCTGGAGCTAATTACGATCGCTGGCTCTATCGCGTTAGGACAAGCGGCAATGGGCGCGGGCGATGCCAAACTCGCTGCCATGATGGGCGCGTGGCTAGGTTGGAAATATCTCCTGCTGGCAGGCTTTCTCGCCTGTGCGATCGGTGCCTTTGCGGGCGGTGGCGCGATCGCTCTGGGTTGGATCGATCGTCGTCAAGCTGTACCCTTTGGTCCCTATCTAGCCCTGGGTGCAGCGATCGTGGTGTTCCTGGGCGATGCCATTTTGTCCACCTATTTTCGGGTGTTCTTTCCACTGGCATAAAGGCTTTCTAACGTGAGAGAGCAGGAATTGGTCTGGAACTGGATGGTTGGGCTTGCGTTTCCAGATTTGGGCAGAAAATGTGACTTGGGCGGCATTTTGGTGGGGATGGAGCCGAAGTTAACCAGCCTGACGAATAATGTGAATGGTGGGCAAGCCGATCGCAATACCTCCCTTCATATGGAAGGCTTCTATCGCTTTCGGTTGAGCGACAATATTGCGATTACGCCCGGTGTGATTTGGTTGACCGCACCCAACCACGACGATCGCAATGATGATGTGTTCATCGGCGTGTTGCGAACGGTGTTCTACTTCTAAGTTATGGCAATCGGGTAGGCAGTGTTCACCCGACTTAAGCGTGTGTGAGGAGCGATCGCGCTCATATCATTTACAAAGAGATGGAGTCTTGCAATATCTCAATACGTTAATGTAGAGCGTATCAAGCTCTTTTTCGTGTTGAGCAATCAGTATACCTATGCCCCAAGCCTTTCCTGCGTGTTGACCTGTAGATGGATCAATTCGATAGAAGCCGCTTAAAACATTTTTTTCCGCATCGGGGTTCCATCAAGGGATCTTGATATCACCGTTGACAATGCTCCGCTCTTTTAGATTGCTTGGCTTGAACTGAAGATTGCCATACAAACCTGCCGCAGACAAGGCTTTCTTAATCTCAGACCGCTCTGCTGAAAGTTTTACCATCAGCGAGTCTTGTGTCGGCTCTCTCGGTTCAACATAAGACAGCGCCTTCAAAGCGCGGTAGCCTTTCGGCAACTTCATGCGTGTCAATGCTTCAATTTCAGCCACAGTAGGAGTATGGCTTTGCTCTAGATAGGAACGAGTTGAAACATCATCCCAAATAGCGCCAATGACCTGTTTAGAGATATGCATAAACAAGGCATAACCGAGCCACAAAAGCGCTGTAGCAAAGCCAAGCACCAGGAGTTTTTTTCGCATTGTTTTCTAGTCCTTTCGTGTCGTAAATTTGTTTTTTGACACGCTCAAACACGCGCCAAGGGGTCATTTTTTAACTTGCTTACAAGTAGCTTCACTAAAGTTAATGGCGCTCTCACTTAAGTAATTCTTCCGATAGACCCTGCAATGGTTAATTATTTGTATTCTTAAAGGAATAGTTCCCTATACTTTGCGACAGATAAGTCTTTAAGCTTACTGATTAACAAGATTAAGCTTGTTGGGCAGACATTACCTATTATTCCCAAACGCTTAATGACGGAAACCTGGTTGAGACTCTTTACAAGTTTTTTGTGGAGGAACCCAGGTTCTTTCGATCATTCGATGCTTTCAACAATAGAAAAATTTCGCTGCATTACCGTTTCAGGTTGGGCTTTTCCAATGAACTTTGTGCGATCGCTCAGACAGTTTTTTACCCAACGTTGGCACCGATCGCGGCGCTTGCGGATCGGTAGCTGGATTGCGCTCACGGTGCTGAGTGCCTTGTTGGTTGCCGTTCCCGTTATGTTGTCACAGCAGCCCGTCACGTTGCGACTGCTGATGCTGGCTCCCGACATTCCGCCTTACAAAGTGTTGGTCAAAGCATTTGAAGCTGAGAATCCCGGCATTCGTATTCAACTGGATGAAGGTCCCAACTCTGCGAACACCAACGAAGACCTTTACACTACGTCCTTTCTGCTGGGCAATTCTCCCTACGACCTCATCAATATGGATGTGGTCTGGACACCCAAATTTGCAGCCGCAGGCTGGTTGTTAGATCTGACTGATCAAGTCTCGCAACAGGATCTTGCTGGATTTTCACCACAAGCTGTGGAAAGTGGACGCTACGAAGAGCGGCTGTATCGAATGCCGGTGCGATCGGATGCAGGAGTCCTCTACTACCGCAAAGACCTGATTGAGAATGCCGGATTACAGCCTCCCAAAACGCTGGATGACCTCATGAGCATCTCTAAAATGCTGCAAGACAAGCAGGCAGCGCGTTGGGGCTACCTCTGGCAGGGTCGCCAGTACGAGGGCTTGATCACCATGTTTGTGGAAGTGCTGAAGGGCTTTGGTGGTTTTTGGATCGATCCCCAATCGCTGGATGTGGGTCTCGATCGCCCCGAAGCCATACAGGCGGCTGAATGGTTGCGGCAGACGATCGCTCAAGGCGTTTCACCTCCTGGCGTGACCACCTACGTTGAAGAAGACACACGACGCATCTTTCAAGCTGGCGATGCTGTTTTCCTCCGCAACTGGCCCTACGCCTGGGAGTTGGTCAACCAAGAAGACTCGCGCATCAAAGGGAAAGTTGGCATTATGCCAATGGTGCCAGCCTCCGGTCAACCAGTGGGCGGCTCTTGTCTGGGTGGATGGGGCTTGGGCATTGCCAAAACCACTCGACATCCCAAAGAAGCGCTGAAGGCAGTCAAGTTTCTCACTAGTCAAGCGCCTCAGAAAGCCTACATTCTAGAGTCAGGCTACGTCCCTAGTCGCCGTGCCTTGTTCAACGATCCAGAGATTGTTGCCAAATACAGTCACTATCCCCAACTGCTCAAGGTTGTCGATCAAGCCGTATTGCGTCCGTCGATCGCCCAATATGCCCAGGCTTCAGACATTCTCCAACGCTACCTCAGCGCTGCCTTAACCAATCAACAAGCGCCAGAGCAAGCCATGAAAAATGCTGCTGGCGAGACACGACGTTTGTTAGAAGCAGGGAGGAAGAGGAGTTGAGAGTTTTAAGTTTTGAGTTTTGAGTTGAGGAATCGCATCCTAGAACGTTCTATCCCTCCGCGTCTCTGCGGTTGCCCCCTCTGACTTCCGCCTTCTGCCTTCTGCCTCCTGCCCTCTGCCTTTCATCCTTTATCCTTTCCCCCATCCACCTATGCAAGCGACAAACGGCAAAACGATTCGGTCACGGGAACAGTTGGTGGGGTTGTATTTACTCCTGCCGTCGATCGCGGTGCTTTTGTTAGTGTTCGCTTACCCGATCGTGCGATCGATCTGGTTGGGGCTGTTTGCTCAAAACTTGGGAACAGAGTTGAAACCAGTCTTTGCTGGACTCAGTAATTACAGGCGCATTCTCGGTGACGGGCATTTTTGGCAAACGTTGGGAGTGACAACCCGGTTTACAGTCATCTCTGTGGTGCTGGAACTGATCTTGGGCATGGGCATTGCGCTGGTGCTGAATCAACCGTTTCGAGGACGTAACCTACTTCGCACGGTGGCAATTATTCCCTGGGCATTGCCAACAGCACTCATTGCACTGGGTTGGACGTGGATTTTCAACGATCAATACGGTATTGCCAATGACATATTGCGGAATTTGGGGCTGATCACCACGGGTATTAACTGGCTGGGTGAACCGTTAACGGCTACGATCGCCGTCATTTTCGCAGATGTTTGGAAAACGACACCCTTTATTAGCCTCTTGCTGCTGGCTGGACTGCAATCCATTCCTGGCGATTTGTATGAAGCCTATTCGTTGGAGGGAGCAACGCCGTGGCAAAGTTTTTGGCAAATTACGGTGCCTCTACTGTTACCGCAAATTATTATCGCGATGCTGTTTCGCTTCGCCCAAGCGTTTGGCATTTTTGACCTGATTCAAGTGATGACAGGCGGTGGTCCTGGTGGCTCAACGGAGGTGGTATCGCTCTATATTTACTCGAATGCGATGCGGTATCTCGATTTTGGTTACGCATCCGCTCTCATTGTCGTCACGTTTTTGCTGCTTGCGATCGCCGTCATGATTGGCAGCAGTTTGATTCGACGATCGCGATCGAGTACAGCGGTATAGAAAGTTTTTGGTTTTTGGTTGTTAGTTTTTAGAGTGGTGGGGCATGAGCTATAGATTTTAAAGATTGAACTTAATTACTTTTTCTAACCAATCACTAACAATTACAACCAGCTTTCTCTTGTCTAACAACCTTTCTGATATGCCCATAGGGCTTTACAACTAAAAACTAACCACTACTTTTTAACCAAAAGCTAACCACTAACAACTCTTAAAAATGTCAACTACGCTTGATTCTAACCGCTCAATTAATACTCCTGCTCCTCCTAAGCGGCAGTCGGTTTCTCCAGGCAGAATTTTGTTTTGGGTAGCGGTGATTGCGATCGCCATCTTTTGTCTTGCTCCAATGCTCTGGCAGGTGTTGACCTCATTTAAGGTGAATGAGGATATTGCCGCAGTACCCAACGTTTATTTCCCCACTCGGTTGACGCTGAATCACTACATCGAATTGTTTAGCCGTCGTCCGTTTCTGCGCTACATCTTAAACAGCGCGATCGTGTCTTTAATTTCGACGATTGCATGTTTGACTATTGGCTCTCCAGCAGCTTACGCACTCGCTCGTTTGCGTCCTTTAGGCGGCAAAATTATTCAGGCAGCCGTCTTGCTCATCACCCTCTTTCCCGGCATCTTGCTGCTTCAGGGCTTACTCGAAATCGTGCAGTTTTTCCATCTCGGTAACAATTATCTGGCGCTCATCATTCCCTACACCGCTATCAATTTGCCTCTAACAATTCTGGTGATGCGGAGCTTTTTTGAGCAGTTACCCAAAGACCTCGAAGACGCTGCCAAAGTGGATGGTTACTCCATCTGGCAAATGTTAGTCCAGATTGTGATGCCGCTTACCCTGCCAGCCCTTGTAACTACAGGCATTCTTACTTTCATCTTTGCCTGGAACGAATATATTTTTGCGCTCACCTTTCTCACCGAAGAAAGTATGAAAACGATTCCAGTAGCCTCTGCCCAAATTGGGGGTTCGTCTGTCTTTGAAATTCCCTACGGTCCGATCGCGGCGGCTACTGTCATTGGCACCATTCCCCTTGTAATCCTCGTTCTCTTCTTCCAGCGCCAGATTGTGCAAGGACTCACAGCAGGAGCCGTCAAAGGTTAACGGCTCAAAGCTTTTTATCCTAGTGCTTCGCAGAAGCAAGGTACATTCTTTATCCTTTATACTTTCCTCCTATGTCTCGACTCGAACTTAAGAATCTCAACAAAACATTCACCCCTAAAGTGATTCCAGTTAAAGACATCAGTCTGGCTGTTGAAGACGGTGAGGTGCTGAGTCTACTGGGCCCCTCTGGCTGTGGAAAATCGACGATCTTACGCATGATTGCTGGCTTGGAGCAGCCAACACGAGGGCAAGTGTTGATTGGTGATCGCGATGTCACCTTTAACCGACCCGGCGATCGCAACATTGCGATGGTGTTTCAAAGCTACGCACTTTACCCACACTTGAACGTGCGCGAAAACCTCCGTGCCGGGTTGAAACTCAAGAAGGTGCCGACGGATGAAATTGAAAAACGGATCACCGAAGTATCTGGAATTCTGGGATTGGATGACCTGATGCAGCGCAAACCGGGGCAGCTTTCAGGTGGTCAGCGTCAGCGGGTCGCTGTGGGACGGGCACTCGTACGGCGATCGGACGTATTTTTGCTGGATGAACCCCTTAGCAACTTGGATGCCTTGCTACGAGAACATGTTCGCGCTGACCTGAAACAGATTTTCTCGGTGCAGAAAGCGCCAGTCGTTTACGTGACCCACGACCAAACAGAAGCCATGACGCTCTCGACCCATGTTGCCGTACTTAACAATGGTTATCTGCAACAATTGGCGGCACCAGAGCAGATTTACGATCGACCCGCCAATCAGTTTGTGGCTGGTTTTGTCGGTAGTCCGCAAATGAATTTACTGACCCTTCCCTGCCAGGGCAACTATGCGCTATTGGGGGACTTCAAAATTCGACTCCCCGACTTGCCCACAGTGCCACCCCAGATCGTGCTCGGCGTTCGTCCCGAACATCTTCACCTTGCTGAAACTGTGGCGGCAACACTAAAAGGAAACGTCTTTCTCGTCGAAAACCTGGGTATGCACAATCTGGTCAGTCTCAAAGTGGCCAACGCGCAGGATGAGCCGATTGTTTTGCGGGTGCTACTACCACCAGAGCATTGGTCGAATCGAGAGCTGTCTTTTACCATTCCACCCGACGAAATCCATTGGTTTGATGTGCAATCGGGCGATTCACTGGTGCGGCGATCGTAAGAACTAACCCGTTGCTAGCTAAACCAGTGATGGCTGACCGTTTGTTTCGGCGGCAAGCGCTTCCAACCGCTCTTGTTGATCCTGGGAAATGCAGGTTTGAATCACTTCGTCAATATCACCTTGCAAAACGGGTGCCAACGAAAAGTTCTGCCCCAAGCGATGATCGGTGATGCGGTTATCTTTGTAGTTATAGGTGCGAATCTTTTCAGAACGAGAACCAGTACCCACCTGCGATCGCCGCATGGATGTCACTGCTTCTTGCTGTTCACGCAGTTTTAATTCATAGAGTTTTGCTCGCAGAATTTGCATAGCACGTTCGCGGTTTTGGAGCTGCGATCGCTCTTCCGTACAAAAAATCCGGATCCCAGTCGGCTTGTGCATCAAGTCAACAGCGGTCTCTACCTTGTTAACGTTTTGTCCACCCGCACCACCCGATCGTGCCGTAGTCAGTTCAATATCTTTGGGGTCAATGTGAATCTCTACCTCATCCACTTCCGGCATAATTGCTACCGTTGCCGTAGACGTATGCACCCGACCAGACGCTTCTGTTAGGGGCACGCGCTGCACCCGATGAACGCCTGCCTCAAACTTGAGCTTGCTATAAACGCGATCGCCCTGAATCTCCAGGATGGCTTCTTTACAGCCCCCCATATCAGCCAACGACTCACTAACCAGTTTCACTCGCCAGTTTTGAGTTTCGGCATAACGGGAATACATCCGCACCAAATCTCCTGCCCAGATACTTGCCTCATCACCACCTGTTCCAGCACGAATTTCCAACATGATGTTCTTGTCATCATTTGGATCGCTTGGCAGCAGCAAAATCTTTAGGCATGTTTCTAGTTCAGCCGTTTTAGCTTCAAGTTCGGCAGCTTCTGCGGCTGCCATTTCATGCATCTCTAAGTCGCCACCCGCCTCCTTCACTATTTGCTTTGCTTCGGCGAGCGATTGTTGAGTTGTTTTCCAATCAGCAAACGTATTGACGACTTCTTCAAGTGACGATCGACTTTTTGCCACCCGCTGAAATTCACCAGGATCCCTTGCTACGTCTGGGTCTGCTAAACGACGAGTCAACTCATCAAATGTTTGCTCAACCGATCGCAGCTTATCCAGTAAATATGCTTCAGCCATAGGACAAAACTCTCGGAAACAATAGAATGAAAGACTGACTTAAAATTTGAGATCACAGATGCACGCTTGAGCGTTGAGCCGTTCAAGCGTGCATGTCTCATCTAAAAATCAGCCGCTCTACCGTCTCTTCTTCTTTTGGGGCTGTACTTCTGCTCCCTCTTCACCCTCTAACATGCCGTACTTACGTAAGAAGCGATCAACCCGACCTTCGGTATCAATAATCTTTTGCGTACCCGTATAAAAAGGGTGATTTCCAGACCAAACATCGACATGCAGTTCAGGTTTAGTGGAACCAATGGTCATCACTACTTCGCCGTTGCAAAAAACTTTTGCGTCGGGATACCACTTTGGGTGAATATCAGGCTTAGGCATTATTAACTCTCCAACTTCTCCGTCTCATTAATCAATCTTAGCGCTCAACCCCTAGTCTTATTAAAAGTAGTAGTTGATGCCTAAACGCCAGCAGCTTTCTACCGTTTCGAGAATTGAGGTGCCTTACGCGCCTTACGTAACCCATACTTCTTCCGCTCTTTAGAACGGGGATCACGAGTCAGATAACCTTCAATTTTCAATGGCTTACGATTATCCGGGTCAAGCTGGCATAATGCTCGCGCAACACCTAGACGTACTGCATCAGCTTGTCCGGTCAGACCGCCCCCATGAGCGTTGACTAAGATATCGTATTCGCCTTCTAACCCCAACGTTTCTAACGGCGCTTTGGTAGCCGCCAAATAATCAGCATTGAACTGGAGATACAAGTCACCAGGTTTGCCATTGATAGTCAATTGACCAGTGCCAGGCACCAAACGTACCCGAGCTACTGCTGTTTTACGGCGACCCGTTCCTAAATAGACGACTCGTCCTTGATCAATGGCTTGCATTAGTGTTGTCCCCCCGGAATAGTTTGAATTGCTAGAACTTGAGGCATTTGAGCCTGATGCGGATGATCGGCACCTGCATAAACTTTGAGTTTTGTAAAAAGCTGCCGTCCCAGACTAGTCTTAGGCAACATTCCTTTAACAGCTTGCTCAATGATACGCTCCGGTATCCGTGCCTGAAGTTTAGCGAAAGTTTCAGTCTTCATTCCACCAGGACGACCAGAGTGGCGACGGTACAGTTTCTGGCTACGTTTCCTGCCAGTGACATCAACTTTCTCAGCGTTGATTACAATAACAAAATCGCCCGTATCCATATGAGGCGTAAAGGTTGGTTTATTTTTGCCGCGTAATACAGTTGCAATTTCGCTGGCAAGGCGACCAAGCCGCTGATTAGCGGCGTCAACAATGTACCAGTTGCGCTCAATGGAATCGATGGGTGGAAGGTAAGTCTTGGTCATAATAGTCTCGTGTGCTTGAAGTATGAATGGGCATTATGGGAGGCAAACAGGCTTAGGGTCTTACATGACCAGCGATCGCTCAGGCAAGGCTGCTAAAGTCAGGGTTGGCTGCGTGTCGTACCAGACATCAGGGGGGAAGGGAAACTCTGCATAGCCGACTCGCAGTAAGCAAAGTCCCTGCGCTGGAGCAGCATACTTCACCTGTTCTCGACGCTCTTGTTCCCAGACTTCAGTAAAGTTAACGGGCGATCGCACGCCACGTCCAACCTGTACCAACATTCCTACTAAAAGGCGCATCATACCGTAAAGGAAACCGCTTGCCTGCACTTCAATATAAATCAGTGCACCGTCGCGCTTACACTCTGTCGCCTGAACATCAACCCAGGAGTGGGGGCGATCTGACCCAGCGCGATGAAACGCTGCCAGATGATGCCGCCCAATCAGTGGCAATAAGGCATCGCGAATGAGCGACTCATCTAGCGGTTCATAGTAGTAGTGCCACGCAAAAGGCCGAACAAATAAGTTAGGGCAGGGATCGGTATAAAGTGTATAGCGATAGCGTCGCCAAAGCGCTGAAAATCTTGCATGCCAGGTAGAATCCACGATCGCCGAGGCACGAATTAAAACGTCGCCTGGCAACCGAGCATTGAGAATAGCTGCCCAACGGTGAGCTGGAATATGTGCAGGTGCATCAAAATGGGCAACTTGGGCTGCCGCATGAACGCCGGAATCGGTTCTGCCAGCCGCATAAATGCGCACAGGAAATCCCAACACTGCTTCTAAGGTCTTTTCAATTTCTTCCTGCACAGTTCGATGCTTTGGTTGCCGCTGCCATCCATGAAAACAAGTACCCAGATACTGAATTACCAGGGCGACTCGTTGTGTTAGTGGAGGAGCAGAAGACAACATGAAATCAGGTCAACTCAATAATTGCCATCTCGGCATTATCGCCGCGACGGTGAACAGTACGAATGATGCGAGTGTAGCCGCCTTGACGATCGCCGTAGCGAGACGCTGCTTGCTCAAACAACGCATGTACCAACTGCTTATCAAAGAGGTAACCGAGTGCCTGACGACGTGCTGCCAAAGATCCATCTTTAGCTAACGTGATCATACGGTCTGCCTCAGAACGCACAGCACGGGCGCGGGTTTTAGTCGTTTTAATGCGACCATTGCGAATTAATTCTGTTGTCAACGAGCGCAGTAAGGCACGACGTTGATCGGCAGGCTTGCTAAGTAGAGGGACACGACAGCGGTGACGCATGAGACTTTACGTTAAGTTTAGTAGTTGTTAATCTATTGCTCGTTAGTAACAAGTAGTTATTAACCAGCAAAATCTGAATCGCTAGCTAGATTTTGAAGACTTCTCTTGCGGTAGAGTGATACCTAGACGCTGCTGTAAAGCTTCAACTACTTCTTCAGCCGATTTCTGACCAAAGTTCTTGATTTCCAGCAAATCTTCTTGACTGTAGTCTAGCAAGTCTGCGACCGAGTTAATTTGTGCACGCTTCAGACAGTTATAAGCGCGCACCGAAAGCTGGAGCTCTTCGATCGGAATCTGGTTAGCTGGATTTTCCTCATCCCCATCTTCTTCGTCTGATGGCTCAAAGGTAATTTCCTTAAGAGGATTGAACAAGTCAACTAAAATGTTTGCTGCTTGGCTCAACGCTTCCTGTGGGGTTAGGCTACCGTTCGTCCAAATCTCCATAATTAGGCGATCGCGTTCGATCAGACCACCAGCTCTTGCATCTTCAACAATATAATTCACTTTGCGAACTGGCATAAAGAGTGAATCAATTTGCAGAAAATCTAGAGCAGCGGTCTCATCTCGACCTCTTTCGACCGTACGGTAGCCTTTTCCTCGCTCGATCCGAAACTCCATCTCTAGAGTTGAACCCGCTGACAGGGTAGCGACATATTGATTCGGGTCAACCAGTTCCACTTCCGATGGTAAGTCAAATTGATCAACCGTAACAGTTGCCGGCCCCTGTGCTAGCAAGCGACCAATTTGTGGCTGAGAAGAATGGCTCTTGAGCACAACCTTCTTCATGTTCAGCAGGATATCGAGAACGTCTTCGCGCACTCCTGGGATAGTAGCAAACTCGTGATTCACACCAGCAATGCGCACCGCAGTAACAGCTGCACCCTCTAAATTCGACAGCAAGACACGCCTGAGAGCGTTGCCTAACGTAATGCCCTGTCCGCGCTCTAACGGCTCAATAACAAAGCGGCTGTTCTGGCTCTGATCCCGTTCTGTTTTGGATTCAACGCATTCGACCTGAAACTGTGCCATGTAGCAACCTCCCCGCTTCTTAGTGAAAGGCAAACGCCTTACTGACTCAACTCTAAACGTACAAACAATGTGATAGTGACTAACAAAGTCTTTATGGAGAGCAATGCTTTGATATCACAACCTTACTCACATATAAACCAACGACACGAAAGCAAGTCTATCTAGACTCGGCGGCGTTTTGGAGGGCGGCAACCATTATGTGGAATTGGTGTCACATCCCGAATGAGAGTAATCTCTAATCCAGAGCCTTGAAGCGCACGGATTGCTGTTTCCCTGCCAGCACCAGGACCGCTAACCATAACTTCAAGTTGACGCATACCCTGATCAGCAGCACGTCGGGCAGCACTTTCTGCCGCTGTTTGTGCCGCAAAGGGAGTTCCCTTCTTGGCACCCTTGAAGCCACTAGAGCCAGCAGAAGCCCACGAGATCACCTCTCCATTGGTATCTGATATAGTAACGATCGTATTGTTAAACGTCGATTGAATGTAGGCTACACCGCTCGGTACATTCTTCTTCTGCTTACGTGCTCCGGTTTTTCGAGCTGGTTGTCGCGCCATGTCAGTTCTCTAATTTTGTGTGTAACGTGTTTGACTAAAAATGTACTAGTAGCTCTAACATCAGCTAAAAGCGCAAGCTCATTACCAGTAAGCGAAGCGATCGCTTCAACAAGCTTGCGACAGCTAACAACTACTTACCTATTTCTTACTAGGTGCCTTCTTCTTACCAGCCACTGTACGACGACCACCTCGCCGGGTACGAGCATTTGTACGAGTGCGCTGACCACGAACAGGAAGACCAAGGCGGTGACGACGACCGCGGTAGGTGCCAATATCCATCAACCGCTTGATGTTCATCGACTCCAAGCGTCTTAGATCACCTTCAATTTGGTAATTCTCTTCAACTTCTTCGCGCAACAATGAAACATCAGCGTCACTCAGATCTTTAACGCGAATATCTGGGTTAACACCTGTTGCTTTCAAAACGTCCTGGGAACGGGTCAACCCGATTCCATATATGTATGTAAGACCAATCTCAATCCGCTTGTCGCGAGGTAAGTCTACTCCGGCGATCCGTGCCACGCTGTTCTCTCCCAGTCTTCTACTACTAAACTTTCAACTCTTGCCTGCTAGATTCTCACGCTCGTTTGGAACGTCTCCGGCAGACCCTGTCTTGCTACGTGCCTTAGCCCTGACGTTGCTTATGCTTCGGGTTTAGACAGATGACCATCACTCTGCCGCGACGACGAATAACGCGGCACTTCTCACAGATCTTACGAACAGATGCCCGGACTTTCATGACTCGTTTTTGCCAGTGTTACAAACGTTATATACTATCAAAAGTAGGTAGTGATTGTCAAATATTTGTTCCAAAATTCTCATCTCCAGTATCTTTAGCCAAAAAAAAGTGACCTATCTATAAACTACTTTTTATTTCGTAAGCGATATGTGATGCGCCCTTTAGTTAGGTCGTAAGGTGTCAGCTCAACCTTGACTCGATCACCTGGAAGGATTTTGATGTAGTTGCGGCGAATCTTGCCAGAAATGTGAGCCAGGACATTAAATCCGTTGTCAAGGTTGACTCGGAACATGGCATTGGGCAACGATTCAGTGACCGTGCCTTCCATTTCAATCAGATCTTGCTTTGACAATGTGCTCTCCTCTACTAAGTAGTAATCAAACTTGGCTTCTTATCATTTTTAGTAACGTTTCTTCTCTGAGTTTAAGTCATTAGCTTTCAGTCTGACAGCGATGGCGTACGAGCAACTAGGAGGTAACCAGTGTCATAGCAGCTGCATAAGGAGAGAACAAAGCTGTTGCCTTTTAAGTACCGATTAAGAATCAACAGCCGCTCTCTGTACCAGCCCTCTAAGTTCGTCAGTCACAGACTCTGGGGCAATATTGCCATTGATGGACAAAAATTTATGTTGACTCTGATAAAAGTCAATCAATGGAGCCGTCTGATCATGGTAGACCTGTAAGCGTCGCCGAATGACTTCTTCTGTATCGTCTTGTCGTCGGCGCCCAAGCATTCGCTGCACGAGCACATCATCTGGAACATCTAAGTTGACTGCATAGTCGTATGCTTGGGAAATATCTGCTAACAATGCATCCAGAAAGGCGGCCTGAGCAACATTACGAGGAAAACCGTCTAAAATCCAACCGCTTTCTGCATCTGGCTGACTTAGGCGATCGCGGATTAGATCGATCACAAGTGGATCCGGGACAAGATTGCCCTGATCCATATAGGACTGTGCTTTCAAACCTAGTGGGGTTTTTGAGGCAACTGCCGTTCGCAGGATATCCCCAGTAGAAATATGTGGAATATGACTAAACGCTGCTAAAGCCTTCGCCTGCGTTCCCTTACCTGCCCCCGGAGCACCGAGAAAAATGAGACGAGCCACTATTGCTTCACCATTCCTTCGTAGCGCTGGGAAATCACGTAAGTCTGCACTTGCTTAGCAGTATCGATCGCCACGCCCACCAGAATAAGTAAAGAAGTTGCACCAATGCCCTGAAACGTTCTCACGTTGGTTGCTCCCTCTACGGCTGTCGGTACGATCGCCACTAAGCCAAGGAAAATTGCACCTAAAAACGTAAGACGGTTCAAAACACGCTCAATGTAGTCGCTAGTTGCTTTGCCTGGACGAATGCCTGGAATACTCGCCCCCATCTTCTTCAAGTTTTGAGACATATCGACAGGGTTGACGACCAGTGAAGCATAAAAGTAGCTAAAGAAAAGAATCAAAAGCAGGTAGAGAGACGCATGAACCCACGGCATACTTCCATTGGGGCTGAGGTAGTTAGCGATTTGAATCGCAACATCATTCTTTGTGAACTGCGCCAGTGTCACAGGAAGAACCAACACAGCAGAGGCAAAAATGATGGGCATAACCCCACCTTGATTGAGCCGGAGTGGGAGATAACTGTTGCGCTCCATGTAGGTTCGCCGCCCAACCTGACGACGTGCCGAGATGATGGGAATACGACGACTACCTTCTTGAACAAAGACAATGCCCACGATCATGACGAGAAAGACGACAAGCAGCATGACAACGCCACCCACCACATTACGATCGCCGCTCTGTGCCAGCTCTAACGTTTGACCCACTGAGCGTGGCAAGCTGGAAACAATGTTGACAAAGATCAACAGCGAAGCACCATTCCCAATGCCTCGCTCGGTGATTAATTCGCCCACCCACATAACGAACATGGAGCCAGCCGTAAGCGCTAATACCGTCTGCACAACAAAAAGAGGACCCCAGTTGTCGGCATAAGGACGAACCCAAACGGCAATACCAGAACTCTGAACGATCGCCCAACCCAGTGAAACATACCGTGTGATCTGCGAAATCTTGCGGCGACCTGCTTCACCCTCGTTTTTCTGCAAATTTTCGAGCGCTGGCAACGCTGAGGTTAAAAGCTGCAAAATAATAGACGCATTAATGTAAGGCAGAATGCCAAGTGCAAAGATTCCCAAAGCAGCAATACCGCCACCCGAAAACACATCCAGGAAGCCAATCAAGGGACTATTTTGAATGCTTTGGGAAAAAGCAGCCCGATCAATTCCCGGCAGTGGTAAAAACATACCCAGCCGGATCAGGATGAGCATACCGATAGTAAGAAGTATGCGGCCGCGTAGTCCTGCCGCTTGGGCCATCTGGGCAAACGTTTCTTGAGCACTCGGTGTTCTATCTCGACTACTATCCATGAAGCAGTTCCTCTACGTTTATGTCGTTTGGGAAAGGCGTTTCACGGCTGTCTCTCATTCACCCGGTTGAGCTTAGTACTGTTGACCCAAGCATCAGCAAGCAGAAATAAATACAGCGTGACACGACTTAGTCAGCGCCAAGCAGTTCCCATGTGCCGCCCGCTGCTTCAATTTTAGCGCGAGCTGAAACACTAAAAGCAGCAGCACGAACGGTCAAGGGTACTGTTACCTCACCATCACCTAGCAATTTAAGCGGACCATCATCATGAGTAACAATGCCAGCTTCAAGCAGCGATGTAAGAGTAACATCCGTATTAGCAGGCAGTGTAGACAAAGCACCAATATTGATAATGGTGTAGTCTGTACGATTGATGATTGGGAAGCGCTTCAACTTCGGCAAACGACGATAAAGAGGGATTTGTCCACCTTCAAAGCCAGGACGGGTCGGACGACCCGATCGTGATTTCTGCCCCCGCATTCCAAAACCACAGCTCGCCCCCTGACCAGCCGCAATACCGCGACCCACTCGCCGAGAGCGCTTCTTAGAGCCATCTTGTGGCGTAACGTCATCAAGTCTCATAGTTTTTCCTGGTTGATTGTTGTTAGTCGCCAGTAGTTAGTGATTAGTTTTAGCCTTGACCACTAAAAGCCAACAACTAAAAACACATCGCTGCTTAAGCGTAGAGATTTTCGATTGGAATACCACGCTCTTCAGCAACGTCAGCAAACGTACGCAATGTTTCGAGCGCATTGACTGTTGCTCTAGCATTATTCAGCGGGTTACCAGAACCAAGCTGTTTCGCTAGTACGTTACGGACACCTGCAAGCTCTAGAACAGTGCGAACAGCACCCCCGGCAATAACACCAGTCCCTGGTGCTGCTGGTCGCATCATAATTTTGGCACCCCCACCCGTACCGTTAGCAGGGTGTGGAATTGAGTTAGACTTGGTCAGCGGCACATCAACTAGATGCTTTTTACCATCGGCAACGCCTTTTTTGACAGCCCCAATGACGTCACTCGCCTTGCCAACGCCAACACCAACTTGACCTTTCTCATTACCAATGACAACGATCGCTCGAAAGCTAAGTTTTTTACCGCCCTTCACAACTTTAGTGACTCGACGGATTTGCACTACCCGCTCTTGCCAATCTGTCTCTTTTTCCTTACTTTTAGGACTTTTACGACCCTTTGCCATATCTGCTCCAAGTTGTTAGTTGCTAGTTGTTAGTTGCTAGTGTTTGTTCATTTGCGCTGACAGCTAGTCGCTAGCAGCTAACGACCATCAGAAAACGAGTCCAGCTTCACGAGCGGCATCTGCTAATGCCTTTACACGACCGTGATAAAGGCTGCCACCGCGATCAAAGACAACCTGTTTAATACCCTTCGCCAGTAAGCGCTCTGCTACTAGCCGACCGACTTCGACCGACGCATCACAATTTGATCCCGAACTTAAGGAAACCTTCAAATCAGGGTCTAGCGTGGAGGCAGCTACTAAAGTATGCTGCGCTACATCATCAATCACCTGAGCGTAGATATGTTGATTGGAGCGAAACACAGCTAGACGAGGACGTTCCGAAGTCCCGGTGATGCGACGACGCACCCGGCTGTGACGACGACGTGTTGATTCTTTACGAGTTAATTTCATGCTTACTTCTTCCCTGCCTTACCAACTTTGCGTCTGACCGCTTCACCGGCGTAGCGAATTCCTTTACCCTTGTAAGGCTCAGGCGGACGAACAGCACGAATACGAGCAGCCGTGTTGCCGACAATTTCCTTGTCAATACCACTGACCACAACATTCGTGTTGTTCTCGACAGCAACCTGAATCCCATCAGGAGGCTCTAGCTCAACTGGCTTGCTGTAACCCACGTTAAGGATTAGATTTCGACCCTGGACTTGGGCACGATAGCCCACACCCTGAATTTCTAACCGGCGCTGGAATCCTTGTGAAACCCCTTCAACCATGTTTGCAACCAAGGTGCGACAAAGCCCGTGGCGTTGTCGTGCTGCGCGAGACTCATCCTGACGAGTGACCAGTAAGGTTTCCCCATCCTGAGCAACGGCGACTTCTCCAGGCAAAACCCGAGATAACTCACCCTTCGGGCCTTTAACCGTAACAGATTGCCCATCAATCGTTATGGTCACCTTACCAGGAATATCAATAGGGCGTTTACCAATGCGAGACATAACTGACTACTCCTACATAAATAGTTATTAGTTATTAGTTGCTGGTTACTTAGCGATCGTAAACAAGTGATCTAAAAACTAATTGCCAAAAACTAAAAACCGGCTTACCAGATGTAGCACAGCACTTCTCCACCCAACCCAGTTCGCCGCGCCTCGCGATCGGTCATAATTCCACCAGAGGTGGAAATGATGGCAACGCCAATGCCACCTAAGACGCGAGGAAGCTCTCGTCGATTTGAGTAGACGCGGTAACCGGGCTTGCTAACGCGCCGCAGCGTTGTGATAATGGGTCGCTTCGTCTTGCCCTTATATTTCAGCGCAATGACCAAATTCCGCTTAATACCCTCACCCGCTTCTTCAAAGTCGGCAATGAAGCCTTCTTCTTTCAGAACCTTAGCAATACTACGGGTCATCTTTGTGGATGGAACTTCGGTTGTTTGGTGACGCGCTAGGTTAGCATTCCGAATGCGCGTCAGCATATCTGAAATAGTGTCGTGTGCCGCCATAGTTTTCCCTTGATAAAGCTGCCTTAGTTATCCCGGAAGGGCATGCCCAGTTCTTTCAGCAAGGCGCGACCCTCCTCATCGGTGTGTGCCGTAGTAATGATTGAGATGTCCATACCACGTACCTGGTCAACGCTGTCATATTCCACTTCAGGGAAAATTAGCTGTTCGCGCAAGCCCAGTGTGTAGTTTCCTCGCCCGTCAAAGCTCTTGGGGCTGATCCCACGAAAATCTCGGATGCGTGGAAGAGTCAGATTAACGAGGCGATCGAGAAACGCATACATACGTCCAGCTCGCAGCGTCACCATAATACCGACAGGCATACCTTGACGGATTTTGAAGCCCGCGATCGCCTTCTTAGCTCGTGTCACCACTGGCTTTTGTCCGGTAATAAGACTAATCTCAGCCAGAGAAGCCTCTAATGCCTTTGCGTTTTGAGCGGCTTCACCCATCCCTCGGTTCACAGTCACCTTAATGACTTTTGGCACCTGATGGATATTGGTGTAGCTAAATTGCTCCATGAGCTTAGGAACAATTTTTTCTTGATAGTAAGTCTTGAGTCGTTCTGCCATTGTCTTCGTTCCTTAATCACCCCTGGGCTTGGTCAGGGAAGTAGTTGTTAGCTAACTGCCTGGGCTATGCATGAAAGTTTCTGTAGCGATCGTTAGTCTGAGAGAACTTTTTTATTCTGACTCTGACTCAACAAATTCTAAAGACTTTCGCTAATCCAGCATTTCACCTGTCTTTTTGAGCATCCTCACCTTGCGACCTTCGGCATTAAAGGTGTAGCAAACACGGCTCGCAACTTTTTGCTTTTCCGAATAAAGCATCACATTGGAGCTGTGAATCGGCGCTTCGTTGGTCACAATCTGCCCTGTCTCGCCTTCTTGCTGAGGCTTAACGTGCTTAGTGCGGATGTTAACGCCTTTGACAACAACCTTGTTCGTTTTTGGCAGGGTTTGCAGCACCTCACCCACTTTGCCTTTGTCGCTACCAGCGATCACCTGAACGGTGTCCCCTTTTTTGACGTGCAGCTTGTGGCGCACTGGAGCCGATTTAACCTTTGTCATTACAGAACCTCCGGAGCAAGGGAGACAATTTTAGTAAAATTTTTGTCGCGTAGTTCACGGGCAACCGGACCGAAAACACGGGTACCTCTGGGGTTCCCGTCATTGTTGATCAATACAGCCGCGTTATCATCAAAACGAATACTCATACCACTATCGCGACGAAGGCTTTTGCGAGTGCGAACGATTACGGCACGCACAACATCCGACTTCTTGACTGCCATGTTGGGAATTGCATCTTTAACGACTGCAATGATGATGTCACCAACACCACCGTAGCGGCGGTTGCCGCCACCGATTACACGGATACACATCAGCTTGCGAGCGCCGCTGTTGTCTGCAACATTCAGGTAAGACTCTTGTTGGATCATTGGTTCCTCCGACTATGCTTGAGCCGCTGTAGTAAGAATGTCAGTTACGGTCCAGCGCTTTGTAGCACTTAGCGGTCTCGTCTCCTGAATGCGGACGCGATCGCCCATCTTGCATTTATTTTCTTCGTCATGCGCTTTGTAACGCTTGGTTCGAGCCACGATCTTGCCGTACTTAGGATGAGCAGAACGGCTTTCCACTGCTACGACGATCGTTTTTTCCATCTTGTCGCTGACAACTAAGCCAACTCTTTCTTTTGCTGCCATGGAAGGTGTCCGGGTAAAAGGAAGGATAAAGGATAAAAGATGAAGGATAAAGACTTAGAGGAACGAAGCAACAGCGGGTTACTTAACAATCCCTAACTGCTTTTAGTCCTTAGCCTTCAACCTTCAGCCTTTGAAGCTAACTGCCGCTCTCGTTCGATCGTTAGTAATTGAGCCAGACGATGGCGGGTATGCTTAAACCGATGAGATTTATCTAGCTGACGAGTGCCTTTTTGGAAACGCAAGTCAAAGAGCTGTCGTTTTGTTGCAACAATTTGCTCCTCAAGCTCTTGATCACTCAAATCACGGACTTCATCAATTTTAGGAAGAGGCATAGTTTAGGACTCCTCCGCTGCGCGGCTAATAAACTTGGTTTTGATCGGTAGCTTGAACGAGGCAAGACGCATCGCTTCTCTTGCGATCTCTTCAGTCACGCCAGAGATCTCAAACATAATCCGACCAGGCTTAACAACAGCGACCCAAAACTCAGGAGCACCTTTACCAGAACCCATCCGAGTTTCAGCCGGACGCATGGTTACAGGCTTATCGGGAAAGATCCGAATCCAGATCTTGCCACCCCGACGGATGTACCGAGTCATTGCACGACGACTGGCTTCGATTTGACGAGCCGTAATCCAAGATGGCTCCTGCGCCTGCAAACCAAACTCACCGAAGTCAAGTTCGTTGCCGCGAGTTGCCAGACCGCTCATCCGTCCGCGTTGCTGTTTCCGAAATTTTGTTCTTCTTGGACTTAACATGACTCATACCTTGGGAATTCAGGAGCCAGGAGCCAGGAGTCAAAAGTTAAAGAGATTAAATCATCTCTTCACTCTTCATCCCTTATCCTTCGTTCGATCGATCTTCAAACTGTTGGCGACGACGTTGCTGACGGCGGCGGGGTTGATTATTGGTTGGAGCCGGTTCCTGCTCTTGACCTGGGATAATTTCGCCCTTAAAGATCCAGACTTTGATGCCTAAAGTGCCAAAAATTGTTTGGGCAGTACAGTAGGCGTAATCAATGTCAGCTCTGAGGGTATGCAAAGGCACTCTGCCCTCACGAGTCCACTCTGGACGAGCAATCTCTGCCCCGTTTAGCCGACCACTAACCTGTACCTTGATGCCTTCAATACCAGCACGCTGGGCACGTTGAATTGCCTGACGTACCACTCGGCGGAAAGAAACTCGTCGCTCAAGCTGCTGGGCAATATATTCACCAATCAGCGCAGCATCGGCATCAACTCTAGCTACTTCAACAACATTGATGCGAATCTGGCGATCGCCACCGCCCAACACTGCCTGCAAACTCACTCGTAGGGATTCAATACCAGTGCCACCGCGACCAACTACCACGCCCGGTCGCGCAGTACGAACCTCTAGATCAATTTGATCCGCTTTGCGTTCAATCCGCACCTCTGAAATCCCAGCGCTGCTAAGGTTTTTTTCAACAAAGCGCCGGATTTTATAGTCTTCTTGCAGGAGTTCAGGATACCGTTTATGGTCGCCGAACCAGCAAGAGCGGTGCTCTTGGGTAATGCCGAGGCGGAACCCGGTTGGATGAATTTTTTGTCCCACGAATGCGTCCTCTAGTAAGCAGTTAAATCTTAATGACGGTTGTAACCGCCTATCAAATGTTGAGTAAAAGTTCGTTTATCTACTCGGCTGCGGCACCAGGAGCTACCGCGATCGTGATATGGCAAGTGGGCTTCCGAATTTGGTAGGCTCGTCCCTGTGCTCTGGGTCGGAACCGCTTGAGCGATGGGCCTTGATCAGCAAAGGCTTGGCTGACCAGCAACTCCGCCCGACTTAGCCCTCCGTTATGTTCGGCGTTGGCAGCAGCCGAACGCAGTACCTTCAGTACAGGCTCACATGCACGATAGGGCATGAACTCTAGAATGATGAGTGCCTCTCGGTAGGAACGCCCCCGAATTTGGTCAAGCACTCGCCGAACTTTGTGCGGTGACATCCGAATGTACCGAGCAATCGCTTTAGTTTCAGTGGTGGTGTCAATAGCCATACATTTTTCCTTTAGCTGTCCAGCGGCATCCGCTCAATTCGTTATCGACGTGCTTTCTTGTCGCCACCAGCGTGACTACGAAACGTCCGGGTAGGGGCAAACTCTCCCAGTTTGTGCCCAACCATTTGTTCCGTGACATAAACCGGGACGTGTTGCCGTCCGTTATGCACTGCAATCGTATGACCAATCATCTGGGGCAGGATGGTGGACGCACGTGACCAAGTTTTGATTACCTGCTTATCGCCCTTAACATTCAGCGCTTCAATCTTACTGAGCAGATGATCTGCAACAAACGGACCTTTCTTTAGCGAACGAGCCATAGTCTATCTCCCCTCCGTCATTTACTCGTCATTTATGAATCCCGACCGCCTCTGCCTCGCTTGGAAGACTTCCGGCGACGACGCACAATCAAGGCGTTGCTGAGCTTCTTCTTCTTACGAGTTTTGTATCCCAATGTTGGTTTACCCCAAGGTGTAACAGGACCCGAGCGACCGATCGGTGCCCGACCTTCGCCACCACCATGCGGGTGATCCACTGGGTTCATGACACTGCCTCGAACCTCTGGGCGACGACCTTTCCAGCGTTTGCGACCCGCTTTACCAAAGCTCGTGTTGCGGATGTCACCATTACCAACTGAGCCGATCGTGGCGTAACATTCACGACGAATCAAACGTACTTCTCCAGAGGGAAGTTTCAGCGTGACGAAATTTCCTTCTTTCGCTGCGACCTGAGCACCTGCACCAGCAGCGCGTACAATTTGTCCACCTTTTCCAGGTACTAGCTCAACGTTATGGACAGTTGTACCCAGCGGCACATTACCCAGCGGCAACGCATTGCCAATTTCAAACGGAGAATCGGGACCCGATCGGATAATGGTGCCAACTGCCAGATTGGCTGGATGGATGATGTATCGCTTTTCGCCATCCTGGTAGAAGAGCAGCGCAATGCGCGCATTACGGTTGGGGTCGTACTCGATCGCAACAACCTTGGCAGGGATATTGTGCTTGTCGCGCTTGAAATCAATAATGCGGTAAAGACGTTTGTGCCCACCACCACGATGACGACACGTAATGACTCCCCGGTTATTGCGCCCCTTCGGTCGGTGCTTTGAATGCGTTAGAGACTTCTCTGGCTCACTCTTTGTTATTTCTGAAAAAGCAGAGACTGACCGGGTGCGCGTGCCAGGAGTGGTTGGTCGATAAAAACGGATGCCCATAACGTTAAGCTCTTGGGGATTTTTGCAATGTTGAGGGTTAGACGTTGACCGCTAGAGACGGAGCCTCTAACCTTTGCGATGGATCAAACTTCTGGGAAGAGTGTAATGGAGTCTCCGACCGCCAGAGTAACAACAGCTCGCTTGTAATGGGGTCGATGCCCAGCAAACTTGCCGACACGACGCGCTTTACGGGGAGGATTCTGGGTGCTGACATTCACCACCTTGACTTCAAAGAGGGTCTCGATCGCCGCTCTAATTTCTGGTTTTTTCGCCCTCGGATCAACCTCAAACGTGTACTGATTGTTTTCTAGCAGAAGAGTTGCCTTCTCAGTCACAATTGGACGACGTACTAAATCTGCTAGCGCACCAGCGTTATACTCAGTCACCATAGACCTCCTGAATTTTCGTAAGAGCTGATGCCGTTGCCACAATGCGGTCGGCTGCAAGTAGGTCAAACACGTTCAGGTTTCCTGCTGAAATCAGTCGTAGATTGTCAATATTGCGAGCAGACAGATAGACGTTCTCATCTCGCTCTCCAACGATCAACAGTATCTTTGATCTAGGCTCAACACCCCAACCCGCTAAAGCCTTTACCACTTCTTTGGTCTTAGGACGAGTCAACTGACCACCAAAGTCTTGTACAACTATTAAATCTTCAAGTCGGCTATGAAGGGCAGTACGAAGCGCTAAACGCCGCTCCTTACGATTCATCTTCAAGGTGTAGTCTCTTGGCTTAGGACCAAAGATAACGCCGCCGCCCCGCCATAGCGGTGAACGGTTAGAACCTGCACGAGCACGCCCTGTCCCTTTTTGCCGCCAAGGCTTGCGTCCACCCCCACGTACTTCAGCACGGGTTTTTGTCGAGGCATTACCTTGGCGTACATTTGCCAACTGCCGGGTCAGAGCACGATGGACAACATGAGCAGCATTCGCTTTGTCTGCCACCTTCAAGTCCAGAGAAGCCGTACCCGCTTCTTCGCCCTGCCAATTTTTAACGACACAATCAACCATAGTTTTACCCTTGTCTCTCATTCAGCGTAGAGGTGCATCCCAACCGAAACGCTCTACTGTCGACCGACGATCGTCGCTGGGACGATATTAAGCAAAGCACCAGGCTTGCCAGGGAGCGCACCCTTAATTAATAGAAGATTGCGCTCAGCGTCAACCCGCACCACTGTTAGCTTGCGAACAGTGACTTGACCACCGCCCAACCGTCCTGCCATCCGCTTACCGGGGTAGACGCGACCGGGTGTTGTACCTGCTCCGGTAGAACCTGGAGCACGATGGTTTTTAGAGCCGTGTGCCATCGGTCCACGCTTAAAGTTGTGACGCTTCTGATACCCTGCAAACCCACGACCGATGCTGGTGCCAATGACATCAACCACTTGCCCAACCTCAAAAGCGTCTGCCTTAAGCTGCTGACCCAACTCGAATGCGCCTGCACTCTTAAGACGATACTCATGGAGATGTCGTACGGGAGACGCACCCGATTTTGCAAGATGCCCCAGTTCTGGCTTCGTCAGCGCTTTCTGAGACACGTCACCGTATCCAACCTGGACGGCAAAGTAACCATCTGTTTGGACTGTTTTCACTTGCGTGATAGTGCATGGCCCCGCTTGAATGACCGTAACAGGAATCGCCTTCCCTGTTTCGTCAAACACCTGGGTCATGCCGAGTTTTGTGCCAAGGATACCAACAGACACGGTGACTAGACTCCATTTCTACACGTTAAAACTTAGGCTCTACAGCTCAGAATCTCAAAGCTGCTTTCCTTGTTTGAACTGCTCTTAAAGCTCAGTCACGCCATCAACTTTGCAATCCAAAAAACTGGAAGCAGGATGGATCGAACCTCACCAATCGCTTCACCAGCAGATATGGCTGGTGACATCTAACAAGCGCTACATTAATTAGCTAGTTCCGCTAGGACTTGAGCAGCAAGCTACTCAGTATCCTTTAGAGCGGAAGTTGTTTTCCAGGGAACGCCAGAGTAACGCATGTTGCGGTTTTAGACTCTAGCCTGGAATGCTTTTTGCATAACTCGGCAGCAGTCATTAACTATAAGTCAATTCTTCCTTAATTGTCTAGTGCCTTTAGAAATTTCTCTGCAGCAGAGCGATCGCTCTGCTGCATTCGACCAATCCTTAACCACCCCATCATGCTGCACTTGGGAATATTCTTAATCATGCAGTTGAGGGGGGCATTCAGTTTTATAGTTAAAGCTAAGACTTTATGTAGTGAGTGTCTTACTCAAAGTCGTTTTCGTTTTAGTACAGTTCTTGATGGGGTAGTCTTTGTCAGGTTTCAGGCGATCGAATAGCGTTAAGGCAACGTATCAGATTAAGTGGAGTGAAGATTGATGGCGCTACTGACAACGGGTGGGCAGCTTATTCGTGGCTTAGAAGCAGAGGGTGCTTTAGGTGTGTACGTTCCTCTTGAAGGGGGGTTTGAGGGACGGTATCGACGGCGCATTCGAGCGGCAGGTTATGTATCACTTAGCATCACAGCCCGTGGCTTAGGGGATCTTGCCGCTTATTTGACAAGCGTACATGGTGTGCGCCCGCCCCACTTAGGCAAGAAAACTACTAGTACAGGTGCAGCGGTTGGCGAAACGTACTATGTTCCACCGCTCGTTAGCTACCAGATTGAGCAACTGCCAGCAAAGGCTAAAGGCTTATTGCTATGGATTATTGAAGGTTCGATTTTGTCTAACCAGGAACTGGAATACTTGGTAGCCTTGCCCAAAGTCGAGCCACGTCTGAAAGTGGTAGTAGAACTAGGCGGCGATCGCTCATTCCGCTGGGCACCACTGTCAACTGCGCTACTTTCGGCTTAGAAGCACCGCAATTGATGAAAAGAGTTCTGCGGATGCCTCGTATTTTTTAGTACAGGGTACTAGGATATAGAGGTGACTGATCTGTACTACCCTCTGCAATCTCTAAGGGAAGGGCACTGGTTTAAACTCATCTGTGGAGCCAGTTTCCAACACCTTCCAGCTATCCGAAGCTTGGTACTGGCGTATGCACTAGCCGGAGCCGATTGTATCGATGTTGCCGCTGATCCGGCTGTGATTTTGACTGCGAAGACGGCATTAGAGTTTGCTGATGACCTTGCCGCTAACAACGGTGCCGAGCATTTCCCCATGCACGGATTGCCTTGGCTTATGGTTAGCCTGAACGATGGTGAAGATCCCCATTTTCGCAAGGCTGACTTTAATGCTGCTACCTGTCCACCAGACTGCAAACGCCCCTGTGAGTCGATTTGCCCAGCGCAAGCGATCGTGTTCCATACTGCTTCAACAGGTAATAGTCTCTTAGGCGAAAGGTCTGTACCACGAGGCAATGTCTTTGAGGAAGGTGTTGCTATGCTTGAACCGATCGCTGGCGTGGTGAGCGATCGCTGCTACGGTTGTGGTCGCTGTTTGCCAGTCTGCCCGATACAGCATATTTCAACGCATTCCTATGTCTCTACGCCAGCGGTCATCGTGCCTCTCGTGCTGCAAGCAGGTGTAGATGCGATCGAGATTCATACACAAATTGGACGGCTGGATGCGTTTCGACGACTGTGGGAGGCGATCGTGCCTTGGGTCGATGATCTAAAACTGATTGCCATTAGTTGTCCCGATGGTGACGGTTTAGTTGATTACTTACGATCACTGTACGACTTGATTTCGCCGCTACCCTGCCCGTTGATTTGGCAATTGGATGGTCGTCCCATGAGCGGCGATATTGGTATGGGTACCACCAGGGCAGCCGTCAAACTGGGTCAAAAAGTTCTGGCAGCGAGCTTGCCGGGTTTTATCCAGTTAGCGGGAGGCACGAACCACCACACGGTACCGAAGCTTAAAGCGCTGGGATTGCTGCAACCGCCGTCTAGCCATTCAGCGATAGCAGTAGGTGCTGCCAGGGAACTGCTAGAGACTCGCTCTACCAAGCAGCAGTCTTCCTATATTTCAGGAGTTGCGTATGGTAGCTATGCTCGTACCTTACTCATGCCGATCTTGGATCAGCTTGACGCGATCAGGCTGGAGTCGGCTGACTCACAATGCACTGCGATAGCTGGCACCCCATTGTCAGACGTTCCTGAGTCCGGTAACAACTTGATAAAGCGTCAACTAGCAGCAGAGGGGCGATCGCTGCCCAGGCATTTAGAGGAAGCGCCCGCTTTGCTCTGGCAGGCAGTGACATTAGCACACACTCTTGTCTCCCAACTAAAAACTTTCAACGACAGTCAGCTCACGCGCTTAAACCTCTGACAGCGCGTTTGAGTTAGCCACTATCCAGTTTTTCTGTCCGCTGCGCTTGTTCTTTCCCTTTAATGAGCAAATGGTAAACCCTAACGGCATTCATTCTTCTGACGGGTCTTCTGACGGTTCTGGATTACTGCCCGAACCGTCACTACCTTCATTGGAAAGCCAGCACAACGCTGCCGATACATCCGCTTCTGCCGATGCGAACCGTATTGGTATGCAAATTACAGATGACTTAGCGAAGCTGCTAGAAATCTTGCCCGATGCGATTCGCCTTTCCCTGGAGCAGCACCCTCAGAAAGAGACGTTGGTTGAAGTCGTTTTAGATCTTGGTCGCCGCCCAGAGGCACGCTTTCCGGGTCGGGCAGAATATCTGTCTGATACATTAGTTTCGCAGGCAGACCTAAATGAGTGCATTACCAAAGTGGGCGACTTTGGTGGCGATAATCGGGCAGGCATTGAACGGACGCTGCATCGCATCAGTGCCATCCGCAACCGTCGGGGTGAAGTAATTGGTCTGACGTGCCGTGTGGGACGTGCAATCTTTGGCACGATCGGCATGATTCGTGACCTCGTCGAAAGTGGGCGATCGATTCTCATGCTAGGTCGTCCGGGTGTGGGTAAAACGACTGCCTTGAGAGAAATTGCCCGCGTATTAGCAGACGATTTAGAGAAGCGTGTTGTCATTATTGACACCTCAAACGAAATTGCTGGCGATGGTGATGTGCCACATCCCGCAATTGGTCGTGCGCGTCGGATGCAGGTTGCTCGTCCTGAACTACAACATCAGGTCATGATTGAGGCAGTGGAAAACCATATGCCGGAAGTGATCGTGATTGATGAAATTGGCACGGAATTGGAAGCACTAGCAGCGCGTACGATCGCCGAGCGTGGCGTACAGCTGGTTGGCACTGCCCATGGCAACCGTCTGGAAAACTTGATCAAAAATCCGACGCTTTCAGATCTGGTCGGTGGCATTCAGTCAGTAACGTTAGGCGATGAAGAAGCTCGTCGTCGCGGTAGCCAAAAGAGTGTACTGGAGCGCAAAGCCCCACCAACTTTTGATATCGCAGTAGAAATGCTGGAGCGGCAGCGATGGGTGGTGCATGAGCAGGTCGCTGAGACCGTTGACAGTCTGCTGCGGGGTCGTAAGCCTAATCCACAGGTACGCGCATTAAGTGAAACTGGGAAAGTGGTGATCACTCATGAACTGTCGAGTACAGAAGCGGATGCAACGGGACGTCGATCGACTCGTGGCGGCATGACACCCGCCCGCAACGCCCTTAATCCATTGGGTAGCCAAAGTGAGGTCAGCGATCACTCGGCTTTCATGAGTAGCCCCAGTCGGCTAGGTGGAGTACAGAGTCGCGGTTGGCGATCGTCTGGGCAGATGCGTCCGCTATCGTCCCAAGCGCTGTCAGAATTGTCGCCAGATGAGCAACAATTTGAACAGATGCTGGATGAATCGCTACAAGATCACTTTGGTAGTAACGCCACCTTTTTGCATGAGGTACTAGATGATGATGCCGCTGTAGCCTTTGATGAGACAGGGCAGCGGCAGCGCGTTGGACCAAACGGCGAGGATATACTGCACGTCTATCCATACGCAGTCAGTCGCCATCAGCTTGATCAGGTGATCCGTACACTGAGTTTACCAGTGATATTGACTAAAGATATTGACCATGCAGATGCGGTTTTGGCATTGCGATCGCATGTCAAAAATCATTCTAAGCTGCGTCATATTGCTAAGGCTCGCCAGGTGCCGATTCACACGATTAAAGCCAGCACCATTCCTCAGATTGCTCACGGCTTGCGCCGAATGCTAGATATAGATGACTCTGGTACGCCTAATATTGCTGATCTCAGTCTGTTTTCTGGGAGCGGTAGTGATGACGAAATCGAAGCACTAGAAGAAGCCAGGCTCGCCGTTGAACAAATCGTGATTCCGAAAGGGCAACCTGTAGAACTTTTACCACGTTCTCCGATCGTCCGTAAGATGCAGCATGAGTTAGTCGAACACTACCACCTCAAGTCCCGCAGTTTTGGCGACGAACCCAATCGCCGTCTGCGGATCTACCCAGCCTAAGCGCGAATAACGAGAATCGAATGACAACTAGCCTTCAGACTGGTTGTCATTTGAGTGCAAGAAGCAAAATCCTAAGCTTCACGCCCTGTGACTCAGCAGACAGAACCTAGCAAGAGCAGGCGTTGCTGCATGAAAGTATGAATCACCCTCATCCCAAAACATTCTCCTTGGGGAGAAAGGCTTCAAACTCTTGTTCCCTCGCCCTATAGCCCGATGGGCATTCAAGAAAGGGAGAGGGCTAGGGTGTTGTAGCTTGCTTCCCGCAGGGTGGGCGGTTCGGCAATTCATACATGGATTCAGCAACGCCCAAGAGCATTTAGGTTTATAGCTCTCAGCACGGCAGCGCCCTTCAACGCTTTACTCTAAGCTCGAGGTTATCAGCTCGTCGCATCATGCTGATGGTTTGTGGCAACACGCCAACCAATAAAGCAAATGCCTCATCGGGCAACTCCGCTACCATCTCTGCCCCAAAATAGTTCTCAAATTGGTTCAATATCATTTGCGCCCGTTGTAAGGGCACCGGATTATCGGTCAACTGTTGGGTTAAACGAATCCACTGTCGTCGAATCTTGTAAGCATTCTGACGCTCTTCTTGTGTCTCTGGATAGACGAGGGAGAGATCACCGACTGCAACTACACGCTGGCAGTCCACATCGAAAAAGCTGCCAATAGCCGCCCCTGGTCCAGCAAACTCAGCGTGAAACCGCTTATAGATGATTAGACCATTGCGTCTGCGACTATTGACCATCAGCAATTGACCACTATTAAGCTGAGTTAAAATGTCACGACTACCCGTATACTCAACGAACTCTTGCTGTCTATCAAGGATTTCATCTCTCATACGGGTGAAGCCCTAAAAGCACTGGTATCAATGCAGCCAGCAAAGGCGCATTCATCAAAAACGCAGGCATTACCATCATTGACTTTTCTCTTATTTAATCCTGTGCCGCGAAGCAAAACATCGCTTGTAGCGTGTGCCGGAACCAATGATAGATGCTAGAACATGCCTTGGTAGAAACGAAGGGTGACGCTCTTGACGCAACGCCTTCAACTAATTACTCAAGAATGTGACGTTTAACGAGTAGAGCAACTCATACCTATTGACTACATTCTATGGCATTCTTCAAGCGCAACGTGGTTAGAAAAGTGAGGAAACCTTAAAGTAACGCTGTAGCTTAACCGTCCTCTTTGAAGCAATGATGAAGCGCTGCTAAATTTATCTCAAAAAATGCAATGAGACTGGACAAAGTTGATCGCGTTTATACTGACTTGTCTTTACCGAAATAAGAGCGATGGCTCTTTTTGCTCATTGCTCATAGCCTGGTTGCTTCACTCAGAGCGATCGCCGATCGCGTTGTAGCAGAAGAGCTTGCTGGCAGTCACACTCGCCCTAAGCTCTAGCATAAAAGCTGTGGGAACTTCGTTCTACCACCAGAGTCAGTTAAGGTAGACAGTCGTGCTTGAACGCAAGTAAGTTTTGGTCTAGATTACGCCCCTACATTTCATAAGCCAATCACTTAGCTCAGCGTTGAGACGACTGCCGCCATTATTGCTGATGCTATAAGCAAGGCGTCGCCGCTGTCACGCTACGCAAGTGATGATGGAGGAGTGGTCTTATGAGCGATCGCTAGCTGAAAGCGCAGTATTGTGTCATGCCTGGTATCTATTGATAAGGGGAAGAGGATTATGGCAAGTCGCTGGCAATGGAGTGGTTGGCTAGTCTCACTAACGGTTCTGGGCGCATTACCTGCTTTGGGGCAAGCAGCCAATTTTGGTAGTCTCACCTTGAGCGCTGAGAAGCAGTCAGGGTCATTAACAGGCACTACGGGAGGGACAACTTCGCTGCCCGCGATCGTAAGTAATCGCGATCGCAACAACAATAAGTGTCGTGGTTTTGGCGACCCAACGCCAGACCACACCCTAACGTTGCAGCAAAACGTCCCTAGTTTGCGGCTGCGCGTGAATAGCGGTGGTAGCGACACGACCCTGGTTATTCAAGGTCCACAGGGGAGTGTACGTTGCAGCAATGATTCCAAGTCTGAAAAGGATGCTAGCCTTACCGATACCGACTGGAAAGCTGGTATTTACAAAATCTGGGTTGGCTCTGCGACACCAGGCATTCGACGAGACTATACGCTGTATGTACGCCAGTAGTGCAGTTCGAGCAGTTAAAGCCAGACGCATTTCAAGTGATGTGCAGCGCTTGTTTCGTTCAAAAAGCATTCAGCGAAACCGTCAAGCTTTAAGTGCTCCACCGTCTGCCAATGCTTCGACTACAATTTGTGCCAACTTTGTGGCTGCGCCTCTTTGCCCACGCACCTGACGGAGGCTGGTTTGCATTTGCTTCAGTTTTTCTGGGTGATCAAGCAAGTCAAGAACGATCGCAGTGATTGTTTCTGGTTGCAAATCGCCAGCCAGTTCTGGCACAATTTCGGCGTTTGCCCAGATGTTTGGCCATGCCAACCGCCCTAACCGTTTGAGCGCCAGGTGCGTCATCATGACAGCAACCCGTCCCCCTATGACTGGTAAGTTTGCCAGTAGACCCGGTATACCGTCCCAGGTACGAATGCGATCGATCTGCTGAAGCGGTATCAGCACCAGCATGGGCACTGCTAACGCGCCCAATTCAGCCGTATTTGCACCGACCGTTGTTAAGCAAAGGCGACACTGGGAGAGTAAGCCATAGGCAGGTGTGATCGTCCATAACTCAACCTGTAGCCCAGAGCGGGTTTCAAGAAATGGGCGCTCATTGGCTCTGGTTGGTAACACTAACTTGGCGGCAGCCCAGCCCAGTTGATCGATCGCGGCATTCTGCTTTGGATCGGCAAACCTTGCGAGAGTGGTTAGCGCCAGGCTAGGCGCAACAGGAATCACAAAACGCGTCGCTGGGCGAACAGCGGCAACCTGCTCCGCGATCGACAGGCAGAGTGGCACACCCAACGCGAGCTTTGTCGGCTTCGAGCCAGGAAGGAGACCGATCAGGGCTGAGGGCTGAGGGATAAGGGGTGAGGCAGTCTCTTCGCTCTCTATTTCTGCTGCCTCTATCGCCTTTACTTCCCTTGCTCCGATCGCCCCGTCCTCCGATCGCCCCGCTTCTGCCATCAAATCACCGACCACAGTAAATTTATGGGCGTACTTCTGCGGTACGCGGGTGCGAATGTCTGCGCGCATGACACCGAAACGATCGACCCAGCGATACCAGCGGGCTTCCCACTCGGCATAAATGACGCTACGGTAGCCCAGCCGTCTGCTAATGACAACGGGAAAAAACTGGTCGCCGCCAAGAAAAAGGACAACACCGTGCGATCGCCAGTCCCAGGCTTCAGCCGTTTTGCCCCACAGCAGAAACGGAAAGAAATGCTCTGCCTCCTGCACCCGATCGACTTCAGGATAGCAACGGGCGATCGCGGCTTCTTGCCCACTGGCATTTGCACAGGGCGACAGAACAACTGACAGCCGAACCTGACTGCGATCGTCGCCTAAATGCTGGCGTAATGCTTGCACCATAGGCTTGACCCAAGTTGCCAATTCCCCCGGTCCATTCGACAAGATCAGAATATCAATGGGATGACGCACTGCTTTAGCCTTTCTCCGTTCTAGCTAGAATAGCGTTTTAGGATCCTGGTTTGACCTGTGGCGATTAAAGCCAGTGCAGGGTTGTGAAAGCACTGCTCAGTAGGATGGCTAAATTAAGCACCACTGAGAGACCAAGTTTCGACTGTGCTCAACCCGCCTACGTATAGGATTGAGAGCATTGAGACTGCGGCGTGAGCACTCAGTCAAACGCGCAGTCGCAAGGCAGCTTATCAATCATTACGCCCAGCTACCTACAAACAAACAAACGGGAGCCTCTGGTCAAAATTGGGCGATCGCTGGCAGGTGATGAGACGATATAGTGAGCGTAGTCACTTGATAAGCTAGAGCATCTGGCTGGAACCTGATCAATCGGTGTGTTGAAACAACCCTGGTCAGCCTGAAGCAATGTACTATCAGTGTTAAGACCTTCAATTGCTGAGGACTGTTCTCCGCATCAACGAGTAGAGTTAACCTCGATGAGCAACCCTACTTCCGTCCTGGAAGATCTGCTGCACGCCCTGCCTGAACTTAGACCCCAGCTTTACTTCAAGGCATCCCTGACCGCGCTTTCTCATGCGATGGAAGATCAGGTGTTGGCGGGTGTTGATTGTTCTCTGGTGATTGCTAGCTTTCAGCGCGAACGCTTTTACCGTCAAGAGGCACACCGCTATTTACGTATTTCAGAGCGAGCAGACCAGGTCTATGTGCTGGCAGCGCCTGAAACTGATTTTACCAGCCGCTCTGACCAGTACGAAACGATCGCCTTTGTCCCTACAGACGCCTTGGCGCAAGAATGGCATCTGGTAGTCGTTGGTCCTCGCTATGCCGCCTGCCTAATTTGCCGTGAAAAGCAGGTTCCTGTTACCACTACCGATACTGGAATGCCGCTTGCCACTGATCAAGCGAGACGGTTTGAAGGCATCTGGACCTTTGATCGCCAAACCGTTTGTGTCGCCGCCAACTTACTGCTTGATCGCATCCTGGCGTATCGCCCTGAACTAAGAGCAAAGATTACTCAGGCGAAGGCACAGCTTCAGATCGAGCGCCAGACTGGTTCTAATGATGCCGATGCCGAGCCGTTTGCCGAGCGTCTGGTCACGTATCTGCAAGCCGGACAATACAAACTCCTCAAGGCATATCGCTCGATCGCCGCTAAAGAGCGCAAAGAGCGTCTGGTTAATTCCATTACTACCGCTATTCGGCGATCGCTCGATCCTGAAGAAATTTTCACCGTCGCTGTGCGAGAACTAGGGCAGGCTTTGCGAATCTGTCGCTGCCTCATCTACCGCTGTAAAGCCACTGATACCCATGTTGTTATCCAACACGAGTACTTAGGGGCAGCGTCCGCTTCGCTCCTGGGTCAACGCTGGACTTTGCAGGATAATCCTTTGTTCCAAGCAGTGGTCCAGCGTCAAGAGCGGGTGTACATTGCAGACGCTCAGGCAGACCCCTGGGTCTTAGAAGATGGTCGCACCTTGCTGCCAACCCGATCGCCCGCGGTCGGCTCTCAGTCTAAATCAGTCGTGCAACGCTGGACCATTGAATCTTGGCTGATGGTGCCCGTCATGCATCAAAATCGGCTTCTGGGCATGGTTGAACTGCATACCTGTGGCGGCACACTCCATGAATGGACCGACGCAGAACTCGGCTTGGTAGATGCGATCGCGGCTCAAATCGGTGTTGCCCTCATCCAGGCAGAAGCGTATGCCAACCTGGAAGACCTGAATCAACAGCTTGAAGCACTCGATTTGACCCGCAGCAACCTTATCGCCATTACAGGACACGAACTTCGCACACCATTATCAACCATTCAAATTTGCCTGGAAAGCCTCTCAACCGAACCCGATATGCCGGCTGAGCTGCGTCAGGTAATGCTTCAGTCGGCTCTGATTGACACCGAACGAATGCGAAAGCTCGTGCAAGATTTTCTCACCCTATCGAAGCTTGAAAGCGGTCGTATACAGTGGCATCTCGAAGCACTCCCCCTACAAGAATGTGTAGACCTTGCTCTCAGCAGCATCCGCACCCGTCAACGTCAAAGCGATTTGCCTGAAATTACTGCCCAAGTGCCACTAGATCTTCCGATGGTGCAAACCGATGGCGAATGGCTGGTGGAATTGCTTTCTAAACTGCTAGATAATGCCTGCAAATTCACAGAACCACAAGGACGAATTGTGATTCAAGCGCAAGCCAATGGCGGGCAAATGCTGGAAGTGACCGTGATCGATACCGGACGCGGCATTGAACCTAATCGCCTCGAAACCGTGTTCGATCGCTTCTACCAGGAAGAAGGCGCTTTACGTCGCACAACAGGCGGCACAGGCTTAGGGCTCGCCATCTGTCGGCAAATTGTGACCGGGCTCGGCGGACGCATCTGGGCAGAATCCGCAGGCAAAGACCGGGGCAGCCAGTTTCACTTCACCATCCCGATCGTCTGCAGCGAAGCCCGCGAGAAAAGCCCTAAAGCTAAAACGGGCAGAAGCAAAATCTCTCGTGTGAAAAGCCGTTGACCCAGTACGTGAGGGTAGCCGACCGCTCAGGAAAGAACAGGTCAAGCAGGTTTGAAGCTAGCTACAGCTAGGTATTTATAGCAACTGTCGAGATAGCTGGGACAAAGGGGGATGGGGGCTTCGCCCTCAGCCAGGGGTGGAACCCCTGCACCCCGCCCTAACCCTTCGGTCGCTATGTTCTAAAAACGAATGAACCACGACCGCTTCCACACTCCGATTGCTAACAACTGTTACAGTTCCCGTTAGACAGTTCAGAGGGGGACAGACTGAGTGATACGATTTTGTAAAATATCGAGAGAGACATCCAAATGGCAGAAACTCTTTCCGGACAAGCCCCTATCTTTGGCGGTAGCACAGGCGGACTATTAACAAAAGCCCTTGTTGAAGAAAAATACGCAATTACCTGGACAAGCCCTAAAGAGCAAGTCTTTGAAATGCCAACCGGCGGCGCAGCCGTGATGAAGCAAGGTGAAAACCTACTTTATCTAGCTCGCAAAGAGCAGTGTCTTGCCCTTGGTGGTCAGCAACTGCGCGCAAAGTTTAAGATTACAGACTACAAGGTTTATCGGGTTTATCCCAACGGTGAGCTTGAGTATCTGCATCCCAAAGACGGTGTTTTCCCAGAGAAGGTTAACGCTGGTCGCCCACAAGTTAACAGCAATGCACGTAACATTGGCAGCAATCCTGAACCTGCCAAGCTAAAGTTTAGCGGCACACCGACCTACGAAGCGTAGTGGATTGCACTTCGTTTCTTAACCGGATTAAGTAACTAAATCATTCAGCGATCGCCTCAGACCTTAACCTCTGAGGCGATTTTTTCATGACCATTTGTTCCTGCTGCCCTTGTCGGATGCAGACTGCTGAGTGGGCATAACTAAACAATCGTCTCTTGCAATAAACGCTGGGTGCATGACTTACTGTTTGAAGGTCGCAGATATGCCTGCGAGCGAACGTCCACGCGAACGCCTAGTTGCCTATGGCGCAAAACATCTTGCTACGGCTGAACTGTTGGCAATTCTTCTTGCGACAGGGCAGGGACCCGGCAAACTCTCTGCGGTTGGCCTAGGACAATACATCCTGCAATTTGTGGGTAAACATCAACACGACCCAATCTCAGCGCTGCGAGAAGTCAGCATTCCAGAATTAACCGCCATCTCAGGCGTTGGTGAAGCCAAGGCAGCGACCATTCTGGCAGCGATCGAATTAGGTAAGCGTGTGTTTCAATCCCGTCCAGCCGAATATACGATCGTTGATGACCCCTCCATTGCTGCCGCTGCCCTGAGCCAAGATCTCATGTGGCAAGCCCAAGAACGCTTTGCCATCCTCATGCTGGATGTCAAACATCGCTTGCTGGGAACGCAGGTCATCACGATCGGCACCGCCACCGAAACCCTCGCCCATCCCCGCGACATCTTTCGCGCTGTCCTCAAACAGGGCGCAACGCGAGTTATCGTGGCGCACAATCATCCCTCTGGCAACGTAGAACCCAGTAACGAAGACCTCATCCTCACACGACAACTGCTCTCAGGTGCCGATTTCTTGGGCATTCCGTTACTCGATCATCTCATTTTAGGCAATGGCAACTTCCTGAGCCTGCGTCAAACCACTAACCTATGGAGCGAACAGCCTCAAGATGAGTAAGATTTGTTGTAGCCCTACCCAGCCTGTGATAGATTGAGAATCCTTGGGCGATTAGCACAGTGGTAGCGCACTTCCTTCACACGGAAGGGGTCACTGGTTCGAATCCAGTATCGCCCATCTCACTACTGACAAGCCTTTTAGGGCTTTCGGGAGTCTTTTTAAGCTATGGCTATAGCGCCGCATGCGCGCTCGTATCCAAAAGCGGCTCTTATGGTTGCCAGTGAAATGAGCGCCTTCAATCAGTCGACCAATCCTCGCCGTCAGGAAAGGTGCAAGTGTTTGAAACGTGGCTCGCAACGGGCTTGTTACCCACAGTGAAGACCGCGCAATCGGATTGAGCAGTGTTGGACCTGGCTCAAAAGTCGGAGGCGCCAACGTTTGGCTCACGCTGACACCCTCCGCCAAGCCATGAGTCCGTCTTGCAACAGGCGGTGTCCTAACCTTAATGGCAATAGCTATATAAACTGCGCGTACAGTTTCAGCGCCAGGCAAATGAAGCCACCTAGCCCTATGCGATCGCCTGGTGGACAGTGCCCACTTGATGAGTCAATGAACGTCTCAACAACTTGATTGATCACAGAGCTTTGGAGGGTGGGCAACAACCTCAACCAAGGTGTTGCCAACCGCTGCTGTGTGTCCCAAATCGGCAAAGGTAGCTGCTGTTGTCGCATTTAAGGTGCTGTGAGACAAGCTCAGTTTTCGCCAGTGGCCAATGCTAACCGCGATCGTTTCGGGTTGTACAGCATCACTCACCTGAGCCTTAATTTGAAATTGTCCACGCTGATTGAAGACCTGTACAAGCTGCCCCTGCGTGATGCCGCGTTGAGCCGCTGCTTCAGGATGAATCAGCATGGTTGGCTCACCTTCAAGCTTGCGATGTTTGGGTAAATTGGCAAAACAGGAATTGACAAACATGTGCGGTTTTGCCGCTAACAAAGTCAGTGGATAGTGGGCGCGATCGGTTGCGTCGTGTGGCGGAATGTAGCATGGCAACGGATTAATCGGTTCACCTGGCTGAAATTCGGTAAACCCTTGGCGGAATACTGGCAACACATAGTTGCTGTCGATCGCCATTGACGAGAGAAACTCACACTTGCCGCTGGCGGTTGGGAAGTTTCCTTCCGCATGGGGCACTGGGTTTAAATTCAATTTGGCATAACCTTCCCGCTTCAAGCGTGCCATATCGATTCCCTTTAAAGCGGGTGCAGACCAATCTAATAAACTCAGCGCCAATGCTTCATCATTGAGCGTAAAACAGGCATCGGCAAAGCCCATCCGTTGTGCTAAACGCCGAAATAATTCAGTATTGGGAACGGCTTCTCCTAACGGTGCGATCGCAGGCGTATTCAGCGTGAGATAGGCATGCCCCCAAGAAAACATTAAGTCTAAATTTTCAAGCTGTGTTGTTGCAGGCAGGAGGATGTCAGCATAATCGGCGGTATCGGTCATAAACTGCTCGCTCACGACAGTAAACAGATCCTCCCGCGATAACCCCGCAATCACCTTCTCTTGCTCTGGGTTTTGGGTGACAGGATTGCAATTGTAAATAAACAATGCCTTGATTGGCGGATTAAGCGGTGCATCACCGCTGAGTGTTGCCCCCAAATGCCACTGATTCAATACCCGCGTGCCCGGCTGAATAAATTCGGGATGATGGAGCGCATCGCCCTGAATGGGAAACAACCACATGGGAGACTGTAGCAAGCCACCGCCCAAGTAGCGCCATGCACCGACCAAAGCAGGCAAACAGCAGATGGCTCGAACGCCTTGCCCACCACCCGGCTGTTTTTCAAGCGCCACACCCAGCCGAATCACCGACGGTTGCGCCGTGGCATACTCCCTAGCAAAGCGCACAATATCGGTAGCCGAAACACCTGTAATTTCTGCAACTTTCTCTGGCGGATAAGCGCTGGCTCGTGCCTTTAGTTCAGCAAAACCAACGGTGTATTGTTCAACGTAGTCAGCATCAATCAAGTTTTCTTGCATCAAGGTATGCATGAGCCCCAAAGCAAGTGCCCCGTCAGTCCCTGGGCGTACCTGAATATGCCAATCTGCCTGCTTTGCAGTCCGGGTGCGGACTGGGTCAATCACCACTAACTTGGCACCGTTTTGACGTGCTTGCTGAATGAAAGACCATAGGTGAACGTTTGTGCTAAGAGCGTTACACCCCCACAACACAATGTATTTGGAGTGGCTGAAGGTGTCTGGATCAGTACCATAACTGGGACCGCAAGTCATGAGATAAGCGAGGCTGGTGCTAGAAATACAAAAGGTGCGTTCACTGATGGAAGCCCCTAAGCGATTGAAGAAAGCATCACCGACGTTAATGCCATTGAGTAACCCTTCGTGCCCGGCATAGCTACAGGGCAAAATGGCTTGCGCACCATGTTCTGTTATGACTTGCCTGGAGCGGCTAGTGATTTCGTCTAGAGCAACGTCCCAACTGATGCGTTCAAATTGCCCACTGCCCTTGCGCCCCACCCGACGCATTGGGTACAACCGTCTGGGGTTTATTTAGTGAAAGCAGGCACGCCTGAAATGGTTGATCTCAGTGAACGAATGGCGATGCCCCATCTCAAAAGCCAGATTATTGATATGCCGCTCACGAAACAGACTGAAGCCTTGACCATTGGGCGCTTTGCAATGCAAGCATCGGTCGATCTTCCTTATCAATATGACATTTTAGAAATCAAAGTAATTTTGCATGGCACAATTCGCGTCAGGGATGAGCAGGGTCTCATCTATGCCGCCTCTCAAGGCGATATGCTTGTCTTTCTGCCTCCCACTAGCGTTGTTTTTATGGCTGATTCTGATGGAGTTGCGGTCTATGCTGCCCATCGGTTGAAAGAACCCCTGTTCTGTCCTTAACTCTCACGCATAGGATGACTCGACCGCCGAGGTTTTAAAAACCTTGGAGATTTTACTCTTGAGGACTTTAAACTTGATCGTCTCGTCAAGATTGGGGTGTCGAAGGTTTTGAACAAGGGCGATCGCCCTTCATTTTGTACAACAAAAAAGAGCGTCGATACTAGAAAAATCGATGCTCTTTTTTTTGTAAAGCTATTTTCAGAACGCCTTTTGGAAGGGGTTTTGACTCTATTGAGACTGACGGGACTGGCGGGAATCGATGCTCTTTTTTTTGTAAAGCTATTTTCAGAACGCCTTTTGGAGGGGGTTTTGACTCTATTGAGACTGACGGGACTGGCGGGATTCGAACCCTCGACCTACCGCTTAGGAGGCGGTCGCTCTATCCTGCTGAGCTACAGCCCCAGATAAGAGGGATTATAGCAGGCAGAGATTAGCAGCAGTGATGGTGCGGTGAGCCAGGTGGGAATGAAAAGGAACTACAACGGTTTGAGTTGCGTTACCTTGAGCTTAAAGTTGCCGCCAGCCAGTTCACCAAAGGCACGCACGCGAATGAAGTAGGTGCCTGTTTTGGTGATGCGGGTAAACAGCAGAGAGTTGGTGCTGCCATCAGGACCATCATCATTCTCGGCAACTGTGGAACCATCATTGCTGATGAGGGTGACGATCGTGTCAAAGTTTTCAGAAGTCAGGTCGATCGACAGTTGATCGCCCTCTTTTAACGGCAAAACGTAGTCTCGCGCAAACCCGCCCTGACCAGTAGGTAAATCTTTGTTAGTCAGCTTATCGGTCAGTGTTTTGCCAGAGACGATAGAAAGCGGCTTATAGAAGGATGTTTGAGCCGTTACCATCACCCCATTCATGCCGACTGCAAGCAGTGAGAAAGGCACAAGCAGGGCACAACGAATGCTGGCAGTCAAACAATGCTTCATGATCATGGATGGAGTGGCAGGATTGAAACCCGTCAACATTATGGCTCAGTGCTGCATGAACGTGCCACCTGGTTGGACTGGAAGCGATCGCGTTTGCGCTGAACCGTATACTGTAGTTTGCACATAGAGTCAGAACGAGGTTAAGGCATGGCATCCATTCGCAGGTTCTCGATCCGCGAATTGCACCAGCAACTCATCAGCAAAGAGCGATCAGCGGTTGAAATCGCGCAGCAGGCACTTGATCAGATTCAGGCATTGGAGCCAACGCTGCATAGCTTTTTGCAGGTAACGGCGGATCATGCCCTGGAGCAGTCGCGACAGGTGGATGCCAGGATTGCCGCGGGTGAAGACATTGGGTTGCTGGCGGGGATTCCGATCGGCATCAAAGACAATCTGTGTACCAAAGGCATCCCAACAACCTGTGCCTCGCGCATTCTCGAAAACTTTGTGCCGCCATACGAATCTACCGTGACGCAAAAGCTAGCCGATGCAGGAGCCGTAACGGTCGGTAAGACTAATCTCGATGAATTTGCGATGGGCGGCTCGACAGAAACATCGGCGTTTCAACTGACGGCGAATCCGTGGGACACGTCACGAGTGCCCGGTGGCTCGTCGGGCGGTTCTGCAGCCGCTGTCGCAGCGGGAGAATGTGTCATTTCGCTCGGTTCTGATACGGGTGGTTCGATTCGCCAGCCAGCCTCGTTCTGCGGCATTGTGGGCATGAAGCCAACCTATGGGCTGGTGTCGCGTTATGGACTGGTAGCGTTCGCGTCTTCGCTCGATCAAATCGGCCCCTTTGCCCAATCAGTCGAAGATGCCGCTATTTTACTGGGCGCGATCGCAGGCTACGATCCCCAGGACTCCACCAGCCTCAAAGTCGAAGTGCCCGACTACACGCAATACCTCACGCCAGATTTGAAAGGCAAAAAAGTCGGCGTGATTAAAGAAACCTTTGGTGAAGGGCTTGATCCAGCGGTAGAGAAAGCCGTGAATACAGCGATCGACCAACTTAAAAGCCTCGGAGCCGAAATTCAAGAAATCTCCTGTCCTCGCTTTCGCTACGGCATTGCAGCGTATTACATCATCGCGCCCTCCGAAGCCTCGGCGAACCTGGCTCGTTACGATGGCGTAAAATATGGTGCCCGCGTTGCCGATGCCGAAAACCTGATGGAGATGTACACCCGCACTCGTGCCGAAGGCTTTGGCGCGGAGGTCAAACGCCGCATTATGATTGGCACCTACGCGCTCTCGGCTGGCTACTACGATGCCTACTACCTCAAAGCGCAAAAAGTGCGGACGCTCATCAAGCAAGACTTTGAAGCAGCTTTCGGGCAGGTAGATGTGCTGGTGAGTCCCACAGCACCCTCAACCGCCTTCAAAGCAGGCGACAAAACCACTGATCCCCTCAGCATGTATCTCATTGACCTGATGACGATCCCCGTGAATCTAGCGGGACTTCCCGGTATCAGCGTACCCTGTGGCTTTGATGGACAGGGGTTACCAATCGGTCTCCAAATTATCGGCAACGTCCTACGCGAAGATCAAGTCTTGCAGGTTGCCTATGCCTACGAGCAGTCAACTGAGTGGCACAAGCAAGCGCCAACCGTAAAGTAAGCGATCGCACTAAGCAAAGATGAGGCGTCCTCATCAAGTTTTCTTATCTAAAACAGCGACCTTCCTGCTTTTAGCTCCGAAACTCTAAGAAAAACTTAGACCGTTTCAGTTTGAAGTCGCAATGTTCTGATCTCAAATGCGATCGTTGCGGCTTTCGATAAGACCATTCCTGTTTTGGACGAGACCATTCCTGCTGAGAGATAAGTTTTTCTCATCCCAAACAGAAAACGTCTACTTCAGAACAGAAGTGTTCTCGTTTCAAACAGGAATCGTCTGCTTCCAGATCGGAATCATCCAGTCCAAACTACGAATGTTCTCGCTCCAAACGGGAATCACTCCGTTCAAACCAGCCGTACTTCAGTTTTCAGCAGGCACTATCCCGTTCAAAAAAGAAATGTTGAGGTTGCAAACAGGAACAGTTCACTCTTAAAACGAATGCTTGAAGCTGCAAGCAAAGCCGTTCTTAGTCTGGGTGAGACTGTTCTCTGTCGCTCTATCCTCACACCCTCATACTGCGTCCCAGATCATTAACTGAATCGGAGTTGGATTGTAGCCATTGCAAGGGTTGTTCATTTGTGGACAGTTGGAAATCGCCACCAGCGTATTCATCTCCGCCCGTAAATCAACGATGCTGCCGGGATCAGAAATGCCATCCACAATTTCGAGGGTGCCGTCTTCACTCACCGGCACATTCATAAAAAAGTTGATGTTGCTCGTCATATCCCGCTTGCCCAAGCCATAATCCTTAATGGCATAGAGAAAATTTTCCACACAGGCGTGCTGCCATTTTTTATCCAACCCAAACCGCACCGAATTACTCTCGCAGCTACACGCACCACCCAATGTATCATGTCGTCCGCAGGTGTCTTTCAGTACGGTCATCAGCACATTGCCATCATTGGAATAGAGCTTTGTGCCAGTCGTGATGAAAATATTGCCCTGAGCGCGAATCGTATCCGGGGCACTGTAGCGCTCGCTCGGATCATCGGCATTATAAACGAGAAAATCTACCGCCTGATTGCCACCCAAATCGACAATCCGCAGCACTTGCCCTTTGGTCAGCACCTTTGCCCAGGGTTTGCGTGCGGGCAACACCTCATCGTAAATGGCTTGTTTGGGGTCAAGTTCAACCATTGCCGCAACCATCATTCAGTCCTCCAATTTAATTACTACGAAATGAGGTGAGAGGAAAGGATAAAGGATGAAGTATAAAGTATAAAAACTTAGCCTTTAGCCTTTAGCCTTCTGCCTTCTGCCTCTTGCCTCCCCTAAACCAATTGCCCTAAATACGCATCGGTATTTTGAAAGCCGCGTACGGCCGTTGGACTGTTGGTGCGCATGGGATCATCGGCAGTGAGCGCGGGAGCATTCCAGACGATCGCCCGCATTGGCTTGGCATCATAGGTCGGACTTGGATCAAGCGGATGGGGGCAGTTCGACAGCACCACTAACACGTTCATCTCCGCCCGCAGGTCAATAAAGTCTCCTGGCTGCGCGGTCTTCTCTGCCCAGGACAGGTTGCCATCTGGATCAACCGCAATCCGCGTAAACAAGTTGAGATTTGGCATGATGTCTTGCTTGCCGAGGTTGCGTTTAATGAGCGCCAGCAAGAAGTTATCCCGCGAGTTTTTGTAATCGCCTTCACCGTACTTAGAATTAGTGGCTAAATTGCTGCATCCGCCCAGGGTATCGTGCAAGCCGCAGGTGTCTTCTGTGATGGAAAACAGCACGCGACCCATGTCGGAGTAGAGCAACATCCCTTTTTTCAGAAACGCGTTGAACTGAATCTTGGCAGTGTCGGCAGCGTTGTACCGCTCGATCGCGTTGTCGGCGTTGTAGCAGAGAACCGCGACCCCTCTAGACCCTTCAGGCGCAAGGAGGCGAAGCGTTGTGCCGCGTTTGATGACACGTGACCAATAGGCACCGCCTGGAATGACCTCATCCCAGGTAATTAAAGCTGGATCGATCGAGGGTAGTTCGGTAGACATCATGGACTCCTTGTGAAAACGACTGAAACGACAAAGCCCAGGAAGCCGACAACAGTAATGCTGCTTGGCTCTCCCGGGCTTTTTTCCCGCCGTGTGACCGCTCTCCCTGAACGATCGCAGGTCTAGGCGGCTGCTTCTCTCGGACCAGCCATCTCACTCGCGCAAGACCGGAACCCTAGAAGCGAATAGTTTGTTGTGGGCGATCGGTTTCAATCGCTCAAATCTTAGCACCTCCAACCAGGGCTTTCTAGCCAAAGTCATTAAATCTCGATAACACGACTGTGGCGCTAGAAAGCTGTATGAAACGCCTTGTCACTTGGACTGACCAAGTTTGAATGCGATCGTCCTACGCTGACAGAGATTGATAGGGGTGGCGTTTGGTATGAATGTTGCGGATGTGGGTTTTGACCGTGTTGAGGCTAATGTGGAGCGTTGTGGCGATCGCCTGGTAGCTGTATTCTCGTTTGAGCAAGAGCCATACTTCCGCTTCCCGATTCGTCAGGTGAAACTTTTTCTGCTCTGCCTGTATGTCTTGCTGAAATACTTCATCCCGGTCTTCGATCGTTACCAGAATGTATATCTGATGGCTCAAGGCTGCGTTGAGAAAATCGTCCGTGCCAGTCCTTAACCAGCGTGCCGTCAAGCGAAACGAGCGTTCGTCTGGAGTTTGATACTCCAAAAAGATCGTTTCTGTCGCCGTACCTGCTTCGACCACTTGCTCACCCAACTCAGCGACGATCGTGGGCAACAGCGTGAGATGACGCTGGGTGCTAGACAACTTCTGACAAAGCCGCTTTGCGTTCTGGTTCCAATAAATAATGTCGTGATCGGGGGAGAGTACGATTAAGCCATTTGGTAAGGCATCGACCAGCACGCTGAACAATGACAAGCTCTCTACGCTGGAGTCGAACGCAGGTGTAGCGAGCAGTCGTGGTGCAGGGCTGACCGTCTTGGAGTAAGGGGGTAAGCTGTAGGGCAAACGATCGGGGGCTTCGTGATCATGGATCAGCATAGCTTCTCCAGGCAAAATGATAGGTTAGTTCAATTGCATCGTGTTTGAAAGACCTTGGCTGCTCGGTTATTCCTTCTGACAGCGCTCAAGGTCATTTAAGCTCTCGATGGACTCAGGTATCTCAACTCGCGAGACTCCTGCTTCACACGTCCCGTCATCGCCGCGTGTTGCAGTTTCATAAAGGCATAAAAATCTTCTCTACCGTATTCTCTGGTCAAAAGCCGCCGTAACTGCTCTTCAGCACTGACTGTTAGATAACCCGTGGTAAGAACCTGCTGCACGATTTCATGAATGGAACTCATGTTGGACACCTCCAGGAAGACGATTGCACAAGTAATGACGTGTGAAGTAATGTTGACGAACAGCTTCACCTGATGTTTCAGGTGTCGGGGGGGTGCAGTCGTCATTACGCTTCTAGATAGAAAGGATAGTCGAAAGGCTACGTTACATTGAACTAACGACCATTAGGAATCATTAGCTAGATCGTTAGGTATTACGTTAGAAGTCTTATAAGCTCTCATGACACCTGCCTCAAGCCAGACCGGAGACACTTTTGCACGTGCTGAAACCCTATGGGATATGGAAAGGCTGTATGCAGATTTGGCATCGGCAAAGCGAGAAAAGCTAACCCCAACTGAAAAAGAGCATTTGCGTGGTTTGCTGCTAGGGCTGGGTCCTAAAGAGATTGCCAAAGAGTTGTGCAAAGGGGTGGGGGGCGTACGTGTGGCGCTCTGCAGCCTTTATCGTTACCTGGAAGCGCTCGGAGACTTGCCAGAAGGCAAAATTAATTCTAGAACGGTGATCCATACGCTAGAAGAAGCAGGATACAAGTTAGCGCGTTCTGGTTCTAGACCTGCGGTTCTGCACCCCTTATCTGATTGGGCACAGCCTTCTGTTAGCGCTCAGGAAGCAGCTAGCTTACAGCGCATCACTGCATCACAAGAGCGGGTCAGAGTAGTCATTAGCCACGGAAACCAGGAAGGAAGTCTGGAGCTTGCCCAACAGTTGCAAGAGACGTTGCAAGCGGCGGGGTGTCACCTCGCAATTTTGGAGGAAAGCCGTCGATCGCCCGATTGGCTACCGCATTTAGACGCGGTACTGGAGCAGTGCGATTACTTTGTCCTGCTGCTGGCTCCCCAGGCGGCGGCAAGTGAGATGGTGACAGAAGCCGTACGTCGTGCGCGCGAGGCGTATGATGCTCACCCCAGCCACAAACCAAGGCTGGTGCCTGTGCGAGTTGGGTTTTCACTGGCGTTGCCGTTAAATCATCACTTGCGTGGCTATCTACATGGCTTCCAGCAGTGGGAATGGCGATCGTCCCCTGATACCCCTATCCTGGCACAAACGCTGTTGACTCTGTTTACCGAGGCACAACCACCGACGGCAGAAATGACAACGCAAGCGCTCCCGACATCATTTACAGCGCTGGAAGATCCGGATGCACCGCCGCTCCCGATCGCAGAGCCAGAACTGCCGTGGGGACAGGTCAATCTGGTGTCTGCGTTTTACGTCGAGCGATCGCCGATCGAGGCACGCTGCTATGACACGATCGTCAAACCAGGCGCGTTGATTCGCATTAAAGCGCCTCGACAGATGGGCAAAACCTCGCTGATGTCGCGCATTCTGTATCATGGTGAGCAGCAAAATTATGTGACGCTGCCGCTGAGTTTTCAGCTTGCCGATCGGGCTGTTTTTGCTGATCTAGACAAGTTTCTGCGCTGGTTTTGCGCCAGTGTAGGGCTGGGGCTACAGTTGCCCAACAAGCTAAAAGACTACTGGGATGACATTTTTGGCAGCAAGGTCAACTGCAAAGCCTATTTTGAGCAATATCTGTTGCGCGAGATGGATTGCCCCCTGGTGTTGGGGCTGGATGAAGTCGATCGCGTCTTTGAGCATCGCCACATTGCCGAAGATTTTTTTGGCTTGTTACGGGCTTGGCACGAAGAAGCCAAAAACCGCGCTGTCTGGCAAAAGCTGCGTCTGGTCGTTGTCCATTCAACCGAAGTCTATGTGCCGCTAGACAACAATCAGTCGCCGTTTAATGTCGGGTTGCCGATCGATCTGCCAGAATTTAGCCCCGAACACGTACAGGATCTGGCAACGCGCCACGGGTTGTCCTGGCGATCGTCGCACATTCAACAGTTGATGACTCTGGTCGGCGGACACCCTTATCTGGTGCGGGTTGCTCTCTACCACATCGCCAAGCGAGATATGACGCTGGAGCAACTTTGCCACACCGCACCGACTGAAGCCGGCCCCTACAGCGACCACCTACGGCGACATCTGTGGAACCTGGAGCAGTACCCAGACCTTGCTACTGCCCTGGCAAAAACGGTTGCCACTTATGATCCAGTCCGACTGGAAGCATCCCAGGCATTTAAGCTGCATAGTATGGGACTGGTGCACCTCAATGGGAACAACGTGACGTTACGTTATGAGTTGTATCGTCAGTACTTCCGCGATCGCCTGTTGACGGCTTAACGCCAGTCCATGACCAGGCAGAACGTTAGGAATCCCGTTAGTTTTCTTTCAGCGTTAGTTAGGTGAAGATGCCATGAAGTAAGGCAGTATTGGCAGCGATCGTTCGTTGAATCAAATTTGCAAGCATTGATCGATCGCGGTCAGTTTTTTTGACTCCTTTGGCGGTGCATCGCACTTACCTTCACTATTGTTGTCAGCGGACTCGCCTTAAAGAAGCTGCCTTCTCCGTATAAACCAGTACAAAACGGTTGAAGTTTGTGTAAACCTGGCTTCAGTTCCTTTCAGCCCAACATTAGCGTTGGTAATCTGAGGAGAAGCACGTTTAGATCCATGCCTTTAGAGGCGATCAATGTCCCGATTGCCTTGCTGCGTAAGTTCTACGAGATGAAAATTTCATGAGACCAGCCGCCAGAAAACTTGCAGCACTGCTAACAACGGTTGCCGCTAGCTGTGCAATCGACGTTAAGCCACTGCACGCGCAGATTGTGCCCAATCCCAACGATACAGGCACGATCGTGACACCCGTTGGTAACCGCTTTGACATCAGTGGCGGCGCACTTTCTGGCGATCGCGCGAACTTGTTTCACAGCCTCTCTCAATTCGGTTTGACTCAGGCTCAGGTCGCCAACTTTCTTGCCAATCCCGCCAATCGCAACATTCTGGTGCGGGTAACGGGTGGTGATGCCTCGCGTTTGGATGGGCTGATTCAAGTGAGCGGCAGCAACGCCAATCTGTTTTTGATGAATCCAGCAGGTATTGTTTTTGGTGCCAATGCTACTCTGAATGTCTCTGGTGCCTTTGCCGCTACAACAGCAACGGGCATTGGCTTTGGTGCAAACTGGTTCAATGCCTCTGGCACTAACAACTACGAGGCGTTAGCTGGCAATCCCAGTCACTATGCTTTTGCCGTAGCGCAACCAGGTTCTCTTATTAATGCTGGTAATCTCGCAGTTGGTGTGGGGCAACAGTTAACGCTCGTGGGCGGCACCGTTGTCAGTACGGGCAGGCTGTCTGCACCACAGGGACAAATTATTGTGGCAGCCGTGCCGGGGCAAAGTGTCGTTCGCCTGAGTCAGCCTGGTTCTACGTTGAGTTTAGATGTACAGCGCCCGACTCCAACCGATCGCGCCGAAGCCTGGACACTGCCAGTGCTTTCGTTGCCAGCGTTGCTCACCGGTGGGAGTGCGACCAATGCAACTGGGCTAACCGTGAATGCGTCAGGACAGGTTGTGTTAACAGGATCGGGGGTGCAAATTGCGCCCAGGACTGTGGCGGTGCGAGAGGCAATGGCTGCCCCTGGTGGAACGTTGCTGAGTGGCAATGTGCTCTTTAATGCGTTCCCGCCCGCACCTGCTCCGCCTGATCCGTCACTTGTCGATCGCGTGCGATCGCTTGCGCCCCCTGATCGGGTGTTGCCTCTCTCTACCAGTCCAATGCCACCCGATCGCACATTGCCAGCGTCGCCATCCCCTGTAATTACCCCGCCTCCAGGACAGCGGGCGTCACCCGATCGCGCTTTGCCCTCTATATCTGCGCCGGGTTTAGTGAGACCTGATTGTGGTGTTGCCTGCCCGACACCGTTGCAGCCAATCGTCAGTAGCCCTCCTACCCCGATCGTTGTCTTTCCAACAACTAACAATCAAACTAATAGCGTTGTCGTCTTACCCGAAGCGCTGCCGCAGTATCGGTCGGCTGCCACCGAAACTAGTTTGACTCCAGCCAGTTCGACTTCAGCAAATTCTGTCAAAGTGGGTTCGGCTCCAGTCAGTTCGGTCGAAGTGGGTTCGACTCAGACACGCTCAACTCAACCTCCTGTCGTGCCAAGCCAGTCATTCTTACTCACAGGCGATGCAGAAGAGAAGTTGTCGGAGGAGGCGATCGAGGACATGCACCAGGCATTAGCACGGTCACGCCGTCTGGAAGCCATCAAAAAGCAAGTGCAAAAGCGCTGGAAGCCTCAGCCACAGCTAGCTTCGCACTTGCAATATCGCCTGTTGTTAAATACCAAAGGTGCGATTCAGCAAGTGGTGCCGATCGGGCAAGCCGCTGCCACGTATTTGGCTGATCTTAAGCTAGTGCCAGCAAACGAGCCGACTGCAAAACGCACTGTGTCAGGGTTTGAGGTCATGGTTACTCTGAGTCCAGATGGTACGGTAGAGGTGAGCCAAAACTCACTGACGTTGAAGAACTAGATGAGTGGGTGAAGGGGTAAAAAAGTGAAGGGGTGAAGGGTAAAAAAGTGAAGGGGTGGAAGCGGCTGTAACGGTAGGGTGAGGGTATCACGATCGAGAAGCGGCGATGATGGCAACAGCAGAGTTAAGCTACGAATATCAGGTCGGTGGTAGTTTGCCGCTTGATGCGCCGAGCTATGTTACACGGCAAGCCGATCGTGACCTGTATGAAGGCTTAAAAGCGGGCGAATTTTGCTACGTGCTCAACTCGCGGCAGTTGGGTAAGTCCAGTTTGCGCGTGCAAACGATGCGACGACTGCAAGCAGACGGTGTCATCTGCGCCGCGATCGATGTGTCGGGTATCGGCAACCGCAATGTTAGCCCAGAGCAATGGTATGCCGGAGTTGCTTACGCACTGGAGAGCAGCCTGGAGCTAGTGCACCCAATCAACTTACGGCTGTGGTGGCGTGAACACAGCTTTTTGCCGCCTGTGCAGCGCCTGGGCAAGTTTTTGGAAGATGTGTTGCTGGCAGACAGTGATCGCTCGATCGCCATTTTTATTGATGAAATTGACAGCGTACTCAGCCTGGACTTCTTGATTGACGATTTTTTTGCACTCATTCGCACTTGCTACAACAAACGTGCCGATCGTCCTGACTACCAGCGCCTGACCTTTGCTCTGCTAGGCGTTGCAACCCCGTCTGACCTGATTCAAGACAAAAGCCGTACCCCCTTCAACATCGGCAAAGCCATTCCCCTCAGCGGTTTTCGGTTTGACGAAGCACAGCCACTTTTAGAAGGGCTGCGGTCAACGACCAGCAACCCTCAAGCCGTGCTGCGCGAAGTGCTGGCATGGGCAGGCGGGCAGCCGTTTTTAACCCAAAAGCTTTGCAGGCTCATCCACACGGCTCCAGGCGACATTCCGGCTGGGCAAGAGGCACGGTGGCTAGAGCAGCTAGTGCAGACCCATCTCATTCACAACTGGGAATCGCAGGACGAACCGCCACACCTGAAGACCATCCGCGATCGCCTGCTGCGAAATCCACAGCGCACTAATCGCATCCTGGGCTGCTATCAAAAAATTTTGCAGCGGCAAACGCTGTCAGCCGACGACAGTGCCGAACGCATGGAACTCAAGCTCTCTGGCATTGTCACCGAGCAAAACGGTAGCCTCAACCTTTGCAACCGCATTTATGCCTCTGTTTTTAACCAGGAATGGGTGACCGCCATTCTCGCTAGCCATCGCCCGTATGCCGATGCCCTGGATGCCTGGATGGGCTCTAACTGCCAGGATGCGTCTCACTTGCTGCGCGGATCCTCGCTGCTACAGGCACAACGGTGGGCGGTAGACAAAAGTTTGAGCGATGGCGATTACCAATTTTTGGTTGCCAGTCAAGCGTTAGACAAACAAATTGCGCTGGAGGCTGAGAAAGAGGTTACCCGCTTGCTGGCAGATGCCCAAAAGCAAGCCAGACGCACGATCCGCAAAGGCTTTGTCATTCTTACAGGCACATTGACACTGGCGATCGCTGCGGGCTTTCTGGCATCCCAAGCCAATCAAAAAATGCTGGCGACCCAGACCGAGCTTCAGCAGGCAGAGCAAAAGCTGCAAGTGACAACCTCTCATATGCGGTTTGCCGAAGCCAAAGCCAAAAGCGCAGAACAGTCGCAGCGGCAGACCCAGCAGACCATGATTGCCACCCAGTCTGATCTGAAAACGCTGCAAAAGAGCCTTTTAGAGGCACGCAAACGAGTTGCCTTCGCGCAAAATGACGCACAAACAGCCGAGGCAAAGACGCTCAGTGCAGAGCAAATTCGGCGACAGGCGCAACAACAGGCAGTCAGTGCCCAGACTCGTTTAAGTGCAACGACCATCAGCCTTAAAATCAAGAACCTGGAAGCAACCGCACTCGACATCCTGCAACGCTTTCAAGCAAACCAGGTGGGTGAAATTGAAGCGCTGCTAGCGGCAATGCAGACGGGACGAGAACTGACAACGATCGCCAACCAGACGATCGCCAACCGCTCCTCTCAGGATTACCCCGTCACCAGTCCGCTACTTGCTCTACAAACCATTTTGAGGGATATTCACGAACGCAATCAGATCGACTTTGGTCAGGGCTGGCTGGCCGATGTTAGCTTCGGTTCTGAGGGCGCGTTGATTGTGGCTGCGGGTGAAGATGGCACGGCTGGGTTATGGAATCTCAAAGGCAAGCAGTTAGCTCAATTGACTGGGCACAGCGGACGGATTCTCAGTCTTGCCTTTAGCCCCAATGGGGAGGCGATCGCCACCGCTGGCGAAGATGGCACCACTCGCCTCTGGGATCTCGCCGGCAACCAGTTGCAGCAGTGGAAGGGGCACAACGGTCGTGTGTTGGGCGTTACGTTTAGCCCCGATAGCCAGTTGCTTGCCACAGCGGGAGAAGACAACACCGTTCGTCTCTGGAATCTTACCGGGAAACCGTTAGCTCAACTTAAGGGTCATGCTGGTTGGATTTTTGGCATCAGCTTTAGCCCTAAGGGTCCCTATTTGGCGACCGCTAGCATGGATCGCACCACGCGACTGTGGGATTTTCAGGGCAAACAACTCGCGCAGCTAGATGGACATCAAGGCAGAGTCTTGAGCGTTAGCTTTAGCCCCGATGGGCAGTACCTTGCCACCGCTGGCTCAGATGATGCCGTGCAGCTTTGGGATTTATCTGATCCCAGCCGCATTCAGGGCAAGCGTCAGTGGAAGACTCGTCAAGGCAGGGCATTAGGCGTGAGCTTTAGCCCCGATGGACAGCACCTGGCTACTGCTGGTGGCGATGGTACAACGCGACTATGGACACTTGCGGGACAGCCGCTTACCGTACTCAGGCGGCATCGAGGACCGGTAAACAGCGTGAATTTTAGCCCCAATGGACAGATGCTTGTCACCGCTGGCGATGACGGCTCTGTGCGCTTCTGGGACTGGTCACGTCAGCAAGCGAGAGCCACCAAAGCCTTTGGTGAGTTGTCATCGCCCAGTAGTGCAGGCTTTAGTGCCGATCGCACGCAGGTGGCGATCGCGGGCGAAAATGGCGCTATCCAAATCTGGGATCTAGCTGGAGAACAGTTAGCGCAGTTTCAGAGTCTTAAACACACCCTCAAAAGCATTAGCTTCAGCCCCAATGCCCAACAACTTGCCACCGCTGCGGATGATGGCACTATCCAAATCTGGGATGCGTCCGGTAAAGCCCTTGCTACCTGGCAAAGCAATCAAGGCAGGCTTTTGAGCGTTGACGTTAGCCCTAACGGTAAGCAAGTGATGACTGTCGGTGTCGATGGCTCTGCTGGCACCGCGAAACTGTGGGATCTGGCAGGTCAGCAAATTGCCCAACTGAAGGGACGACATCGCTGGTTGGTTAGCACCAGTTTTAGCCCCGATGGCAAGACGATCGCTACGGCTGGTGAAGATGGCATTGCCCGCCTCTGGGATCTGTCGGGTCAACCGATCGCCCAACTCAAAGGGCACTCCAGTTGGATTTTGCACGTAAGCTTTAGCCCCGATGGCACAAAGGTCGCGACGGCTGGCGAAGATGGCACCGCGCGCCTCTGGGATCGCTCTGGCAAACCATTAGCACAATTGAACGGTCACTGGGGCAGTGTTGCTAGCGTGAGCTTTAGCCCTGACGGCAAGACGATCGGCACGGCTGGTGAAGATGGCTCTGCCCGTCTCTGGGACTTATCTGGCAGACAACTGGCACAATTTGACACGAACCAAACGCAACTGCGCGGTGTTGGGTTTAGCCAGGATGGCAAGGCGCTGGTTACGGTTGGTGAAACGGGCAACATCCAGCAATGGCACCTCGCCAACCTGGATGAACTGCTCACTCAGGGCTGCAATTGGCTACAGGAATACCGCACCAGCCATCCTCAAGTGAAGCGTCGGGATCTTTGTGGCTGATGGGCTAACGCGATCGCAGGGCGCTCAACACTACACCCATGAAAACAACCATGATTCCGTTTGGCTGGCTGGCGCTCAATTTTCTGTGGTATCTGCTAATTGGCTTTTTACTCGCTTACACGCCGTTCTGGGCACAAGCGATCGTACTGCCGTTTGCCTTTGCTCTCACTCTGGCAAAGCTCTTGATGCTGCCTCCAGTTGTCACCTGGACACTCAGCAGCGGCTTGGCTGGAGGACTTGCCAATGCCTTTGTTGGTAGCGTGTTTGGCATTCCAGAAGGGCAATTAGCAACTGCGTTTGCAATGGTTGTTTTTCTCGCTTGGACAGTGCCGGGGTTTGCCAGTATGGCGATCGCAGGCATCATCAGTGTGGCAGCCGCGTTCCTATGGGCAAAGACCATGAACCTGTCCAGCATCTTAGGCACCGCAGGCATGGGCGCGATCGCGGGCATCTTGGCAATGACCTTGCCTGAAGCGATCGCGGGTGCAAGGAATGACTTAAGCAAACTGTTTGGGAAGCCCAACACCTTTCTTCTTCTCAGCAGTGTCTCCCTGATGGGGTTAGCGCTGGGACAATGGGGCAAGCAATTATTTTCTAGCGTTCCTTGGCAGTAAGCCGTTAGTAGTTAAGGATGATCAGAAAGTTGATGGCTGAGAACCTGGTAACGTTTACCATTACTACGATCGCCTGCCTTCAAAGGCAACGTTGGTGCGATCGTACAAAATGAGTGGAGCTTTAATGACCCTACCTCCAGCCGAATCTAAAAAATTCTGATGCTGACGGGCAATCTTAAGGTGCTACTCCACCCAAAAACCAGCAGTACAACGGTAAAGTTGTGCAGTGGCAGATAACCTTGAATATCCACCGATAATCTCTGTTCCGTCTGCACCAACGCAGGATTATGCTACCGCGCTCTTCCAAGGGTTATAGCGAAATCACCTCAATTAGATTCCTCTAAAAGAGAGGGAAAATCACGGTGACTGCTCACAACTCTTAGGATTTCGATGCCGTCATCCAGAATTCTGTAGAAGATGATATAACCTTCCAGAGATAGCCCTCTGAGTCCAGGGCGAATCGCTGCATAGCTCTTGCTGCTGTTAGGGAAAGCTACAAGCTGTTGACACTTGCGATTGAAGGCACGAAAGAACTTGTCACCCGCTTCAAGGCTATTTTCGACGAAGTAATCAGCAATTTCGTTCAGATCTTGGCTAGCAAGAACGTTGATAACGTAGCGACTCATGCCTGATTCGTCTGATGGAATCGCTCTAAAATGCCATTGACAAACATTTCGCCATCGATCGGAGCAGTATGGTTCGAGGCTTCAATCGCCGCATCAACCTTTACCCGAACGTTTTCAACCCACTCTGCTTCAGAGCGGTCGAATTCATCAAGCAACCGCAAAGCGATTTCTAAAATTTCTTCAGTAGAGTGATATCTACCAGCTTGAAGCTTGGCTTGAACAAAGCGTTCTTGGTCAGGATTGAGACTAATAGTCATATAAACCTTTTATCCAGACTACCGATTATTTTAAACCGATGTCTCACCTGGTTGCTTGTGCTACTCCATAGCAGCAGATGTCAAAGGTTGCAACCTCAAGCGATCGCAGGTAGCCTTACACTTCGCCTCCAGCCTAGCTGCTAAACGGCTAGCGTAGCCAAGCGTTAAACGACCCGTTTGAAACAGATGTATGGCAATTTCTTGGCGAAACTCACCCAATGATCAGTTGAGAGGCTTGCAGGATTTCATCTGAGATGACAACACTCATAAGAGAGCTACCTTACCGACCATACCTCTAAAGTAACCTAAGAAATTCTGATGCTGGCTGGCAATCTTGAGGTACTACCCCACCTAAAAACCAGCAGTACAAAGGCAAAACGCAGCGGCGGCAGATAACCTTCAACTAAGCACCAGCAGCTTTCGTCCGTCCGCTGCCGTGAAGTGTTAAGTGGCTAGCGGCAGCTACTAGCAGAACTTAAGTACTAATGGCTTTTTGCCAGCATAGTGTTAGCACCCCAGAGAAATTAGCATCACGCACCGCAGCACGGACATCTTTTCCAGTAATTGGAACTACAAGTGTATGTTCTCTACTTCCACGCAACATCTCCTTAGTGACAGTATCTTTAAAGCCATTCCATGACATTAAAAAACCGAGAGAGCAACGATTACTACGGTTTTCAATCTTTTCCTTAAATAGAACAAATTCATTTTTGCCGCACTTGTCAGTCCAATTTTTGCATTCTACTAAAAGAATAGCTGATTCCCGCTTAAAGCGAGGATCATTACTATCATTCAGGACAGCAATATCAATCTCCTCAGTTGCCGTTTTGATTCGATTAGTCACTGTAAAGCCTGGTATTGTTTCAAATAAGCGACTAATAAGTTCCTCTAAAGACCTCCCTCGCTCATCAGCAGAAGAAGCTTTTGCAACTGCGTTTACAAGCTCATCTAAATTCTGACTACCCCACCCAGATACACGACTTGCAACCTCTGAAATTCTTCTACCAACTTCATCAGCAGCTTTTTCGGCTGTTTCTTCTAATTCACTACAAAGTGCCTTGATATACCGATAAGCTTTGCCAAGATTCTTTTCTCTCGTAGTTATAGCAAATGCCATTTGGATATAAGCACCATCGTCATCGTAATGTGTTATTTCTACATCGCCATGAACTCTATTACGCAATTCAACGGCACGACGCACTAAGTCTAAATAGTGTTCTAATCCTATAGGTGAATACCAATATTTACGTGTCCAGGTATAGTCTGCCTCACCTTTAATTTGGTCTTGATCTTTATAAAGCCTTCCACTCCAATCAAGGTGCATGACACCATCTTTAAAGGTACCAACCTCAACCATGACCTGATCGGGCATATCGTCCACCAGTATTTTATCCAGCACACTTAGCTGAAGAAAAATTGGTTCCTCATCATCAGCGGTTTCTAGTAGAGCCTTAGCTTCCGCAACATCCATAATTTGTCAACTTACAAAATAAGGCTTTCTACAATAGTACCCGTCCCATAGCTCTACAACGATTGGGTTTGAACTCTAACCAGTAGCCATTAGGTTGCTGCCTCAGCCAAGAGTTAAAGCCACCTAACGACCCAGTTGAGCCGACGCAGACAATTTTCGTTCCCAACTGATCACTCTTGTTCGTTCGGATCCAACGCCGTGTTAGCCTGATCGGCAACTTCATCAGCCGATATTTGAGCCTGAATTTGTAGCTTTTCACAATATTTAGCAGCCATCTCTTCCGCTCTCTCATACACAATATGAGGGTTACTTACCATATCACCAGGCTCTGGTTCCAGTTGCTTTGTTGATAAAGAAATCCGTCCTCGTTCAGCATCTAAATCAATAATCATGACTTTTATTTCGTCATTTGCACTAAGTACACCTTCAAGAGTATCAATATGATTATGAGAAACCTCAGAAATGTGCAATAGTCCACTAACCCCACCAATATCAACAAACGCACCGTAGGGCTTGATTCCGCGAATGATTCCGGTGACCACATCGCCTATTTCCAGACGATTCATCTTACGCTCAACCAGAGCACGACGATGGCTCAACACGAGCCGGTTCCGCTCTTCATCCACTTCCAAAAACTTCAGCGGCAACTCTTCGCCCACCAATTCCTCCTTGGGTTTACGAGTGCTGATGTGAGATCCTGGAATAAAGCCACGTAATCCTTCGATCCGAACCAATGCTCCACCTCGATTTACTGCAAACACCACCGATCGTACTGTTGCATCTTCAGCGTGCAGTTGACGAACCCGCTCCCAGGCACGCATGTATTCAATCCGACGAATTGAGAGGGTAAGTTGTCCATCATCATTTTCGTCTGCAAGGATGAAGAATTCGCGGATTTCGTTAGGTTGCAAAATCTCATCTGGGTTCTCAACACGGTTAATCGACATTTCCTGAATCGGAATATAAGCAGCAGTCTTAGCACCAATATCAATTAGTGCGCCTCTTGGTTCAAGACTAAAGACACTTCCAGCAACGACATCACCAGGAGAAAAGTGATAGTCATACTTGTCTAATAAAGCAGCGAAGTCTTCATGGGTAAAGCCAACATCTATCATCTGCTGATCCAATTGCAACAGAACGCGTCTGTGTCCTGAACCAATCTCTATCTCTGCTGTGACTTCATCAATGGCTGCGACTTCATCAATGTCAGACCAATATTGATTTCTAGTAATAGGAACAAAATTTCTCTCAAGCGAAGAACCCTTTAATTCTCGTCGTCTAACTCTTTGAACAGGAATTCCCAATACTTGCCCTAATTCACCAGAAGCAAATAGGGATTCAAGCCGCCGAAAACCCTCTCCAGATCCTTCCAAGACTAGCTTTATACTTCCTGATTCAATCTTCAAAAGGGTCAAGGAGGTATCCCCTGTAATTTCTCGAAGATGGGTAACAATAGCTTCTAATCTTTGTTTGCTAACCTCATCAACGCTTCCAGTTAATACAAACTCATACACAGTTTTCGGAGAAGCTTCAAGTTTTAATGAGCGTGTCATAGAGCTTTTTGCAGAATTCAGTTCTTGTGAAACAGGCATATCATGAGTTGCTGGGAAATTACTTTTACACTTCAAAACTGGAGTTAAGTGTTCTGGGATGCCTGCCATTTGAATAGCATTACAACCAAATTCATATGCAGTTTCAACAAGACATCCAGCACCTAAGGCATCATAAAAACCCACTGCAAACTCAATTGCAGCCCGATCTCCAATCTCTTTGCTCATTCCAATTACAAAATCGATATGCTGTGCTATGGCATTTGCTTGGATCTCTGAGTAGCAAGCATTCAGGACAACGCATTCTACGTACTCAGCAAGTAATTTAAATAACCCAGCTAGTGCGTCAGGCTGCACCAACTGCACTTGACCTATTTCGTTTTCAAATGCTAGCCCACCATCTTCTGCACCATGTCCAGAGAAATGAACAATTTGAGGTTTGGAGTATAGGATAGTTCGTCGAACGTCTCTAGGACGAACGGCCCACTCAGAATCGATAATGAATCGATCCCGCTCCCTAGCTTGCCGTAGACCTTCTTTGATGTCACGAGCTTCTTCATCTAAGCGGAGCTTATCAGTACCCTTTGGATTTGCAGCTAGAATCAGAATTTTTCTGACTGAGCCATCGTTATTAATCATCGTTGGAAGGCTAGAAATTGCTTCAATTTTAACTTATAGCTTCTTTGAAATGAATAATGGTGATTTGACGATCATCGTGCTTAATTGATTGCTTTCTGCTATGTCCTCACCGATAACTCAGAGCAGGCTAACTATTGTTTAGACAGAATCCACCTGTCTATCCACCTTAGAACAGGAATATAGACAGACATTTGCAGCCTATTTACCCTTACTGAGCGTTTAGACAGACATTTTGCTGCCTAAGCTCCCTTTTCGGGTTTTTAGACAGCAGTTAGTATGCATACTAACCTTCAGCTTGTCTGCATACTAACCTTCTATAAAGGGTAAACCTGAGAACTTTAGATTATTTTTTGGCGTAGGAGATCTTTACTTAGCCGCACCCCCTTTGAGGAACTACAAGCCCGATCGCCCCTCTCCAACTAAACCAAACGATCGCACATAGAAAATTCTTGCAACGTATACCCATTTCTTGATTTTCGATAAGCATTCGTTGATTTCAGGTTCAGGTTTCTTGAATTTGCATAAGTATTACTTAATTCAAGTAAGCGTTGCTTGATTTAAGGTTTGTGTTCGTTGATTTAAGGTTCAGGTTTCTTGATTTCGGTACTAGAACAGCGATCGCTCAACTAATTTACAAAGGCAGCGGAGCCTTAATCAGCCAAAAAGCTGTGAACTGCCATCTACAAAGCGCTTGTCAACTTATTTGCTTTGCTGCTGAAGGGCAAGCAAATTGGATGGCGGGCTAATCTAGCATGGCAAACGGTTCAAGCATCGTCTCTGCATGGCTTTCAAGCAGATGACAACCATTGGGCTAAGAAAATGTTCAACGGTAATGGTGCAAGAAAAGCTACAACAGGGGAAGGACATTGCCATCCGTTCTCTCCTTTTGCTTAAGATATGACTGCTTCTCCTTTTGCTGCCGAACGGTTGCTGTTTACTCCGGCAACGCCTGCGGCTGATGCCGTGCCGACCATCTTTGCGTTTCCCAATGAGTACAGCGTTGGCATTACTAGCCTGGGCTATCAGGTTGTGTGGGCAACGCTTGCAGCGCGGGCTGATGTGCAGGTGAGCCGCCTGTTTACTGACATACAGGAGCCGTTGCCCTTGGAGCCTGAACTGCTGGGCTTTTCGCTGTCCTGGGAACTGGACTATGTGAATGTGCTCAATTTGCTAGAAGCGTTAGACATACCTATTCGGGCAACGGAACGATCGAACGCGCACCCGCTAGTGTTTGGTGGTGGTCCGGTACTGACAGCGAATCCAGAACCATTTGCCGCTTTCTTTGACATCATTTTGCTGGGCGATGGAGAACTGCTGCTGGGCGAGTTTATTACAGCCTATCGATCGGTACGTCATGCCGATCGCCAAACTCAACTCCGCCACTTAGCGCAAGTGCCAGGTATTTATGTGCCTGGTTTGTATGTGGCAACCTATCACAGTCCTGATGGTGCATTGGCGTCGATCGCGCCCATTGATGCAGACATTCCAGCGCGGATTGAAAAGCAAACCTATCGGGGCAATACCCTCTCAGCTTCCACTGTCGTCACCGAGAAAGCCGCCTGGGAAAACATATACATGATCGAAGTGGTGCGAAGCTGCCCAGAGATGTGTCGCTTTTGCCTTGCCAGCTATTTAACGCTTCCCTTTCGGACGGCAAGCGTAGAAGAGTCGCTAATTCCCGCGATCGCGCAAGGGCTGACTGTTACCGATCGCCTCGGCTTGTTGGGTGCGTCGGTTACTCAACATCCCGAATTTGAAACGCTGCTGGATTATCTCAATCGTCCCGACTACGATCACGTGCGGCTCAGCATCGCCTCGGTGCGAACCAATACCGTCACACCCAAGCTGGCAGCAACGCTCACCAAGCACGATACTCGCTCGATAACGATCGCTGTAGAAAGTGGGAGCGATCGCCTGCGGCAAATTATTAACAAAAAGCTGACCAACGACGAAATTATTCAGGCAGCCATGAACGCCAAAGCAGGCGGACTCAGCAACCTCAAACTGTATGGGATGGTAGGTGTACCGGGTGAGGAGCCAGAAGACCTCGACGAAACCGTGGCAATGCTGCGAGACATCAAGAAAACTGTGCCCGGATTGCGCCTGACCTTTGGATGCAGTACCTTTGTGCCCAAAGCGCACACCCCATTTCAATGGTTTGGTGTGAATACCCAGGCTGAAAAGCGGCTGCAATTCCTTCAAAAGCAGTTGCGTCCTCAAGGTATTGAGTTTCGTCCTGAAAGCTACAACTGGTCAGTCATTCAAACGCTGCTTTCCAGGGGCGATCGTCGGCTGTCGCAGTTGCTAGAACTAACCCGTCATTACGGCGATTCACTGGGCAGCTACCGTCGCGCCTTCAAAGAACTGCGGGGCAAACTTCCTCATCTCGATTTCTACGTTTACGCTCAATGGCAACCGGAGCAAGTGCTTCCCTGGAGCCATTTGCAAGGTCCCTTGCCGCAAGCAACATTGCTCAAGCATCTGGCAAGCGCAAGGGAACACTTTAAGCAATCGGCTGAGGTGCTCCCCTTGTTGCAGTAGGGTGGAGATTATCAGGCTAAAGGGAACGCTATGCAGAACACGGCAGAATACTATTGCGCCTACTGTGGCGAAGAAAACACCACGTTTGTAGATTTCAGTGGCGGCACTCAACAATCCTATGTAGAAGACTGCCAGGTATGCTGCCGACCCAATATTCTTTACGTGCGGATTGATGAAGAGACGCTAGAGATTGAAATTGACAGTGAATACGAAGGTTGAGGTCATGCTTCTACATAGGACTTACGCCTAAAGTGTTTAAATCCCTGACTTCTGCTTAAAAGCGATAAAAGCCTCTCCCATCACAGAAGTCAGGCATCTTTACGTAAGTCCGACTACAGTGAGTTTGTCACCCAAAGCGAAGAACCAGACCCAACCTGGCACATCCCTCCTGATCAAAAAGCCTCTTCAAGTTGAAGCTCCAAGATAAAGAGTAAAGGTGTCAAGTTAAATCTGGTACGGTGATGCTTACTGGGAAATAGCCTTGGCGACTCAAGTCGTAGCTACAGAGACTAAACCTGCCGCCGCAGGTTATAAAACTCTTGCCTTTCGGTAGTCCGCGTCGGCGGACTTTGCTGATGTAGTCGCGGTTTTAACCGCCAGACTCTTTTCAACCAACCTCCAAGGTAGTGCTGCACCCAGACGAACTTTTCTATAGCAGTCGAAGAGAATGTGAGGACAGACGTAAACCTTGAAACTTCCTTTGAGCAAGGGCTTCAATTCATCCCTCATCCCTCATCCTTTTGTTATAGCTGTTACTCAGGTTCGTCAAGTTAGCTTTACCCTAACGACTTGCCTGACTTGGTGAGCAATTTACCAAACTTCTGGATAGGACCTTTGAGACCGCGATGAGCGTTTGAAGCTGCTTCGGTGGTTTGTTCACCGATCTTGGTCATCACTTCGGCAATGTCAGACGCATTGGCAGTTTTGCGCTTGAGGGTTTGCTTCAGTTCCTTCAAACCGTTGGCAATCTCTTGCAAGTTCTCGTCGTCAGATTTATGCAGTAAGCCATACCAATGATCGATCGCCCCAATCGCTGTATCGGTGTCAACCTTAGTCAAATCACCTTCTAGCGTTTCGCTCAACGACTCGATTTGTTCAGATGCCTCTTTATCTTCGGCTTTGCCCAGTGCTTGCCCTGCTTTAGACAACTGCTTACCCAACTTCTGAAGCGAAGTCTTCATGCCTTTGTCTGCTTCAGCCGCAAGATCGCTGGTTTGGTCGCCAATGTGGGACAACACTTCGCCAAGCTCATGCCCGGTCGCTTTGCCACCTTTCAGGAGTTGCTTCAGTTCTTTCAATCCACTAGCAAGTTCCTTAACCGCTGGCTCTTTAGATTTGTTCAAGGTGCCGTGCCACTCGTCGATCGCGCCGAGTGCTGCTTCAGTGTCGATCGAGGTCAGATCGCCACTCAGCGTTTCCAGCAAAGAGTCAAGTGCTTGGGTCTCTTCACCACCTTGATCAGGGGCAACTGCCTTAGAAGCCGCGCTGCTCTGCTGGTGCTTTTGTTCGTCTTTAGAAGCACTTTGCTTGCTCTTAGAATCTTGCTTGCTCGTCATAATATTGTTGTGTGAGGAATGATTGTACAGGCACTAGCCTAGAAAGCAAATGGCATAGTTGCCTCATACCAAAGAGCCAACTGTCAGCAAGTTTCAGACTGCTTAAATGGCTCGATCGAAAGAGGCTTCATTTTGCTCTTTGACCTATCGCCCACATGGGTGAAGTGGAAGTTGCGATCGTGATCGCCATGTTTGAGGCGCGTTTAATGGGTTTGATGGCTTCGATCGCGCCAGACTTTTATGACGCCAGCTTGATTGCGCCCGATGTCTGTCGTGCTACAGATTTATGGTTTTCTAGCAGCCGTTAGGCTATTGGTACTGAAGTGCTAGAAGCTGAGAGCCATGTCGAAAGAACCTCGCCTAGATGAACAAATCATTTCGCAGGCTGCTCAAGCAGCGTTATCTAGCCAGCTAGAAGCGGCAGAAGACCTAAGCCTTGATGTGAGCACCGATGTATTGAAAGCGGCTCAGGGTAAAGCCGATTCTGTCTCAATCAGTGGGCGGGGCGTTGTCGTGCAGAATGTGCGGGTGCAGGAGTTGGCAGTACAGACCGATCGCATTGCGTTTAACCCACTTCGCATTCTGTTGGGGCAATTAGAGTTAGACCAACCGATCGATGCAACGGCGCAGGTTTCTTTGACAGAAGCGGATTTGAACCGAGCAATGCAGGCAGAAGCCGTTACCAGTCGCTTGCCTGCGTTAACGCTTAACGTGGAAGGAGAGCCGATCACTGTAGAGCTAGTGCATCCGCTTGCAGTGACGTTACCGTCGGATGGCAAGATTGCACTGAATGGTGCCGCCCTTCTGCAGGAGCGGGAGCAGGTGCGGCAGGTTGGTTTTACAGTCATGATTCTGCCCTGTACTGATGAACAGTCAGTACGCTTAGAATCGTTTGTTTGTGAACCTGGAGAAGCTCTATCGATCGAGCTCACGATCGCGCTCTTGCAACGGTTTAAAGAAGTCTTAGAGCAGCCCTACATTGAGATTGAAGGTATAGCAGTTAAAGTAAAACGGGTGAAAATTCAAGCAGGCAAACTATGCGTTGAAACCGAAGCTCATATCCCTCAAGTGCCGACGCTGTAGCTCAGGTTGGCTCACACAAATAGCGTGATAGCAGCAGTTCCAGTTGCGCGATCGAGATTGGTTTGCTGAGATAATCATTAGCGCCAGCCGTAATAGAGATTTCGCGATCGCCCGTCATCGCCATCGCTGTCACCATAATGACTGGAATATGACGCAACTCCGGTTCGGTGCGCAGTGCAGCCAACAATTCTAAGCCCGTGCGATCGCTGGTAAGCTGCACATCTAGCAGAATCAAGTGGGGCTGTAAGCGCTGCACAGTTTCTAAAAAGTAATTGCCATCCTGCAATTGTTCGACTTGATGCCCAAAGGCCTGAAAGTAGTCATGAAGAACGATCGCGCTACAGGGGTCATCCTCCACGATTAAAATGCGATGCGATGACCAGCGTTGAGCGTAAAGTTCGTTAACTGCGGGTGTTTTTGTGGTGGCAAGCGGAGACAACATTTCTGTTCTCTGAGGGTCAGGCAGGTACAGGGTAAACCGACTACCTTCCCCTGGAACCGATGCTACAGTAATATCGCCACCGTGCAGACGGGCAAGATTGCGCGAGAGTGCTAACCCTAACCCCGTACCTGCATACTGACGATTCAACTGGCTGTCAAGCTGCGAAAACGGTATAAACAGCTGCGGGAGCTGTTCAGCAGTAATGCCAATGCCTGTGTCGGCGATCGTAAAGGCAATGCCCTGCGACTGTTTGCTGACAATGAGCGAAATGGTGCCTGTTGGTGTGAACTTGATGGCATTGGAGAGCAAGTTGATGAGAATTTGCTTCAGGCGACGCTCATCGGCAAAGCAAGTGTGTACGGTATGGTCAAACTGGCTGGTTAACTGCAAGCCGCGATCGTACGCCTGCTCACGCACCAGATTCAGACAATAGGTACAGAGGTCTAAAACATTGATTTCTATGGGGCTGATGTTATCTTGACCAGATTCCACTTTTGCCAGGTCTAAAATATCGTTGATGAGCAGGAGCAGGTGATCGCCACTGCTATGGATGTGGCTCATGTATTCGGCTTGCTTGGCATTGAGCACACCAAAGATTTGTTGCTCTAACAGTTGTGATAAGCCCAGGATCGCATTGAGCGGCGTGCGTAACTCATGGCTCATTGTTGCCAGAAACTCGCTCTTGGCTCGGTTAGCAGCTTCTGAGAGGTGCTTTTCATGCTCTAGCTCTTGTGTACGTTGCTGGACGAGGTGTTCCAGTCGCTCATAGCTTTGGGCATTAGAGAGGGCGATCGCTACTTGATCGGCAATGCGCTGAAGGAGCTGAATTTCTTCGTCTCTAAAGGTGCGATAGGAGGTGGTGGTTTCCAGGGCGATCGACCCAAACAACCGACCTTGAATCAAAATGGGAGAGGAGAGTACCGAGCGCACCTGTGCCTCCTCAACTTGCCGCTTACGGGTGGCTGTCGATGGTTCTTGACTATAGTCGGGCGCATGAAAAAAGCGGCGCTGGTAGAAGTCAGCGTTTGGATCAAGCAGGTCGGGGAATTCTGACAGCGGCACCTTAAGATTAAGCTGTGAAACGATCTGCTCTGTTGCCCGCCATTCATGACTAACCTCTACTTCGCTCGTAATGGTCAAAATCATCACGCGATCGACGTTGAAACCTTCGCCCGTTAGATTGGCGATCTCTTGCAGAATGTAGTCAACATCCAGGCTAGAGTTCAACGTCTGGCTAATTTGGTTGAGCAGTTTTTCGCGCTGTGCCTGCTGCTGCACCTGGGTAAACAGTTGTGCTTGCTGAATGGCGATCGCAACCTGGGTTGCCAGTTGCTCTAGTAAGGCGATTTCAAACGGCTGCCAGTGGCGGATTTGAGAGCATTGATGCACTGCCAAAATGCCCCAAAGCTGATCACTTTGCAGGATTGGTACGACTAGCTTGGCTTTAATCTCCAGCCGCTGCATGATGGTCAGGTAGTCAGCCGATACCCCTTGCTGTGAAAAATCGTTGACAACGTACGTTTTGCCTTGCTCATAAGTCGCTGCCTGATCGCGATGCCAGACGTTGTGGAGTTGGCTATTTGTATGGACATCCCACTCTAAGGAAACCGAGTCGGCTACCAACACGCCCTGAGTGATGGCATCAAAGCGGTAGATGAGTACGCGATCGGTCTGCAAAAACTGGCGCACTTCCGCCACGGTGCGATAGAGAATTTCCTCCAGGTTGAGCGATTGCCGAATGCGAAGGGCGATCGTACTCAATAGCTGATCGCGCTCCGTTTGTTGATAAAGCTGCCGTTCTGCACGTTTGCGATCGGTGATGTTACGCTCGATCGCCAGCACTTCATCCTCACCGCACACTACCATGCGCGATTCCTGGTCGCGCCATGCGCCATTGATTTCCATTTGGTACTCAAATGTCTGTACCTTACCTGTTTCAAGCGTTTTGGCAATGTATGCCAACCGCTTCTGTGCCATCTCTTGCGGTAGATACTCCTGAAATTTTCTGCCAATCAGACGGTCAAGCGGCAGTGCCAATTCGCTGGCTTGATCGGTTTTGCAGTCTAGATTGGTGCCATCCCGATGATGCCGAATCCAAAAGTCAGGGATCAGGTGTAGCAAGGCGCTGTTTTTGGCTTCACTTTCCCGCAATGCCTGCTCGGCATGCTTCTGTTCGGTAATGTCTCGCCCCGTGCCCTGTACCTCGACTATTTTGCCTTGCGGATCACAAATAAGGCGATCAGTCCACTGATGCCATCGTCGTTCACCATTGGGTGCAATGAAGGGCTGATCGGCTGTGACCACTGGACACTCACAGTTAAGCGTAGCAATTTTCTGCCGCAGCTCATTCTGAATGCTTTTGGGTACTAGCTCAATCAAGTTATGCCCAATCAGTTCAGCGCGAGTTTTGCCTTGAACACGACAGTAAGCATCATTAACAAAGGTGATGGTACCGTCAGGCAAAAAGCGGCTAATCATTTCTGTCTGGTCTTCGACGATCGCTCGATACAGTGCCTCCCTCTGCTGTAAAGCCAGTTCTGTTTGTTTGCGGTCTGTAATATTTTTGCTGGTGCCTTCGTAATACAGCAGCTCACCCTCTGGGTTCAACACCGCACGAGCGTTTTCCAAAATCCAGATGGTGCTGCCGTCTTTGCGATAGATCTGCGACTCAAAGTCCGCTACAGTACCGTGGGCTTGCATCAACCGGATGAATGCGTCCCGTCGATCGCCATCCACATAAAGCTGCTGTCGAATGTCGCTTAAATTGGTAATGAGGTCGGTAGGCGAGTCGTAGCCATAGAGCGTTGCCAGGGCTGGATTAGCGCTCAAATACCGTCCCTCTAGCGTCGTCTGAAAGATGCCTTCGATCGCATTCTCAAAGATGCTGCGATATTTTGCTTCAGCTTGCTGCAAGGCTGCCTCTGCCCGTCGTCGTTCGGCGATTTCGGCCTGCAGGGCAGCATTTGCTTGTGCCAGGTCGGCAGTACGTGCGGCCACGTCTGCTTCTAGCGGTTCATGTGCGGTTTTAAGCGCTGCGTCTGCTTGTTTGCACTGAGGGTCGTTACTCGTTTCGAGTTGCTGCTGGCGAGTTTCGAGGTCACAAAGAAACTGTTGCAACGCTTCAAACGCATCATCATCTCGACAGTATTTACGCAGACTCCTAATTTGTTCTGCTTTCATAAACGTTGCCAAAGTGTGTCCATCTACCGTAGCAAAACATCTAGACTTTTTTGCACCGTTAATGATCTTGTGTCGTTCAGCCAAAGTTAAGGGCGGAGAGGCATTTCAGCAACGACTCCTTGCCCTTTCTGGCGTGGTCGCAACTAAGGAATGAGGATTAAATAACTTCCAAATTTGCTCCTGCCCGGATCGCCCTCTGCTCTAATGGTTTCTTGTAAGGCAAACTCTTTTCGTTTCGGCATTGATAGCGATCGCCACAGAGTTCGGAACATTGGGAAGAAAAAGGGGGGGCTTTGCCCCAGCCAGCTTTCGACCTGAGCGCTCAAGCCGAAGGAGATTCTACCCCTGCACCCCGTCCTCACCATTATGGCTACGGCTATAGATGCTTAAAACGCCAACTGACCGCCCCTTATCTCCTCACCCCTTCTATTAGGGGAGCAAGGCAACCAATCAAAGTCCTCTTCTGGCGCGCGAGCAAGCTTAAAGCCTTATGGCATACAAGACAAGAGTCAGGGCGCTTCTCTCTAAACTCGCTGCTGGCAAGCAAAAATAACGTATTTTTTAGCGATCGGGGAGAGACGTTGCTATTGCCTTGGGCTAAACGTAGGAATATGGCGGTTTTGTTCATTCATGGCGCAATAAATTTTGGTTGATATACTTCTCTCATTTGCAAAAACGGTTGTTCAGAATGCCGCAAGTTTCACTGCCTACGTTAGTCGCTCGGGCTTGCTCTGGCAAGTCGTTGGTTAGTTTTCCGACCGATACGGTGCCTGCGCTGGGCGTACGACCCGATCGCGCCGAGCTGGTGTTTGCCGCCAAGCAGCGCAACCTCGATAAGCCATTGATCTTGATGGCAGCTACGGTAGCTGAACTGTGGTCGTATGTCAGTGGCAGCCCTGCGGAACGTCAGCAGTGGCAGCAGCTTGCCGAGCAGTACCTCCCAGGAGCCTTGACGCTGGTGCTGCCCGCCAGCGATCGTGTGCCGCCAGGTATGAACCCAACGCAGTCAACCACGATCGGCGTAAGAGTGCCCCATCACCCCGTTGCGATCGCCATTCTTGCCCAAACGGGTGCCCTTGCTACTACTAGCGCCAATCGCTCAGGGCAACCTGCGTTGCAATCAATGGCGGCAATTGCGGTCGCCTTTCCCCAGGTATTTACCCTTTTGCCCTCAGAGGTAGAGGCGTTGATGCCAACCGATCGCGCTTCCCAGCCTTCGGGTATCGCCTCAACCGTTATCCGCTGGACGGGTAAAGGTTGGGAAATCTTGCGACAGGGCGCGGTGCGATTGGAGACTAAGGATGAAGGCTAAAGGATGAAGGCTAAAGGCTAAAGGCTAAAGGCAACTCAAAACTCAAAACTCAAAACTCAAAACTCAAAACTCTCTAGCGTTCGCGAAGCGTGTCTTACAGACTCAGCGGCGCAAAGCGCTACTCAAAACTCCTCACCCCTTGCCACCCCTCATTCCTCGCCTAAATCAAGGCACCCCAAATTACAAGAGTATGCTTTGCTGGGACGATACTCTGCATTCACTGTGAAAGTATGGACTGGACTGCTCTGGGATGGCTGGGATTGGGTTTAGGGCTGGGTTTAAGTAGTCGCTGGCGATCATGGCGATCGCCGCTGGCTGACGCTTCGCTGACGGAGCATCTGGTAGAGCCAGAACCGTCAGAACTGCAAGCGCTGCAAATGGCTTATCAGTTTGCAACCGAAATGAGCCAGTTTAAGGGGGGCTTTTTAGCGCGTACCTCCCACGAACTGCGATCGCCGCTGAACGGCATGATTGGAATGCACCAGCTCATTTTGGAAGACTTGTGCGATAGCCCTGAAGAAGAACGGGAGTTTATCGCTCAGGCAAACGAATCGGCGCTGAAGCTGATCAAGCTCTTAGATACGGTGCTGGATGTGGCTCGGCTGGAGCATGGCAAGTTATACCAATTCTCTAAAGACCAGCTACAGATAGTGCCTCTAAAATAGAGTGCCATCCGACAAGAGAAGCAATGACTTCCTTAGTCATCACTTCTAACCTCGCTCGCATCAACAACCGCAACGCATCGAGGTTCTTCGGCAACTGCCAGCGCAACCCTAATTTGAAATGCTGCCACACACGCTCAATGGGATTCGTTTCTGGTGAGTGGGACGGTTGAAACAGCAAGATGATATTGGGCGGAATCTGCAAGCGTTTGGCGCGGTGTGCCCCCGCTTGATCGACTTGCATGATCACAATGCTGTCCTTGTAGCGCTCACTCACTAAGTTCAAGAACACTTGGAAGCAATCGCTGTTGAGATGAGTGAACTCATAGAAGAAGTGCTCGCCCGTGCTCGGTTCCACCACCCCATACAGATAGGTGGCCTTGAACTGCCACTGCACCTTACCTTTGGGCTTGATGCCTTTGGCCGTGATCTTGCGCCCACTGATAGTTTTGAGCCCAAGGCGCGTCTCATCCTGGCAGAAGAAGCGTACTTGTCCGCTCAGTCCCAGCACGGCTACGGCATACCAAGCCAGCATCGCCAGGTTCTCAGCGAGTTTTTTTATATGCCTCTACTTTGACCGCTGTGGTCTCTGTACTCACGGGTCTAGCAACTTTAGGCGCGGCTTTGAGGCGGTAATGCACCAACTGATGCACCGTTTTATAAGGGGCAGTGATGCCGAGTTGCGTCTCTAGCCACTGGCAAATCTCGCCGTAGCTGTTGAAGCCCTCATTTTGGTGCAACCGTTGGTTGAGCGCCGCCTGTGCCCACTGGGGAATGCTCTGCCGTCGCCCCGTACGGGGCGTATGGGTGAGCATGGCTGTCAGACCGCCGGTGCGATAGAGGCGGAGCCACTCCTGTACAGTGACGCGATGCCGACCGAGCAGGGTCGCCGCAGACTGCACCGTGGTGGCTTGACCAGTTTTAAGCAGATAAAGCAGTTGAATACGTTCTTTGTCAGAAGCGGTCTTTTGGCTTCTGAGCCGTTGTTTTAGGTCTGCTTCCGTTTCGGTGATATCGAGTTTGTAAACGCCTGCCATAAATGCTGCTTGAACCCAATAGCTACTTTATAGCATCTGTAGCCCTATCTTGAGGAATTGGTATTACCAATGGCGCTACAGCCGCTTCAGCTAGCAGAAAAGCTGCAAACGGTTCATGATTTAACTTATCTTCAGGCAGCCGATCGCAATCTGCAACTCCAGGTGACGCTACCGGATACGGAGCTTTATGTGCTCGCTGATCCCCGTTGCTTGCAGCAGGTTTTGCTACATCTGGTGGATGGGGCGATCGCCCAGATGCAAGAAGGCAGCGTTCAGATCTCTGTTTCTGTATCGCCAGATTCGATGCCATCAGAAACGGGATACGCCCAGATTTGGGTTGACAGCGATTTGCCACCCGCTCTCAGTGAACCCATTGATTTGCTAGAAACTCCGTTTGCCACCACTACGCCTGTCCCTTCACCAGGGCTAAATTTGCTCTCTAGCCAAATATTAGTCTCGTTGATGCAAGGCACACTGACCGTGTTAGCAGTGCCTACAGGTGCTGAAACACCTGCTAACAATGTTGCAGCTCAACGCCTGCGGATGCAGTGCTCGCTCCCCTTGGTGAAGCCTTTTGAAGGGTGAGAGGGTGAGAGGGTGGAAGGGTGGAAGGGTGAGAGGGTGAGAGGATGGAAGGGTGAGAGGGTGGAAGGGTGGAAGGGTAAGAGGGTGGAAGGGTAAGAGGGTGGAAGGGTAAGAGGGTGGAAGGGTGGAAGGGTGAGGACACATTATTACTTCTTCACTTCTTCACCCCTTCACTTCTTCACCTCTTCACTTCTTCACCCCTTCACCTCTTCACCTCTTCACCTCTTCACTCCCCACTCCCTAACTCCCATAAACGGTTTCGGCAACGCGCTTGAGGCGACGGAGCTGTGCTTGCATATCGTCACGAGTCCAGGTGGCAGCGAAGGTGTTGAACCCAAAACGGATGAGTGGATTGGGGATCGCAAATTCAAAGCGATTGAGGAGACGAGTGCCTTGCAGTTCGGGGTTACATTCCCAGCGATCGCGTCCTTTAAAGAAGCCGTTAAACTCCCATACAATGAGACCCGGTTCGCGCTGCACGACCACGCTATTGAGTGCAGGCTGCACAACTGGGATTTGAATGACAAACCGACTACGCCCACCCAGCTCTGTAGACCATTGGTCGATCGGTTCGCAGCGTAGGGCAGGGTTGAGCCACCGATGCATTAAATCGCGATCGGTCAGGCATCGTTCTACAGTAGTGGCACTGGCATCAATTTGGATGGAGTGTTCAAAAACCTGCGGCTCAGACATATTTCTTCTCTTTGAGGCTTTCTTACTCATCAAGCTTATTCATCAAGACAGATGAAATAAACCTGCAGCTCATGAAAGACTGCCTCTAACCTGGGTGATAGATTTTGCTTCACTGCATTATTTGTTTGCACTGTTTTTGCTTGTCTTCAGTTTGTACAGGCTAACGGGCTAAAGCTACGATCGCAAATCAGCATTCAGATGTCAACGATTATGCGGTATACCTCTAGTCAGTTACCTTGACCTAAAGGTCATCTTTCTACGCTTTCTGCCGAATTTGAGGGTATTTAGGCAACTATGAACGAAATTTTGCAGCGACTTGAGTATGCCTCTGGGATGCAAATGTCAGCATTTGCAGGTGCTTTAGTGGCGCAAGCCCCATCACCTCAACCCGTAGACACAAATCCTCTTGCCCCCTTTCTGGCAGGGCTTGGGTTAGGGACGTTAGGTCCAACCCTGCTCAATCTGCTTGGGGCGATTCTCATTCTTGTTATTGGCTTGCTCCTCGCCTTTGTTCTTAGCAAGGTAGTGGGTGGCTTGCTAAAGAAAACTGATATAGACAACCGCATCGCGGCTTCAATCATGGGGCAGCGCCCTAGTAGTGAACCGTTTCCGATCGAGAAGGTGCTTGCCAGCGTTGTTTTTTGGATTATTGCGATCGTAGCGGCAGTCGCTTTTCTAGATGCGCTGAAGCTAACTACGGTTTCGCAACCGCTGAATAACTTTCTGAATCAGATTTTTTCCTATCTCCCGAAGCTGGGTTCGGCTGCCATTTTAGTGGCGATCGCCTGGTTGCTGGCAACGCTAGCCAAAACGCTGGTGACTCGGGTTGCACAAGGTTTTGGGCTGGACGAGCGGCTTTCGCAAACCGCACCACCACCACCACCTGCAACGCCAGTGCCAACCTATGGAGCGCCAACCTATGGAGAGCCACCGTATGGCACGGCAGCACCTGCGCCGACAGAAACGCAGTTCTCGCTGAGTGAAACGCTGGGCACAGCCCTTTATTGGCTCATTTTTCTCTTCTTCCTGCCGCTGATTTTGGGCGTATTGGATTTGCAAGGTCCCCTTCAGCCCGTGCAAAACTTGCTGAATGAAATCCTGGCAGCGCTGCCAAAAATCTTGAAAGCAGTGCTGATTGGTGTCGTTGGCTGGGTCATTGCCCGTATTGTGCGCGGCATTGTTACTAATCTGCTGACAGCAGCGGGAGCCGATCGCCTGGGTGCTCGTTTTGGCTTGAGCCGTAGCGCTGGCGGACAGTCGCTTTCCTGGATTATTGGCACGATCGTCTATGTGTTGATCCTCATTCCAACGGCGACAGCAGCACTGGATGCGCTCCAGATTCCCTCGATTTCTGGTCCAGCGACAGCCATGCTGAACCAAATTCTCAATGCGCTGCCTCAGATTTTTACAGCCGCGCTGATTCTGGTCGCCGCTTACGTGATTGGCAAGTTTGTAGCAGATCTGGTCACGAATATTTTGACCAGCATTGGGTTCAACAACGTTTTTCACTGGTTAGGCATTCAGTCAACGCCTGGTATGTCTGCTTCGCCGCCACCGCTCACAAATATCCCCCCGACTGGAGGGCAAACGACTACGTTTCAAGGCTCTACACCCACTACTCGCACGCCTTCAGAAATTGTTGGTGTGGTTGTGCTGGTTGGTATTGTGCTGTTTGCAGCGGTGGCAGCGATCGATGTATTGAACTTCCCTGGCTTGAAAACCATCGTGGTGGGATTACTCGCCGTGTTTGGTCAAATTCTTGCAGGGCTGATTGTGTTTGCGATCGGGCTTTACCTGGCAAACCTCGCGTTCAGCATCATCAGTAGCTCGAACACACCCCAGTCAAAAATTCTGGGGCAAACGGCACGAGTAGCGATCATTGCGCTGGTTTCGGCGATGGCGCTTCAGCAGATGGGCATTGCCCCCAACATTGTCAATCTGGCGTTTGGGTTGCTGTTGGGAGCGGTGGCAGTCGCGATCGCGATCGCCTTCGGTTTAGGTGGTCGTGATGCGGCTGGGGAACAAGTGCGAGAGTGGCTCGCCTCGTTCAAGCAGAACCGTTAACATTGCGCGATCGGACGTTAGATTCGCCGCACGCTCTAGATCCCCGATTTCTCAAAGAAATCGGGGATCTGGTATTTATGCCCCCCGCAGTTCATCCAGCCTTGTTTTTACTGCCTGAATGTCTTGCCACATCAACCATTTGGGTTGCCCCCGTTCGCGCGATTGGTTACGCAACAGGTACGCTGGGTGGAAAATCGGCATATACAGGCGATCGTCCTGCTCAATCCATTGCCCTCGCACCTTCGTAATACCTTGCTTGATGCCCAGCAATCCCTTCAGCGCTGTGGCTCCGGTTAGCAAAATAATTTTGGGGTTAACCAGGCGGATCTGTTCCATCAAGTAGCCTTTGCACGCCTCCGCTTCATCCGTTGTCGGCGTACGGTTTTCTGGTGGGCGGCACTTGACCACATTGCAGATAAACACATCTTGTTCAGCGCTGAGGTTGACCGACTCCAGAATTTTGTCCAGCAATTGCCCCGATTTGCCAACAAACGGCTTGCCCTGCTCGTCCTCGTTTTGGCCTGGGCCTTCGCCCACAATCATAATGGGAGCCTGCATACTGCCTCGCGACACAACGGCATTGGTGCGGGTTTGCCCTAACGCACAACGAAAACAGCGATTGCAATGCGCCTGCATCTGCTCCATCGTCTCATAGGTGCCAGCAGGAATGGGCACTCTGGCAGCCGTAGGAATTTGCTCTGAGTCAAAGTTTTGGGGCGGCGGAGCGCTGCTGCCAGTGGAAAGGTTAAACAGGCTGATCTGGTCTTCAGTTGCCATGAATCTGCAAAAAAAAGCGTAGAGCGGTGGGTAGATGCTCGTTAAGAGTCTGAATTCCCCTCGATCGGGGTCGTTCTCCTGAGTCCTCTAAATTCTAGGGTAATCGTTTGGGGTTCGACCATGCTGAGGAGAATTTGGGATCAGGAGGGGGGAAGGGTGAAGGGGTGGAAGGGTGAAAAGGTGAGAGGGTGGAAGGGTGAAAGGGTAGAAAGTTGGAGAAGTGGGATTATAGCTAGGAGCAATCAATAGTCTCAGTGGCGATGACAACCTTCGGTTCCTTAAGTTCCTTCACTTCTTCACCCCATTACTTCTTCACCCCATCACTTCTTCACTCTTCACTCTTCACTCCTTCACCCCTTGTCCCAATGGCGATGACAACCCTTCGTTCTTTTGGTCTACTGCATTCGCTTGCGTCTTGCTAGGTGCCTTGCAGATACGCAGCGGCTTCTGCCATCGTCACTTGAGGAAAGGCTTGGTAGAAGCGGCTGACGCTGTAGAAGGGATGGGGCGTTGCCAGGATAATGACCCGATCGCCATAGGTGTGTAAGAACGGCATGAGTTCGGCTGGTGCTACAGGCGCACAGATCCAAAGTTGGGCAGGCTGCTGTGCTCGCACGGCTTCGATCGCGGCTGCCATTGTCATTCCAGTAGCAATGCCATCGTCTACTAAAAGGGCGATCGCACCCTGTGCGCTGAACCGAGGGCTGTTGGGCGAAAGTTCCTCTAGCTGCGCGTGGGCGTGGGCATGAGCCTGCTGTAACGCCACATCGTCTGAATAATATGGCTGTACCCCCTGGCGCGTCTCTTGTTGCTCTTCAAGGCTGCTGTAATGGCTTCCAGGCGGGATGTTGTGATGGCGATGGCGATCCCAGACGACGTACCCATCGGCTGTAACGGCTCCGATCGCCAGTTCGGCATTATCGGGACGGGTAATTTTTTTGGCGACAATCACATCTAGCGGACAGCCCAGGCTCTGTGCGATTGGCTGCGCGATCGGTAGCCCACCTTTGGGCAACGCATAAACGACAAAGCGTGATGTTGGTTCAAGCTGCTGCGCTTCCTGTAAAACAGCGTGTGCCAGTTGTTCGCCTGCTTCGTGGCGATCGGCGAAACGCAGGGTCGAACTAGCGTTTTGAAATGGTAGAAGTGACATCACACCCCCTTCAGTCCATTGCAGAATCTACTTTTATGATGACTGATTTTTTCTGGTCAGCTGATGCCAACACTGTTTTCGTTCAAAAGCTAGCGCAGTGTTTCTGCACTTAGTTCCCTTGAACACGGGTGGGAGCAGAGAACGCTTCTGCCGTCATCCTTAGTAAAATGGTCGTAGTCCAGTCTCCGGAATCCTCCCCAGGCGTGGCGTATTTGCTTAATATCACAAACATGGCGAGTTCTCCTAACCGCGACACATAAAGCCAACAGTCTGTGTTTCCTGTTTCTTCGGCACCTCTACTCCTATGTGGCAACAACCTCAAGCGCGTCGCTGGCTTCCCTCTCTGACATTAGTGTTTTTGGCTGCGTGTTCGCAGACTCCGCCCCCATTCCAGTTGTCTGAAGTGCCCAGCCCGATCGCGCCCCCCTCTGAAAGCTTTCCTACTCCGTCACCGTCTGCTATTACACCATCCCGCCCACCGTCTGGGACAGAATCTGTGGGTCAAGCACCTGCGATCGACCCGGCTCCAGTCAGCGAACCAGCAGCCAAACCAGCCGTCAAACCACCAGCACCGATCGCGACTCAGCCAGCAGCCAAACCGCGGCTAGCCGTCACACCCACTTTCCAGGCAACTCCTCGCATGGCGGGTTTTTCGACAGATGGCAACTATTTCATCTATCTAGAAAGCTCACGAGATACGGGTGCTGGCATCCCCAAAGCCGCGCTCCAGCTTGTTAATGTCGCCTCTAATCGCTGTGTAGAAAATGGCTGCATCGAAACACGTTACGGCGAAGAAGAGGCAGCGACGGAGGCAGCCGTTGCTGAAACCGCTTTGTTGAAGCAAACCTGGAAAGTACGGCAAGACCTAAACCTTACGCCACCTGTCATAGGGGTAGATCTGCCGATTCTGTCACGCGCACGTGCTGCCGATGGCACCGAAACTGTGACAGTGAAGCCTACTGCTACTAGCCCACGGCTACAACTGCGGCTGCGTCAAACCAGTGCTCAGGACAAAGCCGCGATGCAGCTTGAGGTGAACTACGACGGACAGCAGCGATCGCTCGATTCTCTCAGCAACTTTCGCATCAATGTTATGGACTACGCCATTCGTCAGGTGACGCTATCGCCCGATGGCAAACGAGTGGCTGTACTAATTACCACAACAAAACCGACCTTTGAAGGCACCCTGGGAACAACGCTTGTTCAGGGTTTTGTGCTCTAGAAATGAGAAGTGAGGAGAAAGGCTAAGGGCTAAAGGATGAAGTCTAAAAATTTAGCCTTTAGCCTTTAGCCTTCTCTCTTCCGCATCAATCAGACCTTGACTGACCCTGCTTCACAGTTGCGTAGCCACAAGCGAATTGCGTCTGCCGTAGCACTCTGGCTGCTTTCGCGGGGTGGCGTATTGGGTTGGCGATCGACGGGATAACTACCAATCTGGGAGAACAACAGCGCCAGTCGCCAACCGCCAGTAGTGCGTACCAAAAACAGCCAATGGAACTGCTGAAACTCCACTACGCCCTTGCCCACATACTGCCGCTCCAACACTGTGAAGAAAATTTGATGCAGGTTGTCATCAGGAAGGCTCTGGTCTTCACTGGCATCAGTCGGCAACGGCATAAAATCTGGCTGACTGGCAATAATTGCGTAAGTCGGTGCAGTTTTGCGCAGCACTAACCGAGACGTAGAGCGGTTAATGTAGCCGGGTAAATCCCGCAGCATTGCAGTGGTCAGCGGTTCTAGCGTGGCGGGACAGGTGAAGTTTTGGGCGAGGTGGGGAGTCGGGAGTCGGGAGTCGGGAGTCGGGAGTGGGGTGCGATCGCCCATGATGGCTCCGGCTGGCGTTGCCAAGAGTGCAACGCTACCTAGCCCGATCGCGATCGTCTTAAAGGCTCTATCCTGGTTCACTACTTTTGCCCTACCGCTACTCGATCGACGGTCATCCATACCACCCTATGATTTAGACCCTGTCCCCTCTACACCCTTTACTCTCCTAACAGCTCTTCACAGATGCGCTCGAATGCCGCTACGGGATCTGCTGCTGCTGTAATAGGGCGACCAATCACCAGATAATCGGCTCCGGCTTTGAGGGCTGCGGCTGGTGTGACGGTGCGCCGCTGATCTTTTGCCTCTGCCCATGTGGGTCGTACGCCAGGGCAGATCAGCAGAAAATCATTGCCGCAGATCTGTCGTAATGATGCAGCTTCTTGTGGTGAGCAAACGGCTCCTGCCAAACCGTTCTCCTGGGCTAAGAGCGCCATGTGCAGCACATACTCTGGTAGCTCTAGGGGCACTTTAAGCTCAAAGGCAAGCGATCGCGCGGTCAAACTGGTCAGCAGCGTAATTGCCAACAGCTTGGGGGGATCAATCCCCGTTTCTGCTGCGCCTGCCTCTGCTGCCCTCTGAGCGGCTTGCAGCGCCTCTTTGCCATTGGTTGCGTGTAGCGTTACCAAATCGACCCCATGACGCGCTGCGGCACGGCAGGCACCCGCAACCGTGTTAGGAATATCGTGAAATTTTAGATCGAGAAAGATCCGTTTCTGCCGCGCTTTCAGTGCCGTCAAAATGCTGGGTCCACTGCTGACAAAGAGTTCTAAGCCAACTTTCCAAAAGGTGACTTGCGGTAACTGCTCAACCAGCGCGATCGCCTCACGCTCACTCGACACATCCAACGGTACAATCACGCGCTCTGCAACAGACACAGTGGCTCAACTCACTCAACGAGTCCAGTCTACAGCTAGCGGTCAGCCATCAGCAGTCAGAGAAGCAAGAGAAACAAGAGAAACACCGATCGCTGTTCTAAGCTGTGGCATTGCTTCGATCGCTCTACAAAGCTGTTCATCTTTCTCACCGTTGCTGAGAGCATCATTTACTTTTCTTCATATAATGGAAGAGGGAACTGTCATTCCCGTCAAACCGCTTCGTTGAGACGTGCTCTATGACCTCCGGTATCGACCAGGACGCTTTGAACGATACGCAGCCTTCCGATGCTGTACCGTCCTGGCAAATCAAGCTGCTCTACGATGGTGAGTGCCCGCTGTGCCTGCGAGAAGTTAACTTTCTACAGAAGCGAGATGCCGATCGTGGGCTGGTTGCCTTTGTGGATATTGCCGACGATCGCTACAATCCAGCCGCGCATGGTGGCGTTGATTTTGAAACAGCGATGGGACGCATCCATGCCGTCTTGCCCGATGGCACCGTGATTCAGAATGTCGAAGTGTTTCGCCGCGTCTATGCGGTGCTGGGCATGGGTTGGGTCTATGCCGCCACTAAATTGCCGCTGCTTGGAGCGATTGTCGATTTTGCGTATGGCATCTGGGCAGATTGGCGACTGGCACTGACCGGACGCGCTAACCTGGCGACGATTGTGGCTACCCGTCAACAGCGCCTTGCATGCGACTCACCCGATCGCTGTCGTCTCTAAACGCAATCTGCTTCAAAAAGATTCCTGGTGGCTCCAAAAAAATCGGGGATCGCTCATAGATTTGGCACAGATAAGTGTACTGTGGCTTGTGAAGCAGCACTGTCTACTGCTCCAAGTGGCTAAAATCTTTACCCGGAAGGTCACTTACTCATAGCGTAGATAACAGTCTGTGGCAAAAAAGGTAGGTTAGTTGTGAAGAAACAATGGCTGGTTGGTTTTGGGATCGCAGCACTGGCACTTTTGCCAACAGCACCCGCACAGGCAGGGAAGATTGAGATGCAGGTGTATCGATCGGTCGATCGCCAGGAACCTCAAACCGTTCGCTGCCCTGAGAAAGTGACCGTGATGGAAAAGCCACAGCCTTACCGCGAGGGCAGCTATGCGATCGACGGCAGTGCTAATCTAAGCCAATTAGCCGATCGGTTTGTTGTCGCCGCCGCTGATGACTTTAGCGTGACCTGGGTTGGCACCCTTAAACCTGCTTACCAAAAGTGCAAAGCCACTGCCCGCATTGTAAAGAATGATGGCGAAGCATATCTGACTCATTCCTATCTGCGTCTTAGATTCAATGGTGGCAAAGTTTATCTCATCCTCGATATGACGGGCATGAGTGATGCCAACCAGCTTACAACCACTATCCTCCGTAAGGGTGTTCGTAACGGCAACCCGTTTTGGAGCTGGGGCGGCACCGATTAGTCACACTGCAACGCTTTGAGTCACGTCGATCGCAGTAGTACCCCTGTAGTCACCTTCAAACGCACCCGTTCTTTTGGTGCGAGCCCTCATGTTTTACTTGTCCCAAAAGATCGTTTGGTGCAGTCTACTTGCTTTGACTAGCGGTGGCGTTGGGCTGGCAGTAGCATCGCAGTCAAAAACATCGCAGTCAGACGCTAAAGTGTCGCCTGTATTGGATGCTGAAGTGCCACCTGTGATCGCGATCGCAGGGCAACCCGTCGCAGACATTCCCTTTAAAGTGTGCGGCGAGGCGCAAGCGTGGGCGCGCCCTACCCAGGCAGCCCAGACGAAGAAACTTCAGAGTTTGCCGCGTTATGAGGGTAACAGGGACAGCCCAGAGCTAAAGGCTCTGTCTCAGCGCTTTTGGCAGCAAGAGATCTTCTCGTTTACGCAATATGGTCTGAGCCTGCGAATGGAACCCATCTACTTGTCAGGGCTGTGGACGGTGGAAGAGACGCTCTGGAAGTGCTATGACTCGACGGATGTCACTCAAATTAACGCTGGCAAAGTAGCGGAAGTATGGGTGTTATCCCATCGCGTGACTCGTGTGGAATGGACAGGTGAGCAATACGTGATGGTTGTGCAGCCTGCTCAATCGGGAGTGCAGTTCATCCAGTTTCCGCGTCGCGAGTCGCGATCGACCCTACCGCTCAAGGTCATTACTGAGAAAGGCTCCAAGCTTAATGTTGTTGCTGGCAACTAACTGCAAGACTTAGGACTGCTTAAAAAACACGCTTACAGGGGTGTCTAAGGTTCAAGGGTAGCGATCGTTCGCTGGATGCGATCGAAAAATAGGTGTCTCTAAACTCATTCCATTAACCAGCCAAATAAACCTTCTACCGTAAGATTAAAGTCAGTAGCAAAGGCTGGCACTGGTAAGCGTGTCCCCGGTTCATCATAAACAGTAGTTGGTTGATCCGGTCGATAAACAAACACAGATTGCTCATCTGGATCAATCAGCCATCCCATCTGAGTGCCATGCTTGAGGCAATGCAGAATATTTTTGGTCACTTTAGTCTGGCTCTGATCGGGTGAAAGAATTTCGATCGTCCAATCAGGCGCAAGGGGAAAAACGTTGGCAACTCCACCACTTTCCTTACGTGGGATTCTATCCCACAAAAATACAGCAACATCCGGTATGGTGGAGCGTCCACCAAAAGTACAGCGTAATTCTATAAAAGCCCGTGCAATGTGGTTAGGTTTGACGACCAGGTTGATTGCAGGTGCTAATTCAGTCTGAATGGCACTGTGCTCTCCTTGTGGCATTGGTTTCTGGATGATAAGCCCATCAATGTACTCGCTAGCGGGTTCAGTCTCCGGTAACTGTAAAAACTCTTCTAGTGCCAGATTTTTAGTAGGAGTTTGTACCATTTTAAGACTCCCTTGAGAGGAGGACGTTAGCGCTACTCTACTTTTATTCTACAAACGTCTTCGGTTGCTATCGGCATTAAACACTGCACTAGTACAGACGTAGCGTTTATTGGTATGGCAGTCGAAGAGAACGTTAGGACAGACTAAACCTTGAAACTTCCTCTCAGCAAAGATTTCGATTCATCCTTCATCCTTCATCCCTCATCCTTCATCCTTTTTCCCTCATCCTTCATCCTTTTTCTATAAGAGTGCGAGTTGCTGACCGTTGCAAAACGTTGCCGCTAGACTACCATGCCGAATTTTGATTACTCTGGAGGAGACGAGCAACCGCTCGACACCGTCTTCGATATACTGCAACCATCGACTGCCAGCTAAGGATGATTCTCGATGAAGCGCCAGCACCCAGAAGTTCTCGCTTTTTTGTCCCGAAGTGGGATCACGCTCTCGGTCTTGTTGCTCTCGCTGGGTGCCACAGTGCAACCGGCGCGATCGTCTCCGACTGAACGATCGCTGGGTCAAGCGATGCCACTGGCGCAGCTACAAACCGGCACACCGTCAGCACCATCGCAGAGCAGCGATCGCTCCCTGGCGCGCATGACAACCCTGTTCAACGTGTTACTGGGCATTTTGCTTGTGCTGTTGGCAGCGACGATCGCGGCGCTGTGGTTGTTGCGTCGTGCGGTGATTCAAGAGATTGCGATCCGCGCCACAGAACAGCTAGAGGGTTTGCAAGAACTTGAAAGCCAGATTGCCAAAACCAGGGAAAACGCGAAGACCATTCTGGAGGAAGTCGAAACGATCGCGGATGATGTTGCCGAGGAAGCCGAGCAGTTTCAGCAAGATGTGGCGAAGGAGCGTGATGCACTATCGGGCTTGGTCGCCGTCTTGGCGCAGTCTAAAACCCAAACGCTGGCTGATCTGGCAACGCAGCTTGTGACATCTAAGCAAGCGCTGGAGGACTTGGGCATCACTCTTGCAGCACAGCTCACGAGTTCGCAGTCAGACATTGAGCAGCAGCAGACTACCGCACTCGAACAACTGGCAGCGTCAGAACAGGCGTTTGCCGCCAACCTTGCCAAACTTCAGGCAGCGGCTGTTGCCCAGCAAACACTCATGATTGGGCACCTGGAGCAGCTTAAAACCGATGTGAAGCCGCATCTAGACGCAGTACAGTCTGATGTTCAGCAGCAAAAAGAGCACACACTGCAAGCCTTAGCGGCATCCGAACGAGCGTTTGCCGAGCAGTTGGCTGCGTTACAGTTAACCGTCAAGCAACAGCGCGATCGCAGCCTCGAAGGTCTAGAAACGCTGACGGCTGACTTTGCACCACAATTGTCGCAACTGCAAGCAGCGGCACAAGAGCGACAGCAGGCGATTCTGCAAAAACTAGCCGGAGCCGAACGCGACTTTGCGAATCAATTCCTTGATTTGCAACTGTCTGCAAGGCAGCAGCGCGATCGCATTCTAGAGCAGCTAGAACAGGAAACAGCTGACTTTTCGCCACGGCTGGAGCAGCTTCAGTCTGAGGCGCAACAGCGGCAAAGTGGCGTCTTGGAACGGCTGGAGGCTTCGGAACGCGAGTTTGCTACTCAATTAGTTGAGCTACAGGCGATCGCCAATCAACAAAAAGATCGCATTCTCGAAAACCTGGAGCAGCTTCAAGCGGATGTGACACCGCAACTGTCTGATTTTCGCCTGGATGTGCAAGAAAGGCAGGAGCAAGTGCTTCAGCGGTTGGAAGCATCGGAACGGGAATTTACGGCGCAACTGGTGGATCTGCAAGCGATCGCCCAGCAGCAAAAAGATCGCATTCTCGAACATTTAGAACAACTGCAAGCCGACTTTTCGCCCCAGCTTTCAGCCTTAACGACCGATGTTGAACAACAGCGCGATCGCCTCACGCAAAAGCTGGAAGCGGCCGATCGAGAATTCACAGAAACCCTAACCACGCTACAAACGGATGCTCAGAATCAGAAGCAAACGATTTTGAGTGATTTAGAACAAATTAAGACTGAACTCGCACCCCAAATTGCCAGTTTTCAGTTAGATGCTCAACAGCAAACGCAACAAAAACGCGATCGTATTCTGGCAGAACTTGAAACCTTAGAAGCCGAATTTACGACTCAAATTTCGGAACTGAAAGCAACTGTTTCAGAACAAAAGGATGACGGGTTACAAACGATCGAAACCTTGCAATCTGAACTCACAACTCAACTTACAGCCCTCCAGGCAGACGCTCAAACTCAAAAAGATGACATCCTCAAGCAGTTAGCAGAAGCCTCACCCGTTTCGGAAGAAGCGGTTGCCACGCTGCAACAAAAACTACAAGACTTGATGGGGCAGCTTGAGTTAATGAAAGCAAACCGTCCGGAACTCTTTATTGATGTAAATAAATACATCAGTCAAGGGCACGAACTCTTTGCTGAAGGAAACCATGAAGCCGCCATTTTGCGCTACGACAAAGTAGTAGAACTCCAGCCAGACAATGCCGATATCTGGTATCAACGGGGGCTAGTGCTGCAAAAAATTCAGCGCCATGAACCTGCGATCGACTCGTTTGATCACATGCTAAAACTCAAGCCCAAAGAAGATAAAGGCTGGTTTAGCCGAGGCATGAGTCTAGCGCGGCTCAAGCGCTATGAACACGCGATCGCCTCTTACGATAGTGCGTTGGACAACAAGCCTGACTATCACGAAGCCCTGGTCAATAAAGGGGTCGCATTAGGCATTTTGCGACGACATGAAGATGCCTTTAATGTGTTTGAGCGTGCCGTGCAGTTTAAACCCGATGATGCCGTTGCCTGGATGAATCGCGGACTAGCATTGGAAACGTTGGGACGCTACAAAGATGCGATCGCCTCGTTTGATGAGGTCATCCACTTCAATCCCGATTCGTATAAAGCGCTGGATAAACGCGGCTATGCCCTGGCTCAACTGGGTCGCCATAAAGATGCGATCGCTAGTTTTAACAAGGCACTTGATCTAAAACCAGACTATGCCAGTGCCTATTACAACCGTGCCATTAGTCATGCATTTCTCGGTGAAGCTGATTTTGCCTTGGAAAGCCTGGAAAAAGCGATTGAATTTAATCGCAGCTACCGCAAAGAAGCGAAGGAAGATGTTGCCTTCGATGAACTCTGGAACGACGATTGGTTCCAGAAATTAGTTGGGACTTAAGGGCAAGTATTCGAGTGCATCTGCTTGACCCTTAGTGAGTCAGAAAACTTTTTGAGTCTCGCGATGAACAGTCTGGAGGCTCAAAATAGCGGCTGAAAAGACCATCAGCATGAAAATTTTGGTAGTTTCATTTGGTAAAGGATAGAGAGAAATAAGGCTTCCCCTACTAGAACTCAATCGCTACGTTGTATCATCCGTAGCCTCACCTTGAGGAATGGGTATAAGGTGGCGTTCGCTCGGCAGCAGCAGTCAAAGCTATAGCCGTAGCCTCGCAACATCTTTCAAAAACAGAGCTTTATCACGGAAGCATCTCAAAAGCTTACACAGGCTTTCTCTGGGCTGACTGGTCAGCTATATCGGTTAAAACTGAGGGGCTAGCAAGCTAAAACCTTTAGGTTGAACGATTAAAGTCGTCATACACTGGATTTTGCACCAATGAAGAGGGTTGAAGAGGGTTGCCCCGTGGAGACAATGAGTACAAGCAAGATAGCCGAAATACTTACAATTTATGAGGCAGACCTGCTAGCAGAGTGGAGTCAGGCTTTGGTAGCGACAAATACTCGGCAAGGGTTGATCAAAGCAGCAGAGATACAGGAGGAGTGCCGCGAATTTCTTAAGTTGCTGCGTCTTGCCGCTCAACAAGGTAATTTGACTAATTTGCAAGCAGCAGAGTGGCGAGAGCTGCAAGAACTGTTGACGAGCATTTCACGATCGCGATCGCGTAAGGGCTTCACGCCATCTGAAACGGCAACCTTTGTCTTTTCGTTCAAACAACCCCTGTTTAACCACTTGCGCCAACAGTTGCAAGACCCTGCTGATCTAGGCAATGAGATTTGGCAAGCGACAACCTTACTGGATCAGCTCGGTTTGTTGGTGGTAGAAGCCTATCAGAAGGTGCGCGAGGAAGTGATTCTACGGCAGCAGGAAGAGTTGATGGAGCTGTCTACGCCCGTCGTAAAGCTTTGGGAGGGCATTCTCGCCTTACCGATTATTGGCACTCTGGATAGCGCCCGTACTCAAGTGGTAATGGAGTCGTTGTTGCAGAAGATTGTCGAAACCGGGTCGGAGGTTGCCATTATTGACATTACGGGTGTTCCTACCGTCGATACCCTCACGGCGCAACATCTACTCAAGACCGTTACCGCAGCTCGCCTTATGGGAGCCGACTGCATTATTAGTGGTATCCGACCACAAATTGCTCAAACCATTGTTTATCTCGGCATTGATTTGACCGATGTAATCACGAAGGCAACGCTGGCGGATGCCTTGCTAATGGCACTGAAGCGAGTGGGCGCGACCATCACCCGCAATCAAGCTAAATAGGTTAGAGGAGAAACGGATGGAACGCATTCCCATATTGCAAATGGGTGAATTCTTGCTTGTCACCATTCAGGTAGATATGCACGATCGCCTTGCTATGACGCTACAGGATGATCTGACCAATCGCATTACGCAAACGCATGCACATGGGGTGCTGATCGATATTTCGGCCTTAGAAATCGTCGATTCTTTCATTGGCAGAATTTTAGGCAACATTGCCAAGATGTCGCAAGTACTGGATGCTCAAACGGTAGTCGTTGGGATGCAGCCAGCCGTAGCCATTACGCTGGTCGAACTGGGCATGTCACTCACGGGGGTGCGGACTGCTTTAAACGTGGAAAAAGGCATGACACTCTTGCGATCGACCCTTAGAGACACCACTGCGACTCAGTTCACTGCCACTGAAGGTCTCATAGATGACAATGCAGCAGTCTGAAACGATGGCGATTCAAGCTTCTACGGATGTCGTCTTGGTGCGGCAAGCGGTACGACAGTGTGCAGTAGAGCTTGGTTTTGGTTTAGTAGACCAAACTAAAATTGTGACAGCCGCCAGCGAACTCGCTCGCAATACCCTGGATTACGGCGGTGGCGGTATAGCCAGGCTAGAGATACTCCAGGATGGTGGAAGGCGAGGACTCAGACTCACGTTTGAGGATCAAGGACCGGGCATTCCCGATCTGGAGCTGGCGCTTAAAGACGGGTTTACAACGGGCGGTGGGTTAGGCATGGGGTTGAGTGGTGCGAGACGACTCGCCAACGAATTTGCGATCGAGTCTGTGGTGGGAGAGGGTACGCGGGTCACAATCGTACGCTGGAAATAACATGAGAGAATCAATCGCCATTGTTATCAATGAATCGAGTCAAACGGGGGAAGCCCGACGAACGGCGTTGGCGTTGGCAGATCGGCTCGGCTTCAAGGAAACGGAGCGGGGCAAGCTTGGCATTGTCGTCACAGAACTTGCCAATAATCTTATACGGCACGCTCACGGTGGCGTTTTACTGCTGCGGGCGATTGAGCAAGCGACCACACTGGGCATCGAGATCTTGTCGCTGGACAAAGGCCCCGGAATCGTCGATGTGGATGTGTGCTTAGAAGATGGCTATTCAACTGCCGGCACGTCAGGTAACGGGCTGGGTGCCGTGCGCCGCCTCTCCAATTTTTTTGAAGTTTACTCGATCGCTGACAAGGGTACCGCCCTGCTCGCTCATCTGTGGGCAGACCCAGCCGCTACCCTTGGTGAAAAGACCTTAGAAATTGGGGTCGTGTGTTTACCTAAGCTTGGAGAGGACGTTTCAGGCGATGCGTGGGCCAGTCAGATTGAACCCCACCGCATTCTGTTGTTAGTCGCCGATGGCTTAGGGCATGGACCAGCAGCGGCCAGTGCGTCTGCCGCTGCTGTGAGAAGTTTTCAGGACAATCACCATCGATCGCCTCCCGCAATCATCGAAGCCGCGCATGGAGCCTTGCGTAGCACCCGTGGAGCCGCACTCGCCATCACTGAAATCGACTTTGAACAACAAACGGTTTGCTTTGCGGGCATTGGCAATATTGCTGGTAGCATCTTCTCATTAACCAACCATCACAACCTGGTGTCTTACAACGGCACCGTCGGTCATGAACTCCGCAAAATTCAAGCGTTTAACCACCCGTGGTATGCCCATGGACTCTTGATTATGCATTCTGACGGGTTAAGCACCCAGTGGCGGCTCGATCGCTACCCCGGCTTGAGCCAAAAACATCCCAGCCTGATTGCAGGCGTTTTATATCGAGACTTTCATCGAGAGCGGGACGATGTGACCGTGTTAGTCGCCAAGGAAATGGGACAATGACGACTCTCTTCACGCTCGAAATTCACTACGAACAGGATGTCGTGCAAGCGCGGCAGCGGACTCGTGAACTGGCAGAGCAGTTGGGTTTTGATGTGCAAGATCAGGCACGACTAGCCACTGCCGTTTCAGAGATTGCCCGCAATGCCCTTCAGTACGCCAAGGGCGGCACCGTTGAATTTTACATCACAGGCGACCCTCAAGCCTTTCTGGTGCGGATTCAGGATCAGGGTGCAGGCATTCCTCATCTCGCTGACGTTTTAGACGGGCGCTACACCTCCCAAACAGGCATGGGATTAGGCATCATTGGCACACGCAAGCTCATGGATACGTTTGAGATTGAATCACTGCTCGGTCAAGGTACTACGGTGGTCATTGGCAAACCGTTCCCCAAGCGAGCACCGACTTTCACCGACTCGCAGTTGCAGCAGATGCAAGCCGCCGTGCTGGCGCGATCGCCCCAAAATCCCTACGACGAAATCCAGCGCCAAAATCAGGAATTGCTGCGGGCGATGGCAGAGTTACGAAAGCGCGAAGAAGAGCTGACGCAGCTCAATCAAGAGCTAGAAGAGACCAATCGCGGCGTGGTTGCCCTGTATGCCGAACTGGATGAGAAAGCCAGCTCTCTCCAGCAGGCAAACGAACTCAAAACCCGCTTTCTCTCCAATATGAGCCATGAGTTTCGCACACCCCTTAACTCGATTCTGTCGCTCTCTCGGATGCTGCTGTCGCGTTTGGATGGCGACTTAACGGTAGAGCAAGAAAAGCAGGTTACCTTCATGCAAAAGGCAGCAGATGGCTTATCAGAACTGGTCAACGACCTGCTGGATCTCGCCAAAGTGGAAGCGGGAAAAATTGAAGTGCGACCCAGTACCTTTGAAGTGAGTGACTTATTTGGCACACTGCGGGGCATGTTGCGCCCCTTGTTGGTGCAGGGTTCTTCTGTAGAGCTGTTCTTTGATGAACCTGACCGCGTGCCCACACTCTATAGCGATGAGGGCAAAGTCGCTCAAATTCTCAGGAATTTTGTTTCCAATGCGCTCAAATTCACTGAGCGAGGAGAGGTACGAGTCACGGCTGTGCAAAGTGGTCATACCATCACCTTCTCTGTGGGCGATACAGGTATCGGCCTTACGCCGGAAGACCAGGAGCGCATTTTTGAGGATTTTGTGCAGATTGATTCTCCGTTGCAAAAGCAAGTCAAAGGAACGGGGCTGGGGTTGCCGTTATCGCGCAAACTCGCGGAGCTACTGGGCGGCAGTATTGCGGTTCAGAGTCAGCCAGGTCAAGGCTCCACCTTTTCGGCATCCATTCCGATCGTCTATCCCCATGCGACCGAACTGACACCCCTACCGCCATCGATCGCCCCTCAAAATCCAGCTCATCTGCCGCTTCTGGTCATTGAAGACCATACCGAAACGCTCTTTATTTATGAGAAACACCTGCAAGCGTCGCGGTATCAACTGATTGCAACCCGCACCTTAGAGCAGGCGAGGCAAGCCTTACGGCAAGTTCGACCCGTTGCGATCGTGTTGGATATCCTCTTAGATGGGCAAAATGGTTGGACCTTTTTACGAGAATTGAAAAGTGATGAAACGACCCGTACTATGCCTGTCCTGGTGATTACGGTGATTGATAATGAGAAGCAGGCACTGGCATTGGGAGCCGATGGGTTCCTAATTAAGCCTGTGGAGAGATTGCCCTTGCTCAACAAGATCAATACCCTGATTAGACAGAGTAAGACGCAAAAAATCTTACTGATCGATGATGATCCAGCCTATCGTTACGTGATGAAACAGCTGTTGGCGCAAACGCCGCTACAAATTTTAGAAGCCGCGAACGGACAGGAAGGCTTGGCATTGGCAGTCAGTGAGCTGCCAGACGCCATTTTGCTAGACTTAGAAATGCCAGACATGAATGGACTTGCTGTCCTCAAGCAGTTGCAGTGTCAAGCCATCACTCAAGCGATTCCTGTGATCATCCACACCGCTACAAAACTGGATGCCGATCTTCAGAGTAATCTGATCACGCAGGGTTTCACCGTACTCTCAAAAGAAATAACCGCTCAAGCCGCTCACCTGCAAGACATACTCATTAAAGTCGGTCTGGTTTTAGATGCTTGAGGAACGTGCCATGTCTGAACCACAAGTCATTATTTTGCACGTGGACGATAACGAAGCCAATCGTTACGTAGTGACGCGGATTTTGCAAACGGCAGGCTTTACAGTCGGGTAGTGCCATTATGTAAAGGATGGAGAAAAAGAAGCTCTTTGCTCCCGTTGCAGGTTCTCTCGAAGCTTTTGATTGTAGTGATGAATGAAGTTCCAAATCGCGCCAATGTGATTCTCTAACTTCTTCGAGAACGATAAACTCTGGCGGACTAACCGTGAAATGCGTTGTCGCAATGTATTATTCAACCGCTCAATATAGCTGGTCAACCCAGAAGCTTTATCCACTGCAAAATGCCGTTTACTCGGTAGGACACAGGCATAGGCTTCCCAATGGTCCGTGTAAAGGCGAGCATATTGTCGATAACGTCGAGGGAGGGAGTCCCACAACGCTTGCGCCGCTTGTGCCGACCGATCACCCACATGACACCCAATGATTTCCCGGGTCGCCACATCCAGCGCTAACCAGACCCATTGTTTGTTGCCTTTCTCATCCACAAAGGACCACAACTCATCCATTTGTACCGTCAACCGAGCAGTCGTTTTCGGCAGCACCTCGGCTTGTTGGGCCACCTGCTCATAGCACTGATTGACGTACTGCTGCAACCAGCTTTCCGACAGGTGCAAGACTCTGGCAATCCCCGCTAAGGGAATCCGTTCGAGCAGTAGGCGATCAATCAAGGCACAGGTCTCTTGCGCCTTCGGTTGCCACTGGGGGTTTTCCACAAACTGACGACCGCAGTCTCGACATTTATGATTCTGTTTACCACGACGAGTGGTGCCATTTTTCATGATGTCATCCGACCCGCAACTCGGACAAATTAAGTAAGGTTTCATCCTGGCTTTCGGCTCACTTGAAACTGCCTTTTCTCTATTTTCTTCTATCCTTTACGAAAAAGCGCTACCTACAGTCGTAGAGGCGGCAACCGGAGCGACAGGCTTGACGGCGATCGCTGAACATCAGCCCGCGCTGGTGATTCTGGATGTGCAATTGCCTGACCTAAACGGCTTTGAAGTCTGTCGTCAAATTAAGTTAAATCCTGAGACTGCCTTTATTCCGGTGCTGCATCTCTCGGCTAGTTTTGTCCAAAGCCAGGATAAAGCGGAAGGACTGGACAGTGGCGCGGATGCCTATCTCGCACAACCCGTTGAACCCATCGAACTGGTTGCCACGGTACGATCGCTGCTACGTATGCGACGGGCAGAGGATGCAGCACTAACGTCTGCACAAGAGTGGCAAACCACGTTTGACTCGATTAACGACAGCGTCTGCCTGGTAGACCAGGATGGTAGAGTTCTGCGCTGCAATCGCGCCATGAGTCAGCTTTTTGGCATACCTTGTCAGGAAGCATTGGGTTGCGTACATCATGAATTGATGCAGACCGCTTTGGGAGCGGGTGACGGTGCCTGCTTTCGCCGTGCAAAAGCGACTCACCAGCGTCAGGCTTTAGAACTTGAGGCAAGAGGACGGTGGTTTGCCAAAACGATGGATCCCGTCTTGGATGAGCACGGAAACTTCACAGGTGCCGTTTTTATCCTCGCAGACATTACCGCTCGTAAACAGGCGGAAGCCTTACTACAAGAGCAGAATAGGCAGCTCAATCAGTTGATGGTTTCTTTGCAACAGCAGACTGAGGAGGCACAGCAAGCCAACCGGATCAAAGATGAGTTTTTGGCTGTGTTGTCTCATGAGTTGCGATCGCCCCTCAACCCCATTTTGGGTTGGGTTAGGATTCTCCAGACCAGTCAGCAAGACGAAGCCAAAACCCAGTATGCGCTTGAGACGATCGAACGGAATGCCAGGTTACAGGCGCAGCTCATTGAAGACTTGCTCGATGTCTCCCGCATCCTTCAGGGCAAACTGAGTTTACATCAAGGTCCTGTTGGTCTGGCGTTTACGATCAAAGCTGCCCTTGAAACAGTACGGCTCGCAGCCGAAGCCAAAGCAATTCAGATTCAGACCGTCTTGGCACCGAACGTTGGGCAAGTGCTAGGCGACTCTAACCGCCTGCAGCAGGTCGTCTGGAATTTGCTCACCAATGCCGTAAAATTCACACCGCAGGGTGGCAAGGTGCAGGTGCAACTAGAGCAAGTTGATTCACCCCCACCCATCACCGCAGATGTCAGTGGTGATGGATTGTTAAAGCAAAGCCAGTCTACTGCTTACGCTCAGATTACGGTCACCGATACTGGCAGGGGCATCTCTCCTGAGTTTCTGCCTCACGTCTTTGACTACTTTCGTCAGGCTGACAGTACTACGACTCGACGCTTTGGCGGGTTAGGGTTAGGGTTGGCGATCGTGCGCTACCTGGTTGAACTACATGGCGGCACCGTGGAAGCCGCTAGCCCTGGTGAAGGACAAGGAGCCACCTTTATAGTCAAGCTGCCAGTGCTTGCAGCAGCAAGCTTGCAGCAAGCGGATACGTTGTCTTCTCATCCCTCAGCGGTTACATTCAATGGTTTGCAAGTGCTTGTGGTCGATGACGACCGCGACTCACGAGAGTTAATTACCTTTTTGCTGCAACAGCATGGGGCAACTGTCACTGAAGTCGCGTCTGCCAGTGAAGCCCTGAGCCGCCTGAGGCAAACATCCTTTGCTTTACTCATTAGTGATATTGGGATGCCCACGATCGACGGCTACGCTTTAATCCGCCAAATTAGAAAACAAACATCTGACCCAGTTGGCAAAATGCCAGCGATCGCCCTCACAGCGTATGCAGGCGAAATTGATCAGCAACAAGCCTTAGCAGCAGGCTTTCAACACCACCTTGCCAAACCGATTGAGCCAGAGCTACTGATGCAGACAATCTGGACTCTCATAGGGGTTGAGCCAACAAAGGTTTCTCATTCAGCCAACTACCCTACCTCAGAGGTTGTTTAAGAAGTGTCTGGCGGTTAAAACCGCGAATTGTTTAAGTTGTGCTACGTTGAGCAGCCATTCATAAATTCCTCACAAATTTTTCATATGTTTGAACTGTGCGAAAGCAGTGCATCCGATCCACTGCACGCCTGTTTAAACCCCTATACATCAGTTTTTGAAACACTTATGAATCATTGCCCCTGCTGCTCCCACGCTTTACTGCGTCAGGTTCGACACCATCAAACGTATTGGTTCTGTCGAGCTTGCTGGCAAGAGATGCCTTTCTTGGACAGAGACGTTACTGGTTCCATTGCTCAGACGTTTACAGATTCGTTTATTTCTGTCTTGCCCCATTCTAAGGGCGCTGGCTTCATTGCGACTGGCAGGTTGAACAGGCAGTAAGCTTTTATTGATCGCCCCTCACGAAGCTTGTTCTATGCTGCCTAGACACGAGCATTTCCCTTTCTTGATTGAGATAGCAACGCTCAATCTATGGCTCCAATATGAAGATCTTATGTGCAGATGATGATGAGGGCTTAGCCAAACTGCTTCAGCGATCGCTGGTGAAGCAGCACTACCAGGTTGAGCTAGCAACAGATGGACAAGCCGCGTGGGACTTAGCCGAAACAGAGACGTATGATCTCATTTTGCTGGATTGGAGGTTGCCAAAGGTGGCTGGGCTTGAGTTTTGCCAGCGCTTGCGGACTGAGCAGGCTATACAGAACCCCAACCGGAATACTCCAGTGCTGCTGATGACCGGGCTAAATGCGACCAATGACAAAGTGATGGGCTTGGATGCTGGAGCCGACGATTATGTCGTCAAACCGTTTGACCTGAATGAGTTGCTGGCTCGCGTGCGGGCACTGCTCCGACGGCATCAGGTGGCTCGATCGCCCTTACTTCAGTGGGGAGAGTTACGCTTAAACCCAAACAGTTGCGAAGTCACTTATCAGGAGCAGCCAATTTCATTAGCGACTAAAGAATATGAACTGCTAGAGCTTTTCCTACGTCATCCCGAGCAAATTTTCAGCCTCGATCGACTGCTAGTCGCACTATGGGCTGTAGAGGAAATGCCGAATGTCGGTGCGGTGCGCGCACATATCAAAGGTTTACGTCAGAAGCTAAAGCACGCAGGTGTGGAGGATCCGCTAAAAACGATCTACAAGCTAGGGTATCGACTAAGACCAAGCCCAGCATACGAAGCAAAGAGCGAGAGCGGCAACAGCGTTGTTTCATCACCTGTCACGCTTGTTAATTCTGAGTGGCGAGACGTGTGGCAAGAGTGTTGCCAGTCCTACCGCGATCGCCTCTCGGTCATCCAGCAAGCAGCCAGCGCTTTGCAGCATGGCACCCTCACCTTAGAAGAGCAACAGGAAGCAGAGCGAGAAGCGCATACCCTGATTGGTTCCTTAGGAAGCTTTGGCTTAGATGAAGCCTCTCATCTTTCACGCCAAATTCAGCATCTTCTCAAACAGCAAGCGCCTCTGGAGAGTGAGTCGCTTGAACAACTGATGCAACTGATCACGACCTTACGGGTATACCTGGAAGATCCAAAGGAAGAAACATCTGAGAGCAGTGCAGCACCCTTAACACTTTCTTCTCAGCCTGCCCCTGAGACGACTCTGCTGATTGTGGGTGATGACTTACCGCTGACAGAGTTGCTGGCACGAGAGGCAGCAGCCTGGGGCTTGCAAGCCAAGATTGCAACCGATCTCGAGACAGCACAGCAGCTTCTAGACAGCGGCTCCATCCATACCATTCTGCTTGATCTCGATCGCTCAAAGGCCATCAATGGGTTGACTTTTCTCACGACGACTCACCGTCAATACCCTGAAATACCCATAGTGATCATGACCACAGAGGCAACCTTTGAGCAGAGAGTTGAAGCGACCCGGTTAGGCAGTCAATGCTTTTTACAGAAACCGATCGCCCCAGCTCAAGTGTTAAGCACGATCACTCAGGTATTACAGCAGAAGCGTCACTCCGGTGCCCACATCTTAATCGTCGATGATGACCCAGCGCTTTTACAGCTTCTTAAGACCTTGTTAGAACCTGGGGGGTATCATGTCACGATACTCAGTAACCCCCAGCACTTTTGGCAAACGTTAGAACAAACTGCTCCTGACCTGTTGATCTTAGATGTAGAGCTGTGTCAGCCCCCGTCCTCCGAGCCTGGTGCCAGAAAGGCAGGCATCCCGCCCCTGAGTGGCATTGAACTCTGTCAAGTCATTCGGAGTGACCTTGGTTGGAATCGTCTGCCTGTCTTATTTTTATCAGCCCATACCGACAACGAAACGGTGCAGCGCAGCTTTACGGCCGGAGCGGATGACTTTCTCAGCAAACCTGTTGTGGCCCAAGTGCTCTTAACGCGTGTCAAAACTCGCTTAGACCAACGCAAGCTTTGGGGTAGCAACGATTTAGATGCCCTGACAGGTGTGCCGTTACGCCGCAAAGCGCAGCAAGACCTGACGCAGTTGATGCGGTTGGCGCAACGACAAAAAACTCCTTTTAGTCTTGCCATTCTGGACTTAGACTACTTTAAGCACGTCAACGATCAACACGGTCATGCAGCAGGTGATCAAGTCTTGAGCTATCTAGGCAGCCTGTTGCGTCAGTCGTTTCGGCAGGAAGATGTCGTCGGACGATGGGGTGGCGAAGAATTTATTGTTGGGATGTACGGCACAGCAATTCAGGACGGCATGAGACGGCTCCAGGCGGTGCTTTACCAGTTAGCACAGTACGTGTTTCTAGCAGCGACTGGAGCCCCCTTTCAAGTCACCTGTAGCGCTGGCATGTCCCAGTTAAGCTGATCAGCATTTAAGTTGCATAATTGAGTAATAAAAATGATTAGACTATCCGTGCCATGCCAGCAAAGAGTTTTCTAAGTTCAGAGGAAGTAGATAAATTGCAAAAAGCACTTCGAGAGAGTGAATTAGCCCATGTTCGAGAACGAATTTTAATTCTTTTGCTTCAAAACGATGGTAAAACTCAACGAGGAATTGCCGATTTTTTAGGATGTTCACCTCGAACCGCAGCCTATTGGTGTATGCATGGTGACCCTAACAAACTGGAGAGCTTGCAGAATCGACGAAATCAAGAGAGTCATCGTAAAGCGACTCCTGAATATATCAGATTGTTACTAGAAATAATTGACCAAGAGCCATCAGACCTAGGGTATGAATTTGGACGATGGAGTGGAGAACGTTTAGCAACATACCTGAGCGAGAAAACTGGGATTGAGCTAAGTGGTTCTCAAGTGAGGAGGATTCTGAAGCGAAAAAAGTATCGTTATATCTGGGCTAAATATAGTTTAGCAGAGAAACAGAATCCACTTAAAAGAATTGAGTTCAAAGAGAAATTATTAAAGTACTTAGCAATTGCTAAAGAAGAGCCAAAGCAAATTCAGATATGGTTTTGGGATGAGAGCGGATTTAGTTTACGAGTCATTCGACGGAAAACCTGGGGTAAGAAAGGGCACCGTAAAAAGATTACAGGTCAACGCAGGCAAGGGCGAGTGAATGTCATGGGAGGCATTCGAGAATCAGACCGGAAACGAATTTGCTTTTTTGTTAAAAAGGGAGAGGGGGACATCTTTTATGAACAGTTACAACAGTTCAATGAATTGATTAAGAGTGAATGGGTTTCTCAGGGCAATAGACCTGAAGACTTTCAAGCAAAGGGAGGAAAGATTATCATCATTCTAGATAATGCCAGTTATCACAAACGACTTGATATGCGAGAGAAGATTGCTCAAGAACTTCCCAACATTGTTTTAGAGTTTTTACCTGCCTACAGTCCTGACCTGAATATTATTGAGCTTGTTTGGCATTCTTGTAAGGAACATATTGCTCATCGACTGTTTAAGTCAGTCGATGAATTGAAAGAATTGCTAGAAAGACTGCTAAATCAAGGCGAGTTAATCATCAGATGGAATCGCAAGATAAAGAATAAGGGAAATATGCATATTGCAACTTAAATGCACATTAGCTTACCAGAACGTGAAACTGATTTACAAACGCTCTGCTGTCTCGCCGATGAAGCCCTTTACTGTGCCAAAGCAGAAGGACGCAATCGAGTGCGGGCGTACGAACTATTGGAGGAGAACACTGACCCATCTTTAACCCAGTCAAACCCTGAACAGTTCAATGGTTCGGTTTAACACTCGCTTAGGTTAGTAACCGTTAAGCTTGGGAGCGATAAATTTCACCCTTTTCTTTAAAAAAGTCATCGTCTATGATTCAACCTATGACCAAAAGCAAAGCGCATCAAACCCAATTAGCGAAATGCCAGACGGGTATTCAGGGGCTAGATGAAATCACCGGAGGCGGGCTGCCGCAAGGACGAGCAACTTTGGTATGCGGGGGCGCTGGCTGCGGCAAAACGTTGCTAGGGATGGAGTTTTTGGTGCGTGGGGCAACCCAATTTAACGAGCCGGGGGTGTTCATTTCCTTTGAAGAAACGGCTGACGAGCTGGCTCAAAACGTCGCCTCGTTAGGATGGGATTTAGAGCAGTTAATCGCGCAGCAGCAGCTGGCGATCGATTGTTTCTACATTGACCCAACCGAAATTCAAGAAACCGGGGAATACGATTTGGAAGGAGTCTTTATTCGTCTCGGTAATGCGATCGATCAAGTTGGTGCCAAACGGGTTGTTTTAGACACGATCGAAGTCTTGTTTGCAGGTTTCTCAAATGCATCCATTGTCCGAGCCGAATTGCGCCGACTGTTTCGCTGGCTGAAAGCAAAAGGAGTGACCGCCATTATCACCGGGGAACGAGGTGACAACACCCTGACGCGTCAAGGTTTAGAAGAGTATGTCTCCGACTGTGTCATTCGGCTCGATCAACGCATCCAGGACGAACTGTCTACCCGGCGGCTTCAAATTCTAAAATATCGAGGTTCCCAGCATGGCAGCAATGAATATCCGTTCTTGATTGAGGCGGATGGACTTTCGGTTTTACCCATTACTTCCGTGGGGCTAAACCATGTCGTTTCCAGTGATCGTGTCTCCAGCGGCATTCCCCGGCTAGATGCCATGCTGATGGGGCAGGGCTACTATCGCGGCAGCAGTATTTTGGTCACAGGCATGGCGGGTACGGGCAAAAGTTCGATCGCGGCTCATTTTGCCAGAGCCACCTGTCAGAGTGGGGAACGTTGTTTGTATCTAGCGTTTGAAGAAGCCCCCCAGCAGATTCTCCGCAATATGCGCTCCATCGGGGTGGATTTAGAGCCGTATCTTGAACAGGATTTGCTTCAGATCCAATCGTTGCGTCCCACTGCTTACGGGTTAGAACTGCATCTGGTGCAACTTCATCGCTGGCTGTCTACGTTTCACCCTCAAACCGTCATCATTGATCCCATAAGCAACTTCAACCTGACAGGTAGCCTCCTGCAAGTCAAAATCTTCTTCATGCGGTTGATTGATTATCTAAAAGCGCAACAAGTCACCGTCTTAATGACAAATCTGGTGACTGGCGGCACCCCCCTCGACCATACCGAAATCGGCATTTCTTCGCTGATGGATACCTGGCTTGATGTGCGCGTCATTGAAAGCAACGGTGAGCGCAATCGCCTCTTGCAAGTGCTCAAAGCCCGTGGCATAGACCACTCTAACCAGGTACGAGAATTTCGGCTGACAGAGCAGGGCATCGAGCTAATCGACGTTTACCTGGGTCAGAAGCAGGTACTGACCGGAACGGCTCGCACGATCCAGGAGTCTGCCGATCGTCAGGCACGCTTGCAACGCCAGCACCAGACTGATGCCCGCTGCCGTGCCTTAGAGCAACAGCGGCAAGTGGTTCAGGCTCAAATTGCGACACTGCAAATGCAGATGGTGGCAGACCAGACAGAACTCGATCTGCTGCATCAGGCAGAAGCCTTACATGATTCAGGGATACTCCAGGATCAAGAGACGATGGCACAGTTCCGTCGGGCTGATTAAATGTGCTCACACCCCAGCCTTTGGGCTACCTAGGGAATACCATCATGAATCAAGACCACGAACAAAATCTAACTGAATCACCCCCTGTGTCGGCACCAGAGCAGTGGGAACTACGGCTGTATGTTGCAGGACAAACGCCAAAGTCGGTCACAGCCTTCGCTAACCTGAAAAAGCTGTGCGAAGAACATCTTCACGGTCAATATCGCATTGAGGTGGTTGACCTGTTGCAAAACCCAGACTTAGCAAAACAAGATCGCATTTTGGCGATTCCAACGTTAGTGCGAAAGTTGCCAGAACCGATTCGGCAGATCATTGGTGATTTATCGAATCAAGAAAAAGTACTACTGGGGCTTGATATCAGACCCATCAGCTTATGAAAAGGCAAGCTGCATCATCAACACCTAGCAGGAAAGCATCCTAGTGAATGAAGTGCCAAAAAGAGATGACAAAGTACCCCAAGCGGTAGGCGATGATGTGACGGCAAGCTTTGAGGCGGCGATCGCTCAGCCAGAGCAGCAATATTACTGTCTGCGGCTTTATATTGCCGGCACAACGCCCCGCTCAATGTTGGCGCTGCAACGCCTCAAAGCCATCTGTGAAACCCATTTACAGGGGCAATATGAGTTAGAGGTGGTTGATGTTTACCAGACTGATATCTCACTGCTAACCGACAACATTGTGGCGGTGCCGACGTTAGTTAAGCAGTTACCGTCCCCCATCCGACGGATCATTGGTGATCTGTCGAACACTGAAAAAGTCTTGCTGGGCTTAGACGTCATACCTAAATAAAACACTGCTCTCCTTGCCTGAACGGTCTTATGAACGCTGCTGAGAAATCTAAAACAGAATTACTGGCGGAACTGGAAAGCTTGCGCGATCGCTTGGCAAGGAGTGAGGAAACCTTACAAGCAATCCAACAGGGAGAAGTGGATGCCTTAGTCGTATCGACACCCCAGGGCGAACGTGTCTTTACGCTTCAAAGTGCCGATCGCTCCTACCGCTTACTGGTAGAAGACATGCAGCAGGGCGCTGCCACCCTTTCCAGCGAGGGTCTCATCTTGTCTGGTAATCGCAGTTTTGCCGACTTGTTAAAGCAACCCTTAGAAAAGCTGATTGGCTCCCAGTTTCAACGGTTCCTTTCTCCAATCGATCTGCCCCTGTTTCAAACTCTGGTGCAGCAAGCAGAAAGGGGCGAACGACATGCCACCGAGCTTTTTTTGCTTGCCAATGATGCCACCGAAATTCCCATCTATTTAGCGATCAATCATCTCAATCTAGGTGACTCTTCCATCAATTGTTTGGTTCTGACCGATCTAACCGAACAAAAGCGCCACGAAAAGACGCTTGCCTCAGAACGTTTGGGGCATTTAATTTTAGAGCAGGCAGGGGAAGCCATACTGGTCTGCGATCATACCGGGCAAATTATTCAGGCGAGTCAGGTTGCCAGCCAACTATTGGGCAAAAGTCTCCTGCATCGATCGTTCGACACAGTCTGCCCACTCACATGGATTGTGCCCCGTTTCGCCCCCACAACGCTGGCAGAGGCGATCGCCCAGCCGCCATCAAAAGCGGTTGATCATGCCAGAGCTTATTTTGCCATTGCATTGGTCTTGCAGGGTGAGCAGTATCAAGGGCTTGAAGTGGAGTTGAACCAGGAGGGACAGCGTTTCAACCTCGTCTTAAATGCTCGGACTCTAAACGATCAGGAAAACCACTTTAGAGGCGCAGTGGTGATTTTGACCGATATCACCCGTCAGAAACAGGCTGAAACCGCCCTCAGAGAGGCAAAAACAGAGCTAGAGATCCGGGTGACAGAGCGAACGTTTGCACTCCAACAGGCAAACGATCGCCTACAGCAGGAATTGCTCCAACGCATACAGACTGAACAACAGCTCCGTCAGAGTGAAGCCCGTTATCGAGCCATTGTCGAAGACCAGACGGAAATGATTGTTCGCTTCTCTCTGGACAGCACGATCTTATTTGTCAACGATGCCTACTGTCGCTTCTTTCAAATTCAACGGGATGAAATCATTGGCAAGAGCTACAACCCTGTGATTTACGAAGCCGATCGGGAAAAGGTCGCTCAACTCGTTCAATCGATCAGCGCTGAAAACCCCGTGCTGATCATTGAGAATCGAGTGCTTGACGGTCAAGGGGCAGTCCGCTGGACACAGTGGGTAAACAGGCTGCTGTTTGATGCTCAGGGAAAGGTGATTGAACTTCAGGCAGTGGGTCGCGATATCACTACTTTGAAACAGATTGAACAGGCGTTGCGAGAGAGTGAAGAACGCTTACAGCTCGCACTAGAGGCATCTGGCGATGGTATCTGGGACTGGGATATTACAACCAATGAGATCTACTACAGCCCTCAGTATTTCCAAATGTTGGGTTATGCAGCGGCTGAGTTACCCCAGTTGATCAGCACTTGGGAGAACTTAGTGCATCCTGAGGATATGGTTTGGGTGAAAGAGCTTTTGGCAGGGCATCTGCACGATCGTTCGGTGCTCTACAAATTTGACTATCGTTTACGAACAAAAACAGGTGAGTGGAAATGGATCGCTGATTACGGCAAGGTGATGACCTGGGATGAAAACGGTCAGCCCTTACGGATGATTGGCACTCACCGCGATGTGAACGATCGCAAAAGCATCGAAGCAGCCCTGCGGCAAAGCGAAGAACAGCGACGACTGGCACTTGATTTAACCCACATTGGCTTTTGGGATTTGCACATCCCCAGTGACGATTTAACCTGGAACGAGAACCACTTTACCCTCTTGGGCATGCCTGTTGGTTTAGCGGCACCACAATATGAAAATTGGCGCGATCGCATTTACCCTGAAGATGTGAAGCGGGTAGAGCAGCTTTTTGCTCATTCTATAAAAACTCACACAGACTACGAGGCAGAATACCGGGTCGTTGAGCCAAATGGCTCAATCCGTTGGCTCATGGCACGGGGACGAGCCATATATGATGAACAGAATCAACCGCTGCGATCGCTCGGTGTGCTTTTAGATATTAGCGATCACAAACAATCAGAAGCCGCCTTGCAAGAATCAAGCAGACGCTGGCGATCGCTCCTCGACAATGTTCAACTAGTTGTCATTGGGTTAGATATTCATGGCAATGTTGAATATGCTAATCCTTTTTTCTTGACACTCACTGGGTATCAGTTAAAGGAAGTATTAGGAAAAAGTTGGTTTGATAATTTCCTTACTCCTGGTCAGAGACTGCCGACAAAAGCGGTCTTTCGAGCAGTATTAGAACACAACTCCCCTACACCTTACCAAAACCCCATTCTGACCAAAGCGGGTGAAGAACGCATCATTGCCTGGAGCAATACCACTCTGCGAGATGTTGCTGGTCGGTCGATCGGCACGATTAGCATTGGTGAAGACATCACAGAACGCCGTAAAATCGAACGGATGAAAGCTGAGTTTATTTCGGTGGTCAGCCACGAACTGCGAACGCCGCTCACATCCATGCAAGCCGCACTGAGCCTCCTGAGCGAAAAAATTATCGACCCGACCTCTAAAGAGGGTGAAGCAACGATTCAGATTGCCACCGAAGGCACCGATCGCCTGGTACGGTTGGTCAGCGACATCCTCGATTTAGAGCGCCTAGAATCAGGTAAAGTTCGCTTAGAGAAGCATCTTTGCAACGCTGGCGATCTCGTTGAGACGGCAATGGCACAGATGCAGGAGATGGCAAAGCCAGCAGAAATTACTCTCAAAGCTCGCCCTTATGCGTATCAAGTGGAGGCAGATAGCGATCGGCTCCTACAAGTCCTCACGAATCTTCTCAGCAACGCCATTAAGTTCTCTCCCAATCGCTCAGTCATCCAACTAGCAGTGGAGTTAAAGCTAGCTGAGGAAACACCACACCTCCTCTTTACAGTCTGTGATGAGGGGCGTGGCATTCCTGCTGATAACCTGGAGAGCATCTTTGATCGCTTTCACCAGGTTGATGCCTCCGACTCACGTGAAAAAGGCGGCACTGGCTTGGGGCTTGCTATCTGCCGTAGCATTGTGCAGCAGCACGGCGGTAAGATCTGGGCAGAAAGTACAATGGGCAAGGGCAGCACCTTTTACTTCACCATACCGATGACCGATGGTGAAAGAAGCGAAGCAGGCACTCTAAAGTAGCAGTCTATCCAAAAAAAGGGAAACCCATGTCAAAGCGTGTTCTCATTGTGGATGACGAGGCGGGTATTCGCAAGATTACGCAAATTTCTCTCAAAGCGATCGCTGGCTGGGAGGTGCTGACGGCGGCATCCGGGCAAGAAGGGCTGGCGATCGCGCAGGCAGAACAACCCGACGCCATTCTTCTCGATGTGATGATGCCCGGCATGGATGGTATTACAACCTTTCAACACCTCCAGACAAACTCCAACACACGGGCGATTCCCGTCATCTTGTTGACTGCTAAGGCTCAGTTTTCTGAACAACAAGAGTTTATTAGAGTTGTTGGGAAATAATACAAGGTTCAGTTAAGATTCTGATTTCCCTGATTTCTGCTTTAGTGTTCATGCTGCCATCAAGTAGAAGTTCCATAAGCCAGCGGCTGTGAGCATCAGCTGGTCATCAAAATCCTTCGTGTGGTTGCGATAAACCGCACTGACCGCACCATATCGTTTCACTCCAGCAAAGGCATGCTCACAGACGACCCGTGACTGACTTAAAGCTCGATTGTCAGCCTTTTGCTCCGGGGTTAATGCGCCTCCCCTCGGTTTTTTATGCGGAATGTGAATGTTGTCATACTGCTTCTGCACGCCGAGAAACCCCAAATCCAGTTCAACGGGAATCTCATCGGGCACACTGCCCACGATGTCGTCTTCGTCGTGGAACTTTTGATCATGCAGTTTGCCTTCCCGGGCCTTGCTTAAGACCAATACCCGTTTGTCTTGGTCTACGGCTGCGAGATGTTTACGAGTATGCCGTTTCTTCTTGCCGGAGTAATTCAGCTTTTGCGCTTCTGGGTCTTGGGGACGGGCGATGGGACGTTCGGTGCCATCCACCATGACTCGCTGCACACCGGGAAACCGCTCGACAAAGGCCTCAATGCTCGTCAATTTGCGTTCTGGCAAGGCTAGCTTTTCACCTAAGGTGGCTTCGAGAATCGGTTGTAAGCGATGCATCCAGTAGTGGGCTTGGGCACGGTCAAGCTCAAACAATAGTCCTGCCAAATCAAATGTGGGGTAGCTTTTGAAGTAGAACAGAATGTAGAACAATTTGTCTTGGGGCTGGTGTAAACGGGCTTTGCGACCACCGCCAACGGCTCGTTGACGGGGTTGCTGGAGGATTGCCTGCTCATAGACCGCGCTGAAGGTTGGTAAGAGAGCGTCAAAGGCTTTTCGGTTCAAGCCCGTCATTGCCCGCAACAGTCGGTCTTGCTTAAGTGCCCGCTCGATGTTCAGCATTGCTCTACCTGACCACTAACTTCCTATTCTGCCTTATTCCCCAACAAGTCTATTAAACTTCCAGTGACGGGACTAATTACGAAACCCTTCAAAGCCCCAGACCTGGTAAAGCAAATGCGTTCCCTCCTCAACTGGAACGCCTAGCCGCTTCTTGGTTCGCATTCATAAATCATTCATAGATTTTTTCTAAACTCAGGCTGAGTGAGTCAATCACAAGCCTGCTTAAATCTGTGACTACAATTTTGATCATTGAACGAGATGCCCAGTTTTTAGAGATTCTAAAAGAGTGGCTGCTGCTGTATGAGTTTACCCCTATCACTGCTAGCACTCTTGATGAGGGCTATATGCTTACCTACTTAAAACAACCAGCTTTAATTTTGTGCGGCTATGGCTCACCCCAATTTGATGGGTTACGGCTTTTACAAACACTTCAGAATGATCCAGACAAAGCAATCATTCCCTTTTTACTCATGACAGGCGCATTTCTAGAAGACATTCCTGACTGGCAACACCACCTGAGACAGGGCAGGCTGCTCTTCAAACCTTTTGATCTCATGGCTCTAGCTCAAACCCTGCGCTTGAAATTACTTCAAACCCAATTGTTAGATGACAATGAGGAAGTCAGGCGATGACAGCGACCGAGTCGGTTAGATCGTAGCCTTCGGATCGCATTCATTGTCTAGCGACAAAGAAAAAGACACGCTGAACCCATTCCGATTGGACCGGGAGTGGATGAGCGTGTCGAGAAAGATTGAAACTTATCAAATTCGAGTGTATATGAACGCACGAGAGATGGGCTTGACGCAAGTTGAAGCCGCAAACTTGGCTGGCTTTTCCGCCCGCAGTGGGCAACGCATCGAAGCGGGCAACCACCAACCCAATCGAGGGCGAGTCCGAGATTGGAGAAGTAGTCCTGATCCACTGGCTAGTGTGTGGGAGTCCGAGTTGGAACCGATGCTCAGAGCCACCCCTGCTCTGCAGCCCATGACCTTGTTTGAGTGGCTACAAGAGCATTATCCGGGCAAGTACCCGCAAGTTCTACGCACGCTGCAACGGCGGGTGGCAGCCTGGAAAGCCTTGCATGGCAATGCCAAAGAGGTCATGTTTGAGCTCCGGCATGAACCCGGCATGATGGGCTTGTCCGACTTCACTGAACTCAAAGGTCTCGAGATCACCATTGCAGGCAAGCCCTTTGAGCACTTGCTGTACCACTATCGACTGGCTTACAGCGGGTGGCAGTACGCTCAAATTATTCAGGGGGGTGAAAGCTTCATTGCCTTATCAGAAGGGTTGCAGAATGCCCTGTTTGCCTGTGGCGGTGTCCCGAAGCAACATCGGACCGATAGTTTGAGTGCCGCCTATCGTCACATGGGTGGGGCGCGAAACAAGCCATTGACTCGGTTGTATGATGACCTGTGCCATCATTACCGACTGCAGCCGACCCGCAACAACACAGGCATCGCCCATGAAAATGAGTCATTGAGTCACCCCACGGACATTTGAAGAATCGGATTAAGCAGGCTCTCCTACTGCGTGGAAGCTGTGACTTTGACAGCATTGCTGCGTACCAGGATGTCATCAATCGGGCGATTGCCAAATTGAACGATCTGCACGCTGCCAAGATTGAGGAAGAGAAACAGTGTCTCCAACCCCTCCCGACCTATCGTGTTCCAGACTATGAAGTGCTCACCGCAACGGTCAGTTGTCGCAGCACAGTTGATGTGCGCTGCGTGTTGTACACGGTTCCAGCCCGCCTGATTGGACGCCAACTCGAATGGCATTTGTATCATGACCGGCTTCTGGGCTATCTCAATCGCCAGTTGGTGGTGGCACTGCCGCGCATCCGTGTCACAGATCAAACGAAACGCCGCACCCGGAGCATCAATTACCGTCATGTTGCAGAGGGACTGCGGCGCAAGCCCAGAGCCTTTTTGTACTGTACTTGGCAACAAGAGCTCTTGCCCAATGACACCTGGCGTGACCTTTGGCAGCAACTGAAAGCGCAATTTGACCTCGACAGTGCCGCTGTCCTCCTGGTGGAAGCGTTGTACATTGCGGCGACCCAAGACAACGAAACAGTAGTGGCAGACTATCTTCAAGCGCAACTGAGCCCTGCAACCTTAACGCTCGCAGGGCTCCGGCAGCAGTTTCAATTACTGAGCAACCTGAATGTGCCCAGTCTCACCATCACCCAACACCCCCTGGCGACTTATGACCAACTCCTGCAAGGTACAACCCATGACCAGCCCGTATCAGAGCCTCAGCCTCCACCTCAAACGGTTGCACCTGTCCCACATGCTCACTCATTGGGAAACGCTCGAAGCTCAAGCGATGCAGGAAGGTTGGTCTTACGCTCAGTTCTTGCTGGCTCTCTGCGAATTGGAGGCTCAACGACGCTGGAGTGTCCGCCTGCAAAGAACCTTAAACGAAGCGCAACTGCCAAGCGGCAAAACGGTTTCCAACTTTGACTTTTCCCATTGCCCCAACTTCAACCCCGCACCCTTGATGCAACTGGTGGATGATCCGACTTGGCTAGGACGAGCCGAAAACCTGTTATTGTTCGGCGCTTCGGGCGTGGGAAAGTCTCATTTGGCGGCGGCGGTCTCACGTCGCATGATTGAGTTTGGCAAGCGGGTCAAATTCTATTCTGCACTGGCACTGGTGCAACAGCTACAGCAAGCCAAGCTGCAATTGCAACTGCAACCATTGCTCAAAAAACTGGACCGCTTTGACCTACTCGTGCTTGATGATTTGGGTTATGTCAAAAAGTCCGAGGCAGAAACCTCGGTGCTGTTTGAACTGATTGCTCATCGTTACGAACGCAAAAGCTTACTGATTACGGCAAATCAACCCTTCAGCCAGTGGGATGCCATCTTCGCTGATTCGATGATGACGGTCGCCGCGGTTGACCGTTTGGTGCATCATGCTTTGATTGTTGAGATTCAGACACAGAGTTATCGCAAACAGTCGGCGGTTTCGCGTTCTGGCACCTCGAGTGTTCTGGATAAAGCGGTCGTTCAATCCCAGCGATCCTAGTTGTCGTTGCGATCCTGGTTGTCGTTGCGATCCTGGTTGCCGTCCCGCTCCTGGTTATCGTTGTGATCTTATTTGTCGTGCGATTGCTTCCAGCACTCAGCACGACTTTGACGTGTTAGTTTTTAGCGTTCAATCACTTGCAATCTCATCAGCTAGCCAAGAGGCTTGTCATGCTCACTCACTTGCCCACGTCACTGACGCGACACGAACGTATGCTTGACATCTGATACCCAATGATGTCTTCTCATTATTCTCAACGTCTTAGTCGCGCACATTCTGCACTGACTCCAATGTCTTTTTCTGACGAAAGAGCGCTCATTATCGCGATTATTCTACTCAAGCGTCAACGCCCTAAAAACATTCAAACGCTCAAAGATTTACTCACTTTTATTCCTAACCCTAATCATGTCAAAGATATTTTGACAACGGCGCTCATCGAAGTAATCTACACCAACCCCCAGTCCGCCTTATGGCTCTTTCAACATCCAGAGCTTTTATCAGAAATTCCAGTGAGAGCAATCATCGCTGAAGAATTAACCAGTCAAGCTCTTTCCTGGGGATACACAGCAGAGAATTTTTACTTTACGGCTGACCATACTTTAGAAGCGAGTGAAAGTACGCAACACGCCTTATTCGCCCCGCAACAAATCCCTGTTGACGAATCTGCTCTAGCTTTGATCCGTTCTCTGCTCATGCAATAGGGCAACCACTCCTCTTTCTACTTCAGTAAAGTCATTCAATGACATGCATTGATGCACTCAGGAACTTTGATAAATGTTAATAACAACCCAAGTAAAGATGTTAGAAAGTCAAGAGCTATCTCAACCCGCCTCAACTGAGATGCCGACAGTATTAGTCGTGGATGATGACTTGGGAATGCGGCGCATACTCCGACAGCTAATTGAACGAGAAGGGATTCAAGTTATTGAAGCCACTAACGGTCAAGAAGCATTAGCACTTTATAACCATTCCGCCCCTGATCTAGTCTTGCTCGATGCCATGATGCCTGTCATGGACGGCTTCACCTGTTGTTGGCACTTGTGTCAGTCTCGTCAACCCTTTCCAGTGCCTGTTTTGATGATTACTAGCTTGGATGACGAAGACTCTGTTACCCGCGCCTTTGAGGCAGGAGCAATCGACTATATTACCAAACCGATTAGGCGAATAGTGCTACAGCAGCGAATACAGCGGCTTATACAACAGTCTCGCTTAATGCAGCAAGTGCAGCGAATGAACGAAGAGTTAGACAACTATGCTCAAACCATGAATATTACGCTTCGAAAACGAACGGCTGAGCTGCAGCGAGCGTTAGAGTTTGAATCAATCCTCAAGCACATTACCGATCGCGTTCGGGACTCTCTCGAAGAAGAGACCATTTTGAAGACCGTTGTGCAAGAACTTGCCTGGGCTTTGGCGCTAGGGTGTTGTAATGCGGCTCTCTACAATTTTGAACAAAAGCTTTCTTATGTTCGGTATGAGTACACAGCGTCTATTCCTGGCTGTCAGAACCGAACCCTTCAGATGGACGCTTTCCCAGAGCTTTACCAGCAACTACTGCAGGGAGAAGCAGTACAATTCTGTTCCCTTTCTGCTCAAACTTGGCGGGGTCAAGTGGCTCTGTTTGCCTTCCCAATAAAGGCTGGGGAAATGGTAATCGGTGACATCTGGTTAGTGAGTCAGGCTGATCGCGTTTTAGATGAATTAGAGCTGCGCTTGGTCGAGCAAGTCACCAACCAATGCGCGATCGGCATGCGGCAGGCTCGTCTGTATGATGATGCTCAAGCACAAGTGCAAGCACTGGAGCAGCTTAATCAACTCAAAGATAACTTTCTCAGTACCGTCTCACATGAGCTTAGGACTCCTGTTACAAGTATGCGAATCGCGATTCAATTACTCGAACAGTTTATGCAGTGCAATCAGGAGTTGAGCCAAGGACTGCCTGAGCTAGCAGCCAACTTGAGTAAAAGCAGTGTCTATATCCAAATTCTCCATAATGAATGCGATCGAGAAATTAGTCTGATTAATGACCTTCTAGATTTGCAACGTTTAGAAACTGGGCAGCAACAGCCCAACATTGTCACACTTGACTTACAAGAATGGCTGCCTCACATTAGCAAGCCCTTTATGATGCGTGCACAAGCTCGTCAGCAAACACTTCAGATAAACTGTGCAGACGCGTTGCCCCCCTTGAGCATCGATCCCCTTTGCCTCCAGCGCATTCTGACAGAACTAATCAACAACGCCTGTAAATATTCCCCTGCCGAAGAAACTATTGTGCTGGATGTAACCCTCACTGAAGCGGATACTTCCACTCTTTGCATTAGCGTGACAAATACAGGTGTTACGATTCCTGACCATGAACTCGAACGCATTTTTGAAAAGTTCTATCGTATCCCCGGAGGCGATCGATGGAAGCAAGGTGGTACAGGGCTAGGGCTAGCACTCGTCAAAGAACTCGTCGAACTCTTTGACGGTTCCATTCGAGCTGCGAGTGGCACTAACCAAACTTGCTTTACAGTTGAGTTGCCGACTGAAGCTATCAATCCAGCATAAGACTTGTGCCAGTTTTTTGCTCTGCAAATATAAGATTGGAGGCGTTGCTGCATGAAAGTATGAATCACCCTCATCCCAAACCCTCAATCCTCATTCAAGGCTTTTCTGGTAAAGGTTCTTGGGGAGGTCGATGGTTCAACTCATGCCGCAAATCGGATAGCGTCTGATAGGTCTGTCGACGAGCCCGGTTAATGGCTCCTAAGGGTTGATGTTCGGGCAGCGTATGCCACGGCGTATAGGATAGATTTTCGCAAAAGGTCATCTGCTCCTCAGAATCAAAGGTTTGGGGCGGAATGCGGAGGGTGGCAACCTTAATCCAGGGGGAAGCCCAGCGGCGAGTGGGATCTTCGATCGGCATCGTTATCGGGTCAGTTTGCACCTGCACCAGAAAATCAAACACTGTCTCAGATCCCTGCAACGACTCAATCATCGCCTGTCGCAGATAGTTCTCTGTGCGGTTCCACGGCAAACCACCCGCCGCGATAGTCACAGGTTTAGCCGAGAACTTAATCGCCCGATCGCCTAATTTGTAGGGAGTTGTGCTCCAGTACTGGATCAACAATGGATTCCCAACATTCTGACTGATGGTAGACCCAGCAATCCACAGTTCCCGCAGTCGCCAGGTGAGGGGATTCAGACTGGGAAGAAAAAATCGAATGGGAAAAGATGCTTGTTGTAGCGCGCTAAAAAATTCTACATAGTCAGACAGATCACGAATAAAAAACAGGGGATAGTTGATCATCACAAAATCCTGGGTTCCCTGTTCGTCATCGATCACCTTTTGACCAGGTACGTCCATTAATTTGACTGCCATGCCCCGACTGTCGAATTTCTGGTCGTCTTGTTCTTGACCATTAGAAAACCGAATCCATGCAGGAAAAATGTGCGGCTGGCTGAAAATGCCGACCTGCAATGGCGCTGGCAAGTCTGCCGCAATCGTGAATTCGGCTCTAACACAGCCGTGGTGCTTGGGATGCGCTGCTCGCTGGACGGGGCGAGTGTTCCGATTCAGAAAAGATTCTACGTGAATTTTAATAATGTTCTGAATTGTTTCGGCTTCATCGATCGTGGGATATTCTTGACCCAGTTCTAAATTCTTTACTTGATTTTTCATGGGATCTTTCCTAGAGAATGTTAAGTTAAACCGGAGCAGTCTAATTAACTGTTCAATCCTTGAATCAGGCAGGGTGAATGAAGCGACAGGATTCAATCCAAGGTAAATTCTCTAATTTTTCTCTGTGTGATTATAGACTGTCAACGAAAAGCAATTATTGTTAACGGAGCCTATCTTCAAACTCCCCAGGAAACGATCTTTCCTTGTTCCTAATGCCTACCTGGGAACGTCAGTGGTGAGGCTCCAGTGCAGCAGTAGCAGTCAGAGGATGGTTACGATCGCAATGAGACCTGTTGACAATGGGGCATCGGCTCAGAAGACATCGGCACACAGATTCATCATGGGTTTTCTAGGGTCAATATGGAGCATTCATGGCACCTAACGCACTAACTGTGATTGTCAAGATTAGATCCGGGGAAGAGGCATCGCTGAAGAGCTTTCTGGAGGACATCGGCCGTCATATCCGGACTAATTCCTCAGTGCGATGGCCGGAGAGTCAGCTCGTCCATTTTGCTCGCTGGGCGATTTTGCCGGATCCCGATCGCGGTGGCTATCGCTTATTGTTTGCCTGTAATTATGATGGCGAGTTGGAAGCATTCTTGGCGGAATTGGTAGCGATCGCTCCTGGACTCGATCAAATCTGGGGTCGCTGTGAAGGTTACACTGGACAGGCAAATCTCCTCCCCTTTATCCAGGAGCACACCTACCAACCCCAGGCATTTTTCATCGCCGTTCGGACTGCTACCGTTCAGACCATCCACAAGGCCATTGCCCTGCGAGAGCAGATGCAGCACTTCCTCGATTTGCCAGCCGTCGCTCAGTGGCTGGACTATCCCAGCCTTGTTCCCCTTTTAGATCAGCTTGCCCAAGTGCCCAACGTCATCCCTTGGTGGAAAGCGATCGGGCGAGGGGGAATGCAGGTAATGGCGGCGGTAGGTGCTGGAGTCGAAGCGATCACTGATGCCATCCGCAGAGCTTTGATCGCGATCACCATCTTCTTCGTCAAACCTCTGGGACAGCCAACTCAACCCCAGACTCTTGGTAGCTATAGTGGTCTCGACACTGACAAAACCCAGGCACTGGAAGCGGTCGAAGACCGGATTGTTCAAAACCAGATGAACATCATCACCGATATCCAGCCCAGTCGCTTACTGCGCTTGCAACTGATTCTGCTGCTAATCGACTTGGCGGCCAAGTACGTCTTTCCCCCCGGTCAACTGCTAGACATTCGCACGATTCATTTTGCCCGCTGGGTGATTATTGATGGCGGCAAACGGATGCTCTTCATCAGCAACTACGACGGCTCGTGGGAGAACTACATCGGTGATTTTGTCGATAAAGGTAGCTTTGGATTGAACGCCATCTGGAATAACTCTGTCAACTATCCCCCTGGCGGGGCCCAAGACATTGTTTCCTTCCGCAAATATGTCCGCGATCACCAGGTGCCCTCCCAGGTGTTTTACTGTGCCTATCCTCAAGCCACCGTCAAGAATATCCTCCGCGATCGTCAGATCAGTCAAACCGTTGCCGCCGACTTCAACCGAGAAACCGTCGAACAGTGGCTAGAACTTCTCTAGCCAATCCAAACGTCAAAATCCTCTAGCCTAGCAGCGCTATCCAAAACGACTATGCCAGATCTCACACTTGCGGCTCGGGACGATATCCAGGGCATGATTCTGAGTGGCTATGGGCATCTGCCCACTGTGGCCTATCAATTTTTGCAAATCCATTATGCAGCCCAGTCCAAAGTCTGGTTGAGCCGTTTGATTCCTACCATCACAACTGCACAGCCCTGGGCGATTCAGCCGGATGGCACCAAAGCCAAACCGGAAATTGCGGTCAATTTGGCCTGGAGTTATGCCGGATTGCAGGCGATCGGGCTTTACCCGGAGATTCTCGATACCTTTGCGCGTGAATTTATTGAGGGCATGGTCACTCCCAAACGGTCTGAGTTGCTGGGCGATACGGGTTCCAGTGCGCCTGAACACTGGGACGTTGGCGGTCCCCAAAACCCCGAAATCCACCTGGTGCTGATCTTGCATGGATTGAATCAGGAACAGATTCAACAGTACCTCAGTGATCTGTTGCCGGAAGCGGCGGGGGTGAGGGCGATCGCCACCGAATATGGCTTCCGACCGCCCCATCAAAAGGAGCATTTTGGTTTTAACGATGCCATCTCCCAGCCCCAAATTGAGGGCACTGGCGACAAACCCACTGCCCCGGAAAATGTCATCCGCACGGGCGAGTTTATCCTGGGCTATGCCAACGAATATGGTTTGCTGCCATCACCGCCCACTGTGCCCCAGGTTCAAGATCCCACCAATCTCTTGCCCGATCTTGCTACCCCCGATGCAGCGACCGGAGCCTTGGCGTTGAAAGATTTGGGACGACATGGCACCTATCTGGTGTATCGCAAGCTGGCTCAAGATGTGGCAGGATTCTGGCAGTTCATGGCTCAACATGGGCAGGATGCCACGGGGTGCCCCGCCGCCAGCGATATGTTGTTACTGGCTTCCAAGTTTGTCGGGCGCTGGCCCAGTGGTACACCCCTGGTTTTAGCTCCCACTCAGGATGATCCATCGATTGAGGATACGAACCAGTTCAAATATATGCCTGACGATGCGGGTGGATTCGCCTGTCCGATCGCCTCCCATATTCGCCGCACCAACCCCCGCGACTCCCTGGATGGCACTCCAGCCGAATCCTTCAAAACCGCACGGCGGCACCGCATTCTCCGGCGGGGATCGATCTACGGAGAGCCGCTATTCCCCCTGGAAGCACTGGACCAGAACACGGTGCCTCTAGACCTTACCGAAGATGGACAACCGCGTGGGCTGCACTTCTTTGGGGTAAATGTCAACATTGAGCGACAGTTTGAATTTATTCAACAGACTTGGAGTAACAATCCCAAATTCAACGGGCTCTACAACGATAAAGATCCCATTTCGGGAGACAACGATGGATCGGGAATAATGACGATTCCCCGCCATCCAATTCGCGAACGAGTGAACCATATGCCCCGCTTTGTCACGGTGCGGGGCGGCGGTTATTTCTTCCTCCCTAGCCTGACCGCGCTCCAGTTTTTTGCTCTCTAACTCCGAAGCTTAACTGTACAGCGGGTTCTTTTACGCAAAGGTACGTAAAGCGACATGACCTAGGAGCAACATTAAGTCCTGCTTGCACAGTTCTCGAATACGATCCGGCGGAAAATAGCGATAGAAAGCGGTTCTTCCAACTCTGAGGTGATCGATGACGTCCCCGACAAACGGGTAGTTCACTGTGTCCTTGAGCATCGCCTCGGCGACACGGATTTTCTCCTTGTCCAATGCCGATGGACGCCAAACCTTCCGTCCCCGCTGTCATTTCATAGTAGACCAGCGGAGTGGGTGACTGCTCCGCTGAGTTTAACTCAACTCCCAATAGAATCAGTTACTTTCGCCGATCGCCAAGTAACTGCATACTACTTGTACGGGACTTGGTTCACCTGTTTCAGTATTTGTTGCCGATATTGCAATCAAATCCATTCCGCCAGCACCACCTTGAGGAATATATTGGATTGACCAAGGAGCAAATGTTATACCCGGATTGGATTTGCCTGGAGGATACGGATTAGCATTAGTTTCGTCAGAATAGATACTGATGGTAACGTCGGGTTGGGAAACAAAAGATGGCACACTAACCCAAAGTAACCGTGTATGTTCTCCGCCTTCGCCCGGTGTCATAGCTTCAGTGCCGCTGACAATTTGTGTGTTGTTGATGTTTAGTAGTCGTTGAGTCATGATTAACGCTCCTATGTTTTTTTGTGGATACTGATCTTCATTAGCGGAAGTGAACCGAGCACTACCCTTCAAGTAGCAACTCTATTTGGACTCATCGCTCCAAGCAGAGTTGTCAAGAATTGGGCAAGATGAAAATTCTCTGTTGCAAGGTCTAACGAGTTGAACATCATCAACTGGACGATTGATAGCGTTTGATGGAGATAGATTTTGCGTCGATCGCCGAATCCCAACTTTCGATTCAAGAGCCTTATTTTGCTTAAGTTCAGCCTCTTTAGCGAAGGCTTTTCTCGGCGTTTCAACCCGCAACTGAGTTTGAGTAATTCCTGCGAATACACCGGCTGAAATGGCAACTACGCCTAATAGAACAAACAGAACCTTGAACGTTATGAGTGATTTCACCGTTGCCTCCGTCATGGGTTGTGTAGTATTTAACGATGAGTTATGGTTCTCTTGCGCTCCGCAATTCGAGAAAAGGTTGAACTGTAGAGCATCAACCCAAACTGTGAAAACAGCGATCGAGCTAGGTATCTGATAGCACTTGATGCAGACAAATGCTATGGCGATCGCTGTCCGCCAACAAAGCTGCTCAAAAGTCAGGGCACTCTAATGACTTCATTAGTCAATTCTTACTGGTGCAGGAGCAAGTTTCCAAAGCTGACACGCACCGTTCGCATAGTTTGAACCAGGATTCAATCCAATCTGGTCTGAACACTTGTTCGCGTCCAAATACTTGCCACTCGACTTCAACTGAAGCCGATAGTAGCCGTTACCAGCAGGAGCAAATTTCCAAAGCTGACACGCACCGTTCGCATAGTTTGAACCAGGATTCAATCCAATCTGGTCTGAACACTTGTTCGCATCCAAATACTTGCCACTCGACTTCAACTGAAGCCGATAGTAGCCTCTTCCCACTGCTTGCTGGGCGAACGCTGGCTTCTGAATCTGGAGTGGAACTGTTTGTGCTGGAGCAGATGTTGGATAGAAAAGTACAACAGCAGCTAACCCAGTAAAAAGACCACTCCAAATCTTGAGTGAACGATGCGATCTTCGTTCTGTTTGATGCTCAACTGCAACGTTTTCTTGCTGTTTCGTGATCATAGCTTCGTCTCCCTTTGTGTTTTTGTAATTGCGCTCTGCTTCGGGGTTTTGATTCCTTTTCATCTGTTGTCTCTTGTGTTCTACAATCATTATTTTTACTGATTGAGCAGAAGAATGATAACTGGGAAAGCTCTGGACTTTACTATCAATAACTTTAGGAAAAGTTAGACAAAATAGGAGAAAGTCAGGATTGCAAATCACATTGAAAGCAAAAAGTCTGGAAACATCAGGTGATGTGATCCAGACCTGATCCAATTGTTCCAGCCAGCAATTCTTGATATAACTAAGCGATCGTCCCGCCACTGATCTCAGCCATGAATTCTGAACCGGAGCTGTCTTGGGAGCAAACTCAAACCCTAATCAACACGTTGATCTTTCAACAGACAGGTAAGTATCTGAGTGATGTCGAAATCAAGGTGCTGCAAGGGGCATGGGCAGGCAAAAGTTATGACGAGATTGCCAAACAGTTAGTCCTGAGTGTGAGCTACATCAATAAAGATGTGGGTTATCGCCTATGGCATAAGCTTTCCAATGCACTAGGAGAAGAGGTCACGAAGAAAAACTTTCGACAGGCACTTTTGCGAAAATGGCATCAGCAAGTCGTTTTAAGCGGAGATGCTACAACACGATCGCCCATTGTGAGCACAACTTTAGAATTCCCAGAAGGATCTGTGGCATTGAGTTCACCGTTTTATCTGGAACGTCCGCCGATCGAATCTGACTGTTACAAGGAGATGATGAAACCAGGGGCGCTGATTCGGATTCGGGCACCCAGGCACATGGGTAAGACATCGCTGTTGAACCGAATTTTGGCTCATGCCGTTGATCAGGGCGATCGTGCCGTGCGGATCAATCTCCGGAGTGCCGAGAAAACCGTCTTTGCGCAGTTAGACAAGTTTTTACGTTGGCTCTGTGTCAAAGTCAGCCTAACGCTGAACTTGGAACCGAGATTAAATGACTATTGGGATGAGGAAATTGGCAGTAAGGTCAGTTGTACGAGCTACTTCCAAAGCTATCTGTTGGCACAATTAGACACTAACCTGGTAATAGGTTTAGATGAAATTGATGTGGTGTTTAACTATCCTGATATTGCCGAAGATTTTCTGGCATTGCTGCGAGAGTGGCACGAGGAAGGGATGATGCAGGATAGTTGGCAACGACTCCGATTAGTTGTCGCGCACTCTACAGAGGTGTATCTGTCGTTAAGCATCCATCAGTCACCCTTTAATGTGGGATTTCCGGTGCGGTTGCCACCATTTAATGCAATCCAGGTTGAGTCATTAGCTCAGTTGCATGGGCTCTCTTGGAGTGCAATAGAGACTCAACAACTAATTGCAATGGTAGGTGGGCATCCCTACCTGATTCGGCTTGCCTTCTATTACCTGAGTCGTCAAACCGTGACTCTGACACAACTGCTGCAAGATGCCCCCACCCATGCCGGGATTTATAGTGACCATCTGCGGGGCTGTCTGGGACGCTTACACCAGCAGCCAGAACTAGTCGCTGCCCTAAAACAAGTCGTCACGGCTCCAGATTCTGTACGGCTAGACTCGCTGCCTGTGTATCACTTAGACAGTATGGGACTGGTTCATTTAACTGGTAATCAGATTTCTCCCAGTTGTGAACTCTATCGCCAATATTTCAGTACCAATCTTGCTTAAAACCGCAACTCTAAACTATGACCGCGATCGACTTAGAAGCTTATGAGTACAAAGTTGGCGGCAGTCTCCCACCCGATGCACCGTGCTACGTGACGCGACAGGCAGATCAGGAATTACTGGAAGCACTGGAGGCAGGGGAATTTTGTTATGTGCTCAATTCTCGACAGATGGGGAAATCGAGTTTGAGAACACAAACCATGCGATCGCTGGCAGCCAAAAATATTGCCTGTGCAGCGGTGGATGTGACGAAGCTGGGTTCTCGGCAGGTTACCGCCGACCAATGGTATAAGGGGTTAGTGGTGGAGTTGGTCAGGGTTTTTCGTTTAGCCAATGAGTTTGACCTGCGGGCTTGGCGGAGTCAACAGGCAGAATTATCGGCATTACAGCAATTGAGCCTGTTTCTTGAAGATGTTCTCCTGACCAAAGTTCGGCAGTCTAAACTTTGCATTTTTTTAGAAGAAATTGACAACGTTCAAAGTCTAGAGTTCTCTACGGATGCTGATTGACTGACAAAACTCTTGAAACCTCGATTCTTGCGTAGGTTGGGTTAGCGATAGCGTAACCCAACAAAAACCAGGCTGTTGTTGGGTTTCACGCTGTTCAACCCAACCTACGGAAAAGATTTGTCAGTCAACCAGCTACGGATGACCTGTTTGCACTGATTCGATCGTGCTATGAACAACGAATTGCCCGTCCAATCTACGATCGCCTCACCTTTTGTTTGCTGGGAGTTGCCGCGCCCTCAGATTTGATCACCGACAAACAGCGCACCCCGTTTAACATTGGGCGATCGATCGATTTAACCGGGTTTACCTTTGCCGAGGCACAAGTGCCCCTCACCCAGGGCTTGATCGGCAAGGTAGACAACCCAGATGCGGTGTTGCAGGCAATTTTAGACTGGACAGGCGGGCAACCCTTTTTGACCCAGAAGATCTGTCGCTTAGTGGTGGAAACAACAACCTGCACGGACTCTGTCCTTGCGGCACCGTCTGCCCACGAATCTGCCCACGAATTAGTCCGGCACGTCGTGCAAACCCAGGTGATTGACCAGTGGGAATCCCAGGATGTGCCTCCCCATTTGCGAACCATCCGCGATCGCCTGCGCGGCAGCGGACAGCATCGCGGGCGGCTACTGGGGCTGTATCAGCAGATTTTGCAATGTCAAGCCATCCCCCTGGACGACAGCCCCGACCAGATAGCCTTGCAACTCTCCGGCTTAGTCGTCAAGCACCAGGGCACACTCCAGGTCTACAACCAGATTTATGCAGCGGTCTTTAACCTGGCGGTAGTCCTAAACAAGTAAGGATGAGTTGTAGTGGTGCACAAAGTACCAGATCGCACCGATGTGATTCTCCAGTTTTTTGGAAAATGATAGGGTCTTGCGCACTAGTCTTGAAACCCGCTGCCGTAAGGTACAGTTAAACCGTTCAATGTAGCTGGTTTTGCCACTTTCTTTGCCGACACTTTGATGCCGCTGGCTGGGGAATACCTCATTGTAAGCTGACCAGAAATCGGTATAGGAGACGGCACACTGTCGATACACAGCGGGTAAGGCAGCCCACAATCCTTGTGCCCCCTCACGGCTCCGAGCGCCAACATACACCCCAACAATTTCGCGTGTTGCCACATCTAAGGCAAGCCAAATCCACTGCTTGTTCCCTTTGTTGCCGACAAAGGACCACATCTCGTCACACTGAATCGTCAAACGCCCTTTTTTTTTAACCCCCACCTCGACCTGTTGGGGCACTGCCTCATATTTGGCATTGACATAGCTTTGCAGCCAAGGCTCTGAAACACCTACGACTCTCGCTATTCCAGCTAAAGGAATCTTCTCCAACAAGAGTTTGTCGATCAAGGTTTTAGTCGCCTGATCAATGCGTTTGGACTGCGGGTCTTGGACAAACTGTCTGCCACACTCGCGGCACTTCAAGTTCTGCTTGCCGTTATGGATTTTGCCATTTTTGACCGTGTGAGTTGATTGACAAGCAGGACACGGTGGTAGATCAATTGACATCAAACAACTGAAGTAATGTTGTCCTATCGATCCTTACATCTTTAGGACTACCAACCTGGCTTGGGTTGAGCAAGAGCTAACTGCTCTCCGTCCCGATTTCTACGCCGTCGCCCTCTCCGGCTGGCTCACTTCTGGTAGCCAAGAGGCATCCTGGTTGTTGCGCGGACAAGCATTACAAAGTGCGCAGCAATGGGCAGCAGACAAACGCCTCAGTGATCAGGACTATCGCTTTTTAGAGGCAAGCCTAGCCCTAGAAAAACGCGACCTGCAACAGCGGTTTGAGGCAGAAGCAGAAGCCGCTGGAATTCTGGCAGACGCCAATCTAGTGTTAGCGGATGCTAATCAAACCTTGGAGCAGGCAAACCGTCAGGCAAAGCAACGCATTCGGATGGGAGGCGTGATCTTGGGCATCTCTCTGGTGATGGCAACGGTGGCGGGCCTTTGGGCTAGGGCGACGCTGCATTCAGCCCAACTAGAGCAGATTAAGTCCTTTAGTTTGGCTTCCACAGCCGCTCTGAATGCCAATCAAGAACTGGATGCGTTATTGGCTGCCCTTAAAGCCGCAACTCACCTGCAAGCTGCGTCCTGGGTGGATGCTGATACCCGATCGACCGTTCAGTTGACCTTGCAGCGATCGTTATTCCAAATCAGTGAGCGCGATCGGCTGGAAGGACACACCGATCAGGTCAGAAGCGTCAGCATTAGCCCCAATGGCAAGACCCTGGTGACGGCGAGTGAAGATAATACGGTCAGGCTGTGGAGCATGGATGGGCGAGAACTGCGTCGGTTTTCGGGACAGCAAGCGTTCAGAACGGTGCGGTTTAGCCCAGATGGTCAGCGCATTGCCGCCATTAGTGCAGACAACACCGTCATGCTTTGGCATGTAGATGGCAAAAATCTCCTGACCTTGCCAGGGCAAGCGAGTGAAGACAACTTTATGGCGGGTCTGTGTTTTAGTGCCAACGGTCAGGTGATTGTAGCGTCAGGTGCTAACCACTCCATCAAACTTTGGGACATCAATGGACAAGCACTCAAAACCCTGAGAGGGTATCAGCAGTCTGTGTATAGTCTCAGTTGCAGTCCAGATGGGCAAACCATTGTTGCGGCAGATCAAGGAGGAATGGTCAAACTGTGGCATATGGATGGACGAGAACTCACGAGCTTTCAGGCAAGCTCCCAATCAATTTTTGGGGTCAGTTTTAGTCCCGATGGGCAGTCGATCGTCACCGCAGGCGGAGATGCCCAGGTTAAACTGTGGAACCTGGAGGGAAAAGCAATTAGAACGATCGGCAACCATGATAATTACGTGATAGGGGTGCGGTTTAGCCCCGATGGGCAGACGATCGCCTCAGTCAGTGCTGATAAAACCATCAAACTGTGGAACCTAGAAGGACGAAATCTCAAAACGTTCAAAGGACATCACAATTCGATTTTTGACCTCAGTTTTCACCCCAATGGGCAGTCCCTTGCCACGGCTGGCGGGGATAACACCGTCAGGCTGTGGAGTCTGAGTAACCCAACCCATCAGACGTTGGTTGGGCATACCGATTCGTTGTGGAGTGTGAGCTTGAGTCCCAAAGACAATACCATTGCCACTGCCGGGGATGATCAAACGATTCGATTGTGGAGCCAAGACGGACGATCGCTCACCACGATTAATGCCAACAGCCATGAAAAATGGAACCGGATTTGGAGCCTTAGCTTTAGCCCCGATGGTCGGACGATCGCGGCTACGAGTTCTGATCACACCCTCAAACTGTGGAATCTCAAGGGACAACTCTTGAAAACCTTCAACGGACACAGTGATGCGGTCGTTGATGTGAGTTTTAGTCCTAAAGGTCACCTCCTAGCGACGGCTAGTTATGATGGCACTGTCCGGCTGTGGCAGATCGAGGGGCGGCTGCTAAGAACACTCAATGCCAACGCAGGCAAGGTGAGAAGTGTGAGTTTTAGTCCTGACGGTAGCTTCCTTGCCTCTGCCCATGACGATGGTACGATCAACCTTTGGAATCTTCAGGGGCAACGGCTCAAAACCATCCAGGGAAACAATCGTTACAGCAACCGGGTTCGGTTCAGTCCCGATGGCAAATTTCTGGCGGCAGCGGGGCGCGATCGCACGGTCAAGCTCTGGACGATCGCTGGTGTTGAACTAAGAACACTCAACGGGCACAGGGCTGAAGTCATGGGGCTGAGCTTCAGCCCCGATAGCAATAGGCTGGCTTCTGCCAGTGCCGATGGCTCACTGCGTCTATGGGATGTCGCCACCGGGCAAGAGCTGCAAACAATTCAGGGTAATGGTTATCCGTTGTGGAACGTCAGCTTCAGTCCAAACGGCAAAACCCTGGTTTCTGTCAGTGACGATGCCCAGGTTGAGATCTGGACTGTAGACATCCTCGCGCTGGAGCCAATGATTGCCCAGGGCTGCTCTTCGTTACAGAACTATCTCCAGCATAATGTGACAGTCAGTGCGAGCGATCGTCAGCTTTGTCATGGCAACCAGTAATACCAATTCTCTAAAGACCAGCTACAGATAGTGCCTCTAAAATAGAGTGCCATCCGACAAGAGAAGCAATGACTTCCTTAGTCATCACTTCTAACCTCGCTCGCATCAACAACCGCAACGCATCGAGGTTCTTCGGCAACTGCCAGCGCAACCCTAATTTGAAATGCTGCCACACACGCTCAATGGGATTCGTTTCTGGTGAGTGGGACGGTTGAAACAGCAAGATGATATTGGGCGGAATCTGCAAGCGTTTGGCGCGGTGTGCCCCCGCTTGATCGACTTGCATGATCACAATGCTGTCCTTGTAGCGCTCACTCACTAAGTTCAAGAACACTTGGAAGCAATCGCTGTTGAGATGAGTGAACTCATAGAAGAAGTGCTCGCCCGTGCTCGGCTCCACCACCCCATACAGATAGGTGGCCTTGAACTGCCACTGCACCTTACCTTTGGGCTTGATGCCTTTGGCCGTGATCTTGCGCCCACTGATAGTTTTGAGCCCAAGGCGCGTCTCATCCTGGCAGAAGAAGCGTACTTGTCCGCTCAGTCCCAGCACGGCTACGGCATACCAAGCCAGCATCGCCAGGTTCTCAGCGAGTTTTTTTATATGCCTCTACTTTGACCGCTGTGGTCTCTGTACTCACGGGTCTAGCAACTTTAGGCGCGGCTTTGAGGCGGTAATGCACCAACTGATGCACCGTTTTATAAGGGGCAGTGATGCCGAGTTGCGTCTCTAGCCACTGGCAAATCTCGCCGTAGCTGTTGAAGCCCTCATTTTGGTGCAACCGTTGGTTGAGCGCCGCCTGTGCCCACTGGGGAATGCTCTGCCGTCGCCCCGTACGGGGCGTATGGGTGAGCATGGCTGTCAGACCGCCGGTGCGATAGAGGCGGAGCCACTCCTGTACAGTGACGCGATGCCGACCGAGCAGGGTCGCCGCAGACTGCACCGTGGTGGCTTGACCAGTTTTAAGCAGATAAAGCAGTTGAATACGTTCTTTGTCAGAAGCGGTCTTTTGGCTTCTGAGCCGTTGTTTTAGGTCTGCTTCCGTTTCGGTGATATCGAGTTTGTAAACGCCTGCCATAAATGCTGCTTGAACCCAATAGCTACTTTATAGCATCTGTAGCCCTATCTTGAGGAATTGGTATTAACTATCTTAATCTACCCAAACGCATTGGAGCGCCGCGCCCTTGCCTTCAAGCCATAGGCAGGATTGTTGACCAGATCATTACCATAAGGCGTAAGACCTGAAAAATTCCCGTCCTGAGTCATTTGCCGTTGGGGACACTTATCCTTCCACCAACACCATGCCAACCAGCCAATTTCCTGCTCGGTTAGTTTTTGTAATAGGGCTTGATAAGTAAAGTTTCTTTGGATCGGTGCATGGTTTTCATTCATGCCATCTAAGTCGTAGTAGCATTCTTGTCCATCATTGAATTGCTTGTTAGCAATTTCGCCAAAGACGATCGGCAGATTAGCTCGGATTACCGCCCCAAGCTGCGACATGCCATCATAACCTGCCCAATAGGCATGACCACTGAGCAACAGATTATGGTCAGGGTCATGATTGATCAATTCCTTGCCGATTTTTGTGAACACTTCGATCGAGGTTCCACAATCGGGTGCATCAATCATAATTGGGACGTGCAAGTGTTGGCGGATGCTGGTAATTGCAGTTTTGTAAGCAGTTTTGTATGCTTGCAATGCTTCTGCGGGATTCTGCGACCAGCGATAGACTCCCAACTCATTTGCCAAGTTAATGATCAAATATCGTTGATGTTTCTTGAGCACAGCCAAGACGGGCTGAGAAGTCCACCAAGGAATTAACTGACTATTCAGCATCGTGGGATCAGGTTTACAGGTCAAATCCCCCAAGAACACAATGGGAATGATCCGATTCACCTTGCATTTTGCGAGAAACCGATCCAAGTCCTGGAGCGAATAGGCAGGACGGCTTGGTTGACCATAATCTTTGTACCACTGGATTCTGACGGCGTTGGCTCCTGTTTTTGCCAGTTCTGCCAACGTGTCGCGTTTGGGAAACCCCCAATCATCTAATAGGGGCAGGTTAACTCCCCGTAGGATCATCTTTTGCCCAGTTGAATCATAAAGATATCGCCCTCGAACATAGAGCGTCTGCTGAGGTTTTCTGCGTTGTTTGTTGAGTTGCGCCAGAGCGGGCAAGTGTCCCCAGAGAGCACTACTGGCTGTTGCGGCAACAAAGCCGCTTCCAGTTTGTAAGAGTTGACGGCGAGACAAATGATTCAACATAGCCAATTCTCCTAATTAATTTTTCCAACATGAATCTTTCAAACCTGCTTAATTCCTCTGAGAGTAGTCAGAGTATGAATACTATAGTTGGGTAGACAATCGCTAAACCCTCAGTGCAGGGAAGGCAAGCGGTTGTCTACCGTCAATATTTGAGAGGTGCAATTCCACTCAAGAGCAATTCTTTTGAGCAGCACAGGAACCGCGATCGCTAGTTGGCTGACAAAACTATTCCGCAGCATAATGGCACATTTGTATTTTGAATTCCAGTCGATACCGTCGTTTTTCATGCTGTTTTCGTGAGGACATAGCTGGGTCAGGATCATGATTACTGGTGAAGCAAACTCGATGTAGGAGTTTCCAACCGTTCTCTAATGAGGCTTTGACACATTCTCAGCCAATCCGAAAATAGCTGTTGCCACGAAACCAGTGAGTTTCTACCCACCGACGTTTCTCGGTTTCAACGACCTCAACGCCTTAGGCTGTAACATCTAAGGTCGCCACGGCCAAGATGAACCATAATTTGGATAGCGCAGGGACGGAACGGTTTGCAGATTTCTGCACATTCCAGCCATTGGACTGGTCATCCCAAAAGTTTCCCTCAATGTCAAAGCGCAACCCATATTCTTGAAAAGATTGCAGAGTCGTCTTTTCGTCACTCACAATGGCCCAAAACTCACCATTGACATTGTTACAACCGCAAATGATATGCACTGAACCATACCCTTGCTCCTTGTGCAATCTGACGTGATGCAAGCAGAGCGCTTCACCCCGCTTGAAATGGAAATCTTTGAGCTGACACCAGCCTTTACCGACTCGCCAAAGCCGCTTGGATAAGCGGTTGGTACAAGCGATGGACATTAATCCGGGCATTATGCAGCCACCGATGGAGGCGTCGCTCCTTGCTTTGAGCATAGGAACCGCGACACGCCATGAACGGAATCCATCGGGTTAAATCCACTGCCCCTGTTTGGATCAGCGCGGCGACCATCCAGGGACAGGTAGTCAGGTGGCTCAGATGCGCGCAATCACTCGGTTGACTCAACCAGGTCTTCAAGACATTGTAGAGTCGGGAGTTTTTTTCACAGCGTTCCTATGGTTTTAAGTGGTATCTAAATCTTAGAACGTTGGCTCCCGTTTACTTCACTCAAATACTGCTATTGCCAGACTGGCAAGCTTTTCACCGCTCTTTAACTAACCTTTTGTCAGACAACCAGGTACTCCACCAGTCAATTTTGCTGATTGATGATTTATTGCCATCATTACAGGACAGGTAGATGAACGTCGCAAGGAGCAATTTAAGCCCTTGCAACCAGGTTAAATAGAGCAAGCTCCATCAGCCCGCTCAGACAATAGGTGGCTCGATGTTTAGGATTCTCTAGACATCCAATCAAATCTCAGTCGTTAACTGGTCTAGTTCGGTCAATAGTTTAGTAATTCGATCGCGTTTCTCGCAATCGCCCCAGGCTTCACTCTTCCGCAACCGCTTGCCAATCTCGCCCAGGCGCTCAACCAGCACTTTTTCAGGTGTCGGCTTTGCTTCTGGCGTGAGTTCCTTAATGGCTGCCTTAATCTCATTCAGCGATAGATTTTTAGCAATTGCCTGTTTGAGCAGCTTAGCCCGTTGTCCCTCATCTTTTACACAGGCGATCGCCTGTGCTTTGGTGTATTCCAGCTTCCCCTGGCGGAGACCATTCAACGCATCTCCCGGCAAATTTAGCAGCGGCAAGCGGCTAGAACGACAGCTGTCAATGCTAAACCGACCCACTCCTGCCATCACATCCTGAACGGTTTCCAATTGGTACAAAACGTTTTGTACCAATTCCTGACTGCGATGTTTTGCTCGATGCGCCTGATAAAACAACGAAGTCACATCCTCCCTCGTTGTCTCCAAAGAGATCGCCAGCAAATCAAGCACAGCATCCGTTTCTTCCACCGGATTCAGGTCTTCCCGCTGCAAATTCTCGATCAACGCAACCTGGATTGCCTGTCGATCGTCTAGCTCACGCACCACGATCGGAACTGCTTCTAGCCCCACTTCACGCGCTGCCCGCAACCGACGCTCTCCTGCGACCAGTTCATACTCCCCATCCTTGAGAGGACGAACGAGAAGTGGCTCTAAAATGCCATGTTCCTTAACCAATGCAATCAGTTGAGCCAACTTATCCGCATCGAAAAAGCGACGAGGCTGCTTTGTGGGCAAATGAATTTGATCAAGCGAAGCAAATTGAGACGATTGCGCAACAGGTTTGGCCTCAGCAGGTGTTCCCCGGTTGAGAATTGCGGCAACATTCCAAAGCTGCGGTTTAGGTGCGCTTTTACGAGGTGGCACTATAAGGACTCCAGGCTTTGAGTAACAGCAGTCAGGACTGCGAGGGCAGGATGCTTAGGGTCATACAGCCCCAATGGTAGGTGTTGCATAGAGGCATCGGCAAAAGCAACAGCAATGAGCAAATGAGTGGTGCAAGCCGTAGAACCTCTATCCTTACTGCCATGCCACGCTTTTACTAACGGCTACCATCGACTGACAGGCTCTAGTACCTAATGGCTCTAAGGTTAGCTGGCGCAGTATTATGGCGCTTCATACACTGCGCCACTCATTTGCTCATTGCGCCATTCTTTCTGCTCACTTACACCACAGGCTCTGAAGCGATGGGCGTGACCAAAATCTTATCGACCCGCGTCCCGTCCATGTCCATGACTGGTGGCTGACTGAACTGTTCAACTGGCTCACTCCCTTGCCTCTAAAACACCACACCCGGTTTGGGAGTTTTTATGGCATCGTGGCTTCGCCCGTCAAGGGTAAGAGAAGGGTAAAGCTCGTGCCTTGACCGAGATCGCTCTGCACCTGAATGCTGCCTTTGTGAACCTGCGCGATCGCTTGAGCAATCGCCAAGCCCAGCCCAGTGCCTCCTGTTTTGCGGGAGCGATCGCAGTCAACTCGGTAAAAGCGATCAAAGATGTAGGGTTGTTCTGCGGTGGCAATGCCAATGCCTGTATCTTTCACAGTAATGAACGCGGTATGATCGTGGGTTGTTAAACTAATGACTACCGACCCCCCGCTGGGCGTGTACTGAATCGCATTCGCTAATAAGTTTGATACCAGTCGGTAAAGTTGGGATTCGTTCCCCAAAACATAAGTTTCATGACTGGGCATGTGATTGGTGAGGTGAATCTCAGCAATGATTGCAAGCTCTAAAAATTCCTCAGTCAGATCACTAATCAAATCATTGAAGCAACAAGGCTGAAACGGCTTTGGCGACGGGCTATGTTCAAGACTGGTCAAAAAGAGTAAATCCGTGATCAAATGGCTGAGTCGTCGTCCCTGCCGCTCAACCGTATGGAGCATCATGGGGATATCATGCTGATGGGCTGGCGGTAGGCGGAGCATCGCTTCCACTGTTGCCAAGAGGCTGGCAAGGGGCGAGCGCAGTTCGTGGGCAGCATTAGCGGTGAACTGTTGCTGTTGCTGATAGGACTGATAGATCGGCTGCATCGCTAAGCCTGAAAGCCACCAACTCGACGCAGCAACCAAGCCCAAAGCGATGGGAAACCCGACCACCAAAAGCCATTGCATCCGGTTGACTTCAGCATCAAAGGGTTCTAGAGTGCGTCCAATTTGTAAGTAGCCCCAAGATGCTTGACTGCTCTGAGGCGTTGTGTGGTGGGCTTCAGAGCTATGCAGAATGATGGTGAATTGATAGTAGCGAACGCCGTTTGCACTCCGAAAGGTTTGCCAAGGAGCAGCGTTGAACGTTTGAGGCAGTGCTATGGGTTGATTGGGGGAGAAGGCAAGGAGACGGCTCCGATGATCAAACAGGCGAAGGTAGTAGGTGTTGCGATCGCTAATGCCGATCGTGTGACGTTGGATCAACGTGGGGCTGACATTACAGGACTGCCCAGCTAAACAGAGTTCGGGCAAAATGCGTCGCAAAACAGCCGTTGGGTCTTCTGAAGCAGGCAGCATTGGTTCGAGGCTATCATGCAGTGTGCCCGCGATCGATTCCATTTCTCGTTCCATTGCTGCCCAATTGGACTGCACCAGCGATCGGTACATCCCAAACCCCAACAGGCTTAAAATCACACCCATGACCAGCGCATACCAAAGTGCTAAACGGGTACGACTGCGGCGAAAAAGCTGGTGGCTGTTCATAGGAGCTATAAGGCTGTGTTAAAGCGATAGCCCTGCCCCGGAATGGTTTCAATCGGGCAATCGCAATCATAGCTGGCTAACTTGCGGCGCAGTAACCGCATTTGAGCCGCCACCACATTGCTGATCGGCTCTTCTTCCAGATCCCAAAGTTGCTGCCGAATTTTGCTGCCCGCCAGAATGCGATCGGGATTTTGCATGAGGTAGACAAGGATTTGAAATTCTTTGACCGTTAAAGGAATCCTTTGAGGAGGCTGCACCCGCTCGCTGCACAGGGCATTATTGGCGTAATCCAGGGTGAAGCCGCCCACAGTTAGCGATGGCGGTTGGAGGTTCGGCGATCGCCGCTGCAAGGCGCGCAGCCGTGCCAGCAGTTCTGTCATTACAAACGGCTTGACCAGATAATCATCGGCTCCCGCATCCAACCCTGCCACCCGGTTTTCAGGTTGACCCAGAGCGGTGAGCATCAGCACGGGTAAGGGATTTTGGTGCATTCTGAGCCGCTGACATAATTCTAGCCCCGATAGCTCTGGTAGCAGCCAATCGACGATCGCCACTGTGTAGTCCGTCCATTGGTTTTCCAGACAATGCCATGCCTGAGCACCATCCAGCACCCAATCCACGACATATTTTTCGCTGACTAAGACTTGCTTAATCGCCAGTCCCAGGTCAGTTTCATCTTCCACCAGCAAAACTCGCATCGCCTCAGGAAAAGCAACCACGAGCTTGATTCTACCGAAACCACTACCATTTCACCTGCTTTTCATCTGCCCTGTGGCAGACTATGGAGGCTTTTGTTCAGCCCATGTCCTTGTGAGGAAATATGATGAAGCCCACTCCATTGATGAGTTGCATTCTTGCCCTCGGTTTAGCGGTCAGTGCGCCCACGGTTGTCTTTGCCCACGTCGGGCATGGGGATGAATTTCAGGCAGAAGGGGGCATTAATCGGGTTCAGGTGAATGCTGAAACTGATTCAATGCTGGGCATTAAAGTCACGCCGATTGAAACCGCCACCAATGGCAGTGCGGCTGTTTTGATTCCGGCGACAGCACTGGTGGATGACAATGGACGGCAACTTGTTTTTGTGCAATATGAGAATTTTTATGAGCCAGTTCCTATTACGACTGGCGCAACGAAGGGTGAACTGGTTGAGGTGACTCAAGGTTTATCGGCTGGGGAAAAGCTTGTGACCCAGGGCAGTTTGTCGCTCTACGCCGAATCGCGCAAAACCCAAACGGCTGCGGCATCTCCCAGTCCAGCCGCCGCTTCCCCTCAACCGGATGCAACCCATGCTCAGGCAGATGCCAAGGGACTCCCCCATAGCCATGATGCGGCTGGCAATCTCGCTCAAGCGAGTGAAACAACCCCGCAATCGAGTGGATTGCCGCTGGGGCTTTTAGCCGCTGTGGGTGGCGGTGCCGCGCTGGTGGTGGGAGCGATCGCCGTGCTGGGTGGTCGCAAGAAAAAGAGCGTCTTCCCTGATAAGGATGGGGGGCTTTAATCCAGAATGTTCAATTCAATTCTGAATCAAACCCTCAAAACCTCGATCGTGCAGCGGTGGTTCATTGTCATCTGTGCGATTTTGATTACGGTATGGGGAGTCTTTAGCGTCACCCAAATGCCGCTGGATGTGTTTCCCGAATTTGCGCCGCCGCAAGTGGATATTCATACTGAGGCGACTGGACTCGCCCCCGAAGAAGTCGAATCACAAATGACGGTGCCGATCGAACGTGCGGTGAACGGCTTGCCGGGAGTGACGACGGTGCGATCGTCCTCGAAGGTGGGGTTATCGATGGTGCAGGTGGTGTTTGACCAGGATGCCGACATTTACAAAGCGCGGCAATCCGTAACGGAACGGCTGCAACGGGTGACGAATCAATTGCCGGAAGGGGTGCATCCGCCTGAAATTTCCCCTCTGGCATCGCCGTTGGGCACCATTTTGATGTACGCCTTTACGGTCAAGGGGCAGGGGCAAACCGACCTGATGGATCTGCGTCGCTTGGTGGATAGCACCCTCAGCAGCCAAATTTTGTCGGTGCCCGGAGTTACGGATGTCACTGTCTACGGCGGCGATGAACGGCAGGAACAGGTGTTAGTTGATCCAGCAAAACTACGATCGCGCAATGTTTCCCTCACGGAAGTTACGAATGCTGCTAGAGGCGCAAACTCAAATGCTCCGGGTGGTTTTTTGATTGGGGGTGGTCAAGAACTCTTGGTGCGCGGTATGGGACAGGTAAAATCCATTGAGGATTTGCAAGCGTCTGTTGTCAAAGTCCAGGATGGCAGACCCATCTTGCTCAAAGATGTGGCAGAAGTCACAACCGGAGCCGCCTTGAAACGTGGGGATGGTAGCTTTAACGGGCAGCCTGCGATCGTGATGATGGTGAATAAGCAGCCCGATGTGGATACGCCCACCGTCACCAAAGCTGTGGAAGCGGTGATGCGATCGTTGCAGTCAAACTTTCCGGCGGATGTGCAGGTGGCGCAGACCTTCCGGCAGGCAAACTTTATCGACTCGGCGGTGGGGAATGTCGGCAAGTCCTTACTTGAAGGCATCCTGATTGTTTCGGTGATTATGCTGCTGTTTTTGATGAATTGGCGGACAGCCGTCATTACCTTGAGTGCGATTCCATTATCGTTGTTGATTGGGCTGATGTTCATGAAAGCCTTCGGCTTGGGCATCAATACCATGACGCTAGGTGGCTTAGTGGTCGCCATTGGCTCGGTCGTAGATGACTCGATCGTCGATATGGAAAACTGCTATCGCGGACTCCGCACCAATCAGGCACAGGGCAACCCCAAACGCCCGTTCCAGGTGGTGTATGAAACCTCTGTGGAAGTGCGACTGGCGGTGATTTTCTCGACGGTGATTATCGTTGTGGTGTTTGCCCCAATCTTTAGTTTGACGGGCGTAGAAGGGCGCATTTTTGCGCCGATGGGGGTTGCTTATTTGCTCTCAATCGCCGCTTCAACCCTGGTTGCCATGACCCTTTCACCCGCCCTCTGTGCAATTTTGCTGGCAAACCAAACCTTGCCGCAGGAAGGCACCTTCATCTCCCGCTGGGCAGAACGGTTGTATCGTCCGTTATTGAATGTGGCACTGCGATCGCCTCAAATTATTTTGGGATTAGCACTCGCTGCCCTCGTTGCGGCTTGTGCGATCGTGCCCTCATTGGGACGAGTGTTCTTACCAGAATTTCAGGAAAAATCGATGGTAAACTCAATGGTCTTATTCCCTGGGGTTTCTCTGGATATGACCAATCGGGCAGGCATCGTCCTTGCCAATTCGCTCACGGATAATCCGCTGTATGAGTGGGTACAGGTGCGCGCTGGACGTACTCCCGGTGATGCGGATGGAGCCGGGGTCAACATGGCGCATGTCGATGTGGAACTGAGCGATGAAGCACTCAAAGACCGGGAAGCCAGCATCAAACAACTGCGCGAGGCATTCCTGAAGTTGCCTGGTGTTGCGCCGAATATCGGTGGCTTTATCTCCCACCGGATGGACGAGGTGTTGTCTGGTGTCAGAAGTGCGATCGCGGTGAAAATCTTTGGACCCGATTTAGTAGAACTCCGCAAGGTTGGGGAACAGGTGCGCGATGTCATCCAACCGATCGCCGGAGTCGTAGACCTCCAGCTTGAACCGCAATTGCCGATTCGTCAGGTGCAAATTCAATACGATCGTGCGGCAGCAGCAACCTACGGCTTGAGTATGGAGCAGTTGTCAGCCATTGTCGAAACCGCGCTCAACGGTCGAGTCGTATCGCAGGTGGCAGAAAACCAGCAGTTGATTGATATTGCGGTTTCACTGCCAGAATCAGCACGTAACAGTTTAGATGCCATTCGAGCGGTTCCCATCTCTACGCCTACGGGACAAATCATTTCCCTTGGCACGGTCGCCAATGTGGCTTACGGCATGGGAGCCAATGTGGTCAATCGTGAAGATGTTTCCCGCTTAATTGTGGTTTCAACCAACGTCGCAGGGCGTGATCTCGGTAGCGTGGTGGGTGATATTCAAGCCCAGATCCAGCAAAAGGTGCAGTTGCCCAAGGGCTACTTCATCCAGTACGGCGGGCAATTTGAGGCAGAGCAAAATGCCTCGAATAACTTGCTGATTTATAGCATCCTGGCAGCGATCGCCATTGCCGTTTTAATGTTCTTCTCCGTGAAGTCTCTACCTGCCACGATCGCCATCATGATCAACTTACCGCTGGCGCTAGTGGGTGGTATTGTTTCGATCCTCTTAACAGGTGGGGTAATCTCGATCGCGTCCTTGATTGGCTTTATCACCTTGTTTGGCGTTGCGACTCGAAATGGCTTGCTGCTGGTCGATAACTACAACAATAAGTTTGCTCAGGGAATGCACCTGAAAGATGTGATTGCGAAAGGGTCACTCGAACGGGTGAATGCCATTTTGATGACAGCATTGACTTCTGCCCTGGGAATGCTGCCGTTGGCGATCGCCAGTGGAGCCGGAAATGAAATCTTGCAACCATTGGCGATCGTGGTGTTAGGAGGGTTATTCACCTCTACGGCGTTGACTCTGTTGGTGATTCCTGCTATCTACGCCAAATTTGGCAAGTGGTTGATTCCCCAGCGCAAGGTAGCCGAGTCCACTACGATCGATTCTGACTTTGCTCCTGCAAAGACGATGGCGAAATCTTAGCCATCACTAGCTTTCAAGTATCACGTTAGGCGCGGTCGACCTCTGAAACCAGAGGTCGACCGCTTGGGGATTACCGACTCGCAGATACTGCATAATCCCAAGGGCGATCGCTGCCGCTGTTTGACTGCGGCAAGCCGGATCTGCCAGCTTTAGTGCATCATTCTGCCCCGTCAAAAAGCCGACTTCCACCAAAATTGAGGGCATTGCCGTATAGCGCAACACATAAAATCTCGCCTTACGAACTTTGCGATCGCGGGGTCTGGTCAAGGTCAGAGCATTGCTGTTTTTGGTACAGACGCTCCTTCTCAATTAAGGGAAAATAGGCGTTCCCGTAGCAATCGGACCGAAAACAACGTTAAGCCTGAAAGTACCTCTGAGCTTGGTTTATGCTGTTTGGCATCTCGGTTCAATCCAAGTAAGAAACAGAGCCACTGATAACTTTACTCAATCGCTTCTGCGTCTTGTGCCGTTGCCCAGGACGCAGAAGGGCAACACGAGTATCAGGGTTTCAGCCACCTGCAACCCGGGAGATTACGTCTGTAATATGCCAACTCGCTGCACTACTTGGTCCAAAACGAGTCCAAGCCCTTTTTAGTGCGTTTTTTAACTGATTTACCCTACTTATCGCTGCGTTCATGCCGTTCGCAAAGGCCTTAGCGTTGTTTTTGGTTCAATTGCTACGGGAATGCCCACACTAACGATTGAGCAGGCACAACGCATGTCAGAGTTTCTTAGCTTTCTAGCTGATATAGCTGTCGCCACAGAGCTTGGGACATTGGAATCAAAGGGGGTGTGGGGGCGTTGCCCCCAGCCAGGGGTTCCACCCCTGCACCCAGTCCTAACCAGTCTGGCGATGGCTATACAAATCGGTTGCGCTTGCTCTCCATGCTGGCGGAGCAAGAGATGTGCGTGGGTGATTTAGCGATCGCCCTGGGGATGAACGAGTCAGCCGTGTCGCATCAGTTGAGAACGCTCCGCGCCATGCGTTTGGTTAGCTTTCGCAAACAAGGGCGGCATGTGTTCTATCGTCTGCACGATCGTCATGTGCTCGACTTTTACCAGGCACTCATTGAGCACTTGGATGAGACAACCGCGTAGCGTATCAGTCAAGGCTGGCGCTAACGTTGTCCAAAACCCTGTCCGCGTCCTAGCTTTGACCAGACCAATAGTTCTCCATTCTGTCCACCGGCGGCAAGTTGCTTTCCTTTGGGGTGCCATGCAAGGCAAGCAAACCCGTTGGAGGCACCATTCAGCACTTGGGCTAAGCGCTGGGCTTTGTGCCACAGGCAGACCCAACCATCTGCCGCTGCTGAGGCAAGTAAGAGCGTGTCTGGCTGGAAGTGCATGGACTGGACAGTACCTTCATGCCTTGCTAACACACGACCTTCCCAACCTAAGGCCTCATCTTCCTGCTTTTCCCAAACGACCAGCCCTTCAGCACTAGAAGAAGCAAGGAGAGGGGCACCGACTTGAGGAACAAAAGTTGACCAGCTTAATTGGCGAATTTTACCGGGAAAGCCCCGCATGACCCAGGGATGAGGGTTCTCCCACTCCAGTACGGTAATCGTGCGATCGAGGTTGCCAGAGGCAATGTACTTACCATCGGGCGACCAGGCGATCGCTATACTTGCTGAAGGAATCGTCAGCAAATACGGATCATCATCCCAGTCCGCCGCCGTCCAAATCTTTACCCCCTGATAACCGCTCACGCTTAACCGTTGTCCGTCTGGATGCCAAGTTAGATCCAGGGCGGAAGAGGTATCAAAAGCCAGGGTCGTAGCAACGTCGCCTAAGGCAGCATCCCAGACCTGCACATACTTTCCCAGGCTAAATGCCAATAAATTCTGGGTTGGGCTCCACGCCATGTGATCGACCCAGGCAGACGGATTGCCCACGGTAGCAATTAGTTCTGTTCGGTCTGACTGCACTTGCCAGATGTTGACCTGTCCATTTTGTCCACCAGCCGCAAGGAATTTTCTGTCCTGAGACCAGGCAAGACAGTCCACCGATCGCCCGTCACCTTGCTGTAGAGACGTTTCCTGAAAAGCTCCCGCTTGATAAAGCACCACTTCACCCGCAGCAGAACTCGCTGCCAGAGTTTTGCCATCGGGTGACCAGGTGATCGCCGTCACATAGTCCGCTAGCGTTCCTTGCCAGTGCGGCTCGAATTCACCCTGCTTTTTCGTTTTCAGACCGCTTGCTCTTAAACCAGACATGCCCGAAAATCCTCTCTCAATTGGGCTTCGTCTAGGTTGCGACCAATAAATACCAGTTCATTTTTACGCTCTCCCGCTTTCCAGGGACGATCGGCTCTGCCATCAAAGAGCATGTGCACACCCTGAAACACAAAACGCTGCTCTTCGCCTGCGATCGTCAGGATGCCTTTCATCCGAAAGATGTCCTGTCCCTGCGTTTGCAACAGTTCACCGAGCCATGCGTTGAGCTTGTTGCCGTCTAATTCACCCGCTTCGACGATCGCTACCGAACCAACCGTTTCATCATGCTCGTGCGCCGTTTCGTTCAAAAACTCCGGGTCAATTTCCAATGCCCGCTCCAGGTCAAAGGCACCAATACCCAAGAGCGCATCCATTGACAGTTCGGCATTGCGAGTGCGGTAAATCTTGGCAAGGGCGTTCATGCCCCGAATCCGCCGCTCCAGTTCATCTAGTACGTCTGGTGACACCAGATCAGTTTTGTTGAGCAGCACCACATCGGCAAAGGCAATCTGTTCTTGTGCTTCTTCTGCGTCCCAATGCTGCCAGATGTGTTTAGCATCCACGACCGTGACGACTGAATCAAGCTTCGTTTGCGCTTGCACATCCTCGTCCATAAAGAAGGTCTGAATCACGGGAGCCGGGTCAGCCAGTCCGGTCGTTTCAATCACCAGATGGTCAAACTTATCGCGCCGTTTCATCAGATTGCCAATGATCCGGATCAGGTCGCCTCGCACGGTACAGCAGATACAGCCGTTATTCATCTCAAAGATTTCTTCATCCGCGTCGATCACCAACTGGTGATCAATGCCCACGTCGCCAAACTCATTAACAATCACCGCCACCTTTTTGCCGTGTTCATAGGTGAGGATGCGATTGAGCAGGGTCGTTTTGCCTGCACCCAGGTAGCCAGTCAACAGGGTAACGGGAACGGTTGTCATTGCCTCGGCTGCCACCATACCTCAAACCTCCACTTTTGTAGAATGAAAATCATTCTCATATTATAGGAGCCAATGGAGATTGGGACAGCGATCACCGTTGCACTCAGAAAAACTTTCTGCTTAAGCGAGCAGGAATGGTGCGATTGCCGTGGCTACTTCTGTCGCCAACTCCTCGTGCAGACCCAACGTGCCGGGAAGACGCTTGACCGGCACGCCTGGTAAGGCAGCCAACACTTCCATTTCTGCCTTGGATTTCGGTGGCGCTTGTTCACCGATCACTACCATCACTGGCATTGACAACGCCTCAAACCAGGCAAGAAAAGCGTCTCGACTATGAACAGGATCTAAAGCTCCGGTGACAAAGGCAGCAGGGGCAAATCTGGCTCCGGGTTGCTGAGTGATTTGGTGTTTGCGATCGATAAATTCGGGAGTCAGTTTAGAGGCATCAATATAGACATGGCGACGATACATCCAACTGAGAAACGAAGGAGCAGTGTTGAGCTTGTAGAGACCTTGACCCAATAGAGGCGATCGCACCAACTGCCGCACTACGCCCGCTAGAGATTGACTCGCGCCCATGGTCGGTAAAGGACCACGCCAAGTCGGTGCAATCAGCACAATTCGAGAACAGGTTTGTGGCTTTTGTTGAGCCAGTTGCAAAGCATATCCAGCGGCATGACCCGCCGCGACGATCGCCACAGGTGCCGAAAAATTATCGGTGACAAAATCCTGAAGCAACTGATGAAAGAGCGCCGGATTATAGTCTAAGGAAGGACGATCTGATTGACCGAAACCGAGCCAGTCCAACGTCACAGCTTGATGCTGAACCGCAAGGCGCTCGGCAAGCTCCTGGACTTCTGAGCGACTGGAAACAGTGCTGAACGCTGGTAGTAGCAACACAGGTGAACCCTGCCCCAAGGTTTCATACGTGACCGCAAAGGTTTGCTGCGCCCACTTCCATAAATACGCTTTAATCGTCATCGCTCCCCTCGCCCTGCACTGAGTTCCTTCAAGCCTTTCTACCCTACACTCAGCCTTGCCGCACTCGTCGCGAGACAAGCGTTCAAGCCGCGCTGAATCTGGTCGGCATTCAGATTGCGTCCGATAAATACCAGTTGATTGAGGGGTGCTTTTGTTCCAGCTGGAACTGTGTCGAGTGTGCAACGTTTGCCGCTGAGTTGAAAGATGTGTTTCAACTGACTTTCTTGAAACCAGAGAATCCCTTTGCCTCGAAAGACATTGGTGGGTAGATTGTCCAAGAAGTTTTGGAATTTGTGGATATGGAAGCGGCGATCGCTCGTAAACGCTACCGAGACAAACCCATCATTCGCTAAATGATCCGAGTGATGATGGTGATCGTGCTCAGTATGGTGATGGTCATGATGCTCGTGTTCAGTCTGCTTGTGCTGCTGCGGAGCATTCTGCGTCTTCAACATCCCGGTATAGGCATTGGGGTCGTTGTAGCCAACATCCAAAATCAGCGGCAGCGGCACCTGACCTTGCTGAGAGCGAAGGATTCTGGCTCCCTGCTTCACGGCATGAATGTAGTTCTCCAGGTAATCAACCTGTTCGACCGTCGCCAAGTCTGTCTTGTTCAGCAAAATAATGTCGCCATAGACAACCTGTTGCCTTGCCGCATCGCTGTCAAAGTGATCGGGCGTGAAGGTTTCTACATCTACCAGCGTCAGAATGGCATCCAGACGAGTCAAATCTCGCAGTTCAGTGCTCAGGAACGTGAGCAAAATGGGCAGTGGGTCAGCTACGCCCGTTGTTTCAATCACCAGGTAATCGACTGGCTGTTCCCGTTCCAGGATGTTGAAAACCGCGTCCACTAAATTGTCATTAATGGTGCAGCAGATACAGCCGTTGCTCAGTTGCACCATATTTTCGTCGATCGAGACGAGCAATTGGCTATCAATATCAATGTCACCAAATTCATTCACCAGCACTGCCACCTTCAGATCCTGACGGTTGTTCAAGATGTGATTGAGCAGGGTGGTTTTACCACTGCCCAGGAAGCCAGTAATGATGGTGACGGGTAGCCCAAGCTTTGGTAACACCAGGTCGTTCGTTGAGGCGGCAGTAGCAATCGTCATGGTAAGGAGAGAGTTGAGCAACGGTTTGATGCATGATAATCATTCTCACTCCAATTTGCAACTCTGCTTTGACCCCACCCAGAAAGGTCAATTTCGTTGATGTCAGGCACAGCTTTGTGAACTTTGTACTGCTGTATGGGCGTTGTTATGACGGCAATCACTGTCTCAAGGGGTGGACAACCCGGTTCTTTGCAGGCAAGCTGGCTCATCGAAATGGGCACAGCAGCGTCAATTGCCAGTCTGCGATCGACCCAGTGTTTGAGGTCTCAAACTTTTTCGGGGTCAGCTTTGAGCTTTTGAGAGAAGAGCTTCCTTTGACCTGTCTTAGAAACCACCAATGCCCAACCGCCAGAGCAACTGTCCAGCTTAACTCTTTAGCAAACAGTCGTTTAACCGTTGTCCAGCTCCAGCACGAAACTTTCAAAGGCAAAGAGTCCATCGAGGGCGATCGCCCTTAGAACGCAGTTGAAGGCGAAGGCGGCTCAAGCTTCTTCGCTCTGTAACCTACAATAAGATGAGAATGATTATTGCTTTAGCTTACAGTGGTTGGTGTGAATCACAATATTGATGCCCTCAAAACAGAGCGATCGTTTCCACTGACTCGCCATCAGCGGCGTGTACTCAGTCTTTTGGCGTTGCTGGAGCAGGCGGTATCGGCGCAAGCGCTACACATCGCCTTGCAAGAGCAGCCATACTCGATTGGATTGGCAACCGTTTATCGGGCGTTAGAAGCGTTGAAATTGCGGGGCTTCGTGCAAAGCCGCACGGTGACGAAGGGAGAAGCACTTTACAGCCTGGTTGAGCAAGACCGACATTATTTAACGTGTCTGCAATGTGGACAGTCGCTGCCCTTAGAGGCTTGCCCCATTCATCAGATGGAAGCTCAGTTGCGGCGCTCGGTGCCATTCAAGATTTACTACCATACGTTAGAGTTTTTCGGCTTATGTGAACCGTGCACTCAACAAGTTGATGCCGAAGTTTAATGAGCTTGTGACGCTTGCCTTCAAAGCCTTCTTAAAGCAAGACTAAAGATGAGGTAGGGATGAATTGTGGCATGAGACGGGGTTAGGAAAATTCTAAGCACCAAAACCAGAGCCTAACACTGCCGAAAACGACATTTTGACAACGGTTTGTCCGATTGAGTCACGATCGCGTTGGTTAGTTGCATCCTCCAGCAGAAGGGCCAATGTACTATAAATAGTCAAATGAGTTCTTCACGATGGCGCGAGCGGTGATGGCATTGAGATGCCGTCGAGTAAGACATCAAAAAGGTCGATCTTCGCCTTGACCGTCCTGTGCGTGGCAGCAAACCATAATAGGGCACTCTCGCCACTAGTACAAAACCATGCTTACCGCTAGGCAATTCAAACTCCAGTGAAGCAAGGCAAGAAAATGCGAAATCTAGCTGGCAATGACGTGTCGATTTTTTTGTTCCAATTTGAGTTATGGCAATGGACGAGACTGTTAGGACATGACTTGGCTGGAAACTTGCCTTATTCCTGCCCTCCAACCCGGACAGGTCGTGATTGCCGATCATGCCACCTTTCATCATGGCGGACGCATCGCTGCTGTGATTGCAGCGGCCGGTTGCCGCCTCTTGTACCTGCCGCCCTATTCACCCGATCTCAGCCGGATTGAAAAGTGTTGGGCTTGGCTCAAAAGTCGCATTCACAAGCGCTTCGCTCAAGCGGCTTCTCTGCGTCAGGAGGCGATGGAGTCCGTACTCAAAGAGGCTGTGTCCTAACACTATTGGCTGTAGCTATACATGATGCTGGCATTAACTTCATTCTGAATGAGGGTATTGCCGCCGCTATGTACCAAGATTTAGAGGCGCAAATCAAACCCCTTGTCCACGCGTGTTGCGAAACACTTTCACGTTATCGATCTTTGAGCCGCAGCAAGGTCATCATGGATGGTAATTTTCTGCTTTCAAGAGAATTTGAGGTGATGCTGAGCCAGGGCTTAGGAAGACACTTTGGATCGCAGGAAAAAGCACGGCTTTTTCAGGCTGCCAAGCAGATTGCTGATCTATTGACCATGGTCATGAACCGAAGCACTCAAGCAGAAACGGCAGGCAGACCACAGCCGCCATCAGCAATCGATCACGCACCAAGGGCTTGAGCCAGGTTGCGATCGGTGAGCCGATCGCAACCTGGCTCGCTCAGCTGAGGCAGGGGCACCGCCAGTCAAGGCAGCGCTTGGCGAAGCGCCTGCTTTTGCTGCTCGCGTTGATCGCACGAGTCATGCCGCCTTTAGGGCAAGGTGGAACGGTCTTGCATCTTGGTGGGCTTAGACTACCAGGTTAAATTACTTGCTTTCGCAACGGCTTGCTTTAACTCTGCAAAGGTAATCTTACCGTCTTTGTCGGCATCATACTCTGCGAGTAACGCCTGGGGGCTACGGGTATCAGTTTCGGCTTCGATGACTGCACTTAAGCCAGGACTTAAGAACAGCTCACTAAGTGAGACTTTGCCGTCTTGATCGCGATCTAAGTTATTGAAAAGAGCTTGCAGCTCTTGCTCAGTGGCCATCAGTTTTTACCTGCATTAAGTTTGTAATTGCATCGCTGGGATTGAGCCAATAGACGACCCCAAAAGTGCCGCATGAGGTTATCACTCTTTACCTGTAGGAGTTTCAGAACAGCGGTCATTGAAGCCACACGGCTACAAGCGCTACCTGGTACAGGTTCGGACGACTTTTAACCGCAGTACTCAGCAGAAAGCAATCGGACATCGCCTCGTTTGCTGCGTTTTTAACGGCTGCAACCCACGTACCCTCATGGCACTTCGGCAAGCGCTCAAAAAGGCAGCGTTTGCGCCGCCTTTTTGAGCGCTTGCCTAAAACTAAGTCTAGTCAGGCTTACCAGGCTAGCTGGCACTTTTTGAGTCGTCTGTCCGGCTCAACCCTATTAGAGGTTAGCAGCACTGCCGCTGAAACCAATCGTTCGATGGTTAGAACTCGTACGTGCTCAAAGGGGGCTTCAGACAGAAACGGCAGTCGACACCAAACTGTCATCCAAGCCGTTCGCTGCCGCAGCTGCATGCGCTTGTCTGAGGTTTACTGCGCTCACGGCTCAAGTAGGGTGAGTGCAAATGTCACAGCGCTAGAGCCAAACCCACTGCCTTAGCAAAGGCTAATTTATACCATAAAAACAAATTATGTTGCAAATTCGTAAAATAATGTTACATTGATTTACATAAAGCAACAAAAGGATGACTGTATGACTGCTGCCACCGTTAACACACTTGACTTCCGTTCGATGGCCCAAGCGCTCGTGTCCAACCGCCAGTCCAGAGTCAGCACGGACAGAGAGCTAGTACCAGCCGAAGCTAGCGTCCGCGGTCAGCGTGAAGGTCAGCAGTTTCTGCGTCAACCCAACACGCTGGGGGCCACTGTGGATCAGGAAGGTCTGAACAACAACTATGCCGTTGAGCCCCCAATGTACTACGCCAATTTTCCCGCTCCCGAGCAGGTACGCGGCTATCTCAAGCAAGGGGCAGTGGCAGCGTGCTTAACGGTCACAGTGCTGCTTATCAGATGTCAAGCATACGTTCGTGTCGCGTCAGTGACGTGGGCAAGTGAGTGAGCATGACAAGCCTCTTGGCTAGCTGATGAGATTGCAAGTGATTGAACGCTAAAAACTAACACGTCAAAGTCGTGCTGAGTGCTGGAAGCAATCGCACGACAAATAAGATCACAACGATAACCAGGAGCGGGACGGCAACCAGGATCGCAACGACAACCAGGATCGCAACGACAACTAGGATCGCTGGGATTGAACGACCGCTTTATCCAGAACACTCGAGGTGCCAGAACGCGAAACCGCCGACTGTTTGCGATAACTCTGTGTCTGAATCTCAACAATCAAAGCATGATGCACCAAACGGTCAACCGCGGCGACCGTCATCATCGAATCAGCGAAGATGGCATCCCACTGGCTGAAGGGTTGATTTGCCGTAATCAGTAAGCTTTTGCGTTCGTAACGATGAGCAATCAGTTCAAACAGCACCGAGGTTTCTGCCTCGGACTTTTTGACATAACCCAAATCATCAAGCACGAGTAGGTCAAAGCGGTCCAGTTTTTTGAGCAATGGTTGCAGTTGCAATTGCAGCTTGGCTTGCTGTAGCTGTTGCACCAGTGCCAGTGCAGAATAGAATTTGACCCGCTTGCCAAACTCAATCATGCGACGTGAGACCGCCGCCGCCAAATGAGACTTTCCCACGCCCGAAGCGCCGAACAATAACAGGTTTTCGGCTCGTCCTAGCCAAGTCGGATCATCCACCAGTTGCATCAAGGGTGCGGGGTTGAAGTTGGGGCAATGGGAAAAGTCAAAGTTGGAAACCGTTTTGCCGCTTGGCAGTTGCGCTTCGTTTAAGGTTCTTTGCAGGCGGACACTCCAGCGTCGTTGAGCCTCCAATTCGCAGAGAGCCAGCAAGAACTGAGCGTAAGACCAACCTTCCTGCATCGCTTGAGCTTCGAGCGTTTCCCAATGAGTGAGCATGTGGGACAGGTGCAACCGTTTGAGGTGGAGGCTGAGGCTCTGATACGGGCTGGTCATGGGTTGTACCTTGCAGGAGTTGGTCATAAGTCGCCAGGGGGTGTTGGGTGATGGTGAGACTGGGCACATTCAGGTTGCTCAGTAATTGAAACTGCTGCCGGAGCCCTGCGAGCGTTAAGGTTGCAGGGCTCAGTTGCGCTTGAAGATAGTCTGCCACTACTGTTTCGTTGTCTTGGGTCGCCGCAATGTACAACGCTTCCACCAGGAGGACAGCGGCACTGTCGAGGTCAAATTGCGCTTTCAGTTGCTGCCAAAGGTCACGCCAGGTGTCATTGGGCAAGAGCTCTTGTTGCCAAGTACAGTACAAAAAGGCTCTGGGCTTGCGCCGCAGTCCCTCTGCAACATGACGGTAATTGATGCTCCGGGTGCGGCGTTTCGTTTGATCTGTGACACGGATGCGCGGCAGTGCCACCACCAACTGGCGATTGAGATAGCCCAGAAGCCGGTCATGATACAAATGCCATTCGAGTTGGCGTCCAATCAGGCGGGCTGGAACCGTGTACAACACGCAGCGCACATCAACTGTGCTGCGACAACTGACCGTTGCGGTGAGCACTTCATAGTCTGGAACACGATAGGTCGGGAGGGGTTGGAGACACTGTTTCTCTTCCTCAATCTTGGCAGCGTGCAGATCGTTCAATTTGGCAATCGCCCGATTGATGACATCCTGGTACGCAGCAATGCTGTCAAAGTCACAGCTTCCACGCAGTAGGAGAGCCTGCTTAATCCGATTCTTCAAATGTCCGTGGGGTGACTCAATGGCCCCATTTTCATGGGCGATGCCTGTGTTGTTGCGGGTCGGCTGCAGTCGGTAATGATGGCACAGGTCATCATACAACCGAGTCAATGGCTTGTTTCGCGCCCCACCCATGTGACGATAGGCGGCACTCAAACTATCGGTCCGATGTTGCTTCGGGACACCGCCACAGGCAAACAGGGCATTCTGCAACCCTTCTGATAAGGCAATGAAGCTTTCACCCCCCTGAATAATTTGAGCGTACTGCCACCCGCTGTAAGCCAGTCGATAGTGGTACAGCAAGTGCTCAAAGGGCTTGCCTGCAATGGTGATCTCGAGACCTTTGAGTTCAGTGAAGTCGGACAAGCCCATCATGCCGGGTTCATGCCGGAGCTCAAACATGACCTCTTTGGCATTGCCATGCAAGGCTTTCCAGGCTGCCACCCGCCGTTGCAGCGTGCGTAGAACTTGCGGGTACTTGCCCGGATAATGCTCTTGTAGCCACTCAAACAAGGTCATGGGCTGCAGAGCAGGGGTGGCTCTGAGCATCGGTTCCAACTCGGACTCCCACACACTAGCCAGTGGATCAGGACTACTTCTCCAATCTCGGACTCGCCCTCGATTGGGTTGGTGGTTGCCCGCTTCGATGCGTTGCCCACTGCGGGCGGAAAAGCCAGCCAAGTTTGCGGCTTCAACTTGCGTCAAGCCCATCTCTCGTGCGTTCATATACACTCGAATTTGATAAGTTTCAATCTTTCTCGACACGCTCATCCACTCCCGGTCCAATCGGAATGGGTTCAGCGTGTCTTTTTCTTTGTCGCTAGACAATGAATGCGATCCGAAGGCTACGATCTAACCGACTCGGTCGCTGTCATCGCCTGACTTCCTCATTGTCATCTAACAGCTGCTGCTGGCTTTGGCTGTCAGCTAAGCATTCAGCCCGCTTGAAGCCTGTTCTGAAAGCCTCCAGGGAGTTGTGCAAAGCACTTCTGGAGGCTTTTTGCTGTGCCTGCATCAGCACGGTAAAGGTAGCCGTGCCGTCGCTTTTATAGCTGCCGCCATAGAAGTTAGGACGCAGCCTGTTTAAGCACGGCTTCCATGGCCTCTCGCAAAGGAGTGGCTTCCCGTAACTGTTTGCGAATGCGACTTTTTAACCACGCCCAACATTTTTCAATCCGCTTGAGGTCAGGTGAATACGGCGGCAAGTAGACCACCTGCGCTCCAGTGGCGGCAATCAATTGGGCAATCCGTCCGCCGTGGTGAAAGGTGGCATTGTCCACAAGTACCCACTCTCCAGGTTGAAGCAGCGGCACTAAGCCGGTTTCTGGGGTTTGGGGAGCAGTGGAACGGTAAATGCACTTAAGGCTCAAGTCCCTCTGCAATCACCTGATTACGCGCGAGCAAACGCGAGACCGTAGACGGATGCACATTGAACAGGCGAGCCGCATCGGCAGCGGTCTTTTGTCCTGAAGCCACCAAGTGTTGGATTTCTTTTTCCTGGTGTGCTTTGAGTTTGGGGCGGCGACCGCCAACGCGCCCTTCCTTTCGAGCCGCATTCAAGCCATTACATGTACGTTCGCGTAACATGGCGCGCTCGAACTCGGCAAAGGCACCAACCATTTGCATCATCATGCGACCAGCCGGCGAAGTGGTCTCAATGGCTTCCGTTAGACTCTGAAAGCCCGCTTCGGCCTTTTGGATTTTTTCCATCAAGGCCAGAACATCTTTCAAGGAACGTGACAGACGATCGAGCTTCCAGACCACCACTACATCACCCTTGCGTAGTTGACCCAGTAGACGATGCAATTCAGGTCGCTCCCAACGACCGCCTGTGGCAGTCTCCTGAAAAATGAGTTCACATCCAGCAGCCTTCAGCGCCGCAATTTGAGGTCCAGCGTTCTGCTCCTGAGTTGAAACCCGTGCGTAACCAATGAGCATCATTGCAAAAACCTGTTGCCAATGGTTGTAATAATGCAATACGTTTATGCAACAGGCTATGGGTCTATTTTAGGTGAGCTTCGCATCGTTGCACAAACGAACGTTTGCGCAACGATGGAAACCCCATAAACGCAACAAGATGCCAGTTCAATTTCTCACTGCCGGTCAACGTGCCGACTATGGTCGCTATGTCGCCGAACCAACGGAGGTAGAGCTGAATCGTTATTTTTACCTGGATGACGCTGACCTCCAACAACTTCGTGGGAAGCGCGGCGAACACAATCGGTTGGGCTTTGCTGTCCAGTTAACGGCGGTGCGTTATCTTGGACGCTTTCTTGATGACACAACTCAGGCACCGCCCAACGTCTTGAGTTTGTTAGCGAAACAGCTCGGTCTGACGGATGCGAACTGTCTAGCGGGTTACCGCGATCAGCGCCAGCGGTTGCGCCATATCGAAGAAATTTGTCAGAAATACGGCTACCGAGAAATCAATGCGCCTTTCGCTGGGTACCAGTTGACGCGTTGGCTTTATGCGCAATGCTGGACCGGTACTGACCGGCCTATCGTGTTGTTTGAGCGAGCGACTTCCTGGTTACTGGCGCACAAGGTTTTACTGCCTGGAGCGAGTACACTAGAACGCTTCATCGCCAAGCTGCGATACCGTGTGGAACAACGCCTGTGGCATCGGCTCGGACAGGGAATTTCCAAAGAGAGCCAACTCAAGTTAGAAGCTTTGTTGTCAGTTCCAGAAGGCAATCGGCGGTCTTGGTTTGACCAATTGCGGACAGGCCCGACAAACATTAGTGGGCCCTCGCTGGTGCGTGCTTTGGATCGACTCGAAATGATCAGAGGTCAAGGTATCACTTTTCCTCCAGCAGGTTCGATTCCTCCCAGCCGGATCGCGGCCTTAGCGCGGTTTGCCTCTCGTGCCAAGGCGACTGCAATCAGCCGGTTAGCAAAACCCCGGCGCTTGGCGACTTTGGCAGCATTCATGCGGACACTCGAAGCTTCTGCCCAGGACGATGCTCTGGATATTCTGGTCGGTTTGCTGCACGAGATCTTCAGTAAGGCGGAAAAGGCTGACCAAAAAGCTCGCTTGCGCAGTCTTCGCGATCTGGATGCAGCAGCCACTACGCTGGCTGAAGTTTGCGCTTTGTTACTTGATCAATCGTTGAACGACAATGAGGTGCGGACTAAAATTTTTGCGCAATTTCCACGCGAGGGACTAGAACAAACGCTGCAAGACACCTATGCTTTGGTACGCCCGCCAGATAATGTGTTCTATCACGAGCTTCAAGAGCGCCACCGGCGCGTGCGCTTATTCCTTCCTAAGCTGCTTCAGCACATCCATTTTGTGGCTGCGCCCGCTGGCGAGAATACGGTTGCTGCGTTGACCTATCTCCGGCAGCATCACCATCGTCGCCAATTTGATGACACCGTGCCGCTGGATGTGGTCAACAAAGCTTGGCGGCGATACGTAATTCTAGACTCGGAAAAGAAAACCGTGGATCCACGCGCCTATACATTCTGTGTGCTGGATCAACTGCGCCTCGCGTTGAAGCGCCGTGATGTTTTTGTGACGCCAAGCTGGCGCTATGCCGATCCGCGTAGCGGCTCCTTTCTGGAGCGGCATGGGAAACGGCTCGATCAATGATTTGTCGCACATTGGGTCTTGATTCTGACCCCAAACCCGTTTTAGAGACACTAACGCGTGAACTGGATCAGACTTATCGCGCTGTACTCGCTCGGTTACCAAAGAATCCGGCGGTGCGCTTTGAGGGTATGCCTGGCAAAGAGGAATTGATTCTCAGTCCGCTCGATAAAATCGAGGAACCAGACTCACTGATTACATTGCGCAAGGCAGTGGCTGAACGGATGCCACGCGTTGACTTACCGGAAATCTTGCTAGAGATCGCCGCGCGTACTGGCTTTACTGTCGCCTTTACTCATGTCAGCGAACACTCCGCTCGCGCCGCGGGCTTGACCACCTCCCTGTGTGCAGTCTTGCTTTCGGAGGCGTGCAATACCGGCATGGAGCCGCTAGTCCGTGACGATGTTGCCGAGTTGCGGCGTGACCGACTGACTTGGGTCAGCCAGAACTATCTACGTGATGACACATTAGTTGCGGCCAATGCAAAACTTGTAGTGGCACAACATCGCTTGGCACTGGCTCAGGTATGGGGCGGCGGTGAAGTCGCCTCTGCGGATGGCATACGATTCGTGGTACCGGTCAAAACGGTTCATGCCGGATCGAATCCAAAATATTTCGGTGTTGGTCGTGGCGTGACCTATTACAACCTGGTGTCTGATCAGTTCACGGGCTTACATGCAATCACTGTACCGGGTACGCTGCGTGACAGCCTTGTCTTGCTATCGGTTGTACTTGAACAAGAAACGGAACTGCGCCCGACACAGATTATGACCGATACCGGCGCTTATTCAGATGTGATGTTTGGCCTCTTCAGATTATTAGGGTATCGTTTCAGTCCACGACTGGCTGACGTTGGAGGCACCCGCTTTTGGCGCATCAATGCCGATGCTGATTATGGTTCGTTCAATCACATTGCCCGTCAGAAGGTGAATCTGGCACTGATTGCCCAATATTGGGACGATTTGCTCCGTCTAGCGGGCTCTCTCAAACTCGGAAAAATCTCGCCTGCCAGCATCATACGCACTTTGCAAACTGGTGATCGCCCAACCAGACTGGCGCAGGCTTTGGCTGAATTCGGACGCATCGACAAGACGCTCCACATGCTTACTTACATCGACGATGAAGATAAGCGGCGCGACACGCTCATTCAACTCAATCGGGGGAGAGAGTCGCCATAGCTTGGCGCGCGAAGTCTTTCATGGCAAACGCGGCGAGTTACACCAGCGCTATCGCGAAGGACAAGAGGATCAACTCGGTTCGCTAGGCTTGGTGACCAATGTGATCATCTTATGGAACACGATTTATATGGAGGCCATACTGCACCAACTTCGCAGAGAAGACCACGTAGTGCTGGATGCTGACGTGGCTCGACTATCGCCGTTAATTTATGGGCATATCCACATGTTGGGACGTTATTCTTTTGCAGTCCCAGAGGCGGTTTCTAGAGGCGAATTGAGGACGCTGCGCAATCCATTGGAGGAGCCTTAAGTGCATTTACCGTTCCACTGCTCCCCAAACCCCTTTCTCACCAGCTTGCAAAGCCGGTGCGATTACAAGCCCCTTCCACCGTAAAGGGGGCAATCAGTTGCCCGGCTCGGTAACCTGCAATCATGTTGACGCAACCTTGACGACGACCGGACTTCAGTCCATAAACCCGTGCCCCAGCAGGCAACCAACCGTACCCGTAGTCATCCCGTGCGTCCATGCCTGACTCATCTACATAGACCAAGTGTGCTGCTTGCGGGTCTCCCAACGCAGCTAAGAACACTGCCCGTTTGGTCTCATCCCGTTCACGATACCCGTACGTCTTTTTTTTTTCGCGTCCAGCCAATTGTTGCCAGTGCACGTGAAATGGTCCGGTCACTGATGTCCCCCTCCCACAACACAGCCATCTCCACTTGCGTTTTACTCTCGTGCTCCTTGGCAAAGGCGCGAAACTTTTCCCAGTCCGTGATCTTCTGACGCAGACTGGCGGCTTGCCGCTGTTTTGCCTGCACATCGCCGGTTGCTGCTTTGCGCTTCAACCACAGGTCAATGGTGTTACGACTAATGTGGAAGCGTTGGCTGACTTCACTTTTCTTCAACCCATCCAGTGCAAGCGCTTGCAGCACTTTCTGGCGGAAGTCATCACTGTAAGCTTTTGCCATAGTGTAGTGCCAAGAGACGACCGCCCTTAGTCTATGTCCTAATCAAACTGGCGACAGCTATAGTTCTAAGTTTCCTGACACATCGAAACCATAACTTTCTGCATAGAGGCGATCGCTAGTCTTTATTAGCATTTCTTCACAGAAATACGGAAAATGTTATGCTTCGTGTGTAGTAAGGGAAGGATAGATTGGCATCCTCTAATCGGATGCCGTGCGCGTACACTCACTAGCCTTACTGGCATTAGGAGAAGCGATTTATGTCAGTGACCGGTCTGATCCAGGGACTCAATGCGTTTCACAGCGACTATTTCACCACTAATCGAGCACTATTTGAACGACTGTCAAACGGGCAGACACCCGAAGTTCTCTTCATTACTTGTTCCGATTCACGAATTGATCCCTGCTTGATCACGCAGTCTCAGCCCGGTGAACTCTTCGTGATGCGGAATGTCGGTAATATCATTCCGTCGTATGGTGCCGCTAGTAGTGCTGAAGCCGCTGGGATCGAGTACGCGGTCACTGGAGTCGGTGTGCGGGACATCATTGTTTGTGGTCATTCTCACTGTGGGGCGATGAAAGGGTTGCTGCAAATCGGCTCTCTGAGTGAGCAGATGCCGCTGGTCTACGACTGGTTGAAGCGACATGGCGAAGCGACGCGACGGTTAGTGTTAGATAATTACGCGCATGTGGAGCCCGATCGCTTGCTCAAGATCGCGATCGAGCAGAATGTGTTGACGCAGATCGAGAATTTAGAAACGTATCCTGTCGTGCGGTCTAAATTGCATAGTAAGCAGCAGCCCTTTCAAGGTGCTTTTTTATCTTTTTTAGATTTCGATTCACTCAGCAATCGAGCAGTGGAGATGTGAGGTTTATCTTTTTGCCGTTTGGGTTTGGGGACTTTCTTTTTCTCTCCTCTGGGGTGAGAGCGGAATTTTGCCAAGTCCATCTGTGCGGCTAACTGGTGGAGGAATTGAACGGTGGAATCTACATCGAGTTGAGCAAACGGTTGCCATTGCAGTGGAGGAATAGCAATCATCATGCCCTCATAAACGCGGCGAACTTCATCGGCTAGATAATAGGGGGAAATTCCAGCTTCGATTTTGTCGACTCCATGCACACTCCGCATCGCGGCTTGAGCGACCGCCAGCAGGTTGTAGCAAATCAGTGCCATGACAAAACCAAATAAGGCAGCTCTGGGATAAGCCAGAGTGTTGATTTCACCTCGGAAACATTGTTCCAGCACTTGAAACAATCGTTCAATTCGCCATCGCTTTTGATACAGTGCCGCAATTTGCAACGCATTCGCTTTGGCTGTCGGTAGATTGGAGAGCACGGCAATTTCGCGTTCTCCATCTCGAGTGGGCTGATTTAATTGCACCACAATTCGTCGCAGCGTTACCTTTAACGTGTCGTTGAAAATCAATTGCACCGATTGTTCAAACACTGCTCCGGTTTCACTGTCACCCACGAAAGCCAACTCAGTGCGCGCTTGCCAGGGTAACAGCCCGTGTTGACGAATCACAAAAGCGGCTCCCCGCCAATGCAGACCAAAGAGGAATCCCAGGGTACAAAAATTGCGGTCAGCAATCCACAAATCGCCACTCATCACCGTTGCCAACACACGGCTCAACAGCGACCGCTCTTGTGCATGACCATCTTCACAGGCAAATACATCAATCGCCAACATCAACGTTGGGTCTAAAATCACTAGGGCATGACCGGGCAGGGGTGCACTGTTGAACGAGCGGAGCACCTCTAAGCGCCGTTCTGTTGCTGCCAAATGATTGCCATCGAGGATTTTTACTCGGTATCCTTCCAGCAGTGGTGGCAGGGTTCCGCCCAGTTGCTTCATCAATCCCTCAACCCGATTGACCACATGGCGCAGTAAGGCTTCGACAAGCTGAGGCTCGATGCCATTGAGCTTGTTATAGACCGACTGAATCGTGACTCCAATGCCTTTAGCTCTGGCTTGATAGGCTGCATTGACCGACGGTAAGATGCCACAAACCACCAAACTCATCAAATGCACAACGCTCGAAAACAACAATTCTCGGTGATATTGTCGTTGGGCTTGCTGTTCAAACAACGCATCAACCTCCTCGGCAGGCAAGCTCTGTTCTAACAGCACCCTCAGCATCACACTGAACGGACTCTCGGCGATGAAACGCTCGAACACTTCTCCCAAAATCATGGCTCAAACGTGGGTGTTAGACGTTCAGCTTTTAGAATAGAAGCCTGAAAGCAAGTGATGGCAGGGATGATAGAAAATATTAAGAAGCTCTCAAATGACCTTTAGAGGGCTGATAGTAAGCAGCTAAATCTGCATGCCTGGATGTACGAAATAGAGACCGGTAAGGTCTTTGCTTATGATGCTGGCTTACGACAGTTTACGCTGCTGCGGCAGCGCTCCTTCCCAGTGCCCGACCCCTTGATTACAACGATTTTAGCGTAAGCAGGGTTGCGATGAGCTGATAGTAAGAACGCTGGTCGGTGCCGTTTTGGAGGCATGAATGTAGCGATAGTAAGTTGGACGGCTCATGCCCAGGTGTTTACAAAGGGATGACACTGATGCTTTGGGTCGTAATTTTACAGTGTCAGAGTTGTGCCAGTTAGGGCTGCCTCAGAAACGTTCCTTTGTGAGAGACCCTACTCTGCATCCTGATTAATCTGCTGATAGACCGATCGCATCAAATACTGAGCTGCCATCTCCCGAGAATTATCATCATTCATCAAGCGCACAAAAATGTCTTCGTTGTCTTCCATCCGTTCAACGAACAAGTTTTCGAGTTGCTCCTTGAAGACCGGTTCAAAGTTTTCGAGTGTGTTCACCTTTGCAGACTGACGTAATTGCTCATTAACGATTGCAGTTTCGCGCACCTGGTCGAAGAAGAGTTGGTCTGCCAGGTTGAATTCAGTGCCAAAGCGTTCATTGAGCTTTTCAACCAACGTGGAAAGCTGTACTTCTTCATCGGCTTGCCCTGTACCGACTTCTCTGGGACCATAAAGGGCTGCGGCTTCACCTGCTTTCAGGTCGATCGCACCTTCACTGATTTCTCCAGACGGTAATACTTGAGCTGTACTTCGTCGTCAACTCTGATGGCTGGATCATCTTGAGTGCGAGGCAATTTGGTCAATAAATAGCGCCCGAAGGTGTAGAGCTTTTCCAGGTCAGAATCTTGATAGGGAATGACTTGGGAGAGGAATAGGTAGAGGTTGCAGAAGCTGGCGAGCTGGCTTTTGAACAGTGCTTGTTCTTCCACTTCAAAGGCGTTATGCCGCTCGACGACCCGATCGAGGATGCTATTGAGCTTTTTGTGCTCTCCGCCAGTAGGATTCATCCGGTTGCAAAACCAAATTTCGCACCATTCATTGACATCGTTAGGGGTGAAAATTTGCCAGGCATTGAGTCTATGAGCTAAGTCGTTGAGCTGCTGTGGGTCTGAGTCTTCGCCAAGGGGAGTCGTTTCATAGTAGGGCTTGAACGCAGCGTGGATATCCTCAGGTTCGTTGATGAAATCGAGGACGAAGGTATCTGACTTACCAGGGGTGGTGCGGTTAAGTCGAGAAAGGGTTTGCACGGCTTGAATCCCTGCTAGCCGTTTGTCTACATACAGGGTGTGCAGCAGAGGCTGGTCAAAGCCAGTCTGGTATTTCTCGGCTACCAGCAGCACTTGGTATTCTTCGGTGTCGAACTTGCGTGGCAATTCTTTCTCTTTGATGCCGTCGTTCATACTGACTTCGTGAACTTCTCGTCTGGCAGTTCTTTCAAGTACACATCGCCAGAGAAAGCGACCAGAGATTTGATGCCGGTATAGCCTTTTTCCTTCAGGTATTTGTCAAAGGCAAGTTTGTAGCGCACAGCATGTTCACGCGAATTAGTAACAACCATTGCTTTGGCACGACCACCGATTTTGTGAATGGTGTGGTTCCGGAAGTGTTCAATAATGATTTTTACTTTTTGAGTAAGGTTGTGATCATGGAGATCGACAAAGCGGGCTAAGGCGCGGGCTGTCTTACGGCGAGGCACTTCTGGATCGTCCTCAATCTTTTTGATGAGTTCGTAATACCGCTTGTAGCAGGCATAGCTCTCCAGCACATCCATAATGAATTCTTCTTCGATCGCCTGCCGCATACTGTAGAGATGGAAGGGGGATTGATCCTCTTCGCCAGGTTCATCGAAGAAAAGCTTTGTCTTATATTTGGGGGTGGCAGTGAAGGCGAAAAAGCTGAGGTTGGGTTGCTTAGTGCGTTTAAGCTGCTCTCGTATCAGTTCTTGTTTAGCCTCGTCGCTCAGGTCTTCTTCCATGTCGAGCAGTTGCTCCGCGATCGCCGCTTCAATGCCATCCTTGTTGAGTACCTTGCGGAGTTCCATCGCCGTTTCACCGCTCTGGGAACTGTGTGCTTCATCCACAATCACAGCAAAGCGTTTGTCTTTGGTAGAGAGTGCGATCGTTTCTCCTTTTTTGGCCAGAGTTTGCATTGCCTGGGCGATAAAGGGAAACTTTTGAATTGTAGTAATGATGATGGGAACACCATCAGATAAGGCTTTGACAAGCTGTTGGGTGTTTTCGTCAATCTTCTGCACAACACCCTGTTTATGCTCAAACTGGTAAATGGTGTTCTGAAGCTGTTGGTCAAGGACGAGGCGATCGGTGATGACAATGACCGAGTGGAACACTTTGTTGTCGTCAGCATCATGCAAGCTAGAGAGCCGGTGGGCTAACCAGGCAATGGAGTTTGATTTACCGGACCCTGCTGAATGTTGAATCAGGTAGTTGCGACCAGAACCATTAGCCTGGGAGTGGTCGATGAGTTTGCGGACGACATCGAGCTGGTGATAACGGGGAAAAACCAGCGTTTCTTTACGGATGTGCTTCAGTCCTTTTTCGGTAACAACCGTCTTCTCGTCAATTTGCAGGTGGAGAAAGCGAGCCAGTATATCCAGCAGGCTTTCTTTGGTGAGGACTTCGCGCCACAGATAGGCGGTGCGGTAGTCGCCTGCAACGGGTGGGTTGCCTTTGCCGTAGTGATGCCCGCGATTGAAGGGGAGGAAGAAAGTCTCTTTACCGTCTAGCTTGGTGGTCATGGTAACTTCTTCGGTATCCACGCCAAAGAAGACCAGGCAGCGTTGTTTGAAGGTAAAGAGCAGTTCTTTAGGGTCGCGATCGTAGCGGTATTGATGTTTGGCGTGCTCGATCGTCTGCCCACTCAGGGGGTTTTTGAGTTCTAGGGAGATGATGGGTAGCCCATTGACGGCGAGAATGATGTCGGGAATGACGCCACTGGCCGTCTTGACCTGGCGGATGAGGGTAAGTCGATTTTGGTTGTAGCGTGTGAAGGCATCAGGGTCCATACCCGTATTGGGGGCAAAGTAGGCAAGGCGCACGGTTTTGCCAAAGCACTTAAAGCCACTCCGCAGAACGGTGAGCATTCCTTTGCTCTGAAGTTCTTTGACCAGGCTGTCGAGTAAGATTTCTTCGGCTTTGCCCTGGTTCATCTGGGCGAAGCGACCCCAGAATTTCGGCTGGGTTTGCTGCACAAAGGCGATGATGTCTTTAGGGAAGAGGGCACGATCGCGATCGTGCTCATCCGGGTTGCCTTTGGTATAGCCTCCCTCGGTCAGTAGCACGTCCTCGATCGCATCTTCAAAGTTAAGTTCTTTGTGCATGATGTTGCTATCAAGCCTGAAGGAATTCTTCTGGGGGGAGACCCGTTTGTTTGAAACTGACCGTGCCTTGACGATCGGTTTGAGCTTCGATGAGTTTTTTTGCTACGTCGCGAGCAATTTCGATGGTTTCGGCAACGGTGCGCCCCTGAGCGACTAACCCCGAAATATCGTCTGAAGTCGCAAGGTAAACCCCTTCAGGCAGTTTCTCGAAGTGCAGTTTAGCGATTTGTTCCACGGTTTTTCCTCATTTTCTGTGCGAATTCTACGCGATCGCAAACTCGGTATAGAGTCGGACGGCGGGTTCTTGAAAGCCCAGCACAATATCGGCTTTTGGGATACCTGCGGCGACGAGATCATCGGTGATGCCATCCTCAGTCCCATCTTGCTGCACCCAAACCTTACTGTCGATTATTTCAACGTGAATTAAGCAACCATGCAGGTGACGCTTGTGATCCCATCCTTCAGAAAGAATAATGTATTGATCGTTTTCGGTATCAAAGGCGGCTCGATTTCTCACATCAACATTGGCGTAGGTCAACTCGACATAGGGTTGAAGTGTATTGCAAATCATTTGGCGATAGGTGTCTAACTGATCCATTGTGTAATTTCCTCCATCAGACAGCCTCCACGAGTTCTGGTTCAAGCATGACATCGCGCACGTCGATTTTGCCTGTGACAGCGTTGATGATGAGGGCAGTACGGTATTCTTTGAGCTTGGCGATTTTGCTCATAACCAGTTCTCTACCAGTAGCTTTGGGACACGGGAGAATTCGCGCACATTTGCCGTAACAACGGTGAGGTTGAGAGCCAGCGCATGGGCAGCGATCAGTAAATCATTCGGTCCAATGGACGTTCCTTCCCGTTCTAAATGGGTGCGAATTTCAGCATAGTGGATCTCGATCGGAGATTCTAAGGGCAACACTGGCATTGTCTCTAGAATTTGCTCTAACTTTTGCTGAAGCCTTGCCGATCGACTTTTTGCGGCACCAAAGCGAAGTTCACAGGCGACAACGATGCTGGTGCAGACGCTAGCTTCACCGATACTGGAAAGACGTTGAAAGATTTGCCCGGTGGGATGTCTAACCAGGTCAGAGATGATGTTGGTATCGAGCAGGTAGGTGTAGGGCATTGCTAAAGCTGGATATCATCAAGCGGCAGCAAGCCTAAATCCACATCAGGAAATTCGTCTTCGCTATCCTCAAGGGTGGCGAGTAAGGCTAACAGGGAAGCTCGTTTGACAGGCTCAATGATGAGCCGATCGCCATCTCTGCGAATGACGACCTGATCGCCAGGTAACTCAAATTCACGGGGGATATTGAGCGCCTGATGGGTGCCGTTATGAAACAACTGGACAATATGTTCTGTGCTCATCACGCAGCCTCCACTGGTTTTAGTTCAAGCATGACATCACGCACGTCGATTTTGCCTGTGACGGCGTTGGTGATGAGAGCAGTACGGTATTCTTGCAGCCTACTGATAGCTTGGTTGGTTTTATCTTCCATCGGCTCAACTGTGGCTATTGCAGTCCTCAAATAGCTTTCGATGGCTTTCTGCTCTGATTTGGGAGGTAATGCAAGCCATATATCTTTTATATCAGTGAGGTTCAACTAAATTTTTGTTCCTCCATATCCCGAACTCAGAAGTTGCGTTTTGCCTGAGTATGAGAAGATTTGGTAGGCAATCCAACGACCAGGAGCTATATCAGATAAGGGACGGAGTAGAGCTAGGTGTTGGCTAACATAAGCTGTTTCAAAATTATCAGGAATTACAGCTACAGAGCCAAGATCTGCTGTGATCGAAACAATGACATCACTGGGAATAGCCCTGGCACGTTCCCCTTCAGCCTAGGGTTCATTCATTGTATGAGGAGAAAAAGGGCATCAATATCGTGTGCAATCCGCCGTTGTGCCTGAGTAATGGAAGCTTCACCCTGCAAGCGAAACAGATTGACTGCCCAGGTACGCATCAAACCCCAATTTTGCGGTGCTTGCGCCAGTTTGAGCGGGCAGGCATCTTCCTTGAAGACCACATCTTTGACCCAATGGAGGCGATTTTCAATACCCCAGTGCCCCCGAATGCCCTCGGCAAACTGTTGCGCTGTCGTGGCTAAGCTGGTGATGTAGTAACGCCATTGACTATAGGGTTTGCCCTTGCGAGTGCCTTGACGATGAACACGCACGAAGCGCCGCAAGCCGACCCAGGCTTCGGCAATGCCGCTTAAACAATCAAAGACCGCCACTGTTCGTTGTGTCAGACGGTGGTGACCCGACTCAGAGTGATGATAAACACTCACGGGCGTACAGTCTCGACTTAGCACACAGAGTCGTTGCAGCAACGTCTTCTGATTGGCTTTGACCGTAATCACGTCATCGTTACCCTGCTCAATGATTGTCTGCACCGTTTTTTGGGGTGTGTGCCGCATCCAGTGTGTCAGTCACTGCTTGTAAATTCAAGGCCGCAATTAAGCGTGCCACGACTTCAATTTCGCTGCCCTGGTTGCTTTGGTAGTGCTCCATCGCTACCACCAGCCCTTGCGAGTGACTCAAGACGGAGACCAAATTGACAAATTGTTGGTGCGCGTCACACGGAGCCGTGATACTGCCATTGAGTCCTTTGCCGTCTACAGCAAACCAACGTGACTCATCCTGTGTGACGAAGGGCTGTGCCCAAAGGGTGAAGGCTTGCGCTAATTGCGCAAAATCGACTCCCATCAGCGCTCGCCGCAACGTACGATCTGAGGGCAAGCGTTTCAACGAGAGCTGCAAATGTGCCACTAAAGCTTGGTAGTGGCGTTGGGCAAACGCTTCCAATGCTTGATAACTCGTCGCACCATTCAGTGTGCCTAGCACCACCAGCAACAGCATGACCCATAAGGGATACCGTTGTCCGCGTTTCGCACGGAAGTCCTCGACTTGCTGGAGTGCGGTGATTAAAGTGGTAGACATATTGCTTCAAATTGCCGGGACAATACCTTCAAGCTTATATTTTCTACCACCACATTGAATTGACCCTGGGGGTCGCCGTAGATCAGGTTGTTAATCGGTCGATCGCAACTTGACGAAGCTAGCCTATAAAACCAGAAAGAATACGTTTAGCAAGACAGCTAGAAAGAGGATCTTTAATCTTTTAGAATCAGATAGTTTTGTGGGTCGATCGTCAACCTTCCTTGCTGTTGTAATCTGCCTAATAGTCGGGTGATAGTTACCCTTGTTGTACAGCATGCACTAGCAAGATCTTGATGCGTTAAACGTACACTCAAGCGAGTCCCGTCGTTGGTTTGTTGTCCAGTAATTTGCTTTAAAAGCTGTAGCAAGCAATTCAAGCGATCCTCTACTCGAATGTTTCCATAGATTGCTAAAAAGCTTTCAGATTGCTGAAGCCGCTGCTTGATTAGCACTAACAATGCCTGGTTCAGCCTGGGAGATTGAGCAATTTCTGTGTGGGTTAAAGACACAAGTGCTACCTCTGAGAGGGCAGTTGCCTGATACGTCTGCAAAGCCGTTAAGCTAGCACCAAAAACCATTGCCTTACCCGCTAACCCAACCAATACTTCTTCACCACTATCAGACAGTGTTGTTAGCTTCACACTGCCCTGAGAGACCAACCATACCGTTTGTGGGTCAAGGGAAATAAGTTCACCTTTGCTGTAGCAAGAGGTGGGGCGATCGTTGCAAGGGTTATAATCAGTGCAGTCGAGCGCTGCTGCCGCCCGTTTTTGTTCAGTAATATCTTTTAATTGCCAGCGGATTATCTTAGCATCGCCAACTTCATCATGTACCAGGCAAACAGTTACAGCAACGTCTAAAAACTGCTTGTATGGTTGTTGAAAGCGTAGTGAAAAATCAAGCCGCTGCCGCTGTGTAAGTTGCGCTAACTTTGCCTGAAAGATTAGTCGATCGTCTGGTGCAACAAAACGAGCGATCGACTCGCCAATTAATGATTGAGATTGGGTACTCAGTAGTGTTAAAGCAGCACGGTTTGCCGCTTGAATTGTACCTGCCGCATCGGTAACAAGAAACGCATCAGTTACGGCTTCAAACAAAGCGTGGTAACGCTGCCGTTCTAATTCAGTCTGCTTTTGAGCAAGTGTCAATTGCTCATCTTGCCGAACAATATCTCGCATCATTAGCTGCATTTTTTCAGAAGCAACCCCTAGCTCCTTCAAAGTTGTGGGTAAGAAGTCTAAAGAGGAAGAGGTATCAACACTCTGATAAAGCTTGGCTAAATGTCCATACATAATCTCTACTTGCTGGTTCAGCACACTAATACTGTTCATATGCGATTACCAAGAAAAGAGATTAGTAACCAGTGTAAAGAAGCTTTACTGCTAAAGCATCATCCCGCAGGCAATGTTTACCACAACCTTCTACCAGTATTGACGATTCTTGTATTTATAGTCACAATGCAACTTAACAAAGACGGTGTGATTGCTAAGTATAGCGATCGTCACAGCGCTTATGACATTGGGATTAAAAGGGGCGTGCAGGCTTCGCTCTCAGCCAGCTTTCGACCTGAGCGCTCAAGCCGAAGGGGGTTCTATCCCTGCACCTCGTCCTCACCAATATGGCTACGGTATAACTAAAAGATAAAACAACTTAAACCCTGAGAACTTGGACGCAATCAGGCCAAGTTCTCAGGGTCTATTAGTTTATATCGATAGGTTAAACACATCACACTTAGTGAAGTGTGATGTGCTTAACATCATGCTATGGCTTCAAGACAACCTTAATACAGTTATCTTTCTTATGCTTAAACGTTTCGTAACCGCGTGGCGCATCCTCTAATGCCAAACGGTGCGTAATCACAAACGATGGATCAATATCACCCTTTTGGATATGCTCCAATAGTGGCTGCAAATAACGATGAACATGGGTTTGCCCCATCTTGAACGTTAAACCTTTGTTGAAAGCAGCACCCATAGGCACTTTATCCAACAAACCACCATAAACACCCGGCATGGAGACATGACCACCTTTGCGGCAAGCAAGGATCAGTTGACGTAGCGCTGTGGGTCGATCGGTTTCAAGCCGCACCGCTTGTTTTGCCTGATCATAAAGCGCGTCTAAACCAGTACCGTGCGCTTCCATCCCAACCGCATCAATGACCGAATCAGGTCCCCGTCCACCAGTCATTTCCTTCACGGCCTCACCAGCATCCACTTCTTCATAGTTGATGACTTCTGCCTTGCACTGCTCCTTTGCCATTTGCAATCGTTCAGGGACACGATCGATCGCAATTACTCGTTCTGCACCCAATAAATAGGCGCTACGAATGGCAAATTGCCCTACCGGACCACAGCCCCAAATGGCAACGGTATCACCTGGTTCAATATTGCAGTTTTCCGCAGCCATGTAGCCGGTTGGAAAAATATCGGTAAGAAACAGCACTTGCTCGTCAGTTAAGCCATCAGGAATTTTGAACAAACCCACATCTGCAAAGGGTACGCGGGCATATTCTGCCTGTCCTCCGGCATAACCGCCAAAGAGATGGGAATAGCCAAACAGACCAGCAGCGGAGTGTCCATACAGTTTCTCTGCCATCCAGGCATTTGGGTTGCTGTTATCGCAAAGCGACCACAAATCGCGGTTGCAAAAGAAACAGCTACCGCACGAAATGGTAAAGGGAACTACAACACGATCGCCAATTTGCAAATTCGTGACTGACGCTCCTAATTCGACCACTTCTCCCATAAATTCATGACCCAGGATGTCTCCCGACTTCATTGAGGGAATGTAGCCATCATAAAGATGCAAATCAGACCCACAAATAGCGGTCGAGGTGATTTTGACAATGGCATCACGAGGATTGAGAATTTTAGGGTCAGGCACAGTGTCAACACGGACATCATTAGTACCATGCCAGCAAACAGCTCTCATTGAATCAAACTCCCAATAAAGATGGATTAAATTAGATGCATAGGGAAATTGATACGTAACTGGGCGATCATTAACCAGGATCTAATGTTTCTTTGACAGAATCAGCCGCACGCTCAAAGGCATTGCGAGTATTCTTGCCAACATTCTTAGCCGCTTGCTTAGGGCTATTGTTTCGATTCTTGGAAGGGCTACGCTGACCAGTCGTTATCTCTTCTCGAAAGTTTTGCCGAAAGTCATGAGCCGCACTCTGCAAATTGTGATACGACTGATTAACCGCGCTACTATCACCCTTGAAGTTAGAAACATCATTCGCTTCACGGGACTTATCCGCCAAAGCGCTTTGAGCAACGGGGCTAATAGCTGTACTAACAAACAAAACAACAGCAAGTAGCAAGATGGTAAAAAACTTGCGTAATTGGGTTATGCGTTCCATGAATTTATCCTTTGTGAAAATGTAAAAAAGTAGAAATGTTCTAAACGTTACCAAACTTAAGCAGAGCTATCGCTATGGCTTGATGTCGTTCAAAAAATCTTTGGTGCTCTGAGGCACAGGTTCATCCAAGTTGAGTTTTTCTCGAACGTTGTCTGCCGCACGCTCAAGAGCATTCTTAGCGTTTGTAGTGGCTTCTTCAGCAACCTGCTGAGTTTGAACAGTGCCATTTTGCAGTTGTTTTTTGTAACCCTGCGCCTGTTGCTGTGGCTTTGCAGGATCATTCTGCATCGTTCCAGCCGCCTTGCTCTCATAAGCTGCCGCCTCAGGAGTGAGTGGTGCTGCGATCGCCCCATGGTAAAAACCAACAAATCCAGAGCCTAAAAACAGCACAACAGCGAGCAAAAAGGCGCTGAAGTGTCTGCGCAATTGAGATACCTGAATCACAAAATACTCCTTGCTAAAAAAATTAAAGTTAGAACAAGTTTGCGTTGTGGGATTTGAGAAGAAACCCTTAACATTTTGGGCTAGCTTCTATAGCACTAGCTTCTGCCGCTGGATTGACCTTCAGTCGTGGCGATTTCACCTGTTTCCATCATTCGCTTAAAGCGGTTGAGTTCATCACCAATCTGTTGCTCTGGTTCCTCGCCAAACAATTTGGCAAAAGCAACGCCAAGAATGCCGCCGGGCGGGTTGTATTCAGTGACGACTTTAACTTCTGTACCCCGATCGCCAGGAGCAGGTGTGAAGCGGACAAAGCCAGAATGATCGACATCTGCACCTTCAACCGATGCCCAGGCAATGAGTTGACCGGGGCGATCATCAATCACATCCGCATCCCATTCAATACTTTGTCCCAGCGGCGCTTTTGCGACCCAGTGCGATCGCCGTACATCAAGCACCGTGATCGATTGAATGTGCTTCATAAACGTCGGCAGGTTCTCAAAATCGTGCCAATAGTTGTACAACTCTTCAGCCGATTTATTGATCGTGACGGTTTTTTCAACTCGAATCACTTTGTTTAAACCAACCGCTTCGGTAACGACATCAGGAAGGCTTTTTTCACCCTGAAGACCGTGATAAGCAAGACCGCCCCCCGCCAAAGCGGTCAGCACACCTCGCAGCGATCGCTGCTGCAACCCAAGCAAAACCATAGCGCCGCCACCAATGACCGATGCCCAACGCTCAGTCTCACTTGGAGTGGGAGCGGCTTGCTGATTGCTAGATACTGTTGTAATTTCTTCCATACCTTTAAGTCTCCTACGATCGTTTTTCTGAATTCCACCGCCTAGAGCAATGACAATCTCACTTTATTGAATGATTGAGATTTAACCTTCACTATTGAACGCTTGTGAAGCCAACATGACTAGAAAGGCTGCTCCAATCGCCGTTCCAGCACTCCATCCAAACGCAGGATGTCGATCGAGCCAATCGGTCACGCTAGGAACCAGCAAATGGTTGAAATCTCCATCAACGCGATCGTTTGCTGGCACTGGTTCGTAAAGATTGTGCGGAGCTTCTGCCGACTTCAACTCATCCGTTCTTTGCCCCTGGAAGCCGACTGCTATTAGAATCGCATCGACTAGCGTAGGTGATAGTCGTTGCAACGCATCCAGCACTTTACCAACATCTCCCACGATAAAATCGCGTGTAGGATGCTCTGCGGTGTAAAGGATGGCATCGGCAACAAGGCTAGGCGAGTAGTAGGGCGGTAAACCAGTTGGCTTGACACCCAGCTTAGTCAAGGCATTGTTGTAGAACGGCGTATTGATCACTGCTGGTTTAATGCTAGTAACGCTAACCGCACTACCTTCATGCTTTAACTCAACTCGCAGTGACTCAAGAAAGCCCTCAACACCATGTTTTGCAGAGGAATAGGCACTCTGCAATGGCAACGCCCGTCGCCCTTCCATTGAGGAGATGTGGAGGAGCGCACCCCGACCTTCTCGCTTGAGATGTGGTAGAGCCACCATTGCTCCATAGACTTGACCCATCAATGTCACATCAATAACACGCTTAAATTCATCGGGCGTGACCTGTTCAAACGGTGCAATGACGGCTGTGGCGGAGGAATGAACCCAGGTATCTAAACGACCATAAGCCGCAATCGCTTTATCCGCGATCGCCTGCACTTGCTCAAACACAGCTACATCAGCCACAACCGCTGTTGCGGTGCCACCTAAGCGGTGAATTTCATCGACCAAAGATTGCAGCCCTGACTCACTACGAGCCGAAACAACAACACTTGCACCGCGCTGTGCAAAACGAAGGGCTGCCTCACGTCCAATGCCGCTTGAAGCGCCAACGACTGCGACAACTTGCTGTTCGATCGGCTTTAATTGCATTTCTGCTCCTTACAAGGCTTCTCATGTAGTAAACGGACGATCGTGCTACGCCTTCTCTTTCAAGCAGTTTGAATAGCGACATCAAATGCAATCAAAGAAACAGCAATACTCCGTCACAGTTACTTTTTCCAAGTTATTCATAACCTGGGTTGCCTCCGTCTGTCAGAGGACGGAGCTTTGTCTATCATGGGAAGGAGCCATTGTTAACTCTAGCTGTAGCCACTGTGGCATTGAGCTGATAACTGTTGATGAAAGCAAGTTCATGGGGCTGAACGAAGGTCGATCAACGCTAATGCAATCAACTCATGTTTATATGTTTAAGTGATGCAGCCAAGTGATGCAGCCAAACTTGCTGATACTACAACACCCGTTGTTGCACGCTTGCTCCTTATTAATATTACTGATCGTTTAAGTCGTTTGATTATTTGACTCAATTGAGTTTCTCTAGATGACAATGCCGACCGTAATCATCAAGGCACCGATGACAGCCTTGGATTAATCAATAGGATGAGGACAAAAGATAACAAAAAAACTGCTGACAAATTCCATTAAGGGTCTTGCCAGCAGCTTATCTAGAGTTCCATGAAGAGGAGAGGAGAGTCGGAAAAGTTAAGTGTGTAAAAAGGTAGATTTGCTCGGGTTAGCCTTCTTGTAAAGCGATAGCAGCGCCATAACCTTACTCAGAATTGCCACCCTTCAATAATTTACAGCCGCAAAACTGAATTCAATTCGCGTTTCTAAGGCACAATGTGCAATAAACGCACTACGCTGTAACCAGCCAAATCCCAAAGCAAATACGCCAGGAAGCCAATCATTGCCAACCGACCGTTCCATAACTCTGCTTGAGGTGTAAAGCCAAACAAGAAGGCATTGCGGTCTTTGCCATTGTACGCAGGTGCAGTAGTGGCATCAAAAGTAGTTTTGTTTGTTGGTGTTTGCATGATTGGTAAACCTTACATGTAATTGTTTCATTACTGTAATAATAATTAAAAAAACTAAACTCTACCTTTAGTTACAAATGGCAACTTTCTTTTTGGAAGACGAGTCGGCGCTTGAATATGTAGGCAGCAGTATAACCGTGTCTTCTCTCTAGCGCTGCTTTTCTGCTGACAAAAAAGCCTGGTGTAGCCGTATCCATAGTGGTTAGGACAGGATGCAGCGATTATCTTAAAAGTTAAGGCGAAGCCCAAACATAGCCTTTGATCCCAACGTCCTAAGCTCTGTGGCGATCGCTATAATTCTGATGTGATTGAAAGAGGATGCATCGAACTCACGTTCGCACACTAGTGCAGCAGACACGTCATAAACATTATCTGCCCAGAGTAGAGCGTCTAAACACCCACCAGAGCTCTCAGGATAGACTGGTTTCACTGGCTTACAGAAATTATGGCGGCACTGCATCAGGTAGTAAAAACAACGCCCATGAATATGCCAGGTCAGAATACGTAATAGGCACAAGCAGCCATTAAAAAGAAAAATATCACTATAAATGGTTGTTTAACTGACAAAAATTTCCTTGCCTTCATCCCCAGCCCCTCTACCAAAGTGGAAGCGAGCCGTTCTCACTCCGTTTCCCTCTCCCGAATTGGGCTACCGTGTCTACACAAGTGATCTGATCTAGCCCAGGCTGGGCTTGAGCCTTCCTAACTCTCCTTAAAAAGGAGGTAACCGGAGCGGAAGTCCCCCTTGTTAAGGGGGACTCAGGGGGATCGCATCGGATATTCCATAGTCGAGGCGATTTGTGTATACACAGTAGCTTGAATTGGGAGAGGGAAGGATCAGTGCGGTGCAGACAACAAGACAAAAGATTTGTCAGTTAATCAGAGCGATTGCCTCCTACCCCGTCACACAAAAGTTGAGGGAAAGGTAACTTAGCAGACCGAACTTCAGCCATGCCTTAGGTTTTTAAGACTTGGCTTGAAGTAAAAATAAGCAGGTTTACTCTGTCAAATTCTTCACATTACGTTCAAGGTTTTCAGAGCCTTTTTTGCTAGACTGCTGCAAATTCTTTTTGGCAGAGTCAGCAGTTCGACTTAAATCATCCCCAATATTCTCAATGCGCTCATTTAAAGGTGTGCCGCTACGGTAGTTTTCAACATACTGCTCAACGCTATCAATACCCTTTTGATTGATGTTGCGCTCCACTCTATCCTTTAAGGCTTTTGCTTTTGCGTCAACTCCAGTCTTATCAAAACGAGTTGTATCAACGTCATCAAAGTTGTTCATCCCACCTTTATAGGGCTGCACCTGCCCAGGAGGATGAGGGGCATCCCCAAGATCTTTCATTCCTGCTGTATCGGTTGCGCTTGCGCGGCTGCACGCTGTACTAAATAACATCAAGAAGCTGATGACAGCAACGGCTAAAATTCGATTTAGCCGAAGGCTGTTAAAAAAGGAGGAAATCTTACTCATTCTTTTTACCCATGATTGACTACACTAACTATCGTTCTTGCCTGTACTTTGTGTACAGCCTACACAGAGAAGAAATAATGGCTGATAACACACGGTTCTTCTGAAATTACAAGACAGAAAGACTGTGAAACTGATTGACTCAATTTGGCTTAACGATTCCTGACCGCTCAATTGACTCTTCAGCCGTACCCGTGAGATGTTTAGCAGCTTCCTTAAATGTGTTGCCTGTTTTCTCTAAAATCTTGACATTTGGATCACTACGATCGATGACCTCTTGTCTCTGCTCTGGTAATTGCTTTACCTCCTTCAACGGATTTCGCGTTGAAGCTTTAAGGGGGCTTGAAGAAGCACTAGCATTCGCTTTATTCCGCTCTGAAGACGATGCAACAAGATTATTGCTGGTTGCAATCAACTGCTGAGGCTGCAATAGACTGGCACGATCGCCCTTCTTAACGGTCGGATCGGTAGACATTTGATACTCGCTGTAGCCATCACCACCTGCTTTGTGAGGGTTGTTTTGCCCACCCATTTGCACTGGTGGATTGTTAGGGCGAGCACCAACAGCATTACCGCTATTACAAGCAGTATTTAAAAGGAGAACGAAACCCAGAGTAAGAACCACAAAAAAGCGACCAAGCTGCAACTTTTTGCTAAAAGCAATCAGTGTCTGCATAAAATTATTTCCTTTTTTACATCATTATTTGGGCTTTACTGATCTAGCCCACAAACTACAGTGCGTCCTGCAAGAGACCTTTGCACGGTGCAATAAACCTCTGCTTACAGAAATGCTAAAACCGTATCAGCAGCAAAGACCCAGCTAGCTCAGATTCTGGCTGAACTAGCTGAGGTAAAGCTCACGCTATTTTTGCCGCGCTTCCTTTTGCTGGATTTCCTGATGGTGAGCAAGACGGGAAACGACGTTATAAGCTTCAGCGCCGGGATGAGCAATTTCTTCAGTGCCTTCAGTGGAACCTTCAATTTCCTTCCAGCTATCGAGTCCACCTTTTAAGTAGGCTACATTGCTAAAGCCAGCCTCTCTCAGCTTTGTAACGGCTTGAGCAGTGTCAGCATCGCTTGTACCGTAGATATAAATATCACGCGCTTGATTAATAGTCTGTGCGGTTTCCGCCAAGCTGTCTAAAGGCATTGGCATAGCGCCCATAATGTGACCCTTATTGAAGCTTTCACGATCGCGCACATCCAGGATAGTCAGTGCGGGTTCGCCCCAATCTAACCGAGCTTTGAGGTCATGAGCGGATGCTTCAGGCTTAAAACCTGGTGGCGTAGGAGTCACTTTAGGCATCGACTCTTTCGCGTTTTCAATTATATTTTCAAGGTTGTCCATAGTTATTTTTTAACAAACTAAACTATTGGCAACTTTAACAACGAGTCAGTAGAATTTACTCTACCCCTAGAGTGAACTAAAAAGGCAAGCCTAAAGCGATAAAAACGGATGTCTAGCCAAAGAGAGACGTATAAATCGACACATTTGACCTTTACAACAAGTACTTAAATGGCAAGATGCGATCGCAACACCATTTGCTTAACCTGAACCGTACAGCCGTGTTCTATCAACACTCAGCTCATCAATCCGTATACCCTGGACTGGCATTTTCTGTCAGTCCATTTTTATTTAAATTCTTTGGATGCGTTTGATCAAAGATATTTGTATGGAAGGCATTCGTATAAGTAGGTAGCTCTAATTAATGATCAGAAAGGGGTTTGGGGACTTGAGTGCATCCCACTTTTGTAGCCCTCACTCTAAATTCCTCTCCCAGAACGGGCTACCGTGTCTACACAAGTGATCTGATCTAGCCTAGGCTGGGCTTGATCCTCCCTCACCCTCCTTCAAAAGGAGGGAACCGGAGCGGCAGTCTCCCTTTTGAAGGGAGATTCAGGGGGATCGCATCGGATTTTCCCTAGTTGAGGCGATTTGTGTAGACACGGTAGCCCAGAACAGGAGAGGGACTTTGCATTGGCTCCCCTTCTCCCAGAGCAGGAGAAGGGGCTGGGGGATGAGTGCAAATTCGACTTCTACGATGGGGCTAGTTTTCTAGCTAAGTTTTAGCCAGAAGGAGGGGAGCTAAACACCTCTCGTAAGTCCTAGGAGAATGTCATGAGGGGAAAAGCGGTGAGTGCCTTAGTTAAACGTAGACAGTACCGCTTGCAGCGTTCAAGATGGTGGCACCGTAAGAGAAGTAAAATTTTGCTCCATAGCTGCGATCGCCCTTGCTACAGTCAAGGCTCCATAGGTCTTACAGAGTATTAGCTATGCTTAAAAGCTCTGTCAAAAGATAGTGACATAGGGTATGTCACTTGTCCTAAGTTTTACAACAATCAGCACCCTCTCGCTGTCGAAAGTGGTGCCTCAACTGCTGTGAATAATGCTGTCAGGCAGTGCTGCTTTAATCCGTGAACTTCGACAACAGCTTGATCTTTCCCAGGAAAAGCTGGCGGTTAAATTAGGGGTTTCCTTCCGTACCGTCAATCGGTGGGAGAACGGGCATGCAGTGCCGTCTGCTCTTGCGTTCAAGCAGATTGAGGGCTTGCTGCACCAGGTGAGTCATGCGTCCAATGCAACAGTATGCGAATGGGGTAAGGCGCTGATCGCCAAATACTTTCCAGAATAAGGGGAAGAGACTGTGACCCAGGACATGGAGGAGACGATCGCTGCAAATCTCTTTACCGGTGGGGGAGAGATGGGAGCGCTCATGCGATCGTTAGATTGGTCACACACGTCGCTGGGTCACGTTTCCGGCTGGGCATCAAGCCTAAAAACTGCTGTCAGTATTTGCTTAAACTCCCGCTTTCCGATGGTCGTTTGGTGGGGCAAGGAGCTAGTGTTGCTCTACAACGACGCTTGGCGACCCATCCTAGGTACTAAGCACCCTACAGCGCTAGGACGACCCGGACAAGAGGTTTGGTCAGAAATCTGGAATATCATTGGCGCACAGCTTCATAGTGTCCTAGAAACAGCACAGGCAACCTGGTCTGACGATATGCTGCTGCTGGTCGATCGCTATGAGTACATTGAGGAAGCCTATTTCACCTACTCCTACAGCCCAATTTTTCTAGAAACGGGAGCAGTCGGAGGAGCCTTTACAGCTGTGACTGAAACGACTCGTCGGGTGATTGGTGAGCGGCGGCTGAATACACTACGGGAACTGGCGGCAAAGACCGTAGAGGGCAAGTCAGTTGAGGAAACCTGCCGGCTTGCCAGTGCCACTTTGGCAAACAATCCTTACGATATTCCCTTTGCCTTGCTTTACCTGATGGAACAGGATGAAAACCAGGCTTGTCTCGCTGGAAGCGTTGGTCTGGAGGCTGGAACCCCTGCCAGTCTTGAGCAGGTTGACTTGATTCAAGCTAACCATTATTGGAAACTTGCGCAGGTAAAGCAGACTGGGGAACCTGAAATTGTTGATGACATGACCCAATTTGGGGAGCTACCAGGTGGTGTTTGGGATGAACCTTCGCGTTTAGCCATTGTCTTGCCAGTTGCCCAGGCAGGTCAAAAGCAGTTAGCAGGGCTATTGGTACTTGGCATTAGCCCTCGTCTCGCCTTTGATGATGAATACCGAGGCTTTTGCGACCTGGTTGCCAGTCATGTTGCTACAGCGATCGCCAATGCCGATGCCTATGTAGCCGAACGCAAACGTGCGGAAGCGTTAGCCGAGATCAATCGTGCCAAGACCACCTTTTTTAGTAACGTCAGTCACGAATTTCGTACACCGCTGACCTTAATGCTGAGTCCGTTAGAAGAACTGTCGCAGACCTTAGAAGAACGCCTGCAGCCAGAGGAACGCGAAACGCTACAGCTTATACAGCGCAACGGCTTGCGCTTACAAAAGCTAGTTAATACGCTGCTAGATTTCTCTCGGATCGAAGCAGGGCGTATGCAAGCATCGTATGAACCCACCGATTTAGCGGCGTATACGGCAGAACTTGCCAGCATGTTTCGATCGCTCATTGAGCGGGCGGGCATGAATCTAGTCATTGACTGTCCAGCCTTACCCGCATTAGTCTACGTCGATCGCGAACTATGGGAAAAAATTGTACTCAATCTGCTGTCCAATGCCTTTAAGTTTACCTTCGCAGGCAGTATTACTGTCCAATTACAAGCGGTTAGCAATGCTGTCAGCTTGAACGTTACAGATACCGGGGTTGGTATTCCTGAAGCCGAATTGCCACGGTTGTTTGAACGCTTTCATCGCGTCAGTGGAACGCCCTCTCGCACCGATGAAGGGTCTGGCATTGGGCTAGCGCTGGTGCAAGAAATTGTCAAACTGCATGGCGGCACAATTCAAGTCTCAAGCCAACTAGAGCAAGGAACGACCTTTACGATCGCCCTTCCCCTGGGTGCCGCCCATTTACCCAGCGATCGCATCGCTGCAACGCGTACCCTGACAGCAAGCCCAACCGCCGTTACGCCCTATGTGGTTGAAGCATGGCGTTGGCTCACAGACGAAGGGAGTGGGGAATGGGGCGTAGAGAGCTGTGAAGACAGTGCTCCCGCTCGTGCTCGCGTGCTCCTGGCAGACGACAATGCCGATATGCGCGACTATGTGAAGCGACTGTTAGCGAAACAATATGAGGTAGAAGCAGTCACCAATGGGGCGGCTGCCTTAGCTGCGATCCGTCGGCAACGTCCCGATCTGGTGTTAACCGATGTCATGATGCCGCAACTGGATGGGTTTGAATTGTTGCAAGCGTTGAGGGCAGATCCGCAGACCAAAGAGTTACCCATCATCCTGCTGTCTGCCCGCGCTGGAGCAGAAGCTCGCATTGAGAGTCTGGAAGCGGGAGCCGATGACTACCTGACAAAGCCATTTTCGGCACGTGAATTGCTGGCACGGGTAGACGCAAGCCTGAAGCTGGCGCAGCTACGACAAGCGGTTAACGTAGCAACGCAACGGAGCGAGGAGCGATCGCGGCTTGCCATCCAGATTGCCCAACTGGGAACGTGGCGCTATGACCCTAAGACTGATCTCATTGAATTAGACGAACGCGTGAGCACTATTTGGGGTGAGCCAGAAGAAACCAGAGTGCTGTTGCTCTCGCAGATGCTAGAACGGGTGCATCCTGGCGATCGCGCCCAGGTGACGAGTGCCATTGAGGCTGCCCTTGATCCACAGTCATCGGGAGCGTATGAGCTGGACTATCGTATTGTCTGGAATGACGGTACAGAGCGGTGGTTATCAGCCAATGGGCAGGCAACCTTTGCAGGCAAGGGTGAGTCGCGGCAAGTCGTTGAGTTTCTGGGCACCGCTCTGGATATTACCGATCGCAAACAGACCGAAGCCTCCCTACGCAAAAGTCAGGTTTTGTTTGAAGCGTTTATGCGTTACTCGCCTGCCACAGCGTTCGTTAAAGATGAATCGGGACGCTACCTGTATGTCAATCCGCAAGCCGCACGTCTCTGCAATCGTTCCATAGCAGAGGTGTTAGGCAAAACGGATTTTGATATAGCTTCCCTTGCAGAAGCGCAACAGTGGCGAGAGCATGACTTAGCCGCGTTAGCAGCCGGACACGCGATCGAAACGACCGAAACCCTCACCCAGGCAGATGGCGAACATTATTTAACCTCCTACAAATTTCCGATCCCTCAGCCGTCTGGACAACCGTTGATTGGGGGCATATCCCTGGATGAAACAGAACGCAAACGAGCAGAAATGGCTCTACGGGACAGCGAAGAGCAGCTTCGACTGGCTTCAGAAGGCGCAAATTTGGGCATGTGGTATTGGCACATAGACAATAAACAATTGATCTGGACAGACCGAGCCAAAGCAATGCTGGGTTTACCCGTCGAGACAGCAATGACCATGCAGGTGTTTCTCAAAACAGTACATCCTGACGATCGCCCGTTTGTCATCAACATCATCACCGACTTACAAGCAGGTGCAATCTGCACAGAAGGGGAGTACCGGACTCGGTGGGCAGATGGCACGGTTCATTGGATCATGGCAAGAGGCAATAGTTCTTACAACGCTGATGGCACGCTGATTTCGACTCGAGGGATCTTGATGGATATCACCGATCGTAAGCGTACAGAGCAAGCCTTGCGGGACAGTGAAACTCGCTTTCGCTTCATTGTCGAGAGCGCTAAAGATTACGCCATCCTGACCCTAGACTTAAACGGTGACATCATCAGTTGGAATTCTGGCGCACAACGCTTGTTGGGCTACACCGAAGCTGAAATTATCGGGCAACCTGGACACCTCATCTTTACGACCGAAGATCACGAGCAGGGTCAAGATGAGCTAGAAAAGCACCTTGCGCTTATGCAGGGGCGGGCAGCTAATGAACGATGGCACGTGCGGCAGGACGGCAGTCGCTTCTGGGGCAGCGGCTTAGTCATGCCCTTACGGGATGAAGCCGATCGCACCCAGGGCTTCCTTAAAATCATGCAAGACAAAACAGTAGAGCGACAGACAGCACAGGCCCTGCAAGAGGGTAGCGATCGCCTCAAACTGCTGTATGAGACAGTCAGCGACTTGCTGTCTACAGAACAACCCATGACATTGATGGATACCTTGTTCCGCAAGCTCTCGGCACAAATAGATCTGCACTGCTACTACCATTTCACCGTGACTGCACAGCAGGATCGACAACGGTTACAGTTGATGCGTTACGACGGCATCGCTAAGACCGATGCCGAGTCCCTGGCATGGATAGAGTTTGGTCAAGCACTGTGTGGGCTGGTTGCTCTAGAGCGTCGCCAAATTGTCTTGAACCAGACTCAAATTGCTACCGATCCCAATGCTCAAGGGGTTTGCTCACTGGGCTTTACTGCCTATGCGGGTCAGCCCTTAATTGCTCAAGGACGCTTATTAGGGACGCTTTCCTTCCTTAGCCGCACCCGTACCCACTTCACTAACGAGGAGGCTGATCTGCTGCAAGCGATCTCAGCGCAAGTGGCAGTTGCCTTCGATCGCGCCGCGTTAGTAGACTCGCTACAGCAACAGAAAGAGCAGCTCATTCAGGCAAATCGGCTAAAAGATGAATTTCTCGCAGTGGTATCTCACGAACTGCGATCGCCCCTCAACCCCATTCTGGGCTGGTCAAGGCTCCTCCAAACCCAAACATTCGATCCAATCCAAACCGCTCATGCCCTCAGCATCATCGAACGCAATGCCCGCTTGCAAGGTGAACTGATTAATGATCTGCTGGATGTCTCCCGCATTTTGCAAGGCAAACTCAGCCTTAAGGTCAGCCCGACCGATCTAGTGCCCACCATTCAAGCAGCGATCGAAACGGTGCGTCTAGCGGCTGAAGCCAAAGCAATCCAACTGCATACCCTGCTGGCACCCAATGTTGGCTTTGTTTCAGGTGATTCCGATCGCTTACAGCAAGTCGTCTGGAATCTCCTCTCAAATGCAGTCAAATTTACGCCGGAAGGGGGGCAGGTAGAAATTCGACTGGCACGCCTTGGCAAGCAGGCTCAGATTACAGTTAGGGATACGGGCAAAGGCATCGTGGCGGACTTCCTGCCCCACGTGTTTGACTATTTTCGTCAAGCTGATGCCACGACCACCCGCACGTTTGGTGGACTGGGCTTAGGGTTGGCGATCGTCCGCCACTTAACAGAACTTCATGGTGGCACAGTCGAGGCAGACAGCGAAGGAGAAGGTCAGGGAGCCATTTTTACAGTCAGATTACCGCTACTCAGAGATCAGAGCAAACGGCTCAGTGAGTCAGACACAGCCTCCCTGCTTACGGCTCTCCCTTCTCCTCTTACTGGCATCAGTGTGCTAATCGTGGATGACGATGATAGTACCCGCGAATTTGTGACCTTCCTGCTGGAGCTACGTGGAGCAAGGGTAATAGCCGTTGCATCCGCTAAAGAAGCCCTCATCGCTTTGACTCAATGCCAGCCCACTATTCTGTTAAGCGATATTGGGATGCCAGAAATGGATGGTTATATGCTGCTGCGACAGATTAGAACCTTACCACCAGAGCAGGGAGGTCAAATACCAGCGATCGCCCTGACTGCCTATGCAGGGGAAATAAACTACCAGCAGGCAATGTTAAGCTGATCAGCATTTAAGTTGCATAATTGAGTAATAAAAATGATTAGACTATCCGTGCCATGCCAGCAAAGAGTTTTCTAAGTTCAGAGGAAGTAGATAAATTGCAAAAAGCACTTCGAGAGAGTGAATTAGCCCATGTTCGAGAACGAATTTTAATTCTTTTGCTTCAAAACGATGGTAAAACTCAACGAGGAATTGCCGATTTTTTAGGATGTTCACCTCGAACCGCAGCCTATTGGTGTATGCATGGTGACCCTAACAAACTGGAGAGCTTGCAGAATCGACGAAATCAAGAGAGTCATCGTAAAGCGACTCCTGAATATATCAGATTGTTACTAGAAATAATTGACCAAGAGCCATCAGACCTAGGGTATGAATTTGGACGATGGAGTGGAGAACGTTTAGCAACATACCTGAGCGAGAAAACTGGGATTGAGCTAAGTGGTTCTCAAGTGAGGAGGATTCTGAAGCGAAAAAAGTATCGTTATATCTGGGCTAAATATAGTTTAGCAGAGAAACAGAATCCACTTAAAAGAATTGAGTTCAAAGAGAAATTATTAAAGTACTTAGCAATTGCTAAAGAAGAGCCAAAGCAAATTCAGATATGGTTTTGGGATGAGAGCGGATTTAGTTTACGAGTCATTCGACGGAAAACCTGGGGTAAGAAAGGGCACCGTAAAAAGATTACAGGTCAACGCAGGCAAGGGCGAGTGAATGTCATGGGAGGCATTCGAGAATCAGACCGGAAACGAATTTGCTTTTTTGTTAAAAAGGGAGAGGGGGACATCTTTTATGAACAGTTACAACAGTTCAATGAATTGATTAAGAGTGAATGGGTTTCTCAGGGCAATAGACCTGAAGACTTTCAAGCAAAGGGAGGAAAGATTATCATCATTCTAGATAATGCCAGTTATCACAAACGACTTGATATGCGAGAGAAGATTGCTCAAGAACTTCCCAACATTGTTTTAGAGTTTTTACCTGCCTACAGTCCTGACCTGAATATTATTGAGCTTGTTTGGCATTCTTGTAAGGAACATATTGCTCATCGACTGTTTAAGTCAGTCGATGAATTGAAAGAATTGCTAGAAAGACTGCTAAATCAAGGCGAGTTAATCATCAGATGGAATCGCAAGATAAAGAATAAGGGAAATATGCATATTGCAACTTAAATGCACATTAGCTTAGCTGGTTTTCAAATGCACATCTCGAAGCCAGTCGAACCAGAGGCACTCATAGCCGCGATCAATCGTTTAGTAGAGCAAACACTAAAGTCACGCGAGGTTTGAATCTCGCCCGATCGGTCAGCTATGACCGTAGTCATGCTGGTTAGGACAGGGTACAACTCCTGCACCCCCTTTGACCCCAATGTCCTAAGCTCTGTGGCGATCGCTATGTTGCTAACGCCTTAAAGCAACGATCGCCCAACCAGACTTAAATGGGCAGTCGATCGATATTTTTGTTGCAGCCAATGACCACCATCGCTGCCCCCTTGTACAGCGTTGTATTGGGATTAGGGTTAATCTCAAACTTGTCATCCTGGCTCACGGCAAGCAAGTTTAAGCCATAGTAAGAGCGAAGCTTGAGTTCAGCGATCGTTTTACCATCAAAAGCATCAGGCACCAAAAGCTCAACAATACTGTTGTCTGGGTCAAGCTCAAAGCGCTCTAAAATGCTGGGTCGAGTAAGGGCACGGGCTAGAGAACAGCCCATCTCATGTTCTGGGAAAACGACATGATCTGCCCCAACTTTTTTCAGCAGCTTTTCGTGAATTTGGGAGGAGGCTTTGGCAACGACATGAGCGACTCCAGCTTCTTTAAGATTGAGTGTCGTAATCACGCTTTCTTCAACATAGTTGCCGATCGCCACAATCACTGTATCAATTTCACAAATGCCAGCCTCTTGCAGGGCAGCCGGATCGGTAGAATCTAACTGTACAGCCCGCACCGTAATGCGATCGGACAGCGCCTGGGCTACGAGCTTTTCATCCGAATCAACGCCCATCACCTCGTAGCCCAAATGGTGCAACGTACTACAAACGGCTCGTCCAAAACGTCCTAAGCCAATCACTGCGTAGTACTTGCTTTGATCCGGTTTCAAGCTACGAAAAAAACTCAAGAATGTCAGGTTCACAGGCAAACTCCGAGCGGTTAGCTCCAAATTTTGTGTATATGCTCAGATGTCATACTTTTTGGCACGTTGTGATCAGCTGTAGCGACTGAGCTGAAGCTTACATAGCGGCAAGCGATCGAAGCTTGCCTCAGTTTGCATCGACAGGCTTTGTTCACGTAGTCAGTGGCATCCATCACCGAGACTCGACCAAGAAGTAGCAGCTCAGATTCTCTAGCCTATCAAGAAGCGTAACGATACAACGCTTTTAAAGGATCGGGTTTCACAATGAGTTAACCCACCAGTAAATTTTCTTCTGGGTACCGTACCACGCTAGGGCTGGGGTCGCCAAGCAGTGCGCCCATCAGGAGCAAAACGCCAACCCGACCGATGTACATCGTTACCACAATCATTAACTTACCAAACGTCGAAAGCCCTGCTGTAATGCCTGTCGAAAGTCCGACAGTGGCAAAAGCCGAAACGACCTCATACAAAATCCGAATAAAGTCGATCTCTGGATCGGACAGGGCAACCAGTGTCGTCATTACAAGGACGGTGACCAGCGAGCCGACCGCTACACCTACTGCTTTGAGAATGAGTGAGAAGGGAACCTGCCGCTCATAAAGGGATACTTCTTCCTTGCCTTGCAAGATTGCTTTAGTACAGCTTGTCAGCACTCGTAGGGTTGTCGTTTTAATGCCGCCTGCGGTGCCACCCGGACTGCCACCAATCAGCATCAGGGCGATCGTAATAAACAAGCCTGCCGTAGTCATTTTACTAATATCGATCGAGTTGAAGCCAGCCGTTCGAGGCGTAACAGCTTGAAACCAGGCTGCTAATACCTGCGTACTAAAAGGCATGGAGCCAAGGGTGTTAGGATTGCGCACCTCGACCAGAAAAAAGGCAAGCGTACCAGTGACTAGCAAGATCACCGTAGTGCTCACCGCCACCTTGAAATTGAGGGAGAATACGAGCCGCCCGGGTCGCCGAAGCAGGCGATCGCGCAGCCATGTATACATCTCAAAAATTGCCTCGTACCCGATGCCACCAAAAATAATTAACCCAGGAATGACTAGATTCAACAACGGCGACGCTTGATAACCGACTAGATTGTCTGCAAACAAACTAAAGCCAGCATTGTTCCAGGCGCTAATACTGTGAAACGTTGCCAGCCACAGCGCCCGCTCCAGACCATGCGTTGGTGTAAACACAATCAGCAGCAAAAAAATGCCCGTGATTTCAAAGAGCATGGTGGTCGCAATGATGGAGCGGATGACCTGCGCTGTGCCTTGCATTTCGCTGCGATCGAGGGCTTGCTGCACAGCAATTTTGTCTCGTAAGCCAAATCGACGACCTACTAGCAGCAGCAGAAACGTCGTTGCCGTCATGTAGCCTAACCCGCCGACCTGAATCAGCGCCAGGATCAAAAATTGCCCAAAGGGTGAGAAATACGTACCTGTATCTACTACTATGTGCCCCGTCACGCAAACGGCAGAGGTTGCGGTGAACAACGCTACCAGTAGATGATCCCAACTCCAACTGTTTTGGCTAATGGAGAATGGCAGTGCCAACAAAAGAGTACCGATCGCGATGACAGCGAGAAAGCCCAGGCAAATTGTGCGAGAAACGGTCATTTAAGTAGTTAACCGAGGGTGAAGTGAAAGAAAAGCCCGCCTGCCCGCCTGTAATAAACTGATCGCTATTTTGATCGCTATTTAAGGCTGAGCAAAGAAAAAGCTTAAGCATCCTTTAAGCTGTGTGCGATCTTACCGCTTCCGATCGTACTTTCTCTAGAGTTGCCGCTAGATGCTTGCCTGAGAGTGCGATCGATCAATGCCATAGTCTGAACAATTTTCTCTTAAAGGCTCAAGCAGATCGAGCCAAAGAGGGAAGCGAGAGCAAGAACCTTGTTAAAGTACCTGCTTTTTATACGTCATCTCTTTCAGAGGGGACACGCATTGCAGGAGCGTCATTTGTACACTGATAGCCAAAGGAATGAAGTCATGCGCTCATCAAACGACTGCAACAAAATTGCCTGAGGACACGATGCAAACCAGTAGCGAACGAACCTCTTCAACTGCCAAATTTGAGCAGATTGCCACTGTCTTACAGATTGCGGGCTGGGCTAGCTTACTCGTCCAGGCTGGGCTGGCTGCTGTTTCGGGCGTGTTGTTACTGCTGGCAGTTTCAGGGCGAAGTTTTAATCAGGGGATCGGAACAACGACGGGCGTTCCTGGCGTTGGCATTGCCACCACCCAAAGCCCCGCTCCAAGTATAGGCGTTGGTATTTTTTGGGCAGTTTGCGGTGCGTTAGTTTTGTTGTTTGGGATCTATCTTGCCTTTCGGCTCATGCGTTTTGGTAAGCGACTACGCAATCCTAGCTCTGCGATTCATCCCACACGAGCCAAAGTGATGCACGTGCTATGGCTAGGGGTCGTTACAGGGTTAATTGGCATGTTGCTGATGCTTTTGGGCACGGGAGCAACGATCGGGGTGCTGTTGTCTAAGTCCATTGCCCAGCCGCAAGGAGTCGCCATTTATGATCCCAATCGCATTATTCGATCGCTCGATGTTTTTGTAGCCGCCGCCAATACAACCGGAGTAACCGCTCATTTTGCCGGAACAGTTGCCTCGTTGAGCGTGTTTAACTGGCTACATCGCCCTTCAGATTAAATCTCTTCAGCATTGGCAGCAGCATGATTGGCTGTAGGATGCCCTTTAAAGTGCTTAAACCCCTGGTTCTGTCAAAGCTTGGTATGGTACTGATTGCCTTCCTGTAACAGTCAGGAATCCATGCCTCACCTTCTTTAGACAATTAACTCCACCAGACTATCAGAAGATTAGTGAGAGCCAGTTTGTAAAGGGTATCAATCTCGATCGACTAGCTGAGTGTGCGGCGATCGAATCGCGATCGCAGGCTGTAAAGGCATTTAGGCAAGACAATTAGTTTTATCGTCGTCAAGATCTTACTTGAACAGGCATAACGAGGTACGTCATTTTGATGCTGCCGAGGGGAGTGACGATCGCGGGGCTTGTTGCCGTATTCAACTGGATTTGGATTTCGGTCGTGGCGATCGTCTTCAAGCCATCCATCAGATATTTCACATTAAAGGCAACATCCAGGTCATCGCCTGTAATCTGTGCAGGAATGGTTTCTTTGCCGCTACCTACATCCTGAGCATCGACCGACAGCGACAGTAGTTGACTGGTGCTATCTAGAGTCAGTTTGACAATATTGTTTTTCTGGTCTGCCAGTACAGCAATGCGTTCCAGAGCACTCAGCAGCAAGCGTCGTTCTGCGGTAATCTGGCGCGAAAATTGGCGCGGCACCAGTTGACGATAGTTGGGGTACTGCCCTTCGAGCAGGCGGCTAGTGAGGCGCTGATCGGTCCACTCAAAGACAACCTGGCTCTGGTCAAAATGCACCGCCACATCGCTACCTGTTTGCCGTTCGAGCATTTTGGTTAGCTCTTGCAATGCCTTCGCTGGAATTGTGACATCCAAAGCCTTTTCGGCTGCCTTCGCAACGTCTCCGGTCTCAGCCGCCTCTGCATTCACAGTTTGTACAACGGTCAGGCGATGTCCATCGGTTGCAGCAAACTCCAAACCATCAGGCTGCATCGTCAGGTGTACACCCGTCAGCACTTGTTTGGTTTCATCGCTACTGGCAGAAAATAAAGAACTCCGCAGCCCTTCAATCAGGCTTTCGACCGATAAACGTATGACTTGACCCGCTTCGACCACAGGCAATTCGGGAAACTCATCGGCTCCCATACCGCGCACCTGGTAGCGTCCTGAGGCACAAGTTAGTGTGGTGAGAAAATTGGCATCAGCCGTTTCTTCATTGCCACTCTCTAGCGTAATGTCGCCATCGGGCAAGCGCGAGACGATATCGGTTAACAGTTTGGCAGGCAGCGTTAACGTTCCACCGGTGATCACATCGGCAGGAAAACTGGTTTGAATTCCCAGGCTAAGGTCAAACGCACTGAGCTTAATTTGCTGCAACTCTTGGTCAGCCACCAAAAGAATATTTGCCAGAATGGGATGGCTAGGACGAGACGAAACAGCGCGGCTTACTAGCGTGAGGTTAGTGCTAAGGCTATTTTGAGAGCAAACCAGTTTCATGAACGTATGACCTTATGCGTTGAGAGAGGGAAGCAGCATGTTTAGCGGAAGGGGTGTGTAGCGAGAATTGGCGCTGGACTAGCAAAGTGAACGCTATCTGTAGCGGTTGAGCGTTGTCTGCGTATGGTAGCACCCTTGTTTTGAACAATCCAGCCTGTCTTTTTTGACCTTTTTACGTTTAATTTCTACAATCCGGACTTAAGTAATTCTTATTTAAACAGTAGTAGTAGAGGCTGTGGAAAATGTGGAGAAGCGTATGAAGTCCGACTGGTCAATTCTTTGAGCTAGCTTCAAACCTGTGGAAAACTTGTGGAAAACTTACCGATCTTTGCACAGAGTATTTATACTTAGTTACATTCTCCACGATCGCGCCGAGTTTTAGACAGGCTTTCCACATAGTTTTCCACAGAAAAGTCCAGGGTTTTCCACATGGGTGCGATCGCTTTATTTTTCGCAATCTTTTTGCTTGACAAAAGTTCATGAAGTGTTGAGAGGTGGCTAAAGTTATGCACAGCCTGCTCAAAGGCAACTCATAAGTGGGGCTGATCAATGAGCCCTAACAATTGCCAAATTAAAAGAGACAAAGGATCGAAGCCCCTTGTCTCTCTAACGTCACGCAAATTAATTTTGCTCTTCACCGATCACTCGTAAGCACGAACCGCTAGCCGCTCTCACAGAAGGTGATTGTAGTGGTTACGGTGTCGCCAAGCAGAACCAAGAGTTCAAGGGTCAGCATGGTGTTTTGCGACTTCAAACTTGCCTTTGAAAACGAAGATATGGGTGATCCCCGCTGGCTTTCTACTGTCTCAATCGCTCTAGTATGGGTGGCTTCTAGAGGGGTTGCGGTGTCGCAGTTAGAGGCGGTAATAACGCTGTACCTGGCGCAGAGAGTTGTACTACCAGGGGGGCATCTGAGACGTTGAGAGTGAGCTGGGTCGGTGCGGTGTATCTTGCTAAGGGCGCGATCGATTGATTGGGTGTGTAGGTTGTTGCTTGCCCAAGCGATGTACTGAAATTCAGCGTGACATTTTGGCTGACGGCAGCTTGATCAGTGCTGGGTACTTCCAGCCAGAGGACAAGGTAAAAGTCACCATTGCTCTTTTGCAATAGCGTCTGACGCACATTCTGCGTGCTGCCACTCATGGAGTAATTGAGTGCTCCTAATGGTGCTACAGGTATCGTCGGTGCTGGCGTTGTCACAGGTGCGAGTGTTGCCGTCGCAGGTGGCGTCGCTGTTATGGGTGCAGGTGTCGCTGTCGCGGGTGTCGTGGCTGTTGTAGGTGCTGTGGTGAGTGCTGGCGTTGTGATGGGTGCGGGTGCCGCTTTCGGTTGGGGATCGTTAAGCAGGCTAATCAAGTTTTTCAAGGCAGTGTAGGCAGGTTTGGGTGTGCCATCGCTGCGAATGATGCCGTAGTTGCTTTCGCTATTGCCGGGGTCGGCTTTTTGATCCATTAGCTCGTAAGAAAAGGTGCGGGGCGCACCAGCATTGAAGCTTTCGAGAAAGAGACGGGGGAGATATTTGCCCTGTACGGCTTCTGAGACGGGACGATCGGATGTAGGATTACCAGTCGAGTAGCCAACTTCTGTAGCAATGAGTGGCTTGTTGCCAAAGGCTTGCGATCGCAGTGCATAATCGCGCGCAAGGCTACCATCACCTGGATTGTTTGGATTGTTGTAAGGATGGAAACTGCCGTAGTCTACCCACTGGCTCAGGTTGCCGATCGCGCTGCTAGAGTTGGCATACACAAACGAGGGCCCAATAATGGGAATATTTGCTGTCGCTGGGTCTGCCTTGAGTGTGGTGTAAACGTCTCTCGTAAAGTCTCGTACGTAGCTGATCCAGGCATCACCTGTGACCGGTTGACCATTGCGGGTATAGGGAAAAATCTTGTAGAACAAATCAAATTCATTCAAGATTTCGACGGCTTCCACACCCTCTGCCACAAGGTTTTTGACAAAGTTTGTCACTGTGTAACCGGGCGGCTTGATGTCGTAAGACGCATCGGGACCAATGCCAATGTTTGGGTCGAGTACCAGGGTCGATTTGATGCCCAGTCTACCTAGCTCATTGATGCGCTGAATCCAGGTGGGGTCGCTGCCACCATCGCGAATATGACGAATGCCCAAATCGAGCAAGCTTTGCTTGACTAACGGATAGTTGCCGTATGTCGTATCGTAGTAGCGAACGTGGGTGTTGATGCCGATCGAGTCTACAAAAGCGTTAGCACTTTTGGCGGGTGCCCCGATGGCAAAAGGAAGCGTGCTGGTGCCCTGAAAGAGTTGACTGGCGGGAATAATTGCTTTGGCTTGCGTCGGGCTAGACCACAGCAGTTGAGCGGTTGCGCCACCTGTATTGTCGTAGTATTCCAGCTTGATGTCGTAATTTTGACCAGCGGCAAGGGCGATCGTCCCGCTGTTTTCAATCACCTCGTGATCCGTCCAGTTGTCAATCAGCAATTGCCCGTTGACCCATAGCCGTACGCCATCATCTGATCGCGTGTAAAACGTGTAGGTTTCGGATGTTTTGGACTGTACTTGTCCAGTCCAGCGCACAGCAAAGTTATCGGCTGGCACGATCGAGTTGGGTGCATTAATGCCCCAATTAAAGTCAACCGTTGGATTGACTTCCGACCATCTCAAATTGCTAAGATTTTTGCCTTGAAAATATTGTGCTCGCAACCCAGGTTGGTTGATAACAGCTGCACTGGGGCTAGGGGAAGCAGTAGCAGGCGTGCTGGTGCTGCTGTTGGTCGCGCTGCTAGAGAGTGGGGATAAGCTATTGGTCAGAGCATTGAAAGCAGGAGAAATACCTAAACTAGCGCCGCCAATGACTGGATTCAGATTGGTGCTGTTTGTAGCGGTTGTGACAATTAAATCTGACACGTGTTTCTCCCTGATAAACGAAGGTTGCTTAACGAGCCTCAGCACTCAATCACTTGCAGAGCAAACTGCCTTCAATGGCAGCCGACATCTAGTGTGATGGTGGCAAAGACTAGTGATGACTACTTGCAGGGAACACACGAACTAGGGACTTACAGACATTTGCACGGAGATGAAGAACGGTTCATTCAGCAGTCTACGTTGCCGTTTAATCTAGAACCGAAATCATTACAGTTCCGCGTGCTGAGAGAGGATACAGATGGTTTTGAATGGAACTCCTCACATTCATTTACTTCAGTAAAAAAATAGTTTTCGAAGTGGCAACTTGAAGCCTATAAAACTCAAAAATGATGAAGAGCAAATTGAACAATGCACCCAACTGAAGCACACGTTATCTTTAACCAAACAGCAAAAAATTGCAACCGCATTCAGCTAAGAATCCTTCTCTGAATCGTCATAAAATTTAACCTTGACCGCTGTGTTGCCCAAATCTTGGATGGGTTTTCTCTCACTCTCAAGGCGTAAGATCCGTCTGGTTGGGACGGTTTGGGCGATCGCGCCGTCATTATCATGAAGGGATGTTACTAGCAGTCGTTTATAGTGCAAACAACCGTTAATCTTCCTGCTGTTTCGCGCTTATGGATGCCTGAGCGTGTTCTTTTCACTCCATCGGCGTTAGAGTTGCCCTGGGGGCAGCAAATTTTGTCGCGTGTGCAGGCACTGGATCTGCCGATTGAAACGTTGCCGCGCGATCGCCTGACTGGTTTGCGGGGTGAGGACAATCGCGAGACTTATGCGATCGCTAAACGTACCCTTGCTGTTGTCGTTGCGCCGCCCAGCCATTTTAAGCTCAGCCCCATTCCACCGTCGGCAGACTGGCAGTTTCACCTGGCGGAAGGCTGTCCTGCCCACTGTCAATACTGTTATCTGGCGGGTAGTTTGCAGGGTCCACCTGTCATTCGTGCCTATGCCAATCTGCCGCAGATTTTAGAGAATCTGGCGGCGTATGAGCGTCCTGGTCAGACCACATCCTACGAAGTGAGCTGCTATACCGATCCATTAGGAATCGAGCATCTGACAGGTAGCCTTGCTGAATGTGTTCGCTACTTTGGTACTCGTCCTGAGGCTCACCTGCGCTGGGTCTCGAAGTTTGATGGGGTTGAACACCTGCTTGATCTGCCTCACAATGGACGTACACGCTGTCGTGTGAGCGTGAATGCAGCACCGATCGCCCAGAAGCTTGAAGGCGGCACCGCAACCGTTGCCCAGCGTTTACAAGCATTGCGGCAATTGGCATTACCTCGATCGCAGGGCGGCGGCAGTTATCCCATCGGGTTGGTGATTGCGCCCATTATGCCGATCGATGATTGGCAGACTCATTACAGCGAGCTTTTTGATGCGATCGAGACAGCGATCGACTTTGATTGTGATCTTACCGTTGAACTCATCTCTCACCGCTTTACCCCTGGCTCTAAGGATGTGCTGCTGAGTTGGTATCCCAATACAGCCCTTGACCTGGATGAGTCTACCCGTAGCGTCAAACGCAACAAGTTTGGTGGCACGAAATATGTTTATCCTACCGAGACGATCAAGACATTACGCCGTTTCTTTGAGCAAGAAATTACTCGACGCTTTCCGCAAGCAAAGATTCTTTATTGGACTTAGAAACTTCACTCAAAGAAGGTATGAGATCCCCGACTTCTAGTTCTAGTGCAGCCATCGCCTAACCTCAGCCTAGAAGTCGGGGATCTGTGCAGTAAGGTGCTAGATCCCTGGAGGGGAAAGGCAGGAGGCAGAGGGCAGAAGTGGAAGGTTGGGAATCAGGATCTTCTCCGCACTTACATCTTCTGCTGATGTCTCGCTGCCATTAACTCGCTGTAAATGGTGAGGGTTTCAGAGTGGACTCGTGAGACCTTGAGCCAGTCGAGATTCTGCTGCGATCGCCCTTTCCACTTCTCCAATAACTCAGGATCGCGCAACAAGGGGGCGATCGCGTCTGCCAATGCGGTCGGATCTGCCGCTGGGATGAGGATGCCTGCTTTGCCGCCGTCTAATGCTTCGGGGATGCCATCAACGTTGCTGGCAACGATCGCGCAACCTGCTTCCCGTGCTTCTGAAAGTGCCAGCCCAAAGGGTTCCTGGCGAGAGGCAAGCACAAAAATGTCGGTGGCGTGGAGATAGCGCTGGGGTTCTGCCTGGTAGCCTTCAAAGTGAATGCGATCGGCAACGGCTGTCTGCTGTGCCTGTGCTTCAAACTCAGCCCGATCGGGTCCGTTGCCAATCAGATAAAGATGCACGTCAGGGAATTCAATTGCTAGTCGCTCAAACGCAGTAATTAAGTCTGCGATGCCTTTGCGATGGTACATTCCAGCCAGAGTGGCGATCGCGGGACGCTGAAGCTTAACAGGTGGCAGGGTTGCTAATCCTTCACGCGGACTGCCCAAGGTGCCATTGCAAACGACCCGCAGTTTGGTTTTGGGAATGCCCTTTTGCACCATTGACTGCGCCACTGCTTGACTGACTGCAATCACGCGATCGGCGAGTCCCATCAAGATCGCGCTGCGCTGGAATTCGTTGTGTACGGTGGACACTAGCTCATAAGGTGCGTTGCCTCGCAAGGTTCGTGCCAAGACCATGCCAGTCATCATGTGGGCGTGAACAATGTCGGGCTGTACCGATCGCACCAGCGCTTGATAGCTTCTAGCGGCTCGGAGCAACTGCAGCGGGTGGCGACGCTGATCGAGCGGGATGTGCTGCACGTCGTATTTTGCCAGCAGGCGATCGTACTCCCCTCCCGCAGAGGCAACGGTGACGGTATGTCCGGCTTCTGCCTGCAAGCACGCGAGATCGACGGCAACATTGACAATGCCATTGCCAATTTCTTGAATGTGGTTAAGGAGGTGCAGAATCCGCATAGCTTAACTGGCTCGCAAGGCATCGGTTGCGATCAAGTGCGACAACACATCCAAATATTGATCAACCACGCGATCGACCGAAAACTCCTGGGCACGTTGTCGCAATACGTCAGGCGCGATCGGTGCTTGCAACGCTCCTAAAAGCCCCTCTGCTAGCGCGGCGGCATCTCGCATGGGCACCAGCGTACCGTATTTGCCACCATCTAAAATTTCAGCTGGACCACTGGGGCAATCGGTGGAGACGATCGTGGTGCCTGCTGCCATCGCTTCGGCGACCACATTGCCAAAGCCTTCAAAAATTGAAGACAGTGCAAAGACGTTAGCTTGAGCCATGTACGCATAGGGATTTTCAGCAAAACCGGGCAGCGCTACATCGTCTTGCAGTCCCAATGTGTGAATTTGTGCCTCCAGTTTGGCGCGGTCTTCACCTTCGCCCAGGATCATCAGCCGTGCCGATCGCTGCCGTCGCACGATCGCAAACGCTTCCACCAGCGTCGGAAAATCCTTCTGGCTGACCAAGCGCCCCACACCGAGAATGACGGGAGGCTCTCCGGCGGCAAACCAGGGATGATCGACGGGCTGCTGCATTTTTGCTAGCACCGCAGGCGTGACCACTGGGTTGTAAATCACTTGAATGGTGTTGGCTGGAATGCCCGTCAGCCGCGCGACATCATCTGCTACGCCTCTAGAAGCTGCTACGATCGCATCTGCCCAGGGATAAAACAGACGCACCAATTTGGGTCGAATCCGCCCGATCGTGTGGGGTTGATGGTCACGAAACTGCTGCGAAAGATTGGTCTGCACGCACATCACAATGCGGGTCGATGCACCTGCCAAGCGCTGTGCCCAGGTTGCCGAACTGAGAATATCCAGCGCTGACAAGAGGACGGAGGGCTGCTCTTGCTGCAAGTAGCGTCGCAATGCCAACGTTTTGGAAACCAGCAGCGGCGATCGTGCTTTCAAATCCACAATCCGAATCGTGGATGGCACTGTGTCGAGATAGGCTCCTTTCGTCTCTGCCAGCACGAGGTCGATTTTGAAGCCACGATCGGCAAGACCTTCTGCTAAATGCAGCATGGCTCGTTCGGCACCACCACCTTCGAGGGCGGGCAGGAAGACGCTGATGGAGGCAGTTGATGGGGTTAGGGGCATGGGGGGCATGGGGGAAAGGATAAAGGATGAAGGATAAAAGTTTTGAGTTTTGAGTTCTGAGTTTTGAGTTAATTCAGCCTTTAGCCTTTAGCCTTTAGCCTTCAGCCTTTAGCCTTCAGCCTTTAGCCTTCAGCCTTTAGCCTTTAGCCTCTAGCCTTTAACCTTCAAAATTGCTTGCAGGAGTTGATCGATCTGTTGTCGAATGTGGGTTAAAGCAAAGCGATCGGTGGCTTGGGTTTGAGCGGTTTGGGCGATCGCCTGGGTGTGTGCTGGGTCGGCGCGACAGTGGGCGATCGCGTTGGCTAGTGCCTGTGCGTCTCCGGGTGGTGTTAGCCAGCCATTGACTCCTGGTTCTACCAGTTCCATAGCGCCGCCAGCGGCAGCGGCAATAATGGGTCGCCCACAGAGCATGGCTTCGACGATGACGCGCCCAAAGGGTTCGGGTGCCGTGGAGGTATGGGCAACTACATCACACGCTTGCATAATGGGCACGACATCCGATCGAAAGCCGAGAAACTGCACCCGGTCTTGTAGTCCTAGCGTTGCCACTTGCGTCTTCAGCGCTTGCACATACTCCTGTTCGCCAAACAGGGCATCGCCCACTAAAACGGCTACAACATCGTCTGGGCAATGAATTAGCGCTTCAATCAGGATGTGCTGTCCTTTCCAGGGCGACAGACGGCTGAAATGCCCGATCGCACATTTGCCGTCTAGCCCCAGGGTTTGTCTCAATCGGCTCTCAGCCTTCCCCTGCAACTGATAGGCGGCTGGCTCGAAGCCGTTGTAGACCACAGTGACCAGTTCTGCTCGTCCACCCGCTTCGATAAAGGCATTACGAGTAGCGTTAGATGTCGCAATCACTCGACTCGCGCAGCGATTTGCCAAGGTGACTGCAAGACGGCGATTGGAGCGGCTGAAATGAGCGGCTGAAAGGATATCGTGCAGATGGTAAACGAGGGGACGACGGCTGAGTAGGCTTGCTAACGCCCCAACCACCAACGCTTTTTGAGTATTGGCATAGATCACATCGTAGTCGCGGCTGAGACGGGCGACGGCGACCGCGATGGGTAGCAGTTGACCGAGACTCTGAAGCCCCTGCACCAGACCACTTTCTTTGCGAACGGCGATCGGCTTGTCCGCCACCACTTTGACCGCCACTCCCTGTTGCTGCAACGCCGTTTTGAAGGCACCATCTTCAAAGAGACAGACCAAACTACGATCGCGGTACGACTGCACCAGATCCAACAAACAGAGTTCTGCGCCACCCAGGACACCACTTTGATCCAGAAAAAGCACCTTGATTGCTGTGGCAGCGACCGGATCAGACGCTTTTGTTGCCGTTGCTAGTTGATTCACGATCGTTCCTCTGAGTCGATAGACCAATGGTTTTTCGAGCCATACATACGTCAGGCAACCCACGCCTAAGGTGGTCAGCAGCAACAAGCTCATTGTCGCCGAGTAACCAATGATGCTAATAAATTGAGCCGCTATTGTCAGCTTCAGCAAGACAGAGAAGCAGGGATAGTGAGTCAAATAAATGGAGTACGAGGCATCGCCCAAGAATGAAAAGAGACGGACGAAGGGGCGCGATCGCGGTACGTCTAACGTTGCTGCACCGATTACAATCAACGCTGAAGAAATGCCATAGATCAGGATTGGATTGAAGGGAAGCGATCGCTCCGTTTGAGCCATACCAAACGCAATAAAGCAAGTCGTTCCCAGTAGCAGCAAAAACGTATTGCTTACCTTTAGTTGCTTCTTTAGCACGACATAAGCTGCCAAACAACCAAGCATAAACTCTAGATTGTGTGGATTAAAAATAAACCACAGCAAAAAATGTTGTTCTGGGTCAAACGCACCTGCAACATTGAGTAAAAAGACTGCCAGCGTCCCCACAAGCCAGCCTGAAAGCAAATAACTGAAACGCCTAAATGGCATTACAATCGCTAACGCAAAAATTAAGTAAAACAGCACTTCATGACTCAGCGACCAGCCGACAATCAGGATCGGGAAATGCGCTTGTGGCAGTAAAAATAACGACTTTAAAATGACATCTAGCTGGCGCTCATACCCATAACCAAATTGCGGTGCGAGAAAGTAAACGGGCACGATGGCTAAGGTAATTAACCAATAGAGCGGATACACCCGAATCAGCCGTTTGAGCATGAACGGTTTCAGGCGATCGCGCCGCCCTAGATCTGCCTGATGCACAAAGAAAATAATAAAGCCGCTGAGTACAAAGAAAAAATCAACGCCAGCGCTACCAAAGGCAAACAGATTTGCCAAAAACGCTTGACCCAATTTCTCTTGACTAAGCTGTGTCATATGAAACAACAGCACCAATAAAGCCGCGACCCCTCGACAAATTTGAATCCCTTCCAGGCGCGGTTTAGCAACTTTGGGTAAGTGCTCCAGCCGGATGGAATCGCGATCGTGTGCCTCTTCTGCGTTTGCTCTGGCTCTCTTCCTGGCTGACTGTTCGATCGGTAGACTGCCCCCCTGCAATGCCATCATTCACCTCCCGGTTGCAGCAGATGTTGATAGCGATAGAACCGCTGGGCTGCCAGTGCCATGCCTGCAAAGCTCCACATCACTACGCCCGACAGCGCCAAGGTCGAACTGCCCAGTCCAATTTGGGCAAACACCCCCAGACTGATGGCGCGTGCAGCACTCACAAATGGGTCTGCTTGTCCCTCTACACCTCTAAAGAGGCTGAAAAACAAAAGCACTATGCCGCCTAAATAGGGCAAGGTGCCAAACCAGCCCAGGTTAAACAGCAGGGCTAAAATGCCGCTGTCGTTGCTGCCCAGACTGTCGTTTGTGAGTACAAACCCTAGTCCATTGCCCGGTATTTCTGCCAGCGCTTCGCCCATAATCTGACCGTAGCCTTCTAGCCGCTGGTTGTAGCTCACGTCATCCTGCGTATTGGAGAAGGATTGCAAACGAGCCGCGATCGCCCCTGAAAAGGGCTGTATATTCACCAACGGCACTACGCAGACTGCCATCACTAGAATCGTCACAAGCAACCGCATCTGCAAACGGGGCTTGAGCGAAGGCACAAAGGCTACTACGCCCACTGCCCACCCTAACCATGACGCTCGCACCAGCGACAGCAAAAACGCTAGATAACCCACCCCACCAGCCGCAAACCGCAGCGTACCCCGATTGTTAAACAGCAGCAGCAAGCCTGCCATCATCACCGTTGCAAAGGGTCCCGGCGAATTCAGGGTGCTGAACACGCGCATTCCTAACGGCTCTGGTGTGCCAAAGGCGATCGCTTTAGCGTTAATCAGCCAAAAGCGATCCCACTCTGGGGCAACCAGATATTGCAGCACCCCGTATGCCCCCATCATCAACACGCCCCACAAAAAGACCCGCTCTACATTTTGCCGATACGCTGGATACTGCCGCCAATGCACAAACAAATGAAACCCAAAGAGAATGGGTGCTAACCAGTTCAGCAGCGGCACTACCACTGCCGTCGGTGGATACTTAATCAGCCCCACCAGGAAGCCGTAGAAAACTCCCGCCGCCGACAAAATGAACGGCAAGCCATCCTGCCGCAGATAGCGGGGCAGGTATTGCACAAAGGTCAACCCCGTCAGCATCATGACCAAAAACGGTGCCAGCAACACAGGGCTAGGGTCAACCCATCCACTCTGCCAATCAATCAAGCGCCGCACAAAGGGCGTTAAAAACGCAATCCACCAGGTAAAACCGATGTATAGAACGGGATACCGCTTAAACAAAAACAAGCCAACCAGTAGCGCGATCGCTGGATATGCCAATCGCAGCAACCCACCCGCACCCGCCACAATGCACAGCAGCGAGAAGCACACCAATCCCAATATGGCAGTCCATGCCAGCGTTGGCTGTAAACCAAACTGGGGACGGTGATTGGGAGTCGTGACGTTGGTTTGCATGGGGCAGGAGAAGGCAAAAGGTAAAAGGCAAAAGGCAAAAGGCTAAAGGCTGAAGCCTAAAGGCTAAAGGCTGAATTAACTCAAAACTCAAAACTCAAAACTCAAAACTCAAAACTCAAAACTCAAAACTCAAAACTCAAAACTCTAACTCTTCTCCACCGATCGCCCTTTTTTCCAATCAATTTCGTAGAGTTTGATTTCCTTTAAAAAGATATAGAAACTCCACAGCCCTGAAAGCGTAAAGCCAGCCATCCCTTGACGAAACATGCCATACCAAAGGTATTGCTGTACAAACTTGGCAGATGGTTTCAGCAAGAGTCTCAGCAGGCTAAAACGAGTACCGTTACGATGGGCTTGTTGAGCATCTAAATCGGTGTAGCGGTTAAAGCGAATGACTAAATCGCTGATGTCGCGGAAGCCGTAGTGCCAGATGACGCCGGGTAGTTTAACAACGGGTGCATCTTTAATATCGGGGCCTTCGTGTACCAAAACATCTTTGATGCGAAAGATGGTTTTGTTGTAGAGGCGCGTGTGATACTCCGGTCGAGTGTCGAGCCACGTATCCCAAAAGTCGCCAATGCGAACGGCAGAAAAAGCGTTGGCGGCGATCGTGGGTGCTTGTTTCCACTCCAGTAAGGCGGCGGCTAAGCGATCGTCGATGACTTCATCCGCATCAATGAAGAAAATCCAGTCATGCTGTGCCCGATCGGCTCCAAAATTACGCTGGTCGGAGTAGCCTGTCCAGGGGTTGTGATAAACCTGACAACCAAGCTCCTGAGCAATTTGCACGGTTGCATCCTGACTACCGCTATCGACTACCACCACTTCATCTGCAAATGATTGACAAGAGCGAATCGCCTTGGCGATACATTCTTCTTCGTTCAGCGCAATGATCACCACTGACAGCGATCGTGGCGAAATTGCGGTTGTTTTAGGAATCGTTTGCTCTGCACTCAGGGGTATCATGACGCAACCTCTTGGAATGGAATCAGACAATCAAAAGAAATGATAATTATGAGCGGTTCAATCAAAGATAGGAGGTTAAAAAATAAGTAATTTAGGGCTTATTTGCGGCTACTAACTGTGCTGAAAAGCACTTGAATGTGTTGGCTTGATTATGTGCGGCATACCATTGATGGGCTGAATCAGCGATCGCTTGTAATCGTTCCATTGCTAACGGCTGCGCCTGCATTCCAGCAAACAAAAAATGAGTATCTGTGTGTAAACCATCTAGCCGTGATGCTGTTGCCTGTGTCACGATCGGCACTAATCCATGAGCGCAATAGGTTTCAAAAACGCCAGATTTTGCTAAACGCCCGTTATCAGTCGAGTAGACAATGCCTGCGAGTGAATCAGACATTAATTGGCTAATGGTAGCAGCAGGCTGTTCCCCCATCTCAACAAAGCGAGCGCCCGCTAACGTCGATTGATGAAGGTGTAACGGAGAGCCAATGTCACAAATCTCTTCAATGCCTAAAAATTGACAACAGTTTGTGAGCATGGCGTGCGATCGTTGATAAATTCTGGCACGTCGTCCTGGTGTCCCAAAAACAATTAAGCGTCGCTGACGTTGTTTAAGCGGCGGTGGTTGCTCTAATTCACCAATATTAGAAAAGACGGGAAGATTAAGAATTGGTGACTGGATAGCTTTTGCTGAAAAGTACTTTGCTATCAGAGTTTTTGTGACTGCATTGTTGGTGATGATGACATTGGCTAACTGAGCCAGTTGCCATGCCACAGAGCGCTGCCAGGGAAAAAGATAAAACGTTTTCTTGAGTAGGTAAAAGGATGGAAATTCGTGAAACATCACAAGCAAGCGCAGCGATCGCTGTTGTTTCATTGCTTTGAGTGCGGTCACTAACCAAACGGGTATGCCGCGCTTGGCATCGTAAGGATAATCAGAAAAGTGCAAAATAACGGCTTGAATCTGTCGCGGAATGGCATCGACAAACGCCTGGGGATCATGCGTATGCAGTGGCACAATGGGAAAGCGATCGTCGCTAAACATCTTTTCTGGCTGGGCAGTCATAAAATGAGTGCAAATGTGGGACTGCAAAAGCCCCTTTGCTAGCGTCACCGCATAATCGCCAATGCCGTCGATCGTGGGTGGCAGTCTTGGGTAGATTTGTAGAATATCCATCAAAATACGTTTGCTTTAATGATCTGCGTGCCTTTGGGCTGTAGCGATTGAAATGAATCAGTTTGAATGTTAAACAACTGTTTTTGATCGTTCTGGAATCTCTAAAACTTCCAGCATTGATTGCTGAATGAGATGCACATTATTGGCGCGATCGTAATGTTTGATCGCTGTCATCCGTGCGGCGGCACCCAGGCGATCGCACTGGTCATCATTTTGCAACAGGCTGACACAGGCATCCGCAAACGCCTTGGGGTCATCTCGCTGCAAAAACTCTCGTCCATCCTGAAATTCCAACCCTTCTGCGCCAATACTCGTCGAAACCATTGGCTTGCCATGAGCAGCGGCTTCCACCAGTTTGACCCGCGTACCGCCACCCGACAGGATCGGGCAACAAACCACCCGCGATCGACGATAAAGCGCCTCCAGATCGTCCACAAAACCCGTGAATTCTACTCCGGGAATGCCCGTTTGATAGCTGCGAATCTTTTCTGGCTGCTTCCCAGCAATAATGAGCCGCGCCTCTGGCACCTGCTCCCGCACGTAGGGAAACACTTCCTCAATCAAAAAATTAGCCGCATTAATGTTGGGGTAGTAGTGGTACGCGCCCAGCAACAGCAGCGTTGGCTGGGCAGTAAGGGGTTGCAGTCGCGGTAACGTGACTGCATTGGGAATGCTCACCACACCTGCTACGCCCTGCTCGGTGAGATACGCTCTATCTTGCTGCGAACACACATAGGTCTGTTTTGCTAGCCGCATGGCTTGCCGTTCGCCCCACCACAGCGCTGGCAGTTGCAGGTAATAGAGGGATGTAATCAGTCGCGTGGGCGGTTGCCGGATGTCGCGCAGAAAGGCGATGTGTTCAATGTCGTCTAGATCAAAGAAAATGGGTGGCAGCGGTTGTCGAGTGAGCAAGGCCGGGCACATCGATCGCAGCCGATGGATAAATAATGCGTCTGGCTTGCGGTTCAGGCACGCTTCAAAGGCTTGAATTTGTGCAGGTTGACTAGTGCGCACCAGATCACGCTGCTGAAAGAAGTTAACCATCCCCGGTGCTTGCTGCTGCCATTTTGACAAAGGCTGGGAATACATAAACTCTGGGCAAAGGAACAAGTTGATTGGTACACCCCAGTGTTGTGAAAGTGCTTTTTCGGCAGCGGCGATCGCCGCTGCCGATGTATCCGTTTCAGGAGGAACGTAAAACAGCACATCTAACTGAGCGTTGGCAGAACGGCTCTTTTTCAGGACTAGCTTGATTGCATCAATGAACATTGCCATGCGCTTATACGTGCCCTGCACATCAAGCCGCAAATCGCCAGGAAAGTGAGTTGAAACGAAGAGCATTCGCATAGCAATTAATTAGCCTAAGAACTTAAAGCAGAAAAAGTAAGAAAACACTAAAAAATCTAATGCCTTCTCACCTTTAAGGAAGGGTTTATTCTGATCGGTATAACCTGCGGGAAACATATAAGGAGATGATGAAATTAATTTCACATCGTGTTTTGCATGATTAAAAATACTCAATTGTTTACTCCTGACAGCGCTATAGAGTGGCTGTCTGACTGTGTTGATAGCGAAAGCGTTTGCAGCACGCTGAACGTTTTTTCAATCATGCTTGCTTGAGAAAAGTGTTGCGCCTGTTGTTGCGCTTGCTGTGCCATTGTCTGCATTTCGTTAGGGTGGCGTAGTGCCCATGCAATCGAGTGGAGCAGCGCCTCACGATCGCCGACAGGACACAACAACCCATGTACTTGATGGGTCATTACTTCAGGAATGCTGCTGGCGTTGGTCGTAACGATCGGTAGCCCATATGCCATCGCTTCTAACAGCGCAAAAGGATGCCCCTCAAAGCGAGTGGGAAAGACAAAGAGATCAGCACTTTGCAAGAGGCGAGGCAGATCAGAGCGGTGACCGAGCAGCAGTACCTTGTCAGCGATACCAGCGCTGTGCAGACGATCGCGCAAGTCTTGTCGCTGTTCACCCTCCCCTGCCCACACAAACCGCACATCGGGGTCTGCTTTTAGTAGGGCTGGTGCGACTTCAAGCAGATCTTCGTAGCCTTTTTGGGGCGTGAGCCGACCGACCGTTAACAGGAGCTTACTCTTGATGGGGATGCCTAACTCCTGGCGCACCTGCTGACGAAGAGCCACGATCGTCTCAGAGTCACGGTCTAACAGGGTTGGCAGCTTAATGCCGTTGTAAATGCAGAGCAAGTCGCTGCTGGGCATCTGAAACAAGTTGGCAAGCAGCGGGCGGTTCGCCTGGGCATTGGTAAGCCACTGCTGCTGTCTGGCGCGTGCCCAGGTATAAGCACGACGGCGCGATCGACTCAACGGAATGCCTTCTGGTGGTATCAAATGGAACATGACGGCAGTGGGTACTTGCAGCCAGCCACAGGCGACAATACTGCCCAAGCAGTGGTCTGCCCAGGGTAGGTTGATGAGAACGACATCTGGTTTGACAGCTAGCAACAGGGTACGAGTCCGCACGCTGCGTAAAAAAGCTGCCACCATTGCCTGAATGCCTCGACTGTTTGGTTCGGCAATGTCTAACGTATGGCAGCATACGTGATGGGTCGCCAGTGCTTGCCGCAGTGAGGCATTACTATCTGCCTGGGGTAAGGCAACATGGGTGTGCCATCCAGCTTGAACCGTAGCAGTGGCGATCGTCAGCACATATTCTTCTGCCCCACCCCGCACGGTTGCTGAAGTAATGATCAGGAGTTTCATAGACTGCTTACCTCTCTTGACCCAAGTTGCCCACGCTTCCAGCGTTTGTAAAAAGGCTTCCACAAGGCGGCGGGTAAGCTAGGGCGCAGGTAGCCATAGACCCAAACCAGGCGATAAAGGGGCGATCGCAGCAGCCAGTGGAGGTCTTTTTTCTGTTGCCGAATAAAGCGCCAATCTGCTAACACAGCCTGACACCAAGTTTTACAGGCATCGCGTAGACCCATCTCCTGTGCATACAACGTTTGCAGCGCTAACGTCTCCCGGTAGGTGCGCCTGTAAACTTGGCTGAGGGGTTCGTTATGAGAATGGTAAACGGCGGCATCTGGCACATAGAGGATTGTGTTGCCCAGCATGAGCATTGCCCATGCCCACTCTACGTCTTCGCAACCCGAAAGGGTTTCGTCAAAGGGGCGTTTTTCCCAGCATTGGTGGCGTATGGCAGCATTGGCATTGGAAAAGGTGCGATCGTCCAGATTTTGAGGGTTAGTCTGCACGCGGGGTTGATCCCCATAAAAGCTGCGATACTCCCGCTCCACAGGTGGATAGGCATCGAGATGGGGTGCCTGTTTACCATAAACCCCTGCAACGCGAGGATCATCAAACGGCTCGACCAGATGTCTTAACCAGTTGCGATCGCAGGGAAACGCATGGGCACTGAGAGCGATGACAATGTCTGCTTGCGTGGCAGCAAAGCCAAGGTTCAGCGATCGCCCAAAGGTGAAGTCTTCAGGACGCATGGTGATGAGCTTGACATCGGCTCGTTGTTGAACAATCTCGATCGTGCCATCGGTGGAACCTGAATCAACCACCACAATTTCGTCTGGCTTCAAGGTTTGGTCTGTCACCAAGTCAAGCGTCCGGGCAATATCTTTCGCTTCGTTTTTCGTCCGAATTAAAATGCTGGTTCTTGGGTTCATAGCAACCTTTAATAGAGCAAGCTAAAGTTGAGTGAGAAAACACTTTAATTAGTTGAAAATTTGAGCATCTTTGCTTTAATGGCATCTGGTAATGCCTGGGGTTTGCTCAGAAAATAGTGCGTGGTTGCCCAGAAATCGCGTCCCCAAAGCTGCACTTGTTGGTGTAATGGCAACTGTTTACGATACTGCTTCAGCAACTGCATCACTCGTTGATTCATCTGACCGTTATGCATATCATTCACCGTCTTTGTACCCTCTAGCCGACGGTAATGACCCCAAATCTCGTCAACATAAACGACCGTAGCGACCTGAACCGCTCTAAGAATAAAATCTAAATCCATTGAGTAATGATCAGCAATGTCATAAAGCCCAGCTTTTTGATGCAGCGCTGTGTGATAGAAGTAAGCCGCAGGGTTGCAGGGATATGGATGAATATTCAAGCCAGCGACCAATTCAAAAAGGCTTAATTTTGATGGTCGATTGACTTCAACCAGCCTGCCGTCATCATCCCAAATGTTGCAATTGCCGACCAGTAAGGTTGGTTCAGTCAGTAATTTAAAACGATCGACAACACCGTTTAATACACCTGGTTCATACCCATCATCGACGTTGAGCAGCCCCATAATTTCTCCGTTCGCCATGGCAATGCCTTTGTTCATGGCATCTGCTTGTCCGCGATCGGGTTCGGAACGCCAGCGAATATGGGGATAGCGATCAGCGTACTGCTGCATAATTGACACCGTTCGATCGGTTGAGCCGCCGTCAATAATAATGTGCTCAAGCTCAAGGCAGTTTTGTTTAATCACCGCCTCAAGGCAAGTAGCGATGAAGCGCTCACTATTATAAACCGGAGTAATAATGCTCAACATAAGGTTCTAAAGGCTAAAATTCTAAAATTAGAGTGCTATGTATGTGTTGAATGCAGTTGCAATGGCAGCTGAAAGACGAACTCTACGACCTAGATAGGGCTGCTGCCAAAGCAGTGAGCCAACATGCCGTACGAGCGTGCGATCGTCTGCTTTGGCAGCATTTTTTAGCATATGTTTGGCATAGTTAGACATCCGATCGCAAAAGAGCATTGCGGCTGCTTCACTACTTACGTTAGCGTAGCCAAGTACAGTCCGTTCAATCGCTTCTAGCTGCTGCCAAAAATCGGCTTTGCGCCACGTTTTATACTGGTAATTTTGATCATGTTGGTTATAGTGCAAAAGCTCAGGGCTTTCAATAATCAATGAGGGAAAATGAGCACAAATGCGCGCAAAGTACTCCAGATCACACGAATAGGGGTACTGCTCATCAAATTCTCCGATCGCAGCAACGATCGCGCGATGTAGCGTGACTCCAGAAGGTGTTGTGGTTGTATTTAACGCTGCCCAGGCTCCAGGTTCTGCCAAACGATAACGAAACGCTTGATCAAGGTGTGAACCAACGGAACAATGGGCAATAAGCGTCGGTTCGCCCACTAATGTACAGGCACGCCGAATTGTTTGCAGAGCGGTAGGAGTGACACGATCGTCATCATGAATGATGCAAATCCAATCCTGTGAAGCGTCTGCAAGACAGCGATTCCAGGTTTTGACCATGCCCTGGTTAGAGGGATTGGATACCAACTTCACTTGAGGAATGTTACGCAAGGTCTCGACAGTTGCATCTTGAGAACCATCATCTACGATCAAAAGCTCATCATTGGGTAGTAGTTGAGGCAGTAATTGCTGTACTAAGGTCACTACTAACTGGCAGCGGTTATAAGTTGGAATGGCGATCGTCAGCGGCAGTAAGGCTCCAAAAGTGGGGCTACGCCAGTTTTTTTGTGCTGCTTCAGTTTGGCTACATTCAGTTTCGATTCTGGGCATAGTCGCTCCTCCAAAAGTAGTTTAGGAGGTATAAATTTTAAGTTAACTTCGACTTCTGGCTTGGAACTTCTAGACCAGGACACTATTTAAAGTTCTAGCCAATATGTTTATAAAAACGTCTCGGTTGTACTTCGTTTCGTCTCGGTAACGTCTGTGCGCCCCTTGTTGCTACCTTCTCAAACCAGGCAATTATGGTTCAACGCTGGCAGTGCCCGCCATGCCAGTAGCCTCAGCACGATCGCCCATTTCATACTGCATTTGGTGATAGTTCCAAAGTTTGCCGCGCTGATTAAGCAGGGCTTGATACGCGCCTTCTTCAACGATCCGCCCTTGCTCCATTACCACCACTTTGTCAGCACGAATGATGGTTGACAGGCGATGGGCAATGACAATCACAGTGCGTCCTTGTGCCAACTTTTCGAGCGATGCCTGAATCAACCGTTCGGAAATGGAGTCTAAAGCGCTGGTGGCTTCGTCCAAAATCAAAATTTCGGGATTGCGAAGAATAGCACGAGCGATCGCAATCCGTTGTCGTTGCCCACCCGATAGCCGTACGCCACGATCGCCCAGGCGAGTTGCAAACCCTTCTGGCATTTCTTGAATGAACTCTAGCGCATTTGCCAGTCGCGCTACTTCGATAATTTCATCATCCGTTGCGCCTTCGCTGCCATAGGCAATGTTGTCGCGCACATTGGTATTAAAAATGAACGTGTCCTGACTGACGATCGCAAAGTGTTGTCGCAGCGAATTGATTTGAAACTCACGAATATCAACCCCATCAATGAGAATGCTGCCGCGCGTTGCATCATAAAAACGGGGCAGCAAATCCACCAGCGTTGTTTTGCCCGCGCCTGATGCACCCACTAGAGCCGTCATTTCGCCCTGTTTAATCGTTAGATTGATGTCGGTAAGGATAGGCTGCTGCGGGTCGTAGCCAAAATCTACTGACTGAAACGCGATCGCAGACTGCAAGCCTGGAAACTGGTGCTGTCCATCCTTCAGGTAAGGCTTGTTGTCGGTGGTCAGCAACTCCCGAATGTTGTTGAGTGATCCCCAATAGCTGCTCATGGCGGCTCGACTACCGTTAATTTCGTGCAGCGCGGGCACCAGACGAAACAGAAGGAAGAGAAATGTCAACAGCGACGCGGTTTGCATGATGCCATTGGTCACAAACAACGTCAGCGCCAGGATAATCATGCCGACCAAGACGGTTGTTGCCAAGCCCTCTGCTAGAGGACGTACCAGCGCAAACCCGCGTGTCGCTTTCATCGAGGCATCCAGTACATCGGCACTGGCTTGATAGAAGCGTCGGCGCTCAAAGTCCTGAGTGGCAAAGGCCTGCACAGTGCGGATACCGTTGATAAACTCCATTGCGATCGAGGTGAACCGACCGTTGGTGACAGACACTCCAGCACTGGCAGCCCGAATACGCGCAATCAGTTGGGATAAACCCACTGCCAGCAGGCTAAAGAGTGCTACTGAAATCATGGATAGCTGCCACGAGAGCCGAAACATCAGGAACACATAAACACTGAGCGTCAGGCTGCGCGTCACAATAAAGGAGAGCAACCCAAAGGCAGATTGCAGTCTGCCAATTTCGCTAGTCAGCGTGTTGAGCAATTCTCCAGAGTGGGTTTTGGAGAAGTAACTAAGGCTTAATGCCTGCAACTGCTCGAAGATTTGCTTTCGTAAACGATCGATCAGCTTTTGCTGCGTTAGATCGGTGTAAATCTGAGTGAGATAGTTGAAGGTTGATCGAATCCAGGTTGCTGCTAAAATCAGCGCTGAAACACGGTAAAGGCGATTTGTAGCCGGTTCACTGATGCCTAAAATTCCTTGATCAAACCAGCCTAGCCCTGTCTGAAAAGGCGGAGCATCGGGGTTAACCAGGCTTTGCAGAAAGGCTAGCAGAAAACCGAAGCTAAAGCCCTCAAACGATGCCGCCCCGATCGCGCACAAAATTGCTGCTACTGCAACCAGTGGAAAGTGTTTAAACTCTCGCAGGATCGTGTAGTTCTCTTTCCAGAAGTTAGTGGCTTTCAGCGTCCTTGTGAGCGATCGACGGATAGGTGCGGGAATTCTTAGCAGCATAACGGTTCGGTAGAGGATTGAGCCTTTGCCTTTATTGTCAGGGGTCGTTGTAGTGTCAGCAAGCGCTCCGACAAACAAATCAACACCGGGACTCTAGTGATCTTGCTAAAAGGCACCAAATCCTGAAAGTACTTTGGGGACTGTAAGTAGAAGAATTTTGAAGTCCTGACGCAGCGACCAGTTGTCGAGATAGCTTAAATCAGCTCGGCTGACGTCATCCAGATTGCGGACGTGCGATCGACCTGTGACTTGCCAGATGCCAGTAATGCCAGGGAGGGCATTCAACCGTTGTCTCACTGTTGGACTCAGCCGTACTGCATCATAGAGCGCCCAGGGACGGGGACCCACCAAACTCATCTCGCCCCGCAGCACATTAATCAGTTGGGGCAGCTCATCCAGGCTATACTTCCGCATCCAGCGTCCGATGGGTGTTACACGGGGATCGTTTTCGCATTTGTGTAAGCCCGCTTGCTGTCCCATGACCTGATGGTGGTATAACTCTGCACCAGTCACCATCGTGCGAAATTTGAGAATCTGAAACAGCTTGCCGCGCTCACCAACGCGCCACTGGCTAAAAAGGATGGGACCCGGTGACTGAAAGAGAATCAGAGAACTTAGTCCTAGCATGAGAGGACCAATTACCAATAAAAGAGCAGCGGCAGCGCTCCAATCAACCAGTCGTTTCAGCCACCATTTCCAGCGATTTTGCTTTTTTGGTAAGGCAGAAATGCTGGGGACACGCAGGTAGGCAGGCTTATGCACTTTGGCGCAGGCGTTTGCCCAGAGTGCCAGTGCTCCTTCGCCTAGGTCGGGAGTGAGCCTGACTAACTGAATCGGCGATCGCTCCAGGCAATCTGCCAGCAACTGCTCACTCTCTAACGCCATCAGAGGCAGTGTCGTTGGCTGCCGCGACAGGGTGAGTAAAAGCTGTTTTTGTCTCCAAAGAAGTGTGTAGTGGGAGTCTTGACCAACCTGGGCATTGTCTGTAACGGCCTGACTAGAGAGAGAAAGGGTAGACATAAGCACGATGACCTTAATGAGGGTAGATTTGCCGTTTGATTTAGCCGTTGGGTTGCCGATGCTGCAATGTAACGTTTGGTGTCAATCTACTGATGTCAATCTACAGGGTGTTCATCTACAGGGTGTCTATCTAGAGAGAGGCTGACTCTACGTAGAGTCTGGCTCTTTACAGGGAAGCTAATTGCCTGCGATCGTGCTGACCTTTACGCTCGTAGGAAAGATAGCGTGTTGTCAGGTCAGAGCCGTTTGCAATAATACCAATGACGTTCAGCTTTCCTAGCAACGCTGTGGCTTGCGACAGTTCAGCACGAGTGACGTGACCAATGCGCCCGACCAGCACCATGCTGCTGCAAAATGAGGCTGCTAACATCGCATCGACAATGCCCAGAACAGGGGGCGCATCGACAATAATGAGGTCGTAGGTTTGCTCCAACGCCTGCATTAAATCGCCCATGCGATCGGCACTCAACAGTTGAGCCGGATCAGCTGGTGTTGGACCCGACGTGAGAATTGACAGTGGAATGTCGGTGTAGCGGTGCGATGGCTGAAGATCGCTTGCCCGTACAGGTGTTTGTTGGGTCAGTAGAGTAGACAGCCCGCGATCGTTGGGCAAGTCTAGCTGTCGATGCAAACTAGGGCGACGCAAATCGGCATCGATCAGCAATACACGCTGGTGTAACCGTGCCGCACTAATCGCTAAGCCGAGGGCGATCGTTGATTTGCCTTCACCTGCTAACGCCGAAGTAACCACCAGGGAACGTAACCCAGCCGCACTCGGCAGCAACTGGATATTTTTGTAGATCAAGTCCAGGGATTCCCGAAAGGGCTGCCAGTGAACGATTTGCATAATAGGGGGTAAACTTCCGGCTTCTCGGAAAGGCACCAGCGCTGCTAAACCCTCTTCTAGCTGTAGCGCTGGCACCATACCTAAGAGCGGTACTGTTGCTTGCTTCAAGTCGTCGGGGGTGTGTACTGCATCATCCATCGTGTCTCGAATAAAGGCGGCGACACTGCCCAACATCAGCCCTGCAACGGCTCCCAGAAGCATATTTTGCTGCAAGTTGGGTCCGATTTGTTTACCCAGCTTGGGTTCTTCGACCACCTGCCAGTCAAACCCACCGCGCGCAATTTCGAGGGCAATATCCTGTCGGGCTTTCAGCAATTGTTGCAGTGTGTCCCGCCCGATCTGCACTTTGGGCTGAAGGCGACCATATTCTGCTAGCAGACCAGGGAAACGCCGTAACTGCTGCTGAAGCGATCGCTCTGCCTCAGCAAGACTTTGCGCCCGACCTTGCAACGCAGCCAGATTTACCTGTGCCTCTACTAGCGCACTTGCCAGGGTAAGGTCAGTGGCGCTTAACTGCCCAATGCTCAAACCCGAATCGCCTTTTACGTTGACCTGTGCTGCATTGGAACCTAAAATGCGGCGTACTTCGGTTGCTAGTAAGTTGCGTTGGCGCTGCCGCTGGTCGATCGCCTGCTGCACAAAGGGACTGGCAGGTTTGAAGCGGAGACGTTGCTGCACGATCGCCAGTTCACTCTTTTGAATTTCGTTCAGCAAGCTCTGGTAGCGAGACGATTGACTCAGCCGTGCGGCAATCAATGCCTGCTGGGGTGACAGTGCCAACTCTTGCTGGAGTGTTTGATACCGTCCCTGCACCTCCCGCATTTGTGCTTGATTGCTTTGTCGCTCTTTCTGCACGCCGCTGAGAGCGTCAATCAAGGCGCGTGACTGCACCTCGGGGTCAACCAGATTTTGGCTCTTGCGAAACCGCTCCATGTCATTTTCGGCGCGATCGACCTGCTTTTCGACCAGCGGCAGTTGCTCATCCACAAAAGAGAGACCGCGAGTGAGCCGTAGCTTTTGTTGCTCCCGGTTGTAGTTCTGGTAGACCTGCTGCACTGCTTTCAGCACTTTCTGCGTTTGCTCAGGGTCATCGCCCGTGTAAATGACCTGAAAAATTTTGGTTTTCACCTTATCTTCTTCAACTTGCGTCAAGAGCAGTGCTTTTTGCAGTTCTGCTGCCTCAAGCTCAGGGTAATCGGCTTGCAAAAGGGCAACTGCTTTTTGTAATAGTTGCGAACTCCGCATTTGGGTCAACTGAGTGGAGTAATCAATTTCCACGGTGCTGTCAGCAAACTGATTTTCTGCCCCACTAGCAGCATCTTTTTTGCTTTGATAATTTGGTTCTACCAATAGCTGCATGGAGCTTTGATAAAGCGGCTTTTTCAGTAATGTGTAAACGGTTACAACTGATAGAACGCCAAAGAAAATACCAACTAGCCAAAGCCGTCGACGAAAGAGCGCCGCAACTAGCTGTCCATAGCCTGGATCGGTTTCAACAATGCTGCTAACGTTACCTGCAGTCACAACTATCACCCTCAACCATAAAGAATTTAGCCTAATTTCTCAGTTACTAACAGGCTTAAGTGATACCAATCGCTTGTTCGACCTTGCCAAAGAATGCCTCTTCAGAAAAATGCTCAAGGGCATGTTCTCGAATCTTGCGGTAGTTCCATTTAATTGAGTTAGCTGCTAGCAATGCAGACTGCAATGCTTCTGGCGATTGACGATTAAAGAGAACACCTGTTTTGCCAGGAATTTGAGTGTCTAAAACACCACCTGCTCCATAAGCGATGACTGGTGTACCGCTGGCATTTGCTTCAATCGGTACAAGCCCATAATCCTCTAAAGCAGCTACGATAACGGCGCGGGTTTTAGACATCAGTTGGGTACGATCGGCATCGCTGACATGACCCAGAAAGTGAATATTTTTCATTGCTTGTGCTTCTAACCGTTTCCGCTCAGGGCCATCACCTGTTACTAAGAGCGTTGACCCCAACCAGTTAAACGCTTCAATGATAATGTCAGTCCGTTTGTAGCTGATGAGCCGTGCAGAGGTGAGATAAAAATCATCTTTTTGATTGGAGAAGACGAACTTTTTGCTGTCGATCGGATAGTTGATGACGATCGCAGGCTTCTTGTAAACAGCCTGAATGCGTTTTGCAACAATGCTTGAATTTGCAATGTAGAGATCTGGCTCTTGAGAGTAGCTTAGATCAACTTTTCGCATTTGCTGGAAAACTTTTTCCAGCAACGGATAGAGCTTCCTAAACGTCGTATATTCTCGCAAATAACTGCGCGTATCCCATAGAAAGCGAGTGATGTTATGGCAAAAGCAAATGTGCCGCGCAGTCGGCTTTTTACGGACGGCTTTAGCGAAGCTACTGCTGCTGCTAATGATCAGATCGTAGTCTTGTAAATCGAGCGATCGAAAGGCTGGAAAGTATAGGGGCGCTAACAGTCTGAAATGCTTGCTAGCACCTGGAATATTCTGCAACGCTGTGGTGTGAACGACCCGATCGTGAAGGTCGATCGTCTGCTTTGGGTCGTACAACGACGTAAAAATATCCGCATCGGGGTAATGCTTGCAAAGCAGTTCAAAAACGCGCTCTGCTCCGCCCCGTTGAGTTAGGTAATCATGCACCAAGGCAATTTTCATAGCTAAAAAGTAACCACTGCGGTTTGAACTTAATTGCCTCAGCAATGGCTTCAATGAAAGACTCGATTGCAATCATAACAAGCGGCTTAAAGGGGCAAAGTTCAGAAATCCTGCGATGAATCATAAACAGGTTGGACATCAACAGACTCATCTGGTGCGCTCAATCGTCTGCGAGTGAGCATCAACACTTTTCGGTTCGTTAACTCACAGGGAACAGCTAACAGGAATATAGCCTGCACTAACACGGGTATTAATCTATGCAGCTTTAGCTTGCGTAAGGTGACTATTGTTTCTCGCCTACTATATCACCTTGTTTGGATACCAAACTTAACGAAGCTTAGAGACCAAAATAAAATAAAGCATCTCTCTAAGGACGTAGACTTTAGATTTTAGTAAAAAATATAGCTTGTTGAGAAATTTAGTAAAAATGACTCAATCAATCAGTCTACTTTGATACATAAAATCAGATGTTACAACTCTAGAGTCTTGCGTGTTAACGAACTCCTAGAGTTGTTTAAAATACTATTTGAGAATCCATGAATTTGTGCTGCTTTCTCAGAATTGAGTAGGGCTAAAAGGGCTTTCTAAGCCTGTTCTATAAAGCTTGACGCTAGTGATGAGTAAAGCGTTATGTCGGTAGTACTCTGCCTTGCTATTTGAGGATTGGTGACTAAAAGCATCAGTAGCCAAGACACGCTGTATGACTCTGATAAGGGCACGCGCAATCGCTTAAAAATTGAAGTGATGAATGTGCGCCTCCCCCAGCTTTAGAAATTTTTGGGAACCTTCTTAGGGTCTCTTCGTCCTTCTTCACAATCCTAGTTTTCTAGCATCACCGCTCCATGCCTTTGACACAACCGTTCTGGCTTGCAAAGCAGGCAAATCGCGCGATCGGCTGGCTTTCCCCATCACTCGTGGTCGGTTCGATCTTTTTAGCCTCTGCGGGTGTGGCTCAACTCGATCGCACTGTTCGCCCCTCTGTATTGCCGGTAGGCACCTCACCAACTCAGGCTGAGGATGGCTATTTACTGGGTTCTGGTGATCGCGTCCGCATCGATTTTTTCAATGTGCCTGAATACAGCGGTGAGTATTTGGTGTTGCCCAACGGGGCTGTCAATTTGCCGCAAGTCGGTGCAGTCTCGGTGCAGGGCAGGACGCTGAAACAAGCAACTGTCGCTATTGCCGCACAATATGCGCCCTACTTAACTCGCCCTGTGATTACGATTGGGTTGTTAGCAGCCCGACCGCTGGCGATCGCGATCGCGGGAGAGATCAATCGTCCCGGCACTTACAACGTGCAAGCGATTTCAGCCAATGCGGATACTGGTGTGCCTAGCGTCACGCGCTTGATTCAGCTGGCTGGTGGTGTAACTCAGGCAGCCGATGTGCGCCAAGTTGAAGTGCGTCGCCCCCGTCCTTATAATGCGGGCACTGATGAGATCATTAAGGTCGATTTATGGCAGTTGCTCCAGTCTGGTAACTTGCGTCAGGATTTACGGCTACAAGATGGCGACAGCATTTTTATTCCCTCCGCTACCAGCGTTGATTTGGATGAAGCACAGCGTTTGGCAGCGGCGACGATTGCGGCTCCTAGCGATCGCCCCATGCGGATTGCGGTGGTCGGTGAGGTGAATCGTCCAGGTCCGTATGTCCTTGCCCCGGATCAAACCAATCAATCTAACGGGCAACTATCTACCGCTTTATCAAACAACGCCAATTTGAAAGTGCCAACCGTGACGAGGGCGATCCAGACAGCGGGCGGCATTACGCAAACAGCCGACATCCGTAATGTGGAGGTGCGACGCACGACCCAAGCAGGTCCCGTGCAAACCATCAAAGTTGACTTCTGGAGTTTGCTCCAGTCTGGGGATCTACGTCAGGATTTGCCGCTTCAGGAAGGCGATACGATCGTCATTCCCACTGCAACTGCTTTGGATAATACGGAAGCAACCAAGATTGCAGCGGCTAGTTTTGCGCCCGATCGCATTACGGTCAATGTCGTGGGTGAGGTGGTGCGATCGGGTCCAGTGCAGGTGCCACCTAACACGCCGCTAAACCAGGCACTGCTGGCGGCAGGTGGCTTTAATAATCGTGCCAAGAAGGGCGAGGTGACGTTTATTCGCCTCAATCAAAACGGCACCGTAGCGCGACGCAATATTGACGTTGATTTTGCTCAAGGCATCAGCGAGACAAACAACCCACCGATGCGAAACAATGACACGATCGTGGTGCGGCGATCGGGTCTTGCTACGGTGACAGATGCGTTGGGTTCTGTACTGTCGCCGATCGGCGGCGTATTCAGCATCATTAATCTTTTAGGCTTTTAAATCAATTAGATCCCCGACTTCTTTAAGAAGTGGGGATCTGGAGTCGGGGAGCTAAACTGGTGGATGTTCCAGCGCGATCGCGCCCAAAACCCCAGTCCGAAAATCATTTAACAGTTGACGTGCGGTGCGCTCGACATCACCTTTATGTCGATGGGTTGCCAGTTCATGCAGATAGCTTTCGCCAGTAAACGGTTGAGCATCCAGGTTGTAGCGTGCTTGCAAGACGAATTCGCTCGCCCGTTCCTTGAGCAAATCGATTAGCGCAGCGGCAATCCGCTGGTTGTCGTAAGCGGCTTCACCAATGTCATCGCACATTGCTAATTTGAGTGCAGCATCCTGATCAGTTAAGCGCGATGGCAGCACTCCGGGCGCGTCCAGCAGTTCAATTTGATCTGAAATTCTCACCCACCGCAATTGTTTGGTAATGCCGGCACGACGAGCGCTGTCTACGACACGCCGATTGAGCAAACGGTTGATCAGTGCTGATTTGCCAACATTGGGAAACCCGATGACAACGGCGCGGACAGGACGGGGCAACATACCACGATCGCGCCGACGCTGATTCATCTGTTCTCCTGCCCTCTGGGCTGCGTGCAACACAGTTTCAATGCCTTTGCCATGTTGGGCATCGGTAAAATAAGGTTCGTCGCCCTGCGATCGAAACCATTCTGTCCACTGCTGCCGCGCTTGCGTGGAGATCATATCAATACGGTTCAGCACCAGCACGCGCCCTTTGGTGCCCAACCACTGCTGCACTTGGGGATGCTCGGTTGATTGTGGAATCCGCGCATCTCGCACTTCCAGCACGACATCGACCCGCTTAAGCTGCTCCATCAGCGCTTTTTCGGCTTTGGCAATGTGACCGGGATACCACTGAATGGGAGGCGTTGTCATGAAAAATACAGCACAAACAGAGATGCCGAAAGAATGAGGTTGACTCTAGCGATCGTAGCCGACTAGAAGGCTTTCTTTGCTCCAATATAGTGAACTGACTGCTTTCAGATTGAAATGGTGGCACGGCAGAAGCTAGCACTTTAGAAATAGAGTCTGCAAACACCGCTCAGTCTAGTGTTGTAGGGTTGAGCGATCGCCTTCTGTCAGCATGAACCTCTACTCAGCCGCTTATGGACTTTCCTTCTCCTAAACATTATGGTGATGAAAGAATATTGCTTGAGTAAATTAATCGGTAGTCCTAAACAAGTAAGGATGAGTTGTAGTGGTGCACAAAGTACCAGATCGCACCGATGTGATTCTCCAGTTTTTTGGAAAATGATAGGGTCTTGCGCACTAGTCTTGAAACCCGCTGCCGTAAGGTACAGTTAAACCGTTCAATGTAGCTGGTTTTGCCACTTTCTTTGCCGACACTTTGATGCCGCTGGCTGGGGAATACCTCATTGTAAGCTGACCAGAAATCGGTATAGGAGACGGCACACTGTCGATACACAGCGGGTAAGGCAGCCCACAATCCTTGTGCCCCCTCACGGCTCCGAGCGCCAACATACACCCCAACAATTTCGCGTGTTGCCACATCTAAGGCAAGCCAAATCCACTGCTTGTTCCCTTTGTTGCCGACAAAGGACCACATCTCGTCACACTGAATCGTCAAACGCCCTTTTTTTTTAACCCCCACCTCGACCTGTTGGGGCACTGCCTCATATTTGGCATTGACATAGCTTTGCAGCCAAGGCTCTGAAACACCTACGACTCTCGCTATTCCAGCTAAAGGAATCTTCTCCAACAAGAGTTTGTCGATCAAGGTTTTAGTCGCCTGATCAATGCGTTTGGACTGCGGGTCTTGGACAAACTGTCTGCCACACTCGCGGCACTTCAAGTTCTGCTTGCCGTTATGGATTTTGCCATTTTTGACCGTGTGAGTTGATTGACAAGCAGGACACGGTGGTAGATCAATTGACATCAAACAACTGAAGTAATGTTGTCCTATCGATCCTTACATCTTTAGGACTACCAATTAATCTACAACAACATCAGACATTTGAGGCTTTTTAGTGAGACACGAAATGAACGATCGCAGGCTTGCAGTAAGCCTTTTGGCAGGGATCACGATCGCGACGATCGGTTCAGAGCTGCCTGTTCTTGCACGTCCTCAAGCGGCTCCAATGTTAGTAGCGCAGGTCGCCTGTGTCGTGACTAAAAGGACGGCGGTTTATACAACAGCGAACCCTGGAAACCCACAGGTGCAGGGTCGTGTTCTCGCAAATGGCACGGCGGTTGCGTTAACAGAACCGTTGCCCAGTGTTCCACCAACTCGTGTTCAAATCAAGCCGAATGGCTTTGTCGCTTATGCGGCTCTAGACTGTGGTAGACCGCCAATGCCGCCAATTGATCCAGTCGTCACGCCGCCCCCAAAAACGAGTCTCTGCCGCATGGTCAGAAACACCGTCCCTTTTTGGAATGTTCGTCTAGAGCCAAACCAGGAGGCGAAGGTGCTTGCCCTTGTGAAAGCCGGTCAGCGAGTGTATGTCACCCAAACTGGAGCAGCTATCACTTCCTACAAAAATGCCAACGGTGAAGTGTGGGTAGAAGTTGATTTGCAGCGCACTCTTAACCCAACCTTTCCGATCGTCTCAGACGTTGGTTGGCTGTCTAACTCTGTGCCAAATGATCCAAGAACAACTCTGGTCAATGGCTGTGATAGTTGAACCATTTGACTGTGCGACCCCAAAGATTAGCTGCGCTCTAGCGAGCGTAGCTGACTGAGGAGGGTTTCTTTGCCCAATACGTACACGTGAGCGATCGGATTCGTACTAATTTCAACGTTGGCGGCTGAAAAAACAACGATCGGCGTGACGAAGCGCAGTCCTTTTTGTCCTTTTATCGCGATCGCTTGCTGCTTTGCCTGACTCAAAAAATCTTTCTCAAACGGATAGCGTGTCTGTCCATACTGTCTGTAAAGCTTGCCATCCTGACTGCGAACCGATCCCTTATGAGATTTGACATCAATCGTGTAGGCGCGACTTTTGGGTGAGAGCAAGAATACGTCGATGTCTCCCAAGCGGCGATCGCGAATGCCGTACTCGATTTGCCACCCCTCATTACTTAATGGTGTCAACAGCGTGGCAATGTCTTCCTCGCCTTTTGCACCCTGATCGGCATGGTTAGCGCGTTTCCAAAGATATAGCCCGCCCCATAGCGTTACGCCTGCCATGCTGAAACAGAGCAGATACATCCACACCGGCATGACAACCCCTGTTTTGGTTATGAACGCTAGTTGGTGAACAAAGGCTTTTCCGACAAAGGGCAGACAGACTAACAGCACGGTTGCGATCCAGAGTTGGATTGCCTTGAAGCGTCGCTGCAATGCCATCTTGCGAACATTTTTGCCAGCGCGAGACATAAAAGAGAATCCTTGAGTCGGTGATTGTCTCTTTTACAATGCCCTTGTATGAATGGCGATCGACTGACCGTACGCTCTAAAATGCAAGCAGCGCTCCACACGATTGGTTCCGTTGAACGTAACGAAGTGAATGTTGTATGAAATTTCAGGTTATTTTTACGTTTGATCCCGAATATCAGGGTTATGTGGCTGATGTTCCTGAATTACCGGGCTGCATGAGCCAGGGTGAAACGTTGGACGAAGCCATTACCAATATCAAAGATGCCATCGCTGGGTATCTTTATGTGCAAGCAAAACATGGTGAGCCGTATGAACCAAAAGAGTTCCAGGCATTTGTAGGAGAGGTTGTGGTTTAGTGGGACGGTTATCAAACATTTCAGGCAAAGCCGCCGTTAAAGTTTTTGAGAAATTTGGCTATGTCTTGGATCACCAAACTGGAAGTCATATGATTCTTTGGCATGAAACTCGGCCTACAATTTCAGTGCCAAATCATCGAGAACTCGCACCAGGATTGCTGAGAGGTTTAATTCGGCAGTCAGGATTAACAGTTGACGAGTTTCTTGACAATAAATGATCTGTAGTAGATTTCTGAGGATCTGCTAGCACTGCCGCTAGAATAGAAGACTGTTGATAATGAATGGCTCATCGTAATGAACCCCATTCATTCGTTAGCTTTCATCCTTCATCCCTTCCTGCCATGCCCTTGCCTACTGTTGCTATTATCGGTCGTCCTAACGTGGGCAAGTCTACCGTCGTCAATCGGCTGTCGGCGTTGCAGGATGCGATCGTGTTTAATGAACCGGGTGTGACCCGCGATCGCACCTACAAACCAGCCTTTTGGCGCGATCGAGAATTTCAGGTCGTCGATACAGGCGGTCTGGTGTTTGACGATGACACAGAATTTTTGCCTTTTATTCGCGAACAGGCATTGGCTGCCCTGGCAGAAGCAAGCGCCGCGATTTTTGTAGTGGATGGTCTCACAGGGCTGATGCCGTCAGACGAAGAGATTGCTAGCTGGTTACGGCAACATGCTGTGCCCGTTTTGCTGGCAGTCAACAAATGCGAGTCGGTTGATCAGGGAGCAGCGCAGGCGGCAGAATTTTGGTCGCTGGGCTTGGGCGAACCATTCCCTATTTCGGGCATTCATGGCAACGGGACGGGCGAACTGTTAGATGCGTTGATTATGCACCTGCCCCCTGCCAACGAGATTGAAGAGTCGAACGAAATTAAAGTGGCGATCGCAGGACGACCCAATGTAGGCAAATCTAGCCTGCTGAATGCGTTTGTCGGTGAAACACGCTCGATCGTCAGCCCCATTTCTGGCACAACCCGCGATGCGATCGACATGGTGGTGCAGCACGGCGAACAAACCTATCGCCTCATTGATACCGCAGGCATTCGGAAGAAAAAGAATGTCGAGTATGGACCGGAGTTTTTTGGCATCAACCGTGCCTTCAAGGCGATTAATCGGGCTGATGTAGTGCTGTTAGTCATTGATGCGCTGGATGGCGTGACCGAGCAAGACCAAAAGCTAGCGGGACGGGTTGCTGATGAAGGTCGGGGCTGCGTCATTGTGGTGAATAAATGGGATGCCGTCGAAAAAGATGCCTACACTATTTATGACCACGAAAAATTAGTGCGAGAGCGTCTTCACTTTACTGAATGGGCAGACGTGATCTTTATTAGCGCCAAAACTGGACAGCGCGTGGAAAAAATTCTCGATATGGTGAATATTGCCGCCGAACAGCAGAAACGGCGTGTTTCCACCTCTGTCATCAATGAAGTGCTAGAAGAAGCGGTTGGTTGGCATTCTCCACCGACCACGCGCCAGGGTCGTCAGGGCAAAATTTACTACGGCACGCAGGTCAGCAGCCGACCACCTGCGATCGCGCTCTTTGTGAATGATCCCGCTTTGTTTAACGACAACTATCGCCGCTACGTTGAAGGTCAGTTTCGCAAATCGCTCGGCTTTGTTGGCACCCCCATTCGCCTCCTATGGCGTGGTAAGAAAACAAGAGAAGTCGATCGCGATCGGGTGACCGCAAACCGGGCTACAAGGTAAGCAGTTGTTAGTTGTTGGTTGCTAGTTGTTAGACTTTTTCTAGCCAGCCGTTAGAAACTAAAAACGATTCATGGATTTGCTCCGCTCGCTGCCCCTAGGGCTATACCTTGAACAACCAATTACCTGGCTGCATCGGCTCGATCCACGGCTAAAGCTGGCATGGTTGATGACCTTCCTGGCAGCACCGCTGTTAGCAAATGCCTTTTGGCGGGTGCTTTTGGCGGCATTGCTCGTTGTCCTTACAGTCTTAGCCTTGATACCTTTGCGGGTCTGGCGACAGCAAATGGGCTGGCTGTTGACGCTAAGTTTTATGGTGTTTGCCTTAACTATGATGCTACCCGATGGGCTAAAAACACGGCATCAGCCCCGCTTGCCTGCGGATGAGCTTGCCTTTGCACAGCAATCAAACCAGTTGCCACCCGTAGCTTCGCCCCTTCCCTGGTATAACCCCCTGGGTGTTGGCAAGCCGTCTGTGTCACCACCAGCCGGTACAGCTCCTACCGCCTTACCGCAGCCGACCGACTATCGCTACGTCGTGTTTAAGAGTCGCTGGTTCACCATCACCAAGCGATCGATTGCTCTAGCCATTCGCTACAGCACGCTCCTGTTTACACTCATCTACAGCACCAATCTTTTTTTGTTGGTCACTGCGCCCGAAGAAATTACAGCCGCGATCGAAGATTGGATGTCTCCGTTACGCCGCTTCAATTTACCCGTAACCGAAGTTGCCCTTACGCTTACGCTCTCGCTCCGCTTTATTCCTTTGGTGCTAGAAGAAGTGCAGAATTTAGCGCGATCGGTCAGCACCCGTGCGATCAACTGGCGTAAGCTGGGCTGGCGGCAGGCACTACAAGTTTGGTTGACGGTTGCCGAACGCTTGCTCGAAAACCTGCTGTTACGAGCAGAGCAAATAGCCAGCGCGATGAAAGTCCGAGGCTTCACCAGCCCGAATGAACATCAGGTGCAATGGCATCAGTTCCGCCTGAAATGGGTTGATTGGCTGGCGATCGTCACTCTGATAGGGCTATGGGGTGCGCGTTTGGTCTGGGGTTGGGAACTTTAGAGAAACCGAACGAAAAGATGGACGGTAAAACAGGCTCTAAGCTCCCTTCGGCTTGAGCTGAGGGCGACGGCAATTTGCCCCTATTGCCTCTCTGCCCCTTCCTCAAGCCTCTGCTCCTTACCTCAAATCATCTCAACACCTGCTATACAGGCATCGTTATCACGTAAAGTGATGTCATACCTACATTAAGGTGTACTATTCTCTCCGTCGTCCGCCTAGACCTGAATGAGCAACGAAGATTACTTAAATCATCCGAATTTTGGCTTGCTTTTTAGAGTCTGTCTGATCGATACAGCACGTGAGTTGTTTACGACGCTCTATGCACAACGCCTGTTTTTCCTGGTTGCTAACAGCGATGAAGGGTTAGAGTTTGAGTCTATTACCCGCACTGATGCCCGCATTCTGGTCGAAAACCGGATGCGACTGCTGCGTCGCCAGGGGCAGCAGCAGGACTACAATCAGCTTCAGGTGATGTATAAACAAACATTTCAATGACAGCGTTTTCTCAACTTGGCGGTACAATCGCAGAGCGCATTGACCAGATTCGTCAAACGCTACCGGATTCGGTGCGACTGCTTGCAGTCACTAAGCATGTTTCGATCGAGTCTATGCGAGCGGCGTATGACGCTGGAGTGCGAGATTTTGCTGAAAATCGGGTGCAGGAAGCCGAGGTCAAACAGTCTCAACTGCACGACCTCACCGATGTCACCTGGCATTTGATTGGGCATCTGCAAAGCAACAAAGCGCAAAAGGCGTTGGAGTGCTTTCAATGGATTCACTCGATCGACGATTTAAAGCTGGCGCAGCGACTCAATCGTTTGGCAGCACCGCTACCGCAAAAACCACAATCGTTGTTGCAAGTAAAGCTGTTACCGGATCCAACAAAATACGGCTGGTCAGAAGCAGAACTACTGCATGATCTTTCGCTGTTGAACGAATGTGACGACCTCAGGATTCAAGGCTTGATGACCATTCTCCCCTATGGGTTGACGGCTACAGAAGCAACAACTGCCTTCCAACAGATCCAGGCACTGGCTGATACGATTCGACGACAGAATTTGCCCCATATTCAAATGCAAGTGCTGTCGATGGGCATGTCAAATGACTATCGTTTGGCAGTGCAGGCAGGGACGACGATGGTTCGTTTGGGGCGCATTCTCTTTGGCGATCGTCCTGCGTAACGTTGTTAAAAGCCTTCAAAAGGCTGCTTCGAGATTGACCAGGATTAATCGCAACAACTTTGAGAAAAAATGAAGCGCTTCTCGAAAGATGGAGTATCTTTATGGCTAGGGTCTAAAGGCTCCTTAAAAGGGCGGCTATTAGCTGATCGTTTCCATCTTGCGTCAATGATTTAAACATTCGATCAAAAAAACTTTTGATAATGTGTTTGAATTCTGGGATCTAGATGTATACTGTTCATTCAATTCGGTCAAAGCAGGCAAAGCGTTTGAGCTATTTGTTTGTGGATATAAGCCTTCATTGATCGGGCTTTTAGTAAGAGGTTCAAGGGGCGATTCCCTCTTCGATACTTCCGATATTACAGACTAGATTTGGCATCATCCCTGCTTTTCCAGTCGTTATGCGTTTCTTAATTAACTCTGATCGTGATGGAGCGTGAACAGTGAGCAACATCTTCACCAAGCTACGAGACTTTGTTGGATTTAACGAACCTATGGACTACGAATACGAGTACGACGAAATGGACGGAGATGAGTATCAGCAACTCTATCAGCAGGAGAACGTTCAACCTGCTGCTGCACCCCAAGATGATGCCCGTACCCGTCGTCCTAGCCGCTTGCGCGATCGTGCGCCCTTAGGTACTGAAATTGGCACGATGGGTGCATCACCAATGGGCAACGTCATTGGTATGCCGGGTGTTAACGGTGTTTCGGAAGTTGTGGTGATGGAACCACGCTCCTTTGAAGAAATGCCTCAAGCGATTCAGGCGTTGCGTGAACGCAAGTCTGTGGTGCTTAACCTTACCATCATGGATCCCGACCAGGCACAGCGTGCGGTTGACTTCGTGGCTGGTGGCACCTATGCGATCGATGGTCATCAAGAGCGCATTGGCGAAAGCATTTTCCTCTTCACTCCAAGCTGTGTTCAAGTCAGCACCCAAGGCGTGCCTGGCTACGAAGCGCCACAAACTCAGCAGCCTCAAGCACGCGCTCCGCGTCAGGCAGCACCTGCGCCAGCCTGGGCGAATGAGCCAATGAGAATGGCACAGTAGAGTTTTAAGTTATTAGTTGTTAGTTGCTAGACAGAGCGTAGATTTGCTCTTCTCTAAAAACCAACAACCAAAAACTAAAAACTTCTTGGAGACGGTCAAATTGTCTATTAAACTTGGCTTGATTGGCGGCGGGGTAATGGGGGAAGCTCTATTATCCCGCCTTGTCGATCGTGGTGTTTACGCACCACAGACTATTTTGGTGAGTGATCCCCAGGCAGAACGACGAGCCTTTCTGGCGCACAGGTATGGCGTTCAGGTGACAACCGAGAATCAAGCCGCCGCCGAAGCCGCCGTGCTGTTATTGGCGATTAAACCTCAGCTTTTTGGTGCCGTTACGTCACCGCTGGCAGAACAAATCGGGACGCGATCGCTGCTGGTACTTTCGATTCTAGCGGGAACACCACTGAGTAAGCTGGAAGCCGCGTTTCCTAACCAGCCTGTGGTGCGGGCGATGCCGAATACACCCGCTACTGTAGGCGCCGGTATGACAGCGATCGCTCCTGGCGTTCATACGCAACCGCATCACCTGGCACAGGCACGACAAATTTTTGAGGCAGTGGGCGAAGTCGTAGAAGTCCCCGAAGCGGCGATGGATGCTGTTACGGGCTTATCTGGTTCAGGACCAGGCTATGTCGCACTCATGATAGAAGCCCTAGCGGATGGTGGTGTCGCAGCAGGCTTGCCACGGGCGATCGCGCTGCAACTGGCGCTCCAAACGGTTAAAGGCACGGCGCAATTGCTACAAGAATCAGGACAGCATCCAGGCGCTCTGAAAGATCAGGTCACGAGTCCCGGTGGTACGACGATCGCAGGCATTGCGGCACTTGAACGCGCTGGCTTTCGTTCGGCAATCATCGAAGCTGTCTTAGCTGCCGATCGGCGATCGCAAGAATTAGGACGCTAAACGAAACGGTTTATCGTAACCATGTCTATACAGTGGGGACACTAGTATCACTGAGGTTGTATGGGTATCCTGAACACGGGAGACTGCTTGACCTTTTAATTCATGCCTCATGCGAACCAGCGAAAAGACGGTTCTAACGCGACCTTACCTGGAGCTGACTAACCAGGGCACAACGGTGCAACGCTTTCTGACGCAGGAACAGCACCTTCTAGGACGAGATGCCCAACGCGCCGATCTGGTTCTTCCGGGCGACTGGCAGATGATTTCTGGCTGTCATGCGTTGCTGCGGCGATCGGGCGAAGATTACTGCCTTTATGATGGCGACGGTCAAAAACCGAGCACCAACGGCATTTTTCTGAATCGGACGCGGATTACGCCCTCAAAAGGTTATTTGCTCAAGCATGGGGCAGAACTGCGGATTGGGCAGAATCCCCACAATCAGGTGACGCTGATTTACCGTAATCCTCTAGGTGCGGAAATAGCGGAGCTGCCAGAGACACGATCGCTCTCGCTCAAGCACCGTTCGGTCTCTCTGGGGCGTGATCCCCAGGCAACGTTGGAACTGGATGCGCCGATTGTTTCTCGCCATCATGCCACGATCGAACCAGATGGGCAGCGCTACATTCTGCGAGATCACAGCGCCAATGGTGTGTTCGTCAATGGCATGCGGGTCAATGGTAGCCTTGTGTTGCCTGCTGACTGCACGATCCAAATTGGTCCCTTTACCCTGGTTTATCGGGATGACGTGCTGAAAGTGGTCGATCGCGGTAACCAGATTCGTTTAGATGCGTGGGCATTGGTGCGGGAGGTGCCAGGGAAGCAAAAGGAAACCCGTCGCCTGTTGGATGACGTGTCGCTGGCGATCGAGCCTGGACAGTTTGTCGCGTTGGTGGGTGGCAGTGGTGCGGGTAAATCGACTTTAATGCGAACCCTGTTGGGGATCGATCCGACCGACAAAGGGGTTGTTTATCTCAATGGCTCCAACCTGCGTCGCAACTTTGGGATGTACCGTGCCCAAATTGGCTACGTCCCCCAAGATGATATCGTGCATCGCGAATTGACCGTTGAGGAAGTGCTAACGTATGCCGCAAAGCTGCGCCTGCCAGCCGATACTGACATCGCAGCCGTAGTCAAAAAAACGCTCGATCAAATTGAAATGAGCGATCGTGCTGATGTGTTGGTCAGCAAACTCAGCGGCGGTCAGCGGAAACGGGTCAGCATTGGGGTGGAGCTACTCGCCGATCCTAGGCTGTTTTTTTTGGATGAACCGACTTCAGGGCTTGATCCCGGACTGGACAAAAAAATGATGCAGCTTTTGCGGAAGCTGGCAGATGAGGGGCGCACCGTGATTCTGGTGACACATGCAACGGCAAACATTAAACTGTGCGATCGCCTTGTTTTTGTCGGGCGGGGCGGACGGCTTTGCTATTTTGGGCCACCGCTTAAGGCGCTAACGTTCTTCCAAATCGAATCGGATGACTTTGCCGACATCTACAACGAACTGGAAAAAGGCGAGACGATCGTGCGTCAATGGGCAGAACGTTTCCGCCACTCTGATGATTATTGGCAGTATGTTACCGGGCACCTTACCCCTGGCAATGGCAACAAGCCGCGATCGATTCCACCACCCAGTAAAGGTACGTCCTTTCTGGCTCAACTCTGGCTGCTGACGCAGCGCTACTTTCAACTGGTTCATCGTGATCCCGTGAACCTGTTGCTGTCGTTGCTTACAGCACCGATCGGCATTAGCCTGATTATGCTAGCAGTCGGAGACAAAAATCCTCTTATCCTTGCCGAAACACCTGATCCCACGCTGGCTCCACTGGCACTGCGCGTACTCTTTGTGTTTACCTGTGCGACCCTGTGGGTAGGGCTTTCCAGTTCCCTTCAAGAGATTATTAAAGAGTCAGCTATCTACCTGCGGGAGCGACTGGTCAATCTTGGTTTGTTTGCGTATCTAGGGTCAAAAGCCCTTATTCTTGCCAGCCTGGCGCTGCTGCAAACGCTGCTGATTGTGTGGGTTATTTTGATCGGGTTTGCTGATCCCGCCTCCACCATTGTGACCTGGGAACTCGGTGTTGGCGTGACGACCTTTCTCACCCTGCTTGCCTGCATGAGCATGGGGCTAATGGTTTCGGCGATCGTCCGTAATGCTAGTCAGGCAAATAGTGCTCTTCCCCTGCTGCTGCTGCCTCAAATCATCTTCTCTGGTGTCCTCTTCCGCATGGATGGCTTGACCAGCAAACTCTCCTGGCTGATGCTCAGTCGCTGGTCAGTGGGTGCTTACGGGACGGTCGTGAATATCAATGCGATGGTGCCAGAGCCAACGAAACTCCCCGATGGCAGTACAATTCCGCTCCCGTTTGAGCCGACAGCCGTTTATGATCCCTCCTGGCAAAACTTGATGCTGAATTGGGGTATGCTTTGCCTCCATGCGGTGGTGTATGTGGTCATCACGTTCTGGGTGCAGAAGCGAAAAGATATTTTTAAGTAGCGATGCCGATTTCTGGCTCATTGGTTACTCTGACTGCTTTGAGAAGCCGAGACGCTAAGGATCGTGGATCAATAACCTGTAATTTGTAGGGTGCGTTAGTCTCACGTAACGCAGCGGTGGGGACGCGCTTGGTGCATTACTGACTTCTTTGAGAAGCCCAGATGCTAACTCGCTTTTATCATGAGATGCTTGTGTTCAATGTCCGACGAAGTGAGGTGTTGCACGATTGAATGACCGCTTTGATGTTGCCTCGATTATTCAGGGGTATGCCCAGGGCTACTTCCTTATGGCGGATGATAAGGGGGATTCGCTGGGCTGGTATTCCAGTCGAGAGCGGACGTTGATTCCCCTGGATGAGCGGTTTCGCTATCCTCGATCGCTCCAGCGAGTTCTGAATCAAGAGCGCTTTACCGTCGCAGTGAACCGAGACTTTGAAGCGGTGATTGAAGGGTGCGCCGATCGCGAAACAACCTGGATTTCGGCAGAATTGAAAGACATTTACCGATCGCTCCATGCAGCAGGATGGGCACACAGCTTTGAAACCTGGCAGGGCGATGAATTGGCAGGCGGTCTTTTGGGCTTGACGATCGGCGGTGCGTTCATTGGTGAATCGATGTTCTTTCGCATTCCCGATGGCTCGAAGGTCGCCATGGTGAAGCTAGTAGAGCGACTGCGCGATCGACAGTTCGTTCTCTTTGATGCCCAAATGATGAACCCCCATCTAGAACGGTTTGGTGCCCACATTATCGGCAGCAGACAATACAACACGCTGCTGAAGCAGGCACTTAAGCGGCAATGTTCGCTAGAGTGACTAACCCTGAGTCCCTTAAACACGCTCCACAAACGCCAGAGCATTCTTAGTTGCTTCTACCTTCTACCTTCTACCTTCTACCTTTTGCCTTTTACCTTCCGCCTTCTGCCCTCTGCCTTCTGCCCTCTGCTTTTTCTAAGCCAAATACGATGTCCAGCGCTCCAACAATCCGGGCGATCCATACCAAACCCGGTTGCCTCTAGGCGAATGCATCGCGCCGTCAAGCGTCAAATTTTCGGCACCATTTAAATGGGCAGCTTCGATCGGTGTGATGCCATCGCCCCAGGTATTGCCCTGTCCGCACGTCAGCTTGTAGCTGCTAAACGCCAACCAGCTTCGCCAGCGATCGCCGTAGATCGCTTTGCCTGCAACGCAGACGTAGCGCACATCTGAGTAAAATGCGCCAGGGTAGCTCAGGTTAACAAAATCGAGATTTTTGCGCGTCCAGCGTTCCAGGCTGGTGTGCGGTGTACCGAGTGTAATGAGTGTTGCGACCCGATCGCGGGCAGACCAGGCACAATCATCCACATCCTTGGGATGAACACAGTAAGGCTTTTCACCTAAATAAATGCGCGACAGCCACCCGCCGGCTGAATGCCCCACCAGCGTCACTTGAGGCACGTCATACTGCTGAAGCACCTGCTTCACCGTGGTATCCAGCACTCGCAAAATGGGTGATACCGATCGACCGCCGATCGTGGGCACCCAGTCTTGCCAGCGCAACGGCACTGTAACCGTTGGAAAGCCCAACGTTTGGAGCGTCTTTTCTAAAACACGGTATTCCAACGCACCCGCAAGATAACCGGGCAAAATGACGATCGGTAGAGGCATGGGCAAGAAGAGTAAAAATTGACGGCTTTCCTAAAATTTAAAGCGTTTTTGCTGACAATAGGCATGAGCAACGAGGGCGATCGCTTTTTCCAGATTAGTCCAGTACAGCTTGTAAAGTGAGGCTAGTGGGCATTGGGTATGCTTCCTTTCAGACAAAAACTGCCATAACTCCTTACTCCTTACTTCCTCATACAGTTTCCAAACTGGCAACAAAACGCGATCAGTCCAACCGCGAGCGCTAAGATTTGAAGCAGGGCGTTCCTTCTCGATCGCGTGCTTCCATTGCCCCATGACTCAGCCTATCTGCTATGTCTAATTCCTTGACACCCAAACGGCTACCCCAGATGAACCAGGAAACCCTGGAGCGGGTGCTAGAGAAATTGCGCCAACCCTCTTCGATCGCGGTCTTAGCCTCTCTGGTGGCACATGGCGTGCTAGGGGCAGCGCTACCCAGTCTGTTGGCTAACCAGCCAGAGGAGCTAGATACACAGCGACGAGTGCAGGTTGTAGAACTGTCTCCTGCCGAGCAAAGCCAACTACCAACGCTGGATACGACGTCACTGCCTCCGTCGCTCTTGCCTGCTCAACCCTTGCAGTCCAACAAGCCAGCCATAAAGCTGCCTGCCCCTAAGCTTGACGATCCATCGCTCTACACGTTTCCGCTCTATCCACCGCCAACGTTTCCTTTATCAGCTTTTCCACCGTCAATTTTTGATATTCCTGCTCCAGCAGCAAAGAGACCGCCAAGCCCTCTGACTTCTAAGCAACCTGTTCCCACCCCGCCTGCTGACTCCAAGCCGTCTCCTGACTCTAAGCCGCCTGCTGATTCCAAGCCAAGGGCTACAGAGAATGATCCTAACCAAGCGGCTGCCCCTTCAACTGCGCCTGTCCGTCCAGAGAAGCTCTCGCCAGAACAAATTGCTGCGCTTCAGAAAGATGCACAACGATCGCGGCAAATCCCGCCTTCCTACACCTTCAATGGTCCAGAAACCGCAGAAAAGGCGGCTGGGGTCTTTAGCGACAACGCGACTGCTTTCATAGACGTAGCGACGAAGATAACTGGCGGCAATGCTGATGACAGCCGACTTAAAACGCCTGAGAAGGTGACTGATCTCTTTCCAAAGGATGCCTGTTCGTTTGTGAGCGGGGTGCGGCGTGCTTCCTTTGGTGTGATTTTGAAACCTGATGGCACTCTGGCAGAACCACCCTTTGTGCTGCTCACGTCAGGCTACAAAGGCTTAGATACTGCTGCGATCGAAGATATTACCAGCACAACGAAAAATAAAAAATTTAGTGATGGTGCTAAATTTCAGGTCATTCGCTTCGACTACGAGTTTGACCCCAAAGCGGTCTGCCCCAAGTCTGCTAATCCTGCTTAAGCGTTTGACTGGCAGGAGACGCGCTTGGTGCGTTACGGCGTTGCCTAACACACCCTACCTTATTAAATTCACGATTCTAAGTCTTCTAATCCGGCTTAAGCGTTTGATTCGCAGCAAGTTGTACAAGACACATTTTTTATCTGAGTTGCGTATGTGCTTACCCGAATGCGCTACTCTGGCTGAGATAAAGTTGTTTGCGTACTCTTTGCGGACTGGTAGGTCACGTGCGATCGTCTATGGTTCTTGATGCGTCTTTTGCAGCCCAGCTTGCAGCGTCTGCTGAACGGCTGTTTTACTTAATCGATCGCTTTCAGACAGCGAAGATTTTAGTCGTCGGCGATCTCACGTTGGACGAGTTTCTCACGGGGCAGGTGGAGCGGCTGTCTCGGGAAGCACCCGTGCTCATCATTCGCCATGAAACGACGCGACAGGTGCCAGGTGGTGGCGCAAATGCCGTCTATAACTTTGCGAAACTAGGCGCACACGTAAAAGCCGTGGGGCTGCTGGGTGTTGATGACCAGGGGAAAGCCCTACGCAGCATTTTTGAGGGCGCAGGCATTGATACGCAAGGCGTTTTGTTGGACAGCGATCGCCCCACTGTGACCAAAACGCGGATTTCGGGTCATGCCCGTCAGTCTGTCACACAGCAAATTGTACGGGTCGATCGTAAGTCGGATCATTTGCCCGATGAATCGCTCCAGTTGCAGCTTGCCGACTACATTCGGCAGCACGTTGGCACTGTTGATGCGGTGGTCTGTTCTGATTATGGCGATGGCACCCTAACCCAACCTGTGATTCAAGCTGCGCTGACCCATGCGCTCAGTATCGTGGATGCTCAGACGAAGCTCGATCGCTATGCAGGTGCAACGATCTTCACGCCCAACCTGCCTGAAGCCGAGCAAGCGGTTGGCTACTCTCTTGTCAGCCCATCCGGTAATGCGGCTGACCTGACGCAGCTTCAGCAAGGTGGACACGACCTCTTGCAGCTAACTCAGTCAAAACAAATGCTGATTACTCGTGGCGAAGAGGGGATGAGCCTGTTCGATCGCGATGGCACTCAGCACCATATTCCTGCCTTTAATCGTACGGATGTCTTTGACGTGACGGGCGCGGGTGACACTGTCGTTGCTGCCTTTACGCTGGGACTGACTGCCGGAGCCACATCTTGGGAAGCAATGGTGTTGGGTAATCTGGCTGCTAGCATTGTTGTCCGGCAGTTTGGCACTACACCAACGACTGCGATCGAGATGAAAACCGCGCTCCAGGCACTTTTAGATGAATTCCAACACGACTAAGACCTTGTTAAGCCTTTAGCCTTCCTTGCCACTGCCGAGAAACGCCATACATTTGAAATCTTAATAGTACAAATATACTGTTTTGCGTGTAGAATACTCTCAGCAGAACGTTGAGGAACTCTCTATGCAAACAGCGCTCAAATTCTCGCTCGAACTTGTTGATGGCGAACAGTTAGGCAAACTTGCTGTACCTTATGTCCAAGTTGCTCGATGGCTAAATTTCTTGACTTCTCCCCACTACGGCGCACAGATTATTTTCGCCGAGCAGGGCAGAGAGGGTGTCACCATTTATTTCGATGCGTGTGAAGGGATGTATAGCTACTTGAGCGATCGTCTGAATCCCGATCGCGCCGCACATCAGTCTGAATCGATACCGTTTGCGCTGGCAAGCTAAGGTTCTGGTAAGCGTCGCTGACGGTTGGTAGATTTCAAAGCGATTGTTTTTGTGTTAACTCGGCAGCTTTTATTCCTACGTATTTTGGCATTGCGCCATGATTGCGTCGGGTGCTGTTAGCGACAGCGGAACGCACCGAGACATGGGTTGGCGGTGCGTTACGGCGATGCCTAACAGCACCCTACAGCTCGTGCAAGATAAAATATTGCCAGGTTAATAGGGATGTTACATGCAACGTCCCTACATCTCCTGTTCTACTGCTACCCGTTAGTCTCTATGTCTGAATCAATCCAACTCCGTGCGGCGACTGCTAACGATGTGCCGATCATCTTTGCTTTAATTCAGGCATTGGCAGAGTATGAAAAACTCTCTCATGCGGTGACAGGTACGCCGGAAGCGCTAAAGGAGCATTTGTTTGGTTCCCGTCCCTATGCTGAAGTGGTTTTGGCTGAAACCGCAGGTAACGTCGCAGGGCTGGCGCTCTTTTTTTACAACTATTCGACGTTTCTCACCAAGCCAGGGCTGTATCTGGAGGATTTGTTTGTTTTGCCAGAGTATCGGCAACGGGGCATCGGTAAGGCTTTGCTAGTATATCTAGCGCAACGGGCGATCGCTGAAGGCTGTGGGCGACTGGAGTGGAGTGTACTCGACTGGAATGCACCCGCGATCGCCTTTTACGAGCAGATGGGCGCTACTGTTTTACCCGATTGGCGCATCTGTCGCGTTACAGGAGACGCACTGACGCTGATGGCTAGCAAAATGTCATGAGACGATATAGCGATCCTATCTGGATTGTGAGCAAGGATTCCAGTAGAATCCTTGCTCACAAAGCCTCTCAATCTCACAACTGATTTAGGACTGCTATAGCAGTGGAGATTGTAGACTGAGAAAGAAGCGTAGTTGGGAACGGGGACGAAGAGCCGATCGACACTAATCGCTTTGTCTCCGCCTCTAACCAAAACGCTCTAAACACTTCAGGAGGTGCGATCGTGTCTATTTGGGTAAACGAACAGATTGATCCATCCGGTATCCTCTACTCGTGCATTGCGTGTTGCGATGAAGACCACGCGCAGGACTGCCACCGATCGTTTCAAAACAATTTGACCGCTGAACAAGTGGCAGCAGGCTGGATTGCACGGCTTCGTACCGTTAATTCGTGGGACGAGGTGCCCGCCAATGCGTTGAAGCTGGACTAACTGAACGATCGTCTTGTCGTCCAAGAAGCCAAACATACTAAATTTCCTGCTGTCTCCGAGTCTGGGGACGGTTGTTGTGGCATGACGGTTTGTCATCATGATCTTTGCCTAGAGTTCGACAGGCTCACTGTCTTCTGTTGTGTCCTTGGATGCTTTTTTCAGTTTGAAGTGAAGAAAAGTTATTAATAGTTGCGATTACGTTAGAAACCATGTTGCCAAAGTAACTGTGACAGAAAGTAAACCTTTTCTTGGATGCTTATTTCATCGTCATTGTGACTTTGAAAGGCACTTGGTTGCTTCTACGATCGCTTCGTAAAACTTAAAAAACAATCTGCGTAGACTTCGCTGAATAGCCACTAGCAAATCCCTCAAACCACTCTGTTAAAGGGTTTGGAGTGATAAAAAGAGATGGCGATCGGGTTGATAAATCTTCACAGGCAGCGTTGGAATAATAAAAACGAATCTCAATACTATGAGAGTAGGTAAGGAATACCAGCCTCTGGTAAACATTGCCAAACATTTATTTTTGGCTACGGATTTCCTGTAGTTTCTAGCACTTATTACCACTATGACAACAACCATTCAAAGGCGCGAAACCGAAAGCGCATGGGATCGGTTTTGTAACTGGGTCACTAGCACTGATAACCGTCTGTATGTCGGCTGGTTTGGCGTGTTGATGATCCCCACCCTGCTGTCAGCAACTATCTGCTTTATCATTGCTTTCATTGCTGCTCCCCCTGTGGATATTGACGGCATTCGTGAGCCTGTAGCTGGCTCTTTGCTGTACGGCAACAACATCATCTCCGGCGCGGTTGTGCCTTCCTCCAATGCGATCGGTCTTCATTTGTACCCCATTTGGGAAGCGGCTTCTCTAGATGAGTGGCTCTACAACGGTGGCCCTTATCAGCTCATTGTCTTCCACTTTTTGATCGGCATCTTCGCTTACATGGGTCGCCAGTGGGAACTCTCCTACCGCCTCGGTATGCGCCCCTGGATCTGCGTCGCTTACTCTGCACCTTTGGCGGCGGCTACGTCCGTGCTGTTGATCTACCCGATCGGTCAAGGCTCCTTCTCTGATGGGATGCCCCTCGGCATTTCTGGCACCTTTAACTTTATGTTCGTGTTCCAGGCAGAGCACAACATTCTGATGCACCCCTTCCATATGTTGGGTGTGGCAGGGGTCTTCGGTGGTAGCTTGTTCTCCGCCATGCACGGTTCGCTAGTCACGTCTTCTTTGGTGCGAGAAACTAGCGAAAACGAGTCGGCAAATAGCGGCTACAAGTTTGGTCAAGAAGAAGAAACTTACAATATCGTGGCAGCACACGGCTACTTCGGTCGGTTGATCTTCCAATATGCCAGTTTCAATAACTCGCGTTCCCTGCACTTCTTACTGGGTGCATGGCCCGTCGTTGGCATCTGGCTCACGGCTCTGGGCATCAGCACAATGGCGTTTAACCTGAATGGGTTTAATTTCAACCAGTCGGTGTTGGATTCTCAAGGTCGTGTGGTTAACACCTGGGCGGACATCTTGAACCGCGCCAACCTGGGTATGGAAGTGATGCACGAACGCAATGCTCACAACTTCCCGCTTGACCTGGCAGCAGGCGACGCAATTCTCGTCTCAATGCAAGCTCCCGCGATCGACGGCTAATTCACTCGTCTCTCGCTAAACAAAAGCGCTCTCTTTCAGGGGGCGCTTTTGTCTGTAGATTAAACTGCAAATAAAAAAGTTTTATAAATTAGGGTGAAAGTACGGCAGTAAGTCTGTTGAACGCTGTCAATAATGAGAGAGAGAATGACAGCACTGCTGGAGTAACTATAGTGGCTAAAGCAAAGGAACCGACCGATCGCTTTCGTTCAGCAACAGACTTTCCAAAAACGGTAGAGCATCTAAATGCATCGGATGTGAATCAACTCTATGTGGAGATGCGAGATTGTCTCATCTTTACCAATCGGAGTCGATCGCAACTCGTACGCCGTAACGAAGAGCATAAGCAGACTGTTGCAACTCTGCAAAGCGACATCGCCCGATTCCAGCAACTCATCCAGCAGCTTGCTCAAGAAAAACAGGCATTGGCTCAGAATAAGCAGGATGTCATTACTGCTCTGGAGCAGGAAGTCACCACAATGTCATCCCATTTGGAGCAAATTTCTCAGGCGTTTAGGAACGTTGAAGATATCGGTAGCCCAATGGGGGCAATGGCGTTCCCTGTTCGCTTTAACCGCTTTTGGAAAGCGTTGAGAGCACTGATTACCTGGTGGCGAGAAGAAAATGATGACTTGGTGATCGGTTCAGGTACATCACCCGCTGCATCGTCCATATCGTCAAAGCAAGAGGATCGCCAGGAAAATCCACAAATGTATACTGATCCTGCATCTGTACAGCGATCGCTGCGCGATTTGTAAGTTCATGGGCAAAAAACGCATCAATCAGTTACTCGATCAACTACATACGAATCACCAGGCAGAGCTTAAGAATGCTGCCCAAATATTTACGGTGGCGCAAGTTGCTGTTAATCATCTCAGTGAGCAAGCAGCCTCAATCTCTGTTGCTCTACCTGTTTCACGCTTTCAGCCTCCGCCTGCTGTTGATCAAGCAGCACTAAAACAACGGTATGGCTCGTTCAACGAGTGTCGTAAGGCAGCACGGCAGCGAGGCATTCAGTTTCATTGCAATCCAACATGGGCACAGTTGGTCATTGCCTTCAGCTATTTTGATGCGCTGCAAAGTCTGGTTCAAGACTACACAACAATGTTTCCGAATGCCAATTTGCAAAACATTACAATGGCATTCAAGCTGAAGAATGACGGCGTTGAAGATTAAGCTTTGAGGTCAAGATGACGATCAAGTATGAACTGATCCTGTACTGGAGCGACGCTGATCAGTCCTTTATCGTCGAAGTGCCCGCACTACCTGGCTGTGTAGCAGATGGCGAAACGTATCAGGAAGCAGTACAAAACGCCGAAGTCATCATTCAAGCATGGATGCAAACTGCTCAAGCACTGGGGCGACCCATTCCAGAACCCAAAGGTCGGCTGCTGTTTGCATGAAGCCTTTCGATGTCCAGTCAGTCGATCGCCGTTTTCCGCTACGATCGCAATCTCACACTCTTCAACATTCATCATGGGCAACACCTTCGGGCATCTCTTTCGCATTACCACCTTTGGTGAATCGCATGGCGGTGGCGTGGGTGTCGTCATTGATGGTTGTCCGCCCAGGCTAGAAATCTCGGTTGAGGAAATCCAGGCAGAGTTGAACCGTCGTAGACCGGGGCAAAGCAAGATTACAACGCCGCGCAATGAAGCGGATACCTGCGAAATTCTCTCTGGCATGGTTGATGGTAAAACGACGGGCACGCCGATCGCTATCCTCGTTCGCAGCAAAGACCAGCGATCGCAAGACTACGATGAAATGGCGGTGAAGTACCGTCCCTCTCATGCCGATGCCACGTATGACGAAAAGTATGGCATTCGTAACTGGCAAGGTGGGGGACGATCGTCCGCACGGGAGACGATTGGACGAGTAGCCGCAGGGGCGATCGCTAAAAAGATTCTTCAGCAGGTGGGAGGGGTAGAAATCATCGGCTACGTCAAGCGGATCAAAGATCTGGAAGGTGTGGTTGATGCCGAAACCGTGACACTGGAGCAGGTGGAGAGCAACATTGTCCGTTGTCCCGATCAAGATGCAGCCGATCGCATGATTGATTTAATTGAACAGGTGCGGAAGGAAGGAGATTCGATCGGTGGTGTAGTGGAATGTGTTGCCCGTCATGTCCCCAAAAGTTTGGGAATGCCTGTTTTCGACAAGCTCGAAGCCGATCTTGCCAAGGGCATCATGTCCCTCCCAGCCACCAAAGGGTTTGAAATTGGCTCTGGCTTTGCAGGCACATTGATGACAGGCAGCGAACATAACGATGAGTTTTATACGGACGATCGCGGCACTATTCGTACCGTTACCAATCGATCGGGCGGTGTGCAAGGGGGCATCTCCAATGGCGAAAACATCATCATTCGCGTTGCGTTCAAGCCCACTGCTACCATTCGCAAAGAACAGCGCACCGTGACAAATGCAGGCGAAGAAGTGACTTTAGCCGCTAAAGGTCGCCATGATCCATGCGTTCTGCCCCGTGCCGTACCAATGGTAGAAGCAATGATGGCGCTAGTACTATGCGATCACCTTTTACGCCAGCAGGGACAGTGTGGTGTGCTGTAGCTTGGCTTTGCGTTAAGCATCGGTAAATCAGGGGCACACTGGATACGGCTCAGCCGTCGCTTCTGTTCTCGTTTTTCGGAGTGTTTGATGCCAATGCAGTCCACTCAATTAGGCTTGGAATCGAACAGTATAGAAACTGATCAAGCCACACTGCTACGATCGTTTGCCGAGCATAGCCCGATCGCGATCGCCATGTTCGATCGCACGATGCACTACCTGTTAGCGAGTCGTCGTTGGTGTGAGGACTATGGCTTTGGCGATCGCGATATTATCGGGCAGTCTCACTATGACCTTTCTCCCGATCTGCCACCGCATTGGAAAGCGATTCATCAACGGTGTCTAGCAGGTGCGATCGAGCGTTCTGAGGAAGAAGCCATCATCGACGTGGATGGCAACACCATCTGGCTCAAGTGGGAAGTCCGCCCCTGGTATAGTTCCGCGGGCACGATCGGCGGCATCATTATTTTTGCTGAGTTGATTACAGAACAAAAGCAACACGCCTTGGCGCTACAGGCAGCTAATGCCCAACTGGAGGCTAAAATCAAGGCCCGCAATGTCGAACTGGAGCAGACCGTTGAGCAGTTGCAGCAAGAAATCTGGGAGCGTCATGCTGCCTTAAACGATCGCAAACGCGCCGAGTCAAAACTGCAAGAACAGGAGCAGTTTCTACGTAGCATCTATGACGGCGTGAATTGCTCTATTTTTGTCGTCGATCGGCTGGAAAACGGTGAATATCGTTACGCCAGCCATAACCATGTGGAAGCAAAGCTCATGGGTCATTCCAGTGCCGAGGTGGAAGGCAAAACGCCAGCCGAGGTCTTTGGTGAAACTGAAGGTGCGGCTATCTGTCACTTTCTAGACCAATGCCTTGGTAACAAGGCAGCGCTGACGACAGAAGAACATTTGACGTTTGATGGCAAAGATACCTGGCTGATGACCACCTTTAACCCACTATTCAACCAGGAAGGGGCTGTGCATCGTCTGGTTGGCACCAGTTTTAACATTACCGATCGCAAACAAGCAGAAACACAGCTTAAGCAACAAGCAGTGGACTTAGAGCACGCCATGCAAGAACTCTGTCGAACGCAGACGCAGATGGTGCAGAGCGAGAAGATGTCAAGCCTGGGGCAACTGGTCGCAGGGGTGGCGCACGAAATTAATAACCCTGTCAACTTCATTTACGGCAATTTAACCCACGCGAATCACTACACCCAGGATTTGCTCAGGCTGCTCTCACTTTACGAAGAACATTACCCCAATCCAGTAGACGCGATTAAAGCCGAGGTTGAGGCGATCGACCTGGAGTTTTTGCTGGCAGATCTTCCCAAACTCCTGATTTCCATGAAAGTGGGTGCCGATCGCATTCAAAAAATTGTGGCATCGCTGCGATCGTTCTCGCGGTTGGATGAAGCCGAAGTGAAAGATGTCGATCTTCACGAAGGCATCGACAGCACGCTGATGATTCTCCACAATCGGCTGAAGTCTAAGTCAGACTGTCCTGCCATTGAAATCGTGAAGGACTATGGCACGTTGCCAAAGATTGAGTGTTACGCGGGGCAGCTCAATCAGGTGTTTATGAATATTTTGAGTAATGCGATCGATGCGTTGGATGAGCAAAATCAGCAGCGCTCTCTAGCCGCCTTCGCAGAGCAGCCCAGCACCATTACGATCCAGACAAAGGCAACTGGCAAAACTGTGGTGATTCATATTACTGATAACGGCCCCGGTATTCCCCAAGCCGTTCAGAAACGCCTGTTCGATCCTTTCTTTACGACCAAAGCTGTGGGCAAAGGTACGGGCATGGGAATGTCTATTAGTCATCAGGTTATTACCGAACGTCATAAGGGCAGTTTGAAGTGTCTTTCGTCGCCAGGGAAGGGTGCCACTTTCGTCATTGAAATTCCCATTCAACAAACGTGTTAAGTCGCCAGGGTTCAACTGAAAGATGGGTTTCGGTCTGTTCCATCCCTTTCTGACCCATGATGAGAGCCATACCAGGCGAAGAGAACGTGAGGACAGACATCAAACTTGAAACGTCCTTTGAGCAAGGGCTTCAATTCATCCTTTTGCTATATCTACTTACTTTAGAAATCGAAGTAAATGTAAGGCAACGAATCTTTGGGCGCTAAAACCCAGACCGCAAACAGGCAGAGAGGCACGAGCATCAGCTTAATATGCCAGTTTAGCTGAAGCTTAAACGCGCGATCGCATAGATACGCAGCCCCCATCACAACGCCTAATGCCCCCAGCAGCAGCACAATTTGGAATGGTGCGAGACCGATCGCTTCCAGGTACACTTTTTGGGCAAACTGCGCGTCAGCGGCATGTCCCCACAGTCGCTGCACTACCAACCAGGACTCTTTCAAATCGGGTAATCGAAAGAAAATCCAGGTGCTAAACACCATACTTTGCGTCAGGAACCATGCCAGTACAATACCTGGTAAGCTTTGCCAAGCGCTTTTGAGCCAGGGTAGCCGCTGCGATAACGCTTCCGTCAGTCGATGAACGACAAGTGCGACTCCATGCAGCAAACCCCAGACAACAAAGCCCCAGGTGGCTCCATGCCAGATGCCCGCGATCGCCATAATGATCATTAGATTCAAGCAGGTACGCAGTAAGCCCTGCCGCGAACCGCCGAGTGGAAAATAAAGGTAATTGCGTAACCAGTCGCCCAACGTCATGTGCCAGCGTCGCCAGAAGTCTGCAATGCTGGTGCTGAAATAGGGAAAGTCAAAATTTTGTGGCAGATTAAACCCTAACAGCACGGCACTGCCTCGCGCCATATCCACATAGCCGCTGAAATCAAGGTAAAGCTGTAACCCATAGGCAATCGTTGCCAACCATAGATCGCCACTGCCTGCCCGTGGCAGATTTTGAAAACTGAGATCGACCAGCACGCCCAGATTGTCTGCCAATAGCCCTTTTTTGACCGCACCGCAGGCAATCAGCCATACGCCTTCAACCAGGCGATCGACCGTTGGGAAGGTCTGCGTTTCGACTTGCGCTGCCAGTGGGTGATAGCGAGTGATGGGACCACTAATCAGCTTGGCAAAAAAAAGTTTGTAAGCAGAAAAATGAAGGAATTGTTGCGCTGCGGGTGCCCCACGATAAACATCTACTAAATAAGCAATGCACTCAAAGCAAAAAAAGCTCAGTCCCAATGGCACAATCAGGTGCGATCGTGTCCAGTTCGCACTGTCTTGTAGGTCTGGGTTGCCCAGCACAGCTCCGATCGTTGAAAGTAAAAAGGGTATGTATTTGAAGCCAACCAGCAGCAAGACATTCACCCCAACCCCCAACCACAAGAGCCTCAGCCGTCGCCGATTCCAATCTTGTTGAGCGAACTGCCAGTCTTCAATACGCCAGTCAGGGGGAAGGGCGATCGCCTGCCCAAGCTGAAACGTCACCCACGTATCCGCCACTAGCAACGGCAGATACTGCACTTGAAGAGACGAATAGAAGACAATGCTGGCAGCTAGCAACGCCCACATCCGAAGCCACTGTTGCTGAACCGACCAATAAACGCCGATCACGCTTAAGAGAAACAGCCCGTAGGTAATAGAAATGAAAGTCATGCGATGAGAAGGAGTGACGACAGATTCAGTTTGCAGACAGTAGCTTCAACCTGTGATAGACAGCAATCTAGAGAAAAGGCAGATGGCGTTGATTATAGTGAAGGTTGAGACATTCGCACAGCTTCTTGAAGCTACCGTGCGATCGCAACACGCGCTAGATTCTAACCGAGAGGTCGCTCTTGCCTACAAGCACTAATGTCAATTCAGAGCAAAATTTCAGTCGCGATGCATCTGCTGCACCTGGTTGTGCTAGGATCAATTCCTGTGGGTGAAATGGGTCGATGCCCGAGTGGTTAATGGGGGCGGACTGTAAATCCGCTGGCTACGCCTACGCTGGTTCAAATCCAGCTCGGCCCATCCGCAAATTAAAGGTAAGAGTTTCGAGTTTTGAGTTTTGAGTTGAAACAGCTAAACTGCTTTAATTCAGTGCTTAAAGCTCACAACGAAATCCTGCCCGTGTGGCTCAGTGGTAGAGCACACCCTTGGTAAGGGTGAGGTCACGAGTTCAATCCTCGTCACGGGCTCTTATACTATTCGATGTCAATGGTAATGTTCGCCTTAGCAGCCTGAGACTGAATATTTTGGGTTCGTCTCTGGTAGCTCCAGTGATAAACTTGCCTCCAGTAATCTTTTGCGTATGAAGTTTGTAAGGCTCGATTGCTTGGATGCTTCTGTTCAGCCTTGGCTGCTAATTCACTTTGAATCCCTCTTAGATTTAATTCCACCGACCTACTTACTTGCGTCAATATTGCCGTGCTTAGGATTTACGCCACCTCAAAGTATTGGCATAGATGATGAGCGCCTTCATACTTTAGCGGACGATCGAGCCTGCCTGCGGGGGCACCGTACGTGCTGCGTCGAGCGAGGTGACCCATGACAGCCAAGAGCAAGCACCTCCTTGCTTCATGGCGCAACCTTAGCTTGCTTCTGTATCCGATTGAAGGCAGTGCACCCTCACTTTTTTGCGTCTCCCCAAGTGTAAAGTTGCCTGAGTGCTTTCACGAGGGGCTTACGGTAAGATAGGCGACAATACTTGGGGCCAATCAGAATGAATGACGCCGATTTACAACATCTGCGCCGCTGTGTAGAACTGGCAACCGAGGCACTCGAATCTGGTAACGAGCCTTTCGGCTCCGTGCTGGTCGGTGCTGATGGCACTGTGCTGGCTGAGGCTTACAACCATGTAGCTTCTGGCGATCAAACCCAGCATCCGGAGTTTGCGCTGGCACGCTGGGCTGCAACCAATATGACGCCTGCCGCACGAGCTGGGGCTACCGTTTTCACTTCAGGGGAGCACTGTCCGATGTGTGCGGCGGCACATGGCTGGGTGGGTCTGGGTCGCATCGTGTATGTCAGCTCCTCCAAGCAATTGGTAGCTTGGCTTGCCGCTTTGGGGGTGCCTGCCTCACCTGTGCGATCGCTGCCGATTCGAGAGATTGTTCCCGGTCTCGTGGTAGAGGGTCCGTCTCCTGAACTTGCGGAGCAGGTGCATGCTTTACACCGCCGCCGCCACTACTCCTCTTCAGCAAGCAGGTAGTCTGATGCTCCTTCAGTGCTGGTGCACATCACCTGATCGAAGCATTCAAACGGCAATAGGTGATTCGAGCTGGCATTGAGGGCACTATTTCTCAAGGGGTATGGGCTTTTGACTTGCAACAATGCTGCTCTAGCTTGGCTGGAGCAAAGTACACTTGCAGCTTGAGCGCTATAGCAGCAGCGATCAAGCTGGTGCAAATTATTGCTTGGTGAGAAAGTCTGTCTCTAGCGAGAATACAACCCGCTCACTTGATAAGGCTGGCGATCGCAATTTGTCAACAGTCTGGTCTCGTGCCGCCCTCCCACTGATGGCTGAGAAAGAAGGAATGAAATTGACTAAACCCTTGCCTTTCAAGCGTTTGACTCTGAGAGGGAAGACAATTCTTACCTTCTGTTTCATTCTGGCTGGTTTAACCAGTGTTGTTTATTTTGCTTCTTCAGCGATTCTACTGGGCAGCCTGAGGAGGGCAGAGGAGCAAAGCGCCCACCAATCGCTGCAAGGCGTACTAAACGTTCTTGCCAAAGATCAAGAAGCTTTCACGTCTCGCTACAGCGATTGGTCTGCTTGGGATGACACCTACACTTTTATTGAAGACCGCAATCAGGCGTACGTTAAATCCAATTTAGTGCCGGAGCAGCTTAAGAACTTAAAGGTTAACCTGGCGCTATTTTTAAATGCTGACGGTCAAGTTGTCTATGGCACAGGGTTTGATCTCAGAACCAAACAAGTAAAGCCGCTACCCAAAGGATTACCCCCTCAGTTCACAGCTAATTTGCTCTTGGACTACCCCCTCACAAAAGGGCCCTTGACCGGCATTCTCCAGTTAAAGGAAGGTCCCATGTTGATCACTTGCCAACCAATTCTCACCTCAGCGGGTCAAGGAAAACCGCGTGGAGTGCTCATCTTTGGGCGCTACATTAATGCCGATACCAGCACCAACCTGACGAAACTGACTCGCTTTCCGCTTAGCATTCAACCACTCAATCAAAAAACTCTGCCTGCTGATTACCAACAGGCTCGTCAATCGCTGTCTCGCCAAAACCCCATTTTTGTTCACCCGCTTAACGAAACAGTGCTCGTTGGCTACCTACTGCTGCTGGATGTTTATCAGCAGCCTGCCTTAATTTTACGGATTGAACTACCCAGAGAGATCTATCAGCAAGGGCATCGCAGTCAACAGTCTTTGATGATTATAATCCTCCTGCTCGGACTCCTCTTTGGTGGTGTGAGTGTTCTTTTGCTAGAGCGCTTCGTGCTGGCTCGTCTCACCCATTTAAGCCAAGGCGTCAGCCAGATCCGAACTAAACGCGACTTGGCCTTACGGTTACCAGTAGCAGGTCAGGATGAAATAGCGAACCTGACGCAGAATATCAACGAGATGCTAGAGACCCTGGAAAAAGCCCAGTGGGAAGTGAGCGAGGCTTTGGAACAAATCACTCAAACGAATCAAGAATTGTGTTTTGTAGTGGCACAGTTGCAAGATGAGATTCTTGAGCGGCAGCAGGCAGAGACTGCTTTGAGACAGTCTGAGGAACAGCTAAGAGCGCAGACACGGCACCTGGAACAAGCATTGAGCGCACTGCAGCGCGCTCAGCTGCAGTTAGTGCAAAGCGAGAAAATGTCAAGTTTAGGACAACTGGTGGCCGGTGTAGCGCACGAAATCAACAATCCGGTCAACTTTATCTATGGCAATCTCACTTATGCCACGGAGTATGCTCAACAACTGCTGCAGTTACTTGCAGCCTATCAACATCAATATCCTCATCTCACACCTGACCTGAAAGCGGCTCTAGAGCAAATTGATCTTCAATTCTTAGCTGTGGACTTACCTAAAGCACTGGCTTCAATGCGGGTGGGAGCCGAACGCATTCGAGACATTATTAAATCTCTACGTAGCTTCTCACGCCTGGATGAAGCAGCGCTTAAAACGGTTGATCTGCATGAAGGTATTGATAGCACCCTCTTAATTCTGCAAAGTCGTCTAAAAGCCAACGGGAATAATGCAGGTATTGTGGTTGTCAAGAATTACGGGCAACTTCCGCCAGTGGAATGCTTTGCAGGACAGTTGAATCAAGTCTTTATGAACATATTGACGAATGCCATTGACGTGATCGAAGAAGCCAGAAATCAGCGAGCCGTGTCGAAGGAACCAGGAACTGAGGCGCTAGCAGACCACATAGCTGCCTGTTTGGCTGCAACGATTACGATTCAGACTCAATCTGCTGCTGGCTGGATTACCATTCGTATCAGCGACAACGGGTTAGGGATGCCGGAAGCAGTGAGAAAACAGCTCTTCGATCCCTTCTTCACTACCAAAGCCGTTGGGCAAGGAACAGGGCTGGGTCTGTCTATCAGCCATCAAATTGTTGTTGAGAAGCACCAAGGCACGTTGGAATGTTACTCAACCCTTGGTAAAGGAACAGAATTTATCATTACGATCCCGATCGCTCATCATCCCTAATAACCAGGGCATCGCCCTCAACGCTATTGCCTGGATGTAAGCTCGCAGTATGACGCAGTTTGTCGTCAGTGGACACTCAGAACCTCTAGTGGTCAGTCAGAGCAAACATATTTAGCGCCTACCATTACAGGCTTTGAGCGCTTGAGGCTCTGATTCATCCGCAAATTGATTGATTTCTCGCTTTTTAGGTGCTGAAACCAACAAACGCAAACCCAAAATCAAGAAACGCTTACTTAAATTAAGTAAAACTTATGCAAATTCAAGAAACGCAAACCCAAAATCAGTAAATGCTTATGCAAATTCAAGAAACGTGAACTCAAAATCAACGAATGCTTATCGAAAATCAAGAAACGCAAACCTAAAATTAATAAATGCTTAAGCAAACTCAAGAAACGGGTACACGTTGCAAGATTTTTAACTTGCGATCGCTCAGTTTGTCCGTAAAAGGGGCGATCGGGCTTGCAGTCCCAAGAGGGATACGAGCTTGAGTAAAAGCATCTCTTAACCAAAAAATAATCTAAAGTTTCCAGATTTACCCTTCTTAGAGGGGAATAGATAGATTAAGACGCAGCCCAATCACCTAAATTGGGGTTTTAGACTGCAAGAGTTTATCTAAGATCCCTGATTAGGGTAGATAGACAGACTTCATCCGTCTAATAAAGAGTTAGACCTCTTTCATTTGTGTAGATACTTACTAGTAGAGGGAGTTGAGTACACAAGATTCGTGAAAATTAGGAAATTTGTTCCTAAGATTGAAAACATTCTTCAAGTGGAGCTGTCATCGGTCTACAATTAAACTTCATCTTTGTCGTGAGGAAAATATTATGGGTTGGTACGCAGAAGCTAAAGATTGGGCTAGTGAGGGTAAATGTACAAATAAAACTGATAAAGACATTCAGGTTTGTATGGGACAACCCGGCAAGCCCCATCAGGTGAGAACCCTTAAGCCTGGTGAATCAACTCTTCCTGGAGAAGATTGTGATGGAATTATGCGTGATACTGGAGGCATCACAAAGATTCATGGTCGTTTTGGTTGGACTTCTGAACATGATTCTAAGTGGGTAAATAAGAATTGGAAGGAGTGTGCTGAATACATTATTAGTACTAATAAAAAGGTAGGAGGTACTACTAGCAATTTCATGCCGCCTGGTATTTCATACGCAGTCTTGTCAGAAGCTCATAAAGTTTGGGACTGGACACCAGAAATGCCGAATGGTTGGTTTGCAGGAAGTAGAGGTTTGTCAGCTCCTATCGATGGTATTAAAATAGGCGTAAGATCGTCAGAGATTAGCATTAAATTCTATTGTCATTCAGCCAGCGGTTTTGAATCTTGGAGTGATGGCGGAACCGTAATATATGGGAATCGTGCTTCTATTGGTATTGACTTTATAGATGCTTTTTCAATACAGCTAACGCGCGGAAATGACAAATACGACATTATTTACAAAGTTCATGTCCAAGGTCTTGGGGACTCTGCATTTTTTGGAAATGGCGTAGCTGTTGGAGTACAAGGCAAACGCATTGAAGGTATTTTAATTGGAATTGTTCCTAGGCTTTATCCTCCTGCTCCTGCTCCTGCTCCCGTTAATCCCCCAGATCCATTTGTTCGGATTCACAATAACTATCGTACCGAGTCCATAGAAGAAGTCATCCTACCTTCAGGAGAACGATTAATTGAAAGCGATTATCGGTTAAGCAATCTCAAAGAATCAGTAGAAATAATTGAATCTCCACTGACAGGAAGCTGTAAAAAGTTCCCTATCTTCAATCAGGATATTTCCCTTGAAGAGACCTCAAATAAGTTCCCAATTTTTATCCCAGATTTGTCCATTACAGAAAACATCTCAGCGACATCCTACCAGGTGAAACTGTAAGATCAAGAAGTCTAGCAATTCAAATGCAGCAGACGGTTGAAAGCCACTGGTACTGAGTTCAAGGTGATCTACCGCCGCTGATTTGAGCCGTTAGCCTGCTAGTTCTAGCCTGAGGAAAGGCATCTTAAGGCAGCATGGAGAGTTTCTGAAACTGGAATTGAATGAAGTTTGAGGTGGAAATGTCAGGTGATAAAAGCGTTTTAGGTCAAGTTGTTGTAGCTGTCGTTGTGGCACTTTTAGCTGGAGGAACTGCTCCCTGGTGGTTGAATAACTTCTTCCTTAAAGATAAGCAATTACCAGAGTCCAACAGCCCTTCCCCTAGCTCTACGATGAACAATGGAGAAAGCCCTTCTTCTGGAGATTCCCAAAACTCTCCTAAACTACCACTAGTACCTGGCGATTATAGTCCTGAAAATGGAGGTAGCTTATTTAATGGTTCAGGTAGATATATCGCCACTGTAGGAAACAAGGTATGTATTGCAACTGTAAAAGCCCGACCCAGCCCATATGAGGGATACAGCGAAATTACTGTTAGTAGATTGCTGTGGCGTAATAACAGCTTCTATATCAATGCAACCGATCAGCCATTAGTAATTCATAGTAAAAATTCATTCAGCGAGGGAGATGTTGGTCGCACTACACCACTTTGGAGTTTCAATCAGACAAGGATTATCGAACCGTATCAAACACTGCTGAACAATTGTCTTCAGAGCAATGATCATGAATATGAGTTTAACAAATTCGATAATTTTCGTGAGGGAATTCCTCAGTGATAAATGTCACTTAACAGAAGTGTAGTGAGTATCATTGAAGGAACAAATCGTAGATAGTGGACTTGGTGATTTGCCACAGTACGATCGCCGATCTCGTAGGGTGCATTGCTGCAAAGGCAAACGCACCCCTTCATTGGGCATTCTAAATGAACTATTCTTTTAGAGAATGCCCAATGCCCAACTACCGAAGACCCAAAATTGCAGGCGGTACTTACTTCATGACGCAAGTAACCGATCAGCGACAGCCCTGGCTATGTCAGGCTCTAGCTCGTCACGCCTTACGCACAGTAATCGATCGCGTTAGAGAAAAGCGCCCCTTTCTCATCAATGCCTTTGTACTGTTACCAGATCATTTCCATTGCCTGTAGACACTACCTCAAAACGATAGCGATCTATCAACACGTTTGCGCTTAATAAAGACCTACGTAACAAGGCATTATGGAACTGATTTAGAACTCACTCTAGACTTGTCAGCTTCTCGACTCAAGCGCAAAGAGCGCAATCTATGGCAGCGCCGCTTTTGGGAACATTTGATCCGAGACGAAGCTGATTTTAGCCAACACTGTAACTATATTCACTACAATCTAGTGCATCAGCAACTCTGCCACATTCCTACAGAGTGGCAGTTTTCGAGTGTGCATCGGTTTATTGCTCAGGAGACATACCCATCCAATTGGGGTGATGTCAAGATGGAGATGGCGTTAGATGAGAGTCGATACGATATTTGATGGTGCGTTTGCTTGTAGCAACGCACCCTACAAGCTCACCCTGAAAGGTTTATGGTAGATTCTAACCGTTTATTTTCCAACTTCATCAAACGTGATCCATGTTAAGGATAGGTTTATTGCAATTGCTGATCTTGTTTAGCAAGGTAGGGTGGACAATGCCCATCCTACTTGTTTTATGGTTCTGCTGATACAGGCATTTGAACAAGACAGGCGGTCACAATTGCTAATGCTCTGTCTCAATCAAGTACAGCAGTTTTTGCAAACTCAGCAACGATAAGATGGAGATTAATGCCCATCAGGTTCGTTGGTTCGATGCTTTCCCTTTCTCCTACCCTCAAAGAACGGCTTGCCACACCACTGAAGATTGGACACTTTGAGGTGAACAGTCGCGTCTTGCAGTCGCCGTTGTCGGGTGTCACCGACTTGGTGTTTCGGCGGTTGGTGCGTCGTCATGCGCCAGAGTCGATGATGTATACCGAGATGGTGAATGCGACGGGGCTGCACTACGTGAAAGAACTGCCCATCATCATGGAGGTAGACCCCAACGAGCGCCCCATCAGCATTCAGTTGTTTGATTGTCGTCCCGACTTTCTCGCCGAAGCGGCGCAAATGGCAGTCGCTGAAGGAGCCGACACCGTAGACATCAACATGGGCTGTCCGGTGAACAAGATCACTAAGAATGGGGGCGGTTCTTCACTATTGCGCGATCCAGAAACGGCAGAGGCGATCGTCCGTTCTGTGACCAACGCCGTTGATGTGCCCGTTACCGTCAAAACGCGCATTGGTTGGACAGATAAAGAAATCACCATCCTCGATTTTGCCAAACGGATGGAGGATGCGGGCGCACAGATGATTACGGTTCACGGACGTACGCGATCGCAGGGCTACAACGGCAATGCCAAGTGGGAATGGATCGCCAAAGTAAAAGAGATTCTGTCGATTCCAGTGATTGCAAACGGTGACATTTTCTCAGTGGAAGCCGCCGTGAATTGCCTGGAGCAAACAGGTGCCGATGGCGTGATGTGTTCCCGCGGGACGATGGGTTATCCGTTTCTGGTGGGCGAAGTCGATCAGTTTTTGAAGACTGGCATCCTGAAGCCAACGCCAACGCCTGTAGAACGGCTCCAGTGTGCTCGTGAGCATCTGTATATGCTGTGGGAATACAAGGGCGATCGCGGGGTGCGTCAGGCACGCAAACACATGACCTGGTATGCCAAAAGCTTTACGGGTGCGGCAGACCTGCGGGGTCAGTTGAGCACGATCGAGAACGTGCAGCAAGGCTTAGATTTGATCGATCGGGCGATCGAGCGGTTAGCGGAGGATGTCGAAGCGGAACAAGCAGAGTTGGCGATCGCCTAGTCTTTTGTCAGTGCTCCACTCAACACACCATAAATAGCCCAAATGGCTGGTGCTCGTAGGTAATGGCAGGCGCGAAACGTGCCGCTGGCAGTAATTGCCTCTGGTGTACGAAACTGCAAGCCATTTTCATAAATTTGATGCACCACCGCTTCAGTAATTTGCATCGCTTCAGCCGTCATGCCCATCTGTGCGAGAAACGCCGCCAGCCCAAAATTAATGCCTGTCCAGACTTCTAGCGGATGGGTCGCGTTAGGGTTTTCGGGGGCACCGTTGGGACGAACACCATTGGCTGCGCCGATCGGGTGGGGAGTGGGGAGTGGGGAGTGGGGAGTGGGGGAGAGTTATGAGTTATGAGTTTTGAGTTTTGAGTTTTGAATTCTGCTTCCCCTGCTTCCTCCGCTTTCCCGACTGCCCCTGCTTCCTCTGCCCCTACACCTCTCTCCTCTCTCCTCTCCCCTCTCCCCTCTTCAGCCGCTCTCGCTTCCTGGACAGAAGTAAACGTCTGAGCACTGAGCGCACCGGATGCCAAGTATTGATTGAATTTGACGAAACAAGCCTCGTAAACTGTTCGCAGAGCTGTTTTTGCACATGCATCTGGTACCACATCGGGCAATCCCAACAGTCGCGCGTAGAACTGACCGCAGAGCTGATCTGCCATGACGACATTCGAGCCGCTGTTGCTGTCGATGCGGTAATACTGACCGTTCCAGAGTTTTTCGTGATAGACAGAGCGGGATTGGTCGAGCCAGGATTGGCATTGAGGGATGAAGGATGAAGGATGAAGGATGAAGGATGAAAGATTAACCTCCCGCCGCTCCCTCTGCCCTTCTGCCTCCTGCCCTCTGCCTTCTGCCTCCTCCAAAATCTTCCCGATCGCGATCGCTGCTTCCAACGCTGCAATCCATAAGCCTCCACAATAGGCACTCACGCCTTGCAGCTTCCAGTCGTCAAAGGTCTGGTCAGGCGCACCGGAGTTTTCGGGAATGCCATCACCGTCCAGGTCGAAGGTTTTGAGGTAGGTGAGAGTTTGGACGATCGCCTCCCAGCACTCAGCGAGAAACTCTACATCCGTTGCACCTGTGAGCAAGTAATCCCGGTAGACTTGCAGCACAAAATCGCTGGGCAGGTCTTTCCAGAGGTTGCAGTCTTGATAGCTGGTGTAGTTGGTTTTCTCCCAGACGTGTTCGTTGGGTGCGCCCAGATCGTGAGGTGTTGCGCCTGCCACTTTGCGAATCGCTGCTGGACTCTCAGCCCCGATCGTTGTGTAGTAGCCAATGACTCGCGTGCGATCGTCACTGGCAGGAATAGCTCTCGCAAAGGCACGAATCACCGCTTTTTCGAGCTTGGGAAACAGCATCAACAGTGCAAAGGAGCCGTAGAGTCTCACATCCAGGCTTTCATACCAGCGATAGTCAAGACATTCCAGTACGGCAAATTGACCGACCGGATCACGTTCGTCAGCAGCACTCCACAGCGTTCCCCCGTCCGTCAGGTTATACAGTTCATTGAACAGCGCCAGTTTGAACCAATTGGGCAGATCATCACGCTCTAGAATCGGCTGCTGCCATGCCTGGATTTTTTCGCGCCAGGTTTGATGATGCTTGAGTGCCGTCCGAGCGATCGCCCATGCATTCTGTCCATTGCGTCCAAAAAAGTCTGTGTAGCGCCGAAAGTACTCAACGCCCTGAGCAAACTCCGTCACAGGCATATCCCACGTCAGTACAAACGGAATCTGGCGCGTTTGCCCCGGTTGCAACGTGAATCGAACAGCGATCGCCGCGCCAATTTGCTCTCCCTCGATCGCCCAGTCCTCGTTATCGACATCAGGCAGCGATCCGTCCTGGCTAAAGGTCTGCCAGAGATCCGAACCATCTCCAGCAGGATTCCAGCGTGTATGGTAGAAAACTTCGCAGAGGTTGGGATTGAGAGGAGTAGCAATTGCCCACTGACCGCCGCCTTCGGAAGGCTGAAGGCTAGAGTCTAAAGGATAAGTTTCTACGTTGTTATCCTTTAGACTTTCGCCTTTAGCCTTTCCCATCACCACCCCGATCCGCTGCTCATCACCCGTCAGCCGATTGAAGTTTCCTGCGCTTTCACCTAAACGCGGCTGATAGTCATAAAACGGGCTGCCATCGTCCCGCAACTGTACGTCTGGCGACTTCAGCGCATTGGTAAACCAGCCGACCATGTTTTGCCAGGTCAGCATGATGCTCAAGGTGATGGGCTGGTCGGTGGGATTGTGCGCCTGCCACTGAAACACTGCCACCGGATAGCTGCTTTCCTGGTAGCTATGCGCCCAAATCGGCGAGAACTGCTCACACGTTAGCTCTGCCTGCAAGACATGCTCGTAAACAAACCAACTGCGCGGGTAGAGGGCATGGTAGGTGCCAGTGTGGGATGGGAGTTTTGAGTTTTGAGTTTCTTCTCCTGCACCCCTTTCCTCTCCTGCGTCCTCTGCCTTCCGCCTTCTGCCTTCTGCCTCCCCACTCACTGGATACCACTGCCATGCCCCTAGCGTTCCATCCTCTGGTGGCGCTGTGCAGAGGGCATACGCCTGAGTGCGATCGCCCACTTGCTCGAAAATGCTGAACTGACAGGCAGGTATAGATTTGAAGACGTGTTCACCACCGTCAATATGCCAGAGATTGAAGTCGCCACGGTGCGATCGCCCAATGCAGCCTGCACCCAAACCACCCAGCGGCATCCCATGCCAGGGACCATCGTCGAGATTGCTGGTATAGCGGACGGTATACGGTTTTTCCCAGCCCAGTCCAATAGGACGGCTCCAGGCACAGGCAGGAATTTCGACGGACGATCGCGGTTTTTGCATTCCCTGATTTTAAGGCGCGATGGGAAGGTGCGATCGCCCGTCACACTCAAACATTGCTGTTCAGCATTTGAGCACTCCTGCTTTTAAGCCACAACGATCGCACTTGAAGTAGGAACGATCGCATCTGAAATAGAAAAACTGCTGGTTGAAGTCGGAACGATCGCACTTCAAATAGGAACAGTGCTGTTTTGAGGGGGAACGATCGTCGCTTAGAACTGGAATACGGGCAAACGTTTTTGGGCATTGTTGGCTTCGTTTGTAGCCCGCCCTGGAATGAATTCCGGGCTGATGGGGGGAAGTCCTCTGAAGAGGACTGAGGAGGATGCGACTGAAAGAATCTTGGGGGAGTTGTTTAGGCGTCTGTGGTTGTTTCTAGAGAAGCGATGATTGTGCCATTTTTGTGGTAGTCTTTCGGGTTTTGGACATAGGCAATGGCGCGATCGAGTTGTTTGCAGCCTAATGAAAAAACGCCATACTCGTTTTGCCAACCGAATTTAGGTTTTGCTTCAGGATTACTGTGGTTGAGGTCATGCGAGCTACCGCCTTTGATGTGCTTTACGAAGTCGGCGATCGCTAGTTTGGGCGGGATGGAGACAACCAGGTGAACATGCTCATCAATGCCACCGATCGCATGAAGAATGCACCCTAACGAATCGACTTTACGAGCGATGTAGCGATACAGCTGCGCCTCTCTGGGCGGAGTAAGCAGTGGTTGACGATCGTAAGTTGACCAAACCAAATGATAGTAAAGCTTCCAAAGCGGCATAATTTTGACCAATAGTGCAACCATTCAATCCAGAATGACCGCCGTTCGATCTCAACCCAACGCGACCACCCTAAAAACAAGCCTCAGGTTCACCAACTACCGTCCTTTCAAAGACCTCAATCCATCCCCAGTCCATTTCAATGGACTTCCCTCCCATCAGCCCGGAATTCATTCCAGGGCGGGCTACAAACGAAGCCAACAACACGACCACGATCGCCCTTGACGCACAAAACCTGTCGTATACTCTCCATCGTGTCACTCCCAAGTCTGGAACGATCGCGATCGTCACGACACTGAGCTAATTCAAGGTGAGGCTTGTCCAAACAGCACGATCGACGATAATGGACGAAATTCTCTGCTCAAGTCTTGTTGCTTGCTGTATCGTCTCCCTCAAAGGCACTGCCTCATGCATGGAAGCCAAGCTAGTTCTATAATTCGTCGTTTACCTCCTGCGCCTTCCCTTTTCTTCATTCTGCTGCGATGGTGTCTTCCCATACTCCTAGCCGATAACGTCGCAGCACAAGATGCTTGGTGTGAAAGAACCGCAGAGGTTAAGCAACGTGTGATGCGATCGTTACAAGATCCATCATCTGAAGACTCTCCTAACCTTGAAGCCGTAGCTGCATGCGGTTCAAGCAGTGTTCAAACATTGTCTAGCCTGTTAAGCGACCCCGATGTCAGAATTCGTCGAAGGGCGATTATCTTTCTTACAACTATTGAAGGAGAAAAGAAAGATGCTGTGCCCGCTCTCCGTCAAGCATTGAAGGATCAGGACGCAGAGGTGCGCGGGAGAACAGCCGTTGCCCTTGGCAAGATAGGAGAAGGAGCGAAGTCAGCCTCGCTAGACGTGCAAGCTTTGCTTAAAGACAATGATGTAAGAGTACGTCAGAGTGCAGCCAGTGCCCTTGGACGCATCGGCAGTCAAGATGCTGTGCCTGCTCTGCGTCAGGCATTGAAGGATCAGGACGCAGGGGTTCGTTGGAGAACAACTGCTGCTCTGGGTAGAATCGGTGTGGAGGCAAAAGCCGCGTTGCCAGACTTGCAAGCATTGCTTAAAGATAGCAATGACAAGGTACGTGCAAGCACTATTGAGGCTCTTGGGCGCATCGGTACGAAAGACGCTGTACCTACTTTGCGTCAGGCATTGCAAGATCAAGATGCAAAAGTGCAAGCAAGTGCTCTTAAGGCTCTGGATAGAATCGGCGTAGAGGCAAAAGCCGCGTTGCCAGACTTGCAAGCATTGCTCAAGGACAGCAATCCCAAGGTGCGCGTGAGTGCCGCTAATGCCTTGGGTGAAATGGGCACAGAGGCAAAAGCCGCGTTGCCAGACTTGCAAGCTTTACTTGAAGACAGCGATGCAAGGGTGCGTCAAAGAGTCTTAAATTCTTTTGGGAGCATTGGGGCAAAAGCCGCTGTCCCGACTTTACGTCAGTTGTTACAGGACGAGAATCGAGAAGTACGCATAAGTGCCATTGATGCCCTCAGTGAGATCGGCGCAGACGCAAAAGACGCTGTACCTGACTTGCAAACTTTACTAAAAGACCAGAACCGAGAAGTGCGTGAGAGTGCTATTGATGCCTTAGGTGAGATCGGCGCAGAGGCAAAAGCAGCGCTACCAAGTTTAACGGTTTTGCTTGAAGAGCAAATTGCCACAGCAGGACAACGGAGTAGTAGAAATCCTTTTCGCTGGGGTTCATCAGGCGAGGATGTTGCAGATGCGCTTGGACGGATTGGGTTTGATTTACAAAAGCGAAAAGATCAACTCTCTGATGCCGACTTGAAACAGGTTATCCAAGATCTAGAGAAAGCACTTAGAGTCCTGGAGCCAAGGAAGGAGAAAAAAGACGTTGAGAAGCAAATTAGCGACATTCAAGCGTATCTAACTGCTCTAAAAGAAGAACAGCAGTCGCGGTTAGGAGAAATTCTTACTAAGAATTTCTCTGTTGGCTGGCTGGCGCACTCGGTCTTTTGGTTCGCCCTCATTTTTGCGTATCCCAAATCACCGCAGATCCAGGCAGTTTTCTTTTGGAATCCCTGGGTGCGAAACGTTCTTGGTTTGGGGTATGTCACCTTTCTGCTTGCCTGGGTTCCATTTTTACGGCACAAGTTGTTTGAGCCGTTTCGATTTTCGTTACTTGCAGATGCAGGACTCGACTTTTTCAATCCAGAAACCTACTTTTCGGAATCAAGTGTCAGAGAACTGGGAGTTGGGGAGGAACAGCCAATCTTACAAGTCATTCCCGAAATCAAAGGGCAGGTGATTTTGGAGGGCGATTCGGGTTTGGGCAAGACGATGTTTTTGCGGCATTTGCTTCAGCAGTCGCAGCGCATTGTCGTCTATTTGCCTGCCACCAAATGCGCTGAGGGCGTAATTGAAGCGATTCAAAAAAAGCTGCACGGCGACGAGATTAAAGACACCAAGTTTTTGCAAAGCCTCATCTACAGCGGAGCGATCGACATCTGCATCGATGGACTCAACGAAGTCAACCCTGACACACGGGCAAAGATCACCCAGTTCGTGGAGAGCCACTTTAAGGGCAACATCCTCATGACCACACAACCGCTCGAATGGTTACCGCCCTCCACTGCCAGAACCTACGTCATGCAGCCCCTTCAATCGGCGCAAATTGAGCGCTATTTGCTCTCCCGCCAGCCTTCATTGCCCAAAGCTGCCCCTGTGCAGGGAACAGACTATGAACAGGCGTGTCGCACCTTCCTGGATACCATGCTGAGCACCCAGACACCCCTTTCCCCAGAAGAATTGAAGACCGCTCGTGCCGTTCTGTCGAACCCCATGGAGTTGACGCTGGCAGCGTGGATGATAGCAGGCGGCGTGCAGCCCGATTTGTTCAACCTGCGGGAGCAGCAGTACAAGCTGATGGCAGAAGAGTATCGCCGCACCTGGAATCAAGATTTTCCGCTCAAGCACTTTTCCGAAGCGGTCTATCAGCAGTGGTTGGTCGATCAAAAAGCGCTACCAGCGGACAAGTTCTACAACGAACTGCTGTGCATGGAAGACGAGAAATTCCGTATGGTGGTAAGTCGGCAGTGGAAAGATGCGAAGGGCGACGCGAAGAAAGAATGGTACTTCCGCCACGACAAGATCGCCGAATTCTTCCTGGTGCAAACCTTTTTGGGCAAAGGTGATGCCATTGAAGAACGGCTCAAAACGCACGTTAGTGATTCTCGTTTTCGTGGAGTCTACTTTCTGTTAGCAACGCTCCTGCCGCTGGATGCTGCTCAACGGTTGCGCGAAGACTTAATCCAATACGCGGCTGACACGAAAGACCACACGGTGAGCGATACGTTTGTGCAGTTGTTGCGTTCACGTTAGTGGCTCTTTCAGCATCGCGATCGCGCTTCCAGTCAATGCTATGAGACGTTGCTACTTGAATAGTCGCAGGCTTCGACGAGGCTTAGTTGCTGTTTGCGCTATGGGTTTTTGCTTTACCAGCAGTGGCAGCCCTGAGAGCAGCGTCAGCACACCTAGCGCTAGAAAGAATGGCACACGATCGCCCCCGTTCAGCGCCTCTTTGCCAGCGACCCCCAGCCAGGTATGAGCGATCGTCACGGGAATAATACCAAAGAAGGTGCTGATGGTATAAGTCTTGAGGTCAACAGGCGTTAAGCCAAACAGGAAGTTGACCAGGCTAAAGGGCGACAGGGGCGAGAAGCGCACTGCCAGAATAAAATTGACGGGTCGGTGCGCGATCGCGCGGTTCAGTCGTTGCAACAGTGGCTTCTGACCAAAGCGACTCATTGCCCAATCGTGGACGAAGAAGCGCGTCAGCAAAAAGGCACCGATGGCTCCTAGCGTGGCACCAATCAGCGACCAGAGCGTGCCCCAAAACAGCCCAAAGACAGCACCACCCGCGATCGTCGAGAGGTTGCCAGGGAAGCCCAGGGTCGTAACGATCGCAAACCCCACTACAAAGAAGAAGGCTGCATTGGCACCCAGGTGATTGAGTTCCGTCACCAAAGCCGCTTGATTAGACAGAAAAGCGACTGGAATGTAGAGACAGACTGCCCCTATAAAGACAGCAAGGACACTCCATAAAGCGGTTTTGTACGATCGACTCAGCATCGGCTTCTGCAAAGGGGTGATCTAATTTATCGTTTAATCTGGCACAACGCTTAAAGCAGACGCAAAAACACTTACAGTTTACTCCACGCAAAGAGAAAGCCTGAAGAAGGCTAAACGCGATCGTCGACCAGCGCTCGGAGACAACCTGATCTACGTATAACGGTCGTTGCACCAATTGGCATACGTAATCTCTGCTAAATGCTGCCAGAAGGACGATTTCAGCTTCTTACCTGCGATGGAGGGGCGTAACCAGGCACCGTTCGATACTGATTAGCGACGGTAAGGCAAGCGGAAGGCTAATAAAGGGCGATGCTAAGTAGTTGACTTCACGTACGTAATCGCACGTACTGCCTGTGTAGATCCCCCCATACACCGCAACCGATGTGTCACACTGAAGATACTGTTACAACCAACTAGAAATCGCAACAGTTTGTAACACTTCGTTTGTGTTTCCGGCGCTAACTATCATGGAACTTACAAGACCTAGACTTTTACCCACGTTGCTCTGCCTTGCAGTTGTCGCCTTGGTGGCAGCGACGCTTCCCTATCCTACTCTGGTCAATGATTTGAGAGTGTTGGGCACAGACTCACCCAAATAATGATTCCTTCTGTGTTTGCTCCTGCTATGGCTAGAGGGCGCACCGACGATCGCTCGTTAAGCTTCAAAGCATAGATTTGTGAGTAAAGTGACGATGAACCGTTCCCTCTGGACTTTGTTTTTGCTTGTTGCATTGCTGATGGTCGTCATTGCACCCTTTTCGGCACTGGCGATGCTAATGCTTTTCATGGTTGCTTCCGTCTTTGTGTGGGCATCCTGGACATTGATCCAAAGCTTTTTCTCTAACGATGCGACCTGAGGTGACCAATGTTTCGCCGCGTGGGGTTAATGGTTGTAGTGGTGCTGCTGACAGTACTGCTGTTGCAAGAGCGCACGGTAGCTCAGTCAGCAATCAATCTACAAGCTGACATTTTTGAGCTGCGATCGCAGGTTAGTCAACTTCGTGCCCAGGTAGCTCAACTCAGTCGGCAGAATCCTTCTAGCGTCCGTAGTGCACCTCCCAGTCGCACGCCACGTAGTCCGACTGATCCCTCTGATACCCAAATGATCGAGCGTCTGGCAACGCTGGCGATCGAGGCAAAGGATCGGCTCATTGCGCTGGAGAACCGTGTCTCTAAACTAGAGCGAAAATAAAATCAATTCAAAAATTGCTAACTACGACGCTCCCCGCTTGATCCCCCTCAATCTCCTTAGCAAGAGGGAAGCCGCAGGCAATGGGAGCGTCGTTTTTAGTGTGTAAAAAGAAAACTTGTACTACTCTAAAAAGCTAACGGCTGATGACTGACCGCTGCCTTGCTCCCTGCGGTGATTCGCGCCACAATAAAGGTATGTAACGAAGTCTCAATCTCTTCACGACGTTTCTTTAAGATGACGCTTGAGCAATTAGACACGATCGCGCCTTCCAGCGCGTCCAACCAAACAGTTGCGCCTGTGAGCGCGTCCAGCCGAACCACCGCGCCTTCCAGTGCGTCTAATCGAGCAGTCGCGCCCTTCAGTGGGTCACACGTATCAACTCTCACCAGTGCGTCCCCTGCTTCTGTCGCTGCGTTGGATGAGGATGCTAAAAAACGGATTGATTACGATGTTGTGATTGTGGGCGGCGGTTTAGTTGGTCTGACGCTTGCCTGCGCGCTGCAAGAGTCTGGTTTGCAAATCGCGCTGCTGGAGGCAAAAGCTGAGTCTGCCGCGATCGCCCGAGGGCAGGCTTACCACATCAACCTTTTATCCAGCCGTATTTTTGACGGGATCGGTGTCTGGGATCAGATGCGTGCTGCTGTAAACCCGATCGACCAGATTCAGCTTTCTGATGCCGCCAACGCTACAGTGGTGCAGTGCTTACGGGAAGATCTGGGTACGGATGTGCTGGGGTATGTCGCCGAGCATCGTGTCTTGCTAGAGGCGCTGCAAACGGCTGTGAAGGCTGGCTCTAATGTGACCTATCGCTGCCCTGCCACACTGGTGAAGACGATCGTGCAGGATGACGGTGTAACGCTAGACGTAATGCAGGACGGCACCACGCAGCAATGGCGGACTCGTCTGCTCGTTGCGGCAGATGGTACACGATCGCCCCTACGGCAGCAAGCGGGCATTCGCACTCACGGCTGGCAGTACTGGCAGGCGTGCGTTGTTGCCTTTATCAAGCCTGAACAGCCGCACAACAATATTGCTTACGAGCGTTTTCAACCGGATGGGCCTTTTGCCATTCTGCCGTTGCCTGACAATCTTTGTCGCATTGTCTGGACGGCTCCCAAAGCCGAAGCTACCGCGATCGCTGCTTTGGATGATGATGCTTTTCTTGCCGCGTTGCATCAGCGCTATGGCGACCAAATGGGTGCTCTGTCACTGGTGGGCGATCGCTCTGTGTTTCCCGTTCAGCTCATGCAGAGCGATCGCTACGTGCTGCCCCGGTTGGCGCTGATTGGCGATGCGGCTCATTGCTGTCATCCCGTTGGCGGGCAGGGCGTGAACCTCGGCATTCGTGATGCGGCAGCGCTGGCGCAAATTATTCAGGCAGCGCATCAGAAGGGCAAAGATATTGGTGCCGTGCGGGTGTTGAAAGCCTACGAACGCTGGCGCAAGTTAGAAAACGCGGTGATTTTGGGCTTTACGGATATTCTCAACCGCGTTTTTTCAAACAATCTTCTGCCGATTGTGGTACTGCGTGGCTTGGGTTTGTGGCTTTTGCGTATTAGCCCGCTAGCCAGACGCATTGCCCTGGCGCTCATGACTGGGTTGATGGGTCGGGTGCCAACGCTGGCTCAACGTACGAAAACGTAATCGAGGCGATCGGTTTGAGGCTTTACTGTAAGCGTTTAACCGGACGGTGTAGGGTGTAGGGTGTAGCAGAGCGAAGCGCTGACCCTATGCGAACCATTGCCGAAATTAATGACAAAATCAGCCAGCAGCGTGCCGTTGTGTGGACGGTGGAAGAGCTAAAGGCACGTGTCGCTGAGGTGGGTGTCACTCAGGCAGCCAAGGCAGTGGATGTCATCACGACGGGCACCTTCGAGCCGATGGAATCCTCTGGGGCAATGATTAACCTGGGGCACACCGATCCGCCGATCAAAATTCGTCAATGCTGGTTGGATAGTGTGCCTGCCTATTCGGGTTTTGGTGCGGTCGATCTTTACCTGGGCGCAACGCAGGTGGGAGAAGCGATCGATGGCGAAGAGATCCGCGAGAAGGGGGGCGGCTATGTAATCGAGGACTTAATTGCAGGGAAGCCAGTGCATCTGCGGGCGCTTGGACAGGTGACCGACTGCTACCCGCGTGCCTCATTTGAAACCACGATTACCCGCGAGACGATTAATCAGTTTTATCTCTTCAATCCGCGCAATCTCTATCAAAACTTTATCGTGGGGGTAAATGGGGGCGATCGCCCCTTAGCGACCTATCTTGGACCGCTTCAGCCTCGTCTGGGTAACGCCGTTTATTCAAACCCTGGCGCGATCGCGCCTCTGCTAAACGATCCCGATCTTCAGCTTGTAGGCATTGGCACCCGCATTTTTCTCGGTGGCGGCATTGGCTATGTTGCCTGGGAGGGCACTCAACATTTTCCGTTGCAGCGACGGCTACCGAATCGCACGCCGATTGGCCCTGCTGCTACTCTGGCACTGATTGGTGATGCCAAGCAAATGGATGCTCGCTGGGTACGGGGCTGCTATTTCAAGAATTACGGTCCGTCGCTGATGCTGGGTGTGGGTGTACCGTTTCCGGTTTTGCAAGAAGAAGTGGTCGCGCATTGTGCCGTTCAGGATCAAGACCTGGTGGCACCTGTGGTTGATTTCTCCATTCCACGACGAGTCCGTCCAACGTTTGGGCTGGTTAGCTATGCTCAACTCAAGTCAGGACGGATCACGATCGACGGCAAAAATGTACGAGTCGCGCCGCTTGCCAGCCTGTTTCGCTCCCGCCAGGTGGCAATGGAGTTAAAGCAGTGGATTGAAGCCGGAACCTTTACGCTGACAGAGTTTGTCGCGCCGATACCAGCTGACCAAACCTTTCGACCGCAGGATGCCTGGGGTTCACAAATTGCGATCGACTAAGGCGGCTCTACTAGCCCTCGCTGGCTGGCTCAGCACGCTTGACGGGTTTGGGCAATGGCTCTCGACGCGGTGCGCCAGCCGGTGCCGCACTTTTAGCAGCAACAGGGCGTGTTTTGCGTTGAGGCGGACGACGATCGCCCGTGCGTTTGAACCCGGCACTGGCGGTCTTTTTCTTCGGTGGCACTAGCCCGATCGGGGTGCCACTTGTGACCACCAGTGCCGCGCCCCGCCGTTCGACCTGAAGATCCCAAAAATAACCGAGTGCTTTAGGGCTGCTTAAAACACCGTCTAAGCGTAGTTTAAAAGCTTTTTCGCGATCGGCTGTCTTGCGGGGCGCTTGCTGGATTTTGACCACAATCTGCTGCTCGTCAGCAGAGTAAAACACCACTTCACCCCGAATCGAGAAGTAGTTTTCGTCAAACCCTGAGTCCTCAGGAGTGCTGCTAGCGGGCGCTGCTGGAGAGGCATCAGACTGAGGCGAGGCTTCTAGCTCAGAGGCATCTTCACCCTCTTTATTCAGCTTCTCTGGTTCCCAAACGCCGACAATCTGTACGTGCAAGTCCTGCCGCATTTCACGAGTGCGGGGATACACAACCCAGAGATGTTGTTGCTCTAAATCCAGATGGTTTCGCACCAGGCTCATGACACGTCCCAGCAGCACCGCTTCCACCTCCGTGCCATCACTCGTCAGCATCGCACCACGAGTAAACTGCTCGTCCGTCGGCGTGTACCGACCCCGTACCAGCCCGATCGCGCGATATTGCTTCGGCTCGCTGGGCGGCGGAATCGGCTGCTGCCGAATTAAGGCATCTCCAGCTACCGCTTCGGGCGCTGCTGCAGGACTACTCTCAACCACTGGAGTCGGCACAACTTCAGGCTTCGGTGCTACAGCCGCAGCTTCTGGCTTCTGGGCGACAGGCGGCGTTGCGGGTGGCTGTGGACGGCTCACGGGACGCATTAACGGTCGCTTGGGTACTAACGGCGGTGTGTCCGATGCAGCCGTGGAAGATGCCTCTTCAGACCCTGTGCTAGAAGACCCTGTGGTAGAGGTGCGATCGACGCTGGCTTCGTTAGACCTAGAGGCAGCCGCTGATGTTGGATCAGAAGCAGCAGAGGGCTGTTCTGGAGTAGGAGTAGTTTCGTCAGGCAAGGGAGGCTTGGAGGATTGGGGGAAATGGTCAGGCGAAGGACTCATAGGCTTTAACTCAGTCTGAGCGCTCGATGGCATCGGTCAGCATATTGTACTGAATGCATCAGAGCGGTGGACTAATCCGAAAGGTTTGGGCAATGTTTACAAAAAAAGCATCGAGCGGACGGTTCTTTCGGTTCTTTTTAAGGAGTGCTCAAGCCAAACGCTTCCACAACGGTCGCATTGGACATAGAGAACTCAGTCTTAACATGGGCGATCGACAGGCAGCAAGATGAATAGACTTCATCATACTCAAAAGCAAAGCGCTGCAATCCATTTAAAGCTGCTGAAACCTTTAACAGAAGGAGGTTACAACCAACCGTCTACAATACCTGACAAGATCAATACAGCGGTGCTCACTTGCCCTTACAACAGGGTTCCAAAGGAAGCAACATGTCCTTTGGCGATCGCTGCGGTATCACCAACACGTATAGCAGTCAAAGAGAACGTGAGGACAGACCTAAACCTTAAAATTTCCTTGGAGTAAGGGCTTCGATTGATCCCTCAGCCCTCAGCCTTCATCCCTTATCCCTCAGCCCTCAGCCTTCATCCCTTATCCTTCATCCCTTATCCTTCATCCCTTATCCTTTTGCTATACCAGCTATTTCTGATTGTTCAGTAATTACTAAACCCAATGTGTTAGCTTGTGGCTATGAGTGCAACATCTTTGCCAAACACTGACCCACGCCTGATGAAACATGAACCACTGCTTGAACATCTGCCGTTTGAATATCCGCCCCTTGAGCAGCAGCAGTTCATCGAAACAGTGGGGCTTTCGTTTGAGCTAGTCGGTTTGCCGCGTATGGCAGGGCGCATTCTGGGCTGGTTGCTTATTTCTAACCCGCCACACCAATCGCCAAGTGAATTAGCCGCCGTTTTGCAAGCAAGCAAAGGCTCAATTAGCACCATGACCCGTCTACTCACGCAACTGGGTTTAATCGAACGTACCAGTCTGCCCGGTAAACGGCGGGATTACTTTCGCATCAAGCCTAATGCTTGGGCTGAGTTGACGAAGCAACGCATTACGCAGATCAAAACATTTCGTCAAATTGCTGAGCAGGGATTGAAGTTGATTGATGAAAGCGCACCGCCCTTGCGCCAACGTCTTGAAGAAATGCACGCGGTTCATGCCTTTCTAGAGCAAGAACTGCCGCTCATGATGGAGCGATGGGCGCAGCAGCACACGTCTCAGGTCATGCCAACGGCGGATAGCCCTGCCCAGGTTAGTTAGCCCCAAAGAGCTTCATGTGCCTCCGTTATTTCAATAGACAACGGCTTTATTTCTGATTCTTTCTCATTGCTCTGTTCATTCTCTATCTACAGATTCTCCCCCTATGCAACTTCCTTTTGTTGGTAAAGCCAAAAGCACTCCCTGGCTAATAGGACTGGTCGTAGCGGGTGTCGTTGGTGTTTCTGCGGTAGCTGTGCCACTGGTGCGCAATGCTGCTCCTAAGCAGTCCATTAGTCAACTGACTGTACCGGTACAAGCAAAAGACATTACGGCGCGCATTACGGCCAGTGGTGAAGTGCAAGCAGTAAAAGAACTGAACTTGAACCCAAAAACGGCTGGTCGGCTGGAAGCGTTGCTGGTGCAGCGGGGCGATCGCGTTAGAAAAGGGCAGGTCGTAGCACGCATGGAAACGAGAGAACTGCAAGCCGATCGCGCACAGGCGCAGGCAGAACTTGCCAGAGCACAAGCAAACCTATCACTAGTAAGAGCTGGGAATCGTCCTGAAGCGATCGGGCAGGCACAAGCAAATGCTACCCAGGCAAAGGCGCAAATTGCCGCTGCCCAAACGCGGCTAGATCTGGCATTGCAGCGATCGCAACGCAACCGGACGCTTTCAGCCGAAGGTGCAATTAGTCGCGATCGCCTTGATGAGGTGCTGAACGAGGAACGGAGCGCTAGAGCAAATGTGGCGCAGGCGCAAGCGGGCTACAACAACCTCGTGCAGCAACTCAACCAGCAACGAAATGGTTCTCGCATTCAAGAAATTCAGCAAGCAGCGGCACAAGTGGCAGCCGCTCAGGCAAGTCTCGATCGGATTGGTATTCAGCTAGAGGATGCGGTGATCGTGGCTCCGTTTGATGGTGTGATCACGCAGACAGGCGCAGAAGTGGGTGCGTTTGTTGCACCGACTAGCTTTGCCTCCAGCACGTCTTCAGCGACGTATGTTGCCAACCTTGCCAGTGACCTGGAGATCAAAGCGAAGGTGCCTGAAGTGGACATTGCCCAGATTAAGCTGGGGCAAACGGTTGAAATTCGAGCAGGGGCATATCCTGACCAGTCATTCAAAGGCACTGTACAGCGGATTTCTCCCAAAGCTGAAGAAGACGCTTCGCAACGAGGTGTTGTGACCTTCGCCGTCTGGGTCGGGCTAGATTCTGGCAAAGACTTACTGCGATCTGGCATGAAGGATATTGACCTTATCTTCTTTGGCAAACCTATCCCGCAAGCACTGATTGTACCCACTGTGGCGATCGTCACCGATAAAGGACAAACGGGCGTACTGGTTCCCGATGCCCAAAACAAGCCCAGGTTCCAATTGGTGACAGTCGGTTCTACGATCGGCAACGAAACCCAAATTCTTAGCGGTATCCAGGCTGGTAATCAGGTCTTCGTCGAACTCCCCGAAGGTCAGAAGCTAGAAAACATTACGAAGGGCGTGAACCAGAAATAAGGCTAAGAGCCAAAGGAAGGGATAAGGGCTGAAGGATAAAGGATAAAAAACTAGTGTTCATCCGTAGCCTTTTTCCGCTCCAAAGGATAAACCTTAGCCTACTGCTCCACCGAAACGGGTTACACCCTTCATCTTTCCCCCTTCAAAAGATAAAACTCATCCTTCATCCCTCATCTCTTTAATAAAGATAAAACTCAGCTTCATCCCTTAGCCTTCATCCTTCATCCTTTCCCTCCAATGGACTTACTCGAAAGCGGCAAAATGGCAGTCAAAACGCTGACTGCAAACAAGTTACGCAGTACGTTGACGATGCTGGGCATCATTATTGGCAATGCATCGGTAATCGCGATGGTCGGCATTGGGCAGGGTGCCCAAAAGCTAGCATCAGAACAGTTTGAATCGCTAGGACCCAATGTCTTGTTTGTGACACCGGGTAGCGGCGAAGCAAGGAATCGTAGCTACGATATGCCGCGCACGTTGGTTTGGGAGGATGCAAAGGCGATCGCGGCTCAAGTACCTTCTGTGAAGGAAGTGGCTGCTCAGCGTCAGAGCCAGTTGCCAGTGGTTTATCGTAACCTCAACAGCAATTCCTTAGTCGTGGGCACCACACCAGAATTTCTGGCAGTGCGGAGCTTTGACATGGCAAAAGGACGCTTTTTGACGCAGCAAGATGTGGATGGCAGCAAGCAGGTTGTGGCGCTAGGAGCCGATATTGCAACCCGTTTCTTTGGCAACAAAGACCCGATCGGACAGCAGATTCGCATTGGCGGCATCAGTTTTCAGGTGATTGGTGTGATGCAGGCGAAAGGTGCGTTTTTGGGCAGCAACCAGGATGATGCGGCATACATACCGCTGACCACTCAAGCCAGCCGCCTGACGGGGCGCAACTCCCCCTATGGTTTGGACTTAACTTTTATCTCGCTCTCTGCCAAAGATAAAGCCAGCGTGGGAGCAGCCGAATTTCAGGTGTCAAACTTGCTGCGGCTGCGGCACAAAATTACCGATCAAGATGACTTTACGGTGCAAACGCAAAAGGACGTGCTGCGGATTGTGGGCACCATCACAGGCGGGTTAACGGCAATGCTGGCTGCGATCGCAGGTATTTCTCTACTGGTCGGCGGCATCGGCATTATGAATATCATGCTTGTCTCGGTCACAGAGCGTACCCAAGAAATCGGCTTACGCAAGGCGATCGGTGCCTCCCAGCAAGACATCCTGATTCAGTTCATTATTGAAGCGGTACTGCTCTCAGCCGCTGGTGGTCTACTGGGCACCATGATTGGCGTCGGCGGTATTCTCGCCGTTGGAGCCGTTACCCCCCTCAAAGCAAGCGTTTCACCCGTTGCGATCGCCCTTGCAGTGGGTGTCTCTGGTGGTATTGGCTTATTCTTTGGCGTGGTTCCTGCCCGTCAAGCCGCGAAACTTGACCCGATCGTGGCGTTGAGAAGCACTTAACAGAAGGCTAAAGGATGAAGGCTAAAGGCTAAAAATGCGGAGTCAGAAATCCGAAATCCGAAGAAGATCAACTCAAAACTCATAACGCCCTTTCATCCTTCGTCCCTCATGCTCTTATCCTTTATCCTTTAGCCCTTATCCTTTCCCATGCCTACCTCCACCATCATTCGCCTCGAAGACATTTACAAAATCTACGGTTCTGGCGAAACAGAAGTGCAGGCGCTTGCAGGCGTTGATCTGGTGGTCGAACAGGGCGAATACTGCGCCATTATGGGTGCGTCCGGTTCGGGTAAGTCCACCATGATGAACGTGATTGGTTGCCTCGATCGCCCGACCCGTGGGCGCTACTATCTTGACAGTGAAGACGTTGCCCAACTAGACGATACGGCTCTGGCTCATGTGCGGAATCGCAAGCTGGGGTTTGTGTTTCAACAGTTTCATCTGTTGCCGCAGCTATCGGCGATCGAAAACGTCATGCTGCCGATGGTGTATGCCAGTGTGCCTGAGCGTGAACGCCGCGATCGCGCTGTCGAAGCGCTGACCCGCGTGGGGCTGGCAAACCGCATGAACAACAAACCGTTTGAGCTATCAGGCGGGCAACAGCAACGGGTCGCCATTGCACGGGCGATCGTCAACCGTCCTGTGTTGCTGCTGGCAGATGAACCAACGGGTGCTTTAGATTCACATACGACTGTAGAAATTCTCAATATCTTTACCGAGCTAAACGCCAGTGGCATGACCGTTGTGATGGTGACCCACGAAGCGGATGTGGCGCGTCGCACGAATCGAGTGATCTGGTTTAAAGATGGTGGTGTTGTTCATCCACACCTCGCCCCCCAGGACATCGGTCAACTGATCGCAGCTTAAGTGTAGGTTAAACGTGTTGCTTCCCGATCGGGAGGGTGCGATCGCCCTCCAACGACGGTGCTCGCAGCTTGTGATCAAGCGATCCGACATACAATGAGTGGGTCACTCAGTAGCCACAATGCGACGGGATTCCATTTTCTACCAGTTGTTCCAGCAGTCCCCCAGCTTGCTGTTTGAGTTGCTGCAAACTCCACCACCGACTGCTGCTAGCTATCGCTTTGATGCCATTGCTGTCAAAGAACCTAAATTTGAAATTGACGGGGTTTTCTTGCCGCCTCCCTCTGATACACCAGGCGTTGTTTACTTCTGCGAAGTTCAATTTCAGAAAGATGAACAGCTTTACGAACGCTTGTTTGGTGAATCGTTTCTGTACTTTTATCGCAACCGCGATCGCTTCAGTGATTGGCAAACGGTCGTCATCTATCCGTCTCGTACCACGCAACAAAGCGAAACCTATCCCTATCGAGCGCTCCTAGAGAGTGAGCAGGTGCACCGCATTTACCTGAATGAACTGGGCAACCTTGAGCAATTGCCCCTAGGTGTAGCGTTGATGGTATTGACAACGGTAGACGAGGCAGCGGCACCATCGGCAGCACGCTTGTTGTTAGCCCGCTCACAGCGGGAGGGATCGGTAGAAGCAAGTCGCGCCATAATTGAGACAGTGACAACAATTATGGTGTACAAGTTTACGAATCTCAGTCGTCAGGAGGTTGAGCAGATGCTAGGGATAACGCTTCAGGAAACCCGAGTCTATCAGGAAGCCAAAGAGGAGGGGCGACAAGAGGGGCGACAAGAAGGACGACGGGAAGAAGGACGATCGCTCATTTTGCGGCTTTTAACACGCAAAGTTGGTGAAGTGCCAGAGACAGTGCGATCGCTCATTGAGACCCTCTCCCTTGCTCAATTAGAGTTATTGGGCGAAGCCCTTTTGGAGTTTGCTGATCGGTCTGCCTTGGAAGCATGGTTGACTGAGACGCTTGGCGGTTAATCTTTCCTGAGTCCCTAACAATACGGTTAATGTGAGTCCAAGACTGTGGTTAAGGCATCGCTTAAGATGCACGCAAGACTTTAGCAAACACCTGAAGTTTATTGAGTTCTCGAATGAGACGCTGTGCCTGATGCTTATGGAGTAAGGTTGGCACAGTTCCCGGCAGTCGCCTCATGAGATCTCTTGCAGTGCCAATGTCACAGCCTGCTACCCGTGCGATCGCGCCCGCACCTTCAAAAAGAGCTTCTTCAGAGAATACTTTTTCGATTTGCACCTGCCAGCGTGGGGTTTTGCTGGTGCCGCGCTCGGCTCGTTGTAGCCCTGAAAGTGTTGCCAGTACGACCAGTCGATCGCCCACCTGCAGTCGTGTATCGTCAGACGGCATAAGGCGTGCTGGTTCGCGGGTCGCTTTTTGATGGAGAATCGGCACTACACCATAACCATAAGCAATCTCAGACAGCAAGCGCCCGTTGAGTGTATCCGTCGCTTCAATTTGGTATTCAGTGACAAGGGTTGTACGATCGTTAAGACGAAACAGGCTGAGAATATTTTCACCAAAGGCAGCAGCAGCAAAGGCAGCAGCAGATAGAGCGTAGGGTTGTAAAATTCTGGCAGCGGGCAGCAGCCGTGCGACATTCTCAGCAAACGCAGGGTCAAAAACGCGCACAACCAGATTACAGCTTGGGTTAGCTGCTTGCGCCATCAGCGCGATTTCCAGGTTCGTCACCTCATCATCTGTAACAATAATCATGCTTTTAGCAGTCGCCAGGTTAGACCGCGCCAAGGTGTCGTGAATATTGCCTGTCACCAGCGAAATTTGTGACAGCACACTGGGATCAAGAGTTATCCCATGAACGCCTACTAGTGGCTGCTTCAGGTCTTGCAAGAACGTGGCAATGCGCTGTCCCACACGCCCCAAACCGACCAGCACAATATGTCCAGACTTAGGTACAGGTGGACGACGCTTCAAAAACTGAAACCGTGCTGCCAGCAAGCGCTCTGTCAACGTGGCATAGAGAATACCGACAAAAATTGTTCCGGCGACAGTCATCCCTACGCTAAACAGATGCAGCCACCAGGGAATCACAAACGGCAGTTTCAGATCGCCAAACAGATTATCAAAGCCACCCAACACTAAAACGAGTGAGACGTTCAGCGCGTCCTGCAGCGTGAGGTCGGGATATTGCAGCCGATAAAGTACGGTACCGCTGACAAAAAGGCTAAACATCCCAACGCTGGAGAGGAGTGCAACTCTCTGCGTTTGTGTTGTTTCGCGCCAAAATTGGTGTAACGTCTGCCGCAGCTTTTGCCAAATTAATGTCGGATTAATATCCTGCCACAAGGCACCGCGCCGCTTACTGAAGGACGTAGAAGGATTGACGATCGTTTCAGCCGCTTCAATATAGGTGATGGTGTCGCCGGTTTGCACTCTGGTGTCGGGATCCCATTGATAGAACGAGTTGGCAGGCGGAATGACCGCTGCCCTGAAATGCCGCAGTACGCGACGATTGGGCGTATTGAGTTCATACAGCAGGCGACGATCGCACCAGTGATGGTCTGCTTGAATGCGTACGGTCAGTATCCGTAGTCGCTGGTTTTCGAGCGTAAACAAGCCCTGCGTTTCGTTATCCAGGGCTGCCATCGCAAAACTGGGGGCAGGTAGCTGCGTTGCTTCAAACGCGACGAAGTTACCTAATTGCTGACCCAGGAGATCATTGAGATTTTCTTGTGCAGAACGTACTACTAACCGAATCTTGGGATTGAGCGATCGTGCTGCAAAGGCAGCTGCAATATTGACGCGCTCATCGCTGGTGACAAGCAAAATCGCCCGACATTGATGAATCCCTGCTGCCTCCAACAGTTGGGGTTGGCGACAGTCCCCCAGCAAGAGTCGATCGATCAGGGCAGGTAACGCTGGCAGTTCCCAGTGCGGCTGTGGCGATGCTTCGATCGCATTCACCGTTACATCAAACTCCTTAAGCACTGAGACACAATACTGCCCTAAGCTGCCCAGACCACAGACCAAAAACGAATCTGTCTTACCGATCGCACGTTCTCCCATGCCATCCTAAATTGCAACACGTTGCTGTGTACACTGTGACGGACTAAGCCATACATGTGCAACTCTTTGCCTTAGCAGTGTCATAACACAATTCAAGGGGTCTATATACTTGCCTCACCACAATTCGCTCTCACCCTTTCCGTCGATGCCGCAAGGCTTAAAGTTTCTCTTTCGCCCTGAGAAGGGGACTTGGAGCGGTTTCCCTTTGCTTGAGGGAGAAGGAGTGAGGGAAAAAGAGTCGGCTCAAACAATACCTGAATAGCTGTTCATATGTTATGGTGATTGGTATACCAAACAAGGTGGAAACTATGGCTACTGTGACCCAAATGAAATGTGCTTGCGACAACTGCCTATGCGTTGTTTCCGTTGCCGATGCAGTAATGAAAGACGACAAAGCCTACTGTGGCGAAGCGTGTGCCAATGGTCATCCTGCTGGGCAAGGTTGCGGTCATACAGGCTGTACCTGTGACGCTTGAGGTTTGAGAGTCGCTAAGTAGGTAGCCACAACTAATTGTAAAAAAGGAGTTTGGGGGCTTTGCCCCAGGCAGGGGATAGAACCCCCTCCACTCCCGAAGTCATCTTTAGTTGAATTACGCTCAATTACTTATCTAAGCAAAGAAGTGTCATGCCTAGCAGCCTTACTTGCATCATGCTGGTTAAGAAAGCGCAACTTGCATAGTACAAAAAGCTTTAAACAACGTGAGGCAGCAACCCTTAAGAGCTACTGCCTCACGCCGTTTAATTCAATTTAGTGCTACCAAAGCATAAGCTTATGCAGGAAGCAGAACTGTATCGATGATGTGGATGACACCGTTATCGGCAGCAACATCCGGTGTTGTCACTGTAGAATCATTGACCTTGACACCGTTAGAAGCGTCAATTTTTACGTCTGAACCTTCAACTGTTTTTGCTGTTGTCAGCTTCACTACGTCAGCAGCCATTACTTTGCCTGCAACAACATGATAGGTCAGAATTTGCTTGAGCTTAGGAATATCCTGAAGCAGCCCTTCAACAGTACCACTTGGCAGTTTAGCGAAGGCTTCATCAGTCGGTGCAAAGACAGTGAAAGGACCCGCGCCTTTTAGAGTTTCCACTAACCCAGCAGCTTTAATTGCAGAGACTAGGGTGCTGAAAGAACCAGCATTAACGGCAGTATCAACTACATCAGCCATGTGTTTACCTAGTTTGTTTGGTGTATGCCTCCGTAATGTAAAGTATTTTTAACAAAAGGCTCTCTTCCTAAAGGTCAAGTTTGATTAATGAGCAAGGAGCGTTCTCTAGAAGTCATGGTTAAGAGCAGGTTATAGACCGTTGAACATAGCTGCGCTAGTGTCCATGTAGCTGCGTAAAGCCTACGGCAGCCAAAAAACGCGTAGCGTCTCCGTTGATGTTCTCCATTAGCGCAGCCTTCTCCGAAGGCATAAGAGTATTCCGTCACCAAAGCTACAAGGATGCGGACTTTTGAAACATCATCTCAGGCTCTAGGTGTAACTTACCGCTTGACTCAGTGGAATGATGACAATAAACTGAGAACCCTGATTTGGGGCAGATTTGCATTTCAATGTGCCTTGATGTTTTTCAGTCACGATTTGATAGCTGATCGATAATCCCATGCCTGTTCCCTTGCCGACTGGTTTGGTCGTGTAGAACGGGTCGAATAAGCGACGTTGCGCTGACTCAGGAATACCGAAACCGTTGTCCGCGATCGCAATCTGTACCTGGTGATCATTCAGCAACTCGGTCTGAATCGTAATAGTAGGAGAGTATGTTTCAGAATGCTGAAGACAATGCTCCAACCGCTCGTCTACGGCATCAATCGCATTACTCAAGATATTCATAAACACCTGGTTTAATTGTCCGGGATAGCATTCAATGGCAGGTAGGTTTCCATACTCTTCGACAACGTTAATACTGGGGCGATCGCTTTTCGCTTTGAGCCGACTCTGCAAAATCATTAACGTACTATCAATGCCGTCATGCAGATTAACTTCTTTCATTTCCGCTTCATCCATACGGGAAAAGTTTCGCAGCGACAAAACGATTTTTTGAATGCGATCGGCTCCTACTCGCATTGAACTCAAGAGCTTGGGAAGATCGTCGATTAAAAAGTTCAGGTCAACTGTTTCTAATGCCGCTTGAACAGCAGGATGAGGCTGAGGATGGTACTGCTGGTACAGTTCCATCAGGTGCAACAAATCCTGCGTATATTCATCAGCATGAACGAGGTTGCCATAGATAAAATTAACTGGATTGTTGATTTCGTGGGCAACTCCTGCCACTAATTGTCCCAGGCTAGACATCTTTTCACTCTGAATTAATTGCATCTGTGTCTGCTGAAGTGTCTGCAATGTTTGAGACACGTCATCAGCCTGTTGTTTCAGAATTTGTTGAGAGGCTTGTAGTTCTGCCGTGCGTTGCTTGACTCTGCCTTCTAACTGCTCGTTCAATTGTTGCAGTTCTTCTTTCGTTTCGTTAAATGCAGTAACGTCGTTGCGAATTGATACATATTGATAGGGCTTGCCTCGATCGCCCAAAAACGGCACGATGGTTGTGTCTACCCAGTAATAAGACCCATCCTTAGCACGGTTTTTAACCTCACCTTGCCAGACTTGACCCTTTGTAATGGTTTTCCACATCTCCACAAAAAACTCTCTAGGATGATAGCCAGAATTGACAACTTGATGCGTTTTTCCAATCAATTCCCAGGGTTTATACTTTGAAATTTCGCAGAACTTGTTGTTAATGTAAGTGATTATGCCTGCCGCATCAGTGATTGCTACAATAGAAGATTGATCAAGGGCAAATTTGACATCTGCGAGATCTTTGAGCGATCGCTGTAATGACTCTTCCGTATGTTCTAGCTCTGCTACTCGCTCACGTAGAGCCACTACTTCATCATAAAATAGTTCACAACCTTGAGGAATGAGAATGGAAGAGTAGCTAGCCATCGCTTTAGAGCCTTACTGTAAGATGTATTGATTTATCGTTCCCCTGGCAAAGTTGCCCCTTTTCAAAGAGTTACGTTTCGATATAGAAGTTTAACTTTAGACATTTTACTTTCAAGCACTATTTAGTGTTTTACAACTACCGTCCGCTAGATTTAGAACTTTGGCGTTAGAACTTGATCGAACGAGCAAAACATCATTTGGGCATTGCTGCAACGTGAAATTTGCATCAACATTTGCTCAAATTACTGCAAGCCTTTGGCAAGTGTTTTGCCCCATCAATTGCTGCATAATGTCGTTGAATAAGACCGCAAGAACCTGATAGTAGGTTGCCTGCTTAATCAATAACATGATGGTTAAAGGTCGCTTGCGCCTTTTGAAGGGTAGTTAATGTTGAGGAAAGTCGGTCATGCAACCCACGATCGCAGCACCATTTTCGACTGAGGCACTGCGCTGGAATGCGCTTCTAGCAGGCGATCGACAGGCAGAGGGCGTATTTGTCTATGCGGTGACAACAACGGGTGTGTATTGTCGTCCCGGCTGTGCGTCACGACTGCCGAAGCGTGAGCATGTGCGCTTTTTTCAAACCTGTTCTGAAGCGGAGCAAGCGGGGTTTCGTCCCTGTAAGCGGTGTCAGCCAAATACGGTGTCACCCCGCGAGGCGCAAGTGCAATTGATTGCCCATCTCTGTAAACTGATTGAAACGTCTGAAACAGCACCGTCATTAAGCGCGTTGGCAGCAGTCGCGGGACTTAGTCCCTATCACCTGCAACGCTTGTTTAAAGCGATCGTGGGCGTAACACCCAAGACCTATGCGATCGCTCAGCGTCAGCAGTGCCTGCGTGATGACTTGCAAAAAGGTGGCTCTGTCACTCAAGCTATTTACAATGCTGGGTTTAGTTCGAGCAGTCAGTTTTATGGGAAAGCGACCAGTATGTTAGGCATGGCACCCAGTCAAGACAACGCAGGGGCGACGAATATTGCAATCCAGTTTGCGATCGAACAATCCTTTCTGGGTTTGGTTTTAGTAGCAGCAACCGACCGAGGCCTTTGCGCGATCGACTTTGGCGACACACCAGAGACACTAACCGAACGGTTGCAGACTCGCTTTCCGAAGGCACAATTACACGCCGCTGATCCAACCTTCTCTAGCTGGGTGGCACAAGTGCTGACCTTAATTGAAACCCCCGATCACGGACTTAATCTGCCACTGGATATTCAAGGTACGGCCTTTCAACAACGTGTTTGGCAAGCGTTGCAGGCAATTCCACTTGGCACAACTATGAGTTACACGGAGGTTGCCAAACAAATTGACCATCCCACCGCTGTCAGAGCCGTTGCCACTGCCTGTGCCGCTAATACGCTTGCAGTCGTCATTCCCTGCCATCGGGTTGTTCGTAGTGATGGTGCTTTGAGCGGATATCGCTGGGGTATTGCACGCAAACAAGCGTTGCTAGAACGAGAAGCGTCGCCATAACCAGACCAATACTTCTCTTAAGATGTTGGTGCCGTCATAGCCCTCCTGCCATGACAGCCATACCAACAAACTAATCTGAATGGGAGCAATACCCAATTTGATGCGATCGTATAGCCATACAGTGAGTGCTTCGCTGAAGCAGAGAGATTACTGAAGCTTGCTAACGAACAAAAACTCTTAAACATCTACCTGTTCATGGCGAATACTGGCAAAGAGAAGATTTCCCTCTGAATCCACATAGGGTCGAAAGCGATGTGAATCACTAACAGCATCAATGCTGTTTACTTGCTGGCTGACTCCGGTTTAGTTAGCTGACCATGCAGTTCAGCTTTAACCGTCTCCGGTAAGACCCTACCCACCGAAGTCATGACCTTTGTCAGCAGTGACCCTGCAACAATCTCATCCTTGCCTGCCATCAGTGCCTCAAAGCCCTGCTTGGCGACCTGAGCAGGATCATCCTTGGGGCTAATCGATGCCTTTGTGTCTTCCATCTTTGCTCGGTCAAAAAAGTTGGTGTCTGTTGGTCCGGGCATCAAGACCGTCACACTTACACCTGTATCTTTTAGCTCGTTCCGCAACCCGTGTGAGAAAGAATGCACGAAGGCTTTGGAGGCGGCATAAACCGCATAGAATGGTCCTGGCATTAGTGCGGCGATCGATGCCGTGAAGAGAACTTTACCACTACCGCGATCGACCATATCCTTCACAACCCGTTTAGCCAGATGCACAGATGACACAACATTCAGGTTGATCACATTAAGTTCATCTTGTAAGTCATTCTGGATAAATTCGCCGTCAACGCCAACGCCTGCATTGATGGCGATCGCTTCCACAGGTTGTCCGATTGCCTTAATTTGGCTGTAAAGCGTTTCAACACCTTCATAGGTCGCAAGATCTACCTGTACGGTTTCAACCCTAGCGCCTAATGACTTAAAGGCTTGAGCCGCCTCATCAATACTTGAACCAGTTGACGTTACTAACAGATCAAAACCGTTTTGAGCAAATTGTTTGGCAAGTTCGTAGCCAATGCCACTAGAGGCACCCGTAATGACAGCGAGAGGACGAATGGATGTATTCATGATTGCTTTTCCTTCAAATTTATTTCAGTGAAACAGGCTGTGCATCGACGCAAACGCGAGAGAGCGAACAAGGCTTCTGATGCAAATCCTTATCATTCAGGCAAGTAGCCCGATCGCACCTGCTAACCAGTGAGAATTTCTCAGGTAGAAGTGTTGAGGCAGCAAAAACGCTCTGCCTGGTTATTTAATCTAGTCCTCTAGAGCGTTGACTCAGTTGTCTGAGCCATGAATTTGAGGTTATTTAATAGTCTGCGATCGCCACAACATCTGCATTTTCAAGCAAAGAAATTACAATGATTTCAAGGTGTTAGCGCTAACGAAACTCAGGTTCTTGTGGACTGTAAGCAACCATAATTTGACCTTACCCTTTATATTCTCCTCACCCAGTTAAATGAGGGGAATAAGTGAAGCAGTTTCACGTTTGAAGTACGTCAATACCAAAACTTGTGTATTTGTTTAGCTGCTTAACAAAGCTTAAAAAACTGGGGTCAACCTCGCCTCCATCGTTAGAAAGGGGCTGCTTGAGTCATTGTCTATCTAAAGAAAGGAGCTGGGTTAAATGCGCCTGTAACCATAAACACGAGAGCGTTAAGCAAGGGTGGAAAGCTATAAAGCTCTTAGTCCGTGAGCGCCAAGACATGGGTAGAAAAACTCGCTTGCTAAGTGGTCTAACTACGCAACCGATTGAGCAACGACATAGCATCTTCAGTGCAGCAACGCCTACTTGTAAAAGCGTGTAGGGTATAGACGTGGGCGTTTACAGTATTGACATGGCAGATTTGATTCACCTCAATAAGGTGACAACCGATGCTCCTTTGCCTGTGACCTATGCTGATGTGGAAGCAGCAGCTACCCGCCTCAACGGGCAGGCGCATCGCACCCCAGTTATGACTTCAACGACGATCGATCGACAGACAGGAAGCCGCGTCTTTTTCAAGTGCGAGAACTTTCAGCGCATTGGAGCCTTTAAGTTTCGCGGTGCTTATAACGCGCTGGTGCAGCTAACTGAGGAACAGCGTCGGCGAGGTGTACTAGCGTTTTCATCAGGAAACCATGCTCAGGCGATCGCGCTGTCGGGTCAGTTGCTTAATATTCCCACGACGGTCGTGATGCCAGAAGATGTGCCTACCGTCAAACTGGCAGCAACACGCGCCTACGGTGCCCAAGTCGTCACCTACAACCGCCTCACTGACTCGCGGGAAGCGTTGGGTCAGCAATTGGCAGGCGATCGCGATCTTACCGTCATTCCACCCTTCGACCATCCCCATGTGATTGCCGGACAGGGCACTGCGGCGAAGGAACTCATTGAAGAAGTGGGAGAACTAGATCTACTGCTGGTCTGCTGTGGTGGGGGCGGGTTGCTATCCGGTTGCGCGATCGCCGCTCATGCCCTTTCGCCTTCCTGTCGGGTGATTGGTGTCGAACCGAAACGTGCCGATGATGCCACGCGATCGTTCTATGCTAAAACGCTGCAAACAGTTGAGAATCCAGACACGATCGCTGATGGTGCCCGTACTGCGTCTCTTGGGTTACTCACCTTTCCGCTGATCTTGCACTATGTCCACGATATGGTGACCGTCTCCGAAGCTGCCATTCTCCGCGCCATGTTCTTTTTATGGGAACGCCTGAAGCTCGTCGTTGAACCGACGGGAGCTTTGGCTGCTGCGGCGTTACTAGAAGGCATTGTGAGCGAACCGGGTGCCCGCATTGGGGTCATCATTAGCGGCGGCAATGTCGATCTCAAACAGGCAGGCAAACTGTTTGCCAAAGTCACGAAACCGCTTAAAGCTCAGCCTCGCACTCCATGGGCAACAGAACTGAGCTAGAAGACCTCAGGGAAGGGGCAGTAGTGTTTCAAAAAGCTCGTTTTGTTTCTAGAGATGGGACTGGTAACATCCCTACTTTTTTAGAAATCGCTAATCAATGAGGACGCTGATCATAGGGGGCGATCGCCTGCATTAAGTGCTTAGGATGGTGGATTTAATCAAACCGAATCTTTGCGTCGGCTGTGTAAAGCCGTTCCGGCATCGTAGAAAAGCGCAGTCACGCATCGTCTCCGAGGCTTTTGATGCGTGACGCCTATTGCCTTTAGCGAAGCCATGCCACAGGCTTTACACATCCTACAAAATCTACAAAAGCCGATCTTATTTAATTCTCATTCCTTAATGTGTAGCCTTTGCTTTAGCTTCTAATGGCGCAATGAGAAAGGGTTTCGTTCTTGGTTAACCCACTGCTGCATGTACCAACTACATAGAAGCATGAAGCTACTTTGAGATTTTCCTCCATTGTCAGTCCTGACAGTCGAGATATGCAACTATTCCCTCATAGGGCGATTGTTAGTCAGTTTTTTACAACGTAGAAAAGCTGGCTATGGCAAGCAATGGAATTCCTGAACGATTAAGGATGGCTGAGGTTATGCAACCACGTTTAGAGATAGGTAGCCTACTGCTGGTTTCAACACTGCTGGTTGCAGCCGTGCCCTGTCAAGCACAGGTAACAAGCGCGATCGACGGTACACAGACGATCGTTCAACACACTGGCAACACCTTTAGCATTACGGGTGGCACCACCGCTGGTAACAATCTGTTTCACAGTTTCCAGCAGTTTGGACTTACGCAAGGACAGGTGGCTAGCTTTTTAGCCAATCCTGCCATTCAAAACGTGCTGGGGCGAGTGACAGGTGGCAAAGCCTCGGTAATCAATGGGTTGCTTCAGGTGACGGGTAGCCACGCCAATCTATACCTGATGAACCCGGCAGGCATTGTGTTTGGTGCCAATGCGCGTTTGGATGTGGCAGGGTCATTTACAGCAACCACCGCAAACGGTATTGGCTTTGGCGCTCGCTGGTTGAATGCGGTTGGTGCGAACAATTATGCAACATTGATCGGCAATCCCAGCCGCTTTGCGTTTACCATGACGCAGCCCGGAGCGATCGTCAATGCTGGTAATCTAGCAGTCGGCACAGGGCAAAGCCTGACGCTGCTGGGCGGAACCGTTATCAACACCGGAGCGCTGACGGCACCCGAAGGGGAGGTGACGATCGCGGCGATTCCCGGCGAGAAACTGGTGCGCCTTACTCCAACCGGCAGCTTACTCAGCCTTGATTTGCCCACTGCAACCAAAGCCGCTATTAATCCCCAACCGTTTAATCCCCTGACCTTGCCGGAACTGCTGACAGGCGGCAATCTGAGCGGTGCTACAGGAGTCACGGTTGAAAATGGCATCGTGACGCTGACTGGCTCAGGAGTCGTGATACCGACCAATGCCGGAGTGGCGATCGTCTCGGGTCAAGTGTCTACCAATGGCACCATCGGCGGCACCGTTAACGTTCTCGGTCAGAAAGTGGGCTTAGTCGGAGCAACGATCGATGCTTCTGGCACCAATGGTGGAGGAACCGTCCTAATCGGCGGTGATTATAAAGGAGGGGGCACGCTTCCCAAGGCTCAACAAACCTACGTCAGCCCAGATTCGATCATTCAAGCGGATGCGCTGCAAACGGGAAATGGGGGACGAGCGATCGTCTGGGCGGATCAGCGTACAGAGTTCTACGGCACGATTCGGGCACAGGGTGGTGCTCAAGCAGGGGATGGTGGCTTTGTCGAAGTCTCAAGTTCAAAAACTCTGCTTTATCGCGGTGCAGTCGATACAAGTGCTCCCAACGGCAAACTTGGTACCCTCTTGCTTGACCCTGAAAACATCGTTGTGCGAAGTGGCACGCAAGATGGCGATGACAATGGCATTGTCACCAATGCGTTTGGCAACAATTTGACGGGTGATAACGCTCAGGTACGATCGAGCGATGCCGCACCAACCATCATTTATGAGTCTGAGTTAGAGGGTTTAACCACCGTTGCCAACATTATTCTAGAAGCCAGCAACGACATCATCATTCAAGACCTAACCGACAATACACTCACCATTCCAGCCTTAACGGGTGCAGGTACCGATCGCGGTACGATTACCTTCACCGCTGATGCGGACGGTAATGGCATCGGCAATTTTGTCATGAATCCGGGTGATACGCTGAGAACGAATGCACGCGACTTAACTATTACCGGCGCTAATATTACGGTGGGGGATGTTAACACTGCGGGTGCGGCGGATGTTGCTGGCAGCATTAACATTGTAGGAAGGACGATCGAAACAGGCAATCTTCGTACTGGCTTTGGCTTTAGTGACACCAGTTCAGTCACGCTCACCGCAACCACGGGCGATGTCATTGTTAAAACCATTAGGGCTGGTGGTGGCGGTATTGATATTAAAGCGGCTCGCTATTTTCGGGCGACAGATTTCTTTATCACCTTTTTACGAACGATTCTTGACCCCGTTGAAGATGCAGAATTGATTCAATTTCTGTCTCGTGGTAACCCTCAATCGTTTGTCGATTTGGGTTTGCTAGATGGCGTACGCCAGGTTCAAATTAGTCTGCCTGTCAGTTTGCTCACGTTCCCAGATTCGGGTCCAGCGCCGATTAGAATTCAACATGGCGGTGAGGCAAGAACCGTTGGCGGTGGTCAGGTGCAAATCCAAGGGACAGGTAGTTTTCCTAACGTGCAGTTTATCGTCGGTCCTAACAACGATCACACCATTACCGTCAATCCGGGTGGCGGTGGATTCTCAGGGACGTTTGAAGGCTTTTCGACGCTGTTTCCACCTAATACGTTTCCTGCTGATCGCAGTGGCGCTACAGGCGCAATTGTACGAGGACAAGGCGATGCAACGCTAGTTACCTCGCTACAAAATCGACCCTTTGACCCTACCCGTGTCGTTACGGACACTTCTACGGGCACTTCTACTTCTACGGGCACTACAAATGATACAACCACTAGCAGTACAGGTGGTGATGCGAATACCGCACGCTTTCGCTTGGGAGAAGAGGGTCAGGCTGCCCAACGACAGCTAAATATCCAGAAGCAAGCGTCTGCTTGCGTTGCCTCTGGCACGATCGCCTCTTCCTCAATTCCCAAAACCCGATCGCCTAGAGCCACGACTGCATCTGCCAGCAATCCCTGTGCTTCAGCCGCCCAAGATGACGCACAGATTCTCAAGATTCTGGGAGAGTGAGAGACTGCCCTGAGTACCAATCGCCAGCATGGGGTAGAGAGACGGCATGAAGCGACAATGGCTTGGCTGGTGGGCAATTCCTTTAGTGGTTGCGATCGCTCTACCGCTGCGGGTGAGTGCTCAGAGTGCGCCAACCACTTCTAAACGAGAGCGTTCTAAGGACGTAGACGCTAGTGCTGCCGATCGCCTGATGCAGCAGGGCAACCAGGCATACCGGGTAGGGCAACTTGAAGCAGCGGTAAAATTCTGGCTGCAGGCACGTACAGCCTATCAGCCGCTCCAGAACCGTGCAGGAGAAGCGATCTCGCTGGCAAATCTCGGTGCGGTGTATGTTGCCTTGGAGCGCTATCGGGACGCGATCGCGGCATTAGAAGCCTTTTTGCCTCTGGCTCCCTTCTGGGGCAACCGTCAGGGTGAAGCTCAGGCACTTGGCAATCTGGGCATTGCCTACAAAGAACGCGGCAGCTACGACCAGGCACTACGATCGCACCGACAAGCTGGCAAGCTGATGCGGTCACTCGGCGATCGGGCAGGTTTGGGACAAGTCCTGGTCAATCTGGGCAATGTCTTTGAAGCCCTGGGTGATTATGAAAAGGCGACGATCGCCTATCAGCAGAGTTTGAACCTGGCTCAACAGCGGGGCGATCGAGCCGGAGAAGGCGTTGCTCAAGGAAATTTGGGCAGCGTGTATGCCAACCTCGGTCAGTATGACAAGGCGATCGTCGCGCAGACAGCCAGTTTGGCGCTTGCGACCGCTACGGGTAATCGCGAAGGGCAAGCAAGTACGCTGATCAATTTGGGCACTGTTTATCACGTTCGCAGTGACTACAAGCGAGCGATCGCTTACTACAACGAAAGTTTGACGATCGCGCAGCAGATCAACAGTCGCAAACGAACCGCAGAAGCCCTGGGTAGTTTGGGGCTGGCATACGAAGATTTAAGGGATTATCCCAAAGCAATTAATTATTACGAGCAAAGCGTCGCGATCGCGCAACAGCTTAACGACCCGCAGCTTGAAGGGTTGACACTCAACAACCTGGGTCATGCTCTCTTTGGTGCTGGCAAATTGGCAGCAGCCGAACAGCGCTTGCGGTCAGCCATTCAGTTGCTGGATGCCCTCCGCCCCGGACTCAACGACACCTACAAAGCCTCCATTTTTGATACCCAAATCTACACCTACAACCTGCTTCAGCAAATTCTACTGGCTGCCCAAAAGCCCGAAGCCGCACTGGAAATCACTGAGCATGGACGAGCACGGGCGTTTGTAGAATTGCTCGCGCAGCGGCTACCAGAGCAAGGCAGCAAGGCGGCAAGGAGTACAGACCCAGAAGACACGGGCGAACCGGACGGTCAGGCGCTGAACCAGCCATCAGGAGCCAACGACTCTCCACTGGCAGTGCAGCCGATCACGATCGCGGCGATTAAAGCCGTAGCGCAACAGCAAAACGCCACCTTAGTAGAGTATGCGATCGTGCCAGATGATGACTTCAAAGTGCAGGGGAAACAGCGTGCCAGAGAAGCGGAACTGCTGATCTGGGTTGTGCAACCAACGGGTAAGGTCGTTGTTCGGCGCGTTGACCTCAAACCACTATGGCAAAACGGGATCACGCTAGTGGATGTGGTTCGCCTTGCCCGCTGTTTAACACCCCAACCGCTCTGTCGCGACCTGGCACAAAAAGTTCGCGGTCTGGAAAGTGTTAAGCCGCCTCAGGCTACACCAACCTCGCCCTTGTCGAGTGCACGGTTGGGTCAGCGTCGCCTGCGCGAACAACCGGGACTTCGGAAACTGCACCAGCTTCTCATTGAGCCGATCGCCGATCTTTTGCCTCGTAACCCCAACGCCCGTTTAGTCTTCATCCCCCAAGAAGCCCTCTTTCTGGTGCCGTTTGTCGCCCTTCAGGATGCGAATGGCAACTACTTAATTGAAAATCACACCATCCTTACTGCACCAGCCATTCAAGTGTTAGAGCTGACCCGCAGGCAACGGGAGAGTCAGGGAAACAGTAGGGAACCATTCTTTCCATCCTCGACATCCAACCACCAATCCCCACCCAGCACCCTCATCGTCGGCAATCCCACGATGCCATCGGTTTCTACTGCACCAGGAGAACTGCCAGAGCCGTTGCCGCCCTTACCAGCGTCAGAAAAGGAAGCGATCGCGATCGCTCAACTGCTCGGCACTCAAGCACTGACAGGTAGCCAGGCAACCAAAGTCAGCATCCTCAAAAAACTGCCAGGAGCACGGTTAGTGCATTTTGCCACCCACGGACTCCTGGAGTACGGTAGCCAAAGTGCCTCCCTGGAGGGTCTAGGAGTACCAGGCGCGATCGCCCTTGCACCATCCAACGCTGATGATGGCTTACTGACAACCAGTGAAATACTGAACCTGCGCTTAACGGCTGAACTGGTCACGCTGAGCGCCTGTGATACCGGACAGGGACGCATTACGGGCGATGGAGTGATTGGGTTGTCGCGTGCCTTTATTGCAGCGGGTGTTCCCAGCGTGATTGTTTCCCTGTGGGCAGTACCCGATGCCGCGACCGCTCAACTGATGACCACCTTCTACCAAACTCTGCAACAGCAACCCGACAAAGCTCAGGCGCTGCGACAGGCAATGCTCATCACCATGAAAGACTATCCTTACCCGGTTGACTGGGCTGCTTTTACACTCATCGGCGAAGCACGGTAAATAGGAGCAGTTAAACGCGCTCAGTTAGCCTGTAGCGTCTGCAAACCACCCAAACCTCAGCCTCGCACTCCTTGGGCAGCAGCACTGAGCTAGAAAACATTGCAGGGACTTTACAACGATCGCCGCCCAATCGCTTTCAACCCTTGCAGAATCTCGGTCAAATCTCCATCGGCATCAATAACTTGATAGATTGTCGATTGCGCGTACATGGGCGATCTCCTAACTGCAACAGTCTCTACCGCGATCGCTACCAGCGTTAGGGCTTCCATCTGAATAACCGATCGTCGCATCGCTGTAGTCAACACTTGCGCGATAACCAAGCTTGTGTAGCAGCAATTGCAGGCGATTCATAGAAGCCACTGCAATGACCCCAAACGTGATAAAAAGTGCACTCAAAAAGCTGGTGCTGCTTACTTGTGGGTTTTGCTCCTTCGTTAGTACAGCCATAATTGAGGCACTGACAATGACTAAAAGCACACAGATGCTCCAAAAATTACGCTTTGAGAATGGAACGAATGCAATCAGACTAATCATGAAAAAACTAGCGCCTAAGAATGTCAGGCTATCGAACTTCGGAGTATCCCTATTTAGAAAAGTGATACCAATAACCAGAACCGCACTGACAAAAAATGTGAAGAGCGATGACTTAAGATGACTCGCTTTAGCATTCGGTTGAGTATCTGAGTTCATATTGGTATACCTCGATCGCACGTTTCATCAAACGCTAGCCTTTATTCTCGCACAGACCTTTTAATGAAATTTTTGGGCATTGACTTAGGCTGGAGTTCCGGGGCAAGCGGGTTGTGCTGTCTCGATTGGCGGGCTAGCAGGCTGGAACTAATTGATTTGCGACGAGAGGACGACACCGCAGCCATTCTTGCCTGGGTAGATACCTGCATAGCACCTGATGAATCCGGCATGATTGCCGTTGATGCGCCCACGCTGATTCCCAATGCGACCGGGATGCGGCTGTGCGATCGCCTCACGCACAAGCATTTTGGTCGCTACCATGCGGGTGCCTACCCTGCCAACTTAGGCTTGCCGTTTGCCGCGCGTACCGTTGCCTTTGGTTTGAGCCTGGAAGCAAAGGGCTTCCATCATGCACCTGCGATCGTCCCCAAACAAGCTGGTCGGCATCAAATTGAAGTGTTTCCCCATCCCGCGATCGTCCATCTCTTTGGGCTGGAGCGAATCTTGAAATACAAAAAAGGTAAGTTGGCAGACCGACGGGTAGAACTGGCTCGGTTGCAGCAGTATTTGTGCGATCAACTTCCTACCCTCGAACCCGCATTGGATGTCAGTAATGTTCTACTAACAGAAATGCCCTTAAAAGGTGCGGCTTTAAAAGCCTTAGAAGATCAATTAGATAGTCTGATCTGCGCCTACGTCGCCGCACACTGGTGGTATTGGGGGCTAGAACGCAACATAGCCCTCGGAAATATTGCCGAAGGCTACATTATTGTTCCAAACTTGGTTACAGCGTCCTAAGCAGGCAAAGTAGAGTTGGGATAAGGCAGAGGGCAGAAGGGCAAAAGGCAGAAGGCAAAAGGCAAGAGGAATGCGATTTCCATTCGATTTCCTGACTTCTGCCTTGAAAACCACAAGCTTGTCTCTCGTTCAAACAAGCACTGCCACACTCGTTCTACTAACTAACAACTAAAAACTAAACCGGAGACACCTGGGGCAACGCCGGATCCTGATCTAAATTGCCCATATTGGGAATATCGACCTCGCCCGTCGTTAGAAAGCGGAACGTTTCTTGGTACAGGCTTTGCCAGAAGCGGTTGCTCATACCCTGGCTGACTTCTGTTGGGTCAACCATCGGATGCGGCACCAGATCCATAGCGCGGTAGAGATAGTAGCAGTTGCCGTCCTGTTCTGCGCCCGTCTTTTCGTAAAAGTCTTGATTCGTTCTGACATCTGCTGCGTCTTCGTTTTCGGTCAGCACCATGAAAATGGGTACTTTTTTGAGTGAGTTGAGCGCTGCGGGACTCATGACGACACCGCCGCCAAAGCGATCGGCTGCGGTAAAGCACCCAACTGGAAACTTCAAGTTCGGATCCCAGCCCATTTCCTTAATGTCGAGTGGTCCTGTGAGGTTGACGTATTGCCGCCGTTGCTCGTCATACACTCTTAATAAAGGCGCATAGACCACAGCCTTCCGCACGCGATCGGGATTTGCCGCCGCTAAAGCCAATGCTACAGATCCACCGACCGATAAGCCCACAGTATACACTGCTCCAGGAATCGACGCGATGTCTGCCAGCCGAGCCTTTGCGTGGGTCAAGTACTCTAAGTGAGAGGAGATAAAGTACTCGTCAAAATCGGGATCATCGTAGGTCTCGATCGACTGCACAATATCTAACAGACGTGGCTCGATGCTGATCAACCGCTTGACTAGTGCGGCTTGCTGCAACGGATTCGGCTGGGCGGCAGCATTCGGATTGTTAGCAAGGTTGGCAAAGTAAGTCTGTAGCACTGGATCTTGTGCCACTTTTGCTTTCAGCGGTACGGCAATTTCGGGCTTGAGGTCAACTTGCGCCCAGTTTTTAGCAGGGTTAAGCAGTGAATGCCCAAAAATTGACGGCTGGTAGACATTGAACCCGTTTTGGAACAAGTAATCTGCCAAACGCCACATTTGATGCGGTTTGGCGCTGAACCCATGAAACAGCATCACCGTACCGAGAATGGGTTTCCCTGGCTCATGAAATAAGTAGTAGGGATACGCACCTTCGCGTCGATCGGGGTGGTTATTGAGGCTGGCGATGTAGGCAGCGATCGCCTGCTTTGCCTGGTCAAGTTGCGTCGCTGTAGGGGTTACAGATGGCATCATGCAGAATACTCCTGGGGGTTAGACGGATGAACCGGGTTGCTTGAGAAACGCTAACGCTTCAGGCCTAGACTCGCGATCGAGTCCTTCATCAGGACAAACCGCCCTTTGCCTTGACGTTAAAGAGCCGCCAAGCGTTTGGAGCGAACGTTGCCTGCATAGCTCAAACTACGAATCTCGCCCAGATTATTCCGCACATCAGGAAATATTGCAATTACTGTAGGCGACGACCGCCACGTCTTAAGTAGGTAGCCACAATTAATTGTCAAAGAGGGGTTTGGGGGCTTTGCCCCCAGGCAGGGGGTTCTACCCCCTCCACCCCCGCAGTCATCTTCAGCTTAATGACTCCCAGTTACTTATCAAACTGCTCTGCCATTGCCTACTAAAATTCCCCGCCCTCAGTGATCGCTCTGGCTCATGCTTGCCAAAGCCTCCACTAACAGCGGGGAAGCGATTTTCCGAACGGTTCTGCGTTCTGTTCTCTAGATCTTCAAGACATAGCTTGAATAATGTAATCAAAGTAAGGCATGGCTTCAGCCGCATCATCGGTCGAAAGTAGCTCTAGAGAAGCCGCTTTCAGGCAGCGAATCGCTTCTGCCATACCCGGAACAGGTACACCCAGAGCGTTATACATTTCTCGTGCGCCGACCAGACCGATCGCTTCGATCGGTTGCTTATCGCCTGCCAGAATCCCATACGTCACCAGACGCAGGTACCAGCCATAATCGCGCAGGCACAGGGCACGCTGCTTGTCGCCATAGGCATTGCCGCCAGGAGCGATAAAGTCTGGACGCTTTTTCCAAAGCTGCTTACTGGCTTCCTGCACAATTTTTTTCTCATTTTCCGATAGCGCCGCCGCAATGCGGGTACGCTGCTCGCCCGTTTGAAAAAATCCTTGCAAGCCCTGAAGCTCACCCGTGGTGGGATAACGCAGTTCATCGTCGGCTTGCAGAATGACTTGGCTAACTACACTCATAATTATGGTTGTGTCTCTGCGGATATCTCTCTGTAGTTTAACGACTCAAGGGGACACAGCGAAAGAGTAGAGAAAAAACGATGAGCACAGTTTTACAATAGTTAACGTTTGGGTTGGGAAAGAAGGAGCCGGAAGCAGGGGTAAAAACGCGATCGCGCCCCCTTTTGTCACCCTGGTTTCAGCAGAATGGTGACGAGAGCGCGTCCCACTTTTGTAGCCCTCACCCTAAATCCCTCTCCCATTCTGGGAGAGGGACTTTGAATTGGCTCCCCTTCTCCCGCTCTGGGAGAAGGGGCTGGGGGATGAGGGTGAATTTGTAAAACTGGGATGCACCCGGTGTGGCTCTATCACCATTCACTCGTCTAAAACTTCGTACAACCCGCCTTGCTGAGAGAGTTGATAGTATGGAGGCTTACAGTAATTTTGAAGCAGCGTCCACACCGAAGGCGACAGAACGTGTGGTCTTCATCAAGCTGTGCCCCTTTCACAACGAGGTCGTGTGTCTTTAACTTCCCTGCCGTCTGACGATAACTTAGTTGCACCCGCAGAAACCCCCTGGCAGCAAGGACAGGTCGTTGACGTGACCATTACCGACTTGAGCGATAGCGGCGATGGTGTCGGTCGATCGCACGAGCGCGTGGTTTTTGTCCCCGATACGGTGACGGGCGATCGGGTGCGCGTACGGCTGCTGCGCGTCAAACCCCAGTATGCTCACGGCAAGCTGCTAGAGGTGCTAGAACCCTCGCCTCATCGCATTCGTGCCCGCTGCATCGTGGCTGATAAGTGTGGCGGCTGTCAGTGGCAGCACGTCGATTATCCCTACCAACTTGCCGCCAAGCAAAACCAGGTTGTGCAGGCGTTAGAGCGCATTGGTAAGTTTAGCCAGCCATTGGTCTCTCCCATTGTGGCAGCAGAGGCAGATCTGGGCTATCGCAACAAGGCAACGTACCCACTGGCGCGATCGCAGGCGGGACAAATTCAGGCGGGCTATTACCAGAAAGGCAGTCATCACATTGTTAACCTCAACCAGTGCCCGATTCAGGATGTCCGGCTGAATCCCCTGCTGGCAGAGGTGAAGCAAGATCTGTACGATCGCGGCTGGGGCATTTATGACGAAAAACTCCATCGGGGCAAAGTCCGTCATCTGGCACTCCGCATTGGGCGACGCACAGGTGAAATGCTGCTCACGCTGGTGGTGAAAGATAAGAACCTGTCAGGGCTGGAGGAACAGGCAGCGGCATGGCTGGCACGCTATCCCAAGCTGGCGGGTGTGTCGCTGAACGTAAACCCCGATCGCACCAATGCCATCTTTGGGCGCGAGACCGTTTGCGTTGCCGGACAACCTTACCTGCACGAAACTTTTGCGGGGTTGACCTTTCAACTACGACCCGATACCTTCTTTCAGATCCACACCGAGCAGGCAGAAGCGTTACTACAAACGATCGTCGATGAGTTGCAACTGCAAGGGCATGAGCTGTTGCTGGATGCCTACTGTGGGATCGGGACGTTTACTCTGCCGTTAGCGTCACGAGTCCGGCAGGCGATCGGGCTAGAGGTGCAACCCGAAGCCGTTGAGCAAGCCAAACTCAGCGCCAGCCTGAACCAGTTGGAGAATGTCACGTTTATTGAAGGAGCCGTGGAAACGCTGCTGCCTCAGTTGGAGGCAAAACCTGATATTGTGCTGCTCGACCCGCCCCGTCGAGGCTGTGATGCGGCGGTGATTGAGGCTCTCACTCAATTGGCACCCGATCGCATTGTCTATATCAGTTGCAATCCTGCTACGCTTGCCCGTGACCTGAAACTACTCTGCCAGGACAACCAGTATCGGTTAGCGCGAGTGCAGCCCGTTGACTTCTTTCCTCAAACGCCCCATGTTGAGTGCGTCGCCTTTTTGGTACGGTAAGGGCGGTGGAGCGTGATGACGAGCGGGGGAAGGATGAAAATTAGTGAACTGATCGAAAAACTGAGTGCCATCAGTGGTCAGCCGTTGCAGTCGATGTTTAGTGAAGATGCCGATCTGACAGGGGTTGCTGCGGTCGATGCAGCGATCGCAGGACAGATTAGCTACATCGAAGGCGCAAAGTTTGCCGCACAGATCAAAACAACGGCTGCTAGTGCGCTCATTTTGCCCAGGGATGCCGCACTTCAAGCAGCAGCCAGCGATCGCAACATTGCCTGGATTGAAGCACTGGAACCACGGCTGATGTTTGCCCAGGCGATCGCGCTGTTTTACCAACCGTTTCGTCTGGCACTGTCGATTCATCCCAGCGCTGTAATTGATCCGTCAGTGCAATTAGGAGCGGATGTGGCGATCGGTGCTCATGTGGTGCTTCAGGCAGGGGTTAAGATTGGTGATCGCGTCTGCATTCACCCCAACGTTGTCGTGTATCCGGAGTCAGAAATTGGCGATCGTACGGTGCTTCATGCCAACTGCGTCATCCATGAACGTACCCAGATTGGTGCCGACTGTGTGATTCATGCGGGTGCAGTCATTGGCTCTGAGGGTTTTGGCTTCGTCCCGACTCGTGACGGCTGGTACAAAATGGAGCAATCGGGCTGCGTGGTCTTAGAAGAGGGCGTGGAAGTGGGCTGCAACTCCACCGTCGATCGTCCGGCAGTCGGCGAAACCCGCATTGGACGCAGTACTAAACTGGATAATCTAGTGCATATTGGTCATGGTTGCCAGATTGGGCAAGCGTGCGCGATCGCTGCTCAGGTGGGTCTAGCAGGTGGTGTGGAAGTGGGCGATCGAGCGATTCTAGCGGGGCAAGTGGGCGCTGCCAATAACGCAAAGATTGGCGCAGGCGCGATCGCCACATCCAAGACGGGCGTACATGGCACTGTTGATGCAGGGCAAGTTGTCTCTGGTTATCCCGCCGTTGATCACAAAATTTATCTGAAGTCGTCTGCCATCTACAGCCGTTTGCCAGAGATGTACCAGACCCTAAAGCGTTTGCAGCGACGGTTGGAACAGGGCGATCGTCCGCAGTCCTAGCCCCGCCACTGGTAGAAGTAACCCATGCAAAAAGGGGAAGACATTACATCTTCCCCCTCGATCGTAGTAGTTAAAAAACGTTTGTGCGTGAGAGCGTTATCGCTACAACGGTCTCAACGCAAGCAGTTCCTCACTCATCAAGCCGCTTTAGCTCTTGACGGCATTTTTAACGTCTTTTGCGGCATCGCTGGCAGTATCAAAGGCTTTTTCAGTGTTGCGCTTCAGGTTTTTGGCACCCCGATCGCCAAAGGTTTCCAGATTATCCTTCACGTCTTCAGCCTGATTACGAACATCCTTGCCAAAGCGCTTTGCCTGCTTCGCAGGATCAGCCGATCGCACGTTGTCTACCAGATCATCTGCGCTGTTGATACCGTTCTTGTTCATCCGGCTCTCAACCTTATCTTTTAGCGCTTTTGCTTTAGCTGATGCTTCCGTATTCAAACGTTTTGAATCATCATCGTTAAAGTTATTCATGCCGCCTTTGTAGGACTGCGACTGACCCGGTGTTATTTTTCCGACATTGCCCACCTTATCAGCGATCGTATCAGGACGGCTGCAAGCGGTGCTAAATAAAACCAACACGCCTGCCAAAATAACCATGACAACCCGATTGAGCTGCATGGCTTTGATAGCGGAAATAAGCGTCTTCATGATCGTACTCCAGTAAGCTTTATTGATAGGAACCACCGTAGAGAAGCGCTCTCGCTCACCAACGCGGCAACGCATCAGCGCGATCGTCAACGGCACAATGAGTAGAACGGCTCAAGCAAACCAGATGACCCGATCGAGCGCTCGTTGTTGAGACTCACGATCGTCATCCCCTGTAACTCAGAACAGTTCACTTCAATAGATTCCTCGCTCATTATAGGCACTGGCTAGCCAATATTCCTCTAGCGAAAGTAACAGTGCTTACGTTTACCCTTCCGCCTGGAGAAAGAGATGCGAGGACAGTCTGATCGCTGTCTCTCCTGCCGCATGGCTAGCGCCTTCTAACGCCACTCAACTTCAAAACATCCATGAATGTAGCGCAGTAAGTCGGCAACCCAAAGGTTTCTGGGCTAACGACATGGCGATGGGTAAAGTGCCGATAATCCATGGAGAAGCGATCCCAGTCTGCCATCTTGATGCGGAAGAGGGCGATAAAAAGATTTGCCAGCCCCGGTGTAAGAGGAACGCGAAAGTAAAGGCGCTTGCTGAGGTAAAGGCAGGTTTCTTCGATCGCCTGATTCACGGTCACCATTTGATTGCCCAACACAAGCTGGCGAGGTTCACCTTCGGCAGGCGGATGATCAATTAAATGGCGTACGATCTGGGCAATATCCTTGCCGTGGATAAAGTGAAAACTGCCGTCTGCTTTCAGGAATCGCAGCAGCCACGCCCAGTTCGCAACCTGTACCACCCCAGACGAAACATGCGATTGCGGTTTGTGGGCATCACCACCCAGCAACAGCGTAGGAAATAAGGTGGTAATACGAGGCGCAATTTTGAGTGTAGGAAACTGTTGAAAGCAGGCGTACTTAGAACGGATGTAGTCTGTGCCGATGCTCTCCGCTTCTTTCAGCGGTTGATTGTTGCGATCGAGAATACTGGCAGTCGCAAAATAAATTGCTTGCTGACACACCTCTGGGTCAAGCAGACTCAAAAGGCGGAGCGTTTTCACCACATTGGTTTCGTAAACCTCTTGCGCCCCTCCCCATGCAGTCGCAATCAGTACCGCGCAGTCGATCGTCTTCAGCAGGTCACTGAACTGCTCAATATCGCGCAAATCTGCCTGTAAGATGTTGATGCCAGGGCGAGCGCGATAATCAAACTTTAGCTTCTCTGGATTTCGCACCAGCAAAAAAAGCTCGTGGTTCGTTTCCTGAATCAGAGCTTCAACTACATAGTGACCAATACAGCCACTTGCACCAGTCACAAAAATCCGCTTAAGCGTCATCGGGGTTAAGCATGAACGGCTAACAATTGATCAGCCTGTTTGCCAATTTCAAAGAAGAAGGCAGCATTTTCTTCAGGCGTGTTCGGTAGAATACCATGCCCTAGATTCAGGATGTGCTTTCCATTGCCAGCTTTACGGATTGTGTCAAGAATACGATCGCGGATAAAGTCCTTAGAGCCAAAGAGCACACCTGGATCAAGGTTGCCCTGCACAATCATTTCTTTGCCCAATCGAGTCCGCGCGTCTGCCATGTCTACCGTCCAATCAACGGTGAGAATATCAGCTCCAGACTGAGCCATGCGCTCTAGCAGCCCACCGCTCTCACTCACTAACAAAATCAGTGGCGTATCAGGATGGGTTTCCTTAATCTGGCGAAAGACTTGCTGCTGGTAGGGTAGCGCAAAGGTATCGTAGTCTTGAGGACTCAACTGCCCTGCCCACGAGTCAAACATTTGCACCACTTGTGCGCCACAGTCGATTTGGTAGCGGGCATAAACGGCGATCGCATCCGCCAACTTTGCCAGCAGTTGATGCAGCACCGTTGGGTTAGAGAATGCCATGTGCTTGATGATGGAGTAGGTTTTCGACCCTTTCCCCTCAACGGCATAGGCTGCTAGAGTCCAGGGCGCACCTACAAAACCCAAGACCGTAGACTGGTTGCCCACTTCTGCCCGTAGCGCTTGCAGAATGGGCTTGATAAACGGCAAAGACGCTTCTGGTTCTAGTGTCCGCAACGCATTGATCTGCGCTTCGGTGCGAATGGGGTCAGCAATAATGGGACCTTTGCCTTCAGCAATGTCCATCTCAATGCCCAGACCCGGTAACGGGGTTACGATGTCTGAAAACAAAATAACACCATCAGGACGAAAGGCTTTCCAGGGCTGCAACGAGATTTCGATCGCGACTTCGGGAATTTCTGAGCGCTCACGAAAGGATGGATACTTCTCTCGCAGGTCCCGATAGGCTTTCATGTAACGTCCTGCTTGCCGCATCATCCACACAGGCGGGCGGTCTAACGCTTCGCCGCGAGCTGCTCGCAGCAAGTAGGGAACCTCGGTTAACCCGGTCATTTAAGCTTGTCCTAGCACTTTAGTTGCATTCGTTAGCTTATCATCCTGAGAACACCGTTTGGACGATCGCTCCGAGTTCTTAGTAGAGAGTCGCCCCACGACACAGAACGATCGAAGTGTACGACGGCTCAACAGAGGGTTTAGCAAATTAATCAGTAGGCGCGAGCAACCATAAGGTGACAGAGTTTGTTACGATGTTCTACTGATGGTGTGCTGGTGTAGCTCAGTTGGTAGAGCAGCTGATTTGTAATCAGCCGGTCGCAAGTTCGAGTCTTGTCACCAGCTTCCGATCCAAAAACCCTTAAAGCTAATTGGCTTCAAGGGTTTTTGTTTTTTAAGGTTCAAGCACCACACAGAAAAATGGTCGGAATTTTCGTTGAAGATTGGCTGTTTTTAGACCATCCATTAAGAACGATTGGGTTTTAACTGCCAGACTCTTTGCAATTCTCTAAAGCTTACTCAGCCGATCGCGCAGAATCTCTGCTTGCTTCTCGGCTTCTGCCAGGGTTGCCCGTGCGCTTTCCACTACATCCGCAGGGGCTTTGTTGACAAAGCCAGGATTGCCAAGACGACCAGAGAGAGCCTGAATTTCCGCTTCAACCCGTTTGAGATCGCGTTCGATTTTGGTGCGTTGTGCGCCTAGGTCAACGACCCCTGCCAGCGGAATCACCACCTGCACCGTGCCAACCACACCCGCGATCGCCTGTGATGCATCCATATCCACCTGCGCGGCATCGTTGATGGTTGTAATGGTCAATGTTTCCACTTTCCCCAGGTCTTTGATGTACGCCTGTCCAGCCGTGAGAATTTGCTGTTCGCGATCGCTCTCGGTTTGCAGAATGGCAGTCACTTTCACCGCTGGCTTGATTTCCGCTTCTGCACGTAAATTGCGAATGGTGCGAATGGTGCCAATGAGCAAGTCAAACTGTTGTTCCAGTTCGGTATCGATCAGGTTCACATCCGATTCTGGATAGGGTTGCAGTGCCAGATAGCGATCGTCGCTTGCTTGCGTCAACGTGTGCCAGATTTCTTCGGTGATATGAGGCGTGAAGGGATGCAGGAGTTTAAGAATCCCTTCCAGGACAAAGACCAGCACCTGCTGAACGGTCTGTTTCGACTCGGCATCCTCGCCCTGCAAACGAGGCTTGACCAGTTCGATATACCAGTCGCAGAAGTCGCCCCAAATGAATTCGTACAGCCCTTTAGCGGCTTCTCCTAACCCAAAGCTGTCGATTTGGTCGCGGGTTTGCTGAGTGACCTGGTTGAAACGGGAGAGAATCCAGCGATCGGCGAGTTGAAGAGAGTTTTGAGTTTTGAGTTTTGAGTTTTGAGTTAAGTCTGCTTCCCCTGATCCCTCTGCTTCCCCTGCTTCAGATTCCCGACTCCCGACTCCCGACTCCCCCACATTCATCAGAACAAAGCGAGACGCATTCCACAGCTTGTTCGTGAAGTTGCGGGACGCTTCGACAGTGGCGGATTCGTCAGTTTTGCGGTTGTACTCCAGGCGAATGTCCTGCCCTGCGCCTGCCACTTCGCGGATCAGCGTGTAGCGAAGGGCATCGGTGCCGTATTTATTGATGAGCAACAGCGGGTCGATGCCATTGTTGGATGATTTGGACATCTTTTTGTTGTTTTCGTCCCGCACCAGTCCGTGGATGTAAACGGTTTGAAAGGGCATCTGTCCGGTAAAATGCCCCGCCATCATGGTCATGCGGGCAACCCAGAAGAAGATGATGTCGAAGCCCGTCACCAACGTTGTGGTGGGATAATACCGTGCCAGGTCATCAGTTTGTTCGGGCCAACCGAGCGTCGAAAAGGGCCACAGTCCCGACGAGAACCAGGTATCGAGCACGTCGGGATCTTGCACCAACTGCACGTCGGCTCCAAACTGGGCGATCGCCTTCTCTTTCGCTTCCGTCTCATTACGTGCGACGACAAACGGCGTGTTGTCTGTAATTTCGCCGCCCGTTTCATTCACCGCATACCAGGCAGGAATCTGATGCCCCCACCACAGTTGGCGTGAGATGCACCAATCGCGGAGACTGACGAGCCAATCGCGGTACACTTTCGTCCAACGATCGGGCATAAAGGTGGGCGAATGTTGCTGATCCAAGAACTCCAGCGTCTGGTCTGCCATCGGTCGAATTTTGACGAACCACTGGGTTGAAAGCAGCGGCTCGACGGGTACTTTGCCACGATCGCTATAGGGCACCGTATGCTTGTAGTCCTCGACTTTCACCAGAAAGCCTTCTGCATCCAACTGCGCGACCACATTCTTCCGCGCCACAAAGCGATCCTGTCCCTGGAACGCGCCTGCATTTTCGTTCAGGCTCCCGTCTTTGTTCATGATGTTAATGAACGGCAAATTGTGGCGTTTACCCATCTCAAAGTCGTTGGGGTCGTGAGCAGGGGTGACTTTGACGCAGCCTGTCCCAAAGGTGGAATCCACATATTCATCGGCAATGATGGGAATCTGCCGACCCACCAACGGGAGCGCCAGCGTTTTGCCAACGAAGGCTTTGTAGCGATCGTCGTTAGGATTCACCGCCACAGCCGTATCGCCCAGCATGGTTTCGGGTCGCGTGGTTGCCACTTCCACAAAGCCAGATCCATCGGTGAGCGGGTAGCGGAAGTGCCACAGGTGCCCATTCACTTCCTGATTATCGACTTCTAAATCAGATACGGCAGATTGTGTGGCGGGGCACCAGTTGACGAGGTATTTGCCACGATAAATCAGCTCTTCGTCATAGAGCTTAATAAACGCTTCCAGCACCGCATCCGACAACCCCTTGTCCAGCGTGAAGCGTTCCCGCGACCAGTCTACAGACAACCCTAAGCGGCGCAGTTGACCAACGATCGTCCCGCCCGATTCTTCTTTCCACTCCCAGGCGCGTTGCAGATAGGCTTCTCGCCCGACATCCTGACGCTTCTTTTTCTGAGCCTTCAGTTCCTTATCCAGAATGGCGCTGACGGCAATGCTGGCATGGTCGGTGCCCGGTAGCCAGAGCGTGTTGCGCCCCAGCATCCGGTGATAGCGCACCAGCACATCAATTAAAGAATGCTCAAAGGCGTGACCCATGTGCAAACTGCCCGTGACGTTGGGCGGCGGAATCACTACGCAATAAGGTTCGCCAGGATGGTTGGGGTCGGCTTTAAATACGTCGTTGGCTTCCCATAATTGCTGCCACTTGGCTTCGGCGATCGCAGGGTCGTATTGGCTGGGCAGATTGGGGGTTGCGGCGGTCATGGGAAAAGCTACGTGTATTTAACTTGGATACATTCTGCCACGATGCGCGGTTAGGATGCGCCCATTGGTAGCCTCACTTGGGAATGCTTTGTAGCCACTCCCGGAGCGATCGCAGTGCCGTCATCAGCCCCAGCGCATCGCTTTCGTCAATAAATTGCAGGATGCGACCCGCAGGCAAAAACGGAAAGGCGAACCCGTGCGTTGCTGCAACGTAGCGATCGCCGTCTAAACAATAGATCTGCAAGGTGCCTTTGAGAAAATCATCACCAAGTTGACCCACGTAGCGCCACACTTCAGCAACACCGATCGCGGCATAAAGTGCGAGTCTGTCACTCGTACGCGGGCTAAAGGAAACGTCCAGCACTAAATCGGGGGGTGGATCGACCGCAAGATCGATCGCTTTCTTACCACGTACTGCCGCCGCCTGTTGAATGTAGTAACCGGTCTCTGGTTCGATCGCGATGCCCAAATCAGGACGCTTTAACGTGGGTGCTTTGTAGCCTTCCACGCGCAACGACCCTTCATCTGCCAGCACAAGGATCAGAGACTCGATGAGCTTATGGCAGCGATCGTGTTCCTCCAGTGGTGTCATTAGCTCCAGGCGATTGCGATCGAACGTAAAGCGAGCCGATCGTTCTGTGCCCATTTCTGCCAGTAGTGTTTCAAACTGCTGCCAGCTTAATTTTTCCAGCACAATTCGTTGTTCGCTGGGTTTCGGTGCTTTTGCCATGAATCGTTCGTAGAAATGCGCTTGTCTCTATTAACGCATCTGTCAGGCAACGCGCGATCGCACGGCTTTAACGATCGTCGGGCAAAGCATCAGTGTATTGATTAATCGCTTCTACCATGCTCTGCGAATACGGTTCAAGAATTGTGGCGGAGACGTGCAACGCTGCTAACGCATCCGAAAAGTCTTCTGAATCAGGGTTAGCCGTTTGTAGAATATGGAGTGCCGCGATCGACCGTTCTAACTGTGGTTGATAATCAGCCAAATGCGCTTTGAGCAATGCCAGCGAATCAACGTCGGTTACTGTCATTTCTTAAACCTCCGTTTTTGCATTCTATCGCCCTTAACAATGACGGATTCTTCTGGTGAGGCAATAATAAACGAGAAGCCTGCCGCTCTGCCCCACTATGCCCCAACCGCAACGCTTGGACTACCGCAACCGCGACCTGCGAAACCAATCGTTCAGAAGCAAAGACCTGACAGGCGCAGACTTAAGTGGTGCTGATATTCGGGGGTGCGACTTTAGCGCTGCCACGTTGACAGGCGCAAACTTTCAGCAAGTTAGAACGGGGCAGAGTCGTAAGCAGTTCATCATTCAGCTTGTTCGCGTGGTCGGTAGCGCTGTCGGTGGTGCTGTCAGTGGCGCTGTTGCCGTCTCTTTCGCTAGCGCGATCGCTGTCCCTTTTGCTGTCGCTGTCGCTTTCGCTGTCATTGTCGGTGACGGTATCTCTTTCACTGGTGCTGTTGTCTTCGCTGTCGTTAGTAGTGGCGCTGTTATCGTTGCCATCCATGGTACGACCTTTGCAATCTCTGCTTTTGGTAAAGGCGCAATTGCCGAAGGGCTTGTTTACACTGAACTTTCCGTTCTTCTCACTAGTTTTGCTCTTTATTTTTTCAGAGAACTCTTCCAAACCATTCGCAACACACCCGGAACTATCTTCAAGGGTGCTAATCTGACCTACGCAAAGTTTGATCAGGTCAGCATTCAAAGCGCTGATTTTTCGGATGCAACTCTTAATTTTGTGGACTGGACTGGTGCATTTTTAGTGCGATGTCAATTCTCCAACAGCTTTGATCAAAGGATTAGGCAACTTTGCACCAGTCGCAACGGTCGCGGTCAAGATTACAGCCACGTCAACCTAAACCATCTTTACCTGGAAGGCGTTGTGCTGGCGGGTGCAAACTTAGCGAGAACAAACTTAAACGAAGCAAACTTGCAGAATGCCAACTTAGAACGCGCCCATTTGCAAAGTACGCAAGCGTTAGGCACTGATTTTACCAACGCAGTCTTAACGGGAGCCTGCATTCAAAACTGGGGCATTAACGCCGATACTTGCTTCGACGATGTGCATTGCGACTGTATCTATTTGGAGCCGAACGAACAGGCGCGTCAACCTGCCAGCGGTAGCTTCGCGCCAGGGGATTTTGCCAGGTTGGTCAATCAGTTTTCCAAAACGCTCGATTTTCTCTTTCGCAATGGCATTGAAGCACAGGCATTTGATGTCGCGCTCCGCAATTTGCTCACGGAGTATGAGGATGCAGGCTTGTCGTTGCATTCGCTAGTGGATGTGGGCGATGGCGATCGGCTCGTCAAGCTCAACGTCGCCAATCGCACCGCTGACCACGCGCCCATGCACGCGCAGTTTATGCACGACTACGAAACGATGCAGAAACAACTGGATGCAGCGCGAACAGAGACTCAGGCATTGCAGCAAAATCTTGCCCATGCGGAAGGGCAACTCACTGTTTATCGAGAGCAATCGGTGTTCTTGCAAGGCTTTGTGTATCATCAGACCGAGCAATTCAGTAGACCAACCTTCAACGCACCCAACGCACATTTCACAGGTGATCCTATGTCAGACAAACGTAACGAAATCCGGTTTGGTAATGTGCAAGGCGATGTGAGTGGCATTGCAGGTGGCGACATCAGTGGCGTGGCAGGCAAAGACCAGACAGGTGTAGCAGGTGGCGACATTAGCGGCGCTCTTACCCTTACACTCGGTCAACTGGAAGCCTCAAAAACGCCTGAAGCACTTAAGCTGGCAGATTTGCTGAAGCAACTCAAAGCTGCCGTTGAAAAACCAGACGCTGGGTTGGACAAAAAAGATCAGGAGAAAGCCCTGAAGCATCTGGAGGCGATCGCCAAGTTGGGCAATGACCCCAAAAACGCCGACCTGCTGGAAAAAGCAGGCGATGCGCTGGATGCGTTACCGACCATCATTAGGCGCGGTAATGGGCTGATGGAATTTGTTGAGAAGCATTTGCCCACGATTTTGTCAGGCGTGAGAGCGGTTTTGGCGACTGGGGGCATTGCGTTGTAGTCTGGCGGTTAAAACCGCGACTACAGGAACGAAGTCCGCCTGCGCGGACTACCTGACCTTACTAACCTGCGTAGGCAGGTTTCGTATGTATAGCTGCGGTTTCAACCGCCAAGCTTTGGGAACGCTACAGCCATAACTGTAGATCAAGGGCGAGAAAAGATGCGATCGAACTTCACCCAACTGTACTTGCATTGCGTCTGGGCAACGTGGGATCGCTTGCCATTAATAACACCTGACATTCAGCAAATAGTTTATGCAGCGATCGTACAGCAATCTAAAAACTTAGGATGCACAGTCATTGCGGTTGGTGGCGTTGCAGACCATGTGCATCTTTTAATTGGTTTTCCACCAACACTGACGGTTTCCGAACTATTGAAACAGGTGAAAGGTAGTTCTTCCCATTTGATCACCCACGAAATCAAACCTGGTGAATTCTTCCAGTGGCAAGGTGCTTATGGAGCGCTTACTGTTAGTGAACACGATCGCAGTCAAGTTGCCGACTACATCAAAAGCCAAGCCATTCATCATCAGCAACAATCAACCATCAAGCAATGGGAACTCCCCTCTAACCAGCCTATCCACGTTACGTAGGTATCTGTTTTGTGCTTGACTGACTAAACTCGTTTAACCCGCGAAGGCGGGTTTTGTTCATATAGCAGCGGTTTTAACCGCCATACCGTAGCCGAGATGCCATTCGCTCTTGAACCGCTGTACAGTAGAGTGAGAAGCCGTTACAAACTGAAACAGTGGATTCCTCGCCAGCCGCAAAACCCCAACGCCGATCGCTCCAGACGACACCAGCCAAAGTCTTTCACTGGGTCAACATCGTCAGCCTGTTCTTAATGCTGACCAGTGGCTTGCAGATTTACAATGCCAATCCAGTCTTTGGTGGGCGTGAAGGGTTCCATTTTCCCTTCTTTGGCTTGTTAGGTGGGTGGTTAGCAGGCGGACGGCACTGGCACTTTGCCGCTATGTGGTTTTTCTCGCTCAATTTACTCTGGTACGGCGTGTATGTGCTGGTGACGCAGCGGTGGCAGCATCGCTATGTGGGTGGCAACGACATCAAAGCCTTGCAGCAGAGCAAAAATCCCAAGCGACGTGTTTACGCATGGCATCGCCTGGTTTATACGTCGATTATCCCGATTTTGCTGCTGGCGCTTTTGAGCGGCATTGGTATGTATAAACCTGCTCAGTTTCACTGGATTGTGGATTTTTTCGGTGATTGGTTTGCAATCCGCGTCACACACTTTCTCACCGTGCCGATCGTCATTGTGTTTGCGATCGCCCATTCCCTCCTTGCCTTCAAAGCAGGCGGTGATCGGCTGGTCGATTCCATGTTTTTGGACGAGAAGGTAGAAAGGCTAAAGGCTAAAGGCTAAAGGCTAAAAGTGAGTATGCAAAATTAACTCAAAACTCAAAACTCAAAACTCAAAACTTCCCCTAACTCATAACTCTCCCTTTCCCTCCCATGCCCCCAACTGACAACACTCCCGACGCTCTCCCTCGCCGTAGTTTTCTTCGCATCGCTGGTCTGACTGGTGCAGGCTGGGTTGTTGGCACTGCTGGCTTAACACTGGCAGAAAGCGTGGTAGGCAAGCTGTTTATGCCTGTGAACGATCGCCTGGATGCACTCTTGCTGAATCCACAAAAGCTCATACCAGAGTTTCCGGTGAGCGCGATCGAGCCAGCGGCACTGATTGAGAATACGTTTCGGTTTGTGCCACGGATTGACCCAGGGGCGTTTCGCTTGACGGTGGATGGTGCTGTCAATAAGCCGCTCAGTCTGGATTTAACGATGCTTCAGCAGATGCCGCTGACATCAATGGTGGTTCGCCATGTGTGTGTGGAAGGGTGGGCAGCGATCGTGCAGTGGGGCGGCATCCGACTGAGTGATCTCATTGCTTTGGCGCAACCTAAGGCAGACGTGCGCTACGTCTATTTTCAATCAGCCGATGGCTATTACGAAAGCTGGGATCTCGCATCGGTGCTGCATCCTCAAACCATGCTGGCATATCAAATGAATGGCGCGCCGCTGCCTGCCAAAAATGGTGCGCCGCTACGTCTTGCCTCGCCGCTCAAGCTGGGCTACAAGCTGAGTAAGTGGGTGACGGGCATTACGCTGGTGAGCGAGCTATCGCAGCGCCGAGGCTATTGGGAAGATTTGGGCTATGAGTGGTTTGCAGGGCTTTAGGGACGGGTGTGTGGAGAGTAGGGGTAGAGTTTTGAGTTTTGAGTTCTAAGTTTTAAGTTGTTTCTAACTTCTGCCTCCTGCCTTCTAACTTCTGCCTTCTGCCTTCTGCCTCCTGCCTTCTGCTATATTTTGCAACAAGTTCTAAGGTTGCAAAATCAGGGCTGCAAGATTAATTGCCATTCAACGGCTTTGGGGTTCCAGGTTGGTATCGCGGTTTCGTCCACGACGTAGGGGCCCCAGTAGCGCCCGGAGCCGTCTTGAGCAAAGGCAACCAGCACATCCCCTTTTTTGAGCTTGAGTGTGCGATCGGGTAACGAGACCAGCAATCCATTCGCGCCCCCTTCTTCGGGTGCAAAATCCCAGTGGGCTGGCACTTCGTAGCTGGCTGGCTCCTCTGGCTGGGCGATCGCCAACTCTGCTTTACCGCTGCCTTGCTTTGCCTCTTTTTGAGGTAACAGCGCGACCCGTACTGGATAACTGGTCGGATTGCCAATGCGTAAGACACCATTCCGGCTGCTAGTCGTACCAGTAGGCTTGTCAGGAAGCGCTTCAACGGGCTGGGTTACTGTGGTTGGAACAGGTTTAGCGGTGGGTGCAAGGGTTGGCTGATCTGTTGGCTGCGTCGCTGGCGAATCGGCTTTAGGCAACTCGCTATCAGCTAAAGGCAGATCGATCGTAGAGGGCACGATCGGGCTGGTAGTAAAGCGTTGATAGACGACCCACCCACTGACCAGACACAACAGCGTTGCCAGGGTCGCACCAACAACGGGGTAGTATCGCGATTTCATATACCTAGCTGGTTTGCCCGTCATCGTTTACCTGCCATCCACATCCCTGCTTTAGTGATAGCAATCTTTCAGCACCTGCGGGTAAGAAATATCCTAAAGTGAGACAAAGAAAACCGTTGAGCTGGTCAATGCTGTCCTGGCGGTTTGAAGCGACCACTTGCTCAATGATCGAGAGCCATCAACCAAGAGCCATTCAGCCATGCAAAATACTCGTCTCAACAGCTTGGTGGATCGGACGACCGATCGTCTGGGCGGTTGGCTGCAAAACCCGTGGCGACGCGTCTCGGTTCTGATTATCAGCCTGTTGTTCGGTAACTATGTGGGACCCGCGCTTTCTCTGATTGCAGGACAACGAGGGCAGGTAGACATCGTTATTGCCGCCCTAGTTGTCGCGTTAGTTGAACTCATCAGCCTGTTTGTGTATCGCCGGAGAGCCGAAGTGGCGCGATCGCTCCCGCTAGATTGCCTGAATGCCTTCAAGGTCGGCTTCATGTACAGCTTGATTGTGGATGCGTTCAAGCTTGGCTCGTAAAAAGCGGTCAGCGGTCAGCAGTCAGCTTGGAATTTGAGGCTGAAGGCTAAAAGCTGAAAGCTAAAAGCTGAAAGTGCTATAAATCGAACTAGACGCTCACTCATTGCCCATGCCTCCTACTGTTTCCTCTGCTGCCGATTTGCTAATGGCTCCCGTTTCTACCGCGATTCAGGAAAAGTTTGCCGCGCTGCGATCGCACCTTGCCGCCCATCAGTTATATGGCTACCTGGTGCCTGCCGCTGACGAACATTTGAATGAATACTTACCAGAGGCAAAGCGGCGACGGATCTGGTTGAGTGGCTTTTCAGGTTCGGCTGGCGATTTGCTGGTTGGGCAAGAGACGGCATGGCTGTTTGTCGATTCGCGCTATTACGAACAGGCAGATCTAGAAGTTGATCCCGCGTTGATGCAGGTATCTAAGCTAGGGCTGGACGGGCAAAAGACCCTGGAGGAAACGCTGGAAGCGCTGGGGCAAGCGGCAACGCAAGCAGGCAACCGTTTTCGCTTAGGGTTTGACCCGTTTACGCTGACGGTAAGCCAGTTTCACAACTTTCAAAAGCAGTTGGAACCAGCGGGAGTCGTGTTGGTGCCGATCGCTGGCAATCTGGTCGATCGCGTCCGCCGGCAACAGCCCTGGGTGAGTGCAGAACCGTTGCCACCCTATGCAGATGCCCCATTGTTTTACCTGCCCGATGCACTGACGGGAGAAACCATTGAGCAAAAGCTAACGCGCGTTAGAGAGGCGATGCACAAAGCGAATGCAGACGTGTTGCCCATCACCAAGCTCGACCAAATTGCGTGGCTCTACAACCTGCGCGGCTGGGATGTGCCCTACAACCCGGTGTTTATTGCCTATACGATCGTCACGCCCAAGGCAGCCTACCTGTTTACCAATCTCGATCGCATTGATCGCGACTTGCAAGCCTTCTTGCAAAAACAGGTGACGCTACACCCGTATGAACTTTATGGAGAAACACTGAAGGCGCTCGTTGCCCAGGCTCCCAACCAGCGGGTACTCATCGATCGCCAGCACACGACTATGGGCACTCATGAGCTGCTGACCGATGCCGTCACCCCGATCGCCTGCAAAATAGTTGAGGGAAGCAACCCGATCGAGGGCATGAAAGCCCGCAAGAACGCGATCGAAATCTCGCAGATGCAGCAGGCAAACCTGAAGGCAAGCCGCGCCAAAACTCGTACTTTAAAGTGGGTTTCTGATCAATTCAACACTGGGGAAACGCTTACAGAAGCCGCTGTCGCCGCCACCGTGGAACAGTTTTATGCCGAAGAAGCTGATTTTCAAGGCTTGAGCTTCAACACGATCGCTGGAGCCGGAGCCAATAGCTCGATCGTCCACTATGGCACCCCCAACCCGCAGCGAGTGCTGCATGACGGCGAATTTCTGCTGCTCGATTCTGGCGCACAGTACGCCTCTGGCACCACAGACGACACACGCACGTTGATTGTCGGCAACCCCACGCCAGAGCAAATTGAGTGCTACACCGAAGTCTTGAAAGCCCACATTAACTGTGCCATGCAGCGCTTTCCCAAAGGCACCACCGGAGCGCAACTGGATGGCATTACGCGATCGACCCTCTGGTTTGCAGGGCTAGACTACGGACACGGTACGGGACATGGAGTGGGCGCGTTTCTCAACGTGCACGAGGGTCCAAACGGCATCAGCAAGCGCGTCAGCGAACCGCTGGAACCGGGCATGGTGACGAGCATTGAACCAGGCTTTTACAAAGCGGGCTGGGGCGGCATCCGTATCGAAAATTTGTACGTGGTCAAGGCTCTAACACCCGCAGGCGAACCGTCAGAAACAAATGCAAAGCCAGATCCCAACAAACTCACCTGGTATGGCTTTGAACCCCTAACCTACATTCCCTTCGACCAACGCCTGATCGATCGCGATCGCCTTGACGAGCGCCACCAGGCATGGCTAGCACAGTACAACGAGGCGATCGTTACCAGACTCACTCCCACACTCAGTCCCGAAGAAGCCACCTGGCTCCAGGAAGTTTGTAACGTTTAGTCAGCCTTGCAACGTTTGGACGACTGGCAAAAAACCATGATGCTATTGATGAGATTGAAGCCATGACGATCGCCACCCAGCCACCCATCACCCTCGAAGCCTTTCTAAAACTGCCAGAAACGAAGCCTGCCAGTGAATACATCAATGGCGAAATTATCCAAAAGCCGATGCCAAAGACTCGACATTCCAGACTGCAAGCAAGGTTGCTCAGCACGATTAATGGAGAAGTTGAGGCAAAACAAATTGCCTATGCGTTTCCAGAACTGTGCTGTACGTTCGGCGGTCGCTCCACTATTCCTGATCTTGCCGTTATCACCTGGAGCAAAATCGAGCTTGATACAGATGGCGAACCGCTGGAGGATGTTCTGATTGCGCCAGATTGGACGATTGAAATGCTTTCGCCGGAGCAGGGTTCAAACCGCGTCACGGGCAACATTCTGCACTGTCTTCAGCACGGCTGTAGCTTGGGTTGGCAGATTGATCTTGGCGATCGCTCTATTCTTACCTTCCTACCCAAACAAGAGCCGGTACTCTATGACGGGGATGACCTACTCCCAGTGCTGGCAGGAGTGCCGCTAGAACTGACCGTACAGCAGATCTTCAATTGGCTCAAAATGTGAGGCTAGTTTCATCCTCGTGATGATGGCTGCAAGCGTTTGGTAACCACTGCTGGAACTCCGCACCGCTACTAGCGTCTGCCTTGTAACTGGAGTTTAGACTAAACGGTGAAGAAAGGCAGTCAGACCGAACGATCTGACCGCTTAATAGTCAAGGAACCTTCAAATCACTTGACTATGAGTAATTTTGACAAGCTTCGAGCCTTTCGGCACCAAGCCTACAGCATGATGGGGAATGGGCGAGATGCCCTCTTCGACCTCATGGATGCTGTTCTGAGCAGTCGGAGTGTTTACTCGTTCGCTGAACTCTCATTGTCCCCGGTCTTTCGGCGACAATGGTCGAGTTTGTATGAGTCGCTGCAAGACAGTGACCCTCCACGAGTGAAGCTCATGGAACTCTATTTAGAGCAGGTTGTGCAAGCCCCGTCGCTTGTTTTAGCCGGAGATCATACTGCCTGGTCACGCTTGCAGGCAGAGACCTTACGAGAACGCACTTACGAGCACCAGGCACAGCCCATGAGTGGTGCCAAGCCTGTGACGCTGGGACAAGGTTACAGCACGATTGCCTGGATTCCAGAGGCGCAAGGCAGTTGGGCCTTACCCTTGCTGCATGAGCGGATCACCAGTGCCGAAACGCCCATTGAAAAAGCAGCGGGTCAATGACGTCAAGCTTGTCAGACGTTGAGCACTCGTCCTGTGTCGTTATGGGATGGCGAGTATGGCTGTGCCCCCTTCCTGTTGAAGACTGCCGACATTGCCTGCGACAAGCTCATCCGACTCCGCTCGAACCGCGTTCTTTATGGTGCACCGCCGCCCTACGCTGGTACCGGACGACCCCGCAAACATGGCGCTAAATTCAAGCTCAACGATGCCACCACTTGGTGGCAACCCGATGAGGAACAGGACGTTGAAGACGCGAAATGGGGACGCTTGCGACTACAGGTGTGGCATGAATTACATCTGAAACAGGCGGCAAAGCAGGTACTGTCCTTGATCCGGGTGGAGCGCGTTAGCCCCACTTCGCACACGCCGCTCAAACCCTTGTGGTTAATTTGGGTCGGGTTGCAATTACCCGTGTTGACGACTATTTGGCAGCAATATTTGCGTCGCTTTGCGATCGACCATTGGTATCGCTTCGCCAAACAACGCTTGCATTGGACCTTGCCTCAGCTATCAACCCCAGAACAGTCGGAGCGCTGGAGTGACTTGATGCCCCTGTTGACCTGGCAGCTTTGGTTCGCTCGACCACACGTGCAAGATGCTCCACTTCCCTGGCAAAAAGCCGCCACTGACCGCTCACCCGGTCGAGTCGCCAACGCCTTTGCACAAGTTTTGGTGGTGATTGGTACTCCTGCCCCAAATCCTAAACCGCGCGGAAAGTCTCCTGGGTGGACTCCAGGAAAACCTCGTTCAAGGCGAATGCGCTATCCGACGGTCAAAAAGCGCTTCACCAAACCTAAGCGCACTGTGCAAAAGTCGGCTTGATTCTCTCGATTGCTTGGCACTTCGGTGTTACTCAATCTCTGTAAGGGGTTGAGCTGTTTTCACTGCTCTTTAGTCTAAACTTCAGTTGTAAGTCTTAGCATTTTGTAAGTCTTAGCAGAATGAGCGTTTCAGTCCTTTGGTCACCCGCAATTTAGGGGTGGGCTTTACTAGCAGATTCCGTCTGGACAAACAGTAAGCGTGACTATGGCAAAAGGATGAAGGATGAAGGATGAAGGATGAATCGAAGCCTTTGCTTAAAGGCAGTTGCAAGGTTTATGTCTGTCCTCACGTTCTCTTCAACTGCCATACAACGTCATACGTCTGATCTGGATTTTGAATGGGCTAGGATGAGCGTAAGAATAATGCTATGCAGTGCTTTCATCCTGGTCTCACAGTTGTTATAGCGATCGCCACAGTTCCTAGGACATTAGGAGCAAAGGGGGTGGGGGGGCTTCGCCCCTAGCCAGGGGTTCTACCCCTGCACCCCGTCTTAACCAGTATGGCTACAGCTACAAAAACAGCGTGAGCGTCTAGAGGTGCGATCGGTTTTAGTGCTTTGACTTAATGTTTTACACTCGCGGACTGGACAGTACAACAATGAAGATTTCCCTTTATAAACAAGGCAACGTACGCAAAGCTCCCTGGAAAACGCCAGCGGCTTATTTGTTACTGCCGCTCTTAGGAGCAGGGACAGCGCTGCTCGGTGATCACTGGCTGTCGTCTAACACGGCTTCGACCCAGGTGGCGATCGCCCAAACAGCCCGTCCTCCCGCACAAACCCAGTTGCTTGCCCAAGCACCCAACCGCAGTAGCGCCATTCTTTCATCTAGCGATCCTAACTTTATTGTCAATGTGGTCGATCGCGTGGGTCCGGCTGTTGTGCGTATTGACTCCTCGCGCACCGTCAGAAACCGCCGACCCGCTATCTTTAGCGATCCGTTTTTCCGGCAGTTTTTTGGCGATGTGCCAACGGGTCCATCCACTCGCGTTGAGCGTGGTACTGGTTCCGGGTTCATCATCAAAAACGATGGGCTAATTCTGACCAACGCGCACGTCGTGGATGGTGCCGATACTGTGATTGTGACGCTGAAAGATCAGCGCGAGCTAAAGGGCAAGGTGCTGGGCGTTGACCCCCTCACGGATGTCGCTGTCATCAAAGTGGAAGCAACCAATCTGCCGACTGTGAGCATGGGCAATTCCGATCAACTGCGACCAGGCGAATGGGCGATCGCGATCGGCAATCCCCTCGGTCTCGACAACACTGTGACGGTCGGTATTATCAGTGGTACGGGTCGCACCAGTTCGCAAATCAAAGCGCCCGACAAGCGCGTCAGTTTTATCCAAACCGATGCTGCGATTAATCCTGGCAACTCCGGTGGCCCCTTGCTCAACCAGCGCGGCGAAGTCATCGGCATGAACACCGCCATTATTGGGGGTGCCCAGGGCTTAGGGTTTGCCATTCCCATCAACACTGCGCAGCAAATTTCCAATCAACTCGTCGCCACAGGCAAGGCAAGCCACCCCTATCTGGGCATCCGCATGACGACGCTCACGCCAGAGCTAAGGAAGCAGGTTAACAGCGACCCCGAAGCGGGTATCACCGTCAAAGAAGACAGTGGCGTGCTGGTCTATCGCGTGATGCGTGGCTCTCCGGCGGCTCAGGCTGGTCTCCAACCTGGTGACGTAATCCAGAAAATCAACGGTCAGCTAGTGAAAACTGCTGATGGTGTGCAGCAAGCCGTGGCACAGAGTTCCGTTGGCGGCAATTTGCAAGTGGAGTTGAAGCGCAATGGACAAACGATGACGCTGGCAGTCCGTCCTGGTGCGTTCCCGACGCAGACGGCGCAGACGGAGTGAGGGGGAAGGGATGAAGGATAAAGGATGAAGGATGAAGGATGAAGGATGAAGGATGAAGGATGAATTGCTTCCTCTGCTTCCTTCGTCCCTTGCCTCCTTACTTTCCTCACATAGACGATCGCTCTAGACTAAAAATGTCCACTTGTTGTCATGGTTTTCTATGCCTGAGTTGCTTGAAGTGATCGAGTTGGGAAATCCCGTTCTGCGTCAGAAAGCGCAGCTTGTGGAGGATGTACAGTCAGAACGCATCCAAACGCTGGTGGCGAATCTACTGGTCACGGTTAAAGCGACCAATGGAGTTGGCATTGCTGCACCGCAGGTTGCCCAGTCCGATCGCCTTTTCATCGTGGCATCGCGTCCCAATTTGCGGTATCCGAATGCGCCAACGATGGAGCCGACTGCGATGATCAATCCTCGCATTCTCGCTCACTCTGACGAAACAGTAAAAGGCTGGGAAGGGTGCCTCAGTATTCCTGGTATGCGGGGAAAGGTGCCTAGATATCGAGCGATCGAAGTCGAGTACACCGGACGCGACGGCAAGCTGCACAAACAGGAATTGACCGATTTCGTCGCCCGTATTTTTCAGCACGAACTCGATCATTTGGATGGCATTGTGTTCGTCGATCGGATAGACAGTACGCAAGATCTGGTCACCGAGCGCGAATATCAGCGCCTTTTTCCTGGTTAACTGCGTTGCTATGCTGCCGAGTTGTTGAAGCGGGTATGACTAAAGGCTATCCGTAAAAGTTGAAGTGACGAGGTGAGTTTAAAGGCTGGTAGCACGACAAATGGCATACATTCCTAAAGACGCAAAATGGTACATTGCAGAACTTGTGATGGAGTGCCAAATTGAGGGAGAGTTAAGCAATGTTGTTCACATTGACATTATTCTCGTTCGTGCCGATTCACCTGAAGAAGCTTTTGAAAAGGCTGAACAGCTCGGTAGAGAAGGCGAAGTTTCATACCTCAATCCCAAAGATCAGAGAGCCACTTGGAGTTACCGTGGGTTGCGGGACTTGAATGTGATCCACGATGAGCTAGAGCATGGGACTGAACTACTGTTTGAGGAGGAAATTGGCATCTCCGAGGATAAAGTGAAGGCGCTACTCACTGCAAAGTCTCAGCTAAATGTTTTTCGCCCAAATGAACCAAGAGAACCATCTTATCCAAACTACATTAGTAAGGAAATTATGGACGAGGTGCTAGATATGATGCGTGATGATGCCGAACAGCACAGCGTTGAAGCAGATGACCTGATCTCATAAACCTTGAATTTGAGGTTATTTGCCACCACTCAACGACACTGCTAACGGAAAAACAGGTAACGAGCGCCAATGACGAACAGAAAGATGCCGTAGAGCTTTTTCATCAGGGCGCTACTGATAAAGGGTTGATTGGCAAACAACGCACCAAATAGAAAGCCGACAAACAGCCCAGCAGCAATAAAAAGGGCATCCCGAATACTGAGGTTGCCTTCTCTGTAATAGACCGCAGCGCCGAGAAGACCGATCGGCAAAATTTGTGCAGCGATCGAGGTTCCTGTCGCAAATTTCTGATCCATTCCCAGCAGCAGCACCATCGCAGGCACCATAATGGCACCACCACCAATGCCAAACATCCCGCCTGCAACACCCGCCGCTAAACCAATGAGCAACAGTTGAACCATCAATGTAGACATAAGGCTTATCTCGCTCGGAGCAATGAAGTACACACTGAAACTACTTATAGCAGCACTGAGACATGAGTTCAGTCTAGAAATGCACGAAAGCGGGAGAACGGCTAAGGGCTGAGGGCTAAGGGCGAAGGGCTAAAAAAATACTGGAAAATGTATCCTTTGTACTTTTCTAAAGGTATTGCAGACATTGTGGCGGTACGAGGCGTAGTTCGCCTGATTGGAAGCGATCGCGCTCAATCCAGTAAGCCGTGTAGGTTTGATCGCTATCAGCAAAGTTGACTTGTTCCTGCTGATAGAACGCCTGATCGACAAAATCGCAGCGGTAAAGCTGAACCAATTCGTGCCCCGGCTTGCCGTTAAAGGTAAACAGGTTTTCCATGCAGCCGAGATAGTGAATATTCGTTAGCTCTGCCTGAAGTTCCTCTCGAAATTCTCGTTTCAGCGCTTCTAGGCTTGTTTCGCCAAACTCAATACCACCGCCTAACGCACGATAGAACGTATCCTGTTTCACCGGATCAAACCCTTCCGAAACAAACAGCCGCGAACCGTGTTGAATGAAGCCCAACGCGATCGCCCGAATCCTCTGTTTTTCTGCCCCCTCTCCCCTCACTCCTCTCTCCTCACCTAATTCAAATCACTCGTATCCGTAAACGTATCCGATCGATAGCGGCTGTCGCCCGTTGTCCAGTCTTCGTTTTCGCCACCAACAATCAGGCTTTCAAGGACAACGTAGTCTTTGCTGAACTGACGCAGGGCAGTGATGAGCACATCCAGGGCGATCGCGTCACTGGTGCCCAGGTCAAACCAACAGCGTCCCCAGTTGCCCTCGTATTCCACCTCGCCCATGTTGTGCATGAGCGCCACCATGCTGCTGTCAGCCAGATCATCGTCGTATTCCATCTGGCTCACTTCTAACCCCATGTCTTGCACCTGAAGGTTTTCGGCATTAAAGCCGCCGAGCTTGCCCAGAAAGAACCAGGAATTGAAGACTTCCTCAACGTACTGTTTTTCCATTTCTGAGGGCACTGTGCTGAACTCGATCCAGATCCAAACGTTAAAGGGATCAAATTCTCGAAACTGTACGTTCATCTTGATACTCCTGCGTTTTCGAGAAAAATTAAAGTTTGAAAAGGTCTGGCGGATTAAAACCGCGACTACATTAACAAAGTCCGCCGACGCGGACTACCGAACGTCAAGGGTTTTACAACCTGCGACGGCAGGTTTCGTCTCTGTAGCTGCGACTTGAGTCGCCAAGCTACAAGCATCTGGACTTCTAAAACATCCTCTTAATTTTTAGCTTTTAATTCATTACTGATTCTTAGCTATCATGACACGGCACAAACGGCTAATAGACGCGCCCTTTCCAGGCTCCACCCTCGCCTCGCCAGTGACGGAGGGCAGAATCGAGCGTCATGATGGTGTATAGAAAGGCGATCGCGGGTAGCCCAAATGCCAATAGGGGCGGGCATTGATAGAGCCGTAGCGTTGGTAGATACGCCACAGCAATGAGCAGCCAGGTGAGTAGTCCAACCAGGGCGATCGACCACTGTCCGGTGAGAAGTCCCGCGATCGTGCTCACAGGCGGCACTACATAAATGATCGTCATCCCCACTAACGTTCCCAGCAACAGTAACGGCGAATAGTTGAGTTGAGTAAACGCAGTACGAGCCACCATATCCCAAATCGTTTTCAGCGACGGGTAGGGACGTAAGCTATGAGTTTCGCGAGTTAGCCCTAGCCAGATTTTGCCAGTAGGGTGCGGGAATGGAGAGTTTTGAGTTTTGAGTTTTGAGTTTTGAATTAATGCTGCTCCCTCTGCCTCCTGCCCTCTGCCCAAACCCTTCACTGCCTGCGCTAGAGAACAGTCATCAATCAGAGCTTGACGCAGAATTTGCAGACCGCCGATTTGCGTCAGAGCGTCGCGACGTAGGAGAATACAGCCGCCAGCCGCAGCCGCCAGCTTACGGTTCGGATCATTTGCCCAACGGAACGGGTAGAGCTTTTGGAAGAAAAAGATGAACGCGGGAATCAGAAGTTTTTCCCATGTGCTCTTGCAACGCAACAACACCATCAGCGACACCAGATCCAGGTCATCTGCCTGTGCTTTGGCGACCAATTGATGCAGGTTTTCGGGGTGATGCGAGATGTCAGCATCCGTCAGCAAAAAGTAGTCGGGCGGTGGTGACAGCGTTTGGGCGTAGCGAACGCCTTGTTCCATTGCCCACAGTTTGCCCGTCCAGCCAGCCGGAAGCGGTTCGGCAGTGATCACCGTCAGCGTTGAGGAAGCAACAGCCTGAGCCGTCTGCCGTGCCACATCAGCCGTGCCATCCGTACTCTGGTCATCAACCAGAATGATGTGGAGGTTGGGATAGTCCTGCGTGAGGAGCGATCGCAGCGTCACGGGCAGCAGATCGGCTTCATTACGGGCGGGGATGATGGCACAGATGGAAGGATAAGGGATAAAGGATAAAGGATGAATCGGGTCGTTTTTAACCTTTATCCTTTCGCCTTCATCCTTTAAGAACTGATCCGATCGCCAAAACTGCCCGCGTCCAAACAGCAGCACGAGCCAGATGATGAGCGACAGCGATGTGATTCCTAAACCGATTGCAGCCATTACCAATTGCCAAGACTCTTCACTAAGAGGCAAAATACAACATCTGCCAATTGTAACGACAGGTGTATCGGTAAAATTGGCAGATGTATGGCTTAAGAGTGTGTGTGTTGAGGATGGATAGTATGCAGACTCAGGAACAGGGTGTCGGGAACAGTGCAACGGCTGCGTCGATCGCAGTGGATGAGGCGATCGCCCGCAGTCAGAATTACTTGCTATCGCTTCAGCATCCAGACGGTTACTGGTGGGCAGAGCTGGAGTCGAATGTCACCATTACGGCAGAAGTGGTGCTGCTGCATAAGCTTTGGGGCACTGATAAGACCCGTCCGCTGCACAAGATTGAGGCGTATTTGCGATCGCAGCAGCGCGAGCAGGGCGGTTGGGAACTGTTCTACGGCGACGGTGGTGAACTGAGTACATCCGTTGAAGCGTACATGGCTCTCCGGTTGTTGGGCGTACCGGCTACTGATCCGGCGTTGGAGAAGGCGCGATCGTTCATTTTGCAAAAGGGCGGCATCAGCAAGACGCGGATTTTCACCAAGTTTCATCTGGGGCTAATTGGCTGCTACGACTGGCGCGGCTTGCCTTCCATTCCATCGTGGGTCATGCTGCTGCCCGATGCGTTCCCGGTCAATATCTACGAACTGTCTAGTTGGGCGCGGGGAAGTACCGTACCGCTGCTGATTGTGTTCGATCGCAAACCCGTTTACATCATGGAGCCAGCCATCAATCTGGACGAGCTGTACGCTGAAGGACGTAGCAACGCTCGCTTTGAGTTACCGCGCCAGGGCGACTGGACGGATCTTTTCGTGCATCTGGATGGTGCCTTCAAACTAGCGGAAGATCTCAACCTCGTACCATTCCGTCAAGAAGGCATCGACGCTGCCGAAAAATGGGTGCTGGAACGCCAGGAAGCTACCGGAGACTGGGGCGGCATTATTCCCGCCATGCTGAACTCTCTGCTGGCACTCCGAGCATTGGATTACAACGTTGCTGACCCGATCGTCGATCGCGGTCTCAAAGCTGTTGATAACTTTGCGCTTGAAACGGATGCTCACTACTGGATTCAGCCCTGCATTTCGCCTGTGTGGGATACCGCCCTGGTAATGCGATCGCTCGTTGATTCCGGTCTCGCTCCCGCTCATCCGGCTCTCGTACGCGGTGGCGAATGGCTGCTAGAGAAGCAGATTCTCGACTATGGCGACTGGGCAGTCAAGAACCGCAAAGGCAAGCCCGGAGCCTGGGCGTTTGAGTTTGATAACCGCTTTTATCCCGATGTGGATGATTCTGCGGTTGTAGTCATGGCGCTCTGTGCCGTTCAGTTGCCCAACGAAGCCTTGAAACAAGCCGCGATCGATCGTGCCGTAGACTGGATCGCCACTATGCAATGCACCCCTGGCGGTTGGGCAGCCTTTGACCTCAACAACGATCAGGATTGGCTCAACGCCATCCCCTACGGCGATCTCAAAGCCATGATCGATCCCAACACGGCAGATGTGACTGCAAGAGTGTTGGAGATGGTTGGGAAGTTGGAAAGGCTAAAGGCTAAAGGCTTAAGGCTAAATGAGGAAGTCCTTTCATCCTTCATCCTTCATCCTTCATCCTTGAACCAAGCCCTCGCCTACCTCCGTGCCGAGCAAGAACCCGAAGGCTGCTGGTTTGGTCGCTGGGGGGTGAACTACATTTACGGGACGAGTGGCGTACTGGCAGCGCTATCTCTGGTTGCACCTGAGACACATAGGCGGGAAATTGAGCGGGGCGCAAGCTGGCTGGTGAGTTGTCAAAATACAGATGGCGGCTGGGGTGAAACCTGCTTTAGCTACAACGATCCGTCGCTAAAAGGGCAGGGCACCAGCACCGCTTCGCAAACTGCCTGGGCGCTGATTGGACTAATGGCAGCAGGCGACGCAACTGGAACCTATGCGATGGCTGTACTCGATCGCGGCATCCAATACCTGCTGCAAACTCAACAGACTGATGGCACCTGGGATGAAGACTACTTCACAGGTACAGGTTTCCCCTGCCACTTTTACCTGAAGTATCACCTCTATCAACAACACTTTCCACTCACTGCGATCGGGCGTTATCGATTGATTCGCTAGTATTAAGCAGTTTTAACGTTCCGGCTGAGCGGCTGCCAGTAACTTCTGCATCCACACCGAGGACTTTCGGCAGCCAGCTCCGACCGGGTTGTTATGCGGCGGCTTTACTCACCATGCCGCTGTTTTCAGGCTCTCCACTTCTTGAAAATGAGCATCGCGTGTTATAGCTGTAGCCACAAAGGTTAGGACACGGCATCTTTCAGAATCGCTTCCATGGCGTGGCGCAGGGAAGCAGCGCTAGTTAGGCGTTTGCGAATGCGACTTTTCAGCCAGGCCCAGCACTTTTCAATGCGATTGAGGTCTGGCGAATAAGGGGGTAAGTAGAGCAACCGACAGCCGACTGACGCAACTAGCTGGGCTACCCGTCCACCATGATGAAAGGTGGCATTATCCAAAATCACCACTTGCCCTGGCACCAGCGTGGGCAGCAAACAAGTTTCGAGCCAGGTTTCAAACACTACTCGATTACACGCCCCGGTGACAGTGAACGGGGCACTCAATTGGTGCTCGCAGTAAGCCGCAATCATGTTGACCCGTCCGGTTCTGCGACCACTGCGGAGCGCCTCAAACCGCTTGCCGCGCTCACACCAACCGTAACCATAGTCGTCGCGCTCATCCATGCCAGATTCATCGACGTAAACGCGCTGAGCCGGCGGAATCATTGTCAAGCCTGCTAGGTAAACGATACGTCTGGCATCATCGCGTTCGCGGTAGCCATAGGTCTTTTTTTTCGCGTCCACTCAATCCGTGCTAAGGCTCGTGCCATGCTTCGTTGACTGATCGGTGCCTGCCACAATTGCGCCATCTCGGCTTGGGTTCGAGCACCATGCGTTTGAGCGAAGGCGCGAAACTCCTGCCAGTCCTTGATCCGGTGACTATGTCCTTGTTGGTAGCCTTGTGCCGCTTTGACACTGCCTGTTGTCTGCCGCCGCTGCAACCAACGGTCAATCGTGTCTCGACTCAGATTGAACATTTGGCTGACATGACTTTTCCGTTCACCGCGGTCAATCGCGGCAACCACTTTCTCGCGTAAATCATCACTGTAGGCGGCAGGCATAGACGGCTTCACGTTGTGCTGGATTGTCTCTACTATGCCGCAACCCTTCTGGCTTTAGCTATACCAGAATTAGAGTGTGTTGCAGTGCAAGAGCTGCAATCCAGACATCATTCTCAGGTAACGGACGACCCTTGAGCCTTAACTTGTTTTTGACCTCACCGTATTGCCGTGCGGTTTCAGCGTCACATACCAATATTGTGCTGCCAGCAACTAATTCATCAACTCTTGCTAAGTTTGCTTCAACTCGTCTTGACTTTCTGGCTCAATAACACAGTTCGCCAATGACAATGCTTGGAATAAAAACTTCACTAGATTGAGCAAGATTGTCTTTGACGATCGCCTCATCTGAAAAAAGTGCAATAACGATGTTGGTATCGAGCAAAAACCTATCACTCATCGATATCTACACGCTCACAATCTTGCTCGATTGCCTCACGCATTAATTGAAGGTCGTCAGAGGGAATTGAACCAGCGAAACGCAGCAATTGCTGCCCTGGTGTGCCTTGAACTTCTGCTTTTACCAGCGATTGAACGAATTCAAGCACCTGCCTTTGCAAGGGCTGAGGCATGACTTTCAACTGTTCAACAACCTCGTCGATGATAGAAATATTCATATTGCCCTCCTTGTTACCATCCTACACCGCTTACCCGGAGAGGTGGTAGGAGACCAGGCTCTAATGCTGACCGAGGGTTACAGGGATTGTCTTCACCAGGGACTTCAGCAGTCTAACGACCAAGTTGAGCCGCCGCAGATAACCTCTGAAACTCACCGATAACCTCTCAGCGGTCGGCTCCAACGGCTTGTTAGCTGGCTTTTCCTCACCGATCGCCCTCCAACTTACTTTCAAGTTCTACTATTTGAGAAAAGCAGTTGCTTTGCTAACTCTTTGGTTTGTTTAGCAACGCTTGAATGATACGACGGGAGACACGAAAGTTCGTTTGTTGCAATTGTGCGATCACCTCGGCTAGGCTGATTAAACCTTGATCTGCGGCATCATCTAAAATTCCCAGGGTGCCGATGATGGCAATCCCGCGATCCTCTGCAATCTGTCGTCCCAGGCGTTCATCAATAATTAATAGATCTGCTGGTAGGGTTTGAGCCAGGGTAATCGCTGCCTGTTCTCCAGGATCAAGGCTGCTGAGGGTCGTGTCGATTATGGGAACGGTTTGAACAGTAAGCCAAGAAGGAGGATTCGCAATCCATTGTTGAAGAACTGGTGGTGCGTCTGGATCAAGCATTTCCTCCCGAACCACGTCAGGAATGATGATTTGCTGGAATAGGCGAGGCAGTAAATCAATCTGGTTAATCAGCAATAAGTAGTTGATCGGTGAAGTATCGGCAACGACAATCATAAATTGCTGCTGGTCGGTTTTGCCCGTAGCTGTTGGAGAGTGGTACGATCGCGCTCTAAGTCAGCCTCATCGTAATGCAAATCAGCATGGTGCTGTTTCAAAAAGTCATCGACTACCCAGCGGGAGGGTAATCCTAGAATACGACCCACTTCAGCATGAGTAATTTTTTCGGTTTGGTAGGCTTGTATTACTAAGGCTTCTAGGATCTCATGGGCAAGGCGATCGTGATTAAAGTGCTGAACTAGCTCTTCAGGGAGATCGATGGTGATTTGCATGATGCAAGCTCCGTGTTAAGGGTTTTGACCAGGTTAGAGATGATGTATCCCTGATGGACAACTGGGAGAGCGTTCTTCAAAGAATCTATAAAGCTGCCTTAACTCATATTCTAGCTGCCATAATTGGGTGGCTGAAGTAATTAAAATAGGGAGTGGCTGATAGTGGAACCTGTAACAACCTTGACAGCAACGGCGATCGCCACAATGATTGCAACCAAAGCTTTTGAGAAGACGGGCGAGAAAATTGGTGAAAAGATTGGGGACTTGATACCCAAGTTTCTTGGTGCTTTGCGACGAAAAGATCCCAAAACGGCTGATGCCATTACGACCGTAGCGCAGCAGCCAGAACTGGCAGAGCAGCAGCCAAGAGCCTATGGCGCATCAGCTTTGGTTGCCAGGGTTGAAGCAATTGCTCAGGAAGATGCAGAGATTCAGCAGGCGGCGCAGGAGATTCAAACCGCAGTGCAGGCGAAACCTGGAGCGATCTTCAACTTGACGCAATTAGCCGAAAAGATCGGGGTGGTGAATCAGGGGACGATTGTGGATCAGATAAATAATATTTCACTTTAACCCTCAGCTATGACAGATCCGATCGCCAACAAGATTGGGGTGGCTAATCTAGGAACGGTCTATGGTCAGACCAACTACGTCACCATTCATGAAGCTCAGCGAGTGAAGCTGATTTACAGCGATCCTCTGCCTGACCTCCGGGTTTTTCAAGGCCGGGGAACTGAACGTTCAGATCTCAACACCTGGCTAGCCGATCGCTCCGTCTCAATGATTAGCATTCGCGGCGAGGGAGGCATTGGCAAATCAACACTGATGGCGAAGGTGTTCGCCGAAAGCCAAGGATTCGCGGGTAAATTTTGGGCGGATGTGCGGACGGGCACCTCGATTACGACATTGATCGAGCGGGCGTTTCAGGAGTTGGGTGTGCCGCCAGAACAGACTCAGAACCTTAAGAAGGAAGACCTGTTACCGCGACTGCTGCGCTATCTTCAGCAGGGACGTTATTTGCTAGCGATCGACAATTTGGAATCGGTGCTGACGGCAACGGGTGATTGGCAGAGCGGCTATGAAGAGTTTTTTGATAGCTTTGAATCGTTGGGCAGTGAAAGTGTGTTGTTGTTGGGCAGCCGAGAATATCCGCCGAAGTATTTTGGCTGGCGGCAGTCTTGCCGCCTAACCTTGGAGTATGGACTAGAGCCAGCGGAAGGGGCAGCGTTGCTGGCGGCTCTAGAAGTGGAGGACACCGATAAGCAGCGGGAAGCGATTTCGGTGCAGGTGCAGGGCAATCCGCTGGCATTGGCGCTAATAGCAGGCTGGCTGCGGGAGCAATATCGACCCGGAGAACGCACGATCACCCACTTGCAGCAACACCCTGATCTCTTTCAACTGACAGGTAGGCGTGGGGGGGAATCGCAGGTTAGCATGGAACGCGTTTTGCAATGGAGCATCGACCGCCTCACTCCAGAAAATCAGCGTCTTTTATTGAACGTGAGCTTTTTGCCCGAAGATTTTGACCTAACTATGGCTTCAAGGATGGTTTCAGACATATCTATCAGTGATACCAACTTGGACGATCTGGAGCGACGTTCATTGCTGCAAGCCTTGCCAAAACTCAACGAAGGTCAATCGAAGCGATTCCGCCTTCAGCCCCGTATCCAAGATCTTTTGCAGAAACGAAAGATTAACCTGATGCAGCAATCTTTAAAGACAGCTTGTGAGAATGGCGATCGCGGTGGCGAAGCGAAGTGGTTAAGCGGTCTGGGATGGGCGTACCATCATTTAAGGGAATACCAGCAGGCGATCGAATACTACCAGCAGTCCTTAGAGATCAAGCGCGAGATCGGCGATCGCGGTGACGAGGCAAACTTGTTAAACAGTCTGGCAGGGGCTTACCATTCGTCAGGAGAATACCAGCGGACGATCGAATGCTACCAGCAATCCTTAGAGATTACCCGCGAGATCGGCGATCGTCGTGGTGAAATAAACTTATTAATATTTCTAGGGGATGCTTACCATTCATCAGGGGAATACCAGCGGACGATCGAATATCAGCAAGCTTTGGAGATTGCCCGCGAGATCGGTGATCGCCGTGCCGAAGCAGAGTCGTTAGGTAGTTTGGGGCGTGCATACAATGACATGTTTGGAGCCCAAAAGGCGGTCGAATACCTCCAGCAGTCCTTAAAAATCACCCGCGAGATGGGCGATCGCCGTGCCGAAGGAATGTTGTTACTAGACCTGACGACTACATATCGCTGGTTAAAGGAATACCAGCGGTTGATTGACTGCCGCCAGCAGATTTTAGAGATCATCCGCGAGATGGGCGATCGCCGTGCCGAAGGAGTCGCGTTAGCCGAACTAGCTCATGAGTACCATTCGTTGGGCGAATACCAGCAAGCGATCGATTGCTACCAGCAATCCTCAGAAATTGCCCATGAGATCGGCAATCGCCACAATGAAGAAGTGTCACTGTATAGAAAGGGATCTGCTCTAATTGACATGGGTTATGCCCTATTGCAGATCGGTCAGCGATCCGATGCATTGCAGAGGTTTCAGCAGGCATTAGGCCTCTTTGAGGATCTGAAGCTTGAACATATGATTGAGAAATGCAAAACAGCCATACAAAATCAGCGGCGTAAATGGTGGCAGCGATGGTGGCTGTGGTTTGCGGTGGGGGTGGCGATCGTACTCCTCATCTGGTGGCTAAAACAGTAAGCACTGTCAGAACTTGATAGATGGATGATAGGGGGCGATCGCTGAAGATGATGGTTGAGGGCGATCGTCCTCTAGGTGCTTGTGGTTTCACCGACAATCTTCACGGATGGAGTGCAAGACCTTGGTGCGAAGCCAGCTAACTATTATTAGACTGAAAATTTCCGTATAACACCCCAAAACGGGTGAATAGGCAGACGGTTTCTGCATAACACTCTAAATCAGGTAGATAGACGGAATCTTTCCGCATCATCTGCTCATTTGAGTGGATGGGCAGAAAGTTTCCGCATCATGTATCAACCGATAGGAGCAGCGATCGACGTTACTTTCACTCCATTACGCTTGAGGCGATCGTCGGGCATGGTTGCGTTGTTGAACTAGGTACGATCGCACCGTACCTCATTCAAATTAGCTTTTATACTTGGGCATTCGTCACAACTTCGGGTTTTGGTAACCCTTCGTCAGGGTCGATCGCCAGAAGATGAAGAATGCGACGCAGTGAAATTTTGACGTGCGGGGATTGATTGGTTAGCTCACGACCTAAGTCATAGATAGCTTGCTCGATCAGATAATTATTTAGCAGCACCTCTAACTCTTGCTGGGTCTTGGGCAAGAAGCTGTCACGACTAGCAGTGGTCAGATACGCTTTGATAAAGGTTGTACTGACCCAGCGATACCAAAATTCTGCCCATTGCTGCATCCGATGGAGCTGTTCGGGATGGCTCACACCGCTTTCAATTTCGTTGTCCAGCGCGATGTTGACGGCATAGTAAAACGATTGCAGCATCCCTGCTACATCGCGTAGCGGCGATCGCTTCATTCGTCGCTCACTCAAGCTACGGGCTGGGTCGCCTTCAAAGTCGATGATAAAGAAATCTTTGCCTGTGTAGAGCACCTGCTCTAAGTGATAATCGCCGTGATAACGAGTTCGTAGCGCCGTAATTTTGTGGTTTAAGACCAGTTGAAACCGCTGTAAACAGGCATCATGCTGGCTTAAAACAGTGGTGGCTAACGATCGCGTCTCGGGTGGCAACGCACTCAAGCGATTTTTCAAGAGTAGGAAGACGCGCCCAGTCAGGTTGCGGCTGTACTGGTAGATCGATCGCTGGTAGAGCGTGGTAAAGGGTTCGGGCGTAAAGGCAGGCGTGTCGGCATCCACTGACAGGGCAACATGGAGTTCGGCAGTCCGCTGCCCCAAAAGCTGCATATTTGCCAGATAGCTATTGATCGCTTTGCAGGCAGGAATCTGAGAAGGGACGGCGGGCAGCGGGCAGTAAGGAACCGGAAAAAAGACCTCTGGCGAGGTTGGATCGGCAAGAGCAGGAGCGATCGCAGACTCTAACTCCAGCGGCGAGCCAACGGGCATGGGTGCTTCGGTAATATTCGACTGATCCATCGTGACAAGATCAAAGTAGTCACGCAAATGGTCGATCGTGTAGTCCCAGGCGCTGCGGGTATCGGGGATAAACTCTTGCAGAATGCCGATCGTGATGGGTTCAGCGGAGGAACGATGGTAGGTCAGCGTACCCGCGATCGAGGGAATGCCGGTAAAGTGCTGGTGTTCATCCAGAAAGCGGCGGACTTCCAGGTCTGGATGCAGCCCTTCTTCAACTTTTTGGAACAGCTTGAGAATCAGGCGATTTTGAGCGGCGACGCTACCAGTTTTGGCATAGGCGATCGACGTATTGTTGTGTAAGCCCTTCATCACCGCTGGCTCAAAAGAGAGCATGCCGTCACTACGTTCATCCGTCATGAAGGCACCATCGCCAGATTCACCACCGCTTAGCTCGTTAAACAACGCCGTAGTCGCTGCCACCAAGGTTCCAGCCGCATTCTTATAAACCTGATTCTCAGCAATGCCATCCAGCAAGGCGGTTAAAAAGTGTTTGTCGGCGATCGCATCAAACAACACTGCCACATCATCGCTCTTTGACAGCTTGAGCCGTGCCACGACCGACTGCGGAGACTCGGACAACAACTGTAGCGCCTGTTCGCCCTCAGCAACCGCCAAAAACAGCACATAGGTTTGCGGGTTGCCCTGGATGTAATCTACGTGCAACTCCAGCATTTGCGCGTGGTTCTTGCCGTAGGGAATCGCGATCGCTTCTACAAGGCGAGTGGTTTGCACTGTGCGTGTTCTGCCGCCAAACCAGTGACGGCTGGACAAATAATGGGGCAGCAGGTTTTCTAAACCAGACGTAAAACTACGCGTTTGGACTGACTGCAACTGGGAAAATGCCTTATCCCACGCGCCATCGAGCACCAGCATGGGTAGCTCGGCATGGGGTTTTGCAGCAGGCAGGGAAAGCACTTGCGGCTTGAGTGTAAACCAGTAGACAGCATAAGCACCAATGCTAAGGAAGTAGGGCAAATCCTCGATCGGTGGAAACTCAGTGCGTCCAAAAATCTCGACGGGCACCCACCCCTTCAATGCCGATAACTCTAGCTCGACAGTCTGCACAAAGCGAGACAAATTCGCGACGACCAGAATGAGTTCATCCTCATAGGTACGGGTGAAGGCAAGCACTTTGCGGTTGTCGGGATGCAGGATTTGAAAATCACCGCTGCCCAAGGCTTGAAAGCGGTTTCGCATCGCAATGAGCCGCTTCGTCGCATTCAAGAGTGAGCTAGGATTTGCCCGCTGCGCCTCGACGTTCACCGTGGCATAGTGATACTCTGCCTCGACAATCAGGGGCAAATACAGCCGTTGGGGGCTGGCGTTGCTAAAGCCTGCGTTACGGTCAAAGTTCCACTGCATGGGTGTGCGAACCCCGTTGCGATCGCCCACGTACACGTTGTCGCCCATCCCAATTTCGTCGCCGTAATACAGGACAGGCGTGCCAGGCAGGGAAAGCAGCAAACTGTTGAGGAGTTCAATCTGGCGGCGATCGTTACCTAACAATGGAGCCAACCGCCGTCGAATGCCCAGATTCACGCGCATCTCTGGATCTTGGGCATAGACGCGATACATAAAGTCCCGGTCTTCATCCGTTACCATTTCCAGCGTCAGCTCGTCGTGGTTCCGCAAAAACAAGCCCCACTGACAGTTATCGGGGATAGCAGGCGTTTGCTGGAGAATGTCCGCGATCGGAAAGCTGTCTTCCATCCGCAGTGCCATAAACAGCCGTGGCATCAGGGGGAAGTGGAAATTCATGTGGCACTCATCGCCATCCCCATAATAGGCAGCGGCATCTTCAGGCCACTGGTTGGCTTCTGCCAATAGCATCCGGTTGGGAAACTTTTCGTCTACGTGCTGGCGCAGTTGCTTCAAAAAGACGTGGGTTTCAGGCAAATTCTCGCAGTTGGTGCCATCCCGCTCATACAAATAGGGCACTGCATCCATTCGCAGCCCATCCACACCCATTTCTAACCAGAAATCCATGACATCAAACACAGCCTGACGCACCGCAGGATTGTCGTAGTTCAAATCAGGCTGGTGGGAGTAAAAGCGGTGCCAGAAGTACTCCTTGGCAACCGAATCCCATGCCCAGTTAGAGGTTTCAAAATCCTGAAAGATAATCCGCGCTTCTTGATATTTTTCGGGTGTCTCACTCCAGACGTAGAAATCACGCTCTGGGCTACCTTTAGGCGATCGACGTGCCCGTTGAAACCAGGGGTGCTGGTCAGAGGTGTGGTTAACAATCAGTTCAATAATGACGCGAATACCCCGCTGGTGAGCCGCTTGCAGCAGCTCCTTAAAGTCGTCCAGCGTCCCGTAAATGGGATTCACATTCACATAATCGGCAATATCGTAGCCATCATCCCGCAGTGGTGATGGAAAGAAGGGCAGCAGCCAGATCGCGGTTACACCCAGATCTTGAAGATAATCGAGCTTGCCAGTCAGTCCGCGAAAGTCGCCAATGCCATCACCGTTACTGTCGGCGAAGGCACGTACTGGCACTTCGTAAATAATGGCATTCTTAAACCACAAGGGATCATTCTTCAAAGTCAACCCGTCCATTCGCACGCAATGTCCGTCAATAGGCTAGCGGAAATCGTCCACTTCGTCATCGTACAAAGGTAAGAACGATCGGGCTACAGTGCCTTCAGCGATCGACCTTACCGTCGCTACAGCGATCAAAGCACCTCTAGTTACGAAGGGTATTGGCAAGATCCAAGCCTCAAGAGGGATGTATTGAGCGAGTCTTTGCTTCTATCAATGACGTTGCTGATCAATAGTGCTAAAAATCAATACAGCTCCCCAACTTCTTTGTACGCTCCTGACTAATTGACTTAACCTGATTCAGAAGTCGGAGATCTAGGTAAAACCCTTATGTTTCAGGAGTCCGCGTCGGCGAACTTTGTTAACGTAATTGCAGTTTTAACCGTCAGACACTTTTCAAACAACCTCCAAGAGCGATCGCCGAACCAATATGAGCTTTCAACGTGCTAGTGGCGTTTTGCTGCATCCCACCTCTCTCCCCAGCCGCTTTGGTATTGGAGATCTGGGTCAAGCCGCTTACGCCTTTGTCGATTTTTTGGCGAAGAGTGGTCAAACGCTGTGGCAGGTTTTGCCCTTGGGACCTACAGGCTACGAGCATTCGCCGTACATCATGAATTTCAGCACCTTCGCGGGCAACCCGCTGCTGATCGATTTGGAGCAGCTAGCCGCTGATGGCTTGTTAGACTCAAATGCCTTAACGCCCTTGACCGATGTTGATCCAGAGAAAGTTGCTTTTGAGAAAGTCATTGCTCACAAAACTCAGTTGCTAAAGCAAGCACACGATCGCTTTCTCACCGCCCGATCGCCCGACCAGGACGCTAAATTTGCACAGTTTTGCCAGGAGCAAGCGTCCTGGCTGGATGATTTTGTGCTGTTTATGGCATTGCTAGAAGCCAATGGTGGCAAGGGTTGGCATTTGTGGGAACCTGCGATCGCCCGACGCGAACCAGATGCCCTCAAAGCGCAAACCGAAGCGTTGCAAGCAAGCATTCAATATCAGCAATTCGTACAGTTCAAATTCTTTGAGCAATGGCAGAAGCTACGCCAGTATGCCAATGCCAAAAATATCAAAATTATTGGTGATATTTCCATCTACGTCTGCCACAACAGCTCAGACGTGTGGGCAGATCCAGAACTATTCAAACTTGATCCAAACACCTTTGAACCAGCGTTTATTGCAGGTGTGCCGCCCGATTATTTCAGCGCTACCGGACAGCTTTGGGGCAATCCCGTTTACAACTGGGAGCAAGCGCAAAAAACAAATTTTGCCTGGTGGATCAAACGCTTTCAGGTGACGTTGCAATACGTTGATATTGTCCGTGTTGATCACTTTCGCGGCTTTGAAGCCTACTGGCAGGTGCCTGCCGGAGAAGAAACTGCCATCAATGGCGAATGGATTGAAGCGCCCGGTGAACAGTTTTTTACTGCCTTGGAGAAGGCACTAGGAACGTTGCCAATTCTGGCAGAAGATTTAGGTATCATCACGCCGCCAGTCGAAGCCTTGCGCGATCGCTTTGACTTCCCTGGTATGCGGATCCTCATGTTTGCGTTTGGTGATGATGCAAACAATGCCTACCTGCCTCACAACTATGTGAGAAACACGGTAGTTTACCCCGGTACGCATGACAATGACACCGCGATCGGCTGGTGGCAACAAGCCAGTGCCACCGAGAAACAGTTTCTCGCCAAATATCTAGGCTACGATTCGCCTGACGCAATTAAGGATATTAATTGGCTACTCATTCGCACAGCATTGGCATCTGTTGCCGATCTAGCCATCATCCCACTACAAGATCTGTTGGACTTGGATGGGCGATCGCGTATGAATGATCCCAGCCACAATGATGGCAACTGGCGCTGGCGTTACCGTAGCTCCGATCTGCTCACGCAAGAGTTGAGCGATCGACTTCTTGCTCTCACTCAACTCTATAGTCGCTAACGTTCCCAATCAGCGGCGACGAGAAAACTTGAAACGAAGCGCGAAGACTCTGTTTGCTGACTGCCTGACACATCTTAATCAATGGAAGGCAGATCAAGGCTTGCAGGATAAGGAACGAATGCGAGTCAACCAAAACTGGTCATAAAAATCTTGCTCAGCCTGCTTCGAGGCAAAACAAGGTTCTGGGTCATGGGGAAGCAATGGGATGGGGCACAGGAGTTGCCGCCCTTTATGGACAACCCCCTGAAGCCAGCGCAAACCCATCTTGAGATAGCTAATACCACGCCGCCAATGCGGGTCAACCTGTTGACGCAACCCAGCGATTTGCACGGACATTCCCTGTGCAGTGGCATAGAGCAGCGCCAGTGCCGCAACCAGATAGAGTCGTTCCAAGGCGGCTTCACAGCGTAACCGAGAATCTTCTAACTCAAACGCCCCTGACTTGCTATCTAAAAATAGCTCTTCAACTTGAAAGCGCAGCGCGTATTGCCACAAAGTTTGCAATGAGGGAGACTCATCGGTGACGACTGCCCAGGCTTCCTTGGCTCCTTTAACCGTCGCCAAGACTAAATTACACCGATAGACTCCATCTGCCCCTAACCGCACCTGACGGTACAACCGCGCTTCGCCCAGGGGTGGATAGAAACTGCCAACCATCCTAGGATACTTGCTAGCACCGTGCAGCCACACATCGCAGGGTAAGCGTAAACAGTAGTGCCATTGACTTGCTTGCAACCACGCCAGCAACGAGTGATTGGCAAAGCCCCGGTCAGCCAACAGCATCACATCCTCATGCTGGCGCAACAACCACCGGGCTTTTCGTAGCAACGGTTGGTACTCCTTAAAGGCAACGCTCGCACTATCATGCTCCAAGACTCGCCACAGCAAGGGTACTGCACGTCCACAACAAACAACGGACAGGTGAATCATGCAATAGCGGTTCCACAAGACGGTGGTATCCAAAGCAAGATACAGACGATGATGGTTCCATCCGCTTAACGCCGCCATCACCAAGGGCACATACAGTCGGCTCACCCGCACCCGCTGATTGTCCAACCACCGTCGCCAGCGGCGCTCTACACTTTGCGCTTGGGTCGCTCGACTGGGCACATACGGTTCCCAGGCTGGCAAACTCAGTTGTCCGCTACAGATTAAGGCACTCACCATCCATGCCAACGCTTTGAGGTGACGTATATCCTGAGCACGGCAGTATTGACGCAGGAAGGCAAATAATTGACCATACAGTTGGGTAGAGGCTGTCATGGGCATGGGGCTATTTGTGTGGTAACTTTAGCCTCTCATACGCTCTACCCTTTTTCCCGCTGCTGCTAGCTTTCACCTACTTCTGTCAGGCAGTCAGCTCTGTTTGTCCGCTGCATTGGGGTTTTTATGCGGCGGTTTCACACTACGTCAACACCAATATACTTTCTGATTCTCGATCTCCAAACTGAATAATTGTCTCAAGATTGTCTCTTAAAATCTGAACAATGTTTGATGTTGGACAATTACCAACCTGAAGATAGATAAACTTGGGCGGATGACCATACAGCAAACTACGCTGATGAAAGTCAGAATCTTTTGAAACAATCACAAAGCCACTTGCTTTTGCGTATTCCCAAATGATGCTGTCATCAGTATTCGTAAGTGCCAAGGTTTTGACATGCTCAGATTCAGGATATAAATCGATAATCCTGTAAACAATCCGGTCTGAGAGATTTTCATCCAAAAGCAGTTTCACAGCGAAGCTACAAACAACTTCTTCTCACGATCTGCCGCAAAAGCAAGACAAGCTTTGATATCTTCGGAGGTGAGTTCAGAGAAATCTTCTAGAATTTCTGCCTCAGTCATCCCACCCGCTAAATATTCCAAGATATCGTACACGGTGATTCGCATTCCTCGAATACATGGCTTGCCACTGCGCTTCCCAGGCTCGATCGTAATAATGTCTTGGTAGTTCATAAAACGCTATCGGGGAAAATATCTACCTAACATTATACCGAAACCTCTTTCTGCCCGCAGCTAGAGAATACTTCTAGAGCTTATCCGCAATATGTTGAGCAGCCTCTGCCGAAGTCCTTACGGGAATGATTTCAACCTCAGCACCACTTCGTTAACTTAACGCGCTGATTTTTAATCGTCTCACAGATCACTTCTAAACATCGCCATAACTGACAACGCAAGCCGCATAACGGTTGAACTCACCCGCCGTCACTGACTTTAGTAAATTAAGACAAGTTTGGCATAAGGTCGGGTGCAGTGATTTGTTATGCTTCTTTTCAGATAAATGATCGCAAGCCCAAAACTCCACCAAGAATCATCATATAAAAGACTTTCATCCAATCAAGAGATTCATGAAAAAGAATAACGCCAAGCAAGTTTGCCCCGATTGCTCCAACTCCCGTCCAAATGGAATAAGCTACACCAATGGGAATGTAATTCAAGGCTTTTGACAAGGAGACAGTACTAGCGATAGCAAAAACTGTGGCAATTTTACTGGGTAGGAGTTTGGAGTAACCTTCAGTGTATTTTAATGAGATCGCAAAGATAATCTCAAAACTACTTGCCCAAAAAAGATAGATCCATCCCATGATTACTTGCTAGGTTTTTCCCAACGAAGATTTTCTACCTGTGGATCGAGCGGGGTATCAGTGATCGGCTTCTTGCTCTCACTCAGCTCTATAGTCGATAACGCTTAAGCTCACCCGCCGCCGGAAGCCGAAGCGAGGAACGATCGCAGGCTGTAGGCGGTCGGGTGCAGCGCCTTATTGTGTTGATTGTTTGAGATTCGCACTTGCTTTTGTTGGCTTGGCATGAACCTGCAATTTTGCTGATTTATCAAATATCTGGCAGCCGTCTGTTACTCAAGCGTTCCGCAATCCAAGTTATGCCTTGTGCAGCTACTATATGCAGCATGATGATAAACCCATCTGATGCCATGTTGAACCAGAATCCAAATCTATTTGGGTCTGGCCCCCACAGTCGGTCATATATCGTCTGAATTGAAATTACCGCAATTAAATCCAATGCAGCAATACTAATGATAAGTTGGATGCCGTAAGTTCCCCAAGACCGACGCTGGGATAACCTGTTCCGTAAAAGATGTTTGTTACTATAGACGCCTAAAGCTGATATGGAAATTAAGATAGCTGTCGCTATAATTGCGATTAGAAGGGTTGGATGATATTGACGAGTGCTCAAAAGCCAAACTGCATAAATCCCAAGCCAAATTATAATTCGCTTTGCCATGCTTGCCATCTCCGTTCTTGCTCTCATTTTACCAAAAACGCCTTAGTGGCTGTGCATTACTGCACGCAAGCAACACAACTACCAATAGACTGAATGCTTCTGTCTAAGATCCCAATTTGGGGGAATAGGTAGAATGATTCGGCATAACATCCCAAATTTAGTGCTTAGGTAGAAGCTTTCTGCACAATACGTGGCTGAAGGTGGATAGGCAGAATCTTTCCGTATCTTTTCTAGATTTACCAAGGACTTTAGTTTCGAGTAGGGTAGCTTCATACTACGATCGCCCCTCATAACCGTTCCAAAGAATGTGTCCTGAAACAAACGATCGCACGTCACCATTAGGCAGTTGCAATAAGAGGTAACCGCGATCGCTAATTCCGGCGGCTTGTCCTGTCACCTGTTCGCTATCGGTCTCCACGATGATGGTATGTCCCAACAGTGCATCACGGCTTCGGAGTGCGGGTAATAGTGCGGTTAGTCCAGTGCTTTCGCCCGTCTCCTGTTCTGGTTTTAGTAAGCCTGCGGTTTGCAGCAAATAATGACGGAGGCGTTCCAATAGTGAGAGTGGGTCGGGAACAAGCGGTGAAACCTGGTGCAGGCTCATGGCTTGACCGATCGCGCGAACGTCCAAGCCTGCCTGCTCAAAGTCAACCCGGCAGTTCAGACCAATGCCAACCACAACACGCCCCCTAGAACTGTTAGCAGTCGCCTCGCATAGAATGCCTGCCAGTTTGTATCCGTTCAGCAGCACATCATTCGCCCACTTCACGCGCAGCGTACCTTGCAAGCTTGGCAACAGATCTTCAACGGCGTAAATCACGCTCAGTCCTGCGCCCAGGCTGATGACGGGCAGTTGTGCGACGGGAATATGCTCTAAAACAAAGCTGGCGGTCAACACACCGGGGGGAGAATGCCACACTCGTCCATGTTGTCCCCGTCCAGCGGTTTGTTGTGGTGTGTAAACGACATCACCATGTTGCAACTGCGCGAGCTGCGCGATCGCCCAGCTATTGGTGCTGGGGCAAGACTCTAGCCAGTGTAACCAGGTGGGCAGTGGGGGCTGCGATCGTGACATCAAAAAGGACGTTGACAATACAGACCGTAGTTTACAGCAACACTAAATGACGATCGTGGTGTTAATGGCAGCAAAGCGTTCATGCTTGAGGCAGACGGCAGGGTTACTGCATCAAAGCAAAGTGAGAGAGAATCCTAGTGTGTTGGGACAAAAATCACCAACTCGTGCCGAATCAGCAGAGAGCCTTTCTCGCCACCATTTCATACTTCTGCCTTCCGCCCTCTGCCTTCTGCCTTTTGCCTTCTTAGTGAAATGATGAACATTACCTCTAAATTCCTCAGTGCAGTACCAGTGCTGCCAGCCGTCGATCTTGCTGCCACGATCGCGTTTTACGAACAGCAGCTCGGCTTCACCACTGAGTTTCAATACGACGATTACGCTGGCTTGCGACGGGGTGGCGCTCAAATTCACCTGTGGCAATGTAGCGATCGACAATTGGCAGAAAACACAAGTTGTCGCATCAACGTCAGCGGCATTGAAGCACTCTATGAGGAATACCAGACGCAGCATGTGATTCATCCCGATGGGGCACTGACAACCAAACCCTGGGGCTTAAACGAATTTACAGCCCTGGACTTAAACGGTAACTGCGTCATCTTTGCAGAACAGCCTGCCACCAGTAGTCGGCGCGATCGTACCGATTAATTTCAGCCTCACCAACTTGAGGAAACGTGAAACCTCGATACAATGAAGCCTGTTCCCTTGACGTGCGTACTCTATGTCTGCCTCGATCGCTGCTCCTTTCTCCGCTGAAGACATTGCCGCAGAGGGCATTAAGCCAGAGGAGTATGAAGAAATTGTGCGTCGTCTGGGTCGCCATCCCAACAAAGCCGAACTGGGTATGTTTGGGGTCATGTGGTCAGAACATTGCTGCTACAAAAACTCGCGCCCCTTGCTGAAGCAGTTTCCTACCGACGGCGATCGCATCTTGATGGGTCCCGGTGAGAATGCAGGCGTGGTGGATCTGGGCGATGGGCTGCATCTGGCATTCAAAATTGAGTCGCACAATCATCCGTCGGCAGTAGAGCCGTTTCAAGGTGCTGCAACGGGTGTGGGTGGCATTTTACGCGATATTTTTACCATGGGCGCACGACCGATCGCCCTCCTCAACTCTCTCCGCTTTGGTTCGCTGGATGATGCCCGTACCCGTCGCCTGTTCAATGGTGTGGTGTCTGGTATTGCCCACTACGGCAACTGTGTGGGTGTGCCCACGGTAGGCGGCGAAATCTACTTCGATCGTGCCTATGCAGACAATCCGCTGGTCAACGTCATGGCACTAGGCTTGATGGAAACGCCAGAGATTGTCGTGTCAGGGGCAAAAGGCATTGGCAATCCCGTCCTCTATGTCGGTTCAACGACGGGGCGCGATGGTATGGGCGGAGCCAGTTTTGCCAGTGCTGAACTGAGTGATGCCTCTATGGACGATCGCCCTGCTGTACAAGTGGGTGATCCCTTTCTCGAAAAATCTCTCATCGAAGCGTGTCTAGAAGCATTCAAAACGGGGGCAGTCGTTGCCGCTCAAGATATGGGGGCAGCGGGTCTCACCTGTTCTACCTCTGAGATGGCAGCCAAAGGCGGTGTGGGCATTGAGCTCGATCTGGACTTAATCCCGTCCCGCGAAACAGGCATGGTGCCCTATGAGTACCTGCTCTCTGAATCGCAAGAGCGGATGCTGTTTGTGGCGCACAAGGGACGCGAACAAGAACTCATCGACATTTTTGAACGCTGGGGACTCCATGCTGTGGTCGCGGGGACAGTGATTGCCGAACCGATCGTTCGCATTTTCTTTCAGGGCGACATTGCTGCCGAAGTACCCGCGACTGCTCTTTCAGACAACACGCCCATTTACCACCGCGAGCTTTTAGCCGAACCACCTGACTACGCCCGTCAGGCATGGGCATGGTCAGTCAATAGTTTGCCTCCCTGCACTTCTGACGGTATTGAAATTCAGGGCACTCAACAGACCTGGAATGACATTCTGCTGCAACTGCTGGCAAGCCCGACGATCGCCTCTAAACGCTGGGTTTATCGTCAATACGACCATCAGGTACAGAACAATACCGTAATGCTGCCGGGTGGTGCTGATGCCGCGATCGTTCGTACCCGTCCCCACACCGCACCCCTCACGTCTCACGTCTCATCGAAAGGCGTTGCCGCTACCGTTGACTGCAATCCCCGCTACGTCTACCTGCATCCCTATGAAGGTGCCAAGGCGGCTGTAGCAGAAGCAGCGCGAAATCTCAGTTGTGTCGGTGCCGAGCCGATCGCCGTTACCGATAACCTGAATTTTGGTAGCCCCGAAAAGCCGATCGGCTACTGGCAGCTAGCCGAAGCCTGTCGCGGGTTAGCCGAAGCCTGTCGTGAATTCAGCACACCTGTAACAGGTGGTAATGTGTCCCTCTACAACGAAACGCTGGATGCAAACGGCACGCCCCAACCCATTTACCCTACTCCTGTGGTTGGGATGGTAGGGCTGATTCCCGATTTAACCAGAATTGCTGGACAAGGCTGGCAGGCAGAAGGTGATGTCATTTACCTACTCGGCGCACCTATAGAAAGTTCTGAGTTCGTAGTTTCGAGTGCTGAGTTAAACGTCTTGGGAAACTCGGATAACTCAAAACTCAAAACTCAAAACTCAAAACTCCTAACGCTAGGCGGCTCTGAATACCTAGCAGTCGTACACAACACGATCGCTGGCATTCCTCCCATCATCGACTTTGACCTGGAGCGCCGAGTGCAGTCAGCCTGCCGCGGAGGTATCCGTCAGGGCTGGGTTCGCTCTGCCCATGATTGCGCGGAGGGTGGTTTAGCGGTGGCATTGGCAGAATCGTGCCTGAGTGGTGGTCGCGGAGCCGCTATTACCCTTGCCCCTGGACAGCTTCCGCCCTCAGACGAGACTCGTTGGGATCATCTCTTGTTTGCTGAAGGGGGCGCACGGATTGTGGTGTCTGTTGCTCCAGATTACATTGCACAGTGGGAAATGTATCTTCTGCTACATTTGGATACTGCTTGGGGCATCATTGGTCAAGTTGGAGACCAAGAGGCTGCTTTGCAAATTGCGATCGCGGCAACTTCTTCCTCAACTCATAACAAGCCCTTAATCAATCTTGCGCTTGCAGACATGGGCGATCGCTGGCACAACGCCATTGAGCGCTGCCTTGTACCCTAACAGCCAATCATTTTTCATCCTCACTGAGGTTCTGTCATCCTAACTTGCGGATTGTTACGATGTAATGGTCAGTTAATGAGAAGATTAAATAAATATTAAGCAATCGCTAATGCTACCTGTCCCTAGCGGTTCGGCAGCAGAGTATCGCTTTCAGCTTGATTCCTTCTAAACTGCTGCCCATTTGTCGTTCCAGCGTCTTTTAGCCATCCGCTTCCGCCCCATCGCCCGTGTACTTGTCCGCGTGTGTCTTCCCAATCCCATCTACAACCAGGAGCCAAACTGAAGCATGATCCAAAACCAACCGTCTTCTGTTGACCTGTCCCTTGCTCAGTCTGCTTTACCCCTCGCTGAGTCCATGGCAGAGTCAACAGCTGCTGATAAGCCAGAAGAAGCCTGCGGTGTTTTTGGCGTGTATGCGCCAGAGGAGGATGTTGCCAAGCTCACCTATTTTGGGCTGTATGCGCTTCAGCATCGCGGTCAAGAATCTGCCGGGATTGCCACCTTCGACGGCGATCGCGTCCATCTGCACAAAGAAATGGGGCTGGTGTCACAGGTCTTTAGCGAAAACATTTTGGGCACGTTAACTGGGACGATGGCGATCGGACATACCCGCTACTCCACTACAGGCTCTAGCCGCGTCGTCAATGCCCAACCCGCTGTTGTAGAGACTCGTTTAGGCTATCTGGCACTCGCGCACAACGGCAACCTGGTGAATGCGCCTGACCTGCGAGATGACCTACTAAAGAGCAACTTTACGCTGCTGACCACGACGGATTCGGAGATGATTGCGCTGGCGATCGCTGAAGAAGTCAATAATGGTAAGGGCTGGCTCGAAGGAGCCATCAGCGCGTTTCATCGTTGTCAGGGTGCCTTTAGTCTGGCGATCGGCACACCCTCTGGTTTGATGGGAGTTCGCGATCCCAACGGCATTCGTCCGCTTGTCATTGGCACGCTACCGCAGGCAAACCCGACTGACCCGCTCCGCTATGTCCTGGCATCCGAAACTTGTGCTCTGGATATTATCAGCGCTGAGTATGTCCGTGATGTCGAACCAGGCGAACTGGTCTGGATTACAGAAGAGGGGCTAGCATCGTTTCATTGGACGCAAGAGACGAAGCCCAAGCTCTGCATTTTTGAGATGATTTATTTCGCCCGACCCGATAGCATCATGCAGCAAGAGAGCCTGTACAGCTACCGTATGCGGATCGGTCGGCGGTTGGCGATCGAAGCGCCGACGAATGCCGATATTGTGATTGCGGTTCCTGATTCAGGTATTCCTGCGGCGATCGGTTACTCGCAAGCGTCCGGTATCCCCTACGCAGAAGGGTTGATCAAAAATCGCTATGTCGGTCGCACGTTCATCCAGCCGACGCAAACCATGCGCGAGTCGGGCATCAAAATGAAGCTTAATCCGTTGAAGGATGTGCTGGCTGGCAAGCGCGTGATTATTGTGGATGACTCGATCGTGCGGGGCACCACCAGCCGCAAAATTGTCAAAGCGTTGCGTGATGCGGGGGCGACAGAGGTGCATATGCGCGTCTCCTCACCACCCGTCACCCATCCCTGCTTCTACGGCATTGATACCGACAACCAGGATCAACTCATTGGCGCGACCAAAACGGTTGCCGAAATTGCTGAGCAAATCGGCGTAGACTCCCTTAGCTACCTGACCTGGGAAGGAATGCTCGATGAAACGCGCAGTGATCCTAATAACTTTTGCTCTGCCTGCTTTACTGGCAACTATCCCGTTCCTGTGCCGGAACCTATTAAGCGATCGAAGCTGCGGTTGGAGACGATCGCGACCCTAGAAACTGTGACAACAGGCTAAGAGTGGTTGAGCGGTGTAAGCCCATAGACCATTTAACTACTTAACTACGGCGCTTCATTGGGAAGCGGTTTAATCTCCGCAATGCGGAAGCCCATTTGACATTCAAATTGGTTTGGCTGTGGCTCAGTCGTATTGCAGTCTGTCGAGGCGCAATCGCTGGCGTTGCGTAAAGCGCGACCACAGTAAAGTTTGCCGCTTTGCCAACGGGGTTTGCCGCTTTGGTCTGCCATGAGGCACGTGGAGCAAACCAGGTGCGGGGAAATGAGTTGATTATCCATGAGAATGACTAGCACGCAACACCTCCAGTGAACGTCCAAGCCTTGAATTTAATTGCCTTAAGTCCATTGTATGGGGCAGTCGAGTGTGTGCGGGAACACTTGTACACAGCTTAATATGCTCCGTTGACGCTCACTGTATGCACTGATTCATTTGGCGTTCGTTGTCGTACCGAGCGCCTGTAAACAGCGTTATTATTGTTTACCTGAGACGCTTTTCTTGGCTCACGCTTCTGGCTAGTAGAGTGGGATATGCGTCTTGCTATGAGACTGCCAACCGTTATTGCGCTTTTAAGAGGTTTGCTCCTGTGACTCGAACCGATTTAGATTTTCTTGCCGAAACTGATCCCGCGATCGCCACAATTATCCAGCAGGAACTCCAGCGTCAGCGGGATCACCTGGAACTGATTGCCAGCGAGAATTTCACATCTGCGGCGGTGATGGCAGCACAAGGTTCCGTTTTAACTAACAAGTATGCGGAAGGGCTACCGGGTAAGCGTTACTACGGCGGCTGTGAATTTGTTGATCAGGCTGAGGCGATCGCAATCGATCGTGCCAAGCAGCTTTTTGGTGCCGCTCACGCCAACGTACAGCCTCACTCTGGCGCACAGGCAAACTTTGCGGTGTTTCTGAGCTTGTTAGAACCCGGCGACACGATCATGGGCATGGATTTGTCCCACGGTGGGCATTTAACCCACGGATCGCCTGTCAACGTGTCGGGTAAATGGTTTAAGGCACAGCACTACGGCGTGAGTGCTGAAACAGAGCAATTAGACTACGACCAGATTCGAGCTTTAGCGCTGCAACACCGTCCCAAACTGCTGATTTGCGGTTATTCGGCTTATCCTCGCGTCATTGAGTTTGACAAGTTTCGGGCGATCGCCGATGAAGTGGGTGCCTACCTGCTGGCAGATGTAGCACATATCGCTGGACTCATCGCGACAGGGCATCATCCCAGCCCGATTCCCTACTGTGATGTCGTCACCACTACAACCCACAAAACGCTGCGGGGTCCTAGAGGCGGCTTGATTCTCACCCGCGATGCCGAATTGGGCAAGAAGTTCGATAAAGCCGTTTTCCCTGGCACCCAAGGGGGACCATTAGAGCACGTCATTGCGGCGAAAGCCGTTGCCTTTGGTGAAGCGCTGAAACCTGAGTTCAAAGCCTACAGCGGTCAGGTGATTGAAAATGCGCGCGCTCTGGCAGCCCAACTGCAAGCACGGGGGCTGAAGACCGTTTCTGGCGGCACCGATAACCATTTGATGCTGATGGATTTGCGTTCCATTGGCATGACAGGCAAACTGGCAGACCAGTTGGTGAGCGGCATTAACATTACGGCAAATAAGAATACGGTGCCCTTTGATCCCGAATCGCCCTTTGTCACCAGCGGGTTACGGTTGGGTTCACCTGCCATGACCACTCGCGGCATGGGACAGGCAGAGTTTACAGAAATTGGCAGCATTATTGCCGATCGCTTGCTGAGTCCTGATGACGCAACTGTGGCTCAAGATTGCCGCCAGCGTGTAGCTCAGTTGTGCAGTCGCTTTCCGCTCTATCCGCACCTCAGCGTTCCGGTACCAGCGTTGGTGTAGGGATAAAGGCAAAACGGTTATTGGCTCCATGAACGACATTGGAGCCAGTGGCTTTATAAAGGGTCAGGAACCTGAAGCCGTCATTGAAAGCCTCCTAAGAATTGGCTTATCAACTGTCTAGTTTGGACTAGCGACTAGGTTTTCCTGACTGCTGACTACTGCTGGCTCCGGACTACCTGAACAGCAGCAGCCAAAGTGGAATGGTGAAAAGAAGCACGATCGTGCTAAGGGCAATGCTGCTGGCGATTAGCTCTCGATCGAGTTCGTACTCTTCGGCGAGAATGAGTCCCGCAAAGGCGCTGGGCATTCCAGACATCAGCACCAGCGCTAACCGTGCATCGCCAGACAGTCTCAGTAATGTGGTGCCAAGACCAACCGCGATCGGTAGAACGACCATTTTGAGTAGCGTCGGCGGTAGGGCTGGCTGAATGCTTTTCCAACCGTGAAGCTGGCTGAGGCGCATTCCCATTAAGAGAAAAGCACCCGGAATCACGAACCAGAGAGAGGCGTGTAGCATCTGTTCTGCAAGGTCTGGGAGTGCTACCGATCGCGTGAGAGAGCCGATGGCAAATGCCCATAAGGACGGGACTGTGAGCACGTCGCGTAGTTGCACAAACCAGTGGTTCTGTTGCTGCGATCGCCCGTAGTAGCTAGCAAGAAAGACACCGATGCCATACGTGCCAACAATGTTGTGCGTCACGCTGTAAAATACCGCCCAGCCCAGAGCTGATGGATGGATCAGTGCAGGCACCAGACCCAAACCAACAAAGCCCGTATTGCCGATCGTCGCTGCCAGAAGGAAACTGCCCCGTTGAGCGTGGTTCAGCCCAGCCTGCGCCAGATCATTTGGCGGTGCGGTGTCGAGGGCGATTACTCGTTCATCCGTTGGCATAACTAAGAGCGGCATTGGCACAGCCTCTCTTTGAGAACCTTGTGGGCTTTCTGTCGAGGGTAAGCGTGCCAGCCAGCGCTGATACACCTGTAGACTGACCCATGCCAGCAGTAAACCCAGCAAGAGCGCAACGATCGTGACAGCAGGAGCCAGCCCAAGGGTTTGGGCATAATCAGTTTGCCGTGCCAGCGCCAAGATTTGCCAGGGTACACCCACCCAATAGAGCGATCGCCCCAACAAGCGTGGCAAGGCTTGTGGCACAAACCGAAACGCAATTAGCCCTAAACCAGTCCACAACGCTAGCGGCAGGTAGGCATCAAACAGCGTGCCAGCCATAATTTAGATACCTACGGCATTCAAAATGTCTGCTACGCCAATAAGGACACGGCAAGCATTTCATTACCCATCCCGTTGTCATCGTTAGCACGTTACGAAACTTTACTCTAAAAGCTTCCAGTTTTGAATCCGCCAAACGCCATCTTTTCGCACCAGGGTGTAATCAATGCGTAGGTTAGGGCTGGAGTCAGCCTTCTCGCGTTGGTCAGCCTCGTAGTATTCGGTTGCTTCGGTTACGTCTGCTAAGACATTTGCCTGGTCAGGATTTGTTTTGTTTACCTCAACTGAGTTAACTGTAACGGTGTGCTTGTACTTCCGGTATTGGTTATTTCGCTCCGCTTCGGCAGCGGCACCTTGCCATTCAGCTAGTTTTGGTTCTTCAAGGATTGTTGCTAGTGGTTCTAGTTTATGGTCAGGACCCATTGCGTCAGCTTTGGCTGAAAACCACGTTTGAAGCACTTTTTCAGCTACAGCAGTGGTAAGAGCACCGGTTGATGCAGTCGTTGCTGTAGGCGTAGGCAAGGTAAAAAGAGGGCGATCGAGCCGTAAATCAAGCTGTTCTTCCTGGGGCACAGACTTGGTTGAGACTCGTCGCCACAACGATCCCGCTATAAAGCCCAACGTGACGATCGCGACCGTCAAGCCCAATGGCAACAACCAGGGCAGTAAGGATGCCAGCTTTGTTTTAGCAGGGCGATCTCCTGGACGGCGTGCAACAGCCTTACCACGCCCATCACCATTGCCGTTGGAACGATGACTAGAACGAACTCGATCGCTAGAAGGTCGATCGCCCGTTGCTCTAGCCGTTGCTGCTGTACCGCTACCAAACGCCTGTGGCACCCGTTCAGCGACGGGCATTGGCGCACCCTCCGTCGGGTTACGATCGTCTGCGACCGCAGTGCCCATCCGAGCCGCAATGTGGGCGCGAGCCGTATGGATCAAGTAATCGTGGCTGATGTCTTGCTCTAGCGATCGCTCACTCGCAGCATGACTTCCCTCAGTCATGCTGCCTGCATCCTGAACATCGACGGGACGCGCACGCCCATTTGCTCCTGCTGCTACAGTCGATGCCGCCATGGGTCGCTCTACCCGACCACGGCTAGACGAAGACGAGCCGTCCAGCCGTGCCTCACCTCTAACGCTGGTAGCAGAGGTCTGGGGCGCTAACGCCCAAGCTGCTGCATCATCAGCTTGTTCAGGCAGTTCTTCTAAATAAGATTGCACCTGCTGATCAGCAAAGTAATCTTTAAGCGACGCTTGCTGCGGCATCAAGTCACGGAAGTGAGGAAACACTTCATCCTGTAACCAGCGTTCGCCGTAGAGACACAAACCAGGAAGAAGATCAGGTGAACCCTGAGAATGTTCACGGATGAAGGCGATCGGACCATAATCCTGACTACGCTCTAGCGCCTGACTGGCATTCTCGGTCTGCCCTAGCAGCAAGGCACAAACCGCCTGCTCTAAATGCACATCCTGACGGCTGCTCAAGCGCGTCAGCATCAGCTTTGCCCGTCGTACAAGGGCTGGCTGGCGTTCAGCAAAGCCTCGTGCCAGGAGTGCATAGACTGACAGATAGGTTGCGACTGGAGAGGGACGCTGAGCCTCTTGCTCAAACAGTACCTGTTGTTCAGCGGCAGTTAAGTAACCGCGTAGCTGTTGAATAAAGCGCAAAAAATCATCAATGTTTAACCCAGACTGATCATCACCCGCCCCATCAATGCCATCTCGCTCTTGCAGCATATCTTGCAGCAACTGCATTCCCTGGTGACGCATGGCAATTTGGTCTTCGGGCAGTGCCAACAGCTCCAGGACACGGTACGGGCGCAGTTTGTAAAGGTCTGCCTGAATTTCGCCACGCACCTCAGCAAATAGCCCCTCGCGCAAAAGCAACTGTTGCCCTGTTTCCAACGCCTCGGAAGCATTTTCGTACTGTCGCTGCTGCCACTGCTCTCGCCCAAGCTCCATACAGGCAAGCGCAACAGTCAACACAATGTCCGAAAAAACAATGTTAGGGTCGCCAAACTGCCCCTGCTTGAGACTGGCACTGCCTCCCGTCAGAAAAGGACGACCCAACCGGAGTACCAATTCGTATTCGCCCAAGTCTTGTAGCACCAACAAGGCACCGACCAACTGGTCATCCTGAACGTCGATGCTTGGCGTATGAGGGTCGCTGCTGACCTCGCTGGTGGATGGTTGCCCAGCGATCTTGCTGCCTGCAACCCCATTTCCTGATTCTGGCTCTAGCTCGTAAGCTCTTGCCAGAAAGCTAGCATCGTAAAGCTGGCGCTGCTCTGGTTCAGAAAGCATTGTAAACGCTTCGTCAAACAGCTTCTTGCGGGAGGCGATCGCCGCGTCAGAGTACTCTCGCCGAGGCAATTGCAGCGTGCGATCGCGGTGTGCCTGTCGCAACTGTTCTGCGGTTGCCTGAATCGGCAAACCCAGGATCCGATAGTAGTCGAGCGGAATACGCACGGTGCACTGTCCTAGCGGTGAGCAATAAAGTTAAGCTATGGTAGCGGATAACGCCAGCCCAAAAGGTGCCATTATCATAACCTGTAGATGCCAGAGTGGTTGCTATAACTCAGGATAAGTAAAAATATCCTGAAGGTAACATTAATTCTAGAAAACTTGACCGATTCGAGCGAATATAGAAAGTCCCCAGCCAGGATTGCAGTCATAGGATTAAGTTAAATGGTTCAAGAAAGAGTCTTCCCAACGTTTCAAGCCGCTACTGCCACCGTAACAAAAGAAGAAGGGCTGTGGCTCTACGAAGACATGGTGCTGGGGCGCTTCTTTGAAGATAAGTGCGCCGAGATGTACTATCGCGGCAAGATGTTTGGCTTCGTCCACCTCTACAACGGGCAAGAAGCCGTTTCCACGGGCGTGATTCAAGCCATGCGACCGGGTGAAGACTATGTTTGCAGCACTTACCGCGATCATGTTCATGCGTTGAGTGCTGGGGTGCCTGCACGTAACGTCATGGCAGAGTTGTTTGGCAAAGAAACGGGCTGTAGCAAGGGGCGCGGCGGCTCGATGCACCTCTTTTCGGCAGAACATCGAATGCTGGGCGGCTATGCCTTCATTGGCGAGGGGATTCCTGTTGCAACGGGCGCAGCCTTCCAGTCCAAATATCGGCGCGAGGCAATGGGCGATGCCTCATCTGACCAGGTGACAGCAGCTTTTTTTGGTGATGGCACCACCAACAATGGTCAGTTTTTTGAATGCCTGAATATGGCGGCACTGTGGAAGCTGCCGATTCTTTATGTAGTGGAAAACAACAAATGGGCGATCGGCATGGCGCACGAACGTGCAACTTCTCAACCCGAAATCTACAAAAAAGCTAGCGTCTTTGGGATGCCCGGTTATGAAGTGGATGGCATGGATGTGCTGGCAGTGCGTGCTGTGGCTCAAGAAGCCGTCGCCCGTGCCCGTGCGGGCGAAGGTCCCACGCTGATTGAATGCCTTACCTATCGCTTTCGAGGGCATTCGCTGGCAGACCCGGATGAACTGCGATCGAAGGCAGAAAAAGAAGCCTGGTTTGCTCGCGATCCGCTTAAGAAACTGGCGGCGCATCTCCTGGAGCAAAATCTGGCAAGCCAGGATGAACTAAAGGCGATCGAGAAAAAGATCCAGGCAGTCGTCGAAGAAGCCGTAACGTTTGCGCTGGAAAGTCCTGAGCCTGATCCCAAAGATCTCTACAAGTACGTCTTTGCTGAGAATGACTAGGCGGACAACTCCTACGTTTACGGTGCTTTAGAATGCAAGTCAATGATGTGCCAGAGACTTTTCAACAGCAGGTGTTGACTGAGTTAAAGCAGATTAGCCTGCGACTCGATCGCCTGGAAACCGAAGTCGAAAAAATCGACTATAAGTTTGACACCTACCAAAAAGCGTCTGATCAAGTGGTGCGGCTTGCCACCACCATCATTATTGCTGCTGCGTCTGTGTTTATGCTCTCACCTGCGCTCCAAGCCTTTGCTCCAGTGATCAGGGCTTTTGTTGTGGGTAATGCCGCCAGTGGCTGAACGATTTCGTACACCAAGAGATTCATGGGAAGTGCGATCGTCCGTTCTACTTCCGCCGTACAATGCTGGGAGAGATGAACTACTGACGGTAAGCGCTATGCCAATCAAACGCGGTGACTTTGTGCGGGCAGTGAAAGACAAGCTAGAAAATAGCCTGGAGGCACAGGCAAGCGATCCTCGCTTTTCGTCCTACCTCTTTGAGACGAAAGGTGAAGTGGTTGACCTAAGCGGCGACTATGCGTTGGTTAAGTTTGGCGCGACCCCCACGCCAAATACCTGGCTGCGGCAGGATCAGCTCGAAGCGTTTGCGTAAGGGAAGAGGAGCGGGGTGAAGGGCAAAGCGTCAGAACAAGGGGAGGACGTTTTGATCGAGTTGAACGTTTTGAGTACAAAAGTCAGCATTTACAGCATGTTTAGTTGATCAGGAACATCGTTGTGAGTGGTTGGCATTGGTTGACCAAACGCTGCTCGCCCATTTCTGATAGCTGGATCTACGATTAGGGCATGATTTGAGAACGCTGCCAGCACCGTTTCCTGGCTCATCGCTTTTAACTCACCTCACTCCTTACCCCTCTTTCCTCTGATGGTTTTAACTCCGTCTACGATCGCCTGTTTTCCACCTCGTGTGACTGTTGTTGGCTCTGGCAACGTGGGTAGCGCTCTGGCACAGCGTCTTGCCGAGAAAAACATTGCTGATGTCGTGCTGCTAGATGTAGTGGAAGGTCGCCCACAGGGGTTGGCGTTGGATTTGATGCAGGCACGGGGCATCGAGCGGCACGATCGCCAGATTCTTGGCACGAATGATTACGCGGATACGGCGAACTCTGATGTGGTCGTGATTACCGCTGGGCTACCGCGCAAACCAGGCATGAGTCGGGATGATCTGATGCTGATCAACGGCAAGATTGTGCTGGAAGTCACGAAGCAGGCGATCGTCCACTCACCCAACACGATCTTCATCGTTGTCACCAATCCCCTTGACCAGATGACGCACATCACCTGGAAAGCCAGCGGACTGCCAATACATCAAGTGATGGGCATGGCTGGCGTGCTGGATTCTGCCCGCTTCCAGACCTTTGTGGCAATGGAGCTAGGCGTTTCAACGAGCGATATTAGCGCGACTGTGTTGGGTAGTCATGGCGACCTTATGGTGCCGCTGCCCCGCTATACGACCGTAAACGGCATTCCCATTACAGAATTGATGGACGCTGACACGATCGAGCGCTTGATCGATCGCACCCGCAAAGGCGGTGCCGAAATCGTAGATTTGATGAAAACAGGCAGTGCGTTCTATGCGCCATCGTCTTCTACCTGCGTCATGGTGGAGTCGATTTTGCTCAACAAGTGCCGTATTCTGCCCGTCACGACGTATCTTCAGGGTCAATACGGCTTGCACGATGTTTTTGTAGGAGTGCCCTGCCGTCTGGGCTGCCAGGGTATCGAAAGTGTCTTAGAGCTAGACTTGACCGATGCAGAACGATCGGCTTTACACGCATCAGCCGAAGCCGTGAGACAAACCAGCGATCGTGTTGAAGCTTTACTCGCATCAAGCTAATTCAACCATTGGGAGCGTGAGCATGAACAAGATCGATCGCGCCCGTATGCTAATTGCCAGCTTGTTGCTTGGGCTAACTTTGTCAGCGACTTATTCTACGGTTGCCACTGCCCAACAAGCTCCCAACCCTATCAAACAGTCGCGCACGTCTGCGATCAGTGAACGTCAGATTCGCGCCATTCTCAACGCGATGACAGCAGCGGCGGAGCAAAAAGATGTGGATGGCATCATGAAATACATGGCTCCCAACATCACTATCAAACTCACCATACGGTTAGGCACAGGTTCTCAGCAGCGTAGTCTGACACGAGAACAATACCGTCAGTCGCTCCAGAGGGGCTTTGAGACTGCGGAACGTCGCAGTGGTAAGTACACAAATCTCAAAATTCAGATTGCGCCCAACGGTCAAACGGCAACAGTAGCCTACACACTTGTAGAGGAAGCAACCCTCAAAAGACAACTGGGAACGTTCGTATCAACCTCTCAAGTAACGGTCAAATTTGAACGCATTAAGGGACAACTTTTGGAAACGGCAGTGATGAGCGATTCAACGATCGCTCTGAAGTAAAGGCAATAGGGAATCTAATATATTCAATGCTGTAGCACTTCAAATTGTTTGAACGCAAAATAGCTAATTTCTTGAACGCGATATTGGTCATTTCTGAACGCTCATAAAAACGGTAGTCTTAGGATTCCAGATAGCCCTTCTGCCTTGTGAAACGTAGTCAATTACTCGTAGAACAGAACGTCTAAAAATCAATGGAGAACAAAGGCTGGCTCGTGAGGAGTCCTCAAAGCAAAGAGCCAAAGTTGAATTAAGGTAGAATAGTAAGCTGTTATTCATTTGAATTTTTGGAGTGATCTAAGCCAGCAAAAAACTACAGCCTTCTAGATATCCAGTTTAAATGCTGAACAGCTTAAAGCCCTAATTCAAAGTTTTCTTCGTTACCACTATGAGGTCTTGATAGGTTAAAGAAGTCTCTCTTTCGCACCAAAATCCATAATAAATCGGTTGGATTATTTTCAACCCATATCTATCAAATAAATCTATGATAAAAGACTCTTTGTAAGCAAAAGCATATTCTGGATCATCCTTCTTAACTGTTAAACAGCCTTCCATCTCATCTTTGAAATCAAGCGTAGAGCGACCTGAGGAAATAAGGCTTTCTGATTCCTCATTAAGAATAAAAAATGTGATCAGACACCTGCCTCCATCTTATAAGTACACGTGAAATCTCACTTAGATAGTTCTCTAAGCTTGATGGAAGCATATGTGTGAAAACTGATGTTAAAAAAATAAAATCAAATGATTCCTCATTAAAAGGGAATTGAAAATTCTGAGCTTGGCTCCTGCCGCTTGGGTTATAGTGGCTGTTATAAACATCACTGTGTTGGAAGTGAAAATTACTAAATCTTGGAGAAATGTGACTTTGACACCAATCAATACCACTCTTAACTATATCAAATCCCCAATATCCTCCTTTTTTTGACAAATAATTTGTCAGAGGAACTGCCATGCGACCAATGCCGCAACCAATATCAAGAACCTTTTCATCAGGTTGTAGATTCGCCAACTCAATAAAGTAAGTTTTGAATATTTGACCGATCTCACTAAAATCACCTGAACCAACAAAAATCATTGACTCCGGTGGCAGAAGATTATTTCTTCCTCTTAGCTTGCAAACGGAATCGATCACAAAATAGTACACCCGTTTTAGTTTTGGCTTTAGGCTACTGGGAATGAATCCTGCTAACTTATTTCTCACGGAAAGTATTCCTTATATGAAGGTAAGTGGTAGGTCTACTCAACTGAACAGTGCTAGAACTTTAGAGAGATTGGGCTAGAAAGCTGAACTAATATAGGCTAAATTATCTTAAAAGGAAGCATACCGCAACTCTGAAGATACTTTTGCTCTCACTTTACGTATTTTGCAAATAATTTCTCAGGTAAAGTTCTCAACTTTTCAAGAAACGGTCAAATTTAAACGCCTTAAAGGTCAAGCTTTAGAAATGGCAACGATAAGCAATGCCATGATCGAACTGAAGTGAGCCGAAATACTAAATGATGTTGATGATTTCTTTGAATAGGATGAATGTTCATCGCTGACCAACAAACGCCTTTTCGGCAGGACCCGTCATGTAGAGACGATCGTCCGCTTCAGACCATTCGATTTGCAGCAGACCACCCGGCAGTTCAACAGTGGCGCGTCTGTCACACTTCCCATTCAAAACACCTGCCACCAATGAAGCACAAGCACCTGTTCCACATGCGAGCGTGATGCCAGCGCCTCGTTCCCAGACGCGCATTTTGAGATAATCCGATCGCACCACTTGAATAAATTCTGTATTGATCTTTTTGGGAAAAACGGGATGCGTCTCAAACTGAGGCCCCAGCGTTTCTAGGGGAATCGCTGCTACATCGTCTACAAAGGTGACACAGTGAGGATTACCCATATTGACGCAAGTCACCTGCCAGGTTTTGCCAGCCACTTCTAGCGGTTGATTCACCACTTTTTGATCGGCGGCGGTCAGCGTTGTGGGAATGTCGGCTGCCAACAAACGGGGTTTGCCCATATCAACGGTGATCAAGCCATTCGCTTCAAGCTTAGACGTGATCACCCCTCCCAGCGTATGGATCTTATAGGAACGGGGTTCCGTTATGCCCTCTAACTCGGCGATAAATCGAGAGAGACAGCGAATGCCATTGCCGCACATTTCGGGTTCCGAACCATCGTTGTTGAAGATTCGCATGGTGTAATCGGTGCCGTTCTGTCCCGGGAGGGCAAAGATGACACCATCAGCACCAATGCCAAAGTGACGATCGCACCACTTTATTGCGTCGTCTGGTGTCAACCGTGGCTCTGATGCGCTTCGGTTGTCAATCAGAATGAAATCGTTGCCCAAGCCGTGATATTTGGTAAATTCGATCGCCATAGATTCTGTCAAGAAGTGGTGTGAAAAGGACTCTGGTAAGGAATGATAGAGGGGGAAATGATAAAGGATGAAGGCTTAAGGATAAAAAAGTCACGGGTTGTGAAGCTCTCTGACTCCTGTTTTAGCCTTTAGCCTTTAGCCTTTAGCCTTTAGGAGGAACGACCATTATGGCGACAGAGCTAGAAACCGGATCACCCAGCGTCCGTCAGATTCAGGAGATGATTCGAGAAGGGACAGAAGTGGAATTAAAGCTGGTGACCGGCGATCTGCTGGCTGGCAAAGTCCGGTGGCAAGATAACGATTGTATCGCGCTAGTAGACCAGTACGACCAGTCGACGATCGTTTGGCGGCAGGCAGTGGTATATCTCAAACCTAGAGTCGCGTAAGGGGCTAGAGCGGTCAGCGGTCAACAAGTGAACGTCGGGGCAGGGGAGGCTGAAGGATCAGGGGATGTGACCCTTAACACGGCTAGAAGCAGCGATCAACCTGGTATTTAAGGCTGACCGCTGACCACTAAACCCTACACCAACCCCCATTGATCAAACAGAAAGGCATACTCAAAGGCTGTCTCTTTAAGGCTTTCGTAGCGTCCTGAGGCACCGCCATGCCCTGCACCCATGTTGGTTTTGAGCAACAGGCAATTGTGATCCGTTTTGAGCGATCGCAGCTTTGCTGTCCACTTTGCAGGTTCCCAATAGGCTACGCGAGAATCGTTTAAGCCTGCTGTAATCAACAGATTGGGGTAGTCTTTGGCTTCAACTTGGTCATAGGGCGAGTAAGACTTCATATAGTCATAGAAGGTTTGGTCGTTTGGATCTCCCCATTCTTCGCGCTCGATCACGGAGAGCGGTAGATGGTCATCCAAAATTGTGGTGACAACATCCACAAACGGGACGTGCGCGACCACTGCCTTAAAGAGGTCGGGTCGCAGATTAATGACGGCACCCATGAGCAAGCCGCCTGCGCTGCCGCCCAAAATGGCTAACTGGTCTTTAGAAGTCCAGCCTTGAGCGATGAGATGTTCGCTACAGGCAATGAAGTCGGTAAACGTATTTTTCTTGTTCAGAAATTTGCCGTCTTCATACCACTGACGACCCATTTCTGATCCACCGCGAATATGAGCGATCGCCACTACGACACCTCGTTCCAGCAGCGACAGGCGAGCGGATGAGAAGGCGGCGGGATAGCTGAACCCATACGAACCGTAACCCGTCAGCAGTAAAGGTTTTGCGCCGTTTGGCTCCAGTCCTTTTTTGTACACGATCGAGATCGGTATCTGTGTACCGTCGGTAGCGGTTGCCATCAGGCGATCGCTGGCGTATTGCGTGCGATCGTAGCCACCCAACACGGGAGTTTCTTTCTTCAGTTCCCGCTCTTGCGTTTCCAGGTTGTAATCAAAGACCGATCGGGGCGTTACCAGCGACGTGTAGTTAAACCGCAAAATCTCGGTGTCAAACTCTGGATTGCTGCCCTCATCGGCGCTGTAGGTCGGGTCAGGGAATTGGATATAGTGTTCTTCGCCACTGGCAAGCTGCCGCACCCGAATGGTAGGCAAACCAGATTCCCGCTCATAAATTACGAGATGCTTGGCAAAGGCACTAACACCTTCTAGCAAAACCTGATCGCGATGGGGAATGACCAGTTGCCAGTTGTCCTTCGCAGGCGCTGTGACTGGCGTTTGCATGAGTTTGAAATTGAGCGCCTCGTCATTCGTCACGATATAAAAGGAATCACTGTGATGCTCAACCTGATACTCAATACCCGACGATCGCGGTTGAATCACCTGAAACTTGCCCTCTGGCTGATTCGCATCCAGATAATGCACCTCAGACGTAATCTTGCTTCCTAACTCCAGCAAAATGTAAGCATCGCTGCGTGTCTTACCCACGCTCAAAAAGTAGGATTCATCCGCTTCGTAATAAATCAACTCATCATCGCTGACTGCGCTACTTAACCGATGGCGCATGAGCTTAAACGGACGATTTGCCTCATCCATCAGCGTATAAAAGATGGTCTGATTATCGTTGCCCCAGGCAAACCCATAGCCCGTTTCAAGGATGGTTTCGGGATAGAGCTGTTCCGTTGCTAGATCTAAAACGAACAGCGTGTAGCGCTCTGAGCCAGTCGTATCCACTGAGTACGCCAAAAGCTGATGGTTTGGGCTGATGTCAAACAGACCCAACTCAAAGAAATCACGCCCCTCTGCTAAGACATTTTGGTCAAGGAGGACTGTCTCAGGCGCATTCAGGCTACCGGCTTTACGGCAATAGATGGGGTAGGCTTTGCCCGTTTCGGTACGGGAGTAGTAGTAATAATCGCCTTTACGGTAGGGCACTGACAGGTCGGTTTCTTGAATCCGTGCCAACATTTCGTCGTATAACGCCGTTTGTAAGGACTCTGTATGCGCCATCACCGCTTTGGTGTGGTTATTTTCAGCCTCAAGGTATGCGATGACATTGGGATCGTCGCGGTAACGCAGCCAGAAATAGTCGTCGGTGCGATCGTCCCCATGCAGTGACAATGTTTGCGGCAGCTTGTGAGCGATCGGCGGCAAGACGGTGGAAGACAAAACACGTTGATTCATTAGTGACCGTTAGTGACCGTGGGTAGAACTCTATCTCTATTCTCTCTTACAAGAAAAACCGTTGGTGCTGACAAGGAGAATTGGAGCTATAAGTAAATTAAATAGGAATTTTTACTCAGCAAGTAGGGTAAACGAACAGATCTTGCTAATGTAGAGCAGAAAGTATCTTAAGATTATCGTAAGAATTAAGCTTATTTCTAGAAGCTGATTACCAATCACCAGGAGGACTGTTTATGGCGCTCGTACCACTGAGACTGCTGCTCGATCACGCAGCAGAAAATGGCTACGGCATCCCTGCCTATAATGTCAACAATTTGGAGCAGATCCGGGCAATTCTATACGCTGCTAGCGAAACCGATAGCCCTGTAATTTTGCAAGCGTCTCGTGGTGCCCGCAACTACGCAGGCGAAAACTTCCTCCGCCATTTGATTCTGGCTGCGATCGAAACCTATCCTGATATCCCCATCGTGATGCACCAGGATCACGGTAATGCGCCTTCTACCTGCTACTCTGCCATGAAGAACGGCTTCAGCAGCGTCATGATGGATGGTTCGTTACAAGCCGACGCGAAGACTCCCGCCAGCTTTGAGTACAACGTCAACACGACGAGAGAAGTGGTTAAGGTCGCTCATGCGATCGGTGTCAGCGTTGAAGGCGAACTCGGTTGCCTCGGCTCCCTGGAAACAGGTAAGGGTGAAGCAGAAGATGGGCACGGCTTTGAAGGTGCGCTGTCTCACGACCAACTGCTGACCGACCCCGATGAAGCGGTTGAATTCGTAGAGCAAACTCAAGTAGACGCGCTGGCAGTGGCGATCGGCACCAGCCACGGTGCCTATAAGTTCACCCGCAAACCAACGGGCGAAATTTTGGCAATCAGCCGCATCGAAGAAATCCACCGTCGCCTGCCCAACACCCACTTGGTCATGCACGGTTCTTCCTCTGTGCCTGAAGACCTGATTGCCATCATCAACCAGTACGGTGGTGCGATTCCTGAAACCTACGGTGTGCCCGTCGAAGAAATTCAGAAGGGCATCAAGAGCGGTGTGCGGAAGGTCAACATTGATACCGACAACCGTTTGGCGATTACCGCAGCGGTACGTGAAGCCCTGGCGAAGGATCCGAAGGAATTTGACCCCCGTCACTTCCTGAAGCCGTCGATCAAGTATATGCAGAAGGTTTGTAGCGATCGCTATGAACAGTTTGGCACCGCAGGCAATGCCAGCAAGATCAAGCAAATTGGCTTGGATGAGTACGCCGCTAAGTACGCTAAAGGCGACCTTGCAGCCGTCACGAAAAAGGCTGTCGGTGTGTAATCACTCTGCCTGAAGTATAATTTAGTTAAAATAGCCGGATAGCTTTACTGCTGTCCGGTTTTTTAATGCAACAGCTAGCCCGCTGTTACCAATTTACGAGCAACAAGGGTTCTGCTACACGCAAAAGTCTAGGAGACCAATTATGTCATTAGCGGCTGAGAGTAATGAACCCAATGAGATGCAAGCGGAGGCTAGTTTAAAGGCAGAAGTCGTTGACGAAAAAAACTTGCCGACAGGAGCTTTACTACGGCTAGGTCGGTTTATTTCACCCACAAATCATCAACCAACTCTATTAGGGCACATTGTTATTTCAACTAGCCTGGTTCTAGGCATTTGTTTAGGCTACGCACTGATGTTTTGGTTTGCAGGCACAAAACAAAACGAGTGGTTCGTAACCTCTTCACTAAAACCAGGAGCAGTCGATACTGCGATCGCTAATTTAGCTACTAAACCGTCTGAAAAAGCACGACTCATTGATCAGTTTGAACAAATTCAAAACCGGATTCAAACACATGCTAATGTTATGGGCTTCTTTTATAAGCAATATTATATTTCGCTCTCAATGATTTGTGGCGGCAGCGTCATTGCTTCGATCTGCTTATTTTTTATTAGTAAAAGCGGCTGGGAGCGGGTCAATAACGCTTTGATTAATATCTTCATTGTTTCATCCAGCACTGTAATCTTGTTTGGAAATATTTCTTTAGTGTTTAAACAGGAAGAAAACATCAAGGATAATCAAGCGCTTTATCTGAGTTACTTTGCCTTAAGAAATGAGATGTTGAGCTACTGGGCAACGCAACAAGCTAGTACAGAAGACACAAAAGTGCCAGCAGCAAAATTTATTCATTATATGGATGGGCGCTTGCAAGAGCTGAGTCAAATCCGGCTCGGCTTTGATGCTACAGGCATTACAAGTATGGGCGATCAAATGAAGCAACTCGATGGCTCTAGTCAAAAGCCGAGTAAACCTAACGGACAAAAACCGTAACTGTCTCTGTAAGTAGGCGTTAGAGGTTGTTTGAAAAGGGTCTGGCGGTTAAAACCGCGACTACATCAACAAAGTCCGCCGCCGCGGACTACCGAAGGGCAAGAGTCTTAAAACCTGCGGCGGCAGGTTTGGTCTCTGTAGCTGCGACTTGAGTCGCCAAGACTACAAGCATCTGGATTTTTAAAGCATCCTCTTAAACTAATGCTGTAGTAGCTGCATCAGGTATAAAATTTGCCATCGTGCCTGCTGACTCAGTGCCTAAAGCGTATTCACACAATCGGGGCTATCATTCGTAGCACGATTAACTAGGGTGCTAACACGATCGCCGCGCATCGAAGCAGCATCATAAGGACACAACAGAGTGTGATAGTCAGGTGTTGCTGTTGGGTCTAACCAGCGATCGTACTCCTCTGGGGGAAGAATCACAGGCATACGATCGTGGATGGGCTGCAACAGTTCATTTGCCTGCGTGGTAAGAATGGTGCAGGTCTCAACGGCAGTATCATCACCCTCCCAGCGTTCCCATAACCCTGCAAAAGCAAAGGGTTTTCGATCGGTTAACTGAAAGTAGTAGGGCTGTTTTGTCTTGCGATCGATCCGGTGCCATTCATAAAAGCCGTCTGCCAGAATTAAACAGCGCCGCTGCTTGAACGCAGCACGAAACGATGGTTTTTCGGCAACGGTTTCAGCACGGGCATTGATCAGCTTTGCCCCGATCGCTAAATCCTTTGCCCAACTCGGTACCAAGCCCCATCGAAACAAGCGCATCTGTCGAGAATGTGTGGGCGTAGCAGCGATCGCCAGCACCGCTTGCGTAGGCGCAACATTGTAGCGCGGTGTCCACTCTGGCAGCGTTTCGAGTTGAAAGGTTTCGGCAAGCGCGATCGCTGATTGAGTAAGGCTAAACCGTCCGCACATGGGTACACGCTGGCGTAAACAACTTTAAGGTTTGAACATTAAGTTATACCTTCAAAACTTACACGTTTGCGCCGAGAGCGTTCCCCCTCTCAGGCTAGATTCAAGCTGCTGTGAGGACAGTTTCGATCGGAAACCCAACTGCTTTCCACGCTGACACGCCGCCCCGAATTTCAGACACATGGCGATAGCCTACTGTCCGAAGCTGACTGGCAATGAGCGCAGTGTCCTCGTCAGTTTCGCCATAAACATAAAGGTCACGGTTCAATGGCAGACTGGCTAAAGCGCGATCTGCCAACTCGTCCGCAGGCATTGAAATAGCACCAACAATATGGCTGGCATTGAATAGAACACGATCGCGCACATCCAAAATGGTTAGCGCTGGCTTGCCCCAATCAAGACGTGCCTTAAGGTCGTAAACCAGCGATCGAGGCTGTAATGGTTGTGGAATAGGAATGATACCGAAGAGGTGGTGCATGAGGATTTTCTGCCAGCTATATCTGCAATGTAACAACTTAATTTACAATTTGCAAAAATTTGTGCTGAAACATTTACAAATTTCCCTGCTTATGCACTTTTGCTCAGAGCTGACGCACCTTTGAGCGCGATCGGTGTCCCCAACACAACTCAAAATGTCTTTGCTTAAGGGATAAAGGCAAGGTCAACAGCTTAATTTTCAGCCCGTCAGCCGTCAGCTTCCAGCCCTTTGCCTTTTGCCCTTTGCCTTTTTCCCTTTACCCTTTGCCCTTTACCCTTTGCCCTTTACCCTTTGCCTTTTGCCTTCTGCCTTCCTGCATAGTGTTAACTGGAAGAAGCGTCTGGAGGGACTGAACTGGTGTTGAACTATGACCTTATTGTTTGCGGTGCCGGTCCAGCAGGGGCGATCGCGGCGACGATCGCAGCCCAGGCAGGGCTAAAAGTTGCCTTACTAGAAAAGCACATTCTGCCGCGACACAAGACCTGTGGCGGTGGGACACCAATGGTGATGCAAGCGTTTCTACGTGACCTTGTACCAGACGCGTTTGTCGAAGCAACGGTGCTATCAATGCGACAGACGTGGAACTTTGACGATCCCTATCTGGCAAACATTAATGCACCCGGAGCCGATCGTCCCCTTTCCCTCTGGATGGTGCAGCGTCCCCTTTTTGACAATGCCCTGGCACAACGAGCCGCCCAAGCAGGCACCGACTTGCGTGATGGTTTGACCGTGCGTTCGATTGTAGTGGAAGGCGATCGGGTGCGCGTCTCTGCCCAGGCAAGTAAAGCGCATGGCACTTTAAGTAAGGGCGATGCCTTTGTCGCAACCGCACGCACGGTCATTGGTGCAGATGGAGCCAACGGCATCACGGCGAACGCAGCTAACCTGCGCCAAAAACGCTCGATCGCACTGGGCATGGAGGTTGAAGTTCCGCACGAATGGGGCACCGGACACTCTGACCTGCGACCAGACGTTGCCCACCTGGAGTATGGCGCAGTGAAGCGTGGCTATGCCTGGGTCTTCCCCAAAGCCGATCACTTAAATATTGGTGCAGGTTTGTTTCGTCCGACCCGTCAGGATGCTCGTAGCGACCGTCAGGTGCGGGATGAACTGCGGCAAGCCATTCTCCATTATCTAGAAGCGCTTCAACTGCCGCACGATCCGGCACAAATGCGCTTTCATGCCCATCCTCTGCCCCTGTGGAGTGGTAAAGAACCACTGCATACCCGCGATGGGCGTATGCTGCTGGTTGGTGATGCCGCAGGGTTAATCAATCCCTTCTTTGGTGATGGGCTTTTGCACGCTGTGAAGAGTGGCACGATCGCTGCCGAATGCGTTGTGGAGAATGCCGTTGCAACCTACAGCGATCGCATTCATGCCGAGTTTGCCGCCAACTTTGATGCCGCCCTTAACCTGGCACGTTTTTTCTACCAATACCCTGGCGTTTGCTACAAGTACGGGGTCAAAAATCCCAAAGCTGCTCGTCTAGCAACTGAATTACTTTGTGGCGAACTCTCCTTCAATAGCATTTTTGGTCGTGCTGTGAACCGTATTCGGCGATCGATGACAAACGGATTATTAGGGCACAGTGCCAGCAATGAAGGCTAAACAATCGTCTACACAGTAATGTTAATACTGAGGCAAGCTTTCCAAAATTTTCTGCACTATGAAGATGACTAAACTCTCAGCTTGTTGAACCGCGATCGCGCTAATTTCTAACTAAAAAAGTACGCTATCTAAGCACATTTAGATAGCGTACTTTTAATCAGTCCAATCGATAGCATTACGCGCTTTAAAGTCTAGAGCTAGAGCGGCTTGCTTCATTAGGCTCACGATACGTCTGCGTTTGCTCATTTTTACGAGTTAAACCTGCCAAACCAATTAAGCCAAGCAAACCAAGCCAACCCCAATCAAAGCCGTCATCTTCTCTTGCAGACTCAACTTGTTGGTTGGACGTAGCTCCAGGCGCAGTATCAGTGCCCGTTTGAGCCGAAGCAGGTAAAGCCAAAGGTAATACAGCTAAACTGAGCGCACAGGCACCTGCCCAAAGCGTTTTAGATGGATTGAATGTCATGATGTTATCCTCGAATATTTTAGGTTTCTTTCAACTCGCGCTTGCTTAAAGTGAAGCAATGCACGCAACAATGCATACCAAATTAATTGTCATGACTCGGTTTTGCGTCTACTAAAAGGAAGAAGGGTCGTCGAAACAGATTTACTTGAAGGCAGGCCTAAACGCAAAGACAAACAGAGGCAAGTGGCGCAGATCATTCAAAAGTCCCGATCGCAACCGCTGCTACGACACTCATAAATTGCCTAAACTGGAAACTATGACAGCAGGGATTGCAGCCTTACCATCAGATGTTGTGCACCTCATTGCGGCGGGCGAGGTCATTGATTCGCTAGCAGCAGTGGTGCGAGAACTGGCAGAAAATGCCCTGGATGCAGGCGCAACCCGCATTACTATTGCGCTTTCTCCTGAGTACTGGCGCATTCGCGTGGCTGACAATGGCAGCGGCATGAGTTTAGCCGATCTGAAGCAAGCGGCGGCCCCTCACAGCACCAGCAAAATTCGGTCTAGCCAGGATCTTTGGCAGCTTACCAGTCTGGGGTTTCGCGGCGAAGCATTGCATAGCCTTGCTCAACTCGCAACGTTAGAAATTCTTAGCCGTTCCAGTGATGCGGAGGCTGGCTGGCGCGTTACCTACGATACGCAAGGCGCACCGTTGCAAGTAGACCCAGTGGCGATCGCACCGGGAACCGTCGTTATTGTCGATCGGCTCTTTGGCACCTGGACAGCCCGCTGTCAGGGTTTACCACCCCTCGCTCAACAGATGCGTGCGGTACAGACCACTATTCATCAGCTAGCGCTTTGCCATCCGCATGTTACCTGGCAAGTACGGCAGAACGATCGGGATTGGTTTCAGCTCTGGGCGGGCAAAACGGCTCGACACATCCTGCCCCAAATTTTGCGCGATGTCCATGCGGGCGACCTGCAAGAGATCATGATCGCAGTACCGCCCACCCTCATACCCTCATACCCTCACACTCCCACACCCTCCACCCTTTATCTCCTCCTTGGCTTGCCCGATCGCTGCCACCGTCACCGACCTGACTGGGTGCGCGTTGCCTGCAACGGGCGCGTTGTGCAGATGCCAGAGTTAGAGCAGACGATGCTGTCGGGGTTGCGGCAAACAGTACCCCGCGATCGCTTCCCTCTTTGCTTTGTTCATCTCCAGGTACCGCCTGAACAAATTGACTGGAACCGTCATCCCGCCAAGTCTGAAATCTATTTGCACCATTTAGCTGACTGGCGCAAACAAGTTGCCAGCGCGATCGTCCAGGCGCTTCGCCTTAGCCCCATCGACCTTACGGATACACTTTACTCCCAGCGAGTAGGGACGTTGCTAAAAACGGCTGAAGCTGAAAACGGCTATGGCAGTAGAACGATTCAGGAGCCAGATGCGAGGAGCCAGGAGCCAAGAACACAAGAGAGTGGAAAGGTGGAGGAAGAGGACATTCATGCTGCATCGATTTCCTCCTCTCCCCTCACTCCTCACTCCTTTCCCCTCAAAGCGATCGCCCAAGTCCACAACACCTATATTCTTGCGGAATACCCTGGTGGCATTTGGCTGATCGAACAGCATATTGCTCATGAACGAGTGCTGTACGAGCAATTGTGCGATCGTTGGCAGCTTGTGCCCTTAGAACCCGCCATGATTCTGCCTCAACTCACTGTCGCGCAAGTGGAGCAATTGCAACGTTTGGGGTTAGAAGTGGAACCATTTGGCGAACAGGTCTGGATGGTGCGATCGGCTCCCGCCTTGTTGGCACAGCGAGAAGACTGTCCAGCGGCGTTGCTGGAACTTAGTCTGGGTGGAGATTTGCAGTCTGCACAGGTGGCAACAGCTTGCCGCAGTGCCATCCGCAACGGTACAGCATTGACCCATCAAGAAATGCAAAGCTTGCTGAACCAATGGCAGCAAACTCGTAACCCCCGCACCTGCCCTCATGGTCGCCCCATCTGCCTTACGTTAGAAGAATCATCGTTGTCACGCTTCTTTCGTCGTCATTGGGTGATTGGCAAGAGCCACGGTATTTAGTGTGTGAGATGCCGTTCTCCTACTCTAGCGAACGTCATAAAACCGTTCAGAGACAGTCGCTTTGACGAAAGAGGCAATGCAGAATATGGCAGAAACAACACTCTCGAAGATCACAGATGATCACAAGGGGCATTCGTGCCTGCATACTGGCGCTAGGCAACCAATCATTGACCCAAAACATGAAGAAAAGCGTTGCTGACTGACCCAATCAGCAACGCCATCACGAACCCACTTACTGCACAAGGCGACTATTTGGTGTCGTCGTGGGCAAAACGGTTGTAGAGGAAATCTAGCGCGTAGTTCCGCAACTGATAATATTCAGGCGCTTCCATGATGCGGGCACGATCGCGAGGGCGACGAAAGGGAATGTCTAGCACTTCGCCAATGTCAGCCGCAGGTCCGTTGGTCATCATCACCAGGCGATCGGCAAGAAATAACGCTTCGTCGATGTCGTGGGTAATCATCAACACCGTGCAGCGATGATCGTTCCAGATTTTGAGGAGTTCTTCTTGCAGTTCTTCTTTGGTGATCGCATCTAATGCGCCAAAGGGTTCGTCTAGAATCAGCACTTCAGGGCGAATGGCCAACGCCCGAGCGATCGCCACTCGCTGCTTCATACCGCCCGAAATCTGGGGGGGCTTTTTCTCCATTGAGTCTGCCAGACCGACCATCGCCAGGTGTTCTTTGACGATGCGTGTCTTCTCAGCTTTAGACTTTTTGGGATAGACCGAATTCACACCCAAATAGACATTTTCAAACACACTTAGCCAGGGCAGCAGGGCATAGCCTTGAAAAACCACCATGCGATCGGGGCCCCGGTTTGACGATCGGTTTGCCTTGCAGTCGCACTTCGCCAGTGGTCGGATGGGCAAACCCGCTGACCATATTCAGCAGCGTCGATTTGCCGCAGCCAGAGTGACCAATGACGCAAATAAATTCGCCCTGATTAACAGTGAGGTTTACATCTTTGAGAACAGTGTAGCCATCGCCATCTTTAGTCGGGTAAACCTTAGAGACGCGATCGACGACCAAAAAAGGAGCCTGATTAACAGAATCAGCAGTCTGTAGATCTTGAATTGCTGTAGTCATTGCCATTAGTGTTGCTGTTAACGTTTGCATTCACAAAAAATACCGTAGGGGCATGGCACTGCCGTGCCCTCCACAATGCCGCCCCCAAAAACATCCACTGCAAAAAGAATTAAGCCGATCGCGCCAAAGGTTTCTCGATCGCGACCTCTGCCATGTAGATATCGTGTTTGATCTGGAGATTGTTGAGATATGCGATCGGGTCATCGGCACTAAAACTAACCCCATCAAACAACTGAATTGCGCCACGACTGTAGGTGAGATCCGACAGCCCTAGCTCTCGCGCAGCAATGCTAAACACGCTAACTTTGCTGACGCGCTCTAAAATTTCGACCCAGTTGCGAGGGAACGGAATTTCGCCCCATCGAGCCATTTGCGTCATCATCCACAGGTGCTCGGTGCGGCTCGGACGGTTGACTCCTTGCCCATAAAACTGGTGATGAGCATATTCTTTAGGCGACGGGCGCAAATCGCACGTTTGATTATTGGGGTCGCCGAGTTGAATGAAATCTAACTCACAGCTTAAATATTCGCCGCGTGAAAGAATCTCGCGAATCTCTTCGTGATTGGCTTCGTCAGTGCAATAGCGACACGCTTCTAGCAGCGCTTTCACCAATGCTACATGAGTGTTGGGATAAGCATTTGCCCAGTCTTCTCGCACTCCCAAGACCTTGCCAGGATGACCATTCCAGATCTCTAGATCGGTGGCGATCGTATAGCCCGTGCCTTCGATCGCTGCCCGAATATTCCACGGTTCGCCCACACAGTAGCCGTCAATGCTGCCTGCCTTTAAGTTGGCAACCATTTGAGCCGGGGGCAGTGTTGTAATTGATATATCTCGATCGGGATTAATCCCGCCTGCTGCTAGCCAATAGCGCAGCAATAAATTGTGCATTGACGCAGGATGCACTACGCCGAAGATATGTTGTTTGTCTGCCGTTTCTAACAGCATTCGCTTTAGATCATTCAACGTGTGAACGCCCTGATCATAAAAGCGTTTATCGAGTGTAATGGCGTTGCCGTTGCGGGTGAGCGTAAGGGCACTGACGATCGGAATCGATTTGCCATCCATGCCGCCGACAGTCATCCAAACGGGCATCCCCGACGGCATCTGAGCGGCATCGAGATAGCCCCCGGCAATACCATCTTGAATGCCACGCCAGCTTGATTCCCGCACGAGATGCACTTCGTCTAACCCGTGGTGGGCAAAGAATCCTTTTTCTTTGGCGATCGCCAATGGCGCACAGGCAACTAGCGGCACAAAGCCAAGCTCCAGGTTGATTTTCTCTAACCCATGACGGGCAACGGCTGCCGTCTTTCTGGCACGCAGTTTTTTGATTTGCTTCTGCTGGTTGAGAAAGTAAATAATTTCGCTGCGATAGCTGTAGTAATTGGGGTGAGTAATCACCTCCATCCGCTTGCGGGGTCGCGGAATGTCAATGTTTAAAATCTGACCAATTTTAGATTCGGGGCCATTGGTGAGCATAACAACGCGATCGGACAGCAAAATCGCCTCATCAACATCGTGCGTCACCATCACGGTCGTGACGTGATTTTCTTCGCAGATTGCCATCAGCTTTTCTTGCAGGTTGCCGCGCGTTAAGGCATCCAGTGCGCCAAACGGCTCATCCAGCAGCAGCAGTTTCGGTTTGATGGCAAAGGCACGGGCGATCGCAACGCGCTGCTTCATGCCCCCAGAGAGTTGATCGGGTGGTTTGTCTGCCGCGTGACGCAGCCCCACCATGTCAATGTGGTGTTCAACAATTTCATTACGTTCGGCAGCAGGCAGATGGCCCAAAACATTCTTAACCGCAAGCTCGATATTTTGGCGAACGCTCATCCACGGCAGCAGTGAATAATTTTGAAACACGACCATGCGATCGGGCCCCGGTTTGAGCACTTCTTCGTCTTCTAACAGCACCACGCCATCGGTGGGCAAGTCCAGTCCCGCAATCATGTTAAGCAAGGTCGATTTGCCGCAGCCAGAGTGACCTATGAGAGAAATAAATTCGCCTTTCTTGATGGCTAAGTCAATCCCTTTCAGCGCGATGTAGGTATCGCCATTGGCGAGGGGAAACACTTTTTCAACGTTTTCAACCGCAACAAAATGAGTCATGGCAAGGTTACACCAATTCGGTTTGTGAATGTGACAGTAGAGGCATGGCATTGCTGTGCCCTCTTGCAATCGTTCTAGCGTTGGCTGCTAGGCAAAATTAGCGTTTGAATGCGTTCCATCATTTTGTCGAGGAGCCAGCCCACCAATCCGATATAAACCAGTGCCAGAATGATTTCGCTAATTTGGCTGTTTTGGTACGCGTTCCAGATAAAGAAGCCAATGCCAACGATGCCAGACATCACGATTTCGGCGGCAATAATGGCTAACCAAGATAGACCGATCGAGATCCGCAATCCAGTAAAAATGTAGGGCAGTGCAGCCGGAAAGAGAATCTTAAAGAAATACTCTGATTTAGGAAGCTGCAATACTTTTGCAACGTTATTGTAATCGCTGGGGATCTGTCGAACGCCAACCGCCGTGTTAATCAAAATTGGCCAGATCGCAGTGATAAAGATAACGAACAGGGCAGCAGGTTGGTTTTGTTGCAAAGCTGCAAGGGCGATCGGAACCCAAGCCAGTGGTGGCACCGTTCGCAAAATTTGAAAAATTGGATCGAGAGATTTAGACACTCGCTTGTTCAGCCCAACGACAATACCCAGACCAATGCCGACGATCGCGGCGAGAGAATAGCCGATCGCCACTCGCTGCAAACTCGACCAGACTTGCCAAAACAGTCCTTTGTCGGTGCCGCCCCGATCATAAAAAGGATAAGCAATCAGCGGCATCCAGGTTTCTTGCACGACTCGCACCGGAGTTGGCAGCGTCGTCAGCCCCGGAATGGAAGCCAAGACTTGCCAAATGGCGAGCAAAATAAGCAACGCAATCAGGGGCGAAGCGATATCATCGACTCGCTGCATTAACTTTGAGCTAACGGGTCTGCGGGTAGAAGTGGTGGGGGTGCGTTTTTGAACAAGGGTCATGAAACGTCTCCTAGCTTTGGGTTCGGTGAATGATGAAATGGGGAATTCGTGATTTCAAACGGGCTACACTTTCTTGATCTTCAAACTGTCTAAATAAGCTTGAGGATTGGCTGGATCAAACTTGATGCCGTCGAAGAATTCTTCAACGCCGCGAGACGTGCTGGTTGGGATATCGGCTGCTGCAATGCCCATTTCTTGAGCTGCCTGTTTCCAGATATCCTCACGGTTGACTTGATCGATTAGCGTTTTGGCATTAGCTAACGTTTCTTTGGGTAAAAAGCCCCAGCGCACGCTTTCGGTTAAGAACCAGAGATCGTGACTCTTGTAGGGATAAGACACGCTGCCCTTACTGTCTTTCCAATAGAGAACTGCCATTGATTTGTCATCGACGGTGCGTTCGCCCAGATTGTATTTGCCCATCAGTGGTTCTAGTAATACGTTCTCTGGCACGCTGAAATATTCTCGTTTTGACAGAATCTTGGCAAGCTCGGCACGATTGTCAAAGTTGTCACACCACTGCTGTGCTTCCATGATGCCTTTGAGAATCGCTCTGGTTGCTTTTGGATGTTTATCAACCCAATCCTTTCGGATTGCAAGATATTCTTCAGGGTGTGCCTTCCACAGTTCTGCGGTCAAGGCAGCGACAAAGCCTGTTTTGTCTGCCACGATGCGATTAGGCCATGGATCGCCCGTGCTGAAGGCATCCATCGCGCCGCGCTTCATATCGGCGACGGTTTGCGAAGCAGGCACTGTAAGCAGTTCCACTTCTACATCGGGGTCGATTCCGCCTGCTGCCAGCCAATAGCGAATCCAGAAATCCTGATTTGATTTAGGAAAGGTGTAAGCCGCTTTAAACCGACCGCCATCAGACTTGAGCTTACTAAAGAAAGCAACTTGCTCGTTGAGTTTTAAGCCGATACCTTTACCAATGTGCTTGTTGGCGATCGCAATCCCATTGCCTTGGGTATTGAGCTGCGCCAAGACATACATCGGCACTTTGGTATTGTCAGTAATCAACCCTTCTGAAATCAAATAGGGCATGGGCATTTGCCACTGCCCCCCGTCGATGCCGCCTCCGGCTGAACCAATTTTGACGTTATCTCTGGCAGCGCCCCAGTTTGCCTGTTTATCGATTTGCAGATCGACCATGCCATATTTGGCAAAAAAGCCTTTTTCTTTAGCAACGATCAGGGGAGCCGCTTCGACGATCGGGATATAGCCCAATTTTGCCGTTGTCACTTCTGGCTCTTCGCCCGCCTTGATGCTCACGACGGGTTTAGCAGCCGAAGATGATGACCCGTCATTTGCTGTATCAGGAGGATTGCCTAAGCAGCCTTTGAGAAAAATAGAGCTTGCCGCTGTCGCGCTGGCTGTGACTAGAAACCTACGCCGAGACAAGGGTGAATCCGTCATGATTTTCTCCTTTTGATAGTGCGATCAGGTTCCCTATGAGTGTGAGTCATAGGGAAGAAATCGGTCGAACAGCAACGTTCGAGAGGTGAATCTCCTCGAAAATTGAGCCGAAGATTAAAGTTAATAAATCTCGTTGAAGTTGATGAACCAATGACTTTAGTTACCATTGATTCAAAGCAATGATTGGCATTGATAGCGCCAATCAGTTCATTGCTCTAACTTCTTTAGCTGAATGCTTAAAAATAAGATTACTGTTCGAAAAGCTGAAAGTAAAGCAAATCTCTATGGATAACCAGAGAATTATTCAATAGAATCTATAAGTAAACCTGGAGGTTGAGCCGGAAGGACTTGCAAACTGATGTCATCAAAGCTTGTAATCTTTGTTGCGTATAGCTTTCGCCGCTTGCTAGCGAAAACTATATCGATATTTCTAGGGCTGTGGAATATTCTGCGAATTCAGCATATTGCCCTGAAATATTTGATGCAACTCGTGATATAGCAACTAATGACTATAAGCAGCTCTTGATCTAGCCGATGGACTTCTGCACGAAAGTTTGGACTACCCACATGACTTGCTGTTCGCAACGGTATTAACGTCATTCTATTTGAGGACTAACTTTCGTATTGACTCATCTATCTCCTGCGATTGCTTTCACCTCATCAACAATCGTCCCCTTTCGGTCAGGACAAACGCCTCTTCTTGAAGCAAAACCTTCAGCTAATCGTCTTCGTCCTTCTTCTCAAAGCCTTAGTGCTTCATATTTACCTTTGGTATGGTTGCCTAAGTAGTTAAGGGCAAGGTAATAAACAAGGGCAACAATATACTTAAAACATTCAAGAGTCTTGTGTTGTAGTGAGACAAGTATATGAATGCCTACAAGCGCTAGATTGTGAAGGGCAAAGTCTTTGTGGATCCGGTGCTGGGTTGCTTGAAAAGCGGCATCCTAGATGTAGTCAAGAACCATAATGAAGAGCGCCTGCGTTGCCCCAGTGTCTCTGCTGGATGTTATGCAGGCGACTGCTAGCGCGTTGCTAAACTGATACCAAACTCAATGTAAGCGCGATCGATAGCTGTAGGAATGGGTTTTGCTCTGAAGTAACCCTGCGGCGGATTGCGTCTCGCTCAAATCCACCCTTGCAACTGGTAGACTTTGTACCAAGTTCTGCCTAAATCGGTCTTTGCCTCAGGCTTCATGCAAGCCACCGGAGTCTTCTAGAACAGGGCAAAGACCAGCTCGCCATCACAAAGCATTGCCAGCTTCGCAATGGTCATCTTCGCAATCAGCTATGCCGCCTGGTATTAAGCTAAAAAACTGTCACCAAGTCGAAAGGTGCAGCAATCTAGGTGCTGGGCTGAAGTTTGATGAATGGAAAAGAGCTTAGGAACGAGAATTAAATAAGATCGGCTTTTGTAGGATGTGTGAGGCAATAGCCGTAACGCATCGCCTCCGGGGCTTTTGATGCGTGACGCTGCGCTTTTCTACGATGCCGGAACGGCTTTACACATCCTACGCAAAGATTCGGTTTTATTAAATCCACAACCCTTAGATACTGGGCACGGTTCGCCTAGAGTCTCATCCTGGAAGGAGTGGCGCCCCTCAGTTGCAACACAAAATTAAGAGGCGTTTGTCCTGAGCAATTTTGCTACCCATTCCCGTAGGTTCCACTGTCGTACTGTCTGACCCGTAGCCCGATCGTAGCTCTCATAGGCACGCTTGTACTGACCCAAATAGTGGAAGGCTACGCCGCGAAACGTCAGCGCTTCTGGATTATCTGGTTGTAATGCCAGGGCACGTTCACAGGCTGATAGTGCTTCCTGATACTGCTCCAAGTGGATTAGCACAACAGCTCGAAAAGTCCAGACGGCGTGCTGGAGCGGATCAATGGCGATCGCCCGGTCAAAGCTTGCCAAGGCTTCCTGATAATGCCCTTCGTTTGCCAGGGCTGTCCCTCTTCCATACCAGGCAGTAAAGTTGTCTGCTTGCAAAAGGAGGGTGCGATCGTAACAGGCAATTGCCTCTAGGTAGCGTCGATCGTCTGCTAGCATTAGCCCCTGGCGGTTATGAACCTCGACATAAACTCCAAGTTCAGACGCTTTACCGTTGGTAAGCGATTGCCGTTTCATACTGCTCCAGGAAGATTAGTGTTTGCTTTCGTCATACTCGTGCCATGCTGACCCCATCAATAAAGCCGAAGTCGTTAGAGCCGCCGCTGAAGCACACAAGGGATTTGCAAGACTACGTAGTGTACCCATTAAACAGGTTTCGCCTAGTCTTTACGTTAAAGTCTTAACCTTTCGCCACAAAGGGCTGAACCTAGTCAAAATCCAGCTTTTTTTAGGCAAATTTCTAATGGCACCCAACCCTGACCTGGAGCAAAGACAAGCACTCGTTTCAGTGCTTCAAAGCTCAATAAAGTGCATATTTAAGTAACTGGGCGTCATTAAACTGAAGATGACTTTGGGAGTGGAGGGGGTAGAACCCCCTGCCTGGGGGCACAGCCCCCAAACCCCTCTTTGACAATTAATTGTGGCTACCTACTTACCAGTCTTTTTTATCTACGCAGTATCCGATCTGAGTGATGTTTTACCGCAAGTTGAATATGGGTTGAATCACAGCAAAGCTTAGAGGCATAAAAGGAGTATACTCGCGGGCACGAATGTGCTTTTAATGCTGAAATAAAAGCATGGGTCTGACACGTCGGCATTTTCTACAGCGATCGGGTTTGGCGCTGGCAGCTTTTGGTGCTAGCGACCTTATGCTGTCGTCGATCGCTCAACGGTATCAAGGTGTTTTAGCAGAGCCGACACGACGCAAATTGGCACTGTTAATCGGCATCAATCAATATCGCCAAACGCCTCTGTATGGCTGCGGCACGGATGTAGAATTGCAGCGAGAACTGTTGATCCACCGCTTTGGGTTTCAGCCTGGTGACATTCTCACGCTAACCGACCAGCAGGCAACACGGAAGGCGATTACAACTGCCTTTGTTGAACATCTGATTGGGCAAGCACGATCAGGCGATGTGGTTGTGTTTCACTTCAGCGGTTACGGTGGTCAAGTGGCGCTTGGCACTACGCCAGAGACGGTGCAAAAAAGCCTGGTGACGATCGATGAACCCTTGACGCAAGGTGAAAAGTCGATCGTCAATGATTTGCTGGCAGAGACCCTGCTGCTGCTGCTGCGATCGCTCCCGACCGATCGGGTGACCACCATTCTCGATGCCAGCTATGCTCCCCCGACCCAGCCGCTTCAAGGCAATTTGCGCCTTCGCAGTCGCCCTAGGCTGACCGTTGCCCACCCCAGTGACGCTGAACTGGCGTTTCAGGAATCGCTGTTGCGCCAAACGAACCTCGATCGCCCCCGTCTTGCCGTGCAGCGGCGTTCTGGGCAAATGCCGGGAGTGGTTCTTACAGCTGCTGGCACCGGTCAATGGGCAACTGAAGCTCAGTGGGACGGCTTTAGCGCTGGGCTGTTTACCTACGCGCTGACCCAACAACTCTGGCAGGCGACCCCAGCCACTGCCTTGCGGATGACCTTACAACAAGCAACAGAGCAAATGGGTCTGCTGGCACATCATGTGCAGCAGCCTCAGCTCAGTGGTCAGATGAGTAAAGACCATCCCCTAACGCCCTATCACCTGCTGTCGGTGCCCAATGGTGGTGCTGACGGTGTTGTGGTTCGTTTTGAGGAGAGTGGTAAAGCGGTACGGCTCTGGCTCGGTGGTCTATCAGCAAGCGTCTTGGAACAGTATGAAGCAAATTCGTTACTGTCTCTGGTGGATGAGTCGGGAGTGAATCGCGATCGCCTCCTGCAAATTGTGTCCCGCGATGGGCTGTTTGCCAAAGCAAAACTGTATCCTGCCTCAGCAGAGAACTCAGCGTTAATCGAGACCGCACCAGCGCTGCATGTCGGGCAATTTGTGCGGGAAGCAGTGCGAGTCTTGCCCAGTAACATTGGGCTGACGATCGCGCTTGATAGCAGTCTGGCACGAATTGAGCGGGTGGACGCAATTAGTGCGATTTCAGCCATGCCCCATATCTTAGCCGTGAATGCAGGCGAACCCGCCGACTATCTCTTTAGTAAAACTCAGGCAGTGCAGCCAACACAGATTGCCGCTCTGCCCGCCACTTTGCCCGCTCTGCTGACTAACAAAGCAGCCGTCGCGCAAAGCAGCTATGCGCTCTTTTCCCCTGGTCGGATAGCGCTCCCCCATACCGCTGGCGAAGGGGGTGAAGCCGTTAAAATGGCGGTGAAGCGACTGGCACCCAAACTGCAAACGCTCTTGGCAGTCAAACTGCTTAATCTAACGGTTAATGAAACCGCTTCGCACCTGGCAGTACGGGCAACGCTAACAGTGGTGACACCGAAAGCACGCGGGCTGATGCAACGTCAAACGTCTGCGATCGCCCAGCTTACACCGTCCCCACAAACCCTATCACCTGTGCTGCCCCCTGAGACGGCTCAGTTAGTAAGCCTCTCGATCGGTAGCCGTATTCAATATCAGTTAGAAAACCAGAGTGGGCAGGCGGTTTATTTCCTGCTGCTGCACCTAGACAGCAATGGTGATCTTGTCTCGCTAGACTCGCCGCTTGCTCGTTTAAGCAGCACCCTATCGCCACCGCCGACCCGCGCGACAGGCGGGGCGAACGACGCAACCATTGAGCGCGATTATGCCTCCAACATTATTGCCCCCCAGGAAACCCTCACCCTGCCTCAGCTATCCGCGTCGTTTCAGTGGTTAGTATCTGGTCCAACTGGGCTAGCAACAACCTACATGCTGTGTAGCAGTGCGCCTTTTAAGCAGACAATGGAGCTATTGGACAGTGCTCAAGCGTCTGATACGCCATCTTTAAAGACACTGGCAAAGCCGTTAGAGGTTGTCCAGGCGTTGTTACAAGATCTTCATCAAGCGAGCGATCGCGTTGAGCCAACTGCTGGGGAGCCTCTTGACAGCGTTGCGCTGAACATGAACGTCTGGGCAAGTCTTCGCTTTGTCTACCAGGTGGTTTGATGTCGAGTTGGCAACCCCTATCCTGGCTAACACGTTCTACCGGCTGCGTTCTTCCGATGTGACTGATGTCACTGCTGAAACAGGTCAACGGTAGGTTCACTCTTTCTTCACCAAGCTTTTACAGTTGCTTCTCCTAAAAGGAATAGCAACCTGCGATTCTAGAAGAAACTCACTTAATGTAGACGATGACAGTTCTCTGGATTGGTGTTTCGTTCTTCCTAGGATTCTGTACTGCTATTGTCGGTCTAGTATACTAAGACATAAATACTGCAACATAGAAAGGTCAATGTGAAACGAGTCGAGATTAAGCTAGCAGAAGGTGAGCGAACGGTATTGGAGCGGGTCAGCACTCAAGGTGTGCGCAGTGTGCGGGAAGTGACTCGCGCCCAAATCTTGTTGGCATTGGATCGAGGTCTCTTAGATCAAATGATTAGTGAGGTGTTGGGCATTGAACGGACGCGGATTTGGCGCATTCGCCAACGGTATCTGGAAAGCGGTGTAGAAGGAACATTAACGGATCGCCCACGCTGTGGTAGACCGGTTGCGGTCGACGAACAAATCGAAGCCAGTATTGTCGCCACTGCCTGTAGTGAACCACCGGAAGGACGCAGTCGTTGGACCTTAAGTTTGCTGGCGATGGTGGTCAGTGAACAATATGAGCTTTTACAGATGAGCGCCAAGACGGTCGGTCGAGCGCTAAAAAAAAACGGTGTAAGCCTTGGCTGAAAGAAATGTGGTGCATTGGTTCCCTAACGCCTGAATATCGGCAACGGATGTACAACCTGATTGACCTTTACCATCAACCCTATAATCCGAAACAGCCTGTGGTCTGTGTGGATGAGAAAAGCAAGCAACTGTTAGCCTGCCTACGCCCAACGCTTCCACTCAAGCCAGGTGCGGTCAGCAAAGAAGACAGTGAATATGAGCGCCGGGGCACACGTAATATTTTTGTAGCGGTTGAACCAAAAGGAGCCTGGCGCTTTGCCCAAGTCACTCGGCGACGCTGCAAAGCCGATTTTGTCGCGTTCATCGAGTGTCTGCTCACCACCCACTATGCCCAAGCCGAGACGGTTCATCTAGTGCTGGATAATCTCAACATCCATTTTGCTAAAGTCTTTGTCGATGTCTTAGGTCAACGCAAAGCCAACCGTCTACTCAAACGATTGGTCTTTCACTACACACCAAAGCATGGCAGTTGGTTGAACCTGGCAGAGGTTGAAATTAGCGTCCTGAGTCGCCAATGTCTGAACCGCAGAATTCCTACTGAGGCAGAACTAAAATCAGAAATTGAGGCTTGGCAGGTGGAGCGAAACACACAACGCACGACGATCAACTGGAAGTTGACCAAACAAGCAATTGACAAGAAACTAGGCAGGCATTATGTTGCATAACTTATGCCGCACAACACTAGTCACCCTATTTCAGGTTTACTTTCCTCACGCAGAATAGCTCGTTGTCTACCTCTCATACCGCTTCAATCAAGCGCTTCAGATTAATTGGACGGTAGAGATGTGATATAGCCGTAGCCATACTAGTTAGGACGGGGTGCAGGGGTAGAACCCCTGGCTGGGGGCGGAAGCCCCCACACCCCCTTTGATCCCAATGTCCTAAGCTCTGTGGCGATAGCTATAGTTGCTTTGGAGGCTTGATGCGTTAGTTTCGCCTCAAATCCGTATCAGGCTTTTATAGCTTCTTTAAATCCTGTGGCTCAACGGGGCCATAGTTAACCAGGACGAAGCCTGTTTGTTGTGTCCAATCTCCAATGAGGAAGTAAGCACCGTTTTTAGCGGTCGCGATCGTCGCGGTATGTCCTCTCATCGTTCCACGCACAAGACGCACGCGATCGCCCACATTCAAAGTTCGCTGGATTGATTTCATCATGTCTGGTGTCACCTACAGCCCTGTAAAAACACATAGAGGTCTACAGTCAAGTACAGTATCGTTCCAGATAATTAGACGATATTCAGCACCAATTTGTTCACTGCATCAGCAAAAATCCCTCTCCTAACAGTAGGAAAGGGATTTGAGGTAAAACATTAATGTAGCAGCCAGATGATGCATAGCCATAACAACTGTCGAGATCGTTGAGACAGGGGGGAACCCCTGCACACCGTCCTAACCAACCCTTCGGTTGCTATATGCTGCTGGCAGGATACCTCTACCAGGAGGGCTGATGCCGAATCAAGTTCAAATATTCTTCGCGGGTTTTCTGGTCTTCCTGGAAAACACCAACCATGGCGCTTGTTACCGTCCAGGAACCAGGCTTCTGCACACCTCGCATGACCATGCACATATGTGTGGCTTCCATCACAACCGCCACACCTCTCGGTTCTAAAATCGTCTGAACGGCTTCGGCAATCTGACGGGTGAGACGCTCTTGTACTTGCAAGCGGCGAGAGTACATTTCAACAATGCGCGCCAGTTTGCTTAACCCAACGACCTTGTCGTTTGGGATATAAGCTACGTGAACTTTGCCCATGAACGGCAGCATATGGTGTTCGCAGAGGCTAAAGGCGGTGATGTCACGCACCAGCACCATCTCATTATGACCTTCGTCAAAAATGGCACCATTGACGAGTTCTTCGAGCGATTGTTGGTAGCCGCTGGTAAGAAAGCGCATGGCTTCAGCCACTCGCTTCGGTGTTTTGAGCAAGCCTTCGCGTTCGGGGTCTTCGCCTACGCCTAGCAGCATCGTTGTTACAGCCGCCATCATGTCGTCTTTGAGTTCTTCGGGAGGCGTTTGCAGTTTTGGCTCTTGTCCGCCCTTAAGGGTGTTGCGATCGGGTCGAATGGTCAAATTTTTAGCGTTTTTTTCAGTAGGCTGGGAGCCATTAGGACCGTGAGAAGAAGCGATAGTCATAGTGAGTCAAATGGTAAGTAACGGGACAGTGTGAATGCTGGTTGGTTGTGGTGAAATTGGTAACGCTAAAGCTAGCTACCAAGCAGAGTGAGTTAAAATCTGGTTCATCGCCGACTGCTAAAGTGCACCAACGCTTGACATCAGAGTTAGATCTTCAATCACCGCGTTTTGGGGCAGCAGAGCAGTATAGAGAATTGACTGGGCAACTGTTTCTGGTGTCAGCATGGAGGCGCGATCGAAGTCGGCATGAACCGTGTCTGTATCCCAAATGGGCGTATTAACGGAACCGGGCGAGATGGTGACAACCCGAATGCCGCGATGCCGTTCTTCTGCCGCTAACGTTTTGGACAGCGCCACCAGTCCAAATTTGCTCACGCAGTAGACTCCCCAATCAGGAAAAACTTGCTGCCCAGCGATCGACGACACGTTGATAATGGTTCCCTGCTGGCGTTCGCGCATACTTGGCAGAATGCCCTGGATGCACTGAAAAACGCTGGTCAGGTTTAATGTGAGAACGCGCTGCCAGTCTGCTAGCGGTGTGTTGGCGAGTGAGGCAGTGTAACCCATCCCAGCATTGTTAACGAGAATGTTGATGGGTTCAACAGCGGCGATCGCCGCAATTTTTTCCTGCACGTGCTCAACCTGCAACAAGTCAATGGGATAACAGCGCACTGTCACCCCATATTGGGCTGCCTCTGCCGCCACAGCCTCTAGCTTTGATTGTGTACGACTCACTAGCGCGAGGTGGATGCCTGCTTGAGCAAAGGCTAGCGCTGTTGCCCTACCAATGCCGCTGCTTGCCCCTGTAATAAGCGCATACCGTTCAGTTGGAGAATTCATGAAACAGTCTTAATATCCTTAGAGTCTGGACATATACATACTCACCGCTAGCAAGGCGCAGAAACTTTACCGCACTGGTCGATGAGTCTAGCAGTCGAAGCTGAAGCAGAAATGAGAGGAAAGGCGGCTTGCAGTCGCTAGCTACAGATGCCGAACAGTCAAGCGAAGAGCCTCAATGCCCAAGCGAAGGCAGGCGATCGTTGTACATTAAGCTAATGAGAATCCTGATGCACACTAATTCCACACGCTAGTTGCGGAAGAACTGGTGTGGAACGTACGCAGTGAGCGCGCCACAGTCGCTCGGAAATGTAAACAATTGTTACAAAATCATTATATCACTCATGCTATTAAAAGCAGGAAGAAAGTGGGCTAACTGCATATCTCGGTCGTTAGAAAATGTTTCGGTTGGCTAGGGACGCTTGCTTGCACACGGGCGCTTCAACAGACCCATTAGATGGAATGTTCGCTGAAGATACCGATCTCTCGAAACTTTTGGTAGCGTAGTTCACGTCGCTGCTCGCTGGTCATGCGATCCAGTGCATCGAGATGGCGTAACAAGGCTTCTTTAAGAATCTCGGTTGTCTTGACTGGGTCAGCATGGGCAGCACCAACGGGCTCAGGCAGAATTTCATCAATAATGCCAAGCTGCTTCAGGTCAGGTGCGGTAATTTTTAAGGCATCGGCTGCCTGGTTGGCTTTGCTGGCATCGCGCCAGAGGATAGCCGCGCACGCTTCGGGCGGCGCAACGCTATAAACCGAATGTTCAAACATAAGCAGGCGATCGCCCACGCCAATGCCCAAAGCCCCACCAGAGCCGCCTTCGCCAATGACGGTGCAGATAATGGGTACGTCAAAGCGGAACATTTCGCGCAGGTTGTAGGCGATCGCTTCACCCTGCCCAAAGGCTTCAGCATCCAGCCCTGGCCATGCCGCTGGAGTGTCGATAAACGTGACGATGGGCATCCCAAAGCGATCGGCGTGCTCCATTAGCCGGATGGCTTTGCGATAGCCTCCAGGCGATGCCATCCCAAAATTGCGCGTAATGTTGTCTTTGGTATCGCGTCCTTTTTGCTGCCCCAACATGACAACAGGGCGACCCGCCAGTCGGGCAACACCACCCACTAACGCTGGGTCATCAAACCCGCCACGATCGCCATGTAGCTCCATCCACTCGTCGCTAATTGCCTGAATATAGTCCAACGTACTGGGACGACGGGGATGTCGTGCCACCTGTAGCCGTTGGGTGGGAGACAGACCGCTAAAAATTTCTTGTCGAAGTTGCACAGCGCGTGCCTCAAGCTGACGGATCTCATCAGAGACATCGACATCATTTTCTTCGGCAAGTTCACGAATCTGGGAAATTCGCGCTTCTAGATCGGCGAGCGGCTTTTCAAAGTCAAGCAGAACGGGCTTGCGTTCGAGTGTGGGCATAGCGTAAGAAATAACTTTATTAAGAAGGCAAAAACGCACTATTGCCATTCTAGAGGTTTCTCTAACCCATATCTTTTCGAGCTTATTGGGTCTTAAAGCTTTTTCGACTGGCGGAAAGCCTGCACCACCGCTTTAATGTCGCGCAGTTCGCCCTCCACCAAATAATTTAAGTGCTGCATCTCATCGGGAGAAATTTTGCCTGCCAGTTGTTCAAGGGCAGTGCGAACCTGGGGATATTTTTGCAACGTGGCTTCGCGGACGATCGCCGCTGCTTCGTAGGGTGGAAACGCCTGGCGATCGTCCTGAAGGATCACAAAATCTGAGCGAGTAATTTGTCCATCGGTGGAGTTGCCTGCCACCAAATCCACTTGTTTTTGCAACAACGCCCGATACAGCAATCCCAAATTCATCAAGCGAGGCGCTTTGGTGAACTTAAAGTCGTAGGTTTTGACCATGTTGGCGTATTCCTGACGTTCGGTAAATTCGTAGCCAAAACCCGCCTGCCATTGCGGGACATAGGGTACAGCCTGCGAGAGCGTTTTGAGGTTGAGCGATCGTGCCACATCACCCCGCACAATCATGGCAAAGGTGTTCTGAAAGCCAAGCGGCGGCATTACTGCCAGGTTGAACTGTTGCGCGTACCCCTCTTTCACTTGACGGTAGACTTCCTTCACATCGCCGATCGTCTTTTGCTTGAGAATGGTCGAAAAAGCTGTCCCTGTGTATTCGGGATAAAGGTCAATTTGTCCTGACAGCAAGGCATTGTGGCAGACGAGCGTATCGCCAAGCTGCAAGCGACGCACCACTTTTAAGTCCGTTTTCGCCTCGATTTGTTGCGCCAGCAGTTCGCCTAAAATATCCTGCTCAGTGAAAGATTTCGCACCAATAACCAGATTGCCGCTACCGCCATTGCTGCTACCCGTAGGACTGGCACAACTGGCGATCGCCAGCAGCAGGACGATCGCCAGGAGCATCGGCACTAAAAACGGTTTGCGTTTCATAGCGCTTTGCCTCCCCGTCGGGTCAGATGATGCTCCAGCCAGCCAATGCCAAAGTCTGCGGTGAGTGCCAGCACCGCCGCTGGAATCACACCCGCCAGAATGAGTTGATTATTCAGCGCCGAAATGCCCCGGAAGATGAAGATGCCCAAACCGCCCGCACCGATCGCCGTGGCAATGGTTGCGGTGCCGATCGCAATCACCGTTGCGACTCGAATGCCCGACAAAATCACGCCCAACGCCAGCGGCATTTCTACCTGCGACAAAAGTTGCCAATCCGTCATACCCATGCCCCGTCCTGCTTCCCGAATCGCTGGATCAACGCTCATGATGCCTGTATAGGTGCCACGAATAATGGGCAGAAAGGAGTAGAGCGTCAGGGCAACGATCGCAGGCGGATCGCCAATGCCCCCACCCAACGCAGGCGGTACTGTCACCAATAGCCCAAACAACGCCAGACTGGGAATAATTTGCAGAATGTTCGCCGTGCCCAGTACAGTCTGACGCAGCGCAGGTTTTCGCGTGATCAGAATCCCCAGCGGAATGCCAATGAGGGTTGCAATGAGAATGGCGATCGCCACCAGATACAAATGCTCACCTGTACGCTGCAAAATCTCTGGGGCATAGCGAACAAGAAAAAAATTATTCATACGAGTTGATTTTCGCGTGTAACTGAGCAAAAACCGTTTCGCCATCAGTTACCTGACCCATAACAATTTGCTTAGTGCCCACAGAAACCTTTTGGCGCAGTTCTGCTAATCGCCGTTCTCGCTCTACAAAAAGTTTGAACGCCTCATTCACTATTTCATCCACGCTGGTATAGTTACCCGTCTCAAGTTGGGCTTGGATGAACTGTTCGTGTTCAGGCTTCAGCGAAATGTCCATATCGACTAGCTCCTTTGGCAGTATCTACTCAATGCTTCCACTCACCAGACAAATATGAGCATTCAAGCCTTGCAATAAATTAGCTTTATTCCGGTTCGCTGAGCTTGTTGGGGTTGCTAATTAAGGTCTAGCCTGTGCTTCCGCCACAATAGCAGGCACTCGATCACTATCGACATCATCCTGAGTGACAGTCCGAAAACTCCAGCCGCTCTTTGTTCTAATAGAGAGTAAGAGCGATCCATCTTCTTCAGGTCTGATTAAATATCCTTCTTGGAGCATGGCTGTATGAAACTCTAGCCGTTCTTTAACCTGAGCATCAAACTCAACCTCTATTCGCTGCAATAATTTTGGCAACATCTCTTGAAACCGTAGTACGTCGCATCTGTCAGCAGTTTTAGCTCGAACACTCTTGCTACGATCGCTCAAGCCTAATGTCAGTAATTCTTGGAGCAGCGGCTTGGGCATTCCAGGTGATAGCGATGCGATCGCTTGATAGCGCTCATTGTTCTTTCGGGAAGCCATCATTTTCCGAAAAGCGTTCTGCGCTGCGGGATGATTGCAGGCAAATTCAGCTAAAGCACGACCACCAGTATCCCAAACGGATACCCAACGGCAACAAGCGGCTTCGATGATTGGCTGCAACTCTGCCTCAGAAATGCTGCTGGCATTACGAAGTGACTCATACGCATCCAGAGCCGGAAAGATCAGTTGGCGCTTTGGTTCCTTGATACGAGGATGAGACTCTACAAACTCTCTGGTTCGCTGAACATCCATAAAATTAGCTAGTGTGCAATGCCTAAACCAGTTTATCGTTCGTGAATCTGTTCCAATGTGCGTAAGGTTTTAAGGAACGTTTGTGCCTCCGGTTCGGGCGATCGCAAAAACTCCTCCGGAGTCCCCAACACGACCAGTTGCCCATCCTGCATCAAACCAATGCGTGATGCCAGCACAAACGCTTCCTGAATGTCGTGGGTGACAAAGACAACCGTTTTGCCGAGTTCTTGCTGAAGTCGTCGAAATTCTTGCTGTAACTCCAGCCGCGTAATCGGGTCGAGGGCACCAAAGGGTTCATCCATCAGCAAAATGGGCGGATCGGCTGCCAGAGCACGAGCAACCCCCACGCGCTGTCGTTGTCCACCCGAAAGTTGATTGGGATAGCGATCGGCGAATTGGGCAGGCTCCAAGCCGACTAAATCCAACAATTCGTGTACCCGTGCTTTGATGCGTTTGGGCTGCCAGTTTTGTAGTGATGGCACCAAGCCGACATTGCGCTCGATCGTAAAGTGGGGAAACAGCCCCGTTTCCTGAATGACATAGCCAATCTGTCGCCGCAGTTGAATCACATCCCACTCAGTGGTTGCCTTCCCCTGCACACGCACGTTGCCACTGGTCGGTGTGAGTAAGCGATTGATGAGCTTCATCGTGGTGGTTTTACCCGAACCGCTACGACCCAGCAACACCAGCGCTTCGCCCGACTGGATAGTGAACGTTAGCCCAGAAAGCAGGGAGCGATCGCCCGCCACAAAGCCAACGTCCTGAAACTCGACAGCAACGCCTGCTGAGGCTGGTTCGCGTTTTGCGTCGATCGGCATCATGAACCGCTCCAGGTTAACTGAGTTCTTCAAACTTACCACTCCAGCTAAAATGAGGCGACCCGGATCTGGTGACAGAGATCAGGTGTAATAGAGAAGTGATGAGACACAAAGCGGGAGCGCCTATGAATTCCCCGATTGGTCAGCAGCTACAGGGGGGTAAGTATACCCTCGACGAAGAATTAGGACGGGGTGGCTTTGGCATCACGTTCAAAGCGACGCATCACTTCCTGGGACAAACGGTGGTGATCAAAACCCTGAACGAATCGCTGCGCCACGAAGCGGACTATGCCGACTATCAGCGCAAGTTTCAGGATGAGGCGCGGCGGTTGGCGCTGTGTGTGCATCCTAACATTGTCCGCGTCAGCGACTTCTTTATCGAAGCGGGGCAGGCGTATATGGTGATGGACTACCTTCGTGGCCCTAATTTGGAAGCGCTGGTCTTTCCCAAGCAGCCGTTGCCAGAAGCGATCGCCATCCACTATGCCCGTCAAATTGGCAGTGCGTTGAAAGTGGTGCATCAAAATGGCTTGCTGCATCGCGATATCAAGCCGCAAAACATTATTCTGCGCGAGGGCACTCAAGAAGTCGTGCTGATTGACTTTGGCATTGCCCGCGAATTTACGCCCGGTTCAACGCAAAACCACACCAGCTTGATCTCGGCTGGCTATGCGCCGATCGAACAATATCTTTCTGAGGAAAAGCGTACCCCTGCCACCGATGTCTATGGACTGGCGGCAACCCTGTATGCCCTCTTAACGGCACGTGTTCCTACTGCGTCAATTTTGCGCGATCGTCAACCGTTGCCCGATCTGCGTGAACTACGTCCAGAATTAAGCGCTGCGACCAATCAGGCTGTCATTCGCGGGATGGCAGTGGATGTACGCTATCGACCTGCCAGTATGGATGAGTGGCTTGCCCTGTTGCCCGATGCGTCTTCTATTGCCGCTCCCACGCCACTATCCCAACCTAGTGTCTCTATGCCACCTACCCAAACAGCGGCAACGCTTGCAGTCGGGCAGCGATCGCCCCAACGACCGCAATTGCAGCCAAACGGCTCAGTACAGCCTGATAAAACCCTTGTAGGCGTTCCCGCTACGGCTCCGCGCCAGAACCGCTATCTGCTGCCGCTGCTGCTGGGCGCGGTGTTGCTCACCATGCTGGGCACTGCATTGATTGCGGCGTTCTATAAACCCGAAACACCGACGGAAGTCATCGTCGAAGCACCAACGCCTGCACCCTCGTTAGAGCCGTCGATCGCCGCCTCGCCTAAGCCGCTACCCCCCAGCCCATCGCCTAGCCCTGAAGAACCGCCAAAGGTGGAGCGATCGCCCTTGCCAGAGCCATCGGTGGAGCCTGAACCAACTGCTAACGAGCCTCCTTCTACTGACGTGCCGAGCATTCCGGGCTTTCCCGTCGGTACGTCAGAACGTGAAGTCGAAGCGGCACTAGGCAAGCCGACGCAAACCAATAAGGGCGTTTGGGGTGACACTCGCACTGCACTGTACGATGTGGTGCCCAATGCCGTGACGCTGGCTTACATTTACGATCGCGCCTCTGGCAAAGTCCGCCAAACGGAAGCCTCGTTTGCCCAATCGGTTGATACCCTCCAAATGAAAGTTGCCCTCAACAACATGACAGGCGGGCAGGCAGGAGACATTCTTGATGAATTAGAACAGGTAAAACAACGCAAGGTAAACGAGTACTCCTTTAGAAAAGGAAACCTCAAAGGCATTATTCAACGGAATAACAGCGATCGTATTTATATCGGCGTTTGGGATGCTGATCTGCATGATTAAACGGCATCCCTTGCACGCTTGATTGCCTTGATTCGGCGGCAACAGCATTTATTCATGCACGTTAATGTTTACTACCTGCGACCCAGCGCCACTTAATAGAGGTTTGACGTAGCCATGCAATGAGGCAACCTGTGGTGATCAGCAAGGAAAGAATGGTGGCAGCAATGAAGAGGGGTTTACGACGTGGGATTGTGGCGGCAGTCGGCAGGTTTGGCTCGGCAACGATTTGAGTTAAGGGATAGGTGCCGAAGATGTCGCCTTTATCCACCTGTAGCCCCGCCAAGGTGGAGGTAAAGACGGATTGAGCAATCTGTACATCGCGATCGAGCGCTTCCAGGGTGGAACTACGCTGCGATAGCACACTCAGCCGTTGCTCTAGTTGGGCTAGCTGTCGATCGAGTTCCTGCACTCGTGCCGTGAGTCCACGCTGCTCGACCTGATGGGTCACAATATCCTTAAAAAGCGTTTCGCGTGGGTTGGTCTCTTGAGCATTGCTACCAGTATTGAGACGGGCGATCGTTGCCAGGTCAGTGGGGTGCCCCAGCAAAAGCTCCCCACGACTTTGCAGCGCGCTTTCGGCGGTTGTCTGACGAGTGGTAGCCTGTACGACCACCGGATGGTTAGGACCAAACTTAGAAGCTACGGCTGCTAGCTGAGTGGTTGCCTCACTGTATTCGCGCAAGAACGCTTGAAACAATGGATCGGCACGGAGCGCGAACGCCTCGGTTGCCAGATTGGAGGAGATTTTGAAACTGCCTGCTAATTGCTGCGATCGCGCGGTGGCATCCCGCTGTTGGGCGATCGCTTCGCTTCGCAAGCGCCGAAGTGCCTCAATCGTATAAGCAAGCTGATCAATCTGTTCTTTAGAAGCTAGTCCAGCACGAATTTTGTAGTCAGACAAGCGCAACTGAGCGGTTTCTAGCTTTTTACGCACTACGCCTAGCGAACCTTCAAAACCAGTGTCCAATTCGGCTGACTGCTGCAACCGCAACTGACTGAGCCGTTCTTGAAAGGCTTCATACAGTGCTTGCGCCTTTTTTTTTGCTTCTTCTGGCGTTGACCCAGCAATCCCCACATTGATCAGCGCGGTGCCCTGTACACCTTCTACCTGAGGCACACCAAACCGGGTCGTCGTCATGCCTAGCCTCTCAGCAGCAGCTCGACGCACTTCATCGGTTGTGGCAATAAGCTCATAACTTGCTTTCGCATTTTCACGCCGAGCAATGCTTGCCTCTGCACGATCGAGGGTGGCCATCGTCTGGGGCAACGTTCCCTGTGTGCGGCTACTTTGCTCTGACAACACGATCGAGTACAGGCTGGTGTAAAGACGCGGTGAACCCTGCAAGAGGTAAAGGGCAAGCCCCCAAACAGCGGCGTTGAGTGCTGCCGCGATCGCCAGATACCGTAGTCCACGTCCCCGGTCTGCTGCTGATAGCGGTGCGAACTGGGAAAGTTGAGGAAACTCATTCATCCCGAAACAACCTGTTAATGAAGAAGAATGGACTGGCAATATCGGTGATGAGGCGGAAGATGCTGGCAAGATTCGTGACAGTTGAATCGTAGCAAACTACCCCATCCTGCGGCATCAAAAATGGGTTTTCGGTATCGTTGTTAGAGCGTTTGAGTAACTGTTCGATCGACCGCTCGGTAATGGTCGTTTTGCCAGTCTCGCGATCGGTTTGCACCAGCACCGCGCGTCGTCTGGCATTCGTTCGCTTTGTACCACCCGCACAGCCTGCCGCGATCGCTGCCTGCGAAAGGCGGGTCCCGTACGGCAACGATGTCACCTGCCCACCCTTGCGGAGGTTAGGTGTAGTAGGCACCGTCAGATTCGACAAAAACACGGTAATTTCACTTGGCGTAAGCTGAGACGGACGCACCAGATTAGTTTGACGGTAGGGCAAGGCTGGCACCGTCACTTCATCACCTGCAATCAATGGCACATCGGGAACAGTCTTGCCTGTTAGCACTCCAGAAAGATCGAATGTTTTTTCTTGCTTGCCGCGCAGCAGACGAATGTTTTGTAGATCGGCAGCAGGCTTCAAGCCACCGGCACTACGAATGGCAGCACTCAAGTAGCGATCGGGTGCATAGCTACCAGAGACCACTTCGGTTCGTAGGGACGATCGCCCATCCTGCCGCTGTTCACCCTCAGTTGCCGCATTAAGCAACACCCGCCCTGGACGAAACGTTTCTCCAGCGACCGTGACCTGGATCGGTGCCCAGGAGACCACACTGATACTTAATTCCAGCGATTCGGGTCGAAAGAAGCCCTTGCTAACAAGCGCCTCCGCCAGATTTTTTTGCACGGCTGCTACTTCCAGCCCTACCACTGGCTGCGGCTCCAAAAACGGAATTTGCAGCGTCCCATCGACATTTACTTCATACAGCCCACTCAGCCGAAAGCGGCTTTCTGGTGGCAATTCATCATCCATTGGTGTCAGCAACCGCACCCGATCGCCGGGTGACAGCGGCAATCCATAGCCAGGAAAGGCGATACCTGTGGCGATCGCGATCGTAGTAAGGATGAAGGTAGCTGACTGCTGGAAACGCATGAGGAAGGGGGAGAGTTTTGAGTTTTGAGTTTTGAGTTTTGAGTTTTGAGTTTGAGTTTTGAGTTTTGAGTTTTGAGTTTTGAGTTTTAACTGACTTTCGGCTTCTGACTGCGGATTCTTCTAACGACTAAAAACCAACCGCTAACTGCTAGATATTGATGCTGTTTGGAATCCTTGACGGCAGAAGGTAGGGATACTCTATCCCGCTCGTGGCGAGGCGCTGCTGATTGCGGGCGTTGATCTTTCCTTCGATATCTGCCAGATCGGCTTGAAATTGCTCCAATACTCGGCGATCGCCCCGATCGACAAATTGGCTCAATGCCGTGCTGCCCAACGTACCCCAGCGAATGCCGCTGAGTGCAAACGTGAGTTCCATTTGTCCCAAATCTTGATCGGCGGCTGGCAGCAATTGCTGCACTGAGTCTGCCATATCAGGGCGGCTGTAGAGCGCTAGGGGGGCATTGGGGGTGTAGCCTACATAGTCAAACTGGCTGAAGTTGACAGCGGCATGTTGCGGACCACAAGTAAAAATTACCTGTGTAGCAATGTCGATGAGTTGCTGGAGGCTGCTGAGTGTGTTCGATCGCAGCGCTTCGGGTTGATGTGTCTCTGATCGCGGCGCACCTGATCCGGGCTCTGCGCCTGCCACTGGTGGAAAACCTGGCACCCGCGGATAGGTCGGTAATGGATCGGGGTTAAGCTTCACCTGACTGACCCACTCTGACGGTAGCCATGCCGGGGCTTGAGGAAATTCGGTTGATGGGCGAGAGTCAAGCGGGGCACCTAGTTCTGCTGTCCAGGCTTGCAGATACGGATCATGCTGGACTGACTCATCATCTGGATAGTAGCGCTGTAGATAACGAGTGACGTAACGCTCGATCGCCTCCCACAATAGCAGTGCATCATCCCGGTATGGAAACTCTGGCAATATCTCTGGCTCAATACCACGCCGCGCAATCACAGTTGGTAGGGCGTAGTCCTGAAACGATCGCTCCCGATACGCCCGATTGATGATTCCTAGCGAAGCCGCGCGCGTAGGAGCCATAAGCTGATCGATCGCGGCACCCTCACCCAGTAAGATCGCGTTGCCGCGTGTGTTGATTGCCAGCAAAAAGCGAAAGTGGGGACGCAGCAGGCGGTAGACCGGATGAGTCATGGGGAGTTGGCGAGGGGTGGCGATCGCAAACGCCTCCATCGCCAAATGCGTATCGCCTAGATGTGCCACCAGTTCGTGATACGTGACATCTGCCGTTTGCACACACAGCTTCGCCTGCATCCAGCGATCGGCATCCGCACCAGGCGCAACCAGCCTGCTTTGGTCTACCTGAATCAACACGGGTTCTAGCCCCGTTTCCGAGCGATAGAAAACGGCGATCGGGCTACCCACATAGCGCCCCGGTTGCAGATCGGTTGGAGTCAGATTCTCTAATAACGGATAATCCGCTACAAAAAGGCGTTTCGCTGCGGCTGCCTGCACCAAATCCATTGAGTTACCCTGTGCCTGCACCGCATCAGCCCAGGCTTGCAGAAACCCCTGGTCGGATGGTCGCACCTGCCGTAGCACCATTGGGTTTTGACCAGCCAACCGCTGACGCGCAAACTCGCGATCGCTCAAGCCTCCATCCCGCTCATGAATCTGGCTGACCGCTGGACGCACACGCCCCAAGTTCTCTAGCACTTGATAGAACTGCGATCGACGCTCAACTGGATCAGCATGAACCTTAGCCGCCGTTTTTGCTGCCAACAAGGTTGCTGTCATCGTCCGCCGTTCGCGTACAAAGGCTGTATCAAACGGCTCATCGGGCGGCAGCGTCACATTAAACCAGCCCGATTGCAGCCATTTAAAATCTACCAGCAGCGTTGATACCTGTGACCACGCCTGATCGAGTGTCTGGGTTGTGCGCTCTAATTGGTGCAACAGCAAGCTCAAGGGTTCAGACAAGCGTCCCTGCGCTACCAAATTGCGCCGCAGTTGGGTCAGTACATAACGCAGCAAACCGTCTTCTCCAGCATGGGGAAACAGGCGAGCGGGTCCTTGCTGCTCCAGGGCAGTTGGGTCGTAGCGATACTGTCCCTGGGACTCAAGAGGAGAATGGAACCCCATATACTGCTCCGATAGTTAGGTAAACCGTTAGGTGAATCGTTAAGACCAACGCGATCGCAACCACGACGCATCATAGCAAGTAGATGACGATGGGGTACAGACATCAGGACACAAATAAGTGAGGAGGCAGAAGGCAGAGGGCAGGAGAAGCCAGGGAGTCTAAGTGGAAGCTAGGAAGGCTAGGGGGAGGACTTTCGAACTCAAAACTTACAACGCCCTTCGGCTTGAGATCAGGTCGAACTCAAAACTCAAAACTCAAAACTTCTCTCCCCTCTCCTCCTACCGCCCAGCCAGATTTGTTTCTTGCAAATAGCTACCCGGATTCAGGTCTTGCCTTGCCAGGACTGCGGTTTGAATACGCTGTTTTGCGGTGTATTCGCGAATTTTTGCCTGGGCAGTGGCATGAGTGGGAGTCTCACCAGAAATTTTCTGAAGCGACTTCAGCGCTTTATCAAACATCTTTGCCTCTGCCTGATCATAGGCAACCTGGAGGTAGCTAATTGACTGAATTTGCTGCTTTTCGACGTATTCACGCAGTTTTTCCTGTGCTTTGGTATGAACAGAGGTACCTTCAGGGATTTGTTTGAGTGCGACGATCGCCCCTGCAAAATCTTTGACGATCGCCCGACCATATGCATCGCGCAATAATTGAGCAGCAGCGGCTGCTGCCTGCTGGGTAGACTGTTGCACCAACGGCTGCACTCGCTGTTGCCAGTAGTCAATCTGCGGTAGTCCTTGTGCCTGCTGCAAGACCGCTAAACTATTGCCTTTTTGCAGGGCTGCTGTTGCTGCCTGAGTTTTGCGCTCGGCGGTTTGCCAATCTTTTTGCCAGTGGACGATCGCCTCTTGTGCAGACACATAGGCAGCGCTGTCCTTCGGGATCGAGGCTGCCAGCGTGACTGCTTTTTGCAGTTGTCCTGCTTGATACTCCTGCGTTGCATCGGCTAACGACTGTTCGCCGCGATCGCTATTACCCAAAAGACTACGATCGAGCAAATGGGGCAACGCATAGCCGCAGACGGCTGCTGCCATCACCGCACCAATACCGACGCCAATCTGCACGGCTGGACTCAACCACCGCTCTGGCAGTGTATTTGGCTCGGTCGCTTCGGTTAGCATAGACGCTTGCACCGTCTCTTGCGACAGGGTTAGGGCGCTACTATCAACGGCGATCGACACCTCCACTCGCTCCAGCGGCACCCCTTGAGCCAGCGATCGTACTGCCTGCAAGGCTGCCTTAGCAGAGGGATAACGTTGCGTCTGATCAGCACGCACCATGCGACTCAGCACCGCCACCAGCCCATGTCGCAGCGTCGAGCCTGCCACTGGACCAAACGGCTGCCAGAGGAGCTCTCCTGTTTTTGGATCATGGTTTAGTTGCAGCGGCTGCACACCCGTCAGCGCTTGAATGCCAATGAGCCCGATTGCATAAATGTCGCTAGCAAGGCATGGTAACCCTTGCACCTGTTCTGGCGGCTGATAGCCCTGCACATTGGGCACCCTTGAGAGTGCAGCTTGTCCCTGTAACGTCATGAGGGAAAGATGCACATCGCGCCCAGTGCCAAAATTAATGAGGGTGAGCTTGCTATCCTGCGATCGACGGATGAAATTATCGGGTCGCACATCCCCATGTCGGCAACATTCACTATGCATGACTGCCAGCAGTTCCAAGCATTCCAGCAGTAGCTGCACTACCTGTTCTTCGTGACACGGCTGCGGCAACAGTTCCAGGCTTAGGGAGTCGCCGCTGACAAATTCCTGCACCAGATGCAAGCCCTGCTCGTCCTCAAAGCAAGCCAACAAGCGGGGCATTTGTCCATGCTCCCCCAGCCGCTCTAGTGTTGCGGCTTCGCGCACAAACAAATGCCGCAATGCATACCGATAGGCATCGTCATTGGTAACGGGTATCACGTGCTGAATAATGCAATCAGGCTGGCTAGGGCGACGGGTATCCTGTGCGAGATAGGTGCGTCCCCAGTCGCCGCTTGCCAAAATTTGGTTGACCTGATAACGCCCATCCAGCAGGCGCTCTAATTCTGGATAACTGACTTCAGCAGAAACTAAGATGTCTGACATAGTAGTACCGATATAAAGCACGATCGCCTTCGATCATCGCCCTCGATCAATCGTTCGCTTTGGGGTACAGCAGAGCAATGCCCTGGCAGACTATGGAGCATTCTCATCCAGGCTATTCTCAAGGTAGACTTAGTATGAGAATGGACGATGACAGGCGGTTAGGTCAAAGGCGTTTAATTTTCTCTATTCGTGCGTTCAAGCCGCATTCCGGATAGTTTTCCTGCCTTTTTCATTGGCAGATCCTTCACGCCTCATTCCTTGCGACTGAATCATGTCGATCGCGGCGTTTCAGCTTACTATTAAAGCCGTTAAGCTGCGGTTTCTTGCGCATGACTGATGCCTCCCCGTCCCCATCGGTGCCCACCGTTCCTCCCAGTCCTCTGGAGGGCGATCGTCCGCAACCTGATCCCCAACAGCAAGTACGCTTTCGCAATGAGGGCGGTAAACTGCTGCTGCTGTTGCCACCCGAAGGCGACAGTGACGAGTCGAATACAGCCTTTCATTGGACTGAGGTCTGGCAGCAGCTCAAGCAACGGCTCGATGCAGGTGAACGGTTCTGGCAACCAGAGACAACGGTGCATTTAATCGCCCGCGATCGCCTGTTAGATGGACGGCAGCTTCAAACGATCGCTGATGCCCTGTCCGAAGCCAAACTTCAGCTCAAGCGGGTTTACACCAGTCGCCGCCAAACGGCGGTTGCCGCTGCCACTGCTGGCTACTCGGTAGAACAGCAAGCCACCCTCTCGCACCTGAACCAGCCGACTCAGGAAGCCGTGCAGACGATGGCAGAACCACTGTATTTGGAGACAACGCTGCGATCGGGTGCCGACATTCACCACAATGGCACCGTCATCATTCTGGGCGATGTCAATGCGGGGAGCGCTGTTGTGGCAGACGGCGATATTTTAGTTTGGGGTCGCTTGCGCGGTGTCGCTCATGCAGGCGCTAGAGGCAATAATCGCTGCCTGATTATGGCAATGCAAATGGAACCCACCCAACTTCGCATCGCTAATTTTGTTGCCAGACCACCCGAAACACCTCCTGCACAGTTCCTCCCTGAAGTCGCCTATGTCACCGCTCAGGGCACTATCCGCATCGCTAGAGCGGTCGATTTTCATCGCGGTGGGAAGGAGTGAGGGGAGAGGAGTGAGGGGAGAGGAGTGAGGGGAGAGGAGTGAGGGGAGAGGGAAGATAACAAGTTTTGAGTTTTGAGTTTTGAGTTTTGAGTTCGACGGCTCGAGTGAGCCTCGCCGAACTCCTGAGCTTAAGCCGAAGGGAGTTTTGAGTTTTGAGTTCGGCAGTCCTCCTCCTGGCTTTCCCTGCCTTCTGCCTACGTTCGGCTGAGCGCTCACGTCGAAGCCTGCCTTCTGCCTTCTGCCTCCTGAAGCAGGCTCCTTTACGCTAAAATCTTCTCTTCCTAACATGTGTAAAGGCTTTTTCTGATACTGTTGTTTGAACATCAGGTACAGAATGTAAAAACAGTCAGGTTCGGTATAGTTAAAGCACCTGGAACGAAGCGATTTAAACAGTCGATGTTTGACTTTGGGCTAGCAGCATTTCAGTCAAGTAAGTGATCAAAATCAGAGCTGTTTAGCCTTTACCGTTTAACGTTTACAGTCTAAGCACCTCTAGCCGTCAGCTTGTTGTCCCCGTCGTTATTTACCGCTGAGTTCATGAGTCGCATTATTGTTGTTACATCTGGCAAGGGAGGGGTGGGTAAAACCACAACCACCGCTAACCTGAGCATGACGCTGGCCCGGCGTGGTCGAAAGGTGGCTGTAGTGGATGCCGATTTTGGTCTTCGCAACCTGGACTTACTGCTGGGCTTGGAAAACCGCGTTGTTTATACAGCAGTTGATGTGATTGCTGGGCAGTGCCGTTTGGAGCAGGCGCTGGTAAAAGATAAGCGTCAGCCAAATTTGGTGTTGCTGCCAGCCGCGCAAAATCGTACCAAGGATGCCGTCAACCCTGACCAGATGAAGCAATTGGTGATGGCGCTGGCGCAGAACTATCAGTATGTGTTTGTGGATTGTCCTGCAGGGATTGAAATGGGCTTTCAGAACGCGATCGCCGCTGCTAGAGAAGCCGTCATTGTCACCACACCCGAAATTGCAGCCGTGCGTGATGCCGATCGCGTCGTTGGTTTGCTAGAAGCGAATAACATTAAGAAAATCCAGCTTGTTGTTAACCGCATTCGCCCTGCGATGGTGCAGGCAAACGACATGATGTCTGTCGAGGATGTGCAGGAGATTCTGGCGATTCCCCTGATTGGTGTTGTACCTGACGATGAGCGCGTGATCGTTTCGACCAACAAAGGCGAACCGCTCGTGTTGTCAGAAACCCCCTCTCTTGCGGGTACCGCCTTTGACAACATTGCCCGCCGACTTGAAGGCGAAAAAGTCGAATTTCTCGATTTGAGCGTCAATAATGATGGTTTTTTCACCAAGATCCGCAAAGCGCTGAACAAAAAGCTTTTTTAATCAGGTGAGAGGAGAGGAGTGAGGTGAGAGGAGTGGGCAGTCAGCGTTTAGCCGTCACGCAAACTCATAGCTCATCACTCGTAACTTTCCCTTACCCCTTGCCCCTCACTCCTTACTCCTCACCTTCCATGCTGATTGAACTGCTCGAACGCCTGTTTGCTCGCCCCAGTGACAACAGTCGTAGCCAAGTGAAAGATCGTCTCAGGCTAGTGTTGGCGCACGATCGTACTGATATTCCGCCGCAGGCACTAGAAGCAATGCGAAAGGAAATTCTGGAGGTCGTCTCGCGCTATGTGGAGCTTGATACCGACGGCATGGAGTTTGCGCTCGAAAACAGCGATCGCACCACTGCCCTCATTGCCAATCTGCCTATCCGCCGTGTTCGCAATACACCCGAACCATTAGCAACAGCGTCAACAGACACTACCACTGCTACTGCATTCACTCCCATCGAATCCACTACTACTGAATCTACTACCACCGAATCCATCGTCTTGGAGTAGTCTTAACCTACTCCTGTTCGGCTGAGCGCTCACGTCGAAGCCCACTCCCCACCCCCCAACCCTGTGCTGACTGGCAAAACCAAACTGCTCGGTGTCATCGGTGCGCCGATCGCCCATTCTCTGTCGCCCCTCATGCACAATGCGGCGATCGATCATCTTGGCTTGGACTATGCCTACCTCCCGTTTCTTGTGCAGCCAGAGGTTTTGAAGACTGCCATTGACGGCTTCGCTGCCATTGGTCTTCAGGGCTTCAATGTCACTATTCCCCACAAGCAAGCGATTTTGCCCTTGCTAACGGTGATTACGCCGATCGCTCAAACCATTGGTGCTGTAAACACTGTTTGGCGTACTGACCACGGTTGGAGCGGCACAAACACCGATGTTGAGGGCTTTTTGCATCCACTCAGAACCCTGGAGCGCGATTGGAGCCAAACAGTAGCTGTTGTTTTGGGCAATGGTGGCGCTGCCAGAGCAGTGGTTGCAGGCTGCGCCCAACTCGGCTGCGCTGCCATTCATGTGGTAGGACGTGATCCGCAAAAGCTAGAAGCGTTTTTGTCAAGTTGGGTCGGTTCACCGCTGGCTATCAAGGTGCAAGTCCATACATGGGAGGCGTTGCCAAACCTTTTACCGCGTGCGGGCTTGCTGGTCAATACAACCCCGATTGGGATGTCGCCACAGGTGGAACGATCGCCCCTCAGCTTACAAGAAGCGGATGACCTTGCGCCAAATGTCATTGCCTATGACCTGATCTACAATCCCAGTCCCACGCTCTTTTTGCAGCAAGCAACGGCGCGGGGCGGAATCGCGATCGATGGTCTGGAAATGCTGATTCAGCAAGGTGCCGCCGCACTAGAAATTTGGCTACAGCAGCCTGTTCCAGTTGACGTGATGCGGCGATCGCTCCAGCAATACCTGCATTAACGTAAACTGCGATCGTCGTTTAATTGCCTTTCCCCTACCCGGTCTAACAATTTTGATCCAGGCATTCTTTAAAGCTGCTGCCAAAATTTTGCTGGTCTTTGCCCTGCTAGCGATGTATCTTTTCGTCTGTCTCATGCTCCTTGCAGACTCGTTTCCACCGCTGTGGGTGCTACTTTTCATCACGCTCCACGTCCTGTATAGCTGGAGTGCTATCTGGTTCTACGCAAAGCTGAAAGCACGCGATGAAAAATTGTTGGTTCTGCTTCTGCCAGTGCTGGCTACGACTTCAGTGCTCGGTATTGTCTTCTGGGTTGTCTTTCAACCTGAAGCGAAAATAAGACGGCACCAGCAAGCCAAAGCTAGACTAAACTCGTTGGATTGATCAATACGTCGCGGCATCCGCGATCGACGATCGATCCGCATTAGAGGGTTAAAGCCGATCGCTCAAACTAAAAAACCAGACAACCCTTACGAGTTATCTGGTTACCAAAAAGAAATTGTTTCGATCGCTCAAAGCGAGGCAGCTTAGTACGTTTCTACGTGCCAGCGACCTGCTTTTTTCAGTTCTCGTTGGTACTCTTTCCATTCTCTGCCTGCTTTCGTAGCTTCGACCGAAAGAGCAGCGTCAATACCATCTTCCATGCCTTTCAAGCCGCAGATATAGACATGAGTTTTGTCTTCTTGAAGCAGCTTGTAAATCTCTTCAGCGTGTTCTGCCACACGATGCTGGATGTACATTCTGCCGCCTTCAGGGTTCTTCTGTTCACGGCTGATAGCGTAGGTAACACGGAAGTTATCAGGGTATTTTGCCTGAATTTCTTCCAGCTCTTCCCGGTACAACACATTGGGTGTTGTCGCTACACCAAAGACCAGCCACGCTAGCCCCTTAAACTGGTAGTCGGGATTGGCTGCCCGTTCCCGGTCTTTAAACATACGCCACAGATAAGCACGGAATGGTGCAATGCCTGTGCCAGTCGCCATCATGATGATTTTGGCATCAGGATCATCAGGCAGCAGCATTTCCTTACCAGTTGGGCCACTGATTTTGATCTCGTCACCGGGCTTCAGGTTGCAAAGGTGCGTGGAGCAAACGCCATAGACCATTTCTTTGGTCTCAGGATTCTGATATTCAAGCTGCCGCACGCAGAGAGACACGGTTTTGTCATCCACGTCGTCACCGTGCCGAGTAGACGCGATCGAATAGAGACGCAGCTTTTCAGGCTTCCCGTTCTTGTCTGTACCAGGAGGAATAATCCCAATACTTTGACCTTCCAGATAACGCAAATCTCCGGCGGAGATATCAAACTTAACGTGCTGGCAAATACCAATGCCGCCTTCTTGAACAAGGGGCTCGTTTGAAACCACTCGTCCAACAAAGGGGGCATTGGGGCGATAGATATTCACGGGAATATCGGTCTTAGCCTTAGCTTGAGTCATAGGCTGCTTCTTGGCTCCTGATTGGTTACCCTCTCCAGTTTCTACTTTTACCGTAGTTTCTTTCTGTTCTGGGGTAACGTTCCCATTCATTTTAGAATCAGCAGACAAAGGCTGGATGCTAACAATCTTGCCACCTAGCCGCATGATTTGCTGCATTACTTCGTTCATACGGCTGTAGGGCACATTGATGAATGTGCTGCCGCTTTGACGAATGGAGTAACTGGTGCGATCGGTTTCACTACTCTGCCGCAGCCCTACCACTTCGTATCGATACATACGGCTACCAAAGGCTGTCTTGGCAGTGCCGCCCACCGCGCTCAAATTGTACATTTTGCTTGCTCTCTCCGAACCAAATCTAACTTGCAAACCTAATTTTTCATTGTGCCCCATCTTGGTCACGGGTGGGGCTTCTGTGAAGTTGCGTTCGTTCGGTTGATCGTAGGCGACGATGCTCCATTAGCAAACTAGCAACCCCATGCCAGCCAACACACCATCTGCCAATCAGTTTAGGCGAAGCATCCTTTGCGATCGTCGGCAACACACCGACCCTGAGCGAAAAATCAATTCGGACGAAGCCTTGTAGTGATGATCCCGTTTTTGGTACGATAATAGTAGCGGTAGTATTAAATACTTACGCGACTAGCTCAGAGTCTTCTACGGCTAGATGTAATCTTATTGCTTTTCTGATTACTCTGCATCTGAGTCACGTTGTGTGAGAATTTTATAGTAGGCGATCGGTAGCATTCAGCTGAATCATTGCTTTTCAAAAGTAATTTCAAAGAGTGCGATCGTCAGCTCATCGCCAATGCAGCTTAACTCAAGACACAGTTAGTAGAATCTTTTCGCTTAGAGGAAACCTATGACCAGTAAGCCAGACCGCGTGGTTCTGATCGGCGTTGCCGGAGACTCCGGGTGCGGTAAATCCACCTTTCTGCGCCGATTAACCGATCTGTTCGGGGAAGATTTTGTGACAGTAATCTGCCTGGACGACTACCACAGTCTGGACCGGAAACAGCGCAAAGAAACTGGAATCACCGCACTCGATCCACGAGCCAATAATTTTGACCTGATGTACGAGCAGATCAAAGCGCTCAAGCACGGCGAAAGCGTTGACAAGCCCATCTACAACCATGAGACAGGGATGATTGACCCACCTGAAAAGGTGGAACCTAATCACATCATTGTCGTTGAAGGGTTACATCCGCTGTACGATGAGCGCGTACGTGGCTTGCTAGACTTTAGCGTTTACCTTGACATCAGTGACGAAGTAAAGATTGCCTGGAAGATTCAGCGCGATATGTCGGAGCGGGGTCATACCTACGAAGACGTGCTGGCGGCGATTAACTCCCGTCGTCCCGATTTTACGGCTTATATCGATCCACAAAAAGAATTTGCGGATGTGGTCATCCAGGTCTTGCCTACCCAACTGATCAAGGACGACAAAGAACGTAAAGTCTTGCGAGTGCAGATGATCCAGCGCGATAGCGTGGAAGGATTCGAGCCAGCTTATTTGTTCGACGAAGGTTCTACGATCGACTGGATTCCCTGCGGACGCAAGCTGACCTGCTCCTACCCCGGCATTCGGATGCACTATGGACCGGATGTTTACTACGGGCACAGTGTTTCGGTACTCGAAGTCGATGGGCAGTTCGACAAGCTTGAGGAAGTGGTCTACATTGAGCAACACCTCAGCAAAACCTCTGTTAAATACGAGGGTGAGCTAACTGAACTGTTGCTGCATCACCGCGAGTATCCTGGCTCTGCCAACGGCACAGGCTTGTTCCAGGTCTTGACAGGTCTTAAAATGCGAGCGACCTATGAGCGTTTGACCGCAACAGAAGCTAAGACCAAAGTTGCCGTGAGAGCTTGACGCAGGCACAGTTGCGATAGCTTAATGCTGGCACAAGTTGCAGAGCAAAAAGGGACATTTATTTGTCCCTTTTTTATTGGTTTGATTGGGCTGTAGTCAGCGATCGGATGATCGAGATATTTTTGCTGAAAAACGTTCATGTAACGTCTTTACAAATCAAAAGACGATCCACGCGCCTAAAGTAAAGCCTGCCAGTTTCAACGTTCTCCTGGTTTCTGTGCGTCTTATCGTGCCCAATCGGTGCTCTTCCAAAGAATGAAAAAGAGGCAGCTGGCAAGTAAGGCACCCAAATTCCATTTGATCGCGTTCTTAAAGAGAGTCTGCTTTTGAGCAGCGCGATTTTCGTTGATCTGAGACTGCACTCTAGACTGCGCAGCCGTTAACCGTGACAAGATATCCGCTTTAAGCGCCTGAGGATCTTTAGTTGAATCAATCGGAATGCCTGCTTTTGTGGCTAGTGCTCGAATGTCGTTCGTGCTGCTTTGGTTCAGTTGCGCTTCAACGTTCTTGAACTGAGAGAGTTGCTGTTCTGTTTGTCGGTTCACCTGCTGATCATTCTGAAAGTCAAGACGGGCTGTGCCAAGCACACCCAGCGGGATCACTAGTAAACAGACGATCGCCAGCACTAGACAAAGCCATGACAGCACTTTCAGCAGAATTTTTTCGAGCTGAGTGCGATCGTAGTATTCACCAAAAAACACGAGCGTCATGCCCAGTAGCGGTACAATCACGCGCTCAATCAACGCACCAAGCGTTTGCACCTCCCAGGCAGGATTCGTAAACTTGGGAGGATACAGAACCTGGATGAGATCCATGAGTGCGTAGCCAAGCAGCCCGTAACCAATCCAACGAAAGCGATAGATAGAGCGATTGTCAGTCGTCGATTCAGTCATGAAGCTGGCTTCTCCAATCACATACGCCAATAGTTTGACAGTAAACTAACCCTCGCGATCGTCCTGTAGAAAACACTGCCTGTTGAGGTTCTAGCACCATTTTCTACCTGAAAAACCGTTATCATCATGACGCACCGTTTTATGTCTGTGAGGCTTACAGCGGTGGAAAGTTGGGTCGCCACCAACGGTACCAGTCAAACCAGGCATTTTCTAACGTTTTGTAAGCAGTGTCTAACTCAGCAGAACCAGCCTTTGCGGTCAGCGGTACAGACATCAGCGTCCAGAGGCAGCGGCGATCGAGCAGTGGTTGCCGCCCCAACAGCCAGGGCAAGAGGCGATCGAACGTCAGGTCATGAGTACGATGATTTTGCACAAACTGTTGGGCTGTGACGGTACTTTCGCCCCGTGGACTGATGCAAGCACTCAGGTAGGCACGTTCCTGGTGCGGTAACACACCATAAAACCCAATACCAGGCTGATATTTCATGACCAGCCGAGTATTAGCCTGCCGAATCGGAGTAAAAACGAAGAGAAAGCGATTCACATCTCCATCACCTACCATGTAGCGCAGTGCCACTGTAAGAGACTGTGCATTGCGACGATACGGATACTCCCGACTGGCGATCGACTCGGCAATCGTCTCAAGGGGTTTGCTTGGTAACGGCTGCCACTGGGGCAACGGCACACTGACGGGCAGACTGTAAGACGGCTGGGTATTAGCTGCCTTGGGTGTAAGCGCCGCTTTGCCCATGACGTATAAGGCACCGCTGCAAGTTAACACCAGTATTGACAGGCGGAGGGGTTGCCAGAGCTTAGCCATTGGAAGCATTGCCTGTATCGGTCGCGGATGGCGTTGTACGCAGGAAGGCAAACCAGCAAAAGCCGCCAAATAGCCCCACCGCGATCGCTGCAAAAATGAGTGAACCGTTGCCCGTATGCCAGTAGGTAAAAGCATCTTTTTGTGAGAATGCTACCAGCACTGCCATCAGACCCACTCGTGCAGCATTCACCAGAAAACCAATTAAGACTGCCAAGCCGACTAGGAGGAATTGCTGCACGCGCGATCGCAGGGCAAAGAGCAAGACAAACAGCACTGAAATATAGAACATCTGCAACATACTCTGAATGCCAGAGCACGCGCCGTAGACATCCACACGCCCCGTCGGCAGCAGTAACGATAGCCCCTCGCGACGCACATCAAACCCTGTATACCAGAGCATAAACGTGGCTGCCTGAGCCGTTAGCTTGGGCAGATTCAGTAGCTCTAGACCCAGTTCAAGGAGTGGATTGAGCGTTAGCAGAGCAAAAAGGAGCAGTTCTTTCCAGTACTGGTAAAGCCCGTGCACACCAGAAGCAAGCAGCCCCAGTCCCAAGACGGTCATTAGAGGAAACGCTCGCATAAAGGAGCCGGATTCGGGCAAGGTTGAACTGAGCAGCAGCAACCCTAGCAACAAGCCACCTCCGATCGCGCCCCCGATCGCCCCACTCTGCAAAACTAGTGTGTGTCGCCGCTCCCATAGCAACATGCCAACTACACCCCACAACAAAAGGCAGGTCGAAAACAGCTCTTGCGATAAGGCTGGATTGTCACTGCGACCTAACAACGTTAAATGGAGGGCTACCAGAGCAGCCCCTGCGCTGACCAACCAAAAAGTGGTTGTTTGGAGACGATTCATGACATCCATTATGAGTACCAAACTGGGCAAACTTCTTGGACTATCTTTTGAGCAAACAAAAAACTGAACCAACAAAAGACTTGAACTACAGAAGGCGATCGAGAAGTATAGCCGTAGCCATATTGGTTCGGACGGGGTGCAGGGGTAGAACCCCTGGCTGGGGGCGAAGCCCCCACACCCCCTTTGATCCCAATGTCCTAAGCCCTGTGGCAATAGCTATAAAACAGTGAATGAGTACGGCTTCGTTCAAGAAAAAAGCTGCAAGAAGAGGGTTGGACACTCCACACCTGGTCAATTTACGACTGGCAAACAATCCTTCAAGCGATTGCAAACTCCCTTTTCCATCTGCCATCTTTACCTAGTGTCTGCGAACATCAGGTGCAGAAAAACTCATTCACTAAAATTTCATACTTAATCGTCGCATGTCTCTGAAGCATCAGCAGTAATGAGCAAGCCATCACTCCACGATCGTTGACTGACAATCTTTCAACCTTTGGTTTCACCTTTTTAAGTATAGTCATGTCACAAAGCACTTGAAAGCAAACGCTTTAGAGTCTGCTCTTCTCGATGGTTAGCGTGGCAAATTCATGAGCATCGTGCCTTAAATTCAATAGCCAAAATTACCTGAGCAAGCTAAATCTATCGTGCAATTTTAAAGACTAGCTATATGATGAAGAGCGTTGCGACTGTTTCACATTAGGGCTACCTGCCCTTGAAAAGTAGCGGGGCTTCCCGCCCTCAGGATTAGCCACCTTCAGGATTAGAGCCATGAGTGAAGCTGAAAGCCCAGATCAACAAACTGATTTGCCTGCACCAAGCGAATCGGCCGAGATGTCTGCTGTAAGTGAGCCGATCGCCCGGGAGATGTCAAACCCACCAACTGAAGCTTCAGACGGTTCAAATCAAGGCTGGCAAACTGTTGATTTCCCTGGGGCAATGAGCGTCGATGTCATTCCACACGATCCGGTAGAAGGATGGCACCCAGAAGGAGAAAACCATACGGAACACTGGGACAAAGCAGTTTTGCCGGGAGTCATCCACTACAGCAGTGCCGAAATTAGTTCGGGGGCTATGTCCATGAGCCTGATCCCCCTGGAACGCTCTGAGAGTGTGCCACCCATGCCGTCGCTACAGGAGGATACGGTCACGCACGATCGCGCTCTGCAAGTAGAGCCAACGTTGGTGCAACCGCCTCAAGCCCAACCTGTTGACGTAACGCAGGAAAGCCTTCAGCAGCTTTTACAGGCACTTGAGCGATCGCACCAGACTGCTCAGCGACAGCAAACTCTGGTCGAAACACTCACCGAGCAATTAAACAGTAGCCAGGAACGGATCGCCCAGCTAGAGCATGATTGCGCCCTCACTCAGCAACGTTACAATGAGCAGGCTCAACAAGTGCTGCAAGCGGAGAAAACTTGCCGCGATTTGCGACTACGATTGCATCGCCAACAGCAGCAAACCCTTCAATTTAAAGCGGCGCTAGAAAAAAGCCTTGAAATGCCGACCGCTTATGGATACCCTGTCATGGCTGACATTGCTTTGGCTAGCGATACGACTGCGCCCAATCCCACTGCTGCCCTACTGCCAAAAAATCCACCGGTCAAGCCCTGGTCACTCACTCAAGAGTTTTCCCAGGAACAAGCGGCTACGGTCGAGCAACCCAGCCGCTTGTTTCAGCTCTTAAATGCTGACGTTGTGGCTCAGGAACATAATGGTGTAGAAGCAGAATGTGCGGCACTGTTTAGCCAACGCTGCTCTGAAGGTGAGGCACTGCCTGCCTCCGCTGATCAGTCTTTGCCGCTTGACCCTGAAGATCCTCAGTTTGTCAGCCATTTGATGCAGCTAATCTTTCCTGCTGCTACGACACCGCTAGTAGAGACAATCGCTGCGGTGCCTCAGTTAGAACTCCTGCTTGACACCACTCCAAACGTCGGTTTAGAGGCAGAAGATGCGGGTGACGCACTGCCTCCCCTTGCGATTGAGTTGCCCGATCGACCTTTAGCGCCGGATCAGGCTGACGCGATCGCTACGGCTTCTCCAACGCCCTTCCCCAGTCATCGCTCCAGCGATCCCCTATGGGATCATCTGGCAACGCTCATCGATCTGCCGTCACAGGCTGAACCGTCTCATCCAGGCATGGTAGAAACTGTGGCTCACCCGCAAGTATCGGTTGAAACCGCTCAACTGAGCGTTGCTGACGCTGGTGCCGCTCGCTCGGCGCCGCTTGAAGATCAGCCTTTGCCCAGCGTTCCTACCAGTACAAAGGCTATTCCGCCCATTTTTGCTACGGGTTCAGCTTCACCAATAGAAGCACTCGTGGAAGCACCAACGGAGGCAGTGCCGTCGCAGGCAGCTTGGACGTGGCGCGATCGCTTAGTCAGTGCTGGAAAGATGTCGCGATCGACCGATCCAGACACTGAAGCAGAGGCAGTGGCTCAGAGTCCTTCTAACGTTTTGGCGCTTAGTCTTGCGGATCAACCAGAGAGCCAGGAGCCAGTCAATGCCTCTAGCCGTCCTGCTGCAACCTCTCCAGTGCTTGCCCCAACCCCTTCGCCGATCGTCTATCCCCTCCGCCCCACTAAGAAGCTGGGGTCGCTTGCGGCTGTAGATCTGCCGATGTTTCCTAAACGCTAACAGACCGTAGGGTTGAGGAAACCGTCCTGTTTTTACTGGGTGTTTGGTGCTGCTTCTAAACAAGCACGGCAACCATCATCCGATCGGTGCATGTGTTTGTTTTTCTGTGGCTACTATGGCGCTAGGCTGAACTGCTTGGGGTCGCCCAACCCCATCTGTCCACGTATAGCTTTGAGCCAACAGCCAGAGCCATAAGCCTGGGAACCTTGGTTCTAACCAGGGCTGCACTTGACGTAGAAGCGCCGGAAACCAGCTACGCACCAGACTGCTGATGAACGCCGTGATGGTGAAGTCGAGGTAGCTGCCTAGCCAGCGCCCAAAGTCCACTGCTCCTGCCATATCCCAAATCCACAGTAACAGCCTCGGATTTTTCCAGGCAGCGGTCAGCGCCATACTGTTAAACGTCAGCCAGTCAACCCGATCTTTAATGAAAGCTTCGGCGATCGCAGGTGGTTGGTCTGCCAGAATGCCAAAGAACGTGTTGAGCATGGCGTTTACCCGCTCAGGCGGCAGGTTTCGTCCTGTGGGCACCATCATCCCTTTAGAAAAAAGCCAGGTGACAGCCACATTACTCTGATAGGCACGGATTTGATTGAGGTGTTTAGCACTCAGCAGGTCGTGCTTCAGGGCAGTGTCGAGCAGAAGTGTCAATCGGGGTAGATTTCGCACCAGTGACCCAAACCCAGTAAAGATGAGCGGTGATTGCAAGGAGGCTGCATCACCCAGTGCAATCAGACGATCGATCGCCACCTTGCGATCGCCCCGTCCCGTCGTAAAGTGCCCTGGAATATAGCCAAAGGTGGGTTTCTTCCAAACCAGTTTGTCCATATCGCAGCGGCGGTACTCTGGCAAGATTGTGAAAAAGTCTTCGTACATTTCGAGTAACGAACCAGGATTATCAGGATGGACTCGATGATAGTGAAAGAGATAAAACGTGAGTTCTTCACCCTCGGCTGGAAACAGTTCCCAGATCAACTGTCGTCCCCGCGAAATGTCGCCATGACTGTTCAGTACATCGCCATAGCAAGCCTTCCATACACCTGGTTCAAAGCCGCTGGCAATCACTGCTCCAACGGTAGGGCAAACACTATCAAAGGCTCGTCCGCCATTCAGTTGCCACGCGATCGGCGAAGCCGTGCCCATCGCATCGACCAGCAGCCTCCCCTGCACCGATCGCACCTCGCCCGTTGGTAAGTGCTTGGCTTGCACTGTTACCTGATCGCGATCGACTTCAGCACGGCTAAATTCGGTTTCATCCCAAATCTCGCCGCCATAGCTCCGTAGTTTTTCGCCACAGGTTCGCAGTAGCTTTTCAGCATCCAACCCTACGTTCAGCACCGTTGGCGTATGTAGTACTGGCGCTTTTGCTACAGAGGGATTGTTGGCATCAAAAAACTTGTGAAAGCCATCCACATATTCTCTAGCAATAACACTCTCAAACTCACTGGGCGTAAACAGACCCAAATCAATGAGACTCTGGAACTCACTGCGCGAAATGTTCCATTCTCGATTCATCTTGCCAAAGGGCAATCGCTCTAGCAGTAGCACCCGGTAGCCCAGCTTTGCCATCACTGCCGCATGGATCACACCCAGTGCTCCACCAATGTAGATCAGGTCGTAGGAGAGTGAGGGGTGAGGGGTAAGGAGTGAGGAGTGAGGAGTGAGGGTGAGGTGAAGGGTGAAGGGTGAAGGGTGAAGGGGGAGGGGTGAGGGGGCAGAGATTAAGCTTTGATCTCCTCTCTTCTCTCTTCTCTCCTCTCTCCTCTCTCCTCTCTCCTCTCCTCTAAACACCACCTGTCTAGGCTGCTGCGGATTTTGCACACCTTCGCGCCAGCGCTGCTCCCACCAATAGACGCGGGTCAGGTCGTACTCACCGCTAGGCATCTTTTGAAAATACTTGACGGTGAGAGGATATTGCTCTGCCAGAGCAGCGAAAATGGTTTGACGAGACAGGTCGATCGCAGGTGGTGCTGGATACTGATTGGGAAAACGATCGCGTAACGCTTGCGTCAACTGTTTCAACAACAGCTGTTCTTGAGGCGCTGGCTGCTCTGTCCACCGAAAAACCTTGAGATAAGTCGTTCGTTGCAGCGACCAGACAAAAATTGCCAGTTCAGCCGCCATCTGTTCTGGATTGTATGTTTCTGCCTGTGTAGCCTGAAGGAACATCAGACGAATGCCGCTATGGGTAACGGCTTTAACTCCTGATCGAGGCTCAAAGCTCCGCTGTAGCCAGACTTTGACGGTCTCTACGTCTGGGGTAGGGACTTCGATGTAAAGAACTTCCTTCATTTAGGGGAGCCAAGCTTTAATGAACTACTAAAAAAGAGGGGGTTAACACTGTTAAAAGTGCGCTAAACTTCAATGCACGTCATTGAATCAAGAAACTTTACAAGTCTCTCATAAATCTTTCAGGACTGCCTGCATCAATCGCTTTACTTAAGCTGCCATGAACTATCCTATTCCAGCAAACACCCTAGAAGTTGGTCCTTTTCGACAGAAGTTTGTTGATGAAGAACTGATTGCCGCTGCGATCGTGGGAGTCGTCGATGTCGCACGTTCTAAAGGGCAGTCGCTAGAAGATCTGATGACAGAGGTTTTAGCAGATGATGCGTTACTTGATTCGCAGCAGCGGCGCTGGTTAAGCGAAATTGTTGCTGTCGCTTGGGAAAGCCTTGCTTAAAGAAGCAATGAGTTCAGTATTATGCCAAAGAGCGTCAGCCGATCGCCTTTGGCTCACGGCACTGCTTTTAGCATGAATATGCTTACGGCTAGCTAATCTTCGCTAAAAAAAGGACGGCAGTAGGCAAAAGTGCCTGATATACTTTTGCCTATGCAAGCCTTAATTATGACCATTTGCCGATAATCTAGGCAGTTCAAGCTCTGGCTCGGTAGACTGGTAGAAGTATTTGCCTCTTAATTAAGATGTCTAGCTGTGTCTTGCAATCCTCATGCATGAGCTAAGTCAGAGGATTCTTCGCCTCTGTCAACAGCGTGCTAGAACGCGAATCCTCTCCCCAATAACGACGTTTCGCCTGATTGGGTTTCTCATTGCTCTCTTTGCCGTATGGGGTTTTTATGAAATCGCCACAAGGGTTTTAGGGACGCAAGCCCAATCGTTCGACTGTCGTATTTTACCCGCCCTTCAGCAGTGGCATACACCGTTTTTAGACCAACTGATGATTGTGATGACCAATGCAGGCAGCTTGCCTGTGCTGGTAGCGGCAAGCTTGCTCTTGGCGACCGTTTTATGCTGTTGCAAGCGATATGCAGAGACGGTGACACTGGCGATCGCGGTGATTGGCGCCTTTAGTCTTAATCATTGGCTTCAAGAACTGTTTGCGCCTTCTTGTCCAGCTTTATGGCAGCGAACCATTACGCTCAACTTCTCCAATTTTCCTGATGGTCATGCCATGATGTCTGTTGTGGTTTTTGGCATCATCGCTTATCTGCTAGCTGCCCAAGTACCTCGCTGGAGAGCCGCGATCGCCACCGTTACGATTCTGCTCGTCTGCGCGATCGGCTTTAGTCAGCTTTACTTCAGTGTGCATGGGCTCACAGATCTGGTTGCTGGCTATGTCGCTGGCACTGTTTGGCTCGTTGCCTGCCTCCTCAGCCTCAAAAGCTGGAAACGCCGCTATCGATCGCGCCCTCAAACCAGCAAGCGTCCCTTACCCTCTATATCAAGCCGGAAGTAGGAATCAACCTGGAAGTAGGAATCAGCCTGGAAGTGGGATCAAGCCCAAAGGCAAAACTCAAAACTCAAAACTCAAAACTCAAAACTCAAAACTTTCCTAATCAAGCCGGAGGCGGGACGAAGCCAAAAGGCTGAAGGTAACGCTCAAAACTCCAAAACTCAAAACTCAAAACTTTTCTATGCCTCCTGCTGTTTCACTGCAAAATGTTTACAAAGTGTTTGACAAAGCCCCTGTTGTCAACGATCTTTCCTTTGAACTACAAGCGGGCGAGATTTTTGGCTTGCTCGGTCCAAACGGCGCGGGTAAATCGACGACGATTCGGATGCTGACAACGCTAACCAAGCCCACAGAAGGACAAATCCATGTGGCGGGCTACGATGTGGTACGACAACGATCGCAGGTCAAGCAGCAGATTGGCGTTGTCCTCCAGCAGATCAGCGTGGATAGTGATCTGTCTGTGTGGGAGAACATGGAATTTCATGGGCGGTTGCACCATATTCCTAAGCCGCAGCGCCAGAAGGATATCGCTCGCTGGCTGGAGTATGTAGAATTGAGCGATCGGCGTGATGACCTTGCCAAAACGCTCTCTGGTGGCATGAAGCGCCGTTTGCAGATTGCCCGTGCCCTTCTGCATCAACCTGACATTTTGTTTCTTGACGAACCCACGGTCGGTCTTGATCCTCAAACTCGTCGTCGTCTCTGGGAAATTATCCGCGACCTGAACAAGCAAGGCATGACGATTCTACTCACCACTCACTATATGGATGAGGTGGAGTATTTGTGCGATCGCATTGGCATCATGGATGCAGGCAAACTGATCGAACTGGGCACCCTGCAAGACTTCCGTCAAAAGCATGGTGAAGGGCTGGTCATGAAGCAAACCGACGATCGCTGGGATTACAAATTCTTCCCCACTGTGGATGAAGCCAATGCCCATCTCAACCAGCAGCCTGACAAAACTGGCATGATGGTAAGACCGTCTAACCTGGAAGATATCTTTGTAGAGCTAACCGGACGGAATCTCGATTGAAGGCGAAAGGCTAAGGTATGAAGAAGGCTAAAGGCTAAAGTATGAAGGCTAAAAAATGGACTACAGCATTAACAGCAACAAACTAACGATCTCATCGTAGAAATTCATCCTTTATCTTTTATCCTTTATCCTTTCCTCCATGCCTCGTCTTGCTACCAAAATTGAAGCCATCCTGTACCTCAAAGCGCAGCCGTTGACCGTGGCAGAAATTGCCGAATTTGCCGCGTGCGATCGCGAGACAGCCGAGGAAGGCTTAATTGAACTTATGGGAGACTATGCCCATCGTGAGGGTGCACTCGAAGTGGTGGAAACGCCCAACGGCTACACGTTACAGCTACGTGAAACGTTCCATCACCTTGTACAAACCCTGGTGCCTGCGGATTTAGGAGTCGGTGCCCTGCGAACCCTGGCCGCGATCGCTCTTAGAGGTCCCATTTCCCAAACGGAGTTGGTTGAGCTACGCGGTTCTGGCACCTATCAGCACGTCCCGGAACTCGTTGAGCTTGGCTTCGTCCGTAAACGCAGACAGTCGGATGGTCGCTCTTATTGGCTTCAGGTGACCAACAAGTTTCATCAATACTTTCAAATGCATGAACTGCCACAGGAGTTTGACCAACACGTCAAAGCAAAGCCTTGAAGTAGAGACGTTCGATGTTCTTTCTTTGCCTGCACTCCGTAATTCTTCTGGGATGTAGATTACGGATGTCATCACTTCACCATTCATATACGGGTTGCAGGTGGGGCGAGAAGTGTCAAAATAGTTTGAAACGGAGCCTATCTAGCACATGGTCTTTAATCCTAATAGCGCGAATTTTCTTGGTGCCGACGTTGAAGAAAACGAGTCGAATGAACTGCTGAATTACCTTCAGCATCAGCCCCCTGAAATACTTGCTCAGGTGGCGAAACTAGTGACCCTGGACGTAAAGCAAATTATTTCGCATAACGTGCAGGGGCTGGTGGGGATGTTGCCATCCGAAGCGTTTAATGTCAAAATCACGACCGATCGCGACAATTTGGCTGGTCTGTTAGCCTCTGCTATGATGACAGGCTATTTTCTCCGCCAGATGGAGCAACGCATGGAAATGGAAGATTTGCTTGCAGGCTCCCTGTCGCTTCCATCAGAAAAGCCCGATTGCCCTTAGGTCCTATTTTGTTTTCTGCCACCCTACCTCCAGATCATTCCAGCCGCCTACAAACCCCTCATAGCGGCTACCACTGGGATGGCAGCCATCGCCGCTTCTTTGAAGGCTGGTACTACCGCGTCACGCTGCCCAAGAGTGGACAGACGTTTGCGTTTATGTACTCGATCGAAGACCCGATCGGCGGTAAACCCCACAGCGGTGGCGCTGCTCAAATCCTCGGTCCTAACGACGAATACCTCTGCCGCACTTTTCCCAATGTGCAGACGTTTTGGGTGTGGAAGCATGTGCTCGGACTGGGGCATTGGGGCAACGTTAGAGAGGAGAGAGGAGAGAGGAGAGAGGAGAGAGGAAGCAGCGGTCAGCAGCCAGCCGTCAGCCGTCAGCCGTCAGGACACACCCAAAATTCCGAACTCAAAACTCAAAACTCAAAACTCAAAACTTTTCCCCTCACCCCTCGCTATCTCCCACCAGAACAGTTCACGCAACAGATTCAGGAAGGTTATCAGGCAACGGCGACCTGGCATCAGGGCAGTTTGCAGGAGCCATCAGGAGCTTCGGCGCAGTGGGAGTATCGCATTCAGCCAGTTTATGGATGGGGCAATGCAGCCGGTCAGCAGCAGTCGACAGCGGGTTGGCTTTCGTCGCTGCAAATCTTTGAACCGGGCTGGCAGATACTCATGGCGCACGGGCTTGCCACTGGCTGGATTGAGTGGAATGGCGATCGCTACGAGTTTGAGAACGCCCCAGCCTACAGCGAAAAAAATTGGGGTGGTGCCTTTCCGCAAAAGTGGTTTTGGCTCAACTGCAACAGTTTTGATGGCGCACCAGACCTTTCACTGACAGCAGGCGGCGGTCGTCGAGGCGTGCTGTGGTGGATGGAATCAGTGGCAATGATTGGCGTTCATTACCAAGGTACGTTCTACGAATTTGCCCCCTGGAATGCTCAGGTGCATTGGGAGATTCAGCCCTGGGGCAACTGGCGGATGTGGGCAGAAAACAGTCAGTTTACGGTGGAGCTAACTGGCACAACCGATCTGCCTGGTACATTATTACGTGCTCCGACAGCCGATGGCTTAGTGTTTGCGTGCCGTGACACAATGTTAGGGCAGATCACGCTACGGCTGTACGATCGCCAGCGCCATCTGCTACTGGAAGCCTACAGCGATTGTGGTGGTCTAGAGACAGGCGGCGCACCGTGGCATGGCGTTTGGCAAAGTGATGCTTGAAGACTGAAAAGCGTTTTATAAGCTCATTGACGCTTATCGCATCGGCATGGTTCCAACGCCTGTATTAGTGCGATCGTGCAAAGTGAGTGCACTGAGAGCGATCGTTGGAAAGAGGGTTTATGGAACCGTTGTCATCGTCTCATTAATGCAGATGCAATGGTTTTAACGATAGCTATCACCCTCTAAAAGCAAGCTGAAGCATTTAACAGACAACCTTTTGACAGCCGATTGCATTGGGCAACTAGCACGCATCATAGAATTGTCTGTTGGACAGGAATTTGTATGACAAACTCGGTTCCTGCGCCCTGTCTTGAAAAACAATCTAATTTACCGCCATGTTTCTCAGTAATAAGCTGATAGCTAATCGGCATCCCCATGCCTGTTCCCTTGCCAATCGGTTTTGTGGTGAAAAATGGATCAAAGATGCGTTTCTGAACCGCTTCAGGCATACCTGTGCCGTTGTCAGAGATGGAGATCTTGACCCACTTTGAATCAATCGTGGAAGTGTGGATCGTAATCTGACCAGGATTTTCTTTGTTCTCTTGCAACGAACGCTGCAAGTTAGCATCTTCTAGCGCATCAATGGCATTTGCCAAAATATTCATAAATGCCTGATTGAGCTGACCGGGATAGCATTCGACTAGCGGTAGATTGCCATAGTTACGAATGACCTGAATTGCTGGACGCTCTGATCTACCCTGTAAGCGATGCTGCAAAATCAATAAAGTACTGTCGATGCCCTCGTGAAGATCAACCGCTTTGAAGTCAGCTTCATCCGTTCGTGAAAAATTGCGGAGTGATAAGACAATTTGGCGAATGCGAGCCGTACCCATTTCGATGGAAGTCAGCATTTTGGGTAGATCGGCTTGGATGAACTCTATATCAAGCTCCTCTGCCTCAATCTGAATTTCAGATGCCGGATCGGGATAGTGCTTCTGGTAAAGCTGCACGAAATTGAGTAGGTTGTTGGAGTATTCCTGCACATGGGTCAGGTTGCCGTGGATGAAATTGACCGGATTGTTAATTTCATGAGCAACTCCTGCCACCATTTGCCCTAAAGCAGACATCTTTTCGCTTTGCACCATCTGCACCTGAGTGCGTTGCAGCTCTTCTAAGAGTTGTTGCAATTGCGTATTTTTATTGTCTAGTTCTTGGGTTCTTGACTCAACTCTAGATTCAAGCGTTTGGCTATAGGTTTCTAGCTGGTTGACTGACAAAACTTATTGGGTAGCGCTTTTTCGTAAAGGATAGAAGAAAATAGAGAAAAGGCAGTTTCAAGTGAGCCGAAAGCCAGGATGAAACCTTACTTAATTTGTCCGAGTTGCGGGTCGGATGACATCATGAAAAATGGCACCACTCGTCGTGGTAAACAGAATCATAAATGTCGAGACTGCGGTCGTCAGTTTGTGGAAAACCCCCAGTGGCAACCGAAGGCGCAAGAGACCTGTGCCTTGATTGATCGCCTACTGCTCGAACGGATTCCCTTAGCGGGGATTGCCAGAGTCTTGCACCTGTCGGAAAGCTGGTTGCAGCAGTACGTCAATCAGTGCTATGAGCAGGTGGCCCAACAAGCCGAGGTGCTGCCGAAAACGACTGCTCGGTTGACGGTACAAATGGATGAGTTGTGGTCCTTTGTGGATGAGAAAGGCAACAAACAATGGGTCTGGTTAGCGCTGGATGTGGCGACCCGGGAAATCATTGGGTGTCATGTGGGTGATCGGTCGGCACAAGCGGCGCAAGCGTTGTGGGACTCCCTCCCTCGACGTTATCGACAATATGCTCGCCTTTACACGGACCATTGGGAAGCCTATGCCTGTGTCCTACCGAGTAAACGGCATTTTGCAGTGGATAAAGCTTCTGGGTTGACCAGCTATATTGAGCGGTTGAATAATACATTGCGACAACGCATTTCACGGTTAGTCCGCCAGAGTTTATCGTTCTCGAAGAAGTTAGAGAATCACATTGGCGCGATTTGGAACTTCATTCATCACTACAATCAAAAGCTTCGAGAGAACCTGCAACGGGAGCAAAGAGCTTCTTTTTCTCCATCCTTTACATAATGGCACTACCACTTATTGAACAAAGCAGCAGGTTTTGACCGTAAATTCCCGTTTCAAGCGTTGCTCCTCCTTCTTCTTCGATGCTGATGCAGGTTCCGGATCTGCCTTTCCACTCAGGGAGACCGTTGCGAACAATTTCCAGCCCTGATACAGAACACCCTTGAGCCAATTCCAACCAATCCTGAAATAGCTGTTACCGCGTTGCCAGTGCGGGTCTACCCACCGCCGCTTACCTGTGGCAACGACTTGCTGTCCCTGAACCGTCAGCAAGAGCGTGGCGACCGCCATCACCAGACACAAGCGTGAGAGGGCAGGAACTGAGCGAATTTCAGAACGCTCCAATTGGAACCCGTTGGATTTTTCATCTAGCAGTTCTTCTTCAATTTGAAACCGCTCGCCGTATTGGCGAAATGTCTGTAGGGTCGTGGGTTCATCAGAAACCACCATCCATACTTGACGACTCTGCGCATCTCGCGCCAATGCCAGGTGTACCCCGTCCAGTCTCTGGGTTTTGGTCAATCCCACCCCTTGCAAAAGAATCGCCTCCCCCAACCCCAGATGATACTGATTGAGTTGTATCCAGCCTTTGTTTGGACGGTCAATCCAACTGTTGCTTTTGACCCGAATCCGAAAATGCCAGCCTAATTCATCCCGCAGATACCGCATCAGGTCAGTGTCGGCAAAGCCCCGGTCTGCCAGAAAACACACTGAAGTTCCAGCAGGCAGAAGCCGTGCGGCTCGCTTCAGCATCGGCTGGTAGACCTCAAACTGGATGCTACTGCTGTTGTGCCGCAGCACCCGAAAGACCAACGGAACCGCTCGTCCCCGATACTGCACCGACACGCGCACCAAGCAATACTCATCCCACAGCATTGAGGTGTCTTCAATCACGTTGATGACAGCTTCGTTCCAATGCGTCAGCGCTTGAGCGATTAAGCTGCTGTAGAGCCTCTGGGTATTAATGCGAGGATTGTGCAGCCAACGGCTAAAGCGTCGTTGGTAGCTCTGAGCAAACTTGGCACGACTTTTGACATAGACTCGCCATTTGCTCAAGTTGATGCACTCACTGCAAATCAGTCCGATGACCATCCAGATCAAGGTTTGCAGATGGCGCTGGTCTGCCCAGGCAGACGATTGACGCAATAGAGTTTGCAGTTGATCATAGAAACGGGAGGTTCGCATGGTTATCTGTGGAGCGTGGTAACTGTCACAGTAAACCGAAAAACCCCTATTACCAAGGGTTGAGCCTCCCCCCACTTCAACTTCTGTCAGTCAATCAGGGTTTCTAGTTGTTCGTTGGCTGTTTTTTGCTTTTGTAGGAGTTGTTTAACAGAGTTAGTCAGTTGGTTAAAGGACTTGGCAAGCGTGCCAATCTCGTCATCTTGTTCAACTGTTGCTTGTAAGTCAAAATTAGACTCCTCAGTAGAGCGTTGGGCAATGCTAGTCAGAGCTTGAATGGGGCGCGCGATCGCTCGACTAGTCAAAATTGCCAAAAGAATGGCGATCGCGACGGACAAGATAATACTTGTAACCACAATTCTTTGGGCAACTTCATCTGCTTGCTGTTGTAACCGTTCTGCTTCCTCAAGTTCTTGATAAGCGTCGCCAATTAAACTCACCAGATCATCCGAAATGCCATCAAACTCAATTGCCAAAGCGCTATTGGTAAACGCTAACATCAATGCTTGGGCTTGCTTAACATCAGTGGGTGAGCCAAGATTCAGCTTCTGAATGCGTTCTACTTGACGCTCTACTTCTTGGACGTAGCGTTGAGGCACCTGGTCGTAGGTTTGCAAGAAAGTTGGTACCGTTCCTGGGTGTGACGGCCGCTGTGTTGTGCCTGGAGGTAATTGATGCAAAGACCAAGACGCTGCGACAAATGCCTTGAGTTCAGCCCAAATCTCGCGAATTTCAGTTTTGTGCTTTAGCAAGTGAGCATACTCATCCTGAAATTTTTCTGGGTATTGCGCTAAAGGAATGAGTTGCTGCTGATGGGTGCGGGCTTGCAGCACACGAGATTGCAAACGCTGTAGAATTTCTACTTCCTTGTGGGAGTGTTCTTCTAGTACTCCAGCGTGTTGTTGATAATGATGTCCGACTCCAAAACCAGCAATGGTGCCAGAGACAGCAATGCCTAGAGCAAGAGCATAGCTTAAACCAATCTTTTGTCCGACCTTGAGACTAGATAGCCTTTGCCCCAAATTCTGCTTGATCATGCAACTATCTCAGTCTCCACAGAGTTTAGATAGTTCTACAATTCCCAGCACTCTTCCCGTTCTAACAGTAAAAGGTAGCGCTTGGCTGCAAAAGCAAGACAGGCTTTAATATCTTCTGAAGTGAGTTTAGAACAAGCTGCCAGGATTTCAGCTTCTGTCATCCCACCTGCTAGATCCTCTAAGATGTCATACACCGTCATTCGCATATCCCAATGCAGGGCTTGCCACTACGCTTTCCAGGCTCGATCGTAATGATATTGTGGTAATCCATAAGGCGATCGCTCGTAAAAATAGCTGCCTACTTTGGATCATATCGGCAAGTCCTCTTTCCCAGTTATGGGATAGCCCGCCCATCGTTTAACAATCGGACTGGAACTTCTGGAACAGGTTGCGATCGTCCCCTCACCTAAAGCTGAAAGACGATCGCCTATCTGGTTCCAATGCCTGTATTAGTGCGATCGCTCCTTTTCTAGATCAATGCAACCGATAGATTCAGCTAGTTAAAATTGGCAGAAGACGCTTCGCGATCGCGGTAGTGGTTGTTATTTGAAGGCATTTCCATAGTGGTAAGACGGTGTTGCAAGGTAGCAATCGCGTGACGATTTTGCTCTAACAGCTTGGGAACCACGCTATACCGACTCAGCAATTTTTCTAGATGAACAATCCGGGCTTCCAATGCTGCTGTGCTTTGATTCGAGCGATCGCTTGTTTCTGGAGTTGCTTCAAACTCTTTCACTAAGACTTCGATTTCGCTTAAACGACTGGTTAGAGCAGCAAACGATTCAACCGATACTTGCTTTGCTTGCTTCAAGGCTGAATGTTCTTTTAACGCTGTTTCTGCAGTGTGAATACGAGACTCTAAAGTAGTGATGCTTTGGCTGCGATCGTTGAACTGTTCAATTAAAGTGACAACTTTTGGCACAAGTTCTTCTAAGGCAGTTGTCGGTTTAGCAGCAACTTTTTCTTCATCTTGTACCAGGGGCATCGCTTTATGCTCCAATCTGGTATTGACTAAGCCAATTAGCCAGTACGCAGAGGTCATGATTGTTTCTTCAACAACAGCCTGCATCACTCCCGTGAAGTCTTGTCGCTTGAACTCTTTTGGGCTTTGCTGAGTATCATTGAGCTTCTCTTTGTTAAAAAATTTAGCAAACCAGGTCATGTTTTTCTCCAAAATATTGAAAACTAGACTATCTAGGTAGATAGTCTGAAGTTAAATCATTAAGTTAAAGCCCTATCAAATCATAGGTTCGCGCTGAATTAGATTGCAATTTAGCGGCGCTTCAACCTGGTGAAAACTCATTTGACGGCTGTGTCTTGAGTAACAGGAACTAGCCGATAGAGCGTTCCACCATTGGCAGCTTCAACAATTTGCTCGACGGGTCTTGCTTGTTCGACGGTGCGAAAATTGCTGGCTTTTTGCAGTGTTGTTACTGTATTTTGAACAGCGTCGATCGTGGTTTTCATCGTACCGCTTACGTCTTCAGTTGCGTTTTTGAGTGTGCTGGTTGTTGCTTCTACTGTGTCAGACACTCCATCAGCCGCACCCTTTACGGTACTGCCCACATCTTTGATCGTGTCATTCACACCGACTGCAACGCTATTGACTGCATTCCCAACCTCTTGCACTGTTTCGCTGACGCTTGTTGCCGCGCCTTTGACTGAATTCCCAACTCCTTTAACCGTTTGATTCACTCGATCGACCGTCTTTTTGTTCGTTAAAGCACCTGCAATGCCTCCCAAAACGACTCCAATCAACATGCCGATCGCAATCTTAAGAACTCCGTTTTGTGCAGAACTAGCAGCTTCATCCTTTGCCTCATCAAACGTACCCTCAAACTGCTCAACCGATTCATCAAGGCTCATCTTTTCTGATGCTAAAACTTCATCGCCGTTGTACATGATTGTAATTTCCTTTTTGAAAACATATCTTGGTACTTTCATCGCTAAAAATGCCAAGGTTCTAAAATGCAGCTAGTTTGATTAGACAAGGTAGTCGTAAACCTAGAATTGCGATATGGTCTACGACTACCTGGAGCGTAAAGATTCTCAGATTAATCTTGCTTTACGCGATAGATTTGAGGCTCTGAGGACTACTGTTTTGCAGTTTGCCAGGCTGAGTTTTAGTAATGGTCTGAATTCTCATCCGTAACGACCAAAATTAGCGCTTCATCCTCGGTTAACATTGAGTCAGCAGTCTGTTTTGGCATCTCTTGTTGAATCGAATCGGTTGCCTCATTTATGGACTGCTTCGTCTGGTCAGCGGCATTTTTGACCAGATCGGTTGTGCTTTCGATCGCTTGCCCCACGCCTTGAACAGCACTTTGAACGGCATTCGCACCGCCAGCTACAACCTGCTGTGCTCCTTCTTTAATGTTTTGGGTAGCTTCCGAAGCGCCGCCAACAACCACGTAGCCAACTCCTTCACCCAAACTCTTTGCGGCTTCACCGACTCCTTTAGCCGTTTCACCCAGACCTTGACCGATCGTGCCAAAGGCTTTGCTAACGCCACTGAACGCATGGTTAAAGCCTTGAGAAACTCGCTTGCCTGTCAGAGCGCCCAAGGTTGCGCCAACCAAACCACCAACCAACGCTCTAGAAAGCATCGGACTCATACCGCCACCGCCAGGTTGATTGGATGTTTTAGGTGGATTCTTAGCAGCAGTAGCGGTTTGAGCGCCTGTTTGCGCCGTATTCATACTGTCAGGTTGCGTCTGGCTACAGGTTTGTCTTGAAGCTTGATCAGAGGATAAAGCTTCATAAATTTTGTCAGTGTCAGACATTTGTTGTGAGCTTGTGGTAACCATGTTTTGCTCCTAAAAAATCTTTTTGATGAATGCCGAGTGAAACTTCCAATCTTGCTGACTGGTTCACTACTTAGGTTATGGTTCGCAAACGATTGTTATCCCTACCAAGAGAGGTAGAAAAAAGAAAAACTGAGAAGTTTTGTAGCGTTATTCTGTATGAGGAACTCATGACATAATCTGCTCTTAATCTGCTTACTTGAAGAAGCAGTTTTTTCAACTATGTTTGAAGCAAATTAGGTGTTCTACATAACAGTTTGAGTCTCTAGATAAAGATGGATGTTGCGCCAAATTGTTTAGGCAATGGTGGAGAAGCTGGACGAAAAAAGCATGCTCGCTTGAGCATCGCAACTCACATAGAAGCATTTGCCGTAACGCAATAGAGAGATTAACGGTCTAAAAATCGATTAGATAGCCTGACGGAGTCTATCTACCCTAAATGCGGGATATAAACAGACAGTTGCAACCTATTGACTCTCAATTGGGTGTCCAGGTTGACATCTCACTGCCTAAGATCTCTTTAAATGCCTTTAGGCTACGGCTTATCTGTATATCAGCGCACAAAAAAAAGGCTGCGAACTTCAGATTATCTTCTAGTCGGGGGAGGCTATTACTCTCCCCATACTCCTTGCATAGCTACAAGCCCGATCGCCCCTTTCGCAACGAAACCAAGCGATCGCCTACTCTCTTGAAGCTGAAACACGATCGCCCCTCTGGCTCCAATGACTGTATTGGTGCGATCGCCATACTAAGTGCAGCTCTAAGCAATGGTTTAGGGTTAACGGAATGTTGGCGATCGGCTCACTCATGTAGGCTCGATCGTTGTTACGGTCACTGAACGTAGATAACCTTTACATCTCAACAGACTAAGTTTATACGTTCTGAGTTTGATGTTTTCATTACAGTCGATCGCAACTTGTCGTTTCAACAAAATCTGCCGCAGTTTGATCTTGCGGTCATTGTTTTACAATCATCATCCAATCGTTTAGCGATCGCTGAAGCAACGAAGGTGAGCAAACAAGAAGTTGTTTCGTTTCTAAACCTAACCTAAAAGATTGGCGATCGCACTTGGGGGATGAAGTAAGTACTACCTGCAATCGCACATCTTCGGTAGTTGGGCATGGAACTGTTCAATCAGCTCGTAGTGTGAGAATGCCCAACAGTAGGGTGCGTTTGTTTATCAGCAATGCACCCTATAAGATCGGCGATCGCACTGCCTCATGCGATCGCATATAGTGAGTGCAGATCTAAGTACAATCACTTAATCATTTAATAAGAGATATGGATCAACCATCTTCTGTTTTTCGAGTTCAGCTTAATAGCCTACTTCGTAATTTTACAACTCTACGGGGCGACATTGAGGCTTGGCATTTACTAATTGATAATTTAACTTCTGTTTCTTTCTATTCACCTCATTCTCCTACCACTGTAGTAATTGACTGGAAAGACTCCAAGGAATTTATAATCGAGAAAAATTCTCGTTATTTCGATTCGTCTAAGATCAATACTAGGGAAAAATATGATGCGATGATAGAAGAATTTAATGAATACATTCGTCAAAGTCAAGTCGGTTTAGTCAAGGAGTCTCTTGAAATAGAGTTATTAATTTACAGTTCAAGCACCGATGAATTTAGAAATATGGGCTATGTTGTCAATATTTTATATCAAATATTTTTAGTGATGAACTTAGCAATACCCGGAAGCTGTGACTTTTATTCAATAGATATGTATCCAGCCTCTTCAGGAATAGTTGACTCTGACAGTAAAGAAAGGCTTTGGCTTTCTGGAAGTATCTTTGAAAGCGCTACTGAATTTCAAAAAGAGTTCGGATGGCATATTCTTCAAGATATTCCAATTCTAAAGGTTCTGCAATGGATACAGCGAATCGGAGTGTCAGAATCTCATTTTGCAAATTCAACAACAGAACGTGCAATTTATGGGATGTTGTATGTGTGTAATCAACCAAATTTTTCTCCCAGTGAGGTAGTTTGGTTAGCACAAGCGTTAGAGGCACTTTTTGATACACCTCAAGCTGGAATTTCACAAATTCTGCGCGACAGGATTTTTCTAGTATTAGGAGAGCCGAAAGAGAATCTTAAAAAAATCAAGAAAGCGATTAATGCCTTCTATGATTACAGATCTAGGTATGTTCACGGTGAAGTTTCAATTCCTAATCCTATGTCTATGAGGCTTTCAGATTCCTCGCTAGATAAATTTCAAGAAGAACTGATGGGGCATATTGATCTCGCTATGCTTCTTATCACTGCAACTCTTCAAAGATTAATTTTGCTCGATGGCAATACATTTGAGTTTTCAGAAGCTGTATCTGCAAAGTAGAGACTTACCGCTTCATATCTGGCAGAAAGCCAGCAAAATCGCCCCTTTCGCAACTAAACAGAGCGATCGCTCCCATTCGTTACGGTATAGTAATGGCGCTGTTTGAGAGTAGTTGAGGGCACCGTTGACACTGCATAAACCGATTCAAAAGGCTGACGCTGACCCGCACGATCGGCAAGGGTTTGCTCACTTTATGCTGAAGGAAATCTACGAGCAGCCAGACGTAGTGCGTCAATGTTTGGCTGCATACCTCAAGCCCGACTGGGAGAGCGACCGCGATGCTGCTTTGTCCTCCAGTCCCTTCAAACTGGTGTTGCCAGAGCAGTTATTTGCTACCGTGTCAGAGATTCAGCTTGTGGCGTGTGGCACTAGTCGTCATGCCAGCCTGGTCGCGCAGTACTGGTTTGAGCAGTTGGCAGGCATTCCCACCAGAGTCCGATCGGCATCCGAATTTGTCTCTGCACCCTTCCCGTTGGTTCGCAACACGCTGACGATCGCGGTGACTCAATCCGGCGAAACGGCAGATACATTAGCGGCGATCGCAACGGCAAAACGTCGATCGTCACCAGCAGAAGGCTCGTTGCAATCCTGGTTGCTGGGTATCACTAACCAGCCAGAAAGTTTGCTGGCAAAAGCGGTTGATTACACCCTGCCCACGCTGGCGGGTACAGAAGTTGGGGTGGCTGCCACAAAGACTTTTATGGCTCAACTGGTCGTGTTTTACTGTTTAGCGTTGGAGTTTGCTGTTCGTCGTCAGGCTCTCTCACCGCGACAGTTAGCGCCCACGATCGCTGCCTTGCGATCGCTGCCCGACCAGATTGAAACCCTGCTTCAGCAGCAACGCGAACCCATTCAGACCATTGCCCAAACCTTTGCAAACGTCAAAGACTGCATCGTTTTGGGTCGCGGCATTAACCATGCGATCGCGCTAGAAGGCGCACTCAAACTTAAAGAAACGACCTACATCCATGCTGAAGGGTATGCAGGCGGCGAATTTATGCACGGTCCGATCGCGCTGCTGGATGCAACAGTGCCAGTGATCGCGATCGCGCCTGCTGGCAGCGTTTATAACTCAATGCTTGCCAACGCAGAGAAGGCAAAAACAAACGGCGCACCCTTAATTGGCATTACGACTGTTACCGAGTCAGCCGATCGCACCGTGTTTGATCATCCACTGACCGTACCTGCGATCGACGAAGCGTTGTCTCCCTTTCTTACCGTAGTACCGCTGCAATTGCTGGCATATACGATCGCGGTGCAACGTGACCTGAATGTCGATCGACCGCGAAATATCACGAAGACTCTCACCAGTTAAGTGGGCGCGATCGCGTTCTCTAGGCAGATGTTTACCCACCCGAAATTCGTCACAATAGCTGAAGTTGCCTAAGTTTGAACAGTCTGGCGGTTAAAACCGCGACTACGTAAACAAAGTCCGCCAACGCGGACTATAGGAATGGCAAGTTTGTCCCTGTAGCTGCAACTTTAGTCGCCAAAGCAACAAGCATTTAGACTTTACAAAAGCTCTTTAAGACGAACGCAAGGAGAGGACGACGCGCTTGGATACCTTCATTAGTTTGCTGCTAGGCATAAGCTTGAGTGCTGCCTGTGGATTCAGAGTTTTTGTGCCGCTGCTAGTGGTAAGTGCAGCCGCGATCGTCGGGCATTTAGACTTACCCTCAAATGTGGCATGGGTTGGCACCGATCACGCACTGATTGCGTTTGCGGTTGCCAGTAGTTTAGAAATCGCTGGCTACTACATCCCCTGGTTCGATCATTTACTCGACACCGTTGCCACACCCTTAGCCATCGTTGCGGGCACGGTCGTTACGGCTGCAACCGCTCCCGATATGAGTCCGTTAGCGCAATGGACACTAGCCGCGATCGCTGGCGGCGGTGCTGCCGGACTCACAAAAGGATTACTCAACCTCTTACGCATCGGCTCAACTGCTACATCCGGTGGCTTGACGAATCCGATTCTTTCGACGCTCGAACTGATTGCTGCCCTTGGCTTGTCAGCACTCGCGATCGCCCTTCCTGTAGTAGCTGGTGTGATTGTGCTGGGGGTGCTGCCCTTTGCTATCTATCGGCTCTGGCGTTTTCTCTTCAAACGTCAGCCTCAACCCGTCACGATCGACGAAGCAGTGCCTTAAGGATCGTCCAGATTGAGAGGCGCAACACGTTCTGCTGAAGCGGCTTGCGCCACTGCTTGCATCGTGGCAAGGGGCACTTGATAAAAGTACTGGCGACGAAACTGTTCTTCCTTCACCGCGATCGCAAATTGCTCCACTGCTGCCGTCAGTGCCGTATCGGTGCTGAAGTGCGATGGCTGCTCTTGCCAGGAAACGTGAAACGCCTTGTCGCTAAAACGAAGCGTAAACCCTAGTAGCTCCAAAGTTTGAAAGCCGAGTTTGAGGGCGCGATCGCCAATGCCCAGCTTGTCTAGTAGCTGGATGCGAGTGGCAGCTTGCCCGGTGCGACTCAGGTATTTGGCAATGCCAACCAGTTGCTGCCAGAGCTTCTGCGGTTCAGTTTGCGGTGGTGCCGAGTAGGCGATCGCCAGCGATCGTTGTTCCTGTTTGGCGCGACGAAACCAGACCTGCAACTCAGCCCAGCTTGTAGGGCATTGGGAGAGGATCAGAGGAGAGGGGAGAGGGGTGAGGGGAGAGGGGTGAGGGAAAACACTGCTCGAATCGCGCCAATCTAGTAGCCATCCATTACTAGCAGCACTGGAAGCGGTTGGTGCGGCTGACTCACAGGGACGCACCGCAATGAGGCGGACTTCGTAACGCTTTCGGTAAGTATTGACATCCAGCTCGACGATCGCGTCACATCTGCCTTTGGGCACTTCATCCTGGTAATGCTCCCACCAAAGACCCGAAAAGCCCTGCTGCGTCGAGTCATCCCACAGCTCAAATTCAGTTTTGATGTAGCGAACTTTCCCGCCCTTCCAGTCTTTAATATTTTGATTTCGCACCTGCTCAAACCAGCAGTTTTGAATCAAGAGTTTGGGTGCTGGGTTGCCCATTCCACAGGGTTCCAGTAGCTTTAACGCTTGAAAAAGCTCCTTGCCTAAAGTGGCGATCGTCACTGCCAAATCAGCCTGAAGTGATGGACGCGCCAGCTCAGCCATTTGCCGCGCCTGTTGATTGAGCGCCTCTGTAAAGAGCGGAATGTTTTCCACAGGCAGGCTTAAACCCGCTGCATACGGATGTCCACCAAACCGATGCAACAGATGCGCCTGGTCTTGCACCAATTGATAAAGGTCGATGTTGTTGACTGAACGCGCAGAGCCACGGGCAAGGGGAAAGGATGAAGGATGAGGGATAAAGGATGAAGGATAAAGGGTTGAGTTTTGCTCTTGACTGCTAACGGCTGACGGCTCAACTGCCTCCTGCCTCTCTTCCAATTCCGTATTCAACAAAATTGTAGGTCGTCCATACTCCTGGGCAATTTGTCCGGCAACGAGACCTAACACGCCAAGCTGCCACTGGTCATCTGCCAACACAATCACGCGGGTGGTGGAGAGATCAAGTTGGGCAAGTCGGGCTTTGACATGCTGAATGACTTCTTTTTGCAGTGCTTTGCGGCGTGTGTTGGCAAGTTCTGTGGCTTCTGCCAACTGATTGCAGAGTGCGGCATCCTGGCTGGTGAGGAGTTCGACGCAAAAGTGGGCATCACCCTGAATGCGGCTCACTGCGTTAATACGAGGTCCTAAACCAAAGGAAATATCAGTGGGTCGATCGCCACTGCGTTTGCACAATGCCAACAATCTAGACAGCCCTGGTCGCGTTGCGGTTAGTGGATTGGACTGCTTTTGCAGTTGCTCAATGCCGCGCTGGGCGAGATGGCGACAGTCGCCTTTTAGTTCAACTAAATCGGCAATAAGACCGATTGCTACCAGGTCGAGCAATGATTCCAGCGGCTTTTGTGGAATGTCGGGCAGCGTTTCGTAAAGCGCCTCTACCAGCTTGTAAGCCACTGCCACACCGGACAGAGTTGCCAGCGGGTGATCCGTCGGTAAGTGACGCGGATTGACGATCGCGGTAACGGGCGGTCGCACAGCCGACAGCGTGTGGTGATCCGTCACAATCACATCCATCCCCAGGCTACGAGCGTATTCAATCTCCGTCAGATTAGTGCTGCCCGTGTCGCAAGTGACGATGAGACGGCAGTGTTTTGCGTGTAGCGTGTCAATGCCCTGCTGCGACAAGCCATGCGATTCAGTCAGGCGATTGGGGATGTAGTAAAACAGCGTTTGCTGCTGCTCAAAAAACTGCCCCAAGCCATCCCACAGCACTGCCGTTGCCGTCACGCCATCCGCATCAAAGTCGCCCCAGATGGCGATCGTTTCCTGGTTGAAATGCGCCTGCTGCAACCGCTCCACTGCCCACTGCATCTCTTGCCCAAAGTCAAACGGGCTAGCAGGCTGATAGTAATCTGGGTTGAGAAAGCCCGCTAAGCGATCGGGGTCTTGAATGCCGCGTTGCCACAGCAGTTGAGCTACATACGGTGCAGACACGTTGGATGCAGACAGGTTCGCAGCTTGATTAACTGCCTGCACAAACCAGTCCGGCAGCGGCGCGATCGGTTGAACTAGCCATGCAGCAGAATCCATCATGAACTCGCACCAGTGAGCGATAGCGATACCCTTGTACCATCTTATACCAATTCCTCAAGATAGGGCTACAGATGCTATAAAGTAGCTATTGGGTTCAAGCAGCATTTATGGCAGGCGTTTACAAACTCGATATCACCGAAACGGAAGCAGACCTAAAACAACGGCTCAGAAGCCAAAAGACCGCTTCTGACAAAGAACGTATTCAACTGCTTTATCTGCTTAAAACTGGTCAAGCCACCACGGTGCAGTCTGCGGCGACCCTGCTCGGTCGGCATCGCGTCACTGTACAGGAGTGGCTCCGCCTCTATCGCACCGGCGGTCTGACAGCCATGCTCACCCATACGCCCCGTACGGAGCGACGGCAGAGCATTCCCCAGTGGGCACAGGCGGCGCTCAACCAACGGTTGCACCAAAATGAGGGCTTCAACAGCTACGGCGAGATTTGCCAGTGGCTAGAGACGCAACTCGGCATCACTGCCCCTTATAAAACGGTGCATCAGTTGGTGCATTACCGCCTCAAAGCCGCGCCTAAAGTTGCTAGACCCGTGAGTACAGAGACCACAGCGGTCAAAGTAGAGGCATATAAAAAAAACTCGCTGAGAACCTGGCGATGCTGGCTTGGTATGCCGTAGCCGTGCTGGGACTGAGCGGACAAGTACGCTTCTTCTGCCAGGATGAGACGCGCCTTGGGCTCAAAACTATCAGTGGGCGCAAGATCACGGCCAAAGGCATCAAGCCCAAAGGTAAGGTGCAGTGGCAGTTCAAGGCCACCTATCTGTATGGGGTGGTGGAACCGAGCACGGGCGAGCACTTCTTCTATGAGTTCACTCATCTCAACAGCGATTGCTTCCAAGTGTTCTTGAACTTAGTGAGTGAGCGCTACAAGGACAGCATTGTGATCATGCAAGTCGATCAAGCGGGGGCACACCGCGCCAAACGCTTGCAGATTCCGCCCAATATCATCTTGCTGTTTCAACCGTCCCACTCACCAGAAACGAATCCCATTGAGCGTGTGTGGCAGCATTTCAAATTAGGGTTGCGCTGGCAGTTGCCGAAGAACCTCGATGCGTTGCGGTTGTTGATGCGAGCGAGGTTAGAAGTGATGACTAAGGAAGTCATTGCTTCTCTTGTCGGATGGCACTCTATTTTAGAGGCACTATCTGTAGCTGGTCTTTAGAGAATTGGTATTATCTGGCAATCTCGTTGAGCAGAGTGACATCACCTACAAGGAAAGGATGAGGGATGAATAGAAGCCCTTGCTTAAAGGAAGTTTCAAGGTTGCTGTCTGTTCTAATGTTCTCTTCGACTGCTATGAACTCACGTCTACTCGGTAGTCTACGTCGGTGGGCTTTGTTTACATAGTCGCTGTTTTAACCGCCAGACATTGTTTAAATAACCTCTTAGCGCAGTTTCGCGATCGCTTCTCCGTTTACCAAAACAGTTTGCGTCAGCAAATCTCTTACTGTGGCGATTAGCAATCGTTGCTCATTCACTTCAAACTGTACGGTGATGCGATCGACCCCAGCTTGCCCCGGTGGGTTGAGCCGCGCAAGGCAAACGGCTCCATGCTGGTCAAGCGAACGATAGGTTTCTCGTTGTAGCAAGGGTGTGCTGGTCATGCGACCCTGGGCATCGTAGGTCATCTCTGCCTGGGCGATCGTGGCAACTTCGCCAATATCCAGCCGAATTTCTGTTTGTCCATGACTGGCAACTTGTAGCGTCAACGGCTCTAAACGCTGGCAGGGGTAGCGGCTGCCCTGCTGGAAGAGAGGGAAATAGGTATGGGTGCCAGCAGACGGTTCCCACAGACGAATGGCATAGGTGTGGTGTAGATAGTCGTCAAGGCTCGCTAATTGGCTGACCGCAAGTGCCCCATGGGCGATCGCCTCAAACGGTCGATCAAGCCGGACGCGCTGCCGCCCAAAGTACGACAACACAAGCTGCTGCACGGCAGGAATCAGGCAACTGCCACCTACCAGCAAAACCTGTTCAATCTCCGCTTTGCGAATGCCCTTGCCGATCGCGATCGCCAGCACGGCATCCAATGCCTGCCGTACTTGCTCCAAAAGCTGTCGCCCTTCCAGAATGGACTCGAAGCGATCGCGGTTCAGCTCCATGTCGTAGGACATAAACGTCTCTTCATCCAACCAGCTTTCTTTCGCAGACTCCACGCTGGATAAACGAATTTTGAGCCGTTCCGCCAGTTCCAACAAATTTTGCCAACCGATAGCGCCGACAGTGCTACGCGACGAGCCAATTTGGTGCAGATAATCCTCCACAATCCAAAGATCAATATCTTCACCACCGAGGTAAGCGTCCGACTTTGCCAGAATTTCGGCACATTTCACTGGCACCGTATCTGTTGTCCTTTGAGTAGGGGTGACGATCGTTCGTACCAGACTCAGATCAAGCGTACCGCCGCCAAAGTCAACCACCAGCACCACCGCACCAGGATGCTGTACGGCATACCCTAACGCTGCGGCAGTCGCTTCATCAACGAGTTGCACATCTGTAATGCCTAACCGCGCTGCTAGCTCCCGAAACCAGCCGAGATAACGCTCAAACGCACCGATCGGCACCGTAAAGATTGCCTGCGTCGGTTGAATCTGCTGCTGTTGAAGCTGTTGCCAGATAACCTGCAAAAACTGCTCTGACACAAACTCTGCACTGTATGACTGTCCATCCAACTGACGCGCTGGCGGCTGAAAATCAGCAACCAGGTCACGCTTGAACGCTTTAAACAACCGCTCTGGTTGTGCCAGCCCCAATCGCTGCGATCGCACCTGCTCCCCCAAGAGCAGCGTTGCCGCATCTTTGACAAACACCAGCGTCGGCACCACCGGAACGTCTTGCCCATCCCCTGCTGGCGTAGTCAGCTTGAACAGCCGCGAAAGACCCGGAAACCTGAGCGTTTTCGGTGCCTGTGTATCTGGCTCCCAAAGGCTGATCACCGTATTGCTAGTGCCAAAGTCGATCGCGATCGCGGTCATGGAGGAGGGGGTAGTTGTTAGTTTTTAGTGGTTAGAAAGGAGTAAGGAAGCCGATTGGGGAATTTGGAAATAGCGTTAGACAGACAAGCAACTCAAAACTCAAAACTCAAAACTCAAAATTACTCCTACCCTTCGGGAAGCCAAAGCTACGGAGTCGCTTCGCGAACAAAACTCAAAACTCAAAACTCAAAACTCATACCTTCCTCTCCTCCCCTCCTGGCAACGTGCGGCTGACCTTCGCAGGGCTGAGGATGCGATCGCCCTGAGTATAGCCAACAAAGCGAACATAGACTGGTTCACCCGTCGTCATATCCTCCACATCCGGTTGGTGCAGTTGCGGATTAAACGACACTTGCTCCCAGGCAGCGCCGATCGGTTCGACGTGCCAGGTTTGCAATAGGTTTTCTAAGGGCGTAAACAGTGCATTGAAGTTGCGAGCAGGCAAATCGGGCTTGCGCTCTGCCATCTTGCGAGCGCTGGGGTAATGGGTGAGCAGGGGTTGCAGGTGGGCAAAGGTATTGTCCTGGAAGTCTGTATGAAGCTGCGTTTTTTGCTGCTGGAGTTCGGCGCGTAACCGCTGGCATTGTTGTTGCAGCGCCATGATTTCGGCATTGGCGATCGAGTTCGCATTAGCGATTGCTGTCGGCGGTGTTGCTGCCGTTTTCGTGCCCGTGCCAACCAGACTCAGCGCAAAGCAAATGGTGATGAGGGTCAGCACAACGCCAAACCAAAAAAGCTCAGGATCATCAGTCATAGCCTTAACTCACTTGCTCTAACGTTATTCATGCTGCTGTAACGGCTGGGTGAGGTCTACAGCTACGGCTTCCTCGCCCTCGTCATAGCTCGGCAGTAGTTCGCGCGATTCGACCGTACCCAACGCTTGCTCGATCGCGCTTGTTGCCTCCATACAACGGGTTCCCGATGCATTCAATACGGTTTCAACAATTTTGCCGTCTGTACCAAAGCGGTACTCGATTTTTTGGTATTCAGCCATGCTTCCTTCACTCCCTTTGCCGTTGTTTTTTACCGTCTCACCCCTTCCATTCTGATTAACCGCTCGTGTGATGGCAACCGTGACCATGCAGCGCTAAAACAGCAAACTCATTACACAAAGAAAAACACCCCGAATGGGTACCATCAATACTTTGCTTTACCGCTTAGGCTGTCTCCTAGTCAAGTTAAAACTTGTTTTTTAGAGGAAGCTTATGTCATCACCACAACACGGCTTTAGTGTTCGCAACGGAGACAACACACCTCAGGGCGCTTTTGCAAGGACGGGCAAATTCGGCAGGATGTTTCCGGAACTGCCAGCGTTTACACCACCGATCGACAATCTGGTAGCACTGGGCAATGCCATGCTCAACGATCGCACCGATCTATCGGAGCCACTGAGAGATCATCCCGATGGCGATAATCGCAACGTGCCCGCTGGCTTTACCTATCTGGGGCAGTTTGTTGATCATGACCTGACCTTTGACCCCACATCGTTAAAAGAGAAGCGGGTGGATCCTCAAGCCGTTGTCAACTTCCGCACACCGGCACTCGATCTGGATAGCGTTTATGGCTCTGGGCCGGATGATCAACCGTACCTGTTTCAGCTCAAGGACAAAGAGAAGTTCCTCATTGGCAAGAATGAGGAGAGCAGGGATGCCAAGGGCATCATCGTCGTCAAGGGTGACCACGATCGGCCTCGTGCCCCCAGCACCGTCGCTTTATTGGGTGATCCTCGCAATGACGAGAACTTGCTGGTGGCGCAGACCCACCTGGCGATCCTGAAGTTCCACAACAAGATTGTGGATGGACTTAGAGATGGCTCGATTCCACGCAAAGCTGAGATCAGCAAGACGATCTTTGAAGAAGCTAGACAGTTGGTGGTGTGGCACTATCAATGGATTGTGGTGTTTGATTTCCTCGATCGCATTCTTGACTCCAATCAAGTTAACAAAGTGCTGAAGGAGGGTCGCAAGTTTTATAAGTTCAACACGTTTCCGTTTATCCCAGTAGAGTTCTCGGTGGCGGCGTATCGTCTGGGTCACAGCATGATCCGCAGTTCCTACGACTACAACCGCGTCTTTACCTTCAAGGATATTGCTCCCGATAGCTTTACCCCCGCAACACTGGGTCTGCTGTTTAACTTTACGGGCAAATCTAAACGGATGCCGCCGGATGGTCCAGGGCTGGAAACCCTCTTGCCCACTAACTGGATTATTGATTGGAGACGCTTCTTCGAGATTGATCCAGCCGTGCCAGTGAACCCCTCTCGCAAGCTTGATCCGTTCCTTGTCAATCCGCTAAAAGACATCCCCAATATCCCGAACGTACTGAACCTCAAGCCACCGACCTCGCTGGCGGTGCGAAACCTGCTGCGGGGACGTAGTGTGGGGCTACCTTCTGGTCAAAGTGTGGCACGCTTTATGAATCTCAAACCCTTGAGTTCAAGCGAGATTGCATCGGGTTCGGATGGTATTGTTGCGAAGCGGTTTGCCTTTGATAAGGAAACACCGCTCTGGTACTACATCCTTAAAGAAGCGCAGGTGCAACAAAAGGGCTTGCGCCTGGGCGAAGTGGGTAGCCGCATTGTAGCAGAGGTCTTCTTGGGTCTCTTTGAGGGCGATAGCGATTCTTTCTTTGTACGCAATCGCAACTGGAAACCCACGTTGCCTGCGAAGGTGCCAGGGACGTTTACGTTTGCAGACCTGATCCGGTTTACGGAAGACATCAGCCCGATCGATGGTCTCTCAAGACCAATCCCTGCGCCCCCAGCCTAACGTCACGATCGCCCTGGCGCTGGCGTGCTCCAATGACCGCGAAGCGGGCTAGAGTTACCTTTAGTCCGTTTTGCGCGTTTAGAAGCAGTGGCGTGATCGTGTGGGGCGCAGCCGTAACCCATTAATTGATGAGTCAAGCTATCTCTGGAATAAGTGGTTCAACATCCAGTAGTAGGATGTGTTAAGCGCAGCCGTAACGCATCAATCTGTAATGCTGCATGGGTTACGCTACCGCTTTTCTTACATGGCGAAGCCTATACTCATCCTACGATGAGTTGAGCGATCGCTGGGATGAGTCGAGCTATCGCTGAGGTGAGTTGAGCTATCGCTGAGGTGAGTCGAGCTATCGCTGAGGTGAGTCGAGCTACCTCTGGGATAAGCCGAGCTATGTCTGAGATGAGTCAGGCTAGCGTCAGGGTAGCTTGAGCAATGTCTGAACCAGGTCGAGTGAGTTTTGAGCTAAGTCGGGCGATCGCGGTTATGAGTCGAGCTATATGTTTGCTCAGTCAGGCGATCGTTGATCTGGGTTGAGCCTGTTTGAAGCTCGGTCAGCCTATGGGCGAGGTCGCTTGAGCAGTGCTTGGCTCAGGTTTGGCACGTCGGTTGCCCATTGCTTTGAATCGTTCGCCGAGTTGGTCAGCAACGTTCTTTAAGCCGGGTGTATGTTTGGCAGCAGTTTTCACATAGTCATACACCAGCAGACTGCTTGCCATCGATTCGCTGCCAACTGCCATCAGGGTATCGTCTACTTTTTCGGATAATTGCTCTAGCAGGTTGAGCACTTCTGTTAGCGCGATCGTCAACTGATAATCGCGACTGAATTCGGCAACGTTAAAGCTGGCTGGCACAACATCAGCGTTGTTTTGGGTCACGTTCAAACTATTGCTGACGAAGGCTAAACTCTTGTCGCCCATTTTGACCCGCTTGCGGCGTTCGTCGGGTGTCAGGTTAATCAAGAACGGCATATTGGCATCGAGTGACGCGATCGCGGCTTTGATTTCCTGTAATTTCTCCGGCGAAATCGACGCGCTAATATTTTCGTAAGGCATAGGAATATCTCCAAGTAGTAAATGCGGTGGAATGAATGGTGCTTGCGATACCTATCGCCCACTCAACCTGTGCCTTTAGAATTCCCGCTGACGAAAATTTAGAACAGGGCTACGTCAATGTGCCTTTACTTATTAGAGTGTTTAGAGCTTTGGTAGGATGTGTAAAGCCTGCGGCATGGCTTCGCTAAAGGCAATAGCCGTAACGCATCACAAGCCTCGAAATCGATGCGTTACGCTGCGCTTTTCTTGTAACTTGCTTCCCGTAGGGTATGACGAAGGCTATACCCATCCTACAAACTACTGCTTTTCTTAGATGGCGAAGGCTATACCCATCCTAAGATGGCTGCTGAAACTGGTTATCTCTTAATCAAAACCTTTGTACGGTTCCCTCGCCATCCTTCAATGTAGTTAGCTACTTGAGAGGGCAACCTTTCAAGAGCATCTCCCTCAACATCCAGGATTAGACAGGGGTTAAAATCTTTAAAGGGATACTTGTTTTCCTTAATCTTTGATACGTTTTCTACTGCTATGTGTTGAATACGATATTGCTTGTCTGAATCAGTTTGTAACAATGCCCAAACTGGATATTCAAAAATATCTAGCTTGTCAAAGGTAATACCAATATTAGAACATTGCTGGGACTTAATGAATTCTGTTGCTCCTAACATTGGATCTCTAAAGTACCTCCGCCCCATGAAATATAAGTCCGTCCTGTTAGTGTTAAATATATTTTCAACTTTTCCGGCTTTAACGAAATTACCGTTAGCGATGAGTGGTCTAGTTTCATTAAAGAAAAGCCAGGGTGAAGATAGAATAATGAGAACCACTGCAATGAAGTTTATTAGCCTAAGAGAACAAACTTTTATAAAAACACAACCTACGAAAGCAGACGATAGAATAAATAGGGGTAAGTGTAGCCTTGTATGAAAAGGTGTCCATGCAAGCAGAAAGCAAAACAACAAAAAACCAGTGATTATGCAAAGAATGTAGTTAAAAATAGGAAGATGAAAAAGTCTTTTTTTTCAATTTGCGCCGAGGCAAATGATTGCAATACTAATTAAAAAAAGGTGAATTGTATTGGCTGCTAAATCCTCCTGGTTAATTAAGCTATTAAGTTGAAAAGCACTAGAGCTTGTTCGTGGATCACTAATATCTACACCAAGAATCTCATGAATAAAAGATAGAAAGTTTATCAAAATTCGATTGATTGAAGGAGAAGGTGTGGACAGGTGTAACGAAATATTTTTAATAATATTTGACAGAAATAGTGGGATACTGAACGCTCGATTTGTATAAACAATATAATCAGGAGATTTGCCGAGCGGATGATGAAATAATTCTAAATTACGTCCCCAATGAAAACTATTAATTAAAATTGCTAAAATGCCAATTTGATAAATGGGCTTTAACATTTGCCAACGTAACAGCCTTACTTTTTCCACGAAAAACCATAAAAGGAAGGGGAATGCATAGAGATAAGCCGTTGGTTTAGAAAAAGTAGCAAGTCCTAAGCTAAGACCTATTTGCCAATAATAGCCTTTCTTCTCCTGATTTTGGAGTGAAAGTAAAATGTAATACACTAGACAAACTAGCCAAAAAGCAACGACATAATCATTTTGTGTACTTGATCCTTGAAGAATTCCCATTGGGATAGTGGCGCAAAAAACCGCCGCAAAAGCTTGACCATAAAGATTAGCACCAAGTTGCTTCGCAATCAGTGAAACACCTATGATTGAACCGATCATGGCGAACCATTGAATTAAATTGGCATAACGATCGCTGCCACTTAAAATCTGGAAATGAGAGATGGCAAACGCTGACCAAGGAGACAGAAAGAGCTGGGCGGTATAATTAGTTGGGAAATGGGCAACACTGTGATTCTGTATCCAATGCATAACACGAGGCATATGATACCCCATCGAATCATTTGTGTTGGGAGGAGCGATTAGTGCAATCATACCAACAATTAAAATAATGCTAAAAATTCCTGCCACCCAAACACGAACTTGAATTTTAGACAAAAGAAAATCTTGGTTGGTAAATCTACTTAGCTCATTAAAAGGCTTTCTAGGAACACCAAGATATTTTTTCTTAAGAAGCCTGTAGTAGATCAACCCCAATCCCCCACAGATAACTATCCAAGATCCGAGAAGCCAACCAAAAGAGAACAGTTTAAACAAGCTGAGGAACTCAGTTACTGCAGCCAAAAAAAGTGCCCATATAAGCGCTGACAAAAGCAACGAGCTACGCCATTCTCTTTTTCTGCTAGTAGAGAAAACAAGAAAAAAGAATACAAAAGCGATAATTGGTAATAGGAAAAACATTGGCAGTAACAAAAACTTACATTAGGAAAAGATTTACCAACTTCAAACGGCTTAATACAGTAAAATAGGGATTCTAGCTGAACTGTAAAAACTTCTTTAACAGGGAAAGTCTCTCATAACTTCCCCTCGTTCGACATAAATTTGGAACAACTATAAGTGCCACGACCTCAAACATCTAAAATTCAAAAACCTCAATTCTTAAACGTAGTTCTGAAGAAACTTAATTTTCTTGGATATCATTGTCAAAGTAATAGAGCCAATTAACACAACAACAAAACTAATCACAATTTCCAAACCTGGAACTGCCTGAAAGAGACCTTCCAAGAAGATAATATTTTTTGGAAGAGGCTAATGAGTGAGAAAAACATGGAAAGCATATATACCCAAAGAGCAGGATGATAAGAATTTGACGCCGGAAGGGGCTTTCAATGGAGATAATAATGCAAGATAAAGGAGAAGCCAGGAACTAAATACGAGAGAGAGTCTCGAATAGTGGAGCAATTTTTCAAAAAAATGCCATTCTAGAACTGTGATCAATACAGACAAGAGAAGCAGTCCAAATACCTTTAGTTTTAATGAGGAAGACCAACTTTTTAATTTTCCTTCATTCAACTCTTGTACAGTGATAGCTGCCGTAAAAAGATAAGGCAGGAAGCTAAGTGGATTATAGTCCCAAAAAGCGATATTGGAAGCTGAACGTGCCAATTCTAATAGTGAAGTTCCACCAAATTGATTCACAAACAGTTCAGCCCCTGACAGACCGACGATAAAAAGACACGAAGCAAACAATAAAGCATAGTTAATAAACAGCTTCTTCAGTTGACTTACTTGTAACTTCTTAAACAAAAAAGTTAGAATTGCTGCCGCAGTGGTTAAAAAAATTAGTGCAAAGAAGAAGAAAAAAGGTGATTGATCCCCACTCACAATAAGTTCAATTAAACTTCTTGGTGACGAAGCTGTTTTTCTAATTGACTCTAATTCGTCTCTTATAAAAATATCAAGCAGAACTTTTAACCCCACCCAGAAAAGGTAGAGAGAAATAAGTTTAGGAAGCCGCATAAGAAGAAAGTAAGAAAAGCCACGTTCTGCACTTTTAAAGTAAAACAAGAACAAAGACACTTGGAGAAATATCGGAACTGCAAGATAAGCAACTTTAGCCATCATAGAATACGCTAAAGCCCCGGAGACCAATAATTCTAGCAATAAGAATAGATCTGTCTTAAGACCAACGATCGCAATTGAAAAGATAGCCCGTAAAAAATCAAATCCTTCAAAATGATTTTCTGGTGCTTTCTGCTTTTGGCTCAAAGAGTTGCTTAGCTTTGCTTCTATCACAGTACTGCTCCTTAAGGAAATCCTAATGGCACCCTTTTGACGAGTTAAAGTTAAATTTACTCTGCGAAGAGCAAAAAATAAATATTCAAAAATCAACCTAAAAAGCAATCAATTGTTAATAGCCAAGCTCTAATTCTGCAAGTTAATCTGTTCATTAAACCTTGCAACCATACTGACTCTCCCGGATCTAGGGTCGAAACCGTATAGGACGTTACAAAAGTATGCCCGTCCAACGGCTAAAATCTAGTATTGACATGACATCAGTTTATTTTATTAGTACAAAGCTAGGAACGTTGCCATATTTTATTTCCTCTTTGTAGATTTATCAAGTCTTTTGGTATAGAAAAATAAATATAATCTAATTGGTATTTTTCAATGATTTCGCATCCTACAGCAATCCTACTTGAATTACGAAAGATATTTCCCGCCAGAGAAAGGCTTCCATAACCGCCTTTGCAGCAAGAAGCATCATCTCAATTAACTTCTGAGAGGTAGGAAAAGGGGACGCTATGATGTTTAGCTAAGAAATCCAACATTTATAGGATTTACGCAGAGGGAAGAAGGAATAGATGACTCAAAGCTGCGGTAGTGGTATTTCGTAAAGAATGAGGCAAATCAAAGCTGCTCCGGTGGCAACGGCTTTCGCACGCAAGGACGCGTTGTAATGCAGGATGCGTATAGGCTTCGCCACGTAAGAAAAGTGCCAACGTAACGCATCAATTCCATTGACTAACACCTCACACATCCCAAATGTTTAACGGTGTTCCTGGCGCTCCAAAGCTACCCCAATCAGATGGATAAAGCCCTTGCGCCACAAACTGATGAACGCTTGAATATTTCCACTCCCCAAGCATTCGGCACAAGCCATGCCGCACTGGATTGTAATGAATGTAATCACAATGTTGAGCAAAGTCCTGCTCATCTCGAATCCAATGTTCCCAGAAGCGTCGCTGCCAGAGGTTGCCCTCTCGTCGCTTTTGACGAGATTGGCTCAACTCGGTATTCAGATGTAAGTCGCTTGCTGCCCGTTTGGTGACGTATGTTTTAATCAAGCGCCAACGGGTGGCGTAATTGCTGTCTCCTTCGGGCAGAGTCCAGAGGCAATGGAGATGATCGGGTAGCAGAACCATTGCTTCGATGACGAAGGGATAGGTCTGGCGCACTTGAGTGATGGCTGCGCGTAAAGTGGTACGTGCCGTTTCGGTCCAGAGCCAGGGTTGGCGTTGATGGGTTACTTGAGTGAAGAAGTAGGTGCCGCCTGCGAGAGTGTGTCTGCGGTAGTTGGTCATGAAGCGGTGGGAAGTAATATCTTTGCTAGTATTCCCTGTGGTTGATTTGATGCGTTACGCCAAGGGCTAATGCATCCTACGGAGGGGATTAACGATCGCTGTGGTTGATTTGATGCGTTACGCCAGGGGCTAACGCATCCTACGGGGAGGATTGATTTATGGCATCAGTCAGTTTCATCTCTAACCGAGCTATCCTGCAATCTGGTTGAGCGATCTTTGAGATAGGACGAGCTAGTTCTGAGATGGGTTGAGTCGTTAAATTACCTGGATGAGCTATATCAAAGCTCAGTCGAGTGAGCAAAACGATCGCTCAAGCAAGGATTGAACTCGGTCGAGCGGTCTTTGCGTTAGGTCGAGCTATCGCTGAACTCGGTCGAGCGGTCTTTGCGTTAGGTCGGGCTATCGCTGAACTCGGTCGGGCTAACGCTGAACTCGGTCGGGCTAACGCAACAGTAGGTCAGCCGATGCGATCGCTGGGTCAAGTGCGATCGTCGCTTGCGTCGTGCGTGACAGGTTGGGCTTCGCTGCTACCATGCGCTCACCGTTGAAATGTTATTCTTTGCACAGCATTTCTCACCTGCACCTTGCATAGCAAAACTCATGGGTACTCCTAACCAGATCTTGATTTTGTTTGCTCATCCAGCGCTCGAAAAATCGCGGATCAATCGGCAGTTAATTCGAGCCGTACAGGGTTTGGAAGCCGTCACCGTTCACGATCTCTACGAGGTTTATCCCAACTTTCATATCAACGTCAAAGCAGAGCAAGATCTGCTGCTGGCGCATGATGTGATTGTGTTTCAGCATCCGTTCTACTGGTATAGCAGCCCCGCAATCCTCAAGGAGTGGCAAGATCTGGTGCTCGAAAATGGCTTTGCCTATGGGCAGGGAGGCACCGCGCTGCAAGGTAAAAAGTTTCTCACGGCGATTACCACCGGGGGCGATAAGCAGGCGTATTGTCAGGAGGGCTACAACCGCTTTACCATTCGCCAATTGCTAGTGCCCTTTGAGCAAACAGCGGGTCTATGCGGCATGGAGTATCTACCACCGTTTGTCGTGCAAGGCACGCATCGCCTGCAAGAACGCCATCAGATTGACCAACACGCTGCTGATTACCGCGCAGTCATTACGGCACTGCGGGACGACACGATCGATTGGGAACAGCTACGGCAAGTCAAGCATTTAAACCTGCAACTCGATTGGCTGCTGAAACAACCAGAGGTGACACACCATGCATAACGAAGGGTTCCTCTTTCAAGTTTTTGTCTATCTGGTAGCGGCTGTTGCATCGGTGCCGATCGCCAAACGGCTAGGACTGGGTTCTGTGCTGGGCTATCTGATTGCAGGCGTGATCATTGAACCGTTTGTGCTGAAGTTTGTCGGCAGTGAGGACGAAGATGTCATGCATTTCGCTGAATTTGGCGTAGTCATGATGCTGTTTTTGGTAGGTTTGGAACTGCAACCCTCGCTGCTGTGGCGGCTACGGCTCCCGATTTTGGGTTTGGGTGGCTTGCAGGTGCTAGTCACATCGCTGGTGCTTGCTACGATCGGTCTTATGGCAGGGCTTCCCTGGCAAACAGCGCTGGCAGTGGGCTTGATTCTGGCGCAATCGTCCACCGCGATCGTCCTGCAAACCCTGAATGAAAAAGGACTCACGAAAACACAAGCCGGACAGTCTGCTTTCTCGGTGCTGTTGTTTCAGGATATTGCGGTTATTCCCATCCTGGCGCTCTTGCCGCTCCTGGCAGCACCCACGATCGCGGCTATGAGTGCGATCGGCGATCGAGTGCTATTGGTCGCAGCAGAGCAATCAGGCGGAGCGAGTGTAGGCTTACCCGCATGGCAACAAGCGCTGCTAGTCATCGGCACGGTCGGCGGCATTATCCTGGGCGGACAGTTTCTCACGCGCCCGCTGTTTCGCTTTATTGCCACCACTCAGCAGCGCGAAATTTTTACCGCTACGGCATTGCTCCTGGTGGTTGGCATTGCGCTGGCGATGCAGCAGGTCGGGCTGTCTCCCGCGTTGGGAACCTTTGTCGCAGGGGTTGTGCTGGCTGAGAACGAGTATCGTCATGAATTAGAAAGCGATATTGAGCCGTTTAAAGGCTTATTGTTGGGGCTGTTTTTTATCTCAGTGGGAGCCAGCATCAACTTCAATCTCTTGATGCAGCAACCGCTGTTGATTTTGTGCCTGGTGCTGACATTGGCGATCGTCAAATTTGCCGTGTTGGTTGGGCTAGGGCGTGTCTTTCGGCTAGAGATGAGCCAAAGTCTGCTATTTGGTTGTGCGCTAGCGCAAGGCGGCGAGTTTGGCTTTGTGCTGTTTTCCTTCGCCACTCAAAACAACGTCCTCACCGAAGACGTAGCCAGTCCCTTAGTCGTCGCTGTCGCGCTGTCGATGGCGCTCACCCCGTTGATCATGATCATCAACGATCGGCTGATTCAACCGCGCTTCGTTGCTGCCGAAATTGAAGCCGAAGCAGACGAAATTGATGATGGCGAAACCCCCGTGATCATTGCTGGCTTTGGGCGCTTTGGGCAGATTGTGGGTCGGTTGCTCATTGCCAATGGGTTTGAAGCCACCGTCCTCGATCACAGCCCGACCCAAATAGAACTACTGCGACGGTTTGGCTTCAGGGTCTTTTATGGCGATGCCTCCCGGCTGGATCTCCTTCATGCCGCAGGCGCACGACACGCACGGCTGTTTGTAGTTGCCATTGACGATCGCGACCGATCGCTCCAAATAACAGATCTGGTGCAAAAGCATTTTCCTCATCTCAAAATCCTGGCACGCGCGATCGATCGTCGCCATGCCTATGAGTTCATTCGGCGCGGTGTCGAAGTTGTACAGCGCGAAACCTTTGACTCTGCCCTTGAAATGGGAGAAGCTGCCCTTCGGCTCCTGGGTACTCGTGCCTACAAAGCGCACCGCTCTGCCCGCATCTTTAAAGCGCATGACGAACAAGCCCTGTGGGAACTGGCAAACGTGGAAGACGACACCCAGGTTGCCCGATCGCAACAACTCCGGCAAGACCTCGAACGAGTGCTACGAGCAGACGATCGAGGCATGACCCACGATCTCGATGGAGCCTGGGATACGACTGCCTTGCAGAAGGAAGTTTGAAGAAAGGCAAAAAAAGGTAAAAGGCAAAGGGCAAAAGGCAAAAGGCAGAATGAACTCAAAACTCAAAACTTCTTATCCCTCACCCCTCTCTCCTCACCCCTCTCTCCTCACCCTTTCTCCTCACCCTTTCTCCTCACCCTTTCTCCAACTGTCTTTCTCGACCTAATAGCGCAACGCTTAACGTCACGATCGCCACTCCTGTTATTTGCAAGCTATTCAGCGTTTCCTGGATCATCAACCAGGCAAGGACGACCGTTAGCGCGGGATTACTGGCACCGATGATGGAGGCAGAGGTGGCACCAATCATGCGAATGCCAACGTTATTGAGCAAGTGACCCGCAAAGGTGACGATCGCAGACAGCAGACCCCCAATCCACAACGGTAGCCAGGGCAACGCTGTGCCGTGTTCTTGCCAAAACAACAGGCTGACTCCTGACAAAACCAGCGTGATCAAAAAACTGAGCCAGGTAAAGGGCACAGGATGAAACGTTTCAAAGCTCTTTTGGGCAACCACCGTGTAAAGTGCGTACGTAATGCCAGAGGCAATCCCCGTCAAAATGCCAATTAACGTTGTCTGCTCCACCGCAGCACTCGTATGCGGCAAGGTAAGAATGCTGCCTAACAGCACCAGCCCCATCACGCTCCAACGAAACGGAGTCGGGCGATCGCCAAACAAACGCCAGGAAAAAAGCGCTGTAAAGACGGGATAAGCAAAGAACAGCGTAATCGCAATGCCCACCGGAATCAGCCCCATCGACACATAGAGCAGCGCCAGGTAGAGAAACATCAGCACGCCACCAGCGATCGCCCGTTGCAAGGTGGGGCGTTGCTCTAAGTGACGTAACTGCCCAATCTCTTTCCAGGTCGGTGGATACAACCTGACTGCCAGGACTCCCATCAGTGGCACTGCCAGCAGCATTCGCATAAACATCAGCAGCAACGAATTGGGCAACGTCGGTGCCACGAACCCGCCCGTCGGGAACACACCCAAAACAGTCTGTTCGTTAAAAAGCACTCTGACAATGACGTTTTGAATGCAAAAAAAGGCTGAAGACAGTAGAACGATTAAAAAACCCAGCACTGGCGACCGTGATGAAGAACAGCCTAATCTAACTTAAACTTAGTGACGGCAAGTCTTAAAGGGCGGCAAGTTTTCAAGAGGCGAGCCACACCCCCTGGAGAAAAGGTGTCGCTTGCTTTCTGGAGCGGGTCAGGAAATGAGTGTAATGGATGCAAGGAACAACGACTGCAAGGTCACGCTCCATCGATCCCTCCATCGATCCTTGACTTCTTTGTTCCGTTCCGCCGAACTTTCTAAATGATTCAGAAGTCGGGGATCTGATTCCATTCCGCCGAACTTTCTAAATGATTCAAAAGTCGGGGATCTAGTACTGCGATCGCAACCCGTCAACACAAAACGCTACACTCTGCTAGAATGCAAAGCTGTGGCATTCGCTTCCAGTCCTAGCGTCACTGCCTTCTCAGCCCTTCAAAAATTTGATCCGTCCGCCTAAGACTGACGCTGTTAACGGCGGGGGCTGATGCTACTACTGGAGCCTTATGTCGTTTTCTAATCTCGGTCTTTCCGATGCCATTCTCCGTGCTGTTACAGAGCGCGGGTATACCGAACCTACCCCCATTCAACTGCAAGCGATTCCGGCGGTGCTATCTGGTGGTGATTTGCTAGCGGGTGCCCAAACAGGTACTGGCAAGACGGCTGGCTTCACACTGCCCATTTTGCATCTTTTGTCGGAAGGCGATCGTCCGTCTGTCTCTAGCAGTCAACCGAAGAAGCGATCGCCCATCAGAGCGTTGATTCTCACTCCCACTCGTGAACTGGCTGCACAGGTCGAAGAAAGCGTGCGCGATTACGGTAAGTACGTGCGGCTCGCCTCAATGACGATCTTTGGCGGCGTGGGGATGAATCCGCAGGTGCAACGCCTCAAAGGTGGGGTCGATATTCTCGTGGCAACCCCAGGGCGACTGCTCGATCACGTGCAGCAAGGAACGGTGGACCTATCGCGCGTTGAAATCCTGGTGCTGGATGAAGCCGATCGTATGTTGGATATGGGCTTTATCCGCGATATTCGCCGCATTCTTGCCCTCTTGCCCAAGCAGCGGCAAAACCTGCTGTTCTCTGCCACGTTTTCCAGCGACATTAAGGCGTTTGCGTCTAGCCTGCTCGATCGCCCAACGCTGATTGAGGCAGAGCGCCGCCATCTCACTGCCGATACCGTCGCGCAAAAGGTGTATCCCGTCGATCGTGAGCAAAAGCGCCAACTGTTGACTCATTTGATTAAAGAAAACAACTGGTTTCAGGTCTTGGTCTTTACCCGCACTAAGCACGGAGCCGATCGCCTGGTCAAACAGTTGATGGACGACAACATTCCCTCGCTGGCAATTCATGGCAACAAGAGTCAGGCAGCACGTACCCGTGCCCTCGCAAAGTTCAAAGACGCTAGCCTCCAGGTGTTAGTCGCTACCGATATTGCGGCACGCGGCATTGACATCAGCGATTTGCCCCACGTCGTTAACTTTGAGCTACCCAACGTGCCCGAAGATTATGTCCATCGCATTGGTCGTACTGGTCGCGCGGGTGCCGAGGGCGAAGCCGTATCGCTAGTCTGTGTCGATGAACTAAAACTGCTAGCCGACATTGAACGGCTCATCAAGCAGCCCCTGCCCAGAGAAATTGTTCCCGGTTTTGAGCCAAATCCCCACGCCAAACCAGAACCCATCCAAAATGGACAGCGCGGACAAGCCTCTCGCGGCAAACGTCCTGATCGTGCCCCGTCTCGATCGCCCCATGCTGCTCCCCAACCTCGCGCCGCACGTCACGCTGATGGTGAACGATCGGGTGCGCGATCGCCCGTCTCCCGTCGCCCCAGTGGACGACATTAGAGCGAAGGGATCTGCGGACTAATAATTTCCAATCAGCCAGGTTTTGGCTATGCTCAACCTTCGACAGTGGCAAGTTGAGCGTAGCCGAAACGGGTAGTTTGTTTTCGTGCCAGTCTCTAAACCATTGCAGTCGTAAACGGTCGTCCACTCTTACGCCTCAGCATCCAAGCCCAGCGGTTTCTGTGTTGGAATGCCGATCGCCCGTGGAAATTCGTTCGGGGTTGGTGCAATCTTTTGCAAGTAAATACAGTGTCGATCACCCTGCGTGAGCGGAGTCGTAAAGGCTTCGATCGCGTCGATTTTGCCACCCAGGACAGCGACAGCCGCTTCCAGAGATGTGGTTTCAGCCTCTGACCACTGTCCGCGATAAAGCACTGCACAGCCACCAATTTTCAGCAGCGGTAGGGCATACTCTGCACAGACTGGTGCGGCTGCCACCGCTCGGATGAGTGCCAGATCATAGGCCTGCCGCCGATGCCGTTGCCGTCCCACTTGCTCGACCCGCTCTACTAGCGTGGTGGCATTGGTCAGCCCCATGTAGGCAAGCACCTGATCAATAAAGGTAATTTTTTTGCGCGTTGCATCCAGTAACGTGACTGTCCAATTGGGTTGGGCGATCGCCACAGGCAACCCCGGAAAACCAGCACCCGTGCCAATGTCGATAACGTTGAGAGAGGAGAGTTTTGAGTTTTGAGTTTTGAGTTTTGAGTTTTGAGTAGCGCTTTGCGCCGCGTCGCTAGAGAGTTTTGAGTTTTGAATGAAATAGTTCTCTTGCTCTTCCACTCCCGACTCCTGACTCCCAACTCCCAACGCCCCATCTTCGTGCAAAAACCGCTGCACTCCTCGCAACGAATCCCACAGATGTTTTTCCCAGAACTCTGCTGACTCTGTAATGCGCGTGAGATTAAACTGACGGTTACCAGCTAGCGTCAGGGCATAAAGTTGTTGAAACTGCGCCTGTTGGTGTGCTTCGGGTTGCCAATGCAACGTAGATTGCCATTCCTCCATTGGAGGCAACAGGGGCGATCGAGAGTCGGGCGCAAGGGTTGTAAGGTGTTGTGTCCTGGTCGGCAACAATGCGGTCGTCTCTACCTTTGCACCGCCCCTATCCATCACTGCTTCCCTTGCCTCGCTGGAATGCCCTGCTTCTCTCTCTTCCGCTGCTTGCTCTACTCCAGCCAAGCTTGGTTCTACCACCCCTTCATCTCTCATCTCTCATCCCTTCCTGCTTCTGCAATCTTTTTGCGCGGTTTTCTAAGCTCATCTGGTTGCACGGCGGTTAGTTCCCCGTGGTTCAGCGTCCAGCACTGGTCAGCAATATCTACTAGCTCTCCGGCATCATGGGAAACAACGAGCAAGCTCCAGTGCGCTTTGAGTTTTGCCAGTAGACCAATTAACTGTTGCCGCATCGACCAGTCTAGCCCTGCCGTAGGCTCATCCAACAACAGTAAGTTGGGTTGACGAATCAATTGCACAGCGAAGGCAAGACGACGCTGCTGACCGCCACTGAGGGCATTGGGCGAAGTATGTAGTGGCAGATGAGTCAGCCCAACTTCGGTAAGCGCTTGCTCGATGCGATCGCTCGTCAATTCTGGGTGTCCCAGCCTCAGTTCTTCCAGAATAGTGCCGCCGCAAAAGTGGCGCTCTGGAAACTGAAAGACCAGACCACTAAGCTGTTGCAGTTGGAGTGCGATGAGTTCCTGGTCGCGCCAAAAGATGCCTCCACTCGTTTTTTCTGCCAGCCCCGCCAAAATCTCTAGTAGCGTACTTTTGCCTGATCCGCTGGGACCAATCACCAGATTCATCTGCTGCGGTGCAATCTGAAAATTGATGGCTTTGAGAATAGCAGTATGGCTGGCAGTGGGATGATAGGTCAGATTTTTGAGCTGAAGCATTCCGTTTGTGAGAAGAGGAGAGCGATCGCGTAAGAATGTTGCCGGAACTTGCGTACAGCCCCAGCGTCAGAGCCTATTACTTAGGTGAAACAGGTGATGAATGCCGCTCTAACCCGCACAACAGGCTTTTAAGCTGCGTCCCCACTCTGTCAAACTGCCTTCGACGCAGGGTTTTGTCCTACCACTCTAACTAACTTGGTTCCAAGTTAGTATTGATTTTTTGCTTACTGCTTTCTTGAACTGTGCTTTCTTAAACCCGATCAACTGGAATGTTATGGCTGTTAAGTTGAATACCCGTTCACAAATCACCCCTAGCCGCGTGCTACGTGTTGCCAGCGTCGCACTCGTTTCCTTAAGCCTGTGGGCGAATCCTTCCCTGGCAAAAGATCCGTTTCGGACGACGAATGCCAGACAAATTGGCGATCGTACCGAAGCTGCTTTCAAAGCTCTTTTTGAGCAAGGGAACTATAAACAAGCTGATTTATTTGTACAGAAAGCAGACCCCAGAGATCCGCTGACGCAAGCGCTCCGAGCTTCACTAGCGTATATCACTTGGGAGGGTGAGAAGGATGAAGCGAAAAAGTCTGCACAGTTAGAGGCGTTCAAAAGCTACGCGACTCAGACTCGGGAAGCTGCCGCAGCGATGGTTAGCAAAGACCCGTTGCGGGGCAACCTTTACCAGGCAGTCGGGCATTTTCTCGAAAGTGCCTATATTTTCAGCAAAGACGGCACGGTTAAGGGTACACCGCGAGCGCTGGGCGAAATTCAGCAGGCGTTTAAGTATCTGGATAACGCCGAAAAAGTTGATTCAAGTGACCCAGAATTGAACTTGCTGCGGGGCTATATTGATTTATTTGTCTCTCTCAACTTGCCGTTTTCTAGCCCTACCGATGCCATCAATCGGCTAGATAAATATGCCACTCCCCGCTACCTGGCTGATCGGGGCATTGCGCTGGGCTATCGGGACTTGAACCAGCAAACCAAAGCCTTGGCTGCCGTTGATAGTGCGCTTAAAGCAACACCCAACAACCCCGATGTCCTTTACCTGAAGGCGCAAATCCTTGTACGTCAGGGCGACAATCGGGGTAGCCTTGCCTACTTTAACCGGGCGCTCACCAAGCAAGAGCAACTGCCGCCAGGATTGGTGCGGCAAATCAATCGGGAGCGCGATCGGGCACAAAGTCGCCTGGGTAACGCGGGTCAGTAGGGCGATCGCGCTTCAAAAATCGGCTGCTAACCGAAGCTGGAGCGTACCTAAGCCCAAGTCTTTTGCCGTTAGGGAACGTGCCTCAAACAACGCCACCATATCCTTGAATTGGGGCTTGCCGCGACTGGCTCCGGTTAGCCCCGTAGCAATAATTAAGCCGCAGCAGCCGTTCGTCTTCTTGCAGCGCTGATCCCACTTTTTGCGGGCAGCCATATGGGTGGGGTCATCCTCACCAAATTCACCAAACAGGTGCAGGTCGCCATTGCCGGTTTGAAACAGCCCTAAGTCGTAGTGTTCGCTATCGAAGGGGTCGGCACCTGGGTTGAAACAAATGGCTTGCAGTCCGCCTGCTGCCTTGATAGCACCAATTAAGGTCTTTGCCTTGGGTCGCGAAGTCTGGATCATGACCACAGGAAACCCATCGCCTGCTGTCTTGACATCGGTCATTGGTTGGTGCTCTGCCATGCCCGATCGCAGTAAGTCCAGCATCTCCCACGGCACTACGCCCAGACTTAGAAAGGAGTTTTCAGGCACCAGATCGTCTCGCACAACGGGAAAGCTTTCGTCGTCACCGTCTGCATCGTTTAGCGCCAGCAACTCGGCTGCCAGATCGGGCATGGTCGATACTTTGATCGCGATCGTCCCTGTTTTAGCTGTCTCAGTCGCTGGTGCCTCGGCTATCACCTCGGCTGGCAGAGGGATGCGATAACGACTGCTAACGGCAGGAAAGGTGTCTGGCTCAAACTTAGAGTGGTGCTGACGCATAAAGCGATGGAAGGCTTCTAGAACTACTAGCAGCGCCATTGCTTCTTCGTCATATAAAAAGGAACGTAACCCTTCAAGGGGATGCAGATTGCCAAAGACAGGCTCGATCGCGTCGCTTGTCGGCACGATGGACAGGTTTACCCCATCCTCATCACCATCACTCTCAAAGGTGACAAACAGGCAATCTTGTCCTAAAAACGCCTCCTCCATGTCTTCTAGCGATTCATTCGTCAGCACCCGTTCTCGAAACCGCTGGAGTGAGTCGAGTGATCGGTAGAACAAGACACCAAACTCCATGCCCAACATCCCCATGACGGAAGCGTAGAGCGTGTCCATATCCCACCGATTGACCTCAATCGCCAAGATTTGATGATCGGCAAAGATATCCCACGGGGCATCCTGCCAAAGTGCGATCGCCTTTTGCGTCAAGGCTTCGGCATATTGGGGTGGCAGTTGGGGCGGGCGGCTACTCACCGCATCCTGAAACCCGCGAAAAATTTCGTCAATGAGTGGCAGTGAGGGCACATAGTCCAGCGCGATATCCAGGTCTTGCAGCACCCCTCGTAGATAAAACAGCAGTTCGCGATCGCTCACCACAATTTTTTGGGGACGTGCCGGACTATTCGGATTGTGGGGATGCTCCATCGCCCGGAGGAGAGTACGTACGACCGCCTCTGAGCCGGTCTCTGGTGTGACCACATCCATCGCTCGCACCATGCCTTGCGAACCATCCACCCAAAGAATGCACTCACCATTGGGTTCGGAACCAGTGCCAGCATCCGTCCAATCATCGCTGGATGGCATTCCAGATACCAGCGGACGACGATCGCCTTCCCAAACACTGGCAATCTGCGGTAGTTGCTGGAGACGACGACGGGTAGAAAGGTTGAGCGCAGTCATAAAATAAAAGCGGTTAAAACTGAGCGATCAAATCAAGCTAAACAGGATTTACTGGCAGCAGATACCTATCTTAAACACTAATCCGCTTCGTACGGCTGTTTCGTCTCTTGCCGTGCGATCGGGTTGCCCAACGTGATTGCACCACTGCCAAGCCTTCAGGTTAAAAGAAATTCCCGTTCCTCACCAGTCATCTCTCTTCCTAGGATGCGTTACCCCGGTGTGATTTATCCCTGATAGTATGGAGAGATAGGTATGAACCCCTGGGATTGAATACTGGCAAGGAGCTTTATCAGCAATGACGCAAACAGCGCAATCGCAACGGCAGGGCATTCTTATGACAGATGCCGCTCTAAACCACGTGTTGCAGCTTCGAGAAAGGCAGGGGCAGGATCTATGCCTGCGTGTAGGCGTGAGGGGCGGTGGCTGCTCTGGTATGTCTTACACCATGAACTTTGAAGATGCTAGCAACATTCAGCCCACAGATGAGGTTTACGACTACGAGAGCTTTAAGGTGGTGTGCGATCCTAAAAGTTTGCTCTATCTCTACGGTTTAGTGCTTGATTATAGTGATGCGCTGATTGGTGGTGGGTTTCAATTCACCAATCCAAACGCTGATCAAACCTGCGGCTGCGGTAAATCGTTCTCGGCATAGCGTCTTTAGTTGTTGGCGGTTGGTTTTTAGTTTTTAGTCTGAACTGCTAACAGCTAAAAACCAACAACGCTTATAGTTGTTAGCGGTTGGTTTTTAGTCTGAACTGCCAACAACTAGAAACCAACAACCAGTAATTCTCTTTCTCAACCTATGACTCAAACCGTTGATGCGCTCTTTGATGAAGGCATTGAGCGCTACAAAGCAGGCGAAGCGCCCGAAGCGCTGATTCCTGTATTTAAAGAAGTCTGCGATCGCTCCCGCAAGAGTAGCTCTGCCTGGACGTGTCTCGCCTGGCTGTACTTGTTGGTTGAAAAGCCCGCTCTGGCCTTTGACGCAGCGCAAAAAGCGGTCAAGCTCAACCCACAAGATGCACAGGCACGGGTCAATCTGGTGCTGGCGATGCTAGAAAGCTCTAAAAAAGGGGTTCGGCAGCATATTGAGCTGGTGCAGCAACTGGTGATGGCAGTGCCAGAACTGCGCGACGAAGTCGCACAAAATATTGAGGATGGCTTTGTCCGCAAACCGGGCTGGCAAAGTCTGGAGCGGGTCAAAGCCTGGATCTTTGAAGCCTGATTTTTTGCAGCTTAAACTTACTGTTGAAGCCCAGTCTGTCTCAGCCTTGTTCGCCGCTCCCTTCGTCCCTACGCCATGTTTGGTCTTTCACTCGTTACGATCGCAATCTGGTCCGGTTACTTCACCCTCTTTGCTGCTGCTTTGATGGTGGCAGGGTTCTTTTTGCAGTGGGGTATCCGGTTTCGGTTGGTTGGCATCACGGGCTTTATGGGCGTGTTGACAGGCGGTCTATTTGCCCTGGGTTTGGGTCTGCACGATCGTCCTCAGATTCCAGGTGCCGTCAAATTTACCCGCGTTTTTGACTCTGGAGCCTCTCAGGTGGTGATTGTGGTGCCTGCCACGATTACTGAGACGGCGTTGGACGCGACCTTACGGCAGGCGGCTGTAGACCTTTATTCGTCCGGGCGAATGTCACAGGGCGAATCAACGATGACGATCCGTGCCCGTGCCTTGTTGCATCCCGCACCAGGTGTTTCTCAGCCTGTGTATCTCGGTCAGGTTAAGCCGTCGTTGCTGTCTCCGACTGATAACCAGATGGTCGTTGAGATCGATCGCAAGCAGTTTGCACGCTTGCCAAAACCATCTACCCCAGCGCCATCTGCCGGAGCCTAGAAGAACAACGGCTTTGGGTGCTGACTCTAGACTGACAAAAAGCTAGACTGACAAAAAGCACCTGCTAAGTGCGTCAGTTGCCATCTCAACTTTTTGTCACTGCTTTCACGTTCGTCCAGTGTCTCAACTCTACTCTGCTATGTCTACAACACTTTTACAACCGTTGCTCACGATTGCCCCCGCGCAAGTGTTACGCGGTCGAGAGTTGCTGGTTCAGTCGGGTAGTGCGATCGCGCGGCTGGGTCGTCGTCCGCTGGTCATTGGCGGTAACCAAACGCTGGCTACGGTGAAACCGCAGTTGCAGCCAGCACTGGAGCGCGAACAGTTGTCGGTTGCCTGGATGTCTTATAGCCCCGATTGCAGCGAGACAACGCTGGCAAATCTTTCTCAGGCAGTGGTTCAGCATCAAGCTGATGTGGTGATTGGCGTGGGCGGTGGCAAAGCACTGGATACTGCCAAGCTAGTAGCACATCAGCACCAGCTTCCTGTGGTAACGATGCCCACCTCAGCCGCGACCTGTGCTGCCTGGACAGCGCTTTCTAATGTCTATTCTGACCAGGGTGCCTTTCAACATGATGTGGTTTTATCGCGCTGCCCTGACCTCCTGGTGCTGGACTATGGGTTAGTGCAAACGGCTCCTCGGCATACTCTGGTTGCTGGCATTGGGGATGCGATCGCCAAATGGTACGAAGCGTCGGTGAGTAGCGGTCATTCTCAACAAACGTTGATCATTTCAGCCGTGCAGCAGGCGCGAGTGTTGCGCGATCTGTTGTTTCAAAAAGCCGCGATCGCCCTTCAAGACCCAGGTGGAGAAACCTGGGAGGAAGTTGTGGATGCTACGGTGCTGATGGCTGGCGTGATTGGTGGTTTGGGTGGTGCCCAGTGCCGTACGGTTGCGGCTCATGCTGTACACAATGGCTTGACGCACTTGCTTGCCAGCCACGGTACGCTGCACGGTGAAAAAGTCGCCTATGGGATTCTGGTACAGTTGCGTCTAGAGGAAATTGTGCAGGGCAATCAGCTTGCAGCAACGGCTCGTCAGCAGCTCCTGAAGTTTTACAGCGCGATCGGGTTGCCGCAAACCCTGTATGACTTGGGGTTAGGAGCGATTTCGATCGCCGAGCTCCAGCACGCAGCAGACATTGCCTGTGCTCATAGTTCTGACATTCATCGCCTCCCGTTTGCGGTGGAGCCGTCGCAGTTGATGGCAGCAATGGTGTCAACCACCGTAGAGGTAAGGAGGGAGGAGAGAGGAGAGAGGGGTGAACAACCAGCTTCTCTCCCTACCACTCCTCACTCCTCACCTCTCACCCCTAACTCCACTAACGAGGTAACGGCATGAACCTGGATTGGATTAAGCCTGCCGATCGCCTAGGGTCGTTACCTCCCTATGTGTTTGCTCGTTTGGATGAACTGAAAGTGCGTGCGCGTGAGCAAGGGTTAGACCTGATTGACCTGGGGATGGGCAATCCTGATGGCCCCCACGCCACAGCCTGTGGTTGAAGCGGCGATCGCGGCGCTGCAAAATCCCGCCAATCATGGCTATCCACCCTTTGAAGGCACTGCCAGCTTTCGGCGGACGATTACTGATTGGTACTATCGTCGTTATAACGTCAAGCTCGACCCCGAAGGCGAAGCGCTGCCCCTGCTGGGTTCCAAGGAAGGCTTGACTCATCTCGCCATCGCATACGTGAATCCGGGCGATCTGGTGCTGGTGCCCAGTCCGGCGTATCCAGCGCACTTTCGGGGGCCGCTTATTGCTGGAGCAACCATTCATAGCCTGATCCTCAAGCCTGATAACGGCTGGCTGATTGATGTGGCAGCGATTCCTGAGGCGATCGCCCGGCAAGCAAAAATCCTTTATTTCAACTACCCTAGCAACCCGACGGCTGCGACCGCCCCCCCGCGAGTTCTTTGAAGAAATTGTTGCCTTTGCCCGCCACTACGAAATTTTGCTCGTCCATGACCTTTGTTACGCGGAGCTTGCGTTTGACGGCTATCAGCCTACTAGCTTGCTCGAAATCCCTGGTGCAAAGGAGATTGGGGTGGAATTCCACACCCTCTCCAAAACCTACAATATGGCAGGTTGGCGCGTCGGCTTTGTCGTTGGCAATCGCCATATTGTCCAGGGCTTACGCACCCTGAAGACCAATCTGGACTACGGCATTTTTGCGGCACTCCAAACAGCGGCAGAGACCGCGTTGCAGCTTCCCGATGTGTATCTGCATGACGTGCAAGCACGGTATCGCACCCGTCGCGATTTTCTCATTGAAGGGCTGGCAGAATTGGGCTGGACGGTGCCAAAACCTAGCGCCACAATGTATCTTTGGGTGCCATGTCCCGTAGGCGTTGGCTCTACAGATTTTGCGCTGTCGGTGCTGCAAGAAACAGGTGTGGTCGTCACGCCTGGGAATGCGTTTGGCAGCGGTGGTGAAGGGTACGTCCGCATTAGTCTCATTGCGGATTGCGATCGCCTCAGCGAAGCTTTACGCCGCTTCAAGCAAGCAGGTATTTGCTACAAGCCAGGTACGCTGGTGGCTAGTTCTGACTAAGGGGCAATCCTTCGTTAGCCCTTTAAGCGGGTTGCACTAGGCTCGACAACCATACAGAAGTAGGGTTTCTTGCAAATATCAAGGCGTGTAACGCTTAATTAGTTTAGAAACCCGACTCGCTGGCTAACCCAACCAGCGGGCAGCATCTTTCGCGTGATAGGTCAGGATCATATCGGCTCCGGCACGCTTAAAGCCTGTCAATGTTTCCAGAACGACTCGCTGTTCATCAATCCAATCGTTGAGGGCAGCGGCTTTGACCATCGCATATTCACCAGAGACGTTGTAGGCGGCAACGGGTAGATTGGTTGCTTCCTTCACGCGCCAGATGATGTCCATATATGCTAGGGCAGGCTTCACCATCAGCATATCGGCACCTTCAGCGATGTCGAGTTCGATTTCTTTAATCGCTTCACGACCATTGCCCGGATCCATTTGATAGGTACGACGATCGCCAAACTGCGGTGCAGAATCTGCGGCATCCCGGAACGGGCCATAGTAAGCCGAGGCGTACTTAGCCGCGTAGGACATAATCGGCGTGTCTTCAAAACCTGCCGCATCTAATCCCGCCCGAACTGCCTGCACAAACCCATCCATCATGCCAGAGGGCGCAATGATATCGGCTCCCGCCTGTGCCTGGGAAACCGCCGTTTTCTTGAGCAATTCTAACGTGGGATCATTCAGCACCCGCCCACTCAAATCGCCCACTTGCAGATAGCCACAGTGCCCATGAGTCGTATATTCGCAGAGGCAGGTATCGGCAATGACGATCAGGTCAGGTACGGCTTGCTTGACAGCGGTGGCAGCTTTTTGGACAATGCCGCAGTCGTGCCAAGCACCCGTTGCATCCACATCTTTATCGGCAGGAATGCCAAACAGAATAATGGCGGGAATGCCTAGATCGTAGACTTCCTTCGCTTCTTCCACAATTTTGTCTACCGAAAGCTGGAAGACTCCGGGCATAGAGCGCACTTCTTTAGCAATGCCCTCACCGGGTACCGCAAACAGTGGGTAAACGAGGTCGCTAGTGGTCAATACCGTTTCGCGTACCATTCGACGAAGCTGGGGATGGCTGCGAAGGCGACGGGGACGCTGGTTTGGAAACATAGGATTGATGCGGCGAGAGAAAGGTTATTGGTGATGATTAGCCTTGAACCAATGACGATCGCGCTTCACCCAGTAGTCAACATCGTGACAATAGTCGAAGCGATCGCGGCTAGCGAACCATCTACAAAGTCTAGAACGTTCTGCTTGTCTCTTACCCGCGTCTTTTATTACATTGTGTTGCAAAGAAGGCGAGGGCAGCATTGGGTGACAAACTGTTTTTCGCTTGTTAGCTATCAGCCATCAGCTAGCAGCCTTTACTCATCCTTTATCCTTCAGCCCTCAGCTAGCAGCCTTTACTCATCCTTTATCCTTTATCCTTTATCCCTCATCCCTCATCCCTCAAAACTCCCTCACCGATGGCTTGCCATCAATAACTTCACCGACCAGCACCAAACTGGCAACGCCAACAAACAAGCCATTTTCAAGTACACCAGGAATGTTGTTGAGGGTTTTCTCCAAATCGGCAGGGTTGTCAATGCCAGCATCAAATTTTACGTCGATGACAAAGTTGCCTTGATCAGTGATCACGGGACCTGCTTTTTTGACACCCATACGAAGCTGGGGTTTGCCGCCCAGTGCCTCGATCGCCTTCATCACCGGACTCATCGCCATCGGAATAACTTCTACAGGCAGCAGAAAGGTTGTGCCCAATTTATCGACTAACTTGCTGCCATCAACGACCACAAGGAATTGATCGGCAAAGGCATCAACAATCTTTTCCTGCGTATGTGCTGCGCCGCCGCCTTTGATCAGGTTTTTCTGTGGATCAACTTCGTCAGCACCATCGATCGCCACATCAATGCGATCGACTGCATCCAGCGTCGTCAGTGGAATGCCATACTCCTTTGCCAGCACGATCGCCTGAAACGAGGTACTTACGCCTTTGATATCTTTCAGGTCGCCGCGTTTGAGGCGATCGCCCAACGCCTGAATCGCAAAAGCTGTCGTTGACCCCGTGCCCAGCCCTACAATAGAACCTGACTGCACGCGCGCGGCAGCCGCCTCACCAACTTGCTTTTTCGATTGTGTTGTCGGGTCAAGTTCAGTGCTCATAGGGCGTTATTTTTAGAGTAAGGAGTTGTTAGAAAGGATAAAGGATAAAAGCTAAAGGCTAAAAAGCCAATGGTTGAGGGAGTCAGGAGTCTGAAATCACATTTGGAGTTTAAAGCTCAAATTTTAATTATTTATCCTTCATCCTTTAGCCTTTCCTTCTGCCTTCGTCAGTCTACTATTGATGGGCGATCTTCCTATGAGTTGGCACGAAGAATTTTCCGAGACGGACTATCAGCAATACTGGCATCTGACAGCCGAAGCGCAGGTGCAACTGTTGGCTGATGAGCAAACGACTGAGGGTTTGCAGACCCTTCTGTTGTATCAGCAAGGGCAGCAGGCGCTGGACGGCGGTGATGTCAACACGGCGATCGCCCGTTTTGCTGAGGCATTGACGCTAAGACCAAACTGGCAAGAGGTTTGGATCGGTCATGCTGACGCGTTGCTAAAGGCGGGTGAGCCAGCAATGGCGATCGTCAGTTGCGATCGGGCGCTAGAGCTAGACCCAAAGGCGGCTGAAGCCTGGAGTTTGCGGGGCAAAGCGCTCTACCACCTGGGGCGCTCTGAAGAGGCAACTAAAAGCTGCGATCGTGCCCTGGAGCTAAACCCTGACGACTATCAGACGTGGAGTACCCTCAGCGATGCCCTGAGCCACCAGGGACGCTACGAAGCAGCCGTCGTGAGTTACGACAAAGCGCTGGCATTGAAACCGGATGAATCCTTTACCTGGGGCAGTCGGGGTGCAGCACTGCAAAAGCTGGGGCGTTATGAAGAAGCGGTTGCCAGTTACGACAACCTTCTGCAAGTAGAGCCAAAACGCCACAAACTTTGGCATCAGCGCGGGCTGGCGTTGCGAAAAATGCGCCGTTTTGATGCTGCAATCGCCAACTTTGATGAGGCACTGATGCTTCAGCCTGACTTCTACCCCGCCACTCGCAGCAAATTGTTTCTGCTGCTGCAAACGGGACGACTTTTTCACTACGTCATGGGCAGCAAAACGCTAGCAGAACAGGCAAACGTGTCAAACGACTTGCGGAATGTGCTGGACTCCCTGGTGAAAACGAAACTGCCCACGCTGGTTGTCATCGCACTGGTTGTTCTTTCCAGCACCCACAGTCGAGTAACAGCGCTCACGATCGCGGGTATCTTCCTGCTGATTGCTGCGATTAGCGATTTCATGACTGAAGCCAAGCGCTAAACGATCGTGCCAGCTTGATTTTTATAGATTATCGATCGGTTGCAAGGGCAAATTGCTGCGCACTTGTTGCGTTTCAACGACTCAACCGAGCCGACCCAAAGGTGGCATTGAACTGGCGGCACCAGATCACAGCAGAGTTGTAGTCTGCTAGCTTGACCGATGCTGGCACCGCATACCGTTGGGCACCGCTAAATTTTTTCAATGGAGCCAGGAAGACATAATCCCCTTCTTTGAGCGGGTAGGCAGGTGGCTTGGTGGCACCAATAACATTAGTAGAGCGATGCAAAACGACCACTAGATCGGGTCCTAGAGTAGACGTTTTAAAGGCTTGATCTAGCTCTAGAAACGACTGATTTCCTTGCGTTACCAGACGGGCAGTGCCTTGAGTAGGATGTTCGCCCGAAACAAAAGCACCCGATCGAGTTGCTGTTACGTTCGTTGTCTGTTTAGCTTGGTGCGCAGTGATGGGAGCGATCGTTGGAGTCATGGTTGCGGTTGGCGATGACGGTGCAGCCACTGTCGTACTCTCTCTCATCGGGCTTTCTGAGGCTTGATTTGTGGCAGGTTGCCCCGTGCAGCCCCAGATCGCCGCCAAAAGCAGATTGAACAACCAATATTTCAGTTTCATATTTTTGTTATTACTTTAGTGGTGCCGGGTCGTGCCTGAACGTCTAGCCCCAGTGTGCTTCAGCGCGTTTGCTGCAAGATGACTCCCCGCTAAGAAGTTTGACGTAGAACGCTGAGAGGAGCCTGAACCTACTCTTATCGTTCTCTCAGCAAACGTTCAAAAACTATTTTGGCTTGTGACCATGGCAATCGAAGAGAACGCGAGGACAGACATCAACCTTGCTTGAAACTGCCTTCAGCCCTCAGCCCTCAGCCCTCAGCCTTTTACCTTTTACCTTCTGCCTGACGGTTCAAGAGCAGAACGCAGCGAGGGGGACGATCGCGCCAGTCTAGCCAGCAAATCGTCCCCCTCACGGTGATTATGAACAACGCAGCAAATCGGTAGATTAACCGTTTGAGCGTTGCTTGGCTTTAGCTTGACGACGCTTAAAGTAGGACAAACCCAACCCAGCCGTCATGATACCAAACATCGTGGTGGGTTCTGGCACAGCTTCGGCATCGCTCGCAACGATGCTTTCGCCGCCAAACGCAGACAGGACGTTGGAAGAAACATCCCGCACTCGCACTCCTTCACCACTAGCAATATCGATCGCATCGATCGTGCCACCTAAGTCATCGCGGATATATTGCTCCAACGCACTCTGATACGTCGCACCCGTAATCGTGAACTTGCGATCATCGGCAATGCCAGCCAGCGTTGTAAAGTTGTCACCACCGCGAGCCGTGAAGTCGATCGTGGCTAGATCAAACAACGCCTGGTTGGGGTCAACCAGGAAGCCACCTTGCGCCACATCGTAGAGGAACTGCCCCGAGCGATCGTTGTTGGGGTCAAGCAAGATGCTGAGAATCCGCGCACCCGGAGCAGTTAACTCACCAGCCGCAGTCGTTACTTGTGCGGGTCGCGTCACATCGTAAACCACTTCCAGACCAGACAACTGAAGAAACTGACCACCCCCTCCGACATTTGGCGCAGTCTGACCCGAAACAGCGCGCTCTAGAATCTCACGCAGTTCATTTCCAGTAATGTTAGTGACGATCGAGACAAAGTTGGAGAAGGGCAACACATCAAAGGTGTCAAACGTAGAGATGGTGTCACCCGGAAGGAAACGGCGATCGTTACGAATGCCGCCGCCATTCTGGATGCCCACCAGCACGTTAGCCGGGTCTAGCCCAACACCAGCCGCACCGTCTTGAGCGGCATCACGAATCGCATCGGCAATCAGACTGCCCGCCAGCGTACTCTTCGCACGCACCTCTGTCCGCAAGCTGTCCAACGGTACATTCGTCACCGCAACAGGAGTCTGCCGCAATGTTGCGACAAAGTTATCCACAGGGTTCTGCACCTGACTAACGAGGTCTGCACGTGGCACCAGCCCATCTAAATTAGCATTGCGCTTGGGACCGCTTCCAGGTTCCAGAATGCTGTTGATCCGACCGTTGACAAACTCAAGCTGGAGGTTGCCGAGGTATTTGTACTCACCATCCGCTGAGACAATCAGCAAGGGGTCAACGTTAGCGGGTACATCTGCCAGGGACGTTACCTGGGCACCCGTTTGAGGGTTGTAGATTAACGGGTAGGATGGCACTCGCGTCTCACCGCTCAACGGCAGAATGGGATCGTCGGGGTTCGCAAGGCGAGTATCGCTGCCTGCTGCCACAATGACATCCACATTACGAAGCCTGCCTGCCAGCGCTCTCTCTTCGTTAAGATCTTGCAGGTGAGAGACCAGCACAACCTTGTCAATCCCCTGGCTCGTTAGTTGATCGACCTCGGTTTGCACCTGGTTAACGAGTGCTGAAAACCCGGGTCTGCCTGCAAGATCGCCGATCGTGCCTACATCTTCAGGGCTAGAAATCGATCGCAGTAAGGGTGTTGTGACTCCTACTACGCCAACGCGCTCCGCTACGCCATTCACCGTTTTAGTGACAACCGTGCTGGGCTGAATCAAACTTTTGAGCGGGTTGCTGTCTGGAATCACCAGATTAGAAGAGACGAAGGGGCGGAAGCTGGTGCCGTTGCGATCGGGATCAAGAAAACGAGCCAGAACCGCCGGACCAAAATCAAACTCGTGATTGCCAATACCGCCGACATCAATATTAAACCGCTCTAAGGCACGGGTATCATAAAAAGCCTGTCCTTCAGGGAGGCGCAAACTAGCTTCAAACTGTGGTCCTGCCAGGTAATTATCACCAGCCGTTACCAGCAGGTCAAAGTCGCTGCTGCTGGCGTTGCGCTGGCGATCGATTAAATCGGCAAACAAGCCGACACCACTATATTGAAAGGCAGGGTTCGTAGCCGTTGCAGGGGCACTACGCGGCAACAGCGACGATTCTCCATCGCTAAAGTGCAGCAAGTTAAGGGTAAAGGCGTGTGCCACACTTGGAGCCGCAAGGCTTCCTAGCAAAAAACTGGTGGTTAGCAGCCAGTGGTGCAGTCGGGGCTGTTGTTGGTGCGGACGGGCATTCATAGGGATGTTGAAGGTGAGGTGAAGGAGCACAAGCTGCGATCGCTCAGAACCAGCGATCGTCAAGTTATCAGGCAAAAACTGTGGCGTTCAGGTAAAGAAGAGCGCATGAGCTAAATGACTTTTTCTGCTGATTCCGTAGATCTACGGAATTTCCTTCACTGTATCGATCTGAGGTTAAGAACTTGTCAACGGAAGGTAAGCGAAGCCTGATGCGCCTCAGTCTTTATTGCGCCTTCATCTATAGACGCAACTACTTCAACTTCTCTTCATGAAGCATCCTGCTGAGAGTCGTTTTATGTCTGGGTTGGGAATGCTAGACCATAGAAAAGCCAGAATGTTGTGTTCGCACCCGACAGTTTCTTGTTAAGTGTGTGTCACAATGTAAACGGTTTTCCCAACCATGTGAAGCACTTTAACCGTAGGCATGAGCAATGGAAGCAATCTATCAGTACGCCTGGCTGATTCCAGTCTTGCCGCTGGCTGGCGCAATGATTGTAGGCTTGGGGCTAATCTCCTTCAACAAAGCGACGAATAAACTGCGGCAGGTTAATTCAATTTTTCTCGTCTCGTTGATTGGGGCGACGTTGGTGCTATCTGTGGCGCTGTTGTGGAGCCAGTGGAATGGGCACGCTCCCTACACCCAGATGATTGATTGGGCATCAGCAGGCGATTTTCACCTCCGCATGGGCTACACCATCGACCACCTTACCGCTCTCATGCTGGTGATTGTGACGACGGTGGCATTCCTTGTCATGATCTATACCGATGGCTACATGGCGCATGACCCAAGCTATGTACGGTTCTACGCTTACCTGAGCCTGTTTAGCGCTTCAATGCTGGGTCTGGTGCTGAGTCCAAACCTGGTGCAGGTCTATATTTTTTGGGAACTGGTGGGAATGTGTTCCTACCTGCTGATCGGCTTTTGGTTCGATCGCAAAGGTGCGGCGGATGCGTGCCAAAAGGCGTTTGTGACGAACCGGGTGGGTGACTTTGGTTTGCTGCTTGGTATTCTTGGGCTTTACTGGGCAACGCAGAGCTTTGACTTTGCGACGATCGGTGAACGGCTGCAAGATCTGGTGGAAACAGGCGCTCTTAGCGGTGGACTTGCAGCACTCTTTGCCATTCTGATTTTCTTAGGACCTGTAGCAAAGTCGGCGCAGTTTCCGCTTCACGTTTGGCTGCCCGATGCCATGGAGGGTCCCACTCCGATTTCCGCACTCATCCACGCGGCAACGATGGTGGCGGCTGGGGTCTTCCTGATTGCCCGAATGTTTCCTGTGTTTGAAGGCATTCCGGTTGTAATGGATGTCATTGCTTACACAGGTGCATTCACAGCCTTTTTAGGAGCCTCGATCGCCATCACCCAAAACGACATCAAGAAAGGCTTGGCGTATTCCACCATGTCGCAGTTGGGTTACATGGTCATGGCGATGGGCGTAGGGTCTTACAGCGCTGGTATGTTCCACCTGATGACACACGCTTATTTCAAGGCAATGCTCTTCCTGGGATCAGGCTCGGTTATTCATGGCATGGAGCACGTGGTAGGGCACGACCCGGCATACGCTCAGGATATGCGGCTGATGGGCGGCTTGCGGAAATATATGCCTTTTACAGGCATCACCTTTTTGATTGGGACGTTGGCAATTTCGGGGATTCCACCGTTTGCAGGCTTCTGGTCAAAGGACGAGATTCTCGGTAATGCCTTTGCGGCGAACCCAGTGCTGTGGGGTGTCGGCTATCTGACAGCGGGAATCACGGCATTCTATATGTTTCGGATGTATATCTTGACGTTTGAGGGTGGTTTTCGGGGCAATGATGCGACGGCACGCCAGCTGATCAAGGTCGAGCAACTGCAAGCACAAGGGCTAACCTTTGGTCCCGGTGCCATGAATCCTCAAGAACTGACGCTGGCGGCTGATCATGATCACGCTGAGGGCGCACATGATGACCATGAGCACCACAGTGAATCGCCTCATGAATCGCCCTTTACGATGACGCTGCCGTTGGTCATTCTGGCGATCCCATCTATGCTCATTGGGCTGGTCGGCACACCGTTTGCCAACTACTTTGAAGCCTTTATTCATGCTCCTGGCGAAGCGGTGGAACTGGCAGCAGAAGGTGGCGAGAACCTGAATGAGTTTCTGGTCATGGCGGGTAGCTCAGTCGGCATTTCGCTCCTCGGTATCTCCCTGGCGATTCTGATGTACGGGCGGAAGCAGATTAACCCAGCGGCGATCGCTGCCAAGATTCCTGCGCTCTACCAGCTATCGAAAAACAAATGGTACTTCGACGATGTTTACCACAATGTTTTTGTCCTGGGCAGTCGTCGTTTAGCGCGGCAAGTGCTGGAAGTTGATTATAAAGTGGTTGATGGCGTTGTGAATTTGGCGGGGTTCGTCACGCTGCTGACTGGTGAACTGCTCAAGTACGTTGAGAATGGTCGTGCTCAGTTTTATGCGCTGATTGTGTTTGCGGCGGTGCTGGGTCTAGTGATCTTCTCTGGCATTGCTTAAGAAGTTGTTAGCGGTTAGTTGTTAGTGGGGAGAGGCAGATACACTACTCTAGAACCTGGCAGCTTGGCGCTAACGATCATCGGGCTATGGTTGGCTGGCTTTACATGATGAATGCTTGAGTCGTCAATAAGCTTCAGCAATGTATGTCTCAGCGCTCAATGCAACGCTTTAGAAACCTGTTCTAATAACTAACAACTAACAACTGGTTACTGATGCTTACTGCTAATTTCCCCTGGCTAACGACTAGCATCCTGTTTCCGATCGCAGCCTCGCTGTTGATTCCCTTCATCCCTGACAAGGATGGCAAGACGATCCGCTGGTATGCCCTGGTCGTGGGGCTGATTGATTTCGCAATTCTGGTCTACGCCTTTTATAACTATTACGATTTCTCCACCTCGGAGATGCAGCTTTTTGAGAGCTATACCTGGGTGCCTCAGCTAGACCTGAATTGGTCGGTTGGCGCCGATGGGCTGTCAATGCCGCTCATCTTGCTGACGGGTTTTATCACAACGTTGGCAACGCTGGCGGCGTGGCCCGTCACGCTGAAGCCACGCCTGTTTTATTTCTTGCTGCTGACGATGTACGGCGGACAGATTGCGGTGTTTGCAGTACAGGATATGCTGCTGTTCTTCCTGACGTGGGAGTTAGAGCTTATACCCATCTATCTGCTGCTGTCGATCTGGGGGGGTAAAAAGCGTCATTATGCAGCGACGAAGTTCATTCTGTACACGGCTGGGGGATCGCTATTTATTCTGCTGTCAGCTTTGGGAATGGCATTCTATGGCGATACAGTCACCTTTGATATGCGATCGCTCATGCAAAAGGACTTCCCCCTGACCTTGCAGCTCTGGCTTTATACCGGGTTTCTGATTGCCTACGCGGTGAAACTCCCCATCATTCCGCTACATACCTGGTTGCCTGACGCACACGGTGAAGCGACGGCTCCAGTGCATATGTTACTCGCAGGCATTCTGCTGAAAATGGGTGGCTATGCCCTGATTCGGATGAATGCGGAGATGCTGCCAGCGGCTCATGCTACGGTTGCGCCTGCGTTAGTAATTTTGGGCGTAGTTAACATTATCTATGCGGCGCTGACTTCGTTTGCCCAACGAAACCTCAAGCGCAAGATTGCCTACTCTTCGATTTCGCACATGGGCTTTGTGCTACTGGGGATCGCCTCCTTTACCGATCTCGGTCTCAGCGGGGCAGTGCTGCAAATGGTGTCTCACGGCTTGATCGGTGCCAGTCTCTTCTTCCTGGTCGGTGCGACTTACGATCGCACCCACACATTGATGCTGGATGAGATGGGCGGTGTGGGTCAAAAAATGCCCAAGATTTTCTCTATGTTTACCGCTTGCTCGCTGGCATCTTTGGCGTTACCGGGTATGAGCGGTTTTGTTGCCGAACTGATGGTATTCGTTGGTTTCGCGACCAGTGATGCCTATGCTCCGCCCTTTAAGGTGCTGGTAGTGATGCTGGCGGCAGTTGGTGTGATCCTCACGCCCATTTACCTGCTGTCGATGCTCCGCGAGATTTTCTACGGTCCCGAAAACAAGACGCTTACATCCCACGAGCAGTTAATGGATGCGGAACCCCGCGAGGTGTTTATTATCTCAGCGCTGCTGGTGCCGATTATTGGGATTGGGCTTTACCCCAAGCTACTCACGCAGATTTACGATGTGAAGACGCAGCAGCTAACGGCTCGGCTCCGCGAACAAGTGCCTTCTCTGGCTCAGAAGACACCGATGGAGACGATGCTTCAGTCGTTTAAGCCAGAACTGCTCAAAGCACCGACTCTCGATCGCGTGCCGTAGTGCGTTTGCACCAATCATTCACTAAGGCTGGATATTACTTTTTGCAATCCTAAAAGTCTCTGGTTTTTCTGACCTGCTAGCGTCGAGAACCAGAGATTTTTTCTTGATTGCCGCATAAGTTACTAAAATAGCTTCAAACCCAAGAGACGCGCTTGAAGTGAGGCGCTAAGCAATGTCTGAACCACTGTTAGAAAACCGAGATTACACGGTCATTATTGCTAAAACGGCTGCCAGCATTGTGCCGAGTGTGCCAGGGTTTGCAACGTCCTGGGTTGCTGCTCATGATGCGGTGCTGGCGCTGGTGTCAAAATGTGAGGCGCTGGATCCCGATGGCATTACCCTGTACATTTCATCGCATCAAGAGCCATCCGGTTCGTTCAAGCAATATCGGCAGGTAACGCCCGATCAACTGGAGTCTGTGTTTGAGGCAAACTATCCGCCAGAGAGCCTCAACCTGCTGGATGGTTTACAGACTGCTCTGGATAGCTATTTTACGCGCAAGGCGGCAGGGCAAACGAAACCCAATGGCGAAATCATTATTGTGTTGATTGATGGTGAACCCCGCGATCGCATGGCAATTGTGAGGGCGATCGTCACCGCTACCCAAAAAATGGAGCGTAGTCAGGAACTAGGCATTGGTTTCGCTCAAGTGGGCGATGACCTGATTGCAAGAGGCTTTCTGGCATCCCTGGATGAAGATTTACGCGCTAAAGCGGGTGCAAAATTTGACATTGTGAAGACAAAAATTCTAGAAACGATTGAGACCCCGTGTCTGACTCAGTTTTTGTTGGATATTCTGAGTGCGTCATAACGTTACAGCTTTGACGTTTTACGTAACAAAAAGCGACCTTGGCAACGGCGCTGGAACGGATGACATGAGCCAAAATGGTGGGTGGTAATCTCACTGAAGCGATCGCGTTATTGCATTAAAGGGGGCAGGCGGGTGGAAGACAATACCAACCTTTTCTGGTTTGGTTTTCTGGTCGAGTTCGTCTTTATTCTGGCGATCGTCAAGTTGGTCGATGCTGGCTCCAAAAGTAACGGTAAGCTGGATGCCGAGCGCAATCGCCTGAAGCGAGACTACCAAAGACTCGAGCAGGAATTGCAGCTTAAAACAGAATTGATGCAAGAGAACCTCCGCTTGCAGGCATTACGGCAACGCGCTGACCAGGTAATGCAGCCTCCCCAGCAGGCGATGCCGCTGTCAGAGCCTCCGACGAGCGAAACGCTCCAACTGCAAGCCGCACTTCAGCAAGAGAACGATCGACTATCACAAGAATGTGTACGGCTGCAACAAGCACTGCAACAACAGCAAGCTGCCCTCACGACCACGCTGCGCCACTCTATTTTCAAGCAGCTACAAGTGCTATTCACGCATTATCCCAGCCTTAACAAAATGATTGAGGCACGTCCCGATTTGCCTGCCAAGAATGTCATGCCCCTGTTTGTGCCCCTAGAAAGCCTCGTCCAGGGTTGGGGGTATGAGTCAATTGGTGCCGCGTGGGAACAGGTTGCTTATGATCCAAACCTCCATCAGCCAGATGCGCCCGATATTGAAGCTGGCGAGTTAGTCTATATCCGTTTTGTGGGCTATCGAGATGATGACACAATCCTTTGCCCTGCTAAAGTCAGCTGTACGTTAACGAAGGCGATCGGAGCTTAGAAGCCATTCAACAATGGCAAGTGAATACAGCTCCGATCAGGATTGGTAGAGCGATCGCTGTACCATCTCCACCACTTATTTAGGCTCCTTTCGCTCCGGCTGGCTACAGCCCAAGCTCACGATCGCAGCAACTCCGTCAATCGGTTTCCAGCGCTACATTGACGCAGCGATCGCCTACAGTACTATCAACCAGTTGCCTCTGACTAAACATATAGCTATCGCCATAGAGCTTAGGACATTGGGATGGAAGGGGGTGTGGGGGCTTTGCCCCCAGCCAGGGGTTCTACCCCTGCACCCCGTCCTAACTAGCATGGCTACGGCTATAGAGTTAACGTCGAGTCATGAGGCAACGAAGAGAGCCGAGCAATAGCGGCAGATAGAGAGCTACTTTTGAGGCTCAAGCAGCCGTTCAAACGTGACCATTCTAGATGCTTGACTGGATTGATCGTTGCTTTCATTGCTGCTTGGCTTCCTGCTGTTTGGCACTGAGAAGCCTTTTGGTGCAGCTAGCCCAGTGAGAACGCTCAGTTACTGGCAGAAACGGCTGGAGCAGCAGATGGTACCTTGTTTTTGATAACGAGGCTCATTTTGGGGCTGCTTGATATTCTTTCTAGCGATCGCCTCATTGTATGCACAGCTCACTCAAACGGATTCTGACTGGCACAGGCTTTCTTATCGCAACCTTTGTTCTAGCAGTCATGGGCTACATGTTGGCTGGCTGGAGCCCCATTGACTCCATCTACATGGTCGTCATCACCGTGTTTGGTGTGGGCTTTGGGGAAATCGGCCCCATGACCCCAAAGCTGAGAATTTTTACCATGCTTGTGATCATCGCTGGTTGTACCTCCGTCGGCTATATCTTCGGCGGCTTCTTCCAGATGATTACCGAAGGCGAAATCAACCGGGCACTTGGAGCAAGACGTATGACCAACGAGATTAAAACACTCCAACAGCACATTATTATCTGCGGCTATGGTCGTATCGGGCAAATCCTGGCGCGCCAGATGGTGGAGGTAAAGCAACCGTTTGTCATCATCGACAATAATCTGACACGCATTGAAACGGCTGAAGCAATGGGCTTTCTTGTCCGTCTTGGCAACGCCACCGACGAAGGTATTTTAGAATCGGCAGGCATCGAACGCGCCAAAGTGCTGGCAACCGTTCTGCCAGATGATGCTGCCAACGTCTTCATTACGCTGACAGCACGGGGACTCAACTCCAACCTCATCATCCTGTCGCGTGGCGAGTATCCGTCTACTGAAAAGAAACTGCGTCTAGCTGGAGCCGATCATGTTGTTCTACCCGCTGAAATTGGTGCACTGCGGATGTCACATATCATCCGGCACCCAGCCGCCCTTAGCTTTCTCGAAGAAACAGTCGATGGCAGCAGCCTTAATGAACTGCTCTCTCAAATTGATGTCCAAGTTGATGAACTTGCTGTAGTGTCTGGTTCGCCGTTAATTGGCAGTAGTATCAGCACGGTGCAAGTGCGGGGCAAGGGTACGTTTATTGTGGTAGCACTCCGCAGAGCCGATGGCACCACACTGATTAATCCTAGCCATGATGTGTCTCTAGCAGAAGGCGATACGGTTATTGTGATGGGGCATAAGGGCGATATCCCCAAGTTCGCGCACCATTATGCACTCAAGCGGCAGATGCGGTGGAGAGGTGAGACAGTGCGGGAGAAGAACTGAGGGGAATTTTAAGTAACGTTTTGCCCACGACGGTAGAGAGCTTTGAGTTTATTTGCCCACTGACAATACTTTTAGCCGTTAGCGTTCTACCCGCGCCCCTTCCATACAATATAGTGATGGCACTATGAATGACGAAACTAAAATGACTGCAACCATTACCGATCTTGCTGTAACGACGATCGACGGCACAGAAAAGCCTCTGGCAGATTATGCAGGCAGCGTGTTGCTCATTGTTAATGTGGCATCTCGCTGTGGCTTTACACCGCAATACACGGGGCTAGAGCAGCTTTATCGTCAGTATCACGCGCAAGGATTGGAAGTGTTGGCATTTCCTTCTAATGACTATGGTGGGCAAGAACCAGGTACAAACGAAGAAATTGTCCAGTTTTGCTCCACTAAGTACGATGTGACGTTTCCGCTGTTTGATAAGGTTCATGCCAAAGGGGCACAGCAGCACCCGCTCTATGCTCGTCTGACTACAGTGGATGTTGCTGGCGATGTGTCCTGGAACTTTGAAAAGTTTCTAGTGAATAAGCAAGGCGAGGTTGTGGCGCGGTTTAAGAGTGCAGTCAAGCCAGATGCACCAGAGTTGGTCAGCGCGATCGAGCAAGAACTAGCAAAATAGCCGGCGTTGCTGAATGAAAGTATGAATCACCCTCATCCCAAACCCTTTTCCCCAGGGAGCAGGGCTTTAAACTCCTGTTCCCTCGCCTTTTGGGAGAGGGCTAGGGTGTAGCTTGCTTCCCGCAGGGTGGGCGGTTCGGCAATTCATATATGAATTCAGCAATGCCAAATAGCCAGCAGCTTGAATAAGCGTTGACTTTTTACAGATAGTGGCGACTAGCACACGGAATGTTGTTCTAACATAACCGTGTTTTGGACTGTAGCGATCGTATGAAGCAGCTGATCAAACCTTACCGACTAACGCATCTAGCTCTGCACAGAGAGAGAGCGGTGTATAGCCCAAGCGAAAGGCTTTAGAACTGTCTAATGACAAGTCGGGGGGACGCTTGGCTGCCATGGGTACATCCTTTTGACGGCACGCGATGATGCGTTCTGCTGGTAGTGAGAGAATGGCAGCCATTAAACAGCCAAACTCATAGCGCGACACTCGTTCTCTGCCGCCAAGGTGAAGCCGACCTTCTGCCATCTTAAGGGCTAACAGCAAGCCCTTTGCTGCGGTTGTGCCGCTGGTCGGTGTGCGAAATTCATCTGTAAAGAGTTTAAGGTCTTGACCTGATCGCAATGTCTGGATAAAGGGCTGAATAAAGCTGTTAGCAGTAGGGGGCACCGCGCCAAACATTAACGGCATTCGGCAAACAGCCGTTTTGGGGTAGTGAGCGAGCATTTCCACCTCTGCCAGTGCTTTTTGCTCACCGTATCGGTTGATGGGCGAAACGCGATCGTCCTCTTGATACGGTGCCTGTAACCCATCGAACACCATCTCGCTAGAGGCAAACGCGCAAGGTACATCGCGATCGGCGCAGAGAGCGGCAATCTGCGCGGCAGCTGTGACATTTAACCGATAGGAAGCGTCAGGTTGTGCCTCGCAACGGTTAGGACTTGACTCTGCCGCCAGATGGATCACAGCATCGGGTTGCACCGTTTGAAAGAGTTGTTTCAGTGCCTTAAAGTCAGTCAGGTCGATCGCCAGCATCGTCGTACCCGGCAGGGCGATCGTGTTTGAAAAAGACGTGCCGTAAACATCCCAATCGGCAGCGGCAATCTGACAAAGGTTCCAACCAAGAAAACCACTGGCTCCAGTCACAAGAAGTTTTTGCATACGTACTTATGCCAGTCTAGAGAGGGGAATGTGCGAAGCACTCGCTGCCATCGAATGCCCTTATCCTAAAGCAAAGAGAGTCTGGTCTGATACGGCTCGTTCTAACTTAAGCAACGGTTTTTTGAAGGATGCAGCAATGCAAGACTGGTGGCAGACAACCTTTCCGAAGGGACGGCAAACAGTAACGATTCAGGATGCCAACGATCGCCTGGTTGCCATTGCCTACGGCGAAAAAGGAACCGGAAAGACGCTCATATTGGTTCATGGGGTCGCTAGCTGGAGCTATTGCTGGCACGCCAACATTGCACCGCTGGCAGAGCATTTTCGGGTGCTTTGCTTTGATGCAAAGGGCAGTGGTTTTTCTGACAAGCCGCTGCAACCAGAGCTGCCAGATCATAAAGTAGTGGAACTGGAGCGCGTGATCCGGGCGCTATGCGATGAACCTGCCGTGATTGTTGCCGAATCGCTCGGAGCGCTGGTGGCTCTTGCTGTTGTACAGGCGCATCCAGAGTTGTGCGATCGCCTGGTGCTGCTCAATGTACCGATTTTTCCCAAAGAATTACCCAATTGGGGCATGCGTCTCCTGGCAGAGATACCGCTGGGCTTTGTGGAGTTAGCCGATCAGTTTCGTCTCACAAAGTGGCTTGACCCGGTGATTCGTCAGGTTGTCTATGCCCTGCGTGATGAAGTCATCGCCGATCCGTCCCATGCCACGACCGAGGATGTTTATTGGAGTACGTATCCGCAAATCGAGTTCCCTGGTACGCTCACTAAGTTAGCAGCAGAATTTCAGCTTGCCGCTCGCGAAATTAGACGGTTGGAACAAGGCGAACCAAACCTCATTCGGTCTGTGCAAGAGAAACTGTCCCAAGTTACCTGCCCGACGCTCATTCTCTGGGCAGACCAGGATCGTTGGTTTCCGGTCAGCGATGGTGAGCAATTGCGCGATCGCTTGCCTCATGCCACACTCCAGATTATTCCTAACTGTGGGCACTATGCAGCGGGCGGGCAACCTGAGTTTGTCAACGCTGCCATTCTTTCCTTTCACCCCAAAGTCAATGGCTAACCTTCCACCCCTGACGACTGAAACCCTTTGGGCAATCCTTAATGACACGCTGGATGATGCAACGGTGAATCAGTTGGTGTGGCATTATTTGGGCTATCGTCAGAATGATGCGGGCGATCGCTGGGATACTACTGCCGTTGCGCCTGAGTGGAAAGAAGCGTATCCCGAACCGCCAGATTTTATTGAGCACCGTCCGCCAACAGTGAAGCTAACGCGATCAATTCCTGCTGAAAACAAGCAACTGCTGAAGGACAAGCTGGGGTTTCAGGGCTACAAGGTGAATGAGTTGGTGCCACGGAAAACGAGACGGGCGACGATCGCCAACTGGCTTCTCAGCTATATGCACCAAACGGGTCTCAATGCTTAACCTGACGTAGTCATGACTGCTAATCCATATGCCTGGTTGGAGTCTGCTCTCACCACGATTCATCGAGCGGACTGGTATCGCTCGGTGCAGGCGATTGAGGGGCGTTCTGGAGCGGTCGTGCAGATGGCAGGGCGATCTGTACTTAACTTTGGCAGCAATGACTATTTGGGTTTGGCGGGGGACGATCGCCTGATACAAGCCGCGATCGTTGCCACGCAAGAGTACGGTACAGGTAGCACGGGTTCACGTCTGGTCAGTGGACATCGGGCACTGCATGATCAGTTGGAGCGGGCGATCGCCGATCTCAAGCAAACCGAAGCCGCCCTGGTTTTTAGCTCTGGCTACCTGGCAAATCTAGGCACCGTTAGCGCCCTGGTCGGCAAACGCGATCTCATCCTGTCAGACCAGTACAATCACTCCAGCCTCAAGCAGGGTGCCATTCTCAGCGGTGCCACTGTGCTGGATTATGCCCACTGTGATGTCATTCAACTGCGGCAGCTATTGGAGCAGCACCGCGATCGTTACCGTCGTTGCCTGTTGTTGACCGACAGCGTCTTTAGTATGGATGGCGATCTGTGCCCCTTACCAGAGCTTTTGGCGTTGGCAGAAACGTTTGATGCCATGCTGTTGGTGGATGAAGCGCACGCTACAGGTGTATTAGGCGCAACGGGCGCGGGCTGTGTCGAGCATTTTGACTGTACGGGTCGGGCGATCGTGCAGGTCGGCACCCTCAGCAAAGCGCTCGGCAGTTTGGGTGGCTATGTCGCGGGTTCAGCAACGCTAATCGACTACTTGCGGAACCGTGCGGCTGGCTTCATTTACACTACGGGGCTGTCTCCGGCGGATACCGCCGCAGCACTGGCAGCCGTGGCGATCGTCCAGCAACCCGATCGCCGTGCCCAACTCTGGCAAAACGTAACGCAACTCAAGCAGGCACTTCAGCCCTTGAGCCAACAGCTTGCAGCCACGACTGATACAGCAATCACGCTTCTGCCGTCTGCCTCGCCCATTTTGTGTTTGCAAGTTGCCAGTCCCGCGATCGTGCTGCACCTCGGAACACTACTGCGGCAAGCAGGCATCTTTGCACCCGCGATTCGCCCGCCGACTGTGCCAACTAGCCGTTTGCGTCTTACCCTTATGGCAACCCATGAGGGGCAGCATTTACACCAGTTCACGACGGCTCTCAGTCAGGCAATGCAGGTGCGATGGGACGAATAGCCAATTCTACTCATCGCTGACTGCTTTGATCTTGCTAGAATCGCCAGTGCCATCCTCAATGCTTTTTCGCATCGCTGTTCAAGCCCATGACTCAATCCATTGCTGACCTTCGTCAAAACTACACGTTGCAAGCACTGAACGAGGCAGATGTTGACCCTGAGCCGATCCGGCAATTTCAACGCTGGTTGGATCAGGCGATCGCCGCCGAGTTGCCAGAGCCAAACGCCATGACCCTTGCGACCGCTACTCGTGACGGCAGTCCTTCTGCCCGTATAGTGCTGCTAAAAGGCTTAGATGCGCGTGGCTTTGCCTTTTACACCAACTACGAAAGCCGCAAAGGGCAAGACCTGACAGAAAATCCACAGGCAGCGCTCGTTTTTTTGTGGACGGTGCTAGAACGCCAGGTACGAATTGAAGGGCATGTGGAGACGGTCGCAGCAGCAGAAACAGATGCCTATTTCCAGAGCCGCCCGTTAGCCAGCCGCTTGGGTGCCTGGGCTTCTGAGCAGAGCCGCGTAATTCCCGATCGCGAGGTGCTGGAACAACGGTTTGCAGCGTTACAGGCAACCTATGCGAATGAACAGGTTCCTCGTCCACCCCATTGGGGTGGCTATCGAGTGATTCCCCATCAAATTGAATTTTGGCAGGGACGCACTAGCCGCCTACACGATCGCCTTCGCTACCGTTTAGAGCAGGGCAACTGGCGCATCGAGCGTCTTGCACCCTAACGTGGTTTAAGACGGGTTACGAAAACGGCAATTCTCCGTAACAATCTCAACGTGAGAAAGCAGCATTGCTGTTCAGGCAGGGCTGAAGCTTGAGGGCGTTTGTCCAGGTGTAGTGCCTGCTTGTGGGGCGGTTAGTTGCCGCCTTGTCCTGGGTTTGTTCCTGCTAAACCTGGGGCAGTGCCAGCTTGTCCGGGTGGCAAGCCGCCTTGTCCTGGGTTTGTTCCCGCTAAACCTGGGGCAGTGCCAGCTTGTCCGGGTGGTAAGCCGTCTTGTCCTGGGTTTGTTCCTGCTAAACCTGGGGCAGTGTCTGCTTGTCCGGGTGGTAAGCCGTCTTGTCCTGGGTTTGTTCCCGCTAAACCTGGGGCAGTGTCTGCTTGTCCGGGTGGTAAGCCGCCTTGCCCTGGGTTTGTTCCCGCTAAACCTGGGGCAGTGCCGCTTGAGCCAGGAAATCTGCCCGGAACTGGGGCACCGATCGCGGCTGGTGGATTAGCAGGTACGTTGGTTGGAAGCACCACTGCTGGTGAGAAGATGGTGGACAATGCAGCAGTAGGCGGCGCTAGCAATGTATAGGTTGGCAGAGCGATCGTCGGAGAGGACTGAGTCGGCTGATTCACAGGGAGGCTAAATGGCGACGTTGGTGGGTTGCTCTGATTGTTGGCATTAGCATCTGACGGTTGCCCACCTGCTGTCACCTCGTTGACCGACTCCAGGTTGGCTTGCATTTTTATAGCCTCAGAGGTTTCTGCTTGAACTGCCGCGATCGCCGGATCGGCTGACACCTCTAATTGTTCACTTGAGGCAGAGCGCTGCAAATTTAGCCCTTTGACCAATTCACTGGTCTCGTAAAACGTCCTCAGATCAAAGCGATAAACTTGCTCAATCCGATTCTTCACAACGACCGCAATTTGACCGGCTCCAAGCGGTTGCGTTTGAGTGCGATCGCGGTTCGTAATTTCAATGCCACTGTCGGTGAGTGCCCCAATCAGGGTTACATCTGTTTCTGGAAGATAGCGTACAAACAATGCTGAACCACGAATACCAGCGGCAGCATTAGGTGTTTGAATGCGCGTTTGCCCACGCCCTGGTGGCACCAAGAGTAGCAGCGTTCCGTTTGAAAGCTGCAAGGTGCGCGTATTGGGCAGAAAGCGAAAAAGCGCTTGCCCACCGACTCTTGCCAGTGAACCATCATTAAAGCGGAGTTCGGCAAGAGCGGCACGAGCCGTAGCGATCGCGTCACCAGGAACAAGCGCATCACGGACTTTAGCAGGTCGGGGTGCTTGTCTTTTCAGTAGGAGTTGTACCGTATTCCGCAGAGATGCAACGACGGCACGCTTAAGCGGCACTTCGGCAGCAGCAGCAGATGCCAGGAGTACACTGCCACTCCAAAGGCTAAGTGCAATAAATGAAGCGAAGTGACGGAATAGGTATCCTTTGACCATGAGACACCTCAATGATGAGACAGTTTGACGCAGCGCAACTCTTCTCAACTTAATGCCAGCAGAGTGCACGATCGAGTGCAGTTACCCCAAAGCTAACAACACTTTTCAGAAAAAGTAACGGTTTACTGACCCTTGATCTACAGTCTGAAAATATGCAACCTGAAAGAGCTTGATGCAGGTAGATTTACCCCTGTCGAAAACGTAAGCAATGATGTGCGAGGCGCTGCTAATGCTTATAAATCAACTATATCGTAGTGCCTTTCTAGCAAGCCTTGCTCTTGACAAGTCTTATTCGCAGCCTCACACTTTCACAACTTGCTCAGGAAACGCGCAGCATCTCCGTTGGTGCAGCCTTTGCCATTGCAAAGCGCCCTGAAAAAGCTAGGCATAGAAGTCTTTAGCTGCTCAGGTGATGAGCCTTAGACTTTTAAACCATCTTCTAGAAGAATAATGAGAGATGCTAGCTTTTGTCGCTATGGAACAGCGATCAGCGCTACGTCTACCTTCTGATCGCCTGCTTGACTGACGGTTGCTTTCACGCCGGGTCCAAAAAAACCTGCGATTTTGTCTTGCTTGTCTTGCCAAACCTCAAGGGGAATTAAAGGCGACTCAAACTCTAGTACCAGTGTGTAAGCACCCTCTGTTTCAACCTCTTGCACCCCCACTAAAACGGGACACTCTTCGTCGGTGGGGCTTAGACCGAGGTGGCTAAGGGAACTATCGAGGTGTGCCCGTTGACCATAACGATAGCGAGTGACATCTTTACGAATCTGATTTTGGGTTGCGGTTGCCTGTTGCTCTCGCAAGGTCAACACACTAGCAGGTGTCGGTTCTATCAGCGGTACTGGGTGTAACTCGGACGCTTTTAGTGCTAGCCCTCCTAACAAAAGTGGAATGCCATAGAAGAAGCCGACCAGGTTTAACGTTGCGTTATCGACGACAAAGTATGCCCAAAAACCAACGAGGGTTAAAACGCCACCAATGCTAAGACCCAGCGTGCCTAAAGAAGTTCGACGTAGCATAGAGGTAAAGATCTAGCAGACTGAATCAACGTTTATTCTAATGGCATTATCTCTCTCTTAGGGCACACGCAACGGCACGATCGCAAATCCCTTTGTTCCGGCAGTATGTGCGATCGCGGGAATGTCACCAAGATAGCGGTAGGCTTTTGTTAAAGCTGAGATGGTGAACTGACACGGATGCTAGACGAATGACGATCGCCATCTTAGACTCGTGTCATAAAGGTCTATCCGTGGATGCGACCCGCGATCGCTGGCTTTAATTTCCTCACTTTGGGCGCTTCTATGTTTAAGGATGAAAACCGACGTGCTGCTCAGAAAGATTCGGTACTAGAGCAGCTCGATGCGCTGAAGCGCGAAGATGAAAAGCTCTACAATATTCTGGCAGTGGATATTTGGGCCCTGGCTAAAACAATGGATGAATTTCAGCCAGGCTTTTGGGCAGCGTTTATGAAAAACCGTGATCGTGCGCTTAAACGGTTTATTGAGGAAGTAGTGAAAAGCAAACCCGTAGATGCTAAACGTCCACCTTATCTGCATTAGTGGATCGCGTCTTCTCGGTAATGGGCTGCTGCTGGCTCAGGGATTGCCATTATTACGGCTGATTGCAAAGAGAAGCTTTACAATAGGTACGTGTCAGCAGCCTCATGAAGCCAACTATTGATAAAGGACGCGCCAATGCTTAATTCTGAAACGCTTCGAGAGCGCATTGATCTAATTCAAGGTAAGCGTGAAGCCCTGGTGCGCTTGCTAGAGCAACCCGATCTTGGCACTCTCAGAATTGATGTCAATCAAGCAATCGAAGAAATCGATGATTTGCTAGATGAATTTAAGCAAACGTTTCCTGAAGCGCAATTAGGTTAACGTTTTACGCAGACATCAGCGCTTATGTCACAACAGCGTTCAATCGTTGCGTTGCTATCAATCTCATAGCGATCGTCCTGATCATCAAAATTGGGCGATCGCTAAAGCTGGGTTGCCCGTTGGCTGAGTTCCCTGACTGTGTTAATTAGCTCTGATGTAGAGGTGTCTTTCTTCCGAAAGGCATCAATTTTGGCTGTCTGCAACATGACCTCGGTTTGAGGGTCATCTAGAGAGGAATAAGCCAGGATTTGTACGGTTGGCTCGGCACTTTTAATATGAGTGGACGCACTCAACCCATCCATTACTGGCATCTGAAGATCCAAAATAATGACATCAGGATGATGTTGCTTCACTAAGTCGATTGCTTCTTGCCCATTGCTTGCTAGTCCTACTAGCTCCATGTCGTGCTGGTTCTGAAGTGCCAAGCTCAAACTGAGTCGGGTCAGTTCGTGATCATCAACAATGAGGACACGAATGGCGGAGGAATCACAGGTCGTCATTCTAACCCTGCTAAATTACTAAACGGCGCTTGGATTTGACTACGAGTTTAATCTGCATAATGTTTTATTGCCTCTATCATCCGAGCGAATCCTACTGATGTTGTAAGATTCTGCAAAATAAGGTTGGGGATCGACATATATGAAGCGTTAGGTCACTAGTTTCTAATCAAGCAGGGCTTCAAACTGAATCCTCAGCACAACTTTATCTGATGCTAATGTAAATTGAACAAGCCCCGCTTCTGTAGGGGCGACCCGCTGATTGCGGTAACAAGTAATTAGGGACGCGCAAAATTAAATTGTTCAATGATTGGAACAACTCATCAATCTCTCTGAGGCAGTGATCGCCGCCCTCTTTGTCCGGCTATGCGCGTTTCTACTGGCATCAGCCACACGTATCGCTTTCCCTGATGGGGCTTATATGCCTGTCGTGTGGCGGTTGCTGCTGGATACCCGTTAACGAATCCAGTCTTTGAGTAGGGCTTGGCGACGTGGATGCCGTAGCTTACGCATCGCTTTTGCTTGAATCTGACGTACCCGTTCGCGCGAAAGTTGATACAGTTCGCCGATTTCGGTAAGGGTGTAGTGTTGTCCATCTTCAAGCCCAAAGCGCAGTTTGATGACGTCACGTTCACGATCGCTGAGATGATCCAGGACAGAATTGAGACGATCGCACAGAAGTTTGTGATCCAGGCAATCATTCGGTGCAATATTGTCTGCGTCTTCAATCAATTGCATGAGTTCGGTATCTTCTTCGCGCCCGACCCAGGCGTGCAGCGAGAGAGTGCCCTGGCTGACGTCCAACACCTGCTCTAGCTTGTCTTCATCAATTTCCAGAGCTGCTGCTAGTTCAGCTTTAGTGGGCTTGCGTCCGAGTGTCTGCGAGAGGGTTTGGCGAGCTTTGCGAACCTGGTTCAGCTTTTCAACCATATGAACAGGCAACCGCACAGTACGAGACTGAGAGGCGATCGCGCGGGTAATACCCTGACGAATCCACCAGTAAGCGTAGGTTGAAAACTTGTAGCCACGCTCGTAATCAAATTTTTCGGCGGCTCGCATCAATCCCATGGCGCCTTCCTGGATCAGATCGAGAAACGGCACGCCACGGTTGAGATATTTTTTGGCGATCGAGACAACAAGGCGTAAGTTGGCTCGCACTAATTTACGTTTTGCCTGTTCGCCACGATCGCCGCCCTTCACAATTTCTCGTGCCAGTTCGATTTCTTGCGCTTGAGTCAGCAGAGGATAGCGTGCCATTTCACGTAAAAATAGCCCTACTGAATCATCGCTTAGACCCAGCCGTTCAGCTTTAGTTGGTTTGTAGGGAACCTTGTCTGGCAAAGGGTCGTCCGGATCTAGCTCTTCAATTTCGGTGAGATCGATCGCAAAATCAAGTTCAGCAACCTCTGATTCGGCAGAATCAGTTTCAGTGACATCAGAAGACAATTTAGCAGTCATATACGCTCAAAGAAAACTCTCAGAAATGGATGTAAAATTGCCTCCAACTTTAGCAAAGAATCTCGAAAATGCTCACTTTTTTTGAAAAAACTTTCTAAATTTTTGTGTTGAGGTTGAAGCAACCAATAATGGACGATAGCAAGTCCTTAAATTTTTGTCCATTTTATTTGTCACGCTGTACAATCTTGGGTTCCCTACTGCGCACTAGATCAATCTGGTGATCAGCTTTTCTTATGCGCCTAATGGCTTATTCAGTAGTTAGACGCTCGACCATTCAGATGCTTTTAAGAGTGAGCGGAGTCTTGTCGATCGCTCTTGCCTTATACAACGCTGCTTGTGCATCAGTAGCGACTGGCAGCTACTCGCCTCGCTTTTACTCATTAGTTAGCGTCAGATTTCTCTCTGCTTTAAGCAAAAATTCTGCCGCGATCGCAGCAACCTAAAACGTTTAATGCCGCTTTTGCAGTCTAGACATTCCTGGTTTTTGAAAAACCGCCTCGTGCTGTTAGTCAGCATGAGCCTCGTTGCGTCACTCGGTTACATCATTCGCTTTGCTCAAACACCAACATTCGCATGGTTGAATGATGCACTTGGCAGCATCGCTTACGAAATTTTCTGGATTTTACTCATTGCCTTCTTTACGCCGCGCACCTTTTTGCAGGCGATCGCGGTGAGTGAGTGTCTCACTACTTGCGGCATAGAGTGGCTTCAGCTCTGGCATCCACCATTTCTAGAAGCTGCTCGCGCCACTTTAGCAGGAGAGCTCGTTTTAGGCAATACCTTTAATTGGTTGGATTTTCCTTCCTACATGATTAATAGTGGGCTTGGCTGGCTTTGGGCGCGATCGTTGCAACGGTGGCGGGAGTGAAAGGGTGGAGGGGTGGAGGGGAAAGGTGAAGGGTGGAGGGTGGAAAGGTGAAGGGGTGATTATAGCCGAGACAAACTACTTTAGACTGTGGCTTGTAGGCTTGTAGGGTGTAGACTTTTGAACCTTAAGCTCAAGACTGCACCTTCAAAGCTGCAATTAAATGGACGTTGGAGCAGAATTATGGATGTCAAAGCCGCTGTTGCACTCGAAGCAGGCAAACCACTGAGCATCGAAACAGTACAGCTTGAAGGCCCTCAAGCAGGCGAAGTGCTGGTTGAAATCAAAGCTACAGGCGTTTGCCACACCGATGCTTATACACTGTCCGGCAATGACCCTGAAGGGCTGTTTCCTGCCATTCTGGGGCACGAGGGCGCGGGTATTGTTATGGAAGTCGGTGCCGGCGTAACATCGCTGAAACCGGGCGATCATGTCATTCCCTTATACACACCAGAATGTCGCCAGTGTGAGTATTGCTTGAGCCAAAAGACTAATCTGTGCCAGGCAATTCGCTTAACTCAGGGACGGGGTGTCATGCCCGATGGTAGCAGCCGCTTTTCGATCGACGGCAAACCGCTCTATCACTACATGGGCACATCTACGTTTGCCAACTATACAGTGCTGCCTGAGATTGCACTTGCCAAAATTCGGGAGGATGCACCATTCGATAAAGTTTGCTACATCGGCTGTGGTATCACAACTGGCATTGGCGCAGTCATCAACACCGCTAAAGTTGAGTATGGAGCGAATGTCGTTGTGTTTGGTTTAGGCGGCATTGGGCTAAACGTGATTCAGGGTGCCCGCATGGTTGGCGCAAACATGATTGTTGGCGTAGACCTCAACCCAACAAAGAAAGCACTGGCAGAAAAGCTGGGCATGACTCACTTTGTGAATCCTAATGAAATTGAAGGTGATCTGGTGGCGCATCTGGTCGAGTTGACGAAGGGCGGAGCTGACTATAGCTTTGAATGTATTGGCAATGTCAACGTGATGCGACAGGCGCTGGAATGCTGCCACAAAGGTTGGGGCGTGAGCGTCATTATTGGTGTGGCAGGTGCAGGGCAAGAAATCAGCACACGACCATTTCAACTGGTGACAGGGCGAGTATGGAAGGGTAGTGCCTTTGGTGGCGCCAGAGGACGCACGGACGTACCCAAAATTGTGGATTGGTACATGGAAGGCAGGATCAATATTGATGATCTCATTACCAACGTGATGCCGATCGCTCGCATTAATGAAGCCTTCGACCTGTTGCATAGTGGTGAGGGCATTCGGACGGTCGTCACGTTTTAGTTGGTAACTGATGAGCGATCGGTGTTGGTCTACTGGCCCGATCGCCTGTCAGAGTAATTCTTGGAGCAGACCGACCGTACTACATCCAGTCGCTGTGCACAACAATCTAGTTAATGCCAGTGAATGCGGTGTACGGCTAGTCTGCTGCGAACAGGCTAGATTCTGTTCTTGCGCCGTCTGGGTACAGGCGATACGTCTAGAGGCGATGGCTGTTTGCGTGGGCGCGATGTCACGCTAGTCTCACGCTCAAGGGTTGCCTTCGCAGCCGCTTTGGGGCGACCTCTCGCGGGCTTAGGTGGTACGATTGGTTCTCCAGTCGTTGCTTCGATCGATGGCGGTGCGCTACTGGGGGGAGCAGGCTCTTCTGAGCTGTCTGTAGTATCAGGCGATCGTTCAGCCGTAGCCGAGGGCTTAGATACCGCACCCGTTATTTTGTTTGCTGCTGTAGCCTTCCCTGTTTTTGCTTTGCGTCTAGCAGCCGAAAGATAATTTCGGAGCGTAGAAGCGCTAATCTTGGCACCGTTGCTAGTCAATAGGATGGCAAGATCATCCATCGTTTTGCCTTCTTTCAACAGTACGGTGAGTTGCTCATGCTGTTGCTCAATGACTTCTCGCGACGTTAGCTTTGCGGTTGCTGGCTCCGAAAGGCTTTGTAATAAAGTGCCTGTCGCTTTGCTTTGTGGCAGTTTAGTTTCGGTTGGCTTGGCTTTCGCTGGACTGGCTTCGCGGACAAGTGGTTCTGCTTCTGTACGATCGCTTACAGCATTGCTTTGTGGCTGCACTAGTGTGTCAGCAGTACTGTCGTTGCTTTCAATCGCGGTGGTTGAAATTGTGCTTGTTTCAATAGCAGGCAAGAAAAGACCTTGATTAGCGCCTTGTTTGCGCCAATCATCGAATGATGGCAACCCTGCAATGTGTAAATGGCGAATTTGTTCGCGCAAGACTTCATCGGAATTACGCAGCGTTGCTTCGCAAATAAATTTGAGGTATTGATACTCAATTTCTGCCAGAGCGACTTCGACATCAACCGTCTGAAACGAAATTTTCCTAAAAGAAGTGAAATCTTGAACCACGACTGTCTCCTTTGCACACTAATGAGATCGGTTGAATAGTGAAATGATTTTAGGCACTGGGTTGGAACAATGTCTTATCTCTATTGCCGTTATACTGCCTGCTTCACTCGGTGGAAGCAAAAATTTTAGATTATTGAACGATCGCTGCCACCTTGTTTAAGCAATTTGCCTAATTTTGACGGGGTAACTTCAATCATTGAACAAGTAAAAAACGCCGATGAAGTCCTACCACTAGCTTTGCTAAACTCCCGCATCGCCATCGTTGTAAACGATCGTACCTCAACTTGCAATCATGAGTGTGCGAGTTTTACCATTTTGCTGGCTGCTGTCAGTTATGTTGCTTTTACAATCGTGTATTTAAACCTGCCGTCGCGATCGCCAGTGACGATGGAGTCTTGGCAACCGCTATAGTGATGGTTTGGGGGATGCTGGACGACATTAAAGTGGTTGAAGCAATGGTCTAGCGCTAGGTCAAGCTATTCTTCACCGCTTCATCCTGCTGTTAGGACGAAACATTTAAGCCTCATGAGGTGCTATGCCGCGCAAACGTTTTGTGATTGAGATGGGGATGGGAGTCGATCAACATGGGCAGGAACCAACTGTAGCGGCGGCGCGTGCGGTGCGAAACGCGATCGCCCACAATGCCCTCCCTGGCATTTGGGAAGTGGCTGGGTTGAGCGATCCGGATCAGATGATTGTCGAAGTGCAGGTGGCAGTACCGTATCCTGATCAGGTACGCGAAGCTGAGGTGCTGGCAGTGCTGCCGTTTGGACGCAAGATGCTCCAAGTGGCAGCGGGCGGGATGATCGTTCAGGGTCGAGCGATCGCGTCACTCAATGACAAAAATGACGAAATGCTAGTTGCTGTCGCTTCAGTAACGGTATGGATTGAAACACCTGAGGAACGGTAAAAGGCAGAGGGCAGAAAGTAGAGGCGTGGGGAAAAGCAAAACTCAAACTTTTAGCCTTCATCCTTTAAGTGATCGCTGCCAGTGCAAAGGCGATCAATCAATTCCAGCAATGACTTGTAATTGGTGATCGGTTTGGCGCAGAGTGCATTGGCTTGCGATCGCTCCAGCAAGGTCTGACGCTCATCCATCATGGCGTAAGCAGTGACTAAAATAATGGGTAGATGAGCAGTGAGAGGATCGTTTTTCAGGACGTGCGCCAAGTCGGCACCGCTAACCGCTTGCCCTTCCCATTCAGCTCCGGGTAGATTGACATCCATCAGCACAATATCAACAGGCTGCGATCGACAGCGCGAAATGATATCAGTCGGTTCATCAGTAATGGCAACCTGGTGCCCCCCCAATCGCTGAATCAATTTGGCGGTTCCTTTGGCCAACAGGACATCATCATCAACCAGAAGCACATTCCAACTAGACATCGCTTTTCCCATCGTTTGGCTAGGGTCAGTAGCCGTACAGCATTCAAGACAGTCTCTGTAGCCTACCTTGCTAGGAATAACCGTCAGAGGGAGCATAGAATACTTTACGCCTGGCATCTTGCCCACTTTGTCTAACACCTTCTGGCTGTGAACCGTCAGCCACGAAAAAGGCTTTCATTCAAGTGCTTTGGCGCTTTTCCCTGCTGTTACCAAGTAACAAAGATGCTGTGCAAACGGTTCAGCCTGGTTAAAGTGGGCGATCGGGCAACGTAAAGGTAATTGTTGTACCCTGACCTTTACCCGGGCTGTCAATCCAAATCTGACCATTCATAAGCTCCACCAATCGCTTGCAAATGGTTAGACCCAGACCAGTGCCCCCATAGCGCCGTTTAATCGAGCCATCGGCTTGCACAAATGGATCAAACAAGGAAGCTGCATCTTTGCGATCGATGCCAATGCCCGTATCGGTGACTGCAAACTCAATCACTGCCTGCGGTGACTGGTTTATAGTTTGGATGCATCGTTTCACACCAAGCCGCACCTCGCCTGCATTAGTAAACTTAAAGGCATTTGCTAGCAAATTAGTCAAAACCTGCCTCAATTTGACCAGATCGGCTTGAACATACTCAACCTGACAATCAATCAGCAGCAGAATGTCTTTTTGGCGGCTCTCTGGTTTGAAAAGACGTTCTTGATGGTGCAAAAGCTCTCGTAGATGAACGGTTTCCCACTGGATATACATTCTCCCTGCTTCAATCTTGGCAATATCAAGAATGTCATTGATGATGTCAACTAAATTTTCTGCCGACTGGTAGGCAACATTGATATATTCGTGCAATTCTTCCTCGTTGTCATACAACCCTTCCTTGAGTAGCTCAAGATAGTTCAGCGTGGAGGCAAGGGGCGTGCGTAGTTCATGACTGGTGGAGGAAAGAAAATCTGACTTGAGTCGGTTGGCTTCTTCTGCTGACGACCGCGCGACGTTCAGTTCGCGGTTTCGCATTTCTACCAGAATGCGCTGCTCACGCTCACAGCGATAAAGCCGATTTTGCATGATTGCCATCGCTAAATGAATGCCCAGCGATCGCACCAGTTCGATTTCGCCAGTTGTCCACGGTTGCGCCTGGTGCTGCTTGAGTTCTTGCCACGCTTCAAACGATTGCCGCGCTCGCTGGTTGCGGTCATCCGAGTCAAATCTACCTGCCCAGAGAATATTGGTGTTGATCTCGTTGCGAAAGAGGGTTAAGCAACCCAATGGCAACTCGCCATAGCGCAGCGGCATGACCAAAAGACCACGAATTTGCGTCTTACTAAAAGCAGGCAAAACGGTTCGTAGCAGAGGCTCCTGATAGATATCGGTAATGGTGCAGGGGCGATCGACGCCTGAGTTTCTTGCAACCGTCCAGTCCTCGTCGTGGCTAGTTAGACCAGCGTCTGTTAACGCATCAGGAAGTCGTTCTGTTTGGTAGTTAGATGGTGTGCCAGAATCCAATAATTGCTGCCAGAAGGGTGTCGTCTCTAACGGTTGTTCACGATCGGCGGTTTCTGGCTGCGATCCGGTCATATAAAGCTGGGAAATTGCATCTGCCTCATTGGCTGCGACATAAAGGCGACCAGCCACACACTCGTTGACTTTAACAGCCTGGTCCAAAACAAGCTGTAGCACTTCGTAGCTTGGCATGGGCGAGTGCAACAGGGTCGAAATCTGGTTGAGGACGGCTTCACGGCTGGCTTTAGCCCGAGTGTTGGTCAGCAGTTGAGCTTGCGTGATCGCGATCGAGACATGATCTGCCAATAGTTGCACAGTCTGGAGCCGCTTTTCGGAGAAGCGTTTTGGGGTCGCATGATGCGACACTAGCAGCCCCCAAAGATCCTGACGGTGAAAAATTGGGATGACCAGTGATGACTGCACGCCCATTGCCGTCAGATACTCGACGTGACAGGGATCAACCGGACGAGATAAAATATCCTCGAGCGGAAAATTGTGGATATCATCCACTGTCAGGTTGCCCGTTGTGCGTGGGTGCTCTAAACGGCTAAGTGTGATGCGTTGCGCCGGAACATCAATAATGGATCGCTGCCGTGCCTTAGTAAACAGTTCGCGCGCGTGGGGCGGGATATCGCCCGCTGGAAAGTACAAGCCTTGCAGAGAGGGTAAGCGGTCTGGTCGCGTTGCCTCGGCAATCACTTGCCCCGTCCCATCGGGTTGAAACCGATAGATCTGGACACGATCGGTGTCCAAAAACGATTGCACCTCTGTCACTGTCGCCGCGAGAATCTCTTGTAATTCCAGGGTTTGCCGAATGCGGTTCGTCATCCGATTCAGCAAATTGCCTTGAGTTAAGCTGTCTGTCGATGTTTCTAAGTGTCTATGCTCAACCATGTTTTTGATCAGAAAGGCTTGCTAAACGCGCGTCTACACCGCAAACAACAGCTAAAACTCAAGACAATGAAGCTTGTGCTGGCATGGGCTGCTTTTATGGCCGATCGCAGCGTAAAATCCGTGCAACAACTGAATGTTTGCGATCCTCCTTCAGCTTAGGGAGAAAGCAGCGATTGCAGCGACGCGAAATTTACTGAATCTTCAGCTTCATCCAGGGGGTGGCAGCAATTACCGCAATAACGCACTCCAAGTGCCTCTACCCACCACTCCGTCTGGCTCAAGCTTGAAGCGACGCTGTGCGGCTTTTACGGCTGCTAGCGTTTCGGCACCAAAGACTCCATCAGTAGTCCCTTTCAAAACTCCCAGCGATCGTAGCCGTTCCTGTAGCGCGACCACTGCCGACCCCTTCATACCTTGTCTTAAAACTGGCAAGGCAACCGTCTCAGTAGCAGATGGACTGGCAGTTGTACTTGCTGCGCCCGGACGTGTTTCAGTTGGGGGTTTATTGGGCTTAGGGGCTGGGGTACGAGACGCAGGTTTCACAGGGGGCTGAGGCTTGGCAGCAGGTGTAACGCTGGAGGGCAGGGGGGTAATGCTTGAAGGCGTTGGAAAGGATGCCGATCCGCTAGCGGGTGGCAAAGGCGAGGCACTGTTGGCGGATGGAGTCGATGCAATGGGTGCGGCACCTGCCTCTACGCTTGCTGGAAAGAGTCGATTCCAGGTTGCGGGCCCCGTAATGCCGTCTGCATTCAAGCCAGCCGCCTGCTGAAATTGAGAAACAGCCGCAACAGTACTCTGCCCATAGACTCCATCGACTATGCCACCGTAATATCCCAACAGTTTCAGGGTTGCTTGTAGTTCTGTCACCTCATAGCCGCGACTACCAGGCTTCAATGTTGGACGCAGCAGTGACCCAGGTGTTTCAGTTGTGGCGGTACCCGGCATCTGGCTAAAGCGGGTTGGGCTGGATGCGATCGTTGGCATGAGGGGTAGCAGGGCAATGGTCAGCCAGCTCATGCTAAGGAGTGTGAAAGCGGCTCGACGCTTTAGCCAATTATTGCCTTGAGTTTTAGATGCATACGCTCGTACATCACTACCCATTACTAGAGTCCTTCATATAGCAGTTAAGTCGATCGCGATTTGGTAAAGCAAAAGCGCTAATCGTAGCGGTTTCATTTCAGTGAATTGACCCTAGAGCTACTATAGGTGAGACGGGATTGAATGCAACGGAAAATTTCTTGAATCTCCTTTTTTACTGCGTGGATCAACCGAGAACGGGAGCGAGCGTCAATTGATGCGCCATTCACTATTGAGCCGCTTTCAGGGCACTCTACTGGCAGCCGCGTTAGGGCAAGAGTTGGGAACGTACGGTCGATCGCGGCAATGTTCGCCTAAAAGCAGAACGGATCACTTAAAACAGATAGCATGGCTGACTGCTGCTAATCTGTCGGGCTGGCATCCTGGTCTGGAGCCTGAAAGTGCTTTATCTAGACAGCCATCAGTTGGAGGGCGGTTGGCAGTTAGTTGTGCTCGTGCCCTGGTAAACCCCGATGGCTGGAATGATCGTGTGCTGGCAGCAATCGGCGGCGATGCCCTGAGTGGGGCTGAAACGGGCATTGCAACGGAACCATACTGCTCTGATGGAACGCCATCTGAGACGATCGACACTGAACTGACGATCGCGGCTCTCCCCGTCGCTCTCTTCTTTCATGATGACCCAAACAGGCAGCAGCAACAGTTGTTGCAAATGGTTAAGCTCTGGCATGGCTCACCCGCCAGTGAGGCTGGGCTGCTAGCAGTTGGGTATGCGATCGCACAAGCCCTACAAGACCGTCTGGAACCACAAACCCTGCTACCACAAACTATTGCTTATCTTAAACAGCGTACTGTTAACCCTACGACTCCCTTCTTAGAGTTGATTGGCACGCTAGAGCTAGCTCAAACCCTTGTGGAACAATGTTCTGGACTCTATACTGCGATCGAGCAGCTACCGATGAGGCAGCACCAGACAAGCAATGAGGCGATCGCGCTGGCATTCTACTGTTTCCTCAGCACGCCTCTCGATCTGCGGTTGACGCTTCTACGGGCAGCACGTTGTGGCAAAGCTGCTCCTGTCGTAGCCGCATTGGCAGGTGCCCTGGGGGGCGCGTATCAAGGCACTAGTGGGCTACCGTTAGTATGGCAACTGACTACTGACATGCCCTTGTCTTGGGGGATAGCAGCTTCAACGCTGCATGAATTAGCAGCCCATTTGTTTGCTGCCTGGTCAGGTGTTTATCTGCCAGCACAGCCTACGGTTAACGCTGCGATCGCGGCTCCTGGTATTATTCGTTCCCGTTAAAAGAGTGCTTGGTGTGGCGCTTTGTTGGTGGGTGAGTGGGTGAAGAAGTGGACGGGTGAAGGATTAGTTGGTCGCAACTCTGAGGTCAAACTCATAAAGCAAATTGAAAGGTGAAACGGCTTTTTATAATGAAAGGGCTATGCTAACCGTTTTCGTTCAGTCCCGTGATCCATTCAGGAGTCGCTGCCATCAACGGGGCGAGGATGTGCTGTTATGAAACTGCTTCAGCGACTGACGCAGCCGTTAGAGACTCGGGGTCGTCGTGCGAGGCAACTGTGGACGAAATGGGAAACGCGGCTACATCGAATCACCGACCAGCATTTCAGGCAGCAACCGCCCTTGCCCGTGGCGCGATCGCCCCACCCATCGTCAGGGCAGTCAAACGGCTTGTCTGGACAACCAAACGGACACGTTGCTAGGGTCTCGCCTGATCACGTATCTCGCTCTTCTTTGCTAGTGGCTACTACGGTCGTTGTGATCACTAGCGCGATCGGTCATCGCTTCTACAACGCGCCGAAGCTTGATGTTGGTAAAGCGGCGCCCCAAACCATTGTTGCGCCTGCCTCAGCCGTGGTCGAAGATGCCAAAGCAACGGAGGAAAAGCGTAAGGTTGCTCGTAGAGAAGCAGCGTCTGTCTTGATGTTGGATCAAGCTGTTAATCAACAAATTGAGCAAGCGATTCAGCAGCAGCTTAAACAAGCAAATGAACTAAGACAACTGGCGGGGGCTTTCCCCTTCGCTAAAACCGCAATTTTATCGATGCCTGTGCAAACTTACCTGCGAAAAGCATCGGCACAGAACTGGACTGAGGTTGTTATGGCTGTGAACCAGTCAACTCGTTCAGGAAAGCGAGCCTCTCAAGCACCAAAGCCGACAGCACTAGATGCAAATCAGCAGAAAGCGTTTGCCGAACTGCGATCGTATCGCCGCACTGTCTCTGCTGCTGACTATACCGCTCTGGTGGACACGATTAACGAAGCGCGATCGCAATACCAGGTCGCGCTCAAGTCACTGCCCAAACTAGCGCCGCCAGAAACAACACCAGTTTTTGATGCCTCGCTGCTGGATCTCAGCGACCCAGACTGGCGACTGCTGCAAACCCGCCTCCTGCAAGCGGTCGATCGTATTTTGGCTCAGGGCATTCCTTCAGGGCTACCGCAGCCTCTTCTGGCTGAAGCAGTGAGGCTCCAGGTGACAGATTGGGTGCCAGCAGGGACAGAGACGATCGCCACCAACCTTTTGCTGGCATCGCTCCAGCCCAACCTGGTACCCGATGAAACCCAAACTCGCCTGAGCGCCGATCGTGCCGCACAGGATGTGAAGCCAGAGATGGTGGCAATCAAGCAGGGTGACGCGATCGTCTACGCGGGTGAAAGTATTACAACGGCTGATTTTGCCTTGCTCGACCACTTTAAGCTCAGTCGTCGCGGTATTGATTGGGTAGGACTGATCGGTTTTGGGGTTGTAGTCGGCGCTGCTGTTGGCATCTATTGGCTGGTTGAGCGTCGGTTTCATCCGGGGATGCGTCGTCGCGATCGCGCCTTGATTGTGCTGCTTACGCTGAGTACGCCGTTGCTAGTGGCGCTCAATGTCCCTTCAACGAATCTTTCCGCGATCGGTTTGTTAGTGGGTAGCTTCTATGGCTCACCTCTGGGCGTTGCTGTGGCTGCGCTGTTGGCACTCTGCCTGCCGTTGGGCACTGTATTGCCCTGGAGCCATCTACTTTCGAGTGCGGCAGGCGGCATCCTCTGTGGGTATATGGCAGGACGGCTGCGATCGCGCGAAGAACTGGCGTTGTTAGGCGCGGCTGTTGGTGTCCTTCAAGGTGCCCTTTATCTCGCACTCAATGTTGTCTCAGGGGTAGGTATTTATACGCTTCTGGGTGCCACAATGATTCATGGGCTGATTGGGCTTGCCTGGAGTATTGTCGCGATCGGGGTGAGTCCCTATCTCGAACAACTGTTCGATCTGGTCACCACCATCCGCCTGGTCGAACTGTCAAACCCCAATCGTCCCCTGCTCAAAAAACTCGCTGCCAAAACTCCCGGCACCTTCCAGCACACGCTGTTTGTTGCCACCTTGGCAGAAGCCGCTGCACGAGCCTTGGGCTGCAACGTTGAGCTAGTGCGAACCGGTACGCTTTATCACGACATTGGTAAAATGCACGATCCGCTAGGCTTCATTGAAAATCAGATGGGCGGACCCAACAAACATGATCTGATCGACAATCCCTGGAAAAGTGCCGCCATTATCAAAAAGCACGTGACCGAAGGCATTGTAATGGCACGGAAGTATCGCTTGCCCAAAGCGGTGCAGTCGTTTATCCCCGAACATCAAGGCACCATGCTGATTGCCTACTTCTACCATCAGGCGCAACAGCGATCGCAGGAAGCAGTCGCACAAGGCAAGCCTGCACCCACGCTAAACGATGCTGATTTTCAATACGATGGTCCAGCTCCCCAATCGCGCGAGACGGGCGTGGTGATGTTGGCAGATTCGTGTGAGGCGGCACTGCGATCGCTCAAAGATGCTACGCCCAAAGAAGCTCTTTCAATGATCAACAAAATTCTCCGTGCGCGCTGGCAAGACAAACAATTGATCGATTCTGGTCTCACCCGTGAGGAGATGTCCACAATTGCCACCGTCTTCGTCGAAGTCTGGCAGCAGTCCAACCATCAACGCATTGCCTATCCATCAAAACCAATTAGCATCCAGCACTCGGCTATTGTCAAATAATCAGTTTCTTCTTATACCGCAGGAAAATGGCTTTACACAAAGTTGACAAGGTTCAGAATAAGCTTCAACTCATAAAACCTTCCAGTTTTACGGATCAGAAATGGCATGAACGTAGAGACTTGCAACCGTTGTTGAGAGATGATCCAGAGTCTATTTCCTCGGAACTGTTTATGCTTTCCGAAGAGTTTGGCAATTGGGAGGGGAGCTTACGACGAATCGATTTACTTGGACTTGATAAAGATGCAAATCTTGTTGTAATTGAGTTGAAGCGCCAAGAAGATGTAGGGCATATGGAGCTTCAAGCGCTTCGCTATGCAGCAATGGTTTCAGCTATGGACTTTGAAGCGGTTGTTAATGCACACGAGCAGTTTCTTCTAAAGCTGGGCAAAGATCCGACTAATGCTCGCCAATCAATAAAAGATTTTCTGGAGCTACAAGTTACAGAAGAGGGGATTATTAGCACCACTCCAAGAATTGTTCTAATAGCACCCAGTTTCTCCTCAGAAATTACAACAACCGTACTTTGGTTAAACAACCAGGGGCTAAATATTCGTTGCGTAGAAGCAAATTTGTATAACCTGGATGGTATCCACTATCTAGACATTGAGCAAATAATTCCTTTGCCAGCAGCAGCAGCCTATCAAATCAAGATCCGAGATAAAGATAAGAAAGCGAAAATTCAAATTGCAAAACGTCAGAAGACGAGCTTAGATATTCTGATAGAGCATGGTCTTATTAGAGAAGGAACGTGTATTCATCTGATCCGCTCGCCAAGAAAAGGCTTAGAGCTTAGCAGTATTGAAGAGAATGCTAAATACGCAACTTTTGATCAAAATAGCGGAAACTTCAAATGGAAGCTAGATGGCAATCATTACTCATTAACTTCTTTATGCAACACTATCTGTGAAAAGCATGGAATTTCGTCGGCTGGATCTTTTCAGGGACCACTTTATTGGGCTTTTGATGGCGATCTAGAATCACTTTATGACAAAGCAAGTAAGCTATCTAAAGTCGATGCGAATGGTGTAGATATTTAATTGTTATGCTTCAATCTGGTCTATCCTTTTACACCGCTGCCAGATTCGGTGGGGACGATGTAGCGCTGCATGACGATGAAGAACAGCAGAATAGGCGCGATCGAAATGACTGATCCGGCGGCAATTAAGCGCCAGTCGAGCGAGAAGGTGCCTGCCAGTGTTGCCACGCCTAGCGGTAGCGTGTAGTATTCGGGGCGATCGAGCACGATCAGGGGCCACAGAAAGTCGCTCCAGGAGCCGATGAAGACAAAGATTGCCAGCGTCACCAGCGCGGGACGAATAGCGGGAATCATCACGTACCACCAGATTCCTAGTTCTGAGCAGCCATCCATCCGTCCCGCTTCCTCTAATTCTTTAGGCACGCCTTGAAAGGCTTGTCGCAGCAGGAAGATACCAAAAGCGGACGCGATCGCGGGGAAAATCACGCCTAGATAGGTATTTCGTAACCCCAACTGCACCGCCAACACGTACAGCGGAATCATCACAATCTGAAAGGGAATCATGATCGTGGTGACAATCAGCGTGAAGAAAACTTCGCGTCCCCGAAAGTTGAGACGCGCTAGAGGATAAGCTGCCAGCGCACAAAAGAGCAGGTTCAAGCCGACGGTCAGCACTGCTACGAGCGTACTGTTAAACAAGTAACGCCCAAAGGGATTGGCATTCCAGACGGTGACAAAGTTTTGGAAGGTTGGCTGACTCGGAAACAACTGCGGCGGAAACTGAAAAATATCTTCAGTAGGCGACTTCAGCGATGTGCTGATGAGCCACACCAACGGGATGAGCATGACGATCGCAATCGCCCCCAAAAGGCTATAAAGCCAAACCTGCTGCCAGAATCGCGATCGCGTCATATCACTTCCTACTTTGTAGCGACTACTGCTAGATTCCAGGCAAACCGCTTTGTGAATGGTAAAGCTTTTAAGGCGCGATCGAATGTTTCGAGACGCTCATAGCTCGGCTTCAAGCGATCGTGCTCCAGAATGATTTTTTTCCAGTAGCGTTCCTCGTTTGGGTTCACCTTTTCAATCAGGTAAAAGCGCAGAAAGATCCAGAGGCTTGCCAGCCAGAAGGTATCGTAGTGGGTTTCGGCAAAGCGCGATCGCACGAAATCAACCAGATTAATATCAAGCGGTGTTTCGTCTTCTGTACGTACTTCTGTGGCAATACGGCGATAGACATTGATGACCGGATTGTGCTTCAGCGGATCCCAAAAACAGGCTTTGCCGCCCGGTTTCAGAATGCGATGCATTTCCTGGATGGCAAGGCGAGGATCGGGAATATGGTGCAGCAAATTCGAGGCATACACAATATCAAAGGTGTTGTCAGGAAAATCGATCGCCATCGCATTTACCACTCGCCCTTCGACTTCCACCTGATTGGCAGCAGCTAATTTCAGCGCCACATCTACCATTCCCGGCGAGTAGTCAGCCGCAACGCAGTGTGCCCCTTTCAATGCAAAGTACACGCTGTTCTCGCCTGCGCCACAGCCTAAATCAAGTAAATATTTACCGTGCAAAGCGCCAAGCTGACTGAGAATAAAGCGATTTTCGGGCGCGGTGCAGGCTTCAAAATAGTCCGCCACACAAATGCCATCTACGTCAATTACAGCCGCCCACTGATCGTGAAACTGCTGCTCTTTTTGGAGAATTTTGTCTTGCGTCATGGTCTATGTACGACAGCGATCGGCTAAGTTAACGATGTGATACCAATTTAAACAGACCTCACGACAGAACTTGCCTCCAACCGATCCCCCTCAGTCCCCCTTGATAAGAGGGGGATGCCGAAGGCAGGGGGATCGCATCTGTCGCATTCACAAATCAAATTAGTATAACTACATCACGTTAGCAGGTAATCTATGCCGTCAACTGTGGCGACTGCGATCCGGATTGCAACACATCCTACTGGCCCAGCGCAATGGCTTCGGTGCTGACATTCCTCATGACAGGCAACCTACGGGTTGACGCGCTCGGTGTAGCCTGCTTTCACCCAACCTTCACGACCACTACCCTCTAGTCTCACCCGCTGCCATTCGCCATCGGAGCTATCTTCTAGCACTGTAATGCCTGTGTTGACGCCCACACCACCGATACGAGCGGAATCTCGGCTGGGGCTTTCCCTCAAATTTAACCCCTGTGAAAGCGTAATGCGGGCACGGTAGCCAGCCGCTTCGGCGGGTTTTGGTGAGGGTGTCGGGGTCACGCTAGGCTTTGGCGATGGCTTGGTGGCGGGAGGTTTAGCTGTTGCTGTCGGTTGCAGCTTTGCTTTGGCACCCGGATTGTCATTGGGAAAGGTAGGTTTAGGCGGTGGTGCTGTGAACTGAGCAATGACATGCTGGGCAGCAAAAAAACACCCACTGACAATCAGCGCGATCGCCAGAAAAACGCCACTCAACAACTTTGTTAAATTCGCCCAACTCATAGCCTTCCTCAGCACTACCATGCTGGCAGCATTGTAGCGTTTGTTAGTCAGGTTGATGCATTTGTCGCTGAATACGGTTGCTCAGGCTACTGTGCCGTGAGGCAAGGCGTGCTTTTCCTGCTGCTGCCCACTCTTGCAAAAATTGAATTTGCTCTTGAGCAGTACGAGCCAGCGGCACAATCTGGCTGGCAGCTTCTAAAACATCTTCGGTGGTGAAGTCTCGGTTCTGGCTAAAGCCCAGGTGCATTGCCTCAACCAGCGTCTGTTCAATTTCTGCCCCTGAGAAATCAGGCGTTTCATACGCGAGACGCTCCATATCATAAGCTTTTAAGTTAGGCAGTCGCAGCCGCGCGAGATGTACTGCAAAAATTTCCTGCCGTTCTTCCTGGCTGGGCAAACCAACAAAAAAGATCTCGTCAAACCGTCCTTTTCGCAGCATTTCGGCCGGTAAAGATTGAATGTTGTTTGCAGTGGCAACCACAAAAACGGGCGTAGTCTTTTCGGCAAGCCAGGTGATGAAGGTGCCAAACACGCGGCTGGTCGTGCCAGCATCACCTCTGCCATCAACTCCAGCAAACGCTTTGTCAATCTCATCAATCCACAGAATGCAGGGAGCCAGCGCTTCTGCCAACTGAATCATTTGGCGAGTGCGAGACTCCGATTCACCAACCAAGCCAGCAAACAAACGCCCGACATCTAAACGCAGAAGCGGTAAGTGCCAGTGATGGGCGATCGCCTTCGCGGTTAAGGACTTGCCCGTACCCTGAATGCCAACCAGCAGTAGCCCTCTGGGATGCGGTAAGCCGTACTGTCGCGCCCGTTCAGAAAAGGCACCCCCGCGACGCAGCAGCCAGTCTTTCAGGTTATCCAAGCCGCCAATGTCGGAAATGTTGGCGGTCGTGGGATAAAAATCAAGAATTTGGGTTTGGCGAATGGTCTGCCGCTTTTCTTCTAAAATCAGCTCTACGTCTTCAGGACGAAGTTCACCGTGGGTTGCGATCGCCCGTGCTAGCACACGCCGAATCCGCTCCATGGACAAGCCCTGGCAGGAACGCACTAACTCATCCAAAACTCGACGTTCGAGCGATCGTCCAGTTGCTGCAAGTAGACGCTCAACTTCGACTTGAATTTCAGTAGGGGCAGGTAGAGGAAATTCTAGAACGGTTAGCACTTCGCTTAGTTCATCAGGGATCGCCAGTTGAGACGACAGGATCACAATGTTCTTGGGCTGTGATTTCAGCAACCGTGCCAGATTACGCAGCTTGCGCGAAATTGCCACATCGTCTAGAAAGCGGTGAAAGTCTCGCAGCACAAAGACTGCTGCCGCTGTCGCTGGCAGTTTCTCGACAAATTCTAGCGCTTGCAGCGGGTTGCGCTTACCAAAGCCAGCATCGTTAGGATTGCCCTGATAGCCATCCACAAAATCCCAAATGTAGACACCGCGATTGCCCTGCTGTTTGGCAGAGTGGGCGATCGCAACTTCCAACCGCTCTTCTTCGCGAGTGGGGATATAGATCAGCGGATACCGTGCCCGCAGCAACAACTCAAATTCATCGCTGAAGCTCATGACAAACCCACTAAAGAGTGCAGCAGAAATAGGACAATCTGCTTTAACTTAGCGCGTTTGCCCGATCAATTGCGAAGCTGATTTTTGAGCGATTCTAGCGAAGCCCAGCGGCGATCGACTGATGGGGGCGGTGTGTTGGTGCCTGAAAGCTCTATGCCTGTACAGGTCTGGTCACAAAGTTGCCGCTGTGGCAGTTCCAGGCACAACTGTTCGTAAAGCCAGGTTGCGGGTTCAAAGTGACCTTTGGGCGGTAAGGTCTCAACCAGATCCTCCGGATCGATATCTTGGTCAAGTGGCAGTGCTTCAGCTAAGTCAGGGGTTTCATCCAGCCAGATCAGTTCAGATGGCGCGATCGACAAGCGATAGTTATATTGCTGCAAGCAGCGATGACACACGAGCGTCACAATGGTCTCTGCGTTTGCAGACACTTCAAGGTAGCTCCCCTGATGCGTTACTCGTAACTGCCCTTGCACCGGAGTAAGCGTTTCTAGCCCCGGAATCGCCTCACTAAAGTCAATCACCTCAGTCTGTTGCGGCGCTTTGGTCAACTGTGGAATGTAAATAGCGTCCATCTGGTTTACTCCCTCCTCTCAACGCGGTTTTCCACGGAGTCATTTCGCGCTGTCTTTACAACGCAAAACTGTATGTTTTTCTCAGTTTTTTTGGATCACAGGCAGCGATCGCGTCACACTAGCTTTGCAAGGGGCGAATCACCAGCCGACGATCGGGTTCCTGTCCACGACTGAAGGTTTCCAGGTCTTCGTATTCCTTCATCATCGTGTGTACCTGACGACGTTCAGCCGATGAAAGTGACTTGAGTTCAAATTCTTCACCACTTTCCCGCACATCAGCCGCTGCCTGTTCAGCAATGGTTTTAAGTTCAGCATAGCGACGCAGTCGATAACCCGCCAACTCAACCGTAAAAGCTTTTTGCTGTTCACGCTCCTGACTCAGGTTCAAAATAGCGTTCGTCAAATACTGGATTGAATCCAGTACAGAACCGCCAGTTCCCGTAAGAATTTGTATCTGTTCAGGCAACAGCCCTGCTTCATTGATCGTTAGCCAGCAACTCTCTTCAGCAAAGCTTGCATTCATCTCGGCTGTCACATCGGAGCTAAGACCAGACAGACGCAAGAGTGTTTCTAACCATTGCTGTCCACGCTGCATTTGATCGCCATCCACTGGCAGCACCTCAAGCTTCTTTTTCGGACGGTTCTGCGGTCGGCAAAACGTCTGCGCTCTCATCAACGGCAGCACTTTTGAGTTCTACGGTTGACTCAGAGTGAGCGATCGTTGGCTCAGCACGGTTAACTTTAGATATTGTACTTACCTTCTCAGGAACCACTTCAACCTTAACGTCCTTCGGTTTTGCCTCTCTAACTTTAGGTTCCTTTACTTTAGATTCTTTCGCCTTTGCTTTGGGCTCCGAACCCTTCTTAGAAGGCTTTGCTTCAGCGTCTTTCTTCGCACGACCTGGCTCAAACGGTAGAACAGCCGCTTTACTTTCGATCGCCTTTTCTTCAGCCTCTACTAGCTTTTGAATCTCTTCGGGCAGTGGTTCGCGAGACAGAATAAAGGTTTGAGCCGTTTGAAACACGTTGGCGATCGTCATGTACATCAGCACCCCAGCAGGCAAGGGGAACCAGAAGAACATCCCTGAGAACAGTACAGGCGTAATCTTGTTAATGGTTTCTTGCTGCGGGTTCGCGTTGGCACTCTTGCCCTGACCCGAAAGCAACTGGTTGACATAGAGACTGAGACCGAAGAATACGATCATGCCCACAATGTCCCAATGGATGACCCCATCTGGATCGATCGCGCCCACCCGCCCAAGTTTGTCGATAAACAGAAAGCCCTTATTGGCTGCTAAACCCGGAACCAGGCTCTTGATCGTCACATCACCGGGCTGCAAGGCTTCGATCGTGCCATCGTCGTTTAGCTTGACTCGTTCAGCACCGCTTGCTACTTCAAAACGAGGCGCTAGTTTCGTGTCAGGGTATTCTTCTAAAAGTGACTGTAACGACTTACCATCAACCGTTTGAAAGTCTACTTTCGTTTTTTCGCCAACCGCTAGTTTGTTACCACCTGGGAGAATGGCTGTGATGGGCGCGTGAACGCCATCCGAAACGTAAATATTTTGTGGCGCAGTTGCAAAAGCTTGCGGTTGAATTTGCTCAACCTGCTCTTTTGGCAAAATCTGGAGGTTGATGGAGTAAGGCACATCTGAGAAGGGTGATCCTCGCAGTGTGGCAAACAGAGCAAACAGAATCGGCATTTGAAACAGAAGTGGCAGGCATCCGGCTAATGGATTGCCAAACTCCTTCATGACCTTGCCCATTTCTTCTTGCTGCTTCGCAGGATCATCCTTGTAGCGATCGCGGATCTCCTGCTGGCGCTTCTGCATCACAGGTTGAACGACCTTCATGCGGCGCATACTCCGGATTGAGCCCGCACTCAGTGGATAGAGTGCAAAGCGAATAACCAGCGTCAGAGAGACAATGGCTAATCCGTAGCTTGGAACGATCCCGTAGAAAAAATCCAGGATCGGCAGCATTATATTGTTGGAAATAAACCCAATACCAAAGTCCATGCGCCGAATGTAGCCTCTCGTACGTTGTGCAGTTTGAATTTCAAGTGTAGCTAATCTTAGCCAGCATACTCATAGGCAGATGCAACAGACGTTAGCGCGTGTTAAGTGTCATACCACATGGCGCAAACGCTTCCTGCATCTTGCGTTAGCTCTTGCTGCCTAGCGCCCCACTTGCAGCCTGAGCTCTGGGCGTTAGCTTGTCGTTAATGTAATCGTACGTTGCTCGAAAGTTAGGCATTGAGCGCAGCTCGATACGGCTGCCATCTTTCAGCGTGAGTACCATATCGCCCCATAGCCCCAAGCCACGAGGAACTGTTACTACTTTGGCAATTTCAGAATAGATAATGTCTGCGCGATCGCGTCCCATCCAGCCCCCAATCACAGAAATCCGCCGACTGGTGATGCGATAGCGTAGCCAAAAGGCTCTGACGATGGAGCCGACCGTCAGCGGCAAGCAAATCACCGTAAAGCCCAAAAGTAAGTTGAAAATGAGATCTCCTACATGAGGACCACCCTCGTAGTAGATATCTTCGCTAATCCCCATCGCATACCTCAGCGTTTATCAGCAACTGCTCTAATTCTTGCAGAAATTGTCGATAATCGCACTGTGTTGCTTCGGGCTGGACGAGTACAACAATATCCCACCCAACTGGAAACTTCCACAACAACGATCGTGCTGCTACCTTTAACCAGCGCTTTAAGCGGTTGCGTACTACAGCGCGCTTGCTTACTTTGAGGCTAATTGAGATCCCTACTCGCGTAGGTTTGGCGGATGCAGGCTCAGGCATTATGCCTGTAGGAACCTTGCCTGAAATGGCTTCCTTCCCGTACAGTTGACGCAACGCAAGCAACGTTAGATGGCTGCTCTTACGCCGAATACCTCTGCGATAAACAGCATCAAAGTCTTGTTTAGACCGAAGACGATTAAGCCTGGATAGCGCCACACCCTCAACCTAGTCTAATGATGGAATCAGGCAGCAGCTAGACGGATGCGCCCCTTTGTTCTGCGTGCTTTGATGACACGTCGCCCAGTTGCAGTACGCATACGAGCGCGGAAACCGGAGGTACGTTTGCGTTTGCGACTGGTGCCGCCTAAAGTTCGTTTTGTCATGGTTAATATTTCCCCAAGTTCCCAGCAAAGACTCTCAAAGCCACAGCTTTCGATTGTACCACCGCTTTCGTAAGCTGAAGCACATTCGTCATGATTTCAGGTATAAGTCAGCGATCGGCGATTAGCTGTGATGCCACATTGAGCCATGCTGAGAGTGCCGCTAATTGCCGATCGAGATTACCCAGGTGCCGAGATACCGCAAAAGAGGAGTATCGCCGGGTGAAAGCACCTGACAGTTAAAGTAGTAAACGCCAGCGTCTGGGTTACGCACGTTGGCAAGCTGAATTTCGACACTGCTGCCTGCGGGTACAGGATCAGTGGGGAAAATCTCGATAAAGTTGTTTTCCTTGTTCCAGTTCACCTCTTGTAGCGGCACCGATTTGTTTTTGACGATCACTTCTACATCTTTTGGATCAAATTGCCCTTCGAAGTAGTCGGGATAGGCGATCGAGAATTGAGCTACTGCCAGCTTCATTTTCTTAGCAGGAAGTCTCAAACGGTAGCGCTCACCGGCAACGTTGGCTCTGCCGCCAAAGTCTAAACGGTAGTTCAGGTTATCTTCACCTTTGACACCGCCAAAAATAGTAAGACCTGGTAGCCCCTGAGCAAAACTAAGCAGTGGAAGCCCTGTGACTAATACGCCTGCGATCGCAAGCCCAGACAGAGCACGTTTAACAAAGGATCTAGAAAACATAAGCGGATTACTCAAGTGGCAGAGGGTTAACAGTTCGCTAATCTTCGCGCTAAGTAGACTCTATCAGGATTGATGAATGAATGTCTCATGCGCCTCTATGCTCAGACGACTCCAGACTAGCGCTGAGGATCGTCAGTCCTACGCTAAGAGTAGGTATCTATAAGCACAGGTCAAGCAGCTAGACGATGACAACGGCTAAAAGTGCCCTGCCAGGAACACACCTTGCTTTGCAGCCGTTTACTTTTACAGTTGGCTTATGCTTACGATTTGTTTATTCAAGCACCTTTAGCGATCGACTCTTGCCTGAGCGTAGCCCTGTATAGAGAGTGAAACCACGTAGCTGTTGGTAACTCCTTCAGGATGAATGACCTTCAAACGAAATCCTCTAACAGAAAAAATCTTATCTATTGCTGCTTGATCCATAAGTGGCAATCATAAGACAAGTTAAAAAACTGACTGTGCTTTTGAGAATTAACGTAGGATACAGGGTTAGTGCGATCGTTTAGGGTGAGCGCTTGAGTGCTTTGGTGTTGCCGATTGCATTGGTAAAATCAGGTGCGCTAGCAACATCTGTGCTGCCAAAAGTGGTGTGCAAAAGTGACTCTCAATGGCTGAAGGCTTTGGGCGTGGATGCACCCCAATGGCAGTTTCACAGCTTTTCTGCTGAAGCAATGATCAAAACCATTCTCTAACAATCACAGTTTGAAAAGGAGCATTCATGAAGATCGGTGTTGCGAGGGAAGTCGAAATGGGAGAGCGTCGCGTCGCGCTCATCCCAGACACGGTAAGCCGGTTGGTCAAGCAGGGGTTAGAGGTTTGGGTCGAAGCAGGTGCAGGCGAGCAGGCATTCTTTGCGGATGCTGCCTATGAAGCCGCTGGAGCAACGATCGTCACTGATACGGCGCACTTGTGGCGTGAAGTAGATGTGCTGCTAAAGGTCAGCCCACCACGAGAGCGGGAAGATGGGCAACACGAGACGGATTTGCTGCGCGAAGGCGCAACGCTCATCAGTTTTCTCGATCCACTGGGCAATCCAAGCGGCATCCAGCGACTCGCCGATCGCAAAGTCACAGCCTTCAGCATTGAACTGATTCCGCGTACCAGTCGCGCCCAAAGCATGGATGCACTCTCATCACAGGCAGGGCTAGCTGGCTACAAAGCAACACTCATTGCAGCAGCAGCACTGCCCAAATTCTTCCCCATGCTGACCACAGCGGCTGGCACCATTCCGCCTGCCAAAGTGTTTGTTATTGGTGCCGGGGTGGCAGGCTTGCAGGCGATCGCCACTGCCCGTCGCCTCGGTGCGGTTGTAGAAGCCTTTGACATTCGCCCCGCTGTGAAAGAAGAAGTGCAAAGTTTGGGCGCTAAATTTGTTGAAGTGAAGCTAGAAGAAGAAACGGTGGCAGCGGGTGGCTACGCCAAGGAAGTTTCGGATGCTGCCAAACAGAAGACTCAGGAGGCGATCGCCGAACACGTCAAGCTGTCTGATATTGTCATTACTACGGCGCAGGTGCCCGGACGCAAAGCTCCCCGACTGGTCACTGCTGACATGATTGCCCAGATGAAGCCCGGTTCTGTCGTCGTTGATATGGCAGCAGAGCAGGGTGGCAACTGCGAAGGCTCGGAGGCAGGTAAAGACGTGATTCGTAACGGCGTGACGATTATTGGTCCTACTAACTTGCCGTCTACAATGCCCGTCCACGCCAGTCAAATGTATGCCAAAAATCTTCTCACGCTGGTGCAATACCTCGTTAAGGATGGTGTACTCACGCTGAATTTTGAGGACGACATTATCAGCGGTACTTGCGTGACTCACGCTGGCGAAGTACGGAATCAGCGCGTGCGCGACTTGTTGGGCGAACCTGTGGCAATCAAGTAAAAAAGTTGTTGGTTTTTAGTTGTTAGAGGGATGCTTGCTAACAAGTTAAAAACGATTGAGAAGCTGTTTCTTAGATGAACTCTTACTAACAACTAACAACCAAAAACTAAAAACTATATTGGAGTTTTGAACAATGGCAGAAGGATTAATTGCCGGACTGGTTGTTTTTGTGCTGGCATCATTTATTGGCTTTGAGGTCATCAACAAGATTCCACCCACGCTGCATACACCGCTGATGTCGGGCTCAAATGCTATTTCGGGCATTGCGATCGTCGGTGCGTTGCTTGTCTCAGGCGATCGTAACTGGAGTTTAACGGTCATTCTCGGACTGATTGCCGTTGTGCTGGCAACAATTAACGTAGTAGGCGGCTTTTTGGTGACCGATCGGATGCTGCAAATGTTTAAGAAAAAAGAGGTGAAGGCATGACAGATTTTTTGCCAAGCGGTATTCAGCTTAGTTACCTCACTGCATCAGCCCTGTTTATTATTGGCTTGAAGCAACTGGGATCGCCTGCCACTGCACGAAAAGGCAATTTGATCGCCGCGATCGGGATGCTGATTGCGATCGTCGCAACGCTGCTTGATCAAGCCGTACTGAACTACGAAATGGTGCTATTGGGCATCGCGATCGGGTCAGCGATCGGTGCGCTGATGGCTCAACGGGTAGAGATGACCGCCATGCCGCAGATGGTCGGTTTACTGAACGGTTTTGGTGGCGCAGCTTCGGCACTCGTTGCAGTAGGGGAGTTTTGGAAAGTTACTCACAGTGCGACTGCCATTCCGGTGGATGAAACGATCACCATCATTCTCAGCATTTTGATTGGTGGGATCACGCTCACAGGTAGCTTGCTGGCATTTGTGAAACTGCAAGGCTTAATCAGTGGCGCACCGATTACCTTTCCGGTTCAACAACCGTTTAACCTGACGCTACTGGCTGTCTTTTTGGCGGGTAGCGCCTATCTCGTTGTGAATCCCCAGGAGACAACGGTGCTGTTCGCACTGGTCGGCATTTCCCTCCTGTTGGGCGTGCTGTTTGTCTTGCCGATCGGTGGTGCCGATACCCCGGTTGTCATTTCGCTGCTGAACTCCTTCTCAGGCTTGGCAGCCAGTGCAGCAGGCTTTGTGCTGCTGAACAATATGCTCATTATTTCGGGCGCGTTGGTCGGCGCATCGGGCATCATCCTGACCCAGATTATGTGTAAGGCAATGAACCGCTCGATCACGAATGTTTTATTTAGTGCCTTCGGTTCTGGCAAAAAGGTCGAAGGCAGCACCGCTACTGGCATTGGCGATCGGGCACTGCGATCGATCGATGCAGAAGAAGGGGCAATGATGCTGGGCTATGCTAAATCGGTTGTCATTGTGCCAGGTTATGGGATGGCAGTCGCTCAGGCACAGCACGCCGTTCGTGAACTAGCCGATCAGTTAGAGCGGTTGGGTGTGGATGTGAAATATGCCATTCATCCCGTTGCTGGACGGATGCCAGGACACATGAACGTGCTGCTGGCGGAAGCAAACGTGCCGTATCCTCAGCTTTACGATATGGATGATATTAATCCTGAGTTCGATCGCACGGATGTGGCACTGGTCATTGGCGCAAACGATGTAGTCAATCCCGCCGCCCGTAGCGATGCTGGTAGCCCTATCTACGGGATGCCGATTCTAGAAGTCGATCGTGCTCAACATACGATCGTCATCAAGCGCGGCATGAGCAACGGCTTTGCCGGAGTTGAAAACGAACTGTTCTACAAAGACAAAACCATGATGCTGTTCGGTAGTGCCAAAGACATGGTGACGCAACTGGTGTCCTCAGTGAAGGAACTTTAGCCTCGATCGCTTAGTCAAACAGTTAATTCATTTGGGGTGTAAGGAACGTTGATCAAATGTCCTGCACCCCTTGTTTGTGCATAGACTTCAATGCAGGAACGCCAAGCTAGTACAACAGCAAACACGTTTAAAGGAAGCCTTTGGCATGGAACGACGAGAACAATTCGCACTGCTTTCCTTGCTCTCGACCCTAACCTTCACAAGCTGGATAGGACAAACGTCCATAGCAAAAGCTGACGATCGCGTTGTCGCACAACGTATAGCTGCACCTAGCTGTCAACCAGCAACCACAAGCGCCTCGTCAAGCAGCCCCCCTAACGGCTGTACAGAGATGGTAATAGAGCGTCGATCGCTCACGGTCGTTGGGTTAGGGCAAGTGAGGGCACCCGCTGACATCGCATTACTAGAATTTCGTTTTGGTAGTCGAGCGGCTTTGAATGCGCCAGAAAGCAACGTACCAGGACTATCGATCGAAGCTGCCAGAAAAAATACCGAAACGGACCTACAGCCAGCGGTCAAAGCGTTAACGGAGACTGGTACGCCCTCCCGTAATGTCTCGTTGCAAACCAGTTCGCTACAAAGCCCAGCGCTTTTCGTCAGAGTAGAAAAGCCAACTCAGGAAGGCTTGCAAAAAACCGTATTAACGGTTAACCAGGCGCTTAAGTCGAGCCAATCGCTGTTTGTGCAAAGTATTGGTGCTGGTTATGCCGTCAACAGTTGTCAGTTTTTGCAGCGATCGGCGCGGCGTGTTGCCCTTCGCGATGCTCAGGAACAGCTAACCTCTCTGGCGCAAGAGGTCGGCGTTCAGCTTGGTGAATTGCTATCGGTGACGGTGCTGCCATTTCAAGGGTCGTCAAATTCAATCAGTTGTGGCTCAAAAGTAGGTGTGTCCAACACGCTTATGTCGATCGCGATCGATGACGCAACCCCTCCCTACAATCCGTCTGATCAGCCAGAAGTACAGGTAAAAAGCCAGGTCAGCGTTACCCATGCCATTAAACCTTAGCTTCGTGTGCCAGCAGTGTTCTGCAACCAATCTCCCAACGCATTTTATTCAAGAGGTTGCACTCAAACAGGAATTTTACCGCTACATCTAGTTCTCATCACTCTAACTATGGCTACGAATCCAGTGCCGATCGAAAGCAATGCCCACAATTTAGAGTACTCTTACTGTTGCAAAGAGCGATCCACGCCCTAAGATCTAAATTTTAGCGGTTGTGCATTATTTATCGCGTCAAGAGGTAGCACTGACATGAAGCTGCGAGAGTTGCTGGCGATCGTTCCCAATCTGGCACCCTTGTCAGAGCATCCAGCCTTAGATGCTGAGATTAAGGGCTTGGCAACTAATTCCCACACTTGCAAGTCAGGAGATTTGTTCCTCGGAATGCCAGGGACGCGCGTGGATGGTGGAGACTTTTGGGCAAGCGCGATCGCGGCAGGGGCGATCGCTGCGGTTGTTTCACCGCACGCAGCAGAGAAAGTGAGGAAAGAGCAAGGTGCTGTCATGCCTTGCATTATTGCTGCGAATGATATGGTGCAGGTTTCAGCCCAACTGGCAGCAGCGTTTTATGGCAATCCAGCACAACAGCTTAAGTTGGTCGGTGTGACCGGAACCAATGGCAAAACGACAACCACGCACCTCATTGAGTTTTTGCTACAGCAGGCGCACAAGTCCACAGCTCTCTTAGGGACGCTTTATACGCGCTGGCAGGGCTTTCAGCAGACCGCCTTGCACACTACACCCTTTGCGGTTGAGCTACAGCGGCAGTTGGCAGAGGCACTGACCGCAGGCTGCGAGTTTGGGGTCATGGAAGTAAGTTCTCATGCGCTGGCTCAGGGGAGAGTGTTGGGTTGTACGTTTGAGGTGGCAGTCTTTACAAACCTGACGCAAGACCATCTGGACTTCCACCGGGATATGGATGACTATTTTGCGGCGAAAGCGTTGTTGTTTAGCCCCAGCTACCGCAAAGGGCGAGCGATCGTTAATTTAGACGATCCTTATGGACAACAGTTGTTGCAGCATTTAGAGAACGCTTGGAGCTATAGCACTGACGATACGACAGCCGATTTGTACACCAGTCATCTGTCCTACGGCTCGGATGGTGTCAGTGGAGTGCTGCATACGCCGCTAGGCGAGACGGCTTTTCGATCGCCCCTCGTTGGTCAATTTAATCTCGCCAATCTATTGGCAGCAGTGGGCGCAGTGCTGTATCTAGAGCTGGATTTGTCTGACATCGTAGCTGCATTGCCTCAATTTGGCGGTGTACCGGGACGAATGGAACAGGTGCAGCTTGTGCCCAACCAAGATATCAGTGTGATTGTCGATTATGCTCACACGCCGGATAGCTTGGAGAATTTGCTCCGGGCAGCGCGACCCTTTATTCAGGGCAACATGATTTGTGTGTTTGGCTGTGGGGGCGATCGCGATCGGGGTAAACGTCCTCAGATGGGTCGCATTGCCGCCGATCTTGCCGATCGTGTGATTGTCACTTCAGATAATCCTCGGACTGAAGATCCACAGCGCATTTTGCAGGATGTGGTGGCAGGTTTTCCTGCCTCTGTAGAACCTGTTGTGATGGGCGATCGTGCCGCTGCTATTCATACCGCTATTCTGGAGGCACAGCCAGGGGATGGGGTGCTTATTGCCGGGAAGGGGCACGAAGACTACCAAATCCTGGGTACTGAGAAGATCCATTTTGACGATCGGGAACAGGCGCAAGACGCACTGAAGCAGCGCTTAGGCATCGTCAAGCTTTAGGAGCTTTCTAGTAAACAAACTACCCGCTGTTTATGCCCTGAGGGCAGGCTACGCCAACGACTTCGCTCAACCAGCGTGTACCCTGAGCGGAGTCGAAGGGTAGAATCTTTGCCGGAAATCTCCTTAGTAGTGAAGTAGTGAAGCCATTTCGCAGTAAAGGATTCGTTTAACCGAGCGTGCCATCTGCTTCTAGCTATTGATCTAGCTGCTGGCATGAAGCGCCTGAATAAGCGTGCGTTTAATTTGAATAAACTCAGGGTCGAGTTTCATTTCTAAAGCTCGATGCTCTGGGAGTGAAACGCGAACATCGTGCTTAATTTGTCCTGGATGGGCACTCATCACATAGATTCGCTGAGAGAGGAAAACAGCTTCTTCTAAATCATGGGTAATCATCAGAATCGTCGTGTGGGTTTGCTCCCATAACTCCAGCAAAAACTTCTGCATTTGCTCTTTGGTTTGGGCATCCAACGCGCCAAAGGGTTCGTCCATGAGCAGTACGTCTGGTTCATTTGCTAGCGCACGGGCGATCGCCACCCGTTGCTTCATCCCGCCCGATAGCTCTTTCGGATAAGCTCTGGCAAATTTGGTCAACCCCACGACATCCAGGTAGTAGGACACCCGTTGCTTGATATCTCCTTTGGACAGGCGACGCAGCTTTAGCCCAAAGGCAATGTTGTCTGCCACGGTGAGCCAGGGATAAAGCGTGTAGCTCTGAAAAATCATCCCCCGATCGGCTCCGGGACCGGGCACTGCCGCACCATCCACTAAGACCTTGCCAGAAGAGGGCGGAATCAAACCCGCAATAATGTTGAGTAAGGTCGATTTACCACAGCCTGACGCACCTACAATGCAAACTAACTCTCGCGGCTGCAAGTAAAGATTGATCGTGTCTAGCACTGTGAAAGCTCTGCCTGCTTGCGAAAAGCTTTTAGACACGCCTTGCACTTCAAGTTTAGGAAGCTGGGATGATTGAACGGATGGCAGGCTTGTGCTGGTAAGAGTCAAAGCAGTACTTGCATCGTTAAGGGTTGGGCGCGATCGCGGGAAAGGCAGTAGGGTCATGCTGCTTCATTCAAACATTTGTAAGCAGTGCGCGGCAACGGTACATTTAGTCCATCCACGTTAAGCGTATTAAACGAATGTCTGCCGCCTAAGATTGTTGCAGTTGTTACGGTTAAACTGACTCACCCTGATAATCTATGGCTGCTCAATAGTTCACTTGCCTTAACATTGCTGTGCTCAAAGCTCCTCCCCCGTCGCGCAAGCGTTATCTCATGCCGTCCGTGTTCTGGGGCATTCGCCAGAACTTGCCTCGCTGGCTGAAAATCGTTATTTCTATCACGGCTCTGCTCGTGCCGCTCGTTGTATGGTCGTTCCTCAGTTATGGCGGCTGGGTGACACCGATCTTCTTACCAACCCCAACAGCCGTACTGCAAGCTGGCAGACAGATGTTTATGGAAGAAAATCTGCTGCTAGACATAACTGCTAGTTCTTACCGCGTCTTTCTGGGTTTTATGGTTGCGGCAGCCGTTGGCGTACCGATCGGTATTGCTATGGGCACCTTTCAAAGCATGGAAAGTCTGTTTAGCCCGATCGTTGGCACTGTACGTTACATGCCCGTCGCCGCTTTTGTACCGCTGATTGTGCTCTGGCTAGGGCTAGATGAACCCACCCGCATCACCATTATTTTTCTGGGCATTGTCTTTTACAACGCAATCATGGTGGCAGATGCCGTGAAATTCATTCCAAACGAACTTCTGAGCGTGGCGTATACGCTGGGCGCAAATCGCTTGAATGTGCTGATGCGAGTGATTGTGCCAGCCATTATCCCAAGCATTATTGATACTCTGCGGGTCAATGTGGCTGGAGCGTGGAATTATCTGGTGATCTCAGAACTGATTGCCTCTGAAAACGGTTTGGGCTTCCGTGTGGTGCAGTCGCAACGCTATCTCCAAACCGATAAAGTGCTGTTTACGATCGCCCTGATTGGTCTTATTGGTCTGCTGACGGATTTTGCCTTTAAGCTACTGTTTAACCTCGTTACACCGTGGGCAGAGCGATCGACCACATAAGGAGCTGGCGTTGTTGAGTTCGTTGGAGACACTGGCTGTAGCGACTGGTGCTAACAAACTTATGCCAACAAAATGCGATCGACAAATTTCTGCAACAACTGGTTTGCGATCGGGGTTTCCTGCAAATCATTCAGAATGGCAGCAAGCGTGGCAGTACTGTCAAAATAACGACTTTGATAGCGTGTGAGTCGAACCTTCAAATCGGCTGGATCAATTTCTGGATGGAATTGAAACGCATAAAAAGGCTTACCAGCAACGCGAAAAGCTTGATAGGGACAGAGTGCTGAAGCTGCCAGTAAAATGACTCCCTCTGGTAACGAAAGCGCACGTTCCTTATGTCCTAACACTGCCATAAACCCGTTGGGAACATCATAAAACAGCACATCTGTTTGCGCGGCTTCTGTAAGCTGAAGCGGGTAAGTTCCCATTTCCATGCTGGCAACATCGACAATCACCTGACCACCGATTGCCTCGATCGCCGCTTGAAACCCAAAGCAAGAGGCAAAAACAGGTATGCTTTCATGCAAGCAGTGTTTCAGCAACCGTTTTAGACATTCTACAAAGGGATATTGCTCTGGTTGTGTCACAGATGCATCGCTGGAACCGCCGACTAGCAAGGCATCAAAGCCATTCAGACACGCTGCATCAAACGCGGGAGTCTGAAACACGTTTAGCACCGTAAACTGGGCTGCTTTCAGGTGGCTATAGCGAACAAATTCGTCAAATTCTTCCTGGCAGGTAATGGCATCATCCCGCACTTGTAGCAAGAGAAGCTTAAGCTGAGAACGTTGCTTGGTCATGCGATCGGTTGGTGTAACCCTAGGTGCAAAAAATAGCGTTCATGCCTTTCAGTAAAAAGGCAGAATCCGTAAAATCTACACTAGCGCGAAGTTTTGACGAATGCCTTCGCTCCTGTCGGTTTCACGATTTTATATTGAGGCGTTTGTAACCCTGGCGGTCAGTTGAGCCGTCGAAACTTCACTCATCTGCCGTCCAGATCGATCGCCATGTACTGTTACAACTAATGGACAAAGCCCCAAGCGATGCTCTCGTAGAAATGCTCTTGGGGCTAAGTGCTAAATTAATTGAGCTAAAACAAGCCGCTAGCGCACTGAGAAAGCTTCACTAAAGCGACGAGTAATGGGTTCGATGAGGAAGTCTAGCACTGACTTCTTGCGAGTCACAATTTCGGCAGTCGCTTGCATACCAGGAGTAAAGTTGACCGACTGCCCCCGGACATCGACAGCGCGCTTGTTTAACCGAATCCTGGTAGGAAAGACAAGACCCACATCTTTTTCAACGATCGCGTTAGGGCTGACTCCAGTGACTTCCCCTTCCACAATGCCAAACTCCTGGTAGGAGAACGTTGCTAGCTTGACTTTGGCTCTCATGCCTTCTTTGATAAACCCGATGTCTCGGTTGAGAATCTTGACCTCTAACACAATGTTTTCATCTTTTGGCACGAGCGACACTAGCTCTTCGCCAGACTGCACAGGACCTCTAGTTGCCTTGACGTTATAAACGGTGCCATCAAAGGGCGCGGCGATCGTTTCACGCTCTTGCTGTTTTTTTGCCTGTGCTAACTGCCCGTCAACCGATGCCTGCTCTTCCTGTCGTTTCGTAAATTGCGTGAGAATTTCGCTTTGTCGCTGAGAGACTAGACCTGTGGCTGTGTTTTGAGCTGACGAGTAAGCCGCTTCCGCTTGGCGAATTTTTTCCCGCTGGACATTGATTTCTTTTTCGTAAGAAACAACGCGGTCTTTCGCCTGCGTCACTTCATCTTGTGCCCGAATGTAGTCGAGTTGAGGGACTGCTCCACTGCCCTTAAGCGAGGATAACGCCTGTTCGCGGATGTTAGCGTTTGCAAGACCATCTCTGGCGTTAATTAAGTTCGCTTGTAGGCGTGATAGGGTTGCCAGGGCTTCATCACGAGCCGATAGCTGACGCTGTGACTCGTCAATGGCGGCAGCTCTCTTGCGATCGAATTCGCCAAGACGGGCTTGCAGCAGTTGGTCTTGTACTTGGGTGCCAGCGTTGGCGCTACCCGTTCGTTCGGCTTGCAGACGAGCCATGTCTTCGCGGATTAATTTAGAGGCTTGGGTCAGACGAGCGACTTCCGCCTGGGGCAAGGCAGAGTCCATCACCACCATGACTTGACCTTTGCGAATCTGATCGCCTTCTTTCACATTGATTTGCTGAATACTGCCCACCGAGCCAGCGCGGATCGGTCGTACTTCAGTGCTTGGAATCAGTTGCCCTTGAGCAATCGCGACTTCATCAATCTTGCTAAAGTGCGCCCAGGCGATCGTGCCGAACACCAGGACGCTGATGCCACCTGCTAACAAACGTGTGTAAAGCGGCGGCAATTCTTGTACAGCTTTGCCTAACTCGTAGGAGAGAGACTCCTTGGGGTCAGCTAGCTGCTGCTTAATCTGCCTGGACTGGGCGGGCGTGGACGAGATGGAGACTTTCATCGAGGTTATGGTCTCTGCTAAAAGCAAGGTCTGCGGGTACTGACAGCGTAAACGCCTAGACTTAAGGTGCCTACTTTACGAAAAAATCTGACTTTTGTTGCGAAAACTTAATAATTATTTAAAGTTTCACACTGAAACATAGGTCACGATCGCTCTCTAAGCTTCACACTAGAGATCTGGCTCCTCACACACCACACTAAATCTACTGCCGTGTTTCAACTTCTGCAACCGCTTCTGCATATCCTACGCCCCCTGCTGGTGCCACTTTGCTTTCTTTCTGCCTGGTTTATAGTGGTGCTTGTGGGCTGGAGCATCTGGACAACAACCCGCGATACGGTCACTCGCAGTCGGCAAATGCATCGTATTCCCTGTGCTAACTGTCAATTTTTTACTCGCGATTATCACCTTAAATGCACAGTGCGCCCTTCAACAGCGTTGACAGAAGAGGCTATTGGCTGCCCCGATTACGAGCAAGTGACAGATATCTATACATCAAAGCCTCGGACTTACAGCAGGATGCAGTAGCAAGTAGTGAAACAGTTTAGGGCAGTGATTTTTAGGCTGAGAAGACTGCTTTTTGAGGTTGTTTGAAACGTGTCTGAAAGGTAAAGCCGCGACCTTGTCCGTACTTTAAAGGAACACCTAGTTGCCGCATGAGTGATGCCTGCTGACGATCGCTTCTTCAACTCTTACGCTTGGAATGATATGAAAATGACATCAAGAAAGAGCGAAAGGAAACTAGACCATGTTGATTCAAAAGTTGAGTGAGTGCCCAGAGTTTACAGCAGGTGATGGCACTTTACTACGTGAGCTGTTTCACCCAGATAAACAAGCGATCGCCCTGCGCTACAGTCTGGCACACGCGATCGTTTCTGTTGGGCAAACGTCGTTACCGCACGCGCTTACAACGTCTGAGGTCTACTACATCCTTAGCGGTCAGGGTGAGATGCATATTAATGACGAATGCCAGCTTGTGGAACCTGGAGACGCTATTTACATCCCACCGAATGCCAAGCAGTTTATTCGCGATAGCGGGACTGAACCACTAGTGTTTATCTGCCTGGTTGATCCGGCATGGCGTCAAGAGGATGAAACGATCCATCCATCTAGCGACTAATCGGGGTTTGCCTCTGGAAAGCGCTTGTTTGGAATTTGCTCGGCTTCAGGACAGTCATCAGAGACAGCCGGTTCGACATTGCCTTTGGGAACAGCCGCTAGCTTTTGGGTTACAGCTCCAATGCTTTCCAGACGAACCATTTCTTCCCACGAACAGTTTTCGTCTTCTTCTTCAGTTTCGTAACGCAGGGTCACCAAGTCTCCTTCGATATCGAGGATACGTGCCCGCTCAATCCAACGTTGCTGGTCCCGCAAGAAGATCCAGACTTCGCGACCGTCGCAACACAGTTGATAGATCTTGCGGTGTAACATGTTGCTTCTCCTGAGCAGTGAGTTGGTCAAATACTTCGTGCAATGTCTCTATTGCAGGCATGGCTTTCACCGTCGTTGAGGCTTTCATGCCTTGCTCTTGTAAGAAGCAAAAACACGGGGAGAGGCGTGTTGCCTGTATCCCACCCAGCGATCGAAGTATACCCGGCGGCTTGGCACTTAGAGAAAGCTTGCAGCGCTTTCTCTAGACGTACCAATGTTGACTGGAAGGTGAAAGTAACTTTTGGTGACACTTGCTGCAAACCAAGGGTTGTCGATGTCATCATTCAAGCAAAATTTAGTCGTTTCAGTCAGTACTGCATCGGCTAAGGACGTGAGCACACATCCTTACAAGAAAGAAACACTTGGCGTATAGAGCATTACAGATAGATAAGCGCTGATCGAGCGAAACCAGTCACGAGCGTCTGTAGATCTAGCCATTTGCCTTAGCATTCTCCTTCACTCAATATGCAACAGACAGCGTTGCTTAAAGCCTCTTCAACTTAAGACGATCGATTTACATCCCTTAAGTATCGAATTGTACCAACTATTCTAGCGATTGTTAAGCGCGATGCGGCTGATTGCTAGCTAACTGGATACAACATGTCGTTTGGGTAGCGATCGCGCAACGAAAGTTTATTTTTGGTAGGGTGGCTGCAAGATCTTAGGACAGTGGAGGTGACGAAATGTTGCTGCAATTGAGTACCTGGCTGGAAGTGGAGGCATATTTGGAGCGATCGCAGGGCATTATTGTGCCGATCGGTTCCACTGAGCAACATGGTCCAACAGGGTTAATTGGCACCGATGCGATTTGTGCAGAGGCGATCGCGCGGGGAGTCGGTGAGGCAACACAGGCACTGGTTGCGCCAACCATTAATGTAGGGATGGCACTTCATCACACCGCGTTTCCGGGCAGTATGAGTCTGCGACCCAGTACGCTCATTTTAGTCATTCGAGATTACGTGACCTGTTTAGCCAGAGCTGGTTTTACGCGCTTTTTCTTTATCAACGGGCACGGTGGCAACGTGGCGACGCTTAAAGCAGCGTTTTCTGAGGTCTATGCCACTTTATTCGATTTGCACGTGCCCCAGGCAGAGCAAGTCCAGTGCCAGGTCAGCAATTGGTATTTGTGCAGTCCTGTTTACAAGCTGGCCAAGGAACTTTACGGCGATCAGGAAGGCTCTCACGCAACGCCTAGCGAAGTGGCGCTAACGCAATATGTTTACCCAGAGGCGATCAAGCACGCTCCTCTGAGTGAACCTGTGGCAAAGGGACATCGCATTTATGGTGCGGCAGATTTTCGACGACACTACCCCGATGGGCGCATGGGGTCAAATCCGGCACTGGCAACGCCTGATCACGGTAGGCAGTTTTACGAATTAGCTGTCAAGGATTTAAGTAGTGTTTATTTAGAATTCCTCGCTACGGTCTAACCTGACACAAGTCGTAGAAAAATGTAAAAGAGGGTGTTCTTCTCAATAGTGAAAGAGTGAAGGGGTAGAAAAGTAGGGCTTCTTTGCATCGTCTTAGTAGGTTACCAGTCAGGTCGATCGCCTTGGAGTGCATGAACAGTCTCGATCGTAAAGTGGGCATTCTCAACGATGACGTTGTTTGCGTTGGATGAACGTGTAAAGCTGGCTCGGCAGTTAGTGTCTGAACTTACCGCACAACCTTACGCGATCGTGCAAAGCCTGGAGAGTAGGATGTTAGAAACTGATTCATCGCCTTCTTTAATGGATGCCACCTTACAACAGCAGCAGCTACAGCAGTTGGCGCAACAGTTACAAATGTTGCTGCGTCCATTGCCTCATGCGTCTTTAGTGCAGATTCAATGCGTCGTCAGGCAAGGACATTTGATGATTCTTGGTCAGCATCCGCCAGAGGAAACCCCTGACCCGCAAGCTATCTTTAGTGCGTTGGAGCAAGCGATTCCTGCCCTGCTGCCTGAGTTTGAAGAGAGTCTAGGGCATAGTGCAGAAGCGACACCACAAGCAAAACTTTATCTAAGAACGCTAGGACAACGACAGCCCTATGCCGCTCATACCTTTCGCTTGCCATCGATCGCGGCACCTGTTGAGCCGTTGCTTGAGACGACCGACGCTGAAGGTTTTTTGGACGGTAACAAGCCTACTATCAATGAAGCTGCGTTGGAAGGCGGGCTAGATGACAGCACGGCTGTTAACGAGGCGACCGACCCGGAGCCAGAAAATGCTGAACTGGCTCACTTTGACCCCGACTTGGCACCGATCGCTCGACCCGCACGATCGTCTCTCTTCCCGTGGCTGGTGGCTGGCATGGGAGTCAGCATCATTGGGTTTGCCGGTGGCTTGTGGTTCATGTCGCGTCCCTGTATGGTCGGAGCCTGTGAACCCTTGCAAGCTGCACAAACGCTGAAGCAGCAGTCTCTACAAGCGTTACAAACGGCAAAAACCTCGCAAGATTTGCAGCAGGCACAGCAACAGCTGACGAAAACACAACAGCTACTGCAAGATATTCCTCAATGGTCTCGCTCTCATAACGAGGCGCAGGCGTTGCAGCAAGCTGCCCAGGCACAGGTACAGACGCTTGATCTGGCTTTGGGTGCTGAGAACAAAGCCAACACAGCAACCCAAAAGAGTCAGGCACTACCGCAGTCAGTGGCTGATCTACGGGCAACACAGGGACTCTGGCGAGAAGCGATCGCCCAACTGCAAACAATTTCCCAGGCAGATCCTCTCTATACCTTTGCTCAGGGGCGCTTGGCTACCTATGCAGCTAACTTAGCCGTGATCGGCAAACTTTCGGTCGTCGAGCAACAGGCACAGAAGAAACTGGTAACGGCGAAAGAAACTGCCAGCATTGCGACCGCCAGACAAGGCATTGCCCAAACGCCAGAAAGTTGGCAGTTAGCGCAAGTGACGTGGCAAGTTGCGATCAACACCTTGCGGCAAATTTCTAGCACTACCACAAGCCATACCGAAGCACAGCGGCTCTTGGCTGACTATCAACCCAAGCTAGCCACAGCCCGCGATCGCGCAACCCAAGAACAAATTGCTAAAAGGGCGTTTAATCAGGCGATCGCCTTGGCGCAGAATGCCGAAGCGGCGCAACGTCGAAATCAGTGGTCACAGGCAGTCAGAAACTGGCAAGACGCGCTTACTAACATGAAGCAGGTGCCGACCAATACCGCTTACGCTGAACCAGCACAACCTCTTGTCGAATCCTACAGCACTGCCTTGAGGCAAGCAGAAGCCCAACTCCAGGTTGCTGCTGCCAGACAACGGACGCGGGATGACCTGAATCGCCTTTGCGCCGGGTCACCTCGGATGTGTACCTACGCGATCGGTAGCACTGCTATTCGCGTACAGTTTACCAGCGCGTACGAACGGAAGCTCCGTACTGCCTTCATCCTGGGGCAATCTGGCGATCCCAGCACCTTGGGCGGGGCTGTTAACCATGTTGAGACCTTGCAAACTGCCCTGCAAACAATTTCTAGCAATGCAGGCTTGCCGCTCGAAGTTTTCAGCGCAGAAGGGGGCGAGTTGATTGGGTCGTTTAATCCGCAGGGATAGGAAGAGACGGCTAAAGGTTGAAAAGATAAAGCACTGTTTACGTCTTCTGATTCCTGCTGCCGCCTCTTTCCAACACCCTCAGTACTGGGCTACTAAAAGAGATTTCAAGAAATTGACACAATCTTGTGATTTATCGCTATACTGAATGAGCTAACGCGGGGTAGAGCAGTCTGGTAGCTCGTCGGGCTCATAACCCGAAGGTCCATGGTTCAAATCCATGCCCCGCCACCAAAATCTAAAAAGCCTTGTTGGTTGAAAAGCTGACAAGGCTTTTTAGTATCCAGGCATTGCTTTTATAACGTTTGAAAACGGTTGACCTGCTCCCAAATAGGCAAATCATTAGGTCGATCGACATCCGAGAGCGCTGGCAAAACGGTCAACGAGAGATTGACATTTTGAGCAATCGATGACGGGTTTGCCACGCGCCACACATCGATCCACCAAATAGCGAAAATGGGGATTCATTTCCGGTGCGCCGCCTGTGATATCGACCGTGTGAGCCTCTGGTTGATCCAGCGCTTGCAGGCAAGCATCGATCGTCGATCGGTCCATATTTTCAGCCGTGCGTGTAGGACCCGCATCCACATGGCAATGGCTGCACGTCATATTGCACAGCTTGCCGAGGTTGATTTGAAAGATCTCCAGTTTGCCGGGTTGCAGGGTTTGCCATTGGTGCGCTGCCAGAGTTTGAGCAAAATTACCCTGCTGCGGCGTTTGGGATAAATCGACAGCGGCTAAATCTGCAAGTTGTTGCTGTGGATCAGCTAACCGCGATCATCCGTACAGCACTGTCGATGCCGCTCTGGATGCTGTTGACGAGTGCTGTTCGCGATTATGCTCGACGCCCAACATCAAGTCCTGTACCGTTTCAGACATTAAAAATCCTTTGTAGTCTGCCTGTGTCCTTCTGTTAAAAGCTTATCGTTTACAAATGATTGCTGACCGCTTCACGTTGAAACCGCTTTTGGAGTTACCGAATGGAACTTGAACGCTATGAAAAATGGGAACCCGTAGAAGGGATTACAACTCCTGTGAGTCATGCTTTGATCAGAGATGATGAGGAAGGGCTATCAATCACACTGATTTTTTCTGCGATGGTTAATGGGCTTGACACAGACCTTCAAATACAATTCGGTTTTGTGGCAGCCTACACCGTGCATGAAGAATTTGTCCATCCCTGGAATGCATATGATTCTGAGCCTCTCCCGAAACTTGAAGGAAAGTGGAAAGGTTCATCTTTCCCGCTCCTGATCGTCAAAAATTCTGTGTGGCTGGGATCATTCGCAGAGCACCAATTGATACATTTTCAAGGCAATACTCACTACCGATTCGTGACCTCAGAAGATACAGTTGATGTTCTTTGTAACAGCGTACCGGAAGCATTCTGGGTAAAACCCCAGCCTCGCGTTACGGCGTACGATCGGCTGTGCTGACTCGCTCCCAAACTGGCAGATCGTCGGGTCGATCGACATCTGTAAGCGTCGGCAGAGTGGTCAGAGATAGATTCAAATTGCTGGCAATGTCTACTGTTTGCTGAAACACGAGATCGGTGCTCCAGGCGATCGTCTTAAACAACTCAGGCACCAACCGTCGCAGCCCAATCAGGTAATAACCACCATCTGTCGCGGGTCCTAGCACCAAATCGGTTTTCTGTAGTGCTTGAAATGCCTCTACCAGCAGAGCGGTAGTCAACTCTGGGCAATCTGTGCCAATGATGACCGCAGCCTTCATGCCATCATCAAACGCGGATTGGAATGCCTGCGCCATGCGATCGCCCAGATCCCCATCCGGTTGTGGTTGGTAGATGAGATCGGCACCGAGCCAGGTTCGCATTTGGGTGCGATCGCCGCCTGCAAACCAGCATTCCACCGCTAACGCTCGACTTTGCTGTAGAGGTTTGACCTGAGCCAGCGTATGTTCGGTCATCTGACGATGAAGATCGGCGGCAACTTCAGCGCCCAAGGCCGGAATCAGCCGAGTTTTTGCCTTTCCTGGTTCTGGGTAGCGTGTGAAAAGAATGAGGCGTTCGTTCACGATCGTCCCTTTGCGGTTAACGTCTTATGATTGACGTTGCCAGCATATAGCAAAAGGATGAAGGATAAAGGATAAATTGAAACCCCTGCTCAAAGGAAGTTTCAAGGTTTATGTCTGTCCTCACGTTCGCTTCGACTGCTATACCCATAACCGCAACGGAAGCACAGCATGATCGAATCAACGGTGCGTGACCAGTACAACCAGATGTCAGAACGGTACGATCGCCGCTGGAGTCGCTATCTCTCCAATACGCTGTCGTTTCTTAAGGAATGGGCAGCGATCGCGCCCGAAAGCACCGTGCTTGACATTGGCTGTGGTACAGGAGAGTTTGAACGCTTAGTGCTGTTAGAACAACCCGAACAGACGATCGTCGGCGTGGATCTTTCAGAAGGAATGCTAGAATTGGCGCGCCAAAAATGCCGCAACTATCCTCATGTGTCCTTTCAAAAAGCGTCTGTCGTTGCGTTACCGTTTGCCGATCGCAGCTTTGATGTCATTGTCTCTGCCAGCGCCTTTCATTACTTCGATGACCCGATCGCGGCACTCATCGAAATGCAACGAGTCCTTAAACCGGATGGCGAAATTGTGATCTTAGATTGGTGTAAAGATTACATCCTGTGTCAGCTTTACGACTTTGTGTTGAAGCGGATTGATCCCGCTTACAAGCAGTGCTATACCCAGGATGAGTTTCACAAATTGTTTGCCAATGCCGGTTTTGGGGTCGATCGTGCCCAAAAAGTACGCTTCGGTCTTGCCTGGGAATTGATGATTGCCACAGCCAGGACAAACGCTCCTCGGTAGCTTACTGCTAACGAAAGAGCAGACGCTAAGTTATAGCCATAGCCATACTAGTTAGGACGGGGTGCAGGGGTGGAACCCCTGGCTGGGGGCGAAGCCTCCACACGCCCTTTGATCCCAATGTCCTAAGCTCTGTGGCGATAGCTATAACGTGAATTCGATGAAACAGTTCGCTTCGGTGCCCAACCGCCCTGAAGTGAAAAGCCGGGCTCACCGTAAACAGTCCACTGAAGGGACGGTACGCCTAGTGAAATTGAGCTTCAACCCGTTTCAACGGGTTTCGCACCGTGAGCCCGGACTTCAGTCACGGGCGGGATGGCATCGCAGCGAGAGCACTCGTCGAACTCGCGCTAAGTTAGGGAGGCATCATTTGTAGAATGGGTAAAGCCGTTCCGGCATCCTAGAAAAGCGATAACGTAACCCATGCGGACGTTGGGTTTCATGCTTCAACCCAACCTACGACCATCTCATATTTAATTCCACTTACCTACTTACCAAAGCTCAAAGGTAACTTCCCGCTGCGACAGATTGGGATTGTAGTACGGGTCGCCGTTGAGTTTGGCGAAGTAGTGGCTCCACTTTTGGTTTAAGGTTTCCCATTCGTTGGGTTGTAGCCCTGGTTTGCGGCTGAGTGATTCGTAGTGGATTAACTGAGCGTAGGGAGTGACGACGTTGCGGTAGCCTGCCTGATGCACCTTCAAGCAAAAGTCCACATCGTTGTAGTTGAGCGGAAAAATTTCATCCATGCCACCGACCCGATCGAACACATCCTTGCGAATCATCAAGCAAGCCGCTGTTACCGCCAAGTAGTTGCGATTGACCAGATTGGAGCAAAAGTAGCCGGGATGATCACCATCAAAACCGTGAAACGCATGACCCGGATTGCCACCCAGCACCATCACCCCACCATGCTGAATTTTGCCGTCAGGATAGAGCAATTTTGCCCCTACCGCGCCGATCGCCTCTTGCTGGGCAAACTCCACCATCGACTCTAACCAGGCGGGCGTTGTGACTTCTGTATCATCATTCAGCAGCAAGAGGAACTCTCCCCTCGCGTTCGCCGCACCCTGATTAATGCGGTGAGCGAAGTTAAACGGCTCCTCACAGCGCACGAGGCGAACATTTGCCACCGGAGAACCATCGGCAGACTGCATAACGGTTGCTAACGTACTGTCTGGGATATCGTACCCATCCACCAGCACCAGCTCAAACTTGCGATAGGTGTTGCGTTCTTGAATGCTGCGGATGCAGTTCTCCAGGGCGACTAGAGAACCTTCGGATGTATGCAAGGCTTTGCCAGCACTGGGGATGATAATGCTAATCAAGGGTTCGCCCAGAATGTGACGACGTACGCGCCAAAAGCCAGGGCGAGTGGGCACTTGCTCAACCCAACCGGGATAGGAGCTGCGTGCCACCATTGCCTCTAACGCCTGACGCGCTGCAATATATGCCCACGGCTTTGCTTGCTCGCCTCCGGCTGTCACCGATGCGGGAATAATCCGCCAGTGATACAGCACCTTCGGAATGTGGTAGATCTGCTGGGTGCGCTCGACCACCCGTAGCACCAGATCATAATCCTGAGAGCCATCGTAGCCTGCGCAAAAGCCGTTAATCTCGCGGATCAGGCTTGTGCGGTAGACACCGAGATGGCAAGTGTACATACAGGCGTGAAAGTAGTCAGGCGACCAGTCGGGCTTGAAGAATGGATCGAGCCGTTTTCCAGCCGTATCCATTTTGTCTTCATCGCTGTAGATAAAGTCAGCGTCGGGATGCTCGTTGATGAGTTTGGCGTTCTCAAACAGGGCATTGATGGCAAGCTCATCATCGTGATCGAGTAGCGCAATGTAGTCGCCTGTGGCTAACGCCAGTGCATCATTGCTGGCAGCCACAATCTGACCATTTTCGGCACGAAAGACGACCTTAATGCGAGGGTCAAGCTTGCTGTAGCGAGTCAAGATTTGCTTGATATGGGACTTGGGAGAGGCATCATCCGCGATGCAAAGTTCCCAATGAGGATAAATCTGATTTTGTACCGATCGAATCGCTTTTTCTAGCCAAACTGCTTCAACGTTGTAAACGGGCATGATGACGGAGAAGGTTGGTCTATGTGCCCAGCCTTCGATCGCCCGTTCGGCAGCCAACCGATCGGTGCGAGTGAGACGGTTGCTTACTACCCACTTTTGATAGTTTGCCCGACCGCGAAACTTTTCGACACTGCGTCTGTAAAGGAATTTCAGCAGACCGATCGTATTGCGTTCGCGCCAGACCCGCCACAGCTTGACAGATTTACGGCTGATAAAAACAAGAGGGTTGGAAACGCTCATAGCATCGGTTGCATTTGGGGCACTGTCAATTCTTGCCTATTCTCCAACGTTCGGATGCTAAAGTCATGCCAAAAACTCGATTGGTTACCGCTTTAATCAGTCACAGTTCTAACAAAGGCTCATTACAGTTCGGAGGGTGAGTCAGGCGCAACGATCTCTCCTTCACCGATGGACAGCATTTTTTGCTGATCGGTAATCAAATCAGTCAATTCATTAAACTGCACCCCCATCGACTGGCAGGCTTGCTGTAGCTCCTGCTTAAACGTGTTGAGATCAGCACCATAACCGCAAAGATTAGCAGCCGTCTCGATTCCCTGTTTTGCATTTGCTCGCGCGCAATCGACGAGTTCTAAGCCTTTCAGCGGTGCGGTTGCTGCCATATTGGTTTCAATAACTCTACGCCTATCACTATCTTATGGACGGCGCGGTTAGCTATCCACCAACAGGCGGATTATTCACTACGATCGGCGGGAGATTTCCAGTACTGACAGGCAGCATACGCCAGTGTGACAACACCTGTGACGATCGCCGTTTCATCGATCGCAAACTGTGGATGATGCAGCGGATAGTTCTGCCGATCTTTAAACCCAACGCCCAGCCGAAACATACTGCCCGGTGCGTGTTGCAGGTAAACCGAAAAGTCTTCGGCACCCAGCGATGGTTCGTGCAGCATTTGAATGCCTTGAGTACCCCAAGCCTCAACAGCAGCCGTTTCTAGAAGCTGAGTCATCACGGTATCATTTTGCACGGATGGCGTACCGTGTCGGTAGTGCAGTTCGTAACGGGCACCGTAGGTCTGGCAAAGGTTCGCCACAATTTGCTCAATCCAGGCGGGTAGGGCAGCACTGGTTTCAGGATGGAGCGATCGCACGGTGCCCAAAAGCTGCACTCGATCGGCAATCACATTGGGGGCACGTCCACCGTTGATTTGCCCGATCGTCAGCACAACAGGGCGTAGCGGATTTTGCGTCCGGCTGATGGCTTGCTGGAGCGTGGTGATCACCTGAGACGCAATCCAGATCGCATCGATCGCCTCATGGGGGCGTGCGCCATGCCCCGACTCTCCTAGAATGGTGATTTCTAGATCGTCAGCGGCGGCGGTCAATGCGCCGTAGCGAATGCCAATGACCCCTGCCGGAATGGATGGAAATACGTGCAGCGACAAAATGCCTGTCACAGCTTCCATCACGCCATCTTCCACCATCCACTTTGCACCCTGGGCGATCTCTTCTGCCGATTGAAACAAAAAGCGAATGTTGCCTGGTAGCGCCAGCCCCAGTTGCGACAGCACCATCGCCGTACCTAAACCGACGGTTGTATGAACATCGTGCCCACAGGCGTGCATGATCCCAGCCTGCCGTGACGCAAAGACTAGCTCAGTTTTTTCATGGATGGGCAGGGCATCCATATCGGTGCGAATGGCCAGACGGCGGTCATCGATGCCTTGACCCAGTAATTCGCCAACCACACCAACTTTGCCAATCCCTTCTTGTACGTGCAGTCCGCAGGACGACAACACCCCTGCCACATATGCTGCTGTCTTGTGTTCTTGCCCGCTTAGTTCGGGGTGGCTGTGCAGGTGGCGACGAATTTCGGTCAGTCGGGGAGCCAGTTTGGCAGTGATGTCTTTAATTTGGGCAAGCATGAATCAAATGTAGTGTGCGTTACTCCCATAGTAAAAGTTGTTACAAGAATCTTGGCAGAGCACGATCGCCGGATCGAAACGAGCTAATCTCGTACCGTCCCAAGCAAGAGTTGCTGTTCTGCCTGGGCGATCGCCCAGTAGGTTGCTTCTACGGCTCCTGGATCAACCGATATCGACGTAATGCCCCAGCGCACCAGATCTGCGACCAGTTCAGCATCCTGGGAGGGTGCTTGTCCACAAATGGAACAGGGAATACCAAGCTGGATTGCCTGCTCGATTAAGCGGGCGATCGCTGCCTTTACGGCGGGATGGCGTGCCTCAAAGCGGCTTGCCAGGAGAGCGTGATCGCGATCGGCACCCAGCAATAGCTGCGTCAGGTCGTTGGTGCCAATAGCAATCCCTTGCACACCTGCGCTGACATAATCCGGCAGCAAGAACAATACAGAGGGCACCTCTGCCATAATCCAAAGCTGAAACGGCGAGTGGCGCATTAGCCCTGCCCTCTGCACCCGCTCACGGCAAAAAGCGAATTCTTCTACCGTGCGAACAAACGGCAGCAACAGATGGATGTTGGTGTGCGTCGCCTGTACCTGTGCCAGGGCAGCCAACTCCAGATCGAACAGTGTAGGGTCAAGGCAGTAGCTAAAGGTGCCGTGTACGCCCAGCGTTGGATTCACCTCGATCGGTACCGCATCACCGCCCGTTAAACCTCTTGCTTCGTGCGATCGCAAATCAAGCGAGCGGTAGAATACAGGACGCGGTGCCAATGCGGCTGCAAACTGGCTGATACGCCTTGCCAGACGCTCAACCAGTGCGGCGCTACGTCCGCTCTCTACCCACTGGAGTGGATGCTGGTAATCCAACGCTGCGATGGCTAGCAGCTCACCGCGCAACAACCCAATGCCATCGATCGGTAAGGCAGCGCTCGTCTCCAGGGTTTGGGGTTGGCTCAGGTTCACCATCAGCTTGGTGCGCAAAGGCGGGCGATCGACGACTCTGGGTGTCTCCGTGGATAGAGCGACTGGAAGCGTTGCCTCTGCCGGGGGTTGATCTGCCTGGGGTCGATCGACAAGGCGATAGACGCTGCCACGATCGCCATCGACCAGAATCAACTCACCGGTTTGAATCTGCTGCGTAGCGCGAGTGGCTGCCAGCACAGCGGGAACGCCCACCTCTCTCGCAATAATGGCGCTGTGCGAGGTCATGCTGCCTTGCTCCAGCACCAGACCAGCCATCTGCTTGATCGACAGTAACCAGTGCGGTGACAGCATCTCAGCAATTAAGATCGTTCCCGGTAGAAGTGTGTCGATCGTCTCATCCGGCGCAATGACTCTTGCCTTGCCGATCGCTTGCCCCGGCGCAGCGGCTAGCCCCGTCAGCAGCAGCACTCGATCGTCTACCGTAGCAAGTGGCTCTGCAACGAATGGTTCTAATGAAGGCACGGCACGATCGCTGCTGACGCTAATGGCAGCCGCCGACTCCAGCAAAGAATGATACGGCTGGTGCGGTGTCGCCAACGTAATCATTTGAGTCAAGTAAAACTGAGATGGACAACCCAGTTCCTTACAGAACGTCCATTCCAACACTGTTGCCTGGTTGAAAGCGGCTACAACCGCTTGCACAAGCTGCACCAACATACCAAGCTCCGCCTCTTTAAGAGCGCATTGTGTTTGCTGGGTTTCGTGAGGCAAATAGGCTTGCAGCAGCGGCAAAGCATGATGGTGCGATAGCAACGGTGTCATGTCGGTTGATCGCACCGCTTCAGCGCTTGTCGCTCCAGCACTAGCGGTTGCAGCCTCCGCCACCTGATAAATGATCGTTCGTTTGCCGGGTTGCTGTGCCTGCACTTTGCCGCTACTTGCCTGAACGTCGTAGACATCGGGCGACACCTCGCCCCAGTCGATCGCCATACCCAGCCCAGTTGTCGCCTGCACTTGCAATGTATCGCCCAGCCGTTGCACTGTACCAGAGGCGATCGCCGATCGTAGCGGCTGCACCAGCACTGCCAGTTTGACCTGCTGCAACTGAATGCCCAAACGTTGCCAATAAAATAAACTCTTAGCGCGGAAAAGCTGTACCCACAGACGCTTGAGACCTTGAGCCAGATCAGCTTCTGTTGCCTGACAGATTTGCATGTCAAAGAGTGCCGCACTTCTGCCGTCTGCGATCGTCGCTAACTTGGCTGTGGTTCTAGCAGTCGGTTGCACAAAGAGAGAAGGACGCAGCGCTAATACGGGCGTTTGTAACTGCTGCATGGCATCAACGATTGCTGCCAGACAGTCCGTTGGCAACGCTGGCGCTTCAATGGCGTGCCGCAGTTGTTGGGCGATCGCCTGAAGCTGCCGTGGATTCTCGATGTCTAGCCGCAGCGACGAGTGCGGTAAATCAGCAAAGAGGGGTTCTGACCAGTCGATCGCTTCCAAAAACCGCTGTAAAACGTGGGCAGAAATAACAAACCCTGGCACCACAGGAAACCCCTTTTGCAGCAACTGGCTCAGATACAGCGCTTTGTTGCCGATCAAATCTCGATGGTGCGGTTGAATCTGGTTGAGCCAGTAGAGATGAGCCACAGCAGCCACACATAGCAAACAGTCTTCAATCTTAGAATTTCCGCTGCCGATATGATATGGCAAAAGGATGAAGGATAAGGGATGAATCGAAGCCGTGCTATGCTCCTACGACATTCACACCGCCAGCAGCAGCCTCTAAATTTCTACTTCTAATTTACGACATTCAAACCGTCAAGTAGCCACCTCTAATTTCTGCTCCTAGTTGATTAGTTGTGCGGCTAAACGACAGTACACCTTGTTGTCACTGCGTTGCCGTGCGATTAACCAACGCTAAAATGGCTTGCGCGATCGCGGCGGGGTCGATCGGTTTCGCAAGGTGCACTTGAAAGCCACTGGTTAACGCTTGCTGGCGATCGTCATCCGTTGCATACGCAGTCAGCGCCAGTGCTGGTAAAAAGGTGCCTTGTGCTGCGTCCAGTGACCGGACTTTGCGGATAAACGTGTAGCCGTCTTCATCGGGCATCCCAATATCGCTTACTAGCGCATCAGGTTTCCAGCTTGCTGGGGCAGCATCCAGTGGCTGCGTAAGCAGACTTAAGGCTTCTGCTGCCGACGCTGCTACTGTCACGATCGCGCCGTAATGTGACATGGCTGCTTGCAAAAAATCGCGGGTATCCGGTTCGTCATCCACTACAAGGATATGTAGCCCTGAGAGTAAGTCTGACGAGTCGCCGCGCGCTGTAGCCGTGAGCAGAGCAAGACCAGCGTCCTCAGTCTGCGGTGTCGGTTTGGCTAAAGAAGACACCGCGCGATCGCTGCCGAAAGGCGTTTCATCACCATCATTGACGCTGTCTGTGGCTGGGCTGTCTAGTCGTGCCTGGGCGCTGATCGTTTCTGTCGCCACACTCATCAAGGGCAAGGTAATCATAAATTTGGCTCCCTGGCCCAGCCCCAAACTGTCGGCTTGCACAGTGCCGCCATGCAGTTCTACCAGGTGACGGACGATCGCCAAGCCCAGTCCTAGCCCTCCTTCTGCCCGTGTGGACGATGAATCTGCCTGCCGAAAGCGATCGAACACAAAGGGGAGAAACGCCTCGCTGATGCCCTTACCTGTATCCGTGACGCTAATGTGAGCATGGGAAAGGTGAGTCTGGGATCGGGCAACCTGTAGTTTTACCTCTACACGCCCACCCTCAGGTGTAAATTTAATGGCGTTAGCAAGCAGGTTCCAGACTGCCTGCTGCAAGCGATCGGGATCACCCAGCACCATTAAAGGAACTGGCGGTATCGTTTCTAGCGGTACATCTTGCAACCATGTCACGGCGATCGACTTGGCAACGGCAGCCGGACGCATCGTTTCGATCGCAGCTGTGACGACCGTTGCCAGATCAACGGGTTGCGGTTGCAGACGCAGTTTGCCCTGCGTAATGGTTGACACATCCAGAATGTCGTTGATGAGTTGGTTCTGTAACCGGGCGTTGCGTTCGATCGTTTCTAAGGTGCGTGCGGTGGTAGCGGGGTCAAACTGGCGTGTCCGCAGCAACCGTGCCCAGCCCAGAATCGAGTTGAGCGGTGTCCGCAACTCATGGGAAAGAACTGCGAGGAACTCATCTTTCATGCGGTTTGCCTGAGCCAGTTCTTCCGTTTGGGTACGGAGGGTTTGCTCTAGCTGCTTGCGCTCAGTCAGGTCAAGAATAAAGGCGATCGCCTGCTGTTTCGCCTCGCCCAAAAGCCCAAAGCCCAGAAGCACAGGCACCCGGCTACCATCTTTGCGGATGTACTCTTTTTCGTAGGGAACGCAGTGTTTGCCTGCTTGCACTGTCAGAATGCTTTGTTCATCTAGGGGCAAATATTCGGCTGGAGTCATCTCAGTCCAGCGGAGTTTGCCTGTACGCAGGTCGTCCCGCGAGTACCCAACCATGCGAAGAAATTCATCATTGGCTTCGTTAATTTCACCGTTGATTTGACCAAAGAGAATGCCGACGACATTCGCTTCGACCAGGCTGTTTAGCCGTTCCTGGCTCAGTTTTAGTGCTACTTCTGCCTGCTTGCGTGCGCTCAAGTCAGCCACGATCGACAGAACGCAATCTTCCTCAGCCGTTACCCCTCGCAGCACTGCCGTCCAGATGCCCACATAAATGAAAGCACCATCTTTACGCTGGCGGTATGTTTCCATGCCATCTAGCAACGTGCCGTTAAGGGTATCAGCAATGTTCGCGGCGAATTCTGCCTGTTTTTCCTCTGGCACCGTTGGCATCACATGGTTGATCGTCTCGTTTGCCCGCCAGCCAAAAATTTGCTCGGCGGCTGGGTTCCAACGTTTGACGATACCCTGTCGATCGAGAACGGTAATGGCAACGGGCGATGCTTGAATCAACGCTTGAAGTTCCTGGTTTGTCTCTTGCAGCGATCGCTCTACCTGCTTGCGATCGGTAACATCAATACCTGTGCTGATGACATGACTCACGGCACCCCACTCATCTAGCAAAACATTGCTCGACCAGGTAATTAAACGTCGCCTGCCGTCTCTGGCAAGCCAGTAGTTCTCATATTCACTGGGTGCAACATCAGCGCATAAGTTTTGGAAGACCTGCTTCACGGGTGCGATGTCTTCTACTAGCAAAAACAGATCCCAAACGTATTTGCCTCGCACTTCTGCAAAGGTATAGCCTGTGAGCTGTTCACACGCCCGGTTGAACTGGATAATTCTGCCCCACCGATCGAGCACAACGATAAAACTACCCGCTGTGCTGACGATCGCCGTAATCAAATCTCGCTCATGCCGTAGCGCTCTCACCAATTGCCGTCGCGTTGAACTAAGTGAGACCAACAACAATGAGGTCAGTACAAAGATGCCTAATCTCACCACATCACCCGGAGCGTCAACCCTCAAGCTATAGATTGGCGTTAGGAAAAAATAAGTTGCTGCCACTGCTGCGATCGCGGTAGCACAGAGTCCGGCACTCAACCCGCCATACCAGGTACTCACCATAACAGCCGCAAAAAAAATCACAAATGGTGAGCCACTTATAGGCATCCAGGAGCCAAACCCCAGCATCAGCACCAGCGCCAATGAAACACAAAAAAGGGCGACACCATACCGCAGCCAACGGGGACGTTCGGGCTTGAGCGTCGGTTGCGTTACCAAGGGCGCAAGGGGTGGTGGTGAGGAGGCGTGAGACTGACGGGACAACAATGCTTACTCCTTTATGGGTGCAGCAGTAGCCATCTTTGGGCATACTCAAGCAGGTCTGTCATGTTTCCATCGGTACAAGTGGATACCCTAACCTACAGCAAATTGCTAACAGATACGCCATCGTAAGCTGTCCGTAAGGCAAGCGGTGCAAGGATAAAGAGGTGGAGGAGTGATGGGGCGAAAGGGTGAAGAGTATAGACTCTTTACTTGAAAATGGCTATAAGCGAACACAAGGGCTGGGGCAAGCTATCCATATTCATTCTGACTCCTGACTTGTACTTTCCGTTCTACCAGTCCAAAAGAATGCGTTTTTTGAGGTTTCCCCTTCATGAGTGGCTTTAGCGATCGGTTCTATGGGCTGGTCAATCTGTTGTTACAGGCTCAATGCCCGCTTTGTCAACGTACAACCGCAGACACCTTCTGCCAGGACTGCCAGCGTCAAGTTCAACGGTGCCAATTTTCCAGTCCTGGGTGGATGCGACAAGAGCAACTACCTGTCTTTGCGTGGGGACGCTATAACGGCGCACTGCGACGCACGATCGCTGCCTTCAAGTACGAAAAGAAGCCTCACCTATCGCAACCGTTAGCACAGTGGTTGGCTCATGCCTGGTTAAACGCGACAGACCGTGCCACAACCTTGACGGTTGTACCGATTCCGATGCATCCCAGCAAGCAACGGCAGCGCGGTTTTAACCAGGCGGAGCTATTGGCAACACATTTCTGTGACCAAACTCGACTGTTGCTTCAAGCACAGGGGTTAGCTCGATCGCGCGAAACCACGGCTCAGTTTGAGCTTTCAGCAACCGATCGTGAACAAAACCTGGCAGATGCCTTCAGCCTCGGTGCTGCCTTTCAGACGCGATCGCCCACTGCCCCCGTTCTGCTTCTGGACGACATTTACACCACTGGCGCAACCGCTCGCTCTGCTGCCCAAACCCTTCGCCGCCACGGCATTCGAGTCCAGGGGCTAATCGTTCTAGCACGAGCCGAACAAGAGCGTCAGGAGCATTTGCCACCAGCCTCATCTGACCCAAAGTACCGCTGAAACGTTTTCGCCTAAACTTAAGTTATACTCTTCACCCTTTCACCCCATCACCCCTCCACCCCATCACCCCTCTACCTCTCCACCACCCAGCATGGATCTAATTCGCACACACATATGGGTTTCGGGACGGGTACAGGGTGTGACCTATCGCGTTTCGGCTGCCAAAATTGCAACGCACCTGGGGTTAATGGGTTGGGTACGCAACTTGCCCGATGGACAAGTGGAAGCGGTCTTTGAGGGTGAGGAAGCCGCGATCGAAGCAATGTTGCGTTGGTGTCATGACGGCCCACCTGAGGCGATCGTGGAACAGGTAAGAGCCTCGTATGAAACGCCAGAGGGCTTGCAGTCGTTTAACATTCGGCGCTAGGGCAGGGCAATGCCAGCAGTCGCATAACAGCATAGCCGCACATCTCAATAACCCCTCACCTCTTCACCCCTCACCCCTCACCCCTCACCCCTCACCCCTCACCTCTTCACCCCCTCACCCCCTCACCTCTTCACTCCCCCACCCCCTCACCTCTTCACTCCCCCACCTCTTCACTCCCTCACCCCCTCGTCAACGCATCAGTTGCAACGGTGTCACAACCTGCTGGAGGTCGCGCAGTTTTTGCAGCACCAGCCCTTCTGTCAGTAGCCGCTTGGCTTCTTGGATGCCTGCTTCTAGCGATCGACAACTGCCGCAGCGCCACAGGTAAAACCCGCCGCTCCACAGGGTAGACTGCATCAACTCAGAGGGCTGCCCTGCCAGTACAGTTAGCATTGCTTCAACGATCGTCGGTGTTGCGTCTAAGGCGACATTTTTACCCTCAAAGCCATAGTCACGCGGATGTAAGGTCAGGCGCTCAAAGCCGATCGTGGGCGCACCCAAGCCGATAATCGCGGTACGCTCCCTGGGTAGATCGCAACTGCCTTCCAAGCCTTTCACGCTGGTAAAGTGGGTAAGACCTCGCAGCGCGATCGCCTCCTGAAACATCAACTCTGTCGGCGGATGCACAAAGCCAGAGACCAGGTGAGCGTTTCCAGCATAGGGCGACCAGATGAGTTCCATCGTTGCCAGCGGTGGGCGCTTGCCAATCTGCTCCCGGTACGGCACCAAGCCATGCGCCAGCGGAAAGTGGGACGGTAAGTAAAGGAACCCAATGCCCGTGCTTTCTAACACGTGTTGCACCTGCGCCAAAGTTAGCTGGCTCCAGTCAGCCCCCAAGCCTCGCCAATAGTCAATGAGTGGTTCGCCCTCTTTCGTCGGCATCCGATCGCCCCCGTGCGAAATGACCGGACAATTTGCGGTCGCCAACAGCAGTGCAATTAAGGGACTGAGGGGAGCCGTGCGCGATCGCCCATCGTAGGGCACAGACAGCACCGTCACTGGATAAGCCGCCGCGATCGGTTGCAGACGCGGACCTAATGCCTCATACGCATCTAGCATTCCAGCCAGTTCCGTGCCAGTTGGTCGCCGAATCCGATGGGCAATCATGAAGGCACCAATTTGAGCAGGCGTTGCGTCCTGTAACAACATCATGCGGGTGGCAGCAGCAGCCTCCTCACGGGTAAGGGATTCGCTGGTATGGGTGCCGCTACCGACTTTGCGAAGCAGTTCTCTAAAGGCGTGACTCATGACATTTGCTAAGTGGATGCGATAAACGAATGAGGCGATGGGGCAAGGCGATCGGGCGATACAGTGCGGTTGACCAGCGCCCCAGTAAACTACCGGTTAACAGTTAGCTAGCCGTCACCTCATATTCGCCTCACTTGACGCTGGCTGCCAGAGGCAACTCAAATTTGGGCGGCAGTAGGGCAGCAACAAGGTTAAAGAAGTGCTGAATGGGAGGGATTTGCAGGCGATCGCGTGTTGTCACCAGTACGACCTGACGGGTAAAGGGCAGATCTACTAGAGGAGCGCTCATGCCATTGGCAGAAGACAAATTGGGAGCCAGCGATCGTACTGCTAGCGTCGAGTCAGTATACGCCTCTACCAGCGCCGTTTCGGGCAGCAGTGCCACCAGTTCACCCTGACGGACTACGCCTCGGAAGGCATCGGGCGTATTCAGTTCCAGCGCCGCTCGTAGCGTGAGACCTCGCCGCTCAAATTGCTCTTGCACCAGCCGCTGCATGCCATATCCATCCTTGAAGACGACCTGCGGATAGTTTGCTAGCTCATCCCAGGGAATCACTTCAAACGCTGCTAGGGGATGGTTTGCAGCAAGCAATACCTTAATTGACTCATCGTACAGCACCTGCACAACCATCTCTGGGCTAGTCGTCAAAAAGCGGTTGTGCATGACGATCGCCACATCTACCAACCCATCTCGCAAGACCTTGAGCGATCGATCACTGCCCAACGCGGTCACCCGCAGTTGCACATCAGGGTAATCGTGGCAGAACTGTTGTAGAACAGGCGGCAAATGATACGCGCAAATGGAATGAATGGCGGCAACGCAAAGCTCTGGTTGCTTGCCAGCCAGCAAATCATCCAGATCTTGAACGGCATTCAGCCATTCTTGACAAATCTTTTTGGCGCGAGGCAGCAGACGATCGCCCGCGATCGTTAGCTTTGCCTGCGTCGTGCGATGAAACAACGATATTCTCAGCGCTGTTTCCAGGCTTTGAATCTGACGACTAATAGCGGATTGGGTCACGCCACAGCGTTGGGCAGCTTGCTGAAAGCTACCCGTATCTGCCACTGCCAAAAACGCTTGCAATTGCTCTAGGCGCATGAAAGGAGAAAAATGTAGTGAAGATCACAACAACCGCTAAAAGTGACCTTAACGGATTTGTCCCTCTCGTTCGGTAGAGCTTGATACAGCCAATCGGCTTAATCACCCCTGCCAAACAAAAAGCCCTGCAAGGGCAGGGCTAGGGAAAAAGCTTCAATCTAAAAAATCCCCGACTTTTAAAAAAGCCGGGGATCTAGATAGTTAGGCGTTGCTGAATCGAGGTATGAGTGCCAAACTTTGCCCTCACCCTAGCCCTCTCCCAAAAGGAGAGGGAACAGGACTTCTAGCTCCCTTCTCCTTCAGGAGAAGGGTTGGGGATGAGGGTAAATCATACTTGCTTTCAGCAACGCCGATAGTTAAGCACTTGAGCAGAATTAATTACACATATCATTCGATTTGATATAGCCTGAAATAACTAGGGTAAGAGGCACCCAAAACAGCAGGAGAGTGAGAGAGCAATGCGCTTAGTCAGAGATTTAAGTCTGGAGACGCAAAAGATACTCAAGCGAATTTATCAAGACAGTCAACATCATCTTGTCAGGCAACGAGCCCAATGCATCTTATTGAGCTTTCAAGGCTGGAGCCTGTCGCAATTAAGGCAGTTGTACGGCATTAGTCGCAAAACCCTGTACACTTGGCTCACGCGCTGGGAAGATGAACGGCTAGTAGGGTTATATGACCGCGCTGGCAGAGGCAGAAAAGCCAAGTTAAATGACGCGCAGAAACAACAGGTACGAGCGTGGGTGCAAGCCGAGCCTAAAAATCTCAAAAAAGTTTTGAGTCAAGTTGAAGCAGCCTGGGGAATTCGTATCAGTAAAGACACGCTCAAGCGAGTGCTGAAACAGTTTGAGATGCGCTGGCTGAGAATGAAAAGAGGATTGGCTGGCAAGCCTGATAGTTGGGAGTTAGAGGTCAAGCTAGAACGATTAAAGCAACTGAAGGAACAGGAGAAGCAAGGAGAAATTAGCCTGAGATATTTAGATGAAGCAGGCTTTTCGCTCGTGCCTTCAGTTCCCTATGGTTGGCAAGACAAGGGCAGCAGAATCACGCTTAAAAGTCAGAGCAGTCAGCGATTAAACGTTTTGGGTCTCCTCAATACTCAGAATGAATTGGTTGCCGAGGTTTATCTAGGAACGACTCGCAGTGAGCGAGTGATTCGCTTCCTGGATCAATTCAGTCAAACTCTAGAGCAGACAACCGTAGTTGTCCTGGACCAAGCCTCGATTCATACCAGTGAGGCGATGATTGAGAAATTAGAAGAGTGGCGAAAAAACAAACTGGAACTCTTTTGGCTACCGACTTACTCGCCCCAATTCAACTTGATTGAAACTCTGTGGCGCTTCATGAAATACGAATGGATAGAAGTGGCTGCGTATCAAGATTGGAAAAGTTTAATCGCGTATGTCAAAAAAGTGCTAGGCAAGGTAGGAACTGAATATGTAATCAATTTTGCATAAGTGCTTACTAGCGGAAGTTACCAGGATTCAGCCGTCTAGGAGCGGACGGAGCCGCTGCGCCCCTGCGAAGCTGTTCTCCTGTGCCACCATCACGTCGATCGAGGAACGGACGCAGGTTAATACTATCGGCACCGCGAGTGGATTGCTGGATATTAGCTAAGCCACCGATCGCACGTCCAATTTGATCTAAGATGCCACTGCCGCCGCCACCCGTATAGGTATTGACACCCTGGGTTTGCTGACCGCTATCGGCGATCGTCAGGTTTTGAAACACACGATCGCGAGTGGAGGTCGGGTCTTGACCATTTGGCACCGTCAGCACAATGCGGCAACTTGAAACCTTCTCAGTCGTCACGCAGACGGTATTGTAACCATTCTCAACACCCGTCTTCATTTCTAGCAGCCCATCGGGGCGGTACGACTCCAAGCGGCGGCTAATTTCGGCACAGCGACGATTGGCATCCCAGCCACCACCCATGTTGCTGGGCACTGCCCAGGGATATGCCTGTGATGTCTGGCTTTCAGGACGATACATCACTGTAGGCTGACCATTAGTCGTCTCACAGGTAAACCGTGTGCCAGTTACGGTGGTTGAGCCACTTGAGGGGCTGGTTGTTGCACCGGGACGCTGTGGTTCTGTATCGACAATGACATCACCTGAATCCGCTGGTGTCGTTGTACTTTGAGCAATCTGGAGTGTCTGTGCCGTTGGAACAAAGGTGGGTGCTGCGATCGCGGCACTTCCTAACAGCAACAACGTGGTTAGCGAGGCTCCAACGCTGCTAAAACGCAAAACCGATCGCCCCAAACCGTTTCCTAACCCCTGTGACAACATAGCAAAGACCTCAAAAATACAGTGGTGACTAAAGCGACGACAGACAAAGCAAAAATCAATTAAGTGGTTACTGGCAGCAGCGAGACCTCAGTGTCACAGCAATATGGGCAATGTTTGACACATATCAGAGGGGCAGGCAGCTTTGTAACTCAGGTACACCGACTACTGTCTCGAACGACTCACAGGCATCACTTAAAGTTCCTGCAATCAGGAAGGTTGAACGCTTTGTCAACATTTCTTTGTATACAGCTATTTTGATGAGTAAAAGTGAGCCTGACCAACTGACAAGTCTATGTACATGAGCCGTAGCAAGTTGTGTACAGTACTTCGCACAGCGCCTCCACAAGACCATTAAGCCCTGGCAGCGTGTTTTGATGCAAAGCTTTAATCGGTCAGTGCGATCGCTAGAACGTGTCTTCCATGAGACATTGAGTGAGGAGCTACGCAACGTTCCATCGCCTCAACTACACTGGTAGACAGACTTAGATAGCTGAGTTTCTTTCACAAAACTTTATTTTCAAACGTCAGGTATCGTATACTACGCCTTGGTGATTAGAAGGAGCAGAACTGTAAATGTCGGAGGCAGTGAAGCCCCTGACGGTGCCTAAGGAGTTGCTGGGTCCCCCTGGCGATTTCAATCCAACTCTGCTGATGTTCTTAGTATCAGTAGCGCTGGCAGCGGTATCTACTCTGGGTTACTTTTGTTGGCACTGGTCTCACTGGTGCATCTTCTTGCTCAATTTTGTGGCACTGCACATGGTTGGCACGGTCATTCATGATGCTTGCCATAATGTTGCACATCGAAACAAAACACTCAACGCTGTCTTGGGTCATGTCAGCGCTCTGATGCTTTGCTTTTCGTTCCCAGTGTTTACGCGGGTACACATGAAGCATCACGCTCATGTGAATGATCCTCATAACGATCCGGATCATGTCGTGTCTACGGCTGGACCGTTATGGATTATTAACGCCCGCTTTATGTACCACGAGTTTTATTTCTTCCAGCGCAAGCTATGGCGCAAGTATGAACTGTGGGAATGGCTCGTAGCTCGGTTAATTCTGGGGGCGATCGTTTGGTCGTCGTTCCATTTTGGCTTTACAGATTACGTGTTTAACTACTGGTTTGTGCCGCTTGCTCTGGTAGGACTAGCTTTAGGGCTGTTCTTTGACTACTTGCCGCATCGTCCGTTTGATGAGCGCGATCGCTGGAAGAATGCAAGGGTCTATCCAAATGGAGTGCTCAACCTGCTAATCATGGGGCAGAACTACCATTTAGTCCACCACCTTTGGCCCTCTGTCCCCTGGTACTACTATCAGACTGCCTACTTTGCAACGAAGCCGCTGCTAGATGCAAAAGGCTCCCACCAATCGCTGGGCATCTGCCAAACGCCAAAGGACTTTTTTGGATTTCTTTATGACGTTGTGGTGGGTATACGCTTCCACAAACCGCAACCGCCTGTAGCCAGCTTGCCAAACGAAAACGCTGTCGTTTTGCAGACCCTTCAAGCGGAAGCAGAGGCTGCCTCTAACCTGTAACAACGCTATTCAAACCCTTCACCCCTTTAGCGCCGTCGGTTTGCAGACTAGTTACTTCTGTAGAGAGATGGCGATCGTGCGTCAAAATCTATCCAGATAGAGAGACCTTTGACCCGACATTTCTCCAATAATAAAGGCATAACAAGAACTCTAAATCTTGAGTCAATTTGAGGAAAAAATTATGGTTGGAAGTCTCTTAACCGTGTTGGTCACAGCACTCAGTCTGCTTGTGGTCGATCTAGCTGTCCCTGGCGTTGATCTGGCTACATTTCCAGCAGCGTTGATTGCAGCCGTTTCAATCGGGCTAGTGAATGCGTTTGTAAAGCCCATTCTATCCACCCTGTCCTTGCCACTTACCTTCGTCACGCTGGGCACGTTTTCTCTGATCGTAAACGGTCTTTGCTTCTGGCTAGCATCCGTGCTGGTACCTGGCTTTAGAGTCGATGGGTTGCTTGGCTTTATTCTGGGTCCAGTTGTGCTGTCTCTAGCTAGCACGTTCTTGAACCGCTACTTTGCTGAGCGTAATGTTGGCGTGATCACAGAAGCAAAGCCTGAGGTTTAGAATTCTGCGAAGGTTTGGCACTTGTGGTAGAGGGTGCTAGCTCTTGTGTTTAGCTTTCAAGTCGATGTAAGGGGATATCACAACAAGTGAGCGTGATGTCCCTTTATCGATCGCTCAAGTAGTCATAGATTTTTGAGGCTGACTTACACCGACTTTGCAATCAAGTTAGCCTGAGCGATCGTCCAGTCAGGACGCAAGCTTTTGGCATGACGCAAATACGGATGGTAAATTTCAAGCTCTGGGTTGGGCGTATTGAAATGGATCAAGAAGCGGATACAGCGCTCCATGCTTCCTTCGACGTGCATTTGCTGTACATCTAGCAACGGAACATTTGACCAATGGGGTCGTTCGCGAGCGATCGAAGCTGGAAAGGTGGCATCCAGATCGCGGGTAGCCGAAAAAGTGGCGCTCACAATTTCATTAGGATCGAGTTGATTATAGCTCTCCAACTCATCCAGCAATTCATGCACCGCTTCTCGAATTGCCTCAACGGAATTTTCCGAGACGGTTGTCGCCCCGCGTACTGCTCGCACTCTCCAACCCACGCTTAATCCTCCGCACTCAACTAAGGTTTTAATCATATCCAGAACTGAATAATAGTTCTCTGGTCTCTAAGAACCTGAGTCCAATCATGGCTGATCTTTCTTACGACTGCCAATGCTTTGGGCAAGATTCCATAGCGCCAGCAAGCACAGCGATCGCAATAAAGGACTGCTGCACATGCGAAAGAACCAGTTTAAAGCGCATTAGGGGCGATACAACCAAAGCGGTAAACCACTCGTCGCTAGTTCAAACTCTAACCACTCTATGCCAACTGACAATCCTGGTATTGCCGTAAGCTGACCGACGTTACTAGCATCCCGCGAAAATAAGCGATTGAGCAGCGGTTTACGCTCTTCTAGGGTGAAACAACGAGTCTTCTCCGGATCTAACCCTGCAAGTTCCGCTGCCCAGCAACGGGCATCCTCTTCAGTGCCCAGTCGGTCGACCAACCCCAATGTCAATGCTTGCTGCCCCGTAAACACACGCCCATCCGCAAAGCTGCGTACCGTTTCTACAGCTAATTTGCGCCCATCGGCTACAGTTTGGACAAACTGCTGATAGCTAACATCAATCAGCTCTTGCAAAATGGTTTTTTCAGATTCAGTGATTTCGCGATCGAACGCCAGAATGTCCTTATAAGGACCCGACTTCACCACTTTGAAGGAGACACCAATCTTCTCCAGCAGTCGTTCCAGGTTGTTGCCCCGCAAAATCACCCCAATACTGCCTGTGATCGTGCCAGGGTTCGCCACAATGTGTTCAGCACCCATACCAATGTAAACGCCGCCAGATGCCGAGATATTGCCAAAACTTGCCACAATTTTGGTCTTGCGTTGCAGTTTCTTCAGCGCTTCGTAAATTTCTTGTGAATCGCCCACAGTGCCGCCAGGGCTGTCAATTCGCAATAGTAAAGCAGGAAAACGCCGCTCTTCAACGGTCTTGAGTGCTTCTAGAACACGCTTTCGGGTCGCGCCCGCGATCGCGCCGTTAATTTCAATGCGAGCAATTTGTTTTTGGAAGCGGGGCTTAAAGGGCCAGATCATAATGAGTTCGTGCAGATTAGTTTCGATGTTGTTGGGCAGTCAGCTTTGCTTTGGAGCTATAGCTTACATCTGGGAGCCTAGCTGGAGCCTGAAAGCTGAAAATTAACATTAGAAGGCAGTTTGCACTGCTGAGAGAGCGACTCTAAGTAGACATGGTATGGCTGTGATCGCCATCGCTAGAAGCAGCATAGCGGCATTGACACATAACACTTAACTAGCGCTTAACCTTTAGTGTGCCTTATTCTCAGGCTTTAAGCGAATGAATCGGTGCTTAACCATCGTGTAAGGAAGCTGCCGATTCTTACTCTGGTTGGTCTAGCTTCGGCATCAAAGAGCGAGTGAAAGAACGTTGCAGCCGTAAGCGTCAAATCGCTCTCTAATTTACTTAACATAACTACAAGTTTAGCTACAATCATGGAAAAGCGGTGCGATCGCTGATGTCATACCGCGATCGCGTCTTTGAATACGTCCTAGTCGATTCGCTCCTGCAATACTTACCGTACGCTCTGCTGACTTATGGATTCAATGCCAACCCCACTGCCTCAAAAAACCTTCTTGGGATCGTCACCAATAACACTGCTCTTATTGATCGCGCCCTTTTTCTTTTGGGGTACGGCAATGGTAGCGATGAAAGGGGTTATTCCTCACACTACACCGCTTTTTATGGCGGGGGTGCGTTTGGTGCCAGCAGGTGCCATGGTGTTAGGTACAGGTATGCTCATGGGCAGACCGCAACCCAAAGGCTGGGTGGCGTGGCTTTGGATTGCCCTCTTCGCTTTAATTGACGGCACTTTGTTTCAAGGTTTTTTGGCAGAAGGGCTGGTCAGAACGGGCGCAGGCTTAGGCTCTGTCATGATTGATTCACAACCGCTGGCAGTGGCGCTACTGGCGTTGTGGCTCTTTGGTGAACGGATTGGGCTTTGGGGTTGGTTAGGGTTGCTGTTGGGTGTCGTTGGCATTAGTTTGCTGGGCTTGCCAGAAGTTTGGCTGCTGGGTCTATGGCAGCAGCGATCGCTGCCTGACGGGTTGCCGCTTGGCGAAAACCTGCTTCACGACCTGTTTCAAAACGGGCAATGGCTGATGCTGTTAGCGGCGTTGTCAATGGCTCTGGGCACCGTGCTAATGCGCTACGTCAGTCGTCATGCTGACCCTATTACCGCAACGGGCTGGCATATGATTTTAGGCGGTTTGCCGTTGTTTGCGCTGTCGTCTCAGATTGAAGTGGAGCAGTGGGTGCATTTAGATTTAGCAAGCTGGGTGGCAATGGGCTACTCGACCGTATTTGGTAGCGCGATTGCCTATGGTCTTTTCTTTTACTTTGCCTCTAGCGGCAGCTTGACCAGCCTCAGTTCACTCACGTTTTTGACACCCATCTTTGCGCTACTGTTTGGCAACCTTTTTCTGTCAGAAATGCTGACTTCGCTGCAATGGTTTGGAGTGAGTCTTACGCTCGTTAGCATTTACCTCATCAATCAGCGGGACGTTTTGGCAGCAAAATTCAGTCGTTCGCCCCTTCCTGCCGCTGCTACGTTCGATCAATTAGAAGCAGCCTCTTTGGGCATGGCAGGCGATTTGGTAACAATGGCTGCGCAGTCAAGCGAAACGGTGCAAGTGACTGAACCAGAATGATACCTACGTTAGATCGTCCCTTGCGCGGGTAGTGCTTTTTCGTAAAGGATAGAAGAAAATAGAGAAAAGGCAGTTTCAAGTGAGCCGAAAGCCAGGATGAAACCTTACTTAATTTGTCCGAGTTGCGGGTCGGATGACATCATGAAAAATGGCACCACTCGTCGTGGTAAACAGAATCATAAATGTCGAGACTGCGGTCGTCAGTTTGTGGAAAACCCCCAGTGGCAACCGAAGGCGCAAGAGACCTGTGCCTTGATTGATCGCCTACTGCTCGAACGGATTCCCTTAGCGGGGATTGCCAGAGTCTTGCACCTGTCGGAAAGCTGGTTGCAGCAGTACGTCAATCAGTGCTATGAGCAGGTGGCCCAACAAGCCGAGGTGCTGCCGAAAACGACTGCTCGGTTGACGGTACAAATGGATGAGTTGTGGTCCTTTGTGGATGAGAAAGGCAACAAACAATGGGTCTGGTTAGCGCTGGATGTGGCGACCCGGGAAATCATTGGGTGTCATGTGGGTGATCGGTCGGCACAAGCGGCGCAAGCGTTGTGGGACTCCCTCCCTCGACGTTATCGACAATATGCTCGCCTTTACACGGACCATTGGGAAGCCTATGCCTGTGTCCTACCGAGTAAACGGCATTTTGCAGTGGATAAAGCTTCTGGGTTGACCAGCTATATTGAGCGGTTGAATAATACATTGCGACAACGCATTTCACGGTTAGTCCGCCAGAGTTTATCGTTCTCGAAGAAGTTAGAGAATCACATTGGCGCGATTTGGAACTTCATTCATCACTACAATCAAAAGCTTCGAGAGAACCTGCAACGGGAGCAAAGAGCTTCTTTTTCTCCATCCTTTACATAATGGCACTACCCCTTGCGCGTACTGTTTCTCTCTACATCGGTTGGGGCACTCGGCTCTGGTCTGGGTGGTGGCGTCGAGCTGACGTTGCACAACATGGCTCAGGCATTGAGCGATCGACAGCATACGATCGTTATTGTGGCTCCGGCTGGCTCTGTCTGCGGGTCTTTTCCAGTGGTCGAAATTGCGGGTGCGCTGCAAACCACTGCCCAAAGTGAAGGTCGGGATGCCGCAATTGTCATGCCTGCAAACGCTGTGTTGGCAAGCATGTGGGACTACGCACGGCAGGTACAAGATCAGTACGATTTGGTGATAAATTTTGCCTACGATTGGCTGCCCTTTTATCTGACCCCCTTTTTCGATCGCCCGATCGCCCACTTAGTGAGTATGGGTTCGCTGACCGACGCAATGGATGGCGTGATCGAGCAGACGATCGGGCAGTTTCCCGGTAGCATTGGTGTTCACAGTCGGGTACAGGCAGAGACCTTCTCGTTTGGCGATCGCTGCCGCGTGCTGGGCAACGGGTTTGACCTGTCGCTTTACGAATTTTGCCCAGAACCCGAACAGAGCCTTGCCTGGGTGGGTCGCCTTGCACCAGAAAAAGGGTTAGAGGATGCTGTTGCAGTCGCTCAAGTGACGCAAAGACCGCTCAAAATTTGGGGCGCAATGCAAGACCCTGGCTACTGGCAGCAAATTCAGCAGCAATATCCGACGGCACCTGTGACCTATGAGGGGTTTTTGCCGACGGCTGCACTTCAAAAAGCACTGGGTAAGTGTCGGGCACTGATTATGACACCGCGCTGGGTAGAAGCCTTTGGCAACGTGGCGATCGAAGCGCTTGCCTGTGGTGTACCTGTCATTGCTTACCGTCGCGGTGGTCCTACAGAAATTGTCCAGGATGGCAAGACAGGCTGGTTGGTAGAACCAGACAGCGTTGCAGGCTTAGTGGATGCCATCGCCCAAATCGACTGCATCGATCGCCATCGTTGCCGACAGCAAGCAGAGGCTGAGTATTCCCTCACTGCAATGGGCGATCGGCTAGAGCAATGGTTTGCTGCCCTGCTGACCCAAACTAAAACGTGATGGAAGCCCTCAATGTACTTGATAGCACCGTTATCCAAAGTCAGGCACTACCAGCGAAAGGATCCAGTCCACCGCTCAGGCAATTTACTGGGCAGATCGATGTGATCAAAATCACTCAAACGAATGATCTCGATCGCGCTAACTACTTAGCTCTAAAGACATACTCTAGAGGACTCAACTTTAGCCGAGTCATCAACAGGGAACACACGACTGACCGACGGTCTCTTTCGAGGGCTGTCGGTTTTTTTATAGGTTAACTTGTTATGTGACGAAGATCACACTAAGGGCTGACCTCGATCGCATCTGCCAAAAGGTTCGAAGAAGATACTTTAGAGGACTCAATTTTAGCCGAGTCATCAACAGGGAACACACGACTGACCGACGGTCTCTTTCGAGCGCTGTCGGTTTTTATTTGCTTTCTTGCCTGCTCATGATTGAGCCGACATGATTGCTTCTGTAGTGAGTAGTTTACAGACTCTAAGCTTTTAGGCAAGAGGTCTCAGACCCCCAATGCCTACTGCTGCTTACCGCATTGCGCCCATTGTCTCCTTCCAGGATAACTCTTTGCAAAGAATATTTAGCGCCCGCTGCTCTTCTCCTCTGAAGAGATGACTGTCAATGAGCTCAAGCAACACCTGCCGCGTCAGTTGCGCTGCAAACGTGCCGCCGCACCGCAGCAAATGGCTGTAATAGCAAAACTGGGGTTGCCCCTCTTGATTGCGATGAAACCGATGAATTTCGTCCTCCGTCATCGTTTCGACTGGCGTGTTAATTGGCACAACCACTCTAGGAATGCCGTGTAAACCGTAGGAAAGACCGTTTTCTGCTTCAAGTGTACCGATCAACACAGTCCACAACAGTGTCCGGGTTTCACTGATTAAATCCGGTGCAAACACTGGATCGGGTTCGCTTGACAGCCGAGGACCCATATTCAAAAACATGGGGTTGAATAACTGAGTGTTGTAAACAAGCCCGACAGCCCAGTGGCGATCGTTGTCGTTGAGCCGCACAAAACAACCAAAGCCATAGTCATCTGGTGTCGGTGAATTGGCTCGGCTCCGTTCATCGTCCAGTTCCACAATGTAGTCGCAGTGCGAATTTGATTTAACAACTTTGCCTAGACGCATGATAAGGATTCTTGAGCGACAACTTAAAACCTTTTACTAAGCATACGCATGAATTGCTGGATAAGAACACTTGTACAGGGAGTTACGGCAGGTTGAAGGGGTGAAAGGTGAAGAGGTGAAAGAGTGAAGAGGTGAAAGAGTGAAGAGGTGAAAGAGTGAAGAGGTGAAAGAGTGAAGAGGTGAAAGAGTGAAGGGTGAAGGGATGAAGGGATGAAGGGATGAAGGGTGAAGAAGGATGGCTGATTTGATTGGAAGGGCGCATGGCTATGACGGACAAGGCTTCTCGTTTAATGGCGAAAACCCATAATGGCGAGAGACCCATGATTATTGGAGTGCTGTTTTTTAAACGCGAACGCAATCAAGCTGGAACGATCGAACCTAGGTTTATTCGTGACAGTTCAACTTCTGTCCACTGTAAAGCAAGATTCCGTTAGGGTAGTCTGGTTTGAAGGGCACTCTAACTAAACCTAACAGTCGTCACACACTCATTGTTTAGAAAGCACGCATGAACCCGAAACTTAGCTCATTTGAATATCAAAGGCAGCAAACTGAACCGCATCCAGTAGCAGACCAGGTTTCTACTTCAGTGACTCAGACGGAATATGCAGATGAGTTTGCTGATGGTGATGAGGCTGCCTTGGCAAAAGCCGCGACTTTGATGATGGATTTGCCAGTCAGTCAACCAGAAGCAGTCATTACAGAAACGCTTTCTGAGCCGTTGAAATATATCCAGGGCGTGGTGCAGGGTAAACAGGCGTTTATCATCACCAATTTGCCTGATGAGTCTCAGACCCTGGCACAACCGCAGATGGTTTGGACGATCGGACGTAACCGTGACGCTGCCATTCCGCTGAAAGACCGTGCGATGTCTCGTCGTCATGCCGTAATTTTATACATCCAGGGTGTGGGCTTTCAGTTGGTTGACTTAAACAGTATGAATGGCTCTTTTGTTAATGGTGAGCGCATTCAGCAGCGTCATGTACTGAAGGACGGCGATCGCATTCGCGTTGGCAGTGTTAACTTTACCTTTTACGTGAGCCATCGATCGCGCGGGTTGGCTACCATTCATCCTGAAGTGCTGGCTCGCTTTAACACTGCTGAACCTCGCTCAGACTCGTTTATTGACTATGCCGAGCTTGAAGATCCCGAAGTGTTATTTAAGACGCGGTCATAGCGATTGAGGCATGAGCCGTCAGCCGTCAGAACTGAATTTACACCGCTCTAACAGCTCTGAACTTAAACCCCTAAGCTGAAAGAACCACTTTCTTTGTTCCTAATTCCCTTAACGTCTCCGCCGCCTTAAAAAAATCCTGCCTCAGACAAGGCTGAAGCAGGATATAGAATTTACCTTAGGCTGATTCTGAGCAATCGTTTGCCTTTAGTAAGCTCAAGTGCCCGATGTCCAGGAGTTGGCGTATTCCACTTGCTCTGGGGTGAGGGAGTCGATCGCAATGCCCATTGCTTGTAGCTTCAAGCGAGCGATTTCCTTGTCTGCTTCGACTGGAATTGAGTGAATGCCTGGTTCCAGTTTGCCTTTGTTGGTTACGAGGTACTCGCAAGCCAGCGCCTGGTTGGCAAAGCTCATATCCATTACAGCGCTAGGGTGCCCTTCGGCAGCAGCCAAGTTGATCAGGCGACCTTCGCCTAAAACAACGACTGACTTGCCGCTCTTGAGGCGATATTCTTGCGTAAAATTACGCACATCTTTGACATCCGTTGCCTGTGCGCCGAGTGCCTTGAGGTCGATTTCGATGTCGAAGTGACCAGAGTTGCAGACGATCGCGCCATCTTTCATTGACTCAAAGTGTTCACCCCGAATGACGTGCTTGTTGCCCGTCACAGTGATGAAGATGTCGCCATATTTTGCGGCTTCTGCCATCGGCACCACGCGGAAGCCATCCATGACTGCTTCGATCGCCCGTACTGGGTCAATCTCAGTCACGATGACGTTGCCACCCATGCCGCGTGCGCGTAGGGCTGTACCCTTACCGCACCAGCCATAACCTGCAACCACGATCGTCTTGCCTGCTAGCAGAATATTGGTTGCGCGGATGATGCCATCCAGAGTTGATTGTCCGGTGCCGTAGCGGTTATCGAAGAAATGCTTGGTGTCAGCATCATTAACATTGACGGCTGGAAAGGTCAGCACGCCAGCGTTAAACATGGCACGCAGACGCACAATCCCAGTGGTCGTTTCTTCGGTGGTGCCGATCAATTCAGACAACTGCTGCTGACGTTCTTGCACCATTGTTGCTACGACATCACACCCATCATCCACGATGATATTGGGTCGGTGATCCAGGGCAATTTGCACGTGGCGCAGGTAGGTTTCGCTATCTTCGCCACGTTGGGCAAACACAGGAATACCATAGTCTGCTACCAGACTTGCGGCTACGTCGTCTTGGGTCGAGAGCGGGTTGCTGGCAATTAAGACCGCATCAGCACCACCGCTTTTGAGGGCGATCGCTAGGTGCGCTGTCTCAGTAGTGATGTGGCAGCAAGCGACCAGCCGAATACCTGCCAAAGGCTTTTCTTTTTCGAACCGTTCTTGAATCTGCCGCAGCACTGGCATTTCACGTCCTGCCCATTCAATCCTCTGCCGTCCTAAAGGGGCGAGGGACAAATCTTTAACTTCATGTTTTTGCTCTGTTGGACGAACAGGGGTAGCGGTCATAAATGAATTTCCTTGAAATTGAATACGGCTGAACTGAGTCTTTTCGTCACATTTTTTCTGAAGCGATCGCACAATACAGCAACTTGTGGCGATCGTTAAAGACGTTGCAGAAATTTTTACAGAAGTACCACTCTAACCTTAAGCGATGATCCGAATTTCATCAATTCGTGAGCAATCATGCTTGAGCAAGCGCAATCGACTCCTCACGCCTCGCTTTATTCTAAGAACTCACAAAGAGTGAGCGATCGGAGTGCAAGGCTTTGCTATGATGGTCAAGCTAGACAAGCGGATGTGGCGGAATTGGTAGACGCGCTAGATTTAGGTTCTAGTTTCGTAAGAAGTGAAGGTTCAAGTCCTTTCATCCGCATAAGATACGAAAAGCACGATAAATAAAGGGTTTCAGACATCAGTTAGTTTGGAACCTTTTTCTATTTTTGATTATTCCTTCCTAATGGATGACTATGAGTTGACTATGCCATCTCCGAACTTTCATAGTCGAGACAAGCATGAACAATCCGCAAAAACTCTCAAAAGGCTCAGTCAGTATCGAAGGTTTTCAGGGACGTTTAAGGTTACGACTTCCCAGACAAATATACGGCGGTAAGCAGAAGTATCTAACTGTGGGGATGGCAGACACGTTAGAGAACCGAAAGGCTGCTGAACTTAAGTCTAGACAAATTGAGCTAGGGCGTGTCATCAATTAGTTAAGCTGGAATGTGTGCTGCATTTGACCGCTGACCAGAACGACCATGATGACTCGACGTTACGCGCTAAGAGATGAGCAGTGGGAGCGCATTCAAGATCTGCTACCGGGACGAGCAGGGTCTGTGGGTGTGACCGCCAAAGACAATCGGCTGTTTGTCGATGCAGTGCTGTACCGCTATCGGGCTGGCATCCCTATAGCCCTTTGGGCATTCAAGAAAGGCGAGACTTACCTGAGCGGTTCGGCAATTTCAGTGTGGTGCAAACGCGCTTCAGCCGCTGGTGCAAAACCAGGGTGTGAGAGTGTGTATTTCAACACTTAGCAGACGATGCTGACAACGAATATGCCATGATTGGCTCCACCATTGTGCGCGCCCACCAGCATAGTGCGGGGGCAAAGGGGGCAGGGCTGATCTATCAGCCGTAGAAAATAGAGAATGGAGAGGTTGTTTCTCAGTATCTGTGGTCGCATGAGCCTGATTGAGCATCTGCAAACGATTCGTGATTTCCGTACGCAACCGGAGTACCCGTTGTGGGTGGTGTTGCTGCTGGTGGTGATGGGCACGATGAGTGGCTGCACAGGCTATCGTCCGCTCGCCGACTTTGTGGCTCGCCATCAAACGGAGTTATTGTCGCTGTTGGACTTACCGAGGCAGCGCCTACCGAGTTTATCGACCCTCCGTCGCATCATGGTACGGGTCAATTTTGAGTCGTTTACACAAGCCTTCAATGCGTGGGCACAAGAGCGCTTTGTCCCAGCACCGGGTGAACACCTGGCGACCGATGGTAAAAGCATCAAAGCCAGTGTGCGCGACTATGACCAAGCCTATCAAGACTTTGTCAGTGTGGTGTCAGCCTTCAGTGTGGCGCAGGGTGTCGTGGTGAGTTTGGCACCCATGCGGAACCATCAAACTAGTGAAATTAAAACCGTTGAAGTGCTGCTCGAAACGCTGCAACTCCAGGGTGTGTGCTTTAGTCTCGATGCCTTGCACACCCAAAAAACAGTGGCGCAGATTATCCACAGCGGTAATGACTATTTGATCACAGTCAAAGGCAATCAGCCCAAGTTATTGGAGCCGTTGCAGACTCAGTTTGAGCAAGTGCCAGCCCAAAGTGTAGACACGCAAACGGAACAGACCCGTGACCGCCAAACGCAACGCACAGTGAGTGTCTTAGACCAGGTTGCTGACCTTGATCCGCAGTGGGTCGGTGTACAACGGCTCGTGCGAGTGGAGCGGGTCGGCACCAGAGCCAACCGACCGTGGACCGAAACCATGTTCTACATCAGTTCACTGACGCTGGATGCTGCTGGCTTTGCTCAACGCATTCGGCAACATTGGCACATTGAAAATCGCCTCCATTGGGTCAAAGATGTGGTCTTGAAAGAGGATTGCACGCCTTTGTGTGATGGCAATGCCCCAGTGAATTTCGCCATTGTCCGCACCATGGCGCTCAATCTCTTTCGGCAGCATGGCTTTGATTCCATCACCCAGGGCTTACGTCGGCTCGCCCATGACATCCCAACGCTCTTTTCCTTTTTTCGATAGATCAGCCCTGGGGCAAAGGGGGGGATGCAGACACCGAAGCGATTGGTCGCAGCAAAGGCGGACTGAGCACTAAAATTCATGCCGTCGTCGATGCCTTGGGCAATCCTGTCAGTTTTCACCTCACGCCTGGACAGGCCAGCGACTTGGATGGCGCTGACCAACTGCTGCCCACTGTAGCGGCTGACACGGTGCTGGGCGATCAGGGCTATGATGCCGATGCACGAGTGATTGAGCCGTTGCAAGCGCAGGGCAAGACCGTCGTCATTCCACCACGTGCTAATCGTAAGCACCTGTGTGCGTATGACAAGGAACGCTACAAAGCGCGCCACTTGATTGAGAACTTCTTTGCCAAACTCAAGCAATATCGAGCGCTTGCCACACGCTACGATAAGCGAGGCAGAAACTTTCTGGGTGCCATCTATCTCGCTGCTGCTGTTGTCTGGCTGAATTGATGACACGCTCTAGCAACACTACCGCAAATCAATTTTCTCGTGTTCAGCCGGATTTGCTTTTTCACCTGTTGTCACGGCTGTTGCAAACCCGATCGCTTTAGCGACCCAGCCTGCTGGAGCATCCCAATATTCTGCCTTTTCTACACTGATCTTCAGTAACGCAATATCAGGCTCGTCTAGACCTTGAGGAAACCAGGCTTTCAGATCGGGCTGCCACAACTCCTGAATTTTGTCGCGATCGGTCACCAGTGCGGCTGTACCGGATAACGAGACATACTGCTGTTTATCGGGTGCAGCAAAACTGACATTGACGCGATTTTGGCGCTCGATTTCTACCACTTTATGGTCGCTGCCATAGGTAAAGAACCAGAGACTGCCATCTGCCTCAATGTTTCCATTGGTTGACATGGGGCGACTACGGAGGCTGTCATCGCTGTCGATCGTCGTCAGCATACAAAAGTAAATGTCTTTCATTAACTCACGCAACTTTTGCACTGCTTGCGTTTGATCGGTCGCCGCTGCCATCTGCTCTACCTCATTGCACGTTATCTAGGCTGATGTTACGCAGAATGAACATAGGCAGCGTCTTTCCAGAGAATGGTCTTTGAGCTTTGGGCGCGATCGCTACCGACCCACAAACTCTCGGTTCATCCTATAGTGCGGACTAAACTTGCTTCAGCAATGAGTCGAACGAGCAAATGAATTGTTGAAATAAATTGATCGATCATGGCTCTTGCCTTGCGGGTCAGTTCAACTGCCGCCACTATTCATGCCAGAAGGGCATACATCTACCTGGTGGGGAAGCTCCGTGCATCACGGCGATCGTGGCTTAGACTATCCCTAAGCGCTATTGGATGAAACCGTTTTTCCAAACCACATCATGACTTCTTGCATTCAGCATCTCATTGCTCCACACGTTCAAGATCTCGGTGGGTTTCAAGCTCGTCGGTTGCTGCCTTCAGAGGCGGTCACGATGGTTGGGCCCTTCATCTTTTTTGATCATCTGGGTCCGGCAGTGTTTCCACCCGGAAAAGGGGTTGATGTCAGACCGCATCCCCACATCAATCTAGCAACCGTCACCTACTTATTTGAGGGCGCGTTGCTGCATCGTGACAGTGAGGGCAGCGTGCAGGAAATCCGTCCGGGTGCAGTGAACTGGATGACCGCAGGGCGAGGGATTGTCCACTCTGAGCGATCGCCCGATGAAGAGCGAAATAAAGAAGCAACCCTGCATGGCATCCAAACCTGGGTGGCGCTGCCCGACGAACACGAAGAAACAGCCCCCTGGTTCCGTCATCATCCGGCAGCCGACTTGCCAATCTGGGAGAAAGCAGGCGCTACGTTTACGCTCATTGCAGGCGAAGCGTATGGTCGTACCTCTCCGGTGCAAACCTTCTCACCCATACTTTATTTGGATGTGCAACTGGCACCAGGGACGCAGTTCACCTTACCAGGTGCTTACAGTGAGCAGGCAGTTTACAGCGTGACACTAGGGCTGCGGCTGAACGGGGTTGCGTTAGAGCAGCATCGACTGGCAGTGCTGGTGCCTGGAACATCGGTAGAGATTGCGTCTGACAGTGCGGCTCGCTGTATGGTCGTGGGTGGTGAACCGATTGGGGAGCGTCACAAGTGGTGGAATTTTGTCTCTAGCCGTCCTGAGCGCATTGAGCAGGCAAAACGCGATTGGCAGGAAGGACGCTTTGCGACGGTGCCTGACGAAGCAGACTTTATCCCCCTCCCGGAGGAGCCGCTTTGCAAGCCAGAACAGCCGCTTTAGGCGCATTGCTTAAGGTTGCTATATTCTTCAATCTACAGGGATAGCTTCACTACGAGGGTGACCGTACGATCGCTCAAAGTTTCTCGGTCAAAGGCTTGCGGTTGGGTTAACGTAGCTGAGATGCAATGACAGTGAGGCTGATTCTCTGTTCGTTTAGCCGTCAGCCGAGAGTTTAGCCAGCGTAAAGATGTTGCCAGACAAAGAGCGTGCGCCCCGTAATCGAACGATCGAACTAAGTGAGGAAGAGCGGAGGGTCTACAAACAAAAGCTCGTTCAACTCAGCCAGATCACTGAGTTAGAAGCCATTGTTAACTGTACGATTCATCAAGATTTGCTGACGGCTCTACGCTGGTTGCCAGCGCATTTTGTTGATTTGCTGTTTCTTGATCCGCCCTACAACTTAGACAAAACGTTTAACGATAGCAGCTTTAAACGGAGAGATTTAAATCAGTATGCAGAGTGGCTAGATACCTATTTGCAGGGTCTCGAACCAATACTGAAACCAACTGCCTCCATCTACCTTTGTTCCGATTGGCGATCGTCACCCGCCGTTTTTGATGTCATCAAACATCGGTTTCAGGTACGTAACCGCATTACGTGGGAGCGCGAAAAAGGGCGTGGAGCCGCTCGAAATTGGAAGAATGCCTCAGAAGACATCTGGTTTTGTACGGTTTCTGATGCCTATACCTTCAACGTTGAAGCCGTCAAGCTGAAGCGAAGAGTGATTGCGCCTTACCGAATGGCTGGCAAACCTAAAGATTGGGATCGTACCGATGCAGGCAACTTCCGTCTGACTCATCCCTCGAACCTGTGGACTGACCTGACGATTCCTTTCTGGTCAATGCCAGAAAACACGGATCATCCTACTCAAAAGCCTGAAAAATTGGTGGCAAAAATCGTGCTTGCCAGTTCTAATTCAGGTGACGTTGTGTTTGATCCATTTCTTGGTTCAGGTACGACATCTGTTGTCGCGAAGAAATTGGGTCGGCGTTACATCGGTGTAGAACTGGACGAACTATACTGTTGCTTGGCTGAAAAGCGCCTCGCGATCGCCGACACAGATGCCTCCATTCAGGGCTATACGGATGGCGTTTTTTGGGAACGCAACACGCTCCATAAACAAGGGCGTTGTCATGAGCCGCACTATGTGGCCCAACCCGCGACCGAAGCGCAAGCCTAGCAACGGTGGCTACGTTTACAGGTCATCAAACGGGTTGAAAAAACGGGGCGGCGGAATGTCTCGCTCTTTATTGCCAAGCTCAGATGGCGGTCGATCGCTGCTCCATGCCCACCACACTTGCGTACATTGGCATTCGTAAAATTCTTGCCATTTGCGACGATGATCTTCGGTGTAAACGGGCGATCGCCGATTGATCCAGACCCGTTGTGCCTCCTTACTGGACGATCGGCAGCCAGGACAACAAAACTCTGAGGCGTGAACAGCCGCTTTAGTCCAATCAGGAGGAGTCAGATCAAACGCTTCCATGCAGACAAATGAGGAGAAATAGCACTTTTATTATTAACCTTTTGACCCTCAACCTGCCTAATGACTCAAGGGTAGGCTTCGTGAATCTCAACGGGGAGGGCGGTCGATCGTGGCTCTGTCTATCTTCTTCCTGAGCGATCGCGCGACTCCGCTGAGTTTTGAGAAATAAATAAAATTTAATGATTAAAGATGCGCTGAAGTCGTCTACCTTGGGTATGGTCTTACTGAAGCCTTAATCACAGAGCTATAAACTTTTATGGCATCCCGTTTCCGGCTGTAGTGCGACTCAGACGCTAGAGGGTTAGACCAAACACTCTGCCTTAGCCACATTACACTGCCGCAGACACCCACAGAATTGCTGAAACCGCGTTCAGAAGGAACACTCAATCTATGCCGCTGCTCAATCTCATTTCCTTTCTCGGCATCTTTGGATTGTGCTTTATTGCGTGGCTCTTCTCGGAAAATCGTAGTCCACGAGTGTTTCCCTGGCGCGTGGTGATTGCGGGTATTCTGCTTCAACTTGTGTTAGGCGCGTGTGTGTTTATTCTGCCAGGAACGCGGGATGCGCTTCAGGTCTTCAGTAATCTGCTGAACAGCGTGTTTGATGCCGCTGATACCGGGGCACGGTTCGTCTTTGGTCGAAATATCGTGCCAGTACCGGGAACGCCGCCGGATGTAAATTTGGGCTATATTTTTGCGTTTCGAGCACTGCCAACAGTGATTTTCTTCTCTGGTCTAATGGCGCTGCTGTACAACATTGGCGTGATTCAGGTGATCACCAATGTCTTTGCCAAAGTGTTTTATGCCACGATGCGGTTGAGTGGTGCAGAGGCGCTGAGCGGCGCTGCCAATATTTTTGTGGGCATTGAGGCGGCGATCGTGGTGAAGCCGTTTTTGCCGAAAATGACCCGTAGCGAACTATGTGCCATTCTTGCCTGTTGCTTTGGCACCGCTGCGTCCTCGACACTGGCGATCTATGTGAGCTTTTTGAAGCCTGTGTTTCCCAATATTCTGGGGCATCTGGTGTCGGCATCAATTATGGCAATCCCTGCCTGCTTTGTGCTGTCCAAAATTTTGGTGCCAGAGACGGAAATACCAGTGACCGCAGGCGGCATTCCAGTAGAGGAGAAGCAGAGAAAGGTACGCGATACGGCTGTGCAACCTGCTGATGTCGCTGCCGACGCGGGCGATTTTCCTCGTACTCGCATTCAACTGGATGATGACGATGATGCGCCAGTTGTACCGCAGGAAACCGTTGGCGGTGAACCGATCGAGCGGGTCAGTCCGCTGGATGCCGCGATCGTGGGTGCGCTCGATGGAGTCAAAATGGCAGTGGCGATCGCCGCTGTGCTGATTCTGATCCTCGGACTGGTTTCCTTAATCAATCAAATCTTCGGTGGGTTAGCAGCGTTGCCCAGCCCCATTGGCGACATTTTCAAAGTGGTGACGCTGGCAAACATTCTGGGTGTGCTGTTTTTGCCGTTGACTGCTCTCACGGGCGTTTCTCTGGAATGGCAAGAATTATGGCAATCGTCGGTCATTATTGGACGCAGACTGTTTGAAACGGCGATTCCGCCTTATCAAGCATTGGCGGCGGCGGCAGCCTTACCTGAAGGTACGCGGGTCATCAGCGATCGCGCCGTTTTAATCGTGAGCTACGCACTATCGGGCTTTGCTCATCTCGCATCGGTGGGCATTTTTGTAGGCGGCACGATCGCTCTGATTCCCTCACGCCGCAAAGACATTTCTGAACTCGGTTGGAAAGCACTGTTTATCGGCACGTTAGCAACGCTGATGATTGCTTGTGTCGCTGGGGTTTTTGATACGGGCAATGCCAGCATTTTGGGTGAACAACAGCCTCCCCTGGTCAGCCCAACGCCGACTCTTACGCCATCAACTGCCCCTACTGCATCACCTACAACCACTTTGTCACCAGCGCCGATCGTAGTACCCGCCAAGCCCTCTCCACTCGCTACACAAGCAGCCCCACAGCCTTCACTTAAACCAACCGTTCGCACGACGCCACAGGTTAGAGTAACGCCTGCACAGCCGACTGTTAGCCCCAAGCCCACAGGGGTGAGGCAACCTGGGCAGTAAGCAAGCGTGAGTCTTTGGCAGCTTCGCCGGTCGTATGCCACAAAGTCAGGGTTTAGAGCGCATATACCTGATTTGAATGAGAATGCCACACCCTTATAGAATAGAACGTGGCACATTCTCATTCAAATTGCTCTAACGTAATGTCTAAATAAATGGATCAGAAGTTTACTTCATTAGATGCTCTCAATGATCGGTCTGCCTCTGAAACTAAAACCATTTATTGGTTAGTTGGTGTTAGTGCAGTCGTGCTTTTTATCGCTAGTACGACACGCCACATTCTGTTTCATTCGGCTGCGTTTGATCTAGGTTATTTTGATCAGGCTCTTTATTTGCTTAGCCAGGGGCAACCGCCGATCGTCTCGTTTTGGGGCTTTCATTTCTTAGGTGGGCACGCAGATTGGATCCTGTATCTGCTAGCACCACTCTACAAAATTTACCCAAGCGTTTATTGGCTCCTGGCGCTACAGGCGATCGCGCTTGCCTTGGGAATCATACCCACCTGGCTGTTAGCCAAACAAGCCGGAGTCAAACCAGGACAGGCAGTTGCGATCGCAGTGGTGTATCTGCTCTATCCGTTAGTTTTTAACATTAACCTGTTTGATTTTCACCCTGAAGTGCTGGCATTGCCCGTGCTTTTAGCAGTCGTTTTAGCCGCACGCCAAAATCAAACACTCTGGTTTACATTCGGTACTCTTTTCATTTTGGGCTGTCGGGATGCGCTCTCGCTGACCGTTGCCGCAATGGGCGTATGGCTCTTATTGGTAGAGAAAAAACGGCTGTGCGGCGCGATCGCGCTTGGCACAGGAACGGCATGGTTTTTGCTGGCGACACAGGTTGCCATTCCGCACTTTAGACCGTTTGGAGTTGAAGCCGTCGCTCGGTATGAAGGCTTAGGCAACTCCGTTTTAGACATTGCCAAAAATCTTATTCTTCAGCCAAACCTGGTCTTAAATCGTCTCTTTTCACTGCCTAATTTAGAATATATTTGCTTGCTGTTCGTGCCTGTTCTGTGGGGTCTTTCATTGAAGCATCTTGCACCGTTGCTAGCAGCAGTCCCGCAACTGTCAATGAATTTACTCACAGTCTACCAACCGCAAAAAGATTTAGTTCATCAATATTCTGTACCAATTTTACCGTTTCTTCTGTTAGCGATCATTGCTGCGGTAGCAGACAATAAAAGCTGGATTCGGAATCGACGCGGCATGATTATATGGTCACTGATTGCCTTTTTAGCCTTAGCAAAGTATGAATTTTTTGGTGGGCGTTACCTGAAAAAGTTAGATACCTGGCAGGCAACACGAGACGCGATCGCCCAAATCCAACCATCAGCAAGCGTTTTGACCAGCGCTCAAATTGTGCCGCACTTAACGCATCGTCCCACAGTGCAATTCGAGCTGAACCACTTTAAAACTGTGGCATTGCATAATAATTTCAACTACGTTTTATTAGACGCCCGTCACCCTGGGATGAGTTGTTCAAAGGAGTGTTTGACGACGTTGCTGGGTCAGCTTCAGCAGAGTAAAACCTATCAGCTAGCCTATCAGCGCGATGATGTTTATTTGTTTGTCCAACCCGTTGTTAAAAAGCCTGTGTAAGCGCCAGCCTTGATCGACGTTCATGCGACAATTCCCATAGGTGAAGATATACAGCAACCGCTATGAACCCAGATTTTGAGATGCGCCGCCTTCTGGATGTCATGCCAGCGTCCGGTCGCATGGCGACAAAGCTTGTCAGCAAGCCCGAACAGCGGGTTGTGGTGGATAGCACCTTTCCCATGCCCTGGGGACGCGATCGCCCGATTTGGATTAACTTTGACCTGTGGGATCGCCTCTCTCGACCGCAGCGCGATTTGCTAATTCTCCGTACGGTGTGCTGGCTGACGGGTGTGAAGTGGTTTCGTCCCAGCCTTTACCAGGGTGTAGTGCTGGCGGGTATGGTCGGGGGCATTGTGGAACTGGTACAGGGCGATCCCGTTGGCATTATTGCAGCAGGCGGCTTAACTGCGATCGCAGGTGCCCAAATCTGGCGTGGCAACCGCAGTACCCAAGCGGAACTGGATGCTGATGAAGCTGCCCTTCGAGTTGCCCAACGACGCGGTTACGAAGAACCAGAAGCCGCTCGGCACCTGTTGAGTGCCATCGAAGCAGTCGCTGAACTCGAAGGACGATCGCTCAATTTCACCGAACTCCTACGATCGCAAAATCTCCGCTCGATCGCTGGCGTATCCCCGGTCAGAGTTCCCGATCGAGTGCGACAAAACTAGAAAGTAGGACAGGAAGCAGAAGCGTGCGGGAAGTAGAATAACTCAAAACTTTTTAGCCTTAATCCTTAATCCTTTAGCCTTCCCCTTGATGAATCGTCTTCACCCATTTCAAACGTTTGGGGCGAATGGCAAGACGCATGGTGGTTACAGCGACCACGGGCAGCCAGTGAAACATATAGATCGTGCCAAAAACAGTATGGAACAACAGCCGCATCCAGGAAAGAAGCACTGTGCCGAGTTCAGCCCGTTTGGCACGAAACCTTCCACTTTGAGCGAGTGGCTCTTGCTGTAAGTGCCTTGACTGCGATCGAATCTGACGCAAGCCTGCCACCGTACCTAAAATAGATAGTACTAGTGTCAAGCTTGTCAGCGGAGTCACCAACAGCGGACGATTGCGGAGTAATGACATCAAAAGATCCGGCACGATCGCAGTGGGCAGCAAATACTGAATTACCCAGAACATCAGTAGATCGATCGTTTTGCCCGTACCCATCTTGTTTCGCACGATCGGGTGCCAGTAATCAAGATAGCGTTGGTAGCCGCCTTCAGCCCAACGGCTGCGCTGATGCCAGAGTGAGACTGCCTGTGTCACGCCCTCTTCTTCGACGGCTGGTAGCGCCATAAAATCCACATCCCATTGCTCAAGATGCAGACGAAACGTGAGATCCAGGTCATCCGTAATCGTTGCTTCGTTCCAGCCGCCGCAATGTTCTAGCGCCTCACGACGGACAAACTGACCATTACCACGCAGTTCGCCAATGCCACCGATCGCAATCCGCTGCCGCTGATAGAACGAATCCAGCGCCATTTCTGCCACTTGACCGTACGTCCAGCCATTCTCAAACCCGTTAGATACTGCCTTGCGAACCTGAACAGCACCCAATTCTTTGCGCTTAAAGAGTGGTAAAACCCGCCGCAGCATATCGTGTGATACCTGAGCATCAGCATCAAACACGGCAATAATCTCGCCTTTTGTCAACGGCAAGACTTGATTCAGCGCACCCGACTTGCCGCCGCCAGCATTGACCGGACGATAGAACACCCGAAGCTGCTTGTACTGCTGCTCTAGCTGCTGTAGTAGGGCAGGCGTTTTATCAGTGCTATTGTCGTCAATCACCCAAAGCTCGTAGCAGTGGGATGGATAGTCCAGTTCACACAGCGTTTTAACCAGTCTAGCAATGACGGCTTCTTCATTTTTGGCTGCCACCAGAATCGATACTAGCGGCAAGGCATCCTCTGCCTCGCCCAGCAACGGCGTTGGTACAGCTAGGGGGCGAGCCAGAAAAATCCGTGTCGCCTGGATACCCATGAGCGCCGTTAAACCAACGACGACCCAATAGCCCCAGGTGACAAGGTGCAGCGCGATCGTGCCACTCCAAATGACAACTAGCGCGATCGCGGCTCGACGCTGTCGGTTATCACCGCTTTCCGGTTCACTAGAGGCACTGTTTGCTTCAGAAATGACAGACTGATTAACCAACAACGAGTCAAGCGGTTCAGGCTCGCTGTAAGAATCGTTTTCGGTCCAGGAACTCTCCGGCATAAGTTACTTGATTCAACCACCAATATTTGTCTAAACCTTTGAAGAAGCTCGGAATGAGATAACACCAAACCGTGCAGCCTTCACACACGGATAGCTTACCTTGAGATTGTCGGTAGTCTTCCACAACTTCGGACTGCTTATACAGGTCATACAGCCGACCCTCGATCGGTAAACCCGTTTGAGCAAAGTGATAGCAGGGCAGGAGCAGTTCATCATTGGGCGAAATAGCAATAACCGCATCAACGGCTTTGCAGCGGGGATTGCTAGTATCGTTACCGCCTGCCTCAATAAACGCCAAAGCTGCTTTGTTGTAGCCCACATTACTGTATCGCTTGGCAGCCACTTCGATCGCCGTTACCAGTTCTGGAGTCGGATTCTTCTTTGAGTTGTAGTTGCTGTGCGCCGTAAACGCTGGATTCAGCCAGATTCGTGCTTCTAGCTGTTGCCCTAGTTCCGCCACTTCGCCAATACGCTGGTAATTCTGAGCAGTCACCGTATGGTTCAAAACCGGATTTTCGCCTAGTGAGTGAGCAAGCTGCACTGACTCAACCAACGTGTCGAAAATCTTTACCCCTCTCGATTGGTCATGCGTCTCAGCATCAGCACCATCCAGCGAGAAGTTTAAAAAATCGACCAACCCCTTCATCTCGTGTGCCCGCTTGGGGTAAAGGATGGTATTGGTCGTCATGCTAGTGACAAAGCCTTGCTGTTTGGCTTCAGCAAAAATTTGCCCTACATCTGCCCGCAGCAGCGGTTCGCCACCTGTAAAGTCCACATACTTTACATTCAGCCGCCGCAAATCTGCCAAATTGCGACGAATGGTGTCAAAGTCTGCCTCTTTTTTCGGCTCTAGTGCCCAAATGTCACAAAAATGACATCGTGCATTACAACGGTAGGTTAGATAATAATTTGCAACCAGAGGTGCCATAACTTGTTTAACGTTTAGTCTCCGCTGAGAACTACAGTAGCCTGCTGAGAACAACAATAGGTCGAACAGTTACAGAAGACAAGCGCCTTCCATACAACATTAGTACCACGGTTCTGGCTTGTAAACCTTCGCAGGGAAGTCCTATACCATGCGCGATCGTAAGCCTCCGGCACCTTCAAGCTGCTGAGGCGTGGGACAAACACGACAGACCGTCAATGTTGTAGGAGGATCCAGTTACCGTCTTTGCTATGCAGATCGATAATCTATTTTGGGCACACTACGGCAAGCAGAAACTCAGTGTGACTGCTCACAACGATCGAACCTGATGCTAACTAACGGTGTCTTTGCTTTATCCCGTGCTTGGTGATGCGATCGTGCTACAACCATTACCGTTATTCAAACGGCTTATGGACTGGATTGTAGCCACATACGTCGGCAGCGATCGCAGTTTGAGTTAAAATCACTGGCAGCCTGATCGCTCCTACGGTCAAAACTCTCCCGCATGGCATGATAACGCCTTCTCAAAACGCGCTAAGTCTCTCACCCAACTGCACTTCCCCTTTGACAGCACTCTAGGAAGATTGACATGTCCATCGACAAACTTCAACCCGCCGCCAACCAACATGTAGGCGTTTACGTGCCCTACTACCCACAGGCAGCCAAGCGATCGCACCTGCCCCTGGCAATCAGCCTCTATCAAAAAGGCTCGTTAGAAGGTCAGCGCAAAATTGAGGGTGGCGAGAGCATCCCCTTTATTGCGACCTGGAATGTCTCAACCTTACCTGCCGACTTAACCCGCTGCCGCATTCAGTTTGACGGTAATGCAGAACTGAGCTATGAACTCATGATGGCGAATTTTGAGTTCATAGATTTCCTCATCGACGTGATCCTAAATTTCAAGCGCATTCATCTGGCAGACTTTTCGCAATCGTTTTACCGCAAGCTGATGCGCTATGACGAATAAGAAAAAATACCCTGGAATGCCTACGATGATTGGCTTTATGAAAAATTCATCAGACTAGGGTAGGACTGAAAAGGACTAAAAAGGCGTTCCTAGAACTCGAATCTAGTCTAGAATTGGTCGTACAACCGCATCCGCTAGACTAACTCTGTGGTCAAAAAAGAACTAACCCTGGAGGCGTGCAATCAGCGTCTCACAAATGGTAATGCCGATGTCCGGTTAGAGCTTCAAGGGAAGCGGCTTTATCTGCGTGCAACACTGCCGCACCGATCACTGCCCAACCACACCAAGCAGTACAAACTGGCGCTGGGGTTAGCGCTCAATCCTAAAAATTTGGAGATTGCGGAAGCCCGTGCATGGGAAGTTTCTTCACTCAAGGCACAAGGTCGCTTTGATTGGGTGCTATGGGAGTTGAAAATTAAACCCAAATCAGATCGCACCATCGGCGCACTGATCGACGGTCTTCACAAACATTTACAGATTGGGCAACCGGGGAAGCCGAATGAGGAAACCTGGGTTGGTCAGTACCTACCAGCATTCAAGCATTTTGACAAGCAGGCTTATCTGACTGAGCAAAGTCTGAGTGCTGCGCTTACTGCCACAAAACCAGAGAGTCGGCAGAGGCTCCATGATTTGATTGCATTGCGTCGGTTAGCTGCCTATGTCGGCATACCGTTTGATTTTGCACCCTACCGCAGCACCTATACAGCCAAGTCCAGGAAGGAAAGGGTGACACCGACTGACCAAGAAATTGTCAACATCTATGAAGAGTTGCTGACGAACAACGTCAAATCAAACCGCTGGCGTTTTGTCTTTGCTCTCATCGCCACCTATGGACTACGACCGCATGAGGCTTTTTTCTGCACAGTGAGTGATCACCCACCCTACACATGCACCGTGTCCGAAGGGAAAACAGGAGCACGTAAAATCCAACCATTGTTTCTGGAATGGGCGGAAGCTTGGCAACTGTGGGAGATGACCCTACCGCAAGTACCATTACGGTCACACAAAGTGATGGGTACGCTCGTCTGCACGATGCTGTCTCGACGCATTGCTTTTCCGGTCTACAACCTACGCCATGCCTACGCACTGAGGGGTATTCGGTTTAACATCCCTGACCGCATCATGGCGTTACTCATGGGGCACTCAGTCATCGAATTTCAACGTACCTACTCACGTTGGTTAAAACAATCAGATGCGCTGGATGCTTGGCAACGGGCTAACACTAACCCACATCGACCCATGCCACCGACTTAAACAGCTTCTTGCAAGAGTTTTCTTAGTTTCTGCCTTGCCCGACCAGCAATTACCGAGACATTTGGCGGTCGAATTTTCAGCAGCACCGCAATTTCTTTTTGAGGGCGATCCTCAAGCAAATACAAAATTACTTGCCGTTCGCGTGCCGCTAACTTAGCAATCGCCTCATACAAAAAGCGGTAATCCTCAAGCAGTGGCTCACCATAGTGAGACGGTACGGACTCTAAAGAAACACCACCGAAAGTACCATCAACTGAGAGGCTACTGACGTTCTTGGGGTTGCCGTAGTGCTTCACAGGGGTGCGAATCAAGGTCGAATGGTCGCGTGCCCAATTGCTGGCGTAATTTCTAATGCTGAGATAGACGTGAGTAGAGAGTGCCGCTTTACGGGGGTCATAGGTACGGCAACCCCTCAACAAACCCATGCAAGCAATCTGGAAGGCATCATCATACTCCAGGTGATAGCGCTCCTTAATTTCATTGACTAACTTCCTGGCAAGACCCAGATTATTGCTGGCTAATTGGCGTGCCTCCTCCGTCAACGGAGTGCGATGGCTCACCATATCTCTGCACATTTAACAACGTTGACTCTCCAAGTCACTTTTGCTGCCGAAGGTTTTAACTGCCTTACATGGACACCCATACGAAGAGTGCCATCTAAGACACCAGCGGTAATTTTTCGTCGCAAGGCAATCTGGGACTTCATATTCAACAATTTCCAGGCATCTCGCGTACTGTACCAAACAGATTGATGATTAGTCGTAGCTGGCTGCTGTTTAGACATAGACACCGCTCTCCTTAAAATTCGTCGTCTGCATAATTAGATGGTCGTGTCCAAGAGAAAAGCTGCCAGTCCGTACCTTCGAGGATGAGATCAACCACTGCTTTTACTTGCTCATCCGTAGTATCAGCACTGAACTGAAGCGGCAATGTCTTAGATTCGTCCGTATCATCAAGCACGCTGCCTCGGTAAAGCACTACAGGGCATTCAATGATGGTGACTGGCGTTGTCAGCGGTCGGGTAGCTTCAATTGTCGGTGGCATGGGGAACCTTGGTTGACTATGCCCTATCTTAACCCGTGGTCTAATTAAAGGCAAGTTAGATTCTGGTCGGTGAAGGGGCAGCCTTAAAGATTTCTTCAAACGACCCATATTCTCGGTCTTTAATCAAAGCGGTTTGATCCATGTCGATGGTAGCTCCGCCCAGAATCTTGGCGTGCTCCACTAACTTACCAGCCAGCAGTTCAAGATTATGTAAGTCAGCTTCGACCTCATCAGTGTTAACCAACACTAACATCCGATCCTTTCGTTGCTGGTTACCAACTTCATACCGATCAGCAATGCTCAGAGCCGAAGCAAGCAAAGCTCTGAGCATTCCGGCATACGGTCGGGTTAGTTGCGTAGTGTATTGCTTCCGATTTACTGCCATCGTTTAGACCGTCCTATTCCTAGACTGTCACCAAATAGTAGCAAGATGCCTCAATTTGGTCAATGATGCTACAACTTTCCTTGCAAAGAAAGTTGTAAGCGATAACCCTCTAGCTGCCACAATTGGTTAGAGGCATCTTGCCTTGCTACCCTACGACCAATACTAAGATCGAAGTTTTTAGGATCGACACAGGCACCTCTCCCAGTGACCGTAAAACCGCTTTGAAGCCTATAGCTAATCAATAGCTCCTTCTCCCAGAAAATGTGTTCCTGGGTCTCAGCAGCATCCAGCAAGGCATCAATTTGCGCTTGAGTCACGCAATTTCCAGTTGATTCAGTCATGCGTTAGTCCTTCCCTGTGATGTCTTCGGTCTTGTCGATCGCTTTGGCGATATTGACGTTTGCCGTACTAGCAAACTGGATTGATTGGCTCTGGTCTAAAGTTGGCTCCAGGGCGTTCAGGATTGAGATTGCCTTAGTGAGATAGTCACGGGCAACTTCCATTGCCTGAGCCGCACCGTAGGCATTGTTGGTAATTTCTTTGAAGTCCAGCGGCATTACTTCAGCACCTCACTCGACTCAGGTTGCACGGGAGCAGCAACTTTCTTTGGTTTGGAGGCTGATATGTCTACAAACTCAGCAACGCCTGCTTCAACCAGGGAGGTAGCAGCAGCTTCATCCTGGAACTCAGTTGTCTTGCCTTCTGGAATCAGCTTTTCGGTTTCATGATTCCAGATGTCAACTAACGCTTTAACCTTTTCCATGATCATTGTCCTACGAATGTTCTACTCCATTCTGGCACGGTCGTAGGCGCTAATGCCCCTGCTTTAGCACCCGGAGCATCGCCTTTAACGCCTTTGCCTTCTGCTGGCGTTTTTTGTGCCGTATACGCCCCTTTTTCTGCGGCTCACCTTTAGCCTGCCAAGCTTTCATGACTAAGCACCTACCGTTGGTGTGAACGTTGCCTTGAACTGCTTTTTCTTAGCAGCCATGTACGCTTGTGACGCACGTTTGTTTTCTCGACTGGCTTGCTGGAGTTTGACCGCACTGGCAGGATCGGACATAGCAGACCCACCGACAACGAAAGCCAATTCGTAAGCGGTGCGTGCAGCGAACATTTCTTGTTTGAGCGTTTCCAGTGTTTTAGCCATGACGGGTAAGGAGAGGTTGTTTGGTTGACTCCTTTATCTTAACCCGTGGTCTAGTCATGATCAATGATAAGCCTGGGTTATTACTGTCTGGTACTGGTTTCAGTTTCCTCTACGCTTCGCTCTACGACGCTCTACGATTCCCTGTAAAACAAACCCTCTCCCTGTATGGGTTCTAGCGTTCGCAACAAGCCCTTACTATTGCAAAAGTCATACCCTGTATAGGTTTGAGCTATACACGCTCTACGAATCCGCACTTACGGCTATACATTCGTAAAAATAACTATTAAGTAATGAGAAAAAAATAGAGGGAGAGGGTAGGTGAGTATAAATGCCTAGTCAAACAAAAAGGCGGCAAGGGGTGAGAGTAAAAAGAGAGTCATTATATTTATGATTAATAATTATTAGTTATCTATTCTTTATTACTTATTAACCTTTTTTTACTTTTACCCCTCCTTTCCCTTTATTTTTCTCTCATTACTTATTATTCCTTAGCTCATAATCCCTACTTATGTGGTTTTAGAGACTCTTAAGCATTTATGCTTACTGGCTTTGATTATTTGGTGACTCTAGGCTAATTTTTCTGTATGTGTGTCCACAAACGCGAAATCGTAGAGCGTGTATGGCTCAAACCTATACCCTGTATAAGTTTTGCAATAGTAAGGGCTTGTTGCGAACGCTAGAACCCATACAGAGAGGGGGTTTGTTTTACAGGGAATCGTAGAGCGTCGTAGAGCGAATCGTAGAGGGAATTGGGGTGAGGGGTGTTAGAGGGGTGTGATTCATCAGTTTGGGTTATCAGGGTAGCTGGGCAAGGTTTCGCCCTTGAATTGGTGGCGACACTAGCCAGTATCGGGGTCTGGAGCCGTGATAATAGGGGTACTGTCCTATGACTAGACATGTCTGAATCACCACCACAACCAACGCTCAAGCTTCTGCCTCCAGAGAAGCATCCGTTTGATAACCCTGATTTACCTTCTTATCAGCATCCAAGCTATCGTGCTGTTCTGCCAGCGCTGATCATGATTCAAGATCTTTGGCAGGGTCAGTGGTCGTGGATGCAGAATGGTGCGGTAACAGCGCTTGACGTGGCTAAAAAGTATCTACCACAGGAGGAGAAGGAGACAGATGCGTCCTACAAGGCACGGCTACTCCGCAGCCCGTTCGACAACTATTTGAAGGATGCCATCGTTGGGTTTTCGGGCTTGTTGTCTACTTTATTAGTGGGTGAGACTGTCATTGATTCGGTTAAAGAAAACATTCAAGACGTTGATCTAACAGGGTCTAATCTGGCAACGTTCTGGAGCTACTGTACCGAGTCAGCACTAAAGCATGGCTGTACTTCCGTGCTGACGGAATACCCTCAAGATCCGTTGGACGAGGAAGGCAACCCAATCATTCAAGATTTGGAAATCGAGCGAGAGATTCGGCTGCGTCCTTATTTCTGCCACATCGAGCGCTACGACATTCTGAACTGGAAACGCCATTTTGAGCACGGCAAGATGATCCTGGATGTGGTTGTCATCCGGGAAACTGTGAGTGAGCCACTCGGTATTTTTGGGTTAACCGAAGTCACCCAATATCGGGTACTGGAGCCAGGTGCTTTTTCGGTATGGCGTATCTATGAGGATGATCTAGGCTTACCAATGGCTGTTATTCATGAAAGTGGGTTAATGCTGGATGCGAAGAAAGCGCCATTGCCCGTGATTCCCTTGACGTTGTTCTCGGTGACTGAAGCTGACCCGTTTAGCGCGATGCCACCGTTTCTTGATTTGCTGGCTTTGAATATCCGGCATTTTCAAAGCACCAGCGACTATTACGAAATTCTACGGCTGTGCAATCTACCTGTACCTGTAAGGACTGGCGTAGTGGTGCCGGGGCAGGTCGATTTTTCTAACGTACCGGATGCGGTAATCGGTCCACGTTCGATGATCGATGTACCGATTGGTGGTGATTTTGCGTTTGCGGAACCATCAGGGGCAACCGTGGAAGCCACACGCAACTCGATCAAGGATCTGGAAGATGCCATCGAGCGTAAGACACTCGCTTTTGTCGGCAATGGTGAGGCTGCCCGAACGGCGACAGAGGTTTCACTGAAGTCAGCCCAAACCCAAGCCACACTTCAGAATATGGGCGTGCTGAAGGAATCAGCGATTGAGGAAGCACTGAAGCACTGGGCGTTATATCTGGGCATGACAGAGGGTGGCGGTACAATCGAGTGCGTCAAGGATGTTTTGACGGGTCCGTTTGACGCTCAGAAGATTCAGGCGTTGAGCGCACTGGTAACAGCGACTCAACTAGACCTTGAGACATTCCTAGAATTGTTACGCGATGGGAAAGTCATCAAAAAAGATGCTGACATTCCGAAGATTGTCAGCCTGGTGAAGGCAGCGAAAGCGGAAGCCATGCAACAAACGCTGGATGCGATGGCTGCGAGTGCCTTAGCGACACCGACTGCCAAACGTAACCCAGAAACGGATGAAGCGGAAGCTGCCTAGTTCTTGATCTCAGGGCAGTAATATTTGGGTGCTTTCTGCGAGACAGCGATGATCCGAGTGCCAATGATGTTCATTTCGCTGTCTGACTCAACCTCTTTCCAGGCGTGTTCTACTTGCCGTTTGACAGCATTGTTTGGTGGTATGCCAGCACGTCTTAGCTTACAGTAAGCCATGCCGATCAGGATCAGCCTACGAGGTGGGCTATCAAAAAGAACAGCCTTGTACTCAGAGTCAAGAAAAGCGGTCATGACATCGCTTGTAAAGGCGACATCAATGATGTCTGGATTAACATAATCGGCTCTAGCCTCCAGAGCCACGCTGGCGAGTAACAGGCAGAGACTGGAGTGAATGAGTTTTTTCATTTGGAGGGTCAGTTTGTTACTAACTGCTTGAATTTCGGATCAACGAAACCCCGTGTCGGTGTCCAGAGTACGGGCACCCGTGGAGTATCATTGCTTTTTTCAAACGGTGCCTGCCGTTGATTCAACGGCTCAGCCAGATCTTTGTGCAGTGTAGCTGCATGTTTTCTTACCCAATCTAAGTCAAAAAGTCCTAATTTCACCCATGAAGGTCGCACGGGGATGAGGCAGCAACGGCACGAAACATGAAGGCTGGCTACGGTTTGGTCACGTCTGGTGATTTCGCCTGCCCGACTCGCGCACCACACACAGGTACGACGATCCTCTGTAGCGCAACGGCAAACATAGTCAATGCCAGAAGCTTCCATAGCGGCACGGTTGGCATGGTCGGATGCCTGGAGTGATTCTGTACGCACTACCGCACGGGCACGGTTAATTGGTATGGCTACCACCTTCCGCATCTCGCGCACTGTCTTATCGACACCCCACCCCTGAATCAAGCCTTGGGCTACTGTAATACCCACACCATGCGCGAACTCTTGCCCGTACTTCTGGAAATAAGTCACTGATCGCTCGGCAGCATACCGGACGGCTTCAGGCACAATACGAGGTGCTAGTACTGTGGCACCGGGTTCAATGGTCTGCACCATGAGGCGATTAAGTGCTGCTGTCTCAACGCCAACTTCGGTGTAAAGTTTCTCTAACCGTGTCGTGATTTTTGATAGCTCATCGGGTGAGAGCAGTTGCAGTAAGGTCTTTAATTGACCCAGCAAAATGATTGAATTCTGTTGGGCAGCCACTAAGCTACCTTGAGCCTCCATCTGCGGGAAGCGTCGTCTAATTTCTAACTCAAGCTGGTCAAAGGAGGAAGAGTAAGCTTCAGTGATGAAGTCAATGACTGTGTTCTCAGCACCAATCAGACTGCGATCAAATTCTTTTACGAGACTGAAAACTTTTGCCGTACCCACCGTTAGCTCCTGCTATACCGCGCCTGCCCGGAGGAAAGCCATGCTTCTAAGTCGAGGTAACGGGCTAACTGTAAGCGGATTTCACTTTTACGGGTGCCAACGGTCATCAACTGCCCACCGGGGAGCCATTCTAATACGTCTGCCTTAATGAGTGTGGCATTACCGTTGGAGCCTTGACCGGAAGAAACACTATCAAGAAAGTCAGACTCAGCTAAAAGACGCTGAATGTCTGGGATGACTAACGGATCATAGCGGGTCACAAGATCCATCTGTGACTGTACGACGACTCGATCATTAAGCCGTAGTCTGAGGTGTTTCCGAATGCGGCTATTGTCATCAAGCGGTACAGTGCCCACCGCATTGGTTAGCAGTGATGCACTCAACGGTGCAACCGGGATTGTCGTCGGGGCACCTCTCACCAGGATACCGGAAGCATCTCTGACCACACCAACGGTGATCATTACCCCTCCAAGCTGAAACTGTAAACCAGAGGGGAGCCATGCCCATGCGTTTGTCATACCTGTCAGGGCGACACTGTTCTGAGCGGCTGGTGCTGTGACTGTGAAGGAATAAGCTGAAAACATGATTTTATCCTGGTCTAATCTAAGTCTACTCTGTCTTAAGCTTAGAATAGTTGTACAAAGCTAAGACTAGGACAGAATCATGGAAGATGAATTAGAACAGGTTCAGGAAACGACTGAAACTGTTGTTGACAAGAAAAAACCTGCGGATGCCCTTGGTGACGCTGGCAAAGCAGCCATCGTTAAGGAACGTCAGGCACGAGAAGCAGCTGAGAAAAAACTGAAAGCTTTCGGCAATCTCACACCGGAAGAGGTGACAAACCTCCTCAAAATGAAAACCGACCTGGAGACAAAGCAACGGCAGGATGAAGAAGCCAAGCTGGCAGAAAAGGGTCAGTACGAAGCCTTGTTGCTCAAACAAAAGACTGAGCATGAAAAGAAATTGAATGCTGCCAACGAACAACTGAACCACAAAGATGGTTTGGTGAAGACGCTAGAGCAACAGCTTGCCGAATCAAAAATTCAATATAAGACGCTAGGGATTCAGCACGAAACTCAAGCTGCTTTCTTTGGTGCCAAAGGCAGGCGTGGTGAGAGTGAGGGTACAAACTTCTGGTTTGATGTGCTCTGGCAGAAAGTGGGTGCCCAAATCAAACCCGGTGAGGATGGTCCCGAAATCCAAAATGCTGACGGTTCGCTGATGCTGGATGAAGAGAAAAAGCCATACACCATTGCCAGCTTTGTCGCTGCCCAAAAAGCCAAACTTCCAGCACTATTCGAGCGTGAAGTCGAAGCGGCTGGTGGTGGGAAGCAACCGGGCAGCACGGGTCGCAAACTGCAAGAAAAAGAAACCCAGTTAGTGATCAAAAAATCCCAACTAACGGACATGCGTGCGTTTGCCGTGGACAAAGGTATGAAAGTCGAAGATGTCTTTAATGGTGTAGACAACGGCACGATTAAAGTGATCGACGGTTGAAAAAGTGCAGCACTGTCCTATTTTTAGGCAAGTGCTGTGTTACCTTGAGATTAATGAGACAGCTTTGAGACTGTCGGCTTTTCAAACAACTGCATAGGTGGCGCGATGCCATCACTCAAAGACCTTCGAGCGATTCGGAGGAATGAGAGGACTGCACTTTTGCTTTCTTTTGTTCCTTATCAGATCCTTGGAGGTCTTTTCGATGGCTAATACCCTGACCGATGTGATGCCCAAAATTCTGACCACAGCGCTGAAAACGCTACGTGAGAATGCGGTCATGCCGCGCCTGGTCAACTCTGACTACGGTGTGGATGCCGCTAAAAAGGGTTCTGTTCTAAACATTCCTGTCCCGACTGCCCTGGTTGCCCAAGATGTTGTGCCTGGTCCCTTCAGTCAGACTACGGCTGACATGACCCTCAACACTGTGCAAATCCCGCTCAACAACTGGAAAGAAGTCGCGTTCTATTTGACCGACAAAGACCAGAAAGAGATCATGGACGGTGTACCGAATATGCAGGTAATGGAAGCGGCTAAGGCATTAGCAAATGTCGTAGACAAATCCTTGTTTGCTTTGCATACGGGTATCTACAACTTTGTTGGCACCCCCGGTACGACTCCTTTTGCACCGAACTCCTCACCGCAGGCACAAGAGGCAACCAATGCCCGTAAGTTCCTGAACCGTTGGTTGGCTCCAATGGAAGATCGGCGCATCGTGCTGAACGTAGACGCTGAGGCGGCTGCACTTGGCTTACCTGCCTTCCAACAGTATCTACAAGCTGGTACGGACGTAACGATCCGTAAAGGTCAGATCGGTGAGAAGTTGGGTTTTGATTGGTACACCGATCAAAACGCACCGAACTATGTTGGTGGTGCGTTGGTTGGTTCGCCTTTGATTACGGCACAACCCGCTCTTGGTGCTAAGACTGTGGGCTTCTCGGCTGTGTCCTTAACTGGTACGTTGAAAGTCGGTGATCACTTCAAGGTGGCTGGAGACAGCCAAACCTACGTTGTCACGGCTGATGCGACTGCTGCTGCCAATGCCGTACCTGCTGTTCAGTTTACTCCCGGTGCTCAAGTTGCGTGGGCGGCTAGTGCAGTCGTGACTGTCTATCAAGGGTTTGCTGTTAACCTGGCTTTCCACCGTGACTGTTTCGCGCTAGCGATTCGGACGTTGGAGGATGAGCAGTTCATGATGAATGAGTTGGGGGGAGCCGCTTACATGACGATGCAAGACCCGATTACCGGGATTCCGATGCGTCTGGAAGTCAAACGGGAACACAAACGCATTCGTTGGGCAATTGATATGCTCTGGGGTGTGGGTCTAGTACGCCCTGAGTTTGGTTGCATCATCGCTGGTTGATTTGTCCTAGTCCTAGTCTATGCTTGCGTAGACTAGGCTTTCTTTTCCTTTTAGAGGTTTGTTATGTATTCCACAGAATTAAATCAAGGTCAAGCCTACCAAGCACCGCAGTCAGTCGTTAATTCGGCTGTCCCGACAGTCAAGATTGTTTTCCCTGACGCACCGAAAGGATGGGCAATCATTGATAAGTCTGACTACAATCCGGCGGAACATGAGCTTTATGTTGAGCCGAAAGTTACACCGAAGAAAGAAACCACTGAAAAAGAACCGCCTGCTAAATAATGGCTTCTCCGTTTGCTGATGCTGCTAATGCCGTACTTACGTTCCAGGTTGGGACTGGTCAATTCACGACCCAGCCTGGTTCGTATAACCCTGTAGAAGTGATGGAAACGGTTCGCTGTGTGGTGTTACTGAAACCAGTGGCAAACAAAGCAAGCCTGGAACTTGAGTTCTACGAAGGGGCAGATGAGACCTGGCAAATCTTAGAAGGGTTTTGGGTAGATCCGTTACCACCACCAAACATCCCAGTCGGTGCCGTGGGTGAGTTAGCCATCACTACTGGCATCGGCATTACTAAAACAGGTTCTTTCAGGCTAGCGCCTACCATTCAAAACCCCTACGTGACTGCGCTAGGGATTGACTTCATTGGCAAACTGCGTGGTCTTTTCCGTGAAACTGAATTTGTGCTACCCCCTATTGCTAGCCCGTAAGACGGCTCCAAGGAGTGACGATGCCTGAACTTAAACCACGACCGATCCCAAAAGTTGGGGATGTTGTCTTTTATCGGTTTGCTGACCATGTGCACAAACTCGCACTGGTGACGCACGTCTATAACGAAGGCAATCCAGAGTCACCGCTTGATCTCGTCGTTGCGGAGACAGGGAAGAAAATTTATTTAGGTGTCGTTTACTCTCCGACCGAGCCAGCTTCCTGGTCTTGGACTGGTTTTGAGTTAGTACCACCCACAGCTAAACTACCAAACTATGAGCTTGACTTAGATTGGTTGTTTGAGTATCACCCACCGACTGAAGCCACCGTCAGTCAACATAACGCAATCAAAGCAGGGGCACGGGCTTTTGTAGAGGTGATTCTTGCTAATGCACCTGTGGCAGCCGATTGGACAACCGCTATCCGTCAGGTACGTGAAGCCATGTATACTGCTGCTGCCGCCGTTGCCCTCGAAGGTAGGCTTTACAAACAATGACCGTCCCGCATACCCAGGTTGCAGCCCTCGATAAGCTAGCGGTTGATACGACTGCTGTTTTTTCGTGGAATGTCAATTATGCGGCTGCGGTACATAACGGAGCGAGGCTTAAAAGTGGGGGTACGCTCAAAGCACGACCGTGGGTGACAGTGGCGTTACGTGAGTTTGATTTTCAAGGCACGTTCGCCAAACTGCTGATCGAATATGGTGGTGATTCTGATCGAGCTTTCAGAGAGACATGTGAGTTACTCGGTGTCAAATTTCGTACGCTGATTACAAGTGCTGTTTGGCAATGGGGTGGTTTGACCCGTCGCAAGGATGGTACGACAGCAGGTACTACCAGGGACATCGTAGACACTGGACGATTGCGCGACTCCCAACACCTGGACTTTTTATGACCTACGACGAGTTTCATACCATCGTCACCACAGCCCTCGCTTCAGACATCGGCACGTATACAACGCCTTCCGGTGCCACTGTAGCTGCTATCTGGGAGCATCCACCTCAAACGCCACCCAACTGGAAAGTCTCTGGTCTAGAGGTCGTGTTTCAGAAACGGTTAGAAGTGGAACGTGACTACCCTGTCACAGGCGGTATCTACACTAGGGCTTGGTGGGTAGTTCGGTTGGTACAATGGGATGTAACGACCTCGACTGAAGCAGCCACAGACAAGCTGCGCTTTCATCCAAGTTTCGGGCTAGTGCGCCATCAGGACATCCCCGAAACAGACTTAACCTATGATCAAACGATCATTAAAGTGTTTAACCCAGACCTTCAACCACGGCTTTAGGATGCACGCTTGTTTGCTCCGAATGTCCTAGTTCTAGACCAGACAGCCCTCTTTTAGGAGTTACTATGCCATCAGCTACTGTTATTTCTGCCGGACTACGCATCCTGGTCGGTCGTCTGCCGATGAACGCTCAGGGCTTTACGACCGTTCGTACACCCACCCAGTACACCATCACCAACACTGCCGCAGTGTCGTTGAACGCAACTAGTATGCTCCTCACAGCGGCTGGTTTCGTAGCGCCAGCAACTTCGGTGTTGCTTCAGGCAGGCACAATCCTGACCTTTGGTGCTGTACAAGTCACCGTGCTTGCCGATGTTACGCTTAACGGCACGGCTGTTTCAGTGCCGATTGCTGCTGCTACAGCGACTATTGCCATGTCCGTCACGGCAACGACTTACGCCTTACTAAGCATTCTTGGTGGGGATAGTGCCGATCTAAACGTCACTGATAAGGAGGTCTCGACCAGAGGCTTTGATTCCGGTATTTTCGACGATGCGCGGAAGGTGATGATTGGTGCTGAGATTCCCTGGTCGAACGTTTATCGCTTGGGTGATCCTGGCATTGATCAAGTGATTGAGCCTGCTGCTTTATCAGCACTAGCAACCCAAGAAGTCTTCGTTACGATTGTTTACCCAGACGGCAAGTATCGCTCGGCTGCTTGTTTCATCAAAGGCTACAAGGAAGGTAACAAGCTCGATGATATTCGTCGTCTGAGTTGGACGTTCCGCATTGTTGGTGGCATCGTCTCCGGTAACACCTACACAGGTTGAGGCATGATTCACCGCTGGCTGCATTCTGAAAGCTTCTCAGTTGTCCTGTTCGTGGCTGATGTTTCGGCAACAGCCATTACGGGACAACTTTGCTTTTTCAATTTGCAATTACCAGAGCAGGTAGTCATCGCCTCTGAGTCGGGCGACTTTATTTTTACAGTACGCATCCCGGAAAAGTTGAGGGGTAACCCAACTCACTCAACCGCAAAAAACATTACTTTGGAGCTTGTTAACAATGTCTAAATTTGATCTGTTCAGTCAACCAGAAACCGTCTTTGTGGGTGGCTTCCCTTTACCGAAATTCGGTTCGTTGCCAGAAGATGAAAAAGAATTTCTACGGCAGCGTGAACTTGACGCATCCGATGAAATGGCATTGTTCGTCAACCTCGTCAAAAAGATTTCGACTGAGCAAAACATCTCTCAAGCGGAGGCGATTGAGCTAGTCAAGACAGCAGAGACATCGAATGCCAACCTGGGTGTACTGGTGAATTACGTTAGTGATTTAAGAGCCATCAAAAACCCAATCATTGCCAAGCTGCGCCAAAAGCGTGACTTTGCCGCCCTCCTTCTACGGTCACGGCTTGACCCGGAATGGTTGTTTGAGAACATCGACAACTTCAAGAAATTTCGACGCATCAACATCGGGTTGGAAGCAGTGCTGAAGATTCGCAGCTTACCTGAAGAAAAGTGGTTGCAAGATGCCACACGGGCAACCATCATCAATAGCATCATTGACCGACTGCCAGAGCAAGCAGTGAACGAACTGGCTGAGTTCTTCATCCATGAAGACAATCAGTGGTTAGAGTTCGCCCAGGAAGCGTTACCAGTGGAAGCGGAAACTGACTTTGTGGGAAAGTCCTCAAGCTCTACGAAGACAGACGCAACCAAATCGAAGAAGAAAGAGCCTTCGTCAAACGTGCCTACTACGCCATCCAGTGCTCTCGCATAAGTGATCCGTGTTTCAACCGGAAGCAGTTCGGTAGGCTCCCCATTCATCTCATTATCGAAGCCTACGGACAGGTCATTGAATCGTTCCAATACGAAGCAAATGCACTTTCTCTCACTGCTGCCAAAGCGGCTGTTGCCTACGCGAGGGAAGGTGCCGAGGTCAATGAACAGATGTTCCTACCTTTCGCGTTGGAGAAGGATGATCAGTACAGTCTGTCACCGCAAGCAATGCATGTCGTACGGTCACTCATCAAAGAAGGTAAACTGCCTAATTTTCTAATCCCTGCCCTTGGTCGTTACTTAGGTTTGTAATGGATACTGTGATCGGCGGCTTCGTTTATCAAATCAGAAGCGACAGTTCCGCACTGAAGCGTGACCTGGCTGATGTCAAGCGCATCGGTGAGACGCTTAGTACTTCGTTGCAAAGTGAGGTGAACAAGGGTACAACTGCCGCTTCGACAATCATTGGCAACTTCCAATCCAAAACAGTCGCCCAATTGTCGGCACTTAAAGGGAAGATCGACATTGATACATCCGGGTTGCAGAAACAAGCTGCCCTTTTACAAGAGTCGATTCAGCATAAAGAAGCGCTTGCCAAAGTGCAGGCAATCGGGCTTGACGTGACTGAGTTGGAGAAAGCTGAAAAACTACTCGCTGACCTTTCCAGGGTCAATCGCAAAGTTATTGAAATTGACTTCAAAGTACCGGATAGCAGGGATGCTTTCAATGGCATCGCTAACAATTTCAAAGGCGTACTGACTGGCATTTCCCAAGGCATCGGTCAGCAAATTGCCATGTCGTTTACGAATGTCCTGGGTAGTGCGCTCGGTGGCATCAAAACCATTCTGTCGGATCGCACTGCTTTCAATGATTTTGATGCCGCCAAAACATCCCTTAGCAGTTTAGGTGCCGATGCTGACCAGCTAGCCACGTTTGCCGCCAAAGCCACTAAGGAGTTAAAAGGGTTAGCCTCTACCCGTGAAATCCTCGCTTCTTCCTACCAAATTGTCTCTAGTGGCTTCCAGGGTCAGGATGCTATTGATATTGCTACGATTGCCAAAAAAACGGCAGTAGCCACACCAGAGACATCCGGCAAGACAGCCGATACAGGTATCGTTGGCGATGCCATGACGACTGTACTCAAGTCCTATAAATTAGATGCCAGTGAAGCCGTTAACGTTTCGCAGCAAATGATCGGTGTCGTCAATGCTGGGAAGATTGAAATGGGGCAATACGCTTCACTCATCGGTAATGTTTCCAGTAATGCTTATGCTGCTGGCATCTCGCTGAATGACCTGAATGCGGTGATTGCTGCCGCTACGCAAAATGGTGTCAAGGCAGAGGCAACAATGTCAGGCATGAATGCGGCGGCTTCAGCCATTGCCAAACCATCAAGTGAGGCACTGGCTTATGCCCAAAAGCTAGGCATCGACTTTAGCCTTGCTGGTGTCAAAGCGGCGGGTGGGTTCGTACCCTTCTTACAGAAGCTAAAGGATGTCGGGGCTTCCGATTTTAGTTCTGTCGTCCGGTTGTTCGGTTCGGTCGAAGCAGCCAAGGCACTCAACCCCGTACTCAGTAGTTTAGGTGCTGGCTTTTATCAGATGTCAAGCATACGTTCGTGTCGCGTCAGTGACGTGGGCAAGTGAGTGAGCATGACAAGCCTCTTGGCTAGCTGATGAGATTGCAAGTGATTGAACGCTAAAAACTAACACGTCAAAGTCGTGCTGAGTGCTGGAAGCAATCGCACGACAAATAAGATCACAACGATAACCAGGAGCGGGACGGCAACCAGGATCGCAACGACAACCAGGATCGCAACGACAACTAGGATCGCTGGGATTGAACGACCGCTTTATCCAGAACACTCGAGGTGCCAGAACGCGAAACCGCCGACTGTTTGCGATAACTCTGTGTCTGAATCTCAACAATCAAAGCATGATGCACCAAACGGTCAACCGCGGCGACCGTCATCATCGAATCAGCGAAGATGGCATCCCACTGGCTGAAGGGTTGATTTGCCGTAATCAGTAAGCTTTTGCGTTCGTAACGATGAGCAATCAGTTCAAACAGCACCGAGGTTTCTGCCTCGGACTTTTTGACATAACCCAAATCATCAAGCACGAGTAGGTCAAAGCGGTCCAGTTTTTTGAGCAATGGTTGCAGTTGCAATTGCAGCTTGGCTTGCTGTAGCTGTTGCACCAGTGCCAGTGCAGAATAGAATTTGACCCGCTTGCCAAACTCAATCATGCGACGTGAGACCGCCGCCGCCAAATGAGACTTTCCCACGCCCGAAGCGCCGAACAATAACAGGTTTTCGGCTCGTCCTAGCCAAGTCGGATCATCCACCAGTTGCATCAAGGGTGCGGGGTTGAAGTTGGGGCAATGGGAAAAGTCAAAGTTGGAAACCGTTTTGCCGCTTGGCAGTTGCGCTTCGTTTAAGGTTCTTTGCAGGCGGACACTCCAGCGTCGTTGAGCCTCCAATTCGCAGAGAGCCAGCAAGAACTGAGCGTAAGACCAACCTTCCTGCATCGCTTGAGCTTCGAGCGTTTCCCAATGAGTGAGCATGTGGGACAGGTGCAACCGTTTGAGGTGGAGGCTGAGGCTCTGATACGGGCTGGTCATGGGTTGTACCTTGCAGGAGTTGGTCATAAGTCGCCAGGGGGTGTTGGGTGATGGTGAGACTGGGCACATTCAGGTTGCTCAGTAATTGAAACTGCTGCCGGAGCCCTGCGAGCGTTAAGGTTGCAGGGCTCAGTTGCGCTTGAAGATAGTCTGCCACTACTGTTTCGTTGTCTTGGGTCGCCGCAATGTACAACGCTTCCACCAGGAGGACAGCGGCACTGTCGAGGTCAAATTGCGCTTTCAGTTGCTGCCAAAGGTCACGCCAGGTGTCATTGGGCAAGAGCTCTTGTTGCCAAGTACAGTACAAAAAGGCTCTGGGCTTGCGCCGCAGTCCCTCTGCAACATGACGGTAATTGATGCTCCGGGTGCGGCGTTTCGTTTGATCTGTGACACGGATGCGCGGCAGTGCCACCACCAACTGGCGATTGAGATAGCCCAGAAGCCGGTCATGATACAAATGCCATTCGAGTTGGCGTCCAATCAGGCGGGCTGGAACCGTGTACAACACGCAGCGCACATCAACTGTGCTGCGACAACTGACCGTTGCGGTGAGCACTTCATAGTCTGGAACACGATAGGTCGGGAGGGGTTGGAGACACTGTTTCTCTTCCTCAATCTTGGCAGCGTGCAGATCGTTCAATTTGGCAATCGCCCGATTGATGACATCCTGGTACGCAGCAATGCTGTCAAAGTCACAGCTTCCACGCAGTAGGAGAGCCTGCTTAATCCGATTCTTCAAATGTCCGTGGGGTGACTCAATGACTCCATTTTCATGGGCGATGCCTGTGTTGTTGCGGGTCGGCTGCAGTCGGTAATGATGGCACAGGTCATCATACAACCGAGTCAATGGCTTGTTTCGCGCCCCACCCATGTGACGATAGGCGGCACTCAAACTATCGGTCCGATGTTGCTTCGGGACACCGCCACAGGCAAACAGGGCATTCTGCAACCCTTCTGATAAGGCAATGAAGCTTTCACCCCCCTGAATAATTTGAGCGTACTGCCACCCGCTGTAAGCCAGTCGATAGTGGTACAGCAAGTGCTCAAAGGGCTTGCCTGCAATGGTGATCTCGAGACCTTTGAGTTCAGTGAAGTCGGACAAGCCCATCATGCCGGGTTCATGCCGGAGCTCAAACATGACCTCTTTGGCATTGCCATGCAAGGCTTTCCAGGCTGCCACCCGCCGTTGCAGCGTGCGTAGAACTTGCGGGTACTTGCCCGGATAATGCTCTTGTAGCCACTCAAACAAGGTCATGGGCTGCAGAGCAGGGGTGGCTCTGAGCATCGGTTCCAACTCGGACTCCCACACACTAGCCAGTGGATCAGGACTACTTCTCCAATCTCGGACTCGCCCTCGATTGGGTTGGTGGTTGCCCGCTTCGATGCGTTGCCCACTGCGGGCGGAAAAGCCAGCCAAGTTTGCGGCTTCAACTTGCGTCAAGCCCATCTCTCGTGCGTTCATATACACTCGAATTTGATAAGTTTCAATCTTTCTCGACACGCTCATCCACTCCCGGTCCAATCGGAATGGGTTCAGCGTGTCTTTTTCTTTGTCGCTAGACAATGAATGCGATCCGAAGGCTACGATCTAACCGACTCGGTCGCTGTCATCGCCTGACTTCCTCATTGTCATCTAACAGGCTTTGCTGACATCCAAAAGACAGTTGACGGTCAGGACCTGACGAAACAGTTTGAAGCTGCCAGCAATTCGGTAGCACGGCTGCAAGATAAACAGAAGGCACTACGCGAAGAATTGGATCTGCAATTCCAGACGGCTATCGCCCCCCTGTTTGAGGCTGGCAACATCGCTCTGACTGGGTTGCTTGCCAAGATGAATGAAGGGGGTGAGTTATTCAACTCCTTGAATAGTGCTTCGACTCGGTTCAACGAAACCCTTGCAGCAAATCCTCAAGTCATCGAAGCAATCACACTTGGTTTGCAACAACTCATTACGACTGGGCTGGATGTTCTGATTAGCGGCATTGAAGGTTTTACGGCTGCACTCAAAGAGAATCCGGCATTGGTACAGGAGATGGTAACGCAGTTTGTCGGTCTAGTGCAGAATGTCGTTGCCTTCACAAGTGGGCTGGTCAGTGGCTTCAGTGACGTAAATGCGGTTATTTCGCCCTTCTTTCAACTGCTAGGGTTGCTAACAGGTGCCAATGGTGATGCTACGGCTCTAGCGGAAACCATCGGTCGGATTGCCGCTTACGCTCTCTCCATTGGCACGTTAGCCGCCATCTTCAGTAGCCTCTATGGTGCCGTCACAACGGTCACAGCTTTAGCCAGTGCCGCCCAAGCGTTAGCGGTAAGCTCTGGCATTGCAGCCACGGCTTCTGGGTTGTTTGCCACCACAATGGCTGTCATCACGCCGTTAATTCTGCCAATCCTGGCAGCGATCGCCGCCATTGCCGCCACCATCACGCTGATCGTAGTCATCGTCAAGAATTGGGAAGCCATTACTCAAGGAGTAGGCTCTGCCGTTAATGGCGTAACAGGAGCCATCAAGAAAGCGTTCGATCAATCGGAATTGTTTCGGGGCATCTGGGAGTTTGTCAAGAATCTACTGCCGGGGCTACCGTTTGTGCAGGTGATCGCCTGGATTGCGGAAGCGGCAAACAAGAGTGCGTTCTTCAAAAACCTTTGGTCGAGCCTTGTGAGCACCATTGGGGGTGTGGCTAGTGCCATTAAAGGAGCGCTGGGTGGTGCCCTTGATGCTGTCATCACCAAAGCCTCTCAATTCATTGAGCAACTGAAAATTGCTACAGGTATCGGGCAAGGTGCAGGCAGTGACCCACTCAGCAACCTCTCAGGGGGTACCAGCGAAGCCGATAAGAACGTAGCCGCTGTCCTGTCTATTTTGGAGGCACCAAGCCGACAGGGGCGTTTAGATGTCTCTCAAGTGATTGCTAACCGAGTCGGTACTAACTTCGGTGGGCATGGTGGCAATGTCCGTGATCAAGCGTTCGCACCGGGTCAGTTCCAACCATTCTTTTCTAAAGCTCAGGGTGGTTACGGGATTGAGAAAGGTGAAATCCAAGATCGTGAATCGGCAATCAAAGCCCTAAAGAAAGCGGGTTACTCGACCGAGGAAGCGACTGATGCGTTGGCTGCTTTTTTCAGGGACGTAGCCGATGGTGCCAAAGTCGCTGACAGTGCGGCTAAGGTGGGCGGCAGGGCTTATTTTAAGGGTGTCTCCGAGTACGGCAATAAGCGTGCCGATGATTTCTTACGCAGGCAGGGTGAGAACTTTTTCCACCATGAGGACGGTGATACCAAGAATCGCAAACAAACAGCCATCGGTTCAATCTTTGGCAATGGTAGTGCTGGTGGTGCAGTTGGTACGCAGACAGGAGCCAAAAAGTTAGCGGGTTCGATTTCCGGCACAATTGATGCCAGTGGTCAGAACGGTGCCGATATGCCTGTGGGACCAAACAATGAGATGCGCGGCTACCACACAGGCATTGTGACTGAGTTGGGCAATGCTGGCAATAATGGCAATTACGTAGTCATCGAATATCTGACTGAGCAAGGTGAGAAATTAGAAGCTACCTATTCCCATATCGCCGCCATTGTCAAAAAAGGGCAACAGGTTGTGGCTGGTCAAGTCTTAGGTAAGTTCGATGGTTCTGGTCGTACCTTCGGTGCCCACAACAGTATCGACATCAACACACCTGGAACAAACGGTAGCTTACAACGTAGTCAGGAATCAGCCTTAGCAAGACGTGAAGCTGACCGTTTAGCCCAAGGCTATACATCGGGGCGTGTGGTTGGAGGTACTGCTTCCGGTGGCACAATTAAGGGTGCTGATGTCAAAACCAATGCGTTACTGGCAGACGATAAGAAAGCTACCCAGGAGCAGGAAGCCTCTGTTGCTGCGGCTCTAGCAGTTGCCCGTAAAGGTCAAGATGAACAAGTCCGGTTACAACGTGACCAGGCACGTAAGCAACAGGCGCAACAAGAGCAAGCGCAACGGTTGGCAATCGAAAAGCAACTGGCAACCACTACTAACCCCGATACAAAAGCTGCCCTAGATGCTCGTTTCAAAAGCCTTACCGTTGGTAGTCCTTACGATGCCAAAATCCAAGACTTAGGTTATCAACGCACTGACTTAGAAACAGCCAGGAAACGGAAGACAGCCGATTTAGCCAGCAATGATCCCAAAACCAAAGATGCGGCTAAGGCGGCACCCGATTACACGGCAGCGATCAAAAATATTGACAGCCTGATTGCTGGTGAGAAGCAGTTAAAAGAAGCAGCCCTTGGTGTCAATGCCGCCACACAGCAAACCGTAGATACGCTCAAAACAGAAACTACACAACGCTCTGCCCGGACGATTGCTGCCAAAGCTGCCTTCGAGACTGAGAAAGCGCAACTGGAACTCAAGCGATCCGTTGCTGCGATTGAGGACGTAAGCAACGTCGCCGCCATTGACAACCAAATCAAACGGTTGGCTCTAAACTTCCAGGCAAATGAAGCGTTGCAGCGGGAACAGGATAAGCTCATCGACTTAACCAAAGCACGGGATGAGTATGCTGCCGCTCTTGGGGAAGGACAGTCTGATGCCACGTTACAGAATCTGGATACCCAACTGGCTTCCATCAAAATTACGATTGACTCGATCAAGTCCACATCTGCCGATGGCTTAAAAATTATCTCAGAGCAAGATAAGAAGGATGCTGCTGACCTCGCCTTAAAGCTTCAGGGTATCGAGCGCGGTAAGGACAAACTGCAAAGTGATTTGGCACTTTCCATCGTCAAAGGTAAAGCTGGCATTCTCAAAGGGAATGGTCAGGATGTGGAAGCAACTGCCTTGGAAAACCAGGCAGCCAAAGCCCAAGAGCAACTGCGGTACAAGCAACAATTGCTGGACATCGAAACCCAAATTGCGGAAGCCTCCCGTAACGGCATCCCGTTCACCAGCGAACAGGTAGCCAAGCTAACGGCTGATGCGGGGCAACTTAACCAAATCAACCTGTCTGGTATCGACCAACAATTTAAGTCGCTCGGTCAGACCATTGCTGATGGTGTCGGTAAGTCATTTGGGGATGCCCTTACTAGCATCATCGACGGCACAAAATCGGTTTCAGAAGCCTTCACTGGGATGCTCAAAAACATTGCGTCCCAACTGCTACAGCAAGGCATCAACCGTCTAGTCGGGTCATTGTTCGGTGGTCTGTTCGGTGGTGGGGGTGGAGGCGGTGGTGGCATTCTCTCCGGTCTGTTCGGTGGCGGTGGTGGGGGCGGTGGACTCTTCAGCGGTGGTGGTCTCGTCGGGGGCGGCATCCTGAACGCTTCTAGTGGGGCAATGGTACCAAACGTACCCTCAAGCGGCTTCAGGAATGGCTACGGTGCTATTTCCAGTGCACTTAAACGAGAGGGTTCTAATGCGGTGCTTGCTGCCCTCACACCTGGTGAACTAATCCTGTCCGTGGCACAAACGAAACAGTTCTTAGGGATGGGCTTAGACCGTACCCTAAACTTCGCTGGTGGTGGCATCGTACCCGGTGCGACAGGTGGCAGCGCTTCCGGTGCTGGTGGGGGTGTTTCGATTACCGTCCCTGTGACAGTGGGCGATAACGCTGGCATCAAAGACAACAAATCATTTTCTGAAAACATTGCGGCTGGTGTGCGTTCTGTCGTGCAGCAAGAGATGTTGAAACAGCAACGACCAGGAGGTCTAGCCTATGGCTAACCAAACTGAAGACGGTTTTACGCTACCCGAAACCATTGCCGTCATCCTCATTGTGGGTATTCTGGCAGCCGTCAGCCTGCCCCAATATTTCTCACTAACGGCAAAAGCACGGGCACAGGAAGCAGTAGCCAATCTGACAGCCGCTAATGTTGCCCAAGCTGCTTATTACATTCGGTATGGCACTTATGCCCCAGACCTTCAGACCTTGAGTAGTGACATCAAACCTGAAACCAGATATTACCGCTTCAGGACCGAAGGTAATCAGGATCGAGCCGACACACAAGCAATACCAAAAGATTTATTGACACTTGGTTTAAGGGGCTGTGTGTCTAACAACCCTAACAAACGTGACCCACTCATTAAGCAAGGTCAGAGCGGTAGGTTGCCACCAGGTTGCCAATAGAAAACCCCCAGAGGCATCCGGGGGTTTCGGTTAATTGTAGAACTGTCTAGGACAAAACCAGGCTTACGGGTTTGCTGGGAAACCACCGAGACTAGCTAGACCTGCAATGATGCCGACTAAGATTGCCGCCGCTTGTTCAAAAGCGTTACCGAGCGCTGAACCCGGTGGATTTTGCCGTAGGTACTTCTTCAAGTCAGCTACTGTATCTTCCTGCACATCCTCGTCTTCTTCAATCGCTGGGCACGTCACCTTGAAAGCCTTGCGACCCTGTGCATCTTGCAAAGAGAACAGCCCTTCATTTGTGGTCACAGCACCTTGCCCAATTAAGATATGCGGTGCGCTGCCTCGCATCAAGAAGTTGGCTGAAATGTTAGACCCAAGGGCAGTGGGGCTGAGTTTGGCTCCTGCCTGCTTCACCGTACCCTTGTAGTTCATGATGCCAGTGACAGGGCGTACAGCAGACTTTTTAAGCCTCAAGGATGGATCACCGAGAAGACCGACATTAATGAGCATCGACCCGGCAACAAGACCAACATTGCCTGCACCTCTCACCTTGCCACCAGCAGAGAAGCACAGAAACTTGCCAACTTCGCCAAATCTAGGCGTTTTGTTTTTCGTAATAAACAACCGTGTTTCGTTACCCTGGGCTGGTGCTGCCGACGCTGGCAACGGATGGAAGGAAAGCAGTAACATAAGCAGCGTCAAAAACAACAATAACCCTTTCTTGGCAAAGAGGCTAACTGTAGCCAATTGCTTGCCGTATCTGTTCAATCTGATCATATTCACCCTTCGCAGAAACTAAAATTTGCTCGTCAGTCAACCAAAGGTATTGGGCGGTGGGGTACTCGGCAAAACAAACCAGAAGCCGTTTACCTGCGGCTAACAGAAATTCGTTTGTTTGCAAGAACCGCATAGCGTTACTGGTAAAGACTGCATCATCAACGTCATCCGGTGTTGGCAGTTCATTTGGTAAATCAAAGGACTCCCATGCTTCATGCAAGTAACTCAGTGAGTCTGGGTTTCCTTGCCAGCAGGTACTCAAAGCTGTCCAACTATCAGTTGTTACTGGGGCAACGCCTGCCGAGTCATCGTAAGGACTATCGACAAACGTTGCTTGTTGGAACAATGCTTTTTCATCTACCTGAGCGAGGCACTTCACCCACTGCAACCATGCCTCTGCGGTCAGACCTTGCTGTTGTAAAAGCCCTTGCCGTGGTTGATGCTGCGTGAAAGGTGGGACACACAAGCCATCCAGGGTGAGGAGGTGTACCGCAAAACTGATCTCTAGGCGATCAACAAAATGCAAAACAGTCGGAGCATTGCCAAGTTTTTCTAAATACGTGAAGTCTTCGGCTTGCATGGTACAAAGTTGAAACAGCGACCAAAGCCTAACATGCTGACTGAAAGCCCCTGGATGATTCTGAGGGCTTTCAGTTAACTAACCATCAGCGCTTAGTTGTAGTAAGCGTAGGGGTTGTAAGGTAGAACGTACTCGTAGGTTTTGAACTCATCCGGTTGATTAGCGACAGGATGACGTGCCGTAATTACTAGCTTGTGATCAACAAGCGCTAGATTTACGGGCGTGTCGCCAGTAGGAAGCTCAGTCGTCACGACAGTGGTTGCAGCCGTACCATTGGTTTGGTAGACCTTTGTACCCGTGGCTGTATCAGCGAGGAAGTAAGCTCGATTGGCGTAGGGTTGGATGACATCATAATCCTTGGTCATGAACCGGGGATTACTGGCATTAGGGTTACCATTGGCATCATTGCCGGGAAAGAGGTCAACTAGCTGAGACAGTGATGTTCTGCCTAGGCGACAATCCTCGTTAGCGCAAGTATTGCCCCCATTAAGATTCCCCACTGGAAACACATCTGACTCCGCACGGAACAACTCTCTACCATTGCCAGTGTCTGCTGTAAACAAACTCACGATTTTACCGAAGTTACCATTAACAAACTCTCGATCGATTCCGAAAAAGGAGGAAGCGCCTGAACCTTGACCACTTGCCGTATTCAAGTTGTAAGACTCAGTGATTACCCGACGCAAGCGATCTGGTAAATCGGGAATTTGGTTAGTGACAGTAAATGGTCCTCCTCCCGTAGTGCGTACTTTCAGAAGCAACTGCATCGGTTCATACCCAATGGTGTCTGACTGGTAAGCCGAAATAAACCAGTTTTCCCCGAAGGAACTAATGGAGAATTCAGCAGCATTGCCACTGCTGGAAGTACCAGCATAATCAAAACCAGGTAATCGTCTCGTACCGGGCAGGCGATTGTAAATCGCATTCGGTGAGACATTAGTGTACCGGGGTGTGGCACCATCACTTTCACCATCGGTCTCAAACAACCCAATCCCCTTACTGGTGCCATCATCAGCAAGGAATTTTACGGTAGGCAGGGTGGTTATGTTATCTAAGCCAGTTTCATTGGTGTAAGTGTTACCAAGATTAGAGAAACTGTCACCAATCGACTCTGAGAAGGCGTACGGGAAGGAGCCTTCTGCACCGGGGTTGATGTCTTTCAGTAGCTTGGTGCCAGCCGTAGAGCCATCCGAGATCCAAGGTTCTTGCCCTGTAACTCCATCATCGTTGGAGAAGAAAAGACCGTTAACCGTGCCTTTCATTTCTGAAACCGCATTACCTAACGTATTCAGCGTCTTCAGGTCAGTCACCGTGTCGGTTGTGCCGTTGGAGTTCAACAGCTTTAGGTGAATCTCTGTGTTTGATCCATTGACAACAGGTACGGTGTAGAACAACCCGTTATCTTTGAGATAACTAAGGTCGTAGTGAAGCCCTAGTGGTGAACTTGGTGTAATTAGAGCAGCAATCCTACCTGCGAGATGTTCACCTGTGTAAGTGGGTGCCTGGGCAATGCCACCAATGGTTAGATTTTCAGGAGCACCAGTTTCAGCGGTAACTTTAACTGTCCCTGCTGCCGTACCATCGGTGCGCCACAGGTTTGTAGATGTACCATCAAACGCTGAGAAGTAAGCCTTGGTTGACTTATAGGGGAACGGTTCGATGAAACTCAGGAGACTTACCAAACCACTAATCTGAGACGAACCGGGACCAGGGTTGATGTCTTTCAACAGTACCCCGTTGACATACAGTTCTTGACCTTCATTCGGCGTGTATTGCACCGACAACACTTTGTCATTCGCACCATCAAAACGGACAGCAAGCGGTACTGATGGCTCCACACGGGGAGAGGCATCTAACGTCTTCGCAATGGTTGTACCAGAGGAAGTGCCGTCAGAGTTGTACAACTGATTCCCAGCCGCATTCGTGCTAGCAAAAAAGACAAACTGCGAACCCGTTAACGGTTGTACCTGGTACGGGAAGGAACCTAAATCAGTGGGGGCACCGGGTGCGGTTGCGATGGTATTGATATTCTTGAACAGTGCCGGGGTGCCCGTGCCGCCAGTACTTTTCAGCAACTCAAAGCCGTTGGTGCCGTTATCTGCCGTGAAATAAACATCAGAGCCAACTTGAGTAAAGCCACCAGCGCTACTGCTGCCCGTGCCTGGGTTGATGTCCCACGGATTGCCACTGTTGAGAATATTCGTACCATCAGTACGGAACACCTCGAAGCCAGTGCTGTTTTCTTTCTGGGCGGTGAACCAAAGCGTAGAACCAATGGCTGTCAACTCTTCTGGTTCAGAGCCACCCGTTGTATTCAAGTCAGCGACTAACGTTGGTGTGGAGCCAGAGACTTTGTATAGCTCTCGACCACTGCTGCCTGTTGCGGCGACATACAAGTTGCTGCCCATGACAGCAAAGCTTTCTGGTGTAGAGTCAGAGGCACCAGCGTTAATTTCGACAGCCACAGTGCCTGTACTGGTACCATCTATCAGATGTCAAGCATACGTTCGTGTCGCGTCAGTGACGTGGGCAAGTGAGTGAGCATGACAAGCCTCTTGGCTAGCTGATGAGATTGCAAGTGATTGAACGCTAAAAACTAACACGTCAAAGTCGTGCTGAGTGCTGGAAGCAATCGCACGACAAATAAGATCACAACGATAACCAGGAGCGGGACGGCAACCAGGATCGCAACGACAACCAGGATCGCAACGACAACTAGGATCGCTGGGATTGAACGACCGCTTTATCCAGAACACTCGAGGTGCCAGAACGCGAAACCGCCGACTGTTTGCGATAACTCTGTGTCTGAATCTCAACAATCAAAGCATGATGCACCAAACGGTCAACCGCGGCGACCGTCATCATCGAATCAGCGAAGATGGCATCCCACTGGCTGAAGGGTTGATTTGCCGTAATCAGTAAGCTTTTGCGTTCGTAACGATGAGCAATCAGTTCAAACAGCACCGAGGTTTCTGCCTCGGACTTTTTGACATAACCCAAATCATCAAGCACGAGTAGGTCAAAGCGGTCCAGTTTTTTGAGCAATGGTTGCAGTTGCAATTGCAGCTTGGCTTGCTGTAGCTGTTGCACCAGTGCCAGTGCAGAATAGAATTTGACCCGCTTGCCAAACTCAATCATGCGACGTGAGACCGCCGCCGCCAAATGAGACTTTCCCACGCCCGAAGCGCCGAACAATAACAGGTTTTCGGCTCGTCCTAGCCAAGTCGGATCATCCACCAGTTGCATCAAGGGTGCGGGGTTGAAGTTGGGGCAATGGGAAAAGTCAAAGTTGGAAACCGTTTTGCCGCTTGGCAGTTGCGCTTCGTTTAAGGTTCTTTGCAGGCGGACACTCCAGCGTCGTTGAGCCTCCAATTCGCAGAGAGCCAGCAAGAACTGAGCGTAAGACCAACCTTCCTGCATCGCTTGAGCTTCGAGCGTTTCCCAATGAGTGAGCATGTGGGACAGGTGCAACCGTTTGAGGTGGAGGCTGAGGCTCTGATACGGGCTGGTCATGGGTTGTACCTTGCAGGAGTTGGTCATAAGTCGCCAGGGGGTGTTGGGTGATGGTGAGACTGGGCACATTCAGGTTGCTCAGTAATTGAAACTGCTGCCGGAGCCCTGCGAGCGTTAAGGTTGCAGGGCTCAGTTGCGCTTGAAGATAGTCTGCCACTACTGTTTCGTTGTCTTGGGTCGCCGCAATGTACAACGCTTCCACCAGGAGGACAGCGGCACTGTCGAGGTCAAATTGCGCTTTCAGTTGCTGCCAAAGGTCACGCCAGGTGTCATTGGGCAAGAGCTCTTGTTGCCAAGTACAGTACAAAAAGGCTCTGGGCTTGCGCCGCAGTCCCTCTGCAACATGACGGTAATTGATGCTCCGGGTGCGGCGTTTCGTTTGATCTGTGACACGGATGCGCGGCAGTGCCACCACCAACTGGCGATTGAGATAGCCCAGAAGCCGGTCATGATACAAATGCCATTCGAGTTGGCGTCCAATCAGGCGGGCTGGAACCGTGTACAACACGCAGCGCACATCAACTGTGCTGCGACAACTGACCGTTGCGGTGAGCACTTCATAGTCTGGAACACGATAGGTCGGGAGGGGTTGGAGACACTGTTTCTCTTCCTCAATCTTGGCAGCGTGCAGATCGTTCAATTTGGCAATCGCCCGATTGATGACATCCTGGTACGCAGCAATGCTGTCAAAGTCACAGCTTCCACGCAGTAGGAGAGCCTGCTTAATCCGATTCTTCAAATGTCCGTGGGGTGACTCAATGTCCCCATTTTCATGGGCGATGCCTGTGTTGTTGCGGGTCGGCTGCAGTCGGTAATGATGGCACAGGTCATCATACAACCGAGTCAATGGCTTGTTTCGCGCCCCACCCATGTGACGATAGGCGGCACTCAAACTATCGGTCCGATGTTGCTTCGGGACACCGCCACAGGCAAACAGGGCATTCTGCAACCCTTCTGATAAGGCAATGAAGCTTTCACCCCCCTGAATAATTTGAGCGTACTGCCACCCGCTGTAAGCCAGTCGATAGTGGTACAGCAAGTGCTCAAAGGGCTTGCCTGCAATGGTGATCTCGAGACCTTTGAGTTCAGTGAAGTCGGACAAGCCCATCATGCCGGGTTCATGCCGGAGCTCAAACATGACCTCTTTGGCATTGCCATGCAAGGCTTTCCAGGCTGCCACCCGCCGTTGCAGCGTGCGTAGAACTTGCGGGTACTTGCCCGGATAATGCTCTTGTAGCCACTCAAACAAGGTCATGGGCTGCAGAGCAGGGGTGGCTCTGAGCATCGGTTCCAACTCGGACTCCCACACACTAGCCAGTGGATCAGGACTACTTCTCCAATCTCGGACTCGCCCTCGATTGGGTTGGTGGTTGCCCGCTTCGATGCGTTGCCCACTGCGGGCGGAAAAGCCAGCCAAGTTTGCGGCTTCAACTTGCGTCAAGCCCATCTCTCGTGCGTTCATATACACTCGAATTTGATAAGTTTCAATCTTTCTCGACACGCTCATCCACTCCCGGTCCAATCGGAATGGGTTCAGCGTGTCTTTTTCTTTGTCGCTAGACAATGAATGCGATCCGAAGGCTACGATCTAACCGACTCGGTCGCTGTCATCGCCTGACTTCCTCATTGTCATCTAACAACCATCGGAGCTAAACAGTTCCTGACCACTAGCAGGCGTGTACGCACTGAAGTAAAGATTAGAACCGTTAACTGTCAGGTTTTTGGGATTCGCACTGAAAGGAATGCCATCAATGTCAGCACCCGTGTACAAATCTTTGACTTGGGACGTTGTCGTACCGTTGTACTGCCAAAGCTCATTCCCGGTTGTCCCATCATCAGCCGCAAAGTAAAGGCTGGTACCCATGACTTTGAGGGAGGAAGGAGACGAGCCTTTATCAGGAGAGGAAACACCTGTCGTCACCGGAGTCGTATTAATGTTGGCGACACGGGTTGTCCCAACGGCTGTGCCATCCGATGACCAAAGCTCTTTACCTGTCGAACCATCATTAGCGGCAAAGTAAACCTTTGTACCCAGCACTGTCAGATTTGCTGGGAAAGAGCTACCTGTGCCTGTTTGGATGTCAGCGACTCGCACCGTACCAGAGACTGTCCCATCTGTCTTGTAAAGCTCTGCCCCTGTGGCTACGTCACTAGCAGTGAAGAAGATGGAGCTACCTAGTTGCACCAAATCATAAGGGAAAGATGGTGTCAGCCCTGACAGCTTTACCGTACCAGCGCTAGTCCCATCAGTCTTATAAAGACCGGGACTATTGCCGATGGAGAGGAAGTAATCAAGACCACCTACCGTGATGGAATTACCGATTGTCAAACCATCCGAACCAGGTGCATTGGTCGAAACCAAAACAGGGGCTGGGTTAGCGACGGTTGTGGTGAACGCATAGCGGGATTCGATACTGCTGGCTTGGCTAACCGTAATGGTGTAAGTACCTGCTGGCAAATTAGCAGCACCAACCGGATCGGTTAAAGAATTGGCGGTAGCAACAGTGGCATCATTGCTGACATTCTTGATTACGTAATTAACTGCTGCCGTGCTAAGGTTAGCGGCAGTCAAAGAGACTTGCTTGGTGGCAGTCGTTGTAAACGAATATACGTCCACGTCACCAGCACCACCAACGAAGCCACCGTATGTGAAAGTGCTGTCACCGATTGAACCAAGGCTTGTCGCCTCTGCGACTGTATCGCCTGCTTCGTCAATCGCAGCAGGTGCCGTCCAACCAGGGAAGGCATCGCGTGTCACCCAATTAGGATTGGTGTTGTCAGGGTTCAAGAAATACCCTGCTTTATAAGCAGTGTTGTCCATTGTCCAGACAGCGTGCAGTTCAGAGGCGGTGCCAAACGTGCCCCAAATCAAATCGGGTTTTGCATCGTTATTAAAGTGACCCGATCCAAACACATACCAGGGTGCAGCCGGAACCGTCACACCTGTCACCAAAGCAGAGGAGACAAAGGTCGTGCCGTCCATGTACCAAAAAGCAACGGCTGGACCAGCCGCATTGGTATTCTGGAAAATGATGTCCGGTTTACCGTCCTGGTTGAAATCCCCTGTGCCACCAATCCGCCAATCAAGGTCTGAGACCCCGGTGATGTAAGGACTACTAGCAATGGCGATGCTGGAGCCAGAAATGCCGTTCAACAGCCAGATGACGTTATCCCCCTGATCAGCGCCAGTGCCTTGATAACGCCAAACTAAGTCCGGTTTCGCATCATTGTTAAAGTCATCGACTCCAGCCAGCACCCACTTAGTATCAGCGACAGTGGTTAAATTAATCGACTGGTTGTAAGAACCATCAGCATTCATCAACCAGACAACATTGACACCCGTGCTGTAATTGCGCCAAACCAAATCGTTGTAGCCATCCTGGTTAAAGTCACCGTTGCCTGCCACCTGCCAGTTGGCATCCAGAAAGTAAGGCAGTGTGATCGCTGACTGTTTCGCAATTTTCACCTGGTTAGGGCTAGTCGCTCCACCCATTTTCCAAGTCTCTGTTTTACCAGCATCAGGGTCAAGCGTTGTATTCAACCCTGAGTTTCGCCAAACTAAATCCGGCGACATGTTGACTGTTGCTGTCAGGCGGAATGGTGCGGAGGCGGCGTTAGTTGGATTTTTAAGATGCACGTAGTACGTACCAGCAGCCAGGTTGTAAGCCTCAATTTGCTCTGGCAAGGCACCCGTGTTAGAGGAAGTGAGTGATTGACCGTTAGCATCAGTCAGCACCGTGCCTGACGCATTGACTACATCAAGGTCGAGGTTAGCCGTCAAACTATTGAGCTTGAGTAACAAAGTGCTGGCTTGCGGTAGCACTACCTTGTAGTAACCACCACCTGTAGCTGTAATTGTATCTGTGGCGTTATTCGCCCCTAAAAGTACACTCAGGGCTGTTGCTAACGCAACTGTTGTCCCAACTGTCATTGTGATAGTCCCAGTGAGTTAACACTTATAGTCTAGACTATAGATAGGTTGGTCTGGTCTACTTGTAGGGCAACATGGCAACGCCTTTACCATCACAATTCAGAGCGCTGGAAGATAGCCAGGGTGCCTCGTTTGTCTTACGTACGATGGCAACCCAGTTTGGTGATGGTTATATCCAACGTAGTCCTGACGGCTTAAACGCACTTAAGGAGATTCCCAAAAACATTGCCTTTATCTGTGTACCCGGCACAAACACGAGCCTGGACACCTTGACTGCTTTTCTAGTCGCACGCAAGGGTACAGAGCCGATCATCCTGACCGTACCTGGTGATACGGCAGCTAAACAATTTCTGTGTACCAGTTGGGAGCACACATCCCTCGGTGCTGGGTTATTTCGCGTCACGTTGCAATTGGAGCTTGTCTACTTATGACGGCACCCATTGCACCGTTACTTGGGCTTGAACCGGATGCTTTAATCGAACTCTATGTGTTGGATATGACCAACATTAACGGCAGCGTCTACCGTTTTTGCAACTGGTCACAAACCAATGGTGCAAGTGTTATTTGGCAGTTTTTAACATATCAAGCCATCCCAATCCAGGTGGAAGGGTTTGAGGTTTCCGGTCGAGGGCAGCTACCCACACCCCAACTCACGATCAGCAATATCCTCGGTGTCGTCACTGGTCTTATCTTGAGCCATAACGATATTGCTGGTGCCAAGCTGATCCGGAAACGGACATTGGCACGCTATCTCGATTCGATGCCTACTGCTGACCCTTCTCAGTTCTTTCCTGATGATGTCTATTTTGTCGATCGCAAAGTCTCAGAAGATAAATTACAGTGCGTCTTTGAACTCAACTCAGCGCTGGACTTAGCGGGTTTCCAGCCTGGAAGGGTGCTACTTGCCGATTCATGCGTTTGGGTGTATCGGGGTGCTGAATGCGGCTATACAGGTGCTGCTGTACAGGATGAGCTTGGTCAGCCGACTACCGACTTGAGCCGTGACAAATGCACCAAGTCTCTGAGTGGCTGCAAAGCCCGTTTCGGCAATTTCAACCTGCTGCCCTTTTCTTCGTTCCCTGGTGTGGATAACCAACGTACTTAACCATGCTGACTCTCCTGACTACGGCTATTGATCAAATTCGCACCCATGCCTATGCCTTCCCGGATGAAGAGGTCTGCGGGTTGATTGTGGATGGTGCCGCCATACGGTGCGTCAATAAAGCCGAACAGAAATTTAACCATTTTACAATCGACGCACGCGAGTATCTTCATTGCGACGACAGGGGTACAATCCAAGCGCTGTATCATTCCCATTGCAACGACAACGATGAGTTTTCGGTCACGGATATTCAGGCGTGCAAAGCGCATCAGTTACCGTGGATTCTTTGTACTAAAGAAGGGCAAATCAAGCTCTACGATCCAACCGTAGTGGCTCCCTATCTGGGCAGGGAATGGCGTTGGAGTTGCCAGAACTGCTACACCCTCTTTCAGGATTGGTACAAACAAGAGCTAAACATTTACCTCTCTGATTTCTATCTCAGTGCTCCAGACGTTGACCGTAACACCTCAGTCGGGTTTCTGGAGAATTTTGAGCCACAAGGCTTTCGACGGCTAGGGCTGTATGAACCATTGCAGCAGCATGATGTAATGCTGATGGTCTTCGGTAGCCGGATACCAAACCATGTCGGTGTGCTGGTCGATGCTACGAAGAACCTGATGCTGCACCACGTCTCTGGTCGTCTTTCGGAACACGCACCGTATGGCGACGATTGGCGGAAGCGCACCCATTCAGTGTGGCGGTACACAGGTTTTGCTGGTCAAGTTCGAGGATAGAGAATCATGGCAACCATCAAGTTACTGGGTGAATTGGGGCAGCGGTTTGGACGCGAGTGGCAGCTAGAAATTCAGTCACCCGCAGAAGCCATCCGTGCTATTGCTTGCCAGTGCCCAGGCTTCACGCAATATCTCTACAATTGCTCAGAAGCAAATATCAGTTTCCGTGTGGTGACGACTGACCCCATTGGTTTAGATGAAGAGCAGCTAGAACAGCCCCTTGGTGGGCAGCGGTTAGTCATTGCCCCTCAGATTAGTGGCTCTGGCAACTTTGGCAAAATCTTACTTGGCGTAGCGTTGATTGGTGCTGCCTTCCTGATTCCTGGTGGTGTGCTGGGGTTATCAGCGACAACCATTGGCTTACTGGGCGGTGCTCTTGTACTCCAAGGCATTGCAGGTATTCTGACCTCGACACCCAAAACGCCCAAAAAGGAAAGCGAGAAAACTGAATCATTTTTGTTTTCTAGCACTGATGCGGTGGGTAAGCAGGGGCAACCTGTACCGATTCTTTACGGTCGGTTTCGGGTTTCTAATCTGGTGCCCATTTCGACGGGGGTAACAATCAATGAATACCCCATCTGACCTACCGCTAAGTGAGACCACGATTGAGACCAGTGAAAACCAGGGTGTACTAACAACCACGATTCGGGATGAAGACTGGCAGATTTCGGGCAGCGGGATTGCTGGCGGCGGGAAAGGGGGTGGAAAGGGGGCAAGAACACCCGTTGAAGACCGTAATTCGTTACGGTCGATTGCTTATGTCAACGTGCTCTACTTGCTTTCAGAAGGCGAAATTTCAGGCTACCCCTCCGGTAACGGATTGCTTGATATTTACCTGGACGATACACCGATTTTGAGTGCCAGCGGTCAAACTAACTTTTCCAATCTCCAGCTTTATACCTCCTTCGGGACGCAGACCCAAAACTATATTCCGGGCTTTTCTGACATCCAAGCACAGATCGATGTGTCTACTAAAGTCACGTACTCAGGTGGACCGATCACACGTACCCTAAATGACCTCAATGCTGATGTCGTGGTTGTCTCGGTGTTGGTGCCACAGCTACAAGAAATCGACCCGACGACAGGCGACATTCGTGGCTCCTCGGTGACGCTACAGATTTTGATTTCGCAGAATGGGGGTGTGTATACGCCCTACGTGAACGATACGATTACCGGGAAGACGACTAGCAACTACCAGCGTAGCTACCGCATCCGGCTACCGAAACCGGGACCGTGGCAAATCCGGCTTACCCGTGTGTCGTTTGATTCCGGTGAGCAACGCATCACCAATGACCTCTATTTTGCCTCGCTCACTTCGATCATTGAGACGAAACTAGGGTATCCGTTCAGTGCGTTACTGGGTCTGAGCGTCTCCGCCGAACAGTTCAAAAGTCTCCCACGGGTCTCCATTGAATTGTTGGGGCTGAAAATTCAAATCCCCTCTAATTACGACCCGTTTCAACGAATCTACTTTGGTAATTGGAATGGCACTTTCAACTACGCCTATTCCAATAACCCTGCCTGGGTGCTCTACGATTTTCTCACCAACAATCGGTATGGCTGCGGTAAATTCTTGAGTGCTAGCCAGATTGATAAATGGAGTTTCTACCAAATCGCTCAATACTGCGATGGGCTAGTGCCTGATGGGAAAGGTGGTTTCGAGCCACGCTTTACCTGCAATGCTTATATCCAGAATCGGGACGATGCGTACAACATGATCAATGCCCTAGCCAGTGTCTTCCGTGGCATGGTCTACTGGGCATCCGGTACAATCTTCGTTTCACAGGATGCGCCTGCTGCACCAGTCCGGTTATTCACAGAAGCGAACGTTAAGCAGGAGGTTGATGCCGCCACTGGACGTGTCACCAAACCAACTTTCTCTTATGCTGGCTCCTCTGCCAAGGCACGGCATACGGCTGTCCTTGTTACCTATGCGGATGCTGACGACCAGTACAACACAAAGGTTGTCTACGTCGAAGATCGAGACGGCATCGCTCGGTATGGCTATCGTGAAACCCAGGTAACAGCCTTCGGTTGCACTAGCATCGGGCAAGCGCATCGAGTCGGGAAGTGGTTGCTCTACACTGAGCAAAATGAAACTGAGACCATCTCGTTTACTGTCGGTGCGGAAGGGTTGCTTGTGCGACCAGGTGAGGTCATCAAAGTCGCTGACCCGCTGCGTGCGGGTTCACGGATGGGTGGCAGACTTTTGGATGTTGTACCAACCATTGACGGCATTACCACATTCTTATATCTGGATGATGCCGTTACGCTCATCCCTGGTCAAAGCTACACGGTGAGTCTCATCAACCCCGTTACTGGTTACTCCGTTGATTATCCTGTCGGTGAAGGTCTTAACGTTGGTAGCCCTCCCGGTACAGCAACCATTCTCACCATCCTTAACCCAGCGCAGCAGTCGGACGCTGGTACTATCTGGCTGCTCAGTACAGCTACACTCCAACCGCAGCTATTCAAAGTGGTTTCAGTGAATGAACGTACCCGGATGGAGTATGACATCACAGCCACTGCCTATAATGCTTCCAAATTCAATGCGATTGAACAGGCGACACCCCTTGTCAAACCACCCATTTCGAGGCTACCAAATCTCCTAGCAAACCCAGCCGCTCCTTCTGCCTTGTTTACAACTGAGGCACTTTATCGCTCTGGTGCGGCTGGTGTGCAGATTAAGGTTGATATTTCCTTTCAGGCTTCACCGTCTGTTGGTGTGGACTTTTATCAAATCGAAGTAAAGGATACAACCAACCCCGATAGCTACACTGTTTTAGGGACAACCGGGGATCTTAATTTTACCTGGCTGGGTGCAACACCTGGCATTTATGATTTCAGGGTACATGCAGTCAATAAACTCGGTTACAGAAGTGAGTATGCGACGAAACGACTGCAAGTAGTTGGCAAAAACAAACCACCTGGGAATGTCACTAACCTAACAGCTAGCGTGACTGGGTTGCAGATTCTGCTCAAGTGGGATTCTCTTGCCGATCTAGACATCCAAACCGGGGGTTTCTTCAAAATCAAATTCACGTCTTCGACCAGCAACGTTTCCTGGTCGAATGGTTTTGATGTCCTGCTTGTGGGTGGTGGCAGCACATCAGCAACCGTGCCTGCCTACGCTGGTACTTACTTAATCAAAGCCGTCTCACCGCTCGGTTATGCATCAGTTACTGCCACTACTGTCGATACAACTTTTGCAGCGACGATTGCTACGAATGTTGTCCTAAATTTAATGGATAGCCCTACTTTTGCAGGTGCTAAAACTAACACAATTGTAGCGAACGGCATTCTTCAGTTAGGTGGCACTGACTATATCGACATCTCGGCGGAGCCATTAACTGAATTAATCGACGACTCGACCGAACAAATCGACCTTTACGCTGCCACAATTGATGATACACCCGGAAACATTGATGACCCTGGTGATGGCATTAACTTAGGCTTTAACGTGGATGATGAAATCTCTATCTACTCTGTCGTATCCAGTGGCTCCTATGCTTTCTCTCAAATCATTGACTTAGGTGCTGTTTTCCTGGCTGACTTTGGTACGACACTTTCATCAACGACCGCAAATCTCTTCTCCAATATTGACAGTACTGGCTTTGATACGATTGACGAAACAGCAGAATTGATTGATGGGGAAGTGTTTACAGAGGCAACCATCGCGCTGCTGATCGCTATTTCAAATAATGGTATCAACTATAGCGAGTTCCAAAAGTTTTCCGTTGGCTCTTACCTTGGTCGCTTTTTTAAGTTCCGCTTAGATTTAGCCACTACACAATCAAACTACAACGTCCTGGTTGATGCGTTCGGCATTACTGTCGATATGCCAGATCGAACGGATGTCGGGACTGTGCAAACTGTGGCAGTTGGTGTGCAAGTGGTAAATTACCAAGCAGCATTCAAAAATTCGCCGCTTGTGGGAATTACACTGGTAGATGGGACTACTGGTGATTACTACACTTTGTCGAATCAGCAGGCTTCCGGTTTCACTATTTTTACATTCAATGCAGCCGGAACACAGGTAAGCCGTCAAGTGAATTGGATTGCAAAAGGTTACGGCAAAGTGATTAGTTAGGTTAGAAAAAATGACACAAAGAACTGGCGGTATTCAAATCCCGAATCAACTTCGGGCAACATTCAGGGCTGATATAAATACAGCACTACAGGCACTCGACACACTCAATTCAGGACCCGTCGCACCTGATACGACCTACGATTCTATGTTGTGGGCAGACACAACAAACAACCTGCTCAAGATCCGCAATACCAGTAATTCAGCCTGGGTTACAATTGGCGCACTGAATACCCAAAATCTCGGTCTTGCCCCACAAGCATCACCGACACTTACAGGGGTACCAACCACACCCACTGCTGCGGCTCCCACTAATACACTCCAGGTTGCCAGCACTGCCTTTGTGCAGAGTGCTATCAAAAACGTAGGTGGTTGGCTTGACACGACTCTCGTTAACGGCTATACGAATTTTGGTGGTGGTACAGCAGGCGCACGCTATCGTCTTCATGCAGATAATGTTGTTGAAATCTACGGCTATATTACAAAAGCAAGCGCTCTTAGCGGTGAGCCTATTTTCGGGATGGCTCCTGGCTTTGAGCCTGCTTTCCCCATTCAAATGCCGATTGTTGGGTTGAATGGATCGCTTGTAGTTTCCCCAACACTCCTTAACATTTCTACTGCGGGTACTGTCAGCCTTTTCTTTTCGGGTTCACCAACTCGCTTTTCCATTAACTGTTTCTTTGGGTTAGGCTAAAATGCAAACTTTCAAAATTGATCCGGTTACAGGCATGTACATACATGACGTGGTTCACCCTGATACTGTATGGGTGCCTAGTGTTGATGAAGAAGGGGTACCAACCTTAGTCGAAAAGCCCTTTCCAGTACCAGCGGATGAGGTGACTGTAAGTGTACCAGGTGGCTTCTGGCATCCTAAATGGGACGGTTCAAAATGGGTAGAAGGGTTAAGTAACGCTGAAATCGCAGCCAGGAAACCGAAAGTACCGAGCTACGAAACGTTTATCATGGCACTGAGCAATAACGCCAGCCCCATGAAAGCGTTACTCAAAACCACAACTGACCAACTAGCCTTAATGGCAGTCATCACAGAATTGCATAATCCCGAACCACGGTTCAATATCCTCAAAGTCCATTGGGATAATGTCATCGAAGGTTTACCAGAACCCTTAACAGCAGCACAAAAAGCAGGCTTTGCAGGACTAGCTGCTTCAGCGAATCTCAACATGAGTCTTGACGAGACTGGAAAACTCGTTAAAATTAGTACATGAAAACATTTCTCGGTCTTTGCGGTGTCGTAGCAGTCGCTTTAACGTTTGCTTCTGGCAAGGTAAAATTTTCGACTGTCGCCGAATGCTCTGTACAAGATGTCCCTGTTAGTCTGGTGCTAGTGACTAACAGGGACAAATCGGAGACCGTTGGTATCTGTGTGGAACCGGGCAAGCAAGCCTCTGCTGGCAAACCACCCGGTTAAGCCACAGCAGCTTGCGTCACTGCTAGCTGGTCATAATACATCGCTGCTAGACCAAAAGCTTGCCATTGGTCGTATTTCAGATTGAAGGTGACTCCCTGCTGATCCTTCGTACCGGGGGCACCAAACCGATCAATTAAAGCCATCTTCATAGTGGCATCGTTTTTGTCAGTACCAGACAGCCCTTTGAGGAAGTATGTCTTCACGTCTGCCCGATTAATAAAAGCGGTTTCTTTACTGCTCTGGAAGTGCCAAGCTTCAGCGAAGCGACCCGACCAGATGATCGTATCCCTCAAACCCATATCAGCACGTTGGTAAAGGGTGATACCCTCAATCACAACATCGGTCACACCAGGGAAACCATCTTTACTCCGCAGCAGTGACAGCAGCAACCCATTCGTGGTTTTGCCTTTATTTTCTTTGGTGCCGTCCGACTTAGCCAGAATCGTTTTACCATCCCAGACCACAAAGCCAGATAGCGTACTGCCTGGGTCAATCGCTAGTATCTTTGTCATACCCGCGCAAGCTCCACGTTTTGGTTTTGATCTTGGTACTTACCGCTTCGGTCTGCGTAGCTGACCTCACAAGGTTCACCTTCAAGAAACAGCATCTGGGCGATGCCTTCGTTGGCATAGATGCGACAATCTGCACTGGAAGCGTTAGAGACTTCAATAGTGAGATACCCTTTCCAGCCTGGTTCCATTGGTGTCACATTAACAATGACACCCGACCGTGCGTAAGTACTTTTGCCGATACAAACACCAATCAAAGAGCGTGGTAGGTTAAACCGTTCGACTGAGACACCGAGCGCATAGGAATTGGCTGGCAATATGAAGAACTGATCACCGTCACACTGCTGCAACTCCGAATGGATGAGATTGGCAGAGTCAAAGCGTTTCGGGTCAACGATTTCACCAGGCTTACGTTGAAAAATCCGAAACTCACTGGCTGCCAGTCGGATGTCATAACCGAAACTCGATAACCCATAGGAGATGACTTTACGCCCCTCCACAGCCCGTACCAACTCTGGTTCAAACGGTGAAACCATCCCATCGTAGCCACAAAGTTGTCTAATTCTTCGATCATTTAGGATCATGCTGCAAGCTCCTCCTGGTAATGCCGTAATTTTGGTGGTGGTGTAAACCACCATTCTTTCTCTGCGTCAGTCAGTGGTTTGTAATAAAGCGTGATTACACTTGCGTAAGACTCCGTACCACCCACTAAAACAACGCTGTAGCTGGGTGCCCGTTTGGTGGCAAGGTCAGCCACATAACGCTTACCGATTCGATTCCAACTTGGTGCCTTGCCGCGCCACTGAAGCGAACAGAAGGGATACTCCAACTCCTCACGATCAAACAACCGACAAACGGGACCAACGACGCGATAGCTGCCATCACCGAGAGCACTAACCTGTGTTACCGTCCCGGAGAGCCTTGAAACTCTTGGGTCATGCCGATTCAGGAAGCGATCGCTGTTCACTAAAATGCGATCACTTAGTGGTTCTAAAGCTTGGACTTTCTTTGTGGTCATAGGGGGTACTGAAACTCCAAATAAGTAACCGCACTACGGGGCATCATGAAACTGCAAAAGTCTAGAGGCGCTGCACCACACCACACACAAAGCTCAATGCCAAGGACATCACCGAAAGACTTACGCTTAACCTTGACAACTCTTTCTTTGTCGAGATGGATAACATCAGCCTCGCCAGTAGAAAGCACTGCCATGATGATGTTTGTCCAGGTTGGTGTCTGCGCTTTTGCCGGATCTGCGTAACCGTTAGCAAAGGGAATAATTGCGGTTTCAAGAATCGACAACAGCTGCCTCCTTTTTGTTACTCCTTTCCTCAAATAACGCTTTCTCAAATTCCCACTTCGCAACGGGTACTAATTCTGGGTGCAGCGTTGTCTCAGCCAAACTTGAAAGCTGGATAAAAACACCCGCTTCTAGGGCACCAAAACCAACACTAGCGATAACGTACTTCCCATCACGGTGGAAAGACCACGGGCTACCGGGGCAAGCTTCATTGAAAACAACCATCGGTACAGGTTCGTCTAAGGATTCCAGTCGCTTTTTTAATGCCTTGCCTGCTTTTTTTCGTAAATCGGGCACCAACACATCAGCGTATGCTTTATGCCGTTTTGTACCAGGGATTTCTTTGTCAGTGGCTTGAAACCCTCGAAGATGCGTCTCACCGTAAATCCCCCTCTGAATCAGCAATTCAGTAGTGCCAACCTCCGCACAAAACTCTTGCAACGCAGTGCGGTACGGTTGGTAGATTGTTGTTTTCCAGGTATTGAACTGCCCCAGTAACGAACCTGTCAACCTAAAGTAAAGATCGTCGTCTCTAGCATCTTCCAAGAAAAACCTCCTTCAATTAAAGTGAGTGCCTGTCTAGTTCCAGGTGCCAACCCATTACAGGTGCCTTACATGGTAATTTCCTCTCGCTTATTAACTAAATCTAGACTGTTGTTTCAATGAACTAATCTTAGACCACGGGTTAAGAAAAAGCAAGTGAACGCTCTTTCTCGTACAGGTACGGATTATCCTCACACCCAAACTCTTTTTGGAACTCTCGGATACGCCATTCCTGGGTCTTCTTGCGGGTTGTTACTAAGGAACCGAGGTACGACCAGTACAGCTTTTTTTCAGCTTCAGTGGGGTTAGGGAACGTGGCATTGAGCCTCCAGCCGTTCGGCGGGTAATCGCCATATTCACGTTTGTACACCTCGCCTGCATAACCTGGAACAAACCCTTTCCGCATCGACATCCGTAGCAGACTCTGGAATTTCTTGTAACGCTTGCGGTCATCGGGTGACTTGAATTGGACAACCTCACCCAACTCCACCTTTGGCTTTTCTTTGACGGGGAAGACATGACCACAAGGGCACGGGTTGACCATCATATAGAGCCATGTGTTGCAGTCCGGGCACTCGCGCATGGGTGCCTCTCCTGGCTCTTTCGGTGGGTTGTCCAGGGAGTACACGCGATCAGCCTCGAAGGGACCGAATTTAATGTCATCACCAACACCGAAGTTGCCAGCGACATCAAGCACCAGGCAGTTGGTTTTGCCTGCCCATGGAGCCACCCGTAAGCCCCTGCCACCCTGCTGCAACCACACCCGTAGGGACTTGGTAGGACGAGCCATGATGAGCATTGAGGTTTCAGGGTCATCGTAGCCAGCCGTGAGCATATCAACGCTGCACAATACCGGGAACTGACCTGCCTGGTGTGCCTCGAAGACAGCATCAACTTCAGCATCAGTCATCTTAGAATCGACAAACTGAGCCGGAATCCCTTGCCGATTAAAGGCAGCAGCTACGTCTCTAGAATGATCGCAGTCGATACAGAACACGATGGTTCTCCGTGCCGTAACCAAGCCGTCAGAGGCGGCAAGCTTGTACCACTCGACTGGAATGCGGTCAATGATGTCAGGCGTATTACAGGCGATTTTAAGGTCAGCTTTGTTATAGTCGCCCATTGAGGTACGCACTTTCGACAAATCAGCACGCACTGAAAACCCGTGGTATTCCGGTTCGACTAAACCTTCTGTCCAATTTGTTTCCTTGCCACGCTGGATTAAAGCCTTGACAGAGGGACCAAGCACCATGTGCTTATACAAATCACTCAAGCTCTCACCTTTCTTGGTACGCATCGGTGTCGCAGTGCAACCGAAGATCCAACTATCCGTGTAATGCTCGAAAACGGGACGGTAGGAAGCAGCAAAACTTTTATCTGCCTCGTCAATCACGATGACTGCTGCGGATGGAAACTTGCGGTTCAACAATGATTGGATGGAAGCCACTTGAATCGGTGCGTGCGGGTCTGGTTTATAGCCTGCTTTGATGACTCCAGGCGTAACGCCGTATTTCTGGAAAGCTTTGATTGTCTGCTTGACTAACCGATCCTGGTCGCAGATAAAAAGGGAAGGTGCCCCCGACTTACGCAATGCATCGACCATAATGCGGGTCAGCGTGAAAGTCTTACCACTGCCAGTCGGAGAGACGATCATGATTGGCTCTTTCTGCTGCGCTGATCGGATGATTGCGTAGGTATCATGAATGATTTTTTCTTGATAATCCCGCAGTGGAACTAACACAATTTCGCTTTTGAAAAGCGATTGCTGCATCTATTTGACCTCCTTAGCGAATCCAGTTACCTGGCTATTCCGGTGGGAACGTGATCTAATCTTAGCTTGTGGTCTAAGAATAGGCAAGGGTTGATTAAGTCACGCCACCAGCCAGCTAGGGAATAGGCTAAACTTTGGAAAAAAGTAGGAGGGGTATGCTTGACCTTTTTCTGATCGCCCAATTGCAGACTACCCCCCAACCGACGATTCCTTGTATTGTGCTGCCATCACTACAGCCAGGGATGCCAAAGTCGAATGAGGTTAAGGTGAGGGTTGCCCCACAGGGACGCACCTTCCCCGAACTACCACCGCCAGTGTCAGCACCAACACCATCCAGTGAACCCCCTCTACCCCCTTTCGCGTATCTTCGCCAGGTTGTACCGCACTGGAACCTAAATGATCTTCTCTATTAAGGGGTTAGCGTATACCCATGATCCTTCAACAAAGCCCTGTCTAAAGCTGTGTAGTTACAGGCATTGACCTTACAGACATCGTAAGTGCCACCAGTTGCAGGGTTGTTGGTAAATAGGTAAGACATCGAAGAGTGGTAGCGAGGTGGTGTTGTAGCTGCGTTCGATTCGGGGTGATTAGATGTAACAGTGTCATTCGTGCCAGACAGTGGTAGATCCAGCACCAGAGGATTGCCACCGTTAGCGGTGACGGTATTCGACCCTGTGAAAGTGGCAGGGGAGGTGGTGGTGTTGATCAAATCTAAGCCAGTTTTGTTCTTGCCAACCAAACCTAAAACATGACCAATTTCATGCAAAACCACCGCAGAGAGGTCATTATTCCCTGTGGCTCCCTTACTCAAGAAAGCTTGCTTACTGAGAGTAATCAAACCCGCTTTCGGTTTTGAATCTGCTAATGTTGCGCCTCCAAAGGCAGGAATAAAAGCACCACCACCAGGAGTGCTATCAGCCGGAAGCTTCGGATCAAACGGCAGAACAAAAACAACTACGTCATCAAAAGCGCGACTTGTGACAAAGTTTTTGATCGCAGGGTCAGACAAACTGGTAAAGGGTGGTATCTGATTGAATAGCTGAGTATCAGCATACTCATTCGCAATGTTACCAGCAGCAATGTCAGCAATACTCTGAGCCAAAGACTTTCTTGCTTTCGTCCAATACGGATCTTCCGAGACTGCCCTAAAATCCAGGTCAATGTTGAAGCCTGGTTTGTTGGGGTTGTAAGCGGCTACGTTGGTGACAGGGATTGGTACTTCAAGCATACGTTCACCTTTCTGTAGCTTAGTATCAGTAAAGGTCAGCTTAAACACTATGAAGCTAGTGGCTTCGCTACGATTCGCAGTAGAGCGATCAATCTCAGCCACAAACTTTACAGTACGTTTAAGATCCCAATCAAGCGGTGTAAAGATGATTTGAGTGTCCGTGCCATTAGAAAAATCATTATCAGCATCAGGCATGAGGAACGAAGTGTTGCTGTAGCCAAAACCGACAACAACATTAGACTCTGGCTTTTCACGCAAGGCAATGCTAAAAGTGCCGTAGTCACCTTCTTTGCCACTAAACACAAGGTCAGAAACCACAGCAAATGGTTGATTTGCGCCCAGGTCACGGGACACTGCTAACTTATCAAAATCACCATAATTGCGTACAGGTGCGGTCTTCACAAGATCACGACTAAGAGCACCACGACTCGCTGCCAGTGCAGACTCCGGGGCAAACATAAAACCGAAAAGCAAACACAAAGCAAAGAGGATCTGCAACATACATTTTTCATTAACACTGTCCTAATTCTAGACCAGCGTACTCCTGAAATAAGAAAGCACCAAGCCTAAGCCTGGTGCCGATTCACACTCTCTCTCAATTGAACGTCTAGTGGGGAGGTAGGGAAGGCATCTCGCAAATCAAACCTTCACAGGCTGCATCTTGGGGCTGTAAGCCTAGCTCTGGGTCATCTAACTGAAGTAGATTCTCCTCAAACGATAGCCCGTTGTTTCTTTGCTTCACTGCTGCCATCTCTTTCAAGTACGTGCCGCGATCAATCTTCTCGAACGGTAGACGTGGGAAGGGTGCATCAAAACGTGCCAGCAATGCCACACTGATGTAACCCATATCACAAGCAATGGCTTGATGGATGGCACTTGCCAGTGGCTCAATCTCTTCTTCGGTTAACTCAAGCGTGGCACTTGTGGTGTGCGTTGAGTAGTGCTGCTGCACCTGCATATAGAAATTGAACTGAGCCAAGGCTGAGAATTTCTCAATATCAATCGTATCTGCACCTTCGAGGTTAGCCCACGGCACCTCTACAGGCACCTCAACCAACCATTCTGTACAACGTGCATCATACGGATCATTCAAGAGGTTACCGTGCTCATCCTTGTCTGACTGGCTCGGTACGATGCTATAGCCATACGCTACTGCTGCCTTAGCAACCGGATCATTTTTAGCGAAGGTCATACGACGCATGAACCGTTGTGCTTTGGGTGGATGCCAACCGGAAGAGGCACCCGTCAGTAAGCTCTTACTGCCTGCTGGCTGCACGGTCGTACAACGATTCGGTTCCCTTAAGCCATGCCGTTTGCAGTATTCCTCGACCGTTTCTTGGACACATGTCCGCCAACGCTTCAGGTACATCGCCTCCGCTTGGTAGAACAGCAGACCAGCATCTACAATAATGTCAGCATCATTAGGATTTTCACCCAGGATACTAATCACTTGCTTACAGTAGTCGGAAGGAATGTTGAAGGTATGTGGTCTACCTGCTTCCCACCAACGCAACCACTCAACGCCAAAAGCATTGACAAAGAAATCGAATAAGCCTGTGAACGAAACACCAATAATCGGATCGAAATCCCGTGATTGCTGCTGCCGTGGCTCGACAAATTTATGGTGCAGGAGTGGCAGTGTTGCCAATGCTGCGGCTTTGAATGCTAGTTCCTGTTCCCTAAAGTCGCACGGGTCAATTTGGTTTAGGTGAACTTCAGACAGGTTGCAGAAATTGTTACGGAGTAAAATTTCAGCGCATGGATTGAAGCCATAACGGTGGAGTCGATCATGCAACTCTGTCTCTGAAATCTCAGTAGCGTACTGGTCAAAAAACAGTTCCTTAATGGCTGCCTTGCCTTGACCACCCTCATACTGGTTGAGAAACCAGCGGTGATTGTTAGATGACAATGAGGAAGTCAGGCGATGACAGCGACCGAGTCGGTTAGATCGTAGCCTTCGGATCGCATTCATTGTCTAGCGACAAAGAAAAAGACACGCTGAACCCATTCCGATTGGACCGGGAGTGGATGAGCGTGTCGAGAAAGATTGAAACTTATCAAATTCGAGTGTATATGAACGCACGAGAGATGGGCTTGACGCAAGTTGAAGCCGCAAACTTGGCTGGCTTTTCCGCCCGCAGTGGGCAACGCATCGAAGCGGGCAACCACCAACCCAATCGAGGGCGAGTCCGAGATTGGAGAAGTAGTCCTGATCCACTGGCTAGTGTGTGGGAGTCCGAGTTGGAACCGATGCTCAGAGCCACCCCTGCTCTGCAGCCCATGACCTTGTTTGAGTGGCTACAAGAGCATTATCCGGGCAAGTACCCGCAAGTTCTACGCACGCTGCAACGGCGGGTGGCAGCCTGGAAAGCCTTGCATGGCAATGCCAAAGAGGTCATGTTTGAGCTCCGGCATGAACCCGGCATGATGGGCTTGTCCGACTTCACTGAACTCAAAGGTCTCGAGATCACCATTGCAGGCAAGCCCTTTGAGCACTTGCTGTACCACTATCGACTGGCTTACAGCGGGTGGCAGTACGCTCAAATTATTCAGGGGGGTGAAAGCTTCATTGCCTTATCAGAAGGGTTGCAGAATGCCCTGTTTGCCTGTGGCGGTGTCCCGAAGCAACATCAGACCGATAGTTTGAGTGCCGCCTATCGTCACATGGGTGGGGCGCGAAACAAGCCATTGACTCGGTTGTATGATGACCTGTGCCATCATTACCGACTGCAGCCGACCCGCAACAACACAGGCATCGCCCATGAAAATGGGCCATTGAGTCACCCCACGGACATTTGAAGAATCGGATTAAGCAGGCTCTCCTACTGCGTGGAAGCTGTGACTTTGACAGCATTGCTGCGTACCAGGATGTCATCAATCGGGCGATTGCCAAATTGAACGATCTGCACGCTGCCAAGATTGAGGAAGAGAAACAGTGTCTCCAACCCCTCCCGACCTATCGTGTTCCAGACTATGAAGTGCTCACCGCAACGGTCAGTTGTCGCAGCACAGTTGATGTGCGCTGCGTGTTGTACACGGTTCCAGCCCGCCTGATTGGACGCCAACTCGAATGGCATTTGTATCATGACCGGCTTCTGGGCTATCTCAATCGCCAGTTGGTGGTGGCACTGCCGCGCATCCGTGTCACAGATCAAACGAAACGCCGCACCCGGAGCATCAATTACCGTCATGTTGCAGAGGGACTGCGGCGCAAGCCCAGAGCCTTTTTGTACTGTACTTGGCAACAAGAGCTCTTGCCCAATGACACCTGGCGTGACCTTTGGCAGCAACTGAAAGCGCAATTTGACCTCGACAGTGCCGCTGTCCTCCTGGTGGAAGCGTTGTACATTGCGGCGACCCAAGACAACGAAACAGTAGTGGCAGACTATCTTCAAGCGCAACTGAGCCCTGCAACCTTAACGCTCGCAGGGCTCCGGCAGCAGTTTCAATTACTGAGCAACCTGAATGTGCCCAGTCTCACCATCACCCAACACCCCCTGGCGACTTATGACCAACTCCTGCAAGGTACAACCCATGACCAGCCCGTATCAGAGCCTCAGCCTCCACCTCAAACGGTTGCACCTGTCCCACATGCTCACTCATTGGGAAACGCTCGAAGCTCAAGCGATGCAGGAAGGTTGGTCTTACGCTCAGTTCTTGCTGGCTCTCTGCGAATTGGAGGCTCAACGACGCTGGAGTGTCCGCCTGCAAAGAACCTTAAACGAAGCGCAACTGCCAAGCGGCAAAACGGTTTCCAACTTTGACTTTTCCCATTGCCCCAACTTCAACCCCGCACCCTTGATGCAACTGGTGGATGATCCGACTTGGCTAGGACGAGCCGAAAACCTGTTATTGTTCGGCGCTTCGGGCGTGGGAAAGTCTCATTTGGCGGCGGCGGTCTCACGTCGCATGATTGAGTTTGGCAAGCGGGTCAAATTCTATTCTGCACTGGCACTGGTGCAACAGCTACAGCAAGCCAAGCTGCAATTGCAACTGCAACCATTGCTCAAAAAACTGGATCGCTTTGACCTACTCGTGCTTGATGATTTGGGTTATGTCAAAAAGTCCGAGGCAGAAACCTCGGTGCTGTTTGAACTGATTGCTCATCGTTACGAACGCAAAAGCTTACTGATTACGGCAAATCAACCCTTCAGCCAGTGGGATGCCATCTTCGCTGATTCGATGATGACGGTCGCCGCGGTTGACCGTTTGGTGCATCATGCTTTGATTGTTGAGATTCAGACACAGAGTTATCGCAAACAGTCGGCGGTTTCGCGTTCTGGCACCTCGAGTGTTCTGGATAAAGCGGTCGTTCAATCCCAGCGATCCTAGTTGTCGTTGCGATCCTGGTTGTCGTTGCGATCCTGGTTGCCGTCCCGCTCCTGGTTATCGTTGTGATCTTATTTGTCGTGCGATTGCTTCCAGCACTCAGCACGACTTTGACGTGTTAGTTTTTAGCGTTCAATCACTTGCAATCTCATCAGCTAGCCAAGAGGCTTGTCATGCTCACTCACTTGCCCACGTCACTGACGCGACACGAACGTATGCTTGACATCTGATAGGTGATCCCAAGCAGCAGGCATGATGTCAGCATTGGCACGAGCAATTGCTTCTGGAGCAAACATAATCGCACCTTCACCAGACTGAAACTGTTTCCGTACCGAAGCAATCAGTTCGGTGACTGTCGGTTTCTGGTGGAAAACCCGTGTATGATTCGCCATCCGTAAAGCGTCACGTTTCAGGTCAATGCTCCAGACACCATCTTCTTCGACCCAAAGGTTATCCTTAGCCGTAGTAAAGATTTCATCAGTGTGGGCACCCTGACGGATTCCTGCTGCCCTACGAATATTACCAGCCACAATGACAGAGGCGGCTTCATCAATCAGCAAGCAACATTCCAGACTGTTCAGGTTACGTCCTACGGCTGGATTCAAAATCTCGGCAAGACGTGGAAATAACCCAGTCAATTTGATTGGGTTAGACACCCCACCAAAGCCCTTCAGTGGTTCACCAGCGGGACGTACATTACCTAAACGTACATTGACTCTAATCCCAGCCGCATGAGAGCCGATGTCTGTACGCATGGCAAGCTCAAGTATGGCTTCATAGGCATCAACCCAACCCTGTCTCGAATCCCCCACATCAACCACAACTGTATAGACAGAGGCATCCTCTGCTGACAATTGCGGTTCCGAAACCTCTGTATTTTGTAGCCGTGCAAAAGCCTGGATGGTCCCAATGGGTTCCGTTACTTTGACAACCAGACGGTTTCTGACAGGCGGTAGTTGGTTGATGAATTTTGGCTCCAGCACCACACCCGTACCTGTGCCCATCGCTGCCATTGACATCTGCATCGCAAAAGCATGAATGTCTGTAATTTCAGTGCTAGCGCAATTGTAGGCACCACTATAATTTTCCGGTTTAGTAATCCACTCCGTACCACCGACCCAGAGCCAACGCCCAGAACAAAAGACTTTGTGGAGGCTTTGCATCCCAAAAACTAAATCAGCTTCACCAGGGGTAAGCCCCATTTCTTCTAAGGCATCAACGGTACGTTCACACGTATCAATCCATGACTCACGTTCCTGGTTCGGTTTGCGTCGAGCGTAGGAACGATAATACTGAAGCGGTGCCAAAGGTGCGTGCAAAGGAAAATTATTTGACATATGTAGGGTTAAACTCCGCTAATTTTTTCAGAAACAGAAGGGCAGTGTTTGACTGCCCTTTCAACGCGAAACACACAACTAACCGACTTAACGAACCGTTCCCGGTGCATTCTTAGTTTTGTGGGCAGTGAAGTAACCCAGGATGGCAAAAGCCAACGTCTGTACTGCGCCAACAATCGGTGTGTAGTGCGGTGGAATAAGCCCTGTTTGACCCGCTGCCGTAGCCGATGCCGCCAATAAACCAATCAAAGTAGTCAATCGATCAGCGTTCATAAGACCTCCGAAGTAGTTTAGTTCTAATGCCTCTCTGTCTAATTCTAGACCACTAACGCAATGGTTTCAAGGCAACCCATGCTAGAAAAAACGTGGCTGCGACAAACAGTTGCATCAACTCAATCGCCGATAAGAAACCATCACCGAACCCAGCAATCGAGCGGTCGATGATGCCAAACACCCAACCAGGTACACCCACCCACCAAACACCGACCTGAAGACCACGGAAAAAGTCTAATTGCATGAAGCCTCCTTTTATTTATCTTGCCAAGAGTTACAGATCATCGCTTCCGGTTTTGCGTCAGCCTCATCTGCCGGAACCACCTTTAAGAAAACTTTCATGGCTGCTTGCAAACTGACAAAGACAACCCGTGCCAGGTCAAGCGCATACTCTTCCTTGACGCAGTAATCCAACTCATCATGAGCACAGTTACAGCACCAGGCATCCCATTCTGGATGTGCGTCTGTATGCTTTTGCACCCAAGCCATTCCCATCTTCACAACATCAGCTTCGGTTGATGTCCAGACGAAACTCACTGCGTCAGTCAGCTTGCATTCATCGGGCTTACCATCGAAGTAAGCGGGTCGTTTTTCCAGGTACAATCTACGACCAGAGAACCCGACGACTTTGGCAAACGTAGCATTGATGCCTGGGAACGTCTCACTGAAAGTATTGGCTGTCCGATGCACTTGTTGCTGGTAGGCAGCCAACGTCGAAAACTTTTCTTTCCAAAACTTAATCGCGCCTTTTGCCTGGTCAAGGCTCATCTCCACACCCGCATCTGTCTTTACGGTTGCTTGTAATGTTTTCCCTCCCTGGCAGTTTAATGAACCGTAGTGAACGCTCTTAGCGGCTGTACGAAGCTCTTTCGCCCGTTTATGATTGGAGTGGCTTTTGTCTTTCGCCCATTTCTTGATACTCTCTGGTTTCCAATCCCCACCTAACCCCTCTAACTCTGCCAGCCGTGCTGCCGTGTAGCAGTGAATATCCTCGTCTAACAGGTACGAGTTAATCAAATCTTGATCACCGCTGCATTCGGCTGAGATGCGTGAGTGAGCCTGCGATAAATCAGCGACAATCAGCTTGTAACCTGGAGGAGCCTCGAAAATGCCCCGCACTACAGGTAGGTTCATGCCGTACCGCAACTCTTTCGGCATCCGTACAGGGTTAGGTGGGTTTTGCAGGTTCACGTTAGGGAACCGCTGTCGATCCTTCCTTTTTGAGCCACAAGTCGAGCGACCAAAACCTTTCGGACCTAACTGCGAAAAGTGACCACGTACGGCACCATCAAAATAAGCCTCTCTGCAACCCTTCAGATAGTTTAGGTACATACACAGCGACCGATACAAACTAATCGCTTTAATCACTGGGTTGTCCAGGTGGGAGGCTAGCACATCCGCACCGCTCGAATCTTTCTCCTCACCATCCTCGTCAGTGATCGTCAGAGCAATGCCAAACCGTTCTTTGATTGCGGCTACTACCTGATCAGAACTATTCGGACTGACACCGGGAAAAGCATCAGTAAATGGTTTGAGTACTACGGGCACTGCTGCTTCATACAAAGCAATCGCTTCTAACAGCTTCGCCTGGTTCACAGGAAACCCACGGTATTCCATTTCAGTGAAGACAGTGGCTGCACCAAACTCACACATCGCAGAACCGTAAAGCCCAGCCGCATCAATCATCGCCTGAAGCTTGTGATAAGCAGGATGTAAAACCTGACTATCTCGGCACGCATAGTTAAGCTGGTTGTTGGAGAGTTCCCAACCCCATTCTGATTTCTGCTCTGTTTTATCAATCGCTAAACCTAAACGACCGCATATCGCACCGAGTGAATGACTCCACTTATGGTATTTGGAAGAAAGTCCCGCCCAGAGCAACTGAGACATTAGCATCGTGTCTCGAAGTTCCCTTACCCGGATGCCGTACTTCACGTACACCCAGAGCATATCAAAACTACCCCCTTGCATGATTTTACGCACTTTACGGTTTTCTAAGCGTTCCTTGAGGATGGTGAAAAACCCCTGCTTGCGTAGCTTTGCCTCAATTGCTGCCCGATCATCCTGAAACCCACCGAGGTCAGCAATCAGTACACGTCCACTGGGTAACCCGATTTGGATTAAGCGAATCTCACCTTGCCACGGTTTCAAACCATCCTGCTTCTCAGCACCGTAAGTCTCAAGGTCAAAGCCGAACAAATCGCACTGTACCCATTCCGAAATGCATTCATGCCAGAGCGGTGATCCGGGCAAGACGACTGCTGGGTCAAGCTCAACTTCTAGCTCTGGAAACAAAGATGGTTGGCGTGAAATTACTTTTGGCATTGTCTCCTTTTTCTAGTGCTGGTTGACTTAAAACTAATCTTAGACCACCAAGTCTAAAAGTCAAAGGGTGCGCTTTTGTAGCATCTCCAACGGATGCGGTGATTCCAGAATGTGCAGCTTGGCACAACCATTGATAATGTCTTCAATCGCTATGCCCTTGATGTTCACCCAGTCCCATTCATCCAGGTCAACGGATGCCGTGAGGTTGACTAACTCACCGACCCTAAACTCAACGCCATCAGAAGCACGTACAATCCGCTTCGGTTCTGGTGCAGGGGCAGGTGCTGGTTGAGTCAGTGCTACTGGAGCAACAAGCGCCTCTACAACTGCTTCTGGTTCTTCAACCACTAAAGCCTCCACCATGACAGGCACCTCAATGACAGGTGCGTCTGGGTGTTCGGGATTATTGGGTGGCTGAATCTGCTCTGGTGGTGCTGCATAGCCCGAATCTGGCAGAATAACTCGCGTAGAGACGTACCGATATTTGCCTGGTTTTGGTTCAATCACCCGACCAAAGCCAGCAGTCTCCAAACGGTTGAACAATTCAAGGGTAATGGTAGCTTCGTTCTTGCTTTCCGTTTTGCGGGCTAGCACCTGAATCTTGCCGAATTTCCGATAGCACTCGTAGACTGAAATCCCATCATCACCAAACCCATGAGCGAAGTCATCAATCTCCATCAGGAGCTTCACGTTCTCATCACCACCGGGTGAGTTCAAAGCATAGACCAACCGAAGCTGTCCAATGAAATACTCAATCGTAATGATGGCTCGTCGTAGCGTGTCTGCTGACAGCATCTGAGCCGGGGTATAGTCACCTTCCATCGCCGCATCAGTGAGGTGATAGGTAAGCGCAATCCGAAACAGGTACGTTTCAAACTTAGGATAGGCTGTCTTTAGTCCTGGTTGCCACTCGCGTAAAGTCCAGCGGTTTAGCTTCTCCAAGAATGCCTGCGCCAAAAACTTGGCATTGTCTGACAGAAAATAATCTCTAGGAGAACCATCCGTATTCCCTTCCAAATTACCTAGATTTTCGTACAGCGACCGCAGCACTAAATCAATGCCAGTATCAACATCAGCGTCCTCGCCGACCAAGTTTAACGGTGATGGTACGACAGGTGCAGCACAGAACAACCAACGGGCAAACTCACCATTAGAGTCATCGTGATTATGCATCAACTGTCTTAAGGTTTCCCATTGGAAAGCACCAGTCTTGCTGAAAGAAGACCGTGGGAGGTAGAGCGATTTGCCAACCCGATCAACGCTAATCGGTGCCCCGTTGAACTCAGCCAATTCCATCTCAGTATCGTCACCGACACCATTCCGATATTTACCACGACTCGTAAAGTGAGCCTTAGCTTCATCCCTGTAGATCAACAGCCCTCTAGGGTTCTCTATATGCGCTTTAACCTTTGCCTCTGGTGTGGAGTCATCAAGCACATAACGCTTACGGACACCAGGCTTAGCAACCTTTTCGACCTTCTCACCTGTCTCAGCATTTGCCTTCTTTTCTAAATAAGCCTCGTAAGCGTCTGATTGTTTTTTCCATTCCTCATGCGCCTCTGCCTCCATCGCTTTGAGTGGGTCGAGTACAACCTTTTGGGCAGGTGTTTTCTTAGCACCAGAAGGGGCGATGATGGCTGTCTGGAAGATGGGGAACGTAGTGTACTTAGCCGATGCCTTGATGACTAAGCGGGACGTAGTGCCGATCCGGGAACCAAAGGCAGGTAGTGACGAAGTAAACAAAAATTCGGGGGCTGTCTGCATCTGCTTTGCCGTCTCATGCATACTCTGCGCCACATCGTGGTGCATCACTTCGTACAGATTCAACCGAGTTTCCTGAATCTTACGGATGGAAGGCAAGTCATTGATCGACTCCTGGATCGCAATCGCCTCTACTTGCTCCCGGAACCGCGCATTGTACTGGTTCAGGATGGAGTTAACTTGGCGGTTAGATGCGACTGCCAGATCCGCTAACTCAGCTTCTAACTCTGAACGCAGTAAGGACAGATTGAGCAAGCGATCAATCTCTTGCATTACCTGGTGCTTGGTCAGCTTTTTACCTAAAGGCTTTTTGATGCTACCTTTGCCATTTGTCGTCGAAATGCCCGTTGCTGTAACAATGCGTTTACGTTCGGCTTTAGTCAAAATCAACGCTACGATTTCCTGGTTACGGGTGCCAGCCTCGCGCATCTCATTCAGCCAATCAGCCGTATCTAAACCACCGTCTTTCCGTAGACCCTCTGTCCACTCAGCAGAGTCACCATACGGATAGAACCACCGTGCCTGCGGTAAATCCTGCGATACGTCCTCCATGTGGTCAACGCCATGTTGATCCATATCGGGAGCCAGAATCAAAGACCAGTCACCCCGCAAATGCTTTTCGTAGGGATACCCGTAGTGCCCGTACTTGCCAGCACCACCAATAAAGGAAGTGCCAACTAAACCAAATTCTTTGCCGACTTCCCAGATCAGATCCGCGAGACCCTCACCCTCGACTACAAGGACAGTCAGCGTCTTGCCATTGCGTACCATCTCACCAGCCAACGCCCGAATCTCATGCATCCGGTACGGCAAAATCTGGGTGTACAGCTTGGCTTTTCGGGCTTTGTCAAAATCACTCTGCCACTTACCAGCCGGGGTCTTGGTATAAACCTCCCATTCCTTCGCCACGGGATCGCGCCATAGCTGAGAGAAGTCTTTCTTGCCATCCTTATCTGTCCGGGTTACACGGCAGATGACCTCGCCTGCTTGGCACCGATAATCAAAGCTTGTCTTCCCGTTCGGACGGATGGCTTTCTCTTGCCGCACACTCATCAAGCGGTACTGCATCCAGTCGCCACCCTCAGTCAACCCGATCGTACGGTAAACAGCGTCACCAGCTTGTACCTCATCGGGTGGCTCACTGACCGTTGTGGTGCCTCCCCGTGCCTTTGTCCAGCACAGCACTAAATTCAAGTCTGCCGTCCAGCGGCAATCCTTGTCGTGGTTACGGTTGCAAGTAGGGCAACTACCGTCAATGGATGAGAGTAAAAAATCGGGCATCGGCTTCTCCTGACGAGTTTAACGACCTTGCCCTAAACTTAGTTGCATTTAATCTAGTTCTATGCCAAACTTAGTTCAGGTATCGGTTCTCCCAAAACCCCCGGATTCGTCCTCTGGGGGTTTTGTTTTGAATGGTTGTGTGGTCTAATCTTAGACCACCTCAATAAAGGAAGTCAAATCAAGTTCTTGGACGTAAGCAGCAGCGGCATCGATCACCAGCCGCTCATCTCTGGTGAAGGCAAGCGGCTTTTCCCGCCGCACTCGGTTAATGGTGGTCAGCAAGGAGATCAGCACAGCCTCACTCGACGGCTCCTTAATTAGACCAAGCTGACCCGCACTCACCAGAGAAGCTACCCGTTGATGCTGCACTAGCCACAACTCCAGCAAGGCAATTTCTTGCATCTTATAATTACGAGAATCCTTGGCGCGGATCACCCAGTTAGCAGCCTCTTCAGAGCCGTCATCGACGAAGTTTTCTAACTGACAGTCGATCCGGGTCACACCGTTTCGCCTTTCGACTAAACGGTTTTCGGCTTCCACCAACGACCGGGGCGCTTCGTAGTTAACTGTGGCTTTTTTCTTAAGCATTCTCTGAACCTTTTGCTAACGATGCCATTAACTGCAACCCTAACGGCTTGTAAAGTGCCCGATTGTACTGGGGGCACCCAGACTGAATAAGGCACTTGGGGCACCCATGATCGCCACAATCGCAAGCTTTCGACAACGACATTGCCCGTGCCACAAAGTCTGAGAAACGGTCGTACAAAGCCTCCGTAGACCCGTTACCACCATCTGCCGTGTCGTAGAAATACGCCCTTAACTCACCCTTTTTCAAAGCTGGTTCCCCAGCAGCGGTGCCGTCAGTCTGTTCCTCGTCTACTTCTGACGTTGCCTGTTTTAGAACTAGGACATTCATATCGTAGCTTGATGCTAACATCACCAACGGCAGTGCAAAGAGTAGTTGGTGAGTGAGTGTATGCATCGCTAAATAATCAGCATCAACATCCCAGAGTGACTCAAAGGTCTCTGGCATCTCATCCTGGAACAGCGTTGTTGCCGACTGCCGTTCGCTCATCACCCACCCCTGCAACAGATCCAGTACGTCTGGTGAGAATTTTACTTCGAGGATTGGTGCCTGGATGCGGGTACTGTACGGCTTTTCAAAGGCTACTTGATCGACCACCTTCCGAGCATGGCGCTTGCTGGTGTAAGTACGGCAGGACGGGCAGACGTTTTCCTGAAGTGTGAGTCGATGATTCTGGCAACCACGACGATTACAAAACTTTTCTTCGACCCGTTCGACTTCCTGGTAGCCAGTCACCAAGTCGGTAATCGTACCCCATGTCAACCGCATCCGTACCGAACCACCTTCTTTCAAAGGATAGGCAACTGGCGGCTTCAGCATCGAAACAGGCTTCACTAACACGACGCTCGATGCCTGGGTTGTGCGTCGTGGGTCTTCCTCTAGCTGCTCCAGATGCGCTAATTTCGTGTCCAGGGTAAGGCTCTTGCTGCGATACCGCACAATTTCCCCTTTTGAGTTCTGGACGTTGTACAAGGCTCCTGGGTGCACTTCCTTAAAAGCAGTGCCTAAATCCATAGATTCGACTTCCTCGCCTGCTTCATCAATCAACCGAACGGAATCAGCACTTGCTCCCCTAATGTTGACCTCCTTATGCGGGTAGCCCTTACCAGAGACGCGATGATTGTCCATGATCAACTTCCGGGAACTAACCAATGAACCAACCAGTAGGGAGGCTGTAGCCCCGAAACGGTGATCAATCGCTTCAAGTGGAATCGAAGCTTCTGTTGCTGCACAAACCAGATGTTGCGCCAACACCAGCGGGTAGGCTGGGTTAAAAGCCATCGCTTCGACATCCCCAAACAAAAGCTCATCCGGGTTATTGCCGTAGTAAGCATCGAGCGATTTACTGTTAGAAGGCAGGAAGATAACTAACCCTTCACGCTTGCGACCAGCCCGACCCACTCGCTGCCGATGGCTCATCAGCGAACCTGCATAGCCATTCAGCAGTACCGCATCCAGTTCCGGTAGGTCAATGCCTGCTTCCAGCGCAGACGTGGTGATAATCACCTGAATCGTCTTCTCTTTCAACCCGTTAATAATCTCGGCTCTGCGGTCTGTTCGCAGCCCACCATAGTAAACCGCAATCTTGTTTGCCTCCCGAAACAGCCCCTTATGTTTGAGGTTAGATTGCACCAGGTTCAACAGCGCCTTTGCCATGTTGCGCGAGTTGCAGAAGACAATACCACTTACTTTGTACTTAAAAAACAGTTCGATTACCTGTGCTGCGTCTGAGTTCGGTTGTGCCGATGGCTTCAGGCAGAGGGTAGTGCGTCCCTTCGAGCCTGCACCGGAGCGAGTAATGACCTCGAAAGCTGATGGTGGACGGTTGCAGAATAAACCAGCCATCGTAGCTGGGTTCGCTACCGTAGCTGTGGCAAAGACGAATTGGACAAGCTCTGGCTGCCCACCGACTTCAGCGATCGCATTCAAAAGGCGATTTACTAAACCAGCAAAATGCCCACCAAACGAACCCCGGTAAGTATGCGCTTCATCCACAACAACAAAGCGGAGATGCCTGAGAAACGTTTTCCAGGGTGCCCATTCGTCACCCTTCTTAATTTTGTACAGCTGATGGTGCAGAGAATCCGGTGATTGCATCAACACTTGCAATCCTTTAGGCTGTCGTGACGTAGGCTTAAACAATGCCACACGCTTCGACATTTCCACGTCACCGTCAATGGTGCCGATTTTAACGGCATCACCCATTTTCATTGTGATGTCTTTCAGCTTTTCTTCCTGGTCTTTTGCTAACGCTTTAAGTGGGAAAAGGTAAAGTGCTGTTGCTTCTGAAGTCAAGCAAGTATGCAGAATCGCTGGATTGTAAGAAAGCGTTTTACCGGATGCCGTTGGTGTCGCTAAAACCACACTCTTGCCTGCTAACAATGCCTGGTACGCTTGCAACTGGTGTGAGTAGATTTGTTTGATGCCTAGCGCTATCAGCGCAGATTGCAAGGCAGGCACCATGTCTGCTGGTAAGTCAACCATTTCCGGGGGTTCGATGGCACTAACGTCGATTTTTTTAAGGCACTCAGCATTGTCTAACTCACGGGCAAGCTGCCGGAATTGATTGTTTTTAATCCGCGCCAGTGTCGAACCTTCGGGGATAATTTCAGCTTCAAAGGCAGGCGTTTCTTCGAGGACTGCTTGCGTTGGGGCTTCTAACAACGTCTCATCTAAGATTGCCTCTTCCCAATTAGTAAGACGACGATTACCACCTTCAAAAGAAACAACGACTGTCAGACCAATAATCGCCTTGATTTGGCACCAACCGAGGAACGTTACGTAAACAGTTTTACCTGTCATCAACCAATCTGGTTTAGTCGGTTTCTGGGAAACAGCCTGCATGAGCCGTGCGGCATCTAATTCCATAAAATTAAACCTGGTTAAACAACTGTCCTAGTTGTAGGACACCCTTATCTTAGGTTAAGCCTTAGCAAATTGCAAACACAGTGACAAACTAAAAGGCTTGTTATACGCTATAGGGGTGATTCCCTTCATTACCTAATGATTTACCTAACTAGAACTATGGCAGACACCCCCAGACGACAGCCACGCAAGGCTAAAACTGAGCCGCGCACTGAGTCAACCAGGGCAAAACGTACCCAAGCGATTCAAAAAATGTCAGGCGAAGATTTCGACCAAAAACCCATTTCTTTGCAAGAAGTGGTCAACCTGACAATCGAGCGGCTGGGGTACGAGACAAATAATAAAAACCACAACACGGGTAATTTCAGCAACTTACGCGCACTGGCTGAACGGTCTGGTGTCAGCCGTACTGCCATCGGACACGTTGCCGATGGTCGCACTCGGTATATGTCTGAGGTGAATGTACAAAAAATCTGTACCGTCATTGGAGAGCTTGACCCACCGATCATCAACCCGCATACCGGAGAGCCACTACCAACTGACTGGTTGACAATCGTTTCGCTTAACTCGCAGGCACTGGCTCAAAAGGCAACCGAACCCGAAGCCCTTCCACCAGAAGATCAAGCTGCTCCTGTAGTAGAAGGTGATGAAGAAAAGGAGCCAACAAAAAAGGAAATTCTACAAATGCTGATGAAGCTTGCAGAAAAACTTTAAGTGTAAACCGATGAGGCAATCATCAACTGTCCCTTGTTAAAAAGTAGCCTCCCGTTTACCCGAACAGAGGCTACTTTTTGGTTTAACAATACTTCCGATGTCATTAAGGCACGGTGATTCAATAAGACGTTCGGTAGAAATAAAGAACGACTTAAATGAACACTGCTGACGCAATGCCCAATTTCTAAAGTAGGAAACCGATCTAAAAAACTAGCATTAGCAAACAGTAAAGTGCCAGTTGCCAAAGTAATGCAACCTGGTACATGATCTTGTAAAAACTCTTTATGAATCTTGCGAATAACCTGGGTTGGGGTCACAGGGGGTAGCCAATTCTTGGTGATGAAATAGACCGGAATATCAACGTCTACCGTACCGTAGGAAAGAGTGACCATCACTACTGCTGGCAAACGCTTGTGGATTGCGTTTACTAACAATCTTTGGTGCCTTTGCAGCAAATCAAAAGCTTTTTTGTTACCGCTTCTGATGATAAAGAAATGCCCAGACAATGTACCAATACAGGTGCGTAGTTCTTCCGCAAGAAGAGTTGGCACCAAGGCAGCAATCTCTTCTAAGAGGAATTGATCCAGTGACAGACACGCCATTTTGCTGATTCTTTTTGAGGGGTGAGGGGTTTCACACATTGTACGCTGTGAACTACCTACCTAAGTGTGATCACCGTCAATTCATGCAAGATTTATAATTCTTGCTACATCCACCCAGAGATAGGTATTGAAAGAAATCGAAGGTATGCATTGAAACTAAAACGCTTAGGTACTATTCCCTGAAGACAGGTTCTGTGCCTAAGCGTTTTAGTTTAAGGAGAAAAAGAAAGATTAGAACTCTTCTTCCACTGCTTCTTTATTGAGGATCTCATTGCGCTCAGAGGCAGCCGTGGCAATAAGCTGTTGAATATCAGCATAATTGCTGAGATGTGCGAACTGCTTATCAGCCAGTACCCATTTTCGAGCAAGTTCTACCTGAGCGGCATCAGCAGCCTTAGCTAGCGCTGCCTGATACTTTAACCAAGCCTCATTCTGCTCTAAGGCTACGGCAGGCTCAGAGGCTTCTGTTGTACCATCCCGACCACCCAGCGTTTTGAACCACTCATACTCTGCGTAGTACGCATCGGCGATCAGCGCTGTAGTGTTATCCAGACGCAGCAAGATGGAACCAACGTTAGTGCCCACCAACCGAATCTTACGATCCTGGTCATCCACTTTTTCCACAAGCTCACCAGGGGCAACCAAAGGAGAGAAACGTTGGCTGACTACCAAATACGGATTCTGGTTTTTTTGACGAGTGGGTGAAAACTGGAGATCGATTACTGCCTTAGCGCGAGTCTCCATGTCCAAGTAACCACTTGCCTGTGGCTTCCGTTTCTTCAGCAAAGCAACGTATGCCTTAGACAAATCCTGGTAGAAGCCAGTCATCTCAGCACCAAAGGCACCAGCGAACCCACCCCGGATAGTCATCTTAATGCAGCCACCATGTAGTGGCTCATTGTCAGCGCCCAGAAACACAATCAAGAGACGCTTGCAGGTACGAAACTTCTTGTCTTGCCCTAAAGACTTATGCGCCTCTGCCTGGAACCCAGCCTCGGTCTTTTCCTTGTTCGCCCACTCGAAATCAATAATCTTCCAGAACGTTTTACCGTTCTGAGTGACTTTCTCCTGCACCTCAGACTGACTGCGGTGGATGATAAGGAACCGAGGTTTATGCGTCACCCAGCCAGCCGTTGTCGTCGCATCAGGAGAATCAATATCACCGAAGACGATGGATGTAGTCTCCCAACGCTCATCAGGCTTAAAACCGCATTTCTGAGCCTCTGACTCAGGGATGAAGAAACCATATGGCTTACCAAGACTAAGAATCTCGCTGACTGCCATGTTTGGCAGAGCCAAGACCTGTGCATAAGGAAGAGACTTGCTTTCCTCCAGGTTGTCGGCGTAGTCATCAATCAGTGCGTCATCGTCAGTTGCTCCTGTAGCCACTACGGGAGCCGTGGGTAGCGGAAGCTCGGTAAAGGAAGGTGGTTCGATTGCTGATGGTGCCGTTGCTGTTGCCTTAGCCATAAAAGAAAGCTCCTTAAGGAATGTGTGAAGTGACTAGACGTATTTTGTTTGCGTCTGTCCTAATTCTAGGACACTAACTGCCTAAAGTCCAGTGCGCGAAACCATTTCAGTGGTTGGCTTTAAGACACCCCGACGCTCTGACTCGTCTCCGACCAGACCTTGCAGATCTGGCAACGTTTCGGTCGGTACAGCCCGGACAAGTGCTGCTGCCAGAATGTACCAACCCAGTAACCATAAAGCAGTGATTGCGGAAACCATTGTTGATGCCATGGACGAACCTCGTAACTTGGTTGACCTCTGTATCTTAGCCCGTGGTCTAGAAATAGTCAAAATCATAAGCCACACTTATCAAGGGGACACCCCGCAACACCCCTCACCCCAATTCGCTCTACGCTTCGCTCTACGACGCTCTACGATTCCCTGTAAAACAAACCCCTGCTGTGTATGGGTTCTAGCGTTCGCAACAAGCCCTCACTCTTGCAAAAGATAGACCCTGTATAGGTTTGAGCCATACACGCTCTACGATTTCGCACTTACGGCTATACATTCGTAAAAATAACTAATAAGTAATGAGAGAAAAATAAAGGGAGAGGGTAGGTAAGTAAAAATGCTTAGTCAAACAAAAAGGCGGCAAGGGGTGAGAGTAAAAAGAGAGTTTATATATTCATTATTGATAATTATTAGTTATCTATTATTTATTAGTTATTAACCTTTTTTTACTTTTACCCCCTCCTTCCCTTTATTTTTCTCTCATTACTTATTATTCCTTAGCCCATAATTTACCCTGATGTGGTTTTAGAAGCCTATAAGCATTTTTACTTACTAGCCTCTCTAAACTGATGACTCTGGGCTGCTTTTTTGGAGAACATAGCCGTAAGTGCGAAATCGTAGAGCGTGTATAGCTCAAACCTATACAGGGTCTATCTTTTGCAAGAGTGAGGGCTTGTTGCGAACGCTAGAACCCATACACAGCAGGGGTTTGTTTTACAGGGAATCGTAGAGCGTCGTAGAGCGAAGCGTAGAGCGAATTGGGGTGAGGGGTGTTAGAGGGGTGTAATTCATCAGTTTGGGTTATGTGCTTAAAGATCCGCAATCTAGTCGATGATGTAGCTTTAACTAGATATAGGACAGGCTAAACTAGGACTACACGGCATCCAGGCTAGTTATGTCATCCTTAGATCCCCAATCACAGCCACCAGAGTCATGCGAACTAATTCCGGATGCGCCTACCTTGGAGCAACGTGTTTCGCGTCTAGAAAAGGTTGCCCTTTTGAGGCACGGTGAACGTATCCGCACGCTTCAGACAGGGTTTGTGCTCACTGTGTTCTTAGCGGTGCTATCCGTCAAGGTCTCCCTCACCGGGAATCGTGAGAGTGGTTTCTCACTGGAGCTATCTTCACGGGATGCGACAGAGCTTGTCCTGGCTGGCGGTACGGCGATTGCCTTTGTGCTCAAGCCTGATCTGTTACCTGTACTGTTATCAAGTCTTACGGCATCAGGTGCCTCTAAAAAGTAAAAGAACGATGAATAAGACCCAATGGCAAGTCACGCAGACCAAAACAAGGATCAGCCATGCATGGAGCGGCTGCATGAGGGTGGAAGGGTTATCTTTGCCAGTCGTGGCGTTTTGCCCAAAACCGCGCAACTTACGCACACACTTAGAATACTTTCTCTTACGGGCGAAGCTGGTAAACCCCCTATCTGGCGGCTCACTCCTGATCTCACTCATCATTGCTGGCTGCTTTATCGTCTTCACGACGCACAGCCGTTAGTGCTCCTGAGCCTCCAATTCGGGCTTGGTAGCGACGACCTTGCTAAGGCTCCAAACTGGATTGCAGCGAAGATTGGCACCTACCTATCGGATCGCATTTTGCCCGACTTACCTTCCCTAGAATTCGGGCAGTACATTTACTATGCCGATCCGATCAATAAGCAGATCCAAGTCCTCGATCCTCAAGGCAGGCTGCGTAAGTTTGCTGGTCGTGTCCAAAACAAAGAAGACCGGGAACTAATCGAGGCAGCCAAGCAACAGGAAAAGCGGTTTGCTACGACCCGGATTCAGTTCTATGCCGAAGCTATCGACCGGATGTACAAAATCATTCTGCGAAAGTAGCCACTAAAAAACCTCCCTGGTGGGAGGCTTAAAAGCATTTGCCAATCAAACTGAGAGATTCTTAGTGAAGTGTCCGTTTAGGGCATCCCGGTCTGGTGTAGCAGGTTGGAGCGATGCCAGCGAGATGAAATTTTGGATGTAGCAAGCATGAGTATTCTGGAGCCAGTACATTGCCTGCTTGGAATCTAAGCCCAATGACTGCACCCAACTCCAGGCGTAGTTAACCAGCGTTTCGCGCGAAAGTGCGGATACTTCATCGGTTGAGAATGTGATTAAGGGTGCGTTGTGTAGCATGGTGTGAAGGGGGTTTGTTTGGTTGACCTCTTTATCTTATCCCGTGGTCTAATTAAAGGCAATGGGTGAGGTAAAGAAAACAAAGGCTATTCAGATTCATTTGGGTTCAGTACCTGAATCTTTATTGGCACTGATTCTAAAAACAAAGTCTGATTGGTTGATACCCTCCTCAAGAACCACCAAAGATTCTCCTAGTCGCGCTTCCGTAACTTTCTGTTGCGCGACAGTAGCTATTTCCAGCAACTCATTCGGAGTAGCAAACAACCACACAGTGCTTTGATTAAAAACTAATTGCATAATGTTGGGTGCATCCTCTAAGTGTTTGATCAAAGAAAATAAGCCGTCAACTCATGCCCCCGTCAACGGCGTATACCTAGTCATGCATTATGTATATTCTGCCCTAGTCTAAGACTAAACCATTTACCACAGCAGCTTTTTATAACTGACTGGTAACCGTCCTTGCCTCACTAACCGATTGCGTAGCCGTTCATGTGAGGGGTCAGCCCGTAGAGCATGGCACGGCTTACAAAGCGTGCGTAGGTTGGTGGGGTCATTGGAGCCATTACGGCTGATCGGGATGATGTGGTCGATTTCGCATTGGTCGAGTGTCAATGACCATAATGATCGCCACGAGCAATGAGGGGAGCAGCACCGACCATGATCACGTTGCCAGATGACTTTCCGCAGCTTAAACCAGGCAGCTTTTGCCATGCGTTTCGGAAAGCGTTTTCTAATCTGATGGTTTCTAGGGAGGTTTTGCTTGTGCAATGATCACCTATGTCTAGTCTGACTCTATTGTAGGCTGTGTTAGTGGTGGAATAGGCTCACCATACTACTGTCTCCCAAAGCAACGAAACAAGCTGCCATTCCCAATACAACCAGAAACAGCAAAGGCTTCTCAGTCCCAGATTCACCACAAACCGCATTTGTTTGTTACGCCACAGAATTGGCAGATGGATCAGTTGATGCACATTTGCATTAAGCGGCACGATTGACAAAAGCGGTAAATCAAAGCCCATCATTTTGTAGTGGAGGTGATGTGCCTGTGTGGCTGGTAGCAACGGGCAGACAATATCCCGACCCAGGAACAAACCTAAGCAGATGCGTCTCCAGAAACGCCACAACGGGCTTTTGATATAGGCTGTGTACTCAGCAGAATGTCTTGCCATTAATTTAAGAACCTCCTTAATGTATTGGTTTTTACTGCCAGCGTGCGACCACTACCTGCGCGAGAGGTGATGCCGACTAATTTACCGCCCACTAAAACGGGTCCACCGGAATCCCCCTTTTTACCTTCCGGTGTGTAGTCCAGCGTCTCACCGATACTCAACACTTTGCCAGTTACCGACTTTAGGGTATTCCCAGAGTTGCCAGTCATCACCAATGGATCACCGACTTTGGGCATTTCACCCAATGGAATTGGTTGGCACGGCATCGGAATTTGTACCAGTGCTAGATCATGAGCGGGGTCACTTTTCACCAACTTCACAGCTACTGACTGCATACCACTGCCTTGTGGTACACGCATTTTGATATTCCCACTGCTCACCACATGATGCGCGGTTAAGACCAAATCTGGAGCTACACAAACACCTGTGCCAAGCTCCAAACCACTGTACAGCCCAAATGTGGAAGTACTTCCCGGCTTCCCTGGTGTAGCCGGTGCGGCTGGGGCATCATTCAAAGAGGCAACGAATTTACGAAGGTCGTTATTGCGATTCAGCCAACCAGCGACAAACTTTTGTTGATCACCTTTACCAGCCACTTCTTTGTAATAGACCTCTCGACGGTCGAGTGCGGCTTTTGCCCAGGCATCAACATCTGTCTGGGGCTTGCCAATGATTTCCGGTACACGGTGCATCGGGCTATTGACAGCAACATCAAAAGCGATCATCGCTAACTTAAGTGGTAGTTTACCTGCCCCGGAAGGCTCCCAATACATGTTCCGGTAGATTTCCCGTGCCTCCGCTTCGGTGATGTTGCTGACAGGTACAGAGGGCTTCCCTTTCGACTTCAGCCAGCTTTGGTAAGTGGCATTCGTCACACCACGGCACGTCAACCCTCCACCATCACCGACAACGTTGGAACACTTGGTGGTTTCCCATTTCATGACTTGCTTTAAGCCCAGTTCAAACATGGCATTATCATCGAGCTTCCCTTGCCGTCTGGCTGCTGGCTGGTGAGCAGTCGCTGACTTAGGAGCCAAGTCTAGTTTCACACCAGGGATACGGTTAGCGAGACTCTGCCCTGCCTGCAATGCCCAATCAGGCGCGATGATGAGTACGGCACTACCAGCCGTGAAAGCAAAAAGAACGGCATAGAAATCAATCGGTGCTTCTACTGCTTGCTTAACCCTTCTCCTGGTTGCTACCATCGGCACCTCCTTTTTCAATAGGCTTCAGCTTTGCACCTGTATCGTTTTGGGTGGGAATGTCAGCACCTTCTTCAAAGTTGTCTGGGTACGGTCTAACGCCTGCGTAGAAGTGTTTGAAGTGGCTGATTCTGATCTTCCGCACGGGTCCACCGCTGGTATTGCGATCAACCATTTCTGGATCACTGCCGGGTGTAACGATGATGCCAACATGAGTAATGGTGGAAGGTGGGTAGCCGTCATAGGTGCCACCGAAAAACACTAAGTCACCGGGTCGTAAGTCTTCTTTCTTATCAATCCGTTTACCAACATCGTGCCCAGCCATCGAGTTAGCCAGTGCTAAACCAGGTGCTTCATTGGGTACCCCCGCAGAACCGAGGTCGAACGGTCTGGTATGTTAGATGACAATGAGGAAGTCAGGCGATGACAGCGACCGAGTCGGTTAGATCGTAGCCTTCGGATCGCATTCATTGTCTAGCGACAAAGAAAAAGACACGCTGAACCCATTCCGATTGGACCGGGAGTGGATGAGCGTGTCGAGAAAGATTGAAACTTATCAAATTCGAGTGTATATGAACGCACGAGAGATGGGCTTGACGCAAGTTGAAGCCGCAAACTTGGCTGGCTTTTCCGCCCGCAGTGGGCAACGCATCGAAGCGGGCAACCACCAACCCAATCGAGGGCGAGTCCGAGATTGGAGAAGTAGTCCTGATCCACTGGCTAGTGTGTGGGAGTCCGAGTTGGAACCGATGCTCAGAGCCACCCCTGCTCTGCAGCCCATGACCTTGTTTGAGTGGCTACAAGAGCATTATCCGGGCAAGTACCCGCAAGTTCTACGCACGCTGCAACGGCGGGTGGCAGCCTGGAAAGCCTTGCATGGCAATGCCAAAGAGGTCATGTTTGAGCTCCGGCATGAACCCGGCATGATGGGCTTGTCCGACTTCACTGAACTCAAAGGTCTCGAGATCACCATTGCAGGCAAGCCCTTTGAGCACTTGCTGTACCACTATCGACTGGCTTACAGCGGGTGGCAGTACGCTCAAATTATTCAGGGGGGGTGAAAGCTTCATTGCCTTATCAGAAGGGTTGCAGAATGCCCTGTTTGCCTGTGGCGGTGTCCCGAAGCAACATCGGACCGATAGTTTGAGTGCCGCCTATCGTCACATGGGTGGGGCGCGAAACAAGCCATTGACTCGGTTGTATGATGACCTGTGCCATCATTACCGACTGCAGCCGACCCGCAACAACACAGGCATCGCCCATGAAAATGGGGCCATTGAGTCACCCCACGGACATTTGAAGAATCGGATTAAGCAGGCTCTCCTACTGCGTGGAAGCTGTGACTTTGACAGCATTGCTGCGTACCAGGATGTCATCAATCGGGCGATTGCCAAATTGAACGATCTGCACGCTGCCAAGATTGAGGAAGAGAAACAGTGTCTCCAACCCCTCCCGACCTATCGTGTTCCAGACTATGAAGTGCTCACCGCAACGGTCAGTTGTCGCAGCACAGTTGATGTGCGCTGCGTGTTGTACACGGTTCCAGCCCGCCTGATTGGACGCCAACTCGAATGGCATTTGTATCATGACCGGCTTCTGGGCTATCTCAATCGCCAGTTGGTGGTGGCACTGCCGCGCATCCGTGTCACAGATCAAACGAAACGCCGCACCCGGAGCATCAATTACCGTCATGTTGCAGAGGGACTGCGGCGCAAGCCCAGAGCCTTTTTGTACTGTACTTGGCAACAAGAGCTCTTGCCCAATGACACCTGGCGTGACCTTTGGCAGCAACTGAAAGCGCAATTTGACCTCGACAGTGCCGCTGTCCTCCTGGTGGAAGCGTTGTACATTGCGGCGACCCAAGACAACGAAACAGTAGTGGCAGACTATCTTCAAGCGCAACTGAGCCCTGCAACCTTAACGCTCGCAGGGCTCCGGCAGCAGTTTCAATTACTGAGCAACCTGAATGTGCCCAGTCTCACCATCACCCAACACCCCTGGCGACTTATGACCAACTCCTGCAAGGTACAACCCATGACCAGCCCGTATCAGAGCCTCAGCCTCCACCTCAAACGGTTGCACCTGTCCCACATGCTCACTCATTGGGAAACGCTCGAAGCTCAAGCGATGCAGGAAGGTTGGTCTTACGCTCAGTTCTTGCTGGCTCTCTGCGAATTGGAGGCTCAACGACGCTGGAGTGTCCGCCTGCAAAGAACCTTAAACGAAGCGCAACTGCCAAGCGGCAAAACGGTTTCCAACTTTGACTTTTCCCATTGCCCCAACTTCAACCCCGCACCCTTGATGCAACTGGTGGATGATCCGACTTGGCTAGGACGAGCCGAAAACCTGTTATTGTTCGGCGCTTCGGGCGTGGGAAAGTCTCATTTGGCGGCGGCGGTCTCACGTCGCATGATTGAGTTTGGCAAGCGGGTCAAATTCTATTCTGCACTGGCACTGGTGCAACAGCTACAGCAAGCCAAGCTGCAATTGCAACTGCAACCATTGCTCAAAAAACTGGACCGCTTTGACCTACTCGTGCTTGATGATTTGGGTTATGTCAAAAAGTCCGAGGCAGAAACCTCGGTGCTGTTTGAACTGATTGCTCATCGTTACGAACGCAAAAGCTTACTGATTACGGCAAATCAACCCTTCAGCCAGTGGGATGCCATCTTCGCTGATTCGATGATGACGGTCGCCGCGGTTGACCGTTTGGTGCATCATGCTTTGATTGTTGAGATTCAGACACAGAGTTATCGCAAACAGTCGGCGGTTTCGCGTTCTGGCACCTCGAGTGTTCTGGATAAAGCGGTCGTTCAATCCCAGCGATCCTAGTTGTCGTTGCGATCCTGGTTGTCGTTGCGATCCTGGTTGCCGTCCCGCTCCTGGTTATCGTTGTGATCTTATTTGTCGTGCGATTGCTTCCAGCACTCAGCACGACTTTGACGTGTTAGTTTTTAGCGTTCAATCACTTGCAATCTCATCAGCTAGCCAAGAGGCTTGTCATGCTCACTCACTTGCCCACGTCACTGACGCGACACGAACGTATGCTTGACATCTGATACTGGTAGTCGAACCTAATCGCATCCCTGCCTTCAGGAACACGAAACGGACGAACACTGCACACTGAGCATGAACACCTGGTTTGAACTCTTTACCAACCTGCGCTTCAGCAATTTTGACCACCAAAGACATCGAGTGGTTTGGTGCCTGGATGATATTAGCTGCTCGGTTCCGTGCATCGCGTGCGACCGTCATAATGGGGTTAGCGAACTGAATCCAGGCAACACACAGGAACACACCACCCATAACGAAGACGACAGAGCGTCTCCAGTTCTTTTCCGTTTCGAGGTTGAGGATTAAGTCTTGCGTCTGGTTGATGGTGTCCTGCAAAGCCTCAAACGGTTCAAACAGTAGAGCAACCCGTTCATCAAAAAGCTGCTCTACTTCGCCCAGTGTTGGCGCTTTCCAGTGCCAACCGCTAGGGGCATCTTCCCCGTCAGCCAGTCCACCAGACTTGAAATAAGCATCGATGGGTGTACCGGGACGTGCAGGGTATTCAACGACCTTGAAGTCACCGTTAAAAACTTTTCTTGGCTTCAGTGCTACCCGTTTCTCCAGCTTGGCTTTCTGCTTAGTCGGAGCATCGCCAGTGCCGTCAGGGAATGTAACACCCAAGACTTTGCCATCCCGGATGTCGTCACCTTGTGGTTTTTCAGTCAGTTCAACGAAACCATCCACAGCCAGCGGTTCATCAAACCAACGTTCGGGATGGGTGACGCTGATTACTTCAGCATCAAGAAAGTCTTGTGGCATAAATTTAGACTAATTAAGGTATGAACTAAACTAGGACGCTAATCTTCCACGTAGAAGCATTCGTCCTCTAACCAATCAAGGATTTCATCTTGCACCTCGTCTGACATTCCATCTTCTGTAAAGCCATGAAGGGCTTCCGGTGTGTAAAGGTCAGCATGGCTAGCAATGCGCCAAAGACAATCAAGGCGAACGTCCTGACTGTCATTTTGATTGAAATGGGTTACTTGCTTTGCTACGTAATGATGGTCATACGTATTTTCAACTTCAGCGGAAAGATTAAACATGGGCAGTACCTCTGGTTGAATTCTCCCTTATCTTAACCCGTGGTCTAATTCTAGGTCAAGTTAAAAGTTAGTGAACCGGATCGTCGCGTTAGCAGCCTGCTTAAACTGTTCAGCATCGATAATGCCTGAGCCTTCAACCAGGAAACGCCATGCCTGTTTGTTTGCCTCTTGTTGGTTACAGGCAGGTTCACCGAGTAAACTTTGTAGGTCGAGGAAAGAGAACTTATCACCCTTGCTGTAGCGTGCCTTGAGTGCAGTGGCGACAGTCAATGGGATTTCTTTCAATGCTTTCGGCTCCACGGAACCATGACGACAGATGGCTAACCGTGGGTCACTATCTAGCGCATTGCCAGTGGTAGCCGTACCCGGCACTGACTTGACAGTATCCGGGTGTTTGCCTACGTTTTCTAAACGTTTCTGTACCTTTGCCGCCGCACTGGAGGCAACATCAGCGAAGTCATCATCACTGTTCTTGTTTGAGTTGTTTGCTGCTTTCGTCACCCAGTGCCATGCCGTACGGGCAGCGGCGACAACTGGTTTCGGCTCGAAAGCCTTGTCACTGCCCGTGAGGGCAGCAGCAAGGATACCAGCCACTAAAGTTGTAAAGGTGAGTGATGCCGTGAGAAAAAAGAGACTTTTGAACATTGTTCTAGTTCCGGTAATTCTGAGGTACTAACCGTTTTGGGGCTGTATCTGTCGGTTGTTCCGGGGCTGCTTGCTGACTCGGTGGCTCTACGAGGTTGCCAGCGTCTGGAGCACCATCACCGCTCAAACCAGGATCTTCCTGGAAGTCAGTCGGTACATCTTTCAGGAGCCAATGCACCCAGCAGCCAGCACGGCGTACGTAACTATTCGGATTCCAGGGGTTGAAGCCAGGGGCGCAAGCTTTACCATTCAGCGCGGAAAAGCCAACGACCGTAGCACCGACGATACCCATGCAGATGAAAGCGACGATCCAAGAAGTGGGATCGAAGGGACTATAGCGATGACTCAAAATCATTTGAAAGATGTCACCGACACCATCAATCGAACCACCACGACGACCACTACGACCATTGTTACCGCTTTGCATAATTAATTAACTCCTGTTTGAGGTTGAAAAGTTGCCATCAACGTATCTAAAAACTTCTTACCTTCCTGGTAGTTTGCACCACCCATTTTCAGGATGTTTTTTACTACGTCTGAAGTGCTGCGCCCGTCTGCTAGTGCCTGTTGGCAAATGTCGTACCAATGCTGGCTAATCGTCGGTTTATCGTGCAGTTGCACCAGGTTGTTCGGAGGGTTCTCCAATTGTACAGTAGAACTAAAATAGGGTGTTCTAGTCCAATTCTGAGACAAATCGGGTAACAGCACTAGCGTTTCATCACCTAACGAAAGCACCAGATGCGACACATCCGTCAGCGATTCGATGACACCCAATTCAGTCAATAAGTCACCCGCAGCTTCGCGGTTTTTCATCAAATGCTGGTTCTTGAGTGCAGCTTGAATGGCTAGAGTACCTCTCTCTGCCGTATGCCCGACAACATAGAGCCGGAACAAGCTACGTGCTAATTTCAGATCCGGTAAGCGGGAAGCCAGCAATAAATTGACGTTAAAATCCTGCCCACGCACTACAAGCTCTTGCATGGTAGCGAGAATGGTTTTCCAAGTGTCCTTAGCACCATCGGCATTGTTAGCCACCAACCCTTCAGCCAAAGCAACTGTTTGTGACCAATCATCGCAGACCAACCAGACTGGGGTAGCGCAGTCTGCACCAGCACTACGGCTAACGAGGTATGCCTGAACCGCTTGTACCTGTTCCTGCAAAGCAACCAAACTTTCTTGACCAAGCTTCAAGATGTTTTCGTAAGCACCATAGGCGCAATCATGCCAGTGGTTGATCAAGACAGTCGCCTCCGGGACAGCATCCAGCAGCGACATGACAAGGGTGGTCTTACCACTACCTGGCAAACCAATCAAAGCGAGTGACCCTGCTTGCCCCATCAACCGAGCGGGTAACGCCTCATCCATGTACTCAGCCACCAAATCAATCGCTTCATGCTCGTCTTCTGGATCTTCCTCTTCTGCCTCAATTGGCTGAGCGATTACCATTGGTTGGGGTGCAACTAGCGGTGCCACAGCAACAGGTCTGATGGTTTCAAAATCAGGAACATCTTTCACGGCTACCGTTGCTGGTAAGTTCAGGGGCACCAGCGTTTCTTCATGTGCCAATAAATCAAGGACAACTTTCACCGCTAAACCGACTTGCAGTAAGCCCACCAGAACGATCAGAAACGTAGCATCGGACTTACGTTCAATCGTGACGACCGTCCCTTTTTCCTGGTTGATTTGGGTCTCTACACCAGCAAAAAAGGTTGAAGCGTGCAGGAGTCCGATGCCACCACACAGAAGTAAACCAGCCGAAGCGCTAAGAAGATGTTCTTTTTTCATAGTTAGTCTGTCATCCCCTGTTCTGTCTTAGTGTTGCCGTTGGTCACTGGTTGTGGTTTGTTGCCTTCCCAATTAGCAGTGCTGGCACCGAAGGCTTTGATCGACTCGATCAATTCATTGGAGGGTACTAACCCAGGCGAGTTTGAAATGGTATTCGGTGCAGTTGCCATCGCGGCTGCCAGATCGAGCAACAAATCACGGTTAGCCCGATACTCATTAATAGTGGTTGTATTCAATACCAGCTTCTGGGTAGCAATCACGGTCGGGCGTTGCTTTGCATCTTGCAGCAAGGCACGTTCCTGGTAGGTCAAGTCTTTGGCTAACTGCGTGGCATAGTACTGGTAGGAAGAAAGTAACCATTGGTAGTAGTTACGGCACCCTGGAGTCTGAGAGCACTTAGTTTGAGCCTGTACAGTCCAAGCCTGGGCACGGGCTTTACGCACTTGATCATCCATCTCATCGACACGGTGTAGCAGATTGGAATGATCAATACCGACAGCCTTCCAAAGCAATTCGGGATCTGATGCTTGGGGTTTCGGTTGCTCTACCTGTACTTCCCCCGGCACAACGGCTGGAATCTGTTTGACTGTTTTACGAGGTGTGGTGTTGAATAACCCCGTCAGAAAGATTAAGAACGAAATGGAAACCCCTAGCCCCCCGATTAGTACCAGCATTTGGACGGCACCGGGTAAAGCATCAAACCAACCAATACCAGTCTTACGGCTTTCCTTCGTGGCTTCTTCTTTAGCTTCTCTTGGCATGACTTAAAGCCTCCTGTGCTAAGCGACGGACTTCTTGCACTGCAACCAGTTCCGCAATTTTGCCCGAAGAGTGTTTGTATTCATCCTCAAGTGCGGCAAAAAGAGCCTCTACTTGAGCTTGTGAGAGTGATTGCTGACGGGTCAGCTTTTCGTAACGTTGCCTGGTAGCTTCCCCTGCTACGGCACCGAGCGTTCCGGCACTAATACAAACAGTTGCCAGTGTACGGAAGTAGCTTGACTGCAAACCTAAAGGTAGGCACATGACAAAGACAACGCCTCCCGCAACAGCCCCACCGACAGCAGTCGCTAAACGTTTGATCATGGTTCTACCCTCGGTGCGCCCAACGCTTGCCGTAACGCATCCCGTTGGCTGATGCCGCTTGTCTGCGGTGCAGGTGCTGGGGTCGATGGCAGCGTCGGTGCTGGGGTCGGTGCTGGGGTAACAGCCTCGAAGGGTGTTACCGACACAATGCCCTTCTGGACTTGTCTTGCCTGCTCCAACAATTTGGGTAGGATCTGAGACAACGCCATATTTGCAGCAGCCGTTGGTGAGGATAGGTTGCAGAGTTTTGCTAATTCTTTCAATGCCTCTGCATTTGTCCCGATCACAACGACTCGATAGTTTGGTGTGGTTTTCATTTCAAGCCACCTTCAGTTGCCGTGCATTGAGACCCAAGGTTAGCAGCCCCATCGTGTTCGCATTTTCGGGACTATCAGGAATAAACCAGCCCACATTTTCGAGTGGAAGGATGACACCTGCATCCAAATACCGCGCACCGCCACCGACAAAAGCGACTCTTGATACGGAGTCAATAAGGTTATCGAACTGCGCCATGTACTCACCCACCAGATCTTGAGTCCACTGGTACGCATGGAACCGATAGGCACTTTCAAAAGAAAAACGTGTGCCATACTGGAACGAACCGTTCAGCATCCCATCCATAATCATGCTCAGGTCTGCCACCTCCCCTGGCATATCCGCTTGAATCGAATTGCCGATTCGAGTTGCCAGGTCAATTGTCCCGCCCCGACGCATGACATAACGCTGCATCATACCCTGGTCATCATAAACAGAGGCAATCGCTGTTAACCCACCGATGTCAATGATGACGTTGCTCAATTCCTGGTTGAGTGTACCGGAAGAAACTAGCCAATGATAGGCAGGTTCACCTTCGGGATAGACTTCAACATTCAAAATTGTCCGTTCTGCTAGTTTGCCATTCTTGGTATAGCGATGCGTCCCCACCAGCTTTTCACGGAACTGAGCAATCACTTCGGCTGTAGGCTCTGGGTGGCAGGTATAGATCGTACCAATATCAGCCGCAGTCTGACTACCCAGTGGCAACATACCCAGCACAAAGAAAGGGAGGTATTGCAGCTTGCCCGATCCGGGTGTACTTTCGGCTTTATAAACAGCCTTGCTGCTCTTACCGTAACGACCAGCACCACGACCAAGGACAACCGTTTCGCGGCTGTACTGCGTACCATGCACGCCATCCAAATAATCAATGAAAGCCGTTTGTTCTAAAACCCTGTGCTCTGCCTTACGACCAGAACGATGGATGAGTGAAGGCATGGACTCCACCAGTCTGGACTTGGCACCCATCGCCTGCACAGTGCGATTACCGGGGTCGATGCAATAAAAATCAAGCAAAGGGTTTGGCATTTAACTTCTCCTTAATCTAGGCAGTATTGGATTAAATCTAGGACACTTTATGCCCGTTCTTGGACACTTGCACCACTTCACGCCAGTTTCAGTCTTAATGTGGCAGAAAGTGGCACGATTTGCCCGACTCTGTTAGATGACAATGAGGAAGTCAGGCGATGACAGCGACCGAGTCGGTTAGATCGTAGCCTTCGGATCGCATTCATTGTCTAGCGACAAAGAAAAAGACACGCTGAACCCATTCCGATTGGACCGGGAGTGGATGAGCGTGTCGAGAAAGATTGAAACTTATCAAATTCGAGTGTATATGAACGCACGAGAGATGGGCTTGACGCAAGTTGAAGCCGCAAACTTGGCTGGCTTTTCCGCCCGCAGTGGGCAACGCATCGAAGCGGGCAACCACCAACCCAATCGAGGGCGAGTCCGAGATTGGAGAAGTAGTCCTGATCCACTGGCTAGTGTGTGGGAGTCCGAGTTGGAACCGATGCTCAGAGCCACCCCTGCTCTGCAGCCCATGACCTTGTTTGAGTGGCTACAAGAGCATTATCCGGGCAAGTACCCGCAAGTTCTACGCACGCTGCAACGGCGGGTGGCAGCCTGGAAAGCCTTGCATGGCAATGCCAAAGAGGTCATGTTTGAGCTCCGGCATGAACCCGGCATGATGGGCTTGTCCGACTTCACTGAACTCAAAGGTCTCGAGATCACCATTGCAGGCAAGCCCTTTGAGCACTTGCTGTACCACTATCGACTGGCTTACAGCGGGTGGCAGTACGCTCAAATTATTCAGGGGGGTGAAAGCTTCATTGCCTTATCAGAAGGGTTGCAGAATGCCCTGTTTGCCTGTGGCGGTGTCCCGAAGCAACATCGGACCGATAGTTTGAGTGCCGCCTATCGTCACATGGGTGGGGCGCGAAACAAGCCATTGACTCGGTTGTATGATGACCTGTGCCATCATTACCGACTGCAGCCGACCCGCAACAACACAGGCATCGCCCATGAAAATGGGGCCATTGAGTCACCCCACGGACATTTGAAGAATCGGATTAAGCAGGCTCTCCTACTGCGTGGAAGCTGTGACTTTGACAGCATTGCTGCGTACCAGGATGTCATCAATCGGGCGATTGCCAAATTGAACGATCTGCACGCTGCCAAGATTGAGGAAGAGAAACAGTGTCTCCAACCCCTCCCGACCTATCGTGTTTATCAGATGTCAAGCATACGTTCGTGTCGCGTCAGTGACGTGGGCAAGTGAGTGAGCATGACAAGCCTCTTGGCTAGCTGATGAGATTGCAAGTGATTGAACGCTAAAAACTAACACGTCAAAGTCGTGCTGAGTGCTGGAAGCAATCGCACGACAAATAAGATCACAACGATAACCAGGAGCGGGACGGCAACCAGGATCGCAACGACAACCAGGATCGCAACGACAACTAGGATCGCTGGGATTGAACGACCGCTTTATCCAGAACACTCGAGGTGCCAGAACGCGAAACCGCCGACTGTTTGCGATAACTCTGTGTCTGAATCTCAACAATCAAAGCATGATGCACCAAACGGTCAACCGCGGCGACCGTCATCATCGAATCAGCGAAGATGGCATCCCACTGGCTGAAGGGTTGATTTGCCGTAATCAGTAAGCTTTTGCGTTCGTAACGATGAGCAATCAGTTCAAACAGCACCGAGGTTTCTGCCTCGGACTTTTTGACATAACCCAAATCATCAAGCACGAGTAGGTCAAAGCGGTCCAGTTTTTTGAGCAATGGTTGCAGTTGCAATTGCAGCTTGGCTTGCTGTAGCTGTTGCACCAGTGCCAGTGCAGAATAGAATTTGACCCGCTTGCCAAACTCAATCATGCGACGTGAGACCGCCGCCGCCAAATGAGACTTTCCCACGCCCGAAGCGCCGAACAATAACAGGTTTTCGGCTCGTCCTAGCCAAGTCGGATCATCCACCAGTTGCATCAAGGGTGCGGGGTTGAAGTTGGGGCAATGGGAAAAGTCAAAGTTGGAAACCGTTTTGCCGCTTGGCAGTTGCGCTTCGTTTAAGGTTCTTTGCAGGCGGACACTCCAGCGTCGTTGAGCCTCCAATTCGCAGAGAGCCAGCAAGAACTGAGCGTAAGACCAACCTTCCTGCATCGCTTGAGCTTCGAGCGTTTCCCAATGAGTGAGCATGTGGGACAGGTGCAACCGTTTGAGGTGGAGGCTGAGGCTCTGATACGGGCTGGTCATGGGTTGTACCTTGCAGGAGTTGGTCATAAGTCGCCAGGGGGTGTTGGGTGATGGTGAGACTGGGCACATTCAGGTTGCTCAGTAATTGAAACTGCTGCCGGAGCCCTGCGAGCGTTAAGGTTGCAGGGCTCAGTTGCGCTTGAAGATAGTCTGCCACTACTGTTTCGTTGTCTTGGGTCGCCGCAATGTACAACGCTTCCACCAGGAGGACAGCGGCACTGTCGAGGTCAAATTGCGCTTTCAGTTGCTGCCAAAGGTCACGCCAGGTGTCATTGGGCAAGAGCTCTTGTTGCCAAGTACAGTACAAAAAGGCTCTGGGCTTGCGCCGCAGTCCCTCTGCAACATGACGGTAATTGATGCTCCGGGTGCGGCGTTTCGTTTGATCTGTGACACGGATGCGCGGCAGTGCCACCACCAACTGGCGATTGAGATAGCCCAGAAGCCGGTCATGATACAAATGCCATTCGAGTTGGCGTCCAATCAGGCGGGCTGGAACCGTGTACAACACGCAGCGCACATCAACTGTGCTGCGACAACTGACCGTTGCGGTGAGCACTTCATAGTCTGGAACACGATAGGTCGGGAGGGGTTGGAGACACTGTTTCTCTTCCTCAATCTTGGCAGCGTGCAGATCGTTCAATTTGGCAATCGCCCGATTGATGACATCCTGGTACGCAGCAATGCTGTCAAAGTCACAGCTTCCACGCAGTAGGAGAGCCTGCTTAATCCGATTCTTCAAATGTCCGTGGGGTGACTCAATGCGTCCATTTTCATGGGCGATGCCTGTGTTGTTGCGGGTCGGCTGCAGTCGGTAATGATGGCACAGGTCATCATACAACCGAGTCAATGGCTTGTTTCGCGCCCCACCCATGTGACGATAGGCGGCACTCAAACTATCGGTCTGATGTTGCTTCGGGACACCGCCACAGGCAAACAGGGCATTCTGCAACCCTTCTGATAAGGCAATGAAGCTTTCACCCCCCTGAATAATTTGAGCGTACTGCCACCCGCTGTAAGCCAGTCGATAGTGGTACAGCAAGTGCTCAAAGGGCTTGCCTGCAATGGTGATCTCGAGACCTTTGAGTTCAGTGAAGTCGGACAAGCCCATCATGCCGGGTTCATGCCGGAGCTCAAACATGACCTCTTTGGCATTGCCATGCAAGGCTTTCCAGGCTGCCACCCGCCGTTGCAGCGTGCGTAGAACTTGCGGGTACTTGCCCGGATAATGCTCTTGTAGCCACTCAAACAAGGTCATGGGCTGCAGAGCAGGGGTGGCTCTGAGCATCGGTTCCAACTCGGACTCCCACACACTAGCCAGTGGATCAGGACTACTTCTCCAATCTCGGACTCGCCCTCGATTGGGTTGGTGGTTGCCCGCTTCGATGCGTTGCCCACTGCGGGCGGAAAAGCCAGCCAAGTTTGCGGCTTCAACTTGCGTCAAGCCCATCTCTCGTGCGTTCATATACACTCGAATTTGATAAGTTTCAATCTTTCTCGACACGCTCATCCACTCCCGGTCCAATCGGAATGGGTTCAGCGTGTCTTTTTCTTTGTCGCTAGACAATGAATGCGATCCGAAGGCTACGATCTAACCGACTCGGTCGCTGTCATCGCCTGACTTCCTCATTGTCATCTAACACGTGTTCCAGACTATGAAGTGCTCACCGCAACGGTCAGTTGTCGCAGCACAGTTGATGTGCGCTGCGTGTTGTACACGGTTCCAGCCCGCCTGATTGGACGCCAACTCGAATGGCATTTGTATCATGACCGGCTTCTGGGCTATCTCAATCGCCAGTTGGTGGTGGCACTGCCGCGCATCCGTGTCACAGATCAAACGAAACGCCGCACCCGGAGCATCAATTACCGTCATGTTGCAGAGGGACTGCGGCGCAAGCCCAGAGCCTTTTTGTACTGTACTTGGCAACAAGAGCTCTTGCCCAATGACACCTGGCGTGACCTTTGGCAGCAACTGAAAGCGCAATTTGACCTCGACAGTGCCGCTGTCCTCCTGGTGGAAGCGTTGTACATTGCGGCGACCCAAGACAACGAAACAGTAGTGGCAGACTATCTTCAAGCGCAACTGAGCCCTGCAACCTTAACGCTCGCAGGGCTCCGGCAGCAGTTTCAATTACTGAGCAACCTGAATGTGCCCAGTCTCACCATCACCCAACACCCCCTGGCGACTTATGACCAACTCCTGCAAGGTACAACCCATGACCAGCCCGTATCAGAGCCTCAGCCTCCACCTCAAACGGTTGCACCTGTCCCACATGCTCACTCATTGGGAAACGCTCGAAGCTCAAGCGATGCAGGAAGGTTGGTCTTACGCTCAGTTCTTGCTGGCTCTCTGCGAATTGGAGGCTCAACGACGCTGGAGTGTCCGCCTGCAAAGAACCTTAAACGAAGCGCAACTGCCAAGCGGCAAAACGGTTTCCAACTTTGACTTTTCCCATTGCCCCAACTTCAACCCCGCACCCTTGATGCAACTGGTGGATGATCCGACTTGGCTAGGACGAGCCGAAAACCTGTTATTGTTCGGCGCTTCGGGCGTGGGAAAGTCTCATTTGGCGGCGGCGGTCTCACGTCGCATGATTGAGTTTGGCAAGCGGGTCAAATTCTATTCTGCACTGGCACTGGTGCAACAGCTACAGCAAGCCAAGCTGCAATTGCAACTGCAACCATTGCTCAAAAAACTGGACCGCTTTGACCTACTCGTGCTTGATGATTTGGGTTATGTCAAAAAGTCCGAGGCAGAAACCTCGGTGCTGTTTGAACTGATTGCTCATCGTTACGAACGCAAAAGCTTACTGATTACGGCAAATCAACCCTTCAGCCAGTGGGATGCCATCTTCGCTGATTCGATGATGACGGTCGCCGCGGTTGACCGTTTGGTGCATCATGCTTTGATTGTTGAGATTCAGACACAGAGTTATCGCAAACAGTCGGCGGTTTCGCGTTCTGGCACCTCGAGTGTTCTGGATAAAGCGGTCGTTCAATCCCAGCGATCCTAGTTGTCGTTGCGATCCTGGTTGTCGTTGCGATCCTGGTTGCCGTCCCGCTCCTGGTTATCGTTGTGATCTTATTTGTCGTGCGATTGCTTCCAGCACTCAGCACGACTTTGACGTGTTAGTTTTTAGCGTTCAATCACTTGCAATCTCATCAGCTAGCCAAGAGGCTTGTCATGCTCACTCACTTGCCCACGTCACTGACGCGACACGAACGTATGCTTGACATCTGATACGACTCCTTAAATCTAAGGGTAAGACCGCAAAATGTCAACCAAAGTGTTGCCATTTTGTTACCATTTCTGCTCTGACACTCTCAAGTAGCCAGCTTCGGCATGGGGGTACCCTTTACCGCCATATTTTGTGTGTGGTAGAAAGAGGGGCACTATGCAGAACACCATAAGCCCTGATGTCCAACAAGCGCCCAGCGAGAATCATGATCAACAAGTTGCCCCCGTACTATGCCAAGTGGGTCTGTATCTTAGCGGCGATTGAAGCCGACTCTGTACCGAGAACGATTACCGAAGCGGTCAAGGGCTATATTGATGATCGCAAAACCGTCATCGAACAAAAAGCCCGTGAAGTGGCTGATCTTCAAGGGCTAACGTTGGAGGAGTATGTGACCCAGGTGCTCTCTACTAGAGAAGCACTTAAGCTGTGCGAACTTGATGCTGGTGAGGAAGACGGTGACTAGAGTTCGGGATGTTTCTGAGCATAGGCGATCGCTGCTGTGAGAATTTCTTGTGCCTCATGCTCACCAACTTCAAACCGATTCCTGATTTCATCAAGCAGATTTCTCTGATCGAGCGGTACATCGGCTCTTAAATAAAGGATGACCCGTTTGGCAATCGCCAGCTTCCGCGCATAGCGTCTTTTCTTGGCTTGCCCTTTTTCGCTGAGTTCATAATCGGCTCGACGTTCTCGACCACGTTCTGAGGAGTCGTAAGCCTGATCCGAAAACCAACGTTCTTCCGCACGCGAACACCGCTTACACACACCTTTGGCATACACAGGTTTACCACAGCTACCACCATCCTCCCGCAAAGGGCACGTCTCTACGCTTGCCCTTGTCCGTTGGAAGTAGGTTGTGTTCATATAAGTGGCTTCACATACACCTTTGGCATAATGGGGCATCCCGCAAGTAGCACCGATTTTAATAAGATCAAGCCGTGTTTTTGCAGTCAGCCTCGCCTCTGTGGCAACTAAATAAACCAAATCCCACCTCCTCGGACAATAAACAATTTTTCTTTTTCTTGGCACGGGTCTAAGCTGAGATCATATCCCGTCATCTTAGCCCGAAGTCTATTTTCTAGCTAGTGCCCGTGGGCACGTCCGGTCTAACCTGCCTAGTCGAAGTTGAGGGATTGAAACTTAGGCTTTCCGTAAGGCTGCTTCCATCTCTGCCTTCTTGAGGTGCTTACCCTTGCCGTGGGCATTTTTCCAGGTAACACCTGCTTTGCCGCAATCAATTCGTAACTCGCGCACACCCTTTTGGACGACTGGTGTAGCCTCAACGATTGTCTCTACTACTGCTGGCTCTGGTTCAACTGCCACGGGTTCAACCACTGGCTCGACTGCTTCGATTACTGGTTCCGGCTCGACTATCTCAATGACTGGGACTACTGTCGGTACGGCTGTGGACTGCCATAATTTGACCAAACCACCGACAAATTTTCCACCGAAGTAACCAATACCGAACGTAACTGTTGCGAATAAAAGTGAATCCATTTTTGAGTCTCCTTGCCCGTGTAAAAAGTGTTCGGGCGATGCAGCAGGGAGGCTCGAACCTCCCTCACCAGCCTGGTTACTGGTACTGCGCTACTTTCTTAAACCGTTTGGCAACCTTGCTTTGCTTCCGTACCTTGACTGGCACTTCTTCTACTTCCAGGTCGATGACTGTAGTGCGAGAGGCAAAGAAGGAAGGGGCGTACTTGTTATCGGAGCGGTAAGTTCTAGCCATTGTCTGTGTCCTTGAAGTGGTTTGTTTGGTTGACCTCTATATCTTATCCCGTGGTCTAATTCTAGTCAATAGACCACGGGATAAAATTTCTAGCGAGTGAGATGGGAATTAACGTAAAGACCGACTGTGGTGGCACCGGAGACGGTTGCAGCCGAGAGGATTAACTCGCACATGGGGTAACGGGTGGTAAGGAGAATGCCTGCGATTTTGGCGAGTGTGAGCATGGCTGGTCGGGTTGTTGGTTGACTTCCTTATCTTCCTTGCCCTATCTAGCGTGTCAATAGCCCCAACCAAATTAGTCTAGGACTAGGACAACAGCCATTGCTGGAAATTAGGATCACTCAGTTCAGCCACTGCCTCCAATGCCATCGCCGCTGCCTGGTGCTGGCTGATGTTTACTTTTGCCCACCGCTGACGCTTATAAGGATCAATGAAAAGGTAGAGCCAGGGTGATGTCGGTTTCGGGTGATGCCGATCCCAAATCACCTCATGCTGCAAGCCAGCATCGAGAACTATTAAATCGCCTGCATCCTGGTACGTTACCTGGTGCGATACGCGAGGGCTTTTCAACACCCAGCCGTTTGGCTCCAGGATCAGTATTGCCTGGTAGGTGGGTAAGTCTACGTGGGCAGGTTCTTTGGCACCAATGCCCAGACTAAAGGTGAAATTTTCTGTGGTACAGAAGGGAAGCAATCGGAAGCTGCCCGTCATATTCTGTACTTCGATGCCATGAAAGCGTTGACCCATTCGGGCAGCAACTACCTTGCTCAAAGTTGACGGCTCGAAGGCATAGCGTTGTTTGAAGGTGAGGGCTGTCATTAGTAGATCCAGGTGTCGGCAATCTTTAGTTAAAAAGAAGCCACCTTAAACGAGATGGCTTCCTGCTGTCTACTCCGAGATATACGCTTCAAACACATCCAGATGCACCCAGCAATTATCCATATCAATCACTGGCTTACCTTGCGGGTCAATGCCGAAGCGAGGATGTCTACCTCTAGCAATGGTGTCCAGGATGCACTGACAAAGATAATCCGTACCCCGTAGAGCCGTCCCGTTATGCATCGCTGCGATGCGTCGTTGAAGGGCATTGGTCGGGTTTGCAATGATGCCTGACATGACTGCTTCAAAAGTGGGGAATAACATAAGGGTTTTTGTTTGGTTGACTTCCTTATCTTATCCCGTGGTCTAATTAAAGACAAGAGAATGCGATGGTTTTTATGCCAATTAATGCCAGTCTCTACCACTTAACACCATGTCTCACCGAGACTCACCAAGAATGGGCACTAACTGGCATTAAGGGGTACATACTGGTACAAAAAAGCCGTAGTCCTAGACTACGGCTCATTAATCTAAGACTAGGACACTGGTTTAGGTGCCATCACCCAGCCATTTCTTACCCTTAGCAGCTTCCTTGTTGAATCGAGCCAGTAAGTCCAGATCCTTGAAATCCAGATGGATGGTGCCCTTCTTATAGATCCGAATCTTGAAGAAGGTGCTTTCAAACTGGTCTGTATATACTGTGGTTCTGTCGTGGATAAACTGTTCAACCGCATCTTGGATACACTTGAACCCTGGAGACTCAATCGACTGACCACTCAGCCAGGAAAGCACCTTATCCAAATCCATGAAGAACTCACGTCTGTGGTAGTTGGTCGAGAAGCTGCCACCCCAGCGTGGTTCATAGTTCACACCATACGGATGGATGATGCGCTTGTTGAGCCGCCAGCCTTTGTTAGTCTTCCAGCCTTCGTAGTGAATCTTGTTCTTCTCGCAGAAACCCGTTGCCTGGTCGAAGACGTTCAGCAAGCAATCGTAAATAATGTCTTGACGGTTAGCGATGAATGCTTCTAGCATCTCGCGTACATTTTCTTCAGTGAAGGATAGCCCCTGCTGGCTGACACAGAAATCGCTAAACGTTTTCTGGAAGGATGAGGTAGTAGAGCGTCCGATCCTGGTCTTCGTGAAGACGGTATTCCAGAACCGACTTTTCAGCAGCATCAACTGATCGGTGAGTGCGGTTTCTGTATTGAAAGCACGGGTATCCTTTTCTCTGTCGGTGTAATGCCGGGACTCATCATAGACAGGTGAACTAATGCCTTGCGTATAGAAATTAAGCATCTTCTGTATACGGTCACGTTCCAGCAAACAAGTCCGTGCCTGGTTGTACTGAGCCACCAACGACTTCAGTAAATCTTTGCTTGCCAGTGGGTTCGCGGCAAAGGCTTCATCCTTAACCTGGTCATCCCGTGTGAAACCCATATCCTCAAACCCGAAATCCATCTGCTTGCGTTTCGGTTTGACCAGCCGGATCATGGACACTTCCACGTTAGTCTTGCGTTCAGCGTCCTTAAAACACGCCCCTAAATTCTCGACCGTACCATGTTCATCAATGATGGCTTGGAGTAAGCCACGCTCCTTAGAGAGGATGTTTGTCAGCGTGGCGGCATTGACCAGAGCCACCAAATCGCCGCCATCATCCAGGCAGTGCCACGCATGAAGGACGTGCTTCACCCCGGTACTAAACGGAGGGTTCATCACGATGAGATCAAATTTCAAGGGTTCATCGAATTTAAGGAAGTCTCGATCTAGTACCCGATAGCCTTTCCCCTGAAGGGTAGCAAACAGGTCATGGTTGATCTCAATGGCATAAGCACCACCCTTGTAATTTGCCTTCTCCTTCAGCCAGTCCAAAATACCACCAGCACCAGCCGAGGGGTCAAGCACACGCTGATGGTTTAGGTGCGTCCGGTAGCCTCCATACTGCGAGAGGTAGGGTGTCACCATCTTCTCAATGATGTGGGCTGGTGTTGGGAAAAATTCATTTTCAAGCATGGGTGGAAACTCCTGGGATGGTTGACTTATGAACTAATCTTGCCTGAATTAAAGCTAGGACTCAAACCGAGGCACCCTGCTGGAGCTTAACCTCGAAAGCTACTTACCTTTGGCATTAGCTGTTGGATGGTGCATTTGAGGTCAGCGATTTTCTTTTCTCGCTCTGCCAGCGCCTCGACAGCCGTATCAATATGGCTTTGAAACGTGGTTATTTTTTGGGCGGCTCTCTTCTCCACTACATCCAACCTTTCCCGAAGAAAGGCGATCTCTTCATTCTTCTCAGTACGTAACCGCCCATAAGCAGCCTGCCATTCCTGAGCCAACGCCGTATATTCTTGATCAAAGTCAACCGCTGAATCTCTTGCTGATTGACAACCCGCCGCGAAAGCGTCTGCAACCAAGTCTTGAATCTCACCGTAACTACTAGGCGTTACCCCCTTCAATGCCAGCTTGCCGATCACTCTACAAAGTGCTTCGTCGATTACCCTAGTCACTGTTTTTACCCCTGTTTGGTTAGTACCCATCAATCACCCATGCCATCCACGTAAGCATCAACACCCAAAGCTTTGAGGTTCTTGGCAACTTGCTCCCCCTGTGACCAGGCGATGCTAGTGCCGTTGTCGTAGCCAATGTACAGAGCATGATTGCCCACACCATAGGCTTTCTTTAGATAAAGCAAGTTCATTGCCTGGGCTGCGTCCTTGACCCGATTGCGGATTGCTTTCGTCAAGGCTTTGTCTCGCTTCTGTTGCTCTGCACTGGCGAACGGATCACCAACCGAACCAAGGCAAACATAAACTCGACCACAGCCACCACGTTGGATGACGGTCCCGTACTTTGACTTACCGCTGACAATCGCTGCCTGGATCTGAGCAATGGTTGGTAACTTGGGTTTCGTGCTGGCTGTTTCTAACATGGTGGTTTTTGTTTGGCTGACCTCCTTATCTTATCCCGTGGTCTAATTTTAAGCAATGGTAAATAATGGTAGGAAGTGGCATAGGTTGGCTATTTCTGGACAATCGTGCCATTAACTGGTGGTTTCTGGAGTAGCCATGCCACTAACTGGACAAGAATGGCGTAGATAGGCAAAGGGTGGTAAAAAGGGGCAGCGATTGCCATTTTATGCCAGTAAGCAATACTAAGTCTGGGTGCGTGTGTGATGGGTGTCTTCACCGAGTTAAGCAGCTAGTTAGGGTGTGGTTTTGGGTCGTTAGGAGGGGTTATTCAGTTACGCCCTTAAAATGCCTGAAACCACTACTGGGTAAGGAGTTACGCCATTTTGCCCGAAAAAAGTGTTAGTGTACCCGATCTAGAGTTCATCGGTGTTTCAGCCTTTACGGGGATACGGGCAGACACACTCGCATTGGGCGTACACACCTGACACTCACCCGCACGGTTGCTCATAAAAAAAGCCTGCACCGCAGTACAGGCTCCAACCAATCACTAGACCAACAAACCTTACTTTGCATTCACCAGCAGGCGTTGCTCCGTTGCGGCTGGTACATGGTGCACTGCCGTCTCTCGGTAGGTAGCGTCCTGCCAGCGGAAGAAAACGCGATTACTGTACAGTATCGCACCAGGCAACTCAGTCACATCTAGACGCAAAGTGGTCAACGGTTGTTCTGTTAAGTCAAGTAAGTGTGCGTGCATAAATCATCTCCTGTAAAGACTGGCTTAATTCTAGGACATTGCAGCCACCACCTGTTGTAGTGGAGGGTACGAATCCGGCTACGCTCGGTTGAACGCTTCGCTCATCTGCTCCCATAGTGCGGTAGGGATTTCGATGGCTGTCTGATCACCCATCGCTGTCGCCTTAGCCGCATCCATGAAAGACCGGAAGAGTTTCGCTTGCTGGGAAGCCGATGGTTTCGGTGCCTTGACTTGCAGCCCTGCCGCATTCGCCAGCGGTACACCTGCCTGCTTCTGCTCCTTATAGTCAGCCGCTGCTTCAGTGACGTAGGAAACCGTGACCGCTTCCTTACCAGCTTCAGCCGCTTTATCGACTGTAGCGCGGAGGATGTTTGCTGCTTCGTCGGTGTTCAATGACTGGTCTCGTAGCAGCTTAGTGACGGCAGATTGAGGGATGATGCCGCGATCAACCTGATCGATCACATCCCGTGGCAGCGTCATCACTAACAATGTATTGTCGTACTTACTGGGACTCCAGCCTGTGCGCTGACAGAAGTCAGACTTGAACGCATCACGGCTGACACCGTTTGCCATGTCTTCATGTAGCTGCCGTTCGATTAACTGCGCTTGCTCGGAGATGGTATACATATCCTTGCCGTCATCCGTTGCCAGCATCCGATATTCCATATCCCGGACACTGCCCACATTCTGCATCGACCGGATGATGCCGAAGAAATCAGCGTAATGAAAACCTTGCTGTTGAAGGAGCCACCAAACGTAATGCCGACGATGCCCTTCGACCAGGAAGAGACGATTGCCAGAAAGTACAAGCTGCGTCGGTTCGTCGGGGTTGAAGCCTCCAAAGCCGATGATTTTCTCACGTAGCATTTCCGTATTACGGTAGCGTCGGCGTGCGTTCCAGCCTTTAACAGCCAACGTTTCCAGCACCTCATCGGTATAAGCGATTGGTTCGTGCCCTGGTGCGATGCCGTAGTTTCCATCTTCGTAGATGACGATTTCGGGACCCAGGTAGGCACCATCTTGGAGCCGTACCGAGATTAGCCGTGGGTCTAACTTAGTGACTTCTGTTGCAGTACTGCCGAACCGTCGCTTGAGTGATTTGGTTTGAGTCATGGTGTGTCATCTCATAGATTATTCAATACTGGTCTTAATCTAGGGCACTGAAGCCAGTGCCCGTGCTGGTTAGTTTACTAATTCCCAAGCAAACTCTATCGGGCTATCTGAGTCGCACCAAATCTGAGGGTATTCCTGAATCTCATCGCCAACCATCAACGAAGAAAGCGCATGGATGGTTAATGGCAACACTTCGCCCTTTGCTATCCCGCATTGGGTCATTACCTCTAAAAGGATTTCAGGTAGAGTACTTGGGGCACAAGCAGCAAGAAAGTCTAAGATACACTTTTCGATTTCTTCTTGCTGCCTGACGGCTTGTTCGTGAATCAATTGGGCTTGTGGGTCGAGATAGTGCATTTGCTTTGTTTGGTTGACTTCTCCCGTATCTTATCCCGTGGTCTAATGAGAGTCAAGTAGATTCTGGCAATTCGTGCCACTCTTTTCCACTCATTGGTTTTCCTTACCTAAAACTGCCACTTTCGGGACATTCTTGGTGAGTCTTGGTGAGAATGGGTAGAAAGTGGTGTAAATTGCCATAAAAACCCCTGCGTGGTGCAGGGGTTGTCAACTTACTAAAGCAGTCAGGCACCCCTGTGCCAAACTCTTTCGTAAAGTCTGCACTCGGTTAGCCAGCTTAGATCATCGCTGATGATTCCAGAGATGATTGTCTCTCCGTATTTTGTTTCCAGTAGTAGACGATCTCCAGGTTTAAGATTTTCAAGCGATCCAATTTCGATTAACGGGATTGACGGTGTGTCCTCGAATTGATCAGTGAAATCAACAGTTACTGGTATGGAATAAATCATTTCACAAGCTCCCGCTTAAATTTGGTTTCAATGCTGATGCCTTTCGACCGTAGAGCCGCATCACAGAAAGCCAGCGGTGCGGTTTGTTGGCAACCACGGAAGCCAGGTTCTGTTTCGTCAGTAGTTTCAAACAGCCATACAACCCAACAGGCTTACTGCACGGGCGTAACACCGATTGATGCTTTGACGAAGTGACCACTCGCGCTGTAGTCTCGCCTTACTTTTTTTACTTCCCATGCACCCGGTAGCGGTTCGCTGTCGGTGCTAAACCAGAGGATGTCTCCGACTCTAGGGATGTCAGGACTATAGAGCGTGGTGAGGTCTTCATCGGATGGTTCCTCAAATAGCCAAACTGAAAGCGGTAGCATAAGGTTTTCCCCGGTTAGGTTTTACTGTAAAAAGTCACGATGCTCATCGCCCTGACAACCATTGCATCGTAGTCAGACTGTGACGTTGGCAGGGTTCTACCTTCTTGCATCCAAGAACACAGCATTACATCCATCAGAGTACTAACGTGGGCTTCCTGCTCCAGTGTCGGCTGCTCCAGTGATTTGATTTTATGCATTGCCTCAATCAAGGTTCCGTAATCAAACTCCATTTGTAACAGCCTCCTTCTTGGGTTTGGTTTCAATGACGATGCCTTTTGACCGCAGAGCCGCATCACAGAAAGTCAGCGGTGCGGTTTGCTGGCAACCACGGAAGCCAGGTTTTGTTTCGTCAGTAGTTTCAAACAGCCACACAACCCAACTATCAGTGTCTCGCTGCCTGAAAATTTCTACATGAGTGAATTGCTTTTGCAGGGTGCCCATGAATGCCCAATCGTTTGAGGCTTCCGGTATACCTGATTGCCATTCACCAGCATCACACCAAATGGGTGTCTGCCAATTACTGAAACGTGGTTGAGTTGCATCCGATGGTACCCAGCGTTCAGCCCAGCCATTCGGGAAAACGCGATCCGGTGCGTCTGGAGGAAAGATACCTGTACACAGTACACCTGAAGTTGGCGAGGTAAACTTCAGCCAGCGCCAACCCAGCAGATGTTCAGCAACCAACAAATCAACCTCAGCCAGTGAAGTAACCCTAACTTCTTGCATCTAGTCACCTTCCACAATTTTCAAGAACAGGTTGACACTCTCAGCCATCAAGTCCAAATCCCCCGGTCGTTCCGTACCCATCAATGTCGCCATCGCATCGAGGATTTTCCATTCATGGACGACGATGGCGTGTTCTGCAACCAGTGCGGGGCAGTGTCCCTCGTCTACGCCGTAGTTGCCTGCCTGGACAGCCGCATGGATTTCGTTGTAGTACTGAGCAACGAGTGCCTCGTCATCGCATTGGTAAAGGTGGTCTTCGGCATAGGTGATTCGATCACCGTTACGCTTCAGGAACGTATACTGATCAAAGATTGGTTGGTAGAGTGCATCAATCTCTTGACGGATTTTCTTGGCTTTTGCTTGCAATGTCCGTTGTTCAGAAGCAAGCGCTCTGTTGGCTGGATCACGGGCGAATTTTTTGATGTCGTTAGGTGTGAGAGTCATTACTTTTTGCATGATGAAGCCTCCTAATTTTGGGTCTCTCCTGTTGCCACATCCACTACGTTGGAGTAAGCGGTGTCCGTCCCGAAGCACACTGAAATGACGTTGAACGCTAGCCATTTACCATCCCTATGTTCGATCACCACCCTACCTTTCCCAACCACGAAACCGAGTAGCTTGCGTTGGTCACTAGCACTAAGCCGCACCTGCTTACCCTCAAACTGAGCCAGCGTCCAGTTAACAATCCTGTTTTCAAGATTGGTGGGTGGATGAAAGTCCTGCTCTGGGTCTAGTGTTTGATAGGCTTTTGCTTGCTTTGAGAGTGCCATGTCGAGAAGGAGTAGTTTGGTTGACTTCCTTATCTTATCCCGTGGTCTAATGAGAAGCAAGGGGTGAGGCTAAGAAAAAACTCTAGTGCTAAACTAGCGCTGACCGAGACAGGAGAAAGCATGACCGTTAGCTTTAGCATTGCCGTCGATTTTGCGGTCTGGTATCTGGAGCATATGCAATTCCACGTTGCTCCGTTCAACCAGCACCCGATTATTGACCCTGCAACTGACCGTTTAAGTGAGACTGATTGGCTGCGATGGTTTCACCTGTCGCTACTTGTCGCCCGTGTGGATGATAAAGCTGAGAGCATTGCTCTTAGGGAAACACTACTGGCATCAGAGCTACCTGAAGGTTTTACAAGGCAAATGAAAGAGGCAACACAGGAAAGCTTTAAGGCTCTGCCCACCACCTATACCGATGATGAGCAAAAAGTAATCGGGGTACTAGGGAGGCTAGGCGTTACGTTAGACCTACTGCCGCTTAGTGCTGTGGAAACGCTAGTGTCAGCAACACAACTGCCTTTGTCGGAAGCAACTCACCTTTATGGTTTGTATGAAAAAGCCAGGGGCATATGCACGCTGCTGCAATACGTGGCTGACGCTTTTGATGGTACGTTTGTAGATTACAAACCCTTGCACACGAAAGGGCACCCCATTAAAATTATGGATGCCCCTAGCTATGGCGTACTTCCCCGGTTTGGTGTTTATTGCTAGATTGGCAGGGGCGCATTACCGAATGACAGTAGCCATACAATAATTGCTGCTAGCACAGTGATAGCATTACCAACACCACTGCCAAAATTTCTAAGGTCGTCAAGCGCTTTCCGGGTGTCTGGGGCAGTTGCCGTTTGGGTAGCACCTTCTCTATTTGGTGTAGCGAGGCAAGTAAAAGGGATCAAGGGGTTGCCTGTAGTAGCTCCCGCTTTTGAGTCTATCGTCATGAAACGGTGATTACCATTCTTGCTAAAAGCACGCCCACGCAGCACCAATGTCTGAGCGGCGTTGCCTATATTTTTACTCAGCAAAGCAATCTGACCACCAGCCCCGGTAGTGAACCGAGCATTGTTGAAGGATCTGCTGCTTTTCCGGGAATCAAAAATAGTAGAGCCTGCTGTACTGGACGTAACCGATCCTGTCATTCCCGTGATGAAAGGGGTGCCCGGTGTAAACGTGGGTGATGCCGTGACCGTAATAAAAGCACTGCCATCTTTCTTGCGAACACAGGTAACAGTACCGAACCCTTGAGGGTTTGCATTATTGGTACCTTGAATACCAAAAGCCTGCATTGGTGCTCCAGACTTTGCCGTAACAGCCAAAGACGGCTGCACCCCGGACGTAAGCCCAAGCATCAAAACCAGAGCGAGACAGAAAAGCCGCTGCATTAGATTCGTCATTAGCCCGTCACCACATAACAGATCTTCTTGATCTTAACTTTTGTGGTCTAGCAGTAGGACGCTGACCGAGACATGCACAAAGAAAAAGGGGGTCGCTGCTGCAACCCCCTCGCTCCCAAAGTTAATGACCCGTCATACACTAGCCAATTATAGTCTTAGACTGAGACACAAGCGTAGCCATTTCATTGATGATTCCGTCTGCACTTGGGTCATACCCACCTTCAGGCTTCTCTGCTTCCAGAACTACCCTAAAGCAACCAAAGATGGCTGCACGCTTTGCATACCAGGCAGACCATTTCAAGCTTCTGTTTTGGTGAACGACAGAGGACGGTTTTCTCTGCTCATGCTCCGCGAATTGTCGGGCAATGGCTAACTTTGCTGCCTTGAACCGCTGCATCATTTGCACTTCCACCAGTACGGCATCCAACCATTGCTTGTGACGATTCTCAGCATCCGCAACAGCCGCCTCACTGCCTTCCTGTTTAGCGGTGGGTGACTCCAGATACATTTTTGGATCGTTCAGAAATAAATCTAGGTCAAACCGGACATTCGACTCCATCACAGACCGAGACACCAGCATCCCGTTTGCCCGTGCCTCCCACCAAAACGTATCGACCTTATCAACCAACACTTCGTACTCACGATCACCAACCATGACTGCTCTCCTGCTAGGGTGTACTTTCTGCCAAGCTTAATGAGTCTACCTGAGACTCGTTTTGAGAACCGCTATAGGTGTAGACGTTCTCTGGTTTGATTTTTCGGACGATGATTGAGGAGAGCGGTGCTTTCACTTCAGCAGTCACCTCGCTATGCTTACATTCAAAGTAAACATGCTCATCATCAAGCGAGAGGAGATGCCCCGTGATGATGTCCCATTGATTAATCGTTTGGTACGAAGTGCCTTGAATGTTGAAGGCATTGTCGGCTCTGCGAAACGTCAGTGCTTCCTTGAAGATGACGATGATCGGGTCTCCCGGTATGAGTGTCTGCGCGAGTGTTTGGGTCATTTCTTTTCAGTATCCGTAGTGGTGTGGTTGCCAATTCCCTCCAAAGTAATGCCGATCACGAACTCATCGCCGTTGGTGCTACGGTGCTTACCATCAACCCGTTGGCAGACATATCGAAGCTGGCTACTGGTGGCATAGACTCGCAGCACTTGGGCAATGATGCGGTGCCGGGAGAACACCATAGGCTGATTGTTCCCAGGATGCAACGCCCGGAACCAATCACCGATCCATAAATCGAACGTGTCTCCCGGTACTAGCAGCATCAGGTAAGAATGGTTTTCTGGGTCTGGGTGACGATAATACGGACTTTATGCCTAGGATTGAGCCATGTGGTTTTTTTAAGTTAAACAACACTGGCTTTAGTCTAGGACGCTTGCAACAAAGCATGGGCACGCTTCCAGCCACGGATGTAGGACTTGGAAGTATCCAGTACCGAACGGCAATAGCGCGATGGAATCTTAGTGACTCCGTTCATTCGGTCGTCGTACCCTTGCTGCTCGAAGGCATCGCAGTTGGCTTCATGCACTGGGTTAAGTTGGAAACGGACAGAACCAGATTCGGAGTAAGTCATGGGAAGAATTATTTGGTTGACTTCCTTATCTTATCCCGTGGTCTATTGATAGGCAATAGACCACGGGATTTATTTAGGCTTCCTCCTCTCCTTCACCGTCTTCGTAAATAGCATCATCTACAGCTTCGAGGATTTCATTATCACCAAGGGCAATAGCAGCCATGTAGGAGACAAGCACACCAACGGTCACGCCTTGCTCCTCTGCCAGAGCATGGAGGTCTTCGATGACCCCAGGCTCCAGGCGTAAGGCAACGTTTAAGGTTTGCAGTTTAGCCATTGGTGTGATCCTTTAGGTATGGGCGTACCTGGTTCTGCATGAATGACTCATCACCTAGACCCAGAAATAGAGCGTGGGTAAGGGCATCATCCGTATCGAGGTCATAATCGGCGCAAAGGGTAAATAGCTCATTCTCAGACATCTCAGTAAGAGAGATGTCGCGTTCAGCAATCTCGCACCAATCGTGCTGCATCACAGCATCATTGAAGTCATCGTTTAGCTGCTCTGCATCGAACGTATGGAGGTAGAGGTTAATGATGGTTGTGCAAATGAAGGAGTGCGTTAAATCAAACTCATCAACTAGGTTGCCAAGCCTCTGATCACTTGTGAGTCCAATCTCGTAAAGTTGTGTGGAATCGAAAACTAATTCTGAGATCTCTGCTGGCATATTCAGGTCTCCTCATTGAGTGGGTTACTGGGTGGAATCGTTGCCTGAATGCTTAGAAAGTATCCTGAAATTTATCCAGGTAGTTACGCACATCGATCATTGCGTCCTCATCGTCAAGGCAGGCAGCAAGAGCGTACGTAATGGCTTGATCTTCATGGATTGCTAGGTCATCACAAACCACAATCAAATCTGCTTCTGCTACTTCAGTGAGTGCGATATAAAAATCCTGAATCGCGAAATCGTCACCGTTAAAGTGATTAGGGTAGTAGTCATCAAGTGTATCAAGCGTTTCATCAACATCTTGCCGTTCCAGGAAGATGCAGACCATGATGCTCATGACAAGCTCACTACCTGCCCCAAACTCTTCCGCTAAGCTCTCGACAAGACTAAGGGCTTCTTCGGTGTAGCCAACACCATACTCAATGGGTTGCTTGAATGTTAGCTCTGGTAATACCTCTCTTGTAAATGCTATGGACATAAAGGAGACCTCTGTTTGGTTGACTTCTGTATCTTAACCCGTGGTCTATTTAAGTGCAATAGACCACGGCTGGGATAGCATAGCCTATTTCTAGGTTCTTACCTGTACAGGCATCACCAGGTACTGACTTTTAATACTGCCCATTGGTTTCACAACGACTGGGGAGGTGGCAGTGTTTAAGCTGATCTGCACTTCGCTGGTGTGCAACACCTTCAAACCCTCAAGTAGATATTTGATGTTGAAAGCAGCAGTCAGGTCATCGCCTGAGTATTGCACGGGTATTTCTTCGGTGCCACTACCGACTTCGGAAGCATCAACCGTAATCGTTAGCAGTTGATCATCTGCACTCATCATGAGCCGGACGATGTTGTTTTTCTGGTCCGACATGACGCTGATGCGTTCCAGGGTTGAGACCAGGGTTTTGCGATCAACCGTCATTTCTTTCGAGAACTGGTTTGGGATTAACTGACGGTAGTTCGGGTACTGACCTTCGAGCAGCCGTGTGGTGATGCGGTAATGCTCCCAGGTAAAGACAGCCTGCGAGTCGTTGAACTGTAGCTCTACCACTTCAGGCATTGCTTTCTCTGCCAGTCTAGCGACTTCCTGCATCGCCTTTGCCGGAATGGTTAACTCTGCATCCTCATGTTCAGCACCCTCTGCGAAGTCGATGCTAACGGCAGCTAAACGGTGTCCATCGGTCGAAGCAAAATCGAAGGCTCCCCTAGTCGAAACGTGTATCCCTGTCAGCACCTGCTTGGTTTCATCCGAGGACGCAGAGAACAGCGTATGTTTTAGCCCACTGATGATTTCATTGACCGCTAAAGTCATTGTAGTGGCATCCCCTTCTAGCTCTGGCAGTACCGGGAATTCGACACTAGGCATACCAGGGATTTCGTAAGCGGAACGACCCACCTTGATCTGAGCCATCAAGGCATAGGTGCTGTCCTCATCCGTTGGTTCCTTCCCAAAACCAAAATCGAACACAGCAAAGCTGACATCGCCATCGGGTAGCTTGGCAACCATATCAATCGTGAGCTTCGCTGGGAGGGTGAATGACCCCGACTTAGTAGCGAAGACTGTAGCGGTGCGCTGGATGCCCAGGCTTAAATCAAAGGCACTCACAGTCAATGTCTGCTTGTCAGCATCAACCACCAGCATGATGTTCGCCAGAATCGGATGAGAGGGTCTAGAAGGCACGGCACGACCAACTGTAGAAAGGAGGTCAGTCAACGTAGCCTGGGACATTGTGAAGCCAGCTATGAGTGCATCAGGGTCGAATTTGGTCTTGGGCATAACGGGCACTCCTTTGCTTTGGTGACTCCTTTATCTTACGAGGTGGTCTAGAAATAGGCAAATTGAATTTAGTCATAAGCCACACTTATCAATAGACTGCCGCTCTCCTAGCCCCGATCAATTCCCTCTACGATTCGCTCTACGACGCTCTACGAATCCGTGTAAAACAAACCCTCTCCCTGTATGGGTTCTAGCGTTCGCAACAAGCCCTCACTCTTGCAAAAGATAGACCCTGTATAGGTTTGAGCCATACACGCTCTACGATTTCGCACTTACGGCTATACATTCGTAAAAATAACTAATAAGTAATGAGAGAAAAATAAAGGGAGAGGGTAGGTAAGTAAAAATGCTTAGTCAAACAAAAAGGCGGCAAGGGGTGAGAGTAAAAAGAGAGTTTATATATTCATTATTGATAATTATTAGTTATCTATTATTTATTAGTTATTAACCTTTTTTTACTTTTACCCCCTCCTTCCCTTTATTTTTCTCTCATTACTTATTATTCCTTAGCCCATAATTTACCCTGATGTGGTTTTAGAAGCCTATAAGCATTTTTACTTACTAGCCTCTCTAAACTGATGACTCTGGGCTGCTTTTTTGGAGAACATAGCCGTAAGTGCGAAATCGTAGAGCGTGTATAGCTCAAACCTATACAGGGTCTATCTTTTGCAAGAGTGAGGGCTTGTTGCGAACGCTAGAACCCATACAGGGAGAGGGTTTGTTTTACACGGATTCGTAGAGCGTCGTAGAGCGAAGCGTAGAGGGAATTGGGGTGAGGGGTGTTAGAGGGGTGTAATTCATCAGTTTGGGTTATGTACCCAAAAGAAAACCCCCGGTTGTCCGAGGGTAAGGAGGGGTGTTAGCGATCAGGGATTAGAACTTAGGTGTTGACTGCCAGAAAGCGATCAACTGTGTTGCCAGAGCCTTATCTTTGATGCGTACCAGCCCCTGCTTGCCCTTATAGGGAATCGGTAGGGGTAAGTGGTAGATGTCATCGAAGAGGATGCCTTTACGCGCAATATCGAAGTCTCCCAGGCATTGCTCGACTCGGCTTTGTTGGGCAATCCAGGGAGCCGTCATGATCACAGAGTCAACCATACGACCGACCGAGACAATCGCACCTGTGGGGAGTTTATGGGCACCCTGTGCAAACGTTGTTAACTCTGTTGGTAAGCCATCCTCGTCTTCCAGTAGCTCAATGGTTTGTTTGGCTGACTTTGCCTGGTTAACTTTTCCTGCGTGAATAGCGACTAAGCCTCTGTAACCGTCCCAGGTAATCTCACCCGAATGTGTCTCGATCCGTTTGATGCCCATCGCACTCGCCCAAGGCTGGGGCAGGGTGAGTACTCTAATTTCTTGGTCGGTTGTCATGTTAAATGCTCCTGTAGTCGGTGTTCAAAAGAAGCCATTACGTCATAGAAAGACTGGGTGGCTGTGTAGTGCCCGTATTCGTAGGCATTCAGCAAAGGGTAGTAGATGTGTGTGGCGTATGAGGCACAGCCAGCCCACTCACGCAGCACCAGCACCTTGTCAGCCGCAAACACGGCATAGCGAAGCCATTTGCCTGTACCTGCTTGCTCTGTAAGCAACGCCTGGGAAGTCGGGCTGACACTAACAAATTGGTTAAGGTTGTCAATTTCGGCACCGGGATGCTGGGTATTCCAGAGGTCAATGATTTGGTGGTGCGGCATTGTTGCCAGTTGCTTCAGTTTGACGTTGGCTTGAATGGCTGGTAGACCAGATCCAAGGTTGGCGATTGTCATCTCAAGCAAGGCTTCACAGATCACATCAGGTAAGAAAGCCAGGTGTTGCCAGTCTGTAACTTCAGGGATGAAGTCGAGTAAACGTTGCTGGGTTGGGGTGTGAATCATGGCTTTTGCTCCAATCGGTAGTAGGTGCTGTATGGTCCTGAACCAACGCGATAGTGTCGAATCATTGGATCGTTAGGCTGTACCTGGAAGAAGCCACTGCCTGTCCAATGGCAATCACCCGCTTGCACGGGTTCATGTGGCTGTAGCTGCCGTGCAGTCGGAGGCAATACTTGCAATAGTTTGGTCTTGAACATACAGCAGCCGTGGTTTAAGTTAGCCAAGTCGTGATCTAATTTAGGCACCAGCGATGTAGGCAGCCAGTGCTACCATGAACGCACGAATGGTTTGATCGCTTTCACCTTCCAGCGTGTCTAGGCATAATTCAATGTTGCCTGCACCAGTATCCTCGAAAGGGTGTTCATCTAAGGCATCGGCTAGGACGTACTCATCATCCGGTTCTTGGGTAACTACCTGCTGATGAATGGCTAGGACACCCAACAGGTGCAGTTTTTCAGCAAGTGGTAGGTTTTGAAGATTGGTACCGAACTGTTCTTGCAGGTCATCGGTCTGAGAAGTAGAGACGTAATAGCCTAGTGGGTGCATAAGGAAACCTCCGAGTAAATAAATGGTTGAATAAAGAAAGCCCCTGGTGATAGCACCAGGGGCGAAAGAACGCTTTAATGCCGAGCGTAGATGACGATGCCTTGCCCCATCCCATCCTGTGCGGTGGCAGCAGTAGTAACAAAGTCGTCACCATCGTCTACCGAGACGGATGGGCAAACATCGCCGTACATACCCCGACCGGAATAGGAGTAGTTGATCGCCATATCCTGAAGCATGGCTTCTTTAACAAACAGCGCTTGATTTTCGGACAAGGCATAATCGCAATCTGGCTCATCCGTATCAAGTTCATCAATCATGCATTCGATTTCTTCGATGGCATCCATCCTGCTACCCTCTTCCAGGAGGGCAAGGATTCTACGGAGGTTGGTTTCAAGTTGGACTGAGTTGATGGGGAGAGTCATTGGCATACCTGGGGTTAATTTGGTTGACTTCCTTATCTTCCTTTACCTACCTGGGGTGTCAATAGCCCCAACCAAATTAGTCTAAGGCTAGGACATTCGCGGCTATCCGTGCAACTTTGACAGTTTCCCGCTGATCTGCACCATCATGGCTGCCAGCAGCCGTGCCTGCTCTTGCGGCTCCAGGTCATCCATTTCTTCCATCAAAACTTGAAAGTCGTCATTCAGATCAGAGGCGACTTCACTGAAGCCCCGACTAACCTTAAGGTGCTGACCGATTAACTCGCGTCTAGAAAGTGACATTGGCTAAACCTGGTTGACTACTCTTGCATCTTATCCCGTGGTCTAATCTATGTCAATTTTTTTAGTAGCTTAGATGCAAAGCCTGCTACTATTGGGTTAGGGAATTTGGTTGACATCTATTCCTTGACAGGCACAGATGATCGAAGTAATCAACCGTGCCTGTGTCGAATAGGCGAGAGGGTGCTTACGGGTGCCCTCTTTTTTTAAGAGGCTACTACTGCACCAATTTCATCGGTCTGATTAACGTGAAAGAGGTGAGTGACTTTCGGGAAGAGGCGACCTTTCTTGCCGTCTTCTGTTTCTTTGGCTGGCACCCAGGTAATAGAAACAAGCGTTGACTTTTCACCCTTGCGTACCGTGCGATTGTTGTCTTTCCAATGCTCGAAGGTGCGGACATGGGTATAAGGTAAGCCTTCCAGGTGCTGTGCTTCCATTTGGAACAATACGAACGCAAAATTGTTGAGGGAGATTTTCGGGAATTGTTCGGAGGCTGAAGCCATCAAAGCTTGCTGCACTTGCTCCAAGGTCTGTTGTAGTTCCGGTTCCCGTTGGGCGATGGTTGTTTTACTGGCTTCGTAGCGTTCCATAATTGCTTGCTTCTTGGCTCTGGCTGCTTCGAGTTGTTGCGGTGATGGTTGTTTCTTAGTCATTTTGGTTAATCCTTTTCTAGGGTTGAACTAAACTAAACTAGGCAACGGGGCAATCAAGGTACAGCATCATTGGTTTGGCTTGAATGTAGCCACCGGGAACATCGTTTAGTCTTTCCTGTGCTTGGCGCAAATCGCGGTACTGAGCTATGAAACTGCCGAGTTTGGAGTAAACGATGTGGTCGATGATGTTAGGATTCATGGCGGGATTGAAGTGATTTGGTTGACTTCCTTATCTTCCTTTACCGACCGTACGTGTCAAGAGGTACAGCAAAAACCCCAGCTAGTACCAGGGTTTGGGAGGAAGAAGCCATTAGTTATGGTCAAGCACTTCTCTGACGTATGACTCTGAACGATTCATCAATTTAGCCAGTGCCTGGATTGCTTCTGTCCGTGTTTCGTAACTGTCATTCCATTGCAGCCATTGACGGTAGGATTGAGCAATTTCTGACATTGGGGATTGTGCAAGAGCCATTTTCAAACCGTTTAGAGAAGCTGTGTTTTGGTAAGTCATGGTGGGATTGAAGTGATTTGGTTGACTTCCTTATCTTCCTTTACCGACCGTACGTGTCAAGAGGTACGGCTTTTAATTTAAGGTGCGTGTTTGGCAACTTGAGCATCGATCAACTCAGTACTGTATTGGTGGATGCGCGACCAATCTTCTTTATGTAATTCGATTTCAGCACTGTCCAAGAAAGCCTGGGTAAGACGTGTCATGAGACTAGCTGGTAAGCGCTCAATTGGTTTTTCAACGTGTCTTACACAGCCAGTTATAGAGTCTTGGACTCGTAGCACTAGCACCCTTACAGGTTTGCTACCACGGAAATAGCTAACCGGATTTTCGAGTTTGACTGTAATGAGTAACGGTTCCATTTGCTTTTCTGGGAAGTGATTTGGTTGACTTCCTTATCTTCCTTTACCGACCGTACGTGTCAATAGTTTTCTATAAAAAGATTTTGCTATAGATGCGTCCCAAGTCAGCTTTCACTTCAGGAGCCGTAGCAGGCACCAGGTACAAAGTCTGTACCATTTGTTGCCCGAACAACCGATCAGCCATAGCGAAAATAAGGGCAAGCGCTTGTTGATAACCATCGGTGCCAAAATGGGCTGCTATTTGCTCCAGCCGTTGATCAATAAAAGTCAGCTTAAAGAGACGACCAAACAAATGCTGTTCGACTGCTTCGAGTACGTAACTACCTTTGAAGTTTCTTTCTCTTAAGCGTCGAAACAAGTCATGCACGATCGTAAAATACTTACCTTTTGGGGTCATGTTCTGATTAATGGGGGCGCTTTCATACATGCTGGCAACGACCTTGGGATGGTTGACCACCAAAGTATTCATTGGTTCCAAGTTGGTTGCAAATCAAGCTCAAAGCGCATTAAAAAAGCCTTGGTTTCCCAAGGCTTGAAAGTTTGAACTGCCAGTAATTCAAGGTCAGAACAAACCTAGTTGTCGAGTCGCTTTTGCTTTTACGGCTGGAGTCACTTCAAGTGCGGGTGGCTCTGGCACTACTGGCACAGCGTGCGGTTTAGTCAGGGCAATGATCGAACAATTCAAATTGGTGCCGGAAGTCTTAAATGATTTCTCTGGCAGTTTGGTGACGCTGCCGTGTTGCTGCACGAAGGCGAAAAAGGTAGCAAACTTGGCATTGCCTGCTACAGACGGAATCACTGAAATCAATCTACCTCCAGGCTTCAGAAAAGACCAGGCATGAAGGATATGCAAAGCAAACGCATTTGTCTTGTTGTCGATGGTAAACGGTGGGTTCATCAGCACGACATCGTAGAGCGTATCCGGTACAGGCAGGGTGAGAAAATCAGCCTCATAAACGGTTAGCCCTTGCGACCGTAGTTGCTTGGCACGACCGGGATCGAACTCAACGCAATCAAGTAACTGGTCAGGGTGTGTGCAGTGCGGGATTAAGTCCAGGACAGCTTTGGCAATGGCACCTTCACCAGCAGACGGTTCAAGCACACGGCAAAGAGGGAAAGGGTCGAAGTCATCAAGGTGTTCTAGCATGGCAGCAATCACTGGTGCTGGTGTTGGGAAGTAAGCCAACGGATTCTTCTCAATTTTGTTACCACCAGCAAGGAGGGCATCAATTAATTCCTGCGGGTTCTTATCTGGAGGGAAGACAGTGGTTTGTACTTTGCCGCCTGTCCACTTCCCACCCAGGATTTTTAAGACTTCGGCAACACCCGTGTACAGCTTACGGTCGAGCGTCCCTGTTAGTTTGACGTGCTGCCCGTCAATTTCAACGTGCTTCAAGACTTCTAGGACTTCAGGACTGATTGTTTTTGCCAAAGGGAACCTCGTTGTGGTTGACTTTCTAATCTTACCCCGTGGTCTAGCTAGGTCAAAAGCTTTATTACAACGGCACTGACGTGATTCACGTCTTTGATCGTCATGGCTGAGTAAAGGGGTAGACTGACGTTTTGTTGAAAGATGGCTGTTGCTTTTGGTAATGAATCAGGGGTGAGGTTATATTTTTCAGACCAATACTTGTGGAGGTGCAGCGGTTTGTAATGGACACCGCACTGAATACCGTGCTGCCGCATCGCTTTGATGAAAGGATTGCGGTTTTTTACCTGCACTACGAACAGGTGCCATGAGTGTTCATCCATGCCCACGGCAGGCAAGACTAACTCAAGTTCGTTGAATGCTTCCAGGTAGTACTCAGCGAACGCTTTGCGTCGTGCCTGCATGGTTTGATAACGTCGAAGCTGGACACTCCCGATCGCTGCTTCCAGATCAGTCATATTCGCTTTGATGCCGCAGTCAGTGACTTCATACTCCCAATCATCAGTACGGGTAATACCGTGGAGCCGTAGCCGTCTGAGGCGTGCAGCCAATGCGTCATCGCCCGTACAAATCATGCCGCCTTCACCCGTACAAAGCGGTTTGGTGGCATAAAAAGAAAACACTGTCGCGGCTGACTTTTTGAAGGAGCCGATTGGCTTACCCATGTGCTTTGAGCCAAGGGCGTGAGCCGCATCTTCAATGATGACTAAATTATGCTTTTTGGCGAGTTCGTAAAGCTGTGTGAGATTAACTGCCAGCCCTGCCATGTGTACAGGGAGGATAGCGCGAGTGTTTTCATTAATTGCTTCCGCTACTAAGTCAAGGTCGAAGTTCAGGGTAACAGGATCGATGTCTACGAAACGAGGTGTACACCCAGCACGTTCAATTGCTTCGGCAGTGGCTGTGAATGTCCACGGTGTGGTGATGACTTCACCGCTAGTAATGCCAGAGGCGACCAGGGAGAGGTACAAACCATTGGTTGCCGAATCGACAGCAACGGCTTGTCTTGCGCCGACGGCACGGGCAAAGCATTGTTCAAAGTGAGAGACCCGTATCCCAGTGGAAAGTAACCCGCTTTTCAGGACACCAGCCACAGCTTCAATTTCGTAGTCGGAGATTTCAGGACGAGCAAACGGTAACACGGGCATAACCTATACTAGAGACAGATCACAATGTCCTAAGTTTAGACCATAAACCATAAAATGAAAATCCTAGTCATAGCAGCGCATCCCGATGATGAAGTGCTGGGGTGTGGTGGCACGATCGCCAAGGCAGTGCAAGCGGGGCATGAAGTCCAGGTACTGCACTTAACGACTGTGACGACTGCCAGAGGTGATGTCGATACCAGAGAGCGTGCGATCAAAAAGGCTGCTGGGGTACTAGGGTGCACCACTTGCCTGTTCAGTTTCTCTGATCAACGCTTTGACCAACTGCCGCTATTGACGTTGACGAAAACACTAGAGCAAGTCCTTACTCACTTCAAGCCTGATGTGGTCTACACGCATCACATCAGCGATTTGAACCAGGACCACCAAGCCGTTGCCCGTGCCTCGTTAATTGCGACCCGACCGTTACCAGGGTCAACTATCAAAGAGGTATTGATGTACCCGGTGCTGAGTTCGACTGAACAAAGTTTTGGGCTGCTGCAACCAACCTTTCGACCCAATGTATTCACCGACATCGACACCACGTTTAGTGCCAAGTTAGGGGCGATGCGCTGCTACGAGTCAGAGCTACGTGAATACCCGCATCCTCGGTCAATCGCTGCCATTGGTGGGGAAGCAAGGCATTACGGGTCGATGGTTGGTATCAAGTTTGCTGAGGCTTTCGAGCTAGTGCGTTCAGTGAGGGTAAGCTGATGCTAGAGCTACAAGAGAAGGATTTTCATAGTCTACTAGCAAGACCGACTCACGTACTGGCTCCAGAAGCACTACGGTTTTGCGTCGGTAAACGCATCCTGGTCACTGGTGCTGGTGGTTCTATCGGTTCGCAACTGGTGCGTTTGTTAGTCGGTATGGCAGAACCACCCACCCGTATCCTCCTGTTCGAGTCGAGTGAAATTGCCCTGTACCAGATTCAAGAAGAAATCCTTGCGCACTACCCACTAGCATCCATTCAAGGTGTTCTAGGCTCCATCTTGGATGAACGGTTGCTGTTTTCGGTGATGCAGGGTGTGGACATCGTGTTTCATTGTGCTGCCTATAAGCACGTACCGATGATCGAAGCGCATCCGATTCAGGGGGTCGTCACTAATGCTTACGGCACCTACCGTTGTGTCGTAGCCGCAGAGCATTGTGAGGTGGAACGGTTCGTGTTGATCTCGACCGATAAAGCAGTTGCACCCACCTCAGTGATGGGTGCCTCCAAACGAGTCGCTGAGATGGTGACATTAGCCTTTGCTGCCTCTACGGCAGAGACATGGTTTAATGTCGTCCGGTTCGGCAATGTGCTGGGTAGTTCCGGCTCAGTCGTACCCAAGTTTATCCAACAGGTAAGGGCAGGCGTACCACTGACCATTACAGACCCGCTGATGACCCGTTACTTCATGTCCATACCGGAAGCCTGCTGCTTGATTCTGGAAGCTGCCAGCCTACCTGCAAATGGTGAGATTCATATTCTCGATATGGGTGAACCAATCAAAATCAGCGACCTGGCGCACCGGCTAGCACTGGCGATGGGTGCCCCCGATCATCCGATCCAGATCACCGGGATGCGACCTGGTGAGAAATTGCATGAACAACTATCCCTGCAAGGCACTCAGCCCACCACGTTACCGGGCATTCTGCGTGTACAGCAGCAACCGAGGCAATGGGGTGAATTTAGTGCTGATCTGCTGCGTTTGTTCGTCGCTGCCCGTGTGGGCGATGAACAAGAGACGTTTGCCACGTTACATACCCTAGTCCCTGAGTTCCAACATGCGAGTCATCTCTAGTCGGCAACCTTGTTATTTCCCTGGCATCCCCCTGCTGCAACGGATGCTTGCCAGCAACATTCATATCATCTCTGACAATGTGAAATTCAGTCGGGGTGATTACGAAAATCGTAACTGGATTAAATCAGCAAACGGTAGGCAGATGCTGACCATCCCAGTCAAAGCACATAGTGATACGCTTGTGTCTCAAGTTGAGATTGACAATACTGGCATGGGTACACCAAAGCACTGGCAGGCAAAACACTGGCGAACCTTGGAGCTTGCTTACCAGAAAGCACTGTATTGGGAGGAGGTAGCACCGTTGATTCACTTCTTATACCGGAACGAATATCGTTCGTTGCTGCAATGGCATTGTGATGCGTATGCAGCCATCCTCCGAGTGTTAGCGACTAAACCATCGCTCATGCTTGCGTCGTCGGTGCCGCAGGTTGGCACAGGCTCTCAACGGGTGCTGTCCATGTGCCAGTCGTTAGGGGCGAATGTGTACCTGGCAGGGGAAGGGGCGCGAGGTTACTTAAACCTGGAACGGTTCGACTATCACAACATTAAAGTCATTTTCAGTCAAAGCAAAGAACCGATTTACCCGCAACTTTTTGGTGATCGCATTCAAGGCTTAAGCTGCCTTGATTTGCTGTTTAATTGCGGTGTAACAGATGCTGCCTGGTTATTGATGGGATGATGCCGGGTCGGGGAACTGCACCCCGTATCTCTAGGGTATGAACCTAGCGTGGAAGCCTGAGACCACTCACCCGGTTTATTCTCTACTGCAATGATTCTAGCAGCCTGGTCTATGCTTAGACCACAAAACTTTGTTAAAGTACCAAACTAAGACACCAGAGACTCACACCAAGATTGCCGATTAAAAGCAATCCAAGTACGAGCACCCACTGCCATAGCTGTGTGAAGCGTTTTTCGTTCAGTTGCTTGGTTGTCTCAAAAGCAATGTCAGATGGTTTGTTTGCCATTTTTTTGTTTGGATCAAGAGTGGATTAGTTGCAATAGACAGCAAGCCCCCATACATCTTCACTGTCTTCTTCAATCACTAGACCAAAGATCTGCTCACCAGGATAAAGCGGCATTTGGGGAAGTTCCTGTACCAGCACTTTCAGCATCTCAAACCCGATAGTGAGACGGTTGGGGCGATACTGCCCTAGTTTCATCCAGGCTGCACGCTGGCTTAGAATCTCAGTAGTGATGGGTGACGGTTGGCTCATTTTCTAATGGTCTAAGAGTAGGCTATCATAGCTTTAGTTTAGCGAATTTTAACCATGTCCTTTCGTACACCGACCGCGCAACTGAATCGTTATCAAATCATTGAGCAACTGGTTTGCACTCGTCTAGGGAAAGAATATTTCCAGGCTGATGTCATCAATACCGTCGAAAGGCAGACGCTTGAGGTGAAACGTTATTTGGCGACGGGCAGTCAGATAAAAAGCCAAGCAACTAAAAGTGAGCAAGTAACCCAGGTTTGGTCAGTACCAGCAACGTGGTTTGATGCCCTGAAGCAGGCACTAATCGAGTGGCAACCGACGCTGTATTTCGGGTGGTTACGTCCTGAGCTACGGCAGTTACCGCAGTTGGTCGAAGTCACTGAACACGCTACTTACTTGAATGTTTTCCCGTTGCCGTTGCAACTTGCCCAACAAAACAAAGACCTGGCGCTGCGCCGTATCGCACCAATGGAAGTCACACCAGATGCGTGGTTGGATGGTGAACCGTTTACGCGCCAAGACTGGGAAGCAGCAAAGGGTGAGATTGGCAGAAAGTTAACGAGTATTGAACTGGCAGAGTTCCTGGCTTTCTATCATGTTAATGGTGGTAGGAATTAGATGGGAGACGTAATTTTCTGGAAGGAAGAAAATAAAGACCATCAGTGTCATGATCTACCAATTGTTAGCAAACCACTTATCGTAAGCATCCAAATCTGGAACAGTACAAAATAGCGAGTCAAGTAAGCCCTGCCGTCCTGATGTTCAATGTGTCTAAGGTGAAAGAAATTAACCAGGTTTCTCATTTTTGATGCTCTTTGGTGAGCCAATTACGGGTTTCTTTGACTAACTTAGCGGTGCGTTTTGCGATGGCTGATGCTTCAGGTTTAGTAGCCGCTTTCCATACTTCCGATTCCATCCAGGCGATCATCACTTTTGCGAAGCCAGCGGTACAAAACTGCTTCCACTCCGCACTTTCACGTTTCACTAAGGCAAGCTCTCGTTCCAGTGCTTCTATCCGTTCGTCACGTTCTATCAAGAGCGATGAACGTAGTGCTCGTAGATGCTCATGTTCAGACGCTAGTAGGAGACAATCGGTACACATGAAGCGATTGCACGTCCCGCAAGTGTAGGCAGGTTTGCTCGGTAGCTGTCTCCGGGTCATGGCGATAACCGTCCTTTCTGCCACAGGTTTTCCATGAACCACTGGTAAATGTCCGGTGCCCATGCTTCAAAGTGAGGCAGGATAAGGTGACATAACTGTTGAATTTCAAGCTGTGCGTCAGCCTTGCCCCGAATCAAAAGGATTGCCATGAGGGAACGCAGGTTCATGGACATCACCCAATGCTGCCGCACATCGAACGGAATCATCCCTCGTGCGTGTTCTTCTGACATGCCGTAGGCTATGTCGTCAGCGTATTGATTTAGGGCGCTCAGGCACCGTCCGACGTGCTGATTGCGTCGTAGCTCCGTGTAGTCGTAATGCTTACCACTACGGTCATGGTAGGCACCAACGGGACGTAGATAGAAAAGCGGTTCGATGATTTCCTTCTGGGCGGCAAACACTTTGTTCATCGGGAAAGGTTCAATGTGCTCTAACGCTGCCACCGCTGCCACTAACCGCTGACCTGTGTAGCGCGAGGACTGGACATCGAAACTAAGATGTCGATGTGTCCGTAGCTGCTGCATGACGGAGTGAGGGAAGTAACCACAGTTCAGCACGATCTGCGGATGCTCCAGAGGTCCATAGTGTCCACGATTACCATTCAACAAACGTTTGATGGCAATTTCACCTGCCTTAGCCTCGGTCATGCTGCCAGACCAGGCATACTCCCCAGCACCATCAACCCACTCAAAGAGGTCATCGTGTACAAACGTCTCAGCATAATCCTGCTTCAGGGCGGCATAAATAGTTTTCTGTGGGTTTGGTGTTTGTTCAATCACCTCGACTCGGAATAACGGATCAATGGGTGGCTTCATTCAATTCTGCCTCTGCTTGTTGGATCATTGCCTTTCTTTCTTCCTGCTCTGCCACATGGATATTGAACTGAAGCTGCCCTATCGCATATTCAAGGTGGATGAGATGCCCCGTTTTGCTGTACAAGAACAGGCACTGGAAAACATTACGCTGATGGAAAATCTTGGCTTCATCAAGCACAGCGTCAATATCTTGGACGGCTGGTGGGTTGAGGTAAGCCAACCATTGACGGCACCACTTTACCCACTGTGGTTCTCGCACCCGTTGCCGATAGGCGTAGTTGAGATACCACAAAGCTTTTTCCAAGTCTTGAAGTCCATGCTTATCAGGGCAACGCCAAAGATACTTTTTGGCACTCTCTAGACTGAAAGGCACTACGTCACCTGTCCAATCAAGAAAGTCAATGCATTCGATTGGTCCCTGATTGTAATGATCGGGATGGTTTACGGGATTGCTCAAGTTTTCTCCTTTGGTTTTGGTGGTTCAAATTCGGTGCAGGTATTCGGTGCATCAACCGCACCGAAGGCAACGTTGTTTGCCATACAGATTGGCTTAGCTTCCCTGTTAAAAGAGTCATCACCAAGGAACCAGGTACAGCCGTTACAAACGTGACTGGTCTTGGTCTTGTAAGGGGTGACACTGTTGTAAGTTGGGGCGTCGGGGGAGAACCGTATAATGGTTGCTGTGTCCGCTCGTCTGAAGGTAGGCATCCCACCCCAAAACTGTTCACTACGGCGATCCAGATATTGAGAGACACCGCGATGTTGGCAGACATTACAATCACATCGACCAGTGCCCCGCATCGCCTGCCTTCGATCCTGTTCCCAGGAAGTAGACTCTCGCAAGAAAGTAGAGGTGTAGGCAGGGGGTAAACGTACCCGTTTACCCTGGTTATGTCTACGCGAAGCCTCATCATCATTCGTTCTAAATGCCACACAGCGATTACAGTTGCACCCTGGAACAGGGGAGCGAACTTCTGCAACAGCATCCCCTGATGGTGGCACCATCACTTGTTCTCGCTCATAAGCTTGCCCAGTAACGAACAAGCGTAAGGCTGCTTCATGCTCGGACTCGACCATGAACATTTCCGGCATCGGCACAAGCGGGAACCATGAACGCTGGAACACTCTGGCATTGGGATCTGCTTGAAAAGCCATAATTCTTACCAGTTAGGGTCATCGAATAGGTTTGCTTGCCCTGGATCAGTAGCAGCAACTTTGCCATTGCCGTCCAGGTTGTAATGATTTCTACGCCCGACCAGGTACAAATCGTAGTAAGGGTTAGCGACACCTACTGCCTCGTTATTGAGCTTGGAAGCTTCCTCGACAAAATGATCAAAACCCCGTTTCATGGACTTACCACGTCTTGTATGTTTGTCCAGTGCTTCATCCGGGATTTCTAGACGAGGAAGGGTAGCGCGATCCTGCCAGAACAAACAAACGGCATGATCGGTCATGCGTGATTTAGGGGCACGGGCAAGCAAACAAACGGCTTGCACGATGAAGATGCCTTCGCTTTCTTTTTTGTCTTTTTTCCACTGCGTCCACCACTCGAATAAGGCGTTGATGTCAGCTACTAAGCCTGGTGCTGCTAGCCCAATATCCTCTACGGCAATGATTTTGATGCGGTTCCAGAGGAAGCCAGAGAAGTTGGATTTATCAATCTCAGAAGCCCAGTACAAGGCGTTGTATTCCTCACCCCGACGAATCGCTTTTTGGAAGGCAGAGATCACTTCGTACAAGTCGTAGCCCGATGTTGTTTGCTGTTGGTAAGATCCTGCCATAAGTTTAATCTGCTCCTGGTTGGTTTATTTTTAGGACATCTTCATCTTATGAGAAGCCGATTCTGGTGTCAAAAGGGGATTCGCAAAGCGGGTTGCCATTCGTGCTTACGTTTAGCGATGGCAGTATCTTTCTTCAAACCAATGGCTTCACCGAAGTGATTGCGGAGTTGTTCGTAGGCTTGGCGTTCCAGGTCAACGGTACGGTAAAGGGCTGCACCTCCAGGATTTCGGAATGGTTCGGTAGTGTTGAACTTAAACCGATCATCGAAGAACGCATACCGATGGTAGTGAGCATTCAACAAAGCGATCCAGTAGTCTTCATTCGTCTTGAGTGACGTATTCCAGAACAACTTACAACCTGGTGCATTACCTCGAATACCAGTACCGTTACCCCAGCACATACCAGTGAGCCGGAATGGTTTGTGTCCGAAGTAAGTCCGTGGATCTTTATTAGTGTTGAAACCCCAGTAATAGGCACCGATAGCGGTTGCCATCTCATGCGCTGCGTAGACATACTGCTCGGCTTTCTCAGGAGTAACTTTCACAGGTTCTCTGACTTCAACCCAGTGCCTTACCATGTAAGTCACATCATCGTCGAGGTAAAAAACATCCCCGAAATAATCTAAAATCCATTGGAGTTTAGCAGGGTACGAGATCTGCTCCACTTCATCGGGATGCACCACGATTTCAGTGTTAGGGTTATGCTCCCGGTAAAGGTCAGCCTGTGATTCGCAGACGCACAGGATGGCGTTATTGATCGCCTTAGTGGTCGTGATTCGATCAGCACGCCCCTTAGAAGGGATGACGATTTTCGGTTTGTTCACGCCCGATTTCTCCACAGTTCACCAAAAGCGATGGCTGTAATAACCTGGCACAATGACACATTGCCATTCTTGTAGGATTTATGGTGCTGGAGATTTAACACGGTTTGCAGAAACGTCCAGTCAGTATCGTTGTCAGCAAAAATCACTACGGCATGGTACGATTCACCAAATTTAGGAGTGATGGGGTAGGTTGGATCATCTTCCGTATCAGCGGCTCCTTCCTTCTCAGCGAACAGTTTGTCAAGGAAGCCAGTATCAAAACCAGGCAACTCTTCCATGCCGGGGAGCTTCAACAACTCTTTCAATTCGTCTTCGTTGTAACCAGCGACATCACTCGCACGGTTATCGACCAGAGAACGACGCAACGCTTTCAGATCGTCATCAGTCACCAGGTTGACATCAATCTCAGACCAACCTAATGCTTGTGCCGCTTTGAAGGTATGGTTGCCGATCAGGATGCGGTTAGTGGACTCCTGCACCACAATCGGTTTATGCTGCCCAAACTCTTTCAGCGATTCGGCAATGACTTTGACTTTCCCTTTGCGTGGGTTTGCTGGGTCGGGGATGAGATCAGCCAGTGACATCCTGACGACTCGCATTTTGGCTGGCTGATACTCTACTTGCTTTTCGACGGTGTTATCCATTTATGAACCAGGAAGGGCTAGTTCTAGTCTAGGTTATTTGCTTGCTGGTAGATAAGCTCCTACTGCGATAGTTGCTTTGCATTGCAATTCGAGGATGCGAAACTGACGTAGCCAATGCTCAAACTCGGCAGTTTCTTTGGCAATAGTTTCAATCGTGACATTCTTTATCCCTAACAGGTAGGAATAGTCTTTGTGGTCTCTTAGAAAGGTTTCTTGAGCCAACTTACGCTTAGTATCGCTAGTAGCACCGGGTGCATTCTGCGCGATAATCGCTGCCTCTAATTCAATCTCTGACAATGACTGCTTGTGCTCAGCCAGTACTTTCTGCCAGCTAGCCAAATCGCGCTGTTTGTCATAGATACATGCCGACAATACCCGCATTTGGGAGGCAAACGTTTCCATTGACATAAAGGAAAACTCCTGGTGTGGTTGAATCTTTCCGTATCTTATCCCGTGGTCTAATCTAAGTCAATGAAATTGAGCTAGACCAGGGAGGATTATTTCTAGAGCTTGGCGGCGATCAGTGCTTGTTCTTGAAAAGCGAGTTGATTCTTGTAGATGTGGTTAAGGTTGCGTTTAGCCAGTTCCAGCGTCTGCATGAGGCGTTGGATTTCACCTAAGTCCATTTGCCCTAGTGCTTCAGTCACGTTGTCTTCGTCATCGTCGGCAACAGTGCAGAGTGTTTCGGCAAGCCGTTGTAGTTTGGCTTGGAGGGCAAGCGCCTTGGTTTTATCAACCACTGCAATGTCTAGCGTTTGTTGCTCTGTTTTAAGCTTCTCAGCTTCTAAAAGCAAGGCTTTGTAGGCGGCTTCCAGTTGGAACAGCGAAACGCACCTACCAGTTTCGATCATCTTGAACAATTTGGCTTGCTGCGCTTCTTCCAGCCGTGAGAGGTAATAAACGTGGTTAGCGGTGAGTTCCTCGCGCTTCATGGCAGCTTGGGCGAGAGGAATAAGTTTCATGGCATCCAAACGCCATTTGATGTACGTGACCGACTTATTGAGCGCTGTTGCCAACTGTTTGCGGTGTTCTGGGTTAGTGGTATTCAGACCCTTCGATTGCATCCAGAAGCGATACGATTCGGCTTCTTCTGCGAACCCGACTGCCTCCCGTTGGATGTTTTCGAGTAGCATGATGTCCTGGATGGCTTCTCTGGTTAGTGCCGTATCAATGACAGCATTGACTTCGGTGAGTTCTGCTTGTAGGTGCCCTCTCCAGCGACGTTCCCCGTAGACGATGACGTACAGTGCTTTTTGGCGTTGCTTCGGTGCTTCTTTGATTGCTTGCAGGTTAGCGAGTGCCTGAGCATAAAACTTATCCCCACCGAAGGCACCCAACGCTGTTTGTTCTTGGGTTTCGGCTAGACGCTCTTGTAAACGTCGCTCCAGGTAAGCTACCCACTCCGGGTCGGTTACTTGCACAACCCGTACCCGTTGCTGTAACCCGTGCTGTTTGATCGATTCCCCAAGTTCTGTAATTGATTCGAGGTCGAAGCCCTTAGTTTTGCGTTGCTGATCGGGGTGTGGAATGATTTGGTTAGCAGGAATAGACTTGTTGATTTCATGAGACATGGTTGGTAAAAGGTTGAGGTGATTTGGTTGACTTCTTTATCTTCCTTTACCTACCTTGGTTGTCAATAGGTTTCTGAAAGTATTTTCCTTACCTAAAGCTAGTTTGAAAATTTCTTATTCAAGGCTGTTGCCCGTGCCTCTGCCCGTTCTTTCGAGCCGTACCCATTGAGGTCTTTCGTATGTTGCGCTCTTGTGCTACCTGGGTGATTGAAGCTGCGATTGAGTAGGGTGTCCATTACTACGAACCAATCGTTGTTGAGTGCATTTGGATCTACTTGAGCTTGGAAACGTGGCATAGTTTTTGAGGTGATTTGGTTGACTTCTTTATCTTCCTTTACCTACCTTGGTTGTCAATGGATACAGCAAAGAAAAAAACCCAGCCAGTGCCGGGGTTTAGAGGGGAGAAAACTTAAACTAAGCCCATTTGCTGGGCGACTAAGTTTGACTTTTTCCAGGCATAACCGAAAGAGAAATTAGCGGGTAGCGCCCTACCGTTAATCGCCTTACCATGTCTGTAAATACAGACTTGCAGCAATTTACCTTCGGGTGTGAAGCGCTTACAGATGCCATGAAAAAGTTCGTTAACGTCCTTGTGAACAATAAAGGCAATTTTGCCATTCGGGTAACGGTCAACAATAGTACGGGGATTACCGAGGGCATCATACGTAATTTTGTTGGCAACTACACCTGTTCCTTTTGCCTGTGCTAGTGGTTGGTGAATGTCACCAATTGCCCATTCGGTTTGAGAAACTCTGGCTGTGGTGGAAAGACGTTTGTACAAAAGTGTAGGCATAATTTGGGAAGTGATTTGGTTGACTTCCTTATCTTCCTTTACCTATCTTGGTTGTCAAGAGGTTCAGTGAGGGTAACACCAATGGCTTTATTCAAAGCATCGGCTCTGATTTGGTGCATTGCTGCTGCGACCACTTCTACCAAATCAAGGCGATTGCCGATACAACCTGCCATAATCGCATCCAATAAAACAAAATCACCATCTTCTGGTGAATGCCCAACTTGCTCCTCTACCAATTCTCTTACTGCTTCAAGGAGTGGATCAATATCAGCAAGGGCTAGTGTTACTTCATAATGTACCGAAATTTTGACCTTACCATCAAGCGGTTCAATGCCAATAAAAGCTTGCTGGTTTTCATGTGTAAACTCGTAACAATCCTCTTCGATCAAAACCTTATCTCCTTATTTATTGAAGCCTAAAATTGCCTGAGCCATTGCCTTCATTTTGCGATAGAAAAGTATCCCTTCCAGGCATTGGTACTGGAGCCATTCTTTTGCGGTTGCCTGACGGTAATAGACAAAACCGAGGCTAGTCATTTTTTGGTAGAAACAACTGTGATAATCACTCCAGTAAATACAATACTTTTGACCTGTATATTTTAGGTGCGGTTTGAGTCTAACCATCTATTGCCTCCAAAGATAAGAGATTGCATCACCGTCTGTACCCCGACGAAGATCGAAAATGGCATCATCACATTGCCTGCCTTGTTTCTCCACACCTTGCTTGAGGAAGGCGACACGACCGACGATTTCATACTTGTGATGGACATGGGCACCTAACGTTTTGAACGCTTTGGCAACCTTCTGTGTCTGAAAAAAGTTAGTCGGCAGTAACGCTAGAATCCGTGCCTCTGGGTTGGTCACATCAAGTAGCTGCAACGACTTTTCAATGAACAACATGGCTGTCGAAAAGGGGAAGTTACTAATTACCAAGTCGAACGGTGCCTCAGCCTCGAAACTGAAAAAACCTTGTCGATGCCAGTGACATTGCGGGGCGCGGATGGTGCCCTCAAAAACACGGTCTTCTTTAATTTCGACGCAGACCGTACCTAATGGTAAGAACTGCGCCACCATGCCCGATCCTGCGGCTGGCTCCAAGATGCGTTTCTCTGTCGGTTTGACCAAGCCAGCAAACTCACGGGCTAACCAGGTCGGGGTTTCCCAGGCATCTTGATCAAAACCATCTGTTGGTTGGAAAAGCTCAGTATCCACTAACGATAATTGCCCTAACGTCATAGAGAGGTTGCTACCTTTGGTTCATCGACCACGGAAGCCAATGCTTTCTTAATGACTTCGATGTCTGCACTTTCAGACAAGCCCGGTGCAGTGGTCGTGTAAGAACGTAACCAGTTCACAAATTCAATGGGTGTCATAAAAGCTCCTCTACGAAAGGATTCTCATAGTCTACCCTTTAGTCTGTCCTATGTCTAGGCAGTACTAGAAATAGGTAGATGACAGCAGCAAATCCCTATGCCAGAATGAGGAAAAAAGGAGATTAACTGCTTGAAACTCGAAGACTTAACAGACCTGGAAACGCTGGACGCAGCCATTGCTAAAACAGGCTTATCTGATCAAGAAAAACTAGCCTTAAAGTTGGATGCCATTTTGTTGCTGCCTAACCTCCATCAACCGTTTCTAGATTGGGTTGATGCCTACATTGAGCAGCACAAGCAGAACATCAACGCCTTGTGTGGTTGCGACATAACAGCGTTTGACAGCATGACACGCTTGAAATACTTCCTGGAGCATCTCGGTTTAGAGCCAGAGTCTCCCTATTTAATGAAACTGGTGTGCACACTCCTACCACTCCAGAAAGAGTATTTCCCTGATTTTTACGAACATGCCATGAATGGTACCCCGTTACCAGAGGCGAAACCACTCACGTTAGAGAACCTTGAGTCAATGGAGCAAGATGGCTTCTTTAGTGGCATATCGGATAGACTGCCCTCTTTTTCGGACGTGAAAAGCGATTTTCAAAGCTTCCTCCCAGACAATAAAGAGGCAATGCTGCACACCATTGAAGCTGTCTGCTTGCACAGCATCTATCAACCCATGTTTATCCGGGAAGCTGCCCGTTTCAGCGGCTGTGATGCTATTGTACCCGCAGTCAATCAGTATCTGGAAGCACAGTGTTTTACCGCTGATCACTTGAGGCAAGCACGGCTCATGTTGTCCCAGAACAACTATTTAATGGGTGACCTCTACTTTGCTGCCTACAAGGTACAACCGAACCATCATGCTGATCTTATTCCGTTTGACTTCCTTCGGCTGGATAGTCTTGCCGATCCTAATAACAGTGCGGCAATGTGGTCAAGCTTTGATTTCATCGTGCTTTCTATCGGGTTACAACGTCAATTTCTGCGTCGGGTTAATGCCGCTATCAAGGAAACCCTGCCCATGCGTACCAAACTTAAGCAGTACTTTATGGCTTTCGGTGCCGAGAGCCAGTTGGCAGAAGCAAAAACTATTTTCCTGCTGCTACACTCAAGAGCGTTGCATAAAAAAGAAATGGTGGAACAGGAACTCCCTTATTTCGATCAGTTGTAAAGTTAGCATAGAGGTGTTGACTCAAACACACTGCCATGCTCATGCGCTTCTTTGCTTTTGTTCTAGTGGTTCTGTCCTGGTTTAGTGCTAGTCCGGCACATGCTGAACTAATTGGAGATCGTCCAAACAGCCAACGAATTTATGTTGAAATGCCTCCCCCTGCTGGATTTGAGCGAATTGGTCGGGTTTCTTGTAGCTCTTACAATTTTGGTGCCAACGCGACAAAAATTTGGGTACAAGCAACGCTAGCTCCCGGTCGTAATGGTAACAGCAACAAATTCCAACTACCCGTATTCCCCGTCCCAGAAATGACCGTAGGACATGCTGGTAAGAGAGTTACTGTTGAAGGTAAATTGACCCCCAGCCCAAACAGTGCTTTTCCGTTTCAGTATGAATTGAAAACTGGGATACCTGCCGTGGGTAGCCCACCTTACAGGATTGCTGTTGAAGGTGAAATTTCACCAGTCAGCCAAGATGGTTCATATACAGTCAACGAGCAAAAATGGCTTTCAAACAATCGTGTACGAGCCTTTACACTTACCTGTTCCGGGGATAGCAATAAAGAGTTTGAAGCACTCATGAAAAAGCGACTAGAAAAAACGCCTGCAAACAACATCTCTAATTTCAAACGCAGACCGAACACCTCACTGTCAGACCTTTCCAATAACATCGCAAATGCAGCGGCTGGGGCAGCTGCCCTTGTTTTAAGCGGCTTCGAGATTTTGCGCTTCCTCAATCAGTAACCCTAATCCCTGACATGTGGTTGTTTCGTGTGCCAGAATCAAAGCAAACTTACGGAGGCTGGTTCTGCTTAATGGGAAAACCAACCACTGTAGCTGAGTTAGCCAAAGACCCGTTCTACGCTGCAATTACTGCTGATCCGTTGCTGCTGCCGTTCGACCAGGTACAAAGCTGCTTAGAGACGTTACTACCCGCAGACCAATACGGCAATGAGTCTAAGCTACGGTTCTTTGAAGCGATTAGTAGACATCCTCAATATCATCTACCCTTCCTTGAGACAGCAATAAACCATAGTAATGGCACATCGTTGGTTGATGCTGCCCTCGATGCCATCACCAGCGCTAGTTTAGACAAGCTGCAAGCAGAGCAAGCCTTGCTCTGGCTGGAAACACACATCAACTTACTTTGGTGGGTTGAAGGTGATTCTGGCTGGGGTAAGAGCGATCGTTTCTTTGACCACACCACACCCTTAACCCTGACGCTGGTGTTTGATGCGGTGCCTGGTGACTCTACAGCAGTGGTTTGGCAACGGCTCAAAATCATCTTACTTTCGACAGTTTTGGAAGGTGCCTTCATTGCCCGTGTGGATGCCGCCACACCAGACAACCTACCGTTCCTTACCAGGCTGACCCAGTACCTCAGCAGGACAACAGCGTCTACTGAATGCGAAAAGCAAGCCTATTTTTTCAGTAGCTATGCTCAACAGGTTGGTGCCCGAAACCAAAGCGATGATGCAGCTTAGACAAACTGACAGCGGGTTAGCATGGAGGTGCAGTTACAGGTATTTTCATGCTTTCCTACCGCAAGCGACTTGTACGAGGGGTCATCCTTTTCGCGCTCATGCTTATGGTCTTGTTTAAGGCTAGTCCGGTCTGGGCTGCGTCTACCGTTGAAATCCACCATAAGGTTCCTGGCAAGGGACGTGTTGTTGCAGGAGCCGTGAATTGTTCAGCGATTACCTACAAAGGTGGAATGTTCTCAGATGTCCTCATTGCTGCTAGGATTTCAGGCTTGTTTGGCGGCACAGATCGCGGCTTCCGACTGAACCCACTAACTCCGCCAACGTTCCGTGCTGATCACAGGGATATTCATGTGGCGCAGTCAAGGGTGCTACCGACTTCATCACTCGATACTGCCGAGTTAACAGCACTGCTTCGAGTGACTGGTACACCACCTCACAAAATTCGCATCCTCGGTGCTACGCCCATCTATACGCCAGCGCAATCACCGCTTGGCTTCGTACGCTGGTCTGACCAGTCCGGTCTTGAAATCATGCTTGACTGTGGTGGCAGTGGCGATAGATTACAAAAAGGTTTCGTCAGTGCTGCAAATGCTGTCGGCACCTTCGCACGCCGAACAGGTGAATTTTTGCTTGCCCTTCCAAATCACGTTGTCAATGGCACCAGTGCCTTAGCAGGTATCGGTTTAAGTTTCTTGTTTCAGCAATTAGTACCAGGCGCACAACCATAGGTACTGACAGGGGTTGTTTCGTGTGCCAAAATCAAAGCAAACTTACGGAGGCTGGTGCATGACAACAAACCCTGGAATTACACCGAGGCAGGCACTTGACAAGGCGATGCTAAACATTGCTGAAGCCATGCCTGTACTGACAGAAAAAGAGCTTCATGTCATTCGCATCAAAGCAGGGTTCCAGTATCCCATCTTACAAGAGGCGATCATTGAGTGGTTGCTTGAGTATTTTGATCAACATCATCTAGAACGGGATTACACCAATGACGCACCATGGTTATACCAAATGCGCCATCAAATCTACATGGCAAGCTTGCACATCATGGGCGATGAGGTAGAGGCGTTAGGTCTTAGTACTAAAGTAGTCAGCCACTTCACCCAGTTCAAAGAAGCATTACTTGAGTCTTATCACCAACAGGAAGAGGTACGCAAACACAAGCGGTTAGGATAGAGGTACCCCTTTGCAGGTGTCCCATGCCTTCTCTTCGCAAGCGACTTGTACGCAATATCCTCCTTTTTGCTTTGACTGTTTTGACCTGGTTTAATGCTAGTCCAGCGTGGGCTAGTGACTCGGAAGCACTTTATATTGATTCGGCTGGTGTCCTCACCAAGATTGGTGCTGTTTCCTGTAATGCGCCCACAGCACAAGGTGAAGCCATCATCGCTGTTGATGGTATTTTCGCTACGACGCTGAGACAAAATCCAGGCTCCACCAGGACAGACACTGGCTTACGTTTTGATCGGACGAAGCCTGCAACAATGGTGCTCCGGCATCGCGGCATCACCAGAGTTATTACTGCCACTGAGCAACGCACAATCACCAGCCAAACACTGAACGGTTTAATCCCGGCTGTCGGTGTACCTCCGTTCCCGGTTGTCATTAAAGGGGCTGTAGCCACAAAAGGTTTTGGTTACAGATCCTACTTTGATCGAGACGGTAATCGGGCAGTGACTCTGCTCTGTGGCACCAAGAGTCCCGATGATTTACCAACCACGGTGCAAGCGTTTATCGGCAGCAGTGTAAAAGAAATCCGTAGGCTCGGTGGTCTTGCCATCCAAGGCACAGTAGAGGGGCTAACAGCACCCACCGCTTTTGTGGTTTCTATTCTCTTTCAAATCCTCCGAAGTGCCACACAGCAACTCATCTAAACAACTGCTGCAATTGTCTTAAATTAAGTCTAGGCAGTGTTAGTCTAAGACTATGGCAAGAAAAACCATACTCACACAGCAAGACATCGACCAGATCCAAACGATGGCAGGTCTAGGGTTGACGCTCGACAAAATCGCCCTAGTCCTTTCTGTCCAAGGTCGCAATGTCTCTAAGAGCACGCTCGAAACCTGGAAGCGTGAAAACTCGGACGTGCAGCAGGCTTTCCAGCGCGGTATTGCCTTAGCTGAATTAAAAATCGCTAAAACACTTTACGAAATTGCCACGGTTGATCGCAATCTCGGAGCACTGATCTGGTACGAAAAATCACGCTTCGGTCGTCGGGAAGTATCGCGCCAAGAAGTACATCATTCGGCGGATCAAGACAGCGCCCCACAAGTGGTTGTCTACATGCCAAACAACGGTCGGGATACAGTTAATGCCACGGAAACCAGCTAGAAACCGGACGAAGGCAAAGTCAGGCATTGTTGAAATCAGACCCCAACCGGGTCCTCAAACTGACTTCATGACCTCCTCGGCAGACATCGTTTTCTACGGTGGTTCCGCTGGTGGGGGTAAAGGGCATAGAGTCGCCTCAATGCAGTATCGGCTAGACCACTGTGATTCACTTTACGGTGGACACCCTTTTGATGTTGGGCTAGAGGATATTCCTCAAGAAATCCTTAACATGGAAGGTAAAGTTCTTTCTTTTAGTGGGTGGAAATACATTTCCGAATTGCGGGTCGGTGATCGCATTTTCAACCCGGATGGTGGTGATCAGCAAATACTGCGGTTGACGGATAACGGTCTAAAACAGTTTTACCGTGTCCTATTTGAAGACCAGACAACCGTTGAGGTGGATGAAGATCACCTTTGGGGTTTTTGGGAGGCGAGTACAAATAGCAGGCGAAAAGCAAGCGAACGCGATCAGGTTGGCATACGTGAGGTTTTCCCACACGACACAGTACATGGGTGGAACTGCAACTACATCACAAGGGCACGGGTACGGGAAACCAAGTGGCTCTACGAAGCTGTGAAAGCGGGGCGAACCTTGATCGTGCCGATTACAGCACCAATTCGTTTTACGTCGCTCAACAGGTCTGACCCAGAACTTGCCTATACCTACGGTGCCATTATTGGTGTTGGTGACGGTTGCCTGAACACCAAACGGCAAGGTGGTATCGTACTCTCTTCGGCTGATCCTGAAATCATTGAAAGGGTGCGCCAGAGTGGGGTAGCGATGACGCTGGCTGACCACCAAAAAGAACGTCACTGTAAAGCATGGCGCATCACCGATCAGCGTATTCATGCCTGGGCGAGAAATTCTGAGCTACTAGGTAAACGCTCCTGGCAAAAGTCATTACCGAAAGGCTACTTAACAGCATCGCTTGCTTTCCGGTGGAACTTAGCGCAAGGACTCTTTGACACTGACGGCTGCGCAGGTGCTGAAAAGCGTGAGGCTTCCTACTGCACAACCTCACCGCAATTAGCTGAGGACGTGGCTGAACTTGTCAGAACACTTGGTTTCATGGCAAAAATCACCGTCAAGACACCCTCATACCCCCATAAAGGTGAGTTGCTGGAAGGAAGACCTGCTTACACTGTTGCCGTAGAAGGTCACAACCTGGAAAACCTGTTCTACTTACCAAGAAAAAAAGAGCGTGCCACTAAAGACTTTAACAATGGTGCCGGGTGGATCGGTAAGCGCATCCTGAGTATCACACCTACAGTCATTGACCATTCCCGGTGCCTTACTGTCTCCAACCCTAACCACCTTTACATCACCGATGGGTACAACGTCACACACAACTCCTTTGCGGCGATTATGGAGCCACTGAGGCACATCAATAACCCAAAATTTGCTGCTCTCTTGCTGCGGCAAAGCTATTCCCAAATCAAAAAACCGGGTGGTCTGTGGAGCGAAGCATCCAATGTTTACCCACTGCTTGGGGCAATACCCCGCACTGGGGATATGGAATGGCGTTTCCCGACTGGTGCCACTGTTGGCTTCGGTTATTTAGCGGCTGAAAACGATAAGCATAAGTACCAAGGTAGCCAAATTCCGTTACTGTGCGTGGAGGAATCCACCCCGATTGTCATGTCTGATGGTAAAACAAAGCCACTTCAGGGCATTCAAATCGGGGATTCTGTCTTGACTTTAGAAAAAGGGCAAAAGGTGTTATGGAAAGGCAATCGACGCTTAGAAGAATGTGTCATTGCTGTGGTCAGAGACTCTAATGGGAAAATCCTAAGCTCCCAAATTCAAGCGGCTAGCCACAGATTCCTAACAACGCAAGGCTGGCAGTCCTACTCCAGTATTTTGGAAGAACATCAGTCTTCCTACGCGACTTTTTTACAATCGGAATTCCGTACTTCTTGCAAATTTTCTGCACAGTTTGCCAACCAATCCCAAACTCTTTATAAATCTCTTTCAATCCATAATTTGGATCTGGCGCAAGCTTCCGGATCAGTGCGACAGTTTCAGGATCATCAATACTTGGCTGGCGTAGGTAAGGAGCATTTTTCTGACAACGTTTCTCTATCACGCGATCCTTCTTCACCCACTGAATATCATTTCTCTTGCAAAGACGAGCAACTGTTGTCTGAGCAATGCCATATCTCAAAGCAATATCTCTGTACCCATAATTCGGGTCAGGGGCAAGTTTCCGAATCAACTCAACAATCTCAGGGTCATCAATGCAGGTTGGTGTCTTGCGTTTGCGGGGAGCCAGTACTTCAGGAAAGCGACGCATCAGTGTATGGGAGTGGCAGCCTAGTATCCGAGCAGCCTGTTTTAAGGAACGTCCCTGTAAGGCTTTTTCGACCATTTCCGGGGTCATCTCCGCTTCACGAATCTTCGCCCGTCGATCTTGGTGCAACTTCATGTGAGCCGCTTTGGTCATCACTTTCAGATTATCGGGTGCGTTATTCAGCGGATTTTCATCATCATGATGGACACACTCATGCGCCTCCAGGGAGCGACCAATCATATCTTCAGCAATTAGCCGATGCTGTGGAACAAACCCCCACGGGTTTCTCTTTGGATGCGTCGGTGCCATCTCAAAGATATAACCACTTACCAGAATCGTATGATCACCCTTATAGGAAGGATAAACGTCAATCGAATCTCGATCTACCCGTTTTTTCATGTGATTTAATCCCCTGTGGTAAACGATGGGTCATAGACTTGACTATTTCTAGTGTGTCCCATTATTGTACCAGTGCCGGATTTGTAAATCAAAACTGTTTCGATGAACTAACGCACTACTCCGAAACAGCGTTCTTCTATATGCTGTCTCGGAATCGGTCAGCCTGTGGCATCCGTCCCTACATCAGAGCCACATGTAACCCTGATGCCGAATCCTGGGTAGCTACTTTTATCGACTGGTGGCTGGATGAAAACGGCTACGTTGATAAGCAAAAGTCAGGTGTAATCCGTTGGTTTATTCGGCTCAGCGGTGAGATTAAGTGGGCAGATACTAAGCAAGAGTTAACTGACAAATATCCAGACTGTGATCCAAAATCGTTCACTTTTATCAGAGCCAGCCTGGACGATAACCAGATTCTGATGAAGGCTGACCCTGGTTATTTAGCGAACCTCAAAGCGCTGCATCCCATCGACCAGGCACGGCTACTGCTGGGTAACTGGAAGATTCGGGAAGAAGCAGGTAAGGTGTTCCAGCGTTCCTGGTTCCCGGTCGTACCAATGGAAGAAATGCTGCGCCACCAGCAGTTAGTGGGTGGACGGTATGAGGAAGTGCGGTTCTGGGATTTGGCAGCCACAGAAGCCAAAATTAAGGGACCCGAACCGTGTTCGACTTCGGGTGTCCGTATGCGTAAGATTGGTGAGACATACTACATCGTCGATGCGTTATCCATGATGACCTCACCAGGGATGACCAATGCAGCGATCACCAATACTGCCAGTCAGGACGGTACTCTCTGTAAGGTACGCTGGGAGATTGAACCAGGGTCTTCCGGTCTACGCGATACCTATACGCTCATGCAGCTACTTTCGGGCTACGATGCCCTCGGTATGTCACCGCAAGGCGATAAAGTGATGCGTGCCAAGCCATTAGCAACGGCTGCATTTCAAGGCTTCTCTAACCCAGCCTCTACCCTGGCAGTGAAGCTGATTCGTGGTGCCTGGAATGATCGTTGGTTGAATTTAGCCACTTCTTTCCCTGATGCCAAAGCAGGGCGCGATGATGTGGATGCTTCTGCTGGTGCCTTCGCTGCCCTCGCTCAACTGAAGCACGTCTACAAAGAGAACAAAGCCACATGGAGCCGTTAACCTAGTCTAATGCCCGACTGTCCTATTTTTAGACAAAACGCTAGAATCAAGGCATCCTGACAAGCGACACACCATGATTAGCGTTACCCCTGTGCCCATCCATCGCACACCGAGCGTTGCCTTTCTTTCCCTGCCCCAAGGTTCCGACCCAACCGTGGCGATCATTCAGCCTGGTACAGTTGAGACAATGTACTACCACGAACACCAAACCGATCAGCTTACGTGTGTAGAGGGGCGCATGGTGCTCATTCTGTTGGTTGACGGTAAACTGGAGTATCACTTGCTGGACGCAGCCAAACCAGAGACGTTTGTAATCCCACCACTGGTGCCGCACAGTGCATACAATCCGGGTCCGACCAACTGCGTTATTTTCAATACAAGAGTACCGCATCGACACAACGAAAAAGATTTGCACGAAGCCACCCCACCTCCTTTCGACTACACCACCATCCAGAAGCTGCTAGTCTGAATCTAGTCTAGATATAAGGGGGATACCCTAAACCCCCCTTATTGCAATGGTTTCAGCCGTTAGTCTCAACGCAAGCTGATGCGCTATGACGAGTAGAGGGAGTTAGGTAAGGAGTGAGGGGAGAGGAGTTAGGAGTCAGGAAGCAAGAATCAAGGAAGTTTTTAGTTGTTAGTTTTTAGAAAGAGCTAGGGCTGGCTCATGCAGTCACAATTTTTCTTGAATGCCCAAGGGGCTATACGACTGGTTCAACTCAAAACTCAAAACTCAAAACTCTCTTCCCCCCTCATGGACATTCTCCAGATTCTTAAAGACGACTACCAGCATTTTCCGGTTGACCAGACTTACAGCATCTACGCTGAGGATGTGTATTTCAAAGACCCGACGAGTGAGTTTCGCGGGGTCGATCGCTACAAACGCACGATCGCGTTCATTCAAGCCTGGTTTCACCACTGCAAAATGGATTTGCATAAGATCCAGCAAACGGGCAACACTATTCGCACAGATTGGACGTTAAGTTGGCAGACACCGCTGCCGTGGCACCCTCGCATCACCATTCCTGGCTGGAGCGAACTCACCCTCAGTGCCGATGGCTTGATTGTTTCTCACCTCGACTACTGGCATTGTTCGCGCTTGGATGTGCTGAAGCAGCACTTTCTGCCAAAAACTCGATAAAGTGAAAGAATGTAAACAATTCTCAGCAAAGGTTCGATCGCCATGCGCGTAATTTTGATGACGGGCAAAGGGGGCGTAGGCAAAACCTCTGTTGCTGCTGCCACTGGCTTGCGTTGCGCCGAACTAGGCTATCGCACCCTCGTTCTCAGTACCGACCCCGCACACTCTCTGGCAGACAGCTTTGATGTAGAACTGGGTCATGATCCCAAACTTGTGCGCCCTAACTTATGGGGAGCCGAGCTTGACGCGCTCAAGGAACTGGAAGGCAATTGGGGTGCCGTGAAGCGCTACATTACACAAGTCTTGCAGGCACGCGGCATGGACGGGGTGCAAGCAGAAGAACTGGCAATCCTCCCCGGCATGGACGAGATTTTCGGTCTGGTGCGCATGAAGCGCCACTATGACGAAGGCGAATACGATGTGCTGATTATCGACTCTGCGCCGACAGGAACGGCGCTGCGCCTGTTGAGCCTGCCAGAGGTTGGCGGTTGGTATATGCGGAAGTTCTACAAGCCTTTTCAGGGGATTTCTGTCGCCTTGCGTCCTCTAGTGGAGCCATTTTTTCGACCGATCGCGGGCTTTTCCCTGCCCGACAAAGAGGTGATGGATGCGCCCTACGAGTTTTATGAGCAAATCGAAGCCCTGGAAAAGGTGTTGACCGATGCCACCAAAACCTCGGTGCGACTGGTCATGAACCCTGAAAAGATGGTGATCAAAGAATCGCTCCGCGCCCACGCCTACCTGAGCCTGTACAACGTAGCAACGGATATGGTGGTGGCAAACCGCATCCTGCCCGATTCGGTGTCTGACCCCTTCTTTCTGCGCTGGAAGGAGCAACAGCAGCAGTATCGCCAGGAAATCCACGAGAACTTCTCGCCACTACCGATTAAAGAAGTGCCGCTGTATTCCGAAGAAATGTGTGGACTGGCAGCCCTCGATCGCCTAAAGGAAACCCTGTATCCTAACAATGAAGACCCGTCGCAGGTTTACTACAAAGAAACCACGCTGCGAGTCGTACAAGACAAACAGCAATATAGCCTGGAAGTCTATCTACCCGGCATTGAGAAGCACCAGATCGAACTGAGCAAATCCGGCGATGAGTTAAACATCCGCATTGGCAATCATCGCCGCAATTTAGTGCTGCCACAAGCCTTAGCTGCACTGGAACCTGCGGGAGCAAAGATGGAAGATGACTATCTCAAAATCCGCTTTGCGAATGCAGTCAGGGCTTAGCAAGACTGGAGCGATCGCACCTTAGGCATCAGAATCCGTCAGGTCAACGCGATCGCCCCGTTATTCTTTTTTCTGACTCTTTTGATTCATCTGTGCCCATAACGTTAAATAGGCGTTAGCAAAACGTTGACCAATAATTTGATAACTTTCAGTTGTGAAATGAACGTAATCTTTCCACGGTAGATCGGCTGTCGTCATCATGACGGCAAAAGGCAACCGTACTTGACGCTGCTGCTCTTTCACAACTGCCCAATGCTTAAAGCGATCAGGTCGTGTATTGGTGCCGATTTGGGCAAAGACCACGGGCAACTCAGGCAAACTTAAATCGCTGCGCCAATCGCTGATAAGCTCTGTGAATTCATTAGCCCAGCGGTGTGGCAAGAAGGTTCTGTTGGGATGTTCCGTTGGATCGATGGCATCAATCTCGCCTTGAAAAAACAGTAATCCAGCAACAGTTCCCATAACGGAAGCAGCACGTACTCGTTTCAAACAAGAGCCATAAAGCGCCATATCGTTTAAATTTCGCTGCCATTCGTGAATTAACGAACCGCCCTTAGCGCATGGTATAAGCCCGATCGCTATATTGGGGCGTTGCTGCAAAAGAGTGGTGGCAAACGATACTGACGGACCAAACCCTGCGGGCTTGTCTTCCGACACTAAATCAACCTGATTCCTCGGATCGTCTACAGGCTCTTCCGCCAGCTTCCAGCGATAGTCATTACCAAAGACATAGATTCTGGTGTTAGTAGCCACATTGGTTAATGGCACATCGCCCATGCCAGACATATTGGACTGTCCAGCCAGAATAAAAAGCTGCAATTTTCCTTGATAGACATCAGGAATACTGTCCTTTCTTTGTGCTGTTGTCTCCTGTCTATTGATTTGAGAAGCGACACCGATCGCCTTAAGAAGATTTTTGATACCATACGCTTTTTCTAAAAAAGCCCCTGACATAGCTAACAATAACAAAGGTAACAGCGATCGTTAAACGCTGTGCTTTTTTGATTTTCATCTTGCTTAGATAGTCTCAAGGATTACAGATTAACTAACTTTACAAGTTAATTTCTCTGATGGAGGGAAGTGCCTACCCGTACCCAAAATAGCACTTTAATTCATGCTCGTTCCTCAATGGCAAGCCTATTCCTGGGCAATGACGATCGCTGTTTAATGAGAAGGCATCTTCGGCACTTTACAGAGAAGTATTTGAATGATTAAGAGAGATGAGATCTACTGATTCTGACTGTCTCTACGCGCTCTTGCACGATCGAATCGGGCGATCGTGCAAGAGCATAGCTCGCATCGCTGTTCAGGTTTGTCTTACCTACCGCTGCTGTTGTTTTACTAGACGCACTTCCACTGCATGTCAGCGCTTGCTAAACATAAGACCGTTTTCGGCTTGCTTAAGAGTAGTGGAATGAGAAGCTAGCGTTTCTGAGGCGACAGCAGGCATTTCTTGCCAACAATGGGTGCAAAACCAGTAGATACCGTTATGACGGGCGTGGCGCAGCAGCACCTCACTACAACAAGGGCAAAGGCTCATAAAATGTCTCTGATTGAAGTGGGCAAAAACTGTGTCAGCTTTAACGTGCTAATCAGGACTGATTGCAAGAACTACCCATCAGAATAAGAGAATTAAACCATAGCGGCAATGCAGTGAAATGCCGGCAGATCTGCAATTTCCCTGACTTTGCCTCTTGAGTGAGTGCCCACTTTTACTAAGCCTCAACACCGCAGCCATTTAACATTGGCGTGTCCCAGCTTTTCGTGTTGTAGGGCTGATCGATCGCAGGTTCTCTTAAAGATTTGTAGTGTTTAAGAGAAGAGGATTCAGTCGATCGCCCCTTTTCTTAGGCTTCTTCTGAGTGCGCTGTCATGAGCCAAGGGGCTGTGATCGAGCTTGTTTGCGCCTATTGCCGGGATAAGCGCTGTATTTTTTGACCACCCAGAAGCTCATGAGTTTCGGCTAGGAGGTGGGGGATTTTGTCAGCATGGGGGCTGTGCGCGAGGCAGGGCTGCAAATTTAGATCGGCTAGTCGATCGCCTGATGCACCAGGAAACCAGTGACCGCCCTGTCCCAGCAAGTTGTAACGCATTTTGGCATAGTCCACCATGTCATAGGCAAGTGCCAAATTTCTTAGCCACAGCATCACTGGAATGTTCAATCTTCCGGGCGTTTCCTCTAGTGATGGCAGACCAAGATGCCAGGTTTGCATCCAATCGGCGCCGAGGCGATCGATCGCAGCTTGCTCCAACCGCGCCAAGATCGGCGATAGTACGCTAGAAGCGTTGTCCAGGTAAGTCAGGGTTTTCAAATGTTCATCAAAATCTTGAGGGTTGGCAGCACCAATGCTTAACGTGTGCACTTGGGGATGGCTTAAGCAGAACAAGTCGTTAAAAACGATCGGACTCAGGGGCGCACAGAGATCGATCAGACGTTGAGGCGGCTTAAAGAGCATGCCACCTTTCTCAGAGGGACTGATGATAAAAACGCCCATATCGTACTGAGTGGCAGCTTCGATCGCAGACCAGTTGTTTTGATTAATGTAGTACCAATGCAGGTTTACGTAGTCGAACTGATCGGTAGCAATGACTTGCTCAATCACGTCAGTCGGTCCATGGGTCGAGAAACCAACAAAACGGACTTTACCCTGCTTTTGTAGTGTGCGAACGACGTCCAAGCAGCCGCCGGGACGCAGGCAAAAGTCTAGCAATTCTGGTGTGTTGATACCGTGCAGCCCCAGCAAATCGACGTGATCAAGCTTTAAGTACGATAGCGATTGGTCAAAGGTGCGCCGAAAGGCTTTAGCATCGGCAACAGGCGAAATTTTCGTCTGGACAATGAGTTTCTCACGCGGCAAGGTTGGTAAGATTTGCCCCAACTGCATTTCTGAGGTGCCGTAGCCACGCGCCGTTTCAATATGATGAATGCCTACATCCAGCGATCGCCGGATGGTTGCCTCCAAATTTGCCTGACTGTCAGCCGGAATCTGCTTTGGTGAGACATCCTGCCACTTGTGTTGGTACCTCATGCCGCCACACGAAAAGACAGGCATGGCTAACTCTGTGCGTCCAAATCGACGGTATTGCATGAATAAGGAACCGTAAATGGGCGTTAGCTCAATGGTTAATAAAAGACCTGTCGCCCGTCTTGCTTTGTCACCAATAGCGAACTGCTACCAATTAACTCGATACTTCTGCCATCTCAATCACGTTGCCATCGTAGTCCTTCACCAAAAAGTTTAAAGGTTTCTCCTGCCGAATTTTGTGCTTCACGTTTCGCATCTGCACCCGCAAAAGCACCTGTTCTAAACAGTCTCGATCGAAGCAAACGTGACGCTGACGATTCTTTTCACCCAGACTTGCCCCGGCAACGATATGCAGTTGGGTATTCTTTTTCAACTGATACCACAAACCTTCAGGAGTGCTGGTAGACGCAAGACCCGCTCGCCCAATGCCGGGAGACAGATAGAGGGGGTCGATCGCGGCTGCACCTAACGATTGCTCGTAATTGTAGTAGTAGTGCAAGGGAATATCAGCCGCCGGTAACTCTAGCAGACCTTCGTAGAGATTTTTTGCTAGCTGCACGTCTGTCACCATAATGGTGTGAACCTTTGGTGCACTAGTAAGGAACATCCACATTGCTACCGCATACGCGCCCAACAGCATCACCATAATGCCCTGGGTAGAAAACAACGTATCCAATCCAGGAAGCGCTGCTAGCGACAGCGGTTGGTCAAAAGCCAGAATGCTACTGATCGGTATAGTCATGAGTAGAACAAAGCAAGCATTGGTTAGGGCAACGGACTGGAGAACATAAAACGACTCTGAGATCGCCCAGAGGTTAAACACTCTTCACCATTGTATCAATAAGAAATGTGGTGGAAAGGGAGGTGCAGGAAGTGATGGCAGAAGGCAGCGGCGGCACAGGCGGCAGAGGCAGAAATTCAAGCTTCTCCCCGCTCTCTGCCTCACTTCCTCCTCTCGCTTCCCGACATTCATTACCAATTTGTGAAAAAACCGTGTCAATTTGCCCAAAACCGCTTATATATTGGAGGTCATTCGTTTGCACCACTAGCTGGTTACTTGGGCTGTGTCCATTCCTACTTTTCCTGCCATTCCGTCCTTCCCAGAATGTAACCATCCGGTAGTGAAGGGTTTGACGCACTATAGTGATCAAGATTTGCTGACCTTGTTTCAGCGACACCCGGATTCGGGGCAATATTTTACGGCGATTTTTTGTCGTTACAGTCCGATGGTTTACACGCTCATTCGGCACTCGGCACGATCGCCCGTCCAGGCAGACTATCTTTTTGCCCAAACCTGGCGGCATATTTTCCATGAACTGGGTGGCATTGATTTACGTGGTGGCGGCGAAAATGACGCTGGCATGACGCTACAAAGCTGGCTGATTAACGTGACGGCCATTTGCATCAATCGGGCAGAACTGCCGCCTGTAGAAGCAATCCAATACAACCTAGAAGCCGCACCGCCACCCTTATGGTGCTACATCGAGCGAGTGCTAGATCAAATGCCCCCGACCCTCCGGTTGATTGTGCTGATGGCGCAGACGTTTAACTGGAGCGAAACGCGGATTTCGGCGTATTTGCGGGCAGAGGGCGAGGCAATGTCTCCTTCGGAGGTGCGATCGCAGATCCAGGAAGGCTATCGGCTCCTCGAAACAATGCTGCCCGATGATGTCAGAACCATCTACCTCGAAGGGAATGCTAGGAGTGGGTTGGGCTTTGGTGCTGCCTCAGTGGAAACGCGGGTTGAATAAGCGCACTCTCGAAATTTGCTGTTGGGCTGTCGAGGTGGCGCGATCGCGCCTTCTCCCTAGCGCCAGTCAACCTTACTAGATTGACTTCTAGTGAGCGCAAAACTTATGGAGGCAGACACATGAATCGTTGGGTCACGGGCATTCTGAGGCAACCAGTCATCCTTGGTGCCATTGTGGGCGCTGGCATGTCGATCGCCCTACTATCGCCTCTTGCAGCCAGCGCTGCCGATCTGGGTCAGCAGTTAAAGGTGCAGATCAACAATGGCACGCAGGGCGCATCTAGAAACGAAGCCGATCGGCTGCTGCAATTGGGTAAAGACCAAGAATTTGATGGTTCGCTGGCAGACGCAGTGCAATCCTGGCAGCAGGCGCTCAAGCTTTATCAAGCCCTAGTCGATCGTTCTGGTGAAGCTCTTGCCTACGGTTATTTAGGACTGGCGTATTCGCGTTTGGGACGATCGAATGAGGCAGAAGATGCCCTCCGCCGACAGTTGGCGATCGCGCGTGATGAGCAAGATTTTCAGGGGCAAGTTTACGCCTTAAACAGTCTGGGCAGAGTGCTGGCAAAGCGCGGCGGTATCCAATCAGCAGTATCCCTGTTTAACGAAGCGCTCAATATTGCGACCAACATTAAGAGTGCGGATGGTGCTGCACTGTCGTACGATAGCTTGGGATTGCTGGCGTTTGGGCTGGGTGATAACAACCGCGCTAAAGAGCAATACACGATCGCTCTGGCAGAAGCTCGGCGTGCCAGCAGCCCGAAGCGAGAAGCCACTACGTTGAACAACCTCGGCGCTCTGTATCAGTCAGTCGGTAACTATCGGGATTCGATGCGGTACTACGGGCTGGCAGTCAAGCTGGCAGATATCAACCGCGATCGCCCCAACCAGTTTCGTGCGATCGATGGCATGGTTGCTGCCCTCACCACTACTGGGGGCTATAAGCAGTCGCTTGAGTTGCTTAATCAGCGGCTTCAGGTTGCTCAGATGGTGGAGAACGATCGGCAGGAACTCATCTCATTGCAAGCGTTGGGGCAGCTTTACGAAAAAATGGGCGATGCACCCAATGCCCAGCAGCGCTATCAACAGGCGATCGAGATTGCCCGTAACCTCGCAGATACGCAGCAAGAAGGCATTCTACAAGAACGGCTAGTCAGCTTAAAGCGGAAGTAACGGTTGATTGCCTATAGCTTTTCTTGATCGAGTGAGGTATCTAGCTCGTGAATGTTGAGTAAAGGGTACAGGGTGCAATTGCATGAGAGTGATAACCGCTATCAACAAAGCTGACGGTGTGTCAGGCGAAGCTGTAATCGTCTCCACAGAGATTGAGAGGTGTCGAGGAGGCAAAATTATACCTACAATTGAACAGAAGACTCGGTGTTACGTGTTGTGTTGCTGGTTTACCAGGCTCTACTTACCCATAAACATTGTCCGCATGGATGAGCGAACAGGAAATATATTTTTTCTTGCTGGCGAGGAGAATATTATCGAGATCTACCCCAATGGTAACTGGAGGTACATTGAATGAATAAGCCCAACTTTCAAGCAATGAGCCAGAAAGAGTTACATAGTTACGTTCTTGCTCATCGAGATGATCAGGACGCGTTCTATGCTTATGTGGACAAATTGCACGAAGAAGGAAACTGGATTGAGATGCCTGCTGTGGAATCAGTGCAGGATTTAGAGAAGTATCCTAAGTTCACAGCTCGCTGTCGGACAAGTTCGGAGCCAACATAGAAAACGATCTAACCATTTGGTTAAAGCAGACAAGTCAAGCACTTGGGACTGAATTTAGTCGGAGCCGCAATGGTGCTTGATATAACTCAAGAAATTGCTCAACTATGGGCACAAATCGGGTGTATCAAACCCGTTAGACTCATTCGCTAATCTGCTGACGGCTCATTTTTGAAGTCTCAGCGAGTAAACACAATTGTTTAACGCCGGGACTTTGCCTTACTAAAGTTACGCACTGATTTCCACGCGAATAATCCCTGCCCGATCGCTACTACCAACTATAAACTCTTAGTGTTGACAACTAGTAGTTTATAGTGGGCTTAGTAATTAATAGTTGTTTCAGTTTTAGAACCTTCATGAGGGTCAGAAAAGTTCAAGAGATCGACATTCCTGATCTTTCAGGCAAACTTTTGGCAGCTAGAAAAGCGGCTAAGGAGAGCTTGTTGGAAATATGCAGGCAATTAGAGATCACTCCAACCTATTGGTACAAGTTGGAAAAAGGTGAAGCTAGCACCATCAATTATGACCTGCTCAGGAAAATTGAAGAAGTTCTATCTCTAGACTTTAATGTTCGGTTCTCTGACGCTTCAACTATTGCTTCACCCAAAGAGGGACACATGGAATTATCACGTTTGAAATGGATTAAGGTAGTCACACCGCCTCACGGTTGGCGAAGTCAGTGGGCTTACTCTCAAGCAGAGCTTGAGGAAATGAATAAGAATAACCCTAAAAATCCAGTTATTAGCCGTAGTGGACTGGTTGTGTTTCCGTTAGGGTTCAGAACGGACAAAGCAAGGCTTCCCTTAGCTGGAGATCTAATCGCTCTAACTCAGCACGCCAAAATAACGCATATTGTTGAAGTTTTGGATGAAGAAGCTGATGAGGATGGAGGATGGTTCAATCGCTACGTCAAAGTGATCTGGTGGAAACCAGAGATAGAGATGAAATGGGAAGCTTTACCCCATCAAAAAGTGGTTCTTGGTACTGATGTCACACCAATGCAAGGAATCCCTTATCTATTCACTGCTTTTGAGTCCTTCAGAAATAAATGGGGGGATGATCCAGAAGGGATGAAAGCTTTTCAAGAACACTTGTCTGAGAAGCTTGGAGAAATCTAGAGCTTGGTAGCGATGTTCTTGAAAGCCAAATGAGAAGAGGGTAGAAAAAGCCTGCATCATGACGATCAGGCTTTGACATCGACTGAAACTTATTGTGCGTGGATTGCTCAGATGCAGCGGTCAATACATAACTACTATATTTTCTTCTGCCTGGAGTGACCAAAGAGAGGTAAATGATGCTTAATGGCTTCAATTGAAAGTGTAACGATCGCCCATCAAACTGACAGCGGCACTTTATTTTGTGGCGATTCGCTGCAATGGTTAGCAACGTTGGATGAGGCATCCATTGATCTGGTCTTTGCCGATCCGCCTTACAACATCAAGAAAGCAGACTGGGACACCTTCGCCTCACAAGATGACTATATCAACTGGTCAATGCAATGGATTCAGCAGGCAGCCAGAATCCTCAAACCATCTGGTTGCCTGTATATCATGGGTTTTTCTGAGATCCTGGCAGATTTAAAGCGACCCTCTCTGCAATATTTTCAAGCCTGCCGTTGGTTAGTGTGGCATTACAAGAACAAGGCAAATCTAGGTCACGATTGGGGACGATCCCATGAAAGCATTCTGCTACTGCGCAAGAGTGCCAGTGCCAAGATCAACATTGATCGCATTCGGATTCCCTACGGCAACCATACGCTGAAGTATCCCGCCCATCCCCAGGCAGCGACCAGTCAGTATGGTGATGGCAAACCCCGCGATCGCTGGTTGCCTCATCCGTTGGGCGCAAAGCCAAAGGATGTGATCGAGCTTCCCACCACCTGCAATGGCATGGCAGAAAAGACAAAGCATCCTACCCAAAAGCCAGAGGCACTCCTTCGCAAGCTCGTGTTTGCTGCGTCCGATCGGGGTGATACAGTAGTCGATCCGTTTTCTGGTTCTGGTACAACGCTGGTAGTAGCCGAGCAAGCGGGTAGAAAATGGCTGGGCTGTGACCTGAACCCTGAATACAACGCCTGGGCGATCGCTCGACTGCAAAACACGCCTCACTGGACGGATGCTGCCTGGATCGAACACGATCGCCAAAACGCTGTTCGTCGCCAGAGCATTCGTTGAGAGCCTTGATTGAAGCGCTCACCCAATACCTGCCGACAGACATGAAATTTCTGATAGAGAAAGACCAGTAGGACAGTTACGCGCTACGGCTGAAGCGAAACGTACGTCTAGCGTGAGACACGGCTTGTAGACTCCTGGGTCAGCGCTGTTGCACTACGAGCAGGATGCGATCGGTGCGGAAAGTCGCTCTCATCGTAAATCTCGCCCACCAACTCTTCAAGGATGTCTTCTAGCGTCACCAAGCCAACCGTACCGCCGTATTCATCCACCACGATCGCCAGGTGCAGTCGCTGTTGCAGCATTTCTTTCAGCATATCCGCTACGCGCTTTGTGTCAGGCACATAGAAGGGCGGGTCCATAGCCAGCGTTACTGAACCGTTACTTTGTTCCTCGTGACGAAGTTGGTTCAATTGCTGCAAGGCGCGTTTGAGATTCACAATACCGACAATCTCATCTTTTGACTCTTCCTGTACGGGAATACGCGAGTAGCCCGTTTCCAGGCACAGCGCTACTAGATCTTGTAGCGTCGCCTCTCGCGAAATGGTTCGCATCGCAATGCGCGGTTTGACGACTTCTTTAACGCTCAGGCGATCGAGCATCAGCGCCTTATTCAACATCTGATGCTGATCCAGGTCAAGCTGCCCCTTGCCGCCCAAAATTTCGATCATCAGCTCCAGATCTTGTAGCGATTCGCCCTGCTGCACCACTTCCCCCTGAAACGTGCGAATTGCAAGCTGAGTCACCTTCTCAAAGAGTTGAATCACACCCAGCAACGACAGCAACCTGGAAAGCCAGTAGATAGGCTGCACGACCAGCGTAAAAATTGGCATGACGTTGTTGATTGCCAGCGATTTGGGTACAATCTCGCCAAACGTTAACGTGAGAAACGTAATGGCAAAGGTAGCAAGCCCGATCGTCTGATTGCCCAACCACAGGCTAAAAAGATTGCTGGTCAAAATGGCAGAAAAGTTGTTGACCAGGGTATTGCCCACGAGCAGCGTCGTGATAAATCGCCGCCGATTACTGAGCACCAGCGTAAAAATGCGGCTGGGATCGCCCTCATCCTTAATTAATGCCTTCAGCTTCAGGTTGTCTAGAGCCGTAATGGTTGTTTCTGAGCCAGAGAAAAAGGCGGACAGCAGCAGCATGAGTATGAGTGCTGCTAGATCAGCCCGAACGTCGCCCAAAAGCGGACCCAAATCGGATGCAGCCAACAAACAGACCGGAGTAAGCAAAGTCACAAGATGCCTTTTGGCAATGCTGAATGGAACGGGATGGTATTACTATCCGTTGATAATAGCTTCCCCTCCCCTAGTCTTCCATGCAATTTTGCAGACAATTGCCAACAAGCCTTGACTAGAGAGACTGTCCTGGATTGACGCTGTGCCATCCGATCGCTGATCTGCCTGCCAAAAACGCGCTCATCCTTCAAGATGCGATACGCTGGTCGTGATGCTGTTGGCTCGTCCCAAGCATCGCCCGATCGCCCCATCGCTTCATGACACAAACGACAGAATTTCTGGCTCATCTTAATCCTTCACAGCGACAGGCAGTAGAGCACTACTGCGGCCCTTTACTGGTTGTTGCGGGCGCTGGCTCTGGCAAAACGCGAGCCTTGACCTATCGCATTGCCAATTTGGTGCTGACCCATCGCGTTGATCCTGAAAACATTCTGGCTGTCACCTTTACCAATAAGGCTGCTAGAGAAATGAAAGAGCGGATTGAAAAGCTCTTTGCCGATCGTGAATCACACAGCCAATTTGGGAAACCGCTCGATTCGCTGCCGCCCTACGAGCAAACCAAGCTGAAGTCAAAAGTCTACAAAAACATCACCAAGCACCTGTGGATTGGCACGTTTCATGCGCTCTGTTCGCGGATTTTGCGGCTTGACATTGAAAAGTTTCAGGATGACAAGGGGCGCAGTTGGGATCGTAACTTTTCGATCTTTGACGAATCGGACGCGCAAAGTCTGGTGAAAGACATTGTGGCGAACAAGCTGAACCTGGACGACAAAAAGTTTGATCCCCGCTCCGTTCGCTTTGCTATTAGCAACGCCAAAAACCAGAGCTGGTCGCCACAAGATCTAGAGCGCGAGCAGCAAAACTACCGTGGACGGGTTATCGCCAACGTCTACAGCATGTATCAAGATGCGCTAGTAGCAAACAATGCGCTGGATTTCGATGACCTGATTTTGATGCCTGTCAAGCTGTTCCGCCAAAATGAACAGGTGCGTGCCTACTGGCATAGCCGCTTTCGGCACATTCTTGTAGACGAATATCAAGACACCAACCGGACTCAATACGACTTGATTCGTCTGCTGGTGACCAATAGTGACAGCACCCAAACCTTTGACCAGTGGGAGTACCGATCGGTCTTCGTCGTGGGCGATGCCGATCAGTCGATTTACTCCTTCCGAGCGGCAGATTTCACTATTCTGATGGGCTTTCAAAAGGACTTTGGCGATCAGTTGCCGGATGACGACACCCGCACAATGGTCAAGCTGGAGGAAAACTACCGATCGACCGAAAATATCTTGGCAGTTGCCAATCACCTGATCGATAACAATACTGAGCGCATCGACAAAGTGCTGAAGCCTACGCGGGGCACTGGTGAAGCCATTTTCTGCTATCGTGCTGATGATGAAAATGCTGAGGCAGAGTTTGTCGTGCAGCAGATCCGTGTCATGGCAACTAAGCATCCTGAACTGCATTGGGGCAAATTTGCGATTCTCTACCGTACCAATGCCCAATCGCGTGCGCTTGAAGAAGTGCTGGTGAAGCACGACGTGCCTTATAAAATTGTGGGTGGGCTGCGGTTTTATGACCGTAAGGAAATTAAGGATGTGCTGGGCTATCTAAGGGCGATCGCCAACCCTGCTGATACGGTCAGCCTGCTGCGTGTCATCAATACACCCCGCCGCGGCATTGGCAAAGCAACGATCGATTCTTTAGTCAAAGCCTCACAAGAACTGGATGTACCCCTGTGGGAGATTCTCACCGACGAAACCTCGGTCAAAACATTGTCGGGACGATCGTCTAAAGGTGTGTTGAGCTTTGTACAGATGCTTCAAAAATGGCGATCGCAGCTTGATACACTACCTGCCAACCAAATCGTCCAGGGCATTATGGAGGACTCTGGCTACGTGCAGGACTTGAAAATCCAGGGCACTGAAGAAGCCGAAGACCGGATGCAAAACGTGGGTGAACTTTACAACGCGGTGCTGCAATTTGAAGAGCAAAATACGGATGATCCCAGCCTGATTGGCTTTCTTTCTAGCGCCTCACTCTCGTCTGACCTGGATAATTTAGAAGAAGAAGTCACACGAGTCTCACTGATGACGCTGCATTCGTCGAAGGGGCTGGAGTTTCCGGTCGTCTTTCTGGTGGGGCTGGAGCAAGGTCTGTTCCCTAATTTTCGATCGCTCGAAGACCCTGCTGCGCTGGAAGAAGAACGCCGTCTTTGCTACGTTGGCATCACCCGTGCTCAGGAGCGTTTGTTTGTCTCCTATGCACGAGAACGCCGACTGTATGGCAATCGTGAACCTGCCAGCCCGTCGCTCTTTTTGGCAGAGTTACCGCGTGAGCTGATGCAGAGCAATGTTGCTACAGCCATTCCCACCCGCTGGACGAAACCGAGCGCTGCCTCTAGCCGTAGCCCCTCTGAAACGACTTCTTTGCCGGATACCCATGAAGATGACTGGACAGTGGGCGATCGTGTGCTTCATAAAGCCTTTGGCAATGGTCAGGTAACGCATATTTTTGGTGCTGGGAATAAGATCTGTCTTGCTATAAAGTTTTCTGGTATGGGTCAAAAGATTGTTGATCCCAAACTAACGCCCCTACAACGAGTGGAGTGAGAAGCTGTTGTGAATGCCTTTAGTGCCCCTAGCGCTGCCGATGAACCCAATAGCACCGTTGCACGATGCAAACCGTTTGCTAATGCTGCCTTTGATTTAGTCGCCATGGCAGCGTCAGCCGGAGGACTTCAGGCTCTGAGCCAGGTGTTGTCGGAACTGCCTGCTGAGTTTCCCGCCGCCATAGTGGTCGTGCAGCATCTTGCCCCCGACCATAAATCGCTCATGGTTGACATTCTTAGTCGGCGTGTTGTAATGGCAGTGCAGCAGGCGCGGCAGGGCGATCGTCTTTGCCCTGGTACTATCTACCTTGCGCCACCCGACTACCATACGTTAGTTGCACCGGATGGCACCTTAGCGCTTTCTCAATCACCACTCGTACATTTTGTACGTCCTGCCGCCGATCGCTTGTTTGAGTCAGTCGCCACTAGCTATGGTAAACGGGCGATCGCCGTTGTGCTGACTGGTACTGGCAAAGATGGCGCAGCAGGCACACAAGCAATTCAACAGCAGGGCGGTCTTGTCATGGTTCAGGATGAAGCAACGGCAGAGTTCTTTGGGATGCCTGGTGCCGCCATCCAAACGGGTATCGTTGAGTGGGTCTTGCCGCTAACCGAGATCGCACCCAAACTGATTGCCTTAGTAAGCGGACAGGGGCGGTAGCCAGAAAGAAGCAGGACAGGAGCATCTAGCACCCATCCTGCTTCACTACTTCAATTACAGCCGTAGCCATACTGGTGAGGACGGGGTGCAGGGGCAGAACCCCTGGCTGGGGGCGAAGCCCCCACACACCCTTTGATCCTAATAGCCTGAGCTAGGTGGCGATCGCTATACAGTTAAGCGGGTTGAGCGCCCGGTTTACCGTTTTCGACCACAAACGAGGCGAGCGTACTAATCGTTGCTTGGGGTGCAGCGATCGTCGAGACGACGCGATAATCACTCCGCCACTGTTTGCGATTTAGATCGCAGCGTAAGTAGCCCCGCAACGCACCGTTAAAGAACTTGGTATGCGGGTTGTTAGAAAGCGCCGCGGTTACTGGAGCAATGAACTGGCTAGGAAAATCTGAGGAGATGGAGGTTGCCACAAACTCAGTGCCCAACGTTTTCGATTCTGGCTTATCGAAGTCACGTTTGATGTCGTGTACCCAACTGGAATGAATATCACCCGCCAGCACGATCGGGTTGGGAACTTTCTGCTGTTCGAGAACCGTCAGGATGCGATTGCGGGCTGCCACGTAGCCGTCCCATTGGTCTACATTAAAGAGCTGTACACCTGGACGTGCATCAAAGTCAAATTGCGAAAACATGACCTGTTGCGCCAGGATATTCCAGCGGGCAGGCGATTGCCGCAAGCCTTGAAACAGCCAGCGCTCTTGCGCCTTGCCTGTTAGCGTGGCGTTGGGGTCAAGTGCTGCTTCGCAACGGGGTTTAAGATCGTCACCACAGGGTTGATCCGATCGATACTGGCGTGTATCCAACACATTAAACTGAGCCAGATCGCCATACGTTAAGCGTCGATACAGCCGCAGATCAGCGCCATAGGGTAGAGATGATTTACGCAGCGGCATATGCTCGTAATACGCCTGATAGGCTGCTGCACGCCGCCGCAAGAACACAGCGGGATCTTGATCAGGTTCGCCATCAACTTCTGAGATTCCACTAGCGTAGTTGTTTTCTACTTCGTGGTCATCCCATGTCACCACCCACGGGAACGCTGCATGAGCCGCCTGAAGGTTGGTATCGGTCTTATAGAGCGCGTGGCGGTTGCGATAGTCTTCCAGGCTGACAATCTCAGGACCATTGTGCTGACGAGGACCACCTGGCTCCGGTCCATACTCATAGATGTAGTCACCTACGTGCACCACCAGATCGAGATCTTCTTCGGCGAGGTGCTTGTAAGCCGTGTAGTAGCCGTTCTGCCAGTCCTGACAGTTGGCTAAGGCAAAGCGGAGGCGATCGAGCCTTTCATTACGGGCAGGTGCAGTACGGGTGCGTCCGATCGGGCTGATTTCGTTACCCGCCTTAAATTGGTACCAGTACGTCCGTCCGGGTTGCAGTCCACGCACGTCTACATGGACTGAATGCGCGAATTCTGGCACGGCCAACTCAGTACCAGACTTGACAATGCGCCGCATATTTTCGTCAGCCGCAACTTGCCATCGCACGGGCACGTTGTATGCTGGCATTCCGCCTCCATTCAGTGGCTTAGGAGCCAGTCGCGTCCACAAAACTACGCCATTGGGCAGTGGATTGCCAGAGGCAACCCCTAGCGAAAAGGGATAGCCGGAGAACGCTGGTTGAGCCACTAAACGACGCGGCAACTGACTGGCGATCGCCAAACCCGTTACAATGCCAGCGCCCCGTAAAACATCGCGCCGTTTCAACCCTGTCGATAGTAAATGTGAGGACTGGTACCAATTCATGACTGTATGGGGTTTTGTACAGGTAATGAGAAAAACAGTACCAAGCGGTGATTAATGGGCTACGAAGGTTTTGTTAAGGTTTAGTGGGTTGACAAGCTGAGGAACGATCGCATCGCTACGGTGACGCAGCCACTCTCTGCAAGGTGGCTGCGGTACGTTCTGGCAAACAGGCTACTGCGATCGCTCATAATGCTACTGCGATCGACCCCAGTCAGCGTGCGATCGTCCCACTATCCGAAAGAACACAATCATTTCAGAGGTTGCTTCACTTTCTTCAGGGATGAGTAATACGATAAAGAAGCGAAAGTTTTGTGTCGTGTTGTTTTTATCGCCGATCGTACCGACTGCCCATGAATCGCCCCTTGCCCCAAGACTTATCCAGTGACCACCTTGCCCGCTACATCGAAGCGACGGACGGTATCACTAAACCCTGGCTGCTGGTACAACTGCGTCTGAAAAAGCTGCAAGAACGGCGAGACAGCCTTTCTGAGACGGAATACATGAAGGCAGTGGAAGACATTCACCAGGATTTGATGAACCTGGGCGAATGGTGGACAGGCATAGAAGATCAGGTGTTTGGCTAAATTATGACCAGACGCAAAAAAGTTGTAACAGTGAAAGAGTCTCCCACTGAGATCAATCTGACTGATTCTCAGTATTACTTCAACCGCGAAATTAGTTGGCTAGAGTTTAACAATCGTGTGCTGCACGAAGCGTTTGACCCGCGCACACCTCTGTTAGAGCGGCTCAAATTCATGGCGATTTTTAGCTCCAACCTGGATGAGTACTTCATGGTACGGGTGGCAGCGCTGAAAGAGCAGGTGGCAGCCAAAGTCACACGACGATCGGCAGATGGGCGCACCGCACAAGAACAGTTGGAGCTGATTGGTCAGCGCTTGCGCCCCATGATGGCGCAACAGCATCGTCACTTTGAGCAGGCCCTACGCCCTCAGCTTGCGACCAACGGGGTGTATTTGCTGGACTATATCGACCTGAACCAGGAACAACGCCGCTACCTGCAAACCTACTTTGATGAGCAAATCTTTCCAGTCCTCACACCGCTGGCGATCGATCCAGGGCATCCGTTTCCCTATATTTCTAACCTGAGTCTTAATCTAGCAGTCGTCATTAAAGATCCCGCCAACGGTGAAGAACTGTTTGCCAGAGTCAAAGTCCCCAAAATTCTGCCCCGCTTCTTGCCGCTGCCAGAACACCTACGACTACAGCAAAAAGACGTGCCTGCCGCCTGGACAGGCGTGCCGCTAGAACAGGTCATCGCTCATAACCTGGAGAGCTTGTTTCCTGGTATGACAATCCTTGAGTACTATCCGTTTCGGATTACTCGTGACGGTGATTTAGAAGTCGCAGAGGATGAAGCGGATGATTTGCTGCTGGCGATCGAGCAAGAACTACGGAAACGCCGCTTTGGTGGGTCGATCGTCCGGCTAGAAGTCCATGCCTCTATGCCCGAAACGGTACGCGAGATGCTGCGTCAGGAGATGGATCTGGGCGAGAACGATGTGTATGAAGTCGAAGGCTTGCTCTGCCTTAGCGATCTGTTTGCACTCACTGGCTTACCGTTGCCAGAGTTGAAAGATCCCGTCTGGCGATCGGCACTACCCCCTCGCTTACGGCGCACGATCGAAACAGGCAGCGGTTCCTTAGAAATAGAAGTAGAAGACGACTTTTTTGCCATTATCCGCAAACAAGATCTGCTGCTGCATCATCCCTATGAGTCGTTCTCCAATACGGTGCAGCGGTTTCTGACCCAGGCAGCCCACGATCCAGATGTGCTGGCGATTAAGACCACACTTTATCGTACCTCTGGCGATTCACCGATCGTCGATGCGCTCATTACCGCCGCCGAAAATGGCAAACAGGTGTCGGTCTTAGTAGAACTCAAAGCCCGCTTCGACGAAGAAAACAACATTAATTGGGCACGTAAACTTGAAAACGTCGGTGTTCACGTCGTCTATGGCTTGGTGGGACTGAAGACCCATACCAAAGTGATGCTGGTCGTACGGCGCGAAGAGGGGCGCATCCGTCGCTATGTCCACGTTGGTACTGGCAACTACAATCCCAAAACGGCTCGCCTTTATACCGATGTTGGGCTGTTAAGTTGTCGTGATGATTTGGGAGCGGATCTGACCGAGCTATTCAACTATCTGACGGGCTACTCGCGGCAGCAGACCTACCGCAAGCTGCTAGTTGCTCCGGTTAGCCTGCGCGATCGTATGCTTGCCCTCATTCACCGTGAAAGCGAACACGCCCGTAACGGACTTCATGCCCGCATTGTTGCCAAAATGAATGCGCTGGTTGATCCCAGGATGATCGTTGCCCTGTACGAAGCCTCCCAGGCGGGGGTACAGGTGGATCTAATTGTGCGTGGAATGTGCTGCTTGCGCCCGCAGGTATTAGGCATTAGCGAAAATATCCGCGTTGTCAGCATCGTCGGTCGCTTTTTGGAACACTCTCGCATTTTCTACTTCCACAATCAGGGGCAAGAAGAAGTGTTTATTGGTAGTGCTGATTGGATGACGCGTAACCTCGATCGCCGGGTCGAAGCTGTAGTACCGATCGATGATCCAGCGATCGCCAAAGATTTGCAAGAAATCCTGGGTATCCTCCTTGCCGATAACCGTCAAGCCTGGGACTTGCAAGCTGATGGGCACTACATTCAACGTCGCCCTGCTGTCGGGCTCCCTGAGCAAAGCTCTCAGCGTACGCTCATGGAGATGGCGCATCAGCAGTAGGACAGAGATGCAACTTCTAGCCATCAAATCAAAGGTGACAGACTCCTAGTAGGATGGATCATCAGAAGCTAAACGCTGCAATTTACAATTCACCATTCCCATGAGCCAGCAACCAGACAGTATTGCTCCCCACGGTGGGCAACTGATCAATCGCATTGCTAACCCCGAACAGCGGGCAGAATTTCTTGACAAAGCTGACTTTTTGCCCAGAGTAAAGTTAGAGGCGCGGGCAGTTTCCGACCTGGAAATGATTGCGATCGGTGGCTTTAGTCCCCTCACAGGCTTTATGCATGAAGCCGATTACAACGGGGTCGTCAACGAGATGCACCTGGCAAACGGCTTGCCCTGGTCGATCCCCATCACCCTACCCGTCTCAGAAGACGTAGCTGCTCCGCTAAAAGAAGGCAGCTTGATCCGCCTGGACAATCCCTTCGATGGCTTTGTCGGCGTTTTGCATCTGACCCAAAAATACCGCTACGACAAGCGTCACGAGTCATTGCTTGTCTATCGTACGAATGAAGAGAAGCATCCCGGCGTTTCAGTCGTCTATCGGCAAGGCACCGTTAACCTGGCAGGTGAGATTTGGCTGCTAGAGCGCAACCCTCATACGCTGTTTCCTACCTATCAAATTGATCCCCTGGAGTCACGATCGCTCTTTCGGGGTAAAGGCTGGAAGACGATCGTGGGCTTCCAAACGCGCAACCCCATCCATCGCGCCCACGAATACATCATCAAATGTGCGCTCGAAACGGTGGATGGGCTCTTTCTCCATCCCCTTGTCGGCGCAACCAAAGAAGACGATATTCCGGCTGACGTGCGGATGCGTTGCTACGAAATCATGCTGGAGCACTACTTCCCCCGCGATCGTGTCATCTTAGCAATTAACCCCGCTGCCATGCGCTACGCCGGACCGCGTGAAGCTATCTTTCACGCCCTCGTACGCAAAAACTACGGCTGCACTCATTTCATTGTGGGACGGGATCATGCCGGTGTTGGTGACTACTATGGCACCTACGATGCACAACACATCTTTGATGAATTCGCTCTAGAGGAACTGGGGATTGCGCCGATGAAGTTTGAGCACGCTTTCTACTGCCTGCGAACCAACTCAATGGCAACCACAAAAACTAGCCCCAGTACCCGCGAAGAGCGTGTTCACTTATCCGGTACGAAAGTGCGAGAACTACTGCGCCGGGGGGAACTGCCGCCACCAGAATTTTCCCGACCAGAAGTTGCCGCTGAGTTAGCAAGAGCGATGCAACTGCCAGATCTTTCGTATGAGATTTAGTGAAGGCGTGAAGGTGACGGTGTAAAGGAGTGAAAGGGTGACATGACAAAGCGTACGATCGGGCTACTGTTTGGCGGTTGCTCTGGAGAACACGAGGTCTCGATCACCTCCGCACGAGCGATCGCCCAAGCTCTTAGCGCTGGTAGCAATGCCGCCGCCTATACGCTCCTACCCTTTTATATTCAGAAAAACGGGCAGTGGTGCGACAGCGCGATCGCGCAACAGGTACTGACCACTGGGCAACCCCTGTCAGCAGATGTTGCCTCTAGCGATCCTGTCGATCGTTGGCATTTACCGCCCACTGCTGGTGACGTAGACGTTTGGTTTCCTGTGCTGCATGGTCCCAACGGCGAAGATGGCACCGTACAGGGGCTGCTGACGCTGATGCAAATCCCCTTCGTTGGCTCTGGCATTTTGGGATCAGCGATCGGCATGGACAAACTCGCCATGAAGACGCTGTTTGCTCAAGCTGGCTTGCCCCAAGTGAACTACATGGCAGTCAGTCGCTCTCAGGTCTGGTCAAATCCCTGCATCTACCCCAAACTGTGCGATGACATTGAAGCCCAGCTTGCCTATCCTTGCTTTGTTAAACCCGCTAATCTTGGCTCTTCGGTTGGCATTTCTAAAGTCCGGACTCGTACCGAACTCGAAGCGGCTTTAGATAGTGCTGCTAGCTACGATCGCCGCCTCATTGTCGAAGCAGGCGTAGTTGCACGAGAGGTAGAGTGTGCGGTTCTAGGCAATGATCAACCGCAAGCCTCGATCGTTGGTGAAATCACCTACCAGAGCGATTTCTATGATTACGAAACTAAATACACCGAAGGTCAAGCCGACCTTATCATTCCGGCAGCCTTACCAGAAGCGGTTACAGCAAAAATTCAGACGATGGCAATTCAGGCATTTACTGCCATTGATGCTGCTGGTCTAGCGCGGGTAGACTTCTTTTACGTTGAAGCTACTGGAGCTATCTTCATCAACGAAATCAACACGATGCCAGGGTTTACAGTAACCAGTATGTATCCCCGCCTCTGGGGAGCCAGCGGCATCACGTTCCCAGCATTGGTCGATCGCCTGGTGCAGTTAGCCCTCGATCGCAACGGTTAAGCGGTCAAAGGTCAAAGGCACCCAGCAAGAGCCTCAGGGAAATCAGTCGTTAAAATGCCCTCCAGACTTTCATCCCTCATCCCTCATCCCTCCCACAACGCCGCCACTGACCGGAGGAATCAACACCACTTCGTCACCCTCATTCATCAGAGTGTCTGGCTCAACAAACTGGAGATTGATTCCAAAACGGGTTAAGTCACGCCACTGGGCAAGTTGGGGATATTGAGCAATCAGACGATCGCGCACAGCCACTACCGCTGCGCCCCGTTCAACTTCCAACTGTAGTTCTGAAAGACCACAGGCTTCCCGATATGCTGCAAACAGCTTGACCGTGACCGTAATTGTAGCGGTTGACATAAAAAGTAGATCAGCAAAGGGAAACAGCAGCAAGCACCAGCAGACTGTAGAAATCCTTACGCAGTTTGCTGCTAAAGGCAATAGGTATCCTGGTTAGTAAGCAAAGATTGCAGTTCATATCATCAAATAGTGTTGCTGAAATCAACCTAAAGTAGGATGAAACTAGTTATTTTCAGAAATACAAAAAACACAGGTATACATAATTTTTGAACGAGCGATCGTCAAATCCCTATACACATGTTTTATTGAGTCATCAATGCCAGCAACCGTCATCAGTTGTACCGATTAACCCTAAACATGTGTTGATTAGCACCAAAAACAAGTGCAGAGAGAGCTTAATATTATGGCGTATCAAGTAATGTTTCTGTAAAGCAACTCAGGTGTAACAGCACGGTGTGTTTACCCCATCTTATATTGAGTGTGTTGCAGACTGATTTGAAACGCTTTTCGCTCTACCAGCACACATCTTCTCAGGTGGATTGTCTTACAGCACTTGTGTATGCCTTACGAAGGTTCGTATTTTACATACCAAAGTCCCTGTGGCAGTCTCCAAGATTCCTTCCGCAGCCTACGTTCTTCGATCGCTGACCGCTTATCTGGTTTAACCCTGTTAGCCTCTCTTTTGCAGCGACCATAAACGATTGCCTTTCAGTCAAGAATCTAGTTGAGAGTTGAAAGCCTTAAGTAGGCGACCTGATTTCCAAAAAGCTGACGACTCCATCAATTACTGCTGAAGAAAATGACTGAAAACTTTTTAGGCTCTATTCTTCCGAAAAAGCGCTTGCTGAATCGAGGTCAACTGGATCGAGCGTTGCAGCGTCCGTGTCAGCAAGCAAGATCGACTGGATGGCAGCGTCTTGGACAAGGGCTTGTGGAAGCTCAGATAACTGATACCCGATCGCCAGAAGATACCCTTGCTGCTCAAGTACGACCGCATGACATCACACGTCGATCGTCGCTGAGTGAGCGCAGCAAAATTAATCTTCTTAACCTTGCCATTGACAACTTATCAATGCGTGAGCTTCTGGAGCAGCTTCATAGTGGTGTGGTCTTCACCCCCAACGTTGACCACTTAATGAAGCTACAGAAAGACTCAGACTTTCTTAAAACCTATGCACTCGCTGACTATAAGGTTTGCGATAGCCAGGTGTTAATGTATGCTTCACGCTTCTTGGGCACTCCGTTCAAGGAGAAAATATCGGGCTCTGACTTCTTCCCAAGGTTCTGTGACTTTCACAGAGACAATGACGCTATCACTGTCTTCTTGCTCGGCGGCGCTGAAGGAGTTGCAGAAAAAGCAGGAAGTAAAATTAACAGAAGAGTTAACCGAGACATTGTAGTTGGCACACATTCTCCATCCTTTGGGTTTGAGAAAGATGAACAGGAGTGTCTGGAAATCGTTGAGATGATTAACCAGTCTGGAGCTACCGTGCTCGCAGTAGGCGTTGGTGCGCCCAAGCAAGAGAAGTGGATTTACAAGTACAAGCATAAGCTTCATCACGTCAAAATCTTTCTGGCAGTCGGTGCCACGATCGACTTTGAAGCGGGTGTTACCAAACGTGCCCCAAGATGGATGAGCCAGATGGGTATCGAGTGGCTCTTTCGGATCTATTGCGACCCGCAGCGACTCTGGAAACGCTACCTGGTTGAAGATCTACCGTTCTTCTGGTTGCTCCTCAAACAGAAAATTGGGGTCTATACACAACCTGGCGTTGAAAGTGCTGATCGAAAGGACACCCCAGTCAATGTTAAAGTTACCAGCAACTTGCTTCTAAACGGTCGTGCCACAACCAAAGCGTCAACAACAGCAAGAATTCGCTAACTTTTCGCTACGACCCAACCCTTTTTTGTCCAGAATGATAGAATTACAGCCAAGCTAGGGGTGCCTGTGAATGCAGGCTGAGATAGTCCCTTAGAACCTGAGACTGGGTAATACCAGCGGAGGGAAGCTGTTTATCTAAGGAATCGAATATGCGGACAGAGTGGGTCGCCAAACGTCGTGGACAAAGCAATGTGTCCCAAATGTACTACGCTCGTCAAGGGCTAGTAACAGAAGAAATGGAGTATGTGGCGCAGCGGGAAAAGCTTCCGGTAGCGCTGATTCAAGCAGAAGTGGCGCGGGGTCGCATGATTATCCCTGCCAACATTAACCATCCCAATCTAGAGCCGATGGCGATCGGCATTGCCTCTAAGTGCAAGGTCAACGCGAACATTGGTGCGTCACCAAACTCTTCCAACTTACAGGAAGAGGTTGACAAACTACATTTAGCGGTGAAGTACGGCGCTGATACGTTGATGGATTTATCCACAGGTGGTGGTGATCTAGACAAGATCCGTATGGCAATTATTGAGGCATCAACGATTCCGATCGGCACTGTGCCGATTTACCAGGCCTTAGAAAGTGTGCATGGGACGATCGAAAAACTTACCCCTGATGACTTCCTGCACATCATTGAGAAGCACGCGCAGCAGGGTGTCGATTACATGACGATCCATGCAGGGATCTTAATTGAGCATTTACCGCTGGTACGCGATCGTCTCACAGGTATTGTTTCGCGTGGTGGTGGCATCATTGCGCGGTGGATGCTCCATCATCATCAGCAAAATCCTCTCTATACTCACTTTCAAGACATCATTGAAATCTTTAAGCGCTATGATGTCTCGTTTAGCTTAGGTGATTCGCTGCGACCGGGTTGTGCCCATGATGCCTCAGATGCCGCACAGCTAGCTGAACTCAAAACGCTAGGACAACTGACCCGTAAAGCCTGGGAGCATGATGTACAGGTGATGGTGGAAGGTCCTGGGCATGTACCAATGGATCAAATCGAGTTCAACGTGCGGAAACAGATGGAGGAATGCTCGGAAGCCCCCTTCTATGTTCTGGGTCCGTTAGTAACAGACATTGCACCAGGTTATGACCACATTACATCCGCGATCGGGGCAGCGATGGCAGGCTGGTACGGTACAGCCATGCTGTGCTATGTCACCCCTAAAGAGCATCTTGGGTTACCCAATGCTGAAGATGTGCGGAATGGCTTGATTGCCTACAAGATTGCGGCTCATGCTGCCGATATTGCACGGCATCGACCAGGGGCACGCGATCGTGATGATGAACTGTCTAAAGCGCGCTACAACTTTGACTGGAATCGCCAGTTTGAGCTGTCGCTTGACCCCGATCGTGCCAGGGAGTACCACGACGAGACATTGCCAGCAGACATCTATAAAACGGCAGAGTTTTGCTCTATGTGCGGTCCTAAATTCTGCCCAATGCAGACAAAAGTAGATGCGGATGCGCTGACAGAACTCGAGAAGTTTCTGGCAAAAGAACCTGTGGCACAGGTGTAGATCAACCGTTCAACGGCAAACAGCGCAAAGAGACTACTACGTCTTACAGTAGACCGCTCTTAGCCTACCCTTTGAGCTTTGAAGCTCTAGCAAGCTTCAAAGCTCAGGCAACTACCTAGGCGGAGTTGAGAGCCTCCATCTTTCAAGTGGAGGGTGAAAACCAGAGAGAGGCTTTAGCCTCGCGTGTCGGCTATTTGCTTTTCTCTCAAAAGTCTTTTGATGACCGCTGAAAAGCTGCATCCCCATTCCGCTGCAAGGGTTTCAAGTATTTCTCTTTCATGATCATCTAGGTAAACGGGTAGAGACTTTTTCTTCATAGTGAGTGGGCGGTGATATTACAATAATAGTGTTATAATAGCGTAGGGGAGGTTAAAAATGTACGCAACTATTCAGGTCAGAATCAACGTCTCAGAAGCAGTCAAAGACTATCTGGTTTACCAATGTCGTCAGTCCAACAACTTAATCAATTCAGCGATTTATCACGTCAAACAATCCCATTTTGAGGACTGTCCTAGAGGTGAATTCTTTTCGGGCGATGAGTTCAGAACGGGTTTTAAGCTGCAACGGGTAAAGACTGCCAAGTATGCAGAGCTTTGTACGTCTCTCAAAGACAACCCCAATTACAAAGCACTAGGAGGGCAGTCAGCACAGCAAACCCTTAAATCTGTAGCTGAGTCGTTTTCTAGCTATAACGGCATTTTGGCTAACTTTTTCAAGGGTGAAGTTCGCAAACCAAAGATGCCTAGATATCGAACCAAAGGCGGGTTAGCGCCAATTTCTTACCCTGTGCAAGCTGTTCAGTTTGATATCGAAACAGGGCGCTGTCGGTTGCCTGTCAGCTTAGAAATAGGTAGCGATGTTAAAGATTTGTTTGGAGTGAAAGAGGTTTGGATTAACGGTTGTGTGGGCATCAAAACCAGCCAAATTCGTGAAGTCCGCATCTTGCCTCGTAACAATGAACTCTATGCAGAGTACGTCTATGAGTATGGGAATCAGGGCGTATCCTGCTCACTAGCATTAGACCATTCTCAAGCTCTAGGAATAGACCACGGTGGCGATAATTGGTTAACTTGTGTTTCGACTCTAGGCAAGTCTTTTATTGTGGATGGTCGCAAACTTAAATCCATGAATCAGCGCTATAACAAGCAAGTCGCAACCATCAAAGAAGGCAAGGCACAAGGTTTCTGGAGTGACCAATTAGCCTCTATCACTGAACAGCGCAACCGACAGGTGAGGGATGCCATACACAAAGCCGCTCGGCTGATTGTTAATCACTGCCTAGAAAACAAAATTGGCTTCGTTATTTTTGGCTGGAATGCTGGACAAAAAGACGGCTCTAATATGGGTAAGCGTAACAATCAAAACTGGGTGCAAATCCCCACGGGTAGACTTAAAGACCGCTTACAGCAGCTTTGTGAGGCTGTCGGTATCCAGTTCGTTGAAACAGAGGAATCGTACACCTCCAAGACTTCTTTTCTCGACAATGACTTCTTACCAACATTTGGCGAAAAACCCAAAGGATGGAAGCCATCAGGCAGTCGAGTTAAGCGTGGTCAGTACAAATCGGCTAATGGAACTCTGATAAATGCTGACTGCAATGGAGCAGCCAACATCCTCAGAAAAGTAGCGACACAGCTAGGGTTAAACCTAGTCGAGGTCGGTAAGGCAGCTTTGAACCTGCCAAAGCGATATGACTTATTCAAGGGATTGAAAAAAGCATACCGTAAACGTTGCGAAGCGTGTCTTCAGACCGCGTAGCAACATCCGTTTAGAATCCTCCTTTTTCAAAAGGGGGAGAGTTCAAAAGCCTTCTAATCGCTGCGACTGGTACAAAAAAACGGTGACATTTGCACTGCCCCCGCTTCTAAAATTTTGGCTAGAAAGACTGTTGCGATCGAAACAGAGCTAGTCATGAAAGGATTATTTGGTTGAGACAGCATTAACATCGACGGTTGTTGTGTCGGATGGAGTGCCAGAAACAGTGGAGTTAACAGTTGGTGTGGCAGTCTCACCTTTACGAACTCTTAAACGCTCAAGTGCCCATGTTGAAAGTTCTGCAACAAGTAGGGTAGCGATTAAGCCGTCGTCAATCCAGCCAACGATCGGAATAAAGTCCGGTGAAATATCAAAGGGGCTTAACAGGTAAAGCAATGAACCACCGATGATCCACCAACGGTATTTAGGGTTGCGAATAACGTTGCGATACCAGCCTGTAATCGAATCTTTCATCGGTGTTTTCCTTATAGTTACATTTAAATAGTGGCAGATCGCCCTCAAGAGTTCTGGTGTGGATATCCTCCCCGCTAATGGTGAGCCTCAGTACGGTTTCTCTACAAGTGCAGCAGGGCAAGGAGTTCACACCAATTTTGCAGATCCAAAATGAACTCTTGAGGGGTTACCTACGCATTGATGCCCCTGCGTCTTAGTCTTTAGTTGAGTGGTTCCTTTAGACCGATCCAGGAAAGAGCCATGACACGCCCTGCAGCAGTACCAAGTTTTTTTGTCGGCTCTAGGTGCTGCTCAAGGTTTTAACCTACGAAAATCCCGTTGCAATTGCAACATTTCGCATCGTTTTGACTGAAGTTTAAGCAGTCTGCTTGAATGAGGTGCTAGATCTCTAGAATTGAGTAGTCTCAACTTTGCTGACAAGGTAAATCAGCGTTTTGAGATGTTGAACCTATTGGAGGGTAGAACAAGCTGTGAATGTTGTGGAATTGTTTCAAAAGGGTGGTGTGACGATGCTACCCTTACTCTTTCTTTCAATTCTGGCGCTTAGTGTCATTATTGAGCGGGCTTGGTTTTGGACGAGCGTGTTGCTGAAGGAGCGTGAAATTGTTAATCGGGTGCTGGATGCGGCACGACGTGACTGGGGCACGGCTAAGGAAATTGCTCGGCAGGCACATGAGCAGCCGATCGGACGGTTTCTCTACAGTCCGTTACAGCTTGAAAATGCTGATCCGGAGATGTTTCGGTTGGCGTTAGAAGCAACGGCAGATGAGGAATTATCGTCGATGCGTCGTGGAGACAAGGTGCTGGAAGCAGTGATTGCGCTGTCTCCTTTGCTAGGGCTGCTTGGTACGGTGATTGGGTTGATTATTTCGTTAGGATCAATCCGTATTGGTGACATCGGCACTGCTTCAACAGCCGGTGTGACATCAGGGATTGGCGAAGCCCTCATTAGCACAGCCGCTGGGCTAGTTGTCGCAATTTTGAGTCTGGTCTTTTACCGCCTGTTTCAGGGTCTCTTGTTTAATCAGGTGAAGATCTTTCGCAAGGCTGGGAATGATTTAGAACTGCTCTATCGTCAGTATTGTGTTGACCAAGCGCTGAAGCAGTTGTAGAGCAAGCGTGCTTGTGCGATGGGCTGGGAATGTGATTTCTCTAAGGACTAGATATGAAAATTAATCTTGACACGCCAACAGAGGAAGTCCAGATTCAGATTATTCCGTTGATTGATGTCATCTTTTGCATTCTGACGTTTTTTATTTTGGCGGCGCTCCAGCTCACACGTCAGCAAGGCATCAATATCGATCTACCGACGGCTACAACTGGCACGACCCAAATGCGGCAGATGTTAGTAGTCACGGTGAATGCGACGGGACAAACGTTTGTTGATAAGCAATTGATCGATCGCACGCAGCTTTTCCAGCAGCTACAGGATTATCGCCAGAAAAACCCGACTGGGCTATTGGTACTAAATGCCTCGCAGACAGCGTTTTACAATGATGTGGTGCAGGTCTTGGATTTGATGCGGCAAGTTGGGGGCGATCGGGTGGCACTGGCAACCCAACCGGCTGAAGCCAATCAGCTTCCGGGTTCTACTCCAGTGCCAACCGCTAGTCCTACTACAGCTGCTCCGACTGCTGATCCATTCAACATTTTTGCTACACCGAGTCCGAATCAACCGTTTGATCCAGGGCAGTACCAGTTTCCGCCTGCATCTGGACAACCGTCTGGCAGTGGCATTCCTGTTACTCCTGCACCAAGAACAACCCCTTAAGGAAAGGAAGCAATCCTTCGCTTTGAGCTGTTAGGGATCCAAAGAGTTAGCATTCAAGCGCCAATCTGTTCCTTTGTGTTGAGGCAGGGTTCTTACTCCTGATACACGCCCTTACAGCCTTATCACCAGTAATGTTTGAGTATCGGTGAGCGAACGAGTCTTGCCGCCAAACTAGCTGAGAGGTCATGTGTGATGAATAACGACAACCTTAGAAAAACTAATGAGCCTGATGCTAATCTTGATCCTCTGACGGGTCAGACCGGTGCTCATCCAGTTGGCACTGGTGTTGGTGCGGCTGGAGCCGGTGCGGCTGGGGCAGCAATTGGTGGCGCAGTCGGTGGACCAGTGGGCGCTGTAGTTGGTGCTGTAGTGGGTGCCGTCAGTGGTGGACTGGCTGGTAAAGGTGTAGCTGAACGGGTCAACCCTACGGTTGAAGACGCTTACTGGCGTGAGCACTATGCGTCTCGCCCTTACGTTGAGTCAGACCACGACTATACTCACTATGAGCCTGCCTATCGCACTGGTTACGAAGGTTATTCAAGCCATGCCGATCGCGGTTTGACCTATGACCAGGCTGAACCAACTTTGCGCCAAAACTATGAAGAACGTCATGGTGGCAAAGGCTTGGCATGGGAAAAGGCAAAGCATGCCACTCGTGATGCGTGGGATCGAGCAGAACGGGCACTTCCCGGTGACGCAGACCACGATGGCAAATAGAGCATCATTTAACGATCGTCGCTAGCGAAAAACCCTCGCCTACAGCGGCGGCTGTGAAGCAAGAGACTACTAGACCTCAGTGCGTTTAGTAGTCTTTTTGTTGTGCGTTAAAAGTTTGCCCCTGCTGCCATGGACGCGACCCTTTAGAGTAGTCAATTTCGCAAGCTGCCCACTTTAAACATCCGAAGAGGATTTTCAGTCGTATCTTTATTAACTACATTAAGGAATGTTTCTGCACAGGCGTACTGCTAGCCGATCGCTCTGTCTCTTTAGGCAGTTGCCATACTAGCAACAGTGCCTGGATGACCCAAAGCTAGTCGTTTTGCTTCTACGTTTCGTTGAGACATCACCCCATTGAGTTTGATAGAGGAATAGACGATGGCGATTTCTCGCGTTAAGCATCAAGCTCTCAAAGGTTTTAAGCGGCAGTTTCGACCTCGGACTGCAACGCTAGTGCTGTTTGGTACGGTCATGCTGGCAGCGGGGATTGGCGCTGCCTGGTTTGCTAGAGAAGGTAGCATCGATCGCCTCTTTGCTCAACTGAACTGGCTGCAAGAGTCTCCGCCGCTCTGGGTGAGTGTGCCAATGCTGGCGATGCAGTACCTGCTGGCACCAACAGTTATCCTCTTGCTAGTTGCTTTAGTGGTCATGCAGGTATCGCCAGAACCCCGCCGTTGGTCACGGACGATCGTGGTCGGCATCTTATTGGCGTTGACGTTTCGGTACATTGCCTGGCGATCGCTCACGACACTCAACCTTGCTGATCCGCTCAATGGCGTGTTTAGTCTGGGCTTGTTTCTGTTAGAGATGCTGATGTTAGCGGGTGGCATCATTCAACTTTTTTTGATGCTGCGGATTAAAGATCGCCGTCGCGAAGCCGATCGTCATGCCGTTGCAGTTTTGGAGGGACGGTTTACCCCGACGGTAGCGATTTTAGTACCGACCTACAACGAGCCTGTATTTATTGTGCGGCGGACGATTATGGGTTGTCAGGCAATGGACTATCCCCATAAGCGGGTTTATTTGCTAGACGACACACGGCGACCCGAAATGCAGGCGCTGGCAATAGCACTGGGCTGTGAATATATTGCGCGACCCGATAACCACCACGCGAAAGCAGGGAATCTAAACTACGCCTTGTCAAGCGCACTAGAGGGGCTGCCCCGGACTCAGGGCGACTTCATTGTCGTGTTTGATGCTGACTTTGTACCCACTCGCAATTTTCTTACGCGCACAGTGGGCTTTTTTCAGGACAAACAAGTTGCCCTGGTGCAAACGCCGCAGAGTTTTTACAATCCTGACCCGATCGCCCATAATCTTGGCTTAGAAGATATTCTGATACCCGAAGAAGAAGTCTTTTATCGACAGATCCAGCCCATTCGTGATGGTGCCGGGGGCGTGATTTGCGCTGGCACATCGTTTGTCGTACGGCGCAGCGCCCTTGAAGAAGTTGGGGGCTTTGTCACAGACTCGTTGAGTGAAGATTATTTCACAGGCATTCGGCTGGCAGCACGAGGCTACCAGCTACTCTACCTGGATGAAAAACTGAGTGCAGGCTTGGCAGCAGACAATATGGCGGCTCATGCGGCTCAAAGACTACGATGGGCACGCGGCACACTCCAGGCATTTTTCATTGAAGCTAACCCTCTGACGATTCCCGGACTTAACCCGCTGCAACGTCTGGCGCATCTAGAAGGTTTGTTGAGTTGGTTTACCAGCATCTCGCGCGTGGGCTACTTACTAGTGCCACTGGCATTTTCGTTTCTGGGTGTGATCCCACTGCGGGCAACGCTCGATGAGCTGCTGTATTTTTTCTTGCCCTATTATGTGGTGCAACTCACATTTTTCTCATGGCTCAACCATCACTCACGATCGGCATTGCTCTCAGATATCTATTCACTGGTGTTAACGTTTCCCCTGGCGATGACGGTGATTCAGGTGATGCTGAGTCCCTTCTCTAAGGGCTTCAACGTGACACCAAAGGGTACTGCGAGCGATCGCTACTCCTTTAACTGGAATCTGGCACTGCCCCTCATCGTACTGTTCGTTCTAACGGCTATTAGCCTCTGGCGCAACCTGGGTCTGTGCCTGGTCAATGGCTGGTCAGTCACCGTTACGCCAGAGCTGAAAGGGCTGGGGCTGGGTTGGCTCTGGAGTGGCTATAACCTGGTGATGATCGGGATTGCGCTGCTGATTTTGTTGGATGTCCCCAAGCCTGATCCCAATGACTGGTTTGACCTGCGCCGGACGGTACGGATGAGCCTGCTGCCGTCGATCGACAAACACGCCAACCTGGAACGGCAACCCCGCAAGGACAGCAGCAGCATTGCGGTTAGAAACCGGGGAGGAGCCTCCTGGCTAACCGATGTAAACGAAACTGCAAAGACTCCCATAGCTGCTCACCTGTCTCCTCGTGCCCTCTCTCTCTCTCCTCTTTCCTCCCCCCTTACCCTCTGGGGCGTTACCACAATGATTTCTGAAGGTGGCGCTGAAGTCGCTCTGACGCAAGCAGGCTTCCCGATGTTAAGGGCAGAAGACGCGCAGCCGGTGACGCTAGAAATTATGGAAGTAGGCTTGACGCTGCAAGGTATGGCAGTTCGTAGCCGTGTCAAAGATGAGTTTCCGACGGTGCGGGTCATGTTTGAGCCAATGGATCTGCGACAGCAGCGTTGTTTAGTAGAAATGTTGTATTGCCGTCCGGGACAGTGGAAACGACGTAAAACGCCTGGAGAGTGGCAGTCGTTGCTCCTGCTGTTCAAAATTCTGCTGAAACCACGAGTGCTGTTCGATCGCACGATCGATATCCGAGCGATCGAGGTAGCAAAAGGATAGGACGAGTACTGTTACAAACGGCTATCAAACTAATTTCTCTCCGTGTAAGACTTACCAGAACCTTAGAGCCGTTCACTTTAATTGTGAAGGAATTGTCAACAAGTCAGTGATCCCAAGTATCCGGATGTAAACAATATGGCAGTAGAATAGGCTCCATTGTGCAAAAACAAGTCAAAGCAAAAATTTCGTGTCACATAACTTCATCGCTCTTAACGAATCTACAGCGGTAGATGAGTCGTCTGCTTCAGAAGCATTGCCATTTACACTACAAGACCTACGAGCAAGTATTCCGGCTTACTGTTTTGAGCCCTCTGTTTGGCGGTCTCTTTCGTACTTCTTTTTAGATTTTGGGATTATCGCCGCTCTGTATGCGATCGCCCACTTGATCAATGCTTGGTGGTTCTTTCCCTTCTTCTGGCTGGCACAGGGAACTATGTTTTGGGCACTGTTTGTCGTGGGGCATGATTGCGGTCATGGCTCTTTTTCACGCCAAAAGTGGCTGAACAATCTCATCGGGCACCTCTCGCACACGCCCATTTTGGTGCCGTACCACGGCTGGCGGATCAGCCATCGGACGCATCACCGCAACACGGGCAACCTTGACACCGATGAAAGCTGGTATCCCGTCTCGCAAGCGAAATATGAGCAAATGCCCTGGTACGAGAAGCTGTTTCGCTTCTATCTGCCGCTACTGGCGTATCCGATTTACCTGTTTAAACGATCGTCCGATCGTAAGGGATCGCACTTTCATCCGGGCAGTGCCCTCTTTCGTCCGTCTGAAAAATGGGATGTGCTGACTAGTACGGCGCTTTGGCTACTGATGGTTGGCTTTTTGGGCGGCTTAACCTATGCGTATGGCTGGCTCTTTCTGGTGCAGTACTATCTCGCGCCCTACATCGTCTTCGTGATTTGGCTGGATTTAGTCACCTTCTTGCATCACACCGAGCAAGACATTCCCTGGTATCGCGGTGATGATTGGTTTTTCTTGAAGGGTGCGCTTTCGACCATCGATCGCGACTACGGCTTCATCAATGCCATCCATCACGATATCGGTACGCACGTGGCGCATCACATCTTTCTGAGTATGCCTCACTACCATCTTAAAGCGGCGACCAAGGCAATCAAGCCGATTCTAGGTTCCTATTACCGCAAGTCAGATGAGTCCATCTGGAGCAGCTTTGTGAAGTCGTATCGCACCTGCCGCTTTGTGCCAAACGATGGGTCGCAAGTCTACTACCAGGAACCTAAACGTCCCTTAAAGTAAGGCTGGGTGAATAAGAGTTGTCGTTCAGCGATCGCGCTCAACTGCTGAGGAAAGGCGCGATCGCTCAAGTCTGGCTAAGGCGTTGGCTTTGATATAGACTTTCCATCATGCCAACGTCGAATGATGACAAACCAGCAGCCAGAACCAACCAACAGTTGCTGCTTTGCTCCTGCAATCAGGAGCAAAGCAGCAACAAAGTCTTGAAATCCTAACGAATTAAATTGGACATCTGACAGAGTAACAGCATTACAGCCTTAATGTTCTGTCTGAGAAAATCACGCTATTGGGGGAGCAACAGCAGCACAGTCTTGATGTTCTGTCTGAGAAAATTGGCAACCTGGGCGGAAAAATCGATACAAAAATGGATACTCTAACTGAGGTCGTCACGACTGGTTTTTCAGAACTCAAAGCGATTACCCGAGAGCAGGCAGAAACTGCGAAACAGCAAGCAGAGAGCATTACACGGCTTGCTGCTACCGTAGAGCGTCAGGCTCAGATTGTTGAGCGGCGGCTGCCACGGGAGCTTGGTCACTGACTGCTAAAGGCAACCTAAATCAGGAGATCTCCTAGTGCAGATTACTAAACGCAACGTTGAACTGCGGGTAGACGATAGCCTGATGAGACTGTATGTTGCCGCACCCAAGCCAGCAGGGCGGTATCCCGGCATTCTCTTCTACAGTGATATTTACCAGTTAGGGGGCGCGATCGCTCGTCTGGTCGATCGCCTCGCAGGGTATGGCTATGTCGTAGCGGCTCCTGAAATTTTTCATCGGCTAGAACCAGTCGGCACGGTCATTGAACCGAATGATCTAGGACGCATGAGAGGGAACGACGCAGCACGGCGCACGGCGATCGTCGACTACGATGCCGATGCTCGTGCTGCGATCAACTGGCTCAAGCAAGAGAGCGCTGTACTACCCGAAAGCATTGGCACAATGGGCTTTTGCATTGGTGGTCATCTTGCCCTTCGCGCTGCCTATCTGCCGGAAGTCAAAGCAGCGGTTTGCTGCTACCCCACGGGTGTCCACAATGGCAAGTTGGGTCAAGGCATTGCTGACACACTTCAGCGCTTGACTGAGATCAGCGGTAATGTATTGCTAGTTTTCGGGACGCTGGATACCCACGTACCAGAAGAGGGTCGGCAAACAATCGCTCAAACGCTTACAAAGGCTGGCGTGAGGTACAACAGTTTACTATACGAAGCCGAGCACACCTTTATGCGCGATGATGGTTATCGCTATGACTCAGCCGCAGCCGATGCCGCTTGGGCAGAACTGACTGCCTTTTTGACACAGGTTTTTGGCAAGCAAACCGTTGAAGGCGCTTACTGAATTTTGGCTTCAAACGATCGACAGAAATCTTGCATCCCTGTTTTCATCGCAAAAATGGCGACAGGCGTTGCCAACTTCAGCGGCAGCATGGTGTGTTCGGTCAAACTCAGAAGTAAGTTGCCTGTCAAACCGTCTTCCAGACTTTCTTTGAGGTCGGCACGGCAAAGAATGTGTCGCCACTGTTTTGCTACACCTTCAATCCAGCGATCGTTTGTGTCCGGTTCTTGCCCCACCTGAATTGCCAGCGCGATCGCGGCATCTTCCAGGTCGCCTTCACAGTCCTCAATCTCGTTGAGAGCTGCCAGTGCATCGGGATAATCAGCCAGATCAACTCGAAATTGCTCGATCTCTTCGGGTGTCACAGTGATGGGCATAGGTTGGCAAACAGTAGAGTTTGCGCGATCGTAACATCTCGCAGCCATACGGTGATTGCTTTGCAAACGCTAGCGCGATCGCTATAGCCCAACCAGTTCACGCGATTCCAAACCTGTCAGCTTTTGGGCGATCGTGAGCCGTGTTTCTAGCTTGGCAACGCTGAACTCATTCCGTAGATGCTCCAGTCGTGCCAGAGCATTCGCTTTCTCGGTCGAGATGCGGTTGAGTGCATCTAACCCACGCTGATACTCCTGATTTACCTGAAGCACTTCAAAGCGGCGAGCCTTGCGCTGGTTATCGTTCTTGAGTGCTGCCTCAAAGGCAACAACCATTTCGGCATTGCCTTCCAGTCGTGCAAGGTGCTGACGCACTTCTGCCATCTGGTACTCAAATTCGTTCACTGCCTGAGCCGCCTGGGCGATCGCGCTGGGATATTGGGTGAGACTAAGTTTCATAGAAATTTCCTCAAAAAATAAGGCATAACGAAACGACGATCGATTCGGAGGCTATGGGTAGCGTGTCGTTGTGTCGCTGAGAGGAAGCGATCGCGTCTAACCGCTTTGTCGATCGGCTTTAAATCAGTGAACGTACTGCCACTCAGCGCTGCAACGTCATCGGACTAAGACTCCTCAGGCAACTAATTCCTTCAGTTGAGGCAGGGGCGCACGACTAGGCAATTCAATCGTCGCAGCAACCTGCTTTACTTGCTCAACATTGGCTTTTTCTAACACGCTGACTTCCAGCTTGACTGCAATCAAATAAGACCCCGACTCTTCTCCGACTGCCTGGGCAACTAAGGCTGCCAGCGCCGGATGCTCTGCCGTAATAGGGTCACGTAGCGTGCAACGCTCCCAGTCGTACTTTGCCTTTGGGTCGAGGTTGAGAATGTAGTGCTTCGTCATAAGACAAAACCTTTATGGTATATATGTACTATTTTAGCGGATTTCTATAGGGGTTGCCAGTGTCGTTTTAGGCTGCGATCGCGCCTGTTGCAGCCTCTCTGCGGTGTACCGTTTGACTGTCTTGTGCCACCACCAACCCCGCATCCCGACGATCCCAATATGCCAAGGTGCGGGCAAGATCACTGTGTCCAGGTAGCCGGATCTCGTGGCTCTGCGGCATCACCTGGCTCCGGCGCATTTGAAACCTGAAGCCTCTTCTAGCAAGGGTTTGGGCAAACGTCTGCGCTTGCTTGAAGTGATCAAAGCCGAGGTAGCAAACGTCGGGAGTCGTGCGGAAGGGCGATCGCACCACCAGCACTCTGGGCGATAAATACTGCCCAACGCGACCGGGCTGAAAGGAGAAGAACTGACCGATTTGCATTGGCAAACTCCTGGGTAGCGCCTAGTAAGCTGCGGCATCAATCTGTTTACTGTTTGTAGTACAGACTGCCAAACTCTGTGGGTGGGATGCCCGCCTACAGTCGTTAAGCTTGCGTCGCTTCTACTAGTACGATCGTAGTGAAAAAGTACGACCGTTGGGGGCAACGATCGTGGGTGAAAACCGCTATTTAAACCAGCCACTCCAGCGGCTTTTGCGCTTGCAGGTGAGGCTTACCGCACAAAGCAGCGCTCGTGTCATCGCTTGGCGATCGCTGCTTTGTGGCAGCTGGGCTCCAACGTTGACCGTAACTACAATACGCCTTTGAACCGCGACCAGTGGAAGGCATCCAGTAAAGGGTCGGCTTGTTGATGCAAGATACGATCGACCAGCAGTTGCGCGGTGACTGGAGCTAACAGAATGCCGTTGCGGTAGTGACCCGTTGCCAGCGTCAGATTGCTGTAAGGGCTGGCACCCAACAGCGGCAACTCATCTGGTGTTGCGGGTCGAAAGCCCCACCAAAACTCTTGCAGCGGGAAGTCTCGTAGTGCGGGATAAAGCCGTATGGCTCGCTCCAACAGCGCCTGTACCCCTTCGGGCGTGTTTGCAGGCGTAAAGCCAACTGCTTCGCTCGTTGCGCCAATCACAATCCGTCCATCTTGACGCGGCACAATGTAGATTTCGCTGCCAAACAAAACGCTTCGCAAGGATCGATCCTGCCCAGTCGGAACCCGTACCGACACCATTTGTCCTTTGCGGGGTTGCACAGGAATCGGCAATAAGTCTTGTGACCAAGCACCAGTCGCCAGTATGTAATGCGCGGCTTGAATGGTGCCGTCTGCGGTTTGCACACCGATCACACGATCGCCCTGTTGCAGAATTTTTTGGACGGTCATGGGTTCTCGCCATGCTACGCCAGCATCGCCAACGGCTGTCCGCAGTGCTTTTGTCAACAACCGATTATCGACCTGAGCATCGTCGGGATACCACCAGCCACCAATGACTTCCGGGCTTAAGCCGGGTTGATGCTGCTGTAGGGCAACGCGATCAAGCCATTGAGCCGGTGTCAGTGCGGCTGTAGAACCAGTCTGATTGAAAGGTGCTTCTTCCTCGTACATAGGGGCTAGGATGCCACAAGCCCAAAAGCCAGTAGCCAGCCCGGTCAATGCTTCTAACTTCTGCGCCCAGTCTGGGTAGAGCGATCGACTCCGCAGGCAAAGCTCCAGCATGGCACCAGGGAGAATTTTTTCTGCCTGGGGCGCTAGCATTCCAGCGGCAGCATGACTGGCTGCTTCGTTAAAGTTGCGGGTCAGTACAGTAACAGTGGCTCCACGCAAGCGTAATTCAAGGGCGATCGACAGCCCAATTACGCCTCCGCCCACAATCAAAACGTCAGACCGTGCCACCATTTGCTGTCACTCACTTACCAGCGACCAGGAATAGCTGAGCGCTGGTTGGGCGGCAGGGGTGTTGTGCCAGCCGCCGCACCCGACGACTGATTTTGCGTAGATTGCGATACGGATCTAGTGCCAGAAGCCGTCTCAGTTGAATCTGCATTAAAACCAGTGCTACGAGTGTCTGAAGCCGAGTTATTGATTTGATTGGCGACATTGCGCTGAAACAAAGAGGAATTGGAAAAGCGTAGCCCTGCTAGCACTGCAAACAGAATCAAAACTGCAACAACTATCCGACCCATACCATTCGCTCCAGCGTTACTGCTTGATGCCTGTGCTACCGACGATCGCCCCGGCGATCGCCTCCCAAACGTCTGACTGTAAAGCGTTAGATTCCTTGCTCTGGTGTCCAGGCAACGCGATCGTCTTGACCCCAAAAGCCATCATACTTTGTCACCATCACATCACCCAAAACCTTGACCTGGCAAGAAAGACGACGACCGTTCTCAAGCGTATGAGGTGGTAACGACAGACGTGTTTTCTCCCGCCACTCTGGGTCTGAAACGGTGCCATGTACTTCCACAGCACAGGTACCACACGTGCCCAGCCCATGACAGTTCACTACTGATGCTGCACCGTTGTAAACATCAATTCCGTTGTCAAGCAACACCTGACGTAGGTTTGCGCCACTGTCACACGTTAGTAGTTTGCCTTCAGCTTTGATCGTTGGCATCGTTAATGCTCCAGTGGAGGGGTTAACCTTATTGTGATGCCTTTCTGCCTTGCGTGGCTCTCTCTAGAGGTGAAACCGCGATCGTTCTCGACGTGCTTTTCCTCTCTTTTCGCTCTCCCTACCATTTCACAACCCAATTTCAGTCGATCGGGCAAACAGTTCCCTAAAATAGGTGTTTATCGGCTTAACTTTCCCAGTTGCTTCCCCATGACCTCAGACACCGCTCACCAGCTCTGGATCTACGACACAACGCTACGTGATGGTTCTCAACGAGAAGGTTTGTCGCTTTCTCTGGAAGACAAACTACGCATCGCGCGGCAGCTAGACCGACTGGGCGTACCGTTTATTGAGGGTGGCTGGCCGGGAGCCAATCCCAAAGATGTGCAGTTTTTTTGGCAACTACAGGAAGAGCCGCTAACGCAAGCAGAGCTAGTCGCGTTTTGTTCTACTCGTCGTTCCGGTATGGCAGCAGCCGACGACCCCATGCTGCAACCGATTTTGGCAGCCGGTACGCGCTGGGTGACGATTTTTGGCAAGTCCTGGGATTTGCACGTCACCGAAGGACTGAAGACGACGCTAGACGAAAACCTGGCAATGATTCAGGACACCATTCAATATCTTCGCGCCAACGGTCGTCGCGTTATTTATGATGCCGAGCATTGGTTTGATGGCTACAAGCAGAACCCAGCGTATGCGCTAGAGACCTTGAGCGTGGCGATCGCTGCTGGTGCTGAATGGCTCGTCTTCTGCGATACCAACGGCGGCACCTTGCCCCATGAAATTGCACGGATTGTACAGGAAGTGACTCAGGCGTTTGATGGAGAGACGGCAGGCGGCAGACGGCAGACGGGAGACGGAAAGAGCGCAGAAGAAGTAGAGAAGGCTCAACTCCTCATCCCTCACCCCTCATCCCTCACCCCTCACCCCACTCCCCACTCCCTCCGCTTCGGCATTCACACCCACAACGACTCTGACACCGCTGTCGCAAATGCGCTAGCAGCCGTTATGCAGGGCGTTCGTATGGTGCAGGGCACGATCAACGGTTACGGCGAACGCTGCGGCAACGCAAACTTGTGTTCCCTCATCCCGAATCTGCAAGCGAAGCTTGGGTTTAACTGTATTGGGGCTGATCAACTGGAACAACTGACGGAAACGAGCCGTTTTGTGAGCGAGGTCGTCAATCTTGCGCCAGATGACCATGCGCCCTTTGTCGGGCTGTCAGCCTTTGCTCATAAAGGTGGCATCCACGTCAGCGCAGTAGAGCGCAATCCCCTGACTTATGAACACATTCGACCAGAACAAATAGGCAACCGTCGCCGCATTGTGATTTCTGACCAGGCAGGCTTGAGCAACATTCTGGCAAAGGCGCGTAGCTTTGGCATTGAGTTGAACAAACAAGACCCGACCTGTCGTGAAATTCTTCAGCGCTTAAAAGCTCTGGAGAGTGAAGGGTATCAGTTTGAAGCGGCTGAAGCTAGCTTTGAGCTACTGATGCGCGAAGCACTGGGACAACGCCAGAACCTCTTTGAGGTAAAAGGCTTCCAGGTGCATTACAGCTTGCTATCCGAGACAGACCGCGATCGCGCCACTTCTCTGGCAACCGTTAAGCTCGCCGTGGACGGAAAAGATATCCTTGAAGCCGCTGAGGGCAACGGTCCCGTTTCGGCACTTGATGCGGCTTTGCGAAAAGCCCTGGTCAGCTTCTATCCCGAAATTGGCACCTTTTACCTGACTGATTACAAGGTACGCATTCTAGATGGTACGGCTGGCACCTCTGCTAAAACACGGGTGCTGATTGAGTCGAGCAATGGTCATCAGCGTTGGACGACGGTTGGCGTGTCCGGCAATATTCTGGAAGCCTCCTATCTGGCAGTCGTGGAAGGCTTGGAATATGGGTTGCTGTTACAAACTCAGGCAAAAGCAGCCCTGGCAGCTTCAGCAACGGCAAAATAAGTGACGATGGCATGACCTGCAGTTATTAATCTAGCAATAGAACACCCTGCAATGGGTGTGGATTTCGGCTTCGCTCAATCCACAGAGTTTGGGGGTGGATTTCGGCTTCGCTCAAGCCACATAGTTTCTGAGTGCTGAGCGAAGTCGAAGCACGGGTCTGATCTGCAAAACTAATACTGCCAGGTTTATAGGTTGGAGCCGATCGCACGGGAAGCAACCGTCTTCTACCGCGCTTAGGATTAGTCTTGATGACTGGCACTGAACGACGATCGCGTTACGCTGAACAGTAGCCGTCTGTGATCTGCTTTGCCATGACTTTGACCAAACAATTGCTGTCTCAGATACCAGGAAACCCGTTGGAAGGACTGAGACGCACCGATCGCCTCTGGCAATCTGTGAAGGACGGCACCCAACCCGTGCCCACTGTGGTTGAAGAGAGCCTGGACGCGATCGCGGTTGAGTGGGATGTTGTGGTCTGCGGTGGCACGCTGGGCATTTTGCTGGGGGCAGCTCTAGCACAGCGCGGTTGGCGAGTGGCGCTGTTGGAGCGTGGCTCCCTGCGAGGACGCGACCAGGAATGGAACATTTCACGTCACGAACTGCAAGTGTTGGTCGAGCTGGCGTTACTGACTGAGGCAGAGTTGCAGCAGACGATCGCCACAGAGTACAATCCCGCCCGGATCGCGTTTCTCAATAGTCCTGATGTTTGGGTGCGAGATGTGCTGAACATTGGGGTTGATCCGGTGTCTCTACTAGAGAGGTTGAAACAAAAGTTTCTCACTTACGGTGGGCAGTTATTTGAGCAAACCCCGTTTGCAAGCGCGATCGTGCATCCTAATGGTGTCACCGTTAACGCAGGGCAGCAGTCCTTCAAAACGCGCCTGGTACTGGACGCAATGGGACACTTTTCGCCGATCGTGCAACAAGCGCGGCAGGGTAAAAAACCGGATGCCGTGTGTTTGGTGGTGGGCACCTGCGCGGATGGCTTTCCCGCAAACAGCACGGGTGATTTGATGGCGACTTTTACGCCCGTGCAGCAGCAGTGCCAATACTTTTGGGAAGCATTCCCTGCCAGAGACGGGCGTACCACTTACCTGTTTACCTATCTAGACGCGCACCCCGATCGCCCCAGTTTAGAAGCGCTGTTTGATGACTATTTCCGCCTGATGCCTGACTATCAAACGGTGTCGCTGGAGCAACTCCAGTTCAAACGGGCGCTGTTTGGTTTCTTTCCCTGCTATCGCCAAAGCCCTCTCAAACCGCAGTGGCACCGCATTTTACCGATCGGTGATAGCAGTGGCAGTCAGTCGCCCCTTAGTTTTGGTGGCTTCGGTGCTATGGTGCGTCATTTAGCGCGGCTGACAGGAGGCATTCATGAAGCGCTACAGAGCGATCGGCTCAATCGTCAGGCGTTAGCACTCTTGCAGCCTTATCAGCCTAATCTGTCTGTCACCTGGCTCTTTCAGCGATCGATGAGCGTTGGCATGAACCAGTCGATCGAGCCGAACCAGATTAACAACTTGCTGGCGATCGTGTTTCAAACCATGAATCGACTAGGCGACCCAGTGCTGAAGCCATTTTTACAAGATGTCGTGCAGTTTCCTGCTTTGGCTCAAACTTTGGCTCAAACCGCGCTCACTCATCCTGGTTTAATTCTCAAAATTATCCCGCACGTGGGGTTGCCAACTCTGGTTGCCTGGTTGTTTCATTTCACCAACCTTGCCGTTTACGCGGCGCTCAATCCACTAGGGCGAACGATATCACCCCAGATCAAAAGACTCCCGCCGACCCAACAGTATAATTGCTATCGCTGGCTAGATGCATTGGCATATGGTTCTGGTGGAGACTACAAAGATGAGGGCTAAAGGATGAAGGCTAGAACGGGTCGCCTTTTACCTTTTGCCTTTTGCTCTCCTCTCATCCCCTCTCCATGAACCGTCCTCTTGCCCGACAATTGTTCCAGCGCGAAGTGCAGCAGCCCGATGAACAGATCCATCTCGAACGGGCAGCACTCTACTATGCACAGGAAGAATATCCCGAACTGGATGTGGAAGCGTATTTAAATGCACTAGAAACGATGGCAGCGGCTGTAAAGAAGCAATTGCCTACAGAATTTTATCCGCTCAAGATTATTCAAACGATCAACCGCTATCTTTACGATGATCTGGGTTTTGTTGGCAACACAACGGCTTATTACGACCCGCGCAACAGCTTTTTAAACGAAGTAATCGATCGCCGCACAGGCATACCAATCACGCTGTCGTTAGTGTACTTGGCGATCGCGCGTCGGGTTGGCTTGCCGATGGTAGGGGTCAATATGCCAGGACATTTTCTGCTTCGCCCAGACCTGGAGGATGTGGAAATCTGTGTCGATCCGTTTCATCGTGGTGAGATTCTCTTTCCGCAAGATTGCGAAGATCGGTTGGCTCAAGTGTATGGTCATCCAGTGGCGCTTAAACCGTCCTTTTTACAAGCGGTCACAACTCGGCAGTATCTAACGCGAATGCTGACAAACCTGAAGGTGACGTACATCGATCGCGGCAGGTTTAGTCAGGCGTTAGCAACAGTCGATCGTCTATTACTGTTGCTTCCCAATGCGCCTTTAGAGTTACGCGATCGCGGCATTCTTTACTACCGCCTCGATCGTCTAACCGAGGCACAGCAGGATCTGGAAACCTATCTCGCCTTAGTGCCAGCTGCTGCCGAAGCACCAGCGATTCGAGAACTACTGGCAACCATCCGCCAAACAAACCAGCCTTCTAGCGAGGCATAGCCTGTAGACGGAGGTTGCTTTACTAAATGCTATGGTTCGCCGCTTTACGGCTCCTCTGTAATATTTGTGGACACAGCCCCACCACGACATTGTTGCGACCAGTTGGGTGCCTGTATACGTTTTGCTTGAAGCGTTTGGAGTTGACTTCTGTAAGAAATCAGTTGCGATCGATAGCCTGTTTGACTAGCAGGGGTGGCCGCGATCGCGGTATTCACCACTCGAATCGCCTGCTGCCAGTTTTGGGCACAGGTTGCTTGCTGCAACGCTGTATCCAGCGATCCCTGCCCAGACTGTAGCTGAGTCGGCGACGGTTGGCCATTGCCCGGTGCCACAGTCGGAGTTGTCGCACCAGGCAAAGCCTGAGGCGACGTTGGTGTTGCATTTGTCCCAGGTTGAGTACTCCCAGGCTGAGTTACTCCTGGCTGGACGGCTCCCCGTTGAGTCGCTCCTGGTTGAGTTGCTCCTGGTTGCACCGACGGCACAAACCCGCCAGTACCCCGAATTACCTGTGGTGGATTCACAACACTGGTGGGGGCGGAAGTACCAGAGGCACCTGTAGTTGTCCCTCTCGGCTGACCGTTAATCGATGCTGGAGTGCTGCCTGCTCCACCCGTCGTTGTAGTCGGCGCAACTTGTACAGGCTGTCCATTAATTAGGGTCTGAGGCATGCCTGTCGTTGTCCCGGTCGGCTGACCGTTAATCAATGTTGGGGTACTGCCTGCTCCACCCGTCGTTGTAGTCGGCGCAACTTGTACAGGCTGTCCATTAATTAGGGTCTGAGGCGTGCCTGTAGTTGTCCCTCTCGGCTGACCGTTAATCGATGTTGGAGTGCTGCCTGCTCCACCAGTCGTTGTAGTCGGCGCGGTTTGTACAGGCCGCCCATTAATGCCTTGAGACGGTCTTTGACCTGCCCCGCCAGTTTGTCCAGTCGTCGTTTGGGTTTGCCCAGTCGTTGGTACTCCGACTCCCGGTGTTTGCGCTCCGACTCCCAGTGTTTGCGCCCCAACTCCTGGTGTTTGCGCTCCGACTCCTGGTGTTTGTATTCCGACTCCTGGTGTTTGTGCTCCAACTCCTGGTGTTTGTGCTCCGACTCCCGGTGTTTGTAGGTTTGTACCAGGCGTGGATAGTGTCGGCGACTGTACGCCTACAGGGGTTTGACTAACTAATGTCGAAGCACGATTTTGAAGAGACGATTGACTGAAAGCGCTGTCAGGTAGCAGGAATGAAGCGATCGCCACTGACAGAGACGCTACTGAGAAAGTAGACAGGCGTAAGATATGCATAGATTGCCCTCTTGTCTAAGCTACGTATTAGAGCGGGTTTCCAATCTAGTGAGCTTAAACGTCTAAAACAAACAATACCTCTGTACAAAGAGAGAGGTACAAAGAAAGACCTCATTGATGATTTCTCATGCGATCGCCCCTCTGCCCCTCTGCATCCTCTAAACTAAGCAAGGCGATCGGCGAGCCTCTAAGACGCAACCATTCCTGTGAAGCCGTTATTAAGGCAAGGTAACGCGATCGTTAGGACGAACGACCCTCCAGCCTTTCATCCTTGCGCTGCCAACTGTACCCGTCAACCCTTTCCCCCTAAACGCTTTAGATGATACGTGCAATGAGCCGGACAAAAACCTGGAAACAAATCGGCATTTTCTCGCTGCTGGGCTTCTTGCTCAGTTGGCTGGTGAGTTGCGGTACTGGCGCTCCACCAACGGCAAACAATGGGCAAGCAGGTAAACAAGAAGTCGAATTCTGGACGATGCAGCTCCAGCCTGACTTCACCGACTATTTCAACACGCTCATCGCCCAATTTGAGCAAGAAAATCCGACGACCAAAGTCCGGTGGGTGGATGTGCCCTGGGCAGATATGCAGCGCAAAATTTTGACGGCTGTTTCCGCTAAAACTGCGCCCGATGTCGTGAACCTGAACCCAGATTTTGCTTCGCAGCTTGCACAACGCAACGCCTGGTTAACGCTGGATGGCAAGGTTCCTCTCGACGTGCAGCAGCAATATCTACCGAAGATCTGGAAAGCCAGCACGCTGAATGACCAGAGCTTCGGCATTCCCTGGTATTTAACAACGCGAGTGGCAATCTACAATACGGCGTTGTTAGAGCAAGCTGGAGTGAGTAAGCCCCCTGCCACGTATGCCGAACTGGCTCAAGTTGCCAAGCAGATCAAGGCGAAAACGGGTAAGTACGCCTTTTTTACTACTGTGGTACCAGAAGACTCTGGTGAGGTGCTGGAGTCCTTTGTGCAAATGGGGGCCGATCTGGTCGATGCTCAGGGGAAGGCAGCGTTCAACACACCCAAGGGGAAAGCGGCGTTTCAGTTTTGGGTGGACTTGTATAAGAATGAACTGATGCCCAAAGAGGCGTTGACGGAAGGGCACCGCCACGCCATCAGCCTGTACCAGCAGGGTCAAACTGCCATTCTCGCTTCTGGCGCTGAGTTTCTTAAGACGATCGCCAAAAACGCACCGACGATCGCCAAAGCCTCTGCCTCTGCGCCGCAAATTACGGGTGAAACAGCAAAGAAAAACGTCGCTGTGATGAATCTGGTGATTCCTAAAGACACAGACGTACCGGAGGCTGCCCTTAAGTTTGCCCTCTTTGTCACCAACGACGCAAATCAACTCTCCTTTGCGAAAGCCGCGAATGTGCTGCCTTCTACCGTGAAAGCGCTACAAGACAGCTACTTTCAGACGGCACCCGCCAACGCCACGCCGGTAGACAAAGCCCGCATCATCAGCGCCAAGCAAATGCAGGATGCCGAAGTGCTGATTCCAGCTGTGAAGGATGTCAAGCAGCTTCAAAAAATGATCTACGATAATTTGCAGGCAGCCATGTTGGGGCAGAAAACAGTGGATCAGGCGATCGCCGATGCCGCTGATCAGTGGAACCAACGCGCCTAAATCTTGACCCGTTGCTTTTATCCTTGACCCTACCAGCAGTTCTCAAGCACGATGGCAAAGCATACTCAGGCACATATCACGCGCACGATCGAGTCAAACAAACCAGACTTCTTCAAAACCCGCACCAAAGAGCAGATGCATTACTATATGGGTGCCAAGCTAATTGAAATCGGCATTGAGCCAAAGTCGGTGTTATACCGCTGGTCGATGGAACCGAAAGGCAATAGCGAGGTCTGGACGTATAGCGCGTACTGGGGTGATTCTAAGGACAAATTGCTTCAGCAAGAAAGCGACTCTCAAACAGGCTCCCATTAACAGCTCTCAGTTGCAGTTAATAGACCCAATTCAGGGAAGAAAAATCTTTTGCCCTTCAGAACGATGTGTCCGATCGAACTTGTCATAGCCCACGTCAGCGGATAGGAACAGCGCTCTTAGCGTAGGACACTTTTTTACTTGTCCTATAAGTAGATCGACTCTTGAACCGATTACCGATCTCCTGTTTCGTTCGCAGTGTCAGTTCTTGTGACTCGCTGATGTTGTTAGGTAATAGGTCTTGAAGTGTTTTGCTTCTATACTCTCAACCGACTGGGCAGCAATGTGCCAATTTGTTGCTTGACCCTCTTAAGCCGCAGCCTCGCTTTTGGCGACTTACTGTAATAAGCATGATTCAGGTGTGTCTTTAACCGCTCTACTCGACCTTCTTTTAACGTCATACTCAAGCGTTACACGACCTAAGCCATGGGATATAGCGCTCGGAACGTTACTTGAAAATCGAGCAATTTGCTAAGGGAACGATCGCAGTGCATCTCCAAAACATTCAGCTTTATTGGAGAACCCATGATAACCCTGAAATTAAAGACTCTTGTAACGGTGGCTGCTATCGGCACCACTGCTGCCCTTGTTACCCATGCAGTTCCAGCCTCGGCTGCTGCATTGACCTGGAACTTCAACGCTCAGTTTGTTGATGGCGGCACTGCCACAGGAACGTTTGATTACGACGCAACTAGTGGAGTGCTTTCTCAATTCGACATCAAAACACTGGCTGGCTCCTCACCTTCTAACATCTTTTTTCCAGGCACGACCTTCTCATCCGGGTCGTCTACAGGGAGCCTGGAAAGCGCTATCAGACTACAACTCATTAACGGCGATCGCTCGTTACAGGCGTTGTTTAATGCCCCTTTGACAGGAGCCGGTGGCACGATTTCGCTGGTGCCAGCTTTCTCCTTTGAGAAAGTTGCGCTTGGCGGTGGATTGGGGTTTATTCGTGACGTGGCAAATGGCACCGTTACATCCGCGGCGACTGCCGTGCCTACACCTGCCTTGCTACCCGGTTTAATTGGTCTGGGGATGGGCGTTTTGCGTCAAAAACGTAAGACTGCACCGGTTAAAACGCTCAGCTAGCAGGTTAGTTTTCTGTCTCTGTTATTTCGTTGCTGCTTCATGAGAAGTCCGATCGCGGAGGTGCGATCGGACTTTCCTTTCAGTTGGCTTTCATGCACTCGTTAATGAAGATATTCTGGCTCGAAAGCCTGCTCTTGCCAGCGCACTGACCACTAACTGGTCGTCCTGCACGCGAAACTGAGAACCAAAGCCAACCACGCACCGCTGGTTGTAGTTGCTGACAATGCCAATGATGGATACTTTTGCTTTGTCTTTTTCACCCTGATGTTCGATTAAGACTTCCTTTAACCGCTGCCGTTCTGAGATATCGCTGGCAAGCTTGGGGTCAAGCTCAACCATCACCATGCGCACCGACTCGATCGGTTCGGCATCATCAATGATGAACTGTACCTGATCATCGCGGCGATCGACCTTACCCCACACCATCAGCCGTGCATCGGCTTGAATGTGTTGCCCAATGCGCTCAAAGGATTTGGGGAAGACAACCGCTTCGGTGTGTCCCGTCAGGTCTTCAATCTGAATGATTGCCATACGATCGCCCTTTTTCGTCACGACGGGTTTGACGCTGGTCAGCATGACGATCGCACTCACACTGGTGCCTTCTTTGTAGTCGTTGAGATCGCTTAGGCTGATGGGAGCCAGCACTCGCGCCGATTCCCGCAATGCCTTAAGCGGGTGATCAGAAATGTAGAAGCCGAGAATTTCTTTTTCTAGCCGCAGCTTTTCTTGCTGAGGAAAATCGGGTGTGAGTGGCGCTTTGGGAGCCAACGTAAAACTGGCAGGCGCTTCTTTGACCGCTGTGCCACCGAACAGATCAAACAGGTTGCCTTGTCCACTGGCTCGATCTTTCGCGCGCGACTGTGCCCAATCAATGACCAGATCCAGATCTTTGATCAACTGCTGTCGGTTGGGTTCGATCGTGTCAAAGGCTCCGCAGTAGATCAAAGCTTCCAGGGCGCGACGGTTGACAGTACGAGAATCAACGCGATCGCACAGATCCGCCAATGATTTGAAGGAACCATCTTGATCACGGGCAGAGAGAAGGGACTCGATCGGTCCCATCCCCACATTTCGCACACCGCCTAACCCAAACAAGATGCGATCTTCTAACGGCGTAAAGTCTACGCCCGATCGGTTCACGTCTGGCGGCTCGACGCGAATACCCATCGCCATACAGGAGGCAATATACCGCTGCACCTTATCCTGATCGCCGCTGTTGGTGGTTAGCAGCGCCGCCATGTATTCGATCGGATAGTTGGCTTTGAGATACGCCGTTTGATACGTCACATAGCCATAGGCGGTAGAGTGCGATTTGTTGAAGCAATACTCGGCAAACATGACCATTTGATCGAACAGGTCAGAGGCAACTTTTGCCTTCACGCCGTTCTTTTCGGCACCTGCAACAAACATCTCCTGATGCTTTTCCATCTCGGCTTTCTTTTTCTTACCCATCGCCCGACGCAGCAGATCGGCTTGACCGAGGGAATAACCGCCCATGTCCTGCGCGATTTTCATGATCTGCTCCTGGTAGACCATGATGCCGTAGGTTTCGCTCAGGATGGAGGTTAGAATCTCGTGGGGATAGTCGATCGCCTCCCGTCCGTGTTTGCGGTTGATAAATTTAGGAATCAGTCCCGCATCCAGTGGCCCCGGACGATACAACGCGAGGACAGAGGAAATATCTTCCAGACTATCGGGCTTCAGGTCGCGAACAATCTGGCGCATCCCGGAGGATTCGAGCTGGAACACGCCTTCCAGTTCGCCCCGTGCCAGCAGTTTGTAGACTTCGGGATTGTCCAGCGGCAGACCGTCCATGTCGATCGTCTCGTGCTTCGTCTGCTCGATCAGATCAACGGTTTTCTGAATCATGGTCAGGTTTTTGAGTCCCAGGAAGTCCATTTTCAGGAGTCCCAGGGATTCGATGTCTTCCATGTAGTACTGGGTGAAGACGGCACCATCCGCGTTGCGCTGAAGCGGCACCAGTTCATCCAACGGTTGCGCTGAAATCACGACTCCCGCCGCATGGATGCCGACGCTCTTGTTCGTCCCTTCGATGCGGATGGCGGTATCGATCCACTGGCGCACGATCGGGTCTTTGTCGTACCGCTCTTTGAACTCTGGCGCGGGCGTTTCGCCGGAGATCATCACCTTTAGCTTGGTCGGCTTACCGCGCACGACGGGGATCAGCTTCGCCATCTTATCGGCATCGCCGTAGGGAATGTTCAACACCCGTGCCGTGTCTTTCAGCACCGCTTTGGAGGTCATGCGGTTATAGGTGATGATCTGGGCGACTCGCTCGGTGCCGTACTTTTCGGTGACGTACTGGATGACTTCTTCGCGGCGATCGATGCAAAAGTCCGTATCAATATCGGGCATAGACTTCCGTTCAGGATTCAGGAAGCGCTCGAACAGCAAGCCGTGATGCACCGGGTCAATGTTGGTAATGCTCATGGCATAGGCAACGAGGGAGCCTGCTGCCGAACCGCGCCCCGGACCAACAGGAATGCGGTTGTCTCTGGCGTATTTGATGTAGTCCCACACGACGAGGAAGTAGGTCGCAAACCCCATCGTCTGCATCATCTTGAGTTCGTAGTCCATCCGCTCGCGGTAGACGGGCTTGATCTCTTCCTGCGACTGGCATTTGAACCGTTCGAGCAACCCCGTCCAGGCAACGTGCTCAAAATAGGCATCGGCTGTAGCGAATCCTTCGGGGATGGGATAGTCCGCAATGCGGGGTTCGCCCAGAATGTGGTATTCCTCAATTTTGTCGGCGACTTCAAGAGTGGTGGCGATCGCCTCATCAATCACGGCTTCCGTCAGGTGATCCTGAAAGAGCGATCGCATTTCCTCGGCGGATTTCAGATACTCTGTGCCGCTATAGCGCAGCCGCTTGTCTTCTGAAATCAACTTGCCTGTTTGAATGCACAGCAGTGCATCGTGTGCTTCTACGTCGAAGCAGGAGATGTAGTGGGAATCGTTCGTGGCAATGATCTTGATGTCGAGTTCGCGGGCAATATTGAGAATCTCGACATTCACAATCCGGTCTTCCTGCGACCCATGATCCTGAATTTCGAGGTAGTAATCATCGCCAAACAGGTCTTTGTACCACTGGGCGACCCGTCGCGCAATCTCTGGCTTGCCCTGCAAAATTGCCTGAGGCACTTCGCCGCCAAGACAGGCACTGGTAACGATCAGCCCTTCGTGATACTCCTCCAGCATCTCTTTGTTAATGCAGGGGCGGGCAAACAGCCCCTTGCCCTGAAAGCCTTTGAGATGGGACAGCGTCGTGAGCTTGACCAGATTTTTGTAGCCAATGTCGTTCTTCGCCAGCACAATCTGGTGGTACTTGGGGCGACGCTCTTGCTTCGTGACATCACTATTCATGATGTACATTTCGTTGCCGATGATGGGCTTCACGCCTTTGCCCTTACACACCTTCAGCAGCTCGATCGCCCCATACATGACCCCGTGATCCGTCAGGGCGATCGCTTTCATCCCTAGCTCAACGGCGCGATCGACCAGTTCCGGCAACTGACTGGCACCGTCAAGCAGGCTGTAGTCACTGTGAATGTGCAGACCAACAAAAGACATATTACTCAAGCATCACGCGAATCCACTAAGGTTACTCGATCGCAGGCGCTACCGCTAGACTTTTTCGTGAGAATTGACGCTAAATGTGGAGAGTGGGCGATCATTCCATCGGTTGATGAGGCAAACAAAAAACGCCCTAGTACCAATGTATCAGCACTGAGCGATCGTCCGAGTCTTTTATAGCAAAAGGCAAAAGGCAAAAGGATGAAGTAGAACCCTTACCAGAAGTAGAACTGGGAACCTTGAAACGTTCCTTGAGCAAGGGCTTTGATTCAGCCCTCAGCCCTCAGCCCTCAGCCTTTTGCAATTGTCGCCCTTCGGCATAACTGTCATCGCCTGCCTTCGCTCACGTGCCTTCTAACGCTCGTAGCGCTTCATCCATGTAGGAGCGATCGCCCAAGACTTCTAGCAGGGGACCGTGTTCACGAAATTTGACGATGCTGATGGAACCAGCCAGGGCATTAATGCGATCGCGGTAGCGTCCCAGATCAATCCCCAGCAGGCTGCACAAGATAATGCGAATGGTGGCTTTGTGCGATACGACCAGGACATTACCCGTCTTGTGTTTTTGCTCAATTTCAGCAACTACTAAGGAGGCGCGGCTGGCGATTTGCACAGAGGTTTCGCCGCCAGGGGGCGCGTTCCATGCCGGTTCAGCCAGCCAGCGAATATACTCGTCGGCGTAGTGTTCCTTCACATGCTCTTGCGTCAGCCCTTCCCATTCGCCGTAGCGAATTTCTTTGAGTCCATCGCGCAACTGCATTTCTAGCCCGATCGCGTCGCAAAGGGGTTTTGCAGTCGCGATCGTGCGTTTCATGGGACTCACGTAGACGGCAGCCCAGTCGATGGTTTTGTGGGCAGCCGCAAACGCCTCTGCCATTTTGGTGCCATTCTCGGTGAGTTCCGCATCTAGATCGCCGCAGTATCCACCAGAGCGACTATAGGTCGTTTCACCATGCCGCACAAAATAAAGGGTTAGGGTCATGAGGCTTCCTTACTGTCCTGGTCGTAGTGCATTCGATAAATGGGATTGTCGAGTCCCAGTTCATTCATGACGGTGCGCGTATGGAGAATACGATCGGCGATCGAGAGCGAATCGCTCAAAACGCCAAACAGCGAAATTTCGGCTTCCACCTTGCGGATTTCTTGCAATAACGTTTGCTCTACGTCACCTTCAGTTTCGTGCAGCTTGCTCAAGAGCGTACTCCGCTCAATCTCATAGTGAGAATGAGAATTTTTGAAATACTCATGGAGTTGAGTAACGAGAGAGGCGACCGACTGATGATCGACCAGAAAACGCGGATCTTTTGTTTCCATCGGGAGGTAAGGGGGGAGAAGGCAGGAGGCAGAGGGCAGAAGGCAGGGGGCAGAAGGGAATTGTTAGTTACCTAGTTTCGGTGTTCAGTTACCCAATCGTCTTACATCAGGCGCTCAGGAACTGTTTACGGCTGACGGTTCACTACCGACAACTGCAAAACTTAGAACTCAAAACTCAAAACTCAAAACTCTGACTTTGGGGCAGACCGATCGCTTACGCCAAGCCGGTTCCTGCCTGGACGTACTCTTTGAGTTCGATCGCAACGGGTTTGACGTACCAGATGTCTTCGCAATATTCACGAATCGAGCGATCGGACGAAAATTTACCCATCCGCGCTGAGTTGAGAATGGAAAGCCGTGTCCAATACTCCTGATCAAGGTAGGTCTGACTGACGCGATCCTGACAGTCGATGTAGGACTGGTAATCTGCCAGTAGCAGGTAGTCATCTTTGTAAAGCAGGCTGCTAACCAACGGATTAAACAAGTTGGTATCGCCGTTAGAGAAACCGCCAGAAGCAATACGATCCATCACCGCTTTGAGTGCGGGGTTGCTTTCGTAGTAGTGGTAGGGGTTGTAGCCTTTGGCTTTTAGCTCGTAGACTTCGGGTGTGGTAAGACCAAACAAGAAGAAGTTTTCGGCTCCTACTTCATCGCGGATCTCCACATTGGCACCGTCCAGCGTGCCGATCGTCAGTGACCCGTTCATGGAGAATTTCATATTCCCCGTGCCAGAGGCTTCCTTGCCTGCCAGCGAAATCTGCTCAGACAGGTCAGCCGCCGGATACACCCGCTGGGCAAACTTCACGTTGTAGTCTTTGAGAAACACGACCTTGAGGCGATCGCGCACATCAGGATCGTTGTTCACCACATCCCCTACGGAATTGATGAGCTTGATGATCAGCTTTGCCATGAAGTAGCCGGGAGCCGCCTTGCCGCCAAAAATAAACGTGCGAGGCGTAATGTGGACATCCGGGTTCGCTTTAATGCGGTTATAGAGGGTGATGATGTGCAGCACATCTAAATGCTGGCGCTTGTACTCGTGAATCCGCTTTGCCTGGATGTCAAACAGCGACGTGGGATCAACATCAATACCGTTGACCTGCTGGATGTAGGTAGCAAGGTCTTGCTTAATTGCCAGTTTAATGTCTCGCCACTGCTGGCGGAAAGCCGCATCTTCAGTAAACGCTTCGAGCTTGCGGAGGTCATCGAGATGTTTGATCCAACCATCGCCAATTTTGCTGGTGATGAGGGTGGTGAGGCGAGGATTGCTCAACACCATAAAGCGGCGTGGCGTGACCCCGTTCGTCTTGTTGCTAAACTTTTCGGGATAGAGTTCGTAGAAGTCGCGCAGCACGTCTTGCTTCAGAAGTTCGCTGTGCAGGGCGGCGACTCCATTAATGGCATGACTGCCCACACACGCCAGATGCGCCATACGGACGTAGCGTTCGCCTGCTTCATCAATCAGCGACATCCGGCTCAGTCGCGCATTATCGTTGGGAAACTTGCGGCGAATCTCGTCCAAGAAGTGGCTGTTGATTTCGTAAATAATCTCTAGATGGCGAGGCAGGAGGGTGCTAAACAGCCCCATGCCCCAGCGTTCTAGCGCCTCTGGCAGCAGCGTGTGGTTGGTGTAAGAGAGCGTCTTTTGCGTAATGCGCCATGCTGCATCCCACTCGATCGCGTGTTCGTCCATGAGCAGGCGCATCAGTTCGGCAACGGCGATCGCGGGGTGCGTGTCATTCAACTGCACCGCAAACTTTTCGTGGAATTGCTCTAGCGGAATGCCCTGACGAATGAGGATCAACATCATGTCTTGCAGGGAACAGGACACGAAAAACATCTGCTGGGCAAGGCGCAGCTTCTTACCCTGAGCCGATTCGTCGTTAGGGTAGAGGACTTTCGTGAGCGTTTCGGAAACGGTTTTCTGCTGCACCGCGCGGAAGTAGTCGCCAGAGTTGAAGGCGGCGAAGTCAAACGATTCGGCAGCGGCAGCACTCCAGAGACGGAGAGTGGTCGCAGTATTGGTCTTGTAGCCCAGGATGGGCGTGTCGTAGGGAATGCCCATCACGACTTCATGGGGAATCCAGCGAGTACGATTGCGTCCATGTTCATCGGTGTAGTGTTCGGTATGTCCGCCCAGCTTCACTTCAACTGCCCATTCAGGACGGGAGATTTCCCAGGGGTTGCCGTAGCGCAGCCATTTGTCGGTGCTTTCAATCTGCCAACCGTCGCGGATGTCCTGGTCGAAAATGCCAAACTCGTAGCGAATGCCATAGCCGATCGAGGGAATGTCGAGCGATGCCATCGAGTCGAGGTAGCACGCGGCTAACCGTCCCAAGCCACCGTTACCCAGTCCAGGCTCTTCTTCTTGCTGGAGCAGTGCGTCAAAATCAAGACCGAGTTCGGTGATGGCTTGTTTGGCTTCGTTGTAGATACCGAGGCTAATGAGGTTATTGCCCAGATGGGGCCCCATGAGAAACTCGGCAGAGAGATAGGCAACGGTGCGTACGCCTTGATGGGTGTAGGTTTCGGCAGTGGTGAGCCAGCGTCGCAGCAGTCGATCGCGCACGGTGTATGCCAGCGCCATGTAGTAGTCGTTTTGGGTGGCAATCTTGGCAAACTTGCCCTGAATGTAGAACAGATTGTCTTGAAAGGCGCGTTTGAGCGTTTCGATGCTGAGTCCGGTGCGATCGTCCTCGACGACGACGGTTGGCACGCACTCGATCGGTTGGTTCGGTACAGTCTGCATGGTTGTGAGTTCCTTCAAAATTTACGCTTCAGCCAGGTGGAACGCGGCTCCTAGCCCTGCACCCATTTCTGCTGGTGTAATCTTGCCGTCGTGGTTGATATCAATCGCATCGAAAACGGCATCGGTGCCCATCCACTCTTCGCGGGTGATGAAGCCATCCCCATCGAGATCGTAAGCGTGGAAGATATCTTCCGCTGCGTGCAGCACGAAGCCTTCGCCCTCCAGCGCTGCCAGCCGCTTTTCGAGCAGTTTTTCGAGGGCGACCAGTGCTTTGGTGAAGCCGGTGATGCCTTCGTCGAGCTTTTGCGTTGCCATGGGGTCTTCAGCGTGGAGCTGGTCAAAGGTGGCTTTGTCGATCGCCAGTTTTTCCAGTTCTAAGCCAGCCGCTTTAGCCGGATCAAGCTTACGGGGCAGGTCTGTTTCGGTGGTTTGTAGCTCTTTGAGCAGGGCAGGCGAGATCGTGAGCAGATCGCAGCCTGCTAGTTCCGTAATTTCGCCCAGGCTGCGGAAGCTGGCTCCCATGACTTCGGTCTTGTAGCCAAACTTTTTGTAGTAATTATAGATCTGGGTGACAGACAGCACGCCCGGATCTTCAGTCGCGGCGTAGTCTTTGCCCGTGCTGGCTCTGTACCAGTCGAGGATGCGTCCGACAAAGGGGGAGATGAGGGTAATCCCTGCGTCAGCGCAGGCGATCGCCTGATGGATGCCAAACAACAGCGTGAGATTGCAGTGGATGCCTTCTTTTTCAAGGATCTCTGCCGCTTTGATGCCTTCCCAGGTAGACGCGATTTTGATCAACACGCGATCGCGCGACACGCCTGCTGCTTCGTACTGAGCAATCAGGTCACGACCTTTGGCGATCGTCGCTTCGGTATCGTAAGACAGCCGCGCATCCACTTCGGTTGACACGCGACCAGGAATGATTTTGAGAATGCGGAGACCAAAGGCAACGGCGAGGCGATCGAACGCCAGAGTCAACACTTTTTCATTGGGGGCATCGGCACCCGCATCCCGCTTTGCCTGCATCAAGGTTTCATCCACAATGTCCTGATACTGGGGCATCCGTGCCGCTGCCGTAATCAGTGAGGGGTTGGTGGTGGCATCGCGTGGCTTGAAGGTTTCGATCGCCTGAATATCGCCCGTATCCGCGACGACAACCGTCATCTCCCGCAGTTGCTCGAGTAGGTTCGTTGCCATTGGTTACTCCTGATCGGTTTTTTGTCGAGTTGGCATGGTTTGAGTGCAAGACCCCAAGTGCGATACACAGCTATGCACAGGCTACACCATCACGCTAGCGAGCGACTTAATCATACTAATGGTACTGGATTTAAAAACGGAGAGTAGCATCCATAACCCCTGGTCTATTGTTTTGCTGGCTACTGACTCAATGCTGAATGCTATAGATTTCTTAAGGTTTTGGCGGGTGGGATGGCTGCTTGAGCCGTGCGCTGCCTGTTGCATCCCGGTGGGTCGCGTGGGCACTCTAAACGCACAGACAACATTCGAGAGAAAAACCCCAATGACTAACCGTATTAGTGCTGCCCTGACTAAAACCGATCGCGAAGCCGTGATGGATGCCATTACCACCATTAAAACCAGACTACCGTTCTTGATTGACCTGACTGCCGACGAACGCAAAGCCCTGCCCAAGATGGGCGATAAGAGCCGTGCGTTTGTGAGCAAGGCGCTGGAGGTCGCCACGCAGAACCCAGACTTTTTGCCGCGCTCGTTTGACCTGGAGGAAATGCGGAAGGATGTGCAGTTGTTTGAAGCGATGTACCCGATCGTCGTAGCACTGGCACAACTGCAAGAATTAATGGATGACACCTACACAACGGTGGGCAGCGAAGCCTATGCCGCCGCGTTACAGGTATACAACTACGCCAAAGCAAGTGGACAGGGCGCAGGGCTGAACTCTGTGGTGGATGAGTTAGGTCAACGGTTTGCCCGGAAAGCGAAAAAGGCAAAGCCTCAACCGTCAGCGGTGTAGACCCAAGCACGGCAATTTCGGTTTGCAGTGAGAACGTTCTCGTTTACAGCGGGAACGTTTTTGTTTGAAGTAGGAGCATTCCTGTTTCAAGTAAGAACATTCCTGTTTGAAGTGAGATAATTCCTGTTTGAAGTGAAAACATTCCTGTTTGAAGTCGGAACGTTCCTGTTTCAAGTGGGAACGATGCAGGTTAAAACAGCAATGGTCTTGTTTTAAGTAGGAACATTCCTGTTTTAAGTGAGAACATTCCTGTTTCAAGTAGAAATAGTCCTGTTTGAGATCGAAACGTTCCTGTTTATGATGAGATCGCTTCTGGTTTGGCTGAGACGACTTTGATTGAAAAGGAAAGCGTTTTCGCTTCCAGCGTCAAGTTCACAAGGCGCAGTAGCAGTTATCCGGTCGCCTCAGGGCTGAATGCTCTGAAAACATCGGGGTTGGAGGACTGACAGCCTAAAGGAATAGGTTAGAACAGAGAAAAACTTTCCTCTTTGCTGAGTTACCCCTTCTGGAGTTTATTGAATGTCGAGCGATCGCCTGCGCCACATCGAAGAAAATCTGTCGTTACTGCGAGAGCAGCTAGATGGCATGGAAAAAGTATTGATTACAGCTCCGGCAGAAGAAAGACCTCGAATCAAGCAGAGGATTCGCCTGGAACTTCGCCCTCAGATTCACCAGTTTGAAGCAGAATACTGGCAGATTTTGGCGACTAATGTAGATAAGCTAGTCATTCCTGAACCCGATGCCGAAGTGGTCGTGGCTGAAATTGTGCAGGAAGTGAATCACCTTACAGTCAGCCAAATAAATCCCTATCCTGATGCGGTGCTGCAAACATTGCAGGAAATCCGGGACAAACTGAACCAGCCAGGAACGACCGCCGCCGCAAAACTCAAGGGTGTGATTTCTTCGATTCCGCCGTTTATTGGAGTTTCTTATGAGGCAGAGCTAGATACAGAAGCCTTTTTCCGCAAGCATTTCCCCACATTTACCCGCGTCATCAAAGGTGCGGCAAAAAAGTAAGGTCTCCCGATCTGAGTGGAAGCGATCGGGAGACGCTCATTCCCCACAACCTGCCCTACAGCGGAGTCACTAAATTTGTTGGGCGAGATGACGAGTTAAAAGCGTTGCATGAGCAGCTACAGGCAGGAAAGACGATCGCCATTTCGGCAATCTCCGGCATGGGCGGCATTGGCAAGACCGAATTAGCGTTGCAGTATGCTTACAAGCATTTAGAGTTGCAAACCTATCCGGGTAGCGTGTGCTGGCTAAAGGCACGGCAAGAGATAGGCACCCAAATTGTTAGCTTTGCCCAGACACAGTTAGAGCTTGTACTGTCAGACGATCTGGAATTGCTGGAGAAGGTAGCGGTTTGCTGGCGACAGTGGCGCGATGGCGATGTACTAGTTGTGTTTGATGATGTGCAGAGCTATGCCGAGATTCAACCCTTTCTGCCGCCCGCCAGAGCGTGCTTCAAAGTACTACTAACCACGCGGTTAACGCTGCAATCGCCTGTGCAGAATTTTGAACTCAAGAAGCTATCGGAGGAAAAGGCGCTGGAGTTGCTAAGGGCGATCGTTCCTGATGGACGGATTGACGAGAATTTAGCGACAGCAAAACGGCTTTGTGAGTGGTTGGGCTACTTGCCGCTAGGTTTGGAGCTAGTCGGGCGGTATCTGGCGCGAAAAACGGACACGTCACTGGCAACTCTGTGGCAACGCTTGCAAGACAAAAAGCTGGACGCGAAAGCGCTGAAAGAAGCCGCTCCTGAAATGACCGCAGAATTAGGAGTTGCAGCGGCGTTTGAGTTGAGTTGGCAAGAACTCGACAAGCCAGCACAAACATTAGCCACCTTGCTGAGTTTATTTGCCCTGGCAGAAATCCCCTGGACGTTAGTTGAAGCGTGTTTTGCGGAGGAGTATGTCGAAACATTAGAGGATTTGCGGGATGATTCGCTGCTAAACCTGCATCTGCTGGAACGCACCGGATCAAGGATGTACCAACTGCACCAACTATTGCGCGAGTTTTTTGCGGCAAAGCGAGAACAGATGGCAGACACAGACAAGATGAAACAAATCCTTTGTCGAGTCGTGGTAGCCGTGGGGCAACAGATTTCACCAACGCCCACGCTCACTATCATTGAACACGTCACGCCTGCCATTCCCCATTTGAAGGAAGTCGCCACTACCCTGGCACCCTGGCTAACAGATGAAAATTTGATTACACCCGCCACTCATCTTGCCTGGTTCTATGAAGGGCAATCTGCCTACATTGATGCTGAACAATGGAAGCAGCATTGTTTAACACAGGCGAAAACCCGCTTCGCCACCGACCATCCTGATATAGCAACCAGTCTTAATAATCTGGCAGAACTCTACCGGATGCAAGGACGCTATGCCGAGGCAGAGCCACTCTACACCCACGCTCGCGACATCTCCGAACGCCAGCTAAGTTCAGACCATCCCCTTGTCGCAATCAGCCTCAACAATCTGGCAAACCTCTACCGAGCGCAAGGACGCTACGCTGAAGCAGGTCCACTTTACATCCGAGCGCTTGATATCTATGAACGCCAGTCGAGAGTAGACCACCCTCTTTTAGGAACCTGTCTCGCCGAACTAGCAGCGCTTTACACAGCCCAAGGACGCTACGCTGAAGCAGAACCACTTTACATCCGAGCGCTTGATATCTATGAACGCCAGTTGGGGACCGACCATCTCCATGTAGCAATCGCCAGCAGTGAACTAGCAGGACTCTACTTTTTGCAAGAACGCTACGCTGAAGCAAAGTTGCTTTGCACCCGCGCGCTCGATATATATAAACTCCAATTGGGCACTGACCATCCTTTTGTCGCAAACAGTCTCGAAAAACTGGCAAATCTCTATGCTTCGCAAGGACTCTGTACGGAAGCAGAACCGCTGTACATTCACGTCCTTGACATACGCGAGCGCCTGCTGCGAGCAGACCATCCCGATTTAGCAGCCAGCCTCAACAATCTGGCAAACCTCTACCGAGCACAAGAACGCTACTCTGAAACAGAGCCACTTTATCTAAGAGCATTAGCGATCACGTTTCAGAAGTTTGGAGACGACCATCCTAATACCCGAACGGGGCGGCGAAACTTCCTGGGCTTTTTGCAGGCGGTGGTGCAGGCAGGGCAAACGGGGGAACTCTCCGACCATCCGACGACGCAAGACCTGCTACGACAGATGCAGACGGGAGATGCCAATGCCTGAAATTAGTCGCTTCTTTGGCATCATTATTGCCATGTATTACAACGACCATCCACCACCCCATTTTCACGTGCGTTACGGTCAACAAAAAGCCATCATTGAGATTCAGTCCCTCTCGATTCTGGAAGGAAAACTCTCTCCCAGAGCCTTAGGACTTGTTATCGAGTGGGCATCTGCCCATCAAGCTGAACTGCTGCAAAACTGGGAGTTAGCCAGACAGCAGGAACCACTCGCATCCGTTCAACCCCTGGAGTAAGGTCTATGCTCAAAGACATCGTGGCAGTCAAACCCTTAACAGGCTATCAACTCTGGCTGACCTTTGAAGACGGCATTGAAGGCGTTGTTGATATTAGCCAGTTGATTGAGTTTTCCGGTATCTTTGCACCCTTACAAGAGGCAGAAACCTTCGCCCAGGTGCAGATTCATCCAGAGCTAGGCACGCTGATTTGGCAAAATGGTGCCGATCTCGACCCCGATGTGCTGTACGCTCTCGTCTCTGAGCAACCAATTCCCAGTTACACCAAGACCACTGCTCTCTAAGGCGCGATCGACGCTCCCAACTCTTGCAGTAGAAGCCCTACAACGCAAGCAACTGCTTCGTGAGAACGCTGCCATGCCCATCAAAGACTTTACTATGCCTTGACGACGCAACTTAATGTGGCTCCCTCGTTAACTAACTAGAAAACTAGCGGAAGCAATCAGGCGCTGACCGATTCACCACCCCATTTCCCTTAAGCTCCACGCCAAGCTCAATGCGATCGTCCTTCAGGCATAAGGCTTTTACCCAGACGATGACCGACTCGCAAAACTGCTCACGTTAAACTTGGAACTAGCAGAAAAAGAGAAGCGCGGAGAGGCGATCGTTGGGCCTTGGGCACCGACACAATTGAGCTAGGCGAGCGTGAAGACTACAGACTATTTCGATCACTTTGCCTCACGAAAGCACCCAGACATTCAGCGAGAATGGATACAATACGTGCTAGTAAATCCTGTCAAAACAGAAAAACAAACCAACAACCGCTTTTCTTATTGGGGAAACATTTCAGAAGCGGAGAACCGTGTGCTTAGGGTCATTACCCTGGAAGATGGCGTAACCGTCCATAACGCCTTTTTTGATCGTAACTTTTATAAACGACAGCAGCGAGGTGAAGAACCCCAATGAAAATTCAGTATTTTCCTGAAACAGATACGCTAGCGATCGAGCTAACCACAAAACCAGTTGCGTCAACCGATGCCATCACTGATGATTTGATTCTGGACTATGACAGTGATGGCAAAGTGGTTGCTATTACCCTAGATAACTATTCTCGCAATGTAGAAACAATTAATTTGCAAGCATTAGGAGTACCGCTTTTAGCGGCATAAACTTCCTAACAAACCTACCAGCCAACTCCATAGACTCCACGCCAAACTCGATGCGATCGTCCTGCAAGCCTACGGTTTCCACCCAAACGATGACCTGCTCGAAAAACTGCTCACGTTAAACTTAGAATTAGCAGAAAAAGAGAAGCGCGGAGAGGCGATCGTTGGTCCTTGGGCACCACAATAAAGTACAACAGTACAACTTGATTTTCTAAAGCAATTACTGAGCATGAACGAAATCATTTTCCTTATCGAAGAAGACCCCGAAGGCGGCTACATTGCTCGCGCGATCGGTGAATCGATTTTCACTCAAGCTGACACGATCGAAGCCCTTCGTGACTTCATCCGCGATGCTGTCCAATGCCATTTTGAAGACCGCGATCGTCCTAAATTGATTCGTCTCCACTTTGTCCGAGATGAAGTCATCGCCTCATGAAGCTCCCACGGGATCTTGATGGCAGCCAACTCGCCCAAGCCCTCAACAAACTTGGCTACAAAATTATTCGCCAGACAGGCAGCCATATTCGTTTGACCACTCAACAGCATGGAGAACACCACATTACTATTCCAAACCATAGCCCCCTCAAAGTCGGCACCTTAAACGCAATCTTGAAGGATGTCGCAGACCATCTTGGGCGAAGCCGCGACGAGCTACTGAGCCAGCTCTTTTAAGCGGATGAACGAATATTTTTGGCTAGTTAGTCTAACTAGCTAACGCTTCAAACTCGATGCGATCGTCCTTCAGGCATACCGCTTCCACCCAGACGATGACCGCCTCGAAAAACTGCTGACGTTAAACTTGGAGTTAGCAGAAAAGAGAAGCGGGGAGAGGCGATCGTCGATTCCTGATCACCTCAGACCCCCGCCTTCTCTAAAGAAGTCGTGATCTTTACTCATCTAGCATCAGCGATCGCGGTTTGAGTTGATGCAACGCTTCAAGGGCGTTTGAGGCAGCAGCCGATCGTTGTTTACACACCAACCGTTAAGGGTTGTTTGCTAAACAACTTCAAAATGCGGTCTGCCATTTGGGGTGGCGTTAAGCCCAGGTCTGCTTTCGATTCCTCTGGCGTGGCATGATCAACCAGTTGGTCAGGAATGCCAATGCGAGTGAGCGGTACAGCCATACCGGCATCCAACAGGGCTTCGGCGATCGCAGACCCAAAGCCTCCGGGCAAACAGCCTTCTTCCAACGTCACCACACGACCAATGCGTTGTGCCAGGGGCAGAATCAGTTCGGTGTCCAATGGTTTGGCAAAGCGGGCATTAATCACCGTCGCTTCGATGCCGTGTTCGCTGAGAATTTCGGCAACCTGCATCGAAGGGTAGACCATTGAGCCATAGCCAACCAGCAGCACATCATCACCATGACGGATAATCTCGCCTTTGCCGATCGGCAGTGGTTCCCAGCCTTCTTCCATCAGGGGCGCACCGTAGCCATTGCCACGTGGATAGCGGAGGGCGATCGGCCCCGTATGGTCAATGCCCGTCACAATCATGCGCTGCAGTTCGGCTTCATCTTTAGGAGCCATCAGCACCATATTGGGAATGCAGCGGAGATAAGCGATGTCGTACATCCCCTGATGGGTGGGGCCATCTGCACCCACAATGCCGGCGCGATCGATGCAGAAAAAGACAGGCAGGTCTTGAATGCAGACATCATGCACAATCTGGTCAAACCCACGCTGCAAGAAGGTGGAGTAGATCGTCACAACCGGACGCATCCCTTCGCAGGCGAGTCCGGCTGCCAGCGTCACGGCGTGCTGTTCGGCAATGCCTACGTCGATGTATTGCTCAGGCAGTTGCTTCTGTAAAATATCGAGTCCCGTACCCGTTGCCATCGCCGCCGTAATGCCAATGATGTTGGGGTTGCTCTCAGCCAGTTTGGTGAGCGTGTCACCAAACACTTTTGAGTAACCGGGTGGCTTGGGCTTGCTGGAGGGTGCCGCTTTCCCAGTGGCAAGATTGAACGGCGATTGGGCATGATAGCCCACTTGATCTTTTTCGGCAATCTCGTAGCCTTTGCCTTTAGTGGTGACAACGTGGACGAGAACGGGACCCGTATGCTTATGCGCTTGCTGAAAGGTAGTAATCAGCTCTTGCAGATTGTGACCGTCGATCGGTCCCATATAGGTAAAGCCCAGTTCTTCAAACACAGCGCCGACTTTGGGCACTGCCAGCCGTTTCATGCTTTCTTTGACCCGCTCTAGCTCCGGTGCCAGCGATTCGCCAACGAACGGTAATTGCTTAAACTGCTCTTCCAGATTTTCTGAAATGAACTGCACGGGTGCGCTGAGCCGCATTTTGTTGAGGTAGCGGGGAATCGCACCGACATTGGGCGAAATGGACATCTCGTTGTCATTCAGCACCACCAACAGGTTCGTTTTGGGCAAATGTCCCGCGTGGTTAATTGCCTCTAGCGCCATACCGCCTGTCAGTGCGCCATCGCCAATGACCGCCACGACTTTGTGGGTTTCGCCTTTGCGCTCGCGTGCCAACGCCATACCCAGCGCTGAAGAGATGCTGGTAGACGCATGACCCGCGCCAAAGTGGTCAAATTTGCTTTCGCAGCGCTTGAGATAACCCGCCACGCCGCCCTTTTGCCGCAGCGTGTGAAAGCGGGCGTAGCGTCCAGTCAGGAGTTTGTGAGGGTATGCCTGGTGTCCTACGTCCCAGGTCACTTTGTCGCGATCGAGATCTAGTGTTTGATAGAGTGCCAGTGTTAGCTCAACCACACCTAAACCAGGACCCAAATGCCCACCACTGGTAGCAATGGTTTGCAGATGCTTCTCACGAAGTTGGCGAGCAATTTGCTGAAGCTGATAAATTGACAAACCGTGCAACTGGTTGGGGTGAGTTAATTCACTCAGGTGCATACCGGGGTATCCTTTCGACTGCTAACGGGTTCGTATACCTTTATCACTGTAGTAGATTCAGGTGAGTGAAGTTGATGACAGAATTGTAATCTTCGGTGAGTTGGCTCTTAGACAACGGTTTGAACCAGGGATCGAAAGCTTGTTATGATGCAGACGATCACCTTTCACCCCTGAATCTGTGAACGCTCAAATCCATCAGCCCACGCCTCAGTCTGGTGTTTCATTCGTTAGCACCCTTGCCAGCATCAGCGTTGCAGCGGGCTTGCTCGCGATCGTGCTGCCAGACCCTGCGATCGCTGCCAACGACTACGATCGGTGCACATCAGACCTCCTCGGTGCCAAGATTACGACCGAAGAAGCTGCGTCTGCTTGTTCTAGAGCGTTTGCCCCACGTGATTTAGCGAGCTGTGTCAGCCAACTAAGCGGAACCACCTTTGCTGCCGCTGATGCCCTCAGTGCCTGCCGCCAAGTCCGGCGACCCAGAGAAATGGCGACTTGCGTGGTTGATATTCGACGTGAAGTCACCGACAGCACTGCGGCTGAAGTACTCGATAGTTGCCGACGTAGTTTGCTGCCCAGGCGCTATTCTGATTGCGTGGTCGGGGTGAACAGAACTGCCAAAGTGCCGCCAACGCAAGCGCTCAACTCTTGTGTCGATGCCAGCTATTTTCCACGCGAGGTTGACCCAACATTCTTGCCGTTTACGCCGTCAGGCGGTGTGGGCATTACTCCACTCCAGTCTGAGACGCTACAGACAACCCCTGCGCCGGAACCGATTAGCCCAGCAACGGCTCCTGCGACAACGACCCCAGCCCAGCCGATCCCCCAACTGTACTAAGTTGGGTTTAACAAATATGGGACTTACGCAAAGATCCCCGACTTCTACGATGGGACTAGTCTTTATCGCTGAGTTTCAGTCAGAAGTCAGGGATCTAAACACCTTGCGCCTAGGTCCTAAGATCGAAAAAATGAGTTTGAGAGTGTCTCAGACTCATTTTTACTGGCAAGTAATGTTGTCAATTCGTCGTCTTCCTCCTTTAACGGAGAACCGGAAAGCAGGTCTTTAGTCGGTGGCAGACTTTGTTTACGTGGTCGCGGTTTTAACCGCCAGACACTTTTCCAACCATCTTTAAGCCTAACTTTTACTCATTCATGTTTTTGTAGGTTGCTACTGCTGATGGTGAAATGCGATTCAGGTAGCGGAAAATCCAGTATTTGAAAATCGTGTCTAGAATCACTGGAAACGTTGCAATGAACAAAAAGATAAAGCTTTGATTGGGAGGCAAACCCCAATGTTTAGACAAGCCTTCGAGCAAGACCTCCCATCCATGCGGTGAGTGAAACCCGACAAACATATCGGTAAACAGAATGATAATGAAGGCTTTGGCGCTGTCACTTAAACCATAAACAGTGTCATCAATAAATGATTTGAGTATGGCTACTTCACGGCGATTCATGATTAGCACGATCGCAAACGCAACCAGTGACAATAGATCAGCAAAGATGTTTTTAATTGCCTCAGAGCCGGTACGACCATACTCCAACTTAATCGCTTCGGCTCGCTCTTTGAGCTTGGCTTCAATGCGTTCCTCTTGCTCTGCTCTGGTTAATGATTGGCTGGGTGCGTCTGTCGTTTGAGTCCCTTCAACTTCGGCTCCATTGAGCAATGGTTCGCTTAGCACATCACTGTGAAGGCTAGGAGCCTTGCCTAATAAGAAGTCAAATTCCATCCGTTCTCTAAACGTTTGTAGCTCTCTTAAGGCTGTTTCTTGAAGCTCGAAATTCAAAAAAGGATCGGCACTGTTGGGCGAGCGAAACATATCAACAACAGGACCAATGAGAACCGCTTTTGAAATTTGCTGCACGAGCAACGGTACGGTAATCAAAATTAGCAAGAAACGGATGGAGGTGCGCGTCTTTACTTTATTAGTCCGAAAGCTTTGCACTACTTTTTGTTCGGAGTTTGGGTCTAAGTCGCGCTTGATACGACCGAGAGTGCTGGCGATCGTTCGTGGTAGCACGCCTGATTTATCAAAAAGACCCGTATCGTCATCATCATCAACGGCTGGTTCTCCTTTATAGAGTTGGTTAATTGTTTGACCATTGCTCAAGCGTTGACTGCCGGTACTGCTTTTAGAACCGATCGCTAGCTGTGGTTTTCCATTCTGTGTTACTGGAGCGTTGTCTGTTGGATTGACAGGTACAAGCGCTACAGATTCTGCATTTTCAGGCTGATATTTTTCGAGGACGGTATCAATAAACTTCAGCTTTTCTAAAATGACCGCCGTCCGCTCGCTGTTGGCTAAAGAAGCGGTACCCTGGCGTGCATTTCCAGACGGATCGGCTGTGTTAAAAATAAACCGACTGGCTTTAAATTCTGAGAGTCGAAGGGTTGCAATCTTGAGGCATTTTCTTAGCTCTTCTTGAAAAACTGCCTTTGAATTAGCACCATATTTAGCGGTTTCTGTAGAAATTGGCTTGCCGTCAAAATGCTCATCTTCGATCGCTTGAATCATCAAAGCCGCAGCATAGGCTTGATCGAGCGCCCGCTCTGGAGTTTGTTCATACCACTGTTTGGCAGCATTAAGTGACTGCTTCAGCCTTGTCCAAAATGTTGTTTGCATAATACGAAGGGGTGCAGAGTCGCGCTGAATCCTAAGCGCCGATAGACAAGCTTTGGTAGCCTGAGAAGATAAAAAGACTTAATTTCATAAACGCTAAAGCGAACAGCGCTTAGTAATGGTAACAAAATCAGTTGAGAGCAATAAGTGAACAATGAGCCGATTTGGGTTTTAGGCGCGACACGCAGCGGTAAAACTGCTTACCTGGTAAACCAGTTTCGTACGTGGGTACAGTCTGGTTTTAAACAGCATGGCGTACTGGGAGGGCGCAGCACAGGGGCATTAACTGAGCCTACAGAAAGCGCTTTGCCACTGCGTCCCCCTGCGCCCCCGCGCTCGTCCGTGCCGCCTGTCTCTTTCTCCACTACGCCTGAAGGTGTACCCGGAGTCCTCGTCTTAGCGGCGATCGGTGACAACAGAATTGAACTGGTCGATCGCTTGACGGCAGCGACCCAGGGCAAGGTTTCGTTACACTCCACCACACCGCTGGGTTTTTTTCAGTCAGAGGTGACGCTGTTCTGGTCGTTGCTCATTCAACAGCTTGACCTGAAAGCACAGTTTCCTGTACGTCTGGCACCCGAAAACGAGCAAGCCCTGGCAGCCCAACTCTGGCGATCAGAACTCGACGCGGCGATCGGGCAACAAACCAGTTTGACCGAAGTGCGTCTGGTACGACGGTTGCTGGATTTGCTACAGCTTGCAGCCCTGGCTAGCATTCCGGTAGCAGATATCCCTGTGATGCTGGAACAAGGGCTTGCAGGGCAAAGCGAAGCGTTACCGTTTCCCGATGCCGCTGTTGGCGAACTGCTGCAACGCTGGCAGGATTGGTGTCTGGCGCAAGGACTGTTGACCTACGGCATCATTGCGGGGCTTTACTGGCAATACTTGCTACCCAATCCAACCTATCAGCACCATTTGGCGCAACGGTATCAAGTGGTGCTGGCGGATGATGTGGACGAGTACCCAGCGATCGCGCGATCGGTCTTTGACACGTTGCTGGATGCTGGAGCCACCGCCATCTTTACCTACAATCCAGATGGAGCCGTGCGTCTAGGACTGGGAGCCGATCCTGCTTACCTGGCAGGCTTAGCAGACCGCTGTCGGGTGGAAACGCTGACCGATCGACCGACTCACTGCCTGGGTGATGATCTGGGTGAGGCGATTGTGGCGATCGTCACCGATCCGGTTTTCTTCGCCAGTCTGCCAGACGCCATCCAGGTGATTCAAACCACTTCGCGCGCTCAACTGCTGCGTCGCACAGCAGAAGTCATCATTGAAGCCGTGCAGACTCAGCACGTGCAGCCCCACGAAATAGCGGTTATTGCGCCTGGTGTCGATGCGATCGCCCGCTACAGCTTGACCGAAATGCTCGGTAAACACCAGATTCCCGTCGAATCTCTGAACGACCAGCGCCCCTTAACCAGTTCGCCCATTATTCGTGCGCTGCTGACATTATTGACCCTGGTTTATCCCAATTTGGGACGGCTAGTTGATCGAGAAGCGGTGGCAGAGATGCTAGTAGTGTTGAGTCAGCAGTCAGCCAGCAGTCAGCAGCTGGAAGCACCTCACCCCTCACTCCTTACTCTTCACCCCTCACTAATCGATCCTGTTCGTGCCGGGTTGCTTGCCGATTACTGCTTTGCTCCTCACCCCGATCGTCCCCGTTTGCTGCCAGTCACCACCTTTCCTCGGTGGGATCGGTTGGGCTATCAGGCAAGCAATGCCTATCAGTCGATCGTGCAGTGGATTGCCACGCAGCAGAGCCAGCTTGAGCAGCGATTGATTCCCAATGCAGTCTCGTTGCTCGATCGTGCCATTCAGCATTTTCTGTTTGGCGGTGGAGCCTTACCGTTTGAGCAACTATCGGCGTTACGTCAACTGATCGAAACGGCTCAACACTACTGGGAAGTGGATAGTAGGCTCCGACATCGCCAACGGTTTGATACGCCCGCTTCCATGACTGTGAGCCGCTTTATTCAACTGTTACAGAGCGGTACTGTGACGGCAAATCCTTATCCCGTGCGCCCGATCGGACCCGATAGTAATGCAGTGCTGTTGGCAAATGTGTTTCAGTACCGTTCTAGTCGTCGGGTGCATCGCTGGCAGTTTTGGCTGGATGCTGGTTCGCCACGTTGGTTGAGTGGGGTCGATTCACTGTTTGGTGCGCCACTGTTCCTGCAAGGTTGGTCAGGACGCGCCTGGACATCTGCGGATGCAATGGATGCAAATGAACGCCGTCTCCGTCGCATTTTGCTGGATCTGCTCCGTCGTACTGAAGAGCGGGTCTACCTCTGCCACAGTGACTTGGCGACGAATGGACAGGAGCAAACGGGCGTGCTGCTGTCGTTAGTGAATGCAGCAGTACCACTAGATGCAGGGTTATTAACGGGCTGAGGAGCGATCGCTACGGTCGATCGCTCCTTTGATCATCGTGCTACTGCTTGCCCTCTCAAGGCTGTCAAACATTAAGAATCTGTCAATTCTCTGTCGAAGGTTGCTTCACCCACCATGAAGGTGACAAATGACGGGTAGAAACAATGTTAAAGCGTGTTTCTAGAGCTGCTTGAAGGGATATAGCGTTTTACCAGTATTTGCATCAAAGACAAAGAGCTGATCAAAATCGAGCGCCAGTGAGCGTCGATCGCCCACACGGAGACACTGATCAGGGCGGCACTGGAAGGCAAGTTCTGACGATCGAGACAATGCCGCAAGTAACCTGGCACGTACCAACACTTCTCGACCCAGCGGCTCTACCACAGTAATTTCGACCGTGAGATCGCCTGCATCCGCACAAAGCTGAAGATGCTCTGGACGGATACCGAGGTCGTAGGTTTGTCCAGCGAGCGGCTGAAGTTTGGCTTGCAGTGTGTCTGGGCAAGGGAGCGCTTGTCCATTGATCTGAAACGCACTGCCATCGTACGTGGTAGCCAGGATGTTCATGGGTGGACTGCCCAAAAATGTAGCAATCATTCGGTTCGCCGGATGCGCATAAATGGTTTGAGGGTCGCCAATCTGCTGAATGCGACCCTGGTCTAAGACGACAATCTGGTCTGCTAGAGTCATCGCTTCAACCTGATCGTGGGTGACGTAGATCGTCGTAATGCCCACTTGTTGATGGAGCCGCTTGAGTTCGGCACGAGTTTCGTCCCGCAGTTGGGCATCCAGGTTAGACAGCGGCTCATCCAACAAAAAAACCTGAGGCTGACGAGCGATCGCCCGTCCCAAGGCGACGCGCTGCTGTTGTCCGCCCGATAGTTGCCCAGGTTTACGATCGAGTAAATGATCGATCGCCAGCATTTTCGCTACTTCTACAATCCGTTCCTGCCGTTGCTGGGCATTCACCCGTCGCATCTGAAGCCCAAAACCAAGATTTTCTGCCACGCTCATGTGGGGATACAGCGCATAGTTTTGAAACACCATCGCCACATCGCGTTGACGTGCTGGTATCTGAGTGACACAGCGATCGCCAATATAAAGCTCACCTGACGTTACTGCCTCTAAACCCGCGATCGAACGCAGAACCGTAGATTTTCCGCAGCCAGACGGACCAACCAGCACCCAAAACTGACCATCAGGCACCTCAAACGAAATGTCTGCAATACCTGTAGAAACTGCGTGAGCGGTGCTACTGCCAAACTGTCGGGTAATACGCTCCAGTCGAACTGTTGCCATGTGCTGTTGAATTGTTTCTGCTCACGACACCAAAAGGACGCAGGGCAACCGTATCACCAGTTGCCATTGAAAAAGGGGAGCGTCACAAGCTCCCCTGATACAGTAATGCTTTAAGTTAAAAGCAGGTTACGCCTGTCCCTTGGGCAGGTAAGCCGTTGGATTTACGGCTCCTTGACCTGGGCGGTGAACCTCAAAATGGGAGTGAGGCCCTGTGCTATAGCCCGTGCTGCCCATATCAGCAATTTGCTGACCCTGAGCCACTGTTTGCCCTTCTCGGACTATGATGCGGTTGTTGTGCGCGTATAGCGTGACACTACCATCGGAATGCTGGATCTTCACCAGGTAGCCATAGCCACCAGAGTTCCAGCCAGCATTAATGACGACACCCGCTGCCGCTGCATAAATTGGAGTTCCCACTGGAGCAGCAATGTCAATGCCTCTGTGCATCCGACCCCAACGATACCCATACCCTGAGGTTAAAACACCTTTGGCAGGCCAGATATAGCCGTTAAACTTATCTGTCTTCCCAGGCAAGTAAGCATCAATGGAGCCTAAAGGCGGCAGGTTTGGAGAAACCATTTGACCAACAGACGATTGCACCAATGGCTCGTAAGATTCGGAACCGATCGATGCCGTTGCTACAAGCTGAGGCTTTGACGCTGGTGCAACAGGCGCTACAACAACAGACTTAACCGCGCCACGGTTACCTTGCCGATGGTTCTCTTGCAGTTGACGAATTTGCGCCTGCAACGCTTGGGTATACCGGGAAGGCTTCACCTCGTCGTCGCTAGTTGAGGATGCTGCCTCAGGGTTAGCGGGAGCCGCAACATTCAAAGACGATGCTGCCACCTTGGTCATGGGTGCCGCCACCGAATTAATCTGGCTCGCTGAACCCTGATATTTTTCGCGCAGCTTAACAATCTCCAACCTGAGATTTTCCACATAGCTTTGCTGCCCGTTCAAACCAGCCTGATTAGCCTGAGTTGGTTGGTTGCCAACAAAAGACGAAGTGGCTACTTCAGTGCCCCCACCGATCGCCGCTGGTGCTACAGGCGAATGGTTCAAAGACACTGCCGGAACGGTCTGATCAACAGTGCTCAACTGACCAGGCTGATTGGGGAGGACAGCAATACCCTGCAGCCGATCGCTCGCACCTTGGGCGGACGATGCAGGCTGAATGGCTCCAGGTTGGAACTTGCCTGACGTCGCTTGCGTCTTCTGAGTCTGAGAGAACAACTGTGATTGGCTGCTGGTTGCAGGCAGCGTCATTTGCTCTGGATCTGCCGAAGCAATCATGATAGGAGTCGTAAATGCTGTGGGTGAGGTACTCTCACTCACTTGAGGCACGACCAATACCTGCCCAACGGTCAAGACATTGGGGTTGGTTAAACGGTTTGCTTCTGACAACTGCTTGAGTGAGACACCATGCACTGTTGCGATCGCTTCCAGTGTATCTCCCGAGACAACTTTGTAGGATGCTTCGGTGGATGGCACGGCAGCCTCAACCACAGACTCTGGCGCTATAACTGGAGCAGAAGCTTTGCTTGAAGATTCGAGCTGTGCAAGGCTTAGCCGCAGGCGCTCTTGCTTTTGCTTCAAGGTATCGAGGGCTTCTTTGTCCGACACTTGTGAAGCTGCAAGGCGATCGCTGTCACCCGCCGCCGCATCAGCTATGGGACTGTCGTAGCCAGACACGTTAGCAACAGCAACAGTCTGCGCGATGGGAGCAACCTGACCGCTGCCCTGAATTTTTAATATTTGACCAACATGCAGTACTGAGCTGACCGAAATGCCATTCTCTGATGCCATCATTGCAGCATCGACTCGGTACAATTGAGCAAGCTGCCAAAGCGTTTGCCCTTCCTGCACAGTATGTTCAACGGCTCCCGAAGGCGAGAGATTCCGAGCTTGGTCGGTTACTTCTGTCGGATGAGAAATCGCCGCGACATCAAACTTTGAAGGCAAGGCACTGGCGTTGGGTTCGCCTACAGCCGCTTCACCAGCGACAGGTTCTGCGGCAATTGCCTCATCGCTTTGACCTGGCAAGGGCAAACTACACGTCCCTACTGAGATTGCCAAGCCGAGCATGGCGGCAGAAGTGCGAACCAAACGATTGACTTCCGATGGAGTCTGCCTGATTTGACTCACCATCACACCATCTTCAACTTCACAGGAAGGAACAGGCTTAACCTTCTGCGGAAATGTTCGTTCCAAAAAAACGACCTCCTAAAATGTCCAGCGTTTAACTGTCCTTGAGTCACTCAGCTTGCCATCTGCCAATGATAGAAATCACCTGGGAAAGCGATCTAGATCACTAGCGGCAAACACTTAGGCAAGATTACCCTGCTTTCTCAATTTAGACAAGTTAACACAACCTCAAAAATCTACAATCAGTGTCAGAAGAACCTTCAATTGACGTTCATCAGTGCTCGCTTGTCTCTCAGGAACCCCGCACCCACTTGCTTGTAAAAGGCTCAGGCGTAAGCACATTAAGGAGACGATTATTCGCTCAATGAAATTGTGCTGGCATCGCCTACAGGCACCCGGTTTTCTTTGAGAGGAAAACATAGAAACAAGCTCTCCAAGGGGATTGCAGCTGTGTCTGCGCAATGATTGAAGTTGCGATTATAGCGACCACTTGCATGACGTTAGACGGAAGCTGGATGACTCAGCAACCGTAGAATTGTGTACCTTATCACAACTAACAACTGTGGCTTTGAAGGCGAATGAGTTTGTCTGTAGCGCTTGTAACTTTTGTGAGCCGCCATAGCAGTGCTGTAGAGCACTTGAGCACAATAACCGGATCAATTTGAACCACGGTTTAATATCGGTATATCTGTTATAGAAATTTCTTATTACACAAAAGCAGTCGATCGATCAACCAATTTGCTCTGTTTGAAACCTGGATGAGGCTGAGAAAAGACATCGTTCTAAGTAGGCTGCTCTTATATTTTAGGTTTATTCCTAGATGCTCATAGAGCGATTAATTGTTTGGATAGGCTCAGCCTAACTGACAAGGACGAACCCGCAACGTGTTTGCTGAAAGCAACTCTCAGTCCTAACCTCAATTTTTAACGGCTAAAAAATTGGTCTGTTGCGTCATCCTGCTGCGTCATCCTGCAATGCTGCCATTGTTTAGAGAGCAGCGGGCGCATACAACAAACACTGTTTAGATAAACCCCTGCTTGCGATAATGGTTTACTCCAAGTTGCTCAGTTGTCGTTGCGCCTCAAAAAGACCGACAGCAGCACTAACGGAAAGATTAAGGCTCCGAACGTGGCTACTTGCCATCGGAATAAACACTGTTTCGTCACAGGCAGTCAGTACGTGGTCAGGTAGCCCAGTCGTTTCGCTGCCAAAGAGTAGCCAATCACAAGGCTGAAAGGCAAACTTGGTATAACTACAGCGTCCACCAGTGCTGAAGCCAATGCAACGACCTGCTTGAGACTGCTGTATGGCATGAAATGCCTCGATCGAACTGTGATAGTGCAGCTTGACATGAGGCCAGTAGTCTAAACCCGCACGCTTAAGGTAACGATCGCTGATTTCGAAGCCGAGCGGCGCCACTAAATGAAGCTCGGTTTCCGTCGCAGCGCAGGTACGAGCGATATTGCCTGTATTCGGCGGAATCTGCGGATGAACTAAAACAACTCTCAGTCTGTAGCTGGTCATCAGCGCTTGGTGCCTTAATGCCGTCATTGCGATCTAGAAAAAAGAGCGATTGATAACTTTTTTTAATCTTTGTTGAGCAAAGGTTGCGTGTTCGCGCCTCTTGACCAAAAACTGTCTTCCCCCGCAGGGATGATTCAGTGGTAAGGCGCTCACTAGGGAAGCCAAACGGCTAGATGACAATGGTGCTTGCTTCTGAATCTAGCCATTCTTAAACCAGCGTGGTACAGCCTTCAAAGGTGGGTGCCAGGTATAGGGTCCTTTATTTCGGTAAGAACCGTTATAAAGCGGTTTGATCTGAGGTGAAAAGCCCCTTTCTATCGTCTGGCAACCGAACCTCTGATGCAGCGAAAGACTACAAAACTCAAGTCTACGCAACCAGCGGTTGGCAAAGGTCATCTTGCAATGTGAGTTCGTAGTCAGCAGCGGCTTGAATTGCCTGTTGCATAATCGGTCGGACGGCGAGACCTTGTTCATATTGTCTCAGCCAACGTTGGGCTTCGTTGCCCTCTCGCAAGATTTTCTTCAAAGGCAGCAGAAAGCAACTAAAGCCTTTCTGCTTCGCGATCGGCCAGACTTCCTGATAAAGCTGCTCGATCCAGTCTTTTGCCAGGATGGGGCTACCGTCCTTCCAGTGCCTTAGTTCAGCATCCAGACTAAGGCGAGCGGCAGCGCTTTCATTTGCGTCAGCCAGGTCAGCTAAAGCGTGCGATCGACTGGCTGCTGGCAGTTGGCTACTTTCCAGCGGATCGAGTGATGGATCGGCGAGAAGCTGTAACAAGCGAGCTTCTAACAACGCTGTGATGGCAAGTAAGGCAACGGGATCGATCACCAGATCGCAAATTCTGAGTTCTAGCCGATTGAGGTTATAGGGGCGGCGATCGCCATTAGGGCGCACAGACGACCAGAGGTGACGGACGTTTTGCATGGTTCCGGCTGCAAGCTGTTGCTCCGTCCACCGGATGAAATGAGCATGGCTCTCAAACAGCGGTACTTCGGCAGGCGTTTTGGGAAATAGCCCCCAACGGGTCGAGTGGTAGCCCGTCACTGCTCCACCCAAAAACGGTGATGAGGCACTCAAGGCTAGATAAAGCGGTGCTTCTAGCCGAATGAGGCGACACGCCCGCATGAGCAAGTCTGGGTCACTAATGCCAACGTTAATGTGAATGCTGGCTGTAACGACGCTGGTGCCGTAGGTTTGCTCGATATAGGTGTGGTAAGGGTTACCAGGATCAGACCGCCAAAAGCGATCGACTTCGCCCAAAGACAACGTACTGCCTGGAATCAGCGTGTAGTCCCCTAGCTGATGCAGGTAGTCACGCAGTTGCAAACGTGGGCGTACCAGATCGCACAAGAGCCGTTCGTAGCGGTAACAGGGTGGCGTTGTATATTCCACATTGCGGCTGTCTGGTTCACGCACAAAGCCGTCTAACGCCGCCACAATCTTGTCAGACAGCCCAACGATATCACCGTCTGGGGTGCTGGTATAAATCTCAACTTCAAACCCTTTTGACAGCATGATACGTTTCCCTCAGGTGAGCGGTCTTCTTCCAGTATCTGGGAAAAGGTCAATCATACATCGCCTGACAGGGTTGATACTGCGAGGGACGATGAGAATGGTAGTCGGACGTTGGGCGATCGCCCCTCCTGTGACTCAGTTTTATGGTCTACTTTCATCGACTCGCCACTGGCACGCATGATCTGGGATAGAGGTTTCTTGGGCGCACTCGGCATTGCTGCGTTGCTTGCAGCGATCATCGCGGCAGTTAATACGTTCGTTATTCTCAAAGGGCTGGGGCTTTTTAGGGTGCGAGTTAAACCTGAAGTCGAAGGTTTGGCTATTTGCGGACATGGCGAGGGTGCTTACGGTGAAGAGATTCGTGGTGAAATCGCTTTTGCCAAACCGATCGATCAGTCGTGCTGAAAAAGCCTGAAATTGCCATTACAATCTGACTCAAAGCAACTTAAATCTGAGCCAGTGTCTAGGCGTTTCCTTTCTCTTCGCGGTTGGGCTATCCTGTCGTTCAGCTTAAGTGGACTGATGCTTCTGTCTGCTTTGCTGCTGCATCGGGGTAACCTGACCGCTTTTTTTCAGGAGGTTAATGCTTCAACAGTTTCAACAGTGGAAGCGGACACCGCTATATTGCCTCAGCCGCTCTTAGGACCGCGCCATCAGCTTACGTATGAACGGTGGGTGGCATTGCTCAGGCAAGAAGCAAAAGTAGCAGCCGAAAAGAAGCCACCGCGCTTAGTGGTGCTGGCAGGCGATTCTCTCAGCCTGTGGTTTCCACCAGAATTACTGCCTTCAGAAGAAAATTGGTTAAACCAGGGTATTTCTGGCGAAACATCGGTTGGCTTACTGCGTCGGCTCAAGCTGTTTGACCAAACGCGACCAGCAGTGGTGTTGGTCATGATTGGCATTAATGATTTGTTGCAGGGTGTAAGCACTGAGACAATCCTGGCGAATCACCGCGAAATTGTACTCCATCTTAAAGCGGCGCATCCTCAGACTCAGATTGTGGTGCAGTCGATTTTGCCTTATATCGATCGCCGTCCACCCCGATCGCCACCCCCCTCTGTAGAAGACACAGCGCAGACCGAGCCAGCGTCTAGCTCTTTGTCAGGACGAATGCCAGTGTCAAACAGTGACATCCGTGAGTTGAATCAAGCCCTAGCAGACATGGCGAAAGAAGAAGACGTGACTTATTTGGATTTACAGCCCTACTTTACTGACGCAAACGGCAACCTGGCGGCTGACTTAAGCACCGATGGTTTGCATCTCAGCGCTAAAGGCTATCAGGTTTGGCAAGCGCGCCTCCAGGTTTTTGCACAGCAACAGTTTAAGTGGCGATCGAGAGATCACAACCCATCATTCATCGGCAGCAACTGAAAAGGATGCCACTGGTGAGTTTCTGGCAACCGCTGCGATCGCCATTGCTCATTCCACCGTCTCACCCAGAACTCTGAGAATGCAAGTTGCCGTGAATGCCTTTAAGAAGCCCAAAAACTGATGCCACCCCATCCTTAAAATTTCTTTTAAGAGTGCAGTGGCATCAGTATTTAACAAGGTTGCTACTCTGCCCAGAGGATTAGTTACTTATCCATCTAGTAGTCTGTCAACTTTTAGTTGAAGGGTAAACCAAATCTGGGAAGTCTATCGGGTGTGTTTTTTGAGGGTTCTCAATCCATCAAAAAATTCTTGACAGAACACTAGCCTTAGCCTTACGCGTTTACAGCACGGACAAAACACATTGGCCATAACGTACTAAGGGTCGTGGATCAAATAACCTGTCATTTGTAGGGTGTGTTAGGCAACGCCGTAACGCACCCTACCTGATTAAATTCATGATCCTAACTGTGACGCACTAGTAAGGAGAACCAGCAACACCCCTTGTCGATTGTACGTTAGCAGCTTCACCAACATGAACGTCAGTCATATCTTTGACGAAGCCAGCATAGGCTTCCATGCCGTGTTCGCTAATATCCAAACCTTGCACTTCTTCTTCTGGCGAAACTCGGATGCCTAACGTTGACTTCAGCGCGACCCAGAAGAGGGTTGATAGCACGACGGTGATGAGACCAACTAGAGCCGCACCAATGAATTGGGACCAAAGCTGTTCAATGCCACCGCCTAAGAATAGACCCGCTTTAGGACCTAGACCTTCTGCGTATAGCTCGGTGCCAAACTTCGTGACACCCGGACCAGTGGCAAAAAGACCAATGGCTAGCGTACCCCAAACACCATTGACCAGGTGTACAGGAATAGCCCCAACTGGATCATCAATCTTGAGCTTGTCAATCAATAAGACAGCGTAAACAACGATCACACCGCCGATCGCACCGATGACAGCCGCAGCCCAAACTGGGATGAAAGCACAACCAGCCGTAACGGCAACCAGACCTGCCAGAACACCGTTAATTACCATGGATAGATCGGGCTTACCCAGGATGATCCATGCCGTAAGGGTTGCTGCTGCACCACCAAACGCTGCCCCCAGGTTTGTGGTCATGGCAATATGTGCAATCAAAGGGCTAACACCCATTGTCGAGCCAGGGTTGAACCCAAACCAACCGAGCCATAGAATCAAGCAGCCCAGAGTGGCGATCGACAAATTGTGTCCAGGAAACGCATTTGACGAACCATCGCTGTTGTACTTGCCAATCCGGGGTCCCAGCAACGCCGCACCCATCAAAGCAGCCCAACCGCCTACTGAGTGAACCACTGTAGAACCTGCAAAGTCCCAAAAGCCGGCTCCGGCTAATAAGCCGCCGCCCCAAACCATGTGCCCTGTGATGGGGTAAGCAATACCAACCAGCAGCACGCTGAAAATCAGAAAGTCAACAAACTTGATCCGCTCTGCAACTGCACCAGACACGATCGTTGCAGCCGTGCCAGCGAAGACAAGCTGAAAGAAAAACTTAGCCAGCAGCGGTACACCCGCCCAACTAATCGACTTGTAGGCACCCTGGTAAGCATCAGCCGTCAGGGGACTGTTGTCAGCACCCGACAGAAACAGTAACCCCTCCGTACCAAAGAACGGATTGCCGTTGCCAAACATCAAGCCCCAACCCACAGCCCAGAAGGCAATGCTGGAGAAGGCAAACACAATGAGGTTTTTCGCCAGCACGTTCACTGCATTTTTCTGACGGCAGAAACCAGTTTCCAACATACAGAAACCAGCGTTCATGAAAAACACCAGCATGGCAGCGACCATGACCCACATGGTGTCTAGACCAACTTTGAGGCTGCCAACACTTTCAGCGACACTTTCTACGGTCGGCGCTGGAACGGTCGGCGCTTGAGCAGAGGCAGCAACACTCCAGCCGACGACGATCAGCAATGCTAAAGGGATGCAGGCTTGCCAGCTTGGAGAAAGCCGTTTGCTGTACCACTCAGGCGACAGCCATTCGCGATGGAGTCGGAGGGTTTTTAAATTGAAAGACAACCTACGCCTTCTCTGCTTCGATCGCGGCTTCGGCAAAAGTTTATACATGCTTCTAAGCTTCCTCAATTGAACTAAATAAAAACAGGAATTAGCGGTGAAGATTTCTCAAGCAAAACCCAACCGTACGAGTACTCATAGATGCCCGGTTTATCCTAGACCCACGAGCTTAACCACCCAGGTATAAAAAATCTACCTGACCTGAATCCCCTTGAATATTCCTCTGAGACTGGAGTGCAGATTCTTGAGGCACAACCGATGGATACATTTCATCAATTCTACCGACGGTAATTCTGTATACTAAGTCACAATTAGCCCTGTCAACGCTTTACCTTTACTGAAAGGGAATTAGAGGCGGTGTCTTGACCAGGAGCAAGAGTTTGGGCACAAAAAAGCAGCGATCGTGCTTAATGTTGCTGGCAGGCGATTCTCTCAGCCTGTAGTTTCCACCAGAATTACTGCTTTCCGAAGAAAATTGGTTAAACCAGGGTCTTGCTGGCGAAACCTCGGTTGGCTTACTGCGTCGGCTCAAGCTGCTTGACCAAACGCGACCAGTACCACTGCTGGTCGCGTTTGGCATTAATGATTTGTTGCATGTTGTAGGCGCTGAGACAATCCTGGCGAACCACCGCGAAATTGCAGTTCATCTTAAGCCTCCAGGTTTTTGCACAGCAACAGTTTAAGTGCCGATCGCGCTGACAAGCCGTAGTTTGAGCCAAAAGCTATGGCACTTTTAGCTAAGAGAGTGTCAAGATTGAAGCAGAGCCGCATTCTTCCGCAACCGTTATGTCGGATCTCACCGCCTCGATCGCCCAGCACTATCATGAGCGGACCAAGTACCACCCAGAAACCATCAACGCGAACCAGCCCTCTCTAGACTGGAACCAGCAACCGCTTCCCTACAAAGAGTACAAAATTGGCTCTGCCATCGACCTAAAGCCCTATCTAGGTGATGAGCCAGAGGCGTTTAGCAATGATCCGGCTGGGCTATGGTGGCGGCGGTTGTCGCGTTTGCTTCTGTGCAGCTATGGACTCACTGGAAAAATTCTCACCCCCAATGCCCCCCACTACTTGAGGGCTGCCCCTTCAGCTGGCGGTCTATATCCGGCTGAACTGTACCTCATTTCACGCGGTACACCGCTGCTGCCAGCAGGACTTTACAATTACCATGCGTACACTCACTCCTTGATGCATTTTTGGGAGAGTGATGTTTGGACAAAGCTTCAAGCTGCCTGCTACTGGCATCCGGTGCTGGAAAATACGCAGCTTGCTCTGGTGACAACAGCCGTCTTCTTTCGCTCGGCATGGCGATACCGCGATCGCGCCTACCGACGCATTTGTCTCGATACCGGGCACTTACTTGGCAACATTGAGATAGCGTGTACACTCAACGACTACCGCCCCCACTTGATTGGCGGCTTTATGGACGAAGCCATGCAACAACTGCTCTATCTGGATGCTGAGCAAGAAGGTGCGATCGCGGTGTTGCCCCTGGCTGATTTGCTCGAAGTCAAGCAAAATTTGTCCCTGGCACGGACTGCCCTGCCAAGTGCGACACAGCGCGAGTATCCGCCCCTTCTAGAGGGACAGATCTTGACTCACTTGCATCAAGCGACACAGCTACCGCTCGATGCGACGGCAAAAGTGAACTGGAAGCCTGCTGCAAACCAGCCCCAGCGGATTGATAAGTACAACTTTCCGTTTTGCCTGAAGGTTTCTACACTGACGCAGCCGATCGATTGGGGCGATCGGCTAGAACAGTTAGAAACAACCCTGTTGCAACGCCGTTCTACCCGTGGCTACAGCGGAGAGGCTCTCACCCTTGAAGAACTCATCGCCCTGCTAGACTTCACCTACCAGCCGCAGCACTACAGCGATCAGGGCTTGGATGCCTCCCCCGACTATTTTGATCTCAGCCTGGTCGAAACGTTTATTGCTGTTTCCTCAGTGGCAGGTTTAGAGGAAGGCTGCTACTACTACGCGCCTAAGGCTCAGGAACTCCGCCAAATTCGCTTCAAAAACTTCCGTCAAGAATTGCACTTTCTCTGCCTGGGTCAAGCTCTGGGTCGCGATGCTGGAGCCGTTCTGTTTCACACAGCAGACCTCAAAGCAGCGATCGCAGCGTATGGCGATCGTGTTTACCGTTACCTGCATCTGGATGCCGGACATTTAGGGCAACGCCTTAACCTGGCAGCCATTCAACGGGGTCTAGGGGTCAGTGGCATTGCTGGCTTTTTCGACGATCAGGTGAATGAAGTGCTGGGTATTCCCATTGATGAAGCCGTCCTGTATATCACGACATTGGGACGTTCTGCCGCCTTTTCAGCTTAATCTCAAACCTGCGTTGAACCTTGCGAAACCGTGAATGGTCTAAGGCTACATAACTGATACATCAGTTGTACCTCCTTGACCTGAAACACTTCACAACACAACTACGCTATGAACGTCAAACGCTTCCTCTTTTTACCCGGTGCCCTGGCGATCGCCCTTTCCGCTGCTGTACCTATGTTGCCTGTCGCAGCACAGACACAAACACAAACACCGCCTGCTGGACAATATCAAAAACGTGGCGCTAAGCTCAACTTGACCGAAGCCCAGAAAGCGCAGCTCAAGCAAATTCGCGAAGCGACTCGCAGCCAAATTGATGCCATTCTTACTCCAGAGCAAAAGGCACAGTTAGACGCTGCCAAACAACAAAGACAACAAAGACAAGCAGGACAGCCAGGACAGTTAGGACAGCCAGGACAAAAGCCACGCGGTAAGTGGGCAGCCCTCAATTTAACGGCAGACCAAAAAGCAAGCATGCAAGCTATCCGTCAGGATGCCAAGCAAAAGATGGATGCTGTGCTAACCGCCGAACAGCGTCAGCAACTCGAGCAACGTCGTCAACAGAGACTACAAAAACGTCAGCAACCCAGCCAATAAGTCGATCGCTTGCTGTTGGGATGATTCAGTGTGGATCACGTTATCTGTGCGATAACCTATTTTGCTAAATCAGGAGAAGGAGGGTACGTGGACTAATAAGTTCCGTACCCTCTTTCTCTTTTTATGGTGCCTCAGCTTATTTAGTCTTCAACCTTGGATCAGCGTTATTTGAAGACAAGCAGTTGCAGTGATGAATAGAAGAACTGTCTCTAGATCTCGTCGATTTCATACTGTTTAGCAGACTTTAGCTTTCAGCAAGCAGGAGTAAAAAAGGTGATGACCACTACTTCTAGACGAAGATGTGTTGTTTAGATCAAGCCAGATGGGCTACGTGATCTAGGCAATCAGAACCTCACATTGCTCCAGGGCAGCGATGTCATAGTCTATTGACCTTACCTTAAGCTCGGTAATGCCTGGACGATCGAGATGCTTTGGCTGCAAGCTGCTGTAACAAATGTTTTAGTTTTTGACAGTTGCCTTCAGGCCGTTGCAGTGAAGCAGCCGAATAACGGTAGCCTATGTGCTGCAAGCAAACTTAATCAGCAATTACGGCTAAGGCTGAAGGTTAATGTCTCTTTTCTAGTAAGCAATATCAATGAACCTAATGCTTGCCATAATTACTGTCAGCGATTGGTTGAGTTAGTGAGGCTGAACGCTCGTCTTCACTTTCAAGTAAATTAGTAGCTAGGGTGTGAGAGAAATGAGAGGGACGGTGTACTATGATTGCATAGGTAAGTAAACAGCTAAAGCATTTACCTCCTAGCAGATGTTAGTAAATTTGAGACCCACTACACATAGTTCCCAGTTAAGTTAATGAGTAAAAAGAAAAAAATTGAGCCTCTTCTAGGCGAAGCGTTGCTCAAAAAAGTTAAAGAACTAGAAAGTCATAGTAAAGAAGAAAAAGCGCGAGAATGCGGTTACTACACAGTGACAAAGAACGGTGTAGAACGCGTCAATATGATGAAGTTCCTCAATGCGCTCATTGATGCTGAGGGTATTGAGCTTGATGGCAAGCAGAATGCAAATGGGCGTGGCGGTCGCAGTGCCAGTTACCGCATTAGCGTTCAGTCCAATGGCAATTTGCTGATTGGCTCTGCCTATACTAAGCAGATGGAACTAAAGCCTGGTGATGAATTTGAAATTTCTCTAGGTCGAAAGCATATTCATCTTAAGCAGATTGACCAACTTGATGAAGAACCTTAAATGGACACGATCGATTGGATGACTGTGCTGCCTGCTAGTTTGGCGATCGCAATCTTTGTCGGTGGCTTGCTGATGATGTTCAGCAACATTTGGACCACCCGTAAAAAATAGCGGCGTTGCTTAAGCTTGTGGCAAGTTTAATGCTTCTGCTGTCAGGCGCTCGTCCTCGTTAGTGGTGGCAGATCCTTTGTCCAAATATGGATGAAGCGATTGTTGCATCAATGTCAGGCTGCACAACAAGTTAATTGCCTCTTGCTCTAGCAGCCCACTAATATGACGACAATTTTGGCGATCGACCACCGGTAGCTGGTGCAACCCTCTAGCTGACATCCGCGCAAGGGCATCGTCAATCCGTTCATCCTCATGAGCATAGAGGAGATCTTTTGTGCAAATGTCGTCTAACGTCTGAGTGGTTAAATCAGTCGCTGGACGATCGGTGGCAGTCTGCGTGTGACGATAGGCTTCCCAACGGGAAATGGCACGATGCAGATCTTGAAGCGTCACGATACCAACGAGTTGGTTCGACGTGTCTACTACTAGCGCACTGCGAGCTTGATGATTTGTGAGAGCTAAACCGGCTTTGAGCACAGATGTGTTGCTGGGCAATGACAAAAATGTTTGGTGCATTGCCTGAGCGACTAACAGTTGATGCAGTACCGCCGCATTGGGGTCGGGCGGGTTAGTTAAGCTGGTTGACTGAATGGTTGGTAGGTTGCGATCAAGGGGTGTCACGCGATCAACCAGCCAAACGCTCAAGCCCACAGCCGCCATGAGCGGCAGAATAATGCGGTAATCGCGGGTCAATTCAAATAACAGCAAAATTGCAGTCAATGGTGCGCGGGCACTCGCTGCTAGTACTGCTGCCATGCCGACCATGGCATAGGCTGGCGGTGCAGCAATACTACCGAGCGAGAGCGGCAGCACGATCGCCATTAACTTGCCATAGGCAGCACCAAGCGATGCACCTAAGAACATGGCTGGCGCGAATAACCCTCCCACTAGCCCGCTACCCAAACTGATTGCCGTTGCTGCGAGCTTGAGCACCAGCAGGCTTAACAGTAAGGGCAACGAAAACTGCACATCCCGCAGCATGGCTTCTACCGTCTCGTAGCCGATGCCAAGAATTTGGGGAAATTGCAGTGCGATCGCACCAACACAAAGACCGCCGATCGCTGGACGCAGCAGCAGAGGAATCGTACCCATCCAGCTTAGGCCAGGAATTTGTCCCTCAAAAAACTGCTGGGCGCGTTGAATGGACCGGGTATAGGCGATCGATACCAAACTCGCAAATAGCCCTAACCCCAGATACAACGGTAGTTCTAAAGGACTCCGCACCTCATAACTTGGCAATGTAAATGGTGGTTGCCCACCCAGCCCAATTTGAGCAATCAACGCTGCTACCACAGCCGACAGCAGCACTACACTGACAGCAGAAGTCGCAAATGTCGTGCCCAGCACTACTTCCAGCGCAAAAAAAACACCTGCGATCGGCGCATTAAAGCCTGCTGCTAAACCGGCTGCTGCCCCTGCCCCCAGCAGGAGACGCTGGCGCTCCTTCGACATCTGTAGTGCCTGCCCAACAATCACGCCAATGTTGGCACCAATCTCAACGCTTGGACCCTCAGGACCTAAGGATGCCCCTGTTCCTAACGACACTGCTGCTGCAACAGCTTTCCCACTGGCTCGTAAGGGCGAAACGCTGTCTAACCCTTGAGATGCGGAGATCAACGTAGACAAATTCGGTCCAAAATTCCGGAGCCGCCAGCGCATCATCCCCACGAGTAACCCACCCATCACTGGAATGCAGGCAAGCGTCCAAAAACCTAGTGGCACAATCAGCCCCATCACATCCTCCAGCATCAAGCTATGAATCCGCTGAATGAGTTGATGAAAAAGCACTACAGCACAGCCCGTACCGCTGCCAATGACAAGCGCTAACAGCAGCACCAGAGTTTCGGGCGCTGGTTGGAGACGGTTAAGCGTGCTAGCAAACACGGGCTTCGGCGGACTAAATGCAGCCGCTTGAGTTGTCAGAACATCAGGAGAAGGGCTGGCGGTCATCAGACAAAGGTTGATTGTGAGATTAGAGTTAACTTTTATTACTAGTCTTATTGTTGCTTATTTCCACGATCGCGTCTGGAGCGCACGCCTTGATAAAGGTAGCCAAAGACCCTGCCAGCTTCATGCTTTCGCTACGTTCAACCTCTAGAACACGCCTTTCTGCATGGATGAGAAGTACGCCTACAGGCTGCTCAATCGTCCGTTTGGTAAGGCGATAAAAAGAGTCGAGGTTTAGAGTCGAATCCGCTCAGGCTGAAGTCACTTAAACACGATCGCAAAATGAGCACATTAGTTGTCGCCACAGAGCTTAGGACATTAGGACCGGAGGTATGGGGACTTTGCCCCCAGCCAAGGGTTTTACCCATGCACCCCGTCCTAACCAGTATGGCTACAGCCACAACTCACAACAAAGATTGCTGCTGTTTAGATGAAGAAACTTAAATGAGTGCTCTGACAGTACTCCCAACTCTGGGTGACGCAAGCTACACTAAGCGAGGTTACAGTTTTAGTCAATCAAACGCTCTACTTGGGCGTAGCTAATACTCCTGGTCAGTGTTCCCAGTTAATCAGCAAAGCGCCTTGCAGTCGGCACTACTAGCTTAAACCTGAAACTTCAGATGAGGAACTTGGATGGAAGCAAAACCTGAAAGCGCTTTACCATGCTCGGTTAAAGCATTTTTGTGTCAACGACGCAACCATCCAGCTACGATCCGAAGGTCAAATTTAAGGAAAAACTTGGACTAGATGATTCAAGTGTACATCCCGCAAGGGTCTGTATACTGGTACTCAGAGCTGATGCTGAGAAACGTTACGCGATCGAAGCTCACGGACTTCACTGATGCAACAGAGTCCTTCTAAAGCTGAGGCTGTAGGCATAAGTTAAACAAAAAGCAATTGTTCCCTCTAGGTGCTCCCTGTAACCAACCGTTTTTGTAGCATTGCCCCTTAAGTTGATTTGAGTAAGCCTCTGTAGTGATAGACGATTTAGATGAACGCTCATACCTTTGACACGCCTTCTCCAATCTGTCCCATCTGTCATCGCGCTGGCGCTATCAAGCCCCACAAACTCTTGAGCGGGCTGCTGACGTGTCAAAATTGTCGAGAACGCTTGGTAGTAAGTTGGAGTGGTCATTATGTGCGTGACCCCTTCACTCTTAGCAATTTACCAACAGGGCATCGGCTACGTCGAGAAAGCCGTCCGCTTGCCCGTGTTCGACGAGACTTCAGGCTGAGTGGGCTTTCCGCTCTTTGGACTGTTTTAGGAAGCGCTATTTTTATGGGCACTGCCTTGTTTCTCATCCAGAATGTGCCGATGAAACAAGAAAAGTTGCCCCAACCGGCACAGCCGCTTGTAGACGTTAAACGATCGCCTGAGCAGCCTTGATTAGACCCATTTTTCAAACATCCTCTTAACTCGACTTTATCCAAACGCTGAAATCCTTAACTGAGCTGACTGTGTGATATCAGATTGTCTCTAGACTTTTCTTGATATCAGGTCAACTGCTGGAAATCTAGAAAAGTCTCCGCTCTGTCTACGATCAAGGCACCGCTGAAAATGGGAGCTTTTCAAAATGGACAAAGTCGAGCTTAACAGTCAGCCTCTAAATACTGCCATCGTGTGTTGCTACGGATGCGATGAGCGGTTGCCTAAATTTAGCTTTGCCTGTTGCTCAAACCAGTCAATGACCTGAGCCAATGCGATCGCCTCGATCGGTACACCTGCTGCCGCTGCCATTTGTCTCAATGGTTTCATTGACGCAATCACCAGTTGCGAAAAGAACTGCCGAAACTCACGATCGGTTCCTGTCTGCAAGCTTTCATCCTGGTAAACCCAAGCTTCAACCTGCTGCGGCTCTAGCTGTACAATGGTGACCCCATTTGCTTGAGCAATTTGCTTGAGCGATCGGAGCGCGTAGATGGCGACCCGCGCCGAAAATTTTTCACGCGAAGTCAGTAATGCTTTGTCAACTTCCGCACATTCTTCCGGTGTCAAAAATTCATTGGATGGTTGCATAAATCACCGCCACTCACTTGGATTGAATCAAATAGCCACAGCGGTGTTCGCCGTTGACAAGCCAGTGAGTGCGTTCAACCTGGCAATCAAGCGCGGCAGCAAACATCTCCAGTTCGTGACCACAAACGCTGGGAAAAGATTCGGCAATATGGGAGATCGCGCAGTTGTATTCTGTGAGAATAAAGCGATCGCTGGGTTCTACAACCGCACCGTTACCATCAACCGGATGGCACTCAGTCATGTAACCTTCAGCACGACGAAGTATGACTAGCTGCGCGACCCGTTCTTTCAGAGAGCCGTTCCCAAGGCGATCGTGGTACTCCAATGCTTTGCGTTCCCACTGTTTTCGCAGAATGGAACCCATCTGGTCTGCGCCCACGGTTGCTGCCAATGTATCTAAGAGCGAAACGGCAAAATCATCGTAGCGATCGGGAAAGCGATCGCGCCCTGCTCGGCTAAGGGCATAGCTATAGTTGGGGCGACCCATCCCTGTTTGGAGCACCTGATGGACAATTAAGCCATCTGCTTCTAAATCCTTTAAGTGTCGTCGAATGCCTTGGGGACTGACGTGCAAACGTTCAGCCAACTCCTGCACTGTTGACTGCCCTTGCTTGAGCAAGTGATGCAAAATGTCTTGTTTTGTGGAGGGTTGTTGGACAGTTGTCATTCTTTTCCCAGCGGTAAAGCTGACAGCTAAGTTCACCTGGCTTGACTAAGGGTAGCGAGCAATCTGAAGACTTAGTACAGGAGTAAGGTCATGACAACCTGTATGTTACGACGATTGAAACGCACGATCGCCTTGCTCCAAACCAAAGTTTTGATCAGATTTTGCCTTCGACTTTAACAACAACATTGTTGCTAAAGTACTTTACAATATGATTAAGCAACATCTATGTTGTTTTAATTATAGAATCGATCCGTCGTCTTGTCGCGCTGCCTCATGAACCCAGACACTCAACCCAACCACGCTGCTGCCGCAAAAGCGGCTCAATCGACTGACAAAAGCCTCGAAGCGATGAGGCACTTTTCGATCACCTACGCGAAGCGTACGGGTACCTACTTTTGTGTCGATCCTGGTGTGACAGCGGTGGTCATTGAAGGCTTGGCGAAGCACAAAGATGATTTAGGTGCTCCCCTCTGTCCCTGTCGCCACTATGAAGATAAGGCGGCTGAGGTTGAGGCAGCTTACTGGAATTGCCCCTGTGTCCCCATGCGAGAGCGTAAAGAGTGCCACTGCATGCTATTCCTGACATCCGATAACGATTTTGCAGGCGACCAGCAAGAGATCACCTCTGAAGAAATTAGAGCCGTTACGAATCAGCAGCACAGCTAAACGCTTGCATCAGCGCTCAAAACAGCTTTTTTGACTTTTTCGATCCTCCACGTAGACCAGAGAACACTGCTCATGAGTCCAACTGTTCAGAACTTAGTTAATCAGCCTTACAAGTACGGCTTTGTGACGGACATTGAATCCGATACGATTCCGCGTGGGTTGAGCGAAGATGTGGTGCGGCTGATTTCGGCGAAGAAAGAAGAGCCGCAGTTCATGCTGGATTTCCGGCTGAAGGCATATCGTCAGTGGCTCAAGATGACGGAGCCGAGTTGGCAGAATGCAACGTATCCGGCGATCGACTATCAGAATATCGTCTACTACTCTGCACCCAAGGTGAAAGAGAAGAAGAAGAGCCTGTCAGAAGTCGATCCTGAACTGCTGGATACGTTTGAGAAGCTGGGGATTCCCCTCTCTGAGCAAAAGCGTCTGAGTAACGTTGCGGTGGATGCGATCTTTGATAGCGTGTCGATCGCCACGACCTTCAAAGAAAAGCTAGCCGAGGACGGTGTCATCTTTTGCTCCTTTGCCGAAGCCGTGCAAGAGCATCCTGAACTCATCCAAAAGTACCTCGGTAGCGTGGTTCCCGCTGGCGACAACTTTTTCGCGGCGCTTAACTCCGCAGTCTTTAGCGATGGTTCGTTCGTGTACATTCCCAAAGGCACCAAATGCCCGATGGAGCTTTCGACCTACTTCCGCATCAACAATGGCGATTCGGGGCAGTTTGAACGGACACTGATTGTTGCCGAAGAAGGCAGTTCCGTCAGCTATCTCGAAGGCTGCACTGCGCCCATGTTTGACACCAATCAGCTTCATGCAGCTGTGGTGGAACTGGTAGCGCTCGATAATGCTGACATCAAGTATTCCACTGTGCAGAACTGGTATGCAGGCGATGCCAACGGCAAAGGCGGCATCTATAACTTTGTAACGAAACGTGGCTTGTGCCAGGGCGTGAACTCCAAGATTTCCTGGACTCAAGTCGAAACGGGTTCTGCCATCACCTGGAAGTATCCCAGTTGCGTTCTGGTTGGCGACAATTCCGTTGGGGAATTCTACTCGGTTGCGCTAACCAACCACTATCAGCAAGCAGATACTGGCACCAAGATGGTGCACATCGGCAAAAATACCCGCAGCACGATCATTTCTAAAGGCATCTCGGCGGGACGTTCTAAGAATAGTTATCGCGGTTTGGTCAAGATTGGGCCGAAAGCAACGGGCGCACGGAACTATTCTCAATGTGACTCGATGCTGATTGGTGACAATGCTCAGGCGAATACCTTCCCCTACATTCAGGTGCAGAATAACAAGGGCCAAGTAGAGCACGAAGCGTCAACGTCGAAGATTGGCGAAGACCAGTTGTTTTACTTCTCCCAGCGCGGCATTTCTGCCGAAGACGCAATTTCGATGATGATTAGCGGCTTTTGTAAGGATGTGTTTAACCAGTTGCCGATGGAGTTTGCCGTGGAAGCCGATCGCCTCCTTAGCCTGAAACTTGAAGGTAGCGTTGGATAAGTTCAGTTTTGAGCAGTTAGTTGTTGGTTGTTAGTTCTGAATGCGTTCTCCTGGTGGCTGATTGCTGGGAACTAATGACCGATTTTTTAGAGGTTAAGGATGATTAACGAGAACGCAGAAGTAATTTTGTCGGTGCGGAATTTGACTGCCGACGTGGATGACATTCAGATTCTTAAAGGGTTGAATCTGGAAGTGAAAGCGGGTGAAATTCACGCCATTATGGGACCAAATGGTTCTGGGAAAAGCACCTTTTCTAAAGTCTTAGCTGGTCATCCTGACTATACGGTGACGGGTGGCGAAATTATTTTTGAAGGTAAAAATCTGCTGGAGTTAGGGGCAGAAGAACGGGCGCGATCGGGCATTTTCCTCGCCTTTCAATACCCCATCGAAATTCCTGGTGTGAGCAATCTCGACTTTTTGCGCGTGGCCTACAATTCCAAACGCAAGCATCAGGGTTTGGAAGAACTGGATGCCTTTGATTTTGATGATCTGGTGAGACAAAAGCTGGATATTGTCAAAATGGATCCTGCGTTTCTGAGCCGTAGCTTGAATGAAGGCTTTTCGGGCGGCGAGAAGAAGCGCAACGAAATCCTGCAAATGGCGATGCTGGAACCGAAGCTCGGCATTCTAGACGAAACGGATTCTGGTTTAGATATTGACGCGCTCAAGATTGTGTCGAATGGGGTGAATCAACTGGCGAACGCAGACAACGCGATCGTCCTGATTACCCACTATCAACGCCTGCTCGACTACATCACGCCTGATTATGTCCACGTCATGGAAGGCGGACGCATTCTTACCACAGGCGGCAAAGAACTGGCGCTAGAGCTAGAAGCCCGTGGTTATGACTGGGTACGCGAAGAGGAGGCAGTGGCAACAAAATGACCATTCCCTCTACCGTTTCTGATGTCGCACCGATGAACCAGAAGCTGAAGGTCGATCGCACTGCCTATCTCCAACAACTGCTGAGTTTGCGTCCAGAACTGGATGCATCAACGGATTGGTTAAACATTATTCGCGATCGTGCCACTGCACGAGTCCAAGAATTGGCGATTCCGTCTACCCGAGACGAAGAATGGCGCTTTACTGACCTATCGGCTTTACTGCAAGTTGCCTTCCAACCAGTGAATGAGTTAGCGCCCACATTGGGGTTCGCTGGGATTCAGCCATTTATTCTGCCAGAAGCCGTGAGCAGCCGTCTGGTTTTTGTTGATGGACGTTACGATGCAGCGTTGTCGGCAGTCGATGATTTGCCTGATGGTGTCCTTGTCACGCATCTGGTTGCTGGAGCGGAACTCATCGAGCAACTGCCGCGTTACCTGGCGCAGCAACTGGGCGCGGAGGAAACATTCACAGCACTAAACACTGCCAGCCTGAGCGATGGTGCGCTCGTTTGGGTAGAAAAAGATCAGTCGATCGCCCAACCCATCCAAATTCTGTACGTTTCCACCGCTACTCAGCCGACGATCGCCCATCCACGCGCGCTCGTTGTTGCGGAATCGGGTAGCAAACTGACGCTCGTTGAAGATTACGTCACCCTGTATGACGGCATTTACTGTACCAATCCTGTGACGGAAATCTGGTTGAGTGACAATGCAGAAGTGAACCACACCCGTATTCAGCGCAACAGCATTGAGGCGTTCCATCTTGGCAAGACGGCTGTTTCGCAAGCGCGGGATTCTCGTTACACCTGCAATGCCGTCAGTTTGGGCGGCAAGCTGTCTCGCCACAATTTAGAGGTCTACCATACGGGGGAGCAGACCGAAACAACCCTGAACGGATTGACCATCATTAGCGGTGAACAGGTGGCGGATACGCACAGCACGATCGCCTACAACCATCCCCACGGCAGCAGCAACCAGATCCATAAGTGCATTGTGGACGATCGTGCTCATGCAGTTTTTAACGGCAAAGTCTTCGTACCTAAAGCGGCTCAACTGACGAATGCCAAGCAGCTCAGCAGCAATCTGCTGCTGTCGCCTAAAGCGCGAGTCGACACGAAACCTCAGCTTGAGATTACGGCTGACAACGTGAAATGTACCCACGGCGCGACCGTCAGCCAGCTCGATAGTGATGAAGTCTTCTACCTACAAAGTCGCGGCATCAACGAAGACAGTGCCCGTAAGCTGTTGACCTATGCCTTCGCGTATGAAGTGATTCGTGCCATTCCAGTTGCGTCGCTGAGAGAGAAGTTGGCAGCGATCGTTCGTACTCAGCAAACCACAAGTCAAAAAAGCTAAAGGCTAAAGGCTAAAGGCTAAAAAGCAGGACTCGAACCTCACAAATCAAAGCTTTTATCCTTCATCATTTATCCTTCATCCGTTCCTATCCCTTTCCCCCTCATGACCCTCATCCAAACAAAGCCCTTCGCCGCTAGAGTTCGCGCTGATTTCCCCATCTTGCATCAGCAGATTCATGGCAAACCGTTAGTGTATTTGGACAATGCGGCAACATCGCAGAAGCCGATCGCGGTGCTGGATGCCCTGCGCCATTACTACGATCACGACAACGCTAACGTGCATCGCGGTGTTCATACGCTCAGTTCACGGGCAACGGATGCCTATGAAGGAGCGCGGGATAAGGTCGCAGCGTTTGTGAATGCGGCATCGCGGCAAGAAATTGTTTACACCCGCAATGCCAGCGAAGCCATCAATCTGGTTGCCTATGCGTGGGGTAACGCCAATGTGAAACAGGGCGATGAGATTATCCTCTCGGTGATGGAACATCACAGCAACTTGATTCCCTGGCAACTGCTGGCACAACGAACGGGCGCTGTCCTTAAGTTTGTCGAGCTAACTGAAACTGAAGCATTTGATCTGGAGCATTTCAAGTCGCTGCTATCCGACAAAACGAAGCTGGTTTCGGTGGTGCATGTGTCCAATACTCTAGGCTGCATTAATCCTGCGAAGGAGATCTGCGCGATCGCCCATCAATACGGTGCGAAAGTGTTGATTGATGCTTGCCAAAGCGTGCCCCACATGGCGATCGACGTGCAGGACATTGATTGCGATTGGCTCGTCGCCTCTGGGCATAAGATGTGTGCTCCAACAGGCATTGGCTTTCTTTACGGCAAGCTGGCTCTTTTGCGCTCTATGCCTCCGTTTCTGGGCGGTGGCGAAATGATCGCGGATGTGTTCCTTGATCACGCGACTTATGCTGATTTGCCCTATAAGTTTGAAGCGGGAACGCCTGCCATTGCAGAGGCGATCGCTCTGGGTGCAGCCGTTGATTATTTAAGCGCGATCGGCATGGATACTATTCATACGTACGAAGAGGAACTCACCAGCTACCTGTTTCAGCAACTTCAGCAAATTCCCGAATTAAGGCTGTATGGTCCTAAACCTAATGCGGATGGTAGCGGTCGAGCGGCGCTAGCTGCCTTTACCGCTGGAGATGTGCATCCTCACGACCTCTCCACCATTTTGGATCAAGCAGGGGTAGCGATTCGTGCTGGACATCACTGCACCCAACCGTTGCATCGTCATCTTGGCGCTCAATCCACAGCGCGGGCAAGCCTTTACTTTTACAACACGCGCGAAGAAATTGATGTCTTCATCACGTCGTTGAAAGAAGCCGTTGAGTTCTTCGGCAATATTTTTGGCTAACCCTCACAGTATCTTCATACAACTTTGGCGGTTTATACGGATTTCGGCTTGCTAGAACGTATTGTGTTGTGTGAGACTTGACCTGTATTCGCTTTTGCCCCCGTGAATACGGCTTTTCGCATCCAGTTTAAGTACACTTTCTGGAAAACAGCAGTGAAAACCGTAACGCGCGATCGCCTTGCTGCCAAGGCAACAAAACGAGCAACCTTTTTTACCCGTCGATACGCTTTCTTCTTGGTAGGCGCTTGTCTGCTAACCGCTACAATCGCGTATCACGGTCAGAGCAAAGTTTCTCAGTGCAATCAGTTGGTGGCAATTGTCAACAAAGTGGCTGAGGCTCGACCTAAAGCAACAGGAATGACGATCGCAGAAGACAATCGCCTTCTACTGAGAACAGCCATTAAGTTGGATGGGTATGCCGATGATCTAGCCATGATGGAGTTTTCGAACAAGCAAATCCAGGCTTTGCAGGCACAGTTTATCAAACTCTATCGGGATACAAGCAAAGCAAGTGGCGCTGTCGTTAGTGCGCCTGTAAACAACCTTCAAACTGTTCAGCAGGCAAACAAAGCGTTTATTGAAACTCAAGAGCGAGAAAGTCCTTTAGTACAAGAAGTGAACCAGTATTGCCGAAGTAAGCAATGGAAATTTCCCTCAATTTAAGCAATTCTCTCTGCCGTGAGATGTGCTACTACTGCACTTAGGACGGATTAAGATCTGCTGCTGCCCTGACATAATCAGGAAATTAAAACTCCTTAAAAGTCAGACTAAGCAACAGTGGGGATTATAGAAGCATGATTAAGTCCTGGATGGTGATCGGTGGAGTGGCTCTTTTGATAGCGTTTGCCAGCGGCATCTTGCGACCAAAAGATGTGAAATGGTTTGCACGGCTCCAACGACCCCGATGGTTAACGTTTGAGGCGCTGATTCCGGTTATTTGGACCGTTGTATTAGTTTGCGGTGCCTGGTCTGCTTATATTATCTGGGAACGTGAGCCTGGTAATACTAAAACCTGGATGCTGATGAGTGCATATGCCTTGCTAGAAATAGCGATCGTGCTCTATTCTCCTGTGCTGCTCTGGCTACGAAGTTTGAAGGCAGGCACGATCGTGGGTGGCATTGGTGTTTTCATTGGTGTGATTTTGACGCTAATAGTCTGGCAAATCTCAGGATGGGCAGCTTTGCTGTTGGTGCCTTTCCTGCTCTGGAGTCCGATCGGCACTTACACGACTTGGGAAATGGGCAAATTGAATCCAGAGTCGGTGTGAGAAGGAGTAGGAAACGTAATCGAAGAAAATTGCTCGAAGCAAGTTGTTCAAACATTCTTAGCTACTGCTTAGAAAACGAATTTTCTCGTCTTCAAGACTGTAAAGTCTCCTGGAGCGCTAGGATCGAAAAGGTTTTCTTAGTAAATGATCTAACGCTGGAGTAATTAGACACCATGACACGCGCCATCATCGAAACTGATAAAGGCACCATTAACATTGATTTTTTCGATGCTGATGCACCCAATACGGTAAAAAACTTTGTTGATCTCTCTGAGAAGGGTTTTTATGACGGGCTAGCCTTCCATCGAGTCATTCCTAACTTTATGGTTCAAGGCGGCTGCCCCTTAGGGACAGGTACGGGTGGACCAGGCTACAAAATTAAGGACGAACTTAACGACAACAAACATTTGGCTGGTACGCTGTCGATGGCTCATGCGGGTCCCAATACAGGTGGGAGCCAGTTCTTTATTTGCCATTCGCCCCAGTCTCATCTAGATGGAGTGCATACAACCTTCGGTCAAACGCAAGATATGGATGTCGTCAACGCAATTCGTAAAGGCGACAAAATCATTTCGGTGAAGATTGAAAAGTAGCGCTTTCTCCCGCTCTACCCTTACTTAAACCAGGTGCAGCATCTTTCAACACTATCGTTGAGAGAATTGCTGCACTTCTTGATGCACGCTCATGCCAATTTGCAGCGCTTCGTTCAGTAGCTCGACATATTCACTTGCCCGATTGGTCACTTCCAATGTCTTTAGAGTGGTCAAGTTAGTTTCGATGTTGGTAAGCAGATCAGCACGGCGAGCCAAAAGACCGCCATTTTGCCGCAGAATTTTCTCAGTCATTAAGCCGCAAATCAGGCTACTTCTGGCGATCGTCAGTGCTTCGATTGCTAGACTGCGATTCCTAGTCTGTGTCTGAGTATTGCTAATCGCTTCCAGTCGATCGATGACACTGACAGCTTGCACCACCTCATTATATTTATCGACTTCATCCAGTAAGTTTGCCAGCGGTTTGAGCGCTTTACTTTTTAGTCTCATTGTCAAATTCCAGCCAACGATCGTCAGTGTGCTAACGCCTAACGTCGCTTGCAGAAACCGAGTAATGGTTGCTAAATCATTGATCGAGCTAGCATGGTTCCGCACTACAAGAAGACCGATCGGCAGCGTAAAAATAAAGATCAAAACGAATATAAAGAACTGTGTCAGGCAGAAGGAAAAGAGCCGTTGCCGAGTTTTGAAAAGGTCAAGACGATAAGCACCGCCGACCATGCCTCCAATAAAGAGATCAGTGACTTCTAAGCCAGTAAGCTGCTCTAGCTCTTTCGCTACGATCGTTAAGTGCGTTAGTTCAGGATTCATGCTAAACACTCACGTTAGGAAAAAAGGTTAAGGAGCGCATTCCAAACACCTGTAAAGAAGCTGCCTTCTCTAGGACGAAACAGCTCAAACTGACCTTGTGAACCGAGAAAAGGACGCAATGTCCAGCCGAGCTGACTGCCAACAAAGCCATAAAGTACTAGCCAAAAGCGGAGAATGTTTTTGCGAACTTTAGCGCCTTGATCGCCATTATTGTCAGAAATAGGCTTCATTACCTGATAGAGAAAGGTAACGCCAATAATACCTGTAAGAGCAAAGATTGCTACATTCAGCAACAAGAAAAAGGAGTAGTCATTAACAGTAATCAAGAAAAACAAGGTGACGGGAGCGAAGCCACATAGCAAGATTGCAATCACTGAGACGGCTGTAAGTAAATACGTGAAATGTTGCCCGATCGTCTGTTTCGAGCCAAAGAGCGCATTAAAAATATATAGCGTTGGCAAACAAATGACTAAGGTGATCAGGTATAAGGCTGGTAATTTGATAGCAGAAGAAGCAACTTGAGGCAGGCTATGATAGGAGCCAATAATGGCTCCATAAAGTGCGAAGAAGCACGAACTGGAAATAAGGAGCGCCGCGATTTTGGTTTTCAGCCCCACACCGTCATAAATTTCTGCCAAAAATTCTTTGCGATCGCGTAATAACGAAATGACAGTTGAGAAATAGTTCATGGGTAAAACTCCTGTAAGCAGTGAGATTAAGTGGAGTCGAGCAGTTGGGGGCGCAACGTTACATACAAAGGGGTTCTCAAGATTGCGGATGCTTCATCAAACGCTTACGATCGCGAGAAAGTCGCAACAGGGAATCGTGAAACTCTTGCTGCTAAAGCAGTCCTGCCTGCTGACTGTTCTGGCTTAAGCCAGGGTGTAACAGTTTGTAGGTGGTAATTAACATAGGCGTTAGAGCTAAAAGCCAAAAGCTGAACGCTAAAAGCTAAACGCTGAAAGCTGAAACGCCTATGATGAGAAGTGAATGCTTTCGTTTCGCACCATGCAATTTATCGATCAGGCAGAAGTACAGGTACAGGCAGGTAATGGAGGTGATGGACTAGTTGCCTTCCGTCGAGAGAAATATGTACCGGCTGGGGGACCGTCGGGCGGTAATGGTGGTCGGGGCGGTTCGATCGTTTTTCGATCGGTAGAGAACCTGCAAACACTGCTGGATTTTCGCTACAACCATCTCTTTAAAGCAGACGATGGACAACGGGGTGGACCAAATAACCGCACAGGAGCCGCAGGGCACGATCGCATCATTGAAGTTCCATGCGGCACCATGATTTATGACGCAGAAACGAATGAACTCCTGGGCGATTTAGTCGAACCGAACCAAACGTTTTGTGTCGCTAAGGGCGGCAAGGGCGGATTGGGCAACCAGCACTTTCTGAGTAACCGCAACCGTGCGCCAGAACGTGCCTTACCCGGACTGCCCGGAGAAGCCCGCTTTCTACGCATGGAGCTAAAACTTCTGGCTGAGGTCGGCATCATTGGTCTGCCGAATGCAGGCAAGTCAACGTTGATCGCGGCGCTATCCTCGGCGCGACCCAAGATTGCTGATTATCCCTTCACAACGCTAGTGCCCAATTTGGGCGTGGTGCGTAAGCCAACAGGAGACGGTACGGTCTTTGCCGATATTCCGGGTTTGATTGAAGGCGCACACATGGGAACAGGTTTGGGGCACGACTTTCTACGCCACGTTGAGCGGACGCGGTTGCTCTTACATCTCATTGATGTGACCAGCCCTGATCCGATCGCCGATTACCATACCATCCAGCAGGAGCTTCATGCATATGGGCGCGGGCTGACCGATCGTCCCCAGTTTTTAGCCCTTAGTAAACTGGATGCGATGAGCCAGGAAACTGAAGCGATCGATAGCCTTGCAGCACAACTGCATGCATTGAGTCAGGTGCCTGTTTTTCAAATTTCAGCCGTTGCACGCATCGGGTTAGAGCCATTGCTCAACCAGATCTGGCAGTCTCTAGATGAGCTACAAACCGAGGAATTGGAAGCCGAAACGCTAAACAGCAGCCTGGAACCGATCGACCTTAATGCCATCTCGCCGACCCCATTGAACATCTAAAGGCGACAGCTTGGCTGGCGAGCGCTCAGCTTACTGTCGTCTGGCTTTCCATTAGGGCAACTGGGTCATATCAGTCTGGGCGGGAAGGCTAAGGGCACGATTAGAATCAGCAGGCACACTGTTCTCAGCTCTAGGCGATGGTTGCTCTGGTGCCGTTGAAGGACTTGCAGCCGGACGGGATTGGGCTGCCGGAACACGGTTGAAATACTGGTAAACAGCGCGTGACGCATTTGCTACCAGGTCATAGGCGCTATCGTCATTGAACGATCGCTTCACCAGCACCGTCAGCGAGTAACGCTTGCCATTGGGCATATCAATCAAGCCAACATCACCAATCAGACCGCCAATATCACCCGTTTTGTGAGCGATCGTTGCGTCCTTACCCAAACCCTGAGGCAGTTGGCTGCGGTTGACTGTGCGCTGCATGATGTCCAACACACGATCGCGCGATCGCATTGAAACTAGCTCACCCTGACTAAGGCGAGTCATGAGAAATGCCATCTCTTTGGGGCTAGTTGTATTCGTGCCACTTAAGTCGGGCAACAGATTGTTGAGGGTTGTAGAAACCAGCCCCCAAGACTGAAACCGCTGGTTTAAGGCTGCGATACCGCCCAGGCGAGCGATGATCATATTCGTGGCTGTGTTGTCGCTAATGGTAATCATTTTGGTTGCGGTTTCCAGCGCTGTAACCTGTGTGCCCACAGGCAACCCTTGCAGTTCACCGGAGCCGCCGCCCACTAATTCTTTTCGCATTGTGAGCTGCTCGTCCAGACGGATTTTACCTTCGTCAACATCTTGGAAAAAAGCAACTAAAATCGGCACCTTGATGGTGCTAGCGGCGGCAAAAGAGGCACCACCATTGAGATCCATATAGGCATTCGTATCCAGATCATGGAGGAACATTCCCGGTGTGAGTTTAGGATGCTGCAATGCCAAAGTTTGTAGCGCCGCTTTAAGAGCTGTCAATTCTTGCTCTATTTTGGGCTGCTGCGTGGCTGAAGCGCTTTCAACCGGCAGTCCGCTTGCAGACATTGCGGTTGACTGCATTGCCTTTGTGCTTTCTGCCGAATCACCTTTTGAGGAAGATTGCTGCGATGCACCTGCAGACAGACGAGCAGCCGGATCAAGCATTGACAGCACTGTACCAACCAAAACACCGATACCAACGCTCAAAATTAGCATCCGAGCCGCATAAAGCCCTGCCGAAAAGCCGCGCGATCGTGGACGAGTGCTATCGCGTTTATGGTTAAGGGTATTTGATCGCGCATTTCTGTCAGTTCCCGGTTGACTTTCAATGATTCCCAGAATGTTGCGACGTTTGGTCGATAACCTGCGACGGCTTGAAGGCTGCCCCACTGGACGCTGTGCGGCAGAAGCCTGAGCTCGCCCCCCAAATAGAGGTGCTAACTGAAACGCTGGAATGGCGCGTGAATCAGCGTGTTTTAATGCGCCGCGACCCTCTTGTTTCGTAGAGGAGCGCTTTCCTCGTGGTGACACAGCATTAACTGTAGAAGATGAGTGGTTAAATTGCCGCGATCGCCCAAAGACTGCTTGCCGCACTTGTTCATCCGCTAATTTTGCAGCAGCCTGATCGCTGGTCAGGCGCGATCTGCCATGGGGTTTTAACCGCTGCAACGGGTGGTGCGATGGCTCGACGCTAGTTGCCTGTAACTCTTTTCGCGCTGTTTGCTGCGTTGATTGACGCGCTAGCCGCCTGTTTCCTTGCCCAAACAAAAGCTGCCAAAGGTTACCCTGCTGCCGTTTGCTAGCTCGCGCGCTGCTGCTGTTCGGCTGTGGTGAGGTGCCTCTCGCGCCAGCGGCATGGTTGGAGCCTGACTGCGGCTTCGGTGGTGAGTGCCGATGAGCATTTGAATGAGCAGATAGCGATCGCTCTGATCCAGACAGTTGAGTGGATGCGAAGGAATCATCACTGCGTGGCTTACGCGGCAAACCGCCTGACTCTGGCATAACACACTCCAACAAAAGGCTGAGAGAAATAACTAAGGTTGCGGCAAAGGAGCATACAGTCCTCAAGTAACACTAGCCGAGCAATACTGCGATCACCGACTACGTTTTGTTGCCCACTGGCACTGCCGCCCAAACTATACAGAATTGTAGACTAACCTTTCCTAAAAAAACGCGGTTTCTTTGCAACCCACATTAATCCCAAAGACAGTAGCGTTCAAGTTTTCGTCTCTGCCTTTCAGTCATCGGTCGGTGTGCGATCGCTCTTTGTAGGCTTGTCGCGCACCCCAGCTTTTTGAGTTGCCCATGCCACCTGGCTCAAAATGCCCCGCAACATTGCCACCTCGTCGCTAGATGGCAGTGCCCGGTTGAACAAGCGCCGAAACTTGTGCATCCGGCTGGCTGCTGTGTGTGGGTGCAGATAGCCGATCGCTAGCAAAACCGTCTCTAACTGTTGGTAATAGCCCTCTAAAACATCGAGAGAAGCGGGGGCAAAGGGGAGAGGAGAGAGGGAAGCGGGAAGCGGCAACGGGGCGACGGAGAGAGGGGCAGCAGCGGGGGCAAGATGGTACAACTCATAGCAGCAGATCGCCACTGCTTGTGCCAGGTTTAGCGCCGCATAATCAGGGTGAGACGGAATCGCCACAAAACGCTGGGCGTAATTGAGTTCTTCATTGCTCAACCCTCGGTCTTCAGGACCAAAGATCAGCGCCCCAGCCGCCTGTCCTGTTTCTAGCGGGAGCGGTTCCAGGAGCCAGGGCAGGGCAGTTCTAGGAGACTCTAAGATGGTGTCAACCCTGGGGCGAGCGGTGGTCGCGATCGCGCGTTGGCAGCCGTGCAATGCCTCCGGCAGCGTTGCGACCACTGTCGCCGCTGCCAACACATCCGCTGCATGAACCGCCATGAGCAGTGCGTCTGCGCCAAGCCGATCGCACTGTGGGTTTACAAGCACCAAATGCTGCAAGCCCATGTTTTTCATGACACGGGCGATCGCACCCACATTCAGCGCCCCAGCCGGTTCAACCAGGACAATGCGAATTGTTGCCAAAACCGACTCAGCCATGTGTTAGAAGGTGAAGAGTAAGAGCTTAAAAGATGGTGCAGATTGCGTTATCTTCTCCGCTAATTCTGCATTCTACCGCCTCCCTCCCGCCTCCTGCTTCCTGCCTTCTGCCTTCTCCTCACCCCTCACCCCTCACCAACATGGGACGCGCCCGCTCCAAAGCTGACTTACCAACAAAAATCTGTCCCGTATGCGATCGTCCCTTCACCTGGCGCAAAAAATGGGAAGATTGCTGGGATGAAGTGAAATACTGCTCAGAGCGCTGTCGTCGCCGCCGTTCTCAGAGCCAGTAGCGGTGGTTCTAAAAACTTGTAGGCATAGAAGCAAGCGATCGGTTGTTAGCTGTTAGCAGTTTTTCTTTCGTTGCCATTGCTTAATGGTAGTAAAACGTTTACAGCACAGAGGTTTCAATCATGACAGCAGAACGGGTGCAGCCCAAGCTGATTATTCACGGTGGAGCCGGCAGTTCCTTAAAAGGTAAAGGCGGCGCTGAGTCGGTACGCAAATCGCTGTATCGAGTGATTGATGAAGTCTATGAGTTGCTGCTGTCCGGCGCAGCGGCTTCAGCAGCGGTCATCCATGGCTGCCAGATGTTAGAAGATGATCCCCGCTTTAATGCTGGTACTGGCTCTGTTTTGCAGTCAGATGGACAAATTCGCATGAGCGCTGCCCTGATGGATGGAGCCAGCCAACGCTTTAGCGGTGTCATTAACGTCTCACGGGTGCAGAATCCTATTCACCTGGCAAAGGCGCTGCAAACTTCCCACGATCGCGTTCTGTCGGATGTGGGAGCCGCTGAACTGTTGCGCGAACTCGAACTACCTGCCTACGATCCCCTGACGGAAATTCGGCTGCAAGAATGGATACAGGAACGCCAGGGCAATTTTTCGCGAGAGATGGCGGGCGTTGTAGCTGAACGCGAACTGGTTGAGGATACGTCTAGGCGTGGCACGATCGGCGTTGTTGTTCTAGACAACCAAGGACGCATTGCAGTTGGCACGTCAACGGGTGGCAAAGGGTTTGAACGTATCGGGCGGGTCAGTGACTCTGCCATGCCTGCGGGCAACTATGCGACGGCTCACGCAGCAGTAAGCTGTACTGGCATTGGCGAAGATATTATCGACGAATGTCTGGCAGCCCGTATTGTCGTGCGGGTAGATGATGGGCAACCGCTGGTATCCGCTTTCGAGCGCTCGTTTAGAGAGGCACACCAGCATCAGCGTGATTTGGGCGCGATCGGTCTGGATGCGACTGGTGCGATCGCCTGGGGCAAAACGAGCGAAGTTCTCCTTGCTGCTTACCACAATGGCGAAAGAGTCGGCGACACGCTGGACTGGGACGATGAAACCCTGGTCGGGGGGCTTACAGAATGAGGATAGAGGAACGATGCGATCCGTAGAACCGCTGGATGTATCGGTTCTACGGAAGGACACAACAGGTTTGAAATATAGCTATCGCCACAGAGCTTAGGCCATTGGGATGGAAGGGGGTGTAGGGGCTTCGCCCCCAGCCAGGGGTTTTACCTCTGCACCCCGTCCTAACTAGCATGGCTACGGCTGTATCACCGACTAATCAATCTTGGCTCTAAAGCGAATGTAGCCATAGGAGGTCACAGGGACACCTGATCCCGTTGCGCGATCTACAGTGCCAATACTTACGAATACGGCTCCTCTGCCGTTGTTGGTGCTGTTACACGCGCCCGGAAAACCTGTAGTGTAGTAGCCACCATCGGTATCCCCGATCTCGTCTGTGATTGAGATCGAGTCACTCGTGCCAATTTTTAGCTGAAGCGTACCGGGAACGTACGTGCTGTTCGCAGAGACAAAGTCGCACAGTTGTACATTCGCCGCATCTTTCCCACCATCAGAAAGGAAATAAATCGTGTATTCAACCTCATCCCCCGGCTTTGGTTGCTCGCTGACAGGCAGTGCCGTAGTGCTGGTTACGCCTTGAAGCAACGCGCTAAAGTTAGTGGTTGTACCAGTACCCGGAGCTTGAGTCGCAGTTTGTGTACTATTAGCCCAATTTGATGCGTTATCATCTGCTGCGCCCGTTCCGGCGGTCACATCAATATATTCCGTTCTCGCAATCCCCCGAATGGCAGTTACTCGTTTGACTAACAGCACCCTGGGTGGAGCGGCAGCCGCATTGATAATGGTCACTGGATAATCTTCGACCTCACCAGCGCCATTCTGACCACCGGGCGTACTGACCGTCACACTGCCGTCGGTCGTTAGCCGGAAGCGAGCATAGGTTGTTCCAGCCGTCATACCCGCACTGCCCAAGTTGTTCCATGTGAGGGAAACAGGTGTTTGAGAAACGCCAGTGGCAACAGCAAGGCTGACCCCTTCACTAGATTGAAAGACACCATCGCGGTTGAAGTCAAGCCAGCCAAGCAGCGCTGCGCTACTACCAGAGGTATTCGTGACGCTGACGCTGACGCTATAGCTCGTTGTAGTCAAGCTAAGGGTCGGGAAACTGGCAATTCCATCTTCATCATCGACCCCGGTCACGTCGTCGCCAGTGCCATTTAGCGGCAGTGAGGCAGAGCTTTCAGCATCAGGCGCAATACTGCCCATAAAGACAGTTGTGCCGATCAGGTGGCTGGCTCCTACGGGGTCAGTACCACTGTTGCCTGCGATCGCATCGGTGCCATACGTATCGGGGGCATCCCCAAAATCGCGGCTGGCTCCAGCGGCTGAACGAGGGGTCGTCAAGCTTGCCGTGTTGTTCGCTGAGTTAGGGTCTTGTGTTGGGCTGTAAACCGTGGCAACGTTGGTGTAAGTGGAGGGTGTGCTGGCTCCTAAATCCACAACATTGACCGTCAAAAGGAGGTTACCTGTACTGCTTCCTGCCGCCAACGCTGCGTTATAAGTACAGGCAAAATCAGGGCTGGTAGACGATGCTGGACACGACCAGTTAGTGTCACTGCTGGTAGCAGAGAGGTAGGTTAAGCCAGTCGGTAGTTGCTCGTCTAGCGTAATGGGTGCTGCCGCGCTCCCAGCACCGTTATTTCTTACCTGCAATGTATACGTAGCAGTGTTGCCCACAACAAAGCTACTGGTGCTTGTTTTAGAAATCGCAAGATCGGCACTGGTTTGCACTGTAACCGTATCGGTAGCTGTGTTGGAACGGGTATCTGGAGCCGGTTCTGGAATACTGCTAGAGACAGTAGCTGTATTTGTAATACTGCCGCTTGTAGGCGTTCCAATGCCAATATTGACGGTAAGGTCTACCGCTGTGGTGCTGTTTGGCACCAAGCCACTGGGGTTGCTGTAGGTACAGGTCGTATTCGCACTGCCCACGCCCGTACAACTCCAATCTTGCCCCACAAAGGATGCCAGCGTTAGAGCATTGGGCAACGTGTCAGTAACTGTAATCGCACCTGTCACGGTTGCTGGGCCGTAGTTCTTCACTTCTAAAGTGAACGTGCCCTGTCCCCCGATCGCAAAGGTGCCAGAGTGGGTTTTGGTTAAACCTAAATCGGCTTGTCGAGGGCTAACGGTAAGGGCACCTGTGCTGGAAGTATTATTGCCTGCGATTGGATCAGCAACGCCGCTGGAGACAGTCGCACTGTTGGCGATCGTGCCTGTTGCCGATGCCGCTACCGTAACGGTTAAATTGATCGTGGCAGTAGTGCCGACCGCTAAACCATTGGAGTTCGTGCAGGTGACCGTTTGTCCACTAGCAGAGCAGGTAAAGCCTCCACCCGAACCAGAAACAAACGTTAAGCCGCTTTGCAACGTATCTGTAATCGTCATAGCGCTGGAAACACTTGAGGGACCATTATTGCTCACTTGCAGTTGGTAGAGCGCGTTTTGTCCTGCTACTAGGTTGCCACTCAGGGTTTTGACGATCGCCAAATCTGCCTGAGCATTGACGGCAGTAGTCACTGTGGAGTTATTGCGGCTATTGCTGCTGTTGTTATTCAGCACATAATTAGCAGCAGATTCATTTGGATGCTGGTTGACCTGGGCTGTATTGCTGAGGGAACTGGGCGCTGTCAAATCGACCAAAGCATTGATGGTAACGGTAGAAGGTTGATTGACACCCAGATTAGAGGTGCGATCGCACGTCACCGTTTGCCCAGAGGCTGAACACGTCCATCCGGCTCCACTGGCAGAAACGAAGCTGAGTCCAGTGGGCAGCGTATCGGTTACTCGAATCGGCGCACCAGCCGATCCAGTTGCAACGGTAGGTCCCAGGTTAACGACTGAGAGTTGATAAGAGCCGGATTGCCCTACTGCGAAACTTCCACCTCCAACAACACTCTTAGTGATCTGCAAATCTACGCTAGGGGTTGTGACCGTAGTTGTGTCACTCCCATTCACCGTTGTAGCTCCAGGCGTGGCTGCGGTCACAGTATTTGTAAATGGACTACCTGTTGAGGTTGTCGGTGTAACAACGAGATCGATCTTGCTGACTTGTCCTGCTGCTAACGGTCCAGCATTGGTACAAGTGACAATCTTATTGGTCGCATCCGTGAGGATACAATTCCAGCCAGAACTATTCGCTCCGGATGCACCATACACAAAGTTGAAGGAATTGGGCAAATCATCGGTCACGGTAATCGTGCCGATCGTGGGATTAGCACTTGTGTTGGTCACAGTGATGCTATAAGTTCCTGGCACGCCGACAGTGAAATCAACGTTATTGTCGGTTTTAGAAACTGAAAGGCTGGTGCGATTAATTGGAGTAGTCACGCTGTAGATGTTGTCTACTGGCACATCATCTATATCGGTACCAATTTGACTTGGAACGCTTACGGTATTGGTCAGGCTAGTGGTGGAACCGAGTGTTGCCGCGTTTGTCGTTAACGTGCCATCAACCGTGATAGTTGCAGTTCCGCCTCCCTTCCTGAGGGTAATGTTGGGATTAATCGTATTACCGCTACTAGATGTAGGGGCGCAACTATTAGTGCCTGAGCCACTTCCTCCAATGACACTACACGACCACGAGGTGACATTGATAGCAGCAGGAACAACATCCGTCGGCGTGAAGGTCGCTGTATCAGGACCCTGGTTGGTGTTATTTGTAATGGTGATGACGTAGCGCACTGTATCTCCGGGATTCAAGGCTGGACAGACATCCTGCTGACCCGTTGTGGTACACGTCACTGCCACACCATTGACGAGTGTTAATTTTTTCTGAGCTACCAACGCGATCGTCGCACTGTTTCCTGGATCAGCCACCACTGTTGTCGGGTCGCTTGCTGTTTTGGTCTGAGTCGAACCATCCCCCGGTGTAGACACACTAACTGTGTTGTTGATGTTTGTCCCTGCTGTGGTTGGTATAACCGTGAGGATGAGTTGACTACTTTGTCCGGGTGCGAGTGGTCCTGGATAGGCAAAGGTTAACGTTCCAGTACTGCCAACCGCACAGGTCACTGCACCAGCCTGACAGGTCCAGGTAATGGGAGCGCCAGTAGAACCAATGCCACTATGCGCTTGGTAGCTCATTCCCAGAGCTGAGGGCAGGGTTTCTGTAACAGTAATAGCTCCCGTCGTCGTTGCAACCCCATTGTTGGTGACTGTAATCGTGTACTGACCGTTAGAATTTTGCACAAAGTTGCTGTTGTGCGTCTTGCTAATGGTCAGATCCGGGACGGGCAACGATAGCGTTAAATTATCGCTGCTAGTGTTGTCAGCTAAACTTGGATCAAAGGTGGAACTGTTGACAGTGGCTGTATTGGTGACGATCGCGCTCGTACCAGAAGTAATCGCACTGCTATTCGTGTTTACCACTAGCGTCAACGTAGAGGTCGTACTGTTACCACTCAACGTTTGATTGTAAGTACAGGTGACATTTTGCCCTTCGGCACTACAGCTCCAATTCGTGCCGCTGAACGCGCCAAAGGTTAAGCCTGTAGGTAAGGTATCGGTCAGGACGATCGGGGCGGCCGCAGCCGTCGCACTCTGATTCTGCACCGTAAACGTATAGTTAACCGTTTGTCCTACTGTTCTAAGGGGTTGATTGTCCGTGGGGCTGGGGCTGCCATCACTTTTAGTCAAGCGCAAATTAGCACCCTGGACAATCAGGGTTGGATCACTGCTGGTATTGTTGTTGAGATTTGGATCGGTACTGCTTCCCTGCACGGTCGCGGTATTGACGCTGGTTGCCGCAGCACTGCTACTAACATTAACTTGGAGCTGGATCGTAGAGGTCGCTCCATTCGCCAAATCGTTAGGATTGGTACACGTGACAATTTGACCATTGGCAGAGCAAGTCCAGCCTGCGCTAGTGCCAGCTGCTATACCAACGTAAGAAAAACCCGTTGGCAGCGTATCGGTGACTGTCAGCGCTCCTTTAGCGGTGGAATCGGCTCCCGTTGTATTGCCGTTGTTGCGAACGGCTAACGTGTACGTGTTGTTTCCAGTGGAAAAGTTGCCACTGTGAGTCTTGCTAATGCTTAAATCTGCTTGGCGATCGCTTACCGTAATCGTTGCAGCGCCAATTCCGATCCCATAATCCGAGTTGTAGTGATAGCTGCCTCCAGAGAAATCGAGGATCAGGTGATTCACATTGAACGTATTGCTTGCTGACCCGTTACCCGTCGATAGAATCTTGATCGTGTACTGAGTCACAACCGTTTCTCCCACCTTGCCCCCGGCATATTGATCGGGAACCGGTCCGTCACATACACTCGAACTCTGGCGGTAGCCAGTGGCGGTGTAATCAGCGATCCAGCCGCAAGCATCTGCGTAAATACTGCTGTTTGACCCACCAGGGTTGGAATAGGTCGTGCTGATGTTTAAGAACTGGAAGACTGCATTCGGAAAGTCAGAACTGATGGTTAGTTGGGGGTACGCAGTGGCGGTTTTGGCTGTCAGCGTATAGGTAACGGTATCGCCTACAAAGACCGATGTAGGACCTGTAAAAGACTGAACAGCATTCCGTGCCTGAGACAAGATTTTTTCAACGTAGATCTGTCGATTGATAGGCGTTCTGACGATACCTGCATTCGTCGCGCCAGCTTCAATGCGGTACTTTTGCACCGTGTTGTACGCACCTGCATTGCGGGCAACGACGACATTAAAGTAGGCATCAAAACAGTTTGCTGGCGTTCCTGATACTTGATGGTGATTAGGAGGAATCGAGCCTGGTTGAAGTTGAGGAATTGTTACTGTATCAGAGCGCCCCTGTGCCAGCGCCCGCACACTAATGTACGGATTGGTCGCACCTTCTCGCACAAACTGAGCGGTGACATTAGTCGCGACCGTAGAACCGACGTTACAAATCCGTGATCCATTGAGAAAGGTGTTTGGACCAACATTAACGTTGTTGCTATCTAGCCCAACAAAATCCCAGGTTAACGGTTCGATATAAAGATTTGTGGTTTGAGCGGTAGCAGGAGCGATGGACCAAAAGCTTGTGCCATTGAAGCTAAGAGCCAGGATGAAGGTTATGACAGCGATTGCTAGAAACCGTCCCGATCGATGCAGCAAGGGGCTTCTGAGTGATTTTTGCCAAAGCGGTTTGCACCGACGGAATCGAGGCAGTTTGGCAACCGCAGGGCAACTCCAGCCTAAACGCAGTGCTGCAAACCGTCGCCGCATTTGCTGCAAACCTCTTAACCCTTTCTGTAAAAATTTCTTCATCACTGACCTCCCGGAGCAAGTAGAGAAAGTCCAGGCTCACCAATGTGCAGAAATTTCGGGTCAATCACCTCTAATCGGTCTGTATCAGACGTAAGAGTATTTGCAGTAAGGGGGGTTAATAACATGCTGCTTGGGGGTAACGCTGGGGAAAGAGTTGTCATGAGCGGGGTCGGTTCTGAAGCTGGGGCATTGATCAGAACATTGGCTGTAGATGCGGGTACGGTTAGTGCTGCCGCGATCGGTTTACTGGGTACTTCTATCGGTGGTGGCAGTTTTTGCTGTCCGAAGCCATTGAAGAGTTCATTGAGTTTGACGGTGATGCCGAGGTAGGGACCGCCTGCTGAACGGGAGTTGCTGCCAAAGTCGCGATCGCCCACGCTGCCAAACATATAGCCTGCGGCGAGACGCAAATTAGGTGTCAAATAATAGCCTACTTCGGCAACCAAGCCTGTTTCGCTATAGCCAACGCCGGGTTGATTGATCCAGCGGGCTTCACCCACCAGATCCCACTTGTAGCCGAGGCGATAGGTAGCGCGTGCCTGAGCCAGGGTAACCAGCCCCGTGCCAACCAGATCACTTGCTAGATAGGAAGTGCTGCTCCGTAACGCAAATTTGCCGTAGAACTCCCAGCGCCAGTTGGGGGCGTAGATTGCTTCCGCTGCCAGAACATGATCAACCGATCCAGTGCCGCTGCCAAACAAAATAGTATCGGGGATAATGGCAGGATTTTTGCGATACTCGTAGCGCAGTAGGGCGTTGAATTTGTCGTCATTAGGGTCACGGTATGCCAGCCCCAGTTTCAGAGTGGCAGTGTCGCCCAAACCGGAAAGTTTCTGGTTGGCAGCGTTGGCTTGCTGATAACGGAAGAGCGCCGTGACGGCAGGCGAAATTTTGCCTGTAGCGGCGGCAGAAATGACAGTATTGCTGCCCTCAGAAGAAGTGCGATGCTCAAACCGGGCGCTTGCCTGAAAGTCGGGATTGTCAGTGTAGGTAAGACCGACGCTGTAGGTATCGCCCGATTGTAGCCCTACGGAGGCAGAAGACTGACCGGGCGCAAAAGGCTGGGAAAATTGGGTGCCAGTCGCTGTTCGACCCAAAAAGTTGCCAAAGACGTGCTCATACGCCAGATCCATTTTTAGACCGGGTGCGAGAAGGATCTGGTGGTTGATACCAACGGCTCCGTACATCGTCATCGCTTCAGACCCTTTCAAAAGCGAAAGCCGTCCGCTCAGGGTGGTGTCAGACCCCAGTTTGTAGTCTCCGGCAACGCCCAGGCTGGTAATCGATTGTCCAGCAAACTGTCCCCGTGTGTAGAACTGCTGCGCCAGTTGGATGTTGATACCGGGCATTGCCTGCCAGTTCAGCGCTAACAGGGTGCGATCGTTATACACGGCATCAGTCTGCGCCGACAGGGTCGTTTCGTTCTGTGCCAGCAAGGTGAGGCGGGGGTTGAGCGGCACAGTAAGGCGCGATCGCAACTGATCAGAGGTCGTGTTGAAGGTTGAGTTCATGCGATCGGTGCGATCGCGGTGAAACCAGTCAACCGCCAGCTCTGCCGAGCCAAGTTTTTGCACCACGCCAGCCGAAATTGTGGTCAGGGAATTATCCACTCTGGAACCGGGAACGGCTTCTAATCTGGGGGTCAGCAGATCTTCAAGTGTAGTCAGCGGACGGGGCGCAATCCCTTTGTTGTCTTCGTGGTCGTACTGAAAACGGAGCGCTGTGAACGGAGAGAGTTTGGCATTGACCTGAGTACCGTAGCGGGTTTGACCCGGCACAAAGCTCACTGTAGCGTTGTTAGCAAACCCTGTTTCGGCAGAGCGATAATAGGCACGTCCGTCAACGCCCTTGGCAATTTCTCCTTCCAGTTCTGCCCGATATGCCGAGCCGCTGACCTGACCCAACGTATCAGAAAGGTTGCTGGAGTGAGCAAATTCTGCAATCAGGCGAGCGTTGGCACCTAATGAAATAAAGGCATCTGCGCCGTAAAGTTCAAAGTCGCGGTTGCCCTGGTCTTCTTTTAAATAGGTGGCTCCGAGCCAGCTTTCCCGATTTTGTCCTCGCGCGAGGTGGTAAACCGCCCGCCCTGCATAAATGCTGTTATTAGAACCGGGCGTATCGTACTGGTAGGTGATGACAATCCGGCGTACCAGTGTTTCACCATCGGTGCCGACATCGGTTCGCAAAATGGGCTGACGGAATAGCAGTGCGCCACGATCGTAATCAATTTCATAATCGGGTCCCCGGCTGAGTGACTTGCGTTCGAGTACAGTGCCAGGACGGTTCAGGTCTTCCAGTTCCAGAAACACGTTTTCGCTGCCTTCAACCAGCAAGCGGCGCGAGAGGAAGTAGTAGCCACTGGTGCCGTCGGGAGCGATCGTGTCTCGCTGAAAGCCCTGTACGTTGTTGCCGTAGAAACCCGTCAGTTGCAAATTGCCAACGTTGTAGTTGATCTTTAAGCCGTGGAGTTGGCGGGTAATGGCGGTGAATTCTTGCGATCGCCGTGCAAACTCCTCTGTGTTGTAGTCGCCCCACATCGCGTAGTCGATGCCAGCATTAGGGATAGGCGATGTCCGCTCTAAGCGCAGGTACACACTATCAGTCGAGGGCGTTAACACCGTGGACTGGGAACTGTCGCCGTACGTGGGATAGGTCTGGTCACAGGACTGCGTATCGCGGAACAGCCGCGTGGTGCCGTCGCAGGTCTGGTTCAGAGCACGGTTGCTGTTGTATGCGCCAGTGAACAACCAGTCGCCAATTTTTCCGGTGGCAAACACGGCGCCACGCACATCCAGTTCATAGCGGTTGTTGCGATCGGCGGGTAAAAAATCCCGAAAGCTGTCGTAAAAGTTAGTGCCCCGTTTGCCCAAGCGAATGTCGATCACTCCAGTGGCGATCGACGGACGCAAGTTGGTTTCAAACAAGAGTTGCGTAAAGGCTTCCAGGCTGCCCGCGACTGCCCGCACGTTGACCGTTCTCGCATTTAAACTGGAACGCAGCAATGCCGTAAATTGTCCTTGAACCGCCTTCACCTGGAAACCAGGCTGATCGGGGCTGGCATCTGCCCCAGCAAATTCGCCTTCAGACGCAAGCAGCGTGACGATCACATCTCGGCTGGAGCGGTTGCCCTTGTCATCCAAGAGTTGCCCTTGCACCGTAGCCGTCGATCGCCCATCGGCTGGAATCCGTGCTTCAACAGTGCTGACCGTCATCTGCTTCACATCGCCACGCACCTGCACCTGCGTTGAGACCAACTCACCTGCAACCCCGTTAGTCATCGTCTGGGCAGTCAGAGTGTTCTCACCCTCTTGCAACGACACCCCGTACCAGATCTGCGTCACAGTGCCCGTCGTTTTGTCCGTCTCTGTACGACCGATGAGTGTATCAGGTACCGCTACGCCGTTGACTTTTAGCTCAATCTGGCTACCCTGGGCATACTGCAACGTCACCGTGGCAGCAGGGACATCCAGTACCGTCTGGGCAAGCGGCAATAGAATTTTGACTTGACCAGAAGCGGGAACGGCAGCAGGAGGAGCAGCAGCGGGAGCGGGAGACGGCGCGATCGTGGGAGGCTGAACCGCTGGCCTGTCTACCGAGACGGGTGCAACGATCGTTGTATCCGTGGGCTGGTTTGTCTGATTCACCTCTGTCAGCACCTGGGACGTGGCGGCAGGAGATGGTTCTGATGTGGGAGTTGCTGCTTGAGCCGGAGCTTTCAAGAGACAGAGCAGTAGCAGTTCGGAGGATAGGGACAACCCGAGTAGAGCCGCCGTCGCATAGCGTTTTTTCAATTTCATGGTTTAGCACCGCCTCCAGCCGAAGGAGTCACAGCAAAGTTCATCCGCACCATGCCGCTGGGTTCTAAACGTACCAGGCGAGACTGGCTATTGCGTTCGCTGAAGCGAAGATTAGGAGCCAGGGTGTAGCCTGGAATACTGCTGAGGTCAAGGACTCCAGTGCGGTATCCTGACAGCACATTAGCAACCGAAAACAATCCATTAGCATCGGCGGCGATGCGGTTGCCGTCATCCATAAACACAACCGCATTCGGCACTCCCGGTTCTCCGGGCTGCTGTTCGCCATCAAAGTTTTTGTCGATAAACACTCGCCCAATAATGGTGCCGCAGTCGGTGATGATGCCAGAGCGCAACCGAAGCTGGTGAATGGCTGGACCATCCTTTACCCCAAAGCCGTTATCTGCCCGCTGTCCAGAGACGATCGCGCTGTTTTGCCCCTTGCCCCGCAACGCATCGGGCGTTACTACTGCTGCGTAGGCAATACTTAAGACTGAACTGGGATCGGTTGCACCCTGTGGCAGAGACGTTTCAATATTAAAAGTGACTGTAGAGCCGTTCTGAGCGGTGGTAATGAGAACAGGCGTGCCGCGAAAAGCACCCCGTACCGCTTTCGGCAGGAAGCGGAAGCCCAGCGGTAGGCTATCGGTAATGGTTAACTTGTTGAGCGCGGCACTGGAGAGATTTCTGATCAACAGGCGATAGATCACGGTATCTCCCGGTTCTGCCGTGGCACGATCGCCCGTTTTAATGATTTGAATCTCCTGCGCCTGACAAACACCTGCCCCCAAACTGAGCGCAGCAATCACTAAACTGGTCTGTTCTGCATCCTGGATAGTGATGGTGTCTGTGACAGAGGTGTTGTTGCTGCCGCTGCTAATCGGTCTGCCATCGATCGCCGTTGCTGTGTAGGACACCTGATTGCCGTTACGTGCCCCGATCGTTAAGCGAAAGCGGCGCTGGGCATAGATTGAGTTACGGGGCGGATTGATCACCAGAATGTAAGAGCGTCCCTGATCGAGTTGCCCTTTCCGCGCATCCAGCAGGAAGTTGTAAACGCCACGATCGCTGTTGACAAGTGAGAAGGGATTGCTGTTTTCGGTGTTGGGCGATCGACCTGCTGGAATGCCATTGCCTGGTTTGTCCGGTACCTCCGTTGGCGACAGCGATAGCAACCGTCCCAGATTGACTCCAGTTGGGTCAGCTACATTAGGCTCATACAGCGCGATGCTGAAGCCGGTATAGTCACTCAAAGCCTCTCCCGCGCAGCCTACCAGTCGTCCCAGTGGGTCAACTAGACCCGGTGTAAACGTACTCCCGATCGAGTTTGTGGTGTTGCTAATTTGCACAGACTCATTTGAACCGCAGTTTTGGGTGTTTCCCGTTTGTGGATCACACAGCGGCAAACTCAGCACGTCGTACTGGTAAGTAGCCGAATTTTGTAGCTGGATGCTGGGTGCAATTCTCAATGCAGTGCCTGGGGCGGGTGGAGTCTGTGCCTGAGCGACCGAAACAGAGAGCAAAATACTGATCCCAACATTTGCAGTCAGTTGTTTCAGGCGTTCAAAGTGACGAAAAGTCTGATGTGACATCAATGCAGCCATCACTGGGAAGAGGAGGATCTGGGGCGTTGAGGGAGAGGCAGAACTAGCGGAGAGAGAAACGCTTGCGTCCTTTGCTTTTGACCGACTGCGATCGGCGTTTTGGTTAACCTAAAAACAGACAAACGTTCTCTGCCGGAAGCGTCTGATGAGCGTTCCGTAAGCTGCAATCGAGCATTGGCGGGTTGGGCAGGTGAAGCAGACGCTAAAAACACGATCGCCGCTTCACCAAACCGTTGCAGCGGGTGCGACTAGCGCACTTTCACCTGGTATTCGGCGGTTACTGGAGCTTTTGCAGCCAGGGTCTTAGAGAGCTTCCAGCGGATGTGGGTGTATGCCTCAGCCGGTGCGGGACGGGTTTCGACGGTGCCATTTGCTAGCTTGATCGGCACTGTAGGGGTTTTGACAAAACTGCGTCCACCATCAATGCTGTAGGTAATCTGAGCCGCTTGGCTGGCGCTCGCTTTAGCGGATTTCAGAATAAATACAGTGTTCTTGGGAATGGGCTGGTTTAAGGTCAAGTTGTTGACGGGACGATCGCCCTCGTTCTTGCCCATCAGGCGATACCGCAAGACATCACCTGCCTGCACTGCCAGTTGGCTGCCACCCTGCCAGGAAATCGTTTTCTTGCCTTGAGCATCCTTGCTAATCACCTGCTTCTCGCCCATTAAAGCCAACTGCACTTTGGGGTGCTGCGCGGCTTTGGCGATCGCCACATTGGAATCAAACAGACCCGCTACAACGGGTAACTTACTGGCAAAGGGCATCGTCAGAAGCAATGCTGTGACTCCTAGACCAACCGCAAATTGACGTTTCATCAGTTCAACCTCTTCAAATAGCTAAAATTTTTGGGATGCAGACTCGTGGTAGAAGCGGTGTCGGCGTTTCGTAGCAGAGACAGACAGGGAGAGTCAAAGGTGGGGTTTAACCGAACTCAAACCTCAAATTGTGACCCTCAAACTCTCCCCCAACGGTTAGTTGATTCTGCGACGGAAGATAAACGTGCCGCTGGCTCCGGGCTGCACTGCAATACCCAGCGTATTGGTGTACCGCGTGACATCCGTTGGCTGCGTCGTACCAGACTGATCGCCGCTGGGAGCATAGGCGATCGTGCCGAATTGAGCAGTGGTCGAACCGACTATGTTGCTGGTATCAATCACGCCATTGGTGTCGTTATCTCTTGCCCAGGTGTTGGTGCCAGTGGTGCCATCCTCGGTGATGATGACGTTACCGGCGCTAAGGGTGACGTTGCCTGCACCAACCGGAGCAATGGAAACGTTGGTGTAAGTAATCCGGTACTCAATGAACCTGCCAACCCGTAAGTTTGCAGGCGTTGGGGTTTGCGTATAGTTCTCAACCACCGTTGTGCCATCGGTCTCGAGAATACGGGCATCTTTGACCACTCTCAGGAATCCGGTGTAAACGCGATCGATCGAGCGGTTTTGAGTGGGTTCCGTTGCCACCAGATCAGGTCTGCCGTTGCCATTCACATCCTGGAAGGCGAAGATGGGAATCGAGAAACCATTGCCAGTGTCAGTTGAAAGTGCTGTGTTGGCAGGTAGATCCACCGCAACGCTGTAGTTTACTGACGTTCCTGCTGTCAGCGTCGGAATGACAATCGTGCTACCAGAGGTAAAGATGAAGTTAGTGCCGTTGAAGGTGTAAACGGCTGTTTGTCCCCCATAGGTCAGCGTGACAGTCGTGCCAGTGGGGGGTAAGACCTCGCCTGCACCTGGCGTAAAGTTGGCAGCGTCAGGCACTAGCAGAATATTGCTTAGACTGCCTGTGGTTGGATTGTTGATTGTATTGAGGAACGTGACCGCATTGGGGTCGATCGTAGAACCAGGAGCCGTGTTGGCTGGAATCGTCGATGACCTGTTGGTGAAATCATCGTTGTTGTTGGTTGGTCCCACTGCCGCAGGCTGTCCGTTGGGACCATTCAGAATAGTGCCCGCTGCCGCAACGGTAAACACGTTGTCTTCCCCGCCAGGTCCTGTACCCGTGTTGTTGTTGTTGCTATCTACCCCATCGACCGCTGGGTTGGTAACGCCATTAGTGGGCGTATTAGAACCGGGTGTACCATCATCGTTGAAGTTGCTGGGAGTCTGATCACCTGATTCGTCGTAGACCAGAGTCGTGCCACCGCCCGCTGTTTGACCAAAGACTTGAGCCAGGTTGGCGATCGTCGTTGTCGCCGTTACTCCCGTCGTCACGACCTGGAAGGTGAAGCCTGTAACCGTGGTGCCAGCAGGAATAGAACCGTTGTTAATAAAACCAATGCGGGTCGCGTTGGCGATGCCGCCGATCGCCGCCACAGTCGTCACCCAGTTTGCTGCATTGGCATTCGTACCCGTTGGACTGTTGGTATAGACGATCGTCCAGCCTGTTGGAGCAACAGGCGTACCCGTTAGAGTCGTGTTTACTGGAACGGCATCAGATACCAGCACTCGTACAACCGCCGCACCGTCTACGTTAATCGTGGTGCCTTCCAGGTTCGCTGGGCTGAGTCCAGTGGTTCCAGATGGTGCAGTAGCATCCACCCGTAGGGACAAACCATAGGTCAGCACATCATCGTTCAGTGCAGTGGTGCTGGAATCGGTGTAAGCAGTGCGGGTCTTAAGAATCGCTGCAAACGCTTGAGGCTGTGCCCCGACTAGCACCTGTTGCGTGGCGCTGGTTTCCCGTTCGCCGTTGCTGGGGGCACCTGCTGCTTCATTCGCTGTCCCATCCACGTTGTCTACGGTCCGAATTTCTGTAGCCAGTGAGCCATCAGTTGCATCAGGCTGATTTTGAGTTGCTGCACTATTATCATTGAGTCCGGTGTCGCCCAAACGCACGGCAACGGTGGAACCAGACGAAGCCAAGCCCGAAATTGTGACTGGTACTCGCACAATCACAGAGCCACCGGCAGGAATGGAAGCCGTCGTCACGCCACCCGCTGGAACAGGGTTAAACGTTGTGCCACCGTCAATACTGAATTGCAGTGCTCCACCCGTACCGGGTCCTGTCACCGTAGCGCTGCCTGGAATAAATAAACCCGTAGGATCGTTACCGACGTTGGTGAGCCGGAAGTCATAGTTGAGGACATCATTGGGCAGTACCGTACCCCCGTTAAGGTCATTAATTGCTAATGGAGTGGCCGTGACACCTGCAACCTCGGCAACCGTTACAGTCACAGTATTAGATGTCGCATTGATGATTGTGCCCGGAGCATTGGGGTCTTCATAGGTCGCCGTAGCAGTGTTGCTGATGGTGGTTCCAGCAGTCGTGCCATCAGCAAGCGCACGGGAGGCGAGAGGCAAGAAACTGCCTACTAACAGAGTCACAGCTAAAAATTTGCAGTAAGACCAACGGGTTTGCGTTTTCATAATCCTGAAAAAGACTGAACAAGTAAGTAACAGATTGACCAGACTGCATTGTGGTTACTAGAACCGCAGCCCATTTCACGAGTGAGAAGCTAAAGGAGACGGCAAAAATGCTATTGCCTAAGTGAGCGGTAGGAGTACCAATTGATCAGACATGACGGCATCTGGACGATGCGATCGTGCTGGTGCTTTTGGTAATTAGTTAAGACGGTGAACGGCTGAGCATAAAGGGTTGTGCTTTTGCCCAGGATGTTCCTTATTGCCCTTGCAACGAAGCTGTTTTAGAAAACACACAAGACTCAAATCGTTATTGGCGAAATGCTAGTGCTGTCTTACAAAGCAAATCGTTTTTTATGAAAGGTTCTCATCACCTAGGCTGCTTTCAAACAATGTTTGTCGCCGCTTATATTTAATTACTTCTGTTTAGAGTATTCCAGATAGTTAAGATACTAATCTCAGTACCTTTACGGAAAATTATTTGCCGAATGCCTCTAGCATTTCAAAATATTCAGTGTTTGGACGCTATAGCTTAGAAAGCAGCAGGGCTTTTGAACCATTGAATTGAAAAAACGATCGGGCTTGGCATACAATTGCTTAAATACTTTTTCTTTCCAGCTCTTTAAAGTACTCATGGGGTATATCCCTTTTCTGTAGAGCTTACCTTTTTCATGCAAGCTAAGGACTTTAAGCCCTCTCCCCGTTAAAAAAGAGACTCGGCTGACTTCCTTTCTCACCTTTAAGGAGGAGGGTTTAGGTAATAGATATAACGTTGCAAAACTGAAATATGCCTATATGAATAAAGGTATTACACCAGGATCGATCGAAAGATTAGAAACTAAAAAGCATTTAATTCTTTTAGCGGTCAATCCAAATTTCTGCTGAAATAGGAAAACTAGAACCATGAGAAATACGTAATTTTTCGTAGGTACTTTGCATCCAAATTCTGCATCTAAGTAATGCTCTTCTCTTATGCCTTTACAACCCTGGGTGCCGCAGCCAACCGCTGATGGTTCGTTCACTTTCTTTTCGGAAGCTTTTGGCGAGTCGTTCCATAGCCTTCAAGGCGCTCGTGCTGAGGCATTTTCCAAGTTCGTAGTAGCAACTGAGCTAAGGACGAAAGCGCACCATCGTCATCTGCGGGTGTTAGACATTTGCTATGGACTGGGCTACAACACGGCGGCAGCGCTGGAAACCATCTGGGCAGTGAACCCAGAGTGTCAGGTAGAACTCTATGCACTGGAGTTGGATGCCACTGTGCCACAGGCGGCGATCGTCCCGCCCTTGCTGGATGGCTGGTCGTTAACGGTACAAGCAGTTTTGCAACAAATGGCGCTGGCGCACGCTTGCCTTTTGCCTCACCTGACGGCAACACTCTTGCTTGGTGATGCCCGTCAAACGATTCAGATGCTCTGTGCCGCAGGGTGGCAAGCAGACGCTATTTTCTTTGACCCGTTCTCGCCACGTCGGTGCCCGCAGCTATGGACGATCGAGTTTTTCGCACGGGTGGCACGCTGTTTAGCACCAGACGGTAAACTCGCAACGTATTCACGCTCGGCGGCAGTGCGATCGGCAATGCAATCGGCGGGATTTTGTCTGGGAACGCTACCGCCTGCTGCCAACCACTTGCCACACGAGTGGTCACAGGGCACGATCGGCAGCTTTGATGCTCAAACGCTGCATCCCCTGACACAACTAGAGCAGGAGCATTTGCAAACACGGGCAGCCATACCGTATCGCGATCCCACACTGCAAGGAGATGCCACAACGATTCTGGAGCAGCATTACCAGGAGCAACAGCAAAGTACCTTGGAGTCAACATCCAGTTGGCGGCGACGCTGGGGTATTCGGTAGAGCTGACCTGTAGGGTATGCCCTACATTGTGAGGGACTGGGCGTTGGTTTCAATCAGCTTTGCCAGATCCTTCAAGAAAGCAGCCGCATGGGCACCGTAGATGATGCGATGGTCGGCAGTGAGATTGACCTGCATTTGCCGTTTCACGCCGAAGAAGCCGTCATCCGTAGCGACAACGGCAGGAAGAGACGCACCGATCGCCAAAATGGCTCCTGTATTGGGGGGCAAGATAGCATCAAAGCGATCGACCCCAAACATACCGAGATTAGAAATCGTGAAGGTGCCGGAACTATACTCGTCTGGCTGCAACTGCTTCGCTCTGGCGCGATCGACCAGGCTTTTCCAGGTGCGCGATAGGGTATAGATATCCAATTGATCGGCTTGCTGCAACACAGGCGTAATCAGTCCGCCATCATCCATTGCCACCGCTACAGCTACGTTAATCCCAGCTGGATGAGAGATGTTCTGATTGACATAGCTTGCATTCAAGAGCGGATGCTTTTGCAGCGTGACAGCAACGGCTTTTGCCAGCAGCGCTGTCATCGTCACACCTTTAGACTTAATTTGCTTGTAGAGCTTGTCCAGATGGTCGGTTGTAATTGTATAGCCAACGTGGAAAGTGGGAACTTCCAGGCTGGCTGCCATATTCCGCACGATCGCGTTTTGTAGCGTTGTAAGGGGTACTTGCTGCCCTCCGATCGCAGGCGCAGGAGGCGCGATGGCTGGTTTGGCAACCGAAGGCGTGACTGAGGGCAGTGGCGGCGGTGGTGCAATAGGGGCTTTGGCAGCAGGTCTACCAGCGGCAGCTTCAACATCTTCGGCAACGATGCGTCCGTGGGGTCCACTGCCGCTGAGAGTATTCAGGTCAACTTTCAGCTCTTTTGCCAGTTTACGGGCGCGAGGCGAAACCACCATCCGTCCGTTTGGAGTGGTTGCACTCCCTGCTGCATTCCCGTTTTGCACAGAGGCGACTGGAGTCGCTACGGCTGTCGGCACATCTTTGGTAGCTGCGATCGCGCCTGGGGTTTCAACGGGAGCCGCTTGACCTGCCGCTTGCTGTTGAGTCGTGGCAATTTCAGCTTCAGTTTCGGCAATCAGGGCGATCGCTGCGCCAACGGGAGCACTTTCGCCTGCTGGCACCACAATCAAACCTAAGTAGCCCTCATAAAAGGATTCCACATCCATATCTGCTTTGTCAGATTCCACCACGACGACCGTTTCACCTTTTTCGACCTTATCGCCAGGTGCTTTGACCCAGGAAACAATCTTCCCCTCGGTCATCGTGGAGCTAAGTGCAGGCATGAAAACTTCGTAAATCATGGAGTGAGTCCAGTCAGAAAAGTAAGTGAAAGACGGTGTGTGGCGTGAGGGTGCAGGCAGGGCGATCGATAACCGAATGGTTACAGGCTAGTTAAACGGCTCCGCGAATTGCTTCTACAACGCCATCACGCAGTAAGATTTCAACCTGCATTTTTTCGATCAAATTATCGCCCGTTTCAACCCGAAAAATGCTGTCGATCTGCCCCTGCTGCACCTCTTGGTCTAGCTCTAGCAGTTGAATTTGCTGAAGCTGCTGCAAAATTTGGTTTTTTTGCTCCAAAAATTCGCTCTTTTTTTCGTTCACCTGAATTTGGATGCCATCAATTTGCTGGAGCGTTTCAGGACCGGGTGGCTTGAGGCTCTGCTTCTGAATTTCGGCAATCATGCGCTGCCCTTGCATTTCGAGTTGCTGAAGCTGGTTGTCGAGCTGGTTAAGCTGCGCCTGGAGCTGTTGCTGTGCGTCATCTTTCCATCGAGCGGTGACGATCGCCTTGACGTTGATCGTGCGCTTCAGCAGCAAGTGAGATTGAGAAACATCCATAAATGTTGAGTCGCAAAAATGTTGGAGGACAGAGTGTCCGTTGGTGATTAGCTGGCGATTAGTTAAGCAAACTTTATAATGCTGAAGCAAACTGCTAGGCGAGCCACTGTGCTGGTGCTACCCACTGCGCTCATGCACCCATCCAGAAATTACCGATCGAACATTGTAGCTTGCACCAGATCAGCCAACGAACATCTCGTTAATCATACCCTGGTAGCGTTCCATCACGACATTGCGCCGGATTTTTAGCGTTTGTGTCAGCAGCCCATTGTCGATCGTAAAAGGCTCTAGTAGCAGTCGAAACGGACCAATGCGATCGTCTGCCCGATAGCCCGGACGATTCTTCACTTCTCGGTTGAGTTCCTGCCGTACTAGGTCTTGAACGGGTTTGCTGTTCAGGGTCAGGGGTAAGGAGTAAGGGGTGAGGGGTGAAGCGTTTTGAGTTGATTCTGGCTTCTGACTCCTCTCTCTCTCCTCTCTCCTCTCTCCTTCCTCCTCCCCAGGCAGTTGCAGCTCAAGATTCTGCGCGGCTGCCCACTTTTGCAATGCCTCTAGGTTGGGCACAATTAGTGCTCCCAACACTTTTTGATCCTGACCAACGAGCATGATTTGGTCAATGTAAGCGCTGCGGAGGCAGGCATCTTCAATCGGCTGCGGTTCGATATTTTCACCGCTCGTCAGAACGATCGTGTCTTTAGCGCGTCCGGTGATGATTAGATCGCCTTGCTCCGTCACCCAACCCAAATCGCCTGTGTTGAACCAGCCATCGGCATCGATCGCCTTAGCTGTTGCTTCCGGGTTTTTGTAGTAGCCCTGCATGACCTGAGGCTCACGAATCAGGACTAGCCCTTGCTTCAGCAGTGGCAGCGGTTGGCGGGTTTCAAGATCGACAATGCGGGTTTCGGTGTCGCGTAGGGGTTGCCCATCACCACCCCGAATGTTGCGCCAGGGGCGACGCACATGGGTAATAGGCGCGGTTTCGGTCAGCCCATAGCCGCCCAAAATCGGAATACCAACGACTTCAAAAAAATCTTCCAGGTGTTCAGCGATCGAGCCTCCACCACTGACAAAAAAGGCAACCTCTCCCCCAATGCCTGCTCGCACCTTTTTATACACCAGGCGATCGCCCAGTTGATGGGGCAACCAAAAAACGGCAGCTTGGACAGCAGCGGCAAGGCGTTGGGCGATCGATGGCTGGAGCTTTTCCAAACTCACACCCTCCACCAGCCGACGTGCCGCAATGTAACGATGGCTCACGCCCAAAAAGAAGTTCACCAACCGCTGCTTACTGGCAGGTTGCTCTCGAAACTGCTTTTGCACGCCCTCGTAAATGGACTCCCACAGCCGGGGCACTGCCACCATATAATTTGGCTTGAAATCCTTTAGGTCTTTCTTGACGTAGCGAATGTTGGTGTATGCCTGCGTACAGCCATAGGCAAAGGTAAAGTATTCAAACGTGCGCTCGTAGCAGTGCCAGATCGGTAGAATGCTCAACACACGCCCATTTTGGGGATTGACGACCGAGGCTGCTGCTGTCACTTGAGACAGTAAATTGTTGTGGCTCAGCATGACCCCTTTTGGCATTCCAGAGGTGCCAGAGGTATACATCAAGGTTGCCAGCGTGTCACGTTCTAGCTTTACAGGCTGAAGGGTATGACCTGTGCCCGTCTGCATCAATTGCGAAAAATTCAGCGTCTTGATCGTACCGACTGGCGATGGCATTTCATCAGTCAGCAGTACGATAAACCGTAGCGGCAGGGACTCCAGACCTTGAGCCAGCTTTGTTAACGTTGCCTGGTCTTGCACGACCAGTCCGATGCTGTCGCTGTGTTTCAGAATAAACAGCAGTTCGTCGCGGTCTGCCTGAGAGCCACGCACAGCATTTGCGGCACCTGCCATCATGATGCCCTGGTCAGCAACGGGCCAGCGGGGGTTGTTATCGGAGAATAAGGCGATGTGCTCACCGGGCTGTACGCCTAACGCCTGTAGCCCGATCGCGAACTGCTGCATTTGCTGGTAAAGGGCAGCGTAGGTCAGCTTAAGCGCTGGCTCGGCATGGGGATCGTAAACGGCAGTGTTTTGGCTGAAGCGTTGCGCCGCGATCGCCCACAGCGCTGGAATGGATGTTGCTTGACTATAATCAATCACACGACTGAGCGTTTGACGCTCTTGCTGAGTCATGGGAGCGGTCTGGGAACGGTTCATAGCACAACTCCTAAAGCCCTGATATCATCTTATGGCTTGATTGACCAATCGGCGACTGGCTCAGACCATTTTTGAGAATGCCACAGACGATAGAATTGACGGGGTGTCACATTTTCATGGCTCAATTGCTCCTTTTTCTCGTAAATGCACCAACATTCCGCTGACTGCTGTCACACAATCGACCCTCAAGCAAAGCAAACTCAGCTAGCGATCGCACTCTTGCTGATCGGTGGTTTTGCGATCGCCGAACTCATCGTTGGTTTGACCAGTGACAGCTTGGCGCTCATTGCCGAAGCCGGACATATGGCAGCCGACAGTGTGGCACTGCTGCTGGCGCTAGTGGCAACTCGGCTGGCTCAGCGCCCCAAACAGAGCATCTTGAGTGATTCCCTGACAGACCTTGTAGCAACACCGCTGGCAACCCAGCCAGTCGCCGCCTGGGAGACCTGGGCAGCCTTGCTTAACGGGTTAGGACTCGTTGCGATCGCCCTGTGGATTGGTTGGGAAGCGCTCCAACGGCTGCAAACCCCTCCAGAGACGATCGCCAGTCTGCCGATGCTCCTGACCGCAGGCATTGGGCTTGCTGTCAACAGCGCCAATATTGCCCTGTTGCATCGCGGTAGTGAGCACGACCTTAATTTGCGTGGGGCCTTTCTCCATGTCCTGGCAGATGCCATAAGCTGCATCGGTGTGATTCTCGCTGCGATCGCGGTTGCAGCACTCCACTGGTTCTGGGCAGACGGAGCCATCAGTCTCTTCGTCGCTGGGATTATCCTTTTGGGCGCTGTGCCGTTAGTCGTGCAAAGTGTCACGCGGCTGGCTGGGGAGAGGAGTGAGGGGGAAGGAGTTAATTAGAGCCAACGAAAAGCTTAGACATTAGATATGGATGGTCAGAAAGTCAAAATAGAATGGCTCTTCTCTCTTCCCCGCCCGCCCGCCTCCTTGTTCCCAATGCCCCTATCGTTATGCAAAATTTTAGACATTAGGGCACTCTATGCAAAGGAGTGTCTACAATTAAGTTGCCTGTGGTGCTGATATGTTTGACAGTTTTGATCAAACTTCAATCAAATTTTCGACTTCTGAAATGAGCCGTGGTGCGATCGTCTGACGACTCATGCAGGGCTTTAGCGGCAGGCTGTTTCCTCAAACACTATGCCTAACGCCATCTACGCCTTGATATCGCCTACGGCTACCCCTGCGGTCTGCGCCCCCTTGCCAGTCAAAATTCATGGACAACGATTTACTGACATCAGAAATGAGGGGGCAGCGCACACTTGCAACCGTTGTCTTTACAGACTGTGTTGGCTTCAGCGCCAGAATGTCAGTAGACGAAGACCATACACTGGATCTCATTCGCCGCGATCTTAAGTTCATGAAGCAGATCTGTAGGCGGTATGAGGGGCGAGTCTTGAAATCGACTGGTGATGGCTTGCTCATGTGCTTCATTAGCGCGGTCAAAGCTGTTGAGTGTGCGATGGAGATTCAAAGAAGCATCACTGATCGATCGATCGAACTGCCGCCTGAAGATGCCCTGGAACATCGCATTGGCATTCACTTAGCGGATATGTTTATCACCGAAACAGACGTAATGGGCAATGGCGTTAACATTGCGGCACGGTTGCAAACAGAGGCAGAACCGGGCGGTATCTGCATCTCGCAGACAGTTTTTGATGTCATTAAAGCCAGCTTGCACATTGACAGCGAATACCTCGGCCCGCGCGAACTGAAAAACATCCGCGAGGTTGTGCCTGTCTACCGTATTGTGATGTCACCAGAGTCGCAGGTTCTAAATCCCTACTCAGTTGCCATCCGTAATCTAGAGCAAAGCCGTAACCTGCTGCGGGTGAAAAAACTACTGTTCTACGCGTGCAAAAATAGCTGGGAAAGCGATCACAATAAGCTGAATTTAATTAGCCTTTCTGACCAAATCCAAGAGGTAATGCTGCTTGCCCCAACCCCAGAGCGCCTGCGGTTTTTTCTAGATGCAGCCGTACGTACACTCAGCAAAGCAGCCGAGTATTCCCTGATTGCTAATATTCTGGTGAAGGAAGTCGGTCGGCTTTACCCAGCAGAGCACAACCACGACGACGATCCAACCTCTTATAACCTTGCAGCAGAGCCGCAGCCATCGCCCCATGCAGTTAATGCTCTCTACGACCAGCTTGCCGCTGAACTAGAAGCAACTGGAAATGGCACACGCATCAAAAAGCTTGCTTTCTATGTTTGTAGACGGCGCTGGGAGATGGATCAAAATAAGCTGGATGGTCTGCGTCTGCAAGATTTAATTGCGGAACTGCACCAGTCTATGCCAACGTTAGAGCGCCTCACGATCGCAATTAATGTCTTTGTCCAAACCCTGAGTAAACAAGCAGAATACGCTCTCGTTGCTAATGCGCTCATCAATAAGCTGCAACAGCTTTATGGCGTGTCTGAGCAAGCATCGGCACCGGCACCTGTACTGGCACCGCCGATCGCTCCCCTCCAGCAAGCTATGCCACTCGCGCCTGTAGCAGACGCACCGATCGCCGAGCCACTACTATTAGCCGAACCATTATTAGCGGAGGCTTCAGCACTCTATGTTGCCCTTGCTCAACGTTTGCAGTCAGAGCCAGACCTGCTACGGATTAAAAAACTGCTGTTCTACGTTTGCCATCGTCAATGGGAAAGCGATGCTGCCAAATTAGAACGTCTGAATCTGGAACAGTTAATTCAGGAAGTCCATCAGCTCACACGTACAAGTGCCCAGCTAGAAGCGGCGTTTGAGGCAGTAGTCAAAACGCTGAATAAGCAAGAGGAGTATCGCACGATCGCCCAAACGATCGTCACCCATCTGGGTAGACTGTACCCCGACTATCAGGAGGCAGAGCCACTGATCGCCTTCGCTGCCGCTACACATCCAGAGGAACCATTAGCGATCGCCATAGTGTCAGAGGAGCAGCGATCGCCCATCAAACCCGAACCACCTCAGCCTTCGCCAGACGCACCACTTAACCTGTTCGACTTCCGGCTAGGCATTATGAAATATGCCAACCCGTTGCAGGCAAAAATCTTGCTGTTCTCTGCTCTGTACGAAGACTTCGGCTTTACGAACCAGGAGTGGAGTAATCTAAAACAGCATGACCTCGATAGCTTACTCCGCCGTCTTTTGGGCGTTTGCAAAACCTATACAGATCTAGAAGCGTGCCTTTTTACAGCGGCACGACGATCGCCAGAGCCAGCAGAAACGGTGCAGACTGCCGAAGCCATCATTAAATGTTTACGCCCTTTTTATCTATACAGCAAGGCTGAACGGCAATCGCTTCCGTCTGACGAGCCTACTCAGCTCAAACTCGACGATTTCGAGGAAACAACCCTGGAATTTGCTAGCATCGCCGTTGAAGACGATTACACCTGTCAACTGATACCGCCAGCCGCTGAACCAACGGCAATCATGCAAGGGTCTCTGTCTACTAACCGTGCGATCGATGTTCCGTTGGCTCCAGAGTCGTCGATCGTCGAAGCCAAAACAGACTCCGATCATCCGTCAACATCCTTTCTGGATTAGCACCGTTAATGGTTTGGGCTACTATGCCTCATCAACTAGGCTCAAACGTCCTTAGCCATCCTGCCTGGGGGCATACTGAACAAAGGTGTTGGCAGGTTGAAAACTGTTGGCCGCCAGCAACGAACGACAACTAAACAACCGCCAGAGGCTAAACCAATCATGGACGCGATCGAGCTACTGCAACGCTACCAGGCAGGTGAAACCGACTTTCGGGGCGAAAACCTTTGTGGCGCAGATCTGGGCGGAGCCGATCTCATTGGCGCAGACCTCACAGGCACCGATCTACGTGGCGCAAATCTGGTTCTGGCATACCTCAACCGCGCCAACCTGAGCAAGGCAAACCTGGCTGGAACCCGTCTTAGTGGAGCCAATCTGAGTCAAGCTGATCTGATGAGCGCCAAACTGCGCGATGCCGACTTACATGGTGCCATCCTCTATGGCGCTGATCTACGCGGTGCCGATATCACCCTGGCAATCCTGCTCGATGCCAACCTGATCAGCGCTGATTTGCGAAACGTCAATCTCGGCAGCGCCAACCTGCGCGGAGCCTGCCTGCGTGGAGCTAACCTGCGCTATGAAAAACGCTGCTATGAAGGTGCCAATTTGCGCGGTGTTGACCTCCGCAATGCTGACTTGCGCGGTGCAAACTTTAGCGGAGCTGATTTGACCAAAGCCGACCTTCGTCGTGCTAACCTCACTGAAACCAGTCTGCGAGAAGCCAATCTTACCGAAGCAAACTTAATCGGAGCCACGCTGCAAAGTTGCTTTTTGACTGATGCTAATCTGACCGAAGCTGATTTGAGTCAGGCAAACATGGTTAGTGCCAAGCTAGAGCGCGCTAACTTGACCGAAGCAACACTCAAAAACGTTAATCTGACGGATGCTAACCTGACCGATGCCAACCTGAGCAAAGCCAACCTGGCTCAGGCAATTATGTGTCGATCGCGGCTCAATCGAGCAAGTATGAGCCGCACTACACTCCAAAGTGTCAATTTGACCGATGCAAGCCTCATTGAAGCCTACCTCGGTCGTGCTGATCTCCGCGATGCCAACCTGACCAACGCTAACCTGGCAAAAGCTGAACTCAGCAGCGCGAATCTCAGTGGTGCAAACCTCCAGGGTGCAACTATGCCCGACGGCTCGACGCATGACTAAGCGGTTGATGAGCGATTAGCAGCCATTCATCCATTAACTAGCCACGATCGCTCACAACGCAGCTACTCGCCTGTAATCGACAGTTCGCCGACCCAAACATAGGGGCAAACACCGCCCGGAGTCAGGTGGGCTTCTGGCTCCACGTAGACGATCGCGTTCAGTAGCTCCAAAAAGTCACCAGCGACGGTAGCCGATTCGATGCTGGTACGCTCACCCTGATTGACCAGCCAGCCATCAAACGGTAGCGAGAAGGAACCCTGAAGCGCTTTGACTCCGGCATGGAGAGCGTGCAGATCATCAATAAGAACGACATTTTCAGCCGTCTCTAGACTGTACTGCTGCTCGGCAGGTTTACTGGTGAAGACGTGGTAGAAATGGGGGCTAACGGTCACTTTTGCGCCCATATTGGCGTGCCCGGTAGGGTCGGTGTTGAACCGTTTAGCGGTGCCAGCACTATGAAGGAAGTTGACCAATATGCCATCGCTAATGAGAGGAAGACGTTGGGTGGGTGTGCCTTCACCATCAAAGGTAGCGATCGCCACATTATCTGGATGCAGTGCATCATCGGCAACGGACAGCAAAGGCGAAGCAATTTGAGTGCCCAGTGACTCTGGTTTTGAGAGGCTCTGATTGTCCAGAATGCTTTGAGCGTTGAACAAATTCGAGAACGCACCTAAGAGACTCAGAAACGCCTCTGGTGAAAAGACAACGCGATATTTGCCTGTAGGAATCTTTTTGTAATCAAGGTGGCTAATGGTTTTTTCAACCGTTTCCTTAAGGCAACCATCAACATCCAGGGTTTCTAAGCCACGACTGATGCGAAATGCGCCTGCACTACGAGGCTTTTTGCCGTCTTCTTCCGTTTTGGTGTAGAGATAGAGCGATGTGGTGGAGTAGGCTTCGGTTCGCAAAGCCCCATCGCTGTTGAGGTAGAAGTGATCAATGTCGCGCTGAGCAAGACCATTGTAGGGGACGGAGGCGATCGCCGGATGTGCCTCAGTTAATGCCTTCTCGGCGGTAATCAGCTTTTCCAACAGGTCTGAAATGGGAGCCTGGGGCGCTTTTTCAGCAAACTCACGGGCAAGAGGAGCCGTTGCTGCCGGACTAAAATCGGGGACGTTTTCCTTTACGCCAAAGAAGCTGGCTTCATACGCCGTCTTCAGTGCAAGTGCTAACCCAACCGGATCAACATCTGTGGTCGAGGTAATGCCCATCGTTTGGTCATCGTTCCACACCCGCACAGTGACGCTGGAACGGTTTGAGGCTTTCACCTGATCGGGCTTGCCCTGATCAACCTTGGCGCTGCTCTCATCCACGGTGGAGCCGTAAATGTCGAATTTGTGGATTCCCAGGCGATCGGCAGCTTCTTTTGCCTGGGTCGCTAGTTCGTTGATGGTTGGCACGGCGATTCCTCAAACTTCTCTCAAAACGTGATGCTTTCTTCTCTAGTATGAGCGATCGCGCTTGGTTCGGTAGGGCTGCCTATGCTGATCATCAGGCATTTTCATTGAAGAGAATCGTGAAGCCTTCCTGAGTAAAGTGACGATCTCGCGTAAGTACGTCTGTAATCCCTAGCTGCCGCATAACCTGCATCGAAATACAATCCGTCAAGCTATATTCTTTATCTAGACGCTTTGCATACAGATCAAGCCCTGCCAAAAAAGACTCTCGACTTTGCTGGATGACTTGAATCCTGGTGTTGCTAAGAATCTCCTGAACCCTTGCAACTGTCTTGTGCCGCCTTCGAGCGCCATAAGCTGCAAAGAAGGTTAGCACTTCAGTAAGCACCTCGTCTGTAGTTAAAAGATGAACTTGCTTGAGTGTTTCAGCATATTGCTGAACTCTGTCGTGCCACTCGCCTCGTTTATTGAAAACAGCAACCCAGTAGAATGTATCGGCAAAAACAAGCTTTATTGCTTCCGCTTGGGTGTGCCGTAAATATAGTGATCGTGTTGCTCTGCTCCATCGGTCGGTAGCTTCTGTAACTCCTCTTCAGGAATGTCTTTTACCAGATCGTCAATGATCTCCCAGATAGGTCTGTCATTCGTTTGGGGCAATTCGTCAGTGGGCAGTTGCTCCAGGTAATCTTTAGCTCTTACCTGAATTTGCGCCGTTACGTCTTCAAATGAATTGCCTTGCACCTGAGAATTGGCAAGCTCCGGACTGTAAGCAGCATAGCCTTGATCATTTTTTTCAATCACAATACTGATTCTGTCAGGCATAAGGTTCTCCTTTTTTAGGCGACCACTCAATTTCTGAGGCAAACAATAAATGTAATCACGCTAATTTCCTGTTACTTCACTCAAGTCACCTTAGCCCGCTGCACCTCGCGTTCTTGGGCTAGAGTGTTGCGGAAGTCAGCAGCTTCAGCAGCTTTTGTGAACTTGATTTCTGATTTGCAGATCTGAAGTTCTTCATCAATTTCTCGAACCGTCTCAACTACTTCTTCTAACGAAACTCGAAAAAATTCCTTCTTGCCATTGGCTTTGTTTACTCTTTTAAAGTTAAAACGCTTATGCAAACGTGACTCTAATTCTGGCGCATTTTCGCAAAAGATCATAGCGTGAACGTCAAACGGGAAAGGGACAGACGCATCACCTAGCTCTTTAACCCTATCCATCGGCTCAAGACGACGTGTCATACCAATTTTGTATACATCGTTACCAAAAGAACCAATATTTGAGATTACATATACATGACCTGATTTGGTTAGTTGGGCTTGAGAAATAGCTCGCTCTTTACTGGCTTCAGCTTCAGCCACCCGCTTCTGTAATTCCTCGATCTGTGCTTGAAGTTTTTGTTGAGCCTTACCCGTAACATTCTCAATCTCTCTTTGAGCTTTTTCTAAAGCTTCTTGGTATCGTCGTTCCTCGCGTTCAGCTTCTTGTGTTACTTTCTCCAATTCGCGTAAGGCTCGTTCTTCTTCGCGCATCTGCTCACGAATTGTGCGTTGCTCTTCTTGTTCTTGGTATTTTTTCTCTTGATACTCATGAGTTAGCCATAACTCTTTAAGCTTAAGATCTAGATAATCAGAGGTGATTTCAGAATGAATAATCTCAGAAAGCTTATTAAGCTCTGCGAATGCTTTTCTAATTCGATTCTCCATTGTCTGAGCATTACTATATTTAACTTTTACTACAGCGGCATCACATTCTCCATTAAAGGCTCGGAGAATTAATCGGAGATAACTATCAGTCATCTTTTTGCCTTCTTTTCGGCTATCGCTGAGAGTAAATTGAGTTCGGCAAACGGCAGCAGTTCGGTCTTTAATCATCTGCTTTTGCTGAAACCGGATTTTGTCAAGACATTGCTTATACTCGCCAGACTCCTGAAAGTCATACTTGGATTTGTAAAATCCAAATGATTCAATAAACTCTTGCTCTTCAAGTTCTTGAAGCTTTATTTTTAATGTCGAGATTTTATGGTCAAGTTCCTGCTCTTCAGTATTAGCTTGTCTATTAAGCTGCTTTAGCCGATCTGTGAGAACAATAATCTGGTTGTCTAATTTCCTAGCTGACTCCTCTTGTGAAAGAAGTCCACCATATTTTCGGTCTATATCTTGTATCTTCCTATCGGCTTCTTTTAACCTTTGCTGCGCTAAAGCATACTCATTCTGACGTTGTTGCAGTTGTTTAATCACCACTACCAAAGCAGTAGCAAGTCCAATAGAAAGGAAGAACAGTAAGTATGTCATGGGAGCTGCCGAAACGCCTTATTTTAAGATTCTCGTCTAACCTTCTCCGACTGCACCCGACACTAAACTAGGTTTACCTCATTTAGACTTGAGTATTAACGAATAATCTCCTAGAACACAGCCCAATAGACAACTCAGTACAGGTAAATACGATCAAGCTGGAGACTTCGCGTTGGAAACTCCAGCTTCTCGTTTTTTATTCCTTGCCCTTTAGACTCCGCTCCTTGTCTACCGTCCGCCAACGGTGATGGAATCGACTTTGATGTGGGGTTGTCCAACGGTGACGTAGATGCTGCCGCTGACGGAGCCGCAGAAGCCTGCTGCGAGGTCGAGATCGTTGGAGCACATGGAAATTTTGTTCATGATTTCCTTGGCTTCGCCGATCAGGGTTGCGCCTTTGAGGGGTTTGGTGATTTTGCCGTTTTCAATCAGGTAGGCTTCGTCCACTGAGAAGTTGAATTGTCCAGTAGCACCAACGCTGCCGCCGCCCATTTTCTTGCAGTAGATGCCTTTTTCAATGGAGGCAAACAGGTCTTCGTTGGTGAAATCACCAGGAGCAATGTAGGTGTTCCGCATCCGCGAGGCGGCGGCGTAAGTATAGCTTTGGCGGCGACCGCTACCTGTGCGAGGGTGTCCGGTGCGAATGGAACCCGCACGATCGGCGATAAAGTTTTTCAGTACGCCTTTTTCAATCAAGAGTGTGCGTTGAGCGGGCATTCCTTCGTCGTCCATGTCGATCGTGCCAAACGCATCCGTCGAAAGCCCTTCATCCCATGCTGTCAGGTTTTCGTGGGCAATCTTTTCGCCTTTTTTATCCATAAACGGCGTGGTGCGTTTTTCGATCTGGGTGGTTTCTAGCAAGTGACCGCAAGCCTCATGGAAGATCACGCCACCAAACTTGTTTGCCATGATGATGGGGTAGGTGCCCGATTCCACATAGTCGGCATAGAGCATTCTGCCAGCCGATTCAGCAACGCTTTCGGCAGTCGCGTTGTAGTCCCAGGTGCGAAGGAAGTTAGGATCGCTGGTGTTGCCCACACGTTCGCCAATAGAGGCACGGTTAGCACCATCCGCACAGAGCAGGTTGTAGCCAACGGATTGCGTCAGGCGAATGTCTCTCGCAAAGGTGCCATCGCTGGAGGCAACCAACACTTCTTGCCAATCGCGGAAGTAGACAGCGCGACGAGATTGGACATGCGTGGCTTTTTCTTTTAAACGAGCGTTGGCATCCAGCAGCACTTCGCCCATTTCGCGCATAGAGCTAGAGGCTGAGAGCCAGGATTCTTTGCCACGGAGTACGGCGTAGTCGCGCAGCGGTTCCAGATTAATTTCAGGAATATATGCTCCGGGCGAAGGCAGCTGTAAGCCTAGAATGGAAAGCCCTTTTTCGAGGGCAGCTTTTAAGCCAGAGAAGGTGAGGTCGTTGGTGCTGACGTAGCAATCGGTTTGACCCCGAAAAACGCGGATGCCAGCCCCAGTGGCAAGGCGTGGCGAAATGCTGGTGATGGCATCGTCTTCAGCGAGGCAGCTAATGTAGTTAACCCGCTCTAGAAAGAACTCGACGAAATCTGCGCCTGCTGCCCGTCCCAGTCCTAGCAATGTTGATAGGGGCGATTCCCAGGTCGCATCGAAGCGATCGCGCGTGGAGCTGTATTCCAAGGTTGGCAATTCTCTAGAGCGAAGAAGCGGGGTTGCAAGCATAGTGAGCCTCGGCTGCGATCGTGGAGCAGGTTTGTTGCTCAGAACTTCCATTCTGAAAGGTCTAAGACTTCTATTCTAGAAGGGCTGCGAAAATTTTGTTGGCGTATCGAACGTCCTGGGCACACTGGCATTATCCCTTATCTGTATAAAACTGGCGACATGAAAGCCTTACACAAAATGCCATCCTGGCTTCAGTTTGCTGCGATCGCGCTTCTAGCACTTTTTGTTGCTTGCCATTACTCCATAAAGGCTGCTGACTCGACTGTTCCGCCAAGCATCGCCACAGCATCGCCTCGGCTCACAGCGTCGCCAACCACAGCCCTTCCCTCTCAACTAAACAAGCTTGCCAACAGCGCTTTATTAGTGGATCTGCGTTCGGTTAATCCTGCGATTCGTCTGGATCTGCGGTATGCAACGACCAATAACTTTATGCGGCGACCACTCTACAAGCAGTCGCGCTGCCTGCTACGGGCGAGCGTCGCCGAGCAGCTAGGGGCAGTACAGAAAGCCCTGGAAAAAGAGGGACTGGGGCTGAAAGTATACGACTGCTACCGCCCGCTTTCGGTGCAAAAGCAAATGTGGAAACTTTTCCCAGACGATCGTTATGTTGCCAATCCTGCTAGGGGTTCCCGACATAATCGTGGCTCTGCGGTCGATGTCACGCTGGTCGATCGTAGGGGGAAAGAACTGACCATGCCTACTGGTTTCGACGATTTTACTGAGCAAGCAGCCACAAACTATGACGGTGCCAGTCCACAGGCAAAGCAAAACCGCCAGCGGCTAAAAGATGTCATGACTCAGCATGGGTTTACACCCTTACAAAGCGAATGGTGGCACTTTGATGCTGCAAGCTGGGCGCAGTTTCCAGTCCTTGATATCCCGCTAGAAGCAGTTCTCTAAGCGTGCTTAAGGTCTGCTGAGTCTACAAAAACGGGAAGTGAGCGCGATCGTCATTCTTCCCAGGCAAGCCGCGTCCTGAAGAGAAGATGGTTCACGCTATAATCGTCAGGAAATACTCAAAAAAAACGCAACTTTTTTTGAAGTTGGAATCGTCAGAGCATATACTAGATGTTCTGGCTAAAACTTTTAGACGAATTTAGAGGAAGTTAGATGTCGCGATATCGAGGTCCACGGCTGCGGATTGTGCGTCGGCTAGGAGATTTGCCTGGGTTGACTCGCAAAGCGCCCAGACGTGCATATCCACCTGGTCAGCATGGTCAAAACCGCAAAAAGCGTTCTGAGTATGCAGTTCGGCTGGAAGAAAAACAAAAGCTCCGCTTTAACTACGGGATCACCGAACGCCAGCTGTTGCGGTACGTGCGAAAAGCTCGTCGAGCAGCCGGTTCCACAGGGCAAACCTTATTGCAACTGTTGGAAATGCGTCTGGATAACACCATTTTTCGCCTGGGTATGGCTCCGACCATTCCTGGTGCGCGTCAACTGGTCAATCATGGGCACGTTACCGTCAACGGTCGCGTGGTCGATATTCCTAGCTACCAATGTCGCCCCGGCGAAGTCATCGGCGTGAAAGATCAAGACCGTTCACGCAAAATCGTTGAAACGAACTTGCAGTATCCTGGTCTTGCTAACCTGCCAAGCCATCTAGAGTTTGACAAAAACAAGCTCGTTGGCAAGGTCAACAGCGTTATTGATCGCGAGTGGGTCGCGCTTCAGATTAACGAACTGCTGGTGGTTGAGTACTACTCACGACAAGCATAAGGTTCGACTGTTTTTCGTTCATTAGTTTTACCGCGGCATTAAAAATAAATAAAGCCTCCTGAACCCGTCAGTCAGGAGGCTTTTTTTAATGCTGTTGGGGCTGAAACGTTAGCCCCAGGAATCAAGGTCTAATGCTTGAGAGCCGCCTTGCTCTAGCTGCAAAAGAATTTTGCCCAGTTGTGACCAGATGAGCCAGCCAATAAGAACGGTAAGCGGTAGTGCGATCGCATAAGACAGTTGAGTAGTGAAACCAAAAACTTCCATCCCAGACGACAAGAACAAACAAATGCCCAGAGCAATGCCCAGAAAGGGTAAAAAGAGTTGAAAGCCTTGCAGGGTTGCCAACGTACGGGTTGAACGATTTTTAGACCAATCTTGAACAGCTTTTTTCAAAATTGACTCGAAGGCAGCGCCAGAGGTCAGGCTAAAAAAGAGCCCAACCAGCAATAGTACGTAGGGTGGTTCGGGAATAGAATACATAGGAGGATAAAAGCGATAAAGTTTTGTTCTTACCCTACACCTTTTTGGCTCTTAGCCCCTATAGGCGAAGGTCAAGGCAGCTGGTAGCAAGCAGCGGTGTCAGTGGTGAAGAAGGTTGCGATCGCGCCTGAAGTCGTCAAACAAACGCTCTAAAAACGAATGATTCTGTTTGCTGAAGACACGATCGCCGCACTCCCAATTAAGCCGTAACCAATTGCTTTGAGTCTGCAATGCTGGCTTTGCTCAAGGTGCGCCCGACTGCCCGCGCGATCGGCTCTAGGCTATGCACCAGAGTCACCATTGACTTTAACGAAAGCGCCTGTCGTGCATCTGACACAGACTGCTCAGGTTCGGGATGACATTCTATAATCAGTCCATCGGCTCCACAGGCAACAGCCGCGCGTGCTAAATCCGCCACAAGTTCGCGTTTACCCGCTGCATGGCTAGGGTCTACGATGACGGGTAAATGGGTTAACTGACGGAGTGCAACCACTGCGCCTAGATCCAGCACATTGCGGGTGTAAGTGTCGAAGCTGCGAATGCCGCGTTCGCACAGCACCACGTTGGGATTACCATGCGCCATGATGTATTCTGCTGCCATCACGAATTCTTCAATGGTGGCGGAGAGCCCTCGCTTGAGCAAAACGGGCTTGCCTGCTTGCCCCAACGCTTTTAACAACTCGAAGTTTTGCATATTGCGGCTACCGATCTGGAGCATATCGGCATAGGCAGCAACAGGAGCAATCTGGGCGATCGACATCACCTCTGTCACCACAGGCATGTCGTAGCGCGATCGTGCCTCTGCCAGAATTCGCAGCCCGTCCACGCCCATCCCCTGAAACGCATACGGGGAGGTGCGTGGTTTGTATACCCCTCCGCGCAGAGCATGGATGGGAGCCACTGAAAGCTGACTGGCAACTTGCTCCATTTGCTCGGCACTCTCTACCGTACAAGGACCACCGATAATGATGATATTGCTGCCACCGATCGCTACCTGTTCAGAAAGGCTGACAACGGTGCGATGGTTGGGATGGGACTTCATGACTAACCGGGCATCCAACATGAGCATTACTCCTAAATTTTGATGATGTGATTGCAAACAAAAAGCCCGAAACCTGTTGGGTTCCGGGCTGTACGAACGAAGGCGCAACAGACTTTACCCGGAACAGTGCCTGGTCCAAAAGTAAAAGCCGTAAAACCAACTCATTAACGTTGCCATTGCTCTTTCTGTCTCTTTCTAACAACACCTTAAAACGAAAAAACCGCAGAGTTGACTCTGCGGTTCACCTGGACACGTTCAGCTCGAACGGTAGTCACTCCAGGTGAACCGATGGATACCAAACATAAAAGTAAAAGACGCTGCTGCTCATTTGCCTGTGTCGCCGAGAATTTAAATCAATACTGCTCTGAAATTAACAGAGGGATCAGGGCGCGTCAAGTAGCCGATCGGCTGAGGTCGTAGATAAAGCCATAGTAGGAGCGGGTTTGGCAAATCCGCCCCTACGTTCTTCTAGAGTGGACGATACACGCGGTAGTTGATGTTGGGGAAGATGTTGTCGATCGCTTCTACCTTCTCCAGCCAACCCGCATCAACTTTGCCCTGTTTGATCTCCTCGTAGAGCTTGTGAAAGCGCATCAGGTGCGATCGTGTCCGGCGCACGGCATAGGGCACCATCGTGCCAGTACGCATGATAAATGCCCAGTCGGAGGACTGTGCTAGCAGCAGTTCTCGTGCTGCCTGGTTGAGCGATCGCCAGCCCAATTCATCTTCTGGCTCATTTTTCGCCAGCTCAATCATCCGCTCGGTTGCTTTATGCAGGTGGGGATAAATCCAGGCGTTGGTTTCATTCAGCCAGTATTCGTGAAACCCCTTGTAGCCCCAGCTTGATTGAGACGGATTAGAGACCTGCTGGGTTTGATTTTCTTGCAAGTAATCTGCCAGATGCGTCATCTCAAAGGTGCCCTGGTCAAACCACGCCTTGCGGAACAAGTAGTCAATAAACCAGGGACCCTCGTACCACCAATGTCCAAAGAGTTCTGCATCATACGGCGAGACGATAATAGGTTTGCGCTGCATCATGCCGTAAAGATGCTCAACCTGGCGCTCCCGATTATAGGCAAAGTTGCCCGCATTCTCTGCTGCTTTTTCGCGTGCCCAGTAGGGATCGTAGAGTTGCTTGTCGCCCAACCCTAGCCCTTTTCCAGTAATTTTGTGATATTTAATACCGACATTCTTGCGCTGTCCGTTGGGCATGACGTAGGGTTTGATGTACTCATATTCAGCATCCCAGCCCAAATCCCGATAGAACTCCCGATACTCGCTAGCACCCGGGTAGCCCACCTCTGATGACCAAACCTGCTGCGACGATTCGTGATCACGCCCAAAAGCAGCCACGCCGGTAGGGGTAAAGATGGGCGCATAGGTGCCAAAACGGGGACGAGGACGGGCATAGAGAATGCCGTGCCCATCGGTGAGAAAGTAGCGCAAGCCAGCATCCGCTAGCATCCGCTCAACCCCTTCATAGTAGGCACATTCGGGTAGCCAGATGCCCTTCGGAGCGCGTCCAAACGTCTCCTCATAATGTTCGCAGGCAACTTTGATTTGCGCCCACACGGCTTGCGGGTACATCTTCATTAAGGGGAAGTAGCCGTGAGTTGCGCCGCAGGTGATGATTTCGAGATTATTGGACTCGGCAAACTGGTTAAAGGCTTTGATGAGGTTGCGATCGTACTTCTCCCACATCTGCCGCACCTGATTAAACTCTTTGACGTAATACTCTGCCAAATATTTGAGGTGCCCATTGTGTGCGTTGCGATCGATTTCCATCTCTGCCAGTTCTTCAAGCTGGGCTAGATGCTGGTCATAACGTTCTTGCAGCAGCGGATCGAGCAACATCGACACCAGTGGCGGTGTCATGCTCATAGTGATCTTAAAGTCAACGCCGTCTCGCTTTAACCCCTCAAAAACTTGCAGGAGCGGAATATAAGTTTCTGTGATCGCTTCGTAGAGCCACTCTTCTTCCAGCACGTAGTCGCTTTCGGGATGGCGAACGAAAGGTAGGTGGGCATGGAGAACGAGGGCGAGATATCCAATACTCATAAGAACGTCGAGTTAGAGGGGTTAGTCAGGATGTTGCGAGTCAGCTTGCCAAGCATTGTAGAGCGAAATGGCAACTGAAAGATGGGTTACTGGTCTCTGTTAGATGATGAGAGGTCGGAGGTGAGGACTATTCTATGGCGACGCTACGTGTAACGTTCCTACCGTCGTCTCTAGACGATAACAAGGTTTGCCCAAATAACTGTCCTGAAAGACGGTGAGAGTCTTGCTGGGAGCTTGGTTGACTTTGTGCCCGATCGTCGGTTTGCGAGTATCCTGATGCTAAATGATTTGTCGAGTCAAAATTTCCCTCTTGGTGCTCTGCCATGACTCAGCCGCCTCTACTTGAACTTGCAAAACAGGGTGATCCACAGGCGATTGCGGCACTGATCAATGCCACGCTAGAGCCACAGGGAGTAATAGCAGAAACCCTTGTGGATGGGGACTGTCTGCATGTGTTTTTCAATGCTGCCCGACCGTTAAATGCCCAAACACTGGTAACGTTTGTGCAGCGAGGCATCCTTCGTCTAGCAGTGTCTTCGATTCAGTACGTGCAGGTGTATGGGCAGCGACTTGGCGAGGAAGAGCCTTACTGGGTTGAAATGTTTGCAGTACCTCGATCGCCCGTAGCTGAAACTTTAGAGATACCTTCTAGCGCTCCAGAGTTTCAATCGCCCGTAGCTGAAATCTTAGAGATACCCTCTAGCGCTTCGGAGTCTAGTCCTAGCGCCCCAGATTCTAACGTCCCAGATTTTAACGCCCCAGATTCTCATAGCTCGGATTCTAACGCCTCCGATTCTAGTGCTATGACGGATTCTTCGAGCGATCGCTCAACCCAATTTGATCCGTGGAAGCAACGCTGGAGCAAGTTTAAAGCAAACCTTCAAGCTTTACGTGCTCAAAATTCGCAGTCTCAAGACTCATCTTCTCCAGACTTATCTTCTCAAGCTTCACAGCCTCAAGCGCCGTTGCCTCATGTTTTGGCAACGTGGAATGACGTACGCCAGCAGATCAGTACGCGGTTGCCCTGGCGCGATCGCTCTTGCCAAGAAGCACTCAACGACTCACCAACGAGTGATCGGTCGGTTAACTACCTTAAGGTGTCAGCACTTGTCACAGTGGTGTCCTTTGCTGCGGGTGGAGCGGTCGCGCTCCTTGCCCACTCCTATGCCTGGGGTGGTGCGGAACGAAAAGCGGGTAATCAATCCTCTGCGATTGCTTCTAGCAGCCAGATGTCCAGTCAGTTCAAGGTAGAGCGTACGCGCGACCAGCAGCAGACAGCGGCTAGAAACTACCTGGACACAATGAATAAGGCACAGCAGGCATTCTATCGCCAGAACACTCGCTTTGCTGCCACCTTAGAAGAGCTGGAGCGGTTTGCGGCTGTCCCGATCGCCACTCATAGCGACTACATCTACAAACTCACAATACCCAACAACAATCAAGCTCAACTTACCGCCATTCCAAAAGCGGAAGGCTTAAAAAGCTATACAGCAACCGTTGCGATCGCGCAGCCAACCAACAAGGTCGTCACAGCGATTTGTGCGTCTCAGCAAGCTGCAAAGGTTCCACCGTTGGTCTTTCAGTCAACGAACGGGGCGATTCAATGTCCGGTTGACCCGGTAAAGGCATCATGATCTTAAGGCGCTCAAGTGCCTTCTTGACGTTAGTCTGCCTATCTCACCCATTTTTAAGCATTGTCTCATCACGATCGCGGCTCAACGCAACAGACTAGAGACAGGGGTTGACGCTCATTCCTCGTCTACTAATCGGTATGTTCTTCGTTAACGTCTGCTGATGTTTTAACCAAAGGCAGACGCAAACCTTGTGAGGAAAGACTTAATCTCCGTAAGCAATCTATCCTAATATTTGAGCCGTTTGTCGTTTCAAGGTTTCCCCCTTGCTTTAGACAACAGCGTTTTTGTTAGTCTCCCAAGGCTTCTACCTCAGTAACTTACTGGCTCAAGCCTTATACTTCGTCCTCATCTGTGTCGCTACCACTTGATTGAGTCGTTCGGCAAGAATGCCTTTTGCAGCATTTTGAAGGATGTGAGCGATCGCTCGTCTAGGAACATCTTGATCGTTAGCGCTTGGCTTCGTCTGAAACTTGGGGAATGACAGCTATCACCCTCGCCACCACGTAAGGAGATCCATTTAGTGACCATTGTGCAATCAGAATTATCTCGCCTGCGCTGGATTACTCTCAATTCATCAGACGCGTTAATCCGCGAGGGAGAAGACGTGATTCAAGGGTTAGAGCAAACGCCTAAGACGCTCCCTTGCCGCTATTTTTATGACGATCCCGGCTCTCAACTCTTTGAACAAATTTGCGATTTGCCAGAGTACTATCCCACTCGCACTGAGCAGTCAATTTTAGAAACCTATGCCAGCGAAATTGCTCAACTAACAGGTGCTTGCGAATTGGTAGAGCTAGGCAGCGGCAGTTCTCGCAAAACTCGCTTGTTGCTAGAGGCTTATAGCCAGCTGAATGACCAGTTGCAGTATTGCCCGATTGATGTGAGCGCTGGCATCCTCAAAACCACCGCATTGGAGCTATTGCATCAATATCCTAAACTGAGGCTCTGTGGGTTAGCCGGAACCTATGAGCAAGCGCTCGATCAACTTCCCCCTGCCGAATTAGAGAACCGTATGCTGATCTTTTTGGGCAGCACGATCGGTAATCTTGGTGAAGTGGCATATCAACAATTTCTCGATCGAGTCCAAAACGCTCTTAAGCCTGGAGAGTTCTTCCTTCTTGGCGTTGATTTGCAAAAAGATCCAGCGATTCTTGAAGCTGCTTACAACGACGCGCAGGGCGTTACCGCTGCCTTTAATCTCAATATTTTGAGTCACTTAAACTGGCGGTTTCAAGGCAATTGTAACCCTGAACAATTTGCTCATTGGGCATTTTACAACACCGTAGAGCATCAAATCGAGATGCATCTCCGCAGCTTAGAAACACAAGTAATCAAGCTTGAAACGCTGAATTTTCACACAATTGTGCAGGCAGGCGAAAGTATTCATACTGAAATTTCTCGCAAGTTCCATTTGCCAACTCTTGTTTCCACGCTCGAGAACTACGCACTGCATCCGCTGCAAATCTGGACTGATCCACAGGCATGGTTTGGTCTTTTGTTGTGTCAGCGCCAGTGTACGGCTGAGGATTGTCCGTAAGAAGGGAGAGCAGAAGGCAGAAAGTACGGTCAGTGATTAAAGTAACCCCACAATTTTCCCTCACCTTGCTTCACCGCTTTCTGTAACTCGACCATCCCGTTGCGTATCTATTCAGTATCCCAACTGAGGATTCTATCTGCACAGCTCAACGGCACTGTAACCAGTTCAAGTTTTTGAGCTTTGCTTCATACGAATGCTAGGTTGCACGTACTTTTATATATAAGGCAACGCCTTATCACTATGAACACTCATTCTTTGCTTGCCAAACTGCGATCGCTACAGCAGTCTCGTAAAGCGGTTCGGTTTGTTTCGTCGATCGCGGCTTCAATGGTGGCGGCAGGCACAGTTGCCATGCTTCAACCTGCCCGTGCCGACATGACAACTGTTAGACAGCCGCTATCAAACCTTTCGTCCACGATCGACATCGCAACGCAACGAACAACGCCATCGATCGCCACTCAACCACTAGCCCAAGTACCACCAGGGAAAACCTTTCCAGTTGTGCAGCAGAAGGGTCTTTTTGACCTGTTTGGGCCATTAATGGTCGGCAGCCTTGTTGTAGTAGGCGGCTTAATCTTCTTCTCTTCGATTACCGGACTGATCATTATCAGTGAGCAAGAAGTCGGCGTTGTTGTTAAAAAGTTTGGTGGTCGTCTGCCTGCTGGACGGTTGATTGCCCTCAACGGCGAAGCAGGTTATCAGGCAGATACCCTGGCTCCCGGCTGGCATTGGGGTCTGTTCCCCTGGCAATATGGTGTGCAAAAGCAGCCTATGATCGTTGTACCTCAAGGTGAAATTGCCTTGCTCGTTGCTAACGATGGTGCATCCGTGCCAGCAGAGCGTATTTTGGCAAAAGTGGTGCCCTGCGACAACTACCAGGATGCCCGGAAGTTTCTGAGCAACGGCGGTGAAAAAGGTCGGCAGATGGGCTTTTTGACGGCAGGGACGTATCGCATCAACACCGCTCTGTTTAAGGTGATTCGGGCTGCGACTGCGGGTGAATACGGCATGAGCGCCGAAAAACTGCGGGTCTACACGGTGCAATCCGATAAGGTCGGCATTGTCACGACGCTGGATGGTCTATCCATTGATGCGGGTGAAATGGCAGGTTCTACGGTTCCTGGACACAACAATTTCCAAAATGGCGAGAAGTTCATCCACGCAGGTGGACGGCGCGGTTTGCAGGAGCAAATTCTGCTGTCGGGTTCGTGGAACCTGAACCCCTGGTTTGTGCAGGTCGAACAGTTGCCGATGACGGAGATCCCGATCGGCTATGTGGGTGTGGTCATTGCCTACGTTGGTAAAGCGCACGAAGATATTAGTGGTGCCTCCTTTACCCACGGCAATCTGGTGCTGCCAGGGCACAAGGGCGTGTGGACAGAACCGCTCTATCCGGGTAAGCATCCGCTCAATACGCGCGTGATGAAAATTGAACTGGTGCCAACGACGAACATTGTGCTGAACTGGTCGAGACGCACAGAGCGACACAGCTACGACTCCAATCTGGCATCGCTGACGGTACGATCGCGCGATGGCTTTGCCTTTGACCTGGAAATTGCCCAAATCATTCACGTCGGCGCGTTGGATGCCCCGAAAGTCATCTCCCGTGTCGGTTCCATGCAAAATCTGGTGGATCACGTCCTGGAGCCAACGATCGGCAACTACTTCCGCAACTCGGCGCAGGAATGTACGGTGCTGGACTTCCTCAGCGCTCGCAGCGATCGCCAGTCTGAAGCGGCGGAATACATCAAAGTCGCGCTTCGGAGCTATGACGTACAGGCAATTGATACGCTCATCGGCGACATTCAGCCGCCTGAAACATTGATGCAAACGCAGACCGATCGCAAAATTGCCGAGGAGCAGCGTAAAACCTACGAAGTGCAGAAAATGGCGCAAACTCAGCGGCAGCAGTTGGTACGCGAAACTGCACTGGCAGACATCCAGCAAGAAATGGTGAAGTCTGAGCAAAACGTCAATATTGCGGAACTTCAGGCAAAAGCCGACATCCAACGGGCGAATGGTGAAGCCGAAGCCACCAAGCTAAAGGCGGTGGGTGATGCCGATGCCATACGAGCTACAGGTAACGCACGCGCCGAAACCTATGAAGCTGGTGTGCGGGCGCTTGGTTCTCAAAGCTATACCGCCATGCAGTTGATGCAGATTATTGGCGATCGCCATGTGCGTCTGATTCCCGATGTTCTCGTTGGTGCAAACGGTAACGGCAATGGCTTAGTCGATGGCTTGCTCTCGATGATTTTGTGGAACCAGCAGACCAACGGCACAGCAGGCAAGACAGCACTAACCGACACACAACCCGATGAATCGTCTCAATCCGGCACACTGACACAAAAAGCCCTGTCAAACGGCACGCTTGAACCGCATGCAGTACCAGCCTTCGACCCAGCGCTCGGTGCTGAGATTGAAGCAATCTTCAACTCTGAGACACGGTAGAGACTTGAATGCAGGTGTCAGAATAAAAGCCTGCTGCCTGCATTCTTTATCGATCGCTCTATGAGCTATTGCCTCAACCCAACATGCAACGTACCGCAGAATCTTGATAGCGCTGAGTGCTGTCAAGCCTGCGGTTTTTGCTTGCAGTTGAAACGTCGCTATCGTGCTGTGCAACTGCTTGGTCAAGGGGGCTTTGGGCGGACATTTTTGGCGATCGATGAGCAGCTAGAGGCAGAAGGCAGAGGGCAGAAGGCAGACGATCTAGAGTTAGAAGCCAATGGTGACGCAACTCACACACGTGCTTCCGATACCGCTTTTTGTGTCATCAAACAGTTTGTTCCACATCAGGTGATGCCCGCACCGGAGGCGATCGCTCTTTTTCATCAAGAGGCACAGCGACTTGGAGAACTAGGTAGCTATCCACAGATTCCGGCTTTGTTGAATGCGTTTGAGGACGATCAACGGCTTTACCTGGTGCAAGAATTTATCGACGGACAGAACCTTGAACAGGTTTTGGCACAGGGCGCGGTGACAGAAGCCTTTATCTGGCGGCTGTTGGATCAGGTGCTGCCGATTCTCAAATTTATTCACGATCGCCAAATCATTCACCGCGATATCAAACCCGCTAATCTGATCTGGCAACGGGATAGGGAGTCTTCTCAGTTAGTCTTAGTAGATTTTGGTGCGGCGAAATTAGTGCAACTGAGCGATCGCCTCAAAACAGGCACCAGCATCGGTAGCGCTGAGTATGTCGCGCCAGAACAGGCACGGGGTAAAGCCGTTTTTGCCAGCGATCTCTACAGCCTGGGCGTTACCTGTATTCATCTGCTGACGGATTTATCGCCGTTTGACCTCTTCGATCTGTCTAACAATGACTGGGCTTGGCGGCAGTATGTGCCAAACCCAGTCAGCGATCGCCTTGCTATGATTCTCGATCGCCTCCTGCAAAATGCCTTGAGCAAGCGGTTTCAATCAGCAGATGCAGTAATGAGGGCAATTCAGGAGTCAGGAGTCGGGAGTGAGAATGATGAAAATCTGCTACTAAAAACTAGCAGCCAGAACCTAACAACTCTTTCAACTCAAAACTCAAAACTCATCATTCAAAACTTTCCCCGGATCGCCTCCTGGCATTACGCTCACACCTTTATGGGGCATACTGCCTGCGTCAATGCCGTTGCCATCAGTCCCAATCGCCCGATCGTCGCCAGCAGTAGTGAAGACAAAACAATCCGCTTCTGGAATTTGCAAACGGGCGATGTGATCACGGCTGTGCTTGATCATGTGCTGGCGATTCGTGCGATCGCCTTTAGCCCCGATGGCGCAACCATTGCCTCTGGAGGACAGGATCGAACGGTTGTACTGACGCGAAAGTGGTATCTCGATATCTCTGGTCGTAGCGAGGTTTTGGGTCAGCACACGCAAGCCGTCACCGCGATCGCGTTTACCCCCAGCGGACGAATGCTTGCCAGCGCCAGCCGCGATAAAACCATCAAGCTTTGGAATCTTCAGACACGAGAAGAACTTTGCACACTCAAAGCACATCGGCTGAATGTCACAGCGATTGCCTTTAGTCCGAATGGACAGTTGCTTGCCAGCGCCAGCGCCGATCACACGGTCTGTTTGTGGACAACCGAAGCAAATCTCACTATTCAGATGTGCTACACCTTGGGCGATCACGTCGGCACGGTGCAGGCAGTCGCCTTCAGCCTGGATAGTCAAATGCTGGCGACAGGTGGGGACGATCGCACCATCAAGCTTTGGAGCACACAAACAGGGCGCTTGCTGCGTACCTTACCAGGACACTCCTGGACAGTGAGCGCACTAAAATTTACCCTCGATGGCACGACCCTCATCAGCGGCAGTTGGGATGGCACCCTAAAACTATGGGACTTAAATAACACCCAAGCAGCGGCGATCGTTCTGTCTGGACATAGTAACTCGGTGAACACCATTGCCCTCAGTGCCGATGGCAAAACGATCGTCAGCGGCAGCAGCGATCGCACCCTTCGTGTCTGGCAAGTTGCAGAGTGAGCGAAATTCTTCGGTTTGTCAGCCAAAGCAATCAGTTGGGCGAGAGGTTCGTGGTCAAAGCCTTTCGAGTCTGGGTGCAGGAATGTCTTCAGGCGTTACCACAGGATTAGCTGTGCCGCCTGATTGAAAAACTGCCGACAGATACCCCAACTCACAAGCAAGGTTGTAATCAGCGTCGCAAACGCCACCATGAACATGACTAGCATCTGGTAAGAGGCTGCCACTAGGGGATCGGCTCCGGCTAGAATCTGCCCCGTCATAATGCCAGGTAGGGTGACAATACCGACGACCATCATGGTGTTGACGGTCGGAATGAGTCCCGCTTTGATGGCATCTTTGCGGTATTGCGCGATCGCCTGCTGAGGTGTTGCGCCCAAGCTTAGATGCGTTTCAATCTCTAGCTGGCTGTTGTTCAGGGTGCTGACCAGGCGTTCTCCCACGATCGCGGCACCATTCATCGCATTACCCAGCACAATGCCTGCGAGGGGAATGACGTACTGCGGTTCATACCAGACCTGCGGTCGGATCACCAGCAAGCTCGTATACGCCAGGGTCAGAACCGTGCTCACCAGAATGGAGCCACCGACCAGGGGCAGCAGGTGCGGCACTTTTTTGCTAATCCGATTACGAGCCACGATCGTGGCGATCGCTAGCATCACTCCCAGCACCACCAGCACTGCCCAGGGATTGCGAATGGCGAAGACTGCTGCCAGCACGTAGCCTACGACCAACAATTGCATCACTGTGCGTCCGGTGGCGACGGCTAAATTCCACTCCAGTCCCAAACGTTGCCATGCTGAGAGGGCAATGGCGATCGCCATCATGCCCAATGCCCAAACAATTTGTAACGGTGAATCCATAATAGAGTTGGTGGTTGTAATGCCCTGGGGACAGATTAGAACGTTATGGATGCTAAAAGAAAGTAAGCAGTAGCCGATAAACAGTTAGCAATTTCAACTCATCGCTCAAAAAAGCTTCCCTTACTCCTACTGCTCCTTTCTCTTGGGCTGAAACAATCAATGCTTCAATCCAGTCCAGTGAACGAAAGGCAGCAATTTGATTCCATTTGTGGACAAAATTTGATTCTATTAACAGAGTGTGATGTGTGGTGTAAGTGAGTGAGTAAAATTCCCCCGTTCGATCTATCCAAGCAGTACAAAATTATTGGCGATGAGGTAAACGCGGCAGTGCTAGCCGTGCTTGCGTCAGGTCAGTACATTGGCGGCGCTGCGGTTGAAACGTTTGAGCAACAGTTTGCTCACTATATCGGCACTTCAGAGTGCGTTGCCTGCAACTCTGGCACCGATGCGCTCTATCTAGCCTTGCGAGCGTTAGATATCAAACCGGGCGACGAGGTAATTACAACCCCGTTTACGTTTATCGCCACGGCAGAAGTTGTCAGCGCGATCGGTGCCACACCTGTTTTTGTCGATATCGAAGCGCATACCTTTAACCTGGATCTTGATCGGGTCGAAGCGGCGATTACAGAACGGACGCGGGCCATTCTTCCAGTTCATTTGTTTGGGCAGCCAGTGGATATGACCCGGCTAATGGCGATCGCTCAGGCTCACAATCTTACTGTCATTGAAGATTGCGCTCAGGCTGTGGGTGCCGAATGGGCAGCGCAAAAGGTTGGCAGCATTGGGCACATCGGCTGCTTTAGCTTCTATCCCACCAAAAATCTGGGCGCGTGTGGCGATGGTGGTGCGGTGACAACGAATGATCCGACGATCGCTGCCACTATCCGCATGCTGCGCGACCACGGCAGACGAGCGGGTGGCTATTATCACGAGGCGATCGGCGTTAACTCCCGTCTGGATGCTCTGCAAGCCGCCATCCTGCAAGTCAAACTTCGCTATCTCGATACCTGGAATGATCAGCGTCGCGCTGTTGCCGATCGCTATCACCAGATGCTACAGCACGTTCCAAGTCTCGTTGTGCCGCAAGAGCCAGCAGGCGGCAAGGGCGTTTGGAACCAGTACACGCTTCGCTTGCTCAGCCCCGCACCACATCAGACCACATCAAACAACGGTAATCACAGGGATCAGGTGCGCCAGCAGCTACAGGCAGAAGGGATTAGTTCTATGGTGTACTACCCTCTACCGCTGCATCTCCAGCCCATTTATAAGGATCAAACGCAAGCGACCAAACCGCACCCGATCGCAGAGCGGATCGCGACCGAAGTGCTGTCATTGCCGATGTTTCCCGAAATGCTACCGGAACAGCAAGAGCGAGTGGCATATGCCTTAAAGGATTGCCTGAGCGATCGTGCTGCTTGACGAATGGGCACGCTAGACGAGTAAGAACAAAGCGATGAAAGCTATCGTGCCTCAATCTTGCCTCGTAGGGTGACAGTGCTTGCTAAGTCTGACCTCCAGAGTCACTGGGGATCAATCCCTGCCTTTGCTTCAGGTGCTTTTAGCTACATGTTGCCCGTGGGTCAAGCAGTATACGAAAATGTTTGTAGTTTCGTATACTATAGTGAAGTAAGGCAAAAAGTAAAGCAAAGATTAAGGGCTAAACGAGTTCAACGTTTAGCATTCTTTTTGCAAGCAATTGATTTTACTGGGGGCGATGCTAGCAAGCTGCGGCGCTGCCCTCACCTTTTGAGAGCACGTTAGAGAGGTAAGAGCAAGCGTGGGTCAGCATCCCCTTAGTCAATTGAGACGTTACGATGCAGGGGCGATCGCACAGTATTATCGCTATCGCCCCTGGAAAGCACTTTCTCGTACGCTTCACGTTATTTTTTCGTTTGTCGGCTTTTTTCTGGGTCTAAAGTGGGATGCGTGGCGAGGTGATCAAGAGCGTCACAAGCTCAAGCGCGCCGAGCAGCTACGTAAGACCCTGATCAAGCTGGGACCGACCTTTATCAAGGTGGGTCAAGCTCTGTCTACACGCCCTGACTTGATCCGTAAGGACTTTTTGGATGAGCTGATCAAACTACAGGATCAGTTGCCACCCTTCCCAACGCCGATCGCCCTGGCGCTGATTGAAGCCGAACTCGATCGCACTGTTAACGAAATCTTTAGCCAAATCTCGCCCCTACCAGTAGCAGCGGCTAGTTTAGGACAGGTCTATCATGCCCGTCTTTATACGGGTGAAGAAGTTGCTGTCAAAGTGCAGCGTCCCAATCTGCTGCCAGTGATTACGTTAGACCTTTATTTAATGCGGCGTGCCGCTAGTTTCTTAGCTCCCTGGCTACCGCTTAACCTGGGGCATGACCTGGCTCTAGTTGTAGATGAGTTTGGCATCAAGCTTTTTGAAGAAATTGATTACTTGAACGAGGGACGCAACGCTGAAGCGTTTGCAACTAACTTCCGGGATGATCCAACGGTTAAGGTGCCTGCAATTTACTGGCGCTACAGCAGTCAGCACGTACTGGTTTTAGAGTGGATTCATGGCTTTAAGCTGACCGATACTGATCGCATCCGTGAAGCCGGATTGGCAACCGATGCACTGATTGAGATTGGGGTTACCTCTGGTCTGCGCCAGCTCCTGGAATTTGGTTTCTTTCATGCCGATCCGCATCCTGGTAATCTCTTTGCGATGGCACCGCACTGCAATGTAGATGGCAGCAAAACGACGGAGCAGCCGATCGCTCAGATGGCATACATCGACTTCGGTATGATGGATCAGCTTGACGAGACTGCCAAGGAAACGATCGTGGATGCGGTCGTGCATCTCATCAACAAAGATTATGTTGATCTGGCAAAGGATTTTGTGAAGCTGGGCTTTCTGACCCCAGATACTGACATTCAGCCGATCGTTCCCGCACTGGAAGCGGTGTTAGGTAATGTGCTGGGCGAAAGCGTGAAGGACTTTAACTTTAAGACCATTACCGATCGCTTCTCAGAGTTGATGTATGAATATCCGTTCCGCTTGCCAGCTAAGTTTGCGCTGATTATTCGTTCGTTGGTGACGCAGGAAGGTCTTGCGCTCACCCTCAACCCTAACTTCAAGATTGTCGATGTTGCTTACCCATATGTGGCGCAGCGTTTGCTGAAGGGAGAATCGCCAGCGCTGCGACGCAGACTGCTTGAAGTGCTGTTTAAGGATGGGAAGTTTCAGTGGGAGCGGTTGGAAAACCTGATTGCGATCGCCCGTAGCGATCAGTCGTTTGATCTCTTGCCGACGGCGCAGCTCGGTATTCAATACTTGTTGTCCGATGAAGGCAAGTTTCTGCGGCGACAATTGGTTATTGCACTGACTGAAGACGATCGTTTGCATACAGAAGAAGTCCAGCGCCTCTGGAACCTGATCAAAGACGATCTTCAACCTGGGCGTTTATTTAATGCTGCGATCGGCGCCTTGGCAGAGCTATCAACTGCCAGCACTGCTGCCTTGCTGCCATCCGTCTTATCCTCAGTCCGTAAACTCTAGTGCAACGATCGGCGTAGAGACGAAGGACGTTCCTGCGATCGCGCTGTGCATACCCGTTGACTGCTGTTCGTTTCCTACCGTTTGTCTGGCTCCCAGTGGGGCGGATGCAACAAACGTTTAGGCATTGAACAGCAGTCATTTTTATATGGTCGCTTGGCTCAACATCAAAAAAACTTTACAGTTCTCAATAATTAACCGATAAACCGTTAACCTTCGTTGCGAAGCCGAGAGTGGAAAAAGCCTGCATGATACATTCGTGACGTGGTTCAGGCTCTAGAGTTAACAAGGAGAACGCTTTGAATTCGTCTTTACGTCAATCCTCAAACGCTGCATACCGAGAAGACTTTAGCGAGTACGTCGCGCATCTCCAACTTCATATGGCGCTCCAAGCCCGTAATCTGGTGCCAACGCTGACTAATACGGTTGATAGCCGTGAGCAGATGCTCCATCAGACTCAGGCAACCTTTGAAAAATTAGTTTCTCGTCAGGCTCTCTAGTACCAGTAGTAGCCTTCACTCTCTAGAAGAAGAGGGGTCGGGACTTTGCCCACAAACAAGGGTTTTTTCCCTTCTCCTCCCCAACATCTTTGCTTTTGCCCAGCTTCGTGCAAAGCCCAGCTTTAATCGTGAAACGCAGGTGTAACTATTAGCCCTAAGGCTCTAGCCCTGTGGTTTTTTGCGTCGGCAGTCTAGCTGTAAGTCAAGCGACTTAACAGTGATGCTTGTGCTGACCGTTAGCTTTGTTTGGTGTCAGCCCACAACTGCGCGATCGCAAAACGCATTGCCTGGCCCACAGTGGACGATCGGGCAGCGTCAGGAGCCGTTTTCTCCCAGCGCTGGATGTGGTCGCAAAAGCGTTTGTCTTGTTTAGCGCGCTGTGTAATGACCTGACTAATCACTTTCTTCTGGATCGCTTCTGTCGCAATGCCCTGCTGGTTGAGATATTCAAGTAGTTGCTGCACACTCTGCACAAATTGTTCAGGAGCCTGAGTCATCATAATGTGCTGGATTTGCCGCACAACTTCCTGGTAAAGCCGGATGCGGCGATCGTTCGAGGGTGTCTCTGGTGCGGATCGGTTAACTTGGGACGGTTCCAGGGACAAGTTGGGTTGAGTGGTCTGAGGCGCGATCGCTAACAGGCTCAGAATTTTGGTTCGATGCGTGAGCAACTGCTGCAAAATTTTTGGATAAAGCTGAAAGATGCGTCGCGTTACCGCTTTGGCATTCACTGGGCGCGTTGCCTTTAACTGAATCAGGTAGTTATCGTCTGATGGCTTATAAGCTTTTATCGTTAGTCCCAGCGCGTTTTCTTCAAGATCAAGCTGCGCTAATGTAAACGCAAAGGCTTCCCAATTCGGCGCTTCGGTAAAATAGACCTCAACCACGGCATTGTCTTGCTGATAATGCTGCTCTAGTTCGCCTGCTTCCAGATCGCGCCCGACTGGGTAGCGATCGGCAGGGTTTTTAGTCGTGTAGTCAAACCCAGTAAACACGTAGCGGCAGTTGATTCTAGAGCAATCTGTGTTCTCCAGGTGCCAATTGGCAATGCAGCAGCCGGTCATCTGTGCCCCGTCTAAATTGGTGCGAATGAGATGGCTTTCCAGCAAGTAAGCATCGCTGAGGTCGGCTTCGCTCAAGGACGTATCGCTGAGATATGCTCCACTTAAATCCGCTCGTCGCAGATCGGCTCCACGCAGGTTCGCTCCGTTGAGATCCGCCCTTAAGAGATAGACATCTTGCAGGTTTGCCCGTAAAAGCTGGGCTTTACTCATACTGGCTTTGAGCAAGTAGGCTCCTGTCAGATTGGCTCGGCTGAGGTCAGCATTAGTAAGAATTGCTTCACTCATGTCTGCCCCAGTCAAGACAACGCGATGCAGGTCTGCTTCGGTGAGATTAGCCTGTCGTAGATACACGCCGTTTAAGTTGGCTTCGATCAAGTTTGCGCCAATCAGTGATGCCTCTCGCAGGTTTGCTTCTTCTAGATGTGCCTCCCGCAGGTTTGCGCGATCGAGTTGGGCGCTAGTGAGGTTGGCACGACGCAGGTTGGCTTCCATTAATTCTGCTGCAATCAGGCAACTGTTACTTAACTTTGCCCGTTCAAGGTTGACCTGATCGAGCTTGGCTGCCTGGAGGTTAGCGCCACTAAGGTCAGCTTCCTGAAGCACTGCCCAGTTTAGATCAGCCGTTTCTAGCTGCGCCATCCGCAAATCTGCTTTGCTGAGATTAGCACCGCTCAGGATTGCCTGGTTCAGCACGGCGTTATTGAGTGACGCACTGCGAAGGTCTGCCCGCCTCAGGCAGGCTCCTGTCAAATTAGCGCGGCTCAAAAAAGCCCAGCTTAAATTAGCACCTGTCATGTCAGCGCCTGTGAGGTCAGCATCACGCAGGTTGGCTCCACTTAGGTTGGCGCTGCTAAGGTCAATCTGAGCAAAGTTTCGTTCGCCGTTCTGGTAACGCTCTAGCAGATCCTGTACTTGCATATTGACCCTTGAAGCAGGATGACGATCGCGATACTGCACGCATGATTTGAACTCATCGATTAGCGGCGCTTCTGTGTCGGCTTAAGACGAAGCAACTTGATGTTAGCAGTCGATCGCAGTCACTCATGTGATGCAGATTATACAGAGCGAACAGAAAAGAGGGTGCAGGGTCTTGGAGGGGAGGAGTGAAAAGGTGGAGGAGTGAAAAGGTGAAGGGTGAAGAGGGGGCAAGGTGAAGGAGTAAGAAAGTGAAAGAGTGAGGTGAAGGAGGAGGAAAACGAGCTAATGGCTTTAGGGTAGCCAGAGGGGGCGCAACCCTGGTAGTGGCAAGGACTCGGGCTGCGGTTTGGCGTTGAGATTTGTGACATCCAGGGGCAGGAGCCAGAGTCGGCTGTCAGCGATCGCCTTTCCCTGGCTGTTGCTCAAGGTCTCACTTGCTCCTGTTTTGTCCTGGGCAGCTTCTGTTGTTTGGTCAAACAAAAGCGCTAACCCATCCGGTGCCAAACTTACCTGCACATCGCGCTGATTAGGCAGAAGGAGAAGCGGACGGAGTTTTGCAGTTTTAAGGTCGATCGCCGCTAAATAAGGCTGTTCGCGGTAAACCTCGCCTTCAGTGAGGAGTTCAGTTAGCAAGCAGTAAAGGGTTTGCTTCGTGGGGTCAAAATGAGTGCTGATAATCGAACCAGTGGTGCGAAACAGCTCCTTTTGAGTGTTCTGGTTGCTCACCAGGAAGAGCGATCGTGTGTTGTCGCTATTAAACTTCACCATCGTTGCTAGCGAGCCATCTTTGGCAAAACTTAGCACCATGCCAAATTTAGGCAAAAAGTCTAACGGTTTGCTATTGGGCTGCAACGGTAAAATCGCTAGCCCTTGCCCCTGAGCGATCGCCAGCGAATTGCTGTCCGGCGTAATCAGAAAATCGCCCCCTGGATCACCTTGAAGTGGTTGCGGTGGTGCATTCGTCTTTAGCAACCAGGGGCCAAAGTCACTTGGATTTTGACGATTGACCCGTTGCACAACGATGATATTGCCGTCAGCTGATAGGTCAAACTTAAGGTTTTGGTAATCTTTGTTGTCCAGGACTAGCTCGACTTTTCCTGCTGGGGCATCAGAGGGCGGCGCAATATCTGCCGCGACCTGAGCATAGGGCTGCACAGGCGGCTTAAGCTGAATGCCCGTCGTCACGGTAAAAAGCTGCTGTTCCGTCAACATTGTGGGCTGAGAGGTGCGCTGCGTCGCTGCAAACAGCAATCGATCGCCCAGAGGATAAGTCTGAAACTCCATCACCACCAATTCTGGCGGCGTCAGAATTTGCTTTTGCTGCTGCTTGAAATTAAACAACACCAATCGCCCCGCCTCTTCACCCTCCACACCGATATAGGCAAACACGCGATCGCGCGTCTGAAACTGTCCTGTAAAGGGCTGGATAGCTGCACGGCGACCCTCTGAAAAGCGATCGTACGCCTTTTGAAGCTGTACCTGAAACTGTGTACCGTAGGGCGCAGGCGTGTTCAGTGTGTATGCCATGCGTCGCCCCGACCAACTCACCTTGCCGGGTAGCAGTGGCTCAATGCGTAGATTTGACTCTACGCTGTCGCGATCCATCGGGCGACTAAACGTGAGCGTAAAAGCCGTATCGTCAGCACCAACCTGTTTGTCTTGCCAGCTAAAGTCGCGCACACGAGCCGCTGCCTGCTCTCCATTGAATAGCAGGATGCCAATCAGCAAGCACAACGCTACGATAAGGACGACAGCCACCCGATCAAGGGGTTGTGGCAAAAAGCGTCGTAATCTGGCAGTAGATTTTGAGTGAGTCAATGGGGCACTCTGGGTAAAGATAGAAAACCGATCGTCAACACACCATTGTTTCGTGACCTGACGTTCTGGTCAATTGAATAAGGATAGACGTGGGACTCTCATTTAAGCATTTAGGTTCAGATATTCTGCTGGTCGAGCAACTGCTGGAACCGTCGCTCTGTAGCCATGTCATTCAGGTGGCAGAATGCTGTCAGTTTAAACCATCCAGCATTTTGGTTAATGTTGTTGATACTGATGTTCGTAGCAGCGATATACTGCCCCTGGGCAACACAGGTCAGCAGCTTCAAGAATCGACCAATCAAATCTTGTTGACTAAAGTCAAGCTCCTTCAAGATTTGCTTTTCAAGCACTATGGCATCAAATTTTCTCAGGCGGAAATGTGTTCGATCTTGCGCTATAAGCCAGGACAGCGCTACAAACGCCATGTTGATAACTTACTCCTGTCTAGCCGCTTTCAGGAAGTTGCCAATGGCATCCCAACCCGCGATATCAGCATCGTCGGTTATTTGAACGATGATTTTGAGGGCGGTGAAACCTTGTTCGATCGTCAAAATATTAAAGTTAAACCCCAAGCAGGCAGCGCGATCGTCTTTCCCTCCTATTACACTCACCCCCATCAATCGCTGCCAGTCGTCCGAGGACGAAAATACTCCTTCACCAGTTGGCTCTTTTATTAAGCAACGTAAATTAGCTTTTGCGAATGGATGGCTAAAGTCCAGATCCATCAGCGCAGTGACGCTCAGAACCAGTGACTTGACCGTTTAAGGAGGAAGTTGTGGCAAGGAATTGACCGTAGTTCTTTCAGTAAAAGCTTGCCTTTCCTGCTCTTTCGGTAATATGATGGGAGACTGTGTTGAATAAAAGCTGACCCATGCCTAAGCTGAAGACCCGTAAAGCCGCCGCCAAGCGTTTTAGAGCCAGCGGAACCGGAAAAATAATGCGTCGTAAAGCCTTTAGAAGCCATTTACTTGAGCATAAAGGCGCTTCGCGTAAGCGACGCCTTGCCGGTGTAGCAGTTGTAAACGAGCGGGATGAGGCAAACGTGCATCTCATGCTCCCTTATCTATAGGCTGTGTGTTCTGAGTGTTGAGTCAGTGATTCAACCTTGAAATTCAAAGCTTACTAAACTAGCAGTCAGAACTTAGAGGAATTTGTAGAAATGACACGGGTAAAGCGCGGCAATGTCGCTCGCAAGCGCCGCAAAAAGATTTTAAAGCTGGCAAAAGGTTTCAGAGGTTCACATTCTCGCCTTTTCCGCACAGCAAACCAACAGGTGATGAAGGCGTTACGAAATGCCTATCGCGATCGCCGTAAACGGAAGCGTGATTTTCGTCGTCTCTGGATTACCCGCATTAATGCAGCGACCCGTCAGCACGGTTTGAGCTACAGCCAGTTTATGGGTAGCTTAAAAAAGGCAAATATCCAAATTAACCGCAAGATGCTGTCACAGATGGCGATTCTTGATCCGGCTGGGTTTAGTCAGGTCGTTGCAGCTGTTGGTACGGCTGTCAAGAAGGCAGCTTAGTCCAGGTTTAACTGCTTGGCATGGCAATGAAACTGTCTGCGCTGCTCGGTAACGTCTTAAGTCTAAGCATGTTGGGGGTACTGTTCTCAGTGCCTCCAATTATTGCTGCTGATTTAGAAGCGATCGAAGAACGGGGTCGTTTGATTGTGGTAGTGAAGGATAACCTCCGCCCGCTGGGCTTTCGCGGGGTCGATGGACAGCTACAAGGGTTAGAAATTGAGATTGCTCAACGACTGGCGCAGGAATTGCTAGGGAGCAAGGATGCTGTTGAGCTACAGCCTGTCGTCAATCAGGATCGTCTGGTAGCGGTACTGGAGGGCAAGGCAGATATTGCGATCGCCCATGTCACTGGTACACCCTCTCGCTCGCGTCTGGTCAGCCTCAGTTTGCCCTACTATCTGGATGGCACAGCCCTCGTTACACGCGATGCAGCAATGCAGCGGCTAGCAGATGTTGGCAAGCGTGCGATCGCTGTACTAGATGGTTCAAGTACGATCGCGACTCTACGCTACCGTCTACCAGCGGCGACCCTGATTAGCGTGGCATCCTATGCTGAGGCTTATACCTTGCTCGAAGCGGGTGAAGCGGTTGCCTTTGCTGCTGATGCAACTGTGCTAACCGGATGGGTACAAGAATTTCCGCGCTATCGGCTGCTGCTGCCTACCCTTTCAGTAGAGCCACTCTGCATCGTCATGCCAAAAGGCTTGCAGTATAACGATTTGCAACTGCGTATCAACCAAATTATTGCCCGCTGGACAGCAGAAGGATGGCTGCAAGAGCGTGCGCTTTACTGGGGATTGCCGTAACGAACTACCGGCGAGTGCTTAAGCTCGCTGTTGATCTTGGAAGACGAGTGCAAGGTTGTGAGTGTAGTGAATGCGAATGAAAGTGACCTAAGTGCTATAAAAATGCTGACAGCTTAACATTCATCCTCTAGCCTTCCTTCGACCTCTCCCATTTTGCGATAAGGTTGATGATAGGCAGCTTTGACCGTTCCTTGCGTAAACTAATTCTTGGTATGGATACACCGTCTCCTCTCATCTATATCTCCTTTCTACTGTTGCTGCTAGCCTTTGCAGGCTGGTCTGTCGTGCGCCAAATTCTCAAAACGCGCAAAGTAGAGTTAGCGCTCGCTAAGTTGCAGTCAAAACTGACTAAAGAAGCGGGTTCCGCACAGGAATACTACGAACTGGGCAGCATTTATCTTGATAAGAAGATTTATTCTCAAGCGATCATGCTGTTTCAGAAAGCCTTGAAAGCAGAGGACTTACAGGAGTCAGAAAGCGCACCCATTTACAACGCGCTTGGGTTTGCTTACTTTGCCCAGGAGCAGTACGATCTGGCGATTCGTCAGTATAAAGATGCGCTCAAAATTGATCCAAACTACGTCACAGCGCTGAACAATATTGGTCACGCCTATGAGCGTAAACAGTTAGCGAGTCAAGCGTTGGAAGTTTACGAACAAGCGCTAGCGATCGAACCCCAAAATGAAACGTCTAAACGTCGTGCAGAGTCATTGCGAAAGCGCTTTGTACCGTCCGCTTAGAAGTGGAAGCCTACTGCGAATTGCCATCGTCTACGTTCCGGTACATCGGATGTTCTAGACTGAGAGATGATTCTTGAGTCTGAAAAGGAACTGGGCAATGCGACTGTCTCAAATGCTGTTTGTGACGCTTCGAGAAGATCCGGTAGAGGCGGAGATTCCCAGCCATAAGCTGCTGCTGCGGGCAGGCTACATTCGGCGCATTGCGGGTGGTGTGTATGCGTACCTGCCTTTGATGTGGCGAGTCATGCAGAAGGTATCGCAGATTGTCCGCGAGGAAATGAATGCCGCTGGGGCGCAAGAATGCCTGCTGCCACAGTTGCAGCCTGCGGAGCTATGGCGCGAATCAGGACGGTGGGATACCTACACAAAAGCGGAAGGCATCATGTTTTCGCTGGTCGATCGCCAGCAGCGCGAAATGGGGTTGGGCCCCACGCACGAAGAAGTGATTACGACGATCGCGCGCGACATGATTCGCTCCTACCGTCAATTGCCGCAAAACCTTTACCAAATTCAAACGAAATTTCGAGATGAGATTCGCCCCCGCTTTGGTCTGATGCGCGGGCGTGAATTCATCATGAAAGATGCCTATTCGTTTGATGTGGACGAAGCCGGACTCAAGCGGCAATACGAAAAAATGCACACAGCTTACTGCAATATTCTGAATCGCTGCGGTCTAGCTTTTCGGGCAGTGGATGCTGATTCAGGCGCGATCGGCGGGGCAGGTTCGCAAGAATTCATGGTGCTGGCTGAGGCAGGGGAAGATGAAGTGCTGTACACCGAGGATGGTCGGTACTCTGCCAATGTCGAGAAAGCTGTTTCCCTACCGTCGGATGCCGAGCTATCCCCCTTCACCGCTTACGAGAAACTAGAGACTCCTGGCACAGAGACGATCGCCAAATTGTCGCAATTGCTGAAGTGCTCTCCCACGGCGATCGTCAAAAATGTTTTGTATCAAGCAGTATTTGATAGCGGCAGAGTGGTTTTAGTGCTGGTTAGCATCCGAGGCGACCAGGATGTGAATGAGGTAAAACTGCAAAATGAATTGACCAAACTGGCGGATCAGTACGGCGGCAAAACTGTTTTGGCATTGACTGTACCGGATGCAGAGGCACAGGAGAAATGGGCTGCGAAACCCCTACCCTTGGGTTATATCGCGCCCAATTTGGAAGATAGCTACATCAAGCCGCCCAAACCGATGCCAGCAGGCGAGGTTGCCGTTAATCCTGTAACACCAAAATTCTTGCGCTTGGTGGACAAGACTGCGGTTGACCTGGCGCACTTTATTACAGGCTCCGATGACGCTGGGTTTCACGTTGTCGGTGCCAATTGGGGTAAAGAGTTTGAGCTACCGAAGCTGGTGGTGGATGTGCGAAAGGCGATCGCAGGCGATCGCGCCCTGCATGACCCCACCCAAACGCTCAAAACTGCTAGAGGCATTGAAATTGGGCACATCTTCCAGTTAGGTACAAAGTACTCTGAAGCCCTGGGAGCAACCTATACAAACGAGCAAGGGGAAGAAAAGCCTCTAGTGATGGGATGCTACGGTGTGGGTGTTTCGCGCCTCGCGCAAGCAGCCGTCGAGCAATCCTACGACAAGGACGGGATTGTGTGGGCTATCGCGATCGCGCCCTACCAAGCGATCGTCGTGATTCCCGACATTGCCAAAGCCGAGCAAGTACAGGCAGCCGAAAAGCTGTATGACGAACTCAATCAGGCAGGCATTGAAACTTTACTGGACGATCGCAACGAGCGTGCAGGCGTGAAGTTTAAGGATGCCGATTTGATTGGGATACCCTACCGCCTTGTGACAGGGCGATCGCTCCAGCAAGGAAAGATCGAAGTGGTCAAACGTGCGAGTAAAGAATCTCAGGAAGTGCTGCTTGAAGATGTGGTCACAACCTTACAACAGTGGCTTTTGGAGCAACATTAAACTTTGGAATTTCTCACCATTTTTCTTTCTAGCCTAATCACCCTGCTTTCCCCAGCAGGGTTTGTGGTCGATCGCGTTGCTCAAACGACGATTCGCAAGCAGTTTGAATCAGTAGAACAACTGGAAGTCCGCGTTGACAATGCGCCGAGCTATCAACTGGTACAGGGCAAAGTCGATCGCATCCGCATTGCGGGACGTGGGCTGTTTCCTGCCCAGGACATTCGCCTGGAAGCCTTTGAGCTAGAAACTGATCCCATTCAGCTTAATGCTGCTCGTCTGCAGCGCGGTCAGCCACAGCTAGAAAAGCCACTTCGAGCCGGAATGCGGCTGGTGCTGAAGCAAGACGATCTGAACCGTGCGCTGCGATCGCCCCTTGTCCTCGATCAACTCAAGGCGTTGGGCGTTAACGTCCTGGGGCAACAGACCCGACAACGTGCCCAACGGTACACGCTGCTAAACCCTCGTATTGAATTCCTCACGAACCAACGCTTGCGGCTTCAGGCTGAACTACAGGAAGCAGCCGATCCCGACACTTTAAAGATTGTGGTGGAGTCAGGGATCGCCATCATTGCAGGACGGCAGCTACAGCTTCTCAGTCCCGTTGTGACGTTGGATGGTGAAGTCGTACCAGAATCGATTATGCAGTCGATCGCGAAAGGCATTAGCGCACAGTCTGACCTGCGCCAGTTTGAAAAAACTGGTCTAACCGCAAGAATCTTACAGTTGGATTTGACAGAGAATCAAATTAATCTGGCTGCCTTTGTCCAGGTTGCGCTAGATAAGCCACGCTAAGAAAGCGTTCTACTTTTCCGAAATCGCCCTGGATGGCTTGGTAGTTATTCAGGCAGCCTTCACCCGCTCTGCATGTCACTTGTAAGGAGAATTTGCGTTATGGAAGACCAACGATCGCGTCGCCACCTCCCCCTTGGGATCATTGCAGGGTTATCCGCTCTAGTACTGGCTACAGGCAGTGCCGTCGCCTGGTGGGAGTGGCAATCTGCGTCACGCAAAGCACCCGCACCAGACGTAATCGAAAATTCCCAGGTGCCGTCAGACCAGCAAAAAGCGCCGCCAGCAGTGATCGCTCCCAGCACTACGTCAAAGCTGCCAGTTGGCAATACTGCCCCGGCTGCGGAGACCAAAACGCTTCAGGTTTATTGGTTGAAAGCATCAGGGAGTGCGATCGCTTTTAGCCCTAGCCCTGTGACGCTGAGTGCCCAGGAAGCGCCCAATGATATTCTGGCAGCCGCTGTCGATAAATTACTTGCGGGTCCCAGCAGTGCGAGTGTGACAACAACCATTCCGCGTGATACCAGACTTCGCAGCCTCTACATCAAAGATAATGACATTCATGTTGACCTCTCCCAAGCCTTCACGCAGGGCGGCGGCAGCGCCTCAATGACTGCCAGAGTTGGGCAAATTCTTTACACCGCCACTAGCTTGAATCCAGATGCCAGAGTCCGGTTAGCAGTAGAAGGTAAACCACTGGAAACACTGGGCGGTGAAGGCTTGATGCTAGAGCAACCGCTGACCCGTAAGAGCTTTGAGCGCGATTTTTCGCTGGGAGAATAGCGATCAGCTTCCAGCCTTTAGATTGGCTATGGCAAAACGCCAGCCGTAGCCACGCCACACTTTATTGACCGTTGACTGCTCACATCACTGCCACTCTTCGGGTTCGCTCCAGCGGCGTAACTTAGGAAAGCGATAAAACTCGTCGCCATCGTCGTCTACTTCGGGCACTGCGCCGAAAAATTTCACTTGGGTCGCCAAATAGCTTTTGGCGACTTCGGCATTGACTCGTGCAGTAGCGGCTAGTTGAATGAGGGAGACATTACCATTTTCAACTTCCAGCAGTTGGTAAAAGGCTTGCTCCAAGCGAGACTGCTGCTGTCGATTTTGAATGATGTTCGTAAGAGACACACCAGCCAGTACGCCAAAGCCAGTCAAAAAGATCCACTCAAAAATTGCCATGATCTAATTGCGAGAGGATGCGGGTATAAAGCTTTGAGTTTCAAGCTTTAAAGGTGGATTGAGGCTTTGAAGCGATCAACTGATACCAATTCAAAAAATTCTGGCTACAGATTCCCGCGCTTGATTACTCTCAATCCCCCTTGATAAGGGGAAACCGCAGGCAGAGGGATTGTAACTTGTAGTGTGTAACAAAGGGAATTGGTCTTCTCTCCAGTTTAGTGACTAACACCGATCGCGCCTAAGCCTTTTCCTTAGCATCAGCAAACTCCAAGCTCAAAGCGACGATCGCTCCGTTTAGGCAACTGGCTCCACCAATTGATCCAGCCCCTGAATCACTTTAGCGGATTCAATCTTGTCTCCAGCTTTCAGTTGCTCCAGCACCTCTTTGCCTTCAATGACGTAGCCAAACACAGAGTAGCGACCATCCAGCAAATTTCGCCCGGCTGGCGTTAACTCTGGCTCAAACAAAAAGAAGAAAAACTGGGACGAACCACCGTTAGGGTCTTCACCAGGACGCGCCATTGCCAGCGCACCGTAGGACGAGAAAGGCAATACAGGCTGGTCTTTGTAGCGTCCTGCATCCTCTAACGTGATCTCATAAGTGGGTTCAACATCGCCCTGCACCAACACTTCTAACGGAATGGCGCGATACTTTTTCGTTTGAGGGTCGATAAAGCCAACGTCTTTTCCAGGCGGATCGCCGATTTGCAGCACGTAGGATTCTTCAGAACGGGTGAAGGGTAAGCCATCGTAAAAACCGCGTTGGACTAAATCAACGAAGTTGCCAGCGGTGACTGGAGCGCTGTAACCATCGACAACGGCTGTGATCTTGCCTTTGTTCGTTGTAAAGGCGATCGTGGCGCGACCTTTAAGCTGCGGCAGACTGTTGTATGCGGCAGGCACCTCAAAAGGGAAGGCTTGCACCATGCTTTCTTCAAGCTGTCCAACCAAGCTCAGCAGATCCGATCGCTGTTGAAAGGTTTGTTCTTTATCCTTTGCTTCGATAGACTCTTGCAGAGGCGCAATGCCGTCCTTGATTTTAGCCAGTATGGCTTGTGCTTCGGCTTGCTTCGCTTCTGGCACACTGGCAAGGATCGCTGGTTCTTTATCGCGCAAAATCCAGCTTGCTCTCTTCACGTCACCCGCGATCGCGCCCCAGCGTCGATTTGCCCTGAGCTGTGTGGCAATATCTTCTAAGCTGCCTTGCAGTTCGCGCACAGGTGCATTGTCGATCGGCAAAGCGTAGCGCAATAACGCTTTGCCATCGGTAATGGGGTTGCCAGCAGGCATAATATTGGTCGGTTTAGCAGCCGCACTTAACCCCAAAGACAGGATCATCATGAGCAAAAGGGTTGCTCCTGTTTTTAGCCAGTGCCTCAAGTGGTCAAACTTAAAGCGGTCAAGTTTGAAGCGGTCAAAGCCTTGTCGTTCCATGTCTGGTTACTGCTTGCTAAGTTAGCGGCTCAAAAGCGGACGTCTGTTTGAGTGTTGTTTGCCCACTCAACGGTCGAGAGCGGGCGATCGCAGCAAAAGCTACAAACCGTCAGTTGCTCTCATTAATCTTGCCATAGAGCAGGGTCACACAGGCAAAAGTAGGGCAGAGGGTCAGTCGGGAAGAGCCTCCAGGGCATAGAGACAGAAGCCTCATCCGTGGCTGGCTTAAACTGACATAAGGTCTAAAACCTTTTTCCCTTCATCTTTAGTCCTCCCTCTGCTTAACGTGGTTTACCCCTGAGCGGTACAATGAGATGCCGAACATTTTCCCCGATACACATACTCATGATCTCTAGTAATGACTTTCGATCAGGCGTAAGCATTGAGCTAGACGGATCAGTCTGGCGAGTTATCGAATTTTTGCACGTCAAGCCCGGTAAAGGGTCTGCCTTTGTACGCACCAAGCTCAAAAACGTCCAGACTGGAAATGTCATGGAACGGACGTTTCGAGCGGGTGAAAGCGTTCCCCAGGCAAACCTGGAAAAAAACACGATGCAGCATACCTATAAAGATGGAGATGACTTCGTCTTTATGGAAATGGAGACCTATGAGGAGGGACGTCTCAGTGCTAAACAGATTGGCGATCGCGTGAAATACCTTAAAGAAGGCATGGAAGTGAACGTCATCCGTTGGGGTGAGCAAGTGCTAGAAGTAGAATTGCCGAACTCTGTTGTGCTGGAAGTAACCCAAACTGATCCCGGCGTGAAGGGTGATACGGCAACAGGCGGAACCAAACCCGCGATCGTCGAAACGGGTGCTCAAATCATGGTGCCTCTCTTCATCACGATTGGAGAACGCATCAAAGTTGATACTCGTAACGATACTTATTTGGGTAGAGAGCAGTAAGCGAAGGGATATAAGGATGAAACTTGTTTTAGCCTTTAGCGTTTATCCTTTAGCCTTTCTCCTAACCCCTAGCCCCTTCTGAGGTTTACAGTCATTGTGTCACTGGATTTAAATGAACTCCGCGAGCTTTTAGCCGCGATCGACCAGACCGATATTACAGAACTAACCTTAAAAAGCACTGATTTTGAACTCACGGTGCATCGTGGTATTCGGGTCGAGGAGCGACTTTATGCTACCGATGGCGATCGTCGTCAGGCGGTTGAGGCAGGCGCATCATTGCCAAGAGTGGGTGATAGCCGCACCGACTCTGAGGCTAAACAGGCCGCACAAAGCGCTGCCACACCGTCTGTACCAAACTTACCGCTTAACGATGCGCCCTTACGAGACAGCAAAAGCGATCGTCGCCTGATTGAGGTGAATTCACCAATGGTGGGCACCTTCTACCGCGCTGCGTCTCCCGATGAACCACCCTTTGTGGAAGTGGGCGATCGCATTCGTAAAGGACAAACCGTTTGCATTATCGAAGCCATGAAGCTGATGAACGAGCTAGAAGCAGAAATTGGCGGCGAGGTTGTTGAAATTCTGGTGCAAAATGGTGAACCGATCGAGTACGGTCAGTTGCTGCTGCGCCTGAATCCAGACTGAGCGCCCCATGCTCGGTTCGCGACCGCTCTTGCTCAATAACGGTAAGCGACTGGAAAGCATCACTCAAACAAAGAGCCAAATCACTCAGAAAATGATGAAATCCTAAAGAATCTTGGCATTGTCATCAAATACTCTATTGCTATGTAGCGGTCGAGTGGCTAAGATCTGGGGATCACTGCACCTCATATTAAATTTGCATGAAATCTGCAAAGCCTTCGCAAGAAGTTGTTTTACAAGTTGCTGAATACTTCAGCGTACTAGGTGAGCCGATGCGCCTGCGGATTCTCAACCTTCTCCGTGATGGTGAGAAATGCGTACAAGATTTGGTGGAGGCAACCGATACCAGTCAGGCAAATGTCTCTAAGCATCTGAAGGTCATGATGCAGGCAGGCATCCTCAGTCGCCGTAGCAAGGGCACATTAGCGTATTACAGCGTTGAAGATGACCTGATTTTTGAGTTGTGCAATTTAGTGTGCGATCGTCTTGCCAACCGTATCGAACAGCAAGCCCTCCACTTCCGTGCCTTCAGCTTTGTCGGCAAACAGTGATCGGTTTTGCAGCAAGCCGTGCTGAGGTTTCAATGCCATGTCCTTTGATAACCTTTGTAAGCTGCTGGCACAGAAACATCCCGATCGCTTTGCTGCCTGGATTTTGGGTGAGCCGCAACCCTCAGTGACGATACTGAAAACTGAATTGAGCATTGAACCCATTCGAGCCGATGCTGTCACTTTGCTACGAACCCAGGAGCGCATCCTGCACCTGGAATTTCAGGTCAAGCTTCAGTCTGATCCGCCCCTGCCTCTACGAATGTTGGACTACTGGGTACGACTGTATCGGCTTCACCGCTTGCCGATCACTCAAGTAGTTGTCTTGCTCCTGCCACCCACAAGGACGAGCGATATCCAAACCGTCTTTGCCGTTGAATCGACGCGCCACGAGTACAATGTGATGTGTTTGTGGCAACAAGACCCAACACTCTTTCTTAACGATATCGCACTCTTACCGCTGGCAGCATTAGCGGCGGCAACGACTCCAGAGCAGCTACTCCAACAGGTTGCCCAGCAAATTAGTAAAATAGAATCAACCCAGCAGCGGGAGCAAGTTTCCGCCTATACGCAACTCTTGGCAGGGCTACGCTTTAAGAAGGCGCTGATACAACAGGTATTTCGGGAGGGCATGATGCGGGAGTCAGTCATTTACCAGGAGATTCTTCAGGAAGGACGGCAAGAAGGACGACAAGAAGGACGACAAGAAGAGGGCGCAACGCTCATTTTGCGTCAACTAACCCGACTATTTGGCACGATCGACCCAGCCGTGCGATCGCAAATTACTGCCTTACCCTTACCGCTTCTAGAAGATTTGAGCGAAGACTTGCTCGATTTTGCTGCTCTAACCGATTTGACGATCTGGTTACAAGATGCGTCAATCTTAATTGCTTGTGGTGCTGAACACTGGAATAAAACTCAATAAGACAGCCTTGAACGTTCAAGAAATCGGTGAACAAGGTCTACTCAAGCTGGTGCAGTCGTTTTGTCCACCCGACTTTGTGGGAGACGATGCAGCGGTATTGACCACCCATCCGGGGCGATCGTTGGTCATTACTACAGATGTTTTAATTGATGGCGTGCATTTTAGCGATCGGACGACCTCGGCGGCAGATGCAGGGTGGAGAGCGGCAGCGGCAAATCTTTCTGATCTGGCAGCAATGGGAGCAACGCCCTTAGGCATTACAGTCGGTCTAGGACTGCCTGGAGACACTCCGGTGCTTTGGGTGGAAGGGCTGTATCGCGGGCTAACGGAGTGCTTGAACCAGTACGAAACGCCGATCGTGGGTGGTGATCTCTGTCGATCGCCCGTGCTTTCCATCGCCATTACTGCCTTTGGAGAAGCCGTACCCAACCATCTGATTCGCCGCTCGACCGCTCAACCAGGAGACGCGATCGTCGCAACAGGTATCCACGGAGCTTCAAAGGCAGGATTGGAATTGTTGCTGCATCCTGAATTGGGACGATCGTTAAGTGAGCGCGATCGTGCAACCCTAATCCAAGCACATCAGCGCCCCAAGCCTCGATTGGATGTTATTAATCTGCTTTGGGCAACAGGTGACGCGCAATTGCCACTGACGATCGCAGGCATGGACAGCAGCGACGGACTAGCTGACGCGATCGTGCAGATCGGTCGGGCTAGCGAGGTGGGCGCAAGCATTGAGCGGAGTCAGATTCCACTGCCGTCCGCGTTGCAGCCATGGGTGGGCACAGAACAAGCGCTGGAGTGGGCACTGTATGGCGGTGAAGATTTTGAGTTGATCCTGTGTTTGCCGTTGGCAAGGGCGCAGACATTGGTGCGACAGTTGGGTCGTGGCGCAGCGATCGTTGGCACGATCACCGAAAACCCAGCGGTTTGGCTAGTGGATGCAACCGGAACGCGACCCGATCAACCGCTAACCCTGGAGCGAGGTTTTCAGCACTTTAGCGGTTAGTGCAGGGATTCGATCGCCTAACGATTAGCCCTAAAGCTGTGAGGATGGCTGAGACAACGTGATATTGACTGTCGCTGGCTCTACCACCGTAAGCTGCTTGTCAAGCAGATCATATTGTCAAAAGCTCCCTGGACAGCAGATCCATACTGTGACAACGAATGTTATGGCTGGAAGAGAAGCTGCGATCGTTTGCCCAAAAGCTAGAATATCGGCTTGGAGCAACTTAATACTTTCGCTACTACAACGCATCCTTACGTGTTGAGAACTACCAGATGTGGAAATGGTTGAACCGTTGGCGAAGCGCGATCGACAGACTCCAACTTGGAGGCAAACAACCTGTGGTTAAAGATCTGCCACCACCACCAACTACCTTGCTTGACCCTGCTCCTAGAGCCGCAGTTACCCAGGCTTTACCGCCTCCGCTTGCCGTTGACTTGCCCGAATCCAGCTTGTTTTACTGCTCCATTGAGGGCAAGCTCGTATGCCGCTCGATCGCGTCGGGTGCGATTGAGTGGGAATCGAAAGACAATGCCTATCCCTTACGCGTCAGCGACCATATTTTGTGGGCAATCCAAGGTGATGCCATTGCCGCCTATGCGACGACAGACGGTCAACTGCTGATGCGATCGCAACCGCTGTGGCTACCAGGTGGAACGACTCATACTCTGTGTGACCTGTCTCAGCAAACTTTGCGAATCTATTCAAGATACTGTCCTCCACCGCCAAATTTAGGGATATGGGTTCCTCATTACCCCGACACGGATGCAGCAGCGTATGAGGTCAGTCTCATCAGTGGAGCAGTCACGATCCTTTACCAGTGCACTCTACGTCCCCCATACCCTTTCCCTGGACATCCCCCAGATCAACCAATGGCAGCTGAGATCATTCCTAGGCTCCCCGACGCGTTACGCAACGCCCTGAAAAGTCATTCTCTTAATGAACACGATAAGCCACGCCAGCTTATTGAGGACGATCGCGGCGGCAAGGTTTTTCGTGATGAGCTACCCCAACATCTTAAGGACGATCGCAGCGAGCGTAGAAAGGCGCACGACGAGCGACTCCAACGCATTGAGGACGATCGTAGCGAGCACAGAAAGGCTTATCATTGGCCGGATTGGCAAGCGGTTGAGGCGCAATTTTATGGTGGGAGAAACTCTGGAACGACTGAGTTGCAGACGGCTTCTATTGCTGTTCACGAGCACCAAACTGGTCAATTCGCTATGTACAGGACTTTGTTGAGTGTCTCCAGTAACCAACCGCCCTCTTCAGGATACTGGCAAGTCACCCTCAAAGAATTTTATGAAGAACCACCGCATTGTTAACTAGTACGTTGTCTATCACAACAACGCATCCTTACTTGTTTAGGCTTACTAATTAATGCAGGTAAGCCAACGTTACACCTGCACCGCCATCCGCACGGCTTGCCAATGCATACCGTTCGACTTGAGGATGGTGTTGCAAGAAAGCATGTACGCCTTGACGCAATTTGCCCGTCCCATGCCCGTGAATAATCCATAGCACGCCACTCTCATACGCCTGGGCGATCGCCTGCTCCATCATCGGCTCGGCATCGGCAACGCGGCTGCCCCGAATGTCGATCGTATTGTGAGACGTGCGGATGATAGGGGTATCGGAAGTGGGGTTTTGAGTATCAGGCGGCGCGTTTGAAGGTTTAAGGCTTAAGTTTTGAGTTTTGAGTGGCTCCTGACTTCTGATGCCTGCGCCCTGACCGCTCACTGCTGCTGGCTGACTGCTGACTGCTGACTGCTTTTTAACCGCTTTTTCCCCATCTAACGATTCCACGTCGTCGATCGGCACGGTCATTTTCATTAGCCCAAAGCGAACGGTAATTTCCTCATCATCGTTGGGAGCTGTTAGCACTTCAGCCGTTTGACCGAGACGCGGAATGCGAACGCGATCGCCCACCTGAGGACGAAACCCTGGCTTGGGCGGTTTGGGTTGGCGTGAGGGCAGACGATTCTCGGCAAGCTGATGCAGTGAATCGGTTGCCTGCTGTGCCGCTTGTGCGGAGATGGGTCCCTGCTGTAGCTGACGGATGACCTGGGCAATTTCACTCTTTGCCTGAGCGATCGCTGCTTGGACTGCCTGTTCTTGCGCCTGCTGTAAGGACTGCTCTCGCTCCTTCAGTGACACCGCTTTCCGAGACAGTTCGCGATGGAGACGTTCAGCACTTTCTAAGAGCTGTGCTGCCTCCTGGGACTTGGTTTCTTGGCGACGACGCTGGGCTTCGAGACCAGCAATCACCTGATTCACATCTTCTGAAGCACCACCGACCAGAGTTTGCGCTTGCTCCACCACGTCTGCATCCAACCCCAACCGACGAGCGATCGTCAACGCATTCGATCGTCCTGGAATGCCCCACAGCAGACGATAGGTAGGCGATAGCAACACATCATCAAACTCGACAGAGGCATTCTCAAACCGATCGTCCTGATATTTCAGCGCTTTGAGTTCCCCAAAGTGAGTCGTTGCAATAGTCAAGCCTGCATGATCAGCCAAGTGGTTCAGTAGGGCGATCGCCAACGCACTGCCTTCAGAGGGATCGGTGCCAGCGCCAACTTCGTCGAGAAGGACGAGGGAGTGGGGTAGAGGAGTTTTGAGTTTTGAGTTTTGAGTTTTGAGTTCTAAGTTTTGAGTTGCGGTTCGGTCTTGCTCATCATCCCCCCATGTCCCCATCGCCTCCTCTGCTCCCTCTACTCTTTCTTCCTTTTCACCCCTCTCTCCTCTCTCCTCTCCCCTCTCCTCCAACGCTGCCAAAATGCGACTAATCCGCCGGATGTGTCCTGAAAAGGTAGACAGGCTTTGCTCTAGGGACTGCTCATCACCAATGTCTGCCAGCACCTGGTCGAACCAGGGCAACTCAACGGGTTCGCGGGCAGGCACATATAGCCCGACCTTTGCCATCAGTACAGCGAGACCAAGGGTTTTGAGGGTAACGGTTTTGCCGCCAGTGTTGGGTCCAGTAATCGCAACGACGCGAATGTGTGGCTGGATGACGAGATCGATCGGCACGACGGGGCGACCCTGCTCATGCTGCTGCTGCCAGATGAGGAGCGGATGCCGCAGATTGCGAAGGACGATCGATTCGGGTGTGACAGACGCACTCTCCGGGTTCCTGGTGACAAATCGGGGCGGATTTGCTTCTAGCCACAAACTGTAACGAGCGCGGGCTGTGGCGAGGTCAAGGGTCGTCGCGATCGCCAGCAGTCTCTCTAAATCAGGCTTCACGACGGCGACCTGATCAGTCAGCGCTTGACGCACGGCTTCTTCTTCCGCCTGTTCCTGGCGCTGAAGCTGGCGTAGTTGATTGTTTAAGTTGACGGTGGCTTGTGGCTCGATGTAAAGCGTTGCACCGCTCATAGAAGTGTCGTGGACAATGCCCGGAATCGCGTCTTTTTGCGGTGCTTTAACGGGGATGACAAAGCGTCCTTCCCGCTGGGTGATCAAGCTTTCCTGCACCGCGTTTGCTTTGCGCTGCAAGATACTTTGTAAGGTGCTGTAAACGCGATCGCGCAATTGTTTTTGCTGCTCTCGAATGCCTGTCAACTTGGGTGTCGCACGATCGGCAACTTGCCCACGATCGTCAATGCAGCGATGAATTTCTTGCTCCAACTCTGGATAGGTTCGCAGGTCTTGCATCAGCGCGTTTAGCACCAAGAGATCGGGTTGGTTGTCGATGACGCGCCGGAGCTGACGCATACCAGCGAGTGTGGTCGCGATCGCTAGCAGTTCTTCGCCCGACAGCAATGCCCGGCGTTCTGCCCGTTCTAATGACTCGCCAATGTCGGTAATGCCGTCAAACTTTAGCCCGGTGCTGAGACGATTTTCAAGCGCATACACTTCCTGCGTTTGTGCCAGCAGGGTTAGCGTTTCTGCTTGTGTGTCGGGGATACGGAGACGACGAGCCGCGATCGCGCCTAACTTGGTAGCGGCAAAGGTCGAGAGGTGCTGGCAAAGCCGCGACCAGTCCAAAAGTTCAAGGGTTTCAGCTTGGATCAAATTGCGTCAAGGGGATTACTCTCTTCATTTTAGGGAGTTCTTAGGCACTGCGACACGAACGTTAGTAAAAGAGGGTGGGGACGATCGCTGGCTGTGTGTGTGAGATCACCGATCGCTTCCATTTTGGTCACGCTGCGATCGCGTTGCCGTCACTCATTGCGTTCCAGCGCATCACACGTTACACGGTTTAACGGTCACACTGCTTGCTGAGGGCGACCTTCATACTAGGTTCATGAAGATTAGCAAAAGGAAGCATCATGAGTCCGGTCAATCAGGTTGTGCAAAAGGCGATCGGTCGTGGTTATCTAACGGCTGAAGCGGAGCAGGCATTGTGTCAGTACTTTGATGGCAACTGCAATCTACGCGACATTACAGCGCTGACGATGCTGCAACGAGCCTTATCATCGGGTCAAGTGAAACGCTTGTCACAAGATAGACAAACCTGAAACGTTGAATCAGCACCGCGATCGCCTTAGGACGTTTTCGCTTCGTCTGCCTTCAACGCAAGAGAGCCTACAGAAGCCTGAACGATCGAGCTTGCGTCAATTACTTGCAGTGTGTGGATCGGTGCGGATCGGATGTGGGTCAGTCGATCGCTACCTTATTCGCTCTTGTAACTCGCTGCTAAGACCCTAATTGCGTTGAGAGTAGCGGTAAGTATTTCCTTTGAATGTGGCGATCGAGCCGTTTCTGTAGGAGGCTGTTGCGATCGTGGAGGCAGATAATCTGGCAAGATCGCTCCTTCACCTTTGAGAGCGGCTTCGTCGAGTTGTTCCCAAGTTAAACCAACTGCGTTTCGTACTCCAATCAGAGATGACTGTTGCGGATCAATTTCTCTAAATTTAGTACCTCGCAGATTTGTTTCTCTGAGAAGTGCTCCTTCCAGATTCGCGCTCCTCAGATTTACCGCTTGTAAATTTGCTGTCCAGAGAGAGCTGTTTTGTAGCTTCACGCTAGTAAGGTCTGCTCCACTAAGGTCAGCATTATCAAGAATGGCTTGCTCCAGAATTGCTCCACCCAAGAATGCATCTTTCAAGTTAGCGCCAACTAGCCAAGCTCTTTGAAAGTTAGCTCTAGGAAGATATGCACTCTGTAGATTTGCTCCGTTTAAATATGCTCCAAATAGGCTCAGTTGTTCTTGTATACGTGACTTGACTCCATTAGAAGATGAACCCCGTAAATCGGCACTATCAAGCAGTACGTGCTTAAAATTTGCTGCTTCCAAGGAACTCCGTCGTAAGTCAGCGTACTGAAGTCGTGCCTCTTGAAGATTCGCTCTGTTGAAATTCGCTTCATACAAATTTGCTTTGTTGAGAAAAGCCTTTTGCAGAACTGCTCCCTCAAAGACTGCTGCTTGCAGGATTACTCCATCCAGTTGTGCGCCCTGTAAATTGGCTCCTGAAAGATCAACCCCGTATAACTGGGCTGGCGGAGAAAGTCGCAATTGGTGCAAATCGACTCCGTGTAAATCGAGTCGATGAGGTTCAAGTCGCTGCCCGTAAGTGTGCTTGCGTCGAGCGAGGACGGTCATCACGGCTTGGATATCGGCTGACAGCGGTAGAATGGCTTCACTAGTTTGAGGTTCGCTGGTTTGGGTTGATTTGATCGCAGCCTGCACAAAAGATGAATGCGTTTTAGTAGCTTTTGTTGGATAGGGCGATCGCACTCTTACATACGAAGTCAGCGTTTCCATCACCTGCCAGTAATACTTTTCTTCTGCATCCTTCGCAACTTGTTCCAGCATAAAAATGCCGCCCAAGCGTACATGAATGTTGTCGCTTCCTAGTTGTTCTACCGCCTTGCTAAAGCGCTCTGCAACTTGCTTCGCTTCATTTGCTTTGAGTGTCAACCAGGAAATGTAGAGTGTGACAAATACTAGCAATCCGCCCACTGCTTGAAACAAGCTCGTTCGAATGGTGTTTTCAGAATCAATGCGACCTTTTTCTAGCGTGGCAATCTCTTTGAGATCTGTCGCTGTAGGCGACACTTTGATTTGTTTATCTAAGTCATTGATGCGTTGTTTCAGCGGTTCGACTCGCTGCTGTGGACTCAAAGGAATCCCATCCCGAAGCAGCGGAAACACCACATATACGCCAACTAAAATGATGGGAACGATTAAGCTCCGTCTCAAACCAGAAAGCATTGTCTGCTTGGAAGGACGCAAAGACTGTAGGCGATCGACCAATGCTGAAGCGTTTATCTTTTTGAGCATGCTGCCGCAGTCATATTAGGGACATCGATCGCCTATGGATACATTCAACTTAAGGCGGCTTTCGCAAACGATTATCTTGGATTTAGGTTGGCGGGATGATGCGGCGCTCGCGCTTCCTGTAACGATAACAGCACGATCGCTTTACTTTAAGCCCATACTCGTTTAGTTGCGTACGCATCAAACTGTTTATCTTGACTGATGATAACCAACGAGTGAGTCATAGCCTGTGCAATCAGCATCCGGTCAAATGGATCTCGATGGTGAAGCGGCAGATCGAGATAACATTCTGTGTCAGCAAAGGTAATGGGAAGAATCTGAATCGCAAGCTGATGCAAAACTTCTTGCAGTTCATGAAACGGCTTCTGGAGTTCAAGTTTTCCTAAGCCAACTTTAATTGCAAGCTCCCATAAACTGGCGATACTCAAAAAGAGCGTATTACTCGTATCTTCAAGGATCTCTGCTGCTTCAGCGCTTAATTGTTCGCTGTCTTGAAAATACCAGAGAAAAGCATGGGTATCTAACAGCACATCCATTACATATAGTCCTTAAAATCTTCTAGCGGCGCATCAAAGTCATCCGCAACCCAAATTTTTCCTTTCCAGATGCCAAGCCCGCCTCGCTTCGCAGGTTCTTCCGCTTGCATAGCTAGAGCATCAGGCGTTGAATGGCTTTCAAGCAGCGCTTTTGCATAGTGCAGGAGTTCTTGCTTAAGAGGCTCTGGCATTTGGGCGATGGTTTGTAGAATCTCTGTCTCTGTAGTCATTTTCTCTTTAGCGCTGCCTTATTTCAGTACGGTCAGAAAAAGTTCAGTTGAGTCTATGGTAATGGGGAATTTGAGTGTGGAGTGAGACGACGATCGCGCTTCCTGTAACGATAACAGCGCCATTGTAGATTTCTAAAGAGCGGTAAACGAGCGATCGCTTTAAGGCGTTTTTGCTTCGTCTGCCTTCAACGCAAGAGAGCCTACAGAAGCTTAAACGATCGAGCTTGCGTCAATTAATTGCGGTGTGTAGATGGGTGCAGATGGGATGTGGGTCAGTCGATCGCCTATCATCACTACTACACCCCAAAAATGAACCAAAATGTGGCTTGTGACGATTTACTGTTCGGCTGAGAGTTGGCAGAAGTATGCAACGGCGTTTAACGCGATCGTGAAGAAGTACGGGGTCAAACCGCTTGCTACTAAAAAGATGAAAGATGATGAACGACGGATTATGACCTTTGAAGTCGAAGATGTCAGCGATGCAGAGTCGTTTCAGGACGAGTGCCTGACGCTGGATGGCTTTACAGGTCAGTTTGAATCAATGTAATTCATTCATGACTCCCACTCCCACTCGTCCCAGGTGGTAAGGAGTGCCGTTGTGGTGTCAAGGGATGGCTCGTCGCCTTGTGCCAGCAAGCGAAATTGATCTTCCCAGCCATGACGCGCAGGCTCGGTGGAACGAACCACTAGGAGAATGTCCTCCAATTCGTTGTCTAGCAAATTAGCGACAGAACCTCGTTTAGCGGTTCCCGTCCGCACCGCTTCCAATATGTTGGCTGCATTCTGAGCGGTTTCTAGTCGTCGCTTTTCAATACGGCGTTTTTGGATAAGTTCAAACAGCAACTCCTGGTCATCGACGGGCAACGCATCAACGTATTCAACCAAGTCGTGAAAGGGAACAGAGGTGTTCATCGATCGCCCATTCTCTACGATGTGACACTACTCTATCAAGAAAAAACTCCTACCAAAGATGGCAGGAGTGGTTGAATCTCTTTGGCTAATATCCAGTTAAGCCTTATGCGCCAACGGCTTCTTTGGCGGCGTAGAGGACTTCGGCTGTGATGACTTCAATGTTACGATCGCGCGCAAACTTCTCGGTATTACGCTTCACCTTGCCGCGCACAAACCCAGGGATTTTGTTGAGTTCGGCTTGTCCATCTTTGCTCCACGCCAGATCGGAGTCGGCAGAGATGCCTTTGGTGATGCCTTCTTTGGTATCGTGACCGCCGAAGATTTCGAGCAGGTGATCTTCCATCCCTAAGGTGAAGGAGTTGTAGATCAAATCCACAAGTTGATTGGTGCCTTCATAACCGAGGAACGGCTTGTAGCCGATCGGGAAGTTCTGGACGTGGATGGGGGCAGAAATCACACCACAGGGAATATCCAACCGCTTACCGACGTGGCGTTCCATCTGGGTGCCAAAGATGGCAGAGGGTTCGATACGGGCGATCGCATCTCCTACGGCCCCATGATCGTCAGTAATCAGCACTTCATCGCAGTATTCGCTGACCTCAGCGCGGAACCAGGCTTCGTCGTTTTTACAAAAGGTGCCTGCCAGGACGACGTGAATGCCCATTTCACGCGACAGCACTTTGGTGATGGCAGCAGCATGGGTGCTATCGCCGTAGACAACCGCTTTCTTGCCCGTCAGGTTTTGACAGTCGATCGAGCGAGAGAACCAGGCAGCTTGCGAGACGTGCAGGGTTTGCTCATTGATATAGTCTTCGTAGTCCACATTGGCACCTTTCGCGTTCAGGATTGCCTGAATTTTGCGGATGCAGCGTGCTGTTTCCACGACACCCATCGGCGTAATGTCTACAAACGGGGTGCCAAATTCTTGCTCCAGGTACGCGGCTGACAGTGGACCCAGTTCGCGGTAGGGCACGAGGTTAAACCAGGCGCGAGACAGGTTTTTGATGTTGTGAACCGAGGCACCTTCAGGAATGACTTCGTTGACTTCGATGTCTAACGCTGCCATCAAGCGCTTCAGTTCGGTGCAGTCGTGGTTGTTGTGAAAGCCAAGGGTGGAGATGCCAAAAATGTTGACGCTGGGCTTTGCGGTTTTGTCGGTTGCCAGATCGCCTTTCTTACGCGCTTTCTCGATGTAGAACTGCACGATTTGATGGAGGGTACGATCGGCAGCCTGTAGTTCATTCACGCGGTAATGGTTCACATCTGCCAGCATGACATCGCCCTTCGACTCAATCCGAGCGCGTTCGACGAAGTTTTGCAGGTCTTCTTGCAGAATGCTGGAAGTGCAGGTGGGCGTGAGCACAATCAGGTCGGGATGCTCTTCCGCATCTTTCCGAGTGATGTTGTCTACGACTTTCTCTTGCGAACCACGCGCTAAAACGTTGCGATCGACCACGCTGGTGGTTACTGGGGTAAAGTTGCGTTCCCGTGACAGCATGGAGCGCATGACGTTGAAGTAGTCATCGCCGATCGGCGCATGCATGATGGCGTGGACGTTCTTGAAGGAACTGGCGACGCGGAGTGTGCCAATGTGGGCGGGACCTGCATACATCCAGTAAGCCAATTTCATAGAGTGCCTCGGTTGGTGGGGGGAAGGATGAAGGATAAAGGCTAAGGGATGAGTTTCTTCTGAACACTGATTACAGACTCCCTTTTCCTGTTTCAGTGCCGCAGCACGATCGCTGATGCGTAATCGCTTATCGATTTTCTCAGACATCTCGCGTTGTTGCGCGATCGCTTATCCACTAGCTTGAGTTTGTATAAGCGCTAAAAATCACTCAAGAACCTTGATATATCTGCATTTCAACGACACTAAATCACTCATCCGTTTGATTGGCTTGTCATCATTCTTAATGCTGGCGTAGGACTGTAAAACCTTGTGACAGGAGATTTGTCCTGCGATCGCGACCCATTGCTTTATTGCGATCACTGCTCCAGTAACCGCTGTTTTACAGCTTCCAGCGATTCTCGCGATTCCTCCTCACGCGATCGCGCCAACCACGCATCATAAATGTCTTCCCAAAGCTCACCATGCTCTTCTAAATCAAGCACGACAGCCGTTTTACGACCCTGGCTATCGACCAAAAATTGAATCCCTTGCATGGCTTACTGCATTGAGCTGGGTGCTTAAAGTATAGGCGATCGCTTGAATCGCTATCACTCCTAACACAGAGCCACTTCCCCTTAAGTCAGACTACACTGACTCTGCAACCACTCTTTAATCCTTATGTGACGTTCCGCAAAGTCTAGCAGACCGAGCCATTTAATGTTTTCTTCTAGACTATTGGATCACGCACTAAAATATTCATAGACCCTTAAGCATTACTATGTGCTACTTAGAGAGACTCCAGATGAGATGGCTGGTTGAAATCATTGACATAGCAGACAAGCGTTTTTTAGCTGATCTACTTGTTAAAGGAAAGGTCAGGCTATATGAAGAAGAAAGTAGATTCTACCTGATTAGCGGTGACTTTGAGTCGTTATCATCATGTTCCGAAGTGTGGAAGAAAGCTAATGAAATTCGTAGCATCATAGTTGAGATAAGTTTAGGGCTGGGTGCAGACATAAGTTTCAAGCTGAGCACTGTGTATGAGCAAAAAGAAGATGGCTCTCGGCATGGAACTGTGGTTGCGACTGGACAACCAGGCTTATTGACAATATCGGCTGAGGGTGGCACATGGACACTCAATCCACCGATTTCAGCAGAAGAAAAGCTCAGGTTAGAAGCAGAGCGGTTAGAGCGCGAGTACCAAGAGAAGTTAGCTCTAGTTTTATCTCGAGTCTTACCATCTCTGCAAGATGAGCGCCCTCTAGATAAACGTCCGCCCCTTCAAATTCACCGCCTGTTGAATCAAGATCAGACCCCACTATATATGGGTCATATTATGGATTTAATCGCAGACGACTTAGGTGGTAGAGATGAACTGGAAGACTTTATATCTAATTCGCCTTCTATTCAAGGCAAAGATCTAGTAAATAGATTTTATGGTTCAATCAACAATCCTAAAGTATTTGGATATACCTCAAGGCACATAACAGGAAAAAACAAGAAGAAAAAGTCAAGGAACAGACCCAAGTGGGAGCCGATGTATTCAAGTGAGGCTAAAGTTTTCGTTTCAAGTGCTGCTAATTTATGGTTTAAGCGGAAGTGCGTTGAAGACGATAATGTATAACAGCCTTGATGCACTGCGATAGGTGAAAGGCTTCCTCTGTGCCTTTTAGATTGTTTGCGGCGGATGATTAAGAACGTTGAGAAATGTTTATGTATCAAGTCACTAGCGATTACGCCCAAAACAACTTTAACGAAATTCTCGATCGCGCCAGCCAAGATCCTGAAGGTGTGGCGATCGTGCAAGCGAACAAAAGCTTTGTGCTAATCAGTCAAGAGGAACTTGAGGGATTGATTGAAACAATCGAATTGCTTAAAGATCCAACCTTGCTAGCTGATATTCAACAGGCACAGCAAGAATACAGCCGGGGCGAGGTCTTGACAGCCGAGCAGGTATTCGGTTGAACATATGGAACCACCATTTCAGGTTCTCTTTTCTAAGCAAGCTCAGAAAGATATTGTTCTGCTAACGCCAAAGCAAAAGAAGAAGCTCGAGCAAGTCACGCAGCAAACTCTAGCTGTGAATCCTTATGCTGGGAAAGCGTTGAGCGGAGAATTAAAAGGATTATACTCTTATCGGCTGAATCGAACTGATCGTATGGTCTATAAAATTTTAGAAATCGAAAAAGTCATTTTCATTGTTCGAGCAAGAACCCATTACGGAGACTAACGTATTAAGGTTGTTCGTTACTCTCTTGCTTCTCGGCAGCGAAATCTACTTTGTCGTACAGATCAGCGATCGGCAATTGGCAAGTGAAGGATTGGAAGGCTAATTCAGTTTCTTCGCGATCGTATTCGTAGAGTGACCAGCGTTTGTTTGCAATTTTGAAATAATGGTCGATCGCTACGCTGTTTTGATCGATCAAGAGATATTCTTGAAAGCCTGGAATGGTGCGATAGGTTTTGAATTTTTCGTCGCGATCGCACAGCGTCTCCGAAGGAGAATCGTATGCCTGAGTCGAGCCTGACAGCACTTTGATAATGACTTGCGGGTTGACGATCGGATCTTGACGGTTGTCGTAATATTCAGTCTGTCCAGCAATCCCCCTCATGTTTGGATATTTGTCATACCGTGTCTCCCGTAGCCACTGTTGTTGTCAGTGTGCGCGATCGGTCGTCTAGCAGCACCAACCACGCTTGCTGCCGACTATCTCACCTTTCTTTAGCGCAATCGTGCAAAACTCAACGTTGCGAATGCTGAACTTTGGAGTGCGGTCAGTACAATGCTAGTGAAGCCGTGAGTCGAGACCTTTGTGTCGACGCTTGGCAACCAGTCAGCTAATGGCAGTTTTCTAAAGTTGGCAACCTAGATTACCCATTGTGGGTGAGTGCGCTCAGTAGGGGGTGTAAGGCACACTCTTTGAAGAGGGCGTTTAGGACGACTGGAATGACAACCTCAATGGTATTGACTGAAACGATGGTACTGGCTGAAGTAATCGCAACGGACTGGCGATCGCGCTTAGAAACAGACATCCCAGTCCATAGCGCTGCAACTCGTGAGAGCATTGTTCGCTGGCTCATGGGTGACAATCTTGCGCGCTTTGATGACCTCGCGCCTACTGCACGGCAGATCGCAGAGCAAGCAATGGACTACCGCTACCGGATTTTGCGCCAGCGCTATCTCGACTTTGGCCCCGAACGCGCGTACAAAAGTTTGATTCAACGGTTGAGCAGCCTGTTTCTGATTCGCAACAAAATTCGCACCTGGATTGCCCTCTCGCGCGATCGGCAGCGTACCGTTGTTGACGTGCTGCAAGAAGTGATCCAAGAATTGTTGCAAACCGACTCGTATATGCAGCAGCAAATCCTTTGGATCTCCAAATGCACAACCGATACACGGCTGCGAAATGCGTTGCTGCTAGCAAGCACTGAAGAGTACTGCCTGCGTCCCATTCGCAATCAACCGCTGTTGTCGTACCGCTTTGTGAACTATCTGCGTCGATCGCAGCGAGGTGGCATGACTCAGGTGCCTGCCCAAGAGTTCATTCGTCTGGTTTCCGAAGAAATCTCGCCTGATGATTCGGAAGGCTCCGTTAGCCTGCTCGATTCGCAAGCTGTTTCCCACTATCAGGATGCTCAGACCACACAAGAGCAACAGGAGCTACGCGCGGCTGTTTCCCAAAACTTTGAGGCTTACCTGAGCGAAAAGCTGGGTGAAACGGCGGCAGCGTGGCTACGGCTTTATCTCCAAGGACGATCACAAGAAGCGATCGCTGAAGCGCTAGATATGCCAGTGCGTCAGGTCTACCGTCTACGCGAAAAAATCAACTACCACGCTGTGCGTGTCTTTGCCTCCAAGACAGAACCAGAATTAGTCGTTGCCTGGTTAGGCAATGCGGTAGAGCAGGGTCGCTAGAGTGTCGCTTTCTGGGCAGTGGGTTTGCTTGTGAAAGCACTCCTAAGGTAGGCAGCAACTCTAAGTTTGAGATAGGCTAGTTTTAGCTATTACTTCACATCATTGATCGGGGTGAATCGGGGCGACTGGGCGATCGCTTTTGGCATCTACACGCAGCGGCTCCACGTCTGCGACTCCACCATTACCAGCAGCAAAAACAGGCTTAGTATCACTCTTATGGTGTCTTCACCGGGCGACCAAATTGAAGCACAGACAGCGCCCATGAAGGATTTTGCGGCTTCAGCAAAGCCCAAAGCAGACTGGACAACCCAGGTTGATACCGAACAAGTGTTTCGGCTGGTTGACAGTATCCTTCCTTTTGAAGCGTGTCTTTACCACCAACTACTGCCGCTCTCACTAGAAGGCAGCCGTCTCAAGCTAGGCATGGTCAATTTAGATGATGCCGCAGCGCTCGATTATGTCCGCCGCATTTTGGCATATATGAACTGTTCGCTTGCGCCACAAACGCTTTCGACCGATGTGCATCATGCCGCGCTGTCTGCATACCTGAGCCATACGGGTAGCCAGAAGCAGCCAAGCAGACCGAAAGGTGTTACACGCGCGATCGCCCAACAGACTGGGCAACGGCTCATTCAGGAGACTATCCAAAAAGGCGCACCCGGAGCAAACGCCACAACGGCTGTAGAGGCAACGTCGCCTGAACTAGATCAGAACTCTCACCCCACGTTGCTGGTTGATAGCCCCGAGGATCTCAATGTCCTCGTGAGAGCGGTCATGCCCCTGGCTCCATTGCCTGCGGTTTTTCCGTCATCTGATCGAGGCGAGGTCTCAGTCCCACCGCCAGCGACCCTAGTGGAACCTTCACCTGTAGTCCCTTTGGTGCCACTAGAAGTGCCCACCGACGCGAGAAACCGCCGGCAAGAAACGCTGATCCTGAAAGACGATCGTCTGTCGATCGCGATACCACCAGCAATCGCAACCATTGGTGATGCCTTGCCCTTGTTGTCAGTCGAGCCAAAGCATCTTTCAGAACCTGTGACCGTGCTGGCAGCGTTGCCACCCGCAGAACTGCTGGTAGAACTACTGGGGCGATTGCTGGTTGGCGGCATTGGGCGGCTCTATTTTGAACGACAGTCCCACCAGGGTCGTATCCTTTGGAGCCAGGACGGTGTTTTGCAATCGGTATTGGAAGCGTTACCCTTGGATGTGATTCAGGGTGTTGTGAACGAGCTAAAGTTGCTCACGCATCTGCCGTTGCTGCCAGTCCAAAAGCCTAAGCAGGTTGAAATTGAGCGGCTTTATCAAAAACAACGCTTGCTGCTGCGGCTGCGTGTGATGCCAGGAACGCATGGAGAAGAAGCGACCGTGCAAGTGCTACGAGGCGCAGCGCTCAAGTTTTACCAGCAACAACAGCTTGCCAGTCTGGGTCGCGATGCCCTGACGATCGCCCATAACCTTCAGCACAAGGTAAGCGAAATTCGTGCACGCACACGCTTTTATCCCTCGCTCGATGCCGAGCAACTGAGTGTGCTGCCTGCCCTGAGTCAAATTATTAAGAGCGTTGAAGAACAGCTCGAAGCACTAAAGGCACTCTATGCCGCCCAGTCAGAGGCAGAAAAGCACAAGTGAAGAGAGCAAACTGAAACATTCAAGGCATTAAGCGATCGCTTCAGCGGTTGCAACGTCCACGTAACGTCGGTCTGAACTTCATGGCATCGATCGTGCCTTGTCAATTTTTTTTGACACTGCATCTTGCTCGTTTAGCTTGTAACGATAGCTGTACTGACCATAAACATTCACCAGGTAAGGCATGGCGTAGGTCGCCAGTACAGAGAGCCAGCGTTCACGATTCATTTCTCCTCGCACCAATGCTCCACCATGATTGATTGCAAAGAGCAGAGAGCCAACAAAAACAGCCGTCTTTAAACCCGTCACTACAAAATCGGCATCAAACAGACTGACAATATAGCCTCTAACTAACCGCATCAATCACTGCACTCCAAAGGTGATTAAGTAGATAGCCACAATTAATTGTAAAAGAGAGGTTTGGGGGCTTTGCCCCCTCCACACCCGCAGTCATCTTCAGTTTAATGACGCCCAGTTACTTAGACAAACTCGCCACGAGCAACTAGAATCACTCGACCGCCAACAGCAACCTGAATATTAGTCGCCGTTTTTGTTGCTTTAAGTAGCAAAAGAGACGGTCTATCCATTTCATAACCCTGTTCAACGCGAAGATCAATGGTTGATGTTCCTAAGTAAGAGTGTTGCACTAAGTACCCGGCTAAACAGCCATTCGCGCTACCAGTTGCCGGATCTTCAGGAATGCCTAACGAGTCAGCAAAGACGCGCACGCTCAGGTGATTGTCAGGGCTGTAAGTTTCTGGGCAAAAGACCAGTATTTCTTTGGCTTGCGTCTTTTCAATGAAGGCAAAGTAACGGTCTTTGTTTACTCTGGCTTGCTTCAATGCCTGATGAGTTTTGAGCGGCACGATGATAAAAGGTACGCCGGTTGAAACTGCTTGAAGAGGGAAGCGAGTATCAATATCAGTTAAGGAAAGATTAAGGATGGGCGCGATCGCTTCCGCTGCAAACGTTTCACCAAAAACGGGCGATCGCTGCTCCATCCACAGCACATCAGCCAACCCATTTTTGTAAAGGATACTAACAGGAATTTGCCCGACTTCAAGGTTAAGCGTGATTTGTTTAACAGGCTTCTGGATGATTTCTTGCTGAAGAATAAAGGCTGTACCTAAGGTGGGATGTCCAGCAAAGGGTAGCTCTTTGGTCGGTGTAAAAATTCGTACATCATACCCATCCGATCGCGGCTCAGACGACCGAATAAACGTTGTTTCGGAATAATTTATTTCCTTAGCAATTTGCTGCATTTCTGCTGAGGAAAGCGCTTCAGTCTGGGTAAAGACCGCTAGCTGGTTTCCGGCATACTTCGTTTCGGCAAACACATCAACAATGTAAAAGTCTAGAGCAGGCATAAGAGGCAATTGAGAAACAACAGAACGCTTAGTGCAAGTTGGCAGACGCACTATTCAGTGAAACCGTGAAATCAGACAGACAGCGCATCCAGCTATTAAGACCACTTCAAAAGGTGCTGGCACCGCGTTCCCTGCTTGATCTACCTCCCCCTTCATAAGGAAAAAACCGTAGGAGGATCGTGAGTTGTAGCGTGTCAAAAGGGCATTGGTAATCCCTTCACCTCTCCACCCCTCCACCCTTCGCCTCGCCATCCCTTCACTACTTTCTTGTAATTCTTACCGATTTTTTTGCTGCTGCCAGAAGAAAGAAGTAGACGTTAGCTGGTAAGCAAAATGGTCAGACTGATTGGCACAGGGCTACTTTCGCTTGGTGTCGTGGTGGTGCTACTTAACCCGATGTTGGTGCAGATCTGGGTAGCAGCGATCGCGTTGGGGCTATTGTCGCACTGGGTCGCCCAAAATTGACATTGGGTGCTGGAGAATAGATAAGAGATAAAGGCGGAAGGCTAAGGGTTAGAGGCTGAATGCTAAAGGCTAAAAGCCAAACGTCCTAAGATTCTTGTAAAATCACAGACATTGCCGCAATCAGAGGAACCAATGGCAGAGACACTTCTTTTTAATGCCCTGCGCGAAGCGATCGACGAGGAAATGGAGCGCGACCCCACCGTGATGGTGATGGGGGAAGATGTGGGGCATTACGGCGGTTCCTACAAAGTAACGAAGGATCTGCACAAAAAATACGGTGACTGGCGGATGCTGGATACACCGATCGCGGAGAACAGCTTTACTGGCATGGCGATCGGAGCCGCGATGACAGGCTTGCGTCCCATCATTGAAGGCATGAACATGGGCTTCTTGCTGCTGGCATTTAACCAAATTGCCAACAATGCGGGGATGCTGCGCTACACATCCGGCGGTAATTTCAAGATTCCGATGGTGATTCGGGGTCCCGGTGGCGTGGGTCGGCAGCTAGGCGCAGAGCATTCGCAGCGGCTAGAAACCTACTTTCAGGCAGTGCCGGGACTCAAGATCATTGCGTGTTCCACTCCCTACAACGCCAAGGGCTTGCTGAAGTCTGCCATTCGTGACAACAATCCGGTGCTGTTTTTTGAGCATGTCCTTCTGTACAACCTGAAGGAAGATTTGCCAGAGGGCGAGTATCTGTTGCCGCTCGATAAGGCAGAAGTGGTGCGATCGGGTAAGGATGTCACGATCATCACTTACTCTCGGATGCGCCATCATGTCATGCAAGCGGTGAAGACATTGGAAAAGGATGGCTACGATCCTGAAGTGATTGACCTACTTTCATTGAAGCCGCTGGACTTTGACACGATCGGCGCATCCATTCGCAAAACCCATCGCGTGATCATCGTAGAAGAAGCCATGCGAACGGGTGGCATTGCGGCTGAAGTCATCGCGTCGATTAACGATCGCCTGTTCGACGAATTGGATGCTCCTGTTTTGCGGCTTTCGTCCCAGGATATTCCTACCCCTTATAACGGTGCTTTGGAAAATCTGACGATCGTGCAACCTCAGCAGATTGTAGAAGCTGTACAAAAAATGGTGGCGCTGAAAGTCTAGACGCAATCGATCCCCGACTTCTTTGCCCGGTCAATTAGTTCATCGAAACTGCTGTAGAAGTCGGGGATCTGGCACAGAAGTGACTTAGATCCCCAGCTTTCTTGCTCAGTCTTGATTGTGAGTAGAACCTGATGCAGTCATTAGACGCTAGCCTTGTCACTCATTAAAAAAGCCTCTCTTTAGAGAGGCTTTTTTAATGGGCGTTAAAGACGTAGTGGAGTTAGCCGTTAACTGCAAGCGCTCCAGCTAATGCAGAAGCTCCAGCTGATACAAGTGCTGTACCAAACAGCCACCAGGCAGCACTAGCCGCAGCCTTTTGAGTTTCTTTCACCTGCTTCTGTGCCTGATATTTGACCTCTTCCAGTCGTCGTTGAGCGTCCTCTTGTAAACGTTCTGCCCGACGTAAGACGCTAGTACGCGCATCTTCGACCTGATCGATGACGTGATTTGCCTGCTCCTCAGAGATGTCGTCGCGGGAACTCATCACGGCTACCAGCGTTTCGCGGTTGAAACTGCCAAGCCGATCGCGCATGGCTTCAAACCCAGCCTGAGGATCGTAGAACATCGTGCGAACGTCGCGCTTGATGCCGTCGTAGTTGAGTTCGGGACGATCGAGGGCATTGAGGTAATCCCGAATGCGTGCCAGAATGCCATCGATGACAGACTGAATGCGGTTCTGGATTCTTTGAATCTGTGCTGACACTTGGTCACGGACGGAAAGCACCTGATCGACAACCCGTTCGGCTTCGGCTTCGGTCATATCTTTGCGTTGAGACAGCAGCGCTACTACAGTGGCACGATCGACATGCGAAAGCCGACTGCCCAGGTTACTTGCTCCAGCACGGGGATCATTGAGTAACAGTTGCAGGTCGCGCTTGATGCCATCGGGATTCAGCTCTTCCTTATCTGTATTGAGCAAGTAGCCCTCAACGCTTGTTTGGAAGTCCTGTACACGTTGTTTGGTGCGTGAAGCCAGACGACGCGGTGAGCGAACGATGCGACGAATTGCTTCCTGCACCTGATCGATGGACTGGTTAACTTGCTCCTCGGTAAGGTCGTCTCGTTGACTCAGCAGTTTGACTAACGTTTCACGATCGACGTGGGAAAGTCGCTGCCGTAGGGCGAGCGTGCCCTGCTTTGGATCATCCAGCAGCGTCTTTAAGTCTCTCTGAATGCCATCTGGATCAAGCTCTGACAGGTTAGTGCGACGCAGGTAGTCTGCGATCGCCGTACTCACCTGGTCATACTGATCTTTCGCCTTACCTGCCACAATCTGCGGCGCGTGCAGGACGCTATGGCGTACGTCTTCAAGCTGGCTGACAATACGATCGGCTTCTTCTGGTGTCATGTCCTGCCGTTGGGCAAGCAGTTGCACCAGCGTGTCTCGATCGACATGGCTGAGGCGATCGCGTAAAGCAGACGTGCCTGCTTCGCGATCGTCTAGCAGCAACCGGAAATCGCGTTTGATGCCCTCAGGGCTAAGTTCTGACTTGTTGGTGTTTCGCAAGTAAGTTTCGACGCGATCGCGCACTGCCAGAGCCTCTCCTTTCACTCGCTCTTGTGCGTCACGCGCTGAAGAAAGCACGCCATCACGAGTGCTTTCAAGCTGGTTGACGATTTGATTCGCTTCGTCCGGTGTCGTATCTGGTCGTTGTGCAAGTATGGCAACTAACGTATTGCGGTCAAACTGGCTGAGTCGCGCTTGCAAGGCATCAAAGCCAGCCTCACGATCGTCCAACAGCAACCGGAAATCACGCTCAATCCCTTGCGGATTCAGTTCCTCTTTGCCCGTCGATCGCAGGTAGTTTTCCACTCGGCTCCGCGCATCGTTCGCTTGTTCTTGTGTCGCTGCTGCTTTCACCGTACTTAGCACCGAGACACGAATCGTTTCAAGCTGATCCGCGATTTCCGCTACTCTAGGCGATGTCAGGTCGCTGCGTTGCGTCAGCACATCCACAAAGTAAGAGCGGTTCAGTTGCTCTAACTGCCGCTGTACTGTCGTTGGGTCGGCTTCGGGATCGTAGATTACGTCCTTAAACTCGGTTTGCAGCGTTTCGCGGTTGAAATGCCAGTAGTAGGTGTTTAGCAGGTAGTTTTCGACATCTGCCTTCACTGTGTTGAACGGTGTTCCTGGCACCTTTTGGGCCACCTGCTTGGTCACGTCGCCGACTTTATCTTTTGCTGTCTGAAGTTTTCCGAGAATTTTCTCAACGTTCAAGTCAGACAGATCGCCGCGTCCCATCACCGTACCCATCAGGCTGGTAAAGCCAAGTTGGAGCGCTCGATCGACTAGGCTGCCTGCCTGTTTAGGCGATTGGGCTGAGGCTAGTTGACCTGATTGCGCCAAGTTCCGCTGTTGACGAACTTCTTCGGTCAGGCGATCGATCTTGGCATTCAGTTCATCCGAGTTCAATGCAGCCGGTTGGGCCGACTTGAGGTACTCTACCAACTCTGAGGTGGGGTCTTTCTTCTGGAACTGACCCACAACCGATTGCCAAACTGACTCAAGTTGACCGACTAAACGCTCAACATCGCGTCGGGAGAGGTCGGTGCGGCTGCTCACCAAATTCATGAAGGTGCCGCGATCGATACTCCGCAGACGATCGGCAATTTCGACTGGAGACCCACTGCCTGCAATCTCTTTTAACTCTGGATCGTTCACCAGCTTCTCAAATTCACCGCGAATCTTAGACATATCTAGCGCCTGCGGACGCAAAGCATCGAGATAGTCTTCGATCGAATCTCGCACGCTGGCTGGGTCAAGTCCTGTACCAAACTCTCGTCTCACGGCTGCTGCTGCTGCTTCTGCTGTCGCAACAACCTGATTGTTAACTGCCTTCGCACCCAACGCCGCTGTTGCTGTGCCAAAAATTGCTTGAAAGCCCGAAACTGCTGTATTCACGACTGAACCAGCCAGCGAACCAACGGTCATCGAACTAAACAAAACGAGTAGGACGAAATAAGCGCCCCAAATGACAACGCCGACGATCGCGCCCAAAACAGAGCTATCGATCAAACTCAGCTTGACTGCTAGCAGGCAAGCTAAAAACAGCGCCACAGTCACTGTAATCAGCGTCCATAGCCCGACTGCAAAACCGATCTTCTTCACCGTACCGCCCAAGCTTCCTGACTCGTGGTCGCTAGAGCTGTCATCGGAGTCAGACGATCGCCCAAGATAGGAGATGCCTGCTGCTACCGAAAGATTTGTTAGCAATAATTGAAAGGCAAACGCTAGAACCAAACCTGCAATTAGCGCAATAAAAAATTGTGGACCCGAAAAGATGAGCGCCGCCTCTTCATTTGTAGTAACCGCCCCGTCCATCGGCACTTGTGCTAACCACAGCGGCAGGTGCCTTAGCCCCAATACCGTATCCGTATACTCAGCCATACATAATGTCCCCATGAAAGCTCAACTCCGCAGCCTGTAGTGAATAGAGAGTTGATAAGCCTTTTAAATGGAATCAGTTCTCTAGTTGTAGACAGAATCGCCGAGCAAGAGGCTTTACTTCATCTCTCTGGAGTGTGAAGCGATCGCGGTTAAAAGGATGAGATGCATAAGGTAGAACGCGGGAGACGCAAAACATACAGACGGAAGTCAAACGGCAAGCTTCTCACTAAGACAATTTGAGCAATATTTTGTTTGCGTCAAAAAAATTGCCACGCCTACCTGATTGTATTACAATGCTACATAAGTAGTACGAGCGAAGCTTTCCTGCTGTCTCTGAGCGAAGTGGACTGCACGATCGTGGGTCAGCAAGTGTGATCAGGCAGCTGTCTGCACATTGAGCAAAGAGAAGCTACATAGCAGCATTACTGTTTACCGTTAACCATTCGGTTGGGTTGGTTGCATCGCTCGACAGGTTGGCATCAACCGCTTTAGGAGGAATCATGGCGAAATTTCAAGACATTGTTCGCTTTTACGACCGCTATTGGCGAATATCTGTCTTTAGCATTGCAATGATAAGTGCCTTTGAGGTCATTGATTTATTTGGCCCCTACGCGATCGGACAGATTCTGAATGTGCTGTCTCAGCAGCCACTGGATCAACCCGTGCAGGACTTGATTGCCAGCGTTGCTACAGTGACAGGACAACCACAGGGGCAAACGCTGTCGTTGGTTGTTCTGCTGACGATGGTCTGCCTTGTCTCGGTCGGTCGGGCACCGATTCAACCCTGGCTCGGTCCGTGGTTTAACTGGGATACTGCCTTTCGTGCCCGTCGGGATCATGCTCAGAAGGCGTTGGAGAAAGTCCTCACACTGCCGCTAGAGTTCTACGACGAAAATAACCCTGGACGGATTGCAGCACGGGTAGCTAAGGGTCTGGCTAACCATACCTGGATGTATCCCGAAATTACGGGACAATTCTTGCCCAAAATGTTTCGCATTGTGGGGATTTTCACGGTCATTTGGTTGATTGATTGGCGCATTGCGATCGTGCTGCTGCTCTCATTCATTGGCATTCTCAGCTTCAGTCTGTCTGGTTTGGCGAAGCTGACTAAACAGGAGGAAAAGCTCGATCGCTATACCGAAGACACCGAAAGCCGTAACTCTGAAATCATCACCAACATTAAAACGGTGAAAGCCTTTGCGACCGAAGCACAAGAGCTGACTCGCCAGCGAGAGCGGTTTGAGCGTGAGTTTAAGGTGCTGGATTATCGCATCCACAAAGGCTACGTTGTGCTGGGGATGTATGAGCGTACGATCGTACAAAGCTGTGTCTTTCTGGTGCTGGTTTTTACGCTAATGGCAGCCGTGCGGGGCGAAATTTCGCTGGGGCATTTTGTCACGACGCTGACAATTTCTAGCATGGCGTATGCCGAGGTTGAGCCAATTAGCCAACTGGCAGAAGTCTTTGCCCGTCGCTATGCCTCTATGATTCGGTTTCACGAATTTATGCAGTTGCCAGCCGGAAAAGATGCGGGTAGCCTGGTGCGAGATGAGAATGCCGAACCCTATCAATTCACAGGCAAAGTGGAATTCTCACACTTAACCTTTGGGTATGATCCCAATCGTCCGGTGCTAAAAGACATTAGCCTGCTGATTGAACCGTATCAAACAGTGGCACTCGTCGGGCGATCGGGTTCGGGTAAATCCACCCTGGTCAAGCTTCTGTTCCGTTACTTCGAGCCAGACAGCGGCAGCATCTTGATGGATGGACATGATCTGCGTCGCCTGGATGTAACGGGTTACCGCAAACGTTTAGCGATCGTCCACCAGGAAGTAGATATCTTCAACGGTACGCTGTTCGATAACCTAATCTATGGCAATCCCAGTGCCACCTTTGAGCAAGTTCGCGAAGCCTGTCGCATTGCTCAAGCTGATGACTTTATCCGCAGTATGCCTCTGGGCTATGCAACGGTAGTCGGTGAACGCGGGGTGCGCCTTTCTGGCGGGCAACGTCAACGGGTTGGCATTGCCCGCGCTCTGGTGATGGAACCGGATGTGCTGATCTTTGACGAAGCCACTTCCAGTTTGGATTACGAGTCGGAGCGATCGATTCAACTTGCTATGCGTGCCATCCTCGGCACCCGCACGCTCATTATCATTGCCCACCGTCTCAGCACCGTCCGCGAAGCAGACAAAATCGTGGTTTTGGAGAACGGTCACATTGTCGAAGTCGGCAATCACGACGAACTCCTAACCCGTGAAGGCATCTACCGCCGCCTACACGCTTTACAGGAAACAGGCGAACTGCTGGCTTAAGGCATGAACCACTTATGGGATAAACCTCTCTCATCCTGTAAGTGGTTTTCTCCTTAACTTCTGCCAAACTGCCATACGGCTTCACCTTACAATGAGTGAGTAGCAAGCATCCAAAAAAAAGGATCGTCGTCAACGATGGATATTGTGGAGTTTTTTCAACTCAGCAGCGGCAAATGGTTTTCGCAGCGCAGCAGCCACGATCTCACACTCAAGCAGTCTGAAAGCGGCAAAGCAGATTTTCAGGTTGAGCTGTTACCCAACACTGATCCAGTGGTCATCAAGCTATGCGAACAACACCAGCTTGATCCAGCACTGGCGCTTTGTGGGGTACGGGTGAGTGGCGACAGCTCGACGGCGTGGGATAAGGAAGAACACACAGGTATCAGTGTGCTAGTGCCGATCGCCGATCCAAACAAACCGAATGAAGGCAAACTGCTGCACGAGACAAGTAACGCCAAACCATCTGTTGCAGGACGTTATGTCGTGGGCAGCGATGAGTCAGTGACGCTGATTTCTGAACATGAGGCGCTCTACGCAGAGGAGCGACTCTGGTTTGCCAGCCAAAATTTACGCTTACGCACCAGTCTCTTGAAGCGTGCAGACGGCTTTAGCATGGCAGCGTTCTACACTGAGATTCGTAAAGGCGTTGCTAGCCCACCTGCCGAGACAAAGGCTTAACGGTCGATCGGGCAAACAACTTGACGTAACGACGCAAGCATCTTTAACGATGCAGTCCAATCATGACCAGGGCGTGCGGCTTAAGGCTCCACCGTTGATACTTCATCCGGTGTTTGGGCAACTGCTTTGAGCTTGCTATGGAAGTCTGAGGCTTCGGGCGTTGGTGTGAATTGGTGAATGGGCTGCTTAGTGGGGTTGGTCAGCCAAATAGGCTGGTAACGCGCGGTCAGAGACAACCTCAACTTGGGTTTGAGGGTATGCGCCAGTAGTCCAAAACCCGGAAACATGGTTTTGGTGCTAAGTTCCTGGTTGTCAAGCTGCTGCAAAATTCTGGCGATCGATGCTGCCTGAGCTGTACTGCTGGGCTGCGTTGAAGTGCTGTTGCTCTCAGATGAGGATCGAGTGTCAGCAGCTTGCTCGGTTGCATGCGCCTGCTCTACTTCTGATCGAACATCGGTCTCCGATCGAGCCTCTGTTGTTGCGATTAAGTCAATTTGTGTAACGTGGTTAGCTGTGGCAGCGCTTGCTATGGGTAATGGCGCAGCGGGCAATAACGTTTGCTCTACAGGATGCTGCCTCAGTGCTTCACGTTGTTCGTGAGCAAGGGGCTGAGAGGGCGGCTCCTTCGATCGCAAGGTATAAGAGTAGGTCTGTAAGAGCGATGGTTCGTTAGCGACATCAATTGCCACAGCACGATCGTTCGGCAGGGTGTCCGCCTCATCGTGAAGCGTGCGTAACGCTTGCATAGCATCTGCGTTGTGCAAAACCATTGGTTCACTTTGAGCCAGCGGCGATACAACGTCTGGGTAAGGAAGCGTGGCGAGCAATGCCTGCGCTGCTTGCGTTAAAAACGGTTCTGGTGCGGGTGGGTTAACTGGCTCCAGCGTGTGGGGCAATCGATCGCAGACTAATCGCTCAAACTCATGATTGAAGTGATACATGGGCTGACTGCGCCGCTGCCATAGAGCGAGAATTTGCTCTATAGAAATGGCTTTGTAACGCCCCTGGTAAAGCGCTTCAATGGTTGCCAAACGTATCCATGAGTCGGAGTACTGCTCTTGCCAATCCAGCAGCAATTGCGCGATCGTGTCACCGCCCAACTCAAAGCCATAATGATGTAGCAAACTGGCGGCAAACGCAGCAGAGTCAGGCGATCGTTCGGTAGGGTCTTTAACCAGTTCTGTCATGTAGCTTCGCTGCGGCACTACAGTGCTAAACAGGTAACGTAAAACGCAGCGTACCCCAAGTGTATAAGTGGACTCTCAAAATGATAAATAATTAGTGAGCAAAAGCAAACGATCGACGCTTGCCTCTATTCATCACGACGCAAAATAACCCCACCTTCAACGGGGGTAATGTCTGCGCCTTCAAACGTATCGGTGCCACCTGTCCAGTTAAAGTCGCTAATCCGCAAGCCTAGAGAGCCAATGGCAAGAATGGGGTTGTAGCGCACAGTAATCGCGTAGGTGCGGCGGCTGTATTCCAGAATGTAGTCAGTGCTGATTTGATTGTTTGTATCTAAGCTAATGGCGGTTTGAAAGCCAACTCTAAACGGACCGTAGATTTGTTGGGTAATGCCAAGACTGAGAATGCGGTTATCTACTGTGCGATCGAAGAGAAAAGGCGATTGCCCGCTCCCGATGTATTGGATGTAGGCGATATTGAACGCAGTGTAATCAAAGAATTTGCGGGAAAAATGCCCAAACTGACCGCTGAGTCCGATGCTACCAATCAGATTTTGCTGCGTGTCACCGCTAGTATAAGCACTGGCAACGCCCCGCAGCGTTACCCCCAGACCAACATACGGCGTAATGGGCACTGGGCTATAGCGTAGACCTTCTGTTGGGGTTGGCGGTAGCGCTTTGCCTTGCCAGAGCGTAAAGCCTCGTGCTAGCTGTACAGTTCCTTCAAACCGACCTAAACTAATGCGGTTACTGGTGCGATCGGCGCTTAAAAGGTCGAGGCGATCGGTGTCCGCATTCACGTACTGAGCGCCAACCTGATACGTTAGCTCAATGCCAGACTTGCCCAGAATCACTTTCGGTGAGATTAAGACGGCTCCCAGGCTACTTTGCACTGTTTGAAACCCTAACGACCCGTTGAACAGGCGATCGCGGTAGCTATACTCCAACGCTAGTGTGTGAGTGCCAACCAGTTGCTGTGCTCGCAAACTAGCTCTTAGATTGTTTTCAACATCATCTAAATCCAGGCTTGTTAAGGATGCCCTGCCACGAATACTGGTTAACGCACCTAGATTGGCATCCAGAGCCGCTCTAATGCCAAAGTTTTCTAACTTAAAGGGACTGCCGCCATTCAGGATCGCTTGCTGTACAAAAAATTGTGGTGTCAGGGTGAACCGCACAGTATCAGATGACAACACACTAAATGGACGCTCGATAAACAAGCCGCCCCGATCCTCGTCATCGTAGCCAAACCGAAAGAGTGCTGGCGATCGCTGCCGACGATCGAGCGCAAGCACTGGCAGGAAAAACGGCAGCGTCACGCGCTGGTCAAACACTAGCCGAGGACGTTTTGTACGAATTTCGTCTCGCAGCGGCGAAACACGGATCAGGGTTGCCTGTTCTGCTTTTAAGACTAGCTCTGGGGGCGAAAAAGGGTCGTTGGTAATCTGAATATTCTGGGCCACCCAGCCATCTGGGGTAAATTCAATTTGATCGGCTTCAAAGCGCAACCGCCGCACCTGCCCCCCTTCTGGCGCACCACCCGGAATCCGGGCTGCATCCCTCCCAAAGCCAACGCCGACACCAAAGCCACCGGGGCTACTAACGTTTTGAGTCGGTTGGGCAGCCGTCACCCGATCGCTGACAGGACGCGCGATCGTCACGCCTTCGTTCCGTGATCCCAATGCCAGATCAGTCCCCGTATTAGGGAGAAAAATTTCGCCTCTGGCATTCAATAGGGTGCCCGCACCCTGAACAAAGTTGTAGTCCAGCCGTTGACCGCGCAAGATCTGGTTGCCACGGGTCAGCGCCACATTGCCCTCTGCCACTGCTAGCCGATTGTCTAGATTGACCTGCACCCGATCGGCATCCAGCAATGCGCCCTGAAACCGCATGAGGACGTTACCTTCAGCCGTAAAAATCTTGCGTTGCTCGTCGTACTCCTGACGGTCTGCTGTCAACTCAATCACCGAGCCAACGCTCGGAGTTGTTCCGGTCGCTGGTGGACTTGGGGTCGGCGGACTTGTGCTTGGTGGACTTGACGCAGGTTCCGGTTCTGATTGTGCTGGTGGCTGCGTTGGAATATCTAGCTGAACGGGTGTTTGCTCGGCTGGTGCTGGCACCGGACTGCCTGCTGGCTGATCCAATGTTGGCAGCGGCAAGAGCAACGGTGTTTGATCGGGCGCTTGAGCATGAATTACCAGCCCTGGCTTTCCAGGTGTGCCTGTTTCTTCCTGTGCCAGCATTTCTTGGGCAAAGTCGTCCAGGATGATTGCATCACTCAACCCTGACATCACCGCCGACTCACGGGCTGTCTGCTTTGTTTGTGTCGTTCCAGAGAGAGAATAGACCACTGACTGCGGCGAGTCTAAAGCTCCTGCGACCGGCTGCGATCGCTCAACGGCAGCAGACTCAATCGGCTGAATTTTGGTTGCCTGACTACGAGTTGGTGGAACGGCGATCGGCGGTTTCCGCCTCGGCAACAGGGCACTATTAGCTGACCACTGCTGCTCTGTATCCTGTTGCTCCCATGCCGCTCTGACCGTATTAACCGTGTCCTTCCGTTCCTTCGATTTGGTAGCTTTTGACAGGGGGGAAAGCACGCCTGCTCGTTGGGTCCCTTTCGCTTGAGCAGATTGAGTATCTTTCAGCAAGTAACCGGTTGTTGTTGAAGTGCCAAGGAGCGCCGCCTGCGACACTCCCGACTGCTCGATAAAAGCCGCTGCTGTCGGTAGGGTTTCTGTCTCAGGGGCGGCTGGGCTAGGAGCTGCAGCGCTTAGGTGAGGTTGAGGCGGTTGTGCGGTCTGGGGTGCTTCCGATGCTGAGGTAACTAATGAAGCATGTGGTGAATGACTAACGTCTTGAGACGGAATGGCGATGAGGGCAGGGGGAGTCGGTGGCGAAACCGGATAGGGCATATTGCGGCAGTCTCAAACGAATAAGCAACCCCTAGAGGTTGCTTTACTGACAAATGGCGGGTAGCCCGCGCCACCCCCACCATGAATGTTGCAATGCAGGCTCAGTCTACTCTAAATCACGCTGCTTCGGGTTACGGGCAGGGTCATTAGACAAAAAGCCAAAGATAAACAGCGCAACAAAGAAAGCAACAACAATATAGACGGCAATTTTGAGAGTGACCATACCACTAGCTCCAGAAAAATCAAAGATACACGATCGACCTGCATGGCGCGATCGCTCTCCTAATCATACAGAAATGCCGTTCCGTTTTCGCTTTCGCGCTCGTGTCTACTGCTTGCACAGCAAGATATCATGCCTTCATACTGATGTAAAGATTCAGTTGCACTGAGTGTTATGCTCCCAGCGATTTACCACAGTAACCTTACAAATAGGTAAGCCTCCGTTGTAGCGAGGGTAACTTGTTCTCGAAACGGGTAGGAGTGGACAGGTGAAGGAGTGGATCGAGTGTGGCTCATGTAAGTGGAAAGGGCTATACGTTTAGCAATGTGCTAGCCAGGAAATTCTTAGCGATCGACTCAGGCAGACTACCGTGTCCCAGTTGCCGTCGTGGCATCAGTTTTAGAGAGGCAACCATGCAGCGCCAATTAGACAGTTCCATGTCTGCGATCGTTAACCCTCAAAAAAAGTATCGCTTCGGAGCAATCCTGAGCGTTGGCATGGGCAACATGACGCGCTATCTAAACTTCCGTAAGTACGCCGAGCGTGATTCTGAAGTGGATTTTACCTGGGCACCCATCAAGCATTTCATTGCGCCAGACGAGCCAAACCCCTTTCGCTATCTACCCGAACCGCTCTACACGCGGGCAGTCATTCTCTATCAGTCTTTTCCCGTAATGCGACAAATGCATCAGTTCGATGCCGTTTTGTTTCACATGTTTGAGGCATACACTGTTGCGTGCTGCCGCAACCTGTTGTGGAAACAGCCCCTCCTCATCTGGAACAATGATGACCCGCCCGTTGTCCACCCCTCTACGCATCCGTTGTATCCCAAAGACTTCAACAAATTGTTGTGGCGGCATCGGTTTCGGTTAGGGCTAGACTTATGGTGCGCTAAACGGACAGCAGCATTCATTCCCTGGTCTGCATGGGGCAAAAATATTTGGGTTGATGAGTGTGGCATTCCGCCTCAAAGGGTGCAGCCTATTCATCCAGGCTTAGATTTAGAACTCTGGTCGATCACTGCCCCGCCTAGCGCTGATACGGCTGCAAAACCAAAAATTCTGTTTGTGGGAGGCGATTTTGTCCGCAAAGGCGGCGATCTGCTGCTGCAAGTTTTTAGCCAGCAGTTTGCGGAGAGTGCAGAACTCCATCTGGTTACAAAAGAGCCGCCAGCAACTGCTTTGCCAAATGTTTTTGTTTACACAGATATGGCTCCCAATGATGGTCGCCTTGCCCAGCTTTACGCTCAAGCAGATTTATTTGTCTTACCAACAACAGCGGATCTTTCGTCTTTGGCGTGCTTAGAAGCAATGGCATCTGGTTGTGCGGTCATCAGCACAGGGGTTGGCGGTGTCCGCGATATTGTGCGTCATGGCGAAACCGGATTAGTTGTACCCGTTGGTGATGCGGCAGCCTTAGCAACAGCGATACGATCATTGCTAGAAAATCCGACGTTGCGTCACCAAATGGGCGTCCAGGGTCGCAAGGTTGTAGAGTGTGATTTTAACGCTGCGATCAATGCAACACGAATATTGGCAGTGATGAAAGAGGCGGTCGATCGTAAACGTATGGAAAAACTAAGCGCTAAGTTTAGCTAGTAACTTAAAAGAGGTAACTGAGTGTTCTGCCATCGTCTAAGTATGATGGGTCTTAGAAGCGTCAGACACCATTGACGAAGAAGTTCAAACAATTTGGACTTGCTTCGCAACCTGTGCTGTAAGTATGGTTCGCTTCAATGCCAGTAGCCAGGTTTAAGAGCAAGCTATACAGTGACTTTAAGTAGCCTTTAAGCAAGGCGCGGTTTTCCGGCAACAATTGCCATGTTCTCTCACTCCCAGTTGAGAGGGATCTGCAAACCCTTTTCAGGGAAAGGGTGAGGATGAGGACAGATAAGTTGCACACCGTTCGTTTACCCCTTACCCTTAAAATCCTAATCGCTGGTTATTTGAGTTGGTTTATCAGATTTATCAGAAGATCCTACACGCGGTGTATAAAACGAGCTAAGCAAGACGTTTAATTTGTACTGAAAGAGACATGCTTTGGCGATATCGGTGGTAAGTTGATGCCTATATTGTAAATAATATAGCCCTGCTCGCCAAGCACTCAAAAGCACGTAAAAAGGCGTAAATAGCGGCATTAGAGGGCGCTGCCAGGGTTGTAGTTTAGCGTAACGGCAGGAGTGAGCTGCTAGACCACTCCCTTGAGCCATTCGCAACAGATATTGACGCTCAAACCGTCTGGGTGGAAGGTGATGCCAAACTTCCATGCTAGGGTTGTGCCAAAGCTCCCAGTGGCTGCTTTGAATGTAGAGCATGACCTCAATATCTTCGGCATTAGCAGTCATCACCTTCCAGGTTTCATCTCTACCTTTAAGTCGGCGCTGCTGCGGCACAGTTTCTTGCCATGCTTGCTTACGAATGACGCACCCGGGGCCATTTGGTGCCATCCCTCGTTTCGTGTAGCGAAAGGGTACAGCTCCACGCTCTTCTACTGCTAGTAGAAATTTGATCTGATGAAATTCGGGTGGAGGCGGGGCATCAAACTTGGCATAGATGTTGCCGCCATATGCCCCTGCTTGAGGGTGCGCTGTACCAAAGCGATACGCTTCTACGACCCAATTGGCGGCGGGAAAGTTATCGTCATCAAGGAACCCAACTAAGCTTAGACTTGCCGCTTCTTGCATCGCACGATCACGAGCATAAGCACTGCCCTGTCGAATTTCAGAGACACAGCGAATTTGGCTGTCTTGCCGCCACCGTTGAGCATAGTCTGCCACGATCGCTTTGGTCTGATCAGTACTATTGTTGTCTACAATCAGCACTTCCCACCGCAGTCCTTCGGGATTAGTTTGGGCAAGTAGGTGATCTAAAACCTCTGGCAAACGTTTTTCAGCGTTATAGGTACGGACAGCAACAGTAAAGGCAATTGGCATGATGAGACGATAAAAAAGACCCTATATCATTATGAGTACCCAATATTGAAGAACTCTTACCTTGTGATTTCTTCATTTCTACGCTAATTTCCATGAAGGTTTCGTAATGTTTGCAAAAAGAAACTTTTTCTGAGCTTCGATGGCAAGCTGCTTTGACTACTGAAAGTTAGTCTGTAATCACCACCCAACGGAGCCGCCCGGAAATAAACTGCACTGCAAATGTTCTTTTAACCGTAGCTGACTGAGCTTGCGGAAGCCTGGCTGCTTAAAGCATCGCATTGCAAGACAACCGACTCTAAAAAAACTTGTTTCTATGTTTAGCAAAAAGCCTGCTGGTAACGATCGCCCTTTCTGGCAACTGCCCTTCCGTTCAGCCATGCCCATCTGGATTGCGTCTGTGCTTTGGGTCATGCTCTGCTGGCTGTCAATGGCACCAGTAGCCCTGGCGCTGCCACTGCCATCGACCTCTACTGTTGGTGCGCTGTTCTCTTTTGCAGGCGATCGTCCGGCAAATTTGGGCGTAGCGGAGGGTAAGTTTGCGCCCTGCCCCAGCACGCCCAACTGTGTGAGCAGCCAGAGCCAAGATCCAGCCCACTCGATCGCGCCACTGCGCTATACCACAGCGCCAGAGGTGGCTTTTGAGACGCTGAAAGCAACGCTTCAGGGGCAACCGAGAGTGAGCCTGCTGACGGCGACTGCTGACTATATGCGTGCGGAATTTACCTCATCAATCATGGGGTTTGTCGATGATGTTGAGTTTTACCTCGATCGCGATGCCGATCGCATTCAAGTCCGTTCTGCTTCTCGTTTAGGCGAGTCTGATCTGGGTGTGAACCGCAAGCGCATTGAGGCAATACGGGCAACGCTGGAGCCTTGAGGCAGGATGAATAGAAAAACAGGAGTAAAGCGTGTGTGATTCTAAGGCTGCTCCAATGACCCGATTTTTGCGATGGTTCTTTAAGGAAGTAGTGATGAAATAAAATTGTTTAAACTTCGCTGATGTAGGGAAAGCTTTAGGAGTAGGCTCAATTCCCGAATCATGCCAGCCGCCAATACTTATCCAATCGAAAAATGCTCAAATTGTGGCAAGCGAAATAGGATTCGCCCACATAGCTTAAGGTTTAAGCCTATTTGCGGTGACTGTAAAGCTGATTTGCCTGATCCATATCGTATTGGTGAAGAGATTTGGTGGAATGAGGGCAATTTACCTATTCGACGGCTTTCCTTTGAGCTTCTTCCACCGGGTTCTTGGAATATAGATGATGTGATTGCGTATTATCGTCGTGAAGCTCAAAACTTCCCCACTGAACTGGTTAGTCGTGCCATCGAGTGGCAAAGATTGGTGCAGATAAAGTCCCTTCGACCAGAGGAATGTTACGTAGGTACTAATCTCTGGTTGGGATATGTGGTGTTCGCTTTTAGGTACACTGAAAAAGTTGTGCTTGAGTGTCCAGTTGAAGGTAACGCCACTTATGTTCTGTCCAAAAACTGGAAGTATATGGTTAGACAAACCAAACAAGAATTACGTAGAAAATACGCCACGCAATATGTAAAAGTTGTACATAGAGGTAGCTGGCTAGATCGAGTACGAAGTGCATTGCGTTGATAATGATACATAGATAGAACGATAAGAGTTGAGAACTGTCTCTACCTCACTGTTGCACGTTCACTCGCAATAGGTCACACCGAGCGCTAAACTCTGAGGGGGGGTAGCCCAACACTTGCAAACGTTCATAGAAGCGCTGAAAGACTGTGAAGCCCTTTCTCTTTGTGACTGACCTGGATCACACGCTGGTGGGCAACGATCGCGCCATGAGTGACCTCAATCAGCGGCTAGAGGCGCATCGCCAGCAGTACGGAACAAAAATCGTGTATTCGACGGGGCGATCGCTCATCAGCTATCGGCAGCTCGTTTCCGAAAAGCCTCTTTTACAGCCAGATATTTTGATCTGTGCGGTAGGCACTGAAATTTATCATCAAAACGGCGAGACTCCCGACCCAATCTGGTCGCAAATGCTCGCACAAGACTGGAAGCGCGAACAAATTGTTAACAGCGCTGCCCGTTTCGTTGACCTTACGCCGCAACCCAGCTCAGAGCAACGCCCGTTTAAAGTAAGCTATTTTCTCAGCGAAAAAGCCGCTATTGAAGTTCTCCCTGACCTGGAAGCACTGCTAGACGAACAAGGTTTGGAGGTTCAGGTTATTTTTAGCGGTGGTAAAGATCTAGACATTTTGCCACGTCAAGCCAACAAAGGCATGGCAATGGCGTTTATCCGTCAATATTTAGAGTTTGACCCGCTGCAAACGGTGGCATGCGGTGATTCTGGTAATGATGTGGCGTTGTTCCGCGATCGCCCAGAACGCGGCATTATCGTTGGCAATGCCCGCCCCGAACTCCTTCAATGGCATCAGGCAAACCCGAACCCCAACCGCCATCTTGCACTAGCCGAGTGTGCTGGCGGCATTCTTGAAGGGTTACAACACTTCAGCTTTCTTTAAGGAGTGTACTTTGAGTCTTTAATGCCATGGGCAACTAATTTGCTCTCGTCCTTCTCCCTAAGATGCAGGGCTTTTAGATGTTTCTGGTGCTTCCTCATAGCATGAGGGTGAAGCTTGCTTCCTGTAGGATGAGCAGTTTTTGCAGGCATTTCAGGCACGTGGTACTGCGTGTTGATTGTCTCCAACATGCGATCGTGATCTTTACCCCAACTGCTTTAACTTTCACGCCATCTTCTTCACCCGTTGCACGTCAGGTTTGCTAAAGTGGCAGGGGCATTGCTTGTGCTGTCTCTTTAGGAAAGCCCTCCCCCTATGACTAAGAAAAAAAAGCCGTCCCTATTGTTGCCCGTAGGTGCTGCTGTGCTGTTAGTAGGTGGAGGCGCGGCTGCCTACTGGTTTCTAACGCAGCGAGGCGTTGGTTCAGGAGAGCTGCCAATCGGCGCGGAAGTGATTCCGCAAGATGCCCTGATGACGCTCTCAGTAGCGACCGATCCTGGGCAATGGCAACAACTGCGCGAGTTTGGTACACCTCAAAGTCAGGCAGCGTTTGACAAGAACCTGGCGCAGCTGCGCGATCGTCTGTTGACCGCTAATGGCTACGATTACGCCAAAGACATTCAGCCGTGGATTGGTAAAGAAGTTAGCATCGCCTTTTTGTCCCCGCCGCCCCTTACGGTTGCGCCGAATCCCTCGGCACCCGTGGCAGCTCCCAAACCCGTAGCGATCGTGGTGCTGCCGATTCAAAATCCGCTACAGGCAAAGCAGCTTTTGGAGCAGCCTCGACCCCAGTCTGGCAAACTAGTAGACCGCACCTACAAAGGTTTCCAGATTAAAGAGACGCAGGGTAAGGCAGAGAATATCTCGGCAACGGTGTTTGATGGCAAATTGCTGGTTGTCACTACCGATCCCAAAGCGATGGATCGGGCGATCGATACCTATAAAGGTGAACAAGGACAAGTTGCACTGAAGGCAACTCCAGGCTATGCCCAGGCTGTAAGTAAGATCCAGGCAGCACAAACGTTTGGTAAGCTTTACCTCAACTTTCCAGCGGCGACAGCCTTTACGACAACAGCCAATGCGGGCAAGGCAGCAGTGCCCAATGTGGCGCAGACCCAGACGCAAGGGGTAGCAGCAACGTTAAGCCTGCAGACGGAAGGCGTTCAGTTCAAAGGCGTAACGTGGTACAAGCCCGATAGCCAAAAAACTTTTCAGGTAGAGAACAAGGGTAAAAGTATGCCCGGTCGCCTCCCTGCCAGTACCCTCCTGATGGCATCGGGAGGTAACTTGAGGCAGTTCTGGCAAAATTATAGCCAGGGTGCCGCCGCCATTAGTCCTGCCTTGCCAACCGCTCCACCTGATTGGCTCCAAAATGCCTTGAAATCGACCGTCAACCTGGATTTGGAGCAAGACTTTTTAACGTGGATGCAGGGCGAGTTTGCCCTGGCGATGGTGGCAACACCGGATGGCAGTCCGGCTGGTTTACCGTTCAACCTTTTGTTTATGGTGCAGTCGAGCGATCGGCGGGCGACGGAAGCAACCCTAAAGCAACTCGACCAGACAATGGCAGAGAAGTATAAGTTCAAGGTTGAAGCGGCAAAAGCGGGTGATCAACCCATTACAAACTGGTCTCTACCCGCTCTGGGTTTTACTGCCGCCCACGGTTGGTTGACTGATAATGTGGCGTTTATCGCGCTTGGTTCGCCAACGGTCTCAGTGGTCAATGAAATCTTGCCCAAGCCGTCTGCCTCTCTAGCGGATAACCAAGCCTTTAAAGCTGGCGTGCCGTCGGGTCCTAGCCCCAATAATGGCAATTTTTTCGTGAATGTGGATGCTTACAAAGCGAAAAACCTGCCGCTGCCACAACTGCCGCTTGGCAATCAAAATCTGCTAGATGCTATTCGCTCGATCGGTGTCACAGCAGCCATTAGCGACGATCGCACTACGCGCTACGATGTGACCGTGCTATTGCAAAAAGCTGGCAAACCTGCTCCTCTGCCTAGCCCCACCGTACCTGCTAACACGCCAGCGCCAACCAATAGCCCCGCGATCGAGCTTCCGGGTGCGGTGCCATCCCCCTAATAAAACTTCCTAACTATTCTCAAGAATCGTAGGATAGAGAGAGGGCACTGGTTTAAAGCCTGGAGAAGAATACGGCATGGATTTGGTTAGACTGCAAACTATTTTTGATAATGCGTCCTTTGCAATCCTGTTTGCGACAGCGCTAGTGTATTGGGTTGGGGCAGCCTTTCCCCGTGTGCCCTACCTGTCGCTGCTCGGCACAACGGGCATGGCGATCGCCAACCTCTGTATTGCTGCTCTCTTGGGCGCACGCTGGCTAGAGGCAGGCTACTTTCCCCTCAGCAACTTGTATGAGTCGCTCTTTTTTCTCACGTGGGGCATCACTGCCATTCATTTGGTTGCCGAGAACATGAGCGATAGCCGCCTTGTTGGTGTGGTAACGGCTCCGGTCGCAATGGGCATCACTGCCTTTGCAGCGCTGACGCTGCCGAAGGATATGCAAGCCTCTGCGCCTCTAGTGCCTGCGCTGAAATCCAATTGGCTGATGATGCACGTCAGCGTGATGATGTTGAGTTATGCCACGCTTATGGTGGGATCGCTGCTGTCGATCGCCTTTTTGGTGGTCACACGGGGTCAAAAAATTGAGTTGCGGGGCAGTTCAGTGGGTACCGGAGCATATCGCGATCGCACGTATCAACTGCGGCGAGAGGGCGAACTGGTCATACCTGCAACAGTACTTTCTAGCACCCAGACGAATCCACAAGCAGAGCTAAATGGCAGCACCGCTACGGCAGTACTCAATGCTCCGACTGTTGCCACTGTTGCAATGCCGCTCTCGCCCCAACGCCTGAGTCTTGCCGACACGCTAGACAACATCAGCTATCGCATTATTGGGCTAGGCTTTCCGCTACTCACGATCGGTATTATTGCGGGTGGTGTTTGGGCAAACGAAGCGTGGGGTTCTTACTGGAGCTGGGACCCAAAAGAAACCTGGGCACTCATCACCTGGCTGGTGTTTGCTGCATACCTGCACTCTCGCATTACCAAAGGCTGGCAAGGTCGTCGTCCCGCACTTTTAGCAACCGCTGGGTTTGTAGTCGTCTGGGTTTGCTACCTGGGTGTAAATTTGTTGGGCAAGGGACTGCATAGCTATGGGTGGTTTCTGTAAGAGGCAGTGAGGAGAGAGGAGTGAGGGGGTGGTAGGAGGTAGAAGTCAGAAGAGCGTTGCTAAAAGTCGGGGAGCAGAATTAACTCGAAAATCCCTTCGCTTGACTTTAGGTTAAAAGTAAAACTCAAAACTACGGTCTTACTCCTCTCACCACACTTCCTGTAATTGACGTTTAAAAGTAGACGATGGATAACCAATTTGAACCGCTGAATAACGACGAGGTGTTGTTTATCAACGTGGGTCGGGTGTTGATGGTGAATCCCACGTTTAAAGTGGGCGAATTTATTGATGCCCTGGCTCAGGCAATTAGCGATCGCGAAACCGACTGGTCTGACGATAACGAAGGCTGGTTTGGTGAAGGTTTACCCTGCGAAGCGCTCCGCTTTGGCACTCAAGGCTGGCAGCGTGGGCGGGTTCGCATTCGTCTAGAGTTTGTCCCAGACACCAGCAAACCTAAAATGCTCGATGTGCCCCGTGAACGAACCCGCCGCCCTGAGAAGCCAGACCCCAAATTTGATGATGTTTATAACGATGTTGATGACGAGTACTGATGCCAGAGCCTGCCTTTGATCGCTCTGATGTTCAGCATTTTCAAGGCTCTTCTAATCAAGGCTGGACACCTCTGCATGCACTCCTGCATCGAGCGCTAAAGGAACGGCAGTTGTTAGTACCGGAACAGCGTGTTCTGATTGCCGTTTCCGGTGGGCAAGATTCTCTCTGTTTAGTCAAGCTGTTGCTCGACCTTCAACCTAAGTGGAAATGGAGTTTGGCGATCGCCCACTGTAATCATCGTTGGCGGTCAGACTCTGATGCAAACGCCGCTTATGTAAATCAACTCACGTGCGATTGGGAGATTCCTTATTACCAACAGACTGCCGAAAGCGTCACGACCAGCGAGGCAACAGCACGGCAGTGGCGCTACGAAGCGTTGACCACGATCGCCCAACAGCATGACTACTCCTGCATCGTGACGGGGCATACTGCTAGCGATCGTGCCGAAACCCTCCTCTATAACCTGATGCGCGGCAGTGGCGCTGATGGGTTGCAAGCGCTTGTCTGGAAACGGTTCCTCACATCTGCTATTCAATTAGTGCGCCCCCTGTTAAGCATGACTCGTGCGGCAACGGGGCAGTTTTGTCAGGAAGCACAGTTACAGATTTGGGAGGACATTACTAACAACGACCTGACCTATGCCCGTAACCGTATTCGTCAAGAACTCTTACCTTACTTGCATCACTTCAATCCACAGGTAGAACATGCCTTGTCCCAAACAGCAGAACTACTTCAGGCAGACGTAGAGTACCTTGAAGCACAAGCGGCAGCCTTACTTCAGCAGGCACAGCATCCCGATCGCCCAGGACTCGATCGCTCTCTCCTGCAACATGCTCCCCTCGCCCTTCAACGCCGCGTTGTCCGTCAATTTCTCCAGCAAGTCTTACCCTGCGCTCCCAACTTTGACCACATTGAGAAGCTAGTAGGCTTAATGACGGCACCAAATCGATCGCAGACCGATCCCTTTCCTGGCGGTGCGATCGCCCACGTCGAAGCCAACTGGATCTGGCTCAAACACTACAGCGACAGTTGCGACTGAAGAAATGTCTAACCAAGACCAAGTAATTTACTACCCAAAATTAGTTCTTAAGATGCAGCTAGTTCTGGAGTGCTGGTGAGGCTAGCGAGGATTTGGCGCATTTCGGCGATCGCTTGCCCTTGATGCTCTCCTGTTTCCTGAAACTGAGTAACTGTGCCTGCGATGCCATCCAGTCGTTGACGTAGACCGTCTACATTATCCTGAATGGGCTGAAGCATTTCCTGGTAGAGGTTCACGCGACCCCAGGTTTCAGCGGCGGCAGAACGGCGATCGAGCAGAGCTTGTTCTAGCTGTTTGAGTTCGTTGCGCTTGTTTTCTTGTTCCGTTGCCTGGGTATTGACCATGCCCTGCGCCTGGTCGATCGCGCCGCGCATTTGTTCAATTTGGCTCTCCAACTTTTGGAGTTCTTCGACTTGCTGCTGCCGTTGGGCTTCGATTTGGCTCAGGATGGGTCCCAGGTCGATGTCGTTTTCTTGTGTGGCGGGATCAGCATTGCCCTGACGACGTAACAGCACGGCGCGGTGCTGGCTCAATAGCCCATCGCGTTCCCGCAGGTTGCGGCGCTGACCAACCAGCGTTTCGTTAAGCATCTGGTAGCCGTCTTGCTCGTCTGCCAGCTCGTTTTCCAGGTTAAGGCGATCGTACTCGTTCGCTGCCTGGATCTTTGCCTGTAGGTCGTCAAGCTCTTGCTGCTTGTAACGCAGTTCCTCTTCCTGGCTTTCTACAAACTGAGAGAGCTTTTGCAAGTCGCGCTCCAGATCACTGACGACTTTTTGAAGTTCTTCAACCGACAGCTTTTCAAGCGCTTCGACATCAACTTTCTGTCCAATTTTAACTTTATCGGATGTGTCTGCCAGACCATAAAGCTGCTGATGCAAATCCTCTTGATTCTGGATCTGCACACCTAGCATCCGGGCATATTCCTGGCGCACATTGAGTGACGTTTGCTGTACCTTCAGTTCTGCCCGTCCTTGTTCGAGCGACTCTTGTGCCTGGTTCCAGTCGTGCCAGCGCTGGTGAATCTCTTGCGTTTGGCGATCGGCTTCATCTTGCAACTGCTGCGCGGTCGATCGCTGCTGCTCCAAATTTTGCCATTGCTGAGTGAGGATGTGCTGCTGCGTCGTCAAGATTTCTACTGAAGCGCTCAGTTGCTCTCGCACCGTGTCCGTCGAGGGCACTGCACTTGCCAGACGATTCAGCAAATCGTGAATCGTGCGTGCCTGATCATCGTCAAGAAAGGCTGTCTGCTGAAACTCTGCTTGCCGCTCTTCGAGACGACCCATTTCGCCACGTAGATGAGCCCAAGCTCCTTCTAGCTCTTGGCGATTGCGCTCAAATTCATCGCGCTGCTGGTTCACTTCATCCCGCAGGGTTTCAAACTCTTGACGCTGCTGCTCTAGCTGTTCAAAGTCGTCCTCCATCTGCTGGAGCTGTTCGCGTCGGGTCTCCATTTCCATTTCCCGACGGTTGAGTTCCTGACTTTGATAGGTCAGAGACTGCTTCCATTGCTCAATTTCTTCTTCCTGCGTCTTGAATTTTTCTTGCAGACGCGAAAAGTTTTGGAGGATACTGACGAGCTGCCGTCCAGCTTCCTGGACACGTTGAACTTGCTTGTTAGCTGTAAGGTCAACCAGTACTAAAGCGCCACCGTTGTAGTTGTTTGCCTCATCGCATCCAACGACTTCTTCACCAGGTACAGCGCTCCAGCTTTGTTCAGACCGCTGGCAAGCAAGCAGCTTCAACTCTGCCTTGCCGCCGCCCAGCAAGCCACCGCTCTTCTTTTGTACTTCTGCAAGATACAGCACGCTGATAATCCTCTTCTGTGTCTGTGCTCAATCGCGATCGTTGGCTGAACGATCTAGTCTCCAATAGCCTAGCTTGGGATAGTCTGACCAAAGCTGTTAGCCCTAGTGTAATCAGACAACCCTAGCAAAACAATCCTTACATTGATCGCGACTTGCCAATCTAATTGCTTTGTGCCAGTGATTTGACATTCAATCAGCGTCGTTGGCTACGGTATCTCTACATTTCTAAGCGATGGCGACTTCCAACTTAGTTTATAACGCACTAGCTTCGCTTCAGTGCTTAAATTAGGAGCCATAGTGTCGCAGACCGACAGACGAGGCTGACGACAAAGTACGCGGTCACTAAGGGCATACGGGTGAACGCCATAACAGACTATTCTTGTACCAACACATTGTCAGTCTTTACCCTGAATACTCTAGGTCAGACTCCTCTTCTAAGCACTAATATCTTGCTTCAACGATTCAGACATAAGGCTGATTGCACCCATTAGCAACTTTAACCCCAGACTATGACATGCTGCCATCCGTAAAGCTGGCAGCATTCTAAAACAAGTCAGGGCAGGATATGCAATGCCCGAACGGATGATGACGGTAAAGACCTATAGCGCAGCGAGCATAAAGCTTTCTTTTAGAGGCAGACAGTGCTGCTGTCAAATGGGACGATCGCTCCCTCTAGCACTCAGAAGTGGGAAAAACTGAGAGATTCGATCGATAAAGGTAGCAAGGGGGAGTATAAAAGTTGTATTAGCCAGTTGTCTTAGCCAGTGAGCGACTGGCACGTCAGAAATTCTTTGCCAAGCAACCACTGCTGCAAAAGATGCCTGAATCGTCGAAACGAGTTCCAAGCGTTTGAGGAAAGGGCTGGAGTTTCATGCAGGGGAAGTTGAATGAAATCGACATTCGTAGCATTCTGCAACTCATTGAGTTGGGGCAGCGGACCGGTGAGCTTTTTGTCGAAGCGTATCCGTCGCAGCCGAGTGGCATGGGCAACCCCGGCGTGGTTTATGTACAGGATGTGCGTGCGTCAAAGGCTCTGGCAGAACAGTATTGGTTTGTTTTTTTCCTGAATGGGCAGATTGTGTATGCAGCCGATCGCGCTACCAGCTTGTCACGTCTGGCAGATTATCTCCGGCGCTATCGGGCGGAAGGAACACTAAGTAGTTTGGTCGTGCCATCGATCGCTACAACCAATGCGCCAGAGTACGGCTATTTGTGGGCGCTGCTCGAAAATCACACCTTGACCCCAGCGCAAGGTCGCAGCATCATCCAAAGCATGGTGCATGAAACGCTCTTTGACCTGTTGAGTCTGCACCAGGGTTCGTTTATTTTTGAGTTGGGTCCTGCCTTGTCGCCGCAACTGACAACATTGGAGATGTCACCCTTGCTGGCAAAAATTATGAAGCAAGTGCAGGAATGGAAGCAGTTTCATCCCCATATCCAATCACCGGATCAGTGTCCCACGATCGCAGACCTTGCCATGCTCCAAGAAACGCTGTCTAAACGTACGCTAGCAACGTTAGACCGTTATGCCGATGGCAGAACATCGATTCGTCAAATTGCACGTTATTTGAATCGCGATAGTTTAACCGTGGCGCGGGCAATCTATCCTTATGTACAGAAGGGTGTCATTCAACTAATCTATGAAGCTACCAAAGGCAATGAACCCAACAGTGGCTTTAAGTCAGTGCGTTCCAAGGAGTTTGGGCGACTGTCAGAACCCAGATCGCTACGGGTTGTTTGCATTGACGATGGTGTAACAGTCTGTAAAACGGTAGAGCTTATTTTGCGGCAACATGGCTACGAAGCAACGGCGATCGATAACCCGTTGAAGGCTCTAAGCCTGGTCTTTCAGCTTAAGCCTGACTTGATTCTCTGTGATATTGCGATGCCTGAACTGGATGGGTATGAAATCTGCGCCATGCTGCGGAAGTCTACCGCGTTTCGCCAAATTCCGATCGTGATGCTAACGGGCAAGGATGGCTTTATCGATCGTGTGAAAGCAAAGATGGTCGGTGCCACTGATTACTTAACAAAGCCGTTTGGTGAAAGCGAACTTTTGATGCTAGTTGAAAAATACATTGGTGTGGGAGAACAATACAGCAATTACCCCAACCAGCCACTGACCAACGTAGACGATGAGTTAGAAATTGATTGGACGGATTCTGACTCAACATCGCCATCCATTTAGCGCTAAATCGAGGATACTTTATGGATTACATAGTTTTAGGGTAAATACTAAGGTGAATAGCGTTGGGTCTTCCCGTTAACGTTTCAGCCGGCAAGCAGGGAAAGGAATATGAGTACAGTTCTAGTCGTGGAAGATAGTGTGACTCAACGAGAGATGATTACCGATCTCTTAAAGGGGAGTGGTTTAAGTGTGACGGTCGCTGGCGATGGCGTTGAGGCACTCGAGCAAATTCAAGGACATCGACCTGATCTAGTCGTGCTGGACATTGTGATGCCACGCATGAATGGTTATGAAGTCTGCCGTCGTCTGAAAGCCGACCCTAAAACTCAAGACGTGCCCGTCGTCATGTGTTCATCCAAAGGGGAAGAGTTCGATCGCTACTGGGGCATGAAACAGGGCGCTGATGCTTATATTGCCAAACCCTTTCAGCCGACCGAATTAGTGGGAACAGTTAAGCAATTGTTGCGGGGTTAAAGCAAAAGCAATGGTCGGCAATCCAGATTTTTTAACCGGTAGAGGGCAGGATCAGGCACCCGAATTTCAGGAGCTAGAAAGCCCCGAGGGTGAGTTGCACTTGCGCTTCTACATCACATCCGGAAGCGAATTTGCGCTACCGGCGATGGGGATTCGAGAAGTATTGTCGCCCTCGCCTGATCGAATTACGCCTGTACCGAACGTTTCACCACTGCTTTTGGGTACTCTTAATGTACGAGGGCGGGTCGTTTGGGTTGCCGATCTGGGTCAATTTTTGGGTGATCCAACCCCGTTGAATACAGATAAGCCAGAAGTGCAGGTGATTGCTGTTGAAGATCAGGACATTATGTTAGGCTTGGCGGTCGATCGCATCGTCGGTATGGACTGGCTCGATATTGAGGAGGTGCAAATGTCAACAAATGTGCCCGATAGCGTCGCTCCCTTTCTGCGCGGTGAGTGGGTTTTAGATGCCCAAGCAAACAAGTTTCTCCGACTGCTGGATCAAATTGCCATTCTGCGATCGGCGCGATGGGCAGCTTAGGAGAGAAATTGACGTGAAAAAATCACCAACTAGCAGTAAAACTGAGAAACAAGTCACGCGGATTGAGTGTGGTATCGGTAGCAGCCGTGCCGCACGTCGCAAACCCTCCGCAATGCCTAAGCTACAGCACTCAATACGCAACTGGGAGGAGGCAAATGGCAGCCAGCACTGAATACGCACAAGAATATCAGCAAGCGCAAAAGGCCTATGTGCAGGGTAACTATGAGGAGGCAGCAGAAATTGTTGATCGCCTCATTAAAGAATTTCCTGAAGATCCCAGTGCTTCGTTGCTGCGCGGTCACATCTATTGCTACGGACTACAGCAATTTGCGATCGCCAGAGACCAATATCAATCAGTGCTGGGGCTGACAGCCGACCAGGAGTTTATCAACTACGCCAACGATGGTCTAGCGTATATTGATAGCCAATCAGTCGATGCGGGTGAAGCTGGCTTTGGTGGGGCGATCGCGCCTGAAGCCAATGCGTTTTCTGAACCAGAGTACCCATCGGCAAATAATTGGGATAATGGCGATGATTTGAGCTTGAATAGTCTGAGTTCAGACAATGAATTTGACAATGCGTTTGGTGCTGATGACCTGAGCTTTGACCCTAATTTTGACTCAAACTTCGACTCTAGCTTTAATACTGCCCCAGAGACCTACGAGCAGGGTTTTACGCCGCCAGCCTACGAATCGTTCGCTAGCCCTTTTGACAACGGCACCCATCTGCAAGATGTCGATTCGTTAGACCGTTTTGATTCTCTTTCTGATCCATTCTCAGTGGATGAGTCTCCACTGGATTACCCCCAAAATGACGCTTTTTCGCAGGTGTCGCCAGCAGAACCGCTGGACTTTGATATCGGTGGTGCATCCGACGCACTCGATTTCAGCACACCTGATTACAGTACGCCGGACTTTAGTCCATCTAACTACAACAGTACGCCAGACTTCAGCACCTCTAATCATAGTGCGTCAGACTATGGCACACCGTCCGCTCCCAACAATGACCAGTTCGCTGCTGCTCTAGATGAGTTTGATGATGCGTTTGCGCCCTTGGATCTACCAGGTGCCTCACCGATCGATCAGCCGCCTTATGCAGTCGAAACTGATCCCCCCTCTGCCTCTCGCAACAGCACCAATCATCGCATCACTGAAGATGAGACCCTTTTTATGGGTAGTACTGGGGTTTATGAGAGTGATCAAACCTTCGGGGCAGGCGGTTTGACGCAAGCGCCGGCAGACTCTCTCTACAGTGAGCGATCGAACACGGATTCTAGTGGCGGCAGACAAACAAACGCTGACTTCCTGGATGAGTTTGATGAATTTGACGATCTCGGCAACCTCGCTGATTTTGACCTTTCTGAAAACTCTGCTGGCTTCACAAGCCCCTCTGTTAATGCTGGCTTTGATATTCCAGGCGACGCGGCTTTAGCAGGGAGTGGTACTCTGTCACGCGGTAGTAGCAACTTTGACTCTATAGACTTTGGCAGTAGTAGCACTCGCTCTACCATTTCAGATGATGAAGTCTTCAGCATTTCCAGTACGTCCGATCAGGTGCCCACCTTTACCCAGTCTGACCAGCAGGGTCTTGAGCCTAGCCCCAGCGTTGAGCAAGGCGCACTTGCGTTTTTGGAGAATGCGCCCATTGAACGCAAGCAGTTCTACACTGCGGTCACGGCTGGGATCTTCTCAGCCGTGGCAGTGGCAGTTGTAAACCTCATCTCTACTAGCACGCTGCCCGGCACCTCTGAAAACGCTACACCCCAAGAAAAGGAACTCTCTGGAGCAGTCATTTCGCGACTTCAGGGCACGGGGTGGGCAATGGCGTTAGTTGGTGGTTTGTCTGGTGGGATGGCAGCGTTTGCTGTGGGGCAGTTTACTGCTAAAAAAATCAGGCAATCGACGGATGATCTGCAAGCACAATTTAATTCAGTGTGTCAGGGAAACCTGAATGCCCGTGCGACGGTTTACACCGAAGATGAATTTGGTCATCTATCAACTGGCTTCAACCAGATGGCTCGAGTCATTCTCACCACCACCAGCGAAGCGCAACGTAAAGCGGAAGAGCAAGAGCAAGCCAAGGAAGACCTTCAGCGTCAAGTGATTCGCCTTCTAGACGATGTGGAAGGTGCGGCTCGTGGTGACTTGACAGTGCAGGCGGAGGTGACAGCAGATGTGCTGGGTGCCGTTGCTGACTCATTTAACCTGACGATTCAAAACCTGCGAGAAATTGTGCAACAGGTAAAAGTGGCGGCGCGGCAGGTGAGCAAAGGCTCGACCGATAACGAAATGTTTGCCCGTAGTTTATCCTCGGATGCGCTCCGGCAGGCAGAAGAGCTTGCCGTGACGCTGAACTCAGTGCAGGTGATGACCGACTCCATTCAGCGGGTGGCAGAAAGCGCCCGTGAAGCGGAGGAAGTGGCACGATCGGCATCCGCAACGGCACTCAAGGGCGGGGAAGCGGTAGAACGCACCGTAGCAGGTATCCTCGAAATTCGCGAAACAGTAGCAGAAACGACGCGCAAGGTGAAACGTCTTGCGGAATCATCGCAAGAGATTTCCAAGATTGTCGCCTTGATTTCGCAAATTGCCTCTCGTACTAACTTGCTGGCACTCAACGCCAGTATTGAAGCCGCACGGGCAGGCGAAGCAGGGCGTGGGTTCGCAATTGTTGCTGATGAGGTGCGTCAGCTAGCTGACCGTGCCGCGAAAGCGTCGAAGGAAATCGAGCAAATCGTACTGCAAATTCAGGGTGAAACGGGTTCTGTGATGACCGCTATGGAGGAGGGTACGCAGCAGGTTATTGAAGGCACTCGCTTAGCAGAACAGGCGAAGCGATCGTTGGAAGACATTATTCAGGTTTCCAATCGAATTGATGTACTGGTGCGATCGATTACGGCGGACACCGTTGAGCAGACCGAAACCTCACGTGCGGTTGCGCAGGTGATGCAGTCGGTTGAGTTGACTGCTCAAGAAACCTCTCAGGAGGCGCAACGAGTGTCTGGTTCGCTGCAAAATCTGGTCGGTGTTGCCCGCGATCTGCTGACCTCTGTAGAACGGTTCCGCGTTGAAACAATCGAACGTAAATAGCGTTAGACCATAGCGATCAGCGTCAGGTGTCAATTTCAGATGTATCGGGTACAGTAGAGCAATTCAGGTGTGTTACTCAACTTGGCTCATGTAAGCCTATCGTTACATCGCTGCTGCCAGTCTGGATAGCGGTTCGCAAACCCTGAAGCGAAACACACCACGACTAAGGTTTCCTGATCTAAACCCTGAGCGCAATCGATTTGGTAAAGCGCTAATGCGTTTCGGTCGCCATCATACTTTTCAGAGAGATAGGACACTGCCATGCAGCCTGAACAGCAACAGCGAATCATGGGCTACTTTATTGAGGAGGCAAAAGACCACCTCAATACGATCGAGCAAGGTGTGCTCAATCTGCAAAGCACCATCGAAGACCAAGAAATGGTCAACGAACTGTTTCGGGCAGCGCACTCTGTTAAAGGGGGGGCTGCGATGCTGGGCTTAAACAGCATCCAGCAAGTGTCTCATCGGCTCGAAGACTACTTCAAGATTCTTAAAGAATCGCCTGTTAAGGTTGATCAGAAGCTCGAAGGTTTGTTCCTGCAAGTCTTTGACGCACTGCAAGAGTTGGTCGGGCAGCTACAAGGACCCTTCGGATTGACCGATGAAACGGCTAAAGCAACTGTAGCTGGCGTTGAGCCAGTTTTTGATGCGCTAGAAAAACACCTGAATGTGTTGGCAAGTAACGCTGCTCCGGTTGCTCCGGCTGACGCTAGTCGCCCCAACGCTGCCAGCAGTCGCGCTGTTGCTTCTTCTGCCCAGCAAGATAGTGCCTTTATTTTGCTGTTTCAAAACGATATTCCTCTGCGGTTGCGCGAAATGCTGCAACTGTTCAAACAATCCGAGTTGGATGATGCTAATCGCCAGCAACTTCAGAATCTTTGCCGCTATTTAATTAGCATTGGCGAACAGTTTGACTTACCTCACTGGTGCGCTCTGGTGGAGATGTCAATGGCCGCGATCGCCCATCCCGACAATGCTTATCGGACGTTAGCTCCGATCGTCATTAAAGATATCAAGCAGGCACAAGAATTAGTGCTCTCAGGTCGTGCCTCTGAAATTGTGCCCTGCGCCCAACTGCAAGCGCTCCAGCCGCCCACACCACCTGCGATTGAGATTGACGACTTTGCCGATCTACTGGCGACCACAGACGATAGTGACTGGCTTACGGAAGCGTCTACCGCAACCGCTGACGATGCCCTCCTATTCGCCGACTTGGATGCTGCTGCACCTGCGATCGTTTTTAGCGATCGCTTTGACTTGGATGACAGTCTCGATACAGCGTCTGCTGGACTCGATCATGCTGACCAGCACGGTCCCGAAGTGGGTATGGCAGAGCTAAACAGCCTTGCTGATCTCTTTGAAGGTGAGGTGCCTGACCTGGGCTCAACATGGCAAGAAGAAGAGGCCGTTGCTGTTCCTGCGGATGTGCGAATCGTTAGTGATGACAATGCCACTGAGACTGATACGGCTGCGGATTTTTCCGATCTTCTGTTCGACGAGGCGGAAATCGGTCAAGAAGCTGCTTCAACCTCGTCTCAGGATGCGCTCACTGATTTGTTCAGCGATGATCTGCTGCAACCAGACACGTTGCCGAGTGAATTAACTGACGATCGCGCCCTTCCCACCAGTCATGATGCCCAAGCTGATTTAGACGATCTGTTTACTGGCTTAGACTCTGCGGACTTCGGTATTCCAGCACTAACGGATCTGTCTACCGCTCCAGGTGACGACATGTTTGACACCAGCAGCGCTGCTCAAGCTGATCTGGATAATTTGTTGGCTAGCTCAAGTGCCGATGACTGGAGTGACTTAGGAGTAACGGATACGTCCACTGACCAAACCAGCGATGCGTTCGATAATATCTTTGGTGACTTGAGCGCCGATGCTGCAATTAGCTCACTGGATCTTGCCGAATCAGATGTTGTTGGACTTGCTTTTGACGATGCGCCTGAGTTCAATGCGCCCCTAGAAGCTTTAGATGGTCTCTTCGCTATGGATGCTGAGCAAGACCTGGCCGTCTCAGAGTTTCAAACTAACTTAGAGCCTCAACCTGTAGAACTCAACCTGGACGATGGGGATGATTTCTTCACAACTGGACTGGATGAGCAAATGTTCGCATCAACCCCAGTATTGGTTGCCCCTGAACCTTCGATCGTTGATCCTTGGGGCGAACCTGATTCGGTTGCTGCTGACCCAGCTTTATCCTTTGACGAGCAGTCTGTGCTGTCCCTTACTGAGGACACGATCGACTCCAGCCCGACGAACCCAAGCAACTTCAGCAATCGGTTGAACGATGATGACCTTGCCTTTGAACCCATTGAAGCACTGTCTGAGCAGGATGATCTAGACTTTAGCAGTCTGCTAAATGCAACGACTGACGAGCCCATAACCAATCCTCAGTCTGATTTGGGAGACGACTTAGCGCTAGAAGAACTGACCGATGATGGGCTTGTCCCCTCGATCGAGTCGTGGCTCACTGATGACATCACACTAGCTGACGAAGTAGTACCCGAAACGCTTTCAGCCGAAGCTGACCTTGAATCTTTAGCTTTGCCTTTTTCCTCTGCGGAAACCCCTCTCCCTCAAGCTAATACAGTCTTTCAGCCCGATGATTTTTCTGACCCCTGGGCCATACCTGAGGCCCAAGCAACTTCTGTTAGTGACGCTCCTACAGCAGATGCTTTCAATTTAGAGGCTTCAGCATTTGACACTTTAACGGCAGAGCCATTAATGGTTGATGACTCTGCCACAGATGTAGTAAGCCTTGATTTCAACGAATTTGCCTTCAACGGGTCTGGCTTCGACACGACCGCTAGTACATTAGACAGTATTGGCTTAGAGGCTGAACTAGAGATTGATTTTGGTGAGTTTAGTTCTGACAATGCTTTAGACACCAATTTGTTGGATGTGCCAGACTCCTGGTTAGCTTCAGAACAGTTAGAGCCACCAACTGATCCAGTCGAAGCGTTTGGAGATCCGTTTGCTGAAACACCAGACCCGATCGCTCAGTCAGCTGACTTATTCAACGAGTCCTTGCTCGATCGCTCTTTAGACGAGCCTGACATTGATGTTTTTGCTTTCGATGCCTCATCAGAAAAAGAAGCGCTACCCATCTTTGAACGCATATTACCTGACATTGATGCTTTTGCCTTCAATGGCTCTGATGAGGCATTCTCCACCTCGCCAGATGACCTTTCAATGGCGCAACCGCTGGAACCGACGGATGATTTAGATGATTTCTTGGATCAGCCGAATCATCTGGATGAAAGCTTGGAACTGCCAGACGATCTGCTGACTATTGGTGTCTCCTCAGAGCCACTAGTAAGGGAGAAAGCCGATGCCCTCAGTGATGAATTGCTTGGTCTTACTGATCTAAACAGTCTGGATAGTCTGGAGTCGATCGCGCCCTCGGACGAGAATCTAGCTTTAACCGATGAGCTGTTTGGGATGGATGGGTCGGACGAGTCTGCGTCAACTGCTTGGTTGGAGGTAGAACCGCAGCCTGATCATGATGCTCTGGCTTTTGACTTGTTTTCATCAACTGATACGGACGCTACCAGCACGGATCTTGATGCGATCGCAATGCCTGGTGTCGATGTGGCAGCTATGCCAACTGAGGCTACTAGTGAAGCGAACTTTGACGACGGGAGTCTAGATTTTGACTTGTTTGAAAGCGATGCTTTAGACAATACCGTTCTTCCTGAAAGCTCAACGGCTGAAGCGAATCTAGACTTTGGTGATGATTTATTTGCCTCTAACGCTCCTGAAGACATGGTCGTTGTGCCTGCTTCGCCACCTGAGGAGAGTTTGGACTTCGGCGATGCGTTTTCACTTGATCTGGGCGATCGCAATGAATTTAATGGTCTTCCCACGGAGACTGCCGGGAGTGAAGATTTTGCCCTTGATTTCGAGACTTCTGATTTTGATGCGGTAGCAGCCGATAACACAGCTACGACCGATTCACTCTTTGAAACTGTCCCAGAGTCAGCACCCTCAGAAGAGAGTGCCTTTGATTTCGCCTGGGAAGACAGCAATGACGACAATAGTGTGGGCGCGCCGACTGCCGCAGTCAGCAGCGACAGTGAAGATTTTGCCCTTGATTTCGAGACTTCTGATTTTGATGCGTTAGGGTTTGATGCGGTAGCAACCGATGACACAGCCGCGACCGATTCACTCTTTGAAACTGTCCCAGAGTCAGCACCCTCAGAAGGGAGTGCTTTTGATTTCGCTTGGGACGGCAACGACGACAATAGTGTGGGTGCGCCGACTGCCGCAGTCAGCAGCGAGAGTGAAGATTTTGCCCTTGATTTCGAGACTTCTGATTTTGATGCGTTAGGGTTTGATGCGGTAGCAGCCGATGACACAGCCGCGACCGATTCACTCTTTGAAACTGTCCCAGAGTCAGCACCCTCAGAAGGGAGTGCCTTTGATTTCGCCTGGGATGGCAACGACGACAGTGGTACGGGCGCACCGACTGCCGCAGTCAGCAGCGAGAGTGAAGACTTTGCCCTTGATTTCGAGACTTCTGATTTTGATGCCTTAGGGTTTGATGCGGTAGCAGCCGATGACACAGCCGCGACCGATTCACTCTTTGAAGCCGTAGAAGCAGCGCCCTCAGAAGCGAGTGCCTTTGATTTTGCCTGGGATGGCAACGACGACAGTGGTACGGGTGATCGATCCGGCGAATTCGATCGCTTGATGGATGAATCAGGCACTCCTGCCTCAACGAATAACTTGGATGAGTTTGATGATCTACTAGGTAATGAAAGTCAGCCAGAAGTCGTTGGAGAACTGTCAGCTTTCGACAATCTATTGAGTGGAGAAACCGATGCGTTTGATGACCTGGACAGCCTTCTAGAGCCAGATAATGTCGCAGAGGACGAGTTTTCAGGGTTAGAGGCGTTTCTTGATCAAGATTCTTCCACTGATGCTTTGACAGAATTGGACGCTTTCCTGGCGGATGGATCTGGCTCAGACTTCTCTACTGGCTTGCCAATGGAGAATGCGGCTGGCGCTATGGGATCTGCTTCATTAATGGGTGACTTCGCCGAGCTTGAATCGCTGTTGCAGGATGAATCGTTTGAATTGTCTGATACTGGCGCTCAAGGAAGTGATACAGCAGCCACTCGCGCCTCTGAATTTGACGAATTGGATGATCTGCTAAAAGATGCTGAAGAGAAAATGGGTGGCTCGCCCACTCTGAAGATTGCTCGTAGTGGTGCAGTGGCTCAGAACCGCCGTCCAACCCGCCCCGGTCGAGTCTTCAGCGAACAAACGATGCGGGTGCCAGTTAAGCACTTGGATAACCTCAGTAACCTCGTTGGGGAACTGGTGGTAAACCGCAATAGCTTAGAGGAAGACCAGGAACGTTTGCGCCAGTCACTCGATAACTTGCTGTATCAAGTGCAGCAACTTAGCGATGTGGGACAACGAATGCAAGATTTGTACGAACGATCGCTCCTTGAAAGTTCGCTTCTTGCCAGCCGCCAAAGCCACCGCGGCGTCTTTGGCGCGCCAGCCTCAGCGCGTGAGAGTGGAATCTTCGCTCAAACGGCTAATGCAACCGGGATTGAATACGATCCCTTAGAAATGGATCGCTTTACGGGTTTCCACAGTCTCTCTCAAGAAATGATTGAGCTGATTGTACGAGTGCGTGAGTCGTCATCTGACATCGAGTTCATTGTGGATGAAACGGATCAGGTGACGCGGATGTTCCGTCAGGTAACCACTCAGTTGCAAGAAGGGCTAACCCGATCGCGCATGGTGCCCTTTGCTCAAACTGCCGATCGGCTGCCGCGTGCTGTGCGTGACATCGCTATGAAAGTTGGTAAGCAGGCAGAACTGAACGTCGAAGGGCGTGAAACGTTGATCGACAAGATGATTTTGGAGCAGCTTTACGATCCAATGACCCATCTCGTGAACAACGCAATTACCCACGGCATTGAGTCGCCTGAAGTGCGTCGGGCTGCGGGTAAGCCGCCTTCTGGACGCATTACCATTCGTGCATTCCACCAAGGGAACCAGACCATTATCTCGGTCTCTGATGATGGTGCAGGGATCGACATCGATCGCGTTAAAGCCAAGGCGATCGAAAAAGGACTGATCACCGCAACTGAAGCCAGAAACATGGCGCGGTTAGATGTCTACGACTTACTCTTCCATGCAGGCTTTAGTACGAAGGATCAAGCCGATGACTTCTCCGGTCGGGGAGTGGGCATGGATGTAGTTCGTACCAGCCTGAGTGAAATTCGCGGTGCCATTAATACCGATTCCACCTACGGCAAAGGTACAACGTTCACAATTCGGCTACCGCTGACGCTGAGTATTTCAAAAGCGCTGTGCTGTATCAGCGATCGCGCCCGTATCGCCTTCCCGATGGATGGGGTGGAAGATATGCTCGACGTGCCGAAAGAGCGCATTCAAACCAACGCCGAAGGGCAAGCCTGCATACCCTGGCGCGATTCGTTGTTGCCCCTGCGTCCTCTGAGCGAACTGCTGTCGTACAGCCGTCACCTCAGTCGCGGTAATGTGTATGGCGGCAACCAGGAAGACGATATTGTGTCAATCGTCGTCCTACGCAGTGCTGGCAACTTCCTGGCGCTGCAAGTGGATCAAGTGCTGGGCGAACAGGAAATTGTGATCAAGCAGCTAGAAGGACCGATTCCTAAGCCCGTTGGTGTTGCAGGGGCAACTGTGTTAGGGGATGGTCGTATCATGCCGATCGCTGACGTATTGGAACTGATCGACCTCTCGCTGGGTCGCATTCGCAAGGATGTGGGCGGCTCGCTGTGGGAACAAGACGGCGTGAGCATGATCCAGGAAGCGCCGATCGCCAAGACCGAGCCAACCGTACTCATTGTGGACGACTCCATCACCGTACGTGAACTGCTATCCATGACCTTCAACAAGGTTGGTTATCGGGTAGAACAGGCACGCGATGGTCAGGAAGCTTGGGAAAAACTCCGCGCTGGGCTACCGTGCGATATTGTGTTCTGCGACATCGAAATGCCCCGCATGGATGGTCTGGAACTACTCTCCCGTATCCAGAAAGACCCCAACCTGACGCATCTACCGATCGCGATGCTGACCTCTCGCGGTGCCGATCGTCACCGTCAGATGGCAGTCTCCCTCGGAGCCAGCGGTTACTTCACCAAACCCTATCTGGAAGAAGCCTTACTGGATGCTGCTCAACGAATGCTCAAAGGCGAAGTCCTCATCTCCAACAGTAATGCTTAAGTACACTGTTTATTAGGGTAGAAATTGCTGAGGTATGGCTTTTAATGGAGAGCTGTACCTAAGTGAACTGAATTGCTTGAGCGTCAAAGCCATATGGCATCAAAAACATCCTGGAAGCTTTTAGCCCACGGTCTTTTGTACATTCCTTTAGTAGCAATCTGTTTAGCTGTTGGTGGCACTCTATTTTTGCTCTTTGTGACGAGTGCTAATTCATATCTTGCTAACAACCGTGTACTCAGCAAATATGAAGACGACCTTCGAGCGACAGAACATCCGTCTAATACGTCATCAGCTGTGTTTCAGAGCAGAGTCACTCGTTCTCCTGGTAACGGACAGCACTGTTTTTACTTTGCAGGAGAGCTAAGACGCTATCAAGGGACGAGAGCCAGCATCCAGACTTTTTACAATGACAAAGCACAAGTAGCATTTGTACAGGATGGCAAAATTGGTGGCGTTATCCCAGGCGAATTGAAACAGCTTGCTAATTGGTCTACATCTGTGGTAGACGAGAAGAGACTGTATCTGGTTTACACAATGGTTGGAGACTTTGAACATACTACAGCTCTTGATCTAAGGTGCCACTGACGCAATAGCCAGAGACAGCGATTTCCCACTGTTGCAAGTAACCATGTTTAAACATATTCGCTGGTTTACGATCGCCCCTCCATCCGTTTCAGAGGCGATCGTTGCTTATGCGCTGACCCGCGATTTTTATCGTGAAGTGGAGTATCGCACCGAATTTGAGGACTACTGCAATTGCTGCTACCGTACGGCAGCAGCAAATCGGGCGGAACTGCAAAAGATGCAGGGCGATTTCAATTTCTTCGGCTGGTTTAATCGACGGCAAAACTAGCGCCGCGATCGGACGTAGCCTTCACAGGTGTTTTTCTTGCGATAGAGCAGCAGTAGAGATGTTATGCCTAACGTCACCAAACGAAAGTTTTGCACTTTTGAGCGATCGTTGACGATCAGCAGTCAAAGCTGGTAACAACGGTTAAACCTGCTCCAGCTCACTCTGATGAAAATGAGCGCGGAATTTTTTATCAAACTTGACGACGTAGGGCAAGTTGGCACTTACAGGTCTACCGTGCAGTTCTCGAATCACCTGAAACACTTCGCCTTCTTGCCCTTTTAAGTCAAAGGCTTCATTGCGGTGTTCCGGGTGATGATAAACGATGACAGATTCTGCTACACGGACAAGACTTCCGACCGGAAACGTTTCACCAACTTGCATAACTAAGGCTTCCTGGATAACAGCCATCTCGGCTGTCAGTGCATTCAATACTCTCGACAGTTTCTTATCTTTGCATAAGACTGTACCCCTTACTACGTCTGTGGAAACACTCGCTCACGAAATTGCTGAAAGCTATTAGGGTTGAGCTGTGACCAGGCAGCTAATCCGATACCGCCACCAAGCAATAAAAGGGCAACTAAGCCAGCGCCCACCACTAACGATCGACGTCTACCGTTTGAGGGCGTAGCGTTTGAGCGGACGGGTTGGCTAGTTGCCGATGGTTCCTCCTCTAGCAAAGCCCTTGAGGCAGGCGACCATTCAGACTCGGTTCTGCTGATGCCGGAGCCTGGTAAGGATGGTTCTGGCGAGGCAGACGAAATATTGCAGCGGAGAATGACAACGGATGTGTTGTCGTGACCGTTCTTTTGATTTGCCAGGCTAATCCAGTTTTTTACAGCTAAGTCTAGAGGATATTTGCCTTTAAGAGTGGCATCCGTGTATTCTGCCCATGTTTGTTCAACCAGTTCGTTGTCGCTGAGTCCATCAGAGCAAAGCAGCAGCACGCCATCCTCTTCCAGAATAAAGCGTTGTACGGTGGGTCGAAGAAATTCGGCATCACGGGTGCCGATCGCCTGGGTCAGCGCACCCGCATCGGGTCGTTGTAGTGCTTCGCGATAGAGCGATCGCCCCAGTCGCACTTCTCGCGCTGCTACATCATCATCGACCGTCAGCCGATGGCAGTAGCGAGGGGTCATCCAGTAGGCACGGCTATCGCCCACATTAACAAGATAGAGTTCGTGTCCGGTGGCAGCTCCGTCTGTCGTTTGTTCCGCTAAGGGCAAACGCTGTGCGATATGAAGTGCCATGACCAGCGTGGTGCCCATGCGGCGACGATCGGCTCTCCCCTGGGTATCATTCTGGCTAGCAAGCAGGTTATTGACCACGCGCACGGAGGCTTCTAGCTGTTGTATCAGCAAATCAGGGGCGACCAGTTCCGTTTGTTCTGCAACTTCTGCTAACAGTGCCTGAGCCTGAAGCTTGAGCGTTCGCACGGCTGTTTGACTGGCGACTTCACCCCCTTCATGCCCACCAATGCCATCACAGACGATCGCCAACTGCGACGCTAATGACTCCGCTCGATCCCTGCCCGTAGTAGTAACGGGATAGCAGGCATCTTCGTTATGCGATCGCTGCGGTCCCGTATCGGTTGCGCCCGCAAGCTGCACCCGCAATGGCAGTTGGGCAGCCTGTATCATAAGCAATTGATTGAGTTGAGTCGCGATCGTACTCAGTGCCACGCCGTCTCGCATTTGATGGCACACTGCCCGCAATGACTCTGCCACATCTGGCTTCGTATGAGCAACCCATTCTAGCCAGCGATTTGCCAGATCAGCCAACTCTGGAGTGGCGGTGGGTGTAGTCGCATCTGAGGCGGTCAGCACATCTGCATCATTAAAAAGCTGACACAAGCGCACACGCCAGCCTTCGACCCGAATGTTATTGGCTGCTAGCAGACTGGACGCAACGCCTTGCTCAAGCAGTGGTGTCCAGAGTTCAAGTAGTTGCCACAGCCAGTAAACTTGACGTACTGCCGTTGCGTCCTTCCAGGCATGGGCGATCGCGTTGTAAAGATTGCCCTTCTCATCCAACGGCACGTTTTCGAGCAACAACAATGTACCGGGCTGCACTGTCTCCGTCTCTGGGCAAAAGCCATACACTTCTGGCACATGTAGCCGCTGGGGATAGAGATGCAGATACGGCAGCACTGCCTCTGACCAGTCAAGAGGAAGCTCTGGTGGCAAACTAGGCTGTGTCTCTAGCCAAACCTGTGGTGCGGTGACGACATATCGACCGGCAACCTGCGACCCGACGGAAAACTGCTCTACGCCCTGCCCATCTGCCCAGAAGTAGCGGTAAAGCAATGGCGTTTGGCACGATTCGCAGCTTTCAAGCCCGATCGCGTTTAGGGGTGCAGCACAGTTTGGGTTAGGGCAGCAAAGCTGTGGTTTGGAATCACTCATACGTTTACGGCAGATTGTACGTGCTGGTCTATACGTGCTGGTCTAAAAGGCGGAAATTGAAGGGTACGATCGCTTAGATAGTTTGCTACGACTAGGACTACGCTGGTTGCGCCTGTGACCGAAGCATCGTTCCAGGATGTTGGCTGAAGCTACAAATGCAGTGGCGAAGAGAACAGAGCGTAAAGAAACTTGGCTTTCTGATAATGGCTGTAAGTCTCAGGGAACTTTATAGCTGGCTCCTCTACAAGTAGCGCATCGTAGATCAATTTAGACTAATTGCCTATCAACTATAGGGTTGAATTGGCAAACGTACTCAATCGCTTTCTTAAGAAATTTAGCTTAAGAAATTTATTGCTCCGATCCATCCGAAATGCAGTCTTTATAGCTTGGATCTAAAAGTAGCGATCGCGTTCAATTTCACTCACTTTTTCAGGAAATGGTTCTATGGCGCTGACTCCCACAATGATCTGGCTCATCGTCGGAACGGTTCTTTGTCTCGTCGAAGTGGTTGTGCCCACTGCGTTTATTGCTTGTGTGCTGGGCATTAGCGCATTAGCCGTCGCTGCTGTCGCCCACCTCATTCCGTTAGGCTTGCAGGTTATGCTCTGGATGGTCTTATCCCTGTCGCTGGTGTTCTATTCTCGCCGCCTGGTGCAATACAAAGCCGCCCGTAAGTTTGATGCGACCGAAGCCGAAACGATAACCGAAATTCTACCGGGGCAAAGCGGACGTGTGCGCTATGAGGGCAATTCCTGGGCAGCGCGCTGTGAAGATCATGGAGTGACGATCGCCCCAAACCAAAAGGTCTACGTGGTAGCACGACAGGGCACGACGCTGATTGTCATGCCACAACATCTGCTGCATTCCTGAAATACCAGTAGCCAGCCTTGGCGAACGTACAAGCAACTATTTCAACTCACAATCACAAAGAGGAGACAACCGCAATGTTTGGTTGGTTTTTGGCTTTACTAATCGGTGGCGGCGGTGTAGCGCTCTCGTCTGCCAAAGTCATTCAGCAAGGAAACGAAGCGCTGGTTGAGCGTCTTGGTGTCTACGATCGTAAACTGGAACCCGGACTGAAGTTCGTTGTACCCGTGTTGGAGCGAGTCGCTTACCAGGGAACGATCCGGGAGCGAGTTCTAGATATTCCACCCCAACCTTCCATCACCCGCGATAACGTGTCCATTACAGTAGACGCTGTCGTTTATTGGCGCATCATTGATATGGAGAAGGCGTACTACAAAATTCAGGATCTTCAGTTCGCGATGGTCAACCTGGTTCTAACCCAAATTCGCGCCGAGATGGGCAAAATGGAACTGGATGAAACCTTCACTGCGCGTTCAAAAATCAACGATCTCTTGCTGCAAGAGCTGGATGAAGCCACCGATCCCTGGGGTGTAAAGGTAACACGGGTAGAATTACGAGATATCGTCCCGTCGCAGGCAGTCCAGGAATCAATGGAACTCCAGATGTCGGCAGAGCGCCGTAAACGCGCAGCGATTCTCAACTCTGAAGGCGAACGCGAAGCGGCTGTAAACTCTGCTAGAGGTAAGGCAGAAGCGCAAGTCCTTGATGCCGAAGCTCGTCAAAAATCAGTCATTTTACAAGCAGAAGCAGAACAAAAGGCGATCGTCCTGCGTGCCCAGGCAGAACGGCAAAATCAAGTTCTGAAAGCTCAGGCAACCGCTGAAGCGATTCAGATTGTGAACCAATCCCTTAAAGCTGATGCCAACGCACCCGAAGCCGGCAAGATGCTCCTGGCGCTGAACTATCTGGAGATGGGCAGCACGATCGGCAAGAGCGACAGCAGCAAGGTGATGTTCATGGATCCACGCAGCATTCCCGCCACGCTGCAAGGGATGTTGTCGATCGTAGACAATGGGAAAGAAGCTTAGAGAAAGGTTAAGGGCTAAAGGATAAAGGCTAAAATTTGTCCTTTCTTTAGCCTCTTGCTTGTATCTATTGAGCCAACGTTTCATAGAGCGATCGTGCAACGTATGTGCGATCGCTTTCATTGTTTTATTAGTTGAGTTACTACGTTGCAATGAACTTGAGTTAAGGACGATCGCTTAGGCAAAGTTAGAGGAGGCGTACTCAGCAAAAAAGCAGTAAGTATCGTCATAGCCGAGAAGACTGTACAACTGGCTTCATTGGTTTAATTCCGAGGACATTTGAAGTTTTTGTGACTCATGCGGGCAATCTAAGTGAGCTAGTTTAGCAAACGGAAGAACTGCTATGAAACTAATCCATGTTCATGGGTTTTCAGAACTTGGGTCAGAATCACTGATTACCAATCAATATCGAGAATTCGCTAAGAAACTTCACTGGGATTTGGAGATCCAAGAGTTTAAGTGGAACACCTTAGAAGGAAATCCAACTAAACTAGTTGCCAACTTTCATGAGTCTGAGCGTCGCGTCAAAGAAGTTGCGGTTCGCCTGGTAGAGTTAATTGCAGCCGAAAAAGAAGAAATCATATTATCTGGTCATAGTCTTGGCGGTGCCATCCTACTAGAAGCATTGGAACTCCATCCTAACTTCTCCAATCTTCATAGCGTGATTCTATTAGGTGCAGCTTATCCTCAGAAAAATATACTCTCTCAGGTTCAAAATCTAACCCCTCGGTATTACGCTTTAAACTATCATTCCCCTAGATGGGATTTAGTGTTGAATCAAGTCTATTTCAATGCAAAGGGCTGTATCGCCGTTGGAAGCAATGGACTTTTAAATCCTGGTGTCTTTGAGAATGTGAAAGTGGACTGCACCCATAATGGATATACCGGATATGCACGTTTAGTCTCTGGCATTATCGGACTTCTTGCCCATTCTGAAGGGATTCAAAGTTCTGAAAAAGCGAAGAAACCCTGGCAGCCGATCGCCATTGGCAACACAGGTGATTGGGATAACATACATCACCTAGATGGACATATTGTGCAACGACACTGTATGACAGGCAGCTTTCGGATTATTGAAGCAGGTGGCGTTCACCGAGAACGATTCTATTCCAAATCTGTCATACCCCTTCTAGATGCGATCGAAGGATTGCCAAAATAACCGATCAGAAGCACCTATGACTTTATGTGTTATCCGCTTTTCGGCAACCATCTTGAATATTGCTGTACAAATTCAGTGCGATCGCCCATTAAATAGAATGCTCTATTTACCCGTGCATATTCGATCGCGGCTTCTAGAGCGATCGCTATGCCGAAGGCGATCGCTCTAGTATTCTCATTAGTTAACTTACTGTATAGCGTATTATTCAGCCATCTTGGGAAGAAACGAAAGATCAACCCAGTACTTCTTAGGGTTTTCTTTCTCAATGTAGACCGTAATTCGCTGGTTCGTAATAAATTCCGATGGGTCGTACCATAGATTATTGCTTTCAAAGACGTGTATTTCTGAAGTGGACGGGTTCTGCCACTGCGTTATGACCTGGAAAGGATGCCTGTCATTCACTGACAGCATGGTGTTGATTTCTACACTCTTAAATTCAGTTTCAATCGGGGTTCCTTGCTGCTTCAAATGTTTTGCTTCACGTTCTTTAAACATGGGCACAACGAGCAGACTAGCGCCAATTGTAAAGAAGATGCTACCCAAGCTGCCTAGAATAACGGGAGCGCCCCACAGCGAAAAAAAGCCATTAATTTCTGCTTGTTGCGGCTTGTCCGGCAGATAAAGAACCTCTACCGTTTGCCCCTCTGCGTAACTGGGTGGGTTAGAGCTTGACGACGATGCAAACTCGATTTCTTTACCTTGTTGGTTAATAAAACGTACGGCTGGTCGATAGGTAGTGGAACCGTCTGAGTAAGACGGTATCAGCTCTATCACCGTTCCTTGTGCTTTTATGGCTTCTCTAAGGAATGCATTAGTATTTGTGCACAGAAAGACTGTGCCTGCTAGCATACCAATGCCAACTGTCAGGAACGTATATTTAACGACTTTAATGACATCTACTGATTGCATTGCTTAACCTCAATTTTGGACAGGTTCAACATCTTGATTGCAGCCCTAATTGTTGATGCGTCGAACTTCTTCTCAGAAGAACGTTATCGAGAGGGTTATCAGGACTCTCTGTGTAGAATTGAAATCAGTGGCTAACAGGTTTTTTCCGCATAACATTTAATGATCTCTATTCTTACGACTGATCCCATATGTTTTTCACTGAGGGCAGCACAATTTTTTCTATAGTGCCCTTTATGCAGGATTTGTTAGCTGGGCGTAACCCATCTTTTCCATTTATTTCAAACTGATCTTTTTTGCTCCTTAAGCCGATCCGATCGCGTCAATTGCAGCTTCTAGGGCGATCGCCACATGCGTCCAATGAGTGCCACCCTGGCAGAAGACGATATAGGGTTCTCGTAAAGGACCATCGGCGGAGAATTCCGAGGTGCTGCCGTCGATGAAGGTGCCGCCTGCCATCACCAGTTGGCTCTCGTAACCGGGCATGGCGGCAGGTACAGGGTCAAGGTAAGAGCCGATCGGGGAATGCTGCTGGATGGCGCGGCAGAAGGCAATCAGTTTTGCGGGCGACCCAAGCTGAATTGCCTGAATAACATCGCGACGGGGTACGTTGGGCAGGGGATTGACGGGATAGCCCAGTTGATCAAAGACATAGGCTGTGTAGTGATTGCCCTTCATCGCTTCACCGACCATCTGCGGTGCAAGGAAAAGCCCCTGAAACAGCAGTCGGTTCTGGTCAAAGGTGGCTCCACCAGAACTGCCGATACCAGGAGCTGTGAGACGACAGGTTGCCGCTTCAACCAGATCGGCGCGTCCTGCCACATAGCCGCCTGCGGTGACGATCGTGCCGCCAGGGTTTTTGATCAACGAGCCTGCCATTAGATCGGCTCCGACAGCGGTTGGTTCTTGGTCTGCCACAAACTCGCCATAGCAGTTATCAACAAAGCAGACTGTATTGGGGTTCTGCTGCTTAACAAGGTGGATAATTTTTTCGATGTCAGCGATCGCCAAGCTAGAGCGCCAAGAGTAACCACAGGAGCGCTGGATTAAGACCATCCGTGTCTCTGGCCGGATTGCAGACTCTAGCGCGTGCCAGTCGATCGTGCCCAGGTCGGTCAGTGCCAGTTCTCGGTAGCGAATGCCAAACTCTGAGAGGGAACCCTGATTCTGTCCACGAACACCGATGACTTCTTCTAACGTGTCATAAGGGGAACCTGCAACTGCTAACAGTTCGTCTCCAGGACGAAGGACTCCGTAGAGGGCACAGGCGATCGCATGGGTGCCTGAGACAAACTGCACGCGCACTGCGGCGGCTTCGGCACCGACGATTTCGGCAAACACCCGATCGAGTACCTGCCGCCCTAGATCGTCATGACCATAACCTGACACACTGCTGAAGTGATGTGTGCCTACTCGGTGATTGCGAAATGCTGCTAGCACCCGCCGTAACTTTTCCTTGACCTGAGCGTCAATTCCAGAAAAAATCAGGGAGAGTGTTTGCTCTACTTCGCTTGAAAGATGAAAGCTGCTCATAGATGTCTCATTATTTTCTAGAATACGCTAGGTGTTCTGGAGCATCGCCGTGAATCACGTAGTCTTAGCTTGAGTTCACTCCTCTGGCAATGAGCGAAATCGATTGCTGTACAGATTGGCACCATAATCTACATTGAGATGAATGAATGACTGTTGCAACTTCTAAAAAAACAAACTTTGACTTGCCCGTGATTCTCTTCATGGTGATCGTGCATGGAGGCGCACTCTTTGCTCTTATACCAGCAAACTTTAGCTGGGCGGCGATCGGTGTTGCAGTCTTTTTACATTGGGTAACGGGCGGGCTAGGCATTACCTTAGGCTTTCATCGCTTGCTCACCCACCGCAGTTTTCAAGCGCCCAAATGGCTAGAGTATTTTCTTGCCTTCTGCGGCACGTTAGCCTGTGAGGGAGGCGTAATTGATTGGGTAGGTATGCACCGACTCCATCACTTACATTCTGATCAAACGGCTGATCCCCATGACTCTAATCGTGGCTTTTGGTGGAGCCATATGGGCTGGATGTTGCGCGAAATTCCTTCACGTTCTCAAGTCGATCGCTTTACCAAAGACCTGCGGGATGACCCATTTTACCAATTTTTAAACAAGCAATTTATTCCTTTGCAGATACTGTTGGGTCTGGGTCTTTATCTGCTGGGGGGCTGGTCGTTTGTGGTTTGGGGATCTTTTGTACGCCTGGTTGCAGTCTTCCATTGTACCTGGCTGGTTAACAGCGCCACGCACCAGTTTGGTTATCGTACCTATGAGTCGGGCGATCGCTCAACTAATTGCTGGTGGGTTGCTCTGCTGACGTACGGTGAAGGCTGGCACAACAATCATCATGCTTTTCAACACTCTGCCCGTCATGGCTTGCAGTGGTGGGAAATTGACTTTACCTGGATGACCATTCAGCTTTTGCAAAGCCTGGGGTTGGCGACAAAGGTGAAACTGGCAGGGAAAGAGTAAGGAAAGGATAAAAGCTAAAGGCTAAAGGCTAAGTAGGACGATCTTTTAGCCTTTAGCCCTTAACCTTTCTTCTCAAAATTGCCCTGTGCCTTGCACAATATGCTTAATGGTTGTTAGTGTCTCCAGGCTAATTAACCCCCGTCGCTGACCTTTCTGGTTAGACATTCCAAGAAAGATCGAGTCACCTCGATTAGGGTTGCGAGAAAAGCGGGGCGAGGCGTTGATGTAGGTTGAGGCGCTGTTTACACCAAGCGCAAACTGGCGACTTTCTTGATAAGACTCTGTAACCAAACAGTCAGCATGACCGCTGCTGTAGAGGTTAATCCAGGCGATCGCTGCTTCCAAATTATTTACAACTTTGAAGGCTACAACTTTTGCCAGATACGCTTGTCGCCATTCGGCTTCTTCGCTCAGTTGGAGTTCGGGAAAAGCATTGCTTAATTCCGCATCCCCTCTAACTTCAAACCCTTTTTCCCGGAGGCTGTTCCAAAGCATTGTGAGGGAAGAAGGGTTTTGGTTACAATGAATCAAAACTTTTTCGATTGCATTGACTGGATCTGGCTCACTCTGATGACTGTCGAGAATCATCCAGCGCACGGCATCCAGGCTTCCAGAGGGCGACCAATAGAGGTAACAGTTGCCCATTGCCGACTTCAGCACAGGTGCAGCCGATTGGCGTACAATCTGCTGCACTAAATTAGGTCGTCCATAGGGGATCACTAGATTAATGTATTGGTCTTGAGCAATCAGATCCCGTACCGATGTGCCCTGGTCAGAAGGCAATGCTTGAAAGCAACCATCTGGTAAGCCAGCACGCTCGATCGCCCCTTGTAGCGCCTGGGCAATGACTAGGTTAGAATTGCTGGCTTCGCTACCCCCCTTAAGAATCAAACTGTTGCCCGTTTTGGCGCAGAGTCCAGCGGCGATCGCGGCAAGCTCTGGAAAGGCTTCATAGATCAGCACAATGACTCCAAGCGGCATTAGTTGCGAGTAAGTCTGACAGTGGTCAACCTGATAGGTCGCATTCATCACACGCCCAATGGGATCGGGTAACTCGCTCAAGCGCTGTAAAATTTGAATCGCTGCCTGAAGCCGTTCTGGCGTTAGTTTAAGCCACTCCAAAATTAAATCCGGTACTGCCATTTCACGGCTAGCTTCTAGATCTAGCGTATTAGCATCGAGAATATCGTCCTGCTGTTGCTTAAGCGCCTGAGCCATTGCCTGCACAGCGTAACCCCGCACAGCCCCTTTGGTGGTCGCCATGTCCACAGAAGCGCGATGGGCACGGTGGACGGTGGCAACTGGATCGGGGGGAGATGGGCTGAAAAAATCAGTTGTCATTGAGCTAACGTCGATAAGCTAGCAAAACCATCAGGGCAGGGAGCAGTGCCAGCAGTAGCAGCACGATCGCCCAAAACATCAGTCCAGAACTGCTTGGAGAACCTAACGCCAGCAACAACCCAATAATTAATATCGTTAGAACGATGCCAAGCGCGATCGACAAAGAGCTTTCGCCAAAGCCAGACGACGCGCTCTGCCACTGATACCCATTCCAACGCCATGTCCGTTTATAGCGATAGCTAGTGGAAAGTTCTTCCAGCACATAGCCATCCTGTTCAACGACAAAAATTTGCTGACAACGATTACACCCAAACGCTTCAGTCAAAGCAATCTGAGTAAGCTGCCCCCGACGACGACACGGGCAGGGGTAGCTTTGAGTTAGGTCAATCTTTTGAGCTTTTTGAGGTTGCACAGGCGGCAAAAAAAGACTTCTGGCAAAGACGCGGAGATCGTGGAGCGACAACTGTACGAACGCTTCGGGCGATGCTTATGCCCTCTGATGAAGCACCTGGATTGAGTTCGTTCCCTTATGATTACCAAACGGTATGAGCGGCATCGAACGCTTAACGCAAATACTACCATTCTTGCTCTCAATCTTAGTCTGCCTTCAGACGCGCACAAAGCCTCTTAGTAAGTGAATCAGAAACGGATCTATGCAGCGTATGAACGCTGTTCGGCGCTTTGTATCTAGCCAAATCTGTATCTGTCTAAGAGAAAGCTCTGGATAGAGTAATCTCGGCAGAGTAAACCAAGAATCTGATTGAATGCACAGAATTCGCTTATTCAATCAACTACGAGTTTGACCAATCATTTGTATACAGAACGCCCTTCTTGCAAGAAGGATTGAAGCGGGTGACGCGATTCGAACGCGCGACATTCACCTTGGCAAGGTGACGCTCTACCACTGAGCCACACCCGCGAAATCAGACGATCTTTAATATCTCAAAAGAACACGAATCTGTCAACCACTTAAGAGAACTTTCTCAGAGGTTTTCGCTTGAGGCTTGTAGCTTGGGAAGGTCGGGCTACTGTCAAACCCGATATGGTGTAGAGATGGCTAAACGCTCGATCGCGTACGATAGCTACAGAAACTCCAGCGCTAAGCTGCCATCAACCACTTTCCAATTTATGGATAGCATTCAACTCAGCGGCATTCGCTGTTATGGCTACACGGGCGCACTGCCGGAAGAGCAAGTTTTGGGGCAGTGGTTTGAGGTAGAACTAACGCTGTGGCTGGATTTAGCGGTAGCAGGACAGAGCGATCGCCTGGATGACACGCTGGACTACCGCACAATTATTGCCACAGTGCAGACGCTTGTGGAAACGGCAAAATTTGCGTTGTTAGAGCGGTTGGCAACCGCGATCGCTGATGCCGTTCTGCATCCAGTAGCCTCCAGTCAAGATGTGCTGGTTCAGCAAGTACGGGTACGTTTATGTAAACCTGCTGCGCCGATTCCAGATTTTGGTGGCACGATCACGATCGAGATTACGCGATCGCGCTGAAAGCACAAGCAAAATAAAAGCCTCGCCGATTGACCAAAACTAGCGAATCAAATAGGGCTGGAGACGCAGTTAGAGGGTATCTTGGCTACCAAGCTACCGAGAGAAAGCGCCTTACTCCAATCTTTTAATACGTTCTTAAACTCTGTAAAGCCGTCAAGCAGCAGCATGGAGTCTAACAGGTTGTTTGAGACCGTCTGGCGGTTAAAACCGCGACTACATCAACAAAGTCCGCCGACGCGGACTACGGAAAGGTAAGGGTTTTAGCACCTGCGTTGCTTGAATGCCGTTAGGCTACAAGCAGCTGGACTTTTAAGACATCCTCTAAAGCTGAAAGCTAGAACCTAACAACAGATTAACGGCTGCAAATCAAATCAAGTTGCCCATTGGTAGCAGAAAGCTGGTAGCGTTTGAGCAAGACCTGATGCAGACAATGAGGGGAACTGAGGCGTACTATGCGAATTTTGTTTGTTGCTGCTGAGGCGGCTCCGATCGCAAAAGTTGGTGGCATGGGGGATGTCGTTGGGGCACTCCCTAAAGTGCTGCGCCAGATGGGGCACGATGTCCGTATCTTTTTACCCTATTACGGCTTTCTACCCGATAAAATGACGGTGCCCAAAGAGCCAGTTTGGTCAGGCAGCGCAATGTTTCAGAGCTTCGATGTGTACGAAGCGGTGTTGCCAGGGACAGATGTACCGCTATACCTGTTTGGGCATCCCTCGTTCTTGCCACGACACATCTACGCTGGCGATATGGAAGAGTGGCGGTTCACGCTGTTCGCCAATGGGGCGGCTGAGTTTGCCTGGAATTATTGGAAGCCCGAAATCATCCACTGCCACGACTGGCACACGGGCATGATTCCTGTTTGGATGCATCAGTCGCCCGATATTGCGACCGTGTTCACAATTCACAATCTGGCGTATCAGGGACCCTGGCGCTGGAAGCTGGAGCAGATGACCTGGTGCCCGTGGTACATGCAGGGGCACAATACAATGGCAGCAGCCGTACAGTTTGCGAATCGTGTCAATACGGTGTCACCCACTTACGCGGCACAAATTCAAACCGCTGCCTATGGCGAATCGCTGGAAGGATTGCTGTCGTTTATCAGCGGTAAGCTGTCGGGCATTGTCAACGGCATTGACACTACAGCCTACGACCCAGCGATCGACAAAAGCCTGACCCAGACCTTCACAGCCGACACACTCGATCGACGCAAAGCCAACAAGATCGCACTGCAAGAGGAAGTGGGACTGGAAGTGAATTCGGGCGTATTTCTGATCGGGATGGTGACGCGGCTTGTGGAGCAAAAGGGCTTAGATCTCGTGCTGCAAGTGCTGGATCGCTTCATGGCATATACCGATTCACAGTTTGTGCTGTTGGGCACGGGCGATCGCTACTACGAAACTCAGATGTGGCAGCTAGCCTCTCGCTATCCGGGGCGGATGTCTGTTTATCTGCTGTTTAATGAGGCGCTATCGAGACGCATCTATGCAGGCAGCGATGCCTTCCTCATGCCGTCTCGCTTTGAGCCTTGCGGCATCAGCCAAATGCTGTCGTTACGGTATGGCTGTGTACCGATCGTCCGCCGTACGGGTGGCTTGGTCGATACTGTGGAACCACATGACCCTGCGAATGAAAAAGGGACAGGCTATGCCTTCGATCGCTACGAGCCGCTAGATCTTTACACGGGTATGGTACGGGCATGGGAAGGGTTCCGCTTTAAAGACGCATGGCGCAAACTGCAACAGCGCGGGATGGCAACAAACTTTAGCTGGGACAAATCTGCGATCGAATACGTCAAGCTTTATCGGGAGGTTTTGGGTTTGCCTGCTGAGGAAGCAGCACCATCCCAACAGCCAGAAATGGTTCCCTAGTGTTTATCTTGAGTACTGTCCACCCATGTCAATCCACCCTCAACGATGGTTTCCCCGGCTAGCACTACTAGCTGCCGTGAGTGCTTCTGTTCTTTCGGTGACGACTGTGACAGCCGCTAGCCTACACACGGCTCCCATAACGTTACAGAACACGGCTCAAGCGCCAAGGCTGGTGGCTCAGCAATCGCGCATCCGGCGAGTGCGGTTCGCTCCGGGTGCAAACTCTGCCACGATTAAAGATAGTGTTGTTAGTGGAACCCGCGATCGCTACCTCCTTGGTGCCCGGAAAGGGCAAACGATGAGCATCCGCATTGTGTCGCTGGAAGACAATGCTGTTTTTGATGTCGTTGCGCCACTCAATGCAGCAAAGGAGCAACGGTTGCTCAAACAAGAAGTCCGCCTCTGGAGTACCACCCTACCCGAAACGGGGGATTACCAGATTGTGGTGGGTTCAACCCGGGGAAATGCTAGCTACAGGCTGCAAGTGACTATCCGCTAGGCGATCGCCTTTGGCAACAACATGCTATTAAAACAGATCTGGTTTGTCGGGGTGGTGCTCACGCTCTTTCTAGTACTTGGAGCATCAGACGGGTTAGCGTCTGTGCATACCTATCCAGAAGGCAGCGGTAGCATGATGTATCGATCGCTGCAAACGTTGCGCGATCGCAGCAATCAGGCGTGGCAGGTCGTTTTCTACAAGCGGGTGCAAGGCGGAATGACGCAGAGTTTGCATTTACGACTGGTGGGCTTTCCAGGTGGAGTTGCGTTAGAGCATCCAAGTGTGCTGAAAATCACGACGGGAACCGAGCGCGTTTGGATAGCACCAGAGACTCCGCCTGTTACGGATACCTCAAATGTCGCTGAGTATGACTTACTAGAGGTGATGCGTGAGCTGAACTCAACAACACCGCTACGATTGACGCTACCTGTGGAGGGGCAGCCGATCGAACTACCTGTGCCGCCATTTATCGTTGAAGAGTGGCGGCAAGTGGCTCAGAAGTGAGCAGTCAGGACTGGTATGGCAACCGAAGGGTTTGTTAGGACGAGGTGCAGGAGTAGAACCCCTGGCTGGGGTCAAAGCCCCACTCCCCTTTTGTCTCAACGATTTCGACAGTTGCTACATCAGACAAATAATTGCTACATCAAAGGCTTTGCTGCTCAGGGAAATGAAGGCACGTTTAGCTTTTGATCCCGCTTTTTAGCCATGCCATTAGCAGTCAGGGCGTTGGCAGAACTGCTTTTTACTTCAGGTCAACTGGCAAGATCATGCCTTCTTGCGCCAGCACGCTATTAGGAAACACGGCTTGCACCTGCGCTTCCACCTTGTCCAAAAAATCGTCGCTGTGGTTGGGGTCGTGGTGGAAGATGACCGTTTTTTTTACGCCTGCTGCTTTGGCTAGCTTGATGGCTTCCTGCCAGGTCGAGTGTCCCCAGCCAACCTTCGGCGTTTTAGGGTCGTAGTACTCCTCGTCGGTATAGCAAGCGTCGTAGATTAAAATATCGGCATTGCGAGCCAGGTGGAGCAAATTTTCATCTAGTCGATCGGGGTAGTGTTCGGTATCGGTCGCATAAACAACCGTGTGACCCTGCCAGGTGACACGGTAGCCCATTGATGTATTGGGATGGTTCAGCGGACCGGTTTCGATCGTAATGTCGCCCAACTGCATCACATCGCCAGGATGGAGATCATAAAACTTGAGGTCAGACTGCATCACCTGAATTGGTACAGGAAAGTTCGGATGCTGCATCTGATCGCTTAGTCGCATCTCCATTGAGGCACCATTCGGTGAGATTGCCCCATAGATGTGAAAACAGTTACCCTTCACAAACGCGGGGACAAAAAACGGAAACCCCTGGATGTGATCCCAGTGAGAGTGCGTGAAGAACATGTACGCTTCTAGCGGCATCTCTTTAAGCAAGTGCTTACCCAACACACGTAAACCCGTGCCGCCATCAAAGATAAGCCGTTTGCCATCCACCCGCATCTCAACACAGGAAGTGTTACCGCCATAGCGTACCGTTTCACTCCCAGGCGCAGGAATGCTACCGCGAACACCCCAAAACTCGACCACAAAACCGGGAACCTGTGTCATTGCTTCTGTTGCTACACGATGAGCCTGTGGGTGGAATGCAGGTGAATCAGGATGTGACATTGGTTGATCCGATTAGCCTTCTTTGAAAGAATCTGTAGACGGAGGAATCTGTGAGCATAAAAGCTATGGTGGCAAGCTTGGAGCTAGCTTGAGAAACAAGCGTGAAACTAGGCGCTATCAGGCTTCAAACTCAGATTAAACGGCAATAGTGGCAGGCGATGGATGACCCAGGGATCACGGCACATGCGGCAAGAGTCCGTGGTTTAGTATTAGTGATAGCAACACTATCCGTATCGCGATTTAATTCTCACACCGTCCTTTTATAGAATAGAGTTCCCATTGCGTTCAATCATGTTGCCTCAATCCTTATGCTACCCACATCGTTAGCGCTGTCAGTCATAAGACCATTGTCAAGGTGTTAGGGAGAGATCACAGAGAACCTTCCGAAAGAAGTAACCGCTTCCGAAGCTGGAGTTGTCGACACTACCCTGACTCCAGCCGTGCCTTAAGGGGACAAAATTAGCGTTTTAGCTTCCTTTCTTGGAAGGATGAGTGCTACCTTAATGCCGTTTAAGCCTTTGGAGACAGTCACTCAACCACTATTCAGGGCACTTCAGCTCTTTCCTCAACGGCTCGGCTTCAGCAAAGCATGATCATAAAGATGAAACTAAAGAAACACAAAACTGATAGCGACAGCACACCTGATGGCAATTGAGCGGTTGCCGTATCCTTAGTTACCTAAAACTGGATCTCTGCGAACCAATCAGGACAATCTTCGATATTTCCTGAGTATAGATATTTTTGGCAGGCTTAGGAATAATGTATGGCGATCGAAGAGACTAAAACCTCACCCTATGCGCTCACCTTAACCAGGAAGAAAGGTGCCGAAAGGAGGGTGAGGCTCTGCAACCGGGGGCGCTCACTCTCTACATCATGCCTAAGCACTGCCCTACTGAAAGTACGCTATACAGGATCACGATCTAGTTTAGCCCTTGCCAGCACCCGCTTTGATGCACTGCTCGACCAGCGGTAAGACATGATCAACATCCTTCCAACCCAGGATTTCTGTCACCTTTTTCTCGAGATTTTTGTAACTCCTAAAAAATTCAGCGATTTCATCCAGGCGGTGAGGGGCAATATCAGCCAGCCGTTTGACTTGAGCATAACGGGGGTCTTTGTCAGGAACACACAAAATTTTCTCGTCACGATCGCCGCCATCAATCATTTCTAGCATCCCAATCGGGCGTGCAGGAATGACGCAGCCAGGAAAAGTCGGTTGATCCATCAACACAATGCCATCGAGGGGATCGCCATCATCAGCCAGGGTGTTGGGCACAAAGCCGTAGTCATAGGGATACTGCACCGAGGAGTAAAGCACACGGTCTAACGCAAAGGCGTTTAAGTCCTTATCAAACTCATATTTATTCTTACTCCCGGCGGGAATCTCGATCAGGACGTTTAGCAAACCGGGTTTTGGTTGGGCGGGTATACGGGTCAGATCCATAGCAATTCTCCAAACTAGCGAGGGGATTGGGGAAAGGCAGAAGGCAGAAGGCGGAAGTCAGAAGGCAACGTTTCATCCTTCATTCTCTATCCCTCATCCCTGCAATTGCTCTCCCCGTTAGCATTCTACGGGAAGACGGAGGCACGGGGGATGAAGGCTAAGGGCTAAGGGCTAAGGCTAAGGGCTAAAGGCGAATCTTTTAGCCTTTCTCTTAGCGCTCTACCGTCTGCATAAGGGGTAAGAAGATAGGAACTAAAGCAGATTGGCTGACGACCAGTGTGGGGTAGGCACGATCGCTATAGTCCTGACCGACCTGCAGCGGAAAGATCGGTTTGGGTTCTAACGGCATCCAGATGCCACCAGCTGCCTGGACGATCGCCCAGACTGCGGCAATGTCCCAGATTTTTGGGGTCGCCTCAACACCGCCCAGTGTGGCTCCGGCAGCGACAGTAAGCAGGTTGTAGGTTGCAACTCCCAGCATCCGAATTTTGCAGGGAAAAGGATTTTTGAGCAAACCAGTGCTGCGAGTGCAGAGATTGAAGAGATGGTTTGAGGTGAGCGTATCGGTGCTGGAGTGGATGGGGCGATCGTTCAAAAAAGCGCCCGTTGGCATCTCTAGTCCAGAATCGTCACGCCAATAGCCGTAAAAGGATTGTGCCAACGTCGGTAGATGGACATAGCCAAAGACGGGCGTACCTTTATAGAGCAGTCCTAATGAAATGCCCCAGAGCGGCAATCCTCTTGCAAAGTTAGTTGTGCCATCAATGGGATCAATAATCCAGCACCAGTCGTTTGCCGGAAAGATATGTTCGACTTCTTCACTAAGAACGCCATGATCGGGGAAGGTCTGGACGATCGCCGCCCTCAAGACATCATCTGCCCAGCGATCGGACTGTGTGACCAAACTCCCATCCGCCTTTTCTGTTGCCTGTTTTTCTGCTGCCCAGACGTGCCCAAAGTCTTGCAGCAGTTGCGTACCGACGTTTGCAGTCGTGGTTTTGGCAAAGTTGAGCACCTGAGTCCAGAAGTCAGACATGATTATGTGTGTCAAATAATGGGTTTTGAGTTGCGTCTTTTAACTCATAACTCATAACTCGACACTCGTAACTTTCTTAGTCAAGTTCGTTGCCCATGACGGTGGCGATCGCCGCTTTTGCATTCGACTGAAATTCCGCCACATTCACGCGACTGAGCAGCCCTACTGCCACGATCATCCCCACGGCTTGTACTGCAAATACCAGCCCGTAAGACAACACGGGCGCGGCAAAGAGCTTGTTACCAATATCCAGAACCGAACCACCTGCAACTGTGGCTAGTGCCCGTGCCATTGCTTGCGCTAAACCCCAGGCTCCGATAAACGTTCCGGCGGTTTCCGCAGCCGTGAGATCCAGCATGAGGCTGAGTGCGCCTGTGGTCGTGATGCCAGATGCCAGACCAAAGGCGAAGACCACGGCTTTGAGCGCCGTCTGATTAGCAGTGAATCCTGCGGCAATGAGTAAGACAAAGCACGCAGCGACCAGCAGACAGCCTACTTTAGCGGTTTGCTGCTTACCCAGACGCGGCACGACTAAGAAGCCAGCACTGCTGATGCCAATGAGTGTGCCTGTTCCCCAGAAGGCATTGAGCAACGTGGTTTTAGAAAATTCCATCCCAAAGACTTTGGCACCGTAAGGCTCTAGCACAGCATCCTGCATAAACAGGCTAATGGTCATCACCAGCAGAAAGGTGAAGAAAATGCCCGTTTGACGGCTGGCGGTTAAGACTCGGAGCGCTCTGCCCAACGTGATTTTGTCTTCTCGATCGGCTAAGGACGATCGCTGCCCATACAGCGAATATTTCTTCTCCACACCTGCTGTTGCCAGTATTGCCAACCCAATGACGATCGCTGGCACAATCACAAACACCCGATTGATTGCCGCTTGCAGCACATCCACTGGAGTGTCTAACGTCAAGCGCTTCAGCAAGATGCTAATGAGAATCGCGCCTACGACAATACCCACCATCAGCATTGACCAGACAACGCCAATCAGCTTCGGACGATTGGTCTCATCCGAAACATCAACGAGTAGCGCAGCAAAAGGTGTCGAGCCTGCACTCAGCGCCATCCCATACAGCGCAAAGACGGCTGCAAGTAAGGCAGTCCAAAAGTACGTCTCGGTGTTCCAAGCCCAGCCACCTGCCGCTTGCACGGCTTCCCCCAAACGCCACATCACCTGCACTGCCAGAAAGGCTGCGATCGCAAACAGCGTTGTCCCAAGCCACACATAGCCGGTGCGATGGTAGCCTGCGATCGAGCGTCCGTCCGACATCTGCCCAAACCAAACCCGCGCGGGTGCTACAAACTGGTGTGCTGCGATCACCCCTGCTGCGATCGTCGCTGGAATCGCTAAATTGCCAATCATTGCCCGATTCAGCACGCCCAGAAACAGCACAGACATCATCCCAAGACCCATCTGGTAGAGTCCCAGCCGAAACATGGTCAGTAAACTGATTTTGGAGATTGGCGCAGCATCCTGCGGCGATCGATACTCCTGAGAGTTCGACACGTTGCTCGTTGACATGACCGATTCCTCAAATACCTTCAAACGATAGCCAACATCCATCTCCAGATTAGGCTCAAACGCATCATCCTTGCTCTAAAATTCAGCTTTCAGCTTTCAGCCCTCAGCCCTCAGCCCTCAGCCCTCAGCCCTCAGCCCTCAGCCCTTAGCCTTCTGCCTTCTGCCTTCTGCCTTTATCCTTCAGCCTTCAGCCCTCCCCTTCCCTTCTACCGCCCTCCCCCTCCCCAAGCGATACACTAAAGACCGGACATACCCAAAACAGGGAGCGATCGCGTGCAAACGGTAACACTTGGCAAAGATGGCCCTGCCGTCACAGCTCTTGGCATTGGCACCTGGGCATGGGGCGACAAACTCTTCTGGAGCTACGGCAGCGACTACGGTGCTGCTCAGGTGCGTGAAGCCTTCGATGCCACGCTTGAAGCAGGCATCAACTTTTTTGACACGGCTGAAATTTATGGTTTTGGCGAATCCGAGCGGCTCATCGGACAATTCATGCAGCAGACCGATAAACCCGCGCAGATTGCCACAAAGTTCTTCCCGGTGCCCTGGCGCTTCACGGCTCGATCGGTTTCTGAGGCGTTAACTGCCAGCCTGGAGCGGTTACAAGTGTCGCAGGTTGCTCTCTATCAAGTGCATCAACCGTTTGACTTTCTCCTGGGCAAGCGTGCCCTCATGAATGCACTGGCAGACGAAGTCCAGCAAGGCAGAATCGCCACCGTGGGAGTGAGCAACTACTCAGCAGAGCAAATGCGACAGGCACACAAATTTCTAGCGGCAAGAGGCGTACCGCTAGCAGTCAATCAGGTGCGCTATTCGTTACTCACCCGCCAGATTGAAAGCAACGGTATTCTTGCTACTGCCCGTGAGTTAGGCATCACCATCCTGGCGTACAGTCCGCTGGCACAGGGTTTGCTAACGGGGAAATATACAGCTGAGTTGGCACGATCGCACCAGGGTCAACCGCTTCAGGGTGCCCGTCGTCTTGATCCCCGCTTCAATCAAAGTGGTCTCGAAAAGATTGACCCTGTCATTCGGTTACTTCAGGACATTGGCGCAGTGCATCAACGCACTCCCGCTCAGGTTGCCCTCAACTGGCTGATTGCTCAAGGTGTCATCCCGATTCCAGGTGCAAAGAATGCCGAACAAGCGCGGCAAAATGCTGGCGCACTCGGCTGGAGCTTGACTGAGCCCGAAATTGAGACGCTCGATCGTGCTTCGCACGCACTAACGTGAACGCGCGACACAAGCCTGGAACTAAAATTGCACTGGCACTATGAAACTTCTTACCGACTGGGGCTTTAGCGTCAATAGCTGGCAGGGACAGCGGGGCGAATATTGGGTTTTCGCGCAAGCAGTCATCATCATTAGCTTTATCGTGCTGCCAGTCTACCCCCTTCCCACAGTGACGTTAGCACCATCAACGCTCTATGCGTTATGGGCTGTGGCAGGAGTGTTGGGGCTTTTGGCTCTGGTACTGATGGCGAAAGGGTTGCTTGACCTGGGTCGCAGCCTTACGCCCTTACCACATCCACGCGATGATGCCCAACTGGTACAATCCGGCGTTTATAGTCTGGTGCGGCATCCACTCTACAGCGGCTTGATCGTCGCGGCGCTTAGTTGGGCACTCTATCAAAAGAGCCTCAGTCATCTGGCTGGCGCGATCGTCATTTTCATCTTCTTCAATGCCAAAGCAACGTTAGAAGAAACCTGGCTGAAGCAAAAATACCCTGAGTATGATGCTTATCAGCAGCACGTCAAAAAGCTTATCCCCTGGTTGTATTAAACAGTTTTACCTGAGTAGTGAGCCTTTGGTTCACTTACAGGATGAGCTTTTCGCTTAAAACAATTTAATGTTACTAAGAATCTGTGAACGATCGGGAACTGCCCTAAACAGGTAGGAAGAAGATCATAAGCAGCACCTGCTTGAACGCATCAGAGCGAACCAATTGCAGCACCAACGCCGTTTTCTGTAAGGCAGGCAGCGCTTGGAAACTGGCACCTATTCGCTCTGCAAACACGCTAAACTATCGCAATCACGCCTTAATCACTGAGCCGTTATGGAGTTATGACTATAGTTCTGATCGTAGACGATAGCCCCACTGTGCGGGAAATGGTCTCAGAGCAATTTCGCAAAAGCGGCTTCAGTGTTATTGAGGCAGTGGATGGTGCAGAAGCCATTGAAAAGATCACAGCGAAAACTCCTGACGTGGTAGTGACGGATATTGTCATGCCGCGCAAAAACGGCTACGAACTCTGCCGCTGGATCAAAAATGATCCAAAAACGAAGCACATTCCTGTCATCATGTGTACCAGTAAGAGCGAAGAATTTGATGTGTACTGGGGCATGAAGCAAGGCGCAGATGCCTATGTCACAAAGCCCTACCACCCACCTGATTTACTCGATGCCGTCAAAAAGCTGCTGCAACAGGCGAAAGGGTGAGCCGTCTTTCAAGCCAGCTCTCACAACTGCCTCTTAAAAATCATGCAAGTGATCAAGATTACTCGCCTTTCAAAGACTGAATTGGGGTTAATCGATCATCTCGTTGAAGAAAGCTTGTCTCAAGAACTTCGGTTTGTTGAACGATTGATTCGAGAATACCGTAGTGGCTTGAATTGCTTTGATCAGCCCGGTGAAATCTTACTGAAAGCATCTGTACAAGGCGCAGTCATCGGCATTGGCGGGTTGAATCGAGACCCCTATTTTAATGACCCTTACATTGGGCGATTGCGGCATTTGTATATTAAATCAGACTGGCGAAAGCAGGGCGTTGGTCGATCGCTTGTCCATCAGATTATTCACGAAGCCAAGCAGCATTACCAGCTATTGACGTTGCGAACCGATACTCTAGCAGCAAACCAGTTTTATCAAAAATTAGGATTCAAGACTGACCCGAACTGGGAGCATACGACGCATCATTTGCAGTTGGGCACGGTGACCTACAGTCCTTGTTCTTAGTGATAGAGCTAACTGCTAAGACCTTTAAGACTTGTTAAGCTGAAGGGGTGCCTTTAGTGCAAGCTTGAGCTATGAACCGCACGATCGTCTGGTTTCGTCGGGATTTACGTATCGCGGATCATGCGCCACTATATCGGGCGGCGTTGCGGGGTGAGGTCATTCCCGTGTTTGTGTTCGATCGCGCCCTGCTACATCATCCCGAAACAGGTTCAGCGCGGGTTGCGTTTATGCTGGAGTGCTTGCGATCGCTGGATCAAGATTTGCGCGATCGCGGTGGACGCTTGATTTTGCGATCGGGTGATCCAGTAGACATACTACCGCAACTCATTCGCGAAACCCAGGCGGACGGGATCTATGCTCATATCGACTTTGAGCGGATCTATGGACGGGTGCGAGATGCCCGCTTAAACAAAGCTCTAGCGCAAGAAAACCTCAAAATTCGCTGGTTTGAGCCGCTTGCTACAACGGATGAACTTATGCCCTATCCCGCTTACCGGGACTTGTGGTTTGACGACATGAACGCGGCTATGGTGCCCACGCCTGGTCACGTCTATGTGCCAGCCGATGTCATGAGCGAACCCCTACCGACGCTTACCGACGTAGGTCATCTGCCCGATGCCAAGCCAATTCCGCCTGCTGGAACCCAAGCAGCCCGCAAAATGTTGCAGGAATTTCTAACTGAGAAAACGGAACGCTACTACTGGCAGCTCTCTTATCCCAGCGCCGAAGCGACAACAGGGCTAAGTCCACACATCAAATTTGGTGCGATTTCCGTGCGGGAATGCTACCAGATGGCGCAGCAGCTCAAAGCTTCGCCTGATATGCGGGTGCAGCGGAGTCGTAAGCAGTTGATCGCCCGGTTGCGTTGGGGCAATGGGTTTGCCCAACGGTTTCGCTACCTGCCGCAGTTAGAGTTGCGATCACTGTACAACATTTTTGATGAGGACGGCTGGGCGTTTGACGAAACGCTCTACCACGCATGGCAGCAGGGCGAAACGGGCTTTCCGATCGTCGATGCAGCAGCACGGTGCCTCCAGGCAACTGGCGGCTGGAAAGAACTCAATTTTCGCATCCGTGCCCTCTACGCCAGCTTTTTGAGCAATCTGCTGGGCATGGACTGGCGTTACGGCGCACTGCACTTTATGCGTCACTTGATTGATGGTGATTGCCCGATCGACCATTATCAGTGGGCAATGCAATCAGGTGTCACTCATTGCGTTGATAAAACCTGGACGCGCATTTATAACCCTGGTCAAGTGGCGGTCGATCGCTGCGATCCAGATGGCATTTTCATCAAGCGCTGGCTACCAGAACTGAAGCACCTGCCGCCTGCAAGTCTCGGCTCACCGCTGCCTATGCAGAGCTATCCTACTCCCATCCTCGATTACAAAAAGGCTCGAAAGCAACGAGTCCAGCAGCTAGAGCAACAGCGTCAACAATTTTTGGGGCTGGAAAACGTTGTACCACACCTATCGCGCTTGCCAGCCAATCTTCTGCCCTTTGGCGCAGAACGCTTTGATACAGAAGTAGGTTGGGCGACGACTTCGGATCACGACCTCTTCCCGCCGCCGCTCGATCTAGATGCGATCGATCCCCATCAAGCAAAAGCCCTACGCACCTGGTTTGTGGCGCACGTGGACGTTAAACCGCGTAAAGCATCCCGTCGTAAACCCGAACCGGAACCTGGCGATCTTCAACTCAGTTTGCTGTAAGACACGCATTCATAACAAAGATGATAAGCAGCAAAGGGCTTTCATACCCTGCCGCGACCTTGCGCCTGCCGCTTCATCATAGAGTGTTAGCAAAACTCTAAATCTCTTCATTTCAACCCGATTCTTGTTGCCTCTTTAAATCGCTCAAGAGGTACTCCAATGTCTTTGACAAATTTCTGTTTCTCCTGGCATATTTTTGAGAACCCCGTTTTAAAATCTCTTCTGCTCTTGGATGATTAACTGCTACCAGATCATAGTAAGCACTAATAAGTTCTGTCTCAGATAATTTAGATTCTTGGGCGTTAAGTAGCAGTTCAACGGACCTCTTTCGTCCTGGTTGATACTTGAGGTTGATCGTACTTTTATTGCTGGAGACGAAACTTAAATAATCTTCTCCATAAATATTTTTTGCTATATGGTAAGCTCCTGACTCCCAGCATTCTGCAACGGCAAGCATCATGTTTGTTAGATTTGGAAAAACCTCTGACTTCCACACATCGTCACTACAGCAATATTCACTTTTACTCAAAATAGGGTAGTCCTAAACAAGTAAGGATGAGTTGTAGTGGTGCACAAAGTACCAGATCGCACCGATGTGATTCTCCAGTTTTTTGGAAAATGATAGGGTCTTGCGCACTAGTCTTGAAACCCGCTGCCGTAAGGTACAGTTAAACCGTTCAATGTAGCTGGTTTTGCCACTTTCTTTGCCGACACTTTGATGCCGCTGGCTGGGGAATACCTCATTGTAAGCTGACCAGAAATCGGTATAGGAGACGGCACACTGTCGATACACAGCGGGTAAGGCAGCCCACAATCCTTGTGCCCCCTCACGGCTCCGAGCGCCAACATACACCCCAACAATTTCGCGTGTTGCCACATCTAAGGCAAGCCAAATCCACTGCTTGTTCCCTTTGTTGCCGACAAAGAACCACATCTCGTCACACTGAATCGTCAAACGCCCTTTTTTTTTAACCCCCACCTCGACCTGTTGGGGCACTGCCTCATATTTGGCATTGACATAGCTTTGCAGCCAAGGCTCTGAAACACCTACGACTCTCGCTATTCCAGCTAAAGGAATCTTCTCCAACAAGAGTTTGTCGATCAAGGTTTTAGTCGCCTGATCAATGCGTTTGGACTGCGGGTCTTGGACAAACTGTCTGCCACACTCGCGGCACTTCAAGTTCTGCTTGCCGTTATGGATTTTGCCATTTTTGACCGTGTGAGTTGATTGACAAGCAGGACACGGTGGTAGATCAATTGACATCAAACAACTGAAGTAATGTTGTCCTATCGATCCTTACATCTTTAGGACTACCCAAAATAGGTGAGTGTTTCTGAGGTTTTAGGGACATAGAAATAACATAAAAGTTTGAATCTTCTTTAAAGATAGGAAGCCAGCAAGGGTCGTATAGTTTTTGCCAGGGTAAATCGTCTTCACTAAACTCCTTTGCTAATTCAATTTGGCATTTATATTCCTTTAAAGCATCTTCCAAAGATAGAAGCCGATAGTATGGTAAAAATTCATCCGGATAAGCCCCTGCTTGACCATTGCGCCATTGATACAGTTCGATCAGCTCAGTAGGTAATAGATATGAAAAATCTTCAAGTTTTGATGTGATTTCTTCGTATGACAAACCGGGCTGCAACGATCGAGCGATGCCAATCATAATTGGATGGCTACTTTCTAAAAAAGCAACAATTCTATTCAGAGTTTCCACTAAAAGAGACATATGCGAAAAGTAAGGGTACTCTTAAGCCCAAAATGAGGTGGCTTGGCAACTTCTATGTCAGGTCTGAGGCTCCTTCATCACTTTGTTTCTGAGGCAGCAGGTAAATCGCACCTGAAACTAGGGTCAGCGCTACAGACACCCAAAAGGCAATGATTGAAGGCAGTCGCCAACTTGCGTCAAGCGGTGCAATGAGCAGGGCGATCGCCGCGATTTGACTCACCGTTTTTAGCTTGCCCCACAGGTTTGCGCCCTGAATGGCAGTACTGCCGTGGAGGCTGGGATTAACGCGCCAGCCAGCGATCGTCAACTCCCGTGCCAAAATCAAAAACACGCCCCAGGCAGGCACCTGACCCAATTCAATCAAGGCTAGCAATGGTGCTAACACCAGCAACTTATCCACTAATGGATCGAGAAACTTGCCCAGTTCTGTTACCTGATTGAACTTGCGAGCCAGGTAGCCGTCTAACCAATCAGTGCCCGCTGCCACTAGAAAAATAACCAGCATGAACCAACGTCCCTCGATCGTTGGGGTACGTAAACCGTAGAGCAGTAATGGCACTGCCAGCAGACGAGAAACCGTGATCCAGGTTGGCAGATTCATCTTTAGCTAACATTATCTAGGACTAACGTCTAACCCTCAACGTCCATAGTCTAAACTGACTACAAAAAAATAGGACAGCCTCTTAGAGACTGTCCCGATCGTTTATGTTCTCAGGAGAAATGGCAGTTGAATGACCTAGCAGATACCCCTAGTAGATGATTATGATGTAGAGCTGTTGCCGTTGCAGCATCAAACTAATGACTGGTTTGAGCAGGCTGTTTCAGCTTACTTCACCCTCAGCAGGCACCTTTCTTATTCAAAACAACGAGGATCGTTTTTGCAATCAAACGGAGGTCGTAGGCGATCGACCACTTGCGCTGGTAGTCGACATCCATTTTCACGATGTCTTCAAAGTCAATCACAGTCGATCGACCATTTGCTTGCCACTCACCTGTAATACCGGGTTTAACGTTAAGACGCTCCCAATGATGTTTCTCGTAACGAATAACTTCATCGACTGTGGGCGGACGTGTGCCAACCAAGCTCATGTGCCCTAACAGCACATTCCAGAATTGCGGCAGTTCGTCAAGGCTGGTGCGGCGTAGGAAGCGACCAATACGGGTGATGCGAGGGTCATTCTTATTCTTAAAGATGCCACCTTTAGCTTCATTATTGACGAGATGCTTCAGCTTGTCTGCGTTCATCACCATCGAGCGGAACTTCCAGATGCGGAAGGGTTTGCCTTTAAAACCGCAGCGAATTTGACTGTAAAAGATGGGACCAGGGTCATCGCCTTGCACTGCGATTGCCACTGGAATAGCAACCACCGCTGTGATTGCTAGCCCGACTAGGGCACCAACAATATCAACGAAGCGCTTAGCTTTGCTGGTAACAGATGGATGAATGGTACGAACACGTTCCTGAGGAGGGACGCTGGTAGCCTGACCCGCTTCTTTGTCACGCTGAATGAGAGCGATTCGGAGAGCAGTTGGGATGTCAGAAGTAATCATCACGTTCGTAATTGGCTTTACTAGGTTTCACTTTGCCTTCCCCAAAGATACGCAACTTCATCAAGCGTTGCACAGCGGCTACGAGTACGTTTGCTCAATCTTTATAACTTCCACAGGATAGTATGAAGTTCCAGTATTTTCCTCTAACTAGCTTTAATCAAATTAGTGCTGTAGTAAAAGCTCCAAACTACAAAGTGATGAAGGATCAGTATTGAGCTGAGGGCAACGTGAGTCTTTTGCCAAGTTGGTTAGCAACAGCGGCAGCGCCATCACGGTTTAGGTGGCTAGGGTCTGTGAAGTAAGCGTGCTGATGCAGCCATCGTTGACTGAGATCGTGAACCGTAAACGACCGCGATCGGGCAAAGCGCTCTAAGTAGTTACGAAACTGCTTTTCCTTAGCAGCGCGTGTCTCATCTAAGTAAATTTGCGTAAGTGGCAAATTGACAAAAACAAGCGGGATTTGGCGAGCTTTGGCAAACATCATGATGTTATTCAGTGCGTCGGTCTGCTGACCGCTAAGTGTGAAGTTGCGGTAGTCAGCATCGTAGGCACCACGTACTTTGGGATAGCGTTGAAAATACTCGTCAGGTTTGAACTGATTTGATAGCGACTGAAAGCCAGTCACTTCCTGTAAGTACTTGAGCAGAATTAAGTACACAAACAAATATTATAATTTGACTAAGACATTGAAATTATATATGGGTGGAGATTGTAGATGTTTTTCATTCGAGAAATAAACCCCCTCTCGTTGAAACTATTAGAACGAATCTATCGCCAAAGCCAACATCATCAAGTACGTCAAAGAGCACATTTCTTGATTTTAGCTGTGCAAGGAGTCAAGGTGGAAATGGCGATGAACCTTTTTAAGGTGAGCTATAAAACCATTTACAATTGGTTGAATCGTTGGGAATCTGAGGGCATGGTAGGGCTGTATAACAAACCTGGAAGAGGGCGTAAGCGCACCTTTAATGAGGCGCAAGAAAAAAGCATTAGAGCCTGGGCAAAACAAGAGCCAAGACAATTGAAGCAAGTCCAGCAGAAAATCAAAGAAACCTGGGGTATTGACACCAGTACTGAAACGATTAAAAGAATACTTAAAACCTTTTCTATGAGTTGGCATCGGCTGCGGCGTGCTGTTGGTGGCGAGCCAGAACCGACGCAATACGAGGAGAAGAAGGCACAGTTAGAAGCCTTAAAGCGGTTAGAAAATGAGGGCAAGATCGACCTCTATTTCTTAGATCAAACAGGCTTTTGTTTAATTCCTTCTGTGCCCTACGGCTGGCAAGATCAGGGTGAATACTTAACCATTAAGAGTCGCCGTAGTCCGCGCTTAAATGTCTTAGGTCTAATGAATCGAAAAAATCATCTTGAAGCTTATGTTTCCACTCAAAGCATTAATTCTGATGTCGTGATTGCTTGTATCGATACTTTCTTTCCCGTCGTCAATAAACCAACCGTTATTGTTGCCGACCAAGCCTCGATTCATACCAGTCATGCCATGCTTGATAAGGTTGATGAATGGCAAGCACGTGGCATTACGATTTTTATATTGCCATCTTATTCTCCACAGTTGAATTTGATTGAGATTTTGTGGCGGTTTATCAAGTATGAATGGCTTGAGATCGAGGCTTATTCTAACTGGCAAACTTTTGTTGATTCTGTTGAGAAAATTCTTAGGGAGTTTGGGGAGAACTATGTAATCAATTTTGTTTAACTACTTAATCTGGTAGCGATTTCATTGGGTTTGACAGACAGATCAGGCTGATCGATTGCCTTTAACGCTGCCCAGCACCACTGTTGTTGAAAGCTTGGAGCGAAAGATGCCACAACATTGAAAGACTTCGGTTGATTGCTGACGTCACGGGTTAAGGGGTGCAGTGACAAGGGGGTGCAGAACTGCTTTAACAGAGGTGGCTCTAGAGATATAGCTAAAGCCAGAAGGGTTGCGGCATAGTAGAGACAATCCAGCACAACGTGAAGCCGTCTATGCCTGCCGCCTACAGTGATGATTTACGCGAGAAAGTGGTTGCCGCGATTGACCGCGGTGAACGGAAAAGTCATGTCAGCCAAATGTTCAATCTGAGTCGAGACACGATTGACCGTTGGTTGCAGCGGCGGCAGACAACAGGCAGTGTCAAAGCGGCACAAGGCTACCAACAAGGACATAGTCACCGGATCAAGGACTGGCAGGAGTTTCGCGCCTTCGCTCAAACGCATGGTGCTCGAACCCAAGCCGAGATGGCGCAATTGTGGCAGGCACCGATCAGTCAACGAAGCATGGCACGAGCCTTAGCACGGATTGAGTGGACGCGAAAAAAAAGACCTATGGCTACCGCGAACGCGATGATGCCAGACGTATCGTTTACCTAGCAGGCTTGACAATGATTCCGCCGGCTCAGCGCGTTTACGTCGATGAATCTGGCATGGATGAGCGCGACGACTATGGTTACGGTTGGTGTGAGCGCGGCAAGCGGTTTGAGGCGCTCCGCAGTGGTCGCAGAACCGGACGGGTCAACATGATTGCGGCTTACTGCGAGCACCAATTGAGTGCCCCGTTCACTGTCACCGGGGCGTGTAATCGAGTAGTGTTTGAAACCTGGCTCGAAACTTGTTTGCTGCCCACGCTGGTGCCAGGGCAAGTGGTGATTTTGGATAATGCCACCTTTCATCATGGTGGACGGGTAGCCCAGCTAGTTGCGTCAGTCGGCTGTCGGTTGCTCTACTTACCCCCTTATTCGCCAGACCTCAATCGCATTGAAAAGTGCTGGGCCTGGCTGAAAAGTCGCATTCGCAAACGCCTAACTAGCGCTGCTTCCCTGCGCCACGCCATGGAAGCGATTCTGAAAGATGCCGTGTCCTAACCTTTGTGGCTACAGCTATATGAAGACGGGACGAATGCCAGTCATTAGCAGCTGGTAGCCCGAAGATGCGATCGCGCGGTTATAGGTGGTATCCACACGACCACTGTTAAACGCTCTTACACCATCTGCCCAGAGCAGCAAACGCGGTAATTGGTCAGGCGTGAGGAGTTTGCGTAGGAGCAGGTCAACTAACTGGGCTGTTGCTCCGTTGATGCCAAAGTTGAAGATTTTGAGCTTGGGATAGCCCCGCCGGGTAAGTGTTTGCTGGAGGATGATGGGGTCAATGCCTTGCAAAGCTCGTGAACTGCCAACAATCAGAATATCGGGTTGCCCAGCCTGGGCGACAAAGCGAAGATAGCGTTGTAGCTGTTGGTCAAACTGTTGGCTATTGAAGGTCGGGAAAGGGTTGCCCGATGGGGGTGCTGAGGGTGAGGACGGACGGTGCGATCGCCCAGGACTAACGACTGGCTGGTCTAAGGTGGACGCTACTATAGCTAAAGCCAGAAGGGTTGCGGCATAGTAGAGACAATCCAGCACAACGTGAAGCCGTCTATGCCTGCCGCCTACAGTGATGATTTACGCGAGAAAGTGGTTGCCGCGATTGACCGCGGTGAACGGAAAAGTCATGTCAGCCAAATGTTCAATCTGAGTCGAGACACGATTGACCGTTGGTTGCAGCGGCGGCAGACAACAGGCAGTGTCAAAGCGGCACAAGGCTACCAACAAGGACATAGTCACCGGATCAAGGACTGGCAGGAGTTTCGCGCCTTCGCTCAAACGCATGGTGCTCGAACCCAAGCCGAGATGGCGCAATTGTGGCAGGCACCGATCAGTCAACGAAGCATGGCACGAGCCTTAGCACGGATTGAGTGGACGCGAAAAAAAAGACCTATGGCTACCGCGAACGCGATGATGCCAGACGTATCGTTTACCTAGCAGGCTTGACAATGATTCCGCCGGCTCAGCGCGTTTACGTCGATGAATCTGGCATGGATGAGCGCGACGACTATGGTTACGGTTGGTGTGAGCGCGGCAAGCGGTTTGAGGCGCTCCGCAGTGGTCGCAGAACCGGACGGGTCAACATGATTGCGGCTTACTGCGAGCACCAATTGAGTGCCCCGTTCACTGTCACCGGGGCGTGTAATCGAGTAGTGTTTGAAACCTGGCTCGAAACTTGTTTGCTGCCCACGCTGGTGCCAGGGCAAGTGGTGATTTTGGATAATGCCACCTTTCATCATGGTGGACGGGTAGCCCAGCTAGTTGCGTCAGTCGGCTGTCGGTTGCTCTACTTACCCCCTTATTCGCCAGACCTCAATCGCATTGAAAAGTGCTGGGCCTGGCTGAAAAGTCGCATTCGCAAACGCCTAACTAGCGCTGCTTCCCTGCGCCACGCCATGGAAGCGATTCTGAAAGATGCCGTGTCCTAACCTTTGTGGCTACAGCTATAACTGGATGTTTTGCACGATCGGCAGCTCTCGGTCACGGTATTGCGCTACAGAGGCGATTGCGCTCGCCGCTTCAGTACTGCCGACAAAATAGAGACTACTCAACAGCGGTATGTAGGCTAATAGCGGCAGTTTTGCTAGGCATTTCATATCACGATCGATGGAGAAAAGTAGTCATGCTGATCATACCGTTCTAGCTCTCTAACCATAAAAAATGACCATCCTATTTGACAGGATGGTCAGAAAATCAACTAAATAGTTACGGTGCTTTTAGAATCGTTAGCTGAAGCAACCGTATAAAATTATGGACTGCAAAATTATGGGTTTGCAGGAGCAGTCTGCGGTGCCGTGTCAGAGGGGGCAGCCGTTGTTGGGGGCGTGTTCGACTCAGGGGCAACGGGCGCAGGTGCGGCGGGTGCGGGGGCAGCGGGTGCAGGAGCGGCAGGGGCAACAGGCGCGGGGGCAGGGGCGATAATGTTTACATTCGGCGGCGCAGGATTGGGCACTGTGATGTTGACATCAGGTGGTTTCGCAGGCGAAGGCTGGGCGGGTGTGACGGGAGTCCGATCGCGCTCAATAATAGTACGAGTCGGTGTCACAGTGGGGCGCTGCGTCATAAAGTAAATACCGAAACCAAGTGCTGCCAACCCAAAGAGTAAGAGACCTAGCATTAAACCTGTAGCCGCACTGTCATTCTCACGAATGGCACGATTTTGCTCTTTCATCTCAATGTTTTGTTCACGGATAATCTGGTTATCTTGAGCAACGTCACGGCTCCTTCTAACGCGATTAGGATCAGGATCGCCGGGATTAGGGTTAAAGTTTGACATTTTCTTTTGTTGAACTCATCTTGAAGGGGTGCTTTTAACGTGAACGAAATCTATCTAAGGACTTATAAAACCTAGAGTTTGGTAGCTGCCTAGCGTCCATTTTTCGTTCATAGTTATCGCTTCTAACCAATTTAGTGTTTGTTTATACAAAGAAGCTCTACCCATAGAAGTGAGCCTGGTTAATCAAAAGGATGAGCTTGTTCTCAGCACTGGTTGCCTGATCGCTATTGCAGAATCGCTTACAGAGCGTGTTTGGGGCTGCAGCCACGTTATGCCCCCGCGCCGTGATGCTGTCTCTGTGCAGCCTGTATCGTTATCTATTTTGACCAGCAGTATCTGAAGCAAAGCGCTTTTTCAACCCTGATGCCGTCGCACATTAGTCTGGGCACTTGGTTGACGCGGTTTATTCGCACGCTCAAGATTACCTACTCCAGCGGCTTAATTCATCTGATTTTCACGGCTGCCATACGGTCGACGATCGCTCCTCTCAATTTGTGCAGTTCTGCCTGCGAAATGACACAGAAGAGTCCGTCACGGCTGAGGGTATGGTTGCGTTCGATCGTGCTGTCACCCTGGAAGACCACGCATCCTGGAGGGCACTGAGTATGACGATTAGGAAGAGAAACAAATCACTTTGGGAATAATGGAGAGCAGAGTCAAGCTGTGAATGTATCGCGGTCATTAGCTTAAACATGAAAAGCCGAGTCAATGAAGTCTTAGATCAAGGTCGCGGTCATCAAAACAGCAAAATTTATGTTGCCATTGCCCTTAGTGCTCTTTTCTTAAGTCTGCTAACAGGCTTCCAATACCTAGCGGAGCTACGGGTGCTGCTGAGTGGTACGTCAACTCCACGCAACTACCGTGAACAGGTCATTTTCGACTACTTTCACGCAATGCGGGAGAAACGCTGCCAAAATGCCTACGAACTGCGGGCATATCATCTCACGACTATGTCTCATGATGCTGCTATCCAGAACTGCATGGAAACAAAGTTTTTACCAGTCAGGATTTCGATTGGGAAGGAAGACAAACGCTCGTTAGGTAGCGAGAGATGTGGGTATGGCTATGTCATTTATGTGGCTGAACCAGGAGAATGGATGATGAAGAGCGGTCAAATTGGTTTAGTGGACAATCCTAACAAGCCTGGAAGTTGTCAGGTTTCTTATAATTCTGCATTTGGTACCCCATGATTGCTACTGTGCTTAGCAGTTTGAGTGATATTCGTGTCAGCTAACCAGTAGCTCATAGCTAGTTGTTGTAAATCACTGTCGAACAACGGTTACTGGCAACCGCTGAAGGATCTGGTCAGGCATAATAAACATTTTGGTGTGAAAATACAGAACACATTTGCTAGTTTTGGTAGATAAAACTATAATTGAGGGGTTGAGCTTCTACTTGGATTGACATCATTGTGTTTACAAGTACCCTTCTCCCTCCCAGGACTGTATTGCCAAGCGATTTGTTTGGGGCGATCGCTGATCTAAAGCGTGAACTCAATGCGGTCATACTGGCGCACTACTATCAAGATCATGACATTCAGGATATTGCCGACTATCTGGGCGATTCGCTGGGTCTGTCACAGCAAGCAGCCAAGACTGACGCGGATGTGATTGTCTTTGCGGGCGTGCATTTTATGGCAGAAACCGCAAAGATTCTTAATCCCAACAAGCTGGTGCTGTTGCCAGATTTAGCGGCAGGCTGCTCTCTTGCAGATAGTTGTCCTCCGGATGCGTTTGCTGCTTTCAAGGCAAAACATCCTGATCATTTGGTAATTTCTTACATAAATTGCACCGCTGACATTAAGGCGATGAGCGATATCATTTGCACGAGTGCTAACGCGGTCAAGATTGTGAACCAGATTCCAGCAAATCAGCCCATCATTTTTGCACCCGATCGCAACTTGGGCAAGTATGTAATGGCGCAAACGGGACGAAACATGGTGCTGTGGCAAGGAAGCTGCATCGTACACGAAACGTTTTCGGAAAAGAAGATGGTGCAGTTGCAGATGCAGCATCCCGAAGCAGAGGCGATCGCCCATCCTGAATGCGAACCCAACGTGTTGCGCCATGCAAACTACATTGGTTCCACCACGGCGCTACTCAATTACATCCAAAACAGTGCTAGCCAAAGCTTTATTGTGGCAACTGAACCTGGCATCATTCATCAAATGGAGAAAGCGGCTCCCCACAAACGCTTCATCCCGGCTCCACCGATCAATAACTGCGCTTGTAATGAGTGCCCCTACATGCGCCTGAACACGCTTGAGAAACTCTACCTGTGCATGAAAAACCGAACTCCAGAAATCACGTTACCCGAAGCGACTCAACAAGCGGCACTGAAACCAATTCAGCGGATGCTGGAGATGAGTGTGTGAGGTTAAGGCGAAGGAGCCGGAGCAGCAAGGTTTGAGGAGCGCGATCGCCGCTTCGCCAGAGAGCTTTTGAGTTTTCCCCACTCCCCACTCCCGATTCCCCACTCCCCTCTTCATCGCGATCGCACCGGAATCTCTAGCACAAACTCTACCCCCTGTCCGAGTGATGAAACGCACGACAAGCTGCCGCCATGTTTCTCGGTGACAATTTGATAACTAATGGATAACCCTAAGCCCGTGCCCTTGCCCACAGGTTTTGTGGTGAAAAAGGGGTCAAATAACTTCTCTTGCACATGCTCTGGAATGCCTGCACCATTATCAGCAATGCGAATGCGGATGCGATCGACATTGACCACTTCTGTCCAAATAGTGATGGTTGGTATGGGAGTTTGCGTCTTTTCTTCTAAAGCATCGATTGCATTTGCTAATAGGTTCATAAAGACCTGATTGAGTTGTCCGGCGTAGCATTCCACCATCGGCAATGCGCTGTAGTGCTTGATGACCTCGATCTCAGGGCGATCGGGCTTTGCCTTGAGTCTACTTTGCAAAATCATCAGCGTACTGTTGATGCCATCGTGGAGGCTAACTTCCTTCACTTCCGCCTCGTCCATCCGTGAAAAGCTACGCAGAGACAGCACGATTTGCTGAATGCGTTCCGTTCCCATGCTCATGGAAGACAACAAACTGGGCAAATCTTCCATGAGAAAGTCGAGATCAATGGCATCTGCCTCTGCCTGAATCTCAGTAACAGGCTGAGGGTAATGTTTTTGGTACAGCGCTAAGAGATTGTTGATGTCTTGAATGTAAGTGGTTACGTGCGAAAGGTTGCCAGAAATGAAATTGAGGGGATTATTAATTTCGTGAGCCACACCTGCAACGAGTTGCCCCAGGCTGGACATTTTTTCAGCCTGTACAATCTGAGCCTGTTTTTGCCGCAGTTGCTTGAGGGTTTCGCTGAACTGTCGTGCTTGAGCGATCGATGCCTCGACTAACGCCTGATGCTGGGCTTGCGTTTCTTCGAGTTTTTCCTCAAGTTGTTGGCGTGCGGCTTCGACTCGTTGGTAGTCAGTGTGAGCATTTTGCAGTTCGATGGCAGTCGTGGCAAGCCTAGCAGTGAAATCATGGCACAGTGTTTGCCAGCATTCCTGCTGTCCCTCCGTCATTAACAGGCAGGTTGTTATATCCATTGCGACGGTATTCTAAATGTTGAATTAAAGATCGATCTAGTCCACAGTTAAGCGACTAGTGTCACGGGTCATCTCATGCTGCCATTGCCTTAGCATTAGCAACGTAGGCTCCATGCGCGATCGGGTCGAAGCCTTGCGGAAATTGAGTCTCTTCTGTATACAGCGATTGCTCCATTTCTGTGTCACCCAGGCTGGCACCACGTAAATCGGCATCACTGAGATCGGCTGCTCGTAATGTTGCCCATGTCAGAATCGCTGACCGTAAATGGGTCGCGGTGAGGTTTGCAGCAGTGAGGTTTGCGGCTTGTAAATTAGCGCCATTCAGCTTTGCCTCGCTCAAGTTAATACCAGCGAGATCAGCACCGTGCAAATCCACCCCATTTAAGTACGCTTCATGCAGCTTAACCCCGGTTAGAATGGCTCCATGCAGTGTGGCACCACTAAGGCGCGCACCACTCAGGTTTGCCCAACTCAAATTTGCGTTAGTTAGATTAGCTGCACGCAGGTTAATGCCTCGCAGGTCAGCTCCACAAAAATTGACTCCCTGCAAATCAGCTTCACGCAGGTTCACTCCAGACAGGTTTGCGCCACTCAGTTTGGCACCGCTGAGGTTTGTCCGGATCAGTGAGGCTCCCTTCAAGTTTGCTTTCGTGAAATCAACGTTGGTTAAATTACTGTGGTTGAGTTTAGCGAAGCTCAGGTTGGCTCGGCTAAGAAATGCTTGATGAAAATTAGTCTCTGTTAAATTGGCTCTACAACAGTTAGCGGCAGCAAGATACGCTGAAGACAGACTGGCTCCCGTGAGATTAGCACCTTCCAAAATGATGTCTGCTAAGTTGGCTCCTAGCAGGCTAATTCTAGAGAGGTTAAGACCACTAAAATCTCGTTGACCTTCTAGATATGTTTGTAAAAATTCATAGTCGTACATTTTCCGCCTCCAGAGTTTGCCGAACGCTAACATCTAGATGTAATGTTCCCTTCACCTCTGTAAGTAACAAAAAACAGTCTCATTTGATACAAAGTTTAACCAAGGGCGCGATCGCCAAATGTATTCCTGACTCTCTTCCCTTAAACCACCCGCTGCTGCCGAATACACTCTGCGTACCAATGAAAGCTAGCTTTTGGAATGCGTTGTTGCGTGGGATAGTCGGTGTAGATGATGCCGAAGCGGCGATCGTACCCCCACGCCCATTCAAAGTTGTCTAACAGGCTCCAGACAAAATAGCCGTGCAGAGGATAACCCTCTGCGACCGCACGATGCGCGGCTTTGAGATATTGCCGCAGATACGCAATCCGCTCTAGATCAATGACTTCGCCCTGCGCATTCACCGTATCTTGAGCAGCGCAGCCATTTTCGGTCATAAACAGCGGCAAAGTGGGCTTTTCTAACGTGTCGCTGATGTGGCGCGCGCCCCAGTACAGTGCTTCTGGCAGCATCCAGAGCCAGGGCATATTGAGGCGAGGATAACTGTCACGAAAATCAAGACATTCATAGCCATTGGGATTGTCGGCTGCTTTGACATACGTGCCCGTATAAATGTTTAGTCCCAGAGCATCGAGGGGTTGGTGGATGGTTTCTAAATCACCTGCCTTAATCTCTGGGGCATCCCGTCCCAGTTGTTCTAACAGCACTGGACTGTAGGCACCAGTCAAGACGGGATACAAAATGCCACCATTTGCCCAACAGGTCGGAAAGGCTTTTTGTGCCGCAGCGATGTGTTCTGACGACTCGGCGATCGGCACTGTGATCGCTGGATTATCCACCAGGGCAACGGCACAGGGGACAGGCGAGGCGGCTCGGATTGCCTGACAGCCCAGCCCATGCGCCAGAAGGGCATGATGGCTGGTTTGCCAGATGTCTTTAGGACGTTTGACGCGCGTGCCCGGAGCATGGGGCGGATCGGCATTGACCGCATAGCCCAGATGGGTAAAGCACGAAATTTCATTAATAGTCATCCAGTTAGTGATGCGATCGCCCAACCGACTCACCACTGCGGTGACATAATCTGCATAGTCCTGTGCCATCTCCCGACTGCGCCACGAGCCATAGCGTTTTTCTAGCGCCTGGGGGCTGTCCCAATGAAACAGCGTGGCGTGTGGGGTAATGCCATGCTCACGCAAGCAATCTACTAGGCGGCTGTAGAAGTCCACGCCAGCCTCATTCACAGCTCCTCGTCCATCGGGAATAATGCGCGTCCAGGCAATGCTAAAGCGATAATGCTTGATGCCCAGCGCTGCCATGAGCTTCACATCGTTTTCGTAACGGTGATAGTGATCGCAGGCAACGGCACCTGTATCCCCATTCAGCGTTCGTCCCGGCTTGGCGCTAAAGGTATCCCACACGCTTGGCTTGCGCCCATCTTCTGTTGCGGCACCTTCAATCTGATAAGACGCGGTGGCGGCTCCCCAGAGGAAACTGTCAGGAAACTGGTAGCTGGTCATGGATCTGCCTGAATGCTGCTCTCAATACTCTAATTGCTAGCAGCCCTAAAGCGTAAAGACGATCGCAGCGAGAAAAATCAGCACGATCGCTTCAGCATTCAGACAAGCAACAGCGCCTCTCTTTAAGCCGAAGCGGCTCCTTTGGTTACAGAGGCACGCAGTTGCCCACAGGCTGCATCTGCGGCTAGCCCACGCGATTGCCGGACGCTGACCACAATATGCTTGGCTTTGAGGGCATTAACGAAGGTTTGGATGCGCTGCGGGCTAGGTCTCTGGTAGTCAACTTCCGAGATGGGATTGTAGGGGATCAAGTTGACATGGCTCTGGAAACCGCGCAAATGCTTCGCTAGTTCGATCGCGTGTTCTGGGCAGTCATTCAAACCAGCCAGCAAGATGTACTCAAACGTGACGCGTCGCCCGGTGAGCTGAACGTACTCACGGCATTCATCGAGCAACGCTTCTAGGGGATAGTGCTTGGCACTGGGAATCAGTTTTTCGCGCAGCGCTTGATTAGACGCATGGAGGCTGACGGCAAGGGTAGCACGAAGCTGGCTCGCCGCAAGCTTGCGAATGCGATCGGGGATGCCCACAGTTGAAACCGTCATGGTGCGTTGCCCAATGCCCACATCCTGGTTCAGGCAGCGCAGCGCAGCAACCACATTATCCGTATTCAACAGCGGTTCGCCCATGCCCATAAAGACAACATTACTCACACGCTGCTGAAAATCTGTCTGCACGGTCAGCACTTGATCCACAATCTCTGCTGTTGTCAGATTGCGAACAAAGCCGCCCTTGCCTGTGGCACAAAAGTCGCAAGCCATCGGACAGCCCACCTGAGAGGAAACGCAAACGGTGAGACGAGAGAAAGGTGAGGGGTGAGGGGTGAGGGGTAAGGGGTGTGGTAAGGAGGTTGTCAGTTTTTGGTTTTTAGTTGTTGGCAATGAGGGTTCTTGATCCCACTGATTTTCCAACCCCTCTCTCCTCTCTCCTCTCTCCTCTCCCTCCTGATCCCAATTGAAGGTGGGAATCCCCACCGTTTCGATGATTTGACCATCTGAGAGGCGCAGCAGAAACTTGACGGTGCCATCGGGGGCAGCAGAACGGTGATGGAGGGTCGATCGCCCAATGTCAACGCCTTCTAGCTCCGATCGCCATTCTTTAGAAAAAACCGAGATATCGGTGAGCAATCGCACCCCTTTTTGATACAGCCATTCATGTAACTGCTTGCCCCGATACGATCGCTGCCCTTGCTGCTGCACCCATTCGGTTAACTCAGCTAGAGACTTGCCCAATAATGGCGATGAAATTTGTGGCGATGCTGTTTGTGTGGGGAGAGACATGAGATGTGTTAAGAGTCAAAAACTGTGAGTGTTGAGTTTCAAGTGGGCGACTCTAGCTTCAAGAGGGTGCCGTTCACTCACTGCTCATCGCCTCTTGATCTTAGCCAAGCCTCTCAAAACCGTCGATTCCAGAACGAGATTGCTCAATGGGTTAATATCACTTAACCTGGTTTGGTACGCCGATGTCGCTCGTACAAGCGTAAGACAAATTTCCCGGCTGGTGTTTCACGAAAGGCTTGAATTTTGGCAGTCATCTGTGAGGGTAACTGATCAAAATCTGGAAGCGCCATGCCGTCCCCTTCTGGCATGATGACGGGTGAGGCAAGGGCTGCGAAGGTTAGATCTGCCGCCGAAAAGTGTTCACCCACCAAATAAGTTTGCCCATCATTGAGCAAAGCCTCAACCGCTTTAAAGGTTTTGCAGATCCGATCGTAGGCTGCTTCAGCCGCTTTAGGGTTAATTTTGTACCCTTGAACGATTTTAGACCGTATCGGTCTGTACAGCACTGGGAATAAGAGACGCTCAAACCAGGGAACGCCCTGGCACCATACAGGTTTCACTAACCGGGGTCGATCGAGAATATAGAAGTAGCACCACTGCCGCACCGCCGGTCCAAGTCCAGAATCAAATAATGCCACCAGTGCTTCAATTTGCTGTCGATCGTCAGAGTTGGCTGGGTAAAGTTTAGACTGCTCAGAGATATTTTTATCTGTCCACCTTAAAATTTCTTCTGAGTTGGTCAATATATCCGTTTCGGCAACCAATACTGGCACAGATTGCCCACCCAGTCGTCGAGTCGCAAATTGATGAAAAAGTGGCATATGCGGTTCTTCCACCCACGAAATTGGCAACCTCGACAATGCCCATCGCGCTTTTTCGCAGTAATGGCTGCCGGGAATTGTGACGAGTTGAATTGGTCTTTTTACAAGTGGCGTTAACTGAGTCATCGTAGGGCTGCTTGTAGAGAATAGTCTTGAAAACAGCCGCTTTGTCTAGGGTCTATAGCAGGCTTAGAAGTCTAAATACGAAGTACGCTTTCAAAAAAACTGACCAACCAGAGTTTAATGCTTGAATGTCTGGAAGCATGTCAAAGATTAGCTACACCCATTTGTTAATGCGATCGGTCAAGCTGATGGCTTAACAGCATCTAGAGAACAGCGGCTCTGAGTCGGGCGATCGGTAGACACGTTAACTTACGCAGACCCGGCACATACGCCCGATAGCGAAACACATCGTAATTATTACGTTCAATTTCGTCCAGAATGCCGCTATAGAGCATAAGTGCAGCCCAAACGGGGAAGCGCGCATCTCGACTGAGCGATCGAATACCGCGTTCGGCAGAAACAAAAAACTTACGGGCACGCTGAATTTGGAACCGCATCAGCTCGCGCCAGCGTTCATCTACGACACCATTAAATAAGTCTTCCTCGGTGTAGCCAAATAATGCTAGTTCATCCAGAGGGATATAAATTCTGCCACGGCTCGCATCTTCGCCAACATCGCGCAAAATGTTGGTCAGTTGATTGGCAATACCAAGAGCAACAGCTTCAGAAATTGGATCATCTTTGACTGTGCCGTACAGATCCCAGGGAGCGGTACGTGGCATGGTATCAATACCCATCACCGGGGTCGTCATCAAACCCACTGTGCCTGCAACGCGGTAGCAATAAAGTTCAAGCTGCTCAAAGGTTTCGTAGCGCGATCGATGCAAGTCCATCCGCTGACCCGCAATCATGTCGCGAAACGGTTGAATCTCGATCGGAAAGCGCTCCAGTGTATCGACTAAGGCTACATCTGGGTCTTCCACTGGATGACCGTCAAACACTGCCTCTAGTTGCTTTTCCCACTCATCCAACGTTTCAGACGTGGTTAGACTCGCCCGCGGACCATCTACTAGTTCATCAGTGCGACGGCACCAGACGTAAATTGCCCAGATGGCTCGACGCTTCGCCTCTGGCATCAACATCGTGCCCAGATAGAAGGTTTTCGAGTACTTTGCCGTGATCTGACGACACAGCTCGTAGGCATCGTCCAGAGAAACCAGAGTCCTCACGCAAGAATAATCAGGCAATTTCAGCATTTCCTTGAGAACGCTTGGCGAACATAGCAGGTGAGCAGGTTCAGGCAGGGAGCGATTCGATCGCAGGGTCGGCAGATGACGGGCTGTTTAGATGGCTCTAAAAGATGCAGCCATTGCCCTAAGCCCCAGGCAAACAGTTTAAAGAACAATCAAACTGTCTGCTGAGTGGAGAAACCAGCGTTAACGAAACGTGTGAGCATTAAACAGCGAATGTTCACACGTTTGCAACTGGTTGGGGCCGATTATTTTTACTGGCTATGGAATCACCAGTCAACGATTGGCTGTTCACAAGTGCCTGCGCTGTCAGCTTACCAGAAAGTACGGCACCCTCCATACTGCCAAGATAGCGTTGCATTGTGTAACTGCCTGAAAGAAAGAAGTTTGCGATCGGTGTTACCTGATCAGGACGGTAGGCTTGTCGTCCTGGCGTTGCCGTATAGACCGATCGCGGTGTCTTAACTACTTTGAATTTTCGTAGCTTGGCGGGGTTCTCCGTCCCAAAATGCTGTGGAAAGAGCCGCTCTAGATCTGTCATCGTTGCGGCAATAATGTCATCATCCGATTTATCGATCCAATCTTTGGCGGGTGCTAGCACTAGCTCCAGCATGGAGCGATCGGGGTCGGCATATTCTTTGCAGGTGACACTCATATCGGCGTAGACGCTCAACAAGTCCGATCGCGAGAAGAGAAGCTGGTCGATATCAGTCAGCTTGCGATCGAACCAGAGGTGCAGGTTAATCACGGGTACACCTTCCAAGCCCTCCAGCTTTTGGAAAAATGCCATCGGCTTCCAGGGCGCAGGGGTGAGAACCTTCATCACATCCACAGACATCGCTGAGACGTACGCATCAGCCGTGATCACGGTATCGGGCGCACCATCCAAGCCACGAATCAGGAACCCACGCACCGTACCATCGGCATGAAGCTGAATTTCCTTTAACGGCTTCTGCAAGTGCACTTCACCGCCACCCGCAGTAATGTGATCGACGATCGGCTGACACAGGCGCTCGGTTGGTGAACCATCCAGAAAGGCAATTTTGGAGCCGTAGCGTTCTTGCAGAAAGCGGTTCAGCGCCGTGAGAAGAATTGTGGATGACACTTCATCAGGATTGATGAACGTGAGCGCCTTACAGGCTGCAATGAACACATCGCTACTCACCTTTTCGCCAATGCCTTGCCGTTGCAGCCACTCCGCAAAGCTGTACTGATCCATGTCTTCGACATATTTCTGACCGCGTACGATCGCGGGCGTTAGCCCAATAGCAAACCGGATCTTCTGCTCCCACGTCAGCATGTCATTGTTGCGAAGGATCGAAACGATAACGTTGAACGGGGCGGGAATATCGGGTACGTCGAAGCGCGACAGCACTCCTGGCTTGTCTGGCTGATTGAAAATAAGCGCGTGCTGCTTCCACTGGAGTCGGTCTTCAATGCCGAGTTCTGCCATCAGTTGCAGCATGTTGGGGTATGCCCCGAAAAAGGCGTGCAGCCCCGTTTCGTACCAGTCGCCGTCTTCATCTTTCCAGGCAGCCACTAGACCACCTAAAACATCCCGACTTTCCAAAACAATGGGGGTATGTCCTGCATCGATCAGGTACTTGGCACAGGAAAGACCTGCCAGACCTGCTCCAGCGATCGCAACTCGCATGTGGCTTCTTTAAACTTCTTCAAGGTTGATTGCTCTCATTATACGTTGCAATCTGTTACATTTCGCCCACACGTACGATTCTTCCGTAGAGCGACCGTCTCTCGCAGCTCTCAAAAAAAGCCCCAGCTCCGAGAGCCAGGGCTATGATCAGGGTGCATCTACCACTGTATTGTTCCTAAGCCTGCCGCGATATCCGGAAGATGGAGAGTAGCGTTTGGTTGTTGGGCGGCAAGCTGAACCGGGTAGAGCCTTTAGCCGTTGAGGAAACCTTTGACCAAAGACAGTTTCTTGCGTTGGATCTATTAACCTGGCAGTATTTGGTCTTGCAGATCAGACCCGTGCTTCGACTTCGCTCAGCACTCAGAAATGTGGATTGAGCGAAGCCGAAAGCCACCTCCATTGCAGGGTGTTTTATTGCTGGGTTAATAAGCCAGTGATGTTTATGCTGGGAGCGCGATCGCAGTCCTCTTTTGGGTGTGCTAGCAGTTACGCACGGTTCCAGCAGACGCTCCGTGTCAACGGCGACTATTGTGTTCTAGAAAAAGATGATAATAGGAACACTAAAAATAACGATCGCCATCCAATACTGAGGGTGGTTTCTGCTTTATATCTTTTGTTCTTTTGCGTGTGCTGTCTTTAACAAGCTCTGTTTACGTCTCTAGAATCTCAATCGGTTAGAACAGAGTATGTCGATGCGAACTGCAACTCTGCAAGAACGGCTAGACACCTACTACGAGCAAATTCGGACAATCATTTTGATTCGTCAGAACCCCATTACGGGTCTGCTGCCTGCTAGTACGGCTGTCAATGCTCACGGAGACTACACTGATGCCTGGGTGCGCGATAACGTGTACAGCATCCTAGCCGTGTGGGGGCTGGGGTTGGCGTATCGGCGGCTGGATGACGATCGTGGACGCACCTTTGAGCTAGAACATAGCGTTGTCAAACTGATGCGCGGGCTACTGTTTGCCATGATGCGGCAAGTGCAGAAGGTTGAGCAGTTCAAAGTGACTCAATCGCCGTTAGATGCGCTGCACGCGAAATACGACACTCATACAGGTGCCACCGTTGTGGGTGATGACCAGTGGGGACACTTGCAGCTTGATGCCACCTCGATTTTTTTGCTGATGCTGGCGCAGATGACGGCTTCAGGGCTGCACATTGTGTTCACTACAGATGAGGTCAATTTCGTCCAAAACCTGGTCTATTACATTGGGCGCGCCTACCGTACCCCCGACTTTGGCATCTGGGAGCGGGGTAACAAAATTAACCACGGCAACCCAGAACTAAATGCCAGTTCCGTTGGTATGGCAAAAGCGGCACTAGAAGCAATGAGTGGGCTAAACCTCTTTGGGGTGCATGGCAATCAAAATTCAGTCATCCATGTGCTGCCCGATGAAATTGCCCGATCGCGCATTACGCTCGAATCCATGCTGCCCAGAGAATCCAGTTCTAAAGAAGTGGATGCGGCACTGTTGAGTGTGATTGGCTTTCCGGCGTTTGCAGTGGATGATGGGGCACTGCGCGATCGCACTCGCAATGACATTATTCAGAAACTTCAGGGCAAGTACGGCTGCAAGCGCTTTTTGCGCGATGGTCATCAGACGGTGCTAGAAGATACGAGCCGCCTGCACTACGAGCCGTGGGAGCTAAAGCAATTTGAACACATCGAGTGCGAGTGGCCCCTCTTCTTTACCTACCTGCTGCTGGATGCGGTGTTTCGGGGCGATCGTGACCAAATTCAAGACTACCAGGCGCGACTGCAAGCGGTTTTGGTCGATCGCGACGGGCTACACCTGCTACCAGAGCTTTACTACGTGCCTGCAAATCGTGTGGAAGCAGAACAAGCTGCGCCCCAAAGCCAAAAACGCCTGCCCAATGAAAATGTTCCCCTTGTCTGGGCGCAAAGCCTGTACTTGTTGGGGCAGCTACTCAGCGAAAACCTCCTGGCGGTTGGCGATATTGATCCACTCGGTCGCCACTTGCACATCCGACAGCAGCGCAAGCCTCAGGTGCAAGTCGCTTTGTTAGCAGAAGATGAAGCCCTTCAATCACAGCTTGCAGCGTATGGCATTGCGACTCAAACGCCCACCCAGGCAGAAATCTTTCAGGTGCGAGAAGCCCAAGAGTTGGCAGCCGTTTACACCCAAATTGGGCGCAACGATAAACTGAACTTGAGTGGTCGCCCGGCGCGTCGGTTGCGAAGTTTGACGACCTCACGCATTTTTCAGATTCGGGGCGATCGCATTGTCTTTTTGCCGTCCCTGCTGGATAAACAGCAGTTTTATCTCACCCTTGACCCCCATTTTCTCGCCACGCAGATTCGCACCGAGTTGGCACACATTCAGCGCCATTGGAGCCAGCTTGGACGACCCACCATGACCTTACTGCTGGATCAGGAAATGCTCGAAGCAGACGATCCTGAAGCTGGCGATGCCATGCCGCTGCTCACGCTGCTGCAAGAACTCAATAGCGGCAACTGCAATGGGGTGCAAATTAAATTGGGGCAACTTAACCAACTGATGTTGACAGCCGCCATCGAACGGATCGACTTTCTGCACGACTTCGATTTCACCCAGTCACCCATGCAGGATGCACTACCCGAAACCCAATACCTCAATTTTCAGCCTGACAAATTGGTGCCACTCAGCATTACGCAAGAGTTTAGATTGGAATGCGAGACTGACATTACGCTGTTGCTTTCTAGCTTGAAGCAGTCTGCCAACCTTTACGAGCAAGTCGAGCTGCTCAGTACGCTGCTGCGGCTGAAAGGGTTTACGTTTGATACCGAGTTTGGGCAGCCGACCGAAACGGTTACAGTCGGCAACTTGCTGGATGAAGTCTATGTCAAAGCGGGCAGGCTCAAACAGTGGGCGATCGTGCGACGGGCTGCTGGTCTCTGCAACAAGGTTGACATTAGCCTTGCCGATGCCGTGATCGACATTTTGGTACGCCAGAAGCAAATTGCGGTGGGTCGTGCGTATAGCGAAGCCTCCTTAATTACACGCCCAGCGTCACCGATCGAAGTGATGGAAAAAATCACTGAATTTTGTCGAGAAGACATTCGCGATCGGATGCTGACTCAAGAAATTCTGGTCTATCTCAGTCTGCTGATCAAAGCGCGACCATCTCTTTTCGATGGGCTGCTGACTCTTAGAGTGGGCTACCTCATCCTGCTCATCACCAGCGAACTAGCATGGGAACTTGACGTGCCTCAAGATGAGGCGTATGAGCGTCTGATGCAATCTAGCCCCCACGAAATTCAAACCCGCCTCCAGCATGTGCTAGAAGGTTATCAGGGTTTAGACAAAGCGCTCTTCCGTCAGGAGTCGCTACCCGTCAACCAACGGCAGATGAACATTGAATGGGTGGTGCGATCGGATCAGCAGGAAGATGAGACACAACCCGCTGTCGAAAACTGGTGGCGCAAACGCCAGCTCGATGGCTCCCTCAACCGCGTGCCCAAACACTTCTACCCGAACGTGTGGAACGTGCTGAAACATTGCAAAGGTTTGGTGATTGGCGACAAGCTCGAACGCCGTAATCGGTTGGATAGCGACGTGTTGCTGGCAGAAACAACCCCCGGCGAGAAAAACTTTGCCCTGCAAGTGGAACATTTGCTTAACAAAATGCAGGCTCCTGAATACCGTCAGGTCAACATCGAAGCGCTGATGGAACTGAGCACGATCGCGGAAGGCAACCCTAACCTGTTGATCGAAGATTACATTGTTCTTGATGTCTTAGTGGGTCACGCTGTGCGTCTAGCCTGGTTGGATGGACATCCCGACCAACACGATCGCTATGACGAACACAAAGCGGAGGCTTGGCGATCGTTCTACGCTAGTTCGCCATACGCTTGCGCGAGCCATGTGGCGAAAGCCTTGAGGTTCTTGACAGAATTGGCTGAAACGGCTCAGGTGGGGAGTAGGGAGTAGGGAGTGGGAATAGGTTTTTTAGCGATCGCAGCCGTACTTTAGCTGCCCACCTTCAACCATCCAAACAACTCTCCTATGGTTAAGCGTAGACCCGCTGCAAAGGCGGGAACAGGCAGTACATCAGTTGGTTCGTCAAAAAAATCAGGTTGCCGTCCCGGTGCATACGTCAAAACCGTCTGTTCATCTGGATCGATTAACCAGCCTAGCTGAGTGCCGTGTGTGAGGCAATGCAGAATGTTTTTGGTAACTTTTATATACTTTTGATCGGGTGAAAGGATCTCAATTGTCCAATCCGGAGCCGCCTGAAAGACATTTGCCACATCACCCCGATCGTCCAGTGGAATACGCGACCAGGCGAACACTGTAATATCTGGCACCGTCGATCGTCCACCATAGACGCTATCGCGGCTTCCCGCAGGGTATGTACAGCGCAATTCAGGAAATGCCAGTGCTACTCGCTGCGGCTTAACGACGGCATTAATTTGCGTCACCAGTTCACCCTGTAAGATACTGTGCTTTCCCTGTGGCATGGGTTTTTGAATAATTTGTCCATCAATATATTCGCTGGCGGGTTTTGTTTCTGGCAGTTGTAGAAACGCTTCTAACGTCAAGGTTTTTTCAGGAACTTGTACCATTGTTGCGTCTCCCTTCACTGCTGTTCATGTTGGCGATCGTACTACTCTGACTACGAACCACTAGCCATCAGCCTAAACTAGGAAAAGCTGTCTCGTCTTTTTTCCCATGTCTCTCCAAGTTTACGGCATCCCCAATTGCGGCACCTGTAAGAAAGCCTTCTCCTGGCTCGAAAGTAACGGTGTTGCCTATGAGTTCGTTGACACCAAAGAGCAGCCGCCTTCGCGATCGCTCATTCAAAGCTGGGTCGAAGCACTTGGCTCTAAACCGATGCGAAATACATCGGGGCAATCCTACCGTGCTCTGGGTGCTACTAAAGACGATTGGACGGATGAGCAATGGGTAGAAGCGTTTGCCAACGATGCCATGCTGCTGAAGCGTCCGCTTTTCGTCAAAGATGACACGGCTGTACTCGTCGGCTTTAGAGACAAGCCTGAAGTCATTCGCGAAAAGTTAGGAGTGTAAGGCGATCGCGCTTGCCATGCGATCGCGTCTTGTTTGATGCTTGCGAAAGCTCGATGCTCACACGATCGCACGTTTTGTTCGCATGGACAACTTCACCATCATGAAGCTAGCCACTCCCTACTCCCCCTCTCGGCGCAGCCAACTGACTCCGATTCAGCGCTGTCTCCACAGCCTGCTGCTGGTCGCGGTGGGTAAGCCATTGATGGTAGGTGCGCGTATGCACTGCAACCGAGTGCCCCATCATGCGAGCAGCAACGGTATCGGGCAAGCCAAAGTGGATCGTGCGGACTGCCCAGGCGTGGCGCAGATTGTAGGGTGAGAAGGGCAACTCATAGCGCCGGAATTGCGACGTGACGCGTTGCCCAATGCGCTGGAGTGTAGTCTGGGTGAGATCGGTTTGAATAGTTGGTAGTTGGAGCGATCGCAAATTAAACCGCTCTACCCATTCGGGATAAAAGGGCCACACATCATGAGTGCCGGTTTTGGTCGTGTTGAGGACACGGATGACGGCCTCTGGTTTGCCCTGAAGTAAGGCTGAGTAGTCGCAGAAGAAAACTTCATGGTTTCGCAAGCCGTAGGTTGCCATGACGGCATAGACAAACTGCCAGCCCACATTGGGAATTTGCTCCCAGGTGGCAGCGATCAGTTCATCCGACGGTAAGGTACGGGCTTGTGTTTGGCTGGCACCATAGCTGCCCCAGAAGACTTTCAAATCGGTGGGGAGTTCGATGTGCAGAAACGTGGCAAGGGCGCTCAAGGCGGTGCAGCAAACCTGACGACTGCGAGAATGATCTACCGTCGCACGCACTGTTGCGTAGATTGCTTCCACCAGGCTCAACTGAGGATTTGCCTGCGCGATCGCTTCTAGCTTGCGGAAATACGGAGCATACGCCTTCTCCCAGGTTGTTTTTGCAGATGCGGGGTTTTGCAGCCGTGACGCCTCCGCGAGAAAGTCCTGTGCAAAGGCTTGAATCTGTTGGGACAGACCCATTTGATCGAGGCGACCCCAACCCATGCCGCTGTCATAGTTGCGCCAGTCAAAGGTATTTTGAATCAGTTGCGCGGCAATAATCTTTACCGTCTGTTCTGCTTGCTTTAGCCCCGCAGGTGTGGCTGGCAACCCCAAACTCAATCGCTGCTGGGTCGGCGTGAGCCGTAGGCTGCCGGGGCGGGGCGGCAACATGCCTCGTAGACCCAGTTTTTGTCCGCGTCGCTCAATCTGAAAGCCCATCTGTGCGGCTTTTAAGCGTTGATTAAGCTGAAGCAAGCGATCGTCGATCGCAGCAACATCGGTCATAATCGGCGTTTCAGTAGCAAGTCGTTAGCATGGCGTAGATGCTCTCTATTTTAAAGGGACGATCGCGCCACAGACCATCCCCCGTTGAAACTGACTACTGCCGTCAGTCGTTTGCCTTCCATTTGGTAGATAAAGCGTCGATCTGTGAGTTCTGTACTCTTCCTTGTCCCGTACAAAGGTTAAAATCAGTTACAAACCTGAGAGCAAGGGAAAGCTGTAGCCGTTATGGGTCGATTTGGGGTATTGCTGCTAAACCTGGGCGGACCAGACCATTTGGAAGATGTCCGTCCCTTTCTGTTCAACTTGTTTTCCGATCCGGAAATCATTCGGCTACCGTTTCCCTGGCTGCAACGTCCGCTTGCCTGGTTGATTTCAACAACGCGGGCAAAAAAATCTCAGGAAAACTATCAGCAAATTGGCGGCGGCTCTCCGTTGCGACGCATCACAGACGAACAGGCGCAGGCACTCCAGATACAGCTTCGGCAAAAAGGGCATGATGCCAACGTCTATGTCGGTATGCGCTATTGGCATCCTTACACTGAGGAAGCGATCGCCCGTATCAAGCGTGATGGGGTCGATCGCCTGGTCATTCTGCCGCTCTATCCTCATTTTTCCATCAGTACGAGTGGCTCCAGCTTTCGGTTGTTAGAGCAAATCTGGAAAGAAGACCCTAGTCTGTCGCAAATTGATTACACCGCCATTCCCTCCTGGTACGATCGACCCGGCTACCTTCAGGCAATGGCAGACCTGATTGCTAAAGAGTTAGATCAATTCCCTGAACCAGACAACGTTCATGTTTTCTTCAGCGCTCATGGGGTGCCTGTTAGCTACGTCGAAGAAGCTGGCGACCCCTACCAGCGTGAAATTGAAGCGTGCGTGGCGCTGATCATGCAGACTTTGAACCGACCCAACCCCCATGTCCTTGCCTATCAAAGCCGCGTGGGACCTGTGGAATGGCTCCAGCCTTACACCGATGATGCGCTGACAGCACTTGCCGAGCAAGGCGTTAAAGATCTCGCAGTTGTGCCAATTAGTTTCGTTTCAGAACATATTGAAACGCTGCAAGAAATTGATATGGAGTATCGAGAGCTGGCAGAGGAAGCAGGCATTGCAAACTTTCATCGCGTCCCTGCTCTGAATACCCATCCTGGGTTCATTGATGACCTGGCAGATCTGGTGATAGAAGCCATTAATGCACCCCATTTGAAGCTGGCTGAAGTCATGCATCCAGAGAAGCAAGTGAAGATGTATCCGCCAGAGCGTTGGGAATGGGGCATGACCATTTCGGCGGAAGTGTGGAACGGTCGCCTTGCCATGCTAGGCATCCTTGCCGTGCTGCTGGAGATCTTTATGGGTCGTGGTCCGTTACATGCGATCGGGTTGCTTTAGAAGGCGGAATAAGGCAGAAATAGGGCGCTAGCGTCTCTTAACGGTTAAGCCTCTAGCGCTTGCAGGAGGCGCTGATAAACGGCGTGATACCGCTGCAAACGCTCCACATCTTTTGCGGTTAATACCGTCATACGGGTGAGCGTCATGTTGTCTTCCAGGTCGTAGCGCTTGACCCGCATTGCTAAAGAGTTGGTTAGCACACGATCGATAAATTCGTCGTAGCTTTCGCCCGATCGCCGTGTGAGACAGTTCAAGGCAGCGATCGCCTCAGACGGAAAGCCCTCAGCCGCAAGCTGTTTTAGTGTCCAGTCAGAATCTTCTACCACATCATGCAGCACAGCGACAATTTGCTCTAACGGCGTTTGACCCCGTAGCAGCAGTCGCAGTGGATGCAAAATATACGGTGCGTTAGCTTTATCCAACTGGTTTTGGTGGGCAGTTGCCGCGATCGCCACGGCACGCCCCAGCAGTTGATTTAACGATAGACCCATAGCCTTTAATTCCTTGAGTGCTGCCTCAGTGTAGCCATAGCAGTTGAAAAGGAGTCAGGACAGATTGGGGTTCCCAGTTCTGCTTCTGTGCCGGTTCTACTTAATCCTTTAGCCTTTAGCCTTTAGCCTTTAGCCTTTTGTTATGGCACAGACGCTTAACTCGATTGTTGTCCTGAAAAAACGGGACGGCTCAATATCGTGCCCGCAACTTTAATCATTTTGCGACCGATCGTCCAGAGCAAGGGTGTTATCGTCGAGACATTTTGATTCAGAAAGCGTTTAACTGGGCTGTGAACGCGCTGCTGCTGACGAAGCTGCACAATCAGCCTCGGCAAATCTTGCTGTACCTCAGACCAGTACTGTTGCGGAAACTGCGTATAGTCAAAATTACAGTCGCGAAAAATGCGCTCAATCCGGTGGTAGCGATGCACTGACCAATCCCGTAACACTGCCCATGACGGGTGCAAATCCTCTGCCATGATGAGTGGATAGGCTTTTTGCCGTAAGCCTACAAGGTAGTGATCCAGCAAAAACTGCATCATCTTCGCATAGCCTGGATTCTGGCAAGCGGTCTGCTGGATGATCTCGTCTCGTGTGACACCAAACTGAGCCAGCGTGGCTGTGGGAATGTAACAAATGCCGCGTTGTGCATCTTCCTGCATATCACGCAGGTTGTTAAAAAACTGGTCTAAGGCACCAAAGTAGCAGGCAGGCTGCCAATAGTTCTGTGATAGAAAGGGTAAGACTTGAAAAAAAGCGCCACCTAAATCTTTGAGCATGACCTCATACTGCTCAAGGGTATCAATAACGAGGTTGTGACCGTGATAGCGTTCGATCGCTTTTAGGTAGCGGTTCCATGACCAAATCGAGCAGCTATCGACCGGATTGCAAAAGGTGCCAAACCAGCGTGTACAAATGCGGCTTAATACGTCTGTATAGGCGCATCCAGGTTTAACGCGTCCCCAAAGCAAAAGCCATTTCCAACCAGCGTAAAATTTGCGAAACTCGGCACTACTAGAATCCACCAGTTCATTTTCAGCCAGGCGATCAATGAGCCGAATCCAGCTAATCCGCTCGATCCACTCATCCCGTATGCAAGGCTCTAGCTCCATCACCCATGCGGCATTATCTTCGTCTTTCAGCGCATCATCGGCGATCGCGTTGTATTCAGAGGAACCCACCAAACTGGAAATTGTGATGCCGTTCATGCCATCGTGCCGTTCTTGACCTCGTTCTTAGCATTCCCAGCTTTCGCTAGAATTAACGTCGTGTTATTAGAGACATTAAAAAGGCTCCGTACTGGAGTCATCCGCCTTTTCAAGACGCTTACCAGAACTTCGCAAGATGCCTATGCAAATGAGACATGGGTGACAGTAAGCACCACCAATCTGCGCTGGGAAGCGGAACTGATGCAGGAGGTACTGATGGCGCACGACATTCCCGCCCGCCTTGTAGCGCTCGGTCTCGGTCTTTATATGGGGCAGGGAAGTCCGGCTGCCCTGCAAGTGCTGCTAGAGGACGAACAAACAGCACTTCACTTACTGAAGCCCGTTGAGGAGAAAACAGAAACGAGCGAGTAACCTGCTATGATCAATCGGCAACTAAAGGTTGCTCCGTCCAGTCTTAAAATAAAGCTTTGTAAAATCAGGCTATCTGTTCGCGTTCCGATCGCAGATTTAGAATGCTGACTTAGGTATGGACAGGTAGTGAAAAAGTAAGGAACTACCGTACCTATGTCGCTATTTGATTGGTTTGCTAATCGGCAAAAAGCTGGTCCTATCAGCAAAGATCGTCAGGAACGAGAGATTGCCGATGGGCTTTGGGCAAAGTGTGAGGCGTGCGATGTGCTGACCTACACCAAAGACCTGCGTGCCAATCAGATGGTCTGCTTAGAGTGTAATCATCACATTCGGATTTATAGCGACGAGCGGATTCGTCAACTGATTGATCCCAATACCTGGATTGCCATTGACGAAGGGCTGTACGCCACTGATCCCCTTAAGTTTCGCGATCGCAAGCCCTACAGCGATCGGCTCCGTGAAACCCAGGATAAGCTCAAACTTTTAGATGCCGTTCAAACGGGTGTTGGTCAGCTTGATACACTGCCAGTCGCGCTAGGCGTGATGGATTTTCGCTTTATGGGCGGCAGCATGGGTTCTGTAGTCGGCGAAAAATTGACCCGTTTGATCGAGCGTGCCACCCGCGAACGGTTTGCAGTCATCATTGTTTGCGCTTCAGGCGGAGCCAGAATGCAGGAAGGGATGCTCAGCCTCATGCAAATGGCAAAAATCTCTGGCGCTTTAGAACGTCATCGTGCGGCTCGCTTGCTTTATCTTCCCGTTCTGACACACCCCACAACGGGTGGCGTTACTGCTAGTTTTGCCATGCTGGGTGACATTATCCTGGCAGAACCAAAGGCAACGATCGGCTTTGCCGGACGCAGAGTCGTCGAACAAACCTTGCGCGAAAAGCTGCCTGATGATTTTCAAACTGCAGAATATCTGCTGAAACATGGCTTTGTCGATGCGATCGTGCCTCGCACTCAGCTCAAAAAAACGCTGGCTCAGCTCATTCGTTTACATCAGCCCTCCGCCTCGCCAACGCACTTACCCACCCACTTACCAGAAGTGCGCCCGTTTAGTATTACGGCACCAGAGGCATAAGAGCGTTGCCACAGTGATTCTGTAACGCGATTATTTTATAGAGCGATCGTGGGTACGGGCGATCGCCGTCAGGCACTTGGTGACAGCGATCGTGTGAAGAACTTTGACCGCTCTGTAGCGTGTACACTTCGCCTGTACAATCAGAAAGGAATTCATTTTAGACCCCAGACCCGTCTGGCTTTGGTGAATGTGAAGGCTATGATTCCCATTCTTTAAAGCTGGTGCTTTTGGTACGGCTGGAATTATGACCTGGGCTACTGCTGCTAAGTGTGCTTTGAAGAGTGTGCTTTGAGGCATCCAGGTGCAGTTGATGGAGTCTGGTAAGCCTCTTAATAACCCCAATATCTGAGCCACAGTAAGGAGAACCATGCTTAAAAGGTACATCTGGCTTGTTGTAGCCACTGTATTCTTCGCCTTTCAGATGTTTGTCGGCAACGTCTCGGCGGCTGAACTGGATGCAGCAATTCGTACGATTCCCCTTGATGACCAGGGTGGAACGCTTGAGCTGAGTCTCAAGCAAGTGAAAGAAGGAAAGCGCCTGTTTCAGTATGCCTGCGCCCAGTGCCATGCGGGTGGCGTGACCAAGACAGACCCAAACGTTGGTCTTGAGCCAGAATCGCTGGCATTGGCGACACCGCCCCGTAACACGGTAGCTTCTTTGGTGGACTACATGAAAGACCCCACCACCTATGACGGTGCCCAGTCGATCGCTGAAGTGCATCCTAGTCTTAAGAGTAAAGACAACTTCCCCGAAATGCGTAACCTAACGGAAGACGACCTGGTTGCGATCGCGGGTCACATTTTGCTTCAGCCTAAAGTAGTTGGCGACAAGTGGGGCGGCGGCAAGATTTACTATTAAGCGTTTGGGCGGCACTGCCTTAGATGCTTTTACAGTAAGACTTTAGACATCAGACTCATAGACCGATCGAGCGTCTAAAGTTTGAAGGTCTAAAGTCTTTTTTATTCAAGCGGGATTTTACAGATGCAACGCTCTCTTTGGGTTCGTCTACTTGTTCTGGCGATCGCGATCAGGTCACTCTTCACCATCGTGTTACCCGCCAACGCTGCTGGTGATGCCTATGTAACACGTTACCTGCGTGTCACCGAGCCAGTACCACTGGTACTGGATGAACAAGGCAACACTCGCTTCTTTGCAGCAGAAGAACTATCGGCGGGCAAACAACTCTTTGAGCGCAATTGTCTCAACTGTCATGTGGGTGGAGCAACGCTACCTGATCCCACTGTGTCGCTATCGCTGGCAACGTTACAGGGGGCAACACCCCGACGCGATACCGTGAGCAGCCTGGTTGCCTACTTCCGGCAACCAATGACCTATGACGGCACTGAAGAAGCATTTCTATGCCGCCAGGTTCCTGAAAGCTGGTTGTCGCAAGCGCAGGTAGAAAGTCTGGCAGGGTTTGTGCTGAGAGCAGCTCAAAAAGCACCTGGATGGGGCGGCGCAATTTTTCAGGATGAGTAAGCTGCTACACCCTCTGCCTCCTTAATTTAATGATGTCCAGTCGCAAATCGTCAGAGTCTCGTAGCTTGCTCCACATAACGGTTTGAATTCTTCGACGCACTGTCGTAGATATGGTTTAAGATCCGTATATGTAAGTGCGCTTAAATCACTAAGAGAGCTATGAAATCAATCCGTTTTGTTACAAAAAGCCTCTGCCTCACTGTGCTGGCTACCCTACTTGTTGTTGGTAGCTTTTTTATGTCAGTGGCTCCCGCGTCTGCCGAAACCTTCACGGTTAAAATGGGCGCTGATAATGGTCTGCTAGTCTTCCAACCCGCTAACCTGACCGTCAAACCTGGTGACACTGTGAACTGGGTTGTTAACAAAGTGCCTCCCCACAACGTCATCTTCGACGACAAAGCGATTCCTGGCAAAGACAAGGATTTGGCAAAATCTCTTTCCCATCCTCAGCTTGAAATGGCTCCTGGCAAAGGTTATGAGTTGACTATCCCTAAAGATCTTGCGGCTGGTGAATACTCTTACTTCTGCGCTCCTCACCGGGGTGCTGGCATGATTGGCAAACTGACGGTTGAAGGCTAGTTTCGCAAAGCAGTGGGAACTATCTACCCAGAATGCGGCAGGTAGTTCCAGCTTTTTTGTCGTGCGATCGTACAGCCAGCAAGATGTTGCTTGAAGTCGCCTTGTCTACGTGAACCCGTTACTCAATGCCCAACTAAACGAGTGGGATATTAAAATCCAGATAGAGGAGAAACGGTTTGAAGAGACTGTCGCTGATCGTGTTACTAGCGACGATCGTTTTTATTTTTAGCATGGCAGGCTCTCCGGCACAGGCAGCAAACCTTGTGAACGGTGAAAAACTTTTTAACGCTAATTGCGCTGCCTGCCACATGGGCGGTAATAACGTCATTCTGGCTAACAAAACTTTAAAGAAAGAGGCGCTAGAAAAGTACAATATGGCATCTCTAGACGCAATTAAACATCAGGTTACGAAAGGCAAAAACGCCATGCCTGCCTTTGGTGGACGGTTGAATGCCGAGCAGATTGAAGAAGTAGCCACCTACGTCTTAGAGCAGTCACAAAGTGGTTGGTAAAGCATTCGTCCATTTGTATACAGGATTACAGCGTTGAGTGAAGCTGTCGCTTGAGCTAGTTGACTAATCAGCGTTTCCACAACTACTATTGCCTGATCAAAGCATCGCTGACGATCAACTGCTTTGTTTCATCCGACTCCCTTGTTTTTGCTAAGGGGGTTTATTTTTTAGCAATCTATCTTTAGATCAGCGCCTAGTACAGGTAAAGCATTATATTTTGGGTGAAAGATTGCATCTTTTATTTTAATTAGCTATTGAAAAGGGAAAGCTTAGTGGTTCCTCTGCGTGACAACAATCCAACGACTATTACTCCGTTTGTAACCTATACGTTAATTGCTGCCAACATTTTGGTGTTTTTGTACGAACTCAGTCTGGCACCGCCACAGCTTGAGCAGTTTTTTCGTGTATGGGCAGTGGTTCCCAGAGAGCTAACCGCCAGTTTTTCCGGTGAAGTGACTGCCCAGCCCTTCCCGGAATGGCTCACCTTATTTACGTCCCAATTTCTGCATGGCGGCTTTTTGCATGTTGCTGGCAATATGTTGTTTCTCTGGATTTTTGGTAACAATGTGGAAGATCGCTTGGGGCACGTCAAGTATTTAATCTTTTATTTAGCGTGTGGGGCACTGGCAGCACTGACGCAGTGGTTTGTCTCGTCTGGCTCATCCATCCCATCGCTAGGCGCGAGTGGGGCGATCGCGGGTGTCATGGGAGCCTACATCCTACGCTTTCCCAAAGCAGAAGTTTTGACCCTGATTCCTCTTGGCTTCTTCTTCTGGACATTTCGTGTGCCAGCTTTTGCCTTTCTAGGCTTCTGGTTTCTACAGCAAGCGCTCTATGGTCTGGCTAGTCTGGAAGCACCGATGAACATCGGCATGGAGAGCGGCGGTGTGGCTTACTGGGCACACGCAGGCGGCTTTATCTTTGGTGCTATTTTAGGTCCCTTGCTAGGCTTATTCTCCAAACCAGTCAACTCATATAGTCAGTAAGATGTGCCCTTTGCTCGTAAGTTAAAATGAGCGCGCTACGTGATGAGGATGGACAATGCCCCGGATTAATCCGTTTACGCTCCAGATGGAAGTGACTCGAATGTTTGAGCAGGGGCAAGCATTTTTTGCCACTATCAAAGTGCAGGATTGGCTCAAGGAGCGTAACGAAGACCCTGCCGCTTACGACATTTTGTTTCACCAAAAACCGGCTCCACCGGGATCAGGACAGGTCACAGTGGTCGAAATCGAGCTTCGCCGCAAGGACGGACAGCCCGTTGACACCTGGCTTCAGGAAGAAGCGAATCGTCATGCCTGATATCAGCGGCAAACGGCTTTAAGCCATGACTGGTACAGGTGGGTATTGCTGTAGCACCTGCTTCAGATAGTGTCCTGTATAGGAGTGCGGATGATCGGCAACGTCTTCGGGAGTGCCGACAGCAATGATTTCGCCCCCCCGATCGCCGCCTTCGGGTCCCAAGTCAATAATCCAGTCAGAGCAACGGATTACGTCTAGATTGTGTTCGATCACGAGAACGGTGTTGCCCTTATCGACCAGTCGTTGCAGCACGTCTAGTAGCTTATGGACATCGTAAAACGACAGTCCGGTTGTTGGCTCATCAATGAGATATAGCGTTTTGCCCGTCGCACGACGCGAGAGTTCAGTGGCTAGTTTGACCCGCTGTGCTTCGCCGCCAGACAGGGTCGGTGCCGTTTGACCGAGCCGGACGTAACCTAGACCTACATCTGCCAGGGTTTGCAGCCGCGCTGCTGCCTGAGGAATGTTTTTGCAAAACTCCAGCGCTTCATCGACGGTCATACCCAGGACATCCGCGATCGACTTCCCCTTAAACTTCACCTGAAGCGTCTCACGGTTGTAGCGGGCACCCTTGCATACCTCACACTGCACATACACATCAGGCAAGAAGTTCATTTCAATGACATTCACACCCTGACCACCACAGGCTTCGCAGCGTCCGCCCTTGACGTTAAAGGAAAACTGACCCGGCTTATAACCTCTGGCTTTCGCTTCGATCGTTTCGGCAAAGACATCACGGATGATATCAAATGTACCCGTATAGGTAGCAGCATTGGAGCGGGGTGTGCGACCGATCGGCGACTGGTCAATCACGATCGCCTTATCAAGTGCGCTTAAACCACCGATCGGCTCCATTTCTTTTGGTTGCGGAATTTTGCTGCCAAAGTGGTTTTGCAACGCGGGATAGAGCAATTCATTAATCAGCGTCGATTTGCCAGAACCAGAGACACCCGTCACCGAAACGAGTGCACCAAGGGGAATATCAACATCAACATTCTTGAGATTGTTGCGATAGGCGTGACGGATTTTCAGGGCACGACCATTGCCCGATCGACGTTGGGCAGGGGTCGCAATCACCTCTCGTCCTGACAAATAAGCCCCCGTCAGCGAATCTGGCGTGTTCAGCATTGTTTCCAGACTGCCCTGTGAAACGATCCGTCCACCGTGAACCCCAGCACCGGGACCAATATCAACAATGTGATCGGCTGCCCGAATCGTCTCCTCGTCATGCTCCACCACGATCAGCGTATTACCCAAATTACGCAGGCGGGTCAGCGTTTTGAGCAGGCGGGCGTTATCTCGCTGGTGCAGCCCAATGCTGGGTTCATCTAGCACATAGAGCACGCCAGTTAACCCAGAGCCAATCTGCGTTGCCAGCCGAATGCGCTGTGCCTCACCACCCGACAGCGTCATCGCTGTGCGATTGAGAGAAAGATATTCCAGCCCTACATCCAGTAAAAACTGCAAACGCGCTTTGATTTCGCGTAAGACCAGGTCAGCAATTTGTGCCTGCCGTGCGCTCAACTCAATGCTGTTCACCTGATTCAGACAATCGCGAATGGAGACGCTCGTTAAGTCGGCAATCTGAAATTGACCCAATCGCACCGACAGTGCTTCTGGTTTGAGCCGCTTGCCGCTGCATTCAGCACAGGGCTGATCAACCAGATATTGCTCCAATTTTTGCTTGTAAGCATCTGAGTTAGCTTCCTGATATTGCTTTTCTAACAGTGGCAGGGCACCTTCGTAACGACGCTGATAGCCTTTGTTTTGGCGGTAGCGAGAATCAACCTCGATCCAAATTGCCTCCTTCGAGCCGTGCAGCAAGACGTGGCGCTGTTCATCGGTGAGTTGGCTCCAGGGTGTTTGAATATCGAAGCCAAACGCCGCTGCCACACTACAGAGCAGCGAGAGATAGTAGGTGTTGTCTTTGTCTGACCAGGGGGCGATCGCCGCATATACCGGCAAATCTGGGTTCGGCACAACTAACTCTGCCGAAAATTTGCGATGGCTACCCAAGCCGTGGCAGGCAGAGCAAGCTCCATAGGGTGAGTTGAAGGAAAACAGGCGAGGCGACAGTTCTTCCATCACTGCGCCATGTTCAGGGCAGGCGAAGTTTTCGGAAAAGACGAGGGAGTAGGGGGTGGGGAGTGGGGAATGGGGTCAGAGCCATAGTCTCCACCTTTCTCAGCCGCACGAAGGGCTTTGCCAGTGGGGAGTTCGACAACGTTGCCTCCTGCCTCCTGCCCTCTGCCTTCTGCCTCCTGCAAAATATCAATGACCGCAATGCCGCCCGAATGCTTCAGACAGGTGCCAAGGGAGTCCGTCAGGCGTTCTTCAATGCCCGCTTTTTTGATCAGACGATCGACCACAATCTCGATCGTGTGCGACTGGTTTTTGTCCAGATCGATCGCGTCACTCAGTTCCCGTACTTCGCCATTAATGCGAACCCGCGCAAACCCTTCGGCTGCCAGACTAGATATCTGTTTTTTGTGGGTGCCTTTCTTGCCGCGTACCACAGGAGCCAGAACTTGAAAGCGGGTGCGATCGGGCAGTTCCATTACCCGATCGACCATCTGATCAATGCTCTGGGGCGAAATAGCACGATCGCAGTGGGGGCAATGAGGAACCCCCGCTCGACCGTACAGCAGGCGTAGATAATCGTAAATTTCAGTGACCGTACCAACCGTCGATCGTGGGTTGTGCGACGTGGATTTCTGGTCGATCGAGATAGCAGGACTCAAGCCCTCGATCGCATCAACATCAGGCTTGTCCACCTGTCCCAAAAACTGGCGGGCATAGGCACTCAACGACTCGACATACCGCCGCTGCCCTTCAGCGAAAATGGTGTCAAACGCCAGGGACGACTTGCCAGAGCCAGAGACACCTGTGAACACAATCAGGCGATCGCGCGGCAACTCTAGATCAATATCCTTCAGGTTGTGCTGTCGTGCCCCTCGAATGCGAATCGTATTTTGAGCAATGGCATGACTGGCAGGATGAGCGTCATGTGACTCCGCTACAGTCTGCTTAGAGCCGTTAGTCTTGGAACCGTTGGCGCGATCGGACATAGAGACAGGGCAAAAATAATCTTTCCCATTCTATCGCTCTACGCTCCGAGTCAGGGATGAAAGCCTTCTCGCTATTCGCCCTATTTCTCCCAACCCACATGGGTGAATCTTTCTAATTGGTAAACCTTGAAGCTGTCTTAGCTTTCAGCCTTCAGCCTTGAGCTTTTAGCCGTGAACTCTACACTGACCGCTGACCGCTGACTGCTCAAGAGTAATGCAGCCAACGAACGGATTTTGCAAGATTAGCTAGGCTTAAGAAGCATTAGCTAGAGCTGCTGATGCATCGCCCCCGACAGAGGTTCAAACTATGTATACCCAAGAATTAGTTGCCACAGCCAAGGCAATGGTCGCTCCTGGCAAAGGCATTCTGGCGGCTGATGAAAGCTACGGCACAGCAAACAAGCGCTTTGAGAAGCTAGGCATTCCCACAACCGAAGAAATGCGACGGGCATACCGCGAAGCACTCTTTACGACTCCTGGCATTAGTGAGTACTTGAGTGGCGTGATTCTGTTTGACGAAACGATTCGTCAGGCAACCAAGGATGGTAAGCCGTTTACCAAGGTGCTGCTAGAGGCTGGCATCATCCCCGGTATTAAGCTGGATGCGGGCGCAAAACCACTGGCTAAAGCCCCTGACGAGACGATAACCGAAGGTCTGGACGGCTTGCGCGATCGCATTGCCGAGTATTACAAAATGGGCGCTCGTTTTGCAAAATGGCGTGCCGTCATCACGATTGGCGATGGCATTCCGTCTCACCGCTGTATCGACACAAACGCGAATGCGCTTGCCCAGTATGCCGCGCTTTGTCAGGAAGGGGGATTGGTGCCGATCGTGGAGCCTGAAGTACTCATGGATGGCGACCATACGCTAGAGCGCAGTTATGCTGTGCATCACGAGGTACTCAAAGCCGTTTTTGATGCACTTTATATTCAGGGTGTCGAACCGGATCAAATGATTCTTAAGCCGAGTATGGTCATCTCTGGTCAAGACTGCCCTCAACAGGCAAGTGTCGAGGACGTGGCTCGCTTAACCGTCCAGTGCTTGCGAGAACGAGTGCCTGCTGCCGTGCCTGGTTGTGCGTTTCTCTCTGGCGGACAAAGCGACGAAACCGCAACGGCTCATCTCAATGCCATGAATGCTCTTTTCAAAGACCAACTGCCGTGGCAGCTCACTTTCTCTTACGGTCGTGCACTCCATCAAACCGCGCTGGAAACCTGGAAAGGCGAGGATGCTAATGTTTCTGCGGCTCAAAAAGAGTTGTATCGTCGTGCAAAATGCAATAGCGCGGCATCGCTGGGGCAGTATGAAGCTGCAATGGAAAGAGTAACCGCCTAGGTTTTGAGTTTTGAGTTTTGAGTTGTAAGTCTTGAGAAGGCTCTACGCTTGCAACCCAAAGCTCATCTTTCAGCGCCCCTCATCATGAAGCGGCTTTAACCAGGATGGGAGGCGTTGCCAGGACGAGCTGGATAGGCGGTAATGTACCGCTGTAAGTTAGCTGCATAGTTAGGATTTCGCTCACCTGACTCAGCCACCACTTGTGCAACCATTTTGGGCGTTGCAGGCTGATCAAGAAGCAGCGGTTCTTTGACCTTGCCGTGGGTTGATAGCGCGATCGGTGCCAGCAGAATCATCGGTGCCTGCTCGATCGTTGGTGAAGCAGGCAATTGCCTGACGGGTGCCATCACAGACGCAAAGGTACTGGCATGATGTTTACGGCTAGAACGCTCTGTCAGCGATCGCTGTGCAGGCAAGTAGCTCATATCTGCCTGAGTTATGTGCATCACTAGAGTACGATCGTGCAGGCTGATCCGCTGCACCAACGAGCTACTCAAAAGCACAAAGCGCCAGTGGCAATGTATGTCGGGCTGTACGATTACTAAATGCAGTTGCCGCTTGTAGAGCACCAGATTCCGTACTTCTCCGACCGTTTTGCTCTGTGAGTCAACCACAGTGAAGGTATCCAGCCGCTCTTTAAGCGCTTCAATTTTGGTCAGCAGCGATCGCTCTAAGGGGAGGCGGCTGGTTGCCAGTTGCAAGACGTTTTCTGGTAAAGCGTCGTTCATGGACTGGTGCTAACCTCTTGAACAACGGCTGAATGGTTGGGACATGACCAAAAGGGTACAAAAACAGGAAGGCTCCACCCGTGAGTCACTTGCGCGAAAAGACCAGTTGCACCCCAGCTTGTTGGTACACTACTGGCTGACAGATTCCTAACTCGCACGGTTCAGTGCGTCGGCATCTTAAGTATAATCGCTGACCGCTCTGTGGTTTGAGTGTGGTAAGTTTTGGCTCCTCGATCGATTAGCACACCTACTTTGTGCAATAACTGACCATGCCTCAAGACTGGCTTGTCCTGCTAGAAACGTTTCGAGCGATCGCGGTGATTCGTGCGGCACAGTATGAACGCGGCTATCAGATGGCAAAGGCAGTCGCGGCGGGAGGGATGCGGCTGATTGAAATTACCTGGAATAGCGATCGCCCCTCCGCGCTCATTCACCAACTGCGCCAAGATTTACCTCACTGCACGATCGGAGCCGGCACCCTGCTGAACGAAACTCACCTGCAAGACGCGATCGCAGCGGGTGCCCAGTTCCTCTTTACGCCTCATGTTGCCCCCCGTTTGATCCAGCTTGCCGTGGCACAAAACATACCCATCATCCCGGGTGCCCTTTCCCCCACCGAAATTGTCAGCGCATGGCAGGCAGGGGCAAGCAGCGTCAAAGTCTTTCCTGTGCAGGCGTTGGGTGGCGCCGCCTACATTCAAAGCTTGCAAGCACCGTTGGGCAACATTCCATTGATCCCCACAGGCGGTGTCACGTTGGCAAATGCCCGGTCATTTCTAGCGGCTGGTGCGGTTGCAGTGGGGCTTTCGGGTCAGCTATTTCCCAGACAGGCAGTGGCGGACGGCAACTGGGAGGCGATCGCCCAACAAGCAAAGGGACTGGTGCATTGTCTTACCAGCCCGCTGGCAGCCGATTGTGAACCTTAAACGCTCAAGAGGCTGCCGACCATGAAGCCGCTTTAAACACTCGCTCAATGATTAGCCATTAAACAGAAAAAACCGTAGACAGGGATATATAAAACAGTAATAGAGAGCGAACGATTATGTTGCCACCACACGGTTTCAAGCAAAGCCTGAGTTTGTTGGTGTTTCTCGGTACTGCCATCTTGCCCGTGTCGGCACAGACCATGCCACCCGCGAGCGCCCCTATGCTCATCGCACAAACCAATATGATCGCTACCACAGTGCGTCGTCTCGAACAATCAAAGCAGCGGTGGATTGAGGTTAATCTTTCCAGTCAGCGCCTGATCGCCCGAGAAGGCAAAACGCCTGTTTACGCCATTCTCATCTCTACAGGCAAAGCTTCCACACCTACAAAGACGGGAGTGTTTGCGATTCAGACACGCGATCGCACTGCCCGTATGAGAGGCGCTGATTACGATATTGCCGATGTGCCCTACACCATGTACTACGACGGCAACTATGCCATTCATGGGGCGTATTGTCACCACCGCTTCGGTACGCCCGTCAGCCACGGCTGCGTTAATCTAGCGGTAGATCATGCTGGCTGGCTGTTTAACTGGGCGAAAATTGGTACACCTGTAGTCGTGCGACGCTAGGTCTTGTCAGCACAGCCTTGTTAGCGCCCTCTAAAGCATCCCTGCTTTTGCCATTTGTTCCGATCGGTTTCAACCTACCAGGAAAACCGCAAAAGGCTAGATGACTGGAATAGTAAGCGGACCCTACAGGATTTGAACCTGTGACCGACCGCTTAGAAGGCGGTTGCTCTATCCACTGAGCTAAGGGTCCTAATTGTGATCATCACTATACGACCAGCATAAACCAAGAATCCCCTCCGTCTGCTCTGATTTTGAGCGATCGTCTAGACTTTGGCGATAAACCATGCTCAACTTTTGGTTTCTGCGCTACTCTGAACTCTATCCGCGCGATCGCTCAAAATTAGAGCTAGTCAGTCACACTAGTGCTTTTTTCAGACTATCAACTGATCAAAAAGCCACTCAGCCGAAGCACCCACCCACTTTTCCAGCTTCCCAGCGCGTTGGTTATGACATTAGAGTGAGGCTAGCATCCTTAAAAAGACTCTCATCTTTACAAGCAATGTCAATTACTTACTCGAAAAGGGGAATTGATTAAGGTACAGTTTTTCTAGCTTAACGTCACACTCATTGTTAACTGTTATCGAATCCCCTCCTCCCACTGGCGAGATCGTTTCCTATCATCCCGCCCAAACGCCCAGCCCCGACAGGAGTTAATTGGCAGCGTCATGTTTATTCTGAAGAGGCAGGATGTTGAGATTACCAGTGTCCAGCACCCCAAGCGGGATCAGCAAATCCCAATTCTTTCCTATCAGGGGCAGACCTTTCGCCTGATTAGTGTCTTTACCGCTAGCCAGGAGGAAGATGCTAAGGCATTTTGGCGCGATCTTACCGACAATCAGGGTAAAGCCTGTGTGCTACTGGAAGAGCCTGAACGTTACAGCGTTTGGGGCAAAGTACGCATGGAGCAACTGACTGCTGAAGTGGGCGGCAGTGACCCCGCAGCAACACCGGTCTATATCAGAGCGTGCCTTCTGATGCTGCAAGCGCTTTACATTGATATTGAAGATTTGCTCGGTAATCGTCAGGCAGGGCTTTTTCAGAAAGACATCGCTGAGGTGTTTAAGCAGTGGCATTTTCCACAGGCAGACTCACCGGAGGCGATTAGGTATCTGCTGACAGTTGATCCTTTAGATGCAGCGCAGATTCCACCCTGGCAAGAGCACCACCTTAATACGCTGTTACAAGAACTCCATCGGCTCGGCAAGTCATATTTTGGGAATACTACGTTTGCAGAACGGGCGATCGACACCCTACAAGATCTTTCGGGGAACGATCGTACGATTTTTCAGGCTTGGCTCAATCAGTCACCGCTCGGTAAAATGTGGCGCTAGTATTTTATCACCCATTTTTGAGCGGTTTTAACTCTTCAAAAAACAGCTGCTCCATCGTTTTCGCTTTAGCGAGGGCACGTTGGCAGCCTATGAGCTTGAAGAAATGTTCACGCTTTGCGTCATCATCGTTACTTTCGGTTACGATGCGAATCTTGCAGCGGGTACGCTGATTGAGCCATCTGTCTAACAGCCCGTGTCCGTCACCCTTTTGAAGTTTGGTAGGCAGTTCCTTGGACAAATCATCTAGCTCCCCTAAAGCCTTTCTCTCAGTACAGACGCTCGTCTTGGCTCAAATTGTTTGGGCAGTACTGGCACTTCTCTTCTTTCTACTCTTTAGCGTGCCGTTACCAGGACAAGACCGACCACTGTGGTATTCGATCGGCACCACTATTTTTGAAGAGGTGGCTTATCTGATGGCAGCGTGGCTCTGTTTCCGAAACTGGCGTAGCCCACAGATTGTTAGTGGTCGTAATGTCTGGCTCTGCATTGGGCTGGGGGTATCATTCTATTTCCTGGGTGGACTGCTGTTCTTCTATTGGGAAACCGTCCTGGGACAGGATGCGGATGTTTCACCAGGCGATTTTTTCTACATCCTGACCTATATTTTTCTGATCCTGGGCATTGTTTTGGCGGTTGCGTCTAGACGTTTGAGCCTGGAGATCTGGCAGTGGGGCGTTGTTGCGGTTATTGCCGCTATTAGTATTGTGCTGGCATGGTTTGTTTCATCACCCGTCTCTGGTGGTTTGGCTGAGTCCTTGCTGATACAGCCTGTAGCAGCACAAACTGCCCCTGCAACCCAACCAACGACTAAGCCTGCGGTTAAAGCCAGTCCTAAAGTTGTGCCTGCTGCCAAGCCAAAGCTAAAACCATCCTCTGTTGCAGCCCCTTTAGCAGCCCCTTCGCCAACTCCTGTACCTTCTACCACAGGGCAAAAAGCGCCAGATGCCGTGCTAAAGCAGCCAGGTACACCCGTCCCGATCGCGACCCAAAAAACACCGCCGCCAGCATGGGCTTTGTCTTTAGAAGAAGCGTTAAAACCGCTCAAGCCCTATGTCAATGGCTATTACATTATTTGTGATGTTTTGCTGCTGATTATTGCGACGACGCTACTGCTGGCGTTCTGGGGCGGACGGTTTGCTCAATCATGGCGTATGATTGCTGCTGCTGCGTTCTCGCTGTACATTGCTGATATCTGGTTCAAGTACACGACCACGCATCTAGCTGACTACCAAAGCGGTGGCTTTCTAGAAGTGTTTTGGGTTTTTAGTGGTGTGCTCTTTGGCATTGGAGCCGCGCTAGAACATGATCTGTCTAGCCGTGCCCGTAGTCGATCGAGTGGGCGCAGACGTGCCTCCTCATAGCTCAATGCTCGTCGTTCACTGATTGCCTTAAAACGCAATCGCTCCGGCTAGACAGCAGACTACTGTAACTAATGTGTCTACTTTTCCTTCGATTCAGCGATCGTCCTCAGATTGATGGCGGTTCAGCATAGAATAGGGCAAGTGGCTTGTTCTCTCCGTAGCCTAAAGCATGACCTCTCGAAAACTGTCCGAGTCTGATAAACAGGAAATGTTGCAGCTCTACCGGCAACCAGGGGAGACGACGTCAACCCTGGCAAGCCGTTACAGTGTTAGCAACAGCACCATCAGCCGCATCCTTAAAACTAGCTTCTCTGAGGCAGAATACGAAACGCTCATTCAGCAAAAGCGTGGCGGCCGCTCCGCTACAGAGATTGCCTTGCCGCCACCACTGGACTCTGAGCCGATCGCCAGTGTTGTTAACGAACTGTTAGCTTCAGAGGAGCCTTTGGCTACTTTGGGAAACGTCTATGAGGGCGATACGGTTACATCAGACGTAGTATCTACGAGTGTCACAGCATCGTTGTCTCCCACTGTGGTTGATGAGCCTGTGCCTAGCCTTGAGGCTACGGTAGCAGATGAGCCGCTTGCTACTACAAACGGACGGCGCTTGCGAAAACGCTCATCAGCACCGTCTGAGCCCATCCCTTCGGTTGCTCCGCCGACCATCCGCTCAAAGATCCCGGAGCAAGTCGATCGGTCAGCTACCAGTACTCTAGAGGATGCGGTACTAAATGCTGACCCGCTAGAAAGCCTTCCCTTTGATCTTGCTAGCGACGATCTCGCAGCGGTTGCTGCGGTTGTTGAGGATGCAGCCTTACTGGATGATGCGGACGAACTGGCAGGTGCTTTAGAAGACGATGATCTGGGGGACGACGATCTCGATGATGATCTGGATGATGACGATTTAGAAGATGATGACCTGGATGACGATCTGGAGAATGGGTCGTTGCTGTTGGGTAGTCGAATTGCTGGCAAAATGCTGGTGCAAGTACTGCCATTAGCAGAAGCTTCGCTGCCTCGCACCTGTTATCTAGTGGTCGATCGCTCGGCTGAGTTAATTGCCCGACCGCTGCAAGAATTTGGTGATTTGGGTCAGATTCCAGAAGCAGAAGTTTTATCAAAAACGCTGCCTGTCTTTGATAACCATCGCATCGCCAAACGTTACTCCAATCCTCGGACGCAGCGAGTGATCAAGCTTCCTGATGGTCAGGTGCTCCAAAAAACCTCATCGCATCTTCAGGCAAAAGGCATTACGCGGCTCCTGATTGACGGGCAAGTTTACGCACTTTAAAACGGTCTGGTGGATGAGTTAAACCGGCGATCGCGGAACGCAGGTCTTTCTGCCAAGGTCTTAATAGTCCTCGTTGTCTCGCTGGAAGCTGGAGAAGCCTAGCAATGGTTGGGCGATCGCAGTGCCTAAAACGCCTAGCCCGACGCTAAACGCTAGCACCAAACCGACTGGTATCTCAATCGACTGAAAGCCCAAAAAACGTAGCGAAACGGGAGTGAAGTTCTGAATCGCCAGAATGGCGATCGCGCTAATCCATAGGGAGAGCAGAAGAGACGTAAGCAGGATGGCAAGAGCTTTCATAACGTGCTAAGCGGAGGGAGCATAAGCTCTATTCTTACAGCTTTGCTAGAGACATTGGTTTGAAAAGCCGCTAGTCTGCCAATCACTAGTCGCAACAAAAAACCCGTCAGCATGGCTGGCGGGTGTGATACCTATGAGTGCTTCATAAGCCTTACAACACTGTTAACAGGAGCGAATCCGGAAAATTAGGCGATCGCAAAATGAGCCTTCAAAAACGCTAGCCAATCGTCTGCTTAAGGCTGAGATTGTTTAGCAACCGTAGGGTTAGTTAGGACGGGGTGCAGGAGTGGCACCCCTGGCTGGGAGCTTCGCCCCCATTCCCCCTCTGTCTCAACGCTCTCGACTGCTATGTGAAGAGAAGCTCCATTAGTTTGCAGGGCGAAAAAGGTGTGCATGAGCAGGATTGTAGAGACGCGACCGAGCTGATGGGCGATCGCTCCCGCGCCAACCACCGATGACTGTATCCGGTACTGTTGCTGCTGCAAGGGCTGGACTAACGACATATAGCGTTGTTCGCGTCAAGCCCTCTCGCTGAGTGGTCGCTGCCATTTCTGACAACGGCACCAGCCAAATTTTTTCATCCTGCCAGCCCAAGCGAAAACAGATGGCGACTGGCGTTTCGGCAGGATAATGCTGCTGTAGCTTTGCCGTTGCTGTCTCTATATGTTTCGCACTTAGATAAAGGCATAGACTGGCTTGGTGCGCTGCCAAAGCTGCTAATTCTTCATTAGAAGGCACTTCAGTCCGACCGCTCATCCGTGTCAGGATAATTGTCTGCACTAACCCCGGAACCGTCAGCTCAACTCGTAGTTTTGCTGCTGCTGCCTGGAAAGCACTAATCCCTGGTACGACCTCAAACGCTATGCCTGACTCCAACAGCGCTTGCATTTGCTCCTGAATCGCTCCATACAGACTGGGATCGCCTGAATGTAACCGCACCACTGATTGCCCTGCCTGCACTCGTGCCACCATTAGCGGCAATATCTCCTCTAGCGTTTGGTGTGCGGTACGAATGAGTTCTGCGTCAGGGCGAGCGACCTGCAAAATTTGCTCAGGCACCAATGAATCAGCAAATAAAATCGTATCTGCCTGTGCCAAAAGACGCTGTGCTTTGACAGTCAATAGTTCTGGATCGCCAGGTCCAGCACCCACAATATAGACAGCCGGTGGGAGAGACGACGAACAATGGTAGAGAGAGGGATTGGTCACAGGAGAAGGTTTAAGTTTTGATTTTTCTAGTTGACGGCTGGTTTGTTTATCAGGCGTGAAGCAACAAGCTTTTAAAGAGCAGCCACAGATTTCATTTTCTCCGGATGGAACTCAGCATGAACGAAGTATGGAGTGGTAGATGCACCCTGATTTCGCCCCGGAGCCTAGCTCTGGGGTGTTTTTTTTGCTTTGCAGACCGTTAGTTAGCACTTACAAAAGCTGTTGGATCACTGTGAAGTCTTTGAAGGCTCTTTTTCTTGAGCTGCCGAGACAACATCTGGTAGGGCACGATGCATCACATAAAGCCAGATTAAGCCAAAAACACCGATCGCAATTTGGGTAAGACTGACAACCTGTGCGATTCGTAACGGTCCTAACATCAGACTATCAGTGCGAAGCCCCTCAATCCAGAAGCGACCACAGCTATAGGTCACCATGTATACCAAAAACAGTGTGCCAACTTTTAGTCTAGCTTTTGCTTTCAAACCCCAAAAGAAGAGGGCGAGCAGGAGACTAAAGACCATCACATTCCAAACCGATTCGTAGAGAAAGGTCGGATGGAAGTACTCAATGCTCTCATAGCCAGCCGGACGACGTTCTAGCGGAATGTAGAGCTTCCAGGGCAAAGCGGTTGGGCGACCAAATGCTTCCGAGTTGAAAAAATTTCCCCACCGTCCGATCGCCTGTCCCAAAATCAACGAGGGCGCAACTAAATCTGCGAGTTGCCAGAACGAAATACGGCGCAGTCGGGCAAATAGTAGGCTGGCGATCAAGCCACCCAAAATGGCACCATGAATCGCGATCCCCCCTTTCCATATCGCAAGAATTTGGTCAGGATTCTGGGCGTACTCTTGCCATTGAAACGCAACGTAGTAAAGCCGCGCACTGGGAATTGCCGCAATTACCAACCACAATGCCAGATCGCTTAGTAACTCTGGATTAACGCCCCGGCGATCGGCTAAGTATTGTGCCAGCGTCACGCCAATTAGCACCGCAGAAGCGATCAAAAAACCATACCAGCGCACAGAGAAAAGACCCCATTCAAAGAGCATGGGTCCTGGGGAAGTGAATTGAGCGGCGATCGGTAAGTCAAGCAGAGACATGACGCAGACGTGGAGAAAGGGCATGGCGCAATCTGGTTGGGCATTCAGTGAGCGAGTCCTGAGTGAACCTGACTACACACTCAAAATTGTAAATGTTGCTGGGCGTTCTGACTGAATCATCGCTGTCACGTTAAAGGGGGCGATCGCCATACAGCCTGAGTGTTACAAATCTCAACAAAGAAAGGAGTGCTCAAATCACAGATCAATCCTGAAATGGGCACTCTTAAATAAACCTGACTATAACTGATGGTCTGTTACACCAGTCTTAAGCTGTTAAAGCCGTAGCTATTCTGGTTAGGACGGGGTGCAGGGATAGAACCTCTGGCTGGGGGCGAAGCCCCCACACACCCTTTGATCCCAATGTTCTAAGCTCTGTGGCGATAGCTATATGAAGCAAGGCTCTTAGGTTGTTTTTGGCGCGTTGCCGTGCCCCCACGTTTTGACTGCACATTCGTAAACGAGAGATTATGCCCAGACTTTCTCAGCTACCCGTGATCTCGCCCAGTAGTCCTGCTACCCAGCACCCCGAAGCGCCGTTCGCACTAGAAACTGTGCGTCGAACTGTACTCAAGCTGGTAGATCCTTTTTACCAGCCGCTCTCAGTGCCTAGTCTTTCTGATGCACCACTGTCAGCTATGCAGCGCTTAGTGGAAATGATCAACATGCTGCGATCGTCCCAACCCTTGTTTTTAGAAGGCTTATCGCCACAATCGCCTAGTGCAATGGCAGCGTTACTGCCATACGTTAGCGAAGAAGCCTATGACGTGCTAGAAGCATGGCGGAGTGAGGAGGCAGCAGACCACTCTAATCGCCTTAGCGCAACGGTACAACACACCACTCAAAAGGTTGCACCAACGGCTCTTGATCTAGCCTCTACGGCTTTGACCTCAACGCCTTTAGCCAGCCAGCTAAACTCCTTGATTACGATCGAAACGCTGATCCCCTCCCTGCTGTGGCGAATTGCCCGAAGCGACTACAGCGTGATGCACCTGATTGAAGGTGTGAGAGGCAGGTGCTGGCAGCCAGAGACAGGGTGGGCTGCTGGTATGCTACGCCTAATAGTCATGCTAGAGGTAGAAGCGCCTACCGTACGCTGGTGCTTCGATTTGGCAACAGGGCAGCCTGCGGAAGGGCTGCTTGAAGCGAGTGCGATCGTCCAGTCAGAGGAACCAGCGCTCCCACTGCAACAGTCTGTCTATACTGACGCTGCCGACAACACAAGCGATACGTTCTGTCAGGTTGAGTATCAACTTCAAGCTCTTCTACAGCTACTACAAAGTGAAACCTTTGGGTTAGAAGGCTTCCTTCAAGGGTTGGCGATCGAACTCTTGCAACCCGGGGCAAATTGGCAAGCAGGCAAGCTTCGTTTACGGTTTGGCTTTGAATTTACGGCTCAGGTATCAGATCTCGACACCAGTGCGGAGGGACAAAGCTATCCTGAGCCAATCGAAGCAGAGCTGATGGAGGGCGAAACCGAGGTCAAAGGCACGATCGCAGCGGCTCAGGTCTCTATCGTTAAAGCATTGAAGCAATCGCTTAGTCCAGCCGCGCTCGTACGCGCAAGCGATGCAGCGCTTTTAGCACCTTACATGCAACAGATTACCCGTCAACAGCTTGCACAAAGCCTCGGTCGACTCCAACGCCAATTTAGCCACACGAGTGAGAATGAGCAACTTACAACCATTCTGCAAGCTGCACTCCTTTCGCTCGCTCACCAAACAAGTCTGACTGGCATTGGGTTACAGCAACCAACCTTACTACTGGACGAACTCGCTCCTAAATTGTTGTGGTCACTGACATGCCATACGTATGAGATGACACAACTCTTAGGAGGCGTGCCAGCGCAGGTGCTACAGCCAGGAGAAAAGTGGCAGCAAGGAACGCTGCGTCTGCTGGCAGTGCTGCAAATAACAGCACCGGAGCTGGATTACGCACTTGATTTGTCAACTGGGCGATCGGTGCCAGTAAAAGCAACGCCACTACCAGAAGACGCAATCGTCCAATCTAGTGTTACGGTACTGTGTCAACAACCAACTGCGATCGCAACGCTCACAGGCTATCTACAGCAGCTTTGCGATCGCTCACCAGAACATACGTTGTTGGTCAATGGTTTTGCTGTTGATTGGCTTGAAGACGTGGAGCAAGACTGGCAACCTGGGACAATGACGCTTAGTCTAAGTTTTGTCTTTTTTGCTGATGCACCCTGATGTATACCTACGCTTTTTGCCAAACGCCGTTAACCCCCTTGTCGCTGCCACAGGGTATTGCCGCAACGGTACAGGTAGTCGCGGTTGACCGCCTGGCGGCGATCGTAGAGCCAGCCGTCTCTCTAGAGCCGCTGCAACAAGATGACACGCTTTTAGTGCAAGCTGCCTTAGCGCACGATCGCGTTGTCCGTAGCCTATATTTGCAGACAACCATCCTGCCGTTGCGCTTTGGTACGTGCTTTAACTCCCTACAAGGCTTGTCTATGCATCTAGAAACCTATCAGCAAGCATACTTGAGCCAACTAACCTATTTGAATGGAAAGGCTGAATACACGCTGAAACTCATGCTTGTAGAGCCACCAGACGCAGTGATTGCGCCCGAGATTAAAGGGAAAAACTACTTTCTTGCCAAAAAGCAGCAGTATCAACAGCAACTATCGTATCAACAGCAACAGCAAGCGGCGATCGGGCAAATCGAGCAGGCAGTGCTTCAAACCTATCCTGAATACTGTTGCAGCCAGGATGCCGCTGGCGTAAAAGCAATGCATTTATTAGTTAATCGCGATCGTGAACAGCAACTCTGCGATTTCATTCAAGCCTTACAGCAGCAATACCCTCAGTTGCAGCTAGTCTCAGGAGCAGCCCTGCCGCCTTACCACTTTGTTGCTAGTGCTTCTGCCGTACCGCATGCTTCCTCAAGCTAGAGCCAGAATTACCGACCGCCACCCAAAAAACCATTAGCAGTTGTATAAATAGCAGATTTACAACAATAGTGGTGCTCTACTGGGACTGTTTACACGCTTACAGAGCCTTAGCTCAGTTCCTTGGGGGTTCCACTGAACCTGGTCAAAAATTTTGTGCAAAAGATACATGCCGCGACCGCACTCTTGTTCGTCGCAGGGTAATACTTGTTCAAGCTCGGCTGCAGCAACATAAGAGGGCTGAAAACCAATACCCTGATCTGAAATAACCCACCAATAATGGTTCGCAACCACTGAAAAACGAACGAGTACTGTCTTACTAGGGTCTAAGGCGTTACCATGCTTAGCAGCATTTACTAAGGCTTCCTGCAATCCCAGACGGACTTCGGCTTTCCAGCGATGTGGAATTTCTTCCAGAAGAATATCCAGAATTGGAATCAGGTAAAGCGTGGAAGCAAAGCTAACCGTGTTCCACTGACGTTTGACGGGACGATGTGAGACAGCAATCACTCAGAAAACCCTGTAGCTTTCAAATGGATGAATGCAATCTATGCCGTGTTGACCAGGGAAATAAGTATCCCTTCAAGCGTTGTCAAGGCTCAGGTCAGCCAGTCATAAAATTGCTCAATAAGCATATTCAGTGCAATCAGTGTCTTTATAAAGCTTTAAAGTAGTGAACTATCGTCAAAACCGCTCTTAAAACGGAGGTGGGAAAACTCTTACAAAAATATCTTCCTTGGCTGGAATCCCCCAATCGGATGAACTCCACTTAACTCATAGTATCAAAATATGTTTGAGAACGCACGTTCAATGTGAACTTTCAAAAAGCTGATCGTTTAACAGTGGCTAGTGAAAGGCTAATTAACCAAAAGCAAGGCATCAGTGTACTTGAAAAAGATTACTTGAAAAGGTTTTCCATGTAACGAAAATCACGTTCAACCTCAGCCCATAGAGAGCGGTTGTGCGGATCAGTACGAAGCGCTTTCTTTAGATAAATTCTGGCTTTGTCAAGCTGGCGCTCTTGAATCAGCTGCCGTCCCCACCGCTGATAGGCGATCGCCTGCCATTGCTTCACCTCTGTATCTTGCGGAAGGCGACGGGCTAACCCTTCAATAAGGGCGATCGCCCGTGGAAACCGCTGCTCCTTTAACAACTGCTGCAACTGCTGGTAGGAGTTTGTCTTGAGCTGCTGCTCTAGGGGCGACAAATTTGTAAATTGCAGGGGCGGCTGCTTGCGCGTAATGCGGATATCGCCAGCCGTTGGGGCAACTGGGGCTTTTCCTGGTGCAGTACCCTGACTCGTCTTTGGCACAGGCTCACCGCCACCAGCTTCAGACAGCAGCAACTTGTAAGCTTCGGTTAGCTCAATAAACTTTTCTTTCGCTTGCTGATTTCCTGGATTGACATCGGGATGATACCGCCTTGCCAGCCGTCGATAAGATGCTTTGATCTCATCAAACGATGCACCAGACTTTAGCCCTAAGATGCGATAACACTCTGCAAGGTTCATTAAGATGAAAAATGGCAGAATTACTAGATTCTGCCACTACTGAGAAAAAAGATGCAAACAGGAAGGGATTAGGAAGCGGACTCAATCACCCGATCGATCAAGCCATACTCTTTCGCCTCTTCAGCCGACATAAAGTAATCGCGATCCATGTCCTTCTCAATTTTGGGAAGTTGCTGACCTGTGCGATCGGCATAGATCTGGTTAAGCTGCCGTCGAATACGAATAATTTCCCGTGCCTCAATTTCGATATCAGTTGCTTGCCCACGAGTGCCACCAGACGGTTGGTGAATCATGATCCGCGAGTGGGGTAAGGCTAACCGTTTACCTTTTGCGCCTGCTGCCAACAAGAAAGAACCCATTGAAGCAGCCAGTCCAACGCAGATAGTCACGACATCGGACTTGATGTGCTGCATAGTGTCGTAAATCGCCATCCCTGCGGTGACAGAGCCACCCGGAGAGTTGATGTACAGCACGATGTCTTTACCTGGATCTTCAGAATCCAAATAGAGCATCACTGCCACGATTTGGTTGGCAATTTCGTCATCGACATCTTTACCCAGAAAGATAATGCGTTCCCGATAAAGACGGTTGTAGATATCAATCCACTGTGTGTAGGGTTCTCCCGGCATACGGTAGGGAACCTTGGGAACACCAATTGGCATAAGAAGCTCCGTTGTTAGATAATTTTGAGTCTTAGGTGATGAGTTTTGAGTTCAGTGCGGCAACTCGAAGCTTAAAACTTTAGAGGATGCCAGCAGGAAGCGGCACAGGGATGTCTTTTTCGCTCTCAAGAACACGATCGATGAGCCCATATTCTTTTGCCTGCTCTGGAGACATATAGAGGAGCCGATCCATATCCTTGGCAATTTTTTCGATTGTCTGCCCCGTGTTGTGAGACAAGATTTCGACCATTGTCGCTTTGTTCGCGAGAACTTCTTTGGCGCGAATTTGAATATCAGTCGCCTGCCCACGTGCATAGCTCTTGCTCTGATGAAGCACGATCGTGGCGTTTGGCAGGCTGACACGGAACCCCTTCGTGCCTGCGGAGAGCAACATCGCTGCCATACCCATCGCTGAACCGATACAAATAGTTTGCACAGGCGGCTTGATGTAGCGCATGGTGTCGCAGATAGCAAACGCTTCGGTTTCAAACCCGATCGGTTCGCCATCGTAGCGCGAGGTGCCTGTGGAGTTGATGTAGATTTTGATCGGCTTCTCAGGATCTTCGTACTGAAGATAAAGCAGCTCTGCCACAATCAGCTCAGTCACAGCAGGCACTAGCGGCATTCCCAGATAAACAATCCGCTCTTTCAGCAGCAAGGAGGGCAAATCGGGCGGCGGTGTGCGATAGAAGGAATCACCACCACCATAGTAAGGAGACTGAGCAGCTTGAATAGATGAAGTCATAGCAGGGTTGCCTGGAACGTATTGCCTGAACGTGTGTCATCGGACGCATTGGCGCTGTCTTTACATACTAGCGTGACAGTTGGCACTGTGGAGCGGGGAGGGGGGAGGAGTGAGGAGTGAAGTGTGAAGTGTGAAGAGGTAATAAGGTGACGGGGTGGAGGGTGAAGGGGTTTCTCCTGACCGAACCTCTGTCACTTCGCCTATTCTAGGTATTAACCAGGCGATCGCTGTTTGCCCTTTGCTTTACCAGGAGTTTTGCGCCATGAAAGTTGGTTTGCAGTCTGTTTTGAATGATGCGAATATCGATGCAGCTCAAGTGAGTAGTCAGCGTCAACTTTCGGTTTCGATCACAGCGATTGCAGAACCCCTGAGCCGCAGCCTGCCGCTAAATCTTTGCCTGATCCTGGATCATAGTGGCTCGATGAGTGGGCGATCGCTAGATACAGTGAAGCAGGCAGCGATTCGGCTGGTGGATCGACTTTCTTCCGGCGATCGTCTCACGCTGGTCGCGTTTGACCACAAAGCAAAGGTGCTGGTGCCGAATCAGGTGATCGATAACCCAGCCAGCATCAAGCTGCAAATTAACCAGCTCAAGGCAGGGGGCGGTACGGCGATCGATGAAGGCTTACGACTGGGTATTGAAGAATTAGCAAAAGGCAAGAAAGACACGGTTTCTCAGGCATTTTTGCTGACGGATGGCGAGAATGAACACGGCGATAACGATCGCTGTTTGAAGCTGGCAAAGCTGGCGACTGACTACAACCTGACGCTGAATGCGCTTGGCTTTAGCGATCGCTGGAATCAGGACGTGCTGGAAAAAATTGCGGATGCAGGCGGCGGTACGCTGTCGTTTATTGAATATCCAGAGCAGGCTGTGGCAGAGTTCGATCGCCTCTTTACCCGAATGCAGTCTGTAGGGCTAACGAATGCCCATCTGCTGTTGACTCTAGCGCCCGACGTGCGGTTGGCAGAGATGAAGCCGATCGCACAAGTAGCACCTGACACGATCGAATTAACGGTGCAGCCAGAGGTCGGGAAATACCTTGTGCGCTTGGGTGATTTGATGGTAGACGCACCCAGAATCGTGCTGGTAAACCTCTACATTGGTCAATTGCTAGCAGGTGAACAGCCGATCGCCAACGTTCAAATTCGTTACGATGATCCGGCGTACAGCAAAGAAGGCTTGCTTTCTGAGACGCTTGCCATCACTGCCAATGCTCTCACCCCGTACCAGCCAGCGCTCAATGCTGACGTGCAGCAACATATTTGGGCGTTGGCAAAATATCGGCAAACGCAAATTGCTGAAGCCAAGCTCCAGCAGGGCGATCGCACCGGAGCTGCTACCATGCTGCAAACCGCTGCCAAAACAGCGTTACAAATGGGCGATCAAGGTGCAGCTACAGTGCTGCAAGCAAATGCTACTAAGCTTCAGGCAGGCGAGGAGCTATCAGAGGGCGATCGTAAGAAAACGCGCATTGTTTCTAAGACCACGCTGCAATAGGCGATCACCTTCTTGGTTAGTCTCGCTTTTTTGCTTTCTAGGTGCCGCCGTAAACATAAAAGGGATTGTTTCGGCTAACTTTTGTCCAACATTCTGGACAGGCAAAAATCCATGTTCCCGATGCGTCGTGTTGAATGCGGTAGAGAGTAGGAGCCATGTGATTGCAGAGAGTGCAGGGCTTTTGGCGCGATCGCGTCATTAGAGGAAGCGCTAAGACGCAAGCATGGATGCCTTGGGTCGAGCGAAGATCATACGTCCCGCCGAGGTTTGCAGGGCACTGGTGACGATTACCTGCAATTCACCACCAAGATAGCCACGACCTTCTTCCACCACAACCATCGTGCCGTCATCTAAATAGCCTACGCCTTGAGTCGGCTCTTTCCCTTCCTTCAAGATTTTCAGATCGAGGCTATCGCCGGGAAGGTAAGCCGGACGCACAGCTTGAGTCAGATCATTAATATTGAGGACGGGCACTTGTTGCACCGTTGCTACTTTATTCAAGTTGTAGTCGTTGGTCAGCAGAGTACCGTTGATTTCTTGCACCAGACGCACTAACTTGGCATCGACTGTGAGCACATCGTCGTAATCAGCAGAATGGATAATAATGCGATCGGGGTAGGCTTCCTTCATCCGATTGAGGATATCCAACCCACGACGACCTCGCACTCTCTTGATGTCACTGGAGGCATCAGCAACCTGCTGCAGCTCTGCCAGCACAAACTGAGGCACCAGAATTTGCCCTTCTACAAACCCTGTGTTTAGCAGCTCTTCAATGCGACCGTCGATAATGCAGCTTGTATCTAAGACCTTGGTAGACGCAGGCTTGAACGTTCCTTCTGCTAACAGGGTTGTTTCTACCGTGTTTGGATTAATCAACCGCAGCAAGGCACGACCATGGGTATCTGCCAGCGTGATCCCCGAGAAAGAGAAAAGAATGCTGCCCAGTACGGCTGCCAGAGGCTTGAGAAAAGAGAACTCAGGTGGAATCGGCAGTAGAAAAATCGGTGCCAGCATTAAGTTTGCTACCAGCAGCCCAATGACTAGACCCACAGCACGGCTCAAAAGGACATCGGCTGGCAAAGCGCGAAACCGCCGCTCGAAGCGCCGATACATTGTTTGGACAACCAAGCCGATCGCAAAACCGATTAAAGCACCAAAACCAGCCGTGACCCAGCGCAGCGCGTTTTCGTTGGTCACTTGCTGTAAGGCACTCACTGGAAGCTCTTCAATGCCGTTAAAACCGATCCCCGCCCCTGCTAGGATAAATGAAAGAATGATGATAGCGTCAAGCATAAGCTCAGGTTGGTTGGGGGACTGATTCCAAACCTTTGAAAGGGTTGGGGAATAACCGATCTGGATGTCGAGCCAGTAAGCGCAGTCGGGTCAGTAGCGTGGCGAATTCGGCAATTCAAGAGAATGCAGTAATTCAACTGGCATGGCAGTCAGGCGGCATGGATTCATTATACTCTTCGTACCTGCAATGCTTTTGTCTGCGGCAGACTCTAAGGAAACAATTAACCTTTCCGCCTTACCAGCATCCGCTTACCTCCACATTCCCTTTTGTCGGCGGCGTTGCTACTACTGCGATTTTGCCGTTTCGATCGTCGGCGATCGTCCCCCCGTTGCTCGAACCGAAGGATCGTCAACTGATCCATTGCACAGCGGCACCTTTGGCACGATCGATCGTTACGTCGACATTCTATGCCAGGAAATTCGTGGCACTGCATTCTTCGGCAAACCGCTTCAAACGATTTTTTTTGGCGGTGGCACACCCTCGTTGCTATCCGTTGAGCAACTGAACCAGATTCTTGACACGCTCAACCAACAGTTTGGCATGGCTGCGGATGCTGAAATCTCGATGGAGATTGATCCCGGCACGTTTGACTTGGCGCAAGTGCAAGGCTATCGAGCGGCAGGCGTAAACCGTGTGAGCCTTGGCGTACAGGCATTTCAGCCAGAACTACTGCAAGCCTGTGGTCGATCGCATACCGTCGCTGATGTGTACCAGGCTGTGGAGTGGGTGCAGCAGGCAGGTTTTGAGAATTTCAGTCTGGACTTAATCTCTGGGTTGCCGCACCAAACGCTAGAGGATTGGCAAACGTCCTTAGAAACGGCGATCGCCCTTGCACCCACTCATCTCTCCTGCTATGACCTCACGATTGAACCGATCACCGCCTTTGGGAAGCAGTATAAACCGGGGATGCAACCGCTGCCGTCTGATGAAACCACGGCTGAGATGTACCGCACCGCGCAACGGTTACTCACAGCAGCAGGCTACGACCACTACGAAATCTCTAACTACGCCAAAGCGGGCTACCAGTGCCGCCACAATCGCGTGTACTGGGAGAACCGATCGTTCTATGGCTTTGGCATGGGCGCAACAAGTTACCTAGAGCACGATTCTCTTCGAGACGGCAAAGCCGAACGCTTTTCCCGTCCGCGCAAGACGCGAGAGTACTATGAGTGGGTGGAGGAAAGGATAAAGGATAAAGGATTAAGGCTAAAAGAGGAACGAGTAGCCTTTAGCCTATTGCCAAGCGGAAGCCAGCTACAGACTTCAGACATTCTCCTCGATACGCTGATGCTGGGTTTGCGACTGGCGGAAGGCTTGAGTCTGGCGACGTTGAGAGCGCAATTTGGTAGAGACAGGTTAGAGCGTGTTTGGCAGTGCTTACAGCCGTTTTATGAGCGGGGGTGGGTTGTTGTAGCTGATCAGGACGAGGCGATCGCGTCGACTCTAACAGCCCTGCCGAATTCTGGGCGACTACAACTGAGTGATCCTGAAGGCTTTCTCTTCTCCAACGTCATCCTCGTTTCGCTCTTTGAAGAGTTTGAGTAGAACACTCACTGCTTCATGTGTTTTAATCCTGGCTTCTATCTACGAACCCTCTTTTTAGCCTTTAGCCTTTAGCCTTCATCCCTCATCCCTCATCCTTCAGCCCTTATTTTCCCCCCTCCCTAAATCCCAAACAGTGTTTGCAGGCGTTTGCGCACTTTGTCGAAGGGCTTTTCTTCAGAAAATTCCGACAGGATGCCCATTTCGCGCAGGGTTTGTTGGCGTTCCATGAGCTGATGAGCAATCTGGTCGGCAAGTCCACGATGATCTTGGAGGAGTGTTTGTAGATCGTTGCGCTCGATGACGAAGAGAACGGTGTCTTCGAGCGTTCTGACGCTTGCCGATCGCGGGATGCCCATGAGCAGCGACATTTCGCCAAAGAACTCGCCTTCATTCAGCGTGGCGATATACTGCTCGGCTCGTTTAGAAAAGATTTCGACCGAACCGTTGAGGATAATGTAGAACGACTCGCCAGGGGTGGCTTCTTCGCAGACAAGCTGGTCGGCGGGAAAAAGTTGTCGGTAGCCGTATTCAATTAACTGCAAGAGTTCTTCATCATTGCATTGCTCGAAGTAGGAAATGCGTCGCAGCATATCGCGCAGGGTCAAATTGTTAGGTGCTTTTGGGGTCGGTTTGCGGCTGCTAAGCGAATCCTTTTCTGCGTGTTTGCCGTTACCGTCCATTGCACCGTCTCGCTGCAACAGGTGTGTTAGTTGTTCAAGATTACGAATGTTGAGATCCTGCTGGGGAAAGGGTACTTCGATGTTGCGCTGGCGCAGTTCACGATCGATCGTGAAATAGAGTGAACTTTTAATTGGGTCACTTTCAGTCGGTTGATTAATCCAAACCAGCAACTCAAAGTCCAGCGCACTATCACCAAAGCTTTTGAACCAAACCCGGGGTGATGGATCAGTTAGCACTTTCGGATCTTTTCGGGCGGCAGCTAGAAGTGCTTCGGTGACAATGAGCGTGTCGCTGCCGTAGGCTACTCCCACAGGAACGTGGAGACGACAGCGTGGATCGCGATAGCTCCAATTGATAATGTTGTTTTCGACAAAGCGGATGTTGGGCACGATGACAAACACGCCATCCAGGGTGCGGACAGTGGTTGATCGAATCGAAATGCTTTCGACCGTACCCAGCAGTTTGTCGATTTCGATAAAGTCGCCCACGCGAATGGGTTGCTCGACGAGTAGTGTCAGCCCACTGACAAAGTTGCTGGCAAGGTTTTGCAGCCCAAAGCCCAAACCAATGCCCAGGACGCCTGCAAAGAGGGTCAGCGAACTCAGGTTTACGCCTGCCGTTTGCAACACGATGACAAAGCCGATCGCGGTCAGCAGATAGCGGACAACGGTGGTGACGACAGCCCGACTCCCACGATCGAACCCTAACCTTACCAACAGTCGTTGATTGATCAGATTACTGACGGCACGCGACACCCAAAAGACCGCCACACTAACCACCATCAGCGTCACAATCAAACTGAGCGAATACCGATTGTTGCCGACCTCAAACAGCGGTGCAGCAAAGAGCCGCAGCAGTTCGGCAAGGGTTGTCTGAATCCCGTTAAGCAACCAATTCATGCATCAATCAGATAAAAAGCGTTCTGAACCATTGTGCCGGATTTGGCTGTCACCAAAAGTTAGGGACGGTCGAGAAATTATTGGGTTCCGGCTGTGATGAATTCCGGTTGTGATGTTTGTTTGGCTCGATCGATGTGTCGAGTCACCAGTCTTTACCTGGAGCGAATGGTTTATCCTGAAAAGAGTGTGGTTAACGGAACTTAACAGACTTTCCATCCTTCTTCCCTGCCTATGAAATGCATTATCGATCGCCGTGCCCAGTTTTCTGCCAGTCATCGTTATTGGCTACCAGAACTGAGTGAGGCTGAGAACTTTGAGCGGTTTGGTGCCTGTGCTCGATCGCCCGGTCATGGACACAACTACGTCCTCTACGTCTCGATGGCAGGCGAGTTAGACGAATACGGCATGGTCTTGAACCTGTCTGACGTGAAGCAGGTCATCAAGAAAGAAGTAACCAGCCAGTTAGACTTTTCTTACCTCAACGATGCCTGGGCGGAGTTTCAGGAAACGCTGCCCACAACCGAGGCGATCGCTCGTACCATCTGGCAACGGTTAGCGACCCATTTGCCGATCGTCCACATTCAGCTTTTTGAACACCCCGAACTCTGGGCAGACTACTACGGAAACAACATGGAAGCCTATCTCACCCTCAGCACTCACTTCAGCGCGGCTCATCGACTGGCTCGCCCCGACCTTAGCTACGAAAAAAACTGCGAGATCTACGGCAAGTGCGCTCGTCCTAACGGGCATGGACATAACTATCATCTGGAAGTCACCATCAAAGGTGAAATCGATCCTCGCACAGGCATGATTGCTGATCTGGTTGCCTTCCAAAAAGCGATCGATGATTACGTAGTGGAACCGTTTGATCACACCTTTTTGAATAAAGACATTCCGTACTTCTCTGCAGTCGTGCCGACTGCAGAGAATATTGCGGTGCATATTCGCGCGCTTTTAGAGCAACCGATCCGCGACATCGGCGCACAGTTGCACAAAATCAAGCTGATCGAAAGCCCGAACAATTCCTGCGAAGTTTACAGTACAGCCTTAGAACCAGCGGTAACGCAAATGTCGGTGCGTGAGCCGGTGATGGTGAAGGGATGAGGGGTGAGGGATGAAGGATAAAGTATGAGGGATGAAGGATAAAAGTTTTGGATTGATTCTGTCTCAAACTCTTTAGCCTTTAGCCTTTAGCCTTTCAACTCTTGCCTTTAGCCTTTCAACTCTTGCCTCATGTTGCTCGTGGTGACTGCGATCGCCCCTTCACTCCTTGTGGCTGGCGGCGATCGTCGAGGCGTAACACTTTCGCTTCGTTGCTTTCGCGTGCGACCCGAATCAGCAAACCTGCTGACACCAGGCTAGAAATCATCGAGCTACCGCCATAGCTAAATAAGGGTAGCGGCAAGCCCGTCGTGGGCAGTGCCCCTGTTGCCACACCGATATTTAGCAGTGATTGCCCGACCATCAATACCATTACGCCGATCGCAATCAGCCGATACACCGAGTTTTGTGTCTTCATGGCAACCCGTAGCGCCAGTGAGGCATACGCAAGCAGCATCACTATTAGCAGCAGACACCCAATAAAACCAAATTCCTCGGCAAACACCGAAAAGATGAAGTCAGTATACTGAATCGGCAGGTAGAAAAGCTTTTGCTGCGACAGCCCAAAGCCTGCGCCCCAATGCCCACCAGAACCCACTGCCAGCAAACTTTGCACCAACTGGTAGCCATCTCCAGTGGCATCCGCCCAGGGATTTAAGAAGGACAAAATGCGGCGACGCTGATAGCTTCTAAAACTGACGCTGATGACCGCTAAACCCACGCCTGCCAGTGCTGTGCCACCCATATAGGCATACGGAATCCCTGCTGCCAACGCGACAAACCATAGCAACATCCCGCATAGTGCTGTGGTACTAAGGTTTGGCTGTAGAAGAATACCCACCAGTACTAGCCCAAAAATTCCCAACCAAAGGACACGGGTGCCCCGCTTTAAACGATCCCATTGCCCAAAGATGCGTGCGCTTTGAAGGACAAGAAACGGTTTGATCAGTTCGGATGGCTGAATCTGGAAGGGTCCCACAAAAAGCCAGCGGGTTGCACCATTGACAGACGTGCCAACCCCAGGAATCGCCGTTATGAGAATCAGCCCTAGAATGATGACCAGAAACCAATCGGCAACCCCAACGATGTAACGCAATGGCGAATGCACCACCAGATTGAACCCCACCATGCCCACCAAAATCCAGAGGATCTGCACCTTAAAGTAGTACGACCCATCGTTGCGATCGGCATCGGCAACCGCATACGACGCTGAAAACAACACCGTTAGCCCAATCAGCAACCACAAAAAGGTGAGCCACCGTAGCCACCGAGCCTCCGATGCCCAACCTTGAGCAGACGTATCAAAAAAGGGAATAAAAAGGCGCAGATTCACGACAGTGAGGGGGAAAGGGGCAGGGGCATACGCTAAACTCAGAAACCGGGGTTCTTCTGGTTTAGTCAACGAACCCTCGGTGTTTTAAAACAGAAACCCAGTTTCGTGATCCATAAATTAAACCCCAGTGTAGGCTAATCAGTCTATATCAACTCGGTGAAAGGGAAAGGAAATTTTGAGAAGGGTGTCAGTGGTCTGGGACTCGTTCGGTCAGCGGTCAGAATTAATTCAAAACTCAAAACTCAAAACTGCTCCTCACTCCTCACTCCTCTCCCGCTCTTATCTCCAGTAAGATAGACATAGCGCTAATTCTTCAGAGCAAGACGTTAGATACAGCATGATTGAAACGCTGCAAACCCAGCTTTACTGGTTGGAACATTTTGCCAACACGTTAGTTTCTGAGCAACTGGCTCACCTGACACCAGCCAGTGTGGGCATCATTTTTCTGGCAGGGCTGCTGACAAGCCTTACGCCCTGTATGCTGTCGATGCTGCCGATCACGATCGGCTACATTGGCGGCTATGAAACCCAGACGCGGTTACAGGCAGCGGCACAGTCTACCTGGTTCGCGCTGGGACTGGCGACCACGTTGGCAGGGCTGGGCATTGTCGCGGCAGTCGTAGGTAAAATCTATGGACAAATTGGACTGGGATTGCCGATCGTCGTGAGCGCGATCGCCATCCTCATGGGACTGAATTTGCTCGAAGCGTTGCCGTTTCGCTTACCGTCCTTTGGTGGGCTGGAATGGATTTCTAAGGATTTGCCGCCCGGTATGCGTGCATATTGCATTGGGTTGACGTTTGGGCTGGTCGCTTCACCATGCAGCACTCCTGTCCTCGCAAGCATTCTGGCATGGATTTCAGCGACCAAAGATCCGATTTTGGGCAGTGTGTTGCTGCTAGCGTACACCGTTGGCTATGCGGCTCCACTGGTGCTGGCAGGTACGTTTACAGCCTCGATTAAAAAACTATTGGAACTCCGTCGCTGGTCGGGCTGGATTACGCCAGCCAGCGGCGCTTTGCTAGTGGGATTTGGCGTGTTCTCTTTACTTTCTAGGGTTGCTAGTTTTTAGTAGTTAGTTCTTAGACTGCTCTACAACTAACAACCAAAAACTAACAACCAAAAACTGACCAAATGTCTGCAAATCCTTCCCTTTTCGCGCGTCTGTCTGGTTTAGGCATGGCTCCCAAAACCTTTTTCAGGCGGGAACTGTTGCCTGTACTGGCTGATCTGCGGTTGGCGATCGTCCTGCTGCTGGCGATCGCGGTCTTTAGCATTTCTGGGACGGTCGTTGAGCAGGGGCAGTCTGCCGCATTTTACCAGGCAAACTATCCAGAGCATCCGGCGCTGTTTGGCTTTCTGTCCTGGAAAGTGCTGCTGACCCTGGGGTTGGATCATGTCTACCGCACCTGGTGGTTTTTGGCGCTGCTGATCTTGTTTGGGTCGAGCCTGACTGCCTGCACGTTTATGCGACAGCTACCCGCGTTGCGCTGGTTTTCGCGCACGTCTCGCAAGTTTTACAGCCAGCCGCGCCAGTTTCAGAAGTTTGCCCTCAGTGCCGAGTTTCAACAAACGTCACTGGAGGATGTGTTGCCGCTGTTAGAGCAAAAGCGGTACAAGCTGTTTCGTGAAGATGATGCGATCTACGCTCGGAAAGGCATGGTCGGGCGCATTGGTCCGATCGTTGTTCATGCCAGTATGCTGCTGATTTTGGTGGGCGCGATCGTGGGTGCGCTGACAGGTTTTGTGGGGCAAGAGATGGTGCCTAGCGGTCAAACGTTTCAGATTAAAAACATTCTGGATGCGGGACCGTTTGCAGAGTCGCAGATTCCCAAAGATTGGTCGGTCAAGGTAAACCGCTTTTGGATTGACTACACGCCTCAAGGCGCGATCGATCAGTTTTACTCGGATATGTCAGTGCTAGACAGTGACGGGAAGGAAGTCAAGCGCAAAACCATTCATGTGAATGAACCGCTGCGCTATCGCGGTGTGACTCTGTATCAGGCGGATTGGGGCATTTCTGCCATCCAGGTTCGCATCAACAACAGCCCCATTTTTCAGCTACCGATGGCGCAGTTAGATACAGGTGGCAAAGGCGGGCGTATCTGGGGCACATGGATTCCGACAAAACCCGACTTAAGCGCTGGCGTATCTCTGATTGCTAAAGATTTGCAGGGGATGCTGTTGATTTATGACACGTCTGGCAAACTGATTTCTACCGTTCGGGCGGGGATGTCTACCCCGGTGAATGGCGTAACGCTAGCAGTGAAAGAAATTGTCGGGAGTACGGGACTGCAAATTAAAGCCGACCCCAGCATCCCGATCGTCTACGCTGGTTTTGGGTTGCTCATGCTGGGCGTGATGATGAGCTACGTCTCTCACTCCCAAATTTGGGCGCTTCAGAAGGATGGACAGCTCTACATCGGCGGTCTGACCAATCGTGCTCAAGTTGCCTTTGAACGTGAAATGTTGGAGATTCTGGAACAGTTGGATACACAGAAACAGGAAACGAACGTTGTAGTGACGGTGTGATGTCAGCTCCCTGGCTGCTGTTCAGACGCAAACAACTCATCAGGATGATAAAGAAGTCAACTCGACAATACCGTTCTATCAGTAAAGGTTTTGCAACGTTGATACAGTATGCATTGGTAGGAGTCAACGAATATTACGTTGAGATCTCGAATGAACATTTTGAGCTTATAAAACTAACAAGAAGCCGCCTCTTTGAAGCGTTATCTATTGAGGATAAGCTTAATCTTGTTCTAGAAAACTACGCTGAATTTGAACAGGAAATGTTCAACTGCTCTGTCAAAAAGATGCTGTTCTCGACAAATGCTTGGTCTCCAGATGCTTGGTCATCATTTATTGATGATATTCATATGGTCAATCGAAGGATCATAAACCTTCTTACAACGTGTCGCCTTTACATAGATCAAACATCTCATAATATTTGTTCAATTTACGGAGCCAATTCTGATCAGGAAACAGCCATTAAGAAGCGAAAGTCCCAAGAGTATGATTCGGATTGCCCAGCATATCGGGTTATGGAAGCAATGCGTAATTATGTTCAACATCGCGAGTTGCCAATCCGTAGACTAAGCCATAATTGGCAGAGAATTGAGAATGGTTTAGAAGTGTTAGCGAAACGAACAATTGAGTTGAGTATAGATATAGAGACCCTCAGTGAAGATAAAAAGTTTAAGCGAGCTGTGTTAGCTGAACTTCAGGATTTGGGCGAGTCAGTTGAATTTACTCCTTTGCTACGGCAGTATCTAGAGTCGATTGGTAGAATTCATCTAAAAATGCGTGAGATTTTAAGTCCTGACTTGCCGCAATGGGAAGAAATTATTCAGCGTCCTATCACGCGCTATCAAGAGGCTACAGGTTGTATCGATGGACTTAGAGCAGTTTCAATTGATGAATCTAAAATCACTGAGACGATTTCTATTTTTTCGGATTTTATCAAACGTCGTCAAATGTTAGAAAGTAAGAATCAATATCTTACTCATTATTCATCTAACTTTATCAGCAGTGAAGCTCCTAAACTAAAGACTGACTAACAGCGCTTATTAATTCAGACAAGTTCTTAATAAATCATGCGTCCCTGCCAACCGCCACCGCCATTACAACCGGGTGATTTACTGCGGGTGATTGCACCCAGCGGCACCTTGCGAGAGTTTGAGGCCTTTCAGCGTGGCGTTGAGATCTGGCGATCGCGCGGCTACCGTGTTGCACTCACTCCTGGCTATGACGATCGCTGGGGCTATCTGGCAGGTAACGATGACGATCGGCGCAAACAGTTGTTGACTGCACTTAACGATCCAGACTGTCGCGGGATACTGTGTGCCAGGGGTGGCTATGGCGGGGCGCGGTTACTGGAAGACTGGTCTTGGGCAGGACATGAACCCAAGTGGCTGATCGGCTTTTCGGACATTACCAGTTTGCTGATGAGCCTCAGTCAGCAAGGCATTTCGGGCGTTCATGCACCGCTCTTGACCACGCTGGCAGCAGAACCGGAGTGGTCAGTGCAACGACTGTTTGATTGGGTGGAAGGGCGATCGCTGGCAACGTTACAAGGCACTGGTTGGAGCGGCGGACAGGCGACTGGACTGTTGCTACCCGTCAACCTTACAGTGGCAACGAATCTGCTGGGAACGCCTGCACAGCCCGATTTTGCCGACACGATTCTGGCGTTGGAAGATGTGGGGGAAGCGCCCTATCGCATCGATCGCATGTTGACCCAGTGGCGGCTCTGCGGTGCGTTCAAGCAAGTGAAAGGCATTGCGATCGGTCGCTTTAGCCAGTGCAATCCGCCTGCCAATATTCCCAGTTTTACGGTAGAGGAGGTACTGCGCGATCGCCTGGGTGATCTTGGTATTCCCGTTGTATCAAACTTGCCGTTTGGTCATGATGGCGTTAACGCCGCGCTGCCTGTAGGCATTAATGTGCAGTTGGACGGTGATCGAGGGCTTCTCAGCGTTGACGACACGGCACCAGGCTAACCGTCACCGAGACTCATCGTTCATGCGCTTGGGTCAATGATTCTCACCACCCAGGACACGATCGTAGAGACAATCGTGAGGACGATCGCCCCCATCAGCGCTGTCAGAAAGCCCGCAATGTAGAAGCCTGGAGTCAGGGCGGCGACAAGCCAGAAGGTAAATGCATTCACCACAAACAAAAACAAGCCCAGTGTGACGATGGTTAATGGCAGCGTGAGCAGCGTCAGAATCGGTCGGACGATCGCATTCACTACACCCAAAACCACTGCCCCAATGAGCGCCGCAGTGAAGCTATCAATTTTCAAGCCTGGTACAAAGTGGTCTGTGATGAGCAACGAAACGGCAGTTGCTAGCCAGGTCAAAATAAAGTGCAGCATGTTCTTTAGGAAAAACGGTTAGAACAGTGGTTAGGCAGAGACCTTCAGCACTACTCTTATCGCATTGGAGTAGGCATTGTTGCGGGAATTGAGTATCCGAACCAAATCTAGCATTTAGCCTCTGGCAACGAGCGTCCTGTAGGCAAACGTTGTACAAGTCATCAATATAAAGGTCAGCTAAAGGATCGTTTTACCACCATCCACTACCAGCGTGGCACCGTGCATCAAAGCAGGCGCATCACTGGCAAGAAACAGCGCGACCTGAGCAATCTCAGCCGGATCGCCTAAGCGTCCGATCGGCATCGTGGCAATGCCTTCTTTCTTCGCCTGTGCCGGATCATTCGCCTGGTCAAACTCACCTTGCAGCATGGGTGTAGCGATCGGTCCGGGACACAACGCATTGATGCGAATATTGTCTTTGGCATATTCCAGCGCCAGCGCACGGGTAAGCGACAGCACAGCGCCTTTGCTGGCACAGTAGGCAGTGTAGAGCGGTTGCGCCACGATCGCCAGTTCCGATGCGGTATTAATCACCACACCGCCGCCCTGCTGCTGCATTTTGGGGATCGCCTGCTGACATAAGTAGAACACCGATTTAAAGTTCACTGCCATGACCTGCTCTAGCGTCTCTGCATCCGTGTTGCCAAAGGGCTTGATCATCGCTATCCCTGCGTTGTTGTAAAGGATGTCAATGCGTCCATAGAGGGCACAGCACTGCTCCACCGCTTGCACACACGCCGATTCGTTCGCCAAATCGGCAGCAAAAAAGTGAAACGATCGCCCGTCTGCTTGCAATGCCGCTGCGAGCGCTTGTCCTGCCGACTCATCGCGATCGACCCCAAAGACTTGGGCACCTTCTGCGGTAAACAAGGTTGCTGCCGCTCGTCCAATCCCCGACCCAATGCCTGTGATCAGGGCTACCTTGCCATCCAACCGTCTCATCGATCGCTGCCCCAATTTTTTCTTCACTCGAGACAAACCAACCCTATTATCTCTGCTGAGTGCGATCGTCCATTACTTGCCGTTTAACTTGTATAGCCGTAGTACTGGTTAGGATGGGGTGTAGGGGGAGAACCCCTGCGCCTCCTTTGATCCCAATGTCCTAAGCGCTGTGGCGATCGCTATATGAGTGACAGGAGTGCAGCATCTCTGTAAAGTGCATTAGATTCTCTCTGAACTTGACTCATGGCACCCTCAACGCTAGTAACCATGCCTCAAGGCTACCGCCTGTTCATTTTTAACAAGTTTGAAGAAATGCGTTCAAGAACGGGCTAAAAGGAAGGCGCTACCCTTGAGGCATGACAGGATGAATTCTCTGCTGTCTAATGGAGAAGACGCAACTAGCTCTAAACAAAGGAGGCGTTGCGCTTCAATCGTCGAGCTTTTGGCGTCTCACAAATACGCATTACACAATCAAGGAGAGTGGTATGGCTGTTTTTAACTGGCGCAGAGCGATCGCGCCGCTCATGTTATCCTTACTGCTTCTGGTGACAGGCTGCACTGCTAAAGAGTCGTCACCATTTGATCAGGCACAACAAGAGAGTACTCAAAGAAACGCTCAACCCGCAGTTGCTAAAAAAGCAGCTCAGGGCAGTAGCTTTAACAAGTTCTTTCCTAAGCCAGGTGATGGCTATGAACGAGTCTTTACCCAAGAGAAAAAAGGTTTTGCCGAGGCAAAGCTGAAGAAAGATGGCAAAGATCTAGCCATGCTGGCAATCTCGGATGCTGCCAGTGACTCTACAGGCGGTATTAGCGCGACTAAGAAATTTGAAAAAAGCGTGACCAAGATTGCGGGCTATCCAGTCGTCGATGTCGGTACTACGCAGACAGCTATACTGGTTGCCGATCGCTACCAGGTGAAAGTTTTGTCACGTAACCCCTTGTTTACAAAAGCCGAGCGTCAGGCATGGATTCAGCGGTTCGACCTGGCTGGGTTAGCAAAACTGAAGAAATAAGCGATCGTCAATTTTTCGCAGACCACCGTTTGGTAGACAAATTACCTTTAAATTATGAGCAAATCCATTTTTGAGTTGGTTGATGGGCTGCCAACAGGCGGCATTACGGTCAATGCCTTACGAGCGCTCGATTTTGCGGTTCCTGGTCAATGGCAGAATCTGACAGGCTTCACCAATACGATTCGTAACGTGACAGGTGAAACCGATGAAGCCTTAATCCAACAAATCGGCGAACGGGCGGTCTATTTATTCAACGACAAGTCTCAGGGCTATCAGCGTGCGTTGTGGCTTTACCAAACCGTAGACAGTGCTTCTGGGGCGTTGGGTGCGGCTGCCATGGCGAATAAAGTGGGGCAAGACATTTCTTTCCTGGGCTTTTTGGGCAATCTTACGCCCAAACCAGAGAAAGCGCAGAGCATCGACCTGACCGTTAAGCTCGTTGTTGAACTGGTTGCTTTTTGCCAAATTAACGGCATTCCGGGCGATAGCATTGGCGATTTCCTGGCAGCCTTAGGCGACTACGGCGGTGAATCATTAATGCGGATGGCGGCTCTGGTTTGTTTTGACGGGCTCATTCCGCTAGGTCCTGACTTTATTTTGAAAGGGCTTTCAACCATTCAGAATATGTCGCCCAAAGAGCTGGAAAGTAACCAGACGTTTAAAGGCGTGAGCGACCTGATTCCCGGTGGTGACTCGGCTGGCAAACTCGGCTTCATTAACCAGAGTTTTGATTCGGTCAAAGGCTGGATGAGCGATTTTGTCGCATCACGCAACTTGACTCAGGACAACGTGCTTGATAACCTGACCAAGTTTGTTGAAGTCTCCAAAGACAAGCTAGATTATGTCGGCGCGTTTCTGGATATTTCAGTCAACTACTACACGCACACAGGTACACAGACACTTGCCCGTCGTTTAATTGAACGGGCTGTAGCAGAAATCTAGGCGCGGATCTGCCCCTCTCCCTTTTCTGCCTCTAAGCAGGGACGTTCTATGGAACGTCCCTATTGCCGTTTTAAAGTGAGGTGAGAACCGCTGATCGTCTCTATAACTTCGTGCCGCACTCCGGGCAGAAGTTATTGTTCATCACGTTTTTCGCGCCACAGCCGCCACAATAAACCAGTTCGGCAGCTTTTGCCAACGTTTTGCGCTCTGGCAAGCCCACCATCTGAGCATTGCTCTTACCAGGCGGAATCATGGGATAGCAGTTCTCATCTTTGCGGACACGGGCATCTAGCAAAACGGGACCATCATGAGTCAGCATTTGGGCGATCGCGCTTTTAAGCTCATCCCGCTGACTGATCATCATGCCCTTAATGCCATATGCCTCAGCTAGTTTGACAAAATCTGGCATTCCCACTTCCATACTGGAGCAAGAATAGCGTTCGTCATAAAAGGCTTGCTGCCACTGGCGTACCATGCCCTGCCAGCCGTTGTTAATAATTACCGTTTTCACATTGATGCCATACTGCGCCAAGGTGCCCAGTTCTTGGATATTCATCTGAATGCTGGCATCGCCGCTGATACAGATGACATCTTCATCCGGCAAAGCGACTTTAGCACCCATTGCAGCAGGCATCCCAAAGCCCATTGTGCCTAGACCCGCACTCGAAATCCAGCGACGTGGACCGTTTTTGAGGAACTGTGCTGACCACATCTGATGCTGCCCGACATCCGTTGTGTAGTAAGCATTGGGCGCTTGAATGCTGAGTTCGACAATCACTTCTTGAGGCGAAAGACTGTCGGCATAATGAGGCACTTCCAGAGGATAGTCTTCTTGCCAGCGGGCAATACAGTCGAGCCATGCTCGGTTACGCTGAGGGTCGCGTACATCGCCATCCTCTTGGCTCCGGCGCAGTAGCTCAATCAAGACATGGCGCACATCCCCAACGATCGGCACCTCTGGCGCTCGGTTCTTACCCACTTCGGCAGGGTCGATGTCAATATGGATGACTTTAGCGCGAGCCGCAAATTCGTCCAGTTTACCTGTGACGCGATCGTCAAAGCGGGCACCCACTGCGATCAGCAAATCGCACTCTGTCACCGCAAAGTTTGCATAGGCAGTACCATGCATCCCTAACATCCCGACTGAGAGAGAATGATGCTCATCAAACGCACCAATGCCCATCAAAGTAGTCGTAACAGGTAAGCTGAAGCGCTCGGCTAGCTCTTTAATTTCGGCGTGAGCGTTGGAGGCGATCGCGCCACCACCCACATACAACAGCGGTTGCTTTGCTTGTCGAATCAGCTTTAAAGCATGAGCGATCTGCCGTGGGTTGCCCTTAACTGTAGGGCGATACCCTGACAGCTTGACCTCATCTAACGCCATCGGTACATAGTCAAACTGCTGCTGTGCAATGTCTTTGGGCACATCAACCAGCACCGGACCCGGACGACCCGTAGTCGCAATGTAAAATGCCTCAGCCACAATGCGCGCCATATCTTTTGGATCGCGCACGACGTAAGAATGCTTGACGATCGGCAATGTGATGCCGAAGATATCGGTTTCTTGAAACGCATCGCTACCGATCGCATAGCTGGGAACCTGCCCAGTAATGACGACCAGCGGAATAGAATCCATATGAGCCGTTGCGATGCCCGTTACCAGGTTGGTAGCGCCAGGTCCAGAAGTGGCAAAGCAAACGCCGACTTCACCAGTGGCACGGGCATAGCCATCAGCAGCATGGGCAGCACCTTGCTCGTGCCGTACCAGAATGTGCTGAAAACCACCTTCAGCCTGAGCCCGATACACTTCGTCGTAGATTGGCAGAATAGCGCCGCCCGGATAGCCAAAGATATGCTTGACCCCATGGCGCTTTAAACTGTCAATTAGGGCGAACGCACCAGTCACCCGTTTTACCGCCACACGTTGCAGTTGCACTAGGACTCACCAACCTTGTAGAGAAATTTGTATCGAATGATGCATCGAACGCTAGAACCTAAGTCTAATGTGAATCACGATCCCTGTCGAGGGATTTTATTGTAAACAATAAGCCTTGTAATGCCGATTCTAGCTAATGGTTCGGCAGGGTGACTGACTGCTTGCGTCATCATCTTCTGACATTAGTTAGGCTGTGCCGACGATCGCTTGGCGCTGTTTGGTACAGTCTGCGGCTTTTGCGTAGTCGCCGAGGGCATAGTAGGCGACCCGGAGGCTGCCCAAGACCTGTTCGGCAATGCGGTGATCTTTCATTCTTCGGGCGATCGCGAGGCGCTGCTCATAGTAGTCAATTGCTCTAGCATAGTTGCCCAGTGTATCGTAGCCAACGCCCACACTGGCTAGCGCCTGCTCTTCGCCGCGACGGTCTTGGGTTTCTCTAGAGACGTTTAACCACTGCTTGCTGTATTCAATCGCACGATCGTAATCACCCAAGGCATAGCAAGCATTGCCTAGGTTTCGTAGTACTTGTCCTTCAGTGCGACGATCGCTGAGTTCTCGTGCGAGGGCAAGTCGTTGCTGATAGTAATCAATGGCTTTGGTGTAGTTACCCAGCGCATAACAGGCATTGCCCAGGTTTTTGAGAATTTGCTCCTCGATCTGGTCATCCTGTAGTTCGCGGGCAATTTCCAGGCTTTTTTCTTCGTAGCTGATTGCAATTAAGTGGTCGCCCAATGCCTTGTGTGCCAAGCCCAGGTTATTGAGTGCTGCCATCTCACCACGTCGATCGCCCAGCTCTTGCGCGATCGTTAAACTCTGCTGTTGACATGCGATTGCCTTTGCTTGTTCTTTAAGATGGCGATGGGCATTACCTAAGTTGCCAAGGATTTTGACAAGGCTATGGCGATTATCCAGCTTTTGAGCTATTTCCAGGCTTTGCTTAGAGTATTTAATTGCTCTGGCATAGTCTCTCAGGCTGTAGTGGGTTAAGCCGAGGCTGCTGAGTGCTTTCTCCTGTCCGTGTTCATCTTGGCGATCGCGGTAGAGCAAAAAGGCTTCCTGAAATGCTTTTAGCGCCGCTTCAAACTGCCCTGTCTGATAGTATTCGCAGCCTTGATGCAAGAATCGTTCTGCCATGGCTTGGGCTGCGTCGGCTACAAGTGTTTCGTTCGGGTCAAGGAGGGGGCTGGCTTTTGCATCTAGAAGCTCAGTCTCGCAAGGAAACACTGTCTCGCGGGAAGATGCAGGCGTTTGGTCTCTCGCTGCAAGGTCGCTGTTCATAATGTCTTGCTTAGGTGGTATTGCTGAGGTCTGTGTGAGCGATTTGACAGTGAGTGAGGCGCTCAAACGGCATCATTCAGACGCTAGACGTTGAGCGATGGTCAGCCTGTGAGTCTATGGCTTGAGTGGTGGTAGCGCACTCTTTCATAGCGATCGCCTCAAGTCTGGTCATCCGTTCAAAACGGGAAGACTACTGCACCTGTCCAATTGGAACGCACCCTAAGAGCTGCTGAGAACATACTTTCTACAACACAGCCTACCGCTTTGCCACTATTGCCGTATTCAGTAATTCTTCTAGCCTTCTTGATTGTTCTACCGTGAAGGTCTCCATAGAACTACGGAGATGCATCATTACTTTACAAGTTATGGCTGCACAGCAGCAGCAGGACCAACTAAGGAAAGGAAGGGCTCCACCAGGTATTGCTCTGCCACACGTTGAGTGGCTGCGATCGTCACAGCCGCAACTTGTGCTTGAAACTGTAGATCAAAGCCAATGCCTAAGCCGACTGTTTCGTACCAGCCAAACGTTTGAGCAATCTGCGCGTTGGTTTGCTTACCTAGAGCGTGCTGCCCCAAAATTTTATCTTTAGCAGCTTGCAAGGTTTCGCAGTCGAAGGGATGGGTTCGCAGGCGATCGACTTCTGCTTTTAAGCCATCCAGGGCGATCGTGGTGTTTTCGGGAGCGGTGCCCATATAAACAACAAATTGCGCGGGATGCAGGCGAGTGGGATAGAAGGCAGACACTTCGTAGGCAAGACCGCGTTTTTCTCGCAGTTCAACAAAGAGGCGACTGGAAAGCCCGTTGCCGAGGTAGCTGTTGAGGAGTTTGAGTGCGGCGTAGTCCTGAAGGGTGGCGGGTGCGGGATGCGAGGTAAGGGGTGAGGGGTGAGGGCTAGACTTCCCAGACGTTTCGTTACTCTGCCCCAGCACATCAGCATGATCAAGGACAACAGCGGGTGCAAGGTAACCTAGCATGACGATCGACTGTTGCGTTTCTTGAGCGATCGCGGCTCTCGCTGGCGTGGATGTAATGGTGGGCAGACAGAGAACAGGTAAGGGCGTGGAAGGCGCTTGCCAATCGCCAAACACGTCTTCAATCAGCGCGATCGCAGCATCCGACTGAAGCCGCCCTGAAAGGCTAATAACAATATTGTCGGGGCGAAAGTGCGTCTGGTGATAGCGCTGGAGCTCGGCGCGCTCAAGCTGCGACACGCTCGTTTCTGTACCCAAACCCGAAAGTGCGTAGGGATGATCGCCATACATTAACTGTCGCAGTTGGTCAAAGGCGATTGAGAAGGGTTGTTCTTGTTGCGAGCGAATGGCTTGCAGCGTGAGTCGGCGTTCCAGGTCAATCTCTTGCTGGGGAAACGTGGGCGATCGCAACAGTTCGCCTGCCAGTGCCAAAATGGCTGCAAAATCCGCAGAGACCGTCTTAAGGCTCAACAAAAAGTAATCGGTAGCCGCATCCGCACTAAGGCTTGCGCCGACCGACTCAACCTGTTCAGCAATTTCCAGGGACGATCGCTGCTCGGTGCCTTTCGTTAACACAGCCGCGACCAAATGCGACAAACCTGCGTCCTTTGACGATTCCCATTGGCTACCCGCTCGGACAAAGATGCGAGCCGCAACGATGTCTGCGGCAGGATTCTCCCACACCAAAACAACGATGCCGTTTTTGAGTACTGTGCGTGTTTGAGGAGACTGTTCAATACCTAGATTCACGAAACCATCCTTAAATTAACAGTACAGAGCGGTTGGGCTATGACAAGGGTTTGCCCACTGTCGCCGCATAATGGTAGGGCGAAAGGTAGTGATTGGCGAGGCGCTGAAGATCGGTTGCCTGAATTGCCTGAAGGCGCTGTGGGTAGCTAGTAGCCATTTGAGGGTTAGCAAGGATGCTGTAGTACCCGTATAACCCTGCCAACTGGCTGGGTGTTTCAGTAGAGAAGGCATAATCGTTGCAGAGCAGGCGCTTACAGCGAGAAAGTTCGGCTTCGGAGATCGGTGTAGCCGATAACTGTGAGACCCGATCGCAGATGATTGCCTCTACCCGCTCTAAATTTTCTGGCTCTAGCCATGCACTGATGGTAAATAGCCCCGACTCGCGCTGAAGGGAAAAGCTACTGCCGATCGCCTGTACGAGATGCCGCTCTTCGCGCAGTTCCCGCACCAGGCGTGATGTGCGTCCTTCGGCTAGCACCACCGAAAGGATGTCTAGTCCGGATGCTGCTTGCAATTGCTCATCCAGATCGTGTGACTGGCAATCCACACCGGGTCCAATCCACGCCATCAACAGTCGTGCTTGCTCCAATCGCGGCAGATAAAGTTCCTGACGGCGAATGGTGGTAATCGGTGGTTCAGCTTCCGGTATGAAGAGAGGGCAGGTCGTTGGCACCGGAAAGGATTGAAAGGTTTGGCTCACCAAGTCGATCGCTCGCTCTTGAGCAATATCGCCTACAACCACGACCGTCATTTTTTCAGGCTGATAGTGATGAGCATGAAACTGACGCATTTCGGCAGGCGATCGCGCCAGCAATGTTTCTGCTGTACCTAAGATCGATCGTCCGTAGGGATGACGCTGATACACCATTTCGTTGAGCGACTGAAACGTGAGCCAGTCGGGGTCATCCTGCGCCTGATGAATTTCTTCTAACACCACCTGACGCTCTCGCCCAAATTCGTTGTCTGGAATAGCCGCGTGTAAAAGCAAGTCTGCCAGGTAGGGCAACGTTTCTGCCAAGTGCTGTGCGGCTGTAGTGATGAAGTAGTGGGCGTAATCGTAGCTCGTTGCCGCATTGGTGACCCCACCACGCCGTTCGATCGCCAGGTCAAACGCGCCGGGGGGCAATTGCTCTGTCCCTTTAAAGATCATGTGCTCTAGAAAATGCGCCATGCCAGCCCATTCATCGGGTTCGGCAAGTGTGCCTGCTCTCACCCACACATCTACGGCAGTTACAGGTGTGGCAGGCGTGTGCTGATGAATGATAGTCAACCCGTTGTCCAGCGTTACTACATTGGCTGGAAAAAAGGATTGACTGAGAACCGGAGGCAAATCAAGTAAGCTCAATAGTTGCAGTTCAGGACATAATGTCTCTGCCTTTACCAAAATTATAGGGAACCTTGTCGTGCCATAACCACGCCTTAATTTTGCTCTGGAGACTGGCATCGGCTGTAACCCTTGGTAGTCAGGGTCATCAGTTCATGACATTGCTTTCGCGCCCGTCTAAAAGTTATCTTTTCCTGACATTTCCTGGCTGCAACTAGGCGCAGCTACCGCATCTCTGACCTTTGAGGGAGTACTAAAGCCTGATTGAGTGTGTAATTCTACGATAGAATTCAGGTGTTAAGTTCTGTTTCTATGCGTCTCTCATACTTTTGGAGTTGGTAGAGACGGCACGATCGCAAAGCAAGCGATCAGCCAAAGTAAGCAACCGCAGACCCAAACCGCAGGTACGAGAGCTTGTGAGTTGCCTGAAATTTCAACGTAGATTCGACCTTCAACACAGATTTAGATAGAGAGAAGAACACAATGGCATTTGAACAGTCCCCCCTTCCTTACGACTTTAACGCTCTAGAGTCGCATGGTATGAAAGCCGAAACGTTTGAGTATCACTACGGCAAGCATCACAAGGCGTATGTCGATAACCTGAATAAACTGGTTGCAGATACCGAACTAGCTGACAAAACGCTTGAAGAAGTGATTACAGCTTCATTTAAAGATTCCGCCAAGGCCGGTATCTTTAACAATGCTGCTCAAGTCTGGAATCACACTTTCTTTTGGGATAGCCTTTCGCCCTCTGGTGGTGGTGCGCCCACGGGCGAACTTGCAGCAAAAATTGATAGCGCGTTTGGTAGCTTTGATCGGTTCAAAGAAGAGTTTACGGCTGCTGCTACAACTCAATTTGGCAGCGGTTGGGCATGGCTCGTTGACGACGGTGGCACCTTGAAAGTCACTAAAACCCCTAACGCCGAAAATCCCTTGGCGCATGGACAAAAAGCCATTCTGACCCTTGATGTCTGGGAACATGCCTATTACATCGACTTTAGAAATGCTCGTCCTGCGTTTATCAAAAACTATCTTGAGAATTTGGTGAACTGGGAGTTTGCTGCTAAAAATTTGGCTGCTTAACGCTGCACTAGCTCAATTACTTTGTTAACTATTGAAGCCAGCCACGTTTTTTGCGTGGCTTTTTTAGTGGCGATCGTTGTGTCGCTTAACCCGTTTCTGTTGTTTTCTCACCCTCTGCGCTCATGCTTTTGCCTCCACCTCGTGCTGGTTATACCCTGCCTGTCTTTGCCTGTGCGGCGGCGATCGCGGCTCTCCGCTGGTTACGTCAGCCCCAGCCGATCGTCTCAGTCACCGTAGATCTGCTTGAGCCAGCCGAAACAGTAGAGATTGACATTGAGCAAGTGGCAGGGCTAAAACCTGGTGCGGCTCTGGCAATGACCCGCAGCGACCCTGGCGACAATCTTGATTTGACTCGTCACACACCACTCTGGGCATTAGTCGAGTGGGGCGATGTCGATCAGTCAGAGGCGATCGTGCTACAGGGTGGTGAAGGTTTAGGACGACAGGCAGATGGACACGCAGCCATTTATGCCTATGCCAAACGGCTCCTGTTTGAAAATCTAAACCGTTGGCTAGAGCCGGGTGAGAGGATTCAAGTCACGCTAATTTTGCCAGAGGGGCGTGCCCTTGCCAAACGTACGTCCAACGAAGCGTTTGGGGTGGTGGAAGGGCTATCGCTGCTGGGCACAACCGGCATTTCGCAACCCCTTAGCGCGCCCGGGCAGCTTGAGGCTTTTCGTGACGATCTCCGGCAAAAGGCTGCCTGGTTTGACTGCCTGGTGTTTTGTGTCGGCGAGAATGGGCTAGATCTGGTGCGACAGTTGGGCGTCGAGCCGTCACGCCTGGTAAAAACAGCCAACTGGCTAGGCCCCTTATTGGTAGAAGCAGGGTTGCAAGGTGTGCAGTCCGTGCTCTTGTTTGGCTATCATGGCAAGCTCTTGAAGTTGGCAGGCGGCATTTTTCACACCCATCATCATGTGGCAGACGCTCGGCTAGAAATTCTGACGGCTCAGTGCGCGATCGCTGGACTACCAACCCAGCACCTGCAAACGCTCTTTAGCTGCGCGACGGCTGAAGCTGGTTTACAGTATTTGCAGCAGCTTGATGCGACCGAGGGACTAGTTGCGACCGAAGCAAAAACCTGGGTGGAGCGGGTGTATGGAACGATCGCTCAAACCATTGACGAGCGATCGCAAGCGTATATTCAGACTCACTGTGAACAGGCGGTGACAGTAGGCACTATTTTATTCGATCGCAAGAGGCATATTGTAACTAAGAGTGAAAGAGGATGCATCCTACTTGAGCAAGTTTTGCTAGGCTAGAGAGAATACCTAACTACAGTACGCAGCTTTACTCATCGGTTGTAATCTACTGGTTGCCCCCTACTGTTTGAAATTCACTGCTGGCGTAAATATCGCTACGCATCTATCCACTTTTGTAGCAATTAGGACACCTCGGTGACTCTACAGACAGAACAACAGCTTCAAGTTGAGCCAGAGCAAAATCGGCTCAACCGTCAAATCATCGTCATCTTAGATTTTGGCTCTCAGTACTCTGAGTTAATTGCCCGTCGGATTCGGGAAACTCAGGTCTACTCTGAGGTGCTTTCTTACCGGACAACAGCAGCACAACTGCGGCAGCTCAATCCAAAGGGCATTATCCTTTCGGGTGGTCCTAGTTCGGTGTACGACAGTGCTGCCCCTCACTGTGATCCAGAAATCTGGGCTTTAGGTGTACCAGTCCTGGGGGTATGCTACGGCATGCAACTGATGGTGCAACAACTGGGTGGTGGGGTAGAGCGATCGGAGCTTGCAGAATACGGCAAAGCATCCTTGATGGTCGATGATCCCACCGATCTGTTGACCAATGTTGATAATGGTACAACGATGTGGATGAGTCATGGTGACTCAGTGACCCAACTCCCAGAAGGGTTTGAATTGCTAGCGCATACGGCAAATACTGCCTGTGCGGCGATTGCTCATCACGATCGCAAGCTGTATGGGGTGCAGTTTCATCCAGAGGTCGTGCATTCTATTGGCGGACTGGCACTCATTCGCAACTTTGTCTACCATATTTGCTACTGTGAGCCAACCTGGACAACAGATGCCTTTGTTGAAGAAGCCATTCGTGAAATTCGCGCCAGAGTCGGCGATAAGCGAGTGCTGCTAGCCCTTTCTGGCGGTGTCGATTCGTCAACGCTAGCGTTTTTACTGTATCGGGCGATCGGCGAGCAGCTCACCTGTATGTTCATTGACCAGGGCTTTATGCGAAAGCTAGAGCCAGAGCGTTTGGTCAAATTATTTCGGGAGCAGTTTCATATACCAGTGGCGTACGTTAATGCTCGCGAACGCTTTCTCGCTCAGATTCAGGGCATTACCGATCCCGAAGTCAAACGCAAGCGCATTGGGCATGAGTTTATTCGCGTTTTTGAGGAAGAATCGCGGCGACTGGGACCATTCGACTACCTGGCTCAAGGCACCCTTTACCCAGATGTCATTGAATCGGCGGATACGAACGTTGATCCCCAGACGGGTGAGCGAGTGGCAGTCAAAATTAAAAGCCACCACAATGTTGGCGGTTTGCCCAAAGATTTGCAGTTCAAACTAATTGAGCCACTTCGCAAGTTGTTTAAGGATGAAGTCCGTAAAGTGGGTCGATCGATCGGCTTACCCGAAGAAATTGTGCTGCGACAGCCGTTTCCAGGTCCTGGTTTAGCGATTCGGATCTTGGGTGAAGTCACTGAAGACCGTTTGGACATTTTGCGCGATGCCGATCTGATTGTGCGCCAAGAGGTCAATCGCGCAGGTTTGTATAACGAATTGTGGCAAGCATTTGCAGTGCTTCTGCCCATCCGTAGTGTCGGTGTCATGGGCGACCAACGCACTTACGCTTACCCGATTGTGCTACGGTTCGTTTCTAGCGAAGATGGCATGACGGCAGATTGGTCGCGCGTTTCGTATGATCTTTTAGAAACGATTTCCAACCGGATTGTGAACGAAGTAAGGGGCGTTAATCGCGTGGTTTACGATATCACCTCCAAACCCCCTGGCACGATCGAGTGGGAATAGCTGAGTAGCCTCCATCTTCTGTAAAAAGGAGTGCCTCTAAACCAACCAGGGGCTTCATCGTTTGATTGCTCACGTTGAAGCCTCTCCCTGTTAAAGACACCTTAGTTAAAGACATTTTAGTTCCATGATCTAGCTATTTTTCGGCTAGCTTTAGACCTCTGTCGTAGGGGTGATCTGTGGAAAACTCATGCAAGTCTGTGGAAAACCCATGCCAAACTAGGGGTTCCTGTGGAAAACTCTATGTTTTCAGGAATCTTACGGTTGTGAATTGAGCAGACATTTACTGAAGTACAGTCTCTAAGTTTCGACTCATTTCCAGCTAAAAGCTGATGTTAGCTAAACTCAACTAATTGTTTGTGTAAACCGTTTGAGGTTACCAGAAAGCGGGAAATGGCACGGCTTTAGTACGCTGCTTCACTCTCCGGTGCTTTGATTTTGGCTTTAGCTTTGGCAGCGCTTTTCTTCAACGCATCTAACCGAGCTTCATATTTCGATCGCAGCCGTTTTTTAGACGATTGTTCAATCAGCACTTTCAAAGCGCTACCGAGACTTTTGTACGCATTAGGAAGGGTATAACCAAAGCGAGTTGCCAGCGCGATCGCCTTCTCGTCTGCGTCCAATACCTCTTTCATTGTCTTCTCGGTATTGTTTTTTTGCCAGAGCCGCCACCCCGAAACGCCACATAACCCTAGTGCTAGCAGCAGCAGCAGCCCATCCTGCACCCATAGTTCACCGACTGCACCACCTAAGCCGATCGCCAAGGCTGCCATCTCCCAACCATCCTTGGGGATCGTATCACTTTGAATGCGTGCCACCTCATGCCAGAACAGCAAATTGCGCTGATCCGTCGCTAGTTGCTCCCATTTCACCATGTCAATTTGAATTTCGACCTCATCCTTGCCAATTTCTTCACAAGTGACCAGCGGTGGATTAACGGCTGTTGTGCCTTCAACCGAGACCCAGCTCTGAAGCTCTGGCGGCAGTAGCGTTCTTAGCCGCCGCAGTTCACTCATTTCAGCTTTAGCAGAGGTGGTTGCGTATGATGTCATGGTTCCGCTTGAAAAATTTCGAGTTTCAAAAATGCTTCCTTTCGATCATAGCGATCCCAGGAAGGCTTTGGCGTTCTGTTCATTCTCTAAGATTTTGCTCCCTTCATGCAAGTGCGATCGCCAAAAACTTGCTTCTAGCCCTTTTGAGGTGATACTGGCGAAACCGCCAAAGCCTTGATGGGTGATGCTTTTAGCGCCTTTCCCCCTTTCAGCTAGACCAAGGTTGGCAGCAGAACCATCTACCGTTTGAGCGACTCTTATGCCAGCAGCACCTCTTAGAACTAACGATTCGGTCGGGATAGTCTACCGCTAACGGGCTGTGAGGACTCTACCCCGCCTGAATAATAAGCAATGACGGCTAAGGGTACTGTAAGTGTTAGAAGAGCGATCACCACGCCTACAAGCTCTGCAAAGCGGTGGGTCGATCGCTCGGTCGTACTGGCAGGCTGACTACCTGATTCCATAAAAATAGCTATGCACCAACGTGAATTTGAAAAGACATGACATATGTTTAACGCGTGCCTAGAGAAAGTTTTCTCTATACAAATTCTAACGAGTCTGTCCTGGGTCAGAGGCTCCAGTAAACAAACTCAACGTATGTCTCAGAAACTTAGAAAGAATGTTGTGACTTAAATCAGCCTGGGAACGACACACAAGTTTTCGCTGCTGACGCTACCTACGATCGCTCCTTCAACAGTTGATGGATACCCTGCAACTCTGCCAGAATCGCTTGTAAAAGCTCTTGTGTCGGCGTCGGTGGTGCTTCAAGGACTTCGATCGTCACGTTTTTAATCTTGAGCACATCTTTTGCAAAACGTGCAACCTCATTGGGATGAAAGAGCAAAACATCATCCTTATGCAGACGCAATTCTGGATTCAGCCGTGTGGGATCGTAGGGTGAGTTTAAGATGGCTGGATCTGTATTCGCATAGCGGTAAATCGAAGCTCTAGAACGATTCAGCGTTTTTTGCACCGCTTCAATGTCCATCAGCCCATTCCACTCAGCGCTGGCTTCCGTATCCATGAGCATTACTGACGTTTTAACTTTAAGACTCAATGAATCCTATCATGAGATTCAAGTAACCTTAGGCGGCTAGCCGTCTAGTCTGCCTTGCCTCAAGGCTAGAGGGTATCGACAGTTAAGAGAATAGCCAGTGTACTCACTACGAAAAAGACAAGACCGCATAGAGGATTAGCTGGCAAAAGCTCAATCAGTGCCAAACACATGAGGGCAGTCAGTACAAAAAGCATTCCCAGTTGCAACAGAGGCTTGAGCAGTACCATCATCAACCACATCATCAACCACTTATTGAGCTACGGTGCTAAACCGAGTTTATGGCGCGATCGCACTTTTTAAAAGCCATTGCTCCCAGACGGTCGTTGAGACGGATGCGATCGCTCTAGCTAAAGGATGCCAGTGGGTCTAGCCAGCGCAACATGGCGTGTTCTAGCTGATGAAGTTCGCGATAGACTTCCTGCCGCACCCACTGCCCGATCGCATCAAACGGCGTAAAAACAGTGCCTGCCTGCCAGCTCACGTCGGGACCTAGCGGTGTGAGATGGTTTCCGGATAGGGTCTGCGTTACCACCATGCCGGGAAAACGAGTTTGCAGGACAGCCGACAGGGCAACGGTTTGGTCAATTGTGTCAGTGGTAAATTTTACGAGCAAATTCCGGCGTACTTGATAGGCGCTGGCAACAAGCTGATTGGTTTCTACAGGCGAGGGGGTGAACTCGACTGCAAAAACAGGCGAAAACTGCTCAACTAGTGGCACTGCATTACGCGCCGAAAAGTTGTTGAACGCAATGAGAATATTGCCCGATCGCTCTACGGGAAAGAGACTGCCGATGAGCAAATGTAGTTTGCAGCCCATGCTATGACCAATCCCATAGATGGGTAAGTAGCGTTTGCGAAGCTGCTTTGTGTGCAGCACTGCCAGAGCCCGATCGAAGTCTTGTAGCACCGTTTGCGCGATCGTCGTATGGTCAAACGTATTCACAAAAGGCGTAGCGACGATGACGTAGCCTTGCATTGCCAGACGCTCTAAAAGCCTGCGATAGGTGATATGCGGAGCCGCTGCCACAAACGCACCACCGAGAAAATGCACGATCGCGGTCGGGCGCGACGGCACCAAGACCCAGTTACCAGAAATTTCTTGCCAGTCCATGCGTTAGATGAAGAGAAAATCAGCAGTTAATCACTGCCTTCTCTCTATTCTGCCGTACAACCCCTATTTCCTGCGATGCTTTGCTTGGTGCCGTCATAGCCTGGCGGCTCGATGGTATCCTAGAGCGACTTGGTAAGATTGGTGTCAGTTTGCCGCGAAGCCGCTCCCTTTCTCACCAGCGATCGCCCCTTTCTTAAAAACACTTGCATTCACCTACAAAGGTTTGCTAAGTTAATTAAGCGCCAAATTTCAGCCGGGATAGCTCAGTTGGTAGAGCAGAGGACTGAAAATCCTCGTGTCCGGGGTTCAAGTCCCCGTCCTGGCATTCTTACAAAGCATTCAATCACTTAGAGGCTAAAAGTTCAGCTCTTTTTGTCTAGAAGCAGTCCAGTGACTAAACCTTAAGATGTGCGTGTAAAGCAGTTTCCTTTCTTTTAGGGAGAGGCGAAAGAAGCCAAGGTAAGGTTATTGTCAAAGCTTTCAGTCATGCTGTTAGCTGCGTCCGTTCTCACCTCGCTCTCAAAGACTTTGAGGAACTTTAGTGTTCCTGTAAAACGGTTGCCGACGTAAGGTTCTGACTGGAATGTGAAGGTCATAGGTTTTATGGTAGAAGTTATTTTCTTCTTGATGCACGCTTTATGAGTACTCCATTACCGACACGTGGGCAGCTTGAACGAACGCTGTCGCAGCGCATTCAGGCTTTGTACCGTAGCCAGCTTGGGCATCGTCTTAGCAGCGTTGACTGTGAGCTGTTAGAAACCAAGATTGCGATCGTTTTAGAGAAATCAGTGACCCAGCCAGAGCAGCTTTTAGTCGAGCAGGGTAAGGGCGAACTGGTCAAAACGCTGCGCTCTGAACTTGAGCAGGCGATACGACCGCAACTGCAAGCTTTGATCGAAGAAGTGGTTGGTGTGTCTGTTCTTGATTTGCTAAGTGATGTCACGCTTGAAACAGAGCGGACAGGTATTATTGCAATTCTTTCGGAGGCACCGCAGCTACGTGATGCTGCCAGTAAAGCGCCTCCCTCGGCTGAAACGCCCACAAAGTAGCCTGGAAATGTGATCAAGCCTCCTCTTTGCGGGTCATGATTCGCACAGGAGCGATTTTGGCTGACATTGCACGATCGCTCGGCTACGCAGTGTTGGCGGATCTGTTTCGGACACGGCTTGCCACTGCTACGCATGAACAAAGGCGCGAAGAAGTCGTGGTTCTACGCTGGAACGGGTGATGATTCAACTTAGATCCCCAGCTTCTTCAAGAAGTCAGGGATCTAAGAGGCTAAAGCTTTGTATTCTTAGGTGTTATTGATGCTTTCAGCCAGAAGTTTGCACTGCCCCTATTCAACGGTTTTATGACTGATACTCCTAACCCGCCCACTCCTCGCGCCGCTACCAAAACAGAACATACGCTCATGCTGCCGGATGGCTTGTTACGGTACACCGCTACAGCCGCATGGCAACTTTTGTATGAGCAGGAAAAGCCCGTAGCCGAAATGTTTCATGTGGCGTATATCGCTGCCGTCGAGACAACCACGCCACGATCGCTCACGTTTGTCTTCAACGGTGGACCGGGAGCGGCGTCTGCTTATTTACACATGGGCGCATTAGGCCCCAAACGGATTGCCTTTGGTGCAAACGGCAGCCTCCCAAAACCGCCTGTTCAGCTGGTAGACAATGTAGAAAGCTGGTTGCGCTTTACGGATCTGGTGTTTATTGATCCGATCGGCACTGGGTTTAGCCGCAGTCTGCCATCCCCTAAAGAGGGTGAGAAGGATCAGGCAAAAGAGGCAGACACAGGCAAGGAAAACGCTTTCTGGGAAGTTGAGCGCGACTTAAGCGCTTTAGGAGAATTCATTCAGCGGTTTCTGTCGCGTCAAAAGCGCTGGCTCTCGCCCATCTTCATCGCAGGCGAAAGCTACGGTGGGTTTCGGGTGGCTCGGTTAGCCCGCAAGCTACAGCAAGAATTTGGCATTGGTCTTTCGGGTGCCATTTTAATCTCTCCAGCACTGGAATTTAGCCTGCTGGGAGGCAGCGATTATGACCTGACCGCCTGGGCAACATTGCTACCCTCACTGGCAGCCTCAGCCGCACACCACGATCGCGCGCAGTGGGCAGGCAACCCAGGCGATTTTTCAGCGCATACAGCAGCAGCAGAACGCTTTGCCCTCAAGACGCTCATTCCGCTTCTGGCAGCCGGCGATACCAGCACAACCGAGGAGCAGCAGTCCGCCTATCAGCAGCTTGCGGCATTGGTGGGTTTGCCGCTGTCAATCGTGGAACGGCAAGCCGGACGCATTGGCATTGAAGTCTTTGCACGCGAACTCCTGCGCGACCAGCAGCGAATTGTGGGTCTCTACGATGCCTCCATTACGGCGATCGATCCCTTCCCCGATCGCATCTTTTACGAAGGCATTGATCCAACGCTCGACGGACTTGATCGGCTCTTTACAGGGGCGATCAACAGCCACTTGCGCGATACCCTGGCGGTAGAAACTGACCTCTCCTACAACCTGCTGAACTACGAGACCTTTAAAGCCTGGAAGTTTGACCTCAAGGGTGATCTGAAACAGGGCTTTATCGGCGCAGTGGACGATTTGCGCGTTGGGATGACGCTCAACCCGTATATGCAGGTGTACATCACGCATGGCTTCTTTGACCTGGTGACCCCCTACTTCGCCTCCAATCATCTAGCCGCGCTGATGAAGCTGAATCCTGAGCTTCGCCCGAATCTCACTTTGCAGCATTATGAAGGTGGGCATATGTTCTATACCTGGGAGCGATCGCGCCAGCAATGGTTCACCGCCATGCAAACCTTCTACCAAACCGCGATCGCTTGAAGGTAATGGGCAATCTCTCTTCCCTATTTCCCCACTCCCTATTCCCTACTCCCCCACTAAGCAGCGTGTTGGCGATACCAGTCGATCGTACGCTTCAGCCCTTCCTTAAACTCCATCGTTGCCGTGAAGCCAAAGGCTTTTTGAGCGCGTTCTGTATCAAGACAGCGACGGGGCTGACCATTAGGCTTATCAGTTTCCCAAACAAGCTCACCCTCAAAGCCCATCAATTCGCAGATGAGTTCAATCAAGACCCGAATCGAGATTTCGTAGCCAGTACCCAGATTGACGGGTTCATGGCTGCTGTAGTGCTGCGTTGCCATCACAATGCCCCGTGCTGCATCTTCTGAGTAGAGAAACTCGCGGGTTGGGCTGCCATCTCCCCAGACGGGCAGGTGCTTGTCGCCCCGTTGCTGTGCCTCATGTACCTTACGAATCAGGGCAGGAATCACATGCGAACTGCTTGGGTCAAAATTGTCTTCAGGCCCATAGAGGTTCACAGGCAGTAAATAGATGCCGTCGAAGTTATATTGCTGACGGTACGCTTCTAGCTGCACCAGTAGCGCTTTCTTCGCGATGCCGTAGGGCGCATTCGTTTCTTCAGGATAGCCATTCCACAGATCGTCTTCTTTAAAGGGAACGGGCGTGAATTTTGGATAAGCGCAAATGGTGCCGACACAGGTAAACTTTTCGATGCCTGCTTCGTATGCCGCATGAATAAGCTGGGTACCCATCATGAGGTTGTCATAGAACAATTCGGCGGGTTTTTCGCGGTTTAAGCCAATACCACCGACGTGTGCTGCTAGGTGAACCACAATGTCCTGCTCACTGACAACGCGCTGGCAGCTTTCCATCTGGCGAAGATCGCAGTCGTACGATCGTGGCACAGTAATCTTTTGCAAATCAGCCCCAGCTTTACAGAGTTGAGCAATCACCTGCCGCCCCAGAAAACCCGCTCCACCCGTCACTACAATCCGTTTATTCGTTAGATCCAATGCTGTCATACTGGTTCACCTTATATCTGCCCAAACTGTTACACAATTTTATGAAATTCTTCACTCCGGCTTTTGCGCTTCAGACAAAAAATACATAGGCTCAACATTGTCACCACTGGGGCGATCGGCTTGCTGCCCCGCATCGTTTCAGCGGCAAACATTTGGTAACGACAAGGCATTGCCTGACCTGAGAAAACAACTATGTCTCTGGTAAACAAGGGTATGTACGTGTGTGACACTTAGCCTAAGTACAGGAACCGAAAAATTACCTTGTGCACTCCCTACGCTGTCCCCCTTAGCAAGGGGGACTACAGAGTGTATTGAATTGTGGCAATACGGATCGAGCCGTAAGCTAACGCACCGTTGCAAAGTCTTGACTGGCGCTCGGCACACTGCCATTGAGGGGCACCAAGCCGAGCGCCTTCAAGTCTGCTTCCACCATCAGATTAACCAACTGCTCAAACGTCACCGACGGCTCCCAGCCCAACTGCTGTTTCGCCTTCGCCGGGTCGCCAATCAACAGCTCCACCTCCGTCGGACGCAAGTAACGCTCATCAAACTCGACATAGTCTTGCCAGTCTAAGTTGACATGCCGAAACGCTACTTCAAGAAACTCGCGAATCGAATGCGTCTCACCCGTGGCAATCACGTAGTCATCCGGCTGTTCTTGCTGCAACATCAGCCACATCGCCTGCACATAGTCTTTCGCATAGCCCCAATCTCGCTTGGCATCCAGATTGCCCAGATACAGCTGCTGTTGTTGTCCTGCCACAATGCGTGCCAGCGCTCGGGTAATTTTGCGCGTTACAAACGTTTCACCCCGTCGGGGCGACTCATGGTTAAACAAAATGCCGTTACAGGCAAACAAGTCGTAGGACTCCCGGTAGTTCACCGTAATCCAGTGGGCAAAGACTTTCGCACAGGCATAGGGACTGCGGGGATAGAACGGTGTGCTTTCGGTCTGGGGCACGGCTTGCACGAGACCAAACATCTCCGAAGAGCCTGCCTGATAGAAGCGGACTTGAATGCCGGTGCGCTGCTGGTAGTCGCGGACGGCTTCGAGGAGGCGGAGGGTACCCGTCCCTACCGTATCGACGGTGTACTCCGGTGCATCGAAGCTCACCCGGACATGGGACTGGGCACCCAGGTTGTAGATTTCGGTCGGCTGGACGGCTTCGAGGATGCGGCGCAGGGTGGTGCCGTCGTTCAGGTCGCCGTAATGGAGAAACAGCCGTGCCCCTTCGACGTGCGGGTCTTCGTAGATGTGGTCGATGCGATCAGTGTTGAAGGTCGAGGTGCGGCGGATGATGCCGTGGACTTCGTACCCGCGTTCGAGCAAAAACTCACTCAGATACGACCCATCTTGCCCGGTGATCCCGGTCAGCAGCGCTCGTTTTACTTGCGTCATCTTGTAATTGTCCTTTCCTTGGGTAAATGGAGCAAACTAAATGGCAGCGACGCTATTCGTGGCTAGTCGCCTCTAAGGGATGCCGCTCAAACAAACTGGTTAACCATTGAGTTAAGAAGAAGAGTAAGAACCGTGGATTGTGCATGGCATAGCGTTTCCATAAGCGTCCTGGTTCTGCTTTCAATCGAAAGACCCACTCTAGACCTGCCTGCTGCATCCAAACTGGTGCTTGCTTCACCCTACCAGAATGAAAATCAAACGCCGCTCCTACGCCTAACATCACCGCTGGAATTTTGCTATGATGCCCTGCCATCCAGCGTTCTTGCTTGGGGCAACCAATGCCCACAAACAAAATGCGTGCCTTTGACTCAACGATTTGCTCAGTATAAGCAGCATCTTCTGCCGATGTCAGCGGGCGAAACGGTGGCGATATCTGGCAAACGATTTGAATGCCGGGATAGCGCTTTTGCAGAAAGGTTGTAAACAAGGTGAGGCTTTCAGGCGTACCACCATAAAGACCGATCGCTACTCCCTCCTTTGCTGCTGCTTCGCACACATATAACGTTAAATTGGGTCCACGTACTTGAGACGCTTTTTTCATGCCCAAGGCGCGGAGTGCTTGTACTAGGGGTTTTCCATCTGGTGTCACCAAATCAGCATTATTTACCGTGCCAGCAAACTCACCTTGGTCGTAAGCTTCCATTACCATGTGCACATTTGCTGCACAGACATAACGGCTTTCACCCGCTTTTGCCCAGTCGATCACACGTTGAGTGGCATCTTGATAGTCGGTTACATCCACTCGCATCCCTAGGATTTTGCGGTGTTCTAAGGCTGAAACAGTTTGAGGCTTAAGCCCTGTAGCCGTGTTCGCCGCTGATAATTCTGCTATCTGATTCATTATTGCTACCTACCTGGTTCACAATGAGTTGGCTAAACCAAGTTCAGCCATGTTCACGAAACGATCGGATCAGGTAGTCACCCACTAGCCATAGCCATGCGTTGAACACTTCTCCTGCAACGACAAAAAAATCGCCTGCACTGGTTTTGGCGGCTCATCCTTTCTTGGTATTGCCCTCACACCTTTACAAAGGTTAAGAACAGGTATCCGGCAGATTTGTTAGGAAATATATTGTTAACGTTGAAGCTTCATATATAGCCGTAGCCATACTGGTGAGAACAGGGTGCAGGGGTAGAACCCCTGGCTGGGGACAAAGCCTCCACACCCCTTTTGATCCCAATGTCCTAAGCTCTGTGGCGATCGCTATAAATCTAATGGTTGATTGCTCAAACGATTTTTGAGTCAGTCTATTAGGGATTGAACATCTATTTCATGAGGCGACTTGGGTACGTCCGCATGGAGGGCTAGCCAAAGGCACGACTCCAGCCATAGCAATGGGGTTTGGCGATTATCCCGTCTCAGGCCATGGACTCTTTACCTGTCGTGGCTTTGAGTCCATCATCCATTTAAAAGTCAGTGCCTGATACTGAGACTTATGCCTTGCAAGTGCGATCGCGCTACAAAAGCGACGTACTCACTTTTTCTTTGCAGAGTACGCTCGGAGTTGATGGAAGGTGCCCCAGCCATTCCATGAGCCATCGGGTGGCTCCGAATACTTGACGTAGCGAGCGTTAGTCGGCTGAATGGCAACATCACCATTGAGCTTATTAGAACCACCCGTTGCAGAGTAGGGATGGACAATTTGAGACACCAATCGCCAAGTTTTATTATCTGTTGAAACCTCCACTCGAAAGGTGAGCGAATTTTTGAAGGCACCATCCCAATCAATGTGGTAACCAACCTTATTCAGCAAATAAACCGCGCCTAAATCGACAACTTGAAACGTGCCTCTGCCGTTATTGGTTTCGTTTCCCCAGCGTCCGGGTTTAGGATACTTCGTCGTTGTGCCATAGTCCGCTGCATCATTGGCATTAGCCCAGCCCGGATAGGTAATGCCCCCCGCTCTGGCAATGACTCGTTTACCCGCAGCAACGTTGATGACTGCTACCGTCTTTGGCTTTGCAGCATTACCTTTTGCACTATGATCTCCTGACACAAATTCTACGGCTGTTAAGGAAGGCTCAGAAGCGTTTGATACCTGGGAAACCTGAGAACAGCCCATTAGTAGCAGGATACTAAGGGAGAAAGAAGCAGTCAAAGAGTACGCTGGTTTCATCATTAGCATGATTCACTGACATGATTTAGCTTATATTTCGCCAAAAGGGCATAATTCTATCAGTTCGACTAGAAATTATAAGCTGCGTCCTATGTTACCTACTTCATAAACAGGTCAAGCTATAGCAGTTTTCCATCAGTTCAGTGAAAGCATAAAGCTCCGGTTTTAACCGCTAGCAACGACTAAAATTTTAATGACGATCGCGCTTTTACCCGTTCACTCCTTTGTGATTCTAAGGCGGCGCACGAGAGGTGCGATCGTAGACACGATCGCACCCTCAACACCATACAGCTCAAATTGCTCTAAGGCTTTTGGCTTAATGGTTTAGAAGGTGTTGGCTCGAAGGTCAGTTTCGACTCTTTTGGATCGATTTGAGGGGCAAGCTCATACACATTGCGGTAGCCGTAGTTGTACAGCGCAATGTAGGTTGAGAGATTGAGCGATGCGGTTGGCATCTTCGTGGGAAACGGTTCCTCAGCGTTGACGAAATTATTGTTGCAATAGATGAGAATGCGGGTCGTTTTATCAGGTAGAGTACGCTTCAGGCTCTCCACTGTCATGTCTGGAAAACTCAGATTGACCGCGCCTTTAATGTGCAAAAGCTCGTACTTTTCACGGCTGCGAGCATCCAGAACGATCGTGCCTGGTTCACGGCTCATACGAATGAAATCGGCTTCCGAAAGCCTGCGCGTCTTTCGATGCTTTGCCGCCTCAAACGAAACGCGGAGATACCCGTCCATATCGATCGCAGGGTTTGCCTCAGGTGGTTTTGGTGCTGCCAAAGCGCCACCTGACAAAGCCATACAGAAAAGGAGAGCAAGGGCGAGCGGTTTCATAGAGTATGTTCTACATAGAGCATGAGGAAAAGGTGCTGACCTGTCGTCCACAGTCTTGGCATTTGAATCGTTGTTTACTGTTGTAAATGCGTCCGTTCTTGACCCTCTGGGCAGCAGTACAACGGGGCAGGTAGGGTCGGAGAACAGCAACAACCCTACTGTTCCATCATGACATCTTGAACACTACTTAGTTACCAAAGCTACAAGCATTTGGACTTTTAAAACATCTTCTAAAAATCCCCGTCATCGGCTGGCTAGAGCGACAGGGACATCTACCTATGTGACCCTCTCAAATCAAATTGTGTCGCAGCCCCATGTCTAACTTCTGTTCGACAGCGCTCAGATAAGCTTCTGCCGTTTCATCCGCACTACCACTAAAGCGAATGCGACCGCGATCGAGCCAGATCGCGCGATCGCACGAGCGATGAATATCCTCCATGCTGTGCGAAACCAGCAGCACAGTGGCGCTATTATCCCAGAGTTGCTCCATCCGCTGCTTGCACTTTTGCTTAAAGCTCTCGTCACCGACTGACAGCACTTCATCCAGAATTAAAATGTCGGGCTGGACATCAGTGGCGATCGCAAAGCCCAATCGCGCGGTCATCCCTGAAGAGAGTGCTTTAACGGGAACAGACGCATAATCCTCCAACTCCGCAAACTCCAGAATGGAAGCGGCTCTATCCAGCATCTCGCTGCGCTTAAAGCCCAGCAGCACACCGTAGAGGACAATGTTTGACATCACGGTTAGATCAGAATCGAAGCCTGCCCCCAGTTCAATCAATGGCGCAATATGTCCTCTCACGCGCAAGGCACCGCGTGTCGGCTGCAGAATCCCTGATATCAGCTTGAGCAACGTTGATTTGCCGGAGCCGTTGGCACCAATAATGCCAATTTTTTCACCAGCCGCTACAGACAGATCGATATGGTCTAACACGAGCTTACGCGCAGGCTTGCGGTACTTGCCTTCCACAAACGAGAGCAACGTTTTCTTTAGATCATACGAAAACTCTTCTTGAGTGCGTCGTGACAGCGACACCTGGTCGAGGCGAATTACTTCCATTTAGAGTAAGTCCATAAACTGCGATCGCCAGGATCGGAAACAACTCCATCCCAGCCCAAAAATAATCAAGCCGCCCAACAGCGCACGTACCAGCATACCTACCTCTGGCGGTTCGCCTGACAGCACAATTTGACGGGTACTTTCGATGATGGGAAAGAGCGGATTCAGGTCTAAAAAGGGTCTTACTTGTGGTGGCACAATAGAGGCTGGGTAAAATACAGGGCTACTAATCCACAGCACAAAGACAACCAATTCGTAAAAATAAGGTAGGTCTCGAAAAAAGACAAACAAGCCCGCGACGAGAAAACCAGCGCCTAAACAAACCAGTGTGAGCGCCAGAAACGGCAGCGGAAGAATGGCTAGATTAATCAAACTTTTGATCGCGATCGTCCCGATTAAATCTGGCAGTGGCAACGGTGTAGTCATATTTGCCAGCACATGATGCCGGACGTTGATGACCGTAAAGATTGCCAGAAAGGGCAAAGGACCCACGATAAACTGGAAGATGTTTGCTACATTCACCGAGACTGGAAAAACACTGACGGGCAGACGGATTTTATTCAGCAAGGGCCCGTTACCCACTACACTGGTGAGCGCTTGCGATGTAGCTGCCGAAAAGAAGTTGATAATCACTAGCCCTGTAAAAGCCGCCAGCGCATACCTGACTAAAGAGCCGTGATACACTTCCGCAAAAATACCACCAAAAATCGCCGTATATAGCCCCGTCATGGTCAGAGGATTGAGCAATGACCAGAAGACGCCCAGGATTGAACCGCGATAGCGAGCGCTCAAATTCCGTTCAACCAAGACACGCAGCAATTCCCAATAACGCTGTGACTCGGAACGAGAGAGGTTTTTCCGAAGTGAAATTGCCATGCTTGGATCAAACCGAACTAAATTCTGGTTGTAATTGCTGATCTAAATTCCCTGTATTTGGTGCCAATGTCAACCATATGACACACCAGAAGGGCTAAAAGCTCTACTAATATTGAGCGAAAAGTGGATAACAATTGCCCATTATTACTCTTTGCTAGACGCTGCAATAAGCTTCTGGTTCCGTACCTGAATGTCTCAGGCATCAAAGCAAGGATCATTGAGTAAAACCCAGCGCGGCTAAAGTTTGTTGTATTGCCTGCTGCTGCTCCAAATCATACCCCCAGCGCTCCAAGAACGCTTGATAGTCTCCCATTTTTGTGGCGATCGCCCCTAGCAAGCTCTGGGCTTCTGCCTGCACCTGAGGCAACTGGAGGGCTTGTATGAGTTGGGTCGTGCGCGATCGTACTCGTTCTGATCCTTGCACCAGGTTCTCATCCTGGTTACGGCGGTGCGTGATTGCCATGGCTGTAGACATCGCCAGGTTTTTGATCAGCAGGGGTGCAACGATCGCCGGTGATGTTTGCAGCGCTGCCATGATCGCAGGCGTTGGGTGATCGGCTAGCGGGCGATCGTCACTCAAGTACGTCACAAAAAAGCCTCGTGCCCCATTCTCACTGCGAACTAACTCATGTACCGTTGCCTCAAGGGCTTCAGCGTTGCCTTGCTCAAGGTTGTCTAGGAGCGCCTGAGTAACGGCGATCGCCTCTGCAAAACTGATGCTATCAGACGTGAAACGAGGCTCAACTGCCATGTTCTAAAGTTCTCTCGGTATGATGAACACAAGTATTCAGCTATCAGCCGAAACATCAGGACGATAAGCTGAAAGAGCTAACTGTGTCAAAGCTGACTGCTGATCGCTTCTCCAAAGTATGGCAATAATTTCCTCCAAACAACCGACTTCCGATGCCGATGGTCAAGAGCGCGACGATGCGTTACCTCTGGAGGTTGCTAACGGTGGCGGCAAGGAGCCACTAGCAAAAACCAGGAAGCGAAAGGAGCAGCAGTTGCCTCTGGAGATTGCCAAAGACGCTGCTGGTAAAGATGCTACGGGCAAAGACGCTGCTGGTAATGACGTGACTGGCACGGACGACAGCAACCTTAAACCAGCGCGGTCTGCTTCTTTGTTGCAGCCCAATTCACAACCAGAGGAACGTGGCAAACAGGAAGAGCGCCTTCGCCCTCAGCGCCTTGCAGAATACGTTGGGCAAAAAGACCTGAAGGAAATTCTGGATATTGCCATTCGCGCTGCCAAAGCTCGACATGAAACTCTGGATCACTTGCTGCTCTATGGTCCGCCCGGATTGGGCAAAACAACGATGTCGCTGATTTTGGCAACCGAAATGGGAGTCAATTGCAAAATTACTAGTGCGCCAGCGCTCGAACGACCTAAAGATATTGTGGGACTGCTGGTAAACTTGCAGCCGGGTGATGTGCTTTTTATTGACGAAATCCATCGACTGAACAAAGTGAGCGAAGAGCTGCTGTATCCGGCAATGGAAGATTTTCGGGTTGACTTGACGATCGGGCAAGGCTCTAGTGCCCGTACCCGATCGCTTAAATTGCAGCCCTTTACTTTAGTTGGCGCGACAACGCGGGTTGGTGCGCTCACATCGCCCTTGCGCGATCGCTTTGGGCTGATTCAACGGTTACGCTTTTACGAACTGGATGAACTGACGCAAATCGTGCTGCGAACGGCAAAACTGCTTGCTACCGCTGTTACACCCGAAGGCGCGACGGAGATTGCCCGTCGTGCCCGTGGCACTCCCCGCGTTGCCAATCGCCTGCTCAAACGAGTGCGTGACTATGTGCAGGTCAAAGAGATGGGCACGATCGACCAGCCCGTCGCTGCCGAGGCTTTGGAGCGCTTTAATGTTGACCCCTGTGGCTTAGATTGGACCGATCGCCGCTTACTAACAGTTATGATTGAACACTTTGGCGGTGGTCCTGTCGGGTTAGAGACAATGGCAGCCGTCACAGGCGAAGATGCCCAGACGATCGAGGAAGTGTACGAACCCTATCTCTTGCAGATTGGGTATCTCAACCGCACGTCGCGGGGTCGCATTGCGACGCCTGCTGCCTGGAAACATCTGGGCTATACGCCACCGAGCAATCAGCTTTCGATGCTGTAGCCACCCCCTTGGCTTCCCATTACTCCACTAAAGCCAGCGATAATATTTAAGGAGAAAAGAATCTGAACCCATGACCCACACTGCAAATGTGCCGCATCGCCTGCGACTGAAAGTTGAAGGTTTGCTCAAGAAAGTGTTTCGCGCGTCCTCCGATCTATCGCAAACGCTGTCGCAAACTATGGTGCCCTCTACGTTCGATCGTCGGGGTGTTGCTGACCATTACCTCAAAGGCAAAGGCATCGAAATCGGCGCTTTACACAACCCGCTGCACGTCTCCGATACGATTCAGGTGCAATACGTAGACCGAATGTCTGTTGCAGACCTCAAAAAGCATTATCCCGAGTTAAGCGATTTGCCGCTAGTAGAAGTGGATATTCTGGATGACGGTGAAGAGCTAACCCGCATTCCCCCGGCATCGCAAGATTTTGTAATTGCCAACCACTTCATCGAGCACTGCCAGAATCCGATCAAAACCATGCAGAGTATGCTGAGGGTGCTGAAGCCAGCAGGCATTCTCTATATGGGCATACCAGACAAACGGTATACCTTCGATGTGCATCGTCCACTGACGACGATCGACCATCTCCTCAAAGACTATAACGAGGGGCCAGACTGGTCGAAGAGACAACATTTTCTAGACTGGGCAAAGTTTCCTTCGTTGGGCTATACCAGCGAACAGGATGGTCAAGACGACCCCCGAATCGAAGCAGAAGCCGATCGTTTTCTAGCGATGGACTACAGCATTCACTACCATGTTTGGACGCAGACCGAAATCCTAGAGCTGCTAGCAACCTTACAAAAAACCTTGCAGTTTGAGTTTGAAGTCGAGCTGTTTCTCAAAAATAAGGACGAAATGATTCTCGTTCTGCGAAAAAATGCCTGACCGTTTCTCACGCTCACTCAATTCTCCTGGCTCTCTATTGGGTAGTCTTTTATGATTCGCCTCTCTCTGGTTCTCTTGAGCGTTCTCCTCTCTAGCTTCCTGACCTGGCTTCCCCACCCAGCCCTGGCAGTGGAACAGGCTCCCGTAGCGGCTTCGGCAACAGCGCCAGCAGAAACCGCATCGCCTTTACCAGAAGCTGCTTCGCCTTCGCCAGCAGCACCCCAGGCAACAGCGCTAGATCTTTACAAGCAGCTTGATACGATCGCCGATAAAGCCTTTAAGGCAACCAACGACGGCGACTTCCGTACGGCTGAGGACTATTGGACGCAAATCATTGAGAAACTGCCGCAAGCGGCGGCGGCCTGGAGCAACCGAGGCAACGCCAAAGTGAGCCAAAATAAATTGCAGAGCGCTCTCGTTGATTACAACAAGGCGATCGAGCTTGCACCAGAGGCACCTGACCCCTACCTCAACCGTGGCACCGCGCTAGAAGGCTTGGGCAAGTGGGAAGACGCGATCGCCGACTACGATCGTGTTTTAGAACTCGATCCGAAAGATCCCGCTGCGTTTAATAATCGCGGCAATGCCAAAGCGGGGCTAGGGCAATGGGAAGCAGCCGTCGTCGATTACAAACAAGCAACTGAGCTGGTTCGTGATTATGCCTTTGCCAACGCTAATTACGCTCTAGCGCTGTATCAGACTGGCAAGCAGGACGAAGCCGTTCGCAAAATGCGAAATCTGGTGCGTAAATATCCTCAATTTGCCGATATGCGTGCTGCCCTCACCGCTGCTCTTTGGGCGCAGGGAAAACAAGGAGAAGCCGAAAGTCAGTGGGTTTCAGCCGTTGGTCTCGACTCGCGCTACAAAGATCTAAATTGGCTCAGAAACAACCGCCGCTGGCCCCCAGAAATGGTATCGGCGATGGAGAAGTTTTTGAAGCTGAAAGCGTAAGGAGTGGGGAGTGGGGAGTTGAGAGAGTTTTGAGTTTTGAGTTTTGAGTTTTGAGTTCGACTGACTCTTCACTCTTTCACCCTTCACTCTTTCACCCTTCACTCTTTCACCCTTCACTCTTTCACCCCTCTCTCCTCTCTCCTCTCTCCTCTCTCCTCACCCCTCTCTCCTCACCCCTCACCAACGCGCCGATCGCCCCTACCGTCAACTCCTGCACATTGTCATAAACGACCTGTGCGCCTGCTTGCTGGAGTGTAGCGATGTAGGTTTGCTTGTTGACCTCAGCTTCCTGGACGTGAGGTGGCAAAATACCAACGGCAAACCACGATCGAGCGGGCTGGACTTGACGTGCTTTGGCGATCGTGTGCATATCTGCCACTGTATCGCCCACATAGATGACAGGCGCGGCATCAGAACCATGCAGCAGGCGCACGGTTTGCAGCAGCCCAGTGGGGTCAGGTTTACCGGGTGCATCTTCCATCGCGACTAGAATAGGCGATCGCAAGCCCAAGCGTTGCTCCAGAATGTAGCGTGCTGATCCGGTCGTGGCACCGCTAAAAAAGCCCCACTGGATCCCTGCCTGCGTCAACTGCTCTAGATAGGCTGGTTGCAGCAGTAGCGGCTCCTGACAAATGTAGCCTGTCCAGTGGGTTGGGTCGGTGCCGCGATAGCGAGACTGAAAAAACGCGACCAGTGCGTCATAGTCCAGCCGGATCGGGTTTGTGGCTGTAGCCTCCCGCGATTCTCTTTCAGAGACACTACGTGAACGTCCCTGTGCTTCAAAATAGCGATACAGCAGCTCCTGCGACGCTTCCCAATCGTTATTCCAGAGTCCTTCTGCTTTCAGTGCATCAATCTCCTCCGGTGAGGGACGATAGGCTCCCTGCGTGAACTGTTCGACGGTATCTGCCAACGCACGGCGATACGAACCGCCTACATCACGGATCACGCCATCAATGTCAAAAACGACGATCGCCCCCAAACTATCCATTACGCCTGCCTGCTCTGTCTCTACTCTTAGCACCATACCGAATCATGCTGCCTGCATCTATACCCTACATGCTTGCCCAACCGCACACTTACGGCTGATTCTAAGAATTCTGCTGGTGATTCTTCCGGCAGTACGATAGAATTCTAAGTTGCAGAGCAAGCGAAATGTTTGGGACAAGCTGGAGGTTGGGTTGTCGAAGTTTATTTTAAAAGTTCTCTGGTTAGATGAGAACGTTGCATTAGCCGTCGATCAGGTTGTAGGCAAGGGCACTAGCCCGTTGACATCTTACTTTTTTTGGCCCCGTAATGATGCGTGGGAACAGCTAAAGACAGAGATGGAAGCAAAGCATTGGATTTCTGAGGTCGATCGCGTTGAGTTGCTTAACCAGGCGACTGAGGTCATCAACTACTGGCAAGAGGAAGGCAAGCGGCGACCCATGGCGGAAGCCCAGGCAAAGTTTCCAGAGGTCACGTTTACAGGTAGCGCTTGAGCAAGGGGCGATCGTGATCTCTGTCGCTAGGCTAAGACGCGAAAAGTCGTCACACGCAAAAATTGAGCAAGCTCCAAGGGCTTGTTAAATCTTTAACCGTCCTAACTGGTAGCTAATAGAGTTAGGGCGGCTTTTGCATTCGTGCCTCTAATTGTGGGCGGTTTATTGGTTGCTATGATGAATCGAGCCAGTCACAGCCCCCCGCAAAATTGCGGACTGACGCAAATAAATTTGAGACTTTAGCCATGATTTGCTACGGTTTATTACAGTTGATTACGCATCGTTTAAACTATTTCGCGGCTTAATATTTTTTCTTAGGCAGGTAGCTTCATGGCAATGACCATCACCCCAGACCAGGTAGAGCGGATCGTTGGGAATAAGCATCATGATCCATTTGAGGTGCTAGGTCCCCACGCTATAGAGCATAAGGGGCAGTCAGCGTGGATTGTGCGCGCTTATCAGCCCAATGCAGAGGCGGTCTGGGTGGTGCTTCCAGAGCAGCGGGCAGAATACCCCATGCAGGCAACTCACCATCCTCACTTTTTTGAATGCACGATCGAGGGTGCCGATCTCTCAAATTATCAATTTCGCTTGAAAGAGGGCGAACACGAGCGCTTTATTTACGACCCCTATGCGTTTCGATCGCCCTACCTGACTGATTTCGACGTTCATCTGTTTGCAGAAGGCAACCACCATCGCATCTACGAAAAGATGGGTGCCCACCTGACTGAAATGAACGGCATTAGCGGTGTCTATTTTGCGGTTTGGGCACCCAATGCCCGCAGTGCGTCTGTGCTGGGTGACTTCAACTCCTGGGATGGTCGCAAGCACCAGATGCGGAAGCTCGATGGCGGCATTTGGGATCTCTTTATTCCTGAAATCGGCGTAGACGCTCGTTATAAGTACGAAATTAAAAACCAGGACGGTCATATTTACGAGAAGTCTGATCCGTACGGCTTTCAGCAAGAGGCACGACCCAAGACTGCGTCGATCGTCACTAACCTCGAAACCTACACCTGGAATGACGATGGCTGGATGGCACAACGCCGCCATACTGAACCGCTCACCAAGCCGATCGCGGTTTATGAGTGCCATCTTGGCTCCTGGCTCCATGCTTCCTCTAGTGAACCCGCCCTGCTACCGAACGGTGAGCCAGAACCCGTTGTAATTGTTTCTGAACTCAAGCCTGGGGCACGGTTTCTCACCTATCGGGAACTCGCTGCCAAACTCATTCCCTATGTGAAAGAGCTAGGCTTCACGCATATTGAGCTACTGCCCGTTGCCGAACATCCCTTCGACGGCTCCTGGGGTTATCAGGTTGTGGGACACTATGCCTGCACCTCTCGCTACGGCACCCCGCAAGACTTTATGTACTTTGTGGATCAGTGTCATGCTCACGGTGTTGGTGTCATTGTGGATTGGGTTCCGGGTCACTTTCCTAAAGACGGTCACGGGCTGGCATTTTTTGACGGCACCCACCTTTACGAACATGCCGACCCACGCAAAGGCGAACACAAAGAATGGGGTACCCTCGTTTTTAACTACGCCCGTAATGAGGTGCGGAACTACCTGGTTGCCAACGCCCTCTTCTGGTTTGACAAGTATCATATCGACGGGATTCGTGTGGATGCGGTTGCGTCAATGCTTTACCTCGATTACTGCCGCGAACCGGGTGAATGGCTGGTGAACCAATACGGTGGCAGAGAAAACATTGAGGCGGCAGATTTTCTTCGCCAGATGAACCACGTCGTCTTTAGCTACTTTCCTGGCGTGCTTTCGATCGCCGAAGAATCAACCTCATGGCCAATGGTGTCCTGGCCCACCTACGTTGGTGGTCTGGGCTTCAACCTGAAGTGGAATATGGGTTGGATGCACGACATGTTGGATTACTTCCACATGGATCCGTGGTTCCGCCAGTTTCACCAAAACAACATCACCTTCAGCATCTGGTACAACCACAGCGAAAACTTCATGCTGGCGCTCTCCCATGACGAGATTGTCCACGGCAAGAGCAATATGCTGGGCAAGATTCCGGGTGATGAGTGGCAAAAATTTGCGAACCTGCGCTGCCTGTATGCCTACATGTATACGCATCCCGGCAAAAAAACGCTGTTCATGAGCATGGAGTTTGGGCAGTGGAACGAGTGGAATGTCTGGAGTGATTTAGACTGGCAGTTGCTTCAGTTTGAACCGCATCAAAAGTTGAAGCACTTCTTAGGGGCACTAAACCAGCTTTATCGCAGTGAACCAGCGCTTTATACTCAAGACTTTGGTCAGGAGGGGTTTGAGTGGATTGACTGTAGCGATAACCGCCATAGTGTTGTTTCGTTTATCCGCAGGGCAAAAGATTCGGATGGTTTTGTCGTGACTGTCTGTAACTTTACACCCCAACCGCACTCGCATTATCGTGTGGGAGTGCCTCAGCAAGGCTTTTACACCGAGCTGTTTAACAGCGATTCGCGTGAGTATGGTGGCAGTAATATGGGGAACTTAGGCGGTAAGTGGGCAGAAGAATGGGCATATCAGAACCAGCCTTATTCGATCGATCTCTGTTTGCCGCCTCTGGGGACGCTAGTCTTGAAGATCGATCGTGAAAAAACGGAAAGAATGTTGAAATCATCTGGCAATCAATAACAAAACTTGCCATCTTGCCTAGTTGGATTCTCTGTCCCTGTGCGAAGCTTTCCGAGTAGCGTTGCGACAATGACACAACGTTTGGCTTTGTCACCGTCGCTAGACAAGGTGAGCCTCCCAAGCCGCCCGTTCACCGTGCCGTCATAATCAAAGCGCACTCTGCGAATGCCGCTTGACTGCTGTAGTGTTGTTTCATCATCCATTTGCACATTGGCATCAAGACGATTCCAATGGACAGCCGCTGGTGTCACACTCGCTGGATGAATTGCCCATTGAATGACCCCATCAGGGTTTTGAAAACTGGCTTGCCATACTACACGGGTTTGTTTGGCACGATTCTGCGCGTTGTACATGACCTGAAGCACTCTTTCTTGAGCGGCATTAAGTCGCTGTCGGTTGATCAACGTGACCCAACCAGGAGCCGTAATCGCAAACAGGGCGCTGATCATAACGATGACTACAAGCAGTTCCAACAAAGAGAAGCCGTTTGTAGACGACCTTGAGCCATGCTCAGCGAGATTCGTCCCATAGTAAGGATTAGTTTTCATTAAGATGCACCGGGCGATCGCAAAGGAACTATGCTTTAGCCCTTTTATAGTTCCCAGAGCATTATGGGTGTTAACAGATCGTACGACTTGCCGGATCGCTTGTAGCGTGGAATGTAGTCAACTGACAGCGATGTTGGTGATGCAGAGGAGAGGGCGATGCAGCAACGCAGGTGGTTAAACGCCAAGCAACTGAAAAACCTGATTCAGGTGCAGCGACGATGGCTGCTGGTCGTTACAGATTGGTATGCCAGACATTCACTCGCTAAGCTCCTCTTGACGCTGGTTATCCTGGCGATCTGGGTGCGATCGCTGCCCTATCTAGCTCCCATCCGGGCTGTGCATCTGGTGCAGGACCAGCAGGCGATTGAGTTTACTGATCGCAATGGCTTACCACTGGGCACTGTGCTAACGCGCGACCAGGATCACACCGTTACAGTGCCGCTCCAGCAGGTCTCACCATCTTTCAAGCAAGCGATCGTGGCCGCAGAGGATCGGCGCTTCTATCAGCATGGGGCGTTAGATGGGTGGGCAATCGGACGTGCCCTGCTAGAGGCAATGCAAGCCCGTCAGATTGTGAGCGGTGCCTCGACCATTACGATGCAGCTTGCGCGAATGCTGGAGCCATCGCCCCGTACCTGGTCAGCGAAAGTGAAGGAAATTTGGCTCTCGTGGCGGCTGACGGCTGGGATGAGCAAGGATGAAATCCTTCAGGTCTATATCAATCGGCTGCCCATGGGCGGCAATATTTACGGCGTAGAAGCCGCAGCACGCATTTATTTCGGCATTCCTGCCAGTGAGCTAAATGTTGCTCAAGCCAGTGTCTTAGCCGCAATTCCGAATGATCCAAACCAACTCAATCCTTACGATCGCTGGGAGGCGTTAAAACGGCGGCAAACCTATATCCTCGATCGCATGGTTCAGGATCAATATCTCAGTCGTGCAGAAGCCGATCGTGCCTTTCAAGAAGCATTGTCGTTACAACCGCGACAGCAGGGCATTATTGCAGCGCCCCACTTCCTGTTTTGGCTGGCTGAGCAGCGATCGACCCATGCGCCTCAAGTACGAACCACGATCGATCGTGCCTTGCAGCAGTTTACCGAAGCGCAAGTGCAGCAAGTCATCCAAACCCTGGCACCACAGAATGTCCATCATGCAGCAGCATTGGTGCTGGATAACCGCTCTGGCGATGTGCTGGCTTATGTGGGGTCGCCCGACTATTTCGCAGATGTTCAAAAAGGTCGAAATGACGGTGTACAAGCGCTCCGCCAACCGGGTTCTACGCTCAAACCCTTCCTTTACGAACTGGCTCTGGAGCAACGACTCATCCGTCCAAACACGATTCTTGCCGACGTTCCAACTCGCTACGCCATTCCTGGTGCCAAGCTCTATACGCCCTTAGACTATAGCGAAACCTTTCAAGGCCCGGTGCGGGTACGTGTTGCGTTAGCCAACTCTCTCAATGTGCCAGCCGTGCGCGTACTGGAAAAGGTGAGCGTGAAAGCGTTTCTCGATCGCCTCCATCAGCTTGGCTTTACCCACCTGGCTCAAACCGCTGACCACTATGGCTTGGGGCTTGCCCTTGGCGGCGGCGAAGTTAGTCTATGGGAGCTGGCGAGAGCGTATTTAATCCTGGCGAATCAAGGACAGCCATTGGCGTTGAGGGTGATGCCTGAGGCGAGCGGAGAGTGGGGAGCAGGGTTAGAAGGCAAAAGGCAAAAGGCAAAAGGCAAAAGGCAGAAGGCAGAAGGCAGAGGGCAGGAGGCAAAAGGCAAAAGGCAGGATGAACTCAAAACTCAAAACTCAAAACTTCTCCTCCCTTCTCCTTCCTCCTCCACCTGGTCTCTGATCACCAATATGTTGAGCGATCCTCACGCTCGTGCTAAAGCGTTTGGGGTCGATTCGCTGTTGAGTCTACCGTTTCCAGCAGCGGTTAAAACTGGAACCTCGTCTGATTTTCGCGATACGTGGACGATCGGCTTTACCAGAGACTACACCGTGGCGGTCTGGGTTGGTAATTTTGATGGCGCACCGATGCGTCAAGTGTCAGGGATTACAGGTGCGGCTCCGTTGTGGAATCGTATTATGCTGCATTTGCATGAACAGCGGGAACCAGGCGCTTTTCCAGCACCTACTGGGTTAGTCAAGCGTCCGATCTGTGCCCTGTCGGGTGCGCGTCCTACGCCTGTCTGTCCCTCGGTGGTGCAGGAGTATTTCGAGCCTCAGGCGTTGGGTGAGTACGATCGTCAACCCGATCCGTTTTACCAGGCAGTGGCAACTAGCAAGGGGCAGCGCGAGTATCGCTTGAAACTGCCGCCAGAATACAACGAATGGCTGGCAATGCAACCCCTCAAACCAACCGCAACCGATGGTCTGAGGATTCTTTCACCCCGTGATGGCGATGTCTTTTTATTGGAACCTGGAGCCACTGACTCGGCTCAGCGACTGCAATTTAAGCTGGCAAGTCCATTAAATCAAACGGTGGAATGGCTGCTGAATGGGCAACCGCTGGCAACGCAAACCCCTGACTCAGTTTTTTGGGTGCCGAAGCCGGGACGGTGGACGTTGCAGGTGAAAGCGGGCGATCGGAGCGATCGTGTCAGCTTTGAGGTGCAGGTGGCAGAAACCCGCTCTACCCGCAAGGGCTTTTCGGTGGCGCAGTAAGTTGGCTGTTGCTCAGTCAGGAGAGGTTTCACTCACTCTCAAAGTGGTTAGCCAGCACCAATGAGTTGTCGAATTTTCTCTGCTGTTGCGGGTGCCAGCAAAACACCGTTGCGGTAGTGTCCCGTTGCTAGGAGCACGTTGCTGTAACCTGGAAGCCGCTCGACGATCGGGGCTGGGCGACCTTCGGGGCGAGGACGTAACCCTGACCAAGCGCGAACGATCGCTGCTTCTGAAAACGCCGGACAAAGGGCGATCGCCTGCTGCATGACTACCTCCAACGCCATTGCATCGGGTGTGGATGCGAGTGTGTCAGTCGGAAACTCTACCGTTGCGCCAATCCAGTAGTCCTCGCCGCCTAGCGGGACAAGGTGGACATCGTCACCTGTAATGACAGGCTGCGGCTGCAATGTTTTTAGCGGGTACGGCAACTGTACGTGGATTGCTTGTCCCAAGACCGGACGGATATCGACGGGCTGCTGAAGTGCGGTCGTTAGTGGCGTAGAACCTAAGCCAGCCGCAATCACCAGCCAGTCTGCTGGCAGTGAGCCGCTAGTCGTGTGAACCTGCTGACACTGCTGTAAGGCATTCTCAGAAGGAAGATGAGCGCGATCGCTACGTTCGACTCCCTCCACATGGGTATCAAACTGAAATGTCACGCCCTTTTGTATGGCGGCAGCTACTAACGCCTGCGTGAGCGCAGTTGGATCAACCTGACGATCGTCCGGTGAATAAACCGCTGCTGTGATCCGCTCTAAGTTCAGTTGAGGATAGTTGGCTGCGAGTTGGGCGCGGTCGAGGATCTCTAGCCGCCAACCCTGCGATCGTCGGATTTCTACTAGTTCGTGCCAGCGTTCCAACGGCTCCCCTTCAAAACAAAGGCGCAACAAACCGTGCTGGTTAAACAAAATGGTCTGACCAGTGATTGCCTCCAGCGTCGGAATCCAGGCGTTGTACCGCTCAATGCCCGTCAGCCGCATCCGTAAGTTGTTGCCCTTTGTTTTCTGGCTGATGACTGCCATCAGCACGCCGAGCGCTGCCCCCGTTGCCGCTTGGGCAGGCTGCTGACGATCGAGCACTGTTACTGCCAGACCTTCAACATGGCTGAGTTCATAGGCGATCGCTGCGCCAACGACACCACAGCCGACGATTACAACGTTAGTCATGCACTGCAAGGAAACCAGTTTTGCTTAGCCGTCGGTGAAGCAAAGAGCCATCGCTTAAAGCAATCGGAGAAGCGCTGAAAGCCCACTCCCGACTCCCCACTCCCCACTCCCTAACCCTTAGGCACTAGCTCCAGAAACTCATTGAGACCTTCTACGGTCTTGCTCAGATTGCGAACTGCTACTTTGTAATCCGCTTTCTCGGCGGCGGCATCCAGTGCTACCAGGCTTTGGAAGGCTTCTTTCGCTAACGCATCGGCTTTTGCCTGATCAGTGGGAAGGAGGTTGCGCGACAGATAGATCATTTTGGTACGCAGTTCTCCTAACGGACCGTGAATGAAGTTACGCACAAAGGTCCAGTTTTCTTTTTGCACCAGATCGGCAAGTTCAGGCAGGCGATCGCGCAGTTCTAAAAGATCCCCTGCATACGTTTGAATTTCCTCTACCTGTGCTGTGGTGTAAGACAGCGGCTTTACTTCTGTGACGCTGCTACAACTAACCAGCATCGTCGTGAGCAGCATTAAAACAAACGCGATAACAGACCGATACGTGACCATGACTTAGTTCCGTTTTAACGAGCGTAAACCTACTTACAGCGAAAAGTTTATCCGGTTTGTGAACGAATGTATATCTCACTGGAGTTTAATGTCTGAGGCTGCGGTCGTGAGTGTCTTCTTAGACTTTTAGGACTGACGCAAAGATCCCCGACTTTTACAATAGGCTCGGCTTTGCACCGCTGAGTTTTAATCAGAAGTCGGGGATCGGCATACCCTCTACGTTAAGTTCTACCTTAAATAACTGTCTTGTTGATTGGGTACGCTTGATCCAACTGCAAAAAGGTGTGCAGTAAGACATTCGCGCCTTGAGCGCACTGTTCGGGTGCCGTATATTCGTCGATCGAGTGACTGATGCCATGCTGGCTAGGGACGAAAATCATGCCCATATCGGTGAAACGCCCAATCTCCTGGGCATCGTGTCCGGCGCGACTGGGAAGGCAGATGTAAGGCAAGGCAAGCTGCTCGGAAACTTGCTTAATCACCTCTTTGATCGAGGGAGCCGCAAGCGTGGGCAGGATGTGAAGCGTCTCGCGGAGGGTAAATTCGGTCTGGGTCGCAGTGGCGATCGTGGTAAATTCATCCTTCAAGCGACTCACCAACCACTCCAGGTGCTCCTGGGACAGATCGCGCAGATCAATGCGAAAATCGACGTTACCAGGCACCGTGTTTGTCGCATTGGGCGAAACATTGAGATACCCAACCGTTGCTACCTGATCACCCGGAATTTCCACCCCGATCTTGTTCACTGTCAGCACCATCTGAGCCGCAGCCACCAGCGCATCTTTCCGCAAATGCATGGGTGTGGTGCCAGCGTGGTTCATGCGTCCCATCACGTTGACCGCAAACCGATACTGCCCGACGATGCCATCGACCACCCCGATCGGCACCGCTTGATGTTCCAGCACGCCGCCTTGTTCGACATGGAGTTCTACGAAGGCAGCCACCTCCGATCGGGTGCGTTGAGCCGTCGAAATCTTTGACCAATCCCCCCCAATGCGTTGCAGACACTCCTGAATCGGTGAGCCATCTAACCGGGCGTAATACTCTGCTGGTTCTTTGACCTCGCCCGCCATCGCCTTACAGCCCAGTACCGAACGCTCTTCGTCTGTGAAGACAATGACTTCAAGGGGATGGTTCAGCCGCGTGTTCTGTTCATGCAGCACTCGCACCACTTCAATGCCTGCCAAAACACCCAGGCAGCCATCGTAGCGCCCTGCGATCGGTACAGTGTCAATGTGTGAGCCTGTTGCCAATGCTGCTGCTCCTTTGTAGTGCCCTGCATAGCTGCCAATGATGTTACCTGCCGCATCAATACGAACGGTCATCCCCGCTTCGACCATCCAGGCTTGCACCTGCTGACGCGCCAATAAATCGTCAGTGCTAAAGGCAACCCGACTCACGCCACCGTCTGGCAGTTTACCGATTTCTGCCAGTTGCGAGAGCGTACGATTGAGGCGATCGCCATTGACTGTGAGCTTGGAACGAACCGGCATCAGCATCCCCTCAGCTTTGATTCTTGGTAGTTCTAACTTGTAACAAAGAACGGGCTAACCCTAAACTTAGAACAACCCGGCGGGAACCAGTAGTTCAAGGTGTACAAATGCTTGCTCAAAGTTCCTCCCGCTAAGATCCCTATTGTCACGAATTGAGAGGCGTAATGACGGAAACAACGGGTGTGAAGCGAGTGTTCATCTGTGGCTCGGCGCTGCGGGGACAACCCGACCACGGCAATCTGCAAGCGGCAACGTTCATTCGAGAAGCTAAAACGCGATCGCAGTATCGCTTACACTCAGCGGCAGATGGTTGGCATCCTGCTATTTACGAAGTGGCTGAGGGTGGCGTTTCGATTCCGGGTGAAGTGTATGAACTGACGATCGCCGAGTACGAGCACCTGCTAGCAACCGAACCGCCCCATATGTATCCCGGCGATGTTGTTTTAGAAGATGGCGAGGTGCTGACGGCAATTCTCTACCCGCGTGAATTGGTGGAAAAGTACGGCTGGTTAGACATTTCTGACCTCGGTGGCTGGGCAGCGTACAAAGCCAGCCTTCTGAAGTGAATCATGCCGCCGCGAGGGACGATTCAGCGATGGACGATCCAGATATAAACGATTCAGCGAGGGACGATCGTGCCCTGATGCAGCGCTGTCTGACTCTGGCACGGCGGGCACTCGGACGCACGGCACCCAATCCCTTAGTGGGTTCTGTAGTTGTGCAAGCAGGCACGATCGTTGGTGAAGGCTTCCATCCTGCTGCCGGACAACCTCATGCGGAGGTCTTTGCGCTTCGAGAGGCGGGCGATCGCGCACAGGGCGCAACGCTCTACGTGAATTTGGAGCCGTGTAACCACTATGGACGTACGCCACCCTGTTCCGAGGCGATCGTCGCCGCAGGCATACAGCGAGTCGTCGTTGGCATGGTCGATCCCGATCCCAGAGTGTCAGGTAGGGGGATTGAGCGGCTTCAACAAGCAGGCATCGAAGTCACGGTTGGTATCGAAGAGGCAGACTGTCGCAAGCTGAACGAAGCGTTTGTGCATCGGATTTTGCATCACCGTCCGTTTGGCATTTTGAAGTACGCCATGACGTTAGATGGCAAGATTGCGACTACTACCGGGCATAGTGCCTGGGTGACAGGTGCCGCCGCCCGTGCGGAAGTACACCAGCTAAGAGCCACTTGCGACGCTGTGATTGTGGGTGGCAACACCGTTCGGCGCGACAATCCTCTCCTCACCAGCCGTCAAGCAACCACGCCCTTACGAGTCGTGATGAGCCGATCGCTCGATCTGCCCCTCGATGCCCAACTCTGGCAAACAGCGATCGCTCCCACGTTGGTTTTCACTGAAGCAACGGCAAACCCAGACGTGCAAAAAGCCCTCAGACAACAGGGCGTAGACGTGATTGAATGCACCGCCTTAACGCCTGCCGTAGTGATGGCGCATCTGTACGATCGTGGTTGCCTCAGCGTCTTGTGGGAGTGTGGCGGTACGCTGGCAGCACGAGCGATCGCAGAGGGCGCTGTGCAAAAAGTCCTTGCCTTCGTCGCCCCCAAAATCATCGGCGGCAGTACGGCACCCTCCCCAGTCAGCGATTTGGGCTTGACAACAATGACAAAGGCACTGTTGCTGGAACAACTGCAATGGCGGGCGATCGGCTCCGATTTGTTGGTCGAAGGCTACTTGCAATCGCTCGTAACGGGCGAATGAGTGCAAGAGTGAAAGGAAACGACTGTAACAGTAGTCAGCAAGCGATTTCAAGTGATTTAAGGCTAAAAGCTGAGGGCTAAAAGCTGAAGGCTGAAAGCTAATTAGTTGTCTAAGAAGGGGAACTCTGCGTCAACCTTCCAATCATGCCCATCGTGCTGCAACAACGTTAAGTGACTCGCTACAAACTCAAGCTCTAACGGGCGCTGCTGAAACTCTGCCCAAGCTAGCTCAAAATTTTCTGGGGTCAAATCGCGGAAGCCAACGGTCATGTGTGGCGTATACGATCGCGCTTTACTCTCTGTATGAACAATCCCTAACGACTCTTCCAGGCACTTTGCTAACGTGGCTTGGAGTGTCAGCAGTGTCGGCGACTTGATAACATTGATATAGATAACGCGGGGTGCAAATGCCCCAAAGCCTGACAGTGCAACAGGTATTGGCGTAAACTGAGCCGCAAATGCCTTTAAAGTTTCGCTCAGGGCAGGATACGCCGTCATGCTCCACTCAAACGGCGGCTGCAACGTGATGTGGGGTGGCGATTTCAACGCTGCGCGACTATTGTAGCGATCGACAAACACCTGCTTCACTTCATTGGCATAGTCATGGATCGCCTGCGACGGTAGCAGCGCAACAAAAAACCGATCGTTAGTTTGACTCAAAGGAACACCTCGTCATGCCGTGGTTTGTCAAAATTGAAGCAGGAATCGTCGATAAGCCCCTCTTTGACCAATATGTCCCAGCGCATAAAGAGTTTGTGCGCGGTTTAATTGCCAAAGGGCATCAGGCAAAATCAGGTTACTGGAGCTGCTATGGCGGCGGTATGCTTCTCTTTCAAGCCGCTTCGATGGATGAAGCCGCCGCGATCGTTGCTCAAGATCCGCTCATACAGAATAACTGTGTGCTTTACAAACTGTATGAATGGCGGATAGCAGTGGAATAGAGGCTAGAGTTTTGAGCTTTGAGCTGACTTCATGCTGCTGCGCCAGAGTGTTGGATCCGATTTTGCCGCTTCTGTACTCCTCACTCCCTAACTCCTATCCGTTGACTGTCTCCAGATGATGTTATCCTGATAAGTGATCCGGACCCATGCGGTCGCAACGCCTAAATCTTGTCAGGACCGGAAGGTAGCAGCAATACAGGATGCTTGTGATAGGCGTGGACTCCGGGTCGCTTTTGATTGAACGATGTTCCCTTCATTCATTGTTCTAGTTCTTTTAGTTCGCCAACGTTTCTGGTACGGTTTTCCACCAGAAAGACTGATGACACTCCTTGAGCTTTATTCCTATGCTGAAAGCATTGCAACCGGCATTGTGAGCCATAGTTCGCAGTATGTAAGACATTCAGGAGCTTTAAGCATTATGGGTTTGGGAGATTTAGTCCAAAAAGCAGTTTACCTCGGTATTGGCGTTGCTTCCTACGCAGGTGAAAAGGCGACCGAAAAGCTCGGCGAACTGCGATCGCATGTCCAGACACTTGCAGACGAAATGGTCGAGCGCGGCGAAATGACAAGTGAAGAAGCGCGTCGTTTTGTGGATGAAATGGTCAGCAAAGCACAGCAGCAGGCGGTCGAAGCCCCGGAAACACCGCGCCCGACTGAGCCACGCCGCATTGAAATCGTCACCGATGATGAACCTGCCAAAGCTGACCCATCTGATGTAGGGCAGATGCGGCAGCAAGTGACGGATTTGCAGGAAGAGCTCAAGCGCCTCAGGCAAGATAAGTGAGGCAAGCAAGCCCTAGCTAATGTGAGCTATACTGAGACGATCTCACAGGTGTGAAGGTGAGCGAATAGCCCTGAAGCAGAGCCTCAACCTGACCCTGCCTCTGTGGCGTTAAACATTCTTACGTTTAAGTGCAGAGGCTTAACTGGTAGGCGTATGAAAAGTTGGTCGCAAGAATTCTCTGAGATGCTTGAAGTCATGGTTGGTGAGGTTGAGCAGTTCTTTACTGAGGTCGCTATCGACTTCGGTGAGATGGTAGATTCTTTTCTTGAAGCGTCGGAAGAAGTCGTAGAGCAGGTGCAAACGGTGTTCTCTGTTGAGCTTGAGCAACGTTTTGGCGATCTAATTGATCCCATTTTGGAGGCGTATTTGGGGATTGAGTTTGCGGTTGAAGAAACGACACAGCCGATGATGCACACAGTCGAGCCGTTTTTAAACGATCGCCCTGCTTGTGTTGGTTGCCGCCACTATCACGGTCAAACCTACGGCGGCACAATGCTGGTTTGTGGGATGCATCCTTACGGCTGGGAAAACGATAAGTGCCCCGATTGGCAATCAACCTGGCAAGAGTAGCGGCAATGGCAGTTCGTCACTGACAAACATCAAGCCCCCTCACCCCTTCCCAAATATCTCTCCAACCGCCAGCCGCGCGCCATTGGCAAAATCCCAGCCCGATTGAGGACGTTTGCCAGGTAGCTGCACGGTTCGCAGCAGCAAGACACCTTCACCCGTTTGCACGATCGCGCCCTCTCCTTTAAGGATGCCGACCACTTCGCCCGGTTGTGCTGTGGTTGAAGGGCTTGACCAGACTTGGGCGATCGCGCTTAATTCTGGCGGTAGTTGTGCCCAAAAGGCTGCCTCAAGGGGCGCGGTTGCCATGATTTTGATGGCTTCGTTGCGAAAGGTGGCGCTACAAGAGGGGAAAAAGCCGCGAATCTGGTTGTGCAGGTCGATCGCGCGGCGGGACCAATCCAGCCCATAGTGTTCTTTTTTGATGAGTGGTGCGTAAGTCGCCTGAGACTCATTCTGAGGTAGGGGGTGAATCGCTTGCCGATCGAGCTTGAGTAGGGTTTCTGGAAGCAGATCGGCACCCATGTTTGCCAACCGCGCTGCCAGATCCTCGAAGTTCTCCAATAGGGCGATCGGGGTACGGGCTTCTAGTAGCATGGGGCCGGTATCCATACCAGCGTCCATCAGCATCGTTGTGATGCCCGTCTCTGCTTCACCGTGGTACAAACTCCACTGAATAGGAGCCGCACCACGATACTTGGGTAGTATGGAGCCGTGAGCATTCACGCAGCCAAGACGCGGCAGGTCAAGCATTGCCTGAGAGAGAATCTGCCCATAAGCAACGACAACAAACGCATCTGCTTGAGCGTTTTTGAGATAATCCAGGGTCGCCTCATCTTTTTTGACGCTTTTGGGCTGATACACGGGTAGGTTGTGCGCCTGAGCGATCGTCTTCACAGGTGATGGGATCAGTTGGTTGCCTCGCCCTCGTCGCTTATCCGGTTGGGTAATGACTGCCAGCACGTTAAACGCTGGATGGGCTAGCAGGCGTTCCAAACTAGGAACGGCGAAGGTAGGCGTGCCGAAAAAGATGATGTTCATAGCATGGCGGCTAAGAGGGTGAGGAAACAGGAAAAAAGGCAGGCGTTGCGTTAGCGTTTGATGACTCGTCCCGCTGTGTGAGTCTGCCTTTTCTGCTAATTCCTCTGACCGCGCCAGGGGCTAACTTCAAGCTTACCGTCTGGCTTAAAGACCACTTTAAAGAGGGCGAGTGGATCTTGACTCGCTCCAGTATCACCGTCCTCAGCAAGTTTTCCTAACTGCGGCAGGGGGATTTCTTTAACAGACGCAGCGGCAACTTCGCTATCGGGCTTGTAGTCCACGATCGTGCCGTCTTGCTTCACCCGTACGCGAAAAACCAGGTCTTTTGTGAAGTCTGGTTTGTCTTTCCAGCTTTGGTCGATCTGGTCATAAAGTTTGGGTTGCAGCTCTTTAATCTGGGCAGAATCCGTAATTTCTGTAATGCCTGTAATGGGGCTTGCCAGAGCGTTTTGCCAGGGAGAGATGTCAAGCACGCCCTTCGAGGTGAAAACGACTTTGTATTGGGCGATCGGCTCTGATGATGACTGCGAACCAGCTGCCGGAATATAGAGCAGATTCAGCAACGGCGTTTGCTGGGTGCTTGTCTCTGCGGCTGAGTTAACAGGCTTATAGCCAACAATGGCCCCATCTTTAGCCACGCCAACGCGATACTCCAGGTCTTGCGTCACAGCCGGACGGTTTTTCCATGCCTGATCAAGCTGCGTTGATAACCGCTCCTGCAAGGTTTTGACTTGAGCTGGATCGGTGATCTCTGGGGCGGCCGTCAGTGTGGCTGCTAGCTTTGTTAAATCAGGTTGAGCAGCCGTTGTCGGACTAGGAGTGGTAGCTGCATCAGGACTTGTAATGGGGCTAGGCAAACCGCTCGCAGTGGGTGCTGGCGGGGGGGCAGCGGGTGCTGGTGAGCCTGCTGTGCTGGCGGTTGGATTGGCGTTGGGCACCAAATCCTCCGGTTGGCGTACCTGGGGTATAGGGATAAAAAAGAAGGCGATCGCAGCGAGGGCTAAACCAGACGCACCGATCGCCGCTGGTACAGCTTGTTTGGCAACCGGTTCACTGCGACGGACGTGGCGTTTGGCAAGGGGCGCAACCTGGAACGTTAGATCCGGTAACGTTTGGGTATCTGCAAAGAACTGATCCACCGCTTCCACTAAATCAAACAATTGCACTGTGGTCAGGTTAACTTGTCGGGTCAGATGCGTGGCAATGCCAGAACCCGGATCAGCGTCAGGTGGCAACACGCTTAACCGATGATGGTTATCATCCAGACGCTGCAACTGCACAAGCTGCGATGCGGTTTGAGACGACTTAAACGTACGAATACCGCTCAACAGTTCCTGAGCGTAGAGGCTGACAGCAGTAGTCAAACTTTCAAAAAACTCGCGTCCGCCGGACAACGGTTTTTCTTCCCCTACTAGATGAAACTCGGCGTTTGTCAGCTTAGACATCAGGGGACGTGCTTCGGTCTGATTGGCGATAACCATATCGCCCCACCCTTCCACCATCAGAGTGCAGTTAGGTAAACTATATTGACGCTGTATACTCATGCCACTTCTCCATCAAACAGGCTTGCCCAAAAACGTTGCATTCCATGTGTGCCTGTGCAAAAGAGCAGTTGAGTCAGCAGATTGAGCGCCAGTTCATTCAGTTTTTCGTCAGAGTTGTAGGTGGCGACGATCGCCCGTTTAGGATTCATACGCGATCGAAAATGGGCACGAAAGCGCTCCAGATATTCATTGAGCCGGAAGTGATGTTCCATAGAGAGCTGCTTATCGCTAAGTTGTTGGTATGCCAGCAAGAGCTGCCGAATCAGCACTGTTAACCGCCGTGCGAGAGAGCAACCCACTAGTACCAACGCTTTTGCCTCTGTCAGGGTTAAGGGGCGACGCTGGCTATAGCGCCGTAGCGGGTTAGTGCTGCGTAAGCGCCATAGCGACACTCGATTTTTGATAATACTTTGAAGCTCTAACTCCTGTGCCACAACCAGAATTGCTTCTGACCCGCTCAAGTCTAGCGCTTCGATCGCTAGCAACAGCAAGTCAATCTCTAGCCTTGCACGCCTAGGGCAGACTTCATCCACAAGCGATGGGTTGGGCAGGCTCTCAAGAATCAAAGGCGTTGACTGAGCGGGCGGGCTATTTAACTGCATTACACTCACGGAAACATCCATTCCAACTGGCTTAGGTAGTGAACTGAACGCAGCCACCGACGTTGGCAATGGCTCAACACGGTAACGCTGGTTCTAGCACTTATGCACGTCTTGACTTTGACTCTTCTGGCTCAATATCCAGCCATATCTTAGCGGAATCAGGATCATCAAAGTGAACAACCGAACAAGAGACAGGGTTTGTAGGAGTGCGATCGACGCGCGAAAGCGCCACTGCACTATTAAGACCGTGCGATCTTATAGTGTACGCTTTCCTCCCCTTTTGATACATCACGCCTGAGATTTGTCGAAAGTTCCCCAAGCACAAGCAGGAGGATAGGGGCAAAAGGCTAAGGGCTAAAGGAGAAAGAAAGTACTGAACACCACTCGCTTTTCGAGGAGCGATCGCCTGACTTCGGTATCAGCACTTAAACAAAAGAACCTTGTACCCAAGCGCTCTCCCTTACTCCTTCACTCTTTCATCCCTTCACCCTTTCACTCTTCCACCCCTTCACTCTTCCACCCCTTCCCCCTCTAACTACCAACGCCATTCATCGGTAGCTCAACAATAAATGTGGTCAGCCCTGCCTTGCTTGTAACCCGGATGTTGCCCCCTAGCGTTTCAACGAGCTGCTTCGTTAAAGCAAGTCCTAGCCCTGTACCGCCATGCTTCCAGGGATCGTTGTTGGGGATGCGGTAAAACTTTTCAAAGATGCGATCGCAATCGCTGTCAGCAATCTCAATGCCCGTATTGCTGATCTGAAGCTGCATCGTTGCTGACTCAACGGCAACAGCGATCGTAATCTGTCCATGAACAGGTGTGTACTTACAGGCGTTGTTGAGCAGTTCAGTGACAATGCGCTCCAGGTAGGATCGATCGGTCATCAGGGGTGCAAGGGTCGTGGGTATGACGACTTCCAGGCACTGTTGCTGACTGTTGGTACGTTCGCGAAAAGGGTTGACAATGCCAGGTAGCCAGTTTTGGAGGGAGAGTGCTGTTTTACTGAGTCGTTCCGTCGTCATCTCCAAACGGGAAAGGTCAAGCAAGTCATTGATGAGCTTAATTTCGCGTTGACACTCATCATGCAAGATTTGGAAATACCGCAGCAGTGAACCAGCATCTGCAGCAAGCAAGTTGTTACGCCGCAACACAATTTCCAACATTTGCGCTGCCATTTTGATGTTTGCCATCGGCGTTCGCAGTTCATGCGAGACGGTGCTGAGAAAGTCGTCTTTGAGGCGATTGAGCTTTTCTAACGCTTCGACCTGCGCCTGTGCTGCTTGATAGAGACGCGCTTGACGGAGGGCGATCGCGCATTGATTTGCCACCTGCTGCACCAACCGAATCTCTTGCTCGGCGAAGATACGCTCACCATTGCTGACCAGCCACAGATCACCTAACACCCCCTGATCATCCAGAATGGGACAGGCAAACATGGCTGCCTTGCCCCGCTCTAAGTTGGGTAAGAGCGAACAAAACTGAAAGTATTGCCCCTGCAAGAGCTGACCGTACCCCTCCTTGAAGTTGTCCATCTGCACGCTCCGCCCTTGAATGGGAGCGAGGGACGTGGTGTACTCATAGCGAACCGTAGACGTACGCTGCGTCAGATCATAGAGAGCCGCATTGCAGCTTCTGACCTTAATCGCGCCTGCCAATTCCCGTACTGCTGTTTGCAAAATTTGGTCTTCATCGAGACTATCGCGGACGCGATCGGCAATGCGTTTTAACGTGGCTTCAAAATCAAATGCCACTTGCAGTTGAGCGGTGCGAGTCTGCACCTGTTGCTCTAGTTCAGCATTGAGGCGCTGCACTTCTTGATACAGCTCTGATTGCTGGATGGCAATACTGACTTGGGCAGCTAACTGTCTGAGTAAATCTGTTTCCCAAGTTTGCCAGTGGCGAGGTTCGCTACAGTGGTGAGCAATCAACAATCCCCAGAGGTTATCCTCCTGTAAGATAGGCACCACTAAGGTTGCATTCACCTGGAAGGCAGTCAGCATCTCGACATAGCAAGGGGGAAGGTTGCTCTCGAAAATGCTAGCAGTTGCTGTGATGTATCCTTGCTGATACTTGGGAACATACTGATGAGCAAAGCAGCCATCCTCAATGATTGTGCCTTGGATCGATTTCCATGTAGCCCCTACCGATTCAATCATGACGGTGCCGCTCCAATCTGGCTCAAAGCGGTAAATTAAAACCCGATCGGTCTGCAACAGCCGACGTACTTCGGTCACAGTTGTCTGCAACACATGAGACAGGTCAAGATGTCGGCGAATTTCTTGCACGATCGCGGCGACTAAGCGTTCTCGTTTTGTCTGCTGCCAAAGTGCTTCTTCTGCTTGTTGCCGCTGCGTAATGTCGGTCGTGGTGCCAACATAGCCGCTGATTGTGCCATCCGAGTTATAGTTTGCCAGCACCTGCACGAAAACCCAAACGACCGTGCCGTTTGCGCGTTTAAAGCGGTAGCGCGACTGAAAGCACTCCAACGGCGCACTCTGCATTGCTTGCTGCCATTCAGCCGCAACCCGTTTGCGATCGTCTGGGTGAATGGCTTGTAGCCAACCTGCGCCTGTTGCGGCGGCTGTCGTAATGCCTGCCAGATCACACCATTGCTGGTTCACATACACCGTTTGACCCGCTGCTGTGGTGCGAAAGATGCCCACAGGTAAACTCTGCTCCAGCAAACAGAACCACTCTTCACCCTTTTTTAATGGCGCAATGGAGTGGGCTGGTTGAAGCTCTAAACCAGTTTGGGAGGGCTTTGTATCACTTAAAGGCTGTACGTCCAAAGTTGGTAACGATACGTAATTCACTGGTTTACTTAAATACTGAGGCACTCGTTGCACAACTTAATGTGCCTTAAAAGACTGTCTGTCCAACATTCCTTCGCTTAATACCTCCTCTTAGGTAGATGCTAAAGGCTTGGTTCAAAGTCGGTACTGGTTCTAAAGACGGCTACCAGTTGCTAGTAAAGCGGCACAGAAGTGAGAGAATGGGTCAAAGTCAGCGTGGGGGCGATCGCTGCCCTTGCTGCCTACGAAGACGGCTAAGGGGAAATAGGACTGATGCTTAAACGAATTTTAGCGATACTTCTAGTAGTGGTTAGCCTTAGTTTGCAAGGATGCGTAACACCGACTGCTGGCTTAAATATCTATACAGATACTATAGATGGTTACAAGTTCCTCTATCCTAACGGTTGGCTACCAGTCAGTGTTACGAGTAGCCCGGATGTGGTCTTTCATGACATTGTGGAGCAAACAGAGAATGTAAGCGTTGTCATTAATCCGGTGGCTGGTAAGAAGACGTTGGCTGATTTGGGTAGCCCTGGTGAAGTGGGCTATCAGTTAGGCAAAAGCGCGATCGCCCCGCCCGATTCTGGACGCAAAGCCGAACTAGTGAATGCTGAAGCCCGCACGGTTGGCACCAAACAGTATTACTTGCTGGAATACGCGGTCAAGGTGGGCGATCGCGAACGTCATAATCTGGCAAGCGTGGCGATCAGTCGCGGTAAACTCTACACCTTTAATGCCTCTACACCAGAAGCCCGCTGGGCTAAAATGCAGCCGTTGTTAGAACGGACGGTCAAGTCGTTCTCAGTAGACTAGTTGGAGCGGGCAGACGGTAAAAGGCAACGCTAAAAGCTGACTGCTGAAAGCCCTCAAAACGCCCTTCATCCCCCATCCTCATCCCTCATTCCTTCACCAATGGGTGTACCACAGTTTATTCTTGCGTCTGCGTCTCCAGCACGGCTACGGCTGCTGCAAAGCATTGGTATTGAGCCGATCGTTCGTCCCAGTGCGTTTGATGAGTCTCAAGTGCAACTGCCTGATCCCGCAGCCCTGGTGCAAGCGTTAGCCCTTAGCAAAGCGACCACCGTCGCTGCTCAACTTGATCGCTCTGCGTCGGTCGATCGCCTGGTTCTAGGATGCGATTCTGTCCTGGTCGTGAAGGGTCAGATTCATGGCAAGCCCTCTAGCCCGGAAGAGGCGTTCAACCGCTGGCAGCAAATGCGCGGTCAGGTTGGTAGCCTGTATACAGGACACGCCTTACTTGTCATCCCGCTAACTCTGGAGGCTCCGTCCCCGGCACCCCTCGTCCGTTGCCAGATCACCCAAGTCTATTTCGCAAACGCGAGCGATCGTCAAATTGCTGCCTATGTTGCAACGGGCGAACCACTGCACTGTGCCGGAGCGTTTGCGCTAGAGGGTAAAGGCGGTTTGTTTGTCGAAAAGCTAGACGGCTGTCACAGCAATGTTATTGGGCTAAGTCTGCCGTTGCTGCGGCAAATGTTAAGCGATCGGGGCTATGAGGTGCCTACTTTTTGGTCGATCGAGCCGAAAGCGTAAGGGGAAAGGAGAGACAGACGCATCGGCTTCTGCTCAGAACCCCAATGGCGCGCGAGTTCGACGATTGCTCTCGCTGCGATGCCATCCCGCCCGTGACTGAAGTCCGGGCTAACGGTGCGAAACCCGTTGAAACGGGTTGAAGCTCAATTTCACTAGGCGTTCAGTCCCTTCAGTGGACTGTTCTCGGTGAGCCCGGCTTTTCAATCCAGGGCGGTTGGGCACCGAAGCGAACCGTTTCATCGAATTCACGTTAATGGCGTAAGCCTAGACTTTAAAGATTTCGTCTATGACGCTGGGTTTGTTCTTACACTGAGGGCAGACGACACCTGAGTTAACTGCTTTTAGACTGATGAGTAACTGACGACAGACTAAAGACGATCGCACCTTCAGCCCCCATTTGCCGATCACTACTCTCTGATCAACTGTTGCCTCTACCATTCCGATCACTGCCTCTACCGCCGTCGGCTACTGGTATCAATGCCACTTACTGACCGAAATGTACGCAATTATTTGGCTCTCTGATGAATCGTTCAGTGACTGATCTATCCAACTTTCGTGCCGATGTGCATGAACAGACCCGTCTAGGGCAACTGTGCGGGTCAGAGCAACGTTTTTTCGATCGCTACGAGATTCTTAAAGTTCTGGGTCGGGGTGGCTTTGGCATCACGTTTTTAGCGAAAGATAGTTTGCTGCCGGGTCAGCCGCTTTGCGTGATTAAGCAGCTTTGCCCAAAAGTGAATGATGCTGAGGCGCTGCAACAAGCCCGTAAACGCTTTGAGCAGGAAGCCGCGACCTTGGGCAAGCTTGGTAGCCATGCTCAGATTCCGCAGTTGTTGAACTATTTTGAAACGGCTGGCGAATTTTATCTGGTGCAGGAGTATGTTCGAGGCTATACGCTAACGAAGCTCGTGAAGCGCCACGGTCCTTTTTCTGAAACTGGGGTGAAGCAATTTCTGCGCGAATTTCTGCCCTTGCTGCAATATGTCCACAAAAATGGTGTGATCCATCGAGATATCAAGCCACCCAACCTGATTCGTTGTCGCGATGACAATCGCCTAGTGCTGATTGATTTTGGGGCAGTGAAACAACGTGTGATGCAGGGCAGTGATGCAACCGCCAAGCCAACCATTACACAATTTGTTGGTACGGTTGGGTTCGCACCACCTGAGCAGCTTGCCTCGCGTCCCCTTTACTCAAGCGATTTATATGCGGTGGGTATTACTTGCCTCTATCTTTTGTCGGGCAAGCCACCGCTAGAGTTTGACTACGATTTTTTGACTGGGGATGTGCGCTGGAGTGACTACATTTCGGTTAGCGATCACTTTGGCTCCGTGTTAAGCAAATTGCTGCGGGTTTCGCCCCAAGAGCGGTTTCAATCTGTTGATGAGGTCATCCGATCGCTCGCCCTAGAGCCATACTTTGACAATCTTGTGCACTGTATGAACATTAAGCCCAAGCCTTTTTTGGCTGCTAGCAGCGAAGCGGTGGTTGAGGGCTATATTTCGCCGACAACCCGCACAGCGATGGCAATTCGAGACTGGCAAGCTAAGCTAAAGGCTAGACGGGTGCGCGATCGCCTTTACCAGCCCGAAATTACTCATAGCGGCTCAAGCTACTTCCGTTAAACAAAGACGGGCGCATTGCTACTTATGGTTAAATGGCATCATGCTTGTTCTTGCGTATAGACGAAAGCTCTTGCCTGAACTGCAAGCGATGTAGGATGTTATGACCTCTGAATGGCGATCGAATTACCCTTAGATGAAACGGCACTGCTGATTCGCGTTGCCCAGCGCGACCATGCAGCCTTGTCAGAACTGTACGATCGCTATGCGCGAGTGCTTTACGCGCTTGCCTTCAAAAGTTTGCGCTCCGCCGAAGAAAGTGAAGAAGTGGTTTTAGATGTTTTTGCTCAGGTGTGGCGTACGGCTGACCGCTATGACATCAGCAAAGGGCGTGTGGATACCTGGCTGTTTATGATGACCCGTAGCCGTGTGGTCGATCGTGTACGCAGTTTGCAGCGTGTGACGAAAGTTACAGTCGCCTCAGAGAACGTTGCAGAGATCCAAACCACTAATCCTGGCGTAGATCCTCTTGAAAGTGTCCTGATCTCAGAGCGCCGCGATCGAGTGTTAGCAGCGCTTAGCCAACTGCCTGAAGCGCAACGTCAGGTGATTGAGCTTGCCTACTACAAAGGGCTGACCCAAGCAGAAATTGCAGTGCAAACGAACCTTTCCCTGGGCACCGTTAAAACGCGCATTCGGTTGGGTTTAAGTAAGTTGCGGGTTGCACTCGGCACTTGGGAGCCAAGCTAGGATAAGAATCTAGACTATTCGTAATGTAATGAACGCTGAAGACCGCTGTTTTTGTGAACTGGCTCCGCTGTATGCGCTTAACTTGCTTGACGACGATGAACGTCGCTGGGTTGAGACGCAGGCACGTGAATACCCGGAGCCAGCAGCGGAACTAGCCGAACATCAGTTGACTGTGAATGCGTTGCCCTATGCGCTCCCGACGGCACCAATGGCAGGTGATCTCAAAGAGCGGCTGTTTCAACGGTTAGCGCTAGAGCCAGCAGACGCAGCCGAAACACCGTCACCGTCGCCGCTGTTAGTCCCCGCTTTGTCCAGTCGATCGCGCTCAAAGGCTCCGCCTGCCGCTCCTGCTCCTGCACCGATCGCGCGCAGCTACCGTCGTACTGTGGTTTGGCTTCAGGCTACAGGGGCGATCGCGGCTCTAGCGGCGATCGCGCTTTTGGCAGACAACTACCGTCTTCGACAAAACCTCCAGGCGGATCAGGCGATCGTTGCCACACTCCAGCAACCCGATAGCGTGCTCTACTCGCTCAAGGGTACTGAAAACGCCGCGCAAGCCTCTGGTAGCCTGGTTGTAAACCCTGGTAGTCAGACGGCTGTTGTCCTGGTGCAAAACCTGCCAACCTTACCAGATGGGCAAGCCTATCGTCTATGGGCAATGGCAGAGGGGGCAACCAAACCTACCTACTGCGGGCAGTTTAACAACAGTCGCACTGGTACTATCCGCTGGTCGTTACCCGAAGCCGTCTGTAGCGCCAATGCGCCCCAAATGCTGATTACGGCTGAAGTCGCCACTGCTCCCCCCGTGCCCAAGGGGACGTTAGTGATGAAGAGTAAGGGGTGAGGGGTGAGGAAAGTTTTGAGTTTTGAGTTTTGAGTTTTGAGCAGTCACCAGTCACACACTGACTATACTTTAACGGTTCGTAAACTGACGTTTTGAAGGATGGGGTGCAGGGGTGAAACCCCTGGCTGGGGGCGAAGCTCCCATACCCCCACAAAACCCAAATTTGTAGGCTGACGCAGCATAGCAAAGGAAAATTCTATAACTGCAACGAGAGACGGAAGGCTGATCCCTGCTAACTTTTGCGTTCTGCCTTCTGCCCTCTGCCCTTCTTCACCGCAAGGCCCAAGCTAGAAAGCGTTCGGTGTAGTAAAGAGCCAATTGGTTGCTGACACCGTTAAATACTTTGTCGAAGGCATGTTCTGCCCAGGGAATTTCGAGCCAGACGGCACGGTTGCCTGTTGCCTGTAGCCGATCGTAGAGCGATCGCCCAAACTTTGCCTGCACTAAATGGTCGCGACCACCGTAAACCAACAGCGATATTGGCAGCGGTTTGTTGATTAGCTCTGAGGGGGATGCCTGTCGGTAGAGCGCGGGAATTTGCTCAGGCGAGCCACCGAGAAAGGCATTGAGTACCGCACGACTGTCGATCGGGTCAGGGTTGGGCAAATCATAGTAGCCCTTTGTCAGGTCAACGGGACCGTAGTAATTGACGACGGCTCGAATCGCAAGGCTGCTGGGTTGATAAGCTGCCAGCATTGCCAGGTGTGCTCCCGCTGATCGCCCCATAACGGCAAGCCGCGTGCGATCGACTTCTAACTCCTCAGCGTGTTGCTGGATATACGTAAGTGCCGATCGTACATCCTCAAGTGGCGCTGGAAAACGATAGCGGGGCGCATGACGATAGTCGATCGCCGCCACTGTATAGCCTCGCGCTGCCATGTAGCGACTAAACGGGGCATCATCATTCGGGCTGCCGCGCTGCCATGCACCGCCGTAAATCATGACGATCGTCGGATGCATACCGACCGCTAGCGGATGATAGACCGTCAGCGTTAACGGCACTCCATCTGGTGCAGCGAACCGAATCCCTGCTGTTGTGCGTATTGGTTGTTCTGGAATTCCCAGGAATGCGTCACTCAGCACAAATGGTTGAGGACGCATCTCAGCCCGGAACGTAGGGGCAATTTGCGCCAGATAACGGGTTCCGAGAGCAGCTTGCATACTGGCTTCTGCTCGTTGCTGGGCAGCGGGGAACTGGCTCAACGGTAAGGTGCTGACGACCAGGCTCAAAATGCTACAGGCAAGCACAATGCGAAAGAGCCAATTTTTACGAACAGACCGCAACGTGAGTAGAGCCGCGATCGCGTTTGCTACGATCAGCCAGGGGCTTACTTCTGGTGCGCCGACACCCAACGGTAGCAGCGCAAACGTCGGTGCAGGCACCACTATCCAGGCAGTGAGAAAAAAAGCGACTCCGCTTATGAGCAGCGTTAGCCCTTCCAGCAAAGCGTTTAACAGGTTGGGCATTTGAGACGGCATACATAGGGTGCTGCGACCAATTTTGGCTTAAAACGTGCGGTTAAGCTGACCTTATGTAGTGGTTTTACAGATACCGTCCCCACTTTGGCGCTAAAATTTTGTCGCTTCATAGATTGGTGTCGAGTCATGTCCTCTTTCAAGTTGATGTGGTGTATGCACAAAACGAGCGATCGCACAAAGCGCCTTTTTGAGAACATCGTGGTAGCAGCTCTGGGATGGATGGTGCTTGATCCGTTGAGCGCGATTGCTGCCCCTGCCAAGGTTTTTGCCCCTCATCTCGATCGCATCCGTCAAAATCTACCCCCTAACGTTGTAATGCGCTTGCCCTCACAGATTTTGCTGGGCTACCCCGCTGACGACGATTTTATTCAAACATTAACGGTACGAATTATCACGTCAGATTCACCACCCCGCCTGACCGTTGGTCTCTTTAGCTGTGAAGATGACTCGTTGTTTTGTCGCATTGGCACCTTTTCGGTAGCGCAGGCGGCGACTGCCCAGGCACGGCAAGACTACCAGCAGCACATCGCAGCGGCGGCTCCCATCCAGCTTGCCAGAACCATTCGTGGCTATTTACTGATGGGCACTGCCAAACAACCGCCCTCCGCCTTCTCATCGGTCATGTGGCAACAAGATGGTATGTTTTACACCGTTAGTCTTGCAAACCCAGAGCGCCAAAATATGCTCTATATGGCGGTTTATATGGCAAACAGTGCCCCGATCGTGGTGAACAATGCCACCTCAAAGAAGGCACCGCTCAAACCCGCTCGGTGAGAACGATCGCGGGCGATCGCTAAAAGACGACCGAAAAAACTGACTGCATGCAGGGCAACCTGGGCGATCCAACCTGATCCACACGCACAAACGACCTTAAAGGGTAAGATCGTTGCTACGTAGGATCGGGTTCATGAAAATATTGCAACGCTACATTCATCATCTAAAACAGCCATCTTTCTCTCTGCTGCTGTTGCTGCTGGGTAGTAGCGCTGGCTGTAATGCTCTCCGCAACGAGCTTGGCGTCCCTCTGCCACAAGAATCGGTTGCGTCCTTGCAAAGCCCTTCCCCTGTATCCCCCTTGCCGACACCGAAGCTAACCAGCCTGGATTATGTCGCGCAGATCGTACAGCGAGTGGGGCCCGCCGTCGTCCGTATTGATTCAACTCGTACCGTTGGGCAATCGTTTGGCGATTCTGGCTTTGAACGATTTTTTGGCGCTCAGGTGCCACCCGCGCAGCGGGTGCAGCGAGGCACTGGTTCTGGCTTCATCACTACGGCGGATGGGCGCGTCTTAACCAATGCTCATGTAGTGCAGGGCGCAGATAGTGTGACTGTTGTCATGAAGGATGGGCGGCGGTTTAAAGGCACAGTCGTCGGTGCCGATCCAACCACTGATGTGGCAGTGATCGACATTGATGCCCAAAATTTACCGACCGTGAGCCTGGGTAATTCAGATAATTTACTACCGGGGCAGGTGGCGATCGCCATTGGCAACCCGCTTGGGCTGAGTTTCACCGTCACGCAGGGCATTATCAGCGCCACAGGGCGATCGGCGGCTGACGTTGGTGTGTCCGCAGAGCGAGTCGATTTTATTCAAACGGATGCTGCCATCAATCCAGGAAACTCTGGCGGACCGCTCATTAATGCCGAAGGGGAAGTGATCGGCATTAACTCTGCCATCATTCAGGGTGCGGCAGGCTTAGGGTTTGCGATTCCCATTGCGACTGCTTCGCGGGTTGCCCAGCAAATTGTTACTACAGGCAAGGCGCAGCATCCCTACCTGGGTGTCAAGATGGCAGAGCTAACTCCCGAAATCCGTAACGAGATCAATCAGAGCGATGTCGGTTTTAAGATTAATCAGGATCAGGGCGTGCTGATTATTGCCGTAGAGTCTAATTCTCCGGCGGCACGGGGGGGTGTACGTCCCGGTGATCTGGTTGTCAGCATCAACGGCGCAGCCATTCAAACGGCGCAGCAAGTACAGCAACAGGTGGAAGCAGCGACGATCGGCACTCCCCTCCAAATCACCGTCAATCGCAACGGGCAAACGCGAACAGTGGCAGTCAAACCAGAGTCGCTGCCTGTAAGAGAGCCTATTCAACGTAATTAGCGATTCGCCCAAAGGGGGGAGAGGGGTAAATTGAGTGCTTGGTGTTCCCCTGCTCTTGGCTCCTAAAAGCTCACTTTATTGTTTGTTTTGTCTCAAGCATCTTTTACCGTTCCAACGTTATGCAGTTTGAAGTTTTGCCCGGTCGTAGTTTTCCCATTGGCGCAACGGTTTACCCCAATGGCGTGAATTTTTCGATCTTTTCCAAAAGTGCCAAGTCGTTGGAATTGCTGCTGTTCGATCGCCCGGGTGATCCTTTGCCTGCCCGTGTGATTCCACTCGATCGCAAGCACAATAAAACCTTTTACTATTGGCACGTTTTTGTTTCAGGGATTGGTGCTGGGCAAATTTACGCCTACCGTGCCGACGGGCCGTTTGCACCCGAACTAGGACATCGGTTTGATTTCAACAAAGTTTTGTTAGACCCATACGCGAAAGCCGTTGTTGGTTGGGAGCATTACAGCCGCGAAGCCGCAATGCATCCCGGCGACAACTGTGCCCAGGCATTACGAGGCGTAGTGGTTGATCCCAGTGCCTACGATTGGGAAGGCGATGCGCCGCTGAGTATTCCTCACGAAGATAGCGTGATTTATGAAATGCACGTGGGCGGGTTTACGCGCCATCCCAACTCAGGCGTGGCACCCGAAAAGCGCGGCACGTATGCGGGGCTGATTGAAAAAATTCCCTATTTGAAGGAACTAGGGGTAACGGCAGTGGAGTTGCTGCCTGTGCATCAGTTTGACGAACAAGACGTGCAGCCTGGTTTGACGAACTATTGGGGCTACAGCACGATCGCCTTCTTCGCCCCCCACACGGGCTATAGCTCTCGACGCGACCCAATGGGACCCGTAGACGAGTTTCGTGACATGGTGAAAGCGCTGCACCGAGAGGGGATTGAGGTCATTCTTGACGTAGTGTTTAACCACACTGCAGAAGGCAATGAGGATGGACCCACACTCTCGTTTAAAGGCTTAGAAAACTCGGCGTACTACATTCTGGAACCAGACCAGGAGTATTACAGCAACTACAGCGGCTGCGGCAATACGCTGAAGGCAAACCACGACATTGTCGGACGGATGATTCTGGAAAGCCTCCTGTACTGGGTGGCAGAAATGCACATTGATGGCTTTCGCTTTGATCTGGCATCGGTGCTGTCGCGCAGTCGATCGGGTCAACCTCTTGAAGATCCGCCGATTCTCTGGACGATCGAATCGCACCCCATTCTGGCAGGCACCAAAATTATTGCCGAAGCGTGGGATGCCGCAGGGCTTTATCAAGTAGGGTCGTTTATTGGCGATCGTTTTGCCGAATGGAATGGCCCCTTTCGCGATGATGTGCGGCGCTTTATCAAAGGTGACAGCAGTATGGTCTCGATATTGGCAGACCGACTGCTGGGCAGCCCCGATATTTATCCCCATCCCGATCGCGAACCGAGCCGCAGTATTAACTTTGTCACCTGTCATGATGGCTTTACGCTGAATGATCTGGTGTCGTATAACGAAAAACACAACGTCGCCAATAAAGAAGACAGCCGCGATGGCTCGAATGATAACCATAGCTGGAACTGTGGTGTCGAGGGCGCAACAGATGATCCCGCGATCGACGCACTCCGCCTGCAGCAAATCAAAAACTGTTTGACCATTCTCTTCTTTTCGCAGGGCACGCCAATGCTCTCTATGGGTGACGAGGTACGGCGATCGCAGCAGGGTAACAACAACGCTTACTGCCAGGATAATGAATTGAGCTGGTTTGACTGGAGCAGCGTCAAAAAAGAAGCGGGGCTACTGCGCTTTGTGCAAACGCTGATTCGTTTCACGCAATCGCTCGAAAGCTTTCGGCACGAACGGTTGCTAGAGGTGTCTTACGCTAGCCAAAAACCGCACGTTGTCTGGCATAGCACCGCCCTAGGCAAACCCGATTGGGGCGAACATTCTCACTGCCTTGCTTTTACCTTGCGCCATCCAGAAGCGGCAGAACACTTCCATGTCATGCTAAACGCCTACTGGGACGCACTCACGTTTGAGTTGCCGCCCTTAGGCAAAGGTGAACGGTGGTACAAAATCATTGATACCGCGCTGCCGTCACCCAGAGACATTACAGAACCAACAGACGCTCCACAAGTCAGGCGAAAGAAGTATGTGGTTGAATCGCGATCGTCCGTTGTCCTCATGGCGCGCAGCGGCTAGCGGTTCACCCATGACCTTAGACCGACATGCCGCATCCCCAAAACGTTTCATAACCCATAGAACTCGTCGTAACTAGCAAACAACCAGCAACCAAACGATGGCTCAGATTTTAGACTCGTTAACGGCTCCCAATAGCATTGTTTGCTGTTACGTCAATGCGTCAAACCGCATTCAGGTTGTCCGTATCAGCAATATTCCCAACTGGTACTTTGAGCGCGTTGTGTTTCCAGGGCAGCGGCTGTTGTTTGAGGCTGTACCCGATGCCCAACTTGAGATTCACACAGGGACGATCGCAAATGCGATTTCATCCGATCGTCTGGCGTGTCGATTGTTGCAGGTAGGGAATAAGGATAGTGGGGATTAGGGAATAGGGAGTAAAGGTCAGTACTCAGCTAGTCTGCTGCGTTTGAGGTCGAGGAAAGAACCGACAAACGATCGAGCAATTGGGCTTGTTCCGTTGAAGTATTGACTGGAAAGCGTTCCCAATCAGAACCAGACCGCAAGACTGGACGGAGATAAAAGCGATCTAGTCGCGTCAACCATACTGAGGTGAGGCTAAGAGGACGATCGCTGCCAGGTAATGACGGGCTTGAACGATCGTCTGAATACATTGCTTGCGCTAATCTACGTTCAAAAGCGGCTGGCTTGATGGCATATTAGAGCATTGAGAATTTATTGTGATGTGCTGTTCATGGGTTGTCATCCCTTGCTTGAATCCCACAGCTTGCGATCGAAGAGTCGGCTAAGCTCTTCTCCCCCAAGCAAAAGGTTGCTAAACCATCGCTCGTTTACCTATTTCGGTGCGCGATCGAGTGTAAAAGTATCGATCCTGGCGCTGACGCTGCTCCTGGTTGCTGGTTGCGGCACACTCTTGCCATCCCAATCAGGAAGCCAGTCAAACCAAGCGTCTAAACCACAGGCTGCACCGTTGAACGCCCCACCAGCAGAACGAGCGTCGCCCCCGTTACAGCGCTATAACTCCGATCAGCAAAACCAGATCGCTACCCAAGGCTATAACGATGGCTATGAAGATGGGGCTGGCGGTTTTCCATCTAGTCCCAGTGTGGGTATTGCCAATCTAAATCTGACCGATCCCACTGAACAGAAAATTTATACAGACGCTTACAACCGTGGTTATGCCGACGGTAGAGGGCAATCACCGTCTCCCTCACCAGGGCAATCACCATCCCCCTCTCCCACTCCGACCAGTACCGTTTTGCCCGCTCGCAGAGCTGAACTACAGCGAAAGGGCAGACAAGAAGGTTTTAAGGATGCTCAGTCAGGTTTTGCTGCAAATCCTGACAGTGGTATTGAGGCATTGGGGCTGAGAGATCCCGCTGAGATAGAGATTTACACAAATGCCTATAACGCTGGCTATCGCCAACAGCCGTCACCATCACCGACGCCAACTCTTTCTCCTGGGGCGCTGGCTCAACTCCGGCAACAGGGCAGCGACGACGGCTATGCGGATGCTCAGGCAAACCTGCCCCAGGATGCTGACAGAGGTATTAACCTTAGAGGCTTGAACACTACTGCGGAAAGGCAGGCTTACACCAGTGGCTACAACGAGGGCTATCAACGTTATCTTCGTGATCAGAATCCTGTTGACGGTGGGATGTGGTAAAAAGCTGTGATACCAGCGAATGCTCGGCGACAAGGCACCAACAATAAAAAATGCACCAAGCGTCTTCCCTCCTACGTCTTGCTGGCAGTGGGTAAAGGGCAGGTTCAGCCGTAGGCATTGGGGCGATCGCGGTGGGTGAGGCTGCAACCTACCAGAGTTTTGATCTGGAGTTGGTAGGGTATGACTGCTGACACCGTAAACAGTAGGCTTTTAGGGAGTCGTCTGCCAGAGCTTAACAGTGCCATCGCTGCCAGTGCTGGCGATCGCACGTCCGTCAGGGCTAATGGCTAGAGCGAGGGTACGATCGCTGACGATAGTTTTGACCAATGCGCCTGTTGCCAGTTCCCACACTTTGATGGTTTTGTCGCGACTACCGCTGATGATGGTGCGTCCATCAGGCGCGATCGTGACAGCCGTAATTACATCTGAGTGATCACTCAAAGTCGCAGTAAGCTGAGCGCGTTTTACATTCCACACTTTGATGGTGTTATCGCTACCTGTTGCCAGAGTTTGACCATCGGGACTCAAGGCAAGCGCATAGACAGGGCTTTTGGAGACGACAAAGGTATGAATTAGTTTTCCGGTCGTTGGGTTCCAGAGCCGTACTGTACCGTCATAGCTGCCGCTGGCAAGGGTTTTGCTATCGCGGCTAAAAACGATGGCATTCACAGTATCACTATGTCCGTTTAGAGTGCGAATTGACTTTTGGGTTTTGGTATCCCAAAGCTCGACCGTTTGCTTCCAACTGCTGGTGGCTAGCAGGGCACCATTGGGGCTAAAGGCGATCGACTGTACGGGAAAAGGATACGTTGCAAACTGGTGAAGGAACTTGCCGGTGCGGACTTGCCATAGCCTCCCTTTGCCGTCCTCGCTTCCGGTCGCAAGGATTTGACCATTGGGACTGAAGGCGATCGATGCTACTTTCGATCGTGTCATAAAGTCACGCAGTCGATTGCCGGTCTGCAATGCCCATAGAGTCACGTTGCCATCTACACTGCCACTGGCGATCAGGGTGCCATCCGGGCTGATAGCAATTTCGCGCATGGGTTCATCAGTTTTTGACAGAGTACGCGTCAACTGTACCGTTTGCCACGGGCTGTCTGCTGTAGTGGACACAGATCTGCTCCCAGCAGAAGTGAAGTCTGTGGTTAAGGATGTTTGGCAGCCCGTAAGGACGATCGCCACAAGGGGCATTAGTACGCCCGTCGCCAAATTAGCATCACGTCTTTGTCTTGTCATTGCGTCTGCTCCTCTAGGTCATCTGTTTATTGTGCTGCCGTAGTCGCTGCGGACATGGGCTAGAGGTCGGTGCAGCCGTAGCAGTCGGTTGGGTTATGCCGATGAGCGATCGCCAAACTTACATCAAATTGTAAACGCTACCAATTCTTTGCCTTCAGCCCCAACCCTTCACTCCCAAAAGAAGGGCACTTCATACAACGTCTTTCGACGATCGTGAGGGGGCTTAAAGCCTTGCGGCATAGAAGAAAAGAGTGAGGGCAAATAATTATGCTGTAACGCCTATTTTGGGATTGGGTCTTACCTGCCGCCTGTAGAATGCTGCATACCGATCCTTATAGCTATAGCCATACTAATTAGGACGGGGTGCAGGGGTAAAACCCCTGGCTGGGGGCTTGCCTCCACACACCCTTTGATCCCAATGTCCTGAGCTTTGTGGCGATAGCTATACTTGCTGCTTCTAGAAACGTTAGTTCAAGACACTGAGTTCCAATCTGTTAACCTATCGCATGGCTCGCTACCTTTGAAGCAATCAGCCTCTTTCGGGTGTCAACCTTATATGCTGTTGGCTAGCTGGTCGATCGGTCTGGATAGTAGGCTGGCAAACCGTCTTCTCACTGCCATAACGCTACTGCTGCGCCCAAGCCTTAGCCTAAGCTCATCAATCTATGATTAAACGATGAAGCGCTACGAAACCGCTAGCATTGCTACACAGCACGAGTTAAAACCAGCGTGGTGCCGTCTTCAACTGTAAGCGGCACTCTGGAACTTGATGGCTTCAGCCAGAACAGTTTCAGTGACTCCAAAACGTACGTGCTACCGCGTTCTACGTTGCCTACGCGATGTTGCATACGTGGTAGCTTTTCTCATTCGGTGTCTGCCAAGGTCGGCTTAACGATCGAAAACAGTCTGGCAGCACTGTGCAAGGCTGAGACAGCCGTTGTGCAGATAGATATCAACTCCATAAATTTTTTGTCTTGCTAGTGCAGTCGGCTAGTTGAGTGAAGCGATCGCGGTGGGAATTGGTAGAACGGTTCAAAGCCTCAAGACTTTGGGGGATTGGCTTGGGCGTAGCGGCACTCTGTAAGCGCAAGCAAACCAAACAGGGTGAGTCTGAAGTCTAGAGTTAGAGCTTTTAGAAAGGGGTGCTAATGGTCAACTTTGATCACTGGCACCCCTTTTTTTTTTGCTGCCCTTCATAGTGCAACTGCACCTGTGAAATTACTGTAAATCTGGCTGATGTTAACCCTTGCTCTAAGAAGACTTACATAGAATCACGGGTTTTTCCTTTGTAGTGCCTGGATGATTGCATGTCTTGCAACAAGAAATATCGCTATCGCCACACAGCTTAGGACATTGGGATCAAAGGGGGGGCGTGGGCTTCGCCCCCAGCCAGCTTTCGACGGCTCGAGTGAGCCTCGCCGAACTCTGAGCGCTCAAGCCGAAGGGGGTTCTACCCCTGCAGCCCGTCCCTAACCAGTGTGGCTACGGCTATAACGTTTGTTTCTGCAAAGTTTGTTTCTATTACTCACTATTAATCTTTATGGCTCCTACTACCGCTCAAACTTTTGTCGGTTCTTACAATGGCAAGGCAATCTGCCGCATTGTTGGTTTTGCTTGCTTAGCTGGGTTCATTGTTGATCTGCTCATTTTGGCTTTGCCTCCCACATTAAACAGCGCCGAGTGGCGGGTTGGCTTTTTGCAGCAAATGAGTAATCGCAGCATCATTCTTTTATTTGGGGCGGCATTGCTGACCTATGGCAGCCTGGAAGTACGCCAATTTCGCAAACAGCTTGCCTTGGCTAGTTTGGTTGTGGGTGTAGTTTTTTTACTCTCTTGCGTTTCTGTGATTCGTGATAGTTTTACGCTTCACGGCATGGCAGTAAAAAATATCAATTCGCAGGCGGCTCAGATTCAAAACCAGATTGAAACAGCTAAAGACAAACCTGACCCAGCCGCTAAAGTTACGCCAGAGCAGCTCCAGCAAGCATCTAAGTTGGTGGATAACCGAGTTGTTTCCCTCAAGCAAGGGGCACAGACCAGTGTGTTTAAAACCGGAACTGCCATTGTTGGCAATCTTGTTGTGGTCGGGCTTGCCTTAATTAGTCTGGGTCGCTACGGTCTGCATCCCCGCAAAGGCTAGATCCTATGAAAGCAAAGAACGTTAGACCGATTGTTCAAGGCTTCTGGAAAGAAGGATTGAAAACGACCCATGGCCGCATTATTCTGCTTGGACTGGTAGTGGTAGCGGGCTACTTGTCCTTTTGGCTGGGCTTCCAGGTATGGCGATCGCTCAAAGGATCTTCGTCTGGTCTGCTGCAAATTGCGGCGATGGCTTTAGGCGTGTATCAATTATGGGGGCAACGCCAGCAGCTCAAGCAGCAAACTGCCCTCGAAGAAGATCGGTTACTGGGCTATCTGCTCATTCTGAGTGGGGTGATACTTTTTCCTCTTTGTTGGGTATCGACCTGGTCTCAAGCAATGGTTTCGGCGCTCATTCTAGCTCTGGTTTGTGCTGTGATTGGGGCGGGCATTGTCTGTAGCTGTTGGGGGCTTAGTTTTTTCGGCACCTATCCTCTTTCTACCTTCTTAATTTGTCTCGGTTTGCTGCCTAAACCTGCTGAGATTTCGAGAGCGCTGTGGCAGGCTTTTACCGTGCCAGAGTTGCTTGAGCGCTTTATGGCTTGGTCTGGTGGCGTAATTTTGAGGGCGATCGGTCAGCCTGCGGTGGTGGATGGTCTCTTTATTTCCATTCGCAACCAGGCGGTTGAAGTGGGATGGGGCTGCAATGGTTTTGATATGGCAGTCACAATGATTGTTGCCAGTCTGGTTCTAGGACTCTTTCTCAAGCAAAGCTGGTCAAAAATTGCGGTCATTATGGCGATCGGTGCAACTTTGGCGCTGCTTTCCAATATCCCTCGGGTGGCGCTAGTGACGGTTGCTGCAGTGTATTGGGGGCAGTATTGGTTTGATTTTTGGCATGACTCTTGGGGCAGTCAGATTTTTGTGAGTGTGCTTTTTACCATTTACTACTACGTTGTGATGGCGATCGTGAAACAGCGATCGCACAAAAACACTGCCTGATACCGCTAGAGGCGAAGCCAGCCGCTATAGGATCTCTCGCCTTAAAGCGCCTCTGCAGGGGCGAACATGGCAAGGTGAATTAATCCAACAGTTGTACGCTCTCACACCGCTCCGATTCCGCCGCCTGGTAGATACAAGTTGGTGTTACTTTCGCTACATTATGCATGGCTTGAAACATCACTAAGATAGCTGCTGCCACAAAGCTTAGGACAATGGGATTCAGGAGGGGTGTGGGGGCGTTGCCCCCAGCCAGCTTTCGACGGCTCGAGTGAGCCTCGCCGAACTCCTGAGCGCTCAAGCCGAAGGGGGTTCCACCCCTGCACCCTGTCCTAACCAAACTGGCTACGTCTATCTTGCGATCGTGCCGCCAGACATGAGATTGAGTGTTTAACCAGGAGCCGACTTTGTGATTGTTCATCAAACTCAGAATGGGTGGCAAATTATTTACCATCGTGCCCATGCCTTACTTGCTGCCCAAATTGCAGGGCATTGGCGACGCAGCGATGCACCCCCACGGCTTTACGAGATTGTTGCAGCGATCTCTCAACATGATGATTTAGCTAAAGAATGGGAAAGCGATAATTTAACAGAAGTAGGGACACCAAAAGATTTCTTGATGGATGAAGGCGACTCTTATGAGCCACTCCGGAAGCATATAGAGCAGTCTTTGTATCGGGGGCACTGGGTCGCTTTGCTGACCTCTATGCATATGTCTCACCTCAATGTTAGTAAGCGCGGTACGTCTGCTGAGGCAGATGCGTTTTTAGATGAGCAAGCCGAAAATCAGGCGCGGTGGCGTAAGGAAGCTGAAGCGTCGCAAGAGGATGCTGACAGTGCCTATGCGTTTATGCAGTGGTGCGATCGTCTTTCACTGATTCTTTGCCAGCACGAGCTACCAATGGATGAACGTGCGCTAGAGATTAGCAAAGGACCGGATGGGCAGCGATATGATGTTATCCAGCATAGGGATGGTTTGGTGACAGTCACTCCCTGGTGTTTTGAGGAGGATCGCTTTACAGTCAATGTGGAAGTGACATCACTCTCGCAGGTGACCTTTGAAACGAACGATCGCCTGGTGGAAGCATTGAAACAATCGCCCCGCCAGTTTTTGAAATGGACATTTGTGAAGGCAGACCCTGAAGCGATGCAAGAGAATCCATTGAGCTAACCTGGTAAGTCTCCATTCGCTTCCATCACATTTCCATCATTAACCCATCCGCTTATAAGCAAGGCACTGTTTGTAAAACACAGTCACTTGTGAGCGGTACTGTAAGAGAACAAGACCTTGAGCAACCCTACCTGCGATCGCTTGCCGTCTGATCTTGCCCATATCCTCACGGCAGCAGCAACGCCCGAAGCACTCTTTAACGCCTTGATGCCTGCGCTAGGAACATCTTTCGCTTGCGATCGCTGCTTTCTTTACCTGCGCGAGCCAAGCACATCTATGGGTAGAGTGCCTTTTTGCTGGGTACGTCATGCTGAGATTCCCATGGTGTACGACCCAGACTGGAAGCTTGATCCACCATCCTTACCCGATCGTGATCCCATGTTTGCGGCTGCTTTACGCACCGAGCCTTCCATTGTGGTGAATGATGTGGAAACTGCCAGTGCTGATACCTTAAACAAAGAGTTTGAGCGCGAAAACTTTGGGCATCGTGCCCTGATTCATGCCCATCTCTGCCATGAGGGGCAACTTTGGGGCGTTCTACAGCCCAGTATGTTTGGTCGCCCCCGACAATGGACTCAAGCAGAGCAGGCGACGATCGCGCAAGTAGTGCAAGCCATTACGCCTGCCGCTGTTGCTTACGTAACGCAGTGTACGGCTTTGCTAAAGCCCCTTTAAACTGCCCTCACCCTAACTGTCGTGTCTCATTAGGAGAGGGTGCTGGAACTGCCCGGTATCGCTGCTTGAAGTAGAGATATGGCAGGAAGCGATGAGTAAGGGGTAAGAATAAGTTTGCTGCACATTGCGTTACAGCCTGGTGGCAAAGCACTTTACCGTAGCCTCCCCGATCGCAGAATGCTAACGATCAGCCAGAGACCAAGGAAGCTGGCGGAGAAAAACAGGGCACTGCTGACCCAGAACAGTCGTCCCGTGCGATCGTTCGCCAGAATCGTTGCGGCACCCATAATTAACGCACCAACGACAATGCTGAACGACACGCGATTGGCAGAGTCATCTAGGCTACGACGGACGGGATCGAGATCCCGCAGGTTCAGGTTCCACTGAAGGGTTTCAGAGGTGACGCGATCGAGCAGTATTTCTAGTTGGCGAGGCGATTGGAGAGAAAGGGTTTTGAGATCGAGCGCAGTTCGTAAGAGCGCCTGGAGCGGTGCTTCCCCAATCAGTTGCCGTCGAAACAGATCGGTCATCAGCGGTTTGATTTGATCCGCCAGGTTAAAGTCGGGGTCAAGTTTCCGAGCAACACTTTCCAGGTTTGCCAGCGTTTTGGCATAAAGACCCATGTTGCCGGGAACGCGCAGATGGTTTGCCCGAGCACGCTGAAGGATGTCGTAAAAGAGTTGGCTGAAGTTGACCTGTGCCAGATTGAGGTTGAAGTAACGCCGCAGCAGACGATCGTAGTCACTTTCAAGCTGTGCCAGATTCACCGTCTGCACCGATTCTGCCAGTTGCAGTGTGAGTTGGGTACAACGTTGCGCGTCGAGGTTCACGATCGCCAGCAGCATTTCGGTTAAAACCTGCTGTGTGCGTGGATCGAGCCGACCGACCATACCGCAGTCCAGCAACGCCACACGACCATCTCTGAGATAGAACAGGTTGCCGGGATGCGGATCGGCATGAAAGAAGCCATCGATGTAGATTTGCTGAAAAAAGGCATTTACCAGCAGGCTTACGATCGCGCGACGTTCAGCCGTGGCATCACCGCCATGACCAATGCCAGTGAAGTTCCCTTGCAGCAGGGGTACACCGTCTAGCCACTCCATCACCATCAGTTTTTCGGTCGTCAGTTCCCAGTAAATTTCGGGCACAACTAATTGCTTGGGGTCAAACCAGCGGCTACTGGACAGATTATTGCGAAGCTGATCGGTGTGGGTCGCTTCTAACATGAAGTCCAGTTCAGCAAGGAGCGCGGTCGCAAATTCTTCTGCCAGCGCCTTGAGGTCGTAATATTTGCCAAAGTTCGTGCGCGAAACGAGGTCTGCCAAAGTGCGGATGAGGGCGATATCTTGATCAACGATCGCCTCAATGCCGGGACGCTGAATTTTCAACGCGACTTCCCGCCCGTCTGCCAGGATCGCACGATGGGTTTGGGCGATCGACCCAGCTGCCACAGGCTGATGGTTAATGGTTGTGAACGACTCTTCGAGCGGACGACGCAACTGCTGCCGAATCACCACTTCCACTTCTTGCCATGAAACAGGCGGCACTTCTGCCTGAAGTGCGGTGAGTGCAGTAATGTACTCCGGCGGCAGCAAGTCTGGTCGCGTACTTAGCAACTGTCCCAGCTTGACGTAGACGGGTCCCAGCTCCACCAGAATATTGCGAAGGACGGCAGGTGGCGGCAGTTGCGGTTCTTCAGCTTTGGTGCCGGTCAGCAGCCGTCGCATATAGCCCCAACCATTACGGAGGACAACTTCTGCGATTTCGCGCTGGCGAGCGCTCGATTGGGCGAGGCGAGAAAACATTCTTAGTTGCTAGTAGTGGTAGTGGTTAGTTGGCGGGCGATCGTGATCACTGTAGCAACTAACCACTAAAAGCTAACAACTAAAGCAGATCTTTGAACTGCGGATTGGCTTGAATTTCTTTGAGCACTTGCTTGATTTCCTGGGTACGGTCTTTTTTGACAATCAGGGTCACGTTGCCATCCCGTACGACCACCGTATCGTCTAGCCCAATGGTAACGATTAGCTCCTCTGGCTTGGAGGCATAAAAAATAGCTCCGTGAGTATCCAGCCCCACGTGCGTGGCAAGTTCAACGTTGTCGTTTTCGCCTTTGAGCAAGCGCTCGATCGCGTTCCAGTCGCCCAAATCATCCCAGCCAAAGGCAACGGGCAGCACATATGCCTGCTGCGTTTTTTCCATCAACGCATAGTCAATACTTTTCTTAGGCAGCGTGGGATAAGCGGCAACGCCCTGCGCTTCCAACGGGTTCACAATCTCAGGCGCATAAACCCGCAGTTCATCCAGCGCGATACCCGCACGAAAAACGAACATACCGCTGTTCCAGCTAAAGGTGCCAGTGGCAAGAAACTGTTCAGCCGTGGGGCGATCGGGCTTTTCTGTAAAACGGTTAACGCGATAGGCAGGAAAGCCCGGTTGTTCACCTTGCGCACCATAGATGCCCACCTTATCGCCCGCTTGAATGTAGCCATACCCCGTCGAGGCAACTGTTGGCGTGATCCCCAGCGTGACGATCGCGGCTTCTTGGGCAGCCAGTGTGGCGGCAGCATTCAGCGTTGCTTGGAAGGCAGCTTCATCGGCAATCCAGTGATCCGCCGGGAAAAAACCGACAACCGCCTCTCTGCCATAGCGTTCAGCAATCTTCAAAGTGCTCCAAGCGACGGCTGGCGCAGTATCTCGACCTTCTGGCTCAATCAGAAGATTGTCTTCTGGCAGTGCTGGCAGTTGCTCTCGCACCCCATCTGCCAGATGAGCCGCTGTGACCACCCAAACGGACTGCCACCCACCCGCGATCGCCAGCAAGCGGTCTGCCGTCGCCTGAAGCAGGCTGCGCCCACTACCATCCAGGCTTAAAAACTGTTTGGGGCGCTTTCTGCGGCTGAGGGGCCAAAAACGTTCGCCCTTGCCACCTGCAAGAATGACAGGCACCAGAGATTGATTAGTCATCGTTGGCGTTGGCTCCGTTGAGATGGGCTGCTGAAATGAGTGAAAAACATGGGTTGAAGAAGACGTACAGTCTTTGAACAGTATGGTAGGGCAAACGCCTCTACTTCAGAGTGCTGCTGCTCATCTCGGTAAAACGTTAACCCGGTTGCTTCGGGTCGATCGTAGGTGAGAGTCGTCATGATGCCGATCGTTTCCGTTGCACTTTAACGAATCTTGTCACCGTGCGATCGACCTTAGGGACTGTGTAAAAGCTCATGCACTTTTCCGGTTCAGGCGTATGTCTTGCTTGCTACGGTTAATAGTGTTCATCTCTATTAGCAAATCCTATGTTTTATCTTGAATGAATAGATTTTACTTATGTGTTTTTGCTGCCTAAGGTTTGATTTGCTACAGGGCTGCAACTAAATCTCAGTATGCAACGCTAACAATTTTCTTTTATAGAAGCGCTGTAACTCCTAAACAGCCGCTTTTGTACGGCGAAAAGCTAATTGTTGTCGGCAGTAAGTGTTCGGTTATAGAAAAGACTAATCCTCTACTTTGCCGCTTCTTTATAAGCGGATTGCAGCCTTTTTTGGGGTGCCGTAATTGCTGACTTATGGTAAAGTTCATGTGAAGTAAACACACATTGCTTGCATCAGATTAGATGTATTTGTCTAATTTTTTGAGCTGTTCTGACCAGTATTTACTGACAAAGTGAGCGCTTTTTTAGAGTTCAAGAAGAATTGCATCAGTTCTTCTGTTAAGGCTTAAGTTTTACGTCTGATCGATGTCGTTTCGAGCAAAGTTTTGGCTCGTTGCAATTCTATTCTTCTTGATGGGAGGGTCTTTTACTGTCTTTTCAATTCCTTTGAAGTCACTGTTGAAAGCTCGTTTCCTGATGATCATTTTTGCACACTGTTAAGAGGTCAGTTTTAGTCTTTCACAGCTATGGAGGTCATGCTGATGAGCACTATAAGTTTAATTTGCTCCTGCTTCTCTCTTGGGAGCGATGCAGTAATAGTAGGCATCCGCATAGGCTGGTTATGCGTTTAGCAATGAATGAAGAAGGTAACGTCTGCTGTTAAAAAGGCAAACTTGGCACTCGTTTCGCCTGCTACTTGTCAACGCTAGTAAAAGTGAAGCTCATACATCATGGTTTCTTTTAGTCGAAAGCGCATTGCTCTTATCTCTGTCCACGGTGATCCTGCTATTGAAATTGGGAAAGAAGAAGCAGGCGGTCAAAATGTCTATGTCCATCACGTTGGTGAAGCGCTGTCGCAACAGGGATGGCAGGTTGATATGTTTACTCGCCGCGCTCATCCTGAGCAACCCGCGATCGTGCAACATACTCCCCACTGCCGCACCATTCGTTTGACAGCGGGACCGCAAGAGTTTATACCGCGAGACGAGCTTTTTGAGTCTTTGCCAGAATTTATACAGGCATTTTTGGCCTTTCAGGAGCAGTTGGAAACTCCCTATCTTTTAATTCATAGTAATTATTGGTTGTCCTCCTGGGTTGGTATGCAGCTTTGCAAGAAACTGTCTCTGCCACAAGTGCATACCTATCATTCCTTAGGAGCCGTTAAGTACAAAGCTACTGCCACAGTGCCTCTCATTGCCAAGACTCGGTTGGACATCGAGAAGACATGTTTGGAAACGGTCAGTCGCGTTGTGGCGACCAGTCCTCAAGAGCGGGATCATATGCGATCGCTCGTTTCGACTCGTGGCAAGATCGACATCATTCCCTGCGGCACACGCATTCATCATTTTGGTACGGTGACCCAGGAGGAGGCGCGTCATACCCTGGGGATTACACCAGAGGAGAAAGTGATTCTTTATGTTGGTCGCTTTGATCCTCGCAAAGGCATTGAAACATTAGTGCGGGCGGTGCATCAATGTCGTACGCGGGAAACTGAAAAAGTGCGGCTGATCATTGGTGGTGGCAGTCGCCCTGGTCACAGTGATGGTGAAGAGCGCGATCGTATTGAAGGCATTGTGGCAGAACTGGGCATTGCGAATATCACTCAGTTTGCTGGACGGCTCAGTCAAGATGATTTGCCCACTTACTATGCGGCGGCGGATGTTTGTGTTGTGCCTAGCCACTATGAGCCGTTTGGGTTAGTGACGATCGAAGCCATGGCGTGCAGTACGCCTGTTGTGGGCAGCGATGTTGGTGGATTGCAATTTACAGTGGTGCCAGAAAAAACTGGACTGCTTGCACCCCCCAAAGATGAAGCCGCGTTTGCAGCCGCAATCGATCGCATTCTTTTGAATCCAGAGTGGCGTGACCAATTAGGACAGGCAGCGAGAAAGCGGGTTGAAACGAAGTTTAGCTGGGATGGAGTAGCAACCCAACTAAGTGAACTTTACGAAACGCTGCTAGAAGAAGCGTCCCAGGTGGCGGCACAAGACGTGTCCGAAGCCCTTGCTCAAGTGAGTGCGTAAGCCAGAGTCGATAGCAAAAGGATGAAGGATGAGGGATGAATGGAAGCCCTTGCTCAAAGGACGTTTCAAGGTTTATGTCTGTCCTCATGTTTTCTTCGATTGCTATACAACAGCCGTTTGTAATCGCTCTCAATGGCAATCCATCACTTGCGATCAATCTAGTTTGAGGGGTGAACATATTTTTGCCCTTCAAACTGGACTTAACATTCTCGGTGAATGAGCGATCGCTCGAGTGCGTTCATCGCAACCGCACCGACATAGCCCGGTGCAGGCGTAAAAAGTTGAAGTGACCAGGGGATAGTTTGTGCGTCCTTATGCTGCACCAGTTTTGCAGTGTCATGCTGGAGGCAAACTTCGATCGCGCTCAGGCTCATTAAGCCATTGCCAGTCGCTTTTAACACTGCTTCTTTGCACGTCCAATGTTGAAAAAAGGAGCGCAAGCAACGATCGCCCTCTAAGGCATGAATCGCAGCGTGTTCTCGTGGGGTGAAAAAGCGCTGTGTCAGATTTTCTAGGTCAGCGACAGGGCGGAGATATTCCAGATCGATGCCGATCGGTTGCCGATCAGCGATCGCGCAAACCATCAAATCTTCGGAATGGGAAAGATTGAATTCTAGCCCAATGCTTGCCAATGGCTCGGCTAACGCCGGTTTGCCTTTGTCGCCATAGCAAAACTGCACACGATCGGGGGAGGTTTTCAAGTAGCGCCCCAACAGCGTACGCAACGTCCCCCGACTGGCAATGAAGCGATCGCGATCGCGGGGAAAGCGAAACCGTTCTGCCCGTGCCCTCTCATCAGCCGACAGCGTTTGCGCTAATTGCTGGCAGTCGTTTGGCGAACGCGCTAGATTGGCTTGCCAGACATGGATTTCTGTCTCTGTCAGCGTCAGGCTCACAAAACGCTCCTCACACCGTTACACTCCAAGCTCCTGAAGCCATCCCAAAATGAGTGGATTGACTACTTCCGGGCGATCGTCATGGGGACAGTGACCCGTATCGGGAATAGACACAAACTTGAGGGGATGTGATACGGCATGATCCTGATAAATAGAAGCACCCGCGATCGGTGTCCAGGGATCGTCCGCACCCCAAAGCACCAGCAGCGGTTGGCTAACCCTGGGCAATAGTTCAGCAGGACTGGGACCGGGCGGCGCAGTCAAAACAGAGGCAAAGACCTTTTGGGCACCGTCATCGCAGGAAGGAGCGTAGAGCAAATCGACCAGTTCGTCGGTTACGGCATCCCGGTTGCGGTACACCTGCGACAACGTACGGCGAATGCGATGCTTTTGGCGAATCTGGTTAAAGACAAAACCACCAAAGCGCGGCGATCGCACCAGATTATTGAAGGTTGCCATGATGAACCGTAATGGTGGAGCCAACTCACTAGGGCGATGGTTCATGCCGCCAGCACAGTTAAGCAACACTCCACCAGCAGCCGTTTCGGGATGATCTGCCAACATCATCAGGCACAGCAGCCCCCCGATCGAGTTGCCGACAAAAACGGTAGGTGCTTGAATATGGGCGCTCCAAAAATCCTTCAACAACGCCTGCCAAAGCTCCAGACTGTAGTCAAGCGCTGGTTTTGCCGAGCCGCCAAACCCTAACAGGTCGATCGCAAACACCCGATAACCACCTGCTGCCAGCACTGGAAGATTCTGCCGCCAATGACCGATCGATGCTCCAAAGCCATGTACCAACAGGAGCGGTGTGCCTGTACCCGCGACCGTGTATTGAATCGAGTAACCGCGCCACTCCCAGGTAAGCTTCTCAAGGGGCGCGAGGGTCAGTTGTTGAGTCACCACGGCATTTTATGAAGAATTCTAAACATCTTCATCATAGTATTCTGTAAGCGAATCTCGCTAGGGCGCTATCAGCGCGTTGACTTCAATGAAGCACCAAAACCGATCGTGACAAATCCTACACCTCCCTGGCAGCAACCGACTGTGAGCCGCCATAGCCAGCGGTTAGTACGCAGCTTTCAGCACTGGCTCGATCGCCCACTTTTAGACGTGCAAGGCGCTCCAACAGCGATCGCCGAAGCACTTTTCAATGCCCTCTTCGTTGTGGTTTCGCACGGCACAGAGGCAGATCCGCTGCTGAACTATGGCAACCAAGCAGCACTGGCACTCTGGGAAATGGACTGGGCACAGTTCACCCAAACGCCATCACGGCTCACCGCCGAACCCATTGAGCAAGCAGAGCGCGATCGTCTCCTTGCCCAGGCAAAAGCCAACGGCTACATCAGCTATTACCAGGGCATCCGCATCTCCAGCACCGGACAACGCTTTTGGATTCAGGCTGTTGTGATTTGGGATGTGCTGGATGAACAAAAGCAACGGTGTGGACAGGCAGCAAGGTTTGATCAGTGGGAGTTTGTTGGGAGGGGTGAGGGATGAGAGGTGAGGGTGAGGGGTGAGGGGTGAGGGAGGAAGGATAAAGGATGAGGGATAAAGGCTAAAGGATAAAAGAATTTAAAACTCAAAACTCAAAACTCGAAACTCAAAACTCGAAACTCAAAACTCAAAACTCAAACAGGACAGTCTTCATGCCATCGCTTCATCAACTCATCTAAGCGCTGGTGTTGATGTGTTGAGCATTACAAACGATTTGAGCTTGAATCCTTCTTACGATCGAGGGCAGAAACAGGCATCACCGTTAAACTAAATTCGTTCCATACGCCCCCTTGCTTGACATGGCAAAACAAAATAACCAACCTAATTTTTTCGTTCGGTATCTTTCTCTTGCCCCCGTTCTCGCGGTTGTCTCAACCTCTGTGGCTGTGTCTACTTGGGCAGTCTTTAACTACTTTTTCCCAGATCTACTCTTTCATCCCATGCCGTAAGGCACTATTGCATCCCAGTCCTTCTAACGTGAGTGGTTTGATGCTGTAAGTGCTCACCTCAGCCTTTCACCCGAAGCTTGACAATTCTCTCTTCTAAAATAGGAGGGGCATTGCCAAGCTTTGTTCTTTTAAATATCTGTAAGAACACGCTCGCGCTTTACCGAACCGCTTTATCCATTCAGTGATGCCTCCTTTTCATGGGTCTACCGATCGTCTATCACCCCGATTACGTCGCGCCATTGCCAGACGGACATCGGTTTCCCATGCCAAAGTTTCGGATGCTGTATGAAAGGCTGCTGAAGGATGGGGTAGCAGATGGATCGCAGTTTCAGACTCCAGAGCGATCGCTGCCGGAGTGGCTGGAGCTAGTGCATACGCCAGAATATGTGCAGGCATATTGCGAGGGCACGCTGGAGGCTAAAGCGCAACGACGGATTGGGTTACCGTGGAGTCCAGAGTTGGTACAGCGGACGTGTGTGGCAGTCGGCGGCAGCGTTCTCACTGCTCAGTTGGCGTTGCAGTATGGCTTGGCGTGCAACACGGCAGGCGGGACACACCATGCGTTTCCTGCTTATGGTTCAGGGTTTTGCATTTTTAATGATCTGGCGATCGCTGCCCGTGTCTTGCAGCAATTAGGACTGGTACAGACGGTTTTAATTGTCGATTTAGACGTGCATCAAGGTGACGGCACGGCGTTCATTTTTCAGGATGAGCCTGATGTGTTTACCTTTTCCATGCACTGCGAAGTCAACTTTCCAGGCACAAAGCAACACAGCGATCTGGATGTGCCGCTGCCGGAAGGGATGGAAGATGATGCGTACCTGCAAACATTGGCAGACTATTTGCCAGCTTTGCTAACGGACGTGAAGCCGGATTTGGTGCTGTATGACGCGGGTGTTGATCCACATTTTGGCGATCGTCTGGGCAAATTGTGCCTTACCGATACGGGGCTGTTTCGGCGTGAAATGCAGGTGCTCAGTACATGTGTGGCGCATGGAACAGCGATCGCCTGTGTCATTGGTGGTGGCTATGCCGCTGATCTGCAAGCACTGGTCTATCGTCATTCGCTCCTGCATCGCGCTGCCAGCGATGTGTACCGCCAGTTCCGGCTGTAGGAGTGGCTGCGGTTTTCCTTAAAGAACCAATGAATCAGCTGTTTGCGACGCTGTTCAATTGGATTAATCGACTGAGCCATCAACACTACTCCCATGCTGTGTCGCTACTGCTAGGTTATGGCAAGTTGCAGCAATGCTCAAAGTAAATTTCACTAAGTCTATCGTTTGGTGATCAGCGTTTCTGATCGACGGGGTGAGGCAATATGATTTTGTTCCAGCCATCGACCCCAGATGCCAAACGCTTGGCGAAATGTTCATTCGTCCTAAATGCCGCTTCAGCCAAAATGAATAGATTTGCGTTCCCAAGGGATAGATCATTGGCAGCTTACGCTATAAACTTTAAATGGAAAGCGATAGGTATTGTTGCTCACTCTTTTCAGATCATTTCTTTCTACCTTATCTAGTAGAGTAAGTTGAAGGTTTTGCAACGCCCTCACACCGTCCTCGCCATCCTTTTCCCAAGGAGAGGGAGCCATATTGTAGAATCAACCATTTGAACTGCTCGCTGCTTCATGGCAGCATTTAACCCGATCGCTCGCCCTTGTCCGCCTGCCCACACCCACGCCGTTATTAAACATAAGAGAAGTCATGGCTGTCGCAACCACCCAAACCCTCCAACAACTCTGTATCAATTCCATTCGCTTTCTCGCGGTTGATGCCGTTGAAAAAGCTAAATCTGGTCATCCCGGCTTACCGATGGGTGCTGCGCCGATGGCATTTGTCCTTTGGGATCAGTTTCTGCGGTTTAATCCCAAGAATCCCAAATGGTTCAACCGCGATCGCTTTGTCTTATCAGCTGGGCACGGCTGCATGTTGCAGTACGCCCTGCTGTACCTGACTGGTTACGACAGCGTGACGATCGACGACATCAAACAGTTTCGGCAGTGGGAGTCGAGAACGCCCGGACACCCCGAAAACTTTGAGACGGCTGGTGTAGAAGTGACGACTGGCCCGTTGGGACAGGGCATTGCAAATGCCGTTGGTCTGGCGATCGCCGAGGCTCACCTTGGAGCTAAGTTCAACACACCTGATCTGACTCTGGTCGATCACTACACCTACGCGATCTTGGGCGATGGCTGCAACATGGAAGGCGTGTCGGGCGAAGCCTGCTCGCTTGCAGGGCACTTAGGGCTAGGCAAGCTGATCGCGCTTTATGACGACAACCACATTTCGATCGACGGCTCCACCGACATCGCCTTTACCGAAGATGTCTCCAAGCGCTTTGAAGCTTACGGCTGGCACGTCCTGCACGTTGAAGATGGCAACACGGATCTAGACGGCTTGGCAAAGGCGATCGCGGCAGCAAAAGCCGTGACTGACAAGCCCACCATGATCAAGGTGACAACCACGATCGGCTACGGTTCGCCTAACAAACAAGGCACCGCAGACGCACACGGCTCGGTGCTGGGTCCCGATGAAATCCAACTGACTCGCGACAACCTGGGCTGGACACACGAACCATTCGTTATACCCGATGATGCTCTGGCACATCTTCGCAAAGCGATCGATCGTGGTGCTAGCCTCGAAGCCGAATGGAATGAAACCTGGGCGCAGTACAAGACCAAATATGCTGAAAAAGCAGCAGAGTTTGATCGTCTCTTGAGTGGCAAACTGCCTGACGGTTGGGAGAGCGTTTTGCCCACCTACAAGCCCGAAGACAAACAGCTTGCCACTCGCAAACACTCCGAAATTACCCTGAATGCGCTGGCGAAAGTGCTGCCCGAAATTATCGGCGGCTCCGCTGACCTCACTCACTCCAACCTCACCGAGTTGAAAGGCTCTGGCAACTTCCAAAAAGGGGGATACGAAAACCGCAACGTTCACTTTGGCGTGCGCGAACACGGTATGGGAGCCATCTGTAACGGCATGGCGCTGCATGGGTCTGGTTTAATTCCCTATGGTGCAACCTTCCTCATCTTCACGGACTATATGCGGGGCGCCATTCGCCTGTCTGCACTGTCCCAAGCGGGAGTCATTTGGGTGATGACCCATGATTCTGTAGCGCTGGGTGAAGATGGTCCAACGCACCAACCGGTAGAAACGATCGCCTCGCTACGAGCCATTCCAGAGCTGACCGTACTGCGCCCTGCGGATGGCACAGAAACCTCTGGCGCATATAAAGTGGCGGTACTCAACGCGAACCAAAACCGTGCCACCTTGATTGCGTTCACCCGCCAAGCGGTGCCCAATCTAGCTGGTTCATCGATCGATGGTGTGGCAAAAGGAGCCTATGCGGTCATCGACTCTGACGGCACACCTGACGTGATCTTGATTGGTACAGGCTCTGAAGTGGGTCTTTGCGTCAAGGCGGCTGAACAACTCACCAGCGAAGGCAAAAAAGTCCGTGTTGTCTCAATGCCCTCCTGGGAACTCTTTGAAGCGCAAGATGCTGCCTATAAAGAATCCGTGTTACCCAAAGCTGTAACCAAGCGCCTGGTTGTGGAAGCAGGCATCAGTATGGGCTGGCAGAAGTATGCTGGGGCTGAGGGTGATATTCTCGCGGTCGATCGCTTCGGTGTTTCGGCTCCTGGCGGCAAGATTATGGAGAAGTTCGGCTTTACCGTTGAGAATGTGGTTGCGAAAGCAAACGCGTTGCTTGCGTAAGTTGTTACTTGTCAGTCGCTGGTAAGCCAACACTTTCGCCATGAACGATCGCCCGACACCGCTTTAATGTCATGTCAAAGGCTCTCTGAAATTTCAGGGAGCCTTTTCAATGTGTGCAACCAGGCGATCGACCACTGGCAGAAAGCGTTGAGTTTGAGCCGCATACGACCAGCCGATACCGTCCGGATCGCGAATTTGAGTCCAGTCGCTTAAGAGCGGCAAGTGCTTTTTGCGACTGATCGTTGTTGCTGTCACGCCCAGCCGTTTGGCAAGCTCAGTCTGCGTTAGAGAGTTGGGCAGCGTTGATACCTCGGTGGTGTCATCAGTGAAGGTGTCAACCATTAGTGAGGCGGATGGCAATCGAGCAAATTGCAGCGAGGAGAAGACGTACACCACATCGCCGTGCTCTGTCACCTCGAAGCGGGCAGCGAATTCTTGGGCACGGCTGTCCAGATAGGAACGTGCTGCGATCGCGGTGATCTCTGCTGTCATCGCGAAATCAAGGAGTGTGATCCGCCCGTGGTGCTCTTGCAGCAGTCTGTAAAACGTTGTGTGCCAGTACTTTTGCCGCCGCTGTTCTACTCTGCGATGGCGCTGCCAAAACCACCAAGCGACAAACCCTGGCACCAACACTCGCAGCAGTGGCAGTAATCGATGCACAGACATTGCAACTAGCCCAACCAGACACAAGGCACCAACCAAAAAGGCGGCATAGCGCACTAGATTATTAACACTCACGCTGCCTGGTTTAGCCAAACGTGCCATCTTTGCTCCTCCAGCCATGAGGTTCTACGCAGAAACTATGAATTGATAGACTCGTCAGGCAAGACAGAAGGCAGGGGCGACCACATTGTCCTTACGAGTCAGCAGCTATAAGCAAACAGCAACTTGTATAGCAACCGAAGGCTTGGTTAGGACGAGGTGCAGAGGTGAAGCCTCTAGCCACTTTGTCTCAACGATCTTGACAGTTGCTATATAAGCAAACAGCAACTTGTATGTTCCAGAAAACCAAACCTATTTTAGTACAAGTGAACTTAAATTCAAGTGCGTTGACGATCGTCAACGCATGTGTTCATCCTTAAGTAACGATACGAATACAGCCCTAAGCACGGAGGCGAATCTCCTCCCGTCGGCTCCCGCTGAAGCTCTGTGGCATTTGAGCGCGTTTAATGTCCGGTTAACCAGACGTGCGAGCGTATAGATTCAGGAGAGATGATTTCTGGCGATCGCAGCCCTTGTCCTAAGCAGATTGACCAATAAAACTCTTGAAACCTTCAAAAATTGAGGTCGCTATTTTCTTTTCTTCCAGCGTCAGCGTAGCGTGTGATGGACTGGAAAGGCTGTCCCTGCAAGCACTTTGTGGCAATATACGCTCATTCCCAAAAAAAATAAGGTTGCTCCAGAGACTGATCGCATTCACAATTGGATGCTGACTATGATCTGAAGTGTAGTACACTCTGCCTGTCGCCTATCCTCGACCTACCCTTCCAGATGCCTGATCCTCTTTATAATCTTGTTGCCTTTCTAGCTTCCTCTTTAGTCGTAATCCTGACGACCCCGATCGTTAAAAAGATTGCCCTGAAGAGTGGATACTTTGATAAGCCAGGTGGTAGAAAAATTCATAAACGCCCGATGGTTCGTCTTGGTGGCGTTTCTATTTTCCTTGGCACCTTGGCAGGGCTACTTATTGTGTGGTGGACGGGTGGGTTTGGCGTTTTGCCCCCTGATAAAGAGTACGAGGTCTGGGGGGTTACCGTTGGCGGTTTAGCCTTCTTTTTGATTGGGCTAGCGGATGATCTGTTTAACTTGTCTCCCGTTACCCGCTTAATTTTACAAGCGATTGTGGCAGGGCTTGCCTGGAAAGTCGGTGTGCAAATTGATTTTCTAACTATTCCTGCGATCGGTCTAGTCTCCTTACCTGACTGGGTAAGCCTACCGATTACGATCGTTTGGCTCGTGGGCATGGCAAACGCGATCAACTGGATTGATGGACTCGATGGTCTGGCTGCGGGTGTCAGCGGTATTGCTGCGGTCGTCATGTTTATCGTGTGCGTCTTTATGAAGCAACCCGCCGCTGCGTTAATTGCTGCTGCTTTGGCAGGTGGAGCACTGGGGTTTCTCCGCTACAACTTCAACCCTGCCCAGATTTTTATGGGTGATGGTGGCGCTTACTTCATGGGCTTCTCACTAGCAGGCATTGGGATCATCGGTCTGGTTAAAGGTGTAACCACTGTTGCCTTGACGGTCGCGGTCGTGCTGCCTTACTTAATTCTGGCAGTCCCCATTCTCGACATGTCAGCCGTAATTTTCGATCGACTCAGGCGCGGCAAGTCGCCCTTTGTTGCAGACAAGCGTCATTTACACCATCGCTTGCTTCAGGCAGGCTTGTCTCAGCGGCTAGCGGTGCTCTTTATTTACTCACTCACACTTTGGGCGGGTACACTGGCATTGGCTATATCTGGGATGCCGAGTGGTCTGGGCTATGCGATCGGGGCAACGGTACTCTTAAGTTTCATTGGCTGGCAGGTATGGAAGACTGCCCGTCAATCGCAGGCATAAGGAGCAGGGAGTAGAAAACTAGAGTTGAGCCAGGATAGGCTTTGGGGTAAACCTGTTTCACTCAAAGCTTAAAACTACCCCTGGTTTGACCAGGGGAGAACCAAAAAAACATTCTCGAAGCCCTAACGTTATGTCTCAGAGCGCAGAAATTAAGAGTACAGACAGGAGTGCGGAGATTATCTGCGTCGGTACAGAGCTGCTGCTGGGTGATATCCTCAATAGCAATGCCCAGTTTTTAGCGCAGGCATTGGCGCAACTAGGGATTGCTCACTATTACCAGACTGTCGTGGGAGACAATCCTGAAAGAATTAAAGGCGTGGTCAAGAATGCGGGCGATCGCTCCCAGCTTCTCATCTTTACAGGTGGCTTAGGTCCTACGCCGGACGACTTGACTCACGAAACCCTGGCAGCTTGCTTCAATGTTCCCCTGGTCGAACATCCCGAAATTCTCGCAGACATTACCCATAAATTTGCCCAGCGGGGTCGTGTTCTCACGGCTAACAATCGTAAACAAGCCTTGCTGCCTCAAGGTGCCTTAGTGCTAACAAACGAGTCAGGCAGCGCCCCTGGCATTATCTGGCAACCCCAACCTAGGCTAACCATTCTCACGTTTCCTGGAGTGCCAGCAGAGATGCAGCGAATGTGGCGCGATGTCGCCGTACCCTATCTGCAAAGCCAGGGTTGGGGGCAAACCACCATCTACAGTCGGACACTACGGTTTTGGGGTATTTCTGAATCAGCATTGGCAGAAAAGGTAACCCCCTTTTTCGACCTTCAGAACCCGACGGTTGCTCCCTATGCCAATCATGGGGAAGTGAAACTGCGAATTTCTGCACGTGCCAGTTCAGCGGCAGACGCGCAGCAGTTGATTACGCCCGTAGAGCAGCAGTTGCGCCAGATTGGCGGCTTAGATTGCTACGGTGCAGACAACGATTCTCTCGCGTCGGTTGTAGGGATGCTCCTTAAAACGACTCAAGCAACTCTTGCTGTCGCAGAGTCCTGTACGGGTGGCGGTTTGGGAGCCGTCCTTACGTCCATTCCCGGTAGTTCTAGCTACTTTTTAGGTGGTGTCATTACTTACGACAATGCCGTCAAAGCGCAGCTCCTGGGTGTGAGTGAACATGATCTGAACGAGCATGGTGCTGTTAGCCATACGGTAGCAAAGCAAATGGCGGCTGGCGTACGATCGCGCCTTGGTACCACTTGGGGACTCAGCATCACAGGCATTGCTGGACCCGATGGTGGCACCGCTAGTAAGCCTGTCGGTTTAGTTTTGATTGGTCTTGCTGGACCCAGTGGAGTGCAAAGCTTTGAGCATCAGTTTGGCGCGTTGCGGGGACGTGACTGGATTCGCAACCTCAGTGTCGCTACCGCACTCGATTGTCTGCGGCGGGAATTATTAATAAAATTGGATCAATAGCTCGATCGCTTGCTTATTTGCAACGTTTGATTAAGACTTAGAAAAAGGACTCATAATTTATCAGGTCACATACAGTTTTCTTCCGGGCTGTTGACTAACTGATAAATTGGGTACAATTTAAATAATGAGTGACCAAGCCAGAGCTGTACTGCGATCGTCAGTTGCGAAGCGTGAACGACAGCGAAGCGATAGAAAAGGAGCAATCTGTTCGATGGATTACCTTGATAAGGTGCTTGAAAAGGTTAAGGAATGGGCGCGTAGGCTCGTAGAGGCAATTTTAGGTCCTGAGGCGCAGCCAGAAGGTGAACTAATTCCGATTCCTGTCAAAGATTCGCCACGTCGCTAGCGATTAGTTTAGTCACTAAGGTTTAGCGGATTTTTATATGTCTAAACTTCTCTTGGCGCTGGTCTAGAGTCGCACGATGCCACGCGGTTGTTTAATAGTTTTGAGAAACAATCAGCTCTGTGAGTAAAGAGGCTTCGATTGTTTAGTATCTTAGTGCTTCACGGACCAAACTTGAATTTGCTCGGTCAGCGAGAGCCAGGAATCTATGGTTCGTTGACGCTAGAAGCAATTAATCGCCAGCTTGAAGAGGTTGCAACAGTGCTTCAAGTCGCTGTAACGGTGACTCAGTCTAATCATGAAGGTGTTTTGGTTGATGCTGTCCACAGCGCACTTGAACAGTACCACGGACTTTTAATTAATGCAGGTGCTTATACGCACACCAGCATTGCCCTGAGAGATGCCATCGCAGCAGTGGCGCTCCCTACCGTTGAAGTGCATCTTAGCAACATTTATCGCCGCGAAGCGTTTCGTCATCACTCGTATATTGCTCCTGTCGCGATCGGGCAGATCAGCGGCTTTGGTGCGGATAGCTATCGCCTGGGGCTACATGCGCTAGTGCATTATCTTAAACAGCTTGAAGTGCCAGGTGGCTGAAGCCATTCAACTACTACAAACTAAGAGGTATTGAGTAGAGTCTGGGTTTGAGCGATACCTGGTTTGCTTGTAGTGAGAACTGGCAGCCTAGCTAGACAACGTTGCCGCTTGCTACAGCATGGCTTTCCCCTAAATTTCCGTCTTGATATTGAATTCTCTGCGCTGGTGTCATTGATACAGCAAATGTGGTTCAATCGGGTGACATTAGTTACAGCAGTTAATGCACCTATGAACTCGATTCGAATGAACACAACAGTTAATCTTGTTGTAAACGGTACGCTCATGCGAGGGCTAGAACTAAGCGATAACATGGCGCTTGTTGAAGCAGAGTTTGTGCGAGAAGCGTTTACAGAACCCTCCTATCGTTTATGGTCAATTGACGATCGCCATCCTGCCATGGTGCGGGTCAGTACGGGTGGAGTGGCGATAGCGGTCGAAGTTTGGGCTATTCCTGCCAGTAAGGTCGCGATTTTGCTGCTGTTGGAACCGCCTGGACTTTGCATCGGCAAAGTGCAGCTAGCAGACGGCGAAGAAGTATTGGGTGTGCTTGGTGAACCCATTCTCTGTGAAGGTAAGCGGGAAATCACGGCATGGGGCGGCTGGCGTGCCTATACTGCCCATGCAGCCAGACAAAAACAGGCGATCGCGACGGAGACGCTATGACCGAACCATCGCTTGATCCTGCCACGTTAGTTGATCAGATGGCGGCATTGGTAGGCTTACCGCTCCAGCCAGAACACAGACCCGGTGTCATCGAAAATTTTGCCCGCATCACGGCGATCGCGCAGCTTGTCACCGAGTTTCCCCTGCCAGAGGAGATTGAAAGCGCTCCCATTTTTGAACCCTAACCGTCTCTTTAACAGTTTGCATCATGAGCCAAGACTATCCAGATGCCAGCAGCATTGCCGCCAGCGTACGGAGCCAGGACGTTTCGGCAATGTCGGTTGTAACAGCGGCTTTAGCACGCATTGCTGACCAAAACCCAAGCCTGAATTGCTTCACCAGTGTGATTGCAGAGCAGGCATTGGCAGATGCAGAGGCGGTCGATCGTGCGATCTCTCAGGGCAAAGACCCCGGACATTTAGCAGGTGTGCCTTTTGGAGTCAAAGATTTATTTGACATTGCAGGTCTAACGACGTTGGCTGGCTCTAAGATCAACGCTGAACGTCTGCCTGCAACACGGGATGCTGCCCTGGTAACACGCATGAAGCAAGCAGGCGCAATTTTGGTTGGCGCACAGAATATGGACGAATATGCGTATGGTTTTGTCACTGAAAACAGCCATTACGGTCCTAGCCACAATCCCCACGACTTGCAGCGTATGACAGGCGGCTCCTCTGGTGGCTCAGTAGCTTCTGTTGCAGCCGGACTTGTGCCCCTCAGCCTTGGGTCTGATACCAACGGTTCGATTCGCGTACCTGCCTCGTTATGCGGCGTTTTTGGTTTAAAGCCAACCTACGGGCGACTCTCTCGTGCAGGGACGTATCCGTTTGTCCATAGTCTGGATCATGTGGGTCCCTTCGCTCGCTCGACCCGCGATTTAGCCCTCACGTTCGACCTGCTTCAGGGTGCAGATGCAGATGACCCAGCCTGCACCGATCGCCCTCCAGTTGCAACCTTACCTGAATTGACTAAAGGTATTGATGGACTACGAATTGCGGTTGCGGATGGCTACTTCATTAAAGGGGCAGAACCCAATGTGCTAGATGCCGTGGAAACGAGCGCTACGGCATTAGGTGTAACCCGACAAATTACGATTCCCGAAGCCCATCGTGCTCGTGCGGCTGCCTTCATCATTACTGGTTCCGAAGGCAGCAACCTACATCTGGATGACCTGCGGCAGCGTCCTCAAGATTTTGATCCGGCAACCCGCGATCGCTTTCTTGCAGGTGCTCTTATTCCGGCAGCATGGTATTTACAGGCACAGCGGTTTCGCAGTTGGTATCGCGCTCAAATCCGTGCACTTTTTACCGACGTTGACATTATCCTGGCACCTGCGACTCCCTGCTCTGCGCCACTGATCGGTCAAACGACGCTGGTTCTAAACGGAGAAGAAATGCCTTTGCGACCCAATATAGGGCTTTACGCTCAACCCCTTTCCTTTATCGGTGTGCCGATCGTTGCTGTGCCGGTTCAGCGTTCAGGGGGCATGCCGATTGGCGTTCAGGTGATTGCTGCTCCTTACAATGAGGCTCTAGCGTTGCGGGTCGCCGCGTTTTTAGAGTCGAAGGGGGTTATAGCGGCTCCTGTACCAACACAAGAACCCATCAAACAAGATCAAGCACTCTTACTTTGAAACATTAAGGCTGCTCCAAACAGACGCTTGAGCAGCCATCCGACCAGTTTTATAAGTTCTCTTCAATAGTGCGAGCGTTGCAGAGAATCTCTTTTCCCTATCTGACCCAGCTTGTAAGGGGTAAGTGGTTTTTCCATAATCCATTCAGAATGGCAGTAAGTAGCTGGGCGTAATTATTTAGAGGCTGCATTGAGCATAGTCGAAAGGATCTCAGTCCTGAGTATGGGCAGGTTGAGTGCAGTCGAAACCCGGTCTCCAAATGGTGCTTAATTTAGTCCTTCTACTTAGCACTTTCAGAACCGCTTCTGAGTGATCGAAACTGTTACCGCATCACGTCGAATAAGTCCCCTTATTTGTTTAAGCGATCGCGTTATGCTCAAGGTTCGCTTATTGCCCAGAACATAAAAGGAAAATCGGTCAGCTTGCTAATTGTAAGCTGTCAAGCTGTGTCGCATCAACGTCACCTTTAGATGATCTGGGCACTTCAACAGTATTGCTTTGGGTCTGAACGTATAGGGCGAATTCGTTAGCATCAGCGAACATTGTAATGACTTGATCTAAGCCAGTTAGCTCAAACAATATTCTGAGTTGCTCACTTAACGAACAAACAAAAAGTTTACAACCCGACGATCGCACTAATTTCAACGCTTTAACGAATGCAAGAAAATTGGCGCTACTCATTGATGGAATGCGTTCAAAATCAACTAAAATAATCGTGGCATCTGATGCAATCGCCTTTTTGATTTCTGCATAAAACAGATTGGTCGCAGCAATGCTCGAAAAGCTAGATGGTTGAATTACTCGAATTGCAAAGCTCATAAACACCAGCCAACTATAGGTAGTAAGATTTCTAACTCGGATTTACTCTAGGTAAGCATCAGCGACATTTTTAAGTACTTTTGCCTCTGCCTATACGAGTGAACTGACTATTAAACCCCAAGCACTAGCAGCGCCCTAAAAATAAGGTTTGTAGTCAACTAATACATAAGCTAGATCCTACGATGCGTTTAATCTGTACATATCCATCTGGAGAAAGAACCTGGATCGTTTGATGCAGCAGTATGCTCCAATGATCACGCTAATCTTTGATTGATAAACGAACTTATGTGACAGCTAATCAACACTTGCTCAAGAACCATGACTGAAATCATGAACCTTTTGTGCCCCTTTTGCATAGAGAATTTCATTTAAGGTTACTTCAGTACCAACGTTAGAACTGTATTGAAAGTAGCAGCACGATCGCTAGTGCTTTTAAAGTATGAACCAGCGAAATGAACTGTTTCTAAGTAAAAAAAATCCAAATAAAACGGCTGCTTTAACCTCAAAGAGAAGTCGATTGGAGTGACCTGAAGCTGCGCTTTAAGCGTAGGTAGAGCGTTAGGATTTAGTAGGGAAGATGGCGAGTTTGAGTTGGAGCGTACGGGTTTGTCCATCACGACTAATTTCAACTGGCAACGCCTTGCCGATCGCGCTAGCCTCAACCTGCTCTTGAACGGCTGAGGCAGTTTTGACTGGTTTTCCATTCACTTTTTGGATGATGTCACCCTGACGGATACCCGCTTGCGCAGCTGGAGACTGATCAAAAACACGCACAATTAAGACACCTTGATCCTGGTTAACCTTTAATTTGGCATCACTATCCTGATTAATTTCTCTGCGTAAAGCAGGCGTGAGATCCACCATTTGAATCCCTAGATACGGATGCTCTACTTTGCCTTTGGCAAATAGCTGGTCAGCCACTCGTTGGGCGGTCTCGATCGGAATGGCAAAGCCCAGCCCTTGGGCATCGGCGCGAATGGCTGTATTAACCCCAATAACCTCCCCTCGATCGTTCAGCAGTGGTCCACCCGAATTGCCAGGGTTGATGGCAGCATCGGTCTGGATGAAGCTGACGCGCTTGTCTGGCACCCCTACTTGCGAACTGGAACGACCTGTTGCACTGATAATGCCTGCGGTGACTGTGTTGTCCAGCCCTAGCGGATTACCGATCGCGATCGCCCATTCTCCTGGGGTCAAGTTGTCTGATCGCCCAATCCGCACGGTTGGTAGTCCAGTTGTCGTAATCTTGACCACAGCCACATCCGTCACGGCATCCGAGCCAATCACACGACCCTCAAAGGTGCGACCGTCTTTCAATGTCACCTCAACGGTGTCTGCCCCCGTCACCACATGGGCATTGGTCAGCAGACGCCCATCACCACTTAAAATAAAGCCCGAACCCGTGCCACGCTCAACGCGCTCTCTCGGCATCGGCACATCATTGCCAAAGAAGCGTCTAAAGAAAGGGTTTTGCAGCGCTTCAGGAAGATGGTTGACCACTTTGCGAGACGCATCAATGCGGACGACAGCGGGACCCACTCGTTCCACGGCTGTAGCGATGAAATTAGCGTTGCCTGACCCAGCCGTTAAGGCATACGGGGCGAAGGCGGTTGTTTGGTTGGCTGACTTCTGGGGGCTAGGCTTTAGCCTTGTGGGTATGTCTGCCGTGTTGCGTTCAACCTGCTGACGCGGCAAGAAATACTGGCTCCCTAAGACTCCTGCACCGCTCCCGATCGCTAGGAGCGAAACGTAGGTTGCCAACTGCTTCAGCGAAAGATTCATAGTTTTATCAGCTAACAACGGCAGGACTTAGCGCAAACGATCTACGTACGGGCGATCGGCACGGGCGATCAGGGCAGGCAATCAATATGCGCTTATTGTAACCATGTTCTCTTTTCAAGCCGCTTGTCGTCCCGACCCTTCCCCTCCTTGTACCATCATCCGGATTGCGATCGCGTTACCAGGAAAGCCATAAGTGACGCGATACAGTAGAACAGCAGTCACTTTGGCACGTACTTTTGCACATAAACGTTGGGAACCTGGCAGTATGAAATGCTCTCGCTGGTTAGCAATCTTTTTGGTCTGTAGTGGCATGACATTGGCAAGTGCGGCAGAAGCGCGATCGCGCCTTCTTGCCCAGACTGCTTCACCAGAGGCATCTGCGCCCACTTGCGCGTCGCCTGTCCTCTTGCGGTTAGTGCGCCACAAAGTTGCTGCGGGTGAAACATTAGAAAGTATCGCGCAGCAATATAATCTGATTCCATCGACGCTGATGGGTTTTAACCCGGCTCTTCGGGGTGGCAAGGCTCCGCTTGGTACTCAAATTTCGGTGCCACCCTATAACGGCATCCGGGTTGAGCTGAAGCCAAATCAGACGTGGCGAGATGTTGCAAAGACCTACAATGTGCGATCGGATGTTTTATTTGAGGTTAATGGCTGTCAGTTAGCACCACGTGTAGTCTTTGTCCCAGGTGTCAACTGGTCGCCTGTAGCGACGGCTACCGCTGCTAAACCGACCAACAGCCAGCCAGGAAGTATTCTGAACCATTACCCCCTGGCAACAAAGCCGTCGCGATCGGCGCTCTTGCTGAATTACGGTTGGGGTATTCAACCTACAACTGGCAAGGTTGGCTTTCATAGCGGCATTGACTTGGCTGCTACCGTCGGCTCACCCGTGCTGGCAGTCGCAGATGGTACGGTCGCGTTTGCAGGTAGTCAGAGTGCTTATGGCACCCTAGTTGTCATCAACCATGCAGAGGCCCTACAGACGCGCTATGCCCAACTGTCTAGCCTCAATGTCAGAGTGGGACAGCTTGTGAAGCGAGGGCAAACGATCGCCACTGTCGGTAGAACCGGAACCCCCAGCACAACTGAACCACATTTGCACTTTGAAGTCCGGTCGCGCTCCGCCTTAGGCTGGGTTGCCGAAAACCCTGAGCCATATGTTTTAAAGGCAGTGTCGCGATCGACTCAGGCACAAAAGTAAGCCGATCGGGACAAAAAAAGCTGTTGAAAAATAAAGTGTTGAAAAAGCGGCATTAATCTGCTTGTAGCGCGCGTTTTCGGCTAGCGGTTGGGTCGCTTGCAGCCTGCCTGCTCTCGACAAAGCTTGGCAAACGTCTCGCCAAGCGCGAGAATAGAAATAGTTCTGCTCTATTTCAACTTGCTGTGAATAACGTCCGCACCGTCTCAGACACTAAGAGAGCCTTCTACAACACTCATACTCGTCCGATTAACTCAATCTACCGTCGAGTGGTAGAAGAGTTAATGGTTGAGATGCATTTGCTGACGGTCAACGTAGACTTCCACTACGATCCCTTCTATGCGCTGGGCATTTTTACCTCGTTTCATCGGTTTATGCAGGCGTACCGTCCTGAACAGGATATAGCCTCTATTTTCGATGGTCTTTGCAAAGCGTTAGAAGACGACCCTCAACGCTATCGGCATGATGCAGCGCGGTTAGAAGCACTGGCAAGTCGATCGTCCGCCGAAGAAATTTTGGCATGGCTGGAGCAAACACACCCCATTGCAGATGTTGGTGATTTGCAGGAGCAGGTACGTGCGATCGCTCACAACCCAACCTTTAAGTACAGTCGGCTCTTTGCGATCGGGCTGTTTACCCTGCTGGAGACTGCCGATGCCGCTTTAGTTAAAGATGAAACTCAACGTGTTGCAGCGCTGAAGCGTGTGTGTGCCGCCTTAAATGTTTCGGAAGACAAGCTGCAAAAAGATCTGGAACTGTACCGCAGCAACCTCGAAAAAATGGCGCAGGCGCAGATTGTGTTGGAAGACGTGCTGAAAGCAGACCGTAAAAAGCGAGAAGAGCGTGAGCAGGCGAAACTTGCTGCTAAAACGGTCAGCCCTGCTGACTCGACTGAAGCTAAAGGCGAGTCAACTCCAGGCTCTTAGGCTGTGAAACAGTTGTTAACTGAGTCCCTTAGTTTTAATGAGTGCCTAACAGAACATGAATTAACGCACCTGTAAGTGGACACTTTGCAACGTTCTCTGAGTCAGAACATAAGCGCTTGAACACACACCTGTCCAAAGCTCTAGCGTTTGCAACCATCGTGAAAGTGATGTACCAATCTGGTTTAGAATGCCTGTATTAGCAATAGTTGCAACAATTATCAGGGATTAATCATTATTCCTTGTGTAGCTGCGATCGTTGACCCGAAAATATCATTACAAAGGAAGAGCGAGATTAAATGAGTGAGATCTTAAGTACTACGTTACTGCTCCCTGTCTTGGTGCTGGTCGGTCTTAGCGCTGGCTTTTTACTGCTGAAGCTTCAAGGCGGCGAAGAGTAGTAATACTGGGCAAAAGTAATACTGGGCAAATGGCTAACATTGTGCGTTTGCCTACGGTGAATTGATCGTTTGATGCGTCTCTGGCAACGTGCCAAACACCTCTTGGACAATTTGTTGGGTTTTGCGATCGAGGCGGTGCCAATCTACCGTCCCCGTTTCTTCAAAGAGGTCAGCATCAATGCTGACTGTTTGATTGCTGCTAGTTCCGCTCAGAGCGTGAGTCATGTCGCTGGCAGCATCGTAGTCTTTAAAGCAGATTTGGTAGCAAAGAGTCCAGAGGTCAACCGTGACCCGCTGCTCCGCTTGCTCAAGGTGTAGATGATAACTCGGATGGGCTGTGGGCAGTTGTGCTAAAGCGGCTTCGATCGCGATCGCATCCTCGGCTGAGGCGGTCTGAAGCGTTGCCTGGAGCTGTGTGACTTGAAGCTTGATGTCATCACTGACATCTTCAGCCCAAAGCGGCACCTCTTCATACGTCCCTTTCCAGGTGGACTGTTCAAGCTGCTGGCGAAGGTTATCAATCAGTCGAATAAACGCAGGCTGCATCAGTTGCTCTGCTTGCTGCCAGGTCGCTACATCTGGGAACGTTGGCATGGTCAAATTGCTCAAGCGTCAGTTCGCTAAATTGTATCGTCCGTAACGGTGCAGGCTGCTTGCCATATCGAGACAGCTCAAGTCCTTGTAACGAAACCGCAACAATTGGCACAATCTGAAACGATTGCGTTACAAAGAGCGATAGTGCTATAACGTCCTGGCTGAAGGTATTACGTTGCTTTTATAGCAAGCAAGCATGACATGGAACAGAAAGATTTATCCACAAAGCGTCATATAAAGGCGGATAAAGTTTAATTAACTTAATAAATTGGGGTAACATAGCCCTAGGTACAAACTCTTATTTAACTGTCTGTTTAACACGTTTACTTAGTCTGTCTCGGAGACATCCGGTGAGCGCTATTAGGGGTTCAGCTTCATGACCTTAAGCGAGTGACTTTGCACTTAGCGTTCACTGCTCAATTATCAACTGCAAGCGCGTCTGGTCATGTCCAGTCCTCCACTTGGATAAGTGGGCTTCTCTGCGGATTAAGTTTGAGTCGCTGCCGTCATTCAGCAACTCTAAGGCTCTTTAATTCCCGCAACATCGAGTAAGTTCTCAAGATGGATACTCAATTCCCTTGGCTCACGATCGCTACCCTGCTACCTCTTGCCGCCTCTCTCTTGATCCCGGTGCTGCCAGACAAGTACGGTAAGACAATCCGATGGTATGCCCTTTCCGTTGCTTTGATTGATTTTGCACTGATTGTCTACGCATTTTGGCAAAACTACGACATTCAGAACTCTGATTTTCAGCTGGTTGAAACGATCGACTGGATCCCTCAAATTGGCTTGCATTGGTCTTTAGCTGTTGATGGCATCTCAATGCCGCTGGTGTTGCTGTCCGCTCTCGTAACAACGCTGGCAATCCTTGCCTCCTGGAAAGTAACAGAAAAGCCACGCTTGTTTTACTTTCTGATGTTGGCAATGTTTAGCGCTCAGATTGGGGTGTTCTGCGCCCAGGATATTCTGCTCTTCTTCTTGATGTGGGAGCTGGAGCTAGTGCCTGTCTATATTTTGATTTCGATTTGGGGTGGTTCAAAGCGCCTTTATGCCGCGACCAAGTTCATCATTTACACGGCAGTCGGCTCGATCTTCATTCTGGTGGCTGCTTTTGCTATGGCGTTTTACGGTGGTAATGTCACCTTTGATATGCGCGAGTTAGGTCTAAAAGACTATTCGCTCACCTTCGAGCTGTGTGTCTATGCCGCTTTACTCATTGCTTACGGGGTGAAGTTGCCTATCTTCCCGCTTCATACATGGCTGCCTGATGCTCATGGCGAAGCTTCAGCACCTGTTTCCATGATTCTGGCTGGCGTACTCTTGAAAATGGGTGGCTACGCGTTGATTCGCATGAATATGGAAATGCTGCCGAACGCTCATTTCTACTTTGCTCCCTTGCTGGCAGCTTTGGGCGTAGTCAATATTGTGTACGGCGCGATCATCTCCTTCGCACAACAGAACTTGAAACGTCGGATGGCGTATTCATCGATATCTCACATGGGCTTTGTACTGTTGGGGATCGCCTCTTACACGGAGATTGGTCTCAGTGGTGCCGTGTTGCAAATGGTGTCACACGGGCTAATTGCCGCTGCACTGTTTTACCTCTCTGGTGTCACCTACGATCGCACCCATACACTTGCTCTGGACAAGATGGGTGGCTTGGCAAAGTCAATGCCAACCGTCTTTGCCCTCTTTACGATCGGCTCAATGGCATCATTGGCACTCCCTAGTATGAGCGGGTTTGTTGGCGAACTAGGTGTGTTCCTTGGCTTTGCCACTAGCGATTCTTACAGTGATACCTTCAAGACCGTTGTTGTGTTGCTCTCGGCAGTCGGGCTGATTATTACGCCTATTTACCTGCTCTCAATGCTACGAGAGATGTTCTACGGCACGGAAAGCGAAGACTCTAAAGGTGAATCGTTCCGGGATGCCAAGCCGCGTGAAGTCTTTATTACAGTCTGCTTGCTGCTGCCCGTGATCGGTATTGGGCTTTACCCCAAGGTACTCACTCAGATGTATGACGTGAAGACCGTTGAGATTGCCAGTCATGTGCGATCGGTAGTGCCAACAGTGGCGCATCAGCCGATCGAGATCTTGACACAGGTATCGGCAGCGCCCCAGTTTAAGCCGTCTGCAACGTCTGAATTGCTTGGCATCGTGAAGTGATAGCTCGTTGAAATCTCTTCCTATGATATGTTGCAGCATTGTTTAACATATCTTATGACTGAAATTTTGCAGCCCGGATGATTCAAGGAGATCGTCCGGGCTTTTGTAAGCAATGCTAGAGTCTTAGTGGTAAGCGTAAGGCGCAGAGTGTCAAATATTTCCATGCCAGAGCAGAAAACGCAGTGTTTCAATCTCTGCGTTTGGTTCAGTAAAGCGATCGAAGAGTACCTGTTGTTGCTGAACACAAACGTGATTGAGTTAGCTTATGACTGAGATGCGGGCAATCCAGCTACAGCAGGGTGCTGTTTTTGAAGATGGCGGTACGGAGGAACGGACGGTGCCGATCAGTTTTGGTAATGACGCAGCAGCCGTGCAAGCAGCCCGATCGGGTGTGGCAGTGTGCGATCGCTCCCATTGGGGACGCATTCAGCTTGGGGGGAGCGATCGCCTCAGCTTTTTGCACAACCAAAGTACCAACGACTTTAAGCGTCTGAAACCAGGCGAGGGCTGCGACACCGTTTTTATCACGTCTACGGCTCGCACGCTTGATCTGGCAACCGCTTACATTCTGGACGAAACCGTTTTGGTGCTGCTTTCTCCCAATCGCCGCGAACCGTTGCTCAAATGGTTAGACCGCTACATTTTCTTTGGTGATCAGGTCACGCTAACCGATGTGACGGAACAAACGGTGACGTTTAGTCTGATTGGCTCCGAAAGTACCGCTCTTTTGCAACGTTTAGGGGTGGACGATCGCTCCAAGCAGCCTTACGGTAGTCACTGGCTGGCGACACTGGCGGGGCAGACTGTACGCATTGCCCTGGGGAACGGGTTAGCGTTGGATGGATACACTTTGATAGCCGATCGCGCGATCGCGGCAACAGTGTGGCAGCAGTTAACCGATGCAGGTGCCCTACCGCTGGGCGATCGTGCTTGGGAGCGTCTGCGGATTGAGCAGGGAAGACCCGCCCCCGACCATGAACTGACAGACGATTACAACCCACTGGAAGCAGGGCTGTGGCAAACCATTTCCTTTAATAAGGGCTGCTACATTGGGCAAGAGACGATCGCTCGCCTCGATACCTACAAAGGCGTAAAGCAGCAGCTTTGGGGCATTTGCCTGAGCCATGCTGATGCAGGCACTCTTGCAGCAGGCACTGTCATCACAGTTGGAGGCGAAAAAGTTGGGACACTCACCAGCCTCGCTGAAACAGAACAGGGTGTCTTTGGGCTTGCCTATATCCGCACAAAAGCAGGCGGCGCTGGCTTACATGTACAGGTGGGTGAGGCAGAAGGCGATCTCATAGACGTACCGTTTGTAACGCATACTCGGTTGGACGATCGTCCGTAGCTGGTAAACCGTACCAATGCGGTGACGTTCCCTTCCCCCTCCCCTAACCGTTTAGATCTTCATGTCTTTGGGTCTTCAGGTAAACGGGTATGGAAATGCGGCGACAGCATTGCCCTGATTGGTTGTCCACCCTGCAAGTGACGCTCCACAACCGCAGGCACCTCCTCTGGCTGTACTCGACAATACCAAACGTTATCGGGTAAGACCAGAACCATGGGTCCATTGCCGCATTGTCCCAGACAGCCCGTCTTTTGGGCTGTGTAGTCAGGTGTTGGATGTGTTTGAAAGGCGGTAAAGACCTTAGCGGCACCCTGGCTAAGGCAAGTACGATTCTGGCAGATCAGCACACACTTCTGGTTAGCTGCTGCTTCTGTAAGAGGTGATGATGACAGCATCAACGTTCGTTGGAATGAAAAGATTGGCAACGGGAATGGTCAACACGATCGTCTAATTTTGACTGAGTAATTAAACTCTTGCACTTTCAAAAGCCTCAAGTATAATCACAGCAAACATTGTGAGGCTTTTAGGATATGAACAAAGGTGAACTCATTGATCAAATTGCGGCAAAAGCTGATGTCACCAAAAAAGATGCTGACTCTGTACTAACAGCTATTCTAGAAGTAATCCTCGACGCAGTAGCGGCTGGTGATAAAGTGACGCTGGTTGGCTTTGGCACCTTTGAAGCCCGCGATCGACAAGCGCGGGAAGGTCGTAACCCTTCGACAGGCAAACCAATCCAAATTCCAGCAACCCGAGTACCGGCTTTCAGCGCTGGTAAGGTCTTTAAAGAGAAGGTGCTTGAGAAGGTTTAAAGAACCTGCCTTAAAGTTGGAAGGCTCTGCTGCCTGTACGATAGCAGAGCCACTTTTGCCGTTACGATCGCCTCTGGTTTGACATATTGCTTCTCGGTCGGGAAAATCCGACCGATTTGAGCTTGGCAAGCATTCGTTTCCAGCCCTTCAACCGCAGACAATTTAATTAGTTGAGGCTGGTTTTGCTTGAGTCTTCGGAGGAAACTCCATGTCTTTGACATCACCAAGCCCTCCCATAACTTTTGGCTCACCCTGATTGTAGGAAACCGACACTGCCCCAGCATTGCCAGATTGCAGCACTAACGTTTTTTGGGCTTGCCAGGTTTTTTGATCCCCTTTCTTGAGGGTGCCTTCAAACTCTACTTTGCCGTCTGCAATCACCTGGAGCCAAGACTCATCACCAATGAGCTTGACTGCCACCTGCACCGGACTGGTCGTGCCATCAGTTGCAAGATTGGGTGGTGCTAAGGTCGGGCTTGCTGATGCGGCTGGAGTCGGTGATGGGCTGGCAGACCCCTGAGAAGCCAGTGAGGGTGCAGGCGACGCTTTTACACCAGTCTGCGGTACAGCGCTTACAGACTGAGGCTCGGCTGCCACGGGCTGCGCATTCTGAAGCCCTGTTTCCGCTTGGGGGCGACCGAACACAGCGGCTAGACCAACTCCAAGCAAGAGTACAGCCCCGGTGCCCAGCAACACGAAGGGAAGGTTGGAGCGTTCTGCCCGATCGCGCCCTTCATATGGCTCAGGGAGCGGCTCCACCCTGGGTTTTTCAATGCTAGCGAGACGTTCTGGCTCGGGTGCTTTCCGCTCAACTACAAAGGATGCCTGCGGCGTAAAGTTTTTTGCTATCGCCAAACCATCCAACCCGATCGCATCGGCATAGCGACGAATAAACCCCTGCACAAAAACTGGCTCTGGTAACCGCTCAACGTTTCCCAGCTCTAAGGCTTGTAGAAGGCGTAGTGGGATGTAGGTTTTGAGAGCAATTTCATCCAAAGAAACGGCTTGTTCCTGACGCTCTCGATGGAGATAGTCACCAATAGTTTTGAGTTGCTCCACCTGAGCGGTATCGAACTCCTTCATGGCTCTTTCCTACAATCCTTTAAAACTCACATTAGTCTGATGTTAGTACAAGTCTGTTGGCACTGCGTAAACCGCAGTTAGCAGGAATGATGCAGACCCAGACACTGGCAGTATGATACGAAAAGACATGAAGAAATGCAAAGAGGAAGCAAGGAACTGTAAACCTTATTGCCCAGGGTGCCAGTGGCATTGCAACCAAAGCAAGACTTGAAAAGGCTGATAACCAGAGAGAATTGACACTCGGAAGCGTACTTGCCTGAATTCCAAGCTTTATGAAGATTGATTACATCTGTTTTAGTGTCAAAAATGCGACCGCGACTCGTGACTGGTTTGTACAGAAACTGGGCTTTCGCTCTGTAGGCAGCGGTATGAGTGACGATCGGGCGATCGAGATTGTTAATGCTGGTAGCATTTACTTCGTCTGCTGCGCGGCTCGTAATGACGGTGGTGCGGTTGCCACTTTCTTGCAGCACCATCCGCCAGGTGTGTCTGAGCTGGCATTTTGCGTGCCATCGATTGAGGCAACGATCAACCATGCCCTACAGCAGGGAGCAACATTGCTCCAACCACTGCAAATTGAGGTGCAGGCACACGGCACCTTGCAATGGGCCACGCTGGCTGGCTGGGGCGACCTGACCCATACCTTTGTGGAACGCATAGGTAGAACGTCACTCTTGCCTCAGGCAGTGATGCTTAATGATGTGCTCCTTTCTCAGCCGTTCGCAAGCGAGAATGCGTCTGCGCCTGCTGCAACAGCCGAGGCAGACTGCGGTTTCTTCACCCGCATGGATCATGTTGTGCTCAATGTGGCAAGGGGCGATTTGGAACGGGCAGTTGCCTGGTACGAGCGGGTTTTAGGCTTTCAACCCCAGCAGAGCTTTGAGATTCAAACTGCTTATTCTGCTCTTCGTAGCCGAGTCCTGCGCCATCCGTTAGGCGGGGTACAGCTGCCAATCAATGAACCAGGCTCTTCCAATTCGCAGATTCAAGAATTTCTGGATCTGAATCGCGGTTCTGGCGTGCAACATATTGCGTTGGAAACCACTGATTTGCTGGGAACGATCGCCCACCTGAGACGTAAAGGCTTGCCGCTGATTCGGGTGCCTACAACCTACTATGCTCAGTTGCGACAGCGACCTGGATCGACACTTACGACTGCGATCGTCCAGCAGCTTGAGGAACAGCAAATTTTAGCCGATTGGCAGAACCAAGCAGAATCAGCAGTGTTGCTCCAGACCTTTACGCAACCCATTTTTGAGGAACCAACGTTCTTCCTTGAATTGATCCAGCGACAAACGATGCAACCAGCTGATCGCACCAACAATCGCTCTTACCGGGCACAGGGCTTTGGCGAAGGTAATTTTCGCGCTTTGTTTGAGGCGATCGAGCACGAACAGATGAAACGAGGCAGTTTGAGGCGATAGCCCTAACGTAGAAAACTGCTGACTAGCCAGAGGACAAAAAACGTGACAATGCTCACAAACGCATTCAACGTCAGACCAAGACTGGCAACCTGTGTGGGCAAGAGTGTGTTGAGCAATCCTCCAGTGACAAAGCCAGCAACTAGCCCTATGAGCCCCAAGAGTACAGTTCTGCCCAGTTTACGCTCTTTACGGTAGAGAAAATAAAAGCTGGCACCCATCCCTAGTATTAGTGCTAGCTGCACCACGTTAGCAGTCGGCATAAAGACAACCCATGCACTAAGTGCTGTCAGCACCCCAGCGGGTAACAGCACGTCAGTTCGACTAGGCGTATCAATCAGCCGCTGAAGCCATGCAGAACCCTGACTTGCAGGTGCTGACGGTGGGCTTGATGGTGGTGGCGCTACTTTTTCAGGAAAGCGAATACGATCGGGCACTTTAATCTTGCCTTCCTGCCGTAAGCGCAAACGATCCATCAAAACGGCATCATAGGCAGCTTCAATACTTTCTAGCTGCTTGCGATCATCCTGATGTTGAGCAAACAACCGATTACGAGCATCTTGAATTTCCTCAAAGCTAGAAGCCTCTGTCACCCCAAGCTGTTCGTACGAATTTTGGCTACTCATTGTCTGCGTCTCCACCTCTGTTCCAAGCTAACGTAGTCTGATACCTGTTCACAAGCCTTTTTAGCATCGATCGCAAAACCTTAGTATGGTGTTAAGGCTGGAAGCCGATCGTTTGCCTGGTTCCTCAGGGAAAGCACCGATTGCCCAAGACATACCAGCAAGAGTTGAGCCATACTATTGCTGGTAAGAGTACTGATCAGACACTGTATGCTCTGTAATAGCAACTAATAGGGAGAAAGCTACACAGCAATTTTCTCGCCAATTGCCTAAAAGTGACATACGTAAACGTCAAGCAGTTTGCCTACTATTGTCTAAAATGTTGAGTACACGCTTGATTTAGCATAATTGTTTGTCAGCTTTGTGTCGCGATCGCTTTGAGAAGCGTTACGGTTGCTCTACTTGTCCAGTTCCATTTCTCCTCCAAACGCAAGGTTATGGCTATGGCTCCAGCCAAGATTCTCGTAGTCGATGACGATCCTGCAATCCGGAATCTCATTCATCGCTTTTTAACCAAGCAAAACTATCAGATGGAGTCAGCCGAGGACGGTAAGAGTGCGTTAGCATCCTTCGAGCAATTCCATCCAGATCTCGTGATTTTAGATGTGAATTTGCCAGATGCCAATGGCTACAACCTTTGTCAGGAGATGCAAAGTCGCACCAACGTCTTCATCCTTATGTTAACAAGTCGTACGGATGAAGCGGATAAAATTAAGGGCTTCTCGCAGGGGGCTGATGACTATATTACTAAGCCGTTTAGTCTGGGAGAGCTAGGCGTACGGGTAGGGGCAATCCTGAAGCGTCAACGTCCCGTTACCTCGGCGGAACAGCAGTGCCTCCTGTTCGACAAGCTGCTGATCGATCCGGTGCGGCGTGAAGTGAAGTTTAACGACGATATTATTCCGCTCACGGCACTAGAATTCGATTTGCTCCATTTCCTGGCAAGTCATCCGGGTCGGGTATGGCGACGAGCAGAACTGATTCAAGAAGTCTGGGATTATGAGTATGTGGGCGACCAGCGCGTTGTTGACGTGCATATTGGTCAGATTCGGAAAAAAATTGAGATTGACACTAGCCAACCAGCTTTGATTCAGACGGTACGGGGTGTCGGCTACAAGTTCGAGGCACCTGGAGAAGGAAAGCCGGAAGTCAGCGCATCATAAAGAATTACAGGTACGGCTATGACTAATGTGGCAATAACGTCTACCAAGAAGATTTTGGTGGTCGAGGATGATCAAGCAATCCGCACGCTGATTCAGCGCTTTCTCGGTAGCAAGCAGAGTTATCAGGTCGAATCGGTTGGCGACGGCAAGAGCGCGATCGCAAGTTTTAAGGCGTTTGACCCTGATTTAGTGATTCTGGATATTAACCTGCCAGATATCAACGGCTATCAACTCTGCCTCGATATGCAAGCCGCTACCAATGTTTGTGTGATGATGCTCACTAGCTCGACAGACCAGGCTGACAAGCTCAAGCTGCTGGCTGGGGGCGCAGACGACTACATGACCAAGCCGTTTGATTTGGAAGAATTAGCGGTGCGGGTGGAAGTAGTGCTGCGACGAATGCGGGAGCGCTCATCGCTACAGGAAAAGCCCTTGCTCTTTGGCAACCTGACGATCGACCCACTCAGGCGTGAGGTCAAGCTCCACAACGAATTCGTGCGCTTGACAGCCCTGGAATTTAATCTATTACATTTTCTGGCAAGTCATCCGGGTCGCGTATGGACGCGCATTGAGCTAATTCGTGAAGTCTGGGGACACGAATTCGTCGGCGATCCCCGTGTGGTTGATGTCCACATTGGGCAAATTCGTAGCCATCTCGAAGTAGACACGAGCCAACCAACGCTGATTCATACCGTACGAGGCGTTGGCTACAAGTTTGAGTCTACTGACGTTGCCATAGCACCTGCCAGCGACTAACCCTCTGTTAGCAGCTCACTACCACTAATGCCTTTTCTTACCATGTCGGATCGGCATAAAGATTGACTGTCAGGCGCGATCGCTCAAGCGGTACAGCACTGATGCAGCTACAAACGGCTTCTCCATCGTCAAGTTCTACCTCACAAGCATGGCAAGAGCCCATGAGGCAACCTGTGGGAATAAACACGCCAGCGCGCGCTGCCACTCGCAGCAAGGGCTCTCCTGGCTCTGCATCAATGGTGACATCGTCAGGCAAAAAGTGAATACAAACACTCATTGGTGAAGATCCTCGAAAACAAAAATGTTTGAACCAGCGTTTGACACATGAAAGACAATAATCCCTTTGGATTCTAACGCTTGACCCTACTAGCGCGATCGTTGCCGGCTTCATTCATGCAGCAACTTCTGGCTTCAAACAAGCGAGAGCGCCTTTTCCTTGCTGCTCCGTTATGGAATAGATGTTTCCACACGATCGAATGTGTCAAAAGCTTTATCTTTAAACATTGTTTATGCTAAACTCGTTTACCTTACCTGGACGCATAGCTCAGTTGGTTAGAGCACCACGTTGACATCGTGGGGGTCTCCCGTTCGAGTCGGGATGTGTCCATTTTGTATTGTATAGTGACAGACTGTTTGTCATCGGTTTCCCTATGGTCGGTCGGTCAAGTTAGCAGTTGCAGCTATGCCAACTGTTCACCGCGAAGATGGCTTTAGAATCATCATCTACCCAAACGATCATTCGCCCCGTTATGTTCATGTCTTTCGGGGTGACGGAGAGGTTCATTCAGTTGGGAAGCACGACAGATCCCCCTTCTCTTGACCGAATTTACGGGACTATTAGCGACAGGGATACTGTTAAAGCCTTCCGAATCGTGCAGGTCAATCCAATCAAATTGCTTGAATTGTGGAAAAGCATTCATGGATAGTGTTGAGCTAAACGAAGAACTGGTCGTGCAAATCGCTAAAGCGAGAGAGAACGCCGCGAGTCTCGGAACGAGAGGCTCCGCCAACGCTACTCTCACTGAACCCACGGCTGAAAATGCTTTTGACGATCGCACCTCAGGTCGGGTCGTCATTCACTTACGGTATGGGGCAACCTTCAGCTTTCCGGCAGCCTTGAGGCAGGGCAGGGCAGGTGCATCGCCAGACGATTTAGCGGCTGTTGAAGTGTCACCTTCTGGAACGGGTTTGCATTGGGAGAAACTAGATGCCGACCTCAGCGTTCCGGCGTTGCTCAATGGTATTTATGGCAACGCGGCATGGATGGCTACGATCGACAATTTAGTCCCGACCCAAACGCTTTAGCTATTCTGCGCCGCTGGTTTAGGTTTGTGCGTAGACGCAACGTTGAGTTCCTTGAGTTGTTTGCCATCCACGCTGGAGGGTGCGCCTGTGAGCAAACAACGAGCCTGCTGCGTTTTGGGGAACGCGATCGCGTCACGAATGGATTCTTCACCTGTGAGCAGCATTGCCCAGCGATCGAGTCCGTAGGCGATACCACCATGAGGCGGGGCACCGTATTCAAAGGCTTCGAGCAAAAAGCCGAACTTATTGTGCGCTTCTTCTTCAGAGAGACCAATTAGTTCAAACACTTGTGCCTGAATGTCGGGTTGGTGAATCCGCACACTGCCGCCACCGACCTCCAAGCCGTTGTAGACCAAATCGTATGCCTGAGCGCGAGCCGTTTTGAGGTCGTCAATGTCGTCAAGATTGGGTGCGGTAAAAGGATGGTGAAGTGCTTCCAGGCGCTTTTCGTCGGCATTCCACTCAAACATGGGGAACTCTGTCACCCACAGCAAATTGATTTTGTTTGGGTCAATCAGATGCAGTTCGCGACCCAGCACTTGACGCAGGCGATCGAGGGTTTTGTTTACAGTTGCCGTGTCACCTGCGCCAAACAGCAGCAGATGTCCCGCTTTTGCGCCTGTACGAGTCAGAATTTCTTGCTTTTGAGCATCGGTTAGGTTGTCTTTGATGGCACCGATCGTGTCGATTTCGCCATCATCTCGCACGCGAATGTATGCCAAGCCTCGCGCTCCTGCTTCAGCAGCTTCCTTAAATAGATCGCCACCGGGTTTGATGCGCACATTGGAAATCAGGTCGTTGCCACCCGGAATAGGCAGAATTTTGACAATGCCACCTTTTGCAACGGTGTCGGCAAAGACCTTGAAGCCGGAGTCTTTCACGATATCTGAGATGTTGACCAATTCCAATTCATAGCGCGTGTCGGGTTTATCGGAGCCGTAGCGATCCATTGCCTCAGCGTAGGTCAGTCGCGGAAACGGTCGGGGTATCTCTACGTCCTTCAGAGTTTTAAAGAGATGACAAACCAAGCCTTCGTTGAGGTTAAGAATCTCTTCTTGCGACATGAAGCTCATTTCCATGTCGAGTTGGGTAAATTCGGGCTGACGATCGGCTCTCAAGTCTTCATCGCGAAAGCAGCGGGCAATTTGATAATAGCGATCGCACCCTGACACCATCAGCAGTTGCTTGAAGAGCTGTGGCGATTGCGGCAGTGCATACCATTCACCTGCGTTGACCCGTGAGGGAACGAGGTAATCGCGGGCACCTTCAGGGGTCGATCGCGTCAAAATGGGCGTTTCAACTTCGATGAAGCCTTCCGCATCTTCCAGATAGCGACGCATGGTTTTGTTCAACGCATGGCGCAGTTGCAGGTTCTGGCTCATCCGTTCGCGTCGCAAGTCGAGGTAGCGATACTTGAGACGCAACTCTTCGCGTACCGTTTCGTTTTCAGCGGTAGATACCTGAAAGGGCAGTTGCTTGCGAACTGCGTTGAGAATTTCAATGCGATCGGCATAGATTTCGACTTCGCCTGTCCCCAAGCGTGGGTTGAGCGAGTCATCAGGGCGCTTGGTCACGCGACCCGAAATCTGCACCACGTACTCGTTGCGGAGATCGCCTGCTTGCTGGTAGGAACTGGGCGTGCGTTCGGGATCGCTGACGATTTGGATGATGCCACTGCGATCGCGCAAATCCACAAAAATCACGCCGCCATGATCCCGACGGCGATCGACCCAGCCACAGAGAGAAACTGTTGCTCCAATATGTTCGGCTCGGAGTTGACCACAGTAATGGGTTCGCATGGCGGGTGAAAGTCTGCTGAAGTGGGGAAGATGAGTTTAGTTTAACGACTGGCGGAGACGGTCAGTGACTCTTCGCGATCGTGCGTCGATATTAAAAACCTCATCATTATGCCCCATCTAGGCAGCACTGTGGGTAAGCACGATCGCGTGTCTTCGTCCGGCTGACGGCTTGTGATTGCATTAAGCCTCTGTGAAGCCTACGAAAACGAGCGAGTGACCACAGTAGTCAAGCTAAACACGTAGAGCGTTAAAACCCATGAAATTGCAACCAGGCAACGTATCACGGCTGGGCTGGAGGCTTTTGGCAGCGCTCTATGCATGCCTTTTGGCGCTCATTCTGCTGTTGGCGTACACAGGTACCCTGCCGTCGCAGCTTGGTCGCATTCCGTTTTACGACAAAGTGGGACATTTGGTGCTATACGGCATCGCCACCTACCTGGGACATCGCGTGTTGCAGTATCGTCGCCTTCGGCTGGGGACGATCGCGCTGCCGCTGTTTCCTTTCCTCTTTGCGATCGGGGCACTGACCGAAGAGTTGCTACAGGTGTTCTCACCGAACCGCACGCTGGATGCTATCGACCTGATCGCCAGTTTTTTGGGCATCATCTTGGGCTACTGGCTGGCAGAAAAAGGACGCTGAAATGGGCTGGGTCAATCTGGAGGGAGCGTCATACTTCCATCACAGAAGGGGTATGGGGTATAGGAATGGCAAGTGAAAACCACTACCATTCTCTTCCCGCAGGATGGCGTAAAAACCAATGTCCTCCCCTTTAATGAGATGTGTTCAATGATGGGACGGTAAGGACGTTATTCGGTAATGTTCTCACTAACAATAGCGCTGCCCATCGACGTATCGAGGAAACATGAATGTTGCTACAAGACAAACGCACGGGTTCGCTGATTGAAGTCGTTGAGATTGTTGATCTAGTCAATCCAGCGAAGGACAAGATTTCGGGGCGTGTGCAGTCGGGTCAAGAAGAGCAAGACCAGGAACCGATCGCCAAAGATACACTGATTTTTCCGTCGGGAGAAGATCTGCCACGCTGCTGGCTGGAGGCTGACTATCGGGAACATGAGACACCGGGAAGCGTTCCTCATTAAGTGAGTCAGATATCACTAGAGCGATCGCAGTGTGTTTACTCAGACCCACGGCTTTTGACTGATTGCTTGTGACTCGCGGGGCATTCGCTGAACTGATTGCTTCGCGCGATCGTTTCGTTGGATGCTTTAAGAAGTAAGCGATAGTCTAGAGTCAGGAGTCTTACCCAACTGCATTCTTAAACTTTGCATGTTTAAATGTTCTCGCTGGCGCAGTTCTGTCCGGTTGGCAGTGGTCTTTTTTCTGACCATAAGTATCGTGAGTTGGGCGGTGCATGTGCCTGCTCAGACTAATTTGCTGGTGTCGACCAACCTGCCGCGATCGCTCCGCACGGTCAACTGCGAACTGCTGGTGGCGGGTGGTGGCGTTGCAGGCGTTGCTACTGCGTACGAAGCACTGCAAGCGGGACGCACTGTTTGCCTCACGGAGCTGACCGATTGGGTGGGTGGGCAACTGACCTCGCAAGGCACCTCTGCTCTGGATGAAGCGAAAAAGCAACGAGCGCTGTTGTTTTACTCACGGGGCTATAAGGAGCTGCGTCAGCGGATAGAAGGTAAGTATGGCAAGCTCAATCCTGGTGAGTGCTGGGTGAGTGTCTCCTGCTTTTTACCCAATGATGCCGAGCAAATTTTGACCGAGATGCTGCAAGATGCAGCGAAAAACAGTAAAGGCACGCTGCAATGGTTTCCGTCTACGGTGATTAAAAATCTGGACGTAAGCGCTGATGGCAAGCTGATTCAAGCGGCGATCGCCATTCAGCACCATCCGGCACCGGGTACACCACCGCTGAATACAGAACCACTCTCGCAAACGATCGAGGATGCCTATCGCTACGAAGATTCGCCCCGTCTGACCAAGCAAATCATTCGCTTTCTGCCGCGTGGAGAACGCTGGATTGTGGTTGATGCCACCGAAACAGGTGAACTCATTGCGCTAGCTGATGTGCCCTATCGAGTGGGGCTTGATCCTCGTACCTACCTGAATCCTTCCTCGCCGACTGAAACAGGTGATCCCTACTGTCTGCAAGGCTTCACCTACACCTTTGCGATGGAGCAAACGGAAGTGGAGCAGCCCCAGCAAAAGCCCCCGTTTTACGAGCAGTACGCGCCTTATTACGGCTATGACGCTGATTCTGGTAAGGCAGACTTTAACTTTGTCTTCACCTACCGTCGCATCTGGAGTCCCATAACGGGACCCCGCATCAAGGCTGGACCGTTAATGGTGACAGCGCCGACTCCTGGCGATATCTCCATGCAAAACTGGGTGTGGGGCAACGATTACCGTCCCGGCACGGCAGCAGACAATCTCATTTACAGTCGGGAGCAGCTCCAGAAAACGGGACAGCTTGCTCCTGGCAACTGGATGGGCGGTTTGCGAACCGATGCCCTCCGTAAGGGCGAAGAGCTGGCGCTGGGCTACTACTACTGGCTGGCGGCAGGCACCACCGATTCGCAACTGGGTGCAGGGATTAAGAAACCCGCGCTCAATCACCGTCTGCTAACTGGCTTTGATGCGCCTATGGGTACGGCACACGGTTTGTCTAAATATCCCTATATGCGAGAAGGGCGACGATTGATCGGTCGATCGTCCACGGGCTACCCCAACGGCTTCAGCGTGAACGAAATTGATGTCTCGCGTGCAGACTATCGGCAGGAGTATTACCGGAACTTGCCTGTGTCGCTGTATCGATCGCTCTGGGTTGCCCTCGCTGGGCTAGAAACAGGGAACGTGATTGTCAACGACATTCCACCAGAGCAGGTCACTCGTCGATCGCGGTCTACCATCTACCCTGATTCGGTCGGTATCTCACAGTATGCGATCGACTTCCATCCCTGTATGCAAGCTTCGCCACCCGAAAAACCCGGTAACATCGAGCGTCCGGGTGTGCGACAGGCGCATGGACAAGCCTATCCGGGGCAAATTCCACTGCGATCGATGATTCCGCAACGGCTCGACAATCTTTTAGTTGCGAGCAAAAGCATTGCCACCAGTTTCGTTGCTGCTGCCGCGTATCGAGTCCATTCCTTTGAATGGTCAGTGGGTGCTGCTGCCGGAACCACCGCAGACTTTGTGCTTTCGCAAGGCATTTATCCCTACCAGCTTGTGGACGATCGCTCTGGCACTACGCCAAAGCTCCAAACGTTGCAAAAGCGGCTCAACCAAAACGGTAATCCGACTGCGTTTCCGAATACATCTATCTTCAACGAACAGTGGGAAGACTGGCGGGTTTGGTAGAAAACAAGGATAACTTAAGCTTCTTAAGAGAATCCTGACAAAAGTTCAGGTACAAGCAGGGAAGAGTATCTCTATTCCAGTTTTTAAGTGCTTCTCAAAAGCTTTAAAAACTCTTCCACTACTTTGTCGGGTCTACTTAAGCAATAGTCAGCAGTAAAGCGTTCAACAATGAAAATACGATAGTGCTTAAAGTGCCGCTCTCGTTTTTGTTCGTCAACTCTAGCTTCTATTGTATGGTGCGGACCATCGACTTCAAGAATCCCCCACTTGCCCTCACAGCAAACTATAAAATCTGGTTCTAGGTTAATTCCTGGAGTGCTGAGTCGAGCTTTGCAGTTTGGTAGAAATAGAACACCTGATTTTTCTAACTCTTCTGCAATTTTAATTTCAGCCTTAGAACGCATCTTGAGACCGTTCCAAAAGTGTTCCGCCCTTACAGATGCTTTTGAAAGCAAACAAATCTGTTTGACAGATTTGATGACCCTTCCCTCTCTACCGATTACATTTTCGATTATAAATTCAACACGATCACCTTCTGAAAGCGTTTCAAGCAGTAATCCCGTCGTTAAATTTGTTGCGAGAAACTTAGGATTAACTTCTAAACCCTCTATTGGTTCATCAGGTTTAATGAAACCGAGACGCTCTTCTACGTTTACCCAAGTTACAACTCCTGTCATTTTTTTAGATGAGCTAGAAGATTCAGAACTTTTTGCGGCTGTTTCAGTTGTCATATGGAGCGACTAATGAGTTTTCAAGGCATTCATTAATAGGTAGAGTGCCCGAAATGTTAGCCAGTGCAACAAGACAACGAACGATGTAGACATTAAGCGATCCGTCTGGTCTGCCGTTTGTCTACTGGCTCTATCACCTTCAGCATTCAGCATTCACACTTACACTTGATCGCCCCAGGGTATCAGTTCGCTCTGCAAACCGAAAACGCTGACCATCAAGCATTAGCTTCCCTGCGCTGCTGTTAGAAGAGACGATAAGGCTTGAACCGCTTCCTGATCTGCCTGGGGAGACCATACAACTGCTTTTGTTGCTGCCAGTTGGTTCAAAAGTTCGTTCTCTGAATGACTACTTCTCGCAGGTTCTAGGCTACATCCCTCCTCTTTTGCAACCGCAAGCAAGAGAAAGTGGATCAGCCGAAGTTTATCTTGATGCGATAGTTGATTAACGATAGGTAGCAGTTCACTCAGAGGCATAGCGGCTATTTGAAAGGCTTAATCTAAGTCTAGTTTAGCTACTGATGTAGGCACGATCGCTCGCCTGCCATCAGTAGTCCAAGCTGGGCGATCGTGGTCTTTCGAGCATCCAGAATGTCGAGAAATTGACCTTCGTACAGCACCGCAATGCGATCACTCATTGCCATCACTTCTTCTAATTCAGTGGAGATATAGAGGATTGCCGCGCCGCGATCGCACTCTGCCAAGAGCGCTTTCTGCACATACTCCGTTGCACCAACATCTAAGCCACGGGTGGGCTGCATGGCAATAATCAAGGCGGGTTCGCCTGCCAGTTCTCGCGCCAGCACTACTTTTTGCTGATTGCCGCCCGAAAGCTGGTTTACCCGTAAGTTGCCGCTCGTTGCCCGAATATCGAAAGCTTGAATCGCATGATTGGCGTTTGCGTCGATCGTCGATCGTTGCAACAGCCAGTGGCGGCAGAAGGGCAACCGCTGAAAGACCTTGAGGATCAAATTACGCGCAATGCTAAAGGGCATAACCAGACCCATTTGCTGGCGATCTTCGGGGATGTAGCCGAGCTTGAGTTGCTTCACTCGCTGTGGCGCTGTCCAGTGCGTGATGTCAATGCCGTTGAGGGTGATGCTGCCTTGAGTGGCGGAGCGCAAACCCGCGATCGCGTCTGCCAGTTCGCGCTGACCATTGCCATCCACACCCGCCACGCCCAGAATCTCCCCTGCCCTCAATTGCAATGAAACACCTTTTAAGGCTGCCAGGGCGCGATCGTCCCTGACGTGTAAATTGCGAATCTCCAACACAGGGCGATCGTCTGCCGTTAACTGAACGGTTCCAGCGGCTCTGTCTACCTGCAACAACACCTCGCGACCCACCATTAGCCGTGCCAAATCCTGGCGGGTTGCGCCGTCTGTAGTCGTCGTAGTAACGACCCGCCCACGCCGGAGGACTGTCACCGCATCACATAGACTCAACACTTCTTCGAGCTTGTGGCTAATGAAAATAATCGTGTGTCCCTTCGCGGCTAGCTGACGCAACACCGTAAAAAACGTTTTGATTTCGGGTGGCGTTAAAACTGCCGTTGGCTCATCTAAAATCAGCAGCTTTGCCTGACGGTACAATGCTTTCAGAATTTCGACCCGTTGCTGTGCGCCAACTGGCAAAGCGCTCACTTTCGCAAAGGGATCGATCGCCAGACCATAGGCTTCTGCCATTGTTGCGATCGTCTGTGCTTTTTGCCGCAGATTCAGACGCAACGCTGTGCCCGTACCCAGAATGATATTTTCAGCCACCGACAACTGGGGCACTAGCATAAAGTGCTGGTGTATCATGCCAATCCCCTGCTGAATCGCCACCGTCGGCGACGTGATGCTGACAGGCTGCCCACTGAGATAAATCTGCCCTGCATCGGGGCGATGTAGCCCGCTCAGAATATTCATCAGAGTCGTCTTACCGGCACCATTCTCGCCCAGCAGGGCATGGATGCCGCCTGTTTGAATTTCTAGATGGATGCCGTCATTCGCCGTAAAGTTGCCGAAGCGTTTGGTGATGTTTTCAAGGCGGAGGTAGGGGGGTGAGGGGTGCATGAGGAAGTCAGAAGCTAAAAGGTAAAAGGCAAAACCAACGCAACATTCAAAACTTCTCTACGCCCGATTCTTCCGACTACGCTCCCTTTACACAGCGGGTTTCTTTGCCACCTTCGGAGCAGCTTTCAAAGGTGATCTTTTTCGCCAGGATTGCGTCTTCAGTTGCCTTCACTTTGGCTTGTAGCGCTTGAGGCACAGAAGCGCCATATTTGCCGAGGTATAGGATCTCTGGTTCTTCTAAACCTAACGAATAGAGTTGACCTTTAAGTTCGTTTTTGGCTGAGAGCGCCGCAAGTTTGCCGATCGCCAGATCAATCCGTTTCACGGCACTGGTAAGAATCGTTTTGGGTGTGATGTCGAATTGGTCAACGGTGTTGCCGATCGTGTAAGCGCCCTTCTCTTCAGCCGTCTTCAGTGCTGTTGGTGCGGCATTGTCGAGCCACGGATAAACCACATCGGCTCCGGCGGAAACGAGCGCATCAACGGCTTCTTTGGCTTTTGCGGCATCGTTCCAGTCACCTGTGAAGGTAGAGGCAATTTGAATCGCTGGATTGACTGATTTTGCGCCTAATGTATAGCCACGTAGCTCTTCTTGGGTTGCCAGAAACTCCTGTCCAGCAATGTAGGCGAGCTTGCCCGACTTGCTGACCGAAGCCGCGAGGATGCCGCAGAGATAGCTCACTTGCAGGTTGTCGAGCCGTAGTGAAGCTATATTGGTGCCAGTAGCCGCGCCATTGACCACGACAAAAAAAGTTTTGGGAAACTGAGCAGCAACCTGCTTGGCAGCCGCATCAAATTGTCCACCGTGCGCGTAGACGAGATTGAAACCCCGCCGTGCAAAATCAGACAACGCTTCTGCCTGGTCTGCTTGCCCGACTTTTTCAACGTAGGCAGTTTCGGCTCCCAATTGGGACTTGATTTCTTCTAGCCCGGTATAACCTGCCTGATTCCAGGCTTTGTCAGTGATGATGCCTGGTAACACTATTGCTGCCTTGAAACCAGCTGCAGCTGCGTTGGGCGATGCTGTAGAAGGTGATGCAGGGTCGCTGGTGGTGTCTGGAGGGCTGGCACAGGCATTGAACAACACGCTGCTGCCCAGTGCGGCTGAACCATAAATCAGAAACTGACGACGATCGAACCGAGTCATGTCTACACTCCTCTTAAACGGTTGTTCGGTTGGGGATGCTAAACGGAAGGAGCTTGTCTCAGCAGTGCGATTTGGGCTGACTTGAAGCCACCGTTTTGAAATGATCGTTTTTGGCGCTACCTGAAGTCCTAACGCTACTCTATAACCTGCGCGATCGCGCCCTCACCAGTCATTAAACGGCTTTTACACTAACAAATTGTACTCCCTGGCACATTTGGCTATCTTGAAAATGGGAAAGCTTTGCCAGGAAGCGGTTTGGCTCGGAACGTATCGCCCTAACAAGCTGCCCTCCCGACACAACAAAGGGGTTGGCGATCGCCAACCCCTCTACTTTCAAGCTCAATTAAGTTTCAAGCTGAACCAAGCGTCGATAGTAGACTTATGCGCCAGGTTTGCCTTTTTCCAATGCCTTTTGATACAGGTCGTCCGTACTTACGCCAGTGGAGCCAGATGCCGATGAATTCATATCTTTTGCCATGTCCCGGTAAGCATCGGGATTGCCTGTAGAGTCGAGGCTGGAGAGTGCTTCGTCAGGCTCTGGAACAGCAAACTTTGGTGCGGTCGCTGCCTCAGCCGCCGCAGCGCCTGCCTCAGTACTATCGATCGCGCTCGTGCTGAACTGCTTCGACGCTTCGTAATCAGCCTCTACATTTGCAGTCGGGGCTTTGCGATCGCCCTCTTGGATCTCCTCAACCGTTTGCTGAGCATCGTAACTTTCAGATGTAGAGGCATTATTAACAGCTTCAGACATATAAGACTCCTTGTTAGAACCATTTAAGTAATGTGGCTACAGTAACAAAGCGATCGCTCGTTAGCTGAACCCCTTTGGGTAGATTCTGCGTCTCACTCCCACGAGAGACTTAGATTGACCCTTCTAAAGTTTGAACCTCAGCCTTTGGAAGGGCGATTGAGATTGTAAAGTTCGATACATATTAGGAGGAACCGTGTATATGGAGTATTTTTATGTCTCAATCTGCCAGTCAAAGTGTGTCCTCATCCGCCTATCTTCCTGAGCATACTCAGGGCGCACTGAACGCTTACAACAAGCTAGATGTTGATGCCAAGCTAGCGTTGCTGTACCTGGTGTACAAAAAGATGGGAGACTCGGTGACTCCTGCTGCTCCTGCTGCAACCGAGCCAGAGTTAGCACCCCTGCTGATGGATGATTTCTATCGCCTGTCTCACGATCGACAGCTTGGTGTGATGCGAGAAATTGCCAATGGCGCAGATACAGAGTACTCCCATGCGTATGGTGCGTTGAAAGAAAATAATCAGCTGATGGTTTGGTACGCCTGGGCGCAAGCAATGGGACAAAGCGTCGTTGGTATGCCAGGTAACTATCAGGCTGATCAGCCTGTTACGACTGCTCTTGGGCAGATTGAAGGGCTGGATTTTGAAGATCAGATTTCGTTGCTGCGTGAGATCGCTAGCGGCATGGGCTATAGCAGTATTCAAGCAATTCCGACCCAGGCAGAAACAGGTAAAACTGCCAGTCTTTAACGCTGCTTTTACGATCGACTCTTATCTAATCAAGCCTTAGGGTGGGGCACAGCGATGCTACGCCCCGCCAGAGACTATTCGATCCACTCTTTAAATTTGTTTTAAGACTAACTTTTAGAGTCGCTAGCGTAAACGTAATAATTGAAGTCTTTTATGCCCTGCCCTCCTTGCTGTTAAGCGGTGCTTTCATCTCATGCTGGTGAGGCAACCGCGATCGCGGCGTTTTGCCCACCGAAACCAAAGCTAAGGCAGAGAGCTGTTTTAACGATGGAGGGCTGGGGTTGCATGACAAAATTGAGCGAGAATTCTGGCTGCTTTAAGCCCACACATGGCGGCAGTCGCTGATGTTTTATTGCCATTAAGCAAAGGGCAACACCGATCGCTCCCGATGCGCCGAGCGTGTGACCAGTAGCGCCCTTGGTAGAACTGACTGGCACCTCTGGGAAAAGAGTCTGGATCAAATGTGCCTCATTGCGATCGTTCAGTGTGGTTGCCGTGCCGTGGGCATGGATATAATCAATCGCCGCTGCATCAAGTTTGGCTCGTTGTAAGCATTGTTGAATGGCAGCGATCGCCCTACGACCGCCTGGCTCTGGTGTGCTGACATGGTAGCCATCTGCCGTCAGCCCAACACCCAAAATATAACCATAGATGGAAGCATTGCGTTGCGTTGCCCGATCGGCTGCTTCTAGCACCAGGATGGCTCCTCCTTCAGCCAGCACCAGTCCCTCTCGACGGCGATCAAAAGGATATGCTCCGGTACGTGCCGATGCTCCCATTTGTGCGAAACCTGTCAGCGTAAGGGGGGTGATAGGCGTTTCGATCGCACCTGCAAGCACACGTTCATACTGTCCCATGCGAATCAGCTCAAAGCCCTGGGCGATTGACCAGAGTCCCGTTGCACAGGCTGCCATCGGCGCTTGCACGCTAGCTGTCGCTTGTACATATTGGGCAGTGGCGATCGCGGCGGCATGAGGCAGCGTCTCATGCCAATTTGAGAGCTTAACGGACGGGTAGCTGCTGGCATTAAGCTCGCTGACCGTTTCTTGCTCCCAGCGTTCTCGCAGCAGGCGTTCCCATTCTGCCTGGTTGCCTCGGCTCGAACCGACTACGATCGCACAATCATTCAACGGCGGCATTAAGCCAGCATCCTTGAGCGCTGCTGCTGCTATGCGCTGCGCTAACTCAACCAAAACGGCAGGTTGGTCTCCAATAAGTGCCAGTGGACAGGGTGCTAGCGTGAGGAATGGTTGCTGTTGCTGAATACCCGATTCGCCTGCAAGTAACCGCTTCCAGGTTTCGTCTAGCGAACCCAAAGCCGAAGCCAGACCGATGCCAGTCACCACAACGTCCATAGTTTTGGGAAAGACAAGGGCTGAAGGATAAAATTGCTTCTCTTGCTTCAGCCTTTACCTTTTAGCCGCTACCCTTTTTATAGCCTAAGACTTTACGTCGGTCTTCAGGTTCTCCAGCCCTTTCACTACCTTCGCAGATTCAATGCGATCGCCCTGCTGAATCTTATCTACCGTTTCCATACCCTGTGTCACATAACCAAACACAGCGTAGTTGCCATCCAAAAAATTGACATCAGCCAATGTGATGTAAAACTGTGAAGAAGCAGAATCGGGCGGCTGCGATCGTGCCATCGCTAAAGCACCTCGTTTATGCGTCAGCTTCGGTTTTGCGTTAACGCCAGCGTCTGCAAGCGTTTTGCTGTAAATCGGTACTTTAGCACCAACGGGCAAAATCTCCAGGGGCACATAACGGGGTTGACCCGTCGCCGGATCGGTAAAGCTACCCGTCCCCAGTTGCTCTGGCGGAAAGTTAGGGTTTTTACCCTGCGGGTCGCCGCCTTGCACCACAAAGGGCTGGGGTTCGCGCACGACACGGTGAAAGACTAACCCGTTGTAAACACCACGCTGTACCAGGTCTACAAAGTTCCCTGCCGTGATCGGCGCACTGGTGCCGTCAATTTCAGCCGTAATGGTACTACCCTTAACAACGAATGCTACTGTTGCCGTGCCATTCAGCCGGGGGAGTGCCGCAGTTTGAGGGCTACTTGCTGGAGTCACTGGGGTTGATGCTGTTTGTGTAGGCGAAGGGCTGGCAGCAGACGATTGCGATCCCCCCTGGGGCGAACATCCACCTAAGACGATCGCGCTGGTGACGACCATCAAAACAAGCCACTGTCGCAGAGTCCTGAGCATATCAATCACCTAATCTGAACCAAAACAACCAATTATGACATGAGCAATCAAAGCGTTTCCCTACAATCCTTCGAGGGGCACACTTAAAAAGCGAGCGAGTTCAGCCCCCTCATTTTCTAGCTGCGACAGTGAGAGCGGCTGACCGACCCGTGTGAGCGGCACATCGCGCTTACCTTTGACCCGCAGAGACAAGGTGCGCTTGGGGTTTAAGCCTTCTCGCAAATCTACTCTGACTGCCTGCACATCAGCAATCTTGCAAATCAACTCAATCTTGCGGTTTTTGCCAGGGAAGCCCCAGCGAAAAATCTTGACTTCCCCTTTTTGCTTGTCAAATTCGTTATAACCACCGCCGACATCCCAAAAAATGGTCAGCCACAGGTAGAGGCTAAAGAGCGTACCAGCCAGCCCATAAAAGCCCATAGCAATACCCTGTGGGATAAAGACTAGCTGGGTCGGGTCAGAAAACGGCAGCAGATTGACGTGGAGATAGCTTGAAAGACCAGACAGTAAAAACCCTAGTGCTCCAGCGGAAACAATCACTGCCCACCAGTAATTGCTAAAGCGGCGGGAACCAATTACCGGTTGACGCAAGACACTTGTTTCAGAAGCGGTGGATTGTGCAGTCATAGTTAGCGACAACGAGCGGCAGAATCCTTATCTTAGCGGATGTGAGCAACCGTCTCGGCTTATGGTCACTTTCAGTACCACAACACTTTTTTGAGACAGGCATTTGAGACGTGCAACGGTAGAGCAGGCAGCAAAATTAACTTTTGTTTAGTCTTGTGTTGATTTTCCACAGCTTCTCTGTATCAAAATGCGACGAACTACCCACGATCGCTCATAACTAAATTTGCAGAGAGTATGATTACTCACTATTTTGCACGAACTGATGGCACTAAGAGGCTGTTTAGAGTGAGTAGGCAATAACTGAAAGCTACTAAACGTCTGATTGTCAAGGGTATGCAGCGATAATCAAACCAAATCATTTTATCTGAGACTCTACGTATCGCTTTGTAAAATTTCTGATTTCTCCTATTATGTATAGACATATGAATCCACTCACTCTTCAGAAACTTGGTGATGGAGAGTTGGCAATTTTAGTAACGCTAGAGGATTTGACCCTATGACTATAGCTGTCGGACGCGCGCCAGCGAATCGAGGAGCGTTTGACGTTCTCGACGATTGGCTGAAACGCGATCGCTTCGTCTTCGTGGGTTGGTCAGGTTTACTGCTGTTTCCCTGCGCTTATATGGCGTTAGGCGGCTGGCTGACCGGCACCACTTTTGTGACCTCGTGGTACACCCACGGCTTGGCTTCTTCCTACCTCGAAGGCTGCAACTTTTTGACTGTGGCCGTTTCCACCCCTGCCGACAGCTTTGGGCACTCCCTGCTGTTTTTGTGGGGACCCGAAGCGCAAGGCGACCTGACCCGGTGGTTTCAGATTGGCGGCTTGTGGAGCTTTGTGGCTTTGCACGGTGCTTTTGCTTTGATCGGCTTTTGCTTGCGTCAGATTGAGATTGCCCGCCTCGTCGGCATTCGTCCGTACAACGCGATCGCCTTCACCGGACCGATCGCCGTCTTCGTCTCCGTCTTCTTAATGTATCCGTTGGGGCAATCGAGCTGGTTTTTTGCGCCCAGCTTTGGTGTCGCCGCCATTTTCCGGTTCATCTTGTTCATTCAAGGGTTCCACAACTTCACCTTAAACCCGTTCCACATGATGGGCGTCGCGGGGATTTTGGGTGGTGCGTTACTGTGTGCGATTCACGGTGCGACCGTGGAGAACACCTTGTTTGAAGATGGCGAGAACGCCAACACCTTCCGGGCGTTCAACCCGACGCAGAGTGAAGAAACGTATTCCATGGTGACCGCGAACCGGTTCTGGTCGCAGATTTTTGGGATTGCGTTTTCGAACAAGCGGTGGTTGCACTTCTTCATGCTGTTTGTGCCCGTGACTGGGTTGTGGATGGCCTCGGTCGGGATTGTGGGCTTAGCGTTGAACTTGCGGGCGTATGACTTTGTCTCGCAAGAGTTGCGTGCGGCGGAAGACCCCGAATTTGAGACGTTTTACACCAAGAACATTCTGCTGAATGAGGGCATCCGCGCTTGGATGGCACCGCAAGACCAGCCTCATGAAAACTTTAGCTTCCCCGAAGAGGTACTCCCACGTGGTAACGCTCTCTAATAACTTTGTTGGTGGCAGCAACCGCGACCAGGAATCTTCTGGATTTGCCTGGTGGTCGGGTAATGCTCGCCTGATCAATCTGTCTGGTAAGCTGTTGGGCGCTCACGTTGCTCACTCTGGTTTGATTGTTTTCTGGGCAGGTGCTATGACCCTGTTTGAAGTGGCTCACTTCATTCCAGAAAAGCCTATGTACGAGCAAGGTTTGATCTTGCTGCCTCACCTGGCTAGCCAGGGCTGGGGTGTGGGGCCTGGTGGTGAAGTGATCGATATCTTTCCTTACTTCGTTGTTGGTGTTCTCCACCTGATTTCTTCTGCTGTACTTGGCTTTGGTGGTATTTATCACGCGGTTCGTGGTCCTGAAGTGCTGGAAGATTACTCTTCTTTCTTCGGTTACGACTGGAAAGATAAGAACAAAATGACCACGATTATTGGTATCCACCTGATCCTCCTTGGAGGCGGTGCGTTCCTTTTGGTAGCAAAAGCAATGTTTTTTGGTGGTCTGTATGACACATGGGCACCCGGTGGCGGTGATGTGCGCGTGGTCACAAATCCAACGCTTAATCCAGCGATCATCTTTGGCTATCTGCTGAAGTCGCCGTTTGGTGGCGACGGTTGGATTGTGAGTGTTAACAACCTCGAAGATATTGTTGGCGGTCATATTTGGTTGGGTCTGCTCCTGATTTCAGGCGGTATCTGGCACATTGTGACCAAGCCCTTTGGCTGGGCGCGTCGTGCCCTGATCTGGTCAGGTGAAGCTTATCTTTCTTACAGCCTTGGTGCGTTGTCGTTCATGGGCTTCATCGCTGCTTGCTTCGTCTGGTTTAACAACACAGCGTATCCTAGCGAGTTCTACGGTCCTACAGGTCCAGAAGCATCACAGGCTCAGGCGCTCACGTTCTTGATTCGTGACCAACGATTGGGTGCGAATGTGGCGTCGGCGCAAGGTCCTACCGGTCTTGGTAAGTACTTGATGCGCTCTCCAACTGGCGAAATCATTTTCGGTGGTGAGACGATGCGCTTCTGGGATTTCCAAGGTCCATGGTTGGAGCCTCTGCGGGGTCCTAACGGGCTTGATTTGAACAAGATCAAGTACGATATTCAGCCTTGGCAAGCACGTCGTGCCGCTGAATACATGACTCACGCACCACTTGGTTCGTTGAACTCAGTGGGTGGTGTAGCGACGGAGATTAACTCGTTTAACTATGTTTCTCCTCGCTCGTGGTTGTCTTGTTTCCACTTTGTCATGGGCTTCTTCTTCCTAATTGGTCATCTCTGGCACGCAGGTCGCGCTCGTGCAGCGGTGGCTGGTTTTGAGAAGGGGATTGATCGTGAGTCTGAGCCCGTATTGGCAATGCCTGACCTTGACTAATACTTAAGTTCAAGCTCAGGTTTAGTAAATCGGTCACTAATAAGGCTTCTGCTTCACCGCAGGAGCCTTTTAGTTTGATGGTGATTGACTGACAAGCCGCTAAAAACCATGCGCGGTCTTTAGCAACTGGGGTATTCTGAACATAATTACAGTAGAAACATACGACAACAAAGGCTCTGAAAGTAGCATGAAACTGGCAAAGCGAGTTGAGCAGGTTACTCCTTCATTAACCCTGGCGATCGATGCTAAAGCGAAGGCACTGAAGGCAGATGGGGTTGATATTTGTAGTTTCAGTGCTGGAGAACCTGACTTTGCTACACCGGCTCACATCGTAGAAGCAGCAAAGCAAGCGCTTGATGACGGCAAGACTCGTTACGGTGCAGCGGCCGGTGAACCAAGACTCAGAGAAGCGATCGCCCAAAAGCTACAGAACGATAACGGGCTTTGCTACGGTGCAGAGAATGTGATTGTCACCAATGGCGGCAAGCATTCCCTCTTTAATTTGATGCTGGCGCTTATTGAAGCAGGCGACGAGGTGATTATTCCGGCACCGTATTGGGTGAGCTATCCCGAAATGGTGAAACTGGCGGGTGGTACACCTGTTATTGTGCCGACCGACGAGCAAAGCCAGTTTAAGATTACGCCAGCCCAGCTTCAGCAAGCGATTACATCTAAGACAAAGCTTTTTATCATTAATTCGCCTTCTAACCCAACTGGAATGGTTTATACACCAGCAGAGTTGGCGGCTTTGGCTGAGGTGATTGTTCGCAATGATCTCCTTGTCGTTTCAGATGAAATTTACGAAAAACTGATCTATGACGGTACTCAGCACGTCAGCATCGGTACTTGCAGCCCAGAAATCTATGAGCGTACCCTGGTGAGCAGCGGCTTTGCCAAAGCTTACTCAATGACAGGCTGGCGTGTGGGTTGGTTGGCGGGTCCTGTAGAGATCATTCGAGCGGCGACGCGGATTCAAGGTCATAGTACGTCTAACGTTTGTACGTTTGCCCAATGGGGGGCGATCGCGGCCTTAGAAAGTTCTCAAGCCTGTGTTGAGACTATGCGAGTTGCCTTTGCTGAACGTCGTCAAGCGATGTTTGATCGCATCAACGCGATTCCTAACTTAAGCTGTGCTAAACCTGATGGTGCCTTTTATCTGTTTCCAAGCATCGCAAAGATTGGTATGACCTCCCTGGAATTTTGCGACGCGCTTCTAGAAGAACAGCAGGTTGCTTTGATTCCTGGCATTGCCTTTGGTGCGGATGACTATATTCGGCTTTCCTACGCCACTGATATGGATACGATTAACCGGGGCATAGAGCGACTAGATAAATTTGTGCGTTCACGAAGTGGCTCCACTGGAGCATCGCGTCTCTAAGCAACACGGGCTACAGATCGCAGCGAATCTCTAGCAAAAATCCGTCTGGATCGTAAAAATAAATACCGCGACCAGTGGGACGTATGACGGGCCCATGATCAATGACCACATGACTCTGTTGCAGCGCCTCCACTACCTGGTCAAACGCTGCCGACGCGACATCAAACGCCAGATGGCTGGCGCGGGTGAACTGTTGCTGCGGGTCTGCACTTGGCGGTGCTAAGGCTGGTTCCCAAAACAAATCAATGACTGTCCCATCAGGGGTAACAAAATTCGCAACCTTGCCTTCTGCCACTAACGCCTTGAGCGTGCTGGGTACTGCGTCACCCGTCAACTCATGCAGTCCTAGAAACGTGCCATAAAACTGGCGGGATGCCTGCATATTGTTCACGTTGAAGGCAATATGATGCACCCTTCGCAGCAGACCTGGAGCAAGAGCATGAGTCGAACGAGGAGTCGCTAACATAGCAGTGAGTGGCGAACCAGAGAGTACTGTCGCGTAAAACCTGGGCTAAACGTTGCTTGTGATGCAGGCTGTTGCTCCGTCTTAGCAACGACTAGCATCTTGCGCTATCAGGAGGAATCAATGAGTGGAAAGAGATCCGTAACTGGGAGATGGGTGACCTGGGATTCGAACCCAGAACCAACGGATTAAGAGTCCGATGCGCTGCCATTGCGCCAGTCACCCATGGGTCGGAAGCCTATCATAACTCTAACTAAGTTAGTTTGTAACGTGTTAAGCCTGGGAGCAACTCATCTTTTGCATTAGTCGTTCACTAAAGCTCTCCAAGCAAAGCCCTTCCATACTGGATGTAGCAAAAAAGGAGTAAGGTCAACTACTTGAACAGTGACATCATTTTAGGAGCCAGGTTGACCAAGGCTCGGCTGCCTGCCCCCTGGATTGAAGCCAGCGGTACTGATGATGAAACCGCTATGTAATCTGACCGAGAACCCAGTGAGCAAACAGTTTTCTCCCGTTTGGCGATCGCACCTTGCCAGCAAAACTTAACCGAAAGGCAACCTTCTAATTAACTTCCCTTGAAATACAGGTTCTAGGCTTGAGGTAATCCTCATCACATTTATAAGCTCTATGCTGCAAACCTACGCCTCTAGAGATGTTGCCCAGCCTGACCTGCGCGAATTTCTGGAAGAACTCTATCAGGGGCGGAACCTTAGCTCCTTTCGTGCCGGACAAACGATTCCCATGAATCCGCAGGAGGTGTGGGTGGTTTGTCGGGGCATCGTGCTGCTTAGTACCCTGTATCAAAATGGTGACGATGCTTTGCTAGGGTTAGCAGGTTCCTCTATGCCGTTTGGATTGCCGCTAACGCTGATTTACCCCTACCAAGCAACCGCGCTATCAGACGTTGATTTGATGGGGTTGACGATCGCCGAGATCGATCAATCGCCGACATTGGCTCAAGAAGTGGGTCGGCATACGGTACGCAGGCTGCGGCAGACTGAAGCCATGCTAGCAATGGCAGGCTATCGGCGGGTAGAAGATCGGCTGCGGCAATTATTGCTGTTACTACAAATGGAGGTTGGTCAGCCGGTTGCTGGCGGCACTCGCCTCAGCGTGCGGCTGACCCATCAACATTTGGCAAGTGCAATCGGAACCACCCGCGTTACAGTCACCCGCCTACTGGGTCAATTGCGTAGTGAAGGTCGTCTAGTGGTGGATGCAACCCGCCACATAGTTTTGCCGATCGCTACAACGTTATAGCCTGCGAGCGATCCTCTGACCTAATGATTGAGTTGACGTAACCCGCTGCATAATTTGGGCTTCGACTGGCACGATGCCACTAATTTCGCTATCAAGACATCGTGCCGCTTCACGAGACAAATCTAGCGTACGGTTCTCGAAGTAAGGCCCGCGATCGTTAACTCGTACGATGACAGCTTTCCCGTTGTTGCGGTTAGTTACTTTTAGATAGGTATCAAACGGCAGCGTTGGATGGGCGGCCGTAAATTCGTTTTGGTTAAACGTTTCACCTGTGGCGGTTTGTCGTCCGTGAAAGTAAGGACCGTACCAGGACGCAACACCCTCCAGCCGTTGTCCAGTATCCTGCAAACCATGCATTTTTGCTTGCGCTTCGGCAAGGGCAAGCGGTGGTTCCTCCAAAGCCGTTCGCAAAGCGTTGACCCATTGAATTGCCAGTACTTCTGGATTGCAGTTCCACTGCTCAGCCATCTGCTGGTCAACGGTAAACAAGACACGATCGCCCAATTTTCCACCAGGGGTGCCATTAACCATACCTGGCTGCAACTGGGCAAATGGTACTTTAGCATCATCCGCAGTAGCACTACTTAAAGCCTGCTCAAGGTGATTGGCAAGTCGCTTTGCCTGCTGCTGATTGGTAGCAGAGCCAACAATAGTATCTTTGATCTTGACCTGGAAAAGGCTGTTTGGCTGACGCTTAGAGTTTTTGGCAGCATTAGCACTACTCTGGGTGGTTAACCAACACTGACCAAAACCCAAACTGGCGGTATTCAAGTGTTGAAGGCTGGGTGTCGCCTCACGTTTTGCCTCCGCCTTAACCACGACGACGGGTGGTGCTTGACGGGTAGCGGTCAATTTTTGAAAACCAGAAAAAAGGTTCTTAAACGCACCCAGAAAGTCGATCGAAGCCGGTAAAACGTTGCTTGCGCCGAATGCCAAAGTGGCAGAAAGGGGTTGCGCTTGGGATACCGCCTGTACGTGTAAACCAAAGGACTGCTCTTGACGCGAAGATCTTGCTAGCACAGCTTGAGCGCGTTCAGGAGTTTGCAGGCGATCGTTACGAGAACCACTCATTCTGTAAACAGCTTGCAGTGGTAAAACACGTGATAAAACAGAGGGCACTCGTAGTAAGTCGTGGCTAGACGGAAAAAAGCAACCCACCCACGAAGCAACCCATACAAGTCCAAAAATTGGCATGAATAATCTGTGGTTTAATGAACGGTAGTATGCACTACAAAACTAAAAACAGTATCCTATCGTACCCTCCAACAAACCTTTAACTCTCTATCTAAGGATAAGTATGGTGAAGTTGGCTGACTAACCGAACCGCTTTGCCGGAATTGATCGGGTGCTACTCTGCCGAAACACAAAACCGATAGCCTTTGCCATAAACGGTGGTAATTAGGGGCGGTTCACCATCAGCTTCAATTTTGCGTCGCAATAGTCGCATTTGGGCAGCAAGAGCGTTGCTGGTAGGCTTTTCTACACTGTCGCCCCATAAATGTTCGTGAATTTGTTCATGAGTAAGAATTTGGTTGGGCAGGCGCATCAAGTATGTTAACAGTTGCGCTTCTTTTTCAGAAAGTTCGATCGCCCGTCCCTGACGGTAGGCAAGCTGATTACTCACATCGAGTTCTAAATCATCCACCTGTAAGCGTTGGGTTGGTGCAACAGGCTCCAAGGTGACGGGACGACGCAGCAACGCCCGGACTCTAGCCAGCAGTTCCCGCAGTTCAAACGGTTTGATCAGGTAATCATCGGCTCCCGCATCTAACCCTTCGACCCGATCGTCTACTGTATCTTTTGCCGTCAAAAATAGAACTGGCGTGGTATCGCCCCGCGATCGCACCTGCTGACAAATCTCCAGACCCGAATAGCGGGGCATCATCCAGTCCAAAATCAACAGATCATAGTGTTCCTGTTGTGCCAACTGATTGCCGCGATCGCCGTCATATGCCACATCCACTGTATAGCCTTCGCGGGTCAACAAGAGACTCAACGGGTCTGCCATTTCTGCTTCGTCATCTACCAAAAGAATCCGCATGTCGCCATTCGCCATCAGCCTTCAGCTATTATTATCGTGTTGACGGCTGAACGCTGAACGCTTTTTGTGATTACGTTGCATTGCTTTTATGATTACCGTTGCACTGCCTAAAGGCGCTCTGCTCTCCGACAGTATCCGGCTCTTAAAGTCTGTCGGGCTGGACTTCAGCGTTTTTCTCGATCCAGCCAATCGCTTGCTGCAAATTACTGACCCCACTGGAACAGCAAAGGCACTCTTGGTGCGGAACTATGACGTGCCAGTGTATGTGGAATACGGTCAGGCGCAGCTAGGAATCATTGGGTATGACGTACTGCGGGAGAAGGTTCCCCAGGTCGCGCATCTCGCTGATCTTGGCTTTGGCAACTGCCGGATGTCTGTAGCGGTAAAGCAGTCTAGCCCCTATCGATCGGCGCTGGAACTACCGCTTTACGGGCGAGTTGCGTCAAAGTTTGTTCACTGTGCCCGCGAATATTTCGACAGCCTGGATTTACCCGTCGAGATTGTGCCGCTCTATGGTTCGGTAGAGCTGGGTCCCATTACAGGCATGTCAGAAGCGATCGTCGATCTCGTCGCCACAGGCACTACCCTCCGCGAAAACGGCTTGATCGAAACCGACATTCTCTTTGAAACGACTGCCCGTCTGATCGCACATCCACTGAGTTACCGTCTCAACACTGATGGTGTGGGTGAATGGGTTGAAAAACTACGATCGGCAGTGGCGATCGCAGCTTAAAGCGATAAAAGCAGCGAATAAATCCAAAATATGGAAATTGCCTATCGGCTGGAGGGGCTAGAGTTTGAATGGGATGGGAACAAAGCTCGTAGCAATGTTGAAAAGCATGGAGTAACCTTTGAGGAAGCAGCAGAGGTGTTTCTCGATCCGTTTTATGTGGTTGGCGATGCCGCAGTCAATCGTGAGGCGCGCGAATTTGCGTTAGGCTACTCGACGGTCGATCGCTTGCTATTGGTTGTCCACATTGAGCGAGACATAAGCATTAGAATAATCTCAGCCCGTGTTGCTACTCGTATCGAGCGGAGTCTGTATGAACAATCTTGATGATTCTCTGGAATTAGAAGCCGCTCTAGAGTTGAAAATCCGACCACGAGAAGCTGAAACAATTTCTCTACGGATTCCTAAAGACACGTTGGCATTGCTCAAGAAGGTGGCAGAGCAGCGAGACATGGCATTAGATGCGCTACTCAAACTCTATATCGGCAAATGCCTACGCCAGGATTTAAGCCAATTGTTTGCTAATGAAGTGCTGGATTCGACCGCCAAGGTGCTGGCAAGGCATCACCATTCACAGGAAGAAGTCACCCAAATTTTGCAAGAAATTCGTCTGGAATCAAAGTAAGCGATCGCGCTTCCACCGCAAATTTCGTGCTTGTTGATGCAACCTCTGCTCGTTTTAATACTTGTGACTGTTGGGTTGCGCGAGGTTTAACCCAACCTACGAGACGAGCGAACCTGTTACCAGGATAAAACCATAAGATAATGAGGTAGGCATAGAAGGATTGTAATTCCTCCGACCCAAAATGGTAGGTTACTATCTCGACTAAAACATTGCTTAATTGCAAACAAGAGAAGGCAGGACAATACCAGAAAGCTTATCAGCCAAAACAATACAGCTCTACCGCTATGCTCGTACATTACGACTCCCACATCTGCAAAGGATCTTCCTCGCATTTGATCAGCTATTGGATACAATATCTCACCACATTTATCGACAGACATTACGGCTGCGAGGTCAGCTAGGGTATATCTAAAGACTTTCGCAAGAACTTGAACTAGCCTCGACTTCAGGTCAAAATCTACTAGCATTGGCTTAACCCTACCTCCTTGACTCTGCATTTACTTGAGACTTGACATAGCGAGAAACTTATTAATCATGAACAGACTTTTGCTTCTCTGGGAAAGTTTGACAGAACTCGAAGAACTGCGCTTTTGCTTGATCTAAGTACATAAGCTTTGGCATTAAACGAAGAAGGTAAGTGATCGCCAACACAACTCACGATCGCACTAAAATACGGTAAGCAATCGAGAGGTCATTATGACCATAGCAGTGTCTCCAGCGATCACGTTAGAAGCCTTTCTTAAGCTGCCTGAAACTAAGCCAGCTAGTGAATATATTGACGGTAAAATTGCTCAAAAGCCGATGCCAAAGGGGAGACACAGCCGTTTGCAGGGCAAGCTGGGTGCTGCGATTAACCAGGTGACAGAAGACGCGCAGATTGCCTATGCGTTTCCTGAATTACGTTGTACTTTTGGTGGTCGCTCGATCGTGCCTGATCTGGCAGTCTTTCAATGGCAGCAAATTCCGTTTACTGATGACGGTGAAGTGCCTGATAACTTTGCGATCGCGCCTGCGTGGACAATTGAGATCCTGTCTCCTGAACAGAAGCCAAATAAGGTCATTGGCAATATTCTGCACTGTCTTGAGTTTGGTTGTCAGGTCGGTTGGTTCCTCGATCCAGGCGATCGCAGCCTCTTACTCTTTCAGCCCAACCAACAGCCAAAGCTCTTGCAAGGGAACGATCGCCTGCCCGTCCCAACATGGATCGCACTGGAGCTAACCGCGAATCAGGTCTTTGGATGGCTCAAAATGGCGGCTGAGTGAGGTAAACTCCAGTCATATTCTAGCTGGTGGAAGCTATATGGCATTTTGTGAAGACCTGAAGTCGATCGTCGATCGCAAGCATCTTTTGACCCATCCCTTTTACATCGCGTGGACAGAAGGCAAGCTGACTCGCACCCACCTGAAGCATTACGCGATCCAGTATTTTCAGAATGTGCTGGCGTTTCCGACCTATTTGAGTGCAGTGCATTTCAACACGCCCTCTTTTGACAACGCGATCGCTGTTCGCCAAGATATTCTCGAAAACCTGATCGAAGAAGAGCGGGGCGAGAACAATCATCCTGCCTTGTGGAAGCGCTTTGCAGAATCACTGGGCGCAACGGAGGCTGAATTGGCTGAACCTGCTGCGCTAGCAACAACCACCAACTTAGTCGATACCTTCCGCCAGCTTTGCCTGACTTCGCCCTTCTACGCAGGCTTGGCAGCGCTCTATGCCTACGAGTCGCAAATTCCTGACATTGCAGCCGTCAAAGTGGATGGACTAAAACAGTTCTACGGCATGACTAATCCAGAGGACTACCAGTTCTTTACGGTACATCAGCAGGCGGACGTGTGGCATACCGCGACCTCACAGAAGCTCATTGAGCAGTATGCCGATACTCCTGAGAAGCAAGCCGAAGTGCTGCAAGTCGCCGAGCAAGCGGCCGATGCGCTCTGGCAGTTTCTGGATGGCGTGTACGAAACCTACTGCCAGGACATCATGCCTGAGCCTGTAGCAGCGTAAGCCAGTGCCGTTTCCGTCGCTTTGATACAAAAAAGTGGGACAGAGAACTAGCGCTCTGCCCCACTTTTTGTATCACCCGACCGTTTAGATCGAGATGAAGTCGTAAGCGGTGAGGCTGCTTGCCTGCACACCTGACAGTACTGCCAACGTTGCACCCTGACGTTTGATCAATGTGTCATTGGCATTCAGTTCGGTGCCTTGCAGAATCGAGAGCCGATTGAAGCCCAAGCCTGCTGGTAGCGAAATGAGGTCAATGCCATCTTCAAAGTCGGTGATGGTTTGGGTGCCGCCCTGGGTGAGCACGAAGGTGTCAAAGCCGGCACCGCCCCGTAAGACGTTTTCGCCAGCGCCACCGCGCAGCCAGTCATTGCCTAAACCACCGTCTAGGAAGTCATTGCCTGCGCCACCATCCACGAAGTCATTGCCTGAACCACCGCGCAGCCAGTCGTCGCCACTTAGCCCTTGGATATCATCATCGCCACCCAGACCATTGATGACATCGTTTGAACCAGCCAAGCCCTCAATCTTGTTGTCTAAGTTATTGAGGAACGTGACCGTGTTGCGATTGAAGACGCGATCGTTCGTCCATTCGGCATTGAACACATCAAAACTATCCTGAGCCTGAGCCTGCCCATCGAACAAGATATTGGCAGCATTCACGCTGCCACCTGTCTGTAGCAGCAGATTGTCCAGGTTGTCCAGGGCAAAGTCAATCAGCACCACTTTGGTTCCTGCAACGCCCTCAAACGTGATTTCCAGGTTGCCGCTGACTTGATTAAGCAACAGATTTTTGGCAGTGAAGCCTGCACCTGTGAACTTGAGGGTATCGAGTTCTGCCAGCGCCTCCGCTGAGACCGTTGTACCGCGACCGATGCCACCAAAGTTGTCGATGACAGTCGTTTTGCCTGGAGCGATCGCAAAGGTATTTTGTCCGTCGGCTCCGTCCAGAGAAATGGCGCTTAACCCTGCCACACCAACGCGTGGGTCGAGGTTGAGGGGTTGCTCCAGTTGCAGCAGGATGATTTCGTTGTTGTCGATCGCGGGGGGACGACCCACCGAGAACGGGTAGTTGTTGTCGTTGGCAACCAGAATGGTATTGGCATCAATCACCAACACATCTTCTATCGTCTGAAACGGCATTGTGTAAGTGGTACTGCCGTCTTGGTTCAGATCGTTAGGGTCGTTGATGTTCAGCAAGTTGGCAATTTCCGTTTTGGCAACGAAGCCGTTAGCATCCTGCTGAGAAAAATCGACCTTGAAGATCTTCTTGAACTGGGCGGCACCTGCCTGGTTGTTATCCCGCTCAATGATCAGGTATTCGTTGTTGTTGACGACAGCGAAATCGCCGATCGCGTGGGATGGGTTTTCCAACTGGTAGTAGCCGACCAAACCTTCATATTGTTTGGTTGCTACGTCAAACTCATAGATCCGCAGTGAGCCTGCCGGATCACCGACGACCGTGCCTTCCAGTAAGGGGTACAGCGTAGATTTGTTAGGGCTGATTGCCAAGCCTTCAAACCCTCTAGAGCCAGCGAGGTTAGCGACGGCTGGTGGCGTGATAAAGGTGCTACGGGCATCTTCGCCAGTGCCGGGGAAATCAGCAAAGTAGCCGTCTACGCCCAACTCAATGAATTGCTTGAACTCCGCCAGCGGATCGCCGTTGTAGCTGTTGGGCAGGAAGAAGCTGTCGTTGCGGAAGGTATAGGGATGCACCAGCAAGCCAGCCGCGTGAGCATTGGCAACCAGCGAGGTGGGAGTGCCCGTCACGCGATCGCCATCGCTAATTTGTCCATCGCCATTCAGGTCATCGGGACGACCATCATTGTTGCGATCGACCGTTGCCAGCGGCACAATCCGCTGCTTGTTGGGTCCAATGCCCTGAGCATAGGTCGCAATCTCTGCCAATCCGGCTGGGGTCGAGAGGTCAGTGTAGGTGCGCGTATCGCCACTCACTACGAAATCGTAAGGACGACCGGAACCGCCAAACAGTTGCACGATGGGAATGTCGATGCCTGCGTTGGGCATAATCGTCGCGTTCAATTCCTTCAGGTTGGCGACCTCAAAGGATTGAATGTAAATGCGCGATGGGTTGGTGAAGTTCTGTCTCACCAGAGTATCCACGAGCAATTGGCTGGTGTTGAAGCCCTGATCGGCAAAGAAGGTGGGGTGCTTGGTTTCAGGGTAGATGCCGATTCTGCGTCCGGTTTCGGCTTCCACTTGCTGCACGAGGTCAATGACTTCATCCAGGGTGGGCACTTTCAGCCCGTCTTTGTCGAAGGCGGTGCCGCGAATAGCAGGAATACGCTCGATCGCGTTTAGCGTTTTGATTTCTGCCAGGGTGAAGTCTTCGGCAAACCAACCTGTGACCCTGTTGCCATCCAGTACCTTGGTGGTGACGCGATCGGCAAACTCAGGACGCAGGTGAATATCGGTGCTAGTGTCGGTCGTGTTGAGTGTACCATTCGCATTCAACACGGCTAACATCGGCTCGTGGCGAGCGATCAAAATGCCATCTTTTGTAACCACCAGATCGGGTTCGATGAAGTCTGCACCATCGGCGATCGCTTTCTTGTAAGCCGCCAGCGTGTGTTCGGGACGTTCGCCACTGGCACCGCGATGACCAATCACAATGGGCTGACTGCCGTTCAAAGTGTTGAACTTGGTGGTTGCCAGCACATCGGGGTTTTGGGGCGATCGCACAAAGGGACTGGTGATTTGATCGCGCACTAAATCGCCTGTGCCGGGAAAATCGGTGAAGTAGCCATCCACGCCCAGGTTGATGAACTGCTCAAACTCCTTCGCTGCACTGCCCTGATAGTTGGAAGCCAGGAAGCGCCCTTCATTGCGGAAGGTGTAAGGATGCACCAATAAGCCATTGGCATGAGCATCGGTGACCAGGCTGGTAGGAGCCAGGGTGACGCGATCGGCATCATTAATGACACCATCGTTATTCAAATCGTCGGCAATGCCATCGTTGTTGCGATCTACATTTTTGACCGAAACAATCATGCGCTTCCAGGGCCCGATGCCATCCGCGTAGGTGGCAATTTCTGCCAGACCTGCGGGCGTTTGCAGATCGCCATAGGTGCGAGTGTCGCCATTGACTGTGAAATCATAGGGACGAGCATATTCATCCTGGTACAGCAGCGCACCCGTGGCGTAATCCACATCATAGGCATCCAGCAGTTGCACCAGAGGAATGTCGGTCTTGGTGTTCAGTTCCTTCAGGTTGGCAACTTCAAAGGACTGGATGTAGACGCGACTGGGGTCGGTGAAGCCTGTTGCTTCTAGCGTTGCCAGCAGCGGTTCTTCCAGGGAAAGCCCCAGATTGTCGTGGTAGGTCGGGTGCTTGGTTTCGGGGTAGATGCCGATTTTTTTGCCCAAGTCTTTCTCGACTTGCTGCACCAGTTCGATCACTTCTTGCAGCGTGGGAATTTCAAACACGCCGTTGAAAGCCTGGGTGCGGAAGCCCTGGGGCATGATCGCCCGGAGGGTTTTGATCTCTGCCAGGGTGAAGTCAGACGCAAAAAACTCGTTTTCGTACCGCACGCCATCAATCGTGCCGCTGCGCTTACGATCGGCAAACTCAGGACGGCTAGCCACATCGGTCGTGCCACCCAAAATGGGTTCGTGGCGAGCAATCAACACGCCATCTTTGGTGGAAACGAGGTCAGGCTCGATAAAATCGGCACCGCGCTCGATCGCTAGCTTGTAGGCTTCCAACGTATGCTCTGGCAGTTCGCCGCTGGCACCGCGATGTCCAATGACGATCGGGGGCTTGCCGTCCAGCGTGTTGAGGTTTACCAAATTGGGTGTAGCAATCGGCGCATCCAGCAGTTTGCCAGTTGCGTCGAAGTGCAGCAAAAAGGGACCAAATTCTTCGCCGACCCAGATCGTGCCGTCTTTGGCAATGACGAAGGATTCAACGTCAAAATCTGCGCCTGTGAGGAAGCGATCGCCCGTAGCGTTCGTGATTTCAAACGGAATTTTGTTATCTGGGTCGCGCAGTTGAATGAAGTTGCCCACCGCCACGCTGCCGTTACCAGAAGGTTCTGCACCCTGCAAGCTGGGGTCTACCTGATAGATTCTTAACAGAAAATCAGCGCTGTTGTTCTTGGCACCAAAGCCGTTATCCGCCAGAAACCAGAAGCGATTTTCATCAGCAAACTGCACGCCGCTAAAGCCCTGTACTGGCTGACCAGGAAAAGGTCCCGTGCGACCATTAGCAGAAATACCGCCATTTCCGGCTGGAGGCCCCTCAGCAAAGGTATCGGCTGGGAGCGAGGCAAAGCCTTTAAGTGTTACGTCTGCCATAGTTTTAGAGGTGAAGTGGTAGATAAATAGAGTCGTCGATGTGCTAGTAAAACGAACCAGAAAGCGACCTGCTGCCATCTCTTCTGCAATTAAGAGCTGAGTAATTACTGTTCTTTACAGAGGGATGGGAGTTTACCAACCTCCATACATCCCACAGGGACTTTAAGACACGTCTAACGCACCGTTAACAAGCCAGTAATTCTACTGAATACGAATGTGTAGATTTGATGAAACTTGCTTCGAGGACTTGACGGTTTCCCCGTACTAATGTCCTCTGTTGCAGGCGTTACATAGTGCGAGTAAAACTGACTACGCTACAGTTGGAAAGCACGTTTCTTTCAACTCGTTCTTTTCACTGGCTCTACTATGACTCGCTCGATCGCCACCCCAACGAAACCCGATCGCCCCCCGCAAAACCGGGTACGGGAAACAGACTGGCGCTTGTTTATGCGGTTGGCAGAGTACGGGCTGCGCGATAAACGGTTGTTGGCGTGGTCGTTTGCGCTACTGGTGCCCACGGCGATCGCGGGAGCGCTACAGCCCATTCTTATCGGCGAAGCGATCTCGCTTATTCGGCAGGAGCCAACTGGCTGGACGTTTTTGCGGCAGATGCCCCTGACAGACGGCATCAATACGCTGGCAGGCTTGTTGCTGGTGACGCTGGTGTTGCGAACCATCTTTGATGCGCGACAGAGTTTTCTAGTGCAGAAGATGGGGCAACGCATCACAGCCGATATTCGCGCTGATCTGTTTCACCACGTTACGTCTCTGGCGATGCGCTTTTTCGATCGCACCCCAGTTGGACGGTTGATTACCCGCCTCACCAGTGATGTAGAAGCATTAGGCGATGTTTTTTCCACCGGCGCGATCGGCATTCTGGGCGATTTCTTTTCGATCCTGGTGCTGGCGATCGCGATGTTCCTGTTGCAGTGGCAGTTGGCACTCTTGCTCACAGCCATGTTGGTTCCCGCCACCGCGCTCATTATCTACTTTCAGCAGCAGTATCGCAAAGCCAACTACAAAGCACGCGAAGAACTATCCATACTCAACTCGACCTTACAAGAAAATATTGTCGGCATTAATGTTGTGCAGTTGTTTCGCCGCGAAGCGTTTAACGCTGACCTGTTTCGCACGATTAACAAGCGCTACATCAAAGAAGTTGACAAGACCATCTTTCACGATTCAGCAATCTCCGCCACGCTGGAATGGATCTCGTTAGCCGCGATCGCTGCCGTGCTGTGGCTGGGTGGCAGTCTTATTCTGGGTAACACCCTCAACCTGGGGCAACTCTCGACGTTCATCCTCTTTGCCCAACGCCTCTTTGATCCACTGCGTCAGTTTGCTGAAAAATTCACCGCGATTCAGGCAGGCTTTACGGCTGTAGAACGAGTCAGCGATATCTTTAACGAGCCGATCGACATTCGTGACCCTGAACATCCCAAAACGCTAGACAGCAGCCCCGGAGCTACTACAGGCGAAATCCGCTTTGAGCACGTTTCGTTTGCTTATAAGGACAGCGATTATGTCCTGCGCGACCTTAACTTCACGATTCGTCCGGGCGAAAAAGTAGCGCTCGTCGGCCCTACAGGCGCAGGCAAAAGCTCTATCATTCGCCTACTCAGTCGGTTGTATGAAGTCACCGAAGGCTGCATTTTAGTGGATGGGGTGAACATCCGCGACCTGCCACAAACGGAACTACGCCGTCACATGGGCGTGATTCTGCAAGACGGCTTTGTGTTTGCAGGCGATGTGAAAAGCAACATTACCCTGGGCGAAACGTACCCCTTTGCAGCCGTTCAATCTGCGGCTGAACGCACCAATGTTTCTGCCCTGATTGAGCAGCTACCTCAAGGTTACGATACCCCTCTGCGCGAACGAGGCACTAATCTTTCGGGTGGACAAAAACAACTGTTGGCGTTTGCTCGTGCGGCGATCCGCGAACCGCGCATTCTCGTTTTGGATGAAGCCACTGCAAGTCTGGATGTGGGCACCGAGGCACTGATTCAAGATGCGCTTGATCATTTACTGAAAGACCGCACGGCAATTATCATTGCTCACCGTTTGTCTACCATTCGCAACTGCGATCGCATCCTCGTACTCAAGCGCGGTCAACTGATTGAATCAGGCAGCCACGACGAGCTACTCAGTCAAGGTGGACTCTACGCCAGCCTTTACAAGTTGCAATTATTGGAAGCTGAGTAAATTGGCGATCGAACAATTCAATCATTAGACTTGTCAGTTAATAACAAGAAAAATGGCTGAAAGTCACACTATGCTTAGATTACAGCGGTTTTCGCTCCAAATAGCTGTAATGTTTGCCAGAAAGGGCTTTCAAGGATTTTCCGTCTCATTTACAGACAACTTCAATGGTTCCGGTATCCCCAAAGAGATTCAGCCGCGCATCTTCAATCCATTCTTCACGACAAAACCCGTTGGCAAAGGGACTGGAAGGGGGATGTCTATTAGTCATCAAATCATTACCGAGAAACATCAGGGCAAGCTAATCTGTCTCTCTACGCCTGGTAAAGGAGCAGAGTTCATTATCCAGATTCCTATGTGACAGCAATTTCATGCTAGAAGCCAACAAGCACGTTGCAGCAGGATGAAGAAAATTCTTGGTGCTTCATCCAAGATTAATTGCAGCTGCTGAACGCAACCGTTAGGCTGCAATGGTTCGGGTTGTGGCAGTAATTTGAAGGTTATAGCCGTAGCCATACTAGTTAGGACGGGGTGCAGGGGTGGGAACCCCCTTCGGCTTGAGCGCTCAGGAGTTCGGCGAGGCTCACTCGAGCCGTCGAAAGCTAGCTGGAGGCAAAGCCCTCACCCCCCTTTGACCCCAATGTCCTAAGCTCTGTGGCAATAGCTATAGAAATGAAGTGAGCCTTCAACGATTTAATTTCAACCCTCTAAAGTTGTGATTTAACACGGTGGCTCTTTTGGCGATGATGAGACTAAAGATAGGAGCGCAGCGATCGCTAGAGTAGTCGGAGCATAAGTTTGTAAAATAAAGCTTGTAAGTAGCCGGGCGTCATTAAACTAAAGATGACTTCGGGGGTGGAAGGGGTAAAACCCCCTGCCTGAGGGCAAAGCTCCCAAACCCCTCTTTGACAATTAATTGTGGCTATTTACTTAGGTGCTGCTATTGTCTGTTGCAGACAGTCATTTATCTAAAATGTACTGGCTAGTGTCGTTCTTGACCGTCCCAACCTCTTTGATTCGCGCTCGTAAAATATGCAGATTTTGAAGCAATCCTCGCCGTCGTCGGCACCTGATCCAATTACAAAGACCATTATTTTTGATTTTGATGGGACGATCGCTGATTCCTTTGACACTGTTTTTGCGATTAGCAACCGTTTGGCGGCTGAGTTTGGCTATCCAATCACACCGTTAGAAGATGTGAAAGCCTTAAAGAATTTAAGTTCCCAAGAAATTCTCAGGCGATCGAAGGTGCCATTCGTTAAACTACCCTTTCTCTTGCGGCGGCTGCGGGTTGAACTGAACCAGGAAATTGCTGGACTGCAACCGATTGCTGGCATCAAAGAAGCGTTGCTAGACCTAAAACAGCAGGGGCATCATCTGGGTATTGTTACATCTAACTCCAGGCAAAACGTCATCGCCTTTTTAGCGGCTCAAGACATGAGAGATGTCTTTGATTTCGTCGATTCTGGCTTGACGCTCTTTGGCAAAGGCAGAATTATTCAAAAAATTCTGCGCCACAACCGCATTGATCCCGCTACTACTATTTACGTGGGAGACGAAACCAGAGATGTCGAAGCTGCCCGCAAAATCGGTATTAAAGTCATCGCGGTTTGTTGGGGTTTCAACTCCTGTGAAGTACTGGGGGCACAGAAACCAGATTTTCTGATTAATACTCCCGCAGAGTTAGTGACGGCAACCAACCTCTCTTAAAAAAACTGAGCGCCAGCAGAGTGTACTGCAAGGCTTACAGGTTCTGTTAAGCACGATCCAATGTCAAGTTTCTGGCAATCTACTCAATGAGTCCAGCTGGTGGTGTGATTTCGATGCGGCGCTGCTGTAGATCAACGATCGGCACAATCGCTTCGACAAAGGGAATCAGTACCGTTTGGAGTTTCTTAGCCTCTGTTGAATCACGCTGCACTTCTAAAAGGTCATTGCCTGCCTGAATGATGCTAATGACGGTGCCAACGGGGGTATGAGTCGCTTGATCAAACACTTCTAGACCGATCAAATCCAGGATGTGAAACTCGCCTTCTTCCAGGGGGGGACGATCGCCCTCTGGCACAAAAAGTTTACAGTCGTGCAAAGACTCAGCCTGGGTGCGATCGGTAATGCCTGCAAACTGCACCACGTATAGCCCTTTGCCATCCAGATAGCGCCCCCGCACAAGCTGAATTGGTTCGGGTGGTGTGGACGGCGATCGCTGGAGCCAGCGTTTTCCTGGTGCCAAAAAACGCTCAGGAAAATCCGATTCTGGATAAACGCGCACTTCGCCTTTCATGCCCTGCGCCGCCACAATTTTGCCAATGGGGAGGAAATGAGGAAAGAGGGGAGTGCGTTGCGGTGTATCCGCCCTCTGGTTTCTGTCCTCTGCCTTCTGCCGTTTGACCTCTGCCTTTTTCCTTTTAACTTTTTCTTTCTGTCTGGTGCTGTCTACTGCTACAGGTGCTGCGGATTTTTCGATTTCTGGATTGCGATCGTTCACTGTGTCACCACTGCTTGCTTGCCGATTCTAGACCGTTGATACATGCGCTTAACCACTGTGGCAAAAAACCTTTTTAAGACTACCGCTTTCGGTATAGCTGCCAAAACGCTGGTGGCATAAAAATAATGGCTCGACTTCCTACCAACCACTCTAAGCTGACCGCTGACGGTGGGCGATCGCGAGAACTATCCTTGTGGAAGATGTGTTGCTCTATGCACAGTTCTATCCTTAGCTGTAGAATTTCAAAATAATATGGAGTGTTGCTGATGAATATATTAATGGTCGCGGATGCTGCAACAAGCACGGGTATGCAGTTCCCAGTTTCGTTTACGCTGGTTTATGTTGTTGGGTTTATTGCAGCCGTTTCCATCGGTTCGATCGCCTGGTATAACTCCAAGCGTCCACCCGGTTGGGAAGGTAAGGATCGCCCTGATACCGTACCTGAAGTCAAAAAAGAGGAAACTCCTGGCTTGTAAGGACATATGGGTCGATCGCTAACCGCAACGTTTGAGCAATAATGATAGACGGCAAGCAGCTCTAGTTTAAAGTTGCTTGCTGTTTCGATTGAGTTACATCAGCTCTTGATGATGCTACGCATATTGAATCCCGGCTGTCGCCGTCCCCTTGCCAAGAGGGACTACAGGGGATTTTTGATTCGACTCAGCTTCAAATCAAATTGGTATGACTTGAAGCAAAATCAATACTTGCTGTTAAGGGTTGAATGCAGCCAGGTATAGTGGCTCAACAAAACTATTAATTATGCAGAAACCTGAGTTTCTATGATATGAACCTTCTCGTGTCACGGAACTTCTAGATGTCAAGTGCTGTTTATGGGTTCAAGGTTGATACCCAACGCTGATAGACGTTACGAATCGCTGTCAGCACTGAGTTTTTTACTGATTCCGATGAGTGGTGTGCTGTGTCTAAAAGCTGTAGATCAGCCAGCAGTTTTGCCTCGCTAGTCTCTACCGTACCATCACTATAAACTAGCCCGCTAATCGATTCGATCAGCTGTTGGCACGCTTCAGAGGTCGGACGATCGCCCAGGTATTCGTTCACCCAGCTGTAGCATTCTGCCGACTTGACGGCTCTCAGTTCATGGAGCAAGGGCTGAATCTCTGGCTCGTTTTCCAACCCGTTTTCTTTCGCAATGCGGTGTAAATATGCGCGCTCTTCGGGTTGAATTTGACCATCAATCCAGGCGACACCAATCAAAATTTTTAGTAGCGTTTTAATCTTAGGATCTGTTGTCATAGGATTGGTACAAAGGTAAAGAAGCCAGCTAACCAAAGCAAGCTTCTTACACCCTACACCCTGCACCCTACCTCTACCTACCGTTCCTTAACGCTTCTTCAAGCGCGCCATAAAAAAGCCATCCATATCGTGTTCCTGTGACCAGACTTTGATCCATCCCTTTGTCGTGGCAAAAGCAGCCGGTGGCGTATCTGGCAGGGGCGGTTCGATCGTCCAATCAGGATGATGATCGAGAAACGTTTGCACGATCACCTCATTTTCTAAGGGATGCAATGTACAGGTTGCATAGACCAACACCCCGTCAGCCTTGACCCATGTTGCCGCTTGCTCTAGCAGCTCTGCTTGCAGTTGGGTGAGTTGCTGGACGGTCTCTGGAGTCTGTCGCCAACGAGCATCGGCATGACGATGGAGTGTGCCTAACCCAGAGCAAGGTGCATCCACCAGTACACGATCGCACTGATTCACAAACTGCGGCAGGTTGCGGCTGTCGCCCTCACAGAGTCGAATCGCTTGCAAACCCAGACGATCGACATTTTGCTGGAGCTTTCGCAGCCGAGAAGCAGCGCGATCGCACGCCCATACCGTACCGCGATCGTCCATCAACTCCGCTAGGTGCATCGTTTTGCCGCCCGGTGCTGCACACGCATCCACCACCACCTCTCCGGGCTGCGGGTCAACCAGATAACTCACTAACTGAGCGCTGCTGTCCTGCACAATCCACCAGCCCTCATCAAAGCCTGGTAGCTGCTGAATTGCCCCTGCGGCAGCAGGCAAGCGCAACGCCTGCGGCAGGTGAGGAATGCGGCTCACTGCAACGCCTGCGGTCTGCATTACCGCTTCGACCGTTTCCACTGAAGCCTTCAGTGTATTCACCCTCAAATCAATATGCGGCGGCTGGTTCATCCAGTGGCAGAGTTGCTCCGTTGCGTCTAGCCCTAACTGCTCTAGCCAAAGCGCCACCATCCAATCGGGGTAACTGTGCTGAATGCCGAGACGGGTGATAGGGGAGGGGGAAGTAACGAGAGAGGAGAGAGAAGAGTTTTGAGTTGCTCCTTCTGCTGCCTCTGCCTCTCTCAAACGAACATACTGCCGCAATACGCCATTGACGAAGCCTGCTAATCCAACAAAGCCGTTTTGCTTCGCCAGATCGACGGTGGTGTTGACCGCAGCGGAGGCGGGAATCTGGTTCAAGAAGCAGAGCTGGTAGAGTCCTAAATGGAGAATGGTGCGAAGATCGTCGGGCTGCTGCTGGGCAGGCTTTTTTGCCAGTTGGTCAATGAAAGCATCTAACGTCCGCTGCCTGCGAACGCTGCCATACACTAGCTCGGTTAGCAAGCGACGATCGAGGAGGTTGGTGAGCTTTGCCTGTTGCAGCGTTTTGTCTAGCGCCACGTCGGCAAAGGCTCCTTGATGCACCGATCGCAGTGCCAAAAAAGCCAACTGACGAGGATTCTGGGTCACAGCAGTAGTGTAAAACGCCGTTCCTAGGATAGCTCGGTATGGGGTTGCTTTAAGTCTGTCAGCTGGTGGACGGGTGGATGGCGGAGAGGAATTTCGATCATAAACTCGGCACCAAATCTGGGTTCGGAGTAAAACTTGAGGTAGCCATTGTGCTGATTGACAACCGTTTGATAGCTGACCGTCAGCCCTAACCCTGTCCCCTGCCCCACGTCTTTAGTAGTAAAGAATGGATCAAAAATTTTGGGCTGCACGGCATGGGGAATCCCGGGTCCCGTATCGGTGATGACAACGCGCACCATTTCCGGCTGGGTGCTGGTCGCTGCAATCATATCGGTGCAAATGGCGATCGTCTTCTCTCCCTGCCAGGTGCTCAATGCTTCTACCGCATTGAGTAGCAGGTTAAGAAACACCTGATTCAGATCTCCGGCGTAGCACTCCACCAGAGGTAAGTCACCATATTGACGCATAATTTCAATTCCCTCTTTTTGCAAGTGGGTTTTGAGTATTAGTAAGGTACTTTCAATGCCTTCGTGAAGGTTAACCCGTTTGCGCTGTGCCTCATCCAACCGCGAAAAGTTGCGGAGCGAGAGTACGATCTGACGAATGCGATCGGCTCCTGACCGCATGGAATCGAGGATGCGGGGCAAATCACTCACCACAAAATCGTGTTCAATCTCAGCCGCGATCGTCTGCAATGCCTCGTCTGGTTCTGGTATGCGAGCCTCATACGCTTTTAGCAAATGGATGAGATCACGGACGTAGGTTTCCACATAGGGCACATTGCCATAAATAAAGTTGATTGGATTATTGATTTCGTGCGCCACGCCTGCCACCAAGCGTCCCAGGCTGGACATTTTTTCACTTTGAATCAACTGTGCCTGGGTCAAACGCAGCTCATTCAAAGTCTCTGCAAGATGGTGTGCCTGGGCTGCACTTTCTGCCGCTTGCTGCTTCGTCTGAGCATAAAGATGCGCCTGCTGAATCGAAATCGCTAATTGATCGGCTACCGCTTGCGCCAATTTTTGATCATTCTTTGACCAATAGCGCGTCTGAGAGCATTGGTTGAGATAAAGAATAGCGTGCAGCGTTGCCTTGTTTTGCACTGGCACGACCAGCGACGATTTGATTTCCGCCTGCTGGTATTCCTCATTGTGGGGACCAATACGATCGTCTTGAGTGACATCGGCAATCACAACGCGCCGACGATGCTGAATCACCCAGCGCGTAATCGGACCATTGGTGTCAAACGTATCAATCGTGCCTGCAAACGGTGATCGGCAGACTTCATACAGGTGCTTGAGCCGAAAAGCAGCCCGATCGCCAGTTTCATTCATCGCCTCTGCAACAACGGGTTGGCTCTCGTAATCGCCAGGATCTTCCACCAGATGCACTAGGCAGCGATCGACCTTAAGCGCTTCCAGCAGTTGAGCGATCGCGCCGCTGAGGATCGTGCCCAGTTCAAAGCTCTGCCGTGTCTGGGCAGTAATCTGATTGACCAAACGTTCTCGCTGCGCTTGCTTTTGAGTTTGCTCATAAAGCTGCGCCTGCCGGATAGCAATCTCAAGCTGCTGGGCGACCGCCTGGATAAACTCTACTTCGGCGGGCGACCAGTAGCGGGGCTTGTCCGACAAACAGGCAAGAAACCCATTCGAGCCAACCTGCATCTTGACAGGCACTAGCAGATTGGCGATCGAACCCAGCACTAGAGGCGCTATTGGTTCATCACGTTTGCGCCAGGGTCGTGACCATTGGCTGAACGCTTGCACGAGCGAGGGTTCTACGCTTAAACCACTGGTGATGCTAAGTTCGCCACGAGCGATCGCGGTTGCTGTGCTGCCAAACAGATCGAGCGGGTAGTAGCCGGGAGCAAACGCGTTTGGCTGTAGCCGATCAGCCTGAACACTCTCACAGACCATCTGCACTCGTTTGGTATCGTGAAAATACCAAAGGAAACTACAGCGATCTAAATTGAGTAGGGTTGCAAGTTCGTCGGTTGCTGTTTGCAGCACCACCCGCAACTCTAGAGAATTACGCACGCGATCGACAATCCGCCGCAGTTGGGCATTTTGTTTTTCGGGATACTCTAACCAATTAGTAGTTGGCACGTCAGCCGAACGAAATCTGGGAAACACACGCGGCAGGGTAAAAAAGTCAGACAGCATGAATAGTGAGGGCAAATTACTTGCCAGAAGGGCATCACGTTTTTTCGAGTCGTTTAACAAGGTAAGGCACTGGCATCAAAGAGGAAGCAGCCAAGCTCCTTCTATTAGTCCTCCGCCTGCTACCTCATCGCAATGGCACTCCACTCGATCGGAAACCGCCATCTTAAATTTGTCAGAGTGATAGAGCCTAAGCTCTAAAGTCAAAGATGCCCCTGTTTCGTCAATTAACGCTGTTTCGTTAACCAACACTGTACAGCGATGTTAGAAGCCTATAGCCACTGAAGCTGTATTTAAAGGTACGTTAAAGTACCTGCGTTGGCTTTGTGTCATCCGCCAAACGGCGTATTTTCTTCAAGGCGAAAATATTGGCACTGCCACTCGTGTGGTTGTACGCTGACAGTAAGCTATGAACGCCTTAGCCGATCGTTAGCAAGACTAGGGAAAGGATGAAAGATGAAGGATAAGGGATAAAAGTTTAGAGTTAGTGCTGAGCGCTGACGGCTAACAGATAGAGGAAAAATGGCATGATGCAGACACAAGCGAATCTGCAAGCTTCTCCAGCACAGCGGTTGAATAAGTCGTTAGCAGTCGATCGCTGTCAAAAGCAACTTAAAGCGTTCCTTCTTCTTATCGGATTGAGTTTGATTGCGATCGCACCAGCCTTGGCATTACCCAATCCAGAGGATAAGCCTGAAGAGGTGCTGCGATCGGAAATTATCACCGGGGCACGATCGCCGATCGACGGCAAACCCATCACAGCAAGCGAATATGCTCAACTTCAGGCAGAATTGCAAACGCCAGCGCCCTCCCGACCGCAACTGGGTCGCGAACTGGAAAAGAACCTTAATTTGCTGCGTCTCCGCAGATTTATCAAAACCTTTTTTCCATTCTTGCCAGTCCGTTAGTTAATCCGTTAGTGAAGCGGCACCAGTCAGAAGACTCAAGCGCTTCAAGCTTTAAGGCACCGGGCGATCGATGCTGACTCTCCGGCATGTCACAGCACACTCTCCAACTGCAAATAATCTCTCACTGTAAAAAGTTGGTAGCAATGCCGGATGCCCAAATTCTGTGGGGTTTTTGATGAAGTTCTGCAACGAAAAGGCGGAGTAGCTGCTCAGAAAAAATGGGTTTTATGTAACAAAATACTTAAGATATCCTTATCAAATTGTGTCGGATGGTTCCTGGAACGCTTATGTGGACTGGTTTTCTGGTACAACGGTGTGTATGCGATTATTGTAACGGTCAGTATTTAGTCATCCGCAACCAATACTCCTGAAAGATGGTGTGGTGCTCAATAGTTGGCTGCCTGCTCGTCACTGCCCCGCATAACTCGCGCATTACCAGACTAAGGAGCTTAACTGCATGTTCACACACGTCAAGCCCACTATCAGACACGTCGCACCCGATGACCTGCGGGGACGCGCTCTGCTAAGAGTGGTCTATGTCGTGCTAGAGCCTCAGTATCAAAGTTCGCTTTCGGCAGCGGTTCGCGCCATCAACCAGAATCACCCCAATCTGGCTGTCGAAATTAGCGGCTATTTGATTGAGGAACTCCGCGATTCAGATAATTACGAAGCCTTTAAGCGCGATGTTTCCCAGGCAAATATTTTCATCGCGTCGCTGATCTTTCTTGAGGATTTGGCAGACAAAGTTGTGGCGGCGGTGGAGCCGTATCGCGATCGCCTGGATGTCGCTGTGGTTTTCCCCTCTATGCCCCAGGTGATGCGCCTGAACAAGATGGGCAGTTTCTCAATGGCGCAGTTGGGGCAGTCCAAGAGCGCGATCGCTCAGTTTATGAAGAAGCGCAAGGAGAAATCGGGCGCTGGCTTCCAGGATGGGATGCTCAAACTGCTGAACACGCTGCCGAAAGTGCTGAAGTACCTGCCAATGGACAAAGCGCAGGATGCTCGCAACTTTATGCTCAGCTTCCAGTACTGGCTGGGTGGTTCGCAGGAGAATCTTGAGAATTTCTTGCTGATGCTCGCCGATCGCTACGTCTACAAAGACATGGAAACGGACAGCGGTGCGTTGCAGTATCGTGATCCTGTGACCTATCCCGATCTGGGCATCTGGCATCCCCTCGCGCCCACCATGTTTGAGGATGTGAAGGAATACCTCAACTGGTTCAACTCGCGTACCGATATTTCTGCCGACCTGAAAGACCCGCTGGCTCCCTGTATTGGTCTGGTGCTGCAACGAACCCATCTGGTGACGGGTGATGATGCTCACTATGTCTCGATGGTGCAGGAACTCGAAAGCATGGGCGCACGAGTGATTTCTGTTTTTGCAGGTGGGCTGGACTTCTCCAAACCTGTCGAAGCGTTTTTCTACGATCCGCTCTCTAAAGGCCAAACCGCGATCGTGGATGTGGTCATCTCACTCACAGGCTTTGCTCTGGTCGGTGGTCCCGCGAAGCAAGATCATCCTAAAGCGATCGAAGCCCTCAAACGGCTCAACCGTCCTTACATGGTGGCGCTGCCCCTGGTGTTCCAAACCACAGAAGAGTGGGAAGACAGCGATCTCGGTCTGCATCCCATTCAAGTCGCGCTGCAAATTGCGCTGCCCGAACTGGATGGCGCGATCGAACCCATCATTCTTTCGGGTCGGGATGGCATGACAGGGAAAGCGATCGCCCTGCAAGATCGGGTGGAAGCGATCGCCCAGCGTGCGATGAAATGGGCAAACCTCCGCCGCAAGCCTAAGCTGACGAAGAAGGTCGCCATCACGGTCTTCAGCTTCCCGCCGGACAAAGGGAACGTGGGTACGGCTGCTTACCTGGATGTGTTCGGCTCCATCTACAAAGTGATGGAAGCCTTGCAGCACAACGGCTACGACGTGCAAGACTTACCCGAAACCGCTGAAGCCTTGATGCTGGAAGTGCTGCACGATGCCCGCGCTCAATACAACAGCCCGGAACTGAACGTTGCCTATCGGATGTCGGTGCCCGAATATGAGGCGTTGACTCCGTACTCGGAACGCCTTCACGAATCCTGGGGACCACCGCCTGGACACCTCAACACGGATGGGCAAAATCTGCTGGTCTTCGGCAAAGAGTTTGGCAACGTCTTCATCGGCGTACAGCCCACTTTTGGCTACGAAGGCGACCCCATGCGGCTGTTGTTCTCACGCTCCGCCAGCCCCCATCACGGGTTTGCGGCGTATTACACATTCCTGGAACAAATCTGGAAAGCGGATGCCGTCTTGCACTTTGGCACCCACGGATCGCTGGAGTTCATGCCCGGTAAGCAAATTGGGATGTCTGAAACCTGCTTCCCTGATAGCTTGATTGGCACCATCCCCAACCTCTACTACTACGCAGCGAATAATCCCTCGGAAGCGACGATCGCCAAGCGCCGCTCCTATGCCGAAACCATTAGCTACCTCACCCCACCTGCTGAAAATGCGGGACTGTATAAGGGCTTGAAGGAACTGGGCGAACTGGTTGCGTCTTACCAAACCTTGAAAGATACGGGACGCGGTGCTCAGATCGTCGATTCGATCATGGACAAAGCGCGGATCTGCAACCTCGATCGGGATATTGAGTTTCCCGACACCGCTAAGGATCTGGACGCAGAGGCACGCGATACAGTGGTCGGCAAGGTCTACATCAAGCTGATGGAGATCGAGTCGCGCCTGTTGCCCTGTGGTCTACACGTCATCGGCAAGCCCCCTACCGCAGAGGAAGCGATCGCCACGTTGGTCAACATCGCCAGCCTCGATCGTCCTGAAGACGAGATCCTCAGCCTGCCCAGCATTATTGCCAACAGCCTCGGTCGGACGATGGAGGAAATCTATCACGGCAGCGATCGCGGCGTACTGGAAGACGTGCAGTTGCTTCAGGACATTACCCTGGCAACCCGCACCGCCACGGCTGCACTTGTCAAGGCACAAGTTGATGCCGATGGTCGTGTGTCCAGAGTGTCCAGGCTCAACTTCTTCAACATGGGCAAGAAGGAACCCTGGGTAGAAGCCTTGCATACAGCGGGTTACACCAAAGTAGACGCAGAGAAAATCAAACCACTCTTCGACTATCTGGAGTTCTGCCTCAAGCAAATCGTGGCGGACAACGAACTGGGTGCCCTGCTCACTGCTCTGGAAGGCGAATACGTCATCCCCGGTCCCGGTGGAGACCCCATCCGCAATCCCGATGTACTGCCCACTGGCAAAAACATCCACGCCCTCGATCCTCAGGCGATTCCCACCTCCGCAGCAGTGAAGTCTGCCAAAGTGGTGGTTGATCGCCTCCTGGCTCGTCAGTGTGCGGAGAACGATGGACAGTATCCAGAGACGATCGCCGCTGTCCTCTGGGGCACCGACAACATTAAGACCTACGGCGAATCGCTGGCGCAAATCTACTGGATGCTCGGTGTGGCTCCGCTACCAGATTCGCTGGGACGGATGAATAAGCTGGAATTGATTCCGCTGGAAGAACTGGGTCGTCCCCGCATTGACGTAGTGGTGAACTGCTCCGGTGTCTTCCGCGACTTGTTCATTAACCAGATGGCACTGCTCGATCGCGCCGTGAAAATGGCTGCTGAAGCGGATGAGCCATTAGAAATGAACTTCGTCCGCAAGCACGCCCTCAAGCAGTCCGAAGAGATGGGCATCAACATCCGGCAGGCTGCCACTCGCGTTTTCTCCAATGCGTCTGGTTCCTACTCGTCCAACATCAACCTGGCAGTAGAAAACAGCACCTGGGAAACCGAAGCCGAACTTCAGGACATGTACCTGGCGCGGAAATCCTTCGCCTTCTCGTCGGATAACCCCGGCACGATGGCACAAGACCGCCAGATCTTTGAGTCTGCCCTCAAAACTGCAGATGTCACCTTCCAAAACCTGGACTCGTCCGAAATCTCGCTGACGGATGTCTCCCACTACTACGATTCTGACCCCACCAAGGTTGTGTCTCGCCTGCGGAATGACGGCAAAGCGCCCACCTCCTTCATTGCAGACACCACCACCGCCAACGCTCAGGTTCGCACCCTGTCCGAAACCGTTCGTCTGGATGCCCGTACCAAATTGCTCAACCCCAAATGGTACGAAGGCATGCTCAGCCACGGCTACGAAGGTGTACGGGAACTGTCGAAGCGCCTGGTCAACACAATGGGCTGGTCGGCAACGGCAGGCGCAGTGGATAACTGGGTCTACGAAGATGCCAACGAGACGTTCTTCAAAGATGAGGAAATGTCGAAACGCTTGCTCGACCTCAACCCCAGTTCGTACCGCAAAATGGTGACGACGCTGCTCGAAGCCAACGGTCGCGGCTACTGGGAAACGACTGAGGAGAACCTCGATCGCCTCCGCGAACTCTATCAAGAAGTCGAAGACCGCATCGAAGGCATCGAATAGTCGGTTGTTTTTCTAAATCGGGCATTTTGTCTGTAGGGACGTTACATGTAACGTCCCTACAGACGTATGTAGGACTGTATACTCCAATATCCTTGATGTCTTAAAAGGTTTGCGATCGTCTCTCCTAGCACCCATTAGTGCACAAATGTGCATACAATACTAAGATGTCCTACCAATGGGATAGAGACAAAGCTGTTGCCAATTTCGGTAAGCACGGAATCGATTTTGCTGATGCTGTGTCAGTCTTTGCAGATGATTTAGCAATCACAGTGACGGATGAGCGGTTTGAAGAAGAACGGTTCGTCACGATCGGCATGGATGCATTGGGTCGAGTCTTGGTAGTGGTGTATACGTAGCGTGACAAGGAGATTCGGTTGATTTCGGCTCGCAAAGCTATGCGCCATGAACGATCGCAGTATGAAGAGGAATAAATCATGGACGCAGAGTACGATTTCAGTCAAGGAAAGCGCGGTACAGTCGAGCCGATCGTCGCTGGGAAAACTCGCATCACTATTCGATTAGATGATGATGTATTGGCATGGTTTCGGGAACAGGTTCATGCAGCAGGAGGCGGCAACTATCAAAGCTTGATCAACGACGCTTTACGCCAACACATGGAGCAAAAACGTGAGCCGTTAGAAGCGACATTAAGACGAGTGCTGCGCGAGGAACTTGAACGGGTGGACAAGTAGCGATCGCACAGCGGCAGACAGATCCTATGACTCATGTGGGTTTAGTTCTTGCCCTTGACCAGTACCGAAAAATATGAAAGCTTTATGTTGCGTTACTGCAAAGAGAATTGATAGGTACAAAAAACGGGGGGAACTCAGTTGGGGTATGTTCATACAAACACCATTTGATACGGAGCCTAGCCTCAACTTTTATGAAACCATCGCAGATGTGTATCAGATGAATTATTTGTCGGAAATTCATCAGGCTGCACGGATAAATCATTTGTCGAAATTTTATCGAAGCGTTCCCTTTAAAATCATCAAATGCATTAAGCTTCTAGGCAATAATTTGAATGGAACTGTATTTATAAGTCAAGATGAAGCGGCTGTAAGCGTTTACGCTATGGATACAGTATATAAGCTCACGCTGAATGACTTCACTACTATTGATACGCTTCAAAAGCTTCAGAGTCAGTACGTGCAAGAGCGGTTTTTGATCGGTCGTCAAAGTCTGGTAGTCAACGAACAGAGTTTATTTTGTCCATGCTTATTCAATATTTATGAGATTGAAGAAGTTGTTTCTTATAATCTGAGATCAAATGGAAGTGTGCGTGTCAAATGGAAGAACCAAGATGTAGGTGGTGAACTTAGGGGTGACGACTGGCTTGATTTCTGGGAAAGATACGCAGACTTTATCTTGCAAAAAAAATTTTTGTTGGGCGGCTATAACTGTAATTGCGATCGCCTGCCACAAGTAATCGCAGACCTGCTAGATTTACCAGCGGATGAAGCAGCTAAGGAATATGTGGATGAACAGAGGCAAAAGAAATGGGAGTGACCCATTCATACGCTCGGCTAACCGAGCGATCGCCCATCTCAATACAATTTTTCATACGCAACCCCTACCTGAGTCAGCGAAACATCTAGTCGAGCAATCCTGCAAGCTCGTTGAGCTATTTCTGACATAGGACGAGCGAGTTCTGAGATTAGTTGAGTCGTTAAATTACCTGGATGAGCGATCTTAGAGCCAGGTCGAGTGAGCAAAACGATGGCTCATGTACATGCTGAACTCGGTCGAGCTGTCTCTGAGGTTAGTCGAGCTATCTTTGCATGGAGTCGAGCTGTCTCTGAGGTCAGTTGAGCCATCTTTGAACTGAGACAAGCTATCTCTGCACTAGCTCAAGCGATCGCACCAGTAGGACAGCCTATGCGATCAGTGCCCTCAAGACCTCGGGGGTCTGAGACAGTCAGCGACTCCTGAATTCCTTACAATATGTTCTATCTCTTTCAATGGCATTCCCTTGAATTCTCCTGCCTCCTCTCCAACCAAACCACTCATTCTCCTGATCGATGGGCATTCGCTGGCGTTCCGTTCCTACTTCGCCTTCGCAAAGGGACGCGATGGTGGACTGCGCACCAAAAGTGGGATTCCTACCAGCGTTTCTTACGGGTTTCTCAAAGCGCTGCTGGAGGTAATGGAGGCGGAGAAACCACAGTACGTAGCGATCGCCTTTGACCTGTCCGAGAAAACCTTTCGCCACGAAGCAGACGACACCTACAAAGCGGGCAGAGCCGAAACGCCGGAGGATTTCATTCCCGATCTGGCGAATCTGCAAGAACTGTTGCTGGCGCTGAATCTGCCCATTCTGACCGTAGAGAACTACGAAGCGGATGACGTGATTGGGACGGTCGCGCGACGGGCGAGTGCGGATGGGTTTCTGGTCAAGATTTTGAGTGGCGATCGTGACCTATTCCAGCTTGTCGATGCTGAAGCCACTACAAAAGTCCTCTACCTCAGCACGGTCTACGGTAAAGGTACGCCGCCGCCCAGAGAATTTGGCGTGGAGCAGGTGAAGGAGAAAATGGGGATTTTGCCCTCGCAAGTGGTGGACTACAAAGCCTTGTGCGGCGATAGTTCCGACAACATTCCGGGCGTGAGGGGCATTGGTGATAAGACCGCCGTGCAGTTGCTTACGACCTACGGTTCGCTGGAAAAGGTTTACGAGTCGCTGGAGCAGATTAAAGGTGCCGTGCGACAGAAGCTAGAGGCAGGCAAAGACGAGGCTCGTCACTCGCAATGGATGGCGCAGATTCACCTGGATGTGCCGCTGGAGGTCGATTGGGCATCGTGCCGCATCCGCGATTTTGATGAGACGGTTGTGAATGAACTGCTGGAAAAGCTGGAATTTCGCACCTTTATCGATCGCATTCAGAAAGTGCATCGTCAGTTCAGCGGTGATCAGGATGCGTCTAAGGCAACGGCTCCCGCAGAAAAGTCAGCCCCAGCGCCCCAATACAGGGAAGATGGCGATCTATGGTTCTTTAGCGCCGACGATACGATCGCCGCGCAAAAGGTGCTGCCTGTCGCCATTACGCCTCACATCATTGACACGCCTGAGAAGCTGACGGAGTTAATCGATCGCCTCAAAACCTTTACCACTGTTGAAACTCCCGTTGCCTGGGACACCGAAACCACGGCGTTGGAACCCCGTGATGCCGATCTGGTGGGCATTGGCTGCTGCTGGGGTGCGGAACTGTCCGACATGGCGTACATTCCACTGGGGCATACCAACGGCGGCAACCTCGACAAAGCCACCACCCTGGAAGCACTGCGTCCCATTCTCGAAAGCGCCGACTACCCCAAAGCGCTGCAAAATGCCAAGTTCGATCGCCTGGTGTTGCGCTGTCAGGGCATCAAACTGGCAGGCGTGGTGTTTGACCCCATGCTGGCAAGCTACGTCCTCAACCCCGACAACAGCCACAACCTGACCGAATTAAGCAGTAAACACCTGAACATCACCGCTCTAAGCTACAAAGACCTGGTGCCCAAAGGGAAGACGATCGCCGATCTGACGGTGCCAGCGGTTGCAGACTATTGCGGGTTAGATGCCTACACGACCTTCCTGCTGGTGCCCAAGCTGCGCGCCCTGTTAGAACCAATCCCCGCCCTGCATCGACTGTTACTGGATGTAGAGCAACCGCTGGAGCCTGTCCTGGCAGAGATGGAATACTGCGGTGTACATATTGACGTTGCTTATCTGAAAGAACTTTCCAATAAACTGGAAACGGATTTGGCAGCGATCGAGATCCACGCCTACGAAGTCGCTGGACAGCAATTCAATCTCGGTTCGCCCAAACAACTCAGCGATTTGCTGTTTAATACTCTGGGACTGGACACCAAAAAATCGCGCCGCATGAAGACGGGCTTTTCCACCGATGCCGCCACGTTGGAGAAGCTGCAAGGCGATCATCCCGTCATTGATGCCATTCTGGAGCAGCGCACTCTGAGTAAGTTGAAATCCACCTATGTGGATGCGTTGCCGTTGCTGGTGCGTCCAGACACCCATCGCGTCCACACCGATTTCAACCAGACGGGCACGACGACCGGACGGCTCTCCTCCTCCAACCCCAACCTGCAAAATATTCCGATTCGTACTGCGTTTAGTCGCCAGATTCGCAAAGCCTTTGTCTCCGAACCCGGTTGGGTGATGGTTGCCGCCGACTATTCGCAAATCGAACTCCGCATTCTGACGCACCTGAGCCAGGAGCCAGTGCTGCTCGACACTTATCGGCAAAATGGCGATATTCACACGCTCACAGCACGATTGCTGCTAGAAAAAGACGATATCAACTCCGAAGAACGCCGTTTAGCGAAGATCATCAACTTCGGCGTGATCTACGGCATGGGTGCCCAACGATTTGCGCGGGAAGCAGGCGTAAAGTCCAGCGAAGCCCGCCTATTCATCGATCGCTTCAACGATCGCTATTCCAAAGTGTTTGAGTACCTCCAGCAAATGCAGCGAGAAGCGATCGCCAACGGCTACGTCGAAACCATCCTCGGTCGTCGCCGCTACTTCAACTTTGCCAGCGAATCTCTGAAGCTTCTGCGGGGTAAGGAACCGGGCGCGATCGACCTCAGCAAACTTAAACTCCGTGACCAGTACGATGCCGGATCGCTCCGTGCCGCTGCCAATGCGCCTATTCAAGGCTCCAGCGCCGACATCATCAAAATTGCGATGGCAAAACTCCACGACCTCATCGAGCCGTATCAGGCACGACTCTTGCTCCAAGTCCACGATGAACTCGTCTTCGAGATGCCCCCCGACGAATGGGCGGAATTGGGACCCAAAATTAAAGCCACAATGGAATCGGCAGTCGAGCTATCGATTCCCTTAGTCGTTGAAATCCACTCTGGCGAAAATTGGATGGAAACGAAGTAGTTAACCTGCTGAGTGTTGCCTTTGCCAGCAAAGTTATAATTTCCTTAAGGACAGAGGTAACAGTTGATGTCACTTGAGAACATTGAAAAGGCAATTCTCTCACTGCCTTCAAATGAGTTTGAGAGACTACGGCGTTGGTTTTTCGATCTGGATTACGATCGTTGGGATACACAGATCGAACAGGATATTTCCGACGGTAAATTAGAGGCATTCGCGCAAGAGGCGATCGCTGAATTTGAAGCTGGGCATAGCCGAGAACTGTGACATCTAATGCACTAGACAACTTGGTCTTATTGAACAATTCTTTTCAATTGCCTCTACGTATTCCATGGAAATTACGATTGACAACATTTCAGGTCTTACTGACTCAAATAATTTATTACGTGCTTTCTGGGCTGAGCTAAGGAATCGGTTTGGAAAGTGTACTTGGAGATATCAACCATACAAAGATGGAAATTCACACATAATATTTCTTGGATGGGCTGATATAAATCAAGAGCAAGAAGTACCTATTTCTCTCACATACAGTCAGAAAACTATAGTTAGTAGAATTCATTTTGGACAACAGTATGGTGAACCTATAGATGAAGCAAGCGAGTTAGGTCAGCAATTAAAAGATGCTTTTTCTAAAGCTTATCAGCGCCGTAATAGTCCTAATACAATAATTCTGAAAGCGCCAGTTTCCTCACTTTATAGATCACTTGCTCCTTATTCTGGTCAGTGGTTTGAAATCTCACCAGAGCAGCATCCTATTTCTTTACTTAGTATCAAAATAAGAGCTTTTGATGAAATAGATGCGGAAGCAGAATTTCGGCGTATTTCCTCATATATTCTTGATGTTCTTAGTATAGAAACAAACAGTCTTTTCTGGTTTTTAGGTCAAGAAGACAAGCAGGACAATATATCTGAAGTGGAATCGAAGAAACTAGCTTGTCCATTGACAAATACTTTTGTTTCAGATGAGGAATGGATGGATGATACTCCACTTTTTAATGAATATCTACTCATTTCATCTCAAGCTGTTCAATTTATTGATCGTATCTTATCTAAAGATGAATTAAGTGCTGACGAGGAAACTTTTATCCGTTCGTGCCATCATTTTCATGTAGCAAGGGGACAAGATGCATTAATTTATGATCAGCTAGTCTTTTCCGGAGAACATAAAAATGAGAATGGATCAACTAAATTATTTCTTCAAAAACATCCTCGATTTAAATCAGAATCCCTGCTTTCTAGACGAGCGAACGAGATTGCTACCGTGTTGTATATGTCTGCCATTGAAGTGGTTTCAACAATTGACGCTAATTCTTCAGAAAGATGCAATGCTTGTGGTCAAGAGCAATATAAAATTTCGGCCCGTGTTGTTAATTATGTGAATAAATATTTGGCATTAGAAGACGGGCATCATCTTTCTAAGGTATTTAAATCTCACTACGGCAAGAGATCAAAATATCTTCATGCAGGTATTGTTTTAAGTGATCCCTCATATGCTGAGGCAACTATACCTCGATTAGATCCTTCATCGGATTCTGGTGTGTCTCAAAGAACTTCTGTTCTTATGATTAACTTGCGAGAGTGGATTGGTTATATGCTTCGTCAACAATTAAAATCCATCTAAACTTTTTCGTTGGTCTGCTGAGTTATTGTTGAACTAATTGACACGCTATTCAATCACTCCTGAAATTATTGAGAGAAAGGGTCCGAAGTGAAAGTTGAAGAAGGTTACTCAAAAGGGAGGAGAACTTATGCCCGACTCATGTTATGTTTCTCTAGCGTCCAATGGGTAAGACCAAATCCTAACTATTCCTCATGAATTTTCTCTATCGAGGACAGAGGTTTCTTTACGCAAAGAAGGTCATCGCTTAATTATTGAACCGATTCCCCTTCATTCCCTACTGTCCTTGCTGATGACGCGGCAAGACATTCCAGATCATTTTCCTGACATCGATTAACTCAAAACTTATCCTTTATCCTTACAAATGCCTTCCCCCCCCATCGGTATCATCATGGGCAGCGATTCAGATTTGCCCACCATGCAGGACGCGATCGCGGCTTGCGAAGAATTTGACATCCTCTGCGAAATCGGCATCGTCTCGGCACACCGCACACCCGAACGCATGGTGGACTATGCCCAGCAAGCTCATGTGCGAGGGCTAAAAGTCATCATCGCTGGTGCAGGTGGTGCAGCACACTTACCGGGAATGGTGGCAGCACTCACGCCCTTACCTGTGATTGGCGTGCCTGTGGTCAGCCGTCACTTACAAGGATTGGATTCGCTCTATTCGATCGTGCAGATGCCCTCAGGCGTACCCGTCGCAACGGTAGCGATCGGCAATGCTCGTAATGCCGGACTGCTTGCGGTACAAATCCTGGCAACCCACGATCCAGCGTTGCTGGAGAAAGTGCAGCAGTATCGCCAAAACCTCGCTCAGATCGTGATTGAGAAGCAGGCAAAGCTCCAGGAAAAAGGCTACAAGCGCTATCTAGATGAAGAAATGCGGGCGTAAGGGCATCAGGTGGGTTGAATGCTGGATCTCAGTGCCAGCAGCGCAGTGCCATAAGCGGCTTCTGGCTGTTGCGATCGCTCGACCGTCACGCCAAGGTGCCGTTGCCGTAGTGCCGTCCATGCCGCATTCTGCGCTCCGCCCCCTGCGGTATACACACGACTTAGCGGCGTTGCTCCTAACGTTTGTAAGAGCCGATAGCCCTCTGCTTCAATCCGTGCCATGCTTTCCAACAGCCCATGCAAAAAGGCAACTGGATCGTCCGGTCTGGGTTCCAGGCATGGCGACAGGTTTGGGTCATTCACTGGAAAGCGTTCGCCTGGTTGCGTGAGCGGGTAATACGTTAGGGGACTTATCTGGTCAGTGGGAATCCGATCGCTCAAGCGTGCTAAATCGGCTGGCGTAAAAAATTGCTGTAAGACAGCTCCGCCCGTATTCGATGCGCCACCCACCAACCAGCGATCGCCCAGACGATGGCTGTAGATGCCATAGGCTTGGTTTTCAACAGGCACCTGGCTGAGTAATTTCAGCACCAGCGTTGAGCCTAACGAGGTCACGGCTTCCCCTGGCTCTGCTGCTCCACTTGCCAGAAAGGCGGCAATGCTGTCAGTGGTGCCAGCGCACACCCAACAATCCGGCGGCAGGTCAAGCTGTGTAGCAACATCTGGCTGGACTCGTCCGATCGACGTTCCCGGCGCAACAACCTGGGGCAAAAGGGGTGCGATCGCCAGCGCTGTCAGCCATGCAGGATAGCGGCATTCCACCACGTCGTAACCCAACTTCAGGCTGTTGTGATAGTCGCTGATGCCGGGTTGCCCATGCAGCAAGAACGCCAGCCAATCTGCCTGATGCAGCAAATATTTGGCGTGCGAAAAAGTAGCTTGCCGACTCCACCACAGCAGCTTGACCAGGCTGGATGTAGCACTGAGTACCGTGTGCCGACAGGGCGCATTCATGTACTCCTTCTGAGCAAAGAGTTGCCGTAAGGTTTCGACTTCTGCTGCACCACAAGAATCGTTATAAAGCAGCGGAGGCGTGAGCGGCTGACCGACCGCATCACACAGCAACACCGTAGCGGAGGTGCCATTAATGGCGATCGCGGCTAAGTTTTTCCGCTCGGTGCGATCGACCGTCTGCAACAGCGCAAACAGCGTTTCTTGCCAGCAAGCGGCTAAGTCTGATTCTGCCACTGTGCCAAACGGTATACTTGCCTCATAGCAAAGCTCTGCCGCTGCATTCACAATTGCAAGCCGTGCGCCTGATGTGCCAAAGTCAATGCCTGCGTAAAAACTCATAATTGGTAATGGCGGCTGGAAGCAGGCACTTCAACAAACCTATTCTCCTTTACTAAGTGCGATCGTGCTGCAATCGGGTCGGTTCACCGTTTGGTTGTGGCTGCACTTGCAAAGCCTGATTAACTTTTAGCAATGGCTCGTTGGGCGATCGCTGACGTGTGAGCAGGCGAATTTCTTGTTCTAAGTTTGCCTGTCCCGTCCGAAAAAAGTCCTGAGCGCTCGAAGGCACTAAATCCCGTGAAAACTGCTGACGTTGTAGCGGTGTGAGGCGATCGATCGAGGGTGGTGGCTGCGCCATCGTCGCACCCGTGCCCAGCAGCACCAGCACAGTAGCAATGGTATAAACGGCACATTTCATTTGGGGTTGCCTCCTGAAAAGCGGCTTCTGACTTTAAGTTAACCTGCATCGCCTGCTTACAACGTCTTCCAGTTGACGTATAGCACCTCTTGCCTGTGTGTCTTTGATTCCGTGCCAATGGTCTAGAAGTCCATAACGTACAAAGGCTAGTCTTGTTGCCCGATCGCCTGTGACAGCGATGTAAGCCCGCGCTCCTCTAGTTTTTGCAACAAGCCTTCTAGAATACGGCGAACCATCCCAGGCCCTTCGTAAACCCAACCCGTATAAACTTGCACCAGGCTGGCTCCTGCCGTGATTTTCTCCCACGCATCGTCTGGAGTGAAAACGCCACCTACGCCGATAATAGGTAACTTTCCTTGCGTCTCATGCCAGATAAACCGGATGACTTCTGTCGATCGCTGCCGTACTGGCGCACCGCTAATGCCACCTGCTTCTTCCTGCACCAGCTTGCCCGTTGCTTGCACTACTTGTGTGGTCAACCCATCGCGTCGGATGGTCGTGTTCGTCGCAATGATGCCCGCCAAATGATGTTTTTGAGCCAGGTCAAGGATGGTAGCAATCTCATCCCACTCCAGATCCGGCGCAATTTTAATCAGCAATGGTTTCTGCTGGGTATTTTCCTGCTGGAGTGCCGCCAAAATGGGATCAAGCTGGTCGGCTGCCTGGAGCGATCGCAGCCCCGGCGTATTCGGCGAACTCACATTTACCACAAAATAATCGCCCCAGTCCTTGAGCAATTTGAAACTGTTTAAATAGTCAGTTGCCGCCTCCTCTAGCGGCGTGACTTTCGATTTGCCCAGATTAATGCCGATCGGGAAGGGTGAAGGGGTGAAAGGGTGAAGGCTTCCCTGTCTTACCGCCCTCTGTTTCCTCCTCTCTGCTTCTCCCTCTCCCCTCTCTCCTCTCTCCTCTCCCTCTCTCTTCTCCCCTCTCCCCTCTCCCCCCATCGCTGCTGCAAGGTTGCTGCCATTACTGCGGCACCGCGATTGTTAAAACCCATGCGATTCAGGGCAGCGTGATCCAGGGGTAAGCGGAATAAACGCGGTCGTGGATTACCCGGTTGGGCGATCGCCGTTACAGTACCGAGTTCGGCAAAGCCAAAGCCAAAGCTGCTCCAAACCCCAGAGGCAACGCCATCTTTGTCAAAGCCGGCTGCCAGCCCAATTGGGTTTTGGAAGTGCAAGCCCCAAAGCTGCTGCTTGAGGCGATCGTCTGCCAAACGATAGGACTTGCTAACCTGATGCTGAAGCCAGCGTGCAGACGGCTCTTTGTGATGCTGGTCGAGCCATCCCAATGTATGCAAGGTTTGTTGATGCAGCCACTCCGGATCTGCCTTGAGACCAGAGAAGAGTACAGGACGAACGACAGACCGATAGATATTCACGGGTTACATTAAGCGATCGTTGATTAGCATACCTGGCTACCCCTAAAATTTGAATGACGTACACGACAAAAAGGCGTTGTTGCTTAAAGGTCTGAATGTCGTAGGGGCGTTACACTACAATGCCTTGCAAGCAGACTTCATACCTAACTTATGCTCTTGGTCAATTGCACTTTTCCCTTCAGTAAAGAATGATCCACACTCCCTGACCTCTTTATGTGGGCAGTGCTGCTTCAGACGAGAACGATTGAAATGAGACAAGCTAGCCATGCGATCGAAGTTCCTTAGGGCTTACGCAAAGATCCCCGACTTCTACGATGGCGTAGGGTTTATGGCTACGTTTTAACCAGAAGTTGGGGATCGAAACACTTTATGCATAAGTCGTATTCCTAAAAGCGGTGGATTAACCCTTTGCTTTACGGGATCGTACGTACTAACATACCTCCAACGTTACTTGACAGTTAAGCATTTGCCGTTGCGCTGAAGCCTTGAAAACGAACTAGGATGGAGACAACGTTCCCACAGGTTTCGGCAGTCTACCCAGGTTGCATTAGCCAATGGGTTTCGGTGTATTTTTTGCCCGAAATGAGTTTGCTTCGAGCAGGCTGCTTCTTTTCATCGTATTGGCGTATCCATCGCTGCATCACATGGTTCAACCAAAAGAGCCAAACGCCAACGACAAACAGTTGGTTGCCTTGGGACGGGTTTTGCAAATTCTTCGAGAAGAAGAAAATGCTGATGTTCTCATTGATACAACGCTGAACTATCTGCAAGTTGAATTTGATTACAGCTTGATCTGGATTGGCCTATACGATCGTCTGGCACATCGGTTGCATGGCAAGGGTGGAGTGACACCATCTGGCAATATCCCCCTGCTAAAACAGCGGCTTGTGCTGAATCCCGGCGATCTGTTGGAGCAGGTTGTGATTCAGCAGCGTCCGCTAGCAGTGCCAGATTTACGCCAAGAGTTGAGAGCTGGTGATTGGCGTAAAGCGGCACAGATTGACAGTATTCAGGGCACGGTCATTTTCCCGCTTCGTTATCGAGATCAATGTTTTGGGGTGACGTTGCTGGGGTCAAGCCTCTGGGGTGCAGCGCCACGATCGGACGAGAAAGCGCGACTGTCGATGATTTTGGGCGCTTTGGCGGCAGCACTGTATCAAATTGAAGCAGAGTGGCTGCGGCAGCAAGTCAAACGTCCCGCTCAGCCACTCCTGTCACTGTTGACCAAGCTACAATCGCTGGCTGGCTTGGGTCCACGGCTAGAAGCCATTGTTGAAGAGACACATCAATTCATACAGCCCGCGCGCACCAATGTGTACTGGTTTGAGCGCAACCAACGTTTTTTTTGGCGGCGGATGAGCAATCGTCAGAAAACGGCTGGCTTTGGTGAGACTGGTCAACCGGCATCCGGCATTACCGTGCAGGAAGTGAGCGGCTTTTATCAGGCGTTACGCGCTGATCAACTGGTGTCGATCGGGGAAGCGCACAGTTCTCTCAAGGCTGATACGACCAGCCGCCTGATGCAGCAAATTCGCGCACGCTCGTTGCTGGCAGCGCCGATCTTATTTCAAGACGAACTGCTGGGCTTTCTGGCAGTCGAAGGGCAGGAACCCCGGATTTGGGAGGACGAAGAGAAAAGCTACATCCGTGGTGCAGCGCAGATTATTGCTCTCATTGCGCCCCTGGATGATATGGAAAACACGATCGAACAGATCCAGCGCGATCGCGTCCTCACCGCCGAAATTGCCCGCTCTCTCTACAGCGAAGATGACTGGAAAGCAACACTTAACCTGGCAGCCGAACAGCTCTGCAAACGCCTACGTGCCGATCGCTTTCTAGTGCTGCTTTACGCCCCAGAGCAAAGTGTGTTTGAACTTGCCCATCAAAGCCAACCGATCAACCGTCGCCCCTTGACAACACCACTAGGGACTCTAAGCGACGCAGACTGGCAGTGGCTCGAAAAAAGTACGGGTAGCATTGGTATCGAAAATTTGGAGGGCGACTTACGGCTGCTAGCATGGCGCGATCGCCTTCTAGAACTAGGCGTGCGATCGCTCATTCTCTGTAATGTTTCCCTCGGTCATGCAGTCGAGGGACTCGTCGTCGTCTGTCACGAAAGTCCGCGTACCTGGAACCAGACTGAGCAGGATCTGGTACGCATTGTCAGCCAGCAGCTAGGCTTGATCTTGCATCAGTGGCAACTCCAACGGCAAAACGAGCAGCAACAAACAGTGAGCCAGAATCTTCAGCAGGGTCTGACGCTCATGCAGCAGATTCACCAACTGGAACCCCTGGAGCAAGCGGCACTGAAACATATTGCTCAAGTCCTTCAGGCACCCCAGGCAACCCTGATTGTGTGGTCTCCTGGAATGGCGGTTGGTCGCGTCGTCGTACCGCTCACCAGCAACGATCGCTTTACCGTTAATGCCAATGCGACGATCCCAGTTCTGACCGATGCCCTGGTTCAATGGGTGCTAGCCCAGGATGGTGCGCTGCCGTTAGCGATCGCCGACCTGCCGACTGAAACGCGCCAATGGTTCAACGGGATTGGCATTGGTCAAGTGTTAGCGATCGCGTTACGCACCGCTCCCGAACATGAACCATCTGGCATTTTGCTGGTGGCTGATGGCAACGATCGTCAATGGGCAGAGCGCCATCTAAAGGCTCTCAATGCTCTTGCCAGCCAACTTGCGTGGTCTCGCCGCTACTTGCTGCTAACCCAAAAGCTCTTTACTCAACGTGAAAATTTAGAGCGGCTGAACTGGTACAAACATCGTTCCTTAGAAGAACTGTATCGATCGCTCATTCCCAACCTGAAACGGCTGCAAGACCTCGGCAATCCCAAAGACCCCCTCTTTAGCACCCGCCATCAGCAGATTTTACGGCAGCTTAACGAAGCAGTCACCCCCCTTGCCCAGGTGGTTCAAGCTGAACAATGGCAATTGCAAACAACCTCACGAACCCTGTCGCTGGTAAGTTTGCTAAAGCGATCGCTGGGGCGAGTCGATCACATAATCAAGCAACAGCAGCTTTGGACACAGGTACATAATGAAACCAATCTCACCCTTGATGGCGATATAGCGAAGATTGAGCTGGTGCTGTATGAATTACTGCTTGCCGCTTGCCAACGCTCCGCTATTGGGGGACGCATTGACATCTGGTGTCGTCAAATTGATAGCCACTGGCTTGAACTTTCAATCACCGATAGCGGTGTTATCGAGCCACGGTTGCTGTCCGAACTGGAAAACGGTCGCGCTATAGACTGGTTAGCCCCCTCAACCCTTGACCAACTACCGGGTCAGCATCTACATATTTGTCAGGCACTTATGAAGCAAATTGGCGGTGAACTAAACCTGTATGCCCTAGAGGATAGTCGCAGCCTGAGCCGCCTGGTGCTCCCTCTAGCTGCCAGCGATCGAGCAACCGCCAAAAAGGAGTGAGGGCTTAGAACGGTATAGCAGAAGGATGTAAGGATGAGGGATGAGGGATGAATCGAAGCCCTTGCTCAAAGGAAGTCTCAAGGTTTATGTCTGTCCTAATGCTCTCTTCGACTGCTATAAAAGGCAAAAGTAAGGACTGCAAATTCGTTCGTATAGTCGTGTTTTAACCGTCAGGTTTTCCTATCCTTTTGCCTTTTGTCTTCAATCCTCTCGCGCCACTGTTCTACCGCAGCTTTCAAGGTTTTTGGTAACCATGCGTCATGGTGAGGATAGATTGGCAAGCGTGGCACGAGTGTCCAACCAACGTTGCTGAGGTTGCTGGCTAGCTCTAGATCGATCGGGTGTGGATAAGCAGGATTCACTTCGTCGTGGGGTCCGATGCCGCCCAAATCGCGTGCGCCAGCGTCCAGGCAGGTAGCCAGGTGCGATCGTGGCACCAAATTGGGAGGAATTTGCAGCGTCACGTCAGACGGCAAAATGCGTCGAGCCAGGATGATTGTTTCGAGGAGTTGCTGTGGCGAAAAGGGGTCTCCTGCCCATGCTTCTGTTGCTCCGGGGCTGTAAGGCTGTAAAATCACTTCCTGAATGTGCCCCCAGCGCTGGTGTAATTGTGCGATCGCGTCTAGGGTTTGCGACCGTTCTGCCTCTGTCTCGCCAATGCCAAGCAGCAGCCCAGTGGTAAAGGGAATTTGCAGTTCGCCTGCCTGTGCAAGCTGCTGTAGACGCAGTGCTGGCAGCTTACTGGGTGCATGGCGATGCACTGTCTGTAGCAGGGTTGGGGTAACTTGCTCCACCATCAAACCCATCGAAACATTGACGGTCTTTAGACGCTCCATCTCAGCCCGACTCAGCGGTCCTACATTGGTATGGGGCAGAAAACTTAGCGACAGAGCCAGTTCGCAAAGGTCGTAAATGTGCTGAAACCACAACGATCGACGATCGCTCTGTGGATGCACTTCACCACTTAAGATCAAAATCTCGATGACACCCTGATGTTGGAGCGATCGTAATTGTGCCTCTGCATCAGCCAATGTTAGCCAGGGACTTTTGCCTGGGTCAGCACGAAAATTACAGTAGCTGCAACGGTTAAAGCACTCATAGGTCGGCACTAGTGTATAGGCAGGGCTATACGTCACAGTCTTCACAAAATTCATCACAGCACGCTTAAGAGCAATGTTAGCGGTCAGGGCTACCGTCCAGACGCACGATAGCGTAGCAACCACTCTAGAGCAGTTGTAGTCCGTCGCTTCCAGGCTAACCGTTTCTCAAGTTGCATTGTGTTTGTCTCCCTATTCCTTTGATGGCATTTTGATAGCAGAGATAGACCTATCCCTTCAGCCTCAAAACTAAAGCTGAAGCTTTTTCCATTTCTGCTTTCCGTATCCTGACTCTCAACCGAAGGCGGCGCTTAATCACCGCACCAGAACTTTTCGCGCCCCTGACAACTGCGTTTCTTCGCGTAGACATTTTTTACGTGGGTCTTGACTGTGTTGAGGCTGATTTGGAGCAGCTTGGCAACGTCCTGATAGCTATACTCTTGCCTCAGTAGCATCCAGACTTCTGCTTCACGCTCTGTCAGGTCATATTTCTTACGCTCAATCCGCACTTCTTCTTGCAGCAAGTCGTTGCAGTTTTCCAGCAGTATTAAGATGTAGGGCTGCTGCGTCGCACGATCGTCGGGGAGATGGAGCCAACGAGCGTTCATGCGGATGGTTTGTCCAGTCGCTGTCTGGCACTCCAGAATGAGGGGGCGATCGCCCAAACGCTCATCTCGCATTAACCGACGGCACATTTCAGACACTGCCGTTGGCAATTCAAGTGGTTGAACATCACCGCCCGTTAGATGCTGGCAAAGCAATCGCCCTCTTGCATTCCAGTACAGCGGTTTCAGGCTTCGAGACGTAACAATCACGCCCTGATGCAGAGATTCCAGCAAACTGCTCTGAATCAGGCTAAGGGCAGGTGCATCACCAGGGTGTGCCTTATTAGACAGTTGGCTAGAAGTACTTCTAACGCGATGGGTAGTGGCTGACTGGCTCGTTTTTTCGGTCGCACAAGTGCGAAATAAGGAACCGATGGCAGTTGCTTCTGATGAGGCGAAGACTATAGGGGCTGTCATAGATCAGACTCCACAAACGATGCTGCTAGTTTGCGTGCTTCGTTTATGAAGAGGCAATGAGAAGCCCGTAAGCCGTACCAGGAGAGCGAACACTACTCAGGCTCACTGAAGAAGGGTGAATAAGTCTGAAGTGGGGTGAAATTTTTCCAATTCCGGATTGTAGTTGTTACCTAATTGGTCAATAATGGATGCAATTTGGAGGAGCAGGCACCTTAACTAGTCAGAAAAACGCCCTAGCCAGGAAAACGACAGCCATGCAAACGGTTTTGCCGCCGCTTCGCCTTCTGAGAGGCGATCGCTGCTACAGGGCTAAAGCCTTGCTTCAGTCCATGTCGCCCCAGCCTTGCATCACTATAAAGAGCTTGATGCCTCATACGGCTTAACCAATCTTGCTAACTGATCCCTAGCGACTAACCCTTTAGCTTCAGCAACGGTTGTCAAATTCCGTAGGAGGTGTTGTTGATGTCATCATTCTCGGTTCAGCCCCCCTAAAAGTACTCACCCGAACGGGTACTTTTCACTACTGTTGTTTAAGACGTGTAAAGCGGTTAGCTGAATTTTAAGTCAGCGATCGCTGCAATGCTTTATCCCTTATCCGCTTCATCCCTGTAACGCAATGAGTTCCCTGAAAGCCATGCCTCATGTCAGCCAACATTTAAAGCCAGAGTTGCTTGATCAGTTTTTTCCGCTAACGCAGCAACGTATTTACATGTCGATGCTAATGAGACGTGGCGGCTTAACACGCCGTCGGGCAGAATATTTTGTGCGCCTTTGGGCTTATCTGTTGCTTAAGCAACAGCAACTGTTAGGGCAACAGCCATCGCAGCCTTTAAGCCAACTGTGTTCGACGGATAGCTCGATCGCCTGCACCCATCGGGAAGCCGCAGAATTGTTCTATGGCAACCAGGAGCGGGGCAGCGATCGTGCCGCAGGCATGATGATCGATCGTTTTGTGGCGCTAGGTCTACTCGAAAAACAGTTTGACGGGCAAACGCTCTGTCTTCAGATTCGCTCCATCCCCGAACTGGAAACGCCCATTCAGGCAGAAATAGCTGTCACACTCATCGCAGACGCTTTCAACCCTCGCACAGACACAATTCCGATCGCGAATCTGATCGCTCGCACCTACGCAGAGCTCATGAAAGACGTAGCCAAAGCCTCTCACAAAATTGCTCAGGCTCTACGCAGTTGGGCACGACAATATCCTAAAGGCTTGAGGGTCTTGCGCCGTTCTGACAATTTGAATCCGATCGGCATCTCTGTGCTCTATCCGGTCAGCAATGAGTCTGAGGTCTACTTCTTCCAGTCGCCGAGTAAAAGCTTCTACTTGTCATCGGATGTGGAAGTTGACCCCTTCAAAATGGCAGTAGCGGGCGACGAACACTGCACGTCTGTTTATATTCGCTCCTGGGTGATCGATACCCCCTATCTGCAAGGTCAAAATATCTCTCTGCTACTTGAAGACAGCCGCAGCACCCTGGTAGAAATGCAGCAAGATTTTCCGAATCTCTGCGACATTTACTCACTGATCCTGCATCCCCTGTACGAAGATCTGCGGTTAGCCCTGGGCTTTCAGAAAACCTTTCAAGATACCCAGCGGTCTTATCACTGGGTTTACCTGGCGCTCGATCGCTTTTTAGAGCTAGACATTGAGCAAGCCCTCAACAAAATGAAGCAAGGCTTAACGAAGTAGTAACCGCTCTACTAAGGATCGTTGCAGCCGTCAAAGGGGCTAGGAGCAACGAAAAGCAGTAGGGCGATCGCTCCAACACAGCTAGCCCTTCTCATAAAAGTCAACGAAGGCTTAACAAACCCTAGTGGGGCTGTAGCCTCTACTGAGTAAAGCCTAAGGAACATTGCCGCATCTAGACCTGTAAATTACCGCGTCATCTTCTTTACAAAAAGCAATATTCGGTTTACACTGCGTACAGGTAGTGAAACCTACCCAAAAACTTACATTAAGCACTCATTATCATCATGACCACAACCTTACAGAGACGCGAGAGCGTCAACGTGTGGGAGCAGTTCTGCAACTGGGTAACCAGCACCGACAATCGCCTGTATGTAGGCTGGTTCGGCGTACTCATGGTACCCACCCTGCTGTCTGCGACCATCTGCTTCATCATCGCCTTCATCGCCGCACCCCCTGTGGACATCGACGGCATCCGTGAGCCCGTCGCTGGTTCCTTGATGTACGGCAACAACATCATCTCCGGTGCGGTGGTGCCCTCTTCTAACGCCATCGGTTTGCACTTCTACCCGATCTGGGAAGCGGCTTCCTTAGACGAGTGGTTGTACAACGGTGGTCCTTACCAGTTGGTCGTGTTCCACTTCCTGATTGGTGTCTTCGCTTACATGGGACGTGAATGGGAACTGTCCTACCGTCTCGGCATGCGCCCCTGGATCTGCGTCGCTTACTCTGCACCTGTAGCCGCAGCGACCGCCGTGTTCTTGATCTACCCGATTGGACAAGGTTCTTTTTCTGATGGTATGCCCCTCGGCATTTCCGGCACCTTCAACTTCATGTTCGTGTTTCAAGCGGAGCACAACATCTTGATGCACCCCTTCCACATGTTGGGTGTGGCGGGTGTGTTTGGTGGCAGCTTGTTCAGTGCGATGCACGGTTCCTTGGTCACTTCCTCGTTAGTCCGTGAGACCAGCGAGAATGAATCAGCGAATGCGGGCTACAAGTTTGGACAAGAAGAAGAGACCTACAACATCGTCGCAGCGCATGGCTACTTCGGTCGGTTGATCTTCCAGTATGCCAGCTTCAACAACTCTCGCAGCTTGCACTTCTTGTTAGGTGCGTGGCCAGTGGTCGGGATTTGGTTTACCGCCTTGGGCATCAGCACGATGGCGTTCAACCTGAACGGGTTCAACTTCAACCAGAGCATCATCGACTCACAGGGTCGTGTGGTCGGTACTTGGGCAGACATCTTGAACCGGGCGAACCTGGGGATGGAAGTGATGCACGAGCGGAATGCGCACAACTTCCCACTGGATTTGGCAGCGGGTGAAGCGGCTCCGGTCGCCCTCTCGGCTCCCAGCATCAACGGTTAGTTCTGAGCTTGTTTGATTGCTCCTAGTGGCTTGATACAAAAGAAAGCGCCCCCTCGCATGAGGGGGCGCTTTTTGCATTGAAGGAGTACAGTGTAATTCACAGTGGTTGAGTGCCAGGACGATCGCGATGACTAGTGGCAGAAACAGGCGTTTTTACAGACGGAAACAACTGTTGCTCTTAATTAGTGCAGTTGCGATCGCTTACACGCTAGCCTGTCTTTTACTCTGCTTTGGGCAACGCTACTTGCTCTATCGTCCTAAGCCTGAGCTTACGATGCTGCCCAATGCAGCGGCTTTTAACTTGCCCTATGAGGATGTATGGATATCGATCGCGGGAACGCCTGATCGACTACATGGTTGGTGGATACCCTCGCCCTCTAGACAAGAGCGCTATGCAGTGATCCCTGATGAGCCTGCGAATGTGCTGACTTCACCAAAAGTCATGCTGTATTTCTGTGGGGTCGGTCGCAATATGGGCGACTACAACTACCTTGCGAGAGTTGCTGCTTTTCGTCAGCTCGGTTTTTCTGTCTTTGTGTTTGATTACCGGGGGTATGGTGAGAGTAAGGGATCATTTCCTCACGAACGCCAAGTTTATGAAGATAGTCAGGCTGCCTGGTCTTATCTCCATGTCTAATGCCTTCTGTCAATCTTCTCTCTCAGTGTGCCCATAGCAACGCCATAAGTCGCATTCTAACTACAACTCGGTACAGCTCTGTGACGGTCAGTCGGGTTATGGCTAGATAAACCAGTAAGATGAGTGGTGGTGGGATCAACAGAGTAGAACAGCGTTGCTAGCAGCATTATTGTACGGTCAAGAAGATCTCCGTTTAGAAACCGTTGCAGACCCGACTCCAGCGGCGGGAGAAGTCGTTATCCGAGTCGGGGCAGCGACTACTTGCGGGACTGATTTGAAGGTTTGGCGGCGAGGCGGTCATGCCCGGATGCTGAAGCCACCGACGTTATTTGGTCATGAGGCAGCGGGTGAGATTGTGGCGATCGGTCACGGTGTAACGCACTGGAAGGTCGGCGATCGCGTGGTTGCTAACAACTCGGCTCCCTGCATGACTTGCTTTTTCTGCAAAAAGGTTGAGTATTCTCTCTGCCAGAACTTATTATTCAACAATGGTACGTTTGCTGAATACCTCAAAATTCCAGCGGCGATCGTGCAGCATAACCTGTTGCCTATTCCAGATGAATTGCCTGATGCCTTAGCGTCTATGACTGAGCCGCTGGCGTGCGTGCTACATGGGGCAGCGCGATCGAACGTGAAGTCGGGCGATCGTGTTGTCGTTTTGGGTGACGGTGCGATCGGTCTCATGTTTGTGGCAGCGCTGGCTTCTGGTCAAGGTGAATGGTGCAGCCAGCCATCAACAGTCAGTGGTCAGCCATTCGCTGAGGTCATTCTCTTTGGTGGCAGTGACCAGCGGCTAGAGCTTGGCAAAATGCTAGGTGCGGTCAAAACGTTTAACTACCGCCAAGTCGAGCATGTGCCAGCACTGGTGAAGGAGTTAACCGATGGGTGGGGAGCCGATGTTGTGATTGAGGCAACAGGCTTACCATCCGTTTGGGAAATGGCGATCGCCTGTGCACGACCGGGAGCGACTGTTAATTTATTTGGTGGCTGTCCTCGTGATACCAGTATTACGGTGGATACAGAACGGCTCCACTACAGCGAGTTAACGGTCAAAGGTGTCTTTCATAACACCCCAACCCATGTTCGAGCCGCGCTGAAACTACTGGCAAGCCGTGCGCTGCCCTTTGAGCATCTGATTACTGAGCAGCAACCACTGGCGCAGTTGGGGCAGGTGTTTGAGGCAATGAAGCAGCGAAAAGTGGTGAAGGTAGCGATCGTGCCGTAACCGACATTTTTTACAACCGTGCGCGATCGCCTGCACCTGATCCTGCTGAAGCCAATATACTAAGCCGTGGATTAAACGTGGGAAGCTACAAAGCCCTTGAGCAAGCGGCGGACTGGTGCAAGTGGAAACGGCTACCCCTTTAAAGTTTTTGGCGTTGAATCGTACAGATGTACTATAATCGTGGAAACGATCGTTCATGGCTAATGGGGCGATCGTTTTCCTACGTTTGGTTGCTGTATGAATGCTCCACTGAGCCTGCTACAACGCGCGCAGCAAGGAGACGCTGTGGCGATTGCAGTGCTGATGAACGATGCCCTGCAAGCTCAAGATGTTTGGGTAAAAGCCATGCTAGACAGTAGTTGCCTTCAGGTCATGTTAAAGGGGCAGATGCCATTGCATCAGGCTAACTGCGTTGCGTTTATCCGTCGAGGCTTGCTGCGCCTTCAACCGGATGCCATTAATCAGGTCATCGCTTATGGCTGGAGGGTCGGGGATGCCTTTCCGTTGTGGATTGCAGCCTTTTCCCTAGAGCAACCTCTGCTGTCGCAAAAGCCGCTCCACACTCTAGCAAACGGGGCTACAGAACGAGCGCTAGAGCCTCTACTAGCTAGTACAAATACTACCAACAGCGGACTGAACCAAGCAGTGCACTCTCCACAACCGACCGTATCACGGGTGACGCCTCCTCCTACCGTTAGACAGCGTTCTGAGCTTCTTAAGCTTGGCGTTGTCATTGTGTTGACGACAGCAGTTTATTTGATGGTGACGGGCGTATAGTTCCGGCGCTAGGAGGGAATAATGCGGGTAGGGTTCTGGTGCCAGGAGGCGTAAACTGGATGATACAGCCCGATCGCCTTTCCACTATTAAGCAACTTGCCAGGCAGGGCGATCGTGCCGCACTTGCCCAACTCATCCGTCATGCCGTTGCCCATAAGCAGATGCTTGCAACCGTGACCGTTGATGCCGACCGCCTGCACGTTTACCTTGAAGGAGCAACTATCCCCAACCAGCAGATTGCTACAACGCTTATTGAGCGCGAGCTGGTGAGTCTTAGACAGGATGTCATTACAACCGTCGTCATCAAAGGCAAACAGACTGGAGCTGAACAACCAGCCTGGATGCATGAACTTCAACTTGAGGCACCCAGGCTGGTTGCTAGACCTTTGAGACGATCGACCCATGCTGCCCAACGATCACGCCGTCAAAAGCCTTTTACCCTCACGTTTAAAGATGTGCTGACGTTTCTGGCAACGTTTGACCCACCTAAAGCTGCCTTCGTCAGTCTTCTAGCACTCTATGGCTTCTTTGGAGCCTCTAACTATACGGTAGACGGTTTTCTGGAGGGTGCCGATCCCATCATGATGTTTCTGCACGGCGTGAATTTGATTTTTCACGAAGCTGGGCACACTATCCTGGCTATCTTTGGGCGCTTTTTACATATTTTGGGCGGCTCGCTGATGCAGGTCATGGTGCCAGCGGTAATTGCGGGTTATTTTGTGGTGACACGTCAGATGTATGCCAGCACGATCGCGCTCTGCTGGGCGGCGCAAAACCTGTGGGATGTATCCATCTACATCAAAGATGCTCAGGCACGATCGCTGCCGCTGTTAGGGGGTGAGGGTGTGTTGCATGACTGGCACTTTCTGCTGCTCGATTTACATCTGCTGACCCAGGATCAATTGGTGGGTGGCATTGCCTTCTTTTTAGGATCGCTGCTATATGTCGTGGCGATCGCGGGTGGCTTTTACTACGCCCGGATGGAGACTTAAACCGTTCGCTACCGACGAAGTTCCCTAGAAGCTATAGGCGTAATGGTACGGCGTTCTACTCTAGTTTCGTTAGGTGTTGCAACTCAGACAGCTTTCAGATGCGGCTGCCTTAACTCTATTGATGTCGTTTGCCACTATCGACCAAAAACATATTGCTAGCCGTTAGTAGACCAAACAAACTAGACAATGATAAGTGATGAGAACGGAGAGGGAGGGATTCGAACCCTCGGTACGGTCTTACGATTCGTACAACAGATTAGCAATCTGCCGCTTTCGACCACTCAGCCACCTCTCCAGGTGATGGAACATCATGATAACAGATCTCGCCTGCATCACACCAGCGCAAAGTAATTTCTTTTCTGGCGACTGGCTCAGGGCACGAAGAGCAAGACTCTGTGCCCTGGCTGCAAAAGACATCAAACGATCGCTCTACTAATCAACGAATGATTAACAAATTGCCAACGTTACAAAGGACAACAGCCCAGCAACGACGTAAAAAGCCGCTACAATGCGCGTCTCTGACCAGCCTGAAAGCTCCAGGTGATTGTGATAGGGCGACATCTTAAAGAAGCGCTTACCGATGCCATCCGAACCCTTGGTCGCTTTATAGTAACCAACCTGGAGCATCACCGAAAGCGTCTCAACTAAAAACAGACCGCTGAGGATGAGCAACGCAAATAAACTATTCGTCATCAGCGCAACACCAGCAAGGGCACCCCCCAACGCGGTTGAGCCTGTGTTGCCCATGAACACACGTGCCGGGTTGCGATTGTGCAGTAAAAAGCCCAGACAGCTACCGCTGAGAGCGGCACAAAAGAGCATTAGCTCGGGTGCTGTGGGCGCTACAAGCGCACCCAAACCTAAGAGCGCGATCGCCACCGTACCGCCCGCTAACCCATCAACCCCATCGGTTAAATTAGTGGCATTGCTTTCCGCAGCAAGCACAAAGACAGCCAGCAGCCAAAAAGTCACACCCAGCGGCAGCATCAGACCAAAAGGGAGCGCTATGGTGGTAATGGTTGAGGGCTGCGTCAAAGCGAGCCAGAGGCAGAAGGCAGCCCCAACACTGACCTGTAGCAGGAGCTTCATCCGAGGCGTGATGCCTTTGTTAGAACAGCCGCGAATAATTTGCCAATCGTCAATCCAGCCGATCGCTCCATACGCAAGGGTCAAAGCGGACACTGCCACGACTGATGCGGCAAAACCAGACCAGATTAGTGCCACCAGAAGCGCGATCGGCAGAAAGAAAATGCCGCCCATGGTTGGGGTGCCAGCTTTCTTCAAATGCGATTTGGGGCCATCTTCGCGAATGACCTGACCCGCTTTGAGCGCACGTAGCAACGGCACTGCCCAGAAACCCAGACCCGCTACTGCCGTGGCACAGAACCAGAACGGTAGTGTTAAGGAAAACACTTGGGTCAAGGCTCGTCCTGCTATTTCATCTGAGATCAGGGCAAAAGCACCTAATCCCATCGTTAACAGTACAAACAGCCGTGTTCCAGAAAGATTTAACGTTTGAGTTGAAAATAACTTAGCGTCCACAAAACTCTCACTTCACTCCACACACTACCAACACGCGCTTCCTGTCAAGATGCGGAAAAAACACCCGGCTTTCAGCAAACCAGGCTTGTTTAATCCTCTAATTCCAATTCATCATCATCGTCGTCAATGTCAAAACTATTATCTTCACCTGCCATCAGATCGTTGAGTTCTTCGCCATCCGCCTCGCGGTAACTGACCTCCTGAACATCGCGTGCCAATAAGCGACCTGTGCTTTCCAGCCAGTCCAGGATAGAGTCTTCTTGCTTCAGGGGGATGACTGCTGCTCGTTGGCTACGCGGTTCTTCACGAAGAGAGGGATTATAGGTCATAGATTGCCTTGTAGTTTATTTCAGTCGTGCGATCAATTCTTTTCAAATCTTAGCCAGAATTGGCACAACATCATTCGACTTTATGAAGAAACAACCAGAGTGTATCACCATAGAAAAGAATTGCAAGAGTTTTTGCTGCTGGAAGGCAAGTTTGACTCACCGCGCAAGCGCCATGGCTGCATGATACGGCATCTGACCTTTTTTGCCTTCTTTTCTCTTTCCACATGCCGTCTCTGCTAATCCGTAGCAAAATTAAATTAGCTCCTCGTCAAGTTGTTGCATATAGGGTTGGCAGAAATGATTGGTAAAGCATCCTTACTAGAAGCGATCGCCGGTACAAATCGTGGGCTACTTGCCACCGACAGCGACAAGAATGCGATCGCAGTCGCGATCGCTCAACTAGAAGGATACAACCCCACGCCAAAACCGCTCGAAGCAACCGCGTTGCTAGAGGGGAATTGGCGCTTGCTGTACACCACCAGTCAAGAGCTTTTGGGCATCGATCGCGTTCCGCTGGCTAAACTGGGGCAGATCTATCAGTGCCTTCGGACTGCAACCGCAACGATCTACAACATTGCCGAAATCAGTGGGCTACCGTACCTGGATGGACTGGTGAGTGTAGCGGCTCGCTTCAGCCCTGCCTCAGACCGACGGGTGGATGTGAAATTTGAACGAGCCATCATTGGTCTTACGCGGCTGATCGGCTACCAAGCGCCCGATCGCTTCATTCAAGACATCGAAGCAGGTAAAAAATTTGCAGCGATCGACTTCAATATTGGCAATAGCGATCGACAAGGCTGGCTGGACATCACCTATCTCGATGAAGACCTGCGGATTGGTCGCGGCAATGAAGGCAGCGTGTTTGTATTGACGAAGAAGTGAGGGGAGGGGGGAAAGGATAAGGGATGAGGGATGAGGGATGAGGGATGAGGGATGAAGGCTAAAGGCTAAAGGAGAAGCAGAGGACGGAATGCTAAAAAATGCAGGATGGCTCAAAGTGCTGTTCAAAGTTCCTTTATGACGGCTGCTCCATCTCACAAGTATTTGGACAGGAAAGCGATATGAATGATCAAGCAAAGAAGAATGATCAAGTAGAGAAGCCAGTCGGACGATTAGCTAAAGAAAACGCTTTAGCCTTTAGCCCTTATCCTTTAGCCTTTCCGATCCGTCTGTCTCAATCGCAGTTGAACCGTTTGGTTGCCTGCCCGCGCAAATTTCAGCATACAGATTTGGAGCAGTTGGCAGCGCCGAGTGAACCGGATCAACAGGAGCGGCAGAATCAGGGCACACGGTTTCACTTGTTAATGCAGCAGTGGTTGTTGGGTTTGCCCGTGGAGCCTTTGGTGCAGGAAGATCCCCAACTGCAAGCCTGGTTTAGTGCGTTTAGGGCAGTGGCTCCCAAAATTTTGACGCTGGCAGGCGATCGCCCAGACTGGGGGCAAAGCGAACATTCGCGCACGTTAGCCTTTGAGGGCTATTTGCTCACGGTAGTCTATGACCTGCTGCTTGCCAACGGTCAGCAGGCGCAAATTCTAGACTGGAAGACCTATCCTCGTCCGCAAAACCCGCGCTGGCTGCTGCAAAACTGGCAAACGCGGCTCTATCCCTTTGTGCTGGCTGAAACGAGCGCTTATGACCCCGATCGCATTGCTATGATCTACTGGTTTTTTGAGTCTTCTAGTGAACAAACTCCCGAAGCCCGACGCTTCAGCGTTGCCTACGATCGGATGCAGCATGAGCAAACCCGCAAAAATCTCACCCACTTGTTGACCCAACTGACGGGTTGGCTAGACCGCTATCAGCAGGGTGAACCCTTTCCGCAAGTGCCCTTAGCCTCCAAGGAATGCGATCGCTGTAGCTTTGCCATCCGGTGCGATCGGGTCACGCAGGGCGAACGTCAGCCGCAAGCTGAGGGCGATCGTGCCTCGGCTCTTTTGCCCAACATTGCTGATATTCAGGAAGTGGCGTTGTGATCAGACAGCAGGCAATGGGGCGTGGGCATTAGGGAGTGGGAAAGGCTCAAGCTAAAGGATAAGGGCTAAAGGCTAAAGGCTAAAGTAATTCAAACCTCAACACTTCTTTCCTCTGTCCCGTACTTTCCACCTCACACCTCACACCTCTCTTCCTATGACCGACACTGATAAATCTCCCGACGAAGCACAATTAGCGATCGACGTTCGCGAGATGGAAATTGATGACCTCGCGCCGGTGTTTCATCTGGGCGAAAACCTTTTTACCAGCGACCTGTACCCCTACATCTACCGCACCTGGGATCAGTGGGAAGTGATTGGGCTGTACAACACCGATCCAGAGTATTGCCTGGTTGCCGAAGTGCAAGATCAACTGGCAGGCTTCATTCTCGGCTCTATCATCAATAAGGCATCCTGGACGTATGGCTATATCATCTGGCTGGGTGTGAATCCAGCTTTCCATCGGCGTGGCGTGGCTGACAAACTGGTCGATCGGCTGGTTGAACGCATGATTGATGATGGCGCACGGTTCATGATGGTGGACACTGACCCAGAAAACACCCCAGCGCTGAAGTTCTTCGCCCGCAAAGGCTTTGGCAATATGCGTAAGCACGTCTATTTATCGATGAACCTGAGCAAGCACGAATACTACGGCAAACTCATTGCTTACGAACGCGAAAAAGCCGAACGCCAGGTGTGGAAACGCCCGAAGAAGCGATCGCCAAAGTCCTAAGTCGATCGCGTCCTCTTTCTACTTTGCCACTGGAGTTTTGACCAATCAGTGAAGAGAATTAGTTCCAGAATTGTGGTGTTTCTACTGGCAGGCATGGGCATTGCGATCGCGGGTGTGGCTGTGTATCGCAGTGGTGGCATTCACCCCGGACAGCTTCAGGATTGGTTGCAACGGGCGGGCAACTGGGCACCGCTTTGCTATGTGCTGGCCTACATTGTGATGACGATCGTAGTGTTGCCGTCTACCCCGCTTAACATCGTCGGTGGAGCGATGTTTGGTGCGGGATGGGGTTTGGTCTGGACAAGTCTTGGGGCACTGCTAGCGGCGATCGTGCCGTTTACCTTCACGCGAACGGTTGGACGGGAAATCGTGGCTCAACGACTGGCTGGACGCTGGCAGGCAATGGACGCTGAAGTGCGCCACGGTGGGCTGTTTTATATGTTTGCGATTCGTCTGGTGCCTGTCATGCCCTATGGTTTAGTCAATTTTGCGGCTGGGCTAACCGCTGTCAGCTTCAAAGATTATCTGCTAGGTACGGCTCTGGGTACTGTCCCAAGTGTCTTACCGTTTGTACTCTTGGGTAGCTATGGTGTGAGAGCCGTGCAAACCAGGGATGTGCTACCGCTCATTGGTGCATTGGGTCTAACGAGTGTGTTGGTCGCAGGTTCGACGTGGTATCGCCATCGCATGAAGAAGTAAGGTGTGAGGTGTGAGGTGACTAATCTGTAAATCAAGATCTTGAGGTGTAACGAAAAACAGCTACTCTGGCAGGGTGGTTGAAAGTTAGGAATATGACTCATGCGGAGCGGCTTACGATTGAATAAAGACTTAAAAGATCAGAGTCCCGACTGCTTTTAAAAGTAAAGATATACTGGCATTTAACAACATCCAATGTTGGCTCGATCGCTAATTTTTTGGATTAACCTACTTTCACTTATGCAAGTATGCGAATTGCTTACATCGTGCTGGTACATCAGTATCCTGATCAGTTGGTGCGGCTAGTCCATAAACTCAAGACTGAAAACACAAGCTTTTTCATACATATCGATCGCAAGGCAGCGCCAAGCATTTACCATGCCATTGTGAATGAAATTGGTCATTTACCTGACGTTTATTTGCTTAAACGGCACAATTGCTACTGGGGCGAACTGGGTCATGTTAACGCCACTCTTGAAGGTATCAAAGCACTCTTAAGCAGCAAAATTGTCTTCGACTATACCGTTCTGTTAACTGGTCAGTGTTACCCGTTGAAAGCGAATCGTGATATTGAAACGTTCTTAAACGCCAAGCAAGGCTTTTCTTTAATGGAATATTTCCCGCTGCCCTTAACCTGGCGATCGCGTGTTGAAAAGTGGCACATACGGTTTTTTTCTAAAAAGTTTATTGTGCCAAAGCGACAAAGCAATCTTGCCATCAAACGAAGATTTCCGTCTGGTCTTGAACCATTTGGTGGTTCAGCCTATTGGTGCTTATCAAGAGAATGTATAGAGTACATTAGTAAGTTTGTGCATCATAACCGTAGCTTTATTAACTTCTTTCGCTTTTCGTTCGCTCCTGATGAAATGTTTTTTCAAACAATCCTTCTCAATTCACCCCTAAAGCACACGATTATTAATGACAACTACTGGTATATAAAATGGTTGCCTGCTGCTGCAAATCCAACACTGTTGGGTGCTGCTGATTTTGAAACCATGACTACATCATCAAAACTCTTTGCTAGAAAATTTGATGCGACTCAAGATACAGAAATTTTAGATAGGCTCGATCGCGCTCAATAACTATTCATGACTATTAATGCATCCCAGTTTCTTAAAGCCTGTGATCCGAGTCGAGCGCTGTCGATTAACAATCCGCAAGACCGGAGTTACTACATCGATTTTGCGCCCGTACGTGGCAGCAATATTATTCAGGAGCTAAAGCGGACGATTACCCTACTTGCTGATGAAGGTACCTGCCAGCTTTTTACAGGACACATCGGCTGTGGCAAATCAACAGAATTACTGCGACTAAAGACAGAACTAGAACAGCAGGGCTTTTACGTTGTTTACTTCGTCTCTACCGAAGATTTAGATATGTCGGATGTGGATGTCACCGATATTTTGATTGCGATCGCCCATCAAGTCAGTGAGAGACTAGAAGCGGATCAAATTCGGCTCAAGCCCAAGTATTTTGCCAATCTGTTTACCGAAATTGGCGACATCTTACAAACGCCGATCGAGATTTCGCAGGTCGATTTTTCGGTTGGTATTAGCAAAATTACTGCCAGAACCAAAGATAGTCCGCGCCTCCGCAATCAGCTTCGGCAGTACATGGAGCCACGCACCAATGGCATCCTGCAATCGCTCAATGAGGAACTGCTGGGGCAAGCAAATCTGCAACTTAAGCAACGTGGCAAGCAGGGCTTGGTGGTGATTATTGACAACCTTGATCGCGTGGATGCTCGTCAGCTTCCTTCAGGACGGACGCAGCCAGAATATCTGTTTGTCGATCGGGGTGAGCAACTTTCTAAGCTCAACTGTCATGTGGTCTACACCATTCCGTTGGCGCTCGTGTTTTCTAACGAAGTCGAAATTTTGAAGCAGTGGTTTGGCGGCGGCGTGTCGCCCAAAATTTTGCCGATGGTGCCAGTCCAGCGACGCGACGGTACTCATGCTGAGGATGGCATTGCGCTGCTGCGGCAGATGGTGCTGGCACGCGCGTTTCCTGGGCTTGATGCCGCCCAACGTCTTGCCCGTATTCCCGAAATGTTCGATCGCGTGGAAACGCTCGATCGCCTCTGCCTCATTAGCGGCGGTCACGTCAGGAATCTACTGGGTTTGTTGCGTAACTGCGTCCAGCGAGGCGATCCACCCTTTTCGCGCGATGCCGTCGAACACGTCATTCGCGGACAACGGGATGCGCTGGTCAGGACGATCGATGATCAAGAATGGGCGCTCATTCTCCAGGTAGTGGAGCAACAGAGTGCACGTGGCGAGGTGGAGTATCAAACGCTTCTCCGCAGCATGTTTATGTTTGAGTACCAGGATCAACAAGGCGGCTGGTTTGGCATTAATCCGATGCTGGTAGAGACAAAGCGATATCAGGTGTGGGGAGAGGGGAGAGGGGTGAGGGGTGAGGAGTGAGGAGTGAGGGGTGAAGGGGTGAAGGGGTGGAGAGTGGAGGGTTAGAGGACACAGTACATTTCGTTGTCATTGTTCGATTTTTGGCTCTTGATTCCCAGGCTTCTGCGTTTTGCTGTCTTCTTCTACGTACAGCACGTAATACCAATTTAAACAGACCTTACAACAGAACTCGCCTTCAACCGATCACCCTCAGTCCCCCTTCATAAGGGGGATGCCGAAGGCAGGGGGATCGCATCTGTCGCAGTCACAGTTCAAATTGATGTAACGTACAACAATAGGGCTTTAGGCTATGAGCACGACTCCGCGACCGCGACTAGAAGCCTATGTGGAGAATGATCGATCGCTGGATACCCTCATTCGCGCTATTACGCTATCGCGGCAGCAGTTTGCGCTGATTTTGGTGCGCTGCAACTACACCAAACTGCGCGATCACTTGATGCAACAGCTTAAAAAAGACTGTCCGTTTCCCATCCGTGAATACACTCTGCCCGAAGCGGCAAAGACGCTTTATACGAGCATTCGGACGGAGATGAAAGATGACGAGCAGGCGTGTGGGGCGACTGCGGAGTCGGGGGCGCAAGAAGGCACTGATCGCGATCGGGCTGGGCACAGTGATGCTCAAAGCCCAGAAGCGCAAAGTGCTGCCAACGGTAATACAACGTCTGACTCGCACTTCTTGGCTACCGATAACTCCCCACGCTGCCAGCCGCCGAATGCGCTGATGGTTTACGGGTTGGAGTCGGTGACGGCGATCGATCAGGTGTTGTTAGCGACCAATCTGGTGCGCGAGGAGTTGAGCAAAAAGTTTCCGTTTCCGCTGGTGCTGTGGATCAACGATCGCATCCTGGCAAAGCTCGATCGACTGGCACCGGATCTCAAAAGTTGGGCAGGCAATACGGTCATCTCGTTTGATGTGGCGGCAGAGGATGTGGTGGAAGGCTTGCGACAGCATACCGATCGCCTTTTTGCGTCCATCCTGGATGCGGGTGACGAGCAGTTTTTACCCAACTGGGCGCTGCTGCAACCGGGCAATACTGGCATGTGGGGCACCAATTCACTCCGACGGACAGAGCTAGAATTTGCCCTCGATCGCGTGCTGACTAGCGGTCAAACCTTCGATCCCGCACTTCAGGCGAGTCTCGATTTTTTGCTGGGGCAGGATGCTCACGCGCAGGGAGAACTGGAAACGGCACGCCTCTGTTACGAACATAGCTTGAAATTCTGGCGGGAGGAAAGCAAGCGACAGCAAGCGCAAAAGCTGTCAGAGTCTTTTGTTTTGCTGCCTTCTGCTAGAGAGCGATCGGCGTGCGTACTGGTTTACCTGGGGCTATGGTGGCGATCGCAGGCAATGCAACAGCGCACCGCCTATGCCTACGCCTGCCAGCAAGCACGCAACTATTTTCGGCGCGGTCTGGAAGTGTTTGAGCAAGCCAACCGTCAAGATCTGGTAGCGCGGTTCATCATCCCGCAAGCCGAAACGCTGCAAAAGCTGCAACAGTGGCATGAACTGGAGATGCTGGCAAAAAAAGCACTGGTGCTGCACAAGCTCTATGCCGATCCGGTGCGGCAGGCTCGTGATCATGGCTTTTTGGCAGAAGTGGCGCTTGCACGGTCTGCTTGGGCGGAGGCACAGCAACAGGCAGAAACCGCACTCCAAATTCTGGCGACTACCGCTGCCACGATCGAGCAAGTGGCAGAGCCGCCACCCAATTCTCATCTTGAATTTAGCCTGGAGATGGCGCGACGATATCATCAGGGCTGGTATCTGCTGCTGTTGGGCAGAGCCGCAGCGAACCTGGAGCAGGTAGAAGTCGCGATCGCCCATCTGGAAGCGGCGCAGCACCAGACCTATCCGCTGGATGATCCCCAGCTTTATATCAACATCCTGCGGCAGTTACGAGAGCTTTACTTTCAGCAAGGGCGCTACCTGGAGGCGTTTTACACGAAGCAAACCCGACGATCGCTGGAGCATCAGTACGGGTTTCGTGCGTTTGTTGGAGCGCTGCGCTTAGAACCACAGCAACCCCTGCCCACCCTGCTACCTGGGCAACCCCTGCCCGAAAGCCCCCTGGCACTGGAGATCAAAGCCTCCGGTCGTCAGCAAGATGTCGATCGCCTGGTTGTCCGCATGGGGCGCAACGACTTCAAACTCACGGTGATTCACGGGCCTTCTGGTGTGGGCAAAAGCTCGATCGTCAATGCGGGTCTGGTGCCTGCGCTCAAAGAACGAGCGATCGGCGATCGTCTCGCGCTGCCCATCCTGCTCGATGTCTACACCGACTGGCAAGCCGCGCTAGAAGCGAAACTGGCGATCGCGATGGGATGGCAAGCAGCGGAGGATACAAGGCAGAAGGCAGGCTTCGACGTGAGCGCTCAGGCTTCGACGTTGAGCTCAGCCGAAACGCCGAACGTAGGCACAAGGCAGAAGGCAGAGGACAGCACAACTCAAGCCATCCCTCATCCCACATCCCTCATCCCACATCCCTCATCCCTCATCGCCCAACTCCGCCAAGCCACCAGCCTCAACCGTCTCCCCGTCCTCATTTTTGACCAGTTTGAAGAATTCTTCTTCGTCCATGAAACCGTGCAGCAGCGTCGTCCGTTTTACGAATTTCTGCGTGATTGCCTGCATCTTGACTTTGTAAAAGTTGTGCTGACCTTACGGGAGGATTATCTTCACCATTTGCTGGAGTTTCAGCGCTATGCCAGCCGAGACGGCATCAACCTGGATAGCATCAACGATATTCTTGGGAAAGATGTGCGCTATGCTCTGAACGACTTTTCCCCAGCCGATGCGCGATCGATTATCAAAAGCCTGACTAACCGCGCTCAGTTCTTCCTGGATGAAGCGCTGGTGGAGGCGTTAGTGCATGACCTGGCAGGTGAAGACGGCGCGGTACGGGCGATCGAACTGCAAGCAGTGGGTGCTCAACTGCAAGCCGAAGGCATCACGACCCTGGCAGACTATCGGCAAAAAGGACCGAAGGCAAAGCTGGTGGCGCGATCGCTCGATAATGTGGTGGAAGACTGTGGCACCGAGAATGAGGTTGCCGCGCGGGTTGTCCTTTTTTCACTCACTAACGAAAACGGCACTCGTCCGCTCAAAAGCCGTGAAGACCTGGAAACCGATCTGGTCGATCTGGGTTTGACCGCTGAAATCAACAAGCTGGATCTGGTGCTGGATGTGCTGATTGGCTCTGGGCTGCTGTTTCTTGTGCCCGAAAACCCTGCGAATCGCTACCAGCTTGTACATGATTATTTAGTCAGTTTCATTCGCCAGCAGCAGGCAGAAACGGTGGCTAATTTGGAATTGCACGATCGCGCTCGATCGGACAATGCTTCAGAGCCAGAGCCGAGCCAACAGCGACCCATCAGCCTGCCAGAGCAAAACACGTCCCTCAAAGTCAGACTTGACCCCACTCGCTTGACCCGGCGATCGCTAAAACCGCTGCTCCTCCTCTTTTTCGTGGTACTGCTCGCTGCTATGTTGGCGGTTGGCTTGAAGCCACACTCCGGTATACAGCAACCCCAGAAAGCGATCACGATCGCCAGTCGCACCGTTGCTAAACCCTAGTTATTTCTGCTTTGGCGAACTGATGCAGTGTACGGCTTTCTTCTCTGTGACCGACATTGCACTGTGATGGAAGCAGTTGCGGTAGTGTAACGGATGTTGTTGTCTTCCACTCGTGATGTCTAACGCCCCCACTGTACTTGCGCTCGACTTTGATGGTGTTCTTTGTAATGGGATGAAGGAATACTTTCAGACGGCGTGGCGTGCGTATTGCAACCTTTGGCAACCCGAAAACACAACACCGCCAGCGGGTTTGGCTGAACGCTTTTACCGCACTCGTCCAGTGGTAGAAACAGGCTGGGAAATGCCGTTGCTGCTGCGATCGCTCCTGTTGGGCACTCCGGAAGCCGAGCTTTTGCTCCATTGGACTGCGATCGCTCCGTCGCTGGCTGACAAAGAAGGCATCGCACCAACGCAACTTGCGGCTGAAGTAGATGGGGTGCGCGATCGCTGGATCTCCACGGACGTGCGTAGCTGGCTGGCTGAGCAAGAGTTCTACCCTGGTATCATTTCGCAATTGCAGACATGGCTGACTGGTGCGACAGCAGTGGTCATCGTCAGCACCAAAGAGGGACGCTTTATCCAACAACTGCTGCAACAGCACGACGTTGATTTTACAAAGCTGCGAATCTTTGGCAAAGAGGTGAAGCGACCAAAACCCGCAACGCTGCGATCGCTCATAGCAGAGCATGGGAGTGATGCGACAGTCTGGTTTGTAGAAGATCGGCTGCAAACCCTTCATGCCGTCCGTCAGCAGCCAGATCTGAACGATGTCAAACTTTTTCTGGCGGACTGGGGCTACAACACGCCAGCGGAACGTGATGCGATCGCTCAAGCACCGCACATCTACCCCCTATCCTTACAAACGTTTAGCCAACCGTTGACAACGTGGATTGTTTAATGAGGGACACGTAGCTGTTTGTTCTCAACGAGCCTCTTCATAACCTGGTACAGCGGGACTGAACGCAATGACAGGGGTTTCATCCCAACTCAAAAAAATCTGGCTACAGATTCCCGCGCTTGATCCCCCTGCCTGCGGCTTTCCCCTTGATAAGGGGGATTGAGGGGGATCTTAATTTGTAGCGTTTCAAACGGGCATTGGTATCAGTTTTCTTTCTAGTCGCTTCAATTGGTTTGTTCGTCACCCTACGCTGAACGACGACTCAAATCGTTTCGTACTCTCTGCTCTTTTGAGAGTCGTTGATCGGCGCAACGTCTTGGAGCTGTTTGAAATGAGTCGTGATGGTTGAATTTGTTACAAAAATTTAGAAAATATTCCAGACTGCTTTACGTCTGGTGAAGCGACAGCACGCCAAGCGTGTAAAGCTCGAGAGCGCTTTCAGGAAGCACTTGTAGCCTTAATTGCACTTCAGCCTTGAGGCCATGCAGGTGGATATGCTGGTTGAATTCTTTATTTTTTGCTCATGCTGTAACAAAATCGCCTGACCGTTGTATATCTTCCGCCGTCTCTATGTTCCATACCGTACAGAGGGCTTAGTATGAAGGCATTGATATAAATCTATTTTTATTTGTTTATTAAATTTACTTTATGGTTAAACGATCGCTCCAAGCATCAGAGCTGGGCATTCAGGAAGCAAAACGAGCCTTTGCCCTAAAAGGCTGGACGCAAGAGAATCTCGCTAGCGAAGTGAACTTAAAGACGCGCCAACCGATCTGGCGGTTTTTCTCCGGTCAGCCTGTTGAACGCCATGTTTTTCTCGAAATCTGCTCTGTGCTGGAGTTAGTTTGGCGCGAGATTGTCATGAATCCACCCGCAGAATTTCCAGAGGTGTCTGGGAGTCGTCAGTCGGCAGGTATTGATCTGGACGCGCTTGTGCAAAAGGTGCGATCGCACCGATCCGCCAAAATTCAAGACCAATGCGGCATCTTGCAGCTCTTAGATATCAGCCGACCCGTCAGCATTGATGACATTTATGTTGATGTCAATATCTTGGAGGAAATTGCGAGCCAGCAATCGGTGGCGATCGAAGACCTGAAAAACTTAGGCCCCGAAGCGTTCGATCGTTTTGGGCTAGGCACGGTAGACCAAAAGCAAGTAACAGGTCTACAGGGAGTCGAAACGTATTCTAAGCTCCGAGTGCTGGGCAAACCAGGCATTGGTAAAACCACGTTTTTACAGCACCTCGCCATCCAGTGCAATAACGGCACGTTTGCCGCAGAACGGGTGCCCATCTTCATCGCCCTAAAAAACTTTGCAGACGAGTCTAGAAGCAGCGGCGACTTCAGCCTTTCAACCTACATCCATCAAGAATTTTTTACTGCTGGTCTGACCGACCCAACCGCGATCGAAACGTTGTTGCAAGCGGGCAAGGTCATGCTTTTGTTGGATGGCATGGATGAAGTGCTGAATCAAGAGAGTACTGCCGTCTTACGCGAAATCCGTCGCTTTACAGACAAATACCACAGCAATCAGTTTGTAGCGACCTGTCGCACGGCAGCGCAAAAGCTCAGGCTGCGGGGCTTTACCGATGTTGAAATTGCTCCCTTTAGCCAGGAGCAAATCACTGCGTTTGCCCAAAAATGGTTTGTTGCCTTCACCAAGACTACTGCTCAGGCAGGGAAGGCAGAGTCCGATCAATTTATCCAAAAGCTGGACCTACCAGAAAACTGGCAGTTTCGCCAACTGATTGTTAATCCCCTGTTTTTGCACCTTGCCTGCTGGGTGTTTCATGGTCAAGCAAAATTTCCGACCAAGCGCACAGAGTTTTACAAGCAAGGGCTAGACCTGCTTTTGGGCAAATGGGATGAAGCCAGAGGCATTGAGCGCGATGATGTGTATCGAGACTTTTTATTGCCCCAAAAGCTCAAGCTGTTGAGCCAGATTGCAGCGGCATCGTTTGAGCGGGGTCAATACTTCTTTGAGCAGCGCGTGCTGGAACAATACATTGGCGATTACATACGGAGTTTGGCAGCAGTTCCCCCTGAGCCAGAAGCCCTGCAAGTGGAAAGCGCCGCCGCGCTAAGGGCGATCGAAGCGCAGCATGGTCTATTGGTTGAACGGGCACGCGGGGTGTTTTCCTTCTCCTATCTGGCGTTTCAAGAATACTTTACGGCGCGAAACATCGTTGCCAGCCATAACTTAGAGGCCTTTGAGCAAGCCCTCAGTGGGTTGGTTAGCCATATTACCGATCCACACTGGCGCGAAATCTTCTTGTTGACTACGGCAATGCTGCGGAGCGCCGACTCTCTCATGCAGCTAATGAAGCAACAAATTGATGCGTTGGTTGCCAAAGACCCTTATCTACAAGAGTTTTTGACCTGGGCAAGCCAAAAAGCGCAATTTGTGCCATCCCCACCGAAGGTCGCGACGGGACGAGCCTTTTACCTGGCGCTGGCTCAAACCCCTCGTATTGCGTCTCAATTTGTTTTAGCCCGCACGCTTGATCAGGGGATGTTTCTGGATGCGGCGCTGGATGAAATGCTGCTCAATTGCGCGATCGAGCAAAGCCAGTCTTTTGCTCATGCGTATGCCTGTAGCGATGCGCTTAACAATCTTCTGGTGATGGTGCTGGATGCTGGCTTTAAAAAATCACTGCAACAACTTAAAGATGAATTACCCAATGCCACTCAAAATCAGCATCATTGGCAATGCTGGTGGAAGACGCACTACGCCACATGGGTCAAACAATTGAAAACCACGATCTCAGACTATCGCAACATCCACCATCAATGGCAGTTTAGCTCTGAGCAACAGCAAACACTGCAATATTATTATGATGCCAATCAACTCCTGCTGGATTGTTTACGCAGCAATTCTGAGGTGACAACCGCCGTGCGACAAGAAATTGAAGCAACGTTATTATTGCCGCAGAAAGAACTTGAGCAGAGAGAATGGGAATAAAGGTTCGCTTGCGATTCTTTTTACCGAAAATGCAAATTTTTAGCTTAACTTATACAATCCCAACCGTATTCAAACAGTCAATATACGCGATTTCTAACCTCTAATTGCTACGCTTGAAATAGAAGTTAAACAACTGTCGATCGAGGACAATGTGCAGACGGTAAATCTGTCTCACACAAACGTTGTCTTTAATTGAAAATTAAGGCATTGGCTTGAAGTAGAAAAAAAACAGGTTGTAAAAAACTTGTGCCAAAGAGCGATGCTGTCGTTAAACTAAGCGTAATCTAAAGTGAATACATTCATGTCTGCGTCAATGCCATTCTCAACGCACTTAAGGCTCGATCGCAGTCAACAGTTATTTTCTGACACAGTAGCCAAACGCTCGACGCAATATCAACATCATTGTTTACTTTGTTCAACTGTCTTACTACGTCACATGCGCTCAGGCGGGCTTTATTGGCGTTGTAGCTATTGTCAGGAAGAAATGCCAATTTTATAAAATGACATTGGTTTGAACAGGTTAGAAAAAAGAGCAGCAACGGTTGAGGCTTTATTAAATAGCTGAGCAGAGTTATTTGTAAGATGCCTTTTGACTTCGCGCTCAGGAATGAGAATTAAATCAGATCGGCTTTTGTAGGATGTGTAAAGCCTGCAGCATGGCTTCGCTAAAGGCAAGAGCCGTCACGCATCAAAAGCTTCGGAGGCGATGCGTGACGCTGTGCTTTTCTGCTCTGCCAGAATGGCTTTACACCGCCGCCGCAAAGATTCGGTTTGATTAAATCCATCATCCTCAGTCTTATCTGTAAGCAGGTTGAGCGCGGTCGAAACCCAGTTTCTAAGTAGTGCTTAATTTAACCCTCCTACTGATACTCAATCCAAAAATAGACGTTACCGATCGATCCATCCTCAATCCCTTTCCCAAGGAGCAAAGGATTTATAGCCCTTGCAATTTGATTTGGTATCATATCCACTTTTCGATTTCAGCATAGGAGCTATGGCCTTGCCTATTGCATAGTTTTAGAGAAGACTCACACCAGACGTTAGGACACTTTGCAGCGAATCCTTAAGCTTTGTTACGCTTTATGTCGTACTCACTCAACTGAATCCAACTCACTCAGGAGATCAAACGGTCATCTGCAAATGTGTGGAGATTGAGCTTCTCATCTGAGTTTAGGCAAAGAGAGCCTCTCTTTCACTATTGGCTAACCCAATTGGTTGATCCCTTCAAGCCAATTGGGTTCTCTACTTCCTTATCGCAGGCTGTATCACTAAACTGAGGTCTGAACATGCTTCTTATTCATCGCCGATCATCTCAAATTGAGCTACTTAAAGGCGTGCAGGTGCTTGTGGTTGATAACGATCGCGACAGCAGAGTGCTTTACAGTACGTTGCTTCAAAGCTGTGGCGCAAATGTCCTTACCTGCGGCTCTATTAAGGAAGCCTTGACTATTTTTGATTGGCTCTCACCGCAGATTTTGCTTTGCGAGATGCGCTTTTCAGGCGAAAGCATTGAAACCCTGGTCGCAAAAATGCACGACATGGAACGAAAGAGTGGTCAGCATATTCCAGCGATCGCCATTACAACCTTGATTACGGATAGCCTTGCCCAAATTCTCAGCGCTGGTTTTGAGGGCTTTTTGTTGAAGCCAGTTGATCTGGATGAATTAATCTCTATGATGCGGCATCTAGTGCATACCATAAAGACGAAGATTTTTGCTCACAGCCCAAGTTTAAAAACTAAGTTAAGAGCTAAACGAGCAACAAAAAATATGTGTTAGAAGCGCTAGTTAATTTCCATGCATCAAATTGCGCCTAGTAATGATTAAGAGTGAAAAAGCCTCGATCGAAACCCAAGCAACGCTTGCTCAACTTTACTTTCACCATGCCTACTTAGGGCGTTTGTATCGGTAAGCAACTTTAACCACAGCCTTGAGTCTTCAGGCACTTGCCTACACCCAATATTTTAAATAATAAACTTGCGTTAAGGTCTGGCTGGAGTGTCGAAGTCAGGCACGATCGCACTTTATCGACTCTATCAATGCCCTTTTGACGCGCTACAAAATAAGCTCCCCTGCCTGCGGCGTTCCCCTGGATAAAAGGGATCAATCAGAGGAAGCTGTAGCCAGCCCTCTTTAAATTGGTCTTATGCCTGGATTAAAGCGAGCCAGGAAGCAAAAATATGCTCCAATGGGCTGCTTTTGTATCAAATAATTCAGATCCTTTAAAGCAGCCATGCGGTGCTGGTAGAGATGAGAAGAGGAACGCAGCATGGATAGTCTAAAAGTGATTGTGATTGGTGCCGGGATGGGTGGCTTGACGACAGGCATCGCCTTGCAGCAGGCGGGTTACACCGTTGAACTGTACGATCGTGTCCGTGAGTTGCGTCCCGCAGGCGCTGCCATTTCGCTTTGGTCAAACGGGGTGAAGGTGCTGAACCACCTGGGTTTGAGCCAGGAGATTGCCAGCATTGGCGGACAGATGGATCGCATGGCGTACTACAGCCATACCGGCGAAAAACTCAACGACTTTAGCTTGCTCCCTTTAATGGAACGGGTGGGTCAACGTCCCTATCCCGTCGCACGGACTGATCTGCAACAAATGCTGCTGCAAGCCTTTGGAGCCGAGAATGTGCGTCTGGGCATGAAGTGTGTGGGTGTTGAACAGGATGCAACTAGCGTGACTGCCCGCTTTGAAGATGGCAGCACAGCAACCGGCGATGTGCTGGTGGCAGCCGATGGCACGCACTCGCTCCTGCGACCTTACGTGTTGGGGCAACCGCTCGATCGTCGCTACGTGGGGTACGTCAACTGGAATGGGCTGGTGCCTGCAACGGCTGAACTGGCTCCCCCTACAAGCTGGGTCATCTACGTGGGTGAACACAAACGCGCTTCGTTGATGCCGATCGCAGACGATCGCTTTTACTTCTTTTTCGATGTGCCCATGTCTAAGGAGAAGGCTCAAGAGTCCGGTGAGCTTCGCGCTGAACTAGAACACTTTTTTGCTGGCTGGGCAACCCCTGTGCAGACTTTAATTCAACGCTTGGAACCAGACAAAACCAATCGCGTGCTGATCCATGACATCGAACCGCTGGAAACTCTGGTGCGTGGTCGCGTCGCACTACTGGGAGATTCTGCTCACGGTGCTGCTCCTGATCTAGGGCAGGGCGGCAGTCAGGCGATCGAAGATGCGTTTGTGCTGACCAATTGTCTGAAAACTACGACCCTTAGCGTCGCTGATGCCCTCCAGCACTACGAAGCCGATCGCAAAGAGCGTGTCGCCGATATCATCACTCGTGCCCGCAAACGTGCCGATATGATCCACGGCAAAGACCCTGAGAAAACCCAACAGTGGTACGACGAACTGAAGTATGACGATGGCGCAGAGACGATCGACGGCATTGCGAAGACAATTTTGGCGGGACCGTTAGGGTGAAGGGGGCTACCGTGTCTACACAAGTGATCTGCTCTAGCCAAGGCTGGGCTTGATCCTCCCTAACCCTCCTTCAAAAGGAGGGAGCCGGAGCGGCAGTCCCCCTTAAAAAGGGGGATTCAGGGGGATCTCATCAGATTTTCCATCGTCGAGGCGATTTGTGTATACACAGTAGGTGAAGCGGTGCTAGTCGATCGCTGCTGCCTTGATGAGCGCATCTATTGCTCCTCAAAAATCAACCTTTACTCATCTTTGGTCATTAGGGCGCGATCGCTACAATCGCCAGTAAGCTGTTGAAATGTGGCAGCCTCTTGGGCACTTGCCTATTGAAAGCACACTTCGAGAGCAAAGGAGTGGATGATGTTCACCGGGCTTCGCGATCGCTTCCAGCACTTTAGGAACCAGAGCAAGAGCTTGGTTCAACTCCAGCAGCTTAAAGTCGATCTACTGGCAGAATCAACGCCTGATTCAACCTACCTGATTTTGATTGTAAGTTCCTGCGCGATTGCTACCTTTGGCTTGTTGTCCAACAGCACAGCGGTGATCATTGGCGCGATGATTATCGCTCCTCTGATGCTGCCAATTCGTGGGCTGGCCTTTGGCGCTTTAGAAGGCAATGTCTTGTTATTCCAGCGTGGTTTGGTGTCAGTGGCAGTCGGTACAGGGCTGGCAGTCGCCCTTGCTTGGCTGTTGGGCACCATGATCGGCATTGCCAGTTTTGGTAGTGAAGTGCTGGCGCGATCGGAACCGACCTTGCTGGATTTAGGTATTGCTATTGCCGCTGGTAGCATCAGTGGCTATGCCAAAGTCCAACCAAAAATCTCCGAAAGTCTCGCAGGGACAGCGATCGCGGTTGCTCTCATGCCACCCCTCTGCGTGATTGGCTTAGGCTTGTCTCAGGCTAACTGGAACCTCAGCCAAGGTGCGACGCTGCTCTATCTCACCAATCTGTTGGGCATTACCCTCTCCTGTATGCTCACCTTTTTGTTGGCGGGCTACGTCTCTCTACGCCATGCCCGAAAAGCACTGGCTTGGATACTGACGTTTACTGCCATCTTACTAATTCCCTTGGGGTTTAGCTTTGCCCGGTTGGTGCGGCAGGCACAACTAGAAGCCAGCTTACGGCAAGCATTGCTAAATCGGACGGTTACCTTTCAGCGGTTAGACTTTTTGAGCAGCAGTACCAATTGGTTAGCCAAGCCCCCTGAAGTGCGTTTGAATGTCCGCGCTAGAGAACCCATCACACCCAAACAGGTTGCACTTTTAGAGACATTCCTAGAACGCGAAACTGGGCAGCCTTTTACGCTGATCTTTGTCGTCGGGCAGGTCGAAGAAATCCGCCGGGAACGCTCTAAAGCTCAAAACTGAGGCTGCATCAATCTAAGTCGTTTAGCCGTCTGAACAAGTTGATACATTAAATGGAGTGAGGGCAGCACCTGATTGTCGTTGACATTAAGTGAACCTGATCAAGAGTGCCCTGCAAGCACTACCTGCTTGGCAAGCAGTAGCGATGTGACTCATCCCATCCAGCCTTAACCTCTAGTACCAGCAGCTTTTGGTAAAAAGACTCCCAGCGCACCATCGGGCTTCATGTGTGCTTTTAACTAGCTATAGCTGAGAAAGTATTTGCCGGAGGGTTGCAGCGCCAGAATCACATGGGGAAAGCCGAAGTCGTAGAGAAAGGTAATCCCTTTGTTGCTGATCATAAAACTATCGAGATGCTTCGTTTGAAAGCGTTGATTCTTGAGCTGCTCCCGCAGATCCGCACCCTCTTTGTCGCCGTTTGCGATCGCCTGTTTCACTTCAGCCTGCATCGCTTTGTTGACCATCGACACAATCGTGCTCAGTGATTCCCGCTTGAACACATCGGCTGCTTTTACCACCTTGCCCGTCTTCAAGTTGACTAACCGATGCTTGTTAGAAGTACTGGGATAGGCACCACTACCGCTGATGGTAAACGTGAGATCGAGCAGCGAGTTTTGGTTGTAGTTCACCGTATAGTCAATGGCGCTCAACCACCAGCTTGTCAAAAATTCTGCCCGTAGTTCTGCGATCGATTGCCCAAAGACGCTTTTAAGACTGACGGCTGACTGCACATTTCGCAAGACTGCCGGATTTGTCAGCCCTGTCACCTGGGGATACTTGACGATCGCTTCTTTGTAATCTGGGTACTCCTGCCCTTTCTTGCCACGAACAAACGTCACCGTTTTGGTTTCAATCAGTACACGATCGCCCTGTGGCGGTTTTGGCGACAGAGACAAGCGATTGGAGCGATCGGTCGCTCCGTCTCCTGGGCTGACTACCGATGCCTTGGGAGACGATCGCTCGTGAGCCTCTAAGGGCACGCTAGCCATCAACACCGAGTATCCAACCACGAACAATCCAACGAGAAGGGATTTCATAGAATCTTGACTCAAGCAACTAAATTCAGTTTTGACAAAGGACGTTAACTATTCTCAGTCAACCTAACACTTGTTTAATCCATGACAATTTCTTGTCACACCCATAGCAGTTGAAGAGAACGTGAGGACAGACCTAAACTTTGAAACTTTCTTTGAGCAAGGGCTTCAATTCATCCCTCATCCTTCAGCCCTCATCCCTCATCCTTCAGCCCTCATCCCTCATCCTTCATCCCTCATCCCTCATCCTTCATCCTTCATCCTTCTCCCTACTCTGCTTCACCAATCAGCGTAAAGGCTGCCCAATCTTGTGGCTTTGGGTACTGCTTGAGCGTGTCTAACATGGCGCGTCGGAGTGCCTGTGCTTTGTCGGGTGTCTGGGTCAGGTTTTGATAGAACGCTGTCATCAGAAACGCTGTGGGTGCATCGGGCACTGCCCAAAGCGACACAACAAGACTGGGAACGCCAGCCGCAATGAAGGAGCGCGATAACCCGATGACTCCATCACCCGTTAACCGTCCTCGTCCCGTGTCACACGCACTTAAGACAACCAGTTCAGCCTTGAGCTTTAAATTCAGAATTTCGTCAGCCGTCAGAAAGCCGTTGTCTTTGTCAGAGGGAGCCAGCGCGATCGCCCCTGGTATGCCCAACCCCTTAAAATCATCCAGCAGTCCATGCGTTGCCAGATGGATGATGCGTTCCTGGGGCATGCGCTGCACGATCGCCACCTTTGTCGCCCGATCGCCCGTAAGGGCTTCTGTGCCCAGGAGCGGGGCGATCGCCGTTGCCTCTAGCTCTGCCCCTGGCAAAGTCGATAGCTGTTCTGCTGGCTCTCCCGCTTGAGCAGCCAGAAACGGCATGGTTGGATTACCCACCACGAGGGAGCCAGAAGCCGGAAGTGGGAAATCCGGTAGATTAGTCGTTCTCGCCCCCTTCTCCTCCTGCTCTCGGCTTTCGCTCTCTGCTCCTCTTCTTCCCCTTACTCCCCTTACTTCCCTGCTCTTCCAACCCCTAACCCCTCACTCCTCTCCCTCTCCCTCTCCCCTCTCCCTCTGCTGCTGCGTCAATGCCAGCACTTGAATTGAGGGTGCCGTCAGAATGGTGTGTCGCTCGATCAAATACTTGCCAGACGGATCTTGCAGGGCGGCAAAGGGTACTAAAAAGAGCGCTTGTTGGGGGATGAAGGTGACGCGATCGTTGGGGTCTTTGGGCAAGGCAGCGGCGATCGGCTGAATGAGCAATTGATACAGCCGTTGGGACTTTGCTAGATCCTCGACTGGTGCAGTGCTTTTAGGGGCACCGCGACCACTCACCCCAATGGTCTCGCGGCTACTGGCAACCAGGTCGCCGAGCGCAAACCGACCCTTTGCCTGAGCGATCAGGTCAACGTTACGGAAGGTGATGGTGCCATCTGGCGCGATCGCCCAAATGAGCAGTTCTGCCTCGCGCGGTTGCACCTTACCGTCTACCAAAATGTCTTCGTAGGTGATGGAATACTGCACCAGGGTGGAGTTTTGGGCTTTGGCAATTTGCTTGATTTGAGCGATCGTCGGTGGTAGCGTTGCTGGTACGACAGGCTTCGTCTCGGCACCCGACAGCCGCCGCGAGAGGAGTGCCACAAAGGCTCGCGCTCGACCGCGTTCGGCAATTTCTAGCGCTGCATCGGTTTTGTTTTGAGCCACCAGCACTCGTTGGAGGAGGCGATAGGTACGGGCTTGCTGCTCAAACAGCGAAATCTGGTTGCGATCGTTGTTGCCCAAATTTGCCCGCAGCGACTCCCAAAGCGTGAGACCGTCTGTGAGCCCGCTTTCTGCCTCTGCCAGCTTGCCTAAACGGAACAGTGATTTGCCCAAATTGTTTAGCACTAAGCCTTCGGTAGCGCGATCTTGCGTGGCACGGGCGATCGCCAATGCCTGCTGGTAAAACGTGACGGCTTTGGCAGACTGCCCTGTTTCGTCATATTCCACCCCCAGATTTGCCAAAACGCTGCTTTCACTCGCCTTGTCGTTTAACTGACGGGCGATCGCTAACGCCTGCTGATGGTAGTCGATCGCCTTGTCATACTGACCCATCGAGCGGTACACGTTGCCCAGGTTGGTAAATGCAGTGGTTACGCCGTTGATATCCTTCATCGCTTGTGCCGTTGCGAGTCGCTTTTCGTGATACTCGATCGCCTTGGGAAAATCCTGCACGATGAGATAGAGGTTGCCCAACTTGGTGAGAAAGGCGGCTTCTAGCAAGGGATTTTGAATGGCTCTGGCGATCGCTAAGCCCTTAAAGGCATAGTCGATCGCCTGGTTATAATCACCCAGGTCATAGTAAACCGTGCTGAGATTGCCAATTGACTGCGCTTCACCCAACCGATCCTGAATTTGACGGGCAATGACCAGGCGCTGATCTAAATAGTCGATCGCTGTGCCATAGTAGCCCAGCGCATAGTAGTTGGTTCCCAAATTGTTGAGCGCTGCCGCCATGCTCAGACGGTCATCTAAACTACGGGCAAGGGTAAGCTGCTGCTGCGAATAGTCGATCGACGTTGCCTGATCGCCCAGCCCTGCATAAACAACGCTCAAACCGCCCAAACTATTTGCCTCCAGCCGACGGTCTTTGCTTTCACGCGCAATGACAATCGCCTGCTGATACGCCGCGATCGCCTTAGGAAAATCCCTTTGGTTAACCGCAATTTCAGCCAGATTGCCGATCATCTGCCCCTCGCCCAGCCGATCGTTAATTTGGCGATAGAGCGTTAGCGCTTGCTGATAGTACGCTGCTGCCTGGTCAGCCTTGCCTAGATTAATGGCAATCACGCCCAAATTGCCTAACGCTGCTGCTTCGCCCTCTTGGTTTTTGGTTTTGCGCGCCAGGTCGAGGCTCTGTTCATAAAACGCGATCGCCTGTGGATAATTCGTCATCACCGAGTAAGCATTGCCCAGGTTTCGCAGCGTTTTGACGACCTTGGGCTGATCTGCCAGGGCTTGATAGAGCGTCAACGCCTGCTGAAGAGTGACGATCGCCTGCGTGGGTTGTCCGGTGCGATACTGCTGCGTCCCCTGCTCTAACAGTTGGTCTGCCTCAGACGATCGCGAGTCAGTCTGTTGAGCCGGAGGAGCGCCAGCGTTGACGACTGGCACTAATGCCGTATGGCAAAACGCAGTCACAGCGACAATCAAAATCATTCGGTACCGTTGCATAACCTAAACCTGACTAATGCTCCAAGACGTGACTAAAGCCAGCAGAACAGCAAACTCGTTGCCTATAACGGTTCTACCACCAAAGGAAACAACAGCTTTGAACCAGTATCGGAAAATATACACAAGCGATCGCCCGCATCTCGCCAACCTTTATGAAGGAATTGTAAAGCCACGATCGCTCTCTTAATGCTTTAGGGCACTCTGAACCAAGCCTCTCCCAGCAAGCCTCGTTTTTTGCTTACGCCTCCGCCCCCATGAATCAAGCCTGGATTCAGCTTCTGCCACCCAGCCTCCGTTCCAAACTACACGGACGTTATACCTTACAAAAGATTTTGAGCAATACGGGCTGGCTGTTTGCCGATCGTATTCTACGTATGGGCGTTGGGCTAATTGTTGGCGTTTGGGTTGCCCGCTATTTAGGACCAGAACAATTCGGCTTATTTAACTACGCGATCGCCTTTGTGTCACTGTTGATGCCATTAGCAACGTTAGGTTTAGATGGCATTGTCGTCCGTGATCTAGTGCAAGACCCTACGTGCAGAGACGTGACGCTGGGCACAACCTTTGCGCTCAAATTAGTGGGTTCTATTGCCACTATTTTCATTACAATGAGCGCGATCGTGCTTATTCGTCCAGGCAACTACCAAGACCACTGGCTAGTCGGTATTATTGCAGCCGGAATGCTATTTCAAGCGTTTGACACGATTGACTTTTGGTTTCAATCCCAGGTGCAATCGAAGTACACAGTTTATGCCCGCAACCTAGCTTTTGTATTATTGGCACTGGTTAAAGTGGCACTGATTCAAATTCATGCACCGCTTATAGCTTTTGCTTGGGCAGGATTAGCAGAAACGGCGATCGGCACAGTGGGATTAGTCATTGCTTACCATGCTACTGGTAGTCGTGTGAAGGTTTGGAAAGCTAGTTTAGTTCGTGCCAAAGCGCTCTTGCGTGATAGCTGGGCACTCATACTTTCTGGTGTTGCCATTATGATCTATATGAAAATTGACCAGATTATGCTGGGTGAAATGGTTGGCGATCGTGCAGTCGGTATTTATTCAGCTGCTACCCGAATTTCAGAAGTTTGGTACTTTATCCCAACGGCGATCGCTTCTTCACTCTCGCCTGTAATTATGAGCGCAAAAGCAATTAGTCAAGACGCTTATATGCAAAAATTGCAAAGCACTTTTGATTTAATGGTTACTTTCGCTTTTGCTATCTGTTTGCCAGTTAGCTTTCTATCACCATTAATTACTTCGATCTTATATGGTGAAAGCTATTCTAGCTCCAGTCAGATTCTATCAGTACATATTTGGGCATCAATATTTGTCTTTCTAGGAGTTGGAAGAGAAATTTGGATTGTTTCAGAAGGGATGATGTTTATCTCGTTCTTGACAACGCTCTTAGGAGCAGTTATTAACGTTGCCTTAAATCTTATTTTGATCCCTATTTGTCAGGAGCTTGGTGCAGCTATTGCAACCCTGATTGCCTACGCTATACCTGGATATTTGGTTTGCTTAGTCTGTCCTCCACTTCAAGATATTGGTAAACTTATGACGAATGCTCTACTCCTAAAGTGGCTATACAAAAAAATAAGCTGAAAATGGTTCTACTTATTACAAATAGAATACTTGTAAACTTCATTCTAGTAGATGTTTTTACATCCTTTGTCTCAAGATTTTTCGGTTTAATTACGTTCAATCACTTACTAAAATTTTTTGAATATAAGCAATGAAATTGATAAAAATGGCTATTGGCAGTGGTTTGAATTTTATCTATCAACGCTTTTTAATTAGAAAATTTGCCTTTAGATTGAATCGTCTTCTCTTTAAATTAAGTGCAAATGGTTTAGGAATTCTTAATTATGAAAATGACAAAATATCTGGCGAGGACTTTTTCTTGAAACAGATTTCTGTTATTTTAGATGATGCTGTAATATTCGATGTTGGTGCGTATATTGGCGATTATTCAAATAAGATAAGAAGTTTGTCAGAAAGTGTAACAATCTATGCGTGTGAGCCGCATCCAAAAACATTTCAACAGCTTGAGTGTCAAGCGAAACAGAAGGGCTATCTAGCATTAAACATAGCCTGTAGCGATAGTGAGGGCAAATTAAATCTCTACGACTATAGCGGTGACCAGGCAGCCTCACAACACGCCTCTTTATATCAAGAGGTTATTTCAACTTTACACCGAGGGGCAGTACAAAGCTGGGAGATCAATGTGAGTACAGTTGATCAACTAATCAAGCTCTATAAAGTTGAGAGCATTAGACTCTTAAAAATTGATACGGAAGGCAACGAATTTAAAGTTTTACTAGGTGCAGAGCAAGCGATTAATAACAATTTAATTGATATAATTCAGTTTGAATTTAACGAAATGAATGTTGTTAGCAGAGTTTTCTTTAAAGATTTTTACGATTTACTAAAGAATTATGTGTTTTTCAGGTTGCTCCCTGATGGTTTGATTCCTATGGGTGAGTATCATCCCTTCTTCTGCGAGATATTTGCATACCAAAACATCATAGCGATCAATAGAAAGTATCTTCCTATTGCTAGGAATTATTTAGATGCTTGAAAAGCCGTTAGCTACACCTGTTGCTCTATTCGTTTTCAACCGCCCTCAGCTTACCCAAGCGGTGTTTAATACCATCCGTAAGGTCGAGCCACCAATACTTTTAGTTGTGGCAGATGGTCCTCGTTCTGATCGCGCTAACGAAACAGAGTTATGTGCTCAAACCCGTGTCGTGATTAACCAGGTTGATTGGAATTGCCAGGTTTTAACCAATTTTTCTGAGACCAATCTCGGCTGTAAGCGGCGGGTATCCAGTGGGCTGAATTGGGTGTTTGAAACGGTAGAAGAAGCAATTATATTGGAAGATGATTGTCTACCTCATCCAACGTTCTTCCCGTTTTGTGAAACGCTATTAGATTACTACCGTCATGATTCTCGTATCATGACTATTTCGGGAGATAACTTCCAGTTTGGGCAAAAACGGACTCAGGATAGTTATTACTTTTCACGCTATAACCATTGCTGGGGTTGGGCATCATGGCGACGGGCGTGGAACCACTATGATGTGGATATGGAGCTTTGGTCAATCATTCAACAAGGCAATTGGCTGAAAGATTTGTTGGGTGACGATCGCACAGTTCAATATTGGACAGATTTATTTGAAGCTGTGGCGTGCGATCGCCTCGATACTTGGGATTACCAGTGGACGTTTGCTTGCTGGATACAAAGCGGCTTAACCGTGTTGCCAACTGTGAATCTGGTTTCTAACATTGGTTTTGGTTCAGACGCAACTCATACAATAGCAGCTAATCGAATGGGCAATCTGCCAGCAGAAGCGCTGTCATTTCCGTTAAAACATCCAGCATTTGTGATCCGTGATACACAAGCAGACCATTTAACGCATCAAATCGCTGATCAAGCAGGTTTGCTTAAAAAACTAAAGAGAGTTATGAAGCAAACGATCAAGAGGTTGGCATGATGAAACAGTGTCCGATATGTCTCAGTCAACAACGCTTCTACTTCCGAGAAATTGTGCTCAGGAAATACAACGTTGATTATTTTTACTGTGACACCTGTGGTCTGTTACAAACGGAGAAACCCTACTGGCTGGATGAAGCCTACCAAAGCGCGATCGCCAGTGCTGACACAGGGCTAATTCAGCGTAATATCAGATTGTCAAAATTACTAAGTTGCGTTCTCTTCTTTTTGTTTGATCCACAAGGTAGATACCTGGATATTGGTGGCGGTTATGGATTGTTGACACGCCTTTTGCGCGATACCGGTTTCGATAGCTATTGGTCAGATCCGTTCTGCAAAAACTTATTTGCTCAGGGTTTTGAAGCTTCTACATCAAATAGTCCTTTTGATGCCATTACTGCTTTTGAAGTTCTAGAGCATATTTATAATCCGTTAGAGTTCATTCAAACAGCAATTAAAGAAGCAAGCGCATCAACTATCATTTTTTCTACTGAGCTATTCCACATATCGCCGCCAGCTTGTAATGCCTGGGATTACTATGCCTTTAACACTGGACAGCATATCTCCTTCTATCAAAATAAGACTCTTGAGTATCTAGCAAAAACACTGTCTCTTTCCCTTTTCTCCCATAATAATTTCCATATCCTAACGGATCGAGACATACACCCTATTGCTTTCCGGTTAATGACCAGCCGTTTGGCAGAAGTGCTCAATCACTACGTTAGTAGAAGGATGATATCGAAAACGCTAGCAGATCATAAAACACTGATGCAGTTTCCATGATTCTGCAAAACACTAATATGAAAGTCTCTGTTACGTATGACTATCAAATCTTCTCATGCCAAAAATATGGCGGCATCTCGCGTTATTTTTATGAACTAGCAAACTACCTTTCTGAAATGGAGAGCTTTAAGGTTAAAGTTCTTGCACCGCTTCACATTAATCAGTATTTGAAGACTGCTGACTCTAAGCTGATCAGCGGTTTTTCTATGCCATATATTTATAAAACCGTACAACTTAGAGCTGTTATTAATCGAGAAATTTCAAAGTTTATTTTAAGTCGTTCGTGTCCAGATTTAGTTCATGAAACCTACTATTTACCTGAAAAAATAGCACCAAAACGATCAAAAATCATTGTAACGGTGCATGACATGATTCCTGAAAAGTTTGCTCATTCCGTCTTGCCGAATGACCCAGCATCATTATTTAAAGCAAAAGCCGTTGCTCGTGCAGATTGTGTGATCTGCGTCTCTGAAAACACTCGCAAGGATCTCTTGGAATTGTTTGATGTTGACCCTCGAAAAACTTTTGTGACCCACTTAGGCTGTTCTCTCAAGCAAGAGCTTCAAAGCCCCGCCCAGTTCATCAAACCTTTTCGCCCCTATATTCTGTATGTTGGGCACCGATCGTTATATAAAAATTTCGCTCGGTTTCTGAGAGCTTATCTAGCTTCTAAAGATCTAAAACGCGACTTTAGCTTAATTTGCTTTGGTGGCTTACCTTTTTCTCAAGAAGAGCGAGAGCAGTTTTTAGCACATAAGTTAACAGCCGACCAAGTTCAACATCTCAGTGGTAATGATGTGCTGTTAGCGTTCCTATACACCAATGCGGCTGCTTTTGTTTATCCTTCGCTGTATGAAGGGTTTGGCATTCCGCCTTTAGAAGCGATGGCTTGCCATTGTCCTGTGGTGTGTAGCGATCGCAGTTCAATTCCCGAAGTGGTTGGGGATGCAGCAGAGCTTTTTAACCCTACCGAACCTGAAAGTATTGCTACTGCCTTAGAAAGAGTGTTGTACTCACCTGAACGGGCGCAAACATTAATCCAGTTAGGAGTAGAGAGGGTGAAACAGTTTACTTGGAAAAACTGTGCTGAGAAAACTCATGCTATTTATGCTTCGTTGCTTTAATTTAAGTTTTAGAAATCAACATAAAATTAATTTTGTATTGATATGCTCGATGTTGCAAAACGAAACAGCTTGGTTTCCATTCTTATCCCGGTACACAACCGTAAAGCGTTGACATTAGCGTGTCTAAGACAGCTTAAGCAACAGGGAGCTTTCGACTACTACTTAGTAATTGTGGTTGATGATGGTTCGGTGGATGGTACTGGGGATGCTATTCGTGAACAATATCCAGAGGTTAAAATCCTAATTGGCGACGGCAATCTGTGGTGGACAGGCGCGATCGCGCTAGGGATGCAATATGCCTATGAGCAAGGGGCAGAATTTTTTCTTTGGCTCAATGATGACTGCCAATTTGCGGCAGATACGCTCAGTCATTTAGTTGACTTTGGGCGATCGCATCCAGATAGTATTATTGGCTGTCAGGGTTTTGAAGCAGGTAAAGCAGGCGCGATCGCCTTTGGTGGCAAGCGCAAAACATGGCAGGGTTATCGCTTTCTTGAGGCTGCGATCGGGCAGGTTATTCCGTGCGATTTACTCAGCGGTAATCTTGTTTGCATCCCTCGCGTGGTTGTAGAGGCGATCGGTTATCCTGACCCAACGCTAGTGCCTCATTATGGCGGCGATGCCCTGTTTCTCATTCGTGCTAAAAAGGCAGGTTTTCCTCTTTTTGTTGATGCCACAACAATGGTTTTTAACCTTCCTGGTGAGTCGGCGTTGTATCCCACCCAATGGCTGCTGCAACCAGGCGATCCGCTTAAGCTGCTGAAATTAGTCTTTGTGCCGCAGTCTGGGTTAAGCTGGCGCGTTTGGCTCAGGCTGAACTGGGAGGCTTACTCCGTCTGGGGCATCGTGATGTTTCTCAAAAAATATAGTTCGATTCTACTCATGACGCTTTTACGTTTCTTACCGTTGTCTGTGCGTCAGCAATTTAGCCAACTAACATCAGCCCATGAGCCTAACAACTAGCACGATTAGCGTTGTTATTACCTGCTACTCCGAAGGGGAGTTGATTTTTGATGCTGTAAACAGTGTCTTAAAACAGACGCTGCCAGCAAAGGATTTAATTTTGGTGAATGACGGCTCAACGGATACCAAAACGAATAAAGTTTGCCATGAATTAGAGCAGCAGGGTGTGATTCAAGTCATCTGGCAGCAGCCAAACGGAGGCCCGTCGATCGCGAGAAATCGTGGTTTTGGTGCGGCAACGGGCGATCTTTTTGTTTTGCTCGATGCGGATGATGTGTTGCCACCAACGGCACTAGAACTTATTCAAGTGGCGTTTGATCAGCATCCGGATGCAGGCTTTATTTACGGCAACTATCTCCGACAAAATGAAGCGGAGACCGCTGGTACTTTAGTTGATCCGGGTGATATTTCACTCCAGACCATGCTGAGTCCAAAGCCTTTTTCGCTCAGCTCTCAGTGGAAGCTCATTGGTACAACCCCCTTACGACGATCGCTGTGGGAATCGCTCGGCGGTTACGATCCTGCATTTGGTGTCCAAGATTTGCACGATGTTGAATTTTGGCTGCGTGCGATCGCGTCTGGTTGCCCTTACTATCACCTGGCAGAACCAATTTACATCTGGCGAAAATATCTGGGTCAAAATAGTCGCAAAGTGACACCGCTTGCCTGGTACAAAATTGCTCAAAAGCACTTTGAAATTTATCGTCAGGTAGGTTTAGAATGGCGAGCCTACGAATTACTCTTACTGGGCAGTAAGTGGCTCAATCAAAGCGCTTCGGCTAATACGTATGCTCAAAAATTACTGAAATTTCTTTGGCAAGGCAAGGTTCATTTTTCGACTTTAGTCGCTTTAAGTTTACCAGTTCAACTATTACGTTGGCTGGCAAAACGTGCGACCTCTAAGCGTTGACTGCGCCCTTTATAATGCTCGCCCAGCTTTGACAGCTCACTTTAACTGCACTCTTGTTGAACTAAAACCTTGTGATTCATTCGCTCCCTCCCATTCAGATTATTACAACGCCTGTGTACCCAACTAGTTATGAGGATGCGTGCGATCGCATTCAGGCATGGGCACGGGCAAAAACCTCCTGCTATGTTGTGGCAGCGAATGTTCATGTGGTGATGACCGCTTACTGGCAGCGATCGTATCAGCAGGTGATTCATGGCGCCGCACTGGTTACACCGGATGGGATGCCGCTGGTGATAGGCTTACGCCTGCTGGGAGTCAAGCAGCAACAACGGGTCTATGGTCCCGATTTGATGCTGGCATGGTGCGATCGTGCGGCACAAGCAGGCATCCCGCTTTATCTCTATGGCGGCACCAAAGCCATGCTGGACACACTTCAGCAAAATTTGGTGCAGCGCTTTCCAGGCTTGATCATTGCAGGCACTCACGCCCCACCGTTTCGCCCACTGACTTTAGAAGAGGAACACGCCGATCGCGATCGTATCCATGCGTCGGGTGCGTCAGTCGTCTTCGTCGGGTTAGGCTGTCCCAAGCAAGAAGAGTGGATGGCACGACAGCAGGACAAGCTAAACGCAGTGATGGTCGGAGTGGGAGCGGCTTTTAGCTTTCATAGTGGTGAAGTATCTCAAGCCCCACGCTGGATGATGGCATGGGGCTTGGAATGGCTGTACCGCTTTGCGATGGAACCAGCACGCCTGTGGCAGCGCTATCTGATTAACAATCCAGCCTTTCTCATTTTATTTTCCTGGCAGCTAGTGCAATCGCGACGATTACCCTAATGTCAGCCCTTTCTCCAGACCCACGATCGGGTATGGGTTGCGCGATCGTTCAGTGCAGGCGTATTAAAGTGCAAGTGTACTGCTAACCTGGAAGGTAGCTCTGCGGCATTGGCAGCATGATCCCCCTGAAGCTAGTCCTTAAAAACTTTCTCAGTTACCGTGACGCAACCCTGGATTTTCGGGGTCTGCATACGGCGTGTATTTGTGGTGCCAATGGCGCAGGCAAATCATCACTGCTGGAGGCGATCGCGTGGGCAGTCTGGGGGCAAAGCCGCGCTGCTTCGGAGGATGATGTCATTCACATTGGCGCTCAAGAGGCGCAGGTCGATTTCATCTTCAGCAACAACCAGCACACCTACCGCATTCTTCGCAGCCGTTATCGAGGGCAGTCATCGTCTCTAGAGTTTCAGGTGGCACGATCGAGGGATGAAAACGGAGGGATGAGGGATGAAACGACGGAACCTACATCCTTCATCCTTCATCCCTCATCCTTTTCTTTTCGCACTCTCACTGCCAAAGGCGTTCGCGCGACGCAGCAGTTGATCCTGGAGCACCTGAAGCTAGACTATGAGACGTTTGTGAATTCAGCGTATCTGCGGCAGGGTCGGGCCGATGAGTTCATGCTGAAGCGACCCACCGAACGCAAGCAAATTCTCGCGGATCTGCTGAAGCTGGAACAGTACGATCGGGTTGCAGACCAGGCAAAGGATCAATCACGCCAGTTTAAAGGACAGATTGAGCTACTAGAACGCAGCCTAGAAGCTATGCAGTCACAGCTACAGACCCGCGATCGGGTGGCGGCAGAGCAAGCCGCGCTGGAGTCAACGCTGGCAAGGCTACGGCAGCAACAGATGGCGGATAGCGAGCAGCTACAGGCGCTTCAGACCACGCAGCAGCAACGCCAGACCTGGCAGCAGCAGCATACCTGGCAACAGCAGCAGCAGCGCCACCTGGAACAGGACTGTCAGCGGTTGCAGCAAGAATTAACGGCAATCCAGCAGCAGCAGCGAGAGTTAGGGGCTTTATTGGAGCAAGAAGCTGCGATCGTCGCTGGCTACCGTCAGTTTCAAACCTTGCAGGCACAAGAAGAAAGCGTCTCGGCTCGGTTCAAAGCCCATCAACAGGCACAGGCACAGCGTCAGCAATACCAGCAGCAGCAAAACGAGCGCTTGGCAGAGCACCAGCGTCAGATCCAGCAGGTGCAGGCACAGCTAGAGGCGATCGCCCAGCAGGATGCCGAGTTACAGCAGACCCTTGCCAAAGCAACCGACATCGCAGCCGCCGTGCAGCAGCTTCAGCAGGCGCGTACCCATTTGAGCCAGCTCGATCAGCGGCAGGTGCAGGCTTCCCCCCTGTTACAGCGTCGTCAGGTTATCCAGAGCCAGCTCGATCGCCTGAGTACTCGTCTCGCCACACGCTTAGAGGAACTACACGCCTCCGCGCAGCAGCTTCAAGCGCAGCAGTCGTGCCACCCTCAGCTTAAACAAGCCGTACAGGAAGTGAGCGATCGCATCGCTGCCCTGGATGCACGACGCGCCTATCAAGAACGGGTACGCGAGAAAGGTTTAGAACGTCGCAGCTTCATGGAGCAGCTTCAAGAACAGCAGCGGCACTGTGAAGGGCAACTGGCAGCATTAGAGCAAAAAATGCAACTGTTGGCGGAGGAGAGGGGAGAGGAGAGAGGAGAGGGCGGGCAAAAGGCAAAAGGCAAAAGGCAAAAGGCAAAAGGCAAAAGGCTGGAACATGAATTCGCTCAAGCCGCAGAGCCTTCTAATGTGGTAGCAGAACTCAAAACTCAAAACTTCCCCACCTCACCCCTCACCCCTTACCCCTCACTCCCCTACCCCCTGTCCTCTGTGCGATCGTCCCCTTGACGAACAGCACTGGAACCTGGTGTTAGAAAAACATCAAATCGAGCAGCAAGCCGTGTTAGACCAGGTGTGGGTCATTCGGGAGCAGCTATCGGCATCCGAACGGGAAATTCAAATTTTGCGCGACGAATACCGTGCCCTGGAGCGCGAACTAAAGCCATACAGTGCCGTGCTGGAACGTCGGGGGCAACTGCAAGAGCAGCTTCAAACAACGATCGCGGTGCAGGCAACGTTGCAGCAAGTTGTAGCCGAAGCGACTGACTTAGAGCGATCGCTTCAGCTTGGCAATTATGCGACTGAGCTACACGATGAACTGCGCTTACTCGATCGCAGCTTGCAGGAGCTACACTACGACGAAAAAGATCATGCACTGGCACGGGGCGAGGTCGATCGCTGGCGTTGGGCAGAAATCAAACAGGCAGAAATCAAACAGGCACAACGACGACACGACCAACTATCACAACGACAACCCGACCTTTACGCTCAACTCTCGGCACTGCAAGCCAGCCTGGAGCAGTTAAATGCCGAAACGGCTACTCAGCTTGCCCTTCTGGATCGTCAAAGCGCCGGGATCGGTTACGAACTGGAGCAACATAACGCCTTGCGACACGCACTGCGAGAAGCACAACATTGGCAATTACGCTATCAAGAAATCGGTCGTGCCCGTCAGCACTATCCCCAGATGCAGCAACGAGTTAGCGAATTGACCCAGGCGTTGGGCGATCGCCAGCGTGACTTGCAGATAGCTCAAATGCAGGTGCAACAACTGGTACAACAGCTAGAGCGCACCCCAGACTGCCAGGCACAAAGGCAAACCCTGGAAACACGGATGCAGCAGCAACGATCGCACTTGGATGAACAATTGGCATCCCTCGGTCGCCTACAGCAGCAGCAGCAGCAGCTCGAAACGCTCAACACTCAACACTCAGCGCTCAACACTCAACTACAAGCCGTGCAGCGACAGCAGCGCATCTATCAAGAATTAGCCCAAGCCTTTGGCAAAAATGGCATTCAGGCGTTGATGATTGAGAATGCGCTGCCGCAATTGGAAGCCGAAACCAATCAGATCCTCAGCCGTCTCAGCGCTAACCAGCTACATATCCAATTTGTCACCCAGCGCTCAAACCGTCGTGACCAGGCGCGTCAGGCAAAAGCCAGCAAAGCCCGCAACACCCTGCAACCATCAAAACTGATTGAGACGCTCGATATTCTCATTGCCGATGCTCACGGCACCCGCCCCTATGAAACCTATTCCGGCGGAGAGGCGTTTCGGGTCAACTTTGCGATTCGGCTGGCGTTAGCGCGACTGCTGGCACACCGATCGGGCACCGCGCTGCAAATGCTCATTGTTGACGAAGGGTTTGGTACGCAGGATGCCGAAGGCTGCGATCGCCTCATTGCCGCCATCAACGCGATCGCCCCCGACTTTGCCTGCATTCTTACTGTCACCCATGTCCCTCACTTCAAAGAAGCGTTTCAATCACGCATTGAGGTCTTCAAAACGGAACAAGGCTCTCAGGTGAGCTTAGTGATTTAAACCAAAAGTCTCAACAACTGGGAGATCTAAACCCATTACCTTCATCACTCAAGGCTTAATAAGATAGCGTTCGGCTTTGCGATGGGAGAACCGAGTGTTGACTTGTCGTAAATAGAGGTGGCTGACCAGCGTGATAATGGCAAGACTACTCGCCATGAGAATGGTCAGGACGATGCCATTCGCAAAGCCGAACGTCAGACTCAAGCCAATGCTTGCTCCTACTGTTGTAACAAGCAGCGGTAGCAAAGTCGCAAGGCTTTTGGAGCTACCGCCTACCATCAATTTTTCGACGGTAATGCCGATCATCACACCCATGACTGCGCCACTCACTGCTCCAGCAGCAGCACTTAAAAACACAACCGGACCTGCCGTCGCTAAATCACTCGCAAGCGCACCCAGTAGCGCTGCAACGCCTACCCCTAGTGCTGCCATTGTGCTAGTGGTCGAACCCATCCGCCAGCCAGCCGATCGCATTAACCAGGCGGCAAACTCTAGCCCGATCGCCGCGCCGACTAAGGCACCAAAGCCTGTAATAGAGGCTGAGTTTGCAACGATACCCATGCTCAAAACGACCGACGAAACAAGCCAGCTCACGACCAGCGAAATCAGTAACAGCAAGAGCAAAAGACTGTTGGGCAACAGGGATGGCTGCACAGGCACGGGCGCTGTCTGCACCTGAAGATTAAGAGAATAGGTTTTTGTCAGGGTATTTGCGTGTAAAAGTAGCTTGCGATTATAGGTCTTGCCTGCCATGAGCTTGCGAGTATCGATCGTTACATGGCACTCCGTTTGATTTTTGGCAAAGGTTTCAGGGGTGACGGTAATCCAGCAGTAGCGCTCTGCTGGCGGGTCGTGTGGATGGGGGGCAACCTCCCACTGCCCCTCTAGCAGCGTTTCTGGAATGGGATTCGTGATCACGACTGTTTTGGTCAGACGATCGCCCAAACGTGCCGCTTGCAATTTCAAGTTTGCCTGACTAAATTGGGCATCAGGCGGGCGCAGGGGCGAGGTTGGTACAACGGCTAAGGCGGCCAAGGCATTAGGGAAGCGCTCTTTTAGCCGGGGTTCAACCATTTTTTCTAGCCAGTTCACCCACTTGAGATTCAGGTTAGAAACCAGATGCTTAAAGCTGACCCGGTAGCTAATATCAACCAGGTCTCCAATGCGATCGGATTTTGTGCCCGTCAGCAGACAAATCAGCGTCATGCCTAGTCCATACAGGTCGGATGCTTCTGTTAGTTGGCGGTTAAACAATTGCTCTGGTGGCATAAACCCCAAGGTGCCTTTGACCACACTGCTGACACCGACATCTTCTCCGCCTACCCGCGCAAAACCAAAATCGACTAGATAGACGTTTCCTTGAGCATCCAGCAAAATATTTTCGGGCTTCAAATCGCGGTGGATGATCGCCGGCATACGGTTTTGTAAATAGACCAGAATTTCTAAGGCAGCGATCGCAATCTGCCGGATGTCTTCTGGGTCATAACTCCGACCGTCGGACAGTGACGATGCTTTTTTGTACTCTTGCACCATGCAAAAGCCATCCTCTGTTTGAAACGCATCCAGATACTGTGGAATACCAGGATGATTGAGCTGTTTCAAAAGCTGGATTTCGCGATCGTACGCATCATATTCAGCCCAACTAGTCCCAGTCTTGGCAAACTGAAACTGTTTGATAACAACTTGCTGCTGGGTTTGAGTTTGCGTGGCTAAATAGGTGACTCGACCACCCGCACGGTTATGTCCCAGCTCTTTCTCGATTTGATAGGGGGTATGGGGAAAGTCTGGAAAGTCGTTCATGCTGGTTGCGAGGTTTTTTTAGTAATTAAAAATAAAAAAGTGTTTGGTAGCGTAACGTTGAGACGATACAACCTTTAGCTAGTGGGTTTGTCTCTAAGTGGCAGCAGCGATAGTTTACAGTTCCAGGTATTGAGTTTTAGGATGACATCCACTGGTGGATGCTCTAGTTCAAACGTGCTCCGCTGCCGAAAGCGATTGGTCAGCGCATACTGAGCTAACCCAATATACTCTCTCAACAACAAAAGAATTTGGCGCTGCGAACTCCAGTGACGCGGCAACTCGCTAGCGTAAGGGAGAACGATAAAACCCAATGCACGAAAGGTTAGCATCGATCGCAGTAGGTGGGGATAATCTGTGACTAACAGGATTTTTTGGACACCTTGAGGATGCAACAGGGCGGAAGTGAATAGAGCATTTTCCTCAGTGGATTGAGAGCAGCGTTCACCGCTTACTGCCTGGGCTGAGATACCGTTTTGCTTGAACTGTTCAAGCATGAATTCGGCATCTAGCATACCACTAGCAAAAATTTTGGGCGATCGTTGCTTACGCCACAGTCGTTCAGCCACCTCAAGGCGTTGGCTGCGAACTGCGTCTCCACGACCTAAAACGACAATGGCATCGACCGCTTCACCAGAGTCAGGAGGCAAAAATGCCGTTAGCCCCTGTGTTGCTAGGGTGACACCGATCGGAGACACCCCTCCTAAATAGAGGGCACTGGCGACCGCGATCGGGAGCAGAAAGCGCTGCCTCCAACGACGAGAACTGATCAGCCAAAGCAATCCAATAAGTGCCAAAAGTATCAGTGCTTCCATTGCAGCTGGGGGGCAGTACTCCCTATCCATGCCATCAATCGACCCTTTTGCGTACAACCTTGCATCATCATGGCTTGTTCGTAAAGGTCGTGCTCAATCGTTTTTGGAGCCAGTTGCCCGATCGTCTAGCCGAATCCGCTAACGCCGGAGTCGCTGCGTCACTTGCGTCGTCTGCCTCTAGTCGGTAGTGCCGATGGTAGCCGCTATAGACAGTAGGAGCATAGTCTTTCGACCCATTAGCCACGATGCCAAGCATTTGGTTAGAGGACAACTTCAACGCCTCCAACCCTTGCTCTAACGTTGACGTTTTGGTCTTACCCAGCCCAACCACCATCACGAGTCCATCCGTTCGGGGGACAAGTAATTTTGCATCTGCCAAGCCGATCACAGGCGGCATATCGTAAATGATCAGGTCGTAGACTTCTTTAAACTGCTCCATTAAGTGGTGCATCTTTTTAGACGAAAGCAGTTTTGTTGGATCAGGCGGCACTTGCCCCGCAGTCAAGACAGAAAGATTGCTGTCTAGGGGTGTTTTCTGAACAACACGCTCAAACTCTAGATCGGATGAAATGATGCCGCTGAGTCCATCAGCATTGTCTAGTTCCAGGCGATCGTGTAATTGAGGCAGGCGGAGGTCAGCATCAACCAGCAAGACCCGTTGACCTAACGCCGCTGCTGCCTGCGCCAGATAAATTGAAACAGTCGTCTTACCTTCGCCCGGTGAAGAAGATGTGATCACCAGCGATCGTAAGCGAGTGTCGGGATTAAGCAGAAGAATATTGGTGTAGAGCGATCGAAAGGCTTCTAAAAAGGGAGAGGTTGAGTACTGATGACCCTTATTCAGGCTGTCTAAGCCAATACGTTGTCGCATTTGCTGCACCAGACCAGCCATATCAGCGAAAGAGCCAATCTTTTCGACTGGGTTCAATGACTCTAAGGCAATCAGTTCAGGATTGAATGGAATGACTCCTAAGACTGGCAGTTTCGTCGTCGTCTTAATTTCATCAGCACTATGGATCACGTTACTGATTTTTTCGAGCAGTAGGGCAACCCCAATGCCAACAAGCAATCCTAAGATGGCTCCTAACAGAGCCGATCGTTTGACATTGGCAGCAGAAGGGACGGGTTCAATGAGTGGCGTGAGGATTTGCCAGGGCGTTTTCCGTTGTCCAGCATCAATGCGTAGCGCCTCTCGCTTCGTTAAGAACTGATTCAAGTTTGTGGTTGCGATCGTGAGTTCTCGCTGAATATCGGCATACTGACGAGCAATCACTGACAGTTGCTTAATCCGCTGGTTCAAAGCGGCTGTAGTTTGACCCAGAACCTGGCTGCGTGCCTCTAGCTCCCGAATTTTACTTGCCACCTCAGCCTGTACCCGTTGCCCTTCTCGTTGCAGCAAGGGCAACAGATTTTCTTTCTGAGTTTTCAGCACCTGCACATTAGGACTGTTTTCTAAATACAGAGAAGACTCAGCCGCCATCTGGCTTTCAACTTCTAAGATTTGGCTAAGGAGCTTTTGATAACGAGCATTGTCGGTGAGAGCGGCTGATGCAGCTGAACCGTCAGTTTGCTGGGCTAACGCGCGGCTAAGGTTGGCATAGAGCGCTCGTGCTTCGCTTAATTTAATCTGCGTTTCAAGGGACTGTTGACCGATCGTCGTCGTCTGATCGGTCAGCTGTTTCCCATTCGACTCTGGGTCAATTAAGCTATACTGCTGTCGAAACGACTGGAGTTCGTCCTGTAATGTTTCAACGCGCTCTTGCAGTTGTGGTAACTGGATATTCACAAAGTCAATACCTTGCTGCACGTCTGCCAGTCGCTCTTCCAGGCTGTACTTCAGATACGCATCGGCAACACGAGTCAGAACAGCTTTCACTTTATCAGCGTTCTCATCTTGATAACCAACGGTAAGAATTTCGCTGGTCGGTACGCCTACGACACTGAGACCAGCAGTGAGTGAGTCGTTGGTAATGTCTGGATAGGTCGGCTGGAGTTGTTGGACGATCGGAGAAAGGATTTTAGGACTTTTCAAAAGCTTAAGCTTGGTTGCGTCAATCCCTTTGCTTTCGGTTGATTGCTGTTCTTTATTGCTTAAAGTCTGAGGCACCGACGAAATTACCTGATTCTCGGCAGTGACTGGTTTGGTCAAAATCTCGAACCCAGATTGAAACACCGGTTTACTGGTCATCGCCTTGAGCAGTGCCAGTGAAGTAATAACGGTTGTCACTCCAGCAATGATTAAGAGCCGCCGCCGCAAGATAGCAACGACCTGCCCCAGGTTCAGCCCTCCTTCATCGTTACCATCAGCCTGTGATACCTGAGCCGATGAGGGCAACCGCTGCCCGCGTTTGTCATGATGCAACTGGGATGCTAGTGCGTGAGTGTTTTGTTCGTTCTCCATCTTGATCCCTACATCCTTACTGACTGGTTGGACTGCAAGCACCTGAACCTTGCTTCGTCAGCCGTTGGCTGTGCTCATGCTATTACAAACGCCTTTAGCTTAAGGCAACAAAACCGATCGCCCTACATGTTTATTCACTCATCTACTGGCTAAAGATTCTGAACAGGCTAAACACCGAGAGAAAGCCGTTAACGGGACTTAAAATGGCACCCAGGCTATCTGAAAAAGCAGTCAACTTGGAACGGTTGACCACAACAATATCATCGTTGCGAAGCGCGGGATTGCCCTCCTCATCTAAGCCACGAGCAAAATTTACCGAAATCGATCGCCGCGTCACTGTACCGTCAGAATTGAGCCGAATCAACTCGATCGACTTTTGCTGGGCGCGTACATTAAAGCCACCCGCCGACAGTAGGGCTTGGTTGAGCGGGGTATTGGGCGGCACCTTGACGACACCAGGTTGCTTTACTTCACCCACCACATTCACGCGGATGGTATCAGGCGAAAAACTGGCAGTCGCAATCTGAGTCGATTCTGCTGGCGTAAGAGCAGTTGCCGTAGGAATAACGACTGTATCCCGGTCTTGCAGAATCATATCCTGACTTAGATCGCCACTTTGCAGCAGTTGCCAGAGATCAATCTTGATCGTTTGTGCTGACCCATTTCGGGAAAGCCGACGCACTTCAATCTGACGGACATCGGCTTGCGGTTTGATGCCACCCGCCACCTGAATCGCTCTTGTAATGGTGGGGGCGCGATCGCTGCCGCCGCCGCTAGATTGCCCAGTTTCACCAGCCGCACCCGTTTTAGCCGATGCCGTAACAGTGTAAGGTCCAGGACGATACACTTCGCCAACAACTGCAATGTTAAGCGGGACGCTGCGATCGGCAGCAAAGCTGGCAGAGGCAAGTTGCACTGACTCCGCCAGGTTCGTTTGAGTTACGGTTGGAATGTAAATACTATCGCCACTGCGGAGGGTAATATCGCGGCGAAGATTGCCCGTTTGCAAGAAATCCCACAGATCAACCTTGATCACACGATTAGCGCCCGATCGTAGCAGTCGGCGCACTTCTACTTGGCGCAAATTAGCAATTTGGGTGATTCCCCCTGCTAATTGAATCGCACGTGTCACAGTTGGCAACTGAGCGTTAGTGGTACTGCCTTCAATGGTGTAAGCACCCGGTCGATTAACTTCGCCAGAGATGCCAATCTTGACGGGGGCGGCGGTCAGTAAACTCACTGTAGTCAGCGGATAACGAAGCACACTGGCATACTTTGCTGAAATTGCGTCTCCCGCCTCTTTTAGCGTCAGCCCTTGTACTGAAAGGTAACCAACCTGTGGCAGATTCAGAGTGCCATCGACTAGCACCTGATTTTCACCGCTATATTGAGTCACTTTAAAGATATCGATGCGAACCCGATCGCCCGGTCCTAGAGTATAGGCATCGCTGAAGACAGTAGCATCTGCATCGGCTGAGTTAAGCGCTTTGCTATCAAGAGATTGGGCGATGGCTAGATGAGGATGACAGACGAATGTGGTCATCAGTGCCAAGCAAGTGGCTGGCTGAAGTAGATCTTTGACCCACTCTCTAGGGCGGCGGTGTCCCATGTTTTTCATCCATCCCGCTAAAAGCATTCATTAACCATAACTGACCAGATTTACCAATATTATCTAATGCTAGTAAATTTGTTTGTCAATCACCACTAGGCAAATCATGACAACAACCATTTGATTCATCATGGCTCTTCTACTTGTATGCATCATAAACGGACATTCTTTTAACTGCTAACGGCTCTATCGTATCTTCATAGAATAATTGGTAGTTTTACCGAAGGCTCAACCAGTGCCCCTCTTGGTGCGGCTTTAGGCGGTCACAACATGAAACCAGCCGCTCTCCAGGCATTGGCAGCGCTGGTTTTTAAGCGGGTCGAGCGAGTCGAGCCACTGTGATGCAAGCACTGTCTTACTGTTGACCGCTCTAACTAAGTTGACTGCGAAATTGGTTAACACTAATGGTAAGCAGAACGATCGCAATCACTGCCAGCGCTAAAGCATGCATCCATAACGCTTCTAGACCAACACCTTTCAGCAAAATACCTCGCACGATCGTGATGTAATGCCGCAATGGATTCAGTAGCGACACGACCTGGAAAAAAGTTGGCATTGTCTCGATTGGCGCGATCGCGCCCGACATTTGTACCATCGGCAAATTGATAAAAAAAGCAGTGAGGACGACCTGCTGTTGCGATTTGGAAATTGTCGCCAGCATAATGCCCACACCGATTCCTACAAAAACATACAGCCCTGACAGCACGGCAAACAGCAATAAACTGCCGCGAAACGGTAGCTCAAACACTAATCGCCCTAGGCTCAGTGCCAAAAAAACATCACCCATCAACAGCACAAACAGCGGCACTACTTTTGCCAGCAGGATTTCCCATGCTTTGGCTGGTGTCATGAGCAACTGCTCTAATGTGCCCGTATCCTTCTCGCGTACAACCGTCACTGCCGAAACCAGGCTGCCAATCAGCGTTAGCACCAGCCCCATCACCCCTGGCACAAAAAACCAGCTACTGGTTAGCCCTGGATTGTAGAGAAAAATTACCTCTGGCTTTACGGGCAGGTTAGCTTGAATGCCAGATAAGCTGAAATTGAACTGTCGCAGCATCTGCGTCATATAGCCACTGGCAATCCCGGCTGTGTTCGCATCAACGCCATCAATAAATGCCTGAATTTCGGCTGTTTTACCCTGGCTCAACGATCGCCTGAAGGTCGGCGGGATCACAATACCAGCCGTTAGCTTCCCCGTTTCCACCTGACGACTTAAAGCTTGCTCTGTCGCTGGATACGCTTCCACTACAAAAATACGATTTGCCGTTAATGCCGACACCAGTTCACGACTGGCAGAAACATTGGCATAATCCACTACACCTAGCTTTAGATCATGTACATCTGGATTTAAAGCAAAGCCATACAGTAATAACTGTAGAGTCGGTGGAATAACCAACAAAATTAACAGTTGCTTATTACGTAAAATCTGGTTAACTTCTTTCTTTACCAATGCCAGAAAGCGACTGTCGAAAAAGCGTTTGAGAAAAGTAGAAAAGGGGTTCACAGAGTTTTGTTGCTTAGGTTATAGCTATCGCCACAGAGCTTTCGACCTGATCGCTCAAGCCGAAGGGGGGGCTACTCCTGCACCCCGTCCTAAGCAGTATGGCTACGGCTATAAAGGCTGATTCGCCCAGGTTGTTAAGAAAACACTGTACGAGAACCTGGACTGCTTTGCTAAAGGGCGATCGCTTTTACATTACCTTGCTAGAGCTAGAAAGCCCACACACTCTCCTCATCTTTAACTGAGAGAAGAGAAAAAGTGCACCATAATTATAGCGATCGCGACCAGCAGAAAGGCTCGGCTTTAGGTTATGGAAGAGGGCAAAAATGGTTGGGTTTCTGACATCAGTACACTCAGTCGTTTCTGAGTCGTTTGTACAGAACGCTAGTCTTTTGTAACGCTACCCAGTTCAAAGCGCTTGTCAATGGCTAAAAGCTCTTGGAGTTCAGCCCCTGATAAGGGAGGACTGAATAAATCACCCTGCATGGCATGGCAGCCACTTTGGCGCAAGAGGTTAAACTGTGCGGCTGTTTCGACCCCTTCAGCAATCACCTTCAGCTGAAGGCTTTGCCCGATCGCCACAATCGCTTTAGCAATGGCGGCATCGTCTGTATTAACCATCATGTTTTGAATAAAGGACTTGTCGATTTTTAGGCTATCAAGGGGAAAGCGCTTGAGATAGTTCAACGACGAAAAACCGGTGCCAAAAGCATCAAGGGCTATTTGCACCCCGATCGCTTTAAGTTCCTTAAGTTTCAAGACAGTAGACTCTACAGCAGTCATGGCACAGTCTTCGCTCAATTCCAGCACCAGCACATCGGCGGTAAGCCCAGTCTGCCGCAAAATTTTCGTTACAGTCGCGACTAGATTTTCTTGTTGGAACTGGCGTGCTGAAACGTTTACTGCCAGCCGCAGCGGTAAATGCATAGCCGCTTGCCACAAGATCGCCTGAAGGCAAGCAGTCTCTAAAGCCCACTGTCCGATCGCTCGTTCTATGGTCGGGTCTTCAGCGCTAGCAAGCAAACTGTCCGGATCGATCAGACCTTGCGTTGGATGGTTCCAGCGTAACAACGCCTCAGCACCAATGATCCGACCTGTGATCAAGTTGACCTGTGGTTGATAGTAAAGTTGAAATTCTTGTCGCTCCAGCGCCAGTGCTAGTTGGCTCTGCATGAGTTGCTTTTCTGCCTCCAACACAGTCAGAGCGGGGGTATAAAGCTGATACTGACTGTTTTGCGCTTTGGCAGCGCGTAAGGCAATCTCAGCACAGTCAAAGAGCTGGTCAGGGCTGCTACCGTGATTTGGGTAGAAAGCAATGCCCATTCTTAGCTGGATTTGCACATTCTGCCCATCCAAATCGTAGGGTTCTGCAAGGTGAGCTAAAACGTTTTGCACTACATTGACGATCGCCCGTTCGTCGTTACCGTCGTCACTAACGTTGTTCAGCAACAGACCAAAGTTATTGGCAACGAGACGTGCGATCGCATCACCTTCGCCGACAACTTGCTTGAGCCGTGTGGCAACTTTTTGTAACAAGCGATCGCCATTGAAGTATCCCAGTGATGCATTCACCAACCCAAACTCTTTCAAATTAAGGTGTATGACAGCGATACCATAGCCTGCTTGCTGCGCTTGCTGGATTGCCTCCTGACATTGATTATGAAAAGAAATCCGATTGGAGAGATTTGTCAGGGGATCAATATATGCCATCTGCCCCAATGTACTAGCTGCCCGCTTCATCTCACGAATGTAGGGCTGAGTCAGCGTATCTCGTTTCTCCAGGCGAGCGGTAATGGCACCCAACAGTTCTGCCCGTTTAAAGGGCTTAGTCAAGTAATCATCAGCACCCAGTTCCATGCCTTGGCGCAGATCGGTGCGATCGGCTTTGGCGCTTAAGAAGATGAACGGGATCGTTGCCGTAGCGGGTTGATCGCGTAACTGTCGCAAGACTTCGTACCCGTCAAACTCAGGCATCATCACGTCACAAATGATTAAGTCAGGTTGATACACCTGAGCTAGCTGCACACCTGTTGCACCATCATTGGCAATGAACACGTCAAATGCTTCTGCCTTCAGCAGTTTGAGCATCAAAGTGCAAACAAGTGCATCATCTTCAATCACCAGAATCTGGGTCATTTTCCTTGCTCTCTCTGGACAAGAATAGGGTCACTATCGTCAGGCTGCGACTGGTATCGTTGTCGCCACAGGGCTTAGGACATTGGGCTTAAAGGGCTGTGGTGGCTTTGCTCCCAGCCAGCTTTAGACGGCTCGACTGGGCGTTCGACTGAGCTCACGCCAAAGTCCTCGCCGAACTCCTGAGCGCTTAAGCCAAAGTTTTTTTAACCCCTGCACCCCGTCTGAACCAGTACGGCTATGGCGATACGATCGCCCCCATTGGTCTACGGCTTTGTGCCTGCTATAAAAGGCAACGCTTATAAATGCTGAATCTACTGCTGAGGCTCAACAATACTTGGAAGAAGTATGCTACAAAGTCATGTGGCAACTGCCTGGAACTGCCATAACAGCACCAATAAGAGTTTTAATGTTCTTTCTTAGCATTCCCCAAGTGTAAAGAAAACCAACCCAAACAGCGACTATCGACGTAGAGGTGCTCCGACGGCACTGCTGTAAAGCAAACTTGATGTAGGCAAAATGGCAATTGAGAGATATAATTCAAGCGCTTGCAGCTAAGACTTTCACAGCTTTGAGCGTCAGCAGACAGCTCGTTCTCAAGTTAAACGGCGATCGATAAGTAGATGTATTGCCAGTAGTGCTGGTTGAAACGAAAGCACTGTTGCTTAATCTGTCTTACTAATGATAAAACCTGACTCTAAGCTTGTTAGTGTTAAAAAAGCTGTCAAATTAGTCCCGTTGTGGCTAAGAATGCTTGTAATTGCTCCAGCATTGCCCAGGTTGTTACCCCCACCAGGTTATAAGTATGAGTTCTGACATTAAAGAATCTGAATTTTCCGATACAAGCCCTTCTGACTTTGCTCCTAGTATAGACTTGCCTACGGATGAACCACTGCTGCTGCCCCCAGCTGCTGAATCGGAGACGAGTCAGCAATTAAAGCAGGTCGGCGATCGTATTTATAGTTTTCTGTCTGGCTTGCCTGACTATTTGTCAGACTTTTTTGGCGAGTATAAGCGCCCTATCATAACGTTGGGTCTTATTTTTGGCTCGATCGTCTCTGTCAAGCTTACGCTTGCGCTTCTAGATGCCATCAACGACATCCCTCTCCTTGCACCAACCTTTGAACTGATTGGCTTTGCCTACACTGCCTGGTTTATCTATCGTTACTTGTGGAGAGCTTCTAACCGAGAAGAGCTAGCCGAAAGCTTTGGCTCCTTGAGGGATCAGGTTTTAGGCAGAGGCGCACCTAAAGTTTAACGATTGCTGCCCTGGTCAAGGCGAACAGTTTTCTAGGATGCCCTCTTTCCTTTTTAGGCTAAAACAACCTCACGTTAAGCTCTTACATTAAGAGTGCGCAGGCAAAGGGGGAAGAGGGTTTTTCGATCGCAGTGATTGCAGAAACGAAGGCAACTAGGCTAAGTAGCCTGTCAGTATAGGCGATCGCCAGCACTCCAGTTTGCTTTAATTTTGCTGAGGGTCACGCGGAAATTGTTCGTCAACAAGAGCAGCAATGTCACGGGCAGCAACACGGCTATAGCGAACTTTCTCAGGCATGAATACAACATGCGGTCCGGCTTTACACTGCTTCATGCAGCCTGTCCCCCGAAGCGTTACTTGATCAGTAAGGTTGCGCTCGTTCAAGGCTGCCTCCAACGCATGGCAAACCGCTTTGCCGCCACGCTTTAGACAATCTGATTTTTGGCAGACCAAAATGGTAGCGCTAGCTGGACGTTCTGCTTTCACTGGCAGCGCCGTATCTGCCTGACCAGGAGCAATAGTACTAATCCTATAAGCTTTTAGCTTGGGCATATCGGTTTTATAGCTGCTTTTCTTTTCGCCCCAAGCTTGAACCCAGTCTCCAGGCGTCAGAGTTGCACTGACTGAAGCTCTCAATTCCTTGGCTAGCTTAATACAGTATTCGCCATCAGCTGTCATTAGGCGTAGGCGCTTAGGCTTACCACCTTCAATGATCAAGCTCAGAAAACGCCCTTCAAGATGCCATACCGATGCTGATTGCGCTGCTTTACTCATGATATTTAGTAGGGAATCTCAGTAGTTTGTTGAGAAACTTATTCAATAGATATGAATATAGCTTACAGCAAAATGCTTTCTTTGCCAGCCGTACTGTCTTTAACAGGGCGGGTTCCAGCTACTATTGCCCTAATAACTTAATTGCGTCATAAGGTATAAAAGTTGGTAGCGTGGATGAAGATTCCTGCCTTAGTAGAGAGGTGAAAGGGGCGAGGGGACGGCGCTCTGTATGGATTCAGTAACTATACAGGTGTAAAACTTTTGCTGTAATGTATTAAGCGCACAAAGTGAAAGCCATCTTAATTTATGTCAGCGCTTGACTCTGAGAATCTCACTCTGAATGCAGCTCAAAGCATCTTGAACCAGTTTGTTTGTCTTGATCGATCGCCTGCTTTTGTTATGCCTCAAGCGCTTTTGGTGCGTCAGGCGCTTTTGCTGGTCGCAGCCCATTCTGACTACCAAATACTGGGCATTTGCGCTGACACTATTGCTCAAGCGACAACAGCCCTAAAGCGGTATCTTAGAGCGTTGGGCTACAAGGCAATGCCTGAAATGCCTACTCTGGACGGTCCTGTCTACATCAAATTTAACCCTAACCGCGATCGTTGTCATGTTACCCCCTACAATGGCACCCATCGTGGTGTACTCGTTTCTTGTCAGTCTGCCTCTGAGAGCGACGTAAATGAAACTTTTGGGCACTTGCCGCTCGACCTCTTTGATTGCTAAAGGCACAGCTTAAATAATGGTTACGTTACGCCATACAAGCATTTCAGCGAGAAGCAGGCAACGGTAGAAAATCTCTAATGGCAAAGAATTTGTGCCAAGTGCGTATCTACCAACGCTCAGCGTTGAAGTCTCATTTCTGAGTCATTGACCTACGGTTACAGACGCTTTCTCATTAATTACACATCTTCAAACGACAAAAGGAGAGCTACCTAGCTCTCCTTTTGCAGTCTTTTAATACCCCCAGGGGAATTCGAATCCCCGTCGCCTCCGTGAAAGGGAGGTGTCCTAGGCCTCTAGACGATGGGGGCGTATTGACCAGACCTTTATAAGAATAACGAAGACTGCGCCATCTGTCAACCTGGGATCGCGTGCCACAATAAGACTCAAGCGAATTGGCACGCTTCACTTCACTGCCAAGCTCCTGGCGCGGCTCAAGCAAGGTCTTTAGAGTTGCGTAGACGAATCAAGCGCCGCCGCATTTGGGGTGAGGCTTCGGTTTCAGATAGCTCGTTTGCCGCTACCTCAATTTGAATTGGCTCTAGATACTCATCTGTACCGCAGGTGAAAGCGTCAATCAGCAGCTCCAAGAGGTGATCGCGATCGTTTAATGCGCCCTTTTCCTCAATCAGCCTAAATTTAAGATGAATTTCACATTCATAAACACCCACATCAGGAACTGTAGGCTGCTGGCACTCTAAATCGTGATTCATTGTTGAGGTAACTCTCTAGCACTGCAAAGAAAATTCAGGTTACACACGACCAACCTTTCGCTGGACATTTGGGGCAGTTTGATAAACTACTTCAGTAGAAATCATTCATTACCCTGCAAAGCTAACATTCCTACAAATTAACTCAAATCCGCTAAATAGCTGAACTTGAAATAGCTTGTTTTAGAAGCTGTTCCTATCTTTAAATCTGCTTTGCAAATTCTTCATAATTCGAGTCCATAAGCTCTTTGAAGCGCACCTTCTTTTAGATGACAGTACCTACTTAAGCGGTTGAAGTTGGGCTGCCATGAAGATTCTTTGAGAAGTGCCAAAAGAGTTGAAGATACGATGCTAGAAGCAGTTTTGCTAATGTGATCTGACTCCTGTGATTGCCGTCAAGAGAGTGCGCGATTTTAATTAATGTCAACGGATGCACCTGGTGAATACGCATCCGTACCCCTAAAGCTACAAAGATGAATTAACGATGAAGTAATCTTTTCAGGTTAAGAAGTAGCTTCTAAACTCCGAAAATGAGCTGGATAACTAAAGGTGAAAGAGTATAAAGCTGTTTTTAGATATTTACGTTTCAAACTTTTATGGCACGTCTTTGCTTTCTAGAAAGCCTAGAAAATATACTGAGGATAAATTGTGAAATGATACGTTCTGCAATCTTCCTGCTGCTTGCTATCGACCCAATGTGGTAGTTTTTTGCTGTAGGTCGTTCTTCTTTCATACCTGCCATACTGAGGTCTGATCGTAATGAGCCTACTTGGTCACCTGTATGCTTCACTAGCAGTCGTTCGACGCTCACAGTTTTCGTACTCTACTGCGATCGCAATGTGCTAGAAAACTACATATACTTGGCACTGAGTAGGCGTTCAAAGGAATGGCACCCCAATAAAAATTTCGTACTCTACTGCGATCGCAATGTGCTAGAAAACTACATATACTTGGCACTGAGTAGGCGTTCAAAGGAATGGCACCCCAATAAAAAAAGGCTATAAATTAGAGAAAAGGTGAAAGCGAGGCAACTGTGGAACACGATCAAGCATCTCAGCTTAGAGTAGACAGCAATCCCAAAGCGACGGCAGACTCTGCTTTGCAGACTGCAACTGTTGACCCAGCCGTTTCCCTGTTTAAGCTTTCGCCATTGATTCGGCTGACGCTGTTGCTCCTATATAGCGCTTTGACGCTACCGTTACCATTTCTAGCAGACATGACGGCAGCCGTAGTACCATCCCCCTTTTTGTGGGTAGGCATTAGCTTGGGTGGTGTCTTGCTGTATGCCGCGTTAAGTGAACGGGTTGTGCTTAATAGTGACGGTATTCAAGTCACATATGCTGCGTGGGTGCCACGTTTTTTTCGTCGAGGGTGGTCGTTGTCGTGGTCAGATGTGGCCGCATTGAAGCCGCGATCGACCGGGCAAGGTGGTCTGGTTTACTATTTCGTGAATCAGTCTGGAGAGGCATATCTTTTGCCAATGCGGGTTGCTGGCTTTAACCGTATGGTGCAGCGTGTGCAAGCGGAAACGAGCCTTGATATGACTGATGTGCGCCCACTCGCACAGCCGTGGATGTACTTTATTTTGCTTGGCTGCACAATGCTGTTGTTAGCGATCGATGCCTGGACGATTGTGACCGCTTTAAGCCAAACGGTATAAGTAGCGTTGCATACGGTTAGCGTTGTTTCGCACGCTGACGGTAAACTGTGCAAGAGCCATCAAGAGCGAGAACTAATGCAGACTGTCCGTACCAACCAGCTCGACGTAAAGCAGGTGAGCCTTGCGTCTGGAATCGGTGCGTCTGTTAAACAGCGACAGCGTCTCATGTCTGCTGAGACTCATTATTTGCTAAAGGACATCTCGTTTGAAGCGGTTCAGGGCGATCGCATTGCGATTGTGGGTGCTTCAGGCTCAGGCAAAACATCGTTGCTACGGTTGTTGAATCGGCTGAGTGAGCCAACGGGTGGTGTCATTCTCTTTAACCAGAAGGTGTTGACTCAAATACCGACGCTGGCATTACGACAGCAGATTGTGCTGGTGCTACAGGAATCAAAGCTCCTGGGTATGACGGTGCAGCAAGCGTTGGAGTATCCGCTCGTGCTGCGCCAATTGCCGAAACAGACGATTCGAGAGCGAGTCAAAAAGTGGGGCGATCGCTTGCACATTCCCTCAGAGTGGCTGTCTCGTACGGAGCTACAGCTTTCGGTAGGGCAACGGCAAATCGTAGCGATCGCCCGTGCACTGGTGACAGAACCTAGCGTGCTGTTGCTAGATGAACCAATGTCTGCGTTAGATGTTGGTCGGAGTGAGTTGCTTTTGCGTCTACTGAGTGACCTCACTCAGGCAAACGGTACGACAGTAATGATGGTGAGTCATCAACTGGACTTAGCAGAGCAAGGTTGCGATCGTGTCCTTCACCTTGAGCAAGGACGGTTGTTGCAAGACATCCCGGCAGCACAGATGGACTGGCAAGCTCTCCGGCAAGCCCTTGTGCAGGCAGAGGCACAGCAGGCAGAAGAGTGGAGCTGAGAGCACGTTTTGCAGCGATTTAAAGGCAGTAGCTATGACATTTTCAAAGAAAGAGACACTCACTGACAAGCAGGAGCGCCTCTTGGTAGGATGCGTGGAGCTACTTAAGCGCAGATCCATATGGTTGATCGCCCGGGCAAGGTAGGGCTAACGACCTTTAAACTAAATCGCTTCTATATTCTTCTCTCCAGTGCGAATGCGGATGATTTGCTCCACTGGGGTAATAAAGATTTTACCGTCACCAATTTCGCCAGTGCGGGCAGCAACAATGATCTTCTCCACCACCATGTCGATTTGATCGTCTTCAACGACAATCTCAACCTTAAGCTTTTGCAAAAACTCAACGGTGTACTCAGAGCCTCGGTAACGTTCAGTTTGTCCCTTCTGCCGCCCAAAACCTCTGACTTCAGAAACGGTCATACCGACGATGCCAGCATTGACTAGCGCGATTTTAACTTCATCAAGTTTAAACGGGCGAATAATCGCTTCAACTTTTTTCAACTCCCCAACTCCTTGTTTTTAGCTACTCGGTCTTCTCTAGCAAAACACTTTCTATCACCGTCAAAAGCGTGTGTTTTGTAAACTGAGATACAATTCCTGACTGGCACAAGCAGAGCTTTTTGGCAAGAGCGTGATCAATCAGCTCTTGCTATCTTGTTGATCTGTCTTGTTCAGCTAACAGTTAGCGAGATGGCAGCAACGGACGGACAATTAGAAAGCCGGTGCCAAATGCCGTCACAACAATAAAGCAGATCACGATCGCCAACCACCAGCCACCCATTTTTTCGGCATTGCGCTCTGTTTTAGACCCATGACGCGGTTTCGCTTCCTGTTCTGTAAACAGAGACTTGGGTGCCGCCGCTCTCGGATCGAGTTGATCGGGCGCGATCGCATCGGCATTATGAGATGGTGCAGCAGGCGGGGTCTGAAAGTGTAGCTCTAGACCTTGCAGCGAAGACGAGGATGCCGGTAATGTCGATGTTGGCAGATGAGCATCTGCTACCTGACGAAGCTGGAGCGCTGACTGCACCACTCGCTCGATCTCTAAACGCAACTGCTGATTTTGGTGCGTCAACTGCTGGTTTTGCTGGTTTAGCGACTCCATTTTTACCTGGGTCGCTTTCAGTTCGGTCGCAACTTCTCGATAGAGTGAAATGGGCACCGATGGCGAATGGGGGTTGGCTGGAATTTTTGGAGAACTAGCAGTTTGAGCCTTTCGCAGAGGCTGCTTGGCGTTTATTCTAGAGGTCATAGGTCTATGTCTGAACGCGAAAGTCGATAAGCTACGCTCACAATAGCCGCAATTAGGGTAATCGAAGCGGATTTTACCAAGAAATTCTCAAAAAGCTAGAAACATTTTTACACACGACCATGAGCCATCCTGAAACACAACCGCTTTCCACTGCTGAATTGAGCGCTCAGACGCCATTAGAGGAACCAAAGTACGGTGAACGCCTGATTACTGAAGGCGAGCTGATTACGTTCCCAAATCCCAGGATCGGACGACGGTACGATATCCACATCACGCTGCCAGAGTTTACTTGCAAGTGCCCCTTTTCTGGCTATCCAGATTTTGCAACGATTTATCTCAGCTATGTGCCGAACCAGCGGGTCGTCGAACTGAAGGCGATCAAGCTCTATATCAATAGCTACCGCGATCGCTACATCTCCCACGAAGAGTCGATCAACCAAATTCTGGATGACTTCGTTGCCGCCTGCGATCCCCTGGAAGTCAAAATCAAAGGCGATTTCTTACCCCGTGGGAATGTGCATACGGTGATTGAGGTAGCCCATAAGAAGGAAGCGTAATTTGAACGTTTGCTGCTTGGGTTCAATTAGCCTTTTCCAGAGGAGTTGAAGCGGTGCCATTTCCCGATCGCAAACAAACATCTTTACAACAGGCAGCCTCTTCTAAAGCTGACCCGGCTGATGTTCAACTGCGAGCGATCGCCTACAGCCTGGATGCGTTGATTCCAGGCTTCTACCTTTGGTTCGGATCAATCAAAATCCGCTTGGGTGGTAGTTTGCCAGAAGATACCTATCCAGGTACATTCATAGCCCAGTGGGTATCGCTTTAGTTTTACCTGGCTATCGCATCTACAGCATCTATCGAGGTCGCTATGATCCTTAACAAGCATACGCTTGATGGGATTCCACAAATTGCAGCCAAAACGCAAGGCTGGTTCATTCTATTGTTAGGCTGCTTGAGTTGGTGGGTACGCTAACCAAAAAGTCAAACAATCGCTCAGGGCTATGCAAGAATTCTACGAAATCGTCAGTTCAGCTACAGAAGAACAACGTCAAAACTTAGCCGAGTTAACTAATTCTGGATTTGGTAATTCTCCTGAAACTCTTTGCAATCACATTCGATATTTGCGGGATGGGAGTATTGGTCAGCTTTTCTGTAATGCCTCTTGGAAGCAAATTGTGACCGATGTTTCTGATCACATTGGTATTAATTGGACAAGTGCATTAGGCGATCGTCAGTGGCGTGATTTAGAAACCCAAGAAATTGAGGCTGCTGTTGTAACCAAACTGTTTCAGAATATGTTGGAGCAACTTTCACCAGAGCAACGGCAAAGACTTGTTATGGAGATGCAAAGAGCCAACGATGATCCGCGCCTTGAAAGTTTGCTGCTGGGCGGCAGTGTGATGACGGTTGCAAAAATGAGTGGTTTTGGAGTGTATCTGTTGGCAAGTAGTGTTCTGGGTGGACTGACTAATGCCTTGGGCGTTACATTACCTTTTGCAATTTATATGGGTATGAGCCAAACAATTGCACTTGTTCTCGGTCCCGTAGGTTGGGCAGCACTGGCTGGAGGTATCTTATTCACACTCAATCAACCTAACTGGAATCGTCTCACTTTAGCTGTTGTTTATGTTTCAATGCTTCGGCATTCAGCATGAACTAGGGGCAGGCGCAGCCTAATAAATGCGGTGTAGTGTGTTCCTTCAATCTGCTGGTGCTGAGTTGAAAGTGTCAGCGATCGCCCTCTACCCCATCTGCGTTTGTGGCGATGGAGTGACGATCGCTTCAATTTGAGATTCAGAGACTTCAACCGTATCTTGAGGAATCAAACCTTCGAGGCTCTAACCGTTCTCTCGTCCGTTTGGCATAGGGTCAGACTCTACGATCGTGCCAGTGCTTCCTTGTTTCAAATGCAGCGTAGGGATATCTTCTTTTAAGGCAACTTGGGTAAACAGTTGAAATTTCATGTGCTTACCTCCTATGCAGGAAACAGGATGACAAATTGCGTCGTTGTGCTCACCTGATCTAGGCTTGAGTGGCATCTTTCCTACGATTCAAATCAAGCTTGGCGCGGAGTTCGTCTTTGATGCGGTTGAGGATGGAGGTTTCGTCAAGGGAGGCAAGAATGCGGGTAACGACAGCTTTGGGACCATCGTCGCCCCAGGAAGCGCCGTTGGCGAGGTAGGCTTTGGTGACTTGCCCGATCGCATAGGTGGAGACACCCGCAACGCCTGCCTGGGTAAGAGCGATCGACATATAAGCTCCGAGTGATATACCACCTGTTGCAGGTGCCGCTAAACCAAGCAAGCTTTTCAGCGAACCGAGTCCTAGCGTTGCCAGCAGTTCACCTGCTGTTACGCCACCCATTGCCAGGGCAATTTTTTGGAGCAAGCTGATGGCACCATGTTGGGTCATGCTGATGCCGTACAGCTTAGAGAGGGAAAGGATCAGCGCGACATCAATGACAGCGCTGCTGAGGATGTCAACGACGATGATGGGGTTGAGAGCGATCGCCACCGACTTCGTAATTGTGCCGTTCCAGATGACGCGATCGGCACTCTGATTGCGGATGACCATTTTGCGATCAACCAGTCGCTCGTTCACATCGTCGGCAAACAGCATGGTGTTAAGGGCAACGAGCGCTTTGCCTTCGCGGTAAAGAATTTCTAAGATTTTTAGCTTAAGTTCATCGATTTGCGGTGCGCCTGTGGTGAGTTGCGCGGCAACACGACCATCGGGACGACGGACAGCCTTTGCCTGTAGTGGCGATGCCGCTGCCATCACAATTTCATCCGGTGAGAGCAGTTCCCGCACGCGCTCATCTCGAATTTTGTGGTAGATGGCAAGGCGATCGGCATCGGGATACTGGTCAATTTTGTTAAACACCAACAGGATGGGCTTGCTGGCATCACGCAATTCTGACAATGCCTGATATTCCACCTTTGTCATGTCGCCTGCAATCAGAAACAGGATCAGGTCTGCTTGCTTCGCAACCTGTCGCGCCAGGGCTTCTCGCGCTTCGCCATTCACTTCATCAATGCCGGGAGTGTCAATGAGTTCGATGTGAGAGTCACCAACGCTGGGGAGGGCAACGCGCAGAATAGGACGGTTACTGCCAGCAATGGCTTCACTCTTGATGTTCCAGCTTGCCGTTTGGGAGTCACGGGTAACGCCATGAATGGGTCCCGTTTCAAAGACCCGATCGCCCAATAAGGCATTCAGTAAGGATGACTTACCGCGCCCCACCATGCCAAAGACGGCAATATGCACGACCTGGCGATCGAGCTTATCCAGCAGCGATGCGAGTCCACCAATTTCTGGCTCTAGCCCACGCCGCTCTTGGGGGGTCAAGTCCAGATTCTCGACCAACTCATGCAGCACCTTTTGAGCTTGCTTATAGTGCAACTCTGCTTGAATGTCTTCAAAGCCTAGAATAGCTTCGTCAAGCTCTTGACTGAATTGGCTGGCGCTTAACAAATTTGGGGGTTGAGGTGCCCCTAACGCTGGAGTTGGCTCAGACATAGGTGACAAGCAAATTGGGTGCAGCTAGTAGCGTGCTTCCATCCTAGCGATTTTACAGAGGCTAGAGAAAAGGGTTTGCTTGCTTCCTTGGTGTGGCTAACTAGATGGCGGTTGGGCATTAGAACGATCGTCTGGGTCTAGGTTTTGGTGTTCTGCGAAGGGGCGATCGGGTTGGTTGAGCGTGTTCCGGATGGCAGGTGGGTTGGGATGGGACGATCGCGATCGCTCTACTCGTGTCAAGGGTTCTGCCCTCCTTTCACTTATGCGTGCGTCTGCTAAGGCTTCGCTGGTTCGATCGCTTTCTCGGAGTGCTTGGCTAAGGTCGGTTTCATTACGGGGAGAGGGCAGCCGATCAAGGGAACGGCGAGGAGTGGGCGGTTTGGGCGATCGTGTGAAGACTCTCCAGGCAGCCTTAATGCCGACAACAACACTGCGGGTACTGGACTGCACGCGCTGGGCTTGCTGGCGTACATCCGTCAGGCTCTGATCTACCTGTTTCACGACCTGACCAGCACTCTGTACCCCTTCGCTGACATCATCCGTCAGGTCGCTGATCTCCAGACCAGTCAGACGAATTGCCTGTAGAGTGGGCGGAAACTCGCGCCGCAGGGTATCGAACAGTTTTTCGGCACTCCGGGAGGCACGCGCAAGCTCTCTCAGCGCTGGAATGGCGACTAACAGCACGATCGTCAGGCTGACCGTGACGAATAACAGAGACAGTACCAGCCAGAACAAGGGATCAGTCACAGGTTCGCCTAGCGCAAATTATCGTGAACAGGCGGTTCGACTTCAGGCGATCGGCTGAAATCAACCGACTCTAGTGTCTGCTGCTCTTGCTGAGACGCATCTAGCCCTGCGGCGATCGCCTCTCGCAGCCGCCCTAGCGTACCATCCCAATTGCGGAGCGCTGATTCAGACAGGCGATCGGCTTGTAGCTGCACACTGCTGGACAGATCTTCTGCCAGCTCAGGGAGAGCATCGGCTGATTTTTTTAAGAACTGACGGGTCTCACGCCCTGCACGAGGGGCTAGCAAAACGCCAGTTAAGGTGCCGATCACAGTCCCAACCAGCAACCCTCCTAAAAACGCGCCGGAGTGATTATTTGACATCGTTTGCTTCTTCCCTTTCTTTATAATTTGCAGCTATGGCTCATTGCAATCACGCATTGGACGCTTTTTTATCCCCTAAGACTGCTGGCAGCACGCTTCCTTTGACCGCACTACTAGCTGTCGATCGCGCTCACAAATAAAGCTACAGTGTTTAGCTAACTGACGATCAACGAGTCAACCGAACAAAGGCAAGAGCAATGATGCTGGCTTGCCCCCTCTAATCTACCCCAACATTACCCCAATCATTTGCCGCCTTCTATTAAGAGGGCGATTAACGCATGGCTAGCAGATGATTGCCAGCTTACGGAGCGAGCGAGTCTTTAGAGCGATCGACGGCTTGGCGGGTTGAGCGTGGACGTGGCGTAAGAATCATGAAGCGACGTTGCCACAGCGATTGTCCTAAACTGAGGAGCGCTAAAGCTTTTTGGGCACGCTGCCACTGTGGTTCTAACCCCTGATAGGTTGCCCGCAACTGCTGAATACCACCATCTTTCCTGTAAATGGCATCGGGGGCACGTTCGAGCACACGCTGCACCGATCGCTCAAACGCCAGAAGAGTATCTGCTGCTCTTGCCAAGCGCCGTTTAAGGTGCCACAGTTGCCATGCTGCCAGCAGACAGAGTAGCCCAATCACCATATTGCTGACAACGACGATGACCCACATGACTGAACGTCCCTCTGCTGTGCGGTTCTCTCTGGTGACAAGCGACGCATGGTAGGCATGACCAACCCGACGCTTTTTCGTGCAACCTAGCTTGCTAGTTAAAGGGGCGATCGTCACGCGTAACCCTTTCGCTTATTGTAGGAGCGATCGCGGTCGATCCTTTCCTATGCTCCCAACTACCTGCTTCACAAAGGAGGCTAAATATCAACGAATGCAACGCGGCATCGCCGAATCTTTAATTGAAGGCAATAATCGTTTGAGAATGAGGCGAGAACAAGGAAACATTATGGTGCAAGCGACTCCATCGATCACACGGTTTGTCAACGCAACGACCGGCAATGACGGCAGCAATGGAACCCAGGCGGCTCCCTTTAAAACGATCACTCGTGCGCTTCAAGCGGCTCAAGCAGGCACGGCAATTCAACTTGCCGCAGGCACTTACAGCGCTGCTACTGGTGAGACCTTTCCCATCAAAGTTCCTGCTGGCGTTACGGTTGTGGGCAATGAGACCAACAAGGGCAGCGGTATTTTAGTGTCTGGTAGTGGCATCTTTCCCAGCCCTACCTTTGCGAATCAGAATGTCACCTTTCAACTGGCAAACAATGCCCAACTGAAGGGCGTGACCGTCACAAATTCAGAGCTTCGTGGGACAGGGGTATGGGTTGAGTCCAGCAATCCGACGATCGCTAACAATACGTTTACCAACTGCAAGCGAGAGGGCGTGTTTGCCACAGGCACCGCTAATCCCCTAGTGATCGGCAACGTTGCGATCCAAAACTCCGCCAGCGGCTTTTCCATTACCCGCAACTCTAAAGGTGAGTGGCGGCAGAATGTGTGTCGTCAAACTGGGTTTGGGATCACTGTTGGGGATAGTGCCGCGCCGCTGCTGGCAGAAAACCAGATCTCTGAAAACCGTGCTGGCATTGTAATCAACAAGCAATCAAAAGCGGTGTTGCGTGGCAATGTTGTTCAGAACAATACAGAAACCGGTCTGGTTGTAACTGAAACAGCCTTACCGGATCTGGGCAGCAGTCAGGCTCCAGGCGGCAATATTTTTCGGCAAAATGGGCAGTTTGATATCCAAAACGGCACGAAGCTAACGCTGATTTCGGTGGGCAATCAGGTTGATCCGACTAAAGTGCAGGGGGCGATCGACCTCGTTGGCAACGAGATTCCTGCTCCTGCGCCTACGCCTGTGCCGACTCCTGCGCCCACGGCTACCCCATCACCCACGGCTACCCCTGGTCCTACTCCTGCGCCCACCCCCGCGCCGACACAACCACCAGCTAACCCAGCAGGTTTCAGTGACACGCGCGGGCATTGGGCAGAGAGTTTTATTCAAGGTTTGGTCAGTCGAGGCTTTATCAGTGGTTTTCCTGATGGCACCTTTAAGCCGGAAGCACCCATTACTCGCGCTCAGTATGCAGCCGTGCTGGCTAAAACCTTTGATTTGCCTGCCAAACAGCCTACTAAGAGTTTTAGTGACGTACCGCAAAGCTTTTGGGCGGCGGCGGTCATCGCCAAAGCGAATCAGATGGGCTTTATTGCCGGGTTCCCTGACAATACATTTCGTCCCAATCAGAACCTGACGCGCGCGCAGTTGATCGTCTCCTTGATGGGTGGCGTTGGGCTAACAGGTGGCGTGTTGGATGTGCTAGGGGTCTACAGCGATCGTGCCCAGATCCCCAGCTATGCCACTGAAACGGTAGCAACTGCCACGCAGCGCCGCATTATTGTCAACCATCCCAACGTCCGTCAACTCGAACCCATGCGGGATAGCACCCGTGCCGAGGTGGTCGCAATTATTTACCAGACGCTTGTAGCGTTAAATCGTGTACCAGCGATCGCCTCTCCGTTTATCGTTACACCCGATGTGCCGCTGTCTGCCTTTACGGATATTCAAGGACATTGGGCTGCCGCTTTCATCACCGGGCTAGCCAACCAGAATCTCATCAGCGGCTTTGAAGATGGTAGCTTTAAGCCGGATGTCACCATGAACCGGGCACAGTATGCCGCCATTATTGCCAAAGCCTTTAACCCACCGCCCAAGCGTCCTGCCTCCAACTTTGCGGATCTTCCGGCTAACTTTTGGGCAAAGCCTGCGATCGACCAGGCGTATCAAGGTGGCTTTATCTCTGGCTTTCCCGATGGCACCTTTCAGCCAGGTCAAAATGTGCTGCGACTTCAGGTGTGGCTCTCGCTGGTAAGCGGTTTGGGGTTGCCTGCTGGTGATCTTAGCCTGCTGAATGCCTACGACGATCGCGCCACGGTGCCCCAAAATGCTCAGGTGCAAGTCGCAACTGCAACACGGGCAAAAATCGTCGTGAACTTTCCCAACCTGCGGCAGTTGAATGCGACCCGCGAGGCAACACGGGCAGAAGTCGCCGCGATCGTCTATCAGGGACTCGTCCAGGCAGGGCGATCGACGGCGATCAGTTCGCCCTACATCGTTTCGGTTTAGTCTCAATCAGCCCAAACAAAAGCCATCACCGTAGAGACGCTAAAGACCCCAAAAAGCTGCGTCTCTGCGGTTTGAACGGCTTATGCCACAGTTGCTGCTGCCTTCAGCGCAAAGATTTTCTCCAGCACATCTGCCACAATTTTGTCCGGTGTTGAAGCGCCAGAGGTGATCCCCACGACGATCTCACCTGTGGGTAGCCAGTTCTCAACCACCTCCAGGTCACGATTCAGGGGCTTATGCTCGATGCGGTTGCCAGCAATCCGATCAGCGCTGTCAATGTGATAGGAGGGAATGCCGCGCTCGGTGGCAATTTCCTGGAGGTGCGTTGTGTTAGACGAGTTATAGCCACCAATGACCATCATCAAGTCCAGTTTTTCTTCGACAAGCTGAAACATGGCATCCTGCCGTTCCTGGGTGGCATCGCAAATCGTATTGAAGCTCAGGAAATGCTGGTTGAGTTGGTCAGGACCATACTTCCGCATCATGGTGTGCTCAAACAGCTTGCCCAGGCGTTCGGTTTCACCTTTAAGCATCGTGGTTTGGTTTGCGATCCCCACTCGTTCGAGGTCACGATCGGGATCAAAGCCAGCAGAGTAAGCGCGGCTAAATTTTGTCATGAACTCAGCGCGATCGCCGCCATTGAGAATGTAGTCGGCAACATACTCAGCTTCTGCCATATTCAGCACAATCAGGTACTTGCCTGCAAACGAGCTAGTCGCAACCGTTTCTTCGTGGTTGTACTTGCCATGAATGATGGAGGTGTAGTCTACCTTCTTGTGCTTCTCGACGGTGTTCCAAACTTTTGAGACCCAGGGGCAGGTAGTATCAACGATCGTGCAGCCCCGCTCATTCAAAAACTGCATCTCCTGCACGCTGGCTCCAAAAGCGGGCAAAATCACCACATCGCCGCGATCGACTCCCGAAAAATCTTTCTCGTTATCCTTAACATCAATAAAATTCACCTTCATATCCCGCAAGCGCTGATTCACGGACGGATTGTGAATAATTTCATTGGTAATCCAGATCTGCTCAGTCGGAAAATGCTGCCGCGTTTCGTAAGCCATGGCGACTGCCCGCTCTACACCCCAGCAAAAACCAAAGGCTTCTGCCAACCGAATCGTGACATCACCCCGCTGAATGGTGAAGTTATTGCTGCGAATTTGCTGCACCAGATCGCTCTGATACTCAGACTGCATCTGGTTTGACACATCAGCCTCGTGCCCAAACCCCTTGCGGTGATAATTGTCTGAACTGTTCAGCGATCGCTTAAAGGCTCTCGTATCCATACTTTTCCTCGGTTGCAACCACGCCCGACGTTTGACTCCACCTCATCATAAGCGCTGGAGCGATCGTTAGAAAATTACCATTGCAGTCTCCTCCAATGGGTTTGTAGACTTTTTACCAGCTTTGTGCTGCTTCTTCAGAAAGATTCAGCTATAATATTCTTCAAAAGAATCCAAGTTGGTTTGGCGCGTAGCCATTCTTTGGTCAACCGCCCCGGTTTGGGATGCCCCCTCAAATTTGGTTGGAGACAAGCGTGACTATTTACGTTGGAAACCTATCTTTTCAAGCGACCGAAGAAGACTTGCAGGAAGTCTTTGCAGAATATGGTGAAGTCGGTCGCATTAGCCTTCCTACCGATCGTGAGACGGGTCGAAAACGAGGGTTTGCCTTCGTCGAAATGAAGGACGAAGCGAAGGAAGATCTGGCGATTTCTGAGCTAGATGGCGCTGAATGGCTGGGACGCGAACTGAAAGTGAACAAAGCCAAGCCGCGTGAAAGTGCCCGTCCTGCTGGCGGCGGTCGAAACTTTTCTAACAGTTCCACTAACTAGTTTCGTTACACTTCATAAGCCATGTCCTCCGATTTTCTTAAAGAACTTGGCGGTCGCTAACGTGTGGCTATTCAGTTGTCGTGCATCGTGTCCATGACTGTAAATATCCTGCTGCACTGCAAGCGACGATCGCCAAACTACGATCGCGCCTGGGGAAATTTCCGCACCTGGTATTCCCCCGTCTCAACAATTTTGTGATCACCGTCGCCCATTGCCAGCGCGAATCGCTTTTCTGTTTCCTCTAATTCTTCAGCGGGCACTGCTTTCCATGCTTCGCGAGTAGCCCAACGAATAACAAGTATTAATGTATCTGAGTGGGTTGGGTCAATCCAGACCTCTTTACTAAGGTAGCCCGGATGCCGAGACAACTGTTTTGTCCAAATTTCATCGTCTTTTTGAATATATTTTTCCCGCAATGCCGGGTCAACCTGAATTTTTAACCACTCAATAACCATAGACGCAACGTGTGATGATGAAGCAAGCGTACTGTAGCGCTGCACGACAATGAATGCAACTAGATGGTATCAATTAGTGTCGAGTGCCTTGTCTTATGGAACATGTACTGCTTAGGGTACTCATTGGTTAAATTTCCGACTGGCGATTACCTGGCACTACTTTACCGACTTTGACATGCTGTAACGCTGCAACGAATGAATGCGGTTAACCGCCCACTCAACCATACAGAAACAACAGCAAATTTGACAGAATAAAGCTATACGTTGAGTCGGCGCTTGGAACGCATAATGGCAGTCGTATCGTGTCGTACGATCGTGCCTTCTAGCCTTACTCTCAAGCGTTGGTGATTGAGATAGTCATGGCGCCGCTCACAACGAGATCTTTCAACGTCATTATAGGAAAACCGCATGGATAACAATAATTGGCTCTCACAACTGTTGATGCTAGGTGTGGGTACAACCTCACTGGTTGCCGATAAAGTGAAAGAAGTAAGCGAACAGCTTGTAAAGGACGGCAAGCTCGATCCAGAGCAGGCAAAAGACGTTGTTGATGACCTCATGCAAACGTTGAAGTCAGAGCAGGGTAACTTTGAAACGGTTGTGCAGCGGCAGATTCGTAACATCATGCAAGATGTGGGTGTGCCCCGCCAATCTGAAGTGGACGAACTGCGTGGTCGCATCGATCGCCTGGAACGACAGCTTCGAGACTTGGAAAATAAGCTTTGGCGTAAGCCGTAGCGGTTAATTGTTATGTCTGAGTGGTTAGAGCGCGTTACTGTCGCAACATTTATGCGTAAACTAACAGCCAGCACATACCCATTAAGCCTGAAATTTCTCTAATGCTATGAACCAACGAGCATTGCTCCTAGTCAATCGCCATGCCCGTCGTGGGCAGGCAGACTTATCGCGGGCGATCGAGCGGCTACGTGAGCTTGGCTTGGAACTGGTGGAAGCACCCATCCGGTCGCCAGAGCAGATTTCAGAGGTGATTCGGCAGCACAAGCACACGGTTGATTTAGTGATCATCGGTGGGGGCGATGGCACGCTTAATGCTGCGATCGATGGCTTAATCGACACTCAACTACCTTTAGGGATTTTGCCGCTGGGTACGGCTAACGACTTGGCTCGGACGCTTCGTATTCCAAAGGCGTTGTCAGAAGCCTGTGACGTGATTGCGAAGGGACAACTAGAGCGGATTGATCTGGGTTGGGTCAACGGCAACCATTTTTTTAATGTGGCAAGCTTGGGCTTGGGTGTGAAGATTACGCAGCGGCTGAGTCGTGACATTAAACGCCGCTGGGGGGTGCTTGCCTACGCGATCGCTGCTGCGCAGGTGTTGCTAAAGTCCGTCCCTTTTAGTGCCGAAATTTGCGTGAATGGCGATCGGCACCGAGTTAAAACCGTACAACTTGCGATCGGCAACGGGCGCTATTATGGCGGCGGCATGACTGTAGCCGAAGATGCCGCGATCGACGATCAGCGCCTCGATCTCTACAGTTTGGAAATTCAGCACTGGTGGCAGATGGTGGCGCTGTTACCCAATATGCGATCGGGCACTCATAGCTCCTGGTCATTTGTACGATCGTTATCTGGACAAGAAATTGAGATTATTACGCAGCGATCGCACTCCATTAATACAGATGGTGAGATCACCACTACGACTCCGGCTCGTTTTCGCGTGATTCCTAAAGCGATTACAGTCTTAGTGCCTTCATAAGGGTGGATGGTCTTGCGATGCTTGCCAACCTACAGCTCTAAGAGATGATGGTTGAGGCTTTTTTGGTGCAGGATGTTTCTCAAAATTAGCGCTGCAAAGACATGGATAGTGAGAGGGTGTTTGAGAAGTGTCTGGCGGTTAAAACCGCGACTACGTAAACAAAGTCCGCTGTCGCGGACTACGGCAAGTCAAGGATTTTAGAACCTGCGGCGGCAGGTTTTGTCCGTATAGCCGCGCCTTCAGTCGCCAAGGCTACAAGCATCTGGACTTTTAAAACATCCTCTGAGATCTTTGCTGTTTACAAGAGACGGCAACTCTCATAAAACTCACAGCTCCTAACTCTCATAACAATAGGTTGTGCTCTGCTTTTGGGGGCGATCGAATTTACCTTTTGTTTTCTAGTTTGTTTGGGCAAGAAGTTTTAAGGTCGTCAGCAGCGCAGGTACATCTGTCGAAAGGCGTTGGCTAAGGTCAAGCTGTGTGGCGATCGCTGCCAGTGCTTCTCCTTGCTGTAGTCGATTGCTTAGAGTCGTGACTTCTTGCCAGGTCAGGTCACTTTCGGCGTAGGCTTTAGCGATCGCCCGCGGCAAATCAGCCCGTTTGTTACCCTCTGCTTCTGTCATCATGTTGTGTCCGATGGAGAGGATGCGATCGAAACAGTGATACCAGCACTTAGGCTGAAACTTAAGGGCAGACCGAAACAACTCCTGGTGTTCTTCTGTGTCAACAGCGCGATCGCTGGCACTGGATACAATCAGCATCGGCGCAGCCGGCTGGACTTTAGCGCGATCGAGTACATCTTGCCCCATCTCTAAAACCGCTCGAAGCGCAGACATCTGAAAGCCTTCGTAGCCAAAACTGGCAACTCCGGGCTGAGTCTTCCATTTAAAGTAGATGTTCGTACGTTCAACGACCCAGTCTACAAGAGCATTTGTGCCACTAAGATACGGGGCAAACAGCAGACCACGATCGACCTGCTGGGAATGCTCTAATGCCAGCCATGCAGCAAGCGTGCTGCCCCCTGACAACCCGCTAACAAGCACACGATCGCCCAATGCTTGAGCGTTTTTGAGCCAGTTCTGCCCAAATTCTTGGTAGAGCAAGGGGGTTTTGGGCAGCGGTGGTGGATTGCCGTCATGCCAGTTGCCTGCTTGCCCATGACCTGGTAGCAGCGGAATCAAGACGTTATAGCCAGCTTGAAAGAAGACTTCGCCGATCGGCACAAATTGTTCGGGTAAGGCAGTAAACCCGTGGAAGAAAACAATCACTTTTGCAGTGGGATGGGGCTGGAGCAAAAAGCGGGAACGGCAGGTCTCATCACGTAAGCCTAAAGCGTCCTCTCGGTCTCTGGTTGCCTTGATCAAGGCGGCGGCAGCATCGGCATAAACAGTCATTGATAGCGTCCTTATGATGACTATCTGGTGCGTCCAGCAACTTAACTGCCAGTATCACCATCGTTTTCATGTTAAGCGGCGTGTTTCTCTTGAGCAAACTTGCCCCCGGTAGACCAGCCGATCGCTTCAATCTTTAGCGCAAATGAATTTGCATCAGCTACACGCAATGCAGCCGAAACTCGTGCTACAAGACACCTGGCGATTGACCTCAATTCAAAGATAAAGTTTTGTAAAAATTGACGATCCTGATGATAAACGGTATGATTAGATACAGAAAAGTAACTCGTTCATCTTGCGTTTTGTTCTGGAATCAAACTTTGCTCAATTAAACTTCATGGATTGAGATGAGTTTTCCAGTTGCATAACCGGACGGAAGTAGGGAGTCATCCCGAAGGAACGCGCCTCTCGCAACACATCTAGGAGGCGAACATGAAACTCTCTTATCGCGGCATTTCTTACGACTTTAACCCATCTTCTCTACAAGCTCGTGGAGCCAAGCATCGCTTGAGCAACGCGGCTCAAGCCAAAACGTTAGGTGCCATTTTGACCTATCGTGGTGCTGCTTTTACGATCGCGCCATTCAGTCAAACTGAACCCGCTCATGTCAATGTAGCTGCGGGGAAAGTACTGACTTATCGCGGCATTCGCTACACCGTGCAACCGAGTCTGTCAGTGGCACCGACTGAAGCGGTGGCTCCAGTTAAAGCTTCGGTACGTTCCATTGCGGATCAGGCACGTACGTTGACCATGAACCATCATCGAGCAGCGAAAAAGCGGCAGCAAGTCATGCTGGTGCGTTCTGCTGCTGATGTAGGTCAGTCGGTCACGGCTGCTAGCCAGTGGCAAAGCCTACAAGAAACGTTTAATCCAGTGTTTCAAGCAACTTACGATCGCAGCCACGTTGCTCTTAGTTAGTTGCTAGTTTGTTTGGCTCAGGTCTAAAGACCCTGAGACTTTGCCAGCTTCGTTTCCGCTACGGGTCATGAGTAGAGCCGCTTCCTTTAAGGGGGCGGCTTTATTTTGGTTGATCATCGGTCGATCGTTAGCAAAGGCAAGTTACTGCCTGTCTTTGTTATAGCTATCGCCACAGAGCTTAGGACATGGGGATCAAGGGGGGTGTGGGGGCTTCGCCCCCAGCCAGGGGTTCTACCCCTGCACCCCGTCCTAACTAGTATGGCTACGGCTATAACGATCGATGCAGACCCAGTTTGTTGCCCTTTGGGCATAGCTACGCTATTGTCCCTGTGCTGGGTTAAGCCGATGGTGGGCAAACGCGCAGCGTCTCCGGTAGCGCTGTCTTTTTGAGGAGTAGAAGTATTGAGTCGTCAAAGCGATCAAAATCTGAGCCTTTGAAATATCCCTTTAAAAGGGCAAGAACCGACTTTGGGTAGACGTGTCTGCGATCGTTCGCTGTCATTTTGGTTGAAACCAACCTTTTTTTTGATTCTCATGCCTTCAGCTTCAAGTAACTCTCATCAACGGAAAGGTAACGGTCTCAAAGAGATTCTCCGCGTTGTGCTGGCTCTTTTTATCATTACCGCAGGAGTCCTTCATTTTGTAACACCTACGCCGTTTGTCAAAATTGTGCCGCCACAACTGCCCTATCCGTTAGCGCTAGTCTACATCAGTGGGTTCTTTGAGATTTTAGGCGGCATTGGCTTGTTAATACCATTGGTTAGTGTGGCAGCAGCATGGGGTTTGATGGCACTATTTGTCGCCGTGTTTCCTGCCAATATCAATATGGCGGTTAACAATATCGAGCTGGAGGGCATTCCTCGTAGCCCAGCGCTGTATTGGGCACGACTACCGTTACAGGCAGTTTTGATTGCCTGGGCTTGGTGGTATACCCGTAAACCTGGGGCAGGAAGAGTGGAGGAATGAAGGGGTGGAGGAGTGGAAGGGTGAATGAGTGGAGGAGTGGAAGGGTGAAGGAGTGGAAGGGTGAAGAGTGAAGGAGTGGAAGAGTAAAGAGGGAAGGGGTAAGGCAGTGACAAGAGCGGGTTATTTCTTGGCAGGTTCAACCGATAGCTTCTTGAGCAGCGATCGCTGTACTGCCCATAAGCTCCCAGCGCTAACAGCACCACTCAGCAGACTGATGCCAAGCTGATGCCGCTCTTCGAGTAAGCACAGCACCCCGACGACTCCTAGCAACGCGGCGAAACCTTTGGCGGCTAGAAGCATTTGCTGCACTGCACTGCTAGCTTCCATCACCCGTTCAAGCAAATTGGCATCGTCGCCTAGATGAGCAGGAGCAGCGATCGCGTGTTCTAGCGAGCGGTATTTCACCAGATCAACCTGGTAGTAGGTGCCCAATTCATCATCACGCAAACTGGCGACAGAGTGCAGCCCAAAGCGTTTGGCATGGGCGATCGCGGCACCAATCTGCTTTTTGGTCGCCATGGGACGCAGCGCCTCAAAGACCGATTCGCGGTACACACCGATCGTTGCCATCTCAAGAATTTGCTGGCTTAACTCTGGCACTGATAATCGTCGGGTGATAACACTCATGGCTGCTTTTGGAGTGACTTATAGTTTTTTGTCAGTGAGTGAAGGGGTGAAGGGTGAAAGGGTGAAGGGGTGAAGGGTGAAGGGGCGGAAGGGGTGAAGGGGTGGAAGGGTGGAGTGCGAATGAGGGGAACTTAATTGAAGAAGAAGCGGCTGTAAAGCAAAAAAATTGGGAGCCAACGTAGGGGAAGGCGCGTTAAGTAAGCATGGATCGTTTGACTTTAGTAATTATGTATTGTTTTGAGCGCGTCTGAAAGGATGAACTCTATTCTGGTTTGGCGATGGCTTGAAGTAGTCTCAGAGCTTGTGTCTTGACAGTTTAATCAGGGCAAAATCAACGCAAATGACTCATGCTTTAGCCTGCGAGATTGAGCCCACAGTACCCTGTACGACCCGCAGATAGTCAGCCGGAGCTAACAAAATTTGCAGTCCTCGCATTCCCGCTGAAATTGAGATGACATCGAACACTTCAATCAACTCGTCGATGTAAACGGGATAGTCTTTTTTGCACGCAAGGGCAGTTACACCGCCACGAATGTAGCCCGTCAGGGGCTGGACTTCCTTCAACGGAACCGTTTCGATGTTGCGATCGCCCGCCAGCTTTGCCAATGCTTTGAGGTCAAGCTGTGTGTTGCCAGGGATAACAGCAAGGCAAACACCTGTTTTTACACCGCGCACAACGAGCGTTTTGAAGACCTGTTCGGGTGGCATTCCTAGCTTTTGAGCGACGCTTTCGGCAGCAAGATCGTGAGGATCGATCGCATACTCGCGCAACTCGTAGGCAATGCCAAGCGTATCCAGAATGCGTACCGCGTTAGTTTTCATTACGCACTAACTCCAGTTGGCATGGCTAGATCATTAAAATGGGCTTTTAGTGCTGTCGTCAAGGAAGCGAAGGAAAGCGTTGTGAAACCGGTCTGGTTACTGAGTGCGATATTGGTGGGCGTTGGCATCACGTTTGGGTTCGCTCAGTACGTCTCATTCTTTCAACCGTCATCCAGCTTTCAACCATTATTGACGGCTACTCCGTCTGCCTCAGGGTTGCGAAGAGATGTGCTGCCACGACCCGTTAACGTACCTGCACCTGAGACGGAGATTGAATACAAGTCGTACAATTTACCCTCTAGCAGCGTGCATGTGTTGTGGATTCCTGCCAAGCATGTGGTGACTCCGGTGCTGGTAGATGGACTAGAAACAGTGGAGACGATCGCGCGAAAAGAGGGCGCGATCGCCGTTCTCAACGGTGGCTTCTTTGACCCTGAAAACCAAAAATCAACGTCTTTTGTCACTGTGCAGGGCAAGCTGGTTGCTGATCCACGTTTGAATGAACGACTGGTAAATAATCCTGCTCTGGCTCCTTACCTGGGCAAAATTTTGAACCGTAGCGAGTTGCGACGCTATCAGTGCGGGGAAAAAGTAGAGTCTGCGATCGTTCGTCACCGTGAACCGCCATTAACGAATTGTCAACTCATTGATGCTCTGGGCGGCGGTCCTCAATTGCTGCCTCAAAACACTGCCCTTGCAGAAGGATTCATTGCCTTTGACAGCGATAGGCTGATTCGAGATGCCATCGGAAGGAACGAACCTAATGCTAGAACGGCGATCGGTCGGACTGTTAACGGCAATAGCGTATGGGTCATGATTGCTCAAAAGCCTAACTCGCCTGCCTCTGGGATGTCTCTAGAAGCCCTGACCAAATTCATGCAAACCCTCGATCGCGGTATTAATCTAGCGATGAACCTGGATGGTGGCAGTTCGTCTTCGCTTTACTACAACGGCAAAGCGTTTTACGGCAAAGTAGACGAAGCGGGAAAGCCCGTTAAACGACCTGTAAAGTCAGTCCTGGTAATCAGACCAAATCGCTAAAGCTCTATTGACAACTTCCCTTCTAAGCCTCAATTTCTTCACGACCTTGTAACGGCTGTATAAAGTTTTGGTTGTGTTCTTGCCAAAATCATTTATAGTACTATTGTACTAAATACGTCCTGAGAAGGAAGTCGAAGCTCGATCGTGACAGTCAGCACGGAAGGATTTGTTCTCCGTGTTGGTAGTCGCAGTGGGCGATCGTCGTCAGCTCACCACTCTTTCGCTGCTTCCGGCTATCTTCCTGGCGGCATTGCCAGGAACTTCCAGCTAACAACAGCTTCAGGCAACAGCACGTCTTTAGGTGGACTGAGCATACTGTCTGCTCGATCGTACTTACGACTCATCACTTTCGGGGAATGAAACGATGCATCGTCGCAAATCTCATACTAATAGCGTGAAATATATGTTGGCTGGTGGGTCTGTTGCCGCAGCGTTTGGCTTGTTGGCTGACCCACGCGCCTTGCTGCCAACCCCTGCACCAACGCAAGCCGTCTGCCAGGAAGTTGTGCAGTCGAAGGCAGTTCTGTCGCGAGAGCAGCTCTCTCGCTTATTGGCAGTGCCAGAGCGTTCCAACAAAACGCAGGTGAGCCAAATTGTTAAAGAGCCTTACTGCAAGCTGGCATCGATCGAGGTAAGGGCAGGTATTTCGTCGCGTCGTGAAGCCTATCGGCTGGCATTTGACTCGCAGACCTGGCTGGTTGTGCTTTATGAAGGTGACGAATATGCCGGATATGACTTTACGTTTCGCCGTTAGCGATCGCCAGAATGTTTAGGAAAGCTTGTCTTAGAGCGATCGCCACGATGGTCAGTCTTGTTCTACCGCTTGGCTGTGCCCGTGCGCCCAGTGACGACGTAACGCTTGACATCAAGCTCTACCAAACATGGCAACTGCAACCAGGCGACACTATTGGCGATCGTCGTGTACTCGGTGGTCTTGGCGATCTTTCCATTGCGTTAGATGGCAATACAGTCTATGCACCCTTTGACGGGCGCACCCAGATCGATAAACGCCGCTGCCTCCTGTTCTCCAGTCCTGATGTACCTGCTTATCTGTTTCGCTTCTGTAATTTGAACGAGCCGCAGCCCCGTACGCTCAAGCAAGGTGACGCAATCGGCAACGGCGATCTGCTTCAGTTTGCCGCCTTACGCAAACAGCCCAACGGCACCTGGGCGATCGTTGAACCCGCCAAAGCCATCCTAGAACGCACCCTGAAAAAGTCATAGAGAGAAGCTTGCCCACAGATTTTGCCCTTTTTTTCCTTTGCCTTTTTCCTTCTACCTTTTGCCTTTTTCCTTCTGCCCTCTGCCCTCTGCCATCCACCAAAGCTGCCCATGAAATCCCCTGCTCTGATTGCTCTCAGCCTGGTTGCCTTTTTCTCAAGTGCGTCTGCTGCTCGTGCCGATGCGCTAGCTGCTCCCACTGATAATGGTGGCGCGATCGACTTATCCTTTAAAGCAGCCGATACTGCTGCGGTAGCGAGTGCCGCAACGCCTCCAGCAGAGGAGCAGCCAGCAGCGCCCACCGAACTCACGATCCCAAGCAACCCCACTCCAAGTCGATCGCCTGCTCTTAGCTTCGACCCACCTGTTGCGGCTGCGGTTGCCGCTGCCCCAGCGCCCACTCCGCCTCCAGCGGCGGTAGCAACGCCATCCACCAACGCTCAGGCAGCTCTTTTTACGGGTGGTTCTGACTCCCTGGTGGCTCGTACAGTGGGTCATGCCGAGGGCACCCGCACACCCAACGGCAGCAAGACTCGTGCCTATTACGGGCACTCTGACCCTGGTAACGGGGTGTGGAACATGGGCAGCTTTTCGTACCAGCATGGAGCCAAGTCACCTGAAGAAGCAGATGAGAAGCAGCTACGGCGCTTGGAGCGGCAAGCCGCGGTGATCCGCCAAAAAGCAGACGCACATCGCTTAAACCTTTCGCTGGAAGAAGAACTCAACGCGATCGACTTGGCAAATCAGGCACCCCTGGCAGCCTTAGACACGCCTGGCTACATTGAGTGGCTCAAACAAGCCCGCGATCGTGGGCTAACGGGATCGGAGGCTGTGCTGTGGGCACGCACGCAGTCCTACTGGAACCCACGCCGTAATCGCTGGGAAGCACCGGGACTGGGCAACACAGAAGATGGCATTAGCCACGACCAGCATCGACGGCTCACCGCGATCGCACGGGCGCTTGATGTTTACCAACAGCAAACGGTGGCGCGTCGCAAAGAAGAAGAACCACAGATTAAAGTGGCAAACAAACCACCGCAAGAGGCGATCGTAGACCAGATCATCTTTCAAAACTTAGCCAAACCGCAGCCACGTACTAATGATGAATTGGCAGCGACCACAGTGGCAGCAGAACCGCAATAGTTGCGTTGCTGCTAGATCCCTCAAAGCGCATTGATATAGCAGTCGAAGAGCACGCTAGGACAAACATAAACCTTGAAACTTCCTTTGAGCAAGGGCTGCTATTTATCCCTCATCCTTCATCCTCATCCTTTTGCCATAGCCAAGCAAGGAACAATCAAACGCCCCAAACAGCTTTGAATGCTGGAACCGATGTAGCGTTATGTAACTCTTAACACGTTCTTTACCTACGATCGCTACGTTATTGACGGGAGGGTTAATACCCTGCTAGAGGTAATTGCATCCAGTTGTAGAGGCACACTTGGCAAATGTCTAGACCGACCATGCTTCTGAAAGCAGACCAGTGTCATTGTGAGGCAGTAGTAGCATTACCGCCGCTAGCTAACGTTCGTGCGCTCAACGTATTCGTTCTTCTCAGTGCTTGTGTGCTCGGTCTGGTTGGCTGCACCAAACCGCTGGATCACCTCCAGATTGAAAATAATATTCGCGATAGCGTCATCCAGCAGGGTGGCGTTTCGCTGAAGACTGTAAGCTGCCCCAACGACGTGCAACCGACTGCCGACCAATCATTCAACTGCTTGGGCACACTCGACACAGGCGGCACCTTTGCCATCAACGTGCAGCAGAAAGATAGCCAGGGCACAGTGCAATGGGATATTCCCAGCGTGCGCGGTCTGGTCAACATCGCTAAGCTGGAGACGCTGCTGCAAGAGACCCTGACCAGCGAAATCAGAACAGCCCTTCGGGTTGAATGTGGTGACTCCTACCGTGCGGTACGACCAGGCGAAACCTTTGATTGCAATGTGCAATCAGCCGCAAAACCGCTTGCTACAAAGTCAACAAAGGACACGATCGCAAAAGCTCCCGCTGCGTCAAAACCAAAAGCCGGCGCGACCAAAAGCGCTACACCCGAAAGGATTGTGGTGACAATGGATGCTGAGGGTACGATCAACTGGCAGGAAGTCTTGCCAACGACGCAAGTCGCCAAGGTTGCTAGTGCTACGGCTGATGCTGTTATACCAGCAGGGTCAGCACCGACAAAACGTCGGGCACCAGTCGTTCTTAATAATGTTCCTGATCCCAAGCGACCCAGTGATAGCGAGGTTGTAGTAGATTAAAGTCGTAGCATTTCATCGCTAAGAGACGGGCTGCTTGCGGTTAGGTCTAATCTGCAAAAGTGCAAATAAAAATAATTGCTTTATTTGTGGCTCAACTTAAGCACACAGGCTCATTGTTTTACCTAACCTTAATCATTTTTGAGACCTATTCTTAATCAGGCGATCGCAGGACTCAGTTACTCTAACGGTGATGCTTCGATTTGTTAGCATTTTTATCGTTCCCCTCTTTTAAGCCGTCAGACTTTTTTGCAATGTCAGATAGATTGTTTGATCTAGTGATGCAGGGCGGGTTGGTCATGTACCCTCTTATGGGTCTGTCTGTAGCCACGCTTGCCTGTGGGTTAGACCGGGGGCTGTTTTGGTATCGGTTGTCTCGTCATGAGCAACGAGTCGCACACGATGTGCTAGAGGCAGTCCATTGCGACCTGGATCTGGCTATTGCGATCGCCGAGCGTAGTGACCAGCCGATCGCCCGGTTCCTTCTGGCTCCCCTTAAGTTGCGCCATCCCACCCCAGAAACCTTTCGCCTTGCCCTAGAGTCAGCAGGTGACAAAGAATTCGTCAAAATGCACAAAGGCAACAAGCTGCTGGAATCAACAGTTGGTCTAGCACCTCTTTTAGGATTATTAGGTACCGTAACGGGCTTAATCCAGACCTTTGGAAACCTGAACATTGGGGGGGGCGGCACGACGGCTAGCGCCACTAAAGCGGCGGCTGGTATCGGTGAAGCCCTCACTTCCACCGCAGCCGGTATGTTAATTGCAATTGTTGCGCTGGCAGTGTACCGCCTTCTCGTGTCGTTTCAGGCGCGTGAGGTCGATTACTTCTCGGAAGTGGGTACTGAACTGGAACTGATTTACCGTCAGGTGTGGTATGCACCCACGCAAAACGGCAATGGGCACGCATCCTACCCAGTGGAGCCGCTCCCTGAAGAAGACTCTCTGTCCGTTGAGCGCGAGCGATCGCAGCCAACCTTTAGACCATAACAAAGGCAATCAGCAACCGCAGTCCGTTCCGACCACAGCGCAATCAGGCAGTTGATGTATGAAGTTTAAATCGCAGCGACAGGGTTCAGAGGTGCTTGAAGTGAACCTGCTGCCCATGATGGACGTGCTGATGGCAGTGTTGACATTCTTTATCGTCATTTCGATGACGCTGACGACTCAGCAATCGGTTGATGTAACGTTACCCACGGCTGACAAAGGTGCGAAAGAACTAAAACTACCTGATCCGCTGATTGTGGGCTTGACTAAGCAGGGTCAGATGACAGTCGGCAGCAGCCCCGTCACCCAGGATCAATTGGCAACACGGATGGTGGAATATCTGAATAAAAATCCTCAAGGCGCAGTTGTGCTCAAGGCAGATAACCAGGTCACGTATCAAAAAGTGGTACAGATTTTAGGCACCATGCAGGCGATCGGCGGTGAACGAGTCTCACTGGCGATCGACCAACCGAAAAGTTAATGCTTGATCATCACTACTAACGCTAATTTGCTCAATGCATTGTTGAGTAAAAGTGCGATCGACTTGAGTCGTAGGGGGCGGTCGGTGCAGGCGATCGCGAAATTACTCTTGATCATAAAATGAAAAAGACAACGTACTTCAGGTTTGTTTATGGATCAACAAACTCGCATCACCCTCAACCCAGATATCTTGGTTGGTAAACCCATCATTCGAGGTACTCGCCTTGCTGTTGAATTCATCATTGACCTCCTTGCCCAAGGCTGGAGCAGCGATGAAATCCTTCGCAATTATCCTGGTATCAGCCTTGAAGATATCCAAGCCTGCCTCAGCTATGCCAGTGCTATGCTCAAAGCTGAAAAAGTTTATGCCATTCCGGTTTAGTCCATGCGCTTCCTTGCCAACGAGAACTTTCCTCTGGATGCCGTAGAAGCATTACGCCAGCAAGCACATGACGTGGTTTGGATTCGTACAGAATCCCCTGGTATTTCTGACCCTAAAGTATTAAGTCGTGCCCAAGCAGAAGACCGCATTCTTCTGACCTTTGACAAAGATTTTGGCGAACTTGCTTTTCGGACGAAACTTCCTGCTGCCAGCGGTATTATTCTGTTTCGGATTACAGCACCCTCTAGTGCGGTAGTGGCTCAAAAGGTAGTAGCGGCGATCGCCGTGCGAGATGATTGGGCTGGACATTTTAGCGTCGTCGAAGATGACAAAGTTCGGATGAGACTTTTGTGAAGCAAATCTGTTTCTATCGCCTTCGAGAGAATAGTTCCAACCTGTGGTAGCAATGGCAGCATGACACTGCGTTGGTGTGGACGGTACAACGATTGTCAGTCAAAGATTAAAGGTTATCTGCCGTCGTTTAGCTAGGTTGCCATACGGTAGAAATATGTTCCTCTAACCAGTACGCGATCGCTCCCCTTTTAAGCAACCTTGACACCAACCTTGTTTAGTAACGGTAGAACGTTTGTCAGGTGCGATCGCTCGAATGACGATCGCTAAGCGGGTGATTTTTTCCAGACCACTACCAAAATGCCTGTCTTGCTCTTATTCAGCACAAAGTTAAGGTAGCGCGTCAAGTCATCTTTCTTCACTGCGTAAACGGGTCCCTCGCCATACTCGCCAACCTTTGTGAAGGTAAACCCATTGCCGGTGTAAGCAGGTTCAATATCCTCTTTCAGCGCGGCATCCAGATCATTAAGCGTGCCGAGAAACTCTACTGCCGACACTCCTGGCTTTACGATGTCGTTGTCTGGATCGGTAAAAAAGAGCGTTGGGTCTCCAAAGAGAAAGGAGCCGATCGGTACTGAAGTCTCTCGTACAGGCAAATCTTTCTCAACCCCATCGGTATCCGGTCGTCGTCGGGTAATCGCATCCAGTGGTCCAGCAAAGGCTGCTGCTTCAGGATCGCTGGAAGGGGTGCTGTCAACTGGCGCAGCGGGCGGCGTGGCGGGCGGCGTAGCCGATGGACTGGGGGATGACGTAGCACTGTCTGGAGACGGTGCTGGCGATGGTGTTGGTGTTGCTTTAACTACAAGCGTTGGGGGGGGTGTCACGTTCCGCTTCACAACAGGCTTGGGTGCCGCCACTTTAGGCTTGGGCTTGATCGGCACTTTTTGGTTAGATAGACGAGAAATTTTGACGGGTTTTTCGGTTGGCTCCGGCAGTTCTTTTTTCTCAGGGGAGAGCGGCACAAACAACAACAAGCCGTGGATACCTAATGCCACAGCCAGCATGGGTCGAAACAGCGCCTTTAGGAAAGGCGGCGTTTTGGCAAACGAGGCTGTTGGTTTGTCCGTTAAGGTCGTCATGGTGTTGGCTGTTTAGAGAGTGAAGGGGTGGAAGGGTGAAGGGGTGGAAGGGGGATCAACAACGCGATGCTGAACCGCCGTAACAATCAGCCAAAGCGCCCCTGAACGTAGTCTTCTGTTTGCTTTTGCTGCGGTTGGTTAAAGAGCGTCTGCGTCTGGTTAAATTCCACCATTTCGCCCAGATACATAAACGCGGTGTAGTCCGAAAGCCGTGCTGCCTGCTGCATACTGTGGGTGACAATCAGAATGGTGACCTGTTCCTTCAGGGTTGCCATCAGATCTTCGATGTTTTTGGTGGCGATCGGGTCGAGGGCAGAGGTCGGCTCATCAAATAAAATCAGTTCGGGATCAGTTGCCAAGGCACGGGCAATGCAGAGGCGCTGCTGCTGACCGCCAGAAAGGTTATACGCCAAGTCATTCAGGCGATCTTTTACTTCATCCCAAAGGGCAGCACTGCGAAGGGCATGCTCCACTTTGGCATCTACGACGCTCCGCTTTGATTCACCCCGCACGCGCAGCCCGTAAGCAACATTTTCGTAGATCGATTTTGGAAAAGGGTTGGGTCGCTGAAAAACCATGCTGATCCGCATCCGCACTTCGATCGGATCAATGTTCCGTCCCAGAATATTCACCGCCCCATCCAGCAAAATCTCGCCTTCGTAGCGATTGCCAGGATACAGGTCGTGCAGCCGATTAAAGCAGCGTAAGAGCGTCGTCTTACCGCAACCGGACGGACCAATAAGTGCCGTGACCTGATGCTCTGGCACGGCGAGGTTAACGCTTTTCAGTACTTTTGCCGCACCGTAGTAGAAGCTGAGATCTTTCACCTCCGCTTTTGCTTTCAGCCCAATGCCATGAGTAGCTTGCGTTGATGGGTTGTTTACCATTTGATACCTTTGCGGAAACGATAGCGGAGATAAATTGCCAGCCCATTCATTGCCAGGGTCATAGCGATGAGCACCACCCCTGCGGCGGCAGCATTGGTCTGAAACTCAGGCTGTGGGCGCGATACCCAGTTAAACATCTGAATGGGCATGACAGTGAACGGAGCCTTGAGCCACTCAAACGAAAGGTAGGGAAAGGTGCCTTTGAGGGGTGGTTCGGGCAGAAAGGAGATGAAGGTGAGCGCCCCGATCGTCACCAGGGGAGCCGTTTCGCCGATCGCCCGTGACAAGCCAATAATCACACCCGTTATAATGCTGCCTGCCGAGTAAGGCAGAATGTGATCCCAGATCATGCGCCACTTGCTGGCTCCTAGAGCGTATGCCGCCTCACGCAAGCTTCGAGGAATGGCGCGGAGTGCTTCACGGGTAGTGACAATGACGATCGGCAGCACCAGCAACGCCAGCGTTAAGCCTGCGGTGAGGACACTTTCGCCCAGTTTGAAGTAATAGTTAAATAAACCCAGTGCTAAAAGACCGTAGACGATCGACGGCACTCCTGCCAGATTCGTCACGTTGATTTCAATCAGATCGGCTAACCAGCCTTTGCGGGAGTACTCTTCCAGATAAATGCCAGCTGCCACGCCAACGGGAACGGCTGCGGCTGCCGTCACCAGCATGACGAGACACGTCCCCACCCATGCCGCTAAAATGCCTGCCTCCTCGGGGGTGCTGCTGGGAAAAGACGAAAAGAACTGTGCATTGAGGCGTGGAGATCCCTGTAACACTAGCTGACCAATCAGCGTGAACAGCGTCAGGAGCGCCACTAAAATGACCAAAAGTCCGACGATCGCAAACATGCCATCAAAGACTTTGCGACGAGCAATGCCAGCACGGATTGCCACCAGGTCTACCCGTGGCACCTCTAAATCAAGCAACTCTGAATTCTGCCACTCTGGACTCGACATATTAATAGGTTTCTCGATAGCGCTTACTCAAAAAGTGCCCCACGATGTTAAACACCAGGGTAAGGAGCACCAGCGTCAATCCGGCTGCGAAAATGGTCTGGTAGCCGATGGTGCCGTGAGGGAGATCGCCCAAACTCACCTGCACGATATATGTCGTAATGGTTGCGGCTGATTCAAGCGGGTTCCAGGTGACGATCGGTTGCAGCCCTGCCGCGATCGCCACAATCATCGTCTCGCCCACTGCCCGCGAAATCCCCAAAATATAGGCGGCTGAAACCCCTGAGATAGCTGTGGGAAACACCACTTTCCACGCAGTTTGAAAGCGCGTCGCACCCATCGCGTAGGAGCCTTCCCGTAGTTCCACAGGCACTGCCCGCATCGCATCTTCGCTAATCGAACTGATGAGCGGGGTGATCATAACGCCCATGACCAGACCCGGACTGAGCATATTAAACCCAGGCAGGTCGGGCAGCACCACCTGCAACAGCGGTGTCACAAACAAGAGCGCAAAGTAGCCGTACACAACCGTTGGAATGCCAGCCAGCAGTTCCAGAATCGGCTTCACCACCTCACGTAGCTTGGGCGCGGCAAATTCGCTTAAAAATACTGCCGCGATCGTTCCGGCGGGAATGGCAACAGTGAGCGCCACCGCAGAGGTGACTAGCGTCCCTGAAACGAGCGGCAAAATGCCGTAGCGCGGTGGTTCAAACAGCGGGGCCCAATCCTTGCTGGTGAGAAATTCGACGATCGACACATCTTTGAACAGCGTCAACGACTCCGTGACCAAAATCACCATAATGGCGATCGTCGTCGCCACAGACGAAAATGCTGCGAGCAAGAGGACAACTTCGATCGCGCGCTCCCGCAAATCGCGAGTGATTTTCTTCTCTAATGGCTTAGTAGCTTGAGATAGCGGCAAAGAGCGGTCAGTCATATGCTTTAACGTAAAAATCAGAAGCTAGCGGAAAAGGCTAGCTTCTGCATGAGTGTAGAGGATAGTCAATGACCAGGGGCGTAACCAGCGCTACGCCCCTGGATAGAATAGTCGTCAAAGAACCTATTTAGGCTGACGGCTAAGGATATCGGCTACTTTGATGCCAACCTGGTCTTTACCACCGAAAACGCTGCCGATTTGGTTCTTCTGGAACCGCATCATGGCTCTGGTATAGTCAGTCGGCTTGAAGGGAACATACTTAACAGCGGTAACGCTGGTTCGAGCGTTCTTCATGTAGTATTCAACAAACGCCTTGACTTCGGGCTTCTTAGCCGAATCAGCATTGACATAGATGTAGATTGGACGAGACAAGGGAGTATAGGTGCCGTTGTCAACATTGGCGATCGAAGGCGCAACCCCGTTGATTTTCACAGCCTTCAAACGGTTACGGTTTGCTTCGTAGTAGGCGAAGCCAAAATAACCGAGAGCGTTCTTATCGCGAGAAACACCCTGCACCAACACGTTGTCATCTTCACTACCTGTGAAGTCAGAGCGGCTTGCCTTGGATTTGCCGTTGATTGCTTCAGTGAAGTAGTCAAACGTACCCGAATCCGCACCTGGACCATAGAGCTTCAACGGTGCATCGGGGAAGCTAGAACGCACCTGATTCCATTTCGTGACCTTGCCTTGAGCATCGGGAGACCAGATGGTCTTCAACTCGGCAGTAGTCAAATCGGTTGCCCAAGTGTTGGTAGGGCTAACAACAACCGTTAACGCATCGTAAGCAACAGGCAGCTCAATATATTTGACCCCTGTCTTCGCGCAGGCATCCACTTCTTTTTGTAAGATAGGACGCGAAGCATTGGAGATGTCGGTTTCGCCAGCACAGAACTTTTTGAAGCCACCACCAGTACCAGAGATGCCGACGGTTACTTTAGCGCCACCCTGCTTTTGAAAGGCTTCTGCCACTTTTTCGGTGATTGGGAAGACGGTACTAGAGCCGTCAACCTTCACCACGGCTGGGCTTTGGGAATGCACAACGGGAACAGCAAGACCGACGGTAGCGGCTACCAGAGCGATCACACCCATAACTGTGAAGCGGTTGGGCTTGAACTTAACTGTCTTCATCATCATATTGTCTGCTCCATTCTGTGTCGCTAAATTTCAGATGAAATCGGTGTCAGCACTACAATACAGTCCCAGGGTTAAGAGCCTAGAATAAAAGATTATGAATAGATTAAAAATGCAAGTACGTAAACTAAAAAAGGGTTAACCTTCAGTTAACCAAACGGCTGGCTTCGATCGCCACTGCCGCCAACCTGCTTGTGTGATTGATTACACCCTGCAAGCAACTGCTCTCAGTGTAAATTTCGTCGCCATGCTGCGGCAGGCTATGCACCGCATAAGGTGCCGAACTCTGCACAAAAGACTTTGGAGAAGGGCGCGATCGCTCATCAATTGGTTCTTTGCAGTTACAATTTTGTGAACCTCTCCATTGATCGCGCCCCGTTAAGATGACGACACATCAGTCAGAACCCAGCACGCAGCAATTACTCACTGCCCTTTTGCAATCGCAAGCTCAGGGACACCAAAAGCTTGACCTCCTGACCGACCAAATTGGACATCTCACTGAGGTCGTGACGACGGGCTTTTCAGAGATGAAAGACGGTTTCTCAGAGTTAAAAGACGGTTTCTCAGAATTAAAAGATGGTTTTTCAGAATTAAAAGACGGTTTTTCGGAATTAAAAGATGGTTTCTCAGAATTAAAAGACGGTTTCTCCGAATTAAAAGACGGTTTTTCGGAACTTAGAGTTCTTGCCCAAGAGCAGGCGAAAGCTGCTAAGGATCAAGCAGAGAGCATTTCGCGACTAACGGCATCAACAGGGCGGCAAGAAGAAAATATTTCTCGCCTTGCCGCAACCGTAGAGCGTCAAGCGCAAATTGTGGAACGGCTCTTGCCACGAGAATCACAAATCGTATAGCTGTCAACGATCGCTCTGATGAAAAGAACTCCAGCCCTGCTCTACAAACTGGAGATGGTTTATCTGCTTCATACTTAACTGGTGCGTCAATCTATGACTGGCTTGTAACATGGTGGTGCCAAAAATTAAAACTGATGGCAAGATGGTCTGACTCTAGACATGGGATGTTGAGTAATGGATGACAGACAGATAAGGATCAGCGATCGCATGGGGAAAGAACAGTGCATGAGATGGCAGAGAGTGTCAAACAGTCAGCATCTTTCTCCACGCTCAGTGCCTCAAAAAAGTTGCTATGTACGCCGCTATGTAAAATGTGCCGCCATTGGGCTGAGCCTTCTGTGCAGCTTTATGGCAGAGCGTGTCGAGGCAATTCCTGGGCAAACCCCTGACGAAGCAGTGGTTTGGATTCGGGCTAACTCAACATTGCGCCCTGTGCGTGGCGAAAGGCTTTTGGTTCGTAAAAGCAATACACCTGCCCAACGGTTTACGTTTTGGGCTTCGCCGCAGCAAGTTGGTAGAGCCTCTGCGGGTGCAACGGGCGGTATTATTCGCACTGAGGAAATTTCGTTTTTTGATATGCAGAATGGTGTCAGCCGCGATCGTCTGCAAGAATCGTTGCGCGTCATTTATGGACCGACCATCTATCAGGACTATGCCCAGGCAAAAACGGTTTATGCTTATCCAACAGCCCCAAAAACTGATACTGCTTTGAATCGTCAGGGTGCTTCATTGTCTACTTTGCAAGGAGAAGTCCGTGAGGGCGAACAATACGCCTACTGGCTCGAAATTGCTCAGCAGCAAAGCGGCTTTCCTTACATTGGCAAAATCACCGTCTTTTTAAGAAACGACCTACCGAAATTAGAAGCTGAACTCCGCAAGCGATCGGATTAGCGGTCGCCTACATCATCACAAGCAGCTACTGCTGAGGCGCGTCAGGCTTCACTCAAACCATTGTTGTCAGCGTCAGTATCGTCTACATCAGCATAAGGTGACGGTAGGAGTGCATCTGTCTTTGCCTCACGCTTCAGTTGAGAAAAGATACGGTACTTATCTGGGTCAAAAACATGTGGTGCAAACTGTGGTTCATCAACCTGCATTTTGATCAAGTTGTACTGCACATTTTCGGCATGAATGGCAAATGTTACGTTAAACACTTCTAAGAAGTTGACAATCCAGGCGCATTCATCCTCAGGGTAATTTTGGTAATACTTGATCAGCTGAGCAATCCGCGCTTCTAAATGAGTACGTGAATGCTTGCAGATGAGGATAATTTTTAGGAGTGCAACTACTAAAGTAATAGGATTGCCCTGTGACAAAAGCAGCACAAAGAGCTGAGACGGGTCCGATTGATTCTCAGTGGTCAGATACTCAATAACGCGATTACACGTTCGCAACCGTAAAGCGTTGGTTGCCAGTTCGTCATCGTGATTTTCGTAGAGATGGTCTAATTTATCAGTCAGCTTTGAACGTAACGTTTCAACAAATTCCTGATTTTCGACCGAAAAAATAAGGTATTGCTGAATGCTTTGTTTGAATTCTTTGTAGAACAAATTTTGCGTTTGATTAACAAAGATATTGGCTAGATTGGCATAGCTGAATGGTCCTCGCTTTGCCACGATCGCCTTAATCAACCGCAGCACTTCTTCGCCTAATGCTGTTGGGTTCTTGGGTGTACGTTTGCTGGGGACATTGCTCTGCGATCGCGCAATATACATCGCCAGATCAAACTTAAAGCGATCTTTGAGCTGTTTTGATAAAGCTCTGGCTGCCTCTCGCTGCTCGATCGGGTTAGACAGGTCAATGTATTGGGGCACTAACAAATACGATGTGTAGCGCGAGACCCACGGACCCCGTTCTTTTTCGTCGTAACGCGATACAAATAACTTTAGTTCTTCGTAGTCACCACTTTGGACAAAACTATGCAGCCAATGACGTAACCGCTTTAAGGTCGGTGATGCAGTATTACGGTGAATCGATGGATCGGTAAAAACTTGAATTAAATCTTGAATTGGCTTGTAGTTACGGCTCGCATCCCAGTTGTTTACCAGAATATAGCAACAGCGCTTGAGTGTATTCCTGAACTCTTCCTCGTTGTTAGAGAAAACAATTTCGTAAAGTGCCTGCATGGCATCACCATTGACTGAGTCAACGTGGTGAATAAATAGGCGCTTAAACTCCAGCAGAACCTCTTCAGGCGGTCACTTCTTTACAATCTCTAAAAGAAAATTGTAAATCGCATCCTGAGCTTGCTGAATATTTCGACTCAACTTGTTTGATCTAATCGGTTTCTCATTTTGGTGAGCGTCATCTACAGCTTCCCTGATCATCATACATAGCAGGATTAACAACGGCTTCGGTACGTGGAAAAGAAAACAGGCAGAAAGAAATCAGAGCTTTGATAGCCGTCACTTTACGACTTTGCCCTTAAAGCAGTGAGGTTTAAAACCTGACAAACGAAAAAATCGAGCGTCTCAGTCATCATGCAGTGCTTGTCTACGGTAGGGGGTGATGGGAAACGACCAGAAAGCGTGATAGTCTCTGCTCAAGCTAATGATCTTGGTCACATTGTATTAGTTGCGTGCGAATAGGGGCATTGCGATCGACCTGCTACAAATGGACGATCGTCTTTCTGCAATCAATGGCAGTCTGTAGAAGGCACAGCCCTAAAACACTCTTCAAAAACAAAAGGAGCCTGCGGGAGACTCTTTCAGGTGTCGATTTTTCCTCTCACGTTGAATTATGAGCCATCATACGTGATTACAGAGTCGATCGCCTCACCTGTCTGGACTACATACGGCTTTGCGCTATCGTGCCATTAGCACACTGAACTGGTTAACTGTAGCAAGGCACCCATAGCCTTCCAATGTATCTTAAGAGACTAGCTAATGTTCAAAAGTACAGAATTTACACGAAATTGACAGCCACGCTGCCATTAATGAGACGCTTGACAACAAGCACAGCCTAGTGGGGAGGGAAGCCGCGACTGCCGTAGAATTAGCCGTTACCACTGCGCTGTTGGTGGTGACAGATGTTATTCCGTTTCGCGTCGCCAGCGCGATCGCAACAGCCGAATTTCGTCGTAGCCATACATTTCACCCAGATGTTCACGAATGCTGCCGAGTGCGTCCGGTCCAACTGTATTAATCGCGAGCATGATTTTGTCCTGGCGATCGAGCGGCACTAAGTCATCCAGATCAATGGGGTAGCCCAGTTCCAGCAGTTCAGCTAGATGGCTCATGATGGTGCCAAGGCGAAAACTGCGCCGTTCCGCAATGTCGGCAGGTTCCAGTCCTTCTTGATAGAGTGCCAGCGTTTGCAGTTGAGTTTCTGAGGCACGGGTAGACGGGGCGATCGGCGTCGGTGGCTGGGGCATCACACCTGTTTCAGTTTGGAGCGGCAAGCCACGCTCGGCTCGAAACGCTCGAATTTCGGCAATAAATGGTTCACTGTACTGTGCCAGTTTGCGGCTACCAACGCCCGAAATTTTGGCAAATTGGGCGAGAGTCTGGGGCTGGAGGTTTGCCATCGATCGCAGGCTGGAGTTTGGAAACACCACGTAAGGCGGCACCGCTTGTTCGTCTGCTAGTCGTTTGCGGAGCTTTTGAAGGCGATCGTAGAGCGCTTCGACTTCAGCCGCATCGACTTTGCTTGGAGCCATTGCATCGTCTGCTTTGACCGGATCAACCGCAATCATGACACTGCGCTGCTTTTTCAGCACTTCCCAACTCAGGTCGTTTAGTTGCAGAACAGAATAGCCATCCGAGGTTTCATCCACTAGCCGTTGATGGATAAGTGAACGCGCCAACAGCCGCCACTGCTCGGCGCTATGGTCTTTGCCAATGCCAAAGGTTGAAAGCTGATCGTGACCGTTTTTGAGCACACGTTCAAGTTTGGAGCCACGTAGGACATCGATCGTGTGGTTGATGCCAAACCGCTGACCTTTTTGGGCAAAGCGACCCACGCAGGAGAGAAACTTCTGTGCCTCTAGCGTCCAGTCGGCGATCGGCTTGGGGTGGCAGCAGTTGTCGCAGGTGTCGCAATTGCCAGGAAACGCTTCGCCAAAGTAGCCCAGCTGAATCGTACGACGGCATTCTGTTGCCTCGGCATAGTTGATCACCCGTCGGAGCTGTTGGGTCGCAATGCGCTGTTCGTCTTCGAGTGGTTCGCCTGTCTCAGGATTAACCTTCTGGGCAATCAGAAACTCAACGGTTTTAATGTCGCCAATGCCATAGAAGAGTGTGCAACGGGACGGTTCACCATCGCGTCCAGCACGACCCGATTCCTGGTAATAGCCTTCAATGTTGCGGGGCAGATCGTAGTGAATGACGAAACGCACATCCGGTTTGTTAATGCCCATACCAAAGGCAACTGTGGCAACCATCACCCGCGCATCATCACGAATGAATGTCTCCTGGTTTTCTTTGCGCACGGCATCGCTCAGTCCAGCATGGTACGGTAGCGCGGCAATACCGTCCTGTTGCAGCTTGGCAGTAATTTCGTCCACGCGCTTGCGACTTAAGCAATAGATAATGCCCGCGCCTTCCGTGCGCTGCACTTGCTGGAACAGCTCTGTATATGACTGTCGCGCACTGCCTTTAGGTCGAACTTCGTAATAGAGATTGGGGCGGTTGAAGCTGGCAACGTGGATATGTGGCTCGTGTAGCTCTAGCTGACCCAGAATGTCGTGCCGGACGCGCTCAGTGGCAGTGGCAGTCAGCGCCAGAATGGGAATGACACGATCGTCGTTTTGATAGCGATGCCGCAAGCGCCGCAACTGACGATACTCTGGGCGAAAGTCATGTCCCCATTCCGAAACGCAGTGCGCCTCATCGATCGCAAACGCCGAAATGCCGACTCGCGCCTTGACCTGATCCAGAAAGCCCAAAAACGATTCGCTGAGGAGTCGTTCTGGAGCCACATAGACCAGTTTGATTTTGCGATCGAGAATAGCTGCTTGACGATACTGCGACTCAATTTGACTAATGCTGCTGTTGAGCAAGGTCGCAGGAATACCGTTATTTTCCAATGCCTGTACCTGGTCTTGCATCAGTGCGATGAGTGGCGACACGACGATCATCACGCCTTCCTTTAGCAGCGCAGGCAGTTGAAAGCAAAGCGATTTGCCACCGCCCGTGGGCATGATGACCAGCAGATCGCGATCGTGGAGGGCATATTCCACCATCTGCCGCTGCCCCGGACGAAAGCTGTCGTAGCCAAAATAATGCTTGAGCGCCTGTTCGAGTGAGGCAAACTGAGTCGTAGCGTAGGGAATGCTGGCTGTCATGAAGGGTTGCTGGATGCACTTGAAACCAGGGTGCCCACGCAGTTTAAACCACTAACCGGGGCTTTGTGGCGAAAATGAACGGCGATTTTCACACATTGAAGTCTTGTCGTCTCGTCTTCCGTAGCAGTTCTAAATCAGTTGTGAGATTGAAAGGCTTTGTGAGCAAGGATTCCAGTGGAACCCTTGCTCACAATCCAAATAGGATCGCCATCTGTCGTCTCCGTAATCGATCGCCTCAAGCTGTTTCTACTCATCAGTAAACCGAAGCACCAGAGCGTTACTTGCTATCGCATTTCGCTCATGTGCGTCTGGGAAAGCGCTGGGGCATTTTTTAAAGAGTGGGCATCAAGAGTGAGCAATCTCTGGAACCCGTTGGATAGAAAGCACTCATCGAAGCAGGCTTGATTATTTAAAATATGAGGAAAGAAAAATGGTTGGGAGAAAGTTAATCGTTCCTGCACTGGCGATCGCGGCTGTTGCAGGGGGTGCACTGGCTTACATCCACTTTAATGGCGCATCTGGCGATGAGCTGAGTCCGCAAGCCCTGGCGAAAGTGGTGCCAGACGAAGCCTCCATGACCGCTTTTATTTCGATGGAGCCACAAAACTGGGCAAAGCTGCAAAAGTTTGGTACTCCCGAAGCACAAGCGGTGGTAGGCAAAGGTCTCGCAGACTTTCAACAAAAGCTGCTGACCAACACTAACGTCAACTACGACAGCGACGTGAAACCCTGGGTAGGCAACGTCATGATAGCGGTATTGCCAACCGCTGCTAAAAAGCCAGCCAAAGAATTGAATGTTTTGCTGGTGGTTGGCATCAAAGATAAAACAAAAGCGCTAAGTTTCGCCCAAAAGCTACAGAGTGAGAGCAAAACAAAGGCGATCGAAAGCGACTATAAAGGTATCAAAATTACCGATTTTCCGGGTGAAAAAAGCTCTAGCTACACAGCAGTGCTGAAAAATTATTTAGTCCTCGCGCCTGAGAAGAAGGCAATCGAACAGGCGATCGATACCTTTAAAGGTGAACCATCGCTAGCGTCTAAAGCGGATGTAAGTGTGCTGTCGTCCAAAGGCATTGAGATGCCCAACGCGATCGCACGCCTCTACGTACCAGACTATGCAGGAACAGTGCAACAACTCCTTCATAGCAATCCAGGCGCGGCTCAATTATCTGCTTCTAACCTGGAGCAACTGAAAAAAGTGAAATCGATCGTCGCAGGCATTGGCGTTGATGCTGCTGGGCTACGCATGAAAACCATTGCCAACCTCGACCCACAGGTAAAAAACCTGGAATATAAACCTGTTGCAGGCTCGGTTGTGGCACAGTTTCCTACAGAGACGTTTGCAATGCTCAATGGTGCAGGCATCAGTCGCTACTGGTCAGAAGCGGTGGAGCAATCAAAGTCCAATCCGCAAGCCGAGCAAACGATCGCCCAGATGCGGCAATCGCTGCAAGCCGCTAATTTGGATCTCGATAAAGACATCTTTGGCTGGATGGATGGCGATTTTTCGTTGAGCTTGATTACAGCCAATCAGGGCATTTTGGCTCAGTTTGGCTTTGGTGGCGTGATGGTCTTTGACACCAACGATCGCAAAACGGCTGAAGCCACGTTGAGCAAAATTGATGGTCTGGTGAAAGGTAATGGGTTCGTGCAGGTTGTCGATCGTGATGTGCAAGGTAAGAAAATCACGGAATGGCAATCACCCCAGGGTGTGCTGGTAGGACACGGTTGGCTCGATCAAGATTCGGTTTTCGTGGCAGTTGGAGAACCATTAGTCAACGTCATGGCAACCAAACCGGCTCAGGCACTCGACAGCAGTGAGGCTTACAAGACCGTCATGGGCGGCTTGCCCAAGCAAAACGTGGGTTCCTTCTACCTGGATATGGATCAAACCCTGTCACTGATTAATCGCACTATGCTCGTGGCTCAAAAAAGCACTATCCCACCAGAAACGGCTGCAGTGTTGAACTCCATCCGGGGCATTGGCGTGGCTTCTACCCAGGCTGATAAAACAACGGTGCAGCTTGAAATGCTGCTGGCACTCAAACCTGCAAAGTAGTTAGTTTGTCTGCTGCACATAAGTGTTGAGGCAGGAGGCAGAAGAGAAGCTACGGTTATCGTTGCGTTTGATCACCGACTCTTGGCGATCATCACCTCTGACCTCTACCCTTTACCGTTTTACAAAGCGTCAGGTTGCCGGGTGTCTCTAGGCGATCGTTCGATACCCAACCTTTTCGCGGTGCTTGAATTGCTACCCAGTTGCGCTGGTCTTCCTGAATAATTGTCGCTGGAAAACTATCGGGTTCGACCGTTGCCCCATTGCAGACCGCGCCAATAATTTTTGCTCTCAAACTCGGTTCGGCACGAATGCGTAGAGCTTCTCCGGTGGGAACTCGGACTCGGAAGCAGGTAACATTTTCCAGCGTTGTGCTGAAGGCTGTATTGACGATCGTGTTGATCAACGCTCCCTTTTTCCAGCAGCCAAACTCAACTTTGCCTGTACCAATCTGGTCGATCGAGTTACTGAGCCGAAACCAGTAAGGCGTTTCGTCCTTCGGCGTGCCTAGCGCTTCAGAACACGACTGCTCAAAATCCAGGAATGCACCAAATTCGCTGTTAGAAGCCCCTCCATAAAAGTCTGCCGTAGAAATTTCAGTCTTGGGTCGCCACAGACTCCAACCTGGTTTAGATTGCTGATTCAATCCATTTGGATTAGACTCGGCTGCTTGGGTGGGTATGGTGAAAGAGAAGACGATCGTACTTAGTAACAGCACTTGAAAACTACATTGCATCAGTTGCTTTCCATTCATTACGTCTGATTGCGATCGTTGGAAGGAGAGCGATCGTTAACGGTTCTGGTCAGCCGCTGTGAAAGTCTTTGCCCTTAGTGGTGCAGAAAACTTTTGAGAGTCTCAAGTTGAGAAAACCGTGACACGGGAGAACTCAATTTGCGTCTCTAACCGCGCTCGTTTTTTGAGGGAAGCAGTGGCAGGCGGCGGACTCTTCTGAGGTAAGGTGGCTAAGCTGGGAAGAGGGAGATGTTGATAACACAGCCGTTTAATCTCGCGTAATCCTAATTGTAAAAAGCTCAATCCCCGTTGGCTATGCCAGTCGAGCCGATTGCACCGACCTTCGGCGCCCCCACCAGCGCGGTAGCAATGGCAATCAGCGTAGCCGCCGCTAGCAACATCAATAAACAATTGAGCGCTTGCGGTTTCCGCAAGTGAGAACGGATCAGGTCAAAAGCGGCTGACTTATAATCCTTAAAATGCGGTTCAATGCCCCCAAAGCGCTGACCATAGACTGCAAAAGTCTGCAAGGACGGTGGCACATTGGAGAGCACTGCCCAAGGCTCACCCGCCAACGCTAAATGAGCGGTGGCGAGATGGCACTCTATGTTTTGCAAAACGGTGACACCTCGAAACAGATACGCTTCTCCCTTGGGAGGAAGCAACTCCCCAACCGTAGCCGTTTGAGCGTTGGAGAAGGTAATGTTCAAGTCAGATTTGGCTCGAATCAACCACGACCATTGATGCTTCTGTAACCACCGGATGAGCGCGCCATGTTCAAAACCACGGTCAGCTAGCAACGTCACTTGAGCCTCTGGTGGCAGCAACTGTAAGGTGGTGTCTAACACAGGGCAGTAGTGCTCAAAGCCTACAGTGGCACTGCTATGTTCCAACACCGTTTGCCCCAGTGGAAGGGAACGTCCGCCCCAAACTAAACAGACCTCTATCAAGCAATAGGTGTCCCACAACATGCTGGTATCGAGCGTCAACGTCATGGACATCCCTTTCCAAGCGCTCAGAAACTGCTGCAACAGCGGAAAATAGAAGGTTTTGGCGGTGATTTTAGGATTATGGACAAAGTAATTTAAGCGTTCCATGTGACTGCGAGCTTGGCAGTCGCGATGACTTAGATAGGGCAACCAATGACTCAGACAGGCGCTTTGAGCTTGTAAAATCGCCGCGATATTCTCACAAAAGACTTGCAGATGGCGTTGGTCTTGGGGACAAATCCATTGACTTAGCTGAGCTTGCAGTTGACGATAAAGTTGGGGGACGGACATAGCGGATGACTTTTTGTGTGGAAACTTGAGCTTCCCATGTTGTCCCCCGCTCTGTCACCCCTGTCTCGCCTTGAGATTTTAGTGAGATTCCCTACATATCAGCTCTTCAGGACTTTTCTGCACCACTAAGGTCTTTGCCTTTCACCCAAGTAGCTACAGTCAAACCACTGCACCAAAATTGTTAGGCGGACTCGTTGGTTATAGCTGTTTTCCAGCAGTTCCTAATATTCCTAACCTATCAGGATTTATTTGCAAGCTCTTTTATTTTCTTATCGTTATAAGATACCTTGTTCTCTGAAACGGTTACTGCACCTTGTGTTGTTAATAATCTAAAAACTTCTGCTGCTGATTCAGGCGCATCCTTGAACTTGTTTTTAATGCTATTGAGTAGAGTGTCTTTCTTTGCTGGTCTATTTTTACTATAGGTAACGAGATGCATACAATATATTTTAATTGGTGAAACTAAAACTGTAGCTTCAACTATGGTTTTTGTAGCTGTAGTAGTTTGATTTTCTTCTTTTTGGGTGCTTACACGTTCTGCTGAACGTCCTTGACCTTTAAGTAGACTTACAACATGATCTAAATCAGTATCATTTGAAATAATTACAAAATGCGTTTCCCTGTCCAACTGTTGCATTAAAGCACCAGCAAAAAAACAAATACCAAAATCTGCTGCATTTTTGCCAGCATTTGTCATTTTGAAAATTTTTAACTTATTTGAACTTACTGCTACACTTAATGGGATAAGCAAATCAAGCGGTATTTTCGCTCCAGTTTGTGCGTAGCAAACTACAACTTGTGAGAATTGCTCTAATTGTTCTTGTAGCTGAAAAATCTGATCAGGACAATTTTCTAAGTCAATTAATAGTACTTTGCCTACCTCATCATCGTTTTGTCTAGCATTTTGATTGTTTTCAATCATCGCTCTTTATAGATATAAGCTGCGAAACAAGCTAACAATAATGAACATCTGAACGCAACTATTTTACTAATGTTTTTGCAAAAATAAGCAGACTAATTCCTGTTAAGACGAAAACTTTCGGACTAGGATTCTAGATTGAGTGTTTAGAGAAAGAGAATTTAGTCTAAGATCCTAAACTGGGCATTTGGGTAACCAAAGATCTGTCTAAACAATAAAGGGGAAACTTAGTTAGAGATTCTTCAGTATAATAACTCTCTTCAAATTAAACGGTTAACGATACAAAATTCTTTAGGATTTGAAAAACTTGCTTCTAGTGATTTTGGAGAGACATGATCGCGTGTCGCGTACCACGATCGACTAACTCAACGTTTCTATCAGTTCTTTGATTTTGCTACTGGTCGATCGCGCCTCTGACTGTAAAGCTGACTGCGATTGCAACCCCACGATCGTGCGCTGAAATCAAGGAGTATGCGAGACGGTCGCCCGTAACCGCTAAAATGGAGGCTGTTGTGTCGGCGCTAATCTGGGACGTTATGACGACTGCCATTCCGGTGAAAACTCAATATGAAGCGGTGATTGGGTTGGAAACGCACTGCCAACTCAGCACCCAAACAAAAATTTTCTCCAATAGCTCCACAGCCTTTGGTGCCACGCCCAATACGCACATCGACCCCATTTGTCTGGGTTTGCCAGGAGTGCTGCCAGTCCTTAATCAAAAGGTGCTGGAGTACGCGGTGAAAGCAGGCTTGGCGCTGAACTGCCAGATTGCGCCGTACAGCAAATTCGATCGTAAGCAGTACTTCTATCCTGATCTGCCCAAGAACTATCAGATTTCGCAATTTGACCTGCCGATCGCCGAACATGGCTGGGTCGAAATTTCCCTCTACGACAAGGAAACCGGCACTGCGACTAAAAAACGCATCGGCGTAACCCGTCTACATATGGAAGAGGATGCGGGCAAGCTAGTGCATGGCGGCAGCGATCGCCTCTCTGGTTCCACCTATTCGTTGGTAGACTACAACCGCGCTGGCGTACCTCTCATTGAAATCGTTTCCGAGCCAGATCTACGCACGGGTCGAGAAGCCGCTGAATATGCTCAGGAAATCCGGCGCATTGTGCGCTATCTGGGCGTGAGTGACGGCAATATGCAGGAAGGTTCGCTCCGTTGCGATGTGAATATCTCCGTGCGTCCGGTCGGGCGTGAGGAATTTGGTACGAAGGTCGAAATCAAAAACATGAACTCGTTTAGCGCTATTCAAAAGGCGATCGAGTTTGAGATTGAGCGGCAAATCGAGGCGATCGAGTCAGGCGAACGCATCCTGCAAGAAACGCGGCTCTGGGAAGAAGGCGCTCAGCGCACTATCAGTATGCGGCTGAAGGAAGGCTCTAGCGACTACCGCTATTTTCCTGAACCCGATTTGGGTCCGATCGAAGTCGCCGCGCAGCAGTTGGAGTCATGGCGATCGGAACTGCCAGAATTGCCTTACCAAAAACGTCAGCGCTATGAAAGCGAACTTGGTTTGTCGGTTTATGATGCGCGAGTGTTGACGGATGACCAGACGATTGCCGCCTACTTTGAGGCAACGGTTGCAGCAAACGCTGATCCCAAACAGGCAGCGAACTGGATCATGGGCGACATCAGCGCCTACCTGAACAACAACAGTAGTCTGAGCATCACCGATCTACCGCTGAAGCCTACCGCCCTGGCGGAACTCATTGGCTTAATCGACAGCAACACCATCAGCAACAAGATTGCCAAAGATGTGCTGCCAGAACTGCTGGCTCAAGGCGGTTCGCCCAAAGCCTTGATCGAACAGAAAGGGTTAATTCAGATTTCGGATACAGGCGCGATCGAAGAGGCGATCGCCGCCGTTATTGCCGCCCATCCCAAAGAGCTAGAGATGTACCGCAGCGGCAAAACCAAGATGCTGGGCTTCTTTGTGGGGCAAGTGATGAAGCAAACGGGTGGTCGTGCCGATCCCAAACTCACCAACCAACTCCTTGCAAAACAACTTAATGGCTAAGGCTAACGTAAGGTTTAAGGCAGCAAATAGTCGCTCTTCGTCAAAAAAACATAAATAGAGGGTGACACCCCCCACCCCTTAAGTGGCATAATGTGGTTAGTAGATGCACCCTGATGATAGGGGGAGACACTTTGGTGGCTCCCTCTTTTTTTTTTGAGGTAAAGGGATGCAGATTACCCGAAGCGAATGACACGGGTTTAGCGGGTTGGGTAGACATGAAGCAGGATGGAATTTATAGCTATCGCCACAGAGCTTAGGACATTGGGGTCAAGGGGGGTGTGGGGGCTTCGCCCCCAGCCAGGGGCTCTACCCCTGCGTCCCGTCCTAACTAGTATGGCTACGGCTATACCACTCGATCGCAAAAGTTACTGCTGAGGGCATCAAGCGGTACTGTTTCGCTATTCAGCCGTTGGCATTTTGCCAGACCAGCGCAAAACTACCACTTCTTCTCTGAGTTGCTCCCGTGTTGCGGTTGCCAGTCGTGTGCGGAACAGGTCAATACTCACTACTTCATACCCCAGATCTTCAGCAATCTCAGCCAGGAGTTGCCCGGTGCGAATCATGATGCGTAAGTACGATGCCTGGTCACCGACAACGTAGCCCAAATAGGCACCGGGTCTGAGCACATGACGTAAATCAGCAAGATGCCTTGCCATCCCACCAAAGTAGAGCTTGGTTGTACGGGCGTACATGCGCTCAAACCCACTAGTTTTGCCGAGTTCAATACGCCGAGCCTCAATGTCTGCCGCAATTTGCTGAATTTTTACATGCTTTCCGACCCACACATCATCTGTATCGGCTTTGTAAACATTACGGGTGTTGGAGCGGATTAAGCCTTGCTTGAGCGCTCTCAGTTCCGTTTTGTTGCAGATGAAGCCAAGTAGTACAGACTCCAGGCGCGTTGTGCGGGTGTAGTCTTTCTCATTTGGATAGGGTGGAGAGGTAAACACTGCATCAATAGAATTGGGCTGGATGACCTGAACAACTTGACGCGCATCAGCCTGGTAGATGGTAGCGGGTGCCTGCTCTAAGGTTTGCAAATACCGCAAGTCCTCCGCGATCGCCATCACCTCTTTCATCCAGGCTTCCACCACGGGCGCATCGTCTTTAGGTTTACCCACACCCACTTCTGGTCCAAAGTGCAGGTTGCTGATGGAGCCAACTACCGCTTTGGCAACCGCCAGGAGCAAATGTCGCTTGTAAGCCTCGTCGCTACGTTGCTGGATCTGATCCAGTAAGACGAGTGTTTTGTGCAGTGGGATGGGACTAATAGAATTCGCCAGAATAATTTTCTCGCTTTCTTCTGGCAATGACCGTAAGACAACTGGCTTTTGTGCAAGCGTTTTTTCTGTTGCCTCTGCAATCTGCGATGCGATCGCCAAGAGTGCATCAGGATTGGGCACCCAATCTAGTTTGACCGAACCAGCAAACCACGCCATCGGATTCGCCTCAGTGCCCAAGCTCGGAATGCCCAACTTTTTGCACTCTACAACCGTTGTTCCTGTGCCAGAAAACGGGTCAAGTACCTGCTGCTGCTGCGTCATCCCAAATTTTTGAAGGTAATCCTGTACCAAGTGAGGGGGGAACGACAGGACAAAGCGATACCAATCATGGGCAGCACTATCGGCATCGCGTACTTGATTTAAGGCAGGGTGCTTATGGTCGATACCCATTGCAACAGCGGGAGTTCCTTTAACAGCTTCTGGAGGCACTTCTATCACATATGTAGAGTGGTCACGGCATTTTAGTGAAACGATAGCACTATGGCAATGTCCATGCACTGGGAAATCTGCTTGAGCAGCAAAACACTTGCATTCTGATAATAGTGGTCTCAGTATAATAGAACTAAAGTACTAATTATTGTCGGATACGCAGTTAGGTGATAGTTGAGCAAAAACTAATGGGAAGGGAGTCTTCAATCTTACGGACAACAGCCGTCTGACTCAGCCAAGCGTCAAAGGTTCCACCGTAACCTGATCTGCGATCGTGTCCCTTCCTGTCTCATCACTAACGCCAGAATTATCCCGGCCCCTGATATAATCGCCTGTCAAGCAGTGATTACAGTGGAGGCAAGCATGGCGGACTGGCAGGAAATTCCTGGAAGCATTACGGCTCCTAAAGGTTATCGCGCAGCAGGCATCAAAGCCGGACTTAAACCATCAGGGTTGCCTGACTTGGCACTGATCGTTTCCGACGTAGAGGCGATCGCGGCTGGAGTCTTTACAACCAGTCAAGTGCGAGCAGCGTGCGTAGATTACTGTCGAGAGCGTCTTCAGGCAAAAGCAGGTGCCCACGCCATTTTATGCAACGCTGGGCAGGCAAATGCGGCAACAGGTGCTCTTGGGTGGGACGACGCGCTAGAATGTGCAACTGCCCTCAGTCAAGCGTTAGGGGTGCCGTCAGAGTCGATTTTGCTTGCCTCAACGGGTGTTATTGGTCAGCGTATCAAGCTGGAGGCACTGAAGGCGGCTCTGCCACAGCTTGTTGCCACTGTTTCAGATACGGGATCAGAAAGTGCAGCGAAAGCCATTACAACAACGGATTTAGTCACAAAGTCGATCGCCCTCGAAACGACGATCGGCGGTCGCCCCGTTCGCATTGGGGGCATCGCCAAAGGGTCTGGCATGATTCACCCCAACATGGCAACGATGCTGGCCTTTGTCACCTGTGATGCTGCTGTCTCACCCCACCTCTGGCAACAAATGCTGGGTCGAGCGGCAGACCGCAGCTTTAACCAGATCACAGTGGATGGCGATACCAGCACAAACGATTCACTGATCGCGCTGGCGAACGGACAGTCGCGCACGCCTGCCATCACAGACGCTGGACCCGAAGCCGAGAAGCTAGAGGCGATGCTGACCGAGGTGTGTATACATCTGGCAAAGGCGATCGCGCGGGATGGTGAAGGCGCAACCTGTCTGATGGAGGTGCAGGTGACTGGTGCTAATGATGACGCAGAAGCGCGTCAAATTGCCCGCACGATCGCCGGATCATCGCTGGTTAAAGCAGCAATCTTTGGGCGCGACCCTAACTGGGGTAGAATTGCTGCCGCTGCGGGACGTGCAGGCGTACTATTCAACCAAGACGACCTGCAAATTCAGCTCGGCGACTTTCTGATGATGCAGCACGGGCAGCCACAGCCCTTCGATCGCGGTGCCGCCAGCAACTACCTGCGCCAAGCGGCATTAGGGACTTACTTGAAAGAGGATACGGTGACGATCGCTCTTCGGGTCGGCAATGGTACCGGGTCTGGTCGAGCTTGGGGCTGTGACCTCAGCTACGATTACGTCAAAATCAACGCCGAATACACAACTTAGTTAAACGCTCGTCGTTTGGGCGATCGCTCCTTTCTGGTCAAGCTGAAGCACATGCACACTCACCGCAAAATCTTGCTCAGCCCAGGCATGGGCGACCGCCTCCCTCACAGCCGTTGCCAGCCGTGATTCTGTCAAGGTCAGCATGGTTGGACCCGCACCACTAATCACCACCCCATAGGCACCCGCCTTCAGTGCTGCTGCTTCCACCGTTGCATAACCTGGAATCAACGACTGTCGGTAGGGTTGATGGATGCGATCTTGCATCGCAGCTTGCAGCCATGCGCTATTTCCTGTTTCCAGACCGCGCAGCAGCAAGCCGAGATGTGCCACGTTGAAGATCGCATCGGCACGGCTATAGGTGGTTGGCAGCACCTGTCGAGCAAGTTTGGTTGAAAGCTCAAAGTTGGGAATTGCTACGATCGGCACAATGCTGCTATGCCAGGGAATCTCGCAGATCTCCCAGCCACCATCAATTCCTGTTGCGGCAAGGCGACACCCACCAATAAGCGCTGGCACCACATTATCAGGATGACCTTCGATCGCGATCGCCAGCTCCATGACTTCATCCACCGTCAAGGGCGATCCTGCCAGCGTGTTAGCACCCACCAACCCACCCACGATCGCAGTTGCCGAACTGCCCAACCCCCGTGCTAGGGGTACACCTAACTGAATCTCAATCGCTACTGGTGGCGGCACTTGTTGAAGCTGCTCATACACCTTCACAAACGCCTGATATACCAGATTGGTACTGTCCGTTGTGACGCGCTCCGCCTCAGCACCGATCGCCGTAATGCTTGGGTCTTCCCCGCTGGGCAGCAGCGAAAAGCGAAACCGATTCGAGAGCGTCAGCGCTGCTCCCAAACAGTCGAACCCTGGACCCAGATTGGCAGTTGTCGCTGGAACGGTAACAGTAACAGTAGAAATCACAACAGTGCGTTAAAAGGCAGAACGGCTCTATTTTCCCACGATCGGGTCAGGAGTGAGGGGAGAGGGGTGAGGGGTGAGAAGTTTTGAGTTTTGAGTTTTGAGTTGATTTGGGCGATCGACTACTGACCAAACTTTCAGCCTTTAGCCTTTAGCTTTCAGCCTTTTGCCTTTTGCCTTCTGCCTTTATTCATCCTTCTCCCACCACCCGAAACCCGATGTCATACAAATGCGTGTCGGGGTTAAGCTTGCTGCGAAAAGCAGAACGGCAGGCTTTGGGTCCACTATTCCAGGAACCGCCGCGTAGCACTCGTTGATCAGTGATGCCATTTTCAATCCAGGCTGTGCCGTTATATGGGGCACCGTCGTAGCTATCGTGCCAGCGATCGACACACCATTCGCGCACCAGTCCGTGCATGTCGTACAGTCCAAAGGGATTGGCGATCGCAAAACTGCCGACATCTGTCGTCTCCCGACGATCGAGTCCGGTTGAACCTTTGCCATACGAGCCTCTGCTGCACACTCGTCCTTCGTACTCCCAATCAACGCCCGAATAGTTGGCTAGCGCTGTTGTGATGGTTTCACCAAACCAAAAAGGAGCGGCTGTAGTCTCACTCCGCACGTCCTCACTTCCGGGTGTACCACTGGTCGGCATCGGGGACGCGCGGCAGGCGTATTCCCATTCTGCTTCAGTGGGCAGTCGGTAGCGGTGTCCTGTTTGAGCAGCAAGGCGATCGCAAAACTCGGTTGCGTCTTGCCAGGAAACTTGCTCAACTGGACGGGTCGCACCTGTAAAACAGGATGGCTTTAGCGGCAGTGCATGATGAACCTCCGGTAAGGCGGCAACAACACTCCATTGAGCCTGTGTAACAGGATACTTGCCCATCCAGAAGGGCGCGATCGTGACTATATGTTGGGGGCTTTGGCTGGCATCCCAGCCTTCCTCAGTGCTAGGTGCGCCCATGCTAAAGCTGCCGCCAGGAATTGCTACTAACTCTAGCTCAATGCCTTGCTCCAACGTTTCAGTACGAGATTGAGCCGATTGACGACGTTGCTCGTAGGTATGCCCGTAAACATCAACCGTAAGAGTGTCAAACTCAAAAACGGACGCAGCAGCCATAAAGAGTAAGATGACAAGAATTTAAAGAGTGTCAACACACAACCAAGTGTGCCCAAGAGAACATTATCAGCTACAACTACGCAAAAGAACTGAGCGTTGGCTAGTGAAAAGGCGTTCTTCGCGCTTACACTACGATCGCTACCTGTGCTTTTGCAAGTCCTCAAGGCGGCATCGTGGTACGGACGCTGAACGAAGCGATCGAGATAACGAGCGCGCTTCAGTGAGAAACTCGTTTTCTACACCGTTACATTTTGCTTTAGAGACTTAGCTTGCCTTAGAGACTTAGTAGTTGCCTCCCTGCCTCCTCTACTTCTCACTCCCCACCCCTCACTCCTCACTCCTTACCCCTCGCTCCTCACCCCCACTCCTCATATTTTTTCCCTAACCTCCTTCTGTGGTGTACAACATGGGCAGGATCAGCGGTGCATTCTCAGGTAAGTGAACATCGCACCGTTTGCGCGAAGGGACACGAGGGTCAGATGGGACGAATTTTTATTTCAGCGGCGCATGGTGGTCAGGAAAGCGGTGTGACCGATCCAGGCGCGGTGATTGGAGGCACAACCGAAGCCAGAGAGATGATTTTGACGCGCGATCTCGTGGTGACAGAACTGCGATCGCGCGGCTTTGAAGTGCTGTCTGTGCCCGATGACCTGAGTGCGAGACAAACATTAGACTGGATCAATGGTCGCTCTCGCAATGGCGACATTGCCCTTGAAATTCATACGGATGCCTTCTCTAACCCATCTGTGCGTGGGTCAGCCGTGTTTTACATTGCTAACAACGCCCAGCGCAAAGCACAGGCAGACACTCTTTTATTAGCGCTGATGCGCCGAGTGCCTCAGTTACCCAATCGCGGTTCGCGACCGGATACGGCAACGGGGTTAGGCAGCCTCGCGTTTTGTCGGCAGTTGGTTGTACCAGCGCTCTTGATGGAAGTCGCTGTCCTTTCTAATCCAGACGATCGCTTCATCATTCAAAATCAGCGGCGAAATGTGGCGCTGGGTCTTGCCGATGGGCTGGCATCCTGGAGCAAGGGTGTGTCTCCCCCTACGCCAACTCCCAGTCCGACACCAACGCCCACACCCTCTCCAGGCATCTATCCGCCTTGCAATATCAACATTAATGGTCAGACCTATGGAGAGCAGGGCATTATCGTCAGCGGTAATGCGTATGTGCCGATCGATCTGGTTGATCGCTTGGGGGTAGACGTTTCCACTGATCCTAATGTCCGTCGCATCACCTACCGTAATGTTGTGTATGTGCGGGCAGTAGACTTGCGCGATCGACATATTTCGATCGCCTGGGATAACGTAAACCGTACGGTTTTTCTCAAGTCGACCTCGCAGATCTGTCCCGGCCAGTTCGATAAGATTGCAGGGCAGGGTAAAACCTCCGAGGTCCAACTCCTCATGTTCCTTAAAGCCAACAATGAAGCGGTGCTGACTCGTTATCCAGACATCGGCAAGCTCTATCGGGAAGAAGGGACGATCGAAGGCATCAACTACGATATTGCCTTCGCGCAAATGTGCCTGGAAACAGACTTTCTCCGTTTTAGCGGTGCTGTTAGACCGGAGCAAAATAATTTTGGCGGGCTGGGTACAGCGGGCGGTGACACGCAAGGAGCCTCCTTCCCCAGCGCTCGCATTGGTGTACGAGCACAAATCCAGCATCTGAAAGCCTATGCCAATGCAGAACCACTCGTGCAGGCAGTGGTCGATCCTCGCTTTAACTTTGTGGCACGTGGCGTTGCGCCCCTGGTTGGTTTATTAAGCGGACGCTGGGCTGCCGATCCGCAATATGGCGATAAACTACTTGCTGTACTTAAACGTCTGTATGAATCGGCGGGATTGATGTAGGAGCGGTCAGCAGTCAGCATGGAATTTAGAGCTAAAAGCTGATACAGCAACTGTCGAGATCGTTGAGACAAAAGGGGCGGGGGGCAAAGCCTCCAGCCAGCTTTCGACCGGAGCGCTCAAGCCGAAGGGGGTTCTACCCCTGCACCCCGTCCTAACCAATCCATCGGTTGCTATAACTATCAAGCAGAAAGCTGTTTCTCGGTCGGCTCTTCAGGCGCGATCGGCGCTAGCAGCAATTGACGCAGATGTTGCCGAAAAGCTGGCTCCAGGTAACGCAGTCGTACCGTTTCCCAATCGGACATCGCTGCCGCCTGAGTCTGCTGAATGGTAGCTTGCAGGTCAGGCAGCTGATCGTGCTTAGGCTGATGCTGTGTGAGTAACGTCTGTAAAACCTGACCATCATGCACTGTCCCCAACTTCGACTGGATAGCCTTGATATCATCAATCCAGGTTTGGAAGGCTTCGCCATAAAACGAAACAAAGAACTCTGCCTGATAGCGGACATGCTTACACGCTTTTCGCAGGTCATGCAAACTTTCACTGGCAGCATCAGACATATCTGTTTGGACTAACCAGCCAGGGTGCAAAAGCAACGTTGAAAGGAGTGGACTCAGTAGATCTGGTAGGAGGAGTTGCAAGGGTTGAGCCGCTAGCGCCGTGTAACGAGGCTGTTCAATCCAGTTTTCGTAGGCAGCTTTGAGCTGCTGATAGCGCGATCGCGTTAGGGCATCCTGTACATCAGCTAAGACTCCATGACGCTCTTTTTGGAGTTTGGCAATCACATCATCAAGCGAGCGCTGCTCGGTTTTAGCCACGTCAGGGCGATACTCTATCTGTAAGGCGGCTATTTGCACATCTAGATCACGCAAGCGACCTAACACTTTAGCAAGGGAGCCAATACGCTTTGCTGTCGCGACCTTTGGTATCTCGATCGCCCGATCAAAGACCTGAAGTGCTGTCCGCAGGCGACGCGTCCCTACTCGCATCTGGTGCAGCGGCTCCGGGTCTTTATCGGCAATGACCTTTTTTTCTTGTTTCACAACGGCACGATATTGCTCGCTGATGACCGCTTGTGCAAACGCACCGAGGGTTAAAGAGGGGTCAACAGAAGACGTTGCAACCATCGGCTTCTTAATCTTTTTCATCTCACCCTTGCCCCCAAATTAGACAACAGCGCTCCACGTCAAGCAGCCGCTTCATATACTTCTAAAATCAGCAGTGACTTATATAAAGCTATTGTATCGGTTCTCACGAGCGGCAATGTCTGTCTGACGTTGTAGCCGAGTCACTACAAATGGCTTTCTGTTGCTCCTTGGGCATGGACAGTGCAGTGCAACTATAACTTTAAGTTGTGTTAACAATTCACCTGGTAAATTTGTAGTGATATCCATATAATTGAGGGATGGTAAAGAAACGTAAATTCTGCTCATAATTTGTGATGCTGTTTCAATGTTGGTTGAGTGGTAGACACACGGGCAGGTTTTTACGTCCTCCAGTCCTCATTATTATTTATTGGAGATCTGCGCTATGACTATAGCTGTCGGACGCGCGCCAGCGAATCGAGGAGCGTTTGACGTTCTCGACGATTGGCTGAAACGCGATCGCTTCGTCTTCGTGGGTTGGTCAGGTTTACTGCTGTTTCCCTGCGCTTATATGGCGTTAGGCGGCTGGCTGACCGGCACCACTTTTGTGACCTCGTGGTACACCCACGGCTTGGCTTCTTCCTACCTCGAAGGCTGCAACTTTTTGACTGTGGCCGTTTCCACCCCTGCCGACAGCTTTGGGCACTCCCTGCTGTTTTTGTGGGGACCCGAAGCGCAAGGCGACCTGACCCGGTGGTTTCAGATTGGCGGCTTGTGGAGCTTTGTGGCTTTGCACGGTGCTTTTGCTTTGATCGGCTTTTGCTTGCGTCAGATTGAGATTGCCCGCCTCGTCGGCATTCGTCCGTACAACGCGATCGCCTTCACCGGACCGATCGCCGTCTTCGTCTCCGTCTTCTTAATGTATCCGTTGGGGCAATCGAGCTGGTTTTTTGCGCCCAGCTTTGGTGTCGCCGCCATTTTCCGGTTCATCTTGTTCATTCAAGGGTTCCACAACTTCACCTTAAACCCGTTCCACATGATGGGCGTCGCGGGGATTTTGGGTGGTGCGTTACTGTGTGCGATTCACGGTGCGACCGTGGAGAACACCTTGTTTGAAGATGGCGAGAACGCCAACACCTTCCGGGCGTTCAACCCGACGCAGAGTGAAGAAACGTATTCCATGGTGACCGCGAACCGGTTCTGGTCGCAGATTTTTGGGATTGCGTTTTCGAACAAGCGGTGGTTGCACTTCTTCATGCTGTTTGTGCCCGTGACTGGGTTGTGGATGGCCTCGGTCGGGATTGTGGGCTTAGCGTTGAACTTGCGGGCGTATGACTTTGTCTCGCAAGAGTTGCGTGCGGCGGAAGACCCCGAATTTGAGACGTTTTACACCAAGAACATTCTGCTGAATGAGGGCATCCGCGCTTGGATGGCACCGCAAGACCAGCCTCATGAAAACTTTAGCTTCCCCGAAGAGGTACTCCCACGTGGTAACGCTCTCTAAGGTCTAAAGTTCAGCTTGTTTTCAAGTTGTTTTAGTTAGGTATTAACCCTCGCAAGCGCGAGGGTTTTTTCTTGCCCATACTTGTTCTTTGTCCCACATCGCCCTTCACTTCTTTATCCCTTTACCTACCTAAAACTTGCCGACGCAAGCGCTCCCCAATCCTGAATTACGTATGTTATCTTAGTCGAAGGTGGTGAACCACTTGGGGCAAGAGTGCTCCAACCTTTTGAAATTACAACCGTCAAGGATTAAGGAGGTGATGCCCATGTCAGATAGTAGTAAATGCTTGGGTCATCAAGCTGAAGTTAGCCGGCTGCGTGCCGGGGCTGTTCTCTAACAGTCAACCTTGATTCCGAGTCATACTAACTCTTCTGATGAGATTTAGTTGACGAGGATAAATTGGCTGACTCGGAGTTCCTTCCGGCAGTCTGGTTTCAGTTTGAAGACCCGCTACACCGCTCCCATACAAGTTGTTCTGTTAACTAGAACGCTTGGTGGGAGCGGATAGTTTTTTAAAGGGCGTTTAGCTAGTTGTCGCTCTACTTGCTCATAAAGTTTGAGCTTGATAGAGATTTGATTAATCTAGTGCGATAACCCCTATAAATATTTTGACTCGACTATCCTATTGAGTAATGCTCTTTCACAAGGACGCCTTGAAGACACAGTGTGGCAGTTCGGTGATGCCAACATGGCGAGTCTAATTGACGTCTGCTAAGTAGAGAGAAGTTAAACATCTTATGCCTTCTTGCTCCTCTAAGCGCTGCTTTGTTGGCTAAAGTTTACAAGACTTGAAGGTTGATAGCCCTGTTTCGCCCAGCGCTCAAGATGACAACCGCTTGCCCTTCTGAGGTTGGATTGGATATGACCAAGAGCCAGGATCGCCTTTGGGACTCAACTGAGTGTTCTGGATTGATTGAACAGCTTTTGGCGATCGGTGCAGCGCTCTCCAGCACCCATGATTTGGGGGCGTTGTTGACGCTTATTCTGACGAAGAGCCGCGAAATCACCTGTAGCGATGCAGGCAGTGTCTATCTGGTTGATCGTAGCAGCAGTGAGCCTTGCCTATGGTTTAAAGTCGCGCAAAACTATTCGCAGCCAGTGTCTTCGTTTCGCGAATTTGCCATGCCGATGACTCCCAAAAGTCTGGCTGGCTATGTCGCTCTCACCGGCAAAAGCTTGAACATTCCGGATGCCTATGATCTGCCAGAAGGCGTGCCGTATCAGCTCGATCGCAGTTTTGATCGCAGTATTGCTTACCGGACGCGATCAGTGCTGGTGTTGCCGATGCAGAACCAAGAAGGGGAAATGATCGGCGTGCTCCAGCTGATTAACCGTAAGGTAAAGCCGGAGTTGGTCATTACGCCTGAAAATGCGCTGGACGTGACGCAGCCCTATTTAGATTGGGAAAAGTGGGTCATCCAGTCGCTTGCCAGTCAGGCAGCCATATGCATTGAGCGTAATCAGCTTCAGGAAAGTATTGAAAACTTGTTTGAGGGGTTTGTCAAAGCGTCGGTGCAGATTATTGAAGCGCGAGATCCCTGCACCTCTGGGCACTCAGAACGGGTCGCTGACTTGACAGTGCGGTTGAGTCAAGAGGCGAGTGGTGTAACAGTCGGTGCGCTCCAGCCGATTTACTTTAACGATCGACAGATTCAAGAAATTCGTTACGCTGCACTGCTACATGACTTTGGTAAAGTGGGCGTGCCAGAGGCAATCTTGGGCAAGCAGAAAAAGCTGTTTCCGATGCAGCTTGAAGTGGTGCGAAACCGTTTTGCTCTGGCACAACGAACGCTGGAAATGGAGTGTGCCCAGGCAAAATTTAGACACTTGGTAGAGCATCCCAGTTATCAAGCGACACACAGCGAAGCGACTTGCGCTTACTGCCAGCAACTACCTGCGCTGGATGAAAAATTGCTTCAGGCGATCGCCCAACTCGATCGCTACTGGACACTACTGCTGGAAACCAACGAACCACGAATTTTAGCTGAAGAACCGCTGGAGCAGTTACGCGAACTGGCGCAGTACAAGTATCAAGACATTGATGGTACGCTGAAGCCCCTGCTTTCTGATGAGGAAATGACGCAACTCATGGTGCTGCGTGGCACACTAACTTCGGTAGAGCGCGATGCCATTCAATCGCACGTCACCCATACTTATGAGTTTTTGAAGCGCATCCCCTGGACTAAACAGCTTCGGAATGTGCCCGCGATCGCGTATGGGCATCACGAAAAGTTAGACGGCAGTGGCTATCCGTTGGGGTTAAAACAAGCAGATATTCCTATTCAGTCGCAAATGATGGCGATTACGGACATTTACGATGCGCTGACAGCGGGCGATCGCCCCTATAAACGCAGCCTTTCTGTACCAATCGCGCTTAAAATTTTGCGGCAAGAAGCGGCACAGTCGAAGCTTAATAACGATTTAGTGGAACTGTTTGAGCAGCGTCAGATTTTTACCGTGCTAGGGCATTCAGCGATCGACAAAACGTAAGGGTATGGTGGGCAAGCGGGTTAAATTACCGCAAGAACATAGACATTTGATAAATGCAGTAACTTGTATGAAGAAACGTTCAAGCAGCGTGTACAAGTATTACGGTTTTGCAGCAGTCTAACCATACCTATGGCAACCATTCTGAGAGATTGGAGTTATCAATATCAATGGCTCTACGATAGCTTTTCGCGGTTGGCAGCGTTGAGCGTGGGTGGAGAGCAGCGGTTTCGGCAACTGGCGTTGGAGGGGGTGGCGATCGTCCCTGAAACCAGCGTTCTCGATTTGTGCTGTGGGAGTGGGCAGGCAACGAAATTTTTAGTGGAACGATCGCGCCATGTGACGGGGCTGGATGCTTCGCCGTTATCGCTGCGACGTGCTCAGAAAAACGTGCCTCAGGCGAACTATGTCGAAGCCTTTGCAGAGGCGATGCCGTTCCCCAACAATCACTTTGATGTGGTGCATACCAGCGTCGCACTGCATGAAATGGAGTCACAGCAACTTCAGCAAATCTTGAAAGAAGTGCAGCGTGTCCTTCGACCGGATGGTGTTTTCACGCTGGTTGATTTTCACAAACCGACTAACCCACTTTTTGTGCCGGGACTCTCGCTTTTTCTGCTACTCTTTGAAACGGAAACCGCATGGACGTTGATCAACACTGATTTAGCAACGTTGCTGGAAACAGCTGGGTTTCGGCTTGTGAGGCAAACGCTACACGCAGGCGGTAGCTTGCAAGTCATTCAGGTAAAGAAGGTGTCTTAAAAACGAATTGCCACGCATGATCGATGAACACGATCGCTCTGTTCGTTTTGCTGATTCAATCAAAGCGTAGATCTGCATAAACTCCGTTGTGATCCGTTACGGGCTTGCCATCATCATTGAGACATTTATCTTTGTCCCATCCGTTTACATCATTGACTGCTTTCGCCCAGTTTTTGCTCAGACAAATATGATCGATCGCGTAACCCAGTTTTTTGCTGGCAGTCACACAAACCAGCTCCGTTTCTTCTAAAGCAGCTTGCAATAGTTCCCGACCTTTTAGAGTGCCGTAGGCAAACGGTTCATGCAACGCCTCGTTAAAATCCCCAGCGACACAAAAAGGTAAATCTTGCTGATGAAGTTTGAGCCAGTCTTCTCGGTGGTTTGCGATCGAGCGATAGTGTCGCTCCCACGCTTGAGCTGCACCTTCTTTAACCCCATCATCCCGCCAGGTAATGATTGTGCCATAAACAATAAATTTGCCAGCCGGAGAGTCAATCTCAGCGCAAACAGCAATCGTTGGATCGAACGTTGGCAGGTCAATTAATGTTGCTGGATGACGTGACCAAATCGTTGAGCAAGCTTCGCCCGGCATATGGTAACCAGGAATCGATGTTGATGAAATCGAAGTGTAATCATCGCCCGGACTGATGACCGTATTTGTTTCAGTTAGCACCCAAATATCAGCATTGATCTCGCGTATTTTCTCAAGAATTTTGGGCGTATTCTTCCAACTGCCAGCCTTTGGTCGCTGAAGATTCCATGTCGCAATTTTGAGCGTAGTAGACATCGTTTCCTTGCAGATGAATTCCTCGCTAGAATGCCCATGATGGTAATGTTGCTATCTTCTCCGTTAAGAAGCAGCCGCTAGCTCAGATTTTACTTGATTTGTGATGGATAAAAAAGAGTTGCGAAAAGCGCTTTTGGAGTCTCGGCAGTCGATCGCCCCAAACGTTTGGCAGGCAAAAAATAGCCAGCTTTGTGACCAATTGCGATCGTCGTCTCTTTTTGCTGCTGCTCAGACTGTGCTTGCGTACTTCAGCACTCGTCAGGAACCCGATTTGAGCAATCTGTTCAAAGCCCAAAAAAACTGGGGTTTTCCGCGTTGCGTGGGCAAAACCTTGCATTGGCATCGCTGGGAACCTCAAGCGTCATTGCCCCTTCAAGCGGGAGCGTATGGCATTCTAGAGCCGCATCCAGACTCGCCTGTGCTGGAGCCAGAGCAGGTGGATTTGCTGCTGGTGCCTGCGATCGCCTGTGACACTCGTGGCTATCGGTTGGGCTACGGCGGCGGCTTTTACGATCGACTGCTGGCAACACCAGCTTGGGCAGAAAAACCAACGATCGGCATTGTTTTTGACAGTGCTTACCTGTCTAAACTCCCCGAAGATGAGTGGGATCGACCGCTCACAGCCGTCTGTACGGAACGGGGACTACTCTTCTCGAAGCAGTAGTTGTAATCACTGAAATTGGCGATCGTGCCTGCCTTTTAAGCGATTCCTGATTCAGGCTTGACAGTAGCTATTAAGAATAGGGATACTAGTTGACTGACTGTCTATTCCTGCTCGGAACAGGTCAGGCAAAGCAAACGCCCTTAAGTGAGTGATGAACTAAGAGCACTGAGTGAGAATCGCTCTGCTGATTCAGAACTTAGAACTCAACATTCATAACTCTAAAAGGCTACCTGTACGGCAACTTCCAGGACTATCTCATGACTTCTTACGCAATTATCGAAGCGGGTGGCATACAGTTACGTGTAGAGCCAGGTCGGTTTTACGACATTAACCGTCTTGCGGCTGAACCCGACTCTCAAATTACGATCGACAAAGTGCTGTTTGTACAAAACGATGGCGACATCAGTGTTGGGCAACCCCACGTAGAAGGTGCAACGGTTGAAGCAACGGTGATGCAACATTTGCGCGATCGCAAGATCATCGTCTACAAAATGCAGCCCAAAAAGAAAACCCGCAAAAAGCAAGGGCATCGTCAAGAACTAACCCGCTTGATGATTGATAGCATTAGTATGGGTGGCTCTAGCTTGAAAGCAGCAGCCAAAGCCGCACCAGCAGCGACAGCGGCACCTGAACCTGCGGACGTGTCCGACACCGACGACGCATAGCTCTACTTGATCAAACAGGCGGTTTAGCTGCACTGCTGGACACGACTGCTGCGATCGGTAAATGATGTGCATTAGATTTCTGTTAGATAACGACTCAGATTGGGGGAACTATGGCTCATAAAAAAGGTACAGGCAGTACACGTAACGGTCGCGACTCTAATGCTCAGCGTCTAGGCGTGAAGCGTTTTGGTGGACAGACTGTTACAGCAGGCAATATTTTGATCCGGCAGCGTGGCACTAAAATTCACCCTGGCAATAATGTTGGTCGTGGTAGTGACGACACACTGTTTGCGCTCATCAATGGCATTGTTACGTTTGAGCGTTACGGCAAAAGCAAAAAGAAAATTAGCGTTTATCCAATCGCTGAAACCGCTACTGCTGAACCTGTGGCAGTCACCGCTTAGTCAACGATTCAGACTCTTTTCAAACTCTCAGCATGAAGCCTTTTGCAAATTGGTTTGATGCTGGGAGTTTTTTATGTGCATTCGTTTAAGAAACTTTGCCGCCGCGAAACCCGTAGCCTTTGACGAGGTAATAGTTTTTGATCCAGATGCCAAAACGAACAATCGCGATTGTGGTTGCTTCTGATGTGCGATCGAATTGGGTAAGTAACTCCGGTCGTAACGGATGCCAATCATCCGACAAAAGCAGCGCATTGCGACCCTTGAACGGTGCATCGCTGGTATACCAAAAGTCGAATTGATCCACGCGATCGGAGAGTGCCATCACCGTTTTATCGTTCAGCTGATACGCCAATGCCGAGGCAGACCGATAGTCGGTCGTAGCCAAAAAGCGATCGCGACCGACTGCTTCAGTTTCTGTTTTAATCACTGCCTCAACCTGTTCCCAACCAAACAACATCCGCGAATCTGGATCAGTCTCTTTGTCGAACAAAGCGGATAGTGGCAGGACACTGTAATGCAGCACCAACAATGTTGCGAACAATAAGCCGTAACATTGGGAAGCAATAAAAAGAGGTTTTGGCAAGATATGAGCGGCTGAAGACGTAGCGGTTGAAGCCTGCAAATTGTTAGCTAACCTCTTATCTTTGCTGACCGCTGACCGCTGACCGCTGACCGCTTCAAAAACAGCAGGCAGCATGGGAAACAGCAGTAAATAAGCCGTGATATTCCAGTAATACAGTGCAGCAGACAGTAGCGAAATGATTGTCAGCGCTACGGTAGAGAGAATGAACACCCAAAACGCCACTGTGGGATAAACTGATCGCCTTTGGCTCTGTTGCGTTGACCGTTTTAAGCCATGCAAGAAACCCAGACAAATGATGGGTGAAACGAGCAGTATTGAGAACAATAAAAAGTTGAAAAAGGGCGAGAATTTAAGGCTAAAGCTACCTGCTCCAACACTACGATCGACATAGTAACGAAACGACTGAAAGTCATTAGAAAGATTCCATAAAAAGATAGGAATTAAGGCTGTAAGTGCTATGGCGCCTGCCAGATAGAGGCGTCGATCGCGCCATAAAGGACGCAAGCGTTTGTCTACTATCAATGTTGCTACAAAGCCCAACATGACAAAAACCGCATTGTATTTAGACAAAAGAGCCAGTGCGATCGCACCTGCCGCGCCATATAAACGCCAGCTTTCGCCCATGCCAGTCTCGATGTAGCCATCCAAAAAGCGGATGAAGTGATACGCCGAAACCAACGAGAGCGTAATCAGCAAATGGTCATGCCATGCCAGCGCTAGAAACAAGAAATACAGTGGTGAGGATAGCACCAGCAGCATCACCAACCAAAAAGATTGCTGAATTTTCTCACTGTAGAGATAGCGGATGATTTGATAGTATGTGTAGAAAAGAATTGCATTACTGAACAGATTGGGAAGCCGTAATGCGAACGTAGAACGTCCTAGCACGGCTGTAAATAGCCCCTGCACCCAGGCTTCTAACGGTGGGTGATCGTAGTAAGATAGCGCGGGATGCTGCCCCCATAACCAGTAATACGCCTCATCAGGGTTGGGGAAGGTGGCAAACCAAAAGACTAAGCGCAGCAGAATAAAGGCAAGGAGAAACGGCAAGAACGATCGAGGCATGGATAATGAAATGACTGTTAGTTATAAACGCAATGGCAGTCAAAAGCAGTGTAAGTAGCGCGATCGCACTCAATCAGAAAGATTTTGATTTATGCAAATGAGTAAAACCCAATGACTAAGAAAAAGAACTGGCGACGTAGGCTGTTAATTGTTGGCGCATTCTTTCTTCCGTTTGCAATATCATCAATTATAATTTTCCTTCCTACTCTAGTGGCTCCTCTTAAACTGCTTGTTGAGTCGCTCGCTAGACTGTTCGCGACTTTACTTCCCTCGCAGAATGAGCAGGAGAGAGAGAATCTAGACCGCTTGAGCGCAATCATCATCTTTTGTAGTTTATCTATTCTTCCAGGCTTATTGTGTCTGCTCTTGGTTGTAAGAGGTTTAGTTTACCAAATAGTATGCGGAATTATTTACATACCCCTGATGTTGCTGCTAATGTACATCTACTTTTTAATAATTGGTCTTATGCGGTCAGGGTACCTTTAAAGCTGTAATCTTTATAAGTTAGGTTGATAGCAAGACATTCGACGTTTTAGCTGCTAGCCAAAGATAAGAAATGGATTGAGCAATCGCGTTTTGATCCATTCGGCTCATGCAGCATAAATCAAAAAAACGCCTGCGTAATTTACGCAAGCGTCTTGGTTAAGTGCAGCAATAATGTCTAACGAAAACTGGTTTTTTACTTGTTGAGTAGTACCGCTTCTTTCTCCTTCACGACCAGCGGCGTTTCAATCAGCTTTTCGGTCGGCAACCCTTCGATCGGGCATTCTTTCACGCCCACCGTCGGACGAGTGATCGACTCGGAAATTTCCTTTGCCTTCGCCGGATCATTAACCCAGGTGTGGTAGAACTCAAACGGACATTCCTTCACGCCTTCAGCGCCTTCACCAGAGTTGATTTTGCCAGTGTAGCCACGGTGCAAGAGCTTGAACAGATGGTTTTGCGATTGAGCGTTTTTGCGGAAGTCGCGGATCGCAAATTTAGACAGTGCGGCATACTGCACACCCATGTCTTCTTCGCCGCATTCGCCTAAGGTTCGACCGTCAAAGCTGACGATCGCCGAGTGCCCAAAGTAGCTGTACACACCATCAAAGCCAGCCGCATTCGCAACGGCAACGTAGACATTATTCATCCACGCCATTGCCTTCGACACCATGACCTGCTGTTCTTTTGCAGGATACATATAGCCCTGGCAGCGCACAATCAGTTCAGCACCACGCATCGCGCAGTCGCGCCAAATTTCAGGATAGTTGCCGTCATCACAAATGATCAGGCTGATTTTCAAGCCTTTGGGACCGTCGGAAACGTAGGTGCAGTCGCCTGGATACCACCCTTCGATCGGTGTCCATGGCATGATTTTGCGGTATTTTTGGACGATTTCGCCCTGATCATTCATCAAAATCAGGGTGTTGTAGGGCACCTTGTTGGGATGGTCTTCGTGGCGTTCGCCTGTCAGTGAAAAAACGCCCCAGGTTTTGTTGCGAATACACGCTTCGGCAAAAATTTCGGTTTCTGCTCCAGGGATGGCGACGGCGGTTTCCATCATTTCGCCAGCATCATACATAATGCCGTGGGTTGAGTATTCTGGAAAAATTACCAGATCCATACCCGGAAGACCAAGCTTCATGCCGTCGATCATAGAGGCGATGTTTTTGCAGTTTGCAAGCACCTCTTCTTTAGTATGCAGGCGCGGCATTTTGTAGTTAACGACCGCAACCCCTACAGCGTCATCGCTGGACGAAATATCACCGTGATAAGACATGCAAGCCTCCTAATAATCTTTGTGCGTCACAAATTCTTTGCTTCAGGACAGATCAAAGCACTGGCAATAGGGGCTAGTGTATCGAGTTCGATCGACCGACCCTGTAACGACAGTTACAATTTTTTCCTGTAGCGCAACTATAAGAGCGACGAACAATGTTAATGTCCAATCATCCAGGGTCGCCCACCGTTGTGCGCTCGCGCTTTCGGTCGCTCTGGCTCCCGATCGTTCGATCGTTGGACTAATTCCGGCTCTGAACGTGTCGTTTTTAAGCGCAATGAACCCGATAACAAGGCTGGTGCTGAAAAGAGCCGTCTGGTCGCACCGTCGCAAGTGGGACAACTGGCTGGATCGTTGCATTCGGCGATCGATCGCCATTGATCAAACACGCCGCAAGCGTCACATTTAAATTCGTAAAGAGGCATTGTCTTGTTTACCTTGTCTGGATGATGCGCTGGCGAAATTGAAGAAGGTTAAGAGTTTTGAGTGTCGAGTTTTGAGTTAAAGAGCGGTTTGCACTTTAGGTTTATGCATCAGTGTTTGGAGCCGATGCAGTGTAGGTAATCGCTCGATCGCCATTGATCAAATAGCCCCCATTACCTTTGACCCACTCGCGTCATCACTCCTGAACTCTTAAGTCAAAACTCTTAACTCAAAACTCTTAATTTTCCCTACACAGGCAGAATGGGCTTGTCGAAGATCGCGGTTGGAATTGCCACCGTACAGCAGGCATTGGGAATGTCTACAATGCCGCTCACTCTGCCTTCCACTGGCGCACAACTAAGCAAGAGATATGCCTGCTCACCCGTATAGCCAAATTTCTTCAGGTATTCGATCGCGTTTAAGCACGCCCGCCGATAGGCAATGTGGACATCCATGTAGTATTGCTTACCTGTGAACTCATCGACCGAGATGCCTTCAAACACCAGATATTCGGAGAAGCGAGGCTCAACTGGACCGGGTTTGAAGATGGGGTTGACCATGCTGTACTTTTCAACACCACCTTTGATGATGTCTACATGGATGTCGATGAAGCCCGACATTTCGATCGCGCCGCAGAACGAAATTTCACCATCACCTTGCGAGAAATGGATGTCGCCCATGGATAGCTTTGCGCCTTCCACATACACCGGGAAGTAAATGCGGGTGCCCTTTGAGAGGTTTTTGATGTCGCAGTTGCCGCCATGTTCACGCGGAGGTACAGTCCGTGCCCCTTCAGCCGCCACGCGATCGAACTCAGACTTAGACAACTGACCAAGAATCGCGTTCGTGGGGTTTGGTAGCGCCGCCAACACGGGTTTGTCGCCCGAAAGTCCTGCGCCATAGGTTCGCAAGTCGGGAGCCGTGTCTACCAGCTCTTTCTCGCGCTTGTTCCACGTTGCGAGCAGTTCGTGAGACGGCGCACAGCCAATCAAACCAGGGTGAATAATACCTGCAAATTTCACGCCTGGAATGTGTCTGGAGGTGGTGTAGATGCCTTGAAAATCCCAGATCGCTTTCGCTGGATCGGGATAATGATCGGTCAAAAAACCGCCGCCGTTCTTCTTGTCGAAAATACCTGTAAAGCCCCATTCGTCGCCCTGAAGCGCACCAATATCAACTAAATCAACAACCAGAATATCGCCAGGTTCAGCACCGTTGACATGGATGGGTCCGCTTAAAACGTGAACGACGGTTAGATCGACATCGCGAATGTCATCCGGGCTGTCATCATTTTTGATCTGACCATCCGTCCAGTCTTTGCACTCGATCCGAAAGACATCGCCCGGATTGACAGAGACAACGGCTGGAATATCCGGATGCCAGCGATTATGACCCGGTAGCTCTTGCTGATCCATTGGCTTGGTCAAATCGACTTGGAATAATGTCTTTGGCATAGAACGCTCCTGCTCACCGAGTTGCTTTAACGAAAACTTCTACAGCAATCAACCCAAAAAAATGCGTTGCGATCGCTCTTTTCAACTGCTGCATTGAACCTTTATCATGTCCAACGCCATAGCTCAAAAAGCCCACAAAGATCCTGGGTCGAAAGCTGTAATAACTTACTTCAATCGTTTCTGAATCAGTATTCAAAGGTTCAGATAACGTCTAGACTCTAGTGTCAAGCCTGCGTGCAATCTGTAGCTTTTGTCACATTTATTACGATCGCAATCATTCAAGGTGCGCTTGCTTGATCCATACCGATCCGCCTTGCAACGGCATTGTTAAGCAAATGGGGTTATAGCTTGTAGTTGTAACCTTCTAATGGCGATCGCCCGACCAAACGCGCTCATTTAAGCTCATTCAATACGTAAGCCGAAGCGGAAAACAGCAGAGAAAATCTAGCGATGTGATGTTGTATTCAGTATTCTGATTGCTTAGACTGTTTAACATTAAAACGTACGTTATGGATGCATGATGATGCGATGTAAAGCCCTTACTGCTTGCTCTTCATCCAACAAGTTGTCTGTTAAAGAAAAGTCCTGGTTGTTCAGGCTGAAAGGATTAACGCTGCTGGCAATCACCTGCTGCACCGTTGCTTGCGGTCATAGCTCAGCCGCCTCAGCACAAGTAGTCTCACAAAATGGCGCGACCAGGCAGTTCAAAAGTTTCGCTGATTGGTGTCTCAAAAAATCTACGTTGTCCGCATCAACCAGGCAGACAATCAATGTGCTGTTAAAGCGATCGCGTACGCCCGATTGCTATCAGTCCAGCGAAATTCTTTCGGGTCTAACAACCCTTGACCTCAGTGATAGTAAGATTGTTGATCTCAGCCCTTTGCAAGTATTAACGGCATTAAATGAGCTTTATTTAGGCAACAATAAAATTATTGATCTAAAGCCTTTGAGTTCTCTAATCAATTTGAATCGGCTTTATCTGAGCTATAACCGTATTGCTGATCTAACGCCGCTTAAACCTTTACGTCAATTAAATGCTCTCTATTTGGGCAATAATCGTATAGCAAACATTAATGCACTACAGGTTTTAGAAAACCTAAATAGTCTTGATCTGGTTTCTAATCAAATTGTTGATCTCAATCCTCTCAAACCGCTCTCAAAATTGAATAGTTTAGATTTAAGCTTCAATCAGATTGCTGATATTAGCCCCCTACGATCGCTGACGAGTCTCACAGAACTTTCGCTTTCTGCCCAAAAAATTTCTGACCTTTCGCCACTCACACCATTAGTTGATTTGACCACCCTTGACCTCAGCGGCAATCAAATTGATGATATTAGTGCTTTGAAAGCGCTGTCAAAGCTCACCAACCTGGCTCTAGGTAGTAATCAAATCGCTGATGTGAGTGCGCTCGGTGCGCTGTCTAACCTCACAACACTATACCTGGGTGGCAATCGCGTTAATAATCTTGCTCCTCTCAACGCGCTCACCAACCTTAATGTGTTGTATTTGCACAATAACCCTCTAGCCAGTCAAACTTGCCCTATCAAACCAGAGTCTATTTGTCGTTTCTAAAGCAAGCATTCTTTATTCTCGCAACACGGTTTTTCTGATTCTGTTCCTTAACTTCTTAAGCCTTTTTTATGACGATCGATTCAGGTTGGCAGGGCAGTTTACAGTTGATCTATGCCAGTCGTGAAAACGCTACTCACGTAGCCTCATCTCAGGTGCAGGCACCCCTCAAAGTGCAACGATCGCTCTATCCAGAAGGTAAAGCGGTTTGCCATAGCGTGATTTTGCATACGGCAGGCGGCATTGTGGGTGGCGATCGCCTTGCGCTTGATATTCAACTGCAACCGCAGGCAAACGCGCTCATTACAACGGCTTCGGCGGGCAAAATCTATCGCACTAATGGGTTAGAAGCGAACCAAACAACCCATGTCAATGTAGCGGCTGGAGCCTGCCTGGAATGGCTACCCCAGGAAACGATCGTCTTTGACCAGGCGAAGTATCGGCAGGCAATGCGGATTGAACTGGCTCCTGGTGCGACCTGGCTGGGTTGGGAGATCACCCGCTTTGGACGGAGTGCCAGAAACGAGCAGTTTTTGCAGGGCGATTGGCGATCACAGACCGAAATCTGGCAGGAGGGTTGCCCCTTGTGGATCGATCGTCAATGGCTTCCGGGCAGTGAGGTTTCGTTTTATGGTAAGCATGGCTTGGCTGGTTGTCCGGTCGTCGGTAGTTTTGCCTTTGTGGGGCAGGCAGTCGATGCCGCGTTGGTAGAAAAAGCACGATCGCTCTGGACAGGAGTCGGTGAAAGCGGTGTGACTCGCTTGCAGTCGGGCTTACTGTGCCGCTACCGAGGATACTCGACTGCTGACGTTCGCCGATGGTTTGTTGAAGTTTGGCGGCTAATCCGCTTATCATTCTTGGGTCGCTCTGGTTGCGTACCCAGAGTTTGGGGAGTGTCATGAGGTGAAGATGAAACGATGCAACTAACGCCACAAGAAAAAGATAAATTATTGCTTTTTACGGCTGCACTGTTAGCAGAACGACGCAAAGATCGCGGAGTCAAGCTGAATTACCCTGAAGCGATCGCCTACATTTCAGCCGCTATCCTAGAAGGCGCACGGGATGGGCGTACGGTCTCGGAATTGATGAGCCACGGCACCACGTTGCTAACGCGCAGTGATGTGATGGAAGGCATACCGGAAATGATTCACGAAGTACAGGTTGAAGCGACTTTTCCTGACGGTACAAAGTTAGTCACTGTGCATGATCCCATCCGTTGATCGCTCACTAAAAGATGGCTTACGGAGTAATTATGATTCCAGGTGAATTGTTTGTTGAAGATGGTGAGATTGAGTTGAATGTTGGTCGTGAAACCGTGACTCTAAGTGTTGCAAATACGGGCGATCGACCGATTCAAATTGGTTCCCACTTTCACTTTTACGAAGTTAATCAAGCGCTGAGATTCGATCGCGAGCAAGCGCGTGGAATGCGTCTGGATATTCCCGCCGGTACGGCAGTTCGTTTTGAGCCAGGTGACGAAAAAGAAGTAACACTGGTGGCGCTGGCGGGTAGCCGCGAAGTGTATGGTTTGAACAACAAAATTGATGGTGCTCTGGATAACCAGAAGAAAGACGGAAAAAAGAAGGGTGAAGGCAAGAAGAAAAAGTAACCGATGCTAAATCTAACTATCAGGTAAGGAGGACTTAGATTGCATAATCCATCGAGTCTGGTAGACGAAATTTTAGATGGAAAAGGCTATGTTTTGATCCCAGATGTTCTAAGTGCAACTCAGGCAGCAGAGGCACGATCGCGGGTGCTCAAACTGGCTGATCTCGAACGTCAGACAGGCAACTTACGGGTTTACGAGCAGAAAGAACGGTTGTATGGCTTGGTTTATAAGGGCGAGATTTTTGAGTGGATGCTGCACCATCCACTCATGATGCCTGTGCTGGAAGCTATCCTGGGGGACGATCTGCACTTGGGCGATTTCTCGGCTCACATACTGAACCCTGGTGCCGCCAGTATGGGAACCCACGTTGATTATCCGTACTGGGCGATGAAGCCTCCGTTTCCTGCCCATCCAGTCATGGTGCTGCAAACCATTTGGATGCTCGAAGATTTTACAGAAACCAATGGTGCGACACTCATTGCACCCGGTACTCAGCAACACTGTCTGCCGCCAGACCCGATCCAATTTGCGAAAACGGCTGCAAAGATTACAGGTAAGGCAGGCTCAATCGTCATCTCTCACGGACTTTGCTGGCACGATACGGCACCAAATTTAGCGCTAGAACCAAGAGTTTCTGTTCTAGGAAATTACATTCCCAAGTTTATCCATCCCATTCAAGATCCCATGCGCGATCGTCAACAAGCAGTGATCGATCGCGCCAGCCCCAAACTTAAGCAACTGCTTGGGTTGGAATTTCAAACTTCTCTGTTTAATAATATTAAGCGCATTCGTACACAGGGTTGGAGCTGAAAACGGATGAACAAATTGATTAATCAGGAGCGGTAATCATGACAGACGCAAAGAATGTGCTTGGGGGAAAACTTGAGCTTTGCTGCACCGATCCGGTTACAGGTTTCTTCCGTAATGGGGTCTGCGAAACGGGGCCTCAAGACCTCGGTACGCATGTCGTTTGTGCCCAAGTGACCGAAGCGTTTCTGGCATTCACAAAAGCTAGAGGCAACAATTTGAGTACACCTGTTCCGTCCTACAATTTTCCTGGTTTAAAGCCTGGTAATAAATGGTGTTTGTGCGTTTCGCGCTGGAAAGAAGCGCTGGATGCAGGCGTAGCACCCCCGATCGTCCTGGCTGCCACTCATGAGGCAACACTTAAGGTTATACCGCTGGAAGTATTGCAGGAACACGCTTTAAATCTTTAGAAAAGCGGGTCGCAGGGCATTACAGAACAATGCCCCTACGAAGTGCGTACCTTTAAGCAGCAACGCCCAACCATGTTCTCATCGGGTGAGATCAGGCTTTAGTTAACGCGATCGCAAGCGTTGCTTCCTTCAAAACGGGTGACATTTCGCTGCCTTCCGGTTGAGTTGAGGTCTCTGCACCAAAGAACAGCGCGCTGGAAATAGATTGGGCTAACAAGCGCCGATAGAGATCGCTCAAATGCACCGCTGCACTTGACCAGCTAAAGTTTTGCTGCACTCGAATGGGTGCCTGCTGTCGCAACTTTTTCGCCCACAGTTCATCCGTCAGCACACGCTCGATCGCCTGAGCAAACGCTTCTGTATCCTGCGGTGGCACCAGCAAACCTGTTTCATTGGGTACGACGGTGAACGTTAGCCCGCCCACATCCGAGGCAACAACTGGTGTCCCGCACGCCATTGCTTCGATCGCCACCAGCCCAAATGGTTCGTAGTGACTGGGGATGACGCAAACATCGGCGGCTGTGTAATAGAGCGGCAGGTGTGTATGTCCAATTTGTCCAGCAAAAACGGTTTGTTCTGCCAGCCCCATCGACTGCACCAGTTGATCAATCCGCTCTCGTTCCAATCCATCAGCGCCGTTTGGATCACTGCCACCCACGATCACCAGGCGCAGGTTCGCGGGGTTCACTGCCCTGTCTCCTGTTCCCTGGTTGACGATGCCCTCTTTCAACTGGGCACAGGCACGCACCAGCGTTTCAACTCCTTTACGAGCATCAAAGCGACCCACATAAAGCACGATCGCGTCATTCGCAGCGAAACCCAGCGTGGCTCTGGCTTCTGCCCGGGGTAGGGTGTGGAAGTTGTCGATATCGGTGCCGCAAGGGATGACTTCAACGTAGCCCTGCTCTGAGACTAGCGTGCGGAGTGCCTCCTGCTCTTGAGGACTGGTTGCCACAATACAGTCTGCCTGTTCAAGAATCTGACGCTCGATCGCCAGACGCGTAGCAGCAATGGCTGGGCGATCGAGCACGGTCTGATATTTCACCACACCCAACGAGTGATAGGTGTGGATGAGTTGAATGTTGCTATGTTGCTTAAGCTGCAACCCAACCCACGCAGACATCCAATAATTAGTGTGTACCAGCGGATAGTGGCTGCCCTCCTTGCTCTGAAAAGCTCGAAACGCCTCAACAAACGCTGGCATATAGGGGAACAGCGCATCGCGGGGAATAAACTGTTCAGGACCTGCCACCAACCGAATGGTGCGGCAGTGGGGAGAGTGTTGGACGATCGCTGCGTCATCGGGCTTGGTCTTGCGGGTAAACATGTCTACCTGCCAACCCAATTTGGCTAGCGCTTCGCCGACCTGACGCACATACACATTTTGTCCACCAGCCGCGTCTTTACCGATTTCTGCGGCTGGGTCACCATGCTCTGAGATCAGCGCGATCGCCTGTCGAGTGGGCACCGTCTTGCGGGATGAAACGTAAGGCTGGCTTGCCGCGATCGGCATGGATGAAACAGGTTTTGAGCTGTAGCTGACCATAACTTCTCCTCATAACCTCATAAAAAAGGTGGAGACTTGCGCCCCCACCCAATCATTAACTACGCTTGCTAGCGGCAGTTACCGGACTACGAGACTGCCCATTTTGGGCAAAACGTTCATTAACTAGTTGCTGATAAACGGCTTCGTAGCCATCGACCATGCGCTTGACGCTAAAATGACCAACGACGTGTTCGCGACAGAGGCGACGATCGATCGTGGGGACTTGATCGAGTGCAGACACACATTCATCAAGGCTGTGACACAGGAAACCAGTCTTGCCGTGAACAATCAGTTCCGCTGCCGAACCAAGATTCATGGCAATGACGGGTGTGCCTGCTGCCATTGACTCTACCATCACCAAGCCAAAAGGTTCGCGCCAAGTAATGGGGAACAAGGTCGCAAACGCATTGCCCAGCAGCACATTTTTCTGCTGGTGGTTTGCCTCGCCAAGATACTCAATTTGCTTGCCGTCAATGTGCGGCTTCAAGACCGTTTCGTAATACTCCACATCTACTGGATCAATTTTGCCTGCCAGCTTCAAATGCCAGCCGGTGCGCTGGGCAATCTCGATCGCCAGGTGAGTACCTTTTTCGGGTGACAGCCGTCCCAAAAAGACCAGATAAGGCGGGTCACTGGGCTGTGGATAAAAGTTATAGCTATCAGTATCAATGCCGTTGTAAACCGTTGCGACACAGTTAAGCCCTAATCTCGGTTCTCGCTGAGACTCAGAAATGCTGATAAACGGCTGCTGCTTGGCATGGGTGAACATCCGCTCATTATCTGGGGTGAAGATGCCGTGCAGCGTATGTACAGTGGGCGTTTTGACCAACTTGGCATAGGACAAAGCCGAACAGCCCATGTGGGAATGAATCACATCAAATTCGCTGGCACGATCGTAGACGGTGCTTAGTTGCAGCATTTCGTAAATGCCATACTCCCGTACGCTGTCATCCAGACGAAGGGCACGAGGATGCACTGCCTCTAGTCGGGCAATGGTCTGAGAATCGCCGGAAGCAAACAGAGTTACTTCATGACCGCGCCGCACCAGCTCATCGGTTAAAAGTGCCGCAACTAGTTCAGTGCCGCCGTACGTTGGCGGTGGGACACGCTCCCAAAGAGGGGCAATTTGAGCAATCCGCATATTTAAATCCTCCTAAAAAGTGGTACTTAAGTAGGCGCTACAGCGCTCTCAAGTAAGCGTTTTTGAACAAACACATAAACGAATCGCCAAATCCAGCAACAAAAAAGAACACATCACTCAAGCTTTAGTCAAAAAGTTGATGGAAACTTTACATTTTGTCCAGATGGGTGTCCGGTTCAAGCCAGGTGAAGATGACCGAATTTACATTAGTTCCGTAATGTGTGTGATTGATTAGTTGTAACCCTGACAACACCATCCATTAATGCAACTTACATGTTTCTCTGGCTAATGTAATCTTCCTTCCGGCAGGATATATAACCTAATCTTGATCTACTTGACCATATTGAACCGAAATTAATATGGTTTACCCAGTTTCTAAGCGTGCTCTTTAGCGTCTTGGCATAAAAACCGTTTTTAACGATGACGACTATGATGAGTCTACGCGGTGTTGCAGTTCCTTCGTTTGACGATCAGGTTAAGGTTTGTGAGAGGCTCTCAAATTCCCAAAAAGATTCGATCGCTACTTTTGGAGTTCAGTCGGTACTGTTAGGCAATAACTGCTTTCGCAACCAATTTCATCACTGAGTAACCTTAAAGGCTATTGCTCATGCCCAAACTTTCGGAAAAGTTACTTGAAGCCGTTTACTGGCAGTCCCTCAAGCTCGACCTTAGCCCTCAGTGGGGAGACTGTTACGCAACCCATAAAGGCTCCTTAAAGGTGAATGCCTTTGAAATCAAATGCTATAAAGCGTCAGATGGCTTAACAGCGCTAGATATAGAAGATATTGAGCGGTTTTTTCGGGGTTGCCCTAATTGCAATGCGCCCAGTGATTGCCGCCATTGCAATCAGGTTGCAGACGATGTTGAGGGACAAAGAACTGCTATTAAGCTTGAATCGGATCACTAGCGTTGTTAAGGCTGTCGCTTCAGGCGTTGCTACATGAACGTATAATTGTCCCTTCTCACCAACCCTCCTCCCGCAAGAGAGACGGTACGCCTGGTTCTTCGCTTAATAGGCACTTTCTCAAGGGTCGGCAAGTTGTGTATTTATTCCTTCCTTTAGCAATACCTGGCTTCGGCCTCAGCCGCAATTTAGACTAAGGTGACAAATGCGACTGTCTGCCAAAACTGCTTAAACGGTCAGTAGCGTTGTAGCCTAAACAAAGGCTAATGAAGTTAATTGAGACGGCATGACTATTAATGTAGTTACAGGTGCAGCAGGGTTTGTGGGGTCACATCTGGTTGATGCCTTGCTCGATCGAGGCGATCGGGTGATTGGTATTGATCAATTCAACGACTATTACGATCCGCTGCTTAAACGTAAAAACATTGCTCATTTACGCCATCACCCGTCCTTTCAACTGGTCGAAGCAGAAATGCAGCAGTTGGACTGGTCTACGCTGTTGTCTGATGTGGATGTTGTCTATCATCAAGCCGCCCAAGCCGGAGTCCGCGATAGTTGGGGCAGCGGCTTTTGCAACTATGCCGAACGAAATATTAATGCGACGCAGGTACTGTTAGAAGCAGCAAAGAACGCTCCTAGTTTAAAGCGTCTGGTGTTTGCGTCGTCGTCATCTGTCTATGGCGATGCCGAAACTTTGCCGACCCATGAGCAGATTTGCCCACAGCCCGTTTCGCCTTATGGCATTACAAAGCTGGCAGCAGAACGGCTGTGTTTGCTCTACCATCGCAATTTTGGTGTGCCCGCTACGGTCCTGCGTTACTTCACGGTTTACGGCCCACGACAGCGCCCCGATATGGCGTTTCACAAGTTTTTTAAGGCGGTTTTAACTAAGCAACCGATCGCGGTGTATGGTGACGGGCAGCAAACGCGCGATTTTACCTTTGTGAGTGATGCCGTAGCGGCAAATCTGGCAGCGGCAACGGCAGAAGGTGCGATCGGTGAAGTCTTCAATATTGGTGGCGGCAGTCGGGTTGTGCTGACCGAAATTTTGGCGACGATCGAGACGATCGTTGGTGAGCCACTCCAGCGAGAAATGATGTCACCTGCTACAGGAGATGCTCGACACACAGCGGCAGATGTCTCGAAAGCACGTAACGTCTTAGGCTACAACCCGCAGGTGTCGCTCCCAGAAGGCTTAGCGAAAGAATGGGCTTGGATCAAGGCTCTATATGCTTAAGCTTGCTTCTGCCTGAGTCTTTCTCTGTGCGCGGTTCTCGCCTGAAGTCTTTTTACTCTTTGCGTCTGGAGCTTGATCTATAGCGATCGCCAGAGAACTTAGGACATTGGAATCAAAGGGGGTGTGGGCTTCGCCCTCAGCCAGCTTTCGACCTGAGCGCTCAAGCCGAAGGGGTTTCTCTCCCTGCACCCCCTCTTAACCAGTATGGCTAGGGTACTTGCAAACGTGATCGCGTGATTAGGAGCAGTTTTGGCAAGCGCGATCGCAGAGAGCCCGCTGACCATTAAGCCCCGAAACAACTGCGCTGGCATAACGTGACTGCACCGCTCAAGTCTCATTTATCGTTACAATTCTTACAATTCCTGGTTAGGGAGCGTTTTTAAAATGTGTCGATTGTTGGGTTATTTGGGCTTGCCGATTCAGCTCGATCGCCTGCTCTACAAGCCGGAGCATTCTCTCGTTGCCCAAAGCTATCAACCCCGCGAAATGACAGCTGGGTTGCTGAACGCAGACGGTTTTGGTGTGGGTTGGTACCATCCACAGCAGGAGGTAGAGCCTTTTACCTACAAAAACACGGTACCGATCTGGAATGACATTAATCTGCCGAGCCTCAGTCGTTATGTGGAGTCGGGCTGTGTGCTGGCTAATGTGCGTAGTGCTACGGCTGGGTTGGCAGTCGATTTAAGCAACTGTCAGCCCTTTCAGCATGGTCTCATTTTGGGCATTCATAATGGCTTCATTGAAAACTTCCGGCAAACACTTTATCGACCGATGCGCGATCGCCTCAGCGACGCTGCTTATCAGTCGATCAACGGCAGTACTGACTCAGAGCACATCTTCGCTTTGATGGTTGATACGCTGGAAGCAAATCCTGCAATCGCATTAGCAGAAGCCCTGCACAAAACGGTGACGACGTTATCCCACCTGGGGCAGCAGTATGAAACCGGATTTTCTGCCAACTTAGTCATTAGTGACGGACGGCAACTGGTAGCATCGCGCTTTGCAACTCGTTCCACGGCACCATCGCTCTACTGGTTGCGCGACGACCCACTTTTTCCAGATGCCGTGCTGATTGCCTCCGAACCACTTTTTGCGGGCAACTGGACTGCTTGCCCAGACCATAGCATTCTTACTGTGACTCATGATCTCGACATCCAAAGCCATTCAATCTGATGTTTTAGTGAATGCCGATCGCCCTTTGATGCGATCGCATGGCTCCAACTCACTCCAAGACTGCCGCCAGCAAATTAAGCAGCAGATGGAAGCCTGCCGTCTTGCCACGTTGGCGCTGTTTCAAACCGTTGACTACGACACCTTCTGCCAGCAAGCACACCCAGACTTTAGCCCGATCGGCTGGCACCTGGGACATATCGCCTACACAGAAGCCCTTTGGCTGCTAGAGCACTCTGCCGGATTGCCGCCCCAATACCCGCAATATCGTCGGCTCTTTGCTGCGGATACCTTACCCAAAGCAGAGCGCGTCTATTTGCCCGACCTTGCTGAAGTGAAGGTGTATTTAAGTGCCGTTCGCGATGCTACTTTTGCCTATTTAGAAACAGCACCGCTCGACGAACAGGAACAGCTCTGGCGTTGGCTGCTGCAACATGAAAGCCAACATGGAGAGACTATCGCGATCGTGCTAGAGCTTATCAAACGTCAAAAAGCGGGGGATAGCGGTCAACGGTCAGCCGTTAATGCAAAACTCCCTAGCAACACGGCGCTACTCAAAACTCAAAACTCAAAACTTAAAACTGCCCCCTCTGCCCCCTACCCCGTTCGCTCTCCACTCCCCACTCCCCACTCCCCACTCCCCAAATCTGCATCCCCGCAGGCTCCTTTGAGTGCGGCAACGAAGCCATTGAAGCGCTAGACAATGAACGTCCGGTGCATCGGGTGTATGTAGATACTTATTGGATCGATCGCGCTCCTGTGACGTGCGAGCAGTATCAGGTCTTTATGTCAGACGGTGGTTATCAGGAGCCCCGCTGGTGGTCGGAGGAAGGCTGGGCGTGGTTACAGGCGGCTCAGGTTGTACAGCCACTTTACTGGTCTGATGCTCCTGATCGGGCTAGTCATCCGGTCTGCGGTGTGAGCTGGTATGAAGCGGATGCCTATGCTCGCTTTGTGGGCAAGCGTCTGCCGACGGAAGCGGAATGGGAAAAAGCAGCAAGCTGGAACCCGATCGCCAAGCAACGGCAAACCTTCCCCTGGGGTGAAGCTGTACCCACTGATCACGACTGCAACTGCAATCATGCGGTGGGGCAAACAACGCCTGTCGGTGCGTACCCTGCTGGTGCCAGCCCCCTTGGCTGCGACGATCTGCTGGGTAACGTGTGGGAATGGACAGATTCTTGGTTCGATCGTTACACAGGCTTTGAAGCGTATCCCTATCGCAGCTACTCTGAGGCGTATTTTGATGGGCAACATCGGGTTTTGAAAGGCGGCAGTTGGGCAACGCAACCATCATCCATGCGCTCTGCCTTCCGCAACTGGTATCATCCCCACGTCCGCGAAATTTTCGCTGGTTTTCGCTGTGCGTCTGATGTTGGCAGCTAGCGGCAACTCAAACCTTGCACTCAAACTTTGTAGAGAGCGATCGCTTCCTGTTTAGTTAACACAGTTGGCACAGACTAATGTCGCTTCGCTCGAACGGCATTAGGAGGTGATTGCATAGAGGTAGGTAGATACACTGTGTATCAAATAGTACAACCGCTCACTCTACAAGGAATCTGAAAATATGCGGAAAGATTCTAGCTATTCAGCTTAGTCAGCGTATTATACGGAAATAATCTGCCTAAGTAGTAAATTTGGGGTGTTATGCCGAATCATTCTGTCTATTCACCCAATATGGGATCTTAGGCGGAAAGTTTCAGTCTATTAATAGTTATGCCGCAAGTCCTCGGTGGGGACTGACCGACATCCTATCTGTCGGCATTTAGAGATAGTCATGCAGCTTCTCTTATAGGGGGGCTAGGACGAGGAGGAATGCTAAAATACAACTGAGTTTTACGAGCATGGGTTAGAAGCAAGGAAGGTTGACAGTTGCAGGAGTTTGACAAACCTATTCCGCAGGCAAAGCTAGACATCATTGACAAAACCAGATCTAACTTATTTGCTTGGCGTGGTCAGTTTTCGCCGCAACTGGTTGAAGTTATATTAAGATCCTACTGCCCACCTAACTCAGTTATTCTTGATCCTTTTGTTGGCAGTGGAACTGTTCTTCTTGAGGCTGGAATTCTTTCGCTTGAAGCATATGGTTTTGAAGTTAATCCAGCAGCTTGGATTCTTAGTAAAACGTATGAATTTATAAATGACTCTCAAAGGAAAGAAGCTCTCAAGAAAGTTAGATCTTTGATTGATAGGGAGTTTCCCTTTAGAATTTTTGAAAGTGCTAATCAATTATCAGATTTATCACAAAAATTAAATAGAATTAGAAATGAACTAAACAACACAGAAATAAGATTACTTGATGCTTTAGTTATTCTTCTTGATGCTGCTAACAATAAGATAACTAATGAATTTATACAATCTAAGTTTGCTGATTTAGTAAATGTGATTGACAAGCTCCCATTCTGTGAGAAGCAAATCAAGGTAGATCTAGCTGATGCACGTTCTTTACCATTGGTCAATGACCAAGTAGATTTTGTTGTAACTTCGCCACCTTACATAAATGTATTTAACTATCATCAGAACTACCGCAAATCTGCTGAAATATTAGGATGGGATTTATTGAAAATAGCAAGATCAGAAATTGGTTCTAACAGAGCAAACAGAGGCAATCGGTTTTATACGGTAGTGCAGTATTGCTTGGATATGGGTGATACTTTGCGAGAGCTTTCAAGAGTAACTAAAAGTGAAGGTCGCATTGTATTTGTTGTAGGACACGAATCGAATGTCTTGGGAGTGCCTTTCTATAATGCTGACATTATTGAGAAAATTGGAGTAGGAGCCAATCTTTTCTATAAAATCTTGGGACAAAAACGTGATTTCAAGAACAAGTTTGGCAAGATAATAAGAGAAGATCTAATTAACTTTGTTAACTTAAGTGATACCTGCCCAAAGGAGGTAGTTGAGCAAGTTGCAAGAGAGGTGGCATTAGATGTCTTGAGAAGTGGTCTTTCCTTAGTACCCTCTAAGAACCTTAAGTCTTTAGAAGATGCAATTGAAAAAGTTCAAGATATTGGAAGAACACCGATGTTAGATAAAAGATCTCATGTTTATCAAGCTTCTCAGATAGCTCAATTAACCAGCCCTAAACCTTCACAGCCAATTCAATCTATGCCTGAATTCTCTCGCCCTCATTACACAAAGCTGACCGCGTGTTTAATAAATCGCAGCCTACCAGAAGCTGATAAAGAGCGATTAGAAGAAGCTGTTAGAAAATACCATGAGTGGATTGCTGAGTTAGATGCAATTGAGCGTGGACAAGCAGATACAGTGGGAAAGTTGGTCGAAGCTACTAACAAGTATAAGCGTTTCATTGAACTTGACCTGATCTTTGATAGCTCAGATAGCTTCTTGTACAGACAAAAAGGGCAACTCAAATTAGACAATACTATTTTGGAAGAGTTCCTGCCACAAGTTATTTTTCGTAGTCTACGCGGGATAGATAATTCTTTTGAGTTGGGTCCAAGAAAGACGTTCTCTGGCTTGAGTTTTTTATCTTCGCTTGGAAACCCCGGACAAGGTGGTGAGCCAAGTATTAGAACTAAAGATCAAGATTTTATACTTGGCAAGAGATTATATTTGAAATCATCTTTTGATCCAGGATTTCAAGACTATAAGCTCATTCAATCTCATCTTGGCTATGTTTGTGCAGAGTGCAAAACTAATTTAGATAAGACTATGTTTCAGGAAGCAGTAGCAACAAGCAGAGACTTGAAGATTGCTGTTCCTGGATCTTTGTATTTTCTGATTTGTGAATTTCTTGATATGGCACCCGTTTCAACAGTTTCAACTCAGATAGACGATGTTTTAATTGTAAGGAAAGCAAAGCGTATATCTGCCAATATTCGACAAGGGTATAAAACATCAGAGGAAAGGCGACTTCATAGGCAGGATTATATTGATTTTCTAGACTCTTCTAAATACTATCCTGATGTATTTCAAAGAATGATTGACAAAACTCAAGCATTGATTGATGACACCAATCCATCAATGGAAAATGTTTTAGAACAGGGGTATTTCTAAGCTATTTGTATTGTTTGTAGTCAAGTATCTTGACAACGAACGCGGCATAACAACCCCAATGCAGCGGACGGTTGAAAGCTATTGGTACTGAGTTTGAGGCTACTTGCCGCCGCTGATTGGGAACGTTAGGTAGCTTGAGTTATGAGTGAGGGCATGGTTGAGAAATGGTCTGTTGACGTTTGAGACCATAACAGTCTTAAGGAGATCGTTAAGAGCATAAAATTAAGATTGCGCGTTACAAGCTTGGCAAGTCGAGATGAATCGAGCAGAGCAATTTCAAGATCGGTATGTCAAAGTCGGTTCTGTCAATACCCGATATTGGCAAGCTGGTGATTCAGGCAACATAGTCATCTTGCTTCATGGTGGTGGTGGTTACATTGAGGCATGGAAGAACAATATTTGTGAGTTAGCCAAGGATCATCGCGTCTATGCCTTCGACATGGTAGGCGCAGGTCGTTCAGATAAGCCAGATGCCAAATATACCTTTGACTTCATGGCTCGGTTTACGCGAGATTTTATGCAGGTTCTAAATATTGATCGCGCCACTCTGTTGGGTGCTTCCGCAGGTGGTGGTGTTGCTCTCACCGTTACATTGCACTTTCCAGCGTTAGTCGAGCGACTTATTCTGGTGGGTAGTGCTGGTCTAGGCAAAGAAATCAGTTTTCTGCTGCGAGTAACTACACTGCCCGGTCTAGATAGATTTTTGGGTTCGCCAACTCGATCGAGCATTGCGATGTTATGCAAACAAGCGGTCTACGACTCCAACCTGATTACGGATGAAGTGGTTGAGGAATTTTATCAAATGGCACGCCTCCCTGGTGCTTCGGCAACGACATTAAATATAGGTCGTTCAAACTTCAACATTTGGGGACAATTTTATCAACCAATTGTCGAGAGATTATCTAGCATTACTGCTCCAACCCTGATTGTTTGGGGCAGACAAGATCCGATGGTACCTGTAGCCCATGCTCAATATGCTGCCAAAATTATTCCGAATGCTCGATTAGAAATTATTGAAGAGTGTGGTCACTGGAGTCCAATCGAATATCCACAGAAATTTAACGAGCTAGTTTTAGAGTTTCTATCGTGATTGTCAAATTGGTTGATCGTTGTCAGCTACCTAACAACCCTGCTGGAGCGGACTGACAAGAGAGCTTGGTTGTGTTGCAAAGGCTACTTGCAGCCGCTCAGCAGGAACGTTAGACATCTCTCCTCAAATCCCTCTGGACAAGAAGATCGGATGTACTGTTTTCGGATGTAATTGCTTTAAGATAAGAAGGTAGGTGATGTATAATCAACCGATTCAGCCGTGTTTTGAGGAGCAGAGTCAGTGGAATTGCTCACTATAGGTCACTCCAATTACGAAATGAGAACCTTTGTCTCTTTGCTTCAGAAGCATGGGGTCACTGCTGTTGTTGATGTTCGCTCATCTCCTTACAGCCGTTTTTTGCCACACTTCAATCGAGCAGCACTGAAAGAAGCTTTAGCAACAGAGACAATCCGCTATGTATTTCTGGGACAAGAACTAGGGGCAAGACCTAAAAAACAAGAGTGCTATGTTGAAGGCAAAGCAGTATATGAAAAAATTGCTGCAACTGAGGAATTTCATGAAGGAATTCAAAGGATTTTAAAGGGTGTAAAAAAGCACAAGGTTTCGCTAATGTGTGCTGAGAAAGATCCGTTAACCTGCCACAGAGCGATTCTGGTTTGTCAACACCTACGACACTTCGATTTACGGATCAACCACATTCTAAGAAATGGTGAATTAGAATCTCACGATCATCTAGAGCAAAGGATGCTTGAAAAGTATGGCTTTACAGACTTTTCAGAGATGGCAGAAGAACAGGCTCAACTTTCTTTATTCACTCAGAAAAGTAGTAACTTGCCAAGCAGAGAAGAGTGCTTGGATATAGCTTATAAGATTCAGGGTGACGAGATCGCATACGTAGAGAAGAAAGGTGATGACCATGACCAAGCCAATCAACCTGTTCACGATTGGATTCACCCAAAAGAGCGCTCAGAAATTCTTTGAGACACTTCAAAAAGCAGGTGTAAAGCAAGTTGTAGATACTCGACTAAACAATGTCTCCCAGTTGGCTGGGTTCGCTAAACGAGTGGATTTAGAGTATTTTTTAAAGTCTATTGGCGGTATCAGTTATGTCCACATTCTAGATTTAGCTCCAACTCAAGATATTCTTGACGAGTATAAAAAAAACAAAGGAGATTGGGCGGTATATGAGCAAAAGTTTTTACAGCTTATAGCCAGTCGTCAAATTGAGAAAAAGATCTCTCCAAGTCAACTGGATGGTGCTTGCTTGCTCTGTAGTGAGGCAAAACCGCATCACTGCCATCGCCGCTTAGTTGCTGAGTATCTAAATGGTAAGTGGGGAAGCATAAACATATGTCATCTCTGAAACGAATTGTCTGTCTTTCTAATTCATGGAAGCTAGAAGAACGTTGTATTGCCGGAATTGATCTTGATACTGGGAGATGGGTTCGTCCTGTATGTGACAGCTTATATCCAAAAGATGGAAAAGTTCCAAAATCAGCTCGGCTTATTGAAGGTAAAGAGCCAGAACTTCTGGATATTTTAGAAATCCCTCTTGGTGATACTGGAAGTGATTTTGGGTTTGAGTGTGAAAATCTTTCGGTTTTACCAGGTCGGTGGAAAAGTTTAGGAAAAGTAGATCCAAGTGAATTAATTGGTTATTGCGGAAACTTTCCACACATACTTCACAATTCCTCAAAATATGTTAATCCTTCTTGGCTAAAAGCCCTACCTTTTCAGCAACGCCGTACCTTGCAACTAGTCCAAACTGCCAGTCTTTCTGTTACGAAAAGTTCTTCTGGGAATACTGGATGGCGAGGTACCCTGCAAACCTCTAACGGTCAAACTCTAAGAGAGGCAAAGATTACTGATCCTGTTTTTGCTGAGAAGCTAGAGGCAGGATATCAGCCTACGGGTAGCTGTGTAGTGACTGTAAGCCTCAGTATGCCTTGGGCACCCCATGATAATTGGGAAGGTGAAGAGCCATGTTGGAAATTGATAGCAGGCGTAATCGAGGTCTAATGCAACGATGTCTAACAACCGTGTTGCAGCGGACGATATCAAGATCTGGGTGGTGATGCGAAAGTTATTAGCCGCCGCTGAACACGAACGTTAGCTTGCTAGGAACAAGTTAGTAATTCTCAGTGCGATCGCTCCCTCGCTGTAGGTTGGGTTAAGTCCACGAAACCCAACGTCTATAAGCTTCACAACAACCAGCGACTGTATGAATAAGAGTGCGCTGTAATAAGTTAATTAAAAACCGTGTATTACGTATGTAACACATGAGCAAGCCAATACCATTCCCCACGATTTGTTGCTTTACAATAGACACTAAACTTTGAAGTTGCAAAGCAGTCATGAGCATGAATTCTACAGATGATTTTCCAACGGAAGATAGGGAGTCGGTAGTTGCAACATCTGTAACGGAGTTACAACGCCAGCTTAGTGAGTCACTCAAGCAACTATCGCCAGAGCGATTACAGGTGCTTGCTGATTTTGCAGCTTACCTGGCAAATGCTGAAAGCGAAACTGCAACCCAAGAGCTTTTGGCAATTCCTGGATTACTAGAGCGAGTTAAGCAAAATCAAGCAACCCCCAAAGCTCAGTACAGCAGTTGGAGAGTCCTTCGCTCTGATGTATGAGGTTCTTCTCCATCCCGATGCCCAAAAAGTTTACGCCAACGCTGATAAAGCCCTAGCGAAGAAGATTGCCCGATGTTTGCAGCAGCTAGAGCAAACTCCCCAGTCACACCCTAATATAAAAGCTCTCAAGGGAGACTACGTAGGCTACTATCGCTACCGCATCGGGGACTACAGGGTGCTCTATTCGATCCATGATGAATTAGTGCAGGTGTTTGTTGTGGCAATCGCCCATCGTAGTGAGGCGTATGAGCCGTGAAAGCGAGTTGATAAAACCAGCCATGAGTGACTCTAAGCGCCGTAGAAACGTTGCATAATAACCCCAAGGCACACCGATCGTCGAGAAGTGATCTGCTGAGATTTAAAGGTTAGCTGCGGCGGATGATGAGGTTGTTAGGTGTCTTTCCCAATCAGCTTTGGGTGGCGCTTCATACGTCAAGGGCGATCGCTGGCGGCATTCTTACAGTTTTCGTCTTAAATCTGTGAATGCAACACGCTTATTCCTCATCACGCTCTTGGTCAGATACTTTCCATTTGTTCAATCTCCTGAATCACCCGCTTTTTGCTGTCAATGAGATAGCTTTAGATAGCGGTCATAACAGCCGTTGGCATAAGAGCAAAATAGCTGAGTCGCTAATCCCGCTGGGTCATCATGCACGCATTTATAGTCTGAAAGCCTATGTTTCGTCACGCCTCAACTTTATTGGCACACCTGGCTGCTCCACAGCCGACTACTACTAACTTTTCACCGCTTTTGAAGGCGGTTATCTCCTTTGCCCATCCTGTTTTGATGCTAGGTGCGCTGGTGGCAACGCTTTACGCCCTCTACTTAGGAGTTTTGGTCAGGCGGACACGCAGCGCTGATGCCGAAACCCGCAAGCAAATGATCAAGCAGAAATATAATCAGCGGCACTTTCAGCTGGGTGCGCTTTTGCTAGCCGTCTGGGTCATCGGCACGGTGGCAGGCATGGGTGCCACCTATCTCTTGTATGGCAAACTGTTTTTCAGCCCACACCTGCTGATTGGGTTAAGTACTATTTGTTTTGCAGCCCTGGCAGCAACCCTTGTACCGCTAATGCAAAAGGGCAAGGAGTGGGCAAGACTGGTGCACATTACGTTTGCAACATTGGTACTTGGCTGTTTTCTCGCGCAGACGGTTACAGGCTTGCAAATTGTGCAAAAAATGTTGGGCGAGATGCTAAAGATTGCCTAACGTGTTGCACTTAAGCGCTTTGATGTCTGAATGAATTAATACGAGGGTTGCTCAAGCTTGTTGTCCTGATCTATGACATCTATTTTTGGCTTGGGTCTGACTAAGTCAATCTGCTTAAGCGGATCGGATGTGTTGTGGCGACATCCAAACATCAGATGTCAGACCCTAATGAATAGGCACTTTGAGGTGGTTTCTTGCTTCTGCTTGGTCATTAAATAGGGGTGAGTGCAAAGATAACCCTATTTAAAGTTTCAGTTAAGAGTGTCTTTATCTCTCTTGCCAACCCGTTGTCCGCTAGTTCATCCTGGTTTCAGCGACTTTTTCTCAATACAGCGAATATGCGATCGATTATTTTGACTCTAGCTCTTGTGGGTTTAGCTAGCCCTGCCCTAGCCACTACTTGTGAAGAAAGCTTTGAAAAAAAAGGTGACTTTTTCAACGGAAGTGCCTTTGCCGCGCGAGTTCAGGTAGAGGGGGGAACTGTAGAGAAAGCGTTTTCCCAGTTGCGTCCCATTTTGGCTCGCGATGGCATTAAAACAATTAGCATGGATGTCAGCACAGGGGTGCTAAAAGCCGAAAATCCTGCCACCTTCTTGCAGCGTGCGTTGCCGATCGATGTCTATGCAACTGTAGATGGCACACTGTTAAATGTCGAGATGGTCTTTACGCTTCCGAGTGGTGTTAGTGCACGTCGAGAAACTGTCCGAAAGCACCTGTGTAGTGCGCTTAATCAGTTGCTTCCTAAAGAGACAGCGGCTGTCCCAGTGCAGGATGATTCCACAGCTATTGAGGTCGATGCCGCCGCTCTAGCCAAGCAAGTTAAGGAGTCGGCGGACAACCCTGCCCGTCTGCGGGTGAATTTTACTGGCAAAACGTTTCGGGTAAACGGGAAAGTGCTTGGCATAGCGGAGAGTGCGGGCTCCTACATCGTATCGTTCGACAGTGGTCAACCCGCCTTGAGTAGTGCCTCGACAGATAAGCTGAATCGGATGACAGTTATGTGTGCGATGGCTAAAAATCAAGATGCTGCCGTAGCTGCCTTGCAAACCAATCAACGTGCGACCTTAGTGGGACGCTTTCAGGGCTTTGACAGCAAAATGAACGCTATTCAGTTACAAGATTGCATCGGGCGCTGAATTAGGGTGCCTTTACAGATTAATTCAGTCCGAGCCAATGCTGGCCGATCATTGAGGGCGCGTTTCTACAAAGCTAACGTGCCCCAGGATTGCTCAATTAAGCATCCTCAATTCATCTCTCGTGGATCTTCAACGACCAGTGGCTTTCTAAACAAAAGAGGCAACGGGGCTGCTACAACCTTCTATTTACTTGTAGCGCTCTAATGTCCTTCCCAGCGAGTCAGTGGCACGCAGTCAATATCGAGCTGATCGAGGGCGCGGGCAACCACGAAATCAACTAAATCTTCGATCGTCTGCGGCTTGTGATACCAGGCAGGAATGGCAGGCACAATGCGTGCTCCAGCTTCTGCTAGCGCGGTCAGGTTGCGGAGATGGATGAGGCTGAAGGGCGTTTCGCGGGGTACAACGACGAGTTTGCGACCTTCCTTAAGCTGGACATCGGCAGCGCGTTCAAGTAAGTCAGAACTCAGTCCGCCTGCCAGTTTGGCGACGGTACTCATGCTGCACGGCAAGATGAGCATACCCAGCGTCCGAAAGGAACCGCTAGCGATCGTTGCTCCGACATCGCTCCAGGAATGGCAGGTGAGTTTACCCGCGCGATCGACCCCTGCCTGCTGCCGCCAAAACTGCTCCTGTTGGAGCGGATCGGGTGGCATCCGCGTCTCCTGTTCTGCCTGCCAGACCATGTAGACCGCTTTAGATGCAACCATCTCGATCGCGTAATCGGCTTCTAGAAGAAATTTCAAAGCACGGACGGCATAAATGAGTCCAGAGGCACCAGTGATGCCCAGGATGAGGGGACGAGAGGAGTGAGGGGTAAGGGGTGAGGGGTGAGGGGTGAGGGGTGTAGCTTGCTTCCGCTTTGCGGTGGGGTGACGAGATGAGTTTTGAGTTAATTCTCCGGCTCCCCTGTCCTCTGCTTCCGGTTCCTGACTCCAGGCTTCTGGCGACTGACCGCTGACCGCTGACCGCTGACTGCTTTCGTCCTCTCCCCTCTCTCCTCTCCCCTCTATACCATTACTCATCGTCAAACTCTGTTTCTGCGTCTACTGCCTGCACGGGTTCTGCAATGATTTCATCATCCGGTGCCTCACTGCCGCCACCGACTGCAATGAGGTCAATTTGCTGGCGGTAGTAGTCTACGCTCTTCACCTGGACTTCAATGCGATCGCCCAAGCGGTACTGCTTACGGTTTTTGCGCCCGACCAACGTTTGTTGGCGCGATCGATACTCGTACCAGTCGTCTTTGAGAGAGCTGACGTGGACTAAGCCTTCGACCAAGAGTTCTTCGATTTCGACAAACAGTCCGTAAGACTGCACGCCTGTAATCAGCCCATGAAAAATTTCGCCGGTGCGCTCTCGCATCAGTTCGGCTTTTTTCAGCCCTTCCAGGTCTTGCTCGGCTTCTTGGGCGACTTTTTCGCGTTCGCTCAGGTGGATGACTTGAGCCGCAAAGTAGGTTTCTAACTCTTGCTGAATTTCGGGTGGCAGCACATTCCAGCTAATGTTGCCGTGCGCTGAACTGTGCCGCAGGTTGACCGTTTCTTTCGAGCGACTGGATTTGCGATCGCGCCCTTCATCAAACAGCGCATGGAGCGATCGTTGCACCAGCAGATCGGGGTAACGGCGTACTGGTGAGGTGAAATGGGTATAGCCATGCTCTAGTGCCAAGCCAAAGTGTGGTCGCGGAGTGGTGCTGTAAAACGCAGGCTTCAACGTTTCAAGCAGCAGATAGGTCATCACTCGCTCGGCATCAGATTCGGCAAACTTTTGGGTAAAGTGCTGGTAATCTTCGGGGCGTACGAGATCTTCTTGTTCCAGGTGCAGCTCAATACCCATGCTGATGGACAGCTTAATGAGTTCTTGCACGTCATCGGGGTCAGGCATGGGATGCACTCTGTAGAGGCTAGGAACACCCAGCGCTTGCAGGTGACTGGCAACAAGCTGGTTTGCCAGCAGCATGAATTCGGCGATCGTGGCGTAGGTTGGCACGGAGGGAGAAACAACCATCGCGCCCAATACGCCTTCGTCGTCATAGTGAAACTTCGGCATAAAGACGAGTTTGCTGGTATCTTGAGCCTCGCTGCTGCTGGTCAAGCTGCTCGAACTAGGCTTTTCGGGCAAGTTCAGTTCAAACGCGCCTCGCTGGTGGCGTTGATCCTTTAACGCATGGCTCAGCGTCGAGAGTTGGTCTAATAACGCAAACACTGGCTCCAGCGACTGAATGTCTGGATTTGACGACTGCTCGCTGTCAGTCGATCGCTCTAGAATGGCTTGTGCTTGCTGATAGCTCAACTGATGGTCAACGTTGATCACCGTTGGCTGAATTTCGTATTCAACGACATGCCCCTCATTGTCCAATGTCACCAGGACGGACACCGCAAGCCGATCTTCACCCGCCTGAAACGCGCAGAGCGAATGGGCGATCGCATCGGGCAGCATGGGAATGACTAGATCACCGAGATAGACAGAGGTGCCGCGTTTGCGCGCTTCGCGATCGATGGGCGAGTCGGGTTCAACATAGTGTGAAACATCCGCAATGTGAACCCCCAAACGCCAGTGCCCTGTGTCGGTTTGTTCCAGCGTTAGCGCATCATCCAGGCTATCGGTATTTGCCTGACTGCTGTCGGCTTTGATCGTCACCGTGGTCAGCCCACGCAAATCAACCCGTCCTTTCAGGTCTGTTTTGCCCAATTTGGTGGGAATGGCGGCTGCGGCTGCTTCGACTGCATCGGCAAAGGTGCGCGAGAGATAATGCTTGCAGCACACAATATCAATGTCGGCGGCATCGGTATCAGTCCCCAGAATCTTCGCTACGGTGCCGAGCGGCGGTTGTTGTCCGAGCGGGTAACGCAGCAGCTTGACGTGCGCCAGGTGGTCGATCGCTTCACCCAGATTGGCACCGTTTTGCGCTTCGCCGTCTGGCTGTAGATGTACTTCAAACAGCAGGCGATCGTCTAGCGGTACGGCTCGAAACCCATCGTCGGCTTGCTTGACTCGCGCCAGCACAGAGGGATTCGACCGCTCGACGATCAAACGCACTTCACCTTCGGGGCTGCGGCGGCGACTGCCTTCTTTGGTGACGCGCACCAGCACGCGATCGCCATTCCAGGCATTACTAAGCTGGCTTTCGCGAATGTAAATATCTTCTGCGCCTTCAATATCTTGGATCGCAAAGCAAAAGCCTTTACTGGAACAACGCAGCTTGCCTTCTACCACGCCTTCTTCTGCCACCCGTTTGTACCGCCCCCGATCTTTGGTCAAAATGCCGATTTTTTCGAGTGCATCCAACGCAATCTGGAGCCGTTGCAGGTCGTCATTGTCTCGGCAATCCAGCTTTTTTTCTAAAACTTTGGGAGCGACCAGCTTGTCATCGGTGAAGTTTGACAGCAGTGCAGCGATCGAAAATTCCATGAAGCGATAGATCCTTGTGTACTTAATTCTGTAGCAGATTCGTAACAGAACCGTAAGCTGAGGCTTTCCTCGATGAACGCCATCAACCAGCGTTAACCAGCAGTTCCTCAAACACCAGTTCTTCAGACGGTTAGTCAGAGGCGATCGTTACCTCGCTTGCTGCTTTCCGTTGCGCTCCTTCAACTCGGTTGAGCCGCCAGACTGGAGCCATGACTTAGAACATGCTGAACCGTTAACGTGACTACCGCTGCCGTTAGCGTGAGCTCAAACCAACGTTGGCTGAAAACGTTGACTTCAACTGAGGGTAGCTTTGATCAAACGGGACAGTAGCAGTGGCGGCTTTGCGTAGAGGGCACTGTTTGGAAGAGCAGACAGCCAGGAAGCAAAGTCAGAGTGGTCAACGCTTTGCAACTTGGACGCACTATGACATGGTGTAAGCGTTGTCCTTGCAACCGCTGTCAATACGAATGAGCGCTTAACAGTGGCTAGAACGGGTACGTTATGGCTCAGCGTCCATGCCAGACTGATTCTGTCGCTGGTCGATCGCCCATAACTGGCTGCTTACAGGCTAGTGCCCAAATCCTAGCGGTTTCCTTACTCTATTAAAACTCTATTTAGCACTTTCGCACCAACGGTACTGAACAAAATGGCGTTGAGTCGTTGGTCGAAACGATCGCAGACGAAGCAGAAAAGCGATCGTTTAATCTGGTTGCCAATGAGTATTGAGCAGGCTAGTCAAAATGTGGTCTTCCCATTTGCCATTAATTAACAGATAGTCTCTGGCGTAGCCCTCGATGACGAAGCCTAATTTTTTTAGTAAGTTGCCGCTCCGCTGATTGCGAGGCATATAGTTAGCAACAATGCGATGAAAATTCAACTCATCAAAAATGTACTCAGCGCAGAAACTAACGGCTTCTGACATATAGCCGTTTCCTTGCTTACTTTCTGCCAGACTATAGCCCAAGAGGCAGGTATGGAGTGGCGCACGAAAGAACTGCGTAAAGTTAATAATGCCAACGATCGTATCTGGATTTGCTTGCTCAAAAACAAAGAGCCTGAGCGATTGGTTGTAGTTGAATTCAATGAGATTGCGCTCTACCTGTCCTCGCCAAAAGTCTTCCTTGAAAAACTCGTCGGGTCGAGTTGGTTCAAAGGGCGCCAAAAAAGCCCGGTTGGTGCGGTAGTAGCGCACAATTTCACGGACATCGCGCCGGGTTCCCAACCGAATTAACAGTCGATGCGTTGAGAGTTGCGGTGGCACTAAAGGATGCTCTCTCATTCGGCTCGAAGGCGCTGAAGCAGGCTGTTAAAGGGTTGCCAATCATCGTTTGCCGCGATCGCATCCCAGACGGTTTCAATCGCGGGTCGCAAGGGTGTTGTCGTTGGGTTATGGCGGCGAAGACGAGTGGCGATCGCCTCCATTTCTGCGTCTGGCAAACTTAATAGCAGATTGAAATAGCAGCGCTTCCAGGCATCCCAAAGGGTGGCAAACTCCCCCGGCGAAACGCTGACCTGGGGGAACATTTGACCGATATCCTCGCGCCAATGGCTCGAAAACTGTTGAGCCAGTTCGGCAAAGAAGCTGTGATAGCCCACTTGCGTTTCTTTTAAAAGCTGTAGCGTCCAGTTGAGCAATTCATCCAATTCAGGACTTTCTACCGCTTCAAAGCCTAATTTTTGCAGCATTCGTTGCCGATAGGCTTGTGCATACTGCTGGTCAAACGTCGCCAGCCCTGCATCCAGGTCAGCAGAGGCAATCACTCGCTCTAACGGACGTTGCAGCATCTCTAAATTCCAGTGGCAAATGGCAGGTTGCCTGCCGTAGCTGTAGCGCCCACCATAATCAAAATAGGCAGCCGTAAAGCTGGGGTCGAGTGTGGGGATAAACGCAAAGGGGCCGTAGTCAAAACTTTCGCCCGTAATCGCCATGTTGTCTGTGTTGAGCACGGCATGACAAAAACCAGTAGACATCCACTGCGCCGTTAAGATTGCCACTCGTTGCACCAGTTCGGCGTAGAACAGTGCATACCGATCGCTCTTGTCCCACAGATGCGGGTAATAAACCTCAATGACATGATCCAGCAGAATGGCGATCAGGTCTTTGCGATCGAGGCGGTGGAGCCGCTCAAAGGTGCCAAACCGAATGTGCGATTGCTGGAACCGTACCATGACGGACGATCGGGTGGGTGACGGTTCATCGCCACGCCAGAGTGATTCTCCTGTCTCGACCAAACTCAGACAGCGAGAGGTTGTCACCCCAGCCCGATGCAGCGCCTCTGCTGCCAGCACTTCACGTATGCCGCCCTTCAGCGTGAGCCTGCCATCGCCTCCCCTGGAGTAGGGCGTTGTGCCCGATCCTTTTGTGCCCAGGTCGTACAGCTTGCCATCGGTGCCCCGCACCTGTCCATAGAGAAAGCCGCGACCGTCGCCTAGAAAGGCGTTGTATTCGCCAAACTGATAACCGTGATAGCGCAACGCCAACAGCGGACGCGCTCCTTGAAACTTGCCAAACGCTTCTACAAAAGCAGCATCGCTGACGGCTTGGGGGTCTAAGCCCAACGTGGGCAGCAGGTCATCATTGCGAAACCGCAAACGGTGTGCCGGAAACGCAGCAGCAGCAACCGGATCGTAATAGTCGTCGCCCAACCTTTCGAGGGATGGTTCGTAATCAAGGAGCAAGAAAGGATTGGCAGACATTGCAACAGTTGAGGAAGGGCAGAGCGGAAGGTATTACAACCTTCTTGCACTATGCCTGAAGACCAGACAATGATCAATCTTAACTAAGGCTGATTGTGCAACTGCCATGTTTTAGCCTGCGACAGCTCTAAAACTGATTGGTGGTACCGGGTCAGCGTCGATCGATGTCCCACACTCAGAAACGTGGTGCCGATCGCTCGTAAATGCTGATATAGCCCTGCCTCGTTGTCCGCATCCAAGGCACTGGTGGCTTCATCGAGAATGGCATAATTTGGTTTTTGCAGTAGCAACCGGGCAAAGGTCAACCGCTGCTGTTCACCTAGAGACAGCACATCTGCCCAGTCTCGTTCGACCTCGAAACCGCCAAAGCGTTCTGCCAAATCAGCCAGGTTCACTTGCTCCAGGATGTGCGTCAAGTGCTGGTCGTCTGCTTCCAGGTGAGTGTTGGGGTAAAGGATCTGATCACGCAAGCTGCCCACCACCATGTAAGGACGTTGGGGCAGGAAGAGAATCTGGTCAGCATCGGGACGGACGATCGTACCCTTTCCAGCGATCCACAGCCCCGCGATCGCTCGTAGCAGTGAACTTTTGCCGCACCCACTAGCGCCCATCACCAGCAAGCCCTGTCCAGTAGGCACTTCGATGGATAAGTCTTCGACGAGCGTCCGCTGATAACCTGGGGTTTGCAGCGTGAGATGCTCTAGCGCAAGGCGATCGGCGGTGATGGTTTGAATCGTGGTTGGGGTTGCCTCGGCTATTTCGGTTACTTCAATTGGCTGGCTCTGCTCCGGTGCGACTGGCTCCAGTTTGGTTGACTCTGATTCGACTGGTTCCGCAGCTTCTGGTTGGGCTGGCTCTAGTTCAACCTGTTCTAAAAATGTGGCAAACGTATACAGGCGGTTGATCCCAGCCCCAAAAGTGGTTAACTCCTGGAAGCGGGCAACCACCAAATTGAGCGAGAAAAAGACTCGAATAAATGCGCCCTGGGCTTCGCTGACTTTGCCCACCTCCAGTTCTCCTGCAAAAATTGCGGGTGCTACTACCAGCGCGGGCAGAACGAAGGGAATGAACTCGTAGGCATTGGTCAGCACGTTCAAGTTCAGTTCCCAGATTAGGAGCCGTTTGACGTTGTCAAAGACTGCGAGAAAACGCTGCTTGACCTGGGTTGCTTCCTGCTCTTCTCCGCGATAGAACGCGATCGCCTCCGCATTTTCTCGAATCCGCACCAGGCTAAACCGAAAATCGGCTTCTTTCTTAAGCTGCTCAAAGTTCAGCCGCACCAGCGGTTTGCCAAACACAACCGTTGTCACCAGCGTACCCACGATCGCATAGAGCAGCAGAAACAACACGAGAGAACGAGAAATGCCCCACAGAACGCCACTAAAGGCAATGACCGCCAGCACCGATTCCACCAGCACGAGCAAAAACGTGAGCGATTCCTGCGTGAAGCTACGCACATCTTCTGCAATCCGCTGATCAGGATTATCAATATCTACATCGGAGGTGCTGAGGTTGTAGTAGGCACGATCGCCAAAATAGTTGTCTACGAAGCGATTGGTGAGCCAGCGTCGCCATTGCAGACTGAGACGATCGCGCAGATAGCGGTAGCCTGCCAGTAGTGGCGCGTAGATGACCAGCACACCAATAAAAATCACAACCGTTTCCCAAAAGCGCGACTCATCTTTGGCAGACAGGGCTGAGATCAGCACCCCCCGCTTGTTGTTGAGCACCACACTTAGCCCGGTATATGCCAGCAAAAACAGCACGACTCCCAGCAGTAGTCCCCTGGCTTGCCATTTTTCCTCACTAAACCAGTAGGTTTTGGCGATCGCCCAAAACTGCCGGAAAACTTGCAAATTCAATCGATCCATCCGTTTATGTTCCTTGAAATAGCGATCTGCGCTCAGCCATCAGCAGTCAGCAGTCAGCGGTCAGCAGTCAGTAATTGGAGTGAACTCAGAACTCTCTAGCAACGTGGCGCAAGGCGTAACTCAAAACTCAAAACTCCTTCACCCTTTTACCTCTTCACCCCTTCACCCTTTCACCCCCTCACTCTTCACCCCCTCACTCTTCACCCCATCCTACTGATGCTGACGAAGCAGTGCGATCGCACCCAATTCTCCGATCCTTGTCTAACGCGCAAGTCCTAACGGTAAAATAAGGGCTTGCAACAGCTTTGGGAGCAACTAGCTTGCCGACACTTGGCGTTAATATCGATCACACTGCAACAGTCCGGCAGGCACGGCGCACGGTAGAACCTGATCCCGTAGCCGCCGCTGTTTTAGCGGAATTGGCGGGTGCCGACGGCATCACCGTACACCTGCGCGAAGACCGCCGACACATTCAGGATCGGGATGTGCGTTTACTGCGGGAAACGGTGCGAACCCACTTAAACCTGGAGATGGCAGCGACGGATGAAATGGTGGCGATCGCCCTCAACATCAAGCCTGATTACGTGACCCTCGTACCCGAAAAGCGCGAAGAAGTCACCACTGAAGGCGGGCTAGATGTGGCAGGGCAGGCAGACCGCATGGCGCAGATTGTCACCACGTTACAAGACAGTGGGATTCCGGTGAGTCTCTTTATTGACGCTGATCCCAGGCAGATTGAGGCTTCTGCAACCATGCACGCTCAGTTTATCGAGCTGCACACCGGGCAATATGCCGAAGCTAAGGCAGAAGCCCACCGAGCGAAGGAGCTAACAATCCTGAAAGACGGGTGCGAACAGGCGATCGCCGCTGGTTTGCGCGTCAATGCGGGACACGGACTCACGTACTGGAATGTGTATCCGATCGCCTGTCTGCCAGGGATGGAAGAACTCAACATCGGTCACACTATTATCAGCCGTGCCATCCTCGTTGGTTTAGAACGAGCCGTGCGCGAAATGAAACAAGCGATGCGAGGAGAGTGAGGCCTAGAGAGTTTTGAGTGAGGAATTTTGAGTTTTGAGTTGGGGACGGTCAGCGATCGTTTTGCGCTCGCGCTTCCTCCTCTCCCTCTCCTAAAATCTCTGACTCCTGACTCCTGACCGCTCTCCGGTACACTCAAAACTCAACACTCAAAACTAATCCCATCATGCAAACCTACTACTACGTGCTTGCCAGCCAACGGTTTCTTACAGAAGAAGAGCCGATCGATGAAGTGCTGAAAGAACGCACCCGGCACTACCACGAGCAAGAAAAAGAAATCGACTTCTGGCTTGTGAACCAACCTGCGTTCTTGGAAGCACCAGAACTGGCAGAGACTAAAGCCCAGTGCCCACAGCCTGCGAGTGCTATTATTTCAACCAATCCTCAGTTCATTACCTGGTTGAAACTACGGCTGGAATTTGTAGTGACGGGTGCATTTCAGGCTCCTTCTTACACCATTCCGCAGCCCTTAGCCTCCTTAGCCTCCATTTCCTAAGCCTTTGGCGTGACGGTTGCTTGTTGGCTTGCCAGCGCCAGGAGGGCATCGCCAACTCAAACCTTCTCAAGAAAGTCTATGTTTCAGATTGCCCGACGATTCCAAGTTTTGTTGCATCCAGTGCTGTTCTCTGGAGTCAGTTTGGCAGTGGCGACGATCGCCTCTGCCCAAATTCCACCGGCACCGCCCACCTTAAATACTCCTATACCAGCAAGTACTCCTGCACCAGCAGGCTATGCTGACTGCCAACCGCCCAGCCCCGGTGAGTATTTGCTATTGGTGGTGAGCAAGACACCCGACAGTCAGGAGCAAGTGCGTCGTACCTTACCCTCAAGCGCTACGGTGACGGTCTGCAACTACCTCAATGATGTGGTAACGCGAGTGGGTGGGTTTACTACGGCTGAAGCCGCCGATGCCTGGGCAAAGTATGTGAGAGAGTCGATCGGGCTATCTGCGTTTGTGGCTCGACCCTCAGAAGTGGCGGCGCAACCATCGCCAGCACCCGTGCAAACAGCTCCGGCTCCAACAGCAGGCATCGCGCGATCGTCCTCGCCTCAAAGCGTAGGGACGTTTAACCCTCAGGCTTTAGGCGGTGGCTATGCTGTTTTGGTGGATTACTTCAGCCGCCCAGAGCTGGCAACCCAGGTGCAGCAGTTGGTTGGCAAAGAGATTGGTCTGGCAGCCTATCGCCAGCGACCGTACTTGTTAGCGGTGCATACCAGCGACCAAAGCCTCGCCAATTCAACCTTGCAAGCGTTGACCGATCGTGGCTTGTGGGCAATGGTGGTCGATAGCCGCCGAGTCATGCTGCTGCGTCAAGCGATCGCCACGCCACAAGCAGCCGTAAAAAAGTAGCCTGTGCTTGCCTCAAGGTTTGGTGAAAATAACTTGATGGCGGCAGTTAGCGGTCAGGATAAGCTTTAGAGGATGTCTTAAAAGTCTACTTTCTCGTAGCTTTGGCGACTAAAGTCGCGGCTATAAGGACAAAACCTGCCGCCGCAGGTTCTAAAATCCTTGACTTTCCGTAGTCCGCGACGGCGGACTTTGTCTACGTAGTCGCGGTTTTAACCGCCAGACTGAATCTTTAGCTTGACTATGCTTTAGTCTGAGTCTGTGCCGCACACAGTCGTTCGATCGCCTGATCAGCCGTAATCAGCCGCTTTAGCACTACTTGCCCGATCGCTTGCGTGGTGGCATCAAGCTGAGCCGGATCGGTTGGTTTGACCTCAACCATCAAAACCGCGTCTTCGACCCGATAGAGCCACAACTTGTCATCTTTCTCCCAAACGCAGAGGCTCATCTGGCTAATGTCTGGTTTGCGTCTCCAGGCGCTTTCGTTCCATAGCCCTCCTAACTCCCAGACTCTGCCAACTGTCCAGCCATCCGACAAAAAAAAGTACTTCACAACGGTATCCTGAATTGCTGCAACGTCTCATCTACCAAACTACGAACAACCTTGCCAAGCTCAGCCGCCTTTATTGAAGTAACACACGTCACAACCAGCGGAACCAACCATAAACTACAGTACTGCGAGTAAAATGGCACGATCGCACGCGCAAGTTTCCTGACTGGTTTTCTGTCGTCAATGGTTTGCGATCGTCTATGCCCTACCGTCTACGATCGCTTACACTCAATATCACTCATTCAGCATCCACGTTCTTCCAATCAATTCGTTTCAGCAACATGGACATTCAGGCTCTCATTCGCGACATTCCAGATTTTCCCAAGCCAGGGATTCTCTTCAGAGACATCACCACTCTTCTGCGTGATGCGGATGGGTTGCGGTACACCATTGATGCGCTGGCAGAAAAATGTGCTGACTTTGCGCCAGACTTCATCATTGGGATGGAATCGCGTGGCTTTATTTTTGGCGCGCCGCTAGCGTACAAGCTAGGAGCAGGCTTTATTCCCGTGCGTAAACCGGGCAAACTTCCGGCAGCGGTGCATTCGATCGAGTACGAGCTAGAGTACGGCATGGATCGCCTGGAGGTGCATCAGGATGCGCTTCAGCCTTCCAATTGCAAAATTTTGATTGTGGATGACCTGATTGCAACAGGTGGCACCGCAACGGCGACCGCTAAACTGGTGCAGCAGTCTGGCTGTCAATTAGTGGGCTTTGCTTTTGTGATTGAGCTTAAGGATCTAAACGGGCGCAAACGGCTACCGGAGGTACCGATCGTCACGCTGGTTGAGTATTAGGATAGTTCTAAGTTGCTGGTAGTAAGCCGTTGGTCATGAAGCCTGAAGCCAGCAACGACAGCCGATGAATCCCTAGCGAAAGACAAACTGATGACTATATCCGATCGGAGCAGGTTAGAAGCAGGCGTGGATGCGCTGATGACGTTTTTCACCAGCGATACGTTTGTTTACATCGTCAAACGCCTGTTACAAGCACTTTTGACCCTGTTCCTGGCATCGGCGTTGAGTTTTGTGATCATCCAGCTTGCCCCTGGGGACTTTTTGGATACCTATCGCCAGAATCCTAAAATTTCGCCAGAGTTTTTAGAGCAAAAGCGGCAGCAATTCCGCTTAGATCGACCGTGGATCGAGCAGTACTTCTTCTGGCTCTGGAGCATTGTTAGATATGGCGATGCGGGTCCCAGCATGTTGTACAACCGCTCGGCATCCGCCATTATTTTAGAACGGGTGCCCGCTACGTTGCTGTTAGCCTTTTCGTCGCTGCTGGTTACGTGGGCGATCGCCATTCCGTTGGGTATTGTCGGTGCGGTCAATCAAAACCGCTGGAGCGATCGGCTCTTGCAGGTCGTTAGCTATGCCGGACAAGGCTTTCCCAGTTTTATCACCGCGCTACTGCTGCTGATTCTGGCGCAAAACACGTCACCCCTTTTCCCCGTTGGCGATATGACCAGCATCGACCACAACGAATTGACCCCACTGGGCAAAATCGTTGATATTGTCTGGCATATGATCCTGCCGACGATCGCCCTTAGCATCACTAGCTTTGCTGGACTTCAGCGCATTACCCGTGGCGAACTGCTCGATGTGCTGCGGCAAGACTATATTCAAACCGCTCGCGCCAAAGGGCTGCCAGAAAACAAGGTGATCTATATTCACGCGCTGCGTAACGCCATCAACCCGCTGATTACGCTGCTGGGGTTTGAATTTGCCAGCTTGCTGAGTGGTGCATTTATTGCGGAGTTCTTTTTTAACTGGCCTGGTTTGGGTCGCCTGATTCTGCAAGCAGTGCAAGCGCAGGATCTTTACCTTGTGATGGCAAGCCTGATGATGGGTGCGGTTATGCTCATCATTGGCAACTTACTGGCAGATTTACTCCTCAAAGCAGTCGATCCTCGCATTAAGCTAGAGGAAGCCAACTGATTTAACGCTTACGCGGATTGTTTTTAAGCTGCTACCGTTGAGTCTCAAGGAGCCTACGTTTGACCGTCTAAAGGTCAACGATCGCGCTACCTCAACGCAGCGATCGTACTGCTTACTCTCTACACATAAGAGGTGTGAAAAGATGGCTTGATGAGTTTTTCACTCACATTTCACTACAGCTAAAAAATTACTCATACCGTCATGTTTTCGGAAGCCTATTACCTGATTCGATCGAGAGCCGACGGTAGCTATTTAGTCGCGCATCCTCATGCTGGTGGAGACGCAGATCAGACCAGCGCCAGTTTTTTACTTTTATTTCGTGAACACTTTGATGCCTTGAGTTATCTGAATACTCATGCATCAGAAGTTGCCGATCGTTTCTCTGTAGAATCCATTCCTGGCACTCAGATTGATCCCTTACTCAAACGTTGGAGCTTTACAGGGATTGGAGTCGTGCAAGATCCGCTGATTCCAAGAGTTGAATTTCTGACCAAAGGCTCAACCTGAGGCTTCCTTGCCTGCATCATGCCCTTAGCAACGCCAGGAATTCGTGTGCGATCGTGCTCCGTAACGTAAGTTAAACTCCCCACTTCACTTCCAGTTTCTTCATCTCTTCCTCAGCGTGCTTCCGCAGGTCGGGTTTTTTCGTTATTTCCACCACCTTCTTAAAGTCATTAATGGTGCTCTGTTGATTGCCTTTCGTACGGTAAGTGGGTAGTGCTATTCAGGAAAGGATAGAGGAAATACGCTGATTTTGTGTTGACATGATTCGTCTGCGCTGCTCGTTGTAATGATGAATGAAATTCCAGATCGCGCTGATGTGATTACTCAATTTCTTCGAGAAGGATAAGGTTTTTCGCACGAGTCGGGATACTCGTTGGCGCAAAGTGTTGTTGAAGCGCTCAATGTGGCTGGTCAAACCGCTATCCTTGCCAACTGACCGATGGCGCTTGTGCGGTAGTGCGACCGGATAAGACACCCAAAAATCGGTGTAACAGACCGCGCCCTGTCGATAAACGGCGGGTAAGGATTGCCACAAAGCTTTGGCGGACTCGCCGGAGCGGTCGCCGATATAACAACCCACAATTTCTCGTGTCCTGACATCCAATGCCAACCAGACCCATTGCTCCTTGCCTTTGTCGTCAACAAAAGACCACAACTCATCCATCTCTACATTTAAGCGCTGCGGTGCTTTGGGTTGGACCTCCACGCGCTGGGGTACGCTCTTGTAGTAATGATTGACGTACTGCTGCAACCAGCGTTCACTCAACTGCAAACTACGGGCAATGCCAGCTAAAGGAATCTTTTCGAGCAACAGCCGCACAATGGTCGCCTTGGTGTCATCCGAAATTGGTTGCCACTGTGGCTTTTCGACAAACTGTCGTCCACAATCACGGCACTTGTAGTTCTGTTTACCATGACGGGTGTTACCGTTCTTGTTGATGTCATTTGAGCCGCAGGTGGGGCATTGCAATAGAGGTTTCATTTGCAGGTGATGCGGTTGAGTAATCCTACTCCTCTATTGTCTCTAAAGGCTTTTTCTACGTCCTTTCCCAAATAGGACTACCCGGTAAGTGAAGCCCCGATTCATATAAGCTGCATTATTCTTTGAGTACGATCGTTCCCGTTGCAAACACGATCGCTCCTGTTTCAAATGCGCTCGTTTCTATTTCAAGCAGCAACACTCCTGTTTCAAGTGCGATCGTTCCTGTTCAAAATGAGAACCTTGCAGTTCTGAGGGCGATCGTTTCTGTTTGAAGTGCGATCGTTCCTGTCATGCCAACGCTGCATCTTATGGAGATCGATCGCGCTCTGCAACTCCTGCAAGCGTTGAAGGCGATCGCCAGACTCCAACAGGGTGCTTCTAGTGCCGCCGTTGCTTAAGCATTTTGGCGAACTCACATATCGAGCGTGATCCTGTCCTAGAATAAGAAGTCTGTCGCAAACTATTTGATCTCTCCGTGTCTCTGACGCTTCACGCCGAACACCTACAGGCAATCCACGCTCACGCCGAACGCACTTATCCCGAAGAGTGCTGTGGCTTGCTGCTAGGCACGATCGCCGCAGACCAAAGAGTCGTGCATGACGTTTATGCTGTGCTGAATGCGTGGGACACGGATGCTGCAAAGGAACTGCACGACAATGCTGCGTTTACCAAAACTCGCCGCTACTGGATCGCGCCCGAAGCCATGCTGGCAGGTATGCGTGAAGCCCGTCGCCGCAATCTAGAGATTATTGGCATTTATCATTCTCATCCCGACTATCCGGCAATTCCTTCCGAGTGCGATCGCGCCCTTGCCTGGTCACAATACTCCTACCTGATTGTCTCCGTTGAGCATGGCAATGCCAAAGACTGCCATAGCTGGACACTCAACGACCAACACTTGTTTGAATCAGAAACCATCGCGATCGCTGAAACCGCTCGAATGTGAAGCCGTTCAGCGACATGATTCAATCCTCTTTTAGCCTTCATCCCTCATCCTTTAGCCTTTCTTCCCATGCTCAATCCCAATCTCAACGATATTCAGCTTGAAAAAGCAGAGTACGAGCGCTATTCGCGTCATCTGATCTTGCCCGAAGTCGGGTTAGACGGTCAGAAACGCCTCAAAGCCGCCAGCGTCCTCTGCATCGGTACAGGCGGACTCGGCTCCCCATTACTGCTGTATCTTGCCGCCGCTGGCATTGGACGCATTGGCATCGTCGATTTCGATGTGGTTGACTTCTCCAACCTGCAACGGCAAGTCATTCACGGTACGTCCTGGGTTGGTAAACCCAAGATTGAATCTGCCAAAGCCAGCATTCTCGAAATCAACCCCTACTGCCAGGTAGACCTCTACGAAACGCGCCTTACCTCAGAGAACGCGCTGGAGCTTTTCGAGCCGTACGACATCATTGTGGATGGCACCGACAACTTCCCCACTCGTTATCTCGTCAACGATGCCTGCGTGCTGCTCGACAAGCCCAATGTGTACGGCTCGATCTTCCGGTTTGAAGGGCAGGCAACAGTCTTTAACTATGAAGGTGGACCCAACTACCGCGACCTTTATCCCGAACCACCCCCACCCGGACTCGTGCCCTCCTGTGCAGAAGGCGGCGTGTTGGGCATTCTGCCAGGGATCATTGGCGTGATTCAGGCAACGGAAACGGTCAAAATTATTCTGGGTCAAGGCACGACGTTGAGCGGACGACTGCTGCTTTACGATGCCTTGAACATGAGCTTCCGAGAACTGAAGCTGCGTCCGAATCCCGTGCGTCCCGTGATTGAAAAACTGGTTGATTACGAAGAGTTCTGTGGGATTCCCCAGGCAAAAGCTGCTGAAGCAAAGGAGCAAGCTGGTATGCAAGAAATGACCGTGCAGGAACTCAAGCAGCTGCTTGACAGCACTGCTGACGATTACGTGCTGCTGGATGTTCGCAATTCTCATGAGTACGAGATTGCAAAGATTCCCGGTGCGGTGCTGATCCCGCTGCCTGACATTGAGAATGGCGATGGCGTTGCGAAGGTCAAAGCGCTATTGAACGGACACAAGCTCATTGCTCATTGCAAACTGGGTGGACGATCGGCGAAAGCGCTAGGCATCCTGAAAGAGCAAGCTGGCATTGAAGGCATCAACGTTACAGGTGGCATCACAGCCTGGAGCCGCGACGTTGATCCATCCGTACCAGAGTATTAAGTTAAGAGGCTTGGGTTTTCAGTTGCGCCAACTTAAAACTCAAAACTTACGACTCAAAACGTTTCACCATGCTGGAAGCGGCTCGTTTTTTCCATCAGTTCGCAGCGTTGCTCAAGGTTGGCATTCCGGTACAGCAGAGTTTGGGCATGGCTGGCAAAGACTGTAGCGCCAGCTTCCAGCGATCGCTCAAAGAAGCCAGCCTCAAAGTAGAAGTGGGTCAAGATTTGGCGATTGCGCTGAATAGTCGATCACCTTATTTTGACCAATGGACGATCGCGCTGATTCGGTCAGCAGAGTACAGTGGAGCGCTGGCAGAAACGTTTGAAAGACTGGCGATCGCGGCTGAAACACAGTACCGACGACAAAAGCTCTATGGCTCTGTAATCACATCGATCGTCATAACTGGCTTTGCCTTGGTAACGCTGCTGGTTGTCTTGCTTGCGCGCAGTACAGCCGTTGTGGTGCAACCAGGCTTTTTCGTTCTGGCAGCCTTACTAACGGCGATCGTTGTCGGCAGTCGACGATCGCTGGGGACAACTGGTAACGGTCAGCGACTCATGGCAAGCGTACCGGTTCTCAAAGGGATTGCCCAATCGCGATCGCTCCTTTACTTTGCCGAACTAGAACTGCCGCTGCGGTGTGGCGTGCCACTGTTGCAAGCGCTGGATTTGGTGCGATCGCACATTCCTGATGTGGAGTTGCAAAAAACGTTGGCGATCGCCTCCCGTCATATTCGAGCGGGACAAACCTTGAGCCAGAGTTTAACTGGAAAATTGCCAGCGCTGGCACTGCAAATGCTTCGTACAGGCGAAGAAACGGGCAATTTGGACGCAATGCTGGTCAAACTGGCAGACTACTATGAAAGCGATTTAGAGCGTCAGTTAAAACAGCTTCAGGCAACGCTACGTCCTCTGGCGATCGTGGCGATCGGTAGTCTGGTGTTGCTCATCGGCATCCAAACGATCGGCTCACTGTTAAACGCACTACCGGGTTAACTGTTGGAAACGCACAGTTTTTAGAGGATCGATCTTGACAGTGAAGCAAATAGTTTGCGCGATCGGCAAAAACAAAAGAGCAAACTTACCTTACTCCTCTAAGCGCGAAACCGACTTTACAGCAGCATATTACTTGGTATCGCGGATCTCATCAAAAACGCCGTTATCGCCAAAGTACTGATCTTGAACCTTGTCCCAGCCGCCGAACTCTTTGATCGTACCGAGGGTCTTCACGGGAGGATAGGTTGCAGTTAGCTCTTTGTTCTTGCCTGCGTCAGCGTCAAGCGGTCTAAAGCCAAGCTTGACAAACTCTGCTTGGGCTTCGGGGGTAAATAAGTACTGGACAAAGGCTTCAGCCACTTCGCGAGTGCCGTGCTTATCGACATTTTTATCGACTACAGCCACCGGAATGTCGATCGAGAAGTTGATTTCAGGCACCACATAGTCCAGCTTCTCACCCTTGCTTTTGATCAGAATCACTTCGTTTTCGTAGTTTAGTAGTGCATCCCCCTGACCCTGCTTGGCAAAAGCATCGGTTGATTCACGCGCATCTTTTGCCAGGACTGCCACATTTTTATAGGCTTTGGCAACGAAAGCCTTCGCTTTAGCCTCGTTGCCTCCCGTTTTGAGGCTGTAATCCCAGAGTGCGAGGAAGTTCCAGCGAGCGCCCCCAGAGGTTTTGGGGTCAGGAGTCACCCATTTCACATCGTCGCGGGTCAAATCTGCAAAGGTTTTAATGTTTTTGGGGTTGCCTTCGCGGGTCGTAATAGCCACGACTGTTTCGCTCACAATGCCATTGTTAGGCACTTTCGTATCCCAATCAGGACTAACAAACCCTGCCGTCACCAGCTTGAGTACGTCGGCTCCCAATGCCAGGTTGACGATATCAGCGTCTAATCCGTCAATGATGGCGCGAGTTTGAGAGCCAGAGCCACCGTAGCTTTGATTGAAAGTAACGTTCTGTCCCTTCTCGGCTTTCCACTTTTCAACAAATTTCGGAATAATCGCATCATGCGCCACTTTCGGCACAGCGTAGGCAACCAGGGTGAGTTCAACATCCTTTTTCTGGTCGGCACTATTGCCACCAGTGGTGCCCGAGCAGGCAGCGATCGACAGACTTAGCACAACTCCCATAACAAAAAGGACTACGAACTGTCTAAAGGAGGTAAAGCTCAGTTGATCGCTGATGTCGTGACAAAGGTTTTCCAAAGGCTTAGGAGTGTGCTGCCGGACGGTCATTCCAAATCTCCTTGAATATACAGCTAGTCAATCGGAATAGCGTAATTTGCACAGTAGGAAACCATGATACAGACAAACGATCGCAAAGACAATCAAAAAAAGCCGCATTTCTACATCGGTTTACGGGTAATTAAACGAGGTGGCTCAAATGACTCCAGCACTAGCTCTCGATCGAACTAGCTATTGCAGACGTTTTAGCAAAACCTCCCTTTCGTCTGCCCATGCGGAAGGCACAGCACCTTGTTTGAGAAACGTCTCTGGAAGTGCCTTCATATACCGAAGCTTGGTCAGAGGCGATCGATTCTCCGCCTAGCGAGAAGCCGCTGACTGTAAGACTGGGTAGCTAACGTGCCGTGCATCTATGTCTTTAGAGAGATTTAATGTGTCGAAAATAACATCTCTTCGGCATGAGCTTTAGTATGCTTGCAATTTGATTCGTTCAGTTATGTGGTGTGAGGTTCTAATGTCTATTGCTTCTAAACGATGGAAATTTCTTTTGGCTACACCGACCAATCTATGTACAGCTTTAGTCGTTGCAGGAGCGGTCGTAGGTCTAACAGCAACGAGCGCAAGAGCCTCTGTTAACACCTTACAACCAGCTTCTGATGCTCCTTCTGGTACCGGCAGTTCGGCTGTAGTGTCACAGCCAGTTGTCGTACCCTCGATCGCTGGTAAGCAGATGCCCCAGCCAGCCTCGATCGCGCTAGCGATCGAGGCTATTGCCAATGTTGCTGAGATGCAGCCAGGTGATGCAGAGGACGCACAGGCAGAAGACCCCAGCGCGATCGATCAAGTAACATCTGTCTCTCAATTGACCGATGTTCAGCCGACTGATTGGGCGTTTCAAGCGCTGCAATCGTTAGTTGAACGCTACGGCTGTATTGTTGGGTATCCCGATCAAACCTTTAAGGGCAATCGTGCGCTGACTCGCTATGAGTTTTCGGCAGGGCTAAATGCCTGCATGGATCGGATTAATGAACTGATTACAGCGGGCACGGCTGACCTAGTTAAAAAAGAAGATTTGTTAGCTGTACAAAAGCTTCAGGAAGAGTTTGCGGCAGAACTCGCTACCCTGCGTGGGCGAGTTGGTGCGCTGGAAGCACGCACAGGCACCTTGGAGAAACAACAGTTCTCCACGACAACCAAGCTGAATGGTTTGGTTTGGTTTAACCTCTCATCGGCAAACGCTGGACGTGACGTGACGTTTGAAGGTCCTCCTGGTAGCGTCAATGACCCTGGCAATGGGCGTTTCTTTAACACCCGTGATCCAATTACGGGTACACCGACGAGACAGGTAACAGGTTCCCCAGAGCCAACCTTCAGCTTTTTGACCTGGCTGACCTTTAACACGTCGTTTTCGGGTAAAGATAGCCTCGTTACTCAGCTATCGGCTGGTAACGGTATTTCGCCAATCAACCAATATGCGTCAGCAGGCTTCTTTAATGCCTTTGGCTCTCCGTTTACCGATCAAACAGCGGGCACGGTTAATGGTCGGAACGATGTTGTTATTCATGACTTGTTCTACAGCTTCCCGCTGAACAACTCAATTAAGATCACCGTCGGTCCCCGTGTGAACTGGTATCGCCACTTTGACTTCAACCGCTTTACCTTCTTCCTCACGGGAGCAGGTAGTTTTGATTCGATCGGTAGCACCCAAACCAACACGATCGATCGTGGGTCAGGTGCGGTCATTGAGTGGAATATCAATAAACAGTTCCGTTTAGCGGTTGCCTACTTAGGTGAGAATACTGAGTTTTTGCCCAGTGCGCTCTTTAACTCCTCCAGTAACCCATCGCAAGGCTTATTTAATGGCACCAATACCACCACCGCTGAGCTGACGTTTTCGCCAACGGAAAACATCAATCTGCGCTTTATGTACAACCGCACCAATTTCCAACAGATCTTTGGGACTATTGGTGGAGCGCTAGGTGAACCGATCCCTTACGGCTATCTTGACGGTGGTTTTGGCGGACCGCCGCTCAAGAACTCCAATGCTGATACCTTTGCATTCAACTTTGATTGGTTGATCACGAAGGGCTTTGGTGTGTTTGGACGCTACAGCTACGGCAGTACTAACCTTGCACCGATTGATGAAGATGTGAACGTGCAGTCGTTTCAAGTGGGTCTTGGTTTTCCTGACTTGCTTAAAAAGGGAGCGTTGGGAGTTGTGACGTTCCTCGTGCCAATGGATATTCTCGACGGTAGACAGTACTTCGTATCGGGTGCTGGCGATGGTGGCACGATGTCTGAGCTAGAAGTCTCTTACTTCTACCCGCTCAACGACAACATTGCCATTGTGCCTTCGTTCTATGCGATCTTTAATGCCAACAACTTCGACAGTAACCCGACCATTTTTGTGGGTAACGTACGGGCACAGTTTAGTTTTTAGTGCTTGGTTGTTGATTGTTGGTTTTAGTCGCTAACAGCCAGCAATGCATCGCTAACGACTACGCAAAGCGATCGGGCGAGAGGTGGGTCAAGAGCTCGTCTTTTTGTCCGATCGCGCTACTAGCAAAGCGTCTTGCCAGGGGTGGCACGATCGCCAGCGGGTTGCTGAAGCCTGAGAACAGATGAATGCCTTCGGTAGGAGGGAGTGCGCCAATAAGAGGCAGGCGATCGCTGCTAAAGGCAATGAGGCAGTGATGCCAGGTGCCAGACAGTGATGCTAAAGCGGGTAAGACCGTGCCGACTGTTTTCCGCATAGCGGCTTCGCTTTGTACGGCATCAATCTGTGCGTTGGGATCGGTCAGCACACGGCTGATCTGCCCAATTCTCAGACTGCCATTTCGTAATTGAACGGCTCCAGCGTCTAAGATTGGCGGCATTGGTTCATGTCCAGATTGATCCCAAAGGGGGGCAAGTGCCGCAGTGCTAGAGTCGGCTTCAAGCTGAAAACGCCTGGTGTTGGCTGGCATGACGAACGATCGCAATTGCAAAGCGACAGGCGGGGTTTCTAGCAGTTCTGCATGGGTGAAGTAAAGCCGCACAGGTATCCCTGCTGCCTTCAGCAAGGAGCGACTCAAGCCACCCGCACAAACAACGGTATTGGCACTGTGATAGGTGTTTTCCTGCCCTATGACACCCGTCACGCGCAAATCACTACGCAGCAGGGCGTTTGCTGAATCAATTTGCACCGTACCGCCCAGTCGCACAAACGCTTGGGTATAAGCAGCAGCGGTGGCAGTGGTTGAAATGTGACCATGCTTGACAGTAAGCGCGCCCGCGATCGCGTCTGGATTCAGCAGTGGCTCTAGCTCACAGGCTTCTGCCACGCTTACTAGTTGCGGCGGGATCGCAAAGTGACTGTAGGACTGAGCGATCGCAGCAGGATCTTCGCCAGCCGCGATCGTCAAGACCAAATCCAGGTCACGAAATTCAGTCTCAGCCTGCAACTCAGCCGCTAACGTGCGATGTCGCGCGAGGCCCTCAGCACAAAGCTGCTTCGTTAGCGCTGTCGTCCCAGACCAATAGGCAATACCGCCATAGCCAAAGCGGGTCGCCCCTTGCAGGGAGGAGTGTTGCTCCAGCAGTAAGACAGAAAACTTTTGTTTTACCAACTCGTAGCTGAGAGCCGCACCTGTAATGCCACCGCCAATCACAATCCAGTCATAGGTCTGCATAGTCCAAATGCCTAAAGTACTCAATTACTGCCTGACGCTTTACTCTACTTTTGCAGCTTTTAGAGAACTATGTGGTGCGATTGTTCTAAGGCAATGAGTTGAATGCGTTTATTCTGTCGCGATCGCCACTACGTCGCCCCTTCAGGAGCCGAAAACTTTAACGTATGAATCGTTCCAGATAATACAAGTCAAGCGATATAGCATGACAGAATCTCAGTAAGCAGCTATGTTGCCAGCGATCGTCCCATTCTCACTCGCAACATACGTTCAGTTATTCGCCAACTTCTACAGTTTTTTTGAGGAGTCAACCGTGAGTAGTCAGCGTCCTTTGTCCATTCCACGTCGTCAAATTATTCGTGGGCTGCTTGCCGCAGGTGCCTTTGGAGCCACGTCGCGCCTCTGGGTCGGTTGCGCCCCTACTCCCACCCCCAACGCCAGTTCTGGTAGTCCCACGCCCAGCGTTGCCGCAAGCTCCACCAAAGACATTGTGATGGGCTTCATTTACGTTGGTCCTAAAGATGACTACGGCTGGAATCAGGCACATTTTGAAGGTAGAGAAGGCGTTGCCAAATTGCCCGGAGTCAAAACCGTTGAGCAGGCAAGTGTGCCAGAAACCAACGAAGTTCAGGAAGTCATGCTCAACATGATCAACCAGGATGGCGCAACGGTCGTGTTTCCGACCTCCTTTGGCTACTACGACCCACACATTTTGAAAGTGGCTCCTGGCAACCCCAACGTGCAGTTCTTCCATGCGGGTGGTCTGTATGTTGAAGGCAAGCATCCTAAGAATGCAGGCAGCTACTTTGCCTATATTGACGAGGCGCAGTATGTTGCGGGCATTGTTGCCGCACACATGGCGAAAAACGGCAAACTTGGCTTTGTTGCTGCCAAACCCATTCCTCAAGTCGTCCGCAACATCAACAGCTATACGCTGGGTGCGCGCACCGTCAACCCCAAGGCAACGACTCAAGTCATCTTTACAGGCGATTGGTCGTTACCGGTCAAAGAAGCCGAAGCCGCTAATAGCATGGCAGACCAGGGCATTGAAGTGATCACCTGTCACGTTGATAGCCCCAAAGTCATCATGGAAACCGCCGAAAGGCGAGGTCTCTACTGCACGGGCTACCACACCAACCAGTCTAAGCTAGCACCCAAAGGCTACTTGACCGGAGCCGAGTGGGACTGGTCAAAGATTTATGGCGAATACGCCAGACTGATCCAGGACGGCAAAACGGCGATGGCTGGCGGTATTCCCCATCTGGTGCGCGGCGGCTACAAAGAAGGGTTTGTGAAAGTTTCAGAGTATGGTCCGGCTGTCTCTGATACCGCGAAGAAAGATGCGGATGCTGCGAAGGCTGCGCTAGAGGCAGAAACCCTCGTCATCTATAAAGGTCCTCTCAAAGACAACACAGGCAAGGTTGTGATCCCTGAAGGGAAGGAATTTAAACAAAAGGATACTGAACTAGAAAAGATGGATTGGCTGGTGGAAGGAGTGTTGGGGAGTGTAAAGAGTTAGGGCTAGGAGGAAGGAGGGATGGGGACTGAGGGCTGAGGGCTGAAGGTAAAACCTTCGCCCCTTCCCTTCTGATCCACTGGCTTTAAGTGCGAATGGGTTTGCTTGCTGCTGGTGTCTGCTCGTTGTCGATCGCACCACCTTGCACTGTCCCATCCGTACGCGATCGTTCGGCTCTGACTTCACCAATGCGTTTGGGTCGGATATAAAGGTTCTCCAGCAGCACAGCGGCTCCAGCAACCCACGGTGGCACAATAATTGCGCCCAAAATGCCCAACACTTGCGTGCCACCAAACACGGCTAAAAGCTGATACAAGGGATGAACATTGACAGAGGAGCCAACGAGCAAGGGATCGAGGACGTAGCTTTCCAAATTCTGCACGATCGCAAACAGCAGTAGCACCCAAAGCCAGGTGAGTCCACCCATCGAGAGCGAGACGATCAGAGCGGGAATCGCGCCCAGAAACGGGCCTACAAAGGGGATCAAGTTGGTAAAGCCGGCGATCGCGCCCAGCGCTAGCGACACTTCCGACAGCCCCAAAACGTTCAAGCCAACGGTCGTCACCACGCCCAAAATGGCAGACACGACCACTCGTCCCTGAATAAAGCCACCCATGCGCCGCGCGACAGGCTTTACCTGCGCGGTCAGACGGCGATCCCACGGTGGGGGGAAAAGCTGCACCACGCCTTGAATGAGCGTCTTACTACCCGCCACCATATAGCCGGAAATGAGCAAGACGAGAATGACACTAAACAGCGCACCCACAATATTCTTTGTCAAGCCAAACGATCGCAATAACACCTGCTGGCTAGAGCGAATCACCCAATTTGTTAGCGCCTGGGGATTGATTAACTGCGGCACCAGCTCTGGCTGAGAGGTATTGAGGCGTAAAGCAAGTGCTTGCACCCAGTTGAAGAGCGCTTCTGAGTACATCGGAATTTGATTAATCAGGCGATCGGTTTGCTCGACGACCGTAGGACCAATTAACACCCCCACGCCAACAAAGCCACCAATGAGCGCTAAGTAAACGCTAATTACAGCTAACCAGCGGGGCACTCGACGGCTTTCTGCCCAGTTGACGATCGGGCTAAGGGTTGCTGCCAACACCACCGAAATCATCAGCACAATGAGCAAGCTCTGTAACTGCCAGAGTAGCGCCAACAGCAGTACGACAAGCAGAATGCTAAAAATGCTGGAAAGCGAAATCGTAATGCGCTGGTCAGACATGAGGGAATGGTTGGGAGTTTTGAGTTAGGAGTTTTGAGTTTTGAGTTTCGAGTTTTAGCCTTTCGCCTTCAGCCTTCATCCCTCATCTTTTATCCCTCTTTCTAATTGCGGTGCCATCGCGTTACGCCATCTTTCTGGTCAATCAGCGTAATGCCTTGAGACTGAAGTTCGTTGCGGAGGCGATCGCTCTCTGCCCAGTTTTTCGACTGTCGCGCTTCTTGCCGTTGCTGGATCAGGGACTCGATCGATGCATCGCTTAAGCCAACTGTTAAGTCGCCAGTGACACTCGAGGAAGCATTAATTTTGCCAGCCAGCATCCCAGGCTTGGCGTCTAATCCCAAAACTTCTAAGAGGCTAATGAACGTTTGCCATTGGCGTTGTAATTGCTCCACAGGTAAATCCGGCTTGCCTTGATGTACGAGCTGGTTGCCTTCACGACTGAGCGCTTTCGCTAACTCAAACACAACCGAAAGGGCGATCGGCGTGTTGATGTCATCATCCATCGCCTCATTAAAGCGATCGACCATGACTTGATCCAATGCAGTGAGAGCAACAGGCGACCATCCTGGTAAGGCGGCGAACTGTGTTGCAAACTGGAGCGCTTCTCTCAGCGTTTTCCAGCCATTTTCGGCAGCATCCAGCGCATCAGACGTGAAATCGATCGGCTTACGATACTGCGCTTGCAACACAAAGAGGCGAAATGCCATTGGGTCATAGTGCTCTAACAAATCGCGTGTTAAGCGGAAGTTGCCCAACGATTTGGACATCTTCTCGCCATCCATATTAATGAAGCCGTTGTGCAGCCAGTATTTTGCGAGTGGCTTGCCTGTTACGGCTTCGCTTTGAGCAATTTCATTTTCGTGATGCGGGAAGGTGAGATCCATCCCGCCACCATGAATGTCGATCGACTCACCCAGTTCATCGCGCACCATTGCCGAGCATTCGATGTGCCAGCCCGGTCTACCCTCACCCCACGGCGATTTCCACGACGGTTCGCCCGGTTTGGCGGCTTTCCACAAGGCAAAATCAGCGGGGTCTTTTTTCTTGTCGTCCTCTTCGTCTACGCGACCGCTGGCACCAGCCTGCATGTCCTCCAGCTTGCGTCCCGACAACTTGCCATAGTCGGCAAACTGGCGCACCGCGTAATAGACATCGCCATCGGCAGCATAGGCGTACTGGCGTTGCTCCAATTCGTGGATGAGGCGCTGAATGCCGTCGATCGCATGAGTCGCACGTGGATAAGCATCGGCACGGAGAATATTCAGGCGATCGGCATCTTCAAAATAGGCAGCAATATATTTCTCAGCAATTTGCTCCATTGTGCTGTTTTCTGCCAGCGCCCGTTTCAGAATCTTGTCATCAATATCGGTAAAATTCTGGACGTAGCGCACTGTGTAGCCGCGCCACTTCAAGTAACGTCGCACTACGTCAAAAATTACAAAAACTCTTGCATTGCCGACGTGAAAGTAGTTGTACGCCGTGATGCCACACACATACATCCGCACCTTGCCCGGTTCGATCGGGTCAAACAGCTCTTTGCGTCGGGTGAGTGTGTTGTAAAGCGTGAGTGGCATGGCAATATCATTCAAACAGCGAGGACAATTTAGAGAACGGCGGCGATCGGTGCTTTTTACCAAACAACCCAGCCTAGATCGGTGATAATGAAACAATGTGCAGCGGTGCGATCGTGCCGTTCATCGTAACGACTACCTTTATCTTCTAATGTCTCGGACATTTGCGCTATGCAATCAGCCACCACTCCTGCCTCTTCCTCTGCGATCGATGCGCCCAAGCGTGGCTTACCTGTCACCATCATTACAGGGTTTTTGGGCAGCGGTAAAACAACTCTACTTAACCACATTCTGACCAATCAGCACGGTGTGAAAACAGCCGTTTTGGTCAACGAGTTTGGTGAGATCGGCATCGATAACGAACTCATCATCACCACAGGCGAAGATATGGTGGAGTTGAGCAACGGCTGCATCTGCTGCACCATCAACAATGACCTGGTAGAAGCCGTTTACAAGGTTTTAGAACGGCAAGACTCGCTCGATTATCTCGTCGTCGAAACTACAGGACTTGCCGATCCCCTGCCCGTCGCACTTACCTTTTTGGGCACCGAACTGCGGGATTTGACGCGCCTGGACTCTATCATTACTCTGGTAGATGCCGAAAACTTCAGCCTGGATCTGTTCAATAGCGAAGCTGCCTACAGCCAGATTAGCTACGGCGACATTATTCTCCTTAACAAAACTGACCTGGTAGACGAAGCCAATTTGGATGCGCTGGAAGTGAGAATCCGCGACATCAAAGAGGGCGCACGCATTTTACGCACTGTCAAAGGGCAGGTGCCGCTGGCAATGCTGTTGAGCGTGGGGCTGTTTGAATCTGACAAATACTTCGCTCCGGCTGAAAAAGCGCCCGCTCACGAGCATCATGACCACGATCATTCTGGGCATGAGCACCATGAGCATGAGTCTCCTAAGGCTGACCAGCAGGAGCATGACCAGCACGGGCATGAGTCTCATGACCATTCTGCTTGCGATCACGATCATGGGCATTGCGACCACGACCATGACCACGCACATCATTCTCATCACCTAGAAAACGACGGCTTTACCTCTGTCTCCTTTGCCAGCGACAAACCACTGGACATCCGCAAATTTCAATATTTTCTTGACAATCAGCTACCAACGAATGTGTTTCGTGCCAAAGGTATTCTCTGGTTTAGCGAAAGCCCCAAACGCCACATTTTCCACCTTAGCGGCAAACGGTTTTCGCTGGATGATGACGACTGGAAAGGCGAACCCAAAAACCAGCTTGTGCTGATCGGTCAAAACCTGGATCACGATGCTTTGCGATCGCAAGTCGAAAATTGCCTCACCGTTCCTTCTGCAGGTCGCGGTAAGGGCTTTGGTAAGTAGTTTTGAGTTTTAAGTTTTGAGTTTTAAGTTTTCCACTGCTCATCACTCAAAACTTGTAGCCGATAACTTTTGGCATTTATATACTTGAAACACCAAATGACTGACCCTCATCCCCTAGCCCCTTCTCCCCAAGGAGAAGGAGGAAAAATCAAAATCCCTCTCCCAGAGCGGGAGAGGGCTTAAAGCCTTGCGGCATACAAGAAAAGGGTGAGGGTCAGTCCTGGTGAGGGAAGTATATAAATACCTAACTTTTACGCATGGATTTTGGTCGTCAAGTTCTCGTCTGCCAGCACACTAATTGCCTTGCAAATGGCTCTGCTGCTGTATTGGCAGCGTTTCAGGCAGCGTCTGTGCCGGGTGCAATGGTTATTGGCTGCGACTGCCAGGGACAGTGCAACATGGGTGCAATGGTTCGCGTGCTGCCCGACGATACCTGGTACTGTCGCGTGAAGCCCGATGATGTAAGGGCGATCGTTGAGCAACACCTGAAGCAAGGCAAACCCGTCATACCCCTTCTTCACCCACGCTTTCATCCGCCATCGTAGAGGATGGTTTAAAAGTTCACTTTCTCGTAGCCTTGGCGACTGGAGACTCCTACTTCTTTGGAGAAGGCTTCGCCAACGGAGACGCAGGTTATAAGACCCTTGACCTGCCGTAGTCCGCATCGGCGGGCTTTGTTTTCGTAGTCGCGTTTTTAACCGCCAGACACTTTTCAAACAACCTCTTAAGCAGAAACTTGACAGCAACTAGTCAAATAACCAAAAGCGATCGCCTGTAGATCGCTTTTTTGCTGCTGAACGGTGGCATGTACGATCGCCCTCCTCTTGTGATCTCAGTGCTCTGCAACCAGTTTGTTGCCTATGGGCGATTGAGCGATTGACGTGTTGCGATCGGACACTTTAGGTATGGCAGTGGATGTAGACTGTCTGGCTCGCCTTTGCAAAAAATGGGTATGCTGACTTAAATCCAGAGTCAACCCGAATACGGTCTTTTACCACCAGGATAGTGAACCATGAGCCAGCCAGCGATCGATGCGCTAGAGAAAGTTCGTCAACAGTTTGACCAGGCTCCATACCCTAGAATTCCGCTAGAGCAATCGCCAAAACAAGATGCCACTAATCTTTATACGCACAACTTAGTCACAGCGTTCTATCTCCGAAATCAGCGGATCATCAACACGCAAGGAGCCTTCATTCTGGATGCCGGTTGCGGCACTGGCTATAAGTCCTTGATGTTGGCAGAGGCGAACCCAGGAGCCACGATCGTCGGCGTTGACCTCTCTTCAGAATCAGTCAAGCTGGCAGAACAACGCCTGAAGCATTACGACTTTCACAATGCTGAGTTTCACGCTATCTCGATCGAAGATCTGCCCAGCTTGAATCTGCAATTTGACTACATTAATGCCGATGAAGTGCTGTACCTTCTACCTGATCCAGTGGCAGGGCTTCAGGCAATGCAATCGGTCTTAAAGCCAAACGGCATCATCCGCACCAACTTTCATAGCGCCTTACAGCGGATGATCTATTTTCGTGCCCAAGCCTTCTTCAAGTCAGTGGGGCTGATGGGCGGCACCACTCAGGACGAGGATATAGAACTGGTGCGGCAAACCATGCAATCGTTGAAGAACCATGTTTTTCTTAAATCCATGGTCTGGAACCCAAACTTTGAAACTAATGACGAAATTGTTCTCGCTAACTATCTCCTCCAGGGTGACAAGGGCTGGACAATTCCAGAGTTTTTTGCTGCCATGCATGCGGCTGATCTGGAATTCATCAGCATGGTGAACTGGCGCAAATGGGATCTGCTCAATCTCTTTACCGATATTGAGGAACTTCCCATTTCTGTGACGTTGGAAATCGGCGAAAAATCGGCAGAGGAACAGCTACACCTGTTTGAACTGCTGCATCCAGTCGATCGCCTGCTGGATCTGTGGTGTGGTCATCCTAATGAGGGTCTTTCTTATACACCAGTGGCAGAATGGACAGCCGCTTCCTGGCAGACTGCTCAAGCACACCTCCATCCCCAGCTAAAAACGGCAGCGCTGAAAGAAGATCTCATTGCTTGCGTTACGCAGTCAAACCCCTTTGAAATTAGCCGCCATCTCAAAATTGTTGATGAGCCTGTGAGCATTGACAGCTTTATGGCAGGCTGCCTGCTGCCCCTGCTAGAGCAACCGCAACCCGTGACAGCTCTAGCGCAGCGGTGGCAAACGCTCCGCCCCTTCAATCCTGTGACGTTAGAACCAACCACGCTTGAAAATGCTTTTGAACGAGTGCAGCAACTCCTCACCACGCTCGAAAGCATGGGTTACATTCTGCTGGAGTGCCCTGCCTAAAAGCTTTTGAAATAATTGCCCAAACTTTCTGCGTTGGGGTGATATGAAAGCTGACTAAAGTGGGCAAGTTAGATTCAGGAGTTAGAAACCCCACCCCAACACCAACCCCGCATCTTTAAGGAGATCCTCTCATGAAGTCCGAATTTAAAGCAAAGTTCCTGAGCCACTTGATTCAAAAGAAAGAAGCTCAAGGCTTCACCCTGATTGAACTGTTGGTTGTGATCATCATTATTGGTATTCTGTCTGCTATCGCGTTGCCTTCCTTCTTGAACCAGGCAAACAAAGCTAAGCAATCCGAAGCGAAGACCTACGTTGGTTCCATGAACCGCGCTCAACAAGCCTACTACCTGGAAAAGAACGCCTTTGCTGCTGCTAAGGACTTTGGTAACCTGGGTCTGGGTGTTGCTACAGAGACAACAAACTACAAATACAGCATCAAGGGTGGTGGCGGTGGTACCACTGAGGTGATCAACTATGCTGACACTGTGGTTGCAACGGCTCCCCTCAAAACCTATATTGGTGGGGTAAACGTTGGCTCCATTGCAGCAACCAGCGAAGCAACCACGCTTGCTGTTTTATGTGAAGGTAAATCGGCGATGTCCAACGGTGGTGTTCAAGGCAGTGCTGGGGTTGTAGCGTTTAATGCCGCTGTCGCTCCTACCTGCACTGGCGACCACTTGCCACTGCAATAGTCTCTCTTCATTATGTGAGGGAATCAACCTGGCGTTTTGACCACTTTGATTCCCTTTTCTGCTTTGATGGCAATGGGCTTCGTCCTGTTGCCTTTTGTCGTTTTTACCGATTGTTTTTGCTGATCGTCTTAAGCAAAGCAGAATAGTTGTAACCGTGCATCAACTGCCAGAATTGCCCCATGAGTGATACCTCTTTTTCGACCGATGGTTTAACCTGGCAACCAGAAGCGTATACCTGGCTGCTTCAGGAAGACTACAGCAACGCCATTCGCTTTTATGAGCAGGCGATCGACGCTGAACCTGATACCAAAGCGCACTATTGGCATTTAGGTTTACTGCTGCTGTTGCAGGGGCAAGAAGCAGAAGCACAGACCACCTGGCTTTTTGGTATGTCTGATGGTGATTCCGAACAAATTGATGACTTGACCGCCGAACTGGTTCAGGTGTTGCAAACAGAAGCCGCACGACAAGAACTGTTGCATCATCATGCGCTTGCTTGGGCTATTCGTCAGCACATTCATGAAATTGTTCCTGGCGACCTCGCCAATCTGTTGCGTATTGTGCAGCACGCGATCGCCCTGGAAACCCTCACCAGTGAGGATCTACAAGCATTAGGCGTAATTGAGCAACTACAAGCTGGGCAAGCGATCGAGGGTGACGCAACCTTGTTGCTGGAGGTGCTGGGCGGTGTTTTGGCGACGCTTTCACCCGATCCGATCGTGCTTGAGTTTGCCGATGCTTGCTTCGATCGGCTTCACGGGCACGAATCCCTCATGGCAGTTTTGCTGCCCGCTGCCATCAAACTGGCATTTTCGATGCGGCAACCGCTCTTTGCTGCACACTTGCTAGAAAAGTACCTGCACCGAGATCCAGAGGATGTGGAAGTCTTGGGGCATTTATCAACGTTTTATCAGAATGCTGGACACTACGATGAGGGCATCGCTGCTGCACAACGTCGCTATAACCTGACAGATGATTTGCCAGAGAAAATTTTTTCCAGTCATCTTGTTCTGCGAGGGCTAATGACAGCGGGTGGACATTGGCAAAAGGCGCTCAAAGCCTTGCAGCAACATGAGCAGTTGTTGAAGACGCTTATTGCCGAGCCACCGATCGACATCCATCCAGTTCGCACGACCCGCTTATTCACCTCTACTTATTTTTTGCCTTACTTCAGAGATGATTTGAGCCAAAATCGCGCCCTTCAAAATCAAGTGATGGCGTTGTGCTGTAATAATGTGCAAACCAATGCTCAAGCCAATGTCGCTCACTATCAGCAGCGAAACCGTTCTAGTCGAGGCAGCACTGCAACTCGATCGCTGAAGATCGGGTACTTGTCGCACTGTATGGGTAGACATTCGGTTGGCTGGCTGGCGCGATGGTTGCTGCAATATCACGATCGCGATCGGTTCCAACTCTACGGCTATTTCATCAACGAACGGCAAAACGATGCACTGTACGATTGGTATATCAGCCAGTTTGATACGGTCTGGCGACGGGGTTTGGACGGCTCGAACAATACGCTGGAGCTAGCAGACAGAATTGCTCACGATGAAATTGATATCTTGATCGATCTAGACAGCATCACCTTAGATTTGAACTGTGAAATTCTCTCGCTCAAACCCGCACCCATTCAAGTAAGTTGGTTGGGCTGGGATGCGTCGGGTATTCCAACAGTTGACTACTTTATTGCCGACCCTTACGTGCTGCCTGATTGGGCACAAGACCATTACCCAGAAAGAATCTGGCGCTTGCCCCAAACCTATATTGCTGTGGATGGCTTTGAAGTGGGTGTGCCCACGCTACGCCGCGACCAGCTTCAAATTCCAGATGATGCGATCATTTATCTTAGCGGTCAGAAAGGCTATAAACGTCACGCTGACACAGTACGTCTGCAAATGAAAATTCTTGCAGCAGTGCCCAATGGCTATTTTGTGATTAAAGGGTTGGCTGACGAAGCCGTGATGAAAAACTTTTTTATCGAGATTGCTGCAGCAGAAGGGGTGTCTAGCGATCGTCTACGTTTCCTGTCAGAAGTTGCCTCCGAAGCCACCCATCGAGCCAATTTAGGCATTGCTGATGTTGTCTTAGACACCTTTCCCTATAATGGCGCAACCACAACGCTAGAGACTCTTTGGATGGGTATTCCACTGGTAACGCGGGTCGGTGAGCAGTTCGCTGCACGGAACAGCTACACCATGATGATGAATGCAGGCATTAACGAAGGTATTGCCTGGACGGATGAGGAGTATGTTGAGTGGGGCATTCGACTGGGCAAAGAGCCTGCACTGCGGCAACAAGTTGCCTGGAAATTGCGCCAGTCCAGACAGTCCTCACCCCTTTGGAATGGTAAGCAGTTTACCCAGGAAATGGAAAACGCTTACGAGCAAATGTGGAAAATCCACACGCAGTAAGGAGGATGGTCATTGTCAAGCGGTTTTAACCACTGAGGCAAAAAGATTTGTTAGGCACACCCTCGCAAGGGCTGATGACGTTTACCCTTACGAGGATGTGATTCAGGCTGACAAGGACGGCTGTAAAACGTTTTAGTGATAGCTCTGCCGTATGGGAATTTCTTCCTTTAACAGCGGGTTGCTTAACGGTTCACGAGACGCGATAAAGACAGCACGCTTAAATTCCAGGTGAGTCAGGTCAGCCGACCAGTCAATGGGAAACTCCTCGTGATCTGGCTGTGTGATGGGCATATAAACAAACGCAAAATGCTGTTTGAGCTGGTTGTAGACCCAGAGCCGTGTCGGACGACAGCCCTGCCCTGTGATACTTTGGGTTGGACTAGCAGCGGGTTCAGAGCAAGGGTTGAGCGCTTCACCCTGATCAAATGAAACAACCGTTTCTAGCAGTAATAGCCCTTGGCAGTGGTTAGCCATGAAAGCGATCGCTTCGGCTGGGTTTTGCAGATGGTAGAGCAACCCATAGCAGTAAACAATGTCAAACGCTTGCTCTAAACCGTTACCAGGATGATCAAGGTCTAACAACCTTACGTCTAAGTCAGGATACCGCTGCTTTAGAAGCTCAAAATTATCTTGCCGACCTTCCGTGCTGACGACCTGGCAGCCTCGATCGAGAAAGAACGGTGTGTGATCACCGATGCCTGCTCCGACTTCCAAAACGGTCATACCAGTCAAATTTAGGTTCAGGCTCGCTAGATGTGCCTGTCGTTTCTGGTTGTGCTGTAAGTAGTGGGCAGAGTTGAATGATTCAACTGGAGAGGCGTAAGCGATCGATGCCGGAGGTGGATTTGCTGCTAAAAAGGCGGCAGCAGCACCTGTAATGTAATCCTGTAAGTTAGCGACGGCTGGAAATGTACTTAGCCCAGCTTGAACCAGTTCAGGAATTTGAGTCAGACTTTCAACAATGTGGTTGGCAACGTTATAAATTGGGTCGTTGCCGTAGTGCAGTGTCAGGTACTCCAGCAGTTCCAACGCATAGTCAGTAAACTCTAAGGCATCTGCAATGCAAGCCAGCTTAAAAAGCTGATCGGGGCTTTTGAATTGAGCGTTTGTATCTTCTTGAAGGAGATCTCGGAAGTAGATAGCATCTGCCCAAAGCGCCTGACCAGGACGTTCTGTGGAATGGAGTTGCGATCGCTGTCCACGAGAAAGCGGCGCTAAGTCAAACAGCGTAAAACCTTGCCGTCTCAGGTAGGTATCAACATCGGCAAATAATGGCTCGTTGGCATACAGGGGAGAAAACTCAACCTCGACTTGAATCGCCAAAACACTGCGTTCTAACAGCCAGGATGCACCTTCTAAAACCTGCAAACTTGCACCCTGCACATCAATTTGTAAAAAATCAATTTCATCAATGCCTTCAGTTTGGAAGACTGTATCCAGATTAGTGGTTTCGATGTCAGTGGTAGACTCTAACGCCACCATTTCTTGCAAGCGCAAAAACCGTTTCAAGTAGGGAGTGTTGGGTGGGTATAACGAGCTACACTGCGGGTTGTTCGTGATGTAAAGCGTTGATGTGCCCACTTCTTTGGCGATCGCCAAGGGAATGTGTTGTTCGATCCAATTAAGCTCGCGCCTTTCAACATCAGCATTCGCGGCTTCGCAAGCATCGGCATCGGCATCAAAGCCATAAATCGTCAAATTAGGCGCAAACATCCCCCATGCTTGGGTGCCGTAGTCATCTTTGGTGCCCGTTTTGCGAGAACCAACATTGCAAAGGGTGACATGAACTGGGTCTAAACAACCGTTTTTCTTAAGACTCGGAAGAAAAAATGCCATAGGTAAAGCTCTCACAAAACAAGAATAGATTGAACAGATAGATTGAACAGCGTTTTTTACTTTCGTAGGCCAAAGGTTGCCACCTTGTTTAGGGGCACTGCAATGATATTGAGGTTGCCCTGCAAATCTTCTACAGATTCAATTGCCACTAATGTCTGTAAGTAGGGCTGATAGCGGAAAAGTTGATAACCATTCGCGTTCAGGAAATTAGCGACGGGTGAGTTGCTATCTTGATTGCCACTAATGTTTTCATACATGATGACGGGTGCAAACTCGGTTAGTAGTCGATCGCTGCCCTGCAACACTTGCAGTTCATGACCTTCGGCGTCAATTTTCAAAAAATCGACCTGAGTTAGTTTTTCTTGCTTCATCAAGCTGTCTAACGAAAAGCAAGCAACGTCTTCAAACGCCCCATTTGGTGTAGCGCCATCCGTTTCAGCCGTGACAATCTGATTCATTTCACTGGCAGACTGTAGCGATAGCCGTGCTATACCGTTATAATCACTCGCTGCGCCCTGACAGACGGTTACCCAATCAAACTGATTGAGACGGCACGTTTCCTGTAAACATTGCACACAACCAGAAAACGGCTCGATCGCCAGCACCCGTCCACTTGCGCCGACTTGAGCCGCCGCGCTAAAGGTGTAAACACCCACATTGGCTCCGACATCAATTACGGTCATGCCGGGTTGAATAGCACTGCGCCAAAACTCCATTTCGCGTTCAAACCAATCGCCTGCACCCAGCAACACGCTGGTGACAATGCTGTGAAAGCTCGGCTCAACCACCAGCAGCAGGTTATCTTCAAACGGCACACAAGTCGTTGAACTGTCTAGCGCAAGTTTCGCCCACTGCCACTCGATCGCGTCGGGATGTTGCTGATGTAAGGCATGAGCCGTTTCTAACCAGGTTGCTGCTGCGGTCGGTTGCTGCAAGGTTTGATAGGCAAGGTAGAGGGCTTGCAGAATCGGTGAATGGTTGGGTGCAAGCTGATGGGCACGCTGTAGATGAATCAGCCCTTCCCACTGATCACTAATAAGATTGGCAAGACCCAGCCGTAAGTGGACAGCGGCAGAGTCTGGTAAGAGTTGGGCAGCAACCTGGAGCAACCGTCGTCCGGTTGCATTGTAGAAGACGGCTTGCGATCGCCAGACAATTTTCCCCAGCAACAGCACACTCTGCTGAAACGCATTCGTGGCTGTCCAAAGTCTGCATGAGCCTTCAGACTCATGCGATCGCGGCTCCTGCCACAGGACCGGGACATAGATTAAACCGGGTGCCGTAGTCTGTTCGGCAAAGGCAGGTTGCAGAACGTTGATTAACGCGGGGAAGGCAATCTGAAGGGCTTTTTCAGTTTCTCCAATCAGGCAATGGGCAAGTGCCAGATGAGCGGCACAGAGCGGGTGGGCATCGGCTCCATTTTCAAAGGCTGCGATCGCGGTTTCCATATAGAGACCACGGAGATCGGGATCAGTGGTGTGTTCTGCCTCGATGAGGGCAATGACTCCATAGTTGTTCCAATCGAGTGGCGACTCTGGCTCGTCCCAGTTGGTTGCGTCTAGCGCCGTGTGGAGGTGGGATAACGTGGCAGGGTCGATCGACGGACACACCTGCTGGAGGTGTTGCCAATAAAGGCTGGCATGGGGGGAGGTGTTCATGGGGGTAAGAACGGTTTCACCCTGTTAGTCTGCCCTGCGATCGCGCCCAATGACACACTTACGAAGGCGTGATCGTTAGCCCTCTCAGTGTCAGTGAGGCAAGGCATCCCATCGCAGTTAAGAATATTTGTCCGTCTTTGTGGCGTTTTATGGACGTTTCAGGAACGTTGCAACTTGCATTCATTACAGCGGCATAACAGCAAACGTTGTGCTGTCATACCGCTGAAGCATTTTAGGCTTCCACTTTCACGCCTTTCCAAAACGCAATGTAGCCAGTGATATTTTTGGCAGCATCTTTGGGCGTGGGGTAGTACCAGGCAGCATCCGGGTTAGTTTTGCCATCCACTTCAATCGTGTAGTAGCTGGCAGTGCCCTTCCACGGACAACCCGTGTGGGTGTTGCTCTCTTTGAAATATTCGCGATGGATTGCATCGGGTGGAAAGTATTGATTGCCTTCTACCACTTCGCACCGATCGCTCTCGGCTAGCACCGCACCATTCCAAATTGCTTTCGGCATCGTTTGTCATCTAACAACAACAATCAAAGCCTAGCGAACTCTAATCGTTGCTGCAAGGAAAGGTCGTTAATAGTCAACTTGGTTTGATGCTTGGAACGGGATAAACTGAGCCGTATGACGATGATGCTACCGCCCGAAAGTGCCCAATTAACCGAAGCCACGTCGATCGCCCTGGCACAAAGTCTTAAGCGCACGGACATTTCAACGTCGCTCTGTGCTTCACCGATCGCCACTGCCTACATTCGCAAAGGCTCCGGTGGTATACCGCTAGTGCTGCTACATGGTTTTGATAGCTCTGTGTTTGAGTTCCGTCGTCTGCTGCCGCTATTGGCAGAAACGCAAGAAACCTGGAGCGTCGATTTGCTTGGTTTTGGTTTCACCGATCGCCCTGCTGGTAGTTTCTTCAGCCCAGCCGCCATTAAAACTCATCTTTATCACGTTTGGCAAACGCTCATTGCTCGACCCATGATTTTGGTGGGTGCGTCGATGGGTGGAGCCGCCGCGATCGATTTTGCGTTGACCTATCCTGATGCTGTACAGAAGCTAGTACTCATCGACAGCGCTGGTTTTGCACGGGGTCCAGCGATGGCACGGTTCCTCTTTCCACCATTGGGCGAACTGGCAGCTAACTTTCTTCGTAGCCCCAGCGTACGACGCAAGGTGAGTTTGCAGGCATACTACGACTCCAGCTTTGTCTCACCCGATGCCCTTGTGTGTGGTGCCCTGCATCTAACGTGCCCCAACTGGCAGCAAGCGATTATTTCATTTACCAAAAGCGGTGGCTACAACTTTTTAGCAGACAAAATTGCCGCGATCGAGCAGCCAACCCTCATCCTATGGGGCGACTCCGACAAGATTTTGGGCACCCAAGATGCCACCAAATTCCAGCAAGCGATCGCCCACAGCAAGCTCGTTTGGGTGAAACACTGTGGTCATGTGCCTCATTTAGAACAGCCCCAAGTAACAGCAGCAGCGATTTTGGACTTTAGTACTTGAAAGGCAGGGCAGAAGGTTAAAGGCAGGGCAGAAGGCTAAAGGCTAAAGGCTGAAGGCTAAATTAAATCTAATCTTCCACCCCTTCACTCTTCCACCCCCTTACTCTTCCACCCCTTCACTCTTTTCCACTCCTTCACCCTTCCACCCCCTTACTCTTCCACCCCTTCACTCCTCCACTCCTCCACTCTTCCCCCTATGCCCCAAATCAACGATCCCGCGATCGTCGCTGAACTCACTGCCCTGTATCTCACCTACGAAAAGGCGTTGGTCGAAAATGATCTTGCCACGCTCGACAACTTGTTTTGGGATTCTCCTGATGTTCTGCGGTTTGGTGTTACCGAAAATCTTTATGGCATGGAAGCAATTAAAGCCTTTCGGCAAGGTCGCCCAACCAAAAACCTGGAGCGAACGATTTCTAACCTCAAAGTGGTCACCTTTGATACTGATACCGCGATCGTCACGCTAGAGTTTCAGCGCTTTACGGATAGCGTGCTCCGTACAGGCAGACAAAGCCAGGTCTGGCGCAAATTGCCGCAAGGGTGGAAAATTGTTTCAGCCCATGTTTCACTGCTGCCGGAGTAACGGTGCGGTATGGCGATCGAACGGATGATGAAGTGAAGGCGTGAAGGGTGAAGAGGTCATCGTCTAGCAGAAGTCGTTTGCTAGGCTCCCCCATTCAAAACAGGCTAAAAGCTGAATGAACTCAAAACTCAAAATTACTCCTTCGGAGTTGCTTCGCGAACAAAACTCAAAACTCAAAACTCAAAACTCAAAACTTTTACCCTCACTCCTCCCGTGCCCCCCTCCCCTACACCATTCGCCGCGTTAACTCAAACCCAGTTAGAAAGCTGGGTGGCGCAAGCGAAGGTCTATGCTCATGCGGGGCGCTTGCCGGACTACATTCCTTTATTGGCGCAGGCAGACGCGGAACTGGTCGCTGTAGGCATACGGACAACGGAGGGACAAGGATACATTGCAGGCGCGATCGACCAACCGTTTGCGCTCATGAGTGTGGTCAAGCCGTTGTTGCTGCTGTTCTTGCTAGAAACCCTGGGTTGGGACGCAGTCTTTGCGCGAGTGGGCGTTGATCCATCAGAACAGTCCTTTCATTCACTGTCACAACTAAGTGCCGATCGTGGCTTTCCACGGAACCCGATGCTCAACAGTGGCGCGATCGCGCTGGCTTCCGCACTGCCAGGAGAGAAGGGTGCCGAGCGGTGCGAAACGCTGCAGCTGTGGCTCAACCAGGCTACCGGAAGCCGTTTTGTGCTGGACACTGCCATGCTGGCATCGGTACGATCGTTGCGAAACGAGGTCAACCGGGCGATCGCCGATGTCCTTCTGCGAGGAGGCTATATTAATCAGGTCGAGTCTGCCCTTGATACCTACAATCACCTTTGCTGTCTCGCTGGCACCGTCACAGATCTAGCGCAAGTCGGACTCTTACTCGCCCAACCAAACGTCCAAATCCAGCCGATCCACCAACGTGCGGTCAATGCTCTGATGCTAACCTGTGGCTTGTATGAAGCGTCGGGTCGCTTTGCCGTACGCATCGGGCTACCCACCAAATCGGGAGTCAGCGGTGCGTTGCTGTCGATTGTGCCGGGGCAGGGTGCGATCGCCTGTTACAGCCCCACGCTGGATGACACAGGCAATTCGATCGCCGGACTTTTTCTTCTGGAGCAGCTTACCCGAACCTTAAACCTGAGTGTTTTTGGCTAAAACAGCATGAAGGCAACGTACCTGCGATCGTGTATCGTTGCCGGGTCTAGTTGAGGCGCAAGGGCGATCGCAGACCTTTGGGCAACAAGCTACTATAAAGAAAGGTGAAGTGATTAAAAATCGGAGTCAAAACGTATGGCAATTTTTGGACTTGGCAAAAAGCTTAGCCTTCCGACTCCTGAAGAAGCGTTGCCAGGGCGTACAGAACCAATCCCTGTACCTGCTAAGCACTTTGTTAATGGCAATCCGCTTAAGCCTCCCTACCCTGCTGGGTTTGAGGTGGCAGTGTTTGGCTTAGGGTGTTTTTGGGGTGCCGAGCGCAAATTTTGGCAGCAAAACGGCGTTTTTTCGACTGCTGCCGGTTACGCTGCTGGCATTACACCCAATCCAACCTATCAGGAAGTTTGTTCGGGTCGAACCGGGCATAACGAGGTCGTTCAAGTTGCCTTTGACCCTACGGTGATTAGCTACGAGGCTCTGCTTAAAGTCTTCTGGGAGAGCCATAATCCCACTCAAGGCATGAAGCAGGGGAATGATACGGGTACTCAATACCGCTCTGGCATCTACACTTATTCTGACGAACAGCGCCAACTGGCAGAGGCTTCCCGTGTTGCCTATCAGCAAGCGCTCAACGCCTCAGGCTATGGGGACATCACCACTGAAATTATGGATGCGCCTGAGTTTTATTACGCAGAAGGGTATCATCAACAATATCTTGCCAAAAATCCCGGTGGCTACTGCGGTCTGGGCGGCACAAACGTGACTTGCCCGATCGGTGTTGTCACTGCCTAGCAACCGTTATAGGTCTGCAAACTAGTGAGGACTCATCAACCAGGTTTCGACTGCGCTCAACCGCTTACTTTAAAGGTTTGAGTGCAGTCGATATTTAATTTAAAGGGATTTTCTTTTGAGTTTGTTTGAAAAGAGTTTGGCGGGTAAAACCGCGACTACATCAACAAAGTCCGCCGACGCGGACTACCGACAGGCAAGCATTTTACAACCTGCGGCAGTTTATCGCCCGTTGGGCATGGCTGCGCTAGTGTCAGTGTAACGGCGACTTTAGTCGCCAAGGCGACTCAGTTGCTCCCCGATCGCTACCGCTTTTTTTTCTGCTGACCGAATGACCTTTGGGGCTTGAAGGTCGCTGGCTTACGTTTCGTCGGCATCCACCCAAACTTTCATTTCGTTGAGCGTGAGTGGTTCAAACTGAGTTGCCAGGGCAACATCAGCGGCATCGCGTCCATAGGCGATCGCAATCCGATTACCCCGTGGTTCTGGCTGGGTGGCATCAAAGGTAAACCAGCGACCCTCTGTAGAAGCATCGCGATCGCCCAGGTAGACTTCAAACCAGGCGTGCAAATCCATTGGCTCAAGCTGGTAAAGATAGCCGACCACCATCCGCGTTGGAATGCTGAGGCTCCGGCAGAGAGCAATCCCTAAATGAGCAAAATCCCGGCACACGCCGATATGGTTTTTAGCAATGTCGATCGCTGACGTAGACGCATCGCTGGTGCCGTATTCGTAGGTCACGTTCGTGTGAATCCAATGGCGAATGGCTTCTACTTGCCCATAGCCCGGTGCACTGTCGCCGACAATCTCACTTGCTAAATCACCCAGGCGATCAGCTTCACAGTAGCGGCTCGGCAACAAAAATTGCAGTACGGTGTCGGGTAGATTCTGCACAGGAAGGAAGGGTGCATCCGGTTCGACATCAATGGCATCGGCAGTTTCAACACAGGCAGTGGTGTAAACGCGAAAGACCCCCTCAGGAGTCATCAGCCGCTGGCATAGATTGCCGTAACTGTCCGTGTATTCAACGATCGGCGTACTCGGTTCTAGTATGTATTCTTCGCGCAGAACCCACTGACCCAAACCACTACGCGGTCGCAACATCAGAATCAGTGGCGTTGGGGCGCTTGCCTCAAAGGATAATTCACAACCAGCATTCAATCGCATCTGCACCTCTCTACTCAGTCGGTAGCACTAACTATTTTTACGAAGCGATCCAGCGACTTACCACCATTGGCGATTATCCCAAAACCAGCGTCGCTGTTGCGGACGAGCCTCTGTTAGGGGTCGCCCACGTAAGATAGACCACGTGACCACATCTACTATCCCATCCGTTCTTAGCTTGTGCTGCTGCTGAAAAGCGGTGATACAGGTCTGCGTGGTAGGGCAAAAAATGCCGTTGCGCTCGATCGCATAGCCATTAATATGCAACAACCCCTGCAACTCTGCCACATCCGCGCCTGTGTGTCCCTGCCTGAGTAGGCGACTACCCGGTTGAACGGTTGTCTTTAAAGCAATCCATGTTTTTGCGCCGACACAACCGTCAACCCGCAACTGGTGCTGCCGTTGAAAGGCTTTGACTGCCGCCTCTGTCACATAGCCAAAGTTACCATCTACTCTCACCTTCGAGAACCCATGAGCAACGAGTAGTTCCTGTAGTTCAGCGACACTGGCTCCCATATCCCAGGGATGCACGGTTGAACCAGTCATTGCCGCCGCGATCGTGTGTGCTGTTTGTGCGTATGGTTCCACTGCTCAAAGCCCCCTTCTTTAGATCAGACGCACTGGCACGTTTCGCGATCGATGCATCATTATTTTTCTTACCCTAGCAGGCTTACTCCATGCGAGTGGCAATGTTGACGACAAACGCTTAAACTGAGCGCGGCGATGGCACTGTTACGTTATTCACCTACGCACGCACTGGCGATAGTAAAAGGAATGTTCAAGATTAATCACCATTGCACTCCAGGAATTGTGTTTTGATAGAAAAGCGACCGCAGGCTCGGCAGCAGCCAGGTACTTCAAGTGAGCAGGGATTTAGTACGATGAAAAAATTGGCGCGAGGGCTACGAGAGTTTCGAGCAACTTACTTCTCAACGCATCGAGAGTTGTTTGAACAGCTTTCACACAAACAAAAGCCGAGGGTGCTGTTCATTACCTGCTCCGATTCTCGGATTGACCCAGCCTTGATCACACAGGCATCACCGGGAGAACTGTTTGTCATTCGCAACGCTGGCAACATCATCCCTCCCTTTGGCGCGACGAATGGCGGAGAAGGTGCAACGGTTGAGTATGCCATTCATGCGTTGGGGATTGAGCAAATCGTCGTTTGCGGGCACTCTCACTGCGGTGCCATGAAGGGAATGCTGCAACTGGGCAAGCTTGAAGAGGAAATGCCACTGGTGTATGACTGGCTAAAACATGCTGAAGCCACCCGCCGACTGGTCATGGAAAACTATAGTGAGTATGAAGGTGAGGAACTGCTGGAGATTGCGATCGCCGAAAATGTGCTGACGCAAATTGACAACCTCAGAACTTACCCCGTCATTCACTCCAGGCTGTATCAGGGACGGCTCAAAATCTACGGCTGGATCTATCACATTGAATCGGGGGAAGTGTTTGCCTATGATGCGGCTGACCACACCTATGTCCCCTTACCGCAATTTTTTGGAGACGAGCAAGATCCGGCAGGACAATCGACAGGTAAGTTTCCATCGCCCGTCGCGTGCGAATTACCCCAGCGCTTTGAGCCTTTGCAGTCTACATCTAGTAGCAAGGAACAGAAGGCTCCCAACGGTCAACTGTCTACGACTCAGGAGATGGTGAACGAGTTTGGGTTGTCACCGGAGCAGGCAGAACGGATTTATCGGGGTTCCAGCAGACATTAAGCGCGATCGCCCGCCATTAAGTAAACCTCACCATTTTTTGCCAGCACTAAAGCCGATCGACCCCCTGCCTGGTCGGTTGAAATTGCTGGATGGACAGTACCTGATGCCGCGGCAGGGAAGGCAAATTAACGCAGTTTGGGTTTCGGTAGAAGCGCGGTATTGCGTCATCTCTGGAATGGTTCAAAGTTTGCTCGCTTTGATGCCCTCTCCACCAGCCTCAGAGGTCATGTTTTGAATCTACAAGCTGCAAGCACAGCATTTAAGTCCCGATTCTAAGCAGGGTTAGAGAGGAGCAGTGGGCGTGAATTCGGTCTTGATGAGTGCATTAAGTTGGGTAGCCTATCAAGAGCGGTTGCAGGATGACAGATTGGTGCTGTTATTACCCTGTGGCGCACTGGAACAGCACGGCCCACATTTGCCCTTGGGAACAGATGCGTTGCTCAGTAGCGCGATCGCCCAGTCTGTTGCCGCTAAAGTGCATGGCTTGGTCGCACCAACTCTCAGCTATGGCTATAAGTCACAGCCAAAATCAGGCGGCGGACAGCACTTTCCGGGAACTACCAGCCTGGATGGACAAAGCTTGAGCCAGATGACTCGTGATGTCATTCGTGAATTTGCCCGTCACGGGGTCAAAAACCTTGTCGTCGTGGATGGACACTACGAAAATCAGTGGTTTCTCACCGAAGGTATTGATCTTGCCAGACGAGACATTGGCGCTACCCACCCACTCCGCATCATGCGCTTAGAGTACTGGGATTTTTGCACCGAAGAGACACTGCACCATGTTTTCCCTGATGGCTTTCCGGGCTTTGCGCTCGAACATGCTGCCGTCATTGAAACCTCCCTCATGCTGCATTTTCATCCTGATCTGGTACAACTGGATCGCATTCCGGACGATCGACCCGCCGACTTTCCGCCGTATGATCTGTACCCCACTCGCCTGGAATGGGTGCCGCCCTCAGGGGTACTGTCATCCGCCAAAGGAGCCAGCGCCGAGAAGGGAAAATGGATGGCAGAGCAGCTTACTGACAGCATTGCCCAGGCGATCCAGCATGAATTTAAGCAGGGCTAGCAAGGATCCACAGTTCTACGAAGGACGATGTATCGCATGTATCATTTTGCATCAGTTGCAAATGTCACAATTTGCGCTGAGGTTGTATGGATGGCAGCACGAATGAATTCTCAGTTACACCGTTGGACGCGCCGTCAGGCTTTGTGGATGATGACCGGAACGATCGCGGGGGTTGGTCTTCACGCCTGCGCCAAGCCGCCTGAAAGCCCTTCTGTACAGCCTGCTGCGGGCGATGCAGCGGGTGGGGTCTTGGCAGCATCAATGGGTATCACTACCTGGATTGGCAATACTCCACTCCACATTGCTCAAGAAAAGGGCTTTTTTAAGGACTTGGGGCTGAACCTTACCATCAAAGTCTTTGACACTGTAGCCCAGGCATTTCCAGCCTTCACTTCTGGTCAAATCAATGGACTGGCACCAGTCACCTCTGAAGCCATCACGCTGGCATCTAAAGGTGTGGATTTTAAAGTGGTGACGGTCGAAGATACCTCTGTTGGTGCCGATGTCATATTGGCGCGGAACAGCATCCAAAGCATCAAAGAGTTTAAAGGCAAAAGGATTGCGGTCGAACTGGGTGGCATTGGTCACTTCTTTTTGCTGCAAGTGCTTGATCAAGTGGGTTTAACGGGCAAAGATGTCACGCTTGTGAATACGCCGCCTGATGCGGCAGCGGCTGCCTTCCAGACCGGTAAAGTGGAGATCGCCTATTCGTATTCGCCGTTTAGCGATCAGGCGATCGCGGCGCAAACAGACGGACGGGTGATCTATAGCTCGAAGCAAATGCCCACGGCGATCGCTGACCTTTACATCTTCAGTACAAAGTTTGTGCAGGCAAACTCCAAAGCGGTCGCGGCGTTTGTGGAAGGTAACCTCAAGGGAGTCGAATTCCTGAAAACCAACCGTGAAGAGGGCTTAAAGATTGCTGCCGCCAAGCTCAAGATCAAGCCTGAAGCACTGGATCAGCAGCTCAAAGGTATCCAGATTCCCGATAAGGCAACGAATGTCACCATGTTGGGCGATCCCAATAGTGACCAATACTTGCTGAAGCCCATGACCCGACTGGCAGAATTCTTGAAAGAGCAGAAGCAAATTCAAACAGTGCCTGATTTGGCAAAAGTGCTAGAACCGCAATATGTTATGGCGATTAAGTAAAACAGTGAGAGGCTACGATCGTTCATGGCTGGCTTCGATTCTTCTCTTTCCCTGGCGGCTATGCCGCATTCGTTTCCGATCGCACTGGACAACACCGCACTGCTGGTGATTGATATGCAGCACGACTTCTGCCATCCAGAGGGCTTCTGCGGTTATGAGCTGGGTGCGGATCTGTCGGCTGTCCAAGCGATCGTGCCTCGCATCCAAACAGTGATTGATTGGTGCCGCAAGCGTAGCATTCTGGTCGTTTACACCCGCGAAAGTCATCAAGCAGATTTGTCTGATGTCTCGCCTAGCAAGCAACTGCGGTACACCAACGCAGGCTATCCCGTTGGCACACCTGGAAAGATGGGTCGCTTTCTCGTGCGGGGCGAACCTGGAACCGCTTTGCTAAATGTCTTCACACCGCTGAGTACAGAACTTCAGCTTGATAAGACGGCTCAGTCTGCCTTTATTGCCACTGACCTGGAAGCACAGTTGCGCGATCGTGGTATCACCCATCTTCTGTTAACCGGAGTCACTACCGAATGCTGCGTGCTGGCAACCTACCGTCATGCCAGCGATCTCGGCTTCTACTGCCTCTTGCTGGAAGACTGTTGTGCTGCCTTTAGTGCCAGCGAACACCAGTCTGCGATCGCAGTTATTCGGGGCGAAAATGGTGCGATCGGCTGGGTAGCAACGTCTGAGACACTGGTATCGCTGGATCCCGCGCGTCCTGCCTAAAGAAAGTCATGAAGCATCGCTACTAGCATTTAGGATGCCAGAGCGCTAAGTAGACAACTTCATTGGCTGTAGCCTCCAAGCCACCCTCACCCCTAGCCGCTCCTAGAACGGGCGAGAACCGGATTGGTGGTGATAGCTTGGTTGCTTTAAGGTCGCCAGGTCACCGTGCCAGGTTTGTGTCGCTCAACAAGCAGTCATTAAGCCAACAAACACGTGATCGGAAACATTAGGTACTCCAGAAAAAACAGCTTCCAAATAAATTGGTAATAGGAACTGATGGATGCCTGTGACGCTAAATCAACGTGTGTGCTGCGGAGCCACAATAACCCCAACGCTACCAGATGAGAGACTACCAAAACCAGATGATTGCTGCCAGGAAGACCCCCCAGACCTGCCAGTACCATGCCCAAGTAGCTGCTTGTCATCACCCAAAGCGCGAGACGAAAAACTGCCCCCTGTCCCAAACGCAGCGTAAATGTCTTGATGTTGTACTGGCGATCGCCTTCGATATCAGGAATGTCTTTAAAGATAGCGATCGCAAACGTAAATACCAGCACAAAAAGAGTCAACGCCCAAACCGAGGGCAAAATCGGTAAGCGACCCTGAAAATGGAGAAAGAGTCCGAGATTGACGATGCCCCCCCGTACCGTAAAGATGCAAAGGGATGCCCAAACAGGAAACCGCTTGAGCCGAATCGGTGGTAGCGAATAGGCGGTGCCAATCAACAGGCTTGTACCTACCGTTGCCAGTAAAAACAGCCCTTGCGAAAGTGCCAGCAACAGCGCCAAAACACCCGCGATCGCCACAATGATGATGCCCTGCCGTCGCGAAAATTCTCCCGATGCTAGCGGTAGGTGTGGTTTGTTGATGCGATCGATCGCGATGTCTTCAAGCTGGTTTAGCCCCACAATATAAACATTGCCGCACAAACAGGCAAGCAGAGTCGGCAAGACGACTGCTACAGCAGCAAAAAAGTCAGTAAAGACTAGGCTCGGTGCAGTACCGATCGCCTTGTCACTACCCGCAACAGCCAGCAAATAAAGTCCGAAGACGCTTAAACTGGTGCCGATGACCGTATGGGGACGCGCAAATTTCCAGAACGCATACAGCCCAGAAATGTAGCGTTGAAGCAAACTATGTTTTTTAAGTTGGCGGAGGGCAAAAGAAGGTTTTGAGACAGTCCGGCTCATGTGTACCTCAAAGCGATTTCATGGTGAGACAAGGCTTCGCAGAGCCAAAGCATCTCCTGCTTGCAAGGCTACCACTCCTATGCCAACTCTTGCGATGGTCGCAACCTTTGCAGACTGGACTAGCTTGATATTCGTCCCACAACCAAACAACGGTTCAAACCCCGTATTTTGCCTTGCTTACAGTGGCAGCGGGGCAAGGGGTGTGCTGAAGCAACTGTACCAGGCTAAGATCGCCTTTTGACCCATCTTTAAGGACAAGATTTGCCCAACTGGAATGTCTAAGCAGGGTGAAGTCTGCTTCCAAAGCTGTTTATTGCCAACTAACGGCTCCTAACGTTCCTGTTGTAGGGACGATCGACGGGGATTGGATGTCTCATGCCCTTCACGATCGAGTGCGCGATCGCAAAACTCAGTCATAAACTGGAAATGGGAATAGCAGTTGAAAGGTAAGGGGTTCAAGCATTGCTTGACCAACGGCGTGGCTACAGCCCTCTCTCAACCTGCATCCAAACGCTTTAACTTAATTCATCAAACTAATTCATAAATAGTTACTGTTAGAGTACTGCTTAATCATCTTCTTAAGAAGTTGTACGTAAACGACAAGAAAGCTGATTAACGAAGTCAAGCAATAAAGCACTGCGTATAAAACATTTGAATAGCCTAAAATTATAGATGGCATGACAATAATAGCAAAGCCAAAGCAAAAAAGGAAGGCTTTAAATGTCAAACGGTAGGATGCCACAAACTTTGGTTCGTCTTTGCCAAGATTGAAGTTGAAAATTTGTGAGTCTTCCGCTTCATGAAACGCTTTTTTAAGCTCCTTTCCATAAGCTTTCAAGTTGTGAATAAAATACCAGGCGTAAGACTGCTTGAACAAATTTAACAATCCAACAATGCCTAAAACTAAAAGTAAACTTAAGAAGCCTAAGAACAAAACAAGAGCGGCATCAAGTTTAGAATTTGTAGATAATATTAACTCGGCGATCGGCTTCCAGAGTACGATGAAGGCACCTACCACTCCAAATAGTTTAAAGTCATCAATCGTGCTTTTAATAAACTCTTCTGCCTTGTCACTGAGTCTTACGTACTCTTTATAAAGGTAATCTAATCGTTGTTTGGCTTCTTCTTCCATCTTTATCACCTCACCAACAATTTTGAAATGTCGTCTGATCTTTGACTTTAAGGGATCGAACCGCAGGCAGCTTTATTGAGCATGGATATCAGCATTAAACCTTGGTCTGCAAACCCGTGGCTTGAAAAAAATGACTGGAGCTTTGTGTTTAGTGCTGGTCTATTGTGCGATCGTTAACTGTTACGTCTGCAGAATTTGTGGGTACTTGATTGAAAGAGTTTAAAGGTAACTGCTCAAAATGCTGTGTTTTTTAATGCAAGCGATCGCTGCCGTTCTTCACATGCGTAGCGATTCTGCGAAGCTAATTTACAACCTTTTTTACCTCTCTGAATTTTGCAACCTGTACTGATTGCTCAGAAGGTGCCTTTTGGTCGACACAATGTTTTTTTGCTAATATTTGGTGACTTTTGATACAAACATCTTGTTTCTCTATTTCTACTATGAAGCAAGTATAAATCACTGTTGGCATCGTAAAAATTCTATGAAAGCTACAGGTTGGCAGCTTGCATGAATTGTTTTGCTTGGCGTGCCAGGTTCCGATTATGCCTGAATCCTTTGTTGGGGCAGGGTTAGCAGATGTGCTGAAGCGAGGACAACAGAAAATAGGGTTTTAGCTTGTAGTAGTCCATTGCGTTCTATTCGTTTAAAGAGCTGTTCAAAACGTTGTAGTGCTGGAGGTGTCTGCCTGTCATGCTTTACTCCATCGTTGAGCGGCGATCGCTTTCTAGATTTAGCGCTATTTTGAAGATGTAGTACTGCTTTGAAGGTTGCCTTCTTTTTGAGCGATATGCCTTCAAATCCTGTCTGTTCAGTGCTTCGTCCTTATGTTATGTAAAGGCAATCATGGAACCCGAAACTGTAAACGGCAGTCACTCGCCCACTACGATGCCAGAGTCTTTAGCCACAGAGCCAAAACATTCAAAGAAAAAGGATAAGAAAAAGGGCAAGAAAAAAGTCGAACTGGGCAAGGCTGCGAAGCCAAAGTCGTACCATCTTTCTGAGGGCGAAGGTAGCTCTAAGATCCCTGGCAAAGCCTATGAAAAAGAGCTATCTCGTTTGCAGGTAGAGCTAGTGAAGATGCAATATTGGGCAAAGCATGTTGGTGCCCGTATTGTCATTTTGTTTGAAGGGCGTGATGCTGCTGGGAAAGGAGGCACAATTAAGCGCATTACCGAACCGCTTAATCCTCGTGGCTGTCGAGTTGTGGCTTTGGGTACGCCCAGCGATCGCGAGAAAACCGAGTGGTATTTTCAACGCTATGTACCCCATCTTCCTGCTGCAGGGGAGATTGTGTGTTTCGATCGCAGTTGGTATAACCGGGCTGGAGTAGAACATGTGATGGGTTTTTGCACCGATGAACAGTACCAGGAATTTTTGCAAACCTGCCCTGAGTTTGAGCGGATGCTCGTTCGATCGGGCATTGTTTTGCTGAAGTACTGGTTTTCGGTGAGTGATAACGAGCAGGAGCGTCGTTTCCAATCTCGTACGACCGATCCGGCTCGTCGGTGGAAACTGAGTCCAATGGATTTGGAGTCGCGCGATCGCTGGGTGGAATATTCCCGAGCAAAGGACGTGATGTTTGCCCATACCAATATTCCCGAAGCGCCCTGGTTTACCGTCGAAGCAGACGACAAAAAACGTGCCCGTCTCAACTGCATCCATCACTTTTTGAGCAAAATTCCGTATGTTGATATGACACCAGAACCGCTAGAGCTGTCGCCCCGTAAGCCTGCCCAGAACTATGTTCGCCCACCGCACAACGAGCAGTTTTTTGTCCCAGAGATGTATTAAGCTTTCGCCTACCGCTTTTTAAGTCACAACGTTCCCTCACAGAGGTTGTGAAACATAGTGTTGTCCGTTTGTCCGTATCCAGCTCTTTAGGAAAAAAGCCCCATGACCCATGAATTGCGCGTTCAAGCTGTTTCTCAGGTTACCGATCGCAAACCCCAACCGCCCAAAATGCCCCAACGTCTGGAAGCGCTGTGGGCTACGGATGTCTTCACATTAAGCAAGATGCAGGCAAGCTTGCCCAAGGATGTCTTTAAGTCGGTTAGAAGTACGATTCAAAAAGGTGGAAAAATCGATGTGTCGGTGGCAGGTGCGGTTGCCGCTGCAATGAAAGATTGGGCAACGTCTAAAGGCGCACTCTACTACGCGCACGTTTTCTACCCGATGACGAATGCGACGGCTGAGAAGCATGATGGGTTCATTTCGGTGCAAAGCGATGGCACGGTCATCACCGAATTTACTGGCAAAGTGCTGGTGCAAGGCGAACCCGATGGTTCTTCTTTCCCCAATGGCGGACTGCGCTCTACGTTTGAAGCGCGGGGCTACACGGCATGGGATGTGACCAGTCCCGCCTATGTAATGGAAACCGACAACGGCGTAACGCTCTGCATTCCCACAGTGTTTATCTCCTGGACGGGTGTCGCGCTGGACAAGAAAACACCGCTGCTGCGATCGAACGCCGCGATGAACAAAGCCGCCACTCGCGTGCTGAAGCTGTTAGGACACACTGACGTTGCACCTGTAAACTCTAGCTGCGGTGCCGAGCAAGAATACTTTTTGGTTGATTCGCATTTTGCCCATAGTCGCCCCGATTTGCTTCTGGCTGGCAGAACCCTCTTTGGCAAACCCCCTGCCAAAGGACAACAGTTTGATGACCACTACTTTGGAGCCATTCCCGATCGCGTCCAGGTGTTCATGCAGGACGTAGAAGAGAAGATGTACAAGCTGGGCATTCCAGCCAAAACACGACACAACGAAGTAGCGCCGGGTCAGTTTGAGATTGCGCCCTTTTTTGAAGCGGCAAATGTCGCGAGCGATCACCAGCAGCTTACAATGACCATCCTCAAGGGCACGGCTAAAAAGCATGGCTTTACTTGTCTGCTGCACGAAAAGCCGTTTGCTGGCATTAATGGTTCTGGCAAGCACGTCAACTGGTCGGTTGGCAATGCGACTCAAGGCAACTTGCTTGATCCAGGCGATACGCCTCATGCCAATATGCAATTTTTGCTCTTTTGCGGGGCGGTCATTCGGGGTCTGCACAAGTATGGGCCCCTCATGCGGGCTGTCGTTGCTACTGCCAGTAATGATCATCGCCTGGGTGCGAATGAGGCTCCTCCAGCCATTATCTCTATGTATCTGGGGACACAACTGGAGCAGGTGTTCAATCAAATTAGCCAGGGACAGCCCACCAGCTCTTCCCACGCTGGGGTCATGGAACTGGGCGTAGACACCTTACCGATCTTCCCTAAAGATCCGGGCGATCGCAACCGCACATCACCCTTTGCGTTTACAGGCAACCGCTTTGAGTTCCGAGCCGTTGGTTCGGGACAGTCGGTTTCGGGTCCCCTTGTCGCGATGAACACTATCCTGGCAGACTCTCTCACCTGGATTGGCGATGCCCTGGAGAACGAAATGGCAAAGGGTACAGACCTGAATGCTGCGGTTCATACTGTGCTGAAAGAGGTGATGGACAAGCATAGCGCTATCGTCTTTGGTGGCAACGGTTATTGCGAAGAATGGCACAAAATGGCGGTCGAAGAACGTGGTCTACCCAACCTACGGACGACTGCCGATGCGCTACCCGTCTTAAAAGCCGCTTACATTGAGGAACTGTTTGACCGCGTTGGTGTGCTGACTCCGGTAGAACTCGAAAGCCGCTTCGATGTGTATGCTGAGCAGTACATTTTGGCGATCGAAGTGGAAGCCAAGCTGGTGGTGAGTATCGTCAAAACGATGATCTATCCGGCTGCAATGCGGTACCTTTCTGAACTGTCTACCGCGATCGTCAACGCCAAGGCGATCGGCATCGAAATCGACAAGGAAAGCGCCGAAAAAGTGGCAGCGCTGATTCAACCCATGCTGGACAACGTCAGCAAACTTAGTGACGCAATGACGAAGCATGATTTTGCTGCACCGGAAGAGCATATGCAGTATTGCGCCCAAACCATTCGTCCCTTAATGGATAAAGTGCGGGAGTATGCTGATGCGCTTGAAGGCGAAGTAGCCGACGATTTTTAGCCACTGCCGACCTATCAAGAAATGCTGTTTGTTAAATAGTCTGAGTTCGGGATCGTAAGCTCTTTGATTGCATCTCTGCTTCAAGGCTTCTCTAGCATGACGTTAGGGAAGCCTTGAAGTTTCAGAGCCGCTTTTTGGGTGGGATTGGGTACAGAAAAAGGATGAAAGATGAATGATGAGGGATGAATAAAAGCCTTCGCTTCAAGGACGTTTCAAGGTTTATGTCTGTCCTCGCGTTCTCCTCAACTGCTATGGAGTTTGCCTCCCAAGGGGTGAGACATCGCTATCAGAATCAATCAGCGAGCCGCAATCATCCTTGCTAAGGCACTTGCTTTAAAGGAATTTCAATCAGGAACTCTGTCCCTTCTTCAGTAGAGGACTGACACTGTAGTGAACCGCCATGCCGCTCTGTGATGATTTGGTAGCTGATGGATAAACCCATGCCAGTGCCTTTGCCCACGGGCTTTGTGGTAAAGAAGGGATCAAACAGCTTTTGACGAGCCGCCTCACGAATGCCGGGTCCATTGTCTGCGATCGCAATCCGGACGCGATCGCCGCTGCAAACTTCGGTACGAATGCGAATGACACTAGGCTTTTGCTCCATCGTTGCCGCATCACGCTGGCTGTCGCGCTCATCCAGTGCGTCGATCGCATTACTCAGCACGTTCATAAACACCTGATTAAGCTGTCCTGCATAGCATTCAACCAGGGGTAAATTGCCGTATGCCTTCACGACTTCGATCGCGGGTCGAGCATATTCACATCCCTTTAGCCGCATCTGTTGTGCCTTAAGACGGCTTTGCAAAATCATCAGTGTGCTGTCAATGCCTTCGTGAATGTTGACCGCTTTAAATTCGGCTTCGTCCATGCGCGAAAAGGTGCGCAGAGACGCGACGATTTGCTGAATGCGGTCTGCACCGACTTTCATTGATGTTAGCAATTTGGGCAAATCTGTCAGCAGAAACTCGATGTCGATCGCACTGGCAACAGACTGAATTTGTTTCGTCGGCGTTGGGTACTGCTCTTGATACAGGTTAATCAGTTGCAGCAGATCCTGAATGTACTCGTTGGCATACGTGAGGTTGCCGTAGATAAAGTTAACAGGGTTGTTGATTTCATGCGCGACCCCTGCCACTAGTTGCCCCAGGCTAGACATCTTCTCGCTTTGCACCATCTGCGCCTGCGCCGCCTGAAGTTCTTGCAGCGCTTCCTCTAACTGCTGTGTTTGCTCTTGTGCCGTGTTGGCAGCAATCACGCTCTGGTGATAAAGCTCTGCCTGGTTGATGGCGATCGCAAGTTGGCTTGCCACGGCTTGCAGTAGTTCCATTTCAGCTTCGCTCCACGGACGTACGGCGGTGTGATGACCGCAATGAATACCGCCCCGTCGCCCCGAAAGTATTTGCACTGGCAGCAGTAGCTCCGAGTGATAGTTGTAAAAACGCAGAATGTCGCGGGCTTCTCGCTTGAGATGCGGATCGGTCGCTACATCATCGACACGGCAAGGGGTCTGGCTTAAGAAGCTTTCGACAATGGGGTTATGGCGATCGGCTGGCTTGCTAAGGTCTTGTGGGTACGTGCCCAGAAAGCTCGGAAACTCAGCACCCCGCGATTCGTGCGTAAATTCGAGGCTCGCAAGCTGCTCCGATTCGGCGTGATACCAGCAAAAGCTACAGCGATCGATTTGCAACAGATTGCGGACTTCATGCACAGTCGTTTGCAGAATGGTATCGAGATCCAGCGAACTACGAATTTGGTTGGCAACACGGTTGAGCAATTCTTCGCGCTGCGCTAAGGCTCGCAGTTGTGCTTCATTCTGCTGTAAGGCAGCTTCGGCTTGTTTGCGCTCGGTGATGTCTTCGGTGATTGCTAAAAGATACTGTGGGTTGCCGTCTTCATCAAAGACAGCCGTTTTTTTAGTGTGCAAGAGGCGTGTCTCTCCCCCGTCCGCTGGCACCAACTCTTCGGGAAGATCCAGGATGTCTCTGGTCTGCAACACCTGGCGATCGCTCACCATTTGTGCTTCAGCTTGTTCTGGGTGCAATAGATCGTAGGCATTCTTACCAATCATGTCCTTGGCAGTCGCACCGAGTACCGCCTCAGCCGCCGGGTTCCACAGCACATAGCGCAGATCCTTTGCCTCTTTAGCAATCACGGCTACTGGCAGCGTTCGGAGTACAGACTCCAAAAATTTGCGGATGTATTGCAGCTTTGCCTCTGCTTGATCACGCCCATGCAGCGCCACTTGCCGTTCATGAACTTGTTGCTGAAGTTGCACAACTATTTGCTGAAGTTCGACTGTGCGCGCCTCTACACGCATTTCTAGCTCTTCCTTAGACTGCTTTAGCGCGGCTTCTGCGGCTTTTAAGGCGGTGATATCACGCATGGTGCCAACCATAAATTTGTTGCCCGCTGTATCGCGCAAGCATGATTTTTTGGTCGAAAAAATATGAGTAATACCATGCAGATTAGTCAGAGTTTCTTCGTCTTCCCGATCGCGTTCCGTGGTCAGCACAATCTGATCGGTATCGCGAAAAAAGTCGGCTTGTTCGCTATCAGGAAAGACCTCGTGATCCGTTAGCCCAATCACCTCAGGGCGATGCCAACCCATAAATTGACAAAAAACATCGTTTAAGAGGATATAGCGATGCTGCTGATCTTTGACAAAGAGCGGATCAGTTGTGGTGTTTACAATCGCTTTTAAAAAGTTGCTGGAAAGGTCAGCGGTTAAGTGAGGCAAGCCGTTGTGAGCGTCGTCGGTTTCAGTCAGCAACGTCGGCGATCGTTCAATGACCGCCTGCACCATAGAAAGTACACCCGTCAATTGCTGTTGTGCATTGAGCAACGGTATGTTGTGCCACATATACGCTGCAGGTTTGCCATCCGGTGTCACCGTTTGGTGTACTGTGCGATCGTCCTGCATTTGCTTGAGTGCGACCGTTATTAGCGATTGACTCTGCTCTGGCGGCAGCAGATCGGTAACGTGACAACCAAGTACGTCTTGCTTGCCATAACCTAAAAAGCGCTCAGCCGTGGGGTTCCAGTCAACGACCTCAAAAGCAGCATTCCATTCAATAAGGGCGATCGATGACTGTTGCCACAACCCTGAGAGCTTCTGCTGCGAGGCTTCCAGAGCTGGTTCAGCTTGCCTAAACTGCAACACCTGCTCCAAATCAGTCAGCCGATCGGCTTGTTCAGCCACACGCCGTCGTAAGTCAATTAACTCTTGGTGCAACGATTCAGACAGCATACTGTTCTAAGACCATTCTGAGGCTTCAGCGCAGGAGAAGTGTAATATCTATCAGTTCTATGGTTTAGGGCGGGGTACAGGGGGAGGCTCTGGCTAGGAAAAGTACACCCACTACCCCTTTAAGGCAAATGTTCTGGCTCTTGAAAAATAGCGATATGGTCAGCGGCGATCGCTCTAAAGGCTCACCTGTAATCGTGTTGGCTAAAGCAGTAGCGGGACAGTTGCTAACGCCGAGAGTCGGACTGCCTTGCCGAATCTAATGGCTCCGATTGGGTCTGGGGCTAGTGCAGCACCTCCGTCTCTTCAGTAATCTTAAGGCTCGTTGACGGTAGCTAGTGTCAAATGACGCAATTCTGCCCTGTGACTTGATGTTTTTTGTGTAAAAATTGTGCCCCTTCTCAGTACGATCGCGGATTTTCAGGTAGTTTTCTACCGTCATTTCGCTGAATCAGTTGAAATGATGAATTTAAGATGTTGATTGCAGTCAACGTGTACTTTTGCTCATGTAGTTGCCCCAGAGTTGTGCCGCTTCACCACTGCTGCCAGAGGTCGGAGAATTATTATCGTTTCCTAACCAAATACCTGTAACCAGGCTGCCAGGGATATAACCCACAAACCAGAGGTCAACGTTGTCATTGGTAGTGCCCGTTTTTCCGGCTTCGCCTTGCCCGATCGCGGCAGCACGTCCGGTGCCCCCCTGCACGACCCCTTGCATCAGGTTGGTCATTGTTTCGGCAACGTCTGGCTTCAGGACAGATTGGTTCCTCTGTGGGTCTTTGTCGGTGCTATAGATGATGCGGCAGGATTTGGGATCGTTCGGGTTTTTGCAGTCACCACCATCCAAAATACGTCGGATGGCGCGGGGTGGGTTGCTGATGCCGCGATTGGCAAAGATGCTGAATGCTCCGGTTAACTCCAACGGTGTAACTTCACTTTCGCCCAGGATCAGCCCCGGTGCGGCTTTGAGGGTAGAGCGGATGCCCATACGTTGAGCCGTACGGATGGTGTTATCCAGCCCTGCGGCTTGAGCCACTTGTAGCGCAATAACGTTCTCAGACTGTGCCAGACCGGTGTACATATCGAGGCTACCGCCGCCAGTGCGACAGCCTGCAAACGACTGTCCCAGCCAGTTGAACGGCGCACACGAGTAGGTGGTGCTGGGTGAAATACCTTGCTCGATCGCCGCTGTATAGGCAAAAACTTTGAACGTAGAGCCAGGTTGCCGTAAAGCCTGGGACGCTCGATTGAACTGGCTTTTTTTGTAGTCTACGCCGCCCACCAGCGCCAGTACTTCGCCGTTTTGAGCATCAATGGTGACGATCGCCCCTTGCGAGAAGCCTGCACTAACCCCAGCAGTATTGACCGCCTCTTGCAAACTGGCTTCGGCACGAGCCTGTAGTTTGAGGTCCAGTGCCGTTTCAATGATGAAGTTGCCTTCTTCAGCCAGCTCTGAACCTAAAAGCTGCTGAAGTTCAGTAAACACATAGCTGTAGTAATAGGGCGCAAGCACGTTGTCCAGTTGCGCTTTGGCTTTGGGGTTGACATCAATGCGCGATCGCCGTGCCCGTTGAATTTCCTCAGCACTGGCTAGATTCAGCTCTGCCATGCGCTGCAAGACACCATCACGGAGTTCGATCGCCTTGTCGTAATCGCGCACAGGGTTAAAGCTATTCGGTGCGGGCAAAATACCTACTAGAGTCGCCGCTTCTGATAGCGTCAGGTCTTTAGCAGACTTCCCTAAATAAAACTGTGCCGCGTCTTCAAACCCGTAGGACTCATTGCCCAAATACACACGGTTGAGATACGTCAGCATCAGAAAATCTTTGCTGTAAACCGTCTCCAGCTTTAGAGCGACGGCTGCTTCGCGCAGTTTGCGTCCGGCTGAATCCTGGGTGCCCACGTACTGCCGCAGCAGGCTACGCGCAAGCTGCTGGGTCAGCGTACTGCCGCCCTCACGGATTTCGCCGCCTCGCACGTTGGCGACCAATGCCCGCAGTGTGCCGATCGGGTCAACGCCGAAATGCCAGTAAAAACGAGAGTCTTCAGAGGCGATCGCCGCCTTCGCAAGGTAGGGCGAGAAATCTGACAGGTTCTTAAATTCGGTATGGGTACGGTTTGTCACGGGACTCAGCGACGTTTGTCCATCCCGCGCATACACCACAACGGGACCCTGTACCGACACTGGCAACGGCTGCACCGAAAATTTTTGCCACTCCAGCAGCACGCCCATTACTGCCAAGGCTGTCATGCCACCAACGCCATACATGGCGTAACGAACGGCTTGCACATACCAGGGCGGTGGATCAATAAACTGAATGCGAACGGCAGCCGCTAGTTCGGGTGGCCCCAGCGTATACGCTGCTTTGTGACGTAAGCGCGTCGATCGCACCCGTCGCTTGCCGCGATAGATACCATTCGTAGAGTTTTCGTCTTTAAGAAAAAACGGCGGACGAAACAAGGCGCTCAAAAGGCTCTGCCGCTGGCTGTCTCGGTTGAGCGAGAGATGCACCTGGCTGACCACCGGATTCCGCACGACGATATCGCACGTTTTAGAGCTGCGCCCCAGCATGTAGCGATCGCCCAACAGCGGATAGACTTCTGCCTGCTCGGCTCCTGCCTCCTGCACCCACAGCTCTGGCACCCGTGCATTTGGCTTGAGCTTCAGCTTAGAAAAATTGATCTTTGCCTGAACAGTCTGCACTGCCTGGGTAATAGCACCAACAAGCGTTTGCGATCGACGGGGCGGCTGGGGCGGAGTCATGAGAATCTACGAGTAGAACTGCTGAGATCAGAATCACAACCGTATTTGCAAGTTCCGACCTACTTCAGACTCATTCTAGACAACCACCGCCCTTTCTGAACTTTACTCCTTGCCAGTTAAACGGTTGGGCGATCGATTCAGTCGAACCAGACTGACAAGCAAAGGAGCGATGCCAGCGATGTGTATCGCCCGTATCGGCTGCAGTTCGGCTGTAGAGCGATCGCTTGTCATATCAGCAACCAGATGTCAGTAGCCAGTAGTGGCTTCAAGGCTAAAAGCTGACAGCTAAAACAAGAAAAGCTGATAGCTAAGTAACTGGGCGTCATTAAACTGAAGATGACTGCGGGGGTGGAGGGGGTAGAACCCCCTGCCTGGGGGCAAAGCCCCCAAACCCCTCTTTGACAATTAATTGTGGCTACCTGCTTAAAACAAGAGTTGACGTTCCCAAATCAAATAAACTTTCTGTAGCTGTTAGTAAACAAGCTCTGCTAATCTGAATATGCTTTTCGCAGGATTAAATCAAGAGGCATTTGAGTATGGCTGTTTTGACGAATGCGGTGCCTGATATTACCCAATTCAACCTTACGCCAATGAGTGCGTCAGAGGCAGATCAAACCGTGCTTGGCTACTACGTCAACAGTACTGCTGCCATCAATATTGAAGATAATCCGCTTGAAGCTGATAACGAAGCGGTGATCGCTGCGATCGGCTCGATCGCTGACTATTTAATTGCAAGCCCAGAACCGCAAATTGTGATCTCGATTCATGGCTATGGCACTCAGCGATCGGATGCAGAAAAGCGATATCAGAAAATCTATCGGCACGCTACCAAAATCTGTCAGCCGCAAACCTCTGTTTTTCTAGGCTATCTTTGGCCGTCTGAAAAACCAACGGGCGATCGGTCTGCACCGACGGGCGATCGGGCTACTGCTGATAACTCCTTTGGCAGAAAGATAAAGGATGCTTTCAGTGCCTTACCCATTCTCTTGTCTGGTCTCTTTTGGGGTGGACTGCTTCTTACGGTTGCGATCGCTACCTTGTTAATTGCAACCGATGACTTCAACGGATTGTTAACGCCACTATTAATTGGGTCAGTACTGGTCAGTTCAGGACTGTTAACGCTGATTCTTTTACGGCTTTCAACTTATTTCAGAGATAACTACCGGGCGACCAATTATGGCGTTTTAGATCTCGTTGAGCTGATTCGCCAAATCGATCAAGCCGTTGCTCAAAAATTAGCGCTGCAAGAACCATCAAGTGAAGCAAAAAGAATTAAACTCTCGTTTCTGGGTCACAGTATGGGCTGTTTTATTGTGACCAATACAATCAGAATTCTCTCTGATGTGTTTGATGCAGGCTCAATCAATCAAAATCCGCCTGCGGAGATTGGCCGCGTGTTTCGGCTAGAACGCTTGATACTCATTGCGCCTGATATTCCAGCCGAATCCATCATGCCTAGACGCTCCAATTTTTTGCGATCGTCATTACGTCGCTGTAAGGAAGCCTACGTCTTTAGCAATGAAGGTGATTTAGCTTTACGGCTTGCTTCAACAACTGCTAATTACTTTAGCTTTCCGGCTAGAAAACGCTCTAGTGGTTATCGGCTAGGCAATGTTACAGTCAAACATTTTAGTAGTAAAGCGGATCACCAAAACCGCTTGTTAGACGAGCAAGATTATGGCATTGTCAATCGAACACGTGGAGCGTTAGGCTTACCGTTCAAATATTTAGAAGTGCGTGCGTCCGATCGCGAACATCACACCCTAGAAGAACTTAGAGGCAACAAGGTGCTGACAGAGCATTTAACCGATGCTCCCAGTGTTGATATTGTTGCTGACTTGTTCACTTACTTTGATTGCACTGATTATGTTGATTTTCAGGATGAGCTGAAAGATTCTGAGCAAGCAGAACAACCTCGTGGTGTTGTCAGTTTTGCTCTCAGAAAAGCAGCACTCAACCTGGCCGACTATGCACGTTTAAACATCTCGTACTTTAAACAAAGTCTTGGCTTTGGTGGTATCAACGTGCATGGCGGCTACTTCAATGGCGTTTGGAGCCAGCAAGTCATTTACGGACTCGCTTTTTTAGGGTTTCAACGCTTCCTGGTTACTTTGCTTGAGCCATCAGCGAGCGATCGCCCTGCCGAAACGCTGGAACAAAAACTAAACACTTTCTCCATCACTTGTCAACAAAAAGGCATACAGGTCGTGCTTGCTCCTATCCGTTACGAGAAGGATGTAAACGCTTGATTTTCATAGATGTTTAGATCTCAGATCCCCGACTTCTTGAAGAAGTCGGGGATCTAGAAAGTCGGGGATCCAAATTGCTTACTTCCCTAACAGTTTCACTAAGCCAATACCGCCAAAATATAGCCCCACTACGGCTCCACCCAAAAGGCTTTGAGTAAGGGGATCGGTCGAGGGGGTAAGGACGGCACCAAGAACGGCAGCGCCCAGGAAGATGTAGCGCCAACCAGAAAGCATTTGCTGGGACGAAACAATGCCCAACAAACCGAGGAGCATTTGAATGATCGGAATTTGGAACGCGAGTCCAGTGCTGAACATCAGCAGCAGGACAAACTCAAAGTAGCGATCGATCGACCAGAGTTGCTCTACTACGTCTGCGCCGTAGGAAATAAAGAAGTTGAGGGCAGCCGGGATCAAGGCGATGTAAGCAAAACCCAAACCACCGACAAAAAGAAAACTGGAACCAAAGACGATCGGTGCCAGCAAGCGACGTTCGCTACGAGTCAAACCGGGCAGCACAAAAGCAATAATCTGATACAGAATCACGGGGCTTGCTAGCAGAATACCGCTGTAAGCTGCAACCTTCATCGAAACGAAGAAATATTCTCCCGGTGCAAGCTGAAGAAATTTGACCGCACCCGCTGGCACTTCCAGTAATTGCACAATCTGCTTGACAAAAAAGAAGCAGCCAACAACACCAACTGCAACTGCAATGAGCGCGTAGAAAATGCGCTGCCGCAGTTCTTCCAAATGGTCGAACAGAGACATTTCCACATCGTCAAGCAGATCTTCCTCTTCGATGATGTCGGTATCTGCCGTTGTTGCGCTCAAATTGAGGGAATCCGCATGATTGGTATCAAGGGCGAAATCCGGTTGGGGTACTGTCTCTAATTCCGAAGGAGCCGTCATGGGTTAGCGTCTGTCCGTAGGTCTCCTCATTATTGTATCTGGGTAAGCAGTGGGAGCAAGCGATCGGGTGAAGAGTGAGAGGGGTGGGGAGTGAGTGGGGAGTGAGGAGTGAGGGATGAGGGGGAGGGGAAGCATCCTTCTGCCTTCTACCTTCTACCTTCAGCCTTCAGCTTTTATCCTTCAGCCTTCAGCCTTCAGCCTTTATCCTTCAGCCTTCAGCCTTTATCCTTCAGCCTTCTCCCCCATTCCCTCCAAATTGGTTCCAGTTGTCAACAATGTGAGATCCTGAAAACAGTCAGTGGGACAACGGAGGCTGAAGACAATGACACAAGAGCAGAAACGCACAGTCGTGATCACGGGCGCATCGTCGGGTGTAGGGCTATACGCTGCAAAAGCCCTGGCTCAACGAGAGCAGTGGCACGTCATTATGGCGTGTCGCGATTTGGCAAAAGCAGAGCAGGTCGCCCAGGCAGTGGCAATACCAAAAGACCGCTATACGCTCATGCATATTGATGTTGCCTCGTTAGACAGTGTGCGTCAGTTTGTCACCAACTTTAGAGAAACAGGACGATCGCTCGATGCTCTGGTCTGCAACGCTGCGATCTATATGCCGTTGATCAAAGAGCCGCTACGAAGCCCTGAAGGCTTTGAGTTAACGGTTGCAACCAACCACCTCGGTCATTTTCTGTTGGTGAACCTATTGCTGGATGACCTCAAGCACGCGACGGCGGCACGGCTCATTATTTTGGGTACTGTGACGCATAATCCAGATGAGTTGGGCGGCAAAATTCCACCCCGTCCTGATTTGGGCGAGCTAAAAGGCTTTGCCGATGGCTTTAAGGAGCCGATCACCATGATTGACGGCAAAAAATTTGAACCCGTCAAAGCTTACAAAGACAGCAAAGTTTGTAACGTCCTGACCATGCGCGAACTCCATCGGCGTTACCACGAGTCCACGGGTATTACCTTTAGTTCGCTCTATCCCGGTTGTGTCGCCGATACGCCTCTCTTCCGCAACCACTATCCGCTGTTTCAAAAGCTCTTTCCGTGGTTCCAAAAGAACATTACGGGCGGCTATGTGTCTCAGGAGCTATCAGGCGAACGGGTGGCAATGGTCGTTGCCGATCCGGAGTACGCCCAATCGGGAGCCTACTGGAGCTGGGGCAACCGTCAGAAGAAAGATGGCAAGTCGTTTGTGCAAAAGGTGTCGCCCCAGGCACGCGATGACGAAAAAGCAGAGCGCCTGTGGGATCTGAGCGCCAAGCTGGTTGGGCTGTCGTAACGCGATCGACAACTTTTGTGCCCTTCGTCGCGGCAATCAAGTAGGGCAAGCGAGAATGAGTCTGTCAGCTTTACTCTATAGATTTACTCTTACGATGAACTGTTCTATTCGTCCTCTAGAGGCATCAGACTTAGCCACGGCTGACCACATTTTTCGGCTTGCCTTCGGCACCTTCATCGGGCTACCAGAACCAGCGACCTTTGGCGGCGATGCCAGTTACATTAAGCATCGCTGGCAAACGAATCCGATCGGAGCCTTTGCGGCTGAGGTCGATCGCACGCTGGTTGGGTCAAATTTGGCAACCCACTGGGGCAGCTTTGGCTTTTTTGGCCCGTTGAGCGTGCATCCCGATTGGTGGGGCAAGGGCATTGCCAAAGCGTTGGTGGCTGTGGTTGTAGAGCAGTTTAGAGAAAAGCATATTGAGCAAACAGCGCTCTTTACCTTTCCCAATAGCCCCAAGCATCACGCGCTGTACCAAAAGTTTGGGTTCTATCCGCAATACCTGACGGCTGTGATGGCTAAAGGGGTGCAGCAATCAGCACCCCTGCCACCCGCCTCTCGCTATACAGAGATGTCCGTCGCGCAGCAAGCACAGGCACTCAGCGATAGCCGCGCCCTGACAGATACCGTTTTTGCAGGGCTAGACGTAGCGACTGAAATAGCGGCTGTACAGGCACAACGTCTGGGCGATACCGTTTTTCTGTGGGATGAGGCAGGGCTGGCTGGGTTTGCGGTGTGTCACTATGGCGCAGACACAGAAGCAGGCAGCGATACGTGTTACGTCAAATTTGGAGCGGTGCGATCGCAACCCCAGGCTGGCGTACAGTTCGAGCAACTGCTGGGTCTTGCTGAGTCACTAGCGGCGGCTGAAGGACTGTCGCGTTTGGTCGCTGGAGTTAATACCAGTCGTCACGAAGCTTACTGTCGCATGATGGCTCTCGGCTTTCGCACCGAAATAACGGGCGTAGCAATGCAACCAGCAAACAAACCTGGCTACAATCGACCGGATGTCTTTGTCGTGGATGACTGGCGGTAGGAGAGTAGGGAGTGGGGAGTGGGGAGTAGAAAGTGGGAAAGGCTGAAGTCCGGTTGCGGCTCAGAGAACGACTAGAGGCGCATCTCATCCAGGTTGCCCGTGAACGTGATTCTTACCTGGCAACAGCCGGACATTTTTTTGTACGTGAATATATCCGGGCACAGTTCGCCCAATGGGGCACAGTGGAAGCCCATGAGTTTCAAGAGCAGGGCACGGTTTTTCAGAATTTAATTCTGAACTTGCCGGCACAGGAGGAAACAAAACGTCGCTCGCTGCCGCCGATTCTGATTGGTGCCCATTACGATGCAGTACCCGGATCACCGGGAGCCGATGACAATGCAACGGGGGTTGCCGTGCTGCTTGAGTTAGCACGTTTTTTTGCTGCGGCACCGATACGGTATCCCCTTCGGTTCGTCGCCTTTGATTTAGAAGAGACGAGCTACGATCGCGCTGGCAGCACTCACTATGCCCACTCACTTCAGCACGAACCGCTGCGCCTCATGCTGTCTTTAGAGATGTTGGGCTACTGCGATCTCACGTCTGGTTCCCAGCACTATCCAGCGGGCTTGCAGCACTTCTATCCCGATCGGGGCGATTTTATTGGCTTGATTGGCAACTTCAAAACCATTCCTGATTTGTTCTGTCTAAGTCGTGCAGTGCGGCAATGTAACCTGCCTTGTGAATGGCTACCGGCTGGCAAACGAGGGCTGATTGTGCCAGAGACTCGTCGCAGCGACCATGCGGTTTTTTGGGACAATGGCTATCGGGCAATCATGGTTACAGACACATCCTTTCTTCGCAATCCGCACTATCACAAACCCAGCGATCGACTGGAAACCTTAGACCTCGATTTTCTCACCAATGTTTGCCACAGCCTCGCCTATGGTCTTCAGCAACTATAAGTGTCTCGTCGTTGGTCTCTATCGCCAGAACGGAAGGCTGAAAAGTTAAGAGTCGTGTCCTTGTCATCAAAGAACATCATACTAAACCTGTTTAGGCATCACTAATGTCTCCTTTTGTCTATCACAGTAGGATGCAAAGGCAGGCTTACGATAGAGTCGTTAAAGCCTGCTTTAAACAGCAAGCTTCAAGCAGAATGTCGTCGCTAGAAACCCTGACTTAAGTAGCCGCAGTGGCGTGATCTATTGCTGTCTTGCTTCGTAAAAAGCTGTTATAGCTAACGCTAGCCAACGTGTATGAACCGAGTGCCAAAAGTGCATCTTTGATGAGCGTATTGTGGTTGAAATACTGAGAAATTACTGGCACCGTTTCTGCTTTTTAGAGCTATCGTGTAGTAACAGCGTTTGGGGAGAAGGGGAGAATGGTTATGCGTCAACTCATGTTTGTCGGGCTTGCTGGGGCGATCGCGCTGACTACTGCCAGTTGTGCGTCTGAGAGTAATGTCGCTGTAGCCCCTTCCCCTGTTGCCTCTGCCCCAGTCGCACAGAACCCTGCTACTAGCCAGCCTTTTGGCACTAAAACTACCCCTTTAGTCACTCAAAAGCCTCCTGCTGGTAACACGATTCCAGGTTTGATCCAATCGACTAATGGCGACGAACGGGCAAAGCAAGTGCAGGCAAGCATTGATGGTCGCAAGGGGAAAGACCCTTTTGCGGGGCTACCGCCAAGACTGCAACAGCCGACTGGTGCCAATCGTCAGAATGTGCCAACTGTTAATCGCCTGCCGCTAACGCCTCGTAGACCAACGACAACTGCCTTTAATCCTAGAACGCCTTTGCCCCCTCAGAGAACACCTGTGTCATCACAGGGAACATCTGGGTCACCACAGGGAACATCTGGGTCGCCGCAGTCCAATACTCCAACTATCAGCACTCTACCCCCTTTGCCATCTGCAACTTTGGCGAACGCAGTGGAAGTTAGCGGTGTTGTGATGGTCGGTGGTACTCCTCAAGCGATCGTCAAAGCGCCTAATGAAGAAACGAGTCGCCATGTCAGAGTAGGACAACGCATTTCTAATGGACAGGTGCTTGTGAAGCGTATTGAAATGAATGCTGGCTCTGATCCGATCGTGATTTTTGAAGAGAATGGGGTTGAAGTGGCTAGAGCCGTAGGCGCAACTGTACAAGCTGAAAAACCTGCTTAAAATCTGCTTAATTTGTTCTGTTAGCCTTTACCTGCCAGCCTTAAGTTGGTCAGTAAACGCTTGCACTTGGGCGCTTCCCTAAAGTTTTACACTGGTTAAAAGACGTTAGGCAATGTACTTGCTTCTGCTGGCAACAATTTACGACAACCAAAGACTTGAGCCGATTGTAAGCGCTAGAGTGAGGTAACACGTTCTTGTAAGGAGCTGTGCAATTCATGTCACATGCTACCGCTGATCAACCATTGTGGGGCTTCCCTGGCGCTGATTTAATGGCTTTAGTGTTTGCACCCAGTCAGCAGCCAGCTGTTCGCTCAACGCAGGATACTGATTTGTTACGCCAGTTTCCTTTTGTGCCTGGGTTAAAAGAGTTTCTGATGCTGCGGCAGGTTCATGCCCTAGAACACGCTACTGTTTGGGTTTTGAGTGGCGAGGCAGAAAGCCAGCCAATGGCGATCGCACCAGACAACGAGTTGCTAGGTGGGATGTCTACCGATCGTGGCTTTTACCTTTACGGGCAGGTCGATAGTCTTGCCTTGCGTCGTGCCGTTCAGGTGGCTTTACGACGGCTTACGGCTGGTGAATGGCATCTAGCCGTGCATCCTCGTTGTGGCACCAATCTATCTGTAGGAATGTTGCTGACCGCAGGCTTGGCGTTAGGTGCTGCGGTTGTTTTGCCACGTGGACCGATCGAGCAATTTGTAGGCTTGGGCGCTGCCGCTGCGATCGCTGCTCATCTCACGCCTGACTTTGGCACCCTGGCTCAACAATACGTCACGACTGCCATTCCTTTTAATCTGGCGATCGAGCGTATTACCATTAGCCAGGATACGTCTGGGCGATCGGCACACTTCGTTCAGGTACGTTGGCAAGAGGGATAGGAAAGGATAAAGCAGGTGTAGCTTGCTTCTGTGAAGCAAGAGGCTAAAAAGGGCATTGCTTTAGCCTTTATCCTTCAGCCTTTATCCTTTCCTTAAGTCTGCTAACCGTTCGCAAAATCTGCCCTGCCAAAATTGCGGCACCAAAGCCATTGTCGATGTTCACAACACCCACTCCGGCAGCACAGGAGTTGAGCATCGTGAGCAGCGGTGCTAGACCATTGAAGCTAGCGCCGTAGCCAACGCTGGTAGGGACAGCAATGACGGGACAATCTGCAAGTCCTGCAACAACGCTGGGTAAAGCTCCCTCCATACCTGCTACGACGATCAGCACATCAGCTTCGACGATCGCCCAGCGGTTTTCGAGCAGTCGATGGATGCCTGATACACCGACATCCCACAAACGATTCACCTTAAAACCGCACAGTGTAGCTGTGACAGCCGCCTCTTCAGCAACCAGTTGATCGGCAGTGCCCGCTGAGAGAATGCTGATGGTGCCGGGATGGGAGGGTAAGGAGTGAGGAGTGAGGGGTGAGGAGTTTTGAGTAGCACTTTGCGCCGCTGAGTCTGTAAGACACGCTTCGCGAACGCTAGAGAGTTTTGAGTTTTGAGTTTTGAGTTGCGCCGCCGCACTGGAAAGTTCTGAGTTTTGAGCTGGTTCTGACGCCTGGTGGCTGAGGACTGACGGCTGGCTGTTTTTCAAGGCACAAATCCTTGCCGTGGCGTAATACTCCACATCCGGCACTTTTGCTTTGAGTTGGGTATAGACCTCTGGCTCAATGCGGGTTGCCATGACGACAGCAGTGCGATCGCGCATGACTTCCATAATTTGAGCAATCTGGTCAGGGGTTTTGCCGGGTCCCCAAATGACTTCGGGAAAACCAGTGCGAATAGCGCGGTGGTGATCGATGCGTGCGAAGTCCTCAACCGTTTCAAAATCGAGGTTTTTGAGTTTGTCGAAGGCTCGCTCTGGTGTGAGTTCACCACCAGCAATGGCATGGAGGAGTTGTTTGAGTTGATCGGGTTGGGTCACGGGGAAAAAGATAAATGATGAAGGATAAACGATAAAGGATAAATTGTTCTTGGCTTTCAGCCTTAAGCTTTCAGACTTTATCCTTTCTTATTCTAAGTTCTTGAATATTCCATAGTCCCCAACTGGGTAAACCTGTGTACTTGAGTCCCTGGACTCGATCGCGGACTGCCATGAGGGCGCGATCGTTCACAAGATGGATGACGGGCAGTTGCTCCTGGACAAGGCGCTGGAAGTTGGCATAGATCGCTTTACGTTTGGTTTCGTCGAGTTCGCGTGCGCCTGTAACGAAGAGGCGATCGATCGCCGTTTCCCAGTCATTGGGTACCCAGTCCTGAATCGGCGGTTGTCCGGGCTGTTGCTTGAGGTTAAAGGCATGAGACGCACCACTGCTGACCCACAGGTTGGAGGCAGCATGTGGCTCCACACCGCCTGTAAAGCCAATAATATGGGCATCCCAATTGCGCGAACTGCTCGTTCTCTCAATCAGCACGTTGAAGTTGATTGGCTGATAGTCTACCTGGATGCCAAGTTTGCCGAGGTCTTGCTGCACCTGTGCGCCGATCGCCACTCGTGTCAGGTTATTCGCGTTGGTGATCAGGTTAAACTGCACACGATTGCCCTCTGCATCAAACAGTTGACCTTGCGTGTTGTAAGTAAAGCCTGCTTGGGTGAGCAGTGTTCTGGCTTTGTCCAGGTTGTAGTCATAGACCTTTAGCCCGTCTTGCAGAAAATAAGGGCTTTGTACCGAAATGGGCGAATTTTGAATGATGCCCAGTCCCCGAAAGATGTTGTTGTTGATGCGCTGACGATCGATCGCATATGCTACTGCCTGCCGGAACGCTAAGGTGTTGAACCAGCGCGACTTGATGGGATCGACAAAAGGCTTGCCGTCCTTATTTTTTGCCTTGTTCAGATTGAAGGTGAGGTAAAGCGTACCCGACCAGGGGCCGCCATCCTGGATCGTAAAGCGACCACGCTGTTCCTCACGCTTCAGCAGGGAGACATACTCGGCTCGCAACGGACGCACATCGCCGATCGCGTCCATCTCGCCCGAACGAAACCGCAGAAGCTGCGTATCCAGATTTTCGACAATCTGCCAGATGACGCGATCGATATAGGGCAGTTGCGTACCCTGTTCATCCTTGCGCCAGTAGTAAGGATTGCGGCGAAAGACAAGTCGTTGTCCGGGCGTGTAGCTTTCCATCTGGTAAGGCCCGTTCACCACGATTTTTCTTGGGTCGGTGTCGGTGCCCCAGGTGGAAAGAAACGTCAGATTGCCATCCCGTCCTTTGGTTTTCAAGGTGCTGTCAAGGGCGTGTTTGGGCAGAATCACAATGCCGTCAGGTGCGGCTGTAGCACGAAGCAAGGGCGCAAACGGTTCTGGCAAAATGAATTCCACCCGTCGATCGTCCAACTTTCGCACCTCAGGATAGGCTTTGTTGACCCCAATCTGAATGCCCTCCTTCGCATCCGTCGGCACGTCTGGATTCGCCACAATATCCCGATAGGTAAACACCACATCATCAGCAGTCAGCGGTGCGCCATCCGACCATTTCAAACCAGGACGCAGCGTAAAAACCACTCGTTTGTTATCGTCTGAAACCTGCCATGACTCTGCTAACGCTGGCTCGATCACTCCCGTTACCCCGTTTTCTGTGGTCAAACAGTCGTAGGCAAAGAGAAAGATGTTAGGGAAGGTGTTTTTATTCGCAAAGTTAAAGGTGTTAGGGTCGGTAGTCGTGCTAATAACCAATTGGCTGCCTTGCGCTGCCGATGTGCGGAACTGCTGTAGCTGACAGCCTGTAAGCGTGAGGGCGATCGCTAACCCCAGCGTTAGCACGCTTACCCAACGTCGTCTCATCCCCATCCGCCGCCCTAGCTCCGCCCAAACTGCAAGAATCATGCCAGATTTGCTGCAAACACAAAAACACCTTACCTTAATTTTCTGCGTTGGTTGGTCGTGTGCAACGGTTGATCCATTTCCTTCAACGCTACGGTTTCACACGAATTACCAAACCCGGGTCGATCGTCGTCCAGAGCGTTGACAATTCGCTTCATAATGAGAGAAGTGCTTTACATGGCTTCATCATGACGAGAGACCTGCGCGGATTTATCAAACAGTTAGAGCAACGCGGACAACTGCGGCGGATTACAGCCCTGGTCGATCCAGATTTGGAGATTGCTGAAATCGCCCAACGGATGCTGCAAAAGGGTGGCCCAGCACTCCTGTTTGAGAATGTCAAAGGCTCGTCCCATGCCGTTGCGGTGAATCTGATGGGGACTGTCGAGCGGGTCTGTTGGGCGATGAACCTGGAGCAACCCGCCGAACTCGAAACGCTGGGCAAAAAACTGGCGCTGCTGTATCAACCCAGACCGCCAAAAACAGTGCCGCAGGCGATCGCGCTAGGGCAGGCACTCTTTGACGTACTGAAAGCTAAGCCCAGCCGCGATTTATTGCCCGCTTGTCATCAGGTGGTGTTAAAAGGTGAAGACGTAGACCTAACTAAACTGCCGCTGCTGCGCGTCTATCCTGGCGATGCTAACAAAGTTGTGACGCTGGGTTTGATGATCACGAAGGACTGCGAAACCAAGACCGTAAATGTCGGCGTGTATCGCTTGCAGTTGCAGTCTAAAAATACGATGACAGTGCAGTGGCTGTCGGTGCGGGGGGCAACGCGCCATCTCCGCAAAGCTGCCGAACGGGGGCAAAAGCTGGAAGTGGCGATCGCGCTGGGTGTCGATCCCTTGATCATCATGGCTGCTGCTACGCCCTTACCGATCGACCTATCAGAATGGCTGTTTGCAGGGTTGTATGGTGGACAGGGTGTGCATCTTGCCAAGTGCAAAACTGTTGACTTAGAAGTGCCTGCCGATGCAGAAATGGTGCTGGAAGGTACGATTACCCCGGGCGAAACGGGTGTTGATGGTCCCGCTGGTGATCACATGGGCTTTTATGGCGGTGTGAATGAAGCCGCACCACTCCTTCGCTTTCAGTGCATCACCCATCGCAAAGACCCAATTTATCTCACCACGTTTAGCGGTCGTCCACCCAAAGAAGACGCGATGATGGCGCTGGCGCTGAACCGTATTTACACGCCAATCCTGCGTCAGCAAGTGCCAGAGATTGTAGATTTCTTCTTGCCAATGGAGACGCTGAGCTATAAGACGGCAATTCTGGCGATCGACAAAGCCTATCCGGGTCATGCTCGTCGTGCCGCACTTGCCTTCTGGAGCGCGTTGCCACAGTTTACTTACACCAAGTTCGTCATCATTGTGGATAAAGACACGAATATCCGCGATCCGCGTGCCGTTGTCTGGGCGATCGCGTCTAAAGTTGACCCGGCGCGTGATGTTTTCGTTCTGCCCGATACGCCCTTTGACTCGCTGGATTTCGCTACCGAAAAAGCAGGCTTAGGGGGTCGAATGGGCATTGATGCCACAACCAAGATGCCACCCGAAACCGATCGCGTTTGGAATATACCCCTGGAGTCCGATCCGGATACAGCCGCAATGGTCGATCGGCGTTGGGCAGACTACGGCTTGGCAGACCTGAATCTTGGTGAAGTGAACCCAAATCTCTTTGGTTACGATATGCGCTAGCGTCAACATCGAGATTTTTATGAGAAGCCCACCTGGTGCTTAACCAATGCCTAATCTTAATTGCGGTGATTATTGTTGTAGCGGATTCGTGCGCCTGCCCATTGCAGCTTCTCGCGTAGCGTCTGGTAATAGGAATAGTCTTCTCGCAAAATAATAAAGCGTGCCTGACAGTCTGCATTGCGGATATCAACCCGCTGTCCCGGCCAAATCGACGTTGCCAGCACGCCATCCATCCAGAGTTTTGTGTTCAATTCATGGTCAGCCAGAGGCCAGATGCTAACCACTGAACCGGGCGGCAACACGATCGGACGGCTTGAAAGACTCAAAGGGCAGATGGGCGTAACCGAAATCGCATTCATGCCGGGATGAATAATCGGACCATTCGCTGCCACGGTGTAGCAGGTGGAGCCTGTTGGCGTTGACACAATCAGTCCGTCGCCCTGGTACTGATCTACCACCTCGCCATCAATTTCCATTTCCAGAATGGACGTGATCATGCGATCGGCAGAGGCAGGCTTGATGCACATTTCGTTTAGCGCCAGGTAGCGATCGCTCACCAACTCTAGATTGGTGCGATGCCCTTCAAACAATCCTGCTTGCAGCATCATGCGCTGCTGGATTGCAAAGCGATCCTCCAGCAAACGATCCCAGACCTGCTCAGAACTTTCAAAATCTTCTAAAGACTCTGTAAGAAAGCCTAAATGCCCACCCACGTTCACTGCCAAAATGGGGATGTGGTCAGCCGAGAGATGACGCGCTGCCGTCAAGGCTGTGCCATCACCCCCCAGCACGATCGCTAGGTCGATTGGATGAGTGACCGAAGCAAGGAAGACCGGATAGGGATTGTCTTTCGGTCCGCTGGGTCCCATTAAAACCTTGCAGTGGCGGTTCTCTAGCTGCTTGGCACACTTTTCAGCCCAGCGCTGACTCATGGAATCGCCAGCTTTATGAGCAATGATGACCTGCTTCAGTTGCACGTTTAATCGTTGTTAGTTGTGGGTTGTTGGCTTTTAGTCTACTAACAACCAATAGCTAAAAACTAACAACTCTTATCAGCGCTACCACTTCAGCAGATTAAACTGTTCCATATCCACGGTGTCACGGTTGCGATAGATTGCCAGCACGATCGCCAGTCCAACAGCCGCTTCAGCCGCCGCGATCGCAATCACAAATGTCGTAAAAACTTGACCCTTTACATCTTGAGCATCTAAATAGTTGGAAAACGCCATCAGATTCAGGTTCACTGCATTCAGCATTAGCTCGATCGACATCAGCACGCGCACTGCATTACGGCTGGTAATTAAGCCAAAGATGCCAATACAAAACAGCGCCGCCGCCAGAATCAGAAAGTATTGAAGCTGCATAGAGCCATCCTTTTTGCAATGAAACGAAAATCTTAGTGTGAGTGGTCAGCTTCTAATTCTTTTGATCCGAAGGCAAACGTGCGATCGTCGCTTCTGGGAGAGTAGTGCCCACAGCAACCAGCTCACGCGGACGCTCTGGCAAAGTCAGCGCAGGCTGCTGAAGGGGAGCAATCGCCTCATCAGGCACTAACTCACGTCGCGCCAAGACAACGGCTCCAATCAGTGCCATGAGCAAGAGAACCGATGCCAACTCAAATGGCAGCAAGAAGTCAGTAAAAAAATGTTTGCCGATCGTCACGATCGCACCATTCCCTGCGGCTGGCATCGTAGAGAACGACCACGGCGTAGAAGCAACCATCACTGCCAAAAGTGAGAACAATCCGGAACAGACTCCTGCCGTTGCAACGCGCCGAATCCAGGCTCGTGGCACAGTCACAAACGCTTGACGCTTGTTCACCAGCATAATGGCAAACAAAATCAGCACGTTGACCGCCCCCACGTAGATCAGCACCTGAGCAGTTGCCACAAAATCAGCATTCAGCAGCAGATACAGCCCCGCAATGCTGATAAAGACACCACCCAGCAGAAATGCGGAATACACGATATTGGCAAGCAAAACAACACCCAACGCCGATCCGATCGCCATCAGAGATAGCAAGCCAAACGAAACAATCTGAACGCCTTCGGCTAAATTCACAGTAACTCAGTCTCCTTACTTAGGAGCAATCAGCCTTCAGCAACAGCCTGGAGTATTCCAAAGGCAATCGCTGACCGCAAACTGCTATTTCTCTGTTTCGACAATTTCTTCAGGACGTAGCCCTGCCCGACGCGATCCGGCTGGCAAGCCATGCGGCTCAATCACGCCCTTTGGCAAGTAAGCAAACTCTCGTAACGGTGTCACCATTGGATCTTCAGTTACCTTATACGGTAAGCGACCGAGCGCGACACTATCGTAGTTCAGTTCGTGGCGATCGTAGGTCGAAAGCTCATACTCTTCCGTCATCGACAAACAGTTGGTCGGGCAATACTCGACACAATTGCCGCAGAAAATACAGACACCAAAGTCAATACTGTAATGATTCAGCTTCTTTTTCTTTGTCTCAGTGTTAAATTCCCAATCCACAACCGGTAGATTGATCGGGCAAACCCGCACACAGACTTCGCACGCAATACACTTGTCAAACTCAAAGTGAATACGTCCCCGAAACCGCTCTGACGGAATCAACTTCTCGTAGGGATACTGTACTGTTACCGGGCGACGCTGCATATGGTCAAAGGTCACTGCAAGTCCCTGACCGATAAACTTTGCCGCTTGCACGGTTTCTTTGGTGTAGTCGCTGACTTGCTTAAGAAACTTCAGCATAAGACTCTCTTAGAAAGGGTATTAAGGATAAATGAGGGAGAAGCATTGCTCATGTTGAGCCTTGAGTCCTTATCTTTCTGGCTCAACCGCCAAAAGCAAAGGGAAACGCCAGCTTGAGGGCAGCAGTCAGCAAGAGATTGACCAGCGAAATGGGCAAAAGAAACTTCCAGCCCAGATCCAATAGTTGGTCGATCCGCACACGAGGCACCGTCCACCGCAGCAGAATCGCCAGAAAAACGAGAAAATAGGCTTTCAGTATGGTCATGGTAACGCCAAGCGAAGCCGTCACAATCTGAAAGATAGGATTGAACTCGTCAACGCCTAGTAGATCAGCCACAAACGTCAGTGGTATCGGAAAATCCCAACCGCCCAGATACAGCACAGCGACCAAAAGCGCCGACAGCACCAAATTGACGTAGGAACCCAGGTAGAAGAGTGCAAACTTCATCCCTGAATATTCAGTTTGATAGCCTGCTACTAACTCTTCTTCCGCTTCTGGCAAATCAAACGGCATCCGTTCACATTCTGCCAGTGCTGCAATCCAAAAGATGACGAAACCGACAGGCTGCCGCCAAATGTTCCAGCCTAGAATGCCGTAACCCGACTGCTGCTGCACAATATCGATCGTGCTCAGCGAGTTTGACATCATCGCGATCGCCAGCACTGACAACGCGAGCGGAATTTCATAGCTAATTGACTGTGCCGCTGCCCGCAAACCACCGAGCAAGGAGTATTTATTGTTCGACGCATAGCCCGACATCAGCAGGCCGATCGGCGCGATGCTTGAGAGGGCAATCCAAAGAAACACGCCCATCCCTACATCTGTCACCACTAAATTCTGCCCAAACGGCACAATCAGGTAAGACAGAAAGACCGGAATCACCACAATCACAGGACCTAGCGTGAACAGTAAGGCATCCGAGTTCGCTGGCACTACATCTTCTTTAAAGACCAGCTTCAAGCCATCTGCTACCGGTGCCAGGACCCCTAAGGGCCCAATATATTCGGGACCAATCCGTTGTTGCGCCGCCGCCGAAATCTTCCGCTCTAGCCAAACGACTACCAGTACGCCAACCGTTGCGCCTACCAGCATCAGCAGCATTGGCAATGGCATCCAGACTGCCTTGGCAACACCCGCCGACAGCCCTAAATCAGTCAGAGACTGAATGAACGTGTCCTGTAAGTCTATTCCTGAGTTCATTGCTTACCTGGCTTGAGTCATCACATTAGTAAATCGTTATTGCCAATCAACTGAACATGGCGGGTAGCACGTTCTAAAGCCGAAGCATTTCTCTGCCTGATACCTGCCTAGCTGTTGATTTGTGCTGGAGTAACAATGCTGTTACATGGCTCTGCGTCCTTAGTATATCGTTGGATCGTCGTCGCACGATCGCAAATCATTACAGAGAAATACGAAATATTGCTCCAGAAAGCTGGCCACTTCTAGCCATTTACGACTAAACCGCTCTTTCCCGTCAGCATTTTTTAGGGGAAGTGTATTTAAAGAGAAGAATGAGCGGTCGTTTCTCATGCCCGCCACTAGGTGGAATACTGGTAGGTCGCCAATGCCTTGTGACTGCTGTGGCGGCACCATAAAACTTAAGCACGCATTACCATAGCAGTCTGTTTCCAAAAAAGAAGCCCTCGAAACCAAAGTTTGAGGGCTGGAGTTCCTGAAAATCGTCACTCTTACTATCGTTGCAAGAGCATCGTTAGAAGGCAAGAGGGGTGCCGCCCATCACTCAAGCGATTGAGAAATATGCTGTGAGCGAAAAATATCGTCGATCGCGCTACTGGCGCTTGGTTTGAAAAAAGTTTGGTGAGTTAAGAACCGGCAAGTCTTCACCCCGGCAAACCTCTCTTTCAACCCCAACTAACTCCTTGGCTTCCACCTATTTGCCTAGCTAAATAACGACGATGACTAACGCTCTGCGATCGGCACATAGGCCGCTTCGTGTGTTCCTGTATAGATCTGAGTTGGACGAAAAATGCGATTCTCGTTGAGTTGCTCCTTCCAATGCGCTAACCAGCCCGCCGTGCGAGAGATAGCAAAAACGGGAGTGAACAAGTCGGACGGAATGCCTAATTTGCGATAAACGACTCCTGAATAAAAATCAACATTCGGATAAATGCCCTTGTGTCCTAAATTCTCTTCAACTGCTTTTTCCAGTTCAACCGCTACGTCGTAGTACTCATCACGACCATACTTTTCAAACAGTTGCTCTGCCAAATGCTGCAAGATGGTAGCGCGTGGATCTTTAACCTTATAAACACGATGACCAAAGCCCATAATCTTGCCTTTCTGGGCTAGCTGCTTTTCCAGCCACGGGCGCACATTCTCTACCGTACCAATTTCCTCCAGCATCAGAATGACTTCCTCATTCGCCCCACCATGCAGTGGTCCAGCCAGCGTTCCCACAGCAGACGCAACCACTGCATATGGATCAGTCAGCGTCGAAGCTGTGACCAGCGCCGAAAATGTTGAGGCATTGATCGTGTGCTCAGCATGAAGCATCAAGCACACATCAAAAATATGGGCAGGAAAGGGGTCGGGTTCCCGCTCATTCAACATATAGAGGAAGTTCGCGGCATACCCTAGATCATCACGGGGCTGCACAGGGTCATTGCCCTTCCGCATCAGTTGAAACGCTGCCACCATCGTTGGAATTTTTGCTAGCAGCCTTACCACAGCAGCGCGAATGTAAGTCGGATCATCTAACGCACGACGAGAGTAAAACAACCCCAGTGCAGCGGCACATGCCTGTAGCGCATCCATCGGATGCCCACTTTCAGGAAAGCACTTCATCATGTCGCGAACGCGATATTTGAGTCGCCGATGATAAGTAATTTCGTGCTCAAACAACTCTAATTCTGCTTCGGTTGGCAATTCGCCCCAAATCAGGAGATAGGCCGTTTCTAGAAAGTTGCCTTTAGACGCTAACTCTTCAATGGCAATGCCACGATATTCTAAAACGCCTCGCTGTCCATCAACAAAACTAATGCTGGACTGAGTAGCGGGAATGCCTTCTAGACCTGCCCTATATTCGCAGACAGTCATAGTTCTACCGTTTACTTACAAAAATGGGCTTACTCAAGCTAACTTATCAGAAACTAGAAAACTGTATCCTTCTAAGCTGACCACTCAACTGGTTTTTCCGCTTCGTAGTGCCAGTGCTACTGCATTGCAGCCATTGCGATTTACAATAATTAACAAAATTTTAGCGCTTCTAGCAAGATGTCTACCTTCAGAGTGGGGCGTAAAAACGCTGCCAGCTTGTGAAGCAGCATAACTTTGCGATCGCATTTGGCACTACCACAAAGAAAGCCTTTCTGATGCAAAAAATTGCCGCACCAGACAAAATTAGCTACTATTTAGTTAGGCAGCCGGCTACTGCATAGAAACGTAGCCTGCTACTGCAAACAGCTTCAATTTATGTTGATAAGCTAACCGTTCCCCCTTGTAACCCTGCATTTTTGAGGGAGGGATGATGTGGCTGCCTTAGCCCTTTCAAAATAGGAGTTTTATGACCCAGAGACGATCTCGTCACAAGTTGGACACTGATTCTACTCAGGAAGATGCAACGCGAGCATACAGTGCGTCCACCGTGCAACGCGAGATGACCAAAACGCTACGAGCGCATGTTAGCCGAGAAGACACTGAAGTAAGGATGACCAGTCAATCCCGTTCTTCTCATCCAAGTTTAGCCAGCTTAATTGAACGCGATGCGCCCCTCCAAGCGCACAGTATGTTAGTTCTAATGTATGGTCCGTTTCAAGCCGAGATGCTTCCTAAGGAAGGACAAGGTGTCGCGTCCTGGCTAAAGGAATGTGTTCGTAAACATGGAATCCCTAGCTTGCTTCGGTTTGATTATCGCCGTCGGGCACAAGTGTTCCGCCGTGACCAATTTCAGCCCTGGTTAGAGTCGTTGGTGACTCAGGTACCGGGTTAGATAGTGATTATTGGTTTGCTGTGCAGTCTTGTCCCTACAGTGTTCTTTAAAGTGGTCGGATGTAGTAGATAGGCCGGCTTGGAGCGTACAACCATGTCTTAACAGTTGTGCAGCACTTGCTCGTAAGTTTATGCTTTTGACCGCTGCTTCTCGAAACGCTTGTTTGGGTGCCTCTGCCGATATTTTTTTTGCTTACGAGAGGGTTTGTTTGAGTGCAATCCTAGACCACGAAAGCATAACGACCGTAAATTTTCGTAGTGTGTGAAGCTGCCTTACTATAAATCTAAGAACAAGCTAGAACGGCTACGGATGATGATGAGCCGTTGAACCTGTTACTAATGGTGCAAGACTTCCCCTGGGTCATTATCAGGCGGTTTACGGCACTCTGCAATTTTCAAAACCTATGCTGGGCAAAATCCTTGGGGGACGCTACCAGATTATCCGTCATCTGGGTGGCGGCGGCTTCGGGCAAACCTATCTAGCTAGTGATTTGCACCTCCCTGGAAAGCCCCAGTGCGTTGTCAAGCAGCTTAAGCCTAGAATGACTGACCCAGAAGCGTTACAGGCTGCTAGACGCTTGTTCGATTCGGAAGCGGAAGCACTGTATGCCTTGGGCAATCATGAGCAGATTCCCAGGTTGTTTGCCCACTTTGAAGAAGGGCAAGACTTTTACCTGGTACAAGAATTTATTGAAGGGCAGGTGCTCAGTCGAGAACTCAAGATTCAGCCGCAATTTGCTGAGATGGAGGTAATCCACTTACTGAAAGATCTTTTAACGGTCTTGGAGTTTGTGCATCAACAGCAAGTTGTGCATCGTGATATAAAACCTTCCAATTTGATTCGGCGAGAGAGCGATCGCCGTTTGATTTTGATTGATTTTGGGGCAGTTAAACAGATTGGTGTGCAGTCGCTTGATGCTAATGAAGCTAGCGTCACGATCGCGATTGGCTCTTCTGGCTATATGCCAAACGAGCAACTGGCAGGCAAACCCCGCTTTAGCAGTGATGTTTACGCAGTGGGTATGCTCGCAATTCAGTGTTTGACAGGCATCTATCCCAAAAAGCTTAGGGAAGATCCAAAAACCAGCGAAATTATCTGGCGTGATCAGGTGCAAGTCAGCCCAGAATTTGCCAATATGCTGGATATAATGGTGCGCTACGACTACCGCCAACGTTATGAGTCTGCTAAAGAAGCACTAGAAGCGCTGCAATGGCTGACCAGCACTGCCTCTGTTGCATCGGTACTGGCAGAACCAACAGTTGTTAGTTTTGATGGACACATTGCCTGGCTAGAGCGCGGTGACGATCTCTTTCAGCGCCAGCGTTACAAGGAAGCGATCATTGCTTACGATCGTGTCATTCAGGCAAAACCCGATGATGATGTGGCATGGTTTAAGCGGGGCATGGCGCTGGAAAATCTGAAGCGTCATGATGATGCCGCAGCATCGTATGACCGAGTGGTGCAGCTTCACCCTGATGATTATCTGGCGTGGTATAAGCACGCCTCTGTCTTGGTGCAGCTCCAGCGTTATGAAGATGCTTTACTATCGTTTGAGCAGGTCGTGCAACTCCAGCCTACGAATTACTGGGCATGGCACGATCGAGGTAAAGTACTCGAAAATTTGCAGCAAACTGATAGTGCGATTGAGTCCTACGATCGTGCTGTGCAGCTCAAACCCGATTTTCAACTAGCGGTCGCAAGTCGCAAGCAGCTTTTGAGCCAACTGCGGCGGGTGAATACGCTCTATCACTTACAGCATTACGACGAGGCGCTAGCCTCCTGCGATCGTTCGATTGCACAAGATCCTGATGATGCTCTCGCCTGGTTTATGCGTGGTATGGCGCTGGATAATCTACAGCGTTACGAAGAAGCAGTCGTTGCCTATGACCGAGTCGTTGAACTCCAACCGGATGACTACGTCGTGTGGTTTAAGCGAGGCACTGTCATGGAAAAACTGCTGCGCTATGAAGAAGCAGTTGCCTCTTACTACAGGGTGGTGCAAATTCAGCCGGATAACTACTGGGCATGGTACGACCGGGGACGATTGCTGGAAAGCCTGCATCAGCATGAAGCCTCGATCGCGTCTTATGACCGCGCCATGCAGTTAAAGCCTGACTTTCAAGAGGCAGTCGAGGGACGTAGACGTGTTCTGCAACAGCTTAAGTCTGGTGATACTGAGTCACTTGATGAAGACAATGCGACGATCGCGTCAAGCCATCAAGTGGAAAGGGACGATAGACAAGTTGCGAACGAGCTTAAAGCCCATTACGTCCAAGGTGTCTTAAAAGACTATCAGGAGCGTCTGCACCCGGAGCCAATACCGTTTGTATTAGCACCTGAATTAGAAGAGACGGTCATCAGTAACTCTAGACGGTCTGAGGCAAATAGGAGTGAGCAACCTGATCGTTCGGAAGACACGATCGTTAGCATTCCGAGGGCAGAAAATTATTCTCAGGAAGTGATGATCGGCACGCAGCAGCTTGAGGCTGCTTATCCGGCGGCTCTGTCTGCTACGCACGACGATAGCTACGATTACTGGTTCGGTGAAGGACGTACGTTAGAAAAACAAAAGCGCCATGCCGAAGCTTTAAACGCCTATGACCGAGCACGTCTGCTGCGCCTAGATGATGCCGATCTTTGGCACCGCCGAGGCAATGTTCTGTATGGATTAGAACGCTATAAAGAGGCGATCGTCTCTTATCAGCAAGCACTGACACTAAGACCGGATGATGAAGCAACCGCTTGCTGTTTAGGTAGTGCTTTTGTACGACTGAAGCGCTATCAAGAAGCCATCACTTGCTTTGAGCAGGCAATCCAGATCAAACCTGACAGCTATATTGCCTGGTACTGGCGCGGGCGTGTGCTGTACGAGCTAAAGCTGTATACAGACGCGGTACAGTCGCTAGAGCAAGCATTAACGATTAAACCTGAGTTTCAACCTGCAATGAGCGATCGCGATCGCATCCAAAGCCAGCTCAGAGCATTAGAACTACAAGCTTGACCTCACCAGGGTAAGGCTTCAGCATTTGCAGCAGTACCAGAAATGTCTATAGCGTTATCAGATGCCGCCACTCCTCCATAATCAGCCGCTTTGCCTGATGAAGGGGTACTGCACGGTACTGAATCGGCACGCCCTCTAATTGCCTACTGCCTTCGGGATTATTGCGGTTGCATCTGTTTCAATGCCGGAATTAAGTATTGAGACAGTGTGAAAGCATCAACGCCTAAGATTGTACGCTCCTGCATGGCGAGAATACCTGCTTGAGCATGCCACCAAACACCTGCCTGCACACTGTCTAGCAGGGTGCCTGTTGGGGAGGGAGACGCGATCGCCTGTGCCAATAATCCTCCCAGGAGACCTGTAAGAACATCGCCGCTGCCGCCACGAGCAAGAGCAGCAGTGCTTTCAGGATTAATCCAAACGGCACCATCAGCGTTAGCGATCGCCACCCGCGCGCCCTTTAACAGCACAATGGCACCGGACTGTGCAGCGGCAGCTTGAGCAGCCGTAATCCGGCAGGGCATTGGTTCTGCAAGGTCTGGAAAGAGGCGTTTAAATTCCCCAAGATGCGGTGTAATGACTGTTGGCGCTTGCCGTTGGTGCAAGGTCGGCAGGGTACCCATTTGGGCAAGAATGTTTAAGCCATCCGCATCCAGGACGATCGTCTGTTTTTGCTGCAAGACCTGTTGCACAACAGTAGTGGCATCCATCGTCAGTCCCGGACCGCAGGCGATCGCGTCATACGCCTTTAAGTCAAGTTCATCAGGCAATTGAGCGATCGCACCTGTCTCTGTTTCCATACAACCCCACACCAGCGCTTCGGGTAGCTGTGCTGTAAGGATTGCCTTTAGAGTCTGAGGTACCGCGATCGATAGCATCCCCACTCCGCTGGCACGTGCCCCCAGCGCGGTCAGCAGTGCACCGCCAGCATAACGACGAGAGCCACAGATCAGCAGCACATGCCCCATTTTGTATTTGTGAGTAGTGGCAGGGCGTATCAGGGGCAGATGGGCGATCGCGTGCGCTGACGTAATGCGCTGCACAGACGGTCGGTTACTGAACACTGCCCAAATATCTGCAAGCGGAAGGTCAAAATCAATTAACTCAACGCTGCCCGTATAGTCAAGCGCCTGGTCTTGCAGCAATCCTTGCTTCCACAAACCAAGGCAAAGCGTATGGGTTGCCTGTATTGCTGCTCCTAAAACTGCTCCAGTGTCAGTATGCAGCCCGGAGGGAAGGTCAATGCTAACGATCGGTTTAGACCATTGATTAATTTGGTTGACTGTAGCAGCGATCGCATGACCAAGTGGGCGCTCCAGTCCAAACCCAAACAACCCGTCGATGAGCACATCACAAACTTGCAATGCCTCTACCGCTTCAACAAACTCTATCCCCAGACTTTTACAATAGTGATGCTGCTTGGCAGTCAGCTCTTTGAATGTTGAGACGGAACAGTAAACTGATACAGCGTAACCCTTGAAGTACAGCTCTCGCGCAACAACCAGAGCATCACCACCATTATGCCCTGATCCAACTAGCACACCAAAATGGAGGGATGTATCAGGGTACAGTGCTGTCACTCGATGGGCAAGCAGCCCTGCAACCTTCTCCATGAGTGCTTCAACAGGCATCCCCGCTGCAAAGACCCGCGCCTCAATTTGCCGCATCTGATCAGCAGTTACTACAATTTGCTGAATGGCTTGGATTCTAAGCAGCACAATGAAAGTGACGACACAACTGTAGTAATTTTAGCGACTGTAATAAACCCGTGAGTCGAAACCACCGCCATTAAGAAATTGACTAATTTTCTTTGCATCGCTGTGCTGTGCGAAAGGGCCAATCTCCAGATGTGGTCCTAGTGGCGCATTTTTCTCTTGAATGGCTTCCTGACGAATACCCATCCGAATCGCTCGCTCTGCCAAGGTAGGCAATTCTTCTCGGCCACCTGGAACGACTACCAGATAACGGCTTGTGGTAGTAGCACTCGGGGACGCAGCAGCCATTTCTGCATTACCCATTGTCATTTCAGCGATCATGCCTTGAGCGTTGAGCACTGCGACTTGTCGTCGTGCGCTGATCTCGTTGTCAAAGGTTCCGGCTTGGATGATAGCTTGTCCTTGATAACGCTGTATCGATGCAGCAGGCTCAACTGTCCGCACTTGCTGCAATAGATAGGGGCTATCTCCATTCACATAAACGGTATATTGGCTGCTTGCATCCTGCCGATTGATGGGTGCCAAAAAAACTGTTTCGCTGTTGGGTGCCGGAGTTGAGTTTATCAACGCGGGGGGGTTCGTTAACCCCGGCACTGATACTGTTGGTGGTGGTGGCAGTGGCACTTGCTGTGCCCGACTTACTGTGGTGGTAACAAGAGAGACGATCGCCCAACCACCGATCGCCCAACCACCGGCTGCCCAACTGGCAGAGAGCAATCGCAGACCGAAGCCACCTAAACCCTGACTAAAATACCTTGTTAATTCATGCTGCTGACCCGTTGCCATCGTGCAAGCTCCTTGCGGCATCCTTCTCAATGCGAGCCATGTTACATGCAGAACGCAGAAATGGCACAAAAAAGCGGTACAGGAGCACTGCACCGCTTTTGCTTGAAGAATTTACCCTGTGTAAAAGTGATGGAAACTAAACCCAGCACTCGAATGACATTACACAATCTGCTGTAGCTCACGTTCAAGCAGATTGATCAAGACCTGGTCTTGCTTGTCTCGTGCCACTTGAAGACGATGCTGCACGTTTTTGTGGAGATTGTCACGATGGACAGCTGCAAATTCGGCAGGGCTAGATGTTTTTGTGTTGAAGGCAGGTCTACTCGAAACTCCAGTTGTTGCTTTTCTAGCTCTAGGCAACATCTCGCCATTCAACGAATAAGTAACACCACGGTAGAACAGTTGCCCAGTGAATTGAGCCGCTGCTGGACTCTGTTCTGCGTTGGGATCAACGGTATAGACGGAGCCGCGATAGTGAAGGTTGTAGGTCGGTCTAAGAGCGCGAAAAACATTCGTCTCCCGAGCAGCTTTAGCCGCACAGGGCGTATAGTCATAATGAGCGCCACGGTAAGTAAGTTGCATGGTCTTCGCCTCTTGGTTAAATGCGTTGTGTGTGGTGACTGAGGCGCGTTCCTTCGGGACTTCTCCCTACTTCCGTCTGCCGAATTTAATTAACGGCTAGATGAACGTTTTCTTTCATATCTGTATTATAAGCTACAGAATTAGGGCTAAACGGTCGTTTAGTGAAACTTTATACTGAGTGCATTAAGATCTGTCGATCGGATGACCGCCAAAGCAGCAGCTTAGTAAAGTGAAGCGCAAAGTACTATAACGTCAGTTCGGGTTAAAGGGGTTTTGCCATGACTTCGACGAAAGAATCGCCTTTTCGGGCAACGACAGAATCAGGGTTTCAGCTTATCCCGAACTCAGGTTACTATAACTAGCGGCGATCAGCACGTTGTAAAATTAACCGCAAAACGCGCGATCGCCGCTCTAGCAAGCAATTAAGAGGCTTCACTAAGCTTTCAGCCTCTTATCCCACTGGCAGAAGCCCTTTTGTTGTCAGCCACTCGCGATTAAAAAGCTTCGATTGATAGCGGCTGCCACTATCGCACAGTATGGTGACGATTGTGTGTCCGGGTCCAAGTTGCTTCGCCAAAGCGATCGCTGCTCCCACGTTAATGCCAACGGAGCCACCCATAAACAATCCATCTTTTTCCAGTAGTTGATACAACACGCGCACTGCTTCAGTGTCATGGATCTGGATGGCATCGTCGGCTGGAGCGCCCTTCATGTTGTCAGTCACACGGCTGTTACCAATGCCTTCAGTGATAGAACTACCCTCGGTTCTCGGTTCGCCTGTTTTAACATAGCTGTAAAGCCCACTCCCCATGGGGTCAGCAAGAACACATTGGATGTTAGGGTTCTTTTCTTTTAAAAAAAGAGAGACTCCAGCGTAAGTGCCACCTGTACCTGTTGCGGTTACCCAAGCATCGACTTTACCGTCAGTTTGTGCCCAGATTTCAGGACCAGTAGTGGTGTAATGAGCATCACGATTTGCCAGGTTGTCAAACTGGTTTGCCCAGATTGCGTTTTCCATCTCTGAAGCAATGCTGCCAGAAAGCCTGACATAGTTATTTGGATCTTTGTAGGGCACTGCGGGAACGGTACGCACTTCGGCACCTAAGGTTCGCAAAAGATCAATTTTTTCTTGCGATTGTGTTTCGGGAATGATGATCAGGCATTTGTAGCCTTTGGCGTTACAGATATGCGCCAGCCCAATGCCTGTGTTACCGGCAGAGCCTTCGACAACAGTGCCCCCTGGCTTCAGCAGGCCTTTTGCTTCAGCATCTTGAATAATATATAGTGCCGCTCGATCTTTGACTGAGCCACCTGGGTTCAGAAATTCTGCCTTGCCCAGGATCTCACAACCCGTTTCATCACTGAAGCTGTTGAGCCGAATCAGTGGGGTATTGCCGATCGCGTCGATGAAGCCACTCTTGATATCCATGCTGCAAACTACCTAGTAATTCCCTATAAAGATTTTGGCGTAAAGCGACCAGTCTGACGATCTCCTTTTAGAGGCAGAACGTTTACAAAAAAACGGATGCTGCACAATGATTGCACAGCATCCGCCAGGTTTTGCTTTACGTTATTGGTGATTCAGCTTACGAGTAGCTGAAGTTGATGTTGAAGAACGCATTGGAAAGCGTGCCGCCTGTACCACCATCCGACACCGTGAACTGGAAGGTTTCACTGCTGCCATTACCGAGGTAATCGAAGCTGAGGCTACCTGAATCAATATCTGCCTGAGTGAAGGTTCCTCCCGCAGTGACCTGGGCGCCATTCAGCCGCAGAATCCCGACCGTTGGGTTTGGTACAGATGTCAGCGTGTAGGTCAACTGAGCCGTTGTGTTGTCAACATCTGATACCTGGAGCAAGTCGTTGCTGATGAGGGTGAGCGAAGGTGTCTCGCCAGCCAAGAGCAAACCCGTATTGCTTACTAACGTTGGTGGATCATTTACAGGATTAATGTTGATGTTGAAGACACGATCGGGCGAGGTAATCGTGCCATCTGACACCCGGAAGACAAAGACATCGTTGCCGGTTGGTTCGCTGCCATTGTGGACATAGGTGAGTGAACCCTGATCGATTTGCTGTTGCGTCACGATCGCGCCTGCGCTCAGTGCTGTGCCATTCAGCAAGAGTACGCCTGAAACGGGTACGGTTGGCAGGGTATATCTCAACTCAGAGGTTAAGTTGTCTGGGTCGGAGGTTCTCAGCAGTGTGTTGGTAATGTTCACGGTGGCACCTTCGTTCACGGTGGCAGGACCTGCCGAGACGATCGTTGGTGCATCATTGACATTGGTAATGTCGATATTGAACGTTCTGCTGCCTGTTGTTCCGCCTGCGCCATCACTCACCGCAAAAATGAAGCTGTCACTATTGGTTTCGCTACCGTTGTGGCGATAAGAGACGCGGTTGGAGTCAATGTCAGCTTGAGTGAAGGTCTGTCCTAAGGTCAGCGCACTACCATTTAACCGCAGGCTCCCATTATTGGGGGCACTACTCAGGGTGTAGCGCAGTTGAGCCGTTGTATTGTCGGCATCACTGACACTGAGCAGAGTGTTGGAGATAGTAGTCGTTGCGCCTTCAGTCAGTCTCAGCCTAGCGTTGTTGACGATCGTGGGCACATCATTCACGGGGTTGATCACGATGTTAAAGGTGGCGTTGCCACTACCAGGAACGGTGATACTACCCGGCGTGTTGTCGAAGACCCTGAAGGTAAAGCTATCGCTTGTTGTCTCACTGCCGCTATGGGCGTAGGAGAGATAGCCGCTATTGACGTCTGCCTGAGTAAACGTGCCGCCAGCCGCCAAAGTCGCAGTCGTACCACTGCCATTCGAGAGGCGTAAACTGCCCGTTGTCAGAGGATTGGGAGCACTAAACAGTGTGTAGACAAGCTGAGCAGGCGTATTATCGACATCTGTGAAGCGGAGTTGTGAGTTAGTGATAACGCTAGAGGTACTTTCGCTTAACGTCAGTGCCCGATTGGTTAACAGCACAGGGGCATCATTCACCGAGGTAACGGTAATGTCAACAGAGGTCGTGACGATGCCAGGTGTGCCAGAGCCAGTATTGCCCTGGTCATTAACGGTGACATTGAGTGTATCAGCCCCAAAGTAGTTCTGCCTGCCCCGATACGTCAGGGTGCTGAGTGCAGGTGTTAGTGCTGCCAACGTACCCGTGTAGGTGATCGCGCCCGTATTGTTGCCTATAAGTGCGCCGCCACCACCGACTGTACCTAGTGCTAGAGTGCCATTGCTGACAGCAAAGGTCACTTGAATCGGGCTCGCTCCAGAATCGACATCGGTTAGTGTGATGGCTCTACTTGAGTTGAAGACCAGGTTCGTATCTTCATTGACCGTCTGGGCACCCGGTACAGTCAGTACTGGTCTGTCGTTAACAGCATTGACAGTAACACTGATCGTCTTGAGGTCGGTGAGCGGACCACCAAAGCCTGTGTTGCCCTGGTCATTTGTCCTGATGGTGATCGTATCGGTTCCGTTGTAGTTGAGCCTGCCTTTATAGGTGAGGTTGGCGATCTGGGTATTAATGTTATCCAGCGTATCGGTCAGCGTGAGGGTGCTGCTAGTACCCGCGACCAGCGGATCAAGGCTGAGCGTACCGTTGACGGCTGAGAGAGTGACGGTAATCGGGTTCGTGCTTGCATCCACATCGGCAAGGCTGATGCCAGAAAGTGTTAGGTCAGTATCTTCGTCTACTGTTTGGCTGCCTGGAACATTGATGACGGGAGCATCGTTAACGGCAGTTACAGTTACAGTCAGCGTTCTGTTTTCGATACCGATCGGCCCAGACCCCGTATTGCCCTGATCATTAGCGGTAAGGGTCAGTGTATCCGACCCATTAAAGTTCAGGTTGCCACGATAGCTAAGACCAGACAAAGCGGCGTTGATGTCGCTGAGTGTGCCGCTGAAAGCGACGCTGCCGCTGTTATTAGAGCCAGCAGTGATGGTAAGTCCAGCAGTATTGCCCAGCTGGAGCGTGCCGTTAGCGACCGAGAGCGTGACCACGAGAGGGCTGCTAGCTGAATCAACGTCCTGGAGGCTGATGCCCGCGATTGCCAATGTCGTATCTTCACTAACTGTTGGTGGGTTCGGCAGAGTGAAGACAGGCGCATCGTTGATTGCCGTGACGTTGATGGTGAAGGTTTGGAGTGCAGAGCTATCCACACCACCCAACTCCGTCCCACCGTTGTCTCTAAGCTGCACGGTCACGATCGCTGTGCCGTTAGCATTAGGAGCCGCTGTATACGTGAGAGTGCCTGTTGCAGGGTCGATCGTGGGAGCAACCGAGAACAGAGACGGATTATCGGTATTGACCAAGAAGTTGAGGGTCTGAGCCGTTTCATTGGCTGGTCCCGCTAAAATGCCTGTTGCCCAGCCAGCGATCGTCTGCGCCCCTGCATCTTCTGCAATGGTTTGATTCGCACCCTTGATAAAGGATGGGGCATCATTAACGGGATTTACCGTAATCGTAAAGATGCTGGCAGGTGAGGTATCTATACCACCATTAGCCGTACCACCGCTGTCTCTCAGGCTGGCTGTTACAGTGGCAACACCATTAGCATTAGGCGCGAGCGTGTAGGTCAGTCTGCCTGTAGGGTCGATCGTCGGGGCAACTGTGAATAGACTGGCATTGTTGTTGGACGTGATGAAGTTGAGCGTCTGGCTTGATTCGTTTGCTGGTCCCGTTGCAATATCGGTTGCCCAGTTCACTGTTTGTGGTGCTGCATCTTCATTGACAACCAGGTTGCTGCCTGCTGTGAAAGTCGGCGCATCATTAACAGGGGTGACATTCACCGCGATCGTTCTCTGGATACTCAATGCACCGGGCGCACCAACAGAGCCTTGATCATCCACCCTGAGCGTAATGGTGTCAGTACCAAAGTAATTAGGATTGCCTTGATAGCTGAGAGTTGCCAGAGCTGCCCGCACACTACCAATCGCGCCTGTAAAGCTGAGTGTACCGTTGCCATTTGTGGAACCGTCAGCAAAGGTCAGTCCACCTGTTGTCGCCAACGTGAGCCGCCCGTTCACTGTGCCTAGATCTACTTTGACTGGATTGATGCCTGAATCAGCATCAGTCGTATTAATCAAGTTTGCAAGTGACAACACTGCATCTTCCGCAACGGTTTGGATCCCAGGCACAGTTAAGGTTGGTGCATCGTTAATGGGGTTAACAATCAGGTCGATCGTCTTCGTATCCGTCTGTATCCCACCAGCACCAGTGCTACCTTGGTCAGTTACAGCGATACTGATTGTGTCAGGACCGTTGAAATCTAAGCCTCCTCTGTAGACCAGGCTACCCAGTGCATTGTTGACTGCTGTGAGCTGCCCGGTCAGCGTAACTTGTCCGGTGCCGTTATCAGTCACAGTCAAGCTGCCAGGATTAAGGCTAAGTGTGCCACCGGAAGCTGAAAGCGTCACTACCAAAGGATTGCTACCAAGATCGGCATCACTGACACTGATGCGATTTGCTCCTGTAAAGGCAAGCGGGAGATCTTCATCAACTGACTGGAAGCCTGGAACTGTTAGTACTGGTGCATCATTGACAGGTGTCACGTTAATACTAAAAGTCGTAAGCGCGATCGTGCCGGTCGAGCTATCAGACGCTGTAAATGTGAAGCTATCTGTCGTTGTCTCCGACCCGTTATGGGTATATGAAAGGCTATTGCTAGCAATATCTGCTTGCGTAAAGGTTTGACCCGCCGCCAGCGTTGCAGCTCCAAGTTTCAAGCTACCTCTAGCTGTGCCAGCACCTAAGGTATAGGTCAGCGGACCCGGACCATCGTTATCAGTGATTACTAGAGCGGCATCGGTGATCGCAGCGGTTCCCCCTTCTGCCAATGTCAGACTCAAGTTTCTAGCAATGCCAGGGACATCGTTAACAAGTGTGACTGCAATATTGAAAATGCTCGGACCAACTGGTGCTGGTATCACGCCATCGGTTACGTTAAAGGTAAAACTATCAGATAGCGATTCACCGCCATTGTGCCGATAGACCAGTTGCCCGCTGTTTAGATTTGCCTGCGTAAAGCTCGTCACTGCATTACCACCTAGCAACAACGTCCCATTCGTCGGAGCGCTGGTCACGTTATAAATCAGGCTTGTCAGTAGTGGGCTATCGCCATCGCTTACCTGTAACACGCTGCTGCTGATGGTAGTCAGCGCACCCTCAAGGAGCGTAATGCCGCCGTTAGAAACCAGAACAGGTACGTCATTCACGGGTGTCACTGCAATATTGAAGGTAGTGAGACCCAGTGTGCCTGTTGTAGAGCCATCAGACGCTGTAAAAGTAAAGCTATCCGCAGTCGTTTCCGAACCGTCGTGGGTATAAGAGAGACGATTGCCTGCAATATCTGCCTGAGTAAATGTCTGCCCTGCCGAGAGGGTCGCTGTACCCAGCTTTAGAGCACCTCTGGTCGTACCCGTGCCCACTGTATAAGTCAATGGACCCGGACCATCGCTATCAGTAATTGATAGGACAGTACTGGCGATCGCGGTGGTTCCCCCTTCTGCTAATGTCAGCCCAAGATTGCTAGCAATGCCAGGTACATCATTGACTGGAATCACAGAGATGTTGAAGGTTCGGGAAGCGGTCGTTGCCGTACCATCGCCGAGAGTGAAGCTGAAGCTATCTGAAATCGACTCACTTCCATCATGCACATACTTAAGTTGACCGCTTGCCAGTTCAGCCTGCGTGAAACTGTTAACGGTTGTTGTCCCTAGAACCAGACTGCCGTGGGCTGGTGTCGAAGCAATGTAGGTAAGCTGTGGGTCTAAATTATCAACATCAGTAGCACTCAACAGCGTGGTTGTAATACTGACAGCAGCACCTTCCGAGAGTGTTAGCCCAACATTAGAGACTAGAATCGGCGCATCATTAACTGGTGTCACCGCAATGCTGAAAGTTGCGGTGGGAATTGCCGCCCCAGATGGATCGGTTGCCGTAAAGCTAAAGCTGTCGCTGGTGGTCTCACTGCCATTGTGCTGGTACGTCAGGCGATCGAGCGTGTTGATATCCTGCTGCGTAAAGGTTTGTCTAGCCGTCAAAGCAGTGCCATTGAGCTTCAAGGCTCCGTTTGCGGGTCCTTGATTTAGCGTATAGCTCACCTGCGGCGGCGGGTTGTCTGGGTCTGTAACCGCCAGTAGCGTACCGCCAATACTGGCTGTTGCACCTTCGTCAAGAGTCAAGCCTGCATTTAAGCTGAGTACAGGCGGCGAGTTGCCAGGCGAAACAGTAATGTTGAAGGTTGAGTTAGCAGTAACAATGTTGCCATCAGAAACATTGAAGACAAAGCTGTCACTATTCGTATTACTGGCGTTGTGAGTGTAGACAATACGGTTATTGTTTACGTCTGCCTGCGTGAACGTACCGTTAAGGGCAAGTATGTTACTGCCAACAAAGATTGTGCCGTTGCTAGGTAACGTGCTTACTGTATAGATAATCCGGTCTGGAAGCGGTGGCGAAGCGGTCGGTCCTGTCAATTCAGCATCGCTAGCTTGCAGGAACGCCGATGTGATAGTAAGCGTAGCCCCTTCAGTGACAGCTAACCCCTGGTTTGAAATAAGTATTGGAGCATCGTTAACAGGCGTAACACTAATGCTGAAGGTTTGTGGTGATGGTACAACAGTGCCACCAGCTCCATCGGTAACGGTGAAGCTGAAGCTATCGTTTACTGTTTCAGATCCATTATGGCTATAGCTTAAGCTCGTGCCGCTGCTGATGTCGGCTTGGGTGAATGTGCCTCCCGCCGCGATCGCTGTACCATTCAGCAGTAGGCTACCGTTAGTGGGCGCACCATTGAGGCTATAAATCAACTGCGCTGCTGTTTGCTCAATATCAGTAACCAGCAAATTGAGGCTGGAAAGACTGGCAGCAGCGCCTTCGCTCAGTGTCAGCGCTTGCTTCGTTACGAGCGTCGGTAGATCGTTAACAGGGATCGTGTTAATGGTGAAGGTGGTATTGCCAACTGTGCCACCCACCCCGTCAGACACGCTGAAGACAAAGCTATCGCTGAGTGTTTCGCTACCGTTCTGGCTGTAGCTAAGTCTGCCAGCATTAATATCAGCCTGGGTAAAGACGCTGTTTTGACCGATCGCCGCCCCATTCAAACGCAGACTACCTTTAGCAACATCTGGTGGCGTTGCTAGCGTATAGGTCAGTTGTGCGGGCGTATTGTTCTCATCTGTCACCTGCAACAACGTGTTGCTAATCGTCAGCGCTGCGCCTTCGCTGATGGTCAATGCGTTATTGCTAGCCAGTACAGGTAAATTATTGGCATTAATACTTAGGACATAGGGACTACTAGTGCTGCTAGCCGTGCCATCAACCTGGATGTAATAGGTTCCTGCTCCTAAGCCATTGATTACAATGGCTTCTGTAGCATTCCCACCATTCGCGGATTGTGCCACAACTGTCCCAGAAGCGTCATACACTCGCAGATCTAGATTATCGCTGAGGGTTCCACCACTTGAGCCAGCGAGGGTTAAACTGAGTTGAGTCAGGCTGCCAAGCGAGAATTGGTAGTAGTCATTGGCATCGGTGCTGCCAGCAGCATCACGATAGGTACCGTTGCCATTAACAGGACCGATCGAGAAAGCTGTCGTGTCTGCTGCATTACCCGCTGCATCGGCACGCACTGCTGGGAGTAATCGATTAAAGGGCGGTGTTGCTCGCCAGTTGCCGCCCGTAAAGCCAAGCAAAAAGTCAGAAGTTACAAAGGTTGTGCCATTTAGATACCAGACAACGTTCTCACCTGATACAGGATTGCGCCAAAAAATGTCAGTCTTACCATCATAGTTAAGATCGAACGCACCCTCTATCCGCCAATTAAAGTCGGTCACGGCTGGCAAAGACGCAGAGCCAATCCGCGTTGTGCCATTCATCAACCAGATGAAATTATTCTCAGCGGCGGGTGAAGGCGCATAATTGCGCCAGAGAATATCAGGATTACCATCGTTGTTAAAGTCGGCAACCGCCTGAATACGGGCACTGGTAGTTGGTAACGACTCGATAAAAATACTTGAGGCGAGTGTCGTTCCGTTAAGAAACCAGAGGACGTTTTGCCCAGTTGCATAGTTGCGCCATACAAGTTCGGCTTTGCCGTCGCCGTTAAAGTCGCCAGCCCCTTGAATCTGCCAGTTGAAGTCGGTAACAGGAGGAAGCGCCAAACTGCTTGACACTAGCGTTGTCCCATTCATAAACCACAACGCTTCTTGCCCAGTCGCATAGTTGCGCCAAATGATGTCAGTGTTGTTATCGCCGTTCAAGTCACCCGTTGCTTGAATAACCCAGTTAGTATCTGAAACAGGTGTTAGGAAAAGACTAGAGACACGGGTGATGCCATCCATCACCCATACGGCGTTTTCTCCACCGCCGATTGCGTAGTTGCGCCAGAGAATGTCTGTTTTGGTGTTGCTATTTGCAGTGACGTTAATGTTGTAGTTAGTGCTGGGGGTCGTGCCGATCGGATTGAGCGGGTCAGTAGCAGGTGCCGACAAGACGCGGATGTAGTAGGTGCCAGGGTTGAGAATGCCGTTGATGGATTCTGCTAATGTGCCAGTATTGGATGAACTCAGCAGGGAACCGTCTGTGTCTGTAGCGATCGTTCCAGCGCTGTTTAGTATCTGGACATTTGCATTGGCGCTTAACCCCGTTAGCGATAACGTAAAGCTGCTAGCGCGGGTCAGTTTGAAGCTGTAATAATCGTCGGAATCGAGAGTGCCAGCGTCTACACCGATGAACTCGGTCAACGTCTGTGTACTCGCGATCGGGAAGATAGGTTTGGCGGTCGCTAACGTGTTACCGATGGAATCTGCGGGCATTGTTGTCACACCTACGATGTCTTTGCTATAGTGCCCCTCCCATCTTGTTTTGCTCACAAAGTAACAAATTATTTTGTATATCTTTACAGAAATCCTATTTTGCAACCAAAAAAAATCAGGGTTTCTACGTAGAAACCCTGATAAGCCACAGTAGTATCACTGTGCAGATTATTAAATTTGACGCAGTTACTGAGAAGACGTAATCACCTAAACCGATGCTTGCTGACGCTGGTAGAGAGACCAATACAAGCCTTTACTCCGCAGCAGATCATCATGAGTGCCCTTTTCAACTAGCACCCCCTTCTCCAGCACCACAATTAAATCAGCTCGTTTCAGTGGCGCAAAGCGATGGGCAATCAAGAACACCGTGCGGTTTTGTGATACCTTTTGAATATTTTGTAAAACCTGCTGCTCGGTTTCTGCGTCCAGTGCACTGGTTGCTTCATCCAGTACTAACAGAGGCGCGTTGGAAAGAAATAATCGTGCTAACGCAATGCGCTGGCGCTGCCCACCTGACAGCGCCGTGCCCCGTTCGCCGACGCTAGTTTCGTAGCCATGTTGCAATTCACTGATAAAGTCGTGAGCAACTGCAAGCCGCGCTGCTTCGATCACCTGTTCGGCACCAATGTCTGGATGTCCGAGGCTGATATTTTCTAGCACCGACCCATTGAAGAGAAAGTCTTCTTGGAGCACTACAGCAACCTGTTGACGCAGTGACATAAGATCGGCGCTCTTGATATCGAATCCGTCAATCAGAATGCGACCTGATTCGACTGGATACAGCCGTTGAATCAGCTTAGAAAGTGTACTTTTACCAGAACCACTCCGTCCCACTACTCCCACTAGCATTCCTGGTTGTACGCTGAAGGAAATGCCGCGTAGCACCGGCTCTTGCGTTGGGTAGTAGCGGAAGAACACTTGATCGAATGCGACCTGTCCCTGCAAGGGTGGTAGCACCAAGCCTGAACCTGACTCGGCTTCGGGAGCCGTGTTGAGAATGTCGCCAATACGATCGACCGAGAGCAACACTTGCTGAAGGTTCTGCCAGAGCTGCACCAGACGCAATAGTGGACCCGTCATTCTGCCTGACAGCATTTGGAAGGCGACCAGTTGACCGATCGTCAGCTTCTGCTCAATCACCAGCTTGGCACCGACCCAAAGAATGATCAGGTAAGAGAAGTGAGTGAGGAAGTCAGCAATATTGTTGCTGATGTTAGACGTAGTAGAGGCTTTGAAACCTGTGCGGATGAACCGAGCAAACAGCCCTTCCCAGCGATCGCGCGCGACCCGTTCGGCTGTATGTGCTTTGACCGCCTGAATGCCAGTAATGGTTTCGACCAGGAAGGATTGACTGTCAGCACTGCGGTTAAAGGTTTCGTTCAACCAGTTCCGCAAAATAGGCGTTGCTGTTAACGTCAGCAGTGCAAAGAGCGGGACTACAGCGAGCGACACCCAGGTCAGGGGAATGCTGTAGGCAAACATAATCACCAGATAGACGACGGCAAAAATCGCATCTAGAATGACTGTCAAGGCAGTCCCGGTCAAAAATTGGCGAATATTTTCGAGTTCTTGCACACGGGCAACCGTATCACCCACACGACGCGCCTCGAAGTACGACAATGGCAGGCGCATCAAATGCCGAAACAGTTGGGCAGAGAGGCTGAGGTCAAGTCGCCGCGCTGTGTGCGTAAAGATAAAGAGGCGCAGAATACCTAAGCCCGCCTCAAAGAACGCCACACCCAAGAGGGCAAGTGCCATGACATCCAAGGTGGAAAGGCTGCCCTGCACCATGACGCGATCGATGACAACCTGCGTGATGATCGGGGTTGCCAGTCCCAAAATTTGCAGCGTGAAGGATGCCAACAGCACTTCACCGAGCAGTTTGCGGTAGTTCCAAATTGCTGGTAGGAACCAGGCAAGGCTAAACGTCTCTTGCTTCTGAATTTGCTCAACTTGCCAAAGTTGTCCATCCCAAGCGCTTTCAACCAGCGATCGAGGGACACTTTCGCAGGTGCGGCTGGGGTTAAGCGGATCTGCTACGATGAGCCGATCGCCCTTAACGGCGTAAGCCATGACCCAGTGCGTGTTTGAGTCCGTTGCTGCACGCACTGAACGAGGCAGAATTAAGTTCGAGCCATTCGGGCTGTCCTTCCACTGCATGAGCGCTGGCAGTCCAAGCTGACGCAGATTTGTCCAGGCAGTGTCAATCCGTCGCAGTTGCAGCCCAACCTTTTCGGCAGCTTCGACGACTTCAGCCGATCGCTGCCCTCGTACCTGTCGTTGCACCCACTCTAACTGAGCGGGGATTTGAAAATGACTAGCCGCCATTGTGAGACAGGCGGCGGCAGTATTGACACCTGCTACAAACGGAAAACCAGAGATCGGCTGTGGTGTTTCTGCCGTTTGGGGCAAATGGCGGTTACGTTGCAATGCCCAAAAACGCTCTAGTTCGGCAGAGAATACCTGATCCCAGAGTTCGACTTTCCATTCGGCGATGACGACATCTTTGTCCGCCGCACGAGCCTTCCAAAAACCGGGCAAATCCAGTCGATCGCCCAACCAATCGCCTTTTTTGAGCATGGTTGATTGCCCCTCTTCGGGCACCAGTCGCACCTTGCCGCTGATGACTAAAATTTGGCTGCCAGGTGTATCGGTAGACCAGAGCATATCTCCCAGGTTGAACCGCCGCAGTGTTGCAGCTTGTTTAAACTGCACTTGCTGATCGGGGTTTAGAAACGAGAGAGGCGGTACATCCCAGGGTAAATCGGTGACTAGTTCATTGGCAATCATTCGTTCACCTGTAGCTTAACGGTCATGGTCTGGATTTTTTCTGACAGCCATTTCTCAAACAGTTCGTTCTGCATGGCTTGCCGCAACTGGTTGTCTTCTAAGGTTGCAGGCAAAAATTGCTCGACTCGAAAAATTGCCCAAAAGTTTTCAAACTCTAGCGGTCCGACCAGTTCGCCGGGGCTTGCAGAATCGATCGCCGCTCTCAGTGCATCTGGCAATGTCCCTCGGCTCACAGGACCCATCATGCCATTGGCAACCCGCTCATCAGCAGTGGAGTATTCCCGTGCTAACTGCTCAAAATTTGCCCCTTCTGCAATCTGGCTGTGCAATTCTTCGGCTAACTCTTTGCTGGCAACGACAATACGCGACAGCACAACGCGATCGAAAAAGATTTTGCGTTCAATGAAATACTCTTGCAGACGATCGCTCGTCACCTGTGTCTTCAACTTTTCGAGCTTAAAGCTACCCACAATTTGAGTGTGAAACTGTTCATAACTCAAGCCGTTGCGGGTCAACCATTCCTGAAAGACCTTGCTATCGGTAAGCTGTTGCTGCAAGCGAAAATCAATGACTGCTTGCTCGACGATCGCAGTGCCAATCTCAATATCTTGCCTGGTTGCTAGCGCCTGTTCTAGAACGTACTGCCGCAGAATATCGCCAACAAAGGCTTGCAGTTTGCCTCCTGCTTGCAGGTAGCGCAGACATTGCCGTAGAGAGAGGGGCTGTTCATCAACGACTAACAAGGCTTTTGATTCCGCTGCTTGTAATTCCATGGAGTAGCTAAGTCTGTAACATCTAGAGTCTGTTGTTATCTTGCCCGAATTTGCAGTAGCAATACCGAAAAAGTGGGTAAGTTTTTACAAAAAGTCTATAGTCTCATGGCTGCTGTCACCGTAAATTCTCTAAGACGACAAAGTTTGGCGCTAATGGTTTATACTCCTTCGCCTTGGCATACTGTTGGTGCCAGTCGAAAAACAAGTATTAGCGATGCTTAAAGCTTAAGTGGGTGCTGTTACGTTGCTATCATGCTTTAAGGTTGCAAGTTGCAGTGTTCTAAAGTTGCATCGTGGCTCATCGTTCGCTTGCAACGGTTTTCTGGGTGAGCGCTTACCTGTCTGCTTCCCCCCAAGATTGCATACCCGCTCGTCATTGCTTGCAAGGAACGCTCACTGTAATCTGAGCCTTTCGAGTCTCACCTTCATGTAATCTTTAAGCTTGGCAGTCTTCTTTACATGACCTTTAATAATCCAAGTTAGAATTATAAATAGATCTAAACTCCGATCGGATAACCGGAGCTTTGTGCCATGATGGTAAACTGTCAAATCGTAGTTGATGTAACTTAACAGGAAAAACGCTTATGACTCTTCAACTAGGCGATGCCGTCCCAGATTTCACTCAGGAGTCCAGCGAAGGACCCATTGCGTTTTACACTTGGGCAGGTGATAGCTGGGTCGTTCTCTTTTCGCATCCGGCTGATTACACTCCTGTCTGCACCACCGAGTTGGGCGAAGTCGCCAAACTTAAGCCCGAATTTGACAAGCGCAACGTGAAAGTTTTGGCGCTAAGTGTTGATCCGAATGATTCCCACAAGGGATGGATTGACGATATCAACGAAACGCAGAACACAACGGTGAACTATCCGCTGCTAGCCGATGCCGATCGCAAGGTGTCTGATCTTTACGGTATGGTTCACCCCAATGCAAACGCGAAGGTAACGGTTCGCACGGTGTTTGTGATCGATCCGCAGAAAAAATTGCGGTTGACGCTGACCTATCCCCCCAGCACTGGACGCAATTTTGATGAGATTTTGCGGGTCATTGACTCACTGCAATTGACCGATAATTACGGTGTGGCAACGCCTGTCAACTGGAAAGATGGCGATGATGTAGTCGTAGTGCCCTCGATCTCTACAGAAGATGCTAAGCAGCGTTTTCCAAAAGGTTTGACTGAAGTCAAACCCTACCTGCGGATGACGCCTCAGCCCGACAAGTAAATTGATCGGCATGAACTGAATCACTAAGAAGTAGCGATCGCCCGATAAGAGCGATCGCTACTTTTATTTTTCTGGATCGATGCCGAGCGATTGCAACCGTTCCCTCCGTTGGGCTGGGCTTCAGTCTGATCCGCGCGTTGCCGTTCTTCTGCTTGCTAGCGCGATCGTCCTTCTCGGAACGCTTGCGCCAGTTTGCCAGAAACCATGAGCTTTTCCTCGTATTTTTCCGAAAAAACGCGATGCGTGCTGCTACGGCGTACGAAAACGTGGATTGTTTTTAAGTTCGCTGAGTTCAAAGGTTTGTACCCAATCAATAAAGGCTTCGTCGATCGTGGCTTGTGGCTGAATCAATAACGCGATGTAATGATTTTTCTGTTTTACAACGACAGCAGCAGATTCAGAGCCAAGAATTGTGACATGGTGAAAGCCCTCCAGTTGCAGGGAAGATACAAGTAACGATCGCAAGCCGAGCGCCTGAAAAATGGTCTGCACCCAACTCATGTTATTGCCTTCAGGTGTTGTGAAGTACTTTTTAGGGAGACCGTTCAAGTCAAAAACAGCCGCGCCCATAACATGGTCGGAGTAGGACATGGATAAACTGGTGATGGACAGAGGAGATTCTAGCCGGGAGTCGGCAAGACTTGGCATAACGAATAGTTTCACTCACTGAGCATTCTATAGTGGCTAAAGGTTCTTGCTGTAACGAGTTCACTCGTCTCTTTGCAGGTATACAGCGTTGTAGATGTAGCTAGTCTTAGGTAGATAACCTCAGTCTAAAGAACTTGCACACGCACTGCGTCCGTACAATCCTCATGGAAATAAGCGGCTCCTTATTGAGCAGGGCACTGCTGATGAAGTCAGTGAATGATTGGCTTAGGGAGAAGAATGTTTGTTATTCGGGTGAGAAAGGCATATGGCGATCGCCAGAAAAACCTCTCCCCTACGCAGATCTTTTGCACGGTTGTGGAACTCTTGAACGCTTGAGTTGTCTATCAGTTAATAATTTGACTTAAGGTAGAGCCGATGTCTCAAGTATCTAAGACTCGTGTAGGCAAAACTGGAGCATTCAAGCGTGGGCTCTTTACGGCTGGCACTTTTAGCGCGTTGGCGATCGCGGGCAGCTTCGTTTTTCAGGCGATCGATGGCGGTCTTGCTTCAGCCCAGTCGAGACCCCTGATGCAGCAGACTGCTCAAGCTACGCCATCCTTTCAGTCACTAGAGCAAGCAGTACTGACACAAGTGAATCAGTATCGGGCGAGTCGAAAGCTGCCCCCCCTCAAGATGGACTCGCGCATTAGTGAACAGTCGCGGCTGCATAGTCAGGCGATGGCAAGCGGTCGCGTACCCTTTAGTCACGATGGCTTTAAGCAACGGGTGCAGGCGATCGCTCGTACCCTTCCCTACAGCCGTGCGGCTGAAAATGTTGCGTTTAATCAGGGTTACAGCGATCCTGTGCGCCAAGCGGTGCAAGGTTGGCTTAAAAGTCCTGGTCATCTTAAAAACATTGAAGGCTCGTTTGATACGACTGGCGTTGGCATTGCCAAAAACGTTAAGGGCGAATACTATCTCACCCAGGTTTTTATTCGCCGTCGCTAAAATTGGCTGGGTCAGTGTTATCGGATGAGCATTCTGCGGTCTACTTTTACCGTCTGTCCGTTTTACCGTCTGTCCATTTACCGATACCCTAGACCCTGTACCCTATTTCCTGACCCAGATGGCATTGGAAGATTTCCAGATTTGCGATCGCGATCTGTCTGAGCAACAACTTGAGGCTTATTTACAGGCAGACGCGATCGCGGTTGATACAGAGACAATGGGGTTACTGCCTCAGCGCGATCGGCTTTGTTTGGTGCAGCTTTGCGACTCTCATGATCACGTGAGCGTGGTGTCGATCGCCCGTGGACAGACGGAGGCACCCAACCTGAAGCGCTTGCTAGAAGAAGGTAACAGCGTCAAAGTGTTCCATTTTGCCCGCTTTGACGTTGCAACCCTCTACTACCACCTGGCGATCGCTGTAAAGCCACTCTTTTGTACAAAAGTTGCCAGTAAGCTTGCCCGTACCTACACACCGAAGCATGGGTTAAAAGATTTGATCCAGGAGCTAGAGCACGTTGAACTCGACAAAAGCGCTCAAAGTTCTGACTGGGGCAACGCGGCGAATTTATCACCCGAACAGCTTCGCTATGCTGCCAATGATGTCCGTTACCTGTTGAGCGCCCGCCAAAAGCTGATTACGATGCTCAAGCGTGAGGAACGTTGGTCACTGGCAGAACAGTGCTTTGAGTGCATTCCAACGATCGCCCAACTTGACCTGATGCAGTACCAGGGCTTGTTTGAACACTAAACGTCGAGTTTAAGCTAACCCGCCCATGCGCGATCGGCTGTCCAGTGGCGATCGGACGATTGATACAGCAAGACATCCTGCAAACCTGCTGTGTCTAGCAGTGCGCGCAGTTCCTCTAACCGAAAGGCGGCACAAAGAGAAGCTCGAAAAAGCTGCTGCTGGTGAGCATCGTAATCGTCACCAATGCTGCTAACCAGGGTGTCGACCGTGGCAATGTCCATCGGTCGAAGCAAGTCGCGTAGCACGATCGCGCCCCGTGGCTTTAACACTCGCTTGATCTCTCGCAAAAAGGGTAACGGCTCTGGCAAGTGATGTACCAGGCTGTTGGAAACCACTGCGTCAAAGTGACCATCGGGATACGGCAACTGCTTAGCATCCTCATCAGCCAGGGTGATTTGAGCTTGCAACCCGACTTGCTTCACGTTGGCAGCACCAATTTGCAGCATCGTCTTTGAGCGATCGACGCCAATTACCTGCCATTGCGGACGTTGTTGACAGAGCAAAATTGGAATACGTGCCGTGCCAGTACCAGCATCCAACACCAACGCTGACTCCGGTGCCAGCGCGATCGCCCGTTCTGCAAAGGCTTCATTCACTGCGGTAAAATCCATTGCGTCGTAAGCAACCGATTCTTCCCAGGTATCCATGACCTCTGGCTCAAGCACTCGCTGCATCACACGCCCTCCTCTGTTGTCCACCCATTTTGTTGTTAATCTTGTCGTTAAAATAGCGCTATGAGCCAACATCGCATCGAACCCCAACCCGGACAAGAATCTGTTTGGGACTATCCCCGTCCGCCTCGCCTGGAAGAGACGAGTAAACATATTCAGATTATTTTTAACGGTGTCACGATCGCTGACACGCATCAGGCAATGCGGGTGCTAGAAACCAGCCATCCACCCGTTTACTACATCCCGCCTGAAGATATCCAGCAAGACTATCTCATCAAAAGCCCGCGATCGACCTTCTGTGAATGGAAAGGGCATGGCGCTTACTATAGCCTGGCAGTGGGCGACAAGCGCCTTGAGAACGTTGCCTGGTACTATCCTGAGCCTACGCCTGCCTTTGCGTCGATCGCCTACTATGTAGCGTTTTATCCGGCTCCAATGGATGCCTGTTGGGTCGATGGCGAAAAAGTGGAGCCACAACCAGGTAACTTCTACGGTGGTTGGATTACCAGCGATATTGTGGGACCTTTCAAAGGGGTTCTCGGCTCGTGGGGCTGGTAAGGGCTGGAACAGAACACCAGGGGAATACAAAGGAGAAGGTACTTCCGCCTGGTGCAGCACAGCCTACGCTCTAAAGCCGTTTTTCCAGGTATTGACCAATCATTTGTTGCTCTCCAGCACGCGAAATAATGGTTTGGCGAGTGCGATACTGCTGACCAATCAGCTTTAGTTCTTCCTCAAAAACAGAGCCTTTATACTCTGTACGCAGACAAAGGGTGTTAGGGGCAGAAAAGTAGAAATCGGCTAAGACGGGCTTTGTGGTTGCAAAACCACGATCGCGGTACAGCTTTGTTCCCCCAGCCCCAAACAGCGTAGAGCCTTCTGATTGTGGCTTCCCGGTTGCTGAATCGTGACTATCCCAAAGGACTTCAGCGCCGCAAGTTAATAGCGCTTCGTCAATGTCATGCAGCGTTGCTAGATGACACAATTCAGGGCTGTTCGGCGCTAAAAACCGAATGGTAATCATGCTAACGACTTCCTTCGTTTCTCCTTCTGGGAGGGTATAGTAGCGTCGTTCGGACTTCCAGCGCCCTTCAGACTGCTGAAAGAAGTTAGCAATGAGAGAAACGTCAGTCGTTTGGGTCAAATTTAGTAAAGAAGTCACTTAGTTCAGTCCTCACCTAAGCCTAAAGAACACGCTCGCCGAAACACGATTCTGTCGAAATTCGTGTTTTTGTTATTTTTCTTAATATATCACTGATAGTCAAGACTGCTCAGTTGTAGTACAGCCGCATCATGCTGGGACTAAGGAGTTGCTGTCTGTAGTAAGAGGCACAACCGTACCATTACTAACAGTGGCAATCAGTCACCTGGATAACGCACTGATCAGGGGTTCACTGATTTCATGGTTCTGTTGTAGCAAATGCGGATCAAAGCACCATGACTCCAAGTGGGTACTTTTGGGTTGAGTCTCAGTAGAGCATTGCCGATCGATCACAGTTATGTTTCGCATCAGCTTTCATGTCGTCGCCTGAGTGGCATTGGCTGGCGGCAAGGCTGTCTACCCCAGATAGGCTTGCTTGACACGCTCGTCACTTAATAATTCAGCCGCGTTGCCCATCAAGGTAATGTAGCCAGCTTCTAGAACGTAGCCACGATCGGCGTACTGAAGAGCAAGATTGGCATTTTGCTCCACTAGCAGAATCGTTACGCCTGCGGTATGGAGGGTTTGAATGCTGGTGAACAGTTCGCGCACGATCGTGGGTGCCAGTCCCAGGCTTGGCTCATCCAGCAGCAGCAGCTTGGGGCGACTCATGAGGGCACGGGCGATCGCGAGCATTTGCTGTTCGCCACCGCTGAGAGTGCCTGCTAGCTGATGACGACGTTCTGCCAGTCGCGGAAAAGTGAGGAACTGTTGCTCAATATCCGCTTTAATGCCAAGGCGATCGGAGCGGGTGTAAGCACCAAGCTGCAAATTATCAAGCACCGTCTGTCGCGCTAAAATTCTGCGTCCTTCAGGGCTGTGGGCAATGCCTAGCTTGACAACAGTATGGGCACGCTGCCGAGTAATATTTTTGCCGTTGTAAAAAATGTGTCCATCACGTACACCAATCAGCCGCGAAATCGCCCGTAAGGTCGTGGTTTTGCCTGCGCCATTGGCTCCAATCAGCGTGACAACCTCCCCTGCATGGATGACTAGATCGATCGCCTGCAATGCCTGAATGCCGCCGTAGTTGACGCTAAGTTTTTGAATGTCGAGTAAGGGGGAGGGCATGGGGCAGAGGGCAGAAGGAAAACGGCAGAGGGCAGACGGCGGAAGGGGGCTATTCGGCTCCCAGGTAGGCTTCGATGACGGCTGGATTGGTTTTGACTTGCGCTGGATCGCCTAGGGCAATGAGTTGTCCAAAGTCAAGAACGGCGATGCGATCGCACAAGCCCATCACGAGTGGCACATGGTGTTCGATGAGCAGCACTGTCAGGTCAAACTGATCACGAATTTGGCGGATAAAATTACTCAGTTGCTGCTTCTCGCTTGGGTTCATGCCAGCGGCGGGTTCATCCAGCAGCAAGACTTGTGGTTGCAGTGCCAGGGCACGAGCGATTTCCAACCGACGCTGGTTGCCGTAAGCAAAATTCTGGGCTTGTTCATCCGCGCGATCGCTCAGTCCCACCAGTTCTAACAGTTCCCTTGCCTTTTGCCGAATTTGTCGCTCTTCACGAGGCGCAGGCGACAACCCAAACACCCCCTGTAGAATGCCACTGTGGCTATGTATATGCTGGGCAATCATCACATTCTCCAGTGCAGAGAGATTGCCAAATAGGCGAATGTTCTGAAACGTGCGAGCAATGCCCTTTGCGGCGACTTGATGCGGACGTAAGCGAGACAGATCTGCACCTTGATAGATCATCTGCCCACTAGAGGGCGGGATCAATCCGGTCACCAGATTGAATAGGGTTGTCTTGCCTGCCCCATTGGGACCGATCAGCCCAAAAATTTCGCCTGCGTTGACAGTAAATGACACGTTATTAACCGCAACTAGCCCGCCAAAGCGGCGACTCAGCCCCTTTGCTGCCAGCATCGGACGGTAATGGGATTCTGCGGTAGCATTGACAGGTTCCTTTTGGGGCATGGCATACAGTGGTGAAACATCACTAGCGTTTCCTGGCTTTATTGTCTCCGATCGCACCAAAGTTTTCGCTTTAACTCTGAAAATTGCTCACGTTCGCGCACTTATGGCACCTACTAGCATCTTTCCAGCGATCGGTCTGACGATCCTCTTCTTTTGGATTGCCAAACTGATCGTTAAGCATTCAGCTTTTTATCAACAGGTAATGCAAAAAGCTGATCAAGCACAGTACAAAGCGTTGGATGGCTTGCGGGGCTTTTTAGCACTGGGGGTTTTCTTTCATCATGCAGTGGTCAACTATCAATATTTTCAGATTGGCACCTGGCAAGCATCACCATCCAATTTTTATAGCTTTGCGGGACAGGGAGCAGTTGCCTTCTTCTTCATGATTACCGGATTCCTTTTCTGGTCAAAAATAATTTCTGGTTCCAGGCTGAACCTTAAAGATTTTTATATCAAACGTGCCTTACGGGTTTTGCCAGCCTATTGGTTCTCACTGGCTATCATTGTTTTTATTGTGTTAATTGTTTCTGGCTTTTCTTTGAAGGTTAGTCTGCCAAGATTCTTCATTCAAATTGGCAGTTGGCTGATTTGTGGTATTTACGGATTCTCTAACGTTAGCAATGTTTTTCCTGACATAAACTACTCATCCGTTGGCTTGATTAATGCTTCAGTGCAATGGACTTTGACGTATGAGCTTCAGTTCTATTTGATTTTGCCATTCTTAGTGTGGTTTGCTAAACCTTCAAGGTTTAGCGGTTTATTTCTTACCTTCCTGGCGCTCAGTTTGGTCAGTAGCTATCAACCATTACTAACGGTGATGAGCTTTCTTTTTGGCATGACAGCCGCATATTTTATTAGGCGCTTTAAACCAAACCAACAACGGTTTTTGAGTTGGCAAGCGTCACTTGGCATTATTTTACTTTTAGTGGCAATACCGACTGCTTTGCCACAGCCTTATCTCTATAACGTCGGGGTGATCGCGCTTATCTTTTTTGCTTTTGTACTCATTGCCTATGGAAATGATTTATTTGGTCTATTGACTGCCTCAGCGTCTAGATATCTTGGCACAATTAGCTATAGTGTTTACCTGCTGCATGGCATTATTTTCTTCTCAGTACTACGGCTTGTTAATCAGATTTACCCCATTGCAGGTATGCATCCGATTTATTTCTGGATGCTTGTAGGACTGTGTGGCTTGATAGTTATTAGTTTGTCTGGACTAACGTATCGATATATCGAGTATCCGTTTCTACGGGTGAAGTCAGCAGTTGCGGCACCCTCTGCTTCTAGCGATCGCTATCCAGTTGAAAAGTAGACGCGCTACGAGCATCTTAAAGCAAATTAATAGTCGTACTTTTTGTCCGTTGCTGTCAGTAGCAGCTTATGGCGTAAGAGAATGCTTCGGTTAGGACGGAGCTACGCGATCGACATCCAAACTGCCGAAGCAAGCTATCCATCTAGGTTCTCTGGCGAAACTTGCGCGATTTGAACAGGTTGGGGCTAACAAGACCCTGCGGAAAAAAGACGGAGCCAATCACAATTAGCAAACCAAACAGGATCAGACGACCATCGCGCAAAAACTGCGCTAGCCAGGGGGGCAGTCCAGGCAGATCGGCAGCAGCACGCAAGATTTCTGGCAGAGCGGTGAAGACCATGCCACCGACAACCGGACCAACGACCGTTCTGGAGCCACCAATCAGCACAAAGGTGAGGTAAATAATGCTGACATCAAAGGTGCCTTGCCGCGTATTCCAGGTGTTGAGAAAGTGAGCGCTGACGGCACCAACGATGCCAGCCAGCATGGCACCCAGCGCAAAAGCTAGAACTTTGTAGTAAGTCGGGTTAATGCCCATGGCATCGGCGGCTAGTTCATCTTCACGAATCGCGATGAAGGCTCGACCCACACGAATATTTTCGAGCCGATAGATGAAGGCAGTGCTAATTACTACTAAAGGAAGAACGATCCATAGATACTCGATCGCGGTTTCAAACGGTTGCGGAATGGCAAAGATGCCCACTGCTCCGCCTGTAATCTCCAGATTAAGCGCGAGAATGCGAAGAATTTCGACAAAGGCAATGGTGGCGATCGCCAGATAAATGCCCCGCAGCCGTAAAGCTGGAATGCCAACGACAATCCCTAACAGCCCACAAACGACTCCCGCTAGCAGCATCTCCAGCAGCAACAGAGGGATCGGAAAACTGCCTTCAGCTTTGAAGACTTGCGTAGATAGAATCGCCGCAATGTAGCCGCCTAGAGCATAAAAGCCAGGACTTGCCAACGACAGTTGCCCAGCCATCAACGGTAAGTAGAGCGACAGCCCCAACATTGCCCCCAACAACATGGAGACAATGAGAAAGCCATAGGTAGACAAAAAATCAGCCATTGCGGGAAGGTTGGGATAGTCTCGACGCTGGAGAGCGATCGCAATTCAAAACAGAAAGAACCTCCAATAACAACATATCGGAAGTTCTTTCTCTTCATAGCGACGCTCAGTCCTGTCATTTTACTCCCTCCACTCGCAAGATTGAGGAAGTTACAACAGTCGTACTATGTGCCTAAGCAGCCCAATAGTTTTGCTTGATCCAGGTCTGCATTTCTGTCTCAGATTCTGTAACCAGTCGTTGCCCTGTTTTAGGGTAATAAACGCTCCAGCATTCATGCCCGTTGTCGTTGATCGTCTGTGTAATTTGAAGCTGATATAGACTGGGCATCGTGTCTGCCAAAATGTTCCATAAGCGTTGAAACCACGCTTTCATCGCGTTAGAGGAGCCGAATGATACAGCCTTCTGCTCTACCGTCAACTGCTCATATTCACGCTCTAACAGCGCTGTCAATTGAACGTTGTGGCTAGCTCTCGCTACTTCTAAGCGGTGAGAAAGAGAGGCAATTATGCTAGACAGATGTTTTAGTTTCAGTGCGGGATCATTAACTAGCGTGGATGTAGGCATGGCGGCTCATTCATCAGTATCACTGTTTATAAATCTAGCGCCCTACCGCAAGTCTTTAGTAATAACAGTACATTTTGATACAAAATAATTTGCTATGAGACTATAACTATCGCCACGGAGCTTAGAGGATACTTTAAAGATCCGGTTGCTTGTAGCCTTGGCGACTGCATACTCCTACTCCGAAGGAGAAGGCTACGCCAACGGAGACGCTACGCGTTGCTTGGATGCCAACGGCTTGACGCGGCTATACAGACACTAGCGTCGCCATGCCGTCAGGCTATCACCTGCTGCCGCAGGTGCTCAAACCCTTGACTTGCCGTAGTCCGCGTCGGCGGACTTTGTTGCTATAGTCGCGGTTTTAACCGCCAGACACTTCCCAAACAACCTCCTAGGACATTGGGATCAAAGGGGGGGCGTGGCTTCGCCCCAGCCATCACTGAAAGTATTGCGGATACGTTTTGCCAGCAGCAGCCAGTGTCGTTAACGCGACTGAGTCATGCGGCAAGACAACTCAATCAATGAAACGGACGAATTTGTTTTTACCCAGCTGAAGGACTTTGCCAATCAAAGCATCCGGGGCATCGAAGACACGATCGACCGTATCAACCTTCTCGCCATCTAGCTTCACCGCACCGCCCTGAATCTGTCGTCTCGCTTCAGAACTGCCTTTACATAAGCCGCTGGCGCTCACTAGATAAAACACCTTGGCAGGAAACTGTATAGAGGACAGGGAGAACTCTGGAACTGTATCCGCGTTGGTCGTGTTGCCTTGCACAAGAGCGATCGCGTCTTGCTGCGCCTGTTTTGCAGCGGCTTCACCGTGGTACTGGGTGACGATCGTCAGCGCCAGCAGCTTTTGAGCCTCGCGGGGATTTGGAGGAATTTGGTCGATCGGCAAAGCAGTGAGCAGTTCAAAGTACGACGGGAGTAACGTATCGGGCGTTTTCTCTAGCTTGGAATACATTGTCAGCGGGTCTTCCGATAGCGCCACATAGTTGCCAAGAGACTTCGACATTTTCTGCACGCCGTCGGTGCCCAGCAAAATGGGTACGAGTAGCCCAAACTGAGGGCGCAGACCAAAATGACGCTGTAAATCTCGACCGATCGCAATATTAAACTTTTGATCAGTACCGCCCAACTCCACATCGGCTTCAACGGCAACGGAGTCGTAGCCCTGCATCAACGGGTAGAGAAACTCGTGCAGGTAAATGGGGTCGCCTTTGTCATAACGTTCTGAAAAACCCTCTTTCGCCAGCATTTGCCCCACAGTTGTGGTTGCCAGCAGTTGCAGAATTTTGCTTAAATCCAGGCTAGACAGCCATTCTGAGTTGTAGCGAATCTCTAAGCGACCCGGCGTGTCAAAGTCTAGAATCGGGCGCACCTGATGCAAATATGTCTGGGCATTGGCACGCACGTCCGCTTCCGTTAACTGACGACGCACTTCGGATTTGCCAGTGGGGTCACCAATACGAGCCGTGAAGTCGCCAATAATCAAGACGGCCGTATGTCCAGCATCCTGGAACGATCGCATTTTCCGCATGGGAATACTGTGCCCCAAATGGATATCTGCTCCCGTGGGATCAATGCCTAACTTAATGCGGAGGGGGCGATCGCTCTGTGCCAATCGCTGCGTCAGGTTTTCATCGCTGCTGCTGGACTCGATCTGATCGGGAAAGATTTCGCTGCTGCCACGCCGCAGCCAAGACAAATTGGACATTATATTCAGATAACGGGAGAACGCAGTTAGAGACAGCTTGACAGTTTTATGGCTTGTTTCGCAGAGCTGGTTAGCTTCGCGAACGAGCTAAGAGAGTTGCCATGTTTGTTTGTGAAGTTAGCAACAAGCCGTCTGCCATTAATTTAACGTGGTTTGTCATCCATCCTGTAGTTATGATGTTAACCTTGCTGCTAAAGCCGTGCGGATACGTCAGTTTTAGGCATGAATAGTATGATTGAGTGCCTGTAACCCGATCGCAACTACTCGCTCGCTCAAACACTGCCCGTTCAATCGTTGTAAGGATCTAAAGTCGTCGTGGCATCCAACACTCTTCAACAACGCAAACAACCTGGCGCACCAGAGACGATTTATCAGGTCGTCAAAACTGTTGGTAAAGTGACCGGTGGCATGGTGCTAGGTGTGGCGATGCTGTCGAGTTCTGTCGTGGCAGGCGGTCTGGTTGGGCTAGCCATTAGCTTTCGAAATTTGCCCGATGTTCGCATTCTCCGCAGCTATGTGCCCAGCGAAACCACCCATATCTACGATGTGAAGGGCAAGCTGCTGACGAGCATTCATGGCGAAGCAAACCGGGAAGTGGTGCCGCTTGATCAGGTGTCTCCTGATTTGAAACGAGCAGTCTTGGCGATCGAGGACAGTTACTTCTACTCTCATCGTGGCGTCAATCCAGGTGCCGTCCTCCGTGCCTTTCTGGCAAACTGGTCAACAGGCGCAACAGTCGAAGGTGGCTCCACGCTGACAATGCAGTTGGTCAAGAACCTGTTTCTGACTCCTAAGCGTGCCTTTAGCCGCAAAGTGGCGGAGTCTGTGCTGGCGCTACGGCTAGAGCAAATCTTCTCGAAAGAGCAGGTTTTTGAAATGTATCTGAACCAGGTTTACTGGGGACACAATACCTATGGGGCAGAAACGGCTGCTGAAAGCTACTTTGGCAAATCGTCTGCTAATCTGACTCTGGCGGAAGCTGCCATGATGGCAGGACTGATTCAGGCTCCCGAAAGTCTCAGCCCCTTTATCGACTACAAAGGGGCAAAACAACGACAGGCAACGGTGCTACGTCGGATGAAAGACCTGAACTGGATTACCCCTCAAGAGGAAGCCGCCGCCCGCAAGCAGCAACTGAAGTTGGGTAAAATTACCTCGTTTCAAGGCAGCACCATTCCTTACGTGACTGAAGCGGCTGTGCAGGAGTTGACAAAGCGCTTTGGCAAAGATGCCGTACTCAAGGGTGGTATGCGCGTACAAACAACCGTTGATACCAAGCTTCAGCGCGTTGCAGAAGATGTAGTGAAGCGAGGTCATGAAAGTCTGCGGAATCAAGGTATTTATGCGGATCAAATGGCACTAGTTGCCGTTGATCCACGCACCCATTTTGTGAAAGCAATGGTGGGTGGGGTTGATCATCGCAAGAGCCAGTACAACCGAGCTATGCAGTCGCTGCGGCAACCTGGTTCTGCCTTTAAGCCGTTTGTCTATTACACCGCGTTTGCCTCTGGTCGCTATACACCTGACTCGACGGTTTCTGATACGCCTGTAAGCTATCCCGATGGCTATGAATACTACTCGCCGCAGAACTACGATAATTCGTTTGGTGGTCCCATGCCCATTCGGACGGCACTGGAGCAATCACGCAACGTGCCAGTGGTGCGACTAGGGCAAGAGGTGGGGCTAAATAAGGTGATTGATGTCATGCGGACGATCGGCATTCGCAGTCCGATCGAACCAGTTGTTTCTCTACCACTGGGTGCGGTTGACCTGACCCCACTAGAAATGGCAGGAGCCTACGCCACGTTTGCCAGTAACGGCTGGTATTCCGAAACGACGCTGATTGTGCAGGTAACTGACAGCATTGGCAATGTTCTACTAGACAACACGCCCAAGCCACAGCTTGTACTTGATCCCTGGTCTACAGCTTCGCTGACAAACGTGCTACAGGGAGCAATCAATCGAGGCACAGGTGTGTCGGCAAGACTTGATCGCCCTGCCGCTGGCAAAACAGGCACCACATCGTCTGAACGCGATATCTGGTTTGTGGGCTATGTGCCGCAGCTATCGACTGCCGTTTGGGTTGGTAATGACGACTACCGACCGATCGGCAGAGGCGCGACAGGTGGTGGGTATGTGGCTCCTGTCTGGCGCGACTTTATGCAACGGGCGCTACAGGACGTTCCGGTCGAAAACTTTCGATCGCCCTCTGAATTTAGCCGACCCTAGAGAGCGGTTAGTTTTTAGTTTTTAGTTGCTAGAGAGACTGTCTAACAACTAAAAACTAAAAACCAACAACTATTACACTGTTTTTTCGACATCGGCTTTCATACGTTCCAGCGTGCGATTCATTTGGTCAAACATTTGTTGCGGAGTCATACCAAACTGACCAAGCTGCGTGCGGAGTTGCTCTACAGTCATTTGTGCCATAAAGTCTTCCGATAACTCAAACCGCTTCATAAACACACGGTAGCGATCCATAATAGCTTCCATTTGTTCAATGAAGAGCTTTTTGCCTGCACGATCGAACTTGCCATAATCAGCCCCTAGCGTCATCAAGGATTGGTAGTCTCCAAAGAGCTGCTTGGCTTCTTGCTGCACGATTTCAGAATCAAAAAATCCCATCGCCTTAATTTTTTTACTAATGATTTTGACTAAAGAGAATGTCGTTTGCTAGAGCGGTGGAGCACCCTCGAACCCAGGAAACACCACTATTCTAATTCAATGACTGGATTCGTTTAAGTCGCTGGTCGGTAGGGGTTTCACTACCTTGAGGCGTGAGAAGTGAAGAGGGAGACGTAACGGATCTCATGACCTCAAGCTATGAGCCACCGTTCACCGACAAACTTCACACAGTTCGATGATTTTTGTCTGTAGGGTGAGCCGTTCATCGGCTCCGCGTTTGAGGCTTGCTTCTAGTTCTAGCAACAGTGGCAGCGTTTGAAGCAGCGTGTGGGCTGACAGTGACTCCACCTCTTTTTGCAGAAAGTAGAGGCGTTTAGGGTTGCGGAGTTCGGCGGCTTGTGCGATCGTCTGTTCGTTCCGTTCGCCTGCTTCCCGCATAACTTTAATCCAAACCCAGGTCCGAAACTGTGTCACTAAACTACTGACAATGCGTAGTGCAGGTTCATTCTGGCGCAGTAAGTCTGCAATCAGGTCAAGCGCTTGACCTGTTTGCCCCTGACGTATGGCGGCAGCAAGCTGAATAGTGCTTTGGCTGCTGGCTGTGACCAGGGTAGCGATCGCTGCTTCATCGATCGGCTGGTTTGCGTCGCCGACGTAGAGCCGTAGTTTTTCGAGTTCGCTATGCAGTTGACGGGTATCGTTACCAACCAGATCTGCCAGCAGTTCTGCACCATGCGCTGTAAGCTTCACCCCACTCTCTTGGGCGACTTGCTTGACCTGCTTGACTAATAAGTCAGTTTTCCAGGTTGGAATCAGCCCAAACTCTTGAATGGTGGCGTGCTTTTGCAGCAGTTTGGTTGATTTCAAGCGATTGTCAGGCTTGTTCCCTGTTGTTAACAGCAGCGTTGTTGTATCAGGAAGCCCGGGCAAGGTGCGTTCTAGTTCGGTCAGGAGGCTCTCAGGGCACCGTTGGCAAAGCGAGGTTTCTGCTAGCCAAACGAGACGATGAGCCGCGCCAAAGGGGGGAGTCATGGCTTGGTTGAGCGCCTGCACGATCGCGGTTGGCTGGTCAGCAGTGATTTTATCGTAGTTAAAACTGCCCCAGACCGGATCGAGTAACTGCCGATGGAGTGCCGTTGCTGCCTGGGTGATCGCAAAATCATCCTCACCCCAATAAAGGTAAATTGGCATTTAGAATACCGCCTCTTGTCGCTCGTAATTGTATTGTCCTAGCAATCCTGTCAGACTGGATTTAGATTATGGTGGGGATCAAGTAATTTCCGCAGGCTGGACACGCAAGTAAGCCTCTGCACGATCAATGCTTCCAAATGGCGGAGACAAGAGAAGGCAGAGGGTTTCTAAGGCAGCCAGTCGTAACGACATATTCAGTAACCTTGCGAGGCGATCGACATTGGACGAGAACTACCAGACTTACCTGAATCGGGCAATGCGTCTGACATTACCAGAAACGTATCGTACCCAGGTGCAGCACCTTCAGGAATCTCCTAAGTTTCAACGGCATGCTGCAAAAGGGTGGCAGCCTACTCCATTTCCTGGCTATACGATCGTGACACCGCCAGGTAATGAAGAAACCGAAAATACCGCGTTGTATGAGAGCCTAAAGCAGTATCAGCAGCAGCTAACGCAGCAATTAGGCGCTGACCTGTTTGTGCCAATTCCACCCGAAAGTTTTCACTTGACGTTAGCTGACTTGATTTGGGATAGCGCCTACCGCGATGCTAGTCAGAAGTCTGAGTTTGAGGCGCAGCTTCAAGAGCAGATTGCGGCGATTTTCCGTCAGTCCCAAGCAATCGCTGAAGGCAAGCCCTTATGCTTTCAAGCGCTAGGACTCATGGTAATGCCACGGGCGATCGCGATTTGTCTGGCACCCGCAGACGAACAGTCTTACGATCGGGCACTCAAGCTTCGTCGCGCCGTTTTCCAAAATTCTGACTTGATTGGCTTAGGCATTGAGCAGCAGTATTATTTCACGCCCCACATTACCCTGGGTTATTTCGGCACCATCCCAGCGTCTGAAACGTCAACTGAGCTTGGTGAGCGCTTTGTGCAACTCAATCAGCAGTGGCTGGAGCTAGAGCCAAATGTCTTTGAGGTGAAGCGGGCAGAACTACGTAAGTTTGATGATATGACCCGCTACTATCGAGAACCGCATTGGGCAGTTTTCGCCTTTTAAGAGCGTGGTAATTGGTTTTAGCTCTTAAGCAGTGAGCTTTGAAAGTAAGTTCGAGAGTGGCTTTGAAGGTTTGCGTCCTAGAATAAAATGGCTTTAACCTTTGGGGCACCTCTCCATCTAATTTTCGTCAGTATAGACAACACTGTCTCTCTCTACTGTTATAGCCATAGCCGTACTGGTCAGAACGGGATGCAGGGGTGAAACCCCCTTCGGCTTGAGCGCTTAGGACATTGGGATTAAAGCTGGCTGAGGGCTTTGCCCCCAGCCAGCTTTAATCCCAATGTCCTAAGCTCTGAGGCGACAACTGTAAGACTCAACTCAGTTGAACGTGAATGCTACTCTCTGAGACAGATACATTGACTGCCTTTGCAATCAGCTAACTGCTTAAGCACGAGCTAGCTACGACTCAAGACATTGTTTGATGCACAATCCTAGCTTCCAGCTCTAAGGCTTTGTTTCTCAAAATCCTTCTTCATTGCCGGAACTTATCGCTCCTAAAATAGTTCAAAGCTTATTGAAACCCTTAGTGTGCTAATTTTTACAGTGTCACACATAACGATGATGCAACCTTCTCTTTTGTCTCTACGCGCCACTTTATATGCTGGCTTGTCACGCCTTGTGCTGGTCAGCGCACTCTCTACAGTGGGGTTGCTGGCTAGCTATACTCCTAGTCTGATGTCGCGATCGAGCACTTTAGGTTTGGGAGATGCTGCCTATGCTCAATCGCCTACGCCTCCTGTCAGTCAGTATGCTCGTGCTGCCTTACTGATCGAGCAGCAGCGTCAGCAAGACCATGCCGAGGTGAAGCGCATTATGGGCGGCAATGTGCCTGAGGATGTCTGTCGGCAACAAAACATTCCTTCGGCAGTACGTGATATCTGCGATCGCTTTCTCAAGCGCTCTGCCGAGATCATCAAAGGCAATGGGTTAACGATTTCTCAATTTAACGAAATTACACGGCGTAAAGAGGGTGACCCAGCCCTGCAACAGCAGATTCAAGGCGAGTTGCTGAAGCTACAGAAGGCAACGCCTTAGTTGTATAAAAAACTAGCTAGACGCGAGCGGTAGTCCTGCGATCGAGTGCTCATTTAGTGAACGCCGCGACTCGATCGCCATCATATTTTAAATTGCTCCTCTAAAGCAGCCAAAAAGTGTTGTTTGATACTCAATGCACAGGCATGATTCTGTAAACCCTTATTGGGGTTACAAAAGTGATACTGCTCTGGCTTGAACAATGTGACGATCGACTTGGCAAGGCTTCCCGTCTCTGCGAAGCTAAAGTTAGTGCGGAGTCTTGCGGTTTAAGTGCAGTAGTCACACCAATACTCTGACAACAGCGCAATTAGTAGGAGGCTTGCATGAGTGGACTTGGCGGTTTGAACAAAGCGCCGGATGGGGTTGTTCTTGGTTTGGTGCAGTTACAACTTCCTACTGTTGTTACACCCGACGACCTTGCAACCCAGACCCAGCGCATTGTTGACATGGTTGGCAAGGCGCGACGCAACATGCCCACAATGGATCTGGTTGTCTTCCCAGAATATGCCCTGCACGGTCTCTCCATGGACACCAACCCAGAGATCATGTGTCGGCTGGATGGAGCCGAAGTGCAAGCCTTTAGCGCCGCGTGTCGGGAACACAAAATCTGGGGCTGCTTCTCGATTATGGAGTTTAACCCGCATGGCAATCCTTACAACAGCGGCATCATTCTCGACGATCAGGGCGAACTCAAGCTCTACTATCGCAAGCTGCATCCCTGGGTGCCTGTAGAGCCGTGGGAACCTGGAAATCTGGGTATTCCTGTCTGCGAAGGTCCAAACGGCAGCACCCTGGCGCTCATTATTTGCCACGATGGGATGTTTCCCGAAATGGCGCGAGAGTGTGCCTATAAAGGTGCTGATATTATGCTGCGAACGGCAGGCTATACCGCACCGATTCGCCATTCCTGGCAGATTACGAACCAATCCAATGCGTTCTGCAATCTCATCTATACCGCATCTGTCTGTATGTGCGGCTCAGATGGTTCCTTCGACTCAATGGGCGAGGGGATGATTGTGAACTACGATGGCGTGCCGATCGTGACTGGGAACGGTCGCCCCAATGAAATCATCACTGGAGAAGTCCGTCCAAAACTGCTGCAAGAAGCGCGTCGCCACTGGTCAGTCGAGAACAATATCTACCAATTTGGGCATCGCGGTTACGTTGCCGTCAAAGGCGGCGCACAGGACTGCCCCTACACCTATATGCAGGATTTGGTGAACGGTGCGTACCGTCTGCCCTGGGAAGAGGAAGTTATTCACACAGATGGCACGTCCTGCGGCTTTCCAGCCCCTACCCGGATGTATGAAACGGCTCCACTCGAAGAGACGACATCAGAGAAGTTACTAGCTATCGATCGCGCTCAAGGTTAAACACTAAGGATTGTGGATCAAACAACCTGTAATTTGTAGGGTGCGTTAATCTCACGTAACGCAACGCTGGGGACGGGCTTGGTGCGTTACGGCGTTGCCTAACACACCCTACCTAGTTAAATTCACGATTCTAAAAGTCGGCTGCATAAACGTATAGTTGCCCAAAACCGTTCTTCTGGAGCTTAACGATGGGACGTTATCTTATTTCAGAGCCGTATCCGTACCCATACAACGGTGATCTGCGACCAGAAAACACGGTTTTCCTGATTATTGATATGCAGACCGATTTTTGTGGGATCGGGGGGTATGTTGATCAGATGGGGTATGACCTGTCGCTAACACGGGCACCGATCGCGCCCATCCAAGCTGTACTGGATGTAATGCGATCGCAGGGCTTTCACGTCATGCATACTCGTGAAGGGCACCGACCTGATTTAGCCGATTTGCCGGAGAACAAACAATGGCGATCGCGCCAGATTGGTGCAGGCATCGGCGATCCGGGTCCATGTGGCAAAGTGCTGGTACGCGGCGAACCAGGTTGGGAAATCATTCCCGAACTAGCTCCCCTACCCGGAGAACCCATCATCGACAAACCGGGTAAAGGCTCTTTCTACGCCACCGATCTGGACTTGCTACTGAAGCGTCTGGGCATCCAGAACATTCTGTTAGCAGGCATCACTACCGATGTGTGTGTCCATACCACCATGCGCGATGCGAACGATCGGGGTTACGAATGCCTGCTTCTCTCTGACTGCACTGCCGCAACAGATTACAACAACCATTTAGCCGCTCTCAACATGGTCAAAATGCAAGGCGGTGTGTTTGGAGCCATTGCCGATTCGACAGCGCTGCTGGCAGCGATTAAATAGTCTTTATACCGCTTCAATTGTCAGTAAGAGCGATCATTGAGACCTGGTTTAGTGAGGCTTATGGCTCAGTGATTTTGCACTTGTCGGTGAAATGGTCACCATCTGCCAGATGACGCTGGGGCATCTGAGTGTCAGCAATATGTTTCAAGCCCCAAGCAGTGATCACCTTCAAAACAGGACGCAGGCTTTTTCCTTTATCGGTGAGTTGATAGTTCATCCGGCGGGAATGATTACTATAAAGCTGCTTCTCTGCTAAACCTAACTCCTCAAGCAATTTAAGCCGGTTTGCCAAAATGTTAGTTGAAATGCCTTCAGGAGAGTCTAAAAACTCTTCAAAGCGTTGCTTTTTGAAGAACATCATGTCTCGGATGACAAGCAGTGTCCAGCGATCACCGATCAAATCTAGCGTGCAGGAGACAGGACAGGGAGAACGCCTTGGTTGAATCATGAGTGAATACAGCAGCTTGGTTACTTGCATTTTACAAGCTATCCAGTTAATCTAAATTTTAAGTTGCAACTTAAAAGATAACTATGGACGCAGTAAGGCAGAAGCAACCCTTTGAGATTGAACTTGATTTGCCAGTCAAAACCTACGACATAGACTTTGCAGGAGTAGTCAGCAATATCGTTTATGTTCGTTGGCTGGAAGACCTGCGCTTAGAGATGTTAGTCCGTCATTTCCCGTTGGATGATCAACTCAAGCAGGGGATTGCGCCTGTCATTGTGCAAACAAAAATTGATTACAAGCTGCCCATCAGAATTTCTGACCATCCCAGCGGCAAAATGTGGATTAAAACGATGGAAACGCTTCGATGGAGGGTGAATGCAGAGATTACCGTAAATGGTAAGATTGCAGCCCTTGGTGAGCAAGTGGGTCTTTTTATTGATTTAAAAAACAGGAAGCCAATCCGTATGCCAAACAGGCTAAAGCAGAAGTATCACGAGCTTATAGCGTCAGTGGCATAACAACCCATTACAGCCGTATATCTTTGAGGTTGCTACGTGGGTTGAAGCTGCGATTAGAGCGGATTTTTTCGTAGTATTCGCGTTCGATCGCGCTGATCTCTTTAGGGGTTGCAATAACAACCTTCACCATTTGATCCGTGCGATCGCCCTTGGGACTCCGCCAGCCTTTGCCTTTGAGCCGCAGCGATTGACCAGAGCGAATGCCAGCAGGCACATTGACGGTGACGGTACCATCGGGTGTGGGTACTTCAATTTGAGCACCCAGTACGGCTTCATCTGGGGCGATCGCTACTTCGCAAACGAGATTATCTCCTTCAAATTGGAAAAAGGTATGTGGCGCGATCGCCACTGAAAGATAGAGATCGCCACGTTGACCAGGGGTATAGGCACTACTGCGCCCTTTCCCTTTAATCCGAATGCGACTACCTGGTTTCGCGCCAGGAGGGATCCGCACCTCAAATTCTTCGCTGCCCAACATCAAGCGCTTCTGTGCACCATGAAAGGCATCCGAGAGCGTCAATGTCAGCGTCGCCTCAGCATCGAGCCCCGTGCCACCTGGGTCTGCGCTAGAAAAATCGCTAAAGCCACCAGGAGCGCTTCTAGACGTACGGGCACCCGTTCCACTACGCCCAAAGCCAGGCTCGCTGCCCATCCGACCCAAGAGTTCATTAATGAAGTCGTCAAAGTTGCGGTACTGCCCAAACTCAATATTGTCAAAATCATTACCACGCGGATTAGAGCTAAAAGGAGAGCCGCCCTGTCCCGCTTGCCTCCAATATTGCCCAAACTGGTCATACTTCTGCCGCTTTTCTGGGTCTGATAGCACTTCATAAGCTTCACTGACTTCCTTAAAGCGTGCTTCAGCCGCCTTATCACCAGGGTTCATATCGGGGTGATACTTACGCGCCAGCTTACGATAAGCCTTTTTCAGATCATCGGCGTTGACAGTGCGATTCACTCCCAGGATGGCGTAGTAGTCTTTGAAGTCAGTTGCAGCCATTCATCCTTCTCCTCTGAGGATTCAGCCTCTTATCCGAAGCCCAGTTGCTTGCGGCTCTATGGCTCGCAGTTGCCTACAGCGTTGGTTGGGCACGATCGCCAACCGAAAGAGACCAGGGCAGGGCAATAAGAATCTGTCCCTCTACTCTACATCGGGTATCGAAGGCTGATCTGCCCGTCCCGCTCTTCGCTTTGATTCTAGCCTATCAAAAACCTTGATCTTGGTGGGTACAGGTACGGATTTCAAGCACACGATCGCAGCCCTCTTCCACAGTCGGCGGCGCACCCAGCAGGCAACGGTGCATTTGCAAAATTACGGTGTCAGGTACCTGGCGATCGCGTTGCTGATTGCGTTGTAAGCAGATTTCTAGCGGTGTGTTTACCCATGCGTGGGTAATGTTAGTAAAGCCATAGGCGCGAGCCAGTGCAATGACACGACGACGATCGCGTCGCACCGTATTCGTCGCATCATAAATTGCTTCTAGGGATTGCCCAGTAGCAATTTGTTGTGCTGCCTGCTGAAATTGTTTGCCCACTTCCCGCCAAACTCGCAACCAGTGACCTTGAATCGCTTCGTCGCCAAAAAGCTGCGCTCGAATTGCGTCGGTAGAAATCAAGCATTGCTGCGGGCACAAGCGTAAAAGTGCTGCCGCTAAGGATGATTTACCGCTGCCAGGAAGCCCAATCAGCACCATTAGTCGCATGTCTGGCGGCTTTAACATGGGCAAATAAGGTGATGGAGCGCGATCGAAACGAGGCGACAAGAATATTTAATCAGGGCTGCAATCGGCATGCTGCTGCCAGAGAAAGATGCTAGGGAAACAGCACCCGATTTTGTTCAAGCATCCCGCTTGAGTGGCAAGCAAGATGCTTAGACTACAGCCTTAAATTTAGGCGATCGTTTGATCAGAACCTTCTAAACGCCTAGCCTCTAAATCACCGTTCCGTCAGCAATCACTGAGTGTTTCAGTACGACTACAATGCCACTGCGAATGTAGAAGCCCTCACTTTCTCGCTCGGCTTCTTCAACTCGATCTTTATTAATGATCTGGACATTGCAGCCAATACGAGCATTTTTGTCAACGATGGCGCGACGGATTACCGTATCAGAACCAATACCAAGCGGCACCTGACTGCTGCCGCAATCCTGACTCGACTGACGTTCGGCAAAGGGTTGATAGTAGTCAGCACCCATGATCAAGGTATCTTCAATCGTGCAACCAGACTCCACGCGCGATCGCACGCCTAAGACTGAATGGGTGATCGAGCAGTTCTTTAGAATACAGCCTTCACTGATGATCGATTCCCGTACATGACAGTCCAGCAACTTGCTTGGCGGCAGGTAGCGCTGACGGGTATAGATCGGGGCATCTTCATCGTAGAAGCTGAACGGCGGACGCGGTTGCTGCGTCAATGCCAGATTTGCCTCATAGAAAGACTCGATCGTCCCAATATCTTCCCAATAGTCATTAAAGAGGTAAGCCTGGAGATTGTAGTCTTTGGCTGAGTTGGGAATAATTTCTTTCCCAAAATCAATTTGTTCTGGAAAGTCGCGTAGAAGCCTGACCAGTGCTTCCCGCTTAAAGACGTAGATACCCATTGAAGCGATGTATGGCTTCTCTTGTGCCTCGTCTGCCGTCAGACCTAAGACGGTAGTATCAACTGCCATTGCACTTAGGGCATCACCTTTTGGTTTTTCGCTAAAGTCGATAATGCGTCCAGCATTGTCAATCTTCATCAAACCAAAGTCAGAAGCCCGACGATGATCCATCGGCACGACTGAGATCGTGACATCTGCCCCGGTTTCGCGGTGTCGGCGCACAAAGTCGCCATAGTCCATACGGTAAAGATGGTCACCAGACAGAATCAAATACTCGTCTGCTTGCCACTCTTGAAATAACCAAAGATATTGCCGTACTGCGTCTGCCGTACCCTGAAACCAGTTTGGGTTTTCTGGTGTTTGCTGGGCAGCTAGCACCTCGACAAACCCTTCGGTAAAACCTGTTGTGAAGTTGTAGGCACGAGAAATATGGCGATTGAGTGATGCAGAGTTAAACTGCGTCAGAACATAGATCTTAAAAATGTCTGAATTAATACAGTTGCTTACCGGGATGTCAATTAAACGGTACTTACCCGCGATCGGTACAGCAGGCTTCGCACGCATTTTGGTCAGCGGATAGAGGCGTGTACCTACACCGCCACCTAAGATAATGGCTAAAACTTTTTTCACAACAAACCTCTCGGCTCCCAGTTTGCTTTCAAGTCTAGTGTGAGCCTGTATGGCTAAGTTGGCAAGGGCTGAAGGAAAGAACGTTCAAATTTGGAATCGATAGAAGGGTGGAGGCTCTGTAACGATCGCAATGAATGTGTTGCCGCTTACATTTGTTCCTCTACGGCGCTCTTCACGCTACACCGGAGATAGATGTAGTAATTCTGGTTTTAGCCTTTGCTAGCTGCAACTGAATTAAATTCAAGTGGCGATCGCACCGCGAAAAACCGCGATCGTGGCGCAAGCTCTCTGTAGCTCTGAATTTAAAGCAGGATACAAGCGTTTGAAGAATGGGAACACTGAGAAAAAGGATGGTAGCGTATCAGACCGCTTTAGCTCGTACAAAGTTAGCACTCTGAGGGATAGGCTCGTGCAGGCGACGAAACAGCAGCAAATTTTAGGTTACTTCATAGAAGAGGCGAAAGAACACCTCGATACCATTGAGCAAGGCTTGCTAGATTTACAAGCCACGATGGCAGATACGGAACGGCTCAACGAAATGTTTCGTGCCGCTCACTCGGTCAAAGGTGGCGCTGCCATGCTCGGGTTTAACAGCATTCATAAGGTAGGACATCACTTAGAAGATTGCTTCAAGCTCCTCACTGACGACCCGGTGGCGATCGATCAACATCTAGAAAACCTGTTTTTGCAAGGGTTTGACATTCTCAAAGATCTGGTCGAAGGGTTGCAATCACCCTATGGTCTGCGAGAAGAAGATGCGGCTCAAACCGTGCAGGCAGCCGAACCAACGTTTTTAGAACTACAGAACTATCTCAATCGTCTGGTACAAGCAAGCAAGGTAGCCTCCAAACCGATCGCTAGCCCACCGCCACCCGTAGCTGCTAGCCCAGAGTTAGCAAATCGGCTAAATGGCGCTCTCAAGCTGATGCTGCAACTCTTTAAGCAAGGAGATACACCCGCCAATCGTCAGCAACTGGCAACGCTATGCAGTCGGATGGTGCAGCTACATAGCGCCCCCGAATGGCGCAAACTATTGCAGGCGGTGCATGGTGCTGTCGTGAGTCGCAACGCCTATGCGACGCTGGCTCCACTGGTCATCAAGGAACTCAAGCTGGCGGGTGATCTGTTAATTCGCGGCAGAGCGATCGAAATTACGCCTAGCAGCGCCTTGCGGCAGCTTCTTCCCACTACAGCCCCTGCGCCTATAGTCGCACCACAGCCTCCCTTGGCGATCGCGCCACAGCCCACGACCCATGAAGCGAGTGCAACCAAAGCCCGCCAAATTACTATCCCTGCTGAGCCAAGAGCCGCTGCTAGAGCGCTTTTAGCAGCATTTAATAAGGCGCAATTGATTGAGCTAGCAGAGTTTTTAATGAAAGCGATTCAATAACAGCGTTCATTTAGCTCCGCCACTTCTTCAAACAGTCACGAAGCTAATGTGGACTTAATGTTTCGTCTAACGAGTAGACACTAGTGCACAACCTGCATTCAGTTCGTTTTCAGGTGGCACTAGTGCCACTACGTGCGGTACAGGGCGGGGCGTGTAGCCTACCAGCGAAGCTCCTTTGTAAGCAAGGGATGTACTGGCACCCGAATCAAGCATCACGGCATGACGAAAGCCTGCTTTAGCTAGTGCGGCTCCTAAATCAACTGAGCCGATTGGCTCGGTAGACACACCAATTTGGGGTTGACCTGCCTGGTTTATACCCCAAAAAGCGCGATGTCGCGCTTCGTTCACGCTATACAGGCGACCGAAGCGCTCAAGTGGCTGTGCTTGACCATTCTCGACTAGCCAGCCCGCTGCTACAAACGCATCTGTGACATTAGGCAATTCGGCTTGAATGCTTTCAAGCGTATTGTGTTTTTTGTGGTCAAACGGCACAAATTTCACCGAGTTGGAATTAATTAGCACCAGCGGACGCTGATTGAGGAAGGGAATTTCGCCTCGCTTACCAGGAATAAAGTTGCCCTCCGATTGGCTGTAAACAGGACCTAGCATCGCGTTGGAGTCTAGAAACTCTAGAGAGAAAAAGCCCCCGTCGACTGCGGCGATCGCTCCTGTGCCTTCCAAAATCTTTGGCACTTGATCACGTTTGCGAGCATGGATTGTAATAGGCTTGCCACCTGAAATGAAGATAAATGGTGTGTTGTCGATCGTGGCATCGGTACGGATAACGGGTGCTGTAAAGTCAAATGACTGGCTCCAGGATGGCAGTTTGGCACCACCCCAGGCAATATCTAGCATCTCTAGCAAGCGAGACTGCCCAATGCGCCCGATCGTTAGTAAATCATCTGATTTCCCTGCTAGTCGCTCGTCGTTGTCATCCATCGTCAGTGCCGCTGCGTAGCCTGCCTCTCTTACTGCGGCAACGGCTTGAGCGTCAAACTTGCCTTCAGGATAGGTGAAATAACGTACAGGTATGCCTAGCTCTGCCTCTAGAATGCGCTTAGACTCCTGGGTTTCAAGCTGAAGCTGACTTTTGGTAAGACCAGTCATCACCTTATGGCTGACGCTATGGGAAGAAATCGTAATCAGTGGGTCTTTCGCCATTTCCCGCAGTTGCTCCCAAGTCAGACTCGATCGCCCGATTTTTTTGCCCACTTTGGCTGTGTAAATAGCAAAGACCGCCGGGTAATTGTATTTCTTGAGCAGTGGGTAAACATGATCGTAGTGTCCGCTGTAGCCATCATCAAAGGTCAGCAGAATCGGCTTTTCGGGTAATGGAAGCCCTGTCCGTAAGTGTGTGACTAATTGATCGATCGTAATGGGTGTCAAGCCCTTCTGCTGAATTGCCAGAAAGCGTTGTTCCAACTCTTCCGGGGTGACATCAAAAAATACCTGTTTTTCTGGCAGGATGTCGTGATACATCACCACAGGCACTCGGGCTGACCGTGCCCGTTGATGAATCTCTGGAAAGGGGGGGGCACTTAAATAAGCAAGCATTTGCGGTGCGACGCTGCCAAACAGCATTTCGATGCCGATCGCTGGTTGCTCGATCATCGTTGCGGTTTGCGTAAGATTGCTCACAAACCGAGTTAACCCAGCCGTTTGAGTAGTACGTACAGGCTGACAACTCATTGGCGATAGGGTGGACGGTTCCTCAACAGAAGGGGCATTAGCCGACTCAGATGTCCAAGCGGGGCTAAAGAACCCTCCATAGAGCGGTAAGAGCAATGCCAAACTACCTGCCCAAACGCCTCTCAAGCGATCGCAGTGTTTACATATCGCTAACGATCGATTAGATTTTTGCATGACTAACTTCTGTCTGTTTTGCACGACACTACCTACCACACACGAATTGCAGACCCATTGACGAGATACAGTACTCAGCGATCGTTGATCAATCGAACGTCGCTTCCATCTGGCATTGCCGCAAATTAAATACGCCGTGCCTCTCAGCCATGCCTTCAGTGCCTTAAAGCGCAAACCCTTCTGCCACCTGTTTCAAGCAGTTAATCAGTCAATTGTGTGCTCCATACTTAGAGTTGACTACGATTCTAAGGTCAGGCTCAACCGTCAGAGCGTTGCAGTTATTGCTTTCAACAGTCATTCCTTCTAGTAGTAGACATTAGAACGCAGCCATGAACTTAAAATGCCCTTGCTAGATCTACCCTATTTCGGAGTGTTTGTCAGGTTTTTCTGTAGATCCATTTCTGCCAATAGTCATGATTTTGCGGATAGCAGCTTCACTTGTCCGGGATCGCACTCGTTTTGCTCCCACTGCCTCTTCTCAAACTATTGGTGTGGCAGTGCTGTCAAAATAAAAGCCTTCCCGAAGGAAGGCTTAACTTATGGTGATTTGACTCTAGGACATCACTATTTTTACCGATCGCTGACTCGAAAAACTGTATCCCACGATCGCTTGATGTCAGCAAAAGTACCCTTGTAAAATTCTTTGTGCGGATTATATTTCTTTTCTAACATTGCACGGCTGCGCTAGTCGGGGCTACATCTCGTCTATAGAGCAATTCTTGAACCACTGAGGTACGCCCCACCCTTTAACAAGGGGCGTAAGCCCCTTGCCCGTACCTCACTAGAACCGGAAACGCCATAACCCGCTGACAAATACCCTTTATAAAGATCTTTAACTATCTCTTGGTAGGGGGTTAGATCTTCGCTGTGTCGGGAACATTAAGTCAGAAGTGATTCTAACAAACGATTTAGAAGCAGCCTTTCATGCCCACCGCTAACGACCTTTCTACGGCAGTGATACGGCTCTTTGTTGCTACTTCGGGCGTTTCACAAACCTTCATGTTCCTTTGACACTACACCGCACTTCTGCTTACGTGACTGCTTCTGCCCACTTAGATTTCGCCGAGAAAAGACCATGGTGATTGCAACGCCTCAAGGAAACTCTATCAAATCGAGAAACCCCAAAAAACATAATCACTATGGGTTTCGAGACTTCTTCCAGTTCGACCAGGCCAAGGGCACGATCGTCGATTGGAACGGCAGCCGAAATATGCTGACAACCGAGGATTTCATCATCGGTTTAGTGGAGGGCTTAGAAGAAGAAGTCGGTGATGCCTCAGCCGCAACCATGTATACGATCGGGTGCGAGTGGGGTCAGAAAGATGCCTTCTTCTTTGAAAAGTGGTTTGAAAAAGAATTCGATCGCAACCTGCGCCAGACAAACCTCTTGTTTTTGCTTGAGACCTGGTGGTGGCCCTTCACCTCGCAAGGCTGGGGACGCTGGGAAGTAGACATGGGCGATCGCAAGCAAGGCTTCATGTTTATCAATGTGTTTGACTCTGCCGTTGCACGTACGTTAGGCGATGTCGGTAAGCCTGTCTGTTACCTCTATGCTGGGCTTTTCGCTGGCTTTTTCACCGAGATGGTCAAAAAGCAATTAAGCTGCATTGAAATTCAGTGTTACTCCATGGGCGAAACTTACTGCAAATTTCTCCTGGGTGGTCAAGATCGGATTGATGCCGCCTCCTTTTGGCTCAATGAAGGGGCAACTGCCAGAGATATTGAGAAGCGTTTACGGACAGGAGACCTGCTGTAATGAGTGCCCTTACCCTACCTCAGACCAATGGTGCCAAGGCGCACCTTGCTGTCGCATCGTGGCAGCGAGACTCTGTAAAGGCGTTCTTCACTAGCGTTAACTGGGACGATCATCCACCTGCAATGCAGGAAATCAAACAGAGTTCTTCTAAAGATAGTAACGCTCCCCTCAGTCTGAAGATGAGCGTCTGTCAATTCTTCGCCACGGTGAATTGGGCAGACACTGCGATTGCAGCCCCTACGGCTGTTCAACCATCGCCGCCACCTGCTAGGGATGAACTCACCCTGGATGACTTTTCTGGACTGTTTTAAAAGCTAAATTTTTAAGGCTATGAGGCTAAATGCTCAAAGCTCAAGCAATTTATCTTTTAGCCTTCATCGCTTATTCCTTCTTCATCCTTTAAAACATATGCACCCACAAATTGAAACGATCTTTGATGAAGCTGAACAGCGCTACCTTAAAGCTGAAGAGCTTGGAGTGATCAATCAGTACGTGCATTCCTTGCCGGAGCGCATTGATCTCTACCGGACGCTACGCGATCGCGAACTCGAAATCATGCAGCAAGTGGCAGACCAACTAGAAGTGGCGCTGCCTCAAGAAACAGTAGAAAATTTGGAGCGGAGCCTTAAAAATGCGCTGCTGCTATTGCGCTACTCAGCGATGGGGATGCTGCTTAATGATGAAAATTTTGTGCAGGAACGCCTATTGAATTGGCTCACGAAAACAATCAGTATTTACAACACTCAAGCGACTGACACAGCACTCTTTCGGCTGCTCAATCAACGGCTAACCCAAGCACTTACCGCCAAGCAACTTAATCTGGTCGGTCCCTACATTGCGAAAGTGCAGACAGCGATGCTGCAAGCACCAACCCTCACTACTGCTGGACAGTAAAAAAACTTTTGCTACCTTATGGCCTTTGCCATGCCCTCATCAACAGAGGCATTTCTAGTCAACTCTAAATCTCTGGTGTCGCTCTATGATTTCTGTCGCTGACTTATTAACAAATAACCGCGTTCCTGGTGACTACTTTGCGATCGATGCCTATGTGAAAGGCGATCTGGAATTGGGTCTGTTGGAGAATCGACGCGGCGATCGTCTGCTAGCACTGCCCGAAACGCTGATTCAAGCGATCTATAGCGGGCTGCAAAAAGAAACGGGTCAAGCGTCGCGGTTGGTACTTTTCAACTGCGGTCGCTGGTGGGGCAAAAACTTTTATACACGCTTTCGTGAAGAGCTAACGGACTACTACGGCACGGCTTTAGCAGATATGCCAATGCTGGAATTTCTTAACAGTTTGCAGTCTTGCTGGGTCGCCTATGGCTGGGGCAAAATTGAGTTAGATCAGTCCTACCAGCAGCGTGGCTTTTTGATCCTGCAAACATCAGGTTCACCTTTTGCCAGTCAAGCGCCTCAAGGCGAGTTTCCCGTCTGCTTTTTAGAGGCTGGTGTCTTGAGTTCGTTCTTTAGCCAGTTAACAGGGCGCGAACTGCACTGCATACAGACTGCGTGTGAGTCACTAGGGGCAGAGCACAATCAATTTGTCTTGGGTTTAGCTAACCGCTTACAACTTGCCGATGTGATGGTCGAAAACCGTCTAGAGCATAACGTGATTATGCAAAAACTTTGCGCCTAAGTCGGTAAGATTTAGCTGTTGATTGTTAGTTTATGGACGTAAGACAAAGCTGTGGCTTATCAGCATTAATGCAATAGTGACAGACTATTTTAAGAGGTTTTTTGAAAGGTTTGGTGGTTGAAACTGCGAATATAGAATCAAAGTCCACCGATGCGGATTGCCGGAACGTCAGGGTGCTATAACTTGCAGCGGCAGGTTATAGCACTTTGGGCATGGCTCTGCTAGTGTCTGTGTAGCCACGACTTGACGCTAAAGCTACAAGCATCTGAGCCGTTAAAACGTCCTTTAAGCAATAGCAAAGATTAAGAGCAAACTAATTTGTCTTGCATTCCTAGTCTTTGAGCGATCGCACACAATCAAGTGCTAAAAACTAACAACTAATAACCAATAATTAGCTTGCCAATGTGTCATACCTTCTTGCCAAAGAGCTAAAGCGTTCTAAATATCGACTACTAGGCTTAGTGGGGCAGGGGCAGTTTGGGCGGGTGTACTGTGCCAGCCATCGCAAAACGGGTCGTTTGGTTGCCCTCAAAGAACTGGATAAAGAACGGTTCCCAACCCACAAATTCTTACGCGAACTGCGATTTCTACTGAGTTTGCAGCACGACAACATTGTGACATGTCATGCCCTGGAACACACCTCTACTGGGCGTTATTTGGTGATGGACTACTGCGAAGGGGGCACCTTACGCAGTTTGATGGAAGACGACGTGCGTCTGCATCCAGGGCAATGTTTGAAGCTGGTGACCGATGTCTTGGCTGGACTTGATCATGCTCATCATCGAGGCATTGTGCATTGCGATATCAAGCCAGAGAATATTTTGCTGACCCTGCGAGCCGAGGGATGGCAGGCGCGTATCTCTGACTTTGGCATTGCCCGTCTGCATCAAGATATTATTAACGATGGCAGTGGGAATACTGGCTCGCCTGCGTATATGGCTCCGGAACGGTTTTATGGACAGTACTCTATTACCTCCGATCTTTATGCCGTGGGAGTACTGCTGTATGAACTGCTGACAGGTTACCGACCGTTTTCGGGCGTACCGATGGAGATGATGTCGGCGCATCTTAATCAACCTGTTATTATCCCTGCTACAGTGCCAGCGGCGTTGCAGACTATCCTTTTGACGGCATTGCAGAAGCTGCCAGCACGACGGTTTCAGTCTGCTACAGAAATGCTTAAGGCTGTGCAGAAAGTGGCGGCGGATATGCTCTTTGAACCATCTGCGACTTGGGCGGAGACAAGATTGCTGCGATCGCTCGTTGTGCTACCTGCTAGTACGTGCCAATACGTGCAGCAGGAAACGCTACAAGCCAGGGTGCAACAGTTGGTAGCAGTGGCAGGCGACGCATCATCGCAGGGTGATCTTCATGGGACAGTGACAGCAAACACTGTAGAAGGTCTTCAGTCTGATGCGACAGGCGATCGAGTTTATCAGATTCACAAAAACGACATTGGTTGCCGAATCTATGCCGGGGGACTTTTGGCTGGGGGGGAAGGCGTTCTAGGCAAGGTTAACGAGCGATCGCTGTTGTCCTATGTGCAGTTGCCTCAAGCGGTGAAGGAACTGCTAGTGCAACCGCAAGGCTGCTTTGCCATCACGCAGCGATCGCTTTATCGCGTCCCCCTGGCGCTTTTTCAAACTGGCATTGCCCTGCCTGGTCAGAAGCAGCTGCCCCATACAGTCAGCAACAGTGGCTTGCTTACATATGGGGTACCTGAGCTCGTAGCTGACTTTAAGGAAGACTTTTTGGCTGCGATCGAGGCGAAAGGTGTCTGGATGGCAGTCGCAGCGCTAGAAGCGGATAACGTAACTAGCCTCTTGCACGTTTGGCATTTGCCACGCCTACAGTCGTCTAGACCTGCAAGCCTTAACAGGGGCACTGGCACTCGTTTGCCTTGCCATCTGTTCCGCATAGCGATGGTCGATTCACGTTATGTTGTCGCTTTTTCCCACCTTGTAGATAAGAATACGCATTCTTCCATCACGGGTGTGCGGCTGGAAATTTTTACCCGTCGCGGGCATTCCGTGGGTACTTTGAGCCTACCTGTGCCATTGCGTCATCTCTTGGAAAGCGCTACGCCTTACCGCATGATCGCGCTGGAGCCGGGGCATCCTCATTCTGTCTTACTGATTGATTTGAAGCCCCTTAAGCTGCTGCGTGTGGCGGTGGATATCGTGCCGATTTTGATGGCATCTGCCTCCTGGGGCTATATTTTGATGGCAGTAGATGGACATATGGTGGCGTTAGACCGCTATGGTCAGGTGGTTGGACGTATGGCCGGACCTGCTAATCCAACCGCGATCGCAGTACTTGAACCACATGGACTACTGATTGCAACGTGGGCAGAAGGGCAAGGCGTTTTGATCACGATTGACTTGAGGCAGGTTAGTACGGGTATGCTATTTTGACTGGCTGAGTGTCAGCAAACAAAGGCTGAGAGGTGGGAGTCACAGTCGTTTTTTACAGTTGGGTGACTTGGCTGTCTCACTCTTGTCTTTGCCCTCATAGCCTCTACCATTGAGTAGAATAATTGCAGCCGAGCAAATTTGTAGATGGGGAGGACTAAGGGGTGAATGAACTGAGAGCCGCGTTGGAGTTGGCAACAGAGGATGAGTTGCAAGATTTGACGGAGATTCTGTTTCGCCCCAAGTTTAATCCGCTGGACTATGTGAATGCTGCTAACCCGATCGCGGTGCAAAGTCAGGATCGCGCTGACTGGTTAGATATATTAGAAGAACGGTTTCGGTTTCTTGCTGCTGATGGTGTAACGGTACTCAGTCGCAAAACGCAGCGGTTGACCTATCGCCAAATTTTGATCCAGGTCTGTCGCCATCTCAAACTGCCCTATCAGGAAGCGATGTCTACAGTGGATCTGGAGGCAGAGGTCTTTCTGTCTCTGCTAGCGCGTGCCTGGAAGCAACTGCCTGCTAACGAACGGGGTGTGTTGACGATTCAGCTCCAACGATCGCTCACCCACTCCCAACTGCTTCCCCAACTCCCTCTAGCGTTGCAGCAAGACCCATTGAGCCTGCTGATGAAGGGTAGCAGCGCGATCGCAGTTGGTTCTGTCTTGCGCCCGCTGTTGTTACAGCAGATTGCACGGCAGTTTGCGGTTCATTTTGCGACGTATCAGGTTGCTCAACAGGCTGTGGCGGCAGGTGGGGCGGTAGCGGCAACGCAGTTTCAAAATTATCTGGCAGTGCAAACCGCCCGTCGGGGCATGGCGTTGAGTGCCGCACGGTTGACAGCTGTTCGCAGCATTTTTGCCGTTGTAGGTCCAGCCATGTGGGCATGGTTTCTGGCAGACTTGGGATGGCGGACGATCGCTACAAATTATGGTCGCATCATTCCTACCATTTATGCCCTTGCTCAGATTCGCCTTACTCGTGCGGAATGCTTTGAACTCGTGTAACGATCGTTACACCAATTTGCAACCCCAGGTTGGCGCACTTCAGGTGAGGCAGCCATGACGCTCAAGCACTGGCTGAAAGCCCGGATGCCGCTCAAACGTGGTTTTAAGCCTCGATCGTACCTCTGGGCGGTTACTCAGGCGGCAGTCTTGTTGCTGCCGTTTAGCTCGCTTTTGAGCAGCGTGGGCATTTTGCTGGTCGCGATCGGTGTTTGGCAGCAGCGCTTGCCTGACATTGTTGGTCGTCGTGTTAACTGGGGCTTTGCTGTGCTCAGTGTGCTGATGTTAATTAGCACAGCCGCCGCGTTTAACCGAACGGATGCGCTGCTGGGTCTTTTTAACTTTTTGCCCTTCTTTTTTGTGTTTGCTGGGTTGAGCGAATGGCTCCAGACTCCTGCTAAACTCCGGCGACTGGCGTGGCTGTTGGTCATTGGCTCGATGCCTGTAGTGGCGATCGGGTTGGGACAGCAGTTTTTCGGATTGTCGGGGCAGGTGCAAGGGCTGTGGGGCGTGGTCGATTGGTCGATCGCTGCAACTGGTAATCCGCCTGGTCGTATGGCTTCAGTCTTTTTTTATGCCAACGTGCTGGCAAGCTACCTGACCGTGGCGCTGACATTGAGTCTGGGGCTATGGCTTGAGGTGTTTTTGAGCAGTCAGCAGTCAGCAGTCAGTGGTCAGTGGTCAGCAGACGGTGGTCAATGGATAGTGGCAAGCGGTCAGGAGGAGGAGGGGGCTGAGGATGCAGCGTTCGATCAAAACTCTCCCGCTCTCCAGATTTTCCTGACTGTTGCCGTGCTGGGTAACGCGATCGCCCTGGTGCTGACAAATTCTCGTAATGCCTGGGCGATCGGGGTGTTTGCGTGTCTTGCCTATGCGCTTTATTTGGGCTGGCGTTGGTTGCTGGTTGGGGTTGGCGTTGTTGCTGGTAGCACTCTTGGTGCTGCGTTTGCTCCGCCTCCAGGGCGGGATTGGCTGCGGGAAGTTGTGCCTGCCTTCTTCTGGGCGCGGTTGACTGATCAACTGTATACCGATCGCCCCGTGGCTCAACTCCGCAGTACACAATGGCGCTTTGCCTGGTCGCTCGCTCAACAGCATCCCTTGACTGGGTGGGGTTTCCGCAACTTCACTCCCCTTTATCAGGCACAGATGCAGTACTTTATCGGGCATCCCCATAATCTGCTGTTGATGTTGGCGGCTGAAACTGGCATACCCTCTGCCCTGCTGTTCTTTAGTTTGGTGGGTTGGATTGTCGTTCAGGGTAGTTTGATGCTGTACGCAAAATTGCCCTGGAGCCTTGCGGAGAGAGGGTTTGATACTCACGATCGTCTGCTCTACTTCAGCTATCTGGTTGCTTTTGTTGGCTGCGGGCTCTTTAGTTTTTTGGATGTCACATTGTTTGATGTCCGCATTAATCTACTCGGTTGGCTTTTAGTGTCGGCGATCGCGGGGATGATGTACCGGGGGCATGGGATGAGAGCGGACACGGATGAGTGAGCAGTGGGGGTAGGGAGCCTTTTGCATTAGCGCTGACAGCTTTTCGTCACGATGGCTCTGAATCTCTAACCCAGTTACAATAGGCAGAGGCTAATTCAGTCGTTAGACGCTAAAGAGAGCAGGGTTCTCGCGTGACTCATGATCGGGCAACTCCACAAGGTAACGGAGAAAAGGCATCACAGCAAAAAGTGGTGTCTGCGAGCTATTACGGCTTGCTGGGGTTGCATCCTTCAGCGTCAGTACGTGAAATTCGTCAGGCTTATCGAGAGTTGAGCAAGCTTTATCATCCTGATACGACCGTGCTGGCTACCGCGATCGCGACTAACAAGTTTCAGCAAATCAATGAAGCCTATGCAACGCTCAGTAGCCCAGAGCGGCGCACTGCCTACGATCGTAAAATTGGCTATGCAAATGTACCCGTGATTCAACGTCCGCAGACATTTGAGCAGTCGAACGGCGTAGCCCGCGCTGTGCGATCGTCATCTGCTTATCTCGACGCAACCGATCGTCCCCTGTCGCCGGGAGAAATCTTTGCCCTGTTCATCTTAGGGTTAACCTTCGTTGGTTGCCTGGTGCTAGCGATCGCGATCGGCATCACCCGGGGCGAAGCGGTCTTGCAGCCAAACGCTGTTCACCCTCATGCACTAGGGCAGGAAGTGACGATCGTTAAAACTAGTGCAAGCACTCAGCCGATAACTAGTCAGCCTACCAGCAGTCAGTCAGAAATGCCTGTTGCGGATACTGCATTAGAGCCATCCAGTGCAATCCCGGATACCTGACCGACAATGCTTTCACACAGACCATACTAAAGATTCTTCATCCCTCAAAATTCTTCAATGCCACTTCCTTCTGCTGATACTCCCCTCTATAATCATCCCCTCCCTGACATTGAGCAGTGGCTCATCACTAAGGGGTGCGAACAAGACCGCGCCGAGCGGCACTGCTGGCATGTGCAGCACCCTGATTGGAAAGCAGAACTGTGTCTGGAGATTGACCAACTTACGGTACGCTATCGCCAACCCCATGAAGGTGATTATGCCGTTCAGCGATCGTTCAAATATTCTCTAAGTCGGCAGGATATTGAAGACGCGGTTTTTGCTGGACCATAAACGATCAGCGCCTGTCTTACACCCCATTGGCTTGAGTCGATTCCATCATTTGAGTAAAGACAGCGTTAGAAATGGCTGGCAAAATCTCTGCGTTCTGGCTGTAGGTCTCGTCAGTGCCAAACACAGCAAGGATATAGGACACTTTGCCGTCTTTGGATTCGACAAACGCGACTTCGTGACGGGCTTTGGTTGTCATGCCTACTTTAGAAGCAAAGCGTACGTCTGCTGGCAGTGCTGCGCCTAGAAAGCCAGCGATCGCATTATTCGGCTGTTTTTTCCATGTTTCCGGCTGCAAGTCTCGCGTTAACAGTGTCATCATTGCCTGACTGCGGCTGGCTGAAACTGCTTTGCCAGCAGTAAGTTCGTGCATTAATCTAGCGGCTTGATCGGTTGTTGTCAGGCTGCGAATCGGCTGCTGCTGTTCGTCACGCATCTGTAACTCTCGTCCACCTGGCGCTTCGAGTTGGAGCGAGTAGATCGGATAATTTTTTTGACTAATGCTGAGACCGTCATAGCCTGCCGCCTGAAAGAAACGGTTTAGTTGCAGGCGACGCTTCAGCCAGGTTTCGTACTCGACACCACTGAGTGCTGTACCAGAGGTCGTTTGGGTGATGCGATCGAAAATGCGGCTGGCAGCATCATTGTCAGAGTGGACGATCATCGCGGTCAGATCGCTACTTAAACCGGCATCAGGTGGTAGGAGACCTTGTTCTAGCTGTGCCTCACAAGCAACCAGCCAGAACAATTTGACCACACTGGCAGGATAGCGGGGTGTCTGGTTTTGGTAGCCTGCTATCTGGTTCGTTTTGAGATCGATCAGCGTAATGGACAGTGGCTCGGTTGGTAAGCCTTTGCTGGCAGCTAAGGCGGTGGCTCCATCCACGATCGCTTGTAGTGCTTCACTCGATTCCAGTGGAGGCGGCTGCGGGACGTTGTAAACCAATTCGGCGATCGTCGGTGGTTTTGGTGCTACGACTGTGGGGGATGGTTGGCTCGGTGATTCAACACGTGCAGCAGTGGGCTGACGGGAGGGTTGGATGCTCAACACTGCCACGGCAAGCCCAATGATGGCTAAAAGCGCTATCCCAGATCGCCGTCGCAGAAGCTGTCGTAGGAAGGGCGATCGCGGCTCAGTCATCAGATGACGGCGGGACTGTCGTTGCACCAATGGGGTCTGAAACCATGTTGACTGGGTTGTCTTGCTAGCTGAAAGCCCACGCTGTCTTGCTGCCCGCGATCGCGGGACTGCCTTCAGTCGTCGGTCGGTTTGAGGCGGTACGGGCGATCGTTGCCACTCTGCGATCTGTGCACGAAGCTGTGACGCTTCGGCTCTAAGCTGTGTAATCAGGCGCTCGGCTCTAGCAAGCTTTGCCCTTAGCTCAAGATTCTGCCGCTGCATCGTTGCTGGTTTTGCTTTCAGTAATTGGCGCACAGGTGATGCTTACCTTAGGGTGATACACAACTGGATACTGGTATACAGCAAGTTGTGGCTGCTGACAAAACTTTTTTAAAGGCAACGGACGTACAAACGATCGCGAGTCAGTACGGAGGATTTTGTCCTAAGCAACATTTACTGAGTTGTAGCTTCTAGAATAGTTGGAAGTGCGTTGCAACTGTAGCAACCGCGAAACCACCGTTTTATTGGAAGTTTGGTATGTCAGTTTTGGCTGCGATCGCCGTTTTGGCAATCCTCATTGTGGTTCACGAACTGGGGCACTTTACGGCTGCCCGCGCTCAGGGCATTTATGCCAACCGCTTCTCCATTGGGTTTGGTCCGATTTTGTGGAAATATCAGGGTCCGCAAACCGAGTATGCACTGCGAGCGTTTCCCCTCGGCGGTTTTGTCGGCTTTCCTGATGATGATCCCGACAGCACGATTCCACAGAATGATCCGAATCTGCTGAAGAATCGCCCTGTGCTCGATCGGGTGATTGTGATTAGCGCTGGAGTAATCGCCAATCTGGTCTTTGCCTACTTCCTGCTCGTGGCGCAGATCGGCATTGGTGGTACGCAAGACGTGAATTTTCAGCCCGGTGTTCTGGTGCCTGACGTGAAAACAGAGGTCAGTTCAGCTGCTGCTAAGGCAGGCATCAAGCCAGGAGATATCGTGCTGGCAGCCGATGGGAAAGAGCTAGGAGCTTCTAGAGAAGCGATTAAAATCTTGATGGAGACGATTCAAACCCGTCCGAATCAGCCGATCGCGCTGACGATACAACGAGAGGGTAAGGTGCTCCCCACACCACTTGTGGTAACACCCGATGCAAACGCCAAAATTGGTGTCCAGCTTTCGCCTAATATGACGATCGAGCGTCGCCGCCTTGGTAACCCCATTGAGGTTTTTACGCTAGCTGCCAGTGAGTTTCAGCGTATTACTGTCCTTACTGTGCAGGGATTTGGTCAGCTCATCACTAACTTTGGGCAGGTTGCCGACCAAATTTCGGGACCCGTGCGGATTGTGGATGAAGGGGCAAAACTGGCGCGATCGGATGCCTTAAATCTCTTTACCTTTGGTGCCCTCATCAGCATCAATCTGGCAATTATCAACATCCTGCCCTTACCCGCTTTGGATGGTGGTCATCTGGCATTTCTGTTGCTTGAAGGCTTACGCGGTAAACCCTTACCATCCCGGCTGCAAGATGGCGTGATGCAGACGGGCTTGCTCATGCTGCTGGGGTTAGGTCTTTTCCTGATTGTGCGCGATACCACTCAGCTAGAGTCGGTGCAGAAGCTGTTTCGGTAAGCGGTGGAGAAGGGGCTGAAGGCTAAAAGCTTGAGTTAATCCAAAGCCCCTCATTTCCTCTGCTGCCTCTTTTTATCCTTTATCCCTTTCCTTGCTTCATGTGCGCCTCCCGCAAATTGCCAGCCAAGCAGCAACGGGCGATCGAAATTCTGCTGCGGCTGAAGCAACTCTACCCCGATGCGACCTGTTCGCTGGACTATGAAACCCCGATGCAGCTTTTGGTGGCGACCATTCTGTCTGCTCAATGCACCGACGTGCGGGTCAACTTGGTGACACCAGAACTCTTTCGGCGCTTTCCTGATGCGGCGGCAATGGCAAGCGCAGATCTGGAAGCGATTGAGACATTAGTGCGATCAACGGGTTTTTACCGCAACAAGGCAAAGAATATTCAGGCTGCCTGCCGCATGATTATGACGGAGTTTGGTGGTACTGTGCCGCAGGTAATGGAAGACCTGTTGAAGCTGCCAGGTGTGGCGCGAAAGACTGCAAACGTGGTGCTGGCAAATGCGTTTGGCATCAATATGGGTGTGACGGTGGATACGCACGTCAAACGGTTGAGCTACCGACTGGGCTTGACCAAGCATACTGACCCGGTGCGTGTTGAGCGTGATTTGATGAAACTATTGCCGCAGCCCGATTGGGAAAATTGGTCGATCCGGCTGATCTATCATGGTCGTGCGGTCTGCATGGCACGGAATCCGCAGTGCGATCGCTGCGTGTTTGCTGACCTCTGCCCGTCTGCCAGCCTGTCTCTCAAGCCGCTAGTAACCCCTGAGTCGGACGATCTGGCAATGACACCTGCCCAGCCAGCGCCTGCTACTGAAGCCGTTGGGGTTCTTAAATCGAAACGATCGTCTTAAGCAAAACCTTGGCTCAAAACCCCGACTTCTACAGGTCAATTTTAATTTAATTGACAAATAGCCCGCTTGATTCACTACAATAGTAAGCTGTGTCTTAACTAACAGAGTATCGGAATGACTCATGGCTAAAAAGAGCATGATTGAGCGCGAAAATAAGCGCAAGAAGCTGGTGGCTAAATACGCTGACAAGCGTGCAGATTTGCAAGAGCAGTTTGCGGCAGCGACATCGCAACAGCAAAAGCTAACCATCCACCGTCAGATTCAGCAGCTTCCCCGTAACAGCGCTCCTACCCGCGTTCGTAATCGGTGCTGGGTAACGGGTCGTTCTAGAGGCTTCTACCGCGACTTTGGTCTGTCTCGCCATGTTCTGCGTGAAATGGCGCACCAGGGTTTGCTGCCTGGTGTAGTGAAATCGAGCTGGTAGGGAAGAGAAGAGTTTTGAGTTAAGAGTTTTGAATTTTGAGTTCGGTTTTTGTAAGGTTTACCTTGCAGCAAGTGTCTTTTCAAATTCAAAACTCAACACTTAAAACTCAAAACTTTTGTTACTGTCCACAGCAGCGATCGATTCCCAGGCTGTCGAGCAACAAATCGCTGACGGCATTTGCAACCGCAAATTCGCCAAAAAAACTGTCGGAAAAATCAAAGGATTCCATCTCGGTAACGATCGCCATGACGAGCGAACCGAGGTCGTTTTCACCCTCCATGCGCTGCCGGACGAAGATCTGGGCAGCGCGTTTTGCTATTTGCTGGTTTGCGTCTTCGGGAATGAACTCCTGATTAAGCCATTGCAGCAAAGCTAGCCGCAGCCATTCACCTTCTTGTGTCGGGTTATGGGCAGGCGGTAAGGTAATCGGTGGAATTGGGTCAGCCATTCAGCGCGATCGGGTTTCACACGGTTGCTGCTACCTAGTGTAAGTCTGCCGGGGGATCGTTTGAGCGTAGGGCTGTTCAATTAGCCTTGTTGTTGAAACCCTTTGTTACACTGACCTGTCAAGGTGTAAAGCTATCAGCTTCACGACTTTTGCGATCGTTGTCTGCCTGCACCGGTCGCTGTTGGGTGAGTTGAGAGAGAAAGTATTGGGTGGTTAGTGTGGGTTCGTCAGCGTGTATGATGGCGCGGACGATCGCCACCCGTTTAACGTTGGCAGCAAGTACGTCCTGCAAATTATTGGTATCAATACCCCCGATCGCAAACCAGGGGACAGACGCATGCTGGGCGGCGTAGCGCACATAGTCGAACCCAGCGGCGGGTCTGCCTGCTTTCGTGGGCGTTTCGTAAACGGGACCGACACCAATGTAATCGGCTCCTTCATCAATGGCGCGATGGAGGTCTTCGGGGCAGTGGGTCGAACGACCGATGAGCCGCTGAGAACCCAATAATTGTCTGGCAAGGGCGATCGGGATATCCTGTTGACCCAGATGTACGCCATCGGCATCGACCGCGATCGCCAGATCGACGCGATCATTCACAATAAATAATGCGCCGTATTGGCGACAAAGCTGAGCGAGCTTTTGAGCATTGCGGAGCCGCACTTCATCATCAGCGGTTTTATCCCGATACTGCACCAGCGTTAGTCCGCCCTTCAGTGCTGCCTCTACTGTGGCAAACAGGTTTTCAGTGGGGGATGTGACAAGGTAAAGGGACGATCGTGCCAAACGCTGCTGCCGCTGATCTGCCGTCAACTGGCTTTCCAACGTGTATACCCGATAGCGCATTTGCTTACACGCGGCTCCCATGTCGGGACTGTAAACTTTGCCGTATTCTTCCAGGACGCGCAGTGCTTCTTGCACACGACACAAATTGGCTTGCAGCACCGCCTGAACGCTCGATCGCTCTGCTTCCTGCGGATGGGTCAGCACTGTTCCAGCATCGCCCGGTGTATCTCTTGCTGCCCGGAGATCTGAGGTATGCCAATGTGCCAGTTCTTGCCGTAGCTGCTTGCACTCATCTGTTAACAGCGCATCATCCAGCCCAAAGCGACACCACTCTTCGATCGTCCGCAAGCCTTCACGGGCACGGTCTAAGTTGGCATCTAAAATGCGGCAGAGTGCAACTTGCACAAAGCGAGCCTGACTGTCTGTATTGCCCATAAAAAGTACCGATCGATTGCTCTGTCTAGGCTATCTTCTTTAGATCTCTGACGGCTTTAAGCTGATCGAGATCTAGAAACAAAATTATGTGTTTCAAAGTTGAAGGTATGGAGTAAAGTTGACCAGAGTTCATTACAGCTTCCCTTCAAGCTCAACAACAATCGGTTGTTTGGGCTGAGTTTTTGTTGTCGATCGCTGTGTTTAGAACAAGACACTTTTCTTTCTCGTTGCTACTGAACGATCGCTCCTTCCTGCTGCTGCCACCAAAATTTGCTGCTACGAACATGGTTTATTCGCTTTTTCAACACCGATTGCAACGGTGTTCCTGCTTCTGTCTTTCTACGCTGGTTGTCTCTACGCTTTTAGCCAGTTTTGACGGTGGGTCTATTCAAGTCGTCGCGCAAGCGGCACCTGTACCAGCCGCACCCATGATGAGTGCCCCATCGGTTGCCCTTCTAGTCAATCCGACAAACGGTGATGATGGGGTGGCAGATGGGAGCGATCGGGCACCGTTCAAGACCATTACACGGGCGCTACAAGTGGCTCCTGGTGGAACCGTCATTCTTTTGACATCGGGAACCTACAGCCAGGAGACGGGCGAAACCTTTCCGCTGCGCCTGAAGCCAGATGTGACGATTCAGGGCAATACAGAAACGCGCGGTCAGGAGATTGTGATTCAGGGCAGCGGTTTTTTTCTCAGTCCAACCTTTGCGCGGCAGAAGGTCACGATCGTGGGTGCCGATCGCGCCATCCTCGCTGGTGTAACCGTTAAGAACCCAGACCCGCAGGGCTACGGTGTGTGGATTGAATCGACCAGTCCAGCGGTGATCGACAGCACTTTTACGGAGAGTGGGCATGATGGCATCTCGGTGACGGGCAATGGATCGCCGCTGATTCGCAACAACTTTTTCTACCAGAACGGTGCGAATGGCATTACTATCTACGGCACCTCGCGGGCAGAAGTGCGGGAGAATATTTTTGAGCAGACTGGGTTTGCGATCAACGTGAATCAGAGAGCGATCCCCCTGCTAGTGGGCAACCGCATTACCCAAAACAAGGATGGGATTGTGGTACAGGCAAAAGCACAGCCGATTCTACGCAACAATTCGGTAGAGGGGAATACCCGCGATGGGCTGGTAGCGATCGCCCAGTCGCGTCCGGACTTAGGCACGGTAACGGCACCGGGCGGCAACTCGTTTCGCGGTAATGGTCAGCTTGATATCAATGCGAAACGATCCGACCAACTGATTCCTGCTTTTGGCAATGATTTAGACAAAACGAGCGGCACCCTCGATTTGGCAGGCACCAGTCTAGAACCCACTGCCGCTTCTGGTGTGCCGATGCCGTGGTCAGGGTTGACCAGCCCTTTGCCGCCCGGTAATACTCTGGCACTGGCGACTCCCCCTCGATCGCCCGACACTGACACGATGGCGGCTGGCAACAAAGCCTCAGCGCCGACCCCAAAGCCACTGCTAGCCATGCCAGTACGGTCGATCGCCCCCACCCCCAGCCGTGCGAACACGATTCCGTTTGGGCAACGGTTAGGCAGCGATCGGGCAGCAGGCGTTGAAGAGCCGTCTTTGAAGCCATCTGTATTAATGCCAGAACGTGCGACAGGCGGCATTTCAGCGGCATCCTTTCCGGCACCTGCTGCCCAGGCAACGACGACCGCCATGCGTTCAGCGCTGCCACTAGTAGCGCCGCCTACTAGCACGACTGCGGAGCCTGCTTTTCCAATGCCCGCCGCACTCTCTGGGTCGGCTCCGCAGGCGGCAACACCTCGTAACATTCAAGTTATGAGGCTTGCCACTGCGCCCAGACTGGCTACATCAGTGCCGTTGCAGCAACCAGTGGAGTCAGAGCGTGGAGCCTTGCCCGTGGTGGCAGTGCGTCCATCGCCCCGTCAGCTTGCGCCGATCGCCAGCCCTGCCAGCCGCATGATTACTAGCCCTACTAGACTCGCTCCATTGCCAGTCGTGCAGCCGAGTGCAGTGCCCCGCACAGGCTCGATCGAAATTCCTGTCCCGGCACCAGAACGGCGATCGACCACAGCCCCTGTGCAAGCTGCCGCAACTCCTACGCTTGCAAGTGCCTCCACCGTGTTAACCAGTGCCGGTTTGCTGCCAGTCCCAAACCCAAATGCACCCATTGGCAATGTGGGCAGTGCGTCGATCGTGTATCGTGCCCAGTCTGCATCTAGTGAGGGCTTTGTGTCTCGTGCCGCACTAGGGTTGCGCTATCGCGTGGTGGTTGCTCCTGCGGATGATAACCAGCAAGCACAGCTACGGGCTGCTTTTCCTAATGCCTTTCGCACGTCTGTAAAGGGACGGATGCTAATGCAGGTGGGTGCGTTTGGCGATCGTGCCAAAGCCGATCAGTTAAGGCAAACCCTTAGCAGTCAGGGTGTGCAGGTAATGGTTGAAACGTTGGACTAAGGGGCTGACTGCGGTTAATTCATGGGTAGAGCTAGCGATCAGGAGAGACAATACCCGTAGGGACTGGTTTAACTAGGTGAGCGATTAGCGAAGACTCTGGCGCAAGCTGTTCCGATCTAAAGCTGGATTTTTGCTGGACAGCTCCTAAGGATCGTGAATTTAATCAGGTAGGGTGTGTTAGGCAACGCTGTAACGCACCAAGCGCGTCCCTAGCGGTGCGTTACGTGAGACTAACGCACCCTACAAATGACAGGTTATTTGATCCACGATCCTAAGCAAACGAGAGCGCATCCGTCGATCGTACAATTTGCATCCCGGCATCAGCAAAGCGTTGAAAGGTTTTGTCTGCTTGATCGGTGAAATCTACTACGCCGGGGACAACAACCGGGGAGGTGCAGTCTTCCAGCAAAAACACCTTGTTTGCCAGTTTAGGGTCTTGTGCCTGAATCTCAGTCAGCAGGTCGTCGATCGTCCAGGCAACGCAGTGGCTTTTTGCCTGCCCAGCGATGATGACGCGATCAAAGTCCAGCAGTGTTTGAATCAGGGCTGTATTCTTTTGGGCGATCGCACTGCCGTCCTCTCGATCCAGCACTTCAGGACGCAGCACCGAGTAGTTTTCGGTCAGCGGATTGCCGCCCTTAATTTCAAAATGGGTTTGACTGCTGCGGGCAAGATTGTGGAAAAAGCAAGCCTCCTCAACGGCTGAGACTAGCGCGTGCCCGATGCCACCCAGCATAGAGTGATAGGGCCAAACGGTGAGGGGATATTTGCCGTTGTCGCTCAAACGTTGAGTGTAGTGGAGCGCAAAGGTTTGGAGGGCTTGGTAGTCGCTGTGAGCAAGACTATGGGCGATCGCGGGGTTCACCTTCCACTTGCCCTGCTGGACTTCATCAAAGGCAATCATTGTCATCGGTGGCGGGTTCTTGCCTGCCTCGTCTACCCAAAAGACAGGGTGGAAAATCTGTGTTGCAGTGTGGGTATCTATCGTGGGCACGATCGCCGTAATCACTCCCAGATGGCGATAAATGAACTCACACAAGCGCACATTATCTTCTACGGCACCAATGCCCGATCGACCACCAACAAATAACTCAAACTCAGGAATGCAAAAGGTGTTTTGGGCATCAATTATCAGCAAACAAACGCGGGTTTGATCATCGGCGGCAGGTTGCAGTCCGTGCTGGTTTGCCCAGTCGTGAGCTTGAGCTGCACGATCGCTGTAGGGCACCCGCCACACCTCACCGACACGCGCCGTATCAAAAAAGCCAGGAATGGGAAGCTGAGTTGTAGTTTGCACAGTCATTGGGCGATCGCTTCAGGGGATTAAGGTTGATCTCAAGCGCTAGGGTAGAGAGTCTTGCTAACAGCATCTTGCCAATAGGCGTAACTGCGAGGATCGATTTCATTCGGTGCAGTCTTATAAAGCTGAGTCAGACATTGAAAAAAGGCTTGCGCGTAAGCGTCTAACCCTAGTAGTCGTAAGCTGGTCAAAATTCTGGTGATGCGAAGATGATTGTGGTTGCCCCAGTTTAACCAGTTCTCTCGTTGCTCTGAAAATGTCTCCGCCGTTGTAATGCTGATGGCATCATTGTCTTCAGCGCTTTGCAAGCCGTAAAACTGCAACATCCGTTTGAACGACATTAACACACGCTGTTTGAGGTCGCTACTGGCGTTAAATGTCTGGATATCGATCGCCGTCAGTAGAGGAGCATCTGGATTAAAGCGGCTCTGATCAATGAGCGGGAAGAGCCACTGAATATAGTTATGCACGTCTTCAAGCTGCACGTCATCCCACGCCCAAATGCTCTCGATTTTGCGCCCCTCTGTATCAAGGCACTGCCCTAAGTAAAAGTTTACAAGTTGTGAGTTAGTCATTGTACTCGTGCTCAGGTTTTGTCGTCGGTCAAACGCTGTACGGCAGTTGTTTATCTATCAATCTGGTTCAGCGAGTACTCAACCTGCAATTTCTACTCTAGCGCTGCTGGTCTATTTGTCTGCTAGCGCATCTTTGCTATACTGCGTTGTAAAGGTTTCTACAACAGTGCGTAAGTGTCGATCGAGCCGAGCGATTGTTTCCTGCGCGATCGCCTGAGGTACACCACCATAAAAGGCTTCTGCAATGCCGCCCGTGATGCAGGTAAGTGTATCGGTATCGCCGCCCAACGACACGGCATTGCGAATCGCGTCCTCAAAGTCTGTAGAGTCTAGAAAGGCTACGATCGCTTCTGGCACGGTTTCCTGGCAAGACTCATTGAAGCGATAGGTGGGGCGAATCGTATCCACCGTTCGATCCAGATCATAGCCAAACTGCGTCTCAATGTAGGCTTTGATGCCTGCCTTACCGTGTCCGGTACGACCCAAAAAGATCGCGGCTGCCGTTGCCTGTGCCCCTTTGATGCCTTCTGGGTGGTTGTGGGTGACTTCAGCGGTGTCCTTTGCCACTTGCAACACGGTTTCCAAGTCATCAAACGCAAAGCCAACGGGGCTAACTCGCATGGCAGAACCGTTGCCCCAACTGCTGTAGGGTTCTAAGGTCGCTGAGGCTGCCCAGGCGGAGAATCTGCCACCATAGCTGCCCATCGGATTGGGGTAGCGGCGAACGTACTCTTTCAATGTCTGTCCATACTCACCGTTGTGCAAAATGGCTTCCGCGATTGCTACTGTCAGAATGGAGTCGTCTGTAAACTCGCTGCGATCGCTAAAGAGCGGAAAGTCCTTTGTTTTGACGTTCGCAAACTCGTAAATAGAACCGATGATGTCGCCTGCGATCGCCCCTAGCATAAGCTGTCCTTCTCATTGCTGCTGCGCCAATTGATCTGTGATCGAGAGACAGCTAAAAGCCTTGACTACACTCAACAGACGCATGATCAAAAAGTATTGAGGGCGTGAAGCCTTCTTTAGTAAGTACGTCAACTTTCCGAAAAAGCTGAAACCCTTTCTATGTACAGATTTTAAGAACGGAGAGAGAGGGATTCGAACCCTCGTTAAGTTGCCCTAAACAGCATTTCCAGTGCTGCGCCTTCAACCACTCGGCCATCTCTCCACATTGTTGTGCTGTGTCCACAGTCACAGAATTATTATCCTAGCAGAACCAGGTAAACTTTAGACACGGGATTGGAGAGAGAAGCAGAATGCTCAACGCTGTCGCTGACTTTTCCCAACAAGTCGGCTCAAAACTGAAAGCTAACGTGCCTTCACTCCGCTTCTAAGACCAATTGTTTATCAACAGCAATCTCAACGCTTAAGCTATGGCGCATTTTTACACCGTCCGCGTCCGCGATCGTCGCACCAATCAACTTCACAGTGTACAGGTGCCAGACGATCGCTACATTTTGCACACGGCAGAAGCGCAAGGTGTAGCACTGCCCTTTGCCTGCCGCAACGGAGCCTGCACCACCTGTGCGGTACGTGTCATCGCTGGAGAGCTTTATCAGCCAGAAGCAATGGGTTTATCGCCCAAGCTCCAGCAACAAGGCTATGCGCTGCTGTGTGTCAGCTATGCTCGCTCTGACCTTGAGGTCGAAACTCAAGATGAAGATGAAGTTTATGAGCTTCAGTTTGGTCGCTACTTTGGCAAGGGCAAAATAAAAGCAGGACTGCCGCTAGATGAAGACTAAAGTATGGAAGATGCAAAATGGGCTAATTGGACACGCTGGAAAAGCTTAGTTTTTAAGCTTGCCGTTTTAATCTTTCTGACTGGCTGCCAGCCTGCGGCTTCGTCACACGGCTTTCACGCTGAAGTTAAGCAGATCTTGAATGGACGAGAGTTTGCAGTGGCAGGTGTACCAACCCAGCCTGACCTGACCGAGCGCATTCGGTTGGAAGGAATCGACGTGCCTGACGTTGGACAACAACCCTGGGGCCCAGCGGCAAAAGCGCAGTTAGAAAAACGCCTGCGGCACCAGACGGTGCGGTTAGAAACTGATGCTGAACCACGCGACGCGATCGGGCGACGACTGGCTTACGTCTGGCAAGGCAGCGTGTTACTCAACGAAGCTCTGGTTGCCGAGGGCTATGCGTTAGCGACACCCCATCCCCCCAATAGTAAGTATGATCAACGGCTTGCCCGTGCCCAAGAGCGCGCTAGAGTTCTCGGTCTAGGTATCTGGAATGTCGACCAGCCCATGCGAGTGACTCCAGCAGAGTTTCGTAGTCAGCGGCGATGGTAGGGAGAGGGGAGAGGAGAGAGGAGAGAGGAGAGAGGAGAAGTTAGTGGATGTTGTTGGCTGTGAGAAGGGACAATAGGCAGTAAGACTAGGCAGTGGAAAAAGCTGAAAGCCGAATGAACGTAACCCTTTACTCCTCATCTGCCATATGATTTCTGATTCTAACCAGCTCCAAATTTTTCTTGATGTTGCGACAGAAGCAGTACTGGCAGCCGGTGCCATTTTGCAAGATTACTGGGGCAACCTGGAGGCGATCGAAGAAAAAGGCCGTCCTGGCGACTTGGTGACAGAAGCGGATAAGGCAGCCGAAGCCGCGATTTTGCAGCTTTTGCAGCGCCATGTGCCCGATCACAAAATCTTGGCGGAGGAGTCAGGCTCGTTAGGCAATCAAGAAAGTGCTTATTTATGGGCGATCGATCCCTTAGATGGCACTACTAACTATGCTCACCAGTACCCTGCTTCAGCCGTTTCAGTCGGACTAATCATCAACGGAATACCGCAAGTGGGGGCAATCTTTGATCCCTTTCGGGAGGAATTGTTTCGTGCTGCCAAAGGGCTGGGAGCCACGCGCAACCGTCGTCCCATCCACGTATCAGACACGGCTGCGCTGGAAAAAAGTTTGCTGGTGACGGGCTTTGCCTACGATCGCCGCCAAACTACTGATAACAACTACGCCGAATTCTGTCACTTGACGCATCTCACGCAAGGCGTACGGCGCAGCGGTTCTGCTGCCTTAGATCTGGCATACGTTGCCTGCGGTCGCCTTGATGGCTACTGGGAGCGGGGACTCTCACCTTGGGACATCGCAGCCGGTATTGTGCTGGTTGAGGAAGCGGGAGGCACGGTGACAGCCTACGATCGCAGCCCACTTAGCATTAGTTCTGGGCGTATCCTGGCAACCAATGGGCTACTTCATCCCAGTCTGAGTCAGGCATTACAGAATGTGCCGCCGTTAACAGCGTGGGGAGCAGGGAGTGGGGAGTAGGGAGTAGGGAGTAGGGAGTAGGGAGTAGGGAGTGGGGAGTAGGGAGTGAGGAGCCTTTGTGCCGTCTGCCATCCTTTTTCTAAGCAAAAAACAAAATTAGTATCAAAACAGCCGCTCAAGTGTCTTTTTCTGCCACTTTAGTAAGTTACGCTAGCATTCAGCTTGCTCAGTGGGTATTACACTAGAAGGACTTTCTCACGGCAGACAAGCGGGTTGTACCATGTCTTTCCAAATTGAGCGCGGACTCTTTTTTCTCGATTTCATGGATAATCACGCCATCTTGGGGGTGTCTGTGGATGCTGAAGTTAAAGACATTCGCAAGCGATACCTCAAAATTGCTCGACTATTACACCCAGATAGCGCTGCTTCTGAAACGGAGGCAGTACGGCAGCAGGCAAGCGAACTGTTGTCAAAGCTGGTCAATCCCGCTTGGGAAAAACTCTCGCAGGAGCGCGATCGTAATGAGTACATGATCATGCTGAAGCTCAAAGGGCAGCAAGGGCTAAGGCAACAAAGCGATCTGGAACTCGGCAACCTGGCAAAACAGCTTTCTACTACTGCAAACCCTGATCACTTTTACGCGACCTCGCTGAAAGATTTGGCTAGCAGGCAGTATGAGAAATTAGACCAGATGTTGGAATTAACGGCTCAGTTGAGCGAGCTGAATCTCGTGTACTTGATGCGTAAAGAGTCGGCAGGCGAACTCAAGACAGGGGAGAAGAAAGCGCTGTACACAGGCAGCAATATCCCTGATTCAGGCACGAGACCACGATCGCCCGCTGCTGCCCCGCCGCCACCTCCCCCACGCGAATCACAAGCTGACCAGTACTATCGCCGCGCCGAGTCATATGTTGCCAAGAATAATTTCGCGCAGGCAACCCTGGAGCTACGCGATGGGCTTCAAGCTGACCCTAACAACAGTCGTTGTCACAGTTTGATGGGTATGATCTACCTGAAGCAAAAGCAAGGGACAATGGCAAAGATTCACTTTAATAAAGCATTGCAGCTTGACCCAGAAGATTCAATGGCGCAGGACGGTAAGAAACAGTTAGAAGGTGCTCAAAACCCAGCCAGCAAAGCAACGGGCACGGCTGCAAATGCCAAGTCATCGCCGTCAAAAGCATCCTCTACAAAGAAGCCAGACGATAAGTCGGGTGGCGGTCTGTTTGGTCTGTTTGGTGGGAAGAAGAAGTAATGGTATACCAACCCCCAGCGGGTGCCAGAGATTTACTCCCTCTGGATGTCGCTCAAAAACGCTGGATTGAAGATCGCCTCCAACAGGTGTTTCAGCGTTGGGGCTATCACCGCATCATCACCTCAACCCTAGAGCGATTGGATACCCTCATGGCTGGTGGAGCTATCCAACGATCGACGGTGCTCCAACTCCAAGATGCAGACGATGAACAACTCGGTTTGCGTCCTGAACTGACAGCTTCGATCGCTCGTACCGCTGTCACTCGTATGGCAGGTTCTACTCATCCTCTGCGGCTTTACTACAATGCCAACGTGTTTCGACGAGCGCCAGAAGGTGGCTACAGTCGTCAGCAGGAGTTTTATCAGGCAGGTGTAGAGCTAGTTGGTGCCGGTGGGCTGTTGGCAGATGCAGAGGTGCTGCTGCTGGTATTGGATTGCCTTCGCAACCTGGGTTTGCAGCAGTGGTCAGTAATTTTGGGCGAAGCCGGACTCACCCGATCGCTGCTTTCCGTCTTTCCCACGACCCTCCGCGACAAAGTGAGGCAAGCGATCGCCCGACTTGATCGCCTCGCGCTAGAAGCACTCCCTATGTCACCAGCCCTGCATGAACGGGCAATGCTGTTGCTCGATCTACGCGGACGACCGGCTGACGTGCTGCAACGCCTTGCTACGATCGATCTGGATGCCTCCCAACAGGAAGCCGTCGACAACTTAAAATCATTGGTGGATTTGCTCCAAACGAGCGATCCCACTCCCGACTCCCGACTCCCGACTCCCGACTCCCTTGTTCTTGATCTCAGCCTCATTCGCACCCTGGACTATTACACAGGCGTTGTCTTTGAAGTTGTCAGCACCAGCGCAACGGGGCAGCAAGTTCTAGGTCAAGGCGGTCGCTACGATCAGCTTTTGGGTCTGTACCACCCCGAAGGACAAACCTATCCTGGCATTGGTTTCGCCCTTCAAATTGAGCACCTGCATCAAGTCCTGCTACCAACCGCACAGTTGCCCCAGCAAACTACCACAAGCGATTGGCTCATCGTGCCCGACAGCCCACAGGCTTACACGGCTGCGATCGCCTATGCCCAAACGTTGCGCGACTCTGCCACTGCTCCTACAGTCGAATTAGACCTGGGTGGGCGCGATGCTGCTGCCATTCATGAGTATGCCCGTCGTCGTCGCATTGCTCAGGTCGCCTGGGTGAAGCCTGATGGTAAAACTGTGATTGAAACCGTCAGCCAGCCATTGCAGAGCGACTAACCATGGGTTGTGAACGACTTTCCCACAATCACCAACTGATAACCGCCAACTTTTAGAGAGAACACTGTGTCGCATACGATCGTTACAAACATCTGCGAGGGCGTTGCCGACTGCGTAGATGCCTGCCCCGTTGCCTGCATTCATCCCGGTCCTGGTAAAAATACAAAAGGCACCGATTGGTACTGGATTGATTTTGCGACTTGTATTGATTGCGGCATTTGTTTACAGGTTTGCCCTGTAGAGGGGGCGATCGTGCCTGAAGAACGCCCCGAATTACAAGAGACACCACAATAGCATTTTGAGTTTTGAGTAAAAAATTCTCTCCGCGTCTCTGCGGTGTCTCTTTACGCTCTATCTAGACTCCTCACTGTCGCCCCTTCTCATGACTGACTCATCCCCTCTCCTTGAAGTTCAGAATGTCTATGCTGGCTACATTAAAGACCTGGACATCCTGCAAGGGGTGAACTTCAAGCTTTATCCCGGTGAATTGGTCGCTGTTATTGGTCCCAATGGCGCAGGCAAATCGACTCTGGCTAAGACAATTTTTGGGCTACTCACTCCGCATACAGGCAGCTTGCTCTTCAAAGGCAAAAGCATTGTGGGGTTGAAGTCTGACCAGATTGTGCGGCTGGGCATGGGCTACATTCCTCAGATCGCCAACGTGTTTCGATCGCTCACCGTAGAAGAAAACCTGGAGATGGGAGCCTTTGTGCATAAGGTGCCGCTGCAAGCCCTCAAAGATGAGATTTTCACCACGTTTCCGGCGCTGGCGAGTCGGCGGCGGCAGCGGGCAGGTACGCTTTCGGGTGGTGAGCGGCAAATGCTGGCAATGGGCAAAGCGCTGATGCTCAAACCTAGTTTGCTTTTGCTGGATGAGCCATCGGCGGCACTTTCACCAATTTTGGTGAATAGTGTTTTTGAGCAAATCAAACGGATTAACCAGAACGGTACGGCGATCGTTCTTGTCGAACAAAACGCTCGCAAAGCGCTAGAAATGGCAGATCGTGGCTATGTTTTGGAAGCAGGGCGCGATCGCTTTGAGGGACGCGGCATTGACCTACTTAATGATCCTAAAGTGGGCGAACTCTATCTGGGTGTGACAAGCGCACATTAGTAGAACTATGCTTGTAGCTTAAAGCAACTCCTGAATCGGTTGATAGTCAGCACAACGATCGCACGGTCCATTAGGATTAACAGCACACCGCAGCAACTCAGAACGGGCGTTGTACCGACAGGTGATGTCTCCTGGCACCCATTGCCCATTGCTGAAGCTTCCCTCTGCATAAGCTTCAAACTTTTGCACATAGAGCGAAATGGCGTGCAGTTGATAGCACCCTGCTTGAAGCTGATAGCGATGTCTACGCTCTAAGATCCTGTAGAGCTGCCCTTCAACTTCCAGACACGCACCGGGTTGTGGATTCCAGTTCAAGTGCAGTTGCCCCAGCGTCAGGCAAGAAGGACTCAAAATAACTTCTGTGGGCAGAGAATGCAACGTCATAGAAAATCGATCGTACTGGGCTACCAAACAATTAGATCGATCGTGCGACAAAAAATCCCGATCGGCACAGGGTCGATCGGGATTTTTTGAAAGCAATTGCAACGAAACACTTTAAACCAAGCGCTTCAGCCGATCGTAGGAACAACTGTTCGCCTCTACAATCGGCTGATGCTCACATTCAAGGTCGTCACATTAGCACTACGACGACAAAGCAGCCTGACGCTCTTTTGCCTCTTTAATCACCACTTCGGCGATATTGCTTGGGCAAGGAGCGTAATGGGAGAATGACATCGAGAACTGACCACGACCAGAGGTCATCGTACGCAAGTCACCGATGTAGCCAAACATCTCGCTCAACGGTACATCCGCCTTGATGCGGGCACCCGTTGCGCCAGTTTCCTGCGATTTCATCATGCCTCGACGGCGGTTAAGATCACCGATGACATCGCCCATGTAGTTGTCTGGTGTGAACACATCCACATTCATAATCGGCTCCAGCAACTGTGGCGCAGCTTTAGGAACCGATTGCCGATAGGCAGCTTTAGCAGCGATTTCAAACGCCATCGCTGACGAGTCAACCGCATGGAACCCGCCTTCTGTGAGTGTGAACTTCAAGTCCAGACAAGGAAAACCAGCCAGGACACCTTTTTCAACACAGCTCTCGAAGCCTTTTTCGACTGCGGGCCAGTATTCTCTCGGCACGCTGCCGCCTGTCACCTTTGACTCAAACTGGAAGCCACTGCCCGGTTCGCCTGGTTCAATGATGTAATTGATTTTGGCGTACTGACCCGAACCACCTGACTGCTTCTTGTGGATGTAGCCATCTTCAAGGCGCTTGGTGATGGACTCGCGGTAGGCAACCTGGGGTTTGCCGACTTCGACTTCAACGCCGTGAGTGCGCTTGAGAATGTCAACTTTGATGTCTAGATGCAGTTCGCCCATGCCTTTGAGGATGGTTTCGCCGCTCTCTTCATCCGTCATCATGTGGAAGGACGGATCTTCCTGCACCATTTTGCTGAGGGCGATCCCCATCTTTTCTTCACCGCCTTTGGTCTTCGGTTTCACCGCGATCGAAATCACGGGTTCTGGGAAGACCATCGGCTCTAACGTCGCAGGGTTTTTAGGATCGCAGAGCGTGTGTCCGGTTTGGACGTTCTTCATCCCCACGATCGCAATAATGTCGCCCGCCTGAGCCGAGTCGATTTCTTCACGCGAGTTGGCGTGCATTTCCACCAGTCGGCTGACCCGCTCGGTTTTACCCGTAAAGGTATTGAGGATCGTGTCACCCTTGGTGATTTTGCCGGAGTAGAGCCGTGTGAAGGTCAGGGCACCAAAGCGATCGTCCATGATCTTGAACGCCAGCGCGCGCAGTGGCTTGGTGGGGTCTACGACAGCAAAAGTGCCGGTCTCATTTCCTTCCAGATCCACTTCAGGCTGTGGTTTCACTTCCATGGGGTTGGGCAAGTAGTCAACCACCGCATCCAACACTAGCTGCACGCCTTTGTTTTTGAACGACGAGCCGCAGTAAGTTGGAAAGAACGCGAGGTCGCGGGTGCCCTTACGGATACAGCGCTTCAGAGTATCGATATCGGGTTCTTCCCCTTCCAAATACTTCTCCATGACCGCATCGTCATGCTCTACGGCAAGCTCAATGAGCTGTTCGCGATACATTTCGACCTGATCGACCATATCAGCCGGGACTTCCTGGATTGTATAGTTCATCGGATCGCCAGAGTCATCCCAGATCCAGGCTTTGCGGGTCAGTAGATCAACCACGCCCGAAAACTGCTCTTCTACACCGATCGGCAGCACCATGACCAGCGGCTTGGCAGCGAGGATGTCATCCACTTGCTTCACCACACGGAAAAAGTCAGCGCCTGTGCGATCGAGCTTGTTGATATAGATGATACGAGCGACTTCAGAATCGTTGGCGTAGCGCCAGTTTGTTTCCGACTGCGGCTCGACTCCACCTGATCCGCAAAACACTCCAATGCCACCATCGAGCACCTTGAGCGATCGATAAACTTCAATCGTGAAGTCAACGTGTCCCGGCGTGTCGATGATGTTCAGTTGGTGGTCATTCCAAAAGCAGCTTGTTGCGGCAGACTGAATGGTGATACCACGCTCTTGTTCTTGTTCCATGAAGTCTGTCGTTGCCGCGCCTTCATGCACTTCACCAATTTTGTGGATCTTGCCTGTCAGTTTCAGGATTCGTTCGGTTGTGGTCGTTTTACCAGCATCGACGTGAGCGAAGATGCCAATATTGCGATAACGAGTGAGGTCTTTCATAGTTACTCTCTAAATTAAATGCGACACGCTATTGGTGACCACCTGCAAGCGTTACTTAAGGAAATCGATGCTACCTTCGTAGTCAGTGTAGGCTGGATCTCAATCACTCAGAATCGTAAGGAATCCTTTTCCACGCTCATAGCGCCATTTCTAATTGTAAAGTGTTGCGATGCAAATTGTAGACGAAGGCTTGGTACGGATTTACGGACAACAGTAGGACGGGCGATCGTTTCAGGAAGCATCGTCAGCCGTCCAAGCAGTAGGGCACTGAACCGATCGCGCTTACTGCTGCATGACGACCCTCATCGACATCATAGGTCAGCCGGATTTCCAAATAGCTAGAAGGTTTGTAGGGCAATCGTTCTGACCACTCGATCGCCACAATGCCCGGTTCTACTTCAGCGCCGTCCCAATACGTTTCTAGATGGAGTGCTGCCGCTGCTCCAGCATCCAGACGATACAGATCAAGATGGTAGAGCGGCAAGCGTCCCTCGAAATACTCATTAATCAGCGTAAACGTGGGGCTATCGATCGTCTCTCGAATGCCCAGCCCTTCGCCAATGCCCTGTACCAGCGTCGTTTTACCGCTGCCCAAATCACCTTCCAGCAAAAGCGTACTTCCTGCTGGTAGTGTCTGTCCGAGAGTAACACCGAGCGATCGGGTCGCCGTCGCATCGGACAGAAAAATAGTGGTCACTTGATCCCGCATGGTTGAAAGTTTTGAGTTTTGAGTTTTGAATTACTTCCCTCGCCTTCTGCCTCCAGCCCTCATCCCTCATCCTTCATCCTTCATCCCTCATCCCTCATCCCTCATCCCTCTAAAGCCCTTCCACCCGACTGTACCAGCGCAGTAACACCCGCGCAAGCTGCTGGGGATCGTGGCGTATTAGTCCGGTTTGCTCGTCTTCATCCATGACGTTTGCCAGCACAATACGGCGACCCAGGCGGACGACGACATCACGATCGAGCGGTACAGGATTAGAGTTTTCTTGCGCATAACGAATGTGCGCCCTGGCGGAAGGGGTTTTCTTCTGCACCAGTACGGCTCCAAACAAGGATTGGCCACACGCCCGATCGATCGCTCGAATGTGGTCGCCCACGCTATAACCCTGGGTTTCACCTTCCTGAGTCATGATATTGCAGACATAGATGCGGGGCACGTTGCGCTGGGCGATCGCGGCGGTAATCTCTGGTACGAGCAGATTGGGAATGATGCTGGTGTACAGGCTACCCGGTCCCATGATGATGTAGTCGGCTTCTTCAATCGCTTTTAGCGCTTTGGGCAACGCGGGTGGATTGGCAGGCGTGCAGCCGATTTTAACGATCGCACCATTGGCTTCGGTAATGCTCGATTCGCCCTCAATGGTGCGACCATCCGCCAACTCAGCCCATAGCCGCACATCGCTCAACGTTGCAGGCAGCACTTGCCCACGCACCGCCAACACACGCGAACTCGCAGCGATCGCTTGCTCTAGATCGCCTGTCACCTCACTCATTGCTGTCAGGAACAGATTGCCAAAACTGTGCCCCATCAGCCCATCACCCGCCTTGAAGCGATACTGAAAAAGTTCGGTCAGCAGCTTTTCTTCATCTGCCAGCGCTGCCAGACAATTGCGAATGTCGCCCGGAGGCAGTACGCCAATTTCGCGTCGCAGTCGCCCAGAGGAGCCACCATCATCCGCCACCGTTACGATCGCCGTAATATTAGCGCTGTAGCGCTTTAGCCCTCGTAGCAGGTTGGATAGCCCAGTGCCACCTCCGACAACCACAATGCGGGGACCCCGATGCAAACGGCGATGCGTCAGCAGAACATCAATCAGCTCTTCATCACCATCGGGCATCAGGACTTCGGTAATCGCGCCAAGGGTGCGCGTCTGCCCCCACCAAACCAGCAAAAAGCCCAACAGCATTGCCAGCGGACCGCTGATGTAGCTAGGAAGAATATCGGTGACGCGATCGAGAATTTGCCTTAAAAATTGCGTTGTATAAAAAACGGGTGTGAGCTTGAGCCAGACTGCAAACCCTAGAGTTGTCAGCAGCACACCACTTGCGCTTAGCAGTAACCAGCGCTTGACAAATAAGCCAGGAGCTAGCCATTTAAACCACTGGTTGACGCGGCTGGGAGTACGATGACGTGACTCCTGCCGTAGCACATGGAGCGCCTGTTTGAGTAAACCAATGGTCATGGCTGATTACGCATGGGGAAGAAAAAACAGATCGATGAAGCGAAAGCGGCACGTTGCCTAGCAGCAGAATAGCGTAACTTTATTACCTTCTATGGACTGTTATGGACTGTTCGTTTCGCTCAATCGTTCAATCTGCTTTGGGATGAGTTGGGTGGGCACGATCGCTCAGTAAGTCCCTGTATCCTACTTTTGACTATCTAGTACTGCCTTCATCAATGCCACAGCCGTAGGGGTAAGCAACGCGCTAACATAATAGCCAACACCTTACTGGCTCCTTTCCAATGACGGCTGCGGGGCTGATAAAGTCTTAAAAGCGGCTTTCTGAATGATCCAAAGCGTCTGGACTGCGCTAGAGTCTGTGAGTCTAAGGTCTTACTGCGCCTGCGCTCATTCAGCTTTCATTGATACTAATGGGGCATCAGCAATTTACAGCCTTAGATTGTCAAGGAGGGTCTGGCTCACATCCTAATGGCTGAACCACTAATTGAGCTAAAACAAGTTTCAAAGGCATTTGGCAACAATGTCGTGCTGGATGCCGTTGATTTGACCATCTACCGTGGCGAAGCCCTGGCAATCATTGGTCCTTCAGGGACGGGCAAATCCACTGTTTTGCGTCTGATTGCTGGTTTGACTGCGCCGGATGCGGGCGAAATTTATGTGCAGGGACAGCTACGTAAAGGGCTCATTGAAGATGGTCAAGACCCGATCGGCATTGGGATGGTGTTTCAACAAGCGGCACTCTTTGATTCGCTGACGGTAGATCAAAATGTTGGCTTTTTGCTGTACGAGCATTCTCGCCTCTCGCGACGGCGGATTCGAGAACTGGTCATACAGCGGCTGGAGATGGTGGGACTGTCCTCTGTGAGCGATCGCTACCCGGCTGAACTGTCTGGCGGGATGCGAAAACGAGTTAGCTTTGCGCGAGCCATCATGGCAAACCCCGACAATCCTAGAGATACGCCAGAAGTGCTGCTGTATGACGAACCAACCGCAGGGCTTGATCCGATCGCTTCTACCGTGATTGAAGACTTGGTGCGGCAACTACAGTGTGTACAAGGAGGGTGTGGCACGTATGTTATGGTGACTCACCAGGAGAGTACGATCCGTCGCACCGCCGATCGGGTGGTTTTTCTCTATCAAGGCAAGGTGCAGTGGGAAGATAGCGTCCAAGCTGTAAAGACGACTGATAATCCTCTGATTCGCCAGTTTTTTAGTGGCAGTATCGATGGTCCAATGCAAATCGTGGGGTAGTCGTTAAAAGGTAAACAGCAGAATCGAAGGTAAACGGGAAACGATGGGTGTATTCTGGCTTCTAACTGCGTGCTTTCGGTCTAGAGCCGCTCTTTCTCCCAGGTTCCCCTACTTTAGTGAGGACTCATTATGCGATCGCGAACCGTTCGGGAAGGCTCTGTTGGCTTGTTTATCCTTGTAGGGCTTGGGCTTTTCGCGGGCTTAATCCTCTGGCTGCGCGGTATTAGTGTGGGCAATCGTGGCTATAAAGTGGTCATTGATTTCGCTAATATCGCTGGCATGGAAGTGGGCACTGCTGTTCGTTATCGTGGCGTGACAGTCGGCAAGATTACCCAAACGCGACCAGGACCCAATGGGGTTGAGGTTGAGATTGAGATTGCGCCAGCCGATCTGCTGATTCCCAATGAGGTGACGGTGGAGGCAAACCAGTCGGGTTTGTTGGGCAGTACATCGATCGACATTACGCCCCGCAAGCAACTGACTGCTGCCGTAAAGGCGAAACCGCTAGACCCTAGATGCAATACAGATTTGATTCTCTGCAACAAGTCTCGTTTGTCGGGTCGGGTGGGGGTCAGTGTGGATGAATTGATTCGCTCCTCGATGACCTTTGCCAATGCTTACAGCAATCCTGCGTTTGTCGCCAATGTGCAATCTCTTACCAAAAATAGTGCTCAGGCAGCCGCCGAAGTTGCTGCTCTGAGCCGCGAGTTTAAAGGCGTGGCGACAATTGTGAAACAGCAGATCTCCACACTGTCCACTTCGACGCGCAATGTCGATCGCACAGTGACAAAGTTGGGGGTTACCGCCGATCAGGTCAATGGGCTCCTGGCGACTAATCGTTCCAATCTGGTTGGCACATTGAGCAACATTAATGCGATTACAGCGCAACTTCGCACGACAGTCGCCAATCTTGATCCGATCGTCAGCCAGGTGCAGCAGGGGCAGCTACTGCGCAATCTGGAAGTCCTCTCTGCAAATGCGGCTCAAGCTTCTGCAAATCTGCGCGATGTGTCTACCGCGCTTAACAGCCCCTCGAATCTGACTGTGCTTCAGCAAACGCTTGATTCTGCCAGAGTGACCTTTCAAAATGTGCAAAAAATCACGTCTGATCTGGACGAACTGACGGGTGATCCAGCCTTTCGCACCAATCTGCGAAATCTGGTCAATGGCTTGAGCGGTCTGGTGTCATCGTCAGAACAGCTTCAGCAGCAGGCTCAGTTGGCTCAGATTCTCACGCCGATCGCCCAAGCTGCCGACAGCACTAACCTGGTGCCCAGTCCTCCAACGAACAGTCCGACCCGATCGACAGACCGAGGTTTTCCTGCAACGCAGCCTGTGGTTACTAGCGAGTTGTTGCGCCAAAAAACGTCACGCCAAGAGCCGTCCAGCAATTAGCGGTCAGCCCTAATGCAATGCAAACACAAGCTGCCAGCAGTATGTTGTACGGTGCCAGCTAAAGGGTTAACTCCAATCATCCCGCTTACTTCCCCGACCTTTGTACACTTGAGCTTCGGCATGAATTTGACGAGTTTTAGCGTTGAGCGCGTCATCCGTCAGGTGCCATTGCTTTAGCACTTTCTCTAAGTCTGCCTGAATATCGCGCGCACCCGGAAAATTGCAATAACGAAGTCGTAGTCGAGCTAGTTCTGCCAGGTTATAGTCAGTGGGCGCTTCAGCAAGCAGTGTGTTAACGATTTGGCGATCGCTGCTCCATTGGGGATGCTGCTGATCTTTTTGCGGTTCAGCCATGAGCGGGTTATGAGTGGTTAGTGATGAGTGGTTTGAAGCACAAAGCGATCGCTGTCTACTGACTGATCTACTAGATATACTGCGTCAGCCTACAAAGTTGGGTTTTGTGGGGGTATGGGAGCTTCGCCCCCAGCCAGGGGTTTCACCCCTGCACCCCATCCTGCAAAACGTCAGTTTACGAGCCGTCAAAGTAGCTTTATCTACTAGATGTGCCAATGAGTGTCGATAACAGTGTGATGATCATTCTACTGCGGTGGTAGTACCACCCGCGATCGGCTGACAGGCTAGCAATGATTTTATGCTGCACGACTCTTTCATCTGTTTGTCTATTGATTCAAACTCATTAAAGGTCTAGGTCAACTTACTCGCCTCAACCTACTTTATTTTTGTTTGAAAACTGAGTTGTTGGAGTAGACTGGCTGGTATTCTTTGAGCAGAGCGCGGTGCTAAAAGCGCTGGTGTCGATGACCTTGATTGAGATTCAAGCATGAAGGCATCACTTTGCAGAAGATAAGGTTCCTGTGCTTCATAGCTGGGTAAGTTGAGTGAAGCAGCAACACAAACGGCAGCTAGGAGTGCTGTACGTGTGATCGCTGTCTATGTGTTAGAGGAGTGATGAAGAGCTGATGTCCAATGCCTTTCGATCGACGCCCCATTCTAGACGAACCCCTTCGACTCGTCGATCGCCGCTTTACCCAGTGCCAGCAACGCCAAACCTCAGTCCTAAAAGTGGCAGCAAGCGTAGCCCCCAGCCGCGATCCTTGCATAGCGTTCCTGCAACTGCCAGACCACCGCTACGACCAGTCTCACCCCTGACACCTGCACTCGGTGCAGTGAAACGGTTTCCAAAGATACAGGCATTGCCATTGTGGCTGCGACTGCTAGTGCAAGTGCAGCGCAGTTCTCTCGTCGTTGCTTTTGTGCTGGTGACCGCTACACTGCTTGTTTACGGCAGCACGGTCTATACTCAGCAGCTTTGGAGTAAGGAGTATCGCAAGCTCAAGACACTTACACGCAACGAGCGTGAGATGATTGCAACGAGCGAAAGTTTGAAGAATCAATTGGCGCTTCAGGCAGAGCAACCGGGTTCAGGTCTGGTGCCGTCAACGCCCGACAGCACAATTTTTCTTCAGCCCGCTCTGCAACGCCCAGCGCCTAGCACCAGCACCAATCTACCCAGGGCGGCAGCGGCTCCCAATACGCCACTGGGATATTAGGAGTTTAAGCAAGATTTGATCCTTTAATAGGGATGGGTTTAGCCAAAAGCAAACAGCCTGACGCGCTAAACAACGCCCCGACCTGTCCCTACAAATTGTTAGCTAGAAAGTACCTGAGGCGATGACGTTATAGCGGTTCTCATTTGGATGCGGTGCACCCTGTACCCATATTCCGCCTTCACAAGCAACCCTTCACTTGACCAAGCAAGGCTCTATGAGTAATCCTCCCCGTTCTTTATCATCGCAGCGTGTGCGTCGCTTACCCGTTCGTAGTCGCCCCAAACGGCTCGATCGTACGGCGTTGGTAAATCTGCCAACCTTTCGGCTGCTGCTGGTTTGGGGGGCGCTGGTGGCAGGCTGTGGGCTGCTGCTGCTAAACCTGGGTCGTCTTCAGCTTGTGCAGGCTCCTGCATTGCAAAAACTGGCGCAAGAGCAGCAGATGCTTTATATGCGCCCCTTTGTGCCTCGTCGTCAAATCATCGATCGCACAGGCACCGTTTTGGCGTTGGATCGTCCGGTCTATACCTTGTTTGCCCATCCCAAGCTTTTTAAGGAATCCAAGCAGGCGATCGCCGAGAAACTGGCTCCCCTTTTGCAAAAATCGACGGCTGACCTCCTTAAAAAGCTAGACCAGGCTGAAACAGGCATTCGGGTAGAATATGCCCTTTCTGAAGGCGTGGCGGATCAGATAACGAACCTCCAAGCCGATGGGTTGGAGCTATTGCAAAGCCAGCAGCGGCTTTATCCTCAGAAAGAGATGGCTGCCGATGTCCTGGGCTATGTCAACGATGAGCACAAAGGGCAGGCAGGGTTAGAGTTGAGCCAACAACGCTTGCTAGAACGTATTGTCAGCCCAGTGCGACTACGGCGGATGGGTGACGGTTCGCTGATGCCTGATCAGGTGCCTGCTGGGTTTCTCAACGTGGACGATTGGCAACTGCAACTGACGCTGGATAGCCGACTGCAACGAGTGGCGATCGCGGCGCTCCAGCAGCAGGTGACAAAGTTCAACGCCAAACGTGGCACGGTCATTGTGATGGATGTGCGTGATGGTTCCCTATTGTCGCTGGCATCAACCCCGTCCTACGACCCCAATCAGTACTTTAAGTATCCCCTCGATCGCTTCAAAAATTGGGCACTTTCGGATCTGTACGAGCCGGGATCAACCTTTAAGCCGATTAATGTGGCGATCGCGCTAGAAACTGGCTCTATTAAACCTGACACCCCCTTTTATGACGAAGGGCAGATTCAGGTCGGCGGTTGGCCTATCCAAAACTTTGATTACTCAAGCTCGGGCGGTAGGGGAAACATTACCCTCTCAGAGATTCTGGAATACTCCAGCAACGTTGGTATGGTTCACGTTGTACGGCAGATTAAACCCAGCGTGTATTACACCTGGCTGAAGCGTCTTGGGATGGGCGAACTTGTTGGCATCGACCTACCATCCGAGACGGCAGGGCAGTTCAAAGACAAAAAAACCTTTCTAGAATCTCCGATCGAACGGGCAACAACTGCCTTTGGTCAAGGCTTTTCACTAACTCCCATTCACTTGGCTCAAATGCACGCTGTGCTGGCAAATGGCGGCAAGCTAGTCACGCCTCATGTTGTGCGGGGACTGTTTGACAGCAAAGGGCAACCCTACTGGCAGCCCAACTTTCCCACGAAGCGCCCTGTCTTCTCTAAAGCAACGTCCCAGACCGTAATGGCGATGATGGAAGCCGTGGTCAGCAAAGGGACAGGCAAAAGCGCCCAGATTCCTGGCTATCGCATTGGTGGTAAAACGGGCACCGCACAAAAAGCCAATCCCAATGGCGGCTACCTCGATCGCGCTAAAATCACTAGCTTTGTAGGGGTCTTTCCCATTGAGTCACCCCGCTATGTTGTCCTTGCTGTGGTCGATGAACCCAAAGGTAGCGATGCGTTTGGCTCGACCGTCACTGCGCCTGTCGTCAAAGCTGTAATGGAAGCCATCATCAGCCTTGAGAAAATTCCTCCCAGCGTTGCAGTAACAAGTGAGGGGGGCGGGTGATGGCGTATCAGGGCGCAGGGGCGTTGTAAATGAACTGTTCACGGTTGACTTCACTTTTTAGCCTTCAGCCTTCAGCCCTTCTCTCTGCATTTCCCTCAAAAACTCCAGCGGCAGCCCATCTGTATCAGCTATAAACGCGACTTCGTAAACCAGATCGCCAATCATCTGCTGTTCTGGCTTGAGCAGCACTTTGAGCGGTTGAAACTGGTCGGGTTGTGTCTCGGCAGCGTGTATAAGGCGATCGCTCAAGGCATCCAGCCATTGCGTCAAATCGTCTGTAACAGCAGTCAAGTCAAACGAAAGATGGTAGTAACCGACATAATGTTCGTCGCCAAAGGCATCGGGTGCTGGCTTGGGTTGAGGGATTTGAATAAGTTCAATGCGTCCGCCCAGTCCCTCCATCCAGCAAGCCAACGTGTAACCTGTGGTGAAGCGCTCTTGCACTTGAAAGCCAAGCTGTTCGTAAAAAGCGATCGCCCGAAAAATCTGTGCCGTCCGAATCGAAACGTGATGCATGGCGTTTAAGCTGGAGAGTCCGAATCAAAACCGTCAGAAAGTAGAGGCATTGACTCAACTTTAGCCGTGTTTCCGTCTTTCACGGTTCCGAACCCTGTGCGTCGTGCCACGCGATCGCTTCCTCTCTGATTGACTGCAACTCTTCCGGTGCCATCTTGTCAAGATTTTTGAGGATAAAGCTCATGCGTCCCTGCGTAGTGAGCTTGGCACGGTGGCGATCAAGAAAATCCCAATAAAAGAAATTGAAGGGACAAGCCTTTTCGCCCGTACGGACTTTGGGGTTGTAGGTACACTGGCCGCAGTAGTCACTCATCTTGTTGATGTAGTTGGCAGAGGCAGCGTAGGGTTTGGATGCCAGCACGCCGCCATCGGCAAATTGCCCCATACCGATGACGTTGGTTTGCATGACCCAATCATAGGCATCGACAAACGCCGCATGGAACCAATTTTCAATGGCTTGGGGCGAAATACCAGCGATGAGCGCAAAGTTATTCAGCACCATCAGGCGTTGAATGTGGTGTGCATAGCCCGTTTCCTTCACCTGTATGAGGATCTGATGCAGACAATTCATGGACGTGTCGCCTGTCCAGTAAAAGTCGGGAAGCGGCTGCGTATGGTTGAACCAGTTGCGCTCTGGGTAGTCATCGCTCATAAAGCTGTAGATGCCGTGCATATATTCTCGCCAGCCTAAAACCTGGCGGATAAAGCCTTCGACGCTGCCAAGGCTCCAGGTGTCTTGATGGTCAAGATATGCCTGCTCGGCGGCTTCTACGACTTCAAGCGGATGCAGGAGACCAAGGTTGAGATATGGCGACAGCATGGCGTGCCACATGGTTACTTCGCCTGTCACCATTGCATCCTGGTAGGGGCCAAAATCAGAAAGGCGCATTGTGATGAAAAAGTGCAGTACCTGAAGCGCCTGATCACGAGTGACTGCCCATTGAAACGGCTCGCTTTGCCAATACTGCTGGCTGGCTTTGAAGCGGTCATCCTGCTTGACCCAAGCAATCACATCCTGCGTGATCGCATCGGGCGCAAACCAGAGGGCTTCAGGCAGCGTCAGTTTGCCTTTGGGCGGCTTGCGATTGTCCTGGTCAAAGTTCCAGCGACCACCGAAAGGCTGCTTCCCTTCCATCAAGATGTTGCAGCGGCGACGACCTTCGCGGTAGAAGTCTTCCATCACTAATCGTTTGCGATCGCCCGCCCATTCCCTGAAGTCGGCTTCGCTCCAGATAAAGTGGTTGTTGGGAACCAGAGTGACCGTGCAAGGAAGGGGTAGCGATTGAATGAGACGGGCAAAGGGACGATCGTTCGGCATCATCACCCGCAGTTCTGTAATGTGATGTGTCTCAATCCAGTCCTTGAGCGGCGTGAAGAAATCATCCGCTTGCTCGTAAGCAACTGTCCAACCTGACTGTCTGAGTTCTTCAGCAAAGTGATGCATCGCTGACCACACCAGCACCAGCTTTTGCAAATGGTAGGGTCGCTCTTGCACATGATGCAGCGACTCAATGAAGATGACCGGAGTTGATTGTTGCTGATCAAAACAGCTTTGCAACGCTGCCTGCTCCGCCCAAAGCTGATCACCCAAAACCCAAACGCCAATCATCAATTTCATCCTTTAGTCTTTAGCGTTCAGCGTTCAGCGTTCAGCCGTCAGCGTTCAGCCCTTATTCTCCTTACACCCTATCCCCTATCCCCTATTTCCTACACCCATCTCGCGTGATAATGAGCTAATTGCAATAGCTGCTACCCATGACCACAAAACCCAAAATCATTGTTCTGGACGACGATCCTACAGGGTCGCAAACGGTTCACAGTTGCCTATTGTTGATGCAGTGGGATGTGGAAACACTCCGGTTGGGCTTAGCAGACGACGCTCCCATTTTCTTTGTGCTGACGAATACACGGGCGCTGACACCCGAAAAAGCGGCAGCAGTCACGCGGGAGGTTTGCCAAAATTTGAAGGCAGCGATCGCGCTCGAACAGATCCACGATTTTCTAGTCGTGAGCCGATCGGACTCTACTCTGCGGGGGCACTACCCGATCGAAACGGATGTCATTGCTGAAGAACTCGGTTCCTTCGATGCCCATTTCCTCACGCCTGCTTTTTTTGAAGGCGGACGCACGACGAAAGACAGCATTCATTACCTCAAGGTCAACGGGGTAGACACACCCGTGCATGAAACTGAGTTTGCGCGTGACTCCGTGTTTGGTTATCACCACAGCTATTTGCCTGCCTATGTTGAGGAGAAAACTGGCGGTAAAGTGACGGCCGATCGCGTAGAGCGTTTTTTGCTGGAAGACCTTCGCGCTGGCGTACTCGATCGCTTGCTGCAACTCCACGACAACCAGTGCGGTGTAGTGGATGCGGAAACCCAGGATGACCTGAATCGTTTTGCCGCCGATGTTCTCGCCGCCGCCTCCAAGGGCAAACGGTTTCTCTTTCGCAGTGCCGCAAGCCTGTTGACAGCATTGGCTGCCTTACCTGCTCAGCCGATCGCTCCAGACGCAATGGCAAACTACGTCCGTGATGGAAAGCCAGGAGCCATCATCGTTGGTTCCCACGTCAAGAAAACGACTGAGCAACTAGAGCAGCTTTTGGCGCAACCAGGGATCGTGGGTGTCGAGCTAGAAGTGGCTCGGTTATTAGAGAAAACGGAGGCGGCGCGATCGTCCCTCCTTGCCGAAGCGATGCAGCAGATCAACACTGCTCAGGCTGCGGGCAAAACCCCCGTTGTTTACACCAGTCGCCAAGAACTCACCTTTGACGCTACACAGACCCGGCTAGACTTTGGCGAAGCTGTTTCTGCCCTGCTGATGGACATCATTCGTCACTTACCCGACGACATCGGCTTTCTCATCAGCAAAGGTGGCATTACCTCTAATGACACCCTCAGCAGCGGTTTAGCACTCAGGACTGCTCGTTTGCTAGGTCAAGTGCTTGCAGGTGTTTCAATGGTACGAACCCCCTCCAATCATCCCCAGTTTCCCGATCTGCCCGTCGTACTCTTCCCTGGTAACGTGGGTGACGCTAATGCTCTGGCAACGGTCTATCAGCGCTTAAGCAAGCACGACTGATAGCTTTATCTTCACTCATCCAATGGAGTCAGCGGTCAGCAGTCAGCGGTTAACAGCTAGAAAAACCCAAAACTCTCTTATTCTTTCTCCCCACTCCCCCTGCTCCCATCCCCTCACTCCTCACCCCTCACCCCTCACTTCTTATGCAACCCATTGGCTTTATTGGACTCGGCATCATGGGCAAGCCGATGGCGCGAAACTTGCTCAAGGCGGGCTATCCGCTAGTGGTTTATAACCGTAGTCGTCCTGCAATGGAAGCACTGGCTACTGATGGTGCCACGCTGGCAGATTCACCTAAAGCGGTTGCCGAACAGGTAGATGTAGTGATTAGCTGCGTGTCAGATTCGTCGGATGTGGAGGAAGTGGCGCTGGGCAACAAGGGTGTGATTGAAGGTGCCAAACCAGGGCTAACGTTTATCGATATGTCTACGATCGCCCCTGCCACCGCCCGTAAGGTCTACACAGTACTGAAAGAGAAGCACATTGCTGCACTGGATGCCCCAGTTTCAGGAGGGGACATTGGGGCACAGCAGGGCACCTTGTCGATTATGGTGGGTGGCGATGAGAACGTGTTTCAGCGATCGCGACCCATCCTTGAGGCAATGGGCAAAAATATCGTTTACATCGGTGACGCGGGTGCCGGACAGGTGACGAAAGCCTGTAACCAGATCGTGGTGGCGCTGACTGTACAGGCCGTTGCGGAAGCGCTCACGCTGGCAAAGAAGTCAGGTGTGGATGTCGCCAGAGTCCGCGAGGCGCTGATGGGTGGGTTTGCCCAAAGCCGCGTTTTAGACGTTCATGGCAAACGTATCCTGGAAGGCGATTTTCAACCGGGCTTCAAGCTCAGCCTCCACCGCAAAGATATGAATATTGTTTTGCAAACGGGACGAGAAACAGGTGTGCCGTTGTTCGGCTCTGCCCAGGTGACGAGCATGATGGATGCCTTACTCGCTCAAGGCAAAGGCGATCTGGATAATGCTGCTCTGGTGACGCTGTATGAGCTGTTAGCCGCGATCGATTGACACGCTCTCAACCAGAGCGATCGTGAGTTGCAACCAGCATCAAGGCGACACTTGTAGGGGCGTGAGTCACTACCATGCCCCCAAGGTGATGACAGCAAGAGTGACGTTAGACGAGAGCGTTTGGCTTACTTAACTGCTAGTTAATTGCTCGACCAAGGCGATAACTTTTGTGCGGCTGAGTTTGGCTTCGCCATGAGCCATCGCATCCAATGTAGCGTGCGCCAGAGCCAGGGGAATTTGACAGAAATCGAGCGCTGGACCGAGCGGTAAGGCGTGGGTGTACGCATCGGCAAGTGACAAGTTGCCCTGCGCGTAAGCATACATTTTTTCGTAATCCCAACTTTTTGGGAAAAAGCTGACACCCCGCTCCAGGTCTTCAGCCTGATTGCGTAAAATGTTGACAGCCTGCAAGCCACGTCCAAAGCCGATCGCATGCGTCCGATTGGTGGTAGTGCCATCATGCCAAGCCCATAAGTCAGACAGCAGTAGCCCTACGGTGCCTGCCACGCTGAACGTATAGCAATCCAGGTCGGCTGTTGTTTCGATCGCCCAGTTACGATCGACCCAGTATGCCATCCGGTCTGCCATCGCAGCAGACGCATCCCACACACGAGGCGCGATCGCACCCGGTGCCAGCATTGCCCACTCACCAATACGGATGCTGACTTCTTCTAACAGACTGGTCTGCTGGCACAGTTCTGCCGCCAGTGCCTCGGCATCGATCGTGTCGGTAGCTGCCTGAAACGCGAGACTAATCGTTTGCAGGAGTTTTACCTTGAGAGCATTATCCAGATCAGGATGATCTTCGATTTGGTCGATCGCCCGCATACAGAGATAGGCAGAACTGACTGCTTCTTGAAGCCCCGACGGCAAACGGATAATCGGGATATAAAATGTCCGACTGGTTTCCTGCAAAACCTCTAACGCACTTTTACGTAACTCCATTCTTTTACTCCTCTAACCACCACACCGAGTTCGCTCTAAATATATAGCAAAAAACTTAATTTTTACTTGGAAGTGATCTAGGCAAGGCTCAAGTTATCAAGACACAAGGCAGCATGACCATAAGAGTGCTTTGATCAGCCACAGCCATGTATGTATAAAACTCTACTGATGCTGCTTCAAAGCAAGGCGCTGAGACTACGGCAAGGCTAACGAACCATCCACTAAAGCATCCTTTCACTGGCTTTTGCAAAACGTGAAAGCTGTTGTAGCGCACCGATTGTAAGGGGGCACGATCGCGATCTTTCGCACTAGTTTGGATAGACATTTTGCCAATAGCTTTGTTCCAGGCTTTTTGCCTACGGTTGACAAAAAAGCTTGTCTAACGTAAGGGGATGTTTAAAGGCGTAACAGCGTGTCTAAAAGAGTGAGCCACGTATCAAGAAGCGAAAAATCTGTTGTAGAGCACCGATGGAACGGATACAAAATACACTTACACATTTTCGTCAACGTGCCATCACCCGACTGTTTGAATTACTCCTTTTTCCTAATAAGGCGCTAATAGTTTAGATGGCATTATTTTAAGAAGTGTAAACACAAGGGTGTCTGCTGGTTGCCTGACATAAGTACCTCCAATCCCTGTCTGTTGTGGCTTTGAGCTGGCGATTAAAATCGCGTCTACAACCACGAAGTCCGCCTTTGCGGACTAGCAGCAATAAGGGCTTAAGAACCTGCGGCGGCAGGTTTTGCTCCTGTAGCTGCGGTTTCAACCGCCAAGCGCAGAGATGTGTCAGGCAGTCAGGGGTGTCTGTGACAATTGCTGTTAGACTTGGCTCCCTGTACGTTCCAGTCGGATTGAAGCCAGGTGTGATCAGCTTCCACGCGGGAATTGCGGTTAGGGTTGGCTCCCTATACTTTCCTTGCTATAGGGAACGCCCAGCGCTGCCGGAGGAGTTGTTTTGCCTGCTAGACCTACCATTGCCAGCAGCGCGATCGCATAGGGCAACATCACCAAAAATTGATAGGGAATGTTGAGATTAAACGCCTGAATGCGAAGCTGCAATGCCTCGGTCGCACCGAAGAGCAGGCAAGCTAGCACTGTATAGACCGGATGCCAACGACCAAAGATTAACGCTGCTAGCGCAATAAAGCCCTTCCCGGCGCTGATATCCTCCGTAAAGAACTTCACATGTACCAGGACTAAGTACGCTCCTCCCAATCCGGCTAAACAGCCACTTAAAATCACGCTGATGTAGCGTACTAGCGCCACTCGAATGCCTGCTGTATCGGCTGCACGGGGATATTCACCGACTGCTCTTAGCGTCAAGCCGAGACTGGTATGAAAGAGCATATAGGTGCTTAATGGCAGCAGCAACAGCAAGAAATACACTAACGGATCTTGGTTGAACAGTAATGACCCTAACACTGGGATCTGGCTGAACCCAGGAATCGCGATCGCTGGCAGCCCCGGCAGTGTTTGCGTCGTACTACCGTTGAAGACAAGCCGCGACATAAACGCCGTTAGCCCAGCGGCTGATAGATTAATGGCTAGCCCTGATACCAGTTGATTGACTTGCAATGTGACCGAGAGATAAGCATGCAATAGCCCCACCAACCCACCGCTAATAACTGCTGCAAAAATGCCCAACCAGACATTCTGATTGCTATAAAACGTTGCAGCCGCTCCAACAAAGGCTCCCGTCAGCATCATCCCCTCTAGCCCGATGTTCAAAACGCCCGATCGCTCAGACCATAGCCCTCCTAATGCCGCGAACGCTAACGGCATCGACAGGCGCAGACTGGCAGAGAGGTAATCGGAGAGGAAGGCGAGATCGTTCATAAGAAAGGATGAGGGATGAAAGAGTTTTGAGTTTTGAGTTTTGAGTTTTGAGTTGAACCAGTTGTTAGTTCTTGGTTGGTGGTTGTTAGTGCATGGGCTGTTCCTAACTCCTTCTAAAAACCAAAAACTAAAAACCAAAAACTCCCTTGCCTTCTGCCTTCTATCTCCTTTAATTTACTGTCGAAACATCCTTCACTTCTGTTCACTATGGAACTTACGCTCACAACGCCTGCTCTGCTGTTTCCTGCTATTTCGCTGTTGCTGCTGGCTTACACAAACCGCTTTCTCACGCTGGCAACTTTAATCCGCAGTTTACATGCTGATTACAAAGTCAGACCCAATCCGCTTACCCTGGTTGAGATTCGTAGTCTTCGTTATCGGGTGCGCCTGGTGCGTGATATGCAGTTTTTAGGCGTGAGCAGTTTTCTACTGTGTGTGGTCTGTATGTCTGTTCTCTTTGTAGGACAGGTCTGGCTGGGCAGCGTCCTGTTTGGGTTGAGTTTGCTGTTGATGATTTGTTCCCTTGCCCTCTCTGTGCGTGAAATTCAGGTGTCGATCGATGCCCTTGATCTTCACCTGCGCGACCTTGAAAACCAGCGCTAGGTTTCCGTTGTCGTAGCAGTGAGTGAAGCAGGTGGCAGCGGCGGCGCAACCACTTTTCGCTCCAGAACTAGACTGATGGCAATAAAGAGAACGGTTAGACCTTGAATCGCATAGACAACGGTGACGGGTACACCAGCACTGCGCTGCATGACATTAGCACCCCCACGCAAGGCACCAAAAAAGAGTGAGGTGAGCAGCACGCCTGCTAAGTTGCCTCGGCTGAGAAAGGCGATCGCGATCGCGTCAAACCCATATCCGGGCGAAAAATTTTCAAACAGGCGGTACTTCAGCCCCATGACTTCGCCAGAGCCCGCCAGACCTGCCAAGCCACCCGATAACGCCATGACCAGCATAATGGTGCGTTCTACGGAGATTCCGGCATAGCGAGCGGCGATCGGGTTTTGTCCCACGGTTTCAATCTGGTAGCCAAGGGGCGATCGGGCAAAGACGACCCACAGCACGATCGTTGCCAGCACTCCCAGCAAGATTCCCGCGTGAGTCTGCGTTTGCGGCAGGATGATCGGCAACTGAGCAGAGGCATCAATCAGAGCGCTGTAGGGAGTCGGCGCTTCGGGGTCTTTCATCGGGCTACTGACCAGATAGCTCACGAGATTTTGAGCAATATAGTTGAGCAACAGCGTGGTAATGACCTCGTTCACGCCTCGTATGGCTTTCAGATAGCCAGGGATGAAGCCCCACAGTCCTCCTAACAGGAAGCCTCCTAGCAATGCCAGCGGGACGTGAAGGATGAGGGGCAAGCCGTGCAGGTACAGCCCCACGATCGCGCTGCCCAACCCACCCATATAGATTTGCCCTTCCCCACCAATGTTGAACTGTCCCCCTTTGAGGGCAACCAGAATGCCGAGACTTGCCAGCAGTAGGGGAGCCGTTTTGGTAAGCGTGTTGCTCAAGCCGTAGTAGTTGGCGAGACTCTCTGTAAACAGCACCGAGTAGGCTTTGAGGGGACTAACTCCTGCGATCGCAATCAGCCCCGCACCAACGAGCAACGCTGCCGCGATCGCCAAAAAGGGAGCTAAAACAGGCAAAAGCCAACGCGCGCGATCGTTCACAAGCAACAGAGAAGTCTTCCTCAAGCAATGGCACGCATATTACCTTACGTTGTCCTCTACTCACTGTGTCAAGCGATAACGAATGATGGAAACTTTAGCGCGAAACTTAATCCAGCGCCATGAGGCATTGGTTCGCGTTTGGCGAGACCTTGGCGAACTGATGACATGGTGTGGTTGCATCAAACTGCTTTAAGCAGTGTCGGATCGATTCCCGACGCAAGAGGCGTGCGATCGCGTAAAGAGATGTGTGCAGGCGGCAGTTCTAAGCATTCCGTGTCAAACCTGGTTTTAAATAGTAGTAGAGTTTTTGAGCTTGTTGGCATTGTCCGTGACTAAACACGGTTACACTCCAATAAGCCTTAAACCGATCTTTTTCTAGCTGCGATTTGAGTTGAGCCTATGAAGTCCTATCTGGCGGCTGCTGTGCAAATGACCAGCCTGCCTAATCTCGAAAAAAATTTAATCCAGGCAGAAGAACTAATTGACCTGGCAGTACGTCAGGGCGCGGAACTGGTCGCGTTGCCAGAAAATTTCTCGTTTTTAGGTGACGAACACGAAAAATTAGCTCAGGCAGAGGCGATCGCGGCTGCCAGCGAAAAATTTCTGAAAACAATGGCGCAACGTTTCCAGGTAACGCTGCTGGGCGGCGGTTTTCCAGTGCCTGTTGGTAACGGTAAGGTTTACAACACAGCCTTGTTGATTGACCCAAGCGGTGCAGAATTGGCGCGATACGAAAAGGTTCATCTGTTTGATGTCAACGTACCCGACGGCAACACTTACCAGGAATCTGGCACCGTACTGGCAGGCGTACGTTTACCGCCCGTCTATCCGTCTAAGGAACTTGGCAATCTGGGGCTGTCCGTTTGTTATGACGTACGCTTTCCAGAACTTTACCGTCATCTGGCTCAGATGGGCGCAGAGGTGCTGTTTGTACCGGCTGCCTTTACGGCGTTTACAGGGAAGGATCACTGGCAGGTGCTACTGCAAGCACGGGCGATCGAAAACACCAGTTACGTACTGGCTCCCGCTCAAACGGGACGGCACTACGCGATGCGTCAAACCCACGGACACGCGATGATTATCGACCCCTGGGGCATGGTGCTAGCCGATGCCGGCAATGAACCAGGGGTGGCGATCGCGGCGATCGAACCCTCCCGGTTAGAACAGGTGCGCCGCCAAATGCCGTCCTTGCAGCATCGCGTCTTTCTCTAGAGGTAACCCCGATCGAAGGACAAACTGCACGAGCAAAACGCTCGTCTACTGCCCTTCGGGTAATGGCTTGCGAACTAAACAAACGTCCCTTTCGCCACTTATACCAATTCTCTAAAGACCAGCTACAGATAGTGCCTCTAAAATAGAGTGCCATCCGACAAGGGAAGCAATGACTTCCTTAGTCATCACTTCTAACCTCGCTCGCATCAACAACCGCAACGCATCGAGGTTCTTCGGCAACTGCCAGCGCAACCCTAATTTGAAATGCTGCCACACACGCTCAATGGGATTCGTTTCTGGTGAGTGGGACGGTTGAAACAGCAAGATGATATTGGGCGGAATCTGCAAGCGTTTGGCGCGGTGTGCCCCCGCTTGATCGACTTGCATGATCACAATGCTGTCCTTGTAGCGCTCACTCACTAAGTTCAAGAACACTTGGAAGCAATCGCTGTTGAGATGAGTGAACTCATAGAAGAAGTGCTCGCCCGTGCTCGGTTCCACCACCCCATACAGATAGGTACTTTGAACTGCCACTGCACCTTACCTTTGGGCTTGATGCCTTTGACCGTGATCTTGCGCCCACTGATAGTTTTGAGCCCAAGGCGCGTCTCATCCTGGCAGAAGAAGCGTACTTGTCCGCTCAGTCCCAGCACGGCTACGGCATACCAAGCCAGCATCGCCAGGTTCTCAGCGAGTTTTTTTATATGCCTCTACTTTGACCGCTGTGGTCTCTGTACTCACGGGTCTAGCAACTTTAGGCGCGGCTTTGAGGCGGTAATGCACCAACTGATGCACCGTTTTATAAGGGGCAGTGATGCCGAGTTGCGTCTCTAGCCACTGGCAAATCTCGCCGTAGCTGTTGAAGCCCTCATTTTGGTGCAACCGTTGGTTGAGCGCCGCCTGTGCCCACTGGGGAATGCTCTGCCGTCGCCCCGTACGGGGCGTATGGGTGAGCATGGCTGTCAGACCGCCGGTGCGATAGAGGCGGAGCCACTCCTGTACAGTGACGCGATGCCGACCGAGCAGGGTCGCCGCAGACTGCACCGTGGTGGCTTGACCAGTTTTAAGCAGATAAAGCAGTTGAATACGTTCTTTGTCAGAAGCGGTCTTTTGGCTTCTGAGCCGTTGTTTTAGGTCTGCTTCCGTTTCGGTGATATCGAGTTTGTAAACGCCTGCCATAAATGCTGCTTGAACCCAATAGCTACTTTATAGCATCTGTAGCCCTATCTTGAGGAATTGGTATTACACGACTTAATCTTCTGCCATAGAAACTGTACATTGGGAGGGAAAATTATTTCCAGAGCCAATGGTAGATTGCATGACTTGGTTAATGGTTCCAGCCGCAGCTAATAACGCTAGCTGGTTGGGCAGTTCGCTGCTAGCAGCAGTGGAGGCGGGTGTTGTTGAAGCAAGCGAAGGTGAAGCAAGTAATGGCTCTCTAGTCCTGGCTGGAGTGCTGTTGAGTCTGGTGGTCATCTTTTTAGCCAGCAAAATCGGCGGGGAACTGTGCAACCGCATTGACCTGCCGCCCGTGTTGGGAGAGCTGGTAGGCGGTGTGGTGGTTGGGGTGTCGGCACTGAATCTGCTGGTGTTTCCAGAGGGCGGTGAAGACGGCAGCCACTCACTGATTATGAGCCTGATGCAGATGACGGCACAGCTCAGCCCAGCCGCACTAACATCTGTGTTTGAAGCGCAGAGTGAGGTCATTTCCGTTCTGTCAGAAGTGGGGGTAATCATTCTGCTGTTTGAGATTGGCTTGCAGTCTGATTTGAAAGAACTGCTGCGGGTCGGACCCCAGGCAACGGTTGTGGCAGTCGTTGGCGTTACGGTTCCATTTGCTCTAGGAACCGCAGGGCTGATTGTGATTTTTGGCACTCCAACTGTGCCTGCCATTTTTGCAGGAGCTGCCTTGACAGCAACAAGCATCGGTATTACAGCCAAAGTGCTAGCAGAAATGCAGCGTCTTAGTACGCCTGAAGGTCAGATCATTATCGGTGCGGCGGTAATGGACGATGTGCTGGGTATCATCGTCCTGGCAGTAGTCGCCAGCCTCGCACGTGATGGCAAGGTGGAGCCAGCCAATGTGGCTTACCTGATTTTTAGTGCGGGTGTCTTTTTAATCGGCTCAATTTTGGTTGGTCGCTTCCTTAGCCCGTTTTTTGTGGCGTTAGTGAATGGGATGAAGACGCGGGGGCATTTGCTGCTGGTTTCCCTGATTTTTGCGTTTATCCTTGCGTATGTTGCCGCCGTCATTCAGCTAGAAGCGATTTTAGGTGCCTTTGCAGCGGGTCTGGTCTTGGCGGAAACGGAGAAACAGCGAGAGCTCGAGGAAAAAGTTCTGCCGATCGCCGATATGCTGGTGCCCGTCTTTTTTGTGGTGGTGGGCGCTCGCACTGATCTCAGCGTGCTGAATCCGCTGGTGCCCGAAAACCGCGCCGGGTTAATCATTGCTGCCTTTTTGCTGGCGGTTGCTGTTTTTGGGAAGGTGATCACGGGGTTCAGCGTCTTTGGGATGCCAGGAGTCAATCGGCTGGCGATCGGCGTGGGCATGATTCCTCGTGGTGAAGTGGGCCTGGTGTTTGCCGCCGTAGGGTCTGAAAGCGGTGTCCTCTCCAAGCCGTTAGAAGCTGCCGTGATTGTGATGGTGATTTTGACTACCTTCATGGCTCCGCCGTTGCTGCGTGTTGTGTTTAGCCAGTCCGATCGCGCTACTGCTACAGCCCTGGAAGAGTCGGCAAATCCGACTATCACCTTAAATCCAGGTCTGGTCGATTTAGAAAATGTAGAACCAAAATCGGAGTAGCGTAGAAATTCCGATCGCACAATTCACACATCGGTTATATTCTTACAGACGTTGCGTGTTGCCAATGTTACGTTGTCGTCGCTGAGTGATAAAAACGCTTGGTGGCAGCTTTTAGTGCTACAAAACTTGCTGACTCACGTTGCTTTGTCAGCCACGTTACGGCAAGGGAAACCTGGCTATCTAAAAAGAGTGTCTCTAAAAGCGACTGATAGTTAATGATCGCAGCGCTGTGTAATGGCACACTTTGAGCCCACTTTTAGTGAGTTTCGTGAACCGAAAAACCTCAGGTATGAAACTAAATCGTTGTCGTTGCGTCAGGCATCTGTACGCAACGACTGTTTGCTTATGGTGGCAAGGCATTTCCCAGCTTGAAAAACAACCGGATTTGTTGTTTGGCGTAGCGGAATGGTTGAATAGAAGGCTTGCAATACCAGCCACCGATTAAAAACGGTTTTGTCAGGCTTTAGTTCTCAAGCATAGAGCTGCTGTTTGTCCCAGCCCCCAATACGGATAGCGACTGCTGGCTGTACCGTCGTTCATGAAAAGGCGATCGCTTCAAGGTGTGAGGAGAATTGGTTAAAGAAGAATCCCTGGCTGATGTTCAGCTTTTTGAGAAATTGATGAGATACCGTGAAACATCTTCCCCATTTTTTGCTTACTGCTACTTCTCTCTTGCTTCTTGCCGCTCCGGCTCACGCCTCGCGGTTAGAATCGTGGCGGTTTAACTCCAATAGCAATCAGTTGGAGTTCACGACTGATGAAGATGTGCAGCCTAAGGCCCAGTTGATTTCTGACCCTACGCGACTGGTGATTGACTTGCCGGGGGTGATTCTGGGTCGCCCAGCCTCTACACAGTCTTATGGGGGGGCCCATTCGCTCGGTACGCTTGGGGCAGTTCGATCGGAGTTCGGCGCGGCTGGTCGTAGAACTGGCACCAGGCTATACGATTGACCCTAATCAGGTGCGCTTTCGCGGTATTACCGCGCGTCAGTGGACGGTGCAGCTACCCACGCCGCAACTCTTGCCCGCTGGCACGGCTGCCTTACCAAGCGGGGGAGTTGGCAGTGCAAACCAGCCAGGTAGCACTCAAATACAGAACGTACAGGTCACGCAAGATGGCATTTTTGTACGTACCAATGGTGGCTCCCCAACTCTGGATGTCCGCCGGAGCAGCGATCGCGGTCAAATTACCGTGGATGTGCAAGGTGCGACGATCGCCCTGGCTGCGACCCGCGATTTGCTGGTCAACCGCCTGGGCGTTAACCGCATTACGCTCAACCAGCTGCAAGCGTCGCCGCCTGTTGCCCGCATTACACTCAGCGTCGATCGCGCCAGCCCCGATTGGCAAGCGACCGCCAGCAGTGCGGGTGGTCTAGTGCTGCTGCCGTCTGGTAACGTTGCAGTCGGTGACGGTAATAACCGTCCGTCGAACAATTCGCCCACAGCAACTCGTCCAGCCGCATTGGCAACGATCGAATCCATCGCGCTAGAAAATAACGATACCCAGCTCATCATTCTTGCCAATCAACCGTTGCGATACAGCACGGGATGGGATCGAACGACCGGTGCATATCGCGTCACGATCAATGCCGCCCAGCTTGCCAAAAATGTGAGGGGACCGCAGCTTCAAGCTTCTAGCCCCGTACTCCAACTGCGACTGCGCCAGGAAACCCCGAATACGGCTGTCATCCTCATTACGCCTGCCTCTGGTGTGCAGATTAGCGACCTGAATCAGCCGAGCCAGCAAACCTTAGCGCTCCAACTTCAGCGTAATCGTCCGTCTGTTGCCTCACAGCCAAATCCGTCTACTGCCAGCATTCCTGTTCCTACGCCACCGCGCACCAACCCCTTACCGCCCCGAACAAGCGATCCTAATCCCGTTATCCCCAGGGCAACAAATGGGCGACCCGTGATCGTGATCGATCCAGGGCATGGGGGACCGGATCCGGGTGCAGTTGGCATTGGTGGGCTGCAAGAAAAAGGCATTGTGCTCGATATTAGTCAAAAGGTTGCTGCCATCCTTGAGCAGCAGGGCGTACAGGTTGTCATTACACGCAATGACGATCGCGATCTGGGTCTGGAACCGCGTGTACAACTGGCGCAAAGGGTCAATGCCACTGCGTTTGTGAGTATTCATGCCAATGCTATTAGCCTGAGTCGACCAGAGGTTAACGGTCTGGAAACCTACTATTACCAGAGCGGTTTGAATTTAGCACGCACCATCCACCAAAGCGTGTTGGAAGGCACAGACATTGCCGATCGGGGTGTGAAATCGGCTCGTTTCTACGTGCTGCGCCGCACGTCGATGCCGTCTGTGCTGGTAGAAGTGGGCTTTGTCACTGGGCGGGATGACTCAGCCAAACTAGCGAGTGCAAGCTTTCGTAACCAGATGGCAAGCGCGATCGCCCGTGGCATCCTGCGGTATTTGGGGCGTGGTTCTTAATAGTTGTTAGTGGTTAACTATTAGTTGTTAAATCATCTCACTGCTCTCTAAATCCCTAACAACTAAAAACTAAAAACTTCAATGTTTACAAGCGTAAGAGGTGTGTAGAGTGTCAGGTAAGCGTTTCGCAGGTAGCCAAGCCAGCACAGGTCAAAGTTCTGCCCCTATCGGATTGTTTGATAGCGGTGTCGGTGGTTTGACGGTGCTGCGCGAAGTGTATCGTCAGTTGCCCTCCGAGTCGGTCATTTACTTTGGTGACACCGCACGGTTGCCTTACGGGAAGCGATCGCCCGCCCAAATCTTGCAGTACGTTCGGGAAATCCTGACCTGGATGGAGCAACAGGGCACCAAAATGGTCATCATGGCTTGCAACACCAGTTCTGCACTGGCATTGGAAGCGGTTCGTTCCGAGTTTAGTGTCCCCGTATTAGGGCTGATTTTGCCAGGAGCCAGAGCGGCTGTGCAGCAGGGTCGCCGCATTGGTGTGATCGCTACCCCGGCAACGGCTGCTAGCCACGCCTATAGCCGCGCCATTCGTGAAATTGACGCAGAGACCGAGTCTTGGGAAGTGGGCTGCCCTGAATTTGTACCGTTGATTGAAGCCAACCGACTGCATGACCCGTACACGGTTGCGATCGCCCAGTCGTACCTCGAACCACTGCTTCAGCAGCAAATTGACACCCTTGTCTATGGCTGTACCCATTACCCCTATCTGGCACCCATCTTGCGTCAAATCCTCCCTACCAACGTCAAACTGGTTGATCCTGCCGTCTCAGTTGTGGCGGCGGCCGCTCAAGAACTAGATTTGCTTGCACTCAAAAATCTCCGCTTGCCTGCGCCGACCCGCTTCTGTGTGAGTGGTTCCCCGCAGACCTTTAGCCAGTTGGCAACACCGTGGCTAGGGTACACACCGATCGTCGAGTGGGTTGTTCCAGCCCACTCGATCGCTCAAGCGGCTGTTTTAGAAGCGATTGATTAAGCTTTGCGATCGTTGTCTGAGCCACTTGCCATCGCAAGGTCGTTGGTTTGAAGCTGACAGCGATCGACGGGTTTCGCCTCTACTCACGCGGGCGCGATAAGCGGTTGCGTTGAGCCATCAACATCAACAAAGAGACTGCCAGTAAATAGACAGCCGCGCAAAGCGGAATAGTCAGGGACAGTTGAGAGTTGAGCATGGTCGGAAGCCGCACAAGGTTGACAAACATTGAATAGACGGGTAATGCTGACGGAAGTCGAGCGCCACAGTAAGAGAGCGATGCAAACTAACACGCGATCGCCCGACTCATCGCTGGGCTATCCTACGAGCAGAACGTTGCTCACCCTCAAGCAGGCTGACACTGCAATCGTTACAGCGACCCGTGACACATCATTAGAACTGAATGTGAAACCTGCCCAGCGATCGCGCCCATGCTGAAAAATGAGAGAAACGCGGGTGTCAGAACCTGTGTTCTAAGTGTGCACTGATCACAGAAAACGCGGGAGCGAACTCAAATGGGTTAAGTCGAATGCCTTGGAAAAGTAATTTGCGAAATGCTTGTAACCCAAGCCTAACAAGATGTTGCGCACTTTGAGCAACCCTTTTGATCAAAGGTTACTCCTTGCGAAAGCAGCGTTGAAGAACGGTGCTAACCAGGTTCAAAATTGGCAAAAAGGAAGTTTTATGTTCTAGAGGTTAGTGGTTTAGCTTAAGATAGATGGAGAATAGTTAAAGTTTCGTAATCTTAATCATCTCGCCTGAGTCGGATATCCATGACCTCAGCTACTTCCTTATTTTCTCCTGTCGAAGCAGATTTGCAGGCGTTAACGGACAACCTCAAGAACCTTATCGGGGCACGCCATCCAGTTTTGTACGCCGCCGCAGAGCACCTTTTTGGAGCGAAGGGTAAGCGGGTCAGACCGGCGATCGTGTTTCTCGTTTCACGCGCCACGATGCTGGATCAAGAGATTACACTACGTCATCGTCGGCTGGCTGAAATCACTGAAATGATCCACACGGCAAGCCTGGTTCATGACGATGTGGTGGATGAATCGGAACTGCGTCGCGGTGTGCCAACGGTTCACAGTAGTTTTGGCAACCGCATTGCTGTCCTGGCAGGAGACTTTTTGTTTGCTCAATCGTCCTGGTATCTGGCAAACCTGGACAACCTTGAAGTGGTCAAGCTGCTATCGCAGGTCATTATGGATCTGGCAGAGGGTGAGATTCAACAAGGGCTGAATCGGTTTGCCACCAGTTTATCGATCGATGAATATCTAGAGAAAAGTTATTATAAGACGGCTAGTTTGCTGGCTAACAGCGCTAAAGCTGCCGCAACCTTGAGTGAATCACCTTCTGCCCTGGCAGATGATTTGTTTCACTACGGTCGCCATATTGGGCTAGCGTTCCAGGTCATTGATGATATTTTGGATTTTACTGGTTCGACCGAAGCTCTGGGAAAACCAGCCGGCTCTGACCTCAAAAGCGGCAATTTAACCGCGCCTGTACTCTATGCTCTCGAAGAAAAGCCCTATCTAGAAGCGTTAATTGAGCGTGAATTTGCCCAACTGGGTGACTTGGAGCAGGCATTAATGCTGGTACGGGATAGTCAAGGCATTGAGCGATCGCGCTTACTGGCAACCCAACATGCCCGCTCTGCCGTCGCGCATCTAGCTGCTCTACCACCCTCCGAATCGCGTCAGGTCTTGGTCAAACTGGCAGATTATGTCCTGAGTCGTCTCTACTAGCTCTTAGCGCTGTACGGCTGCCAGCACCACCCTAAGAAAGTGCCTCCACGAAAAAGTTGCCTGTAGCTTTGTAAAATGCTCTGCCAGTCGCAGCAAGTTTGGATGGCGGGCAAACCAGAGTGGCAGCGGTCGAAGCCGAAACGGCGCTCGTAGCACTGCTTTTTGTGGCTGCTCAAACAGGTAGGCGTTATGCACGACCCCACGCCCGGACGCAATTGCCTCTAGTGAGTTTTCTGGAAACGCACCCCAGGGAAAGGCACCTAGCGAAAAAATCACGCCAGACCAGACGTTGACCCCGATCACACCATAGCGTAACTGCGCGATCACCGTCTCAACTTCGGTGCGCCACTGCGTCTGCGCTTGCGGATCGACCAGCAGTGTACAGGACAAATTGCCCCAAACCTGCTCATTTACAACGTCAACTGCCTGCTGCAAAAATGCTCCTGTATTGGCAGCATCCAGGCTTACGTCTGCCAGCACTCCACAAAATGCCTCTTGTGTGAGCGCATATTCTCCGGCATTGGCTGGCACTTCTGGAATGACTGTCCACGGAATGACAGCGTTGTTTATCGGCTCGTCCGCAGGCTTGAGCACGATCGCCTGCGGATACTGTGCTAAAAACGCTTGATAACGCTCTTGTGCGCCGGGATAGTAAGCCACTCTTGCTGGCGTTTGCGCTAACTCGTGCCGCAAGTGCGACCAAAAAGCCTCTCGTTGTGCCCAGCTTTTGGCTGTGACAATGACCTTTGCCGCTGCACAGTTGAAGCTGGCGTTGTGAGCTACCATCCCAGCTATGTGTCGGGCTTGAAACGCCAGATCTGCCTCTGACCAGTCACCTGGAACGACAATTACCGGAGTGACACAACCTAGTTCAGAGGTGATCGGTTTTGTCAGTAACGGTTGCTGTGCTGCCTTGCGCTGTGACTGCTCAACGGGTGTCGCGCCCCAGACGATCGCGTCATGGGTATGGTGTGACCCTGTAATGTGAATGGTTTCCACTAACGGGTGCTGACACAAGTGACGACCCAGATCCGCTCCTCCATAGACGATTTCAAGGAAACCAGCCTGCCGCAGCGATCGCAACGCCGTTTCCAGAATGGCTCCCATGTATTCGTTCACAGGGTTCATTTTGAGTAAGACGACGGCATCTTCAGCAAACAGCTTGTAAAGGGCATCCAGCGGCGCGATCGACGAGACATTGCCTGCTCCCAGTACCAGTGCCAGCGTGCCAGCGGTTGGCGGTTGCCGATACACCAACCCTTGCGTTGGCGGTTGTCCTGGTTGCAGCCAGACCTCTCCCCTAAAGCCAAGCCACAGCAACCGATCGATCCCATTGTCGGGAAAGACCTGCGCGACCCATTGCCCGTTTTGCCAGTGTTGCCGCACGGGTGGCGGTTGCCCCTTTGCCTTCAGAGCCGTCATCAACGATCGTAGATACGCCATCGTTGCGATCGGTCCGGCAAACCATTCCTCTCCAGCTAACGTTGCTGCCGGATCAATCCCTTTGGCACGGCACGCGGCGGCTGCCCACTCTGGCGCTACTGCCTTTACATCCTCCAGGCAGCGTTGCAGATAGAGGAGACGATCGGGAATACTGACGTGCAACCAGCGATCTTTACGCTGAGTGAGACGGGCAGAGATCGCCTCTGCCTGCTCCAATGTTGTAGCGGTTACTGGCAGGATCTGCATAAATTATACTAATTTGATTTGTGAATGCGACAGATACGATCCCCCTGCCTTCGGCATCCCCCTTGATAAGGGGGACTGAGGGGGATCGGTTGGAGGCAAGTTCTGTCGTGAGGTCTGTTTAAATTGGTATTAGATTCTGAGCTATTTTGCAGCAGAAGATTGCCTAACTTTAAGGGACTATGGTGCTAACTTTTTGTAAGGTGGGGTCGAGCACAAACGTCTGAAAGACTCCTTTAGCACCGTGAGATGGGCTACTGAAGTAAGAGAGAAGCAGTCGTAGCTTGCCTGCGCTTGCTTTTTTAGCCCTCATCTTTCATCCCTCATCCTTTATCCCTCATCCCTCATCCTTTAGCCTTCATCCTTCATCCCTTATCCTTCAGCCTTCAGCCTTCAGCCTTCAGCCTTCAGCCTTCATCCCTCATCCCTCACTTCTCCGTCATCAGCCATGACCCATCCCACTCGTCTGGTGGCGGGTTTTTGAGCCAGTGCTGGCAGCGATCGAGATGGAGGTTGGCAGATTTGTCTTCTTTGTCAATCTCTAGCACCATGCCAAACGCGCCCATTGCCAGGGGAAATTTGCGATCGCGGTAGTGTTTAAGCCCGACGCTGTAGTACTCGATAATACGTTTTTTAGCATCGGGGATCGGCTCTGATTGTAGCCCTACCAGTTCGTAGACAGCGACTGGGCGATTTTTGCCTTTGACTCTGATGTAATCGAGTTCGCGCGTCCAGATACGATCGGCGCAGGGTTTGAAGGTGTTCTCGCTAATCACAATATCAATGCCATATTGCTTACTGGCGCTTTCGAGTCGTGATCCCAGGTTGACACCATCGCCGATCGCAGTAAACTCCATCCGCTTGCTAGAGCCAATGTTGCCGCTGATGACGCTATCAGAGTTGATGCCAATGCCAATTTTGATCGGTGTTTCATTCTCTGCAATGCGATCGGCATTGAAGATGGTCAGGCGACGACGCATTTCGATCGCGGTTTGTACTGCCATCCAGGCATGGTCATCCAGCGGCAGCGGTGAGCCAAACACAGCCATGATGGCATCGCCAATGTATTTGTCGAGGGTGCCCTTGTGTTGAAAGACGGCATCTACCATCGACTCGAAGTACTTGTTGAGCATTTCAACGACTGCTTCGGCTTCCAGCGTTTCAGTCAGGGTCGTGTAGCTGCGGATATCGGAAAAGAGAACCGTGACATCTTTGCGATCGCCGCCCATTTTTGCCGCATCAGGATTTTCGAGCAACTGTTCGGCTAACTCCTGAGTCATGTAGCGATACATTGTGCTTTTGAGCCGTTTTTCATCGCTAATGTCATCCATTACCACCAGCGCACCCGATACCATTGCTGCATCTTTGGCATCCGCGATCGTGTTGATCGAGATGTTGATGCTGTGCTGCTCTTCACCCTTATGAGGATGCAAAAGCTGGTCGGGATAGTATTGCTGACGACTCTTTTCGTCTTTGCCACTTAACCCTGTCGCGAACCATTTGGTAAAGTCAGCTTTATCGATCTTGATCAGGTCGCTGACGGCTTTGCCTTCAAGGGTGTCACTATCGCTCAGTCCAAGCAGCTTTTTGGCGCTTTCGTTGGCAGCGATGATGAAGCCCTTTTTGTCTGTTGAGATGACTCCATTACTCAGCGATCGCAGAATATCTCGCTGCATCTGCTCTTGCTGCTTGACCGTCTCGAACAGCTTGGCATTTTGCAGGGCAACACCCGCCTGGATGTTGAATGCCTGCATAAATTCCTGGTCATTGCGATTGAAGCTAGCCCGCCAGCAGTCCGGGGCTTCTGGGTAATTGGCAGGGTCATAGGCAGGATAGTCACCCTGCTTTTTCTTGTTGATTAGCTGCGTGACACCAATGAGCTCGTTATTAGCGTTGAAGACGGGCATACAAAGGATGCTGCACGTCCGGTAGCCTGTTTTTTGGTCGGTGTCTTTTGACGTTTGCGAGTTGGGATTATCGTACAAGTCGAAGGGGATAACGACTGGCTCGCCTGTCGTGGCAACCTGCCCTGCAAAGCCTGCCCCCATTGGAATGCGGAGTTCCTGAAGCACGCCATTAATCGGGATCTTAGTCCAAAGCTGGTCACGATCGCGGTCTACAAGCCATAGGGTGCTGCGATCTGCCTGCATCAACTCTTGCGCTTCGTCCATCACCTTTTTCAAGGTTTCCTGGAGGTCTAAACTGCTCTGGCTAAGAGACTTGGTTGCCTTCATTAAAGCGGACGCTGCACGTTGTTGCTGTGTCGCTTTGTAGAACGATCGCGATGATTCAATAATTAGCCGAATCGAAGGCGCAAATTCTTCAAATACCTGTTCGTCCTTGCGAGTAAAGCCAGCGCGATCGATTTTTTCATCCAGAGACGCATAGGGATCAAGATCTTGCTTGAGTTTGTTGATCAATTGCACCACTGCCACCAGCTTGCCCGACTCGTCCAGCAAGGGCATTGCCAGCATCGTATAGGTGCGGTAATGGTTTTTTTCATCAAATTTCCGCGCGGCTTCGGAACGGTGATCATCGTAAAAGTCGAAGGGAATGTTTACCACTTCTAGCCGAGTCGCAACTTCACCTGCGATCCCTACTGTGGCAGGTAAGCGTAGTTCTAAATTATTGCCTCGTTCGTCTTTAGCCACGATCGCCCAAAGCTCGTTTTTGTCTTCGTCGAGCAAGTAAATTGTGGCGCGATCGGCGTTCAGCAGTTCGCCGGTTTTAAGCGTGATGGAGCGCAACATCTCCTCTAAAATCGCATCAAACCCCTGTGCGTCTAGCAGGTTGTCCAGCATGGACAGGGTTTGATGTACGACCTGAAGCTTTTGCTCAACATCATTAACGACTTCTTTAAATCTGTCCTTTGTTAGAGGAGCTAGAAAAGCACCAAAGCTACGCTTACTGGTAACAAGTGCCCCATCAGTTGGACGGTTTTGTCCCGTTTCTAGTAGCTCTAACGAGTGGTTGCCACGATGCGGCGCAGGCTCAACAGCAACCGTTTTGACCTGGACTGCCACTTCGACACGGTTGCGATCGGTGCCCGCCTGACGATTGGAGATGGTTTTTTCAAGCATTTCGGAGCCCGTTGAGACGATTTCCACCTCTCGATGTACAACGTCAATAGTGATGTCTCCAGAACTGGGATCAGGCAGATGCGGCGATGTAGCGTTCATAAGCACCAACTAAGGATTGAGAGTCAAAGCGTCTATGTAAGTACAAGCCTTTAAAAGGACAATATGCCGATGCCATAGTCAAAGGGCTAATGTAGTAGTCTCCCAAGCTGACCTTGAAACTACTTTAGCCCACATAATCTGCACTCTAAATCCAGGGTGTGGTTTAAAACCTTCGAGCTTCTCTAACTCTCCTTAAAAAGGAGGGAGCCAAATCGTTTAAAGCCTCTTTGTCAGAGGGATTGAGGAAGATCGCCATTTGTTAAGGCAACCGCTCAAAGGCTTTAAAGCACTGCCTAGGATCATTTTGGCACTGTGACATAAGAATATGTGTGCAGATGATTACCACTATGTGTGGTGCTTGACTCGTCTCCTGTCAGAATGCCCTACAGCAGCTAGCTCTGATCACCAAAGCGATCGCAAAATTAAAGGTGAGGGCGGAAAGCAGCAGTATGTCTGCGATCGCTTCGGTAATCTCGTCCATCTGAGTAGTGTTCTTACCAACTTCAGCAGACTGCAATCGCTGTATATTGTCAATTGTAAACAAACATCCTTCAGCGGGAGACCGTTTCAATGCAAAGCCCTGAAGTATCCAATACTGATAAGCGCAAACTTCTCTCTTTTCTTAGCCACGGTTCAATCTTCTTTAGTGTGACGCTTCTAGCGATCGGCGTACCCATTGGCATTTGGTTTACGTCGGATGATGCGGCTGTCAAAGACAATGCTAAAGAAGCAATTAACTTTCACTTCAATGTCTGGTTCTGGGGCGCAATCATTGGTGGTTTCGTTGGTGTGCTGTCGTTCCTTTCCTTTGGATTGCTGGGCGTGCTGCTGGCACCGTTGATTGGACTGGGCTTTTTGCTGCATTGGGGGTTGACTATCTGGGCGATCGCGCATTGCTTCAGTAAGCCAGAGCAACCGTTCCGGTATCCCTTTATCTTCCGTTTGCTTTAGTACCCTAATTGGGTCTGGGTAAAGCAGCCAACGGTGCACGAGCAAAAGCAGTAGCCCCAAACAAATAAATTGCCTCCCAGGTGAAGTACTGAGAGGCAACGGAGACAGTTAAACGCTTATTGACAGTCTCATAGGCTTTGAGGTCGATCACACTGCTGCATGTGACGGTTTTTGCAGTGTCCTTGATGCCCTTTTACTGTAAAGCTAGCTCTTGAGACGTTACAGAAATCGTAACTGTACCCGGTTGAAGGTCGAGTGGTTTTACGCTTGTTTTATCCTCGTGCATTACCTTAAGCAGCCAAGCGGCTGCTTTTTTTGTGTTAATGCGTTCTTAAATCACTAAGCGCATGACCCACCCAAACCCGAGACCGAGCGACGAGAGTATCACCAAAATCCAAAAGGATTGCGCCATGCTGAATCCTAGTGTTTGCAGGTCGATTCTTGCCAGCGCTTCACTGGCTAGGATCGTTATAATGTGCAGAAAAAGTTTTAGCCAGAACAAAACAAGCGTCAGCATTCCTGCAATAACGCATAGCGACAAAAAGGCAACGGTATCTGATTTGAACCAGCGGATAATAAAACGGTTAAAGCTGGTTAACGGCGATCGAAACGCGATCGAAGCAACAACAATCCAAGCAAATGCCAGTGCTGCACCAAAAAGATTTTCCTTTATCAATAGACGGCAAATACTTCGCGGCTGCACTGTTGCCCACAGCGTACCCCTAGCAAAATCAAAGGTTTGATAGCAAGCTGAGGCTAGCCATGCTGGGCTGGCTAAAGTGGGACTCGCCAGCAGCCAACCGAGGGACGAATAGGCAACAAGCAGCAAGCCAAATGAGACCCAGGGAACTTGTTTCTCCGATTCAGTATTCATGAGATTTGACTAAAGCTGTCTCCCCTCTAACTTACCTTACATTGACCTTGTTTCTGATGTTTCTAAGACTGGTTTCTCTAACTTTTTGGGGCTACGTCTTTTAATCATGATTCGCTTTACATCACTACGATCGTAACAGTAGCGTTGCTCACTGGTTGCGGTTAGCTGCGCCAGAGCAAGAATCAACATAACGCCTTAAAGAACTTACTTAAAATTAGTTTAATTGATGATAAAACCACGTTACTTGCACAAAATGTAAGAGTAATTTTTGCAATTAAATTATTTGTAATACGCTTAGTCTGCTGATATAAATTGGAAAATTATATCGGCATTAAAGTATCTGTTACTATCCAGGTTGAGGCGTTTAACCTGAAATTTTGACAGCATAAAGATGTCAAAAGCTTAGATTTGATTAGTTGGAAAGCAGATGTAAAATGCTGCTTTGGCTTAGAGAGATCACTACTAAATCCATAGCTGAACGTAACACATTGCGCTGCTAAAAAAGAGTACCCGACCTGGGTACTGCACACTAGCTAGTAGTTTTGCGATGATGAATTCAGTTGACCAGCCAAGCTTAAACGAGCTGAAGAAAACAACTTCTAAGCTTTTTCAAACAAAGGCTTTCAACCAAATTCAAAATCTGCAACATACGAGGATACTAGATTATGTCTAACGAAATGGATGCTATGACGGCTGTCTATCAATTCAAGGGTGACGAAGCTCTGGGTGCACAACCTCGGGAAATCGGCACTACCGAAACTCGCTCTCGTAGTATTGTCGGTCCTGTTACGTTCAAGCTGGAAAACCTTCGAGTTCGTGGGCTTGGCACCAGCCCCGCAGACCCATCTAACTCTCCATTTATTGTTTCAGAAGATGAAGAGTATGAAGTTTCTGTTGATGTTGTGTTTAACAGAACACCCTTGACAGAATTGCTGATGTGTTTGGGAACCCGAATCATCATTGATTTTGGTCTCGAAGGCTATGGCAAGAATGCTCCAGAGGTTGACGTTCAAGCAACCCAAGTTACTAGTAAGGATCGTTATAGCTACTCTTTAGTCCATAGAGCTGTAGCTCGACGAGATGGTCTCAAGCCAGGTCTTTATGAGATCGGTGCCGTGGCTACGGTTGGTCCTGTTGAGAACCGTTGCACGACCAAAATTTGGGGACATGGCTATATCAAAGAAGTCTTGCTAGAAGTCTACGCTTCTGGTCAAGAGTAAATAGCCTCTCTGAATGCGGTTAGCGCTGTTCTAAGCGCGACGATCGCCTAGTACAGACAAAGAGTGAAGCAACCTGGTAGGCGCAACATCCTATCAGGTTGCCACTTCAGCAAAGGAACCAGAATGATGGCATTACCAACTCATGAAACGAACGGCAATCACAAGCACCGCAGCGATTTAACCCAGATTCGTGGCATTGGCGCGATTAGAAAACGTTGGCTGCATTCACTGGATATTTCTACGATCGCCGACCTGGCGCAAGCGTCAGCCGAGGCAGTCGAGGCGCAATCGAAGGGTGATGCACGTTTCCCTTCCCGCGATGAAGTGGAGGGATGGATTGCTCAGGCTCAAGCTCTTCAAGTTTCTCTGGCGTTAGCGGACGCATCGCCTGTGGCTAAAGCTAGCACGACTGCACGTGACACTAACCCGTTAACCGAAGACCAAATCGCTGTGGCGGCTGAACCAGCGTTAGAGACCTGGGACTCGATCGCCTCGTTTCAAGTCAACTACCAAACTCGATCGCTGGGGCCAGTAACAGAGCAACGCCTCGTCGTGCAGCAGCTCGGAACCGATGCGGCTGAAAGTTGGTCTACGTTTGACACTAATCGGTTGCAGCAATGGATGCGCGATCGCCTGGAGATGAGCCTTCCTCCTTTACAGACTCCTTTACAGACAGAGCTAGCGATGCAGACAGCGATCGCGGTAGAGATTACGCAACTGCGTCTGATGCAGCCCCACTATATGAGGCAACCCATGACTGTGGTTCCAAACAGTCCGCTGTTTTTAGACACGATTCAAACCGCGAAACCCTTTGCGCTAGAAGTGTTAATGCAGTTTGTGGGGCTAACGGACGCACACCAGGGAAAACAGGTTACTTATCGAGTGCAATGCCTTGCTCGCAATCTGGCCACTGGTACGGCTGAGAGTTTGAGCGATCTAACGACGAGTGTTTCCCTGTCCGATCGCTCCCATTACAGCGTCTTCCTACCCTCCTTGTTGCTACGGCAGCCCGGTACGTATCGTTTGAGGGTTTTGGTCACACTGCAACAGGCACCAGCCGCCTTAGGGCAATTCAAAGTGCCGATGCTTCAAGTCGTGTAAGAGACAGTCTTGCCTAAACTTGGGGCGGCTCAGAGGTTGTTTGAGACGTGTCTGGCGGTTCAAACCGCAACTACATTAACCCAGTCCGCCGACGCGGACTCCGGAGCGTCAAGGGTTTTAGGATCTGCCTTCGCAGGTTATCGCCCTTCGGGCATGGCTACGCTAGTGCCCGTATAGCCGCAACTTTAGTCGTCAAGACTACTTCTGGACTTTTAACGCATTCTCTAAGACGGAAGAGGATAAAATTCTTTCTCCGTATAGAACTAGCGTGATTGCTTGCACTGCTTTAAGACTACTAATTAAAAGGAAAGCATTATGCATTTATGTCATCACCCTCTTTGCTGCTTGGTGCCGCCTTACATGGCTGAAACCTTGCAGACCTCTAATGATCCAGCCGTACGTCAGATCGCCCTTGCCTCACTGGGCAACGAATATCGTACGGCTCGGCGGCTACTAAGTACGCAACCCAACGCAGGCTTTTTAATGGAGCATACTGCTGGAAAAGAGCGGTATGTGTTTGATATGAGTGGCATCAGCGATCCGCTGCCGGGTAAATTAGCGCGGCAGGAAGGCGATCGCCCAGTCGTCGATGAAGCGGTGAATGAAGCCTATGATTACGCTGGTGATGTCTATGATTTTTACAAAGAGGTGTTCGATCGAGACTCTCTGGATGATGCAGGCTTACCCCTGCGTTCCAGCGTCCATGTGGGCGATACGTTTGGTCAAGCGATGTCTAACGCTTTTTTTAACGGTCAGCAGATGGCATATGGTGATGGCGACGGGCATTTGTTTGTCCGGTTTACCCGATCGCTGGATGTCGTTGCCCACGAACTCACTCACGGTATCATCAGTTTTACCAGCAAGCTAGACTACTATGGCGAGTCTGGCGCACTCAACGAAAGCTTCGCCGACATCATGGGTAGCCTGGTCAAGCAGTGGAAGTACCATCAAACCGTGATGCAGGCAGACTGGTATATCGGCAGAGAGGTGCTGGGTCCAGGCGCACGCATTCAGGGTGTCCGCCTCCTCACAGGCGACAAGGCGTACGTCAAAGACCCAGACTTTGGTACTGATCCTCAACCCAAGTACTACCAAGACCGCTACATTGGCGATCGCAACCGGGGTGGCATTCATATCAATTCGGGTATTCCCAACCATGCGTTTTACCTGACGGCGATGGCGATCGGTGGCTATGCCTGGGAAAAAGCCGGAAAAATTTGGTACGCCACATTGCAGAGTAAACTCCGTAGTCGTGCCACGTTTTGGGATGCTGCCCAAGCCACGATCGCGATCGCTGAGCAACTGTATGGACAAGATAGTACTGAGCAGAACGCAGTCCGTGAGGCGTGGCAAACTGTGGGAGTCATTTAGGTGTTCCAGACAGCGAAGTTTGCCCCGCAGGACAGGCACCATAGCGCACCTTCACTGTCCTTCTGTCAGTTGTGCTACTGTTGCTGCCTGTGTCTCATCATGTTGATCCCGCAGCCCTTTTTTTTGATCGGAACCGTCATTGAGCTTAACGCGATGCAGATTTCCTTAGAACGCAGCGGTGGTTTTACAGGCATCCCGCTGACCATCACCGTTGATACGGCAACGCTGTCACCGGCTCAAGCCACTCAAGTGCGTCACTGGGTTGAAGCCTCAGACTTTTTTCGCCTCTCCTCTCCTTCTATGCCTGCACAGCCAGACCGTTTTGAGTATGAGATAACTGTCCGTGAGGGCAATCGATCGCATACCGTCACCGTTGGGGAAGCAGCCATTCCAGAGCCGTTGCGCCCTCTCTTAAGTTGGTTAATTGAAGCTGCACGATCGCGCTCAATCGAAAGCCAGCCCGACTAATCCTTCTGGTCGAAGCACACAGCCTTCACGCCCTTCTTCACCGCTTCACTCTTAGTGGCGATTGTCAAAATATGGCTTGAGTAGGGTGAAACTAAATGCATGAACTGGGTATACTGCAAGACATCGTTACGCAGTATACATAGTCATGGCACCCGTTAACTATCATCGTCCGCATCGGTCAGTTATTCGCTGTAAGGCTAAGATGCATTTGCTAGAGACTGTTGATGATAGTTTTGATTGGGATGAAGCGTCGATCGATTTGCTGTTGAGAGAATTATCAACTAGCCTCTTTCAGTCAAGTCAATACCAGGTATTTTTTGAAAGAACCCACTCCCCGCAGGAAGCCAAAGAAGTAGAAGATCAGCTTGCTAAAGAATTAGCCGAAACCTACTGGAGCTTATTGCAGCGTCAACAAGACCCGATCGTCCAAAGTCTTAACGCCTTGCTGTAAAGCTTAGAAGATTTGGCGTTGCTGAATCGAGGTATGAATGCCGAGATTCGCCCTCACCCTAGCCCTCTCCCAAAAGGAGAGGGAACAGGACTTCTAGCTCCCTTCTCCTTTGGGAGAAGGGTTGGGGATGAGGGTAAATCATACTTGCATTCAGCAACGCCGAAGATTTTTAGTAAACAAACTCCCGCTGTTTTCGACTTCGCTCAACCAGCTTGTACCCTGAGCGGAGTCGAAGGGTAGAATCTTTTCCGGAAATCTCCTTAAGTGCCCGATCGCTCTGCATCTGACTGACAGGCTTTACTTTCTTTAAGTATTAAGACCATTAACGTTAAAACCAGGAAGCCTTTCAACGCTAAACGTTAGAGGTTTTCTGGTTTTAATGCGTTGGCATTATTTTTTCACCTTGCCACTGCTACGAGGTGCTTTGTCGTTGCGACGGGCGCTTTTGTCCGTGCCACGAGAGGCTTTATCGACCGTACGAGGGACTGGTCGATCGCCACGAAGATCCTGTTCACGACGACGGCGATCGCGCCATTCGGCAAAAGTGAGATAGCCAACGCCACCACTGATAATGACCAGTAGCCCAAAGGTGATCAGAACGAGAACATTAAAAGCAGTAGTTTCCACGCTCGAGTTACCAACCTATCGTTCTGCCATACTAACAACGTCACACTAGAAGCCGTTGCGACCCCAGACAACGAGCGAGATGGAGAATGTGAACACCACTAACAAAGAAACCCAACCCAACGTCACAATATCCATGACCGTAGCACTACAAAACAACGTCAACGCTGATCATAGTGCAAAGGAGTACCTCCAGACACGGTGTCGCAGAGAGATATTGACTGACGAACAACAGACAGGGGTGGACGTTTCGCTTTAGAATCAAATTTCTGGAACTTGCAAAGCTGCCCCATGACTGCACGGATGGAACACGATGAATTAACCGAAGCGGCGATCGCCCCCTTAAGCGTCACTACCCATGTGCCAACCGAAACCTCTCTGGCTGAACGGCTAGAATCGGTCAAAGCCGGACTGGTAGGAGCGTTGACAGCTAGTGCAATCTTTGGTGCGCTGCTGCTGGCACAGGGGTGGGTGTCGCTTCGTTTTACCCAGTTTGCGGCAGGGTCGCCTGATGCCGATCACTTAAGGCTGGTCATTGGTGGAGCGATCGCGGCGCTCTCAGGCTTTCTCTTTGGTATCACCTACCGCTATATCATCCGGCAAGACCAGAATCCACACCTCAAATCTGGTGCTGTTCTAGCATTTGGGCTGGTGCGTGGGCTGGCGCTGGTAGAAGGGACACTGCATGAGCCGATCGCCCTTGTCCCAAGTACGCTGCTGCCGCTCGCTCTTCTGGGTGCAGAAAGTCTCTTACTGTTTGCCGGGACTCGCCTTGTGCTGGATAGTGCCCTTGCCAGCGGGTGGGTCAAGCCCTTTGGGGCACTCAATGCCAACCAGCACTGAAGCAGATGAGTGCTTAATTCTTTACAAGGCAAAGTCTTCAAATTCTGGCTGACCAAACAGCAGCGTACGGTCGACGGCTGATAAAATCTTGTTCTTGGCGCGATCGGATGTGAGAGCACTAACAACCAACTGCGCGACATCCGCACGGTGAATCGAGCCAGCAATATTAGGATTTTCGGTTAGCACCGCACTCCCTTTGGGCGGCTCCGATTTCAACCCACCGGGACGAATGATCGTATAAGTCAAGCCACTGGCAGTCAGGTGGTTTTCTGCCTGTTCTTTTTCTGCCAGGACAGCACCCAGGGTTTCGAGTGCCTGTGGTGGTAGGGCAGCAGCACTTTCGCCTGTGCCGATCGACGACACGAGCATAAATCGCTTCACACTGGCTTGAACAGCCGCATCGATCAAGTTACGGTTGCCTTTGAAATCAGCGCGCTCACCATCCGTCGGTTTGCCACCCAGCGTACTAATGACCGCATCAAAGGGCTGTTTTGTAACTAATGATGTGAGTGCTTCCGGCTCCAGTGCATTCCCAATCACCACAGCCGCACCCAATGCTTCTAACTCTGAACGGGCAGACTCCGATCGCAGCAGTGCCGTAACCTTAATCCCTTGTGCAGATAAGATTTTCGCAATTTCTCGCCCCACACCTCGGCTTGCTCCCGCCAAAAAGATTGCTGTCATCGCTAGCCTTTATCCTGTAAGCTCACACCTTTACCAAAGTCTACTGCATCCAACAGGGCTTCAACTGTTCCGATCGCCTGCCTCCAGATCTCCAATTGCTTGAAGAAACTGGAGACCTCAGCAAGCATCGAGCGATCGCAGCACTTTACACCTCAACAATTAAGGTCAAGGTATCTTCTACACCAATAATTGTGACCGTCTGACCAGGGGTAAGCTGAATGATCTGCCCGACTGACACAAGGAGCTTGAAGCGCCAGGATGTACCGCCGTAGGCAACTCGCAAAAGTCCTGTATCACAGACTTCTAGTCTGGCGGCGACTCGTTGGGGTAAGTGCCGGATCGGTTTGGGTCGAAAAGGATCAAGGTTCATGATGGTAATTCTCCTAATAAAATAGTTAAAAAAAAGCCAGCAAGTGATGATCACTTCGCTGACTGGGGGCTTCAAGCCGCTTAGAGCCAGACGCAATGGTTGCGTAGATTAGTTGTTGGCTTTCAAGCACGCAGGGGGACTAGCCTGTACGATCGTGCCAGAAAGGGTCTTTTAACTGAAGACATCTAGGGCTGTAGGTGCGATCGCCAGTGTCCAAGTTGTCGTTCGATCTGTTGATAGAGTTGCTGTACCGCTTGCAGTTCTGTCTCACTGAGGCATTGCCGCTGACAAACGTGTCCCCCCACCTCCACAAACGTCTGAAATTTGCCCTTTCGGCTACTGGTTAAAAATTCGCCGTGCTGGGTTACAGACAGCATTTCGATCAGACGGAAAGTTGTGTGAGAAAACACGAGCGGTAAGGCCACCAGCGTTGAGTGAGATGCAGTGGTTAGTGGGCGAGCGTTCTGCCCAAGTGCCGTTGATGGGGGCGCAAGACTGATAAAGAGTTGAATCGCATCCGCGCCAGTCAAAAATTTTGCAATTGTTGGGGGCATAGCAGCGTCCTTGATGTTGATAGAGTGCAGAGTTAAGTTGGCTAGAGCAACTCCCATATCTATAGAGAGGCTCCTGACCTCAGTTAAAATTGGAACGACAGCAACACCCTCACACAACGTTAACCAAGCTATAATGAAAAGATAAGAGTCCCGGTTTCTCAGGTGAAGAAGTACTTTTCTTAGTCTGAGATGATTTACGTTGATGACTCTTGTGTCTTTACTATACCTTTATTCTCACAAACATATAAACTTTATTTTGTAGTTTTTGCTACAAAAGCTCTAGCGTTTAGGGTGGCTCTACGTTTGTCACTATCACATGAGTGAGATCGTTGGCTCTGTGTGTTAGTTTCGCGGCGATCGCGCCTGAGATAGTCTACTTTTGTAAGCATCCATGCAGAATTGACCTACCATGCAACCTATAAAGAAGCTTGATCTCGTTTTGCTTGTGTCAGTTTGATGAAGAGAGTACCACTAAGTTTAAGGGGCTAATAAAACCTTTTTGTCTCTAACTAAGTATGTTAGCCCTCATGCTATAAACAGGCATCTCACATAGAGATAGCTGCTATTCCATAGAGATTGCTAACCGACAATTGTGTGCGTTAGGAGTGTACGATTCATGCTCACTCTCCCTGATACCTTTATTGCTGAAGTGGCAACTCGGCATGGAGTGACCCATACAGAGCTAGAGGCACTGGTGCTGGCACTTGCCGATCGTCCTGGTGCCGAAATTGCAAAAACCCTCGAAATTAGTGAAGCGGCAGTCCGCAAGCGTCTCGGAGAGAGCTACAAAAAATTTCGCATTGAAGTGGGTGGCAATAAAAAACTGATCCATCTCAAGCAAAAGCTGCTGGTAGAGTACGAGTCGCGGCAACCCGATCAGCCTGAAACCCATCAAGATTGGGGTGAAGCTGTCGATGTAGAAGATTTTTGTGGACGCGAAGCACAACTTACCGAGTTAGATGAATGGATTGTCGGCGATGCGATTGGTAGCAATCGCGCTGCCAACCGTTGTCGACTGGTTGCCGTGTTGGGTATTGGCGGCATTGGCAAAACGACACTTGCTGCCCGCCTTGCTCAGCGAGTGCAGTATGATTTCAAATATTTGATCTGGCGATCGCTCCGCAACGCGCCCCCTCTCACCGATATTTTGGCAGAATTGCTAAAGTTTCTTCCTAGTAGTACGGACGCTCTGCCTGAAGACGAAAACAGCCGCATCTTGCGTTTATTACAAGTATTGCGAGAACATCGCTGCCTGATTATTCTCGATAATGTGGAATCCATTCTGCGGAGTGGCGAAGGCAAAGACTACGATCGTGCGGGCGAGTATAAAGACGGGTATGAAATGTATGGCTACCTGTTCAAAAAACTGGGTGAAGCTGCCCATCAAAGCTGTCTGCTTTTGACCAGTCGCGAAAAGCCAAAGGATGCTGCTGCGTTAGAAGGAAAAAATCTTCCTGTAAAGGTGCTGCAACTGGATGGGTTGAACCAGGCAGAAGCACGTTTGATCTTTAAAGATAAAGGTCTAGATGGCTCGGATGTCGAACTTGGTGAACTGGTCGATCGCTATTCTGGCAATCCCCTGGCGCTCAAAATTGTTGCTACTACGATCTACAATCTTTTTAATAATACGATCGCTGATTTTTTGGCGCAAATCAAGCAAGAGACTGCCGTTTATGGCGACATTCGTACCCTGTTAGATCAACAATTTGAGCGCTTATCGAATTTAGAAAAGCGGGTCATGTATTGGCTAGCGATCAATCGTGATCCCCTTTCATTGACTGAGTTGAGAAATGATATTCCTATTCCCGAATCATCCATGCGCCTGCTAGAGGCAGTGGAATCACTGTCACGTCGATCGCTGATCACGGGGCAATCTGACTCCGGTAAGCTGGGTCAACTGCCTGCAATTATGGAATATATTACCGAACAGCTAATTGAACAAATTACCACTGAAATTGAGCAACTGCTTGAGCAAACAGAAGAAGCTGTTTTAAGTTGGAAAAAATTGCGCTTTCTTAACAGCTATGCTCTGGTCAAAGCAGAAGCACTCGACCACATTCGTAAAGCGCAAGAGAAAGAGATTCTTGCACCCATCAAGACAAAATTGCTTGATTTGTATGCAACCGATCTCGAAGCTTTGATTCGGCGAGGTTTTGATCGTTTGCGCGGTCAGCCGTTTGCCAAAAAGGGCTATGCGATCGGCAATCTCATCAATTTACTCTGTCAGCTTCAGAGCAGTTACCCACTCGCTGATCTCAGCGGGCGCGATTTCTCTGGCTTGACGATTTGGCGTGCCTACTTAAAAAACGTCAAGCTCCAGGACACCAGCTTCACAAATGCCGATCTCAGCGGTTCGGTCTTTGCCGAAATCCTGGGCTTAGCCAGTTTGGTTTCGGTTCAATACAGCCCCGATGGCAAATTTTTTGCGACTGGCGGTGATGGTGAAATTCGGCTTTGGCAGGCGGCTGATAACAAACAAATCCAGCTTTACAAAGGTCACACCGCATGGGTCTGGGCACTTGCTTTTAGCCCTGATAGCCAGCGGTTGGTCAGCGGCAGCGCCGACTACACAATCAGAATCTGGGATGTGCAAACAGGTGTCTGTCTGCACACGCTTAATCAGCACAGCAGTAAGGTGTATAGCGTTGCCTTTAGCCCAGACGGAAAAACGGTCGCAAGCGCCAGTGAAGATCAAACGATTAAACTCTGGGATGCGGCTAGTGGTGACTGTCGCGTCACGCTTAAAGAACATACTGGCTGGGTGTGGTCAGTTGCCTTTAACCCGATCGACCCGCATCGTTTGGTCAGCAGCAGTGCTGACGGCAGCATTAAGCTATGGGACAGCCAGGGAAACTGCTTGCAAACGCTGCTTGGTCACACTAGCCAGGTCTACTCAGTCCGCTTTAGCCCGAATGGACAAATTCTTGCTAGCAGCAGCGAAGACCAGACCGTTAAATTGTGGGACGTGCAGACTGGGCAATGCTTTGAAACCCTGAAAGGACATAGTAAAAAAGTCTATGCTGTGCGCTTTAGTCCCGATGGCAAAACTCTTGCTAGCTGTGGCGAAGACCGTACTATTAAGCTTTGGAATAGCCAGACTAGTGAATGTTTAAAGACGTTGCCAGGGCACGTCAGCCAGGTCTGGTCGATTTCCTTTAGCCCCGATGGTCGGATGCTTTTGAGCAGCAGCGATGATCAGGCAGTGCGGCTATGGGATGCCACTAATGGCAAGCTCCTCAATGTATTGCAGGGCTATTCGCGGGGTATGTATGCAGTTGCCTTTAGCGCCGATGGGCAAACTGTTGCCAGTGGTGGCGATGACAATATTGTGCGGCTCTGGGATGTCCATCAAGATCAGCGCGGCATTTTGCAAGTACCGAAAAGCAAAGGGCGGATTCGATCGATCGCCTTCAACCCCATTAAACCCATACTCGCTACAGGCGGTAGCGATAATACCATCCGACTATGGGATCTCAGCGATCGCCAGCGCTGTGAAGCGTTAGAGGGACACACCAACTGGATCTGGACTGTCACCTTTAGCCCGGATGGTCGCTTGCTTGCGAGCAGCAGTGAAGACCGCACGATTCGTCTGTGGGATGTCGCTACTGGGCAATGCCTCAAAACGCTGGAAGGACATACTCACTGGGTCTGGACAGTCGCATTTAGCCCAAATGGGCAGAATCTCGCCAGCGGTGGTGCCGATAGCAAAGTGAAGCTATGGGATGTGGCAACAGGACAGTGTGTGAAAACGCTGGCAGACCATGAAGAGATCGTCTGGGCGGTTGCCTTTAGCCCCGATGGTCGCACCCTCGCTAGCAGTAGTGAAGATCAGACCGTCAAACTGTGGGACATTGCTACAGCCAACAGCAGCAAAACGCTTAAAGCTCATACTAAACAGGTTTATGCGATCGCGTTTAGTCCCGATGGTCGCCTGCTTGCCAGCGGTAGCGGCGATGCCACTGTAAAGCTATGGGATGCCCGCACGGGAGCATGTTTAGACACACTTCGCTGGGGGCATACCGCTGCGATTCGTGCGATCGCCTTTAGCCCCGATGGCACGTTGTTAGTTAGTGGTAGCGAAGATGGCTCCGTACAACTTTGGGATGTGCAGAAGTGCAGTCGGCTACGCCAACTCAAATTCGATCGCCTCTACGAGGGCATGGATATTACAGGTGTCACCGGACTTACAGAAGCCCAAAAATCCTCGTTGAAAGCACTGGGCGCTTTAGAGTCGGACGTAAGCGGGCGATCGCAGCTAGAGGTATAAAAGGGGCGCTTAGTTAGCCAACTCACCTTGACTTTATGAAGAAATGTGTCAAAAATTAAGAAGGGAGCTATGGCTCAAAAAATACTTCTTTGCTGAGAGGCTCCTTCCTCAGGTGTTTCAACTCTTTGTGCGCCAAAAGCTAAACCTCTAAGAAGAAGAAGACTTAGTTTATGTAATATTTCGTGATAATTTAATGAGCGGGGAGCAAAACTGTATCAGCAGAGACCGATTGCTTCGCCTCTCGTCAGTTACACACTTAGTGAGGTCGCCCTTCGTATGGCAATTACTATTGATTCCGCCCGTAGTATTTTTCCCGGTACATTATCGGCTGATGCCGTGCCTGCTTTGACTGCACGGTTTAATCAGCTCAGCGCCGAAGACCAACTGGCATGGACATGGTTCGCGTTTCTAGAGATGGGCAAAACCGTCACAGTGGCAGCTCCTGGTGCTGCTAGTATGCAGTTTGCTGAGGGAACCCTGAACCAAATCAAGCAGATGACCTTTGAGGAGCAGACTCAGGTCATGTGTGATTTGGCAAATCATGCCGATACCCCCCTCTGCCGTACCTATGCCACCTGGTCACCTAATATTAAGCTTGGCTTCTGGAACCAACTTGGCGAATGGATGGAGCAAGGCACTGTCGCACCTATTCCGGCCGGCTACAAACTTTCAGCTAATGCTAACGCTGTGTTGGAAACCCTGAAAACCCTGGATCAAGGACAACAGATTACTGTCTTACGGAACTCTGTTGTAGACATGGGTTTTGATACTAATAAGTTAGGCAGCTACACCAGAGTTTCTGAACCTGTAGTTGTGCCCAAGGAAGCCTCTCAGCGGACTCAAGTTACCATTCAAGGTCTCGACAACGTAACGGTGTTGAGCTACATGAATAACTTGAATGCCAATGACTTTGATCAACTTATTACGCTCTTTGTCGAAGATGGCGCTTTGCAACCTCCGTTCCAACGTCCGATCGTGGGTAAAGAGGCGATCATGCGGTTTTTCCGGGAAGAATGCCAGAACCTCAGCCTGCTGCCAGAGCGCGGCGTTGCTGAACCCGCCGATGATGGTTATCTTCAGGTGAAAGTGACAGGTAAGGTTCAGACCCCCTGGTTTGGTGCAGCGGTTGGCATGAATATGGCTTGGCGGTTCTTGCTCAACCCCGAAGGCAAGATCTTTTTCGTCGCCATTGACTTGTTAGCGTCTCCGAAGGAACTTCTGAACCTGGTTCGCTAGGTAAACGAGCGATCGCTGCTCATCACGAGTGATCGTCAGACGGTAGGGGCTTTAGTCTTTTGGGCATAGTTTGGCTCAAGTTAGCTCTAGCCCCTATCCACAAGTGTACCGACTGGAATCTTTCACAAATTTAAGAAGCGTTCTTTGAAGCTCAAGCGTTCAACCCTACTGAATGAACGCAAAGGTTCCACCCTAATTAACACCACACAAATTTTAGATTGAGTCATGCAAGTAAGTGAAGCTGAGTGGACTGACATTGAAAAGACGATCGCTCGAACAGCTTTTGATCAAGCTTACAAGCGAGAAATTGAGGCGCTACTAAAACAAGTTCAAGAAGAAACCAGCACACTTACAGAGCTAGGTGAACTCTGGCGTTTACACGACTTTTTGAGCGCTAAGAGGCACCAGGTTGAGGGTAAGTACGACTACGAATATTCCGCTCTGCCTTTTGTCTTTGCTGGGTTAGTCAAGGAAGGCTGGCTTCATGTGAGCGAACTAGAAGGGTTAAGTAAAGATAAGCTTGCCAAGATCAGTTCTTTAGCAAGGATGTGAGACGTTAGAAAGCTTGTAATGCAGCGCTTGGCGTGAACCTTGCGAACGGGCATCTAACTATATTGAGCATGACATCTATATTGAGCATGACATAGAGTTTCGTAACGATCGTCTTGCTCAAGCGTGCAGTCGCATCGTACATCTTTTGACGATCGTCTTCAGCCCCAAAGGCATTCCGCTCATTAGTGGTAGTAAAGCGAGGTTATAGGTGAAAGCGTTAGACACCAACCTCTAAAACATTATTGCTCTCAATCTATGTGGTACAATAAGTTGTACATCTTTAGGGGTTTCCGTGGAGATTTTGAGCGCCAGCGAAGCGAGAGCAAATTTGTTTAGCTTGGTTGAGCAAGTCAACCAGGATCATTTGCCACGGGAAATTACCAGTAGAAAAGGAAATGCTGTTTTGCTATCGAAAGCGGATTGGGATAGCTTGCAGGAAACCCTTTATTTGCAATCTGTGCCTGGTTTGGTGCAATCAGTGAAAGCGGTTGAACAAGCCAATGATTGGGTATCAGAGGCGACGTTCTTGGAGCATCTAAATGGCATGGACGATTCAGTTTAGTCGTCAAGTCATCAAAGATGCGAAGAAATTACGGGCTGCCAATTTGGAGGCTAATCTAAGCAGTTTGCTGGCTCTTCTCAAGCAAAACCCTTATGAACCGCCGTATGAGAAACTTGGCGGTAATCTTCAGGGGTATTATTCACGACGCATCAATATTAAGCATCGTCTAGTTTATGCTGTAGACGACAACGCCCAAAGCATTAGGGTCGTCTCTGTTTGGTCACATTATGAATGAGAGACGACGATCGCTCTTTCATCTATATCTGCCCAGCTTCTATCTATTGATTAAGCTTGGGGACAGCCAGCAGCCAGCCATGATTGAAAACATTCGGTGCTGAGGATTGGAAGCGATCGGGCGATCGTAGTTGGATGGCTTTAGGATAAAAGTACTGCCTTTTAAAGCTAGCTTCCAGGTGAGTTATGACTACTTTGCCGCTAACTGAGCCTATTGCCCTAGAGGTGCCTTCGTTGCCTCGGTCGGCTTTAGATGAGCTATATCACTTTTTGCAATACTTGCAATTCAAATATAAGGTGGACTTAGAGCTACCGCTTGAGGCGCTAGAGGATGAGATCGATAGCTTCGATGCCGATACTGCTTTGCAGGAAACAGAAGACATCTCTCTGTCCAGTCTGAAGCAAGAGCTAGGCTTAGAATGAGCTACCAGGTTTTCGTTAAACCCTCAGCACAACGGCAACTTAAAAAACTTACGTTAGCAGTTCAGAAAGACTTAATTGCACTTATTGAAAGCCTATCAGACGAGCCAAGACCATCAGGCTGCAAGAAACTTAAGCAACGACCCAATCAATACCGTGTGCGCTCAGGTGACTACCGTATTATTTACAGTGTTGAAGATATGTCCTTAACTGTAAGGGTGATTAAGGTTGGTCATCGGCGGGATGTCTATGAAGCATAGCGGCTTACCTTGGTCGCCTTATGAATAGACTACGATCGCTCTTACGTGCCCACAGTACCTTGATCACTTCATCCAATAGAGGAAACGGACAGAAAGCCAACCAGCAAGCGATCGCACCGACGAAAACATACATTTTATGGGTGCAACAGACTCACAGACGTTCTTTAAAGAGATTCTTGTTACTTCTGAGTTATGGTGCGCTTGCTGCTTAAGCAAGCTCTGCCTGATAGTTTTCCTGTAAAAAATTTACCAGCCAATCTTTTGCATGATACGTGGCGCGGCAATCGTCTTCGTTATAGGTCAGGATTGCGTCGAGATAAGCGCGATCGCCGGTTGAAAGCCATTGAGCATACCAGTAAATCGATTGGGCACCGCTGGCGCTGGGGTCACGCCAGTCAAAACCGAGCCATCGGGCGATCGGCTTCAACGCATAGCTTTCGACGGGCAGCGTCACCATACGTGTAACCCGCTCGTGCAGATCGACGAAGCGGGTTAGTAAGGGACGTATACGGTGTGGTGGCGTGCCGTAGAGTTTGGCGAGTCGCTCGACGGTCTGCACTTCAAACGGACAAAAGTGATAGACGGGAGCAGTGGGATATTGCCAAACCAGATCGAGAAACTGCTGCCATACAAGTCCCTCATCTTCGGGGCGTTCTGCCAACAACGGGTAGAAGCATTCGGTTTGGGACTGGCGATCGACCACCAGCACACCATGTAGATAGACCAGATTCAGCGCTGGCTCGGCTTCAATGTCAAAATAAAGTTCCACTGGTGCCGTTGGCAGTTCTGCTAGCAAACTGGTACTGGCTAACGGCTCAATCAACAGGGCACGGTTGTGTAGGGACGATCGTGCCTGACGCACTAATTTATGGGCTGTTTCACTGCCAAAGCCTGGTAATGGTGCAAGGCGTGCCGCATTCATTTCTGCAACCCCTTTTACCGTTGTCAACGCTAACGCCTGAAGTTGGAGGTAGCGGCTGGGTGTCACGCCAGGGAGAAGGGAAAGGTGCTGTTCGGCTTTGGCGATCGCATAGCAATGCCCAAACCAATGGCACAGACTGCAACGGTTCCGGGCAATAAACACCTCTGGCGCTTCCGTTTGAAGCATGACCTGAATGCATTCATCCACGATCGCCTGCATTCGAGGCAGCATTTCCCATAGATCGACCGAATAAGCGCCCCGTTCTCGTAGCAGCAGCCATGCTGTTTCGGGCCATGCTCCCTGTACCTGCGCCAGCACCAGCATATGAAACGCTGTCACAATCTGATATTCCAGCTTGGGACGTTTGCCTAATTTAATCTCAGTGGGTGCATATAGCCAGTCGCCAAAATGAGACTGCCCTGGTTGCTTCACCAGTAAATCAGGATTGCTGACCAGCGTTACGCCTTTTGTGCCTTCTGCAATCAAAATGCCCTGATGGATACGCTCTACGCCTTGCTGCATCATCACTAGCGTTGCCGCTGCTCCAGCCTTCCAATCTCTCGGCGCGTAGCTGGGCTGACGGGCATCCTGATCGGCAAGCAACGATCGCTGGTTCGTCTGACTGTCTTGCAGCAGCTTCAGCAGATAATCGCTGGGTGGATCACGTTGGCTGCGGTCTCCATACAAGTCTAAGAACGCTCGTCGGCTACAGCGCTGATAGTTAAGTAACAGTTCGGCATTAAGTAACATTCTTGTAAGCTAACAGGAAATGTTCAAATTGACTCTAAGAGGATGTTTTAAAAGTCCAGATGCTTGTAGCCTTGGCGACTGAAGTCGCAGCTACAGAGACTCTAGCGCAGCCATGCCCGAAGGGTTTTACAACCTGCCGCCGCAGGTTGTAAAACCCTTGACTTGCCGTAGTCCGCGACGGCGGACTTTGTCTACTTAGTCGCGGTTTTAACCGCCAGACACTTCTCAAACAACCTCTAAGTTTTGAATCGTTTGCGCCCTGAGTTACTGATCACTTCCGACTCCTGACTGCTCAGCAAAAGGTTCTAGATTCACCTGCTAGAATGCTAGCGCTTTGTCTCTACCAGTACGTTACCATGACAGGCATTTTTACTTCTCAAAGTTCTACGTCACCAGCGTCTTTGCTCGCTTATCGGCAACAATTTCCTGGTCTAGCCAACAAAGCGTATTTTAATTATGGTGGGCAAGGACCGCTGCCAGAAGTGGCGCTAGAAGCCATCCAACAGTCGTACGTTCAGATTCAGCAGTTGGGGCCGTTCTCCAGCCAGAGCAACGCCTGGATTGTCAACGAGGCAGAACTGACCAGACGCGCGATCGCGGCGGAACTCGGCACTACTTCCCAAACGATTACCCTGACTGAGAATGTGTCAGCAGGTTGCAACATTGCACTCTGGGGCATCAATTGGCGATCGGGCGATCACCTCTTGCTGTCTGACTGCGAGCACCCCGGCATTATTGCTGCGGTGCAAGAACTTCAGCGTCGGTTTGGCATCGAAGTCTCTCTCTGCCCCTTCCAAGAAACCTTGAATGTAGGCGATCCAGTGGCAGTGGTAGAGCAACACCTGCGACCTACGACCCGTCTCGTTGTCCTCAGTCACATTCTCTGGAATACGGGACAGGTGCTTCCCCTGGCAGCGATCGCGTCGGTTTGCCATCAGTATCCTAGCCATCAGCCCATTCAAGTGCTGGTCGATGCGGCTCAATCGGTCGGTGTGCTGCCGTTGCAGCTTGATCAACTCCAGGCAGATTTTTATGCCTTTACTGGACACAAATGGTGGTGCGGTCCTGAAGGTTTGGGTGGGCTGTACATTCGCCCGGAAGCAATGGCAAGCCTACACCCTACCTTTATTGGCTGGCGTGGCATTACAGCAGACAGCCACGGACAACCAACGGGCTGGAAACCTAACGGGCAGCGCTATGAACTGGCAACCTCAGCCTATCCGCTGTATGGCGGCTTGCAGGCTGCGATCGCGCTTCATCACCAATGGGGCACTGCTGAAGCTCGCTATCAGCGCCTCCAAACCTTGAGTCATGCGCTCTGGCAGCAGTTAGCCGACTTGCCCGGTGTCGTTTGTTTGCGATCGACCCCACCTGAGGCAGGGTTAGTGTCGTTTCAGCTACCAAGCAAGTCTCACAATCAATTAGTCTCGTTTTTAGAAGCCAACGGCTTCATGCTCCGCGTCATCCTCAACCCCAACTGTGTACGTGCCTGCATTCACTACCTCACGCTGGAGTCAGAAATCGATCAACTAGTAGAAGCGATTCGACAGTTTATGCAGAAAGGTGGGGCATAAGGTTTTGAGTTCTACTTCTGTCATTCAGCTATGAGCTTCTCATCAAGGGCTTTGCTGGCAGATCTTTTTTGCCGTTTGTTGAGCGAGACATACGCACTCCAGTTCAGTACTTTGCGGTGCATTCTGGCTTTCATGGCTTTTGCCGCTAACGTATAGCCACCATCAGCACCATCAATAAAATGTACCTGGGGACCATTATATTCAAACACTAGACAGGTCATAAGTGCACGGTCAGAAACGTGAGTGCCGTAGACTAAATGCCCCGCTTTGTACTGCTCTTCAAGATAGTTGATGAGCTGCTCTCGTTGGAGCTTAGTGCCCGATATGACCATCCGCAGCATATCGTCAAACTTTCGATAATCGGTGGCTTCGGTCAGGATCTTTTTGTAGCCGCCCCAATCCATGCCACTGATCTTCAGCTTGAACGTCATAAAGATCAACCCTAAAAAGTTCTCCAGTTTGATCTTCCATAAATAGACAGTACGATCGAACCAGCTATTTGACTTCGATCGCAGTTTTGTTTCTTTGATTAAATGCTTTGTTTGAAACGTTAGGTTAGGCTCATTAGCGACAACCGGGTGATAGTTTGAATCATTGCCGTAAATTTTTTCGATTTGTTTAATCACATTTTGATAGGCGACACCAGCCTTACCAGGATGCTGCTCCGTCTCCATAATGATGAGGCTGAGAATCTCTTCATGCTTGGTGGGAATATCTTGCCAACGACACTCCAGACCCGACAAATCGACATCAACAACGGCATCAGACTGGTGCAGTCGATAAATATTTGCCTCACCAGATGCTTTGACTAATTCCGTTGCGTAAGTCATACCGCCGCCCATAAAAACGGCTTGACTGTAGTTTTCTGAAACCTTCAGTTTTGCTGCTTTGACAGCATAATTAGCAGCCGTTACATCAGCAACAGGCACAATGCCAACCCGTAATGTGAGATCAAACTCTGATTGGGCAAGTTGCTGGAGTGCAAGTAAGGCTTTCTTGGTGCCTGCATAAAGCGTTGGCGGAATGACAATCGACGCACCATCGCCACCGAAGACAAACGGAATATTAATTTTTTGCGCTACATTCAAGACCGCAATGATTGAGCAAGCGCCCAAAAGGTTAACATCTTTATAGCGCCCTTGCTCGATCGCTTTCGTAGATTCAACAATATCTGTAACTACGACATACCAATCGTTTGGCACAGAACGAAAGTTTTCAAGCTCGGTAATTTCTAGAAACTGCTTCAGCGGTGCCAGATCGGCATAAAAAGTTTCTGTTAGCATACGTCGTTATTTTTATAAAGTTAACGCTAGCCGTGATGGTGATTGATACCCTGATTTAGTGCCATCAAAGCTAGCTTGAACAACGTCAGTTGTCTATCAAGGCGGCAGATGCAGTTTTTTTGAAACTATGAGCTTGAAAGATTTCTAGCAACCAAAATACCCTTGGAGGATGCTTTAAAAGTCCAGATGCTTGTAGCCTTGGCGACTGAAGTCGCTGGCTACAGAGACTTCAGTCGCCGCAGGTTCTAAAACCCCTGACTTTCCCTAGTCCGCGTTGGCGGACTTTGTTGATGTAGTCGCGGTTTTAACCGCCAGACTTCTTAAACAACCGCTTAGGAGCAGAGTTTACAAAAAGGTTGGCGGTTGGATGCCACGGCTCTAGCAAAACCTGCCTCTATCCAACGGTAAGTTTTTCTTGTCAAGCTTCTTCTATCTATTATGATTGTGCCTGGGAAAAAGCGGTATTGACTCTATAGTTGACTCGACTTTCTCGGCTAGATTGCTGAATACCCTTTGAGGAGGCGTTAAACTAGCGATGGCTCTACCATTCAGCTTAATGTTCCCGTTTGGGCGATCGCTCCAACCTTTACTCATGCGCCGACCGATTCTCTACCTGGCGATCACAAATCATGGGTTTGGACACGCGACCCGTGCGGCGTCTGTGGCGGCGGCTATTCAGCGTCTTTGTCCCGATGTGTTGCTGATTCTGGTGACAACGGCACCTCGCTGGCTGCTAGAAGCCTATATTCAAACTGATTTCATCCATCGTCCCAGGGCGTTTGATGTTGGTATTCTGCAAGCCGATAGCGTCACGATGGACAAACCAGCGACGCTAGAGCGGCTCCAGCAATTGCGGGCACAGCAAAACAAACTGATTGCTTCTGAGGTCAACTTCATTAAGCAAAATCGGGTGGGGCTAATTTTGGCAGATATTCCACCGATCGCCACTTTGCTGGCAAAAGCGGCTCAGGTGCCCTGCTGGATGATGAGTAACTTTGGCTGGGATTTTATCTATCGACCGTGGGGCGGCGAGTTTGTCGAGATGGCTGACTGGATTGCCGAGTGCTTCAGCAAGTGCGATCGCCTGTTTCGCCTGCCGCTACACGAGCCAATGAGCGCGTTTCCAGTGATCCAGGATGTGGGTTTGACGGGCGGTTCCCCACGCTACAGTGTGGATCAATTGCGAGACACGTTTGGGCTAACAGTCAGCCACGATCGCACCGTTTTGATGACCTTTGGCGGCTTAGGGTTAGCGGCAATTCCCTACCAGAATTTGCAGCACTTTTCCGACTGGCAGTTTCTGACCTTCGATCGCAATGCTCCAGATTTACCAAACTTGATCAAAATCACTGACAACCACTATCGCCCTGTCGATTTAATGCCTGTGTGTGGACGGCTGCTCTCGAAACCGGGCTACAGCACGTTTGCTGAAGCGTGTCGGTTGGGTACGCCGATCGTCTCCATTACCCGTGATGATTTTGCCGAAGCGGCCCTTTTGCTGGATGGTATGCAGGATTACGTGCCCTCGCAAATTCTTACGCCGTCTGAGTTTTTTGAAGGCACCTGGGATTTTCTACACCAGCCGTTGCAGCCTGCGCGATCGCAGCCCGTCCTCACTGACGGCAACGAAATCATTGCCCAAGCCGCGATCGACTATCTGCTTACCACTGTCTAAGGCGCTACAGGAGTGTTGGCAGCAACAAAGCGTGATGAGTTACGGTAGAAGATGGTTGGTTATTCAACAGGACAGGGCATGACAGCGACAGACACAATCAAGCTAGACCAATTTTTGAAGGTTGTGGGGATGGTGCAGTCTGGGGGGCAGGCAAAGCTGCTGATCCAGGCGGGCGAAGTAAAAGTCAACGGCGCAGTTGAAACGCGGCGAGGGCGAAAACTCTTGTTAGGCGATCGCGTCGCTACGATGGGCAACACCTTTAATGTTGAAACGGCTACCTTGCAACCGCGCAGCGCTAACGAACCAACAGGGTGGGAATGAGTGCTTGCTTCAGCAAACTGACGGCAGAAGCAAGCTATACTCAGCATCACAATCTATGCGCTTATGTTCATAGGTTTAGGTGTTGCTTGCAAGTCGAACCGATAGTTCTCAATGACTGGGTTTGCCAGTAGTTGGTCACAGATGCGATCGATCTGTTCACGCGCCGCTTCTTCGTTTGCTGCGTCTAAGGTTAGTTCGATATATTTGCCAATTCTGATCTGCGCTACATTCTCGTACCCCAGATGCTTTAACCCAGACTGCACCGCCGTTCCGGCTGGATCGAGAACCGACGATCGCAGAGTAACATAGATTTGAGCTTGATACGTCTGAGTCACAGTTGCTTCCTGTCATAGTCTTGACGTTACTGATGCTACCGCAGGGAGAAGGCAAAAAGTAGAAGGCAAAAGGCAAAAGGCAAAGGGCAGAAGGGAGAAGGCAAAAGGCAAAAGGCAAAAGGCAAAACAAACTCAAAACCCAAAACTCAAAACTCAAAACTTTCCCCCCCCTCCTCTCCCCTCCCCTATGAAAGCCAGTCGTACTCGCAGCCAGGAACGGATTATCAGCATCCTCAAAAACCTTGATCAGGCAATTTCGGCGCAGGATTTGTTTGTTGAGCTGCGAAACCGTGACCAGGCAATGGGGCTGGCGACAGTGTATCGCGCCCTGGAGTCTCTTAAGCTCGAGGGGGCGGTACAGGCGCGGACGATCGCAGGTGGTGAATCGCTTTACAGTCTTGTGCAGGAAGATCAGCATCACCTGACGTGCTTACAGTGTGGAGGCTCCATTCCGATCGATGCCTGCCCCGTGCATGAGTTGGAGGCGCAGTTAAACCAGTCATATCAGTTCAAAATCTACTATCATATGCTGGAATTTTTTGGGGTTTGCACCCAATGTCAAGCCATTGGATCTGCTAGTGAGGCTGCTAATTAGCGATCAGCGGTCAGTGTAGGATTTAAAGCTGAAGGCTGAAAGCTGTCGGCTAAAACAGGGTCATGTTCACATTTCCTTTCATCTATTTTTAATGAGTACTCCTGCGATCGCCCCGGTTCAAACGCTCCTGCATCAAGCCGCTGCACTGCTGGTGTATCAATCTGTACTCAAGGGCGACGTGGGGCAGGCATTTCTGGCTTTGCTGCAAGCCCTGCGTCATGCCGAACGGAATACAGCCGCCGAAAATATAGACTGTTTGCAAGCGTATGGCGACTGGTTTAGCGCCCTAGCAGACTGTAAGCAAAGCTGGCAGGACTATCTGCTGACCCAATTGTTAAACGCGGAGAACCCCTTCACTCAACAGGCGCAGTGTGGAGATCTGGACAATCTAGCGCCTGCTTTAATAGCGGCGGCTCGGCATGATCTTCAGGTGCTACAGCAAATGTATGCCTGTAGTAGCCAGCAGCTTAGTCAGTCCGTTAAGGTAGCGGCTCATCTTACTGTTGCACCCGTCGCCTGGAGTCAGGCAGCTGCGCCTCATCTACACTGGCTTCGATCGACCCTCGATGCCGCAAATCACTGGGGCGAGGCACTGGAGCCATTAGCTGCTCACTACCGTCAGCATGGTGTAGGCTTGCTGGCTCGTTACAAAGCGCTGCGGTGGCAGGCAGGGCAGTTGGTGGGTATTGCCACTCCCGATCCGGTTCAGGTGACGGATTTGGTCGGCTATGAGGCTCAAAAAGAAGCCTTACTGAAGAACACAGCCTTTTTGCTGAACGGTTATCCAGCGCTACATGTGTTGCTGTACGGCAGTCGCGGCTCTGGCAAATCGTCGTTGGTGAAGGGTTTGCTACATCGCTATGGTGCGGCTGGTTTGCGGTTGATTGAAGTCGCTAAAGCGGATCTGGTTGCGTTGCCTGCGATCGTGGAAACCTTACGAGATCTGCCTCAGAAATTCATCATTTTTGTGGATGATTTGTCCTTTGAGGCAGATGAAGACGCTTACAAAGCATTAAAGGTTGTGTTGGAAGGCAACCTGACAGCCCGATCGCAAAATGTCGTTGTGTACGCCACCTCCAATCGACGGCACTTGATCCGGGAGTTTTTTGGCGATCGTCCTCGTCCCAGTGATGGTGATGAAATCCATGCTTGGGATACGGTGCAGGAAAAGCTCTCGTTTAGCGATCGATTTGGCTTGACGCTCACTTTTGAACCTGCCGACCAAAAAACCTATTTGCAGATCATCCACCATCTTGCCAAGCAAGCCCACATTACGCTGGAGCCACAGGCATTGGAACACCAGGCGCTTCAGTGGGCAACACGGCACAATGGGCGATCGGGTCGCAGTGCGCGTCAATTTATTGACTTCCTCAGCGCTGATTTAGCAACGTAGCGATCGGCTCCAACAAGTTGTTCTGCTGTGCTCAGTTCCTTCTACAGAAACCGACTGCGCCACTTCTTCGAGTCTTGAGAACAATGAAAAACCGCATAAACAATCACTGCCGTATTTGAATACTCATAGAAAACAACGTGAGTAGAATTTAACCATCGCGCTTACGGGGCTTGAGTTCACGACTGACAGCCTAACCGTGTGAGCTTCTTTACGGTCTAGATGGCTTTTCAAACAGCCTCTAAGACTTAATCTTCTCAATATGAACTCTACCGATTTAAGGGGTTATGCAAAGACCCCTTAAAATAACCCGTCTTTTCCACCAGTATGTGTCAACAAATTGAATATTCAGACTACTGATACACGTTGCCGTGAACCTTCAAGCTTTACAACAGCAACACCAGCAATTGACAGCTGCGATCGCGCCGCTCTAGGCTGCGGGTGACATCATTCTCAAGCCGCCGTTTTGTGTCTTGACCCTAGATAAATTGACTACACCAGTCGTTCAATCACTTGGTTTCTCACCTAAGCGTTTGAGCTACCGGATGGTAAATCAACAATTTCAAACCAATACTTACCTAAATTCTGCATGACTTCTACCAAGGAAGTAAACATCACTGGTTTCGTAATGAACGAGTTAGCACCCAGGTCATAGGTTCGGTAAATGTCTTCTTCTGCTTTAGAAGTCGTCAAGATGACGATCGGAATTTGTCGCAGATCGGGATCGGCTTTAATTTCTTGCAGCGCTTCGCGTCCATCTTTACGTGGCATATTCAAATCGAGCAAAATCAAACCCGGTCGCGGTGAGTTTTTCAGCTCACTATACTCACCCCGACGATATAAATAATCCAGCAATTCTTCACCGTTTCGGACACAGTGCAAATCGTTGGCTAAACGACAAGTGGCTAGAGCACTCTTCGCCAACATGAGGTCTTCCTCATCATCGTCAGCCATCAGAATGATAATCGGTTTTCCAGGCTTACTCACAGTAGGACATATGTAGGGACTTGCTGTAGCGGTAGGGTGACAATGAATGTTGCGCCTTCTCCCAGTTTACTGGTTGCCGTAATACTCCCACCGTGGCGTTCGGCTATCTTACGGCAGATTGCTAGACCCACCCCCGTGCCTTCATATTCATTCCGGTAGTGTAACCGTTGAAACACCGTAAAGATGCGGTCTAGATACTTTTCTTCAAAGCCAATGCCGTTGTCTGAAACCTGAATTTGACAGATTTCGGAGACGGGTGCTTTGTCTTTTGCAGCGTCTTGCTGCTTGAGCGTTTGTGCCTGGAGTGTGATGAGAGGCTGTACGTCGGGCTGATGAAACTTGAGGGAGTTGCTGATCAAGTTTTGCAGCAGTTGCCGCATTTGGAGTGGATCAGCATCAATAGTGGGCAGTGATCCAATGTCAACACGTCCGCCAACGCGCTGCATGTGCACTTCTAAATCTGATAGGACTTCTTGAGCAATTTTAGTCAAATCAACGCGCACAAAGGGCTGTGCTTTGGTGGTGATGCGTGCAAAGGCTAACAGGTCGTTGATCAACGTTTGCATGCGAGCCGCCGCATTTTGCATCCGTTGCAGATATTGTTGCCCTGTTTCGGGTAAGCAGGAACCAAATTCGCTGTTAAGGAGATTGCCAAAGGACTGAATCTTGCGGAGTGGCTCTTGCAGATCGTGAGAGGCAACGGACGCAAAGTCTTGCAGTTCCCGGTTGCTCTGTTCCAGTCGGGCAGTAAATTGCCTTAACGTCTCTTCGGTCTGTTTACGCTCGGTAATGTCATCGATCGCTAGTAGAATGAGACGAGTTTGAGCCGTGTCCTGAAAAATCTGACGCGCATTGACCAGCATCGTTCTGCGTCCAATCTGCTGAAACTCATGCTCGACTTCAAAGTTTTCAAACGGCGTGTTGTTTAACAGCACAGCCTCCAAAAGGGCTTGCAGACCGGGGATATGCCACTGACCATTACCCAATTCGTGAAACAAGCGATCGTGGGTTTCAGCCGGAGAAACCTGGAAGGTTTGATAAAACGCATGATTAACCGTTTTGACACGCAGCTCAGCATCCAGTACCACGAGCGGCTCTCGTACGGTTTCAAAAATGCTTTGAGCATAAGCCAGGGATACTTGTAAAAATTCCCGTGATTGATGTTCGGTGGTCATAACGACCTCATGTTCTGAACTTGAAGGTATCACTTGAGTTCCTTTGGAAATGTGTTCGATTGCGGCGTTTGCTCGTAGAGACAATGGGCGGGCTGAGTGTCCTCAAGTTTGACTAATGGTGCGCTTGACGCTTTAGGCAAGGTGTGTCTCAGCGGCTTCTGGCTGAACAAGTTGTGTGTGTGTTGCAATCAGCCGTTCTGTCGCTCTCGCATCCACTGGCTTTGAAAAGAGGTAGCCTTGACCGTACTCACAGCCTAATGCTTTGAGATGCGAAAGCTGTTGTTGGGTTTCGATACCTTCAGCGACGACATCCATGCTTAAGTTCCAGGCAAGGGTCGCGATCGTTCGTACCAGCTCTAGCTTCTCAAGCTCGACATCCATCCGATTCACGAACGATCGATCGATTTTAAGGGTATCGATGGGAAACCGATGCAGATAACTGAGGGAGGAATAACCCGTCCCAAAATCATCGATTGCTAGCTGAATGCCTAAGGCTTTGAGCTGTTGCAGCATGGCGATCGTAGACTCTGCATGTTCCATCAGAGAGCTTTCTGTAATCTCTAGCTTGAGGCGACTGGGATGCAGACCTGTTGCCTGTAAAATTTGCTTCACTCGCTCTGCCGCATCCGGTTGTGTGATCTGCTTGCCCGCTAAGTTTACGCTGATCGTAAGAGGCGGGTGAAGGGCAAACTGCTGCTGCCACAGATGCATCTGACGACAGGCTTCCTGTAAAACCCACCAACCAAGGGGCACAATCAAACCAGTGTCTTCTGCGGTTGGGATAAACTCTCCTGGTGAAACCAAGCCTCGTTGGGGATGTCGCCACCGCACCAGCGCCTCAAACCCAACCAGATTTTTGTTTTTGAGCAAGACGATCGGTTGGTAGTGCAGCTCAAACTCCTGTCGTTCGATCGCATGGCGGAGGTCTGTCTCCAGTTGTAGGAGGGACACCGCTTGCGCGTGCATACTCGTATCAAACATTTCATAGCGAGACTTGCCTAACGCCTTGGCACGATACATGGCGGCATCCGCATCCCGCAGGATAGCTTCTGGCTGCTTATACCCAGTCGCACTCAGCGCAATACCAATACTGGCTGTGGTAAACATTTCATGCCCACTCAAGTGAAACGGCTGCGCTAGTTCCGTTTGAATGCGTTCTGCCACCCGCGTCGCATCACTCGCACTCTCAATGTCCTCTAGCAAAATCACAAATTCATCGCCGCCCAAACGCGCAACCGTATCTTCCAACCGCATACAGAGTTGTAGCCGCCGCGCGATCGCAATTAAAAGTTGATTGCCAATGACGTGACCCAGGCTATCGTTCACCCGCTTGAAGCGGTCTAGATCTAGAAAAAGGACAGCGAATAAATACTGCTTATGGCGCTTGCTCCGTTCGATCGCCCGTTCTAATCGATCCATAAACAGGGCACGGTTTGCCAGGTCGGTTAACGTATCGTGTAGTGCGTCGTGGAGCAGTTGCTTTTCCGTTTGCTTACGGCTGGTGATATCCGTTAGGGAACCTGCAATGCGCACTACAGTACCGCTGCCGTCGTGAACTGCTAACCCACGACAGAGCACCCAGCGGTAGGTATTATCCTGATGCAGCATCCGGTGCTCACTTTCAAAGTCAGGTGTCTGTGCCGCGAAGTGGGCAATCAGCGCTTCTTTCACTGTCTCCAAATCTTCTAAATGAATGCGATTGAACCATTCCTCCAGACTATTGCCAATTTGGTTGTCTTCCCAGCCCAGCATTGACTTCCAGCGCGGCGAAAAATACACCTGATTGGTTTTCAAGTTCCAATCCCATAGTCCATCTTTGGCACCTTGCACTGCAATGGCATAGCGTTCTTCGCTCTCACGCAGCGCTGCCTCCGCCTGCCGTCGATGGGTAATATCCTGGAAGGTTACGACTGTGCCGCTTAACACCCCATGCTCTAAAATCGGTGTGCTGATGTATTCCACCAAAAAGCTGGTGCCATCCTTGCGCCAGAACACCTCCTCATTAACATGATGGAGGAAACATTGGTCAGCGGCTGAATCGATCGAGTCGGTTTGCCAGTGCAGCGTACCCTTTGGCTGCGATGAATGCACCAAGCCAGGGATAAGCTTGCCAACAAGCGTGTCAGCTTCCCAGCCCAGCATTTGAGCCGCAACTGGGTTGATAAAGGTGAGCTTGCCTTCCAAATCTAACCCGTAAATACCTTCTCCAGCTGAGTTTAAGATCAACTCATTCTGCTGATGCAGGCGATCAAGCTCGGCTTCAGCCTGTTTGCGTGCCGTGACATCCGTTTGCAAGCCCACAAAGTTGATGAGCGTGCCATCGTCATCAAAGACTGGGCTAATGATCAACTCATTCCAAAACGGAGTGCCATCCTGGCGGTAGTTGAGCAGTGTGCCTGTAAAGGGCTTATGTTGAGCGATCGCCTGTCGCAGTTCCTTTACCGTGTTAGGGTCTGTTTCTGGACCTTGCAAAAAGCGACAGTTTTTTCCCAGTACGGCTTCGGCTGCATACCCGGTAATAGCTGTAAAGCCAGGGTTTACAAAGACGATGGGGCTGTCGGGTAAGGTTGGATCACTCAGCGTCACACCGGTGCCAATGTGAGAGATTGCCGCTGCAAGCTGACTATTTTGATGCACTGCCTGCTTCAGTGCTGCCTCTCTCTGTTTTCTCTGGGTAATATCGGTGACAATGCCATTGATGCGCGTTGTCTTCCAACTGGCATCGCACACAAGGTAGGCTCGATCGCGAACCCAACGTATGGCACCATCGGGCTGTAGGATACGATATTCCAGATCTTTAGACCCGCTTTGTAAGAGCGCCTGTGCTGCCTGTTCTGCCCAGGCGCGATCGTCGGGATGCACTACTTCAAACCAAAGGCTGGGATTAGCCGCAAATTCACTGGCAGAGCGCCCATAAAGGGTATGCACCGCAGTGCTCATATAGAGCATCTCAAAGATAGGCGCGGTCGCAGACCAGACCACATCTTTGAGCGAGCCTAAAATGCCATCCAGTTGTGCTTCACTCTTGTGCAACGCTTCTAAGGCGTGGTTGCGTTCGATCGCATAACGAATCGATCGCTCTAGAAGTGAAGCATCAATCTGACCTTTCACTAAATAGTCTGCTGCACCGGCCTTCATCGCCGCCAAATCGAGGTCTTCATTCGACTGCCCAGTCAAGAGAATAATCGGCGTTCTGCAACCATTAGTAAGAGCAGCTTGCAAGAATTCCAGCCCGTCACGCGGTCCCAGACGGTAGTCTACTAGATAAACATCATGTTGATGGTTGGCAATGCTTTCTAATGCCGCTTCATAGGTGACTACCCAATCAAGAGCAAACGTTACCTGCTTGATTTGGGAGAGTAAACTGCGGGTGATGAGGTAGTCCTCTTCATCATCCTCTACTAAGAGCACGTTGACGGTACGGGAACACATATAGCAAGGCTCAGTGGAAGGCGTGTGTACACGGAGCGGTAGCAGGAGTCGTCAACCAATGCCGAATGCGGTTTGGGTCGATGAGATCTACTGTTGCCGTTGCACCTTTCTCAGGCAATCATTCTGAGAAGCAAAAGTGACATGGTGAGCTAAGTATGCCCCTCCGATCGATTGGTATAACGCTTTACATTCAGTAAAGTCTGGCGTTCCCCTAACAAGGCAACCAAAACCAATCCCAGGGACTTTCAGCAAGACAACTGATAGCGATAGCCATCCAGTCTGGGACGTAGACTAGAGGCGTTTCCCTTGTGTCTATCCCCCTTCAATGACTCAACCCTACAGTGATGCTTTCCGGCAAAAAGTCATGCAAGCGATTGAGTTGGACGGTCTGAAGAGACGTGAGGCAAGTCAACTGTTCGCCAACCGTTGCAATCCGATTCACTGAGGCAACGGTGGTCGCTTTGCACCTCTTCTCTGTGCCAATAATTCGGTGCGTAACTGCTGTACTGGTCGTTCGGTATACTGTCAATAGTTGCGATGAAACTGAATTAATGTTGAGAGAGGAGTCCGTTGCCCGACTGGTTGAGGTTTTTCGCCAGTATGGTTATGAAGGGGCAACGCTGGCGCGGTTGTCAAGCGCAACGGGATTGGGTAAAGCGAGCCTGTACCACCATTTTCCGGGTGGGAAAGAAGAAATGGCAGCCGCCGTGTTGGACTATCTCCGGCAGAAGCTGGAAACAGGAATACTGGCACCGCTACGCAGTGAGGGCGATCCCTCTGAGCGGCTCCAGGCAATGGCTCGTAGTGTGGACGCTTACTACAATCACGGTCAACAAGCCTGTTTGCTGGCAATGTTGGCACTGGGTGAAGCCAATGGGTTGTTTCATGCTCAAATTCAACAGGCGCTGGGTGACTGGATCGATGCTCTGGCAGCCGTTGCAGTGGATGCAGGTGTGGAAGCCGCGATCGCCCGACAACGTGCTGAAGATGCCATTTTGCAAATTCAAGGCGCACTCATTTTGGCGAAAGGCTTGGGCAATACGGCTCCCTTTCAGCGAGTTTTAAGCGCCTTACCAGAAAACCTTTTGGCGCAACCCCTTAGACAGCGCGATCGTGCGTAACGGTGCGATCGACTCTTTTTCAACAAGCTGTGTAAATAGCAACTTTGAGCAGCCCTAATTGCAAGGCTTCAGTCAACTGTTCTGTCTTGCCACAATGGCATCGCTTCGATGCGTAGAACTTGTTTGCGCTCATTTTTTGTGATGGTTTACACAGAGTAATGCTATTGAGATCGGTAACCTTTCTACAAGCTCCTTTTGCCTCTGAGGTGTTGCTGCTGATGGCGTTCAGGCAAAAGCAGATTGATGTGGTTAAGCTCAAAGGGTTTTACTGCAAGCCTGTTTTTTGCTGGAATTCATGACTCAATCGCTCAGTTTTACGAAGAGTTTTGAGTCAACTATGGGTTGCCCTCATCGAGCGATCGTCCCGCTTTGAAATGAATGAATCTGCATCCAGACGGTCGGTTGCTAAGGCTCGGTTGCTAAAGCGATGCTACGGCTTTCAAACAGCACATTATTTGCAGTCTCGTTGCGATTCAAGGCATTGAAGTAGATTCATACACCTGCATTTTGGAGTAAAGCTGTTATGGCTGGATTGTGGTCATTTACGGGCAGGTATAAAATTCTGCACCTGACGTGGTTTGCTTTTTTCCTCACCTTTGTTGTTTGGTTTAACTTTGCACCGTTAGCAACAGCCGCAAAGGCTGAGTTGGGTTTAACCGATCCGCAACTGCGAACGCTTGCTATCTGCAATGTGGCACTTACCGTGCCAGCCCGGATTATTGTTGGCATGATTTTGGATCGCTTTGGTCCTCGGCTTACCTACTCTTGCCTGCTGATCTATGCGGTGTTTCCTTGCCTTGCCTTTGCGCTGGCACAAAACTTTGAGCAAATGGTTTACGCTCGCCTCGCCTTGAGCATTGTCGGCTGCGGGTTTGTCATCGGCATTCGCATGGTGGCAGAGTGGTTTACTGCCAAAGACATTGGTCTGGCGGAGGGTATTTATGGGGGTTGGGGCAACTTTGGGTCAGCAGGCGCTGCCTTTACGTTGCCTGCCGTTGCTGCTGGGTTAAGCTTTTTGGCGGCGGGACAGCTCAACTGGCGGTTGGCGATCGCCCTTACAGGTGTGGTGGCAGCAGTCTATGGCGTGATCTATTACTTCAATGTCACCGACACCCCTCCTGGCAAGGTGTATCAGCGCCCGCCTAGCAGCGCTGGTATGGAAGTGACCAGCAAGCGTGATTTTTGGTTTTTGTTAGCCATGAATGTGCCGCTAGTCAGCGTTTTAGGCTTGATTTCATGGCGCTTGACGAAAGTGAAGTTCATTGACAACACCGCACTCTTGCTGATTGGTGTCTTTCTAGTTGGTCTTTACCTCTATCAGGCGTACAACATCTGGCAGGCAAACAAGCCGCTGATGACGGGAGCCAAGCGTTACGCACCAGACGATCGCTATAAGTTCGCTCAAGTTGCCAACCTTGAACTGGCATACATAGCGTGTTTTGGGTCTGAACTGGCGGTGGTCTCTATGCTGCCTACTTATTTTGAACGTGGGTTTGGCTTGACAGCAGCAGTGGCAGGAGCAGTGGCAGGGATGTACGCCTTTATGAACATCGTGGCGCGTCCCGGTGGCGGCTGGATTTCTGACAAGATTGGTAGCCGCAAATGGACACTTGCTGCAACCATTGGCGGCACTGGCATTAGCTATCTCTTGTTCAGTCTGTTTGGTCAAGGCATACCCATCATTTTTGTTGTGCTGATGACGATGGTGGCATCGTTCTTCGTCATGGCAGCGGAAGGCGCAACTTACGCGATCGTCCCCCTGGTCAAACCCCGGATTACCGGGCAGATCGCGGGTAATGTGGGAGCCTATGGCAACGTTGGCGCGGTCGTTTATCTGACGGTCTATAGCCTTTTGCCCCAGGGCGTAGCTGGCGACAAGCTGTTTTTTCAAATGTTAGGCTGCGTTGCCATCATCGTCGCTTTTGTGAATGCCTTCACCCTCAAAGAAGTGACGGGTGATCACGCGGAAGAGCCTGTGTCTGTGCCAATGCCTGTGCCGCTAGAACGGAGCGATCACCGTTAAGCTTCGACTTGATTGAGCACTCTGAATTTCAATCTGTGACTTTAAATCTCTCACGCTGGTTTCTGGCTGCTCCAAAATGTCGGAAACCAGCGTGATCGACGACTGGCAAGCATCACTGGAGAAAAGCATAGAATGAAGTCACGCTAAGGGCGATCGTCCTAACTCGGCACACTGAACGCCACTATTGCACCATTGTTTAAGGCAGTGAACTAGAAGGGAAACAGCCAGAAGGTCAAACGGGTGGATGTTGTCCTGTGGTACGCAGCACTTGGCGTAAGTTGACGACTCCTTCTCGGTTCAGTCGCAAGGTGTTTACAGTAGCGCGACCGATGGCTGTTAAGCCAACCAGCAATGTAGTGTCTTCGTTCCAGGCAAAATGTTCACTCCACAGCATGGTACGGGGGTTGAAGAGAGTGGCGGGTTGAGCATCAATTGGATCGATACCCTCTGTTTTGTTGTATTTGTAGTTGTTGCAGCCCTGGCAGGCTAACGCCAGATTGTCAGCGCTAGTTTCACCGTCTCGACTGGTAGGGATGATATGTTCAATCACCAATGATTCGATCGCAAATTTTGCTTGACTACAGCAATACTCACAACAGCCGTTTGCTCGATCGAACACAAGGCGCTTCAAAGCAACAGAGATGTAGTCTTTAGGCATACGTAGGAGACTGGATGCCTAAATCGTTCATTAGTTGCAGGAGGGGCACTTGACGCAGGGTTGACAGTTTCACCAAAGCCTCCGCCCGTTGAGCGGTCAGCAGTTCGATGCGATCGCTCAAGTGTAGTACTTCCTCGTACTCTGCCGGGGTGAGTGTTTCGGCATCCCGTTTCTCGGTCAGGCGGTGGTAATGCTGATACAGACCTGTGGGGATGCCTTGATTGATTTGCAGCAGCAGTGAGGCTTCCTGCGAGAGGAGGATGGGCGCTTTGCGACTGGCATGGAGCAGCAATAGACGGTTGACGAGGGTATCTAAATCCGCCTCGTTGAGTTGCTTGGCAGCGTTGAGGAGTTCATCCAAACTCATAAGTTGCCCTCAGAATGTACGCTTGGTTTAGGTTGGGCGAAAGCCTACTGTAGCTACATTTTACTGCGATCGCTTTTGGGAAGCTCAGGACTTTGAGCCTAGTAAGCTACGCTAGCGCTAACCTACATCTTATAGCTATCGCTAGAGAGGGTTGGGAAGGAGTAGAGATTACTCATCAAGCAATTTTTCCTGAAGATGGCAAAATATATCAAGCTATGGCAAGGTCTGCTATGGCTTGATCGTGCTGCGGCTTTGTTGCGTGTTGTATTGAGGTACTGAGAATGAAGCAACCTGCATGGCAATCAAGGAAAGTTTTTACAAAGGGGGCTGCTGTCCTAGTAGGTAGTGGAGCAGCAATCGCTCTCCTTTATAGCGTTCAGGCAGGCAATATTAAGACTGGATTTGAACCTGATGAAACTATCACAAAGACCGAAAAGAAAAATAAGCAGGGCGACATCATTGAAACAACCTCGACAATAGCGTTTCAGGATGCAAAGACATTGTGGGACTGGCTAAGTTTGTTAGGAGTTCCATTTTCACTGGCAGTTTTAGGATATGTGCTACAACAACTTCAGCAAAAGCGCATAGATGAACAAGTCAAGGTGGAGAAGGAAATTGCGGAATCGAACCAACGCGAGGAAGCTTTACAAAACTACCTGGATCGTCTATCGGAACTGTTGATCGATAAGAATATGCTTGCAATAGCCGACAGGGTTCAAGAGCAAATGAATCAAGGTTTTGTACCGGTGAAATCACATGGAATGACAATTCAGACCCCTATTGAATCGCATGAAGCAACGGGTCAAGAGATCGAATTGGTAAATGCTGCAAAGGATGTGATTCGAGCCAGAACATTATCTATTCTAAGGAGGCTCGGACAAGATGGAGCGCGCAAAGGGGATGTTCTACAGTTCTTAATTGAGGCAGAAGTCATTAACAAGTTAAAACTCAATCTTAGCGGAGCTAATCTCAGCGGAATGAGCCTTAGAGATACTAAACTTCGGAGTGTCTACCTTAGAGAAACTGACCTTAGCAGCACCAATCTTTACTGTGTTGATTTCCGTTATGCCAACCTTAGTAGTGTGAACCTCAGCAGTGCCAATCTTAGCCCAGTTGACTTCTGTAACGTTGATCTCAGCAACGCTAACCTGAGAAACACTAACTTCACGAAGGAGGTACGCCTTTTTTCCGCCAACCTGAGCAATGCTGACCTCAGAGACGCACAAGGCTGGAGTGAAGAACAACTTTCTGCAGCGAAGCTCTGTCAGACCAAGTTACCAAAGGGATGTAACTTAGACCCAAATCGAGATTGTGAAGCTTTAGGAATTCTACCTAGTTAACTTAGAGGACAGGCTGCAATGCTAAATGAAGATCAGCTTACAATTCTTCGAGCAGTAAATGATGGGCAAGCATCAGAAGTACAAATAGTTCAACAGACTGGTTTGGCTCTTGAGTTAATCAGATATTATCTAGAGGTACTTGAGAAGGAGGATTATATACAGGCAATCCATGGCAGAGATTATAAGGCAGACCTTTACTATCAACATTGTCAGCTAAGACCTAAAGGCAAGGTAGCAGCTACACAGCCTGATAAACTTCTAAATTCACCTGGCTCCACAATCATTAACCTATCTATTGTAGGAAGCTCAGTGAATGCACCAATTGGGATATTTCAGGATTCTACTGGCAACACTTTCAATGCCAATCAGAATATTAATTCTCAAGTTGCCGAAACTATCAAGATTATTGATTCTTTCTACCAAGCTGTTGAGGCTTTACCAAATAATGAGCGTGAGCTATCAATAGTCCATTTAAACAACTTGAAAGAGGAAATCCAATCTCCAAGCCGCAGAGATCCAAAAAAGATAAGAGCTTACTTTTTAGCATTCCTCAGCATTGTTTCAGCAGCTACAACGTTTTTGACTAATACGACTGATTTTATGAATAATGCAACTGATTTTGGGCAGAGGATTGGGATTGAAATTCCCAAAATTCCAAAACTATAGAGGCAGCAATAGTAGAGTACATAGTAGCTATCTTACAGATACATAAGTTGCACAGTCAGCAACCAACCGCATGAAATATGGAAAAAGGGTTGCTACTGTGCCAGAATCCCTTACGCTGAACCTTTCCAATACGCTGCATCTTGGATAGCGGTGAGGATTAAACTGATTCAGGAGGTTAAACCATGCTTGCACTCAACATTCAACTTCCTGAAGATACGATCGCTGAATTTTATCAACGCTGGAAGGTGAGCGAGTCTGCTTTGTTTGGTTCTGTCCTCCGAGATGATTTTCGCCCCGACAGTGATATTGATGTGCTTGTCACCTTTGCCCCAGATGCTAAACGTGGGTTACTGGCACTAGCAACGATGAAATACGAACTGGAAGATCTGCTTGGTCGCAAAGTAGACCTGGTAAGCAAACGTGCCATTGAGATGAGCCATAACTGGATTCGGCGCAACGAAATTCTAGGGACGGCTCAGGTGATTTATGTCGCGAGATAACACCTTATTGCTACGAGATAACACCTTATTGCTAGACATTGCCGAACTATTAGCATGAGTGTTCAGCCTAAATCTCTCAACCAAATGACTCAAGACGCGATCGCCATCCTGATAAAAGAGATGGGCATTGCCAATACTCTCCGCTTCCTCAATCAGTTTTCGACGGGATATGGCGATTACACAGACGAACGCGCGGCGCGGTTTAAGGATCTGACATTGGCTGAGCTTTTGCAGCAGATGAGAGAACAGCAATAGACGATCGCCTATTGCAGCGATCGCTAGACAACTTTGAACCGTTGTTAGTAGTTGGCTTCTGGCGTTAGCACTAGACCACGATAGACTTGCTCGATCGCAAAGCTCAGGTTAATGCTTTTTAGTTCTATAACGTCGCCTGCTTTGTAGTTAAGAATGATCCACTCACCCGCATCATTCTTGTGATACAAGTCCATTTCAATACGGGTGGAATTTACTAATAAATAATCTTGTAAGACTGGGTTATGGCGATACAGTCTAAATTTTCCTCCTCTATCGTAAGCCTCAGTACTTTCTGACAACACCTCAACGATTAAGCAGGGATATGTAAAAGATTGAGATGTGTTTTTGTCCCGTTCGTCGCAAGTTACGCTTGCGTCTGGGCATATATAGTTATTGGTTTCAACAATATTCACCTTGATGTCAGAATTGCCTGTTATACAGCCGCTATTGTCTAAATGGACATTAAACATGGCAGTAAACCGGATGGCAATGCGACCATGATTTACGCTGCCGCCACCCATTTCATAGACTTGACCGTTAATATACTCATGCTTTTCTAGCTGCTTTTCTTCCCAGGCAAAGTATGATTCGGGGGTGAGCTGTGGGGCATTCTCTTTGGCTGCAATCATAGTTAGTCAACTCCTGGTAAATCTTGGTACAGCAAGATAAGAGAGCGGTTGTGGTGCAATCTGGCGGGATGGGAAGGGGCAGTGATGGGTCTTTGGAAGAACGAAGCTTCACCATAGCTTGCTCTTGCTCTCAGTCGCTCTATCAGGTTAGAAGAGGGTATAAAGGCAACCTACTCCTTAGCTTTGCACAAACACAGAGACGCGGCTGACAACATACTTGAGTTGAGATCGAAGCAGCGATCGCGGGGGGGTGAGCCAACAGTATGCTTTGGCTTCCACACAGCTTTGAGGTGACTAATATTCCAAGCGTTACGGAATAGCGGAATGATTTGCCATGCACTCTAGGACGCAGCCACACTAAATTTTGCAGTAGATAAGAAAATACCCATTGCCAGAAAGAGTGGAGCCGTTGTAGCAAAGACTGCTTGCTGCGCGAGAACGATTTGAACCGTTGTTACTCTGATTCAAGTTATTGCAGCCATGATTCAAACGGTTGCAACAATGATTGCTGTTTGTATAAGAAACACTTAAGTTTTTGCTGCGAACGTATAAGTCGTTGCTGCAATCGTTCAAGTTGTTGTAGCAATCATTTAAATCGTTGTAGCAACGCTTCAAGCATTCATAAGCCGGGCTTAAGTCGGGCTTACAATGGCTCAAGCAGACTGATGTAAGTCATCGGTTGGCAGCGCTTTCAACGTCGCATTTCCAACAAAAGCAATGTCCTCGGTAAACATCCTTAATTCTTTTCAGTAACCACTACCCCTTGCTCTAATCCTGCTGGTTTTTGCTCAGGTGAGTTGCGCGATCGCGTGCCTACAGTAAAGCTATCAACAAATCACAAAGGGGCATCATGGCACGTCGTAAACGAAATTCTGAAGTGTTAGAACGAGCCGATCGACGCATGGAAAGTTTGCGTTCCATTAGCATGGAGCTTGACTTTGGCGGTGGACTCACTCTGGCAGCCTATACCAGTACCATTGGTAGCTTGCGGTCTAAACTTGCTGCCTACAACACCGCTTTATCGTCGATCGATCAGCTTGCCGACGACGTAAGTAATGCTGAGCAAAGTGTCATGGCGATGTCAGAAAAAATGCTGCTGGGTGTTGGTAGCCGTTACGGTAAGACCAGTCAAGAATACGAGATGGCAGGTGGCTCTCGCCGGAAGGGTAGCCGCCGTACCAGCAGTGCCAGCCCTTCCACTCCCTTAACCACGAGTCCTGTGCCAACCACTTCGACAAACGGTTCCACTAATGGCACCTGGCCTACAACTGTCAGCTAAAAGGCTGGTCAGCTAACAGACTAATTAGCTAACGACCATCCGCTAAATAGCACCAAATGCCTAACAGTCAGCTCCAGGTTGTTCGCAGGCTCCAATACTCACCCAACTGCTGGAACCATCTGCCCAATGTTCTTTCTTCCAGATGGGCGCATTGTGTTTTAACGTGTCGATCGCATACTGGCACGCCTCAAACGCCTCGGCACGATGGGGACAGCCGACTGCTACCAGTACGCTAATTTCACCAATCTCTAGCCGTCCTGTGCGGTGATGGATCACAACACGGGTTGCCTCTGACCAGCGCTGGTGGATATCGTTTGCAATTTGGCGAAAGATTTGCAGTGCCATCGGTTCATACGCCTGATATTCCAGCGCTACTACAGGCTTGCCATCGGTTTGATGGCGCACCGTCCCGCTCATCACCACGATCGCCCCGTTCGCATCATCTTCTGCCAGTGCATATACGTCTGCCAGCAGCACCGGTGCAAAGGTGATGACCAGACTATCGTTGCTGGCTGTCGAAAGGGAAACGGGAGACGGTTTGGTTTGCATAAGGGCGTTATCAATCACGGCTGTCTGCGCTTGCCTCAGCGACATTTCAGTCTGGCAAGCGCATGGCGTTGGTAGCCTCAAGTGTAGCGCCTGGATGCGATCGCAGGACGATTGTTTGGGGGGCGATCGTGTTGATACCTTATGAGGTACAACCAATGGCTATTGTCGCTGTTAAGCACTTATGCAAAATTGATTACATATTCAGTTCCTACCTTGCCTAGCACTTTTTTGACATACGCGATTAAACTTTTCCAATCTTGATACGCAGCCACTTCTATCCATTCGTATTTCATGAAGCGCCACAGAGTTTCAATCAAGTTGAATTGGGGCGAGTAAGTCGGTAGCCAAAAGAGTTCCAGTTTGTTTTTTCGCCACTCTTCTAATTTCTCAATCATCGCCTCACTGGTATGAATCGAGGCTTGGTTCAGGACAACTACGGTTGTCTGCTCTAGAGTTTGACTGAATTGATCCAGGAAGCGAATCACTCGCTCACTGCGAGTCGTTCCTAGATAAACCTCGGCAACCAATTCATTCTGAGTATTGAGGAGACCCAAAACGTTTAATCGCTGACTGCTCTGACTTTTAAGCGTGATTCTGCTGCCCTTGTCTTGCCAACCATAGGGAACTGAAGGCACGAGCGAAAAGCCTGCTTCATCTAAATATCTCAGGCTAATTTCTCCTTGCTTCTCCTGTTCCTTCAGTTGCTTTAATCGTTCTAGCTTGACCTCTAACTCCCAACTATCAGGCTTGCCAGCCAATCCTCTTTTCATTCTCAGCCAGCGCATCTCAAACTGTTTCAGCACTCGCTTGAGCGTGTCTTTACTGATACGAATTCCCCAGGCTGCTTCAACTTGACTCAAAACTTTTTTGAGATTTTTAGGCTCGGCTTGCACCCACGCTCGTACCTGTTGTTTCTGCGCGTCATTTAACTTGGCTTTTCTGCCTCTGCCAGCGCGGTCATATAACCCTACTAGCCGTTCATCTTCCCAGCGCGTGAGCCAAGTGTACAGGGTTTTGCGACTAATGCCGTACAACTGCCTTAATTGCGACAGGCTCCAGCCTTGAAAGCTCAATAAGATGCATTGGGCTCGTTGCCTGACAAGATGATGTTGACTGTCTTGATAAATTCGCTTGAGTATCTTTTGCGTCTCCAGACTTAAATCTCTGACTAAGCGCATTGCTCTCTCACTCTCCTGCTGTTTTGGGTGCCTCTTACCCTAGTTATTTCAGGCTATATCAAATCGAATGATATGTATAATTAATTCTGCTCAAGTGCTTAGCAGGTTGTAGAAACTCAAACGGTATGCCGTTGCCTTTCTCTTAACCGATCAGGCTACTGCCAGAACCCGAATGGAGAGGTTATGTTGGTACGGGCTGAATGTGCCGTTTATTTACCTGCCTTCTGTTGTTTAAGAACAAATACTTTGGATCCAAGGGCTGACGACCGTTTTTGAGTATGGCAAAAAAATGATCAGGTGACAGCAATGCTAGACCCCACACTCTGTACACAAAAACCGCTCACAAATAGTTGGACAAGCCTTTCCTGGCAACTGTTTGCCTGGCTGACAACGCCTGCACTGGTGATTCCGCCTTTGGTGCTGCTGATCGTCTTACCCTGGCTGTTTCGCCGCCTGCGCTGGCGACGGCAAATAAGCGGACTGGGCGCTGTGCTTTTGGTCGCTTATTTACTGACTCTCTCACCAACAATGCTCAAAATTGGCAGTCGGGCGCTGACCACTTTCTTACCGTCTGATGAGGGGCAAAGCGCTGATGCGATCGTGATCCTGGGACGTGGCACAGAGATGAGACCTCAACGGGTTGAGGTCTCGGCGCAGCTATGGGAGGCACGTCGCGCACCGCTACTGTTTGCCACTGGTTGGGGGGATGCCCAGGAAATTGCCACGATGCTGGAGCAAAAAGGCATTCCTGCGGCTGCGATCGATGGTGAACCGTGTTCTCGCACTACTGAAGAGAACGCTCGCTTTACGGCTGCTATGTTGCAACCGAGAAAGGTACGTCATATTTTATTGGTGACTGACCCGCCCCACATGCTGCGATCGCTCCTGACGTTTCGCAGCCTTGGCTTTGAAGTAACACCGCACACCAATCCATTGCCTCAGCGCCTGGATATTAGAAAGAAAGCCTTTCTGGTCTTTCGAGAATATTTGGGCATCGTTGGCTACGGTTTGCGGGGGCGCTTTTTACCCCGTGAGCCTTCAGCCGCAGATATCAGTCCTACCGCGATTGCCCCGACGGATGCACTGCCTGACCAACCTGTTGTTCCTTCGGTGTAATGCAAATGGTTTTTGTCATCAGCCAAATGCTCGACTCTGATGCCTGCCCCCGGTTACGCAGCCAATGGGTCATGTTTACCCAGCTTTTTTCCAGGCGCTTGACTCAACCGCTTTCTTTCTCAAACCGCGTTGTCTTGCTAGCGTTGCTCGTGCTGGTTGTGTTGTGGCTCGTGTGGCTGCTGCGCCAGCCCTCTAAACGAGAGCAATTTCGGCAATGGAGACGACAGTTTCGCTGGAACCGTCGGCGCACTCAAGTCGTTGTGGCGCTGACGTTAGCTTGTCTTCTCATTACGTCACCACCGGGACTTGCCCTGGCCACACAGGCGTTGACGAGTCAAATTCCGGCTGATTCGGGTGCAAACGCTGATGCGATCGTTGTTCTGGGTCGCGGTTGGCGGTTTATGAGCGATCGTATTAATGCAACGGTGGCACTTTGGCAAGCCAAACGTGCCCCACGCATTTTTGTGAGCGGACGTGGTGATGCAAGGTTTCTGGTGCACCAACTGCTAGAGAGGGGTGTTCCTGGCGAGGCAATCAGCGGCGAAAACTTGTTCGCTCACGACTGAAGAAAACGCCCAGTTCACAGCCGATTTACTGCTGCCTCAAAATGTGAAGCGCATCCTTTTGGTTACAGACTCGCCCCATATGCTGCGATCGCAGCTCACCTTCAAGAGCCTGGGGTTTGAGGTTATTGCCTACCCGAATGCGGTACCGCCTGATTTGGGCTACCGAGAACGCTTGAACATTGTTGCCAGAGAATATGGTGGCATTCTTAGTTACATTCTTAAAGGTCGGTTTAGTGAGCGCGAAGTGGCTATAAGCAGTCATGAGCGATTGACCGCTAGATGATGGGCTACTTACGCGATCGGGTTTTCGCCTTCGCTTTCGGTTCAACGGTCGCTTTAGATTCAGCAACAGGTTTCGATTCAGGGGCAGTTTTGGGTTCAGAGGTAGCTTTGGGTTCAACGATCGGTTTGGGTTCAGCAGTAGAACCATTAGAATCAGTTGATCGCGCCTGCCGTAGGTTTGCGGCTTGCGTCAGCAACGAATCGGCAAACGCATAGGCAACTGCATCCAGGTCTTTGTCCGTTTCAGAGGTCGATTGTCCACCCGCAAGCTGCGCCAGTTCTTCCCGTCGCTGCTGGTTGTCGAGCGGCGTTATGCGCACAACTGTGCGAACGGAGTTGAGGGGATTGGGAAGGGAAAGAGTTTGGAGCTTTGTTTGCGAAGCGTCTCCTTTGGAGCTATTTTGAGTTTTGAGTTTTGAGTTTTGAGAAGCGCTTTGTGCCGCTGCGCTAGAGGGTTTTAAGTTCTTTGTCTCCCCTGCGGCCCCTTCCTCCTTACTCTCTCCTCCTCTCTCCTCACCCCTCACCCCTCTCTCCTCACCCTTCTCCAATTCAATCACCTGTTTACTCACGCGCCAATGATGGTCTGCCATCGCTGCAACGATCGGCTGGTGGGTGACACAAAGCACTTGATGTTGTTGGCTCAGTTGGTGGAGCTTCTCGGCGATCGCCTGGGTGACTCGCCCCGAAACGCCCACGTCAATTTCATCAAAAACCAGGGTGCCAACGGGATCAATTTGGGAAAAGCTAGCTTGCAGAGCGAGTAAGAAGCGGCTCATTTCACCACCGGAGGCAATTTCAGTGAGCGGTTGCAGCGGCTCACCTGGATTGGGGCTAAAGAGGAAGGTGACGCGATCGGCTCCTAACGCCGAAGGAGACGCAGGTGAAATCTCTACCTGAAATTTCACTTTCTCCATTGCCAGCGGTTTGAGTTCACTGACTAACCGCTCTTCTAATGCTTTGGCAGTGGCTTGCCGTTGTTGAGTTAAAGCAACACAGGCTTCAGTTAAAACACGCTGCCGTTCTTGATAAACGCGCTCTAGATCGGCGAGGGATTGACCGCCGCCCGTCAGTTCGTCCATGTCTGCCTGGAGCCGCTGATAAAGGGCGATCGCATCACCTACGGTAGGACCATACTTACGACACACTTGCTTTAGCTCGACAATGCGCCCCTGTACATCCTGCAGGCGTTGTGGGTCTGCCTCCAATGTTTCGCCATAAGCATTGATTTCCCGTCCGGCTTGTTCTACCTGCGCAAGAGCGTTACTAACCAGTTCCAAAATTGGCTCTATCTGGGTGTCGTATTCTGCCATCTCCTTGAGGGTGTTTTCGGCTTTGCCCAGCAGGTCGGCACAGGCTTCGGTACCGTCATCGTTTTGGTACAGTGCTTGATACACCTGATAGCTCTGGTGTTGCAGCTCGACGCTATGGCTAAGGCGCTTACGTTCTTGCTCTAATTGATCGAGTTCGTCTGCCTCTGTAAGGTTTGCGGCGGTGAGTTCTTTGAGCTGATATTCAAACAGATCAAGTTGTTGGAGGCGCTCTTGTTCTGATTTGCGACGTTTTTCTAGTGCTTGGAGCGCTTGTTGATAAGCCGCAAAAGCAGTGGCAACGATCGCTCGCTGCTTCAGTAACGCTTCTCCGCCGTAGCTGTCGAGCCATTCACGCTGGAGAGGCGGTTGTCCGATTTGTACGGTTTGTCCCTGCGCCGTGAGTTCGACTAGTCGATCGCGCAGTTGCTCCATCTGCTGCTTGTTGACCAGTACACCATTAATGCGCGATCGACTCCGCTGGCTGCTCTGGCTAGCGACAATCTCTCGACTACAGACCAGATGGGCATTTTCAGAGGGCTGAATCTCTTGCTGCTCTAACCAGCTTGCCAAGTCAGAATCAAGCTTAAAGACTGCCTCCACAACAGCGCGATCAGCTCCGGTGCGAACGGCACGACTGGTCACTTTGCCCCCCAGCACAGCGTCGATCGCATCCAGAATAATCGACTTACCTGCACCTGTTTCGCCTGTTAGTACGGTCAGCCCCGTCTCCAAGCCGATCTCTAGGTGGTCTACCAGAGCGAAATTTTCGATTCGCAGGGAAAGGAGCATGGGCAGGGGTGGGGATGAAGGGGTGGGAGGATAAAGAGGTGAAAGGGTGAAGGCTGTTGTAGCGTACGGTCAGTACTTTAAGGTACTGCTCAGGTCTAAGACTTTTGAGAATCCTTTTGCTGCTCCGACACTCTATACCCTACACCCCATTACCGACTCCCCTTTTAGATGGTAGCGATCTCTGATGCGATGGCGATAGCTTTGTACGGAGGTAGATGAAAAATCTGTGCGGGCGGAGTGGCTATATATAGCCGTAGCCCCACTGGTTAGGATGGGATATAGAGGTAGAACCCCTAGCTGGGGGCGAAGTCCACACACACCTTTTGCTCCCAATGTCCTCCGCTCTTGGCGATCGCCATAGCAGGTGCCAGAGCAACCGCTTTCGTACTGCTACGGTATTACATTCTTGCATTTGTCCCTCTGGACGGAGCAAAGTAGAGCAGTGTTGTGTTTGACTGAATAAGTTGCTCTTGCTCTTGCAAGCTCTGTTTGAACAACAATAGATCTGACAACAACCGAAGAACTGTTGTTACAATGCTTTACATAATCGCTCTTACCCGGCTGCAAATTCATGAATGTTAAGACTGCACCGTCCAAGCCTGCTTCGTTTGATCCAGAGCATATGCCTTTTGGCTCGGCAGGACGGCTTCATGAGGTAACAGAATTGGAAAGTGTGGGTTCGACTCTCGTCATAGATGATGCAACTACGGTTGAGTTAGAAGAGCGCTCGCTGCTTGCAGACCTTGTTCCGTCTGATGAGACGGATGGTGCGCTGCGTTATGATGCAGACGCGATCGCGGCATATTATCAGCAGAAACCCCTCCAGGTTTGGGGACGAGTGTTCAAGATTTTCTTTCCCTTCATCACCTTTGGGCTGATTTGGTGGTGGAATACTCGCTTTGGCTTTAGTGAACGTAAACACAAGCAGCAAGCGGTACGTCTACGCGAAATGTTAACGCGACTGGGACCGGCTTTTATTAAGGTGGGACAGGCGCTGTCTACTCGCCCAGATTTGGTGCCGCCTGAGTATTTAGAAGAGTTGACCCGTCTGCAAGACCAGTTGCCACCTTTTGACAATGCAACCGCCTATCGCTTTATCGAAGAAGAATTGGGTTACGCGCCCAATATTGTCTATGCAGAACTGACCGAAAGCCCGATCGCGGCAGCCTCACTCGGACAAGTCTACCGGGGTAAGCTCAGAACGGGTGAAGAAGTTGCCGTTAAGGTGCAACGTCCAGGACTCGCTCAAAGTATTGCTCTGGACACCTATATTTTGCGTGGTTTGGCAGCGCTGGCAATGCGACTCTTCAAACAGATCCGTAGCGATCTGGTTGGCATTATGGATGAGTTTGCTGCCCGCATCTTTGAGGAGATGGATTACAACCAGGAAGGGCGGAATGCTGAGCGCTTCTCCCAACTTTATGGGCATATGAAAGACGTGTATGTGCCCAAAATTTACTGGGAGTATACGGGACGGCGTGTGCTGACGATGGAGTGGATTACGGGCATCAAGCTGACCCAACCCGAAGCCATTCGAGCGCAAGGGACAGATGCCAGCTATTTGATCGAAGTAGGGGTACAGTGCTCCCTCCGTCAGCTTCTAGAGTATGGTTTCTTTCACGCCGATCCCCATCCCGGCAACCTGTTGGCAACGCCAGATGGCAAACTGGCGTATCTAGACTTCGGCATGATGAGTGAGGTGAAGCCAGCCCAACGGTATGGCTTAATTGAGGCAATCGTCCATCTGGTTAACCGCGACTTTGAAGGGTTAGCGAGAGACTACGTAAATCTAGAGTTTCTCACCCCTGATACGGATTTAACGCCAATCATTCCTGCCTTTGCGACTGTTTTTAATGACGCATTAGGGACGAGCGTGGCAGAGATCAACATTAAGAGCATCACCGATCAACTGTCATCTTTAATGTACGAGTTTCCCTTTCGAGTGCCCGCTTACTATGCACTAATTATTCGATCGCTTGTGACCCTCGAAGGTATTGCTATTAACGTTGACCCAGAGTTCAAAGTCCTTAGCAAAGCTTATCCCTATGTCGCTAAACGTCTGTTGACTGATCCGGCTCCTCAACTGCGGGCATCCCTTAAAGATCTACTCTTTAAAGACGACAGCTTTCGTTGGAACCGTCTGGAAAATCTCTTACGAAATGCGCGTGGCAGCAGCGACTACGATTTGAGTCAGGTGGTTGATCAAACACTGGACTACCTTTTCTCTGAACGTGGTGACTTGATTCGTCAGCAGATTGTTGAAGAAGCGGTTAAAGGATTAGATCTGTTTGGCAATACGACGCTGAACAATATTCGCTATGGCTTTGCAGAACGACTGGGTCTTACGGTCAACCGTAAGCATGTTTCGACCGAGAGCCAGCAGCAAACGCTGGAACACCTTAAGCGCATTTGGGGCATCCTACAAGAAACACAGGGCTTTGATGCAACTAAGCTGCTGCCTGTCATACCAAAACTGCTGTTTAAGCCGGAAGCGCAGCAAATGGGGCAGCAAATTGCAGGTGGGTTAGCGCAACGAGCGATCGCCCGTTTTATCCGCGAATTTCTTCTTAATAATGAAACCGAGCGTACTAATCAGGCTCGTTTGCCTGCCGCTCGTTTTTAACTAAAATGGTCAGGGACTTGCATAAAAATAAAATATCAGCGGTTTGGCTTTCGGCTATGCTCAAGCCGCGACGACTGAGGGTTGAGCGCAGTCGAAACCTGACTGCTTAATTACACCATTGATCCGCAGATCCCTTAGAGGCTGAAGTCTTAGGATCGTGAATTTAATAAGGTAGGGTGTGTTAAGCAACGCCGTAACGCACCAAGCGCGTCCCCATCGGTGCGTTACGTGAGACTAACGCACCCTACAAATTACAGGTTATTTGATCCACGATCCTTAGCTAGTTGGTAGGCTCTTCCAGCTCAAGCTGTGCTTCAAGCTTGGTTGGCGCAGCTTCTAGATTGAGCGGTTCTAGCAATTCGGCTTCTTCCACTTTTTTGACCATGATTGGCAGACGTAGTGGCAGTGGCTGCTCGATCCAGCAGCTTGCAAGTGGCAGCGTTTGTTCTAGATCAGACAACGGTCGTGGAATGACCATCACTGCGTGCAGTTCGCCGATCCGCTCTGCCTCATGCATTCCTGCTTCTACCGCCACCGCTACATCTGCCACTGCGCCACGAATAATTACCGTACACAAGCCATCACCGATCGTCTCATGTGCCGAAAGCTGAACATCAGCAGATTTGAGCATGACATCAGCAGCACCGACCATCGCTGGAAAACCGCGTGTCTCCAGTAGCCCGATCGCTTGATTGCTCAAGCGACTGGAACTTGAACCCTGTGCAACGTCAGCTAACAATTTACCAATAGGCAGCACAGCCTCTAGATTGGCTAACGGACGAGCAATCACCAGACTAGACACCTCTTGTCCAAATTGCGCTGCCGCCTCTACCCCTGCTGCTACCGCAAGACGAACGTTAGCAATACCGCCGCGAACGATCGCAGTGCAATGCCCACTGCCGATTTTTTCGTAGCCCACCAAGGCAACTTCAGCCGACTTTAGCATCATGTCGGCTGTGCCAACGATCGCCGGAAAGCTCTGCGTAGACACTAGACCCAAGGCAGTATCACTAAAATCGTTCGGATCGTATTGACCTCCCCCCATCATGAACCTCAGTACTGCTTTTCAATTGTAACTTTGGCTCTTGGATTACGAGTCAGCAGAAGGTCAGAGGCAGAAAACAGTTTAAGTTATAGATCAACCTAATTAGTTTGTGAAAATTACCCTGCATTAACGTTCAGCTTGGCTACGGGCGTAAGTATAGCTTTTAGCTTTAAGTCCAAAGCTGCTCACTAACCGCTTTAAGTACTATGTGCTGTTCATGCATGGCTAAGGGCGCTATGGCTAGAGGCTTTTAGCGGTCTCGTCATCGATTCCCCTAACCGTCGGTTTTGCTATCCTCACTGCTATTAAGAAACATCTGTCGGTGCGGCAGTAGGGTTGAGAGCAAGCGGTTTAAGTTTGCTTGACCATATACAGGGGTGCTAAAACTAAGCTGGATTTCCGCTGCTGGCTTGGTTGCTGCCGGATCAACTGCCTCATTAGGGGCCGCTTGCGCCTGAACGAGCGGAACATCTGTTGGGCTAGGAGTGTCTACAGCAATCGTCTCAACTGGCTGGCGATCGGGTGTTGATCCCTCAGGTACGCCTAAAAGCGACAGTGGTGGCACAATTTCACCACGGGCGATCGAATGATTCCACAGTGTTGAGGCTGCGCCAATGCAAGCGCTAATGCCAATCTTGCATGCACCAATAATCAACACTCCAGCACCAATAGTGACCTCTGCTTCCACTTCAAGCGTCCCTTGATGAGCATGAATCACCGTGCCCATGCCAACACATGTACCGGCACCAATGATGATGCGGGCTTCTGGGTCTGCCTGGAGCAAGACACCTGACGCGATTACAGCAGTTGGATGAATCGTGACATCGCCACTAACACAAAAGTGAGAACTATTCACAGGTTGTAGCGACGGCACATGCATGAAATGGAAAACCTCACTTTAAAGCTGGAAAGCTGCTGCTGTTGACTGTTAGCTATTGGAGTAAAAGCTGACTCAGGTCAATTTTTGCAACCAACAACTAACAGTGCCGTGTGTCTGACTGTTTCAGCTAACCCCGCCTGCGATCGCAGGTTAAGGCAATCACCGGGACGGTCGCTTAATCGTCGTCTCGATGACTCGGCGTTTTGCCTCACGATCCGTACCAACCAGGCGCACATAGGCGCGATCTTGGTCTGCAATAGCCGCTTCTAAGGCTGCTAGTACCTCTGCTTCACGTTTCGCTTGAATCACGCCGCCAGTTTGCCAGGAACTGGTTTTAAACCGACGCTCATCTGCATACTCGGTGCTAATTTGATAGCCCTGAGCGATCGCCTGACGGACGTGACCGATCGTTTCCTGGCTTAAGCTTGTTGCAGCCGAGGTATGACTGGAACCGTTACCGACAGCCGTTCTAGAACTAGTAGCCCCAATGGCGTTGCTCCCAGTATTGGCACCAGCACCATTTGCAGACGCTGTACCCGGACGCTGAATAATTAACTCTGCAACGCGCCGTTTTGCCTGGGAATCCACACCAATCAGGCGTACATATTCACCGCTATGTTCAGCCATACAGCGCTCTAGTGCTGCAATCACATCACCTTCACGCTTGGTATTAATTGCACCACAGCTCTGCCACGAACTGGTCTGAAAACGACGTTTGTCGGCGTGTTCGACTCCAACTTGATGCCCCTGCGCGAGTAGCTGCCGTACTTGCGTGATTACCTCTTGACCCAGTCCCTTGCTAGAGGCTTGACCATCACTGCTGCCAGCAGAATTATACGTCGAAGCGCTGCTACCAGACCCTTGCGACGCTGAAGCTGTAAAGGAAGTCCCTGGTCGCTGAATAATGATCTCGCCAACGCGCCGCTTTGCTTGAGGGTCAATGCCGACTAAGCGCACATACTCGCCCCCGTGTTCGGCAGTAAGGCTTTGGAGCGCTGCAATCACATCGGCTTCGCGCTTGGCGTTGATGGCACCACTGCTTTGCCAGGAACTGGTTTGAAAGCGGCGCTTGTCTGCATATTCCGACCCAACTTGATAACCCTGAGCCAGCCACTGACCCACTTGGGCGATCGCGCCCTGGTCCACACTACTGCCATGTAAAGGACTAGAGGAAGCCGTACCAGCAGTTGAGTTCGTACTTCTCGTCTGACTCGCAGGTGCTGACCGCGTTTGGTCGCCAGTGCGCGTATTGGGTCGCTGAATAATCGTTTCTAAGACCCGCCGCTTTGCCGTTGGGTCAATGCCAATCAAGCGAACGTATTCATTACTGTGTTCGTCTAGACAGGCATCTAATGCCGTCAACACCTCTGACTCCCGCGTTGCCTGAATCGGCTCACAGCTTGTCCAAGATGCTGACTGAAACCGTCGTACATCTGCGTGTTCCGTACCAATCCGCAAATTCTGAGCGAGCAATTGCTGCACTTGCTGCACCACTTCTGAACTCAGACGCGTATTCGCTGAGTTCGCCGATCCACTTGATTCATAAGCCCGCGTCATTTGATCCCTCACAGAGGCTATACAGCTAACATTATCAGCGCAGTGATATCCCGATCGCAGCGCATCATTAACACCTAATACATGTGTCGCAAACTTAATATCATCTGCTTGTACATCAGGCAGACGATCGGCTTGCTGTTGATTAATAATTACCGACCCAGAGGCAACATATTTTCCAGGCGGAATCTCAACATCTTGAATGAGAGCATGCATCATTACAATACTGCCTTGACCGACCCGCGCATTAAAAACAGTGGAACGAAAGCCAATAAAGCAGTCGTTGCCAACATAGGCAGGACCATGAATTAATGCCAAGTGGGTAATAGAGGCATTGTCTCCAATCCAGACCGAGTAAGGATGATTGTCATCGCCAATGACGCGCCCGCGCTCCAAGCCATGCACCACTACGCCATCTTGTACGTTCGTACCTTTGCCAATATAAAAGGGGCTACCCTCATCTGCACGGATCGATGTTCCGGGTGCAATCAGCACTTTGGCACCAATACGAACGTCCCCAATAATGTTCGAGAACGAATGTACATACGCAGTCTCATCAATCTTTGGGGTAGTTAGGCTTTTCGACCAGGGGGTCGGGGGAGCCGCAGAGCTACGAGCTACCATAAACGAATGCTCCTGAGAAAAACTTAGAGAGAACTCTGCTGTAAGCAAGGCGTGCAGCAGAGAGAGTTGAGTACAGCCAGTCTAAAAATGCTGAATCCAAAACTAAAAAATCTTTCACTTATGCAAACTAACTCCAGCCTCTAGAGGGAAAAATACCCCAGAGACTAGAGTCTGCTCAAGCAAAACCTTTTGAGATCAGCTTTAGTACGTTGCTGGCGCACCTAAAGGGTTTTGGTTAGAGTCCAGAGTTTAAAGGCTAGGCATTAACGGTAATCATCCCTCTTGCTATAAAGGCGACGATCGTCAACACTAACTGTGTCGATAATCCCCACTACTACAGCATCGATTGGACGATGTTCGCTGCCCGCCACCTGACGAGCAGCACTACCGCAGCTCACTAGTACCCACTCATCCAGTCCAGCGCCAACCTGATCAGCAGCCACTTCATAGCGTGGCAGTGGCATACCCTCCTCATCCATAAACTGTAAGAGGAGGAACTTCACGCCGCTCAGACTGGGTTCTTTTTGAGTGCTGACAACCGTGCCACGGACTTTTGCAATCTGCATAGAGCCCTATGGTCTGGTGTAAGGACCAGCGTGGATTGCTCTGCCGCTAACGCTGTCCCGGAATTGCTCCACTTCATCGGTGTAGCGGATGGGAAGCACATACTCCAGGTTTTCGTGCGGACGGGCAATGATGTGGGTTGAGAGTACCTGTCCACCACTAACGCGTTTCACATTGTCAACGCCAGCTGCAACCGAAGCTTGCACTTCAGAAACGTCGCCGCGCACAATGACCGTGACACGACCGCTACCGATCTTCTCGTAGCCTACCAGCGTTACACGAGCGGCTTTCACCATCGCGTCGGCAGCTTCTACAACAGCGGGAAAGCCTAGTGTTTCGATCATTCCAACAGCAATTGCCATGAGTCGTACTCCCTAAATTAAATAGCCGAAAAGGTTAATGCCTAGACTTGCGACGATCGCTTCAAAACAGCAGTCAACAACTGCTCCGCCAATCAGTCAAATCGCGGAAACGGCTGTTGAGGTGCGGTTTCAGACGAGCGTACAAAAGCTAGTAAGTGAACAACTTGAGGATAAGATACCCTGTTTTAACTACACCCGGAATTGGTCGATCGCCTCGGTGTAGCGAATTGGCAGCACGTATTCCAGATTTTCGTGAGGGCGAGCAATAATGTGGGTAGATAAAACCTCACCACCATTAACCCGCTCTGCTGACGCAACGCCCGCCGCAATCGATGCCTGCACTTCAGAGACATCACCGCGCACAATCACTGTGACACGTGCACTACCAATTTTTTCATAGCCTACCAGGGTTACGCGGGCAGCTTTAACCATCGCATCCGCAGCTTCCACAACCGCAGGAAAGCCCTTGGTTTCAATCATTCCAACAGCAATCGGCATACTCCTCCCCTAACAGAGTCATAAGTCACTGTGCAAACATTTGATGCTATATGCAAATATTTAGCAACAACGGTCATCACGAAGGATACTCTTTAAATTGATGACGAAAATGCCATTATTTAAGCTTTTTTTGAAGCTTGAGTGTCTTCAATTCTAAGAATAGAACGATTGTTTGACGTTTGGCAATATAACTGTAAATAATATTTTCAGATTTCAGCTATTAAGAAAGCTGATTTCTGGTGGTCAAAACCCTCTAGCTGCCGGAGGCTTTCCCGTCCCAGTAGTTTCATCTACCTGATGATCATTCAAAGGACGATCGTGTCAGATATTTTCTACCAGGTGCGCTGTGCTGGGATCAACTATTTAGAAGGACTCAGGTTGATCTTAGAGCCGGCTTGGCGTAGTGAGATGCCAGCAACATTGCTCCTAGGTAGATAGATTGAAAACTATGGTAACTATTGATCTGAGTCTATTAATCCCTGAGACGTTCTGTTCGGTCTGTGGTGGTAAGCCATGATTGATCAAACTATTAGTGAATTTGTTGTTTGAAGTTTTGCTTTTTTAGGGCGACAGGCTTAAGCTAAAGTAATGCTAGGCAAACTAACGCATTGATAATTAACCGAAGTTCACAAATCACTTTGGTTTTATTGAGATTATTTAATATAAGTCTTTGGCATTTAGTGCGAGTTTTAGAAACTAGAAAGATTGCTTAGAAACTAGTAAGAATTGCTGACGTTTTAGCGCGACGGTATTTTAGATGACTCAGTTTCTCCTCCAAACCAGTTGGTGGATACCTTGTTACGGTCTCTTGGGTGCGATACTGACGCTGCCCTGGGCGATCGGTATTGTCCGGCGTACGGGTCCCCGACCTGCCGCTTACTTCAATCTCTTGATGACGGTGATAGCGTTTGTTCACGGTACTGTCGTCTTTCGATTGACCTGGAATCAACCACCGCAGGAGTTGGTCTTTCATTGGTTGCAGACAGCTGACCTGGACTTAACTTTTGTGCTTGATATCTCAGCGGTGAGTGTGGGCGCCATGGAGTTGGTCACAGTGTTGAGTTTGCTGGCACAGTTGTTTGCGCTTGGATATATGGAAAAAGACTGGGCGCTGGCACGGTTTTTTGCCTTGATGGGCGCTTTTGAAGGAGCCATGAGCGGTCTGGCAATCAGCAACTCACTGCTGCTGACTTACTGCCTCCTGGAAATGCTCACCTTTTCAACTTATTTGCTAGTCGGCTTTTGGTACGCTCAACCACTGGTTGTGTCAGCTGCACGGGATGCCTTTCTGACGAAGCGGGTCGGTGACATTTTGCTGTTGATGGGCGTGGTGGCGCTATCGACCTTAAGCGGGAGCTTAAATTTCCCGGATCTCTACGAATGGGCAGAGACGGCTACGCTATCGCCAACAACAGCAACGCTGCTAGGATTTGCGCTGATTGCAGGGCCGACGGGCAAGTGTGCTCAGTTTCCTCTACACCTGTGGCTGGATGAAGCGATGGAAGGTCCCAATCCGGCTTCGATTCTGCGAAATTCAGTCGTTGTCGCCTGTGGTGCCTACGTGCTGATTAAGCTACAACCGATTTTGAACCTTTCGCCTGTGGCGTTGACAGCGCTGGTTGTAATTGGCAGCGTGACTGCGATCGGTGCCTCGTTAGTGGCGATCGCCCAAATTGATATCAAGCGGGCGTTATCTCATTCCACTAGCGCCTATCTAGGTCTAGTCTTTGTGGCGGTCGGCACCCAATGGACAGGCTTTGCGCTCATGCTGCTTTTTGCCCACGCGGTTGCTAAAGCGTTGATGTTTATGAGCGTGGGTGCCATCATTACTACGACGCAAAACCAGGATTTGACGGAAATGGGTGGTCTCTGGTCACGGATGCCAGTGACTACTACGGCGTTCGTTGTTGCGTCTGCTGGTTTGGTTGGCATTCTACCGTTAGGTGGTTTTTGGGCACTGCGGTTGGGCATGGATGACTTTTGGACGGCTGACCCCTGGCTGGTTGGTGTTGTGCTGGTGGTCAATGCACTAACAGCGCTAAACCTGATGCGGGTCTTTCGCCTGGTCTTTTTGGGCACTCCGCAGCCGAAAACGCGTCGTGCTCCAGAAGTTGGCTGGGCAATGGCAGTACCAATGGTATCCTTAACAATCATCACGTTGCTGACACCGCTAATGATGCAACGGTTGTCAGTGCTGCCTGATTGGGAGTACTTTAATCACACGGCGGCATTTTTGCTAGTGCTATCGGGCGTTGTGGGATGCGGTGTGGGCGCGACGGTTTACCTGCACAAGGCGTGGTCGCGATCCGTGCAGTTGCCCTGGCGGATGCTGCAAGATTTGCTGTCTTACGACTTTTATATTGAGCGGCTGTATGAAATCAGCCTGGTGAATGGCGTGGTCTTGCTCGCTCGGTTTAGCAATTGGTGCGATCGCTACATTATTGACGGTATGGTCAATTTTATGGGCATTGCTTCAATTTTCAGCGGCGAGAGCCTGAAGTACAGCATCACTGGGCAGTCGCAGGCTTATTTACTGACGATTTTAGTGGCAGTGAGCCTCCTGGGTGGGGTTCTGATCTGGTTCGCATGGTGATTCTGGAGTGAGATGATGCTCAGTGCTTTGATCTGGATACCGCTGCTGGGTGCGCTTTTCATCGGCTTTGGACGAGAACCGTTGCTTCCGGCACGAGCGCGTTTGGTTGCGCTTCTGGCAACTGGGGGAACGTTCGTTTGGACGGTCGTGTTGGGCAGTCAGTTTGATGTCGGGCAGACGGGGATGCAATTTGGCGAGCATCTCACATGGATTGAACCGCTTGGCTTGACGTATGACCTGGGGATGGATGGACTGTCGCTCCCGTTAGTTGCCCTTAACGGGTTGCTGACGACAATTGCGATCGCGAGCGGTGCGCCATCCGTTAATCGTCCCCGTCTCTATTTCATTCTGCTGTTGCTGCTTAATGCCAGTGTGACCGCAGCCTTTCTAGCCCAGAATTTGCTGCTGTTTTTTCTGTTCTACGAAGTGGAGCTCATTCCCCTTTATCTGCTGATTGCGATTTGGGGTGGCGCTAACCGGAGCTATGCCGCTACCAAATTTCTGATCTATACCGCTATTTCGGGCATCTTGATCCTGGCGGCTTTTTTAGGCGCGACATTGCTAACGGGTGCATCCAGTTTTGCTTACGCCCCTTTGCTGACGCAGGCGTTGCCTTTGGGACAACAGTTCTTCCTGTTAGGGGCGCTGCTGATTGGTTTTGGCATTAAGATCCCGCTGGTGCCGTTCCATACCTGGTTGCCTGATGCTCACGTTGAAGCGTCAACTCCCGTTTCTGTATTGCTGGCAGGTGTGCTGCTAAAGCTGGGTACTTACGGGCTACTACGGTTTGGTTTGGGGCTGTTTCCTGAAGCCTGGGCAGCACTTGCTCCGTGGTTGGCATCCTGGGCAGCGCTCAGTGTGCTGTACGGTGCGTTTATGGCGATCGCGCAAACAGATATGAAAAAAATGGTGGCATATAGCTCGATCGGGCATATGGGCTATGTGCTGTTAGCCGCCGCTGCCGCAACCCCTCTGAGCCTTCTCGCTACTGTCTGCCAAATGGTGAGCCATGGGTTAATTGCTGCGCTGCTCTTTCTGCTAGTCGGTGTGGTGTATCAGAAAACAGGCACCCGTGATTTAACAGTGTTGAGAGGGCTACTGAATCCAGAACGGGGCTTACCGCTGATTGGGAGTCTGATGATTCTTGGCGTGATGGCAAGCTCTGGTTTGCCTGGTATGGTGGGCTTTATTTCAGAATTTTTGGTGTTTCGGGGTAGTTTTCCCATCTTTCCGGCTCAGACGCTGCTGTGTATGGTTGGCACTGGGCTAACAGCCGTTTACTTTTTGCTGTTGGTTAACCGAGTCTTCTTTGGTCGCTTATCGGAATCCGTCCAAAATCTGCCGCCCGTTTATTGGAGCGATCGTGCTCCAGCTATGTTTTTAGCTGCGTTAATTGTAATGTTAGGTCTACAGCCAAACTGGTTAATACACTACAGCGAAACAACTACGGCTCAGTTATTTCCGGCTCGTTTGGCGCTTGCCCAGGCAACGATGGTAGCAAAACCAATACTCAAAGCAGTCGTGACCGAATAGCTACCTGTTCAACCGTTCTACCCTCGATGTCGTCCTCCTATACTGCGTCAGCCTACAAATTTGGGTTTTGTGGGGGTGTGGAGGCTTCGCCCCCAGCCAGGGGTTTCACCCCTGCACCCCATCCTTCAAAACTTAAATTTACGACCCGTCAAGGTATAGCACCGTATGACCGACACTCTCAAAACGCATTCCCCCTTTTCCTCCCATCCCTTTGCACCCTACATCGAGCGCCTCAAGGCGGGTGGGGCGCTGCTGCCAGATACGCAGCAAAATGTCATGGAGGTTGTAGGCATCCTCAAAAGTTATGGCATTGTGCTGGATGCCTATTACCGCAACCTGCTCTACATTTCCGAGCAGCAGTTTTTGGTATTTTTTCCGTTCTTCAAATATTTCAATGGCGATGTTTCGGTTGCCAAGCTCTTGCGCCACTGGCAACACGATCGCATCAATTTTGAATATGCTGAGTACTGCATGAAAGCCATGTTTTGGCACGGCGGCGGTGGCTTAGATGCCTACCTGGACTCGCCCGAATTTATGGCGCGATCGCAGTCAGCGATTCAAACGCGCATTCAAGGCAATCCGGGTCTTATCGCGTTGCACCGCTTGTTTCCGGAGTTTTTGCCAGAGCACGTCCGCCAATTGTGTTACTACAGTGGGCTGGGTCAGTTTTGGAAGGTGATGAGTGAGATGTTTCTGTCACTCTCCGATCGCTATGACGACGGCAAAATCCAGTCGATTCCACAGGTTGTAACTCATATTCAGGAAGGGCTGGTGGCGGCGGCTAGTCTTCCCATCACGTACACAGTGACATTGCGGCATCAAACCCATGAAATCGTCCCAGCCTCAGTCGGCTTAACGTTTCTCCCTGATGTGGCAGTGCCCTACGTTGAGGCCGTGTTCTTTCGTGGCACACCCTTTTCGGGTACGGTTTCGTATAACGCTCAGTTACATCAAATTCCGCCGGATCAGAGCCGCTTTAGCTATGGGGCACTGTTTGCTGATCCGTTGCCGATCGGGGGTGCCGGCATTCCCCCTACTTTGTTGATGCAGGATATGCGGCATTATTTGCCGGATTACTTACACGCTATCTACCGCCGTGGACAGCGGGGTGAAGACGATTTGCGCGTGAAAATTTGCGAGACGTTCCAGAAATCCATGTTCTGTGTCACCACTGCGACTATTTTTGGTCTAGCGCCCCACCCGTTAGAGACTAACGATCCCGCACAGCAACGCCAAAACCAGGTGTACTTAGAAGGCTGGATGGATCGCCTTCTAGACTCCCGTCTGGCAGAGGTGCAGCCTACTTAGACGGCTTTAATGCGCTGAAAGCTGATAGTTGATATTGGCTTTGCCCTTTTGGCTGATAGCAATCGAAGAGGTCGTGAGAACAGACACACAGCTTGAAACTCCTTTGAGCAGGGGCTTCGATTCATCCCTCCTCCCTCCTCCCTCCTCCTTTTCCTTACATAATGTCTAGTGTACTTTCACCCATAGCGCCAAGCCGCCGCCCCGTCCACGGGCAGCAATCAAGTCTGGTGTCACCAGGAAAAAGGCAAAAAAAGGCAGTGTACCAACGGTTTGACGTTCAAAATCCGTACTGGTTTTGCGTCCCGGCACGGCACCGCCATAAACGAGCTTGCTAAGCACCTCAAGCTGCAGACGTGTGAAGTCAAACGCCAGCAGATTTTTTTTGCCTGTCCAATGAGCAGGCCCTGTGAACCGTAGCAAGACGGGTCCAACTTCAACTTGATTGCCGATCGTGCCTCGTCCCAACGCTGGCTCTACACCTGCTTCAGCGCTAAAGGATAGCTGGGCGATCGCTAGCTTTGGCACATAGAAACCGTTGCCCAGCACAATGCCACCTCGTCGAACTTTGCGCGTTCCTGTGGCAAAGCAAAGCCGCCAATTGCCTAATAAAGTTTGAAAGGAGTAGGTCACACGCTCTCGCTTGGCTGCTTTTTCTGCTTGCAGCAACGCCTTAGCCACCGCTTCTGCTAGCGGACGATCGCTCGCCTTGCCTTGAAACGCAGCTGCAGCCTGCTGTAAAACTGCGCTATGGTCAGGCGATGATGTCGGTCTCTGGTCAACAGTCATACAGTCTTTTTACGAGCAGCAACATTAAGCTAACTATAACGATAGGTGCATGGATTTAAAAATTACAAAAGCACGGCTACCAGGACGATCGCATCAATGGGATCTAGCGATCGCTAATGGCACCATCATCGACATTGCGGCATCTATACCCACTCCAGCCACTACAACACTTGATGCACAAGGCGGGCTTGTCATTCCTGGCTTGGTGGACGCACACATGCATCTCGACAAAGCCTTCTTGCTCGATCGCGTGCAGTGGCAGACGGGCACCTTCACTGAAGCACTGGAAGAAACTGCCAACGCCAAGCGCTCGTTCACAGTTGCTGATATCCAAGCCAGAGCACGACGGGTCATTGAGTCAGCGATCGCCTTTGGCACCACCGCCATGCGATCGCACGTAGAAGTTGATCCCATGATCCAACTAATCGGCATCAAGGCATTGCTGCCTTTGCGTGATGAGTATGCCTGGGGTTTGACGCTTCAACTTGCGGTCTTCGCGCAAGAAGGGATTACAAACCAACCCGGCACCGAGGCGCTGTTACGACAGGCAATGGCATTGGGCGGCGATGTGATTGGGTCTGCGCCCTATACCGATCCTGACCCAGAGCAAAATATTTGCATCGTGTTTGACATCGCCCAGGCTTTTAATTGTGATGTAGACTTTCACCTGGATTTTTTGGACAATGATGCTCCCTTGCTCTTACCGATCGTGATTGCTGAAACGCTAAAACGAGGCTGGCACGGGCGGGTTTGCCTGGGACACATGACTAGACTAGCGGGCTTGCCACCAGGCGAATTGAAGACGATCGCCACTGACACTGCCGCAGCCGGCATCTCAATTCTGGCGCTTCCGGCTACCGACCTTTACATGATGGGTCGCCACGATACGCACAATATCCGACGAGGAGTTGCCCCTGCCCATATGCTGGCTGCGTTGGGTGTCAACACAGGCGTAGCAACCAACAACGTACAAAACCTGTTTACGCCTTTTGGCGATGGCGATATGCTTAAAATGTGTACTCTTCTAGCACAAGTGCTGCATCTCAATACGGCTGCCAGCCATGAACAATGTTTGGCAATGGCAACTACGCAAGCGGCACAGGCGATCGGGCTTTCAAACCACAGTCTTGCTCCTGGCAACGCTGCCGATCTGGTGATACTCAATGCAACCTCTGTAACCGAAGCGATCGGTGCCGCACCCACCCAGCGCACCGTGATCAAAAAGGGGCGTATTGTGGCTCAAAGCCATTGCCAGCAAACGTTTTTTCCCTGGTGACTGTGCTCCTTGATCACTGCAGAAGGGTTGGATCGTCTGGTTGCACGTCTGGATCAGGCAATATTTCAGCATCTAAAGAAGGCGAGGAAGCCGTGGGTGCTGGCACTGTGGGTAAGACCGTTGCGTCAGCGTCCACGATCGCCGCTTCCACTACGTCTGAGACAGGGGGCGTTGCCGCAACACGATCGCTCTCCAGTTTAACGGCTGCAACATCAACGGCTGCTGGCTCAACGTCTGCCGGATCAACGTCTGCTGGCGCTGGCCCCACGTCTGGCGTGCGAAACTGCTTTCTCACGTAAACAGGCTTACTCTCACGTTTTGTCGTTAGCCCTTTAAAAGCACCCTGCACTTGCTTGCCGATCGACGTGATTGGACTCTCCCCTGGCTGGATCTTGCTGCTCGGTACCGATACCCTGGTTGGCGCGATCGTCTTTGGTGTCTGTCTCGCCGCCGATGGCTGTATCGCAACCTGACTTGCATTGGCAAAGTCTGCTGGTGTCAGGGGCACATACGCCTCTGCATCAACCGTCGGTGGTGGTGTCGTGTTTGTAGACGTTGCTACCAGTGCCCCAGCCCAGGCCACAAGTTTCACAAACTGTTTGCCGATCGGCTGGGCAAGCGGCGCGATCCATTCAGCACTAGAGATGCTGCCCCATGCCTTTGCCACCAGTGACTGCCACTCTGCTGCTGTCGGCATCGCTGTTTGCTGGTCTAGCGGTGCCACCTGTCGCCGCAGCACAAGCGTCTGCCAGCCCAACCAGCCTAGCAGCGCCACACTCGTTGTCTGTCCCAGCAGTACGCCACCCGTTATGCGTCCTGCACAGACCCATAACACCAGCGCGTAAAACATCCCCAAGCCACTCCAGAGAAAATCGTGCTTGCGATGAACCTCTGGAAAGAAAAACGCTGCCATGTAAAGAGCAATGCTGCTCAAACCAACAACCAGTGCCAAAACATACGCCAGCATACAGCTGCCCCCAAATGTGCTGAACAACTTACATCAAGCTGAACATCTATTTATAAGTCTATTCTGTCAGTAAGTGCTGAAGTTTCCGTCTGTATTCGGGCTATTAGACGTAACGTCTCCAGAAGGCTTCCCTGTTGCGATCGTCTGCTTTACCATGAAAGTCTTTTCGCCCAACGTCAAATTCATGACAGCTTAAGATTCTCTTTCAGGCTAACCTAAGATGTTCGAGCTACCCTGAAGGGGAACTGGACAGCCCAAGCAAATTGCAGAGTTAAGCAGAGAATCTTATGGCACAAAGCTTTGGTGTAATTGGTCTCGCGGTTATGGGCGAGAACCTGGCGCTAAACGTCGAGCGTAACGGGTTTCCGATCGCCGTCTACAACCGCAGCCGCGAGAAGACAGATGCCTTTATGGCACAACGAGCAACCGGCAAGAATGTCGTAGCGGCTTACTCTCTAGAGGAATTCGTAGCGGCATTGGAGCGTCCCCGCAAAATTTTGATCATGGTGAAGGCAGGTGCCCCTGTCGATGCCACGATCGAGCAACTCAAGCCCCTCTTAGACGAAGGCGATATTCTGATTGATGGTGGCAACTCCTTATTCACCGATACGCAGCGCCGCGCTAAAGATTTGGAGTCAGCCAAATTTACCTTTATCGGCATGGGGGTCAGTGGCGGCGAAGAAGGCGCGCTGAACGGTCCTAGCATGATGCCCGGTGGCACAAAGCAGGCGTATGACTACCTGGAACCCATTCTGACTAAAATTGCCGCCCAGGTTGATGATGGTCCCTGTGTCGCCTACATTGGTCCTGGTGGCGCGGGGCACTACGTCAAAATGGTGCATAACGGCATTGAGTACGGCGATATGCAGCTCATTGCCGAAGCCTATGACCTTTTGAAGAGCGTGCTCGGTTTAAACTCAGAGCAACTGCATGAAGTCTTTGCCGAATGGAATACCACAGACGAACTCAATTCCTACCTGATTGAGATTACGGCAGATATTTTCACAAAGCTTGACCCCGATACTGGCACTCCGTTAGTTGAGCTGATTTTGGATGCGGCTGGTCAGAAAGGTACCGGACGTTGGACTGTATCGGATGCGCTGGAACTCGGTGTCTCAATCCCCACCATTATTGCAGCGGTTAACGCTCGCATTCTCTCATCTTATAAGGCAGAGCGTGTGGAAGCATCGAAGCTGTTGCCTGGTCCAACGGCAACCTTTGAGGGCGACACTAAAGCTTTTGTCACTAAGGTAAAAGATGCGCTCTACTGTTCAAAAATGTGCTCTTATGCTCAAGGCATGGCGCTGCTCAGCAAAGCTTCGGAAACCTATGGGTTTCAGTTGGATTTGGGTGAATGTGCCCGGATCTGGAAAGGCGGCTGTATCATCCGCGCTGGCTTTCTGAACAAGATTAAGCAAGCGTTTGATGAAAACCCCTCTCTACCTAATTTGCTGCTGGCTCCTGAGTTTAGGCAAACTATCCTGGATCGTCAGGAAGCCTGGAGAGAAGTGGTTGCGACTGCTGCCAAAGTCGGCATTCCGGTGCCCGCCTTTAGTGCGTCGCTAGACTACTTTGATACCTACCGCCGCGATCGCCTGCCGCAAAACCTGACTCAGGCACAGCGCGACTACTTCGGCGCACACACCTACCTACGTACCGACAAGGAAGGCGTTTTCCATACAGAATGGATGAAGCCCGACGAATCGATTCAGACTCCAACGCCGGATACGGTTCTAGCCGATCAGCATCAGCCGTCTAAGGCAGACGTTCAGAAGCAAGAAGCGGAAACGCGTAGCTAGCTAGCCTACACAAGCGGCTAAACAGCAAGAACGGTGCGTTTTAATTGATCAAGCGCACCGTTCTTGTGTCGAGTCAATTTGCTGTTTCACTTGATCGTCTCACAGCACCTACCCCTTGCTACTTGCTTCCAGTGATGGGCAGGCGTGGGGCGAAAGACGTAAGTACCGCAGACATTCCTCTGGTTGCAGCTGTCGCAGGGTACGATCGCGGGCAAGTTGGAGCAGTTCCTCCCAGGTTGCTGCCCAGAGGCGTAGTTGTCCACTTTTACTCAAGCTAGCAACATAGCGACCATCTGGGCTAAAGAAGGCTTGTTGCATTGGTTCTGCTGTGTTGCCTTCAGCAGAGCGTAGTAGCGCTTGCTCTGTACCTGTTCTGGCATCCCATAAGCGTACAGTGCCATCCGCACTGGCAGTTACCAGTGTGGCTGCATCGGGACTAAATTCTGCATCGAGCACAGCGCCTCGATGCCCTGCCATAATGACTCGCGATTTGCCGGTTGTGGCATCCAAAATTCTGGCAGTGCCGTCCCAACTGGCAATAGCAACCAACTGTCCATTGGGGCTAAAGCGAGCGCTACTGATGACATCCCGGTGGGAGAGGGTGTTCAGGAGTTGACCAGAGGCTATCTGCCAAAGGCGTGCCGTGCGATCGCGGCTGGCACTGACCACACGCTGACCATCAGCACTAAATTGTACTTGCTCAATGGCGGCTTCGTGCCCCTGCAACTGTTGCTTCAGGTTGCCAGATGATACATCCCACAGAGCAATAACGCGATCGTCGCTCACACCCAAAAGCGTTTGACCATCAGGACTGAAAGCAAGCTGATACGTTATTTTGAGGCGGCTCGGTTCGGTTTTTCTATTTGAATCAGCGGTGTTGGTAGTAGTGGAGTTTGCCTCCAGACGACGCACCCGCCGAAGTGATTGGTTCGGTTGTCGCTGCCAAACTTCTATAGCACCGTTAGCATAGGCGATCGCTATCCATTGTGTATCCGCGCTAAAAGCGACGGCTGTGAGCCTTGTATCCACTGGAAGTTTGCTGATCAGCGGTTCAGGGATACGCTGATCGGCAAAGTGAGGTGTTGCAATGACGTTGGAGGCTAGACCATTTGCTTTGTCTTGAGCGTTAACCTTCTGTAGTAGCGGTTTGAATGCAGTGGACGTTTCCCCCATTGCCAGGTTTTGTGCGGTAGCCGGTGGTTGACCTGAAGCTAGTTTGTCGTCTGATACTGCGATCGCTGGCTGAGGAACTTTAAGCGCCGACATTGAGGTTCCAAAGAAAGGTCGCAAATCGAACCTCATGCCTGTCAAACGGGCAGGGCTCCACAAGGGCGCAGCAGGCTCAAAGGCTGTACGCGTCTGGTCTAAGAGGGGTGCTGGTTTTGTAGGGTGCCAGGTTTTAACAGTGCCGTCGATCGCTACCGTCACCATGCCACCAAAGCCTTCGACTGACGTAATCTTTGGTATCTGCGCTTTAAAGCTAGAGCGGGCGATCGTGGCTGTATCAAGTGGGGGCGTGGGGGCAGTCTGAGGCAAGCGACGGAATGCTGCCCATTGCCGTTGCCCATAAGTTGGTTTGAGCGTGGGAAACTCACTGCCCGTTTCAGTTGCCCATAGATGTGCAGAGCCATCTGTACTGGCAGTAGCAATCAGAGAGCCATTGCTGCTAAATTGCACCGTCTCGATTTTGCCTGAATGCCCTTTCAAACTACCAATTAAGCGTCCTGTGGAAAGATCCCACAACCGCGCAACCGCAAACGTGTCTTCCTCGCCCAGAAGGTGATCAGTGACCACTAGCTGACGGCTATTGGGGCTAAAGGCAATACTGTTGAGTGGATTAGTGACTTCTGGGTTGACTGCTTTTGACAGTAGGACCGATTGCCCAGCCAGATTAGCGTTATTCGCCTCACTGGGGCGTTCTAGCTGGTGCCATAGTTGACCAGAATGAACATTCCAAAGTCGGATGCGGCTAGCGTCAATAGTGGCAAGCAATTGCCCGTCTGGGCTAAACATAGCCTGTTTCAGCGGTTGCACAGCTTGCCTAGCTGAACGTAGACTACTGCCCTGCACAGGCAGCGTACCTGCTGTCAAGACTCGACGCAACTGCCCATTACTAACCTTCCAGAGACGGGCACTACCGTCAGCGCTGGCAGTGGCAATTAACTGACCATTGGAGTTAAACATGGCGCTCATCACCCGATCGCCATGGCGCAGCAGTTTCTGACTATGCCAAGATCTGACCCGCCAGGATTTCATGCGCCAAAGTTGGGCACTGCTGCCACTGGTGGTTAAGAGTGTTCGGTTGTCAGGGCTAACGGCCAAACTGTTAACCGAAGACATATGGCGGAGCGTGGCGTTTTGTTGCCCACTTTTGGCATCCCAAACTCGTACCTCGTTACCCGCCCTTGCTGCCAGCCAGTCACCCTTAGGGCTAAATGTCAATTGCTGCACGGGTTTTGTCAAGCCGTAGAGCGTCAGCAATCGTTTGCCCGATGTCACTGACCAAAGCTGGATGTCCGTGGAATTTTGGGCGATCGCAGCTAGCTGCTTCCCGTCTGGGCTAAACGCAATCGCTACGATCGCTGCCGTATTGTGGGCCTTTGAGGTGGGGGCAACTGTAGCAGGGGTCGGGTGATTTGCATCACGCCAGGAAAAGACTTTTTCCATCGCTTGAGTCTCTAGCGACCACAGCCGAATGGTGCCATCAGCTCCAGCCGTAGCAAGCTGGCGTTGATTAGGACTAAAAATCGCCTGGTGAACAGCGCCTTGATGCCCCTGGAGGCTGATTTGCAACCGCAGTTTTTGCAGCGCATTACGTAGACTTGCCTGCGCTTCGTAGGTATATCCTCCTTTCTCAGCAGCAAGGCGACTGATCAGTAATGCGGTGGTAGGGTCGCCATCTGGCTCTTGCAAAATGGCTTGCGCGACGGCTGCTTGCTGTCGCGCTGTGGCAATCTGTAGCTGGTAATCTTTTTCAGCTTGGCTTTTGACGACTGCTCGATACTGGCTAAATGTGACCATTAATGCCACTAGTAGCGTACAGGGCACAGCCAGTTGCAGTAGCTGTCTTTCTTTTTGCGTACGCCGGTTTTCTTCACGGCTGATGGCAATATAACGTTGTGCCAGTGCTGACAGCTCGTCGGGATAGGCAATGACATAATCTTCGGCATCAGTGAGGCGATCGCCGTGCAGCAAATATTCGGGTGATCGGGTTTCCTGTTCGGCATACCATTCTTTGGCAGCATATTCCATGCGTCGCTGGCGCTGAAGCAACTCCCGATTTTCGTCCAGCCAGGTGCGTAGCAGTGTCCAATTCCGAATCAGTGCTTCATGGGCGACATCAACCGTTTCCTGATGGTCGCTAGCGTTCACTGGAGAAAGGGCTGTGTCCGAGAGTTCGTCTACTGATCGCTGTGTGAGGCTAGCAATGTCGAAATTAGCATTATCACTGAGAAGAACAGAGGGGGGGCGATCGTCAGAGGGCGGCTGTAAGCATTTACCTCTACGCATTTGGGCAAAGCGCAACGCGGTAGACACATTAGTAAATTCTTGTACAATCCTGCGTTGGCAGGTGCCGCCAGTCAGCACACGATTGGTAACAACCAGTTTGGCAGAAACCAGTTTTTCCAGCACGCGCTCGACCAACTCAGCCGGAAACCAGGGGCTAATGAGTTCAGACTTGGAAATGCGCCGGCGGGTATCCTCGGTGCCATCCCCAATTTGCGTGAGTGCGATGAAAATTCGTTTGACAACACGCTGCTCCTCTGGCGTAAGGCTATAGAAAAGATCATTGGCTCGCTTTTGCAAGGTGCCTCGAACACCACCTAATTCGTTATAGGCATTCAGCGTTAAATGCGCGGCTCCACCCTCTGGATCCTGTTGCCGCCGTTGCCAAAGTTCTAGCAGTGTGTACTGCAAGAGGGGCAGTTCTCCGGGTGCGCCCACAACATCAAGCAAAATGTTGTAAATCAGGTTCGGTTCACAGACGATGCCTGCTTTCTCAGCCGGTTTGACGATCGAGGCTTTGATTTGCTGGTAAGTAAGGGGTGTTACTGTAACCAGGTGCTGCTCGATTTGCTCTGCTAAACCGTTGTAGAGCGAGTATTTGCCAAAGAAATCTGCCCGCAGCACCACGACGACGCTGAAGCAATTACCTAATTCGCGTAGAGCGGTAAGGAGACTCCGAAAAAAGCTTTGGCGATCGCGATCTGCTTGCAGCCCGTGGCATAACGTAAACACTTCCTCAAACTGGTCAATAATCAGCAGGAGTCGGGAATTTCTGCCATGCTTTGCAGACATCAGGCTGGCGCGAATCAAATGGGATAACCCGGTGCCGCCATCCCGGAGCAAGGCTTCTGCCCGTCGCAGTTGTTCAGCACGATCAACCGCAGAGTCTTTAGGGTTTACAAAGGCAGTTGCCAGACTTTTAAGCGGTTGTTCTGTCGGGCTAATGAGTTGAATGCGCCAGCGATCGCTCCCCGAAAACTTTTTGCCCTGTCGCAACGTGTGGATCAGCCCTGCTCGCACCAGCGAGGACTTACCGCTACCAGACGCACCAACTACGGCAGCAAAATTGCCGATTCTAAGCTTTTCGATCAGCTGATCGGTTAGCTCTTCGCGCCCAAAAAAGTAGGCGGCGTGTGCTTCATCAAAAAATTCTAAGCCGCGATAGGGGCAAACATCCTGGATGAGCTCGGTTTTGACGATCGTTGTTGCGCCTTGACCGCGCGTCAGGAGGATTTCACTGCCAGAGTTTTCAAACAGCGGCTGCTGCATTTCCCGTTTGAGCGCACTACTGACCCAATCGGTTAGCGCGTAATTAGTAACAGTGCCATTTACAAGGCGAGTGGGGTCAAGTCCATCTAGCAGCGCCTGTGTAAAAACACTGTACTTACCAATCATGGATTCGTAAGCGGCTTCATACTCCCGTGATGCTGCCATAAAGAGGCGATCGGTGCCAGAACGGGCACCAGGGTCAGCTTCTAGAAAGTTGAGCAACTCGCCGCTGTGACAGCAGTCTAGTAGCACAATACGCTGCCGCACTGGGCTTTCCTGCAACAGCCGCCGTAACCAAAAGAGCGATAGACCGTAAAAGCCAGCACTAGGGTTTACGTCACTCGTTGCCAGAAAGCCTTCTTGCACGCCCGCATCTTTTTGCAGCCCGTGACCTGAAAAGTAAAAGAGCGCAGTTTGAGGGACGTTAGCGCCTTTTGGCTTAAACAGCTTAATGAGTGCGGCTTCTAGTTCCGTCACTGTTACTTGGGTTTTAAAGCCAACTCTCGATTGCCCTGCTTGGACAATTTCTGGCATCCGCACGACCCGGAAATCACCATCTGTTTGCAAGCGCTGCGCGATTGCCTCAGCATCGTGCGAGGGCGCATTTAAGCTTGGCAAACACTGATAGGTACTAATCCCAACAACTAAAGCATCGCGTGACATAGTGTAAGCCTCCCCCACAGTTCTTCAAATGAGGATAAATGATGCATTTTTTATCTTTAGCAACATTCCAATACGTGCTTCTAAAGAAGCTAAAGGCATCATCAGGAACACACACGACACAGGTTAGAAGTAGATGCAAAGGATGTCGATCGCTCGATTAAAACGAGAGCAACAAACAATTTTAGTGGAGAAAGAAAACTAGCTTTCTATTTGGCTAAAATGGCTTCAGCCAAATGGCTTATCTTTTGTCTCATCAACAGCAATGAGGGCAAGAAGCGCCAGCGTGTAAGCAGTTCTAGCAACTGAATCTGAGTAGCCTTAAGACCTTAAGAGCATTTTCTTAGCTTAAACGTAACGACTTTTTTGCTTTTTGTAAAAGGGGTAACACCCCTAAGGGTGATTTTTTAAGAAATTCACAGTAGGGTCAAATATAATAACTCTAAACTCAATTTATTGGCTCAAGCACTTGCGACAGGCTTCTCTCGCGATCTGTACGGTGCAGGCTTTTCTCTGGTGAAATCCTATTTGTTGAACGATCGTAAAATTCGACTGCTTCTCCCGTAGAAACACGGGGTAAATGTTTTGAATCGGTCAAATTTAATGAGCTATCAATGATTGAGTCGGTGGATTAACCGTGAATAGAGTTGGTACAAGCAATTTGCAGTGTGGAAAATACTGATGCTTTCTGGTTGCCTGATGGCAAGGGTTGCCGTAGTCAACGGTGTTCAACAGTGCTGACTACTCAGGATGATCATTAATTACACCCGTGTAGTCCTCCTTGCAAGAGGGGCGATAACTGAGTGGTACATGAGATATTTTTATATCCAGAGCGTTAAATGACGTTTACACCACAGTCAGTTGCTGTTGTGTAGCAGTATGATTTTTGACGGGGCTATGTGGTTCTGTGGCTACGTATCAGCCGGAACTTAGCAGTATGATGCTTGGATGGTTTTTCCTTTATTGGGCACAGCGCTGACGCATGAAACGAATTTTGCTGGTGGCGGCGTTTGTGCTGGGGTTGTTATTGGTGCTGTTGCCAGCCGCTGTACGAAGTGAATCGCAATCGCTCGGTGCGATCGCTCAGCAGACCCGATCGCTCGTTTCTAGGGTTGCTCAAACGGATGTTCAGCCGTTAGTCAAACCAAAGGCCACTGTCCTGGCTCAAGCAGACCCCGAGGAAACGGAGCAAGTCTCGTCTAAACTGATGCCGTTTGATCAAGCGATAAAGGGCACCGAGCAGCTTAAAGGGTTGTTCACGCTGTATCGCGATCGGGCGGCTGGTAATCTTTATGCAGAAATCAAGCCAGAGCAACTGAATGTTAACTACCTTTGCACCATCACGATGGAATCGGGGATTGGGCAAGGCGGGATTTATAGTGGGCTGCCACTAAATGATTTCTTATTCAACTTCCGTCGCGTTGGTAACAAGCTTCAGTTTGTTGTGCCTAACGTGTTTTTTCGGACTCGACCCGGCGATCCACTCCAGCGATCGGTGAAGCGTTCATTTAGCGATTCGGTGTTGCAAGCACTCCCGATTCGGAGCATCCATCCTCAGCGTAAGAGTCTTCTTATTGATCTGAAGCCGCTGTTTCTGAGCGATCTCCCTCAATTAAGCCGCTTTTTAGAGGAGATGCTTGGTTCAACTTACAGTGTGGATGCAGGCAAATCATCCTTTGGTCCAGCGCAGGTGTTTCCGCTGAATGTGGAATTGGAGTCAATTTATGGCATTTCGGGTGCGGCAGGGGCGGTACCGCCACCATTTTTGTCAGTGTTGCCAGATAGCAATACGTTTAACCTGCGAGTTCGCTATAGTCTGTCGCGTCTGCCAGTAAACAATCAGTATCGTCCACGGCTAGCAGACGATCGCGTTGGTTATTTTATCTCTGCCTATCAAGACTTTTCAGATGATTCGCCGAGAGAGCCTTTTGTGCGCTATATCCAGCGCTGGCACTTGCAGAAAAAAGATCCAGAGGCGCTGCTTTCGCCGCCTGAGAAACCGATCGTCTTCTGGATTGAAAATACAGTGCCGCTGGAATATCGAGAGGCGGTGCGGGACGGCGCATTAATGTGGAATAAAGCCTTTGAGCAGGCAGGCTTTAAGGATGCGATCCAAGTGCGTCAGATGCCCGATAACGCGACGTGGAACCCTGCGGACGTGCGGTACAACACGATTCGCTGGCTCAGTTCGTTTGATTCAGATTTTGTTGGTATGGGTCCAGTACGGGTCAATCCACTCACGGGCGAAATTTTAGATGCCGATATTTTAATTGACGCTAGCTTCGCACGGTATCTCAAGCAGCAATACCAAACTTTGTCGCAGTCGCAGCAGCGATCGTTAGCATCAACCATGCCGTTGACAGGGAATGCCAGCCTGTGTGGTTATGGTTTGTCTACCCCTTTCTTAAAGCAGTCGCTGTCAGCACCTCTATTAAAGTCCCAACGACTGCTGCAACGGTTGGGTAACTATGACCTCTGTTATGGTGCGGGAGCCTCGCGACAACTGGCGATCGGTGCTATGTCTCTCTCCATGTTGCACAACGCGGCACCCAGCAGCAGCTTAATGAAGGCGTTTGTGCAGTCTTTCTTACGATCGCTGATTGCCCATGAAGTTGGGCACACGCTAGGACTACGCCACAACTTCCGTGGCAGCGCGATGCTAACACCAGCCGAGCTAAACAACACTGCAATTACCCATCAGCAAGGCTTGGTGTCATCAGTAATGGACTACAGCGCTGTCAATCTGGCACCGCAGGGCACAACTCAGGGCGATTATTTTACACAGGTGGTGGGTCCTTACGATGATTGGGCGATCGCCTACGGGTATACCCCTACTAAAGCACTAGTACCGCAAGCAGAGACACGCTTCCTGGACAAAATTGCTGGACGTGCCCCCGAACCCTCGCTTGCCTATGCCACAGACGAAGATATTTACGCTGGACTCGATCCTTTAGCAACCTCGTTTGATCTGAGTGGCGACCTGCTGACCTACGCGCCGTGGCAGATGCAGAATGCCCTCAAAATGTGGCAAACGCTTGATCGAAGCTCTCCGACACGGGGTGAAAGCTTTAGCGACATCCGGCAGAAGTTCGACGAAATTTTCTACTACTACTTCCAGTACTCCAGGGTTTTAACAACTTATATTGGTGGGCAATCGTTTAATCGCTTTAAGGGTGGCGATGTGGCAGGACGGCTACCGTTTGAGCCTGTTCCTGCCCAGCAGCAGCGTCAGGCACTGGCACTCTTACGAGAGCATGTTTTCGATGCCAATAAATTTCGGTTCTCTCCTGCTTTTTTAAACAAGCTTGCGCCGTCCCGTTGGCGGCATTGGGGTGAAAGCCCACAGTTTTTCTCGCTGGATTACCCGATCCACGATCGCATCCTCTTCCTGCAAGCAGTCGTGCTGTACGATCTCTTGGATGTCGATCGCCTGTCACGGCTGCGTGATGCTGATCTCAAGACCCAGGTTGGAGAACCCTTTGCTTTACCAGAACTATTTGACACCCTGCAAACTGCAATCTGGCAAGAAGTACTTCAACCTGAAGAGACGCTCAAGCTCTCTAGTCTGCGTCGGGGTCTACAGCGTGAGTACGTGAAAGCGTTATCCAGTATGGTACTACGTACTACTGATGTGCCTGACGATGCCCGTACTCTGGCATGGTACGAACTGAAGCAGCTTGCGACTGGGATCGATCGCGTGCTGAAACGGCAGGGCAAAGATGCAGACACCGAAACACGGGCACATTTAGAGGAAACGCTCGATCGCCTTGCCAAAATCCTGGATGCCAAACTACAAACCCAGTAAGCGGTGATAGCGGCGATTTGGCATAGAGACGATTAGGATAGAGGCAGGTAGGATAAAAACCGCAACTGCACCTCTGGAAACCGTCTGAATGCGCGACTTTCTTAAAAACACTCTGGCAACTCTACTGGGCATACTGATTTTTCTGGGTTTGAGCGTTGGTGGACTGATCGTCATTTTCATTGCGATCGCCGCCCGTGATACCGGACCCCAGGTGAAAGACAAGTCGGTGCTAGTGTTTGATCTGGGCATCAATATTACCGATGCAACCCGCAGTTCTAGCACCAGTCAGGTGTTAGGAAACGCACTCTCAGGTACTGCTGACAATGAGACGATTAGCCTGCGTGCTGTTCTAGATGCCATCAATGAAGCTACCCGTGATCCTAAAATTGCTGGCATCTATCTGTATGGAAACGAAGAAAGCGCTGGTGGTGCTGGGTTTGCCACCCTTAAAGAAGTGCGAGAGGCCTTACAACGCTTTCGTGACTCTGGCAAAAAAATTATTGCTTATGACGTTTCTTGGCGGGAACGCGAGTACTATCTGGGTTCAGTTGCGAACACGATCGTGCTTAACCCCATTGGTTTCTTCGACTTCAATGGCTTAAGTTCTGAAACAATGTTTTATGCTAGTGCGCTCAAAAAGTTTGGCATTGGCGTTCAGGTCACACGGGTTGGCAAGTATAAAGCCGCTGTAGAGCCCTTTTTACTGACGAAGCGTAGCCCCGAAAATCGTGAACAAACGCAGCAACTGCTCAACGATTTGTGGAATGAGTTTTTAGCAACCGCAGGCAAAAGCCGCAAACTCAGCGTGCAGCAGCTACAAGCGATCGCAGACAGTCGGGGCATTTTGCTTGCCAATGAAGCCTTGCAAAGTCGTCTTGTAGACAAACTGGCCTATTTAGATGAAGTTGTTGCCGAGTTGAAACAATTGGCAGGCAGCGATGAGAAAACTAAGTCGTTTCGTCAGGTGAACCTGAAAACCTACGCCAAAATTGCCGAAACTAAGCTTGACAAAGGCGATAAGCCGCAGATTGCGGTCGTTTATGCGGAGGGTGATATCGTCAATGGTCAAGGTGGCATTGGCACTGTCGGTGGCGATCGTCTTGCAAGACAACTCCGCCAACTCCGCCAGGATGATGACGTAAAAGCAGTTGTGCTGCGGGTCAATAGTCCCGGTGGCAGCGTTACGGCTTCGGAGGTCATTCAGCGAGAAGTGATTCTGACGCGCAAAGCAAAACCATTGGTTGTTTCAATGGGTTCGATCGCCGCTTCGGGCGGTTACTGGATTGCCACTTACAGCGATCGCATCTTTGCCGAGCCTAACACCATCACTGGTTCCATTGGCGTGTTTGGTATTCAGCCGAACTTCCAGGCGATCGCCAACGCTAACGGCATCACCTGGGATGCGGTCAAAACAGGACGTTATGCCGATAGCCAAACCACCTCACGACCCAAAACCACACAAGAGCTAGCAATGCTTCAGCGATCGGTTGACCAAATCTACAATCAATTCCTAACGAAAGTTGCTGACTCTCGCAAGTTGTCCAAGGCTAAAGTTGCCGCCATTGCCCAAGGACGGGTCTGGTCTGGGCTAAAAGCCAAACAGCTTGGGTTGGTAGATGAACTGGGCGGTATGGACGCAGCCGTGCGAGATGCTGCCAAACGCGCCAAACTGGGCGACAACTGGCAGATTGAGGAATATCCCAAAACACGGGGGTTTGCAGAGCGCTTCTTTGAGCAAGTAGAGACCAATGCTGCGGCTGAGTTGGCTCAGGGTCGTGTGCCTCACGATCCTCTCAGCGTGCAGGTTGCAAAGCTTCAGTCTGATTTAAACGTGCTCCAGGTGATGAATGACCCGCTGGGCATTTATGTACGCCTGCCATTTAATTTCAGAATCGACTGAGGTTTGGGTCACAAATTGACCTTAACGCTTTAATCATCGCTATTTAGCCTTGCGATCGCCGCACTTCATAACCGCATCAGGCTGCTTCGTAGAATAATTTGCGTCCACTCCAGGATGGATACGCTAAACTAGGCAAGAGCGCTACGAGGACTCATCGCAGTGCCTCATGGCTTCGTGGAGTTTTAACTTCGTGGGAAGTGGGTTAAGCCCACTTTTTTTATTGGTACTCATGGCTCATCCGCTCACTACACAGGTTATTGATCTGGCACAACCGCTGGCAGAGGCGCTCGGTTTGCAGGTCGTTGGGGCAGTGTTTCACACTAACCAGCAGCCGCCAGTGCTGCGAGTTGACATTTGTAACCTTGAGCGCGATACAAACTTGGAGGATTGTGAACAAATGAGCCGCGCCCTCGAAGCAGCGCTCGATACAACAGAAATTCTGCCCGATGCTTACGTACTAGAGGTTTCTAGCCCTGGCATCGCGCGTTTGCTGACAACCGATCGCGAATTTATTTCCTTCAAAGGTTTTGCCATCATTGTGACAACCAGTGAACCGCACTCTGGGCAAACAACATGGACAGGTCAACTCATTCGTCGCGATGAGGCTATCATCCACCTTAATCAAAAAGGACGCACGATCGCCATTCCACGCTCACTGGTCAGAACAGTGCAACTAGACGAACGACGCTAGTCCACAAGGCAGAGGGCAAAAGCAGAAGGCAGAAGGCAGAACTAATTCACTTATCCCTTACCCTTGCCCCTCACCCTTCACTTCAAATTTCCCCCATCCCTTCAACACTTACGGAGAATTTCCCAATGTCAATGGTCAATCTAACTGGACTCAGAGACATGATTGATGGCATTAGCCGGGAGCGAAACCTGCCAAAGCTGGCAGTGCAGGCTGCATTGCGAGAGGCATTGCTCAAGGGCTACGAACGCTATCGCCGCACTCAACGGATCGATAATCCCAATTTTGATGAAGAGTACTTCGCCAACTTCGAGATCGAACTGGATGTTGAAGAAGAAGGCTTTCGGGTGTTGGCTGCAAAGACGATCGTCGAAGAAGTAGACAACCCTGATCATCAGATTGCGCTGGAAGAAGTGCAGGAAGTAGCGGCTGAGGCACAAACCGGCGATACCGTTGTGCTAGACGTTACTCCTGACAAAGATGACTTTGGGCGCATGGCAGCCATTCAAACCAAGCAAGTACTTGCCCAAAAATTGCGTGATCAGCAGCGCAAGTTGGTACAAGAGGAATTTCAGGATCTCGAAGGCACTGTCTTGCAAGCACGGGTGCTACGCTTTGAGCGGCAGTCCGTGATTATGGCGGTTAACAGCGGTTTTGGGCAGCCAGAAGTTGAAGCAGAACTACTGAAGCGAGATCAACTCCCTAATGATAACTACCGAGCAAACGCAACCTTCAAGGTTTACCTGAAGAAAGTATCAGAAGGTGCCCATCGGGGTCCGCAACTGTTGGTATCCCGAGCCGATGCAGGGTTAGTAGTTTATCTCTTTGCTAACGAAGTCCCTGAAATCGAAGATGAAATCGTTCGCATTGTTGCTGTTGCTCGAGAAGCAAACCCTTCGTCTCGTTTTGTGGGTCCGCGTACCAAGATCGCAGTGGATACATTAGAGCGGGATGTTGATCCGGTAGGCGCTTGTATTGGCGCAAGAGGGTCGCGGATTCAGGTTGTAGTGAATGAGCTACGAGGCGAAAAAATTGATGTCATTCGCTGGTCGCCTGATCCCGCTACCTATATCTCCAATGCGCTGAGTCCGGCACGAGTGGATGAGGTGCGGCTAGTTGACCCGGAAGGATGGCAAACTCACGTGCTGGTGCCAGATGATCAGCTCAGTCTGGCGATCGGCAAAGAAGGTCAAAACGTGCGGTTAGCTGCCCGTCTCACAGGTTGGAAAATTGACATCAAGGATTCTGCGAAATATGACTACGACGCAGAGAATGAGAAGGTTGCCGCCGCCCTAGAAGCCCGTCGTCAACTCTATCCGCTTGATGAAGATTATGAGGAATACGAAGACGCAGAGCAGGATGCGATCGATAACCAGTATGTTGCGCCTGAAGTAGCAGTTGAAGATGCCGACGACGAACAGGAATTTGGTGCGGCGGCCGACGGCTCTGGTGTCGAGTCTAATGATGCCCTCCAGCGTCCCTAAGCTGTTTCCAATGGAACCAAACTACCGCCGCTGTGTCAGTTGTCGTAAAATTGCTGCAAAACAAGCCTTTTGGCGCCTTGTTCGAGTGTCTTCCTTACCAGTTGAGTCTCCTCCATTGGTACAGCTAGATCAAGGGATGGGGCGATCGGCGTATCTCTGCCCACAAGCAGCCTGTCTTCAACTGGCGCAGAAAAAAAATCGTCTGGGTCGTGCGCTCAAAGCAACAGTCGTGGATGAATTGTATCAAGCCCTTTGGCAGCGGCTAGCTGAGACCAATAGAACAAACTAGCATGAGGCAAATCAAGGGGAAGACTATCACCTTAGCGAAGGCGCAGTGATTGCAGCGTGAAACTAAGTAGGGTGATCCTCATGGGGTGTGCAATGAACGCTGTATAGAAAAGAGACAGTTTTGCTTGAATATCAGATGTAAAAGGTCGGGTATTAGCTAAACTCATAGCGGCAGCTTGAGTCATTAAGACGGCAACTCACATTTTGATTCAGTAGAATCAATTAACAATCTGGGTAAGCCTTACTGAGCTGAGGGCTGCACATCTTTGCAGCGAGGGTGGCACAGCACCTGTATCTGACCTGTTACGTTACAAAAGCCTTCACTTGAGAGATCAACTCAAGGCTTTTGGAGTTAACAGCGCACCACTTAGCTCGGTTTTGCTTGCGCCTTCAGCTGTAGCAGATTGAGCATGCTTATTCACAAAGCCTCTCCATGAGGAGAAAACTTCTGCGCTGGTAGCTTATTCTTATGTAAGTCCTCAGCTCTACACCCCAAGTTAAAACTTACTACTGCTGAAGGGACTGTACTTTACACAAAATCTAACTCCTGCTTTCTGTCTGACGATATTTCAAGGCATGCTTCGGCTTCAGTCTGATGCCAGCCCGACCCTTGCCAAGCAAAAATCTATATTTTGTCAAAGTGCTTGTGCTAGAGCTATACTCTGCGGCAGATTTGTTAAAGGTAAGTTAGTGTGAGAATGGTGAACGCTTAAGCTTGTTTATGGGTTTAGATGCAAATCGGGATGTTAATCTGGGTCAGTATCGCCATCTTAATGCAAGACTAGAAGAGGGATGTCTGTGTAAACTGTGGGCTCTGCCCATGTAGTTATGGGACTGTTGTAATGAAAAGCTAGAGAAACCCCGACCGGAATCAGTAGGTCTTTTGTTCCCAATGTGGAAACGAATTCAATTTGAATCCAATGTCGTTTTAGTCAAAGCAGCAGGCAATTATGTGAAAACAGGATAGGTAGCGAGGGCAGAGTGGATGAATAATGGCAAGGTCAGAATTTACGAGTTATCAAGGGAATTGAATTTGGACAATAAGGATTTATTAGCCGTCTGCGAACAGTTAAGCATTTCAGTAAAAAGCCACAGCAGCACAATTACTGATTCTGAAGCTGAATTAATTCGTACGGCTGCCGAGAAATATACTGCCAATCGCCCCTCTCCTCCTGCTAAGTCTGCACCATCTCGTAATGGGGGTAGTGGTCAGGCAGCAGAGGCAAAGGCGAAAGCAGCCGCTCCAGTGCAGAAGAAACAGCAGATTCTTGAAATTCGCAAACCAATTATTCGTCAAGCGCCAAGTCCGGAGCCACCTCATTATCCCAACTTAAGCGCCCCGCTACCAACTGCGATCGCTCCACCTCCTGCGCCTGCCAATCTAACGCCAACGAGACCATCGGTGCCCAGCCGTCCTGCACACCCAGCTACAGCGACTGCTCCCACCGATCTAGTGGCTAGCCCTGAACATGCCTTGCCCTCACCAGAGGTATTGCCTGAGGATCGCTCAGAGGCTTTAGATGACTCTAGTAATGATCTGAATGAGTTAGAAAACATTCAAGAAGCACCTGTAGCGGCTCCAGAGGCTCCAGTCGAGGCTCCCGTTGCAGTTAGTCGTCCCACTAACATTAGCCAGCTCGAATTGTCGGGACCACCCGCGCGCCCTGCGCCGCCAAGTGCTTCGATCAATGCCCAACGAGTTAACTTGACGAACCGCCCCCTTCTCAAACGTGGGCGATCGGAGTCGGTGCCGCAAACGTTTGATGAACCTGTGGAGCTTGTAGGACGTGCTACCAGCGCTGAACATGATTCATCCTCAAGGGCACCAGCCAAACCCGCTCCCGCTAATCGTGCACCTGGACCTGTAAGACCCACCGAGCCTCGTCCCGCTCCTAAGCCCCAGACGATCGTAGAGTTACGTCGTCCGCCTCGTCCTGTGCGTCCGGGTGAAGGCTCTGCTGTTGAAGGTTCTCGCCCAACAGAGGGCGTTGTGCTGCGGGTTAACCGACCCAATGCACCCTCAGCGAGTGCTCCGTCTGCTCCGGGTGCTGTTGCATCTCCGGATGCTTTACTGCAAGCGAGACCCACCTTACCGCGTGCTAAAAAAGCCAAGAGCTGGCAAGAGGAGGAAGAGGAAGGTCGTGAAGCTGAAAAAGCCGCTAAGGTGGCTGGTAAGACGAAGCGCCGTACCCAGGTTTCAGTAGAGGACGAAGATGAAGACATCGACAGCCTTCTGAACAAGGATGGTGATGCGGCTGCGCCTGTAAGCCTCTCTCTGGTTCGTCCTGCAAAACCGAAGTCTGCTCGTGTCGCTCAGGTTAAAGCGCCAACAGCAGCACCAAGAGCCAAGAAAGCTTCAAGTCCGCGCGATCGCCGCGATCGCCGCGAACAGGAAGTGAAGGTTGAGAAGCCATCGAAGATTGTGCTTCATGGTGGTCTGACTGTACAAGAGCTGTCTTCCATCATGGAAATCCCTGATACGGACATTATCCGTACGCTATTTATGAAAGGGATTGCGGCAACGGTTACGCAGACGTTAGACATCGCCACTGCCACTATGGTGGCTCAAGAAATGGGCGTTGAGGTTGAAACGGGTCAGCGAGAAGCTGAGGCTAAGAAAATCACTGAAATGATTGACGCTGATGACCTGGAAAAACTCCAGCGTCGTCCGCCTGTCGTCACGATCATGGGTCACGTTGACCATGGTAAAACGACTCTGCTTGACTCCATCCGCAAGACTAAGGTGGCTCAAGGCGAAGCAGGGGGTATCACCCAGCATATTGGTGCTTACCACGTTGATGTCGAGCATGAAGGGCAGATGCAGCAAGTTGTCTTCCTTGATACCCCTGGACACGAAGCCTTTACAGCGATGCGGGCGCGGGGTGCAAGAGTGACAGATATTGCCATCTTGGTTGTAGCGGCTGATGACGGCGTGCGCCCCCAGACAATCGAAGCTATCAGCCATGCCAAAGCTGCCCAAGTGCCCATTATTGTTGCCATTAACAAGGTTGACAAAGAAGAAGCACAGCCCGATCGCGTGAAGCAAGAGCTGACCGAGTACGGTTTAGTGCCAGAAGAATGGGGCGGCGATACGGTGATGGTGGCGGTTAGTGCTATTTCGGGTGAGAACCTGGATACGCTGCTGGAGATGATTCTACTGGTAGCGGAAGTCGAAGATCTCTATGCCAACCCCGATCGTTCTGCGAGAGGCACGGTCATTGAGGCTCACCTTGATAAGGCGAAGGGTCCTGTAGCAACACTGCTGATTCAAAACGGTACGCTGCGTGTGGGTGATACGATCGTTGCTGGCTCTGCTCTTGGTAAAGTGCGTGCAATGGTAAACGATCGAGGTCAGCGCGTTAAGCAGGCAGATCCATCCTTTGCGGTTGAAGTACTGGGTCTGGGCGATGTGCCAGCTGCTGGTGACGACTTTCAAGTCTTTGAGGATGAGAAAGAAGCCCGCTCAGTTGCATCAGATAAAACTGATGAGCAGCGTCAATCTCGCCTCTTACAGGCAATGTCCTCACGCCGTGTCAGCCTGAATACCCTTTCAGCACGCGCTCAGGAAGGCGAACTCAAGGAACTGAATCTGGTCTTAAAGGCAGACGTTCAGGGTTCTGTAGAAGCACTCTTAGGTGCGCTCAAACAGTTACCTCAAAATGAGGTGCAAGTGCGTGTCCTGTATGCCGCTCCTGGTGAAATCAGTGAAACTGACGTTGATCTTGCAGCCGCTAGTGATGCTGTCATGATTGGGTTCAATACTACGTTGGCAACGGGGGCACGTCAGGCTGCCGATCGTGCTGGCGTTGATGTCCGTGAGTACAATATCATCTACGCTTTGTTAGACGACATTCAAGCCGCCATGGAAGGGTTGCTTGAACCTGAACTCATTGAAGAAGCCCTGGGTCAAGCGGAGGTGCGTGCCGTCTTCCCCGTCGGACGCGGTGCAGTTGCAGGTTGCTATGTTCAATCTGGCAAGATTGTCCGTAACTGTAAGGTGCGGATTCGTCGCGGTAACGAAGTTGTCTACGAAGGCAACCTGGATTCGCTGAAGCGGATGAAAGAAGATGCCCGTGAGGTTAACGCTGGTTATGAATGTGGTATTGGCATTGACAGCTTTAATGCCTGGAAGGAAAGTGATGTCCTTGAGGCATACCGCATGATTACGAAGCGCCGGACACTTTCGCCAAAGTAACTCTGAGCCTAGTGACGAATCTATAAAACTAAGTGGGGTTGCTTTAGAGTAACCCCACTTTTTTGTTCGATCATGACTTCCTCTAAGGATCTGGGGGCTACATTTGTTGGTTGCTAACAGCTAAGTTTTTAGCTGTTAAATTTCTCTAAGCCACCAAAGAGAAGTAGCCATACCGATACAATCGACCAGTGAATTGTAACTGGAACCCAAATAGAACCGCTTTCTAGATACGATATGGTGCAAATGATGCCGATCGCTCCTGCTCCAAGTAAAAAGGCAGGCTCTCTAAAAAAGAGTGGAGTAAATGGATGGGTAGCGCTTTTTCGTAAAGGATAGAAGAAAATAGAGAAAAGGCAGTTTCAAGTGAGCCGAAAGCCAGGATGAAACCTTACTTAATTTGTCCGAGTTGCGGGTCGGATGACATCATGAAAAATGGCACCACTCGTCGTGGTAAACAGAATCATAAATGTCGAGACTGCGGTCGTCAGTTTGTGGAAAACCCCCAGTGGCAACCGAAGGCGCAAGAGACCTGTGCCTTGATTGATCGCCTACTGCTCGAACGGATTCCCTTAGCGGGGATTGCCAGAGTCTTGCACCTGTCGGAAAGCTGGTTGCAGCAGTACGTCAATCAGTGCTATGAGCAGGTGGCCCAACAAGCCGAGGTGCTGCCGAAAACGACTGCTCGGTTGACGGTACAAATGGATGAGTTGTGGTCCTTTGTGGATGAGAAAGGCAACAAACAATGGGTCTGGTTAGCGCTGGATGTGGCGACCCGGGAAATCATTGGGTGTCATGTGGGTGATCGGTCGGCACAAGCGGCGCAAGCGTTGTGGGACTCCCTCCCTCGACGTTATCGACAATATGCTCGCCTTTACACGGACCATTGGGAAGCCTATGCCTGTGTCCTACCGAGTAAACGGCATTTTGCAGTGGATAAAGCTTCTGGGTTGACCAGCTATATTGAGCGGTTGAATAATACATTGCGACAACGCATTTCACGGTTAGTCCGCCAGAGTTTATCGTTCTCGAAGAAGTTAGAGAATCACATTGGCGCGATTTGGAACTTCATTCATCACTACAATCAAAAGCTTCGAGAGAACCTGCAACGGGAGCAAAGAGCTTCTTTTTCTCCATCCTTTACATAATGGCACTACCAATGGATGTAAGTGATATGCCATAAACCCAAGCCAACTGAATAAGCTGAAAATCCACCGTTTTGAAGTTGAAAATTCCGTTGGATGGGGCAATAGTAGTACTCGAAAGCCTAATTCTTCTAGTAAAGATGGCATGAGAAATGTTCCTGCAATGACACCAAGAACAGTTTGCCAGGATGATTGAGCCTCAATTTTAAGAAACCCTAACTCAAAGCCGAGCGGTAGGTAAAGAACGGCAAAAGCGAGGATTAGCTTAACTGCTTGCAACCAATCTTTTGTACGTGGAATAGTAGCAAACGCAGAGATAATGCGACGAAAAATGCTTTGCACTCAGAAATTTGGGTGGTTCTATACAGGTAATGATAGCTAAAAGTTCTCTCAGCTAGGGGTTTCAGGACTTAAAACTAACTTTGCAAACCTGAAGTATTGCGACTGTTTTCATACTTTGTAGCAATATAACCAAGAGCGCAATGAGAGTATCAGCACTGCGGCTTTTGATTTGGGCAGATGCTTGGAACTTGGTAGACGGCAATGTCTTAATCGAATCCAGGCTAGCAAAGTATTTCAGCCATCCTTACCTTCGGGGCACTACCAAATTTGAAGTAGCACCCTAAACCAGTCGTGTTGCAGCTAAACAACTGTTTCTTCCTCCTGCCTCTATTTGTCAGTGACGTAAATCACTCTCTTATATGACAGGATGTTTTGGTGAGGAGTGATAAACAGCACTGTCGTCGTTGATGAGAAACACAGGGAGTTAGTGATTAACTACAGCATTTAAGTAAAGGACTTCGTTCACTGTGTAGGTAGGTGAGTGTATCTTTTTTGTTGCTTTACAGTTATTTACTATCGCGCCGACCTGTCAACCTGGAGACGTTATGAACACGCCGATCGATGCAAAGGTAGCATCACCTGTAGCGCTTGTGTCTGCCAAGGCTTCAAAGCTACTTCACCTTGTACCAACAGTAAAACCGAGCTTCCTCGTTCTGCAACCTGATGACGAATTGCTGAACCAGGCTGACAGCAGTGAACTTCAGCATAAGCTAGAAACTATGCTGGAACAAGTAACAGACGGTGTGATTGTCGATTTACTGTGGGCTGATGCAATTAATGTAAATGGCATCGCGGCTATGGTTGCAGGTCTTCAACGCGCTACAGCCCTTGGTAAATGGATGTCGTTTCAATCGATGAGCGCAAACAGTCGTCCGGCGCTAGAAACTGCGTGGGCACAGCAACAAGAAGTTAGTGCTGGTGCCTGGAGCCACATTTTTAGTAGTGATCTTGAGGCTTTTCTAGACGACTTTATGCACTGATAGACCCATTCCTGTTTGGCTTTTTAGTCTCGCGATCGCCTTCTCTTGCAGCCAGTCAAACATCGTACCTACATTTACCTGCAATCCAGCAGCAAAGTCTGGTATTAGTAACGTTGCTGGTGGGTTTAGTTTCGGGTTGTTCCAAAACGCCTCTGGCGTTAAAGACGTGATGTCTAGCCATACTGGTCAGGAAGGGCTACCGGAGGGAAGCCCCCAGCCAGGAGGCTTTGCCCTATACCCCCCTTTGATCCCAATGCCCTAAGCTCTGTGGCAACAACTGTATGTTTATACCATTGTGGTAGTCCCAGTCGTTCAGTGCGCTTCATTGCTATGCTAGTCGTCTATGCTTAATACAGTTTTATCTCTTAAAAAAACACTTTTGATCGAGGCGATCGCGCTTGAGAGTTTCTACACTAGAGTCAAGACTATTTATCTTTTGCTCTGTAGTGGAAGGATTGACCGCAGAAGTTATCAAATAGTCATTGCTTAAAATGTCATCGAAGCGATCGGCAGCTGAGTGTCTCAGCCTGCACTGCTAATCTTGTACACCGCAGAAAGGATAAGAATGTTATGGGATTATTTGACCGTGTGAGCCGGGTCGTGAGAGCCAATTTGAACGATGTTGTCAGTAAGGCAGAAGACCCCGAAAAGATTCTTGAACAGACTGTCATTGATATGCAGGAGGATCTGGTGCAGCTACGGCAAGCCGTTGCAAGCGCGATCGCCAGTCAAAAGCGTAGCCAGCAGCAGTACAATCAGGCTCAAACTGAAGCAAATAACTGGCAACAGCGGGCGCAGTTAGCGCTCCAGAAAGGTGATGAGAATTTGGCGCGAGAAGCTCTCGTTCGTAAGAAAACCAATAGCGAAACAGCCGCTAGCCTCAAAACTCAGCTCGACCAGCAGGTGACGATGGTTGACACGCTGAAGCGCAACTTGATTGCTCTGGAAGGCAAAATTTCGGAAGCCAAGACTAAGAAGGATATGCTCAAGGCGCGGGCAAGTGCTGCTAAAGCCAATGAGCAACTGCAAAGCACGGTGGGTCGTCTGGGCACTGGTAGCGCGATGGGTGCCTTTGAGCGTATGGAAGACAAGGTGCTGCAAATGGAGGCTCGATCGCAAGCCGCAGCGGAACTTGCAGGTGCAGACTTGGAAAGTCAGTTTGCGTTGCTGGAATCCGGCAATGGTGTTGATGATGAATTAGCAGCAATGAAGGCGCAATTATTGGGTCCCGCGACACCTCAAACACAGGCGCAACTTCCTGGTACTGCAACATCTGCGCCAACCACCGCTCAAGCGTCAGCAACCGCAGCAGCCGATCCGGCTGTCGACGCTGAACTTGAAGATTTAAAGACAAAGCTCGATCAGTTGTAGAAAGTAACTGTAAGAAAAACGGCTAGAGGATAAAACCGTTTAACCTTTAGCCGTTTCTGTTTGCCTTGAAACGGCAAAACACGTCAGAATACGGAAGCATTATTTTGTTGATATGGTTGTAGAACGGGTATGAGTAGCGTCATTACAATTTCGGATCCTGAGTTTGAAGCAGAGGTTTTGCAAGCGACCCAGCCCGTACTGGTCTATTTCTGGGCAAGTTGGTGTGGTCCGTGTCGGTTGATGACAGCAGTTGTAAACGGGATGGCAACGACCTATGGCGATCGCCTCAAAATTGTCAAAATGGAAGTAGACCCTAACCCTACTGCCGTAGCGGCATACAAGATTGAGGGTGTCCCTGCGTTCAGGTTATTCAAGACAGGAGAAGTCCTGGAATCAACTGAAGGCGCGATTAGCAAACAAAAGCTAGAGGGTTTTCTCAGCCCTCATTTACCATAAGCTGGTAGTCATAGCGGTGCTTAAGTTTGATGGAGGTCATCAACTGTAGAGATAGGCTATCAGGGGTAGCTATGGGGCAGCTCTTGCAAAGCGTTTTGATACGTAATCGTATGGACGCTCTTGTGGATGGCACTCAATACATCCGCTAGCACATCGTCCAAAGCGCTAGACTGAAGTCTCTTAGACCATCAATTCCTTTATAACCGAATCGTCCGGTGAAACTCGGCGATCGCTCATGTCTGATGGCTTAACGCTAAACTGTTATGCAATTTGCCAATCGCCTTAAACCATTACAGTCGAATGTGTTTGCTGATATGGATCAGGCAAAAGTTAGAGCCAGAGCCGCAGGGCAGGTTTTGATTGACCTTTCCTTAGGCTCCTCTGACCTGCCTGCTGATGCGTCTGTAATTGATGCGATCGCTCATTCTTTGCCAGATGCAAACACACACGGCTATCTTTTGTTCCACGGCACCCAGGCATTTCGGCAGGCGGCAGCGACTTGGTATACCCAAAAGTTTGGTGTTGCTGTTGACTCAGAGACAGAAGTGCTGCCCCTCATTGGTTCTCAAGAGGGCACTGCCCATCTACCTTTGGCGATTCTAAATCCAGGTGATTTTGCTTTACTGCAAGATCCAGGCTATCCCTCTCATGCCGGCGGCGTTTATTTGGCAAGTGGGCAAATTTATCCCATGCCACTGCACGCCGATCGTAATTTTCTGCCCGTGTTCGAAGCGATTCCCGCTCATGTGCTGGCGCAAGCACGCTTGATGGTGTTGAGCTATCCCCACAATCCGACTACGGCGATCGCGCCGCTGTCTTTCTTTCAGTCCGCTGTCGCTTTTTGTCAGCAGCATAACTTAGTGCTGGTTCACGACTTTCCGTATGCGGATTTTGTGTTTGACGGCAGCCAGCCACCATCGATACTGCAAGCCGACTTCAACAAGACGGTTTCGATTGAATTTTTTACAATGTCCAAGTCCTACAACATGGGCGGGTTTCGCATTGGGTACGCGATCGGCAACGCGGCTCTCATTCGGGCGCTGCGACAAGTCAAGGCGGCCGTTGACTTTAACCAATATGGAGGAATTTTGAATGGTGCGATCGCTGCTTTAACAGGATCACAAGCCAGCGTTAAGGCAAGTGTCAGCATCTTTCGGCAGCGTCGTGATGCGTTTGTCGAAGCATTACATCAGGTTGGTTGGCAGGTGCCCTTATCGCCCGCCACGATGTACGTCTGGGCAAAATTACCAGAACCCTGGGCAACGCGATCGATTCACTTTTGTACACAGCTTGTTGAAACAACGGGTGTAGCTGTCTCGCCTGGTGCCGGCTTTGGGAAGGCTGGTGAAGGATACGTACGGTTTGCCCTGGTTCACGAAACTGCCATCTTAGAGACAGCCGTAGCTAAGATAGCTGAGTTTCTGCGTTCTTACTAATTGGCTTTGTTGCTGTTCAGCACCTTTAGTCTTCATCTAAACTTCACTGAAATAAGCCGTGACTTTACTGAGTAACGTGCATCCGAGTTTATACTGTAATTGTAGAAGGCAATTCAGACGGGTAGTGAACCTACTGAGAAAGCAACACTGGGTAAGGTGTCTGGTGAGTAGGTTTACTTCTACTGAACTGTTTTCACAATCTATCATGAGAGGCTAAAGGGGGCAGTTTTGCCCCTTTTTTTTGCCAATGTGGCTTAACTTAATGCCGTAATGCATTGAAAAAAGTTAAGAAGTCACTCAATGCCTGTGAAGCACCAGGTTGTCTGAGCGATCGAGGCTCTGTCTCTCAGTAGCGGCTGGATTAATTTGAGAAGCATACGTAATACCAAATCAAATTGCAAAGGCTACAGATCTTTTACCCTCATCGCCAGCCCTTCTCCCCAAGGAGAAGGGAGCGAAAGGCAACTTCCCTCGCCCTATAGCCCGATGGGCATGCAAGAAAGGGAGAGGGATTGAGGGTGAGGGCGGCTTAGTTGTTTGATCTGTAGCGCCTATTTTTGGATTTGGTATAACCTCATCACTACGTTAAGTGCAGTGGCTAGTATTGGTTCGGTGGCTCAAAAAGTTTAAGACTACGCCAGATCTGAGACGTGCCCATATCCCCTTTGATCCCAACCTCCTAAGCTCTGTGGCGACAACTATAAGTTGAATTATGTCGCTGCGTTACATAATTTGTCGTGGCAGCATGGCTATGCCAGGATAAGATCCCCACAACTGCATGGTGAGGGTCGATTGCTGTTCAGGAGCAAATGCCAAATGTCAAGGAAAACGCTGCTGACGAATACAGTCTGTGAACAGAATGGCAGCTCTAACGAATTAGTGGTTTTGTTGCATGGGTATACACATACGTCCAGGTCTTTAGGTGATGTGCGATCGGCAGTGAAAGCGTCGTTATCCCATGCAGATCTGCTAGTGCCAGATTATCCGGCGGGGCTATTTGCCAGTACCAATCCCACCAGAGTTGCCGATCAATTGGTGCAATATATTGACGATGCGGTATCCAAACGCGCCAGACGACCCGACGGCAGGCAGTACGATCGCATTCTTTTTGTTGGGCATAGTGCTGGGGCATTATTAATCCGCAAAGTCTATGTCATTGCGATGGGCTACGACAGTGACAATGCGGTGCGGGGTAAGACGAGTCCACGTACGTGGGCAACCAAGGTCGATCGCCTGATCTTAATGGCTGGTATTAATCGTGGGATCTCGCTAGATACGCGACCTGAAGATATGAATTGGGTCAAATTTCAAGCGCAAAGGCTAGGCTACATTATTCTTACTTTCACAAACACAGGCAAATTTATCCGCAGTCTGCGACGAGGCAGCCCGTTTGTTACCAATTTACGCATTCAATGGATTCGGCTGAGTCAAGGCTCCGCAGTGCAGCTACCACAGACGATTCAGCTTCTTGGCGACGTGGATGACTTGGTCAGTGAGGAAGATAATATTGATGTCGCAACCGACTATAACTTTAAGTATCTCGAAGTTCGCGATACAGGTCACGGCTCGATCGTGCGCTTTCAAGAACCAGAAATTGGAGCCTACCGCCAAGAACGATTTCAGTATGCACTCGTCACACCGTTTGAGGCGATAGAGGGTAACGTGATTCTCAATGCAATGGTTGACCTGTCTAAAGACCAGATTATCTTCATCATGCATGGCATCCGCGATACAGGGCTATGGACAAACGCAGTGCGCCAAGCCATCGAAGCGCAGAAAAAAACAGCTTATGTCAGCGTTGCAGGCTATGGCTATTTCCCCATGCTGCGGTTTCTGCTGCTAGGTGCCCGTCAGACAAATGTGCGCTGGTTTATGGACGAATACACGGAGGCGATCGCCCGCTACCCAAAGGCCGCCTTGAGCTATATCGGTCATAGTAACGGCACCTATTTGATTGCCAGCGCTTTAGAACGATACAGCGCCTGCACCATGGATCGCATTGCCTTTGCTGGTAGCGTTGTCCGTAGTGATTATGACTGGGATAGCTTAGTCCATCAGGGGCGTGTCCAATCTATTCGCAATGATGTTGCCTCTGCGGATTGGATTGTCGGCATTTTCCCCGGTTTTTTTGAACTCTTGCGCTTCAGTGATCTGGGCACCGCTGGACACAATGGTTTTGCTGATCACGAAGGCAAGAAAAATACGGTCGCCTACTTTAAAGGTGGTCATGGTGCTGCACTGCAACCCCAAAACTACGCCTCGCTGGCACGCTTTGCGCTAACGGGCGAAGTCGTGCAAGAAGACGGGCTGCTGGTGAAGCAGCAGTCTACCGTTGTGGCTTTAGTAGCAAAACTGTGCTGGGCAATTTGGGCTGCGATCGCGATCGCCCTACTGCTGCTAGGCGTTGCCACCGTTTCTCTACTGGCTTTACTGAGTGTTCCTGTCGGCATTTCGTGGCTGCTCTATGCTTGTCTGGTGCTGCTGTTGCTGTATACGCTGTAGGGCATATCCTGACTGCGGCTACTGGCTTACTAGAAGGGCAACCGGAAAATGCTGAAGTGCCTCACCGATCGCGATCGTCTCCTGGCTCTGCATGGACTGAGCGGTAATGACGTTTTTCCAGGTTGAGGGGAAGCCCGACGGCAATAAAAGTTGAGTGTCTTGCCAGACTGCCATGCCAAGCGGACGTTCTCCAGGTTGAACCAATGAGGTAAAGAAGCGAGGTGCAATCGCGATCGCTGTCTGTCCTTTCACCGTTCTAGCAAAGGCAACAAGATGATTCTGCAAATCGCCTGCAACTTCAAGTGGTTGATAATCGCCCTGTTGAAACAAGTTGGCGAAGGCGTTTCGGGCTTGCAGCAACTGATAGGTCAAAAACAATTTAATGTTGCCCGTTGTCCTTGCTTCAAAGAGATGATCAATCAGTGTTAAAGGGTCATGTGGCAACTTGGCTTGAATCTGTTCCAGCACTTCCATACGCTGCTGATAATCAATGGGGCGACGGTTGTCTGGATCAACAAAACTCAAATTCCAAAACTCGTCGCCCTGGTACAAATCAGGTACACCAGGAGCCGTATTTTTCAGCAAAACCTGTGAGAGTGAATTGAGTATGCCGTACTCTGCGATCGTTGCCTGGAAGGGTCTGAATTGAGCAAGAAACTCATTTGTTTCAGGTGCCTCCAGCAAGGTTTCGGCAAAGGCAATAAACCCATTTTCATACTCGCTATCAGGGCGCAACCAGGCAGTATGAACTTTTGCCTCACGGACTGCTTTGATCAGGTAATCTTTGAGGCGATCGACAAAGGCTGGAAACTCTGCCTCATCAAAGGGGAAAGAGCCAATTAAGGTTTGATACAGAAAGTACTCATCATTGCGATCGGGAATCGTTCTAGCCCCTAAGCGCACTTTCTTACTAAAGTTAATTTCTGCCCATTTTTTGACCTGCTCTGCCCAGACATCCGGTATTTCTGATAACACATTTAAGCGTGCTCTCACATCTTCACCGCGCTTTGTATCGTGGGTCGATGTTGTGTTCATGGAATGCAGCCAATGGTCTGCTTTCTGCTCATTGAAGGCATGAAACTGCGCTAAATTAATGCCAAAATGGCTTGGATTGCCGCCCACTTCATTTAAGGACAGCAAGCGGTTGTAGCCATAGAGCAGCGTGTCTTCAATGCCTTTCGCCATGAGCGGTCCAGTTAACTGCTGCATCCGCATGATAAAGTCTAAGCGATCGGCTTTTTGGTCATCAGTTAAATAGTCTTCATCCTTGCGTAGCAGAATGGCTTCGATATATTCGAGTTCCCGTAGCAATAAAGGAATTTGTGGTTTTGCTGCCGCAATCGCGGCTCGAATCACCTGTTGATCGGTCTCGCTTACAGCATCAGACGTAATATAGGTTCTATAGACTGGGAAGCGTGCCAAAATTTCACTTAAGGCACGTTTCAAACCATAAGCAGTAAAGTCGCCGCCTAAGCGTGTTTGTCCGGCAATCCGCTTTAGCCGTTGGGCAAGATTTTCGACATCACCTGCCAAATTTTTCTCAATGATGAGCCATTTTTTCTCGGCGGATAAGCGATCGTAGGTAGCCGTTACACCCGTAAATGTTGTGTAGAAACGATCGAAGGCAGCTTCATGATCGGCGCAGCAGAAAAGCCCGTTGACATAATTAAGAAACTCATAGCCACTAGTCCCTTGAATTTGCCAGTTGCTGGGCAATGCTTCCGTCAATTCCAGAATTTTTTCGACTGTAATGTAAGCATCACCAATTTTTTCATGCAGACGCTCTAAGTATGCAACAGGATTGAAAAGACCGTCAATATGGTCAATTCTTACACCCGTAAAGACTCCTTCTTCAACTAATTGCGAAATCAGCGAGTGCGTTTTGTGAAAAACTTTAGCTTCTTCAACCCTCACTGAAATCAATTCGTTGACGGTAAAAAAGCGGCGATAGTTAATCTCTTCTGCCCCAACCTTCCAAAAGGAGAGCCGATAAAATTGCTCACTTAACAAGCTATCAAGCAGGTTAAAGCTTTCTGGATTGCCAACCTCTCCATTAAAAGACTGTATGTTAGCGGCAAATAGTTCTTTAACCGCTTCATTCTGTTCATGCAATTCCCAAAGCAGACCTTTGACAAACGCAACTTGATCGTATCGCTCCCTTCCCTTCGCTTCCGATGGTATGTTTTTGATGAGATAAAGGATACCTAGCAGCTTAACGAAATCAGGGTGTCGTCTACCTAAAGACTTCGTTAATTGTCCCAAATTATAGGTAATAAAGCGGGTATAAGATTCGATACGAACGGGCAACCGCAGACTAAAGTAATTAACACTCAAGCCTGTTTCATCATACGCAAGTTTAATTTCACCATTCTCTATACAGTCGCCGTACAGATTGCCCAAAAGTGGTGCCAGTACCCGTTCTCGAATTTCTTCGTAAATGTGCTTCCAGTTAATATCAAAGTAGTCAAAGCTATCAGAGTCAGAACCATTTTCAAGCACATCCATCAGCCACAGATTTTGGCTGTCATATGCCATATGGTTAGGCACAATATCTTGCAGCCAACCCATGTGATGCTGTTGAATAGTGCCTGTCAGAAGATCAAATGCTTCACGATCGCCCAGTTCAGGATTAAGTTGAGTTGGGTCTACAACATCATAGCCATGACTGCTTCCAGCTTTAGCTTTGAAGATGGGAGACGCATACAGATCAGAAATCCCTAAGGCTGCAAGGTAAGGTACGATCGCCATGGCAGCAGCAAAGTCATACTCTTGACGAAACTGAATGCGATAGGTAGAAACTGGAATTCTCATACATGGTTACTCGTTAATTGACTCATTCAGTAAAGTCAGGCATAGCGTGATCAAGCGGAAATTAAGCTATGTCTGATCAAGGGAAAAGTGGGTTACGCTTGATAAAGAGCAAAACTCATCCCAGGCATTGTAAGAAGTTGATGAGGCTCCAATGCGGTCGGCAAGCTCGACTTTGTTCCTAACCACTTTTCATCAGCCGAATCTAGAATTTTTTGCCATTTTGCATCAGGAAGTTTGGACTCGAAACTGACTGCTTCCTGGTTGAAATTCATGATGCAGAAAATTTGGCTATCAGCAGACCAGCGGTGAAGCAAGATCAGCTTTTGATCGTCTAAAGCAGTGGCTTCTAAGTTCTGCTTGTCCAGATTTTTGAGGGCAGGAATGGTGCGCCGAAGCTGAATAAGATGCTGATAGAGGTCGCGCAAGACTTTGTGTTTGCTTTCGCTCCGTTTGTCCCACTGTAGCTGCGATCGCTTAAAGGTTTCTTCGCTCTGTGGATCAACGTATTCCCCTTCAAGATGAAAATGCGAAAATTCACGTTTTCTGCCTGCTCTCACGGCTTCCACTAAGTTTGGATCGGTATGGCTAACGAAGTAAAGAAACGGCGCGTCTTCACCATATTCTTCGCCCATAAACAGCAGTGGTACATTGGGCGACAGCAACAATACAGCGGCACCCAGCTTTAGCCCGTCAAAAGATACCAGATGCGTCAACCGATCGCCCAGCATCCGATTGCCTACCTGGTCGTGATTTTGGATGCAAACGACAAACTGCTCACCCGGAAAAGCGCTAGAGTCGCTGCCATGCCAGCGATCGCGAAACGGCGAATACTCCCAGGAATAGACAAAGCCTTGCTTGATTGCCTTCGCTAACTGCCCACAAGTGCCGTAGTCCTGATAATAACCAACTTGTTCGCCTGTGAGCAGCGCATGAACACAGTGATGAAACCCATCGTTCCATTGAGCATCCATGCCATAGCCGCCCTCAGCCAGCCCACGCAAAATCTGGACGTTATTCACATCATTCTCGGCTGTGAGGTAGAATTTCCGCCCTTGCTGCTGGGAAAACTCAGCCACCCGCTCCGCCAACTCCTGAAGGAAATGCTTGGCGTTCAGGTCAATGATGTGATCCGTCGCATCCAAGCGCAGCATATCAATGTGAAACGTCTCAAACCAATACAGTGCATTTTGCAGAAAGTAGTTGCGGACTCCGTAGCTCTGGGCATCATCAAAGTTCAGCGCACTACCCCAAACGCCGTTGTACTTTTCGGTAAAATAAGGACCGTAATCGCTGAAGTAGCTCCCTTCGGGCCCAAAGTGGTTATAAATCACATCCAGTACGATCGCCATGCCCTGTTGATGGCACGCATTGACAAGACGCTTTAAGCCCTCAGCGCCACCGTAAGAGTTTTGTACGGCAAAGGGATATACGCCGTCGTAACCCCAATTGCGATCGCCCGGAAACTGTGCTACGGGCATCAACTCGATCGCGTTTACCCCTAGCGCTTGCAAATCGGGCAGTCGGGCAATGATGGCATCAAACGTGCCTTCAGGGGTAAACGTCCCTGTATGTAGCTCATAGATGATGAGTTCGTCTAAGGGAATGCCTGACCACTGCTGGTCTTGCCAGCGAAAAGCAGCATGATCAACCACCTGCGACGGACCATGCACACCATCTGGTTGATAGTGCGAGGCGGGATCAGGGCGCTCGGTATCGTTACCCAACTGATAAAAGTACTGGGTTCCGGGAGCGATGTCCTCAGCCGATACTTGCCAATACCCTGAGCCCACAGGTTCCATCGGTAGCAAACGTCCACTGGGAGAAACAAGATTCACTGCAACCTTCTCATGCTGTGGTGCCCAAACGGTGAACTGGCAGCGATCGCCCTGATAAAAAGCGCCAACATCCATAGAAAATCGCCCTGTGCTTCCGATACTTTCTAGGGACTATATTTTCTCAACATGCCAATGTAACCTGTCGAAAAGAGGATTTTTGCCGTTATCAGCAAAAACTGTGTTCGCAACTAGGTTTGAACAGATTGGATATGCCCATGCTTGTAAAGGCTTAACGCTTAACCTTTACAGCCATTGCCTTTACTAACCCATCAATAAAAAGTACGACCATACAAGTCACCTTGCGCCCGCCTAAGAAAAGCTCAATAAGCGATCGGTTTTTGGAGCGTTAGTGCTAGCAAAGCCTTTAAGAAAGTGGGGCAGTAAGGCGATCGAGCGCTTGAGTCAACAATTGATAAAACCCATCCGTTTCAATGGACGTGACAACAGTAGCGTTCGGTGGCTGGTTGGTAACGTGCCATTGATCGACCACCAGACGTCCCATTGTTAGTTCGCTCGTTGTTTCGATCGCAACATGAGCACGGCAACTGGTAAACAAATCTGGTTGTAAGAGATAGGCGATGACACAGGGATCGTGAAGCGGTGGACCAGAAAAGCCGTATCGCTGCTTATCGTATGTACCGTAGTGATTAAGTAGCCCAATGGTAGCGGTGCTAACGGGAGAGCCGATCGCGTCAATGGCGTTGAGTCTTTCTGGCGTAGCGATCGCCTGATGGGTGACATCCAAACTTACGATCGTCAAAGGCATTCCAGCAGTCACAACCACCTGCGCCGCATGAGGATCAACGTAGAGATTAAATTCGGCTGACGGTGTAATGTTGCCCTGCGTGATCGCTCCGCCCATCATCACGACTGCTTGAAGGCGCTCGCAAATCGCGGGTTGCTTGACGATCGCTACGGCAAGATTAGTCAGCGGTCCCAGAGTGGCAAGCGTGATGTTGCCAGTCGATCGCATCAGCGTATCGATTAAAAAATCTACCGCGTGTTGCTCTTGCAACGGTATTTCTGGTTCTGGCAAATAAATGCCATCCAGCCCCGTTTTGCCATGCACCTCTTCAGCAGTGATCAACGGACGCAGCAAGGGACGGGGACAACCTGCGTAAACCGGTAAGTCAGCCCTGCCTGCTAGTTCACAGAGGCAACGAGCGTTCTTTTGTGTTAGGGAAAGGGGCACATTGCCAGCCACCGTCGTAATGCCGAGCACATCCAGCTTTTCTGGAAATGCCAACGCTAAAAAGAGCGCGATCGCATCATCGGCTCCAGGATCACAGTCAATGATGATGGATTTTGCAGCCATGCAAATGCTTATTTTTCCCTAGGCACGATGAGTCAGAACCGGAGTTGATTGGAGCACTTTGGTGATGGATTGCCCAAAGGCGATCGTCGCTTTAATCGGTAATGTGTGAGAACGAAAGCCTAACGGCAGTGGTTGCAGCTTGAGAAAGGAAATGCACCAGCGTGCTTCTTGCAATGTCCAGGCAGTTAAACCACCTTTGCTAATCGGGTTGGGGTAAAGGTTTGGTGGCAGGTAAGTAACGCCGATCGCATCAAAACTGACTCCAGCATCATACAATGCGCTCTGCACCTGTTGCCAGCGATCGACGGGTGCTGGATAGTGAAGTTCCTCATCGTGGCTAAGTGTTGCACCCAGTAAGTCTGTCAGTTTGGCACAAATTTCTTCGAGACGAGACCGATCGCCCCGCAATAGCATTGCTTCTTCTGGCAACAGCGTTCCGCCTGCATCGGGCATCCAAAGCTCAAAGCAAGTATAAGCATCAATAGGAATGGCCGTAAGTTTAAGATTAAATGGCAGCCCCAAAGGATTGGGAGCAACAGCGAGTTCAACTGGAATGAAGGAGTCGATCATAAACGTACGCTTTCTTCAAGACGCTTGAAGGATGAATAACTACAGCAAGTTGACACTAAGTGATGGGTGCAGACAAGTGGCTTAAGCCCCTTACTAAGGTAGAGCGTCTGTTCAAGCGTTTTGGGAAGAATGAACGGTTCTCCTTAGAATGGCTTCTGTTGGGCACTTTTTTGTTTTGCCATGATAAAAAGAGGGTGAAGCAGGGATGAAATCTGACGCACTTTGCTGTGCGAGCAGATAGGTCAGCGCTTCAAGACACTTTAAGATGGTAGGTAGAAAGTTATCCAGATCACACTTTGAACTTGATGCAGACCATGAACCAGGCGCTTGCCGATGCCGTTGCGATCGATCAAACGCTGTCTAAGCGTTACATTGACCTTGATCCGGGTGGCTATGTAATCATCTATCTCGATCGTGAGCAAGGGCTAATTTGCGCCAAGCATTTTACTAACGTGATCGACGATCGGGGTCTCGCCTGCGACCCAGAAACTGGCAAGCCTATCCCTACACGCGGCAAAAGCGAACGACTGCCGACCCATCTCTACACAGGTCGAACAGCCAAAGAACTTTGTGTACAGCTTTTTGAGCAGACAAAACCCTGTCCCATCACAATGCTCGACCATGCTTCTTACCTGGGGCGAGAGTTTCAGCGGGCAGAGGCAGCGCTATTAAGTGGGCAGGAGTACGTGCAGGATTGACGAGAGTTAAAAGTTTTGAGTTCTGAGTTTTAAGTTGTGATTTTCATTCAAAACTCAGAACTTTTAACTCAAAACTTAAATTACCCTTCCCTCGATTGCAGGAAGAGGTAGAAATAGTAGGTCGCCATTGGTACAACCGTTGCCACGACGAGAAAGCCGATGACCCAGACGGTGGCGTTGCTTTCTTTGGTTTGTTCTGGTGTTGCAAACGTGCCTTCAACCTGGACATTATCGGTAAGCGTTGGCGGACCCGGATCGGGGCGACCAGACAGCACAGCGGCAAGGCGATCGCTGGCACCCAACAGCGCTTGATTATACTTATTCCCTTCTTTAAGCGGAATGAGTACAGTCTCTTGCGTCACGCTTTGAGCAATATCGTCTGACAGTTTGGTCTTGACCGTTTCACCCGCACTGAGTGCCACATTATTAGTTAGGTTATCTAACACCAGCACCGTTTGGTTTGCGCCTGCCTCTGGGGTTGGAAACCACAGGTCAAAGAGCTTGTTGGTAAAGCTTTCGATCGTTTCGTCATAATCTAACCGATGGATCGTGACAAAGTGAACTTCATTACCCGTCTGCTTTGCCAAATCCCCCAAAATGGTCGCAATTTTGCTTTCATTGAAACGACTCAGCACCTCAGCCTGATCAACAATCCAGGTGCCTGCTTTGGGTTTGGGCACTTCGCTTGCACCTGTAGCGTAAGCAGGTGTAGCAAAAAGCTGTGTCGCCAAGACAAAGACCGCTACACAAAGCAGGAGACGTTGACCGATATGCTGCCAATGGCATTGGTGGTGGAGGCGTTGCATAAGACCGCTCTGAAAAACGTATTCCTCCAAAATACTACGCTTGGGGTGAAGATGGACAGTTTGGAGGTGAAGAGTGAGGGGAGAGGGGAGAGGAGTGAGTTTTGAGTTTTGAGTTTTGAGTTTTGAGTTTCTACTTACTGCCCTCGCTTCCCTCACTCCCTACTCCCCACTCCCCACTCCCCACTCCCTACTCCTCATTAATGGCCATTCAAATAATAGTCCCGTGTACCTTTGGCGCTAATGGCTTCACCGAGGCGAGTGAGGGCGTGAACGTAGGCGGCGGTTCGCAGATCGATCGACAAATCGCGGGCAATCAACCAGATGGATTCGGCTTCTTCCACGATCCGCAGCTTCAGCCGTTGGTTGATTTCAGGTAGCGTCCAGTACAAACCGCTACGGTTTTGTACCCACTCGAAGTAGCTGACGGTAACACCACCCGCGTTGACCAAAATGTCTGGGAAGACATGGATGCCTTTGTCGTTTAGAATGCGATCGGCGGCAGAGGTGATTGGTCCATTAGCAACTTCATAGATCAGTTTTGCCCGAATGTTTGCGGCATTGGCTTCGGTGATTTGATTTTCGAGTGCAGCAGGTACCAGAATATCTACATCCAGGGCTAACAGTTCTTCGTTTGTAAGTACGTCTTCCGCAGCCGTGTGACAGACGGTATTGTCACAGTAGAGTGCTTTGACCCCTCTGCTGGCATCTTTGAACTGACGAAGGCTGGGAATATCTAGCCCATTTTTGCTGTAGATACCGCCCTGAGAGTCGCTGACGGCAACCACTTTATAGCCTGCTCGAAAGAGCAATTCTGCCAAGATCGCTCCAGCATTGCCAAAGCCTTGAACGGCAACCGTTGTGGAACTGGAATGACGATCGAACTTGGGCAGCGTCGATTCAATCACAAAAAAGGCACCCATTGCCGTAGCGGTTTCGCGCCCCAGACTGCCCCCCATGCTGACGGGTTTGCCCGTGACTACAGCAGGACAAATCTGGCGCTTGATGATGCTGTATTGATCCATCATCCAGCCCATGATCATGGCATTGGTATAAACATCAGGAGCGAGGATGTCTACATCGGGTCCAATAAAGTCGGCGATCGCATCAATATAGCCACGGCTCAGACGCTCTAGCTCCATCCTGGACAGTTCTTTAGGATTCACCGTGATGCCGCCTTTGGCACCACCAAAGGGGAGACTCAACGCGGCGCACTTAAAGGTCATCCAAAATGCCAGCGATTGCACCTCATCCAACGACACATGGGGATGGTAGCGCACGCCCCCTTTGCCTGGTCCTCTAGTGTCGTCGTAGCGCACCCGATAGCCCTGAAAAATTTTGAGGGCACCGTTATCCATGCGAACCGGAATCGAGACGGTGAGGCTGGTTTGGGGAAACTTCAGCGTTTCAACAGCATCATCTGAAATGGATGTGTATTTTAACGCTTGTTCCAGGCGTTGATTGGCATCGGCTAAAATTGAACCGGGTAGCATAGAATTTCTCCTCTTAAGTAAAGGCGCGATCGCAGCGATCATTAAAAAAGTAACGTTGAATAAAAGCTGTTTTCTTCAGCAATTCTGTCAGTGATAGTAACGTCTGTGACAGCAGCAAAATCGGTTAATGTCTCGCTTTTTTTATAGTTCCCAACTGCTGTATAACCTACGACATAGCGATCCCCATTGTGTAGAAAAAACATTCAAAGCTTCTGGGTTAACATGAAAGCCTTCTAAAAATAGTAAACATTTGAAACATTTTTTGGTAATCGCTTAGAGCGACACGTGAGTTTATAACCACCCTCTTAAACGATAAACGACTAGCCCCAGATATTCTTTCAAAGCTTGTGTTGCGCGGCTAAAGCGATCGGCTTCTGGTACAGCACTCAGTAGCATTGCTTGGGTACTGCCCTGCATCGTCTGCCAATCGCGCTTGGTCGTGTTGAAATCCGTGGGCGCAGCGATCGCATCAATGCCCAGATGCTTGAAAATCAGGAGCGATCGCGGCATGTGCATCGCAGAGGTGACTAGCAAAATACGACGGATGCCCTGTGCCGCCATAATCTGCTTGACATTGACCGCGTTTTCGTACGTGTTAAGCGAGGATGGGTCTTGTAAAATCGCCGTTTTGGGCACTCCCATCGTCTCAATCAGTTGTGCCATATCACTGGCTTCTGACAGCCCGCCGTCCCCTCTCCAGGCAATCCGACCGCCGCTGAGAATGACACGGGGCGCTTTGCCATCTCGAAAGAGCTTGGCTCCATACAGCACCCGATCGCCTTCCTCACTTACTTCTACCCATGGTCGTGGCGGTACGGCTGGCTTGGTGCAGCCACCTAAAATGACGATCGCATCTGCCTGGGGCACCTCAGTCAGTGGGAGATGTTGAAACTCCAGCGATCGTATGAGCCATTCGCCAACCCAGCCATTGCCACCTGCTAGCAGCAGTACCAACGACAGCACGATCGGCAGGGCTGTCCACCGCGATCGTCGCCAGAGTAACACTAGAGAAATCAGCAGCAGCACACAGGTTAGCCCTAGTGGGTAAAGGAAGAGCGGCAGTAATTTGGAAAGATAGAGAAACATAGTGTAATCTCACGTTTAGCGGTGTCTTGAGCAGGACGTGGCTCAAGACTAACGGTCAGCCGTTGACGTGCTGACGTTAATTTTATGGGTTTGAGACGCTTGCTCCCAGGGTAAAACACAAAAGATGAACTCAAGGGCTACAAAACGTCTAACATTTATAGTCCAGATTGAGCTAACAGATAGCGTTGCAAACGGATTGGCATAACTATTGATTTACAGCCGACAACCGGGTCAAACGATTCGATCGAACAGCGTCGTGCTGCTCGTGCCTTTCTCTCAGACCGCATTCCAAAATATGTCAACAAGCCATTCAAAGCCTTTGGTAGTCGGTTCAGCCCCGAACAAGTTTGCTTTGGCAAAACCTATGCTGCTGCCTTCTCCCTGTAGAAACAGATGGCGACCGAGGGAATGCTTAAAACTAAAGGCTAAACCGTACTTTTAGCGTTCAGTCACTTCATACCTTTCTCCCATGCCTCACTCCCATAACACTCGCGCTGAACTTAACCGACTGCTGCAAGAGCGCAACGAATACCCAGAACGATCGACCGCAATCGATACTCAAATCTGTGAGATCTTCGAGCAAGACTGCGCCATCTTGATTCTGGATCTGTCCGGCTTTTCGCGACTCACTCTAGGTTATGGCATCATCCATTTTCTGGCGATGGTGCACCGCATGAACGCAATCTCCACACCGCTTGTAGCCCATCATCACGGGAGAGTTGTCAAGCAAGAAGCAGATAATTTGTTTGCAGTCTTTCCAACAGTGCAAGGGGCGATCAACAGTGCTGTTGATATCTTAAAAGGGTTTGCCGCCGTGAATACTGGTTTACCCGACGAGCAAGATTTGTATGCTGGTATTGGCATTGGCTACGGTAAAACGCTGGTTGTCGATGAAACCGACCTTTACGGCAGCGAGATGAATTTAGCGTGCAAATTGGGTGAAGATCTTGCTCGGCGGGGCGAAGTGCTGTTAACAGAAGCTGCTTTTAGCCAGCTTCAACCACAACTACAGCAATGGGAACGCCTCGATTTAACCGTTTCTGAGCTAGCGCTAATTGCTTACAAATTGAGAACAATACCAACGGCAACATCTCACTGAGAACGATTACCTCTCAATTGCAGCACTATCATTTCCAGCCAATGGCTGCACGGACTGAGGGCAGGCAATGTCGATCGCTTGTAAGAGGCTGCTTGAAAAGTATCTGATGGTTAGAACCGCGACTACGGAAACGAAGTCGATCGTGGCAGACTACTGAAACGCGAAGGTCTTGCAACCTGTGTCGCTGTGACTTCAGCCCAAGCGACAGGAACTTGGACTCTTAAAGGAGTCTCTCAAACAGATGCGTCTGCCGTGCTGCTTCCTTTACTGTGCTTCCTCGCTGCTGAAGTTGCCGCGCTGTAAAAAGTCTTCGGGACGAAGGTTGGAGAGAAAGTCGCGGAAGGCTTTGCGCTCGGCTTCATCGGCATCACGATCAACCGGAATAGAGGCATCAGCAACAACTTCTTCTAGTACCCAAATCGGGCTGTTTGTGCGGAGAGCGATCGCGATCGCGTCGCTGGGTCGGGCATCAATCTCTTTTTTGGTTTCACCATGAGTCACGGTGAGTACAGCGTAGAACGTATTATCTTGCAGGGAATGAATCACCACTCGCTCCAGACTCATGTTGCATTCTTCGAGGAGGTTGGCAAATAAGTCGTGAGTCAATGGGCGCGGCGGCGTTTGATTCTCTAAAGCGTTGATGATGGCTTTTGCCTGATCTTGACCAATGTAGATTGGTAACTGTCGTCGCTCGGTGGAATCTCTCAGAAGCACAATGGGGCTGCGCGTAGCAGCATCCAATGCAATTCCAGCGACTTTCATTTCAATCATCGTCTTAGCCTCTAGAATACCTGAAACGAACGGAAAACCGAGTAACGAAACCAACCCAAGCAGCAGGACGAAACACAGGCTTAAACCGATTTACTCTTCGTTCTGGGGCATCAGCCACCTTTGCTGCCCGTTGGGACAGGTAAAGCCAAACTAACTAAAGCGTGAGGGCAAAAGAAACCGCTAGCACCGAGAAGAACAGAGCCGAGACCGACGTAAGCCAGCCATGTCATGATGAAAGGAACCTAAACTTAAGTATGCCCTGATTTCTGCCCTGATCCTAATGGATCACCTGGCAAATTGGACAAACTGAAGAAGTTTTTCAAGCATCAAACAGGGCTGCCTTTTGGTGCAAATGGAGCAAAACGAATCGTAGATTAGCAAAAGCTGAGAAGAACTGTGTTTACTGGTCTTATTCAAGGTTTAGGGACGCTGCAAGCTCTCGGAGTCGATAAATTAAGGATTACCTGTGCGCCTGCTACGGTCGGACTCATTCTGTCAGACTTGGCGATCGGCGACAGTGTGGCAGTGGATGGCGTATGCCTCACGGTCGTTGAGTGTTTGCCACAGGGCTTTATGGCAGATGCTTCACCAGAAACGCTCGATCGCTCCAGCCTGGGGCAAGACGACGACATCCCAGTTAATCTAGAAACATCCTTACGGGTAGGAAGCAAGCTGGGTGGGCACTTTGTCACAGGTCATGTAGACGGTATCGGCTACCTGCAAGCTTCTCTGCAAACCGCTACCTCCTGGGAAATGACGTTTACGACTGATCAGGAGCAGGTTGCGCGCTACATCATTCCCAAAGGCAGTATCGCGGTCAATGGTGTGAGCCTGACGATCGCGGACTGTGACCCTGCGGGGCGCTGGTTTATGGTGGCGGTGATTCCCCATACCTACGCTGAAACGAATTTGCACTACCTCCGACCGGGGAGCATTGTAAACCTGGAAGGCGACATTCTCGGCAAGTATGTTGAGAAGAGCCTGCGGCACTCCACGAGTGCCGGAAACATGGCAGAGCAATCTCCACTAGAAAGCCTCACGCCAACCTTTTTAGCAGAGCACGGCTATTTGTAGCAGACCCGGTGTTGCAAGACTGTTTGTAACAAGCTCAATAGTGGCGCTACAGGGTGGTGCTATAGCTAATGGCGAGCGTCCCTTTTGTGGCGTAATCAGGAACCCGGAAAGAGCTTGGCAAGCTGAAGCTCCAAAGCAGGACGATCGCTAGTACCATCATTTTGTGTCGTTACCAGGGGTAGCGCGATCGTTCCATGCGGCAAGATAATCCGTCTTACCGCATAGTTGAACGTTTCCAGATTTTGGTATGGTTCACTATATGCCTCCAAACACTGTTCGATTAAGTTGAAGATCCAGTAGTGCGGAATACCTGCTTCAGCGTAGAGCGATCGCTTCACTTCGCGGTCATAGTCCAACGAAGAATCGGCAATTTCGATTACCAACAGAATGTCGTCTGGCGTGGGATGCCCTGCTAGATAATTGTCCGAGCGCTGCCGGACGATCGCAAAATCTGGCTCTGGTTCACTGCCAGAGGGTAGCGCGATGGGATCTTGGCACTGAAGTTCAGCGTAACCCGCAACCAACGCTGCTAATTCTCGTAGTAGGTTTCGACAACAAACCGTATGTGCCGTTCCTTTCGCTGCCATCCGATTAATTGCTCCACGAATCAATTCCACACGATCGTCTTCCGCAAAGAAGCCAATCTCAGTCAAGCGGTGGTATTCGGCGATCGTGAACCGTTTCGGCGTTGCCAGTTTCGTCTCTGTCGGTTTCATTGCCAACCTGTCCTTGCAACAGACACCCTCTCATTCTATGCTGCGCTTTTTAGCCTTTAGCCCTCATCCCTCATCCCTCATTCCTCATCCCCCATTCCTCCTTCTACCGTCTCCTCGCCTTACTCACCATCTTGCGCGAAAGCCGCAAATGTAGCTTTTCGTCCTCTGCCCAATTTTGCAGCAGACGATAAAACGTTTGGCGATCGTCCATCTTCAGCACGGCGGTTTGGTCAGCCGTTTCGATGACATAGGGATAGCCACTGCCAATGATGATTTCGCCGCGCACCCAGTCAAGTACGTTATCTAATAAACCTGCGTCGTTAATCCAGGTCGGCAGTTCTAGCCGCACCGGAAAGCCTTCATGTGCCTTCAGGTAGGTAAAGCCAATCCGGCTGGCGATCGCGCTGGGATATTGCCTTAAAATGCCGGGTCGTCGGCAACGAAATAAGGGAGTGCGATCGCCCCACTGCATTCCTCTCAACAACGATGCATCATGAATAGCGGGTGCATCAGGCAAACCAGGTGACAACCGTTGCAGCATTAGCGTCAGGTCACGCGCATAAGATGTGTCAATATAGCCAACCAGCGGCACCTGATATTTTTCGCTTGCTTGCAGAAGGCGTACAACGCAATCAATATAGTGTTGCTGCGTCGCTTCATCAAAGACTTCCGCAAACGTTACCACCAGTGAACCATCCAAAAACGCGAGACAGGTGCCACAGCCTGCTCGGTCTTCCATATATTGCACTAAGCGCTCTGTTTCCATCTCAAAGCGGCGCATATTGACCCGTCGATCGACTGGATCGCCGCTCGTATTCGCTCTCAGATCGGCTGGAGTCATGACATCTACAGCAACGTCTTTGTCGTACTGTCCACGGGGTTGGTGCCGATTTTCAAACCAGCCGATTTGCACCAGCGCTACAGGAATCGAAAAGTCTTTGCTGGGATAAATTTGGGAACCATCCACGGCAAAGGTCGCAATACCTGTGAGTCGATCGCGTACCCACTCATGGCTCTCCTCACGACTCTGCCACACCAAACCAGAAGTCATCTGCCAGTTGGGATGATCGCCCAATGCTTCTAAGGGTTCGGCACCGCGATCGTACGCTACATACTCTGCCAACTGCTCTAGCAGGGTCTCATCCGTTTCCTGCGATGCTGATGCTAAGGCGTGGCGGTATTTCTCTAGTGCCTGTACGGTCGTGTGGTCAAATGAGGTAAAGTCATCCCGCTTCTCTTTCAGCAAGCTAAGGATTTGAGACGGTTTCAGAGTCATAAGCAGCAGTAGAGCAGAGTCGCTAGCAGTACGGACGTTCCAGTTGGTCTCTACTACCCTACACCGAAAGAAACAAACTCTACACCTAAAAATTACTTGCGTCGTAACCAGATACCACGCATTCCAGCGGCTTTTGCTGCCTGGTAGTCTTCTTCAAAGCTATCGCCAATGTGCCATGCACCACTGGGCAAACAATTGTGCTTTTGCAGGGCGATCGCAAAAATTCTCGCATCAGGCTTTGCGGCACCCGCTTCCGTTGAAATTGTTAACGATGCAAAAAAATCTGCCAGAGCAAGCGTCTCCAGCACTGCATACAGCCGCGAGTCGAAGTTAGAGAGAATCCCCAGTGGTACCCCAAGCTGTTGCCAACGTTTCAGTGCAGGCAGCACATCAGGGTAAACAATCCAGGGGGCAGCTGTGGCAAAGTGAGCATAGAGTACAGCAAAAAACTCGGTAAAATCGGGAAATTGTTCTAACACGCCCGCTTGCTGAAAGGTATTGGTGGCGATCTCTAACCACCACTCAAACTCTCTCGCCGGAATCTCGGCGCGATCGACGTCCCCAAAGGCTGGCATTCCCCCTGCCCGAAAGCTTTGAAAAAACGATCGATTGAGCGTCGATGCTGGGACTACCACTCCAAACTGCTGCGCCACTTCAGCATAGATTGCGCCCACGCTCCCTTTTACGCCAAATAGTGTACCAACCGCATCTAGAAAAACCACGTTTGGGAGTTTTCTGCGCTCGTTCATAGGTTAAGGGATTTACTAACGCAAGGTAAAAGCAATAGATAGCAACAGCCTGATGCATGTGATGAGAGTTTTTGCTTTAAGCAGGGCAGCGCGTCCATGCTGTATGCTCCTGCTTACGGTAACGACTCCCTAATTTACAAGCTACCGTCATCAACCAGAGGTTGGTAGGTCTGGCATTACGACACCGCGCAGGTTGGCTCCCAGGAGGTTGGCTGCGGTGAGATTAGTCTCAGAAAGATTGGTACCGCGCAAATCGGCACCGCTAAGGGTAGCACCGCTGAGAATTGTACCCGTTAGCTTTGCCATTGAGAGGTTGGCTTCATTCAAGTTCACCCCACTGAGATTAGCATCGGTCAAATCAGCACCCCGCAAATCAGCACCCCGTAGTTTAGCGCTGGTCAGATTGGCACCAGAGAGATTGGCACTGCTCAGTTCTGCCTCACTTAAGATGGCATCTTGCAGGTTTGCCCCCACCAAAATTGTCCAGCTTAGGTTGGCACCACTCAGGTTTGCTTCACGCAAATCGCCACTTAAAATTGCCTGACAAAGGTAAGCACCCCGCAAATTGGCAGCGCGTAAATCAATATCCATCAGTTTTGCCGCACAGAGGTTTGCGCCCCAAAGGTGAGCACCGCTTAAGTCTGCTTCACTAAGGTTGACTGAGTTCAGGTTTGCCTTGTTTAGAATGGCTTGCGCTAGACACGCTTTTCGCAGATCTGCCCCAGATAAGTTAGCTTCTGTCAGGTTTGCGCCTTGCAAATCAGCACCGCGTAAATCGGCACCCCAAAGCTGGGCTCCAGTTAAGTCTGCTTCTGCCAGCTTTGCCCCATTGATACATGCTTCTCGCAGGGCAATACCGCGCAAGTTTGCTCCTCTCAGGTCAGCTTGACGCAGATTAATGCCTCTCAAATTGGCTTTGCTTAGGTTGACCCCCCACAGACTAATCTGGCTAAAGTCTCTTTCTCCTGCGGCGTAACGCTTCAGGAGTTCACTCGCACGCATCTAGCTATCCCTCGATACTTTTAGTATTTGCCCCTAGCTTCCTTGAATCAGTCTATGTGCTGGCTAAATTTGCCTAATTCTCACCTCACCTACAACCAAAATGATTGAATAGTAGCAATAATCTTCACAATCATGTTTGAGGAAATTACTGCGTTTAAAAATCTTAGGCTCTGACGCTAAAACATTGGACTGAGCAGATGTTTGACTGAGTTGCTCTACATGGAAAACGTGACAGGATCTACATTCACTCTTAACAACAGGGCTTTCTAAGTGGGATGCTTGCTTGATCGGGTTGACCAGGATCTGATTGCTGTGTAAGGAAGTCGATCCTCTTAGACAGTGTGCCCGTAATAATGGATGAACTCTCTACGATCGTCCTGTGATGCGATCGCAGCAGAATGTGTCACTACTGGAGCAATAACCCAAATTAGTCATCGATCGCTGCTACAGCATCACGCAGCGGTTGAGCAATCCAGTTCAACCCTACACGCACCTGATGTTCGAGCGTAGGCATCCGGTAGAGGTAAGCTAGCCGACGTGCCACGTAAGCAAGAGAACCGTCTAGCTTAAGCCCGAAGCCAGTCAAAGTTGCGTTATCAATGCCCAGAGCCATCATTTCGCCCAGATGCTGATACCGGAAGGGCAGTAACGGACGCTCTGTCAGCGATGCCCAGAGGTTCCAACCCACGTACTCGGACTGTTGGAAGGCGGCTTGCGCGGTACCAGGCACTTGTTGCCCATCAACATCTTTGCAATCAACAAGGTCGCCCAACGCAAACACATCCGGGTAATCAATTGCTTGTAAGGTGCAAGACACCACAACCTGTCCCCGCACATTTTTCTTGAGTGGCAAAGCGTTGATGACTTCAGCGACGCGAGTGCCCACTGTCCACAGCACAAGGTCAACCGGGATCGTATCGACATTACCTTTGTAAAGCAGGGCAATGGTGTCGGCATCGATCGCCTCTACAGCCGTTTCCAAATCGATCCAGACGTTTCTTGTCTCCAATGCTTTTGTTGCGGCAGTGCGGTTGAAGTCAGGCGAGGTTCTCAAGATGAGATCGGCTTGCTCAACCAGGCGAATGCGTCCACGACTGCCCAGGCGATCAGCCAGCTTGCAAGCCAGTTCTACGCCAGCATAACCAGCACCCACGATCGCCACTCGTAATTTGTCAGCCTCAGATTCTTCCAGCTGCCGCAGTCGTTCTTCTAAACGATAGGCATCCGCGATCGAGCGAAAGGGTAAGGCATATTCTGCCGCACCAGGCACCAGGTCAAGGGGCGTTTCACCACCCAGGCTGACCACCAGACGATCGTAGGGCAAGGCGTGTCCATCCTGAAGCTGTACGTGTTTCGCTGACAAATCAATACCCGTGACAATGCCCTGATGAAAGCGCACTCCAGTGCCAGCTAACAATTCTTCAAACGGTGGCGCAATCTCCCATGTTTGCAATTCGCCTGTCATTAGCTCGTAGAGCAAGGGCGAAAAGAGAAAGCGATCGCTGCGATCGACCAGAACAATCTCTGGTCTTTCCTGCTTGGTCCAGGGCAACTGACTAAGGCGTAGAGCCGTGTAGAGACCACCAAAGCCTCCACCAAGAATGCAAATACGGGCAGGTTGTTGAGTCATGAATTCTGATGGCGCAGGGGCTGCTGTGAACGCTGCCCTTTCAGGATAACAACTGCACCCTCTCTAAGAGTGCCTTTAGGAAACAGAATGCTGGGGAAGAACCTGGATGATTCGTCAACGCCACTGTACGAAGGAGCAACAAAGTAACTCATATTCTCCCTCTGTGATGCTAACTGAGTAGGAGCGCTAAATTAAGTATCACTTAGAGACCGGGTTTTGACTGGGCTTAACCCGTGTACACACAGGACTGAGAGCATTGAGACTTCGGCGTGAGCGCTCAGTCGAACATTCAGTCGAAATGCGTCTTATCAATCATTACGCCTATCTACTTAGAGCTTGCGGGCAAAGACTTTCAACCAAAGACTTTTGGACAAAACTGTTTGCTGTTGGTCATACTGCAGAACGGTAGGTGAGAGCTTCAACGATCGCTGTCGGAGCAAGTTGAACTCAATAATGAGGATATATTTCATTTATCTGCTACCTATTGTAAAGTACTGGCAATTAGCAGACTAACCGTGCATCTACTTGGCAAGGTTCAATTGTGAAGAGGGTTTTTCTTTAAAGACCTAATGATTTCAGTGGTTCAACGCTGGTGGAATAAGTTCGGCTCTGCGATTCTGGATTTACTGGGCATGTATCCATATCGTCATCTACCTATGCGTCAACTTACGATTGGCTTTTCTTTATTAACTCTCATGCTATCGTTAGCAACACCTGCGACAGCAGCAGACAGAGAGGGCGCACCGGGTCGCCGAGTCGGTGGTGGTACCCGTTGGACAGCACCACGGCTGAAGCCACCGCATTCAATGCAGGGCAGAATCAGCGCTTTAGCATTTGCTTCTCGTACAGGTATGCCTATGTCTTTGCGGTTCAAGGCGATCTACGGCTAGGTGCCGTTCAAATTAAGCCGCTCCGTCGCAAGGTTTTTACCAGGTCACTTGTGGTTCTAGTCGCTTCAAAAGTTTGGGACCGACACCAGAAATACGGTCTAAATCGTCTAAAGATTTAATTGGATGCTGTTCTCGTGTGGTAACAATGCGCGCTGCTAGTTTGGCGCTGACACCCGGAATTGCATCTAACTCGGCTTGAGTCGCGGTGTTAATATTGATTAGCCGCTTTTGCTGGCTGACGATTTTAGTAGAAGTTGGTGCTGTTGCAACTTGAGCACGCTTGATCGTCTTTGTCGGTTGCAGGCTGGGTTGACTCAACTGGCACTGCCGCTTTTGAACCTCTGCTTTCTTTTGAATGGCGGGTGGTATGCCGAGAATGGCGTTGGTGTAGAGTCGTTCAAATTCCCGTTGATAGTGGGCAGCAACGATCGCGCTGTGTACAACCAGCACCGTCTCATCATTGCCTGTGTTGGCAGCCTCTGTCCAGTTATGAGAGCCAGTGATAACAATTTCTTGATCGACAATGCCAAACTTATTGTGCAGCAAGTCTCCTGGTGGTAAGCGGGGCACGCCAACTGTAGTAATCGGGTTTTGCCAGGGACGGTTTGCTGCTTCAACTTTGCAGTCATCCGCTAACGTAATGCCCACCATATCTAGCGCTTCACTATATGGGCGATAGGCAAAGCCCGGGTCGATCAACGCTCTCACCTCAGTTCCGTTTTTGCGAATGGGGGCTAGCAGGTTGACCAGTTTTTGGTCAGAGAAAACAAACAGCGCCAAGTCTACTGATTTTTTGGCATGACTCAGCGTTTTGCCAATGAAGCCATTGCTGCTGCGGCTCCAGGGAAGGGAGGCGCGGGTGGGCGAAAACTGGACTTCAACCAGGGTTGCGCCAACTTTGACTGGCTGTGCTGGGGAAAAGGGCTTTTTGACTCCAAACTTACTGTCTGCTTTGCCGCCGGGGCCATCGCCCCACATGACGTTAAATTGCTGTGTAAACAGTGTTGCTAACTCTGAGCTGTTGATTTGCAGCAGATTGTTAGCATTCCCACGGCTGGCAGGCGATTTGAAGTCACCATGTACATCGCTAGTAGTGAAATTGGCTGAGGTGACAATGATGGTGCGACCATCGACTACAACAAATTTATGATGCATGAGGTTACTACCAGCAGACCCGTCAGCCGTATCGTCCAGGCGGGGAACCTTTGCACGATCGAGGATGACCAGCGCATCTCCCTGAGCAATTTCTTCCTGGCTCAATTGTCCGTTCCCATCACGATCGACCAGTTGGCGAAATTCTTCGTAGCGTCCGCGATCGCGCTCTGGTTGCTTGGCAATTTCTTCTGGTGTGACCGTGCTAAAGGGGCGAGAGTAAGTATTTTCTAAAATCACGCGCACCTTGATGCCCGCGGCATTTCGTTCGGCTAAGGCGGCGGCAATTTTGGGTAGACGTAGTTCCTGTACTGCGACATCTACCGTTGTTTGGGCAGAGGCGATCGCGTCAACGATTTTTTGTTCCAGGTCGTCTCCATCGCGCAGCTGTTTGCGGTACGGCTCGGTGTAGCGTGCAGCAGGTTCGTGATTGGTATAGACCTGAATCAAATCATCCTGAGGGAGGAGTGCAGGACGGGCAGGCTGAGAGTATCCCTGCTGGCAGGCAGAAACACCAAGAGCCAGTAAGATGGCGAGTGAAATTTGAAGACGATGCGGTCGATGTAGTAGAGGCACGATTGAACCAATAGCAACAGTGAATTAGTCTTGGTTGAGACAGCGTTCTCTCGTACAAGAGTGCCCCTAGAGTCGGTTAAAAGCACAATCGTCTTGAATAATTCCTAGCCGTAGAATGTTGGCATGCATTGATCGACAAGCTATGGTCTAACGCCAATTTCACCTTCACAAGCTGCATTTACCCTTCCTACCGCTGTGCCACTCTCTAACCCTTATCTTTACTCTTGACCAGAAGCTGTTGACTCAGTTGAAATTTGCTTTAAGTTGGTCAGCCATAAGCCGTAAGTTTGGTGCTGTCGCAATGCCAAGCTGAGAGTTATCACTAAGGATTGATTTGGTCAGTTGCTGGATACTTTAAATTCGGTTTACGATGTTTTCGCGCCGCACATTTAACAAATCACCTTCTATACCCCTATGCAGATTGGACGGTCGGAACTAATCAAGACTCTTGAGGCTGGTGCGTTTGCGCTTACTTTGATTTTGCTGGCGTTGGCACAAGCTCCTGCTACATCGAACTATGTTGGTCTGGTCGTTGATACTGCTGCGCTCTCTAACGGCCGTTGACTCTGGCACATCTCCACAGCGATCGTCAGAACGTTCTTCAGTAGTGTGCCGCTACAGCAGGCAGCATATGGTCACTTTCGGTTTTTCATAGAAGCATAACCATCTGGTAGAATTGCTAAGGTTTCTATAACTTTGACCAATGGGATCGACGCAGGCGCGGATTGCGATTGATGCAATGGGCGGGGATCATGCCCCGGCTGAGATTATTGCTGGGGCACTCCGTGCTCAAGAAGAATTAGGTGTAAAAGTGCTGCTGGTAGGCGATCCAGAGGAGATTCAAGCGGCTGTAAAGCAGCATACAAACGCCTCTCCGCTTGAGATTGTTCCTGCGGAGGGCACGATCGAGATGGGTGAGGAGCCGTTGGGCGCACTCAGGCGTAAGCCTAACGCCTCGATTAATGTGGCAATGGATTTGGTGAAACAGAAACGGGCAGATGCCGTTGTTTCTGCCGGTCATTCTGGCGCAGTGATGGCAGCCGCACTGCTGCGCTTGGGTCGTCTGCGGGGCATTGATCGTCCTGCGATCGGGGCTGTATTGCCAACGATGATTGCGGGCAAGCCTGTCATCATTTTGGACGTAGGCGCAAATGTAGACTGTCGTCCTAAATTTTTAGAGCAGTTTGCTGTCATGGGTACGGTCTATTCCCAGTACGTTTTGGGTATCGCCAACCCTAAAGTAGGGTTGCTTAACATTGGTGAGGAACCCAGCAAGGGCAATGAACTGGCGTTACGCACCCATCAATTGCTTCAGGAAAATCCTCAGATTCCCTTTATTGGCAATGCTGAAGGGCGCGACGTGCTATCGGGCAACTTTGATGTCATTGTCTGCGATGGCTTTGTGGGCAACGTGTTGCTGAAGTTTGCCGAAGCGGTGGGTGAGGTCGCGTTGCAAATTCTGCGCGAAGAGCTACCTCAGGGAGTTCGCGGCAAGATTGGCACAGCGGTGCTAAAGCCAAATCTGCGGCGCATTAAGCAACGGATGGATCACGCAGAGCATGGCGGTGGTCTGCTGCTAGGCGTGGATGGTGTTTGCATTATTAGCCACGGCAGTTCTCAGGCACCAACCATTTTCAACGCTGTGCGTCTGGCAAGAGAGGCGATCGATAACCATGTGTTAGACCGGATTCAGTCTTGCTATCAAAAGGGTGGCAAGCAATCAGCGGTCAGCGGTCAGCCTGACGGTTAGTGTGATGATGGTTGACACACTGGTTAAGCCCGCAAGCGATGGATAGAGCATGAACTTACAACAATCAGGTCTGGGCGTTGCAATTACGGGAAGCGGCTCGGCGGCTCCCCTGACAGCCCTGGATAATGAGGGTCTAAGCAAGCTTGTAGAAACCTCTGACGAGTGGATTGCCTCTCGTACTGGCATTCGTCAGCGCCGACTGGCAACCCCAGCCGAATCTGTCACCATGATCGCCATTCAAGCGGCTCAGGGCGCGATCGCGATGGCAGGGCTGTCGCCCATAGATCTAGACTTAATTATTCTGGCAACGTCAACGGCTGATGATCTCTTTGGTAGTGCCAGTCAGATTCAAGCTGAACTAGGGGCACAAAAAGCAGTGGCGTTTGACCTGACGGCTGCTTGCTCTGGTTTTGTCTTTGGCTTGGTGACGGCTGCACAATTTATTCGCACAGGCGCTTATCAAAACGTTCTGCTGATTGGGGCAGATGTGCTGTCGCGCTGGGTGGACTGGAGCGATCGCCGGACATGCATCCTTTTTGGTGACGGGGCTGGGGCGGTCGTACTCCAGGCAAATGAGCACGATCGGCTCCTTGGCTTTGAGCTTCGCAGTGACGGTACTCAAAATAAGTGCCTGAACCTGGCATACCAGCCGGAACCAAAAGAGTTGCTAGACGGCGTGACGATCGGGCAAGGGAGTTTTCAGCCCATTACGATGAATGGGCAAGAGGTGTATCGCTTTGCCATCCGACGTGTGCCGGAGGTGATTGAAAAAGCCCTCTTTCGTGCCAACCTGGGCGTAGAAGACATTGACTGGCTGCTGCTCCATCAGGCAAATCAGCGCATTTTGGATGCCGTGGGCGATCGCCTGAACATCCCCTCACATAAAATCATTAGCAACCTTGCTAAGTACGGTAATACCTCGGCTGCCTCCATTCCCTTAGCGCTGGATGAAGAAGTGCGCCAGGGCAAGATCCAGGTCGGAGATACGATCGTCACCGCAGGCTTTGGAGCCGGATTGACCTGGGGCGCAGCGATTTTTCAATGGGGACGGTAAGGGGAAAGGATGAAGGCTCAAGGATGAAGGATGAGTTAATTCTGACTTCTGTCTCCTGCCTTCTGCCTTCTGCCTCTCCTCACCCACTAACCACTAACCACCAACTACTTCAATGACTAAGACTGCATGGGTGTTTCCTGGACAAGGCTCACAAGCGATCGGGATGGGTGTAGACCTCTTCGATCTGCCTGAAGCGTCGGTAAAGCTTGAGCAAGCAGAGCAGATTTTGGGTTGGTCAATCCCTGAGCTTTGCCAGCATCCAGACGATAAAGTTTCGCGTACCCTCTACACGCAGCCGTGTCTCTATACGATCGAGAGCATTCTGGCAGACCTTGTGCGATCGCGAGGGCAGCAACCTGATTTTGTTGCGGGTCACAGTTTAGGCGAATACGTGGCGCTTTACGTGGCTGGAGTCTTTGACTTCGAGACAGGGCTACGACTGGTTAAACAACGGGCAGAACTGATGGATCAAGCCTCCGATGGCATGATGGCAGCGCTGCTTGGCTTCAACCAGGAGCAGCTTGAGCAGCAGCTTCAGCAAACGCCAGATGTCGTACTGGCAAACGACAACAACGCAGGGCAAGTGGTGATCTCTGGTACGCCTGCTGCGATTGAAACTGTATTGAGCCAGGTTAAAGCAAAGCGGGCAGTAAAGCTGAATGTCAGTGGCGCTTTTCACTCACCCTTGATGGCACCCGCCGCTGCTGCCTTTCAAATAGCGTTGGATGAGATCGTCTTTAACGCCGCTCAAACTCCTGTGCTATCGAACGTTGATCCCGCTCCCAGCGTTGATGCAGTCGTGCTGAAAACGCGGTTGAGCCAGCAGATGACCAGTAGCGTGCGCTGGCGTGAAATTTCGTTGCGCTTATCCGAAGAGGGCGTGAGCCGTGTTATCGAGATTGGTCCCGGCAAAGTGCTGACGGGTGTCATTAAACGCACTTGCCCAAGTCTGACGTTAGAGAACATCGGCAGTGTGGCAGAATTACCGCAGCCGTAAAAGTGGTTGATGGTCGGTTCTTAGAAACGAGCCATTGACCATTACCCGTTTACAACCAATCATTATGCCAAAAAGCCGTGAACCCCTTGCCAGCCTTTTGCTCTATCACTTGTTTAAGTGGTCGGTAGTTAGCCCTGGCTTACACATCTACTTTCGGGGACGGATTTATGGGGCAGAGAATGTGCCAAAAACAGGACCGCTCGTTGTGGTAAGCAATCACGCCAGCGACTTTGATCCGCCGCTGTTGTCTTGCTGTGTCGGTCGTCCGGTCGCTTACATGGCAAAGGAGGAACTGTTTCAAGTGCCTGTCCTTAAGCAGGCGATCGCCCTTTATGGTGCCTATCCTGTCAAGCGGGGTTCTGCCGATCGCAGTGCCCTTCGAGCCGCGATGGGTTTTCTGGAGCATAACTGGGCAGCAGGCGTATTTCTTACGGGCACACGTACGCCCGATGGCAAGGTAACTAATCCAAAGCTGGGTGCAGCATGGCTCGCTGCCAAAACCCAGGCTCCATTGTTGCCTGTTAGCTTATGGGGTACTCACGCCATTTTTCGTAAAGGTTCTGCTACTCCCCGATCGGTGCCTTTAACAATCCGCATTGGTGAGATTATTCCGCCACCGCAAGCGGGCGATCGTGAGGCGCTAGAAGCTGTTACTCAGCAATGTGCGGATGCTATCAATAGCCTGCATGATCTAGGACGCTAAGAAACCGTGAAGTATCAACGGCTGAAGGCTGAAGGCAAATCAATACAGGTTTAATTTACAAAGTAAATTGGATTGGTCTATGAGCGATTTAAGAACAGAACTGGCTGAGGCACTGGCGGAAGCAGAATGGGACTGGCTTGCCCCTCATGCCCGTCGGGATTCTCTGATTGTGGTGGAGTCGGGACTGGATGTGGTGGATGTAGCTGTGGCGATCGCCAACGACGATACAGCGCGAGTTCAACCCTGGATTGAGGAAAATCTGATCCATAAACCTTTTCCAACGCAACTGTCAGACTGGAACATCAACCAGTCCACGCGCTTCACCGCACTCATTGTGCAGCCCTATGTGCTGATTCAGGAAATGTCTTAGGAGCGTGGATGAATGAACATGAAGTCTCTCCCTTCTGTAGGGACGTTCCATGGAACATCCCTACAGAAAGCATTGCACTTATTCAATCCGTGTTCCTTGGTAGCAGCGATCGCTAGTACCCTCAGTGGTCGCTGTGGGCAGATCCCTGTCGAGTGCTGCGGTCTGTGGCTGCGCCAGCCCTGGAGTAAGGACTTCTGCCTAACCGCCCTTCTGTCGCTGGATTGCAACTTTAACGATCGGGGTCAACTTCGCCCGCCAAAACCGATTCTCTGGAAACGTTTGAACCTTGCTCAGTACGTCTTGCCAGCGCCTGGCAGCGATCGCTTGCTGCATCTCTGCCAAGGTGGTTTCTGCGGTCTTCCAGTCGCGCTGCCATTGATTGACGGCACCTTTAGCAGGCTGGTATGCTGCGCTGCTAGCGGGAATCGTTTGTGCCAGAGCGATCGCGTCTGTCAGGTTGCCAGACTGATAGCGTTCCGTTGCCTCCGCTAAAACGCTTAAACCCTGATCAGCCAGAGTCGGTGTGCTTGCATTGGTCTCTTCTGCTGCCGGAATGCAGCTTGTAACAGTTAAATCCTCGTAAACCCAGCCTTCTTGCGGCTGCTTGATCCTGAGCCACCCTTCGTTGCGATCGACAACCGACAACTGGGTGCCATTCCGTACCGTGCCCACCACATTATCAGGCGCGACAACTGGGCTAGAGCGAACATTCAGTGGTGGTGAGGGGTCTGTCGCTATTGTTTTACAGCTCGTTTTAGGTGCAGTTGCAGACTTGCGGATCGCTTGTAGCCCTGCCACTAAAGACGGTTGAAAGTGTAATGTGGTAGCCGTAATGCCCGCAGCTATGGCAAAAATCGCTGCGCCAAGACCAACCCGGGCAGGTTTAGGAACTGTAGTCATCCTGTCTATCCTGTAAAAATGCGCCCGATCGCTATTTAGATTAAATCTAGACTAACTGATCGATCCGCCAAATGGCTTACGTAGTTTTCCGAATGTTTGAGAGCAAAGGGTGGTGAAAGACATGGCTAAGAAGACAGGCATTGTCTACCTCGTAGGGTCGGGACCGGGTGCCGCCGCTTATCTAACTGTACAGGCACAGCAGCTACTAACCGAGGCAGAAGTGCTGATTTATGACGCACTGATAGACAGTGCCTTACTACAGCTAGCACCACCAAAGTGCCTGCTGCTTAACGTCGGCAAACGGGGAGGACAGATCAGTATGCTACAAACAGAGATTAATGCCTTGCTGGTAGATCACTGTCTGCAAGGACAACACGTGGTTAGATTAAAGAGTGGTGATCCGTTTATCTTTGGTCGGAGTCATGCTGAAATCGAAGCCTTGACGACGGCAGGCTGTGCCTTTGAGGTGGTGCCTGGGCTATCTTCAGCGCTGGTGGCACCGTTGCTGGCAGGTATTCCGCTGACTGATCCGGTCTTAAGTCGCTGTTTTACAGTGCTGAGTGGTCATCAGCCGGACGAGCTAGACTGGCTGGCGCTAGCACGAATCGACACCCTGGTTGTCCTGATGGGTGGGCGGCACTTGCCTGAAATTCTACGTCAGCTTCAGGCGCATGGTCGATCGCCCCAAACACCGATCGCCATTGTGCGCTGGGCAGGGCAACCACAGCAGCAGCTTTGGGAAGGAACCCTGCAAACCATCTTGCACCAAACTGCAACTGCAGCTCTCTCTCCCTGTGTGATCGTGATCGGTGAAGTCGTCAGGCTACGTTCCTATCTTCAACCCCGTTCCTTCCCCCCTTCTTCGACTGTGCTTACTACCCCAGATTCATCGTCCGATACTACTGCTGCTGTAACCAGTGCTGCTCTGCCTCTGGCTGGCAAAACGGTGCTGGTGACGCGATCGGCAACCCAGTCTGGTCAATTTATGGCACGGCTTCAGCGTGATGGAGCAACAGTGGTCGAAATGCCAGCACTCGAAATTGTGCCCCCTTCGAGCTGGGAAGCGATCGACAAGGCGCTGGCTCGTCTGTCAGACTTTGACTGGCTGCTGCTGACATCTGCAAATAGCGTGGATTACTTTTTTGAACGGTTGGCAACCCAGATTCGTGACCTTCGTGCGCTCACAGCCCTCAAAATTGCAGTCATCGGTGATAAGACTGCGCTTAAGCTAGAGCAACATGGCTTAAAACCTGATTTTGTGCCGCCAGAGTTTGTCGCCGATTCGTTAGCTGACCATTTTCCTGGTTCATTGCAGGGAGCCAGAGTGCTTTTTCCCAGAGTAGAAAGTGGCGGTCGGGATGCGCTGGTGAAAGATTTTGTTAGCCGTGGTGCAGTCGTCACAGAAGTGGCAGCATACCAGTCACGCTGCCCAGACGCGATCGCACCTGAGGCGCTGACCGCTCTTCAAACGCGCACTGTCAATGTGATTACCTTTGCCAGTGCTAAAACTGTGAAACACTTTTGCCAACTGTTAGAGCAATCACAGGTCGATAACTCTTGGCAATCCTGGCTGGCTGGAGTCTGCATCGCGTCGATTGGACCTCAAACAACCAAAGCCTGCACGAGCCTGCTTGGTAGGGTGGATGCAGAAGCACAGTCGTATACGCTGGATGGTTTAGCTGAGGCGATCGCTCAATGGGTTTCAACCACTGATGCTGGATGATTGCACTTTCCGCTTGAACGCACGAATCAGTTTTTGCTTAGCGTTGTGGAAAGCCGCTCTCGCTCAAGCAGGTCTGAATTTGGGGGTAAGTGCTATTTCAACTTTAGTAATGTCCAGTAGGTTCAGCAGATTGTGTTAAAGTGATCATCTTGCTTCTCAAATTTTTAAGCCATCGCCAACCAGCTTGAAACACAAGCTGCGTTTTTTAGCGATAATTTGAGCGCTGATTGGCTTACTACTGTCGGTTGTCTTATAAGGGGTACTCATGGCTAAACGCCGCAACCAAAAGAAAGAAAAAGCTCTCCGTAATCAGGCGTATGCCCGGAAGTTTCGTAAGAAAACGAATACAGGTCGCTTTGGCAGACGACGCACTGATGGCGGCGGTCGCGATGAGGCTGAGGGCGGCGATCAAGATGGTGCAAATCGGGCTGGTGAAGGTGCTGCTGACGCATAAAAGCACTTTTTCTAAATCAGGAAACGTATTTGTTGCCATGGCTTAGTTTGCTTACGGTCTCTGATCGCGATCGCAGCTAGAGCTTTAACAGCAGAGCCGCTGTAAAGCAATAACAAAAGTACCCGAAGCTAAAAAGTTTCGGGTACTTTTGTGGCTGCATATTTCGGCTAACCATTACCGGGTGCTTAAATGTTCTGCAACGGCTAACCCTGACAAAAAGGCTTGTTCTACTTTCATGCCGCCGCACCAGTCGCCAGCACAAATGAGTGGTGCAGAGGTTTCTGTTGCCAGGTAAGGCTGTGAGAGGGGCGTTTTGGCAAACGCATAACGCCAGCGATGCACCTGAAGCCAGTCTGGTTTTGCTAGCCAGGGAGCCAGCTTTTCCGCCGATCGCTTCAGCAGTTGATACCCTGCCGCTTGCAGATCGATCGCATCCAAATACTGTTCGGCAAATGCAGCGGTACTCTGCACGACAAAGACTGTCTGAGGTGATACCGATTGAGATGATACAGATTGAGGCAATAACCGTTTGCTGCTGTCTAACCCAAGCCAGGAAAGATTACCATCCTTCGTGAAGGTCAGCGATCGCACGTCAGGATACTGCGAAAACCAATCCTGCTGCCGATCAGGCGTGTAACCAGCCATCACGCTTAAACAGGGCGTAAACGTGACCGCTCTCACCTGCTGCAAAAACGCCTCTGGCAAAACTTCTGACGGTAAGGTTTGAAGTAGGGCAGCCGCTTGAGGAGCCGGGATCGCCAGGACGATCGCCCCAGCCGTTAGCGTCTCGGTTGTTTTGGTTGTATCAGGATTAGTTCTTTGAATCGTCAGTTGCCAATGGTCGCCAACTACCGCTAAGGCTTGTACTATGTAGCTCAGGCGAATATCCAGACTTGTGGCAAGCCACTTGGCGATCGCGGTCATGCCCGCAGGTGCTACGTAGCGCGGATGGCGGTCTGTCGCTGGCGATGCGTTGAGGGTGCCGTCGGGCTTAAGTTCATGCACCGTGTCCGTCCAGGATTGTACAACGCCTGCTGTTACCAGTTGGTCAAGCAAGGCTTGAAACGCAGCTCCTTTGGGCGTGAGGTAGCAAGTGCCATGATCTGCCAATGTTTCATGTAAGCGCCGGGTTGCTATACGTCCACCCACCCCCCGCGACTTTTCCAGAATGACTACGCGCTCTCCTGCCTGTTGTAGCTGTTGCGCGCAGGTCAATCCTGCCATTCCGGCACCGATGACAGCAAGATCAAAGTTAAGAGAAGGGTTGGTCATGAAGTATGTTTTGTCTAAAGCTCGATCGATTATATCGAGGAAGGCAGAAGGCAGAAGGCAGAGGGTAAAAGGCAGAAGGCAGAAGGCTACGTTTAGTTTTTACAGCAGTCTTTAGAGCAAGATGTACCGTAAGTCACCGATCGTCGCAGTCGAAGCAGGGCTTTTCAACGCTGCTATTGCTATCACTGGTATAGCGATAGCCACAGAACTTAGGACGTTGGGATCAAAGGGGGTGTGGGGGCTTCGCCCCCAGCCAGGGGTTCTACCCCTGCACCCCGTCCTCACCAGTATGGCTACGGCTATTGTTGCGGTAAGAGGGAGGGCGAAAGAAGATGATAGATTACGGTTAATTGCTTTCCTTACTTCTTGCCTCTTATGTCTTTCGACTGGTTAACGCCTAGCCACTTTGTGATGTTGGGCTTGCTACTGAGTTTTGCGATCGCCCATAGTGGTCTGGCAGCGCTGCGTCCTTGGGGCGAAAGCCAGATCGGTCCGCGACTCTACCGGGTTTTCTTTGCGCTGGTGAGCTTGATTCTGGCGGTCGTACTAATTATTTACTTTTTTAATCATCGTTACGATGGCAAACAGCTCTGGCAGTTGCAAGGCGTAACAGGTATCCAAACAACGGTTTGGATCTTGTCTGCAATCTCCTTTCTCTTTCTTTATCCAGCGACGTTCAATTTGCTAGAAGTAGCAGCGATTCAAAAACCTGACGTTCACCTGTACGAGAGTGGCATCATTCGCATTACGCGCCATCCACAAATGGTAGGGCAAGTGATTTGGTGTATCGCTCATATGCTATGGGTAGGAACGTCGTTTATGGTTGTGACCTCGATCGGGTTGATTCTGCATCATTTATTTGGCGTGTGGCATGGCGATCGTCGGCTGCTTGCCCGTTATGGTGCTGCGTTTGAAGCGGTCAAAGCGCGTACAGCCGTCATGCCGTTTCAGGCGATTTTGCAGGGGAAACAGGCTTTTAACTGGCAGGAGTTTTTGCGTCCTGCCTATCTGGGCATAGCTGGTTTTGTTCTACTTTTTTGGTGGGCACATCCGCTTTTAATCCGTGCAACAAATAGCGTTGGCTGGTAGGATGATCCCAAGACAAATATTAAGCATCTATAAATAGCAAGGAAGCATAGAGTTGTAATGGGCGAACAGACTTTTGTAGAAGAAGTTTTGGAATCTCTTACCCCTGTTGTTGTGCACTTTGGAGCACCCTGGTGTGGTCCTTGTAAGATGATTGAGCCTCTTCTGACGCGCTTCCAGGCGGAGTGGGGCAAGCGATTTAAGCTCATTGGCATCAACGCTGACGAAAACTTTAAGCTCTCGATTCGTTACCGCATTACGACGCTACCCACTATTCTCCTGTTTGAGCAGGGTGAGGTTGTGCATCGGTTAGAAGGGCTGCATCGGCGTGATGACCTTTTGAAAGCGCTACAGAGCGTACTGGTTAACCCATCCCCAATAAGCCCCCCTCCAGAAATAATCCCGTTCGATCGGCGTATCTAGCCTTGAATGATTGCCAGTAGTTGTCCAGCGGTAACCAGTTGCCCTGGAGTGCAGAGGATCTCGGTGACAATGCCCGGTTCCTCTGCCAGCAGGGTCATTTCTTGCTTCATGGCTTCTAGAATCACAATGCCTGTGTCTTCAGTGACACGATCGCCTGGCTTGACCAAGATTTGCCAGACGCTAGCCGTTGTCGCTGCGGTAATGGCATAGCAACCCTCTGGCACGGCGATCGCTGCCGCTGGAGGCAAGTCTGGTTCGTCGGCGATCGTGCTTTCATCCAGTGCGTTCAGTGCCCAGCGATCGCGCTCTTCACGAAAGGCGTTTTGCTGACGGGTTTTGAAGGTGGCGGCAGCTTCAGCAATGCTGTGTAAAAACTGCTGATAGTCTTGCAAATTGAAAGTCGTTTCTTCGATCGTCAGCTTGAACTTGCCTTCAATAAAATCTTCGCGGAGTTGCGTCAGTTCGGCATTGGAAACGGGGTAGAACCGGATCTGATCGAAAAACCGCAGTAGCCAGGGATTGCCATCCTTAAAATCTGCTGTTTGTTTGTAGCGATTCCATACGGGCACCGTACGCCCCACAAACTGATAGCCACCGGGACCCTCCATGCCATAGATGCAAAGGTATGCGCCGCCAATGCCAACTGCATTTTCGGGTGTCCAAGTGCGAGCGGGGTTATATTTCGTGGTGACGAGGCGATGACGAGGATCAAGCGGTACGGCAACCGGGGCACCGAGGTAGACATCGCCCAGACCCATCACCAGATAGCTTGCGTTGAACACGATGTGCTTCACGTCTTCAATGCTGTCTAACCCGTTGATGCGACGAATGAACTCGATATTGCTGGGGCACCAGGGCGCATCGTTTCGCACCGACTGCATGTATTTTTGGATTGCTAACTGTGTCGATTCGTCATCCCAGGATAGGGGTAAGTGGACAATGCGGGTGGGTAATGTTTCTAAAGCGGCGATCGCAGGCAGCTTTACTTCAATCGCTTGGAGTGCTGTCAGCAAGTCTTGTTGAGAAAGCACGCGGCTATCGTAGTGTACCTGGAGCGATCGCATTCCGGGCGTGAGTTCTAAAATGCCTGCCAGCGGATTGGCTTGCAGATAGGTCATCAATTCATGCACTCGAAAGCGCAGATTCAAATCCAGCACCAGGGGACCATATTCAATCAGCAGATACTTATCGCTTGCCTGCCGATAGGTGACAGCCACTTGCGTTTCTGTGGCAAGTAGCGTGGCAAGAACAGCACGGTCGCGAGTGCCGTCATCGTCCACAGTAAGAGGCTGACTGACTTTCAAAGTCTGGATTTGGCGATCTAACTGCAACTCCTGTTGCAATGCCTGGTTAAAGGTGAGGCGATGGAACTGAATGGTGTTGCCTGGCTTGAGCTGTCCAATCTTCCATAGCTCTGCTTCGGCGATCGTTGCAGGGCAGACAAAGCCACCCAGACTGGGACCATCCAACCCAAGAATGATCGGCATATCACCGGTGAAGTCGATCGTGCCAACGGCATAGGCATTGTCATGAATATTGGAGGGATGCAGACCCGCCTCGCCGCCATCCTGCCGTGCCCACTGGGGTTTGGGACCAATCAGCCGAATCCCAGTGCGAGCCGAGTTGTAATGAACTTCCCAGTGCGTACTAAAAAACGTGTCGATATCTGCATCCGTAAAGAAATCGGGCGCACCGTGAGGCCCATACAGCACGCCGATGTCCCAGTGTGTGGGATAGGTGGGAATCAGCTCTGGCGGTAGCGTCTGCGGTTCCTGTGGCGAGGCTGGATGAACCTTCAGCACATCCCCTACCTGTAGCGCTCTGCCACCGTGCCCACCAAACCCACCGAGGGTAAAGGTCGCTTTGCTCCCCAGATATGCAGGCACATCAAAGCCACCCTGCACCAAAACGTAGGTTCGAAAGCCGTTGCCTGGAATCGTGCCCAGGCGTAGAGTGCTGCCTGCTTTAACGGGAACTGCTGTCCAAACGGCGATCGGCTCTTTATCCAGTGTTGCCTTCATCGTGGCACCTGTCAGGCAAATTACTGTGTCGGTATTAAAGCGCAAGGTGGGTCCCGACAGGGTACATTCTAAGCCTGCTGCCGTGTCTGGATTGCCTATCAGACGGTTGCCTAAGCGGAAGGCTAGGGAATCCATTGGCCCCGAAGGCGGCACACCTACATCCCAGTAACCCACCCGTCCAGGATAGTCCTGCATGGTCGTCATCGTCCCTGCAACGAGCACATCGATCGTGCTGGGATGGTAAGCAAAGCGATCGAGAAAACGAGTTGTCAGAGCCGCCCTGGCGAAGGCAGAACCCGCAACAATTTGACGCAGATACTCCAGATTCGTTTCAATACCGTCTAGACGGGACGCAGCCAGGGCTGTTTGGAGGGTGGCGATCGCAGCCTCCCTCGTTTCTTCATGCACAATCACTTTGGCTAGCAGTGGATCGTAAAAGGGCGAGACCTCTGTGCCTGTAGCAATCCAGGTATCGCAACGGACGGCAGCCGGAAACTGGACGTTGGTGAGTATCCCCGCACTGGGTTGAAAATTTTTGTTGGGGTCTTCAGCGTAGACCCGCACTTGAATCGAGTGTCCGTTCGGTTGATAGCGGTATGTCTCTAAGGACAGCGCTTCGCCTGCTGCCTGCCGGATCATCCACTCCACCAGATCTACGCCTGTAATGGCTTCGGTCACGCCATGTTCGACCTGGAGGCGAGTGTTCACTTCCAGAAAGTAAAACTGCTCGGTCTCTACGTCGTAGATGAACTCAACAGTGCCTGCCGATTGATAGCTGACAGTTTTACCGAGTTGCATGGCAGCGACAAACAACTGCTGCCGCAGCGCATCGGTAATGTCAGGTGCGGGGGTTTCCTCAATGACTTTTTGGTTGCGTCGCTGAATGGAACAATCACGTTCACCCAGAGCCACAACGTTTCCCTGTCCATCGCCAAAAATTTGGACTTCAATATGGCGTGCCCGTTCAACATATTTTTCGAGGAACACACCGCTCTGGTTGAAATTATTGCGGCTTAAGCGCTGCACGGTTTCAAAGAGGTCTGCCAGCGTTGCTTCCTCACGGCAAAGCTGCATCCCAATACCGCCACCGCCTGCCGTGCTTTTAATCATCACAGGGTAGCCGATCGCGGCTGCCGCTTGTTTCACCTGAGTTAGATCATCCAGTAAGGGTGTACCGGGCACCAGGGGCAACCCAGCCTGTTGGGCGATCGTCCGTGCCTCATGCTTAAGCCCAAACTGCCGGATTTGTTTAGGGGTAGGTCCAATGAAGGCAATCCCTGACTGTATACAGGCTTCGGCAAACGCAACATTCTCACTCAGAAAACCGTAGCCTGGATGGATGGCATCGGCTCCAGTGGACTGTGCGGCTGCCAGAATGGTCTCTGCCTGCAAATAGCTCTGGGATGCGGCGGCTGCCCCAACACAAACCGCTTCACTGGCAGCCGCCACGTGTGCAGAGTGAGCATCGGCTTCAGAATAAACGGCAACAGAGTCAATACCCAGCCGATCAAGGGTACGTATAATCCGGCAGGCGATCTCACCTCGATTGGCAATCAGAACCTTTTTAAACATGGTCACGCATGAATGGAACAGCGTTGCAGCGGTAACCTAGCATACGCCGTAAACAAGATAAAGGGCGATCGCTGCTTCTTAGACTACGAGCGGCATCGTATACGAAAGCTGTTTCACTTATCTTGCAACCTAAGTAAGGGCTGTTCTCAGCCAGATGGTATTGCACCTGAAACCCTAACTTTACAGGCTGCACTGTGATTAGCGGAGGGAGAGTATGGTAGCCAGGATCAATTGCCCTTCAGTGCTCCAAAGTAAGCCGATTGCCCTAGTTCCTCAATCAATTTGCTGGCGCGGCTTGAGGTGCGTCAGAGGTAGGCTCTGGCGGTGCTGGCTCGGCTGGTGGCAACTCTGGTGCCGCTTCTTGGGGTGGAGCTGGCTCAGGGGCTGGTGCAGGGGCTGTCTCTGGTGCAGGGGCACTATTGGTGGAACCGCCTGACGATTCGGCAGCAGGTTCTGACCATTGCCGCTCTTCGCGATAACTGTCTGAATAGCCCCTTTCCGGTTGCGGTGCTTCGCCATCATACATACTGGCAGGGCGCACAGGTTTTGCTTTGAGGCTTCCTTTACGGTTGTCAAGCTTTGGCAACTCAGGAAACTTCTCAGGCGGCATCCCTTTAACAACGGTGGTCATAAAGTTGTGCCAAACTTCAGCGGCAGTGCTGCTGTAGCTCCAAGTCGGGCTATTGTCGTCATTGCCCAACCAGACGCCAGTAGCCATCTGCGGTACAAAGCCAATAAACCAGAGATCGCGTGCTTCTTCAGAGGTACCTGTTTTGCCAGCAACCGGTCTGCCGATCTGCGCTGCTTTCCCAGTGCCGCTGTTGACGACGTTTTGCATCATCCAGGTCACGATCGCAACGGTTGTTTCATCAACCGCTCGTTTCGCTTTCACGTCAGTCGTGTAAATGACATTACCCTTGCGATCAAGGATGCGACGAATGCCGTGTGATTCCCGATGGAGTCCTTTTGCTGCTAAGGTTGCGTAGGCATTTGTGATTTCTAGCAAGTTAACCTCAGACGCGCCTAACGCCAGAGAATAGGTAGGCAGTAGCTTTGATCGGATGCCCAAATTCTGCCCCAGCTTGATCACCGGATCAAAACCAACCTCAATGAGTAGGCGGACTGAAACCAGATTAATTGAGCTGGTAAGAGCATCGCGTAGCGTGATCCAGCCGCTATACTTCCTGCCGTAGTTTTGAGGCTTGTAGCCATCGACCGTTAAAGGTGCATCTAAATAAGAGGCGTAGGGGGAAATGCCTGTCGCGATCGCAGTCGTGTAAAGAATTGGCTTAAACGACGAGCCAGGTTGCCGCTGTGCCTGGGTCGCACGGTTAAACTGGCTGTTGATAAAATCAGTCCCGCCAACCATAGCGCGGATTTCGCCATTACGGGGATCAACCGCAACCAGCGCCGCCTGCTTAAAGCCTTCCGCAGGACCAATGTTTTTCACGGCATCTTGAACCGCTTTTTCGGCTGCCTTTTGCCATTTGGGGTTGAGGCTGGTTTCAACCGTTAAGCCACCGGCTTCCAGCTGCTCTTTCGAGAGCAATTTGGGTAACTGTTGCTGGACGTAGGAAGTAAAGTACGGCGTATCGCTATAGAGTTTCTTGGGCGCACTGGGTTTAAGGGTGAGGGGCTGTAGACGGGCTTGCTCGACCTCAGCTTCGGTGATGAAGCCTTCTTCTTGCATTCGCTCAAGCACAATATCGCGTCGTTGGCGGGCAGTTTGCAGATTCACCAGTGGGGAGTAGTCGCTGGGGGCAGGGGGCAAGCCTGCGATCGTCGCAATCTCTGGCAGCGTCAATTGATCGACCGTTTTGCTGAAGTAGACCCAGGCGGCATCAGCTACTCCGTAAGCACCTGATCCCAGATAGACCAGATTAAGGTATTTCTCCAACACCTGGTCTTTGCTTAGGGTGCGCTCAATCTTTTGTGCTAAGAACGCTTCCTGAACCTTACGCCCTAAGTTGAGATCTTGATTCAGATAAATAATACGTGCAACTTGCTGGGTAATCGTGCTGCCACCTTCAACCAGATCGCGGGCAAGTAGGTTTGATCCCACCGCTCGCACGATCGACTGATAATCAACGCCATTGTGCTGATAAAAGCGACGGTCTTCAGCCGCAACAAATGCTTTAACCACACGATCGGGCATTTGCTTGATCGTGAGCTTTTGCCGTGTTGCGGGTCCAAGCTGCTGCAGCACACTGCCATCAGCCGCCTTAATCGTCAGCGTCCCATTTTGGGCAAAGCTGGCAATGTCTGAAACATCGGGCAGACCCTTATCAATTGTCCAGACGCCAACAGCGAGGGCACCGCCACCACCTAACGCCAGCGCGACCCAGAAAAGGGGACGACGGTACAGCTTACCCAGTCGCCAACGCTTGATGCGCTGAGCAATGGCAGCACGACGATCGACCGTCTGTACTGACTCTAACGGCGGCTTGGGCGATCGATTCGCAGCATTATCAGAGCGTTGCAGCGCCCTCGTACCGTTTGAGCGGGTCGATAAGTTTTTGAGCTTTGAAAGAAAATTTTCCACACTACAGCCTCATCACCACCAAGCGATTGCCGTTCTCATTGTACGGGTTGGATTAAACTCCACCTTGCGGTATTAGCAAACCCTGACAGCCTCAACCCGTAACCAGATCCCCAACTGCAAAAGAAGAGGGGTTTGATATATCTTGACAGAATCCTAGCAGAGGTCAAGTCGGGGATCATTAGCTAAACTAATGCGCTCCACGCAGTTGACACTGATTATGCTCATTCACACTCCGGCATGACCAAGCGCCAAAGCGGCAACCAGCATACCTAACACAAGGAATGGTTGAGCGCTTGCCTGGTACTTCACGTCATTCTTCAGTGGGTCGCGTAAAAAGTACATATCCTGAAAAGTAATTTGCGGAATCACCAGCAACAATAAGATCGCCGCATACAAATTTTCATGAATGCTGACCAGGTAAGCCGCAATGCCAGCCTGAAAAAGGTCGATCATGCAAACACAAATCCAGGCAGCAGTTGTGATGCCAAACATGACGGGCAGCGATTTCAAGCCGAACTGACGATCGCCCTCTACGCTCTTAAAATCATTGACCACAGCAATGCCCAGACCCGCCAAACTGTAGAACAGCGTCAGCACAACGATCGTCGCGTTTAAGTCGCCAAACAGAGCGTGACCCGCCCACCAGGGCAGTGCAATGTAGCTTGCTCCAAGCGCATAACTACCTAACCAGCCATTCTGCTTGAGCTTAAGCGGGGGCGCAGAATAAATGTAGGCGACGAAAGCCCCCCCCAGCGCCAGTACCGTCAGTGTTGGAAACGTATGACCTGCCCATCGATCGAGTGCGTAAGGGATCGCAATGCCAGCGGCAAGCAGCACCAGGATCTGCGTTACAACTTGTGACGGCGCGATCGCGCCAGAGGGAATGGGGCGATACGGTTCGTTGACCGCATCAATGTCGCGATCGTAGTATTCATTGACAGTCTGCGTGTAGCCCGTCAACAGCGGACCCGCAAAAAACATACAGGCAGCCGAAATCAACACATTCTCTAGCGTCCAACGGAAATTGCCCGACGATGCCGCCCCACAGATCACGCCCCACATCAGCGGAATCCAGGTAATGGGCTTCATCAATTGCAGCCGGATTTTCCAGATCGAGGTGTCGCCTGTCTGTGCGCCCTTCATGCCAAGCAGTTGACGTGCTCTAGCGCCGCGATCGTCCACAGGTGATACGGACGCAACTGCCGCATCTGGTGCCAGATCGGTAGCCACAGGTTTGTCTGACAGTGGAGCAGGATTCGATTCAGTCATACAGTGTCAATGTCCGCATCAGAACTTAGGTGGGCTTGAAAAGAAATGAGGAGCTTTCGGAGAAAAAAGGTATCGCTTGTTTAGGAGCAGCTTGCCAGAGTCTTCGTCTGCAGCTAATGGTCTTACGTGCCAAACCTGTCACTACAGTACTTTGATCGCTAAAAATCTTCTTTAAATTGCTAAAGATCTCCCTTGAAAATCAGGAGCTAAAAGTCAGGAGACAGAAGACGATGAATAAATCAGAAGGAAATGATGAGAAAACTGTCCTGAAATTTTGCCCCTGTCACAGGTTTACCGCTTAATTCGGGTGGTAGTAGGATATTGCGCCGCTGATCACCTGCCTCGATCGTGATTTCTGGTCCAGACTGGGTGAGCTTGACTTGCTTTTTATCAAAACCAGGTAAAAAGAGGCTGACTTTACGCTCTGCAACGTTAATGGCGATCGGTCGGGGAGCCTGTGACGCTTGCTCCAGATCCGGTAGTGCGTCGATCAACGGTTGCCAGTCATCAACTGCTTGTGTTGGAATCGGCGTAACAGCAAGGGGTGCAAAGGTCTGTGCGACAGCCGCACTGTCATGGGTACGGTTGAGAATCACTCCTCCAACTGTCAGCCCTACTTGCTGTGCTGCACCCCAGAGATAGGTTGCAGTGGCGATCGCGGCTGGCTCTTCCGTCGTCACCAAATACGCTGCCACTCGGTTGGGATCAGCCAATGCCTGTCGACCCTGCTCCAGAATGTTGGTTGCCTGCTTGGCGGCTGGCTGATTGAAGAGATCGTCCGTCCAGCTTACGTTCAACACCGCACTGGCAAGTGGCTGCAAAAAGGGCATTACAGTCTTGCCCAAATCGGAATCAGCAAAAACCTTACGAAAGCGACGGGTATACCAGCTCAGAATCTCAGGCATCCCAAACAGCCGGAGCGTTGCCTGGTCGCCTGCACCGTCATAGACAATCACATCGTACTGCCCACTCGCATCGTACTCCCGGAGAGCATTCAGAATGAGCGCATTGTCCATGCCAGGTAAAATCCCTAGCTCTTGCCCAAAAACTTCTTTGAAGAATGGCGTGCGAAGGTACTGCGCTTCCAGTTTTTTTACTTCTTCCCAACTGCGTTCGAGTAGGGCAGTGGCTTGAAACTGCACCACAAAAAAATTGGGCGCTAGTGCCTGTGGCTCAATACCAGGAACCTCACCCAACAGAATGCCTAAAGCAGCATCCGGTTCCTGAAATGCCAGCAGTACCCGTTTCCCCTGAGCCGCGAAACGTTTAGCCACCGCGATCGCGATCGTCGTCCGACCCACGCCACCCTTACCCAAAAAAGTCAAAATTCGCGCCATGTGTTCTAACCCCAAGCCCAATGCCTAACGTGTGCCAGCCAAAAATCGCCAACAGTTCCCCTTATGGTAACGATTGCTCAGAATCCGCACACATCTGTCTGCAATGTGGCACCTCTGTAAACGTGAGCGGATTGCACTGTGATGGCGCGATCGTCTGCTTCAGCCCTCAAAGCAAGCCGAAACGGGATCAATTGTCCACCGTTGCTGGTCTCACCTCATCCTCAAAAAACCACGTTGCTGAATTGTCCGTAAACTTCACCAGGAAACCAACGCCGTTTCCATCCGTGATCTTGTAATCTTGCACCACACCGATCTGCCCCAACTTCTTAGCGATCGCTGGAGACACACGATCCCGCAACCGATACACACACACTTTTTGACCGACTTCCATCGTCACTCCAAGACTATTAAAACCAAGGATTAGTGTATCAGCGTCAGGAGGGAATTGGGGCTTGAAGGAGAAAAGGGAGAGACGGGCGCAAAGAAAATTGGTGGGGGAAGGGGTAGCAGGAATGTAGGGCGCGAATAAATTAACGAAGACGGTTGACATTGTGAAGCTTAAACTCCTGCCTCCCCTCCCCAGCCCTCCTGCTTCTTCTGGTTCTCTGCTTTTCCTACTCTCTCCTCCCGCATCCCTAAACGCATTAGAATTCATAGAGTTCAACCGTTGATAAATCACCATGCTGGCAAAACGAATTCTGCCCTGTTTGGATGTCAAAGCAGGGCGCGTGGTGAAGGGAGTCAATTTCGTCGATTTGCGGGATGCGGGTGATCCCGTCGAGTTAGCGCAGGTCTACAACCAGGCTGGAGCCGATGAACTGGTGTTTCTAGACATCACGGCAACGCATGAAGACCGGGGCATCATTTTTGATGTGGTTTATCGCACCGCAGAGCAGGTTTTTATTCCGCTGACCGTCGGCGGTGGCATTCAAAACTTAGAAACTATTAAACAATTGTTAAGGGCAGGGGCTGATAAGGTCAGCATCAACTCAGCCGCCGTGCGTGATCCCAAGCTGATTGATCGCGCCAGCGATCGCTTTGGCAACCAATGTATTGTGGTCGCGATCGATGCCCGTCGTCGTCTGGATGCAGACAATCCTGGCTGGGATGTCTATGTCCGGGGTGGGCGAGAGAATACGGGCTTGGATGCGATCGCCTGGGCAAAAAACGTCGAGCAACGCGGCGCAGGCGAACTGCTAGTGACAAGTATGGATGCCGATGGCACTCAAGCAGGGTATGACCTGGAGCTAACGCGCACGATCGCCGAACAGGTCGAAATTCCCGTGATCGCATCCGGCGGTGCAGGCACTTGCGAACACATCCACTCCATCCTCACAGATGGTAAAGCCGAAGCGGCTTTGCTGGCTTCCTTGCTCCACTATGGACACCTAACTGTCTCTCAGATTAAGTCGCATCTCGCTGCCCAACAGGTGCCTGTACGCCCGGTGTAAGCGCTTCTTGTTGGTGAGTATTTCTACTGTTCGCCGTCTCCCGTACAGATGACGGTTGAATATGAAGCGAACGATCGATGACTAAAATCGATCGCTAAAGCAGACTCACTGGCGCTACGGCTGAGCCACTCAACCTTACTAACAAACCTTAGATCTGACCAAGACAGATCACAAACTAGAGCAAGCAGTTGCTTGACCCGTTTTGCATTCGATGATGAAGAAATCTGAGTATCTGTTACAATACTTCAAGTATGCTGATACTTATTCTTGTTCTCGTAATTATGCTGGTCGCCTGGTCGTTGCATCTGATGCAGCAAGCCGTCGATCGTGATGAATTCTCGCTTATGCTGGCGGGTACATTGGTAGCGTTTTCGGCCGCAGCTATGGTCGTAGTCTATTTTTTGATGGGCAACTACATTGGGTATGTCACCGCTACGGCTCCGATCGCAACCTCTCGCAATGCGGCAGCATGGGTTTTAGAAGCAGATGGTAGCGAACTCTCTACAAACGCTTTTCTGTCTGATTCGTTGACAACGATTGTGTTTCCGGTTGGCGAACCAAAACCTTTGTAAGCTCCCGCTTTGGCAGCTTCTCACTCCAATCGTTTTTTCTAGAGCGCCGCTAAGTACTGATTACAAGCGCCTCTTCCTCAGAAATGAGAAAAAGTAATCAACCCTTTAGATGTTCATTGTGAAACCATCATTGAGTTATTTTTGCAATTGAGTTAGAAATGCTGCAAAAGTGGCAAGACTAGATTACATTCAGGCGGTAACGCAGTGTTGAAGCTGCTGACAGTTCTATCTTACCGATCGCTGTGCGGAGTTCTACCAAAGCGCAGCGCCTATGATAGAGACGTTTTTACTGAACTGCCTGAAGACTTCAGTGTTTTGAATACTCTCCTCTCTCAGTCTTGCCAAAGGAGCCAGCTGGAACCATGGACTACGCTATTCCCAATCTCGACACCATTAGCCGCCAGTTGACGAGCTTGGATCGGACTAAAAAGGCAAAGATGCTGGTTGTTGATGACGAACCTGACAACCTTGATTTGCTTTACCGAACCTTTCGGCGCGACTTCCAGGTGCTAAAAGCCGAAAGCGGCGTACGTGCCCTAGAGCTGCTGGCATCCGAAGGTGAGGTTGCCGTAATCATTTCTGACCAGCGGATGCCCGAGATGAAGGGCACCGAGTTTCTGAGTCGCACGGTGCCTCAGTTTCCCGATACCATGCGGATCATTCTCACGGGCTTTACCGATGTAGAAGATCTGGTTGAGGCCATTAACTCTGGGCAAGTTTATAAGTACATTACTAAGCCGTGGGACCCGAATGAGCTGAAAGCAGTGGTGCAACGCGCTGCCGAAACCTACGAACTGCTGAAACAACGTACCGAAGAACTTCGACGATCGCAGGCGCAAACGGCTCTCCTTTCGACGATTGTGCGGGCCGCGCAAGATGCCCCGCATCTGGAAGCCTCTCTTGAACCCATTGCTACAGCATTCGGCAAAAATTTTCAGGCGGATAGCAGCATTTTGCAATTGGTAGAAGGCAATCGCCTGATTGCCAGTCAAGGCAAGTTTAGCCTTAATGGTGCTGTGGACAATTGGCTAGAGAAAGATCCTCTGGTGGCTGCGGCGATCGAGTCTCAAAAAATGCAGGTTGCTGTCAATATCCCGGCAGATGCTGAGCTTGCGGCACTGGATCACTATGCGGCTTCTGGGGTGCAGGCGCATTTGCTGGTTCCTGTTAGCTATCGTGAAGAAGTGCTTGCGGTACTTTCGTTACAGTGGCACCAACCCTGCACCTTGCGGGAAGATGAACTTGTTCTGTTGCATCTTTCTGCCCAGCAGGTTGCCTTGGCGTTAACGTGTGTTCGTTATTACCGTCCGGTTGCCTGAGCAAACGATCAGCAGCGGTAGACTGTAAGCGCTGAACGGTTCAACGATGCAGCCCTTAGCGTCTACTGTTTAAAGGTTTAGCATTGAGAGTCTAGCTAGCATGACCGCCGATCGCGTTCGTACACTTTTCAACCGCATTGCGCCTGTTTACGACCAGCTCAATACCTCGCTCAGTCTGGGTCAGCACCGCATTTGGAAGCAGATGACCGTGAAATGGAGCGAGGCAACTGTTGGCGATCGTTGCCTGGATGTGTGCTGTGGCAGTGGTGATCTGGCGCTTCTGTTAGCGGATTACGTGGGCTTGCAAGGACACGTAATTGGCATTGATTTTGCGGCGGCACAGTTGGCGATCGCCCAGCAGCGTGCCTTGGCACGTTATCCCCAGCCATCGATCACCTGGCAAGAAGGCGATGCCCTGGCTTTACCCTTTCCAGCTCATTACTTTGACGCTGCCACAATGGGCTACGGGTTGCGAAACGTTACCGATATTCCACGCAGCCTCCGCGAGCTCCAGCGAGTCCTGAAACCTGGCGCTAAGGCTGCCATTCTCGATTTTCATCGTCCGTCAAATGCGGTGATACGCACCCTTCAGCAATGGTATCTGGAGGCGATCGTCGTCCCTGCCGCACAAAAATTTGGTTTGACGGATGAGTATGCTTACATTGCTCCCAGTGTCGATCGCTTCCCTACTGGCACTGAGCAGGTAACGCTAGCATATCAAGCTGGCTTTGCTACTGCCACACACTATCCCATTGCTGGCGGTACGATGGGAGTGTTGGTGGTGATGAAAGGTTAAAGCTAAAGGCTAAAGGCTAAAAGCTAAAGACTAAGGTATTTATCCTTCATCCTTGATCCTTTATCCGTTTCTTCCTTGAATCTCTCAACGCTCTGGCTGTTTATTGCTCCACCTGTGGTCGGCGGCATTATTGGTTATTTCACCAATGACATTGCCATCAAAATGTTGTTTCGCCCCTATAAACCCCTTTTTGTCGGCGGGCGGCAGCTACCGTTTACTCCGGGGCTCATTCCCCGCAATCAAGAGCGGTTAGCAAAGCGTATCTCAGACACCATTATGGGGTCATTGCTCACGCCAGAGGAACTGCAAAAGCTGGCAAAACGCCTCCTGGAAACGGAGCGAGTACAAGCGGCAATTTTGTGGTTGCTGAAGCTGGGACTAGAGCAGATTCAAACAGATAAAGAACAAAAGACGGCTAAAGTGCTGGCAAGCGTTTTACAAGATCTGTTGGGTCAGTCGTTCCCCCGGCTGCTGAAGGTGCTAGCCCGTCGCGAAGATTTTTTAGAGGCACAGTTAAATCAAATTTTTGATCAGGTGCTGCTGGAGTTTCAGCTCAATAATGAGCAATCGATTAAACTGGCAGACTGGCTGCTGCAAGTCGTTTTGCCGCCAGATGCGCTTCGGCTGGCGCTGATTGATTTTTTGACCGATCGCAACATCCAGGTCATTGACGAAGGCTTTCGTGAGCGTACCAGTGGCACTTATTGGGTCGTTGCCAATCTGTTTGGTGTTCGCAATTCACTCATACGGCTTCGTACTTTTTGCCTGGATGAAAAAGAAGCTAGTAATACCCGCATTGCCGACTTGGTCTCGACACTGAACCTGCGACGACGGCTACAGGAATGGCTGCAAAATTTGTCGCTGCAAAATCTGCCCATTTCAACCGTGCGGCAACTGCGGAAAACCATGCGTGACAGTGTGCGCGTCTACGTTCAGGACAAAGGTTCTGATGTGTTGGAAGAGTTAGGCAAATCGGTTGATTGGGCAAATGTATCAACGATTATTCTCAACCGTCTCCGTACCTCTGAGGTCGTGAATGCGTCTTTAGAAGTCATTAGCCTGGATTTGGCGCTCATCCTGGAACGTTACCTGGAGCGCGATTTAGAGTCGTTGGTGATGCAAGCGATTCCCATTCTCAATATTGATCAGGTGATTATTGACCGCGTTAAAGCGACATCACCTGAAGACCTTGAAAATGCGATCAATGGCATTGTGAGAAGTGAGCTACAGGCGATCGTCAACCTGGGCGGGATTCTAGGTTTTGTAATTGGGTTGCTTCAATCGGCTGTGTTGCTGTTGCGGTAGCCAGACGCTATGGCAAAAGGATGAAGGATGAGGGATGAAGGATGAAGGATGAGGGATGAAGGATGAAGGATGAAGGATGAGGGATGAATAGAAACTCTTGCTCAAAGGAAGTTTCAGGTTTATGTCCGTCCTCACGTTCGCTTTGAGTACTATGGGTTTCTTCAAGAAGCCGGACTTCTGTCCGTTTACCAGGGCAAACGACTACCGTCCCAGGAGAAAAACTCGCCGCTGTCGCTTTCTTGCAGTTGGTCGAGGACAGTCAGCAATTGCTGGACGGTGCGATCGACGGTAAAGAGTTTTTCTGGTGGCACACCGCGCTGAAAGGGTTTTGATAGCTGCGTGTCGGTGGTGCCGGGATGCAGGGTGACGACGATCGCTCGTGGACAGGTGCGCTTGTACTCGATCGCGGTCGATCGCATAAACATATTTAACGCCGCTTTGGATGCTCGATAGCCGTACCATCCACCGATGTGATTATCACCAATGCTGCCAATTTTGGCAGAAATGGTGGCTAGAACGGCGCGATCGCTGTGCTTGAGCAAGGGCTGTACGTGTTTTGCCAGCAGCACCGCACCAATGCTATTCACCTGAAAATAGTGGAGCAGCTGATCAGTGTTAAGATGCCGCAAGCTTTTTTCTGGCTGCATTGCGCCTTCATGCAGCACACCCACGCAGTTAATGACAGAGTGCAGGGCAGTACTTTCTGTTTGAATCGCTTGCTTTACCGCAGCAATTTGCGCTTCATCGGTAATGTCCATCGGCAAACAACGGAGACGCGGATCGGCGATCGCCAATAGATCTGCTTGCGGGTTGCGGTAGGTGGCATAGAGACGATCAACCCGTTTTGCCTGCAAGAACTGGCGCACAAACTCTAACCCAATGCCCTGTCCTGCGCCGACAATCAGTGCTGCTGTGGGGGGACGATCGCTACTCAGATCCCCGACTTCTTCAAGAAGTCGGGGATCTGGAGAGGTCGGGGAGTTGAAGCTGACAGCCGTCACGACACGTACTGCACCACAGCATCAGGCGCATAGCGGACTTTTGCTTGAGTGGCGCTCTTGTCGTCCTCGGCGCGATAGCCAGCGGCACAAACTACAACAGAGGCATAGCCCAGCGCTGTGAGTCCCAGAATCTCATCGTATTTAGGCGGGTTAAAGCCTTCGATCGGGCAGGTGTCAATGCCTAGCAAGGCAGCGCTCGTCATCAACTGACCCAACGCAATATAAACCTGTCGCTTTGACCATTCATCAATATCTAGCGGATAGGGCGGTTTAGCCAAAAAGCCTTTAATGACATTGGCATAACCCTGCAAGTTTTCGATCGCTACTTGACGCACCTGGGCAGTATTTTCTATAAAGCGATCGACATCGGTTGCATCCACTCCCTTTTTGAATGCCAACACCACTAGATGAGATGCATCCACGATCTGGGCTTGTCCCCACGAATGCTCTACCAATTGCTGACGGATGGCTGGATTTGTAACGACAAAAAACTTCCAGGGCTGTAGACCAAAGGAAGAAGGGGCAAGGATTAAGCTCTCTACTAGGGCTTGCCATACATCGTCCGAAATCTTCTTGGTCGAATCAAACTTTTTGGTCGCATAGCGCCAATGTAGCTGTTGCAGTAATTGTTCGGTCGAAACGACAGCGGTGCTCATATGTATCGCTCTGTAAAGGCATCCTGATTATAGCGAACACAATCGTCTGACCGTCGAATAGTTAACTTAGCGCCTCGAACTGCTGCCAGCAGAGGTAAAGCGCCCGTGGAACGTGGAAGCAGCCTTTCCATTTGCCACCTTTAAGGTTTAAGAGAACTTCGCTACGACGATCGAGGTAGCCAAACCACTCCCCGTATTGAGGATCAGCAAAGTGTGACCAGGTGTAGGTATGCAGCCTTTGATACCACTCCCAGCACGCCTCTCGTCCCGTCAGGTGATAGCCCATTGTCAGCGCGACCAGCGCTTCTAGATGCACCCACCACAGCTTTTGATCCCATTCCAATTGCTGCGGCGGATGACCCTCTGCATCCATAAAATAGTACAAGCCACCGTATTCTGTATCCCAGGCGAAATTGAGACTATTGAGCACGACATCTACTGCCTGGTGAATGGTATTGGTATCATGACGACGCTTCGCAATATCCATCACAAACCACATCGCTTCAATACCGTGACCAGGGTTGATAAGCCGTCCCTCAAATGAATCAACGTGAGCACCGTCAGGCGCGACGTTTTCATACAGGAGTCCCCGATCGCCATCCAAAAAATCGGTCATGACTTCTTGCACCGTAGCAGCCAGAACGTCCTCTAACTGATCGCTCGGCAACAACCAAGCCATTTCCAGGGATAAATTCGCCAGAATCATCGGCACTGCCAGAGATTTCAACGGACGGGTGCCAGGAAACGTTTTGTTATAGTTTCCCTTAGGGTTTTCCTTGCGCCGGATCACGTTGTTGTACGCCTGCAATGCCACCTCTTTTGCCCAGTCTTCACCCGATGCCAGCGCATACTTGCTGAATGCCATTGCCGCAAAGCAGTCCGAAAAGATGTTGTACGGTTGCACCAGCGGATTGCCCGCACGATCGAGCGCAAAGTACCAGTTACCCTCCGCATCGCGCCCATGTTTGGCAAGAAACTTCGCACCGTTCGCCGCAACTTTTAACCAGTGGTCACGCTGCTCAGACTGGTTTTGAAGCTGGGTGTAGAGCATGGAGAACAGCCACACCTGACGATTCTGCAACCAGATAAATTTGTCGGTGTCGTAAACTTTGCCAGCGCGATCGAGACAGGTAAAATAACCACCCTCTTCCCAGTCGATCGAATGCTGCTCCCAAAACGGAATGACATCATTCAACAACGCCGTTTTGTACTGGTTCGCCAGCCCCTTAAAATCTTTCTCCATCAATCTCCTTACAGAATGCACTCACAAAGGCTGCATAAATCAATCTAGAATCAACTAATTTTATCGGTAAATATGAGTAGGAAAATATAAAGCTTATTAAGAACAGTCAGTAACTACCGAAGTGTGGTTATCCACCCATCAGAACAACATTTTCAACAGCGGAATTACAGCACATCGAAAGGTATCTTCTCTTATCCTTTCTGAAGCTTATTCCATGTCTATTGAGATTAACTTGAACTACCTTTTCTTCGATAAAGCGCTTCTCGAACGCGCACTAACTCGTAAAGCATACGCGGATGAACAAAAGCATTATGGAAATTCATACAAGGATCAAGAAGCTTTTTGTACGCTTGGTGATGCTGTTCTAAAAACTGTTTTAGCTGATTTATTAATAGATTCTGGTTGCAAAACTAGAGCCGAAATTACCCAAAAAAAGCAAATTCTTGAATGCCAGAAAATGTTAGGAGAAGTTGCATGTGCAGTCAAGGTTAGTTCCTATATTAAACTGGGAAAGGGAGAAATCAAGCAGAATGCCGACCAAAACCCTAGTGTTCTTGCCGAAACATTTGAAGCATTGATTGCTGCAATCTACTTGGATGGGGGATATGAGGCTGCAAAGCGGGTTATTAGTCGTTTGTTTGAGCGGCTGATTTAGGCAGTGCTAATTATCTAGAAACTCTCGCATAAACTGGTTTACTAACTGCGGTTGTTCTTGCTGTACCCAATGGCTGCAATGGGGGATGTAGCGGATGCGGAAATCCTGCACATATTTTTCGGTGCCATAGGTGAGTTCTTTCCCCAGAGCCGCATCCGCTTCGCCCCAAATCAGTAGGGTGGGAACGGTAAGAATGCCCCAATCGGTGGTCGTTAAGCCCTGTGCGAACACATTGCGGTAATAGTTGAGTGCTGATGTTAAGGTATCCCGTTTTGCGAACGCATTTTTGTATGCCTCAATATCGTCATCGCTAAAGGTTGCTTTATCAACAGCCATGCCTTTAAGGGCAGCTTCCAACGCTTGAAAATCGTTTAACTGGATCAGTAATTCGGGCAAGACGGGAAGCTGAAAGAAAAAGATGTAAGCGCTACGGAGCAATTGCTGTGGTGTGCGTAACCCTTCCGCAAATTTGGCAGGATGGGGCAGATTGAGTACAATCAGGCGATTGAGCAACGCTGGATACGCATAGGCAAACGACCAGGCGATCGCGCCGCCCCAATCATGACCCACTAAAACGCAGCGATCGTAGCCCAGTCCTTCAATCACACCTTTGATATCCTTGATAAATTCCGCCATCACATAAGCAGACTGCGCTTCTGGCTTGTCACTGTCGTTGTAGCCGCGCAAGTCTACCGCCACGACTTTGTGATCTCTGGCAAACTCTGGAATTTGATGTCGCCAGGAATACCAGAACTCTGGAAAGCCGTGCAGCATCAGCATGAGTGGACCTGCGCCTTGAGTTACGTAATGCAGCTTAATACCATTGGTGTGAATGGTGTCGTGGTGCCAGGACGCTTCAGACATAATCAATTGGGGGGCTAAGGGCTTGTATTCAAGCGCAGTCTAACAGCCGATCGCCCCTTGCAGACCGGAACGCAAGTAAGAAAGCCCTTTTTTTTGCCACCCTTTTAGTTGTCAGGCTTATTTGGCAAGCTGTTGTACCTTGCTGAGAGCGCTTTTGTAAACCACAGTGGTCGGATCAAGGACGATCGCCTGCTGATACGCTGCCTGTGCTGTCTTTAACTCTCCCTGCCGCTCTAAAAGCACGCCCAGACTGTAGTGGAAAGCGGCATTTTTAGGGTTGAGCTGTAGGGCTTTGCGATAGCCAGCGATCGCTGGCTCTAGTTTGCCCTGCATCGCAAAAATGTTGCCCAGGTCGCTGTATGCCGCTATGTAACGAGGATCAAGCTGGATAACGTATTGATGAACCGCGATCGCCTCTTGCAATTTGCCTTGCTTTCTCAACGCTACACCGAGATGGTTGTAAGCCAGTATGTGTTTGGGATTGGTCTGAATGGCTTGCCGATAGGCAGCGATCGCCTGACTAAACTGCTGCTGTTTGCTGTACAGATCACCAATGTTGGTATGTATAAACGCATGGGTTGGGTTAAAGGCAACCGCCTTTTGGTACGCCGCGATCGCGTCATTGGGTTGCCCTTGTTGCTCTAGCGCAAACCCAATGTTGCTGTAGGCAAAGGTATAACGAGCATCATGCTGAATGGCAGTCTGATACGCTGCGATCGCGTCCGCTAGCGTTCCCTGTTTCTCTAGCGCCGATCCGAGATTGTAATGGGTGTAAGCATCCCCAGGGTGAACGCGGAGGGCGGTTTCATAGATTGCGATCGCCTTGTCAAGTTGCCCCTGTTGCTCTAGATCAACACCCCGCTCAACGTAAGCATTGTAAGCAGGACGGCTTGCCAACAGCAGTAGCATGGCTGTGAGGGCACTACCCACCAGCCAGTAACGTCTGGTTCGGTGTGGAGTCGGGACGGGTGCAAGGTGTTGGAAGAGAGTATGCTTCTTGAGGAGAATGCGCTGCACTGCCTGATGAAACGTCATGCGATCGAGCTTATACGTTGCCCTGATTCTAACTGACACCCAAGAGCTTAACGTCCTGGCAAGTACGGAGGGGTAATTGCTTGGGGAATCACTGACTTAATGCACCGACTCTACTGCTCTTATCTGAGACCTCTCTCAGCAGGATCTGTAGTATGCCTACTTTTGTCCTCGCGCTTTGTAGAAGGTCTTGAGGCTTTGAATATCACCAACATAACGCCAGTGCCAGGGTTCGTAGCTTACGCCCTGACGGTTGTTTTTGGTAAACGAAACTTCAAAGCTGTAGCGGTTAGCGTTTTCCTTAAGCCAGCGATAGGCGGCTGTTTTATCAAAATCGGGACTCAGGTTGAGCGCGGGTGTGCTGCCGTCGCCAATATCGACTGCATAGCCTGTGTGGTGTTCGCTGTAACCAGGAGGGGCGCTGACTTTGGCGCGTTCGGTAGCGTTCTGGTTACGATCGGCTTTGATGTCAAAGTACAGATATTTTTGGTCTTCAAGAGAGCGAAAGCCGGAAATGGGTACTAGGCTAATTCCTTCTTGCTGGGCAGCGGTGGTCATGTCTCGAAAGGCTTTAGCGGCTGCTTTTCGCATTTTGATGCTGCCATCGGCGACGATCGGTGCTAGCTCTGTCTGGGGTGCGGCAGTGTAGGCAAAGTGACCCAGCAGTGTTTCTGCATTAGGTGCAGCAGAGGGTGAGCCTGTCTGTGAGGGTTCAGCCGTTGGTGCAGGGCTTTCCATTGCCAGGGTATCGGGTTGCGATCGCTGTATACGCAACGCCATAAAGCCGCCTGCTGCCAGTGCGGCAATGCCTAAAGCCGTTAAGCTACCAATCAGCAAAAAGAGATTCGTCTGAGGCTTGGGGGCTATCTCCAGCCCTTCGCGCTGCGCCACAGGAATGTCATCCATGGGCAGTGGCAAGTTAGGTGTGGTTTCTGGGGGCTTTTCGGGGGTGCCAGCGTTATCCAATCGTTCAACTCCTACACTCAAGACGGCTATTACTAGGAATTGTAAACTGAGTCAGATCTCCTAGATGTGTCTTTATCAGTTGGTTTAAGCGAGGGACGGAAGCGAGTCCCCTGCTATACAACTGTTTTAAGCCACGAAACCAAAATTTTGAGCCACAAAACCAAAATCTACGCCAATTTTTACAGTCTTCTTGCGGTGCAGTTAAAGTGTCTGACCCTGCGATCGGCTCAAAGAAATCGTTGGGTCGGTGCTTCTGTCGTGCTTCTACAGGTGTGTTGCCTCCTTACATCCTCATTGGTATCACTATGACGGTTGATAACTTACTGACCATTTATGTGCCGTTGCTGGGCTGGACACTGGTCGGCTGGGTTGGCGGTCGCTTGCTGCCTGCAACAGTTTCAACCGCTCTAGGAAAGTTTTTGTTTTGGGTGGGGGTGCCAATCAGCATTGTGGCATTTCTGCGTCATGCAGAGCTAGCAGCCTCCTTGTGGTTAGCTCCCGTCGTAGCATGGGTGGCGATGCTACTGGGTGTCGGTGTGTCATGGTGGCTCAGTGGGCGATCGCCGCTTCGCACCGTCTGCTTACCACTTCCGTTAACGCAGCAAACACGAGGCAGCTTTTTGTTGGCAGCGATGCTAGGCAATACGGGTTACATTGGCTATCCGATCGCGCTGGCATTCGTTGGATCACGGGACTTTGCCTGGTCGCTATTTTACGATTTGCTAGGGTCAACACCAGGGGCGTATGGCTTGGGCGTAGCGATCGCGGCACATTTTAGCAGGGAAAAAGCGGATGGAGAGGCTCTCTCAAAGCAGTGGCAAGCCGCACACACAATGGTCAAGAATCCTGCACTGTGGAGCTTTGGGCTGGGGCTGAGTTATCGTAATGTTCCCATGCCACCGCTGCTAGAAAACAGTCTGCGAGGGGTTGCCTGGTTGGTGGTTGCTCTATCGCTTGTGTTAATCGGTATGCGCCTGAGCCAATTATCGTCGTTCAAACACGTCAAGCCAGCACTGCTAAGTGTTGGCATTAAAATGCTACTGGTGCCTTTGCTGGTAGGCATGGGGCTATGGATGCTGGGTGTGACCGGCTTGGTGTATCGCGCGATGGTGCTACAAATGGCAATGCCGCCCGCTTTTGCCACGCTAGTGCTTGCCGAAGCCTATGACCTTGACCAGGAACTCACGGTGACAGCTTTGATTATTGGTTGTTTGGTGCTAGTACTGCTATTACCTTTTTGGCTCTGGCTTTGTGCTGGTAATGCCTAGCCTACCCAGCTCACATCACCATCAGGTTTACCCGACGAGGAAAGCGGTTTGGCGATCGGAGCGTCCCGCCGAACGGCTTGCTTACTGGCATCGGACGCAAGGGGCGATAGAGCCAGTGAAGCACGAGCGCCAGCATCACCATTCTGTGACGCGACCATTGCTTGGCTCGGAGGCTGTTTAGCTTCTGTTTGCTCTGGTAGCACTACTTTGTGCATCAAGTATTCGATCGTTTGCTGTTTGACCCAGCCGCGCGCTGCCAAAATTTCACCAAAGCGCATACCCGTTAGTTTCTGGTCATTCAGCGCGACATCAATTTGACCGGGTGTCAGCAAACCTGCTTCCACTAAATAACCGCCTAAACGTTTTTTGGCGTACGTTGCCTTTGCTGTGGGTGTGACTGAGCGGCGATCGCTGGAATCTCGCATTACGAACCTCGGAAAAAATGAAGTTACTATAAATTCAGCCAGGATTAAGAGTAACGATTTAACTTACTCGAATGCTAGACAGCACTATTGCGGAGGACAGTTACACCTGATTTTTCTATTATACCGACAGAATTACTGAAACTTCATCACCCAATCGCGCCATCCTGCATGGCTTGCATACTAACACTGAGCGTGCAATCGCCGGGTCTACATGCCTCGATCGCAAACGGCTACTGTCCCTACTGTGACACGGGCGCTGGTGGAAGGGATGCGGCTAAAGCTGCCGGACTCATCTGCTCATAATGTTCAAAGGGTTGGTGAATCCACGGGTTATCAGGCAGGTAATCCACATAGTAATCTGGGGTGATCACAGAACAATCTTTATACCAAAGCACGCCTGTACGGACTTCCTCCACGTAATAACCGTAGCGGCGATCGAGCCACACCAGCGTTTTTTTCAGCGTGACACCCGAATCTACCAGATCGTCTACTAGCAGCACATGACTGCCCAAGTTTGCGGTCGTCATTGATAGATCCCGCGAAATGGTAATCGAGCCACGCACCTGTCCGCCAATGCCGCCATAGGAAGAAGTCGCCAGAATTGCCAGTGGCAGATCAAAAATGCGTGCCAGGATATCGCCAACCCGCAGCCCACCTTTGGCTAAACAAATAATCTGGTTAAATTTCCATTCGGACTGATGTACCTGGGCGGCAAGTTGCTCAATTTTTTGGTGATATTCTGACCAGGAGATGTGTAAATCTGACATGACAGCACGTAGGGAAGGGATAGCAAGCGGCAAGCAGTAAGTTTTAAGTTTTGAGTGTTGAGTTCTCGGTTTGGGGCGGAAAGCACTACCTTGAAACTCACTACTCTAAGCGTGCAAGCGCCTGCCTGAAGCCAAAAAGCCCCAGCTGCAACGCCTCAAGCTGAAAAAGATAATACAACTGTTAGTTGCTTTTCTTGTATTCCACTATGCATGATTCCGCTTCTTCCGTCCCATCGACCTTGCCAAAACTCAGCCTTGCTACCAAGTTGGCGTACGGCGCAGGCGATCTCGGACCCGCCATTACCGCCAATATTCTGGCTTTCTTCTTACTGTTCTTTTTTACAAATGTGGCGGGCATCAACCCCGGGCTGGCTGGCAGTATTTTGCTGATTGGCAAGATCTGGGATGCGGTGAATGACCCTTTTGTCGGCGTGTTGAGCGATCGCACCCAAAACCGTATGGGTCGTCGCCTGCCGTGGATGTTGTGGGGCGCTGTCCCTTTCGGCGTTTTTTATGTGTTGCAATGGCTTGTGCCTCAGTTTAGTGCCAACCCCGCAACGAATCAGTGGTGGCTCTTTGGCTATTACATCCTCGTTTCAGTATTGTTTAATACCGCTTATACGGCGGTCAACCTTCCCTACACAGCATTGACCCCTGAACTGACTCAGGATTACAACGAACGCACCAGTCTCAATAGCTTTCGGTTTTTGTTTTCGATCGGGGGCAGCATTGCTTCACTGCTTTTGGCACAGGTGATCTTTGCCGTTTTTAAGCCTACTACAGCACCAGGGGGAAGTTGCAACGCTGGTGTGATGCAGTATACGGTGCTGGGCATTGTGTGTGCGGTTATTTCGATCGTGTCGCTGTACTGGTGCGTGTGGGGTGTTCGCAGGCAGGTCATGGTGGCCGAAAACCGCCGACTCGAAACAGCCCCAACCGAAACCATACCGCTGCTGGAGCAATTGAAAATTGCTTTTAGCAACCGCCCCTTTCTCTACGTCATCGGCATCTACTTTTGCTCCTGGCTGGCAGTGCAAATTACTGCCTCGATCATTCCTTATTTTGTCGTTAACGTGATGCAGCGGGAGGATCAGTTCATTCCGGTGCTGTTAGCTGTGCAGGGAACGGCCTTGGTCATGTTGTTTGTCTGGACAGCAGTCAGCAAGCGCGTGGGCAAAAAAGCGGTTTACTTCATGGGTATGGGGGTCTGGATTATTGCTCAGGCAGGGCTGTACTTTCTCAAGCCGGGACAAATTGGCTTGATGTATGTGCTGGCTGTCATGGCGGGGTTTGGTGTGGCAACTGCGTACCTCATTCCTTGGTCAATGGTGCCCGATGTGGTCGAGTTAGATGAATTGCAAACGGGGCAGCGTCGCGAGGGCGTTTTTTACTCGTTTATGGTGCTGCTACAAAAGGTGGGACTGGCTCTTGGGTTGTTTGTGCTGGGTCAGGGCTTGGCGATCGCTGGGTTTAAGGAAACGGTGCCGTGCCAACCCGCACCTGTGCAACCACCCTCTGCGATCGCTGCCATTCAACTGGCGATCGGTCCACTGCCAACGCTGGTGCTACTAATTGGGCTGGTGCTAGCTTACTTTTACCCCATTACGAAGGAAGTCCATGCTGAGATTTTGCTCAAGCTGCAAGAACGGAAGCGGCTGCAAGCGCAAGGCGAGGAGCCTTAACCGTCTGTAGTGACGTTACAGATTGCGTTCCTATTCAGGCTCACCAAAACCATCCTCACCGTCCGGTGTCTCCTTCATTTCAATGACCAGATTTGGCAGCCCTTCGAGTTTTTCGGTTGGTACCGTCTCTTCCACCAGAGGATAAAAGAGCGTCAGCCCATGAGGCACACATTCCACGTCGATCGGTGTGTTGCCAATCAATTCGCCATCTAAAACCACTTTTTGCTCTGGATCAGTCGTAATTTTGACCCGTCTGGCACGGAGGTAGCCGATATCATTACGATCGACGGCATCACCACTGAGCGCCGTTTGTAAAAGATGGTAGGTTGCTGCGATCGCCCCTGCCTTATTGGCGGGAGAAACCAGCGTGACATCCAGCAAGCCATCATCAACCACCACACCTGATGGTCCCTGTGCCAGGACAGAGGTCGCCGGAGCCGCATTTGCCACTGTGATCGCGGCAGCTGACACCTTAATCACTTTGTCTTCGGTCTCAATTTCAGCTTCAAACGTTTTCATCTGTCGCAACGCCTGAAAGCCTGCCAGTACGTAAGCAAACATACCAAAGCGATTCTTTGCCTCGCGATCGGCTAACTCCACCGCCTCTGCCTCAAACCCAATGCCTGCTAGCAACACCATCGGGTAGCCATTGCAATATGCTGCATCAACGGTTTTGGTTGCGCCACCTAAGATCGTGTGGCAGGCGGCTTCGATCGTATCTGGAATCTCTAACGCATTGGCAAAAGCATTGGCTGTTCCACGTGAAATGATGCCAAAGGGAATAGTGGTGCCGACTAAGGCTGCTGCTGCTGCTGAGAGAGTGCCATCGCCACCTGAGGCAATAATGGCATCGACACCGCGTTCGACAGCAGCGATCGCGAGCGCATCAGCACCAACTGCTTCCGTCGTTAGCTGAATATCCAAATCAATTTCAGGCTCCAGCAACGCCTTGATCGTTGCCAAGTCTTGCTCTGGATCACCCTGACCCGCTACTGGATTAAAGATCAGACAGGCAGAACGCTTCATAGATGTTGAGAGTTGTAGGATGCTTGCAGTGAATTTTCCTTCAAACTAGCGGTTAGCTCAACAGCCCAGACCACGCTACTTCCAATACAAAGGATTATATCGTGCAAATTAAAGATCATCGGTAGCTCTGAACGGCGGCACAATAGAATTAGCCCTGAGGATTAGCCCTTAAGGAGCACCACTGAAACTGTGCAGGAGAAAAGCCCGCTATGCCCGACCCACGGATGTATGAAAGCGATACGTTTGTCGTTCTGGAGTCTGGACGATCGGAGGAGTTTCTCAGCACCGCCGAACTGCTTGAAAAGCTCAAGGATGTGTTAGCTGATCGACAAGATGATCTCCCCAGAGATTTGCAAAAGTTTGCCTCTGTGCAAGATCAAGCGCAGTATTTGCTCGAAACATCCTGCGAATTGGACGTCGGTTCCGACAATTTTTTGCAATGGTATGCCGTCCGCTTAGAAAAATAGCGACTGCCCGACTTGGTCTAACTCAAACTCCATAAAGGGCACTACTGCAATTCCTCCAAGGTTTTTACCACAGCAGCGAATTTACAACTTAAGGTTGTTAAGCTAGAGCATAAGCCAAGGTTTTTCTGCGGAGATACGTTTGTGAAATTGCTTTTGTCGATCGTACTCACTTGTATCGCCTTAGCTGTGCCAGTCAAGGTAGCCGCTTTGGGGTTGTCATCGGTTCAACCCAGCCAACCATCACAAAGTAGAGGCATAACGCCCTCAGCAGCACCAAGATCAGATCTAGATGAGCCCCTTTGCTATATACAGATGCCTGGTACGAGCCAACTCACTGACTTGACTCATATCTGTGGTAGAAAGCTACAAGACTCACCGAGACTGCAAGTGAGCTATCCCAAACCGCCAACCCCCTACGATCGAGCCGCCGTTAAAAGCTTTGATGATTCAGTGTACGGAGAAGGAAACTAAGCGGGTGGCACGTCAAGATCTCATAAACAAATCTTTTGCGCCACCCGTTAGATTAAGTTATGGCTCTATTTTCAGATTTGGGTGTTATTTCTGAAGTTCTTGTAGGAGTCGGTTAGCTTTTTGGGAATCTGCCACATTTCCCTGAGATGAGAATAGAGCGGCAGCTTGTCGAAAATCATTCATCGCCTTTTTAGGGTCATCAAGCTTCAAATAGATTTCGCCGCGCTTCAAATAGGCAGACGCTGAACCTGAGTTGACTTCAACTGCCTGATTCAAACTTTTCAAGGCAGCTTGATAGTCACCCAACTTGTAGTGAACAGAGCCGAGATTGCGATACCCGGCACTCTCTTCTGGGTAGAGTCGAGTGGCCTCAGTATAATCAGCGATCGCGCCTTTGTAGTCCTTCAACTCTTCGCGCAGATTGCCTCGGCTGTTGTAGAGATAGGTAAAACTAGGGTTTAACTGAATCGCTTGGTTATAGTCAGCGATCGCGCCTTGATGGTTGCCAAGTTTGCGATAAACATTCCCTCGGTTGATATAGGCATCTTCGTGACGAGGACTCAACGCGATCGCTTGACTAAAATTTTCGATCGCGCCCTGATCATCCGCTGCCTGTAGCTTTTCCAATCCCTCGTTAAACAAGCGATGGGCACTCGCTTCGTTAGCATCAAGAGCCGATAGATGATCCGTATTTGCTGGCGAGTGGTGGGTTTCTGGTGAGTGGTGGGGTGATCCCCCGTGCATTTGTGCTTTTGCAGGCACTACATAGAGTCCAACCGCGATCGCTCCCAATGTCGCTGCTAAGCCCATTCCTTTCAGTGATCTGTTCAAGTCCATTGCTTTAATTTTTAGGTGTTTTGCTGCTTCGCAACGTGCAATCAACATTGTGTGCGCCAACTGAGAACCTACTTGAGGTGCAGAATGATCCCAAATAGGTTCTCAGAACTATCTGTGAAGCTTACAGATTGTGCAAGCTTCAAAAATGTCTCCAGAAACTGAAGTCTAGAGGGGGGGAGCAGGTAAAGGCTTCGCCGGAGCCGTGGTGATCGGGTTGGGGCCACCCTGACCAACCATGAACTGGTTCATCATGTCGTGGTCTTCGTGCACCGTGTTGTGACAGTGCGACATATAAGCTCCACTGTTTGGCCCAAACTTGCCAATCACACGCACTGACTCGTTCTCGCCAACGTAGAACACATCCTTAAAACCCCGCTCATAGGCAAAAGCTGGCTGCCCGTTACGGTCAAGAATCTGCATATCAAGTAGGTGGAGGTGGATGGGATGGAACCAGCCCCCTGCGTTGTTATACAGCCGCCAAATCTCAGTGTCACCAAGCTGAGGATTGGCATCAAACCGATTGACATCCCATGTTTTGCCGTTGATCACCCAAAGTCCATTGGTGCGCTCGTAGCGGAACTCGCGCGTTCGCACGGCGGAAGCAGCCGGAATGAGATTATAAGGACGCAGTGTACTGGGAACAGTACTAGAATCAGACTCTCGGCGCACGACATCAAAGCGCATGACGACATCAGTCCCGTCATAGTTGTCATTGTTGGGGGGCTGAAGATTTCTCAGGACAATCTTGGTTCCCACCGGGTACTTAGAAAAGTCAATAACAAACTCATAGCGTTCTGCTGGCGCAACCCGGAAATTGGCAACATCTACGGGCGCTCCGGTCAGACCTGCGTCGGTGCCGATCATAGTCAGCTTGCCGCCATTGCTGAGCGCAAGTTGATAAGAGCGTGAAACCGAGCAGTTGAGGAGACGGAAGCGATACTTACGGTTGGCAACTTCCATTCGAGGCCAAGCCACACCATTGACCGTGATTACGTCTCCCATAACGCCTTTTTCGCCCTGGTCGTCATAGACGACAGTACCATCCGCCCTGAAGATCATGTCTTTGAGGAGCAACGGTACATCGTAGGCCCCTGAAGGCAGGTTTAATCCTGCTTCAAAGTCGTCTTTCACCAAATAGAGACCAGCCAGACCTTTGTAGACATTGATTGCCGTTTTATGAATGGCGTGGTCGTGATACCACAAGGTGGCGGCTCGGTTGTTTGGGTAGATATAGTCTTTATATTGTCCGGGGAAAATCAAGTCTTCAGCATAGCCGTCGTATTGCGGCAGCGATGCCATCCCATGTAAGTGGGTGGAGGTGGGTGTGCCGATGCTGTTGTTGATGAAACGGACAACAGACTGCCGATCTTTGCGCTGAATGATTGTGGGACCCGGAGTCAACCCGTTGTAGCTGAAACCCTCGGAGCTGAGACCTGGTAGGAGGCTAACTCTGGTTTTGTTGACATTGATTTGATAGTAGTCAGTCGTCCCATCGCTGCGGACGGGGCTGAGTACCGGAGGAACTTTGAAAGGCTGGGAAAAGGGGGTGACCTTGGGGCTACCCGCGTCTCCTGCATAGCTTCTACTTTGTAGTCCTACTGGCAGAAGGAGGGCACCACCCGCGATCGCTCCCAATTTTAGAGCATCTCTTCTAGAAAGCGTTTTCATTGTCTGTGTTCTTCTCTGGTAAATAAGCGATTAGTAAACGGGCGACGCAGTTTGATGGCGAAAATCAGCGAGATTTTCCGAAAACTTACCAAGAACATGATGACTTTACATAAGTTAACGTACTTTCTAAGTATTCTCCGTGCTTCGCATAAAATTTGGGGAACTTTTCTGTGAAAAACACGTAGCAAAGCTTGTAGAGATTTTGCTTTTGTAGTTTTTGTAACAAAAGAGTGTGGGGCTGGTAAAGCAGAGTGATACCAAAGCCAAAAATAGGCACTACATATCAACTAAGCCGCCCTCACCCCCAAGCCCTCTCCCCTTTCTTGCATGCCCATCTATAGGTCGAGGACAGTTGCCTTTCGGGTAGTCCTATTTGGGAAAGGACGTAGAAAAAGCCTTTAGAGACAATAGAGGAGTAGGATTACTCAACCGCATCACCTGCAAATGAAACCTCTATTGCAATGCCCCACCTGCGGCTCAAATGACATCAACAAGAACGGTAACACCCGTCATGGTAAACAGAACTACAAGTGCCGTGATTGTGGACGACAGTTTGTCGAAAAGCCACAGTGGCAACCAATTTCGGATGACACCAAGGCGACCATTGTGCGGCTGTTGCTCGAAAAGATTCCTTTAGCTGGCATTGCCCGTAGTTTGCAGTTGAGTGAACGCTGGTTGCAGCAGTACGTCAATCATTACTACAAGAGCGTACCCCAGCGCGTGGAGGTCCAACCCAAAGCACCGCAGCGCTTAAATGTAGAGATGGATGAGTTGTGGTCTTTTGTTGACGACAAAGGCAAGGAGCAATGGGTCTGGTTGGCATTGGATGTCAGGACACGAGAAATTGTGGGTTGTTATATCGGCGACCGCTCCGGCGAGTCCGCCAAAGCTTTGTGGCAATCCTTACCCGCCGTTTATCGACAGGGCGCGGTCTGTTACACCGATTTTTGGGTGTCTTATCCGGTCGCACTACCGCACAAGCGCCATCGGTCAGTTGGCAAGGATAGCGGTTTGACCAGCCACATTGAGCGCTTCAACAACACTTTGCGCCAACGAGTATCCCGACTCGTGCGAAAAACCTTATCCTTCTCGAAGAAATTGAGTAATCACATCAGCGCGATCTGGAATTTCATTCATCATTACAACGAGCAGCGCAGACGAATCATGTCAACACAAAATCAGCGTATTTCCTCTATCCTTTCCTGAATAGCACTACCGCCTTTCGCTCCCTTCTTCTTAGGGAAAAGGGCTGGGGATGAGGGTAAAAGCTCTGTAGCCTTTGCCATTTGATTTGGTATAAGACACTAGCCCTGTACCATTTTGGAATTGACTGCTGCTCAAGGATGCCCTGATGCCGATCGCACCACTGCCGCCGCCAATCAAGAGGCTGAAGCAACGCGCCTCACACTTAAACGGTAAAAACAGCCGTGGGTGAACCCAGATGTTGCAGCAACTTATACTTCTGTTGCCACTACGACTGGTGGCTGTTGCCGTTACTCAGAAGTAGACCAACAAAATCGTTTATCGATCGCCCGTTGGCAAGGAAGCCTGCTGGAACAAAACAATTCCCTGTGCGTTTTAAGTCAATGATGAGGGGCAGTTTCGTGATCCTGCTCGTGGCATTCAGGCTGGTTTTGTCCATCGATAACGAGTGTAAAAAAGCGATCGCCCTATGGATGGGAGAAGGGCGATCGCGCCGTGTACTCGGAAGCACGCCACTCAGGTTTTGCACCATTTGTTCACAGCGTGGAATGCTTCTGTCACCAGCACTGGAGCGATCGCAGCCTTGACTTATGGCTGCTCTGATCGATCGCTCATACAAGCTCGAATTGGCAGTTGAAACGCTTCTGCTAACAATTCACAAAATTCGTACGCCTCGTCATAGTCTTTGTGTGTGGAGAGCAGACGCAAATTTTCCCTGTTTCCACAACCGCTTTGTAGCTCGATCGCTGCATCCGATCGATACACTGAAAAAATGGGTGTTTGCTCATTGTGCAAGGGCACCCACTCCACCAAGGCTGTTTGAGTTGGTTGATGCAAAGCGGTTGTTCCTTGTTAAGAGTGGGAAAGGCGATCGTCAATAAGCACATGTCGAACCGCGATCGTGATACTACTTATTTCGGTTAGAACACGGTACACATAAAGTGAAATCAGCTTTGTACACTTTAACTACCGTGTGTCTGTTTTAGCAGTCGGTGAAAAGTCAGAGGAAAGTCAGATTTCTCTGGAGAGAGCTACTGAAGGAGAAGTATCCTCTTATACAACGGCATAGTAAGGACGGCGATGGATGCAGATTGAGGAGATACTGGTGGTCGTTGAGCGGCTTCTCGATCGCGGTTGCCTGAGCAAAATTGAAGAAATAGTCTTCCGGCAGTGCTGGGAGGGACGATCGTACACGGAGATTGCTCAAACCTCTGGCTATGATCCTGGTTACATTAAAGACACCGGATATCGGCTGTGGCAGCGACTTTCAGCGGCGTGTGGCGAGAAGGTCACCAAGCAGAACTTTAAAGGAGTTTTACGGCGATCGCTCGATCGCGCAGCGGTAACTTTAAGCCCTCAACTGCACCCAACGACACAATGGGATTGGGGCGACGCGATCGACGTTTCCATCTTCTACGGACGTACTCAGGAACTCACTACGCTCCAAACCTGGATTGTGCAAGACCATTGTCGTCTGGTCACGCTGCTGGGCATGGGTGGCATGGGTAAGACTTCCCTTTCCGTCAAGCTGGCAGAAGAAATCCAGAGTGAGTTTGAGTGTTTGATCTGGCGATCGCTCCGTGATGCACCACCGCTCGACGAGCTATTGACCGCGCTCATTCGGTTGCTTTCCCACCAACAAGACACCGATCTTCCCGATAGTGTGGGCGGCAAACTGTCTCGTTTGGTCGAATTATTGAAGCGATCGCGCAGTCTGATCGTGCTTGATAACTTTGAAACGGTGCTGCAAGGCGGCAAACAAGCCGGAACCTACCGCGATGGCTATGAAATGTATGGCGAACTGCTCAAGCGTGTCGGTGAGATTGCCCATCCAAGTTGTCTGGTTTTGACTAGCCGTGAAAAGCCGCAGGAAGTGGGCACGATGGAGGGCGATCGTCTGCCTGTCCGCACGCTGCCCCTCGTTGGCTTAGATGTCGTGGCGGGGCAACATATCCTGGATGCCAAAGGTTTGCAGGGTGCCGTAGACGATCGAGAACACTTGATTGCTCACTATCGGGGCAATCCCCTGGCGCTGAAGATGGCAGCCACCTCTATCCAAGATCTGTTTGCGGGTGATATTGCCCAATTTCTCACCCAGGGTAGCGTTGCGTTTAACGGCATTGGCAACTTACTCCAACAGCAGTGCGATCGGCTCTCCACGCTAGAGCAAGACATTATGAACTGGCTCGCAATTAACCGCGAACCCGTGACGCTGGCAGACCTACAGGCAGATCTGGTGACCGCATTGCCGACATCCAAACTGCTGGCAGTCATGGAATCTTTACGCTGGCGGAGTTTGATTGAAAGTAGCGCGATCGGCTTTACCCAGCAGCCCGTTGTCATGGAAGCTGTGACCGAAGTGCTGCTAGAGCAGGTTGCCAAGGAAATTGTCGCTGAACAGCCTCAGCTTTTTTTGAGCCATGCGTTGCTTAAAGCGCAAGTAAAAGACTACATCCGTGACAGCCAGAAGCGAGTCATTCTGCAACCATTACTCGATCGCCTGCTGACGCAACTGGGATCACCCAAACAACTGGAACATAAACTGCATCGCCTGCTTGCGTACCTGCGCGCCAATGTTGCCCACCAGCCCAATTATGGTGCAGGCAATCTGCTTAACCTCTGCTGCGAATTGGAAACCGATCTCACTGGCTATGATTTCTCTGGCTTGAGCATTCGGCAGGCGCATCTGCAAGCGGTCAATTTACATCAAGTGAATTTTACAGACGCTGCCTTTGAGCATTGTGCCTTTGCCTCTACCTTTGGCGGAGTCACGTCCGTTGCCTTCAGTGCCGATGGCAACCAACTGGCAACCAGCGACACCAACGGCAGCATCCAGATCTGGAATCTGGCTGACGGCAAGCAGCTAGCCCTTTGTACAGGTCACAACAGTTGGGTCTGGAGCATCGTCTATAGTCCTTCGCAACCATTGCTTGCCAGTTGTGGGCAAGATCATCAGGTGCGCTTGTGGGATAGCCGCAGTGGGCAATGCCTCAAACTGTTGGAAGGACATACAGGCATCGCCACCGCCGTTGCTTTTAGCTCTGATGGTCACTACCTTGCCAGCGCCAGCGGCGACCAAACCATTCGGCTGTGGCATGTGGCAACGGGGCAGTGTGTGCAAGTGCTACGCGGACATGCCGCTTGCGTTTGGAGCGTAGTCTTTCATCCTGATGACAAAACCCTCTTTAGTGCAGGGGAAGATAACGTTATTCGGCAGTGGGCGATCGAGAGTGGACAGTGCATCCAGACCCTTACAGGGCATCAGCATTGGGTACGGGCGATCGTCCTGAGTCCAGACGGTCGGCAATTGGTCAGCGGTAGCTATGACCAGACATTGAAACGTTGGGATCTGGCGACAGGCGATTGCCTAGCCACGTTCAGCGGTCATCATAAACCCGTGACAGCCGTTGCCTTCAGAGCCGATGGTCAAACCGTGGCAAGCAGCAGCTATGACCACACGGTGAAACTTTGGTGCGTTACCTCCCAACGCTGCCTGCAAACGCTTCAGAAGCACACTAACTTTGTCTGGTCGGTTGCCTTTCATCCCACTCAACCGCTGCTTGCCAGTGGCGGTGAAGATTACACTGCGCGCCTTTGGGATCTACAAACGGGACAATGTACTAAGACTTTTCAGGGGCATAGCAATTCCATTTACGCGCTTTCCTTGGCAAACGGCAAACACAACCTCCTTGCCAGTGGGCACGAAGATCAAACCATCAAGCTCTGGGATTTTCAACCACAAACTCTGACCGAACCAGCCGATCAACAGCCCTTTCGCACCCTGCGAGGGCACACTGGACGGGTGATGTCTGTTGCCTTTAGTCCCAATGAGCAGCTACTTGCCAGCGCCGGTACTGACGGTACAGTAAGGCTGTGGAACCCGCACACAGGTCAGTGTCTAAAGACCTTGCATGGTCACACTAGTTGGATCTGGGCGATCGCCTTTCATTCCAACAGCAACCAACTTGCCAGTGCGAGCTACGACCACACCATCAAACTCTGGGACGTAGCAACAGGCGATTGCTTGCATACGCTGAAAGGTCATACGAGTTGCGTCTTAGCGGTTGCCTTCAGCCCCGATGGCAATTGGTTAGTCAGTGGCGGCTATGAACAAACCATTCAACTGTGGCATCCCCAAACAGGGCAATGTCTCCAAACCCTCAAGGCACACCTGAATCGGGTTTGGACAGTGGCGTTTAGCCCGGATAGCCGCTGGTTGGCAACGGGTGGCGATGATCACACCATCAAACTGTGGGATGTAGCAACGGGAGCGTGCCTGAGAACGTTTGTAGGACACACCAGCCAGGTGCTTTCACTTCTCTTTAGCGCCGATGGCGATCGCCTTACCAGCAGTAGTGCCGACAAAACTATCCGTTTCTGGAATGTTGCAACTGGTGACTGCACAGCCATACTCCAGGAACACCAGCATTGGGTATGGTCGCTTGCCCAGGCTCAGGACGCTGCTCTGCTCTTAAGCTGTAGTCAGGATGAAACCATCAAGGTTTGGCACCTTGAGGCTGGTACTCACTTGAGAACATTGCGCTGCCCTCGACCCTATGAAGGCACCATCATTACGGGCATAACCGGATTGACAGAGGCACAAACCGTCACCTTGCAAGCCTTAGGCGCGATCGAACAGCCCTAAACAAACTACCTGTAGGGAAGCAGTAAGGGCTTAAAACGCTTGCTAAAAAAAGCCTCCTTCACCCTTCACTCTTCCCCTTCACCCCTCCACTCCTTCACCCTTCACTCCTTCACTCTCCCACCCCTTCACTCCGCCCCGTTCACTCAACGCCATACTACGCTCGCAACGTCTTCAGCATATCCAGCGTTACTGGCTCCAGTTCCCTTAGCCACAAGGGTTTGATGAACTTGTCTAGAGGATTGAGGTCAACCAGCCATTGCCCCACTCGCACCCCGATCGGCTCCAGATGTTTGCCAGCTAGTTCGGTCTGGATCAGGTGTTGGCGCTGTAGATGCCTGACCAGTCACAGCACATCACTGGTTGCCTCATTTTGATCGTTCACACTGCCCGCGACGGTATCGTGATCAAACGAAATGAGGGCGGTCAGGTTTGCTATCTAACGGCGCTCCTCAACTATTGTTTGAGAAACAGCAACAGACCCATCTCGCAGTTGTATGAGAGGCTGACAGGTTTGGCATTCAACAATCGACTTTTTAATTTGTCTCACCAAGCCAAATGCTACTAATCCTTCGCGGACTCAAGCAACCTAACAATTCATTGGTTTGCTTTTACGTTAAGCGCATATTGCCGAAAGCGCTCCAAATCTGCATGTAGAGTCGATTCCACCACACGCCCGATGAAGAGATTGTCGAGGAGTTGACCGAGAAAGCCGGGGATGGCGTAACCGACTGACATTTTGACAATGCTGCCTTTGTCGCCCCGATCGTAAAAGCGAATGGCACCCCGATTGGGCAACCCATCCACTGATTCCCATTGAATAATTTGATGCTCCACCATCTTGGTAATGCGCGAGAGCCAGGTAAACTCTAAGCCTCCCGTTGCGAGCTTCCAGCGCGATAGTTCAGGCTTATCTTCTAAGACTGTGACAGAATCAATCCACTTCATCCAGCGCGGCATTTGCTCCAGGTCAGACCAAAGACCCCAGACGACTTCGATCGGGACATCAACTTCTACTTGGACACTGTGTTCGAGCCAGTTGGACATGGGGGAAGAGTTTTGAGTTTTGAGTTTTGAGTTAATTTGACTATTGGCAATACTTTTAGCCTTTAGCCCTTCTGCCTACTTCCTAATAATTAAACAATCCCATGCCTTGAACTTTATACCCCGTCGGTTCCAGAATGGCTTGTGCGGCTTGTCTACCAGAGATAGTCGCGCCTTCCATGCTGTCGATGTAGTCTTGCTGAGTGTAACTGCCTGCGAGGAAAAAGTTGGCGATCGGGGTTTTCTGTGCGGGACGGTATGGGTCCATACCAGGGGCTTCGCGATAGAGGGATTGAGCCAATTTGACGACACTGTACCATGTCATCTTGAGGTCGCGGGAGGAGGGAAACAGATCGTGGACTTGCTTGAGGACGTGTTGGGCGATCGCCTCGTTACTCTGTTTGATAAATGGATCGCCAGGAGTGAGTACCAGTTGCATCAAAGACCCTTCGCCCTCACGGTAGTAGTTGCTGGGGCTGGTGAGCGCCATATCGGCAAAGCAGGAAAAGTCCGCATCGGGCGTGTAAAGCAGGTTATCAATGCCAGTCGCGTGATCTAACTGCTGACGTGCATCTGCATCCTGTAGCTCTGTCACCCAGCCATCAAAGCGAAGCTGCACGGTCGCGACAGGGACGGCATCCAGCTTGTAGATATTGTCAAATTCCTTCCAGGTGCGCCATGCAGCAGGCAAAAGCCGTTGAATGCCGGGAATATCGCAGGCAGCGAGGTAGGCATCGGCAGTGATGGTTTCTTCAGTCTCTTCGTTGGCAACAACTAAACCTGTCACATGGGTCTGGTCGTCCGTGCCATCAAAGAGCACCTGGCGAATGCGGCGACGGGTACGGATCTTGGTGCCCCGTGCTTCCAGGTAGTCCACGATCGGTTTGTGCAGATACTCGTGGGGTGACCCTTCCAACATTCGCAACACTGAGGCTTCTGTCTTAGCAGCGAAAAACTGAAAAATGGTGAGCATACAGCGGGCAGAGATATTTTCGGTGTCGATGAAGCCTAGCGCATAGGCGATCGGGTTCCACATGCGCTTCAAGCTACCGTTCGAGCCACCTTGCTTGCGAAACCAGTCGGCAAAGCTGATGCCATCCAGGTTGCGGATGTTCTTCATGGCACCGTCAAAGTCTACCAAGCCTCGCACAATGGGGCTGGTGCCGAGGGCGATCGCGTTCTGCACCTTATCCTGCACCGAAAGCTGAGACGTGGTAAAGAATGCCTTCAAGCCATTAAAGGGCGCACCTGTAAGGAAGCGAAAATCTAGCATCCCCACTTGTCCACCACGATTGATGAAGGTATGGGTGTGTTGCTTGAGCAACAGGCTTTCAAACGCCCCCACCTTCTTCATCAGGTCAAACAAGTTGTAGTAGCAGCCGAAAAAGACATGCAAACCCATCTCTAAATGGTTGCCGTCTGCATCGACCCAACTGCCCACCTTGCCACCCACAAACGGACGCGACTCAAAGATTTCAACGTCATGCCCGGCATCGGCTAACTCAACGGCTGCTGCCAAACCCGCCAGTCCTGCGCCCACGATCGCAACTCGCATTCTGTCCTTCTCGCTTAGATTGCTTTACGTATTGTAAAGGAATGTGCGAAGAGATGAGCGGCAGGCGGTTACCGCAACTGATTCACCCACTGGCGAAACTGGCGCACCAGACTTGTCTCACCCATTGTTTGGCTTAATGCCAGAAAGCGCACCACTTCAGCAGCCGTGAGTTGAGGCAGGCTGAGGCTCCGATCGCGGCTCTCATAACCTCCTTCTTTCAGGTGGTACATCGTCAACGTTTGCCCATCGTAGCGCCACACTTCAGGAACACCCAAAGCAGCATAGATAGCGAGTTGATCAATCGAACTGCTGGTGATGTCCACTTCAATCGCAAGGTCAGGCGGCGGATCTTGCGTCAAATCAATCCGCTCACGGTGACGAACCGCCGCTTCGTTTTGAATGTAATAACACTGGTCAGGCTCCAAGCCCCTCGCCAAATCTTCGCGATCGCATGTCAAAGAACCCAGGCTGCGAATTTCGATCTCTAGTTCCTCCGTCAGCGTCTCAATCAACCGCCCCAAAAGCTTTTTATACGTTTCGTGCGGCACTAACGGCATCATGATCTCCAACAAGCCACGATCGTAGGTCAGACGCATTCCCGGCTGCTGCTCAAAGTCTTTCAGCAAGGATTGATACGTCTGCCAGCTAATATCTCTCAGTAAAACTCGATCAGGACTCTGAATCAGCGCTGCGGTCATAGGTTGGCTGAACGAACGATTTGACTTCAGTGTATGGCAGAAAGATGTGTGTTGAGCCAATGTGTTAAATGGGTATTCTAGAAATGTACAAAAAGGCTAATCCTTTATCATTTTTATCTTCTTATGAAAGTTGCTTTTCACTTTAATGCACTTCATTCAAGTTTAAGTTCAAATTATGCAAATAAAGTAGAAAAACTGCTGTTCAACATACTTCTAAGCTATCGAAAATTGAATTTATCATCAAAAATATTCACTGGAGACTTGCCATTATTAAGCCTAGCGTATGAAGTTACAAAAGCTGATGATGTAACAGAGACGCGAGAGTTTAAATCAGACAAGTATGTTCAGATGATCAAGCTTTGGCTGCAACCTGAAAAGCCCGTATGGTCAAGCCTAATTAAAGATAGGTTAGAGCAAGCACTAATGGGTGAAATCTTCATTATTGGTTTTGAGACAATAGAAGTGCATTTAGCCGCTTATTTAAATGATCAACTCCGAGAAAATTCGGAGGCGTATATTGGATTAATAGAGGTGGATGATGCTTACCATATACATTGGCTTATATATTCAGACTTAATAGTGCCAAGATACAGAATTAACAACAAAACTGCTTCAGTTTTTTGGGATGGCATTTCTGAAGAATCACAAGACAAGCTTAGTATTAAACGCCTTACTCAATTAGGCTTTACAGAAGTTAGTTTTGAAAGTCTGAATGGAAAATACACAATTTTTGACGAGTATCACGATTTCGAGCAGGCAAGAAGAATTGCGGAATGGAAGAAAAACTGCGGGAATTTACTAGCGTTTATTGCTGATGAGATAGCTCATAAACTAGGCGATACTGCTCCTGATTTAGGTAACAAACTATGGGCTGCCTTAAGGACTTTTAATGAAGCAGAAACTAATGAGGAGTTTTCTCAAGTGGCTGTCTCTTGTAGACGAATAATAGAATATGTTTCAGATGAATTACTTCCATCTTTGAAAGAAGATTCTAAAGCACATAAGTTTGAAGCAAATCCATATCGAACTCGGCTTCTAAATTTCGCTGATGAAGCAAAAAATAATGATATTAACATTAATCTTATTATGGTTAGTAGAGAAACTCTTGATGAACAAATAAAAAAGCTGCTGAAGCTGGCAAATGAAGGAATTCATAAGCAGATTTATAGGGCAGAGACACGTAGATGCTTATTGCGAACAATTATGTTATTGGATGACATAGTTTCTCTAAAAGCTGGAGCATTTGAGATAAAACCCAAACTAAACGTTGATGATATGCTTGAGGATATCTTTGGGCTGTAGCTTTCAAACAACGACTCCTATCAGGATATGCAGGAATCCTACATAAACCGTCTCATTGGTTCTCCAAGGTTGGGCTTAAAGAACTTTAGTAGCCTCTCTTCTTACAATCATCATAGTAAGGTTTGGATGGATCTGTTGCTTGTTGGCATATAGCTTGCTGTACCTGCTGAGGAGATAAGCAATCTCCCCCCGGTTGACACTTTGAGTCACTAGAGTTTGCCGTTCCTGTTGTGCTGCTAGTAGGGCTGTGTGAACATTGCCCTAGAACGGACAGTAATACCCAGCCTATAAAAATTAGCCCGAGACAACCTAAGCATCCTTGGCTTGCTTGCTGCTTATCAGCCGTCTCTCCCTGACTAGAAGGCTTTTGCTCAGGCTCAGAAGTCATAATGCTTTAATCCTGCAAAAAAGTACGTTAATGTTTTCTTTCTCTAGAGTTCCCTGTAAATTTTGTGGATAACGGTCATCTCAAATGCTTTGTTATGAAGCGATCGCCTCGGGGCAGTGCTCGTGCTTCATAGAAAGCTGCTGTTACCAAAGAGTTGGGAACTCTAAGGCAATGACTTTTACAGAAGCGTGTCATCAGGGAAGCATCGAGCATGAATCATTCGGCTGTATCTATGCGTGAAACCATTCGCGCGAAGCTGAAGCAAGTTTGGGGCTATGAGGATTTTCGATCGCCGCAGGGAGAAATCGTTCAATGCCTGCTGGAGCAACGGGATGCGCTGATTATCATGCCAACGGGCGGCGGAAAATCCCTCTGCTTTCAACTTCCAGCACTGATGCAAACGGGATTGACGATCGTCGTGTCGCCATTGGTCGCGCTGATGGAAAACCAGGTGCAGGAACTTCGCCAACGCCGTTTGCCTGCCGCTTTACTGCATAGTGAAGTGTCCAAACAACAGCGCCGACAAACCTTGTGGGCATTGGAAAACCAAAGTCTGCGGTTGCTTTACCTTTCGCCTGAAACGCTGCTGAGTGAGCCGATATGGGAGCAGCTGTGTCAGCCTGAGCTGAAAATTAACGGGCTGATTTTAGATGAAGCGCATTGTTTAGTCCAGTGGGGCGATACATTTCGTCCAGCGTACTATCGGTTGGGCATGGTGCGTCCAGCACTGCTGAAGTGTAAGCCAGAGGGGACGAAAATCGCGATCGCTGCCTTTACCGCCACTGCCAATCCTGACGCACAGCAAACGATTCAGCGAGTGCTGCAACTCCAGCAGCCAGAGGTGTTTCGGCTCAATCCCTATCGCGCCAATTTGCACCTCAACGTGCAGGTAGTGTGGACACCCAGACAGCGACGACAACAACTGCTGAAGTTCATTCAGGCAAGACTGGGACAAGCAGGATTAGTGTATGTCCGCACTCGTCGCGATGGTGAAACGTTGGCAGAGTGGCTCTTGCAGCAAGGTTTTCAGACGGCAGCCTATCATGCAGGGCTGAGTCCTGATGAGCGACGGCAGATTGAAAAAGCCTGGTTGGGCGGCTCCACGCAGTTTGTAGTCTGTACGTGCGCCTTTGGCATGGGTATTGACAAGCCAAATGTCCGATGGGTCGTGCATTTTCACTCGCCGCTGCTGCTATCAGAGTACGTGCAAGAAGTGGGACGAGCCGGACGGGACGGCAAGCCTGCGACAGCCCTGACGCTGATTAGCGAAACGACGGGCTTGCTTGATCCAGACGACAAACAGCGACGACAGTTTTTTATCGAGCAGGCAGAAAAGCAGCAGCGATCGGCGCAGGCACTCCGCCACAAATTGCCGTCTCAGGGAAATGTCACCAGTGTGAGCAGACAGTTTAAGGATGGCGCGATCGCCCTTTCTTTGCTGAACAGTACTGGACAACTGGCATGGTCTGATCCGTTCCATTACGTAATGAAGCCTGGAAACGTCGATCGTTCGGCTCAATCAAATACCCACGCTGCTAAACAGATGACCGAGTACCTTAAAACGCGAGACTGTCGCTGGCAATTCTTGCTAAAAGCATTTGGGTTTGAGGCAGACGCATTGAGCTTACGCTGTGGGCACTGTGATCACTGCTGCCACTAGAGCCTGATGAACAAGTCCGCTGGCGGCTAAAATGCCCGAAGCTGTGCGTCTAGCAACTCCTGAATGCCCGTTTCAGCCGTGTCTAGAATGCGGTTGAGTTGGGCGCGGCTAAAGCTCCCTGTTTCGGCAGTGCCTTGAATTTCGATTAACTCCAGCTTTTCATTCATGACCACGTTGCAATCAAGCTCGGCGGCGACATCTTCGGGATAGTTGAGGTCGAGTAAGGGTTGATCATCAATCAACCCCACCGAGACCGCAGCCACTTGGTGAATGATGGGCGATCGCGCCAGTTCGCCCTTTGCCACCAGTTGATCCAGTGCATCCTTCAGTGCCACAAAGCCGCCCGTAATGGACGTGGTGCGCGTACCCGCATCCGCTTGCAGCACATCGGCATCTACGACGATCGTGCGTTCACCCAACAGCGCCATATCCAGGGTCGATCGCAGACTGCGCCCAATCAACCGTTGAATCTCCTGCGTCCGACCCGATAGCTTCATGAGTTCTCGCTCTTGGCGGTCTGGCGTAGCACCGGGCAGCATCCGATATTCTGCCGTGAGCCAGCCCTGCCCCTTCCCTTCCAGAAATCTGGGCACTTTTGGCTGGATGGAGACATTACAAAGCACCTGCGTATCGCCACATTTCGCTAGCACCGACGCTGCCGCAAAGCGCGTAAAGTTGCGCTCAAAGCTCACCGGACGCAATTGATTCGATCGCCGACCATCTGGACGCTGCCAAGCCATACCTTTGCCTCAAATCCCCTTGCTCAGGATACAGGGGTTGGGGCTAGGGGGATAGGGGCACGGCTGTCCTTACTGCGGCTTGAGCTGCTGCACGATTGCTTGCTGTACCTGGGCGATCGCCTGCTGACCATCGACCTTGAGCAGGCGATCGCGCATAGCGTAGTACTCCAGCAGTGGCGTAGTGCATTCATGAAAGAGGGTAATGCGTCGCTGAATGGTTTCTAAGGTATCGTCGGTTCTGGCTCTGGTGAGCGAACGACTGATCAAAACCGCGTCGGGCACCTGGAGCAGAAGCGCGAAATCCAACTGCTGGTTGAGTGTCTCTAGCAAAAAATCAAGCTCCTCTGCCTGGAACGCGGTGCGAGGATAGCCTTCGAGCAGCCAGCCTTGCGCCACATCGGGTTGTAATAAGCGGTGTCGAATGAGGTCAATCATGCTGCTATCAGAGACCAATTCACCCTGCTCAACTTGCGTTTGCACCTGCTTGCCCAGTTCTGTTTGAGCCGCGATCGCGCTCCGCAAAATATCGCCAGTTGAAATCCCAGTGATCCCTAGCGCTTGACACAGTTGCGCTGCTTGCGTCCCCTTTCCGGCTCCTGGTCCTCCCAAAATGACAAGTTTCATGGTCAATGGCTCCTGCTGCTTGGCTCAAGGCTATTTTGCACCATTTCGCAGGACACGCTTGAACGATTGCATGACTAGTGCCTCACGCTTGACGGACTATTACATATAGTGTTTGATGTGGGAGAAATCCTATAAACCACGCTAGATTCTGAGTACTTCAAAAAGTTTAAGACTAGTGCTGGTTTTAGTTAATCGTTACCTGGACATCGCTTATGGTTTCACAGATCGAAACCCCTTCGATCGAGGTTGGTCATCAACTCACCCATCGGGTTGAAGGGCTGGTACAGGTTTTTACGTGTTCGCATCGCAGCTTTTTTACCAATGTGATGGCGCAGGCGTTGCGGATTGCCGGACAGGGCACACCTGTTTTGGTCGTGCAGTTTCTCAAGGGTGGCATTGGTCAAGGCTACGAGCATCCGGTGCAGTTGGGACAAAATCTGGACTGGATTCGCTGCAATTTGCCGCGCTGCATTGATACGCCCCAGTTGGATGAAGCGGAGACGCGATCGCTGCTGGAACTGTGGGAGTACACGCAAGCGATCGTCCTGGAAGGTAAATACGAATTGGTTGTGCTGGATGAACTGAGTTTGGCAGTCAATTTTGGGTTGATTGCCGATACAGAGGTGCTATCACTCCTGCAACAGCGCCCGCGTCACGTCGATATTATCCTCACGGGACCCGAAATGCCGCGATCGCTCCTTGACATAGCGGATCAAATCACCGAACTCCGCCGCAGTCATCAACCGTAGCGTTCAGCTTGACTAACAAAGCCTTTGGCAAAAAGCTATTATCTCTAAACTCAACATGATCAAAAACGATACCTGGATTACACAAATGGCAGAAAAGGGCATGATTAGCCCCTTTGAACCACAATTAGTCAGAAAAGTCGATGGCTTGCCAGTTATCTCTTACGGGTTGAGCAGTTACGGTTACGACCTGAGACTTTCACCCTCTGAGTTTCGGATTTTTAAGCACATCCCCGGCACAGTGGTTGACCCCAAAAACTTTAACCCTGCCAATCTAGAACCTGCTCAACTTCATGCAGGCGAGGACGGACATCACTTTATTTTGCCTGCCCATTCTTACGGCTTAGGGGTCGCGCTCGAAAAGTTAGAAGTGCCCGAAAACGTGACAGTGGTTTGCATTGGTAAAAGCACCTATGCTCGTTGTGGCATTATTGCGAATTTAACGCCTGCCGAGGCGGGTTGGCGCGGTTATCTGACGCTGGAATTTTCCAACTCGTCTAGCGCTGATTGCCGCATTTATGCGGGCGAAGGTGTGGTGCAATTGCTCTTTTTGGAAGGAGCCCCCTGCGCTGTAAGCTACGAAACTCGACGCGGCAAGTATCAAGATCAGCCGGAGAAGGTGACGCTGGCGAGAGTGTAGAGAAGGGATGAAGGATGAGGGATGAAGGATAAAAGGTGTATTGGGAGTTGTGGTGTTTGGCGTGTGCTTTCCTCGCTTCCGCTTCCTTACTTCTTCTCAAAGCCTTAGTTTATCGATCGTCGCCAGTTGAAAAAGCCTTCTAGAAAATCCTGCAATCTAGTGTTTTTTTGCAGTCGGAGGCGCTGCCATTCGGCGGCGGTTTGTTGAAGGATGACGGCGAGAGACGATGACGGCAACACAAGAGCGGCGATCGCCTGAATTTTGAGTTTTTGCTGCATGGCAAGGGCGATCGTGCTAATCAGTTCTTCCGCTTGCGAACCAACGATGTGTGCGCCCAGAAGTTCGCCGTTGCGATGTATCAGCAGTTTGCAAAAGCCAGTTGTTTCATCCTGAAGTTGGGCTTTAGCCAGCGTTTTGAAGGGTTGACGGAGGATGATTACGTCATTGCCATAGCGTTGAACGGCAGCGGTTTCGGTGAGTCCCACTCGTGCTAGAGGTGGGTGGGTGGCAACAACGCTGGGAATCGGGCGATCGCTGACTTTGGCGATCGGTAGAAACAGCGCATTCCTGAGGGCGACTTTGGCATCAGCGATCGCGACGTGGGGGGTATCGTAACCAGCCATCCGTCCCCGACAGGCGTAGATGCGAGGATTGATGGTTTGTAGTTTCGCATTGACCAAAATGCCGGAGGATGATTGTTTGACGTTGGCGGCTGGCAGATTGAGGCTGGTCTGGTCAAATGGTGGTGTCATCGCCAGGATAATTTCGTCCGTTTCGATCGCCCGATTGCCTGCCTGCACCCATTTTTTGCCATCAATTTCTCGTACCTGGCTCACACTGCTTCCCGTTAAAACCTCTACGCCTTCTGCCTCTAGTTGCGCCTGAATCAAAAAGGCTGCTTCAGCATCTTCGTATGGGAGCAGTTGGGCATCCGGCACAATGAGCATGACCGATCGCCCAAGCCGCACCAGGCTTTGCGCCAATTCAACGCCGATCGCGTCCCTGCCAATGATGACGAGTTGACGGGATGCCAGTGCAGACAGTTTTTGTAAAACCACATCAGCCGTCAAGTAGCCAACGGTTGTCAGCCCATCAATGGCTGCAAGGGGCGATCGCGCTGTGCCAACCCCTGTTGGCTCTGTTTGGAGGCTGACACGGAGAGCATCGATCGCCAAAAGGTAAGCCCGCGATCGCAGCGATCGACCATTCACCAGCAAGCCAAGTTTGGGTTTGCGATGAAACTCACCAGAGCCAGCAATGACTTCGATGCCCATAGCAGCGAGGACAGCAGGCGATTGCAGTGCAGCGCTGGCAGCGTTTGCCGCAACCGACCAGCGTTTTGCTTGTGTCCAAACTGTCGCCGCTGCCGCTTCGTCAATCGTCCCAAAACCTAACTGTGCTGAGTGCTGCAACTGGTTAAGCGTTTCCCCCACGGCACTCAGCACTTGTGCGTCGCTGACCCTGCCCATAGCACAGCCTTGATCCACTAGCACTACACGGGCTTTGAGCTGAGCCGCCACGATCGCTGCCTGGATGCCAGCCGCACTACCACCAACAACAATCAGATCGTAATCAACAGGCATAGAGGGAGGGAAGAAAGGGGGCAGGAGTGGAAACGGTGAACACACAACTTAACATTAACCCTACTTTCCCTTTCAGAGGATGTCACTTAAGCCGTCTAGTAACTGCTGATTTTCAGCCTCCGTGCGAATGGCAACACGGAAATAACGATCGCCCAGTGAGGGAAAACTTAAGCAATCCCGAATCAAGATCTGGTGTCGCTGCAAAAGTTCTGTTTGCAGTTGCACAACCGATCGCTCTGACTCGACCAGCAAAAAATTCGCGGCACCCGGACACGGCTGCAACCCCGGCAGGTTAGCTAAACCCTGAAACAATCCGGGCTTTGCGGCTGCCAGCCACTCCCATGTCTGCTGCTGAAACGCAGTGTCTTGCACCATCACTGCACCCGCTGCGGCTGCCAGCGCATTCACAGACCAGGGATCGCGCCACTCCTGCCAACGCTTGAGTCGATCGGGATGGGCGATCGCGTAACCCAACCGCAGCCCCGGCAGGCTGTAGAACTTCGTGAGCGATCGCAGCACCACTAAATTGGGTTGCTCCAAAACCAGATCGATCACGCTCTGCTGCTCGTCGGGTGGTAAGAAGTCCATAAACGCTTCATCCACTACCACCAGCGCGTAATCAGGCAAATGCGGCAGCAAGCGGTGCTTTGTTAAAAGGCTTCCCGTTGGGTTGTGCGGATTGTTGAGCAATAGCCCTATCGCTTGACCACTCAGCCGCTCATTGTCGGCTTCAAGCGGTAAAGCCTGTTCAAAATTCCAATGGCGATCGTCCTGAGGTGCTAACGGACGTGCCAGAACGTGAGCGTTAAACGCTTTAAGTGCGCGCTGATAGTCACTAAAGGCAGGCGTAAACAGGCAGGTAACGTCCAGCGCCGCCAGATCACGACATGCCCAGGTCAACAGTTCAGCCGCACCATTGCCAGGAAGAATATACTCCGCTGGCATTTGGTGGAACGCGCCGATCGCCGATCGCAACGCACCATATTGCGGATCAGGGTACGCCTTCAGGTCGCCCAGGTGCGCTTGAATGGCAGCGATCGCAGACTCCGGCGGACCCAGCGGATTAATGCTGGCAGAAAAATCAAGAAGGGCAGAGGGGGAACAGTGAGCAAGCGCTGCTGCCCAAACTAAATTTCCCCCATGCTGCGGACGGTCAGACAAAGGCGCGATCGCCGAATCGTTATGGCTTTTCAGGCGCAACCTTCTCCCTAAACAGCTTTCCGGCGGAAAAGGCTGGCACCTTCGTCGCAGGAATATCCATCTTGTCACCCGTTTTGGGGTTACGTCCCTCGCGGGCTTTGCGCTCCCGTGGCTCAAAGGAACCAAAGCCAACGAGCGTGACCTTATCTCCATCGCTCACCGCTTCGACGATCGCTTCCAACGCAGCCGTGAGCACCGCATCAGCCTGCTTTTTCGTCACGCTGGCTTTATCCGCCACAGCATCTACCAACTCTCCCTTATTCATAGCTTCTCCTTAGTTTTTTAGGGCATCACGCACTGTTCATCGGAGTTTCGAGCGAAATTCAGCCATTAAAAATTCTGCTCAAACTTGGACAAAATGGCTGAAACACCGACGCACTCGAACTTTTAATGCCTTATTCTAAAGCGATCCATTCGCTCTGGATCGCCGAAACCTTTAAGATATGTGGCTTTTGGGACTTTTTGCTAATTCCAAACATCCACAGCCATAAGAAAGGCATATGAATAAGGGATTTTGGGGCGCGGGTAAAGGTTGGCGACATTCCCATCCCTCACTCCTCACTCCTCACCCCTCACACCAATGCCTGTAGCCGTTGAATTAACTGCTCCGCAGGCACTACGCCTTCAATACGTTCTACAGGCTGCCCCTGCTTAAACAGCACCAGCGTTGGCAGCGCATAGATTTGATGCTCTGATGCTAGTTGAGGATATTTTTCTGTATCAATCTTGATGACCTTTACCTGATGCTTCATTTGGGCATTTACCTGTTCTAAAATGCCCGCCATCATTTTGCAGGGACCACACCACGTCGCGTAAAAATCAACCAGAACGGGCAATTCTGAGCCAGAAAGCAACTCTTCAAAGCTATCAAACTGCTTTTTAACCGCCATTGTTTAAATTCTCCAAATGCCACTCTCCTATCCTAATCCTGCCAACACCGATCGCCCCTCATAACCCTTCTACTGCCAAAACCCAACACGTTCTCAATCCTTGCGATCGCAAGCGGTCAGCAGTCAGCGGTCAGCAGTCAGCTTGTTAATTGTTAGTCCATGAGTCGTTCCTGACTCCTTCTAAAAACTAAAAACTAAAAACCAACAACTCCCTCGCCCTCTACCTTCTGTCCAGCCATCAGCGGTCAGCCTTCAGCCTTCAGCCTTCTTCTTCATTTTTGCCTTCTGCCTTCTGCCTTCTACCTTCTGTCCATCCCTCATCCTTCATCCCTCATCCCTCATCCCTTCCCTCCCTACTCCCCCTTTCCTCTATGATCATTGAGCGACATTTGGAGAGATGACTATGGAAGCACTACCAACTAGCCAGCAACGACTACAGGGCAAGGTGGCGATCGTCACTGGAGCCTCACGCGGCATTGGTCGTGCTACGGCTCTGGCGTTGGCGGCAGAAGGGGCAGCGATTGTGGTGAACTATGCCAGTTCCCAGGAGGCTGCCGATCTCGTGGTGGCAGAGGTTGAGGCACTGGGCAGTCGTGCGATCGCCCTTCCCGCCGATGTGTCTAAAGCTGATCAGGTGGATGGCTTGATCAACGCTGTCATGGAGAAGTGGGGGCAGGTGGATGTGTTGGTCAACAATGCTGGCATCACCCGCGATACGTTGCTGCTGCGGATGAAACCAGAGGATTGGCAAGCAGTCATTGACCTCAACCTGACTGGCGTGTTTTTGTGTACCCGTGCCGTGAGCAAAATTATGCTGAAGCAGCGCTCGGGGCGCATCGTCAACATCACCTCTGTTGCAGGGCAAATGGGCAATCCTGGGCAGGCAAACTATAGCGCTGCTAAAGCAGGTGTCATCGGCTTCACCAAGACGGTGGCAAAAGAACTGGCAACCCGTGGCATCACGGTCAATGCCGTCGCCCCTGGCTTTATCACCACAGACATGACGGCTGACGTGAAGGCAGAGGCTATTTTGCAATTTATTCCGCTCGGACGCTACGGCAAGCCCGAAGAAGTGGCGGGGCTAATTCGCTTTCTCGCCGCCGATCCGGCTGCTGCCTACATCACAGGACAGGTGATGAACGTCGATGGCGGTATGGTCATGGCTTAGAGACGGGTCAACAAAGCGTCAAGCATGATAATCATTTAGCACTCGATCGCAGAGAGTGCTAAAGTCAATGTAGAGAACTGAGCGAGTAGTTATGGCAAAAATTGTTGTCTTCAATGACGAATCGCGGCAGGCATTAGAGCGAGGCGTGAATGCGCTGGCAGATGCCGTTCGCGTGACCTTGGGACCAAAGGGTCGAAACGTCCTTTTGGAAAAGAAATATGGTGCGCCTCAGATTGTGAACGATGGCGTGACGATCGCGAGAGAAATTGAGTTAGAAGATCCACTAGAAAATACGGGTGCTGCCCTCATTCGGGAAGTTGCCTCTAAGACTAAAGATTTAGCTGGTGATGGCACTACCACTGCTACCGTGCTGGCACAGGCCATGATCCGCGAAGGCATGAAAAATGTCGCCGCTGGCACAAACCCAGTGAGCCTACGACGCGGCATTGAAAAAACCGTGATCAAACTGGTAGAAGAAATTAAGGCAGTCGCTAAGCCTGTAGAAGGAAACGCGATCGCCCAGGTTGCTACTGTTTCATCAGGTAACGATGAAGAAGTCGGCTCCATGATCGCCGAAGCGATGGATAAAGTTGGCAAAGATGGTGTGATCACCGTCGAAGAATCCAAATCCCTCAACACTGAGTTGGACTTGGTTGAAGGGATGCAGATCGATCGCGGTTACATTTCCCCGTACTTCGTCACCGATGGCGAACGGATGATTGCCGAACTGGACAATCCCCTGATTCTGCTTGCTGACAAAAAAATTAGCTCCATCCAGGATCTGATTCCAGTGCTGGAGAAAATTGCGCGATCGGGGCAACCCCTGCTCATCATCGCTGAGGATGTGGAAGGCGAAGCGCTGGCAACCCTTGTGGTTAACCGTTTGCGTGGCGTGCTCAACGCGACCGCCATTAAGGCACCGGGCTTTGGCGAACGTCGTAAAGCGTTGTTGCAAGACATTGCTGTGCTGACAGGCGGTCAAGTTGTTTCCGAGGACATCGGACTTAGCCTGGATACCGTTACCCTCGAAATGCTGGGCAAAGCACAGAAAATTACGATCACCAAAGACTCCACCACGATCGTCTCTGGCGAAGAAAACAAAAAGGATATCGACCAGCGTGTTGAGCAAATCCGCAAGGAACTCGATCGCAGCGATTCTGAATACGACAAAGAAAAACTGCAAGAACGCATTGCTAAATTAGCAGGCGGCGTAGCGGTCATCAAAGTCGGTGCCGCAACCGAAACGGAACTCAAAAACCGCAAGCTCCGCATCGAAGACGCCCTCAACGCGACTAAAGCAGCCGTTGAAGAAGGCATCGTTCCTGGTGGCGGTACCACGCTGATTCACCTCATCCCCAAACTGGCTGAGTTTAGAAACAGCTTGAGCGCCGAAGAACAAATCGGAGCCGATATTGTCATCAAGGCACTGGAAGCCCCTCTGCGTCAAATTGCAGACAACGCTGGTGTTGAAGGCACTGTTGTAGTCGAAAAAGTCCGTCATTCTGACTTCAACATTGGCTACAACGCTCTCACCGATGTCTATGAAGACCTGATTGCTGCAGGAATCGTTGATCCTGCTAAGGTCGTGCGTTCTGCTATCCAAGATGCAGCCTCGATCGCCGGCATGGTACTCACCACCGAAGCACTGGTCGTCGAAAAGCCTGAACCGAAAGGTGCTGGCGGTGGCGGCGCTCCCGATATGGGCGGCATGGGTGGCATGGGCGGCATGGGCGGTATGGGTGGCATGGGCGGCATGGGCATGATGTAGTCCAACCACGCTCGATCCATCCCTTTAGGATTTTTTAGGGCAGCTTGTTCATGACAGGCTGCTTTTTTGTGGCGATCGACGTTTCACTAAAGACGGTCTTTCGCTAAACAAAGTTGATTAAATAGAGAAGACACTCACTCAGCTCCTTATGAGGAATCTTTGGATGGTCGAGTATCGCTCTACTACCACCGCACCTTTGACCCACCCGTTACCCGATGACGACTCTCACTTCGACTATTTCTACGACATCCCAGGCAGTATGCCGGGAACGCTCAACATCGAAGCAGATGCCTCTCCGCCCGTCATAGTGCTCATCGACTACAACGAAGCGCAAGCGGTTCGGCAGGAAGTTGAAACGCCCGAAGCCTGCGTTCCCTTTCTAGATACCGAATCTGTCTCCTGGGTAGATGTAAAAGGTCTGGGTAGTGAAGATGTGCTGCGCCGCTTGGGGCACGTTTTTCACCTTCATCCACTTGTACTTGAAGATATTGTCAATGTCCCACAGCGTCCCAAAATCGAGGACTATGACGATCAACTGCTAATTATTGCGCGCATGGTGACGCTAAAGTCATCTGGCAATGGCTTTATCAGTGAACAAGTCAGCCTCATCTTGGGTCGGCATTACCTGTTAACGGTGCAGGAAGAACCAGAATACGACTGCTTCGGTCCCATTCGTGAGCGTATTCGTACTGGCAAAGGCACCATCCGCAAGCAAGGTGCAGACTATCTGGCTTATAGCCTGCTGGACTCAATCATTGATGGCTTTTTTCCAGTTTTGGAAGAATATGGCGAGCAAATTGAAGCACTGGAAAATGAAGTGGTCGAGAACCCATCACGTCAAACGCTAGAAAAAATTCACACCGTTAAACGTGAACTGTTAGGCTTGCGACGTGCCATCTGGCCCCAGCGTGATGCTATTAATGCACTCATTCGAGATGGCAGTGATTTAATTAGTCCTGATGTAAATATCTATCTTCGCGATTGTTATGACCATGCCATTCAGGTGCTTGATATGGTCGAAACCTATCGTGAGTTGGCAGCCAGTTTGATGGATGTGTATCTTTCATCAGTCAGCAATAAAATGAACGAAATTATGAAGCTGTTAACCGTAATTTCGTCCATCTTTATTCCGCTTACGTTCATTGCGGGCATTTACGGCATGAACTTTAATACCGAAAAATCACCATTGAATATGCCTGAACTCGACTGGTACTGGGGCTACCCGTTAGTTATGGTCTTGATGGCACTGATTGGCGTAGGTATGCTCTTTCTTTTCTGGCGGCGAGGATGGTTTGAAAACTTCTCAACCACTAACGCCAACGACACGCCCCCTGCTCAGAAACTGCGCCGTTCTGCAATACAGCGATGAATCTTGTTGATCCGATTATTTTGACCGCGTATTTGCTCTGTATTACTTACTTTCTGTATCTGATGATTGATGCCTTCAATGATGAGTTTACAGTGCGTCTAGATGCAGATTTTCTCAAGCAACAGTTAGAGCACCAGAATCTACAAAGCTTAATCGAGATCAGCGTCAAGTTTGATAGCCGCTATGAGTTTGACAAGCTGAAGCAATTAGCAATCAGCATCAAAAATCAAGCAGGTTATGAACCCGCTGACGACAAACCTCACGGCATTTCACTTTATGTCGATTGGGATTACTGTGCTTTCACCGATCTAGATGGTCGATCGCGCCGGGTCACTCGTTTAATGCCTGGTACCACCGTGGATCTCTTTCAAAATCAGGTGTTTAGCACGATCACGCCTAACACGACACTGAAGGAAAATATTACGGCTGAAGATTTACTCCAGCGAAAAGGCGAACGAAAGGAAGACAAACTCGATAGTGGGTCTCCAGTGAACCTGGAAATTGAAGTGACCAAACCGCTGATCGACCTATCAAAGCCAGGTCCAAAGGCATCGGCTGCAACAAAAGAACGATATGCGCGGTTTATGCAACGCTATACCGATCTAACTTTTTTCCTCGAACTGGCGTTTCGCATTGTGGGTCCGCATCGCACGATTGGGGGCGATCGCGTCTATGTCCTCTGCAAATTCGTTATGCACAAGCTTCCCTGGACAGCAGGGCTACCGTGGAATCCAAAGTCTTAGGCAACGGGGCAAGAGGGTGCCAAGCGGTGTAAGTTTGCTTTCTTCCTTCATCAAAAGACGACGGAAGAAGGCTGTTTGTGTATCTTTGAAGCGCTCTAGAGCGCTTGTCACCGCTCGTCTCTCCATAGAAATACAGACATGAAAAAAAGTGCTGAAAGAAGATCCGCAATCTTCACAGGGGGTTTTGGGCGTAATTTTGGCATGGTTGTAGTGGCAAAGCACCAATCAGCGCCTTACTTGCCTGTCGTGGGTGTTGCCCGCCCCTTCTATCTGGAATTTTCCCTATGTTTTCTTTACAATCTGCAAAGCTTTACTTCCCGTTGTGGCAATTTCTGACCCAGCCAGTCTTCGATCCCAGGTTTAAGGTTGTGCTTGACCCGCGTCACTTTTGCCGCTTGCATCAGATTTCGCTGTTCGAACGTTGTCTCATCAAAGAATGTTTCCAAAGGGACACCCGCTGTGACTAAGGCGGTAAAAGATAGATTAATTGGACGGCAGAGCGATCGCTCTGCCGTTTTGTTTTGGGCTGCTTTTTAAGCCGTTTGAAGGGGATATTTTGTTTCGAATGGTAATGGATCTGTCCGGAGATGTAGATGCAGTCACCGAATGAAGGTATTGAAGATAGTTTGCTAACTAAATGTAAATGCAGGTGATGTGCTGGTGCGATCGCCGCCGCTACCACAGTTGCTTTGGAGTGCGCTATTTGGTGCTAGATGTTTTAGATAGGGGAGGCGATTGATGCTGGCACACGAGTCTACTTACTGTGTGAGTGTTCCTGGAGGCAATGCCGAGGTTTCTCTGCATGGACTGCGGGCGATTTTAGGACAGGTTGAGGCGGAACTTTATCAGAGTGAAATTTACGGGCAGATGGTCTCCAGCCTCAAAGCGTTGCCTGAGGATTTAACGAGGCAGGTGCAGTGCATGGTAAAAGCAGTGAGTAGAGAAGCCATTCGGCTGGCACTCCGTAAGCTAGTGCGAAAGAAACCGTCGGGGCTGATGCCATCAGGCGGTCAAGGCTTTAGCAGCTCAACGTTACCAGTGGCTGCGCCCAAGCTCCAACAACTACCTGCACCACCACCACCAAACGCTAGCCTTAACGAGGTAGCTATGACTGCGCCCGATCGCAATCCCCCGCCAACCACTGCACTGGCTGCACCTCCAGATAGCCCTCCAACTCACCTTTTGAATGGGCATATCACCGTTTATCCACCGCCAGCAATGCCGACAACAAAGCAGCTCAGAGCCAATATGCCTAAAAAGCGTAGCAAAAAAGAGTTGGCAGCACAGTCAGCGCTACAAGCACGCGAGGCTTGCCTGCGAGAAGTCGGTCACACGATTCGGCAGGCGCGGCAAGAAAAAGCCTGGTCTCCATACCATTTGCATATGAAGACCCAAATTCCCGTTCATCAATTAGAAGCGTTGGAAATGGGGCGTATCGATCGACTACCAGAGGACATTTATCTGCGTGGCTTTATTCGGCAGGTTGGTAATACGTTGGGTTTGGATGGCAACCACATGGCTGCATCATTACCGTCGATCGAGACTGCAACAGCTGTTATACCCTCGTGGCAACAGCCCAAAACGCACGTTGGTTTACGCTTGGACTCGATGCACGTCTATATCGGGTATGCAGCCCTCATGGCTGGCGGCATCGCCTGGGTTTCGCAACAGGCTGCCCCCCCGCAGGTAAATTCAGCACCCATGCCACCGCCAGTCACCGTGGAGCCGCCAACGGCTCCTGCTCAAGCGGCAACTGCCAAGGCTAGCCAGAAAGATGTCTCAGCGCTCAGTGGTAAGCAGAGTACGTCTATGCCGAGTAACGTGTCACCGCCCGAGCGTAGCCCTGTGCGGTAAAAGCTGCGTCGCAGCCGATCGGGCTACTGCCTTCTAGCGTTTGCCTGATAGGATGGACGATAGGTTGTTTCACTAGCGGCATCAAACGTGGTTGTTAAGCCAGAGTGGTTACGGGTCAAAGCGCCGCAGTGGGAGCGGGTTGGTAGTGTTAAGGAAATCTTGCGTGATTTGGGGCTGAACACAGTTTGTGAAGAGGCATCCTGTCCCAATATTGGCGAGTGCTTTAACAACGGTACTGCCACTTTCCTGATTATGGGACCTGCCTGCACCCGTGCTTGCCCCTACTGCGATATTGACTTTGAGAAAAAGCCGAAACCGCTTGACCCGGCAGAACCAGAGCAATTGGCAGAAGCCGTGCGCCGCATGCGGTTGAACCATGTGGTGGTCACGTCGGTTAATCGGGATGATTTGCCTGATGGTGGCGCGGCTCAGTTCGATCGCTGTATTCGTGCTATTCGTGCAGCGTCACCTGGAACCACGATCGAAGTGCTGATCCCTGACCTCTGCGGCAACTGGGATGCGTTAGCAATCATCTTGCAAGCCAACCCAGATGTGTTAAATCATAACACCGAGACGATCGCACGTTTGTATCGTCGGGTGCGCCCCCAAGGTAGCTATGCGCGATCGCTCGAACTTTTGCAGCAGACTCGTGCTCTTGCTCCGTGGGTTTACACCAAAACGGGCATTATGGTGGGCTTGGGTGAAACCGATGCGGAAGTGCGGCAGGTGATGGCTGATTTACGATCAATCGATTGTGACATTTTGACGATCGGGCAGTACCTCCAGCCCAGCCAAAAACATCTCGGCGTTGTAGATTTTGTGCGGCCGGAGCAGTTCAACGCTTGGAGCCTTTATGGGGAAGCATTGGGCTTCTTGCAGGTAGTTGCTTCGCCACTCACCCGCAGTTCCTACCATGCCGAGCAAGTCAGAGCGCTAATGGAACGGTTTCCACGGGTCAGAGGCGATCGGCTGCAAGCGGTTAGCCAGCCGCAGGCGATCAATCTATCGCACGCTGAGAGCTAATCGCCTGATCTTATGTCACAACGTACGATCGTCATTCTGGGCACCGGAGCCTGGGGCACAACATTAGCGGGATTAGCCGTCGCAAAAGGGCACCGTGTACATCTATGGTCGCGCCAACACGGCGATCTACAAGCTGTTCTCGGTGATGCTGATCTTGTCATCTCGGCTATCTCCATGAAGGGGGTCAGTGCAGTGGTCGAGCAAGTGCGGCAGGTCGCGATCGCCCCGCACACAGTTTTTGTCACTGCAACCAAAGGGCTGACAGCTAGTAGCAGCACTGACACCATGCCCCTGCTGCCGTCCCAAATCTGGCAGGCAGCGTTGCCGTCGCATCCGGTTGTTGTGCTGTCAGGCCCCAATCTCTCCCAAGAAATTCAGCAGGGCTTACCCGCTGCCAGTGTTGTTGCCAGTCACGATCGAGCCGCCGCCGAAACGGTGCAGGCAGCGCTCTCGTCCAATGCGTTTCGGGTTTATACCAATCCCGATTTGCTGGGCGTTGAGCTGGGTGGAACGCTCAAAAACGTGATTGCGATCGCGGTGGGAGCCTGTGACGGTCTGCAACTGGGCACAAATGCTAAAGCCGCGCTGGTGACTCGTGGACTTGCCGAAATTATTCGTGTGGGCATTTACTGGGGCGCGAAACCAGAAACCTTCTATGGGCTGTCTGGTTTAGGTGATTTACTGGCAACCTGCAATAGTGTGCTCAGTCGTAACTATCAGGTTGGGTATGGACTGGCTCAGGGCAAAACACTTACCGATGTCATCGCCCAACTTCAGGGCACAGCAGAAGGCGTGAACACGACCCAGGTCTTGATAAAATTAGCCAACGAGCAAGGTATCGCCGTACCCATTTCGCATCAGGTCGATCGGCTGCTCAAGGGTGACATTACACCACAAGCCGCTGTCGAAGCACTGATGCTGCGGGACTATAAGCCAGAGATTCACTAGGTTCATTTCAAGGGATTAAGAGCCACAATGCCACTCATTACCGCGATCGCAGCCTTGTTTAGTCAGCCACCGATTCCGTTTAAGCCAGAGCAGCAGACTTTAAAGGGCTGGGCAATGTATTGCTTGCGCGATCGCGGCTTCAAGGTCATTTATGCTCAAAACGCCGATTTTGCCGTTGAAACGCGGGAAGGCAGCAAAGTTTATTTCAGCGTTACCGAGGATACGACGAACCTGGACAATAAGATCGGTTGGATTGTGCGCGATCGGGCGACTCAGCAAATTACCGTCATTCCACCTCAGTCTTAACTAGCTATTAGCGCAAGCCTGACGCAGTTAAGAAACTCTTGCTTTAGATGATGGTCGCATTTTGGAAGCTTGACTGTGCATAAAACGATCGGCGATTTTAGACCGTTGCTGCCAGCTCGACCGGAGCGGGCTATCCACTTTCACAGGACTCAGCAGGTGAGAAATTTCATTCCAAAGCGAACGATCAGCGGTATGGAGATCGACAAGTACCAGGATGACTCCCAGCAACAGCAGGGTGACACCCAACATAAACAAGCCTAAAGATAGGGGCACCAGCCATTCAAGGTTGAGCAACGTTCTCAAGGCTAGAGCGAAGGTACTGGCGATCGCACAGAGCAATGCATAAGCATTTGCCAAAACCCCATACCGCACCACCTGGTAGCGATACTGTAGCTGACGGAGAGACTTCTTGGCTTGGAGGATGCGGTTGGTGACGCGATCGCCTCCCTTGCCTCGTACTTCATTCGTCTCCAGCAACTCGACGCACTGGCGACTGGCAACTTGCAAAGTTTCTTCAAGCGCCGTTTGGCGTAGACTGACGCGACCCAGCAGCAGCACGCAGGCAAAGATCATCAGCACCGAGTTCAAAATTAGTTGGATTAACTGAGTTGTCTGCTCAACGCTCATGGGGACTCCCTCAGCCATGCGGCAATGTAGGCAAATGATACGGGTTGTTTGTTAGCGACGCAACCGATCGTCATCAATATCATAAATCAATTTAGTACAAACGAACTATTTTGGCGCAATTAGTTAACGGATCCCAATTTAACTTGCGAATGTGACGGCGTCGCCGCAGTTTTAACCGCCAGACACCTTTCAAACAATCTCGGAGGGTCTTAGTGTTTTCAATGCTTGCACGACCCGATCGAGGACACCGTGCCAGTCATTCAGTGTCGATTGACGGAACAAACGCATCGTGGGATACCAGGGGGTGTCTTCGCGGTGTAACATCCAGCGCCAGTCAGGCTGCAAGGTGAGTAAGACCCATACTGGTTTGCCCAAGGCACCGGCTAGATGCGCGATCGATGTATCGACCGTAATCACCAGATCCAATTGAGCGATCGCGGCAGCAGTCTCTGCCATATCGTTGAGCTGACTGCTCAAATCCTGTACCTGATTCCAGCCTAGTTCTGACAAATTAGTTTGTGCAATGCCTTTCTGCAAGCTGTAGTAGGCGATGTCGGGCAGTTGCAGCAACGGTTGAAAGTGAACCAACGGGCAGGAGCGGCTCTGGTTTTTTTTATACAAGTGCCCGCCAGACCACACGATGCCAACCTTCAGCTGTGTGGTTGTGGGTGCTGCTAGCTGCAAAGCAGACTGAGGCGGCTGTAAATAGGGTATTGGTGCAGGCACGCTCTCTAGCGTTGTACCCAAAATGCCCGGTAGGCTCATGAGCGGGGCATAAACGTCAAAGTTTGGCGGGGGATAGCCAAGCGGCACTAGCTGGTCAATACCGGGCACGGTTGACAAGAGCCGGATCAAGGGCTGGTGACAGGTCAACACAATGCGCGCGCCTCGTTGCTTGACAAGTGCAGCGTAGCGAATAAATTGAAGCGTATCGCCCAAGCCTTGCTCCGCATGAAGCAGAATCGTGCGTCCTATGAGATCAGACCCATCCCAGAGAGGTTGCCGGAAGGGGCAAGGCGGAAATTCGCGCGTTTTTAAGCGCCACTCGTACTCTAGAAAGCCCTGCTGGTAGTCGCCTTCGGTCAACAAGATGAGCGATCGGTTATGGCGAGCATTTGCATCCGTTGGGTTTAGCGCTAGAGCCTGATTGAAGCACGACAGGGCTTCCTGGGTCTTACCGTCTTCTTGCAGTGCCGTGCCTAAACTATTGAGCGCATCAGGATAATGAGGTTGTATTGCTAGCGCTCGACGGTGGTAGGCGGTCGCAGCAGTCGTCTTGCCCTGCTGTTGCAAAAGGGTGCCGATCGTATTGAGTGCCACCGCATCATCCGGTTGAGTGGATACGGCTTGCAGGTAGTAACTCAAGGCTTCGTCCAGTTTGCCCTGCTCAACCAGAATACTGCCGAGATTATGGTACGCCTGCTGATTTTCTGGCTGAAAGGTGATGATTTGACTATAAGAATCGATCGCCTCTTCAATCAGTTGCTTGCCCCGTTTCCAAAGGGCAACGCTAAGATTTTCGCGTGCGCTGACATAGCCTGGACGCAGCATCAAGGCTTGCCGATAGAGGGTGATGCCCTCATCTAACCCACCTTTTTGGCAGGCAATCACACCCAGTAGATTGAGCGCATCAACTTGTTGGGGCTGCTGCTGCAAGACTTGACGATAAAGCTGTTCTGCCTGGGGCAATCGTCCGGCTTGGTGATGAGCCGTTGCCGCCGCAAGTGTTTCTGGAATGTTGAGTTGGGAGGGGGTTTGCACGGGTGAGGAGTAAGAAGAGAGGGGTGAGGGGTGAGGAGTGAGGGGTGAGGAGTAAGGAGAGGGGAGTTGATTCAGCGATGAGCGATGAGCGTGTCGACTTCTGCCATATTCTAATAACCTGCCATATTCTAATAACCTGCCATATTCTAATAACCTGCCACATTCTAATAACCAACAAGACTAATAACCAACAAGATGTTTCTAAGCAATGTAACGCGGGAATCGGTTTGCTTTAGTTGACCGAAACCGGCTCGATCGCGCTCTGCAAGTTAGCTAGGGTGCTTTGCAACAACTCTAGCTGATGGTGCTGATGAGTCAGGGCGATCGGCTCTTGAGCTACATCAAAGTGCAGGACTGGCGCGGCGATCGCCTCATAGCGCTGTAAGGCTGCCAGGTTCAGGCTGCTGAAGTTGACCAGATAATCTCTTGCGGCTTCCAGGTAGGCATCGGTTGTGGGTGCAGTCGAAACAGGCGGCGGTATTGGTTTGTCTGCATTGAGCGATTTGTTGAGCAGGTAAGAGGCGCTACCCAACACAGCACCACCAACGGGCCCACCCAGCACCCAGCCGATGCCAGTGGCGATCGCGGTCGGTGTCAAATCGCCCGTTTTGGAAGGACTGGCTGGTGTGGTCGGTTCTGGGGCAACCTCGACCGACGGTGCGGGTGGAAACGCGATCAGCAATTGGTCGGGACGCGATCGCTCAAAAAACTCACGCGCTTGCTGCACCCACTTTGCTACTGCCTGTTGATGGTCGATCGCGGCTGTTTTGAACGCACCCGTTTCCCAGGTTTGCCACTGCCCGTTTTGCAGTGCTTGTGCTGCTTCATCCTGGTAGCGATCGAGCAAATTCGTCAGGGATAACCAGTCGCTAAAGTCTGCTGTGCTCTTTGCAAAGCCTTTTTCCAGCAACTCCGATGCTTTTTGCTTAATCTGGACTTTTTGCTGGCGCTTTGCATCCGCAGTGTCCAACGCTGCCGTTACCTGATCAACTTTAACGTGCAGCGCTTGTGCAACCTGTTGGGCGATCGCCCTCACTCGCGGCAACCGTGCGTCTCGATCGTCCTGTTGCGCCTGGACAACTGTATGCAATGCCGATGCAAACGTGGGTAGTCCTGCTGTTTGCGCCGCTGCCATATCGCCCTTCAGTCTGGCTCGCAGTGCAGGCAGCGCATCCACGCGATAAAGATTGCTGATACCAGCAGGCAGCTTGGAGCGAAAGCTTTCAGCGACAAAGCGCAGGCGATTGTAAACCTGCTTCTGGTCATCCGGCTCTAGCAGGTTGAGAAAATTGACCACAAACACAACCGTTTCAATGCCACGATCGAGCAACCAATCTCGCAAATGCTCCCGTTCGCCCAACGTCATCAGCTTGCGCCCGTCTAGCACCTGCACGACCAGATCGGCACGCAGCAGTTGGTCTTTCACTAGGGCATCCTGTGCGTCACGATCGTTCGTTCCTGGCAAATCCACCAGTTCCACACCTGTTTGCAGAAAGGGATGAGGACACAACACCTCGAAAGAGGCAACATCCTGACGCATCCGGCGATCGTCATCCAGAATGGCAAAGCGCTTCAGTACATCCGTCCCAGCTTCGTTGATTTCAGACCCGTCCACCAACTGAATGCGAGTCTGCACTGTGGCACCATACCGCACCGTGATCGCTGCGCCTGTAGTGGGAATCAGGTCGATCGGCAGCGTCCGTTCACCCAACAGCGCATTCAGCAGCGTCGATTTGCCATAGTTAAACGGTGCAAACACCGCAATGCGAAAACCAGGACGAGTGAACTGGTCGCACACGGCTGACACGTCTTGCTGAAGCGGAGAGTCGCGATCGAGTTCTAACAAACCCACTGCGGCTCTAAGGTGATCAAACAACTGCTGGTAAGCATCTGGCTGTACCATTGGGCATTTCCTAAAAGCGTGTCTCTACGATAACAATGCCCATCTGGTGACGTTAGATTGCGGTGATGGCTCAAACCAAGTTTGGTCAGTAACTTCAGCGATCGCAAAGCTAATGTTAAAGCGAATGCTGTTTGCTCCAATGCCCCAACATTTAAACCCTTTTCGGGAAACCGACATTCATCCGGTAGGGTTTACCTGACTGCGTTTCAGGCGCGATCGCGGCACTATAAAAGAGTCAAAGCTTTCAATCTTGATCCAAGAGGAGATAGACACTATGTTAGTTCGTTACTGGCAACCCTGGCGTGAAATTGAATCCCTGCGTCGTCAGATGGACAATGTGTTTGATGAGCTGACGCAAACCGCAGACAGTGAACCATCGTGGACTCCTGCTGTGGAACTAAGGGACAACGGCGATGCGCTCCTGCTACGGGCGCAGTTACCCGGTATGAACGCTAAGGACTTAGATATTCAGGTCACAAAAGAAGCTGTTTCCCTGTCTGGTGAACACCGTCACGAAGCAAAAACTGAGAAGGAAGGCTTCTTCCGTACTGAGTTCCGTTACGGTAAATTTCAGCGGGTCATTCCCCTGCCTGTTGCTGTACAGAACGATCGCGTCAAAGCTGATTACAAAGATGGCATCTTAAGCCTGACTCTGCCGAAGGTTGAAGAAGTCCGTTATACCAATTCTCTAAAGACCAGCTACAGATAGTGCCTCTAAAATAGAGTGCCATCCGACAAGGGAAGCAATGACTTCCTTAGTCATCACTTCTAACCTCGCTCGCATCAACAACCGCAACGCATCGAGGTTCTTCGGCAACTGCCAGCGCAACCCTAATTTGAAATGCTGCCACACACGCTCAATGGGATTCGTTTCTGGTGAGTGGGACGGTTGAAACAGCAAGATGATATTGGGCGGAATCTGCAAGCGTTTGGCGCGGTGTGCCCCCGCTTGATCGACTTGCATGATCACAATGCTGTCCTTGTAGCGCTCACTCACTAAGTTCAAGAACACTTGGAAGCAATCGCTGTTGAGATGAGTGAACTCATAGAAGAAGTGCTCGCCCGTGCTCGGTTCCACCACCCCATACAGATAGGTGGCCTTGAACTGCCACTGCACCTTACCTTTGGGCTTGATGCCTTTGGCCGTGATCTTGCGCCCACTGATAGTTTTGAGCCCAAGGCGCGTCTCATCCTGGCAGAAGAAGCGTACTTGTCCGCTCAGTCCCAGCACGGCTACGGCATACCAAGCCAGCATCGCCAGGTTCTCAGCGAGTTTTTTTATATGCCTCTACTTTGACCGCTGTGGTCTCTGTACTCACGGGTCTAGCAACTTTAGGCGCGGCTTTGAGGCGGTAATGCACCAACTGATGCACCGTTTTATAAGGGGCAGTGATGCCGAGTTGCGTCTCTAGCCACTGGCAAATCTCGCCGTAGCTGTTGAAGCCCTCATTTTGGTGCAACCGTTGGTTGAGCGCCGCCTGTGCCCACTGGGGAATGCTCTGCCGTCGCCCCGTACGGGGCGTATGGGTGAGCATGGCTGTCAGACCGCCGGTGCGATAGAGGCGGAGCCACTCCTGTACAGTGACGCGATGCCGACCGAGCAGGGTCGCCGCAGACTGCACCGTGGTGGCTTGACCAGTTTTAAGCAGATAAAGCAGTTGAATACGTTCTTTGTCAGAAGCGGTCTTTTGGCTTCTGAGCCGTTGTTTTAGGTCTGCTTCCGTTTCGGTGATATCGAGTTTGTAAACGCCTGCCATAAATGCTGCTTGAACCCAATAGCTACTTTATAGCATCTGTAGCCCTATCTTGAGGAATTGGTATAACAAGGCAGTTAGAGTCAACCTGACTGGAGCAGAGCCAGCAACCGCTTTGGAGGCGGTAATGGAGGCGGTAACTCGCAACTAAGCGATCGCGCTTCAAGCGCTATTACGTTCAGGCGTGATGAATCGATCATGACGTTTGGCTGCATCAACTTAATCCCGGCAGGATAGGCATTGAGCTTATCCTGCTTTTTTTCAGCACACCCATGCCCCATGTCTTCTATCTCAATCCCTTTAGTTGGGTAACTGGCATCTCGTTGGTGTGGTTTCGATCACACAATTGTCCAGATGAGATCACGAGCGATCGCTGACTGTATCACCTGTACATTCTCTGAAAAGCCCGATATTACTTGTATCGCAAGCCCCCAAAAAACTATGTCAGTTCAACTCGCCTCAGCATCATCGACTGCCATTGCCGCGAATACTGCTCCACGTCTGATTGAAAAACTGTTGACTGGCGTTGCCCTCACCTGCGCCCTTAGTTTGGCAATGCAGAGCATCGTTCATGCCTCTGCCTCCAACAACGACGTTCCCACTGCCCAAGCGCTAGCCGCTAACGTCACATCGGTTTCACCTGCGGTTGGTAGCTCCATGCCGAATGGCACCTATCTCTATGGTCAGGCACCCAAAGCAGGACAACTGGGTGCAACGTATCTCGTCTTTGAAATAAACAAAGGCAACGTGACGGGCGCGTTCTATATGCCCCGATCGTCCTTCGATTGTGTACATGGCACGGTTCAAACTCAGCAGTTGGCGCTGACTGTCGTCAATAGCTATGAAAAAGCTAGCTACCCTTACGCTGTAGGGCTGCAACCCGGTGGACTATCTGCATCAGCAACACGTCCCGAAGTCACACCGATCGCCTTAGAAGGCTACCATCCCATCAAGCAGCTAAGTGCAGGCGATCGACGCATCTTGTCTACCTGCAAAGCCAGCCGTTAGAGTTACGTGCAAATCCGTTTTAGGGCTTGGCTGTAGTTGCAGGTGTCGTGATATCCAGACTGCGCCAAAGATACCAGGCGGCGATCGTGCGATAGGGTTGCCACGGTTGTCCAATACGCTCAACGGTTTTCTTGTCCGGTAATTCTCCTAAACCGTAAGCGCGACGAATGCCAGAGCGAATGCCGAGATCATCCACAGGTAGCACATCCCAACGATGCAGCCGAAAGATGAGCAACATTTGCACTGTCCAGCGTCCCACACCTTTGATGGGGATGAGCGTTTGCACGATCGCCTCATCGTCCATCGCCTCTAGCTCAACGATCGTGGGCAACCCATCCAGCGTTTTTTGCGCCAGATCTTTCAGATATACGATTTTGGGACGCGAGATGCCTGCGCTCCGCAAGTCATCATCTGGCGTATTGAGTAGATCAGCCGCCGTGGGAAAATCCTGGTCGGGGTAAAGTGCTAGAAAGCGACGATGGATTGCCGCAGCAGCTTTCCCCGATAACTGCTGATAGAGAATTGATTCGCAAAGGCAATACAGCAAATCGCCCTTTTGCCGTCCCAGGTTTAGGGTGCAGGCACCCACTTGCTCAATGAGAGTTGCCAAAATAGGATCAGCTTGGGTAAGAGCGTCGATCGCCACTGAGTAGTCGATCGACGCTTCTAATTGGGATGTAGTCATTGGCGGAAGCAACGCTCATGTTCAGTCATCATTTATGCAGCCCAAACAGTCTGTCTACACGAAGCGAGTCCTGCTTATTTTAGCGATCAGTACAGCGATCGGGTGCATGACTGCCTGTGGGACACGTCCTGACGGCGATCGCTCCAATGCTGCACCCATTCGTCCAGCGCCAGCGCCCTCTCTATGGGCACAACTCCAGAGTGGTGATGGTTATGTAGTAATGATGCGTCATGCCCTTGCACCTGGCATTGGTGATCCCAGTGGCTTTCGGCTAAACGATTGCTTAACGCAGCGCAATTTGTCCGCAGCCGGACGACAGCAGGCAGTTCGCATTGGGAAGACGTTTCGCGATCGCAAGATCCCTGTAGCAAGTGTGCGATCGAGTGAGTGGTGTCGCTGTCTGGAAACGGCAAAATTGCTCAACCTCAAGCCTGTTGAAGCGTTTCCGCCGCTCAATTCTTTTTTCAACGATGCCAGCACCAAAGCCCAACAAACAGAAGCGGTACGTCGCCTGGTTTTGGCAAGTCGTACCGCTCAAGGTGTGACAGTTTTAGTGACCCATCAAGTCAACATTACGGCACTGACAGACCGCGTGCCTGATTCAGGAGAGTCTGTTGTGCTGCGTGCGAAGGGAGAAACGATCGAGGTCGTGGGGCAACTTCCACCGCCCTAGAGACTACATCTTGCTAATAATCCGCAGCACGATTTGAACACCCGTCACTGCCTGCCAGCCAAACAAGCCCAAGAGCGCCACATTGAGAAAAATGTGAGTGTAACGCGCCCAGTCCACGCCTTTTTGCATTAAGGGCGAAAGTGAAGCCGAGACTGCAATCATTCCCGTCATGCCTAAGCCAGCCAGCAGATGAGACCCTACGAAGAGTTTGCCGTTATTGAGATAGGTGACTGCCATACCGCCGATCGACCCCACGACCATCAACGCCAGCACCAGCGAACCGATCTGAAAATGCTTGACGTTGAACTTGCCTTTGATGAGTTCTTTTTTCTCTTCACCTTCCGCCGATCGCACCCGACGAACCTTAATACCGAGATACAGCGCATAAAGGGTCAACGCAAAGAGAACCCACATGAGAGCGGGGTGAAAAAACTGACTCCAAACTTTGACGGATTCGGGGATAGCAGAATTCATAGAACAGAAAGGGCAAAGGATACTTCATAAAAATTAGCATAGAGGCATGGAAGGCTGAAGGATGAAAGCTAAAGGCTAAAAAGTTGTGTGACCTTCGCCTTTAGCTTCTAGCCTTAGTGCAAAAAGTGCCGTATGCCTGTCAGCACCATCACAAGCCCCAGTTCGTTGGCGGCGTTGATGGAGTCCTGGTCACGGAGGCTGCCACCGGGCTGGACGATCGCCCCAATCCCAGCTGCTGCTGCTGTGCGTACCGAATCATCAAACGGGAAGAAGCCATCGCTGGCAAGGACAGCTCCCTGCGCTTTTTCGCCTGCTTGCTCCAGAGCAATTTTGACGGAGCCAACGCGGTTCATTTGCCCGGCACCGACTCCGATCGTGGTGCGATCGCGCGTCACCACAATAGCGTTGGATTTGACGTGCTTGCAAACTTTCCAGGCAAACAAGAGTTCTTCTAGCTGTGCGTCTGTGGGCTGTTTCTCGGTAGCGATCTTCCATAAGCCAGACTCGACTGGACGATCGTCTGAAGTTTGTGCCAGAAAGCCACCCGCGATCGCGGTGACTGTTTCCTTCGGTCCACTGCTTAAGTCTGGTAAAACCAACACTCTCAGGTTTTTCTTAGCGCTAAGAATGGCTTCGGCTTCGGGTTCACAGCCTGGAGCAACGACGCATTCTAAAAAGGTTTTAGCCAGTGCAGTGGCAGTCTCAGCATCAATGGGACGGTTCAACGCAACAATGCCACCAAACGCTGAAGTGGAATCGGCATCAAAGGCGTTTTGGTATGCCTCTGCCAGGGTTTTCCCCAACGCTGCGCCACAAGGGTTGGTGTGCTTGACGATCGCCGCTGCCGGAGCGCCATCATTCGCAAACTCGGCAATGATCTGTCTCGCGCCTTCCAAATCCACCAGATTGTTGTAGCTTAACTCCTTGCCCTGAAGCTTGGTTGCGGCTGCCCATCCGGTCGTCGTCGCTCCGGTTTGATACCACGCCGCAGGCTGATGCGGATTCTCACCATACCGCAAAGCTTGAAGTTGCGTTCCTGCAAGCTCATACGTCTCAGACAATCTGCCGTCTGCCTCCTGCCCTCTGCCGTCTGCCTCTTGCCTCTCTAGATATGCCGCGATCGCCCGATCGTAATTCGCCGTATGTTGAAATGCCCGTAGCGCCGCCGTTTGCCGAAAGGCGGGTGATGCACTACCGTTGTTGTGGCGCAACTCTTGCAGGTAGTCAGCGTATTGGGCTGGGCTACACAGAATGGTGACGTGGGCATGATTCTTAGCAGAGGCACGGATCATGGCGGGACCACCAATATCAATCTGCTCGATCGCGTCTGCTAGAGACACATCAGGTTTGGCGATCGTCTGCTCAAAGGGATACAGGTTGACCACAACGAGGTCGATCGGGCGCATCTGCTGTGCTTCCAGATCTGCTACGTGTTCCTCTAAGTCCCGTCGCGCCAAAATGCCGCCATGAATGCGAGGATGCAACGTCTTCACCCGACCGCCCAGAATTTCGGGTGAGCCAGTGTAATCCGAAACTTTGGTGACAGGTAAGCCCGCCTCTTTCAATGCTTGGGCTGTGCCGCCACTGCTGATGAGATCAAAGCCAAATTCTTCCACCAGGCTACGCGCCAGTTCAATTAATCCCGTCTTATCCGATACACTCAGCAATGCCAGTGGTGCCATGCGCCGCAACTCCCGTAAATCCCTAAATTAGTGTACCGGAGGATGTGCTGGATGACTGAAGCTTGCGCCTAGCCTTCACAACCCTGGTTTCTAGCAGGGCAGCAGGGGCAAAGCTCAGTCCAACGGTACAAGGATCTTGGCTTCTACCTCGCGCTACGATAGGCGTTCCAGCATCTAGAAGAATAAACTCATGGCTCTGCAAGCGATTACGATTCCTCCTGCATCCGGTCAGCCACCTAGAGGCACGGTCGTTATCCTGCATGGCTGGGGTGCCAGCGCTCAGGATGTTTGGTCTTTAGCCTCGTTAGTTGACTTGCCGGATTTCCAGTTGGTGTTTCCCGATGCGCCCTTCTCACACCCGTATTCAACGGGCGGCAAGATGTGGTACGACTTTCCCAACCAGTTCAACTTTCAAAGTACGCCTGAGTTTCGCGATCGCAAGGATCTTTCTACTAGTCGCCAACTGTTGATCGACTTCCTTAAAGAGCAGTCGGCTACCACTGGAGTACCGCTGGCTCGCACGGTGCTGGGCGGCTTCTCTCAAGGTGGTGCCATGACGTTAGATGTGGGTTTGGGGCTACCCCTTGCAGGCTTGATGGTGCTAAGTGGCTATCTTCATGCGCCGATCGTCCCACCTCAGACTGCTATCCCACCAGTGCTGATGATACACGGCAAGCAGGATGCAGTCGTGCCACTGGCTGCGGCTCAACGGGCACTGGCTAACCTAAAAAGCCTGGGGGCAAATGTGCGGTATCAGGAATTTGACATGGGGCACGAAATTCAGCCGATCGTACTGAAGCTAATACAAAGTTTTGTTGAAGAGTTGTTGCCTAATAATAAGTAAACTGCTAGGGCATAGCTAGAGTCGATCGAGTAATGTACTATGTAGTACGGGCTTATACCTGGAGTTGGCAAAGCTAATTCGGGCATTTTACGAAAGAGGTGGTAATGATGGCGACTCTAAGCGTTGAACAGTTGGATGTGACCCAGTTGACCACGACAGACGTAGCAGAACTCGCTATCCGTCTGGAGAAAGATGATTATGTCAATGCCTTTGAAGGGCTAAATGACTGGCATCTGCTTCGGAAGATTGCCTTCCAACGTCCCGAACTGGTAGAACCCTATCTTCACCTGCTCGACATGGAAGCCTTCGACGAAGCCTAAGGGGAAGGCAACGTTGACCCGCCTGTAGGGATGTCCCATAGCATATCCCTACAAGCGCAAGCGATCGCGTTGAACCGCTGCCATTTAAACATTGAACGGGCAGAGTAAAAGCATAGGCATGTTCACTTTTGCCGTTCCCACTTTCATGTTCTATGCAAGGCAAGCGAGTTTTAGTTGGCATTAGCGGTGGCATTGCGGCTTATAAAGTTTGTGAAGTCATCTCCACTCTGGCAAAGCAAGGCGTTACAGTCCGTGCTATCTTGACTGAATCAGCCCAAGCATTCATCACACCACTCACGATTGCAACCCTTTGCCGCCATGCCGCTTATACCGATGCGTCGTTCTGGCAAGCTACCCACGATCGCCCGTTGCATATCGAGCTAGGGGAATGGGCAGAGTTGCTGGTACTGGCACCGCTGACGGCAAATACGCTGGCAAAACTAGCCTACGGTATGGCAGATAATTTGCTGACTAATACCGTGCTGGCATCGACCGGCCCCGTGTTGCTTGCGCCTGCCATGAATACGGATATGTGGGAACAAGTGCCCGTGCAGCGCAACTGGCAGACCGTGCAGACCCAGCCACGGATGCATACGCTTGCGCCTGGAGCAGGTATTTTGGCGTGCGATCGAGTGGGTACAGGACGGATGGCTGAACCTGTGGCGATGCTGGCTCAGATCGAGTCGCTGTTATATACCAATGGGCAGCGCGACTTGGTCGGTAAACGTCTTTTAATCAGCGCTGGCGGCACCCGTGAATTTCTTGATCCCGTCCGCTTTCTGGGCAATCCTTCTACTGGAAAGATGGGTGTTGCCTTAGCTCAAGCAGCCCTACATCGGGGGGCAACTGTCACGCTGGTACATGGAGTACTAGACGCATCGATCGCGGCTTTAGAGGGTGTGCAGACGCTTGCAGTCACCAGTGCCGCCGAAATGCAGCAGACGTTGCTAAAACACTTCCCAGATGCCGATTGGACAATTATGGCGGCGGCCGTCGCCGATGTGAGACCCGCCAGCTATAGTGCAGAGAAATTGCCGAAGCGATCGCTCCCCTCGTCTCTACCTCTAGCAGTCGTTCCCGATATCGTGGCAGAGCTAGGAGCGCTGAAACAGCCGCACCAAAAGCTGATTGGCTTCGCTGCACAGACGGGTGATATTGTGACACCCGCGCTAGAGAAGCTGAAGCAGAAAAAACTGGACGCGATCGCGGCGAATCCGATCGACCAGCCAAACAGCGGTTTTGGTAGCGATTCTAATCAGGCAATCTTGCTCGATCAGCGGGGACGTAAGCACGTTGTGGCACCCTGTAGTAAGCTGCACATGGCACATCAGCTACTCGCTTTCATTCACGACAGTTAGGTCATGCGTTATGACGACGGGTCCCGGTTTGATTCCTACGTTTCTTTACTACTTCGTGGTCATGACGCTGATTACGGCGTTTGTGGTTTCGCAGCAGACTGACATAAGTCTGGCAACTGGTGCGCCGTATCAGGTTGGCATTTTGTTTGGCCTGCTGGCTGGATTGACAGGCGCTTACTTTAACCGCAATGTTTCTATCACTGCCGCAGTGAGCGATTCAAAGGCATTCACTAAAACCCTGACGGCAACCTTGAGTGAACTGGGCTTTGAACAAAAAACCACGATCGACACGTTCACCGTTTATGAGCGATCGTCGCTGGGTGGACTGTTCGCAACCAAAGTGCTGGTAGAGCTAGACGCAAAGGGCGCAACCATCTCAGGACGATCGCGCATCATCAAGCAGTTGCAGCAACGCCTCAAACGTTAAAGAAGGCAGTGAACCTAGAGATAAAAGGTGGGGTAGGACTGACTGTCGCGATCGCAGTCCAGTGCCGTTTTAACACGATCGACTGTTTGAGCAGTTCTAACAGTGGTCGATCGATGCGTGTCTAATTGCTTCTTACCCTGTACTGGGGTTTGACGATGACGAATATTGCTACTTGGTGCTTGCTGTTCGTTTTCTTCAGCCAGGATGTAAAGGTAAGCGAAGTTTTCCATTAGAGCGAGGGGGCTTTGTAGCGCGAGTGTGATTTTGAATGTTGCTAACGTAGAGTTCAACCAATTCAGCACCCCTGATTACGTAGTCAGTAGACCAGTTGTTTAACAGGCTCATTCGTCGTTGTCCGAAATACTTGACTGGCAGTTAATTTGGACGGTTCCATAACCGTTCTGATCTCTGTCTGTCGGTAGAGCAATGCACCTGTTGCAGGCACGTTATCTGCTGATCAGTAAAAACTGTACTGCGTGTTGAAAGCGTTGCCCCTTCCATCATTAATGGTGTAGACCTAATAAGCATCACACAAATTGAGTAATTTTTTTGCTACAAAAAATAAAGGAGATGTAACTCAACGTTGCATCTCCTTTAATGCAAAGGCTTATGGTAATGGTCTAAGCAACACGATAGGGGCTAGTCAGCTTGTTAAGCTGTTGCACTAACAAACTAAGGAATAAACCGACATCGGTGACAACGCCCACAGATTCAACGGAGCCACGATCGCTCAGTTTCGTCACTACTGCTGGGTTGATATCCACGCACACCATTTTCACGCCAGCGGGAGTCATATTGCCCACACCGATCGAGTGCAGCATCGACGACAGCATCAAAATCAGATCAGCACCCTCGATTAAGCGGGCGTAGTCGGTTTGCGCTTTGATCAAGTCCATCTGTGTATCGGGCAGTGGTCCATCATCGCGAATCGAGCCAGCTAACGAGAACGGTATGTTGTGTTTCACACATTCGTACAGAATCCCGCTGGTGACAACGCCCTGTTCCACCGCTTTCGCAATGCTGCCATAGCGACGAATCGTGTTAATGACCTTCAAATGGTGTCGATGCCCACCCCGTACCGATACGCCACGCTTCATGTCTACACCGAGCGAGGTGCCCATCATGGACTGCTCAATGTCGTGAACAGCGATCGCGTTGCCGCCTAAGAGTGCCTGCACGTAGCCTTCTCGCACCAGATGCGCCAGATGTTCGCCACCACCTGTATGGATGACGACAGGTCCGGCACTGACAACGACTTTGCCACCCTGGTCACGGATTTGGCGGAGTTCCCACGCAATTTGTTCCACAACGAGTTCGACCCGCCGTTCGCTAGAGACCCCTGCACCCATGAAGCTAAATTCCTGGGTGTTGCGCTGTTCGCGTGATTCGGTTTTGCGGATAGTGCGAATGCCTTCTACACCCACTACAACCCGATCGCCCACTTGCAAATCGCGTAAGAGGCTGCAATAGGCATCCAAGCCCTTAGGCGTTTCGCGCACGACGATCGCGGCATCCATGCGCTGTCCACGCACCTTTACCCATTCGCACTGAACCCGCACCTGGGTCGGATAAATCGTTGTCACGTAGAAATCATCAGGCGACACCCCTGCTTGCGTCACGGTTTCTAGAATGCTGTCACAAACATCCTCCGGTGGTGGCAGTGCGCCCAGGTCAATCAACTGTGACATGAGCGACTCCATTACCTCATGGGATGGCGCAGTCACTTTCACTTCCGCCGACGAGGTGCTTTGGCGCTGTTCGCCCAGGCTGAAATTGAGCACCTGGAAGCTGCCACCCCCGTCCACAATTAAATCTAATGCCTGGTTAATCAGTCCTGCATCCAGCAGATGCCCATCCATCCGCACCACACGGCTCTCAACCGTGGCACTGGCATGAACGTTTGCCTGCACTGGCTCAGTCACCCGCAAGGTCAGGCACTTTGCTGCGCCGCCTGCCTTCAAAAATTCGGTTAAGGGTGTTTCCAGTACTCGAAACCCGACCGCTTCCAGTCGTTGTTTCAGTTTGTCGCTGGCTTGGTTGAGGACGATCGTGCGATCGATGTTGACCGCATTGCAGGCAAACGTTACCGCATCTTCTTCCGCGATCGCAATCCGCTTCGCCTCTGGTACTCGCATTTCAATCAAGCGATTAGAGTAGGCATCAAACGCAGGCGGATAATATAGCAAGTAGCCATCTGCTAACGGGCAAAAGCAGGTATCCAGATGATAAAAGCGCTCATCCATGAGCCGCAGCGATAGCACTTCAATATCGAGCCAACGCGCCAGATACGGATGAGAATCTAGTTCTGATCGAAAGCCATAGCCAGCCCACAGCCATAGCCCTTCGCGATCAAACAGTGCATCGCCTGCACCTTCAAAGGGCAGATCCTTTGGCAGTTCATGCACTGTAAACCCGTGCTCTTCCAACCATGCCTTGAAGAATGGCTCTTCCCCTTGCCGCTCTTTGTGAAAAAAGCGACTCAGTACAGCTGTTTTACCTAGCACTAACCCTGCATTCGCTGTAAAAACCATATCCGGCACGCCTTTTTCGGGCTGCACCAGATCGACGATCGCATGGTCTTTAAGGAGGTGAAACAACTGCTGCCACTGCTCAACCGCACGATCGCGGGAGGACTTATGGACGTTACCCTCCATCCACGGATTAATCACATAATCCACGTCGTAGTGGTCAGGCGCACACATGAGGAAGCGAATTGAAGATGTCATAGGAAAAATGCCTGTCAGCGTAGACGCAGGAAAAAGAACGAAGAACGATCAACGATCTATTGTATTACAGGAGTTTCTCCCCTCGTTACCACGTCACTGTTCAATAACAATCACTACGCCTAATGACTGAATTTCTTTACCAATACCCCACTCTTTACCCTGGAATTTTGCTCAAGCGGTACAAGCGTTTTTTCGCCGATATTGAGTTGGCAACGGGTGAGATCATTACCGCGCATTGCCCCAATACAGGCCCGATGACGGGTGTTTACCTTTCTGGCAATAAAGTGTATGTGTCTGCCAGCGATAACCCCAACCGTAAGTTGCCGTATACATGGGAACTGATTGAAGTCTGCGATACCGTACCGACCTGGGTCGGCGTGAATACCAGTTTGCCCAATCGTGTGGTGAACCTGGCGCTGATGGCAAAGGTGATTCCAGAGTTAGGCGAATATAGTCAAATTCGCTTCGAGGTGCCCTATGGTCAGGACAAGAAGAGTCGAGTGGATTTTTTGCTGACCGGGAGCGATCGCCCCATCTACCTTGAAGTTAAAAACACAACTTGGGTGCAGGGCAACCTGGCGCTGTTTCCCGATACGGTGACGACCCGTGGACAAAAGCACCTGCGCGAATTGACTGTACTCCTACCCGAAGCCACATCAGTCATGCTGTATTTCATTAATCGGAATGACTGCCTTGCTTTTGCACCAGGGGATAGCGCTGATCCACTCTACGGAAAACTGCTAAGGGAGGCGATCGCGCTTGGCTTACAGGTTCTGCCTTGCCGCTTTGACATTTCTCCCCTCGGCATTCGCTATCTGGGGCTGGCATCACTAAAGATCTAGGCGATCGCGAAGCCACGACTAACTTTTTAGGTTAAAGCTTATACACTTCCCCTCTTACACAGAGTGAAGCAAGATCCCTTAGCTGCGACTCTTTTAAGCAAGCTTAAGGGCACCAAGTGGAGAAAGCTGTGCTCAGCACTTTTTGCCTTGATTGTCATTGAACTATGTCAGAACGCGAGCGAAATGCTGGAAGTGCGCGTGATCGAAAAACGGCAGGTCATCTCTCTGCAATTACCGCTTGCGGTTGAATCTATAGTGGTAGACCAGTAGCACGTTAGACAAATTCTGCTGAACTATTTGTCTAACGCCGTGAAATTTACGCCGGAGGGCGGCACAATCACCATCAGCAGTCGCCTAGCCTTTGGGCTAGAGTTAGAACAAACCACTCTGCCACCCGTTTCTACTGACAGCACTGCCCTAAGTGTTGAGCTAGATGCCCGCTTTCTAGTGCTGGAAGTGACCGATACACTTAAACTGTAAGCTAAAGCCTAGATAAGCGTTGCAGGACAGTAGAGCGTTGCAAGGCGGTGAAGCCGATAGCTATAAGGCCATGAGTGACCCCAGGCTAGAATATCCGCTGCTGTGGGCGATGGGCAGACCACGAGCAGAGCAACGACAACCTGTGCGATCGAGGGTGCCCCTTGCCCGCGCCACAGATGATCTGCTGTATGAACTCCAGTTGCTGGGTGCTACAGCCATTATTATCAGTTGCAACGTCAAGCCGCTGAAGCAGTTTCTTGGGTATCCCGAACCCTACGAAAATCCTATCGATCCGGGCGTTGCCGTTTACTTCACCCTTAATGGCATCGCTTACCTTTTTGCCTGTGACGACATTGATGCGGTGCAGGGCAATATGCGCGCGATCGGACAACTGCTACGCGAAAAACGATTGTTAAGTGAACAATATCCTTGCGCGTCGATCGATCAAGAGTTTGCTGGGTATAAAACTGCGATGGTAACAGTCGAGGCATCGCCCCGTCGCAAACCCTGGTGGAAAGTACTCTACGTCTCACCCGATGCACCACTGGCGGTGATTGAAGCAGCTTACAAAGGTCTAGCCAAAGTCGTTCATAGCGATTTAGTGCAGGATGGCAGCGATGCAGCCATGACAGAATTAAACCGCGCGGTTGAAGAAGCTCGATTAACAAAACGATAGTAACGGTTTACTAAAAAGTAGCGATTTACCAAAGAATTAAGTTCATCACTCAAGAACGTAGAGTAAGATACATCGGGTATCTTTGCACCGATCGCCACTTCGCTTTTTGCCTTTCATCCGGATAGCGATCGACAAAGCAAGTCAATGTAGCAGCAATCGATCCGTGTACAGTTTTGAGTACTTATACTACAAATTCATCCGGCAATTCAGGAGTGATGAAATGACACAACGGTCAACCCCATCGTTGGGCCAGAGATTAGCGCTAGTAAGTCAGATTTTGCTGTTGGTAGGCATTGGGCTAGTCGGGGCAGTGGCTTTCGACACAGTGCAAGCAACAACAGCCAAAGCCTCTGAAGCAAAAGCAAGCCAGGTTGTGGCAACGGGCGGTCGCTGGCGTGGTGCTTCGTTTCCAGTGGAAAACTTCCAGGCGTATACGTCACCCTTTGGCTATCGTGGCTCTCCTGATGGCGCTCCTGGTCAGGAGTTTCATCGTGGGTTAGATTTGGCGGCTCCAGACGGTAGCTATATCCGTAACTGGTGGGCAGGTAAAATTGTTGAAGTCTCGGATAATAGCGCCTGCGGCACATCTGTTGTTATTCAATCGGGCGAATGGGAACACGTTTACTGCCACATGAAGGGGCACGTTGAGAAAGCAAACGGCACCCGTTACTTAAGCGATCGCAGTGGCGGCATTCAACTTTCGGAAGGACAAGTTGTGCCAGCAGGTGTTCGTATTGGGCGCGTGGGTATGACCGGACGCACGACCGGACCCCACCTTCATTGGGGTCTCAAATACAGTGGAAAATGGGTTGATCCAGCCCTCGTTCTACGTGCTATGTACGCTGAACAACCTAGAGCTAAAGTAACCTCTACGTCCGATCGAGGCTAGTTTTTAACGGTTGTCTGTTAGTTGCTAGACAGGCTAAAGCGCTAACAACTAACAGAAACCGTTCTTTTAGGCTCGAAGGTTTTTACAGCTAAACCTGTGCTCTCGCTGTAGCAACGCTCGGCTCTCCCCTAAATTCTGTCACAACTTTACGGAAGTCTTCGCCTTCAATGGTTTCCTGCTCCAGCAGCATTTCAACCAGACGATCGACTAACGTACGATTTTCTCGAATCACCTTGCGGGCTTCTTCGTAACAATGAACGGCAATACCGCGCACCTGCTGATCAATTTGGGTCGATACTTCTTCCGAGTATTCTGTACGGGGTGACAAACCTCGCCCTAAAAAGACTTCGCTACCCGCACTTTCAAGCGCCACCAGCCCTAAGTCAGACATGCCATAGCGTGTCACCATTTCTCGCGCCAGGTCAGCTACGGCTTTGATGTCGCTGCTGGCACCAGCAGTCACTTCAGCATCACCGAAGACTTCCACCTCGGCAGCACGTCCACCCAGGGCGATCGTAATACGATCGGTCATCCAGGCACGGGTATAAAGCCCGCTGTCAATCATGTCCTCGTTGAACGCTTGTTGTGCAAAGCCACCAATGCCACCCGATCGCGGAATGATCGTAACTTTATTCAGTGGGTCAGAGTTCTTAAGCACCGTCATCAAAAGCGCATGACCGATTTCGTGGTAAGCAATCAATCGTTTCTTCTTACTGTCCAACAATGGGGTTAGCGTCAGACCGATCGTGACGCGATCGATGGCATCATCAATCTCCAGCATCGTGACGGCATCTTTACGACGACGTGCCGTGAGAATAGCGGCTTCATTTAATAGGTTTGATAACTCTGCACCCGAAAAGCCTGGTGTGCGACGTGCGATCGTCTCTAAGGAAATCTCTGAATCCAGCTTTTTGTTACGGGCATGGACTTCCAGAATGCCCAAGCGCCCCTTGTAGCTGGGCAAATCGACCTGCACCTGACGATCAAAGCGACCCGGACGCAGCAGTGCTGAATCCAACACATCAGGGCGGTTCGTCGCTGCAATGATGATGATGCCAGTGTTGCTCTCAAAGCCATCCATCTCGGTCAGCAACTGGTTCAGCGTTTGTTCGCGCTCGTCGTTGCCACCACCAATGCCAGCTCCACGCTGCCGTCCCACGGCATCAATTTCATCAATGAAGATGATACAGGGCGCATTCTCTTTCGCTTTTTTGAACAAATCACGGACGCGCGATGCACCCACACCTACGAACATTTCGACAAATTCAGAACCAGAGATGCTGAAGAAGGGCACGCCAGCTTCACCCGCGATCGCCTTTGCCAGCAGGGTTTTACCTGTACCAGGAGGACCAATCAACAGTACGCCTTTGGGAATCCTTGCGCCGATCGCGGTAAAGCGTTCCGGCTTCTTGAGAAAAGTCACGACTTCTTGCAGCTCTTCTTTGGCTTCCTCAATGCCAGCAACATCATCAAACATCACGCCTGTTTTGGCTTCCATTTGAAAGCGGGCGCGGGATTTGCCAAAGCTCATTGCCTGTCCAGGACCACCGGGGGCATTGCTCGAACGACGCAAGATCATGAGTAAGCCGCCAATGAGCAAGAAGAACAGCAGCAGGTTTGCTAACACGCCCATGACAGCGCTATTATCCTGGGTCGGCTGAACGGCAATGTCAATCTTGTTTGCTAACGCTTTCTTGGTAAGCTCACCGTAACTTTCAAAAAGAGCAACTTCGCGTAGTGGGTCGCCCTTTTTGTCCCCTTCCAACATGACCCGAGCCACTCGTTGCGTTGGGTCAACCTCAATACGAGTTACCTCCCCCGAGTCAATCTTGGTCAGCAGCGCACTATAGCTCAGAGGCTCACGATTGCTTTGGGCGATCGCTGGCGATAGCGTGACGCCATGAGCAATCACCCACAGAGCAGTAGCTACACCAATTGCGGTAGAGCCTCGCCGTGTCAATCGTTTGATCAGTGCATTTGTCCAGGAAGCTTTCATACACAGCGCCTTTTACCTTATCTTGCCAATTGCTTTAGCTTGCCAGCGATGCTGGCTTGCTGACTTACATTTGTCTTGCCGATTCCGTTGTCTCTTTGGCTGTGATGTCGTGCCAATGCCACAATCACAGACATCAAAGCAGACCCAAAACCTGCGGAACTTTCTCTCAGTCTAGCTCACCCATCTCCATCCTAGCGAACGAAGTGTTCTCAGTCACAGTCGCCATTTGCAAGCTAGAAGTAGAAAAATATCAACCTCTCATGCTGTTTTAGCGACAAGTGTGGATGAGCCAGTGGCAGTCCAACTAGCGAGTTGCTACAATCAAGTCATAGTCATTACGAGTTTGTTTTGATTGGGCGTTTCCAAAGGGTGATGAGGAAGGCTAGCGTACAGCAAGCTTGTGCTTTAAGTGGTAAACCTGGTTGCCTGACAAATCTTTTAGCAATCACCTGTCCCGCCCTGCACTGAAAGTGCGGGCTCACAGAAGTAAGTCCTCTAAAGAGGACTACAAGGGGTTTCAACCCGTTTTAACGGGGTTTTCACTGTTAGCCCGGATTTTAATCACGGGCGGGTCAGCAACGAAGCAAGCAGCTTTTCAAGACTTTTGTCAGTCAATCAGGTGGTAAATAAGTTCGCTAGTAGAAGGACTGCTAACAAGACAGTCATAGAGTTGCAAAAATAGAGTCGCGAAACTTGGAAGTGCCTCCACCGCTTGCCTTTAAGCTTCCCTCGGTCTACTAAATTATTTAAAAGGATGTGTGATTATGGTGAGATTTGTCGGTATTGCAGGCAGTCTACGGGCTGATTCTTACAGTCAGCAGGCGCTAGGTCTCGCAGTGCAACGGTTAGAAGCACTGGGAGCAGAGGTTGAACTGCTCGACCTCCGATCGCTCAACCTACCGTTCTGTGATGGTGGTAAAGACTATGCAGGTTATCCCGATGTCGATCGCTTGCGCCATGCGTTTCAGCAGGCAGACGGCTTCATCCTTGTCACACCGGAATATCACGGTAGCGTTAGCGGTGTGCTTAAAAATGCGCTGGATTTAATGAGCTTTGATCAGCTTTCAGGGAAGGTTGCTGGACTGATTAGCGTCCTGGGTGGACAGTCCAACAGCAATGCGCTAAATGATTTGCGAACAATTTTACGCTGGGTGCACACCTGGGTCATTCCTGAGCAGATTGCGATCGGTCAAGCATGGCAAGCCTTTGACACTAACGGCAAACTGCAAGACGCAAAGCTATCAGAACGCTTCGATCAGTTTGCTCAAAGTCTGGTTGAAAATACGCGCAAGCTACGGGATGTGGCTTGAGTGGGCTGTTATGGCAAAAGGAGGAGGGAGGAGGGAGGAGGGATAAATAGAAGCCCTTGGTCAAAGGACGTTTCAAGGTTTAGGTCTGTCCTCACGTTTGCTTCGACTGCTGTAGATCAGTACTTCGCCTTCTGTTGCAGGTTAGCCCTTTAAAATTGAATGCCGCAATCAGGAGTAAAACCCGATTGCGGCATTCGTCACAACTAGCTGTAAACGATACTTCTAATGGTGATGGTGCCCGTTGCCATGTTGATGACCATGATCATGATGATGCCCATGATTCTCATGATTGTGATGATTATGGCTCTGGGCAAGGCTGGGGTTGACTGCTAGGGCTTGTTCTGAAAGCAATGCCTCGATTTGAGGGTGTGCCCAGTCGGCGACCATCTGGAGAAATTCAGGACGATCGTTTACACATTCCATCTGCACATAGGTAACGTGGGGATGCTTCCGCTGCAACGTATGGATGATGTGATCAACATCTAAAAGCGTTTCATGGTTTTCAGTTGCAAACCCGATCGGCATAAAGACGAGTGCGGTTGCGCCCAGACCGATCAAGTTGCTTGCCGCTAGCTCGGCGTTCGGTTGCGTCCATTCAATCAATGGCGTTTGGTGGTTGAGCCAACCCACTGAAGTTAGGGGATAACGGTAAATCAACTTTTCACGGATGCGATCGTACAACGCCTGACTCTCATCAATCCCAGACGTAAAGCCCTTTGCTTTGTGGGGGCAACCGTGGTTCATCAACACAATCCCTGTTTGTGAGGGCAGGTGTGCGACGGTCAACTCAGTTTTGATGGTGTCTTCAACCAGCCCCGCCAATAAATCAATGTAGGTAGGCTCGTTGTAGAACGATGGAATGTAGCGAGTGCCCTTGACCCAATGCTCGTTACCATCTGCCAGCTTCGTCAGCGCTTTGTTAACCTGTTCGACTGCAATACCGCTGGTGAAAATGGAATCAACGACTAGCAGCGGATAAATGAGCAGCTTATCAAACCCTTCCGCTTTAATCTCGGTGAGTACTTGCTCTGGCAAAAACGGAGCACAAAAGTTAAACGCCTTGAAGACTTTGATGCGATCGCCCCAGCGTTCCTGCAAATACTGTTCGACACCTGCGCGTTGACGCTCAAAAATGGCGTTATGAGGTGAGATAAAGTGATCGTGCTGATGGCTCCACTCATGCAAGTCAAACATAGCCAACAGCTTCGCCATGGGCGGATAAATCCACGTTGGCACAGGCGCAAACTTTGCTGTCAGGAGGTTAAGCGCTTGCTCGTTGTAATTGGCAAAGTCTTCATAGCTTTCAACTTCGCCATAGCCCATGAGCAAAACCGCAACTCGATCCTGAGGGGCAGAGACATCGGTTAGGGGTTGGAGTTTTTCAGGAGTAGCGACCACTGAGACTGCCTCAATATGAAATGGACTCGGACTATGGTTGAGTGGTAATCACTCAGGTATTGCCATCTGATTCGCTATGTAAGCATCAGATAACGCCAAAGTGTAACCCGCTCACGACTAGACTAACATCCTATCCAGGGGGATAGGATGAAACGGGTAGATAAGTTGCTGATTGAGGAACCGTGAGGATGGGTAATGAGCGCTGAGGGACATAGGGTAAGGGTTGTGGTTTGCCCGGGCATTCACGATCGAGAGTTAACTCAGCAGTTTATTGAGGGCTTGCTCACAACGTGCGAGGAACGCTTACATCCAGCCTCATGGTTAGTGTTTCCAGCCGATCGTCACCCAGCTTATTCAGGGCTGCACATTTTGCGCTTTCTTCATGAAAAATTAAGCAGTCATAGTCCGGATGAAGCACTTCGTACGCCGTTAATTTTAATTGGGTTTAGTGCCGGAGTGGTGGGTGCGGTAAGTGCAGCTTGTGGATGGAGAAGTCTCGGTGGAGTGGTAAAGGCATTGATTGCGATCGATGGGTGGGGGGTACCGCTGGTAGGTGATTTTCCCATGCACCGTATGAGCCATGATGCATTTACACACTGGAGTTCGGCAGTATTGGGCTCAGGAGCAGACAGTTTTTATGCTGACCCTGATGTTGCCCATCTAGATTTGTGGCGATCGCCACAAACGGCTGCTGGCTACTGGGTTACGCCAGGTGTTTCTAGTCTGCCCATTGCCATCTCCGCAGCCAGTTTTTTGACTGCTCTGCTACGTCGTTACGATGCACTTTATGTAAGTCATTTTGGAAACAGTAAATAACTTTTCTGGTTCTCTGTGGGAACACTAAAATGGCTCAGCTTGGAGCATTGAAACGAGTGCCAGACTGACTAGTGACTTCAAACTGTGCTCAAGCTAGCCATGCTTAACCAAAGCACCACAAACTAGGGGAGGAAACCCAACTGTTTCCTAAACGCTCTTCCAGACATAACGCTATGCTTCCAACCAGTCCTGCTAATGGTGGGTTCTCTACACTTCTAAAAAACCGACCTTTCTTGGCGCTCTGGATCGGGCAGGTTGTGTCACAGGTTGCCGATAAAATCTTTTTCGTGTTTCTTATTGCGCTACTGGTCAACTATCAGCCGCCAACTGGTCTAGAAAGTTCTGCCCGTTCAGCGCTCATGTTTGCCGTTACCTTACCGGCAATTTTGTTTGGCTCGGCAGCGGGTATCTTCGTCGATCGCTACGACAAACGACAAATTCTTTTAGTTTCTAATTTGCTGCGTGGTCTGCTGGTGCTGGCAATACCGCTGCTGCCTAGAGCTTTTATCGTGCTTCTGGTGATCGGCTTTTTAGAGTCCGTTCTTACGCAGTTTTTTGCACCTGCTGAACAAGCAGCGATTCCGCTTTTAGTGCCTCGTGAGGGCTTGATGAGTGCAAATGCACTGTTCACAACGACGATGATGGGTTCGCTGATTGTGGGTTTTGCGATCGGCGATCCAGTCCTGAACCTGGCAAAATCAGGCGGTCGGTTTGGGCAAGAAATCTTGCTGGGCGGACTATATATTCTGGCAGCAGCTATCTTTTACTACCTGCCCATTCGCAAAAGTGGTGCTGATCCTCAAATTGTGCAGGCTCACCCCTGGAGTGACTTTAAATCAGGGTTGGCTTATCTGCGGAAGGATCGCTTGGTGAGTGGCGCAATGGTGCAGTTGACGATTCTGTATTCGGTTTTTGCGGCGCTGACCGTTTTGACGATCGATCTCGTTGAAGAAATTGGGCTGAAATCAACTCAGTTTGGCTTTTTGTTAGCTGCTGCAGGCGTTGGTATGGTGTTTGGTGCAGCGATACTGGGTCATTGGGGCGATCGGTTTCACCACAAGCCGCTCCCACTGATTGGCTTTTTGATTATGGCAGCGGGTCTAACCGTGTTTACGTTCACCCAAAGTTTGTGGCTCGGTCTTTGCTTGAGCGCCTTATTAGGCGTTGGAGCCTCTATGGTCGGCGTACCGATGCAGACGTTGATTCAGCGGCAAACGCCAGAAGCGATGCGAGGTAAGGTTTTTGGCTTTCAGAACAATGTTGTGAATATCGCGTTAAGTGTGCCGTTGGCGATCGCTGGTCCGCTGACTGATGCCGTAGGGTTAAGAGTTGTCATGCTGGGGATGGGCACGATTGTCAGCGTGGTGGGCATCTGGGCATGGCAAAGTACTCGACGTGTTTTGCAAGACGCACTTTGAATGAAGAATAGACGTGGCGATCGCCTCTGCTGGACTGCTAGACAATTGGGCTTGCTAGATAGAGGCAGCGCGATTGCGCCATTTCCAGATACTGCTAGAAATTAAATTTGTTGCCATATGGGCGACAACAGGCACCACCAGGTTATGGGTTATCAGAGCGCTATAACCGAGCAAAACACCGACGATCGTTGCCCACGCGACATACGACCATTGCTTTGGGCTGCTCAAATGCAAGACACCAAAACAGAGGCTAGAAATAATCACCGCTTCAAAAGTCAAGCCAAAGGCTGGCAGCATTACCCCGCGAAACAGCAGTTCTTCACTTAAGCCAGGAAGCAGCCCTAGCCAAATCAAATCAGGCAAGACAAGCGGCTTCAGCACTAGCGTTAGATAATAATCAGCACTCTGGCGGTAGGCTGCCCAGACACGATACACCACCGCACTAGCAAGTGTGATGACAAGCCCTAACCCTAGCCCCTGCAAAATGGCGATCGACGACCATTTCAACGGCAACAGGATCACCGTGCCAAACTGCACCCATAGTTTGGCGGCTACCAACAGCACAACCGCTGTTACGCCCATTGCCATCAGTACTTGAGTACGGCTTAGGGGTTCGACTTCTGGCTGGTCAGGAAATTGTTCTGCCACTGGAAAAATGCTGCTAAGAAACGGACTCTAAGTTTTCCAAATCTAATACCAATTTCTTTGTAAAGGTACAGAATGAGGACTAATTTTTATCTTTAACATGACCTTTGCCACGCTCACTTTCATATCTGGTATCGCAGACGTTGGAACTGGAGCGATGAATCCTCACAAGTCTAGCGCTTTGCGCTTAAAGTGTATCGTCCTTTCCTAGAGGGATCAGGCATCAAGACACGGCAGCGATCGCAGGGACGGCTTGAGCGCAGCAGCACTGATTCCTGCCCGTTGAGCCACCAGTAAACCTAACGCTTCCAGGTAAGAAGGCACGCAGGTTGCGACCATGCCCAATGCTTCGGGTGGCACTTGCATAGTGGTCTGGTTGTCCTGTACGGCAATGATGCGGGGCGATGACGTTCCAAGCGGTGCTATTTGACTCCAACTCATGACTGCGCTACCACCACAGGCGCTTGCAGGCACGACGACGGCATCTACTTGCTCTGTCCAAATGTCCCCCATTTGAGGACTGAAGGTCGGATGCGATCGCGTCACAAACTGCGGGGCACGACTTAAGCCCACTAAAACGCAGGGCAAAAAGGTATAGCCTAATTCTTCAGCCGTCGATCGTGGTGCCACGTCAGGATCAAGCGGCAGCGGCAAAAGGGCAGGTGCATGGGCACAGGGAATGCCAAACGTCCGCACGACTAAATGACTAATCACGGCTTCGGCTCCTGCGATCGGATCAACACCCTGACCGTGGCGGTATTGTTGCAGTGCATCACCCCCAAAATCATCGGGAAAGCGGGCAACCACCGCGATCGCCGTTGCGCCTGCTTTTTGGATTAATGCCTCAGCCGCACGTAACAAACTAGCGGGATTTTGAATCGTTCCCCAGGTTGCACCCGATGCCGCTGTTTGCAGACTTACGTTTAAGGGCGCATCTGTAACAATATAGTCAGTGAGATCTAATCCCAGCGTCGCTCTCGCTGCATCGGCAGCTTGAATATGTCGCAGCCGCAAATCTGGCTCAATCCCTTGATCAAGGATTAACCCGATACGGTTTTGGTGAACGGGACGCAAGCCCCAATGACCTGCGGCGAATTGATCGAGTCCATAGCCCTCCACATACAGCGCATTCGGCAGGTTCCAATAAAGCTGTGCGCCATTCAGCACATTTGGATGGGTAATGAGACAGTCAGCCACCTGCGCGATCGCCCGAGCAATGGGCAACGCATCACCTGCATAGCCACCGATCGCTGCCCCAATGCCCGTCGGTACAATCAAGGCGACAGTGAAAGAGCGTTTCATAGAAAGGATGAGGGATGAGGGATGAGGGATGAGGGATGAGGGATGAGGGATGAAAAATTTAGCCTTCATCCTTTGTTGTGACGATCGCTTCCACGATCGCTGTTTGCGTAGTGAGATTTACCTCAGTTACAGCCCAACGTAACGGATCGCCATAGGTTTGCAGCTTAACTTCGATCGCGTGTTGAAGGTCGGCAGGCGATGCTTCAAGCTTAATTTCGGCGGTGATGAATTGTGTAACCACTGTTCACGCTCAAACTTTAGGTTCCCAGTTGTTGATACCAAGGAGAGCGATCGCTCGACAACAATTCATAATTCATTACGTACATACACAACTCGCTTACTTGCAGAGTCATCAAATATGGTCAAACCTGGGGCTGTAAATTGGCACTCAGTTGGAATACTTGAATCTAGCAGCGGTGGCTCTTCTTTCCCAAATAGCCGTAAAAAAGACTGGATTAAAGAATCCAACCACGAGTCGTTAGCTGGCTTCTGAATTAAACCACCCATCAACTCCCCAAAGCGCACTGGAGCTTGCTTAGTATACTGTGCCTGAAGAGAAGCCAAAGCCTCTTGATGGATTTTGAGGGCAGCATTCTCACGCTCAAGATCTAGCTTGTTACGTCCTCGAAGATAATCAGGCTGAAAATCAATCTCGACCAAAAATCTTGTACATTGCTGCTCATAGAAAACCTCATCTTCAAGAGCTTTCAGAACAACTGTGGCATGACTTGGAGATTTTACCTGCATTTTCTCAATGCGAACCTTCCAGCTACTACCGCCTGCAATGCCGGGTGCATGAGTGATTGTCACAAACAATAGGGAATATGCACAAACCTTTGCTATTGCTTTCATGCTACCAGCAGGCAATTGTAAGATTACAACCTTACCCCACAACGCTGCTGTACAACAGCCCAAGTATCACTTAAGCCTTATTTTTTCTGCTGAAACTGCCCAAACTGAAGGTGATAAACCGTATCTTCTTTCTCAGTTTCAATCTTCAAGTCAGAGCGTGGGTACGCCACACAGAGCAACGCATAGCCCTGCTCTCTTAATTCTGGGCTAACCCCCATGGCATCAGGCTGATCAACCGTGCCTTCAGTCACCTGAGCGGCACAGGTTGTACAGATACCTGCATTACAAGAATTAGGTAACTCCAGTCCAGACGCTTGAGCCGCTTCTAGAATAGTCTGATCGTCGGGCACCTGAAGCGTGTGAGTGCCACCCTGATGCTGAAGTTCAACCGTGTAGGTGTTAGACATAAGCGATCGACAAACGAATATAGCGCTTCCTTAATTTTTCCAGAGATGGCGCAGACGATCGCGGGGCAGCAGTACCTGGAGACACAAACTGAGACGATCGTCTGACTTGAGAGACAGGACTAACGTTGGGCTTCTGCACCGCCCACAACTTCTAGAATTTCTTGAGTAATTGCTGCCTGACGCGCTTTGTTATAACCCCGCGTTAGGGTGCTGATCAAGTCCTTCGCGTTGTCGCTGGCGTTGCTCATTGCAGTCATTCGGGCAGCTAATTCACTAGCAGCAGACTCTTGCAGCGCTCGTAGCAGCTGGTTGTTTAAATACAGCGGCAACAACGCATCCAAGATCTGTACCGGATCTTGCTCAAAAATCATGTCTTGAGGAAAGCTCTGGGGCGAAGGAGCCGCTACTTTCGAGCGCTCTACCTGAAACTGCCCACCACGAGATGTAAGCCGGAAGATTTCATCATCTGGCACTTCAAAGCCCTGAGGATCGAGCGGCAGAAGGGTCTGAATAACCGGACGAGAGCTAATGAGTGAGACAAACCGTGTGTACACCAACTCAACTTTATCAACCGTTTCAGAGAGAAACAGAGCCAGCAATTGATCCGCAATTTCCGATGCCTCAGAAGCGGTGGGAATCTGCTCTAAGTTGACAAAGGTTTCAGCGATCGGCTGCTCACGACGCTGGAAGTATTGGGTTGCTTTACGACCAACCAGGACATAGCGATAGTTGATGCCCTCCGCTTGCAATTCCTTAGCACGGATTTCTGCCCGTCGAATCACGTTGGAATTGTAAGCACCACATAAACCACGATCGCCCGTCACAACCAGGATGCCAACCGTCTTGACAGTGCGCCGACTGAGCAGCGGCAGGTTCGCTTCCTCAAAGCGCAAGCGGGTTTGCAGCCCATAAAGTACCTGCGCTAGACGATCAGCAAAGGGACGTGTTGCAATGACCTGCTCTTGAGCGCGGCGCACTTTAGCAGCGGCAACAAGACGCATTGCCTCCGTAATTTTTTTAGTGTTTTTGACCGACTTAATGCGATCGCGAATGCTTTTAAGATTTGCCATGTCGGAAGTGAGGGGTGAGGGGTAAAGGGTGAGGAGTGTCTCACCAGATCAAAGCTAGAGCAGTCAATGTAAGCAGTGAGATGAAAAGAGGAGTAAGGATCCTTACACTCTCCTCACCCCTCTCTCTTCACCTCTACGCCGCAGCAAAGGTCTTTTTGTACTCGCCGATCGCGTCCTTCAAAAGACTTTCAGCTTCTGGCGTCAGCTGCTTCTCAGTGCGGACGATATCGCCATACTTGGGAACGCTGTTCTTCAGATAGTCACGCAGACCTTTCAAGAACGAAACCACTTTATCAACCGGAATATCATCCAGATAACCATTGATGCCAGAATAGATTGAAGCCACTTGTTCAGCCACCGAGAGCGGCGAGTACTGAGGTTGCTTCAGAATCTCACGCAGGCGTTGACCTCGTGCCAACTGGTTTTGGGTCGCCTTATCAAGGTCAGAAGCAAATTGAGCAAAGGCTTGCAGATCGTCATACTGAGCCAGTTCCAGCTTTACCTTGCCAGCAACTTTTTTCATCGCCTTCGTTTGTGCAGCCGAGCCAACCCGTGAAACGGAGATCCCTGCATTCACGGCTGGACGCAAGCCAGAGTTAAACAAGTCAGACGACAAGAAGATCTGCCCATCAGTAATCGAAATTACGTTGGTGGGAATGTATGCCGAGACATCACCCGCTTGAGTTTCGATGATCGGTAATGCAGTCATGCTGCCTTCACCCAGTTCAGGGCTAAGTTTTGCAGCCCGCTCTAGCAAACGGGAGTGAGCGTAGAATACGTCACCGGGATATGCCTCACGACCGGGTGGACGACGCAACAGCAACGACATTTGGCGATATGCCTGTGCCTGCTTGGAAAGGTCATCGTAAATCACCAGGGTGTGCTTGCCCTTGTACATAAAGTGCTCTGCCAGAGCAGCACCCGTGTAAGGCGCGAAGTATTGTAGGGTTGCAGGATCATTAGCAAACGCGGCAACGACAATTGTGTATTCGAGCGCTCCCTTCTCACGGAGCACGCTAACAATGTTGGCAACCGTTGATGCCTTTTGCCCAACTGCCACGTAAACGCAAATAACATCTTCACCTTTCTGGTTCAGAATCGTGTCGATCGCAACGGATGTTTTGCCGGTTTGACGATCGCCAATGATCAGTTCTCGTTGACCGCGACCAATCGGAATCATGGAATCGATCGCCGTGATCCCAGTTTGCAGCGGCTCATAGACCGACTTACGCTCAATAATCCCCGGAGCGGGCGATTCAATCAGGCGAGTCTCTGTTGTGTGAATGTCACCTTTGCCATCGATCGGGCGAGCAAGCGCATCGACAACGCGTCCGAGCATCGCTTCACCGACTGGAATCTGAGCGATTCTGCCAGTTGATGTGACTGAACTGCCTTCTTGAATGCTGAGTCCGTCGCCCATTAACACAACACCGACATTATCTTCTTCCAGGTTCAGTGCCATCCCGACGGAACCATCTTCAAACTCTACAAGTTCGCCCGCCATTGCTTTGTCTAGCCCATAGACGCGGGCAATGCCATCACCCACTTGCAGCACAGTGCCAACATTCGATACGTTGACCTTCTGATCGTACTGCTCAATCTGTTGCCGAATAATGCTGCTAATTTCGTCTGGTCGAATGCTTACCATAAAAGTTGCTCGTTGTAAGGATGAGGGAGGGGATCAGTTCTTGGTGGTTCGTTGTTAGCGCTTAGACTAAAAAGCAACCACCAACGGCTAAAAACTTAAGTTGAGCTGCCTAAGCGTAATGAAATGCGTCGGAGTTGCCCACGCAAACTGGCATCAATGATTTGGGAGCCAACTTTGATAATCACACCACCAATCAAATCAGGATCAATGGTCGTTTCGATTTCAACGTTTTGTGCGCCTGTGAGGGCTATCACTCGCTCACGCACTGTCTGCTGCTGCGCCTCATTGAGCGGCACCGTTGAAACAACTTGAGCTAGCGCAGTCTGATTCAGTTCGCGTAGCAGTGCCTGATACTGCTTCAAAATACCGCTTAAAAAGGCGATACGACGCTGATCGACAATCAGCAGTAAAAAGTTGCGGATGTGGGGATGTACCTGATCGCCCAAAACTTGTTGCAAAACCGCTTTTTTTGCATCCAGCTCAATAACCGGACTTGCCAGAAACTGATCGAGATCAGGCGATTCTTTCAGCAGATTCAGAATGCCAGCGGCATCTTCACCAAAGCGATCGCTCAAATTTTCAGCTTTTGCCAAAGACATGAGCGCCTGAGCGTATGGGGCAAAAATTTCACTGGTAATGACGCTATCGCTCACTGGTCGCCTCCTACTAGCATGGCAATGCTACGATCGATTAATTGTTGCTGCACTGAGTCATTCAGCCGCGATGGTAACTCTGACTCAACCCGCTGCATGGCTAGCGCTGCTACCCGTTGACGCAATTCGTTCATCACTTTTGTCTGGTCAGCGTTGATATCCTGAGTGGCGGCTTCACGCATCCGTTGCAGATCTTGTTCAGCTTTGGCAACAATTTCAGCTTTAGCCGCCGCCGCCGCCACCTGTCCAGCAGCACGGATTTTTTCTGCTTCACCCTGAGCTTGTGCCAGCTTTTGCTGCTGCTGTGCTAGAGCACTCACTGCATCTTTCTTACGTTGTTCAGCTTCTTTGATGGCTTCTTCGATCGCGGTTCGACGATCGCCCAAGGTTTTACCCAAAAAGCTGCGCCCAAAGTAAATGAGAACTGCCGCAACGATCGCCAGATTAACCAGATTTGCTTCGAGAATGTTGAAGTTTAGGCCAAAACCGCCGGCTTCGGCTGCTTCGACCGCTTCAGTGCCCAAGACGTTAGCACCCATCACCAACTTTAAGAGAATATCCATATCGCTACGTCCAAAATGGCTGAGGTCATTAGCGTTCGGTTGTTAAGCTCTAGACTTTAAAGGTGCTTAGAGATTAGCAGCCAACGTCTAAAGACTAACTAAAAGTTTGTCTAAAATCTGGTGGCTCAATGACTCAACTTGCTGCTCTAAGGAACTCATTGCTTCCTGCTTTTGTTGATCAAGCTCACGCTGCACACGCTCACGCTGAGACTGCGCCTCTTGCTGTGCAGTGTCAATTTGTTGATCAGCAAGGGCTTGGGCTTCCGCTTGTGCCGTAGCGATCGTCTGCTGATATTGCTTACGAGTTGCTGCCAGCTCTTGTTCGTACTGCGTCGCTAAATGTTCAGCCTTTGCCAGCCGCTCACTCGCTTCCGTCTCATTAGTGCGGATGTAGTTACTACGGTCTTCGATCGCCTTCGTTAATGGCTTATAAAAGACCACATTGAGCAGGGCAACCAAAACCAAAAACTGAACTGCCATCAGTGGCAGAGTGGCATCAAAATCAAACATGTCTTGAATTCGGAGTTCTTGAGTTTAGGTGGAGATTTTCTCGTAACTGTTGAGCGATTGATAACTGGTAACTGAAGGCAAATGGATGACTCTGTTACCAATTACCCATCACTCGATTACTTCAAACTGCGCGTGCTGCTTGACCTAAATTACTTGAGCAAGAGGGTGCTTAAGCAAAGGGATTGGCAAACAACAGCACGAGAGCGATGACCAAGCCATAGATGGTCAAGGATTCCATAAACGCCAGCGTTAGCAAAAGCGTACCGCGAATTTTGCCTTCTGCTTCTGGTTGACGAGCAATCCCTTCAACAGCAGAACCGGACGCATTACCCTGACCAATACCAGGACCAATAGACGCTAGACCGATCGCTAGTGCAGCAGAAAAGACAGACGCAGCTTGAACTAATGGATCCATGATTCTTTCCTTCAGTAATGAACAAACTAAACGAACAACTTTAAGGCTTAAACGCTCAGGTTCGACACCGATTGATCGCGTTTAAGCAACTTGAACTGATTACAAAATCATGATCAAGCAACCAGTGAGGCTAGGCATGTTCCTCATGCTCGTCTCCATGCCCTTCAAGTGCTTCGTGAATGTAAGCACCTGCCAGTGTGGCAAACACTAGCGCCTGGATCGCACTTGTAAACAAACCCAAAAGCATCACCGGCAGCGGCACAAACAGTGGCACCAGAAGCACCAACACTGCCACTACCAACTCATCCGCAAGAATGTTGCCAAACAAACGGAAACTGAGAGAGAGCGGTTTTGTAAAGTCTTCCAAAATCGCGATCGGCAGCAGCACAGGGGTTGGCTGGACATACTTTGCAAAGTAACCCAAACCCTTACGGCTGAAACCGGCATAAAAATACGCCAGAGAAACCAGCAGTGCCAATGCCACCGTTGTATTGATGTCATTGGTAGGAGCCGCCAGTTCGCCTTCAGGGAGCTTAATCAGCTTCCAGGGAACTAGAGCACCCGACCAGTTAGAGACAAAAATGAATAAAAAGAGCGTACCAATAAACGGCACCCAAGGACGGTACTCTTTTTCGCCAAGCTGGTCTCTAGCAATGCCACGCACAAACTCCAACGCATATTCCATGAAGTTTTGAATGCCTCTAGGAATGCGCTGAACATTACGCGTTGCCGCGATCGAAGCAATCAATAAAAGCCCAATCACGACCCAGGAAACCAAAAACACCTGTCCGTGGATTCTAAGGTTGCCAATCTGCCAGTAAAGATGGTGCCCCACCTCAAGGCTGGCAAGCGGAAAAACGTTAAGCGCTGGGAGAAAACTTAGCATTAGACTTTGAGCGGTTTTCCCAAATAAGTTAAGGGGTGAATTTCAGAACCGACTGATTAACGAGAGCCAGACGGGAGCAAGAGACGAAGCATATAAACAATAAGCGCTGCTTTGTAGGTCAGAAAACCTAAAAAGATTGGTAACACCTGCAATTGATCCCAACGAGTTGCTACTATGATCAACCCAATAAAAATCGCAATTTGGGATTTGCCAACCTTGCTCTTCTCATTGCCTAGCTGCTCAACGTTTCTAGCCAACACTTTCAAGTAAACCACACCTGTGCACGCTCCAAGTAAATAATTCAGAGCAATGTTGAGCGGGTAAAAAAAGCAGATGGTGAGGAAAATTATCCCCGTCAGCAGTAGCGTGGTGAGCAGCAACTCGCGCTGGAGTTGGTAGTACTCCTGCATCGAAGCATTCGGCTCCGTTGAGCTGTCACCAGGCTGTGAAGGTGCTCCTGTTTCAGTCGTTTGCATCGTCAAAAGGATCAACTCGCTGTTTCAGCCATACTGACATAACCGAGGAACTCAACGATCGCGCCTCCTCTTTGAAAAAGGGCTGCAACGTAATGAGTTCAGTCTTTTCCTGGCAGCACCAGAGACCGCTGTCATCATATCACGCAGGGAGTAATAATACTTAATGACGCAAGATTAAGCCAGGGTTTAAAAATAAGTGCTGTTCAGCTAGCGATCGCGCCTGAGCAAACGCTATAGCGATCAAGTAATACTCGACCAATCTTAAAGACAGCTCGACTAAGCAATGAACGATAGCTCGACCCAGCACCTTCAACACAGGTGCGTTAGTGCGACATAACGCACCCTACTCTCTCAGTCCTCTTCTGCATTCCGAGCACGTTCAGATCCGGTATCAAAGTGACGGTCTACATACTCGCTAGACCCTAGAGCACTGCCTCGCCTTAGAGAGAATACTTCAACAGCGCTGCTTAAGTCGGCTGCGGAGATGTGGAAACACGTGAGGTACTTAAGGGCGGTACAGTCATTGTCAGCAGCGTATTGACCCGCTTCAACTTCAGCCAGTGTGCTTCTTCCTCGTCTGAAGCGTGAAAGACGACAATCCGTTCTTCATAAATTGGAAGACCCTCCTCGTTTATACGAGCGTGCAAGTAAAGGGTTTGCACTCCATATCAAGGCTCAAGCGTTGAAGGTTCAGTAGTCATGAGGGTAGTGCCATTATGTAAAGGATGGAGAAAAAGAAGCTCTTTGCTCCCGTTGCAGGTTCTCTCGAAGCTTTGATTGTAGTGATGAATGAAGTTCCAAATCGCGCCAATGTGATTCTCTAACTTCTTCGAGAACGATAAACTCTGGCGGACTAACCGTGAAATGCGTTGTCGCAATGTATTATTCAACCGCTCAATATAGCTGGTCAACCCAGAAGCTTTATCCACTGCAAAATGCCGTTTACTCGGTAGGACACAGGCATAGGCTTCCCAATGGTCCGTGTAAAGGCGAGCATATTGTCGATAACGTCGAGGGAGGGAGTCCCACAACGCTTGCGCCGCTTGTGCCGACCGATCACCCACATGACACCCAATGATTTCCCGGGTCGCCACATCCAGCGCTAACCAGACCCATTGTTTGTTGCCTTTCTCATCCACAAAGGACCACAACTCATCCATTTGTACCGTCAACCGAGCAGTCGTTTTCGGCAGCACCTCGGCTTGTTGGGCCACCTGCTCATAGCACTGATTGACGTACTGCTGCAACCAGCTTTCCGACAGGTGCAAGACTCTGGCAATCCCCGCTAAGGGAATCCGTTCGAGCAGTAGGCGATCAATCAAGGCACAGGTCTCTTGCGCCTTCGGTTGCCACTGGGGGTTTTCCACAAACTGACGACCGCAGTCTCGACATTTATGATTCTGTTTACCACGACGAGTGGTGCCATTTTTCATGATGTCATCCGACCCGCAACTCGGACAAATTAAGTAAGGTTTCATCCTGGCTTTCGGCTCACTTGAAACTGCCTTTTCTCTATTTTCTTCTATCCTTTACGAAAAAGCGCTACCGTCATGAGAACGCCTAGACATAGGAACTCTAATTACTTAACCGTAGAGATGCTGGTTTACCATGCCACTAAGCAGGCTTGCGGTGTAGTGGTTCCTAGGTTGGGTTGAAATTGGTGAAACCCAACACTGGCATCTTTATTATTGGGTTTCGCTTTACTCAACCCCAACCTACGAAAAGACTTGTTAATCAATGATCGAAGCTGTTTTGTCAGGTAACACTGTATTTGTCAGGTAACACTGTAAGAGAATCCAAACTAAATCAACGCTCATAATTGCGTGACCGTGAATCGTTTCAATACTGTCAAGACATCCTCATGAGACTGCTTGACCCAGTTCGAAGATAGCTCGACCGACTTCAGCGATGACTCGACCTATGTTAGAGACTGCTCGACTAGGCAGAAAGATAGCTCGACCGACTTCAGCGATGACTCGACCTATATCAGAGACTGCTCAACCAGGCAAAAAGATAGCTCGACCCAGCTCAAAGATGACTTGACTCAGCTTTAAGCTAGCTCCACCTAGATCGGCACCTGCTGAAGCCATCTTTTTGATAACTGGATTGAGTGTTGCATCGACTCGTCCTAGTTCGGAACGAGCCAGCGTCGGTAGAAATAGTCTCACATAGCTGCCGAGTCCGCACATAACGAAGATTTGTAACAAAACGTTTGTGCCTTCTCAGGAGCGTGACCTCCATCCCCTATGATCGGACGATACAGTGAGCGATCGCCAGTCTTACATACTTTTTAATCAACGAGTCTTGAGGCTCGCATCGTTCTAACCTAAATATTGAACTGGTAGACCCTGTGCCGTCATTAGATTTAAGTCCTGATTATGCTTTTCTTTCTAAAGCAAGGGCTCTGGGATGGTTGCCAGGTGGCACTCTGGTCAGATTTAACACAGTCACGATCCGTTAAAGGGAGCTTTTGAAATCAATGAGTGTTAAAGCAAGTGGTGGAAGCTCGGTTGCCCGTCCGCAACTTTACCAAACCGTCCCAGTCGCGACGATCGCCCAGGCTGAACAGCAAGATCGTTTCCTGGGACGTGGCGAACTGGATGAGTTGGCTGGTTATTTCAGTTCGGGTGCCAAGCGCCTCGAAATCTCCGAAGCGCTGACTAAAAATGCCGAAATTATCGTCTCGCGGGCTGCCAACCGCATTTTTGTGGGCGGTTCTCCAATGGCGTTTTTAGAGAAACCCCAGGAAGAGCCCGCTCTGGTGGCGGCTGGTGGCGGGATGGATGCCCGCGAATCGATGAAGCTAGGAACAGCGACGTACGTTAGCTCCGGTGGTGGTTTTCTGGATGGTATTCGATCGCTGTTCAGCACGACTGGTGGCACGACTCCAGCGAGCTTTCGTCCGATTAACGTGGCGCGTTATGGTCCCAGTAACATGGCGAAATCCTTGCGGGATCTGAGCTGGTTTCTGCGGTATGTGACGTATGCGATCGTTGCAGGCGATCCAAATATCATTTCAGTCAACGTTCGCGGTCTGCGAGAAATCATTGAACGTGCCTGCTCGGGTGAGGCAACGATCGTGGCATTGCAAGAAATGAAAGTGGCAGCCCTGGGCTACTTCCGTCGCGATGAAGCAGCAACGACGATCGTGACCGAATACTTTGATGTTCTGATTACGGAGTTCAAAGCACCAACCCCGTCTAACAAGCTGCGCCAACGTGCTTCTAATGATTTGCAAGGGCTGCAATTGCCCCAGATCTACTTCAATGCGGCTGAGCGTCGCCCTAAATACGCGATGAAGCCGGGGCTATCGTCTTCTGAAAAGAACGATGTGATCAAGGCAGCCTATCGGCAGGTGTTTGAGCGCGACATTACCCGTGCTTACTCCCTCAGCATTTCGGATTTGTCCTCTAAGGTCAAGAACGGCGAAATCTCGATGAAAGAGTTCGTGCGCCGTCTTGCCAAGTCACCGCTGTACCGTAAGAACTTTTACGAACCTTACATTAACAGTCGCGCGTTAGAGCTGGCATTCCGCCACATCTTAGGTCGTGGTCCCAGTTCGCGTGAAGAAGTGCAAAACTACTTTGCGATCGTCTCCAAAGGTGGTCTGCCAGCTTTAATCGATGCGCTGGTAGACTCCAAAGAGTATGCCGACTACTTTGGCGAAGAAACGGTGCCCTATCTACGCGGTCTGGGTCAAGAAGCGCAAGAGTGTCGCAACTGGGGACCCCAGCAAGATCTGTTTAATTACAGTGCGCCCTTCCGTAAGATTCCGCAGTTTCTCACAACGTTTGCGAAGTACGATCGCCCACTGCCCGATCAACATCCCTACGGCTCAGGTAACGACCCCCTGGAAATCCAGTTTGGTGCCATCTTCCCGAAAGAAACGAGAAACCCCAGCGCCAGCCCTGCCCCGTTTGGTAAAGATACCCGCCGGATTTTAATTAATCAGGGCGCAGGTATCAACAACCAACTCAGCAACCCCGAAGCACGAGGTGTCGCTCCTGGTTCACTCGGACCTAAAGTGTTTAAGCTGGATCAACTGCCCAGCTTTACAGGCGGCACGGGTCGGCGCAAAACCAACACGCAGGGCATCAGCACCAAGTTCTCCGAGAGTTCCACGCAGGCAGTCATTAAGGCAACGTACCTGCAAGTCTTTGGGCGCGATGTCTACGATGGTCAGCGCTTGAAAGTGGATGAAATCAAGCTAGAAAACGGCGAAATCACACTCCGCGAGTTTGTGCGTCGGTTAGCCAAGTCCAACCTGTTTCGATCGCTCTACTGGACACCACTTTACGTCACGAAGGCGATCGAATACATCCATCGTCGCTTAGTAGGTCGCCCTACGTACGGTCGTCAGGAAACCAACAAGTATTTCGATATTTGTGCCAAGAAAGGCTTCTATGCACTGGTTGATGCCCTGATTGATAGCCAGGAATACAGTGATGCCTTCGGTGAGGACACTGTTCCCTACGAACGTTACCTGACCCCCGCAGGCTTGTCGCAGCGTAACTCTCGTCTTGGTAGCCTTGGTGAAAAAGGCAACCGGGTGGACAAAGAAGAAACGCCACGCTTTGTCACACTGGGCGCTGTGTCAGAGAAGCGGTCTGAACCTGACATTGAGTTCCGTAGCAATCAAGGTGTTAGCAAGAAGCGCGAGCAAACAAAAGTCTTCAAACTGACTGAACTGCGAGACAAAATGGCGCTCCGAACCTTGATTGGCGCTGCCTATCGTCAAGTGTTTGAGCGTGATATTGCGCCCTACATTGTCGAGAATGAATTCTCGGTGCTGGAAAGCAAGTTGGGCAACGGTGAAATTAACCTTAAAGAGTTCATTGAAGGGCTGGGTTGCTCTAGCCTCTACATCAAAGAATTCTACACGCCGTACCCTAACACCAAGGTGATTGAGCTAGGGACGAAGCACTTCCTGGGTCGCGCACCGCTGGATCAGGCAGAAATCCGCAAATACAACCAACTCCTGGCAACAAAGGGGCTGAAAGCGTTTATTGGTGCCTTGGTCAACGGTACTGAATACGCTCATGCGTTCGGGGAGGATACGGTGCCCTATAACCGCTTCCTGACGCTGCCTGCTGCTAACTTCCCTAACAGTCAGACTCTTTACAACAAGCTAACGAAGCAAGACAACACCTTGGTGGTGCCAAGCTTTGACACTGTGAAGCCACGCATGGATGTTGCAAAGATGCCTCTGATGGATCAGGCGCTAGCAACGATGGCGGTACAGGCAAGCCAAGCCGCTCGCAGTCAATCTGTGTTGGTTGAGTCGGGTCGATCGACTGGCAATGGCGATGATCAAGCAGTTGAGGTGAGTTCTGATACGATTCGTCGCAAGCCTGCCCGCATCTACCGCCTGAATCCTGGTATGACTCAGGCTGAAATAGCGCTGGTTTGCAATGCGATCTATGTGCAGGTGATGGATGTCGCTGGCAGTCAAGTGCCAGAGCAATTCCACCGTCCCGATTTAGAAAGCAAACTTCGCGACCGTGAAATCTCAGTGCGAGAGTTTGTGCAAGCGCTGGCAAGCTCCGAAAGCTACATCAGCCGTTTCTATACGCCGTACCCCAGTGCCAAGGTGGTTGAGTTTCTGTTCCGCCATCTGCTGGGTCGCACGCCTGTCACCCCAGCCGAAAGCGAGGAGTACATCAGCTTGCTAGCACTCAATGGGCTGAAAGCAACCGTAGAGGCGATCATCAGCAGCACTGAATACATCCGCTACTTTGGCGAAGACGTTGTACCTTACAAGCGCTAACCTGTTTTCTTGTTAACAAATTGTTGACACTCTCGTCTGCAAAACATATCTGACGCTCCCCCCGATCTAGTGGTAGATCGGGGTTTTTTGTTTTTGGGACGGTTTAGTAGCAACGTTTGAATATGCGTCAGCGAAGACAGTAAGCAGCGTGATCTCTGTTTTATGAGTATGACGATCGTGCCCAGAACGTGTGCCATTTCGCGAACGTCATGCTAAAACACTGCTGCTCCACAACTCTACGGATGGTGTAGACTATGATCTCTAGATGCTACATCTAGCAAAGCCCATCCCGTTCCAAAGAAGTGAGCGCTTAACCTATGGTTCGAGAACTGCATCAAGTTCGTGCCAATAGCTTGCCAGCCAATCCCGTTCCTGTGCAGGATTCCATCTTTTTGTCTGGGCAGTTTCCTGAAACCGCGCCCACTGCCAATCCAGTCTTCTTCAGAACCTACAGTCGTCGTACTGAAAACCGTCGTGAACCGCTTGCAGATGTCATTCAGCGGACGACGCAAGGCTTGACCGAGCTAGGGCACCTTACCCAGGAAGAAGCGGCGTTGATTCAACTGATGCAGCAGCAGCTTAAAAGTCTGCCTTCGGGACGCTGGTTGTGGGTCGGTGGCACCGACTGGATCAACAAGTCAGAGAATTTTTCGGGAGCCTACAACTGCACCAGCACCAATGTCATCGACTGGCAGGCATTTGGGCTGATGATGGATCTTGCCATGATGGGCTGTGGCACTGGCGCTATTCTGGAACCGCGCTATATTAACCAACTACCCGCCATCCGCAATCGTCTGGTAATCAGGCTAGAGGGTGAAATTGGCACCACGCCTGCGGAGCAGCGATGCGATCGCACTCAGGTCAGTGTGGACGGCAATCAAGTACAAATCCGTGTTGGCGATAGTCGTCAGGGGTGGGTACAGTCTTACAAAGCTTTACTGGAGCTTTCAACGGACAATCGGTTTACAGGTGATGTTTCTGTCACCGTTAACGTTAGCGATGTCCGTGCCGAAGGTGAAGTGCTGAAAGGCTTTGGCGGCATGGCAAACCCCATTCGTCTACCAGGGCTGTACGAACGATGTGCGGCGCTGCTGAATAAGGCGATCGGGCGACAGTTGACCTCTGTAGAATGCTGTTTGTTGATTGATGAAGCGGCTGCTACCGTTGTAGCCGGTAACATCCGGCGATCGGCAGGAATGCGGCAGGGTGTGAGTAACGATGAAGCGTTTGCTGTTGCGAAAGATAACCTGTGGCAACAGGATGATGCAGGCAACTGGCGCATTGACCCCGAACGCGATGCCCTACGGATGGCGAACCATACCCGTGTGTATCACCACAAGCCGACGGAGCAAGAGTGTGTTGATGCGGTTCGCAAGCAATTCTATTCTGGTGAAGGGGCAATTCAGTACGCACCAGAGGCGATCGCCCGCTCTAACCGCGATTTGCTAACAACACCCACACTCAGAGCCGACTTCCTCGCTGCCTACAATCAGGGCACCGCCAGCGAATGGCTGCAACAGTATGATCCCCAAATGTCTGTGGAAGAGAGAGAGCATCGCTTGGGGCGCTATGGGTTGAATCCTTGCGGTGAAATCTTGGGTGCCGATTTCCACTGCAATCTGGCAGAAGTGCATTTGAATCAGCTTGATCCCACCAATTTAGAGGAGCAAGCAAAGGCGTTTAAAGCGGCTGCCCTCTCGGTTGCAGCGCTGCTGAACCATCGCTTCGCCGAACCGCGCTATCAAAAATCACGCGACCTCGACCCGATCGTGGGCGTTTCGTTCACTGGTCTTTTCGATTTCTTTGTGCATGCGTTTGGCGTAGAGTGGCTGCGCTGGTGGGAAGCTGGCAGACCGGAGACGGTAGCAGGTTTGGAGTTTAAGCAGAAAGAGCAGGTGTTCTTATCGCGCTGGCGAGACATTGTCAATCAAGCAGTGTGGGAGTATTGCGATCGCCACCAGCTCAAGCGTCCCAATCGTTGCACCACGGTACAGCCAGCAGGCACCAAATCGTTGTTGACTGGAGCCAGTCCTGGTTGGCATCCCCCCAAAGCGCAACGCTTTATCCGGCGCATTACCTTCCGCAAGAACGATCCCGTTGCTCTGGCTTGTTTGGACTACGGCTATAACATTGTGCCGTCGCAGTCAGATAAGGATGAAAACGGCAATCTCTTAAATGATCCGTTTGATCCCCGCTGTACCGAATGGCTGGTGGAGATCCCCGTTGAGGTTTCCTGGGCAAACCTGCCTGGAGCCGATACGATCGCGATCGAAAAATTCTCTGCCCTCGCGCAGTTTGATTTTTATATGCAGGTGCAAACCTACTACACCGCGCACAACACGAGCGCCACGATCGAGCTGACCGAAGCCGAAGTTGAACCATTGGCAAAGCGCCTTTATCAGGCGATCGCTAACGACGAAGGCTACATCAGCGCCGCTCTGCTAGCACGGTTTGATGCGCCCTTTCCGCGACTACCGTTTGAAAAAATCGACAAAGCAACGTTCGATCGTCGCCAGCAAGAGGTGAAAACAAAGCAACAAACTAGCGACTTTTACGCTGCCCTCAGCCGCTATGACTCTGGCTTTAGCCTGGCTGAAGGTCCCGCTGGCTGTGACAGCGACAAATGTATGTTGCCGGAGAAGCAGTAGTGAGGAGAGCGGCGTGAGCGGTTAGAACAAGCGCAGTCCTTTTACTTAAGGCAGTCGGCATTCTCCTACTGGTTTCCTCCTGACCTGAAGCGAAAATGGCTCTTTACCTGCGAGACAAATTCGCTTCGCGTTACAATCACCAAAGAAATAACGGTCAGTGTTTGGACAAGGCAGGCATCGCCAAGCATTTGCCATCTACATTTGCTCCCATAAATGCTGTCTGGCAGTTCAACGCTGATACAAGCTCAAATTCATATCTTACAGGAGCCTTTATCTGTGTTTCTTGATGAACTAACCCCCCTCTGGCAAGAGCTTTCGCAGCAACCTGTAGCGTTCTTCGGTGGCCTTCTCTCTGGAGTCTTTCGCCTCAACCTGTCTGAAGATCCAGTGAAAAGCTGGCTTGATCAGCAGGCAGGTAGCACCACGTCTTCATCGACACCAGGGAGCAATAATGGCAATAGCGGTGCGCCCAAGTCGATTTCGATCGATTAAAGTGTGCTAGCCCACAGCAAATCGCCTCTACAGGTATCAGATTTTTCAGAATGAGAGAGAAGCAATGTGCTATGACCTGCTTGTAGGGTTTTGCACAAATTCTTCGCCCCCTCCATCTGATCATCCTATGACTATCTATGTTGGCAATTTGTCCTATCAGGCAACGCCAGAAGACCTGACTGAAGTCTTCGCTGCATATGGCTCAGTTAAACGTGTGTCTCTGCCATCTGATCGCGAAACAGGTCGCCTGCGTGGGTTTGCCTTCGTGGAACTGGTTGAAGAGGCTCAAGAAGATGCCGCGATCGCCGAGCTAGACGGTGCCGAATGGATGGGTCGCCAGCTTAAAGTGAATAAAGCCAAACCCCGTGAAGAGGCTCGTAGCGCTACGCGGTAAGCTGAGTGCGATCGCGATTGTTGCGTCAGACTTAAACTTTGGGGCTGGAGGACAGTTGTAAATTCTTCTGTAGCCAAGATTTTGCCGTGTCTTAACCGTCAAACTTGCCCCATCTATGGCAATCTGTAAGAACAGAGACAAATTAGCCTGTCTTGCTGCCAAGACTTCATTCATAGCGTATGCAAACTCTGCCTAGCCCACCCACCGCCGCAACACCGCTTACCGCAACAACTGACACTTCGATTCAGCGTCGCAAAACTCGTTCTGTGCCTGTAGGCAGCATTACGATCGGCAGTCAGCATCCTGTGGCTGTCCAGTCCATGATCAACGAAGACACGCTGGATATTGAGGGATCCGTTGCGGCGATTCGTCGCCTGCATGAAATTGGTTGCGAAATTGTGCGCGTGACCGTTCCTAGCATGGCGCACGCCAAGGCGATGGAGGAGATTAAGCGTCGGCTGCTTGCAACCTATCAGCCTGTGCCACTGGTGGCAGATGTGCATCACAACGGGTTGAAAATTGCGCTCGAAGCCGCGAAGCACGTCGATAATGTGCGGATCAACCCAGGTTTGTATGTATTTGAGAAGTCAAAGAGCGATCGTACGGAATATACTCAAACTGAGTTTGACGACATTGGCGAAAAGATACGCGAAACATTGGAACCCCTGGTCGCTTCGCTCCGCGACCAGAATAAATCCATGCGGATTGGCGTGAACCACGGTTCTCTCGCTGAACGGATGATGTTTACCTATGGCGACACGCCCGAAGGCATGGTTGAGTCGGCGCTAGAGTTCATCCGCATCTGCGAATCGCTTGATTATTACCATTTAGAACTTTCGCTCAAAGCTTCTAGAGTGCCTGTCATGCTTGCTGCTAATCGCCTTATGGTGCAGCGCATGAATGAATTGGGTATGGAGTACCCCTTGCACCTGGGCGTGACGGAAGCAGGCGATGGTGAGTATGGGCGGATCAAGTCCACTGCTGGCATCGGTACCCTTTTGGCAGAAGGCATTGGCGATACGATTCGCGTGTCTCTCACCGAAGCACCCGAAAAAGAAATCCCGGTCTGCTACAGCATTCTGCAAGCGCTAGGGTTACGGCGCACCATGGTGGAATATGTTGCCTGCCCGTCGTGTGGACGCACGCTCTTTAATCTCGAAGAAGTGCTGCATAAGGTACGCGATGCCACTAATCACCTCACAGGCTTGAATATTGCGGTCATGGGCTGTATTGTCAACGGTCCCGGTGAAATGGCAGACGCAGACTACGGCTATGTCGGCAAGCAAGCAGGCTGGATTTCGCTCTATCGTGGGCGCGATGAAATCAAAAAAGTCCCCGAAGCACAAGGCGTTGAAGAATTAATCAATTTGATTAAGTCAGACGGTTGTTGGGTCGATCCTTAAAGGATGGATTGGGACTGGAGCTAAGAATCGCTCTTAGCGATCCTGCTGCCAACGCAGTGAGCGTCACGATCGCTATTTCAGGTCTAGTAGGCCTGCTTCCTTCAGTTTGGGGTTGAAGCGAATGTCTACCTGAATGCCGCGAGCCTTCAGCACCTCCAGTATTTCTGCCTCAGCGCGTCGAGCGACGTGCTTAAGTACTTTCGTTTGCGCGAGTTCGTCGATCGCCCCTGCGTAGCTAGCTTGTTCTGCTGGTGTCATTTGCACCTTCGCATCGATCGCCTGCGTCCACTTGCCTTCATCCGCACTGTTTCCCAATGGCATCGACCCGTTCTCGCTGATCCATGCCGTCCGAATTTCTTCCAAAATCGTGCGATTGGGGCGATCGATGGTCAGTACCTTTAGCCCATAACACTGGTTTGGTTGACGGACTAAATGTTGCTTGAGGCTTAAATAAACATCGCGTGAGTAGCCAATATATTGCAGGGTTTGCTGTTGATCAAAAATGGCATACACGCCCACTTTTCCCTGAAATTGTTCTGGCAGTTGACCGCGATCGTCAATGTAGGTGAGAACTTCCAGGCTGGAAAGTGTCGGTGTGTCAGTTTGGGAAGACATTTTGTAACGGATGGAGATCGGGGATCAAGGATGAGAAATTGCGTTTAGCCTTAAGCTTTTCGTTTAACTAAGACTCATTGCTGTGCCGATAAATGGCACAAAGCCGACTTGGCCTAAAGATTTTCGCCTTAAACATAAAATTGGGCGGCACGTTGATGATGACGTAACCAGCAGCGTTTTGAAATTTCTCGAATTCGGCGGGCATTCCTTTCGGTGTTGCCGCACTGTAGGGAACAGGCTGAAAGAGTAATTCGGTAAATTCTACCGCTTGGCACTGTGCCTGTTGCGCAACCTGCTGAAGAAAAGGGTCACTTGTCAGCAACTCAAACAACGCGGCTTTCGCGTCTGGGTCTAGCGTAAAACTGCTATCGAAGTGATCAATAATTTTGAGCGCCATGACAAAGCTGAGTAGAAAACTGCTGAAGCTCTAGAATCGTATTCCCTTAGAAGATGCTTTGTCTAAAAAGCCCGTAGGGAGTTTACACGTAGCGTTCCCATCCCCTCATGATGGCGGCTGACTGCTAGCTTCTGGCACTGTTTGTCCCAATTGGGGTTCATTACCAGAAAGCAGGCGTTGAATATTAGAACGGTGGCGGAGGATGACGTAGAACCCGCCTAAAAGACCAAACAAGATGTAGGGTAATGGTTGATTGGTAAGGAACATGAAACCAGAAACCGCGATCGCTCCTGCGATCGAACTCAGTGACACAATTCTGAAAACTGCCAACACCAGCGCAAACACGGTCAGCGTGCCGATGCCGACCATCCAATTCATTGCCAGCAGCACGCCCAAACTGGTTGCGACCGATTTTCCCCCAGTGAAGCCAAGAAAAACTGACTTGCTATGTCCCAACAACGCTGCCATACCGGATAAAGTGACCATCCACGGCAACCAAGACGTTGTTTCTATCGTTGGAGGCAAAAACGCTTGAGCTTGAGCGAAGACGTAGAACCAGTGAACAATCGCGATCGCCGCTGCCCCTTTAAAGACATCAATCAGCAGCACGACCAGGGCTGGAACTTTACCCACGGTGCGTAAGACATTCGTAGCGCCGGTCGAGCCAGACCCATGCTCTCGAATGTCAATGCCCTTCAATAATCTCCCTGCCCAATACCCAGGCGGTATCGAGCCTAGTAAATAAGCGCCTATGAGCAGCAGCCCATTTAAGGCGACCCAAAGTGCCATCGCTTGCCTTTCCTTCATGCATCAGGGCATCGCTCGTTGTAAGCCAAGAGCAGCGATCGCTCTAAGCACTCACAAGTAAGCACCTAACAACTTTAATACGAATAGGTTGGCACTTGAGGATTGGGCGCAAACGCTAACCAAAGCGGAAATTGTAGCAACGACAGACTGATCTCATCTTCCGTTTCGTCAATGATGATCAGTGGCAATAGTCCATCTTTCACCAAACGATCGGCTTTTTGTGTCAGCGGAACGGGGTCTTCAAATAAGCCAACCCCACGTTCTGGACCAAACTCACCACGGGTGATGCCGAGACAGTCTTGTAAACCCCGTCGCCATTCTCCCAGGCGTTCGGGCGATTGGGCAAGCACTAAGGTACGCAGACGATCGCCATACAGGGTGTACAAAATCGAAACGGTGGCTGAGGCAATCAAAATATTCTGCAAGCGGCTACCCATGGTTCGCACTGCACCGCGTCCACCCTGAGTAAAGAACCAGTTGGAAACGCGATCGGCATGAACCGGTTCAAAGGTCCGTCGAAGCTGCCACGCAGAGCCATAATAGTCAGGACGATTCCGGTACTGATCCAGCAGATTGCGAATTTTCTTCGTTTGCTCTTGAAAGCCTTGTTCACCAAACTGGGGTGTAGTCGTTTGCTGCGATGACGGTTCTTTAACGGCTTCTCGATCGACCGCTTTCACATCAGTACCAGATTGTGGCAACTCCAACTGTTCTGCTGCGATCGCCAAGTCTTGCAGACTCCCAACTAGGTAGTCTTTAAAGCTTTGCACCCGGATTGCCAAATCCTGTGACACGCCAGCAAAAGTCGTTCGCATTTCGTTGCGAACCCGTTCTTGGCGGCGCTCAAGTTGCTCGACGCTGACTTGCAGTGCCTGTTTACGTTGCTCCAACTCTTTCAAGCCTTCCTGCACCAGCCGCCCCAACGCTGCTTGCGATGCTGCCGTTTCCTCTTGAAGACGAGCCTGCGAAGCCTGTAGTGTGGCAAGTTCTCGTCTTAAAGCTTGTTCACGCCGCTGGAGATCGGCAACCCGTTGTTCCATCTCGGTCACAGTTGATGGGGCGCTGGATGGTTGTGCCTGCTCTACCTCAATTTGCTCTACCAATGACCGTTTTTCCTCTTCAATCAGTGTCTGGGCAGACGCTTCCTGAATACCGAGAGACTCCGATGTTGAGCGATCGCTGGTCTCTTCAAAGATTGGTTTGGCAAGGTCAAGGGTCGCAGAGGCTTCAGGCTGGTAGTTCTCTCTACCCGTCATCGTTGGCAATTCGTCTGAGTTCATATGCAATGCAGTTTTAAGTAGTTGGTCACTAGTTGCCAGCAAGACTGAAAGCCTTCGATTGAGCAACTGTACAACTAGCGCTTAGGAAAGACGAGGGCAACGGGCATCCAGGCAAGCCTGTAGCGCTTGAGGGTCAAAGAGAATGGGTAGGAAGTGGATGCTGTTGACTTCTTTAAAGTAAAAGAGAATCGGCACAGGCGACCAAAAAATGCGCCAGTTTTGCCAATCCTGATAAGGGAAGCGGCGAATCAGCGTTTGCCCCCGTGCAATGTCCAATGCCGTCTCGGTGAAGGAAAGCCGCAGTGTCGCGGCTTGAGCCAGCAGAAAGAACCCAAATACCGCGATCGCTGCACTAGCCCAAACCTGCACAAAAAACAGAGGAACAGCCAAGGACACAATGGCGATCGGCAGATTGTAGCTGGGTGATAGCACGATCGTTTCCGCAGAAGTAGTCGAGGCGGCAGTTGTTGTCACAATTACTCCCCTGTTCAAATCTATATTGCCCGTATTGCTCTATTCTATGCTGAACGGTTCGATGCTGAACTGCTAGTCCTTAAGTCGATTAGAGCGCGAAACCCACCCTGCAGCTCTCCTGCCCAAGAAAACACCTTAGGACTTTGCTTTATTCAAGGCGGCACTCAACTAATAGCTAGCTGAAGTCGATAGTTATAGCCCCAAATGTTATGGCAGGGGAGAAGCTTTGCGATCTGATGGGTAATACCGCTTTTCGGTAGTGGTCTTTCGTAAAGGATAGAGAAAATAAGAAACCTTTCAGCCAGCAGCCAGCTTTGCCCGTAAGGCTTCGTTGTAATGATGAATGAAATTCCAAATTGCACCGATGTGGTTTGCCAATTTTCTGGAAAAGGACAACGTTTTCCGCACCAGACGGGAGACTCGTTGTCTTAAGGTGTTGTTGAACCGTTCAATATAGCTGGTCTTGCGCGTCTCTTTCCCGACTGCCCGATGCCGCTTGCTGGGTAAAGCCACTGGATAAGCTGACCAAAAATCGGTGTAACAGACGGCGCATTGCCGATACACCGCAGGCAACGAAACCCACAAAGCTTGTGCTGATGCGCCGCTGCGGTCGCCGATATGGCAACCCACGATTTCCCGTGTTTGGACATCAATGGCTAACCACACCCACTGTTCCTGTCCTTTGTCATCGACAAACGACCACAACTCGTCCATCTGCACAGTCAAGCGTTGTGGCGCTTTTGGCGTGACTTCAACTTGCTGCGGCACCTGCTGATAGAACGCATTGACATAACGTTGCAACCAAGACTCAGAAATCTGCATCACACGAGCGACCCCAGCCAAGGGAATCTTTTCCAGCAGCAGACGATCAATCATCGCTTGGCTGTCTGGAGTTTTCGGTTGCCACTGTGGATTCTCGACGAATTGACGACCACAATCGCGACAGCGATAATTCTGCTTGCCTCGTCGCGTTGTACCGTTTTTCATAATGTCATCTGACTGACAGGTCGGACACAACAAATAAGGTTTCATAATTTGCTTACCGCTTTGCACCTTCAGCTATTGTAATTTTTCTCCGCCATTTACAAAATGGCACTACCCGCTTTTCTTAAAGCATGCTTCATTCAATTGCGCTTAGAGGCTAGTTAGCGAAAACCCAAAGCTATGTCGTTAAGAGACTGTCATCAGGTTTATACCAATTCCTCAAGATAGGGCTACAGATGCTATAAAGTAGCTATTGGGTTCAAGCAGCATTTATGGCAGGCGTTTACAAACTCGATATCACCGAAACGGAAGCAGACCTAAAACAACGGCTCAGAAGCCAAAAGACCGCTTCTGACAAAGAACGTATTCAACTGCTTTATCTGCTTAAAACTGGTCAAGCCACCACGGTGCAGTCTGCGGCGACCCTGCTCGGTCGGCATCGCGTCACTGTACAGGAGTGGCTCCGCCTCTATCGCACCGGCGGTCTGACAGCCATGCTCACCCATACGCCCCGTACGGGGCGACGGCAGAGCATTCCCCAGTGGGCACAGGCGGCGCTCAACCAACGGTTGCACCAAAATGAGGGCTTCAACAGCTACGGCGAGATTTGCCAGTGGCTAGAGACGCAACTCGGCATCACTGCCCCTTATAAAACGGTGCATCAGTTGGTGCATTACCGCCTCAAAGCCGCGCCTAAAGTTGCTAGACCCGTGAGTACAGAGACCACAGCGGTCAAAGTAGAGGCATATAAAAAACTCGCTGAGAACCTGGCGATGCTGGCTTGGTATGCCGTAGCCGTGCTGGGACTGAGCGGACAAGTACGCTTCTTCTGCCAGGATGAGACGCGCCTTGGGCTCAAAACTATCAGTGGGCGCAAGATCACTACCAAAGGCATCAAGCCCAAAGGTAAGGTGCAGTGGCAGTTCAAGGCCACCTATCTGTATGGGGTGGTGGAACCGAGCACGGGCGAGCACTTCTTCTATGAGTTCACTCATCTCAACAGCGATTGCTTCCAAGTGTTCTTGAACTTAGTGAGTGAGCGCTACAAGGACAGCATTGTGATCATGCAAGTCGATCAAGCGGGGGCACACCGCGCCAAACGCTTGCAGATTCCGCCCAATATCATCTTGCTGTTTCAACCGTCCCACTCACCAGAAACGAATCCCATTGAGCGTGTGTGGCAGCATTTCAAATTAGGGTTGCGCTGGCAGTTGCCGAAGAACCTCGATGCGTTGCGGTTGTTGATGCGAGCGAGGTTAGAAGTGATGACTAAGGAAGTCATTGCTTCCCTTGTCGGATGGCACTCTATTTTAGAGGCACTATCTGTAGCTGGTCTTTAGAGAATTGGTATTACGCATCAGAAAACAAGGAGAAGTAGCTGATAGCGATTCGTTTTGAAGCGGAAAGATTACTGTCGGTCTCGTTTTGGAAAGTTTCGAGCATACTCATGCCTTACCAAAAACCCAATATCATAAAAGTGCCCATTTAGATTTATTTTTCTATTTTTATCCAAATACATGTCAGAGCGCTTGATTTAGGCTATCAACGTCTAGTTAGGCAGCCATCAATCGCTCACAGGGCTAAAGAGGCGTACATAGGTGAGAGCAGTGGATGAGCGTTGCTAACTGCTCTTTCAACTAATGGGAGCCTAAACCTTTCGTATCTTATTGCTAAACTGAAAGGATGTTCACTCAGTCATCATCCTAAATGCATATTTTTACTGATCTCGTTACGTCTTTTGTGAAGCTACGATCTCTGTAGGTACTGCTTTTGCAATAGTAAAGAGATGAAGCTGATAAAGATAGTATGAAGTTCACGTTTTGCGATTGAAGCGGCTATTTAGTGGGGATAATCTAAATGGTGGGCAGTTAAGAAAAGTGCGACAGCCTACGCGTGTCTTTCTGAAAGAAATGCAAGGAAAGTCTTGGTATTAACGATTGGTAAACTGCCAGCCATGCACGTAAACCTTACTGTATTTAGATGTATTGTGCTGATGTCATTAGTCTTAACGTCAACGTTTGGTTCGGAGCTTTAGCAAATCGGTCTTTGAGCATTAACAGCACATAGCTTCAGCATACACGTCCGTAAATTGTTCAGCCTTCTTAGTGTTGGTCAAAGTTAACGGCTTCGTGTAGATAACTACAACTGCTTCATCCTACCGATAATTTGTGTAAGCATTGCAAGCTAAGTCCATTCATTTCATAGAGGTTATAGTGAAAGCGATCGATACTACAGCATACATTGAAGATAATGAGAGCTTAACCAATTCTTACTCCACAGACAATCTTGGTGCTAATCTCGCTGTTAAAGATGATTTGAACAGTATTCCATTTAGTAAGCTCTATACAACTGATCATGAGCTGGAATATGTTGCTCAAGCAATTTCTAGCAGGCAGATTGCTGGTGATGGAGCGTTCACCAAAAAGTGCCAACATTGGTTGCAAACGGTGCTTGGTAGCCAAAAGGTTCTATTAACTCATTCATGTACAGCCGCTCTAGAGATGGCAGTCATTCTGGCTGATATTCAGCCTGGAGACGAAGTAATCATGCCATCTTATACCTTTGTCTCAACTGCTAATGCTGTTGTTTTGCGTGGCGGCATTCCAGTTTTTGTTGATATCCGTCTGGACACACTCAATTTAGATGAAACACTGGTAGAAGCAGCAATTACGCCCCAGACAAAAGCAATTATGCCCGTGCACTATGCTGGTATCGGTTGTGAGATGAGTGCCATTCAAGCATTGGCAACGAGGTATGGTCTTGCCATTATTGAAGATGCAGCTCAGGGCTTTAGCAGCAGGTATAAAAATCAGGCTTTAGGTAGCTTCGGTCAAATGGCAGCTTTTAGCTTTCATGCCACTAAAAATATTGTGTCCGGTGAAGGTGGGGCGCTTGCTATTAACGATCCTACACTCATTGAACGAGCTGAGATTATTTGGGAAAAAGGTACAAACCGTAGTCAGTTTTTCAGAGGTGCAGTAGACAAATATACCTGGGTGGATGTGGGATCATCCTATTTGCCAAGCGATTTGCTAGCGGCGTTCCTTTGGGCACAGCTAGGGCAGGCAGATGAAATTACACAGCAGCGTCGACAGCTCTGGCATCGTTATCATAAAGCCTTTGCTGAACTGGATCTACAGCGCAAGGTTCGTCGCCCAACAGTGCCTCCAGAGTGCCAGCACAATGCTCATATCTACTATCTGTTAGTCAATGACCTTGAAACCCGAACGCAGGTATTGTCTGCTCTCAAACGATATGGTGTTCAGGCAACCTTTCATTATGTTCCGCTTCATAGTTCCCCCGCAGGACGCAAGTATGGTCGAGCACAGGGTGAACTTAGCGTAACGGACGATATTTGCGATCGTATTGTGCGATTGCCGCTTAGTGCGGCGCTAACAATTAGCGAAGTCGATCGAGTAATTGAATTAGTCTTGCAAGCCTTAGCTGTCTGAGATCCGCCCGTATCTTCTGTGCCTCTAAATTGATTGATTTATGAAAACAATGCGTGTAATCATTACTGCTCCAAACGTTTCACAACGTATGAGTGGTGAGTCAGTCTTACCAGTGTATTATTTCAACCGTTTGCGGGCGCGTGGCGTGCAGGTTTGGGTGGTCACGCATGCCCGCTGCCGAGAAGAGGTGCGGAGCCTGTTCCCCAATGATGACGATTTTCAGAAGTTTTACTTTATTGAAGATACGCGATCGCAGGTGCTTACTTATCAAGTGAGCCATGCCTTTCCATACCGCATTCAAGACTTGATTTTTGGGCAAATGCTCCATTTGCTAACGCAGCGCCATGCCAGAACGTTGGTGCAGCAGTTGGTAAAGGAACACGAGATTGATCTGGTTTTTGAACCTACTCCGATTACGCCAAAAGGTCTTAGTTGTATGTACGATCTAGGCGTGCCAGTTGTCATCGGGCCGATGTGTGGCGGCTTAGAGTTTCCACCAGCTTTTCGCTACATGGACTCACTGATGACTCGCCTGTCAATTCGAGTGGGTCGTGCCTTAGCTCAAATTGGTCATCTGCTAGTGCCGGGTAAGTTGCAGGCAAAGGCGTTAATTGTTGGTAATGATTTGACGGCAGCAGCCCTGCCTAAAGGCTATGGCGGCAAGGTTTATAGAGTAGAAGAAAGCGGTGTCGATTTGTCGCTTTGCCAATCCGTTACGCAAACAGATCAAGCACCCAATGACCCTGTACGCTTTGTTTTCTTTGCCCGCTTCGTTGATTGGAAAGGGGTGCAATTTTTAGTGGAAGCTTTTAAGCAGGTTGCACCTAAAACAAATGCTGTGTTGGAGTTGATTGGCGATGGGATGCTATTGGAGGCAACTAAAGCGCAGGTAGCAGCGCTTGGGCTTCAAGATAAAGTTAATTTCCACGGGCGCTTAACGCTGGACGATAGCATTAAGCTGATTAGTAGTTGCCAGGTTTACGTTGTTCCGTCTTTGCGCGAGTGTGGTGGCAACGCCATTTTAGAAGTTATGGCGATGGGGTTGCCACTCATTGCAACGAATTGGGCAGGACCGGGGCTGTTTGTGAACGACTCCTGCGGTATTTTGGTTGAACCAAGCTCACGACAGGGCTTTGTTGATGGTTTAGCAGAGGCGATGTTGCGGTTGGCTGCATCACCTGAGCTAAGGCACAAGCTTGGACAAGGCAGTGCAAAACGGGTGACAGAAAGCTATTTTGATTGGGATTCTAAAACCGATCGCATTCTTGAGATTATGCGTGAGACGCTTCAGCAGACCGAGCAATCGGTTGCAACAACTAATCGCTTGCAACAGCTAGAGGAACGATCGACCCTTTCAGCTAAAAAATAAGAGCTTGTCTATCAGTGTGTCTCTCACTTAACTTAGCAAGCGCAGTAGGGTTCTTCTTGCTTTGAGAGCAGCATTAAGCATCTCTTTTAATGGCGGCAACTTCGACAGCAAATAGGCTGGCAAAAGCGCTCCTTTTTAGATCGCTGTCAATTCTAACCAGATGCCAATAGGCATCACGATAGGGAGGCACGATCGCCAAAACAGTGAAGTAGGAGTCCTATGGCTTCTACCTTTTTTTGCTATGTGTCTTGAAACCTGACGCGACAATTGCTCCTAAAAATGGCGCAATTTTAGTACGGATGTCCTATAATTTTGTCAACCTCCAAGTGAGCAGATTTGGCGGTTACGTTGTGAGCGCTGGGTGTGAGATGAGCTAACATCTAGACCGCAGTCGCTCTAAATTCTGCTGTTGTAGCAGCTGGCTCCCGTGGTCGTTCGTAGTTGAAAATTATTCATTCTCAGTCTGAACGTCAGGTTGTGAGCCTTTTTATTGTTGACTGCTGACTGTTTTGTCGATCGCCCACGTTAAGCTGACACTGCCATGCAAGCACCGATCGCCCCAGGAACATTGCTTCATAACCGTTACTGTCTCATTGGTGCAGCGGGACAAAGTAAATTTGGTCAAACCTATTTGGCACGCGACCAAAAGCGGCTGAACGAACTATGCGTCGTCAAAGAATTTACGCCAGCCCAATCCGATCCAGCGGCGGTAGAAAGTCTGCGGCAACGCTTTCACCAAGGGGTGTCAGGGCTGTATGAACTTCAGCACCCACAGTTGCCCCGTTTACGGATGATGTTTGCTCAAGACGAGCGGCTCTACTGGGTGCGAGACTATGTGGAAGGCAAAAGCTACAGCGTGCTCTTGGAGGAGCGTAAAGCACAGGGACAGTGTTTTTCCGAAGCAGAAGTCATTCAGTTTCTACTCAAGGTGCTGCCAGTGCTGACCTATCTGCATAATCGCGGGGTCGTGCATTGTAACCTGTCGCTCGATACGCTGATTTTGCGGCAGCAAGACCAGTTGCCGATCGTGATTAATTTTGGGCTGGTGCAAGAACTAGTCACACAGTTGCAGCTTCATCCCCTCGATCCAAGTCAAGCCTTAGGGCAATGGGGCTTTGTGCCGCCAGAGCAACTCTACGGTAAGGCTGACCCCACCAGCGATTTGTATGCGTTGGCAGTCGCTGCGATCGTCCTACTAACGGCTAAAACACCCGAATCGCTTTACAACAGCCAGACGCAGCAACTTGATTGGGAACCATTGGTATCAGTAAGCCCGGCTTTTGTGCGGTTGCTGCGTCAAATGCTGCATCCTCACCCCCAAAAACGGCTTGCCGCAGCTGCACAGGTGTCACAGATCTTAGAGCCAATGTTGGCAAATGCCGCTGTTGATGCTGCACCTGTAGATATGCCTGAAACGTCTGCCCAGACAGGCGATGCTTTGCAAGCATTACCCACCCGTTTACCTAGAAAGCGCTTGCGCCCTAAGCGGAAAAGCATCAGTGACCCACGTGCTTCAGCCGCGATGGTGGTGGGTATAGTGTTGCTGCTCGCTGCGATCGCCTGGAAGTTTTTGCTGCACAAACAGCCGATTGCCAAACCTGTGGCATCACCATCGCCTGTGGCAGTCAGCCCTGCTGTACCGCGGACTGTACCCACTGCTTCGCCTAGACCCACTGCCAGCGCGGAAGTTTCGCAAGACGCCTTGCGCGATCGCCGTCGTCAGCTCAACATTGACTTTCAGTTCTTCACAAGCCTGGTGGATGAGGCGTTTTACGCGAAGAATCCCCAACTGCGATCGCGGAGCTTAGACAATCCAGAACAAGCTAAGCTCCGCACAGAATGGAACGCGATCGCCAGCAGGGTGATGGATAAACTGGCAACCCTCAAGCCCGAAACGCGCCAAAGGTTGGGCAGCTATCGTCGCATAAATTACGATCAATGGCTGGCAACGTTAGGCGAAACGGGTGCCAAAAAGAGTCCACGGTTAGATGCTTTGGCAGATGGTCGCTTCTGGCAACTGTTTCCTGAGCAAAAAGGTAAGGCGCTGAATCCGCGAACCTTTGGTCAAGTCTGGTACGCGATCGCCGATGAGCAAGTAGGCGCAGCCAAAGCCCAAAAGCCTCCTATCAATTCATCCCGCCAGACTTCGGGCAACGACACCAACGGAAACCGCTCCCTTTAACACACCTTATGACACAGTAGAGATGTTCTTTAGACATCCTCTAAAAATTTCATGCGCGATGTTCTACACTTCCAGGAAGCGGGACGGCTCAACCCGGTCAAGCCTGATGATCGGATGCCAGAAGCTGCTTACAGCACAGCACTCGACTTTTTAGTGTTTGCTTGTGTAGATCTGGTTTTCACTCATCACAACCAACTGTTGTTGGCAAAGCGCAATACTGCACCGCGATCGTCCTGGTGGATTGTAGGCGGCAGGATGGTAGCCGGCGAAGAACCAAAAGCTACGGCTATCAGAAAAGCATGGCAAGAAGCCAACCTGGCAAATTTAGAGGCTAACCGCTTTCAATGTGTCGGCGTTTATTCCACCTGTTTTGCGGTTCGCCATCAAACACCCGAGTATCACGGCTCTCATAGCGTGAACATCACGTATCAAATCGAGCTGACGATCGAGGAGAAAGAACAGATCAAGCTGCGATCGGATGAATATGACACATGGCAGTGGGTTGAACCCAACGAACTAGAGAGTGTTCTCAGTCCTGACGACGATCTCGATCGAGCGTTGCTAACAGTCGTGCGTGACCTGCAACGGTAAGCGAGCAAGCATCAGTAAGAGGCTGCGAATCGGGTCGTAACGGAACGCTTACTCGTCCAGATACGGTTGTAATTGAAGCTGTAGACGCTGACGGGCACGAGCAATTCTGGACTTGACGGTGCCCAGCGACGCTTTAGTGATTTCGGCAATTTCTTCATAGCTCAAGCCCTGGATTTCGCGGAGGACGATCGTGGTGCGAAAGACCTCCGGCAAATCAGCGATTGCTGCTTGCAGTTGCCCATAAAATTCTTGCCGACTTAGTTCTTCGTCTGGCGCTGGTGTCTCAGCCGCGATTTCCCAATCCATTTCGCCATCGCTGAAGGTAATAGGCGCATCCAGGGATAAAGGGGTGGCATGACGTTTGCGCTTTCGCAGTTCGTCATAAAACAAATTGGTGGCAATGCGGCTCAACCAGCCTTGAAACTTGCTTGGTTCATTCAACCGCCGAATGTTGCGATACACGCGAATCCAAACTTCCTGCACCAAATCTGCCCGATCTTGCCAATCGGGTGCGAGGTGGTAAAGCACTTTTTCAACGTGAGACTGGTAGCGTCGCAACAATTCAGCGAACGCCGCTTTATCAGGACGATGATCAGCCTGACAACGCAGAACTAGATCGTGGTTGGATAGGTCTTTTGCTGACACCGACGCTTGAGGGATCATTGCCGTAACTGATGACCAGGATACAGGCAGATATGAGTCCATTGACAAACCTCACCCAAATAACTCAAACAGATCGCTGCCAGCCACCAGGACTCGTTCGGGTTGCCCGGGTCTCGCATTACTCTCAGGTTAGAAGTTACAGGGTCGATCGCCATTGATTTAGGTGCCACTTGTCTAACTGTCAATTTTTGTTGCTGACGACTCAGCGATCGTCGTATTCAAGCTCGTGCTTTTTGTTGGCGATCGTAAGAGTCTAGCCCGTTAATGAGTTTGAGTTGTTATACATGGAGAAGAAACTCACTGAGTTTAGCTGAATGTTCAGCATCTGCCACGCCATCCTGTATAAAGTTTCTAGAGTTCCTCGCGTCTATCGATAACTGTCGTCAAAAAATTAGGGCATTAGGAGCAGAGTATGCAGGCAACGCCCTACTCCTCCTAACAAGGCTGGCTACTGCTATACCGTTTCCCCAACGCCTTTAACTCAAGTAAGTTGCTAGTATGTTCAACGCTACTGAACTTCTCATCGAAGACTTCGTTAAGAAACTGAAAGAGGGCTATCGCCGCACTTATGGCGGCTGGAAGTCTGACTATGAAGACATCATTGGCTGGGTTGGCTCAATGGCGATGGAAAACATTGCCAACAGCGATGCCCTGTACCATAACGTTGAGCATTCCATTTTGGTAACGCTGGTCGGGCAAGAAATTTTGCGCGGCCGGCACATTCGCATGGGTGGTGTTTCCTGCGAAGACTGGCTGCATTTCATCATCTCGCTCGTTTGCCATGATATTGGCTACGTTAAGGGCGTTTGCCGCCAAGATTGCCAGGGGATGTACGCAACGGGTCAAGAAGGCAACATGGTGACATTGCCTTCTGGTTCGTCAGATGCGGGCTTGACACCCTACCATGTCGATCGCGCCAAGCTGTTTATCGAAGAGCGTTTTGGCGGACACAAGCTCATTGATGCCGAACTGGTCAAGCGCAATATCGAACTCACTCGCTTTCCGGTTCCGGCTGCTGAAGATCATCAAGACACGATTAATTATCCTGGCTTAATCCGCGCCTCTGACCTCATTGGACAACTTAGCGATCCTCGCTATTTAAAGAAAATCGGCGCACTGTTCTACGAATTTGAAGAAACGGGTGTCAACAAAGCTCTCGGCTATCGGCATCCCGGCGACCTCCGCAAAAACTATCCCAAATTTTACTGGCACGGCGTGTTTCCGTACATTAAAGATGCACTTTACTACCTGTCTCTAACGCAGCAAGGAAAGCAGATTGTAGCGAATCTCTACTCCAATGTGTTTGTGATCGAGCATGAGAAGCCAGAGGATTAAAAAAGCTCAATTAAGGGTTGGCACCGCTAGGTTTAAAGCCCACTCTTACCCAACTGTGCAAAATTTAAAGCGATCGCCCTTGCGGAATTGATCAAGGTTCTCATGGCTCGATCGTCTACCCATACAACTTGCAGAGATAATTGTTTACTCGATCTGCATTTTGTAGAACGATCGTGTAGATCAAGCTGTTGCTAACTTCGTAACAATTTTATGACGCTCTTCCAAGTTTCAAGCAGAAACCGTAGACCTGGCAGAACAACTTGGGAACAATAAGTCCAAGCAATTAGAGTGTGCTCTTTAAAGGACATTAAACGCGATGCGAAACTGCACGCTTAAGTGAAGTAGCTGAATGTAACACTAGCTATAAGTGATTTCTTCTGCTACCTCATTGCGGTTACGATAGCGTGTCTCGATCGCGTGAAAGTTAGTTCTTTTCATTGTTGAACCTTTATTAGCATTGCTATGTCATCTAAAAAAGAAAATAATGGATGCGGCTGTTCAAGTATTCCAATCTCATTCATCCTGGTTTTGTTAGGCATTGGCTATTGGGGCTTTACACAGATCGATCGCTCAAAGCTCAGTAATTTTTTGGCGGCTGCTCAACAGCCAGTTACTACTACTCAACCATCCATCGCTCCTGTATTGGCGCCAGCACCTCGTCAGCGTGTAACCGTTGCCACCGCTTCCCTTCCGCAAATTCCGGCTGTTAGACCCACTAAGCCACAAGCTGCACCAGTCTCCACAACTCTCAAAAAAAGATCATCTGCTCAAACCCTTTGGGAGAAAAAAGTAATTAGAGGCATTTATTTAAGCCGCTATCAAGCTACTAACAATGCTAGCGAAAAAATGATTCGCGAACGAGTGCGTTATTACCGTGATCAAGGCATCAATACGATTATTCACGGGGTATGGGGTAATGGCTGCACAATGTATAAAAGTAGTGTTATGCAGCAAACATTAGGCTACAAAAGCTGCCCTAACCAATTTCAAGACCAGTGGTTAGATTGGCTCATTGATGAGGCGCATAAGCAGGGGATGCAAGTGCACGCCTATTTTGAGAAGGGTATTAAGATCGATAAAAACAGTCCGATTTTTGACCTGGCGATCGCTAAACGATGGCTTGTGCCTGGAGTCGATAAAACCTACGCTGGGATTGATCACTACGTGCTGGATATGGAGATTCCAGAGGTTGCTAACTTTTTCAAAGAGATAGCAGTAGAGTTTGTCCAAAAGTACCCAAGGATTGATGCGGTGCAGTGGGATGACTACCTGGGTTACCATGCTGGCTTACCCGGCAAGGTCGATCGCACTGCCCGCTTAACTAAGTTTGTGCGACAGATGCGAGCGGGTATGAAGAAGGCTAATCCAGCGGTTAGCTTTGATCTTTGCCATCACAATCCTTATTGGAGTAAACGTTATTTTGCAGCTGATTGGCAAAATTGGCACGTCGATCGAGTCTTCATTCAAACGTATAACGATGCCAACTTTAATCAGGAATTGGCTTACGCCAAGCAATATGCGGGAGTCGCCATTTCCGATCAGCAGTTATATCGCTTGAAGGCACTAGTCAACAACACTAAAATTAAGAGCGTTCTACTGTTTTCCTCTTCTGGCAAACCAGAAGAAACGGCTGCACTTATCCAGAAATTTACCCCAATCAGTCACTAGAGCGAAGGCAAAACTGCTGTACAACACTCGCATCATCCTGTTGTCAGGCACGTTTTACGACCGCGATCGCCCGGTCTGAAACCGTCGCCGCATAATTGGTACTAGGATACTGATCCAGATGCTGAAACAGCGTAATGGGTGGTACAACGCGGCAGCTAAAGAATTCAATGACGGCTCTGCCATCAGGAAACACGCGCACTTTGGGCGATAGGTCTTTGGGCGGCTCTACCTGCCATTGCCACTGCACCTGAGTGGGTGGGGTGCTAACAAGCCGATGGTGCGACCAATTGCAAGCTTTGCCCAGTCGCCCAAATTCTCTCAATTCGCGCTGTAGAAGCGAGGCAATGATGAAAGAGGCTGGATTCCGATCTCCCTGTACGGCTTCCATAAGATTGGCAAACGCGCCTTCGGGGTGAGGTGGATGGGCACGATCGCCGCTCTTTGATAGTGCTTTTTCCAGGTGGGCAGTAGTGCTCAATAACTCTGGCACTGCCCAAATTACTCCCATCCCAGCGTCTGGCTGTCGATGTAGGTAGGCGACCAGTCGTACTGCTGGCTTTAATGAAAGTCCGGGAAGCTTCATAAGCGCTGCACCAGGATTTGCAGTGCTGATAAACCATTCGCCGCGACTATTGGGCGCATGAGTTGGCTCTGCCATCGAGCCACCGAACGTAAAAAGATCACCTAGATCGCTAAGGGAATCTGGCTCTGGAAGTTCTGCCTCGTTGCTGGATGAAGACCACGATCGAGGCTGGTTTTCTGAGGCAGGCAGTGCGAACCCGTACTGCATATGCTGCCGAATTTTTTGAAGCGCTTCGAGCTGAATTTTTTGTGCAGACATAGCGCAGCCATGCGTCCCAACGCTAAATGAACAAGCAGGCAAACAGTAGCGAACACCTACTTCACTTTCTAGTGTGCCCAGTCAGCTTGGCATCATTGATACGACGCGGTACTTTGCCTGAAACTGTTGCAATTTAATTCTTTAAAGAATCGGATCAAAGCCTGTAAGTCAAGCATTCTTTTAAAGAGATGGGCACAATAGAGATTAGCAAGCGGCGTGTTTGGCGTTTCTTTAAGAGGCTTGTAGCGCTACAAGCCTCTCTGGGTTCGCTAGGTACAGTCTGAGGAAGCAGCCAGATTTGTCTGGTGAGGCTATGCCTTTGAAACTTTCTGCAAGGTAGGCGCTCTGGCAGTTTTACACTGAGGTGTTTCACTAGGCTAGCGCTGTTTGCTGGATAACATTGGTATCTCATGCTACGTGTCATCTGCTACGCCATACTGCGCCGTCTCTGCTGCTTCTGAGGCGGATTCCAAAGCTTTAGCGAATGAATTGATATAACCTCAACTGAAGTGTTTTCTTCATTGGTGCTGAGGCTTGGCTACCATTTGCGATCGGGGAACGTTTGGGGCTGTAAGAACACGGTAGGAACAATGCTGGAATTTCTCAAAAATTTGCTTTCGCCTGCTGGTTATATGCCCCACGGGCAGTGCTATCTCTGGCAAACACCGTTGGTTGGGTTGCATGTGGTGAGTAATGCACTGATTGCGATCGCTTACGTCTCCATCCCAGCCATGCTTGTTTACTTCATCCGAAAGCGGAAAGACATCTCCTTCTCCTCTATCTTTGCCATGTTTGGAGCCTTTATTGTGCTTTGTGGCATTGGGCACTTGCTCGATATTTGGACGCTATGGCATCCTGCCTATTGGTTGTCAGGCGGCGTAAATGCGCTGACAGCTTTAGTCTCTTGCTACACCGCGTTGCAGCTTGTAAACCTGTTACCCCAGTTTCTCGCGCTCAAAACACCCGAAGCGCTGGAAGCATTGAACCAAAAATTGCAGGTTGAAATCCTGGAACGGCAGCGGGCAGAAGAAACACTGCGAAATATTGTCACTGGCACTGCTTCTGCCACAGGCAAAGATTTCTTTCCCGCACTGGTCAAGCATCTGGCGATCGCGCTGGACGTACCTCATGTGATCATTAGCGAAGCACTGGGCGAGCCCCCTGAACAGCTGAGAATCCTGGCTGCCTGGACTGATCAAACATTGGTAGAGAATCTTACCTTTCCTATGGCAGGTAGCCCCTGCAGTTCTGTTATACAAAGCGCTCAACTCTGTCATTACCCCGAGCAGTTGCAGCAGCGTTTTCCCAATTCAACCGTTGTTACAACAATGCAGGCGGAGAGCTACTTAGGTATGCCTTTACTTAGTACCGCAGGTCGTGTGATTGGTAATCTGTGTTTGCTGCACACCAAGCCTCTAGCCGTAGACGAAAACAGAAATGCCCTCTTTAAAGTATTTGCTGCCCGCGCAGCGGCTGAGCTGGAACGCCAGTGGCTAGAGCAAGCTCGTAAAGAAAGCTATGAAGCGCTGGAATTTCGCGTAGAAGAACGTACGTCTGAGTTGCTTGCCATCAACACGACACTGGAAACTGAAATTCAGGAGCGCATTGCAGTAGAAGCAGAGTTGCAGCGGATGGCAGAACGGGAGCGGGTTACGACTCATGTGATTCTACGGATCCGTCAGAGTTTGAACCTGGATGACATCTTCCGCACCACAACAGTAGAGTTACGGCAAGTCATAGGCTGCGATCGCGCCCTCATTTATCGCTTTAACCCAGATTGGAGCGGCAAAGTTGTGGCTGAATCGGTGGCAGTAGATTGGAATGCGATCGTGCCGTTTCGCATCGATGATCCAGAGGTCGCAAAGATTGCCATCGAGCAGCCGAACTGCGTAGTCAAACGGTTCAATGGCAGTGAAACCCTGATTCAAGACACCCACCTGCAAGAAACTGAAGGCGGAACCTTCCGTAGGCAAACTCGTTATTGCTCTGTGCCTGACGTTTATGCCGCCGATTTTGACCCATGCTATCTTGAACTGCTCGAAGCACTGCAAGCGCGTGCCTATGTCATCGTGCCGATTTTCTGCGGTAGTCAGCTTTGGGGTTTGCTGGCAGCCTACCAAAATACGGCTCCCCGCCAGTGGCAAGATGCAGAAATTCGGGTCGTCTCTCAAATCAGCAGCCAGCTTGGGGTAGCGGTGCAACAAGCCGAACTGTTTGCCCAGACGCAGCAACAGTCAGTCGCACTGAGACAAGCGAAAGAAACTGCTGATGCTGCTAGCCGTGCCAAAAGTGAATTTCTGGCAAACATGAGCCACGAATTACGCACCCCCCTTAATGCTGTGCTGGGATTCACTCAACTAATGGCATGCGACTTGTCGTTAACGCAGACGCAGCAGGAACATGTTTGCATTATCAACCGCAGCGGTGCTCACCTGCTGAAGCTGATCAATGATGTGTTAGAAATGTCCAAAATTGAAGCGGGACGTATCGCTCTGGATGTCGATCGCTTTAATCTACGTCACCTCTTACACAATTTAGAAGAGATGCTGCAACTGCGAGCTGAAACCAAAGGCTTGCAGCTTACGTTTACCTGTTCAGACACGGTGCCCCAGGATGTAATCACTGACGAAGGTAAACTGCAACAGGTATTGCTCAATCTGTTGGGCAACGGCATTAAGTTTACTCAACAGGGGCATGTGACACTGAGGATTGACAGTAGCGGCGAACAACTGACGAATGTTAGCTCTGCCAGTGCTAGCCTGTATCCTCAAGCCCAAACAACGCTGCTGCACTTTGAAGTTGAGGACACAGGCGCAGGCATTACGCCGGATGAGCAGAACAAGCTCTTTAAGCCCTTTGAGCAGACAAGCGCAGGCTTATCTGCCTCAGAAGGCACTGGCTTAGGACTGGCGATTAGCCAAAAATTTGTGCAATTAATGGGTGGCGAAATCACTGTCACGAGCGCACTAAACCAGGGCAGCACGTTTGCGTTTGTGATTCCAGTCGATTATGTCGATGCCATTTCTACTCCAGTGCCGCTGCCACTCGAAACCATCGTTGGCTTGGCGGCTGGGCAACCAAACTATCGCCTTTTAATTGCTGAAGATAATGTCACCAATCGCTATCTGCTCTCAGAAATGCTACGCATACCAGGCTTTGAGCTGAAGTCGGCTGATAATGGGCAGGAGGCGATCGAGCTTTGCAAGCAGTGGCAACCGCATCTCATTTTGATGGATTGGCGCATGCCTGTAATGGATGGGGTTGAAGCAACGGGGCGCATTAAAGCGGATGCTCAGACAAAGCAGACGGTCATTATCGCGCTGACTGCTAGCGCCCTTGAAGAACAGCGACATGCGTTTCTAGCGGCTGGTTGCGATGACTTTATTAGCAAACCCTTTCAACGCCAGATGCTCTTCAGCAAAATCGGTCAGCATTTGGGCGTAGAGTATCTCTATCAAGCGAGCGATCGTCATCTGGCAATACCTCAACGCGAGTCATACACACGACAACAAGCGGAACATTTAGTGCGAACAAAGAGTTCTAAAGCTGATGACTTGAAGCTAACTTTAGCAACGTTGCCAGAAGCATGGAGAAGGGAGCTAAAACGCGCAGCTTTGGAAGGCAGTGACTCTCGTATATTGGAGCTTCTAGAGCAGCTTTCACCGTCACAAGCAGCCTCAAAAGCATCTCTCATTCAACTAGCTGAAAATTTTCAGTTTGATCAAGTTCTCACGCTCATTGCTTTGGCTGATGCGATCGGTTCTGACGATCAAGTCTAATCCCTTGTCAGAACAGGTTGCTACTCCAGTTAAAGCTTTGCCATTCAGTCGTTAGTCTACGGGGCTAAAAGGCAGTGTCATTATATGCAACTGTCGAAATAGTTGCGACAAAGGGGGGAGTGGGGGCGAAGCCCCAAGCCATTACCACCCGTCTATCGCCAGTGTGCGGTTTGTTCTACCGCTTTCTGGTCAGCCTATGAACCAGTGATACCGAGCCATCGCCATTGAGCCGTCGGCAAACCGCTAGATTGAACGGTTTAACCATACAGTGCGGCAGCGAGTCGGGCGTTTATTGCGGCAAACCTTGTTCTTTGCCAACAGGTTGAGCAATCACATTGGAGCCGTCTGAGCTTTTGTGCCTCACTACAATGCGTCATTGCAAATTTGATTATTACTATGCCTGACTACCCTTGTAGCGCAACGATGGCGTTGCTGAATCGAGGTATGAATCCCAAGATTCGCCCTCACCCTAGCCCTCTCCCAAAAGGAGAGGGGACAGGAGTTCTAGCTCCCTTCTCCCAAAGGAGAAGGGTATAGCCTGAAGGGCATTCAAGAAAGGGGATGAGGGTAAATCATACTTGCATTCAGCAACGCCGCGCAACGATATGGTTTCGACTACATGACTTGAGTTTGGTCACCCCTTTCGCTATGATGCGATTTGCTGATATTTAATCTCAATAGTTTTGGTATCTATTGAGTGCTTGTTGCATAATTAAATCACTTCATTGACCAATTGAGGATCTACGATGAGCATGAAAAGACGGACGTTTTTGGCTTCTGGTGCGGCGATTACAGCCGTTGCAGCGCACCAAGCCTGGAATTTGAGGAGTAGCTTTGCACAAAGCGGTAAAGTTCTTAATCTCTACTCGGCACGGCACTATGATGCCGACAATCAGGTTTACGAAGGCTTCTTTAAAAAGACTGGCATTAAGATTAACCTGGTAGAAGCTCCGGCAGATAAGTTGATTGAGCGTGTCAAAAGTGAAGGGGCGAACAGTCCAGCCGATGTCTTGATTACGGTAGATGCGGGTAATCTGTGGCGGATTCGGCAGGAAGATTTGTTTCAAAAGGTTCCTGCTGGTAGTACTCTCTACAGAAATATCGCCGTCAATCTACGAGACCCAGATGGCTATTGGTTTGGCTTTACCAAGCGTGCCCGGGTTATTATGTATAACAAAGCACGGGTCAAACCCACCGATCTTGCCCGTTACGAAGACTTAGCAGACGCAAAATGGCGCGGCAAGGTGCTGGTACGCTCATCTGGCAATGTGTATAACCAATCTTTAGTTGGCTCGATCGTCGCTGCACTGGGCGAGCCGAAGGCAGAGGCGTGGGCTAAAGGCGTTGTGGCAAACTTTGCCCGTAAACCAGAGGGGAATGATACGGCGCAAATTAAAGCAGTAGCGGCAGGCATGGGCGATTTGGCACTTGCTAACACGTATTACCTGGCACGACTTGCCAAGTCAAGCAAGGCAGAAGAGCGTGAGATTGCTAGCAAGGTGGGAGTGCTTTTCCCCAATCAGCGCGATCGTGGTACGCATGTCAATGTCAGTGGTGGTGGCATTGCAAAGTATGCACCCAACCGGGCAGCCGCAATCCAGTATCTGGAGTATCTGGCAAGCCCAGAAGCACAGCGAATTTTTGCTGGGAGCAACTATGAATATCCCGTGCGCGCAGGTGTGACAAAGGATGCCATCTTGACCAGTTTTGGCAGTTTCAAAGAAGATAAATTGAGTGCAAATACCTTTGGTGAAAAGAATCGCGTGGCCTTACAAATGATGGATCGCGCTGGCTGGGCATAAGAATAGAGTCGGCCATAAAGCCTTAGCCAGACTGGTTAATACCAAATTCAAAAATAGGCGCTACAGATCAAACAACCAAGCTGCCCTCACCCTCAACCCTTCTCCCCAAGGGCTACCGTGTCTACACAAGTGATCTGATCTAGCCAAGGCTGGGCTTGATCCTCCCTCACCCTCCTTAAAAAGGAGGGTGAGGGAGCGGCAGTCCCCCTTAAAAAGGGGGATGCGGGGGGATCGCATCGGATTTTCCCTAGTCGAGGCGATTTGTGTATACACAGTAGCTCCAAGGTCGAGGGAAGTTGCCTTTCGCTCCCTTCTCCCACAGCAGGGCTGATCTATCAGCCGTAGAAAATAGAGAATGGAGAGGTTGTTTCTCAGTATCTGTGGTCGCATGAGCCTGATTGAGCATCTGCAAACGATTCGTGATTTCCGTACGCAACCGGAGTACCCGTTGTGGGTGGTGTTGCTGCTGGTGGTGATGGGCACGATGAGTGGCTGCACAGGCTATCGTCCGCTCGCCGACTTTGTGGCTCGCCATCAAACGGAGTTATTGTCGCTGTTGGACTTACCGAGGCAGCGCCTACCGAGTTTATCGACCCTCCGTCGCATCATGGTACGGGTCAATTTTGAGTCGTTTACACAAGCCTTCAATGCGTGGGCACAAGAGCGCTTTGTCCCAGCACCGGGTGAACACCTGGCGACCGATGGTAAAAGCATCAAAGCCAGTGTGCGCGACTATGACCAAGCCTATCAAGACTTTGTCAGTGTGGTGTCAGCCTTCAGTGTGGCGCAGGGTGTCGTGGTGAGTTTGGCACCCATGCGGAACCATCAAACTAGTGAAATTAAAACCGTTGAAGTGCTGCTCGAAACGCTGCAACTCCAGGGTGTGTGCTTTAGTCTCGATGCCTTGCACACCCAAAAAAACAGTGGCGCAGATTATCCACAGCGGTAATGACTATTTGATCACAGTCAAAGGCAATCAGCCCAAGTTATTGGAGCCGTTGCAGACTCAGTTTGAGCAAGTGCCAGCCCAAAGTGTAGACACGCAAACGGAACAGACCCGTGACCGCCAAACGCAACGCACAGTGAGTGTCTTAGACCAGGTTGCTGACCTTGATCCGCAGTGGGTCGGTGTACAACGGCTCGTGCGAGTGGAGCGGGTCGGCACCAGAGCCAACCGACCGTGGACCGAAACCATGTTCTACATCAGTTCACTGACGCTGGATGCTGCTGGCTTTGCTCAACGCATTCGGCAACATTGGCACATTGAAAATCGCCTCCATTGGGTCAAAGATGTGGTCTTGAAAGAGGATTGCACGCCTTTGTGTGATGGCAATGCCCCAGTGAATTTCGCCATTGTCCGCACCATGGCGCTCAATCTCTTTCGGCAGCATGGCTTTGATTCCATCACCCAGGGCTTACGTCGGCTCGCCCATGACATCCCAACGCTCTTTTCCTTTTTTCGATAGATCAGCCCTGCTTCTCCCACAGGAGAAGGGCTTTAAACTCCTGTTCCCTCGCCTTTTGGGAGAGGGCTAGGGTGAGGGCGGTTCGGCTATTCACATATGGATTCAGCAACGCCGACAATCTTCTTGCCCAATACGAATAGACTCTGGAGCTGTCTCCGATCTGTCAGGAGCGCCAGGTCACGGATGCGGTTATTGCCTAGAGCAAGATACTAAAGCTGATCAATATCTGTGAGGGGGAAAGCTCGTGACCTGGTTGTTAAACGCCGCAAGTGACTCAGGTCGTCGAGGTTGACTAAGTGACATGGGTGAAGGCAGACAAGGACCTGAAAAGAAAAACTTATGATCTGAATTTGACATTGTGTTTCAAATCCATGTTGTGGAGCGCAAAAATCTGCGTACTTCAGGATAGACTTAATCACACATGGATTTAGGTGTTGATAGGGAAAAGTCTATGGAGAGTGCTGTCCCACAGCAATACTTTCCAGCCCCCTTCGGAGGGCGTTCACCTCCGAACACCCTACCAACATGTTCTCGCGTCATACCTGTGTTGTACAGGTGTAGCGCTGCACCCTTACTTTTTAAAGCTCACCCATCACAACAATCGCCTCTCGTTTAAGGAGGCGGAAGGAGGTATTCGTGGATTTTTTGTCCTTATTTTTAATGGACTTCGTTAAGCAGTTGCAGTCCCCAACACTCGGGTTTTTGATTGGTGGTATGGTCATTGCCGCCCTCGGTAGCCAATTGGTAATTCCAGAGGCGATTAATCAGATCATCGTCTTCATGCTGCTCATGAAAATCGGTCTGACCGGTGGTCAGGCGATCCGCAATTCCAACCTGACGGAGATGGTGATACCCGCAGCGTCTGCTGTAGCAGTAGGGGTTCTTGTTGTCTTCATCGCGCGCTATACGCTGGCCAAGCTGCCAAAGGTCAAAACCGTAGATGCGATTGCGACCGGGGGGTTGTTTGGTGCTGTGAGTGGCTCTACCATGGCTGCCGCCCTGACGCTCCTGGAAGAACAAAACATCCAATACGAGGCTTGGGCTGCCGCACTCTATCCCTTCATGGATATCCCAGCGCTCGTAACGGCGATTGTGGTAGCCAACATTTATCTCAACAAGAAGAAGCGTAGTGCAGTAGCCGAGTCTCTTAGCAAGCAGGAGTTTCTCAGCAAGCAGCCCATTGCGGCAGGTGATTATCCCGATCAGGAAGATTATCCTAGCAGCCGACAAGGGTATCTCAGCAAGCAGCAGAAGCCTGCGGATAATCGGGTCAAGATATGGCCGATCGTGCAGGAAAGCCTCCAGGGTCCTGCCCTATCGGCAATGTTGCTCGGCATTGCTCTGGGCCTGTTCACCCAGCCAGAAAGTGTCTATAAAAGCTTCTACGACCCCCTCTTCCGCGGCTTGCTTTCGATCTTGATGCTGGTCATGGGTATGGAGGCTTGGTCAAGACTTGGCGAACTACGTAAGGTGGCCCAGTGGTACGTCGTGTATAGCGTAGTGGGACCGCTGGTGCATGGGTTCATCGCCTTCGGTCTCGGCATGATTGCCCACTACACCACAGGATTCAGCCTGGGCGGTGTTGTGATCCTGGCCGTCATCGCTGCCTCCAGTTCAGACATCTCAGGTCCGCCCACGTTGCGAGCCGGGATTCCGTCGGCCAATCCCTCTGCCTACATAGGCGCGTCCACAGCCATCGGCACGCCGGTTGCGATTGGCTTGGCAATACCGCTCTTCCTCGGACTCGCCCAGGCGATAGGCGGGATAGGCGGCAGCTAATCCCAGACGGATCGCGGTCTGTCGGCTCTCCCTTGACCCGGCAGACCAGGCGGCTCAATATATAAGATCAATTACGGTAAGGAGGTAACCAACATGGCCAAGTCAGCCAAAAAGCTCGTCATCGTCACGGAAAAGATTCTGCTGAAAAAGATCGCCGATATCATCGAAGAATCCGGGGCAACCGGCTATACGGTTCTGGAAACCGGCGGTAAAGGCAGTCGCAACGTGCGCTCGTCGGGACAACCTAGCGTTTCTGACACCAATGCGAATATAAAATTTGAGGTGCTCACCCCGGATCGGGATATGGCCGAGAATATTGCGGATCAGGTCGCAGTGAAGTTTTTCATCGATTTTGCGGGCATGATCTATATCTGTGACGCAGAGGTACTGTACGGGCACAGTTTCTGTGGACCAGACGGCTGTTGAATCGAGACGACACAGACCTAAAAAGCCGAGGCATGACCCCGGCTTTTTAGTAGCCGTGTTTCTTGCCTGCGGGGCTTGGGTCTCAGTTGCAGTCCCCAACGCTCGGCTTTCTGCTTGGTAGCATGGTCATTGACGCCCTCGGTAGCCAACTGCAAATTCTCTGGATGAATTTAGTCACAGACGGCTTGCCCGCCCAGGCATTGGCAGTCAAACCTGGTAGACCGATCGTCATGCAACAACCACCTAAAGAGCCAAAGGAGAACATTTTCGCCAGAGGCTTAGGTTCCTACATCATACGGATTGGCATTATTTTGTTAGTTATTACCATCTTGATGATGGTTTGGGCATACGGCTACACCGCTCAAGTACAGAGTGAGTTATTACTGAAGTTTAGACTAAAGAGCAGTGAAAACAGCTCAACCCCTTACAGAGATTGAGTAACACCGAAGTGCCAAGCAATCGAGAGAATCAAGCCGACTTTTGCACAGTGCGCTTAGGTTTGGTGAAGCGCTTTTTGACCGTCGGATAGCGCATTCGCCTTGAACGAGGTTTTCCTGGAGTCCACCCAGGAGACTTTCCGCGCGGTTTAGGATTTGGGGCAGGAGTACCAATCACCACCAAAACTTGTGCAAAGGCGTTGGCGACTCGACCGGGTGAGCGGTCAGTGGCGGCTTTTTGCCAGGGAAGTGGAGCATCTTGCACGTGTGGTCGAGCGAACCAAAGCTGCCAGGTCAACAGGGGCATCAAGTCACTCCAGCGCTCCGACTGTTCTGGGGTTGATAGCTGAGGCAAGGTCCAATGCAAGCGTTGTTTGGCGAAGCGATACCAATGGTCGATCGCAAAGCGACGCAAATATTGCTGCCAAATAGTCGTCAACACGGGTAATTGCAACCCGACCCAAATTAACCACAAGGGTTTGAGCGGCGTGTGCGAAGTGGGGCTAACGCGCTCCACCCGGATCAAGGACAGTACCTGCTTTGCCGCCTGTTTCAGATGTAATTCATGCCACACCTGTAGTCGCAAGCGTCCCCATTTCGCGTCTTCAACGTCCTGTTCCTCATCGGGTTGCCACCAAGTGGTGGCATCGTTGAGCTTGAATTTAGCGCCATGTTTGCGGGGTCGTCCGGTACCAGCGTAGGGCGGCGGTGCACCATAAAGAACGCGGTTCGAGCGGAGTCGGATGAGCTTGTCGCAGGCAATGTCGGCAGTCTTCAACAGGAAGGGGGCACAGCCATACTCGCCATCCCATAACGACACAGGACGAGTGCTCAACGTCTGACAAGCTTGACGTCATTGACCCGCTGCTTTTTCAATGGGCGTTTCGGCACTGGTGATCCGCTCATGCAGCAAGGGTAAGGCCCAACTGCCTTGCGCCTCTGGAATCCAGGCAATCGTGCTGTAACCTTGTCCCAGCGTCACAGGCTTGGCACCACTCATGGGCTGTGCCTGGTGCTCGTAAGTGCGTTCTCGTAAGGTCTCTGCCTGCAAGCGTGACCAGGCAGTATGATCTCCGGCTAAAACAAGCGACGGGGCTTGCACAACCTGCTCTAAATAGAGTTCCATGAGCTTCACTCGTGGAGGGTCACTGTCTTGCAGCGACTCATACAAACTCGACCATTGTCGCCGAAAGACCGGGGACAATGAGAGTTCAGCGAACGAGTAAACACTCCGACTGCTCAGAACAGCATCCATGAGGTCGAAGAGGGCATCTCGCCCATGCCCCATCATGCTGTAGGCTTGGTGCCGAAAGGCTCGAAGCTTGTCAAAATTACTCATAGTCAAGTGATTTGAAGGTTCCTTGACTATTAAGCGGTCAGATCGTTCGGTCTGACTGCCTTTCTTCACCGTTTAGTCTAAACTCCAGTTATTAGACTGCGATCCTTAGTGCCATGCATCGTCTTGATCACCAGTTTTTAGCCGCCATTGGTACAAGAGGACTGTGCGTTCCTTGCCCAGAAAGGTTGGGAACGTAACATTGCGTCCATCATGAAGACCATTCGACGGGTTGAAAGCCAGCACTCGGCTTTACTCGATCAGGTTCTGGCATCTGCCTGGTGTACAGCAGGCAGCAGGAATATTGTTTTAGAAGTGCGGAGTAGGTGAATCCCCAAAACGGCAAGGCAGAGAAGACCAAGAAGCTGTTTAGTTTTAGGTAGTCCTAAAGAGGTGATGATAGCTGAAAACCCCTGCTATTTTTGAATCTACAGATCATCGCTTTTAGCAAGCAGGGCTGATCTATTGAAAAAAGGAAAAGAGTGTCGGGAGAGCATGGGCGAGACGACGTAAGCCCTGGGTGATGGAGTCAAAGCCGTGGTGCCGAAAGAGATTGAGCGCTATCGTTCGCACAATGGCAAAATTCGCTGGGGCATTGCCATCACAGAGGGGAGAACCATCCTCTTTGAAGACGACATCTTTGACCCAATGTAGACGATTTTCAATGTGCCAATGTTGGCGGATGCGTTGCGCAAACGCAGTTGCGTCTAGCGTCAACGAACTGATGTAGAACATGGTTTCGGTGAACGGTCGATTCGCTCTGGTGCCCACCCGCTCCACGCGGATGAGCCGTTGGACGCCCACCCACTGCGGATCAATCCCGGCGACACAGTCTAAGACACTCACCGTGCGTTGCGTTTGGCGGTCACGGGTCTGTTCCGTTTGCGTGTCTAGACTTTGGGCTGGCACTTGCTCAAACTGAGTCTGCAACTGCTCAAATAACGTTGGTTGGTTGCGCTTGACGGCAATCAAGTAGTGATTACCACGGTGGATAATTTGCGCCACTGTTTTTTTGGGTGTGCAAGGCATCCAGGGTAAAGCACACGCCCTTGAGTTGCAGCTTTGCCAGCAACACTTCCACCGTCTGCATGTCGCTGGTTTGCTTGTTCCGCATGGTTTCTAAGCCTACCACGACACCCTGCGCCACACTAAAGGCGGACACGACACTCACAAAATCTTGATACGACTGGTCGTAGTCGCTCAGACTCGCTTTGATCCCTTTGCCATCGGTCGCTAACTGCTCATCAATAGCCGGAGCAAAATGCTCTTGTGCCCAAGCATTGAAAGCGTCCGTGAACGACTCAAAATGCACCCGTACCATGATACGGCGCAACGTCGAGAGACTGGGCAGTCGTTGCTGCGGTAACTGCAACAGGGTCAACAATGCCGCTTCATGGCGAGCCACAAAGTCGGCTAGCGGTCGATAACCCGTACAACCGCTCATCGTGCCCATCAAAACCAGTAACAAGATGACCCACAGCGGGTACTCCGGTTGCGTCCGAAAATCCCGAATCGTTTGCCGATGCTCAATTAGACTCATGCGACCACAGGTTCTGGGTAACAACCTCTCTATCTTCTATTTTCTACGACTGATGGATCAGCCCTGCGTGGCGGAAGGGGCTTTTTGCATGACTCTCGATTGAAGGTTAGGAAGGCTTGTTAGATGACAATGAGGAAGTCAGGCGATGACAGCGACCGAGTCGGTTAGATCGTAGCCTTCGGATCGCATTCATTGTCTAGCGACAAAGAAAAAGACACGCTGAACCCATTCCGATTGGACCGGGAGTGGATGAGCGTGTCGAGAAAGATTGAAACTTATCAAATTCGAGTGTATATGAACGCACGAGAGATGGGCTTGACGCAAGTTGAAGCCGCAAACTTGGCTGGCTTTTCCGCCCGCAGTGGGCAACGCATCGAAGCGGGCAACCACCAACCCAATCGAGGGCGAGTCCGAGATTGGAGAAGTAGTCCTGATCCACTGGCTAGTGTGTGGGAGTCCGAGTTGGAACCGATGCTCAGAGCCACCCCTGCTCTGCAGCCCATGACCTTGTTTGAGTGGCTACAAGAGCATTATCCGGGCAAGTACCCGCAAGTTCTACGCACGCTGCAACGGCGGGTGGCAGCCTGGAAAGCCTTGCATGGCAATGCCAAAGAGGTCATGTTTGAGCTCCGGCATGAACCCGGCATGATGGGCTTGTCCGACTTCACTGAACTCAAAGGTCTCGAGATCACCATTGCAGGCAAGCCCTTTGAGCACTTGCTGTACCACTATCGACTGGCTTACAGCGGGTGGCAGTACGCTCAAATTATTCAGGGGGGTGAAAGCTTCATTGCCTTATCAGAAGGGTTGCAGAATGCCCTGTTTGCCTGTGGCGGTGTCCCGAAGCAACATCGGACCGATAGTTTGAGTGCCGCCTATCGTCACATGGGTGGGGCGCGAAACAAGCCATTGACTCGGTTGTATGATGACCTGTGCCATCATTACCGACTGCAGCCGACCCGCAACAACACAGGCATCGCCCATGAAAATGGGGCCATTGAGTCACCCCACGGACATTTGAAGAATCGGATTAAGCAGGCTCTCCTACTGCGTGGAAGCTGTGACTTTGACAGCATTGCTGCGTACCAGGATGTCATCAATCGGGCGATTGCCAAATTGAACGATCTGCACGCTGCCAAGATTGAGGAAGAGAAACAGTGTCTCCAACCCCTCCCGACCTATCGTGTTCCAGACTATGAAGTGCTCACCGCAACGGTCAGTTGTCGCAGCACAGTTGATGTGCGCTGCGTGTTGTACACGGTTCCAGCCCGCCTGATTGGACGCCAACTCGAATGGCATTTGTATCATGACCGGCTTCTGGGCTATCTCAATCGCCAGTTGGTGGTGGCACTGCCGCGCATCCGTGTCACAGATCAAACGAAACGCCGCACCCGGAGCATCAATTACCGTCATGTTGCAGAGGGACTGCGGCGCAAGCCCAGAGCCTTTTTGTACTGTACTTGGCAACAAGAGCTCTTGCCCAATGACACCTGGCGTGACCTTTGGCAGCAACTGAAAGCGCAATTTGACCTCGACAGTGCCGCTGTCCTCCTGGTGGAAGCGTTGTACATTGCGGCGACCCAAGACAACGAAACAGTAGTGGCAGACTATCTTCAAGCGCAACTGAGCCCTGCAACCTTAACGCTCGCAGGGCTCCGGCAGCAGTTTCAATTACTGAGCAACCTGAATGTGCCCAGTCTCACCATCACCCAACACCCCCTGGCGACTTATGACCAACTCCTGCAAGGTACAACCCATGACCAGCCCGTATCAGAGCCTCAGCCTCCACCTCAAACGGTTGCACCTGTCCCACATGCTCACTCATTGGGAAACGCTCGAAGCTCAAGCGATGCAGGAAGGTTGGTCTTACGCTCAGTTCTTGCTGGCTCTCTGCGAATTGGAGGCTCAACGACGCTGGAGTGTCCGCCTGCAAAGAACCTTAAACGAAGCGCAACTGCCAAGCGGCAAAACGGTTTCCAACTTTGACTTTTCCCATTGCCCCAACTTCAACCCCGCACCCTTGATGCAACTGGTGGATGATCCGACTTGGCTAGGACGAGCCGAAAACCTGTTATTGTTCGGCGCTTCGGGCGTGGGAAAGTCTCATTTGGCGGCGGCGGTCTCACGTCGCATGATTGAGTTTGGCAAGCGGGTCAAATTCTATTCTGCACTGGCACTGGTGCAACAGCTACAGCAAGCCAAGCTGCAATTGCAACTGCAACCATTGCTCAAAAAACTGGACCGCTTTGACCTACTCGTGCTTGATGATTTGGGTTATGTCAAAAAGTCCGAGGCAGAAACCTCGGTGCTGTTTGAACTGATTGCTCATCGTTACGAACGCAAAAGCTTACTGATTACGGCAAATCAACCCTTCAGCCAGTGGGATGCCATCTTCGCTGATTCGATGATGACGGTCGCCGCGGTTGACCGTTTGGTGCATCATGCTTTGATTGTTGAGATTCAGACACAGAGTTATCGCAAACAGTCGGCGGTTTCGCGTTCTGGCACCTCGAGTGTTCTGGATAAAGCGGTCGTTCAATCCCAGCGATCCTAGTTGTCGTTGCGATCCTGGTTGTCGTTGCGATCCTGGTTGCCGTCCCGCTCCTGGTTATCGTTGTGATCTTATTTGTCGTGCGATTGCTTCCAGCACTCAGCACGACTTTGACGTGTTAGTTTTTAGCGTTCAATCACTTGCAATCTCATCAGCTAGCCAAGAGGCTTGTCATGCTCACTCACTTGCCCACGTCACTGACGCGACACGAACGTATGCTTGACATCTGATAAAGGCTGACTCCCACCGCTGTTGAGCGCATGAGAGTCAGCGGTAAATGAACATCTTGCTTGGACTCGGGAGTCCACTTCTCGAGCTTAGTGCGAGTCAAGGACGCTTACGTCTTTCGGTAGTCGAGTCAAGTCAGAAAACGGGCATTCCTTGCGGCAGAAAAGGTTGCTGTGAGCTTTCCACCTCTTGAGAGAACTTTGTGCTGACCGGCTATTGATGTTTCATCATGCGAATCTACTGCTGCACTCATAATCGGTTACCTCTCGTTAATCCATGATGTCTATGGTCGCAATGGGTTGAACTTATTTCCCATCCTCTAGAATGACGCTAATCTCACTGGATGGTTCTGCGTGAATTTCGGCGGAAGGTTTAACGCTAGTGTTGCCATTGCCATTGCTCCGCAATAATTGACTAATTTGAGTGGCGATCGAACCGAGCTTGCCTTCATCCATCAGAGTATTAATCAGGGCTAAACCACTGGTGGAGAGCAAGAGCTTGTTGATATCCGTTGCGCCATTGCCGTTACTGCCATTGGCTCCAGGGAAAGCATAGATACGAGCATCGCCCAACACTCCCGGTTGTGGAGCCAGTGCTTGCAGCATTTCGGGTAGGCGATCGGCAATCTGGGGAAAGAGATTGGTGATGATCTGAGCTGTCAAGTTAGCATCACTGATCACGTTTTTAGCTTCCATTTGTGCCCGGATGCCATCGGCTTCTGCCAGGGCTTTGTCCCGGTTTGCGTCTGCCAGGGTGCGAATGGCTTCGGCTTCTAGTTCAGCCGCCTGTTGAGCGATTTCTGCCTGCCGTCTACGGCGAAACACATCAATTTCGACCACGTTTTGCTCGATGACTCGTTTTTCCTGGGCATCTTTTTCAGCCGCAATGACCGCTAGGCGCTGAGAGCGTTCTGCTTCTTCAATTTTAGTGGCAGTGGTGACACCCGCTTCGGCTTTGGCTCGTTGGGCTTCGGCAACAAAGCTTTCCCTCTTCTTATTAGCAACGGCGATCGCCACATCTTCCTGCGCCAGTTTTGCCAGTCGATCGGACTCAGCAATTTGCACCTGGGCTTGCAGACGGCTAGATTCTACCATTTGCTGACGGGTAATCTCTGCCACTTCAGCTTCCTGTTGCTGTAAGGCTTTCGTCACCTTCAACTGCTTACTGCGCTCCTCCAAAGCAATGTCAGCGTTAATCTGGCTCTGCTGCACTGATAGCTGTCGGCGGATTTCTTCTTCTTCGACAGACTTTGCTTGCAAGATTTTATTGCGTTGGATAGTCGCTGTTTCGCGCTCTTTTGCTTCCTGAATTTCTCGCTCTCGTTGCGCTTTGAGCGCTTCCACCTGAAACTGTTGCTCGAGTTGGGCGCTTTCTTTTTCTTGCTCAATTTGCAGCGATCGCTTCTCAGCATCCAATTCTTTTTGCTCGATTGTCACTCGTGTAGACAGCTCTACCTCGCGTTTTTGTTGGATCGATTTCTGGATGGTTTCGGTTCGCAGGCGTACACCCTGAGCATCAAAGAAATTGTTTTCGTCGTAAGTATCACTTTCTTGAATTTCGGAAATGGCAATGTTGTTGAGAGTTAACCCCACTTTACCGAGGTCTTGTTGCACCAGATTCAAAACTTCCTGAGCGAAGCCCAGCTTGTCAGAATCAATCTCTGCCAGACTCTTGGTTTTCGCTGCCGCCCGAATCGCATCGTCTGCCCGTTTTTCCAGAGCATTTTTAATGTCTTCTGGGGTGATGCGTTTATTTTGTGACAAACGCGCCGCCGCCGTTAAGACATCCTCTTCAGAAGCATTGATGCAGACATAGAATGTCACCCGCATATCTGCCCGTAAATAGTCCTGCGTCCGCACAGCGAGTTTACCTGTCCGCTCCACATCAATGGAAATTTCTCGCAGTGGTACACGGGTAAGCTCATGAAACCCCGGCAGAATGACACAGCCACCATTGAGAATCACCGTTTTGCGTTTGGCAAAGACACCACCTGTTCGCACAAAGGCTTCGTTGGTAGGGGTGATCACGTAGACGCGAGTGTAGGCCCAGACACTAAGCAACAGCAGCAGTACTAACCCCCCAATCAAACCAGGAAAGAACAACAGTCCAGGACCTAATTGCCCGATCACAGGTGGCGTCACGGCTAGGGGCGACAGCGCTACAGGTTGCTCAATGCCGCTCTGAAGCTCCTGATTCTTTGCTTGAGCCGGTAAGGGCAGAAACGACGAAGCGTGGGGAACAGAAACAGTCGGTAGGGATTGAATGAACGTCAACCAGAACAGCATAAATGGCTTCCTTAATGTAAGTCTTGTTTACGAGATGTATCCATCCACTGATCCTGGTCGGGGCTATCTTTGAGCACAACCAGGTAGGTTTGGGCAGCACGATCGATGACTAAAACCTGATCGCCAAACCGGGGTATCACGGTTGCCCATTCTGGCATTTGCGCGTTGATGGTGACACGATTGCGCGCAGAATCTAAGACATCGACCTGCCCAATGCGTCCATCTTGAGCGGATGGAATCACGGCAGAACCCACACTGCCAGTGCAGCCAATGAGCCGATCGCGGCTGGTATCTTCACCAAACGAGGCAAACACTTTGCCTACCGGTCGCGCCACCAGACTGCCGCAGCCTAGGGCAACTCCCAGTGAGACAACCAGAATTACGCCAGCCAGCAGCGATCCGGGAAACTGCCCGATCGTGTTCCAGACCAGCACATTCAACATCCAGCCAAACACTCCCCACAAGCTGAGGTCAGTTGCCAGCAGCAGAATCAAGGGCGCTCGACCAAAACCCAGCCATGCCATGAGCTGAGAGACACTAAAGTCTGCCGCTGAGTCAGTATCGAGATCAAACGGATTGTCCATATCCGCATCGGCATCCACATCCAGGTCGTCATCGCCACCACCAGACACGATTACCAGCAGAAATAATAGAACGCCCATTCCTAGAAAAATCCAGTAGGGCAAATTAGCAAAATGAAACATGCAGCCAAGCCCACAGAAGAGTAGCTGGAAGAGGATCGACATCCCTAAGGTAGCCGCATCTACCCTGTGATAGAAAAAATCGTTGAATTTTTTAATCTGTGGCTTAAGCTACAAGTTCTCCTTTAACATTTCTGGCTTGAAGCGAAGTCAGCACCCACCCGAAAATGGACTGATTGTAGAATTTTCTGCTTGCCAAAGGATTATGCCCTGACGAACGGTGAGTAATACCACTTCTGGTGGCACTCGTGTGACGATCGAGGCTAGAGTATGCTGACTCGATCGAAGATGGGGTTGATGGAAATTTAGCACCACAAAATCAGCGGGCAATCCGGTTGCTAAACAGTCATAGCTATCGCTGCCCAAAACAGAGCGGATATTACTTGTCGCCAGTTTGAGAATGGCTTATGGGGTTGTGTCGCAAAAACTTTTGGTAGTGCCTTTTCATAAAGGGTAGAGAAAATAAGCAGCCGTTATCATAGCTCAGTCTTTAATCATGCCTTTTCTCCTTTTTGGACAGTATTATGAAGCCTTATCTTCTCTGCCCTAACTGTGGCTCCGAGGACATCATGAAAAACGGCACAACTTGGGGTATGACACCGTTGGCAATTAAGTACCACATCGCCTGAAACTTCTCCCTACAAGTGTTTCAGACTGTGATTTTGCCTCTTTTAGTCAAAGCCGATGCACAAAAATCGCTGCAAGCACGTTGGGGCAGAGCGTGATTGATAACTTCTACTCAGCTTGGGGTTGAGCTGTGCAGTGGGCTCAAAGGTCGATTTCTTCGTTGCAAGGCACCGCTAGAACCCTCATGCTGCCGCAGCCCGGCTGCTGCGTGTGCAACCCTGCAAAGGTTAAAGCGGCAAAGAGATAATAAAAGTTGCTCCTTGTCTAACCCTACTGCTGGCTCGGATACTGCCACCATGTGCTTCGATAATACGTTTGGCGATCGCTAAGCCCAAGCCACTGCTGCTACCTTGACGCGATGGATCGGTGGTATAAAATTGCTCAAAAATGCGCGGTAGGTCATGCTCGCTAATGCCAGCGCCTTGATCCTGAATGGTAATTTCGACTTGTTTTCCCTGCTGCTGTCCTGTAATCGACAGCTGAGTCTGGGGTTGGGAATGTTTGATAGCGTTGTCCATAAGATTGAGGAGTGCCTGCACCAATCGTTCAGGATCACCTTGTAGCTGCAAAGCTACGACATTGAGCTTCACAGTCATTGCCTGCGTCTGCATGCGTGGCTCCATTGCCTTGACGGCTCGATTAATTAAGCCTTGCAGGGAGATTGTTTGTTGCTCTAAGTGGCTGACACCCGCTTCTAGCCGCCCCAAATCCAGCAGATCGTGAATCAGGCGAGACAATCGCTTGGTTTCACTCTCAATAGTGTCGAAGAAGCGATCGCGTAGTGCTGGTTCGTCCGCTGCACCATTTTTGAGGGCTTCTACCGTCACCTGAACGTTGCTAATGGGAGTACGTAATTCGTGAGAGACATTTGCGAGAAATACTCTCCGTTCCTGATCCAGTGAGGCTAACCGTGCACTCATGCGGTTAAGTTCAATCGCTAATTGACCCAGTTCATCCGTCTGATTCAAGGTCAGTCGGTCGCCAAACTGTCCACCCCCGAGCCGAATGGCAAAGTTCCGCATCGTTTCAATGGGAGCAGAAAGGCTACGCGCTAAACGATCGCTAATGAGAGCACATAACAAAATAGTGAGCAGCAAACTGCCTAGCACTGTCCAAAGGACACGCGCAAATTGGTGCTGAAATTGTTTCAGGGTCAGCGACATCCGCAAAACGCCTAAAACCCTGCCGTGACGCACTACGGGTCGAGCAATAAATAAGCGATCATCCGCTGCGAAAAGGCCTTTCGCCACACCCTGCGTTAAGCGGTTCTGCAAGGCAGCGCTAATGCCCGCAACGTTAGACCAATTAGTCACCTGCTGATCGGTTTCTGGGGTAGACGTAGACAGCAACTGCCCTTGGCGATCAAACACGCGCAGTGTCACGTTATCAGGTGCGCCATAGCGTTTTGTCAACACTTGAATGCGTTGCAGATCTTGTGCTGCTAAGGCATCGGCAGCACTTTCGCTCAAGGCGGCTGTCCAGTGATTCAAGTCAGCTTGGCGTACCTCCATAAAATAGGCGTAGAACGACCAAAGAATATAACCTGCCATGAATGAAGTGCCCAGCCCAACTAGAAGGATATAAGTTGACAGCAGTTTGGCGTGAATCGAACCTGGCTTCAGGTGTAAGGGCAATTTCATCGTTCCGGTACGCTATTGCCATGACGACGCAAAACGTTGCGGATACGTGCTATAAGCTCGCGGGTGTTGAAAGGCTTCGTGATGTAATCATCGGCACCCGCTTCCAGCCCACGCACCTTATCCATATCCTGATCTTTGGCGGTGAGCATCACGATCGGGACATTCGAGAAAGCGCGAATGCGCCAACAAACTTCCATGCCATCAACTTCTGGCAGCATCAGATCCAATAAGATTACATCTGGCACTTGCCGATGGAACTGCTTAATCGCACTGGAACCGCTATCAGCCGTCACCACTTCAAAGCCTTCTTTTTGTAACGTATAAGTAAGGCTCTCGCGCAAAGGTGCTTCGTCGTCTACAAGTAGGATTTGTGGCATCGTTAAAGTTGAGTGATGGATCCTCGGCTAACCATAGCCTGGCAGTGAACTAGGTGTCATCGTGTGCTGGACAGAGTTGTACTGAAGAAGATCGTCGGCATGACCTGTATGTCCTATGCCAGCTTGTCGCTGAGTAGAGCTGCTATTGACCAATACCAGCGCGTCAGGGTCAACTACCTAGGTAAGTGGTAACTGAGAGTAAACTCTGTGCCATGTAGACTTTGAGTCACCTTAACCAACAAACCTATGTCGTTGCAAGTACTTTTAAGGCAGCGATATAGTTTGTAATTTTATGATCTTCAAAGCGCTGGGAGAGAAAGTTGAAACTGAAACGAGAGGTATAAGTGACTAGAAACAAGCCAAGACTGTAGCACTCGGCTAGTCAGCTCTCAACTGAAGTAGCTAAATTTTAGACTGTCATGGCTCTAAAAGCTGCTAAAAAATGTGTTCGCCCTTACCGCAGACAGCAGCTATTGTACATTGACGGCTTCTTTGTCGTAGTACTCGATTTACGTCATTAAGGGTACGAAACTCCGCTTTTCTACCGTTCAGCTCCAACTCCGCTTAATACTGTTGTAGCTTAGTCTCGGATGCAGTTCATAAGACACAGTATGTCTCGACCCCCCAACGATCGCCAGCGAGAGCATCAGGCAAACGAACGTACCTTCCTAGCCTGGCTCCGTACCGCTGTTGCCCTGATTGGTTTTGGTTTTGCGATCGCCCGCTTTGGTTTGTTTTTGCGTCAGCTTAAAGTAGCCCTCACGCACCAGGCAACGCCCATTGACTCTGTTTTCAACTCAGAGAGTCTGGGTCTTTGTTTGGTGCTTTTGGGGGTTGTACTCATCGCTTTAGCCGCTTGGCGCTATGAGCAGGTGCTTTGGCAAATTGAGCGCGGTGATTATCGACCTAGCCGACTCATCATTTGGGTCATTACTGGCATTATGGTGCTTTTAGGCCTGTTGAGCATCCCCCTTCTGCTAACACAAAAGCAGGAGCCAACCTTGCCCCTTCCGACTCCCCGCAAGCCATAGTGTCAAGGTTACGCTGCGCTAATATAGTTGTCGGAGCATAAGGGAGAAGAGAGAGCAGTGACGGGAAGAGACGGTCAGATGACATCTAGCGGGTCGTTTGTGAAGAGGGTCTCCTATGCCTGTAATAAGTGGCTGGAGAAAGCTTCAGCACCTCGCAAAGCTCAGTGACCGTGCGCCCTGGATCGGCTGCCAGTGATTTTGCCATAGCAAGCTGCGGCGTTAAAACGTTGCGCCTTCTACCCTTCTTGCCCCTGGCTCTAGCCGCACTCATGCGATCGCGGATGCTTTCTCGTTCAAATTCAGCAATCGCCCCAAAAATGTGGAAGATGAGCTTCCCACTAGTTGTTGTATCTAGACTCTCTTGAAGGCTCTTAAAGCCGATGTTCTTCTCACCCATATGTATCACTGTTTGAATCAGGTGGGTGAGTAATCGCCCCAGCCAGTCTAACTTCCAAACAACTAGAGTATTGTCCTCACGCAAATACGCCAAGGCTTAGTTTGACCAGACCCCAGGATAGGTGTGGGCGTTGGATTCACGCTGAGCCTGACGCTCTAAATAAAGGCGGGAGCAAGGTCCAGGCAGTGAACCTTCTGGCTGATCTGTCTCCCGCTGGTGTCTCTCTGATGGAGAGACTTCTGTCTGCTCAGAGTCTGTGTAAGTTTGTTGCATAGTATGAGAACCTCTCAATAATTGCCGAAGGAATCTCAGCGATCCTCTAAAAAATTTGCTGAAATTAGTCGCTCTCCCCCATCCAGCCAGATCATTGGCTGCATCACGGAACGCGATTGGAAAACAGTTAAAAGGTTATTGAAAGGCCCTGGTGTCAACCCACGGGGCGTCCCTGGCTGGGGTTCTCCCTAAAACAGGGAAACTCAACCGACACGATTCAATCAAGCTTCGATTAAGCTTCATGCTTGGATTGCAAGATGCTGAGCACAAGGTCAACCCAGGGGATGACCTTTGACCGCATGCAGCCCCTTAAGGACTTACTGATAGTTACTTGCAACTGCTGATCGAAATTCATAGACTCGGTTGAAGGAGATGTCAAGCGACCCACAGCATTAAAAGCCCGAAAGGGTGCATTAATTCTTGCCAAAAGGCTAAGTCAGTCAAGCTTTTAAGAGGAATTTAGATCAATTGGCTGAAAAACTTTGGTTGTCACCCTTGCTTGAATGAATTTTCAAGAGTCAACTCTTTTCTCAGCCATGAACTAACTTGACTGAGCAGTGCTTCGGGGGTGAACTGCTCAGTCTCATTGGTGGTCTCAGCCTTACAGCGATTCTCAGATGGGTAAACCACAGGTGGGCGTGGATGGGTCGATGAGTGGATGGGCAGGGTTGTGGCTCATGCAAGTGAAAACGGCTGTAGATGCTTCTATTTAGACGTTGATGCAACTGAAGCAGGTTGCCTGGTCAAGGAGATGCTGACTGGAGACAAGCGCCGATCCGCATCGGTTTTACTTGACATTTGCTCTCAGCAGTCTTACGATTTCCCCTTAGTGCAAACTATTTCTATTAGTAGTGCTTTGTCGATTCTAACTGCTGATCATCTGACTCTGCTTTACGGCGAAGTGTCGATCGTTGACAATTTCTCGATCGCGCTGCCTCGCGGACAGATCACTGCGCTGGTCGGTCCCAATGGATCGGGCAAGAGCACAATTTTGCGGGCCCTAGCCCGGTTGCTACAACCGACCGAGGGGGCAGTTTACTTGAACGGCCGCAATATTGCTCAAATGCCCACCAGAACTGTAGCCCATCAGTTGACACTGTTGCCCCAAGCCCCTGAGATTCCCGCCGGAATTACGGTGCGTGAGTTAATTGAGTATGGGCGCTATCCCCATCGCGGTTTACTAGGAAGACTCTCGACTAGCGATCGCGAAGCCATTGAATGGGCATTGGGGATGACTGGATTGGAGTCCCTGGCAGAACGTTCGTTGGACACGCTTTCCGGCGGGGAACGGCAACGGGCTTGGATTGCTCTTGCCATTGCGCAACAAACGCAAGTCTTACTGTTAGACGAACCCACAACATTTTTAGATATTCGGCATCAGCTAGAAGTATTGGCATTGGTACGGCGTTTGAACCAGGAACGCGAAATTACAGTGGGCTGGGTGTTACACGACCTCAACCAAGCTGCTACCTATAGTGATCACCTGGTCATGCTCAAGGCTGGGCAAGTGGTGACAGCCGGCCCGCCCAGTCAAGTCATGACACCTGAAACAATTCAGGCAGTGTTTGGCATTGAAGTGGTCATTGTGAATCATCCACGCTACGGTTTGCCAGTCTGCTTACCCTGCAACCTGGATGATTTTTCGGTCAAAGTCAATTAGTTATTCCTTCCTCATGAGTGCTCTTAGCCGCCGCCGCTTTATGGCGCTATCGACTACCACCCTGGCGCTGTTAGGGGCTTGCAAGGGTCAGCCGTCCTCCCTGCAACCGAAGCGGGAATCGATCGCTCAGCAAAACCAGACTACCAACCAGTTCACTCGCTCTAGGGCTGCGACGCCCACTCGCATTGTTGCCCTGGAATGGGTCTATGTGGAAGCGTTGCTAGCCCTGGGAATCCAGCCCGTGGGGGTCGCAGATATTCGCGGCTATCAAAAATTTGTCAACATTCAACCTCAACTAGCGAAACAGGTGGTGGAAGTGGGTACCCGCCCCGAACCTAGCCTGGAAACCATCGCTCAGTTAGAACCCGATTTAATCCTGGGGGCAGCGTTTCGGCATCAAGCCATCCTGGATACGTTGCAGGCGATCGCTCCTACTCAATTGTTTAACCCCTATCCAGAACCCGATCAGGGGAATCAGTTAGTTGAGATGGAGCAGACCTTTCGCCAAATTGCTGCTGCCGTCGATCGCACCGAGCAGGGTGAAACGGTACTGCAAACGATGCGAGCCAAATTTAGTCGAGCGAAGCAAGCCTTGCAAACTGCAAACCAACTAGACCGACCTTTTGTCCTAGGACAGTTTCTCGAAGGTGCGCCTCAACTCAGGTTATTTACAGAGAATGCCTTGGCGGCTCAGGTGCTGCTGGCTCTAGGGTTAAAAAATGCCTGGAGCGGCAAGCTCGATCCCTTTGGTTTTAATACAGTCTGGCTGGAGGCACTCCCGGCGATCGAACAAGCCCAGTTTCTTTACGTTGCTCAGCCAGGTGATGCCTCGTTTCAACAATTGCAGCGGAATCCGGTGTGGCAAGGCTTAAACTTTGTCCAACAAAACCGCTTCTTCGCGTTAGGCAGTGACACCTGGCTGTTTGGTGGTTCTTTATCGGCTCAATTACTGAGTGAAACTGTGGTCAATGCCCTCACTTAAACGCTTAAGCCGTTGGCTGCCTTCTGTCCACTTGCCCCCTGCTCAGGCAGGATCTCCGGCTTCACACCAGAGCACGATCGCCGCGATCGTGGGTGGGGTGGGTAGTCTACTGCTGCTCGCTCTAGTCCTACTACACACTATTCAGGGACAGGAAGGACTGAATCTGATGACGGTGTTGGCAGCAATTTTTGCCCCCCAGGACACTGCTGCCCACCAAATCCTCTGGTCTTTGCGCTTGCCACGGGTAGGCATGGGCATTTTGGCAGGCATGGCGCTGGGCATGGCTGGGGTTTTGTTCCAGACGATCACGCGGAACCCGCTGGCCTCTCCCGATATCCTGGGCGTGAACTCTGGAGCTTACTTCGCCATTGTCCTCACGACCCTTTTTGCGCCCGGATTGATGGAGCGATCGCCCCTCCTGGTTGCCTTGACAGGAGGGCTATTGGCCGCAGGCTTGGTATATGCGATCGCGGCTAGTGTCAAAATTACGCCTACTCGTCTAGCCTTAGCTGGCTTAGCAGTCTCTCTGACTCTGGCAGCTTTTACCGCCGCCTTGCAGCTATTTTATGAGAATGAAACCGCTGGGCTGTTTTTCTGGGGAGCCGGTTCCCTGGTGCAAACTGACTGGCGTGGCAACCTTTATGCATTGCCACGCCTAGCAAGTGCTGGACTGGTCGCGTTACTGCTGTCCCAACCCTTAGATGTGTTGCTGTTGGGAGAGGACATGGCGCGATCTCTGGGGCAGCGCATACAACTGATTCGCCTGGTCGGTATGGTGGTGGGCGTGTTCCTTGCGGCTGTGGTGACGAGTGTGGTCGGGGCGATCGGCTTTGTCGGGCTACTCTCGCCCCATCTGGTGCGTTTGATGGGGATACGAGTGCATCAATTTCTGCTGCCCACTGCTGCCATCTGGGGAGCCGTCCTCTTAGTAGGGGCAGACAGTCTGGCTCAATCCGTGACTACCAATGTCAGTGAATTGCCCACTGGCAGCATGACCGCCCTGATCGGTGCCCCCTTTTTGATTTGGCTAGTCCGTCAACCTGCGGTCTGGAGTGTGAATAGTGGGCGTGATTCTACCCGCATGGTCTCTGCTACTGGCAAACCCGTTAAAGTTGCTGACTGGAAGTTGATGGGTGGAGCCATCGTCGTGCTGCTAGGGGTGCTGTTCCTGGGATTAATGCTGGGCGATGTGTCCCTGAGTGCAGCAGAGCTAGTCAACACGATCGCTGGCAGTGGCACCCCGTTATCCCGGCGCATTCTCTTGCACCTACGCCTACCTAGAGTTTTGACCGCCGCGATCGCCGGAGCCTCGCTGGCAGTGAGCGGACTCTTACTGCAAGGGGTGGTTCGCAATCCACTGGCGGGGCCTGAATTCTTGGGCATTACCTCAGGGGCAAGTCTAGGAGCTTTAACCATCCTGGTTCTGTTTCCTGAAGCTCCCGTAGAAATGATTCCCGTAGCGGCGATCGCAGGGGCCTTCGTCACCTTCGGACTGGTTTGTGCCGTTACCTGGCGCGATGGCTTAGCCCCAATGCAACTCGTTTTGGTCGGACTTGCAGCTACTGCTTTCTGTGCAGCCGCGACTAACTTACTGATTGTGCAAGCAAAACTACGGGCAGCCCAGGCAGTGATCTGGCTAGCTGGCAGCACCTATGCCCTGACCTGGAGCGAACTGGGACGGCTGATCCTCTGTCCGCTAGTGTTGCTCCCCCTGGCTTGGTGGTTTGCTCGGTGGCTAGACCTGCTGGCTCTGGGGGATGACCTGCCGAGAATGCTGGGCATCAAACTGCAACGTGCCAGAGGGGTACTACTGGCGATCGCGGTTGCCCTGGCAGGAGCTACCGTTGCCACAGTGGGAGCCATCAGTTTTGTGGGACTCATTGCCCCCCAAGCCGCTCGTGTTTTAGTGGGCAGTCACCATCGCCGCCTGGTTCTATGGTCAGCACTGTTAGGCGCTATTTTGGTGGTTGCCGCAGATACCCTGGGTCGAGTGGCGATCGCACCCAGAGAAATTCCTTCGGGATTGGTCACGGCAATGATTGGCACTCCTTATTTCCTCTACCTACTCTGGAGCAGTAGAAGACGGGTAGTTTAACCAGCTCTCGTTAGCAAGTGACAACCGGATGATTCCGACTTGGCTACCCACTGCAACTTGAGATCAGCGAGATTGATACTGAGGATCGTGGATTAAATAACGTGTAATTCTGCGTAGGATGCCGTATAGCCGTTTCGGCATACCAGAAAAGCGTAGCGTCACGCATTAAAGCTCAGAGTTGATGCGTGACGACTAGCGTCTCACACATCCTACAAAATTCGGTGTGATTGAATTCTCATTCCTGAACAGGCGATCGTGAACCGTTAGAGCGAACGGCCCTATTGAGTTTGAAGATCGGACAGTTCAACCCAACTGCCCTCAAAGCAGAGCAGCCGCTGCAAGCCCTCATTCATAAGCCTTTCAGCCTTAGCCTCTTTGCAATTAATGCTGGTTTGAGCGGATGCTTGCAGGTTTGACGGTTTATGATTGCAGGTCGCTCCCCTAGGGGAGCGCGAATCAACAGGCTCTTAGGACTCACTGCGTCAGTCCTGGCTCTAAAAGCAGCATAAATTAGGGGATAGAAATTGGATCGCTACCAGGTGAACGAATAACCCACGCTAACGGTAATCCCCCTGGCAGCCGCATAGCTGAGGTCACTGGTTTGCAATTGAGAGACAACAGGGAAGTAAAAGGTATTCAAAAGATTTTCGATTCCAATGCGGAGGGTGCCTGAACCCAGCTTGACCTGAGCAATGTAGTCTAGCACCAGGTAGCTATTGACCTCACCAAAACCAAAGCTAGTGCCCACTGGGTTACGGGAACCAGAGTAAAGCAATTGCAAACGGTTACTCCAGGCTGAAGTCGTCTGATGTTTGACGTAGGCTGTTAGTTTCAGGGGGTTAATGTTGAAACCACTTAAGGGTGCATCAAAGGAGCCATCATTGTTGGTGTCTCGCTCTCCCTCAGCCCAACTAAGAGTTGCGCCGAGCTGCCAGGCAGCCGTTGGTTGCACATCGATCGTCGCTTCCAGTCCATAAATTTTTTGTGGGTCTCGAATCACCGTGCCTGGAGCGGTAAAGGTAGTGCCTAAATTAGACTGATTGTAAAAGGCAGCTAAGGAAGCCTTCACTGTGTTCCAATTGCCACGGACACCAACCTCGTAATGATCAACTCGCTGCGGCTCTGGTCGGAGAGATGCTACTGAAAAACCCGCCGGTGCATTCCGTAGGGAAAGACCCACATCAGCCAAAGAAAACCCCTGAGCAAAGTTGGCAAACAGATTCACCTGCTTGGATAAATCATAGGTCGTGCCCAGGTTAAACAGGGTCGCGTCATAGTCAAGATCACCCCCCCCCCAATCCGATCGCCTCGAATCGTCGTGAAATTGCTCACGTTGAGTCCTACCCGTTCGTGGCGGATGCCGCCGATAAGGTTCCAACGATCGTTAACGGCCCATTGCAACTGAGCAAATAACCCTAAATTATTCTGCTCAAAGGGAGGTGTCCAACTACGAATACCGTTGCGACGGAAGACTAATCCCTGACTGTTGGCAAACACAGCCGGATCAAAAATATCAACGGGTTGGGTTGTATCTTCAGTACTGTAATCCAGCCCCCATAGCAATCTCAGCTTTCGGTTGGCGGTGAGGGGGGTATCAATATCTAGACGGCTACCCAGACGTTGAGATTGCAGTTCCGACTGAAAGATGACGTTACCCAGACTAGCGAAGTTACGGGCATCAAAGGGAAAAAAACCGGGTTTTGTAATCTCGGTAGTAAAGTTGAGCATGCACCCGACTGTTGAACAGATTTTGATGAGTGTAATCCAGATTCAGCAATAAGTTTTGGCTACCCTGGGGGTCTTCAAGGCTCAAGCCCCGCAATGCCCTTGCCTTTTGTCGCCCTGGCAGTCGAGCCACGATCGGGTCACTGGTGAAGTCCGTGAACTGGTTTTCATTCAAGTAGCTCACGGTGAACTGTAGTCGCTGGTCAGCGGTAAAGTTAAACCCAGCTTTCGCTAACACGTTGTACTGGGTCGTGTCGGCAATGCCCCCTTGCCCGTTGGGGTCGGGCGGGATGCGATCGCCTTGAGCATCAAAGAGTCCGCCTGTCTTAGCCAACCCTGCCCCAATGTAATAATCGAACTTACCTTGCGTCCCGGAAAAGGATTGCTGTAACCGATACCCCTGGCTGCCGTCCAAATTACTCAGAGCGGTATCTAAGCCAAGATCAGTCTGGGCGGTAAAGCCTATAGTTGGCTTGCGGGTAATAACGTTAATGACCCCGCCTGTGGCTCCGTCTCCATAAATCGCAGTGGGACCGCGCAGCACTTCAATGCGTTCAATCTGGTTGGGGTCGATCGTTTGCAAATCCCGAAAGACATTGCGACTCGTAGATTGCGGAATCCCATCAATCAGGACAATCACGCTGCGTCCCCGCAGGGATTGACCAAAGAGACTAATACTTTGAGAAGGGGGTGCAAATCCGGGAACCAGCTTGCCTAAAGTATCCGCTAAGTTGCGATTGAGAGTGCTTTGTTCTGCAATCTGCTCACGGGGGATGACCGTGATCGAACGGGGCACATTGGGCAACCGTTCCTCGGTGCGGGTGCCAGTGACGACAAGCTCTTCTTCTTCTTCAAGGTCTGGATTGAGGCTGTAGGCAAGTACTCCTGTCCGCAGCGTGACTTCTGAGGTCGGTAGAGTATTCCTCCCCACCACAGTGACTCGAAGCTGGGTCGGGTTCACCTGAACCACGCTTACCCTGGCAATATCATCCGTAGGCTTATCAGCCTGAAACTCATTGCCCGCAGGCAGTGCTAAAACTGCATTGGGAATGTTGGCCACTAGCGCCTTGTCCTCGGTGGTGAACTGGGTAGCATCGATCGACAGGGGCTGAGCGTTTGCTGTGTCTAAGATGATATCGAGTCCGGTTTCAGTGCGATCGATCCTTACCCCAGTCACCTGGATCAGAGTTGCCTTTTCCAAATCTTCGATCTGAGCCAACCATTGGTCTACTGTGGTGGCAGGGCGTGGCACGTCTCTAAGTCGGGGTAGAACGGTCGTCACGGCTGAAGCTGCCGTGGGGTTCTCTGTCGGGTTTAATGCTGACAGAGGCAGGTTAGAGGCTTTTACCTGAAGCGGTTGCAGGATCAGAAAAGGAAATCCGGTGGTCAGCAGTAACATCTGACCTAGTTGAGAAACTTTCACACTATAACTCCAAAGCACACCATTGATCGGAAAGTTGAACGGACACCTCAAAGCAAGACAGCCAGGAAAAAGCTGCCCTTGAGCAGGAGACCGCCCATTGCTATATGCACTTAATTCTCAATAACGTTTCAAACGTTAGAATACTTGCAAAGCAATGTCAAGTAGCGCAAAGTCAAGTAGTAACGTTGTCCGCCGTAGACAAATTTGCTTTTGTCAGAAGATTCGAAACTCAAGCTAGCCAAGGGTTGGCACAGGTATCAAACGCTAATTTTGAAATTAGCCTGCCTATTAACCTGAGTTCGGGTTAAGCCAAAGGCTAAAAGCCAAAGGCTAAAATCCCTACTGTGACTAGCTTGAGCCAAGCAACCAGGCAATCAGCTTTTCTCAGTAAGACCTTTTACTGCAAGTATTTGCAACTGCGGGGCTTATTGACAAGAACTTGACCCAGAGCGTAGTAGCAAGTCATGGAAAATCAGGGCTTCTGGCGATTCCTTATCCCAAACTGATGTTATTAGGCTTGTCGGGGAATAAGACGAAATAGAGGCAGTGCTAGATTGAGAACAATGCTGGACATCCAACGAGTGTTGCACCAAGACCGCTTGCTGCGAGCCATGACTGGCTTGAACCGTCTAGCGTTTGAGTCGCTGCTAGAGACGTTTAGTTTCCTTTATGAACAAAGCCGTCCCCCTCCAACCACGGCAACGCGCAGTTGGAGGGGGACGGAAAGCCCGTTTGCTCACGAGTCAAGAGAAGCTGTATTACATCCTGTTCCATTTCAAATGTTATCCCGCGTTTGATCTCGCTGGCATTATCTTCGATTTGCACCGTTCCCAAGCGCACGAGTGGATGCATCGTCTCCAACCGCTTTTGGAGCAAACCTTGGGCGAGAAACAGGTCTTGCCTGCACGCAAATTGGCTAGCCTTGATGCTTTCTTGGCACGCTTTCCAGCGGTGAAACGGGTGATGCTTGATGGCACCGAGCGACCCATCGCCCGTCCGCAAGACCCGGTGGCGCAGCAAGCCAACTATTCCGGCAAGAAGAAGCGCCATACCCGCAAGCATCTCACTGCGGTTGATGAAACCAAATGCGTGCTGGTTTTGAGCAAAGCCCACGAAGGCAAACTGCATGACAAACGCTTTTATGATGAAGATGACATCGCTGGGAATGTGCCAGATGAGATTCCCATTGAAGTCGCTTGAGGCTTCTTAGGCTTGCAAAAAGAGTATGACAACATCCATCTACCCCACAAAAAACCGAGAGGAGGTGAGTTAAGTGACCGGCAAAAGCAGGAGAACCGCACCTTGAGTCAATCACGAGTCGTTTGTGAAAATGCCTTTGCCGGAGTCAAGCGTTACAACGCCGTCAGTATGGTTTATCGCAATCGGGTGAAGGACTTTGATGACCACTTAATGCTCACAGCCGCAGGCTTATGGAACTTCTACTTGCTCGCTGCTTGAAAAACAATTCATTGGAGAGCAACATTGCCTCACTCAACTTTTATTTCCCGACAACTCTATTACTTACTAGCAGCGTGACCGGAGTTGATGACTCTTTTACGTGGGGACAGTAGGGCAGATTCCGCTGGAAGAGATGGCTCTCCACTCATTTAGGAGGACTCACCTTAATCCTCTAACACTTGACTTTCTACACTACACCGCTGCCTTTACCCCTTCTCAAGTCAATTTGGATTCCTTTGCTCGCCCAATTTAGCTTTAGTGTATAAAAACAAGCATCTTTTTGTAAAGCTATCTTGTGCTTAATCAAAATCGCAGTTAACTTAATATCGTGCTGCGTATAAATTCCGTAGTCTGTGGCAGCAATCATCATTCAAGCGCGAGAGCTGCTTAATTGCATTGCATTGCCATGCTTATTGGTGTTTCTAGAGATGTTCGGCTAACGCCTCGCTATAAAAAGGAACGTGTGAGATTGCTACGTTTACCATTTATTGTCTTATGCTTTCCGTTTGATTTGCTCTTGCCCGGACGCATATTGATGCAGGGCGATACTTGATTGACTGGCAGTTCTGCCATGTCAGTAACCACCTAAGTTTACTAACCTTGCTTACTTGTTGATCGCGACCCTCCTTTGGTTTGGAAGGCGTTGATTGTTTAGACAGAAATTGCTCTGTTCGTGCTTAATTTGTTTCAGAGGAAGTTGTATGCCTGTTACTCCCACCTATCCTGGTGTTTACATTGAGGAAATCCCCAGTGGTGTAAGAACCATAACTGGGGTTGCGACTGCTATTACTGCTTTTGTTGGACAAGCCTATCAGGGACCTGTCAATACAGCAGTGCGAGTGCAGAGTTATGCTGAGTACGAGCGCCAATTTGGTGGGCTATGGATCAAAAGCCCTCTGTCCTATATGGTGCAACAGTATTTTCTCAATGGTGGCAGCGATGCGATCGTCATTCGAGTGACAGACGAGGATGCTGCTCCAGGGACGGCTGATATTACAGATGGGTTGACCCTGGAGGCGAAAAGCCCAGGAACCTGGAGCAATGGCTTAATGGCCAGCGTTACGGCTGTCGATGCAACGCTGGCAGCTGATCCGTCTCTGTTTAATCTAACGGTCAGCCGGAAAGTGGAACCTTCTCCCATTCAACAGGCTCTAGGGCAGACTCCACCACCTGTGGATCTGGAAATTTTCCGTAATGTGTCTGTGGATGCGGGTTCTGCTCGGTATGTTCTCAAGGTGCTGGAACAGCAGTCTGCCTTGGTTAAGGTAGCTGCTGCCCCCCCTGCGACTACTGCTGCCCCCCCTGCGACTACTGCACCGATCGAATTTCAGGGCGGCATTGATGGTTTACCACCGGATTATGCAACCTATCTGGGGAATCGTGGTGTACTGACTGGGCTGTATGCTCTAGAGCAAGCCGATCTGTTTAATTTGCTGTGTATTCCTCCCCGAACATTAGATGAGTCTGTAGCAGACAGTGATGCAGGGCTAAATCTCCTTCGCAATGCGCTTGCATATTGTGAAGAGCGCCGTGCCATGCTGCTGGTAGACCCACCTACTACTTGGCGAAAACCCGCCGATGCCGTTGCCCCCCAGACTGGGGTTGATGGATTAGGTTTGCGGAGTCAAAATGCGGTGATTTACTTTCCTCGGGTGAAGGTACCTGATCCAATGCGTGAATTTCGCCTGGAAGAATTTCCCCCGTCTGGCATTATGGCTGGGATCTATGCTCGTACAGATGTCCAACGAGGGGTGTGGAAAGCTCCAGCAGGCATTGATGCCGTTTTGTCGGGAGTGAGCCAGCTTACCTACAACATGACGGATAAGGAAAATGGCATTCTCAACCCGATCGGGATCAATTGTCTTCGCACCTTCCCCATCTATGGCAACATTGCCTGGGGCGCCAGAACGCTGAAGGGCGCTGATGCTTTGGCTTCGGAATGGAAGTACGTGCCTGTACGTCGTCTGGCACTGTTTCTAGAAGAAAGCCTGTATCGTGGCAGCAAATGGGTGGTTTTTGAACCGAATGACGAACCTCTCTGGGCACAGATTCGCCTCAATACAGGCGCATTTATGAACAATCTCTTCCGGCAGGGCGCTTTTCAAGGCAGTTCTCCAACCGAAGCCTATTTCGTTAAATGTGACAAGGAAACAACCACGCAAAATGATATCAATCTTGGAATTGTCAACATTGTGGTTGGGTATGCGCCCCTGAAACCGGCTGAGTTTGTGATTCTTAAGTTCCAGCAAATTGCTGGGCAGATTGCGACATGATAACGACTGGCGATTCTTAGGGATTGATTTGCCCTTGGCTCATGCAAACCCTGGGCATGGAATTGAGCAGCAATTGCAACTTGGTTATTGGAGGAAAGAATGCCAGAGTTTTCAACGAATAAAGAGCGCTTTGATCCGTACAAAAATTTCAAATTTCGGGTCAAGGTAAATGGGCAATACGTTGCGGGAGTTAGTAAAGTCGGGGGTTTGAAGCGATCGACGGAGGTAGTCAGCCACCGTGAGGGGGGTGATCCTAGCACCCAGCGGCACTCACCAGGACAGACCAAGTATGATCCAATTACTTTAGAGCGAGGCGTTACCCACGACAGCTTATTTGAAGATTGGGCGAATCGCGTGTGGAACTATCGCAATGCTCAAGCGGCAGCCGATAGTCGAACCAAGGAGGCGGGGTTAAAGAATTTTCGACAGGACGTGATTATTGATGTTTTCAATGAAGCGGGGCAAAAAGCAATCTCTTATAAGGTTTACCGCTGTTGGGTGTCGGAATATCAGGCATTACCAGAATTAGATGCGAACGGTAACGCGATCGCGATTCAAAGTATCCAACTACAAAATGAAGGATGGGAACGCGATACTGATGTTAATGAACCATCAGAGGAAGAGATTAAGCCTTAGGACTGAGAATTAAATAAGTTCAAAAATTTGATGGGACGGGTTTACCAAAATCTGCATACCGTTGCCAATTATACGGTCAATCCGTCCCTACAGTTTGCGGTTTTATTTAATCCACGCTCCTTATTCATTGACCAAGCGTATGCGTCCTTTGACGGCTCAACAAATTGTTCGGATTTGGGAAATTGGGCAGAGTCAGCACCCCCTTGATCGAGCCTTGACTCTGCTGACCTTTGCCTGCCCAGAGCAATCACCTGGAAATCTCGCAACCCTCAGTATTGGACAGCGGGATGGCTATCTGCTGCACCTACGGGAACTAACGTTTGGCAATAAACTTAACAGTTTTGCCACCTGCCCCCACTGTGGCGAGAAGTTGGAATCAACTATGCAGGTGTCAGATTTTCGCCTGGTAGAGTTGCAACCTCCGACAACTCAGGAATATACCTGCCATATTTCTGGCTATGACTTGCGATTTCGTCTGCCCAATAGTTGGGATTTAGCCGCGATCGTGGGACAACAGAATGTCTTGCAAGCCAAATCACTGCTGGAACAACGTTGTTTGTTACAAGCCAGCTATGACGGACAGGTAGTAACTTACCCCCAACTACCACCGGAAATCATTCAGCAACTATCTAACTTGATGGCGGACTGTGACCCTCAGGCAGAAATTTTGCTCAAGTTTGATTGTCTTGCCTGTGAGCATGTCTGGAAATTAGTGTTTGACATTGGCACGTTTTTTTGGACGGAATTGACCGCTCAGGCGAGACGGCTGTTGCAAGAAGTTCACGTTTTAGCCCGGTTTTATCACTGGCGCGAGGTTGATATTTTGGCAATGAGTACAACACGACGGCAATTGTATTTAAGTTTGGTGAGTTAATGGCGGACTATTTGCTGGGATTGACACAACGTACTCTGGGATTGGCAAATACATTACAGCCGCGTATTCCATCAATGTTTGAGGCTGGATTGACAATGCCTAGCGACCAGATCTGGGATTGGCAGACTGAGCCATTAGCAACAGAAACGGCTACAGATTCAGCTGCAATTCCCCCCTCGCCACCATTGACCGCACCTCTAACTTACCAACCTAGTGCACCAATTGCAGGATCTAGTCTAGCAGTACAGGAAAGTCAGTTCATTCCATCTACTGATGGGTCAGCGTTAGTATATACGCAAAAAAAAAGTCTTTACTAGAACCTATTGATAAAAAAATTTTCCAATCCTTTGAGTTGAATCAGGCTCATTTGGGGAGGTCGTCTGGATTGGAATCCTCAACGAAACTTCCCGCACCACCTCAACAATTGCGCTCTATTAATAGTGCTCAAGCGAGAACTGCGATCCCCCTAAAGAATCTGTCTCATTATGGTCGATCGATAGTTTCGGCAACAGCAAGGGCAGAGCTAGTTGCAACAGCAGCCAGTCCATTATTTTCGCCAATTTCACTATCATCGTTGCCGTCTCTGACGATAATTCCTGAGCAATTCTTGCCCTCTAAGCCAATCTCATTGTCACCAACTCCAACGACAATTGCTGAGCCATTTCTACCAGTTACTCGATCGCGCATTGCAGATCCCTCAATCGTACCCTTCCTAGCCCTGTCACAATCCGCTTCAAGTACAGTAAGGCAGCAGCCCACGGCTAGCTCCTCTACCAGAGAACATTACCCTTCTGTATTCAAACCTTTCAGCCCTCACCGTACATCCCCCTCCCCCAGGCAAGGAAAAGCATTTCCAACAAGCCAACCAAGCCCATTGGTAGACGAATTAGCACCGATGCTCCGTTCACCGCTGGCAACAGATCTGTCGTTACAACCATCACTCGATCGCTCACTGCAATCACCTGCTCCTGTGGTTCAACGCCTTGTTGCTTCTGAAGATGTCGCTTCTGAAGACAATTCAATTTCTAATTCGGTAGTTCAACCAACTCAGCTAGTCAATCGGCAGTTTTTATCTCAATCGGAAGCCATTTCATCGTCAACAGAAATAATCAGTAAGGCGGCAGACAGTCCATTATTTTCGCCAACTTCACTATCATCGTTGCCGTCTCTGACGATGATTCCTGAACAATTCTTGCCCCCTAAGTCAATCCCATCATCGCCAGCTCCAACGATAATTGCTGAACCATTTCTACCAATTACTCCAAACTCGTTACTATCCAATCCGCTAGCAACAACGAACTCTTTACTGCCACTTATCCCAACCTCGTCACTGTCTGCCCCAGTGGCAATGAGTGATCCGTTTATATCATTACCACTATCACCGGCTCCATTGGTGATGTCTGATGCGTTAGTCTTGCCACCTGAGGCTCCATCGCTATCGGCTCTAACAACGATTCCTAGTCCATCTCTGCCACTCATTCCAACCTTATCGCTAGCCCCTTCATCATCAGCGATTGACTCATTTTCATCAGTGGCAACATCACCAACGACAACGGCAGTAGGTGATTCATTTAGAACAGCTCCCTCAGTCCCACCCTTCCCCACCCTGCCGCAACCCACTTCAAGTACAATCATTCAGCATCCCACCGCTAGATCCTCTACCACAGAACATCAGCCTTTTGTATTAAAGCCTTTCAGCCTTCACCGTATCCCCTCTACCAGTCAAGGAGAGGTATTTCCGACAATCCGACCAGGCTCATTGGCAGATGAATTAGTACCGATTTCCAGCCCATCACTGGCAACAGATCTGTCGTCACCACGATCGATTGATCGCTCACTGCAATCACCTGATCCGGTTGTTCAACGCTTTGTTGCTTCTGAAGCTGTTGCTTCTGAAGACAATTCAATGAGCGGGATGGCTGAGGCGAGACCAACAGAAAGGATGGCTGAATTCAGATTTGCAAGCTCACCACCCCTTAGTTCCCCATCAAATCTGGTCAGCAGTACACTGCGAAAAACTGCCTACTATGGTGATGATGCAGCTAGCGCACAGTTCTCAGCATTGCCCCACTGGAGGGTTGCTGAGCCTATACTGACATCGACTGGTTGGCTAAATATACCACCTGATGATTATCCTTTGACCGTTGCGACTGAATCCGTTAGCCGATCATCCATTGCTAATTTGGTGGTTCGACCAACTCAGCCAGTCGATCGACAGTTTGCAGCCTTATCTCAACCGAAAGCTATTTCATCGTCAACAGAAATAGTCAGTAATTACGCTCAATCCGGTGAGCGACAGTTTAAACAACTATTTCAGATATTGGACAATGCTCCTAGCATCTCCTCCTCAGTTGAACGATTTGATACGGGTGCTCAAACTCAAGGGGTCGATCGTCCGATTCCGAGCTTAATTCAACTAGATACTGGAACGTCAGCAAAATTGTTGAATGTAGATGGTTCTAATCAATCAGTCGATCGTCGTACCCAGATACTCAAAACGTTTCAGGAAGGTAATGGCTCTGTAAGGATGGGGTTGACTGATCAAGTATTGGATTCTAAAGATATTCCGACTAAACCTATGCCTCCAGAAAAGGCGTTACTCAAGCCAAGTATGATTGCCCCCCCTAGCCCCCCAATTTTGGGGAGAGCAAAAACTCAAAGCCCTCCAGCATTGAGGGATTCAGAGAGCCATGCAGAAGCCAGAGCAACAGCATTCATACCTCGATTTAGTAATGCTACCGAAGAAAGGTTGATGACCTGGAGTCCGCTCATTCAAGCGGATGCTATATCACCAGCGCCATTATCAAATGTTCCTGTTTCTCAACCGAACGATCGTCAATTTCAACTATCGGATCAAGGTTTAAACAATCCTGCCATTTCATTAGAAGCATTAGCCACAGCGGATGCTTACTCCAAATTCAGAGTTCGCCGCGCTCAACCACTACTCCAGAAAACATCCCAAGCTCAGAGTAATCTATCAACAGCGTTATCAAATTCTGTTCCCCGCGATTATCCCGATCGTTTATCTCAGGTGTTACCGTCTGTTCACATTAACTCTGCTCACATGGATAGTGCGGTGGTGCTAAATCGAAGCATGATTCGCCCCCTTAGCCCCGCAACCAAGGGAGAAACAAGCACTCAAAGCCCCCTTGGATTGCAAGACTTAAAGCCCTTGAGTCAGGCAAGAAAAGGGGAGAGTGCAGAAGCTAGATTAGCAGCATCGATACCGCAATCCGGCAATGTCACGAGTGTAGCAAGCCGATCATTCGTGACTTCAGCCCCAACAACCTCCCCGGCTGTCGCTGAACTACAAGTGCTCGATACGGCTGAAACAGATTTTGACGGTTCTCTGCCCGGGCAAATAACGATTCGTCCTGACCAGCAGATAAACCCTCGATCGCTTTCAATCCCTAGTTCTGATCCAACAATTCCCGCTCTAGCGACTGAACAAGCCTCATTTGCTAACACTGTTAACACTAAATTAAAGCCACTTGATGTAGCAAGACTGACCATCCCGCAAAGTCTTCTAGAACTTGAAGAGGCTTCTGCCGCTTTTGCAGCTCTTTCCACCCTCCAACCGGGCACTAGTGTTCTGGGTTTACCCCCTTCTCCCCTGCTGCCGCTACCTGCTTCTGAGTCCTCCAATTCGGCTCCGCTACCCCCACTTCCACTTCCACCCGATCGCTCTCCGATAGAAAGTAAACAGCCTCCCACCTTCCCCGAACCGATGCCTGTGATTGCACCGCCCCGCCCGGCTCTATCCCTCAACGACTATCTGAATCGCCGTAGGAGAGGTCAGCGATGAGTAATTCCCTGGCGATCGCTGCTATTACCACCACCCTCCGCGCCCTGCTCTTTCAAGGCGTGCGTGATGAGTTGGGCAGTGGCAGTGTTACTACCCGACCACTCGATAAGACACGTGGCAGCAACGATGGTAATCAGATTAATCTCTTCCTGTACCACACAGCAGTCAGTGGTGCCTGGCGCAATATGGATATGCCGCATCAAACCAAAGCCGGAGAAACGAGCCAGGTTCCCCTGGCACTGGAACTCTACTATCTGGTGACCGCCTATGGCGAAAACGACAATGATATAAGAAGCCATCGGCTATTGGGGCGTGCCATGAGTGTGTTACATGATCATGCTGTGCTGAACCCAGCAGAAATCGAAACAGCAACCCGTCCCAATGCCATTGATAGTGAACTGTTTGGCAGTGATTTGCATCGCCAGAGCGAACGAATTCGGATTGGGTTGCTAAAGCTCTCTTTTGACGAAATGTCTCAGATCTGGCGACCGTTTCAGGTGCAGTATCGGATTTCGGCTGCCTACCAGGTGTCGGTCGCTCTGATTGAAGGCAATATTCCCACCAAGACTCCTCTACCCGTTCTGAGGCGAGGTGGCGAGGATCGAGGTGTGATTGCTACGACCAGTCTACCGCCCTCACTACTGGAAGTGGTGCTGCCCAGCGGCAAGCCAAGTGCTGAACTGGGCGATGTGCTGATCATTCGGGGCGATCGCTTAGACGATGACAATTTGACGGTGCGTTTTCGCAGTCTGCTGTCCGATACGGAACTCGAAGTCGTGCCTCTGTCACGCACGGCTAGTGAACTGCGGGTACAACTGCCAGCAGCGACCGATATCGCCGCGATCGCTCTCTGGACCAGTGGCATCTACACGCTGGCAGGGGTGGTACGTCGCCCCCAGATGCCCGTGTTGGCAACCAATGAATTGCCCTTTGCCCTGGCTCCCACTGTCACTGAGGTTTCGCCGTTGACGGCTCTCCGTGGTGATATCACCCTGAGCCTTGCCTGCACTCCATCAGTACAACCGACCCAACGGGTGACGCTATTGTGGGGCGATCGAGAAATTCCAGCTGCATCCCTCACCCCCACGCTGAGTTTCCAAATCCGTGATGCCCAACCTGGAATCTATATGATCCGGTTGCGGGTCGATCGCGCCGATAGTTTGCCCGTAGACTTTGCGACTCGCCCGCTGCAATTTGCCAGTAACCAAACGGTGACGATTACATGAATATGACTCTTCACATGAATCAAGCGTTGTTCATGGCTGGCTGGCACCATGACTGACAGCATCCCCTGGCACGAAGCGAATGCCCGCCACTTGTCTGCGGCAATTCACTGGCTGCGGCTGAAGCTCCAGCAGCGGATGCCAGATGCAACCGTGACCACTGCCGAGATTGCCATCGCAGAAGAACGCATGTTGGAAACTGCCGCGATCGATCCGCCTCCGGCACTCATTACCTTGAGTTTCGCCCTGGGATTGACCGAGTTTGAACAATCCCTGTTGTTGCTGTGTGCTGCGATGGAGCTGGATACAGAAATCACCAGTTTTTGTGCCAAAATCCAGGGCGAGTCCCAGCGGTATCCCACCTTTGCGCTGGCATTGTCGCTTTTTGACCAACCGATCTGGGATGTAGTGTCTCCAGAGCGACCGTTACGATCGTGGCGATTAATTGAAATCCACCAATCAGGGGCGCAACCTTTAACGGTGAGTCCGATTAAAGCCGATGAACGCATTGTTAATTACCTGAAAGGGTTGAATTACCTGGACGATCGCCTGAGTGCGCTGCTGTCTCCGGTCACAATTCCAGTGGCGGCGGAATCTCCTGCCCAGTTGCTTGCCCCTTCACAGCAGCAGGTAGCGGAGACGATCGCTGAGCAGGTGGATGTCATTCCCCACTGGTATCAGGTGCCATTGATTCAACTGTTGGGGAGCGATCGCACGAGCAAACAATTGGTGGCGCTGGCAGTGGCGGAGCAAATGGGAATGCCGTTATACCGAATGCGTGTGGAACTGTTGCCCACCCAGGCATCTGAATTAGAAACCCTGGTTCGCCTTTGGCAGCGGGAAATGCAGTTGTATCCGGTGGCGCTGTATTTGGATGGGGCCGCGATCGAGGGCAGCACTTCCAACAGCCCAGCCGCCGCGCTGCGTACCTTTTTGGACAGTACCCACGGCTTGTTTTTCCTGGATTTGCGCGAACAAAGCGGGTCATTTGATCAGCCCACCCTATCCTTTGAAGTGGCGAAGCCGTTGCCGATCGAACAGTGCCAGGCTTGGCAGCAAAGCCTGGGTGGTGGAGAGAACGCTGCTGTGTTAGCCAGTCAGTTTAATTTGAATTTACCCGAGATTCAGCAAATTGCCCGCACGACGCAGGAGGACGATCGCCTGTGGCATGGTTGCCTGGTGCGAACCCGTCCCCGTCTGGATACGCTGGCGCAACGGCTAGATACTAAGGCGACTTGGGATGACCTGGTGCTGCCGCCAGGGGAAACCGATTTGTTGCGGCAGATGGCAGCGCAGGTGCGGCATCGCAGTACGGTGTATGACGAGTGGGGATTCCGGAGCCGCATGAATCGGGGGTTGGGGGTGAATGCCCTGTTTGCCGGAGAAAGTGGTACGGGTAAAACAATGGCAGCAGAGGTGATTGCCAATGAGCTGCGGCTGAATCTGTACCGGATTGACCTCTCTTCGGTGGTGAGTAAATACATCGGTGAAACGGAGAAGAATCTCCGCAAGCTGTTTGATGCAGCAGAAGATGGGGGCGCAATTTTGTTTTTTGATGAGGCGGATGCGTTGTTTGGTAAACGGAGTGAGGTAAAAGATAGCCACGATCGCTATGCCAATATTGAAGTCAATTATTTACTGCAACGCATCGAAGCCTATAGCGGTTTAGCAATCCTGGCAACAAATCTAAAAGCATCAATGGATACAGCCTTTCTACGACGCTTGCGGTTTATTATCAATTTCCCCTTTCCATCACTGGTCGATCGCCAACGCCTGTGGGAAAAGGTCTTTCCGCCTGAGGTTCCCAAAGCTCCCGATTTGGATTACGCATGGTTAGCGCAAATGCCGCTGACGGGTGGCAGCATTATCAACATTGCCTTAAATGCAGCGTTTGCAGCAGCAACCAGGGAGGAAAAACAGATTACAATGCCGTCAGTGCTGGCAGCAGCAAGGAGCGAATTTCGTAAGCTCGATCGACCCATTAACGAAGTGGATTTTGCTTGGAAGGTACCGGAAGCGAATCTACAGCCCCTCTCACCGTTGACCTGATTGAGCTTGGTAGTGGAGTACATGTGTGATTCGGTGACGCAGTTGGAGGAGCGATCGACCAGTTGAATGAAAGGTTTGTTGCAGGATAAAGGGCTAAGGAGGATAAGAGAATGACAATGTATGGAAGTCTGGTGAGTCGCGAGAAGCCCCGCGCTACAAAGGAGGGAACCCTGAGCAGAAATCCCCTTCAGCGCACGGCAATCCATCAGGCATCAGATGGGCGAGGAGACGGTATCAATCTGCAGAGAGAGGGGAACGAGTCCCAGTTTTACCAACAAAATTTTAGTCAGGTTCCCCTTCAGAAGACTACTCAGCCAACACAGCTAACACAAGAGCAGACTAGCGCAAAAGTTTCACACTCCCAGGTGGGTAGTGTCAACCCTAATACTGTATTGCACAATGAACACGCAGCATTGAAGACGCAACGTTGGGTTCAAGAACAGAAACAAGATGTGATGAAGACAAGGAGTGTTCAGGTAACTGAGATTGAGACGGAAGCGGGCAAGGAAGAAATTGGGACTACCCAACCAGTAGTTCAACGAATGGACTATGACCGGGAGAATTTTGCGGGAGAGAAAAAACAGTTGTTCGATTATTATGTGAGCAACGGATGGACTGACGCTGATGCATACTGGGAAGTCTACTACCTCAATGAAGAAGAAGCTAAAAAACAACGAGAAGCCCTAGATGAGGCAACAGAAAACAACCCAGAGACACCTCTAAAGGAGGAGCCGCTAACCAAAGGAATTGAGGAAAAGAAAGCATTGCAAAAACCAGCAGCAAAAGCCGTAAAGAAGGAAAAAAAGCAGTTGATCTGACCGATGCACCAACGCAGGAAGAAGGGAGATGGGAGGTGGATGAGTATGATGCGGTAGGTACAAAATACAATTTTAAGAGCGGCGGCGCGTCGCATAGACCGAAGGACCGCGTCTGGATCGATTATGGACCAGCAGGAAAAGGAAAGGTGGCTTACGCACAAGATTATGACGAGCATGCAGGACCAGGCTGGAAGCAGTGGACGCTGCAGTCCAGCGGATGGTGCTATGGAGGATCGTACGACATAAATCTCAACTACAAGGGCCGAGGTGGAACCAGTTCTGGTTCGCCCAAGAAAGAGGAAGAAAATAAAAAAGAAGACAAGAAAAATGGCGGCAACCCCAAAAAGAAGAAGTAACGATGGTTAAATCGCCGATCTTGTAGCGTGCGTTAGCGACTGCGTAACGCACGAATCCATCTCTTAGCAACGAAATCACCTGCGCTCAAAACCTCACTGCTTCAGGAGATCAGACGTTACCCGTTTTGCCTGATATTGATCTTTCTCTGATTGCCGCTCAGGTTTTTGACTGGCTGAAAATGGGAACTAAAACCATTCAGATAGGAGCGCGATCGCTAGCGTAAAATGCTAAATTTCAACCATGCCTGAAACGAGGTTAGCCATGCCCCAACGATCGCACGCTCCCCGATCCCAACAATCTGACAAAGACGAAGAAACATCCCTCCAACATCGAGCGGTTGTCTCTTCGGGTGGACGCACGATCCCGGCACCGCTCCGCACCCAAATGGAAAGTGCCTTCAATGCCAATTTTGCTAACGTCAAAATCCATGAAGGTAATCATGTGGGGTCAGTTGGGGCGATCGCTTATACGCAGGGCGATCGCATCCACTTTGCGCCCGGTCGCTTCAATCCCGACACTCGTTCCGGGCAAGCACTGCTCGGACACGAACTTGCTCATGTTGTACAACAGCGACAGGGCAGAGTCAAACCCACCACCCAGGTAAACGGCTTACCCGTCAATGACCAGTCTGCCCTGGAACAGGAAGCAGATGTATTGGGGCAAAAGGCAACCCAAATGAAACCATCTGCAACGCTTCAGAGACAGGAAACCCAGGATACTGCAAATTATCAAATCACCTCCCCCAAAGCCAGTACGGATGGCTACCGGGAGATTACCGCCGTTAACGACACAACCAATCAGGCGATCGGCACCGTGAAAATCAAAGGAGCGTCCGATCGATCCCAACTGCAAATTGCCGATCTCTGGGTTGATCCGGCTCATCGTCAGCAGGGAATTTCTAAATCGCTAATTGCTGCTGCCAATCAAGAAGGCAAAAAGAGCGGTCATAAGAAAACGCGGCTGGGAGTTGATCCCGAAGCTCCTGGCATGAGCACATCGACGCTTCAGGGGATTTATGCCCGTCAAGGCTTCAAGCGATCGGGCAATGTCAAATCTGGACAACCCTTGATGGAAACTGAACTATAAACTTTTGTCTTAGAAAGAAAGGTATTGCCATGATTGGAAACACGATCGCTCTTTTAATTGTCATCCCCTTCATTCTGGGATTTATCACTTACGGCATCCGCAGTTTAATGAGTCCACCCTTAGCGGCTCCCAATCCCGTCACCATTAAAATTCCTGCCGCAACCCTGAAGCAGCTCAAAGAAAACGGCTATCTCGACCCTAACACTGGCAAACTGAAAGATGCAGCCGTTGGAGCGATCAATTTGGAAGAAGTCAAGACTTGAAGCTGCAAATTGAAAAATCAATGGGTGCAATTTGTAATTCTTCATTAAAAGATATTACACTTTTAGCTTTTCCCACTGGATTGAGTTTTGCTGGTAGTTGAACTGCTATCTGTAGTTGACGCAGCTTTTAGTTGTTTAAATTCTGGCATTGGTGGCAGCTTAAGCTCCAGCCCATATTGGGTTTTCAATTGAGTTTGCATCCAATTTAATGTTGACTTAAACACTCCCCAGATTAACTGCTGACCTTCAGACAGCATCTCTGGAAGCGTCGGTTGTTCTATCTCTAGCCACACCCGCAACGATCGCCCACTTTGGAAACTCACCGCCCATAACCAGACTGCAACCATTACCAAAAACAATGCCAGCAAAACCACGAGTTGCACTACTTGCTTCAGCAGTTGCCAGGTTTTGGCGATCGTGAGTTGATAGACAGTGGTCGTCTCAGGGCTAGAGAGCGTGTACCAGAAATTCCAGGCAGCGGCTTTCACCGGATTCATGCAAACCTCCAGGACAGTGTCATGTCTAAAACAGTAAGATCAATTCTATTTAAAGCTATACATTATCAGACCTGAAAACCTTACGTATAGTGCTTTCAGGAATTTTGGGTTCGTGCGCTTCACACGAAATTGGTATTAGATTTAACTTGAGATGGCTCAATAAAGACTGGATTGTGATGTTCGCTAATCCAATTAACTCTAGATTTCCTAATTTACTTGAGTTTCGCAATGACTTGTAATCTTTAGATTAGACAAATTCTCTGTTCTATTTGGTAAGATTTCTCTGCCTGGAGCTTTAATGCACAACTTTACTCTAAAGTACTTGTAACTGTTCTGGCGCAATCGCATCGTTCCGTCTTTTGATCGTCCCTGTTGCCTTCTCTTTGCTGGCTTGCCCATTTCTGGTTTTGTTGTGCTATGCCAACCCCCCTCAATTCCACCATTTTAAAGAAAGGGGCGATCGTCACCCTTCAGGCTCCCAATTATCAACAAATTGAAACGACGATCGCCTTCCAGTACAATCCAGAAAGCCTCAGCCGAACGATCAGTGCTAATGTTCCGCGTGCTAGTCGTGGCGCGCCTTCTAACGAAATTTTGTTGCTTAAAGGGGCTCCCAGAGAGCAAATCAATCTAAAAGTGGTGATTGACGGCATTGCTAAGCTGCACGAAGGCGACAGAACAGTTCTAGAACAAGGGATTTACCCGCAACTTTCGGCCCTGGAACTGCTGCTCTATCCTAAAAGTGACGTGATCAAAGCAGCAAATCAACGGACTCAGCAGGGCGTTTTAGAAATCAACCCGATCGCGGCTCCAGTTACCCTATTGGTATGGGGAGACAAACGGGTACTGCCCGTCAAACTAACCGGATTCACAATCGATGAATCCTACCACGATGATCACCTAAATCCTATTCGGTCAGAGGTGACGATGAGTTTACAAATTTTGAATTATAGTGATGTGCCCTGGGAAGAACAACGCGCCAAACTGTTTTTTGCCCATCAGGTGAGCAAAGAAAGACTAGCTAAACGGGCTTATATCACGAACGTTCAAGATATTACCGGAGTGAATGTGGCAGGACGTTTACGGTAGGGGCTGTAAAGAAAACATCTGCAAGGACAATATGAGTTGAGGTCATTATGTTTGATCCTACAAGTCGGTATGCCCGATTAGAGACAGCGCAAATCACCCTGGCAGATGGTCGGACAGTAGCTTATCTACGGCGACGGTTTTTACCTCAGGGGCGGGCACTACCTGTGCTGGCAACCGTCACTGTGGTTGATGGCGATCGACTTGATTTAATTGCCGATCGTACTTTTGGTAATGCTCTTCTGTTTTGGCACATTTGCGATGCCAATGATGCAATGAAGCCGGACGAACTCACAGTGGAGCCGCAGCGGACTCTCCGCATTCCCATCCCCCAAATCTAACAATCTACCGCTCATCCCACCACCTGCTGTTCTATGCCCACTTTAGGACTGAACCTCACGCTGCTCATTGGTACTACCACCCCACGTCCCGTGTCTACAGCCTTAAGCGAGGCAGTGGATAGTTTAGAGGTGACTTACCAGGATCAAGGGCGAGCGGGATTTCAAATTGTGTTTCGCGTTGGACGGGCGGAACCGGCAGATGCACAGGATGACCCACTGCTGCGGGGAGCAACAGAACAACTGCTGGCTCCTTTTAATCGCGTCATTGTTCAGGTTATGGCGAACGGTCAACCTCGTATCCTCCTAGACGGCATCATTACCTATTATGAGTTTGCCCCTAGCTTAGAGCCGGGAGAATCGATTCTCACCGTTACTGGAGAAGATGTCAGTGTGATGATGGATCTAGAAGAGAAGTCAGTCGAACATCTTGAATTAAACGATCAGAACATTGTTCAGAAAATTCTCAGCAGTTATACAAAATACGGCATCACGCCCAAGTTAACGACACCGCAATGGGTCGATCGTCCTCTGAAGACCGATCGTGTCCCGATCCAAATTGGTACCGATCGAGAGTACATTCAAGAACTGGCAGCGCGACATGGCTTTGTGTTTTACATCAATCCAGGTCCCGCCACTGGCAGCAATCAAGCCTATTGGGGTCCGCCAAATCGCCAAGCTACCCCCAGCAAACCCTTGACGTTTAAGATGGGGTCGTTTACCAATGTGGAATCAATTAACTTCCAGTACGATGCCCTGACGGTGATGAGAGTCCAGGGGCGGGTGCAAGACCGAAAAACCAATCAGATTCAAACCGTTTCGATTGAAAGTAGCCGTCGATCGCCCTTTTCCCAGGAACCTGCCCTGACCACACAAACTCACATCCGCACTGCCCAATTTCGCCAAACTGCCCGCCTCGGCACTCAGGCAACCGCCTATGCCCAAGCAATGGTCGATCGTACGGTCGATAGCGCCGTTACCGTTACCGGAGAACTAGATACCCTTACCTACGGCGACTTCCTGCAACATGGCGGTATTGTGGATCTGCGAGGGGTTGGTCAAACCTACGATGGTCGCTATTACGTCAATGAGGTCACACATTACATTCAACAAGGAAACTACAAACAGCGGTTCAAACTAACCCGCGAAGGCTTAGGCAGCAGCATCTCCAGCGTCACTATTTAACCCCACTAACCACTACCTTCTTTACACTATGCCCAGGTCTTATGGAGAATTTCCCTACGGAGCGTCTCCCAACAACATTACCCAACCCTTCTACGGTAAATATCGTGGAAAAGTCGTCGTTAATAAAGATCCATTGAATTTAGGACGTATCCAGGTCGAAGTTCCCAGCGTTTATGGATCTGGAACTAACAATTGGGCCATGCCTTGTACCCCCTATGGTGGAAAAGACTACGGCTGGTTTGCTATCCCCACTGTTGGCTCTAATATCTGGGTGGAGTTTGAGGGTGGTGATCCTGACTATCCGATCTGGGTGGGTTGTTTCTGGGGCGAAGATCAGCTACCACAAGCTGCCAGAGTTGAAGAACCCGACAAGGTGCAGGTGTTTAGAACACCCTATGGCATTACTCTGACCTTGAGTAATCTGGGTGAAAATAAGGGACTAACACTCGTCGTAGAAGATCCTACGGTCGAGCGAAAATTGAAGATGGTTTTCAATGCTGACGGGATCGAACTCAATAATAAAGATGAAACAACCATTAAAATCAAAGCTGATATCATTGAACTCAAAAATAAAGCCAATTCCACCATCACCATTACCGCCAGTAATATTGAACAAAAACAAACTTCGGTAACAACCAACCTCACTGCAAATACGATCGACCTGATCTGCAATCCAGCAACGATTAAATTAGCCACTGCTTCTGGCATTGAATTAAACAATCCTCCCGCCAATGCCAAGTTAAACTCCAGTGGCATCGAACTCAGTGCCACTGTGCCCAAAATCACTATTACCCCTGCCCAAATTCAGCTCAATAACATTGCTTCTGACATCAAGCTACTGCCGATTGGTGTCAATGTGAATAGTGGCGCTCTGGAAGTGATTTAGAAGTTTTGAGCGTTAGGTCTTAAATTTGCAATTTTACTCCTCCTATGCCTGGATTTCTGCTGAATGTTGGTAGTACGGTAATTTGTGCTCACGGTGGACAGGCAAAACCCACTGTGCCAGTGCCTCGTGTTCGAGTCATGGGTCTTCCGGTGACTGTGCAACCGCCGCCCTATGTTATTGCAGGTTGTGCGAATCCACCCCCTCCTGCCAATGTTGGACCTTGCATCACTGGAGTTTGGGTTTTAGCGGCTCTGCGAATCAAAGCGATGGGAATGCCCGTGTTACTTCAAGACAGTCAAGCCATCTGCGCTCCCACGGGTACCCCATTAACGGTCGTGCTCACTCAAATGCGTGTGAAGGGGATGTAAATGGAAATTGCTTATCCGTTTCAAATTGATGGCTTGGGACGCACAGCAACCGCTTCTGTGAATGACCATATTCGTCATCTGATCGAGCAGGTATTGTTCACGATGCCAGGAGAACGAGTGAATCGTCCCACGTTTGGTAGTAATATTCGCCAAATTATCTTTGCTCCAAATAACAGTGAACTGGTCAGTGCAACCCAATTTTTGTTGCAGGGAGCGTTAGAACAATGGTTGGGGGATGTGATTCAAGTCGAAGTGGTTGAAGCAACAACCGCCGCTAGTTCCAGTGATGGTGATACGGTTCAAGTGATTGTGCAGTACATTGTGCATCAGACTCAGCAGCGTCAGATTGTGCAATTTACCCGCGAGGTTTGAGATGCCCCCCCAACTCCGCCACCAGACTCAGCGCCTGATTGCTATTCGGCAGTCCAAAGGCATAGACGGACGCCCAATTCTCAACGGGATTAGCTATCTGGAAGTGGCTGCGGATCGTCGAACGTTGCAAATTTATTTCATTCATCCCTTACCCGGAACCCCTCAGGCTGTGCCTCATAACGCTCCTGCCCTGACAGCAGCGAATGTTCTGATCACAGGTGGCACTCGGTTGCGATCAATTCACGCCGAATTTGCCACCGCCTTGGACAACTTGCTAACGGTGCGAGTGAATTTGCCGGGAGATTTGTCTGTTTACACCCTTCAATTAGTTCAGTCTGCGAGCAACCTCAAGCCGCCATCTGGGTTTGATTCTCAGCTTGCCAGTGTGGAGTTTGTGTTTCATGTTGAAGAATTTACGGCTTTAGACTGCCAGATCGATCGAAAGGCGCTGCCAGACAAATCAGCCCCCATTCCACCCATTGATTACCTCAGCAAAGATTACGCTAGTTTTCGCCAATTAATGCTGAATCGGTTAACCATAACCATGCCGCAGTGGCAGGAACGGAACCCAGCAGATATGGGCGTAATGCTGGTGGAATTGCTTGCTTACGCTGCCGATCGGCTCAGCTATTACCAGGATGCCGTTGCCACCGAAGCCTATTTGAGTACCGCACGCAAACGGGTATCGGTGCGTCGTCATGCCCGCCTACTCGATTACTTTGTCCACAATGGACGCAACGCCCGCGCGTGGGTGACATTTCAGATCAGCCCAGAGCTAGATGGGACAACCCTTCCAGGGGCAGCAATGGGCGAAAACCGTCCGGGTACTTGCCTGCTGACTCACCTCACCACCAAGCCTGGTCTGACAAAGGAGCAGTTTGAAGCAGCCTTAACCGCATCGGTAACAATCTTTGAAACGATGCAGGATGTGACGCTCTATGCCGCTCAAAATCAGATTGAGCTTTACGCCTGGGGTTCGGTGGAGTACAGCTTACCGAAAGGAGCAACCCAGGCAACACTGAAGGATACAGGGGGACAACTGCGGCAACAACTTCAACCAGGAACTGTTTTGATCATTGAACAACAGAAAGGCAGAAGAACAGGTCGCTTGGAGGATGCCGATCCGAGTCGTCGCCATGCAGTTCGTCTGATTCGGGTGATGCCTCAGGAAGATGGGTTGCGACAGGAGGGCAGCAACGAACGCGGCGATCGGGTGACCCAGCCTCAATCGTTGGTTGAAGTAGAGTGGTCCACTGCTGATGCACTGCCAGTGGAGTTTTGGGTGACTCAAGCAGTTGACGGGAAGACGATCGCCGCTATCAGTGTGGTTCGCGGCAATGTTGTACTGGTGGATCACGGACGCACCCTTCCACCCGAACGCCTACCGCCTGTGCCTGCAAATTCACCCTATCGTCCTCGCCTACAACGGGGCGCACTGACGCAACAGGGACCGCTCCGCCCGAGCAAGATTGAGCAAGAGAAGCAACCCATCAGTGCCACCGAACTTCTGCATCAAATGCCTCTACGGGATCTGCAACCCAGTGTCTGGCTGCAAGAAATTGACCAACCGACTCATCGCTGGCAACCCTGTGTGGATTTGCTGGTTAGCGATCGCTTCGCTAGGGATTTTGTGGTGGAAATGGAGGAAGAGGGTTATGCCTATTTGCGCTTTGGCGATGATCACCTTGGCAGACAACCCGAATCAGGAACCCGGTTTCAGGCTACCTACCGGATAGGCAATGGCACCGTGGGTAACGTTGGAGCCGAGGCCATTACTCACATTTATCCTGACATCCCTGGCGTTCTGTCGATTCGTAACCCTCTCCCTGCTACAGGTGGCGTGGAGCCGGAACCGCTGGAACAGATAAAATTTCAGGCTCCCCATGCCTTTCGGCAACGGCTATGTGCCGTGACAGAAGCCGATTATGCTCAACTGGCACAAAGCTTTTCCGGTGTTCGACAGGCGATAGCCACACGGCGCTGGACAGGTAGCTGGGACACAATTTTTATCACTGTCGATCGCGCGGGTGGCGGGATGCTTGATCCCGATTTTCGACGGGATCTGCTGGCTTACCTGGAACCGTTCCGTCTGGCTGCCCATAGCCTGGAGGTTGACAACCCCCGCTTTGTGCCCCTGGATCTGGCTTTAACGGTACAGGTGAAATCTGGTTATTTTCGACGGGATCTGCAATCACAACTGCAACAGGCCTTCAGTGATCAGGTGCAACCAAATGGGCAACTGGGCTTTTTCCATCCCGATCGCCATAGCTTTGGGCAAGCCATCTACCTGAGTGAGATTGTTCAAACGGCTATGCAGGTTGCGGGAGTGCAATCAGTGGAAATCACTCGCTGCCAACGGCTATGGCAACCGCCTAGGGATGAATTAGCGACGGGCCAACTTACCTGCAATCGTCTGGAAATTCCCGTACTGCGAAACGACTCCAGTGCCCCAGAAGATGGCAGAATCACCTTTGAACTGCAAGGAGGGCTGGAATATGCGTAATTCTGACCTGCCGCAGCAGCGCCCTAACTCACCCGGTTTGACGGCCCTCGCCTACCGGATCAGTGACTATAGTAGCGCCAAGCAGCGAGCCTTAGAGTCGCTGTATCAAGTCGTTCTACCAGGCAGTGCCACTCTAGCAGCTCTCCGCACTCGTGATGAGGATGATACGGCCATCGCCCTAATTGATGCCTGGGCGATGGTAATCGATATCCTGACCTTCTATCAAGAACGGATTGCCAATGAAGGATACTGGCGCACGGCAACAGAGCGGCGATCGCTGTTAGAGTTAGCGCGGACAATCGGCTGTGAATTGCAACCGGGGGTTGCTGCCAGCACCTACCTGACGTTCAACGTTGAGTCTACACCCACTGCCCCTGCCCAAGTCACCGTTCCCGCTGGAACGCAGATTGCCAGCATCCCAGGGGAAAATGAACAATCGCAGATTTTTGAAACCAGCGAACCATTGCTCGCACGAGCTGACTGGAATGTTCTGAAGCCGCGCCTGATGCGTCCGCAAACGTTGACTCCGCAGACGCAATGTCTGTCTTTGCAGGGCCTTAATCTGCGATTACAGGTGGGCGATCGAGTGCTGTTGATTGACGAACCCTTTCCAGGAGAAACACTGGGAAACAATTGGCATTTGCTGACCTTAACAGCAGTTGATCTCCTGTCAGCAACTGGACAAACCCGCATTGCCTGGGAACTCCAACCCACCTGGAGCCTTATCCCACGTCGTCCCCGCCTATTTGCTTTTCGGCAGCAGGCGTTCCTATTTGGGAATCTGGCACCGCGTTGGGAAACCTTGCCTGCGGATGTAAAGCAGCAGTACAGTCCCATTTGGGGTGGGTGTTTGCGCTTTTCTGGGGGAGAATGGCGATCGGTGAGTTACGGATTGCCTGCCATTGATCTTCGTTGTCTAGCAGGCTCAGAGACTTGCCTGTTGGTCGGCACTTTAGGGAGCGGGATTTTTCGTTCCTTGAATCATGGGGTTTCCTGGCAACAAGTAACGATCGGTCTCTCGACTCTAGCCATCGAAACCCTTTACTGCACCGAGCAGGGACACATTTTTGCGGGTACGCCGGGGGGCGGTGTGTTTCGCTCTAGAGATGAGGGCGAAACCTGGGCGGCGATCGGCACGGGCAGCGTGCGAGTGCAGACAACAGAAGCCAATCGTTTGGAATCAGTGAATACAGCTCTACCCAACACGGTGGTGCGATGTTTGTTGATGGACGCCGTTGCGTCTCCGCTGGGTAGCGGCACTATCAGCAGTGGCGAAACCAACATGATTCGTGGCGATCAAACCCAGTTCTGGGCAGAATTAAGCGTGGGTGAATCAATCACGATCAACGAGCAAACGCGCCAGATTTGCGAAATCAATTCCGATACCGAGCTAAAAATTACTGACCCCTTTGAGTCTGCGGTTTCGGCTGCTCAATTTACCACGCCAATGCGAACCTTTCTGTTCGCGGGAACCGATGATGGTGTCTATCGCTCAGCCAATCAAGGACAGGACTGGTACAGCCACGGTTTGGCTGCTCGATCAATCCGGGCATTGCTGCTGCTGTCTCCCTTCCTCTATGCCGCGACCGACCAGGGAGTTTACAGCTTCAGTATCAGGCACTATGGCGGACAGTGGGAACTACTTAGCTCAAGCTTTACCCCATCCATCACCTGTCTTGCCAGCTTGAGATTAAAGCCAGGACAGGCAGAGGAACAGATTTATCTATTTGCTGGCACGGGTAGCGACGGAGTGTATCGATCGTCCGATGTTGGCAACACTTGGGAGAGAAAATGGAGCCCGTCTCAACTTGATATCACTGCCCTCGCTGTGAACGGCACAACCCTTTATGCCGGGACGGGCAGCGGCAACGTCTTTGTCTCCCAAGATGGGGGGGAACGTTGGCAGGATCTCAGCCAAGCCGCGATCGCTACAGCGGTCACTGCCCTTACCGTGGTTCAGGCTGATTTATTTGTCAGTACCCGATTTGGCGGGTTTGCCAATGCCGATTGGTCTCGGTCAGGGCAACCGATAGCAAAGACAGTCCCCGCGTCTTCCGAAGCTGCCCCAGCCCTACCGACCTACCACCTGAATCTCAATGCGATTTATCCTCAAATTTTGCCCCCTAGTTGGCTGGTGCTGTTGAATCAGGGACAGGTGCAACCGTTGCAGGTGCAGACCGTAACCACAGCTTTAGCAACGGGATTCACTCTCTCAAATCAGGTCACTCGCCTTACCTTCCCGACTGCCTTCGATCCGGCGCTCTACCCACCCCAAACCACGATCGTGCTGACACAGAGCGAACCCCTGACCCTGGCGGACATTTCCCTCACCCTGGAAAATCAGCAACAGCAGATTGACACCGCAAGCGTTAATCCTCATCTGGCAATGCCTAGTGCCCTGAGTCAATCCGAGTGTTTTCAAGATCCGGTCGGTGTCGATCGCATGTATCTGGAACAGTTTGTCCAGGGGTTACAGCCCGGACAGAACATCATTGTCAGTGGTCAGCATCCGAGGGTAGAAATCATCCAGGTGGGAGGGGTGTTTTGTCAGAACCCCGCTCAGGACATCTGGCAACCTGATAACCAGGGTTTAACTAACTTAGCCGTTCTGTCTTTGCTAACCAGATCCAGTGGAGAGACCTTGGCAGGCACAACCAGAGGCTTGTTCCGGCGGCAGGGTGCCAGACAGCGTTGGCAACAAATCGGGGATGCTAACCAACCGGGCAGCATTTTAGTCGATCGCCGGATCTCTGTTCTTCATGCCAGTCCAGCCGATCGCCTATTCGCAGGCACCCATCAAGGATTGGTGCGATCGTCAGACCAGGGCAACACCTGGCACAGCCTGGACAAAAAGCTGCCCCCTTCTCAAATCTATGCCTTAGCCTCCTCCAGCCGCTTCTTGTTTCTTGCCAGCAGAGACGGGTTGTTTCGTTCTGACGACGACGGCGACACCTGGACAGCCATTAACCGTGATCTCCTGGATCTCCAGGTACAATGCCTCGCGGTGAATACTCAGAGTTATCTGTTTGCCGGAACCCTGCGTCACGGAGTTTTTCGTTCCCAGGATTTGGGGGCTACCTGGAAGCAAGTCGGCTATTCTGGCAAGACGGCAACGGGCGCAATTGTCAGTACCGAAACAACAGTTTTAGGAACAGGGACGGTCTTTAGTGAAGAACTCAAGCCCGGTGATCTGCTCATTGCTTTAGGTCAAACCCGTACAGTTCTTGCCTTAGGTTCAGAGCGTTTGAACCATCAACTGACGATCAATGCCCCCTTCGATGCTCCGGGTTTACCCGACGGAACACCCTTCGTTCTCAGCACCGGGTTAACCAATCTGAGTGTTACGGCACTGGCAACCGCTCATGGCTCCGGTACGGGTACGATTTCCAGCGACGGCACAACGGTTCACGGTAAAGGAACCAACTTTCTGCAGGAACTCAAGATTGGTGATGTCATTGCTGTGGGCGGTCAAAGTCGGGTAGTGATCGCCATTGAGTCCAAGGAAACCTGTATCGTTGCGTCTGCCGTTGAGTGGGCGATCGTCAATCAGCCCTTTACTACATCCCTGCTCTTTGCTGGAACGGCTGGGGGTGGCGTGTTTCGTTCCTCCAGTAATGGCGGTCGCTGGCAAGCCGTTAATCAGGGCTTAGTAGACCTGACGATTACCTGCTTAGTCGTCTACGAAAATTGGGGCACTGCCAACTTTCGCGGGCAGAATACAACCCTGACTGCCACACCAAAGCTGAATCTGCAAGTGGGTGCCCAGATCACAATTGCCCGTCAAACTCGCAAAGTCACTGCCATTCTGGCTGAAGACGCGACAACCATCACATTTTTTATTGACAAAGCTTTTGACGCGCTGCCTCTAAGCCTAGGAGGGCAGAATGCAATCAACTACACGGTGCAAACACTGGTGGCTGGAACAGAGCACGGGGGGCTGTTCTATTCCCTCGATCAGGGCGAACATTGGCTTGCCGACCAGTCTGGGTTGGCGAACACCACCATCCGAGCCATTGCCCCACCGCTTCAACCCCAATCTCCCTGTCTGGTTGGTGGCGTTGGCATTCTCCTCAGCCCCGATGGACTGGAACACGTTCCCCTTGCCCCCGGCGATCAGCTCCAGGTGCTGACTCCACCTGAAGTGCTGCGATCGCCCGTGACCGCACTTCGATGGCACCTGCAAGATGTCAACGGTTTTGTGGGCTTGCTTACTACCACCACCGCCGCAGCCGTTACCCTCAAACCGGCACTGAAAAGCGATCGCGTGAGCAGCGAATTGGCTACCATCCTTACTCCTCCAACCGATCAGCAAACGCCACTTTTAGTGGTTCAATCGCCTTTACGAGCGTGCTACGACCCTACAACCGTGCAGATTCATGCCAATGTCGTGGCGGCTACCCAGGGCGAAACGATCGCCGAGCGACCGGAAGTGTTAGGCAGTGGAGATGGCACTCAGCCCAATCAACGATTCTTCCTGAAAAAACCGCCCCTCACTTACACCAGTGCGGCAACGGTGACAGGCATTGCCAGTAGCTTAGAAGTGCGGGTGAATGACCTGCTTTGGCAGCCCGTATCTGCCCTGTACAACCTCCAACCGACTGATCAAGTCTATCTGGTGCAGATTGAAGATGATGGCAGCACCAGTATCACGTTTGGTGATGGTATCAATGGAGCACGGTTGCCCAGTGGGCTAGACAATGTGGTTGCGACCTACCGCAGTGGAATTGGCATTACAGGCAACCTGGCTCCTGACAAACTTAGCCTCCTAAAAACCCGTCCCCTCGGTATTCAAACTGTCACCAATCTTCTCCCCGCTACCGGAGCCGCCAACCCAGAAAGCCGTGATGAAATTCGCGATCGTGCCCCCCTTACGGTTCGTACTTTAGAGCGCGTCATCTCTCTACGCGATGTTGAAGATTTCACCCGCACCTTTCCCGGCATTGGCAAAGCTCAAACGGTTTCTCTCTGGGCAACCCACAGTGCAGTCATCCATGTCACAATCGCGGGGAGTGATGGGGCTGAAATTTCCCCCGATAGTGCCCTCTATCAAAACCTGGTACAGGCGATTGAGCAAGTGAGAGATCCCTACCAATCACCGCCTGTGGTTATTTCTTACCAGCAGATTGGGTTTGACCTGGCTGCCACCCTTCTCATTGATGCCCGCTACCTCCCAGAGCAAGTCGAAGCGACGGTTCAAGAGAAACTCCAGCAAACTTTCGCCTTTGCCAACCGTGAATTTGGACAACCCGTTACGGCTGCCGAAGTGATCGCCCTCATCCAGACGATCGACGGCGTCATTGCTGTCGATCTAGACTTCCTGTACCGCGTTACTACCCCCAAAATTCTGGAGCAGTGCCTCACAGCCAAGCTTGCCCAATGGCACCCAGAGACTCAACAATTCTCTCCTGCCCAACTCCTGACCCTGCACCACGCCAGCCTCACTGCTCGTTTATCTAATTCTGGGCTATCTAATCCTGGGCAAGTTAGCAACCCCTAGAGAGGGTAGGAAGCCAAACGTTAAAAGTCAAAAGTCAGAAGCCCCAGTTCCCTCCCATGCCCATTCCCGAACGCCTTTACAACCTCCTCCCTGGCATTTATCAGAGCTACGATGCACTCCAGGGTGAACCGCTGCGAGCGTTGCTGGCACTACTGGAGCAGGAACTTGCTCTCTTAGAAGCTGACACCGATCGCCTCTACGATAACTGGTTCATCGAAACCTGTGAAGATTGGGTCGTGCCCTACATTGGTGACCTGCTTGACGCACAACGCTTGTATAGTCGCAGTCCACGTCGGGGGCAGGAGCGACGAGCCTTTGTCGCCAACACCCTGGCCTATCGACGACATAAAGGCACAGCAACTGTTCTGGAACAGCTTGCCCTGAATATTAGCGGCTGGCATGGACGAGCAGTGGAGTATTTGCCGCTACTCGCTCGCACTCCTGGATTAATCACTGAGGCTGAAATGTCTCCAGCTACAGTGGATCTGCGTCGATCGTCCCAATTGGCAACCTTGGGTAGTCCGTTTGAAACGGGTTCCTCCTTTACTGTTGACGTGCGATCGGGGCAAAACCAGGGCAGCTATCATCCGACTGACATCGGCTTATTTCTGTGGCGGTTGCAAAGCTATCCCTTAACGCGAGTGACGGCTCGATCGATCGATCTGGGATCAGGAAAATGGCGCGGTCATTGCTATAGCTTCAGTCCTCTAGGCGACGATCGCCTGCCGCTGTTCAATCAACCGCAAACTAAAGCTCTCGTTACCGCACCCACCGCTGCCATTCATGTGCCAGACCGCTTGAGCGGTGCCACCCTGGCTCAAGAAATTCAGTGGCAACGACAGCAACGTGCCAGGGGCATTGTCGTCGAGCCGCAGGGCTACTTCGGTCGCAATCCAGTCTTACAAATCATTCTGGATGGGCAAACGGATGCCCTACTGCCCGAACAACTGTTAATCACTAATCTAGATGGGTGGGAGTCACCGCATTGGCAGTTGCCCCAACCGATCGATGAGTCAGAGTTGCCAACGGTGCGCTATGAAGTTGCCGTCGATCCAGAACTAGGGCGGTTAGCAATTTTGCATCGTCCGCTACCTCGCAGGGTGGAGGTCAGTTTTGCCTATGGCTTTAGTGACGATATGGGAGGTGGACCCTATAGCCGTCCCCCAGTACCAACTGTTGCTCAACCAGTTGTGTGGCAGGTGCGGCAGGAAGCACCCTTTACAGAAAACCCTCTAGTAGCCGCAATCGAGCAGTGGCACCAAACAACCGCAACCTGGCAGGCATGTCGAGAGCAACTCTATCTTCCCCTGGCAAAGCTAACAGTGCCTACTTTGCCCTGGATTGATTTGGATACCAGTGTTCGACCGGAGTTTAAGCCAGGCATCATTACCGGATTAGAAGTGCTTGCGGTTGCTGGAACCAGGGCAGTGATTGTGAATGCGGGGCAGGTGATCGATGTGCAGGGACGATTGGTCAGCCTCCGCGATCGCTACTCCCTACCCCTGGAACGCTACTGCAATCAAACTGTGCGGATTCTAGCGACCTATGCCGTGCCCGTCACTGAGGGGGATGTGGATCAGCCAACGCAATCAGAGACCGTTCCGATCGTCGTTGTGCCTGCGACTCAGGCGGCTGTGCATTCCGATCGCACCTACATTTTCCTCAGTTTAGTTTCCGTTGATGCCAATGGCAAAATCATCAGCCACTCCACTAGCCAGCGGATGCAATTTCAACCTGGCATCATCAAAGGACTCACCCTTAAACTGAACGAACAACTCAATGGGTTAGTCATTGCCCCTGGGTTAGCGGTTAATCAACAGGGACAACTGATTCAGGTTGGCATAAACGATCGGATTAAATTTCCAACCCAGCGGCAGACCCCCCTGTTGTTGCTGTTGTCTCGTCGGTTGGAGGTGGGCAAACCGGAAACTCAGGAGCGGCGTGGACAACAATGGCAGCTTGAGCTGGTGCCTGACACTGAAGCCGGGACAAACCAATTGCCACCCGATCGATTTTTGCCCCTGGTGCGCCTGCCTCTCTCTCAAAAGCGTTCTGAACGGGTCGAGATAGCCAGCACTTCCCCTGCGGTGATGAATGGGTCATTGCCAGCTACGCCAATTCGTCCTGACTTTATCCCTGGCGTTGTCTGGGGGTTAAAGGTCATCGCCTATCCCGGACAGCAGCGTGTGCTCGTGACACCGGGAGTGGCGATCGGCCGTCAGGGTGAAACGATTTCCGTCACGACCAACCAACGCCTGCGCTTGCGGGGCTATGCGAATGCCTCGATCGGGCTCTTTCTGCTTTACGAACCCACCTTGCCCAATGCCCCCTGGCGACTTACGCTAGCAACCAACAGGCCGCAGTCTCCAGCGATTCCCCTGGCAACCTTGACCCTTGACGATCAGGGGCGGCTTCGCGATCTGCCCCGTGATACCCGTCCTGCTCTAGTTCCCGGTATTCTGGCAGCGTTGCAAGTTACCCCGATCGCGGGTGATAGTAAGCCTCAAGTGGCGATCGCAGCCGGAAAAGCAGTGGATGCTCAGGGTCGTCTGCTCTCGATCAGTCAGGATCAGACCTTTGACCTCAGCCATTACCAGGGTCAAACCGTGCTACTCTTTCTTTCCCATCACTCACGGCAAGGCTGGCAGTTAGGCGCAGTGGCGGAAGAAACCAGTGTTGGCAAGATCGTACTGCAAGACAATGCCACTTACGGTAAAGCCAATTTGCAGATTCGCATCCCAGCGGAGAAACAACTGTATATCGTCGCGGCGAATGGCTACCGTCCGCATATTTGGGGCAATCTTACGGTTCAGGGCAGTGACCAACCACAGCACAAACCGGGTGAATTACGGCTAGAGGGATTGCTCATAGAAGGGCAACTCACAGTCCTACCCGGAGAACTGGCTCACCTTTGTCTTAGCCATTGTACTCTGGTGCCCCAACAGGGGGGATTGCTAGTGCAGACATCGACCTCCCACACGCTGGCGATCGACCCAGATGAATGGTCGATCATCGCTCTGGCAATGTACTACGTCAACCTCATTGCCCAACTGATTGCCCTTAATCTCAATCCCAAGCTGGCTCCAAGCCAGATACTAACCCAGTTGGTTCAGATGGGTGTCCAGCGGATGCACTATCTCATCACAGAGCTATGGCAATTGTGTTGTGCCCCCCGATCGCCCCTTTTGGGATCGTTCGATCGCATGGATGCAACCGTGAATAACGAGCAATTAACGATCTCGATTAACCGCAGTATCTGTGGTGCTTTGCGAATTGATGCCGCCATTGAGCAGTTGACTATCAGCGAGAGCATGATCGATGCAGGGCTACAGACCGATCAACGGTTAGCAATTTTGGCTCCCCATAGCCCTGTAATGTTAGCGAATACGACTGTTTTCGGCGGGACTTTAGTACTGAGTCTTACGGCAACAAACTCGCTATTCAATGAGTTGGTTACGGTCTGGCGCAAGCAAATTGGTTGCCTGCGGTATTGCTATGTGCCGGACGAATCTCAAACCCCTCAGCGTTACCATTGCCAGCCCGATCGCCAATTAGAACAACAGTTAGCCAGCCAGCCAGCCAGTGTTACTGCCCTTAGCACGGGAGTGGATGCCCAAAATCAACTGCTGTTATTTGCAGCGACAGCGACAGCAGGCGTTTGGTGTTCCCGCGATCGAGGCACAACCTGGGAAGAAATGAATGACGGATTAACCAATCTTCAGGTGCAAACTCTGGGCATTGATACTAACCAGCAGCGGCTGTATGCAGGTACAACCGAGGGCTTAATCTTTTCCTGCAAGTATGACCAATACACTCAGAATCAGCGCTTGACCTGGCAACTGTTCATGCAGGTGCGAAGTGATGTTCATCCCGATTTAAGCAGTCCTAATACCACCACCATTAATCAAATTCTGATGCAGAACGGGGAATTGTTTGTCGCCACTTTAGGAGGACGGATTTTTCGCTCCTCAGATTGGACAGCCTCCCAAACTGGGCTGGAGAATGCGATTTGGACGATTAATGCCCTTGCCCTCGATCCGCAAACGGGCTGGTTATTCGCAGGCACAGCCGGAACTGGCGTTTACTACTCTCCCGATCGCGGCAACACTTGGCTCAGACCGATCAACTTGAACCTGACCAATCAGACAATCACGGCTCTAGCGATCGCATCCAATGGCAGATTGTTTGCCGGAACCACTGGGCTATTTACCAAAGACAGCGGCCTTTATTACTCCACTAATCATGGCGATACCTGGACTTTTGTTAACCTACCCTTGCACCAGCGCAACATTACTGCGATCGCTGTCCACCCCGATCAAGATCTGGTCTTTGCCAGCACGCTGCACGGTGGTTTACTCCGCTCTCAAGATCAGGGGCAAACCTGGCAAGCCCTGACTAATCTGCCCCATCGCCGGATTACGGCTCTGGCGATAGCACCCAATGGTTGGGTGCTGGTGGGCACGGGGGGGGGAACCCTGTGGCGATCGACCGATCGGGGGCAGCACTGGACACCCATCAATCAGGGCTTTAACCAGGCAGAGGCAAAACTGAGTCTGCTAAACCAACTGCAACCTAGTTTTACCTCCACTGAGTATGGCAATCCGGGCTATGCTCAGCTCAGCCTTAACTGCGCGGATGAACTTCGCTTGGGCGCTGAAGATAGGTCTGAAATCGGCGGTTTCAACGATTTAAAGCAACCGCAGCGGATCGCAAATCTGCAAGCTGGTCTGGAAGAATATGCGCGCTTCGGTTTAGCCGTAAATATCATTTACATCACCTAGGACACCAGCCATGAAAGGCGACTTTACCCGGTCTACATTTCGATTCCAAAACCATTACAGCAGCGTTCGCATGCAACAGGGGCGACTGCAACTGGATGCTGATTGGAATGAGCAGATCGATATTCAACGCCATCTGTTGCAAATGCAGGCACGGGATATGATTGGACACTTTGGTGTCCCCCTTGCTGACCCCAGTACAGCCCTCAGCTTTCAGATTGACATCACAGACGATCGCCACGATTTGACGATTAACCCTGGTCGCATCTACGTTGATGGCATACTCTGTGAATTGGAGCCTGGAAGCCGCCTCAGCTTTACGCAGAAACAAACCCAGTCTGCCGATGCGATAGAAGTCGAAGTTCCAACGCTGTTAGTAGATGGACAAAACCTCGCACCGGGGCAATGGATTGAGCTTTTTGCTACTTCAGCCGACAGTGAGGTTGAAGTCACTCCCGTTAGGGTCAGAATTGACAAGGTTGATCCGACTCAACGTCAACCAGGCTATACCGTTAGCTTCAACAAACCTGCGAAGGATCTGCCCCCTCAAGGGCAGTTGCGCCGTATCCTGACCTGGAAAACTCAACCAGATTGTCCCCAACCGGACTTTCTAACGAGCGATTCCCAACCCTGGATTACTCCTACTCTGGGCAAAACCTACCTCGCTTACCTCGATGTGTGGCAGCGCCATCTGACTGCGATGGAAGAGCCACAGTTACGCGAAGTTGCCTTGAATTTGCCCGATACCGCCACCCGCACGAAAACTGTCTGGCAGATCAAACTCCTGGAACTGAAACTGCCAGAGGAACAGACTTCTGAGGCGCAACGGCAACAAAGGCTGATAACCCTGCAAAGCCGCAAAGCCGCTCTGAGAGTGAGAGTTATTCCTGGTCTGAGCCAGAGCAGTGCCAATAGTGTGCGCCGTTTGGAGAACCAACTCTATCGCGTGGAAATTCACAGTGCGGGTGAAGTGGGAACTGCCACCTTTAAGTGGTCGAGGGACAATGGTGCGATCGCCAGCACCATCAAGGAACTAGACGATACGATCGCCAATGTGATGACGATTGCGCCCCCTGTCGGTCGGGAAACATCTCAGTTATTTGCCCCAAATCAATGGGTTGAGATTACCGATGAAGCACGGGAACTGCAAGAAATTCCCGGTACACTGGTACGCCTGACAGCGGCAACGGCTGGAACAAAGTTAGTGTTTCAGAAAGCTAGAGATCGAGATGGGGTAAACCTGAAGCAGTTTCCGATCGCCTTCAAACCCAAAGTCCGCCGCTGGGATCACACCACTCCAGCGGCAGAAATCCCAACCACTGCCGGACAGTGGATTCCTCTAGGAAATGAGGGCATCGAAGTTTGGTTTGAGGCTGAGTCACAGTACAAAACCGGAGACTATTGGTTAATTCCTGCCCGTACGGTTACTAACAATATTGAATGGACACGGGATGACTCTGGCAACCCTCTGCCTCAGGAAATTCAAGGAACTCTCCATGCCTACTGCCGTTTAGCCGTTCTGCACTATGGTGACCAGGGCTTTACCCTGCTCCAGGACGATCGCCAGGGCTTTGCAGCCTTAGCAGACTGTCTTCCCTTGCAAGGAGGAACTATCACCGGATCGTTGACTGTAGCGAAAGCTTTGAATGCCAATCAGTTCACCAGTGAAACACTGACTGTAAAATCTGGTCAAATCAACAGCCCGCATCAGTTATCGTTGCAAATTGAGGGCAAAGATCAACTCACGATCGCTAGCATAACGGGCAATGTAGGGGTCGGGCTTTCTGCACCCAAAGCCAAGCTTCATGTTGCCGCGCCTACCGAGCAGGCACAGATCTTACGGCTTAGCGCGGGTGATCGTTTTGTAGACGTGGGCACTTCAGATGATTCCCTGGTGCAGTTTCAAACAAATTGTAAGGGCTATCAGTTTGATGAAGACATCAGAGTTGCAACAGGCGCAATTGGTAGTATCAACGCCCAACATTTGTTTCTACGCACTGGGGCTACGAATCGGCTAACAATTCTTCAAGATAGTGGCAGGATTGGCATTGGTACTGATCATCCATTAACCAAATTGCATATTGCTGCAACCCCAGAACAAGCATCGACCTTACGACTCAGCCAGAGCGATCACTATGTGGATCTGGAACTGCAACCCGATCATTTTGTTGGCTTTCAGACCAGTGGTACTGGCTACCAATTTGATAAACCTCTTTTCATCACATCTGGCAGTTTAGAAAGCCCAGATCGTTTTACTTTCCGCATCTCAGGCACTCCCCAACTCACTGTCCTCAATAATGGAAACGTTGGCATTGGCACAGAACAACCTGCGGCAAAACTGCATGTCGTTGCCCCTGTGAACCAACAACCTGCCCTGCGGTTAGAGATGGGCGATCGTTATCTGAATCTCACTACTGAGAATAATTGGTTGCATTGCCAAACGAATGTTCAGGGGTATCACTTTGATCAATCTCTTACGGTTGGTCAGTCCCTTACTGTAGCTTCTGGTATTGTCAACAGTTCAAGTGATTTGCAGCTAAATATTGCAAATAAACCACAGCTGAAAATTCTCCAGAGCAATGGCAATGTTGGCATTGGTAGTGATACTCCAACCGCTAAACTTCATATCGTTACGGCAGCGGATGAGGTGGAAGCAGTTCGGTTAACTGTCGGCGATCGACAGCTTGATTTAGGAATTCAAGCAGATGCTGTCCAATTACGAACCAATGGCAAGCGCTACAACTTTGACCAGGGAATTACAGTACAACCGGGCATCTTCAATAGTGCAGGAGATTTACTGCTGCAAACAGGAGGGACAAGTCAGGTCACAATCCTGCGTGATAGCGGCAATGTTGGCATTGGTACCACCACGCCAGAAGCAAAGTTACAGCTGATTGGAAATGCGAAATTTGAAGGCACAGTCGTCCATAGTGATAGTCCCCAAGTTGCTGCGTCCCGCGTCCAGAAGGAAAATATCGTTGATTTTGCCAGTCAGGAAGCGGCTGACCTCCTGAAAGCCCTACATCCTGTTAAGTTCACGCACAGAGCAGATCCCAGTCAACAGCCTCAAGCAGGTTTTCTTGCTGAAGACGTACCGTCATTAGTTGCGTCTACTGACGGGCAAGCAGTTCGGATGATGGAAATCATCGCGATTCTGACCCAGAACATCAAAAATCATGAACAAACGATCGTCACTTTGACGCAACAAACTACCCAGCAACAGGCAATGATAGATGGTTTAGTTGAACGAGTTGCGCCAGTGGAACGACGCAACCGTAATGGACAGCGGCAGCAACGGTCTTGGTTTGGTCAATTCTCCAGAAGCCTCACAAACATTCCCCTACTATTTCGTCGCTCATAACTCAATACTTCTCGGTTAATCTATAGACTGAGACCTAGAACTATACAAACTAAACCTGTGGAACGGTTCTGTTGCAAGAACTATTGAAGAACAAAGGATTGGTTCTAGCTAAATCCAGTTAGGCAACAAGTCCGAAGCTTTGAGACACGAATGCTCTTTGTGCGCGCACATTGCCTTTTTCAACGCCTTGAACCTGTCCTTTCCAAAGCAGCCATTGTTAAAGACTTTATTGGCTAGGACAAAGTTTGGTTGCTCTGCCCTTTTAATTCTTTAGGTATCCATCTTACAGCTGTTTTCACTTGCATGAGCCACAACCCTGCCCATCCACTCATCGACCCATCCACGCCCACCTGTGGTTTACCCATCTGAGAATCGCTGTATGTCCTAAGAAAATAAGCTGTAACGTGTTGGTATCTTAGAGGGTGTTTGAGAAGTGTCTGGCGGTTAAAACCGCGACTACGTAGACAAAGTCCGCCGTCGCGGACTACGGAAAGTCAAGGGTTTTAGAACCTGCGTTTCTTGAATGCCGTCAGGCTATAGGCAGGTTTTGTCCGTATAGCCGCGTAAAGCCGTTGGCATCCAAGAAACGCGTAGCGTCTCCGTTGGCGAAGCCTTCTCCGAAGGAGTAGGAGTATTCAGTCGCCAAGGTTACAAGCCTCTGGACTTTTAAAACATCCTCTTAGTAGTACATGGTATTAGTGAACAGTGTCAATTTGAGCATCTTGAGGAAGTTGTTAGAAACATCACCTCTGCTTTACAGACAGATGCCAATATAACTAGCGCTCAAGCTAATATTAACGTCAGCAAAGATGCACCTTATCGTGCCCAGCATCAGACCTGGCGCGGTGAGAGAACTCCAACAGCAATCATAGAAGTTATAGACACAAGTAATAAACAAACGAATCTAGAATTCAGGGAAGTTTGGTAGTCTGATTTGGATGAGCCAAACAGTATCAAAACACTTTTGAGTTTTTGGACATGGGGCCTATCTCTCTGGACAAAGCCTGGATAAGCACTTATGCAAAATTGATTACATATTCAGTTCCTACCTTGCCTAGCACTTTTTTGACATACGCGATTAAACTTTTCCAATCTTGATACGCAGCCACTTCTATCCATTCGTATTTCATGAAGCGCCACAGAGTTTCAATCAAGTTGAATTGGGGCGAGTAAGTCGGTAGCCAAAAGAGTTCCAGTTTGTTTTTTCGCCACTCTTCTAATTTCTCAATCATCGCCTCACTGGTATGAATCGAGGCTTGGTCCAGGACAACTACGGTTGTCTGCTCTAGAGTTTGACTGAATTGATCCAGGAAGCGAATCACTCGCTCACTGCGAGTCGTTCCTAGATAAACCTCGGCAACCAATTCATTCTGAGTATTGAGGAGACCCAAAACGTTTAATCGCTGACTGCTCTGACTTTTAAGCGTGATTCTGCTGCCCTTGTCTTGCCAACCATAGGGAACTGAAGGCACGAGCGAAAAGCCTGCTTCATCTAAATATCTCAGGCTAATTTCTCCTTGCTTCTCCTGTTCCTTCAGTTGCTTTAATCGTTCTAGCTTGACCTCTAACTCCCAACTATCAGGCTTGCCAGCCAATCCTCTTTTCATTCTCAGCCAGCGCATCTCAAACTGTTTCAGCACTCGCTTGAGCGTGTCTTTACTGATACGAATTCCCCAGGCTGCTTCAACTTGACTCAAAACTTTTTTGAGATTTTTAGGCTCGGCTTGCACCCACGCTCGTACCTGTTGTTTCTGCGCGTCATTTAACTTGGCTTTTCTGCCTCTGCCAGCGCGGTCATATAACCCTACTAGCCGTTCATCTTCCCAGCGCGTGAGCCAAGTGTACAGGGTTTTGCGACTAATGCCGTACAACTGCCTTAATTGCGACAGGCTCCAGCCTTGAAAGCTCAATAAGATGCATTGGGCTCGTTGCCTGACAAGATGATGTTGACTGTCTTGATAAATTCGCTTGAGTATCTTTTGCGTCTCCAGACTTAAATCTCTGACTAAGCGCATTGCTCTCTCACTCTCCTGCTGTTTTGGGTGCCTCTTACCCTAGTTATTTCAGGCTATATCAAATCGAATGATATGTGTAATTAATTCTGCTCAAGTGCTTATGAGCGGAGGATCGATACTAAAAACCCAAATACGGAGGTGCCTAGGAATCCTGATAGAAGATTGCCTGGGAGCGACTGTAAAGAAGCAAAGGATCATTTACCTGAGGAAGGTGAGCCAGTTTATCTCATTCATCGTGTTTATTTCCCGACAACTCTAACGTATAGCAGATTTCAACGCCGCTCTAGGAACCATCAGTTAGACTAGCTCTGATAACCAACGATCGATCGCCATGCCGCGCTTTCTCCATGTTTCGGACATTCATCTAGGGTTTGATCGATATGACAGCAAAGAGCGCACCCAAGATTTTTATCGAGCGTTTCAGGATGCGTTGTATCAGTACGCGATCGTGCCCCAGGTGGATTTCGTCGTGCTGGCTGGCGACCTGTTTGAGCATCGCAACATTCAGCCAAACGTTCTTAATCAGGCACAGCTTTGCTTGCAAGAGTTGAAGGAGGCAGGCATTCCGGTGCTGGCGATCGAGGGCAACCATGACAACACGCCTTATGGCACTAAAACAAGCTGGCTCCGCTATTTATCCGATTGGGGTTTGCTGGTATTGCTAGAGCCAACGACTGCCAATGGCACCGCACTGTATGAACCGTGGGACGAGGAAACGAGGCGTGGCGGCTACATTGATTTGGCTTGCGGTGTGCGGGTCTTAGGGTCTTGCTGGTATGGCGCATCGGCTCCGACGGCGATCGCTTCTCTTGCTACCGCGATCAAAGATCTTCCTCCCGCCCCGGCTCATACGGTCATGCTGTTTCACCACGGACTAGAAGGGCAGATTGCGCGCTATCACGGTGCATTGCGCTACAACGATTTGCTGCCGTTGAAAGAGGCTGGCGTTGAGTATCTCGCGCTGGGGCACATCCACAAAAACTACGTGGTGGAGAACTGGATTTTTAACCCTGGTTCGGTCGAAGCAAATAATGTCGAAGAAAGTCAGTTCGATCGTGGTGTGTATCTGGTATCACTAGATGCATCCGGCATTCATGCTGAGTTGAAACGAGACTACACGCAACGGACGATCGTGCGGCTAAAGGTAACAGCCCGCGGGCAAGAAAGCCTGGAAGAACTAGAGGAGATGGCGATCGCAACCGTGCAGCAAGCCGTGCAGTCAGGTAAAATTCGTGCTGCCGACGCGCCGATCGTCGAGTTACGCCTTGAAGGTCAGGTGGCATTCGATCGCCTGGAGCTAGATACACGCAAACTTCAGCAGCAGTTGCAGCAATTGACAGGCGCACTCATTTTTCTGCTGCGGTACAACGTTGATTCAGTTGAGTATGCCTCTCACATTACGGATGAAGCCGATCGCTGCCAGGTCGAGCGTGAGGTCTTTCTCGATTTGTTGGTGGCACACAACACCTACAAAAAGCAGGCAACTGCACTGGCACAAGGCTTAATTGACTTGAAGGAGCAACAGCAGCAAGGGCAAGCGGAGGCAGACCTTTATCAATTTGTACAAAACCTTTTGCAAGAGTCACAGGGCTAACGAAAGGCGGATGATTACACGCCCAAGACATGATCGCGTCAAGCTTCTGTCGCTTCCTTGTAGCCCAAATAGCGTCGCAATTCTTCGTGAACCTGATGATAGAGCGTGGGCGATTCGCCCTTTAACCCAATCAAACTGTAGAGACGACTGGGACTCTCTTCGCGTCCACGCAGCAAATGTTCACCCACAAATACGACCTCAACGTGCTCTTGTACTCGTTGGTAGAGCGACTCAGTGATCAAAATATCCGTCCCAAAACGTTTGGTCAGCCCTTCAACGCGGCTGGCAACATTGACCGTATCGCCAATCACGGTGTATTCCAAACGGCGCAGTGAGCCAATGTTTCCAGCAATGACCTCGCCGTAACTAATACCAATGCCGTGATAAAGCAAGGTGGTGCCCTCTTGCTGCCACTGCGATCGCAAGGCTGCTAACGCCTGTCGCATTCCCAGCGCGGCGCGAATCGCATTCATGGCATCCGTTTCTTCACCATAGGAAACGGGGGAGCCAAATTCTGCCATCACGGCATCGCCAATAAACTTGTCGATCGTGCCACTGGCGGCGACAACGGCTTCGACCATTGCATTGAGATAAGTATTCAGCAGAGCCACTAATGTCTCAGGCGGTAGCTTGTAGGACAGCGTCGTAAAGCCACGAATGTCGCAAAAGAGTACGGCGGCATTGAGCTTGCGCCCTTGCAGCAATGCCTGAAAATCCTCCGGTTGGCTGAGAATTTCTTTGACGATCGGCGTGGCAACGTAGCGCTCTAACGTACGACGCAGACGTAGTTTTTCAAGCTGGTCATTGGTGGCACCTGTACTCAGATAGAAAAGCCCACTGAGCGCGATCGCCAGGAAGGGTGTCGCCACGGGAAGAATCAAGCCGCCATAGACAAAACTGACATAACCCACCAGCCACCAGGCACCCGCGATCGCGATCGCCAGCACGAAGCGCGGCGTTGTCCGTTTTGAAACGTGACCGATCGCTAGCCCAATGCCAGCAAGGGCAAGGAATAAATAGAAACCACGCCATGCTGGATCGGGCGTGACCTCGGCGATCGCCCGATCCTCTAGCAAGGTGGCAATCGCGTTGGCATGCACTTCGATACCAGAAAGAGCACCAAAGGGAGTCGGGTGAATATCCTGTAAAAAGGCAGCCGTCGGGCCAATTAAGACAATTTTGTCTTTGAAGACTTGCTCCTGCTTCAGCCGTTCCCAATTCTGGGGGTAGAGTACATGCCAAAACGGAACAATTGCAAACGTATTCTGACCACCGTAAAAAAAAATATAGTCACCCTTCGGTGCGCTAAACGGTAGGTTTGCTATTTGTAAGCTGGCTTCATCAAACGAGAGCAGGTCGGGCTTTGACCGTCGCAAGTCGGCATCAATCTGGTTAAGGTACACGCTAGCAAAGCGACGAAACTGTCCATCTGGCTCCGTCAAGTAGTTGATAAACCCGATCGCTTTGGGGTCAACTTGAAACATAGGGTCGGGATAGACCAATTGATCTAAACCACCCCCACTGCTCTGGGACGTAGCATGAAGTGCTGCCTGCGTCACTCGCCCAGCATGGCGTTTTAGGGTTTGTTGGAGACGCCGATCATCAGCGGAACGATCGCTGGGCAAATCCCACAACACGTCAACCGCAACGGATCGAGCACCTGCTGCCATAATTTTATCGATCGCCTCTGCATAGGCAGTCCGTCTCCAGGGCCAGGATCGAATGGACGCTAGTTCCTTCAATTCTTTAGCATCTCGCCCCCGCGTCAACGAATCGTCGTCGATCGCCAAAATCACAATTTCTGATGGCGGCGCTACTGCACCCCTCAGCCGAAAAAAGAGCGCCTGAGTCTGTAACTCCAACAGCACCAGCGGTCGAAAGTTAAACCCTGTAGCGATCGCGCTGGCGACTGCCCAACTAATGATGAGCATCGGCGCGATCGCGGCAGGACTCACCTTCCATCGGCGTTTTGTTTGAGTCATTGGTGATGCAGGTGGAGGGGTCGAAGGAGTGGAAGGGTGAGAGAGTGGAGGGGTGAGAGAGTGGAGGGGTGAGAGTGGAGGGGGGTGAGAGCAATGAGCTATAAGGTTTCAGCTTTTGCCTTTTACCTTCTGCCTTCTGCCTTCTGCCTTCTGCCTTCTGCCTTCTGCCTCCTAAAACGGCAAACGAATCGGCAGTCTGGGAATGAGAAGACGCGGTAAGCGAATAGGAAACGGTACGCCTGGAAATAATTGCTGGAAGCTTGCCTGAATTTTTGCCATGCCGGGTAGCTGAATAGTAAATCCATTAAAGAGACTACCTGTCAGGAGATTGGTGTAATCGCCCTGCGTCAGTTTTTCGACCAACCCTAACGTTCCAGTCGCGCTAATGCTAACTTTTTCACCGGCTTTCAGCACAATTTGCTTTTCGTTGCCTGGGCGGTTGTCAATCCCTTCAGAGGGATTAGGCAAAGGACTAAGCGCGGGTCGAGAAGGAAGAGACGGTAGTTTTGGCAGCACCGAAGGGAGGGAAAATTGTTTGTTGCCAGCGGCAGGTTCGGTACTGTCCGGCTCTTGTCGTGTTACTACCACCTCTCCTTCCAAAACTTTGATGCCCACGTCGCCTATGGCATCTGCTTCTAGCACATAGGTTGTGCCACGTACGCCTGCAACCACAGAGGCTGTACAGCCATTCATGGCACCGTTCACCAAGAGAGCACCCTGCTGGAGACGCGCGCATTGCCCGACTGTTAAGACAGAGTTCTGCGCCAAGCGTCCGATCGCACCTGTATTAAACGTAAGCTCTGCCCGTGCTTTGCCCGTGCGGACTCGCTGCCCTCTTTTTGCAGAGTCGTTGAGCTTTGCTTGTTTGTTTTGGATATAAACTTGAGAACTGTCTAGCACTTGAGTGATTTTGGCTCGATTAACGGTGGAGACCTGAGCAACGCTCGATGTCTGAGCAACCCCTACGAACCACAACGTGCAGCAGAAAACCAGCAGAAGGCGGCTCAATCTACCGTCAAAGCAACGCAATTTAGAAATAGTAAACATAGAAGCGGCTCCAGAGCACTACCTGTAACAAATTGATCCATGACAGTAGATGGCCCTGATGATCGATCGCTAGCAGTACCGTTATATGCATGACATGAGCTAGGACGGTGGCATGGCTTTTCCCTCAGCCTCTGCCCACGTTCCCTTGCAGAAAGGGAGGCTAATATCGATCGCTTGACCTTTAGAGAGTTGCTTCTTCTCGAAGCGTGAATGCGCCTTTACTGCCTCTCTCTACTGAGCTACGTAAAGCAGTTCCTGAGAGTGTGCGGCTGATTCACCGACAAAACTTAACCCACCCTTGCAAAACAGATCCGTCAACTATAGCCGTAGCCATACTAGTTAGGACGGGGTGCAGGGGTAGAACCCCTGGCTGGGGGCGAAGCCCCCACGCCCCCTTTGATTCCAATGTCCTAAGCTCTGTGGCGATCGCTATACATGAATGCACCTGCTTTGTGTAGACGCATTGTGTCGGCAGTTGTTCTCAAAACAGCCCTAAGTTTAGGGTCAGGCTGACTCCTAAGATCAAACTGTTAAAATCGATCGTCGGGTCTGTAGAATTACCAAAGCTATAGCCAACGAACACATTCAGTTGCGTATTCCGAAACGCTGTATAAGTTAGGCGAGCTGCTAACTGATGATATTGGTCGTCTCGTTTGACAGCTGTAAAATTGGCGAGTGCAAATTGGTAGTCAAGTCCCACTTGAAGCTTTGACTGCACATCGTAGCTAAGTGAGGCAATAAAAGAATTGAGTACCCGCGATCGACTATCGGGATCAGCAAAACTCAGCCGTAGTTGGTAAAACGTATTGAGCGCAAGACGTTTGTTCAATTGATCGCGACGGCTCAACTCTAGCCGAATCGCATGATCATTTAAAAAGCGCCTCCCTATAGGCAACCCTGGAATCTTGCTACTTGCGATAAAAAGCTGTTGGTTGCTCCAACCAATTTCACCAAACATCGTTGGCGACAGCCGTTGAAAAATGCCTGCTCGGAACCGTAGCTCGTTGTAGTCAATTTGAGATTGCGTATTGTATCGAATGAAATTGCCATCGATGGAGCCAATAAAGTAAGTATTGCGCCCTAACGCAGGTGCCGTAAAAAGGGTCAAACCCGGTCTGATTAACCCATCATCGACGGGATCAACAGCCGAAAAAACATTGCTGCTCCTAAAATAGTCCAGACGACCAATGAGATAAACCATGGGCTGGCGAGCTGAGGGCGCAGGTTGCAGCGGTTGCAACGGCAAACAGCCTAATTCAGGGTCGAGCTCGACTCCTGTCGCACATCGCGCTACGACCTGCGCCGGATCTTGCCCTAACGGTTCATCGGCTGTCGTTGCAGAAGGCTGGGTTTGAGGTACTTGAGGACGCAACACACCTAATTCAGGATCGTCGATTACTAAAGCTGGTGAATTGCTGTCGCTTGGCAAGGTGGTTGGGCTGCTGCTCTGCGCGATCGCCTCTGCAAGCCCGTCCTCTACTACCGTACTTGTTGACTGAGAAAAAGCCCAAGCGTCAATCGTTTCAGCCGTCTCGTCTGTAAGCTCCCCTTGCACTGGTTGGAGTGGCAAGAGTGCTGCTGCGCGATGATGTTGTGCATGCAGTTGGTTCGATCGCGATAAAACGACTGGAGACGGAGCAGTGGCAGGGGGAGACTGGTGTGATGCCTGTGGCAAGGCTACTGCGATCGGTACTTGAACCGCGATCGGTGCAGCATCAGTACCGGACGTAGGGCGTATGGGGGGTTGAGGCGTAGACCATTCCAATGGCGGTAAAGCCACTGGAGCCGTAGCTGGCGAGAACTGGCGTAACGAACGTGACGAGACTGCTGAGATCGAGTCTGGAGCCGCAAGTGGTACAGCGTTAGTATCGGGTGTAGGGCGTATGGTAGGTTGGGGCGTAGACCACGCAGGGTTACCAAACAAGACGCTACTCCATACGAACAGTTGCTGCCAGATTGCCAAGCGGAAGGGTAAGCGAAGCTTAAGATTGGTCAATGAGTGACGAGTCTGCAAATCAGGAACCGTATAACTACTGAATCATTGGCTGACAACAACAGGGATTTTAGACGTTTGACCCTAACACGATAGGTGATCTCAAGGAGAATTCTTACTAACCTAAATTATTAGGCTGCGGAAAGCGCTCCTACGTCATCGCCCGAAGTAGGGATTATTAAGGTTGTGGGACACTTTACAAGGACGAGAAAAGTAAACTTATGGTCAGAAGGCTTTACATTTGCTTTAATTAAGACGGCACTCGTACACTCAAGAAATACTTAAGAAAACTTTACGAGAAAAAACGCAGGCTCATGCAAGCTTCAAGAATATTCCTTTTGGGGCTATTGACAAGGATGTTTTACAGCCTATATTCAGCCCTGAATACCAGCCTCAGCTAAGTTGGCTTCCACCGTTTTTTAAGCGTGAGCATTGGTCTGGTAAATGATGCCGGTGAAAGTGGCTGCTACCGAAGAAGCAACAAAGTCAAGTCGTCGAAGCAGTGCCGCTGGGGTGCGATCGCTGCATAATCTCTGAACGCTTGGAGCTATTATGTCTCACAGATTTTCTCTGATTGTCATATTAAGTTTGTTTGGTACTGGCACACTGGTTTTGCCGCCGCTTGCTAGTGCTGAAACGCCGTTGACTACAGCCACTGTGCAGACACTTCGCAATCAAGTGCAGCTGATCTTTAAAAACAGAGTGACTCGTGCGGCTCAAAAAGCTGACACAATGACCCCTGGTGATGCTCTAGCAACAGCGCGTCAATCGTTTGCCGAATTACGCTTTAATGACCGTTCTTTGGCACGGATTGGTGAACGGGCACTGTTTCAATTTGTTCCTAAGACCCGCAATTTTTATCTTGGTAACGGCACTGCCCTGTTGCTGATTCCTCCAGGTCAGGGGCGTACAAACATCCGCACACCGAATGCAGCGGCTGGTATACGCGGTTCAGCACTGTTTGTTCGTTATAACGAAGATACCAACACCACGATCGTTGGAGCCTTAACTAATAGCCGTATTGAGGTATCAAATAATGAGAATCCGCAAGCTCAAACCTTGAAGGCAGGGCAAATAGCGGTAATCATTCAAAATCAAATTGTTCAGGTTTACAACTTTGATCTCAACACCTTTTACCAGACCAGTGAATTGGTTAAAGGTCTAGATCTACCGTTACGTAACGCGGCTCCAAGCGCTGATCCCGGTCTTGCTGCAGTACAAGCAGAGACCGCTCAGGCTATCAAAGAACAAATTCCGCTTAGGGGGCAAGTGACTGAAAACCCTAATTTTATTAGCCTTAGTCCACCCTCTGGTCTGCAAACGGCAGTAGTACTCAGTCCTTCTGATCGGATAACGCTTACCCCATCTGGCTTAGACCTTTCGATCGCTAGACAGATGATCATGACTAATCCGTCTGTACAAGCGTTTCAGCCTTCTAGTGCCAATGCTCAGTCGGGGGTAGTTCTGCCGCCGATCCAACTTAGTATCCCTGATGCTGCAAACGTGAACGGGGCAATTCCTCCTTCAGTGCAGCCGATCGTAGCGCCATCATTGTCCAATCCGAGCGTGATTAGCGGTGGGACGATGCCTCCTGACCCTACAGTCACTCCCTCCACTTCCCCAACGTTGCCGCCACCCCCAGCTTCAGCGCCACCTCGCGACACTACACCGCCCCAAACAGTACCGTCAGCGCCAGTAGCCCCAGTTGTGGTCACTCCGCCAACGACTCCGACGCCAGCAGCGGCTATACCGATTCGACTAGCCCCCGCCCCAGTTGTGGTCACTCCGCCCTCCAATCCGACGCCAGTTGTCGTCACTCCGCCACCACCTCCAGCAGCGCCGATGCCAGTTCGACCCGCTCCAGTTGTGGTCACTCCGCCCTCCAATCCAACGCCAGCACCGCAGGCACCCATACAGCCCATACCAGCAGTCCCTCTGGCGACTACGCCTCAGACTAGTCCAGCGCCAGTTCTACAGCCCCCCATCCGACCAGAGTCACCCGCCCCAGTTGTGGTCACTCCGCCCTCCAATCCAACGCCAGCACCGCAGGCACCTATACAGCCAATACCAGCAGTCCCTCTGGTGACCGCGCCCCAGCCCAGTGCAGCGCCAGCCCTACCGATCCCCGTCCGACTAGAGTCACCTGCCCCCGTTGTCGTTACCCCGCTTTCCAATCCAACTCCAGCACCGCCGGCTCCAATAGTGGCTCCATTACCGCGTCCTGACCCTGTTGCGACCCCATCGCCTGTAGTGGTACAGCCAGCTCCAGCCCTGATCAGTCCGGCAGTGAACGCACCAACTGTTCCAACAACGATCGTTACTCCACCCGCACTGGCAACACCGGCACCAACCACTTTAGATGTGCAAACGGGAACCACAGGAACCTCAGTCCCGTTGCCGACGGGGATCACGGGTGGCACAGCGACACCACCATCTAACTAACTGGCTTTGACGAATCTAGTGGAGCCTGTCACAGGGCGTGAAGCTGTCGCCCTTTTGACGTTTGGTTGAAGCTCTTTGGTGATGGTCTTAGGCTTCAATGATCCTCCGCATCATCCACCACCAGAGGTTGCGATCGTTTTTCCTCTGCCAGTACCAATATTCTCTCTAAATCTTGGGATTCCATACGGCGTGTGAGTCTTTAGAAAAGGAAATTAACTAAAGCCCAGTAGCTGACTAGGCCCAGTAAAACAGCAAGCCAAATGTATAGCGTCTTCATAGCCGGCAACGATCAAAGTAGGAGTGCTTGATTTCTACTCTCAGATTAGAAATGGAAACTAAACGCTTCATCACCTAAAAGATAGGGGTAAGCAATTCAAACAGCCCAAGCACATAGTTTAGCAACGCTCACAGCCTTTCAGATTGATGCAGAAAGAGGTCGCTCTTGAACTCTTAAAGCTTTGGGTTACCCCCTAAGATTGTCAAGTTTTGTAAAGCAAATGTCAGAATAAGAGTAAGCAACATCGCCACTCTTCATCCTATGACCGTCTCCTCCTCGCTTCCGCCTGCAAATGCTCCAACTGCGACTCAAACCTGGATGTGGCAAGGCTTTCCTATCACCTACCAGACTCAAGGCACACAGGGAGCCGCCGTTGTGCTGGTGCATGGCTTTGGGGCTTCGCTCGGTCACTGGCGCAAAAATATACCTGTGCTGGCAGAACACTGCCGGGTGTATGCGATCGACCTCATTGGCTTTGGTGGTTCTGCAAAACCAACTCCAGGCGTGCTCAAACCGGGCGAACAGGTGGAGTACACCTTTGAAACGTGGGGGCAACAGATTGCAGACTTTTGTCAGGAAGTGGTTCAAGAGCCTGCTTTTTTGGTCGGCAATTCGGTTGGCTGTATCGCCGTGATGCAAGCCGTGGTGGATCATCCAGAGATTGGGCGATCGATTGCCTTATTAAATTGTTCATTGCGCCTGCTGCACGATCGTCGTCGGGCAACGCAACCGTGGTTTAAGCGTCTGGGCGCACCGATCCTTCAGCGTGTGCTTAAGAATGAATGGCTGGGTCAGACGTTTTTTAACCAGCTTGCCAAGCCTGCAACGGTACGAAAAATTTTGCTAAAGGCGTATCGCAATGCCGATATGGTGACGGATGAACTGGTGGATCTGCTGATGGCTCCTGCCAGCGATGTGGGCGCAGCAGCAGTGTTTATCGCCTTTACAGGCTACTCACAGGGACCGTTGCCAGAAGATTTGCTGGAGCAACTGCCCTGCCCTGCGATTATCTTGTGGGGCGATGCTGATCCCTGGGAACCGATCGCGCTGGGTCAAGCGTTTGCCACCTATCCTCAAGTGGAGCAGTTTATACCGCTAGAAGGGGTGGGTCATTGTCCTCAAGATGAAGCGCCCGCAGTGGTAAACCCCATTTTGCAGAACTGGATTGTGGAGCGATCGGAGCCTTAAGCTTACAGTCGCTCAAGGAGCCGTTGCGAACAGGCACGCTTAATTTTGCAGCCTTGATTTCACAGCGATCGCTCTGACCCGATCGAATGCCCGATAGAATGAGAGAGGGACCGTCAATTTAACGTGTGAGATGCGTGCCAGGTCGCCAGCCTGGTGTCATCTGTAGGTTTATGTGCAAACGGTAGCCCGCTCTAGATGACTGCACTTCTACATCTTTGGCTATGACTGCGAACCTGCAACGCCTATTCATGCAACGTCCCTTTTTGGTGGGCGGTAGCCTGCTAGCATTGAGCGCTGGAGGGTTGGACATTCTCCATCACCTTGCCGGCGAATGGGGTCTTTACGCAGTGTTTGCGCTGTTGGGCGCAGTTGGCGTGCAATGGTTGAACAAACAAGCAGAACAGACGCGAACAACGCCTCAAGCACCGCTGATGGTTGATTCTGCGACTATGAAGCGAACGCTGGCAGAGGTCAAACAGGTGATTACTCACCTCAAAGCAGAAATTGATGATCCAGCCGAGAAGGTGAGTTGTGCGGCAGCCCAGCCTCGTGTGTCGCGGTTACAGTCCCAGGTCGCGCAATTGACTGAAGACTTGAATCGAGAGGAGCTTCGCATTGCCGTCATGGGCGCAAAGGGTACGGGCAAGACGACTCTTTGCCAGTTGTTGCAGCCAGCCTTGGGTGATGGGGGTTTAAGAACCCTGCATTTCAACGAAGTCCCTGGTTTTGATGCGACCACCACGATCGGCTTAACGGCTGATCTTTTGGCACTGCAAGCGGCGATCGCGGCAGATTTGGTGCTGTTTATGATTACAGGCGACCTTACCGAGTCAGAACTGCAAGTTGTAAAACGAGTCGCTGCGAACAAGCGCTTAGTGCTGGTTTTTAACAAGCTGGATCAATACCTGCCGACCGATCGCCAAACCGTCCTGGAGCAACTCCGCCTTCATCTGGGGGCAGTCCTTTCTGCGGGGGATGTGGTCGCGATCGCTGCTGCACCGAACCCGATCAAAGTGCGGCAGCATCAGCCTGATGGAGCCGTGAAGGAATGGTTAGAAGCACAACCACCTGCTGTCACTGATCTAACCCAGCGGCTAGAGCAAATTTTGGCGCAAGAGAGCCAGCAATTGGTGTTAGCAAGTTCTCTGAATCATGCGGTCACCCTGAGAACCCAGGCAAAAACGGTGCTGAGTGATGTCCGTCGCACCCGTGCGTTGCCAGTGGTGGAACAGTTTCAGTGGGTCGCAGCAGGCGCGGCGTTTGCCAGCCCGATCCCGACGCTGGATGTGGTGGCAACGGCTGCAATCAATGCTCAGATGATTCTTGACTTAGGCACGCTGTATCGCCAAAAGTTTTCGCTCCAGCAAGCGCAAAAAATGGCAACAACGCTGGGTAGCCTGATCCTGAAGCTGGGTCTGGTAGAGCTTTCGACTCAGGCGATCGCTGGGTTGCTGAAAGTTAATGCCCTCACCTACGTCGCGGGTGGCTGCATCCAGGGCGTAAGTGCCGCCTACTTGACCCGAATTGTCGGCTTGAGCCTGATTGAATATTTTGATGCTCAAGAGCCAAATCTCACGCTTACGGAAGCGAGTCCGCTGGCGATCGAGCGCTTTAGTCAAATTGTTCAATCTGTCTTCCAAAAAAATCAGCAGTTGACGTTTCTGCAAAATTTCGTCTGGCAGACAATGGAACGAGTTGTTTCGCCAGCGGCATCTCAGCAGACTCCGCTCACTGCACTGCCCCCGCTTTCTACACCGACAGCGCCAGCAGAACCCTTACGTCTACCGCTAAAGACGGCGGCTTTAAGTGAAGCGCTGGGTGAACGTCAAGAAGTGAGTATGCTGGATGAGAATAGATCTAGCGTTCGTCTTTCGGTTTCCAGCCTTGACTCAACCTCTATCGCCTCAAACTGAATTGCCTCCAACCGACCCAACCCTGCGATCGGGGTCAGCCATTGACCCCCAAGAATCGTACCTCAACCGTGCCCGTAGCAGTTTGCGGCAGGCATTAACTCTCTACAATGCGTTCTTTCGTGCGGACAAAAATCGATCGCCCAGCGGCACCGATCGCGAAATGCTTCGCAGCGACTTGGAGCAATTGACTGTCACGCTGAATAAACTGGAAAGCCAGGTGGTTCGCGTGGCTGTCTTTGGTTTAGTCAGTCGCGGTAAATCGGCAGTGCTGAATGCGCTACTGGGTCAAAAGCTGCTGCCAACTGGACCGCTCAACGGCGTGACTCAGGCACCTCAGTCGATCTATTGGTCGCCAGGAGGCACTGTGGAGAGTGCTGCAACGACCGCTGGCACGATCGCACTAGCCTCTGACACAAACAGCCTGACGGTTGAACTCATCGACACGCCAGGGCTGGATGAAATCGACGGGCAGGCACGGGCACAGATGGCGCAGGACATCGCGCGGCAGGCAGACTTGATTCTGTTTGTTGTCGCTGGTGACATTACCCGCACTGAATATCAGGCGCTCTGTGACTTGCGGCAGGCACAAAAGCCGCTGCTGCTAGTGTTTAACAAAGTCGATCTTTACCCTGACCAAACGCGACAGGCAATCTACCAAAACCTACAGCAGCTTGCCGCCAAGCACGTTGGTGGCATGAAACTTCAGAGCTTGCTATCAGCAAATGAAATCGTTTTGGTGGCGGCTGATCCGGCTCCACTACAAATTCGGGTTGAGTTGCCAGATGGTCGCATCACCTACGCGTGGGAAGCTCCACCTGTGGAAATCGATCGCCTGAAGCACAAAATTCTGGCAATTCTGCGGCAAGAAGGACGGACGCTGCTGGCGCTAAATGCGTTGTTTCAAGCAAGGGACGCAGAGGCAGCACTGGCAAGCAAAATTCTCGATGTTCGCAATGCCGATGCCGAAGCACTGATCTGGAAGTTCGCTCGTTACAAGGCGATCGCGGTGGGCATTAACCCGATCGCGGTTCTCGACCTTGCTGGCGGTGCGGTTTCCGATCTCGCCATGATTCGCGCCCTGTCGGAACTCTACGGTTTACCCGTCACCCGCCATGAAGCTCGTAAGCTCTGGCAAACCATCTTTTTAAGTTCCGGTAGCCTTCTTGTGTCTGAATTGGGCAGCGGTCTTTTGTTGGGTCTGGGTAAAAGTGCTGCCGCTGCTGCCGCTGGGATCGAAACCTCCACCAGCTTTTCGGCATATGCAGGGACGGCGATCGTTCAGGGCGGCATTGCAGGTTACGGAGCCTATGCCGTCGGTCGCGCTGTGCAAGTCTATCTAGAGCAAGGCTGTAGCTGGGGACCGCAAGGCTCAAATACTGTCATTCAGGACATTATCAATCAGCTAGAACCCAACACCATCATCTACCGCCTGCGGCAGGAATTGAGCCAACAGCTTGGTTTGCCAGGTTTGTAACCTCAAAAGGATAAACACCAAGCAGCCGTCTAACCCTTCGATTCAGTGAAGACCGCTCCCGTAAAGTTGCTTCACGACCAATTGATAAATACCGTCACACTGTTGGATCACGGCGATCGTCTCCCGCTCTGTCAGCACTGTTGCACATACTGCGATCGTTTAGCGCAGACCGCTCATTGCACAGAAAGCTAGAAACATGCGGAAGAATTCTGTCTAGCCACCGTCAGCCAGATATTATGCGGAAAGATTCTACCTAAATACCAAATTTGGGGTGTTATGCCGAATCATTCTGCCTATCCACCCAATGTGGGATCTCAGGCGGAAAGTTTCATTCTATTAATAGTTAGGCTTCGGAGACAGGTACACGCTCAGAGCGTCATCTCGATTAATCCACTACAGAGTTAATAAGCTTCGGATATGAACGAAAAAATTCAAGATTACGTTGTTGCTCAGACACAGAAAGTAGTTCAGTTTCGCCAAGCATTAACTTCAGAATCTGATCGTGGATGTGCGCTGTTTGCGGCGGCGTATTTAGATGTGTGTCTTTCGGATCTGCTTTATGTATCACTTGTAGAGAACAAGAATATTGATAAGGATCTCTTTGAAGGAACAGCACCTCTATCAAACTTCTCATCCAGGATCAAACTTGCTTACTACTTGGGACTAATTTCACGAAATTGCAGACGCGACCTAGATATTGTCAGAGGTATTAGAAATGATTTTGCACATAAGCCAGAGATCATTTCATTTGAAACTCAGTCGATTCATGACCGTTGCAAGAATTTGTCCTTTTCTTACCAGGAAAAGGATGCTGATCCGCGTTCACATTTCACGGCTGCTGTAATGAGAGTGTTAAGTCATATTCACATAGCTACACTTACAACTACACCCCATACTGAGAAAACTGATGATGCGCCCTCTGAAGAAGATAAAAAAGAGCATCGTGAGCTAATTGAGAAAATCGTAGAAAAGATAAACAGTGATTCTTCTACACAGAAAGAGTCAACTGAAGAAGCCTAACAACCCGGCTGGAGCGGACTGATTTAAGATTTCGGTGGTGATGCAAAAATTACTTGCAGCCGCTCAGCCGGAACGTTAGCTTGCTCTAAAACAGTTCTTTTTACGCCGTTGCTAGGGTCAAGCCATATGCCAAGTCATTTCTTGACCTGCCCGCAAGGGCACCAGTGCAGATTCCGTAAATGGAAGTTCATCGGGAACACGCCAAGTCGTTTTGGTCAACGTAATGTGTTCAGTATTGCGCGGAAGTTGATAAAAATCTGGCCCATAAAAGCTGGCGAAAGCTTCGAGTTTATCGAGGGCATCGACGCTCTCAAACGCCTCTGTATACAGCTCCATCGCATGTAGAGCCGAATAGCACCCTGCACAACCACAGGGACTTTCTTTGCTATTCCGCGGATGGGGGGCGCTATCGGTGCCTAGAAAAAACTTAGGATTACCGGAGGTTGCTGCTTGCAAAAGGGCCGATCGATGCTCCTCTCGTTTCAAAATGGGCAGGCAGTAAAAATGGGGAGAAATGCCACCCTGGAACAGACTATTGCGGTTGAATAGCAAATGTTGTGGCGTGATGGTTGCCGCGATGTTATTTGCAGATAGGACATACCGCACCGCGTCTGAGGTAGTAATGTGTTCAAGGACTACGCGCAGGCTGGGAAATCGTTGTTTGAGAGGGATCAAATGTCGCTCGATAAACACCTTCTCGCGATCGAACATATCAACATTGTGATCGGTCACTTCGCCGTGCAGGAGTAAAGGCAGGTCTACCTGCTGCATTGCTTCAAAGACGTGATCGCACTTGCGAATGTCCGTCACTCCAAGGTCTGAATTGGTCGTTGCCCCGGCTGGATAGTACTTGACCGCTTTGACAAACTGAGATGCTTTCGCCGCGATGATTTCTTCGGGGCTGGTGTTGTCGGTGAGGTAGAGCGTCATCAGTGGCTCGAATTGTTGACCCTCTGGAACTGCTGCCAGGATGCGATCGCGGTAGGCTGCTGCATCAGCGACCGAACGTACTGGAGGCTTTAAATTTGGCATGATAATCGCGCGGGCAAACTGGCGCACCGTATGCGGCAAAACTGCTTTTAATGCCGCGCCGTCGCGTAGATGGAGATGCCAGTCGTCCGGTCGGGTAATCGTGAGCTTTTGCATACTTCGATTATAAAATCACTCGTGCTTTAGAAAGACACACGCTAACAACATCCATGCACACCGACCGTCGAAAGCGGGTCAGTTGTGATGCAACGGTTGTTTGCGGCGGGTGATAGGCAACGTTAGGCTTCTTCCGCGGTATGACCGATAGTCTGAATACTCATAGCAATGGTTTTAAGCGACTCGCCCTGCGCTTAGGCTCAAGCCGATAGGCGATGTACGCGAGGGACAACAAAATTTGTGCCGGTCAGGAAGATTGAGAGACTGTTTTTCAACTAGGACAGCCGTTCAACACTTCAAGCTCGACGCGCTACTGATCGCTTGTCTGCCATAGAGGATAGCTCCGAAGCCAGTAACATACATCAACAAGCTATAAACGGCAGCGGGCACTGCCATGTCGGGGTTATTGAGTAGACCAGCAGTGATGGCGATCGCCAACGTTCCATTTTGAATGCCCACTTCGATAGCAATACAGATCTGTTGAGCCAAGGGCAGCCGAAACAGCTTTCCAGCCAGAAAGCCTACTAGCGTTGCCAGTAGGTTGAGCAGCACTACGCCGATTCCCACCTGCACCAGGAAGCCTGGGAGCTTACTGCCTTCCCTGATTAGTAACAGCACAATAATCAGTGCTAATAGTCCGACGGCAAGGCGGCTCATTTGCTTTTCTAAGCGACGCGCCGTGTCAGGAAACTGATGACGCATTGCCATCCCGATCGCTATAGGCAGCAGCGTGATCAGGAAGATTTGCAGGATGGTAGAGCCAATCGGCAGGGTAATCGCAGCACTGTCCCTGAGGAAATACTGGAGCGCCAGATTTGTAAAAAGGGGAATCGTAAACACGGTGACAATGCTGCTGACTGCCGTGAGCGTCACAGATAAAGCAACATCACCCTTTGCCAGATAGGTAACGAGATTAGAGGAAGGACCACCAGGGCAGACTGCCAAAACAATCAGACCCACAGCGATCGCCGGTTGCATCGGCACTACCAGTGTAATCAGTGTCCCAAGCAGCGGCAGCAGCAATACCTGGCAGACCGTGCCCACTGCAACCGCCTTGGGGTAGCGAGTGATTCGCTTAAAGTCTTCTGGAACCAAACTCAGTCCCATACCTAGCATGACAATTGCTAGAGCCAGTGGCAGTAAAACAGCGGTGAATAAGTTGCTCTGCATAAGTGCTAGAGATTGACGGCAGGAGAGAATTTAATCTGTTCAGACCAAAAACAAATAGCCCCTATTTTACCTTAAACTTTACAGCCATCATCAGTAAGTCTTAAGCTCACAAAAGCACTGCCTAACAACGCCCATGCACACCGACCGTCAATTGGTTGGCTATGATGCAAAGGTTATCGACAGCGGGTGATGGGCAGCGTTTCAGGTTTCATAAGGGGAGCGGTACATCCCGTTGGAGCAGTAACGACCAGGAATGAAAGTAAGATACTGTACCATTGCCACCGTTGCATAATTACCTCATATACCTACTCATCAATTTTTTATCCATCAGTTTCAGGCTGACAGATATAAGCCGTAGCCATACTAGTTAGGACGGGGTGCAGGGGTAAAACCCCTGGCTGGGGGCGAAGCCCCCACACCCTTTGATCCCAATGTCCTAAGCTCTGTGGCGATAGCTATATAAGCCGACGCGAGCTATAAATCAACGGTAGTATCATTTAGAAAAGGACAGAGAAAAATAGCCCTAAAGGGTTAATCTAGCGTTGAAACGTTTCTGAATACTGTCTTCTTAATGCTTTCTGGCACTTTGATGGAGTTGGCGAGCTGGTTGACTGACAAAACTTATTGAACAAAGCAGCAGGTTTTGACCGTAAATTCCCGTTTCAAGCGTTGCTCCTCCTTCTTCTTCGATGCTGATGCAGGTTCCGGATCTGCCTTTCCACTCAGGGAGACCGTTGCGAACAATTTCCAGCCCTGATACAGAACACCCTTGAGCCAATTCCAACCAATCCTGAAATAGCTGTTACCGCGTTGCCAGTGCGGGTCTACCCACCGCCGCTTACCTGTGGCAACGACTTGCTGTCCCTGAACCGTCAGCAAGAGCGTGGCGACCGCCATCACCAGACACAAGCGTGAGAGGGCAGGAACTGAGCGAATTTCAGAACGCTCCAATTGGAACCCGTTGGATTTTTCATCTAGCAGTTCTTCTTCAATTTGAAACCGCTCGCCGTATTGGCGAAATGTCTGTAGGGTCGTGGGTTCATCAGAAACCACCATCCATACTTGACGACTCTGCGCATCTCGCGCCAATGCCAGGTGTACCCCGTCCAGTCTCTGGGTTTTGGTCAATCCCACCCCTTGCAAAAGAATCGCCTCCCCAACCCCAGATGATACTGATTGAGTTGTATCCAGCCTTTGTTTGGACGGTCAATCCAACTGTTGCTTTTGACCCGAATCCGAAAATGCCAGCCTAATTCATCCCGCAGATACCGCATCAGGTCAGTGTCGGCAAAGCCCCGGTCTGCCAGAAAACACACTGAAGTTCCAGCAGGCAGAAGCCGTGCGGCTCGCTTCAGCATCGGCTGGTAGACCTCAAACTGGATGCTACTGCTGTTGTGCCGCAGCACCCGAAAGACCAACGGAACCGCTCGTCCCCGATACTGCACCGACACGCGCACCAAGCAATACTCATCCCACAGCATTGAGGTGTCTTCAATCACGTTGATGACAGCTTCGTTCCAATGCGTCAGCGCTTGAGCGATTAAGCTGCTGTAGAGCCTCTGGGTATTAATGCGAGGATTGTGCAGCCAACGGCTAAAGCGTCGTTGGTAGCTCTGAGCAAACTTGGCACGACTTTTGACATAGACTCGCCATTTGCTCAAGTTGATGCACTCACTGCAAATCAGTCCGATGACCATCCAGATCAAGGTTTGCAGATGGCGCTGGTCTGCCCAGGCAGACGATTGACGCAATAGAGTTTGCAGTTGATCATAGAAACGGGAGGTTCGCATGGTTATCTGTGGAGCGTGGTAACTGTCACAGTAAACCGAAAAACCCCTATTACCAAGGGTTGAGCCTCCCCCCACTTCAACTTCTGTCAGTCAATCAGGTTGGCGAGTTTCTTCAAGCAGGGTTTCGACATCAATCTCAGACGATCGCTTCACATAGTTCAATTTCAATTCTTCAAGAAGGTCATTGACCAAACTTTTTAATTCATCGGTAACGTGCTGTTGTTGCACTTCATCACCTAATGTTTGCCCAAAGTTTTGAACCAGGCGTTTGGTTAACTCGGCTCCAATGGGATCTTCAAGTGTAGTCGTCAAAGTGCTGTAAGTTGCTTGCACCACTTCGGTAATCAGGCGATTGATCAGTTGAGTTGGCACTTCACTCAATCCCGGCACTGTTTTGAGTGTTTGATAAGCAGGAGCCTGATTTAGCACCGCTTCAATGTTATGCCGCAATAGTGCTTCGACATCGGGCTGCACTTTGGGCAACACCTCATAGACCGTCAGCTTGACGAAAAGGGAAACGAGTGCGGCGATTTCATCAACATTATTGACGGTAATTTGATTAGCTTTGGGCTGTAGCAACCAGCGTACAATTTCGCCCTGACTAATTGCTTGTTGCACCTGGCTAAGTACCTGCACCACGACAACCTCGGTTAGTTCTTCGGCAATACCGCCCACAAAACCCTGAGTTGCTTGCTCTTTAAGCCGATTTAAATCAACGAGGTGCGCTTGATGGAGACGAATGGCAACGGGAATGATGCGTAACCATGCCCAAGAGTAGAACAAGATACCAAACGGAAAGAACAGCAGGACATCGTACCAGCGCCAGAAGATGGCATCACGCCAACTGACGCTTTTGAACTGACGGCTGATATACCAGGTACGAGCAAGAAATTCGATCGCAAAGAGAATAACGAACGGTGCATCTAGCAGCCAGAATTGATTTGTAAACTCACCGTTTTCTTCAATCGAACGGTAGTAGTTGGTTTGGATCAAATGACGGACGCGAGTATTAAACCAGTTGAGTTCTTGCTGCACCCCTGCTTGAGCTAAATACTCTGGACTCCAAAAGAGCCTGAAGGCGGTTTGTGCTGATCGCTTTGCTTTACGCTGCACGCCCTCTTGAAACGCAGTTTGTGCAGACGTATTGCTTACTACACGAGCAGCAATGGCAGCATTTTCCACGTAGATGCGATCGCGCAGCCGGTCTTTCACTTTCTCCAGAGTGCCGCTTTTTTCAGCAACGGTGAACCAGTTTTCGGAAACCAGGCGCTCGCTTTGCTCTTGCAAGCTTCTCAGGGTTTGGACAACCGCAGCAGACTGCAACCCATTTTGCTGAAGCTGCTGTTCCAGTTGGTTAACAGTATCGAGATATGCCTGCGTGTCACGGTATGCCTCAATGCCTTTGGTGCGATCGTAGCAAGCAGTAATGAGCGTTGCCTGATCAGGCTTTTCGCCCAACGGTTTGCAGATTTCTGGCGCAGGTGGCAAGGGTAATGTAATTGTTGGCAACAGCGGCAGATTAATTTTTCCCAGCAGCCAAAAGTTGCGGAGTGGAATGTACGTAAGGTCGAAGATTACCAACCCCAGGTTTGTCAGTGCAACGATCGCCATCACGCGCTCAAACCACAGATTGCGGTGGCGACTACCTGGTCTTTTGGCGCGGGATGGTGACAACAACATAGCTAAAAGCCCGAATGCTTGCTTCCAAAGCGTACCAGAGCCTTAGCGCTAAAGAAGAAGACAAAAGTGAATGAAATTTCTTTTAATCGTCAAAAAAGGACGGTGTAAATAAGGACATATAGGCTTACACTAAATGCGTATGTTCTTTGAAAGAGAATATACATACTCATTTGTACAGAACGAATCTAAGGCTTCAACAGCAACAGATTCTGTTGTATACCCTCAGTCGTTTCACGGGTGCATTCGCGATAAAATCGCACACTGCTTACGTAATTTCTAGAATCCAACGTTGCATGAACATTAAGAACCACTACACTCTCTTGTCTGCGCTGGCTCTGTTCTCACTGGGCGGCTTGCAGCTTCCAGCAATGGCAATTAGCAATAGTGCAAGCCCTAACGCTAGACAAGAAATCACAGCCACGTCTTTTCAGACTCAAAGTAAGGTGCAATTAGCGCAGGCAGTAGACAACTGCCGCATGATCAAAAATGGTGGCGGAGCGCTTTACACAAGCTCTAACGGAACAAATAGTGTTCCTTTGAACCGAGGAACGTTAGTTGAGGTTAACCTGAAAAATGTCAGTAATGGTCGCGTTCAGGTTGAGGTGCCTTCACAGAACTACACCTCTGGTTTTGTGAAAACATCTGACCTCACTTTGTGTAAGACTCCAATCAAACCGCCACTCCCTGCCTGTTACAAGGTGCGTGATAAGCTGATCAGCATTTAAGTTGCATAATTGAGTAATAAAAATGATTAGACTATCCGTGCCATGCCAGCAAAGAGTTTTCTAAGTTCAGAGGAAGTAGATAAATTGCAAAAAGCACTTCGAGAGAGTGAATTAGCCCATGTTCGAGAACGAATTTTAATTCTTTTGCTTCAAAACGATGGTAAAACTCAACGAGGAATTGCCGATTTTTTAGGATGTTCACCTCGAACCGCAGCCTATTGGTGTATGCATGGTGACCCTAACAAACTGGAGAGCTTGCAGAATCGACGAAATCAAGAGAGTCATCGTAAAGCGACTCCTGAATATATCAGATTGTTACTAGAAATAATTGACCAAGAGCCATCAGATCTAGGGTATGAATTTGGACGATGGAGTGGAGAACGTTTAGCAACATACCTGAGCGAGAAAACTGGGATTGAGCTAAGTGGTTCTCAAGTGAGGAGGATTCTGAAGCGAAAAAAGTATCGTTATATCTGGGCTAAATATAGTTTAGCAGAGAAACAGAATCCACTTAAAAGAATTGAGTTCAAAGAGAAATTATTAAAGTACTTAGCAATTGCTAAAGAAGAGCCAAAGCAAATTCAGATATGGTTTTGGGATGAGAGCGGATTTAGTTTACGAGTCATTCGACGGAAAACCTGGGGTAAGAAAGGGCACCGTAAAAAGATTACAGGTCAACGCAGGCAAGGGCGAGTGAATGTCATGGGAGGCATTCGAGAATCAGACCGGAAACGAATTTGCTTTTTTGTTAAAAAGGGAGAGGGGGACATCTTTTATGAACAGTTACAACAGTTCAATGAATTGATTAAGAGTGAATGGGTTTCTCAGGGCAATAGACCTGAAGACTTTCAAGCAAAGGGAGGAAAGATTATCATCATTCTAGATAATGCCAGTTATCACAAACGACTTGATATGCGAGAGAAGATTGCTCAAGAACTTCCCAACATTGTTTTAGAGTTTTTACCTGCCTACAGTCCTGACCTGAATATTATTGAGCTTGTTTGGCATTCTTGTAAGGAACATATTGCTCATCGACTGTTTAAGTCAGTCGATGAATTGAAAGAATTGCTAGAAAGACTGCTAAATCAAGGCGAGTTAATCATCAGATGGAATCGCAAGATAAAGAATAAGGGAAATATGCATATTGCAACTTAAATGCACATTAGCTTATCCCAGATATTAGAAATTCAGGTGGTGTTTTGCTGATACGTCGGGAACCATCTATGAACAGTCAGACAGCAAAATTGCAGTTAGAAATAGGAAAGGTCTTTAAAGTCGCTAACCCACCCGAAGAGCTGGTTCGGGAAGGTCGAAAATGGGTCAAAATTGCTCCTATAAATGGGGTCGAGGGCTATGTTAACAATGGACGTGTAAACGATCCGGTGAAGAACCTTCAGCCTGTTTCTTGTGCTGGAGTCAAATAGCTAGAAACCTGTGAGGTGATGGACGATCGCCACACACCTCACAGCCAATGCCGACACATTTAACAATGGTGTGGCTTTTCGTTTTTCATCCAGTGGCACTGGTAGCTACTTCTGGCACTGTTGAAGCAAAGGTTGATCGGCGATCGTCTGTAGCTGCACTGATTGCAACAACGCTGCCCAACTCTTGGTTAGTGCAGCGTCTTTGGGGTTAGTGTAGCGCTGGTCTGCCAACGTGGTCACCGTATCAAACCAGATGCCGTTGCTGGCGTAGAGGCGGACGCGATCGCTGGGTTTTGCCGTTGCCAGTTGCTTTGCCAAATCTGCTTTGATTGCAACTCGCTGCACCCAACCATCCACTGTGATATCTCTAGAGCGATCGGACACACTACACACCAGGCTTACAGACCAACGGTAGTCCTTGCCAACAGCCAGCGGTGGTAGCGTCGCATTGCTGGGCAGCGACAGGCTGGCAACTCCGGCTGTTCCATCAATACTGAAAGTGGTTTTGTAAAGCGGCGCGCGATCTTCACCCTGTGCATCCACCTCAAACAGGGTAAATTCGGCAAGTTTTGCTTTGCTTTTGGGCATAAACCAGAAAAAGCGGGGGTATGCAGCGGTCGTTAGCCCCAGGTTTGTAGCTGGCAGCAAGGCAATGAGTTGCGAGGGGCTACCCTGAATGCAGACCAACGGGTTACGGGTGCCGCCACCTTCTCGTCGTCCTGGTAAACCACGTTGGGGCGGCTTAAATTCTGCTGCTATTGCCACTAACGGCAGGCTGCAAAAAACTAGACCTAGCAGTAGTCCGAACCAGGGAGCGATCGACACAGAACGCTTGACCGAACGCATACTTCACCATCCTTCCCTATACAGTCGCATTAAGCTTGTCGTACCAATTTAGCTTGTCTTGTGCGCTCAGCTTCATAAAATAGGGCAACCGAAAGCAAAAGGATGACTGTATTTTTTCAGTCCGATCGCATGATTGCTGGTTGAATCGGTTAAGTTTGTGCGCTTAAGAGTTTTTCTCTAGAGATCAAATTTTTGATTCTTTAAAGACGAGTGGCTTAGGCAACGATGGCATTTCGGTTCGGAATATGGAGTGGCGATCGGCACTCCTGCTTCGCGGTATTGCTAGACCCTGGCAGTAAGGTAGCAATCAAATAGACGCAAGGGTAAAGGTTCTACAGAATGAAGCCACTTACTGACTAGCGACGCTAAACAATCTGCTCACTCGTAGCAGTTTTAGCTTCAGTGTGCTCTGTGCGTCTTTACAAGAAGTCTCGAAAGATACAGAATCAACCCTTGTTTACTCCATTTGCTGCCCCGTCATCTACTGTAAGGATTATTTTGAATGTTGAACTATCTGAAACGAGCAAAATTGGTGAGCTTGATTGCTGTAGGAAGTCTTGCTGTACTTCCTTTGGTTTGGTTTTCTAAGGCTGCTCAGTCTCAGTCGTCAGTCAGTGTGCATCTAACAATGGGTAATCCTAGCAGTGCTGTCACCAGCACAAGTTACCCCAGTAATTATTTGTTAGTGAAACCTCAGTATGCTCTCTCCTATAACAACAGCCGGAGAATCCCTAACTGGGTAAGCTGGCAGTTAAAGTCAAGCTGGTTGGGTAGCACACCGCGACAAGACGATTTTCGAGCCGATACAACGTTGCCAAGCAGTTTCTATCGGGTGAGCGGCAGTGACTATAGCGGCAGCGGCTTCGATCGGGGACACATGACTCCTTCTGCCGATCGGACTAACTCGGTGAGCAGTAATTCTGCAACATTCTTGATGACCAACATGATTCCTCAAGCGCCTGACAACAATCAAGGCATTTGGGCAAATCTGGAAACGTACGCACGGACTCTTGTCGGTCAGGGTAAAGAGCTATATATCATTGCAGGCGCTTATGGAAGCTGTGGTGCAGGGAGCGCTGGCAGTAAGTGTTCTTTCCCGGCGGCTACGAATGGTGCTTACTCTATTACCGTACCTGCCCGTACCTGGAAAATCATTGTTGTGCTCAATGGTCCTGGTGGTGCTGGTAATGTCACAACTAGCACTCGCGTAATTGCTGTCGATATTCCAAATACTCAAGGCGTACGGAATGCTGACTGGCGCAACTACCGCGTCAGTGTAGACAGTTTGGAGCAGAAGACTGGTTACAACTTCCTGTCTCAAGTGTCCTCTACAACTCAAGGTGTCATTGAAGCCAGAGTAGACAATCAGTAAACGCCCTCGATCGGTGTTTGACGTTAAATCAGCAGTGCAAACACCGATCGAAGCAGCTTGCTTTAACAAAATCAAGTTTTTGGCGATCGCCGCTGTCTCAGAACTTTGTGCTGCACTTAAGTTTCAATCAATTTAGTTTTTAAGCCAGCTAAGTCATCGTCATTTTTGCCTACGATGTAAACTTCAATTTCTATACTGCCAACTCGGTATACTTGTAAGTCGCTGAGGTTCGCTTTTAACGTTTGCATTAAGGTCTGGAACTTCACGACATTTGCCTGCTGCATCGTGTCATGCCACTCTTGCGGTTGCGTTAGATTGCGAAATAGATATTCTAAGTCAACGCTTTCAACCGGGGTTTCGGGAGGATGTCCAGTCAGTTGCAACAATTGCTTTGGTGTCAGTGATTCACCTGCCTGCCCAGACCAGATAAAGGTCTCAAACGGATAATCTGACTCACTGGGCATTAGTAATCCCTGACTTGCCTGCTCTAATGTGTCGCTAAGCATCATGGTTTCTCCATACTGAAATTACCCTATGAACTATATCCATAAAGTGCAGGCAATGCTTCTAACTGTTGGCTTGATCGCGACCGTTGCCATCAAGGCTCAGGCACAAACGGTAGAAGAAGAAACGGTTTGTTATCTGCGACAAGCGAATGGTGCTGTTGTTGATTTAACGCGACTGTGTGGAGTCCGTGTTCCCAACAGTCCAAAAGAGACAGCCCCGTCCCTGGCGGAGAAGCAAGCTCAATTTATCCGGGCTTTCTACCAGAAATTGCAGGGCTTGCCTCAGGAGAAGGATGTTTTGGCACAGGTTGATCCAGATGCGTTGATTGGCAAAGCAAACCAACTGTGTGCTGCTCTCAGCGATGGAACGTATGCAAAACCGCCCGTTCAGCAACCCGATGAACCAGATGACCGGAAGCTTGCTAACCTTGAAGACACGATCGTCGATCAAGTTGCGCGTCGCTACTTCTGCCCAACCAGCAACGGAAGGTGGTAGTCCTATTTGGGAAAGGACGTAGAAAAAGCCTTTAGAGACAATAGAGGAGTAGGATTACTCAACCGCATCACCTGCAAATGAAACCTCTATTGCAATGCCCCATCTGCGGCTCAAATGACATCAACAAGAACGGTAACACCCGTCATGGTAAACAGAACTACAAGTGCCGTGATTGTGGACGACAGTTTGTCGAAAAGCCACAGTGGCAACCAATTTCGGATGACACCAAGGCGACCATTGTGCGGCTGTTGCTCGAAAAGATTCCTTTAGCTGGCATTGCCCGTAGTTTGCAGTTGAGTGAACGCTGGTTGCAGCAGTACGTCAATCATTACTACAAGAGCGTACCCCAGCGCGTGGAGGTCCAACCCAAAGCACCGCAGCGCTTAAATGTAGAGATGGATGAGTTGTGGTCTTTTGTTGACGACAAAGGCAAGGAGCAATGGGTCTGGTTGGCATTGGATGTCAGGACACGAGAAATTGTGGGTTGTTATATCGGCGACCGCTCCGGCGAGTCCGCCAAAGCTTTGTGGCAATCCTTACCCGCCGTTTATCGACAGGGCGCGGTCTGTTACACCGATTTTTGGGTGTCTTATCCGGTCGCACTACCGCACAAGCGCCATCGGTCAGTTGGCAAGGATAGCGGTTTGACCAGCCACATTGAGCGCTTCAACAACACTTTGCGCCAACGAGTATCCCGACTCGTGCGAAAAACCTTATCCTTCTCGAAGAAATTGAGTAATCACATCAGCGCGATCTGGAATTTCATTCATCATTACAACGAGCAGCGCAGACGAATCATGTCAACACAGCCATAGCGTCGGACAAGGGGTGCACCGATCGCCCACACCAGTTGCATTCCTCTAAAGAAAATTCCTAAAATTTGCTTACTTACCGTGCATAGCCTCGTAAAATGGGGCAGCACTCTAGATAACAGTGTCTACAGATTGTTTGGGTTGCTTTGCCGCCTGACTGAATCGATTGGTTAAATTTATGCAGTCAGAATTTTTATTTGAAAATTTAGAAAATTGGATCACTAATGCAACGACTGTCTTTTGGTCTTAAGAGCGGGGTTTCGATCGTCAGTACCGTTTTCTGCCTGCTGCCACAAGCACTGGCTACCGCTAACCCAACAGCGTTAGCAAGCACGGCAACAGTGGTGGCACAGGTGCCCAACCCCAGTCAAATTCCGCTGCCACAGCCTCCTGATCCAAGCCAGCTTGCGCCGGAGCCAAACCGCGATCGCTTGATTCAGCCCGTTCCCACGCCAGCAGCACCAGAGTCAATTCAGCCTGTTTTACCGCCCACACCTGCGCCCTCGCCAGCACCATCGCCAGTACCATCGCCAACAACGCTGCCTGTACAGCCATCGCCGACGATCAGCATTACCAACGTTGAGGTGATCGGCAGCACTATTTTTGGAGCAAAGGAACTCGACCCCATTACGCAACCGCTGAAGGGGCAGACCGTCACGCTGGAGCAACTTAGACAGACAGCAGACGCTATTACCCAGCTTTATCTCGATCGGGGTTACATTACCTCGCGGGCCATTCTGACCGACCAGACTGTTGCTGATGGCGTTGTGCAGATTCGAGTAGTGGAAGGGTCGCTAGAGCGCATTGAGATTGAGGGGACTCAGCGGTTAAACCCGTCCTACGTGCGGAGCCGCATTCAGCTTGGTTCTAACCCACCACTGAGTCGTGACAAGCTGGAAGACCAACTCCGGCTGCTTAAAGCTGATCCATTGCTTACGAACCTGGAGGCGAGCCTACGACCGGGCACTCAACTGGGGCAAAGCATCCTGATTGTACGGGTGACAGAGGCAACGGCGATCGATGGGCTGTTGCAAACCGACAACTACTCGCCGCCGAGTGTCGGTGCCGTCCGTCTGGGTGGAGCCATCAGCTATCGCAATCTAACAGGCATTGGCGATCAGCTTTCTGCCTCGTACTTTGGCACCACTCGCGGCGGATCAGATGCCTTTGACTTCAGCTACATCGCACCGATCAATGCCATGAATGGGACGGTGCAGCTCCGCATCGCGCCCAGCAAAAACCGTATTGTTGATCCTGCCTTTCGAGCGCTCGATATTCGCGGTGAGACATCGCTGTATGAATTGAGCTATCGTCAACCGCTGCTCCGTACGCCGCGTGAAGAATTTGCGCTCTCGTTGGGTTTTGCGCTTCAGGATGGACAGACATTTCTGTTTAATGATTTGGGGTTTCCCTTTGGTGTGGGTCCCGATGCGGATGGCAACAGCAAAACGCGCGTCCTGAAGTTTGGGCAAGATTACGTGAAGCGCGATCCTCAAGGTGCATGGGCATTGCGATCGCAGTTCAGTTTGGGGCTGGGCATTCTCAACGCCACCGAAAACGATGCTCCGATTCCTGATGGGCGCTTTTTAAGCTGGCTGGCGCAAGCGCAACGGGTGCAGCGGCTCGGCAATAGCAATCTGCTCATCGCTCAACTGGATTTGCAGCTTACGCCCAATAGCCTGCTGCCGTCTCAACAGTTTGTGATTGGCGGCGGGCAATCGCTGCGCGGCTATCGCCAAAATGTCCGATCGGGCGACAATGGCGTTCGGTTTTCGATCGAAGACCGCATTACCTTGCTGCGCGACGAAGCAGGCTTGCCGACGATTCAACTGGCACCGTTTTTTGACATGGGTGCCGTCTGGAATCGGTCAGGCAACCCCAACCCGTTACCGTCACAAAAATTTCTGGCGGCGATCGGTCTAGGGCTACTCTGGCAACCCCTACCTCGTTTGAATCTTCGTCTGAACTATGCGATCCCTTTTGTGGATATCGACGATCGTGGTAACGATGCTCAGGATAAAGGATTTAATTTTAGCCTCAGCTACCAGTTTTAAACATGGAGCCGAGATATAGGTAAAACTCGATCGTCCGATGGCTGATTGATTAACAAAACTCTCTCGCTCTCACCCCAAACCCTCTTCCCGAGCGAGATCAAGGTATGCTGATTCTGTTTCCCTCTCCCACAATGGCTGTTCTCATCGCCATCAACGCTGATTGCTAAGTGCTGTACCAGATGGCTTCGATCGCGCTGGCGATCGCGGCACCCTGCTCCACGTCTTCCAATAACACTGTGATATGCCCTAACTTACGTCCTGGACGAGCTTCCATCTTGCCGTACCAGTGTAAGTGAGACCTGGGGATTGCCGCTAGCTGCTGCCGCTTGGCGTGGTAGTCACTTTGAGACTGCTCATAGCCCAGAAGATTTACCATTACGGCTCCAGGTGCCTGCATGGCAGGGCTACCCAACGGCAAACCACAGACCGATCGCAACTGTTGCTCAAATTGAGATGTATCGCACGCATCCAGCGTAAAATGCCCTGAATTGTGCGTCCGTGGCGCAATCTCGTTGACCAGCACCTTGCCATCAGATGTGAGAAAAAATTCAATACCAAAGACACCCACTACTTGCAGGCTATGCAGTAGCGTGTGGACGATCGCCTCTACTGCCGCTGCGATCGCCGCATTCACCGTTGCTGGTGCAAACACACGACGGCACACCTGCTGCTCCTGCTGCGTTTCAACGATCGGATACACCACAATCTCGCCTGTAGTGGAACGAGCAGCGATCGCGGCTAATTCTCGTTCAAACGGCACAAATGCCTCCATCAATAACGGATGGTCTCCCAACAGCTCCAGCGCCGCGTCCAATGCCTGGGCATCCTTAATGATGAACGTGCCTTGACCGTCATACCCATGCCGACGAGTTTTCAGCACAAATGGAAATGAGACTGGGACGTTTTGAGCTTGTTCTTTTAGTGCTTGCTGCCATGTGTTGTCCCACGCTGCAAACTGAGGCGTTGGCACACCCAATTTCTGTAAATAACAGCGCTGATGATACTTATCCAGCAGTGGCTTTAGCGACTCCAGTCCTGGTCGAAAACAGACACCTTGTGTTGCCAGCTTTGAAAGCGCCTCCAGGTTCACAAACTCATTTTCAAAGGTGATGACATTGCATTGAGCTGCTAGTTTTGCCGTTGCTGTTGCATCATCGATCGCCCCCAGCACCACCCCTGCCGCCATACTTACCGCTGGATCATCACTAGATGGGGTTTGTACCACCAGTTCAATGCCCAATTTTGTCGCTGCCGCCGCCATCATCCAGGCAAGCTGCCCACCACCAATCACACCCACACGTTTAATCACCATCCCTCACCCCTCATCCCTCATCCCTTATCTCTTATCCCTGCACCCTAACGAATCCCGCGTTTCCACACCCGTTTTAGGATTCACCCCACTTGCCGTTTCGCATAATTCCCGAATCTGCACTTTGTCTAAAATTGCGTCGCTAAAGTCAGTGCCGTTGATGTTAACTGCATCAAAAACGGTTCGGAGCATCATTGTGTTGACCAGGATGGCATCGCTGAGATCAACCCGCGATAGCTTCACTTGATCCAGCATGGCTTGCGTCAAATCAGCCCCATGGAGGTTTGTTTCGGTCATGGTCGAAGCGCTCAAGACGGCACCAGACAGATCGGCGTTGGCAAAATTGGTGCGGTTGAGATTAGCGTTTGAAAACTCTGCCACCCGCAACGATCGCCCAGAGAAATCTTGACCCGCTAGTTCAGCATTGCTGTAAGAGGGCGGCGGTGCGTATTGAGAGGAGTATTTGGCACCTGTGACCGCCTGTGCTGGCACTGAAAACATACCAACTGTAAGCAATAAGGCAAACAGCACGGCAAAAAAGCGATTGATTAGCATTCTTACAGCAGAAAAACGACCTCTTTCAGTGTAATCAGAAGTGTGGCGATCGCCTTTGCTTTATCAATACTCTGGGTTAACTCTCAGCTTTTAGCCTTCAGCAGTCAGTGGTCAGACTGGAATTTAAAGCTGAAAGCTGACCGTTAGTTGCTGACTGATCAGCTAGCTACGAAACAGGCGACTGTATTGAGTTTCGTGCGCCATGCTTGCCAATGCTAACCCCCAGCTGCAACTGCCCAAGTCGTCATCTTGCAGCAGCAAAACTTCTTCAACGGCACCCTCGATCGCGGGCTGAAGCTGCCATAACAACTGCTGTCCTGCTGTTTGCCCCAATGGAATCAGCTTGACACCGACATTAACCAGATTACTTGCCCAACTGTGCAAATAGCCCAACAGGGCTGGAGATAAGTCAATCTGCCATCGTACCGCTGCAAGGGCAAAGGCGATCGCAAAATGACAGCCATCTTTTTGTAAAACAATACTTTGCGGTCGCTCTACAAGGTGCAAATCCTGCAATAGCCGCAAGAGCGATCGCCCCATCTGCAAACTTTGGAGCCGCAACTCCTCTGTCTCACGCGCTGCCGATAGCCAGCGGTTCCAGTCGCCCAAACCATCCCAATCGTCTAGCTGCCCCAGTCTGTAGGCACGTACCATGACCGCTGTTTCAACGCGAATGGCACCCTGCCGTAGCTCCTGCACCAGCCAACTTTCAAGCGCACTGCGATCGCTCAATCTCCCAGCCTCAGCTAATGCCTCAAGTCCCTCAGAATAGCTGTAAGCACCGACTGGCAGTGCCGGACTTGCCAACTGCAACAACCGCAGCAACGCACCCTGATGACTGTTTTTTTTCATTTCTATATCCTTCTATGCGCTTTCAGCAGCCAGCTTTCAGCGATCAGTAACAAGCCGACAAAATGCAATCAAAACCTATAACAAAGCGGCATAAAATACTACTCCTTCACCCCTCTACCCCTCCCCTCTTCCCCTCTTCCCCTCTTCCCCTCTTCCCCTCTTCCCCTCTTCCCCTCTTCCCCTCTTCCACTCTTCCCCCTTCCTCAATGCCCATGCCCATAAGCCCCCGCCTCTGGCTGAAACGGCTGAACATCTTCAACAACGTGTAGCCCTCGATGCTCTAGTAAAGCGCGCAAGACAGGATCAGGCGACAGCCGCAAATAAGTTGGCATAATCTCTAGCGGCACGTGGCGGTTGCCGAGATGATATACCGCTTGCAACAACGGCAGTTCACTCTCAGCGGTGACAGTCAAAACAGGTTCCGGTTTTGCGCTCACTCGCACTACAAAGCCATCGTCAGACTGCAACAAATCACCATCGCGCAGCACAGTGCCTCTGGGTAGCTGAAGATAAACGGACTGTCCGTCTCGATTTTCAACGTGGTAGCGCGATCGCATTCGTTCTTCTGCGGTCAGCGCGAGGGTGAAGGCGACTGCTGCTTGTGGACTTGCCGTTAAGCGTTGGGTAAGCGTTGGGATCACGGCTTTAGCTCCGTCCTTGCGTCTAGCGTATCGGGTCTATGGCATCTCAACAAAAGCTTAGTGTATGCAACGTACTTTTATGAAGCGATCGCCCACTCTTCCGGAATGGGGTAATTCTCTAACGAATTTAAATAAGGTTCACACCTCTGCCAGGTGTTTAGCTCATCTCACTTAAGTGCTAGCAAAACGGCTTCACGTCAGTTGCGATCGCTTACTTGAGACTGAGTGCGTAGCATTTTGCATGAGTTGTTCATTTAGCCCCCCAATGAACTCATGATGGATACTGTCACTGCGACTGCCAAACAACCTTCGCTGCTTCAAGGCGTGCTGGAAGGCTTTATTGATGGCGTTTTAATCTTGTCTGAACAAGGTGAATGGATACACGCAAACGATCGCGCTCGCCGCATTTGTGAGCAACTAACGAAAGGTCTTGCCCAACCCGATCGGGTGCCTCAAGAAATCTGGCGAGCGTGCCAATGTTTGATCAGCAGCCTTAACCTCTATCCCAACAAAGCCTTGACGATCGAGGATGAAATCACTACGGGTCAAGCGGCTTCTTATCGAGTACGAGCGCAATGGCTGACCCTGGATCGGTTTCAGCGCCCTTGCTTGCTGGTTACGCTCGAAGATCGGCTTCAGTCTCTACGGCAAGCAGCGATCGGTGAAGCGCAACGTTACGGACTGACACCCCGCGAACTTGATGTTTGGTTACGCTACCGTGCTGGCTACTCCTACAAAGCGATGGCTACCGAGCTTTACATCACCCACAATACGGTGAAAAAACACATGAAAAACATCCATGCCAAGCGTCAATTGGCAGTGACGGTTACTAACTAGAGAAACCAGCGGTCAGAGCAGCCTTGAAAGCTAAGAAGACAGCGGCTAAAAGCTCATTGCTGACAGCCCCAATAAAGCCATATTCAAAGGCTTTATAAGATTGCTCTGACTACTTCATTTTTACGACTTTGCTGCAATTCTAAACGAATTAAAAAACTCCGTATAAAAGAAAACATCTTTTTGGATTCTTCATATAATAATGCTTGAACTCACCTTACCTTCACTTAAGCGCTTAGAAGCTACCCTTAACATGCATAGATATACGCATGGTGATAATGCGGACTGGTTTACCAAAAATTTTTGAGAGGTGGTTGCATGAAAGCAGTAATCCTGGCAGGCGGTCTAGGTACGCGGCTCAGTGAAGAAACGACTATCAAGCCAAAACCAATGGTCGAAGTCGGTGAGCAGCCTATTCTTTGGCACATTATGAAGATCTACTCTGCTCATGGCATCAATGATTTCATCATTTGTTGTGGTTATAAGGGTTACGTCATTAAAGAGTATTTTGCAAATTACTTTTTACGCATGTCAGATGTCACTTTTGATATGCGCTTCAATCAAATGAACATTCATGCTGGTAAGGCTGAACCCTGGCGCGTCACGCTGGTTGATACGGGTGAAAACACGATGACAGGTGGACGGCTGAAGCGTGTGCAAGAGCACATTGGCAATGAAACTTTCTGTTTTACCTATGGTGATGGAGTAAGCAACGTCAATATTACGGAGTTGGTTGCTTTTCATAAAGCAGAAGGTGTGGCAGCAACACTCACTGCCGTACAACCACCTGGACGGTTTGGTGCGATTTCACTGTCAAAAGAACAAACCAAAATCAATCAGTTTCATGAGAAGCCGGGTGGCGATGGTGCCTGGATTAACGGTGGCTATTTTGTGCTTGAACCAGAAGTGATTAATTACATTACTGATGACTCTGTGATGTGGGAACATGAACCCCTGCAAAAGATCGCTCAGGCTGGAAAACTTAGCGCCTTCAGACATAGCGGCTTTTGGCAACCAATGGACACGCTCAAAGATAAGATGTATCTCGACGAGTTGTGGAAAAAGGGACAGGCACCCTGGAAAGTTTGGTAGAGAAAGTTGATAGAGATACGGCTGCTGGCAAGCAGCGTTAATGAAACAAGGGTTTAGCTGTCACTGAGTCAAGGGCAAAAAGTTATGTACGATTTTGCGATCGTCGGTGGTGGCATCGTCGGTCTTTCTACGGGTGTTGCCTTGAGCCAGCGCTACCCCGATGCAAAGATACTGGTGCTTGAGAAAGAAAGCCGCTGGGCGTTTCATCAAACGGGCAATAATAGTGGCGTGATTCACTCTGGGTTGTATTACAAACCGGGCAGCTTTAAGGCAACGTTTTGTCGTGCAGGTGCCCAGTCAATGGTTGCGTTTTGCCAGGAGCATAACATCCCCTACGAAGTCTGCGGCAAGGTGATTGTGGCGACTGAGGAGAAAGAGCTGCCGCTGCTGGAGAATCTTTATCAGCGCGGTTTGCAGAATGATATTAAAGTCGCTCGCTTGACGGCTGAAGCAGTGCGTGAAATTGAACCGCATGTCAACTGCATTGCCGGAGTACAGGTTTTTTCTACAGGCATCGCTGACTACAAAAAAGTCTGTCAAAAATACGCTGAACTCATTCAACTCAGTGGTGGCGATTTACGCCTTAATACTAAAGTTCTAAAAATTGTTGAAACGGCGACTGGACAGCTACTTGAAACCAATCAAGGCACCTTTGAAACACAGTTTGTGATTAACTGTGCAGGCTTACACAGCGATCGCATTGCCAAACTAGGCAACGTTGACCCCAAAGCAAAAATTGTGCCCTTCCGAGGCGAGTACTACGAGCTGACCCCCGAAAAGCGCTACCTGGTCAAAGGTCTCATCTATCCTGTTCCCAACCCTGACTTTCCGTTTCTGGGCGTTCACTTTACCCGCATGATTGACGGCAGCGTACACGCGGGTCCTAACGCAGTGCTGAGTCTCAAGCGCGAAGGGTATAAAAAAACCGACTTTGATCTGGGTGACTTCGCTGAAGTGATGACCTATCCTGCCTTTTGGAAACTGGCTGCCAGGCACGCCGATGAAGGGATTAAAGAGATCATTCGCTCCTTTAGCAAAGCCGCGTTTGTCCAAAGTTTGCAACGTTTGATTCCAGAAGTGCAAGCCGAAGATGTTGTGCCTACCCATGCAGGTGTGCGGGCACAGGCACTGATGAACGATGGTAAGTTGGTCGATGATTTTCTGATTATCAAAGGTCAGCAGTCTGTTCACGTTTGCAATGCGCCCTCCCCTGCGGCAACCTCATCCATTGAAATTGGCAAAGCGATCGTCGCGCAAATTCCCGCACCACAGCACTTACGTACCGCCGTAAACGTTTAGCACGTTTACTGGTTCGCGCAACTAATAGGAAGAAGCAATGAAAGTATTGGTTACTGGCACAGAAGGATATCTTGGCTCACTCCTGGCTCCCCTCTTGATGGAGCGTGGGCACGAACTTACAGCAGTGGATACTGGCTACTATAAAGTCGGCTGGCTATACAACGGTACGAACTTAACGGCTAAAACCCTTAACAAAGATATTCGCCACATTACCGTTGAAGATTTGGCGGGGATTGAAGCGATCGTACACATGGCAGAACTGTCCAACGACCCAACAGGACAACTATCGCCAACCATTACCTACGATATCAACCACAAAGGTTCCGTACGGCTGGCTGAACTAGCAAAAGCAGCAGGTGTACGGCGCTTTGTCTATATGTCTTCGTGCAGCGTGTATGGGGTTGCTAGCGGCGATGGTCTGACTACGGAAGAAACGCCCGTTAACCCCCAGACTGCTTATGCTGAGTGCAAAACGCTGGTAGAGCGGGATTTGAAGCCACTTGCAGATGACACCTTTTCGCCCACGTTCATGCGGAATGCCACTGCGTTTGGTGCCTCGCCCCGGATGCGCTTTGACATTGTGCTAAACAATCTGGCAGGTCTTGCCTGGACGACGAAAGAAATCAAAATGATTAGCGATGGCACACCCTGGCGACCGCTGGTACACGCGCTAGATATTGCAAAGTCGATCGCCTGTGCGTTAGAAGCACCCCGTGACCTCGTACATAACCAGGTCTTTAACGTGGGGGATACGGCAAACAACTACCGAGTCAAAGAAGTTGCTGAAATTATTGCCAGCGTGTTCAAGGGCTGCCAATTAAGCTTTGGTGAAAGCGGCTCTGACAATCGCAGTTACCGTGTGTCGTTTGAGAAAATCAATACTCAATTACCAGGCTTTAAGTGCGATTGGAATGCCGAACGGGTTGCCCAGCAGCTTTTCGATCTGTTTACCCGCATTGATATGACGCAAGAAGTATTTGAGTCACGCGGGTTTACACGTCTCAAACAGCTGGAGTACCTGATTCGCACCCAACAAATTGACAAAGATTTCTTCTGGAGCAAGTAATGAAATTTACCGAAACCAAGCTCAAAGGCGCATTTATCCTTGATCTGGAACTGCGTCACGACGATCGTGGTGGCTTTGCCCGCACCTTTTGCGCTAAAGAATTTGAAGAACACGGACTGAAGCCAATGGTGGCTCAATGCAATCTGTCCTTTAACTACAAGGCAGGTACGCTAAGAGGGATGCACTACCAGGTTGCACCCGCCTGCGAAACCAAGCTTGTCCGCTGCACTAAGGGCGCGATCTACGATGTCATCATTGATATGCGTCCTGAGTCTCCCACCTACAGACAGCACATTGGCGTGGAATTGACGGCAGAAAATCGACGGGCGCTCTATGTGCCAGAACTGTTTGCCCACGGTTATCAAGCGCTCACCGATGATGCTGAAGTCGTTTATCAAGTGGGTGAGTTCTACACTCCTGGCTACGAGCGTGGCTTGCGCTATGACGATCCCGCCTTTGGCATTGAATGGCCGATGCCCGTTGCGGTTATTTCTGAAAAGGATGCTGCCTGGTCTCTGTTTGAAGCGGTTCCAGTCTAGGCGTAATTGAACCAGACGAACGTGACGCACGCAAGTACTGTCTACTTTGCGTCGCGTTCAACGTGCTGACAAAAGATTACGCTAACCCAGCCATTTTGTTATTAGGAGTTACCGATGTTTATTGTTGATACTGCCCTGAAAGCCCGTGCCGAAGCAGGAAAGCCCATTAAAGTGGGCATGATTGGTGCTGGCTTTATGGGTCGTGGCATTGCGAACCAGATTGCCAACTCGGTGCCCGGAATGGAACTGGTTGCAATTTTTAACCGCAATTTAGAGGGGGCAAAGCGTGCCTACATAGAAGCCGGCATCGAAACCTTCCAGGTTGTGAATACGGTTGCCGACTTAGAAGCCTCTGTTGCACAGGGCAAGTATGCAGTGACAGATGATGCCATGTTGCTGTGTCGTGCCGAAGGGATCGATGCGCTGATTGAAGTCACTGGCACGATCGAGTTTGGTGCCGCCGTGGTGCTAGAGGCGATCGCGCACAAAAAGCACGTTGTTTTGATGAATGCTGAACTCGATGGCACCATTGGACCCATCCTGAAAGTTTATGCCGATCGCGCGGGTGTGGTGCTTTCTGCCTGTGATGGCGATCAACCAGGTGTCGAAATCAACCTCTACCGCTTTGTCAAAAGTATTGGTCTCACGCCGTTGCTCTGTGGCAACATCAAAGGCTTGCAAGACCCCTATCGCAACCCTACTACCCAGGAAGGGTTTGCCAAGAAGTGGGGGCAGCAGGCGCATATGGTGACCAGCTTTGCCGACGGTAGCAAAATCTCCTTTGAGCAAGCGATCGTGGCTAACGCAACGGGCATGAAAGTGGCTAAGCGCGGGATGTTGGGCTACGACTTCGCTGGTCACGTTGATGAAATGACCAGCATGTATGATGTTGACCAACTCAAAGCCCTGGGCGGCATTGTCGATTATGTCGTGGGCGCAAAGCCCGGTCCCGGTGTCTTTGTTTTTGGCACCCACGACGATCCCAAGCAACGACACTATCTCAATCTCTACAAGCTGGGTGAAGGTCCGCTTTACAGCTTCTATACGCCGTATCATCTGTGCCACTTTGAAGTGCCCCTCTCCGTAGCGCGGGTCGTGTTGTTTCATGATGCGGTCATGGCTCCGATCGCGGCTCCTGTGGTCGATGTTATCACCGTTGCCAAAACCGACCTGAAGGCAGGCGAAACGCTGGATGGCATTGGCTTCTATATGACCTATGGGCAGTGCGAAAACTCTGAGATTGTGCAGTCAGAGAACCTCTTGCCAATGGGGCTAGCAGAAGGCTGCCGTTTGAAGTGCGACATTGCTAAAGATACGGCGCTCACGTATGCTGATGTCGAACTGCCGCTCGATCGTCTCTCTGACAAGCTGCGAGCAGAACAAAACACCTACTTTGCGCCCGCCGCTATACTCACACCTGCTTAAACGGTAGAACAGTTATGGAATCTGGGTTTCTGCATTCAAGGCTCAAAGCCAGCGTTTACAGAAACCCACCGGTATCAGCCAATCAGCCCTTGCCTTCACTGCCTCCGGTATCCTTTACTCAGATCGCTCTCGTCTGCATCATTCAAGGGTAACGCCGTGCGATCGCTGGTTCGATTAGGTATTGCACTCCTCATTGTCCTGTTTGGGCTGGTCAGCTACTGTAACAACACAGGTGAAAATCCCATCACAGGCGAAAAGCAGCACGTGCAACTCTCAGTGCAACAGGAAATAGCACTAGGGCAGCAGGCACAGCAACAGATGGTAGATCAACAGGGTGGCTTGCATCCTGACCGTCTGCTTCAGCAGTATGTCAGCCAGGTCGGTAAACAGGTAGTGGAGCGATCAGTTGCCTCCAAATCTCCCTATCCTTTTAAGTTTCACGTGCTAAACAGCGCGACGGCTATCAATGCCTTTGCTTTACCAGGGGGGCAAGTGTTTCTCACCGTGGCGTTACTAAAGCGGCTAACCTCTGAAGCACAACTGGCAGCCGTGTTAGGGCACGCAGTGGGTCATGTAGTGGCGCGTCACAGTGCTGAACATCTGACAAAATACCCCGTTAGCCCTCCATCGGTAACGGCTGCTGGCAATACTGCTGGCGATCGAGATGCTACAGCCGTACTGGCACAAACAATCAAGCAACTGATGAGCCTGCGCTATGGGCGTAACGACGAATTGGAGAGCGATCGACTGGGCTTACGGTTTATGACCGAAGCTGGTTATGACCCACAAGGTATTGTCCAACTGATGCAAATACTGGCAGGCGCTCGTCAAAATGGACAGCCAGCAGCCTTTTTTAGCACTCACCCCAGCCCTGATAATCGTGTTAATCGACTACAGACACTCATTACTAAAATGTATCCACAAGGCATTCCCAGAAACTTGAAGAACAACCGTGAGACATTTGCTCAAATGGTGCAAACCCGCCTTTAAAGTATGGTCTGAGTCCGCTATGCCACTAGCGGTTTGAAAACAGGTTTTAGGCTCCCAGAAGGCGACTTACTAGCCAGCCCAGCACTAACCCTGCAAAAGAGAGCATCATCAAGAGCCAAAATGAATTGGTGACGCTGACGGCATCGTAGCGTAGTTCTAACCTGACTAACGTTTCGGCTGCCCAAACAGCCACCAGCTTCAAAAAAATGTCGAGCCACAATAGAATAATCGAGAGAAAGGCAGCCGAAACAACTAGTAAAATAAAAGCGTTTGTGTCTGACTGTAACCAATAAGAAACCCCGCTCTCAGGCTGGAAGCGGAGAACAGTGAAAACTATTGTGATCAAAAACATCCCAGCGATCGCTAGTACCCAGCTACCCTGCGTAAGAGAGCATTCTGCTAAGAACATCCCTAAGGTAATGTAGGCAGAAAGAAACAACGCCAGTGCTGTCCAAGGAAACTCTTTTGTTGATGGTATTGAAGCGATCAACATACCGATAATTGCCTTAAGCAATGCTTAGACATCACTAAACACAGGATGGTTTAAGGGACAGAGCTAAAACCTCCCCCCTAAGGAATGTTCTTATTCCTCTTTTAGGCAGATCATTGAGGCTAACAACGGCTCTGTAAGTAGAAAGGCTAAATTAAGCATTACTTAGAGACCGGGTTTTGACTGCGCTTAACCCGCTGACACATAAGACTGAGAGCATTGAGACTTCGGCGTGAGCGCTCAGTCGCACGCGAAGTCTCAATGCAGCCTATGAATAATCACGCCTAGCTAGCGCTGCTTTTAAATTGGTTGGGATGTCAATGCAACGAGAGTCGATCGCATACTGTTATTTAGCTGCCGTCTCATTTGTATACCGTTTAAGACGGTTTCGTTTTGCCCACTGTATGCCAGAACGACTCGACCGTTTCCAGCATTAACAGTTAGTGGCTAACAACTGATAAAGTAGCTGAACGCTAGATGCTGATGGCTCATGCAATGACAAACGCTCTCTTTCAGGTTGAACATTTGCGGGTCGCTTATCCTCAACGTGGATCGGAGGCGATCGCATGGGCAGTGGATGATGTGTCATTTACCCTCAATCCGGGCGAAAAACTGGGCTTAGTTGGCGAGTCGGGCTGCGGTAAAAGTACCCTGGGTCGTGCTGCGATGCGGCTACTGTCCGAAGAGACTCAAATCGAAGGGCGTGTCACTTTTGCAGGGCAATCGGTGTTTGACCTTTCAACGGCAGCGTTACGTCGCTTTCGGGGCGAAGCCGTGGCGTTGATTTTTCAAGACCCGATGACGCGGCTTGATCCACTCATGACGATCGGCGATCACTGCCTAGAAACGCTGCAATCGCACCAACCTCAACTTTCACGGCGACAGGCAAAGGAACAGGCGATCGCAACCTTAGAAGCAGTCAACATCCCTGCAAATCGCTGGTCGCAGTATCCCCACGAGTTTAGCGGTGGGATGCGGCAACGAGTAGCGATCGCTCTGGCGCTGCTGCTGAATCCTAAACTCATCGTGGCGGATGAGCCAACCACCAGTCTGGATGTCACCGTCTCTGCCCAGATTTTGCGCGAACTGACTCGTCTCTGTGCCGAACGGCAAATGGCACTGCTCATGATCTCTCACGATCTAGCAATGATCGGCGAGTATTGCGATCGTATTGCCATTATGTACGGTGGCAAAATTGTCGAAACAGGTGCCACTCAAACGGTTTTAAAGCAGCCTCAGCATGAATACACGCGATCGCTGCTGAAGGCAGCACTCCATCTGCAAGCAGTTGATTTGGAGAAAAGCGAGGGGCAAGGGGCGAGGGGTGCAGGGGAAGGCGAGAGAGAACCACAGCCTTCATTCCCGACTCCCGACTCCCGACTCCCGACGCCCTTACTCCATCTTGACAACCTCATCCAGCACTACACATTGGAGCAGAACCCGATCGCGCAACTCTTCTCGAAGGCGGATCACACGATTCGGGCGGTAGACGGTGTGAGTCTCGATCTTTACCCAGGTGAAACGTTGGGTTTAGTTGGTGAGTCGGGCTGCGGAAAAAGCACGCTGTCACGCACAATTTTGCAGTTGATTCGTCCGACGGCTGGCAAGGTTGAGTTTTTAGGGCAAAGCTTAATCGGTTTATCGCGAACGGCAATGCAGCAACGGCGACGGCAAATGCAGATGGTGTTTCAAGACCCTCATGCGTGCTTAAATCCAATGATGACGGTGGGAGAAAGCATTGCAGACCCACTACGGATCCACCAGTTAGCTGATCCCCAGGCAGCGAAAACTCAAGTGTTGGAAATGTTAGAGCGGGTAGGCTTAAGTCCAGCGACAGCGTTTTACGATCGTTATCCTGCACAGCTTTCGGGTGGGCAGCAGCAGCGCGTGGCGATCGCTCGTGCCCTCATTACACACCCGCAACTGCTGATCTGCGACGAGCCGGTCAGTATGCTGGATGCCAGTGTACAAACGCAGGTTCTAGCGCTGATGCGAGACTTAAAGGCTGAATTTAACCTGACTTACCTGTTTATCACCCATGATCTATGGGTTGCACAGTTTTTCTGCGATCGCATTGCCGTGATGCAAGCAGGCAAAATTGTTGAGATTGGTGCTACCCAGGCTCTTTTTACCCACCCGCAGCACCCTTATACACAAGCGCTTCTCCAAGCCGCTCCACTCCTTTCAAAGCAGTGATTCGTCAGGCAAGGGCTATGCTTTCGTGTTAAGCCTTCTGGCAGATGCCGACGGTGGTAGCGCTTTTTCGTAAAGGATAGAAGAAAATAGAGAAAAGGCAGTTTCAAGTGAGCCGAAAGCCAGGATGAAACCTTACTTAATTTGTCCGAGTTGCGGGTCGGATGACATCATGAAAAATGGCACCACTCGTCGTGGTAAACAGAATCATAAATGTCGAGACTGCGGTCGTCAGTTTGTGGAAAACCCCCAGTGGCAACCGAAGGCGCAAGAGACCTGTGCCTTGATTGATCGCCTACTGCTCGAACGGATTCCCTTAGCGGGGATTGCCAGAGTCTTGCACCTGTCGGAAAGCTGGTTGCAGCAGTACGTCAATCAGTGCTATGAGCAGGTGGCCCAACAAGCCGAGGTGCTGCCGAAAACGACTGCTCGGTTGACGGTACAAATGGATGAGTTGTGGTCCTTTGTGGATGAGAAAGGCAACAAACAATGGGTCTGGTTAGCGCTGGATGTGGCGACCCGGGAAATCATTGGGTGTCATGTGGGTGATCGGTCGGCACAAGCGGCGCAAGCGTTGTGGGACTCCCTCCCTCGACGTTATCGACAATATGCTCGCCTTTACACGGACCATTGGGAAGCCTATGCCTGTGTCCTACCGAGTAAACGGCATTTTGCAGTGGATAAAGCTTCTGGGTTGACCAGCTATATTGAGCGGTTGAATAATACATTGCGACAACGCATTTCACGGTTAGTCCGCCAGAGTTTATCGTTCTCGAAGAAGTTAGAGAATCACATTGGCGCGATTTGGAACTTCATTCATCACTACAATCAAAAGCTTCGAGAGAACCTGCAACGGGAGCAAAGAGCTTCTTTTTCTCCATCCTTTACATAATGGCACTACCCCGACGGTTAATGCTACCGATCTCCAAAACCGACTGCCGTATGAGAGCAAATAGCCGTGTATCCCTGTCAGGTGTGCTCTTTCCTGGATAATCGCTCTGCTGGCGAATGACCCAGCCCTTAACGATCGGAACAGATTGATTCCGTCACAACTGGGTTTCATAGGATAATCTAGAGGGTAAGGATTCAAGCAAATCGATTGAATCTCTTAAGGTTCACTCCCTTTTGGAGTTAAGAGCAAGCTGTTTTGTGTTAAGTGCTGGAACGGATGGTATGCAGGCATTGTCTGAGAAACAACCCAGCGACGAAATGCCCTTACAGCTTTTGCTGTTTATTGACAAACGTCCAACCTCAAGAGAGCGTATTCGGCAAGTACGTGATGCGCTTAAGGATCTTAGAGCGGCTTACCCTTTTGAGCTGGAAGTCATCGATGTCAGCGAACAGCCGTACCTGGCTGAACATTTTCGGCTGGTGGCAACCCCAGCGTTAATCAAGCTTCACCCAGACCCTCAACAAACGCTAGCTGGCAGTGATTTGGTCGCTCAATTGCAGCATTGGTGGCCCTACTGGCAGCGCTCTGTAGAAAATTATTTGGTACAGACGAACCATCAGTTAGCGTTTAGAGATGAGCCGTTAGCGTTTGGAGAGGGAGACACAACACTAGAAAACGAAGTTCCAAGAGGACGGGTTGCGATCGAGCGCAGTTTCTCAGCTAGTTTGCCTGAGGCTGAAGCAAGTGTTAGCAATGGCTTGCTTGGCGCATCAAGGACGATCGCCCGCTCGGCAGAATTTATCGAGCTTACTGACGATGTGTTTCGCCTGAAGCAAGAAAAAGCCGAGCTTGAGCATCAGCTTCACTTTAAGGATGAAATTATTGCAATGCTGGCGCACGATTTACGCAATCCACTCACTGCCGCATCGATCGCCATGGAGACACTGGAAATGGGGCACAGCGTTACAGAGGGTTGGTCTTCACGACTAACTCCTGCTCTGACCGCGCAGCTTTTAAAGCACGCTCGAACCCAGACTCGCGCGATCGACCATATGATCACCGACATTCTACAGGCAGCGCACGGCACCAGCGCTGAGCTACGCATCGTGCCCAAAAGGCTAAACCTGGGAATGCTTTGTGTAGAAGTGCTGGAGTCGCTCCGCGATCGCTTTCAGGCAAAATCGCAATACATTGAGCAAGATTTTCCGTCTGATTTACCTGACGTGTATGCTGATGGCGAACGAGTTCGTCAGGTTTTGGTCAATTTGCTAGATAATGCCATCAAATATACGCCTGTGAGTGGCTCGGTTGCCGTTTCGATCCTTCACCGCACGACTCAGAAAGTGCAGGTTAGCGTTTGCGACAATGGTCTCGGCATCCCAGAAGAAAATCGCGATCGCATCTTTGAAGACCACTTCCGGCTCGAACGAGATGAGGCCAAAGACGGCTATGGCATTGGGCTATCCCTCTGTCAGCGTATTATTCGATCGCACTATGGGCAAATTTGGGTAGACTCAACGCCAAACACAGGCAGTTGTTTTCACTTTACGCTGCCTGTCTATCGTTCTTAGCAAACAACACTCTCTTAAAAGGACGGTTTTAAAGAGATGCGCGACGGTAAGTTGCCTGTACTTTGGGACCAAAAACAACTACGTCTTCTGGCTTCAGCTCCCACACTCGGTACTTTTGACCGTTGATCAGCAGACCATTCGTGCTTGCCTTGCCATCCAGATCGCCATCTGTAATGTGATAGCCATAGCTGCCATCATCCTTAGAAACTTTGGTCAGGATAGCGTGATGACGAGAGGCAAACTGAGAGTGAAGACAAATGTCGCTTTGAGGATCACGACCCAACTGATACTGATCGCGGTCTAGGGTAATGTCTCGCTTGCCTCGATCGTCTTCAATCACCAAAATTGGATCATCCTGAAGCCCTAACACCGTGCCACTGCTGTGATCAAATAGTGGTGCAAACGTCGCACTGCTATTCAGATCGCCTTCTACAAATGTCTGTGTGCTGCTAAAGCCAGCACCATACCAGGCTGGGTGAGTCGTCGGTGGTCGATGGTTTAGCCCCGATCGCTGAGAAGCAAGGTGACGAGCGTGCCAGGACACATCATCATCTGGCTTGATCGTGAGCGCACGATCGTAGCTAGCGATTGCCTCTGCATAGCGGTGCAGCTCGACCAGTGCATTGCCACGATTGCGCCATGCTAGAGAATTGTCTGGGTTAATATGCAGGACGCGATCGTAGCTGGTGATCGCTTGTGTCGGTTGGCCTAACCCATACAACAGTGCATTACCGCGGCTTTGCCAGGTATGCTCATGGCTTGGATTGATTTGCAGTACCCGATCGTAGCTCTCAATTGCTTCGGTGTAGCGACCCAGACCGTACTGTAGGGCGTTACCACGATCATGCCAAATCTGGACGGATGCATCACCCTTGGGTCGCAGGTTGAGCGCACGATCGAAACTAGCGATCGCTTCTGGATAAGAACCGCACTTTTCAAGGGACAAACCGCGTTCGTACCAAACCTCATAATAATCGGGTCTAACATCAATGACGCGATCGTAGTACGTCACCGCTTGCTCATACGCGTCAGTCGCAGCCGCTGCTAGCCCCTGCCTAAACCATAGAAGGGCTTCGCCACCAAGTTGAAGTTGACCAGTGTCAAGCATGGCTTAATTTCCTGGAATCCACTACCCATCTAAACCAACAGGGAGCCGTTCTAGCCACCAAACAAGCGTGCCAGCAATTTGTAGAGTCTATCAGACTACTATAAAGCTAGCGTAAAACCACCTCACCGTTCACAATTTCTTGAAAATAAAGCAAAACATCACGAGATTGAGGGATGGTGCGGTAGCGATAGTTGTGCGTAAGTACAATGTTGGCGAGGAACTGTCTAGTCGGTCGATCGAGAAAAATCCAGGCACTTTGTCACTGCTTGTCCACCACTCTTAATCTTGAGGCTGTCTGTCAGGTTCGTTTTGAAGGGCTGTCAAACACTCCTGACCCTCAAGAAATGACTCGATGAAAACAGCTTTTGCCCCTTGTCAGTGTTCTTCCCAATAAAGTTAGTAAAAGGCTTACTGGGCTGGGCTTAAAGTGACCAGAGCCTCGATAGGCTGCCTAGACATTTGTCAAGCAAGCCACACATTAAGCTTAATCTCCTTGCTCATTTCAAACAAATCTGTAGAACGAAGCCTCTTTCATAGGGTAGTATTGTATTTCTGTGGGTTTTCACAGCTTAGAAAGATTGTGGCTAAGGAAAGGTTATGGCAAAGCGCGTACAGTTAGTTCTCAGTAAAGATGTGAGTAAGCTGGGTAAGGCAGGAGACTTAGTTGAAGTTGCACCTGGTTATGCTCGTAACTATCTCATTCCGCAAGGCTTTGGGGCACGCACAACTCCTGGTCTTTTGAAGCAAGTTGAGCGTCGTAGAGAGTTAGAGCGGGTACGCTTGCTGGAAGAAAAGCAGGAAGCAGAAACGCGCAGAGCAGCTTTGCAAGCGGTGGCAAACTACATCATTGCCAAGCAAGTCGGCGAAAATGAGGCGATTTTTGGTACTGTGACCAACCAGGATGTCGCTGATGTGATTTTGCAGACGACTCAGCAAGAGGTCGATCGCCGTGGCATCACGCTACCCGATATTCACAAGCTTGGCTCCTACAAGGCAGACATCAAGCTCCATCCTGATGTGACTGCGACAGTAGAAATTCAAGTTGTCGCCAGCTAGAGCCTTCACTGAGAACGGCTGGGCAGAGACGGTGCAGTTTTGTTATAATAGTACGCAAGTACTATATCCGCTGTTCTAATCTGGTTCGGACTGGTTACTATTAGCAGATCTCTACATTTAGCGCCCTGTCCCTGATTAAGCATCGGCTGACGCTAAAGGTAGTGGAGTAAGTACGGTCTTCCCTGTATAGTGAAGTGACCCATGCTAGTGTATGGGTCACTTCACTAACGTATCGTTGCCGTCTCTGTCTCTTATGGTTCAGGAACTCAATTTTCAGGCGTTTAGCGATCGCCTGCCGCCTCAGAATATTGACGCTGAAGAATCCATTCTGGGTGGCATTTTGTTAGACCCAGAGGGTGTCAATCGGGTTGCAGATTTGCTTCATCCTGATGCCTTCTATCTCAGTGCCCATCGAGAAATCTATCGCGCTGCCTTGGTGCTGCAAGGGCAGGGTAGTCCTACCGATTTGATGAGCATTACTTCCTGGTTGATCGATCGCGGTCTGCTGGAAAAAGTGGGCGGGCAAAGTAAGCTGGCGCAGTTGATCGATCGCACCGTAAGCGCTGTCAACATTGACCAGTACGCCCAACTGGTGATGGACAAGTATATGCGCCGCAAGCTGATCAAGGCAGGCAACGAGATCGCGCACTTAGGGCATGACACCTCTAATGATCTGGAGGTGGTACTCGATCAGTCTGAGCAAAAGCTGTTTGGTGTGACGCAGGATCGCCCTCAGCAAGGCTTAATGGCAGCGTCCGATATTCTGACGCACACCTTTTCGGACATTGAGAGTCGATCGCTGGGCATGGTGCTGCCTGGGTTATCCTGCGGTTTCTATGATCTAGACGCGATGACTCAGGGCTTTCAGCGCTCTGACCTCATCATCGTAGCGGGACGACCGTCGATGGGCAAAACATCTTTTACGATGAACGTTGCCCGTAACATTGCCGCTTTTCATAAGCTACCCGTTGCTGTCTTTAGCCTGGAAATGTCGAAAGAACAGCTCGTTCAGCGGTTGCTAGCCAGTGAAGTGCGGATTGAAAGTGGGCGACTACGGGCGGGACGTGTGAGCCAAAATGAATGGGAACCGCTGGGTCATGCTATCAGTACCCTGTCGCAACTGCCAATGTTTATTGACGATACGCCGAATATCAGCATTACCGAGATCCGATCGAAGGCGCGTCGGCTCCAGGCAGAACAGGGCGGTGCGCTGGGCTTAATCTTGCTGGACTATTTGCAATTAATGGATGGCGGTAGCGACAACCGGGTGCAGGAGCTGTCGCGCATCACACGTGCGCTTAAAGGACTGGGACGAGAACTTAGTGTGCCCGTCATAGCACTCTCGCAGTTGAGCCGTAGTGTAGAATCACGCACCAATAAGCGACCCATGATGTCTGATTTGCGCGAATCGGGCGCAATCGAGCAAGATGCTGACTTAATCATGATGCTCTATCGCGATGAGTACTACAATCCTGACACGCCCGACCGTGGGATCGCAGAAGTCATTATCTCAAAGCATCGGAATGGGCCGACTGGCACCGTTAAACTTTTATTCGAGTCACAGTTTACGCAGTTCCGCAATCTGGCAGCGCCCAATCGCACTTAGACGAGTGATCTGTAATCAACTCGTTCTGGCATGAGCCGAGTGCTGGGTGATAGATTAATCCATTACCTCTACCGATACCCATCACCCATCGCTAGAGACTAGCGTTCCATGCAGTACTTCCACAACAGCCGTTATTTGGTGGCTTGGCTGCTGCGTTTGGCTAAGATTGGCAAGTTGCGGGTTAACGGACCCCATTTAACGCTTGCAGTGCCTTTCAGCGTATTGCCTTCAATGCGTCCCTTAAACTGAATGGCACCTTGCTGTCCCTGGATGGTTTCAGCGCGACTAAATGTCAGTTGATTGCCCGTCAGCGCAATGTTGGGAATGGTGTACTTCTTGCCATCCGCGATCGCATCGCCCTTGACCTGCTGGAACTGTTGTGTAAAGCGCAAAGTATAGGGCTGGCTGCGACCCGGTGCAAATTCGACTCGTCCCTCCCAGTCGCCTGCAATGCGTTCAGGTACAACCCAGTAATAGAGGTTACGCGGCAACGAGGAGCCAGCGTTCGCAGGAACAGTCACCGTTCTATCTGGTTTCCAGTCGCCCATTGTAAATGCGTGAGAGACCAGACGGGTGCCGGGTCGCAGATCGCTTAAAAGCTTAGGGCGTAGCTTCAAATTGATTTCGGGCAGCAGGTAGAGGGTCACGACGCTGGCATCGCGCAAGTCAGTTTGAAAGAGATCTTGCTGGAGGAATTGGACGCGATCGCTCACGCCTGCTTTTTGTGCATTTTCCTTGCTCAACCGCACCAGCCCTGGATTAATATCTACCCCTACGCCCCGTCGAGCACCGTAATCTTTAACGGCTGTAACCACTAGCCGACCATCACCAGAGCCGAGGTCATACACCACATCCTCACGGCTTACGCCTGCCAGCTTGAGCATTTCTGTAACAACCGCCTCTGGCGTCGGCACATAAGGCACGTCTGGTTTGGTGGGAATCGGCTTTTCGGTTGGTGCTGGTGTTGGTGCGGTCTGAGCGATCGTCGCAGCGCGCTCATTCCCTCCTAAAACAGCAAGCGACAGGCTCACAACTGCCCCTACGATTCCTAAACCGATCTGTTTGCGTAACACCACAGGCTTTGCTCCCGACGAGTAGACCCAACACAATCGTTGCCGTATTTTTTCCGTAGCGTATCCTGATTCTGCTGTTTGGACATCTACATTTATGGACAGAACTGATCAACGCGCGATTAGTTCCCAAATCCTTTTAACAAATTTAGTGCTGCGATCGCAAACCTCTGACCGCTTTTTGCTATGCTAGTTAAGTCTTAAAGCAAACCGAACCTCAAGTTTGCGCCAGTTGAGTCATTCTTGGTTGAGTGACTTGCTGTATAGCCTGATGTTGAAGCTGCTCTAGCTCAAACATATTGGACTGGGAGACGCTCTCTAGAATAAAAGCTGGTTTGTAAATGCCAGGTTGTGCGGATGTGGCGGAATTGGTATACGCGCACGCTTGAGGTGCGTGTGGCATAGTCCTTGCGAGTTCGAGTCTCGCCATCCGCATTCTTCATTAACGATCGTTACTGTTTCTACCCTGTGACTGTAAGCCCATAGTTGTCCAGCTAGACGGCTTACTACTTGCAGGGTGGAAAACCCAGGCGATCGTGCCTTCTCTCAACATTTTCATATCTGAAACTTAATTATAGAAACGCACTGACTGATGCTACGGTCAGCGGTTGCTGTCTTGGCTGATACAGTCGATTTACCGCGATCGTAACTAAGCTTCCTACGTTTCATCGGTGCGCCATTCAAATGCCTCTTTGCTATGGCGGAGTTGTCAAACTGTCATGCTCGGTTTGACTACATTGCGATCGCTGCCGCTTCTTTTAACCTGGGCGTTGCATCTGGCTAGGCAAAAGCGATAGCACCTTACTGAACAGCTTTCAATTACATCTCTATGATCTGGCGATCGCTTAAGGGCTCTACTCTGGTCTAACCCACTGCACCTCTAACCGCCTAAAATCTTGATCAAAGGAGACAACTGCTTCACCATGATGGCGAGCAACTTCGGCTAAATAAGCATCAATGAAGTCAACGTTAGCCGTTGCCATTTTCTCAAGAGCAGCAACTATCTGTTCGTTGTCTTCCAGTTGCACACCGTCTGAGGTCAGTAGAGGAATCAGGACTTCAGCAATTTGAGTACGGGAATATTTGTAAAACGAGTTGAGCACCCAGACGATCTCAGCAACGACAATGGGTGAGGTTCGGAGTGTAATTTTACCTTGCTCTGCACGTTCTGTGAGGCGTGCAGCAAGTTCGGCAAGGTTAAGTGGCTCATTGGTGATTAAGCGCAGTAGAGCATTGGCATTGACCCAGAGATTGGTCATGATTATTCGGTATCGGTTGCCAGAGCCTCAGCAACTTGATGGCGAATGGCTTCTTTACCAGGGTATGCAACAGTTGTAGGCAGGGCACCACGAAACTCACTGAGCCGTCGCCGCTTAACTGGGCGCAACCGTACTTCATTGCCTTCCAGGCTAAACAGGAGTTCATCCCCTTCACGCAACCCTAACCGCTGCCGAATTTCAAGTGGAATGGTGATTTTGCCATTGTCTATTATTTCTACTTTCATAATTTGGTCTTCCCCGAATCCTATGTTGATCTAAATTGAGTGAATTTTGTGGCGAACAAATAACTCTCTAAAGAATGTGATGACAGTTTTATGCGCAAGTTCGAAATCTACAAACTCTGCACCTCCAAAACGATAAATTTCATAGCCAAGGAGCCTGATTCTACGATCTTCCGCAACCATTTCGGCGTAACGCTGTGGCAAAGCATGACCGTTATCTGAGTAATGCTGGGCTCCATCGATTTCAATAACGACTCGGCTTTCATTCCGAAGCAGCATAAGAAAATCCATCCGTTGTCGAGCAAGCACAGGTCGTTTTCGCTCACTCTGATTGCGAGGATCGTAATGTAGATAAACCTGTGGCAGTAATGCTGGAAGGTTATCTCCTAAAAGTGGTTTAAATGCTCTGAAATAAGTGTCGAAAAAATCGCGCTCAGGTCCCTTTTGAAGGGATTTTCTTAGTCGATGTCCTAACTCATGCCTTGTCTTATCATCTATGCCTTTTAGACCTTTGTGTTTACTCCACCATTCCACCAGCATTTTCCAAGTCAAATCACCAGTAGGCGGAGGCTCATCATAAATCAAGCATTTATCTGCATGATGAACAACACGAATATTCATATTCACAGCATCATCAATCACGATGTCGGGCTTTAAACCAGTGGATGCAAAGATTAAGCACTTGAGCAGAATTAATTACACATATCATTCGATTTGATATAGCCTGAAATAACTAGGGTAAGAGGCACCCAAAACAGCAGGAGAGTGAGAGAGCAATGCGCTTAGTCAGAGATTTAAGTCTGGAGACGCAAAAGATACTCAAGCGAATTTATCAAGACAGTCAACATCATCTTGTCAGGCAACGAGCCCAATGCATCTTATTGAGCTTTCAAGGCTGGAGCCTGTCGCAATTAAGGCAGTTGTACGGCATTAGTCGCAAAACCCTGTACACTTGGCTCACGCGCTGGGAAGATGAACGGCTAGTAGGGTTATATGACCGCGCTGGCAGAGGCAGAAAAGCCAAGTTAAATGACGCGCAGAAACAACAGGTACGAGCGTGGGTGCAAGCCGAGCCTAAAAATCTCAAAAAAGTTTTGAGTCAAGTTGAAGCAGCCTGGGGAATTCGTATCAGTAAAGACACGCTCAAGCGAGTGCTGAAACAGTTTGAGATGCGCTGGCTGAGAATGAAAAGAGGATTGGCTGGCAAGCCTGATAGTTGGGAGTTAGAGGTCAAGCTAGAACGATTAAAGCAACTGAAGGAACAGGAGAAGCAAGGAGAAATTAGCCTGAGATATTTAGATGAAGCAGGCTTTTCGCTCGTGCCTTCAGTTCCCTATGGTTGGCAAGACAAGGGCAGCAGAATCACGCTTAAAAGTCAGAGCAGTCAGCGATTAAACGTTTTGGGTCTCCTCAATACTCAGAATGAATTGGTTGCCGAGGTTTATCTAGGAACGACTCGCAGTGAGCGAGTGATTCGCTTCCTGGATCAATTCAGTCAAACTCTAGAGCAGACAACCGTAGTTGTCCTGGACCAAGCCTCGATTCATACCAGTGAGGCGATGATTGAGAAATTAGAAGAGTGGCGAAAAAACAAACTGGAACTCTTTTGGCTACCGACTTACTCGCCCCAATTCAACTTGATTGAAACTCTGTGGCGCTTCATGAAATACGAATGGATAGAAGTGGCTGCGTATCAAGATTGGAAAAGTTTAATCGCGTATGTCAAAAAAGTGCTAGGCAAGGTAGGAACTGAATATGTAATCAATTTTGCATAAGTGCTTATGTACTTGGGTGCCCCAGATACTCCTGCCGCCCTCTTCCTAACTTTGTAAACAGGAAGTCCTCCTTGTGTAGTCTCCTCGCGTAATTCAAAGCCATCGTGTTGCAGTAATCTGTTACTTAGCGCTACTAACTTTTGCTGTGTCGTAGATTCTTGCACTTCAGGGTGAACTATTCGCTCAATTAATAAGGAGAACCGCTGGTCTGCCCACTCAAGAAATCCTAGTTCACGAAAAAGCATTGCAGTTTGAATTGGTACATACTTATAAGGTTCAAGCTCATCAGGCTCAAGAATCCTAGCTGGTTCTCTCTGTGCATGTGAAAGAGGGTTAGAAAAAATAAAGAAGTCGTATTTATAATTTACTGACCTTTTGTAAATCTTCCCATCAGACTTTGTTGCAAAACCACTTAGATTATTCCCGTTTGCTTGAGGATCAGGAATTACAGAGGTGAAAAACTCCCTGAGTGATAATCTTCCCCAGAATCGTAGTCCTTCCAGACTTTCTGCAAAACGATGCCGAGTGACATTAGTAATCTGTTGAGTTCCTTGGTTCTCGATCCACCAAAGGTTATCTTGAATTTGCTGTAAATTAATGCTTGATAGTTTTCCGCGTGTACCCGGATAGGACTCTATCATCCGCTTAGCTGCATAAATAATCTCTTGGTCGCTTGCGGCGGCTGTCACCTTATGCAAATATCGATGCTTGCCAAGATTGCTTGGGACATCCTCATTTGGTAAGCCAAGAGCGTTTTTTACATCATGAAGAGAATCCCAAACTTCTAGGTCTGCAATAATTGCAGCAATTTTATCTCTAAGGTTTTCAAGTGCCCGTTGTACGTCAACCATCTATACAACCACGCTGCGAACACTATAAGAACAATTCTGACATCAGATTGTTGTCTTTGAACCAATCGCCCTTGTTCACCCACGATCGCCCACTCACGAAACAACTTTCTTCTGCTGCTTCTGTCGCAAAAATTCTGCAAAGTCTCGAACTTCTGCTACTAAATCTTCTGGTAACTCATTCAAAGCAGCGGTTAGTTGTCCTCGTATCCCTGTCGTTTCTTGGGCGGTTTTTACTAACTGCAACTGTTGAGGATATGCCAGTTCTACGCCAAGCGTTTCTACAAAAGCGTCTGGTTCTTCTGAAGTCGCTGAGATGAAATTGCCCGTTTCATTGCTTTTTACCCAGTCGCCAAAAAGCTCTACTAAATAAGCTTCACCATCATTCAGCACTTCAACAATGGCTCCTGGTGTACCTTCAGGTGCAACTTCTCCTTCTGGCAGCGCGATCGCCTCCGTTAATTTTACTGAATCAAAGAGTTGAAACTGAGTCATTTCTATCTCTCTAGAATTCTAGCTGAAGTAGTATCACGTTAAAATTGCGCCTCCCATAAGGCGACGATAGCGGTAGTCTAGCTCTTGCTGCATGAGTGTCCAGCGGCTCAGGGTTTCGTCCTTTGCCATCACTTTTTCGGCTGCTTGTCGTGCCAGTTCCAGCACGTCTTGATCTTCTACCAGACTTGCCAGCGCAAAATCGGGTAAGCCAGATTGACGAGTGCCTAGCACTTCACCAGGACCGCGAAAGCGCATATCCATCTCAGAGATAAAGAAGCCATCCTGTGACTGTTCCAGCACTTTCAGCCGTTGTCGTGCCGTTTCGGTTTTGGAGCTGCTCATCAGCAGGCAGAAAGACTGAGAGCCACCACGACCCACCCGTCCCCGTAGCTGGTGCAGTTGAGAAAGCCCAAAGCGATCGGCGTGTTCGATGAGCATTACCGTGGCATTAGGAACATCAACACCCACTTCGACCACCGTTGTAGAGACAAGGATTTGCGTTTCGTTATCGCGGAAGCGAGTGATGGCATCATCTTTTTCAGCAGAAGTCATGCGTCCATGCAGCAGACCCACCGTAAATTCAGGGAAGACACTTTCTTGCAGTGTGTGATGTTCGTCGATCGCCGACTTCAAATCCAGCTTTTCTGACTCTTCCACCAGTGGCAGCACCACATACACCTGTCGTCCCTGGGCAATCTCGCGGCGAATCAGGTCATACGCTTGCATCCGCTCTTTGCCTGCCAGCACAGTGGTTTGAATTGCCTTACGTCCCGGTGGCAGTTCGTCGATTTGGCTCACATCCAGGTCGCCATGTAGAGTCAGTGCCAGCGTACGGGGAATGGGGGTTGCGGTCATCGTCAGCACATGGGGATGTTCGCCCTTTTGCTGGAGCCGTGCCCGTTGCTGTACGCCAAAGCGATGCTGTTCGTCGATCGCTACCAGTCCCAAACGCTGAAAGTTCACTGTGTCTTGAATCAGCGCATGTGTGCCCACCAACAAAGGCAATTCGCCTGTTTGTAGCTGGGCGTGGATTTCGCGTCGCTTGGCAGCTTTTGTGGAACCTGTCAGCAACTCGACAGGCAGATGTAGCAGGTTAAACCAGCCGACGAGCTTGCGATAGTGTTGTTCTGCCAGCACTTCAGTGGGAGCCATCATCGCCGTTTGATAGCCCGACTGAATCGCCGCCAGCAGGGCAACGACTGCCACAACCGTCTTTCCAGAGCCAACGTCGCCCTGTACCAGACGATTCATGGGCGTTGGCTTTTGCAAATCGTTGAGAATATCGTTGATTACCCGTTCCTGGGCGTTGGTCATTTGAAAGGGCAGGTTTTCGTAGAACTGATCGATCAGTTGCCCTGTGGGAGCCATGACAGCGCTTGCCTGAATCTGACGTTGGCTCTGACGACGCTTGAGCAAGCCCAGTTGCAGGTAAAAGAATTCGTCAAACACTAGACGACGACGCGCATGATCCAAAGCTGCACCATCGGGTGGAAAGTGGATGTGGGCGATCGCCTCCTGAATGCCTACTAACCCGTACTGTTCGCGCAAATTTTCTGGCAACGCTTCCTGAATTTGTTTGACAGCCGGAAGTGCTGCAATCACCGCTCGTCTGACCAGTGCAGCGTCTACGCCTTCAGTGAGCGGGTAAATGGGCACGACCCGTCCCACGGTGAGGGAATCGATCGCGTCGCCAGAATGCTGCAACACCTCGATATCGGGGTTATCTAGCGTCATGCCAAATTTGCTTTTTTTGACCAGCCCGGAGGCAGCGATCGTAGCTCCCGGTGGATACAGCCGCTTCTGTTGCTCTTGCCAGCCGCGATTGCTATAGCGACTACCCGCAAAAAAACGACCCAGCTTAATCTGCCCGGTGTGATCGCGAACGAGCAGCTCTAAAATGGTTAGCTTGGTATTGCGTGGGCTGGAAAAGCACGTACAGCGCTTCACAGTGCCCATCAGCGTGACCGTTTCGCCTTCTTTTAAGTCCCGAATGTTGACCTGACGCGCATAGTCAAGGTGGTCACGCGGGTAGTAAAAAAGCACATCCCGCACCGTAATTAGCCCTAACTTGGCGAGTTTCTCTGCATTTTTGGGACCAATGCCCGTCAGGTACGTCACCGCTTGATCAAGCGTGACAGCACGACTCGCTTCGACTAAAGGAGTCGTTTTAGGAGCCTTCACTGCTACTGTCGATGCTGCCCCAACGCCGCCTCCTTCTCCTTTCCCCGCCTCCTCACAGACTTGACGGACATGATGCAAAAACCGTCGCGTATCGGCGACTAAATGCTGTCGTTGGGAGAAGGATAGTTCTGCATAAGTGGTGAATTGTTTGCCCAGTTCTTGCCAGCGATGTTGGTCGATCGCAGGCAATAGTGCAGGCGACTGGTTCAGCGTCAGGCTAATGAACTCACTAAAGCGATGCTGTTTGCCTTCTAAATCATTGAAACCACGTTCTGCTTCGACAGAGAGCGCTTTTTGGAGGCGAATCCAGTCCGGTGTGGGGTGAGGAGGGAGGGGTGAGGGGTGAGGGGTAGAGGGCGTTAGCGATTCGGGAGCCGTTGGCTCTTGTTCTGAGTGACTCATCTTCTACTCCCTACTCCCTACTCCCAATTCCCGACTCCCCCTTCTCTAGTCTTCCGTCCAGGTCGATCGCCATGCGGCTTGCGCTTCTGCGATCGATCGTTCACGCTGTTTTTTTTGATACTCACGCCCCAAGGTCTTAAGTTGAGCGAAGAGGCTACGGATTTTGCTGCGGGCTGCTGTCACGGTTGGCGCGGCAAACTCAATTTCGGCAAGCCGCAGACAGATGGCAACGATGTGCATGACTGCATGTTTGGGAGATTCGTCGTCATCGTCTTTTTCAGCCGTTTTGCTACCCGTTTCAACTAATAAATTGAGCAGATTGGGCGTTCCGGCTCTCGCGTCTGAGAGATCTGCCTTGGCAGCGGCTTCCAAAACGGGTTCAGGCAGCTTGGGGGGAAGAATATTGGCTTGTTGCAGCAGCCGATTCGCCGTGTGGGAGGCTGTTTTTAGTTCAGCGACGATCGCGTGTTCCAGTTCTTCACGCCACTGTGCTAAGTCAACCGGAGTCAGCGATCGTGGCTCTGCTGGAGGCGGAGCAGGCGCTACAACCGGAGCAGGCGGTGGCGTAGAGGGCAGTGAATCTAAAGCCGTTAGCTCATCCATAACAGGCAATGAGACAACTGACTCCACGTCTGAATCATCAATGACACCCGGAACGTGTAGTTGGGCTACCACCTCCTCCTGCACCTGCTGCGAGAGCGTCCGCAAGCGCTGCTGTAACTGCTGTCTTTGACTAGAGGACAACTTTAAGAACGATTCTGGATAGCCCTGTGTGCAAACGTGGTAGCTGGCAAAAATCAACTGCTGACGCACTGCCGCCCCCAAGACCGCAAGGTAGCTTGAGTAAGCATTGTAGAACTCGTCTGCGATCGCACCAGTTGCTTTATCTAAGATCGCCAGTTCCTGTTCAATTCGCTCTACCGATCCGACCATACGCCCGTTTAACCTTGCCCTAGACAAGCCACTATACCCCAGGATAGCGGGTCACTAAACCTTAGTGTGGTTCAAGCGCCAGACAACACAGCGCCAGTGGCACACCGTCCTAAGAAGCGCTGCGGGATGTCGGGTCTTGCGCCCCAATGCAAATGGAGGTAGGAGGCGTGGAGATTAGGGGAGTGCCAGCCTTCATCGGTGTGTGAGGTGTGAGGTGTGAGGTGTGAGGTGTGAGCTGGGGGGAGTGGAAAGTGGGAAGTGGGGTGTAGGGCAAAGAGGGGCGAGTTTGATTCTGAAGTGAGGTGCGATCGGTGGAATTCGTGCCCTCGAATCGTGGAGCCTTTGTCTAAAAGCAAACTGTCCTGGAGGGCGATCGCGTGTCGATAACCCAGCGTTAACCGCTTGCCCATCATGGCTGTGGTCGGCAACACTCCCACCATTGGAAACGCTTGTCCCTCAAAATTGGTGATTGTTTCGCATAAATACATCAACCCACCGCACTCAGCGTAGGTTGGCATTCCGGCTCGGATTGCCGATCGCACAGACCTCCGAGCGGACTCGTTTTCAGCTAATGGTTCGGCAAACACTTCAGGAAAACCACCGCCGAAATAGAGTCCTTGAACGTTGTCTGGTAAAGCGCGATCGTGCATGGGACTCCAAAACACTAGCTCGGCTCCCAGTGCTTCCAGCAAATCCAGGTTATCGGCGTAGTAAAAGCTGAAGGCAGAGTCTTGGGCGATCGCGATGCGGGGGAGGGGTGAGGAGTGAGGGGTGAGGGGGTGAGGAGGTGAGGAGGGGAAGAGGGGAGGAGGTGAAGAGGTGAAGGGATGAGGGAGAAGTAAGTTCTGATAACTGACCGCTAACTCCTGACTTCTGACTTCTGACTTCTGACTTCTGACTTCTGATTCCCCTCTCCCTTCTCCCTTCTCCCCTCTCCCCTCTCCTCTCCAACAACGGCATCAACTGCGCCCAGTCAAAACAGGTGTCTCCCAGGTGTGCTAACTGCTCAACCACAGCATTCAGATTTTCGAGTTCAGCCGTGGGCACCAGTCCCAGATGTCGATCGGGGATCGTAATGCCATCTTCACGGCGCAAGACTCCGAGAATGGGTATGTTGAGCGGTTCCAAAGCAGTTTGGAGGATTTCCAGGTGGCGATCGCTACCAACGCGATTCAAGACAACACCCGCAACCTTCAGACGAGGATCAAAAGAGCGATAGCCGTGGACGATCGCGGCGATCGAGTGCGATAGCCCCCCACAGTTCAGCACCAGCAGGAGCGGCAAGTCTAGCAAACGGGCAATATGAGCCGTACTCGCAAACCCTTCTTGCCCTGCGGCACCATCAAAAAGACCCATCACCCCTTCTACAAGGGCATGAGTCGCAGTTTGAACATGGTGATCAAAGCACTGCTGCACATACGCTTCGGACGTCAACATCGGATCAAGATTGCGGCAAGCGCGCCCTGTCACATAGCGATGAAACATCGGATCAATGTAGTCAGGGCCAACCTTGAACGACTGCACCGACCCATCCCGCCGTTTTAAAGCGGAAAGCAATGCCAATGTGACCGTTGTTTTACCAACGCCACTGCGTTCTCCAGCAACAATTAGCGCCATCTCAATAGTGATGAGGTGTTAGTTGTTAGAGTCTAGAGCGAAAAACCACCATCTAACAACGTTTAAAGCGCCTTTGTCCCGACCATCGTTACTCAACGACTTCGAGTGCCTGGTTCAACACGATCGTTGAACCATAAAGAGCGGCAAACCGTTTGAAAAGCCACATCGTTTCATGGTTTGAAATCCGGTCTAACTGCACCAGGCGATGAATCTTGCGCTTTGCTAACTTTTGCAAGTAGGGCAGATCTTCAAAGAGGGTTAGACACGATGCGGCATGGAGCATCAGTTGCAGCAGCGGTTTGTACCACTTCAAATTGCTGTAAATATCGATGAACAGCTTGTGTCGATTTCGGCTCAACGGAATCGCGTTAAAAATCACGGTCATACGTTTATCGCCATAAACCGGAATGCTTAATTCCACAGTAAAAGGAGTGTGGAGTGTCAACTCTACTTCGACGACAGGCTGTCGCCAAATTCTCAAGGCGTTAAGCGGAGAATCTAATGTCGTTTGAAATTTGACTGTGCCACCAATTTCAGTCGGTTGCATGTGATTCACTTCAATCACACGCAAATTGTTGAGACTAAAACTGTGAACGCTTTCTAAATGTTTCAGATTTAGCAAATGGTAAATCTGGCAAACATAGGAGAATGGCAGTACATATTCTTGACGAATTAAGTGCTGATCTTGCAAGGCAGACATTCTAAATTGAGCCGTTTCTAAATAGGCTTCTTCCGAGTCAGTCAATTGATGCTGGTCTTTTAGCAGGGCTGTTTTAGGCTTTCTGTATGGGGGTCTTAAGCACAGCCAACCGACGAAGCAGAAGATGGGCGTGACAAATTGGATAAACTCGATCGCCGACACATATCCATCAGTAAAGGCGGCCGTGACGCGCTCAAACGCAGCAAAGAACCAGGACGGAATGCCAAACAGCCAAACGCCATTTCTAAGGTTGTTGAGGAGGTAGTAAATTTCTGTAAATGGATGATTGTGTACTAACTCAAAGCTGCTACTGTTAGACATGTTGTTAGCTTCTACCTGACTGGTAATTGGTTGACTGGTAACACAATCTTCTCCACGCACAGCATTCGCTGAACATTCAACCTGATAGAGTTGAATGCCCAAAATCTGACTGAAGTATTGAGCGGCGAAGAAACAAATAACTGTCATACGATCGACAGCGTTTCATTTTTTGAGAGGGCTTCAAAAAATGATTAACTTTGCTTGTTGCATTTGTAAATTTATACTACTGATTGCGTTTGAGGGTTGACCTCTGTCGCAAGTTGTGGGTGTTTCTTGCTTGGCTTAATTTTTACTTGAAAAGCAGCAGCATCGCTAGGGCTGATTCACTGTGTGATTGATGATCAGCCCCAGGCTTGTATGTTGGCTAAGTCTGCGCCTGCAACCGCTATCGCCGTCCAGAGAGCACGAGCGATCGTGTTCGCGTCACCAACTGCCCAAGACCCATATCCCACTTAAAGATATCGTGCAACAGCACATAAAAGCAGGGAATGATGAACAGCGTAAGCAGGGTTGCCAGGGATAAACCAGAGAAGACGACCACGCCAAGGGGCTGCAAGAACTCTGAGCCTTCGCCAATGCCCAACGCCAGGGGAAAGAGTCCCAAGACGGTGGTGATGGTGGTCATCAGGATGGCGCGGAGGCGTTGGGGGGCGGCTTTCATGATGGCAGTCTGGCGATCGAGTCCCTCATCCTCTCGCAGTTGGTTTGCTAGTTCCACCATGATGATGGCGTTGTTGACCACAATCCCCACCAGCAGCACGGCACCCACTAGCACCGTAATGCCGATCGCGGTTTTGGTAACAAAGAGACCAAACACGCCGCCTGCCATTGCCAGCGGCACGGTCAGGATAATCACTAGCGGATCGACCAGCGAGTTGTACTGCACTGCCATGACGACGAAAACCAGAAAGGCTGCGAGTCCGCCCAAAAGGGTGAGTGATGACTGGAGTTCTTTGTTGGTTTGTCCGGCATAGCTGGGCTGGAGGGTGACTCCATCGGGCAGATCAAGACCCGCCACAATGGTTTCGACCTCTTTCAATGCGGCTCCCAAACTTGCGCCTTGCGTCAGGTTGCCTGCTGCCAGGTAGACGGGGCGCTGGTTGATGCGCTGGATTTCTCCAGGCGCTTGCCCTGCTTCGATTGTGGCGACATCGCTGAGTCGAATCAGCGCATTGTTGTCGGTGAAAAGCGGGAGTTGTGCCAACTGTGACGGCTGTTTCAGCAAGTCTTGATCCAACTGCACCCGCACATCCACCAGGCGTTCGTTGCGCTGGAGTTGAGTGGGCACAGACCCTTCGATCGCCGTTTGAATGGTGCTGCCAATGTCCTGCGTCGTTAAACCGAGGGCATTCGCACGTTCCCAATCGGGACGAATCTGTACTTCAGGCTGGCGATCGTCTGCCTCCTGACGGAAGGTTGACAGCTTTGCCTGGGCATCCAGTGCTGCCAGCACTTGCCGTCCCGCTTGCTGCAAAATGGTGGGATCTTGCCCTTGCAGCACCACATCCACATCGGCACCCCGCAGCGGCGAGTTGTTGAGGCTCAGACCCCGCACTGCGCCCGCCGACACCCGTGCACGAATCCCTGCCAGGTTCAGCTTATTGAGTTCTCGCGTGACGCGATCGGTAAACTCTGTGACATCGGTACCCGGTTTGAGCGTGATGTTGCCTGTGCTGCGCGATGGGTTAGGCGAGACATTAGCAGCAAACAAGGAGCCACCAGCCGTTGTAAATACGTACTCCGTTTCTGGCTGCTTCAACAGCACATCATCCACCGCTGCCATCACCTGTAGATTCGTTGCGAGGGATGTACCGGGTGGAAACTGGACGTTGAAGTTCGCCTGCCCGGTACTAATGCGGGGCAAAATCTCTTGAGGGATCTGCCCAATCATCAGCAGGCTGCTGCCACCCAAAATGAAGACTGTGACTGCAATAACCAGTCCTCGTTTGGGCAACAAGCGCCCTAGCAACCTGCCATAACCAGCGGTCGCAGCGGTAAAGCGTTCATCAAACGTGCGCAGAAGCCAAAAGCGGTTGATGCGACTCGACCAGCGAACAGTCAGCAGGCGGGATGCCAACGCAGGTACAACCGTCACCGCCATAAGCAATGATGCTGCAACTGCGAAGCTAATGGTAAGAATCAATTCGTTGAACAACAGCGAAACGAAGCCGCCTAGTAAGAGAAAGGGCAACACTGCTACCAGGTTTGTCATCGTCGATGCAACCAGCGCCGACTCGACGGATTGGCTGCTCGATGCTGCAAGGCTCAAAACTTGCTTATTGAAGCTTTTCTGGCTATGTCCATTGCCATTGCCGTTACCATTCCCCGACGCATGAGGAGTCTGCCCGTTCGATCGCCCGGTGTGTTCGTTCACTTTATCGGCGATCGTCTCCAGCATCACGATCGCGTTGTCTACCACGATCCCCACACCCAGCGCCAAGCCACCCAGACTGAAAATGTTGAGCGATAGCCCAAACAGACCCATCAAAATAATCGTTGCCAGGGTTGCCAGCGGAATCGCCAGCACAATGATCAGCGTTTGGCGGAGCGAACCGAGGAACAGCAGCACGGCAAGCGCCGCTAAACCCGCCCCCGTTAAACCTGAACTCACCACGTTTGCGATCGAATTTTGAATAAATCGTGATTCGTCCAGCGTTGCTGTCAAAACCGCATCGGCTGGAATCACGCCCGATTGACGCAGTTCTTCAATCCGCTTTTTGACGGCTGCAACCACATTTACCGTATTCGCATCTGGCTGCTTCTGAATGCTGATCTTCACCGCCTTCTGTCGATTGAGGCTGACCAGCACCCGTTCTTCTTCCGTGCCGTCAATGACCTCTGCAAAATCGCGCAGATACACTCGTTGAGCGGGAGCGTTTTGAGTGGTGAGTGGTGAGTTTTGCGTCGAAGTGTTTTGCTGACTGCTTGCTGCTTGCTGACCGCCGACGGCTGACGGCTGACCGCTAATAGCGAATGATAAATCCCGAATTTCACCCGCATTCTGAAAACGCCCCACTGCCCGCGTCAATGGCTCTGAGTTTTCGCCCAAGATGCGCCCACCCGAAACATCCTGGTTGCGTTGCTCCAGTTCATCCAGTACCCCTGTGAGTCCAATGCCCAGTGCTTGAAGGCGATTCAAGTCAATGTTGACCCGCACTTCCTCGCTGACACCACCGGAAACATCCGCAGCGGCAACCCCTTCCACTACCGTCAATTCGCGGGATAGCTCCTCATCAGCAAACACGCGCAGATCGATATCTCGCAGTGACGGTGAGGTAAGCGCCATTTCGTAGACGGGTAGCTGCGATGGATCGGCTTTAAACAGACGCGGTTCTTCGATCGTGTCAGGTAGCCGATTCCGACTGCGGTTAAAGGTTGCTGTCGCGTCGTTCAACGCCTGATCGACGTTGCTACCAGGATTAAAGTACAAATCCAGGTTGACCTGTCCTTCGCGGGTTTGAGAATAGATCTGTACCACGCCTTCCGTTGTAGACAGTGCTTCTTCAAGCGGTCGGGTAATTTCGTCGATCGCCACCTCTGGTGAAACACCCGGCGCTTCCAGACGCACCCCAACGCGGGGATAGGTGATGGAGGGCAGTAGATCGACAGGCAGGCGGTTAATGAAGAAGATCCCCAAAATGACGATCGTCAGGGTGAGCATCAACGTGCCAATGTGTCGCTGAATCGAAAGCTTACTCAGGCTGAAGCCGGATGATGGGAGGTTTTGCATAACGGGTGAATGGGAGTGGGGAGGCTGCTAGATCCCCGACTTCTGTCTCAGGTGCAACAAAGCAAAACGACACAAAGAAGTCGGGAATCTGGGGATCTATTTTGCTGACAGAATGCTTAAGCGTACAGAGTCGCCATCTTTGAGGGGTTTGCCAGTCCGCGAGACAAAGCGATCGCCCGGACTCAACCCCGACAGAATTTGCACTTTGCCGTCTAGCTGTTCACCCAAGGTGACCGATCGCGCGGCTACTTTGGCATCCTTGCCATCACCTGTTACGACAAAGAGAGTGCCTTTTGTCTGCTTGGGCTTTGCGCCACCTTTTGCCCGATCGCCAAAGTTGGTGGCTCTTGCGTTTTCTCCTGGTTGATTAGGCTGCTTTGGTTTTTGGTTAGGCTGTTGCCCCTTAGCACGATCGTCCTGCAAAGCACTCAGCGGCACAACGACGCGATCGGTCTTCGTTTGCGTAAAGCTCACCCGTGCCAGCAAACCGCTACCCACTTTACCCGCTGGGTTGGGAATCGTGACTTCAACAGGCAACAGGCGAGACGTAGGATTAGCAGCAGGTGAAACCCGCGTCACCCTGCCTGCAAACTGCTCGTTGGGAAATGCATCCAGCCGCACTTTTGCCGCTCCACCCAGGCGTACGTTTGCCAAATCGAGTTCAGACACTTGCACGGTCACTTTGGCTTGACTGAAATCGCCGATTCGCAGCAGTTCATTGCCGACCTGTACCACGTTGCCTGCCTCGGTCGATCGCGTGAGCACTGCCCCATCGATGGGCGAGGTTAGCACCGCGTAGGATTGCCGCTCTTGCTGCTGCGCCACCACTGCCTGCTGCGCTCCCACGCGGCTCTTGGCTGCGACGATCGCCTGCTGCTGATTGCGCACTTTTTCTTGCGCCGATCGCAACACCTGCGCCGCTGTTTTTGCCTGAGTACGTGACTGTTCTGCCTGCTGCTGGGTCACCGCGCCATCCCTGGCAAGACTGTTATAACGAGCCGCATCCGACTCGGCTTGCTGGAGTTGTAGCCGTGCCTGTTCTACCTGCGTTCTGGCATCGGTGACTTGGGTCTGAAGCTGACTAATCTCTGCACGGCGGGAGGCTAACTCTGCCTCGGCTTCACTGGTCGCTGCATTAAGCAGAGAGCCGTCAATTTGCGCCAGCGTTTGACCCTGCTGGACACGATCGCCCACATCCACATTCAGTTGCCGTAGCTGCCCCTCTGCCTGAGCGCGAATTGCCACTTCTTGCAACGGTTGGGTCGTGCCTGTGTATTCTCTTGTTGCCTGCAAAGGCGCTGTCGTCGCGATCGCCACATCAACCGCCGCCGTTCTTTGACCTTGAGCATTACCGGATGGGCGTGTTTGAGCATCAGCATTGCCCTTTGGCAGCAGCCCACAGCCTGAAACAGCAAGCGCTGCTCCCACTACCACTGCCCACCGAGCGATCGAGGTTAAATCTGCTTTATGTGACAACACCGTTTTAGATGCTAATGGATCAGAAGCTGAAGTTACTGGAATCATGAGCGTTGTGTACTATATGCAGCGGGTAAACAGAAACAAAGGGTGGAGCAATACTCTTTTATGTCGAATTGTAAAGATTTTATGGGTCACGTTGATCTGCAAATTGAATGATCTTGTGCAAATATCTGTTTTTGTATAGATGCCTGTTTGCCCGGATTACGCATTAAGCTGATTCAGAATCTTGATGGCACCGGAACGCACACCGTTAGACCTGCTTGATCAGGATTTGGTTCAAATAACTTTAGATTTTCTCGTCTATCACACAATAAACTTTACACTTCTTGATGAAAGCTGGATGAATGAAGCTCCATAAGAGGTAACTGGCAATGACGTTGATGCTTTGAGGACGATCGCCCTTTGCCTCCTGAGATACATCCTGATACGAGATTCTCAGAGTACTGTAGAAGCATCTTTGTACTTAAACCATTTACTAAGAGGCAAATGCTGTGTTGGACTATCTCTTCCTCGCCCAGCAAGCGGCTGACGTTCAGGTCAACTTTCGGCTCAGTGGCATTGTTGCCCTCATCGCAGGCATCCTGATTCTGGCGATTCCCCGCCTGCTCAATTTTATTGTGGCAATCTATCTGATCCTGACGGGCTTAGTGCAGGTGTTTAATTTAAGGATTTAGCGCTCCCATTGCCTGACCCGCGATCCAGCCAGTCGTCCAGGCGCTTTGAAAATTGAAACCGCCCGTCACACCGTCGATATCCAAAATTTCGCCTGCAAAGTGAAGACCAGGGCAGCAACGGCTCTCCATCGTTTTGAAATCGACTTCTTTCAGGCGAACGCCGCCACAGGTGACAAATTCTTCTTTAAATGCACCTTTGCCGCTGATCGGGTACTGTCCACGGGTCAACTCCTGAATCAACAGGTTCAGCGTTTTGTTCGATAGGTCTGCCCAGCGTGTTTCGGCAGCGATACCGACATGGCTTGTCAACCGTTCCCACAGACGACGGGGTATCAGTACGGGGCAACTGGTGACGATCGCCCGCTTTGGTAGCTGCGACTTCACGGCTAAAAGCTGTTGGCGTAATGCCTCTGGGTTCGACTGCGGCAACCAGTTTACCAGTAAGGTCGCTTGATAGCGGCTATCATGCAGCACCCTGGCTCCCCAGGCAGACAGTTTCAGTACCGCTGGACCACTCAAACCCCAATGGGTGATCAGCAAGGGTCCCGTTTGCTCTAAAGAGGGTTTTTCACCTGTTTGCAGCCGCAAATGCGCCACTGGAACGGATACGCCTGCCAGATCCTGTAAGCGTGGATCGGCAATATTGAAGGTAAACAGAGACGGGACGGGTGGTTCGATCGCATGACCCAGCGTACGAGCGATCGCGTACCCCTGGGGGCTGCTGCCCGTTGCCAGCAGGAGACGATCGCATGTCAGCGTTTCACCTGCTTTCACCGTCACCGCAAAGCCATGCTCCTGCCGAGAAACATCCTTTACAGCGGCTCCCTGCCAAAGTTTGACCCCCATTGCTTTCGCCGTCTGCATCAGGCAAGTGACGATCGTTGCTGAGTCGTCGGTAAGGGGAAACATACGTCCATCTGCCTCGGTTTTCAGCATGACACCATGCGACTCAAACCATGCCACCGTATCCCGCGCCTGAAAGCGGCTGAAGGGACTCCGTAGCGCTTTGCCGCCTCTTGGATAATGTTGTACCAAAAGGGCTGGATCAAAGCACGCATGAGTCACATTGCAACGTCCACCGCCGGAAACACGCACCTTGGCTAAAGGTTGACGTGCCGCCTCCAGTAGCGTAACTCGGCTATGGGGATGCTGGCTCGCACAGGCGATCGCCCCAAAAAAGCCAGCCGCACCACCACCGACAACGACAACAGACATTGGATCAGACGACATAACAGGGGGGATGAAAGGATGAGGGATGAGGGATGAGGGGTGAAGGAGAAGGATAAGGGATGAGGGATGAGGGATGAAGCTTCAGGCTTCAGGATAAAACGTTTAGCAACCAGTCATCCAATGTTGAAGAAGCTTGGCGATCGATCAACGTCTGTTGAAGGGGTCAACGCTAGCTCACTTCGATAGATATCGGTTGTACATAAAAATCACTTTGTCGAAACGCTTGATTGACTACAAAACTCTACAGGAGTTCCCGAAAACCATTGCTCCGTAAGGATTTGTCATCTTTTTGTACGCCAGTCGAAAAATTGACACAGTGCCGTTTTGGTTTATCCGGAACAGTTACCACCTTCTGCGGACAGGGAAGCAGTAACTACCTTCATCCCTGGACAAACGGACATGATGACTCGACTCAAACTGATTGCTCTGGCAACCCTGGCTTTAAGTTCCCTGACTGCAATTAAACCTGCTGCTGCTGCTCTCTTTAGCAAGGTAGATTTAGACCCCAACAAATTGCTTTTGGTCGCTTCACCCTATGGCAATAACGCCCATCAGTTGGTGATCGTTGAGCAAGTATCGAACCGTCGCGCCTGTTGGAGTGAGAGCGGCAGCAGTCCCACCACGATCGACCCATTGTTAACCAGCTTTGACTTCACAGGCATTTGCGGACGCAGCACCGATGCCAATGGCTATTCCATTCGGATGGGCGACCAGGATTTGGGACTGCAATACAGCCTGCGGGTGGTGCGGCGCAATGGTGATTTGCTGTTGGTTGGTGTGCCGTCGATCGCCCGTAATGCAACTGAAATCCCCATCGGTCGAGCAGGCGGCGTGACCAATGGTTTTGCCAAACTTCAACTTAATCCTGGCTGGCGGATCACGCGCCGAGTCTACAACAATCAGCAGTTGGGTCACTTTTACCTGACCAATGACCAGCCGTTGAATAGCGCGATCGCGGCTGCCCCAATGCCGCTTCCAGCAACCCGCCCCTTGCCAGCAACACAGCCTATTGCGCCAGTCGCGTCTCGCCCTACGCCTGTTCGCCCTGAGATTGTGTTTGCGCCCGGAGTAGCGCCCTCAGTATCCCAACCTGCTAGCCCGTCGGTACCCATTGCTGTGCCGCTGCCAGAGTCAGCCATTGCAACAGGCTCAGGTCGTCCACTGCCTGTGCGTCCGTTGCCAGTGGCAACTCCAGCAGCAACGATTCCAGTGACAATTCCAGTGTCTGGAAGAGCGCCAGTGCCTGCTGTTAGACAGCCTGCTATGCCAACTCGATCGCCCCTCACAGGTAGACCGATTCGCGTACCGTTACCCGCTGCGGCTACTCAGCCGATTCAAACGATCCCCAGTCAGGTGGTGCAGCCACCTGTGCTTGTTGCACCACCGATCGTTCAGCCTCCGGTCAACCAACCGTCTCTGACGCAGCCATCGTCTGCATCAAACTTGCCCAAGCCTGCTGCCAGCAAGCCTGGAAACTTTGTAGTGCCAACGATCGCGTTCTAATCACAGCGCTTCTAAGCCCAGTGTTGTTAATCCCAGCGTTTCTAGCAGGTGCGCGACTCTGCTAGAAACGCACGTTTCAAACTGCTTTATCAGATTCGTTTGACGTTTAGAACGCACTTTTAAGACGCTCACACTTTAAGAACGTGCTTTGCGGACTGGAGAAGGTGCATACGATCGTCCAGCCCGTTATAGCCACCATTGATGACTCTGGTAACGGTTCTCACATCGTCGTGGTCAGCATCACCATTAAGCTGATTGCTTGCCCAAAACCAGCCAGCGCTACGGCTCGCCAGATCCGGTGCTGCTAGCTTTGTGGGATTGCTGACCAAATCGATACCCAATGCCTTCCCACACAAGCCATAGTTTGTGCGACCTGTCACCTGAATTAAACCTCTACCTTTGAAGCGCACACCATCACCGCTATGGATATTGCCCAGGTCATCACGCCACTCATAATCTTCACCAGAGGCATACTCTTCGAGCGCGTTGAAACGATCGGATTCGTGGGCAATTTGCGCTAGAAAGTGTGCCTGCCGCAACGGTGTAGACACATTAAACTCGACCATTGTGCGGTTTAAATGGGGTGCGAGAGCATTTAGACGGCTGGTGCTGGCTTCGGGGGCGATCGCTGAAAATTGCTGTGCCGTTAGCAGCCGCATTGTACTGGTGGGAAACAGCGAGGCATACGGTTGTTTGTCAGACGGGCGAACGGGCAGATTGCTCAGCGCTCGCAGCAGATCATCCACCAGTTCATCTTGCTCGTTCACGTCTCCTTGCAGCTTACTGGACAGCTCTTGCAGCCGATTTACTGCTGCTTGGCGACCCGCTTTGACATCTGCAACTGGGAACAAACTAACATACGGAGGCTTATCGGCAGGACGTGGCGGCAAACCACTCAAAACTCGCACTAAACGATCTGCTAACGCATCAGACTCGTTAGCGCCTCCTTGCAGCTTGCTCATTAATGATCCCAGACGCATAAACGCCTGGATTCTCCAAATAGCAATTTGCGTCATCACTGAACTCCTCTTTTTAGTACTGGCTAGACTTGACACAGCAATTTCCTGAGATTGTGATCGTCGGATGATCACGGTGCCTCAAACGGTCGCGCAATGTTTTAATCTTTAGGCTAATTATTCCTAATAGATGCCCACGATCGCCAGTTTTTTCACTACAGCTTTATGAATCAACATGATGACAAGGCTCACCCCCTAGCCAGCGTCGGCACGATTGCAGTCTGTTGCTTTTGCTCTGACAGCAGTGAGCTAGGATCAGGAGTGATTCTGTTGTCTCTTGCAGTCTCCAGCCTGAGCAGCGATCAATTGGCTTTTTAGCATGGCGTGATGACTAATCCTGCTGACCAACACTCACTCACCCACGTGCGGCGCTCCGCAGACTCTCCCACTCTGTGGGTGTCGTTAGCGCTAGGGTCAGTACTCATTCATCTGGTGCTGTTCATCTTTGCTAGTCTTGCAGCCAATCAGACGGCAAAGGTGCAGTTAGACCTGAAACCGATCGCGGTTGAGTTTGTTGATTCGAATGCGGTGGTCGACCGCGTGGAGGCACCCAACCCGACGATCGGCGATCGTCCTGTCACGCCTTCGGCTAGTACTCCCTCCACACAAGTACAACCGCCTGTACGGTCGCAGTCATCAGCTTTCAATCCTCCACCCGTAGAGCAACCATTCGTACCCCAAAGAGCTAGACGGAATCGGGTGCGCGCGCCTATTCAGGAACCACAGCCTGAGACAGTGCCAACTCCAGTGCGGCAGCCACGTAACGCTCCAACCACACCGACTCCACCGCAGTCAAACCCACCGAATCAAACTCTCCCCTCGCAAAAAGCACCCTCACCAACAACGAATCCACCGCAAGGGGCAGCGTCCGGTTCTACTCCCAATCCATTGAGTGACACGGTAGCACCCGCATCAGAGCAGCCAGTGGAGGGTGAAAAAATAACACAGTTACCACAAGGGACAAGCGTTGCAGTAACAGTCTCTAATCCTCGCCCACCGCTTGTAGATGTTCCAGAGCAGCTAGCACAGCCGATCGACTTGCAAAAAAATATCCCGATCAGCTACTCGTCAGCACTGGCTGGGCAAACGATTTGTCTAGAAGCGACTCTTGTCATTGATAGCAACGGGTTGATGCTTGACGTAAGCAAAACGACGCTACGCTCTTCAACTAGTGCGGTCAACTCAGAAACTCTGAACGACCTTGCCCAACAAATTTTTAGGCAATGGCAGTTTAAGCCAGCTCAAGATAGCTCGGGCGGCGAGCTGTTGACACCTCCACTGTCAAACTTGATTGTTGATGCAGAGGTGACACTACCTTAGACATGACCAATGAGCTTGAAGCGATCGCTCAGATCGCTCTTCAAACGACGACTTCAATTAGGCACTTCCTCTGAAAATATGTTACGGTTATAAATGCTTCGAGCATATTGCTTTTGCGGGCGTAGTTTAGTGGTAAAACTTTAGCCTTCCAAGCTAATAATGCGGGTTCGATTCCCGCCGCCCGCTTTAGAAAAAATCCCTTACTTGACGTGGTTTTGCAACCACAAGTGGCTTCAGCACACAAGCAATACCGCCTGACAAGATTTTCTCTAACAACAAGTGGTTAATCATCAGGTCGCTATCTGGTTCCCGGCGTTTCCATTAAGGATTCTCTACAAATTTGCGTTCGCCGTCATGGTCTTTAGAGTTTTGTTGCCTCGCCGCGTGATGCCATTTTGCATGAGCGCCATTTTACGCGCCCAGTCACACTTGACCTTTATGTAATTGCACTAGCTTCTGCTGAACGATCGTATGTTCTGCCCAAGCTTCTGCCGCTTCAGGATAATCAATCCGGTAGTGCCCGCCCCGGCTCTCAGTGCGGAAATGTGCGCTCTTAAGGATGAGCCATGCAACATCCAGCAAGCTACGGGTTTCTGCCCACACTCGTAGTTGTGCGTCAGCACCGATCGCCTTGAACGTCATGATCTGCCCTGGTTGGCAGTGCAGCAGCGATCGACTCATAGCAAGGTTTGCAAAGGCTTCTTGCCAGGTTTCTACCTGCGCGATCGCCATTGCCATAGTCGTGCCGTCACGACAAATGCCTGCACTTTGCCACACCAGGCGCGGTAGTTCTTGACGGAGCATTTGAAGCTGATCGAAGTCGGTGAGGGCAGGCGTTAGCGGGTGGATAGGTTGCGATAGTATCGCTGGTGAGGTTGTAGACGTTTTCAGATTGGGGTGTCTGAGCGGTTCCTCTACGCTTCTATCCTCCACCGTCGTTGCCAACCCCTCACGGCTCCACCTCCCATTTACTTCTAGGTGAGCAAACTGTGCGCCAAAGACCAGACATTCCAATAACGAGTTGCTAGCAAGCCGATTGGCACCATGCACGCCCGTACTGGCTGTTTCACCCACTGCATATACACCGGGGATCGACGTTTGGTTTTCTAGGTTGGTAGCAATGCCACCCATCCAGTAGTGTGCTGCGGGTGCAACAGGGATTGGTTCACGAAACACATCAATACCCCAACGTTGACAAACCTGAATAATGTTAGGAAAACGGTGCTGAATGGTTTCTGGTGGAATCGGTCGCAGATCCAACCAAACATGAGCCGAGGCTGGATCTGCGTGGGTTGTTTGCAAATAGCTGAAGATGGCGCGGCTCACAATATCTCTAGGCGCAAGTTCGCCTGCGGGATGGTAGTCAAACGCAAAGCGTCGCCCGTGGTCATCGACTAAATGAGCGCCTTCACCTCGCACCGCTTCACTAATAAGAAAGCGGGGGGCACCTGGTTTTGTGAGCGCTGTTGGATGAAATTGCACAAATTCCAAATCGCGCAAAACGGCTCCAGCACGATGAGCGATCGCCACACCATCGCCTGTACTCAACTCTGGATTGGTCGTTTGGGCAAAGACTTGACCGCCGCCACCCGTTGCAAGAATGACAGCCTCTGCCCGCAGCCACAGCACCTGTCCCTGGTAGAGCAAACCAATACCCTGGCAGCGATCGAGGGTTTCGTCCATCCAGAGGTCAAGCGTCAACGCCTGGGACAGCACCTGGATGTTTTTGCGACGCAAGACCTGAGCCGTTAACGTACTGACCACTTCCCGACCTGTTGTATCGGCTGCATGTAAAACTCGCCGTCGAGAGTGAGCCGCTTCTAGAGTGAGTGCCAGTGCGCCATTATGGCGATCGAAGGCCACGCCCATACCGACTAACGCTTGAATGCACTCTGGTGCCTGTTCCACCAGAAACTTAACGGCATCGTAGTCGCACAGTCCGGCTCCGGCTTGTAAGGTATCGGCAAGATGCAGTGCTGGAGAGTCTGCGGGGTCGGTGACTGCCGCAATACCGCCCTGTGCCCAATCGCTGGCAGACAGGGAAAGGGTATCTTTTGTCAGTAGTCCAATCTGAAGCTGCTCTGGCAGACACAGCGCCGTATAAAGCCCTGCTGCGCCTGCTCCCACGATGATGACATCAAACTGTGGGGGTAACTCTGACGCAAGGGGCGATCGCAAAACGGACGATGGCAATGGCTCTATCAAGGTTAGGGTTTAGATTTTAGCTTGAGAAATGGTGGCGCTGAACTAAGTGGCATGGCGCTCCTGTCGCAACATCATTAAGGTCGTTCCTTAAGGATGGGCAAGCGCAAACTCAGCATCGATCGCGTTTTAGAGCAACCAAAGGGTTGGTTAGGACAGGGTGCATGGGTTCTACCCCTGGCTGGGGCTTCGCCCCCCGCCCCCTTTGTTTCAACGATCTCGACGGTTACTATCTATCTAGTCTAAAGCCGTTAACTGAAGTACAGGCTAAAAACAAAAATTGCTCCCCGACCGTACATCAGCCGTTGAGCAATTTAACTGATCTTGCTGAAGCTAGATCAAATGAGCTTTGTTAGACCAGCGCGATCAGCGGTAGATGCCGTTATTAATCCGATCAGAGCCTTCCACTAAAGCATCTTCTACATCTGTAACAGTAAAGTTATCCAGATTTGTCTGCAACACGTCTTTCTGTTTATCAGTTAAACCTGCGATCGCTAAAACATCCTCAACGCTTTTGTAAGGTGCATTTTTAACAATCAACCCTGCCAGAGTGGGATATAAGCCCGCATACTGCCTGAACGCACGCACATTAGTGTTATTCAAGTCGAGCTTCTTACCATACTCAGAACTGAGTTTTTCGCCTACAGCATCACGAATCGCTTCAGCCGCAAGCAGCGTCGGAGCGATCGCCAGGTGCGACTGCAACTGAGAGCCAGTCAAATTACCCAAATTTGCCGCTAGAGCGGTTTGTGGCATCCCAAACCAACCCAGGCAACCGACCAGCACACAAAGAACTGTCAATACACGAACCAACCGTTTCATGAAAACATTCCTCCCTTCCTGTCGTATGGAAACCATACACAGCATTTGTTTAGAGCCTATCATTTCATGGTCATCATCTCTCACTATGGTGCGTCTGACTAGAGTGTCTCGGTGCAAATCTTTACACTTGAGTCAGCGAACCGACAGTTTCATCAGAGTCGATGCTCACTTTGACGTTAATAGACTGAGCGCAATCTTTATATAGCCGTAGCCATACTGGTGAGGACGGGATGCAGGGGTAGAACCCCCTTCGGCTTGAGCGATCAGGGAGTTCGGCGAGGCTCACTCGATCCGTCGAAAGCTGGCTGGGGGCTTTGCCCCCACACCCCCTTTGATCCCAATGTCCTCAGTTCTGTGGCGATAGCTATACCTGAGCAGCGAGGAGACAAAAGGCAACGGCATTGTCACATCGCACTCTGGTTCTTCAAGGTTGTTCAGCCTTGAGATAGAGTCTTAGGAGATTTCCACGAATGAATCTACCCTTTGATCTGGGCTTTCCCCTAGCGGGGACTCTACGCGAACGCCTTCGCTCAGCCCACAAAGCCCGAGCGTTGAGCGAAGTCGAAACGCGACAATTCAGGTATTTTCTTTAGCAGAAATCTCCTTAAGCGATCGACCTTAGGTGCAGACATTGCAGCTGATCGCTCCTTAAAGCACGCGCTGTTTAACCAAGCACCAGTAAATTGCTCTCTTTCCAAACTGGCTGCCTAGCTTCTACTCTTCATTTGCAGGAAGGTTTCCAGGTCTGGGAAGGAGCAAGCGTGAGCTACTGTCGAGACCTCATAGCCCTTGAGGTTGACCGTGTAATTTCTAAACAAATCGATCGACGTAATTTCGAGATCCATTAAGTGCTTGTACGTGGTTTCACCAACAGCAATGTCTAGCCCAATCTGTTTGGTAGAGGTTTCCAGCCTAAACGCCGCATTCACGGTATCGCCCAGTGCCGTATAGTCAGGGCGATCGCCGCTGCCAGTATTACCGACCATCGCATAGCCTGTATTGATGCCAGCCCCGATTCGTAGCGGAAAGGGGAGTGGATAAAGGTTGTACAAATCACTGGTCATTTTGTGGAGCGCATTCAGGGCACGGAAAATGCGTAGCATCTCATCGTTATTCACCCCCTGCGGACCGTGAATCCAGATCGCCATGACGGCATCGCCAATATATTTATCAACCCAGCTACCATACTCGCGAATGATATCGCCTGCATGGCGAAACCAGGTGCCGATGACTTCTGACAAAACTTTTTCGTCCAGTTGGCGCGTCAGCACTGTGAAGTCGCGAATATCAACCACCAAAACCGAGATCAACCGTCGGACGTGCAGAGTAGCGGTTGCCGTAAACTCCTTAGAATCAGCGCCAGCACCTGAATCGGCAGGCGGGTTTAAGGTCGGACAGTAAAAATCCAGCTCTGTCTGACCAAAGGTGAGCCGATCGCCATTGTGTAGTGTGACCGGAATGCTCACCCGACGACCGTTCACAAACGAGCCATTGCGGCTGCCCAAATCGATCAAATAAAATTCGCCCGTCTCCATGCATTGCAGCATGGCGTGATTGCGGGAGATCCAACGATCGGGTAGAACAAAATTGTTGTCCTCACTGCGACCGATCGTCCAGCAATTACTACCAGTAAGAGGCAACCGCCGACTGCCAGAGTCGGCACGAAGTACAAGATGGGGAGTGGGTTGTAAAGTCACCACAGGCTGCAACGAATGATCCTTTCCTATGATGCATCCTGACATATCTAACTATGACAGTGTAGTCTTTTCAAGGAAAATTCGCTCAAAACAATTTGAACCAAAGTTTTCCAACCACACTTGCAGAGAGAGAAGACGGCAGAGCTACCAAGACACACCAAGCTGGAGAAGACCTCAGGAAGCGGTCGCCGCCAGCCAAAATAAGCTATCTACCAGAATTGTACTCAACACTGCGCCACTAAACGCCCACCAGTGGAGCTGCCGCGAGAACAACGGCAACATTGCTACTGTAAAGAGAGTAGAGACAAGCACGATCGCCCAGCCAGAACCCCACGGTGTTTGCATTTGAACGATCGCGCTTTGAAAAATGGGCTGCACCGCATCGACTTCAACCTGCATGAGTTGTCGCCAGTAGGGAATCAAATCAACCAGGTAGAAATACACATCTGTAACAACTGTCCCAAACAGGGAGCCAAAGTAGAAGAAATTACCGATCTTGCCAGTTTTACGAACTATTCCCCAAAGGGCGATCGGTAAGCCGATCGCTTCTATAGGCAGATGCAGCAGTGGCTCCGACCGAAACCAGCCCCAGTAAATTGATCCTGCTAGCCACGTCCATGTAAAGCCGATGAGCAAATCCCCCCAACGCTCACTGGCAGGACGCGCTAGCAGTCGTAAACTCAGCAAAAGCCACCCAATAGTCAACAAAAGACTAAACCACGGTGCAAGGCGTACCAGTGGAGCTTGTACAAAAACGGGCACCGACACCAGGATGACGGCTGCTGCTAACATAAGCCAACGTTGCAAGCCTTCAGCCTTCTTCACTGAAGAATCTACTGACACCTCACTCAACTCAGAATGCAATTCCGGCAGGTAGATGGCTGGTGAGACAGCAGAGTTAGAATTGGAGGCAGATGTGTAGGAAACCAAAGTCTTAATAAGTTTCTTATTTAATTTACTTAACTTAACATAACATACATTTTGCTATACCCCCCCAGGGGATATGGTCTTATCCTAACTTGAATTTCTGCTGAAGATCGGCTGCGGTTGTTCTCAATTGGTTCAGCATCTGGCTAAACTCGCAGGGGTCATTCGATCGTGGTGATCAGGTCACGACCCCTGAAGGGTTGTTGGCATAAATAAAATTGTTACGGCTACAAGCCTCATCTTTTTGATTGAGGCGTAAAATTCGTTACCCAGGCTCTGACTGTTCCTCTACAGGCGTGGAGGGAGCTTAGATTTGCACTGATCCCGCCTTAGGATCGCATAATGCCACTGGTCGGCTGGTTCGTTCCGGGGCAACGTTCAAATCTAAGTGGTGGCGCTACCGATTGAGTAGCAGTGTAGTGACGGTATGAATTTAGTCACCCATCGCTGGGTTGATCTAGCGTTAACTGACGCAAAATATTCCTGTGATGACCTAATGACAAATGTATCTTTACAGAGTAAAGCGATGTGGTTCAGGGCTTTTACCAGAATCGCCGCGATCGTTAGGGAGAACAGTTAATGGTTTGGTCAATGTCAAATCCAGGTTTTTTTCTGCTCAATCAGGAATGGCAGGGTCTATTCAGCCCGGTTTCTACGCTGGCAGTGAGCGACACCGTAACACCTGTAGTGCCTTCTAGTCCCGGTTTGCTGCTTAGTCTCTTGCAGGCGATCGTGCTGGGGCTAGTGCAGGGCATCACTGAGTTTTTGCCGATTAGCAGTACGGCTCACCTCATCATCTTTACCGATGTTTTTCACTGGGACTATCTGGGGCAAAAGTTTTTTGTTGATGCCATTCAGTTTGGCAGTGTTATAGCAGTGCTGTGGTATTTCTGGGCAGACATTCGCCAGATTTTGACTGGAGGCTGGGCAGCGTTTCGGCGCAAAGATTGGCAACAAGAAGAGTGGAAAATCCTGGTTGGTATTGCTGTCGGCACCTTGCCTGCGTTAGGCGTAGGGTTCCTGCTAAAAGATGTGCTGCCCGAAAGTCCTCTGGTCATTGGTGTTGCCTCCATTGTGATGGCGCTGTTGCTGGGGCTGGCGGAGACGATCGGTTCCCGCAAGCGTGACTTTAATGCACTGGAGATTAAAGATGGCGTTCTAGTGGGGTTGGGTCAAATGCTGGCACTGGTGCCTGGTGTCTCGCGCTCTGGCTCAACGCTGACCGCGGCTCTCTTCCTGGGTTTAGAACGGCGAACAGCGGCACGGTTTTCCTTCCTGCTGGGCATTCCGACGCTGACGATCGCCACGCTCTACCAGTCTCGTAAAGCGTTTGGCAACCCCGAAATGCTGCTACCGTTACTCGTTGGGATCGTTTCTACCTTTATTTTTTCTTACCTTGCGATCGCCTGGTTGCTGCGCTTTTTGCAAAACCGGAACACCTGGATCTTTGTTTGGTATCGGTTGGCGTTTGGAGGGGCATTACTGCTTGCGGTAGCAGCAAATTTGTTTGGAGACGCTTAAAGACCTGCACGATCAGAGTGCCGGGGTGTAGGGTGGAAGCAGTGCTAACCTGTTCACGCCCATGAGCGAAGTCTCGATTCGTCCTGCTTTAATTACTGCTGTTTTGCCAGACTCGATCGCGGCTGAGATTGGGTTTGAGATTGGCGATCGGCTGGTGTCGATTAACGGTCAACGTCCCCGCGACTTAATTGACTATCAGTTTCTTTGTGCCGATGAGGTGTTGGCGCTCGAAGTGCTCGATACGACTGGCAAGCCACATCAGGTAGAAATCGAGAAAGACTACGACGAAGACCTGGGGCTGGAGTTTGAAAGTGCCCTCTTTGACGGCTTAATGCAATGCAACAACCGCTGTCCCTTTTGTTTCATCGATCAACAGCCACCGGGGATGCGCCAGACTCTTTATCTTAAGGATGACGACTACCGTCTTAGCTTCCTCTATGGCAGCTACCTGACTCTGACGAACCTGAGTCAGCGTGAGTGGGATCGCATCGAACAAATGCGGCTGTCTCCCCTCTTCGTCTCAGTACACGCTACGGAACCAGAGGTTCGTAGCCGCCTACTCAAAAATCCTCGCGCGGGACAGTTACTAGGGCAACTGCGCTGGTTCCAGGAGCGACGGCTGCAAATTCACGCGCAGGTAGTGCTATGCCCTGGGATCAACGATCGTGAGCATCTTACCCGCACGCTCCTTGACCTGTTTGAGTTCCATCAAGATGAGGTGCCTGCGGTTGCGTCAGTTGCCGTTGTGCCCGTGGGCTTGACGCGCTTTCGTCCCGGTAAGGATGAACTCATCCCAGTCAGCCGCGAAAAGGCGCAGGAAGTGATTGCCCAGGTGCAAGACCTGCAAGCTAAATTTCGCCAGCAGGTCGGCTCTACCTTTGCCTGGTTAGCAGATGAGTGGTTTCTCCTCGCCCACCAGGAGTTGCCGCCCGAATCGCATTACGAAGACTATCCGCAAATTGGTAATGGCGTTGGTTCAATTCGCCAATTCCTCAAACAGTTTGAAAGCGCTGCTCGACGGTTGCCCAGACAGTTGGCGCATCCGCGTCGCATGACATGGGTCGTCGGCAATGCAGTGGAACAAGCCTTTCAGCCCATCCTCGATCGCTTCCATCAGGTACAGGGGCTAGAGGTAAGTATGGTGGCGATCGCCAGCCACTACTGGGGACAAACCATGACCGTGACAGGGCTACTCACCGGACAAGACATCCTGCACGCGCTCAAAGGACGAGCGTTAGGCGATGCCATTCTTCTACCATCTTTGATGCTGAAGCATAATGACACCTGCTTTCTCGACGATATGACGGTTGCAGACCTGAGTCAGCAGTTGCAGACACCAATTCTTATTGTTGGCGATGTCGAGCATTTGATCGAGACGGTGATGGATGAGGGCGGAGGGGGGAGGGATGAAGGATGAAGGCAGAGGGATAAAGGCTAAAGGCTAAAGGCAGGAAGCAGAAGGTAGCATTAACTCAAAATCTCTAGCGCAACTCAAAACCTTCTAGCTATCACCCCTTACTCCTCACGCCCTCACGCCTCACCCTCTCACCCCTTACCCCTCACCCTCCCACACCCTCACGCCTCACTCCTTCCCCTTAAATATGCGTCCGATTCAACCTCACCTGATAAGCTGTTGAAGGTTTGCGATCGCCGCGTGGTGAGCTAATGCTTTTTCGGTGATGCTTTAAGGTTCGGCATGATATTTGAGCAAATTTTCAAGGTCTTTGAAGCCGGTGGCATCGTCATGTTTCCGCTGCTGGGCTTCTCAATCCTGGCGGTGGCGTTAATTCTAGAGCGTCTTCGTTTTTGGCTACGGATCACGAAGCGTCAGGACAAATTTGTGCGTAAGATTTTAGACCTTTATCAGCGCAGCCCTAGAGACACCTTGTTGCAGCTAGAGCAAAATCTAGATTTGCCAGTCGCTCGCATTTTTCTGGCAGCGCTGGGACTCGATCGCCCTAACCCAGAAGAGTTTCGTCTAGCGTTGGAAAGCGCTGCTCAGGCTGAGATGCCGTCTATTAAGCGGTTTAACACGGTGTTTGAAACCATTATCAGTCTGTCACCGCTGCTGGGGCTACTGGGCACCATTTTGGGGCTAATTCGCTCGTTTGCGTCACTTAGAATTGGTGAAGTGAGTGCTAACAATGCTGTACCCGTTAGTGCTGGTATCAGCGAAGCACTCGTCTCAACTGCGGCTGGCTTAGTAGTGGCGATCATCACCCTTGCGTTTGCCAATACCTTTCGCGGACTGTACTTGCGCCAAATCGCTTTGATTCAAGAGTATGGTGGGCAAATGGAGCTACTCTACCGCCATCGCTATGAGCGCGGTGAAGTTTCTTACGGTTGATGTGTTAAGCACTCAGGGATTGACCTGGGGTGCCATTCCCGTCTTTAAACATAATTACTGCCGTTAGAGGCTGTTCGCGTCTTAGCTACGTCGTCTTATGTGTTAACGAGAAAGCTGTTATTGCCTCGCTCACTCTTATTGCTTCGCTCAATTATGGGCACTTTTTCCCATCAAGACTGTATGGCTGTAGCCATCTTGGCTAGGACGGGGTGCAGGGGTAGAACCCCCTTCGGCTTGGGCACTCAGGAGTTTGGCTCACTCGATCGGTCGAAAGCTGGCTGGGGGCGAAGCCCGCACCCCCTTTGATCCCAATGTCCTAAGCCCTGTGGCGATCGCTATACCAGTCTGAAGTTCCTTCATCTCCATCACTTTTCCTTAAGAAGAGCATTAAGATGCTTGCTTCCTCGCCCATAAATGAGAGAGCTAAGGTATGGAGCTTACGTCCCGCAAGATGGGTCTATTGTGCGATTCATCACGCTATGCAGCGCCGAGAAGAATTGGGCACACTGTACGGTATGGGTTAAGCAACCAAAACTCCTGCCAGACACTGAACCTCCTCTCAGAATGATGCCTCTCAGAAGAATGAAAGTTGCTATGTTAGCGTTATCGGCGTTCACCCGCTTGCATCGAACGAAACTAGATAACAACAGTGCCGTCCTGCTCCCCTGTTTAACCGCTTAACTATTAGCGATCGCTGCCTCGACCCATGCCTGACGCATTCCCTGAACCTCAGCCCTCACCGTCACCCGCGAATGAAGCGGGGCGATTAGCAGCACTGCGACGGTACAACATTCTCGATACGCCACCCGAAGCAGCCTTCGATCGCATTACTGCCCTGGCTGCACGCTTATTTAACATGCCGATCGCGCTAGTCTCCTTAATTGATCAGTCGCGAGGTTGGTTCAAGTCGGCTTACGGGTTTGATGTTCAGGAAGTGCAGCGAGATGCCACCATTTGCAGTCTGGCGCTACTATCCAACCAGGTTCTCGTTATTCCCGACACTCGCCAAGACGATCGCCTCCTTTGCAACCCATTCGTCAGCAGCGACCCTGGTCTACGCTTTTATGCCGGTGCACCATTGCGAACCCAGGATGGCTTCAATCTCGGCACGCTTTGCTTGCTCGATACTCAACCACGCGAGGCATTCACCGACGCGCAGCAAGCAAATTTGTCCGATCTTGCTGCAATGGTGATGGATGAACTAGAGCTACGCTTGGCAGCTCGCAGAGTCGCGCAATTGGATGCAGCCTTGTTGGAAGTGACGCAAGGGGTTTCCGTAGCGACGGGTGAAGCCTTTTTCTCTGCTCTAGTACAACACTTCACCAAAACGTTAGGGGTAGACTACACGTACATTGGTTTGGTGCATGGAGACCATCAGGACACCATTAGAACGATCGCTGCTTGCGCCAAAGGGCAAATCATTGATAACTTTGAGTACTTACTGCACGATACTCCCTGCCAGCAAGTCATCCAGGCTCGAAAATTGTGCTGTTATCCCTTTGGTGCCCAGGCGCAGTTTCCCCACGCCCCACTGCTAGAACCCTTGAGCGTCGAAAGCTATGCAGCCATTCCGTTTTTTGACTCGATCGGAACACCGCTCGGCGTACTAGGCGTGATGGACAGCAAACCGCTAGCAAATATTCAGCTTGCAGAATCGCTGCTCTCCATCTTTGCCTTGCGCATTGCTACAGAACTAGAGCGCCAGCAAGCCGAAGCGGCACGGCAACAAGCGCAGCAGGAATTAGTGCAATTGGTGGCACAACGAACGGCTGAACTGTCCCAAGTTAACCAACACCTTCAATTAGAAATTACCGAACGGCAGCAGGCAGAAGTCGCCCTGCAAAAAGAACAGGAAATGCTGAGGGTGCTGCTAGATAACGTGCAAGCAGGTATCGTCGCCTGTAACGCTGATGGCATTTTGACGCTCTTTAACCAGTCGGCACGAAAATTTCATGGGCTGTCAGAGCAACCGCTCCCCGCTAGCCAATGGGCAGAATCCTATGATCTATACCTGCCCGATGGCGAAACACAAATGCGTGAAGACGAGATTCCGCTGTTTCGAGCCTTACAGGGAGAAACCGTTTATGACGTCGAAATGGTGATTGCCCCTCAAGCAGGAACGCCGCGAACATTGCTTAGTAGCGGGCAGCTCATTGCCGATGCTCAGGGCAACAAACAGGGTGCGGTTGTGGTGATGCACGACATTACAGCACGCAAACAAGCGGAAGCGGAACTCCTGATTTCAGATGTTGCTTTGCAGCAAATGCCCGATGCTATTCTGCTCACTGATTTAGAGGGTCGGATTCAACGCTGGTTGGGCAATGCCGAGCAAATCTTTGGCTACACTGCCACCGAGGCGATCGGTCAACCCGTCAGTTTTCTCCATCATCCTGATAGCCAATCAACAATGGCGGCAGCGATAACGCGATCGATGCAGGAAACCGGAGCCTTTGGTGGTGAAGTGTTGTGTCAGCGCAAAGATGGGTCAACCATACCGATCGAAACAACGTCTAAAATCGTCCATAGCGCAACCGGGAAGCCTCTCTTTTTCATTGGCATCTACAAAGATATTACCGATCGCAAGCGCGTCGAAGATGAACGCAAACAGGCAGAAGCAGAACGTGTCCAATTAATTGCAGAGCAAACGGCACGCTTGGAAGCCGAAGCAGAACAGCAACGATCGTCTTTTTTGGTTGATGTCAGTACAGCACTGGCATCATCGTTGGATTATGAGCAAACCCTTCAAAGCGTTACCCGGTTAGTCGTACCCTATTTTGCAGACTGGTGTTCGGTAGATTTGTTGAATGACGATGGCAGCATTAGCCGGGTTGCCGTGGCTCATGCCGATCCCGAAAAGGTGACATTGGGTTGGGAGCTGGCAAACCGCTTTCCCAGGCAGTTGAATGATGGGTACGGCATCTCTAAGGTCATGAGAACCGGACAAAGCGAAATGGCAATCGACCTTACGGATCAGCAACTTACGGCGACCGTACCGAATCCTGAGTATTTAGAAATCTTACAAAGCGTGGGCTTAAGGTCGTGCATTATTGCCCCACTACAGGCGCGTGGACGAGTGTTAGGCACGATCTCTTTTGTGTTTGCCGAATCCAATCGGCGCTATAGCCCTACCGCTCTTACTTTGGCAGAGGATTTGGCGCGTCGATCCGCGATCGCCATTGATAATGCCCGCCTTTATCAAATCGCTCAACAGGCAAAGCAAGCTGCCGAAACTGCCGCCGATCGCACGGCTCGTTTACAAACGGTGACAGCCGCCCTTTCGGAATCTCTGACTCCTATTCAAGTGGCAGAAGTCATTGTCGAACAAAGCATGGCAGCTTTAGAGGCAGATGCAGCCCTCATGGCACTCCTGACTCAAAATGGGACGGTGTTGAAAATTGTGCGATCGGTCGGGTATGAAACCCCTCCAGAGGCTATCCAACAAGAATTTTCCATTCAAGCCGCCGTTCCTCTAGCAGATGCAGTGAGAACGGGTCAGCCTGCCTGGTTAGAATCGCTGGCGGAACGGCTTGCTCGCTACCCTCATCTCGCAGAGCAATACAAACGCCATGCTCACCAAGCGTGGCTTTCGCTGCCCTTGATGATTGACGGCAAAGCGGTGGGAGGGCTGTCGCTTTCGTTCAAACAGTTCAAGCAACTCAGCCAGGACGATCGCGAGTTCATGCTTGCCCTCAGCCGTCAATGCGCTCAGGCAATTTTTCGCACCCAATTGTATGAGGCAGAACGCGATGCCAGAGCCGAGGCAGAACGTGCAAACCAGGTGAAGGATGAGTTCTTGGCAGTACTCTCTCACGAACTACGCACTCCGCTCAATCCAATTCTAGGCTGGTCAAAGCTGCTTCAGACCCAGACGCACGATCCGGCGACCTTTACTCGTGGCTTACAAACGATTGAACGTAACGCCAGATTGCAAACACAGCTCATCGAAGATTTACTGGATGTTTCCCGCATTCTACAAGGCAAACTTAGCCTTGATGTAGCGCCAGTGAATCTGAAGTACACCATTGAAGCGGCAATGGAAACTGTGCGCCTGTCAGCAGAAGCTAAGGCAATTCAGATCCAGACTCGCTATGACCTAGAGGTAGGAGCGATCGCCGGGGATGCGGGTCGTCTACAGCAAGTAGTTTGGAATCTGCTAGCGAATGCGGTTAAGTTTACCCCCCCCCTGGCGGACGAGTAGAGGTGCAGTTAGAGCAAGTCGAGTGGGGGAGCCTGGATCGGTGGGTACACAGAAGCAGCGATGATCCATCCATCCATCACGCCTACGCGCAAATTACGGTTACGGATACTGGCCATGGCATTACACCAGCGTTTCTTCCTTATATTTTCGATCGCTTTCGTCAAGCAGACAGTAAGACCACTCGTCAGTTTGGTGGCTTAGGCTTGGGCTTGGCGATCGTGCGGCAACTCGTTGAACTGCATGGTGGTACAGTTCAGGTAGAAAGCCCCGGTGAAGGGCAGGGAGCTACGTTTAGGGTTAACCTACCGCTGATGAAGGACAACGGCAACCAGGTCAAGAGTGCGGAAAAGACGCTTCTTCCTGTCGATGCGGTCTCGCCGCTTAAGCATGTGCGAGTGTTGGTGGTCGATGATGAAACGGATGCCCGTGAGGTACTGGTTTTCATTCTGGAGCAGGCAGGCGCGATCGTTACGTCCGTCGCCTCGGCTGTCGAAGCACTGCAAGCTCTGACAGCAATCGAGATTGATGTGCTGATTAGTGATATTGGGATGCCTACGATGGATGGCTATATGCTGATGCAGCAAGTCATTGCTCAGTTTGCGGAGAAGTCAGGGTTGCCTTCAGCCAATAAACCTTTACCAAAAGCGATCGCCCTTACTGCTTATGCGGGGGAAATTAACCAACGAAAGGTGCTGGCAGCCGGATTTCAGCGCCACCTTAGCAAGCCAATTGAGCCAGCCACCCTGGTTGCAGCGATCGCAAGCCTCATTCAATCCCCTTAGTTTTTAAGTGGCAATCGCAACTGAAGTTTAGACTAAAGAGCAGTGAAAACAGCTCAACCCCTTACAGAGATTGAGTAACACCGAAGTGCCAAGCAATCGAGAGAATCAAGCCGACTTTTGCACAGTGCGCTTAGGTTTGGTGAAGCGCTTTTTGACCGTCGGATAGCGCATTCGCCTTGAACGAGGTTTTCCTGGAGTCCACCCAGGAGACTTTCCGCGCGGTTTAGGATTTGGGGCAGGAGTACCAATCACCACCAAAACTTGTGCAAAGGCGTTGGCGACTCGACCGGGTGAGCGGTCAGTGGCGGCTTTTTGCCAGGGAAGTGGAGCATCTTGCACGTGTGGTCGAGCGAACCAAAGCTGCCAGGTCAACAGGGGCATCAAGTCACTCCAGCGCTCCGACTGTTCTGGGGTTGATAGCTGAGGCAAGGTCCAATGCAAGCGTTGTTTGGCGAAGCGATACCAATGGTCGATCGCAAAGCGACGCAAATATTGCTGCCAAATAGTCGTCAACACGGGTAATTGCAACCCGACCCAAATTAACCACAAGGGTTTGAGCGGCGTGTGCGAAGTGGGGCTAACGCGCTCCACCCGGATCAAGGACAGTACCTGCTTTGCCGCCTGTTTCAGATGTAATTCATGCCACACCTGTAGTCGCAAGCGTCCCCATTTCGCGTCTTCAACGTCCTGTTCCTCATCGGGTTGCCACCAAGTGGTGGCATCGTTGAGCTTGAATTTAGCGCCATGTTTGCGGGGTCGTCCGGTACCAGCGTAGGGCGGCGGTGCACCATAAAGAACGCGGTTCGAGCGGAGTCGGATGAGCTTGTCGCAGGCAATGTCGGCAGTCTTCAACAGGAAGGGGCACAGCCATACTCGCCATCCCATAACGACACAGGACGAGTGCTCAACGTCTGACAAGCTTGACGTCATTGACCCGCTGCTTTTTCAATGGGCGTTTCGGCACTGGTGATCCGCTCATGCAGCAAGGGTAGAGCCCAACTGCCTTGCGCCTCTGGAATCCAGGCAATCGTGCTGTAACCTTGTCCCAGCGTCACAGGCTTGGCACCACTCATGGGCTGTGCCTGGTGCTCGTAAGTGCGTTCTCGTAAGGTCTCTGCCTGCAAGCGTGACCAGGCAGTATGATCTCCGGCTAAAACAAGCGACGGGGCTTGCACAACCTGCTCTAAATAGAGTTCCATGAGCTTCACTCGTGGAGGGTCACTGTCTTGCAGCGACTCATACAAACTCGACCATTGTCGCCGAAAGACCGGGGACAATGAGAGTTCAGCGAACGAGTAAACACTCCGACTGCTCAGAACAGCATCCATGAGGTCGAAGAGGGCATCTCGCCCATTCCCCATCATGCTGTAGGCTTGGTGCCGAAAGGCTCGAAGCTTGTCAAAATTACTCATAGTCAAGTGATTTGAAGGTTCCTTGACTATTAAGCGGTCAGATCGTTCGGTCTGACTGCCTTTCTTCACCGTTTAGTCTAAACTCCAGTCGCAATCGCACCTGGCATAACACCCGATCGAAGTTAACGCTTTCGCAGCCAATGATCCGCATCCGTTAACACAAGTAGATAGGCAAAGCTGAAGTTGTGAGCAACGGCAGAACAACTGTAAAAGTAGCTCCCTGTCCTTCGCCTGAGCTCTCTACCTGAATCTTTCCCTGATGTAGATCAACGAGTTGCCGTACAATGGCTAACCCTAAACCCAGTCCCCCATGCTGCCGCGTCGTTGAACTATCTGCCTGACGGAAGTAGTCAAAGATGTATGGCATCACCTCTGCTGGGATACCCTGCCCCGTGTCGCTGACTTGGATCCGTGCCTCTTCATGCTGCTGCGTCAGCCAGATTTGAACCTGTCCGCCGTGAGGCGTGAACTTGATTGCGTTTGATAGTAAGTTCTCTACTACTTGCCGCAGGCGATCGCCATCTCCAGAAATGCGACCAGTGACATCAGCCAGATGAGAGTCTAAGCGAATTGTTTTAGCGTCTGCTTCCGGTTGCATGGTTTGGATTGCCGCTTCAATCACCGGTCGCAAAGCAATGGGATCTTTGTTTAACTGCAGCTTGCCGCGCAACAGATGGGAAACGTCTAGCAAATTCTTAATCAGTTGGGTTTGCAACCGGGCATTGCGCTCGATCGTTTCTAACGCACGGGCAGTAATGGCTTCATCAAACTTGTGCGTCCGCAGTGCCTCAGCCCAACCCAGGATAGAGTTTAGGGGTGTGCGAAGTTCATGAGAAACGATCGCTAAAAACTCATCCTTCAAACGATTAGCTTGTTCCAGTTCTGCTGCCTGTAGCTGGAGCGTATTCAAGGCAACTTGTAGCTCTCGCCGCCGCAGGCTGACTTCTTCTACCAAAGCGTCTAAATTGTGATTCTGGCTGGCAAGCTCCTGTTGTAGTAAGTCCCGCACACGCTTAATCGCAATTAAATTACTCACCCGCGCCTGTAGCTCCTCCACTGAAAAGGGTTTCATCAAATAATCTTGAGCACCCTGCCGCAGCAGTTGTACCCGCAGTGCCTCATCGGCTTTAGCCGTTAGCATGACCACTGGAGTCGTATCCAGGTCTGGATACGTTCGGAGTTGCTGCACGAATTGAGCGCCACTGAGGTAGGGCATCATCACATCGCTCAGGATTAAATCAGGCTGGAGGGCGATCGCTTGTGCCAAGCCCTCTTGCCCATTGGCAGCAGTGGCTGTGCGATACTCAGACGCTAGCGTGTTGGTGATGAACTGATTCATCTCTAAGTTATCTTCCACCACAAGCACTAGCGGTTTTCCGGTCATTAGTTCTTGGCTGGGCTGGTCGCTCTGAGTCACCGTACGGAGCGCTTCGACGGCCAAGGTAGCGCTCTCTTCTGTCTTCGCTAATGCCACCGTTGCAGCCGTTACAGCAACGCCAGACGGTGCCAATAAGGGTAATGCAACAACAAATTTTGCGCCGCCTTCAGAGGCATCGGTTACGCCAATGGTGCCACCCTGCAGCTCGGCAAATTCTTTGGCGATCGCCAATCCCAAACCAGTGCCACCAAAGCGACGAGTGGTGCCCCCTTCTCCCTGACTAAACCGCTCAAAGATTGTTTCCCGCAAAGCAGCCGGAATACCGGAACCGCTATCGCAGACCGCAAGAATCGCTCGCTGGGTAGGGGTTGGCGATCGTGTTGCAGGGCTATCCGTAGATGCGATCTCAGCCTGATCAACCTCCAGGGTGCAACGAATCGCGCCACCGTCGGGAGTAAATTTGAACGCATTGGCAATGAGATTAAGCAAGATCCGCTGGACTTTTGCCGCATCAATTTGGGCAAGCAAAGACTCTGGCGCGTCAACCGTTAAGGCGATGTTTTTTTCCTGTACCAAGCCATCAAAATTGGCAGCAGTGAGACGCACAAGCTGGGCTAAGTCAACCTGGGCGTAGTTTAGCGCCATTTTACCCGCTTCCAGCTTGGAAACATCAAGAAGGTCGTTGACTTGCTTCAGCAGTTGGCGGGCATTGCGATCGACAATTTCCAGATCACGATGGTGCTCCTGGCTCAGATCTCTACTCTTCAGCAGTTTCTCAACAGGACCCAAAATCAAAGCAAGCGGCGTTCGGAGTTCGTGGCTAACGTTGGCAAAAAACTGAGTCTTGAGCTGGTCAACCTCCTTGAGTTGCTCATTCAGCGCCCCTAACTTGTGGTTAGCGGTTTCTAAATGGGATCGCCGTTCTTCAGAAAGTTTGGCAGAGTCAACCAGGGCTAACGCTTGGGGCACGAGAAAGGGCAGAATAACGGCTGTAGCAACAGAAGCGATCGCCGTGACCACTTTCAAGGCACCAGAAAGCCAGTAAGTGGGATGCCACAGCGTCCACACATCCATGAAGTGGGTACTGGCACAGGCAACAATGAAGGAACCAAACGCCAAAAACATCCAATGAAAGGGAATGGCTCGGCGGGTCTTGTAAACCAAGTAGGCGAGAGTACCTGAAATAGAAACGTAGGCAAGCGCAATGAAGGAGTCAGAGAGGACATGCAGCCATACCAGCCCCGGCTTCCACAAGTAACAATGCCCATGAGGAATAAATCCGTTCACTCCTAACAGACCGTTCCACCCGCCCGGGAAGACCAGCATCAACGCGAGTACAGCAACCAGTACAGGTGCGCCATAGCTTACATTATTTCGATTAATGCTTATCATCAGTTCTTTATTTTAGAAGCCAGGTCTCTTACCTTATTGTGTAATATTTTTAACCAGTAAGCTCATGCTTTGGCCATACAGCGATCGAGTAAAAATACTGTGGCAGAACAGTCAAGAATTAACCCACCAATGTTCGTATTAGCAGCTGAGCGATCGTGCTTCGACTGCACTCAACACTTGGTGTTTCAGCGGCTTGAACGTAGCTGCTCGTAAACGTCTCCAAAAGGAAAAAAGAGACCACAGAATCTTGCTTCCGGTCTTCGAGTGCCAGGTTAATAGCACTCCCAGCGAACCACGCAGCAAAACGCATGATTCAGAGACAGCCGTTGGGATAATGGTGTTGATCAAAGCCGATCATTACTTTCGCCTACCAACGCAGCGATTACCCACAAGTACGGTTCAAAGCTTGCTACTATCTTTGACATACGGTGTAAAATTAATCGCTTGGCGCAAGAATCCGTAAATTCTCCCTCTAAGAAGCGTTGGAAACCCTGTCATTATAGTGTGAGTATAGGTTACTGGCGGTCTGCACCTCTGGATTCTCGCGCGATCGCCATTCATTCTTATCTCCATCCCACGGAATTCTACAGATTTTTCATGCAGATCGAAGCGTTTAGTGAACTCTTCCCCCTTTTAACAGCAGCTAACCCAGAGACGCTGGAATGGTTGCTATCAGTGGCTGTCGAACACGAATACCCTGCTAACCGGGCAGTGTTAATGGAAGATGCGTGGGGTAATGCCGTCTACTTTGTTGTCTCTGGCTGGGTTAAGGTACGGCGTTTGTCTGGTTCGGGTGAAGATGTTGTGACCTTAGCCGTACTGGGACGGGGAGACTTTTTTGGCGAAATGGCAATTTTGGACGAGTCACCCCGATCGACGGATGTCATTGCCCTTTCTGCGGTCAGGCTGATCAGCATTTCAGCGCAGCGGTTTATTCAAACCTTGTTCAAAGACCCGCAACTACACCATCGGATGTTGCAATTAATGGTGCGACGTTTGCGGCAAACAAACCTTCGTTTTCAGTTGCGTCACCAACCACCTGCTGTCAAGCTAGCGAATACCCTGGTCTCTCTAGGAGAGAATTATGGACAGGAAGTGCAGCACGGCATTGAGGTATTCAATATTCCCTTCAAAGATCTAGCAGATGTGACGGATATTGGCGTGGAAGAGACAGCCAAAATTATGGAAAAGCTGGATAGTAAGGGCTGGATTAAGATTGACCCTACAGGGCAAACCGTTTTGTTAGTGAACCTGAAACAACTGACGCATCTGGCAGGCAAGATGTAGGGCGCAGAGTATGGCGGTGCAAGATCGCTACTGCTGCCACGCTAGCAACCGGACATCAAGAACGCTGTTCTCCCTGTGCTGGAATAAGACAGTGGCTTTTTTGCTGTAGCTTTTATAGCCGTAGCCATACTAGTTAGGACGGGGTGCAGGGGTAAAACCCCCGGCTGGGGGCGAAGCCCCCACACCCCCTTTGATCCCAATGTCCTAAGCTCTGTGGCGATAGCCATAGCATTGGGATGGAGCACTTAACACTGACTCCAATCCACTCGCTCCAACACAGTGGCTCCTGTGAGTTCTTCGTTCACCAAAGCGATGTAAGAATCTAAAACTGTTATTCATCTGTCAGGTTCTCTGCCCTCTACTTAACCTGCATCAACCCAGCCGGCAGCAACCTGCCTGCCAGGTGAGAGCCTTGCCTGAGCTAGAAGATCGTCACCATCATTTAGCGATCGCGCCTTCTTCAAAGCAGGGCGATCGTGCTGCCAAGCTCAAATCGATCTGATTGGTCGCTACGGTTCACTAGCCATGTTTTAGCTGAAGTTTCCGTAACATTAACTAGACCTTAGCATTCTATTAACTGGATTACTGGTACTCCGTTAACTGAACGACGGATACTCTGAACAGAGATTCAGTTCTTTTAGCCACTGGTTTTGCTTGATGACCATCGCCTTGCAGCAGCGCTTCGATCGCGCTGTTGCTTTAACCTGCGAGTGTTGTGCTTTCGACAGTCTAGCTGCCACACTAACTGCCCTGTACCCGTTTACTACGAGGGTGAAGCGCTTAACCTGAGACAGTATATTGGCAGGGGCTTCCAGCAGTATGGCGTTAGTGTGCCTGGGTTACCTGGACACGTTGACCAATCGCAGATTTATCAGGCAATGCTATCAGCGATTAAAGATCCGCTGAACTAACGGTAAATCAGTTACTGTGAACGAGAAGGGGCTGGTAGCGATCGCTGCCAGCCCCTTCTTCTGTATAGCCATCAACTAGAGCAGCCTCATCCTCTTTACCCTCATGTAGCGATCGCTGCCAGCCCCTTTTTCTGCATCTCCCACGCTCAATAACGACCATCATCAAAATCTGGATTGCCTTGAGCATGACTACCAGATGGATCGGGCACCCTAAATGGAACACTGGCTGACTTTAATTCAGCTTGGGAGTTAGATCTAGATCAACTAGTGGCAGTCCGCCCATTTGCTGCGGGTGTAGGGATTGGCACAATCTTTGAACCACACAGGCGTTGCAAATTTACCACTCTGCCATCCGGTGTTTGCATATAGCAAAGTGATTCATCAAATGGTATTGCAGGAGCGCTGCTAGTAACGTCTGATGCAGTAAGCGCTAAGAAGACAGAAGTGGTCATCGCAGCCCAAGAGTGGGGCAGCAAGTGCCAGCAGGGTGTTAGCTTCAGTTTTATTCGTTTAAGTACCGTGGCTCTGAGTATTGCTTGCCAGTAGTGTTTATGCTTAATTCTCCTTTTTATAGCGTTCGTAGTGGCACGAGCATGATGAGCGACAACACACTTCTAGAGAGAATTAAGCAAGTGTTTATGCTTAATTTTCCTTTTTATAGCGTTCGTAGCGGTACGGGCATGATGAGCGACAACACACTTCTAGAGAGAATTAAGTACCTCTACGAACGCCCAAACTCCCCTTTTGATCAAAGGGTTATCTAACGTTACAGTTACAGGCTTCAACGTTTTTTCGGGTCAGTTTGTTAACGCGCGGAGATCGTTGCTCCTTGCCTGCTCTAGACGCAGCGATCGTAGTCGCTTCACCATCAGTGCCAAGTGATGATCAAGAACCTGGTTAGGGCACTCTATACAAAACAGTGTTCGTTGATGACCTAAAGGCTATGACCATTCGTAGACGTTTTTTTCTTGAGCTTGGCGCAGGTACATTGTTTGCCTCAATGGCTCATGGCTGTGTCAAAGCACCTCAGAACAGTTCAGCCTTGAGCATCGATGAAACGCTGCTGAACCAAATTAAAAAACGAGGCTATCTGCTGGTTGCCACTGAAGATGACTACCCACCTTTTGAGTTTTTGGTGAATGGTAAACCAACCGGGTTTGACCACGAATTACTCGATCGCCTCAAAAAGATCGTTCCATTTGAAATTCGGCAAGAAGTTTTACCCTGGCAGGGCATTCTTCCAGGCGTAGCGGAGGGTAAATACGATGTTGCGCTCACAGCCGCTGTCATTACCGATGAACGAGCCAAAACGTTGGATTTCACCATGCCGATCGCCGAGTCTTCGATCGCTTACATCAAACGCAAAGACGACTTATCAATCAAATCGTTGCACGATCTCGCAGGCAAAACATTAGGAGTGCAGCAGGGCGGCGCTTCGTTGGCAGCCATCCCCGATCTTGCCGCCACACTGAAACAACGAAAGGGCACTTTGGGAAAGGTTAAGCAGTATCGAGGCTTTGCCGAAGCCTACCAAGACTTGCTCAATCAACGTGTGGATGCAGTACTACACAACATTGTCTCGCTCTCGGTGTTGGTAAATGAAAAACCTGCCATTTTTGAACTGGGTGAGCGTGTAAGCCGCAGAGCTTATGCTGCTTGGGCTGTCAAAAAAGGTAATCAAGAATTGCTCAACCTCTTAAATCGCTTTCTCAGCAGTTTGCGTGAAAACGGTGAACTCAAGCCGCTGCAAGCAAAGTGGCTCAAAATCACTTTTGACAACCTGCCGACACAGCCGCTTTTACCCGGCGATCGCCCTCTTGGGTAGACCGCTTTTTTGTCGACATTCCCTCAGCCGGAGAAGGCTTATGAAGCCGACGTTCTCCTCACAGCAACGCTATGCAATTAGTTAGAAAAGTCTCTGAATTACAACACACTCTGTTGATGCGGCTCGTAATCGGCACCACAACGTTAGCTGTCACTCTGGGAGCCTACTACAGCTACCAAGCAGTTCGTAACATCATGCTGGAGAGCCTGAAGAAAAATGCTTTTTTGGAAGTGCAGCAAGGCAGAGATGACATTGATCACTGGCTGGAAAACATCAAAGTGCATGTCGAAACGTTAGCCCATACAACGCCAGTGCAGTCAATGAATTGGTCTACTGCCGAGCCATACTTAAAAGCGGAAGTTTTGCGCTTCGGTGACATTTACGGTCTAGCGATCGCTAGACCAGATGGTTGGCGCTACCTAACTGGAAGTAAACCTGCTAGTGTTCGTGACCGCCAATACTTTAAAAAAGCCATGGCAAGTCAAACGAATGTCAGCAATCCGCTGATCGGACGGGCAGCTAAAATTCCCACCATTGCAGTAGCAGCTCCAATTCAACAGGCACTTGACACTGCTAGTACGCCTAGCGGTACGATTTTCAGTTTGGTACGGCTCGATCGCATTTCACAAGTCGTTGATACTGTTAAATATGGCGACAATAGCTATGCCTTTGCACTCGATTCAGAAGGGATAGTGATGGCTCATCCCAATCCAGATTTTCTCCTAACATCTGAAAAGCCAGCGCTTAATCTGCTTCGATCGCCCGATCAAAATCTGGCAGCGATCGCGCAACGACTAGTCAATCAACAGCAGGGCATTGAACTATTGCCGCTGGATGATACCGAGAAATATGTCGCTTATCTTCCTCTTAAAGAAGCGCGTTGGTCAGTTGTACTCGTTATTCCCCGCGAAAATATTGAATCACAGCTGCGATCGCTGGACATGATGGCTCTTGTTGTTGCTACCTTAGCAGTCACAATGCTAGCTGTGCTCTTGCATTTGCAAACACTTGAACAAAAACAGCTTAAAAAATCCAACGAACTTCTAGAACATCGTGTCACAGAACGCACGGCTACATTGTCAGCAACGCTAGAGCAACTCCAACAATCGCAGTTGCAACTGATTCAAAGTGAAAAAATGTCGGCGCTGGGCGGTTTGGTGGCAGGAGTTGCTCATGAAATTAACAATCCAGTCAATTTTATTTACGGCAATGTTACCCATGCCAATGAATACGTTCAAGACCTGTTCAAACTCCTGCGGCTCTACCAAAAACATGACCCCAGCCCTCATATCGAAGTAAGCTTATGTGCTGACACGATCGATATTGACTTTCTCACAGAAGATTTGCCCAAAATTCTCACTTCTATGCGAATAGGTGCCGATCGTATTCGTCAGATTGTGCTGTCACTGCGTAATTTTTCGCGCCTTGACCAGGCAGAGATTAAACCGGTTGACATGCACGAAGGCATCGACAGTACCTTATTGATCTTGCAACATCGTCTTAAAGAAAGCAGCCATCGCGCGGGTGTGCAAGTAATTAAAGACTATGGCGATTTGCCCTTAATCGAATGCTACGCTGGGCAACTCAATCAGGTCTTTATGAATATTTTTAGCAACGCTCTAGATGCCTTGGAAGCGCGAGAAAAGCATTACGACGAGGCGACTTTGGAACAGTCTCGCAGCCAAATTCACATTACGACTCAGAGACACGGCACAGACCACATTCGAGTTCGCATTGCCGATAATGGCTTAGGTATGTCTCAAGAGATACAGCAGCGCCTCTTTGATCCCTTTTTTACCACAAAGCCTGTTGGCAAAGGTACAGGGATGGGCATGTCGATTAGCTACCAGATCGTCAGAGAGAAACATCATGGGCTGATCTGGTGCGAATCCATACCCAATGAAGGCACAACGTTTTGGCTTGAAATCCCCATCCAGCAAGGGAGCTAACACCATTTCTGGCCATGCCCAAGCGCTTCTACAACCAGTTGAGACGTGTCCCATTTTCTCAGCTAACGTTGTCGTTCTGAGATTGTGCCCATAGACAGCGCGATCGGTGCAAAGACTGGAGTCAACGCCGCACCAAGTAAAGCTCTAAACTTAAAGAAGCTAGGTGTCTCAGCTTTGCTGGCTGTTGATGTATCTATTTGACGCACTGCCTTCTAGCGAAACAGTCTGAAACCTGCGGAAATCTGACCTTAGCCCCTCATCACAACCGCGGCAGTAGCAACCATGCTTTTCCTCACAACACCCCCCTGTAAGCCCAGGGCTGATCTATCAGCCGTAGAAAATAGAGAATGGAGAGGTTGTTTCTCAGTATCTGTGGTCGCATGAGCCTGATTGAGCATCTGCAAACGATTCGTGATTTCCGTACGCAACCGGAGTACCCGTTGTGGGTGGTGTTGCTGCTGGTGGTGATGGGCACGATGAGTGGCTGCACAGGCTATCGTCCGCTCGCCGACTTTGTGGCTCGCCATCAAACGGAGTTATTGTCGCTGTTGGACTTACCGAGGCAGCGCCTACCGAGTTTATCGACCCTCCGTCGCATCATGGTACGGGTCAATTTTGAGTCGTTTACACAAGCCTTCAATGCGTGGGCACAAGAGCGCTTTGTCCCAGCACCGGGTGAACACCTGGCGACCGATGGTAAAAGCATCAAAGCCAGTGTGCGCGACTATGACCAAGCCTATCAAGACTTTGTCAGTGTGGTGTCAGCCTTCAGTGTGGCGCAGGGTGTCGTGGTGAGTTTGGCACCCATGCGGAACCATCAAACTAGTGAAATTAAAACCGTTGAAGTGCTGCTCGAAACGCTGCAACTCCAGGGTGTGTGCTTTAGTCTCGATGCCTTGCACACCCAAAAAAACAGTGGCGCAGATTATCCACAGCGGTAATGACTATTTGATCACAGTCAAAGGCAATCAGCCCAAGTTATTGGAGCCGTTGCAGACTCAGTTTGAGCAAGTGCCAGCCCAAAGTGTAGACACGCAAACGGAACAGACCCGTGACCGCCAAACGCAACGCACAGTGAGTGTCTTAGACCAGGTTGCTGACCTTGATCCGCAGTGGGTCGGTGTACAACGGCTCGTGCGAGTGGAGCGGGTCGGCACCAGAGCCAACCGACCGTGGACCGAAACCATGTTCTACATCAGTTCACTGACGCTGGATGCTGCTGGCTTTGCTCAACGCATTCGGCAACATTGGCACATTGAAAATCGCCTCCATTGGGTCAAAGATGTGGTCTTGAAAGAGGATTGCACGCCTTTGTGTGATGGCAATGCCCCAGTGAATTTCGCCATTGTCCGCACCATGGCGCTCAATCTCTTTCGGCAGCATGGCTTTGATTCCATCACCCAGGGCTTACGTCGGCTCGCCCATGACATCCCAACGCTCTTTTCCTTTTTTCGATAGATCAGCCCTGCTGTAAGCCAGGTCTATCCATCCTGGGTGAAACCCTTGCTTTCCTCCGCAATTCTGACTTTGCTCAAAAGCGCCATCAGCAGTCTGGTCCGATCTTCAAAACCAGCCTGCTGGGTAACCCGACTGTCTTTCGGTTCTGTGTTAAAGAGTAGTGGTTTAGTAAAGTAGAAAAACACTTGCCTTCTAAGAGCGGCTTATCAAGTGTCGGTGCTACGATCGCCTGAGATCTCAGCCTACTCTAAGCATTAACATAATGGCTGTAATGCCTGTCCTGCCCTCAGAGAATGGATATGGATGTGATTTCTGGAAGGGGTAAGTGTCTGAGTTTAGCGTTGTCAGTCTGAGGGCTAGCACAGGTTAATTGTTAAGGTTCTCAACCCACACAACAATTCTTAACAGCTTCTTAAAAAGCTTCTCCGAGCAAACACCGCGCAAAAGTTTATACAAATTTCATTTATACAAATTTCATCATTTGGGAAGTGCGCCAGCTTTTTTCAAAGCCCAACAGGTTTGCTGCGTTGGTCGGCTATCTCATGGGGTAAAACATTGGGAGCTTGACAGCCAAAATCATTGAAAGCCTTATCCAGCAAGCATTTGAACCCTTACACAAAGGCGCGAACATCAGCTAGAACTGAGCTTCAAGAGACTGAGGCTGATAGTCAACGTCTACCGCTGCTTGACGCTCCTGACGACAGTCAAGCGAGTTGTAAGTTTTTAGCAAAGAATTTAGCGTTTGCCTTGAGTTATTATGCTCCTGGCACTATTATTTCTGCAACAAGGTGAATTGTAAGGATTTAACTATGAGTTAATTAGCTAGATCAGTATTTTCCGTAGCCCTAAGCCTCGCTGCGTGCATTGGTTTTGATGTCGTTACATAGTTGTAGTAAAACGACGGCTCAAGCAAAAAGATTAGTTCGTCAAACAACTGCCAGCTTTATTATTAGGGCTTTCATTACAAGGGTCGTTCGTATTCGCCAGTTGCAAGATTTCAAAGCACAACTCACACTTACTCGCTTCATTACCGTCTATGAACAACCTTCGAGTTGCGTGGCTCTTACCAGTAGCGTGGTTCTACTGGCAGCCATCCTTAAGTGAGTTTGCACGGCTTTTCCCAAAAACAACCGTCTTTACTGGGTTGTTCCCTGGTTTTGCAAAGGGTCTCGAAGGAACCCTTCACGTAGAAGTAGTAGGCAAGTTTAAAGTTATTGAAATTAATCGAGATGACCGTAGCTATGGCGATAATTTTACTTATCTCTCACCCGGAATCATTGGACATCTGCTGAAACTGAGACCGCAGGTAATTTTTTCTAGCTCCTTTGGCATTTGGACAATTTTGGCAATTCTGCTGAAGCCAATTTTATGGGCAAGGGTCGTTATAGCTTATGAGGGAAGTTCACCGGGTGTAGACTACCGCCATTCAGCTCTACGGTTGTTCATCCGTCGATCGATGATATGGTTCGCCGATGCTTACATTACTAACAGTCAGGCAGGAAAAGACTACTTGATTGATGTGCTGTACGCTCGCCGCGATCGGGTTTTTCTACAACCTTACGAAATTCCTGACGAGAAGACGCTACCCGGATCAGGTGCGATTGGGGATGGATTGGCATCTCTTCAGCGTCCAGTCTTTTTATTCGTGGGGCACGTCATTCCACGCAAAGGATTGCCTGTTTTATTACAAGCCTGTGCCACCCTGCAAGCGAAAGGATACACCAAATACACGTTGCTGGTCGTTGGCGACGGCTCTCAGCAAGAAGAACTTGCAGTGTTTTGTCAGGAGCATCACCTAAGCGATCGCATTTGTTGGATCGGGCGCGTCAGCTACGACCAGATTGGCAGTTACTTCAAAAGTGCCGATGTCTTTGTTTTTCCCACGATGGAAGACACTTGGGGCGTTGTCACGTTAGAGGCAATGTTGATGGGTAAGCCTATTCTTTGTTCTAAGGGAGCCGGTACGTCAGAACTGGTGCAACACGGTGAGAACGGCTATGTGTTTTCACCGGATGATGCGACTGAATTAGCCGACTTGATGCAAAAGTTTCTAGATCATCCAGAGTCGATTGCTGTAATGGGTGAGCGATCGCAACAGATTATGGCTCAGTACACTCCGACGGCTGCTGCACAATGCTTGGCGCAGGTCACAAAAATGGTAATGGCAGGTTGAGGCGATCGTCCATCCACAGTTTGAGCAATGGCAATCCAGGCAGCAGTGAATGAAGACACCTAAAATTTCGATTTTAACTCACGATATTAGCGGCGGTACTTTTACCAATCTCTGTACCGCATTGGTGCGAGGGTTGAGAGAACTGGGTGCAGACTGTCGTTTAGTGGTTTTGGATGCCAGCCCAGAAGAATTAGCCCGTTATCCTGATCTTGTCATTACAACCTTAAAGGTTAAGCGCACAGCCTTTTCCTTATTAGCGACTGTGCGTTATTTGCGGCAAGAGCAACCCGATGTGCTGCTGCCCATGCCGTGGTATTTCAACATCGTAGCGGTCTTGGCACGGTATCTTGCAGGTGTTCCCACCAAAGTGATTTTGGGAGAGCACAACATCATCAGTTTAGAAGCAGGGATTGAACATCGCGACAAGTGGCATTTGCGGTTTTTGCCTGTGCTCATGCGCCTGGTTTACCCATATAGCGATGGTTTAATTGGTGTTTCTAAAGACACGCTTACCGATCTAGTAGAAACGCTCAAAATTTCTGCTGACCTCCCTATGCGAGTAGTGCTAAATCCCATTAACTGCGATCGTGTGCAGCAGCTTGCCCAGAAGCCAATTGATCATCCCTGGTTTCAAACGCAAACGCTCCCTGTAATCGTGACTGCCGCTCGTTTGGCAAAGCAAAAACAACTGGATGGTTTACTACAAGCCTTTGCTCAGGTAAATCAGGTAATACCTTCACGCCTGCTGATTTTGGGCGAGGGACCGCTACGGGCAGAACTGCAAAGCCTTAGTCAAGCACTTGGCATTGCCGAATCGGTTTGGATGCCAGGATACGATACCAATCCCTATCGGTTTATGGCAGCCGCCGATGTGTTTGTTTTGGCTTCTGCCTGGGAAGGTTGCCCGATCGCCCTTCAAGAAGCAATGGGTTGCGGAGCGGCGGTACTTGTAACAGATGCACCCGGAGGCATGAAAGATATTGTTGAGTATGGTCAACACGGTATGTTAGTGCCAGCGGGCGATCCTACCGCTTTGGCGCAGGGGCTATTGCAGCTTCTTAACAACCCTGAACTAAAACAACATTATCGGGAACAGGCAAAACTGCGATCGCAGGATTTTCACTACCTGAAGACCAGTCAGCAATATCTTGATTTTTGTCAGGCAGTGGAAGCAACGGCTTACTCTACGCAGGAGACGCTAGTACGATGAAAGTACTTCTTTCAGCCTATGCGTGTGAACCAGGTCGAGGGACAGAACTCGGTGTCGGTTGGAATACGGTGCGAGAAGTTGCCCGCTACCACGAAGTTTGGGTACTGACGCGCCCCGATGATGGACGGGAGGCGATCGAGGCAGAACTGGCACGCAACCCAGTGCCTAACCTCCACTTTGTCTATTTCACCCTGCCGCTTTGGGGGGCGGGCTGGAAGTGGGGACAGGGTGCCTTTCAAATCCACTACTACCTCTGGCAAATTCAGGCATATTTTGTTGCCCGTCGGCTCCACCGTGAAATTGGGTTTGACTTGACGCATCATGTCACCTTCGTTAAGTATTCAACCCCTAGTTTTCTGTCGCTCTTGCCTATCCCCTTTATCTTTGGACCCGTTGGCGGTGGCGAAGTTGCCCCTAAGCCGTTTTACCGTGATTTCAGCCTCAAAGCGAAGGTCTATGAGTTCTTGCGAGATCTAACCCGTTGGCTAGGCGAAATTGATCCGTTTACTCGTCTAACGGTGCGTCGTAGCGCTCTTGCCTGGGCAACCACCGTCGATACCGCCAAACGACTGGAAGCAATGGATGGAAAGAATGTTCAGGTATGTTCTCAAGTCGGGCTATTACCTGAAGAGGTAGAACAACTGGGGCAGTTTTCTCTGTCTGAACCGATCCCTCTACGGTTTATCAGCATTGGACGTTTTCTGCATTGGAAGGGCTTTCATTTGGGCTTAAAAGCATTCGCTCAGGCGACTTTGCCGCTAGAAGCCGAGTACTGGATTGTGGGTAAAGGTCCAGAAGAAGCATCGCTAGGAGAACTTGCGACAGATTTAGGGATCGCCTCTCAGGTGAAATTTTTGCAGGAAATGCCGCGTGCTGACTTGATGCATAAGCTGGGCACCTGTTTAGCTTTAGTACATCCCAGTCTGCATGATTCAGGTGCGTTCGTTTGTCTAGAAGCAATGGCAGCCGGTCGCCCAGTCATCTGCTTAGATTTGGGCGGTCCAGCCGTTCAGGTGACAGAGGAAACTGGGTTTAAAGTTCCCGCGATCGACCCTGAGCAGGCGATCGCAGGCATAGCAGCCGCGATGACTCGCTTGGCAGCCGAACCTGAGTTGCGAGCTTCTCTAGGGTTGGCAGGGCGAAAACGGGTCAACGAACAGTTCAACTGGTCTATGAAAGGTCAATTTCTGGCTACGGTTTACGACAAACTTCGGTTGCAACATAGGGGGACAGATGCGGATTCTAGCAGTTCATAACTACTACCAGCAGCTAGGCGGTGAAGAGCAAATTTTCAACACCGAGGCAACCTTACTTCAGTCTTACGGACACGAGGTTGTACGCTATACCGTCAGTAATGACCAGATTGTCGAAACCAATCCATTCGTGCTAGCAAAAAATACCCTGTGGAACAGCACTGTTTATCAGGAATTGCGATCGCTTGCCCGTCAAGAAAAGCCGGACATTGCCCACTTTCACAATACTTTTCCGCTGATTTCTCCAGCCGCTTACCATGCCCTCAAAGATGAAGGCGTGCCAGTCGTACAGACCTTGCACAATTACCGTTTGCTCTGTCCTAACGCTCTGTTTTTTAGAAACGGTAAGGTTTGTGAAGACTGTCTTGGCAAACCGCTACCCCTACCGGGGATTGTGCATGGTTGTTATCGGGGTAGTCGTAGTGCTAGTGCCATGGTCGCTGCAACCGTTAGCTTTCATTCAATGCTAGGCACATGGAGCAAGGCGGTCGATGTTTTCATTGCCTACAGCCAGTTTGCAATGGACAAATTTATTCAGGGGGGGCTTACCTGCCGAAAAGTTTGCCTTTAAAACAAACTTCTTGCATCCGGCTCCGACCCCTGGAGACGGCAAGGGTGGCTATGCTCTTTTTGTGGGGCGTTTGTCAGTAGAAAAAGGCTTGGGCGTAATGCTGGATGCCTGGAGACAACTAGGCGGCAAAATTCCCTTAAAAATTCTGGGGGACGGCCCTATGTCTAGCTTGGTGACAGAAGCGATGCAAGAGATGCCCGAAATTGAGTGGCTGGGACGTCGATCGCTAGAAGAAGTGTACGAAGTGGTCGGCAAGGCAGCCTTTCTGGTGTTTCCTTCAGAATGGTATGAGACCTTCGGGCGAGTCGCGATCGAAGCCTTTGCGCGGGGCACACCTGTCGTCGCCTCAAACATTGGCGCAATTACAGAACTGGTAGATCACAAACGCACCGGAATGCATTTTCGTCCTGGCGATCCAACCGATCTCGCTGCCAAAATTGACTGGCTGCTAACCCATCCTCTGGAACTAAGTCAAATGCGAACGGCGGTGCGTGCTGAATTTGAGCACAAGTACACGGCTGAAGATAACTATAAGCGGCTAATGGAGATCTACCAATCTGTGCTTTGCAAGCCTTAGAGATTATTTGCAAGGGGTCTGGCGGTTAAAACTACTTAAATCTGAACCTTTAAAGCGTCCTTTTAAGTAAGCGGTTCTAATCATAATCATTTAGAGACTGAGTTAACGATTACGTCACCGTTGCTGCGTTTAGATCGGCTTACAGGCTAGCCTCAATCTAGCTTCTGTTTAATTGCATCCCCATACTCAGCAATCTAGTTGGATCTGTACCTCTAGCCGTGGGACGGTCAAGTAATCTAGCATTATTTCTGCTTAACGGAGACTGACTCTAAAGGATCAGCTGAATTATCATCCCTCTGAGTTAAGCGTCGTTGATGTAACCACTATCACGCCTTCCAACTTAACTATGCTTGACTTATTCCTTCTCAGTCTTGTAGGCTCCCCGTCTCAGCAAGCAAACAGTGCCCTTTTTGAGCTTTTGCCTGCAAAGATGGCTACTAATTTTGCAACTAACGTAGCCTTAGCTGGTACTAGCGAAAATATTATTTTCCCTGGAGATGCTGGAGTAATCAACGTTAAGAACTACGGAGCCAAGGGCGATGGAATGGTGGATGACACAGCAGCTATTCAAGCGGCACTGAATGCTTATCCAAATGGCAAACGCATTATCTACCTGCCCAACGGCACTTATTTGGTCTCTGGGACGCTAAGTTGGCCCGCAGGCACACCAGGCACGGGTAATGACTATAAAAATACCATTTTGCAAGGGCAAAGCCAGAGTGGCACCACCATCAAGCTAAAGAATCAAGCGGCAGGCTTCACAATATCTAATGCTCCTAAAGCGGTCATTTTTACTGGACCCGCACCCGCACAGCGGTTTGGCAATTCAATTCGGAACCTGACAGTCGATACAGGAACGGGAAACGCAGGGGCGATCGGCATTCAGTTTAATGCAAGTAATCAGGGTGCCATACGGCAGGTGACCATCCGGTCAGGTGATGGGCAAGGGGTGAACGGGCTGGACATGCATTTTACGGATGAAATTGGTCCTCTCCTGATTAAAGGAGTCACTGTTAAAGGCTTTCAATATGGCATCCGAACCGGTTTTACTGTCAATAGTCAGACATTTGAAAATATTACGCTTCAGAATCAAAGCATCTATGGCTTTTACAATACGGGTCAAGTGATCAACATTCGCCGATTAATCAGCATTAACGCCGTTACAGCCATTTACAATGTAGGCGGACGAATGATGGTGCTTGATTCAATTTTAAATGGCGTTGGCAATGCAGTTAGCAAGCCTGCCCTTAGAAGCGATTTCCCGCTCGATTTAGTCGTTCGTAACATGACGACTTCAGGTTATCAGGCAGCCATTCAAAACGTTAGCACGATGTTGGCTGGACCTCATATTGCAGAGTTTGTGTCAGGTTCCATTTATAGCCAGTTTTTGTCCCCGTTACGGACACTCAATCTACCCATCAAAGAAACACCAGATGTTCCTTGGGATCGTCCTCATATAACACCCTGGGCAAATGTGGCTTCCTATGGTGCTATTCCTAATGATGGGAAAGACGACACTGTAGCGATTCAAGCCGCGATCGACTCAGGGCGAACAACAGTTTATCTTCCTGTTGGCAACTATAATCTTCAGCAAACTGTCCTTATTCGTAGTAAAGCTCGTCGGATAATTGGGACAGAAGCAAACGTTGAGATCCCTGAAACTGTCAATCCAGGCTTTAAGGTTATCAATGGAGCGCATCCGGTAGTCGTGTTTGAGCGTATCGGCAGCGGGTATAACTCTACCCCGACGATAGCCAATGCCTCTTCACGAACATTGGTTATTCGCGACGCAACGAATGTGTCTGGGAACATGACTGGTACGGGTGATGTGTTTATTGAAAATGTGGTCTCTAACCCAGCACAACGTTGGATCTTTAACCGACAAAACATTTGGGCACGTCAATTTAATGTGGAGAATATAGGAACTCACATTATAAATAATGGTGGCAACCTGTGGGTTTTGGGATTGAAAACAGAACGGGGTGGAACCTTGATTGACACTAGAAATGGAGGAACAACAGAGCTATTAGGTGGGTTGGCTTACACGACCACGGCTAATTCTGACGGCACCCAAAACGACCCACTTCTTATTAACCATGAGTCTTCCATTTCGGTTACCCTGGGAGAGATTAATTATGGGGGCGGTCCAACCTACCCTATTTACGTAAGAGAGATTAGAGGAGGAATTACCCGCAATCTTCCTGCCACAAGCCTCCCAGATTATATGGGAAGTGGCAAACATATCCCGCTTTACGTAGGCTATCCAGAAAATTAGAGTACGCTACTGTTAAAAGCAAGTTTGAGTAAGCTGTATGAATCCCACGTTAGAACCTGCTGCTAAACCAAGGGGCTATGTTACCAACTCCAACTTAACGTTGTTTGGCATTGGCACAGCTTTATTTCCTAGAGTTCTTACTACGCTCAAGATTCCTTCACCAATCAACTTTTTACACTTTGTAGTGATTCCACTTGCCTGCGGTTCTGTATTGTGGAACTCTCGCAGCAAAGATCCAAAGCAAGTTGCAATTTCAAAAAAGCTTTTATTTAGTCTATTTTTATTTCTCATTGTTGTTTTTGCCAGCGCTCTGTTAAATGAAGCTGGAATCATTAATGCTGCTTTAGATTATTTGTTGCTGGCAGAGCCATTTATTCTCCTCTTAACGATTGTCAGCATCCCCATGACAGCACAGATCTATCAACGCTTTCGTAAATGGATTTTGCAAGCGGCTCTCATTAATATGGTGTTTGCTTACGTCCAAAAATATGTCTTCAAAATGGATAAGCTGTATGGCTTAGAAGATAACGTCAAGGGTCTTTTTATTGGTCAGGGAGCGGGTCATGTGCTGGGAGGATCAGTTGCCATGACTTTTGCTGTCTTTTATGTTGTTACTGCAAAAACAAAACCTCTTTGGTTTCGTATTGCGATCGCTCTCGCTTGTTTTAATCACATTCTTATTTCAGATACCAAGCAAGTGCTGTTGTCATTCATCATCGGCTACATTCTGCTTTATCTAGTTAATGTTAAAGATATTGGCAAAACCTTGATGTATCTCATCCTGGGTGCACTTTTTCTAAGCATCTTTCTTTGGGCTTGTTTCAATATTGAAGCCTTAAAACCCTACACTGTTTGGATTCGACCAGAAATTTATGGTCCAGATGGGGAAGCTACCCTGTTAAAGTTTGCCACCTTTCGGCTGGTGCCTCAACACTTTCATTCTCCGCTTAACTGGCTCTTAGGGCTAGGACCTGGTCATACCGTTGGACGTTTGGGTGGATGGATGTTAGAGTCCTACTGGAATCTGTTAGCGCCGCTGGGTGCAACAATGCATCCCGTTAGCAAGGAGATCTGGAGGACTGTTGGTGCCAGTTGGTTAGGGGATCAATCAAGTCTCTTTTCCCCTCTATTTGGTTGGGCAGGTATTTGGGGCGATTTAGGTCCCTTAGGGTTGGCAACATATTTCTACATGGCATCTTTGGTCTGGCGTTACATTTGTGTTATTGATCTTTCTAAATATCTCATGCTGACTGTGTTTGCTTTTGGGTTAGTTTTTTCTCAGCTAGAAGAACCCGGCTACACACTCTTTGTTGCGACAATGATCGGTTTAGGGTGGCAAGAGCAGAAAATGCTGTCTCTAGTAGACCAGTAGTGCTTAAGAGCGAATCCTAATGAAGTAGTTCTTACAAGTAGGCGCTCCAAGAAATTGCCTAACTACCAGATCGACCGCGATCGACCTTCATTGAAGCCTCACTGTTTTGGCAGCAAGAACCTGGCAGCAATTGACCAGTAGACGAATAAACTTTGTGCTGAAACTGGGTCAGGTTTAATGTCATCCGACTCTTACCAAAGGAGCGATCGTTGTTGATTACACGATACGAATCAGTAACCACCAACGATCGCTCCCTACGGCTAGATCTAGAGTGTTTCTGAAGCCACAGCAGTGGTAGGTTGTACTTGCGGTTGAAACTGAAAGACCGAGTAAACTACGTCACGGCGGATTTCAGTCATCATTTCGAGGAAGATTTCGTAACCTTCACTCTTGTATTCAATCAGCGGATCTTTCTGACCATAGCCACGTAGACCAACTGATTCACGCAGGGCATCCATCTGCTGTAGGTGTTCGCGCCAGAGTGTATCAATGCGCTGGAGGATGAAAAAGCGTTCTGCCTGTCGCATCAAACCAGGTTGAATCTGGTCAATTTGTGCTTCTTTGAGGTCGTAGGCAATGCGGACTTGCTCATGTAGAAAGGTTTTGATTTCGCCGATCGTCATCTCGATCAGGTGCTCTGGCTCCAGATCAGCCAGCAGGTAAACAAATTCCTGTACTTTGCTGACTAGACTTTTGAAGTCCCATTCTTCTGATGGCAAATCAGGGTTCACTTTCGCCTCCACGATATCGTCCATCGTGCGCTCAGCATACTTTACAACCTGTTCTTTCAGGTCTTGGCCTTCGAGCACACGGCGACGTTCAGCGTAGATCGCACGACGCTGATTGTTCATCACTTCGTCATACTCAAAGACCTGCTTCCGAATGTCGTAGTAGTAAGTCTCAACTTTGCGTTGAGCACCTTCAAGCGATCGCGTCAGCATCCCCGACTCGATCGGCATATCTTCTTCAACCCGGAAGGCATTCATCAAGCCGGCAACGCGATCGCCACCGAAAATCCGCAGCAAGTTGTCTTGCAGGCTGAGGAAGAATTTAGTGGAGCCAGGGTCGCCTTGCCGTCCTGCACGCCCACGTAGCTGGTTGTCAATCCGGCGCGATTCGTGTCGTTCTGTGCCAATGACGTGTAACCCGCCTAATTGAACAACGTCATCGTGTTCGCGGCTGGTAAACGCTTCGTACTCGCTGCGAATCAGGTTGTACACTTCACGTAGCTTTTCGATGGCAAGGTCTTCTGTGGGAGCTTTTTCACAAGCAACGGCAATGCGATCTTCCGCTTCCAGTTCGGGGAGCGATCGTTCTCCGTATTGCTGCACACCAAAGTCCACGGCACTTTTCAACGAACGTTCGGCTTCTTTAGAGAGCAAGGTGGGATAAATCTGAGGTGAGGCTTTCCAGGATTTTACTTTCTTGCCAGGGGTAAAGCCCTGCCCACCCCCACGGTTGCCCACACCTGGCACATCATTGACACCAAAGGAGTCTTCGTCTTCTGGCTGTACGATCCGGGGCATGAAGTATTCCCGTATCTTCAAACGTGCCATGTAGTCAGCGTTACCACCAAGAATGATGTCTGTTCCGCGTCCCGCCATGTTTGTGGCGATCGTCACTGCACCTTTGCGACCTGCCTGCGCGATAATTTCTGACTCCCGCTCGACGTTTTCCGGTTTGGCGTTGAGCAGATTAAAGGGAATACTGCGGTCTTGCAGCAGCCTTGCCAGCAGCTCTGACTTTTCAACGCTGGTAGTGCCAACGAGTACGGGACGGCCGATTTCATGCATTTGGGCGCATTCTTCAGCGATCGCGTTCCACTTTGCGTCTTCAGTTTTATAAACCACATCGGACAAATCACGCCGTCCGGTGGGGCGATTGGTAGGAATGGTGGCGACTTCCAGGTTATAGATTTTGCCAAATTCGGCTTCTTCAGTTTTTGCCGTCCCTGTCATGCCTGCCAGTTTGGGATAGAGAAGGAAGAAGTTTTGGTAGGTAATGGTTGCCAGCGTTTGGGTTTCAGGCTGAATTTCGACGCGCTCTTTGGCTTCGATCGCCTGATGCAAGCCATCACTCCAACGGCGACCCGGCATCACACGACCCGTAAACTCATCCACAATCACAATCTCGTCATTGCGGACGATATAGTTCACATCGTTGATAAACAGTTCTTTTGCCTTGATCGCATTGAAGACATAGTGCGCCCAGGGATCTTGCGGGTCAAAGAGATCGGTTACGCCCAAAAATTGCTCGGCGGCAATAAAGCCTTCATCAGCCAGGATGACGTTGCGCTGCTTTTCGTCCACTTCGTAGTGATTTTCTGGGTCATCTTCGTTGGCTTTACGAGTGAGTGAGGCGGCGACCTCTGCGGCTCGCATGTATTTCTCACTGGGGCGTTCCACCTGCCCAGAGATGATGAGCGGTGTGCGGGCTTCATCAATGAGAACGGAATCAACCTCGTCAATAATGCAGTAGTTAAACGGACGCTGCACCACGTCTGCCATAGCGGTTGCCATGTTGTCACGCAGGTAGTCGAAACCGAGTTCGCTGTTGGTAGCATAGGTAATATCGCAGGCATAATTGCGCTGACGATCAGCCGGATTCATGCTCTGCTGGATGAGCCCCACGCTCAAGCCCAAAAAGCGATGCACCTGACCCATCCACTCGGCATCGCGTCGTGCCAGATAGTCATTCACTGTCACAACGTGAACCCCTTTGCCAGCGATCGCGTTTAGGTAAGCAGGCAATGTCGAAACCAGGGTTTTTCCTTCACCCGTCTTCATTTCGGCAAGATGCCCTTTCACTCGCCCACCTTCGTTATCGTGCAGGAGAATACCACCCAAAACCTGCACATCAAAGTGACGCATACCCAGGACGCGACGTGCTGCCTCTCTTACAACCGCAAAAGCCTCAGGCAGCAAATCATCAAGACTCTCGCCCTTTTCAAGACGCTGTCGAAACTCTGCTGTTTTACCCTGCAATTCATAATCTGCCAGAGGCTGCACTTCTGCTTCCAGCAAAGCGACCTCAGTGATTAGAGGCTGATATTTCTTGAGTTTGCGTACATTGGGATCGCCCAGCAGAGTCTTAAACATGGCAGGAGTACAAACGTTCCTAAATCAAATGGATGCGAACAAAACTTTTAAGCGCTTCAAATTGCCTCAGTAAGCCCCTTAAGCGCTAGGGCATACTTCTAAGCAAAAAACCATAGCTGTGCCCCCATCCTATCACTGCAATTAGCGGTAGGGGGCTAGAGAAAAAGGCTAAGAGCTTAAGTATAAAGACTCAATTCTTTATGCTTAAGCCTTTAGCCTTCAGCCTTCCTTAGGGTGCATTCTGCCACTCGGCGCTGAGAGTACGGAAGTTATACTTGTCACCACCAGGATGGCAAGAGAGGCAACTGGTCAGCCCTACTTGGGTCGGCAGCTCAACTTTGGGATGCAAAACCTTAAAGTAGCGCGACTGGTAGATCCGATAAGGAATTTCTTCCTCTGCCGCTTGAGGGCGCGAAAAGGTGCGGAGGTATTGCCAGACAATTTGCAGATTTGGTCCAGACAGGGGTTGAATCTGTGCGCCGTAGTGCTGAGAGTCTTGTATGAGCTGCCGCCAGGTTTCGGTTGGCAGGATCTGTGGCGGCAAACCAAAATGGCAACTTGCACAGTTTTCCAGGTAGAGTTCTTGACCAAGTTTCAGGCCAGGTGGCACAACGTCAACGGTGCCGATCGCAACTGGTTGTAAGGCACGAGAAGCTGGAGTTAGCTGTCCTGCTGGTGTTTGATCAACGGGTGCCTGACTTGAGGGGTTTTTTGCGGGTGGTATCTGCGCGATCGTCACTCCCGATCGTGGCTCCTTAGCTTGTGCCAAGCCCCACCCCAAACAAAGGCTCCAGGTTAACAAGAGCAGCAGCAGGACAATAATCGATCGCCCACGCTTGCGGGGACGACGTTGATCGCCACTTGCAACGAGGACGCGACGCAAATTTTGTTTGACGGGATGGAACATAGAGATCTTAGAGAGTCCGAGCCATAAGCGCTTTGCTTGAATGTAGTTGCGTTGGAGGCAATGAAGCGAAGGGCAACCGCAAGCATTAAGAGCCGTTGTGTGTATTTTAACTGGCGGATGTCAGCTTTCATCATGAGAAGCCAAAATAAGCCAATGTGTTCCTCTTGAACAGAGGCGTTGACACCAGATGAAGTTAAATTATCTTAAAGATGCAAACCTTTACAGACGATATTGGGATGGATGGTCGTCATATTCGCTTTTCTGACCAGAAGCTGATAGATCTGCTGCAACTGCAAGCGTTGTTTCAGACAGCAGCCTTCTGGGCAAGGGATCGCAGCGCTGAAGATCTAGCGATCGCGATCGCTAATAGCGATCCGGTCGTGACTGCCTGGGATCACGATTTGATGATCGGCTTTGCCAGAGCCACCTCGGATGGCATTTATCGCGCAACTGTGTGGGATGTGGTCATTCACCCCCATTATCAGGGTGCGGGGTTGGGTCGGAAGCTAGTAGAAACGGTTTTAAGCCATCCTAAAATGAGTCGCGTCGAACGCATCTACTTAATGACAACCCACCAGCAGTCGTTCTACCAGCGCATTGGCTTTGAGCCAAACGAGAGTACAACGATGGTTTTGCACAATCAGCTGATCGAGGCACCGCGATCGATGCTAGACGCTACCCACTTATTGCCCGCACCACCCAACTAAGGAATAGCGCTGCAACGACCCCAATACCAACTAGAAGCAACAGCAGTACTAAAACAATAAAAATGACGAAGCGGCGATTGGCTGCTTTGGTCGGCTCAGGTGTTGCAACGTGCGCTTCTAAAAGTGCCAGATTACGGCTGTTGGCTTTCCACGTAGCATCAAAGACATCACCGAGTATCGGCACCGAGCCACCCACTGAATCCAGTACTAGATTCGTCACCATTTGCATCAGCGTTTTTCGCGGCAAGCCAAAGCGAGCTGCCTCGATCACGATATAAACAGAGAGCGCTGCTCCTACAAAATCGCCTGCACCGGGCAAGAGTCCTAAAATAGGATCAAGCCCTAACCGAAAACGAGTGCCAGGAATCGGGATCGCGTTGTCTAGAAGACGACTCACAGTACGAACCCGTCGCAAAGCTGGATGATTCGGTGCAACTTTTAAAGGGCTATGGTGCATGTACAGAGCCAGGAAGATTTCTTTTAGAATACCTGCCTTGCGTACCATTGCCCTATGACGATCGAGAGATTTAGCCGTGTTAATCTACAGTTCTCTAACGAAACATACTGCTTACCGAGCTATCTTCGTGGATGCGCCAGATGGTTTCGCCCAGAAGATTTGCGACCGAAAGAACGGTAAGTTGGGGGAACCGATCGCTCTCTGGAATGGAGATGGTATTGGTAACGATGACTTCTTCAAACAAACCGCTAGAGAGCCGTTCGATCGCGGGTGGCGAAAAGACCGCATGAGTCGCGCAAGCGTAAACTTGTCTTGCACCTTCCTGCTTGAGCAATCGTGCGCCCTCAATGATGGTGCCTGCCGTGTCAATCATGTCATCAACTAAAACAGCCGTCTTGCCTTTGACATCGCCAATCAGGTTCATAACTTCTGCGACGTTGTGCGCCTGCCGTCGTTTGTCAATAATGGCTAGTGGTGCATCACCCAGCTTTTTAGCAAAGGCGCGTGCACGTGCCACACCACCCACATCAGGTGAAACAACCACCAAGTCGGACAATTGCTTGCTAGAGAGGTAATCGATCAGCGTTGGCGAACCGTACACATGATCAAGCGGAATATCAAAATAGCCCTGGATCTGTGCCGAATGCAGATCCATTGCCAGTACCCGATTGGCACCTGCCTGGGTGATTAGGTTCGCTACGAGTTTGGCACTGATTGACTCTCGCCCAGCAGTTTTACGATCGGCTCTGGCATAGCCATAGTAGGGCATCACTGCTGTAATCTGCCGTGCCGAAGCCCGACGGCAGGCATCGATCATAATCAGCAGTTCCATCAAGTTGTCATTCACCGGACGGCAAGAGGGCTGAAGCAAATAGACATCACAGCCCCGAATCGATTCTTGAATTTGAATGTAGAGTTCGCCATCGGCAAACCGTTTCCGCACCATAGGGCTAAGATCCATGCCCAGATAAAGCGCAACTTCCTGAGCCAATAATGGATTAGCTGACCCAGACAGCAGCCGCAGCCGATTTTGGTCGTTTAGGGGTGACAGCGTAGCTTTAGGAGTAAGAGTTGCAGAGCGGATCACGGCGTACCCTCAATCATAGTCATCGCAATAGTACCATTCAGATTTACAATCAACCCTCAGGATAGATCCCTTGGCGCGATCGTAGCGCGATTGCAAAAGGTAAAAAAGGAGCCAGAGCTTTCAGCATTCATGTCCACGATCGTCCGCTGGCGCTTGCAAAAAGACAGACCTGAAGCGGGAAGCTCAGTCAATGGAACGGCGCGTCAGAGCAACCGAGCAAGCAAGAGCGTTGCTTAAGGGCAATCGGTTCAAGCGTCGCTTTGAAGGCTATCCAACAGCTTGTTAAGCTTGCCCTTCGTTACCCATTCTCTCTTGATCTTAAAAAAACAAATCAGTGAATTTACAGAAACAGTCCTCACGCTTGCCTTCGTTTTGTTACTATTTTCAGGCACCGACCCTCTTTAAGAGATGAACGTTATCCTGGATTCACGAACCTGAACTGTAGCCAACTTTCAACTATTAGCCCACTCTAAACTCTGCGCCAATCGCAGATCAGTACCCGGTTAGGTCTGCCCAAACCTGAGTGATGCGCTTTCCTCAGACGATGCCGCCTCTAAGTCCAGGTAAGATTGTGGCAAGCAATGTACTTGAGTTGTCTCGAAATCAGATCGAAAAGACTTAGAAGCTCTACTCAGCAAGCATTACAGCCATTCTTGCCAAAAATGACTGTAATCTATACCTGATCACTGAAGTTTAGACTAAAGAGCAGTGAAAACAGCTCAACCCCTTACAGAGATTGAGTAACACCGAAGTGCCAAGCAATCGAGAGAATCAAGCCGACTTTTGCACAGTGCGCTTAGGTTTGGTGAAGCGCTTTTTGACCGTCGGATAGCGCATTCGCCTTGAACGAGGTTTTCCTGGAGTCCACCCAGGAGACTTTCCGCGCGGTTTAGGATTTGGGGCAGGAGTACCAATCACCACCAAAACTTGTGCAAAGGCGTTGGCGACTCGACCGGGTGAGCGGTCAGTGGCGGCTTTTTGCCAGGGAAGTGGAGCATCTTGCACGTGTGGTCGAGCGAACCAAAGCTGCCAGGTCAACAGGGGCATCAAGTCACTCCAGCGCTCCGACTGTTCTGGGGTTGATAGCTGAGGCAAGGTCCAATGCAAGCGTTGTTTGGCGAAGCGATACCAATGGTCGATCGCAAAGCGACGCAAATATTGCTGCCAAATAGTCGTCAACACGGGTAATTGCAACCCGACCCAAATTAACCACAAGGGTTTGAGCGGCGTGTGCGAAGTGGGGCTAACGCGCTCCACCCGGATCAAGGACAGTACCTGCTTTGCCGCCTGTTTCAGATGTAATTCATGCCACACCTGTAGTCGCAAGCGTCCCCATTTCGCGTCTTCAACGTCCTGTTCCTCATCGGGTTGCCACCAAGTGGTGGCATCGTTGAGCTTGAATTTAGCGCCATGTTTGCGGGGTCGTCCGGTACCAGCGTAGGGCGGCGGTGCACCATAAAGAACGCGGTTCGAGCGGAGTCGGATGAGCTTGTCGCAGGCAATGTCGGCAGTCTTCAACAGGAAGGGGCACAGCCATACTCGCCATCCCATAACGACACAGGACGAGTGCTCAACGTCTGACAAGCTTGACGTCATTGACCCGCTGCTTTTTCAATGGGCGTTTCGGCACTGGTGATCCGCTCATGCAGCAAGGGTAAGGCCCAACTGCCTTGCGCCTCTGGAATCCAGGCAATCGTGCTGTAACCTTGTCCCAGCGTCACAGGCTTGGCACCACTCATGGGCTGTGCCTGGTGCTCGTAAGTGCGTTCTCGTAAGGTCTCTGCCTGCAAGCGTGACCAGGCAGTATGATCTCCGGCTAAAACAAGCGACGGGGCTTGCACAACCTGCTCTAAATAGAGTTCCATGAGCTTCACTCGTGGAGGGTCACTGTCTTGCAGCGACTCATACAAACTCGACCATTGTCGCCGAAAGACCGGGGACAATGAGAGTTCAGCGAACGAGTAAACACTCCGACTGCTCAGAACAGCATCCATGAGGTCGAAGAGGGCATCTCGCCCATTCCCCATCATGCTGTAGGCTTGGTGCCGAAAGGCTCGAAGCTTGTCAAAATTACTCATAGTCAAGTGATTTGAAGGTTCCTTGACTATTAAGCGGTCAGATCGTTCGGTCTGACTGCCTTTCTTCACCGTTTAGTCTAAACTCCAGTGATCAGCTTCCTAGCCGTTTTTCTTGGTATTGACCGACCAGTCTACTGACGCAGCAGAGGATCACGCTATGAGTTTGAACGATCGCATTAGTGAAGCGATTAAAAGCGCCATGAAAGCAAGGGACAAAATCCGACTGGAAACAGTTCGTAGTATCAAAAAAGCAATCTTAGAGAAAGAATCTAGCGTTCGTCCTTTTGGTCAAGAAAATTTAACCGAAGCGCAGGAAATTGAGCTACTGGTGCAGTTGGCAAAGCAGCGGCGAGATTCGATCGCCCAATATCAGCAAGCAAACCGCCACGATTTAGCTGATCAGGAGGCTCAGGAATTAGCAATTCTGGAGGAGTATCTACCTCAGCAACTCTCGGATGAAGCGATTGAGCGTGCGATCGACCAAATTATTGCTCAGGTGGGTGCCACTGCTGCTAAAGATATGGGCAAGGTCATGGGACCTGCGATGCAGCAACTGAAAGGTAAGGCAGATGGCAAGAAGGTACAGGATCTGGTGAAAGCAAAATTGGGTGGGTAAGGTAAGAAGACTGAAGGCTGATTCGCTACGGGGAGTTTTTTCGTTCGATCGCTTTCACGATCGAGGGAAGCTCAAAGACGGTCATCCCTCTGCCAGAATAGGGAAGTCTAAAGAGACAACTCAACGCGTCAAGAGCATCTCCTAGAGTCTCGACACCCACTGTCAGCATTCCACAACCGCTCTCTCGTTCACTCATTTTTCTGTCATGCGTCCACCGATCGCCACCGGCACTACGTTACAAAACCGCTACCGTATCCTCAACGTGTTAGGTCAAGGCGGGTTTGGTCGCACCTACCTGTCTGAGGATCAGGGTCGGTTTAACGAACTTTGCGCCCTCAAGGAACTCATTCCAGCTCAGGGAAGCGCCTATGCACTGGATAAGTCAAAAGAACTGTTTCAACGAGAAGCACAAATTCTGTATCAGATTCAGCATCCCCAGATTCCTCAGTTTCGGGCGACGTTTGAAGAAGACCAGCGTCTGTTTTTAGTACAGGATTATGTTGAAGGGCAGACGTATCGCACGTTGCTGGAGCAGCGGCAAGTACAGGGCATCGCGTTTTCGGAAGCAGAGGTTTTACAACTGATGCGGCAGCTTTTGCCTGTGCTGGCTCATATTCATAGCAAAGGCATTATTCACCGCGATATTGCGCCCGACAATATCATGCTGCGACAGCAAGATGGCAAGCCTGTTTTGATTGACTTTGGCGTAGTGAAAGAACTGGCAACACGGTTTCAGTCGCCGACGCTGACGGTGCAGAATACAACGGTTGGCAAACCCGGGTTTGCGCCTAGCGAACAGATGCAATCGGGGCGGGCCTATCCTAATAGTGATCTGTACTCGCTAGCAGTAACAGTGGTGGTACTACTGACGGGTCGAGAGCCGCAGACCCTGCTGGATGACACGACGTTGACCTGGTACTGGCAGCGATGGGTGACGGTCAGCCCAGGTTTTGCTCAGGTATTGAACAAGATGTTGAGCTATCGTCCGGGCGATCGCTTTCAGTCAGTCGCCGAAGTGGTGCAGGCGCTTCAAGCTCCCTTACCTGCTGCTCAGACAATGCCTCCTTATCAGCCATCTGTTCAACCAGCGGTGCCTTCGACACCCGATGTCTCGCATATGGCGACGATGGCAGTTGGGCGACGAGTAGATCCCGCACCCGTAGCTACCAATCCGAATCGTGTAGTGCCGATTGTACCTGCGCCTCGCAGTTCAGTGTGGGACGATCCGCTGGCAGTTGTGGCGATCGGTCTGGGTTTGGTTGTGTTGACTGGTATTGGCACCTGGGCAGTGGTGCGGGCAGTGCTTAACAATCAACCCACCCCCATACCCACAATCACCATCACGGAATCGTTTAGCCCCAGTCCTGATCTTTCGCCGTCACCGTCACCCAAACCAACGAAGGAGCCCATTGCCTACAGCCAACAGCTAGACATTAGCCCTGATGCGGGCAAAGTGTCGAAGACGGGCATCTTGCGATCGAACGAAACGGTCGACTACATTCTTGCGGGCGAAGAGGGGCAGCAGTTAAATGCAGTGCTTTCGGGCGAAGGGGTGCTGATGACGCTGCTGGGTCCCGATCGACAGCCGCTAGGTGGTCAGTCGAATCGAGTGTCGCTTTGGCAGGGCACATTGCCGTCTACGGGCAGTTATTACCTTCAGCTTAAACCTGTAAAAGGGCTAGAAAAAAGCGATTATCGGCTGGATGTCACCCTTAGAAGTGCGGTTGCGCCTAGCCCCACTCCAACGCTCCCCTCTCCTAGCCCGTCACCCGTAGAACCCAGTGTTCAACTTCATCGCGTACAATTTGAAGCGGGTCAAACAGCAACGACCGTGAGCGATCGCGCCAACCCACAGGTTGTCCATCGTTATCTGGTACGAGCGACTGAGGGGCAAATTTTCAAAGCAGCCGTGCGTGATGGCTCTGTTATCCTCAATATCACCGCTCCCGATGGACAATCCATTCAAGAAGCAACAAATGTCTTATCGTGGGAAGAGCAACTGTCTCTGAGTGGCACCTATCAAATCGATGTTGTAGCGTCTCAGGAGACAGACTTCAGCCTGGAGATTAGCGTTCGGGACTAGGATAAAGTTTGTTTTTAAGTTGTTAGAGGATTCAGCGTTTCATGGGCGATCGATGTATCGCTAGACCACTACTGACTACCCCGATCACTTCGATTTAGCCAGTCCGTTTGTTAGAGGTAATAAACCACTAACAACTAATCACTCTTAACCAATTACTAATGCTCTTGAACGCCTTATTAATTACTGGAACCGATACCGATGCCGGCAAGACTGTTTTGACAACAGCGCTAGCAGCCTATTGGCAAACCTATGGCACTGCTCAGACCTTGGGCATTCTAAAGCCCATTCAAACGGGTGATGGTGGCCTCGCCGCAGGGCTGGCTGAGAGCGATCGCGCCCTTTACGGTCGCCTGTTTAAGCTTGACCCCAATGAAGTGACACCTCTAGCGTTTGCAGCGCCACTGGCACCCCCGATCGCTGCCGTGCAAGAAGGCCGCCAGATTGAGTTGGACAAAGTGTGGCAGGCCCTTTGAAACCATGCGTCAAAAATACGACTGGGTGCTGGTAGAAGGGTTGGGAGGGCTTGGCTCACCCGTCACAAACGAAACAACGGTGGCAGATCTGGCATGGGATTGGCACGTGCCAGCCGTGTTAGTGGTGCCTGTCAAACTGGGTGCGATCGGTCAAGCGGTCGCCAACGTGGCACTGGCTCGCCAGACCCGCGTACATCTCAAAGGCATTGTGCTTAACTGTGTAAAACCTTGCACAGAACAAGAAATTGCTGATTGGGCACCCGCTGACTTGATACGATCGCTCACTAGCATTCCCGTCTTAGGTCTCCTGCCGCACTTGCCCGATCCAACCGACTTAAAGGCACTGGCTCAAATTGCCTCCCAGCTTGACTTAGAGCGCCTCCTGCCAATGGCAAGATTGTTCTCTGAAATTGCTTGACTGCTTTGGGCTAGGGGATAAGCGATGGTTTTGAAGGTCAAATTCATTATGCAGGCTGAAGAGAACGTCAGAAAACGCGGGAGTCCATGCCCAACCGAATGACGGTCTTTAAGTACAGCCTTAAACCACTCACCGTTTCAAACTTAAGCAAGACTGACTAAAGGTGCGGACAACCTCTGCAAATTGTTGATTGCGCTCCATGAGTGCCATATGACCACCAGGAGCCAAGACAACCAGTTCTGCTTGTGGTGCAGCCTTCATCATGCGATCGCTCGCAAAAGGTCGGGTTGCAATGTCAGATTTGCCAACAACAACCAGCGTAGGAACAGCAATAGTCGGTAGTGTAGCTGTTTCATCAAACTTGAACATCGCCAGAACGCCTCGCGCTAAAACACCGGGTGAAGCCTTGATCCCGACTAAACTAGAGAAATTAAGTTGTCCTCGTGTTTCTGTGCCTGTGAAGCCAGAAATTTTAGTGGTTAACAGTGTTGCACCGTTGAGATAACTGAGCCAGCTTGAGACCCATAGCAGGGGCGAGAGGGCGATCGCCAAATGAAGCAACGGTTCCAGCAAAGGCTTTTGTAATGCCAGTAATAACTTGCTGAGAATGGCAGTCTTGAGCGGATTTGTGTAGGTGCCGTCTACGAGAACTAAACCAGCCACTCGTTGCCCCAGATGTTCTGGAAACAAACGGCTGAAGGTTAGCAGGATCATGGCTCCCATGCTGTGTCCCACTAAAATGGTTGGTTGGTCGCCTGCTAGCGTTAAGACGGCTTCCAAATCACGAGCGTACTTCTCCAGAGAATAATCTCGATTTTGCGGCTTTTTAGACTTGCCTAAACCAGGGAGATCCCAAACAATGATGCGAAATTGATCCGTAAGTTGTTTCTTCGCGTAATACCAGGCGGTGCTGTCAGGCCCCCAACCGTGAGTCAGGATTAGCGTTGGAGCACGATCGGGTCCGTAAAATTCGACCTGAATTTCGCTGCCGTCGGGTCGAGCGAGACGTTGAATGCGACTACTACGGTTTGGCTTCGGCTCATCTTTACCAGGACGATGCAGCAGCAGGATGGGCAGAAACCCTAGGAAAGACCAGAGCAACATCGCCACACTCAGAATGAGCCAACTGGTAGAAATCAGTGCGCCCATGTACCACTCGTACAGGATGTAACCGCCTCCCCCCAGTAGGGCGATCGTCAAAAGACTCGAAAGCACCCGCAACAGAAAATCAAGGGGCATAAACATAGCAGGTTTAAGTATCCGTAGCAAAGAATAAAAGTGCCTTCACTGTAAGAGGCAACACAAACCAGGGCAACCCTCCCTAGTTAGAACAGTAATTAGTTAAAACTTGAGACACTTAAGCCAGATCATCTGTCTAAACAACCATCCAGCCTCCTGACTGCAAGCGTAGAATTCTACCCAAATGTAGATACTCGCAAGCGCTAACTGCATTAAAAAGAGGAAGCAAATTGTACCAGAGCTTGTTTGATGCCCCTCGAAGATCCCCTCTGCGCCAGGTTTGAGGATGAGATTGAGGATGAGTTTTTTGTCTTTCCAACATCATTCGCACAACAGCGACTCTGGTTTTTGGATCAGCTGGCTCCAGGGACGTGCTTCTACAATGTGCCTATTACTCTGCGTCTCAGTGGCACGGTTGATCGCGTTGCGCTGACTCAAAGTTTTAATGAGATTGTGCGTCGTCATGAAGCATTACGAACCACCTTTGCCTGGATGAACGGACAACCCATGCAACTGATTGCCACTTACTCAGAGGTAGCTTTGCCTTGCATCGACCTGCAAGCTCTACCCACACTTGAGCGAAAGGCAGAACTGCAACGGTTGCTCACTGAAGCAATGCAGCGATCGTTTGACTTGTCAAAAGGTCCACTCCTGCAACTTATGCTTATCCAGCTTAGTGAAACAGAGCATGTGCTGCTGCTGAATTTCCATCACATTGTGTTTGATGAATGGTCTAGTGGGGTATTCATTCGTGAGTTGGGCGCTCTCTACACCGCTTTTAAGCAAGGTCAATCGTCTCCCTTAAGCGATCTACCGATTCAATATGCAGACTTTGCCCATTGGCAGCGCGAGTGGTTACAGGGAGACATTTTAGAGACTCAACTGGCTTACTGGCAACAACAGTTAAAACAGGTTGCTGTTCTGGATCTGCCGACCGATCGCCCGCGTTCTCCTAGGCAAAGTTATCGGGGTAATACGCAACAGCTAGAGATTCCACAAGGGTTGATGGAAGCGTTGGAGTCGCTCAGTCAGCAGGCAGGCGTGACCCTTTTTATGACTTTGCTGGCAGCATTTCAGACTCTGCTGCATCGCTATACGGGACAAGACGATATTGCAGTGGGTTCACCGATCGCCAATCGTAATCGCAGTGAGCTGGAGGACTTAATTGGTTTCTTCGTCAACAGCCTCGTTCTACGCACAGATCTCTCCAGTGATCCAACATTTCAAGACTTGCTAGAGCGAGTGCGATCGGTGGCTCTGGCTGCCTATGCCCATCAAGATGTACCGTTTGAAAAACTTGTTGAAGAACTCCATCCAGAGAGGCATCTCAGCCGCAATCCGTTGTTTCAGGTGGTCTTTGCACTCCAGAATGCGCCGATGGAACAATTGGATTTACCAGGATTGACGCTGAGGTCTTCAAACTTTGAAACGAAAACTACCCGTTTTGATTTGGAACTATACCTGTGGGAGTGTTCTGATGATTTTAGAAGCCTATGGGGTGATGGATGGAGCCATGCCGCCGGATTGCGGGGAGTTTTCGTTTACAACACGGATCTGTTTGATCAGGCAACTATTCTCCGACTATTAGAATCGTTTCAAACGCTGCTAGAAGGGATCGCGGCCAATCCCGATCAGCGACTTTCGGAGCTACCTGTTTTAACCACAGCACAACAGCAGCAGCTTGTTGAATGGAACCAAACGCAACGAGACTATCCCCACGATCGCAGCATTCACCAATTATTTGAAGCGCAGGTGGAACGATCGCCCGACGCGATCGCGGTTCAATTTGGTGGCAATGCATTCACCTATCGAGAACTAAACAATGGCAGTAACCAACTGGCGCATTATTTGGAAACATTGGGAATCGGTACCGGATCGCGGGTTGGCATTTGTATGGAGCGATCGGCTGAAATGGTTGCGGGACTGTTAGGCATCCTGAAAGCAGGTGGTGTCTATATTCCTTTAGATCCGTCTTACCCGATCGAGCGTTTGCGCTGGATGATAGAGGATGCAGACGTTTCCATATTGCTGACTCAACATCAATGGCTGGAGCCATTTGGGGAGATGGAAGTAACGTGCGTGTGTTTGGATCGGGATTGGGAGGCGATCGCCCAAGCCAGTGAAGCTAATCCCATCAACCAGACAAGTGCTGATCACCTTGCCTATGTGGTTTATACGTCTGGCTCGACGGGAACCCCAAAAGGGGTGGCAGTATCGCATCGAGCAGTAAATCGGCTCGTCTGCAATCCTAACTATATGCAGTGGGACGTTAGCGATCGGGTGGCTCAAGTGTCTAACATCTCATTTGATGCCGCCACGTTTGAACTTTGGGGCGCTTTACTGAATGGCGCACAGCTAGTGGGAATCGATCGTGACGTTTCTCTATCGCCTCTTGCGTTTGCTGCCCAACTGCAACAGCAGCAGATCAGTGTGTTGTTTTTGACGACTGCTCTGTTTAACCAGATGGCTCAGGATAGTCCTACGGCTTTTGGCGGCTTGCGCTATCTGTTATTCGGCGGCGAAGCAGTTGATCCTCAACAGGTACGAACAGTCCTAAAGCAGGGAGCGCCCCAACATCTGCTCCATATGTATGGACCGACCGAGAGCACCACGTTTGCCTCCTGGTATGAGGTGCAGACTGTTGCGGATGGAGACGTGTCAATTCCCATTGGTCGCCCAATTAACAATACTCAACTCTATTTGTTGGATTCTGACTTAAAGCCAGTCCCGATTGGCGTGAGAGGAGAGCTTTACATTGGGGGCGATGGCTTGGCGTGTGGCTATCTCAAGCGACCGGAGTTAACAGCGGAACGGTTTATAGTTAACCCGTTTGTGGGGAATGGGGCAGACCAACTAATTCCTTCTCCTCGCCTCTACAAGACAGGGGACTTAGCCCGTTACCGTGCGGATGGCAATATCGAATTTTTGGGACGTGTGGATGATCAGGTGAAATTGCGGGGTTTTCGGATTGAGTTGGGTGAAATTGAAACGGTATTAAGTCAACATCCGAGTGTGCAAGCAGCGATCGTGTTACTCCATACAGTTCAACAAGACAAACGCCTGGTTGCTTACATTTCCCATCAAAAATTGAGTCCTACTATCAGCGACTTGCGGCAGTCTTTAAAGTTAAAACTGCCCGATTATATGGTGCCGACAGCGTTTGTAATGCTGGACATATTTCCCCTGACGGCTAACGGTAAAGTCGATCGCAGTGCTCTACGTGCGATCGCTCCCCAAACTGAACAGGTAGGTTTGCCCCAAATGCCCCAAACGACGATCGAACAGACCCTCGCGCCTCTTTGGCAGCAGCTTCTAGGGCAGGAGAAAATTGGGGTTCATGACAATTTCTTTGAATTGGGTGGACATTCCTTGTTGGCAACCCAGTTGATGTCGCGGGTGCGGGATGCGTTTCACATTGAATTGCCACTTCGTAGTTTGTTTGAAACACCCACGATAGCGGGTCTGGCAACAACGATTGAAACGATGCGCTGGACACCCCAGAGGCAAAGCATAGAGGCTTTAGGCTCCAGAGCCGTTAGACGTGAGGAGGTCGAGATTTGATGACAGGTTTGACTACAGTGCAGTTTTTGGCGAATCTGCGGCGTTTGGATATTCAAGTTTTTTTGGATGGCGATCAATTACGCTGCAATGCGCCGGAAGGAACGGTAACGCCTGAGCTGCAAGCAGAACTGGCTCAACGCAAACCCGAAATCATCTCCTGGCTGCGGCACAAATCTCATGCCAACAATTACACCAGTGCGATTGTTCGGCTTCCTCGTGAGCGATCGCTGCCCCTCTCGTTTGCCCAACAGCGCTTATGGTTTCTGGATCAGTTGGTGCCGGAAAATCCTTTTTACAATATGCCTGCTGCCCTTCAGTTGCAGGGAACTCTCAATCTACAGGTTTTGAAGCAGTCGTTTGAGGCGATCGTCCAGCGGCATGAAACGCTCCGTACCACCTTTGCTACCGTAGACGGACAACCCACCCAAATCATCGCGCCCGGTTTCCATCTGCACCTGCCTGTCATTGACTTGCAAGTTCCGACAGCAGAACGGGACGCAACGATTCAGCGCTTGGCAACTGAGGAAGCCCATCGCCCCTTCAAGCTCACGTCTAGTCCGCTGCTGCGCGTTACCCTGTTGAAACTTGCCGAAACGGAACACATCCTGCTGCTGACACTGCATCACATCATTTCCGATGGGTGGTCAATGGGGGTGCTGATGCAAGAATTAGGAGCGCTTTATGCTGCCTTTCTGAACGGGCAGCCCTCTCCGTTAAACGAACTGCCGATTCAATATGCTGACTTTGCTCACTGGCAGCGGCAATCCCTCCAGGGCGAAATTCTAGAGACACAACTGGCGTATTGGGGGCAACAGTTAAAGGATCTCCCAGGTCTAAATTTGCCGACCGATCGCCCACGTCCATCGGTGCAGGGCTATCGGGGCGCAACGCAACCGCTCACGCTTTCACCCACTCTTACAACCGCTCTGGAAGCTCTAAGTCAAGCCGAGGGAGCGACCCTGTTTATGACGCTGTTTGCGGCGTTTCAAGTTCTGCTCTACCGCTATACGGGGCAGGAAGATCTCGCTGTCGGAGTGCCGATCGCCAACCGCAACCGCAGTGAGATCGAAGGCTTGATTGGTTTCTTCGTCAACAGCCTGGTGCTGCGAACCAACCTGGCAGGCAATCCCACCTTTCGGGAACTGTTGGTACAAGTCCGAGAGGTAGCGCTGGCAGCCTATGCTCATCAAGACGTGCCCTTCGAGAAGCTGGTGGAAGAGTTGCATCCAGAGCGGGATTTAAGCCGTAACCCGTTGTTTCAGGTGGTGTTTGCGCTCCAAAATGCGCCGATGCATTCTCTGGCACTACCGGACTTAACACTCAAGCCGTATCCGCTTGCCATTGGTACAACCCGCTTTGACCTGGAGTTCCATCTATGGGAGCAATCGCAGGGACTCAGCGGCTTATGGCAACAGCCTGTTGAAGGCATCAGCGGCTTTGTGGCATACAACACCGACTTGTTTGATGCTGCGACGATCGCCCGTCTCCTTAACCATTTTCAGACCTTGCTGGAAGCGATCGTCGTGCATCCTGATCAGCCCATTGCTGCGTTACCAATCCTCAGCGCTACCGAGCACCATCAGCTTTTGGTTGAATGGAATGCCACTCAAACCGAGTACGCCCACCATACCTGTATCCATCATTTGTTTGAGGCACAGGCTGCACGAACGCCAGACGCGATCGCCGTCGTATGTGCCGATGAGCAGTTAACGTATCAGGCATTGGATCAGCGATCGAACCAACTCGCCCATTATTTACAACAGTTAGGAGTCTGTCCCGACAGCCTGGTTGGTATTTGTGTTGATCGCTCTATCAATATGGTTGTCGCCGTGTTAGGAGTGCTAAAGGCTGGCGGTGCTTATCTGCCCCTTGACCCAGAGTATCCGCGCAATCGCCTGAGCTTTATGCTGACGGATGCTCAAGTTTCGATTCTGATCACTCAACAGTCCCTCTTAACCGTTCTCCCAACCATCGATGCAAACATCATTTGCTTAGAGACGGATGGAGAAACCATCGCTCAACAAAGCCAGGATGCTCCGATAGCAGATGTTACGGCTGAAAATCTGGCGTATGTGATTTACACCTCTGGTTCAACGGGCACGCCCAAAGGCGTTTTGATTGAGCATCGGGGGTTATGCAATGTCGTAACGGCTCAACGGCAAGCATTCCATCTACCTGTGGGAAGCCGCATCCTGCAATTTAGCTCGTTCAGCTTTGATGCCTGGGCGTTTGAGCTACTGTTGGCATTTGGTGTAGGAGGAACGCTCCACATCGCTGTACAGGAAGCCCGATCGCCCGGAGCAGGATTGCATCAGTTTTTGCGATCACACGCGATCGCCGCTGCTATTTTGCCGCCTGCGGTCTTAGCCGTCCTTCCAGAAACAGACCTCCCTGCTTTACAAGCGTTGATTGCGGGGGGTGAAGCCTGTACGACTGAACTCATCGATCGCTGGGCAACCGATCGCCGCTTTTTCAACGCTTATGGACCCACTGAAGCAACCATTTGGGCAAGTGTGGCGCAATTGCAGTCAGGTGAATTGCCCTCGATCGGTCGTCCCGTTACCAACACTCAAATTTATTTATTGGATGCTCAACGTCAACCCGTGCCGATCGGCGTGGTTGGAGAGTTGTACATTGGTGGCGATAGTTTAGCGCGTGGTTACCTCAACCGTCCTGAGTTGACAGCAGAACGATTTGTTGACAATCCCTTTGTGAGGAGGCAGGAGGTAACGTTATTGACTCCACAGGCGAAGCAGGAGTCAGCAACGTTAGAAGAAAGCAGAAGGCAGGAGGCAGAGGGCAGAAGGCAGGAGGCAGGGGAAGCAATTCAAAACTCAAAACTCTCTAGCGCAGCGGCGCAAAGCGCTACTCAAAACTCTTCCCCCACTCCCCACTCCCCACTCCCTACTCCCCGTCTTTACAAAACCGGAGACCTAGCCCGTTACCGTGCAGATGGCAATTTGGAGTTCCTGGGTCGCATAGATGATCAGGTAAAGCTGCGGGGCTTTCGGATTGAACTGGGCGAAATTGAAACGCTGTTGAGTCAACATCCGATCGTGCAGCAGGCGGTCGTGACGGCTCATCCGCAGGAGTCGGGTCAACAGCTCGTTGCCTATGTGGTATTGAACCTGAAGGATGAGGCTCTAACGCTGGAGCAGCCGTTGCACAGGGAACAGATTGAGCAATGGCAAACACTCTACAACCAGACCTACGCTCAAACGCTTGAGACCACTGCCCAAGATCCCACCTTCAACATTATTGGATGGCAGAGCAGCTATACGGGACAGCCGATCGCCGCCGAGGAAATGCGGGAATGGCTCCGTGGTCGCGTGCAGCAAGTGCGCGATCAACAGCCCCAGCGAGTACTGGAGATTGGCTGTGGCACCGGGCTGATGCTGTTTCAACTTGCGCCTCATTGCGCTGAGTATTGGGCGACCGACTTTTCGACGGCTTCGTTGGCTTACGTTCAACAGCAATTGTCACAGCAGGCTTTACATCAAGTTAAATTGCTGCACCAGTTGGCAGATGATTTTACCCATTTGGAACCTGCTCACTTTGATGCCGTCATTCTCAACTCAGTGGTGCAATACTTTCCCAGCCTGGATTATTTGATGCAAGTGTTGGAAGGTGCGGTGCAGCAGGTCGCACCGGGCGGTTTCATTTTTATTGGAGATGTACGGAATTTACGGCTGCTGACCGCGTTTCATGCGGCAGTGCAACTGTATCAGGCAGACCCCGCTCTGGAACGATCGCAGCTTCAGCAACGGGTGCAACGCGCCATGTTTGAGGAAACGGAGCTAGTCATCGATCCTGATTTTTTCCATGCTCTGCGCGATCGTTTACCAGCCATTAGTCAGATGAACGTCGAGCTGTCGCGGGGTCGCTTTGCGAACGAAATGACCCAATTTCGCTACAACGTGTTTCTACAAATTGGGCACGCTGCTCAAGGAGAAAGACGAGATGCCAACGAATTCGCATCATCCCAATCCTCAACATCCCTGCATTGGACTGCTGCTTTAACTCCAGCCACTATCCATCAACAGCTAGCCGAAACGCAGCCAGAATACCTGGAGGTTAAAGGCGTTCTCAATGCGCGAGTGGTGAAGGCGGTGAAAACGGCAACCTGGCTGGCAGATGAAGACAGCCCCAGAACAGTCGGTCAAATGCGACAAGCGTTAGAACATGTAGAATCTGGTCTCGATCCTGAAGATTGGTGGGATCTAGAGACAGCGCTACCTTATGCAATTGAAATCCATTGGTCAGATTTAAGCCCCGATCGCTACGATGTGGTTTGCATAAACCGAGCGACTTCAAAAACAGCTCTTACAGCCGTTCCATCTTTCAAACTGAGCGGCGATCGTCCCTGGCACATCTATGCAAACCAGCCGCTACAAACGCAGTTAGCACGACAGCTAATGCCCCAACTGCGGCAACATTTAGAACAAATGCTACCCGCCTACATGGTGCCCTCTGCTTTTGTGGTGCTGGAGGCGCTACCGCTGACCGCTAACGGTAAGGTCGATCGCCGTGCCTTGCCTGTGCCCGATGCCAATCGCATAAACTTAACGGGGACGAATGTTAAACCGCGATCGCCGCTAGAAGTGATCCTTGCCCGTTTGTGGTCAGAATTATTGGGAGTCCATCAAGTAGGCATTCACGACAACTTCTTTGCACTGGGTGGACACTCTTTGCTGGCAACGCAATTAACGTCCCGTATTCGTGATGAATTCGGTGTGGAATTACCGCTCCAACGCCTGTTTGAAGCACCCACGATCGCCCAGCTCGTTCCCATCATTGACCGTTTAAAGGAGCAGGTAACGAAACCATCAACGCCTGCGATCGTGCCTCTTGCACGTCATGCCTATCGACAGAAGCGATCGTCGCTCATGAATGGCAAGCAAGGAGATCAGCCATGACCGCCAGTGTTGGTGTCTTCGCCTCTGAGAGCGATCGTCCGTCAGACGATGTGTTTTGCTTTCCCGCCTCGTTTGCTCAACAGCGGTTGTGGTTTTTGCACCAGTTGGCTCCTGAAAATCCTTTTTATAATGTGACGGCAGCGATTCGCTTCACTGGCATTCTGCACACTGATGCATTGGAGCAAACCTTTAACGCGATCGTGCAGCGTCACGAAGCCTTGCGAACCACCTTCACCCGAATGGATGGAGAACTCATTCAAGTGGTTTCTCCTCATTTAAAGATCGCGCTGCCTATCATCACATTACATACCGTTCCACCAGAGCGACGAGATGCGGTAGCGCAACAGTGGGCGATCGACGAATTTCAACATCCGTTTAACTTAACGACAGGTTCCCTGATTCGGGTCACGCTGCTCCAGTGCAATGAAATGGAACACGTATTGTTGCTCAATTTGCACCATATTGTTTCAGATGGTTGGTCGATCGGGGTGCTCATTCAAGAACTGGGAACACTTTACACCGCGTTTGTGGCAAACAAGCCCTCACCCCTACCGGAGTTGCCCATCCAGTATGCCGACTTTGCCCACTGGCAGCGGGAATACCTGCAAGGCGAAGTGTTGGAATCGCAGTCGTCCTACTGGCAACAGCAGTTGATGGATTTGCCAACGCTGATGTTGCCAACGGATTTTCCTCGTCCAGCTATGCAGAGCTATCGAGGCGCAAGCCAAAACCTAACCCTAACCCCAGCCTTAACAGCGGCACTGGAAGCCCTCAGCCAACAAACCGGAACAACGTTGTTTATGACCTTATTGGCAGCGTTTCAAACGTTGCTGCATCGCTATACAGGGCAAGATGATCTTGCAATAGGTTCACCGATCGCCAATCGCAATCGCAGTGAACTGGAGGGCTTGATCGGCTTCTTCGTCAATAGTCTGGTGCTGCGAACAAAGCTGGCAGGCAACCCCACCTTTAGAACGCTGCTGGGGCAAGTTCAAGCCACTACTCTCACCGCCTATGCCCATCAAGATTTACCCTTTGAGAAACTGGTAGAGGCACTACAGCCAACGCGAGACTTCAGCCGCAACCCGCTATTTCAGATTGTGTTTGCGCTTCAGAATGCTCCGATCGCGCCATTGCAACTTCCTGGTTTAACGCTCAGCCCGCTCGAATTTGATTTGGGCACCACTCGCTTTGACCTGGAATGCCACTGCTACAAAACATTGAATACGCTCCATTGCACGATGATTTACAGCACGGCTTTGTTTGAGCCTGCCACGATTGAACGCATCCTGCAACAGTTCCAGGTCTTGCTTGAAGGCATTGTTGCCAACCCCGACCAGCCGATCGCCCACTTACCGCTGCTGACTCCCTCAGAACGCCATCAACCTCTGATCACATGGAACGATACGGCTCTTGATTATGCTGAAACCCCTATCCATCAACAGGTGGTAGCTCAGGCAGCCAAAACACCCGATGCGCTCGCAGTTGTCTTTGAGCATCAATCCCTGACCTATCGAGAACTCAACCAACGAGCCAACCAACTTGCCCATCATTTACAGCAATTAGGGGTCAATCCCGAAACGGTCGTTGGGCTGTGTACCGATCGCTCCCCTGACTTAATCATTGGCATACTGGGGATATGGAAAGCAGGCGGAGCTTATCTGCCGCTTGACCCAAGCTATCCCAGCGATCGCCTCAATTTTATGTTGAAAGATGCTCAGGTTGATCTCCTGGTAACTCAGCAGGCGTATGGTGATCAATTTGATGAATTGCAGACGGTGTACCTCGATCGCAAGGAAACAAGCCAGTACAAAGCATCCAATCCAACGAGCCACGTTACAGCCAACAGTCTTGCCTACATCATCTATACGTCTGGTTCGACTGGCAAACCGAAGGGCGTTTTGGTCGAGCATCGGGGCTTGAGCAATCTGGTTGCAGCACAGCGGCAAGTCTTTAAGCTGCAACCATCTAATCGGATTCTACAATTCGCCTCACTCAGCTTTGATGCCTTCATCTTCGAGCTGGTGATGGCATTGGCAAATGGAGCCGCACTGTATATGGCACCTAGAGAAACTCTTTTACCTGGAGTCACATTACTTGGGTTTCTAGATGACAATGCCATTACTCACGTCACCCTACCTCCAGCGGTTCTTGCCCTTTTACCCTCAAGACCTTTACCGGCTCTGCAAACCATCATTTCAGCCGGAGAGGCGTGTTCTAGCAACGTGGTCGATCGCTGGGCAAACCATCAGTTCTTCAATGCCTACGGTCCCACGGAAGCCACCATCTGGGCAACTGTTGCTCAATTGCAGCCAGGAGATAAGCCGACGATCGGTTATCCCATCGCCAACACCCAAGTTTATTTGTTAGATGCTCATCTTCAACCCGTTTCCATTGGTGTCACAGGCGACTTGTACATCGGTGGCGCAGGCGTTGCAAGAGGTTACCTCAATCGTCCTGATTTAACCACCGAACGCTTCATTGACAATCCTTTTAAGGAGCATGGGGCATGGGGCATGGGGCATGGGGAAATGAAGCCGACTCCCGACTCCCGTTCGGCTGAGCGCTCACGTCGAAGCCCACTCCCGACTCCCTCACCTCACCTCTATAAAACAGGGGATTTAGCACGTTACCATGCTGATGGCAGTTTGGAGTTTTTGGGGCGGGTCGATCGTCAGATCAAGCTGAACGGTTACCGCATTGAACTGGGCGAAATTGAAACGGTTTTACATCAATATCCACCTATTCAAACCGCAGTGGTCACGCTTCGAGAAGACGTGGGAGCAAGGCGTTTGGTTGCCTATATGCTGCTCAAGTCAGAACAGATCGTAACAACCAATGAGTTACAGCGGTTTTTGCGATCGCAGCTACCCGATCACCTCATGCCTTCAACCTTTGTGCAACTAGAAACGCTGCCGTTAACGCCCAATGGCAAAATTGATTACGCAGCGTTACCCAATGCCAACCAAAGCAACGTAGAAAGAAGCTCGTTTGTCGCTCCTCAAACCGCTATTGAAAAAACGCTTACCAGCCTTTGGAGGCAACTGCTTCAGCAGGAAGCGATCGGCATCCACGACAGTTTTTTTGATCTGGGTGGCGATTCGTTGCTGGCAGTGCGTTTGATGGATCTGATGCGGCAGCAGTTTGAGCAGGAACTTCCTCTTTCTTCTTTTTTACTTAATCCAACTATTGCGGGGCTGGCGATCGCCCTTAATCCCCACAATAAACCGTTGCCCTGGTCGCCCCTTGTACCGCTTCAACCAAAGGGTTCTAAACCTCCCTTCTTCTGCGTACATCCCATCTTTGGCGTTGTGCTTCCCTATTACACACTGGCTCAAGCAATGGGTTTAGACCAACCTTTTTATGGTTTGCAGCCGTTTGGTATTGATGGCAAGCCGCCCCACACGCGCCTTGAAGACATGGCAGCCTATTACATTCAGGCAATTCGTCAAATGCAACCGCAGGGTCCCTATTATCTGGGTGGATGGTCGTTTGGTGGTTTGGTCGCGTTTGAGATGGCGCAACAGCTACGTCAGGCAGGGCACACAGTCGCGCTCTTAGCCATACTCGACACACTGGCTCCCATTCCTGCAAACAAACCGTCTCTCTGGAAGGGTCTCAAGTTTCTCCTGACGACGACAATGCGATCGATCGGGGCGTTTCTGCTCGATTACTTCTCTCTCATCGCGACTTCCGATCGATTCAAACCTATTGGACAAACGAAATTCTCCAAAACCTGGCGAGGCTTACTTGAACGCGCTGCGATCGCCAATCTGTTGCCGCAAGAAGCACAGGCACGAGTCTTAGATGAGTTAACCATTCGCCCGATGCTGCGAGTGTTTTATGCTAACAGCCAGGCAGTGCATCGCTATGTACCGCGACCCTATCCCGATCGCATTACCCTGTTTAAGGCCGCTGCACCAGCTACAAAAGCGCTGCCAGTTGCTGCTTTGGGTTGGCAGCAGCTAACGGAAGCAGATGTAGCAGTCTATCAAACGACTGGAAACCACTTCACGATGCTACGAAAACCCCAGGTTAATCTGCTGGCGCAGCAATTACAGGCATGTATCGAGGAAACACTTACAGATGAGAAAACCGCTGCAGACAATAACCCTTTAAGCAGCTTCGATCGCTAAAATGTCTTTCTACGAGCGATCGTCATTTGAGCTGAATTGGGATAGAGAAAAGCGGCGCGGCTCCTCCATCTTAACGGAGCTTGAGAGGAGATACGGCTCCTGAGCGCTCTCAGTGAAATTTAGCATTTAGAGCTTGAGTACGCTTTAGGTTAATTTGCCAATATTTTCAAAATCAATCCATTTTATTTTAAGGAATAGAAGTTTTGCATACAATCTGCGGCAAGTGTCTGTAGCATTTCATTGCCTTAAACTTGGAGCACGATCGTGCTGGACTACAGTAGCGGGTATCGCAACTGTCGCGATCGTTGAGAATAGGGGGAGTGGGGGCGCATCCCCCAGCCAGCGGTTTTACCCCTGCGCCCCACCCTTCGGTTGCCATAGAAAGAACCGATCGACCGAAGAAATTTCTATAATAGTCAGGAGTACCAATAGCGCCTTCAAAACATGCGCGGTGCGAATCAACCTTTTACACACCTGACTCCTTATTCCTCACCGTAATTTTCCACACGGAGCAACACGATGGCACAACGACTCAAGCGATGGGAGTCTCCTCGCCGCGAGGGACGCAACGATAAAGGCAAGGGCGGCTCTGCTCGACAACGACAACGCCGTAAGCAGTTTCAAGCACTGCGGAAAAAGCTGAAAGAGCAGTCTGACCAACATAAGCAAGAACGGGGAAGCAATGATGTTTCCCCATTTTTTTGGGCGGCTGAATGTAGACGTTTAGCCTACGTGCCAACGATCGCAGCACTGACCAGCAGCCTCACCAGACTTAGCAACAGTACTGCTCAACGCAACGGACAAACATCTCAACACCCATGCCCAAAGCCGTCTCGTCAAAGTTAAACCGGGGATGGTGATGGGGATACGCCAGGTCACGATCGGCATTGGCAGAACCGAGAAAGAAATAGCAACCCGGTACTTCTTGAAGGAAGAACGACATATCTTCGCCGCCCATTGTTTGGCATTCGGGTACAACACCGATCGGCGATTCAATGACAGTTTCAGCGATCGATCGTACCAGATTAGTAATGCGTTCATCGTTGACAACTGGCGGATACAGGCTGTAATACTCCAGGTTATAGTTGGCTCCGTGGCTTTGGCAAATACCGCTTACAACTTGTTCAATTCGCTGTTTAAAGAAGCCCTCAAACTGAGGATTGAAATAGCGCACAGTGCCGCTCATTGTCGCAGTGGCTGCAATGACATTATGAGCTGTGCCAGCGTTGAATTTGCCTACTGTCACCACGGCTGCTTCTAGCGGATTGACATTGCGTGCCACAATCGTTTGGAGCGCTGTGACCACTTGTGAGGCAACGACGATCGAGTCAATCGTTTGCTGAGGAATAGCACCGTGTCCTCCTTTACCAATAACGGTGCAGTTAAACAGCTCCACCGCTGCCATCAATGCACCACTGCGAACGCCGATCGTACCCAGCGGCAAATTGTTCCATAAATGCAACCCAATGATGGCATCCACATCTGGGTTTTTGAGAACCCCGGCTTCAATCATTGGTTTCGCGCCGCCGGGTCCTTCTTCAGCAGGCTGGAAAATGATTTTGACAGTGCCAGCAAAGTTTCGGTGTTGCGATAGGTAGTAAGCAGTGCCAAGGGCGATCGTAATGTGTCCATCATGACCACAGGCGTGCATGATACCATCGTGCTGCGATTTGTAGGGCACATCATTTTCTTCCTGGATGGGAAGTGCATCCATATCGGCACGAATGCCCAGCACAGCACCAGGGCGATCGCCTTGAATAATAGCAACAATACCTGTTTGCGCGATTCCCGTTTGATGCTCAATGCCCCATTCACCCAACTTGTGAGCAATAAAGGTTGCGGTCAATTGTTCACGAAAGCCTAGTTCGGGCTTCTGGTGTAGCTGTCTGCGCCAATCCACTAACTCTGGCTGTAAGGCTTGAATGGCAGCGCGAATACGGGATGTATCGACAGGGTGTGGGGCTAATGAAATCGCAACCATAGTACTCGCTGTGCCTCTCAATAAAACCTTGGACATCCTGAAAGGGATTGCCAATTCAATCTTTCTACTTTAACGACTTTAAGCAGGTGATAAGGTCTTTACCTTCATTTTTGCCACGACTTAGCCGTTTAGAATGCCTCAAGGTCTCGTCCGCCTGATCCAAGCGAACGATCGCCACGCGACTGAACAGATCAGGAACCAGTTTCGCGGTTCGCTTCAGCTTGCTAATGGCATTTGTATTTAGCCTCTCTTCCGTTCGCTACTGCGCCTCTATCCCTCAGCCCCCTCCTACGTTGTATCCCGTTTCCTTGGGGAGAAGGGCACTAAAATGCTGGCTCACTCGCCCCAGGCAGTTAGGGTTTAGCTTGCGTCCCAGAGGGTTAGTCTATTTTGCAATTTGTAGCACCATTTAACAACGTCATCTGCCTACCAGGTTCCGATCACTAATGCCCCTACCGTAAGAAACTGTTTGAAAAGTGCCTGGGGGTGAAGCCCTTAATGACGATTTCTTATAGCGTCAGCAAAACCTGGTTAGAGACAACGAGCCTGACCAACACTGTTGCCTCACTGATTTAACTCTTGGCTAACGATAGAGCAACCAAACGTTTAAAGAACGCTCAAGAATAGAGGAATCCCACAAGCCTTTTACTCAGATTCCCTGGTTCTTTTTATCTTTTCTTCTTGCTCTAACTGGGTAGGTGAAATTAAATTAAAGCCACTCATCCCCTCGCCTTTTCTTCCCTACTAGGCGAAGGGAAATAATCGGCTCTCTTTGCCTATTTTTGGGGAAGGTTGGGAGTAAGGGCAGTCGATCGCATCTTATACTTCGTTAAATTCGTTTACTGACTCCATAGCCTGAGATGCAGTAAAGGGCAAGCTCTACGTTAAAGAAACTTTACAAAAAGTGTTTCTAACGATAAACAAAACCTCTTATTTTTCTACGCTATACACGCTTTAAAGAGTGCCTTTAGAGAGAGAGGAAACTGCTTCTAATAACTCTTGAGAGAGGCGTTTACTTTTAGCTTCGCCTCTATTGTTTAAACAATGGGCTTGCAACCCTTTTAAGAAGATTGAGCAAAAAGGACAAGCATAATGCCACTCCATAAAATTCGAGATTTTGATCCCAATTATCGTGATCACTTTGAGGATCAAGATGTGATTGGGCATGACTTATATGCTGGTGCAGACAAAGCTGGCTCAGTAGACGATCTGTTGGTAGACGATGCTGGTAAGCTTCGCTATCTGGTCATCAATACTGGCTTTTGGATTTTGGGTAAGCAGGTGCTACTACCGATCGGTCGTGCTCGCATTGATGGGAAAGGTCGCCGTGTAGCGGTAGATGGCTTGACCCGTGAGCAAGTGGAAGCGTTACCGAAATACGATGGCACCATGCCCGTCAATTACGAGCATGAAGAAAAAGTTCGCAGTACCTATCGTCCGAAAAAGATAGGTACGGGAGCCATTGATGCAGCAGCAGTGCCACCAGCCGTATCACCAGAGTACGATCGCGATACCTACAATTACGATCGTGATCCTGAACTCTACAACCTGAACGAGCAGGATCATCAAAGCTTGCGGCTGTATGAGGAACGACTAGTTGCCAGCAAAACGCGTGCTAAAACCGGTGAGGTTGCGGTGGGCAAGCGTGTAGAAACTGAAACCGCTAAAGCGTCGGTGCCGCTTGAGAAAGAGCGTGTGGTCATTGAGCGTACAACTCCAGTGGATGCTGGCACGACCGTAGCGTTGGGTGATGCTACTTTTGAGGCTGGTGAAGTCACCCGTATGGAAGTTTACGAAGAAACACCAGACATTCACAAGGAAGCATTTGTGCGTGAAGAAGTTAGTGTGCGGAAAGAAATCGATCGCGATACTGCCAACGTAGAGGAAACACTGCGCCGTGAGGAGCTAGACATCGACACCGATGGTCGCCCAGTAGTAGATCAGGGAATGGACACGCGTCATCCATCCGATCGCGTCTAGATTTAGGGCGATCGCAGCTCACTCACTGTCAGCGTTGACAATGCCACCAGTCAAAGTATTAATGACCAGAGCAATGCTGGTTTATTGGCGATGGGTAGAGCTGCATCTTTTCCAAGGCAGGTTTAATTCAGTCTATGTTTATTGATTACCCCATTTAAGGAGGAAAGTATGAATTTTCATCGTCTGCGGCAGAGTTTAACGGCTCTTGTGCTTATGCTGGTGCTGACATTTACAACTGCGTGCAGTGGCGTTGCTACGCGATCGCCTCAAGCAAATCATCCTACTAGTCTCGACCGTAGTATTGAGTATGGTCAATTGGCACGGGGCGACTCAGCTACGGGTCAAGCCTTTGGTGACTGGGTGGTAGAAGCCAGCAAAGGCTTAATTAAGGATGCGTTTGTGCGTGACAACAATAAGTTGGGCGCTGTTATTTCCTCACAAGTGCGTCCCAATGAAGTGAAGGCTTTGGCTCAATCGTTGGCTCAAGGCTTCCGCAAAAACTTCCCTAATCAAGATTTGAGTGTTTTGATATATGCCCCTAACAAAGAGCTAATTTTGACGGCTCGTTATAATGCTCAGTCAAAACAGATTGAGTATCAAGCTGCAAGTTAGACCAAAGCAAACTAACAGCAGCAGGCATAAATAAGGGCTTTGCAAGTTAGGTGTCTATCACTTAGACATTAACTCAAGGCTGACATGGAAGTTTTCCTACCATGCTTGGTCGCCTCTCATGCAAGCCCCTTAGGAATAAGAATTAAATAAGATCGGATTTTGTAGGATGTGTGAGGCAAGAGCCGTCACGCATCACCTCCGGGGCTTTTGATGCGTGACGCTGCGCTTTTCTACTATGCCGGAACGGCTTTACACAGCCGACGCAAAGATTCGGTTTTATTAAATCCACAATCCTTAGTGCCATTTAAGGGTCTCGCGTTCAATCATTTTTTAACAAGGAAAATAAAGCTATGTCTAGCAATGATGAATACAAGCGTCAGGTGATGCAGGATTTGGCAGGTGGCAATAAGGAAATACTGCCCGATGGTCCCTCTGAGGACTACCAAAACTTTGATGACTTTGCTCAACGATCGTCTCGGACAGAGCGCCATCACTTGTTTAGTCGATCGCTTCACCCCGATCAGATTCCATCTAATCAGATGGAACCAGAACTTCAGAAGGCGATCGCGCAAATCAAGCCAAATGAGCGCGAAAGTGTGGCACGGGAGTTCTTCAGCCATCTCAAAAAGCGTGGCTTGAGCGATCGTGATCTGGAAAAACAACTGGGCTTATCGAGCCATCACCCCAACCATATGAATGCCGATGATGTCGGCAAGCTTGCAGGGTTTGCATATCACAACCACCCTGATATCTTCCATGATGTTCTTGCCGATCAACCAGCTCTGGTGAAGTTTCTAAGTAACCCGGTGATCGGCGCTGCCCTAGGTGCGATCGCGGCAAAGTGGATGGGTGGGCATCGCTAAGGCAACGACCTAACGTCAGTTCGGGTTAAGAACATTTATGCGGTGCTGATCGGCTGAAACACCGCAAACACGTTGGCGAAGACTTACCGTAGGCAACGATGGAATAAGGGTTTCAGCTGATCCCGAACTCAGGTTACCGATAACAGCAACAAGTAAGATCCAGCGGCTTGAACTAGCTTCTGGATCTTACCCATATGAAGACTCAAAATAAGGCAAGCAAAGCCTTTTAGAGCTTAAAGAGAGCAATGCCGTATCAAACAGTGCTAAGAACCATCGCTAAAAGCATGGCAGAGGTGCAGGCATTCTAAGCATGGAAGAGTTTATTTTAGAAATTGGCAGCACTTTCTTTCAAGCAGCCATACTCCTATTAACAAGCGCTCTGCACTAATGATGCACAAATTCTTCAAGCGTGCGGGTGAGCGTTTCACTTAAGCCTTCGGGCGGTTGAGTCACTGTCTCAGAAGCGACTTCGGACTCAATCTGCTGCACGACTTTAGGCGGCAACCCTATCAGTTGAACCAATGTTTGATAAGCAGCAGCTTCCTCAGCATTAATGGTAGCTTCCCCTGGTATGCGGGCACTACAGCAAATCACTTCATAACCCAACCGCAAGACGAGTGCTCGCTCATCATCGCTTTGCAACCTTGACACCAGCTCACTCAGGGGCAAATGCTGCATCAAATAATCGCGCAACTCATGTTGTAGGGTCTGTTGCTGCGTGGCACTGGTCGCAAAAACGCGGCTCAGGCGATCGAGCATGATATTCACCTCTTCAGCAGCAAGATGCCCATCTGACCAAGCCATAGCAGCAACAATACGCAGCAAATTCATTTGACGCGGGGTGATCGAAGGTGGTGGCGGTATGTATACCATGACAAGCTCCTGCTTAAGCATCAGTGTGCAGCATCACGGAGTGGTAGAACCTGCTGTCTGAAAGGGCTGGTCTTACGATCGCTCTACTAGCTCCGTCCTTCTTTAGTTTACGGGGGAAAAGAGTAGTTGCAAGACAAAAAGATAATTTGTAAGACAAAACGATCGTACAAAAATTAATATGTAAAGCGCCTTAGAGTATGGTGATACGCGGATGACCGCAACTAGCGCCAAGCCTCCTAGTGCCGGAGCGAACCTCACTTCTAAGCAAGATGTAAAGCCGATAACGCATAGGATTGCGGGAGTTGCTGATTAAACGTTTGCAAAGATTTAGTCTGTATGAGCAATAAGCGCCAGTACTGTGGCATAACTTGAATCGAAGTAAGTAGGTAGCCACAATTAATTGTAAAAAAGGGGTTTGGGGGCAAAGCCATCTTTAGTTTAATGACGCCCAGTTACCTAGAATCTACAGACTCAACAACTTAACCCATGAACGTACAGGGTTTTGCGAAGCAATCAGAGAGAACTTGCATCCATGAAACGACTGATGATTTGCTGTGATGGCACCTGGAATAAATTAGCGAGTCCGTGTCCCACTAATGTAGTCAAACTGGCACAAGCGGCAAAGTCGATCGCCAGTGATGGTACGCCGCAATTGATTTTTTATGAGGAGGGAGTCGGCACCCAATGGTACGACAAGCTGCCCGGTGGCGCGTTTGGTTGGGGCATTGATGCCAACATCAAAAATGCTTACCGTTTTCTTTGCCTCAACTATGAAGCAGGCGATGAAATCTATCTCTTTGGTTTCAGTCGCGGTGCCTACACTGTTAGAAGTTTAGGAGGGCTACTTCATTGCGCTGGCTTGCTTTCCCGGTTCAACATCTGCCACGCGGATGAAGCCTACGAAATTTATCGCATCTACGCTGACGATGAGAGGCGGCAGAAAGCAGACGAGTTTCGACGACAAAAGGCAAGCGCTAAAGTGCCTATCACCCTCTTAGCCTGTTGGGATACGGTCGGTGCCATGGGTATACCTGATTTACTACCGTTCTCCCCACTGAATCAGACTATTAACGCTCGCTACAAATTCCACGACGTTAAGTTAAGTTCTCTGATCAACAATGCTCTACACGCGATCGCGATCGATGAACACCGCGAAATTTTTGACGTAGCCCTGATGGAAAAACGATCGGAATCTCAAGCTCAGGTGCTACGCCAGGTTTGGTTTCCTGGAGGGCATGGCTGCGTTGGCGGTGGAACCGCTCAGCATCGAGGTTTATCAGATGGAGCGCTGAAGTGGGTAATGGATGAAATCAGTCAGCTTGGACTCAAACTTGAATTTGACGCGGCACGGATGCAATGGAAAATTGATCCCATCAGTGATTTTAATAACAAGCTAGGGTTCTACCGCTTATCAGGCAGGAAAGAGCGAGAAATCTCGCCCTATGCAGTGCTGCACGAAAGTGTAGGGCAGCGCTGGTGTAGTCGACCTGATTACCGTCCCAAAAATCTTGCTTCTCATCAAAAAGACCTTCATGCTGCTTGTCAGACTGGCATCAAAGGATGAAAGCGCTACCTGGCAAGCAAAAAACTGGCAGACGTTGCTCTGGAACGGCTGGATGACTGGGCTAAAAAGCTCGGGAACAAAGTCACCGTCTTTACGGTCAATACAGTTAAGTGATCAATGGCTTTGCCATCGAAACCGAGTCATCAGGTTACACGCAAACCACGGTTGCATCACCAATCTTTGTTGAGCATGTAGATATTGCTCACAAGGAAAACGATTTTTTGCTATCGCTCAATACGTGTAATTCGTCAGTATCGCTCAAGCGTTTACGGAGTTTTTTTATGTCTAGTGTTCGTTCTTGGTCTTCAACAGGTGCAGTACTGCTGGCATTGAGTGTGACCTCAAGTGCCATTGCACCCTTTATCGTTTCGGCTCCAGCCTCCGCCGCCAATTTTACAGATACCAGCTCTCACTGGGCGCGACCCTTCATCGAAACCCTGGCAGAGCGGCAGATTATTGCAGGCTTTCCCGATCGTACCTTCAAGCCCGATGCGCCTGTAACCCGCGCTCAGTTTGCGGCGATCGTCAGAAATGCCTTCAGCAATAGTGCAGTGCGCGTCTCGCGTGGCTTTGCTGATGTCCCCAGCGCTTACTGGGCAGCACCCGCGATCGGCAAAGCGTATGAAACGGGCTTTATGAGCGGCTATCCCGATGGTGCGTTCAAACCCGAACAGCAAATCCCGAAAGTGCAGGTTTTAGTGGCTCTCTCCAGCGGTTTGAACTTCACGCCTACCCGTGCGGCTGATACAACGCTAGCGACGTTTAGAGACAGTGGCGAAATCCCCGCCTATGCAAAAGGTGGTGTGGCAGCAGCGGCAGAGCGGAATGTGGTGGTCAATTACCCTAACGTCAGCTTTCTCAACCCCAATGAAACCGCGACTCGTGCGGATGTTGCTGCCTACATCTACCAAACATTGGTCAATCAAGGCAAACTGCCACCGATCGCCACCAGTGAAGGTGCAAACAACTACATTGCTCGCTTGAACGGCAGCGCACCAACTACTGGCACCACACCAACCACTGGCAGTAACCCCACCCCCGCACCCACTTCAACCGCCTTAAATCCTCGTTATCTGGTGCCCCAGGGAACACCCGTTAACATCCGTTATCTCGGTTCCCAAAAGATAGTGGTGACTCCGGGTGAGACGATCAACAACCTGACGCTACGGGTGGTTGATGATCTCAAAAATGCTCAGGGTCAAGTCGTTGTGCCTAGAGATAGTGACATTGTGGGTCAACTGATTCCAGTGAGCAGCAATGGTCAAATCTTGGGCACGCAGTTTATCGCTCAACGGGTGTCGATCGGCAATCAATCGTATCCCTTCAGTGCGCGATCGCAGGTCGTCAGCGGACAACCCGTAACCCAAGCTACCAACCCCGGCACGCTTAAAGATGCAGCAACCTCTGCGGCAACCAGCGCTGTCCTTTCAACTATCCTGGGACAAAGGCTGGATTTGGGTAACATTCTGGCAGGTGTTACAGGCGGGCAACCTGCACCCCAAACGCAAGCCACCCCCAACCTGATTGTGATTGATCCCTCCGCCGATCTCCGGCTGGTAGTCAGCAATGATTTCTACGCCAATCCATAATTAACATTCGGCAATCTGATTTTTATCAATTGCCTTGAAAGCAAGAAGCCCAACATCGATCGTGGTGTTGGGTTTTTTATTGTGGATTCAACGTATGAAGTGCGCGAGCAGACTTGCTAACCGTCACCTACTGGGCAATCATTTATCGACTACACTATTCACTGAATGAATTACGTTCTAGTGTGAAAGATGAGAGTGAATTTAAGACAAAAGATTTGGAAATCAATTCTTGCTCTGCTTATATTTTTTTCTGTGGTATTTAACATATTAACTATCTTAGATCTGATAATTCAACCTGAGTATAAGTTAGGAATCCTGACACAGGATATAGATTTAACTGTTAACGGTATTGAAACTCTCTTTAAACTTCCTAAAGGCTTAACAGTCGAAAATGCTTCTCCTAGAGGGATTGCAACAGCAGGATTATTTTCTCCACACCGTTTTAGGATAATTGTTGCAGCATCAGACGAAAAGTTCGTTGATTACTCCTCTAATAATACAAAGTCCCCTTACAAAGCGCTTTATAAGGTACGTTAGTTCTATTAACATGCGCTCCATGATTGAAGTAACCGCCCTTACTCAATTGGTTTAAAGCTATGACGGATGCCCTACAAACCTCTCGACTTCAGCAGGCGATCGACATTGCCGAAGCTTTATCGCTAGAAGAGCGTCAATTGCTGCTAGAAATTTTGACAAAGCGATTGCGGCGGCAGCAGAGTCAGCAACTTCTGGAAGAAATTCAAGACGTTCGCGAAGACGTTGCAAACGGTACGATTAAAACGTCTCTGTGAAGGACTTTAGAGCCAACTCAAAACTCAAAACTTAGAACTCAAAACTTCCCCTCCCCTCTACGTGCCACAATGGTTAGGTGCTGTAGTGGTTTGAGGAGATGAGTCTGTGAGTGGCAGCCCGAATAATGTTGGTGTTTCCATCATTCTTTATATTGTCGGTGTCATGTTGGTGCTGGCAGCAGTACTCATTGTGCTGAAGGGTCTTGGCATATTGACGACGCTACCCAACTACGCCATCTGGGCAATGCTGCTCCTGGCGGCTGGTATCGGCATTCTGGGTGGACTTCGCAACAGTCAGAGGCGCTAAAGTCATGGGACGATCGCTCAAGCCAAGCATGGTAGCGTTTCTGGCAGTGCTGTTGATGACAGTGCTGATCTGGATTCTGCGCGGCATTGGACTCTTAACCTTTATCCCCGGTTCGGTGCTGTGGGTACTCATTTTGCTGAGTCTTTTGACCGCAATTTTGACGATCGTGCGTTAAAGCATAGGGAAGAAGGAGTGGGTTTTGACAAGGGTTTGGCGATGTCGGAGGGAGCAGATACAGTAGCGTCGGCTCGTTGTGCGATCGCGCTGGGTAGCAACCTGGGTGATTCGCTGACGATACTGGAAGCAGCACTGAAGGCTGTAGCCCAGACTCCAGGAGTTTCGTTAGAAGCGCGATCGCAGTGGTATCAGACAAAAGCCGTGGGACCACCGCAACCTGACTATCTCAACGGCTGTGCGCTGCTCACCGTAACCCTGTCACCCCAGGCATTGCTAGAAGCCTTACTGCAAATCGAAGCGAATTTTGGTCGTATCCGCCGAGAACGCTGGAGTGCCAGAACGCTTGACCTGGATTTGTTGCTGTTTGATGCCGTCATACTCAATACGCCCACCCTGCAAATTCCCCATCCCCACATGACCGAGCGGGCATTTGTGCTGGTGCCCCTGGCAGAAATTGCGCCTCACTGGATTGAGCCAATTTCAGGAAAAGCGATCGCGCAACTAGTACAAACGGTAAACTGTTCAGAAGTCAGACTTGCTTAAAGAAGGCAGAAGGCAAAAGGCAAAAGGCAAAAAGCAGGATGAACTCAAAACTCAAAACTCTTAACTCTTAACTCCCCCACTCCCCACTCCCCACTCCCTTCCCCTATGCCCCCCGATCGCGAACCACCTCAACGACTCAAACAACGTTTACTCTATCAAGGGCGCAAATTTTCCTTTGAGTCGAGCCGTTATCGTTTGCCGAACCAAACGGAAGGCGAATGGGAGTGTATTCGGCATCCTGGTGGTGCGCTGGCTGTACCTGTGACAGCAGAGGGCACGTTGATTCTGGTGAAGCAGTATCGCTTTGCCGTGCAGGGGCGACTGCTAGAATTTCCGGCGGGTACGGTAGAACCGGGTGAAACGCTCGAAGCCACAATCCAGCGCGAAATTGAAGAAGAGACGGGCTACCACGCCGATCGCTGGCAAAAACTAGGCGAATTTTTCGTGGCTCCAGGCTACTCAGATGAAAGCATCCATGCCTATCTGGCGCAAGATTTGACACGACTCGAAAACCCACCGAGCCAGGATGCTGACGAAGATATCGAAACCGTGATGATGACGATCGCTCAAGTCGAAAAAGCCATCCAGACTGGGGACATCACGGACGCAAAAACCATTTGCAGCTTTGTATTAGCGCGACCGTTTCTCTAGCGGTTGGTGGTGCGTTGATAGGCAGTGTTTTAAAACCTTTCGGATCGATTTCTTGCTTCTTGGTGATCCCCCTCGATCCCCGCGCTAACGCGCCGCTACGCTAGGAAAAAGAGGACTTTGAATGGTTCGGCTCCCTCCTTTTTAAGGAGGGTTGGGGAGGATCAAGGGGTTTTAACACGCACCCTAATTGTTAGCAAGTGATCCCGCTAGTAACCAACCGCTAAAAACTAAAAACCAAAAACTCTTAGCTATTTATGTCTGATCTCATTCTCTTCTGGCATCGTCGCGATTTACGCCTTTCGGACAATATCGGGCTGGCAGCAGCGCGTGAACAAAGTCAGAACGTTGTGGGGGTGTTTTGCCTTGACCCCAGCCTTTTGCAGCGGGATGAGGTTGCGCCAGCCAAAATCACCTACATGATGGGCTGTTTGCAGTCGTTGCAGCAACGCTATGCTCAAGTGGGCAGTCAGTTGCTGATCCTAAATGCTGATCCGCAGAGTGCTATTCCGGGGCTGGCAACGGCGCTAAAGGCAAAGGCAGTCTTCTGGAATCTCGACGTAGAGCCATACTCGCAGGCGCGCGATCGCGCGGTTCAAGCAGCCCTCCAGCAGGCTGGTATCTCGTTCCGAAATTTCTGGGATCAGCTTCTCCACGCACCAGACGAAATTCGTACGGGTGCTGGTGAGCCGTACACGGTCTACACACCCTTCTGGCGCAACTGGAGCAGCAAACCCAAAGCCGAGCCAGCGAAGGCGCTAGAGGCGGCGATCGGGCTGACAGAGCCGGAGCAAACAGCCGCACAGAACGCAGGAGCGATCGCCCTACCAACGGCTCAAGATCTGGGTTTCGTGTGGGATAACCCGCTGCTGCTGGAGCCAGGAGAAGCCGCTGCACAGGAGCGTTTAGAAACATTTTGCGATCGCTCCATTGCAGACTATCAGGAACAGCGCAATTTTCCGTTCAATCCCGAAGGTACCTCTCATCTCAGTGCAGCGCTCAAGTTTGGCGCGATCGGTGTTCGTACAGTGTGGGCAAAAACGACGGAAGCGATCGAGCAGGCTCGTAGCGATGAGGCAAAGGACGGCATCCGCGTTTGGCGGCAGGAACTTGCATGGCGAGAGTTTTACCAGACGGTCATGTACTTTTTTCCACAGTTGGCAGATGGTGCGTATCGCAAACCCTTCCAAAATTTTCCGTGGGACAACAACCCAGAGCATTTCAAGGCATGGTGCGACGGCAAAACAGGCTACCCGATCGTCGATGCTGCCATGCGTCAGATGAACGAACTTGGTTGGATGCACAACCGTTGCCGCATGATTGTTGCCAGCTTTTTGACGAAGGATCTCATGATCGATGTCAAGCTAGGCGAGAAATACTTTATGCAACGGCTGTACGATGGCGACCTGTCTGCCAATAACGGCGGTTGGCAGTGGAGTGCTTCCAGCGGCATGGACCCGAAGCCGCTCCGCATCTTTAACCCTGCCAGCCAAACCAAAAAGTTTGACTCTGAAGCTGAATATATCCGCCAATGGCTACCAGAACTCCGCAGCCTTGAGACCGAAGACCTGGTGACGGGTAAGATTTTGCCGCTGGATCGCGATCGCTGCGGTTATCCGGCTCCGATCGTCGATCACAACGAGCAGCAGAGGCGGTTCAAAGCACTTTACCAGCAGCAAAAAGCGCAGTGAGAACAGCGATCGCGGCGATATAGCAAAAGGATGAAGGATGAGGGATGAAGGATGAATAGAAGCCCTTGCTGAAAGAAAGTTTCAGGGTTTATGTCTGTCCTAATGTTCCCTTCGACTGCCATACCATGACATAACGTGAACCGCTATTGCCATGTCTTCCCTTTTAACGACCTTTCGTGGCGAACTGGCAGCCCTAAGTGCTGCACTCATTTGGGCGATCGCCTCAGTCATTTACATCAGCCTTGGGCAGCAGTTGTCGCCCCTCCGGCTGAATTTGATTAAGGGACTGATTGCGATCGGCTTCCTGCTCCTGACTCTCTTGCTGCAAGGCAAACTGTTACCACACGTTAGCCCTACCGCTTTGGGATTGCTCTGCCTCAGCGGGGTGGTTGGCATTGGCTTTGGCGATACCGCTTACTTCGAGGCACTCAACTGCCTGGGCGCACGACGGACGCTAGCACTGGAGTCGATCGCGCCACCACTAGCGGCTGTGATGGCGCTGGTTTTCTTGCAGGAACGTCTTGCCGTAGGGGCATGGCTTGGCATTGCGCTGACGATCGTCGGTGTCACGTGGGTTGTAGTCGAGCGCACCACTGAAGCCACAACTCAACGTCAACTATGGCGCGGTACTGGGTTTGGCTTGCTGGCAGCCCTGGCTTGACCCACTCTGGAGTGCGTTCATTCGTTTAGTGGCAGGTGGCTTGGTGCTGCTGCTCTTACTACTGATGCAACAACGGTCTGCTCAGACCTTGAATCAGGATTTGAAGCTACTACGATCGCCCCGCTTCCTGCTCATTCTTACGGGAACCGCGTTTGCCAGCACCTATCTAGCGATCTGGCTTCAGCAAATTTCGCTAAAATATACGGCGACTGGCATTGCTCAGTCACTCAGCGCTACCAGCCCACTGTTTGTCATTCCCGTCGCGATCGCGATTGGCGAAAAAGTTAGCCCACGGGCGATCGTTGGCGTACTGATAGCCGTCATTGGCATCTGGCTGCTCTTTAGTTGGAAATAAGGCGATAGGGAAGCGATAGGGCGGCTGAAGCCTGAAGTTTTTATCGCACTTCGCATACACATTCCTGCCTCTTTGGAAAGATCTGTAAGCGATTCCTAGCCATTTCCGAAATCTTTCGTTATATTAGTTTACAGAGTTTAACGAAGCTTCACTGGTGGTTTTACCACTTCCCCTGATAGCGCTAGTTCGTTGATCCGTAACCTTTGTCAATCTAAAGTAATTGGAGCAATAACCATGACTAACGCAACCAAAGTGACCACGCCTGTTGTTGTAGAAACCGATCGCAACGCATGGAGATTTGGCTTTACTCCCCAAGCTGAATTGTGGAATGGTCGCCTTGCGATGATCGGCTTCTCGGCTGTTCTACTGATTGAACTCTACTCTGGTCAAGGTGTTCTACATTTCTGGGGTCTACTGTAAGCCTGTCGAAGGTTTTCGTTTCCTGGTTAGCTCGAGTCATTAATCATCGTTAATCAATAATCTCCTTTTATAGCTGCTGTTTTGACTTGTGCATGAGCCAAAACAGCAGCTATTGTCTTTTCAATCACGCCCTTTGCTAGAGTCGGAAGAGCTTAGCCCAACGTTATTAGAAGCAAGGGATGAGAACAAATTAGCCGCACATCAGCTTAAAGATTTTTTGAAAAGTTTTTGGCGGTTAAAACCGTGACTACGAAAACAAAGTCTGCCGACGGGGGTTACCCGAATGAAAGGGTTTTACAACCTGCGTCGATCGGGTGTAACCGTTGCCGCCGATTGGCTGAGTCATGCTGGATTAAGCCGCTACAGTCGTGGTCACATTCAAATGATCGATCGATCTAGCTTAGAAATGAGAATTAAATAAGATCGGCTTTTGTAGATTTTGTAGGATGTGTGAGGCAAGAGCCGTAATGCATCAAAAGCCCCGGAGACGATGCGTTACTGTGCTTTTCTGCTATGCCGGAACGGCTTTACACAGCCGACGCAAAAATTCGGTTTGATTAAATCCACAATCCTCAGAATATTTTCCTACGAGTGCTGTGGCGCAGTACAAGACGAGCTAACTTGGCTATACAATTTCTCTGAGATCTTCCTTGAAGTGGAAGAGGCACCTTGATTAGCGCCGCTTTTTCTTACCGAGAAAAGGGGTAAGGGGATGAGAATTAGCTAGCTAATGTTTTAAGGAGATAAATACCAAAAATTAACTTTAGTTATTGTTTAAAACCGTACTGAAGTTAATTTTAGGGTCGGACTATACTTTCATGTAGCTGACGTTCTGCCAGAACAGTTAGTTAATAGTTCTCACCGCACCATTTTCCTACCTTGACCAGCAGTTCATCCATATCGACCGGTTTGCAAATGACATCGTTTGCTCCTATTTCTAAGGCTTGGGGCAAATCGATATCTTGGTCAGCCGTGATTAAGACGATTGGCAGTAATGAAAAGTCTTCAGTTTGCCGAAGGCTTTGCGTCACTTGAAAGCCGTTCATTTCAGGCATCATTACATCTAGTAGCACCAGATCCGGCGGCGATTCCTGAATTTTAGAAAGAGCTGAGGCACCATTGGCTGCCATGTTAACTCGGTAGCCCTCCATTTCTAGAACAAGTTGCAACAAAAGAAGGTTGTCGGCAATGTCATCGACAACCAGCACGCAGTATTCCTGCTTATGGCTCATATTAAAAAGAAATTTGATTATTATGCAATTATAGTCGTTGTTTTTCTCTAAAATTGAGTCGCCCTTTAGGCAGATCTTTTACCTTTCGCGTTAACTAACCTTTTTCAATAAAAATTACTTTTGCGTTGCAAAATATTCTCTATTTACATATTAGCTTGATAGCAAAAGATTAGCCTGATAGAAAACACTCTTTGTGTTTTTTTGGCTTTGCTCCACTTCTTCAATATTGCTTCGAGCCAGAGCATTGCCTAAAGTCTGATTTGCAGAAAGACCGTGAGGAAACCAGAGTTTAAGCGGTCAATATTAGTCTCTACAGTTTGAACGATGATGGAATACGCTGCTACAGAGGGTTTCGTATCGACATCAGAGTTAGTCCACGACGAGGGAGACATACCTTATAAACGCGATCGTGCTATCTGGTTTATGCGGTTGGCGCTAGTGTCCGTGTAGCCGTAACCTCAGCCGCCAAAGCTATTAGCATTTGAACCTTTACACATCCTCTAAGGGGTAGATGTTTGTTTAGTTGGTAGAGCTATTTAAGCAGGTGGACTCAGGGGCGATCGCTTCACTTCATATAACGTCAATCATGGCTAAAGCATCTCTTGAACATGAAAATACCTTTATGAAGCTGCTTTTAACAGCTTTATACTGATCAAATAACTCTCTCTACAATTCTTTAGACCTGACTGATAGACCTAATTCTACGTCTGCCAGTAGCAATGTAACTTTTAAGCCTTATATTGCTGGTAAAAAGTCTTGGTATATCTTGTCGCCAGCAATTAAATTAAACGCTTTCTATGCCTTCGGAGAGTGTAAACGTACCTTGTTCCAGGGATATGGTTTAGCCAGGATTTAGCAAGTAATGTATGAATTATTTAGGTTCTCCAAGGCGACACATAAAGTTAGCCTATGAGCGATCGTTGGAATGATCTCACAATGCAAATGCGTTTTCTTTACCTTCGCACGATCGCTTATTCAATACTTTAAGGGTCTCTTACTCTTGCTAAGCAGATAGACATAGAAGATAGCTTAAATTGTTTCTTGATTTTGCCGCAATCTACGCTCGCGCAACCTAAAAGAACACGGTCGCTGCTAGTGTATGCCGCTAACCCGTCAGGATGATGTCAGCGGTTACTTTACAACCTAAATGCTAGTCAATTGGCTAGTCGGTAGATTGCAAGAGTAAGACAAGCTTGCTCAGAATAACAAAAACAATTTGGTGCTGAAAGCAGCCGTACTGCTACACAGTAATCATTTCACTTAACACATTAGGAGCTTAGAATATGACAGCGAATACTCCCGATTTAGGAGAACAAGCCCTTAGCAAAGTGGTGGCTGCGGGAGTAACAAGCCAACTGGATAATGCCGAAGCGCTTGATGTGGATATTCGGACGAACCCGGCGAAGTTAATGCAAGGAGAGGTAGACTCGGTTGCGATCGTTGGCAAAGGTCTGGTAATGAAACGGGATCTGCGGCTAGAAACTTTAAAGATCAACACAGACAAGATTTCGATCAACCCCCTACGCGCTATTTTTGGCAATATCGAACTTAACCACTCGACCAATGCTGAAGCTTACTTTGTTCTGATCGACAGCGATCTAAATCGGGCACTCGCCTCTGACTACATTCAAGCCAAATTACAAGGCTTGAACATTCCATTAGAGGGCAAACCAGTCACGATCAATGTTGAGCAGGCAGAGATAGAATTACCAGGCAACAATCAACTGATCGTTAACGCTAATTTTTTGGTGCTTGAGTCGGGCGAAAGCAAAAAGCTTACAGCTACTGCAGTTCCACAAATTCAAGAAAACGGACAGTGCCTTTCTTTAGAAATTCTCTCTGCCGAAGGGCAAGGTCTAACTCCCGAATTAACGACTGCCATCTTTGAACAGGTTACAAGCCTGTTAGATCTACGCAATTTTAATCTTCCGGTAGCCTCCTTCCAACTTCATACGTTGGAGGCTCAAACGGGCAAATTAGTGATTCATGCCACGACAGAAATTGAACAGATACCCTCTTAAAAATGGGTGGCTTCAAGATGGGGCAAATTCAACCGGGTTCTGGTCTCGCCGATGCTGAACGGGGATGGGTGGACCTTGCCGATCGCCCACTAAAGCAGCAGTTGTCTCTAGCGCTGACCTAAACCGTTTGGCAGCGTAAATTGACATATCGCGGGGCACGTTAACGCGATCGCGCAAGTAGCGTAAAGCGCTATCAGACCCGGCTGGCGGTGGGCAAAGCTGGTTGGTCATCAGGTTGGTGAGAGCGCAGCGCAAGGCTTCATCCATCAGCCTGTCGTCAGCGGGGTTGACGCGAATCAGATTGGCTCGATGCTTAATCACCCGGTAGAGTGCTTCAGCACGGGCAGTTTCTGGCTCTGGATACGTCACGTCAGGCAGCCCATCCCAGGGTCCGTTATCGACTCGCGCTTTGTTAATTTGCGTTTGTGGTTCACCATTTTCCCAGCAGCCTCCCATTTGGGGCGGCAAATCATGCACATGAGTATGGAAATCGCTCTGAGTGCCCCGGTAGGTCGATCGACTTTCCATCGCTGCAAACCAGTCTGACAGTCGTGGGTTAGACTCGCGTAGAGAATAGCCTTTGTAATAGTAAAGACTGGCGTTCATCCGTTCCACATAGGGCGTAAAAATGACATCAACCGTGCCGAACTCGTCCAAAAAATAAGGGCCCGACGTAGCAGCCAGAGCCGCTTCAACCTTGGCGACCACGCTTGTGAATTGCTCGCGATTTCCCTGTTCTTGCCGTATCGAATTCGATGGATAGCAAAGCCAAGCGCACCAGGAGCGAAACAACAGTCGTTCCAGGTAACGTAAGGGCAGCACGGTGGGATGTTTCATGCCAAACCCTAACGGACCAAAGGCTTGCTCCAGGGCAAGCAGAATATCATCGCTCTCGGTAATAATGCGATCGTCTAGCGCTAGAGCAGGCAGCATCCCTGATGGCACTTTGCGCTTATACCAGCTTTCTTTTTCCCCATAACAAAACATCGTTACTTTTTCGATGCGGTAAGGGATTTGCTTTTCTTCTAACCATAGCCACACTTTTTGGCAGTAGGGACACCAGGCATGGTTGTCGCGGTAGAGCGTTACCCGCACGTCGGCTTCGGTTTGACCAAAGAGACGTAAACGCGCTTGAGCATTCGTAGCGCCATTGACAGGATCGCTTTGAAAAGACGTCAGGGCTTCTAGGTCAGACCAACTCAGGGGGGCGATCGATGGGGAAACGGATGTCATTTTGAGTTTGTGTTACTTTTCTGCAAGAAAGCTTGGTTTTCAGTACGGCTCAAAGGCAACCTCGATCCAGTTTCAGCAAAGCATTCAAGGGCCTTTGTCACTGCCACCTATGCCTTTCATCCACCTTCACTTCAAGCGGCTGCATCTGGAACGAGAAATTAGCTCCATTATTTTAGATCCATTATAAGGAGAAGTAGAAAGCCGACGATCGCGCTCAAGTTGGCACCTATGACACTGCTCTTGATTCGCCGACTTTTATACATTTGCATGAATCGACAGTTGCTTAGAAATGTGAAGCAGCTGTTGCGAAGTGTAACAGATGAGCCGACAGCTTGAGGTAGTGCTCCGACTCTTTGAGTCGCCTTGCGGTACCTGCCAAGGCGCTTGTAGCAAAGATTAGCTTGCTTGCTGCAAATGTCTGTGGAGTCGCTTTCGTCTCGGCTCTGTACTTGTGTATGCAACCATGACGGAGACAAAAATTGCCACCTTTGGCTACTTTTCAACACAACGTTACCCTCGGATTCAATTCATAATCTGTTGTTATTAAACGATACAGAATGTTTGAAGCTTGGCTTATTGTTGGCTCCTCATTAGCTGATACTATGAGAGCAATCTGACGGAACGGGTGAGCAATGCGTTCATTGTGCCCAGGTCGCCGGAGCAAAAAGATTACGATTTCAACGCATTCCCTATTGCAATAAGGTGTTTGCTGAGTTTCGGGCGGATGCAGGCAAACCTTTGTCTTGCTTCTGGTTACGGCGATCGAAGAAATTTTGTAGAGTTACACAGGAAGGGAGATTTTAATGTCTTACGCGCAAACAAGAACCCAGGCAAAGTCTGGGTATGATGCTGGGGTAAAAGAGTACAAATTAACGTACTACACGCCAGATTACACACCAAAAGATACTGATATCTTGGCAGCTTTTCGTGTAACCCCTCAGCCCGGTGTTCCCTTTGAGGAAGCAGCCGCCGCAGTAGCAGCAGAATCGTCTACTGGCACCTGGACGACTGTTTGGACTGACCTCCTGACAGACCTCGATCGCTACAAAGGTCGCTGCTACGACATCGAGCCTGTTCCTGGTGAAGACAACCAGTTCATCGCGTTTATCGCCTACCCCCTGGACTTGTTTGAAGAAGGGTCTGTTACCAATCTGTTTACCTCGATCGTGGGTAACGTGTTTGGGTTTAAAGCGCTGAAAGCGCTTCGTCTAGAAGACTTGCGGATTCCTGTTGCCTATCTGAAAACCTTCCAGGGTCCTCCCCACGGTATTCAGGTTGAGCGCGACAAGTTGAACAAATATGGTCGTCCTCTACTGGGCTGCACCATCAAACCAAAGCTTGGTTTGTCTGCGAAGAACTACGGTCGTGCAGTGTATGAGTGCTTGCGCGGTGGTTTGGACTTCACCAAAGATGATGAAAACATCAACTCTGCTCCGTTCCAGCGGTGGCGCGATCGCTTCTCCTTCGTAGCAGAAGCCATCTACAAAGCCCAGGCTGAAACAGGCGAAGTCAAGGGTCACTACCTGAACGTGACTGCTCCGACCTGCGAAGAAATGCTGAAGCGTGCTGAGTATGCCAAAGAACTCAACATGCCTATCATTATGCATGACTACCTGACCGCAGGCTTCACAGCCAACACCACACTGTCTCATTGGTGCCGCGATAACGGTATCTTGCTCCACATTCACCGCGCCATGCACGCTGTGATGGATCGTCAAAAGAACCACGGTATCCACTTCCGCGTATTGGCAAAAGCCCTGCGGATGTCCGGCGGTGACCATATTCACACGGGTACAGTCGTTGGTAAGCTCGAAGGTGACAAAGCGATTACCCTCGGTTTCATCGATCTCCTGCGCGAAAACTACATCGAAAAAGACCGCTCTCGCGGTATCTACTTCACTCAAGACTGGGCATCTTTGCCTGGAGTGATGGCAGTTGCCTCCGGTGGTATCCACGTATGGCACATGCCTGCGCTGGTTGAGATCTTTGGCGATGACTCCGTACTGCAATTTGGTGGCGGTACACTGGGTCATCCTTGGGGTAATGCTCCAGGTGCAACTGCTAACCGTGTGGCTCTAGAAGCCTGCGTTCAAGCTCGTAACGAAGGTCGTGACTTGATGCGTGAAGGTGGCGACATCATCCGCGCCGCTGCGAAGTGGTCGCCTGAACTGGCTGCCGCTTGCGAACTGTGGAAGGAAATCAAGTTTGAGTTTGACGCAATGGATACCATTTAATCGTCACGGATGAAGGATGAAGGATAAAAGACGAATTGATAGTCTGACTTCATCCTTCCCAACTCATCTGGTTTGCTATGGATCTAAAGCAAATTGCCAAGGATACTGCCAAGACGCTCATCAGCTACTTGACGTATCAGGCTGTGCGAACAGTGATTGCTCAACTTAGTGAAACTGATCCGCCTTGTGCTTTCTGGCTGCAAAACTTTTCTTCAAGAGAAAAGATTCAGGATGGTGAGACCTATCTAAAAGCTCTGTTTCAAGAGCGCCAAGATCTTGCGTTTCGCATCCTTACGGTCAGGGGGCATCTGGCAGAAGAGATTGCCGATGTTTTGCCTGAAATGCTTCGCACAAGCGTACAGCAAGCAAACATGGCTCAGCGTCGGCAGCAACTAGAGCGGATGACGCAATTGGATCTTTCGGTTCCTAGCGCCGCTCCAGAGCAAGAGCCAAATTCTGAAGAAACCGGATGAATCTGGTTAGCGGTTAGCAGTGGACGCAGCGTCTTAAGCTAAGCACTAGCCATTAACAACTCGCAACTATTACCCAATCGAGAAACCTATGAAGACCCTACCGTTTGAGCGTCGCTACGAGACGTTTTCCTACCTACCTTTGATGGACAACGCTCAAATCTCTCGCCAAATTCAGTACACGCTTGATCAGGGCTTTTTCCCTGGCGTTGAGTTTACGAATGACCCGAGCGCTGAAGCACACTACTGGACCTTGTGGAAGTTGCCCATGTTTAGCGCCCGCTCTCCCCAAGAAGTGCTGAACGAAGTGCAGCAGTGCAAGTCCGAGTACCCCAATAGCTACATTCGTGTGGTTGCGTTTGACAACATCAAGCAATGCCAGGTAATGAGCTTTATCGTTCAGAAGCCACGCTAACAGCGGTTGATGGGTTACTGATGTGATTTGTAAGCGGGGTAGGGTAGGCAATGCCTGCTTTATCCCGCTTTTAACGTTGTCATGATGCCTGAAAAAGCTAGCCAAGATATCCGAATCTGCTTTCTCGGTGAGTCGTTTATTAACGGCACGGGCGATCGCACCCATCTCGGTTGGACTGGCAGGCTGTGTCAAACCCTGTCTCAACGGGGCGATCGCATCACCTATTACAACCTGGGTATTCGGCGCGAAACCAGTACTGAACTCCTAGAACGCTGGCAGCAAGAGTGCGATCGACGACTGCCTCCGAACTGTCAGCATCGCGTGGTCTTTTCCTTCGGAGTCAACGACACGACGTTGGAAAATGGCAGTACACGCGTTGCGTTAGCGCGATCGCTAGAAAATGCCCGACAGATTTTGAGTGTGGCGAAACAACGCTATCCAGTCCTGTTGGTGGGTTTAGCGCCAGTCAGCGATCCACAGCAAAACGTCAGAATCAACGAGTTATCAGAACACTTTGCCCAGCTCTGTGAAACACTTTATGTGCCCTATCTCGATATCTTCACGCCACTGAGCCAATCAGCCATTTGGATGCAAGAAGCAGCGGCAGGCGACGGCGCTCATCCCGATGCGGCTGGCTATACCGAACTTGCCCAGCTTATTCAAGCATGGTCTGCCTGGAACGCATTCACCGCTTTCTAACTCCTCCCTCCCTTCTGACTCCTAACTCCTGACTCCTGCCCCTCTCCCCCTTCTGCCTCCTGTCTTTTCCCCTCACTCCTCTCCCCTCTCCCCCTTCTGTCAACCAAGACCTATGAGTTACTACATTTCGCCTCGCTTTCTCGACAAGCTTTCGGTTCACATTACCAAGAATTATCTCGACATTCCCAGCGTCAAAGTGCCGCTGATTCTGGGCATCCACGGACGCAAGGGCGAGGGCAAATCCTTTCAGTGCGAACTGGCGTTCGAGCGGATGGGTATTAATGTGGTTTATATGTCTGCTGGAGAGCTGGAAAGCCCAGATGCAGGTGATCCGGGACGGTTGGTACGCTTGCGCTACAGAGAAGCGGCTGAACTGGTAAAGGTGCGTGGCAAGATGGCAGTGTTGCTCATTAATGACATCGACGCAGGTGCCGGTCGAGTAGACCAATACACTCAATACACCGTTAACACTCAGAACGTGAACGGCACATTGATGAATATTGCCGACAATCCCACAAACGTCCAGCTTCCGGGTAGCTACGAACTAGAACCCAATCGCCGTGTGCCGATTATTGTGACAGGGAATGATTTTTCTACCCTTTACGCACCGTTGATCCGTGATGGGCGGATGGACAAGTTTTTCTGGGAACCCGATCGCGCTGATCGCATTGGCATTATTAGCGGCATCTTTGAGGCCGATGGCGTGCAGCGTACAGCCGTCGAAACTCTGGTGGATACCTTTCCCACGCAGTCGATCGATTTTTATGGAGCGATACGATCGCGCCTTTACGACGAACAAGTCAAAGCTTTGATTGATGACGTTGGGATCGATCGCATCTCTCTACGAGTCGTCAATAGCGAACAGTCTGCACCCATCTTCCGTAAGCCGGATTTTAGTCTGCCGCACCTCTTAGAAGTGGGCAATCAAATCGTTGGCGAACAGCGGCGTGTGCAAGAAATGGGGCTGGCAGAGCAATACAACAAAGCGCTGTACTTTAACAAGAAGCTCGGCAACACGGCTGAACAAGCACCTGCAAAGGAAGAAGCACCCGCTGCTCAGGCTCAGTATTATCAAACCTACGACTCTGACAACGCTGCTGGCAGTGGTAACGGACAGAGCAATCATCAGCCCCCAGCCTCGAGTTATGGTGGTCAACCTTCCAGCACCAAGCTCACTCCAGACGTTGTCACCCAGGTAAACCAAATTTTGAAGCAGGGGCTTCGTCTGGGCATTGAGTATGTGAATGAACGTCGCTTCCGCACAAACTCCTGGAATGCGTATGGTTCGTTCCAGGGCCAAGCGTCTGAGGCGATCGCGGCTCTAGAGGCTTGTCTGGGCGAACGTCCAACAGATTACGTGCGTCTCGTAGGCATCAATCCAGAGGATCGACGCAGAGTCGCTGAAACCATCATTCAACGACCAAAAGGTAAAGTTGCGACTGCGTAGATGTTTGAAGGCTTTGTCACGAAACCAGAGGTCAGAATGTGACGCTCCTGGCTTCTGGTTTCGTGATGTTGACTACAGCTTGAGCTGCGATCGCCGCTGACGCAAACGAGCCAGCCCTAAGCCACCCAAACCAAATAGCAGTCCAGCGATCGTTGATGGTTCCGGTACGCCCTCTACAGCCACTACACCGATCGGACGAATTAAGCTACTGCTTGCAAACACATCGCCTGAAAAGGTTCCGGCACTGCCTTGCGCCCCAGCATAGGCAAGCACAGAGCCAAGGTTAGCATTCGTCCGATCAAAGCCGACGGCATAAAGATCATTGCTGTTCACACCTGAACCAAACGTCAGGCTACCAATAAAATTGCTGCTAGGAGTCGTGCCCGTGTAATTGGTCGAGAGCACACTCAGCAAATTGCCTGCTAAATCATACTGACGAATACCAGCCGCAAAATCACTCACGTACAGGCTGTCTGCTGTAGGCGCAAGTGCCAATCCCAGCAAACTAATAAACCCAGGTGTTTCTGGCAAAAGCTCTGGCTGGTCAATGAAAACACCAGGAGTTTCGCTAGAGGCTAAACCTGCCACTTGCTCAGGGCTGTAGCGCAACACTTGGCTGGCAAAGGGAAACGTTAAACCGCCGCTGATATTATTTGCTGAACCCTGCGTCGTGACATAAAGGCTACCATCGGGTCCAAATAAAAGCCCGTTTGGACCGTTCAAGCCGTTGACTGCCCCCAGCCCACTATTATTGTCAGAGGCAAAAACGCCTAGAAAAGCACCCGTTGTTACGTCGTACCGCAAAATTTGATTGGTACGAAAACTGCTGACAAAGAGGCTGCCGTCGGGTGCAAAGGCATTACCGTACGGTCGAGTCAAACCACCGCCAGATGCTGCCACGCCCAGAAATTCTCCTGTAAGGCTGTAACGCAGAATGGCTGAGTCTTGAGGGTAAGCAGGGTCAAACAAATTGAGCCCACTGTTGCCGCCACTGCTGACATAAAGGTTGCCATCGGGTCCGATCGTTAGGGCATCCGGCGATTGTAAGCCACCCAATCCAGGTGTTACAAAGTTTCCTTGAAAGGTACCTGTGCTTTCATCAAAAATAATAATATTGCTACCCTGTGTATTGCCAATTAACAAGGCAGCGTCTACTTTAGAAGCCGTTAAACCCAAAAGCGTAAAAATGCTAAACAGAACTGAAGTTCGCAGACGATTTTTCATAGAGTTTGCAGATTAGTGCTACTACACTCATCTTCTAGAGCGTCCGGATTTAAAATTGTATTAGCAACGACAAAGTAGCCGTCTTTTTACGCAAAGCGTCACTGAAGTAAAGCTCATGTAAAGCACTACAACTTACTAGTTACGTAGGTTTGCAAGTCAGGAGGCATCGTCATTTGCAGGATGGATAAGCGATAGCGTCACCCATACGGACGGTGGGTTTCATGCTTCAACCCAACCTGCAACCACCTTCTATTTAATGCCACCTATCTACTGAGCCAAAGCGGGGAGCAATCATAAAAGCCACAAGTGGAAGTCGATGAAGCGCATAAACCAGGCAGACAAGCTCATGGCAAGGTTTCGCTTTGCGCAACCCAGATTGAAACTTGCTCCGATCGGTGGGTGAATCGCCAACCATCGTTTGGTCTCCATCCTCCCTAGAGAAGGAAACTTTGAGCGTTAAAATGCGGTGCTCTCCGTTTATCGGTTGCTCCCCATACGCTAGGAGGCTAAGGGAGCATGGGTTTGACTGGTGTATATACGTAGCATTGTCACGGGAAAGGGGGCAGAAATCTTTTTCCCTTGTTCATGCTAGGAGCAAGGCATACAAGGGATAAGAGCGACTTGTGGTGACTAAAGTAGATCAAGACGCACGCGATGCCGCGTCCTATTTACCTAACGCAGTGTGAACCAGGGAGGCTGCCTCCGCTCTAGTCGTGATCTTTGCAGGACTTAAGCGTTTGGTGTTGTCCTGATCCAGCACCAGCCCCGCTTCGATCGCCGCCGCAATTTTGTCAGCCGCATATGCTGGAACCTCTGCTGCATCTTGATACTGATTCAGCACCTGTGCCGCTGGTTGCTTGGATTGCAAATTTAAGCCTGTCGCTAGCGCTAGTAGCACTTGCAACCTGGGAATCTGGCGATTTGGTTGAAAGCTGCCGTTGGGGAAGCCACTCATAAACTGGGTCTGCGTTGCCTGATTGATTGCCGGAATTGCCCAATAGTCTGGCTGCAAATCATTAAACTTCAAGGCTGCACGACTGGCAGGCTGATTAAAGGCTCGTCGGACGATCTCGGCAAACTCTGCCCGTGTAATCGGCTTGTTTGGCTGAAAACTGCCATCTGGAAAGCCATCTAAAATACCTCTCGCACTCAAAGCCGCGATCGGTGCACTAGCCCAAAAGTTCGCTGGCACATCCGTGAACTGCTTTGGTTGGGCGACAGGTGCAGTCGGAACGGCGGAGGGCACTGGTGATGGGGTAGCAGGTGCTTGAGGTACGATCGCAACCAAAGGTGGTGCCTGCGGTGCTGGCGGCATAGGGCTGACTGATGGAGCGATCGACGGTGAAGGCACGACTGTCACCGATCGATCAGATGTCTGCTGGGTCGGTGGCGTTGCGTCGGTGGTCGCAGGTGCAGATGGCGTAGCCAGTGGTGAATTAGATGTCGTTGGCTCTTGGAAGAAGGGCACATTCATACCGCCATCTTTCTGGCTGATTGACCAAAAGAAAATGGCTCCAATGCTAGTAAGGGCAACAAAGACGGCAATCAGTTCATCAGTACTGAGCCGCTTACGATCGGAGTTAGGATCAGGCGATGGTGTCATGTCAAAGATGCTCTCAAGCAACAGATACACAGCTAATGCTAAAGCAGAGTACTCCAAGTTGCGCGGCTCAAGCTTAAAAAGACAGCAATTGGGTTCAATGCCCCTAAAGAATAAGGACAGACGACGTGCTTTACAAACCCATCACGCTTAATGTGATCTTCACTCTGTTAACCGTACGCCCACGGTTGTAGGGCTTGTGGGCACTGCGAGAAAATGGAGTAGTCGATATAACCTGCTGAGAGACAAAGCCAATGCTGCGATCGCTGCAACACGATGCTCAAACACTGGGGACAAACGCGATCTGCTTTGTTTCCCCCAATGGAGAAGTGACCGTTAAACAAGTTGATGAAACAAGCTTTCCCATAAAAGCCCTAGAAAAGATCACACTAGCGGAATCTCGTTCGATCGATCGATCACTGATGCTCGATTGCTAGCACTAACACCGTTGCTGCGATCGAGCCTGTACCTGTAGTTTCTGCGAAGCCTCTTTCATCCAGACTGTAAGAGGCTTCGCTTTTGAGGCACTACCCGTCATCCTTCAGCCTTTTGCCATAGCCGTTACTGATAACGATCGGATTGGAATAGATCCAGACGCTTTTGAGCCGCAGTAAGTGCTTGCACCGGAGTGCTGCGCCCTAAGAGCGTAGCTTCGATCGCTTGCCCTAGCGCTTCAGAAAGACGGTTGTAACCAGGGGTAATGGGGCGCGATCGCCCATACGCTGTTTGCGACAAAAACACATCGACAGCGGGCTGTTGTGCTTTATACGCCTCATAAATCTTGCTGCGTCGCGATCGTACATTCGTGGGCAAATAGCCTGTACCGATCGCCCACTGCGTCTGAAACGCTTCACTCAAAACATACTCTGCAAAGACTTGTGCTGCTTGCTCACGCTCTGGGGTCGTTTTGAGCAAAAAGAGATTTTCGCCTCCGATCGCGGTTGCCTGGGTTACCTGCGTCGGTATCGGCAGCACGCCAAAATCTACACCGGTTGCTTGCAACTGACCGAGCGTCCACGGCCCCGATAGCTGCATGGCGACTTTACCTGCCAAAAAGCCGTCTAGCCCATAGCCTCGCTCTGGTGCTGACAGTACGGCAGACCCGTCATCAAGTAAATCGCGCCAGTATTGCAACGCTGCGATCGCGCCGGAACTCGCTAGCGGAACCGTTGCATGAGGCGGCTCGATCGCGTGAAGCGTCCCCCCGATCGTTCCCTGATCCCCGTCCGCCAACGCTCCACCCCCGCTCCACAAAAACGGTAGCCACATAAACACCGTCCACTCGCCTTTACCCAAGGGCAGCAGCAGCCCATGTTGGTCAGTGCGTCCATCACCATCAGTATCGCGGGTGAGCTGGCGGGCAACTTGGCGCAACTCTGTCCAGGTTTTTGGCAGTGTAGTAATGCCTGCTGCCTGAAAAAGGCTGGGACGGTAAAAGATGCCTACATTGTTAGTGCCAAAGGGAATCGACCAGAGATGGTTTTCGAGCACCATGCTGTCGAACAGTGCGGGATCAAGCTGCGATCGTAACGGTGAAGCGTTGAGCCAGTCTTCTAGCGGATACAGCGCGTCGAGTTCGACTAAGCGCCCTGTCAGTAAGGGCGAATACCACAAAAGATCGGGCACTGACTTGCCGACGATCGCTGCCAGAATTTTGGGCAACTGCTGATCGCTTTGCCCGACATACTGCGACTCTACGTGAATGGTGGGATGTTCTTGATTAAACTGGTCTACCAGTCGTTGCAGCACAGCACGATTGGGCGGTGGGTTGACACCCTGCCACAGCGTTAACTGCGTAACAGCAGGCGGTATCGCTCCTGCACGCTGACATCCAGGCAGCACTAGCAGGCAAAGGCAGAGCAGGCAGCAGCACAGGTATTGGCGTACCCTCATGAGCAGCTCAGGGATTGTTGTGAGATCATTTTTTAGAATCTGCGTCTGGAGTGCCGTTGCATGGCTGCGCCGACAGTGACATTCAACTGGGCACCAATGAGCATCACCAGTGAGCTGAGGTAAAGCCACAGTAGGAGCACAATAACTGCCCCGATCACCCCGTATGCCCGATTGTAGCTGCCAAAGTGAGTGACATAAAAGCGAAACAAACCCGAAAGGACTGCCCAAAAGATGGCTGCGAGTATGGCACCTGGCAGAATGGGAGTGCCAACTGTCCAACGGCTCGGTCCAAAGCGGTAGATAAAGGCACTGGCTAGGGCGATAATGATTAACGCCATCGGCCAGGTAAAGAGCCGCCAGAGGGCAAAGACTCCCGGCTCCATGGCACCACTGCGATATGCCACTACCTGCACAATAAAATCACTGATGAAGACTAACACCGAGGCAACAAGCACCAGTTGAATGGTGCCGATCGTGAGCGCCAGGGAAACTAGCTTTGTCTTCCAAAAGGGTCGCCTTTGCGGCGGGGGCACCTGATAAATCTGGTCGAGTGCAACCATAGCGGCACCGAGGACGCTAGAAGCTGCCCAGAGCGAGACTAAAAAGCTCACTGAAAAAAGACCTTGATTGCGTTGATAGCCAATTTCGCCAATAAAGTTTTGAATGAGCATGAGCGCTTCCTCAGGCGCAACCTGGCTCACCTGCTCAATCAGGTTATTAAGGCTCTCTTCAGAACCACCAAACAAGCTGATCGCGGTTAGTATTGCCAGAATGCCTGGAAACAGAGCCAGCATTGCATTGTATGCCATTTCAGAAGCGAGACCAGGCAACCGTCGCTGCCCCACCCGATCGATGATTTCGCGCACTGTGGCTGGAGTGAGATAGCGAAAAAAGCGAAAAAAGCGACCTTTCAACATAGCCGAACGCTGGATTTAACTATCCTCTTTGGTTTGTGAACGCTGCTCTCAGTAGGAGGGCTAAATTAAGCATCACTGAGAAACCGGGTTTCGACTGCGCTCAACCCGCCTACACACAGGATTGGGAGCATTGAGCGAAGTCGAAATGCGTCTTATAAATAATTACGCCCAGCTACTTCGATCGACTGCTAGCCTCTAGCTTGTAGCCTAGCTCTAAAGCTTACGTTGCCGCTGACCGCTTCACGCTGCCCCTTTTGCTTCTAATCGTTACACTCTCACGTTTTTTAGCGATGGAGCTAGCCTTTGCGTGTAAGATTCAGTGCAGGAATTTTGTTATGAACAATTAAACCCTGTGCTTCGCCTTTAATTGTGCTTTGAACTTCAAAGAGGAGTGTTATCAATGGAAATCATGCTAAAAAACAACTGTTTCCGAGTTTCTGCTGGCGTTTTAGCTGTGGCGATCGCTACAGCAGGCATTAGCCTCCCTGCCGTTGCAGAAGTAGGAGTAGTGCAACCCGCTAAACTCGCTCAAGGTTCGATCATCGGTCAGTGCCGCGCCGTCAATAAAAAGGTTTCGGTTTACAAACAGGCATCGGCTACTGGCTCAACAGTGAGTACTCTCAATCCTGAGACTAGAGTTACGCTTGCTGATACGGGCAGCGGTGGCTTTATTGGCATCAGCAGCCCTGTAAGCGGCTATATTCAAACGGTAAACCTGAAGCCCTGCACTGGCAACCCAACGACCCCACCAACCGGAAACACTTGCCGTCGTGTTCTGCAACCACTCGGTCTCAGCATCCGTAGAGAACCGTCCCCCACTGCTACTTACGTCGGTGGTGTGGCTAATTTAGCCCGTGTTACCCTAACGACCAATCCAGCAACTGCCCGACTCGGTGCCGATGGTCGCAACTGGATACAGATTGCAAGTCCTGTTGCTGGCTGGGTTTCTAACGGCTTTCCAGGTGGTAGCAGCAACCTGACTCTTTGCCCATAGTGCAGGATGGCACTGTCATGATTTGGTCATGATTCGGTCATAACGTAAACAGGTAAAGGGGGATCATCATGGCATCCTTTTACCTGTTTACCATGGGTCTGGTGGTTGCAGCCCAGCCGCTTCACTCTGGTGAAGGATGCCTTTAAACTAAAATTACGCTGTGAAAGGATAAGACGACTAAGGTCAAGCATCGACATGAAAGCAAAAATTTTAGAGGCGATCGGAGCTTTCTCTGGTATCTATAGCGGCTGGATTCTATGGAATCTCTTTTTAGCCTTCATTCCGTTAGTCTTAAGCTTCTGGCTCTTTCGACGGAAAACAAATGAGCGCCCCTTTTTATGGTGGCTGGCCTGGGTTGTCTTCATTGCCTTTTTGCCCAATGCGCCTTACTTGCTCACTGATATCATTCATTTAATTCGTGGCACTCGTGCAGGTTACGCCACCTGGATTATTGCTCTAGTCTTCATTCCACTGCACATCATGGCGATCGTGAGTGGTTTTGAAGCCTACGTCATTGCAGTGATTAACCAGGGACGTTACTTAAAGCGACAGGGCGCACAACGCTTTGTTCTGTGGTCGGAATTGGCGATGCATGGACTCTGTGCGATCGGCATCTACCTGGGCAGATTTCCGCGCTTAAACAGTTGGGATCTTGTGACGGAACCTGGCAACGTTCTGATAGTCACACTGAATGAGTTGACGGCAAAGCGTCCCTTGTTGGTCATTGTCGTAACATTCATCATTCTCACTATCTTTTATTGGGTGGTGAAGCAGATTACGCTTGGTTTGGTCATGCGCTTTCGGTATACGCAATCAAAGAGAGCGTTTAAGTCCGAGTAACCTGCCCTTGTTGGCGTGAAGGAGCCAGGGTTGGTTTCATGGCAACGGTCTGCGATCGCACCCTTGCTCAGGCGTTAAAATTTTTCAGGCAAAAGACATGAGCGATCGTGCTAGTAAAAACCGCAAATTTCAGCTTGCCTCGCGCGTGAAAAGTGGCTTGGCTGGTCTTATTTGTGCCGTCTTGGTGGCAAGCTGCGGTAAAAATGGTGCTTTACTGAACCCCGATCCGCTGGCACCCTTTGTGCAGTCACGTTATGGCGTTGAAGGTGCAGTTGCCACGTTCAAGCAAGAATTTCAACCCAGTAGTGGGAGCGATCGCCTCAGTGAAAGCGACTGGAACAAGTACAGAAGGGGACGGCAGCTTTACAACCAGGCAGCGTCCTCGATCAATGCTGTTGTTGTGCAAGTCATGCTAGCCAATCAAGCCCGTACTGAACTGGCAGCCGTTGCCTTCAAGCAACGGTTAGAAGCGGCGATTAACCATGCCGCCGCTTTTCGAGACTATGCCGACACAACAAGACGAGACCGCTCTAATATCGGCGATCGAGCGGCAGGGCAAGCGCAACCGTTTTACTTTTCCATTCCAGTCAACCCGATCGGCGTACCAGATTTACTCAACTCGATTTTTGGGCAAATCAACACCGCCCTCGGACAAGCGAGAAATGCGGAACAGAATAAGCGCGACAAAATTGAAGGGGTGCTGAGAAGCTTGCTGCTGCCAACGTTTGACGAAGCAGGCAAGCGCTCGCCAGACTCATTTCCGCCACCCAATCAATAGGTAGCCACCAATGCTGTCTCTGAGAACGCGCTGAGTGCAGGCTGAGAGCTTTAGCGGTACAAATTCAGGTAACTTCCTGTGGGGCTTCAGAAAGGCTTCAGTGCTAGCTGCGATGCTGTAAACAGTGAATCGATCGCGGTTCCTCCAAAACACCACCAGCACTAGCTGAATCTTTAATTAGGAGTAACTCATGAAATTAGCTTCTCTACTCACAGGCATGGCACTGGTTGGCTTGGTTACGGTTGGTGATGCGTCTTTCAAAGCGTTTAAGCTTTCAAGCATTGAGGTTGCTCATGCCGCAGAAATGAAGCAAGCAGGATCCACTGCTAAAGAGAAGATTGACCTGATCACTAAAAACAAAGGACAGATTGGCAGTGGCGACCAACTCCGTCGCTTTTTTTACGGCGAACTAGACCCAATTGGCATTCAGGTGGGTGGTGGTGGTCATGTTGTGAACCTGTACAACAAAACCAACGATGTCACTTTTTCCTACTGTTCTCACTTTGATGTCGTGGTTGCCGTGAAAAAAGGAAAAGTAACGCAGTTTCTAGCCAGCGAAGTGAAATAGGTCACGTAATCCAAGTGGCGAACCGAAGCGGAAGTCACGATCGCTTTTGTAGCGCGCCTGAGCTTGCTGCAAGCTGCTCGCACACCAGCGCCCATTCCTCCTACTGGTCTACTGGTTGCCTACGGAATGGGCGCGGCGTTGCCTCTGCGTGCGATCGCGTAGGGTGGACATGCCTTTAGCCAACGCTTGCTTGCACTTCGCAACCATGGTGCCACCTTGAAACGGGTCGGTGGTGTGATGATTGTAGTAACGGCGATCGCCATTTTGCTCGGTTGGGATTTTCAAAGCCAGCTTTGGCTTGCGCTATTGTTTCCGCCTTTATCGCTTTAAGTACAACTTCGTCACAGGACAGCAACATCGATGTCAACGTCCATAACGCTTCTTTCCCGCTCCCTACGTCGGTTGTCTATTCTATCGCTGGTGGCGCTTGCCCTTATTGGCGGTGCTTTCTATCTCAGGTTGTCTCGATCGATTGCTGAAACGCCACTGTCTATCGTGCAGGGAGCATTTCCTGATCCGGCAATCAATCTGCCAGCGACCCAGGCAAAGGGAATGCAGACTGCGGTTTTGGCAGGTGGTTGCTTCTGGGGCGTAGAGGCAGTGTTTGAGCATCTCAATGGAGTTTCAGATGTGGTCTCTGGGTATGCGGGTGGCAGTGCAGAGACAGCAAATTATGGGCTGGTCAGCTTTGGGCAAACGGGTCATGCCGAGTCTGTCAAAGTGACGTACGATCCCGCCAAGATTTCCTACGGGCAGTTGCTTAAGGTCTACTTTGCGGTGGCGCATGACCCGACACAGATCAATCGGCAGGGTCCCGATACCGGAAAACAATACCGTTCAGCCATCTTTTTTGAGCATGACGAACAAAAACGAGTCGCGCAAGCGTATATCGATCAACTCAACCAGGCAGGTATCTTTCGCAAGTCGATCGCCACTCAGATAGCGCCGTTGAACGGGTTTTATGCGGCTGAAGCGAATCATCAGGACTTCATCGATCGCAATCCAAACCATCCTTACGTTGTGATTCATGACCTGCCAAAGCTCAAACAGCTTCAGGAACAGTTTGTCGCCCTTTACAAAAACTAAGTCTTCATTGGTTGCAGCCTTATGGAAGCCTCTGTCTCTGCTAAACGCCAGCCTAAAACGCCGAGTCAGGCGATCGCGGCAAAAGCCTTTCACTGGATCGATCTTCTTAGCCTGCTGCTAATGCTTACCAGTGGACTACGCATTTACAACGCAAACCCTGTGTTTGGTGGACGAGCAGGCTGGCATTTTCCACCGTTCTTCGTGATTGGTAACGGGTTAGCAGAAGGGCGAGACTGGCACTTCGCCATCATGTGGGTGTATGCGCTCAACCTGCTCTGCTACGGGCTTTATATTTTCATCACACGGCGCTGGCAGCATCGCTTTGCTAGCAGCAATGATCTAAAAGCGGTGCAGGTTAGCCAAAACGAAAAGCGGAAAACATATGCCTGGCATCGGTTAGTTTATACCGCGATCATGCCAATTTTGCTGTTGGCGATCGCCAGCGGTTTACCCATGTACAAGCCTGCTCAGCTGCATTGGCTAGTAGCACTTTTTGGCGACTGGCAAACCCTCCGCACAGTTCACTTCATCACAGTACCGATCGTGGTTCTCTTTACCTTCATCCACTCGTTTCTTGCCCTTAGAGTCGGCACTTTTCGCCTTATTAAATCGATGTTTGTCTAAAAACATGAACTTGATCCTTCCTAAACGCACGTCTCGCCGTCAGTTATTGCAATGGTCTGGGCTGTCTGGTGCAGGATTATTGTTGAATGGCTGTGCGTCATCGCTGTTTGCAGAGCAGGTAGGGCAACTCTCTGAGCCGTTAAACCAGAGCATTGAAGCACTGATGCTGTCACAAAAAGCGGTGCCAGAATTTCCTGTGAAGGCGATCGATCCAGCGGAAAAACTCATCATCAATTCCTTTGACTTTGTGCCTAAGCTTGATCCCACACAGTTTCGTTTGACGATCGACGGTGAGGTTGAGCGACCTCTGCAACTAAGCCTTAGCGATCTACAGAAATTGCCGCTTACCACCATGAATATTCGCCATGTTTGCGTTGAAGGCTGGGCGGCGATCGTGCAGTGGAATGGTGTGCGCTTACGAGAACTGGCGGCCCTGGTACAACTCAAAGCCAATGTTCGCTATGTCTACTTCAAATCCGCCGACGGTTACTACGAAAGTTGGGATCTTGCTTCAGCAGTACAGCCCCAAACGCTGATGGCATATCAGCGCAACGGGCAGCCTCTGTCAATTGCGAACGGTGCGCCGCTGCGTCTCGCCTCACCCATCAAACTGGGCTATAAATTAAGCAAATGGGTCACTCAAATCACCTTTTTGAGCCAGTTGATGCCAATGAAAGGCTACTGGGAAGACCAGGGCTATGAATGGTTTGCTGGGCTTTAGCCCGTAACTAAAACGAGTTCTGAGCAGGCTCGACAGACTATCCCAGCAACGTGAACGGCAGGTTTGAGCAGTCAACTAAAGCCGTTGTAAAAGGTTCAATCCGTGGGTATCTGTGCCACAGGTATTCAGCAGATTGAAGGTATCACTCAGCCGGTGGACTCGTCTAGTTTGTTCAGGGCTGGACTGCCAGGGCTGAGGATTGTTATACGCATAATACGTTTCAACACCATCAATGCCAAAACGAGCGACTTCAGGAATCAATTCTTCAGGCGATCGCTTGTAGCGTACGGGATGTGCCAACACTGCTAAACCGCCAGCATGATGAATGGCGCTGATCACTCGTTCAGCCTTTGCAAGCTCCCCGATTGGTGCATGGCGCTGTAGGTAAGGCCGCATAGAAGAGCTTTGTGGGTCAAACGCATAGCCAAGGATATGTACTTCTATATCCAGCAGTTGGGACGTAATTTCCACGCCAACCCAAAGTTGGGGCAGGGGGCGATCGCCTGCCTGACTTGAATGCTGCTCATCCAGCCAGCGCTGCGCAAGGCAGTAACCGTTAACCGAATGGTGATCAGTGATCGCAAACCCTTGTAGCCCGATTGCGATCGCCTGCCGCATCAGTAGCTCTGGCTGCAACTGACCGTCAGAGTTTACCGTGTGCATGTGAAAATTAAACGTTCTGGGGCAACTGTCAGCGTTAACCTGCTTAAACACGTGCCGCAGTGCTATAGCGTCCTGTGCAGCAGGGGTGGGTGAATGCGACGCTGGAGCCAGTTTGACAGACATAGGTGCCTCAAAAAGAGATGGGCTTGTTTTGCTTACATACATATCTTAACTGCTGTCGATCGAGCGGTTGAGCGATCGCGTTGCCCTCAGATAGCCATATAAGAATTAGCAGCCTGGAAAGATGCTGAATGGTTACCTCGTCTGACAACGACTTAGCAGTCCAGCGCTCTTAAAAGCAATGGGTCTATCCCCATGTCCTTCTCCCAGAGCGGGAGAAGGGAAGCCGATTCAAAGTCCCTCTCCCATTCTGGGAAGGTGCCTAAAGCCTTACGGCAGCAGAGAAAAGGGTGAAGGCTACAAAAGTGAGATGTACTTAAGGCGATCGAATAAGGAATGAGAATTAAATAAGACCAGCTTTTGTAGGATGTGTAAAGCCTGCGGCATGGCTTCGCTAAAGGCGCTAGCCATAACGCATCACAAGCCTTGAAGTCGAGGCATGACGCTGCGCTTTTCTACTATGCCGAAACGGCTTTACACATCCTACGCAAGTATGCGGTTTTATTAAATTCACGATCCTAAGCAGACGGTTCTCTCGTCGGTTTTGCTGACGGCACACTCTTACGGTTCAATCCACCCAAAAACATCGGGACGAATTTTTCCATAAACGCTTGAGGATCGCGCTTCCATGCCCGTTGAGCGATATCAATACGGGTTAGCTGCAAGTCGGGTGCCAGCAGGGTTTGGGGCAACCGCTCCATCAAATATTGCGGACGTTCCCACACAGACATTGTGTTGGCGATGTCAAGCAGGTTGGACACACGACGTAGTTCGGCTCCAAGAGTAATATCCATACCAGACTCAAAAGCGGCTTGCTCGATCGCCGAGTACCGTTGCTTTGCCGTTTCTACCTTCTGGCGATTTTCTGGACTTTGATCCGCTAGCTTCGCCAACCAGCGGTTGCCCCAGCGCACGTGCCCTGCTTCTTCAGGAAAAATGCGCTCGATCGTCTCACGAATTTTGATGTTTTCTTCGGTCTGTGGTGCTTGCTTCAACGCATAGATGTGTGCCGAGAAGTACTCGCAGCCACGTTTTTCAGTCACGTTGATGGCTGCTAAAGTCGAAATCAGAAATCCATCCAGATCAGTGTCTGCATCATGAAGTTCGGCATCTAGCAGGCGCTCAAACTCCTGGATGTAGGAGGAACCGGGTGGCGTACCAACGCTGGAACCAAGGTCTACCAACAAATCGGTAAGCCACATAGCATGACGGGCTTCATCGGAAATGTGCCGCGACAAATCTTTGATGAGTTCAGGAGACTTGCCATCAAGCTGCTCAATCAAATTAGTAAGATCCTTGCAGCTTCGCTGTTCGCTGTAGCGGTAGCGGTTGAGCGTGATGAGGTGAATTTCACGATCGCGCACGACTTGGCTGAGAATTTCGCGTGCGCCCAGAGTTTTACTAAGCTTGCGGGGATAAGCGACGGTCATTGTTGGATCTCGTTGTGTTGACTGGGGTTAATCGTAACAGAGCTGTTTCGTACCATCTGTCTGTGTAGCAACGTCTGGCAGTGTGGCGATCGGCTTGTGAGCAGTGAGATACTTACTCATAAAGTGCGCCTGCACCGAAACATCTGTAAAGCCAGCGGCTTCCAAACGCTGTACCAGGTTGTCCTGCGTGTAGTGGCGATAGTAAGGCTCATGAAAGGTCTCAACAAAGCCGTCCATCACGGGCAACATATCAGGTGCATCTACGAGTTGAATGGAGTCGCAAATGACCACGGTACCACCCGGTTTCAGCACTCGAAAACATTGGTCAATCACCCGTTGGCGCGCTTGAGGCGGTAGCTCATGAAACAAAAACACGCTTGTAACGGCATGAAAATAGTTGTCTAAAAACGGCAGCGCTTCGGCATTCGCTTGCAACAACTGTGGCAACTCATCTAGCTTTTGTGACAGCAATTGATTCGCCTTTCGCAGGTACGCTTCCGACAAATCAACGCCATGTAGTGAGGCTTTGGGCAACGTGGCTCGAATCTGCTTAAGTGTGCGCCCTGTACCACAAGCAACGTCCAGAACACGGATTTGACGCGGTTCAACAGAATCAAACGCTGCCAGCCCTTGCTTTAGAGGCGCGAGAATGCGACGACGCATGGCATCTGCCGCACCGTTAAACAAGATATCAACCTGCAAATCGTAAAGGTTTGCAGAGGTATCACTTAGATAGCCGTCAGTCTGATGATGGAAGTTTTGGAGGTAATAGCTAGGGTAACCGCTTGTTTCTACCTGAGCAGAAAACTCTTGATGCTGTTTTTGGTTAACACGCCCCCATATCAATGGCAAGTCGAGCCATACCTGAGGATAATGCTGGAAGAAGGTGTTCCATTCGTTCTCGAAAAGTAAACTCACTGGATAAATGCCCTGTTCGGCATCCTGCCAGTCAGTTTCAATGATTTGGCTAAGCTGCTGCTGAATTTTAAGCAGCAGGTCAACAGGAATGGGATTGGCTTCGCGGTGTGACTGAGCAACGAAGAGGTTGGTGAGTTGAGTGCTAACAGTCTTATGTGCTAGACCGAAATAGCTTTTGCCTTGCTGGAAAGTCTGGTACGCCAGCTTTGTCAAAATGTCAGGCATGGGGAGTAGAAAACCGCGATCGATATGTAAACGATTGTAACGAATCCGTTCAGTAAATGCCGCAAACCGTGAACAAATCTACCTTTTGGTAGGAAGACGATCGCGCCCTGTGATTCAAACAACCGATACGATGCTCAAACAAGAGAAAGCGGAGATCGCTCCATCAGCCTCAAACGCTGCTAGGCAAGAGAGGAAAGGGAGCGATCGCCGCTAGATGGTAGATGTGTCGTTGCCAACAGTTGCACTATTTAGCAATCGTAGTAGAGCGCAAACTCATAGGGATGAGGACGAATGCTGACGGGAATCACTTCGCGATCGAGCTTGTAGCTAATCCAGTTTTCGATGAAGTCTTCCGTGAAAACACCACCAGCCGTCAAGAACTCATGATCGGTTTCCAGATGCTTCAGCGCATCCATGAGTGAACCGGGTGTTGAAGGCACCTTCGCCAGTTCTTCTGGGGTGAGTTCATAGATGTCCACATCCAACGAATCGCCCGGATCAATCTCATTCTTGATACCGTCAATACCCGCACAGAGCATTGCTGCAAACGCCAGATAAGGGTTGCAGGCGGCATCGGGACAGCGGAATTCTAAACGTTTCGCCTTGGGGCTGTCACCAGAGAGGGGAATGCGAATCGACGCAGAACGGTTGCCCTGAGAATACGCCAGGTTTACAGGCGCTTCAAAACCAGGCACCAATCGCTTGTAGGAGTTTGTCGTGGGATTGGTAAATGCCAGCAAAGCGGGTGCGTGCTTCAGCAGACCACCGATGTAGTGCATTGCTGTTTTGCTCAGTTGAGCATACTCTTCGCCAAAGAAGGTCGGTTGTCCATTTTTCCAAATAGATTGGTGGCAGTGCATCCCGGTGCCGTTATCGCCAAAAATCGGCTTGGGCATGAAGGTAGCAGACTTACCATGCTTCTTCGCAACGTTTTTGATACAGTACTTATAGGTCAACAAATAGTCAGCAGCTTGCACCAAAGACGCAAACCGGAAGCCCAATTCGCACTGTCCGCCTGTCGCAACTTCGTGGTGGTGCTTTTCGATCGGCACGCCGCAATGCTTCATCGCCAGCAGCATTTCGGTACGAATATCTTGCAGTGTGTCAGTTGGCGCAACAGGGAAATAGCCTTCTTTGTTGCGAGGCTTGTAGCCCAGGTTGCCGCCCTTACCAGTGGTTGGATTATATTCTTCACGCCCAGAATTCCATACACCTTCATCGCTATCAACGTAGTAATAACCAGAGTTCTGCGTCTGGTCATAGCGCACGTCATCAAACAGGAAGAACTCGGCTTCTGGTCCAAAGAAAGCGGTGTCACCGATGCCTGTTGTTTGCAGATAGTCGATCGCTTTTTGGGCGATCGAGCGCGGGTCGCGGCTGTAGGGTTGCCCGGTACGCGGTTCGATAATGCTGCAAATCATGCTCAGAGTTGGCTCTGCCATGAAGGGGTCGATCCAGGCAGTATCTGGATCGGGCACCATTGCCATATCTGAGTCATTAATGGCTTTCCAACCCCGAATGCTAGAGCCGTCAAAGGCAACGCCCTCGCTAAAGCTGCTTTCATCAATCATGTCGTGGAACAGCGTCAAGTGTTGCCACGTTCCTGGGGTGTCAATGAACTTCAGATCAATCATCTGAATCTTGTCACGCTTAATCCATTCCAGGATTTCCTGCGGGGTTGCCATGTATTACTCCTTGTTGCGGTACTGTCTCTAAAATGAGCAGAAAGAAAAGCGGTAGAAACCGATTTGAGTGCGGCAGTGAGGGCATTAAGCGAGATTTGTCACGAGACGTGATGTGTCAACTCACCGCTCTACAGCCTCAAACTTTCAGGCATGGAACGATGAGCTTGAAACGACAAAGCCTACAGTCTTGATCAGCTTTCAACCAAAACCGATCAAAACTAAACATCTCTGCATCTCTGAAGCCAACAAAAAAATCCTTGTAGGGGAGATGCCGCCTTCGCAAGAACATTAAAGCTTGAAGCTTATCGGTATCTGAATCATCCTAAAGACTGGCTTAAGCGGTTTTTGTATCAACAACTACAAAATATTGGTCTGTCGGTATCGATTTAAACTCAGGTCAAGAGCGGAATATGCCAGGAAGAAAGCAAAACTGCTGCTCCGAAGCAGTTTTAATGACTTGTAACAGTTGATGTTTACAATTGCAACATGAGGCGATTCGGTTTCAAGCAGTGGTAAGCTTGACAATACATTCGGACTCAAAGAACTGTCAGTTATACGATTCAAGCTTCAGTACCGATGGCTCGATCATGCATTAGTGCATAGCTGCCAGACTATGTGCTTCTGGGCTTGACATCGAGCAAGCTTTTTTATCGTCGGACGAGTCAACCATAACTAAGAACATATAAGGATCATTGGGAGAAGAGTTTCATGCGTGATGCAGTGACGAGCTTGATCAGAAATTATGATGTTACGGGTCGCTACCTCGATCGCAATGCGATCGACAGCCTCAAAGCTTATTTTGATACTGGCATTGCCAGAGTGCAGGCATCAGCAGTCATTAATGCAAACGCAGCGGCGATCGTCAAACAGGCAGGTCTGCAATTATTTGACGAACTGCCAGAGTTGATTCGTCCCGGCGGCAACGCCTATACAACCCGTCGCTACGCCGCTTGTCTGCGAGACATGGATTACTACCTGCGTTATGCAACCTATGCGCTAGTGGCTGGCGACACGGATGTGCTTGATGAACGGGTGCTAGAAGGGCTGCGCGAAACGTACAATTCGCTCGGTGTGCCGCCCGGTCCAACGGTACGTGGCATCCAGATCATGAAGGCGATCGTCCAAGAAACAGTGGCTGAAGCTGGCATCACCAACGCTGCCTTTTTAGACCAACCGTTTGACTACATGGCGCGTGAACTGAGCGAGAAAAATATCTAGTTCGCCGCCAATATCTAGTATCAGTTAAGTTGCAAAAGGGTGAGGCGCGATCGTGTCTCACCTTTTTTGATGATTAGGTTGATTGCTGAAGCGCTAGGATACTGAATTCAATCAAAGGGCGTTGAGCCTCTAGAATTGAGAAACAGACCGTTTGCAGGAGCCGTTTTCGTGGAGTCCCGTTATAATCCCGCTTCAATTGAGCAACAGTGGCAGCAAACCTGGGCAGAGCAGGGGGTAGATCTGACACCAGCAGACAGCAGCAAGCCGAAGTATTATGCGCTGTCGATGTTTCCCTATCCGTCCGGTAGCCTGCACATGGGGCACGTTCGCAACTACACGATTACGGATGTACTGGCGCGAGTGCGGCGGATGCAGGGTTATCGGGTGCTGCACCCAATGGGGTGGGATGCGTTTGGGCTGCCCGCAGAGAACGCCGCGATCGATCGAGGTATCCATCCCGCTAAATGGACAGAACAAAACATCGCCCAGATGCGAACTGAGTTGAAGCGTCTAGGGTTGTCGTACGACTGGAACCGCGAGGTCGCTACCTGTTCGCCCGACTATTACAAATGGACGCAGTGGATCTTTTTGCAATTTTTTCAGGCGGGTTTGGCGTACCAAAAAGAGTCGGCAGTGAACTGGGACCCGATCGACCAAACGGTGCTGGCAAACGAGCAGGTGGACAACGACGGCAAATCGTGGCGATCGGGTGCCAAAGTTGAGCGAAAATTGCTGCGCCAATGGTTCTTCAAGATCACTGACTACGCCGAGCAACTTTTGAATGACCTGGATAGACTGCCAGGATGGCCTGAGCGCGTCAAGCTGATGCAGGCAAACTGGATTGGCAAATCGACGGGCGCATACCTGGAGTTTCCGATCGTCGCATCAGACGAAACCATTGCCGTTTACACCACACGACCCGATACAGTGTATGGCGTGACGTATATCGTGTTGGCTCCAGAGCACCCGCTCACGCAAGTGGTGACGACGAGCGATCGCAAAGCCGCTGTGGAAGCATTCGTCAAAGAAATTGCCAACCAAAGTGAGCTAGAGCGTACGGCAGAAGACAAGCCCAAACGCGGCATTCCCACCGGTGGCAAGGCAATCAATCCGTTTACGGGTGACGAAATCCCCATCTGGATTGCAGACTATGTGCTGTATGAGTACGGCACAGGCGCAGTGATGGGTGTCCCGGCTCATGATGTGCGCGATTTTAAGTTTGCGAAAGAACAGGGGTTAGCGATCGTCCAGGTGATTGTGCCAGCAGCGGAGGCAGGAGGAAAGGGAGAGGAGAGAGGAGAGAGGAGAGAGGAGTCAGAATCAACTCAAAACTCAGAACTTAATACTCAAAGCTCCTACCCCTCCCCCTCCCCCTCCCCCTTACCCCTCACTCAGGCTTACACCGAACCCGGAGTGCTGATCAACTCCGGCACGTTTGATGGCTTGCCGTCTGTCGAGGCGAAGGGGGCGATCGTTCACCATGCGGAGCAAAACAGTTTTGGCAAGGCGCGGATTCAATATCGCCTGCGCGATTGGCTGATCTCACGACAGCGTTATTGGGGTGCGCCAATTCCGATTATTCATTGTCCTAGCTGTGGAGCGGTTGCTGTCCCGGACGCTGATTTGCCTGTGCGACTGCCGGAGAACATTGAGCTTTCGGGGCGTGGAGCCTCTCCCTTGGCAAAGCTAGAAGCCTGGATTAATGTGCCTTGCCCAACCTGCGGGACGGCAGCAAAGCGCGAAACCGATACGATGGATACGTTCATTGATTCGTCCTGGTACTTTCTGCGCTACCCCGATGCAAGCAATGCCCAGCAGGTGTTTGATCCGGCAATTACTAACGACTGGATGCCAGTGGATCAATACGTGGGTGGTATTGAGCACGCCATTTTGCACTTGCTGTATTCGCGGTTCTTTACAAAGGTGCTGCGCGATCGTGGCTTGCTCAACTTCGACGAACCGTTCCAGCGCTTGCTAACGCAGGGCATGGTGCAGGGCAAAACCTACAAAAATCCCCGTACGGGTAAGTATGTTATCTCTACGCAGATTGCCGATTTGACTAATCCGATCGATCCAGAAACGGGCGACGCGCTGGAACTGGTCTACGAAAAGATGTCCAAATCCAAATACAACGGCGTGGCTCCTGGTGATGTCATTGGCAAGTATGGAGCCGATACCGCACGGATGTTCATTTTGTTCAAAGCGCCACCAGAAAAGGATCTGGAGTGGGATGAAGCGGATGTGGAAGGACAGTCTCGCTTTTTGAATCGCGTGTGGCGGTTGGTGATGGAGTTTGGGGAAGAGAGGAGATCTTCTTTGCCCCTCGCCCCTGACCCCGCACCCCTCACTAAGCCTGAAAAGGAATTGCGACGATCGATTCATACGGCGATCGCTGCTATTACCGATGATTTGGAAGGCGAGTATCAGTTCAATACAGCCATTTCGGAGCTAATGAAGCTGAGCAATGCGCTGACGGATGCTGCTTGTAAGGATTCGCCAGTTTACGCTGAAGGCATTCAGGCGTTACTCATCCTGCTGGCTCCCTTTGCGCCCCACATTGCCGAATCGCTGTGGCATGAGTTGGGACATACGGATTCGATTCATGTCCAGTCCTGGCTAACGGCTGATCCGTCAGCGCTCATAGCGGATGAGATTACGCTGGTGATTCAGATTCTGGGTAAAACGCGGGGTACGTTACAAGTGCCGTCGCAGTCGAGCAAAGAGGAGTTGGAACGCTACGCACGCGAATCAGACGTTGCGCGTAAATATATCGACGGCAAGGAAATCAAAAAGGTGATTGTCGTGCCAGGAAAACTGGTGAACTTCGTGGTGGGATAGGAGGAGAGTTTTGAGTTGAGAATGTTGAGTTTTAAATTCTCCGCCATTCAAAACTCAAAACTCAAAACTCAAAACCTTCCTACGGCTGGCAATATTTGCGATTGCGATCGGACCCTGGTTCTTGCCAGGAATACGCAAAATGGCTGACCCCTTTAATTTGGGGTGCCATTCTCTGGAGTGCCTGCATTTGCACCTCAAGCGGGGGGCGATTGCTGACCGATTGCTGCCAAACGCCAGCCAAGACAGGCTTCACCCTGGTGCCACGAGGAGCCGCTTGCAGCACTCGTTGGATCTGTGCGGTAATACAACTCGCTTTGCCACAGTTGGCATATGCCATCGGGTGCCATTCTAAGGAACCGGAAAAACGATCCCACGGTTGCAAGCGAGAATCAAAACCACTCCGCCCGACGCTGCTATTGCCATCAGAGAAAAACACCACTCCAGCCGGAATTCCTAGACGCTGGACAGGTGCAACAGCTGCATTGACAAAATCCAGTACACCCTGAGACGCATGAGCCACCGAGAGCTGCCAGAGGTCAGCTTGCAGGAGAGCAACGCGACGGGCGATCGGTAGTGACGCTGTAGTGCGCTTAGGGTCAAGTCCTTGCCAGAGGGGTTCCCGCTCTTGGGGATAGAGTACATTGAGTGCTTTTAAGTCATCGCCTGTAATGTAACCCTGCTCTAAGAAGCGCCGAATCAACTCCATGCCTCGGTTGTTCAAGGCGCGTTGAAATAATGTCTGCTGCGAGGCTTCGCCATAAACCCATAAATCCTGAATTTTGCCAGCAACCGAGGCACTGCCATACCCACGGGGATAGCGAATGTAGTCGAACAGCACACCATCCGGTTTGCGTTGGACGATCGCCCTCACCATCTGGGCATAGTCTTGCCGAGCTTGAAGGCTATAGGGATCGACAAAGGCTTCTTCTGGGTTGGTTAGACCAATATCAACACTTAACCCAGCGACGGTGTTTGCTGTCAGGCTGGTGTGCCCCAAACCATTGCGGGCAAGCGTTTGCTGTTTATCTGGGCGGCGGGCGTAGCTGGCACCCATATTCATGCCAAACAGCCATGCGTAGACTTTAAGACCGCGAGCGCGTCCTTTGCGAATGATTTCTGCCAACAAATCTGCCTGCTCATTTTTAGAGCCTGCCAGCATTGAAGTCCAGGCAGTCGGATTGTCCGTTGCAGGTAGCAATACCTTCCCGTTATAAAATGCCTCGACATTGACCTGGCTATAGCCCCGATTCACAATTTGGTCTAGAACCGCTTCTAAAGCTCCTGGTTTGGCATCGCAGGGATAGAGTCGCAACCAGATTGCCTGCGTTTGCAGTTGGGTCTGCTTGCGACACTTCTGTAGCCTCTCTCCATGCTGTTTCACCAGGCTGGCATAGCGTTTTTGGGCATCCTTATTGCCTCTGGCAGCAATCCGCCGCAGCGTTTCTTTTTGGTCGATCGCGGCTTGCGATTGTTGGCAATACGGTACTGCTTGCGCCTGAGTCGGGGCAGTGATGCACAACGTACTGAGCATCGTGAGCAGTGTGGCAATGGCGAGTCGCTTGGGCTGGCGATCGCAAGCGGATGAGAAGATAAACATAGCAGGATGATTGAAACGTGACGGCTGTAGCGTGTCTAGAGTGCAGCAAAAAACCAAGAAAGCAACATTTAAAGCAGCAATCTTGATGAAACAACTTGTTATAGCAGCTAAAAGCCGGAGTGCAACACAGCCTCACTAAAACGATCGGCTTGGAAATGACTTTCTTGAAGGCTAGATGTGAGACAGCGCAAATTGCCCTGGCACTAGGAGGAACAAGTTGAATGGAGCCGCTTCCACTGCCATGTTGAAGCGCTTGCGCCTTGTCAACTCACTAGCGGTGGGCGATCGCTGGGTACAGGATCAAGATAGCTAGCAAGCTTCGCGTTGGGTCGCATTGACTTCAGCACTGATTCTAAGTTTTCGCTAAGGCGTGCAATCACATGCGAAGACAGGTAAAGCTGCTTGTCGCCAACGATGCGCTTTGCGGCTTCAACGCCCGCTTCAACCGCAACAGTTGTTTCAGAAACGTCTCCCCGTACAATTACTGTATAGCGCGCGCCGCTTACTTTCTCCATCCCGACCAGCGTTACATTTGCTGCCTTACACATTGCATCGGCTGCTGCTAAAGCGGGCGGCAAACCCAACACTTCAACCATTCCTACCGCATTCGCCATTGTGCTCTCCAAACTCGCTTTATAAACACCAACTCAGCACTGACGTAGCGTTGATCTTCAAAACTCTTTGAAAAGGATGCTTGCAAACGCTCCATCGTTCTCAACAGACGGAAAAATCAAGCTTTCAACCGTTAAGTGCGTCAATTTAAATCATCTTGACTGTTCCAGTAAAACACACAGACTAGAGCTTCTAAGTAACTGGGCGTAATTAAACTGAAGATGACTTCGGGGGTGGAGGGGGTAGAACCCCCTGCCTGGGGGCAAAGCCCCCAAACCCCTCTTTGACAATTAATTGTGGCTACCTACTTAATGAATCGCTCAGATTGTTTAAGCGGTAGACGCCCAAATGCTCCGCTTTTAGAACAACTCATCTACAGCTTCATCTTTTGTGTTGGTCTTGCGATAAGGTGTTTCACGCTCAAACGTCATATGAATCGCACGGGATTGTTCGCCATCGGCTGCAACAGCAATGATCGGAAAGTTGATCACACCGTCCTGGAATGACAGATGGAATCGGAACGTGCCATCCGGTTCAAGCTGAATCGGACGACCGTCGATCGTCACGATGGCATCGGGTTCAGTCGCGCCATACACAATGAGTTCGGCATCGGCAACGAGCCAAAAGTTACGTGCCCGCAGTGGCATCGCAGCACCAAACCCAATACCCGACATCCCGACCCCCGACATGGTTAAGCCTGAGACCGTTGGGACTCCAGCAAAGCCAGGGACACCAAACGCACCCGGTACGGCACCCATACCGACACCGGACGGGAAGACATAAGAGCTAATTGCTTGCGATGGGATTTGCTGTCCCGATCCGGTAACGTGCTGCATGGAACCAAACAGCGAACCAGCGACCCGCAGCGCTTCGGTTGATTGCGCCATGCCAAAGATCTGCTCGTAAAGAGGGCTGTCTGGAGCGACGGTTCGTTCACGCTGAGCGGGAGACAGTAGCTCGAAGAGTGTGCTGCCGCGCAGGTCATCATCCCAGGCAAGCGAGATGAAGTGATCTTCAAGCCATTCAGAGGGATAGACGGGCGGAATGCGAACCGGGTTCGATCGCGCTAGCAAAAGCCATTGCCCATGACTGGTGAGGTAGCCAATTTCGGCAATGTAGTCGCGATCGCTCACGGGAATGGGCACATACCAGTCGCGCGCCATTTCCTCACAGTCATACTGCTGCAAACTGTGTGCGCTTTGATGGGTGAGTTCAACATCGGTGACATCGTAGAGCCGCAAGGCAAACCGCTGCCCACCCTGCCGCCGTAGTTCTTCTTTGTGTTCGTTGGGTGCATCCCAATAGGCATAGCCCCACTGTGGATCGCGTGGCATCAGGACGATACGGCTCTCACCATAGCCATCTGGCAACTCAGGCAACCCTTCATCCACAGAAGCCAATGCCTCGCTGCTGAGGTCAGATTGCCCCACTTCGTATTTTGTGGCTTCGACGTTGGTCTCTGCCTGGTTGTTCGGTATGGCTGCCAGTCCTGCCCCGATCGCCGCCCCTGCCACTACAGCAGCGGCACCGGTTGCCACAGAGGGAATGCGAATGGCATTAGAACGTGCCAATAACAGCCAGTATTGATCGCCCGTGATGTAACCAATTTCTACTAGGTAGTCGCGATCGGGTTGAACGTCGGTTGTGTAGGTTGATGCCGTCTCTGCGATCGGAAAAGCTTGAAAATTTTGAGAGTCGCTCTGGCTTAGAGCAACGTCTGTAACATCGTACAACCGCAGGACGAGATTGCGTCCGCCCTGATGGCGTAACTCGGCTTTATGTTCATCAGGAGCTTGCCACCATGCGTATGCCTGGTAATCGGGGCGCGGTGTCAGCGTGATTTGGCTTCTAGCAGCAGCCGTGACAGGTAGGCTGGGTGCGGTCACTCGAATCTGGTTAGAACGCGCTAATGCCAACCAGCGACGATCGCCCGTCAAGTAACCGATTTCGGTCAGGTAGTCGCGGTTTGGTTGTATGGGGGCTGTGTAATTTAGCGTCTCTTCAGCGATCGCAAATTCTTGAAAGCTTTGGGGATGTTTTGTCGTCAGGTCAACATCGGTGACATCATACAGCCGCAGCCGCAACTCACGCCCACCATGCTGCCGTAGTGCGGCTTTCTCAACTTCTGGGGCATTCCATTCGGCATAGACTAGCGGGTCATGCGGACTCGTTTCATTGGTTGCCGTCTGCTCAAGTGGGGTAAGCGTAATTGTACTATGAGGCTCAGTGCCGCCTGCCAGCCCACCTACGGCTCCTGCAACGGGTGGTTGAATGACCGTTGGGTCGATCCCTATCTTTTCATTCGTGCTAGCCAGTCCTGCAAGCCCTACGGCTCCACCGGCGATCGCAGCCTCTTCAACAGATAGTCCAGTTGCTGCCGCTTCTAGGGGGGGAGTGCCTGTGGCAGGTGGCGAAAGCGGGGGATCACCGATCGTTGCTGGCTCATTGGGTGCAGGTTCAGCGCGACGACCTTTGGACCAGAACCAGATCAAGGCGCCAACCAGTGGAAGCAACAGCAGCCACCAGGGAAACCCGCCGCCAGCGTTAGTCTCAACGATAGGAGCAGCGGCTATTATCGCTGGCGAAGCAGTAGCGCTTGTCTCAGGACTAGGGGAGTCTATGGGGCTAAGGCTGGCAGCAATGGACTGACTGATTGGGGCAGGGCTAGCATCTGCTGTGGTGGTTGTGTCCATTGTGCGTGCCGTTTCAATGGTTGATTGGTTCTCTGGTGCAGTGGCAACGGCAAGGAAAGAGGCGACCACAGGGCTAGGCGTACCTTTGTAAACATAGGCAAGTGGCTGCGAAAAAGGATAGCGTGGGTCATCGGGCAAGGTTTTGTGCATCGAAACAATGCGAACGTCTGACCGATCGAGCACCTGCGTGGCGATCGCATAGCCAATACCATCTGTTCCTAGTGCCTGCACAACTTCATCCGTACTGTCTTTAACGGTTTGCTGCGTCTTCTCCCCTGCCTTAAAGGGTGCTTTTTGAAAAACTGGGTAGGGACGAAACGCCTGTCGAGTGTCACTTAGGGCAGGGCGATCGATAAACCGAATCACCCCTGGAGAACTGCCCAGCTCAGACCAATTCTTGATCTCACCTCGAAAAAGCTTGGCGAACTGATCAAACGTAATGTCCCCCCTGAAGGGATTGCCAGAACCAACGATGATGGCAATCTTTTGCCGCGCAATGGGAGTAGTAACCAGTCCCTTCTGCTTTTCCTCTGCTGTCAGCGCACGACCGATCGCTGCCAAGTCAACTTTGTCTTCTAATAAAGCTTTGAGTGCTGAATCGCTGCCTGCCGCCGCTAACGTTACGCTGGTGCCAGCATACTTTTCTTCATAAACTTTTTTGAGTGCCTGGTTGATTGTCGCCATGCTGCTAGAGCCATCAACCGTGATTTTTGTGCCGCTAGGAACCACACTCGGCGGTGAAAAGGACGATGTAGGGGTTTGCGCGAGGACTGGTTTCATCGCTAGCCGCCCCATCAGCGGTTCAAAGGCTGTTAGTAAGGCAAGAAGCAATGCCAGACTGAGGCTTGAAGTGTTATTTTTAGGCGACGTTCGTTGCGGCATTGGTAGTAAAAGCTTTTGGAACACTTTAAATAAAAAGCCCTTGATGAAAAGCAGCCTAAGGTTAGAAGCAGCCTAAACAGCCCTAACTGAGATTAACTTTTGCAAAGGTCGAGCCAATTATACCGCCACAACGTCTGAGGTAAAGAGCAGCAAGGCTACGTTTTTTTTTCTGAGGCATTAACTCAACACGGTTACATTACGCCTAAAGAAGAGAGGACGGAATGCTTGACAGCAGAAAACGGGATGGGCGAAAGAGGCAACCAGTCTTAGTGAGTACTTGAAAGGAACCTAAAAATGGCTAAGACAACGATCGCTCAGGGAGACGATCGCTCAGTGTGATACGCCGTTTCATCCAGCAAGGATCGTGAATTTAATCAGGTAGGGTGTGTAACGCACCCTACAAATTACAGGTTATTTGATCCACGATCCAAGCAAGCCTCTATCTCTAGCGCTTGCCATCGCAACCGAAGGGTTCGTTAGGACGGGGTGCAGGGGTGGAACCCCCTTCGGCTGGAGCGCTCCGGTCGAAAGCTGGCTCCCCCTTCCCCTTTTGTCTCAACGATCTCGAAAGTTGCTATAAAAACTGAAAAAGCTTCACAAGATTTTTATTCCTTCTTAATGAAAAATTAGCCTGAGAAGCGCATAAATGGCTTAGAGTTGAATAGTTTCAAAGCAAGTTATCAGTACTTCTATACGTAAGCCCCTCCAGCTTTTAACAAAGTTGGAGGGTATTTTAATAGTGCTAAAGTTGACTACGGGCTTTGAGTTGGAGATAGCGATCGACCAGTTGGTCACTGACTTGATCAGCAGGCGCATCCAGCACCAGCACACCTTTTTGCTTAAGTTTTGCCAACGCCAATTGACGTTGTGACAGCAGATCGAGCGCGACCGCACGAGCATACGTGTCGGGAAGTTCAGTGGTCAACGCCTTTGCCTGTCGATCGACCTGAGGATCGCGCAGCGTCACACAGAAGGGCAGATGACGTGGGGCAAGTCGTCCCATTGCTGCCAGCAGTTCCATTGAAGCCGTTGCATCAATGACTTCAGTGATGAGTACCACCAGCGCCCGACGGGTTTGGCGAGTGGCGACAGTTGTCACGGCTCCCATGTAGTCTGGCTCTAGCAGGACAGGATGAATAGGGGTAAGCCGTTCAATCAGCTTGGGGAGTTGGGCTTGCCCCCGTTCCGGTGGAATCCAGGCGTGCATCTGGCGATCGAAGACACCGATACCAACCCGATCGCCCCGGTTTAAGCCTGCCATTGCCAGGGCTAACGCTGCATTTAAACCCCAGTCAAACCGTTCCAACCCTTTGACCTGAGCTGTCATCAGTCGTCCGCGATCGAGCAACACCAGGAGCGTTTGTTCTTGCTCTGGTTCCAGCACTCGCACTAACACCCGACTGCGCCGCGCCGTTGCCTTCCAATCGATCAAGCGAGGATCATCCCCGGTTGCATACTCGCGCAGTTCCGAAAACTCGGTGCCGCTACCCTGACGACGAGCACGACGAATATTGCCGCTGGTTTGCAGCGTCAGCCGAATCGAGAGCGATCGCAGCCCAATCAGGTCAGGATACACCGCTACGGTTTCGCGCTTAGGCAGCTTCCAGTCATGCCATGCTAAACCCCAGGCTCCCAACTGACGTACCTGGATATCGCCCCAGGTATAGGTGCCCCGCTTGGAGGGCAAAACGCTGTAGGTTACTTCCTCGCGGCTATGGGCTGGCAACGAGAGCGTCAGGGTGTCGGTACTGGTACCTGTTTTTGCAGAGAATGCCTGCGGATAGAAATCGCGTAGTTGCAGTACCGCAGGCTGATAGCCCGTCTTCACCGTAAGCTGCACCGGATTCTCACGCCCAATAGATAGGCGATCGGCGTAATGGCGTTCCACGATCGCACGGTTGGCGCTCACTCGCTGCGCATCCAGCCCTGCTAGCAGCAGCACAACCGCATCAAGACCCAGTGTCAGCAGAATGGCAATACTCAAAAACTGTGGATTAATGACATCAGACCCGATCATGGCAATGCCTAACCCGATCGCAGTGCCCAGCAGTAAGAGTTGATAGACGCGACGAGAGGGGATCATGAGTGGAGAGGTGAAAAGGTGGAGGGGTGAGGGAGTGGAGGGGTGAGGGAGTGAAGAGGTGAGGGAGTGAAAAGGGTGGCGGGGTGGAGGAGTGAAGAGGTGAGGGAGTGGAGGGGTGAGGGGGGAGATGTGAGTAGAAACGGCTACTCTGAGGTGGAGAAAGCTTTGCAGTGGAGCCTCTAGCCTTCTGCCTTCATCTTTTGCATCCTGCTGCTACGAACTGACTGTTGCGGCTGGTTGGGTGTTGAGGTACGTGAGAAAGTCCTCTAATTCGTCGTCGGTGAGTTCGCTGCGGGTTTTCTTGCCGTAGGTTTTTTGCAGATAGGTACTGCCTTGCCGTTTGCTCCAGCCAATGCGCTCGATCTCTACACCAATCTGCGAGATCAGTGACGATAAATCTCTGGAGGCACTGCCAGCCGTATCGCTTCCTGCCACGGGTGGTTTCTCGGCTCCAGACTTACGAGGCTGGCTTTTGGTGGCTGGCTCCTCGGCAAGTGGCAGATACTCCTCGCTAGAGCGATCGTCGCTTAACGCTTCCTCAACGACCACGGGCATCGGCGCTTCAAACGGTTCTCTTTGGTAAGGCTCCTCGTCTTCTGGTGCGTCGTCAGGCGCATCGTCAGGTGCATGGTCGTAAGCCGTGTCGTCGTAAGGTTCATCATCCGTTGTTTCGTAAGACACGCGATCGCTTGCTGTCTCAAAGTCCTCTGGTGCCCTTGTTGCGATCGTGGCGTCGGCTCTGTAGGGCGCGACGGTTGCAAGAGGGGTTTGCATCGTTATGGTTGGCTCAAAGGTTGCTGCTGCAAAGGCATTGGGACGAGCGATCGTCTCCACGTCGGGTAAGCTCACTGCCAGGGGAGGACTATCCAGCGGTGCGCTATCGACCCGATCGGCTTGCATTGGTTCTTGAAACGGGGTTGTTTCTTGAAATGCCGTCGTTGCGGGCTGCGTTGGTGTGCTGTAGCCAGCCAATGAGACCGCTGGAACATAGGCTAGCGTCGTATGAATGCCTAACAGTGCCAACACACGCAGTCGTGCCTGATCTTCCGCCTGTTCCACAGTGGCAGCAGTTGCCATGCTCGTTGCCAGCGTCATGCTGCCCAACTGTACCAGCGCTCGTACCACACAGCGATCGGCATCCATTTGCACCAACTCCGTTAGCAAACCGCTGGTGGGATAGCGCACTTGCAGTTGAGTGAATAGTGAAGGTAAAGCAGAAGAATCAGACATGTAGAAGAGCATAGTAAAGGTCTAGGCGCATGATCGAGCGTCGATCATGATGGTAAGCGACTGGAGTGCGACCAAACCGCTTGATCAGTGCGGGGGGTGAGAAAAATTGTGCAATGACTATGCCAATAACCAGGTAAACGAATGACACGATCGCCCAGTAATACCAATTCTCTAAAGACCAGCTACAGATAGTGCCTCTAAAATAGAGTGCCATCCGACAAGGGAAGCAATGACTTCCTTAGTCATCACTTCTAACCTCGCTCGCATCAACAACCGCAACGCATCGAGGTTCTTCGGCAACTGCCAGCGCAACCCTAATTTGAAATGCTGCCACACACGCTCAATGGGATTCGTTTCTGGTGAGTGGGACGGTTGAAACAGCAAGATGATATTGGGCGGAATCTGCAAGCGTTTGGCGCGGTGTGCCCCCGCTTGATCGACTTGCATGATCACAATGCTGTCCTTGTAGCGCTCACTCACTAAGTTCAAGAACACTTGGAAGCAATCGCTGTTGAGATGAGTGAACTCATAGAAGAAGTGCTCGCCCGTGCTCGGTTCCACCACCCCATACAGATAGGTGGCCTTGAACTGCCACTGCACCTTACCTTTGGGCTTGATGCCTTTGGTACGTGATCTTGCGCCCACTGATAGTTTTGAGCCCAAGGCGCGTCTCATCCTGGCAGAAGAAGCGTACTTGTCCGCTCAGTCCCAGCACGGCTACGGCATACCAAGCCAGCATCGCCAGGTTCTCAGCGAGTTTTTTTATATGCCTCTACTTTGACCGCTGTGGTCTCTGTACTCACGGGTCTAGCAACTTTAGGCGCGGCTTTGAGGCGGTAATGCACCAACTGATGCACCGTTTTATAAGGGGCAGTGATGCCGAGTTGCGTCTCTAGCCACTGGCAAATCTCGCCGTAGCTGTTGAAGCCCTCATTTTGGTGCAACCGTTGGTTGAGCGCCGCCTGTGCCCACTGGGGAATGCTCTGCCGTCGCCCCGTACGGGGCGTATGGGTGAGCATGGCTGTCAGACCGCCGGTGCGATAGAGGCGGAGCCACTCCTGTACAGTGACGCGATGCCGACCGAGCAGGGTCGCCGCAGACTGCACCGTGGTGGCTTGACCAGTTTTAAGCAGATAAAGCAGTTGAATACGTTCTTTGTCAGAAGCGGTCTTTTGGCTTCTGAGCCGTTGTTTTAGGTCTGCTTCCGTTTCGGTGATATCGAGTTTGTAAACGCCTGCCATAAATGCTGCTTGAACCCAATAGCTACTTTATAGCATCTGTAGCCCTATCTTGAGGAATTGGTATTAAGAGTACAGGATGATGTGTGAGCGGTAAAACAAGTCGATCGACATCTCCGCGCCTTTGCCTTTCTGTGGCTGCTGCTGCCAGCGCAATAATCGGGTACGCGATCGCATCCATCGCATCCACATCACAACCCTGAAACAACTGCTGCTCATCCACAAAAATCGAGTGCCGCAAGGCGAAATAACCGCTTACTTCGGACGGTGCGGTTGCTAGTTTGAAACAGTAAGAAGGCGTAGACATGAGGAGGGGGGGGAAGTTTTGAGTTTTGAGTTTTGAGTTTTGAATAGCTTGCGTCTCTATTCCGTAATGCTTACCATCTCTAACAACCTTTCTGGTATGACTGTGGGGCTTTACAACTCACAACTCACAACTTCTTCAAACGTCGAAAGAGCTGAACAGGCACCGCACTTAGCACAGCCTGCTTTGATGTTGTTAGAAGACAGACCCGCCCGCTTGAGCATTGCACCCACCTGACGATAGAGGGGCAGCATAAAGTCGCTGGTCGGTGGCGCATGGGTTGCCAATGGGGTGCCACTGATGGGCACAAACGGCACCACAAAGGGATAAACCCCGATCGCCACTAAACGTTCACAGGCTGCCAGTAGCGTCGGTAAATCATCACCCAACCCAGCCAGCAGATACGTGCTGACTTGTCCCCAACCAAAGACCTTAACGGCGGCAGCAAAGGCTTCGTAGTAATACGCTACGGGCACCGTTGCTTTTCCGGGCATGATGCGGGCACGCACCTGTGGATCAACGGCTTCTAAATGCATACCCAGCGTGTCAACGCCAGCCGCTTTCAGTCGCTCAAACCAGATGAAGTCGTCTGGCGGTTCGCACTGTGCCTGTATGGGCAAAGCAACTCGGCGTTTGATGGCTCTGGCGCACTCGGTTAAATAAGCTGCACCCCGATCGCTCGTGTTTGGCGTACCGCTGGTCATGACCATGTGTTTTACCCCGTCCAGCCGTACGGCGGCTTCTGCCACTTCTGCTAGCTGGGCAGGCGTTTTGCGGGCGATCGTCCGACCTGCCTCTAAAGATTGCCCGATCGCGCAAAATTGACAGGAGGTGGCGGCATCGCTGTAGCGCATACAGGTTTGCAGCACCGTGGTTGCCAGCACATCATGACTATGCAGCAAGGCAATTTTCCAGTAAGGAATGCCATCCGCTGTCGTCAGGTTGTAAAACTTCGGCGTTTGCGGAAAGGCGATCGGTGCGATCGCTTCATCGTTGCAATGCAATATGACTTGCTCTGCGACTGGATCAAGGGTTGCCGTATAGGGCGATCGGGCGGCTTTACCCGTATAGATCGGCACCATGACCGTTGTACCTTCAACCGTAACAGCTTTGTGATCAGACGGACCCGCGCCACCTTTGCGTCCAGCCGCGCCAGTTTCCTCTACTAACCTCAACCCATTGGTCTGGAGGTCTGTAATTAACTGCTGTTTGTTCATTGGTCGGGGAGTGGAGAACAGGGAGTAGGGAGAAAGGCTAAGGGCTAAAGGCTAAAAGCTGTCCGCTGATAGCTGACCGTTAAACCGCCTATGGTTCCAGTGTGAGAAATTCAGGTTGGGGGATGTTGAGAGGAGGTGTTGCTGCTGCCTGTTGGATGCTCTCATCCTGCAAGCCACTCACGACTGCCCACTGACTTGAATTCAACCGCAGTTGCAGTAAGTCAGGGCGGGCGTAATGACCGACGCAATCCATCATGCGCTTCCGTTTTGTGATGAGCGAAAAGTCTAAATCGGCGATCGCCATCCCCTCGCCCTCGGTAATTGGTGGGCAGAGATGGATCCCTTCTGGACTAATAATGGCTGTGTGACAACCACCGCTCAATACCTTCTGAAGCGTCTCGTCAGTCGTAATCTGCCCCACTTGCTCCGGTGATAGCCAGCCCGTTGCATTAACCACAAAACAACCTGCCTCCAGCGCATGATGGCGGATCGTCACCTCAACTTGGTCAGCAAAGATTTGACCCACCATCGAGCCAGGAAACTGGGCACAGTGAATCTGCTCGTGCTGCGCCATCAGGGCAAACCGAGCCAGCGGGTTGTAGTGTTCCCAACATGCCAAAGCACCCACTTTGCCCACGGCTGTATCCTGAACGGTCAAACCTGCACCGTCGCCCTGTCCCCAAACCATCCGCTCATGTTACGTGGGGGTGATTTTGCGGCGCTTGAGCAGCAGTGAACCATCGGCATCAAAAATGAGCTGCGTGTTGTAAATAGAGCCGCGATCGCGCTCATTGACCCCTAAAACAACAACCATTTCGTAGGAACGGGCGGCACGGCTTACCGCATCCATTACAGCACCCGGAATTTCGACGGCTTCTTCATACAGCCGTATATGCTCCTTGCCCATCAGCACGGGTGGCTGTACGAAGGAGAAGTAGGGGTAATACGGCACAAAGGTTTCAGGAAAGACAACCAACTGTGCCCCTTCTTTGGCAGCGCTGGCGATCGCTTGCAACCCCTTTTCTGTCGTCCCATCACGGCTAAATAGCACCGGACTGATCTGTACTGCCGCCGCTCTCACTCTGCGGGAATCATCCACAACGCCTCCTTAAAGCAAGTTAATAGTTTTGAGTCTTGAGTTTCAAATTGAGGGTTTGTTCAACTCAAAACTCAAAACTTAAAACTCAAAACTCTCTACACCGTCCATGTGTCGAGAATGAAGGCATTATCCTTACGGTGCAGCAAAGATTATGTCCAGTACATCCAGGGGGCTGATGGGGCGAATGCCGGGAATCAGGGATGGCTCGCCATGACCATATAGCGCCTGGAGAGCAAAACGGCAGGCATAAACCTTGCCGCCTTCCGTCATAAATTTGCTGAGTTGATCGTTGAAGTTTTGGTGTCCCGGAAACGCTGCATCCCCAATTTTTGGGAAGCCGCGCTGCACACCCAGCGTTACACCAGGACCATAGAGCAAAACAGAGGTTTCAAAACCTTTCCGTAACAGGCGCAGGGCTTGCAAAAGGTTAACTAACCCGATCGACCCTTCAAAGGCTACGGTGTGGAACGTCACCAGCGCTTTTTCGCCTGGGTCAGCTTTAACATCTTCAAAGACTTTCTCTTCGTAATCAACAAAAAAATCGCCAACCTGATGAGCAGGGGTCGTTACTTCTGGCATCGGTTTATCCTCAGTAAAAAGTGGTCAGATGTTTGCGTTTAGTGTTAGCCAAAACTGCTAATGCACTCAAAGAAGCCAACGTTTTTTCTCACTCAAAAGCGAAAAATAGCTAGACTCATTGCCTCGCAATCGAATGAATCAAGGCTTAAAAAAAGCAGCACCAAAATGGGTTAAGTCCTTGCTCTTTTACGATCGCAGTCTGACTCTCCATCGCTTTCACAGCTCTATAGAGTGTCAGATTTAGCAGCAGCGTAATCATTCAATTCCATGACTGGAATGAGGAAAAGCCATCAGGATGTAAAAAACAGAAGTCGAAAGATCGATCATTGAAAACTCAATTACCACTACTTTTGACTTCTGACTCCTCCTTAAAACCAGTACTTTTCAACCGACAGTGTTAAGTGCCTGCTGACGTGCAGCTTAGAAGCACGCTCTGATGCTACTTGTGTACTCTGCTACAAAGTTTCCAGGTTTAACAATATTGGCAGGGCTAAACTGAACAACGCTCAACGCTGACAAAAATTTGTTGAAATGACCTGTTAGTTTAAACAGGTACAAGTAACGTTGAAGCCGCTTGATCAAGCCCTTGATCAGAATTTTGTAGGATGTGTTAGACGCTAGTTGTAACGCATCAACTCCAGGCTTTGATGCGTTACGCTACGCTCTTCTTGTAGCTTGCTTCCCGTAGGGTATGCCGAAGGCTATACGGCATCCTACGCAGAATTGCAGGTTATTTAATCCACGATCCTAAGGATATTTTTGTGGTTGGAGGGTGTAAAACTTTCTACCTAAAGGTAAGACCTCTGCCTACTCGTAAGAAAGGCTATTGACTGGGTATTGATTATGAGGCGATCGGCTAAAAATTAAGTCTTTTTCTGTCGTGAGGGGGCTTGAAACACCTCTGGATGAGCCTGCCACACTTGCTGAATAAACTCTCTAAATAGCTGGTGTCCGCTTGCCTTTTGATCATATTCGACTGCGCGATCGTCTGTGTAAAGGTCAGCCAGCCACGGCAGTACTTCTACATCTAGCGCCAAGCGAAACAGCGTCAGTGGCAAGAGCAAATCAGAGTCATGGCGTAAGTCATAAGATGCTGTTATCGTTGCCAAAAACTCACCATTATGAGCTTGAGCTGCCTCAGACCGAAATACCAGCATGAGAGGTCGTACCCAGCAGCTCTGGCGACTTTCGATTACCTGCACCACTTCGGCGTAGAGGCAACTGGTTTTGTGTTCCAGACCCACAATTTGGGACGGTTGAAAAGATGGTATTTCATGAGTGCCATGCTCATGATTCAAAGGAAAACCCATAGAGAAGCGTTTAATTTCCCTCTGATCTTAAACGGTCGGGTGATGCTCTCGCCGCCGCCATAATACTGAAGGCAGCACTATCCCTAGATGCGCTAAATGTGCAAACTCTAGAGGCTTAGTCAAAGAGTATTGCGTTCCAGCTATTTCAGCAGTCTACACGGTCAGCAGTTCAAACCTTTTCTCTCAGAGACGGATGCCGAAAGCTGCTCTTGAGTGTTATAAGTGAGGTTAAGTAATGTGAGTATGGTCTCTGTGTTTTGATCCAAATTAGTAAAGCACAGCCATCTCACTCTGGCTTTAAGGCGCGTTAGAGTTTGACTAATGGCACCGCTGTCTTCAAATATGGACTAAAGGGCGCAACTGCCACCAAGTTGCCTGACTGAGTTCAAATTGTTGTTAACTTTTTAATGAGAGGATAGAAACGTGTCTGTCGAAACCATTGAACAGCGTTCAACGGTTCGCAAGCTTGCGCCCCGTTACCGCGTATTGCTTCACAATGATGACTACAACTCGATGGAGTATGTGGTGCAGACTTTGATGACAACCGTGTCTAGTTTGACCCAACCACAAGCGGTTGACATCATGATGGAAGCCCACACGAATGGGATGGCTTTGGTGATTACTTGCGCTCAAGAACATGCAGAGTTCTATAGTGAAACCCTCAATAGTCACGGTTTAAGCAGCACGATCGAGCCAGACGAGTAAGCACTGAGAGCATTTTGAAGCTGACCTTACCCAAGTTAGTACGTGCTCCGGCTCCCATCCGGATTGGGGTCTTTCTGGTCGCTCTATTGGTGCTGTGGCTGCCGATCGCGGTGCCACTGTATCAGGTGATTGAGGATAGCAACACAGTCAGCATCGTGACGCTGGTTGTCCTCTACGCGGAGTTTCTTCTTTTAGTGCGCGTTTGGGGGCAACGGGTTTACCGTCAGCCTAACTTGTTGCGTCGCTACGGACTGGAGTTTTCTTACCGGATGGGGCTTGAAGTGCTAGTTGGTCTAGCGCTTGGTATTACCAGTCTCTTCGCTCTGTTTGCAGTACAAGGAGTTTTAGGCTGGGTGATCTGGCAGCCTCCATCGATCGCGTTCTGGCAGGTAGCGTTAGAAGGCTTGCTGGTTTCGCTAGGTATTGGTTTTGCAGAAGAGTTGTTCTTTCGTGGCTGGTTGCTAGATGAACTTCAGCGTGACTATCGCCCACAGGTTGCCCTTTGGGTTAATGCCACTATTTTTGCGCTGGTACATGGCATGAGACCACAGTTTCCGGCACTATTGCTGCTAGGGCTAACACTAGTGCTGGCAAAGCGATCGTGTGGTGACATTGATGGTAGCTTGTACTCCAACTGGCGATCTGTGTGGCAACACAATCAGCCTGCGAACAGTTTTCGAGGACGCTTGGGTTTGCCGATGGGGCTGCACGCGGGGTTGGTCTGGAGCTATTACGTTGTTAATGTTGGCAAACTGCTTGACTACGTGCCGCAAGTGCCTGAGTGGTTAACAGGCTTCGATCGCAATCCTCTAGCTGGCGCAATGGGCGTCTTCTTTCTGAGTATGCTTGCGTTTGGTATGCATCAGTATGCAAAACGACAAGTAAAAGCAACGCTGTTATGATTCGCTAACCGACGAGCGCTAGGCTCCGCTACCTCTAGAAGCAAAATTGTCGAAGGTATCACTTCTTGGCTCGAAATAAGCCAAACAACCCGCTTTTTTTAGCAGGTTCGTTCACTGACTGGCTTTTAGGTGTGTTGTCTTTTTGCTGCCCAGACTCTGAAGCCAGAACCTCAATGCCAAGTTTAGACGCAAACTTGAGCGCCAACGGGTCTTCAGCATTAAGCTTAAGTGCCTGACGCAGGTAAACTTTTGCCATGCTTTGCAGGTTCTGCTGTAGGTAAGCAATCCCTAACAGCGCATGATATTCGCTTTTGCCTGCCTCAATTTTGATAGCATCCCGCAGTTCTTGCTCTGCTGCCTTCCAGTTGTTCTTCTTCATATATTCCTGTGCGCGCCGATAGTGACGTTCGGAATAAGTGAGGGGAGCCACTTCGGGCGGCGGCGAAAAGATGGGAACCTTGGGCTGTGCAGGGCTGGGCACGATCCCAGTGGGTTTCTCGCGAATCAGCGTTTCGCCGACCTTAAGCTGCGAATAAACTAGATTAAGTTCACCAAGTTGCCGGGTCAATGATTCAAACTGCTGTAAGGGGTCGTATTGACACTCCGCAAGCTGGGTAATTGCCTGCTCATAAAAGACATCAACCCCACTGATAGGCTGCTGTATGAGTTGACGTGCTACATCAGTCTGAGGGTTGAGGGAAGTATCGCGGTAGAGTTGTCGTGCTCGTAGTCGCAGCAGCGATGCGTTTTCCTTGCGCCCTTTTTCTTGTTTCAACTTTTGATAGGCAGGGTTGACTAACCGAGCAAAAAGCTGACTAGCAAGTTCTTTAGTAGTTGTGTCTTCAGGTGTATAGCGATCGGGATGCAGTAGTTTTGCAATCGCTCGGTAACGTTTAAGTACACGACGATCGTCCGCAGCCACTGAAATCCCTAAGATGGCGTAGGGATCAGAAAAGTTAGTTAGCCATTCTGAGGGAAGCGCACTCTGTGACATGAACCAAGGAACCCTGCAAATAACCTAAGGAGACTTCAATAGATTCTGCACAGTAAAACCTGTACAGGGCGACTGAAATGAGTAAGAGCAACGCGTTAGTTTGAGCCGCCATCTTGCCCAGCTAGCGCAACTTTTATTTTACTTCCATAAAAAAGTTTTGTGTAAAGTTGCTTTCGTCAAACAATGCCACTGGGGCGAGTCACGTTCTAACAAACTGCTGAGAATCTATGCAAGATTAAAACTTTCTACAGCATTGGTTTCCAGAAGGCGACCACTCATTGCCTTAAAGCTAACGAAAACGAAGGACGAACATGAGGCAGATTCAGTCATTCGGACGAGACATTTTTTCGATTATAAGGCTTGTTACTCTACTGTACTTTGCCCTCATGGGTTGATCCGGATGGCTTTGAAAGACCTTAGCGCTTTTTGCCACCCTCTAGTCCTGCCACTAGATGATCGTAGCAATGATGCTAAACAACGTTTCTTGCCACAAAAATGTACGATTGCAGCACAATCTTGCGGTCATCCATGCTGGAGAGTCAATATGATAGAAGTAACGGTACTGGAGTAGATACTAATCTCTTTGCTGCCCTGAAGGGGCAGTCATCACACCACTGTTTTGCCATTGTAAAGTCTAAGTACGGCTATTGGGGGTTAGGGTTGGCATGGTAGGGAAAATAAGGGACCGTAAAATTGCGGCGGCATTGGCATTTGGTGGAGCCCTATCACCGATCGGTGCTGGGTTGCACAAGTTTTATGTCGGTCAACCACTTTGGGGTATTTTCTATCTCTTGCTGTCTATGACCCCGATTCCTAGAGTCGCCAGCGCGATTGAAGGCATTTGGTATTTGTCGCAAGACTCTAGCGAGTTTGATCTGAAATTTAATGATGGCATGACATCGACCGCTACAGTAGTACCGCGTGCCGATGTCGTTGACTCTAGTCAAATTGGTGCAGTGGCAGAGGCCGTACGTCATCTCGACCAACTTCGTGTCGATGGGTTGCTTTCAGAATACGAATTTGAGCAAAAGCGCCGTCAGTTGCTCGATCGCATTGCTTAGTTGTTGAATGTAGGCTGCGAGCAAGACAAATAGACCAAACCTTTTATCCTTCATCCCTTCCTCAATGCCTTTTCCAAACTGGCGATCGACGGCTCAATCACATCAACCCCTGCGATCGAAACTCCTAAACGATCCTTATTACCGCTTTCAGTCAGTGGCGGAGCTGACGCTTGCTGCTAGTCTAGGTGTCAAGATTGATGTGAATCAGGCGGGCATCGATGATTGGCTGCGCTTGCCAGGAATTTCGATTCACCAATCGCGATCGCTGGTGGAGTTGACGCAATCAGGAGTCCAGTTGCACTGCATTGAAGATATAGCGGCTGTGTTGAGTTTGCCTGTACCAAGACTCAAACCACTAGAACCAGTGCTCCAGTTCTGCTATTACGATGCTGCGAGTGTCGCTACTATTAAGCCTGTGAATGCTAATACAGCAACGGTTGAAATGTTGACCCGAATTCCCGTTGTCGATATGTATTTGGCACGGGCGATCGTTGCCAATCGCGCAGTCAGCCCCTACCGCAATTTAATTCATCTCCAGCGACGGCTCTCACTGTCTGGCGAGGTCGTCTCAGAACTGATGCATTACCTTCGGTTTTAACCTGAAGCAAAAACCTAACGATTGAGGGCAAGCTTCAAACCACCAAGTTCACAGCGTCGGCTCAGTTCTTCATTTCCTGATCCTTCAGCTTTACTAACCCCAGACGCTTAAACGGATAGAAGCGAAACCAGGCACGACCAATAATATTTTTCTGCGGCAAAAAGCCCCAGACGTGAGAATCATTGCTGTTGTTGCGATTGTCGCCCATCACAAAAAACTCACCCTCTGGCACAGTGACGGGCGGTAGGGTGTAATAGGGGGGGGCGGCGATATACGGTTCTTGAAGGGGCTGCTGGTTGATAAAAACGGTGCCGTTATTAACCTGCACGGTTTGTCCTGGCTGACCAATAATGCGTTTGATAAAAGCCTGGTCTTTGGTATAGCCCTGAATTTGCAGTTGCTGTGGCGGATCAAAGACAACTATTTCGCCAAAGGCTGGGGGACGAAGACGATAGGAAAGCTTTTCGACAATGAGGCGATCGCCAACTTCCAATGTTGGCAGCATGGAATCAGAGGGAATAAAGCGCGGTTCTGCTACAAAAACTCGGATTAACAGTGCCAGAATCAGAGCAATGATGAGAATTTGAATGTTTTCCCACCAGGCTCGCCAACGCGGTGGGGCAGAGGTTGCAATGACAGGAGCCTGTGGTTCAGAGGTTTTTTCAGAAGTCATAAAGATGTGGCTTAGACAGCAGACAGTAGATGCTAGACACTTAACAACAGCCCTTCGAGTCGAAGCATATAGCAGTCGAGGAGAATGTAAGGACAGACATAAACCTTGAAACTTTCTTTGAGTAAGGGCTTCGATTCATCCCTCATCCTACCGCCGAGCGGAAGCAAGCTACAGCCTTCAGCCTTTTGCTCTAGTCTCTAGCCCAGAGTCTTTAGTCTACTGTTCAGATACTCCTTATGCTCGCAAGGGTAGTGGTTAGAACGCAATAAACTTTTCCGATCGCAGTTGATCCAGCTGTGCCCCTAGAGCAAGAACAAAGGTTTGAAGCTGATCAGAGCGATCGCCCACCGCACAGATAACAATATCAAAGTCTGCCAAATCGAGCCGCAGCCCTGACAAAACGACTTCTGGGCATTGGACGATCGCCTCTCGATAGTGAAAGTTTTTCCAGCTTTGTTGCAATTGCTGCCAGTGCTGCTGATAGGGCAACTGATCCGTTGTTTCGGGATTAGCTTGCACCAGCCACACAGGGTGCCGATAGCCACATTCGTGCAGCCAGTCGATCTGGCTTTTTAAGGGTGCAATGCCTGAGCCTTCAGTAATGTACAGGCGAGGGCGCTGAGGCAGTTCGCTAAGAGTCATCAGCCCATAAGGACCACGTAACGGTAGCACTTGCCCGATCGCTAAATCTTGCAGAAAGGCAGAACTCCAACCGACGCGAGAGACACAGAGTTCTACTTCAGGGCAGTGGGAGGGTGAAGAGGCGATCGAGTAAATCTTGCTAAATTTGCGTCCGTCTCGTTCAAACTTGGGTCACACGGACTGTCCTGGCAAAAACTGAAAATCATTCCGGTCTAACTGCAAGCGAATCGCTTTAATGGTTGGGGTGAGAGCGACTGAATGGATCACCGTAGCAAGATAATCCGCCGTGGGCGATCGGCGCAGAACGTCTAAACTTTGCATAGTAGACCTTTGCCTGTGGGTCGCAGGCGTAATGTTGTAAGTGGCTTCAGGCGGGCATCCTGGCTTGAGAAAGGATAAAGGATAAGGGATGAAGGCTAAAAGTGAGAAATCTGTCTCAATTTTTTTAGCCTTCAGCCTCTAGCCCTGAGCCTTTCTTTTCACAGTTGCGGCACAGCACCGGACTTTTTTGCAATTGGCAAAAGCACCGAATTTTCCCCAGGTCAACTCTGACCTTATCTGGGCTGATCCCCCAGACGACCTGAACTAGCTTGGGTATTGTAGCCTATGGTTATCTCAATTTAGTGAAGCCACTATTGTTTGATCACGAATGTCATAGTCAGTGGAAGATTATGCCCAAAACAACCAAATCAGAAAATGTTCCTGAGTCCATGAGGACAAAATTTGAGGAGCTTAGCCGCCTTACCGATCATTTCTGCAGAGAACATCTGAATGATGAATATGCTCAACTCTGCCGCTATCTAACGGCTGCTCTGTGTCGCAAACGTCCTTCACCATTGTCCAGTGGCAAACCAAACACCTGGGCTTGCGGGATTATTCACGCGATCGGCACAGTCAATTTCTTATTTGATTCTTCCCAGACCCCTCATATGAAGGCAACAGACATTTACCAGTTGTTTGGTGTCGGTCAGAGTACAGGGCAGGGAAAATCAAAGCAGATTCGAGATTTAATGCATATGCACCAGATGGATCCAAACTGGTCGCGTCCCAGCTTAATGGATCAAAACCCAATGGCTTGGATGGTTTCTGTGAATGGGTACATCATCGACGCGCGTCAGGCTCCGACGGCAATCCAAGAAGAGGCATTCCAAAAAGGGTTCATTCCATACTTACTAGGAGAGCACGCTGGAGAGGAGGGATAGTATATTGCTAGGCTTCATCACATAAATAAAAGCGGTAGAGAATGACCATTCTCTACCGCTTTCAAACTATGAGGCTAAAAACGGTTTACTCAACTGCTTGGGGCAGTAGCTCGCGCTTTTCACCTTGCAGCACTTTGACTTGACCGTCTGTATCCACATCAACGACCGCCGTGTCGCCATCCTTGATGCGGCTAGAGAGAATCTCCTCTGCTAGCGAATCTTCCAGCAAGCGCATAATCGCTCGGCGGAGAGGACGAGCACCATAACTGGGGTTGTAGCCTTCTTCAACCAGGCGATCTTTGAATCGATCGGTGACTTCCAGGGTAATGCCCTGTTCACGCAAGCGACCAAAGACCTCGTTGAGCATAATGACAGCAATCTCTTTCACCTCGTCCTTCGACAGTTGGCGGAAGACAATGATTTCATCCAGACGGTTGAGGAACTCAGGACGGAAGTACTGTTTCAACTCCTCGTTGACTAGGGAACGAATACGGTTGTACTGAGACTCAGCCGCATCACCGGCTGCCGAGAACTCAAAGCCCAAACCGCCACCACCCTTTTCAATCACCTTAGAACCAATGTTGGAGGTCATGATGAGCAAGGTGTTTTTGAAGTCCACCGTGCGACCCTTAGCATCAGTCAGGCGACCGTCTTCTAGAATTTGCAGCAGCATATTGAAGACATCAGGGTGTGCCTTCTCAATTTCATCAAACAGAACGACGGTATAGGGACGACGACGAACGGCTTCGGTAAGCTGACCGCCTTCGTTGTAACCAACGTAGCCCGGAGGCGAACCAATGAGCTTAGAAACGGTGTGGCGCTCCATATACTCCGACATATCCAGCCGGATCATCGCGTCTTCAGAACCGAAGAAATAGGTGGCTAACGCTTTCGTCAGTTCTGTTTTACCAACCCCGGTAGGACCAGAGAAGATAAAGCTAGCGATCGGTCGGTTAGGGTTTTTCAAGCCCACACGTGCCCGACGAATCGCGCGAGAAACAGCTCGGACGGCTTCTTCCTGACCAATCAAACGCTGGTGCAGGGTATCTTCCATGTGCAGCAATTTCTCGGACTCAGATTCCGTCAGCTTATTCACTGGAACACCTGTCCACGAAGCAACGATTTGAGCAATATCCTCTTCATCCACAATGGGAGAAGCATCTTCGCTAGTTGATTCGTTCTTCTTGGTTTGAGCGATCGCTCGGATTTCGGCTTTGATCTCCATTTCGCGATCACGCAGTTCACCTGCTTTGTCGAAGTTCTGAGAACGAACCGCATCATCTTTGTCTTTGAGGACTTGACGCAGCTCTTTATCCAGTTCTTTCGCGGCTGGCGGCAGTTGCGAGTTAAGCAGGCGAACCCGCGAACCCGCTTCGTCAACCAGATCGATCGCCTTGTCAGGTAAGAAGCGGTCTGAAATGTAGCGGTCTGAAAGCTTGGCTGCGGCTTCCAGTGCTAAATCTGAGATCTTCAACTTGTGATGTTGCTCGTACCGTTCACGTAGACCACGAAGGATCTCGATCGTTTCGTCAACGCTTGGCTCACCCACCATCACAGGCTGGAAACGACGCTCAAGGGCAGCATCGCGCTCAATGTGCTTACGGTACTCATCGAGGGTTGTAGCACCGATACATTGAAGTTCACCTCGTGCCAGCGCTGGTTTAAGGATGTTGGCAGCATCAATTGCGCCTTCAGCCGCACCAGCACCAATCAAAGTGTGAACTTCGTCAATAACCAGGATGACATTGCCGGCAGAGCGGATCTCATCCATGATTTTCTTCAGGCGTTCTTCAAACTCACCTCGATATTTAGTGCCTGCAACCAGGAGACCAATATCAAGTGTGACGACGCGCTTGTCTTCTAGAATGTCAGGAATGTCGTCGTTGGCGATGCGTTGAGCCAGACCTTCAGCGATCGCGGTCTTACCAACACCCGGTTCTCCGATGAGGACGGGATTATTTTTCGTACGGCGACCCAGAATTTGAATCACACGCTCAATTTCTTTTTGGCGACCCACGACCGGATCTAATTTGCCATCGGCTGCCATTTGGGTCAGGTTTGAGCCAAATTCATCCAGCGTTGGTGTTTTGGTGCGACCCTGGCTACCACCAGACGTAACCTCAGCGGTTTCGCCTAACATCCGAATAACCTGAGTGCGAACCTTAGAAAGGTCAACACCGAGATTTTCCAGGACTCTAGCTGCCACCCCTTCACCTTCGCGGATCAGACCGAGAAGCAAATGTTCAGTACCAATATAGTTATGACCGAGCTGACGGGCTTCTTCTAAAGACAGCTCTAGAACCCGTTTCGCCCGTGGTGTAAAGGGAATCTCAACGGCAACGAAGCCAGAGCCTCGACCGATGATCTTCTCTACCTCAATCCGAGCGTCTTTAAGATTCACGCCCATGGATTTCAGCACTTTGGCGGCGACGCCGGTCCCTTCTCCAATCAGACCCAAGAGGATCTGTTCAGTACCCACAAAGTTGTGTCCCAGGCGGCGTGCTTCCTCCTGGGCCAGCATGATCACCTTAATGGCTTTTTCTGTGAAGCGTTCAAACATGGCGTATTCCTGTCACCTGCTGCTTGCCGGTAGAGTTGATTCTATCATAGACGATTTGGCTGGAAGCTTGAGTTACGCCACCAGGAGATCAGTGATCACCGTACCTGCAACAGTGATTTGCCATTGTATGAAACGATTACGAGGTGTGATTGTCATCGGAAAGCATCCGGCAAGTCAAGCAGGATTTCTTAATCTCTTCATCATTAGTTCATCATTCAGCGATCGTTATCTTGCTCTAACTGCCAGCCAGAGACATGCAGGCGATCGTCAACCCATTGCTGCCAGCCTGCCAAAGACTCAGAAAAGTCAGGCGTTTGCAGTCCACCCCGCCACAGTACTAGCGCGTCCTCGCCATTGTCCGGGTAGTAGCGTCGTCGTCGCCCTGCTTCACGAAAATCAAATTTTTGATATAGGGAGAGCGCTGAAGTATTAGAAATTCTGACCTCTAAGGTCGCTCTCTCCAGTCCACGGGTATAGGCAGATGCCATTAGAGCATAGAGAAGCGCCTGCCCCAGACCTTGACGTTGATACGCGGGATCGATCGCCAGCATCGTAATGTGTGCTTCCTCAAGAATTGCCCAGTAGCAGCCGAGCCCGATAAGGGGAATGGGGAATCGGGAGCCGGGAGTTGAGAGTGGGGTAGTGAGAAAAGTTTTGAGTTTTGAGTTTTGAGTTTTAAGTTGAGGGTTGACGTTGTCTTGCCCTGTAGCTTTGCTTCTGTCTTCTGCCTGCTGCTTTGTAGCTCCTGGCTTCTGCATTAGAACTAGCAGTTCACTGTTAGGGCTTTCTAGCTCCCGATGGTAGCCGTCTAACGTCCACAGTCCACCGAAGCAGCGTTGATCAAGTGCTACGGCAGCGGGCAGTAAGTCTTTAGAGAGCGGTTGAAGTGCAAGAAAAGTCACAAAAGTGCGTTGTTTTCTGAGGATGCGCGCGAGGCAATTGTAAACTAGAGGTTACGACATAAACTTACGTTACTGAACCAACAATCAAGGATGATGCAATGGGATCGACTCACGCTACTGCCATGCATGCTAATGGTCGTCAATATTTGGCTGCGGCAGAGACCTTAGACGCACGATCGTCTAGCAAGTCGCCCAATCAACAGCTTTTACCGCTGACGGCAACCGTAAATCAGCACGATCATCTAGAGATTGGTGGTTGCGATGTGGTTGACTTAGTGCAGAAGTTTGGCTCGCCTCTCTATATATTGGATGAAGCAACGCTGCGATCGGCGTGTCGTCAATACCGTGATGCGTTCATCCGCTATTATCCAGGCGTATCGCAGGTGTTGTACGCCTCTAAAGCCTGGAATTGTCTAGCAGTATGCGCGATCGTCGCCAGTGAAGGGTTAGGGATTGATATTGTTTCTGGTGGCGAACTCTACACAGCGCTACAGGCAGGCGTTGATCCGACCAAGCTCTATTTACACGGTAATAACAAAGCGCGTGCAGAGCTGCTGTTGGCAGTCGAAGTGGGCTGCACCATTGTGGTTGACAACTGGCATGAGTTGAAAACGCTGGTGGCGATCGCAGAGGAGCAGGGAAGGAGAGAGGAGAGAGGAGAGAGGAGAGAGGAGTCAGAATTAACTCAGAACTCAGAACTCAGAACTCAGAACTTATCCCACACCCCACTCCCCATCCGCATCATGCTCCGCCTTACACCGGGCATCGAGTGTCATACTCATGACTATATTCGGACGGGCAGCATCGACAGCAAGTTTGGGTTTGGGCTAGATCAGCTTGATGAAGTCTTTCAGTTTGTGAGACAGCAGCCTACTCTAGCTTTCATTGGTCTGCACGCTCATATTGGCTCCCAAATTTTTGAGCTAGAGCCTCATCACGATCTGGGGGCTGTGATGGTGCAGTGGTTAAGTAAAGCAATGCACTACGGTCTACCAATTCAGGAGTTGGACATTGGTGGGGGGTTAGGTATTCGCTACACCGAATCGGATGATCCACCTAGTATTGAGGCATGGGTGAAGGTGGTCAGCGAGTCGATCGCCGCTGCCTGCATCGCTCAGAATATTCCTCTACCCAAGCTTTTGAGCGAGCCAGGACGATCGCTCATTGGGTCTGCCTGTGTCACGGCTTACACGATCGGTGGGCAAAAAGTAATTCCTGGTATTCGGACATATGTGGCAGTAGATGGCGGGATGTCTGACAATCCACGTCCCATTACCTATCAATCGGTGTACCGGGCAGTGGTAGCAAACCGGATGTCAGCACCGCTTACTGAGGCAGTAGCGATCGCAGGCAAGCACTGTGAATCTGGCGACATCGTTATTAAGGAAGCCGAACTCCCAACCACTCAACCTGGCGATTTACTCGTAGTGATGGCAACCGGAGCTTACAATTACAGCATGGCTTCTAACTACAACCGCATTGCTCGACCAGCCGCTGTTCTGGTTCACGATGGAGAAGCTAACATAATTCTAGAGCGGGAAACTTACCAGGATTTGATTCAACACGATCGCTTGCCAGAGCGGCTGAAATCGTTGTAGGCAGTGAGTGACCAGTCTTGCATGGCAACGCAATGCATCACTCAATATGTTGTAGAAGCGCAGGGTTAGTCCAGATCAATGGGATATCTATGGAGGCAATGGCTGCTGACGAACCCTAGCTGGATGCAGACCCTACCGCTTCTCATCGTTCAGAACCTTAGATTTTTCATTGATGTTGGGCTTGTACTTGCCCTCACATACATGATGCTGGTTATCATCGGCGAGCGGCGCACGCTTTGGATGGTGCGTGGCTTCATCGTGTTGATGCTGGCAGCAGCTCTTAGTAGACGGCTGGAATTAACGTTGCTTAGTTTTGTGCTGGGCAATTTAGTGATTGGTTCTGCCGTTGCCATGGCATTCATTTTGCAGTCAGAGTTTCGCCGTTTTTTGGAGCAGATTGGTCGGGGCGAGTTGCTTCAGTTGTTCCAATCTTCACGAAGAACTACATTAAAATCTGGTAGTGTCACTGATGAAATTGTCGATGCAGTCAAAGAGCTGTCGCAAAACCGCATCGGTGCTTTGCTGATTTTAGAAACAGGTATCCCCATTGATGAGCGTGATTTTTCTGTGCCCGGAGTAAGGCTTAATGCTGAAGTTTCAAAGGAACTGATTCAAACTATTTTTCAAACAACGACCTTATTGCATGATGGAGCCGTCTTAATTCGTGACGATCGTCTGATTGCAGCAGGGGTCATTCTGCCGCTATCAGAACGTACTGCTTCTCGCCAGCTAGGCACACGTCATCGTGCCGCTATGGGCATTACCGAACGGGTGGAAAACTGTGTTTGTGTGGTGGTTTCCGAGGAAACAGGGTCAATTTCACTGGCAGAACGGGGCACTTTAAATCGTCCGTTGACCAGCAGTAAGCTTAAGGACTTGCTAGGGGCACGCTTTGCTCAAACGGCTGAACGTGACACTGTTGCTCCAAATCTCCGTAGTCTTGTACATCAGCTTGGCACTCAAGTTTTAGCGCTAACTGCACGGATTTTGGGTCGGCGGAAGGGTAGAAGTTAGGGTAGAAGTGAGGGGTGAGCGATCGCAAGCGTACTGCTTCTAAACATGCATATTTACCGTCTAGATCACAACCGTCTACATCTAATTGTCTGCCGCTGGGAGAGACTATGACCGTAAAGCCGACTATTTTGCAAGAGTTGCCTGTTGACTTGGAGCGCGAACGACTGCCGAGACATGTTGCTGTCATTATGGACGGCAATGGGCGTTGGGCAAAGCATCGTGGGCAACCCAGAATTATGGGGCATCGGCGTGGTGTGGATGTGCTGAAGGATCTTCTCCGCTGCTGTCGTGATTGGGGCATTCAGGCGCTGACAGCGTATGCCTTTTCGACCGAAAATTGGGGTCGTCCCTCAGAAGAAGTTGAATTTTTGATGACGCTGTTTGAACGGGTGTTGCGCCGCGAATTGCGGGAGATGGTGCAGGAAAATGTGCAAATCCGCTTTGTAGGTAATTTGCAAGCGCTACCCCAGTCGCTCCAGGAAGAAATTGCCCGGTCGGTTGAGGCAACGCAGCATAACCAGAGCATCCGCTTTACAGTGGCGACAAACTACGGTGGACGGCAGGAAATTCTTCAGGCGTGTCGGGCGATCGCGACTCAAGTACAGCAAGGTCTGCTTCAACCGGAGCAAATTGACGAAGCCATTTTTGAGCGCCATCTTTACACCACTGGCATCTGTGATCCTGACCTCTTAATTCGCACCAGTGGCGAGATGCGGTTAAGTAATTTCTTGCTCTGGCAGATGGCATACGCAGAGCTATATGTGACCGATACGCTATGGCCTGATTTCGATCGTGCTGCGTTTCACCAAGCCCTGACTGCCTATCAGCAGCGCGATCGACGCTTTGGTAAAGTCTAAGCGGCTCTGCACCAGCGATCAGTCCACAACTTTGCCTCGCGCTGCCTTAATTTGACCGCGCTTGCTTTTACGATCGAGCCGTTTACGCTGGGAACTGCGCGTTGGTTTGCTGGGCTTGCGTCGTTTTGGCACGATCGCCACACTTTTAACCAACGCTTGCAAGCGCCTTAGTGCTTCCTCACGGTTTTGTTCCTGGCTACGGTGTTCCTGCGCTTTGATGACAATCACCCCATCGTTCGTCAGTCGCTGATCAGTCAACTGCAACAGCCGCTCCTTGTAACGATCGGGCAATGAAGAAGCCCCAATGTCGAAGCGGAGATGAATGGCAGATGCCACCTTATTCACATTTTGTCCACCTGCACCTTGAGCACGAATGGCACTTAGTTCGATCTCGTGTGCTGGAATGGACACTGTCTGAGAAATTTGTAGCATACGGTTGGTAGCGTTTTTGGGGCGCGATCGGGACGCAAGATGATAGACGCGCCGCTACTCTACTATCCCTTACCCACGCGGCTAACAGCAACTTGTCGTTAGATATACGCAGGTAGGGACTAAGCCTAAGCTTTGCTGATCCTGTAAGCATTTATTTTTGGCTTGCCAGGGGAGTGAGCGATCGCCATGATCGATTCATTGTTAGGCTAGAAGGCAGTCACCAAGATTAACAACTTGCTTTAATGAATCAACTTTCGCTCAACTTAGTAGCGATCGGCATCTTTACCATCACGATGACGAGTCTGCTGGGACCTTTAATGAACGTATCGCCGCTGGTGCCCACGATCGCCACGGCTGGAGTGTTAGGGCTGGCAACGCTCGATACCTTAAGCTGGCGGGGGCAAGGTTCAACGCTATTGCTAGACTGGCTAGCTGGTTTTTCAGCAGGACATCGCGATCGCGTGATCCGTCATGAAGCAGGGCATTTCCTGGTTGCCCATCAGCTAGGCATCCCTACCACTGGCTACACGTTGAATGCATGGGATGCTCTCAGGCAAGGTTATCCCGGTCAAGGCGGCGTACGGTTTGACTCTGCCGAGCTAGAAGCCGCCATGCAGCAAGGACAGTTATCCGGGCAGCTACTTGATCGCTACTGCACGATCTGGATGGCAGGCATCGCGGCTGAAAAATTAATTTATGGCAACGTCGAAGGTGGCACGGACGATCGTCAAAAGCTGAGAGGCTTACTCGCGCAACTTGGCTTGCCGCCTGCTGAACGAGAGCAAAAGGAACGCTGGTCACTTCTCCGTGCTAAAACTCTGCTAGAAGCTCAGGTCTCTGCGTATGAAGCACTGATGGTAGCGATGACACAAGGCGCATCAGTTGAGGTCTGCAACGAGGCGATCGCACAGCACGTGGCACAAGTTGCTTGAGGAGACCCAGGGAGAGGTGTAAGGAGTAAGAACAGTCTTTTCGAGTGAAGAAACTATACCCCTTCACTCTTCCACTTTTTACCCTTGGTCTTTTGCGTCCCTCTTTTCAATCGGCACACTCAAATTCCTGCAAAAACTGACGCAATAGCCCAATGACGATCGCGGGCTGCTCTAGATGTGCCAACACTCCTGCATCCGCTATCGGCACAAACGCTTTGATGCTGGATGGATTGAGGCTGGCTAACCGTTGACCCAGATTAACGTTGGTAAACTGCGTCTGTTTGCCCCACAAAATAGCGGTTGGGATAGAAAGCTGCGGCAAGTAGCGGGCAAGGTCGAAGTAAAGATCGCCTCGCAAAAAAGCCAGCGCTGCGTATTGAGCGTTGGGCTGTTGGGCAGATTCTAGATAGGCTGCAACCATTTCCTGAGAGACGCGATCGGCTTGGGCAAACAAAAAACGCTCCAAGAAACTGCGTACAGAAACATCAGTTGTTGCGCCCAGCGTGTAGATGAGTTGGTCGAGCAGCGGTGTGTTGATAACTTGCAGCGGTAAGCGGCGACCCGCATCTTGCCCAAAATCGGCAAAGCCTGATGGCGAGACGAGAAACAAGGCTTTCACCAAGGTCGGTTGCAGAATGGCAAGACGGATGGCGATCGCGCCTGTGAGAGAAGACGCAACGATCGTCACTGGAGCGGTACAGGTTTGCTGGATAAATTCTGTCAGCGTGGTGAGATAGTCTGCCACCTGATAATCCCTCACAGGATGATCTGACTGTCCCCACCCCAATAGATCGGGGGCTAGCACACGGTGTGAGTCCAAAAAGGCGGGATACACCTTCGACCATTCGTAAGCAGAGGCACCACCGCCAAAACTATGCAAAAAAAGTAGTGGCGGTGCTTCGAGTGATGGGATGGACCACGGCTGACCTACAGGTGTGTAGTAGACCATTGCCCCTAGCGAAGTCTGGACAATCCGTTGACCGATTCCAGGTGGATGAAATTGCAGCATGGTTAGTGGCGTTTAGCTTCAGCGGTCAGCCTTCAGTTTATCTAAGCCATAGCACCAAAAATCACGGATTTGCCGCTGGCTCAAGGACGCGATCGCTAGACCAAGCCCCTCAGCAAACCGACATAAACGCCCTGAATATCCACCTCTTCGGTACTTGTATCAATGACGGTTGGTTTGTAGTTGGCATTGGCCGGCTGAAGCGTTATTTGCTGCCCCCGACGATAGAGATATTTCAGCGTGGTCGCACCATTCTGTCGAGCCGCGACGATCGTGCCATTGCGAATCGCACGGGGATTGGACTCACGCCGCATAACAACCAGATCGCCGTGATCAATCAAGGCACCGATCATACTGTCGCCCTGTACTAGCAGCGCAAAATGCTGGGAGCGCTCATGCTGGGAAAGATGTGCCAGCTTCGGCAGGCAGGACAACTCTAGATGCTGCACGTCCTGATCGGCAAAGTTCTCGACCAGGCTATGCGCTGCGATCGTGCCTACTAAGGGAATCCCATCACTGGACCGCAGAATTTTGAGGGAGCGAGATTTGCGAGGGGCATGGCTAATGAGTCGCTTTGCCGTTAGCGTCTCGATATGAAGCTGCACGGATGCCAGCGATCGATAGCCTAACCCTTTCTGAATTTCACGATAGGTCGGCGACATACCATATTGAGCGGTGAAGTCCTCAATCCAGGTGAAAACTCGCTGCTGAGAGGGCGTGAGTAACGGCATAGGGCGACAAAGAGCGTTTGTACTACTTTACATCGTCGCGCCTACGATCGCATCGGTATCCGGGCGATCGCGTTATGCCAGCTTTACTAGGGCTTCTTGCCACCGTTCCTTTACAGGTTACTGAATGCAAATCCTTAGTTGAGCGCCAGGGTCGATCGCCAATCTTTGATTGTCGTCTCAGACCAGAGCCAGTTTTTGGCGAGTTCTTCTGGCTGAAAGCTAACTGGGTCATCAGCCATCACTTTTTGACGGAGCTTAATCGCCTCGTTTTGCAGAGTGGCTTGCTGGGTAGGGGGTTGATTGGCAGCAGATTTCGCTGCTACTAGGGCTAGCCCAGCGTAAGCCGTGAGAGCCTGCGACGCTGATGGAGCGGTTTGTGTGGCGGGTTGATTGCTCTTTGTCTCCCCTGCCTTTAGCGCTTCCATCCATGTGCGGCTGGCACGATCGAGTTTACCTTCAGTGTAGTAAGCAAAACCCAAAGCATTCTGATATTCAGCGATCGGCTTTTGCTTGACAGCCGTTTCCCAATACCGCCGCGCATCATCAAGACTGTAGTCCTTATTGCCTACGTTAATGGACTGCCACGCAAGGCGACCCATCAGAAAGTTAAAAGTAGGGTCACCTGACTTTTGGCTTAGAACTGGGGTGAGGACGGTCGCTGCCTGGGTCAATGCGCCACGATCAAGCAGGGTTTCGATCGCTACTTGAGCATCAGCAAAATTCCCTTTATTGAGGTGTTCTGTTGCCAAAGCCGTCACAACACTAGTGCTGACACGCTGCAAATTACCGTTGTTTTTAACCGTGTTAAAGGCAGACTCAGGGAGTTGTATTGAGGGCGCTGGCAACCAGCGATCGCGCCAAAACCAACCGCCTAGCGCCAGCGCAGCCATAAGACCAACACCTAACCACTGCAACGTCCGGTATGGTGGCAGGTTACTACGACCAACAGTCGAGACTGCACTAGCATCACCTGCTAACAGTCTGCTTCTAGAGTGGAAGGCGTGTCCTGTCGTGTGCTGCTGGTTGAAGGGTGAACCTTCTAGCAGCGCTTGCTTTGCGGCACCCGCATTGCCCTGCCGGAGTAGTGCAATTTCTAGGTTGCGTTTGGCAGTCGTTAAATTAGGGTCGAGCTGAATGGCATGGTCGTACGATCGCACCGCCTCACTGAGATTGCCCTGCTGCGAGAGCGCCAACCCTAGCTGATTATGCACTTCAGCTAAGGCGGGATCGATGCTTAATGCCTGATGATATGCCGCGATCGCCTCCGCAACATAGCCTTGCTGGTTGAGCGCCATGCCTAAACGATAGTAAGCATTGGCATCTTGAGGGTTGTCTTGCACAGCTTGATGGCAGGTCGCGATCGCTTCTGTCAACTTCCCTGATTCTGCCAGCATCCTTGCCAACTCCGAATAGACCGCCACATCATTGGCACCCGTTGTCATCGCGGTAAGCGCCCCTCCATTCTGCGCTGGCACCTCACCCTCTGTTGTTTCTGAGGCGACTTCTAACACTGGCTCTTTGGGGTAGTCAGGCAGAATAAGGTAATCGTCTGCGTTGAAGGTGTACTCGGCTTCGTGCAGCAGGTTTTCTGAGGCGGAGGCTGGCAGCAGGCGATCGTCCGCCGCCGCATCGGTTGTCGCGCTCGAAAGCTGACTGACTAGATAAGCGACGGTTTCCATATCGCTCTGATAATCTGGATCGTCAAATTCTAGTGCTTCTAAATCAATCGACTCATCATCAGCAAAGGCTTCATCTGTAAGCTCATCCTTTTCATGGTTTGATAAGGCGGCAAGGGTGTGCGGTTGCAGTGATCCGAGTGGTTCCCTTTCTAGCTCAAGGAACGTCAGATTAGCTTCGGCTATAGACTCTAGCGAGTGATCGCCCCATTCATCATTCGACCGATCGTCCATCGACGGCACAATCCGACTATCGGATGCCCGACCATCTAACGACTGAAGGTTGCCGTCAAATTCTGGATGAAGATAGAGAATCGGCAGTGCCCAGTAGAGCTGCTTAGAGCTATAGGAGGAAATCAGCCCTTGGCGGGCGCGGTTCAGGCTGAGATCAACGGGGTAGACTTGTTTCAAATTGCGATAGAACAAGCGGCTCAGATTCAGCGCCACATCATCGGGAATGCGCTCTGCCATTGCCAGCACTGCCGGAATACCGCGTCTGACCAGCGCTTCCGCCAAATTACCATCACCCACATCACTGATCACTTCAGTCGTTGCCGTGTAGACACCCCGGCAGGAGTTGAACACCGCCATCCGAATGCCATTGTTAACCAGTAGCCCAGCCAAATCTTCACCGCTCAGGGTTTCAGTGAGCCCAGTTTTGCTGCTCACCAGATAGAGTTTGCCGCCAGCCGTGCCCAGATTGCTATGCCCCGCATAGTGCAGTACATGATAATGATTGTGTTCCAGAGCTTGCGTGAGCTGTTCGCGATCGGGCTGCTCGAGAATCGTTAGCTGCACGTCTGAGTAACGGCTGTTGCCATTCCGATTGCCGTTTTGACCAGTGGTTTGTAACTCTTCTTGGAGATGCAGCGCTTCTTGCTTGAGCGCCAGCATTTCCTGATCGGTCGGTGCAGCTAGCACCATGAGAATTTTGAGCGGTTGATGGGCATCGATCGCGGCGGTCGTCTGAAACTGCGCCAGCGATGCCATCGTTGCAAAACTGGAGTGATAGCGAGAGAAGACAACATCGGTTCCCGTTGCGATCGGGCGATTGCCTGCATGTAGCACCTCCCACGGCAGGCGCGGCAGGCGAGTGTCTTTTAGCCCCAACCGTAAGCGCAGCACTTCCTGACGATGCTGGGCAATGCCTTGAGCGGTCATCCAACTATCGCGGATTGTGCCTTGAAACAACGCATTATGAAGCTGTTGCCCTAGCGCGACCAAATTGCCCTGTGCCTCTGTTTGCTCAGAGGGTACGGCATCAGGAAACGAGTGGAGTATATCGCCACGCAGCAAGCCTTGCAGCGGGTCATTCATCAATACACTTGCCTGAGCCAGCCATTCATCCACAGGCCATGTGACTTGCTCTTCTGCCAATGGCACACCGGGCGCTACCTTTTCTGTCCGCACAAGGTAGTCGTCTTCCCCTATCGGAGTCACAGAAATATGAAATTCCTGGGTCACAATTATTCTCCAAGAAGACTATAGATGCAATTCCCTGCTTATCTCAGACCCGATCGCGCAGGTCTAATCTTTATAATCAACGATCGTACGTAAGAATCAGGGAAAAACGATTGTGATCTTGATCATGCTTACTCACAGTTAGATTGCCCTAAAGAGCCAGATAGAACGCTGTTAACTCACGTTTTAGCAAAATCATGCTGGCAAAACTAACTTAAGAGCTTTTAACTTTAGGTAGGAGATTAGAGGCTTCGGTAAATGCACTGAGTAAGCAGCTTCAGCTTTGTTAATTCTTGTTGATCATGGCACGGGCTAATGATGAAGACATGCATCAGCATGAAAAGTTACTGAAACTTCAAATAGCCTTTAGCATTCTTCAAGTTTCCAACATTCCTCAAAGAGCTGGCATGAACTTGCTCCGATCGCTGGCAGGATTAAACGCGATCGCAATCAGAGATTTGCTTCATTCAAGTCAAACCATTCCTTGTAACGTCAGCGCTGCTTTAAGCCAACAACTTCATTCTAGAGAGTCAGGTCACGAGCGTGGGTACAACAGCGATGAACCCCTTCGGAAAGGTTCGTAGCAGCCAAAACGAACTGAAGCTTGAACGAACGGTCGCGTTTAATTGTTCTCTAAGCTTCTAAGCGCGTAAAGCTATGACAACGATCGCTATGCGACAGCTATGATCAAGCCAGTCGTGATTCATCCACGCTAAAAAACGAGCCAGACCAGGACAAGGCTATATTTTTTGAACCAAGTCCCAATCTGACTCATCGCTTGCAATTCACTAAGGAATGAAAATTAAATAAGACCGGCTTTTGTAGGATGTGTTAGGCACTAGCCATAACGCATCACAAGCCTTGAAGTCGATGCGTTACGCTGCGCTTTTCTGTTATGCCGGAACGGCTTTACACATCCTACGCAAGTACGCGGTTTTATTGAATTCACGATCCTAAGCTGCTTAATCAACGATCTCAAAGTGTTTGACTTCGAGAACCGGACCAATCATGGCGATCGTCATCACGTCTTTGCGGATTTGACCTTCGACTTTGACGGTTAGCCCTACTTTTTGTAGCTCTTTCGGCGCTTTGTGCAGTTCGTAGGTTTCACCACTGGTGCTGACCAGTGCCCAGGTGCCAGGACCCAGACCCTTGCGCTCGATTTTCCCTTCTACTTTGATGCTGTCGCTCATGTTGATTGCACTCCTGGTTTAAGAACAAGACGCGCCAATGCTAAGCAGAGCAAGGCGTTGACGATCAGAAAGCCACGAGCGATCGTGCCATCGCCTAGCCACATCATTGATGGCGACATTACAGCACTGACACCAAGGCAAGCTGCAACGCCGATCGTGGTGCCCACAGCAAACCACTTCCACTGAGCGTGCCCCAAAAGCAGCGCAATCAACGCCAGCGGAATCAACGCACTAGCAAAAATGGGGTTTAGCGCACTGGTGCCCTGAATCGCCCCACCCAGTTCTGGAATCGAGCTACCCAGAAGCCGGAAGGGAAATTGAGGCGCATCAAACAGGTAAAAGCCTTTTAGGAAGAACAGACCCGAACTGCCTGCGACCAATCCTGTGGAGAGCGACCACCCCCAGGCAAAGGGGAAGTAATTCCGCAAGAACCACGCTAGGAGGTAGGAGCCAAGCACCATTGCCATTTTGGGCCACAGCGCAATGACGCCACCGTCAATCCAGAAGCGGGGATTGAGATAACCGTTATCGCGCAACCAGCGGAAGAAATCGCGGAAGGTAATTTGCCCACGGGCTGCGAGCTTCACCGCTGCCGCTGCATCCAGCTTGCCTGCACCGTAGTGGTTCAAATCGTCATCCTTGACTTGCAAGGCTGATTGCTTGAGCACATCCTCGATTGCATCTGGCTCTTTGACACCCGCTGCTTTAACCAGTGCTGCTACACCTGCGACATGAGGCGCTGCCATACTGGTGCCTTGATAGGATTCAAACACCGATTCGCCAGTCACAGGGTCGATCGTGTTTTGCAAAATGCCGCCAGTGGGGTCTTCGCCTTCCTTCACACCACCAGGAGCTGATAGGTCAACACCCGCACCAAAGTTAGAGTAGGGCGCTTTCGTACCAGTTGGACCCAGCGCAGAGACGCCAATCACATGAAGATACCGAGCCGGATACGATGCGGCATTATCGCCAGCGTTACCAGCGGCAGCAACGATGACAACGCCTTTTTCATGGGCGTAGTCGATCGCCTCTTGCATTAACTGGCTCTCGCCACCACCGCCCAGGCTCATATTGATGACATCTGCGCCATTGTCTGCTGCAAAGCGAATTGATTCTGCAATGTCTGCCACTGTGCCGCCACCGCCTTCCGACAGCACTTTAAGCGGCATGAGGTTTGCCTTATAGGCAATGCCCGCTACGCCAAATTCATTGTTGGTCGATTGGGCGATCGTGCCTGCAACGTGGGTGCCATGACCATTGTCGTCGTTGGCATCTGCTTGATCATTCACAAAGTCGTAGCCTTTGACAAACTTGGTTTCGTTTAGGTCGGAAACCTGGCTGATGCCCGTGTCAATCACTGCGATCGTCATGCCCTCGCCTTGAGTCTCATCCCAGGCAGATTCAACGTTGATACTCCGCATATTCCACTGCTTGCCGTAGTCAGGGTCGTTCGGCGGCGTGAACATGCTGTAAACGTAGTCAGGCTCAATAAATTCTGTATATTTCTTAAGCTCAGTTTTTTTCAGCGCGTTTAATAAAGCGCGATCGCCCTTCACAATAAAAATGTGATCTTCAAAAGAGAAGGCGCTGTTTAATCGGGGCGTAACGTTATACTTTTGAGCGATCGTCTGTACCTGACTCTCGATCTGGGCTGCGCCAATATCTTCACGAAAATCTAGAATGAGCGAGTCGTACGTGCCTTGTGCTGCCAAGCCGCTAAAGTTTGAAAGCGCCCAGCCCAGCCCAATCAGGAACAATCCCAGCAGCAAAAGTTTTCTCATAACGTCCCGTAACGGTCAAGATTTGACTACCACCATAGCTTAAGCTCCGGTTGAATGTATGCTAAATGTTGCGGATGCTTAAGAAAGGCAGAAGGCAGAGGGCAGAAGGTAAAAGGCAAAAGGTAAAAGGCGAGTAAAAGAAAAAATTGGTTTACAAGGAGTTAATAATCAGTAGTTAGGGATTTGCGGATTAATAATGTACCAGTCAGCCAAGTTTTGACTACGTTCAACGTTAAGCCTTAGCAGGTTGAGCGAAGCCGAAACCCAAACCACTGAAACTTTATATTCTTGCAAGTCTCTCAGTAGTCAGAATTAACTCAAATGGAATTAGGGATACAAAGACAGTTTCAAACTTTATCCCTTAGCCTTTAGCCTTCATCCTTGCCCCACATGGAACGCGGTCTTTTTTGGCTTCCTTTACTTGCACTCTTCTTCTGGCTTACCTGGGCAGGTTGGAATGAGTACCAAAAACTGGAGGCGTACAAACTCTGGGCAGAACCATTTGAGCGAGCCAAGTACGACATTTATGCCGTGTTGGGGCAAAAGGGACGTGAGCTAACCTGGGGTTTGCCGACTCGCAAAGGACCCGTGAATTTGGAAACGGTTTCGCTGGATGGTGTGCAGTCGATTCGCTTGCTGGTGAACGAGAAAGCTGTGGCGTTAGAGGCGGCACCGTCGAAAGGACGAGCGGTTTTGGAACTGGCGTGTGCCGATCGCTCTCAGCCCGTTCGTATTCCCTTTACCGAACCACCGCTAGCCGCAAAGTGGGGGCACTATTTGCAAGAGAATCTGCCAGTGCAATAGGAATCTAGCCTTTAGCCTTCAGCTTTCAGCCTTCTGCCTTCTGCCTGCTCTCAAAGATTACGTGACGCTACTGGTAATCCCGGTTACAGTAATGTACGTCATCTACCAGCATTGTTTCAGGCTGTTTTGGCAGAGGCTGTTTTGGCATGACCATGAATCCACGCGATCGCGCCCTTAAGCACCCCAAAACAGGCAAACGCTTGAAGCCCGTGCCCCCTGTGGTGCCGCAGCTTCCACGATCCTCACAACAGAAGCGCTTAAGACGTGTCTTGCCTGGAGTGTCTGCCTGGTCGGCGATCGTGATCATAGTACTGGCTGCGGGTGGGCTTGCAAGCGCGGGTTGGCTTGGGGGGCAGCTCATTGTCGATCCACAGACGCTTCTGTGGGTCAATCGCTTTCTGCCAGATTGGATTCCGATTCCTGTAACGGGATTAAAGTCACCCCAAACGATGGCGGCAATTCAGCAAGAGCTTACTCAAGCAGGACGTATTCTGGGCGAACCCATCCCATTGGGAAAAAACATTAGCTTCCTTGACCATAAAACGACTGTTTCAGATGTGCTGATACCTGTGCTGGCGCAGCGATCGCACTGTCAGAGTAACTGCGAACAAATTGTGCAACTGCGGCTTTACCAGACCATACCTGGGGCACAGCGTGAGCCAACCTTTCAGTTATTAGAGCAGCAGGTAATCGTGGGACCAGATGAAACGTTTGTATTGGCACCGTTGATTAGCGCGGGTGACACCAATCAAGGTTCAGCGCGATCGCTGCCGCTGATGACGTTGAATCGGTTTGAAGGTAAGGTGCCGACTCAGGGCATTTGGTTGAATCTGAGTGGTCGTTGGCTGCGGGGCGATGGCACGATCGCCTATGGACAAGTGCTGCACTACAATCCCAGTCGGTTTCATCTGCATCAAATGCTGGAATGGAGCAGCCCGGTAGGGCAGGAACCCGTTTGGCAGGAGATGTTTGGTGGCGGTTCGCCGGAGTTAGTGCTTGATCAAACGGTAGGTATGGAGCCTCAGTTCCAAATCTATCAGGTCAAACCGCGCAACTTTCTGCCTAGCCCACTTCAGCTAGAGTCACTTTCGTTACTAGAACCTGCGATCGACGATCATGCTTACAATCAGGGCTTGGTGTTGGCTCGCAGTGGGCTATGGTCAACTGGCTTACAGTGGTTAGAATCGGTACGCCGCAAAAAAGGTCGATGGTCAGCCGCTGCACACGCGCAACAAGAGTTGATACAACTGCACGCCCAGGCAACGCAGACCCAAGCCAATAAGTCCTGGGCAAGCCCTGGTCAGCAAGTGCTAGCGAACCTGGTTGATGGACGCTGGCAGCGATCGCTAACGGTTTTTACTGCCAATGCTGAAAACAGTATGGAAACTGCCGCACTGCTTAAAGCTGATTCTGGGCGTTTGCAAAACCGAGTTGATGCAGCTCTGCGCGTCAGCCCAATGCAAGCAGATGTAAGAAGTTGGGGAGCCTTGCTCATAGCAGCACGGCAGGGAGAGAATGCCGCGATCGCCTGGTTGAAAAAACAGCCAAAAGTGACCCGTCAAGAGAGGAGCCGCATTATGGCTCTTATCCAACGGCTAGAGTCACAAGCGACTGAAGCTACGGCAGCGGCAACTCTTTCATCAGGGCAGATTGTAGGTATGGCAGAACCGCTGACCAAAATCAATGCTGCCACATGGTTGAAGCCGAAGCAAGCAAAGGCACTCAAGCTAGATGAAGAGCAAGTATGGTATCGGGTGCAAGTAGCAGGCTTTCAGGATGGCAAGCGCTGGCGTTTAGCCGGCTCTGGGCTGGGGCTGCCAGCGAATGCGTCGGTCGATCGCTTCTGGCAATTATTGGGTCTTGCGGCTGACCCACCGCTCACGATCGCATTTTGGTTGCCAGATGGACAGCAGCACATGGTGTCTGCCAGCATCAAAGCGGTGCGTGTCCAAGACGGCAAACTGGAGCTATTAGCGGCTGGAGAGCCTGTACCCGCGATCGCCAAAGCAGGCAATACACACCGCCCCCTGGCATTCACAGATGCAGCCCTGCAATGGCAAACCCCAGAGACAATGCCACTGGCAGACCTGGTGCTGCAACAGCCAGAATGGGCAGTCAACATCACCCCTATCCTGGTACGCGAACTCCAGCGCACAAAGCTGCTAGCCGCTGAAACCGCGCCGCACTGGGACGCACTAGAGCCATTAGGCTTCGGCACTCTCTCCGTGCAGCTAGCCACACTCACCGGAGGCAAACAACCCGACGTTATACTGACCGTTGCCCCCGAAGCACTCACTGGCGCAACCGCAAGTAGAGCCTCTAAGCAACCAACTAGACCCCGAACCCTCATTTTTTCAGCTACAGGCAAATTGTTGTACAGCGAATGCTCTACCGAAGCAGACCTAACCTATCTGTCGATCGCTAGTCTGGGCAACAGTAGTGACAGCGCGATCGTTGCTAGTGGATCCAGCAACTATAGCCTGTTGCGCTGGTCAGCTAAACGCAAACGCTTTGAGTAAAAGTCCTAATGCTAAAGAACCTGAGTTCGGGATAAGCTGAAACCATAATTCTGTCGTTGCCTGAAAAGGCGATTCTTTCGCCGCAGTCATGGCAAAATCCCCTTAACCCGAACTGACGTTAAAGACAAAAATCACTTTTAGCCTTTAGCCTTTAGCCTTCATCCTTTCCATCACCGTCTACCCAGTGCTTCACGCAACCTGATCTTAGAGGTGATGTAAAAAGGCACCTGATAGTGTTCGGCGAGTAGCCAAGCGACAAACGTAAAGTGAGCGCCAAAGGTTAAACCCATCCAAACTGAGGGAAACCATGCCCAGGCGCTACCTTGCAGCGGCGGAAAAGTGTGAGACGATAGCCAGATCAGCGTAGGCGGTAACAATACAAGTGCCACCCCAATCAGCCAGATAACAATGGTGAGATCCGTATCTAGTTGATTTGCCGCCTTCCAATGATGCCCGTTCCAGCGCCACGTCATTGGCTGAGAGCTGTCTTCGACATGAATCGACTGCTCTGGCAAATTGGCAGTAAAAATGTGGCGACAGAAATTGCAGGCAAACGCATCCATCAAGGTCAACGCGGTGACCTGCCCGTGACGACAAACGGGGCAAATGTAGGTTTCCTGATAATTCAGGCTACGACGATCGCTACCTTGCCTCAGTTCTTGTTGCAAGGAGGCTGCTAGTTTGCCACGATCGGCTGCATTACTATGATTACTCAATCCCGTCATAGAAATGCTCCACGCTAGGGGAAGGGAAGACAGTAACCGAGAAAAGGCAACAGTGGAAAGTGAGAATTTACCACCAGTTTTCGCCGCTTTCCCTCAACCGTTTACCGTTTGCCCTTCACTTGAGTCTAAAGCATTAACCTCATTACAACCGACTGGCAAGACTATCAACTGACAAAACTAGCGACTGGCAAGACGACTACCGCCACCGCCGATCGTTCGTGTAATCTCTACGCCATTTTGCTCCAAAATCACAAGCGGATCAGAACCAGCACCTGCGACAATCCGCTTCACCAACACCTGCCCATTAGCCAAATAGCTGCCTGGATGGACATAACGACTGGTTTGAGTTTCTGACTCTTTAACAATGACACTCCACTTGCCACCGACTTTAACGACACCACTGACCTCGATAGCATCGGCAAGCGCAGTACGAGAGACGGGTGCGGATGGCAACAACGTCGGCAGTGGCGGGTTTTGATTAAGCGGCACTGTGGCGATCGGCGGCGTATTGAACGACGGCAGCCCACGTTGAGTCGATAGGGGCAAGGGACTAGGAGGCTTCACCGCTGGCTTACTGGGAGCCACAGTCAGCCGGATAGGGGCAGTTGCAATCGCTGCAAATGGATCAGCCCGTCCTGTAACGATCGTCGGTACTCGCATCCGAGCGTTCGTTGGCGTAATCAAACCGGGCACTGCAGGCACCGGAATCACAGCAGTCGGGCTGACCACAGGCTGCGGAAAACTTTGCGGTTTGTCAGCAGAAAGCGATACCACACCATCCACAGGTGTCGGTTGTACTGCCTGCTCACTTGTGGGCGCGCTCGAACAAGCCGCCAGCAGCAGCACAGCACCCAAACTAATTAGCGATCGTGCGTGCATTCCTGATTATTCCTCTTGCTGAGACTAGCCTCAGGATAACGCCAGTCAGCAAGAATGATTCATCTCGTTTGAAGAAAAACTCTTAGGAAGCCACAAAAAAAGAGTCAAGAGCCAGAATTGACTCAAGACTCCCCAAGAACTCAAAGCTTTCAGCCTTCAGCCTTCAGCCTTTAGCTTTCAGCTTTCAGCCCTTCGACTGCTGGTGTGCCTCAAACGACTGGTAGTACTCCTCAGCATGATACAAGTGGCACTGATCGGTAATGGTCTTCATCAGTGACCAGGAAAAGCGCGATTCGTACAGATGCGCTCCCCAATTTTGTCGCAGGCTCTCATGTGCCATACGCAGGTTATAGGAGGGAATCGCAGTGGAAAGATGGTGGGGCACATGAACATTAATGTGATGGCACAACCATTCGACCCCTAAGGGATAGTCGCAGTGAACGGTGCCAGCGAGTTGGGCTTTTGCCGCGTGCCACTGTTCCGGTTCCTGAAAATCAATGTCAGGAGCGGTGTGGTGTACCAGCGTGAAGGTACTCATCCAGAAATGGTAGACCAACCAGGGCATCAACCAAAATTTGACCAGACCAACCACGCCAAGCGTGGCGATTAATAACGGAAAAGCGATCGCCGCAAAACCAACCACAACGGCAACCGAAAGCTTGATTTTATTGCGATCTTTCGCCTCAACTCTCGATGGATCGAAGTGCATGATCGCCCAGTGAACGATCGAAGCCAGCCACCAAAGTCGTCCGCGCATTCCTTGATAGGCTTGCTGGATCAGCTTGGGCATCCCGTCATACAGTTCGGGGCGAAACGGTTGCCATGCATTATCCACATCCATTTTGTTGGTGTAGTTGTGGTGTAGGTTATGCAAAATGCGCCAGCTATGAAACGGATAAATCAGCGGTAGCAGGAAGATGTGTCCGACCAGATCGTTTACCCAACGTCGTTTGGCAAACGATCGATGTCCGCAGTCATGAGCAATCACAAAGAAGCCCGTCAGCGCTGTGCCAGTAAACAACCAGGCAAACGGCAGCAAAAACCAGGGCGCGATCGCGATACTTGCGTAACCCAAACCAACCATCAGCACATTAACAATTACAGCCGTCCAGGCTTTCTTCATATCTTTCTGGAAGCATTCTTTCGGCAACGTTTTGAGAATGTCCTTCAGGCGTAGCTCTGGACTCAAGGTGACGGCTGTAAGGCTTTTGGGGCGTACGATCGATACAGTCATGAATAACTTCTTTTTTTCAGATGTAAGTGATTGGGCAAAAAGGCATGAAAAAACCTGCTACAGACCAGCAGTAAGCAGGCAAGACATTCTTACAAATGTACTGGTGGGTATAAGGCGATTACAGTGTGCATCTAGCAACAGTACAATTTAGTAACAAACCTCAACATTTATATCATACCCGTCGCCTGGTATGCTCACTCCAGCCTCTAGTGGATACTTCTAGTGGGTACTTCTAGCGGGTACTTTTAGTGGATACCTCTAGTAAGTAAGTGCTGATTCTTAGTGATTACCTGACCACGCACTGCTGACCAATAAGGGAAAGAAGTGTCCCACGGGGCCTTGACCATGACCGATCGCTAGGGCGTGCTGCAAAGCATGAGTCACATAGGCTTTAGCGCGACGAGTTGCTGCCAGTGGTGCATACCCCAGCGCGAGATTAGCGGCGATCGCGGCTGATAACGTGCATCCCGTACCATGAGTATGGGTTGTCTCCACCGTATCTGCCGTCAACGTTTCAAGCTGCTGACCATCAAACCAGACATCAATACTGCGAAGGTTGCCCTGCAAACCACCGCCCTTAACCAAAACAGCTTTTGCGCCTAACTGATAAATTCGTTGAGCGGCAGTTTGCATATCTACCAACGTTTGAATCTCTAGATTGCCCAGCATTTGCGCTTCGTAGCGGTTAGGCGTTAGTACAGTCGCATAGGGGATAAGCGTTGTTCTAAGGGTCGCGATCGCGACATCGTCAATCAACTGTGCCCCTGTCCGCGATACCATCACCGGATCAACAACCAGATTTGTCAGGTTTAACGCCGTTACCTGAGCCGCTACTGCTGCAATGATGTCCTGGTTCAGCAGCATTCCTGTTTTCGCTGCCTGCACTCCGATATCCTTGACGACTGCCTCCATTTGAGCGACAACCGCTTCAGGTGGTAAGGCATCGACCCGCTCTACACCCAGGGTATTTTGTGCGGTGATGCATGTCAGCGCACTCGTTCCATGCACTTGATGAAAGGCAAACGTCCGCAAATCTGCCTGAATGCCTGCACCACCGCCACTGTCAGACCCTGCGATCGTCATCGCTACGGGAATACTTGAAATACCAACGTGCTGCTGACCCATCCTTTCGCCCTTTCCCTTTTCCCTACCCTACACCCAATACCTCACACCCTTGTAAGATGGAAACTAGATTCTTTAAGAAAGATTGCGAACGATGAGACTCACGCGGATTGATTTGAACAGTTGGCTCTTTCACCTTGCTGGGCGCACCATTCTCGTTGATCCGTGGCTAGTAGATCCGTTAGTTTTTTATGGTCAACCCTGGCTGTTTACCGCCTTTCACAACACACCACTCGCTTTCACACCTGAAACCCTACCCCCGATCGACTTGATTTTGATCTCCCAGGGCGTAGATGACCACTGCCACAAACCAACGTTAGAACGACTCGATCGCACCATTCCTGTTGTCGCTTCACCGACGGCTGCCAAAACAGTGCGGCAACTCGGCTATCAGCAAGTGACCGCGATCGCCAAGGGTGAGACTTTCACACTCGGCGACACACTGACAATCACCGCCATTCTGGGCGCAGAACTTCAACCAGGACAGGTTGAGAATGGCTATCTGCTGAACGATCGCACCACCGACGAAACGCTCTATTACGAGCCGCATCTAGTCCCGACGAAGACAGTTATAGAGCGACTTGGAGCAGTGGATGTGGCGATCGTGCCGATCGTGGGTCAGGTCTTGCCCTTGCTGGGTCAGGTCATTATGGGACCATTGGAAGCAATGCATCTAGTAGAGATCCTCAAGCCTCACTTCGTTTTGCCAACGGCTTTTGGCGACATTCGCGCTGACGGTATTCTTCCCAAATTCATTCAGACCGTTGGCAGTGTAGAAGAATTTCGCGATCGCCTGCTTGCTTCTGGTTTGCCAACCCAACTGCGTGTTCCTCAGCCTGGGGAGACGGTGGAGTTAACCGCGATCGCTTGCTAAAAGTCGTTAGCCATCCCTTTACTCCTCTACCTTCCAGACATCAATCAGCTCATCCACCGTCATGCCTAAAATGCGAGCTAGCGGATTGAGTTGCTCATTTTCAATGTCTTCACCCAGATAAATTGCTTGTAGTTCAGCGCGTGACAGCCGGAAGGTATCGCAGAATTTAGCAAACTCGTCGTCGGTTAAGTCCAGATCGTCCTGCCGTTCCTTTAACAGTACAGAGACGACGGCTGTACCGCTGGTTGGGCGTGCCGCTTTGGCAACGTATTGCCTCACCAGATCGTTAAGGCCCATCGTGCTACCGCCCGATCGCGCCGTCAAGTCATAGCAAGCCAACTCCAACGCTTTGTATAACTGTGCCCCTTCATTCAGATGTTTCACAATATGACGCGCATAAGCTGGCTGGCAAAAGCCAATGACCTTACCCTCGTAAGTAAGCGGCTGTAAGGATTCGTGGTCATTAAAAGCCCAGGACGACGGCTGTGGTGTCTTCGCCATGTAATTCTCCGGGAGGCATAAAGGGGTGATAAATGATGAGTAGTACTCATTGCGCCATTTTATTACTTCACCCACTATTTATTCACCTCTCACCGAACTATGGCAGCGCTTTAAGCACCTTTGTAAGCTGTTCAATCAGTTGATCAATGTGGTTTGATGCGATCGTGAGCGGTGGCGACAGGGCAATAATATCGCCAGTGGTACGGATCAACAGCCCTTGCTCAAAGCAGTTGACAAGACATTCGTAGCCACGGGCTCCGGGCGTGCCGGATGATGCCAATTCAATGCCAGCGACCAGACCCATGTTGCGAACGTCAATCACATGGGGTAAGCCTTTGAGCGCATGAACTGCGTTTTCCCACTCGCTAGAGAGACGACGGGCGCGATCGAACAAGCCTTCTCTTTCGTAGATATCCAATGTCGCTTCCGCCGCCGCACAGGCAACAGGATGACCAGAGTAGGTGTAACCGTGAAACAGTTCGATCGCATTGTCTGCTCCATGCATAAAGGCATCATGAATGCCCTGTCGCGCAAAGACTGCACCCATTGGGACAGTGCCATTGGTAATGCCTTTTGCCACCGTCACCAGATCGGGCATCACGCCAAAATGCTCGGTCGCGAAGCCTGAACCCAGCCGACCAAAGCCGGTAATCACTTCGTCAAAAATCAACAGAATGCCATATTTGTCGCAGATGGCTCGCAAGCGTTCGAGATACCCTTTAGGCGGCACCAGCACTCCCGTTGAGCCAGCCAGTGGTTCGACAATCACAGCGGCGATCGTCGAAGCATCATGCAGCGTGACGATGCGCTCCAGTTCATCTGCCAAATGTGCGCCCCACTCCGGCTGTCCACGAGTAAACGCGTTGTGTTCCAGATTATGAGTGTGGGGCAAGTGATCCACACCCGGAATCAAGCTGCCAAAAAACTTGCGGTTGGGCGCAATACCACCCACTGAAATGCCACCAAAGCCAACACCATGATAACCACGCTCTCGCCCAATCAGCCGGATGCGCGTGCCCTCTCCCCGTACACGATGGTACGCCAGCGCGATTTTGAGGGCAGTATCCACCGACTCAGAGCCAGAATTGGTAAAAAAGACGTGGTTCAGATCGCCCGGAAGCATTTTCACCAGCCGATCGGCAAGGGCAAAGGGGCCTGGATGCCCCATCTGAAACGTGGGCGCAAAATCAAGCTGCATGACTTGCTTGTGTACGGCTGCGGCAATCTCTTCGCGCCCATGCCCTGCATTGACGCACCACAACCCGGCAGTGCCATCCAGTACTTCACGCCCATCAACTGTTGTGTAATACATTCCCTTTGCTGCCGCCATCAACCGGGGCTTGGCTTTGAACTGCCGATTGGCGGTAAAGGGCATCCAAAACGCATCAAGGGATGCAGGGTGAGTGGTGGGTTGCTCTGGTTGCATAGCGGTGACTAGGGGCGATCGGCTTCCATCAGCTTACCTCGGAAGTAGACATCCAATTGGGCTGGCGATCGTTGCTTATGTTCATCTTCAGCCCACGCTTCGAGAAGAAAGCCACCGCTTGAAAGCGCACGCTGGCAGGTCGCTAGTGATAGAACGCCGCGAACGCAAAAGCAGCCAGCAACGGTACAAGGATGGGTACGGTGACGACCAGCCCCCATTTGCCCAACCGAATGGGTTGACCGTCTGCCTTCATTAGTGCAACGACAGCGACCCCTCCCATAACAACCCAGAGTAAGCCGAAGGCAAGAAAAATAGCGTAAGTAGAATCTTCCATCTTCTTGTTTTAGCGCATGAGCAGAAACTGATTCCACAAGGGGCGCAATCTGAAGGGTAAGACTTCTGATGTACTAGGCAGCTTAAAACCAGTGCTAAGACCTTCACTTGCAAAATGTGGATCGCTCGATCGCCGCGATCGGGTTCTTCTTGGCTCGGTTTATTCTTACTGACCCGTTAAAGGGCAGAATGTGAACCAGGAATTGCCATCGTTAACTTTACTCAACATCAAAGATAAACTTTGATTTCAACTCTGGAAATCCCAAGGGAAGAGGAGTATTCTAAAAATCAAGAAGCAAAGGAAAGGAGACTTCTTAATTCAAAGTTCTCAATTCAAAAAAGTGGTTCAGCCTGCGTTAAACAGGAGGTTTTTATCGCTGTAACGTCTGAATCGATCTCGTTAATATGTGCAGCATTCAACCAGGTTGTTGATATCTCTTCATCTGCAACATCGAGAGTAATGCCATAGATACCTAGAGACCTAAAACCAACTCAACGACGGTATCGCAGCAGCTCTAACTATGATCGTCATAAGCGAGGAGATCCCTCATCCTAGCCGTTCTAATTGCTGTGCAAAGTTTGATTCATTGCTTTTGATCCACTGATTGAAAGCCTAGATAGCCCCGACCGTAGCAATATATGGTTGGGGCTATCTTTTGGTAATGTGACGCACCATCCTTGCACCACGATCGCAACCGTAACCCCTAACTCAGTGCCAACGCTTTGCAACCATCCGCTGCAAACAGTTCGTTCGGCGGCGATCGCTCACTCAATTAGATGAAAGCAGGATTACCTCATCCTTTGCAGAAGCCTTATCGAAGAAACGTACGAGAAGCTCAAAGTGGATCGGCAATGTATTTACCACCGATCCACAATTAGTTGAAGCAACCACTCAAGCAGTCTACTCCGTCACGATAAGGCTTGAGGAAGCCGATCGCCCGAATTCCTCAGGGGCGTATTGCAGATGTGCCTCCGCACCGGGGTAGACGAACGTACCGGGAGTGACAGAGCGCACGAGATAATGCAGGGTGTACACGCCCGGATCGAGCTTGTCACCAAAGGCAACCACGCGATCGTGATAGATCGTTTGATAGCCAAGCTGCCAGCTATCGCCCTGCGACTGGAAGTAGGGGGTCGTTGTCTGGAAGCTGTTATCCACTGCTTCAAAGCCCGCAGGCAGCGGATCGGTGACGACCACATGATCCACCGAATGATCGGCAATAATCTCCAGCCCGATGTCGTAGACCTGCCCCACCGGAACAGTCAGTGGTTCGGGCGCATAGAGTCCGGTTTTGTACAGCACTTTCTCTTCGTTGGCAGGACGAATGGTGCGGGTGATTCTTAGCCCGTTGAGTTTGCCGGGTTGGTTGCCCTGTAGCCGATAGCGGTAGGCAACCAGGTAGTGCAGAGTGCCCTGCCCCGTTTTTGTGAGGATCAGGTCATTGCGATCGCGCGGTAAGGCAGCCATTGCAACTGTTTCGGTCGTGCTGGGAGTGCGGTAGCCTGCAAATTTAGCAGTGGCGATCGGTTTACCTGCTAGTGCAGCAGTGGCTTCAAACGTGGGTGGTGTTGGTTGGAGTTGGCTATATGCCACTAGAGCCGTGAGCGCTTCAGCGTTGTCGTGGGTGCTTTGCCAGGTGCCGTTACGTCGCTGGGAGAGCAGACCTTTCAACAGCCGATCGGTATCTTCAGCTTTGGCTTTTTGAGCAACAAAGAGCCGTAATGCCTGAGCCTGAGCCGTGGTCGGAGAGTTGAGCCAGCGCCAGTTAGGCGGCAGGTTCACAGTGGCATTGCGCCCGGTTTGGTAGATCGTTTCCTGAAGCTGATTCACCATTGTGGTGGCTTCCTGCTGCCAGTCGGGGAACTGAGACAGATACCGCGCTAGCTTGATCTGGCTCACAGGGTCAAGCTGACTTCGCTGGCTGTAAAGGTCTGCAAGGAAGTCGTTGCGTCGATCGCCCAGGTCTGCAAGGGCAATCAACGTTTCCAGGCGAACCTGATTTTTGCACAGCGCTTGTTTGCAGTAATCGTACTGTCCGGGGTCGGCGAGGAGTTTTTTGAGATAGGCGATTAAGGGAGTTTTGAGTTTTGAGTTTTGAGTTTTGAGTTCGGCGTTATCAAAGGTGCGATCGGCGAGGGCGATCGCCTGAGCGGCGTAGGGAGTGATAAAGGGATCAGATTGCTCCTGTCCGGGGTAGGCAGCGAAACCGCCATCGGGTTTTTGGAGGGTTTGCAGACGCTCGATCGCCTGGGTTGCCTGCTGGGTGGGGTTAAAGCTGGCAAAGGTTTGCCCGTAGGTTTGGCTGAGGGTTTGCAGGTTGGCGGCGATCGCGAGCTGACTGGCAGCAGGTTCCAGGAACGGCAGATCCGTTTCATCCAACACTTGCCTTGCGGGAGCAGCCAGGGTGGGAATCAAACTGCTGGCAAGGGAAATGTCCAGTCCCCCGGCATCCGGCGCTACGTTTTTGTCTACGTTCAGGGGAATGGTCGCGCGATCAGTCGTGGTGCCTGCTGTCACTACTTGTTCGGTCACGTCTAGCGGCTTCACGCCTAGCGGCAGTGCAAAGGCATCAGTTGCATTGCCAAGCTGAGTGGTGAATTTCACCGTTGCTGCGCCTGCTGACTGCACGACCACTGGAAACCGATATGCCTTCGTGCCAGATTCCACCTGCGTTTGCTGTTGTCCAGAGGAGTTATCCAGCTTGAGCGGCTCGGTAACAGTGCCGTTCACGGACAGGTTACCGTTTTGTCCTGTGTTGTTGGTGACCGAAACGCCTGCCTGAAAGCGATCGCCCGGTCGAGCAAACTGGGGCAGCAAGGGATTTGCCAGCAGCGGTTTAGTTGTCACAAAGGTGGCATCGCCGTTGCCAAAATGCATATTCTCATCGGTCGCAACTGCCATCACGCGCCAGGTGGTCAGGTCATCTGGCAGCTTAAATTTGACGGTAGCGTTGCCGATCGCGTCTGTTTTCACCGAGCCGTTGTAGTATGCCAGCGCTTTGAAATCGGTGCGAACTCGCGTATTGCCAGCGCCCGACGACAACCCACCGCCATAGCCCCAGCCTTTTTGTAAGGGCGATGCCTGTGGTTGCAGCACTACATCGGGTCGATTGTCGCTCAAGCGAACTGAGACGGGTTGTTCTGCATAAACGGTCTTCACCAGATCGGGCAGACGGTAGCCCGTGAGTTGCAGGACGGCTTCATTCACGACCATCAGCGTGACCTGTCCCTTGGCAGGTTGATCCTGGGCAGAGACTCGCAACTGTACGGTTTGTTCGTCTCCTGGCTGCAAGGACGGTGTAACAGTGGTTTCCACCTTCAAATACTGAGGGGCAAGGCTCGTTTCAAAGGGCGCGAAGCCAATGCGAACGAGTTGATCCAGGCTGCCAGGTTCCAACTGTTCCAGCGGTTTGCCCTGACGCACCAGCACAGCCTCGATCGCTGCATTTGGGAGCATTTCGGGTGTCACCTGAAACTGCACTTTGGGCGCACCACCCTGCACTTTCGTCAGCGTTTTGTAAAGGGTGTTGTGGCGCACGACGGCAAAATAAAGTTCACCATCGGCATAGGGCGACTGGATCAGCGCTGTCGCCGTTTCGCCGACTTGATACTGCTTTTTGTCGAGCTTGATTTCCAGTCGATTGTTGCGGTAACGACTGCCCCATGCAGCGGCATCACCCCCCGTTGCCCAAAGCTGTACTTCGGTAGCGCTGACCGCGTTGCTGCCTGCAAACGTTGCTTGAAGGCGATAGGAGCCAGCAGTAGTAGGCTTGAGAGTTGCACTTTGTGGGCTGACATCAGACTGGATATCTGCAGTGGCGACGGTTTTGTACTCGACCTGATCTTGCTGAGTGCGGCTGCCTTCTACCAGTTTTGACACGCGGCTGTAGTTCATCTGCTGGAGTTCCAGATGCACTTTTTGGTTCAAGACTGGAGTGCCTGTAGGGTCGGTGACGATGACTTTGACCGGAAAATCCTGTCCGGCTGTGGCGACAAAATCGCTTTGCAGCCCAATGAACTTGTCGGTTGGTAATGCCAGAAAGGTCTTAGAGTCGGCAACCGAGAGGTTTGACACATCCGACACCTGGGCATCCACGCGATACGCCATCGGATAGGGCAACTCTTTGTCAACCGTGACGGTCTGACTGCTGTCCCCGTTTTTGCTCAACACTTGATCCGTTTGCAGCACGTCGCTGGTGACGGTGGGCGCTTCTTCGGGCCAGAACCACTGTCGCCCAAAGGCAAAGCCATCCCAGCCTCTGGGTACGAACTCTGCTTGCTTGCGGGTGACGTAGTACTCGACTTTGCCACCTTCTACCGGTGAGCCAAAGAGGTAGTTGCTCTGGGTTTTGGCAGTGATAGTTTGACCAACGGTGGCGATCGCATCAAATTGAGTGTCGGCTTGTGAGTTTGGCGTTGCGTTAGATGGCTCAACAGGTTTACTACCTTCCAACGTCAACGCCACCTTAAAGTTGGGTGGCTTAAATTCAGCCACGCGGAATTCGCCCGTAATTTCAACGCCACGATCGTTCTTGGCAAACATCACGTAATTGCCAAGGGGCTGGTTTTTGGCGACTGTCCACTCCTTAGAAAAGGTGCCAAATTCATTGGTCGTCTGAGTGCCCAGGCTGCTTTCCTGTCCGTTAGAATCGCGCAATGTAAGGGTGTAGCGGGTGTTTTTGTCTTGTTTGAGGGTGCCGTTTTGCAGGTAGTAGGCGGCTCCAGTAAACCAGGCAGTTTCACCCGGTTGATAGAGATTGCGATCGGAGAAAACCACGCCCCGCGACTCAGGGGTGCTGCCCTGCCAGCCAGCATCAATACCATACCCGTAGGCACCGCTGTATTCCGTCGTGCGGGTAAACGCCCAGTCCTTGCCTTCTTGCGCCACAACTAGCAGGTTGGGTGCATTGGCAAAGCGTCCGGCTCCACCCATACAGGTTTGCAAGGCTGAGCGATCGAGCAACAAGGTTCCGGTCTTATCGGTCTTGCCCGTGGCACAGGCGCTTGGAGCAGGCTGCTCTTTCGCCTCCAGTTTGGACTGATAAACTTGCACAGCAGCATTGGCAACAGCCGACCCGTCCGAGAGATGGCTGACCCGTACCATGCCCGATTCAGGGAACCATTGAGCAAACACGCCTAGATTGGTCAACTGCACCAAGCCATAGGTCGTTGGTTCGCGCCATTGCTTCTGCTTGCCGTCCTGGTATTGGTTTGTGCGTGCCTGAAAGCCATATGCCAGCATCCCCGTGTCGCCGCTTAACTGTTTTTGCAGCGGTACGGTGATGTCGATCGCCTGATTCTTTTGCCCTTTCACAGACGTGCTTTTCCAGGCGGAGGGGTTGGGCAACAGGCTGCTACCGTTTTCGTTAGGGTAGGCAGAGTCGGTATAGACCAGATCCGTCGGCTGGACGATCGCAAAGGCGGCTTTGTAGCTGGGAAGGTTAACCGTTGAGAGGTTCAGTTGCAGCTTCTTGCCCGTCGGGAATATATTGAGACCCGATGGTGCCCACAGGTCAGTCGCCACATCGCCCGTTGTGTAATCTAGCGTCACTGGCTTGCCGAGGGTCTGCCCAAATTTGTCCTTCAGGTCAGCACCGAGCTTGATGGTGTATTTGGTCGTTGGCTCCAGTGCCCAGGGATTCAGGTTGACCAGACGATCGCCCTCGTAAACCCGCACCAGGGGCACATCTTTTTTCGGAGCTGGCTCAACGGAAATGTTGGCGATCGTGGCTTCTGCGTCCAGTTCGTTGTTGAACTCTAACTGACCACCGCCGTTAACAAAGCGTCCCGTGATCCCGCCTGCATCGGGCTGTCCGTAGTAGTTTAGTTTTTGAAATGCCAGCGGTGCGTAGGTTTCCACCTGGCTGGCAAACGCACTCTCGCTAGACAGATTGCCTTTTGCTGCCGCTAAGCCTGGTGTAATTTCCAGACGATAACGAGTGGCTTTGGCAAGTGCTTGCTGGGGTTCCAGCGTATAAATCCAGTCGCGGGCGGAGGGATCAAACTTTGCTTCTGGCGTTTCGGGGTACTGCTCCTTTACTGGCTCTTCACTCTTCTCCAACGCCGCATTCAGCGCTACGCCCTTGTTTGCGGCTGGTTCGCTAGCTGGAACCAACTTGACGCGCTCTTTCAGCGATGCCAGGTCTAGCTCGACGTTGGAGGTGAACTTAAGGACAGGCTTGAGATCCAGCGGCGTTGCTGCCTCTGGTGACTCTCCGGGGGCAGACATTCCGGGCAAATTGGACAATTTAATGGCTTCGGTGTTGAATGTCCAGGCAAGATCTTGATCCAGCCGATGATTTTTTAGATCTGCCAATCCCGCTTTAAGCGTGACTTGCACGCGAGTCGCTTTTGGTATGGCTTGATCGCCCTGAAAGCCAACCATGCGAGGGGTGAGAAACCGAAACGTTCCCGGTAGTGGTGGCACAACCTCAAATTTCTTCAGCAGATCTTGCGACCCGTTCTCCAGGTTTTCCAGTGGAATGATGGGTTCTTTGAACCGAATGCGGATCTGTGCGGTCGTCGCAGCGTCGCCGATCGGGCTAATCTGCTCAATCCAGTCTGGCAATTTGGGCGCTGGTAACGCAGCGACCGATGGTTGCGGGTTTGCGGTAGGGGTGATGTTGGCAAAACTGCAACCCTTGATGGTAAGGGCAACGCATAGAGCCAGCAAAACAAACCAGGGCTTAATGCCACTGCCACTTCTCATCACCATTCTCCCCACTTCCCTACTCTATGAACGATCGCGGATAACAAACAATTTGTTACCACAACCATTCCTACTCGCAAGGATGGGTCGATCTCCGATGTTGACTATAAATCTTTACGATTTGGCACGCTGGATGGTAGCAGGGACAGCAGTCAAACGATCGTTGGTTTGGCTCGTTTGAACACCAGCCTACAGTTCATCTCGCGTTACGAAGCAGCGCATTCTGTCCTAGTTATTTATACTGATCAGTAGGGTGACTACCTGACAGGAACGTAATCAACAACAATTAGGAGTCACGTCAGATGTTTCGTACTGCTGTAGCTTTAATCTGCGCGATCGCTATCTCGGCACCGACAGGAGTACTGGCTGGCGAACGGTATGAGCGTGGCTACTCCCGTAATAGCGGCTACAACCGTCGTGTCATTCAGCGCGTGTATACGCTTGATGGCTACGACCGTAATCGTTCCGTCCTTAGACGCGATCGCCGCAGTTGGGATCGTCGTGATTGGGAGCGGGAACGTTACCTGCGCGATCGTCGCGATTACAGGCGCGATCGTCGTGACTATAAGCGCTATCGCTACAGCCGTCCCAGCATTATCATCATCCCGCGCATCTCGTTCTAACGGCCCAAGACGCTGTCGTTGCTTGACTGTTGCCCTGTTGCTTTTGGCGTAACAGGGTGATTACTTTGGCGGTGCAAGGGGTGGGCAGGTCTTGTATGTCGGTGACGCTTTATCAAAATTGCATTGATAAAGCGTGCTTTTTTGCCAGCTTGGCGGAATTTCCAGGAGGTCGCGTGTGCCTGTGATTCCTTGACCGACAAAGAGCAAGAGCGCAACACAGTTAAGAACGACATGAGTCATTCGTCAGCGGTTCGCCCGATCCTCGTAAATATCACGAACGATCGCCAGCCTATTCACGCTGCAACATAAAGAAGAATGGTTGTTCCATCCCCTTTAAGTCCATCACGCTAAACACCGTAGTTTCATTAACTTTGCGGAAAATGTCGTTAATGGGTAGCGCATCGTAGATCATCGTTGCACTTTCCCTACCACGATAGTGAGTCAAGCGAAGCCGTGCACTCGATCGACTCGTGGCAAACAACGCAAGAGACATTTGAAAAATGCGCCCTACCGCCTTTGCTTTTGGCATTGGCAGACGATCGAGCCAACCAACTACTGGCAGCATCCAGAGCGGGTTGATACTCGTTGTGCCACCACCTATCGTTTTGAATACTAGCGGGTGGACATGTTCAGCATCATCGAACCGTTTGCCGTGCCAGTGGTAAGCCTCAAGTACGCCGTCAAGTGGGTGATTTGTAGGAAAGCTTGCACCTTTCCACGAGCCAACCATAAAGTTGACATCAACCGTGTCAAGGTTGTCGAAGATCTCCCATGCCTCTGCAGTGCTTGTACCAACAGCAACCGCTTCAGAAAATGTCTTCACACCCATGATCTCCAATAGTGCAAAATTTTTTGGCTAACGATGATGAGGTAGACTCTTGCGACACAAACAGCATGATAGGCGATTTCGTACTAGCTCGCTGTTGCACACCCTAATTCTCAGCTTTTTGGCATACTTGGCTATGCGATCGCCTTTCTCTCTTACCCTTTAAATGGTCTCCGATCGCTCTAGCCACAGTTGCCGGTCAGTGAGGCAGCACGATCGTTGTTGCTATGGTGACGGGCTAAACGAACGCTGCTCTACCTTGCAAACCAGTAGCATTTGCTAAAACCAGTGGAATGTAGCTATAGCTATTGCCACTGAGCTTAGGACATGGGGATCAAAGGGGGTGTGGGGGCTTCGCCCTCAGCTAGGGGTGGAACCCCTGCACCCCGTCCTCACCAGTATGGCTACGGCTATAAAGCCTGATAGAAAGCGATTGTAGCTTTGAGAGTTACTGAGATGCCAAGCTGATTGACTGACAAAAGTTCTAGAAGGCTGATCGCTTCGTTGCTCACCCGCCCGTGCTTAAAAGCCGGGCTAACAGGTGAAACCCGTTGAAACGGGTTGAAAGTCTCTTACAGTCCTCTGAAGAGGACTTCCTGCTATGAGCCCGCACTTCCAGTGCAGGGCGGGAAAGCGTGATCTTTGCAAGCTTTGTCAGTCAACCAGGATGCCAAGTAACTTTTGAGGCTACCTATTGAAAACTTCAACGGCAAAGCGGTAGCAAATCTAGCCATAGCCTTCCGATGTGGCGGGTGACTTTGCCGAAGCAACTGAGCCAATGCCTGTTGCGTACTGTTGAAGCACGATCGCTAAACTTGTAGAAATTCACCTGGCTGGGTTCGTGTGAAGCACTAATAGCTACAACACTTTTAGCTGTGTGCTATGCGAGTGGTTTTGAAGGTGACATTAGAGCCTTCCTGGGTTTGTTCCAGTACCAGCAACGGTGTAGGTTTTGCTTTTTGATCCCAGCGCATATTGGCAATGCGCCCTTGAATCGTGGGCTGCCAGCTATCATTTTCACTGGCAGGGTTAAGGAAGGTTTCCATGCAGTCGATGATCTGTCCGATCGTCACTGATGTCGGCTGGGTCGGCAGTTTAAGAATTTTGATTTCAACGCGGAAGAGCACGCGCTTGGTGCCTTTGGGTAAATCGCCTGGTTCGTATTCAACATCAAAGATTTCGTCAATTTGCCGTCCGGTGCTAGCAATGCCAATTTCACCCTGATTTCCTTGACCGGGGCGGAGGGCGATCGAAATCTTGTCTTTCACCTTCATTTTAATTTGATTAAGGATGGCAAAGTGGAAGACTTCTTCGTCCATCCGCATTCTGAGATAGTCAAGGTTAAACTCACGCGAATGGATAAGGTCAGGGTTCTTCTCCATTTTGCCGATCATTTCGACTGCAAACTTCAGCTTTTTCTGAAGTTCCCGATTCTTAACGGTTTCAAACTTGACTTGCTTGGCGAGCTTGTCTGTTGCAAGCTTAGACATTACGCCTAAAACGATTAGCAGCAGCAGTAGCCCACCCGATGCCCCCATCCATAGCTGATTGGAGCTAGCGTCCGGAGCATTAGCAGGTACTGCAGGAATAGTAGGTTTTGGCTTTGCAGCTTTGCTAGGTGTCTGAGCCAACCAGGGTTCTACAAAGAGCATGGGGGTTGACATGGGAGTGAGGGATTGATGTCTTGGATTCTATTGGTAGGGTTCCCTGAATAACGCTTTGCACATCACCAGCCTAGTCTAATTTTGCAAAAATACTGATAAAAGTTTGGGCATTTATAGACTTAGAACACCAAATGACTGACCCTTATCCCCTCACCTCTTAGCCCTTAAGCGAAGGGGAACCGATCGATGTCCCTCTTCTGCTCTGGAGAGGGCTTAAAGCCTTGCGGCGTTAGAGAAAAGGGTGAGGGCAAATTGTGGTGAGGCAAGTATATAAACACCACGTTTGGGCTATTGCTGCGGAGAAAGGTTGTCACAAATACTGCTGCTAGTTAGTTTCTCACGACGGACTCTAGACAGCTCTACCTGGTTGACTGACAAATCTTTTCCGTAGGTTGGGTTGAACAGCGTGAAACCCAACAACAGCCTGGTTTTTGTTGGGTTACGCTATCGCTAACCCAACCTACGCAAGAATCGAGGTTTCAAGAGTTTTGTCAGTCAATCAGCAGCTCTACTGTCCGATCGATCTTAGAGAATGGAACTTAGCGTCGCCAGCGTGTTCGATCGCTCCCTGCATTGACAGAGCAGAGGTAGGGGACCGCGGTGTGATAGCCCAAGCCTCCCGTCCACCAGGGATCGAGAAACCAGTAGAGCTGATTTCCCGTTAGCCCCTGGCAGTAGAAGGTTAGTGTGTCGCCAAGCTGGTGTTGCCTGGACAGAGGATCGGTGTTGCTGATAGGGGCAGCAAGATACCAGGTTGTGATGTGCAAGGGGCGACTGAGGCGATCGCGCACTTGCTGTATGCGATCGGCAAGACGAACGATCGCATCGACAGTCGTTTGATTGGTCGGCATTTGTGTGCCACCGCTGGTTGCGTCTGCCCAGGTAAAACTGCCGTTGGGAATAATGGCGACATCAAGCTGAAGGGTCGCGTGCGTCCAGCGATCGGGCATTGTTGAAGGCAGCAGTGGCAAGGGCACTGGTGGAGCTTCGGGAGTATCGCGCTGTGCAACTGCCATTTGCGTTAAGTCATGCAAGAGAGACTGAACGGCTTGCTCTGGCGTGGTGAGCGATCGCCAAAGTTGGGTCAAATGCAGCAAGGCATCGCGTTGCACAGCCGTACCTTCATAGGTGGCAGGCAGGCGATAAATAAAATTGAGTAGTGCCTGATCCAGCTGAACAGCCGCGTTCGTGATTGCGGTCTGATTGGGTGTAGTGCCAGTGAAGATAGCAGGATCTACGCCCAAGGCAATCAGGGCATCGCTACGGCTATCAATTTGTTGCCAGAGGCGAAAGGCTTCGACCAGGGCATGCCGCTGCTCACCGCTGCGATCGTAGCTTTGGGGTAGTCGCTGGACGATCGCAATTAGGGCTGCATCTATACTGCTGACGTTGAGTGCAGGGGAACTTTGGTGAGCCAGTGCAATGATTGCCACTTCTCGCGATTCTAACTGTTGCCAAAGTTGGGTCAGGCGCAGCAAGGCTTCTCGCTGCTGGGGGTAGCCTGCATAGTGAGCGGTCATCAGCGGCACGAAGTGCAACAATGCCGGATCCAGGCTGTCTTCAGCCGCGATCGTGGTCATTGGTCTCTCGACTGTGTTTGCTAGCTCCAGATTGAGTGAGGCGATCGCGGCTGCGTGAGTATCCACCTGACACCACAGGCGCACGGCTTCTAGCAAGGCATGACGTTGATGCGGCAAGCTGAAATAACAGTGGGGCAATGGTTTCAGAAAGGCAAGTAGAGCCGTGTCGAGAAATGCAAACGTTAATGGCAGTTGAACCGTTTGAGCGTCTATAGACAGATCGCTCAAGTATGCTGCCAAGAGAGCGGCTGGGTCACTTGCTTCTAACAGAGCTGCCCTGGAGTCGGTGGCAGGTGCGCTGTAGCCCGCTGCGATCGTCTGCACAAATTTATCCGTATAACGCCCTTGTTCTGCGTCCCACAGCGCTTCACTGTTCCAGCCGTGTAGCGTCAAGCGATTGGTCAGACTGCGAATGGTATTGGCAGCGTACTGTACCTGTGCGACAAAGGTATCAACTTGTGCCAACTCGATCTGATGGGCGGGAGCAATTCCTAAACCCGTCTCACCGTCCGCAAGGGTTGGTTTGGCTTGTACTTGATGGAGTGCTGCAAGGATCGCTTTGTGAACACCCGATCGCGTAGCTTCTTGCACATACAAAACACGACGCTGTTCAGGAGTGAGTTGTCCCATAGGGCAAAGAGCATAGGGTACTAAGGTCTAGAGTACTGATAGTTGTTAGTTTTTGGGGAAGAAGGGAGAGGGCAGAAGGCTGAAGGCTGAAGGCTAAAGGCTAAAAGAATTAGCTACGCCAGATGCTATTAGCTCCTTTCACCTCTTCACTCTTCCACCCCTCCACCCCCTCACCCTTCACTCTTCCACCCCTTCACCCCTCCACCCCTTCACCCTTCCACCCCTTCACGCCTTCACGCCTTCACTCCTCCACCCCTCACCCCTCACCCCTCACCCCATGCCTCTCCTCCCTCTCTCACAGGTTTCTACAAGCGCTTTCAAGTCTGTACGGCTGGTGGCAACGGATATGGATGGGACAGTGACAACAGCAGGACGCTTTACGCCTGCGCTGCTACAGGCGTTTGAGCAGTTAGCTGCGGCAGGCATTCAGGTGCTGATTGTAACGGGGCGATCGGCGGGATGGGTGAGTGGCTTGGCGCATTATCTGCCTGTGTGTGGTGCGATCGCTGAGAATGGCGGCTTACTCTATGCTGAAGCATCCCCTCCAGACGCGCTGGCACAAACTTTACTGGTGCCCCTTGACAATCTGGCACTGCATCGACAGCAGCTAGCTAATGTGTTTCAACGCCTGCAAGCCAGGTTTCCAGCGCTAACAGAGTCTGAAGACAACTGCTTTCGTCTCACAGACTGGACGTTTGATATACAGGGGCTTTCGTCAAACGAGCTAGAAGACATCGATCGCTATTGCCGAAGGTGGGGCTGGGGCTTCACCTATAGCACCATTCAATGCCACCTCAAGCTGCGATCGCAGGACAAGGCAACCGGGCTGCAAGCCGTCTTGCAGAAACATTTTCCTCATTACACCGCCGAAAATATTTTGACCATTGGCGACAGCCCTAATGATGAGAGCCTGTTTGATGCCAGTCGCTTTCCGCTTTCGGTTGGGGTTGCAAACGTTCTGGACTATCGCAATCGACTGCTGCATTTGCCTGCGTACGTGACACAAGCCGTAGAAGGTGACGGGTTTCAAGAGCTAGCTCATTTGCTTCTACACTCCAGGCAAGCATGAGAGACTGCGCGGGTTACACGATCGCGCTATTCTGACAAAAGCAGGATGGTATAGGCATCGACGTGTGAACGATTTTCTTAAAGGCAGCAATGTTTACCTCATTGGCATGATGGGGGCAGGTAAAACGACGATCGGGAAGCTTCTAGCCGCGCAATTAGGCTATCGCTTTATGGATACTGATGCCCTTGTCGAACAGATAGCAGGTCTATCAATTAGCAAACTGTTTGCTCAAGCTGGCGAAGCTACGTTTCGCCAGCTTGAAAACCAGGTTTTAGCCGAGCTATGCGCCTATACAAAATTGGTGGTTGCGACGGGTGGCGGCATTGTGCTCAAACGCGAAAACTGGGGTTGTCTCCGTCATGGCATTGTTGTCTGGTTAGATGTGCCAGTTGAGCAGCTCCAGAGGCGACTCAAGACGGATACAACTCGCCCTTTGCTACAAACGGCTGATCCATCGATTGAACTCCAGTCACTCTTAGAACAACGGCAGTCGCTCTATGCCCAAGCCGATGTACAGATTCGCTACAATGCAGCTGAAACGCCAGAAGAAGTGGCAACACGGGCGATCGGGCAGATTAAGCAAGCGCTTAAGCCGCCTGTAAAGGGTATATCTGAGCTAGAGAATAACTGAGTCATGCACCGATTACATCCACACCAGTCAGCTTTACAACAGAACGTTACGCCCTGACCAAAATGTGAGGGTTCAAGCTTTCTCCGCTAGCTTTTAGGACGATCCCTCAATTTTTCTTCACAGTCGTCTGCCCACTGCTGCAACCACTGATTGACCTCAGCAGGCAGCGATCGACGTTTGCGCGTGCCGGGATCAATGCAAACATGGCGTGTCTGGGCATGGCTCAGCGATCGCTCCAACTTACCCTCCAAAAACACAGCATAGGCAATTTCAAATTCGCTCTCTTGTAGCTGTTTTGGAGCTAAGTGAACTACCAGACGATCGCCACAGAACATGGGACGAAAAAAATCCACATTGGCATGGGCGATCGGCAATGCCACTTCAATCCCGCTAAAAAAAGCCCTTAGATCAATCCCCGTTGCTGCCAACGATGCCTCATACGCCTCATGGCAAAGCGTCAACACATTCGCAAAGTAGACCACCCCTGCCGCATCCGTATCGCTAAACCGTACTGTTCGTTGGTAGATAAAAGGCATGGGGTGAAGGAGTGAAAGGGTGAAGGGGTGAAGGGGTGAAAGGGTGAAGTTCTGAGTCGTATTTTGTGTTGCTTTGCTAGAGAGTTTAGGGTTGGTTTTGACAACTGATTGCTGATCGCTGATTGCTGATTGCTGAAAGCGAGGTGGAAGGGTGAGGGGATAAGAAGTTAGCGATCGCAATTAACTGAGCGCCATGAACGCAAAGCCTCTCGTCTTCGGCATTCCTTCTGCCAAGAGGGAGTGAGGGAACTTGGCTTCGTACAAGGATCTGCCACTCTCATGCTTTCAATTGGTATTAAAACTCAAAACTCAAAACTCAAAACTCAAAACTCAAAACTTTCCTCCCTCCCCACTCCTCACTCCCCACAGTTGTCGCAACATACCTACCAAAACTCTCTACACTAGAGATTGGACGATGACGCAAGGAGAATTGCATGACAGAGCCACTGTCCGCTCGTGAATTATTCCGGGCTGCTTACGAAAACCGCTACACCTGGGACTCCAACTTCCCCGGCTACAGCACCGACATCACGGTCAAGCAAGGCGATCGGCTTTACACTGGCAAAGCCCGCATCAACCACGATCTCACCTATGACATCACCGATGTCTCGGATGAGCCAGCCCAAGATTTAATCAAAGGTCAAGTCTGGGAAATCGCCGTTCATCGCGTCCGCAAGCCGTTTGAAGAAACTCACGGCAAAAATATCTTTGAACTGGGCGAAACTGACGAAACAGGAGCCGTTGCGATCGCCGTCAGCGGCAAGGCAATGGGCGATGGTTACAAAGTGCGCGACAACGTTGTTTCGCTCGTGCATCGCCACATTCATGGTGTTGTCGTTACCATTAACACCTTCAGCACGATCGACACTGGCGAAGGCTACCTGGCAGAATGCTACGATTCGGTCTACCGTGATGCCAAAACGGATGAACTGAAAGGCTCCAGCCAATCTGAAGACACCTACGAAAAAATTGGTGGCTATTACATCATCACGCGCCGTGTCATCACAGAAGACAAACAAGGGGAAACCGTTGTGACAGACTATGGCTTCTCCAACATCAAACTGCTGGCACCCGTTGCAGTGTAAGGGATGAAGGGGGAGGGATGAGGGATAAGGGCTGAGGGATGGCACTCTGAGTTGCTGCTGTTGCTTACGCCTCACACTCCCCTTACCCTACCGTGTATACACAAGTGATCTGATTTAGACAAGGCTGGGCTTGATCCTCCCTAACCCTCCTTAAAAAGGAGGGCACCGGATCGGCAGTCCCCTTTTTAAGGGGGATTCAGGGGGATCTCATCGGATTTTCCATAGTTGAGGCGATTTGTGTATACACGGTAGCCCCTCACCCATTTCCGCTACGATCGAGATCAAACCACAACCAACACGTCATAGGTGAATCATGGCTGAAACATTAGAATTGACTCCAGTCAACGTTGAAACCGTACTGGATGAAATGCGCCCCTACCTGATGGCAGATGGTGGCAACGTTGAACTGGTCGAAATCGACGGACCGATCGTCAAACTGCGGCTGCAAGGTGCGTGCGGCTCCTGCCCCAGTTCTGCTATGACCTTGAGAATGGGCATCGAGCGTCGTTTGCGCGAATTTATTCCTGAAATCGCCGAAGTTGAACAAGTGTTCTAAGTAACTGGGCGTCATTAAACTGAAGATGACTTCGGGGGTGGAGCGGGTAGAACTCCCTGCCTGGGGGCAAAGCCCCCAAACCCCTCTTTTACAATTAATTGTGGCTACCTACTGAGAAGGGCTGAGGGATGTCGCTTGCTTCCGCTTTGCGTTGGGCTAAGGGCTGAGTTGCTCCTGCTCCTTCATCCCTCCACCTTCATCTTTTATCCCTTCCACCTATGCCCCATCCCCTCTACGTTGCATTTATCTGGCATCAGCACCAGCCGCTCTACAAAAGTCGGGTCGAGCATCAAACACTTTTGGCTGGACAGTATCGCTTGCCCTGGGTGCGACTGCATGGCACAAAAGACTACCTCGATCTAGTGCTGCTGCTGGAGGCATACCCCAAGCTGCATCAGACGGTGAATCTGGTTCCTTCACTGCTGCTGCAAATTGAGGATTACGTAGCAGGGACGGCGTTTGATCCCTATCTAACTGCCGCACTGCTGCCTACAGAGCAACTAAAGCCAGAGCAAAAAGCCTTTGTGGTGGAGCATTTTTTTGACGGTAACCACCATACGTTAATTGATCCCCATCCCCGTTATGCCGAGCTTTACTACCAGCGGCAGGATAAGGGACGCGATTGGTGCTTAGAAAACTGGCATTTACAAGACTTTAGTGACTTGCTGGCGTGGCATAACCTTGCCTGGATTGACCCGCTTTTTTGGGATGACCCAGAGATTGCGCAGTGGTTAGAGCAGGGCAAGGGCTTTACGTTAGGCGATCGCCAGCGCATTTACTCCAAACAGCGCGAGATCCTCAGCCGCATTGTGCCCCAACACCGCAAAATGCAGGATGCTGGGCAGCTAGAAGTAATCACATCGCCTTACACCCATCCCATTTTGCCCCTGCTGGCAGATACCGATGCGGGACGGGTGGCAGTCCCCAACATGACGTTGCCCACGCAGCGCTTTCAGTGGGCAGACGATCTGCCCCGTCACCTGAAGAAAGCCTGGACTATGTACGAGGAGCGGTTTGGTCGATCGCCCCGTGGCTTGTGGCCCTCCGAACAATCGGTGAGTCCGGCGGTTTTAGCCCCGATCGCTAAAGAAGGCTTTCAATGGATCTGTTCGGATGAAGCGGTGCTGGGCTGGAGCATCAAGCACTTCTTCCACCGTGATGGGTCAGGCAATGTGTCTGAACCCGATTTGCTGTATCGTCCCTATCGGCTGGAGACGACGGAGGGCGATCTCGCGATCGTCTTTCGGGATCATCGCCTGTCTGACCTGATCGGCTTCACCTACAGCGCGATGGAACCCAAGCAGGCAGCCAGCGACTTGGTGGGGCATCTGGAGGCAATCGGGCGATCGCTCAAAGCCCAGCAGCCCAGCGGTAGTACAGCACTCGAAGCACCGCGGCTCGTGACGATCGCCCTGGATGGCGAGAACTGCTGGGAGTATTACCCACAAGACGGCATTCCTTTCTTGCGATCGCTCTACGAAACCCTCAGCCATTCGACCGACATTCAGCTTGTCACCGTTTCCGAATTTCTCGACCAGTTTCCACCCACCGAAACCATTCCCGCAGCTCAGTTGCACAGCGGTTCATGGGTAGATGGCAACTTCACCACCTGGATTGGTGACCCTGCCAAAAACCGCGCCTGGGACTTGCTGACCGAAGCCCGTCAGGTTTTAGCAAATCATCCTGAAGCCACAGAAGAAGCAAACCCAGCCGTGTGGGAAGCGCTTTATGCAGCAGAAGGCTCTGACTGGTTCTGGTGGTTTGGCGAAGGGCATTCGTCCAACCAGGATGCCATTTTCGATCAGCTTTTTCGGGAGCATCTCGCTGCGATCTATCAAGCGTTGAATGAACCCATTCCTGCTAACGTGCGCCGCCCAGTCGAGTCGCACATAGAAGGGGGCGATCGTGCCCCTCAAAGCTTCATCCATCCGTTTATTGATGGGCGTGGTGATGAACAAGATTGGGATAAAGCCGGTCGCATTGAAATTGGCGGCGCACGGGGCACCATGCATCGCAGCAGCGCCATTCAACGGCTCTGGTATGGTGTAGACCACTTGAACTTCTACCTGCGATTGGACTTCAAAGCCGGGGCAGCACCGGGAAGCGACTATCCACCTGAACTCAATTTGCTCTGGTTTTACCCCAGTGAAACCATGCACAATAGCCCTGCCCCCTTTGTAGACCTACCCGATGAAGCGCCCCTAAACTATCTGTTTCATCATCATTTGGGCGTCAACCTGCTCACTCAAACACTCTGGTTTCAAGAAGCTGGAGAAGATCACCGCTGGCAGTCACGCATGACCCGCGCCCGGATTGGCTTTGATACGTGTCTGGAACTGGCGATTCCCTGGGCAGATTTGCAAATTCAACCCGATTGGTCGCTACAACTGGTTGTGGTCTTGTCAGACAGTGGACGGTATCGAAGCTACCTGCCAGAGAATGCACTCCTACCGATCGGGGTACCGTAAGAGTCAAGCTGTAGCTTTTTAGCGCTTGATGACAAAGTGGCTTGAGGGCTATTTGTAAGCAGTCAATACCAATCCGCGATCGCAAGTCCTGCAACCCTAGAAAACTCGTTGATGTTATGAGTGACGAGAGTTGCTTGACGTGCCATGGCTGTCCCTGCAATCAAGACATCAATCTGACCGATTGGAGTCCCTTGTTGCTCTAAGTTGGCTCGAATCATAGCAGCAGCGAGAGCAGCATTCTGATCAAACGGAACCAGGTTTACTTGGCTTAAAAGCTGCTGAAGTTGCTGGGTGCGCTTTGCAGGGGCTGTTGACTTTGCAATGCCAACTTGCAATTCAAAGAGAACGATCGTTGGAACGCTTATTTCGTGTGCGGGAACGTTGGCAAGGTTCTGAGCAACTTGTCCTTGACCTTTGAAATAGTAGATCAGGGTATTGGTATCCAAGATGTACATCTAGAGGCTCTCGCGCGGGATGTCCTGCTCCAATTCAGTACGAATGTCCTCTACATCAGGAAAGTCTTCTCCCCATGCTCCGGCAAGCGAGTCAACCAGTTCTACCCAGGGCACTGAAGCAACTGAGTTAACAGATGCATTGCCATTTCGGTGTTTCGCACGAATAAACTCAGCGAACGTGAGAATCTCGGTGGCTTGCTCTTGAGGAAGCGCTTTGACAAGTTCGTAAATCTGTTCAGCGATCGTCATCTTCAATCTGGGTAAAGTGTCGTGCAATCACCATTCTCTCTAACAAATGCTCAATTTATTTTAGGCAATCTCAAATTGATAAACGGTAATCCGTAGATCATTCAAGTGGGCTAATTTAGTCGATCGCTCTAAAACTTACATCACCCTGCAATTCTATTTACTCAAGATCTCTAGCGCGATCGCCTGCGCTGGAGGCATTTGTCCATACGTAAACACGTAAGGAATTTCAGGGGCTAACGTCGGCAAAAACTGATCGAGCACGTAAGGGCTGCCATAAATGACTAACGCCAGCAGTTGCTCAGACTCCACTAGAAAGTGAAACCAGTCAGTAGCAGTTTGAGTTAATCCAGCGCTGCCTCGAAACGGATTGCCGCGAATAAAAAGCTGTAGCAACGTGGGCTGCCAGGTTTTTGTGTCAGCGTCTAGCGCGATCGCAGGCGTATGGCGATCGATCACTTGCAGTTTATAACCAAGGGCTTGCGGCAGGGCGATCGCTGGAGTCTGCTGCCCCAACGCCTCACACGTCAACGCATCATCGACCACAATGAGATTACGGCGATCGTTCGACCAGCGCGGGCGATCGAGCCGGGAAGCAGCCGGACAATGCACCTGCATCGAATCTTGCAGAATGTTGGCAACGGTTGCCTGTGCCTGTGGCTGCGCTAAGAAAGACACAACGGTTTGTGCTTCAACACCCGTAGGAGACTGCGTTTCCCAGGTATGGGAGGTATTCCCCTCAGTAACGGCACCGCAGACTTTCTGCTTGGCTCGCCAGAGACGTTCCACCGAAGCCTGAATGCGTGCTGCAGGAATGCGTCCCGTTTCTACAGCTTCGCAAACTGCCTGAATCGCACCTGCGGGATCAAGCGGCATCAAAAGCACATCTGCCCCGGCTTCCACTGCCAGCACAGCAGCTTCGTTAGCCCCATAGCGGTTCGCAATGGCTCCCATGACCAGTGCATCGGTGACGATCAAGCCGTCAAAGCCGATCGACTGCCTCAATGTCTGGGTCAAAATGCGGTGAGAAAGGGTCGCTGGAAAATCTGGGTCAAGGGCAGGAATTTGCAGGTGAGCGCTCATCACCGCATCTACACCCGCCGCGATCGCCGCTTTGAACGGTGGTATTTCTACTTCATGTAGACGATCAACGGAATGGTTCAGGACGGGTAACTCAAGATGAGAATCAACGGCTGTATCGCCGTGACCTGGAAAATGCTTGGCAGCCGTCAACACCGGATGCTGTTGCGCTCCTCGCAGAAACGCGGTAGTAAGTTGGCTCACGATCGCCGACGTTTCACCAAACGCCCGCACATTGATGACTGGATTGGCAGAATTGTTATTGACATCGACCGTCGGAGCCAGCACCCAATTTAGCCCGATCGCCCGTGCTTCTTGGGCAGTTGTCGCTCCCAGTTGTTCGGCATAGCGATCCGCGCGATCGGGAAACCGCTGGGCAACTGCCGCCAACGCCATCGGTGGCGGGAACCAGGTCGCGCCAGAAAAGCGCTGCCCCACACCTTCTTCGACATCCGCAGCCATCAGTAACGGAATGCCTGACCAGGCTTGAAGCTGCTGTGTGCGTAATGCCAGTTCCCCTGCACTGCCGCCCAGCAAAATCACTCCGCCAACCCCCAGGTCTCGAATCCAGTGCTGTAGTGTTTCTGCGGTTGGCTCCCAACGCGGATACAGAATCTGATGGTCGAACAGGTAGCCTGATGCCCGCACCACCACCATTTGAGCCACCTGCTCAGTCAGCGAAAGCGTTTCGATGCTAGGAAGAAGGGGCTGCATAGAAAGAGGTGAGGGGTGCGAGGTGAAGGAGTGGAAGGGTGGAAGAGTGAAGAGGTGAAAGGAGCTAATAGCATCTGGCGTAGCTAATTCTTTTAGCCTTTAGCCTTTAGCCTTCTGCCTTTAGCCTTTTGCCTTCCACCATTACTCCTCGTCCACCTGGTCGGATGGTTCCGATCGTTCTCGTTCCTGACTCAGACGATTGAGCAACGACAGCACTTTGTCGCCACGCTCCAGGGAACTGTCTTCTAGAAACAGCACTTCGGGCGTGCGACGGAGGCGAATGCGTTGACCCAGCTCACTCCGAACGAAGCCAGTAGCAGATTTCAGCCCTGCCATTGTTTCGGCTTTGGCTTCACTGGTGCCATAGATGCTGACAAAGATTTTGGCGTGCTGCAAGTCTCCAGCCACCTGAACATCCGTCACGCTGACAATCCCTGCACCCACGCGATCGTCTTTAATGCCAGAGAGCAACATCTGGCTGACTTCGCGCTTAATCAGCTCGGCAACGCGCTCAATCCGACGACTCGTAGCCATAACAAACCTACCTTTTAATGTGTACGTACTGCTTGGAGCCGCTGTTGCGTCGTCCTTACAGCCGTGAGAATGCTTAAGTCAGCCCAACACCCAACATGGCACGCAGCGTAAAACCAAGAAAGACAAAGGCTGCAATAAAGGTGCCAATCAAGGCGATCGCGGTCACTGGATTCTTCAACAGCGGCGCGAGGGGCTTCAGTGCGTTCAGAAAGACACCCAGAATGATACCAGTGAGGAAAATCGGGTACTTAGAAACGGTGTTCCAGAAGTTTTGCATAAGCTTTGAGGAGAATGGCGCAACCGTGCGTCAAGTCAGGTCAGGAGGAGCGCTACTGTTCCATTTTACTGGACTTTTGCTAAAGCACTCCATGCTGAAGTGAATCAAGCGATTCTTAGTAGGGTGAGGGGTGAGGGGTGAGGGGTGAGGGGTGAGGGGTGAGGGGTGAGGGGTGAAGGAGTAGAGGAGTAAAAGGGTGAAGGGGTGAAGGAGTGGAAGGGTGAAGGAGTGGAACGGTGAAGGGTAGAGGGGTGAAAGGGTGAGAAAGTGGAAGGGAGCAGGGAAAGGGTGAGTTTTGCATTCAAAGTGTTGCTCTTGATAGCTGACCGCTGACTGCTGATTGCTGACCGCTGACTACTGACCGCTGACTACTGACCGCTAATCGCTGACTGCTAATAGCTGAAAACTTGCTTCCACATTGAAAATCGCCTCTATGATGGTTGAATGCAAACTCGACTCCCGCCACGACTGCATCCCCGCCCGTTTTTAAAGTGGGCTGGTGGCAAAGGGCGACTCATTCAACAATACAGCGCACATTTTCCCAAACGGTTTTCGACGTACTACGAGCCGTTTTTGGGGGGTGGTGCAGTTTTTTTTCACCTGTTGCCCGATCGATCGCACCTGATGGACATTAACCCTGAATTGGTGAATGTTTATACGTGCGTTAGAGACCAGGTTGAGGCGTTAATTGCTGGCTTAAAAGTGCATCGCGATCGCCATTGTGCGGACTATTACTATCAGGTACGTGCCAGTGTGGGTGGTTCGCCACTGGAGCGTGCGGCACGGCTCATTTATTTGAATAAAACCTGCTTTAACGGTCTTTATCGAGAAAATTCTAAGGGGTTTTTTAATGTGCCGATCGGCAGCTACAAAAAGCCAACCATTTGTGATGATGAGCTGCTGTATGCCACTTCAGCCGCGCTGCGATCGACGCACATTGAGTCAGGTTCCTTTGAAGCCGTCTTGCATCATTCCACGAGCAGCCATGATTTTGTTTACCTCGACCCGCCGTATCATCCCCTTAGTGCGACCAGCAAGTTCACGTCTTACAATCGCTATGCGTTTACAGAAGCAGACCAAATTCGACTGCGAGACACTGTTGTCACACTGGCAAATCGTGGCGTAAAGGTGATGCTTTCCAATTCGGATTGTCCGTTTATCCGCGAACTTTATCAAGATTTTCCAACGCATACGATCGTTGCTTCCAGAGCCATCAATTCCAACGCTGAAAAACGCGGCAAGATCACTGAAGTTTTAGTGACTTCCTATTAGTTGAATCGCTTCATTGCCTCTACGTTAGCTGGGTGTAAAGGTGAGCGATCGCTCGGCGGTTGTCAAATCACTTTCGTTTACGTCTAGCCGTAAGGCTCTGCCCGTCGGGCCGACAATCAAGCGGGGCAGGGTTTTGTGATCCACAACCTGCATAGTGGTCATGTTGTAAGTCGTGTAGCGAGTGGCATCCGCAGCCAAATCAACATCAATGACCGTCAGCGTTTTGAAGGGTTGAAGGTTGCTATTCAGCAGCGGACGTGGACCAGAGCCTAAGGCGCTGGTGTGCAGCAATTCGAGCGTGCCGCTATGAGCCGGATAGTAGGCATGATCGTGCCCGCTGATATAGGTATGCACGCGATATTTCTCAAGCAATGCCCGCAGTTTGTCGGCAGGGGCAAGAATTTCGCCGAGTTCATCCCGTCCCACCGCTACGGCGTAGAGCGGCAAATGACCGATCGCCATCCGCATTTTGGCAGACTGCGCGGTGGCACTCGCCAAACTTTTTTCTGCCCAGGCTATTTGTTCGGGCGGCATACGTGAGGTCGACGCATCCCAGACGAGATAGAAAATATCTTTGTGCTGAAAGGTGTAGTAGAACGGAAACCCGGTGCGATCGACAAACTGGAGATTGGGGTTATGGGCAGGCGCATTCCAGTAAGCCGCCGCCTCCTCTCGCTCGCGGCTAAACAAAAACCTGCCACCGATCGACAGCGCCCCTGAAGCATCGTGATTGCCGATCGTAAAGCCAAAGGGGAGACCCGTTTTACGGAGTGGTGCGCCGACGTGTCGGTCAAACCCATCCCACATTGCCTGAATTTCTGCTGGGTTAAGGGAGGGCGATTGACCCGCAACCATATCGCCACCACTCAGCACCACATCGGGTTCCCAGCCAGGAATAAGGGCGATCGCTTTGTGTACTTCCGCTTCATAGGTTGTGGAGCCGTATGCACTGTTCAAGTCACTGATGACCACAATCCGTACATCTCCGCGGACTGGGGCAAACAACCCTTTCGGCGCGATCGCAGTTTTGGCAGTGGCGATGGTCTGCTCGGCTGGTATGGTCGTCGGCGAGGGCGCGGTTGTTGCCGACAACAAGGGAGAACGACTGGCCGCACCACTTGTTAAAGCCTTGTGCGCTAAGGTCGCAACACCAACTCCACCGATCAAGCCACTCAAAACCAAAAATTGACGACGACTGAGACTCATAAATGCTTTGGCAAGAAGGACTAGTGTGCTGTCAAGAATTTTTTGCTGGGTTGAAAACCCTCAAAAAACATACCCGATCGATTTCCCAGCTTTGGTTTACCCTTCAACGAAACGTTGACAGACTACTGAAGACCAGGGATCAAGGCGAACGGATCAAAGCTGGAGGCGAAAGGCTGAGCGCTAACTGCTAAGATGAATTCTGCTAAGGTGGCACCCGTAAGAATTTACCGCGTTTGAGTCTCTTTGTGCTGCCTGGGGAAGAAATTGTATGTCACAGGATCAGCCCGAATTGTCATCCAGCCAGCCTAATCCAGCAGATGGATCTGAGCGCGTGGACGCATCTGAGCCGCTACCCGGATCGGAGTCACTCGACGATTCTGAGCAACCCATAAAACCTGAGTTAGCAGACGCGACGATCGCCTCACAGCCAAACTTGCAACAGATGGAACCGTTGGCAGCGCCAGAGCAAGCTGCTGTCGCCAGAGAGAACGTTGCACGTCCCATCGGTCGATCGCGCTCAACTGTCGCTAGAAGAACGCCACTCGAAAAGGACGAGATTTTACCGGAAACGCTGGTACGGCTTCTAGGTGAAGCGTTTGTAGCTACGCTACCGCTACTCAAACAACAGAGCATTAAGACACTCCGTGGCACGATCGACCTTTTAGAAACAGCTGTCGAAAGACTGGAAGCAGAACCCACACCACCCCCAAGAAAGGCACCAGCGCCAGCGCGATCTGAGAACGTTTTGCCCCCGTCCTCACAGCCAAACACTGGCAGACTGGCACCAACTCTCTCGACTGGTGGGCTGTGGGAGAAGTTCCAAACCGTTTGGCGACCGCTTTGGCGATCGTGGCGTAGCCTTCTGCGACCACTTCGCAAGCGCCTGCCGACCTCGATTAACCGCAAGGTTTCTGATCCAGCGCTGACGGGCGCGATCGCCGGGTTGATGGCGATCGTTGTATGGGCAATAGGGGCATCTAATCAACCGCAGCCTACAGTCGTTGCCACACCTTCCACGCCGCCTGTTGTAGCGGTTTCGCCATCGCCTACCCCTACCCCTTCTCCTACACCCATTCCACCAGTGGTTCAGGCTCCAGAAACGCCCAAGCCGATCGAAATTAGTCCTGCACCCAGTAAACCGTTGCCGCCATCACCACCGCTCAAATTAACGCCAGAACAAGCGCTCATTGCCCGAATTCAGGATCAGGTTGCCGCCATCAGCAATCGGTACGCCAATGGCTTAGTGCAGTCTGTCCAGGCAAACTTTCGCGGGAGCCGTCTGATTGTCAACATCAGCGATGACTGGTACGGCTTGAGCCGATCGCAGCAAGATAAATTGGCAAGCGAACTGCTGCGCCGATCGCAAGACTTAGACTTCCTGAAACTGGAGATGGTTGATGGCACAGGGACGCTGCTTGCCCGTAGTCCGATCGTGGGTGCCGAAATGATTCTTTTTAAACGCACCAATAACCCGACAGAAGCAGCTTAGAGGTTGTTTTAGGAAAGCGGTTTTTTCAGCCAGTATTGCGTTTGTCCGGGTGGATAGTCATCCCATTGCGCTACGACCTGATAACCCAACTTTTCATAAAAACCCCTTGCCTGAAAGCTAAACGTCCCCAATCTGGCAACCACGCAGCCGCGTTTTTTTGCTTCCTGCTCTGCTAATTCGATGAGTTGTCGTCCATAACCCTGGTAGCGGTGCGCTTCATGCACCCACAATAAATCAATTAAAAGCCAGTTCCAGCAAGACGTTGAGCCTATCAGTCCGCCCAAGATCGTCTGTTGCTCATCTAGCAGCAGAATTTCCAGCGGTTTTTTTGTTTGACGTGCGGCGGCTGTAAAAAAGGGCTCAACTTCAGCACAGCTTTCGCTAAATTGATCCAGCTTTGCATTGATGTAGCGTCGATAGGACTGGTCTTCTGCCTCAAAAAGCGCGAAACGGTAGCGTGACGGCTCGGCGCGATCGCCCTTTGCCACACTTCGCCGAAACTTCTGCCAAGACCTGACCAGCGTTTACGCCAATCTCAATCGCCGTCTTGTAAGCCTTGACCTGGAGGTCTACACCAGTAATCGCCGTACCAACCACAACGGCATAGGCACCGAAAGCCATTGCCTGCTGTGCCATCTGAGGTGAGGCGATGCCGCCTTCACAAATAATCGGGATGTCGATCACGCTGATCATCTGCCTCAGCAGCTCAAAACCAGGAGGCGTTTGGTGTTGTGTAGCAGCCGTATAGCCATACAGGGTAGAGCCAACAATGTCGGCTCCAGCCTGAGCCGCTGCGATCGCCGCTTCTAAGGTATCCACATCCGCCATCACAGGTTTGCCCAACTCGTCATGAATGCAGGCAATCAGTGAGGCAACCGTTTCGCCATCGGGACGATCACGCAGCGTCGCATCAATGGCGATGATGTCTGCTCCGGCATGAGCGATCGCCTCGGCATGACAAAACTGCGGCGTAATGTAAACCTCAAAGCCAGATCTTTGCTGCTTCCACAGCCCAATGATGGGCGCGTTAATTTGGTGACGGACTGCCTGCACATGAGCCGGAGTGTCAAGCCGCACACCAACGGCTCCCTGATGAATTGCTGCCTGCGCCATCGCTGCAATCACGGCTGGATGATGCATGGGCGACTCCGCTGGAGCCTGACAGGACACAATCAGACCCTTTTGAAGGCGTTGTATTAGCTCTAAAGCACTGGCTGACCGAGAGAGCATAGACGTAGTAAGTCGCTAGTGATCAAGCTGCAATTCTCTCTCATAACTAACCACTAGCTAACCATCAAAAATGCTCCTCTTAGCCTTGCAAAGCACCATCTTCTAAGTAAGCAACCCGATCGGCAACGTCAATCAGGCGAGCATCGTGAGTGACAATAAGTACCGTACGATCGCTCTCTTTTGCTAGTTGACGCAGCAACTCAATCACGCCATGTCCGCTATGAGAATCGAGCGCAGCCGTTGGCTCGTCTGCCATGATAATTTGGGGATCACCCGCCAGGGCACGCGCGATCGCCACTCGTTGCTTTTGCCCACCCGATAAATCGCGTGGCAGATGATGGGTGCGATCGCACAGCTTCACCTGTTCTAGCAGGGCGTGTGCCATTTGACGGCGCTTGGCAGCACCACGCACGCCTTTCACCTTTAGCGCCACTTCAACGTTTTCAGAAGCAGTCAAAGCCGGAAATAAGTTAAAGCCCTGGAAGATAAAGCCAATGTTTTGCAGACGGAAGTGCGCCAAATCCGATCGCGACATCTGGGTAATCTCTTGCCCCAGTAATTGGACGCTACCAGCCGTGGGCGTAAGAATGCCTGCCAGAATAGACAGCAGTGTTGTCTTACCAGAGCCAGACGGCCCCATGAGTAGCTGAATATCGCCCCGCTCGATCGTCAGATCGACCCCACTTAGCACCTGATAAACTTGAGAGCCGGTATGGTAAACCATCTCCACTCCCTTCGCTACGACAGCCTGCTTCTGAAACCGTTCCACAATTCTTGGGGTAGACGCAGCCCGTGCGTGAGCGTTGATAAAATCAGCCAATTTAACTTGAGACGCAGTCATTCGTTTAGAGTTGTGAAAAGCATGGGTTGTGGCAACCAAAGGGCCAGTGAGGAAGGGATGCAGGGGTGGAGCCCTGGCTGGAGGCGAAGCCCACACTCCCCCTTTGTCTCAACGATCTCGACAGTTGCTATGGCTAGTAAGAGTGAGGAGATGAAAAAAACGGAAACGAAAGTTCAAGGGCACACCATTACGGTTAACCTTAGCTTCACGGCACCAAGTCCCTTTTCCAAATGTTGGGTTAATTAATCTTCCTACATAGTGTAACGGACTGCCATAAGGACTTGCATCATCTGATACGGTCGACTGCATTGTCTAAAACGCTTTACCTTAAGGTTTAGATTAGGCTCTGCTCTAGCTAGAAGTAGTGTTTTGAGTCGAGTCTATGCTTTGAACACAATAGCAGGATCAACTCGCGTCACTTTTTGAATCGCAAACATTGCTGAACCGACACACATTACGACTGTAATACAGAACACACCCGCTGCTGTAACAGGGCTAATCAAAATCATGATGCCTTTGGCTGTCATCGTCCAGGTGCCTAAACCAATACACAGTGCCATGCTTGGCAAATAACCTAGTACAGCCATCCATAATGCCTGTTCTGTAATGACGCGGTAAATAATCCAGTCAGATGCGCCCATGGCTTTGAGCGTGCCGTACTCTTTGATGTGGTCTGCCACTGAAGAGTAAAGAATCTGACTGACGACTACCATGCCAACGACAAAGCCAACCGTTGCGCCCAAGCCTAGAATAAAACCAATGCCAGTCCGCTTTTCCCAGTACTCGCGGGTTTGCTGTGCCATTTCGGCTTTAGTGAGGGTGCGGATACCGGGTAACGCCGCTTCTAACCGTTGGCGCAGTACCTGCACGTCCTGGCCTGGCTGTGCTTTAACCAGAATGAAGGTAATTGAGTCAGACAACGAGAGCTTGCGGGGTGCGGGTGGCGAGTTTGCGGACGATCGCGCTGGAGCCGCTTCTACATTATTTAGTACCTCCACCTCGCCATTTTGAATGCGGATATTTGCGGTTGACCTCAGACCCGATGTAGAGAAAGCATTGGCTGTTTCGAGCGATGTAAACGCTGTCGCACTGGATGCCATTGATTGAGTATCGGTTGCCAGCCCAACGACCTTAGCTGGCAGAGAGCCGATCGAGCCAGCATCACCCACCTGCTTGAGGTTGAGCGCCGCTAGTTGAGCTTTGTCAATCAACATCGTATAGGGCGTATTCAAGGCAGTGATCTCACCTTGAGTCAGTTTCCAGTTTGCAAACAACTGTCCATCAGGGTCAAAACCATAAAGGCGAATGGGTGCGATCGTCCGATCGGCAGCCCGCCATAACGCTGCTCGAATCATCAACGCTTCGGCACGCTGCACCCCTTTGATCGATCGCACTTTCACCAATTGCTCTAACGGTAACGGTGATGTGACTTCTAAATGCACCATGTCTTCAGACGCAACCCACAGATCGGCAGTAGACTGATCGATTAGCAAACCCGTCGATCGCGTAAAGCCATCCAAAATGCCGACCTGGATTGTGACCAGGCTCACTGCAAACATAATCCCCGCCTGGGCAACCAGGAAACGAGGAATGTCTTCAAACAAATTCTTGCGGGCGATCGATGCCATGATCCGTGGCTTTAGAATCTAATTTGAAGCGAACTTAGCTTAAAAAGGCGCTTGCGCGGTAGCTAGACCGAGCGTTGATAGCGATCGCAGGTCAGGCACCAACCACTATTTCAATAAGATTGCTGGTGTCTGTAGGGACGCTACGAATAATATCAAATCAAATTGTAAGGGCTACAGATCCTTTGCCCTCATCCCCAGCCTTTCTCCCGGAGGAGAAGGGTGCTAAAGGCAAAGTCCCTCTCCCAAGGGGAGAGGGATTGAGGGTTCAAGAAAAAGGCACCCGATGACGGCATAACATCGGCAAAGTCCCTCTCCCAAGGGGAGAGGGATTGAGGGTGAGGGTAGATCGATTGATCTGTAACGTCTATTTCTGGATTTGGTATAACATCCCTACAGACGATCTATTCTAACGGGCAGAACTGCTGGGGCTGGGTTTCGCCTTTAGATAATCTGGCAGCGATTGACGCAAGCGATCGCCGTAGAGCGCGAGCGCGTTACCACTCAGCAACAGTTCGAGATAGTCGCGATCGTAGTCGGCATTGGTCGCTGCATCTTTGACACAATCCTTCAGCACACCATCCCAGTGACCATAATCGCCAGAGAAGCAAGTCAGGTGCTTGCCCGCTTCACCTAAACCGATCGGCAGGTAAGAGGGACCTGGATCATCCGACTCAAAGGACGTAAAGATCTGACCCCGTTCAAAATAATCCATCGGATCGCGGTGACGCAAGTCGTAATGTTCGTACAGACTCGCATCGTCAATTTTGGTGGGGTCGTTTTCCTTCGTCCACATCAAGTCAAAAATGCTTTTCGCCTGACTGATGATGTTGGTGTTGTTGTGCGTACCACGCTCTTGAATCATCAGCTTGGTGAAATCCATCAGCGAGGGACGATAGGGATGTTTGGGATCGAAATCACGAATCCGTTTTTCCCAATGTTCGTGCATGGCGTGGGCGAGGTCAGGCACCCAACCGCAGCCGCCTTCAAGAAAGCCAACGCGCAGGGTCGGAAACTGCTCAAACGCGCCATCAAAGACCATCCGTGTCATCGCATGCTGCTGTTGGTTGCGCTGCACAAAAATGTGGTTTAGCACAAAGGTTTCCATGTGGTCAGAAATACCGCCCATCATGTATGAGCCGGGGCCGCCATGGATGCCCAACGCGATGTTTAAATCAACGGCAGCTTGCAGAATGGGTCGGAAATCGGGATGGCTAATGGCTTTGCCAGTACGGATTTCGGGGAACGCATCGGGCGCTTTGGGATGGGGAATCGGCATATTGGGTGCCACTGCCACACCAATCAATCCCAGCTCATTTACACAGCGATACATTTCGGCAACGGCAGCATCCACATCCTGTAAAGGGAGGACACCGATCGCCTTGAGCCGATTATCGTAACCCCGGCAGTCTTCAGCAATATAGCTGTTGTATGCCTTGCAGAGAGCGATCGCCAAATCCTTGTCTAATAAGCTGGAGAAAATCAGGTTTAAGGTGCCGTAAATAACCTGCACGTCAACCCCTTCCTGATCCATATGCTGAAGGCGCACTTTGTTAAACATTGCACCCAGGGTTGTGTCGGGGTGGAGGTTGCGAAAGCCGCCTTTGCCCAAACCCTGTGGCTGAGGAAACATGCGAAGGTAGTCAGCCTTGCCAGTAACAGGATTGGCATCAATCACTTTCGCTCGTTGGTCGCCCAGGCTATCGACCATTAAGCCGATGCGATCGCGGTACTCTGGCTCAATGTAGTCTCGCAATACCAGCGGATTCTCCAGCTTGTGAGCGTCAGCATCAATGACCGGTAGACCTTCGTACATTCGTTTCTCCTTAAAATTTAGGGGGAAAGAGGTTATGAGAGAAGAGGATGGAGTTTCAGGCTGTGTCGTTTAAGCCGAGTCGCTTAAACTATGCCGAGAACATCACTTTCCCAGGTGAACAGAAATTTGAACGTTGGTTACATCTTCCGCTCACAAGAGAAGCCGTGGAAACGGTTTCGGAAGAGGTCAATAGCAGAATCTAGCAGGCGACCCAGTCGTTTCAGTTGAGCCACTAGCCTTACAGTCGCATCGTCTAAATTTGGGTAAAGCTTCGGTTTCTAGTGTTTGGTTTAGCCGTCTTGCTGACTTGATTGCTCAACATCAGTTGTGCGAGTGAAATAGTCTAAAACTTGACGTAGCCCAAACCAGCGCTCAAACGACCATGACATTGCTGCCAGGATCGTAATGCCAGGATATTTAACAAAGGCTGGTTCGTTTTTTTCAAAGACAGCATGCCCACCCAGCGCGAAGACCTGAGTCAGCACCAGGCAAAGCAGCGTGATCCGCCAGTCGAAAAAGAGATAAACGACCGCAGCGATCGCCAGAGCATTCGTGAGATGGTGCAATGCCTGGTTAATCGGATTTTGATGACTCGCAATAAAATGCGCTTTTGCAGCCTGGAAGTAGCTCAAGGCATAGCCTCCGAAGTGTTTAGTCAGGTTCTGGCACGATACCACAGACAAATCATGTGCATGTAAGAGCGATCGAAAGTCTTTGGAATTGGGCGGCTACCACCAGCGCAACTCGGTATAACCAAGCTCTGGGCGGCTCAACTCTTCCTCAGTCAGCCAATCTACCTGCTTATAAGTACCAAAAACGTGATCCCACCAATCGACCGCCAACCCAAAGTTGTGATGCCACATCCCATACTTGTGATGCACATAGTGAACTGGCATCTTCATCCAGAAACACTTTTGAGGGTTCTCATGCTGAAGCTGATGGGCATAAGAAGAGAACGCTGCAAAGGCAAGCCCACCGAAAAACCAACCGAGACCTGCTTCCAGTGATAGGAAGAACAGCAAGAACATCACGACAAAGGTGCCCTTCACATAGTCAAAAAATTCCCACACAACGCCCTGCCCCTCGTTGCGGCGGTGGTGGTCACGATGCCGCTCTCCCAGCTGAAGCGGTGCGTGCATGAGGCGATGCACCCAATACTCCACCAGACTGGCGAGTACAAAGGCGATCGCAAAACAGAGCAACCCCGTAGCCACTTTTGTCAGGTCAGGCATACATTCTCCTTCCTTGCACCTACCCAGCTTGAAGCGTACCGGATCTTTCGAGATTTTGCTACTTAGAGAGCAGCGGGTAAAAGCTAAACAGCAGCATGAACGCCAAATGCCCTCTGATCCCTTACTTCTTACCCTCACTTATCTGAGACTTTTGTAAGCAAAGGTTAAGTGCTATCATGCACTCCAAGTTAAACATTGTCGAACGCTGAGTACGTAGCCGTAATATAGCTATCGCCACAGAACTTAGGACATTGGGATCAAAGGGTGTGTGGGCTTTGCCCCCAGCCAGGGGTTCTACCCCTGCACCCCGTCCTAACCAGAATGGCAACGGTAATACTTTTGCAGAACGATTTTGATTGGCAAAGCGATCGAGCGTAAGGAGGAAGGAATGGAACTGGCTACGACTCTAAAAAGTCAGGCAGTTCGATTGGGCGTGCGCGAGGTTGGCATTAACCCAAACCACTGGTACGCCGTGGGCTGGTCAAAGCAGCTTCTCGTTGGGCAAGTAACTCAGGTTGTGATTTGGCAGCAGGCGATCGCAGTGTATCGGGATGCCGCAGGTGCTTTACACGCACTGGAGGATGCCTGTCCCCACAAAGGGGTCGAACTGCATCGAGGCAAAGTGCACGGACAACATTTGGCGTGTCGCTACCACGGCTGGGAGTTTAATGCCTCTGGTCAATGTGTGAGCATCCCTTACCTGCCAGAGGGTCAAAAGCTCCCCTGCGCTCAAGCGCGAAGTTATCCCATTCAAGAAAAATATGGTTTGATCTGGGTGTTTCCGGGTGAAGCCGCGATCGCGGCTGATCACGAGCCGCCTGCGATGAAAGAGTATGCCGAGCCAGGATGGCTGCAAGTCCCCATTGCCGGCCACTTTCACGCTCACTTTTCCATCTGCAACGAAAACTCAATGGATGTGTTTCATGGCTTCTTGCATGAGAACCTGCAAGGCTGGTTTAACCCACGTCTCCTGAAGCTGAGTGAAACCGAGGATGCAGTCCAGGCAGAATATCAGGTATCTTACAAAGGTCGCATGGCAAAGTTTTTAGGCTTGAGTGAACGAGCCGATCAAGTGACTACCTTGCCGATTACGGTGCAGTATCGTTATCCTCATTATCAAAGCAATTTGCAAGGTATTTCAGCGCTGTATCTTATGCGGCTACCCATAAGCCCGGTTGAAAGCCGCTCGTTTGCGCTCTTCTTTTTTAGAATTCGCTTACCGCAGTGGCTACTCAACAGACTGGAGCCACTGTTGCAGTTAGTGCTTGAGCACTTTGTCTTGATGAAATTTTTGGCTCAGGACATTGAGATGATGGAAAGTGAACAGCGGCAATACTTAGCTGATCCTCAGCGGCGTTACGTGGAGATTAATCCAGCGATTATTGCTGTACAACGGTTGATTATGCGGCAGTTTGAACGCTTTACACAAAGTTCTAGTCAAACCAAGATGAATGGACACCACGAGTTAGATTCAGTTGTCTCTCGCTCCGTAGCAGTGCAGCACAGTTTTGTCTCCACTGAGCGGTTATCCGATCGCCCTGACGCTGTGTAAACAACTCGGCTTAACGGGTATCATGTGACATCCTGCACAACCCACATAGAGCTGTCATCGTGTCCATAACCGCAAACGTTGGTGTTCTACTGTTTTATGCATCTAATTAGTACCCTTCAAGCTGACAGTCCTGCAAAATTGTGTCGGGCTGAATAGCCAATAATTTGCTAGGCAAATATACTGTTGAGCGAGAGGCGATTCGACTGTCTACAAAAGGTGAGAGGAGTTTACTGTGCAAGTTGTTAAGGAGTACATCCAGCGCTGGTATGAAAGTGGGCTAGACCCAGACATCTACATTTGCCATAGAAAACAAGGCAACGTTGTAGAAATTGAAGAAGAAGCGACTGGCAAACGTCGAACGGTTCTCACTTTCTGCACAAACGATGTGCTAGGACTAACCCAAGAACAGGCGGTCAAGCAGGCAGCCGTCGATGCTATTTGGCAGTACGGCACATCCAATAGTTCGGTTTCAGCGTTAAGTGGTCGCATTGATCTACATCGGCAGTTAGAGAACGAGATTTCGGCATTCAAGGAGTTGCCGCATACTCAGCTTTTTCTTAATGCCTGGATGGCAATGCAGGCATTAGTGGATGCCTTTTGCCATTTAGCGATTCCGGTACCCAACTTTCAGCACACGCGCGAAACGTTGATTTTGACTGATGTGCTCAATCATGGCTGCATCGTCTCGGCATTGGCGCACTCTGGCACCCGCTCTGGCAAGATGTTTGGTCACAATCCACGGGTACGGGTGCGTGCCTATCGCCACTGCGATATGGAGGATCTTGCCCGCCGCTTGCAGCGCTATGCTCGTCCTGACGATCGCATTATGGTTGTTTCTGATGCCGTATTTTCGATGGACGGCGACATTGCGCCCCTGCCACAGATGCTGGACGTCATGAGCAACTATGAGGGCAGTGTGATTGTGATGGATGAGGCTCATGCCAGTGGAGCGATCGGTGCTACGGGGCGTGGTATCTACGAACACTTTGGACTGCGACCGCAGCAAACCCTGGAACGCGGTGTTGTGCCGTTGATTATGACGACTTTTTCTAAGTTTGCTGCTTCAGCCGGTGCCGCCATCAGCAGCCACGTTGCCGAGATGAAACCGTTGCTGGATGTGTCGCCCACATCGATCGGTACCATTTCACTGCCGCCGCCTACTACTGCCGCCGCTTTAGAGAGCATTCGTATTGTTCGACGTGAGCCAGAGCGGGTCAAACAGCTACAAGAAAACAACCGCTACTTGCGGGCAAGCCTTGCTGCCAATGACTTTTTGGCGATCGGTGAAACAAATGTGGTGCCAATCATCCTACCGCCGGAAATTAATCCCAAGCTTTACGCTAGAGAATTAATGGAATACGGCATTTGGGTTTCACCAATCTGGTTCATCGCCAAACCACGTATTCGCGTTACCGTGAACGCGCTTCATACAAAAGAAGAAATGGATCGTCTGGTCACGACGATGGTCAAAGTGCGCGATTTAGTTTACAAGCCGACCATTAGCGCCTGATCACTTTTGGAAGCTGTAAAACTGAGCCGCTAGCCTTGAGGTGAGCGGCTCAGTTTTATCATTCAATTTGAAAGAACGATCGAAGTGATCCACTGGTTCATCTTTCAACGTCATCTGTGTGCTGTGCAGCAGGTCGCCGCCGACCTGCTGCACAGCAGCGCATCTCGCTTTCCAGGCTAAAGCAAAGTGGTAATCTTATCTCAATCCTGCCTGGTTCGCATATGTCGCAGAAAAATGAAACGCCAGCGCTAGTGCTTGCACTCCTGCTTACAGTTGGGTTTTTAGGTGTCGGTTTTTGGTGGTTGATGCCGAAAGCAAGTATCAAGGTTGGTACTCAGATAACTACCCCAGCAATCGTATCTGTTAGTGATCGCATCAGCCAGGGAGAGCGCAGTTTAATTCAGGCAGAAAGCAAAGCTGACAATCCCACCTTTGTACGGGCAAAACAGGCAGGGATTCAGGCAATGGCTGCAAAGCAGTATAGCGAAGCAACGGCACAGTTTCAATTGGCGTTGCAATCCGCCCGTAACGCACCTGAAACGGTGATTTATTTGAATAATGCCTCGATTGGCACTAACCGTTCTCATACGATCGCGGTAGCCGTACCCATTGGCAGCGACCCCAACGGCAGCTTAGAAATTTTGCGGGGGGTGGCGCAGGCACAGCTAGAATTTAACACCAACAGGCAGGCGATTCCACTTAAAGTCGTGATTACTAATGACGACAACAACCCTGATACAGCTCAACAAATTGCCAACACACTGGTGCAAACGCCTGAGGTGTTGGGAGTCGTCGGGCACTACGCCAGTGATGTCACACTGGCAGCAGGCAATGTCTATAACGCGGGTGGCTTAGTAAGCATCTCTCCCATTAGCTCTACCGTAAAACTTTCGGGTTTCGGTAAGTACATCTTTAGGACAGTGCCGAGCGACTATGTTGCTGCAAGAGCACTGGCAGACTATGCCATTAAACGTTTGCAGCAAAAAAGGGCAGTTGTCTTCTTCAACTCTCAAAGTGCCTACAGCCAATCGTTAAAAGCGGAGTTTGTCACTGCGATCGCTCTTTCGGGTGGGCAAGTATCGGCTGAGTTTGATTTGTCGTCTCCTAATTTTAGTGCCGCTGAGGCAGTGAATCAGGCGTTGAAACAAGAGGCTCAGTTGCTGATGCTAGCGGCAAATACAGGCACCCTTGATCAAGCACTTCAGGTTGTGCAGATCAATCAGCGCCGTCTGAGCCTTTTGGGCGGGGATGATGTCTATGCACCGAAGACGTTAGAGGTGGGTGGGACTCAAGCAGAGGGCATGGTGCTGGCGGTACCGTGGCATATTGATGGCAATCTGAAGTCCTCTTTTCCCAAACAATCGCGTCAGCTTTGGGGTGGTGATGTGAACTGGCGGACTGCCACTGCCTATGATGCGACGAAAGCACTTGCCGTCGCGATCGCCCAAAATCCCACTCGTTCAGGCGTACAGGAGGCGCTGACAGCACCCGACTTTACCGCGGTAGGGGCATCCGAACCAGTGCGATTTTTGCCATCGGGCGATCGCAGTGTTGGGATTCAACTGGTGAAAGTGGCTCCTGGCAGACGTTTTGGATCAGGCATTGATTTTGTTCCCCTTCCCTAGTGAACCGCGTCTAGATGGCTGAACGATCGCCTTCACCCAACGATCGCCCTCAACTGCCCTCCAACCTCATAGAACGTCAACACCCGATTCAGTGTGATTGTCAGCATCATGTGCGAAAAAGCTCCAGAATCAACGGCCTTAACTGTGGCAAAGCCCGTCTTTAGCGGATTAAGATTCAAATGTGATGATTATTAGATCAAACCATTCGTCCTCTTTAGCAGGTTATCCACGTGGCAGAAAGCACTGACAGCAGAGAAAAAGAAAAATTCTTTTACCCCAATGCAACCTACCGGGGTGAATTTACGCCAGAACATCTAACGTTTAATGCGAATCTGCAAGAATTTGCTCAACGGGTCTCCCTCCTTTGCGGCCTAGAAACGGGCGGCAAAATTCCGCCGGGTGATGCCTATGAGGAAATTAAGAAGCTGTGGAAGCAACTCAAGGAGTCAAAGCAAGCCTTACTAGATCAGGCAGAACGCCCGCGACCAGAACTACCAGAGGATAATAATCCGTTTTAAGCCTCAAAGTAGTCTTTAACAATCGTCAGAATGCGATCGGCCGCGTCACCATTCCCAAAGGGGTTTACTGCCATTGCCATTGCCTGATAAGCCTCTGTACTGCTCAAAAGCTCACTTGCTGCTGCCAGCACGCGATCGGGATCGGTTCCTACCAATTTGGCAGTCCCAGCCATCGTGGCTTCGGGGCGTTCAGTCGTCTCGCGTAACACCAAAACAGGCTTACCTAAACTAGGCGCTTCTTCCTGTAGCCCACCTGAATCAGTCAGCAGCAGGTAGCAGCGCTGCATCGCACCGATTAAGGCGGCATAGTCCAGTGGTTCTGTCAAAAAGACCCTGGGATGTTTGCCCAGCATCGCCTGTAAGGGTTCGCGTACCGTTGGATTACGGTGCAGTGGCAACAGCAGCGCTGTATCGGGAAACGCCTCCAAAATTTTCAGAAAACTGTGGGCGATCGCTTGCAGCGGTTCCCCCCAATTTTCACGACGATGCACCGTTGACAGCAAAACTCGATACTTGCCCCATTCCAGGTTCGGTACATCGCAGGCTGGTTGCTGTGCTGCCGTCTTGAGCAGTGCGTCAATCACTGTGTTGCCCGTCTGGTAAATTTTGCCTAGAACGCCCGATCGCTCCAGATGTTCAACTGACAGCGCCGTTGGTGCAAAGTGCAATTGCGTAATCTGTGAAACCAAACGACGATTTGCTTCTTCCGGAAACGGATTGTAGAGATCATCCGTGCGCAAACCTGCCTCCACATGCCCCACGGGAATTTTTTGGTAGAACGCAGCCAGGGCGGCAGCAAATGCCGTTGTTGTATCGCCCTGCACCAGTACCAGTCGGGATTGCAGCGTTTGAAAAAGGGTTTCTAAGCCACGCAAGGTGAGATAGGTAATGTCACTCAGGCTTTGATTGGGTTGCATGATCGCCAGGTCATGATCAGGCGTTAACGCAAACAATGCCATGACCTGGTCGACCATTTCGCGATGCTGTCCAGTCAGAATGACCTGTGTATCGAAAGCTGGGCAAGCTTTGAATGCCTGAATCACCGGAGCCAGCTTAATTGCTTCTGGGCGTGTTCCCAAAATAATGCTGACTGGGATAGGAGTCTTCTGCATGACGTTCAGTGAATGGAGAGAGCTAAAAAACAGGCGGCGACTGGAAGCAAGCTTACCGACGATCGCTGCCTGTTAATGATGACATTCTGACGCACGATCGCAGGAGCCATCGATCGAAGAGATTTGCCAACGTTACCGTTAGAAAGTGGCATCTTGTCAGGACAGCGCACCAAGGCAATAAAAAACCCGGTAAAAACCGGGTTCGTTCATCTTATATCAGGGCGTTACAGATGACGCTGCCACTTATTCTTTCACATCGCATGTCAGCGGGCAGGCAGCATACACGGATGTGTGCCGAGGATTCGCTTCGCCATGTAGCCACCGGAACCAGGTTAAATCTTGAGGGTGAACGCCCCTTAAAGTTAAGACGGCAGCGCCTAGCATGACGCCTAAGATATTGAAACTAAGGATACTGCCCGCGACGACCAGCACTGCACTAACGGGTAGAACAGATTGCAAAACAACTGCAAGCAACGAGCCGATCGTCACCATCAAAATAATCAAGGGAAAGCCAATAATGAGAAGACAAACCGTCAGCGCAAATGTCCAGATCAAAAAGCTTTTGATCGCCAAAATGTAATAAGTATTTCTAAAGCTGTGGCTCTGAGATAAGGTCATTGCTTGCCTCCTAAATAAAGAATTGATGGTTTTAATCAAAATGTTTTCTGGTTGCCTCACGTTTCAGTCGCGTAAGTTCCTCATAGTATAGGGAGAAGATTCGTGCTAGATGAGTCCTTGTAGTGTAAATTTACAGTCTTGAGTAATTGTTTACCTTCGTTGGGCTGGTTTATAAGTGCCACAAACAACCACCAGGCGAGGCTCTTGCCAGCAGGCTCAACAAATTAGCCCTTAAAGGAGCAAGATTACCATCGGTTAAAACTGCACTTTCTGTAACATTTCTACCGAAATTACATTAAACTTTTTGACTCATAATGTTTAACGTTTTTAACAGAGCTGTACTGAAAAGCACGTCTTGTAATCCTCCTTGCGAGAGACGATGACAAGTAAGAGGGGCTATATCAAGTAATTTTTTATGTTCAGGCAATTATTCGCTTTTGCTACTTTACTGGTGAAGTCTTTCCTCCAAACCTAATGCCTGAAAGCACGTGGGAATATTATTCTTTAATTGCTCAAGCCTGCTGCTTCGATATTCAGTTGCTCGGCTTGAATCGACGGGCTATTGTTACACCCTGCTCTCAGTAGCGTAAGCATTCAGATTTCCGACTTTCAAAAGGTGCTAGCCCAATGGCAAAGGTTATGAGGCTAACAACAAACGCTTTTAGACAGCAGCGCATGACCGATGATTGTGATTTTGGTGCAGGTTCAGGCGGTGTAGCAGCGACAATGTGATTAGCGCAACATAGTGTAACGATCGCGATCGCTGAGCAGACTTAAGCCGGTGGAGGTGTTGTCCTACAGCCTGACCGATCGACCCCAGCAAAGCCTACCTCAAACGGGTGGTAGACAGTACCGATCGGGTTTTAGGTGTCCAAAGGGTCGGAGATCGTGCAGCCAATAGCGTGCAAAGTTTAGCTGTTTCACTGGCGAGGAGATCTCCTTAAAGCGATCGCTCAGGAAGGCCTAATTTTCCTCTTTCCCAAGTGTTAATTACTGTTTAGCAACAATCTCTCATCTGGTTGATGCTCTACGGGCGCGAATCTGGTGAACTGGAAATAGTAATGAAATGGGAGCTATAGCAATGCGGAAGCTGAATATTGGCTTAACAGACGAGCAACGTGCTGGCGTTTGCGAACTCTTAAATAAAGATTTGGCTGATGCCAACCTACTGTTGATCAAGACTAAAAAGTACCACTGGGATGTGACCGGACCTGAATTCCGCTCGCTGCACCAAATTTGGGAAGAGCAGTACGAAATCTTGAACCAAACGATCGACGCTACTGCTGAACGGGTGCGCGCACTGGGCAACTATCCGCTTGGTACGGCTGAAGGCTTTGTACGTTATGGCTCGATCAAAGAGCAAACCGAAGGCATACCAACTTCGTTTGAAATGGTGTCAAATCTGGTCGATGATCATGAGCAGATTATCCGCAACTTACGTGGACATATTGACCAGTGTGGTGACGACTTCCACGATCAAGGTACGGCTGACTTTCTTACAGGATTAATGGAAGGGCACGAAGAAATGGCGTGGATGCTGCGTTCCTTCATTGAAGGTAAAGCAGTGGAACCTGACAACCAGTCTCCTGCTGATGTGAAATTCCCTGTTGGTGCTGCTAAATAAATCGCGTGTGTTTACGACTGTAGAAGTAAACGCAGAATCATCTGTCTAAATGCCATTGCTTGCTGTTAGAACAGTGAGCAATGGCATTTAAATTATGTTCAGGCTGTTGCTGTGGGCTTAATAGCCTAGCTGTTCGCGTGCCTGCTGACGTAAGGTAAGAGCACCCGCTGCCTTCGGTTGAATTTGGAGGGCTTTATCTAACGACTCGATCGCCTGATCGTAGCGCCCTAGATTCCACAGAGCCGCGCCTTTAGTACTCCAAGCTTCGGCAGAGTTTCGATTGAGTTCGATCGCTGTGTCTAGTGCATCGATTGCTTCGGACGATCGACCAAATTCTTGCAACGTCATACCTTGCTCGACCCAAGCATTCGTAAGTGTTGGCTTCAGCAATGTTGCTTGCTCAAACAAGTCAAGTGCTTCTAGCGAACGATCTTGCTGTTTTAACGCTTTGCCTTGACTCCACAAAGCTTCAGCATAATCAGGGTTGAGGTCAAGGGCATCATTACAGGCAACCAACGCCTGAGAGGGTCGTTTTAGCTCTGCTAAGGCATCACAACGTCCCCAGTGCGCTGCTGTGGTCTTTGGCTTGAGCTTGAGCACTTTGTCGTAGTTAGCAAGTGCCTGTGAGTATTGCCGTTGTTTGTGCTGTTTGTTCGCTGTCTCCAGTAGTTTAGCCGCTTGCTGATCGGGCGTAAGTGGCTTAGGGCGGACAGATGGTGGCTTGATGGCAGGATAGGTAATTGCGCTAAGTGGCATCCCAGCCTGATGAATAGATTTCAGGTTTGGGCTAATTTTCAGGCTTAGGAGTGCGCCCCCTGTTACAGTGGCACCTGCTAAAAGTGTCCATCGTTTAACGGTCGGTTGGTGTAGCCACTGGACAAATTGATCGAGAGGAGAGAGCTTTTTTGCCAAAAAAGATGGCTCAAATTCTTGGAGAAACGATTTGGCTGCTGTGTGACCAGAGAGTGTTAGCGTTTCATCTTGAGGATCGGCGAAAATAAAGTCGTTGATAGCACTCGACTGTCTTTGCGTACCAAGACCTGATGAATGAGGGGTATCGGACTGCACGATAGCGTCCAACTCATTGGCAACGGCTAACGTTTGCAGTGATTGCTCGGTTGCATCGGGTGCAAGGCTTCGTAGTGCTTCCAGTGCCTCGACTGCGGTGGGATAGCGATCGCGGAAGTCATAGCACACCATGCGATCGAGAATTTCTGCCAATTCGTTGCTGACATTTGGCGTATGCACGCGCCAGTCTAGCTCACTGGTTTGGGCATCTTCGCCCAGTTCTCTTGGCAGCACGCCAGTCAGTGCCTGAATGCCTGCTAAACCAACGGCATAGATATCGCTGCTGAAGCGTGGTTTGCCTGCAAGCTGCTCGTTGGGAATATAGCCTTGAGTGCCGATCGACACCGTTGAATCAACATGATCAGTGGTGGGATCAGCCGCCTGGACGCTAACTTGCTTCACAGCGCCAAAATCAATCAGCACCAATTTGCCATCGCGGCGACGACGCATCAGATTTGACGGCTTCACATCACGGTGAATCACGTTCTGCTGATGGACAAACACCAGCACTTCGAGCATATCTTTAAGCAGCATAATTACCCGCTCTTCTGCCCATTGTTCACCTTTGATAATCTGCCGAGTCAGCGGTTCGCCTTCAATGAACTCCTGCACCAGGTAAAACTCCTGGTTTTCCTCAAAGTGGGCAAACAGTGATGGGATCTGGTCGTGACTGCCTAACTGATACAGCACCCTGGCTTCAGTGTGAAATAAGCGTCTGGCTGTTTGCAGGCTTTTAGGTTCGTTTGTTTTGGCAAGGAGGCGTTTGACTACGCAGCGAGGGCAATCTGGCAAGTGTAGGTCTTGTGCCAAAAACGTCTGCCCAAACCCGCCAACACCCAGTTGACTAATGAGCTTGTAACGTTTACCCACAACAGCGGTGGTAGTGTCCTGTTGAAGTTGATGCGTCATTGTTTAGTTAAGCGACTCCAGGTTCACCAAACAGCAGGGTAGCCAAACATACTTATTTTTTCTGCCTACTACCCTGAAATCAGGATGTCCTAAAGAGATATCCGATTCAATGATAAAGACTTCCAGTGCTATCCGTGACTAAGGCAGGGTTGCGAAAGTAGATACGATCGCTCAAAGGCAACTCTAGACAGTAATAGACAGGCTAATAAAGATTAGCTACGTGCCTTAGAACCATCAGTCTCGAAGTAACACTGTTTGAAATAACACCGTCTGAAACAACACAAATCTAAGCAGCATACCCTAATGCCTTGCCATGATACTGTGCGATGACTCCACTCCGCCTCACCCATACATCCAGTTTTTTAACTGGGCATGCCGATCGCTCAACCACCTGACAGCCGTTCATCTACCCATCTGAACGTGACTGTAAGCGCTATTTGTGCTGACTAAAAAGCAAAACACGATCGAGACTCCAGTGTATTTGCTAATCGCACGACTGGCAAAATTTATGTTGATGGCGCGATCCGCAAACGAGCTTGAGACAGATCCCCGACTTCTTCAAAAAGTCGAGGATCTAAGAGGCGGTGACAGGTAACGAAACGCTGAAAGGACGATCAATCGTGTAAAAATCGAACGTTTACAAACCTTAAAAAAGCTCTAAAACTACTGTGTGCTAAAGTTCAAAGTTTTTTGCGCGAGAAAAGGGAAACCACCTTCCACCCAAACCTCCCAAAAATACGGAAATTCTCCGGTGAGAGATCTTTTAAGCTTGAAGGTGAAATTCTCGTAGCGCATCTAGTCATCGTTCTTGCGCCATTCGCCGCGATCGCCGCTGGTGCATCTGGTAGCGGCGTTGGCTCTGCCATCAACCAACTCAATAGCGAAGTCGCCATGATTGCCGCTGTACGTAGTTTGGTTGAAGCGTTGGTAGCCGTCAGCCGGAAGCCTCTTTGCGTCTAGAACGCGATCGGTTTATAGGTATCGAACGTTTCTATTTCTCACTCCCATCGAGTCTAGGGACAAAAACGTTCAATCTCATCAGAAGCAATTGCTAAGATGAGCAACAGATGGTGTGATGTAACGATCTAGATGCCTACAGTTGAACAGCTAGCAAGTTTGCATCGTATTGGCTATCAGCTAACGTTTACGATGCTTCAACCAATACATTTAATTTGCGTTGATGTGCGAACTCGAAATGTGTACATCCTTGCTGGATACGACGAAGAGCTTGAGTTCCAAATTCTGCCCAATGGAGCGTTATCTCATGAGCCAGACTAATTACGATGCCATGTCTGATGCTGAATTGAAGCAGTATTTTCTCAAGCATCGCGGCGATCGAACTGCTTTTCAAGTCTATTTAGACCGAATTAATCAACGTCCACGCAGGATTGTTGCGAGTCCCGATGACCCTGATTTTGATGAGAAAGTGCAAGCCGCTATTCGACAAAAACTAGAATCTGCTAGAAGCCGCAACGGACAGCAAATTAATAATTCAAAAGCAGCGGACAATTAAAGCTGCTGGTGCATCCGGTATCGGCGTTAGTGCCATCAACCAACTCAATAGCGAAGTGGCGATGATTGCCGCTGTGCGTAGTTTGGTCGAAGCGTTAGCAACCGTCAGCCGGAAGCCTCTTTAGGTCTAGAGCGATCAGTTTGTTGCATGGGACTTTCTGTCTATCATTCCAAATGGGATAGTTGGACAGAAGATTTTATCTGAATATAGCTATATAGAAGCTAGATGCCTACTTTACTTGAATGGCAACAAATAAACTCTTTTGGAATTTGGCTGTCCGCAGGGGGAAGCATTTTTGCTTCGTGCGTAGCTCTTTATCTTGCTAGACAATCAAATGTTGAGAAGCTAAAAATCGATTATGCTTTCGGAAGTAATGCAGATCGAAAAAAAGTTCTAGAAGTTACGCTTACAAATGCTGGAATAAGACCAGTTACTTTAAAGCTGTGTAGCATTCATACGCCAAGAGTCGCTCGAACAGGAGGAGGAATCGGTGGCAATGTGAAGCTTCAGTACGGTGAGTATTATGAACTCCAGTTTCCAATGGAGAGTCTTCTGGAATATAGTAACCATCAAACAGTTATTGAAGTTGATACAACTACTAAACGATTTATTCGAAGGCTACCTCGAAAAACTCTAGAGCTTGGGAATAGCATTCGAATTGAATCTGACACTACTTCATATGGAGAATAATTGTCATAACTGTCTTTATTGCAGCTCAAGTCGCCGCTCTCTTAGGGAGCGTTCCTACAAGGCAAACGCACCTTTGTATTGGGCATCCTAAAACATCTCTCTCCTGGAGAAGGCATAGTTTTAGTGCGATCGTCATTTCATCAGATAAAGTGAGATCGTGCGTTTAGCTAGCATCTAGCTACCAATCTTTGGGACGTAATATGAGATGAGATCGCGTGGGTTTCATAGCGTTCAACGAAGACGTTACTCACTTCAGTCCGCCCCTAAAAGCTACTTAGGGTTAGCTGTGAATGTAATGCCTGTGAGCCACGATCGACGACTGCATAACTGCACTGCAAGCCATAAAACGGAACTGCTTAGGTATTACGACCCAGCAGTTTGTCGCGGAGGTGTTTGATGCGATCGCGATATTTTGCGGCTTCTTCAAACTCCATCTTTTTCGCTGCTTCTTTCATTTGCGTTTCGAGTTGTGCGATCAAGTCGGGGATATTTTCCAGCGGCAAATCCTGCGAATGTTCGTAAACTTGGTCTAGCTCCTGGGCATTGAGGCGACGCGACACATCCAGAAAGGTCAGGATCGAGTTATTGGTGCGTTTGATAATAGATACAGGCGTGATGCCATGTTCTTTGTTGTAGGCATCCTGGATCGCGCGACGACGCTCGGTTTCGGTGATGGCTTTTGCCATGCTATCGGTCAGATTATCGCCGTAGAGGATCGCTTTACCTTCCACATGACGGGCTGCCCGTCCGATCGTCTGGATGAGCGATCGCTCTGCCCGCAAAAAACCTTCTTTGTCTGCGTCTAAAATGGCGACGAGGGAAACTTCGGGCAAATCTAAGCCTTCTCGCAGCAGGTTAACCCCAATTAGCACGTCGAACTCGCCATTGCGGAGGTCTTGCAGGATCTCAATCCGCTCGATCGAATTGATCTCAGAATGCAAATAGCGCACTCTTACACCGCGTTCCTGAAAATATTCGGTCAAATCCTCTGCCATCCGCTTTGTTAGCGTTGTCACGAGCACTCGTTCTTGGAGGGGAATGCGCTCTTGAATTTCGTGTAGCAGATCATCTACCTGCCCTGTAGTCGGGCGAACGAAGATTTCAGGATCAAGCACACCAGTAGGACGAATGACCTGCTCGACCACGTGTCCCGTTCCCTTGATGTAGCCCTTTTTCCCCGCTTCGGTTTCGCTCTCAAACTTGCCGCCTGACTGGTCTAGCTCCCATTCGCCAGGAGTCGCAGAAACAAAAACGCACTGGTTCACCTTGCCCCAAAACTCTTCGGCTTTGAGCGGACGATTATCGGCTGCACTGGGCAACCGGAAGCCGTGGTCAATCAGCACTTTTTTGCGTGCCTGGTCGCCGTTGTACATCCCGCGCAGTTGAGGAATCGAGACGTGCGATTCGTCAATCACCAGTAGCCAGTCTTTCGGAAAGTAGTCAAGCAGGCATTCAGATGGGGAACCCGCTTCGCGCCCTGCCAGATGGCGCGAGTAGTTTTCTACGCCGTTACAGAAACCCACTTCGCGCAGCACTTCCAGATCGTAGCGAGTGCGCTGCTCTAAGCGCTGGGCTTCCAGCAGTTTGCCGTCTTTTTCTAATTCAATTAAACGGGCTTTGAGTTCTTGCTCGATCGCCTCACACGCTCCCTGCAAGCGCTCTTCGGGCGTAACAAAGTGGCGAGCGGGATAGATGTTAACGCCATCCATGCTTTGCATCGTGGCACCTGTCACCGGATCGATGTAGCGAATGGCATCAATTTCATCGCCAAAAAACTCAACGCGAATAATCCGGTCTTCGTAAGCGGGACCAATTTCCAGCACGTCGCCTTTGACACGGAACTTACCCCGACCGAGGTCTAAATCATTGCGGGTGTACTGTACCGACACCAAATCGCGAATAATCTGGCGTGGATTCATCTCGGTGCCCACGCGCAGGGGAATGGAGGCTTTCAGGTATTCAGACGGAATCCCCAGACCATAAATGCAGCTAATAGAAGCGACCACGATGACATCTCGCCGCTCAAACAGCGATCGCGTGGCGGAGTGCCGCAGCATATCAATTTCTTCGTTGATCGACGCTGTTTTTTCGATGTAAGTATCCGTAACAGGAATATACGCTTCAGGCTGGTAATAGTCGTAATAGCTGATGAAATATTCCACCGCGTTATCAGGGAAAAATTCGCGCAACTCGTTGCAAAGCTGTGCTGCCAGGGTTTTGTTATGTGCCAGTACCAGCGTTGGTCTGCCTAGCTCGTTGATGACACGGGCGATCGTGTGTGTTTTGCCCGTACCTGTTGCGCCCAGCAGTGTTTGATAGTGGTTGTTTGCCTCAATGCTGCTAATCAGACCCGCGATCGCGCGGGGTTGGTCGCCAGCAGGTTCAAAGGGCGCTTGAATCTGAAATTGTGCCATACAGGTCGCTGCTATCAGATCGAGATAGGGGCAAATTCTTCTCTATGATGACGGATTTTTATGTGGGTTAGAGGGTGCTGCTGGGTTGATATTGCAGCGTGTGTCGTATCATAATCATAACGAGTACGGTTTGCTTGGTCGCCTGCATAGCAGTCGCAAGTTGCGTATAGGGTGTAGTGTTTTCGTAAGATTGTGATTGGAGAGCTTAACTTATGTTGCCAAACCGAGAAGGACAAAAAGTTCCTAATGTTACGTTTCGGACTCGCCAGAACGATGAGTGGGTCAATGTGACGACGGCTGAACTGTTCGCTGGCAAAACGGTGATCGTTTTTTCGCTACCGGGCGCATTCACGCCAACCTGTTCTTCTACCCATTTACCGGGCTACAACAATCTGGCGCAGACATTCAAAGACAATGGCGTTGATGACATTCTCTGTCTGTCTGTAAACGATACGTTTGTCATGAACGAATGGGCAAAAGACCAGGAAGCCGATCATGTCAAGCTGATTCCTGATGGCAATGGCGAGTTTACTGATGGGATGGGGCTGCTAGTCGATAAAACTGACTTGGGCTTTGGTAAGCGATCGTGGCGCTATTCCATGCTGGTGAAGGATGGCGTGATCGACAAGATGTTCATCGAACCAGAAGAACCCGGCGACCCCTTCAAGGTGTCGGATGCGGACACGATGCTGCGCTACATCAACCCCGAAGCGGCTAAACCCAAATGCGTGTCTATCTTTACCAAAGTCGGTTGCCCGTACTGCACCAAAGCCAAGGCAATGCTACAGGAGCATAAACTGCCCTACGAAGAAATGGTTTTGGGTCAAGATTTCACCGTGCGATCGCTCCTGGCAGTAGCAGGTGCAACGACTGTGCCCCAAGTCTTCATTGATGGCAGACTGGTTGGTGGTTCAGAAGCGCTCGAAGCGTACTTTGCAACGGCAGTCTAGGCTGTAGAGCATTCACGCCTCACGGTGATCGTCAGTATTTGACTCAGTCAGTGCTGACGATCATAGTAGTTAGTCTGGCATGGTCTGGAGAGCGCTTCTTTAGAAGTGTCTGGCGGTTAAAACCGCGACTACGTAGACAAAGTCCGCCGTCGCGGACTACGGCAAGTCAAGGATTTTAGAACCTGCGGCGGCAGGTTATAGCCTGACGGCATGGCTACGCTAGTGTCCGTATAGCCGCGACTTCAGTCGCCAAGGTCAACACGTTTTTTAGGCAACAGCAGGAAAGACCGTTCTGCTTAAGCCGCTGTAAAGTTCATTGCTACGCCGTTCATGCAATAGCGTTTACCTGTTGGTGGGGGGCCGTCATTAAACACATGACCCAGATGCCCACCACAGCGATGACAATGCACTTCTACACGAGTCATAAAAAAGGATGTGTCGGTTTTTGTGCCAATGGCACCTGCGATCGGGGCATAAAAGCTGGGCCAGCCGGTGCCACTCTCAAATTTAGTCTCTGACGTGAACAGTGGTAGCGCGCATCCCGCACAGACAAAGGTGCCCTTGCCATGTTCTTGATTCAGAGGGCTGCTGCCTGGTAGCTCTGTTCCATGCTGGCGCAATACCTGAAATTGTCCTGGTGTTAGCGTTTCGCGCCACTCCTGTTCTGTTTTGATCAGCTCAAAACTAGCGCTTGTGGTTTGAGCATGGGCGATCGTCCCCTCATGTGCCTGTTTAGGAAAATAGCGTGACAGCCAAACGGTGCAAAGTGATGCTGCACCAGCCCAGAGGAAATGCCGTTTTGTTATGTTCATGTTGAGTTGCTGCTCACTTGCTCCAGCTCTAAAAGGCGTACTTTTGCTTGATCTCATCATGAGTGCTAAAGCTAAGTTGGCTATGAGCTTTCGCTTAGAAAGCGCTAAGGAATGAGAATTAAATCAGAGCGGCTTTTGTCGGCTGTGTGAGGCAAAAGCCGTCACGCAGCAAAAGCCTCGGAGACGATGCGTGACGCGGCGCTTTTCTTGCTATGCCGGAACGGCTTTACATATCCGACGCAAAGATTCGGTTGATTAAATCCATGATCCTAAGCATCGATCGCCAAGGCTTTAGTAACAAGGTTAGTCAACGCAAGCAGTGGTGGACGCTGTAGTTTTTGCAGCGATCGAGAACGTGAGAACCGTCATACAGGCAGATCAGCGCGAGGATTGAAGGTTTCAAGTTGACGCAGTTTTTCGTACAGGTCGCGTTCTTGAGGGCTAGGATCACGCGGCACCATGATTTGAATTTCGACAATCTGATCACCGCGTCTGCCGCTGGCTGTAGGGTATCCTTTGGCAGCAAGGCGCAGACGTTGCCCGGTTCGCACGCCAGCAGGAATGGACATTTTGACTAAACCGTCTAGCGTCGGCACTTCAAGCTGCCCACCTAAAACGGCTTCGCTAGGCGTAACAGGTAGCAGGCATTGAATGTCGGAGTCTTCGAGCCGGAAGAAGGGATGGGGCGCAACGTCAATTTTGAGATATAGATCGCCGCCGGCAACACCTTGCCCCTTGAGCCGGATGCGTTGCCCAGTCACCATACCGGGCGGCATGTTCACTTCGAGCGATCGCCCATCTTCCAGCCGAATCCGTTCTTGTCCGCCCGTGTAAGCCTTTTCTAAGGGCACTGCCAGCCGTGCTTCAGCATCGCGTCGTGTCGCGCGTGGCACTGTGTAGGCTGTTTTGGTGGTGCCAGGTTGATAGTAGTCGCGTGTGCCTGTGCGGGCGGCGTTAGCTTCTTTAGCGGTACGGCGATTCAGAAGCTGATCAACGAAACTATTGAAATCGTCAAATTCACCAAAGTCAACGTCATCGCCAGCGCGATCGCTCCGTCCATCCCAACCGCGTGGCGACTTTGCTGCCTGCCCACCTTTGAAGCCCCGCTGCTGCCAGAACTTACCGAATTGGTCATACTGACCGCGTTTCGTGGGGTCAGAGAGCACTTCGTACGCTTCGTTAATGTCTTTGAACTTTTCTTCTGCCTGTTTGTCGCCAGGGTTTAGATCGGGGTGAAATTGTCGTGCCAACCGCCGAAATTCCTTTTTGATTTCGTCAACGGTGGCATCTCTAGCCACGCCTAAAATGTCGTAATAGTTCCGAAAGTCTTGCATGGAGAGAATATAGTTTTAAGTTTTAAGTTTTGAGTTTTGAGTTTTGAGTTCCAGCATTCAAAACTCAAAACTCATCATTCAAAACTGGATTAGAGCCACTCATCGTCTTCGTCCCAATTGTCTTGATAAAGGTTTGGGCGGGCGTTCTTCGGTGGGCGAGAGGGGCGACGATCGCCGCGATCGGGTGTACGAGGGTCGGCGGGGGCGGGCATCACGAGGGGTCTGCTAGCATCACGGTTGCGTTCACTATCATAACCGCGCTCATCGTCATAGCGGGGACGTTCATTGGAGCGTTCAGACGGGCGATCATTCGGTCGCTCAGGGGGGCGATCAGACGGACGATCGTCATAACGAGTGTCACCGCGAGGTGCTCTACTGCCAGCATCCTGTCCGGTATAACGGCTATCACTCCAGGAACCTGAGCCAGCGCCGTAATCATTGCGTCCGCCATAGCGGTTGTCGTCTGGGCGGTTATCGTCTCGTGCCCCGCTGCCCATGCCGTAGGAACTGCGCCCGCTCCCATAGCTATTGCCGCCGTTGCTGCCACCATAGCCGCCGCTGCCGTAGCGATCGTAATCACGGCGATCGTCTTCGTAGTAGTCGTCATCGTCATCGGTAAAGAAGCTTTTGATGGCTCCAAACAGACTGTCGCTTTCTTCGTCTTCTTTATTGCGGAGACTAACTTCTCGACGCAGATCGTACAGCGCATCATCCAGGTCGGCTTTGGCGCGATCGATACCGCGATCGTCGTTTTGCGTGAGGGCTTCGCGCAAGGATTGCACGGCACGTTCAATTTTAGAGCGATAGCTGCTGACAAACTGCATCCCAAAGTCCAGCGTGGCTTCCCGCAGTTGGCGCTCTGCCTGAAAGATTTGGGATTCTGCCTGGTTGCGCTTTTCGACTTTTTCTTTCTTTTGTCGGTCTACGTCTGCATACTCCTGCGCTTCGCGCATCATCCGCTTCACTTCTTCCTCGCTTAAGGTCGAAGCACCCTGAACGGTAATACTTTGTTCGCGCCCAGTAGTACGTTCCATCGCCGCCACCTGCAAAATGCCATTTGCGTCAATGTCGAACGAAACCTGAATCTGCGGCAGACCGCGCGGTGCGGGGGGAATGCCGACGAGTTTGAACCGCCCGATCGATTTGTTGCCGGCTGCAATGTCTCGCTCGCCTTGCAGGACGTGGACTTCCACCAGCGTTTGGTTATCTTCACCTGTAGAGAAAATATCCGAACGGCGTACCGGAATGGTTGTGTTGCGGGGAATTAGCTTTTTCATGACACCGCCAACGGTTTCTAGCCCCAGTGAGAGCGGCGTGACATCCAGCAGCAGCACATCCTTCACGTCGCCAGCCAGAATGCCAGCCTGAATCGCGGCACCCACGGCAACGACTTCATCGGGATTCACGTTCTGGTTCGGTTCGCGATCGATCAAGCTGCGAACCAGCTGCTGAATGACAGGAATGCGCGTCGAGCCGCCCACCAGCACCACTTCATCAATTTGACTGGGACTCAAGTTCGCATCCCGAATCGCTTGCTTGACCGGGTTTCGCACACGGCTAATGAGGTCGCTGCACAAGCCTTCAAACTGCGATCGCGTCAGGCGTGTTTCCAGGTGCTTAGGGCCCTCTGCGGTTGCTGTGATGAAGGGCAGGTTTATATCAGTAACGGTGACACCCGACAGCTCAATTTTGGCTTTTTCAGCGGCTTCGCTGAGGCGTTGCAGTGCCTGACGATCGCGCCGCAAATCCACGCCTTCTGTCTCTAAAAACTGCTCTGCCAGCCAGTCTACAATCTTTTTGTCAAAGTCATTGCCGCCAAGCTGGGTATCGCCACTGGTTGCCTTAACTTCAAAAACACCATCGCCCACATCCAGAATGGAGACATCAAACGTGCCACCTCCCAGGTCAAACACGAGGATCGTTTGATTATCGCGACGATCCATCCCATACGCCAGAGAAGCGGCTGTGGGTTCATTCAAGATCCGCTTGACTTCCAGCCCCGCAATGCGTCCGGCATCCCGCGTTGCCTGCCGCTGAGAGTCGTTAAAATACGCAGGCACCGTAATGACAGCGTCAGTCACAGGTGTACCCAGGTAGCGGCTGGCTTCATCCACCAGCTTGAGCAGCACCATTGAGGCAATTTCTTCGGGGGAAAACTCTTTTTGGAGCCGGGGACACTTGAGCTTGATGTTGCCGATGTCATCTTTGCGAACGGTGTAGGGCACTCGCTTCGACTCGGGGCTGAGTTCCGCATACTTGCGACCGATATAGCGCTTCACGGCATAGAACGTATTTTGCGGATCAGAAATCGCCTGCCGCCGCGCCAGTTGACCCACCAGACGCTCACCATCTTTGCTAAAGCCAACGACGGATGGAGTGGTTCGCATCCCCTCGGCATTGGCAATTACAACTGGCTTGCCGCCTTCCATTACGGCGACGACTGAGTTAGTTGTTCCCAGGTCAATGCCGACTACCTTGCCCATGCGTGTCTGATCTCCCGTAAGCTGCTTGCGCGACGTACTTTTACTGATACGTTATGTTGAGTTTATTCTATCGTGTGGAGGCAGCAGACCCCGGTAATTGCTGGGATGAAGCCTGGTGACGATCGGACGTGCGATCAAGCAGGATGGTTTGGGCGCATTTTCAGGCATCCAGCCCCTGTTGCATCTCTGAAATCAGCCATGCCTACGATCGTTTAAGCTGCTTGAAATAGTTGTAACTGATTTAGAGCCAATGGTTACAGAACGCAAGCAGTGGTTTCAAACTGCCTTTCAGATCAAAGGATCGGTCATTCCCTCTATTCTGGGTCGCACGGTACTGTGTGGTCTCTTTGGAGTGGTGATTTCGATACTGTCTTACTGGAAACTGCCAGTAGCCATGCCCACCTTAGCCAGTCTGATCCCGAATATTGTGCTGGGGCTGCTGCTTGTCTTTCGCACTAATACGGCGTATGAGCGCTTTTGGGAAGGGCGCAAATGCTGGGGCACACTGATTAATACGGTGCGTAACTTGGCGCGGCAAATTTGGCTGGCGATCGCTGTCTCTACGCCAGAGGCACGCGCTCAAAAAATTGTGGTCTTACGGATGCTGGTTGCCTTTTGCGTTGCCACCAAGCTGCATCTGCGGCAGGAAAGCCTCAATGATGAACTGAGCAAGCTCTTGCCGCCTGCCAAGTACGACATTCTCAAAACGATGCATCATCCGCCGCTGAAGATTGCGTTTTGGATTGGGGACTATTTGCAGCAGCAAGAGCGCAGCAACCTGAATGCTTATCAACTCAGCGCCATGCATAAGCTGCTCGACACAATGGTCGATATGCTGGGAGCCTGCGAACGTATTCTCAAAACGCCAATGCCAATGGCGTATGCCATCCATCTCAAGCAATTGTTGCTGCTTTACTGCCTTTCTCTGCCCTTTCAAGTGGTGGGTGGCGTTGGCTGGTTAACGGGTCCCGTTGTCATTCTGGTTAGCTTCACCCTCTTCGGCATTGAAGAAATCGGTATCGAAATCGAAAACCCGTTTGGGCATGATCCCAACGATTTGCCCCTGGATGCCATCTGCGCCACAATGCTTCGCAATATTGAGGATTTGATTACGCCGAAGCCGGGGTGCGAAGCGATAAAGGATGAGGGATGAAAAGTTTTGAGTTTTGAGTTTTGAGTAATCAGCCTTTTGCCTTTTGCCTTCTGATTACCATCCCATCGGTAGACTTGTAAGCTGCGATCGCTCCTCCCCGCCCGATCGAGTTTCTTCATCCAGTGCACGGATGAGGCGGTGATACATTTCCTCTGCTTGCTGGGGCGAGTTGCCGATGCTGGTTAAGCCCAGCTTGCCAAATTCTGACAGACAGCCGATGAGGTGAAACACGGTGCCTGTTTCGGTGCTGGTATCGAAGTGAAGTTGATGCTGGGCGATAATATCCATCAAATCGTTGGGCAACAAACCTCGATAGCGTTCTTTTTGCAGGTTATCGGTAGCAACGTAGTACTTGGGTCGTCCCTGCTGGCTGTAAAACAGACCGCTCGACAGGTCATACCGCCCATTGGTGAGAAACTTGAGCGTCATGAAGGGATGGGTGGTGCCGCCTTTCCGCAAGTTGATTTCGATCGCCTGAATATCCCAGGCTGGCTTGTCAGGTTGATCGGGTTGATGCACCGCCACAAAATCGATACCAAAGCGCTCCATAGCGCCTTTTTCTGCCAAATTTTTGCCAATGCGTAGCCCTAGCTCCTGTAGGCGCAGGCGATAGGCTTCGTCTGCTGGGAAACTGCATCCCTGGTAAATCTGCCCGCTGGGGCCGCCCAGAATCTGGTCGTGGGTCGAGAGAATTTCGACTTCTCCGGTAGGTGTGATTCTGCCCTGGACGCTGGGCGATCGCTTTTCTTCGCCTTCCAAAAAGGCTTCGACGATCGCCCCCAGCTCAGCAATGCGGCGGCTGAAATTTTCCCAGGTTTCGGCTTTTGCTTCAAACTTGAGATGACCAAATTGCTCGTGCAACGCTTTGACGCGCACCTCGGAAGCTGCTGCCCCTGGTTCTACCGCTTGTATCGGACGCAAATCTAGAATGGCATTACCCTCCCCCGAAAAACCCTCATTGAGTTTCACGACCATCCGCTTCAGGGCTGGCTGCCGTTCCCACAGTGCGTTGGCAGCGATCGCTAGTTCTTCGGCGTTCCAGAGGCTGTTGCTGCCATCCGGATGAGGGACTCCAGCTTCGGCAAAAATCTGACGGCTACCGCTCTTGGTGCCCCATTGGAGTAAGGCGGGATCGAGTGCATAGAGGGGAATATCAAGCTGAACGGATAAGTCGCGCTCTGCCTCGGTGGCGTTATAACAAATCATGTAAGCCCGATCGCGCTGCACCGCATGACGAATGCGCTCCAGGAGCCGGGGGCGATCGAGAATTTTTTGACTCAGGGGACTGAGTGACGAATCGTAGGTTGACAGCAGCAACAGTCGATCGCGGGCATGAGAAAACGGAATACCCGGCAGTAGTTGCAGGTAATAGTCAATCACGCTGGGATGCAGCGGTTGCGATGTGAGATAAACCAGCCGTGTGCGCGGATTTCGCAGCCGAATCAACGAGAACAACAACCGTTCTTCGTAGTGGTGCACCCCTTCAATTTTGAGCAGTTCCCGCTGGTCGAGGCTGAGTGACGGTATCACAACAATATCGGCATCACTGCTATCGAATCGTTCGACGGAGTGCCAGCGATCGCGCAATTGCGTTTGAAGTTGATGAAACCGAGCCACTGTCTCTGAGGCAGAAAGAGTCTTCGTTTGCATCCCTACCTGTTCCCTATGCCTCCCGTCATCCTCATCACAGTTATCTTATGATGAGCGGGAGAAAAGTCTGTCTGCTTTGCGAGAGAGAGTCGCTCTCAGCGCTTGCTAGAAGGGATAGCTCAACACCTGAATTGCCATACCCTCTTTCGGCAAGTCAGCCGATCGCAGGCTGACAGTCGCACCACTGCGACGTACAGGCGTACCGCTCATCAACGAGAGAAATTGATCGACACCAACGCTCTCACAGGCTTTTGTTGCTGCCTTCGTGCGGTAATGGGTTGGAATAATGAGCTTTGGGTTCAGCACTTGAATGGCTTGCTTTGCCTCTTCTGGCGTGTAGACATTTGCCCCACCACCAACTGGCACAAACAGCACATCTGGACGACCCATCAGAATCTTCTGCTCTAGCGAAATCCCGCCAGCAATCCCGCCGAGATGGAGCACTTTCAGCCCTCCCTGCTGCCACTGCCACGCTATATTGCTACCAAAGCGCTTGCCGCCGATGCGATCGTGATCCGTCCGAATGCCCTGAATCCGCTTTTTATTAAATTGATAAACGCCCGATTCATACAGCAGACGTGGGTTCCCTGGAACGATCTCCACCGCGCCTTCATCCAGTAGCTGACTGCTAATCAAGACCAGTTCAGCCGAAACTTTGGGCGGACGATAACCAGCCGTACAGCCGAGCGATCGAAACGGGTTCACCAAAATTCGTCGCCCGTCACCTGTAAACAGAAAGCAAGAATGCCCTAACCACTGCACTCCCAGTGCCCCTCCGGCTTGAGCGCTATAGCTCTGCACTCCAGAAGCCGCTCCCAACCCCAGTGTAGACAGTAAGCCTGCCCCTGCATAGCGTAACAATCGCCGCCGTCTCATAATCTCCCCTCACCAAAACCAACACTAGAAAAGTTTTGAGTGTTGAGTGTTGAGTTTGGTGCTGCTATCGAAACGCTGGCAATGAGCAACAACGAATCGACTGACAACTCATAACTCATAACTCATAACTGCTCATTGCTGACTACCGATCGACGCTAAAAAGTTCCTTAATAGCTGCTTGCCCGACGCAGTGAGAACACTTTCAGGATGAAACTGAACGCCTTGAACATGGGGATACTGCCGATGGCGCACACCCATAATCGTACCGTCATCCACCCAGGCAGTAATTTCTAACACGTCTGGACACGCTTGCCGATCAATCACCAGACTATGATACCGGGTTGCGGTCAGTGGATTTTCTAATCCTTCAAAAACCCCTCTGCCTGTGTGATGCACGGAAGACGTTTTACCATGCATGAGCACTGGGGCAGACACGATCTTGCCGCCAAATACTTGTCCAATGCTCTGGTGACCCAGGCAAACGCCCAAAATCGGCAGGATGGCACCAAAGGACTCAATGATTGACTGCGAAATTCCCGCATCTTCAGGGCGACCCGGACCCGGCGAAATGACGATTGCATCCGGCTGCAGCTGACCGATTTGCTCAAGCGAAATCTGATCGTTGCGGTAGACCTGAATGGCTGCTGCCACTGGAAACTCAGCCCCTAGCTCGCCTAGGTACTGCACCAGATTGTAGGTAAAGCTGTCGTAGTTATCAATGACAAGAATCATGAGAAGCCAGAGACTGAGGGAACAAAAAGCAGACCAGAGATTGCCTTGTCTGTGCCATATCTTTCTTTGTTTCCGACACTAAAGCAAATGAGCGGCGATCAGTAACCAGAGTTTTGGTAGCAACAGTGAACTAGCAACCGAGACGGCTGCCAGGGATGAGATGAGCACCGCTGCGGCGGCACAGTCTTTGGCAATCTTCGCCAGTTCGTGATAAGTCTGCTTCACCGTCAGGTCAACCACAGATTCCAGTGCCGTATTCAAAAGCTCCATTGCCAGAACCGCCCCTGTGGTCAGCCCCACGATCGACATCTCTACCGCACTCAGATGTAAAAAGATGCCAAGACCAAACGCAAATGTGCCGACAAAGACATGAATGCGAAAATTCCGTTGGGTGAGAAACGCATACCGAACCCCTGCCCATGCATATTTGAAGCTAATCCATAGGCTCGGTGCAACCTGCCATGAAAGGTCGCGGTTCAGCGTCGTGATCGGTACAACTTTGCCGTTTGTGCGATCGGGAGTTTGGGCTTGGAGGTCAGGAGGCATACACCACAGGGAGAGAGAACCAATGACGCGGGAGAGGCTAGGGCGCTGCTACCGAGGCTAGAAAAGCTTCTAGGATCCTTGTCTGCCAGCACCATAGTATTCTGACGCATCGCTTAACAGCAAACCATAGCTAAAGCTACAGACTACCCAGCATTCTATCCGGTCTTGCTGTGAAGACCAACGATTTCAAGCAGATCCTGCTGTTGCTTTAACATTCGGTTCAGGCTGTCTTCATCCGGATGATCCCACCCCAGCAGATGGAGTAAGCCATGCGACGCCAGCCATGCTAGTTCGACGTGGAGCGGATGCTGCTGTCCGTCAGCCTGTCGCTGGGCAGTGTCGATCGAAATCACAATATCTCCCAGATACAATGGCAGCGTTGCCTGAAGCTCATCTGGCTCTGGATAGAGTGATTCTAAAGCCGCAAATGCCAGCACATCGGTTGGCTTGTCTTGCTGACGATACTGCTGGTTGAGTTGTTGGATCTCACGATCGTCCGTCAGCCGCAAGCTTAATTCGTAGGCATCGATCGGCGAAAACGTTGGCTGCAACGCTTCCAGCCAGTCTTGAAACCAGCGTTCCCAGGTTTCTGTGGCGATCGCCGGATCGATCGCTATGGCAGCAGCAAACTTGTCTTTAGAGCTTTCCGCCTCCCTAGATTCATCGCTGCCATCTTGAACGCACACTTCAACTTGCACCGCTTGTAGCCTCAACGAGTTTAAAGTCCGATCAACGTGTCAAATAGGCAAGACCAACAAACACAGCCAAAAGCGCAACCGTTGTCAAGAAAAAGTGTTGGAGCGATAAGCCGCGTTTGCGAACCATATTCCGCATAGCAAGCTTCACATAGCTTGGTTTCGGCTCGGTCACTGTTGGCGTGTCTGTTGCAGTTGCCTCGACACCAGCGGCTGGCTCTGTTTGTGTAGCGTCAGGATTAACGATCGTTGCGCTCGGCTCCGAAAGATTGGCTTCAGAGCTGAGATTCTCAGTTTCCATGAGGCGACACCTGGATAACCTTACCCACTAATGGTAACAACCCTTTTACAGATCAAGGCTTAGTGCCTGCTACTCGTTTAATCGCAACGAAGCTCATTGGTAAAGCCGTAGCCACCCTGGTTTGTCAATGTCGCTAAAAAACGATCGCTAAAGATGAATCACGCTAAACCGCGATCGTTCGACCCTCCTTTCATGATGACGCTTGTTTAGTTGATTAAACAAATGTAAACAAGCGTAACAACACACTCAGATAAGGCAAGAAAGTAAAGAGTCTAGAATCCCCTGACACAAAAGGGATGCAGCGCTTCTTAATATTTTGTAACCACCTATACGAAGACTCACTTTAATTTTGCACAAATTTTGCACATTAGGCTTGCTTTAATCAATGTCAAGTTCAAGAAGCACAGCAGCCATTGATTCTTAGCTGAATTAAGGTTTGCCTTTCTAAAAATTCATTGCACACCATTTGTTTGGTTTGATGGTCTACTTAAACCGTTTTAAACGGTAGAAAAACCTTTGAAACGCTTTTAACCTAACTTTGAACATTCGGGAAATACCTTGAATTGAGTAGGTCAGACTATTGATGAATTTTGGAAGACTGTTTTGCAATCTTTGCACTATTGATTAGCTCGCCGTTGATTGGTTGCAGCCAAGCAGCTCTGTCGAAGATTTTACCTAACTTGATGAATACACCTTATTCATGAATGTTAATGGTTGAATCACCTCAGGTCGTTTGACTGTCGCTTTAGTCTGGCAAGATAGTTATTCAATGGCAGAGATGAGGTTTGCAAACAGTGAGGCTTTAAGAACCGTCGTGTTTTTAACGTCAAAAATACTAGGAGAAGCTGAAATGCTCGACGCTTTTACAAAAGTAGTCTCTCAAGCAGATACTCGTGGCGCTTACGCTAGCAATGCTGAAATCGATGCCTTGAAAGCAATGGTTGATGCTGGCACCAAGCGTATGGATGTTGTTAACCGTATTACTGGCAACGCATCCAAGATCGTTGCAAATGCAGCCCGCTCCTTGTTTGAAGAGCAGCCTCAATTGATTCAACCCGGTGGCAACGCTTACACCAACCGTCGTATGGCAGCTTGCCTGCGGGACATGGAAATCATTCTACGTTACGTGACCTACGCTGTGTTCACTGGCGATGCTAGCGTACTCAACGATCGCTGCCTCAACGGCTTGCGCGAAACCTATCAGGCGCTGGGCGTTCCCGGTGGTTCCGTGGCGGCTGGTGTGCAAAAAATGAAAGAAGCGGCGATCGCGCTTGCAAACGACCCCAGCAACGTCACCCGTGGCGATTGCAGTGCTCTGATGTCTGAGTTGGGCAGCTACTTCGATCAAGCTGCTGCAGCCGTCGGTTAAAGCCTTTCACTGGTCATTAGTCAGCGATCGCGTAGTCATTGACCCATGACGATGACACCCATCTTTTAACGTCAACTTGCAAAATCATTGAAGAGGAAAAATTCAGCATGAAAACCCCTTTAACCGAAGCCGTCGCAACCGCCGATTCTCAAGGACGGTTTCTTAGCTCTACCGAAATTCAAGTCGCTTTCGGGCGCTTCCGTCAAGCGGCTGCCAGTCTTGATGCAGCAAAAGCATTGAGCAGCAAGGCACAGAGCTTGGCTGAAGGTGCAGCAAATGCCGTGTACCAAAAGTTTCCTTACACCACCCAAATGCAAGGTGCCAACTACGCGGCTGATCCTCGTGGCAAGGCAAAGTGTGTTCGGGATATTGGTTACTACATCCGCATCGTTACCTACTGCTTAATTGCAGGTGGTACAGGTCCTCTGGATGAGTATTTGATTGGTGGTTTGGCTGAAATCAACCGCACGTTTGACTTGTCTCCAAGCTGGTATGTTGAAGCGCTGAAGCACGTTCGGTCAAACCATGGCTTGAGTGGCGATTCCGCTGTCGAAGCAAATTCATACATTGACTACGCTATCAATGCGCTGAGCTAGGTTCGTTATTGCCCAGAACAACAAAAGATTGTGGCTGCTAGGGATCTGGCATAGGCAATTTTGGGGGTTCTGGGCATGATTTTTCTGCTTAAAATTTCATTGAAATTAAGGAGAAGTCATGACTAGTTTGGTAGCTAGACAGTTAGGGTTTGAGCCATTCGTCGGAAACGCACCAACAGAACTGCGGGCAAACTGGACAGAAGGTGATGTGCAAGCCGTTATCCATGCTGCCTATCGGCAGGTGTTTGGCAATGACCACTTGATGCAGAGCGATCGCTTAACCAGTGCTGAATCGCGGTTACGGCAGGGTGACATTCGGGTTCGAGATTTTGTGCGTCTCTTGGCACAGTCGGAGTTATATCGACAAAAGTTTTTTTACTCCACGCCTCAAGTTCGCTTTATTGAGTTGAATTATAAACATCTACTGGGTCGTGCGCCCTACGATGAATCAGAGATTGCCTACCACGTCAATCTTTATACTCAGAAAGGGTATGAGGCAGAGATCAACTCCTATCTTGATTCGCCAGAATATCAAACCAATTTTGGAGAAGCAATCGTTCCCTACTATCGGGGCTTTGCGACCCAGCAGGGACAAAAAACGGTCGGCTTCAGCCGGATGTTTCAGGTTTACCGGGGTTATGCCAACAGCGATCGCGCTCAAGGCAAAAATAAGTCTGCCTGGTTAACCCAGGATCTCGCACGTAATCTAGCGACACCGATTCAAACAGCGTCCTTTGGTCGAGGTTTGGCAGGTGCTGCCAGTGACGATCGTGGTCAGCTCTATCGGGTGCGCTTTACACAAGCTAATCGGGGACGTGCTCCTCAGATTCGGCGCAGTGTGAGCGACTGCCTCGTCCCTTACAGCCAACTCTCACCCACTCTGCAACGGCTGAACCAAAAAGGTAGCAAAGTTGTGAGTCTTACGATCGCGTAATTTGCACTGAGTGGATCAGTAGAAGAGTCAATGGGTAGGAGGGTCGATGCATGGCTGAATGGGTTTCCCATCAATCCATCGGCTCCTCTACCCACTTTTTCATAGTACTAAAGAATTAAGGAGCGTCATCCGTGCCCATTACAACCGCAGCCTCTCGTTTAGGAACTACTGCTTTTAATGAAACACGCCCAGTGGAATTGCGTGCAAGCTGGACTTCAGATGAAGCCAAGACCATTATTCAGGCAATCTATCGGCAGGTGCTGGGAAACGATTACTTGATGCAGTCAGAACGTCTGACTGGCTTAGAGTCGTTGTTTATGAATGGTCAACTGACCGTACGGGACTTTGTCCGAGCAGTCGCCAAATCAGAACTCTACAAAACCAAGTTTCTGTATCCTCACTTTCAAACACGAGTGATTGAATTGAACTTCAAGCATCTACTGGGACGCGCTCCCTATGATGAATCTGAAGTGGTTGAGCATCTCGATCGCTACCAAAATGAAGGGTTTGAAGCAGATATTGATTCCTACATTGACTCTGAAGAATACACCAACTATTTTGGTGAAGCTGTTGTGCCTTACTACCGTGATTTAGTGACAACCGGTGTGGGTCAGAGAACAGTCGGTTTTACCCGGATGTTCCGCCTGTATCGGGGCTATGCCAACAGCGATCGCGCCCAGCTTGGCGGTCCTGAGTCTCGGTTGGCAACTGATCTCGCGAGAAATAGTGCATCTCCCATCATGGCTCCCTCTGGTAATGGTGAAGGGTGGGCTTACCAACCATCGAAGCAGGGCACAGCACCCAATCGATCGTTTGGTCGCTCCTCGGCGGGTTCTGCATCCCGTCTCTACCGGATTGAGGTTGCAGGTATTAACCTACCTCGCTATCCCAAAGTACGCCGCAGTAACAAAGAGTTCATCGTCCCCTACGAGCAACTGACAAACACACTCCAGCAAATCAACAAGCTCGGGGGCAGAGTCGCCAGCGTTACCGTCGCGCAATAGTGTTCGGTTAAGGTGCGTTGAATGGGTCAAAAAGGCTCATCATTCAAAACCCAACGCACCCTTACTTATTGTCGCTGCACGTCATTCATTTGACTCATTCATTAGGAGAAAAAAGCACTATGTCGGGACAGCCCACCTTAATCAACGCGTCTGTTTCAAATACGGACAATCGCGTTTTTATCTATGAAGTCGAAGGGTTACGGCAAAACTCACAAACGGATAACCACAGCTATCCGGTTCGGAACAGCAGCACCATCCTGCTTCAGGTGCCCTATAGTCGCATGAATGACGAAATGCGCCGCATTACTCGTCTGGGCGGCAAGATTGTGAATATTCGCCCCCTGACTGCATCGGCATCGTCGTCTCACGCAGAGTAAGCGCCACTGTAAGCGCTTGACCGCGATCGTGTGTTGAGAAAGCAAAGGCATGAATTTGCCTGGTCACATAATTGACCCTGAACCCGGTCTAGCCCTTACGTCACACTTTTTGATCCATTCTCTAAACCATCAAGCTCTAAACCATCAAGTAGCCCTTGAATTTAACGGGTGTAAGAAGCTAAAACTTCTTGCACCTGTTTTTTTGAACTAATTTTTTGGGTAGTCCTAAACAAGTAAGGATGAGTTGTAGTGGTGCACAAAGTACCAGATCGCACCGATGTGATTCTCCAGTTTTTTGGAAAATGATAGGGTCTTGCGCACTAGTCTTGAAACCCGCTGCCGTAAGGTACAGTTAAACCGTTCAATGTAGCTGGTTTTGCCACTTTCTTTGCCGACACTTTGATGCCGCTGGCTGGGGAATACCTCATTGTAAGCTGACCAGAAATCGGTATAGGAGACGGCACACTGTCGATACACAGCGGGTAAGGCAGCCCACAATCCTTGTGCCCCCTCACGGCTCCGAGCGCCAACATACACCCCAACAATTTCGCGTGTTGCCACATCTAAGGCAAGCCAAATCCACTGCTTGTTCCCTTTGTTGCCGACAAAGGACCACATCTCGTCACACTGAATCGTCAAACGCCCTTTTTTTTTAACCCCCACCTCGACCTGTTGGGGCACTGCCTCATATTTGGCATTGACATAGCTTTGCAGCCAAGGCTCTGAAACACCTACGACTCTCGCTATTCCAGCTAAAGGAATCTTCTCCAACAAGAGTTTGTCGATCAAGGTTTTAGTCGCCTGATCAATGCGTTTGGACTGCGGGTCTTGGACAAACTGTCTGCCACACTCGCGGCACTTCAAGTTCTGCTTGCCGTTATGGATTTTGCCATTTTTGACCGTGTGAGTTGATTGACAAGCAGGACACGGTGGTAGATCAATTGACATCAAACAACTGAAGTAATGTTGTCCTATCGATCCTTACATCTTTAGGACTACCATTTTTTGAACTCACTATAGCAGTGGAAGAGAACGTTAGAACAGACATAAATCTTGAACCGTCCTTGGAGCAAGGTCTTCGATTCATTCCTCATTCCTCATCCTTTATCCTTTATCCCTCATCCCTCACCCTTTATCCTTTTGTTGTAGCCGCAGAGCCTTACTTTAACCATCCTTAAAGGCGCTGCCATGTAAGTGCGCCACTGTCTAACTGATGCCAGCGAAGAAGACTAGCAGGTTGCCCGATCGGATTCGTTGGCAAGCCGATCGCGCGACGAGGAGCAATGGTGGCAAGGGCGATCGCTGTTTCAACATCACAAATGCCCCATTTCACAAGCTTTTGCGCTCCTACCAACAGCGACAACGTTGTTCCCGAAAGCGTTCCATCTGGCAAGCGAGCCGTACCGTTTTTGACTGTAATCTGGCGAGTGTCCCACGGATAAGTACCATCGGGTAAGCCCAGCGGTGAGAGCGCATCACTAACCAGAAAAATGCCGCGATCGTACTGGCTGGCTCTCAGCAAAAGATCCATCATGATCGGCGAAACGTGCTGCCCATCGGCAATGAGACCACAGGACACGTTAGGGTGCACGATCGCAGCGCCCAACAGACCTGGCTCACGATGATGAAGCCCCGGCATGGCGTTAAAGGCATGTGTCACCATCGTCGCACCCTGGTCAAACGCCTGCTGTGCCTGGTCTACCGTTGCTTGTGAATGCCCCAAACTTACAGTAATACCCAGCGATCGTAGATAGGGAATCACCGTGCCTGTAGTATCCAGTTCGGGTGCAAGTGTCATCACTTTAACGACGCTGGCATAGTCACCCAGAAGGCGTTTGATTGTGTCGATCGTCAGTGGTAGCAAATACTCGGCGGGATGTGCGCCCCGTTTGGCAGGGTTGAGGCAAGGACCTTCGAGATGAACGCCGAGGCTTTGAGCACAGTTTTGAGTAGCGCTTTGCGCCGCGTTGCTAGAGAGTTTTGAGTTTTGAGTTAAGACGTTACTGACAACGGACAGCGATCGCTGGATGTTTTCAATTGAGGTGGTGACGATCGTGGGTAAAAAGCCGTCAACGCCTTGACTCCAGAGGAACTGGCTGATGGCATTGAGTTTGTCGCTGTTGTCGGTACTGAGGTCGGGAAATGCCAGCCCAAGTGCGCCGTTAATTTGTAGATCGATGCCGCCAAGAGAGAGCCAATCGCCTGCAATATCTACTTGCTTTACATCCGGCGACGGCAAAGACGTGGCTGCCTTCATGGGCGCGATCGCTCGAATTGTGTGTTGCTCGATCGCCAGTCGCTGTAGCCCTTCATAACTAGGCAAACGAGCATTGATTAGTTCCAGCGTTGGGTGAACCATGAGAAGGCAGTGATAGCGGATTAAGCAATAGGGTGCCCCATCGTCTGCAAGGATGTCAATAATTGTTTGACATTAAACAGTTTGTAGTGTGATAATAAATTCATCGACAGTTTAGATATTTACTAAACAAACACCGATTATCCTATCTCTAACCACTTTTGGGAGGTTGACCATGAAACGCTTCATTCTTGCTGGTTTAACCACGCTCGCTCTCTGTACCGCTATGGTCTCGGCTGTAACCGCTAAGCCCTTGGCTTACAATCTCTATCCTGCCGCCAGCACTGCCAACGATCGCCTTGCCCCGTCTGACTTGGTGACGATCGCCCAACGTGGCGGGCTGAAGCCACAAGGGATTCCTGGCTACTTGGGTTTGGCTTCGGCGTATACGCTAGGTCAAATTGGTGCCAAAGAAGTGGTACAAGGTGCCGTCGATGCCCAGTTGCTACCAGTGGCAGCCGTCAATGACCAGGCATATTTGAACCTGGTAGAGGCTCAACTCCAAACGCAGGTACGAGTCCGCTAACTGCAACAGAGCCTCAATTTCTTTTATTTAGATCCACTAGATCCCCGATTTCTTCAAGAAGTCGGGGATCTGTGTAAGTTGCGATCGTTCTCAAAGCATCGATGAAATGATCTGTCAAAAAGCGTGGCTGATCCGATCGACAATCGCTATGGGCTTGACCTACCCATCTACAGGCAGCATTGAGTAGTAAATAATGGCGAGAAAGCGAATGGGTAATGTGATCAGCTTTTCGGGACCGTGGGGGATATCGCCGCGAAAGGTGAGCGAATCACCCGGTTCAAGCAGATAAGTGGATTGCCCATGGCGATACTCGATCGCGCCCTCCAGCATATAAATAAATTCCGTCCCTGGATGCTCAAAGGTGGGAAACACCTCAGACGCATCATCCATTGTGATGAGAAACGGTTCAAAGAGTTTCGTCGGTCCCTGGTCGTAGGCTAGTAGATGATACGTGTGACCGCGTTTCGTCCCTCGGCGCACCACTTCCATCCCTTCACCCTGCTTGACCAGTTGGGCACTTCCGGCGGGAATGTTGTAGTTGCGAAACAGGGTTGCCAGAGACACACCGAGAGCACTGGCGAGTTTTGCTAAGGTTTCTAGACTTGTGGCGGTTTGCGCGTTTTCAATTTTGGACAACATTCCCCGCGAAATACCGATTTGTTCGGCAACGTCCGCGATCGTCAACCCATGCCGTTGGCGCAAGTCGCGAATGGTGTTGCCCACATAGCGCTCTAATGTATGGTCAGCGATAGGTTGCTCAGGCTTGTCTGTCGTTGCATCTGCCATCGTTCACCTCACTGGAACTGACACAGAAACCGTTTTGGTAGGGGCATGGCAATGCTATATTCCTACGTTTCGCATCATAGCAGGAAATTTAGTTGACATATATGAATCAAAACGGCATGATAATCACTACAGTTTCTTAGCAAAACGGGAATTCGATGTCCTCTGCAAGACACTACACTCTGACCCTTTCGTGCCCCGATCGTGTAGGCATTGTGGCAGCCGTGAGCACCTTTGTTGCTAATCATCAGGGTTGGATTGTAGAAGCGCAGCATCACTCCGATCGCGTGGCAGAGCGGTTCTTCATGCGACAAGAGATTCTTGCAGAGTCACTGCCCTTTGGCATTGAGGCGTTTCGATCACAGTTTGCGCCGATCGCGGAGTCCTTTCAAATGGAATGGAATGTCACCGATTCTGCGCAGAAAAAGCGAGTGGTGATTCTCGTTTCCAAGTTAGAGCATTGCTTGTATGACTTACTGGCACGATGGCAGAGTGGCGAACTGGATGTGGAAATTCCGTGCGTCATTTCTAATCATGATGTGTTTCGTAAGTTTGTGGAGTGGCACGAAATTCCCTTTTATCACGTACCCGTCACGCCCGCCACCAAAGCAGATGCATTTGATAAAGTGATGCATTTGTTTGACAGCGCTAAGGGGGATGTGATGGTTCTAGCACGGTATATGCAGGTGCTCTCACCAGAGATGTGCGATCGCTACTCTGGACGCATTATTAACATCCATCATTCCTTTCTGCCGTCGTTTGTTGGTGCAAAGCCCTACCATCAGGCGTATGAACGAGGCGTGAAACTCACGGGTGCAACGTGTCACTACGTCACGGCTGACCTGGATGCGGGTCCCATCATTGAGCAGGATGTAATTCGCATTGACCACTCCGATTCGGTGGACGATCTGGTGCGCTATGGCAAAGATATTGAAAAAGCGGTGCTGGCACGGGGCTTGCGCTACCACGTCGAAGATCGGGTGCTGGTGCATGGCAACAAAACCGTCGTTTTTCGGTAGGAAAACGCCATGCCCTTACGTCTCCTAAAATTTGGTTTCTCCAAGCAGCATCCTGAACCCCGGATGTTTCGGCAACCCGATCGCCTCAAGTCGAGCTACGATGCGGTCATCATCGGTGGTGGTGGTCATGGTTTGGCTGCTGCTTATTATCTGGCACGCGATCATGGCATACATAACGTCGCAGTGCTAGAGAAAGGCTACCTTGGTGGCGGCAATACGGGACGCAACACCACCATCATTCGTTCCAATTACCTTACGCCTGAAGGGGTGAAGTTTTACGATGAATCGGTGCGGCTGTGGCAGGATTTATCGCAGGATTTTGACCTGAATTTGTTCTATTCCACACGGGGGCACTTCACGCTGGCGCATACTGATGCCTCGGTGCGAATCATGCGCTGGCGATCGGAGGTCAACAAGCATTTTGGTATTGACAGCGAATTGGTGGATGCCGATGCGGTGCAGGCAGCCTGCCCTGAGATGGATATTACCTGTGGCGGACATGCTCCCATTCTCGGCGCGCTTTACCATGCACCGGGAAGCATTGCCCGTCATGATGCGGTGGCGTGGGGCTATGGGCGTGGGGCAGACCAACGAGGTGTAGAAATCCATCAGCAAACGGAAGTGCTGGGCATCACGACCAAAGCAGGTCGAGTAACAGGGATAGAAACGACACGGGGCAAGATTTCCACATCGCGAGTCCTTTGTGCGGTGGCTGGATCAACGCCACGATTGCTGGATATGGTGGGCTTGCGATCGCCCCTCTACATTCATCCCTTACAGGCGATGGTCAGCGAACCCATGAAAGCATGGCTCGATCCCATTATTGTCTCCGGTAGTTTGCATGTGTATGTGAGCCAAACCGCACGGGGAGAACTGGTGATGGGAGCGTCCCTTGATCCGTATGAACTCCATTCCACCCGATCGACCCTCGATTTTGTGGAAGGCTTGGCGGCACACATGCTGGAGCTTTTCCCCTTTCTGTCTCACGTCAAGGTGGTGCGGCAATGGGCAGGGATGGCAGACATGACTCCAGACTTTGCACCCATCATGGGAAAAACGGCGATCGACGGCTTTTACCTCGATTCCGGCTGGGGCACCTGGGGTTTCAAAGCCACACCTGTTGCGGGTAAGACGATGGCATATACGGTCGCGAACGATCGCGCTCACGAGTTGATTCGAGACTTTTCACTCGATCGTTTTGCGAACTATGCCCTGGTGGGCGAAAAAGGTGCAGCGTCGGTTGGGCATTAGAGTTTTGAGTTTTGAGTTTTGAGTTGAGAAGTGGGGAGCGAGGAGTAGGGAACCAGAATTGAGGAGAGTTTATGGTGCTTGAGGTGGCGATGTTAATGGTCAAAAGTGTTCTGGAGCAGGCGTTTGAAACCGCGTTTAGACAGGCTTCGCTCCTGATTGCCTCGATGCCTGGGTATGACTCTCATGAACTCCATCACTGTTTGGAAGTGCCGGGAAAATATTTGCTTTTGGTGAGATGGCAGACATTGGAAGATCATACGATCGGCTTTCGGGAATCACCTACTTATCAGGAATGGAAACAGCTTCTCCACCATTTCTACGATCCGTTTCCAGTGGTGGAACATTTCACAGAAGTTGTTAGCTGGAAGCACTAAAAGCAGGCAACCCAATGAAAATCATGACGTGTCCAATGAACGGTGCCAGACCTGTTTCCGAGTTTGCTTATGGTGGTGAAGTGCGTTCCATGCCCGATCCACAGGCGGTAGATGATGCGACGTGGGCAGATTATGTGTTTAATCGCAACGGTGCCGCAGGCGTGAAGCAAGAATGGTGGTGCCATACGCCGAGCAATACCTGGTTTTTGGTCGATCGCAATACCATCACCGATGAAATTCTCCGCACCTATCTTTTTGATGAGAACCGATGTGGTGAGGAAGCAGCATGAGTCAACGACTGCCACCAATACCCGGTGAATGGATCGATCGCACTCAACCGATCGACTTCACCTTTGAAGGCATGTCCTTTCGAGGCTACGCAGGCGATACCATCAGCAGCGCGTTATGGGCAGCGGGACAGCGCGTTTTAGGGCGTAGCTTCAAATACCATCGTCCTCGTGGGCTATTGAGCTTCGCCAATCACGATGTGAATACGTTGATGCAGTCCGGTCAGGTGTTGAGTGTGCGGGCAGATGTCACGCCGTTAGAAGCCGGAATGTCGCTCACAGCGATTAATACGGTGGGTGGCGTGATGGGCGATCGCGCCAGCGTGCTCAACTTCTTTTCACCCTTTCTGCCCGTTGGCTTTTACTACAAAGCCTTTTTAGATAAAAAGCTCTTTCCCATGTGGGAGCGCCTTATTCGCCGTATGACGGGATTGGGCGAAGGCGATCCATCCACACCTCACATTCGTACGCCCAAACGCTACGACTTTTGTGATGTGTTGGTGATTGGTGCTGGGGCATCTGGTCTGTCAGCCGCACTGTCAGCAGCAAATGCAGGAGCAGATGTGGTGATTGTTGATGAGAATGCACATGCAGGCGGTTCAGGCAGCTATCAGCGTGGTGGCAAGCCCTCTCATGCTGAGAAAACGGCTGCACTGATGGATGCGATCGCCTCCCATCCCACCATCCGGTTGTATACGGGAACTCAAGCAGCAGGCTACTACGCCGACCACTGGATTCCCCTAGTCGATCGCGATCGGCTGTCCAAGATGCGTGCGAAGGCTGTCATTGCTGCCACTGGTGCCTACGATCAGCCAGCCGTCTTCCACAACAATGATCTTCCTGGTGTCATGCTGGCATCAGCGGCACAACGGCTTATTTATCGCTATGCTGTCAAACCCATGCAGCGGGCAGTCGTCTTAGCAGCAAACAGTGATGGCTATCGAGCTGCGTTGGATTTAGTTGCACATGGAATGGTCGTGATGGCGATCGTCGATCTGCGTCCCACTCCAGCAGTAACGGATCTCACACAGGCTGCGCGATCTCAAGGTATTCCCATCTATACAGGTCATTGTATTTGCGAAGCAACGCGAAATCCAGCAGGCGACGGTGTTTCCAGTGCCATCATCTGTCCGTTTGATGACAATGAACCACAATTAGAGCAAAAATGCACGATCGCCTGTGATGGCATTGTCATGAGTGTGGGTTGGGCACCGACAGCAAACTTGCTCTATCAAGCAGGTGCCAAAATGCGTTTTGACGACCACTTGCAGCAGTTCATTCCACACGTTTTACCTGAAGGTGTTTTTGCCTGCGGTCGAGTCAATGGCATCTTCGAGTTTGAGCAAAAAATGGTGGATGGCGATCGGGCTGGGATGGAAACAGCAACTTATCTAAGCTTTTCCAATGCCGACCCTGACTCTTCTCTTTCACGGTGTAATAACCCTCAGCTTGCCCAAATCAATCCGGTCTACGAGAGACTAGAACTGGAACAAACAGCACCTTTCGGGGGGCGTGGGGGAGTTAGGACCCCACATGGCGGGAGTAGGGGAAGTCCCCCGGTCAAGACTGACAACGAAGCCAAGATAGTTGCATACGACGACTCAACCGAGAGCGCATCCCATCCCTGGCCGATCGTTCCCCATCCCCACGGTAAAAACTTCGTCGATTTTGACGAAGACCTTCAACTCAAAGACTTCTACAACGCCGCTCAGGAAGGCTTCGACAATATCGAACTCCTCAAACGCTACACCACCGTAGGCATGGGACCCAGCCAAGGCAAACATTCCAACATGAACGCCCTGCGAATTCTCGCACGCATTACAGGCAAAACTCCTGGTGAAGTCGGCACCACTACCGCCCGACCATTCTTTCATCCTGTGCCCCTCTCCCATCTCGCGGGACGTGGCTTTACACCAGAACGCCACACGCCTTTGCATCGTCGTCACATCGCCCTAAACGCCAAATTCATGCTGGCAGGCAACTGGCGACGACCCGAATACTACGCTCAACCCGGTAAAAGCCGTGAAGAGCACATCCAATCAGAAGCGATCGCCGTTCGCACTTGCGTTGGCATCATCGACGTCGGCACATTGGGCAAGCTAGAAATCCGTGGCTCTGATGCGGCTGAGTTTCTGGAGCGAGTTTACACCGGACGCTACACCAACCTGAAAGTGGGGATGTCACGCTATGCCCTGATGCTCGACGAAACAGGCGTCATTATGGATGATGGCGTAATTGCCCGCGTTGGAGCCGAGCACTTCTACTTCACCACCACCACGTCTGGCGCAGCGAACATCTACCGTGAGCTATCACGCCTCAATACCATGTGGCGCTTAGACTGTGGCATTGTGAACACAACCGGGGCACGATCGGCGATCAATCTGGCTGGTCCCTACGCTCGTGAAGTTCTTTCCAAACTCACCGATCTGGATTTATCCAGTGCTGCCTTCCCCTATCTTGGAGTCCGTCAAGCAACGGTTGCTGGGATTCCTGCTTTACTTCTACGGGTTGGTTTCGTCGGCGAGTGGGGTTATGAAATTCACGTAGCCGCAGACTCCGCGATCGCCCTCTGGGATGCTTTGTTAGAAACGGGTGCCGAGTATAGCATTACGCCCTTCGGTGTCGAAGCGCAACGGCTGTTGCGACTGGAGAAAGGCCATCTGATTGTCGGGCATGATACCGACGGTTTGACCACTCCGCGAGAAGCTGGTCTGGGATGGGCAGTCAAGCTAGACAAGCCGTTTTTCATGGGTCAACGCAGTCTGCAAAGTATGGCAAAACGTCCGGTTAAGCATACATTGGTGGGCTTCATGCTAGAGCCATTTCAGGGGTTGCCACCGCAGGAATGTCATTTGGTCATTGATCGCGACGACATTGTCGGTCGCATCACCAGCATCGCTTTCAGTCCTTCGCTAAAGCGCTTCATTGGCTTGGCCTATGTGAAACCAGAACTGGCAACCGTGGGCGATCGCATTTCCATTCGCCGTTCTGATGCTTCCTTCGTCACTGCAACTATCCATCCCACTCCCTTCTACGATCCTGAGAATCTCCGTCAGAAAGAAACTGCCCCAAAACGTGAGGAGGTTGCAGTATGATTCGCCTCAGTCCCATTCACGATCTACTCCAGCCTCTTGATGGATCGTGGCAAGATCTCAATGGAATGCCATCTCTAGTGGCTCTCCCTGAAGACGCGACGATCGTCACCCATTTAGGCATCGCTGATGTCTCCTGCCTCACTCGCTTTGGTGTCAAAGGAGCGAACGCAGCTGATTGGCTTTTGAGCCAGGGCATTACCATTCCCGATCGCCCAAATACCTGGAATCCTCTTCCCGATAGTGGCATGATTGCTCGTCTTGGCTCAACAGAATTTTTGATTGAAGATAGCTTGCAAAGCCATTTTGCAGTCGATCTAGCCGAAGCGTGTCAGCAGCTACCTGCGAAGGTCTACCCCGTCTTGCGTCAGGATGCCGCGATCGTTCTTTGTGGCTCACAAGTCAATGAACTACTGCTGCAAACCTGTAGCGTTAACTTTCGCGCTTTATCATTGCTGGAACGTCCCGTCATGCTCACATCAATGGTGGGAGTGACTGTCACCATCATTCCCAGCGATCGTAATGGACTACCCTTCTATCGCCTCTGGTGTGATGGCACGTTTGGGGCGTATTTATGGGGAACGCTAAGCGCGATCGTGGCAGAGATGGGTGGTGGAGTGGTTGGAGTGGAGGGAGTGATGAAGGATGAAGGATAAAAGATGAAGGCTAAAGGATGAAGGCTAAAGGCTAAAAGATGAAGGCTAAACGCGTGGTCAATCATCAATAGTCAGAATCAACTCAAAACTCAAAACTCAGAACTTTCTCCCCTGCTTTCCTTGCTTCTGAGTCCTAATTACTAACTCCGAGGAACTGATCTATGACCCCAGAAACGGCAAAGAAATTTTTAGCAGACAACCACGTCAAATTTGTCCTGGCTCAGTTTGTGGATATGCACGGTACCGCTAAAACGAAAGCTGTGCCTGCATCCCATTTTGATGACATTCTTGATCCGGGTGCAGGGTTTGCAGGCTTTGCCGTTTGGGGTTTAGCACAGCAGCCAAATAGCCACGACTTCATGGCGATCGGCGATCCATCAACCTTAACGCTCGTTCCCTGGATGCCGGGTTTTGCGCGGATGGTTTGCGTTGGGCATGTAGATGGTCAGCCCTATCCCTATGATTCCCGCTTTGTTTTAATCCAGCAGTTGGAACGGCTCAAGCAAAAGGGTTGGACGTTCTACACGGGGCTGGAACCGGAATTTGGTTTGCTGCAAAAAGATGCTCAAGGTCGGATTTTTCCTGCCGATGCCACCGATACGTTAGAGAAACCCTGCTACGACTACAAAGGGCTGTCTCGCAGTCGCGCATTTATTGAAAAGCTGGTGGAAAGCCTACAGATTGCAGGTTTTGATGTCTATCAAATTGACCACGAAGACGCAAATGGACAGTTTGAAATCAATTACACCTACACTGATTGCCTGACCTCCGCCGATCGCTATATCTTTTTCAAAATGGCAGCGTCTGAAATTGCCAAAGAGATGGGATTACTTGCTACCTTCATGCCCAAACCCTTTGCCAATCGATCGGGCAATGGAATGCATATGCATATGTCTATTTCCGATGGAAACTCCAATCTTTTCGCAGACGACAGCGATCCTCGTCATCTGGGACTCTCTAAACTGGCGTATCATTTTCTCGGTGGCTTGCTGGCTCATGCCCCTGCGCTCACGGCCATCTGTGCACCTTCCATCAATTCTTACAAACGACTGGTGGTCGGGCGATCGCTCAGTGGCGCAACCTGGGCACCCGCTTACATTACCTATGGCGATAACAACCGCTCCAGCATGGTACGCATTCCCGGCGGACGACTCGAATTTCGCCTTGCCGATGGTTCCTGCAACCCCTATTTAGCCGCAGCCGTCGCGATTGCTGCTGGACTTGATGGCATCGAAAACGAACTCGATCCTAGGTGATCCGTACAACATTAACCTCTATGACCTTTCCGAAGCCGACCTCAAGGACAAAGGCATTCAAACCCTACCGCAAAGTTTGAAAGAAGCGATCGACGCTCTCGAAGCCGATCCCGTTATTACCAACGCCCTCGGCCCTCTCGCCACCGAATTTATCAGCCTCAAACGGATGGAATGGGTCGAATACATGCGCCACGTTTCCGAATGGGAAGTGCAGCGGTATTTGGAATTTTTCTAAAGAAGGCAGAAGGCAGAGGGCAGAAGGTAAAAGATATAAGCTGATGGCTGACCGCTGATAGCCGTCTTCACTCATAATGCTTTACGCCCAAGCCCTCTTTTCAAATTTAACACTCAAAACTTTTATCCTTTAGCCTTCATCCTTTAGCCTTTCTCTCAACTCAAAGCTCAAAACTCAAAACTATTTCCCTTATGTGCGGCATCGTCGGACTACTCATCAAAAATCCATCACTCCGATCGTCCCTCGGTGAACTGATGGTGCCCATGCTCATCGGCATGAGCCAACGCGGTCCCGATTCTGCCGGACTCGCCGTTTTCACCGAAACCCTGCCAGCCAACCAGCGCAAATATAGCCTCTACTCTGGCAGCATCCCTGCGGGTAGCCACTTCAACTGGTCAGCATTGGAGCAGGCGTTTCAAACCCATTTTGGCGCAACTTCTGACCTTCAAATTCACGAGAATCAAGCCGTGCTGACCGCTGACCTTGCGCCCAGTACTGTTAAAAAGTGGCTACAAGATCACTATCCACAAATCCATCTTCTATCAACCGGACGATCGATCGATCTGTACAAAGATGCCGGAAGTCCGATGAGCATTGCCGATCGCTACCACTTCAAAGACCTGCAAGGTTCCCATCTCGTTGGGCATACCCGCATGGCAACCGAATCAGCGGTCACACCTGCCCATGCCCATCCCTTCACCGCTGGCGAAGACTTCTGCCTGGTGCATAACGGATCCCTTTCCAATCCCTATGAAATTCGCCGCAAGCTTGAGCATCATGGGATTCACTTTGAAACCGACAACGACACCGAAGCCGCCTGTCGCTTTCTAGAATGGCGCATGCAAGAAGGTGACGATTTGCAAGCAGCCATTCAAAAAGGGTTTGAAGCGCTCGATGGTTTCTATACCTTTCTCATGGGCACCGCAGACAAGCTCGCGTTAGTGCGTGATGCCTTTGCCTGCAAACCCGCTGTGGTCGCAGAGACGGATGATTATGTGGCGATCGCGTCCGAGTTTCGCTCGCTGGCCCATCTCCCCAACATTAACCACGCCAACATCTACGAACCTGCACCAGAGGAAATGTACGTATGGACGGTGTAACCTTCGACCTCGCCCAAACGCCCCTGCGAGACGTCAATCGCTTCCTCCATCAACCATTGAACGGGCAAACCATCCGTATTCTCAATCCCGCTGGTGCCCACAACATTGCGGTGGGTTTAGATGCACCTGTGAACGTTGAAATTGCGGGGCATGCAGGCTACTACGCCGCTGGCATGAACAAGCTGGCGAACGTCACCATCCTTGGTAATGTAGGGCCTGGTGTTGCCGAAAACATGATGTCAGGACGAGTCTATGTCAAAGGCTTTGCCTCTGTTTCCGCTGGAGCCTCGGCTCACGGTGGCTTACTCATTATTGATGGCGATGCCAGCCTGCGCTGTGGCATTTCCCTCAAAGGAGCCGATATTGTGGTGGGCGGCAGTGTGGGCAGTTTCTCTGCCTTCATGGCACAGGCTGGACGCATCGTGATTTGCGGCAACGCTGGTGATGCCCTCGGCGATTCTCTCTACGAAGCCGTCATCTACGTGCGCGGTTCCATCAAATCCCTCGGAGCCGACGCCCAGATGGAACCCATGACCGCTACCGATTACGAAGCGGTTGGCGAACTCCTCGCCAAAGCAGGTGTTTCCCACGATCCCAAAGACTTTAAACGCATTGCGTCTGCCAAACAGCTTTATCACTGGAACGCAGATGCCAATCAGGAATATTGAGAGGAATTCTATAGTAAGTTGGGGTGAAGTATGAAACCCAACAAAGTTAGGTTTACAGTGTTGGGTTACGCTAACACTAACCCAACCTACAAAACTTCAAAGTATTTCAGAAGTATTAATAAGGGAATTGTTTATGAGTGTTGATTATTGGCTTTTTCGTGCTTCTGCAAAACAAGAGATGGATGGAACGGAGGAACTGCCCTTTGGTAGCCAAGAAGAAAATATTGAACGTCTTTGCTCTACATCAGGATTTGAGTTGCGAAGCAAAGAACCTCTAGCTAATATTGGTTCACGGGCAACTATCACCTACACCTACCGTCAGAAAAATGACATGGGTAGAGATGTTGAATTCGCTTTACAAGGTGATCCTGTAGCATGTATCTCAACCAACAGATCCTATCGAGAAGACTTTCTGCCAGTCATTGCTATTTTGTTGGATCTTAGTCCATTTGAAATTGGAGATCTCGACGGCGACATAGTTAGTCCAGAGAAGCTTTTCTACTCTCTTGATGATTGGATGCAGAAGAATTATCAGGAGGAAGTGCTTTCGTTTAATTATGAAGGCTATTGACCAAATAATTCTTAAGTTGATTAATCCAACATCATGAGTAACATTCCACTGAATCAATCCATTTCATTAGAAGAATCGGCAGGGTATGATCGCCGCACTTTGCAATACATCCAAAATGCCGCTGCTCACGGGTTGTATGAAATTCGAGGGTTGGGTGCCAAGCGTCGGGTTCCCCATTTTGATGATCTGTTGTTTTTGGGATCATCCATGACGCGATATCCACTGGAAGGCTATCGGGAAAAATGCACTACCAAAACCATTCTGGGCACTCGGTATGCCACAAAACCCATTGAGTTAGAGATTCCCATCACGATCGCAGGCATGAGTTTCGGTTCCCTGTCTGCCAACGTGAAAGAAGCGCTCGGACTTGCTGCAACTGCCGTGGGCACTTCGACTACAACAGGCGATGGCGGCATGACACCCGAAGAACGGCTTTCCTCCAAGACCTTGATTTATCAGTGCTTGCCGTCTCGCTACGGCTTTAACCCCGATGATGTGCGAAAAGCAGATGCGATCGAAATCGTCATTGGGCAGGGTGCAAAACCCGGTGGTGGCGGGATGCTGCTGGGGCAAAAAATCAATCCTCGCGTGGCACAGATGCGTACCTTACCCGAAGGTGTGGATCAACGCTCTGCCTGCCGTCACCCTGACTGGACAGGACCCGATGACCTTACCATCAAAATTCAGGAGTTGCGAGAGCTCACCGATTGGGAAAAACCAATTTATGTGAAAGTGGGAGCTTCGCGCACCTTTAATGATGTCAAACTTGCCGTTCATGCAGGTGCGGATGTGATTGTTGTAGATGGGATGCAAGGTGGGACGGCAGCAACACAGACCGTGTTTATTGAACACGTTGGCATTCCTACTCTAGCAGCCGTACGTCAGGCAGTCGATGCTCTCGAAGATCTGGATATGAAAGGCAAAGTGCAATTGATTGTTTCCGGTGGCGTTCGTACCGGAGCCGATGTGGCAAAAGCGATCGCGATGGGTGCCGATGCTGTTTCCATTGGGCAAGGCATTCTCATTGCCTTAGGCTGCAATAGCGAAACGTATATCCAGCAAGGCGAACATCATTCAGCCTTAGAGGATTATGCCGCGATCGGTGTAGCCCCTGGTTACTGCCATCACTGCCATACAGGGAAATGCCCTGTCGGTGTCACGACTCAAGATGCCATTCTGGAGAAACGTCTGGAACCTGAAGTAGGAGCGCGACGGGTCGAAAATTATCTCAAAACGTTGAATATGGAACTAACCACGATCGCTCGCGCTTGTGGTAAACAAAATATCCATCATCTAGAGCGCGAAGATCTGGTAGCCCTCACAGTTGAAGCGGCGGCAATGGCACGGTTGCCCCTGGCTGGAACAGCATGGATTCCTGGATGGCAGTAACCCCAGTGCATCCCAAAAAACATCTTTCATTGCCACTACACCCAGTTACTTCAATGGATCATAAAGCAGCCACAAACGTTGCCACATAACTCATAACCATTTCTGCTTAAATACATACCCTTTCACTCCTCCACCCCTTCACTCCACCCCCCCCTGACAAGAACCTAGACTTCCTCACTTAAGGTTGCTGTAACTGCTAGCCTGCTTGCCTTGCCTTCATCAAACGTGCAAGAGCGGCTTTCAACTGAATACCAGGGTCGATCGCCTGCCAACCGTGAGCAGTTTTTTGGCGCAACTCAAAATGCAGATGGGGACCCGTTGATAAGCCAGTGCTGCCCACCTGCCCGATCACATCACCTTTTTCAACCCATTGACCCGGTTTAACCATAAGTGCCGAAAGGTGTGCGTAGAGCGTTTCGCGCGTATTATCCTGGTGCGACAAAATGACTGTTAGCCCATAACCGCCCAACTGATCAGAAAGCGCCACCTTACCAGATGCTGCCGCCAAAACGGGTGTACCCATCGGCGCTCCAATGTCTATGCCGTTATGAAAGCGCCGATTACCTCTGATGGGATGGACTCGCCAGCCAAAACGAGAGGTAATGGGTGCGGGAGACGCTAAGGGAAAGATGAAACTCAATCCGTTCCAAAGGTCAGCGTTGAAACGGGTGCCCGTAGCGTAGGCTGCCGTCCAGTTTTGGTCGTTGAAGTCAGGCGTACGATCGTCCACCACCACGCCGAAGCCGCCGACTGTCCGCCCAAAGCCATTAACTGCGTAGCTAACGTAATGTGGTTTGACTGGGGGGCTATAGCCGTACGGGGGACTGTCGGGGGGAGCGGTGTAGGGCACTACAAAAGGCACCGATCGCCCCGGTGTCGTTGGCAAGACTTTGGCTTTAGTCTTGACCAAGGGTGCCGCTGGCAGCAGTGGCTTCCTCGCGATAGTTGGTCGAAACTGTTGTCTGGATGCGATCGCGCTAATTTCTGCCAGTAGGTTTGTCTGGGCTTCGGGCGCTAACATCGCTTCTTGAGCCGTTTGGCGTGCCCGCGCAAATTGCCCCGCTTGAGCAAAGGCGATCGCTGTGGCTTCCAGGTTGGCTCGTAGCGTTGCCTCCTTCAGCAGTTTATCTTTAGCAACAATCTCTGCCAGTTTTTGCTTCAGCACGAGTCGCTGATCAATTGTGGCTTGCTGGGAGGGCTGTCTACGATCGGACTGAGTAGCTTGAGCCGTCGTAGCATTTTGCATCGCCCTATCTGCTAACACCCTGTCTGCTAACACCTTATCTGCCAGAGCCTTATTTGCCACAGAAGGAGCAGGCTGTGCGCTCTTAGAGCTAGCCGCCTCAGTGTAATCTGGTAGGCTAGTGCGTTGAACCGCCACTGGTTGGGTACGGGCGTTAGGCACGGCTTGAGTCAAAGCAACGGGCGGGATTGACTCCGGCGCGCTGACGGTCGGGTTAAGCACGGGAACGACCGTTTGTTGCGGGGCGACCAGTGCCGCTTGGGAGTCAACATTGGCAGTTGGAACGGGTTTAGCGGCTTGCTCTGCCAGCGTCTGGGCGATCGCGTCCAGCATTTTAGAGAGTTCCCTAACTAATGGTCTGCCGATTTACTTCTAAGTAGTCATCTACCGATCAGGATACTTCCGCTAGTACGCCACTTTTTCTAAAGCATTAAGTAAATCTACGACCAAAGAATGTTGTTTTCATAAAGCTTGCCGGACAACGAGAAGGCACTTCTGTAAAAACATCTCGAATTACGTTAAGAGTTCTAAAGTGGTTGCGCCTGGGTACACTGAACCAACCGAATCGATAAGAGGTCTTACTAATGTTGAGCCAATTAGAAAAATTGAGCCTGGAGACGGATGGTCGCTTTGCCACCGATGAAGAATTAGCCTTTGTGGAAGCTTATGCCCAGTCTTTTAGTCTTCGAGTACAAACCTATCAAACGCTGCAATTGGTAGAAAGTGCGATCGTGCAACAGGTAGAAGCAAAAATGCGATCCATTGATCCCCTGCTCTTTCAAAACGGTAAGGACGACGTCAGTGCAAAATGGAAGCGCGATACCGTGCGGGTACTCCGCTACTCCGCGATCGCCATGCTGATGGACGATCCTGAAACCCTGCGCGAGCGGTTCCTCTTATGGTTTCAGAGCATTATGAAAGCCTTTGGCGCTGAGAAAAGCTGCAATGCTACCTACGAAGTGATGCAGCAAGTAGTCAAACAGCATTTGACTCCACAGCAAGCCAGCGTGTTCTGTCCCATTCTTGAGCTTAATCGGGTAGCGTTAGGGAAATCCTGCTAACACAGAACCCTGTTGATGGAACCCTGGACTGCAAAGGCACCAGCACCAAGCACCAGAGGCTAGAAAACTTGCCCCTTCTGCCTTTCACCTTTCACCTTCTGCCTTCTGCCTTTCACTATCCTCCTACCGATACCCTGCCGCTTGTAGCGAGAACAATTGAGCATAGCGCTTGCCCGATCGTAGCAGTTCGTCATGAGTGCCGTGTTCTACCACTTTGCCACCTTGCAGCACTACAATCTGGTCTGCCATCCGCACCGTCGAGAACCGATGAGAAATGAGAATGACCATCTGGTTTTGCGTCATAGCGCGAAAGTGGTCAAAGATTTGGACTTCGGCTTCCGCATCCATCGCCGCGGTCGGTTCGTCCAGCACTAAGATGTCAGCGTTAGTTCGCATGAAGGCTCGCGCAAGGGCAATTTTTTGCCACTGACCGCCCGATAGCTCACGACCACTTTTAAACCACCGTCCGAGTTGAGTGTGATAGCTGTCGGGCAGAGAGGCAATAAAAGGCTGTGCCGTACCTTTCTCAGCGGCAACTTCCCAACGTGCTTCATCCTCCATAAAGGTCACGTCACCCGCACCAATATTTTCACCAACAGTAAATTGATACCGCACAAAGTTTTGAAAGATCACGCCGATACGCTGTTGCAGTACGGCAGGATTCCATTCGCGTAGATCCAAGCCGTCTAACAAAATGCGCCCACTGTCTGGGATATAAAGACGGGTCAGCAATTTGATCAGAGTGGTTTTGCCAGAGCCATTCTCACCCACGATCGCCAGTTTTTCGCCCGGTTGCAAATGGAACGATACCTCTGTCAGGGCCGGCGTAGAGCTACCGGGATAGCGAAAGGTAACAGACTCAAAGCGTAAGCCATCGCCTGGTAGCAGACCGTGGCTAGCATGACCCAACGGCGTTGCAATGGGTTGCTCCAGATACTCATAGAGGTTTGACAAGTACAGGCTATCTTCATACATGCCACCGATCGCGCTCAAAATGGAAGCAAAGGTCGCTTGCCCCTGACGAAACACAACGAGATACATCGTCAGGTCGCCGAGAGAAATTGACCCAGCGATCGCTTCCCACACAATCCACACATAGGCAGCATAAAACGCCGTAGTGCTCAAGAGTCCCAGCAAATAGCTCCACAGCCCCCGGCGGATGGTCAAATCCCGATCTTCGCCGTAAAGTTGGTGGAAAATGTTGCGGTAGCGGCGCAACAGCATGGGACCTAGCTGATACAGCTTGACTTCCATTGCCGCTGTATCGTTAGACAGCAACCATTCCAGATAGTTTTGCTGCCGCATTTCGGGGGCACGCCAGCGAAACAAACGAAAGGCAGCTCCGGCAAAGCGGGTCTCGGCAATAAACACGGGAATCGCTGCCACCATCAGCACCAGCACCGCCCAGGCAGAAAAGTTGAGCAACAGACTACCGTATGTGATCAGCGAAAGCGTATCTTGCACCAGGCTGAACGTGCGCCCGACTAAACTGAGTGGACGGCTGGACGCTTCTCGCCGTGCCCGCGCCATTTTGTCGTAAAATTCTGAGTCTTCAAAGTGCGCCATGTCCAGAGTCAGCGCCTTTTCGAGAATAAGTTCGTTGACCTTGTGACCGAGCAACGCACGCAGTAGCGACTGACAGAGCGCTAACCCCTGTTTGCAACCTGCCTGGAGTGCGATCAGTCCCGCTTCAAGGCCTAAGTAAGTCAGGGTCTGCCAACGATCGCCCGCTAAGCCCGATCGTGCTGCCTGCACAACACCATCGACAATGAGCTTGCCTACATAGGCGATCGCGCCCGGAAGCAAACCAGCAATCAAGGTCAGCACCATAAGGACAATAGTCAGCGCCCGATTGGTTGTCCACACTAAGGCGATCGCCCGTCCACAGTACTGATAAATCGACAACGACTGCCGCAAACTCTGCCAGCGCTGTCTCAGCCGATTTTGTTCAAAATTCCTCATACTCTCACGATAGCTGTCTGCGATCGAAGTTGGCAGCGAACAGTCAGCAGTCAGCTTTTAGCCTTCAGCAGTCAGCCTTTGACCTTACGACTCAGATCATCGTATGAGATATCCTTTTACTAGCGACATATTCAGAGGGGTGGTAAGGTGAGGCTGGTCTTAGAGCGGATAGGCTCGCGTGGCTTATTGGATCAAACTCAATTTCGAGCGCAATACTTACGTGATCGACCTTGATCGAGTCACCGCATTTTGTTATGTGCCCAATGCAAGAGTTTCGTTTGCGTTGCTGGATGGCAATACGACGATCGTCGTCACGCAGCAAAGCGATCCTGACTCCTATCAGATCATTTTGGACTATGTGGAAAAACGTACAGGCTTTTCGTTACCTTAGAGCTTGTGTTGCCGTAGCCATCATCAGTCCAGCGCGATCGTATCACCGACTTGTAAGGTGCCTCCTGCGGGTGGCTGAAGTAGACGAGTGTTGACCGCTAATCGATAAAAGTGGTTGAAACGCGAAGCCTCGGCCCACTTTGGCAAGGTTTCTTGGCGCTTGACAATAAAGGTTTTTTGAAACTGGGGATCTGGCTCACCAGTTATAGCATCGCGTGTGACGACAATGCAGCGCTGACAGGGATTCACGCCTGCAAACTGCACGTTACCAAGATGGAATGGCACCACGCGCTCCGCTTTACCAAAGAGGCGATCTTCCCAAAACGGCTCAACGCCACTAATTTCGAGGTTCGATCGCAAGCGTCGCCGAAGTGCCTCCAGACTTAAGTTGGGAAACCAGTCAGCGATCGTCTGCAAGGTCTCAGTGCTGATTATGGTTGGGCCCGGCGAATCCGTATCATCTGGAAATCCCATTTCTGTATTCTGAAGCAGGGTCACCGCAAAGCCAAAGTACGCGCTCAACCATTGCTCTACAGCCGCTCGTTCGGCATCCAGATGAAAGGTTGCAGTTTCAGACTTGTCTTTTGCTCTCAAAGCGATCGTCCAAGTTTCTAAGTCAAAGTTCGAGCGAATGCCATGCACCGTAGCAGTACGTTTACCATTGATGACGTTACCCTGTGCATCGACGATCGCAAACTCACGGTCATGCTTTAACGCGCCACTGGGTAACACCGTCGTCTGGGCGATCGCTACCCCATCTAGCGCTTTAATGGGGTAGATAAAAATTTGAGCTAACTCTGGCATATCTGTAAAGGCTAAAGGCTAAAGGCTAAAGGCTAAAGGCTAAAGGCTAAAGGCTGATCGCTACTCAAAGATGAACGTTCAGAAAGCAAGTTAGGATCGCTGTAGCGTGTTTAACCCAAAAACCTATCTGCTGCATGACTCGACTGCGATGGACTCAAGTATGGCACTCTCTGGGGCTAGAGTTTTGGCTGGTGCTGCCATTATTAGGACTGGGCTTTTGGCTGTCTAGTGGACTTTTGACCGATCGCATGCTGGCGCGATCAAACCGCACAACGGTCTATCTACAGGGCGATCGCCAGTCATCAAAGCAACTGCCGCGCACTGTAGAGTCAATTACCGTCATTGTCAAAGCACAGCAAAATCTTTCAATCGTCACTATTGAAACGGCAAACTCAGCGCTCAAACAACTAAAGTTTGAGTTTCCCACAACTGAGCCAGCACAAATTGAAGCGACGATTAGTCGCGAACTGGGCTTACCTCGCGATCGTGTCCGTTCCTTAGTGCATTATCGAGCGGAATAATTGCCATCTCTATTCCGGGAGAGATTTCCAGTAATCTTCTGCCTCCTACGTCATAACTGCCTTTCTCTCCTGGGGTACTGTTAAGCAACCATAAGTTTGTGGTTCACTCACGGTATGAGTGAGGTGGTTCGTCTTGATGCGATCTACCTTAGGGAAGGATTCGGTTAAAGCGATCAGTTTTACGCTCAAATTAATGCTTTAAGCGAGGTCTGAATGAATACTGGTTTGTCTACTAACGACATAAAAAACAATGTCAATGGTGCGATCGTGACAGGTGTGCTGCTCGTACTGCTGGGTACCGCCGCGATCGCGTTTCCCTTTTTCAGTACACTTGCTGCTGAAAGCTGGATTGCCTGGATTATTCTCTTCGGCGGTATTTCAAAGCTTACTTATGCGTATCAGACGCGGCAGCAAGAGGGTTTTGTCTGGCAGCTTTTGCTGGGTCTCCTCTATATCGGCACGGCAGTGCTGCTGCTAGTCTATCCACTACAGGGCGTTCTGACGCTAACGCTGGCACTGGGCGCGTTTCTACTGACAGAAGGGGTTTTTGAGATTGTCTATGCATTTAAGCGTCGATCGCAGTCTAATTGGGTCTGGTCGTTGGCAAATGGCATTACAACCCTGGTTTTGGGTGGCTTAATCTGGTTTGAGTGGCCCCTGAACGGTCGCTTTGCGATCGGGCTGCTGGTCGGCATTAGTATTGTCTTTACGGGTGTTTCTCGCATCTTCCTGGCGATCGCGGCTCGTTCAGCGTTGAATGAGACACAACCAACCTAAGATCACGGCGACCTTGTGGATATGTATTGCAAGAACCTATTCATGGACGGAGCCATCTGGCATGATTGCCTCTTTGAGATAAGCGCCTGCAAGGTTAGTTTCTCGTAGGTTGGCATCCTGGAGGTTTGCTCGATGTAGATTTGCATCCTGCAAATTTGCCATCGTTAGATTTGCTCTGGTTAAATTTGCTCCCTGGAGATTTGCCATAGTCAAATTTGTGCCATGAAGGTTAGCCGCACTCAAGTTAGTCATGCTCAGAGTTGCTTCCCGTAGGTCGGCTTCACGCAGGTTTGTACCAATTAAGGTTGCTTTGTAGAGGTTTGTCCCAATCAGAGTTGAACCAACTAGATTTGCTCTGTCTAGCGTGGCATCAATTAGATTTGCCATGCAGAGGTTTGACAGACTCAGGTTTGCCTGTTGCAGATTGCTTCCATAGAGCGTTGCGCCAATGAGGTTTGCCATGCAGAGATTCGCCATACTCAAGTTAGTCATGCTCAGGTTCGCCTCGCGCATATTTGCCATACTGAAGTCTGCTTCGCGTAAGTCTGCTTTATACAGGCTTGCTTCACGCAGGTTCGCTTTGTAGAGAATGGCTGTGTAAAGCGTCGCTCCTTCTAAAATGGCAGTACTCAGGTTCGCTTCACGTAAATTCGCCATGCTGAGATCAACCTGGCTGAGGTCTGCTTCACGCAGGTCGGCTTTATAAAGGTTGGCTTCACGCAGATTCGCCTTGTAGAGCCTAGCTGTGTAAAGCGTTGCGCCTTCAAGCATGGCAATACCGAGGTCTGCCCCTTCAAGATTTGCCATGCTGAGATCGACCTTCTGGAAGCTTACTTCCCGAAGGTCAGCTTTGTAAAAATTGGCTTCTCGCAAGTTGGTGTTTCTGAAGTTTGCTCCCTCAAGGTTGGGAATTAGCTTCGGGTTCTGACACCACCACTCATTCCAGGCAGTTACGCCCTGCTTAAGCAAAGCAAAGTGCCCCTCGTTTGCCATTTAGTCATTCCTCTCGTGGCTACTAGTCTTATTGCTGCGTGTTTTGACACCGCCAAGAACCTGACAGCAGTATTGCCAAAGCTACTGCTTTTAGTGTTCCCAGGTAAGCGATCGTCGGTAGCAATTTTTCTATACGTGGTCACAACTTGCCCCACGATCGCCAGGGTTAACGTCCATACCTGAGGCTGGCTCGTTTTTGTCCAGGTAAGACGCTAGACGGAGGTAACATTAAGTAAGGTGCGTGCCCGATCGCAGTCTGCCTGAATTTGCACCTTGAGAGCATCAAGGGAGGCAAACGTTTGCTCTGAGCGTAAAAAAGCTTCTAAATGAACGATGAGCGTTTGGTCGTATAGATCGCCTGCCCAATCCAGCAAATGCACTTCAATGGTCTGTGTCTTGCCGTCTACGGTAGGGCGGTAGCCAATATTCATCACGCCTGGTAAGGACGGCACTGCTGACAAATCAAGGGCTTGAGTGCGATCGCAAATATGTACTCGTACCGCATAGCTACCTAAACGCGGCAACAATTTATCGGGTGGTAGTTGCAAATTGGCAGTTGGAAAACCCAGCGTACGCCCAAGCTGCTGCCCCTGCCTCACCTTCCCAATGAGACGATAGGAATGTCCCAAAAGCTGATTAGCATGAGGCAGATCGCCTTGCTGTAGTGCCTGCCGAATTGCCGAACTGCTAATGCGATCGCTCCCTAGATGCTTGAGCGACGTAATTGTCACGGCAATCCCATAACGAGCGGCGATCGCCTGTAAATCTTTTGCCGTCCCCGATCGCTGCTGACCAAAGCAAAAATCTGAGCCAATACTGACTTGCACTGCCTTGAGTTGCTGCACTAACACTTGCTCAAAAAACTGTTCTGGGTTCAAGCTGGCTAAAGCGCGATCAAACGGCAAGAGGACAAGCTGCTTCACTCCAAGTAAGCTTAACTGTGCTGACTTTTCGACCAGCGGTGTCAGCAACAGACGCGGTTGCCCTGTAAAAAACTCTTGCGGATGGGGATGAAACGTCACCACCGTCGCATAGGGATGAGCGCTTTGATTAGCCGTTATAGGCGCTGCCAAAACAGGTTGAATGACCTGTCGATGCCCCTGATGCACACCATCAAAGTTTCCCAGGGCAACGGCAGTTGGAGTCAGAACAGTAGTTGGCGATGAAGTAACCCACACGCTTTACATTTTTACACACAAAGGAACAAAGGCGGGAGGCATGTGTGTTGAGTGCATTCCATTTTCGTTACTCCCTGTACCCTACTCACACCGAAAGTCCTATTTCAGCGGCGATCGCTCTAGACTCTAGAGCCATAACGGGCGGTGCAATGTGAATCACCAAGCCTTCTCGCGCCATCAAGCTATTAGGAAATGCAGCAGCGACATCTGCCCCTACCTGGTCAAGAAAGTCGTCACTGTGCAATGGATCGTGATGGAAAATGACCAGCGTCTTTACATGAGCAGCTTTGGCAATTTTGACGGCTTCTTGCCAGGTTGAGTGCCCCCAGCCAACCTTGCTGGATTTCTCCGAGTGGTACTCTTCGTCAGTGTAGGTCGCATCGTAGATTAGTAAGTCAGCTTGATGCGCTAAAGCAAGGACATTTTCGTCTAACCGATCAGGAAAATGTTCGGTATCAGTGACATACGCCGCTGCATGACCCTGCCAGTTAATGCGATAACCTACTGCTTGACCAGGGTGATTTAGCAGTGCATTCTCGACCAATACATCGTTGATTTGAACCGTTTCACCGATTTCGATGTCGTTAAACTTCAGGTCTGCACCCATAATTTGTAGCGGTACAGGGAAGTTTGGATGCAGCATCTGGTCATTCAAGCGCTGTTCCATTGTGGAGCCGTTGGGTGCGATCGCGCCGTAAATGTTGAAGCGATTGCCCTTCGCAAAGGCTGGCACAAAAAAGGGAAAGCCCTGGATATGATCCCAGTGAGAGTGGGTGAAGAACATATGTGCATCAATCGGCATCTGCGACAGCAGCGACTGCCCCAGGACACGAATGCCCGTCCCCCCATCAAAAATCAGGCGTTCTCCGCCGACGCGCATTTCAACACAAGGAGTATTGCCGCCGTAGCGCACTGTCGAAGAGCCTGGACTGGCAATACTTCCCCGAACGCCCCAGAAGGTGACTGTAAACTGGTTTTCCGTGTTGGACATGGGTGTTTTTTGCAAAATTCAATCAAGCCTCCAGGCTCAGTAATTACCTCAGTCACGAAAAGACATAGCCTGGATAAATGTGACATCAAAAACAGCTATTCAACGTACCCTTTAAAGCAGCTTCATCAAAAAGGTGCTCTATGTCAGTGATCGTGATCGCACGATGGACTAAATCTCAGTAATCAGGCGGTATTATTTTAGCCACTTAGACAAAACACCATGCGTAAAGCTAGTGCAGATCTAATGAGCTTTTAGTTAAAGTACCCGTTCGGTCGCGTACACGCACAAAAGTCAGATAATTTTCTACAGTATGATTTTTAGTCGTCTTGATTACCTCGTCTGTGAATAACCTCAGCCTGGGAACGTAAAATTCCAGTTTTTGAGGCTGGCTAGTCCTGTTGCTGCAGTCAGATTGTATTGCAATGGCGTTATTGTAATGTAGTTGTCGCGAATCGCCTGCACATCAGTGGGGGCTAACTCGCTCAGGCTTGAGACCTCTTCTACCTCCTCCAACAGTTCGCCAGCAAGCCAGTAATAGGTCTTACCACGTGGGTCGAGCCGCTTCTCAAACACATCAACGTAGCGGCGAATGCCTTGTCGGGTCACTTTCACACCCTCGATCGCTGCCGCTGCGACGGCAGGCACATTCACATTCAGCAGCAGTAGTTCGGGCAGGGGTTGCTTGGCAAGTTGAGCCACTAGCGATTGGGCAAAGGCGGCGGCTGGCTGAAAATCGGACGAGGAAAAACTGGTGAGGCTAAACGCAATGCTGGGAATACCCTCAATCACGCCTTCCATTGCTGCTGATACGGTGCCAGAGTACAGCACATCGGTTCCCAGGTTAGACCCGTGATTAATGCCAGACAGTACCAGGTCAGGTGGATGATCTAGCAACGCCCAGAGTGCTAGTTTAACGCAATCTGAAGGAGTGCCGGAACATGCCCAGGCTTTGACGCTGGGATGAAAGATAGACTCGACAATTTCAGCGCGAATAGGTTGGTGTAGGGTCAACCCGTGCCCAGTTGCCGATCGCTCACGATCGGGGCACACAACCGTTACATCATGCCCGGCTTCGGCTAGACTATTCGCCAGAGCACGAATACCCAGAGCGTAAATGCCATCATCGTTGCTGATGAGTAGTTTCATGAATCAGTGAGAGTAAGGAATGGGTAGTAGGAGTAGGGAGTAGGGAACTTTGGAGCGCGATCGCTTATGCCTCCACTCAGCTACTAAACTGAAGAATGGATGCAGCAGACGAAGCCGCATGAGAGCCAACATTCCCGATCCAGATTTTATTCAACCCTTTGGGCTGGGAAATGAACTAGTTGTTCGTTGTTCGATCGTGCTTTGTCCTAGAACAACAACCCTAGACCAACAACTAACAACCAACAACTTTTAGTATGACTGTTCAGCTTCAAGAACTCGCCGCACAATTAGAATCCATTCGTCAGGAAGCGCAACAGGCGTTAATGGCGACCGACTCATTAGATCAACTGGAGCAACTGCGGGTGAAGTACCTGGGCAAGAAGGGCCCGATCCCTCAAGTGCTGGGTGGCATGGGGAAACTGGACGCTGCCGATCGCCCGCGTATTGGTGCCTTAGCAAATGAAGTAAAGGAAACCATCCAGACGGAACTCGATCGCCGCCGCCTTGCTCTACAAGCGATTCAGATTCAGGCGCAGCTTGAGACGGAGACGTTAGATATCACGATGGCAGGGGTCTATCGTCCCCAGGGGCGCATTCATCCGATTAACGGCATGATGGATCGAGTCACAGACATCTTTGTTGGTTTGGGCTACACCGTTGCCGAAGGTCCAGAAATGGAGACAGACTACTACAACTTTGAGGCATTGAACTTTCTGCCTGACCATCCAGCGCGAGATATGCAGGACACGCTGTATCTCCCTGACGGTAACATCATGCGAACCCACACCTCCTCTGTGCAAATCCGCTATATGGAGACGAACGATCCGCCTGTGCGGATTGTCATGCCGGGGCGTTGCTATCGTCGCGATACCGTTGATGCCACCCACTCTGCGGTCTTTCATCAAGTCGAAATTTTGGCAGTGGACGAAGGGCTGACCTTCACCGACTTAAAAGGCACTATCAAAGTGTTTTTGGAACAACTGTTTGGGGAGGTGCCCATTCGCTTTCGCCCCAGTTTCTTTCCTTTCACAGAACCATCTGCCGAAGTCGATGTGCAGTGGAAGGGTCGCTGGCTGGAGATTATGGGCTGCGGCATGGTAGACCCTAATGTGTTAAAAGCAGTTGGGTATGATCCCGAAGTCTACACAGGCTTTGCTGCTGGTATGGGTGTCGAGCGACTGGCAATGGTGCTGCACCAAATTGATGACATCCGCCGCCTTTACACAAGCGATTTGCGTTTCTTGCAACAGTTTTAGGTTGCTGCAAGAGTAGCGGCGCATCTCTAAACGAGTAGCGGGGCACTTTGATAAGGAGACAGGAGCCAGAAGGTGTAAGCGATGCTAAAAGCTGCCTTCTGGCTTCGTTATCGTGTGGCTCAAATCGCGGTTTTAGGGCGAGTTTGCCGACGATCGATCATTGCCCGTAGCCGTTCTAAGGGGTAATCCGACACAAAGCTGTCCCACGGTTTCTTTTGCCCAGCGGCATCATAAACGTGCAAAACCCCGTTAATCATGCGGCTTGACACAATTAGATCTAGTGTTTTAGCCAAATGTAGGCACTGCGTCAACTCAAGCTGGGTCATAGGTTTTAATCAGGCAGCAATGCTTGCTCAGAGACGTTCGACTTTAAATTGATCCTAAGCAGATGTGATGGCAAACACCTGTGACTTCGTACCGAGTGTCATGAAATTTATCAAATGTCAGGGCTTACGCAGAAAGCGGGTGGCTTCACAAAAGGGGGAGGTTGGCATCCCAAAACTCTAAAACTCGGTTTCTCTCGACCGTATGTTGCAACGCTGATAGGTTGAGATTGAGGACAGCGATCGCGTTATTTCTCGAGGCACCTTTATCTCGAAGACGGCAGCGGCAATAGCAGGAATGCTTCTCTAATCGGTTCTTGCTGCATACCGAATCGCTATTAGCAAAACTAGAAGCTTAAGCAAATGCAGGATCAGCAGGTTGCTGCTGTTGCGCTAACTCCATCAGTCGCTGAATGCGTTCTTCTGTCGCAGGATGCGTGCGAAATAACGACTGCAGACCTTTTGCTGAAATGGGGTTAACAATCAGCAACGGAGACATGGCTGGATTGCCGTGCATCGGAATTTCATGACCTGCTGCTTCCAGCTTTTCAAGCGCGTGAGCCAGGGCAAGCGGGTTGCCTGTAATAGCAGCGGAGCCTTGATCCGCCGAAAATTCGCGTGTCCGAGAAATGGCAAGTTGGATCACCATGGCAGACAGTGGAGCCAGGACAATGAGAAACAGCAAAACAAAGGGATTCGCACCCCGCCGAGTGTCACGAGTGACTGGTCCATACAGTGCGCCGAGGGTCAGCAGCCGACCTAAATACGTAATGGCTCCCGCTACTGTACCGACAACTGCCTGTGTCAACGTATCGCGGTTTTTGACATGCGTTAGTTCATGAGCGATCACGCCTTCTAGCTCCTGACTGTTTAACAATTCAGTGATGCCTTCTGTGACGGCGATCGTCGCGTGTTGAGGATCGCGCCCGGTCGCAAACGCATTTGGAGACTTGGTTGGAACGACGAACAGCTTTGGCATAGGAATACCAGCACGATCGCTCAAACGAGCCACCATATCGTAAAGTTCCGGTGCCTGCTCCTGTGCGATCGGCTGCGCTTGATAAGCTGACAATGCTGCTTTGTCCGAGTAGAACCAGGAGCCAAAGCTAGTGACTGCGGCAATACCTAACCCTAGATAAAGACCCGACTCATCACCGACTAGATAATAGCCAGCGAGTACAAAGATCCCGCTCAGTAGACCTAGCAGCCCTACCGTTTTGATTTCATTGATGCCAACCATAATTATTACTGACGAAAACTCATAGGGTAGTAGCCTTCCACCTAGAGTCTCAAATTAAGGCTTGTCATATCTCTATCCTGTGAATGAACTTTGCTTTACTAATAAGTTTGTCCACCTGTACAGGAAAGGAATTTGAAGGCTATGTCTCCTGGTAAGGAACTTTAACCCCGTTCACCTTTAGCGCCAGCCCTGGTTTAATACATCCAGCTACTGATGCGTTTGGGTCTGTAAGAACGCGATTCGCTACACTTGAGGCTTCAGATTACCGACCAACGATAGTAAGCTTTAGCTTGAGGCGGTGAGGTAACTGCTTTCAACGAGCAAAAGTAATTGCTATACTACATGAATACTACAAGCGCCGCTTGATTCAGTTATAGCGCTAGTTCGTACCTGTATCTCGGCTTCAACCATGACCGCACCCTGGTCTAGAATCCTCAGTCTAGACAAAGGCTGCCCGATTTATGGTACGTGCTGGCTGCAGGCATTAAAACGCTGATCATTCGCATCCATTCCTAAACCTTAGTCCCCAATTCCATGACTGTGACAGAACCCGGCTCTTATAAAGACACTGTTAATCTTCCAAAGACCAACTTTGATATGCGTGCTAATGCAGTCAAACGGGAACCGGAACTACAGGCATTTTGGGACGAGCAGCAGCTATACCAACGTCTGTCGCAGGAGAATCCAGGCGACTTGTTTGTCTTGCATGATGGTCCTCCTTATGCCAACGGCTCGTTACATATGGGGCATGCACTCAACAAGGTGCTGAAGGATGTCATCAACAAGTATCAGTTGCTGCGGGGACGAAAGGTGCGTTATGTGCCGGGTTGGGATTGTCATGGGTTGCCGATCGAGCTTAAAGTGCTGCAAACCCTTAAGTCGGACGATCGCAAAGCGCTGACACCGTTAAAGCTACGGCAAAAAGCCAAAGAATTTGCCCTCAAAACCGTTGATCAACAGCGCCAAAGCTTTAAGAGCTATGGCGTTTGGGGCAATTGGGAGCATCCTTATCTGACCCTGAAACCAGAGTATGAAGCCGCGCAAATTGGTGTGTTTGGGCAGATGGTGCTCAAAGGCTACATCTACCGGGGCTTAAAGCCTGTGTATTGGAGTCCCAGTTCTAAAACGGCACTGGCAGAGGCAGAGCTAGAGTATCCCGAAGGTCACACCTCGCGCAGCCTCTATGCCGCGTTTGAAATCAAGCAGCTTTCACCCGCACTCATGATGGGGCTAGATTCCTTCATGGGCAGGGGTGAGTTGGGCGTGGCGATCTGGACAACGACTCCCTGGACGATTCCTGCAAACCTGGCAGTGAGCGTCAACCCAGAGCTGATCTATGCGGTTGTGGAAGTGGGCGAAAACGCGCCCGGTCGCTTCAAGTACCTGATTGTGGCGAAGGATCTGGTTGATCGCCTCGCAGAAGTCCTCGGCACCACACTGACTGTACAGGCAACGATGGTGGGTAAAACGCTGGAGCATACAACGTATCAGCATCCCTTGTTTGAGCGCCGGAGCGAAATCGTGATCGGTGGCGATTATGTCACTACGGATGCGGGTACGGGGTTGGTGCACACGGCTCCAGGGCATGGTCAAGATGACTATCTGGTGGGTCAACGCTACGGCTTGCCTATCCTTGCACCTGTGGATGATGACGGCAACTTTACTGAAGAAGCCGGAGCCTTCGCTGGGTTGAATGTGCTGGGCGACGGCAATACAGCGGTGATTGCAGCGCTGCAAGAGGCGCAGTCTTTACTGAAAGAAGAACCCTACGTTCACAAATATCCTTACGACTGGCGCACCAAGAAACCAACGATCTTTCGAGCAACGGAACAGTGGTTTGCCTCTGTAGAAGGCTTTCGGGATCAGGCATTAGCCGCGATCGCGGCTGTCCGGTGGATTCCGGCTCAGGGCGAAAACCGCATCACGCCAATGGTGGCAGAGCGATCGGACTGGTGCATTTCTCGGCAGCGGAGTTGGGGTGTACCGATTCCCGTTTTCTACGATGAAGTGACTGGAAAACCATTGTTGACCCAGGAAACGATCGCCTATGTACAGGCGATCGTCGCTGAACATGGTTCCGATGCGTGGTGGGAACTGCCCGTCGAAGAACTGCTGCCAGAGACTTATCGCGGCAACGGTCACACCTACCGCAAAGGCACGGACACCATGGACGTGTGGTTCGACTCCGGCTCCTCCTGGGCAGCCGTGCTACAGGAAAGGAGTGAGCAAGTGAGGGGTACGATGCCAGACCATTCACCCCTCTCTCCTCTCTCCTCTCTCCTTACCTACCCCGCCGATCTGTACCTCGAAGGCTCTGACCAGCATCGTGGGTGGTTCCAGTCCAGTTTGCTAACCAGCGTCGCGGTGAATAATTGCGCCCCGTATAAAACGGTGCTGACCCACGGCTTTGTGCTGGATGAGCAGGGCTACAAAATGAGCAAATCTCTTGGTAATGTCGTCGATCCGATGGTCATCATTAAGGGTGGCAAAAACCAGAAGGAAGAACCGCCCTACGGTGCTGATGTACTGCGGCTGTGGGTGTCGTCGGTCGATTACTCATCCGATATGCGGCTGGGCAAAACCGTCCTGAAGCAAATGGCGGACGTTTATCGCAAGATCCGCAATACGGCGCGGTTTTTGCTGGGCAACCTGCATGATTTTGATCCGGCTCAAAATGCCGTGCCCTATGAGCAACTGCCGGAACTCGATCGCTACCTCCTCCATCGCATCACCGAGGTTTTCACTGAAGTAACCGATGCGTTTGACAGCTTCCAGTTTTTCCGCTTCTTCCAAACGGTGCTGAATTTTTGCGTGGTCGATCTCTCTAACTTTTATCTGGATAGCGCCAAAGATCGGCTCTATATCAGCGCTGAAGATTCGCCCCGTCGTCGCAGTTGCCAAACGGTTCTGGCGATCGCCCTCGAAAATCTGGCAAAGGCGATCGCGCCGGTTCTCTCGCACATGGCAGAAGACATCTGGCAAGCGCTGCCCTACGCCACGCCGCACACGTCTGTTTTTCAAGCAGGTTGGGTCACGCTGGATGACCAGTGGCATGCGCCAGCACTGGCGACCCAATGGCAAACTCTCGCCCACAGCCGCGATGAGGTCAACAAGGTACTCGAACAAGCCCGCGCTGACAAAGCGATCGGTTCGTCCCTAGAAGCAAAACTGCTGCTGTACACCGCCGATGAGCAGCTTAAAGAGACGCTACAGGCACTTAACCTCTCCGATAGCTTGAGCGGTAACGGTGTCGACGAACTCCGCTACCTGTTTCTCACCTCTCAAGTGGAATTGTTAGACACAGCCGATCGCATCACGGGACTCAAGTACAGCGCACAGGCAAACGCCCTCCAAATTGGCGTTGTGGATGCGGATGGCAAAAAATGCGATCGCTGCTGGCACTATTCCACCCACGTTGGCAAAGCGGCTGCACATCCTTTACTCTGTGAACGCTGCATTCCAGCGTTAGAAGGGGCATTTTGAGCCAAAGGAATATTCGTCTTTCATAGCCTTGCTACGAAGGGCTTAGAAGCTGAAATGCTCACCCCTAAAGGGTTGTGGGCAATTTTGGCTATGCGGCGATCATAATTCATAGCGAATGAGCAGGCTATTCATAGCATCGAAAGACCAGATGCATACATCACCTTTTGGGATGAAATTAGACTTATGGAGGACGACAGACCTTACTTTAGGTTTGATAGTATCCACTTAGTTTTTGCTATGTAATTCTGCGAGGTACCGAGCTAGCTGATCTTACGCTGGGGTAAAGGTAATACGAATAAGAAGCAATCAGTAATGAGCAAATGTTGATTTATTGCGCCATTTGCGAATAGCTGAACTATAATCACGGCACACATTTGAATTCACAATGCTAGAGGCTTAAGCTATGAACAAGAGTGAATTAGTAGATGCGATCGCCGAAAAGGCATCCATTACCAAGAAAGATGCAGATGCAGTGCTCAGTGCAGCAGTTGATGCCATCATCGAAGCAGTCTCTGCTGGCGACAAAGTGACACTAGTTGGCTTTGGCACCTTTGAGGCTCGTCAGCGCCAAGAACGCGAAGGACGTAACCCCAGCACCGGCAAGCCGATTAAGATTCCAGCAACCACTGTACCTGCCTTCTCAGCAGGCAAACTGTTTAAGGAAAAAGTGGCTCCAGCCAAAGAGGAAAAACCAGCCGAGGAGAAAGCGACTAAAGCGAAAGCGAAAGCGAAAAAGTAACTCGTTGCTCGATCGCGTTGAAGGGACAAGTGCTGAGCAAAAAACTGGGTGCTAACAACTATTGTTAGAGCGCAGTCAATTTTTTATGAGTCTCAACGCTCAGGCTTTCTGGAACACAAGGTCTTAGGCATCACCTCACTATAGGGGCAGATTCATCGATCGCTGCCTTATCAAACGAACAGCGAACGTTGGTCTGCCCTTTTGATATTAGTCCGTCTTGAATTAGCGGTTAGCCTACAGACGGCACTGTTACGGCTTTGTACTGGTAGCAACCGTAGCCATTCTTCGGATAAAAACTAGGCACCCTGCACCGACTGATCACTATCCCTTTAACGGGTCGTAAACTTAACGTCAGTTCGGGTTAAGGGGATTTTGCCATGACTGCGACGAAAGAATCGCCTTTTCAGTCAACGACAGAATGAGGGTTTCAGCTTATCCCGAACTCAGGTTAAACAAAATTCATCTTGCTGAATGTGCAAATGGTGCAAGGTCATACCAGTTCTTAGCGGTCTATTGATAGGCGCGGAAACCGGAAATGCCCTTATCCCTTTAAGTTTTCGTTTCAGTTTCCGAAATGCCACTGCCAAAGCATGTAGGGAGAAGCTAGGGTAGCGAGTAACGCTTGAGAACGGTGGCAGTCAGCCGTTAGCAGCCAAAATCATCTCAAAGCCTTCCGTGTCCTACTCCTCACTCCTCATGCACTTATGCCCCAACAACTGGCTATCTCCACTCGTGGATTAACGAAGCAATTTGAGCGGCAGATTGCCGTCAATGATGTTGATTTGCAAGTGCAGGCAGGCGAAGTCTATGGCTTGATTGGACCCAATGGCGCCGGTAAGACAACGCTGATTCGGATGCTGGCAACCGCAGAAGAGCCAACCGTGGGCGAAATTTTCATCAACGGTGAGCCGCTGGTACGCGATCGCGATAACCCAAACCTGAAGCGACAGCTTGGCTACCTGCCAGACGACTTTCCACTCTATGACGACCTTACCGTTTGGGATTACCTCGATTACTTTGCACGACTCTACCGCCTGAAGGAACCACATCGCAGTCGGCGGTTGAAAGAGGTACTGGAACTAGTGCAGCTTACCCACAAACGCCAGAGCTTGATTGCGACCCTTTCGCGCGGGATGAAGCAGCGCCTTAGCCTTGCACGTACCATCATTCATGAGCCGATGTTGCTGTTGCTGGATGAACCCGTATCAGGGCTAGACCCGATCGCCCGTGTTCAGTTCCGCGAAATTATCAAAGTGCTGCAAGAAGTGGGCATGACAATCCTGATTTCATCGCACGTTCTTAGCGATTTAGAAGAACTTTGTACATCCGTTGGCATCATGGAACTGGGCTTTCTGGTTGAAAGTGCCTCGCTCCAAAATCTGTACCAGCGCCTCAGTCGTCAACAAATTGTGGTTGCAACCATGGGCGATCTGGGGGCACTGAAAGCGGAGTTAAACAACTGTCCGCAAGTTGAAGGCATCGAAGTGTTGGCAGATGCCCAGAGCCTGTGTGTTCACTTCTCTGGGGACGTACAGGAATCGGCTGCTTTGCTGCGATCGCTCATTGCGTCCGGCATTCCTCTCACCGATTTTCACCGCACGCAAGAAAGCCTGGAAAGTATCTTTCTCAAAATGGGGCATCAGCAAACATCGTAATAGCGGTTGCTAAAAGTCAGAAGTTAGGAGCCAAAAATCAGTAGAACGCCCTATTTGATCTCAAAACGTTCTTTCTTGTCCTTTCATCTTTTGCATCAATGCTGTCTCACTGGTTCACGCAACTGAGCGATCGCAATCCCCAACTCCTACGGGAAATCAAAGGACGTGTAACACGGCGCAATATGCTGGCGACGCTGGCTCTATCGCTAGTGACTCAGCTTCTGATTGTGGGCTACAACTGGCGGCGTATTGGCTCGGCTTATGCTGAAACGAGCGAGAGTCAAATGATGTGGCGCAGTTGGTGGTTCGACATTTTCAATACGATCACCTGGATTGCACTACTGCTGTTGTTACTTTTAGGCAGCTACCTGTTAGTGAAAGACATTGCAAAGGAAGAGCGGCGAGGCACTTTAGCCTTTGTGCGCTTGAGTCCAGAGCCTGCTCAAAATGTTTTGTTGGGTAAGTTGCTGGGTGTGCCCATCTTGTTATACGAGGCGATCGCACTTACCGTCCCTCTTCATTTTTGGGCAGCAAGCAGCGCGGGGCTGTCGCTGTTGACGATCGCTAGCGTCTATCTACTTACAGCCGTTTCTTGTAGCTTTGTCTTTAGTTTCACTTTGTTTCATAGTTTGGGTTGGGGTGCTCAGGCACAATTCTGGTACATCTTGCCTGTTTTCTGCACCATCTACTTTCTGCTCTCTCTACTGAGCTTTTATGCAAGTTTCGAGTATCAGGATCATGTACATGGTCAATTTATGGTCGCAACGGGTGACTTGAACCCAGGAATCGGCTTTTTCGTTGTTATGGGTGTTCTGGTGACAGCGTTGGTAGTGCTGACATTCAGCCTTTGGTGGGGAAGTGTCAAACGTTTTCACTACCCACCGCTACGCCGCTGAGTTTTACCGCTTTTGACACTTATTGCTTCAGCTAGCTGTTTCTGCTTAAACCTCAAAGCTCAAAACTTTCTTTCGCCATCATCGCCTTTTAACCCTGGAGCATTCATCTGTATGACACTTAACTGGTTACATAAATTCAGCGATTGGAATCCTCAAGTCTTTCGGGAGTTAAAAGGTCGCCTGAAGCGCCGTAATGTCCTGCTAACTGCCCTAGGGTCACTGACCACTCAGCTCTTCGTGCTGCTGTATTTTTGGAGCGTACTGCCTACCCCTAGGACAGCATATCCGCCGCAACACAATCGCTACTGCCTCAACAGCAGCAGCGTTTCCGACTTACCGAAATGCGTTTATGATGCTCTGAATAATCCGCTAATCAACTGGCAGCGCTGGTGGTTCGATCTGTTTCAGGCGATCTTTTGGATACTGCCGTTTGTGCTGCTGATTGCAGGGGTGTATTTGCTGATTGGTGACTTAGGCAAAGAAGAGCGCCGAGGCACGCTGAATTTCATTCGCTTAAGTCCGCAGACCAGCCAGAGTATACTGTTTGGCAAACTGTTGGGAGTGCCCGCAGTACCTTATTTAGCAGTCTTATTGGCGTTGCCATTGCATGGGTTCGTAGCGATCGCGGCAGGAGTGGCGATCAGTGATATTCTCAGCTTCTACCTTTTAACGACGGCTGTTTGCGCCTTTTGCTACACTGCCGCCTTGCTATATGCGCTGCTGGGTGGCGTGCAGGGCTGGGCAGGAGCCGTGGTGATTTGGATGAGCTACACGCTCTTCTTCCAACTGTGGCACTCTTCGGCAGAATTTAACGAGCGCCTGCAGTGGTTTTACTTCTTAATTAACGGTAACCGTACCACTGCGCTTGCCTTTGCACTGCTGACGTTGGGAGCTGGCACCTACGGGCTGTGGCAAGCGGTCAACCGTCGCTTCCGTCATCCTGATCTAACGCTGTTAAGTAAAAGACAGAGTTACGGCATGACGCTTTGCTTAGAAGTTTGGCTGATCGGGTTTGTTTTCCAGGATTTTACAAAGGACGATCGCCCCTTTCACGATTTGGTTCTGCTGGGCTTTTGCAATCTGCTGTGGTTTATGGTGCTTTTTGCAGCGCTTACCCCTCAACGGCAGATGCTAATCGACTGGGCACGGTATCGGCGGGAGCGAGTTACCAGCGCCAAGCAGTTTTGGAGTCGCTCCATTGTCAAGGAATTAGTTTGGGGTGAAAAGAGTCCAGCGTTGATGGCGATCGCGCTTAACCTGCTGATTGCGGCTGTAGTTGTCGTACCCTGGATACTCAGCTGGCAAGATTTTAGCGATCCACTGCAAGGGCTAGCGACCATCGTTCTGGGTAGTACGTTCACGCTGATTTGTGCTGCGATCGCTCAACTAATGATGTTGATGAAATCGCCAAAACGGGCAGTCTGGGCAGCAAGCATGGTTGCTGCTGTGGTCATTCTGCCGCCATTCGTGCTGAATGTCTTGCAGCTTTCCTACACTGAAGTGCCGTTAGCTTGGCTATTCTCCATCGGTGCCTTTACCGTGTTTCAACAAAGTGTTCCTATGACAGCCATCTTTACTGCCTTACTGGGGCATCTGGGCATTTTGAGTTTGCTATCGTTGCACCTTACTCGTCAGCTAAGACGGGCAGGCGAGTCGGAGACAAAAGCGCTACTGGCAGCAAGTCGAAACTAGTTTGAAAGGCTAAAGACTAAGGGCTAAAGGCTAAAAAGAATTCTTTATACCTCAGCCTTTAGCCTTTCCGTGTCGGTAGCTTTAGTGCCTTTTTTACCAGATCGGGAATTTGCCAGGGAAGATCGGCGACCGGAATTTTGGCACGTCGAAAGGCATTGATTTTGCTATCGGCTGTGCCCGTCTCGTTGCCCAGGTCAGAAATTTGGGCGTTAATAATGGCTCCAGCGTGCCCCATGCGCCGACCTTTGGGAGCAGTACGCCCAGCCACATACGCAATGACAGGTTTGTCGATCGCCTCTGCAATATAGTGCGCTGCGGCTTCTTCGCTGTCGCCACCAATTTCACCCACCAGCACAATTACTTCTGTCTTTTCGTCTTCGTCCAAAATTTCGAGCCACTGTGGAAAGGATGAGCCGACGATCGCATCGCCACCAATACAAACGCCGATCGATTGCCCTAGCCCTGCCTGCGTTAGCTCCAGCGCAATTTCATACGTGAGCGTACCGCTACGGCTAATCAACCCGACGGCACCAGGGGTATAAAATTCTGCGGGATGTAACCCCATCAGCAGTTGACCCGGAATAATAATACCAGGGCTGTTAGGACCCACAATGAGCGTTTCAGTCGCCTCAGCTTTACGAAGCAGACTGACCATATCCAGCGGTGGAATCCCTTCCGTAATCAGCACAATTTGACGGATGCCAGCCGCGATCGCCTCTAGTGCGGCATCGAGCGCGGCATATGGCTGTACAAAAATGACGGTTGAATCGACAGTGCCGACGATCGACAACGCCTGTTCAACCATATCGAACACACGAATGTCTTGCTGCACTGTACCGCCATAACCTGGGCTAACGCCCGCCACCACGTTTGTGCCGTAGGCTCGCATCAAGGGCGCATACATGGCACCCAGCGGTTCGATCACACCCTGTATCAGGACTTTGCTGTCTGAAGAGAAATTCATAACCGATGATGACTGAAACGATCGCAGCGCGAAAAAACTAATACTACCCAGAATGCAAGAGAAAAGCGAATTCTACTGCTACTCCAGTAACACTAATACGATCTTGCTAAAGGCGGAAATGGCAATGTAAGGATTGAAGGGAAAGCGTGCGACGTAGGTAGACGTTGAGTTTTAAGTTGCCCGGCGGACGCTGCGTCAGCTTTTGAGTGAAGGCTGCTTTTTACTTTTTGCCTTTTACGAATTACGCACAGCGGCTTTCGACAACGCCACAGCCTGAGTGACGGCTTCGTTGAGGCTCTCGACTAACGGGATGTGAACCGCTTCGAGCCGTGCCTGAGCACGATCGCGATCACGTCCAACCAGCCGTACAACCAGTTGAGGAAAGCGCATCGTATGAGCAATCAGCGTTTCGGGGCTGATTTCACTGATGCTACGGGGCTTGCGTACTCGACTCATCAAATATTGAGCAATAATAGCGGCAATCTCTTCACAGGGAAGCAACCCGCTGACCAGATTGATTAGTAGGACTCTCACCTGTTTTGTCTGAAGCATCTGTTCTAGACCCTGTTCTAGCTGTTCACGCAGGTTAGCTGGTGACGCATCCCATCGAGTTTCGCCACCAATGTTAAGAAAAACAGCGGGTTTGCCACCGGCTTGAGCCACAGCATCCATCGTTGCCATCGTCAGCCCGGCTCCATTGCACAAAAGCCCAATCTGACCATCGGCTTCGATCGTGACTGGCGATCGACTGAGATAATGGGACTGGTTACTATTTGACTTGGCAATAAGAGCAGCTAAAGTCGGATGCCGCGCCAGGGCATCATCATTCACAGTAATTTTGCCGTCTAGTGCCATTACATCACCCGTAGCGGTCACACCAAGCGGATTAATCTCTACAAGATCCAAGTCATTTTGTACAAAAAGCCGATACATTTTTTCGAGCATGGCACTCACCGACTCAATCAGTGCTCCCTGCAAGCCCATTTTGAGTGCCAATCGGCGGGCATAAAAGGGCGAAAAATCTTGATCGACGACAATATGCTGCATCTGTTCGAGTGCCATCTGCACGTCAATGCCGCCTTGCTGAGAACCTAACAAGACGGGACGACAGATCGATCGGTTCAAGACAACCGCCAGATAAAACTCGCGCTCAGAACCATACTTGGCTTCGGCTAGCAGCACCTTGGGGTATTCGCCCATAATCGGCAGGTTGAAAATAGTCTGTGCGGCAGCAACAGCATCGATCGTGTTTTCGACAAAACGCACGCCGCCGACTCGCCCACGCCCACCAATATAAACCTGTGACTTCAGCACCACTGGATAAGGAATCGTTAGACCTTTGAGATCTTTAGGGCGATCGATCCGCTGAGACGGCAGCACTGGGATGCCCATCTCGCGAAACAATTCCTTTGCTTGATACTCTAATAAGTCCATACTGATTCCTTTTTTCTCAACGAACCCCTAATTCCAAGATAGACTGCCGTTTAAGTTTCTCTCTACCATGCGCCTAAATTACTACGTGCAAGGGCAGGAAAGCAGTGCTTGCTCGTTTCAGTCGCTAACCTTACTGGCGGTTATTGCGGTTTGCTAAATCATGCTTGCAAAACGCTTAAACGGACGAAGCAGCTACCTTTAAGCAGCCATCCTCACGATCTACACCAGGCGAATTTACCTCCTCAGAGAGAGCAGGGTTTCTCCGCTAGCATGATGAGCCGTCTGCGCTCTCATTCTACTGTTGATGGAGTATGTCAAAGAGGTTTCGTCATGAATAACGACTCTAAGGTGAATGATAACGAGACGGGCATTAATCAACCAATGACCCCTGAAGAGGTTGATCCCGCTCAAAAACGGGCACACAAAGAAATCCTGGACAACAGTGAAGCGCCGCTAACAGTGAACCCGGGCGATCGCATTGATGAGTCCAAAACATTAGAGGAAAAAGCGCAGCAGGTTGCGGTTGATGCACCTGATATTACAGGCGATCACATTGTTGTTCCAACCTATTTTGTGGTTGATGAGCCAGATGGCACCCAAAAAGCGCTGCATCACGTCAAGGATGCTGAAGAAATTTCTGACATGATTCGTCAGGCTGGCTATGGCGGTTAGGCACTGATGTCCATTGGTTTATGCAATTTAATGAAAGCTCAGGCAAGGCGAAGGGGTATGTCCCCTTTGCTTTGCCTGACTTGTTATGAGAGGGGATCAACCACTGTTGTAGACTACTGCTGCTAGCAATTGACACTAAAAAGTCCAAAAGGGGCATCGATCGCCGATAATTCCCTTGTGAAGTTGTCTGTATACAGATTGTCTGCGGGATAGTGTCTATGATTGGGACATTACCGTGTTACCGATCATCCGTCCCGTCGTCCTTGTTTGCTGTTGCTTCTCTTTAAGTATTTTGTAAGCAATGTAGACCGAGATCGCCGTAGTCCGTCTTATGGTCAATACAATCTGCAACTATGCAAACTAGCCACGTACAATCCGCCGTTCAGCCCTCTCCTCTCCCCTCTCCCCTTTCTAGGCAAGCTGCTTGGTCTCGTACCATCCGACCGTTAGGAGCCTATGCGATCCAGGGGGTCGCTGTAATGGACAACGACCTTCTGGTGCTTGACTCTATCCGAGGCTATCTACTCCGGGTTGACCCAGCGACAGATAATGCAACGATGGTCAACTCTTGCCATGTGGATAGTTTTATTGGAGCAACTGGGCTAGCAATATGGCAAACGAGTATCTGGTTTGCCCGTGAAGAGAATGTTTATGTTTGCAGCCTGGATCAACTTGAACCGCAGCTTTTTATCACCATGCCCTATGCGGTGGATGGTGTTGCAGTGTGGGAGTCTACGGTTTATGTTTCGAGCCAGAAAGAGGGCTATATCTCAATTTTTGAGCGTCAGTCTCGTCGCTTGATTACCCGTTTCCCGATGCCAGGGGTAGGCGCTGAAAACTTGACCGTGCGGGGCGAAGAGCTTTGGGTCTGCGATCGCCTGGAGCAAACCGTTTATTGCCTCGATCGGGCGACTGGGGAGCAGCAGTTTTGCGTACTGACACCTTTTGAGTTTCCTACAGGACTGGCATTCTATCCACATCCTGAGGCTGGACGTGACCTTCTCTATGTGTCTTATGCTGGCGAAGAGCCGTATATTCGCGACAACCCAAATAATTTAGAAGAGCCTTTAGAACTGACGTTTCGCGATCGCACCTTTATCCATCCGCTTTACATCCACCATAATGCCAAGGAGCGCTACACGCTCTCTAACGGCTACCTGATTGAAATGTCCTATGCCGAAGAGCTGCTGCCTCTAGAAGAGGTTGAAATCCACAATCTAGAATGGCGGATTGCTCTTCCAACGGAAACCCATCGGCAAAAGATTCTGCGGATTGAGTCGATCGGTCTGCCCTTTACTGAAGAAATGCAAGATGGGCAGCGTGTAGCGGTTTTTCAGTTCAAGACGCTGAAATCTCATGAGCGGCAGATTTTTGGCTGGAAGGCTTTGCTAGAGGTGCGCGGCATTAAATATGCCTTGACACCCGATGATGTGGACAACGTCCCACCGCTATCATCTGACTTTCGTGCCCGCTATTTAGTGGATGACGACGAACTGGCAATGGATACGCCTGTGATTCAGCAAGCAGCAAAAGAGGCGATCGGTACTGAAACAAACCTGCTGCGAAAAATCTTGAAAATTCGCAACTACGTGTACGATCGCCTTTCTTACAGCCTCACGCCCCACATTGATGCACCGGATGTCGTATGGGAACGGGGCGTTGGCTCCTGTGGCGAATATGTGGGTGTGCTGCTAGCACTGGCACGGCTCAATGGCATTGCCTGCCGTACAGTGGGACGCTATAAATGTCCTGCAAAAGCCGATCAGCATCATGTACCGCTTGAGCCTGACTACAACCACGTCTGGATTGAGTTTTATGTACCGGGCTACGGCTGGCTACCCATGGAGTCGAACCCGGATGATGTCGTTGAACGCGGTCCTTATCCAACCCGGTTCTTTATGGGTTTGCCCTGGTATCATGCCGAAATTGGTAAGGGCATTCCGTTTGAAACCATGTCTACTCAAGATGATGGGGTTGATGTGTCGATCGGAGAACTAGCGATTAACCACGTCCGCTTTACCATTCTTGGCGAACTGCCCCCGTCTGATACCACTCGCTTTTAATGGCTCAAATTTGTTTATGGGAAAGCAGCAATACTTGATACATTGTGAACCCAGCCATCACTGTCAAAAGCATTAATAAAAGCATTGTCCAAACCTTAAACTCTTGCCATAGCGTGCCCACAGGAAAAGTGTTGACTTTCATGACGCAGTATTTTTCAGCTGTTTAGCTGAGTTTTCTCGTCATTAATCGTCTGTGCCGCTTTCCTGCTTCTCACTGCGATGGGTTGGCAACGTTTCGATCAGTAGATCCATTTGTTGCTGACGTTGACCCAAGAATTCCTCACACTGGCGCAAGTGTTTGACAGCGACGGCAAATTGGTCGAAAACATCTGCCAGCTCTAGCTCGCCCGATTCAATCTGCGCCATGATTGCTTCGATCTGCCTCACCGTTTCTTCGTAATTCCAGTTTGCCAATGACGAGTCTGTAGCGGACAGGCGATCGCCATCAATTTGACGAGGCATATCGGTTTCAGCAAGGTCTCTAGGAGTAGTCACAATAAATTAGAGCAGAGTCTACAACACTAGTATATTTATACCTAGGGCTTTTACTCATTTTCTGACGCTTGTGGTAAGACTGCTGTCACCTGAACCATTAATTGCCCCTGACCGAGCTGAAGGTTGAGGGTTTGTCCAGGTGCCACTGCCTGAGCCGTACGGACGATCGTGCCATTTGCCCGTACTACTGCGTAACCCCGTTTGAGGACAGCGGCAGGGTCGAGCGTGGCTAGTTTTTGCTGGAGCGATTGATAGTGCTGGTTTGCCTGTTGGATTTGGAGTGCACTGCCTTGCATCAAGCGTTTACGCATCCAATCAAGTCGTTGTTGCTCTTGCTGAAGCGTGCGATCGAGCCGCAGTTTGAACAGGCGATCGCCGAGTCGTTGCTGTTGCCGTTGTGCCGCTTGCAGGCGATCGACAATGGTATCTCTCAGCGCCACTACTCGCTCTTGATGGGCTGTTTGAAGGTCAGCTAATTGAGGCACCGCTTGCTCGGCAGCAGCAGTCGGTGTGTGGGCACAAACATCGGCTGCTAAATCTGCTAAGGTCTCATCGCGCTGATGCCCAATGCCAGCAATGACCGGTATGGGGCACTCGGCGATCGCCCTGACGACACGCTCATCATTGAAGCACGCCAGATCTTCGATCGCACCGCCGCCACGTGATAGAATTAGTACATCCGCTCTACCGTCTCGTCCCACGTGTCGAATGGCATTGCCGATCGAGACTGGAGCCTGATCACCTTGCACTAACGCTGGAGCAAATAACACGTGCAAACCCGGATACCGCCGTCGCAATGTCCGCTGAATATCGCCCCATGCTGCTGCCTGCGGTGATGTCACAACCGCGATCGTTTGGGGATGTACTGGCAACGGGCGTTTGCGCGCTGGGTCAAAAAGGCCATCCGCTTCCAGGCGCGATCGTAACTGGCGGTAGCGCAATGCCCGCAGACCTTCGCCTGCTGGGAGAGCCTGCCAGACAATCAGTTGATACTGCCCCCGTTGAGGATGCACACGGATTCGCCCTAGCACAATGAGTTGCTCTCCTGGCGCAGGCAGTGTCGTTAGTCGCTCTAGCTGACTGTTCCAAACCACACAACTGATGGCGGCTTTGGCATCAGGATTTTGCAGGGTAAAGAACAACCCACTGCGATAGCGGGTGGCACTGGAGACTTCTCCCGTAACCCATACCTGTTGGAGGTGGTTGTCTTGCTCCAGTAATGCCTGGATGTAGGCAGTAATTCCTTCTACCGACAGCGCCGTGTCAGGTATCAATAAATTAGGAAGATAGGAGGTCATCGTATGTAATTTGGAGGCGTGCTAGTAGCATTTATACAGTTCTACCCGCGTTTTCTCGGCTGGTGGCTTGGCAGCGGCAGCACGATCGGCAAGGGGCTGTAAAACGATCTTACTGACCATTCATCTTTTTTAGATTAGCTAAATCTGATGACACTCGATAGTACACTTGCCCTCTAATAATCGTCGTCTGTAAGCAATTCTCGGCTGACCACTTAGCATAAAATGCCTCTAATCCCCGATCGCGTCCTAAACTATAGACTCTGCACCAGTCATGTTCTTTAAACCGATAGCTCAACCGACCCTCAACATAGCCCAGCCGTTATAGCAATGCTCGCTTGAACACGATCGTCTCTGACGAGCAAACAACCCTTCGTCTTCTACAGTTGGGTGTACGAAATTATAAGGGTTAATCGTTATGGAATCCGTTGTCTAAAGGCTTTGATCTCTCTCCTTCTTTACCGCTTTACTAAATCCGCACTGAGGCGCTCATGGCTACTAAAACTGATAACTCTGACAAGAACAAAGCCTTAAACCTCGTCCTAACTCAGATTGAGCGTAACTTTGGCAAAGGCAGCATTATGCGTTTGGGTGATGCGACCCGAATGCGAGTCGAAACGATTTCTACCGGAGCGCTAACGCTGGATCTGGCTCTTGGTGGCGGTCTTCCTAAAGGTCGGGTGATTGAAATTTATGGTCCCGAAAGTTCAAGCAAAACGACGTTAGCGCTTCATGCCCTGGCAGAAGTCCAGAAAGCAGGTGGGATCGCTGCCTTTGTCGATGCTGAACACGCTCTTGACCCGGTATACGCTAAGGCACTTGGGGTCGATATTGACAATCTACTCATCTCTCAGCCTGATACGGGTGAGGCAGCGCTCGAAATCGTTGATCAATTAGTGCGATCGTCCGCGATCGAAATCATTGTGATTGACTCTGTCGCTGCCCTGGTGCCCCGCGCTGAAATTGAAGGCGAAATGGGTGATTCTCACGTTGGTTTGCAAGCGCGCCTGATGAGCCAAGCCCTACGAAAAATTGCGGGCAATATGGGTAAATCTGGCTGCACGGTCATCTTCATCAACCAACTACGGCAGAAGATTGGTGTTACCTATGGCAGCCCCGAAACCACTACTGGCGGTCAAGCACTCAAATTCTATGCCTCCGTCCGCCTGGACACCCGTCGGATTCAAACCCTGAAGAAAGGGACAGAAGAATTTGGCATCCGGGTCAAGGTAAAGGTCGCCAAAAACAAAGTTGCGCCACCGTTCCGTATTGCTGAATTTGATGTGATCTTTGGTAAAGGGATCTCTACGATCGGCTGTCTCGTGGACCTCGCTGAAGAAACAGGCGTGCTAATTCGTAAAGGCGCATGGTACAGCTATGGCGGTGAGAATATCAGTCAGGGTCGCGATAACGCTATCAAATATATGGAAGAAAAGCCTGAAGTTGCCCAGAAAGTTGAGGAAGAAGTGCGCCACAAGCTCGAAATTGGTGCCGTTGTTTCAGCAAATTCGGTCGCTCCCGCTGAGGTGGGCGATGAAGATGATGAACTGCCTGACGATGATGAATAAAAGCAGTGACTCGCTTAGTTACGGCTATCGGGTGTATGGCGGTGCATAAATCGATCTAAAATGTCTGCCTGCTGAGTCATGCTAATAGGGTAGGGTACTGGCTCTGACGGCAGAGCCTTGCCTGAACCGGGCGATCTTATGAAAATGGAAGTCTCTTTCGCGTCAGCGGTTAGCGGTTTGTCCCAATCAGTAGAGGGAAAGGGTAACCCAGTCTCCGTAACCGTTGAATCGCTCATGCCGCTGTTATAAGTGTGCAGAGCGTCATTCACCTGATTGATCAAGCTATCTGGCAGTGACTCCGCTTGTTTGGACGTGCAGCAGATAAAAAATGTAAATGCCAGACTGCCCAGACGAATTTGATCACCGTCTTTGAGCAAGACACAGTGTTGTATCGGTTCACCATTGACAAAGGTGCCGTTTGTACTTTTGAAGTCAATCAGATAAAAGCCCTGATCTTCAATATGCTGAATTGCGGCATGACGGCGAGACAGCCGCTTATCTTGAATCGATAATGCCATTTTGCGATCGCGCCCGATTACCCACACGCCTTGTGGTTGCAACACCGACTGCGTCTTGCCGCTGAGTAAATTTGTGACAATATGAATCTGTTTCTCCTGCACAACGCCCTGCATATACTGCAAGGTGCTATGCTTGCGTGATTTTGTGCCAGTGTTTTCTAAATCCAGGATTTCATCTAGCAGACTGCGATGATGCTCATACAGCTTCAGAAAGACGCGATATAGCCCTAAGCGCTGTTCCAGTTCGGCATTATCAGAAGCATTCAGCACTTGTGAAGAGTATTCAGCCAATGATTGTGAATCGAGCATAGCTAACCCTAATGTCGGCGAATGTAGGCGGCGTGAGACCGAAGCGCTTTTGTCTCACAATTTAAGACGTTCAATGTAATTGCAGCAGTAGTCAGGTGGGGACGAATCAGTAACAGAGTATCTGTCTCTTTTAGGGTCTTTGCCCCCATAACCTCTTTAATTCAAAGTCTAGAGTGGATTTAGTAAAAGTTGATGATCAACACGCTGGTCGAGCGTCGGTATCAGGGCTTTAGCAATTGAGGCAGGGTCTGGCACCGCGTAGCCAAAAGCACGTCTCTTTCCTTATCTTTACTTTAGAGTGCCCATCTTTGAGAGATAACCGCATGATCACTAGATTATGGTTGCCTTTTTTTACTGATCTACGTGGGTCTTGCAGGTTTTCTCTCTCAACCTTGTGTCCTGCAAAAGCCTAGTAAAACTTAAGAATATTTTAAGAAAAGTTTCCTGCCAGCACAGTGACGTTAGCTAGGAATGAACCATTAGATTTGTCAAGCCCGGACTTGTGAAGCAATGGCTTGACCCATGTTTAGGATTGGTGTGTTCCCTAACATGTGTTTTAGTGTTTTTCCAACAATTACTGCGGTCAGTGACTAGAGGTTAGAAAGGGTTCTTCCATTGCTTAACCAGCTTGCTTTCGGTTCCACTACCAGGAGGTGTAGTGTAGACGATTGATAACCGCTATATTTGAAAGGGTATGATGGCAATCTCCGTCAGGATTACAACGATCTTGACCTGGGTGTGGGAGTGTTTTTTGAGTCACTGTCTTTTTCGCTCATTGTCCTTGGAAATCTTTGGCATAGAGTAGTCAGATTGGCAGTTATTTGTGTGCAAACCCTTGTATATGAAACTGCCAAAGTTATGGTTCTGGTGCATTAATGAAGTTTGCTGGAGGAGCCGTTAGCCTTTGCTGTGCGTATAAGGTTTAACTATTCTTAGTCTGTTACATGAAATCAGCGCATCTACTGGAAATTCAACGTTGCTTTCTGTGATTGCTCTTGCCGTATGTTCTGTCCTTTAGCTGGGGCAGCGATCGCTGTTTTAGTAGTCGCAGCGGCGGAGTTACCTGGGTGTTTACCATGCTTATTTCATCTGAGGACGATAGTGCATTATTGCCCCTTAAACCGTTTCAAGCGGCACCTGACCTGCCTTCAGGCTGTCAAAGTCGCTTGGAAGGTAATTCAGCGATCTCCTTAGCTTCAACTGGAACGCCAGTCTCAAAACTCATTGCAGGCGATCGTCATGAGCGATCAGTCACCAGAGGAGCAGTTTTGCCCTCTGCTCAGGCATACCCGTTGCACCAAAGCAGCTTGCTGGAAGACACGTCTCTGCTAGAGAGTGAACTGGATGGGCTGTATGCCTTGCGGCAGGTAGCCAAACGACGCAAGTTAGACCAACCACAAGCAAGGGCTTGGAGCCGGGTTGCTGTGGCAACGATGCCTAAAGTTACCCCTGATGTTTTGCTCAATAGTTATGCGGCACCACTATCACCCCTTAGAGAGCGGGACATCTTAGCGCTGTCTGCACTGTTTCAAAGTGATGACATTTATACGATCGAAGCTGATGTCAACCATAGGCTACTGTCGTTACTACCAGAACCCTGCTGGGATGATGATGCTCTAACTTTTTTAAATGAGTTTCTCTAAGGTGAACGCAGTGACGTTAAACCGAAAGTGCTGGCTCAACGATCACGACTGGAATGGGACTCGTTTCTAAGACAGCTTGAGAAACAGAGCCGACCAGAACGCTACCTAACGGTTGATGTCCGTGTTTACCCAGCACAATTTCATCAACGTTGTAGTCTTGGGCCGTGCGAACAATCGCCTCCGCAACGGTTCCTTCCACCGTCATAAACCGATAGCGGATATCTGTGAGGAGCGATTGTGTTTTCGTTCTCAGCCGTTCCATCTCGGTTGGATCGTTGGTGCGGCTCACGTGTAGCACAATAACCTGACTATCACTGCGACGTGCCAGTTCAGCCGTTTTCGTCAGCACTGGTACTGCCAGAGGAGACGTATCGACAGCTGCCAAAATGATGATGCGACGGGCGATCGCTACTTTGGTAGGATCAACTTCGCCACGTTCCAACAGTCGGGGAGCGAAGGTTGGGATTGCCCAGGCTCCCAATGGGGCTGTCACCAAAATCGAGAGTGCCGCGATCGCCAAAATGGTTTCGCCACCCGCAATACCGTTAGCAAGGGGAATCGCGCCGATCGCTGCCTGCACCGTCGCTTTAGCCGAGTTGCCGGGCAGCAAAAAGAGACGCTCTCGCCAGTGCCAATTGCTGCCAACGGTGGACAGATACCAGCCGAGCGATCGACCTACCAATGTGCCAATGCCCAGTAAGACCAGTCCTGGCAGCAACACAGCGCCCAAAACATTGAGTTGAATACTGGCTCCCAGTAGGACAAACAAGAAGAGTTCGGCAATGATCCACAAACCATCAAAGCCGCCCCGCAAGCGTCGGGCTAAGGGTGCGTCAAACTCAATCAGAAAAAAGCCCAGCGCCATTACGGCGAGATAACCAGAATAAAAGGGGAATGGCTCCGCCAAAACCACCAACAGCAGAGCAACGCTAGCGGCGACCAAGGTATCCTGTACTGCAGTCTGCGTCCAGGTTTGTTCTGTCAGCAGAGATACTAAGACGCGAGCCGCGATCGCTCCCAGCAATACGCCTAAACCAATCTGAAGCACGATTTGCAAGGGCAAAAGCTGCAAGGCGCTCAAGGTGAAGCCACCGGGTAAGGTCATGCCTGCTGTCGCTTCCTGCGAGAGAAACGCCAGCAGCAGGCTAAAGACCAGTAGCAACAGGACATCGGATAAGGCACTTCCCGTCAGAATGGCATCAGGAATTCCTTTGCTGACTCCCCACCCCAGGCTCTTTAACCGGAGCATGCCTGGCACAATGACCGCTGGCGACTCTGCCCCAATAATGCAGCCCAGCAGTAACCCTGTGGAAAAATCAAACCGAAAAATGACGATCGCGGCAAGGGCGATCGCGATCGCTTCGCAGATGGCGGGCAAGAATCCCAGCCGCAGTGCCACTGTTCCCTGCTGCTGAAGTTTCTCGCGGTCTAGTCCCAACCCTGCCTTCATCAGGATGACCATAACCGCAATGATTCGCAACGCATTCGCTGTATCCAAAACGCCTGGACTGATGACATTTCCGACTTGCGGACCCAGGATCACCCCAACGATAATCATTCCCACCAGGGCGGGTGCCTTGAGGCGACGGGCAATCTGACCCACAAAAAAGCCTAGCAAGACAATCCAGAGCAGACTTTCCAACATCACGCAATCTCCAATGAACGAACGGCTTGGCGTGACTTGCGTTGGAAGTTGACACTAATAGCCCTACCCTTCCGCAGCAAGCCGGAACAGTAGGAGCCATCAGCCCTCTGGTAAAAATAAAAAAAGCCAGGGGCGGTTGAGGCGAGCTCCATCACCTTGTCCATACTGTACAGGGAATTGGTAGGAGAACGTGTAGCAATAATCACGTCCCTATGCTCAAGGCTTTATCCGGCTAGAAAACCAGGTGAAGCAAGCGCCAGCAATCGGCTAATCTTCTGGTTTCAACAACCAGAAACCGCTGTAGGTCATACCAGAGTCGTCGGGTTGCACCAGCAAAAAATGGAGCCCCTGACTGAGCTGTTTGCGCTGTTCGTACACTTGCCCAGCCGCCGCGACCTCAGCATCTTCAAAGGTCGTTAGAATCCAGCGATCGGCTAACCCTGCTTCCAGAATCAAACCATCAGGCGTACCGGGAATGTAGCCTAGCGAAACAGGCTGAGACTGTTGGAGCCAGTTGGCTAACCGCATGGCTTGCCGTCCGCCATCAATCACCACACCCGGAATGGGTACAGTCGAAGCCAGCCCTAACTTGAGCGGCAGTAGTGCTTCTGGCACGGACAGAATGGGAATCATGCGATCGCTAACAGCATCCATGAGATCGACCGCAGGTAGCGAGGCAAAGCGCCAGCGATCGCCCCACAGCTTTTCTGGCAATGGCGTGGGCGGCAGTTTGTCGAGTGCTAACGGCTGATAGCTCTGCCCTGTATAACGTGCTCCTAAAGAGTCTGCAATTGCTGCATATTGTCGCGATCGCTCGACTAACCAGCGTTTGAGTCGGGGTGTGCGTCGGGTCGGCTCGATCGTGATGCCCAACTGCTGCCCAGCGGTTTCGAGCAGGTGCAATGTTTGTGGTCGGAACACATGGAGGCGATCGGGCAAGGCATGACCAGCCTCCAGCCACGGTTGCAATTGTGCCTGGAATTGGGTCAGCAACCAGCTTGCACTTGCCTGTGGCTGGGCACAGTACGCCACAAACTGAAAAGTACCTACAGAATCACAGACCAGCAGTTCCCAAAGCGGGTCGCCAGCCGCATTCTGTAGAGGACGACGGTAAAAATCAAGTTCCCAAACGGTCATGCGTCAAGATGAGTGGTTAGGTGTAATGCCAATTTGGTTTTTGCTGGTCACAAAGCCTTTGTGGGGGTAAGCGATCGCTTTTCTTAACAGGCGTTGTATCCCAGATGATATGAAATTGGCATGGGTCATTAGCTACTAGAGTCTTCTAAAAGTTAGCAACTTGCAAGCACCTACCTGATCGAAGGATCTGGCAGCGGCGATCGCCCAACTTGTACCCCTACTGTCTGCCGAGATTACGGGCACCTACAGCTACATCAACAGCGGCATTTGTACTACAATTTCGCCGTTGCCATCTTTGAAGAAGCAGAGCAACTTGGCTTGCCCTTAAGATCCAGCGCGTCATTCCCATCACCACACCTGAAGACGACACTCTCACTAAAAGTCCCGCCTTCTCCGTCCTTTTCCTCAAAAAATCTCGGCGCTGTTGGGCACCCATCCTTCCTCGTGGCGAGAAGGTTTGCGGGAGCTGCTGAAGGAACTGCGATCGAGCCTTTAATAGCCTCTGCTAGCCTTCAAACTTTTAGCGATTTAACGACCAAGTTGAGCGGCGGCAGACAAACTCGAACTCAGTACCATAGGCTTTCAACCGTCCGCCTGCATTTGAATTGTTGGGCGGCTCACTACCCATATACCATTTCTAGATCACAATTCACGTCGCATCACAAGTTCGCCGTCCTCTTCTTTTCCGGTGTAAACAAAACCCATCTTCTCGTAGAACGGACCGGGACCACCTTTGGCTGGCACACAACTTGTTTCGACCGCCTCCGCTCCAGGGCGCGTCTTGACGTGTGCGAAGAACAACTCCAGCGCCTTTCGACCATACCCACGCCCCTGGTATGGCTCACCGATCATAAAGCGCCACAGGAAGTACTCTTGCTGAGCGATGTCGTCTTCCAGCATCAAAAACCCGACTGGCACATCACCAGTGTAGATCGCGCGGAACCAAGCAACCTCTAGGTTAAAATGCGCTTCTGCAATCGACATGGCGTTGGATGCCACGAACTGCTCTTGGTATGGGGCTACTTTTAAGCGGACGATATCACGCCAGTTTTCCCTAGTCATCTCGCGCAGCGTTACTTCGGGGTCGGACTTGGACATACAGAGTACTCTCCCTAAACCATGCCTTTTAAGAATAGTTTCTCACTCAGTAACACAAGCAATACCACAACTGCCGCTCAACAATGATTAGACGGAAACTTTCCGCCTAAGATCCTGGAATGGGTGGCTAGGCGGAATGATTCGGCATAACACCCCAAATTTAGCGTTTCGGTAGAATCTTTCCGCATAATATCCGGCTGGCGGTGGCTAGACAGAATCCTTCCGCATGTTCCTAAATTTCTGTGCAATGAGCGGTCTGCGCTAAACCATCGCAGAATGTACAATGTTGCTGCTAGAGCAAGAGACGATCGCACAGAGGGTCGGCGATTGCCTAACGTAATCTTTACCGTGTTAGTTTGCACCAGGAACGCATGGCATGCAGGCGATGCAGTCAAAACGATCGCCCTTCGTTAAAAACTAAATCAATCCACTGCATTGGCAAAGTGCAGTGGCAGTTCATTGTCATCTGATACTGGCTGCTAACGGCATAAAATCTCTCTAAGGAGGCAAGCGTTTACTAGCTTCTCTGCCTATGCTTGCCTTACGTAGATTGACTTACATAGGGCTGCGATCGCCGTAGCTACATTTTCGCCATGCAACTGTCATCCTCCACTCTGCACCAATCAATGCCATCACCGACACTCACCATTGCTGGAATTAGTGAGCCAGTGATTGTGCGCTACTTTGAAACCCTTAATGAAGCAGCATTTGAGGTGACGAGTCACCTGTTTGCTGTTGATGGTGTGATGCAGCCGCCTTTTGAACAACCCATAGAGGGACGGGAAGCGATCGCTACATACTTACGAGCAGAAGCAAAAGGCTTGCAGTTGCAACCACGTCGAGGTGTAGCACGATCGCTAGAGAATGGTTGTACCGAAGTGGAGGTTAGCGGGAAGGTACAAACACCCGTCTTTGGGGTCAACGTTTCCTGGTTGTTTACGCTCAATGAGAACAAAGAGTTGGCATTTGCAAAAATCAAGCTCCTTGCTTCTCCCCAAGAGTTGTTAAATGCACAACTGCAATCAAAGCAGTCAGCATTGTAAGACTACGATCGCTTTAGTAGATTGCTTTGGTAGCCTCGGCAAGCAGCGATTGAGTTGTAAGAGCGAACTACAAACACCTTACAGTGACTTCTTAAGCGGTTAAAGAAGTAGTTGTAGATTGCGCTTTCCGTACAACAGAAAGAGTCGGGCGATCGCTGTCTCGAATTAACGACTGTTGCTCTTCAGCTTCATGGCATGTTAATCATGACGGCTTCAGTCTGGGAAGGCTGAACCTGTAAGCGGGTCACGAATAGATAGCCCCAGCGTCAGCGAGTCTAAGACCTCATCCCAGATTGGTGTGAGCCGATCGGCTTGATCAGCCCAATAGTCAAACGTCAGCAAGCACTGCACGTTGGAACCTAGGCTAATGCAGATGCGTGAAAAGGCCTCTCGCTGCTCGTCTGGATCGATAAACTTGATTTCTGCCCAAACAATACGAGCCGTTTGACGTTTGATCGTGAACACGTCGCTTACAGCGATCGCATTGCGCTCGTCATCAGTCATAATTTTCTTCAATGTTGCTTTCAGTGGAAACAAACCCCAATCGCCCTCAGGTAGAAGGTTAAATGACATCTCTAAGCGACAATCGTCATGCGGTGGTTTGCGATCGAGAAACTTAAACGACTTTACATCTGGCTCAAACACCCAGTCTTGCGGAACATCAAAGCGAACCGCACCACGAGCCGCTACAAAGACCTTGTAACCGGACTTTGCCTGCCAACGATGGTCGTCTTTAAGATCGAGCGTGGTTTTGATCCACTCAGGCTTGCCTTTTTTGCGCGTTGCCATAGGATACCGTGCGATCGTGGTAGCTAAGGAGCGATCGCTTTTAGTTTAGCGAGTGTTACGGCGGCTCAGACAAATTGCGCCTGTCTTTTTCCTGCTGCGTACGCCTCGCCTACCTCAACGCTATCGAATCAAGTCCTGCTCATCCCAAAGCTTTAGCCTTGATAGCTCTACTCAGTGAGGTCAGGACGCTACTGTAGGGCTGAGTAGCGCAGTCAGGATTGACTTCGCCCTCTCCCTACAGTTACAACCTTCGCACCAAAGTAATCGATGCTGTCAAACAGGGCAAACGCAAAATCGAGGGGTGTCGGATGCTTAAGATCAGCCGCAATACCTCAGATCTATGGCTGCAACGGGCAGAACAAGCAGGGGATTGTCGAGCCACGACCAAAGATCAAAAAGGCAAGCGGCATAAAATGACTGATTGGCATCGTTTTTGTGAGTTTGCCTACCAGCATAGGTGATGGCACAAGCCCAGATAACCAAGTTGTGGAGAGACAATGTAACGCAGCGGACTATCAGTAGGGCGCTCGATCAGATTGGTGTGAGTCGAAAAAAAAGATCTACGGCTACCGAGAACGCGATGACCTCAAGCAGCAGGATACAGTGCGCTTGTTGACGCACCACATGATGGCAACCTTGTCGATAGAGACGTTGGAGCAACCGTTGCTTTTCTGGGGTGACTGGGCGAGTGAATAGCATCGAAGTGAGAGCAATTTAGTACCGTCTCTATGTGGGCAAATTTCACCCCATCCTGTGTAAATAATTCTGTCCGACTACTTAGAAGAAATGGTTTCCGGTAGCGGGTTCTACTATCCAGTACAGATAGGTGGCCTTAAACTGCCACTGCACTTTGCCTTTGGGCTTGATGCCTTTGGTCGTGATTTTGCGTCCACTGACTGATGGTCTTGAGACCGAGGCGCGTCTCATCTTGGCAGAAGCAGCGTACTCGCCTACTACGTTCCATCACTGCCACTGCAACCCAAGTCAACAGCGCTAAATTCTCAGGGAGTTTTTTTAGATGCCTCTACCCGCGTATCGGCGTTCGCCACACTCACAGGACGAGCGACTTTCGGTGTGGCTTTAAGCCTGTAAGGCACTAACTGATGTACCGTTTTGTAAGGTGTACTGATGCCGAGTTGAGTCTCTAACCACTGGCAGATCGCGCCATAGCGCTCGAAGCCTTCGGGTTGGTATCAGCGTTTGTTGAGCGCCTCTTGTGCCCATTGAGGAATGCTCTGCTGTCGCCCAGTGCGGGATTTATGTTCCAGCATGGCTGCCAGACTGCCACGGCGGTAGAGGCGTAACCACTCCTGCAAGGTGACGCGGTGACGACCGAGCAGGGTGGCGGCGGCTTGGATCGTGGTGGCTTGCGCCGTTGTGAGCAGATAGAGTAATTGGATGCGTTCTTTAGCAGAGGCGGTCTTTTGTGTTCTCAGTCGTTGCTTGAGGTCTGCTTCAGTTTCGGTGATCTCGAGTTGGTCAACGCCTGCCATGGTTGTTGGTTGAACCCGATCGCTACTTTATATCATCTGTAGCCTAACCCTGAAGAATTGGTATTACGTTAAAGATCCCCGACTTCTAAGATGGGATGAGTTTTTGGCTGAGTTTTCACTAGAAGTCGGGGATCTAAACGCTCTCAAACCAACGCTGGCAAAAGCGCCTGAAGTTTGAGCTGCACTTCTGCCAGTTCGTGATCGGGGTCTGACCCTTCCACGATGCCTGCGCCTGCAAACAGTCGGGCAGTGCAGCCATCCAGCAAAGCCGATCGAATGCCAACGGCAAATTCACCATTACCGTGATGATCCACCCAGCCGATCGGCGCGGCGTAGAGCGATCGCTCAAAGGTTTCGTAGCGACGGATGTAATCACAGGCAACAGCGCGAGGCATCCCGGCAACGGCAGGTGTGGGATGCAGGGCGGCTACGACATCTAGCAAATGCGTTTCGGCAGGCACTGTGGCATGAATGGGTGTTTGCAGATGTTGAATGTTGGACAGTTGCAACAGGCGCACGGGCGACGATCGGGGACTTAAGCCTAGTTGAGCAAGCTGTTGGCAGATAAACTGGCTCACAACCCGATGTTCGTGGCGTTCCTTGACGCTTTCTAAGAGGCATTTTGCCAGGGCAGCATCAGCGCTGGTGGTTTTGCCACGGGGAGCCGAACCCGCTAACGCACCCGTTTTAAGCTGACCATCTTGCACACTGACCAGTCGTTCTGGGCTGGCACCAATAAACTGCTGCCCCCGATCGTTGCTGGTGGAGAACAGATAGCAACCAGGATAGAGCTTACGAAGATGATGTAGTGCCGCGATCGCATCAAACGGTAGCGGGGAGGTGACATCCACTGCATGAGCCAGCACAATTTTGTGAAACGTTGACTGCTGAATGTCGGTCAAGGCAGCCTGTACTGCTTGCTTAAAGTGTTGAGTCGTGGCAACATCACGCCGAGTCAGCAGGTCTTGATGCTCGATCGCTGGGGTGATTAATTCATACCGAATCGCTTGGATGGCTTGCCACGTTTGCCAGAGGCGATCGACCGTTTCTTCTAAGTTTGTCGCGGCACAAAGTACGACATTCGCGACAACCACACAATGCGATCCGCTGCGGGAGATTTGCCACTCTGGTAGAAAGATGGTTGCAGCTGGAAACGCGGGTTTGCAATCAGCATCCTGATCAAAAAAGGTGAAGCTACAGAAGAAATGGGGGACCCGCTAACGGGAGGTGAGCCTGACCACAAATGGCAGTGTGAGCCAGCGTGGAGCGGATAAACTGTTGGGCAGCCGTAAAGCGCTCTGCTCCGTTAATGGTGAATTTGGCGGCCGAGCCGATCGCGGCGATCGCCACTCCCTCCTGCGGCTCCAACTCTTGCCCAAACGCTCGTTTTTCCATATAGAAATTGAGCTGCTGTGGTGCTGCAAGTGCCTGAAAAACAACTAGCGGATCAACCGCATGCATTGCCATCGAAAGGCTCACAATCTGCGGCTGGATTCTCTCTTCTGAAATCTGTTTGTAGCGGCTTAGAAGATGATGTAAGTCTCTACGAGTTTGAAACAGATGAGTGCAGCGAGGGGTAACGGTCATGGGAAGGGATGAGGGATGAGGGATGAGGGATGAAGCTGGCTGCCTGACACATCTTTGTGCTTGGCGGTTGAAACCGCAGCTACAGGAGCACTAGCGTAGCCATGCCCAAAGGGCTATAAACTGCTGCGGTTCTTAATCCGTTGTTGCTGCTAGTCCGCGTAGGCGGACATCGTGTTTGTAGACGCGATTTTAATCGCTAACCCTAAGCTCTTGGCTTCTGACTCCTTGATTCTGACCCCTCACCCCTCACTCCTCACCCAAAATATTGCGAATCTTAAAGTCTGGGCGGTCTACCAGGGTTGTCCGATCCACTCGATCGTAGAATGGGTGAGCTTCTGAGAACTGCATCCAACTTTTGATATTTGCAAAAAATGACCATAAGAACGGTTAATTATTCAGCAAATGCTTTAAAAACTGCGCCAGCCATCCGCAAAAAGTTGTGGCTAGCAGCGATTAAGCCACCGATGTACAGCGTGGCAATCATGCCGATTATGGTGGGCACCGCGATCGCCATTGCCGAGACCAGGACGTTGCAGGCAGGCATTTTTGCCATCTTTGTCTTTGCTGCCATTCTCATCCTTGCCTGGGAGAACCTCGCTAACGATGTCTTTGACTCCGAGACTGGCGTTGACGTGAACAAAGCGCACTCGCTGGTCAATCTGACCGCGAACAAATCGTTGATTTTTTGGTTAGGAAATTTGTGCCTTGCCACTGGGCTGTTTGGCATTGGCGCGATCGCGGCCATCCAGCGCGATCTCACCGTCGTTGGCATTATCCTGGTTTGCTGCGTGCTGGGCTATATCTACCAGGGCCCGCCCTTTCGCCTCAGTTACCAAGGATGGGGGGAAATTCTTTGCTTTTTCGCCTTTGGGCCCTTAGCGTTTGCAGCCGCGTATTACAGTCAAACGCAAGCCTGGTCGGGTACGAATCTGGCGGCTTCGGCGATCGTGGGCGTTTCCACTAGCCTGATTCTCTTTTGCTCCCATTTTCATCAAGAAGCAGATGATGCCGCTGTGGGTAAGCGATCGCCGATCGTCCGTTTGGGCACAAAACGCGCCGCGCAGCTACTACCCTGGCTCTGTGGCAGTATTTTTGGGCTGACGGCTATCTGCGTGTGGCTGGGCGTGTTTCCAGTGACGACGCTGCTAGTGTTTGCCAGTCTGCCGATCGCGCTCAAACTCTGCAAACACGTTGGCACCAACCACAACAAACCAGAGAAAGTGAGCAATTGCAAGTTTATTGCCGTTGCCCTGCATTTCTGGAGCGGTCTTTTTCTGGGTCTGGGCTTTGTTCTTCCACAACTGCTGGGGCTTGGAGCCGTCTTGCCAACGTAAATGCCTTACCAGTGGGACTATCGCTCCTATCAACGGCGCTTCAGGCAAGCGTTGCAGACTAGCCACGGTAGCTGGGCAGTGCGAGAGGGTGTGCTTCTGCAATTGGTCGATGCTGCTGGCAACATTGGCTGGGGCGAAATTGCGCCGCTTCCCTGGTTTAGTTCCGAAACCCTTGAGCAAGCATTGGCGTTTTGCCACCAACTGCCAGCCGTACTGACAGACGACCTCATTTTCGCTGTGCCCGACACGCTGCCAGCCAGCCAGTTTGCCTTTGAATCAGCATGGGAAGGTCTGCAAGAGGCGATCGCTCAGGCGGCATCACAGCGATACAGAGACGCAGAGCATCAAGCGCCATTTGTTACTGCAAGCTCGACTCTTCGACCACAGAACTCGGACGTTGCAGCTTTGAACTCGGATGTTGCAGTTCAAAACTCGGACATTGCAGTTCAAAGCTCGATCGTTGGGGTGCAGGACTCGGATGTTGCAGCTCAGAACTCGACACTTCGACCTCAGAACTCGGATGTTGCAGTTCAAAGCTCGGACATTGCAGCTCGGAACTCGACACTTCGAGATCAAAGCTCAACACTTCGACCTCAGAACTCGGCGATTGCAGTGCAGAACTCGACACTCCGACCTCAGAACTCGGCACTTCGAGATCAAAGCTCGGCAATTGCAGTTCAAAGCTCGACGCTTCGAGATCAAAGCTCGGCGATTGCAGTGCAGAACTCGGCACTCCGACCTCAGAACTCGGCACTTCGAGATCAAAGCTCGATCATTGCAGTTCAAAGCTCGAAACTTCAGTCTCAAGACCCAAGACCGAACGGTCACTCTACTACCCCTCTCCCTCTCCCCTCTCCCCTCTCCCTCTTTTTCCCTACAGCGCCCTCCTACCAGCGGGAGAAGCCGCCCTCCACACCTGGCAACCGCTTTGGGAGCAAGGATTTCGCACGTTTAAGTGGAAAATTGGGGTACAGCCGATCGCCACCGAACTTGAGCTGCTTGAGGCACTCACTCAAGCCTTGCCCAAAGCAGCAAAATTACGCCTGGATGCGAATGGTGGACTCAGCATTGACGAGGCGACTCAATGGCTACAAGCCTGCGATGCCATCATTGCCCCTTCCAACCGAGGCGTTACGCTTGAATATATCGAGCAACCCTTACCCATCGCGCAGTTTCAGGCAATGCAAGACCTGAGCCAGCAGTATCGAACACCGATCGCTCTGGATGAATCGGTCGCGACCTTGCAACAACTACAAACTTGCTACAAGAACGGTTGGCGAGGCATTTATGTCATCAAACCCGCGATCGTAGGTTCCCCCTCTCGTCTCCGCCAATTTTGCCAGCACCATCCGATCGATGCCGTGTTCTCCTCTAGCTTTGAAACCGCGATCGGACGACAGGCAGGGTTACGTTTAGCAGCATCGCTGGGAAATCCCGATCGAGCCGTCGGTTATGGCACAACGCACTGGTTTGAGCATTCTGAAAGCGACGATTTTGAGCAGCTATGGCAGACCCTTTAACCCTCCTCAAGCAACGGTCAGGCGATGATTGGCTGGTTGGTTATGATAGCCGAGAGTTTTTTGCTTTAGCAGAACGAGTGTTAGCAGAACTGCGATCGCTCTCAAACCCCGAAACTTCCCTCACCATTCTGTTAGCCGATCGCAATCCGCCAACCTTTCTCGCTCACTTCATCGCCGCGTGTGCTGCCAATTGCCGCCTTGTACTTGCAAACCCCGACTGGACAAAAGCCGAATGGCAACAGGTCTTTGAGTTAGTGCAGCCAGATGTCATTTGGGGCGAGGAGGCGAAGGTAGAAGGCAGGAGGCAGGAGGCAGAAGGCAAAAGGCAGGAAGCAGGAGGCAGAAGGCAGGAGGCAGAAGGCAAAGAAGCAGCCAGCAGTCAGCAGCTATCTTCTGCTCTCCCTCCCCCTCACCCCTTCCTCCTCACCCCTCACATCCTGATTCCCACAGGCGGCACGTCGGGCAAAATCCGCTTTGCTGTCCACACTTGGGAAACCCTGATGGCTTCAGTAGAGGGCTTTCGTGCCTATTTTGAGGTTGAGCCAATCAACTCGTTTTGTGTGCTGCCGCTCTATCACGTTAGTGGACTGATGCAGTTCCTGCGATCGTTCACCACTGGCGGCAAACTCGTCGTACTGCCCTTCAAAGCACTCGAAGCAGGCGATCGCAGTTGTGTTGCCCCAGACGATTTTTTTCTGTCCCTGGTGCCAACTCAGCTTCAGCGTTTGCTGGATAGTGACAAGGCGGCGCATCTGGTTAGTCAAAATTCAAAACTCAAAACTCAAAACTCGATCGCCTGGTTAACTCGTTTCCACACAGTTCTCCTCGGCGGCGCACCAGCCTGGTCAGACTTGCTCGATCGTGCCAGAAGTCAACGCATCCGGCTTGCCCCCACCTACGGCATGACCGAAACTGCGTCCCAAATTGCCACTCTCAAACCAGACGACTTTCTCAACGGACAGACCAACGCTGGACACGTCTTGCCCCACGCCCAAATCACCATTTGCAATCCATCCGGCAACATTCTCAGACCTTACCAAATCGGCAATGTCACAATTCAGGCAAAATCACTCGCCTGGGGTTACTATCCAGAGTTCTCAGACAATTGTTGTCGATCAGAAGTGACAACACCAACCAACCAACCAGCAGCAGCAGATGCATTAGCCCCATGTCAGAACTCACGTTCGGGGGTTTGGGGGAGTTAGGCTTCAAAGGCGAAGTAGGGGAAGTCCCCCGGACACAATCTCTCAACGAAGCAGAGATGTCTGCACACCGAAGCTTAGAGGGCAGAGAACAATCCTTTCAAGCCGATGACTTAGGCTTTTTCGACACCAATGGCTACCTCCACATCGTCGGACGACACAGCGACAAAATCATCACAGGTGGCGAAAACGTCTTTCCCGCAGAAGTCGAAGCCGCCATTCGATCGACCGGGCTAGTACAGGATGTGTGCGTCATTGGCATCAGCGATCGCCATTGGGGACAAGCCATTACAGCCGTTTACACCCCCATCAACGCCGACATTCTCCCCACAAACATCCAAACAGCCTTAAGTGACACCTTAAGCAAATTCAAACGTCCCAAACATTGGCTTGCCGTCGATCGCCTGCCTCGCAACGCTCAAGGCAAAGTCAATCGACCCCAAGTCGAGGCAGACCTTTTAAAGCAGGTAATACCAATTCTTCAAGATTAGGCTACAGATGATATAAAGTAGCGATCGGGTTCAACCAACAACCATGGCAGGCGTTGACCAACTCGAGATCACCGAAACTGAAGCAGACCTCAAGCAACGACTGAGAACACAAAAGACCGCCTCTGCTAAAGAACGCATCCAATTACTCTATCTGCTCACAACGGCGCAAGCCACCACGATCCAAGCCGCCGCCACCCTGCTCGGTCGTCACCGCGTCACCTTGCAGGAGTGGTTACGCCTCTACCGCCGTGGCAGTCTGGCAGCCATGCTGGAACATAAATCCCGCACTGGGCGACAGCAGAGCATTCCTCAATGGGCACAAGAGGCGCTCAACAAACGCTGATACCAACCCGAAGGCTTCGAGCGCTATGGCGCGATCTGCCAGTGGTTAGAGACTCAACTTGGCATCAGTACACCTGCTACTGAATGGGCAGGAGAAGGCTGCACTGGCAGAGATCCGCACAGAACAAGCAGAGCGCCAGCTAGAGCAGGCAGAAACCCAACTGGAGCAAGAACGCCAACGGTCAGAACGGTTAGCCGCATTACTAATACCAATTCTCTAAAGACCAGCTACAGATAGTGCCTCTAAAATAGAGTGCCATCCGACAAGGGAAGCAATGACTTCCTTAGTCATCACTTCTAACCTCGCTCGCATCAACAACCGCAACGCATCGAGGTTCTTCGGCAACTGCCAGCGCAACCCTAATTTGAAATGCTGCCACACACGCTCAATGGGATTCGTTTCTGGTGAGTGGGACGGTTGAAACAGCAAGATGATATTGGGCGGAATCTGCAAGCGTTTGGCGCGGTGTGCCCCCGCTTGATCGACTTGCATGATCACAATGCTGTCCTTGTAGCGCTCACTCACTAAGTTCAAGAACACTTGGAAGCAATCGCTGTTGAGATGAGTGAACTCATAGAAGAAGTGCTCGCCCGTGCTCGGTTCCACCACCCCATACAGATAGGTGGTACTTGAACTGCCACTGCACCTTACCTTTGGGCTTGATGCCTTTGACCGTGATCTTGCGCCCACTGATAGTTTTGAGCCCAAGGCGCGTCTCATCCTGGCAGAAGAAGCGTACTTGTCCGCTCAGTCCCAGCACGGCTACGGCATACCAAGCCAGCATCGCCAGGTTCTCAGCGAGTTTTTTTATATGCCTCTACTTTGACCGCTGTGGTCTCTGTACTCACGGGTCTAGCAACTTTAGGCGCGGCTTTGAGGCGGTAATGCACCAACTGATGCACCGTTTTATAAGGGGCAGTGATGCCGAGTTGCGTCTCTAGCCACTGGCAAATCTCGCCGTAGCTGTTGAAGCCCTCATTTTGGTGCAACCGTTGGTTGAGCGCCGCCTGTGCCCACTGGGGAATGCTCTGCCGTCGCCCCGTACGGGGCGTATGGGTGAGCATGGCTGTCAGACCGCCGGTGCGATAGAGGCGGAGCCACTCCTGTACAGTGACGCGATGCCGACCGAGCAGGGTCGCCGCAGACTGCACCGTGGTGGCTTGACCAGTTTTAAGCAGATAAAGCAGTTGAATACGTTCTTTGTCAGAAGCGGTCTTTTGGCTTCTGAGCCGTTGTTTTAGGTCTGCTTCCGTTTCGGTGATATCGAGTTTGTAAACGCCTGCCATAAATGCTGCTTGAACCCAATAGCTACTTTATAGCATCTGTAGCCCTATCTTGAGGAATTGGTATAAGAACACAAGGGATCGACCCGGACGTATGATGCGTTAGGCTATTTGCCTACTCTCGACGTTCCTATGACCATTGACTTCACCAACACAAACCTGATCTGGACTTCGATTCTGGCGGAAACGCTGTCTCGGTTAGGGCTGACTACCGCGATCGTCTGTCCTGGTTCTCGATCGGCACCCCTTGCGATCGCCTTCGCCAATCATCCCCACATCGAAGCAATTCCCGTGCTGGACGAGCGATCGGCTTCCTTTTTTGCACTCGGCATTGCCCGTCAGAGCCATCGTCCGGTTGCACTCATCTGCACCTCTGGTACGGCAGGCGCAAACTTTTACCCGGCTGTCATTGAAGCCAAAGAAAGCGGTGTGCCTTTGATCATCTTGACGGCCGATCGTCCGCCCGAACTGCGGGATTGTAATGCGGGACAGGCGATCGACCAGCATAAGCTTTACGGCACCTTTCCCAACTGGCAAACAGAACTGGCAATGCCATCGCTAGAGCTACCCATGCTCGCCTATCTCCGGCAAACCCTCATCCACGCCTGGGAAAAAGCAGTGTATCCCGTTCCCGGAGTCGTTCACCTCAACCTGCCCTTCCGCGACCCCCTTTCCCCCATCCCGCAGCCTTCTGCCCAGGCGATCGCCTCCACCTTCAACCCCAAAGCCTTCTTCGCCTCCATCACCCCCTTCACCCCCCACCCCTTCACCCCTTCACCCCTTCACCCCCTCACTTTTTCACTCCTCCCCCTTCCCCCTTCCCCTCTAACGGCATCATCATTGCAGGCTCCGCCCAACCCGAAGCGCCAGAGGTTTATTGTCGTGCGATCGCCCAACTCTCCCAGACCCTCGGCTATCCGGTTCTCGCAGAAGGACTGTCGCCACTACGAAACTACGCTGACCTCAATCCCAATTTGATTACAACCTATGACTTGATGCTGCGATCGCCCACCCTGGCAGAAAAACTGGCTCCTGAAGCGGTGCTTTGCGTGGGTGGAATGCCGACCAGCAAGCAGCTTCGTGCCTGGTTAGAAAAGATGCAGCCGCGTCAGTGGATTATTGATCCCGATGGGCGTAACCTCGACCCACTGCATGGCAGAACAACGCATCTGCGGCTGTCGATCGCTGCCTTCCTTCAGACACTGCCCCCGCAAACCCAGACGACCAACCCTTACCTCGATCGCTGGCGTGTCGTGGAGACCAAAGTCCGGCAGGCTGTAGACCAAACGATGGGTGAGACAGCCACACTGTTTGAGGGCAAAGCTGCCTGGCTGCTCTCTCAAGTGTTGCCGACTAGAACGCCCTTATTTATCAACAGCAGTATGCCTGTACGGGATGTCGAGTTTTTCTGGGCACCGGGAAATTCTAGAGTGCAGCCCTACTTCAATCGGGGTGCAAACGGCATTGACGGCACGCTTTCTACCGCTTTGGGCATTGCCCATCGACAGCAAAGTAGTGTGATGCTCACAGGCGATCTGGCGCTACTGCATGATACAAACGGCTTCTTGTTGCGCCAGCATTTTGCGGGACACCTGACGATCGTCCTGATTAACAACAACGGGGGCGGCATTTTCGAGATGCTGCCGATCGCCCAAAACAATCCAGCCTTTGAGTCCTTTTTTGCCACCCCACAAGCGATCGATTTCGCCAAACTCTGCGCCACTTACGATGTCGAGCACGAGCACATCACAAACTGGCAGCAGCTAGAACAGCGCTTAAAGGAATTGCCGACCACAGGTATGCGGGTCTTGGAGCTAAGCACCGATCGCAAAGCCGATGCCCAATGGCGACAGCATTATCTGGGTACATTTGCCGCTAATATCAGCATTTAGCTAGTAGCGATCGGCGACCAGCTTTTAGCCCTCAGCTTTCAGCAGTCAGAATCAACTCAAAACTTTCTAGAACCACGTTGCACTGATGAAGTAGCTTTCAAAGAACTAGGGCTACTCAAAACCTTCATCCCTCATCCCTCATCCTTCAGCCCTCTCTCCCCCCTCTCCCTCCATGCAAATCGACTGGCAAGTTGTCAAAACCTACGAAGATATTCTCTACCACAAAGCCGATGGGATCGCCAAAATCACCATCAATCGTCCCCACAAGCGCAATGCCTTCCGTCCCAAAACGGTGTTTGAACTCTACGATGCCTTTGCGAATGCTCGTGAAGATGCGCGGATTGGGGTGGTGCTGTTTACAGGTGCCGGTCCTCATACCGATGGTAAGTATGCGTTTTGTGCGGGTGGCGATCAAAGCGTACGGGGTCATGGAGGCTACGTGGGTGAGGATGGCGTGCCCCGGCTAAACGTGCTGGACTTACAACGGCTCATTCGCTCCATGCCCAAAGTGATCATTGCGCTGGTTGCAGGTTACGCGATCGGCGGTGGTCATGTCCTCCACATTCTCTGCGACCTCACCATTGCAGCCGACAACGCCATTTTTGGGCAAACAGGACCCAAAGTGGGTAGCTTTGACGGGGGCTTTGGTGCCAGCTACTTGTCGCGTATTGTGGGGCAAAAAAAGGCGCGCGAAATCTGGTATCTCTGCCGCCAGTACTCGGCAACGCAGGCGCTAGAGATGGGTTTGGTAAACTGCGTGGTGCCAGTCGAGCAGCTAGAAGCAGAGGGCATTCAGTGGGCGCAGGAAATCCTGGAGAAAAGCCCGATTGCCATTCGCTGCCTCAAAGCTGCCTTCAACGCCGATTGCGATGGGCAGGCAGGCTTGCAAGAACTAGCCGGAAACGCCACTTTGCTTTACTACATGACCGAGGAAGGCTCAGAAGGCAAACAGGCATTTTTAGAAAAGCGATCGCCCGATTTCCGGCAATATCCGTGGTTGCCGTAGAAGATTAACTGGATAAGACTGACTGGGCGTGATGAACTTATAAGCGACAGCGATCGGACACGCAGGCAGCGGGGTAACGCGGTTGATAGGTGCGATCGCGTTTGCCAAAGAGCGTATAGCGGTTGTCGCGGATTTGCGCGTAGACACGATCGCCCGTCCACTTCACTCCCGGCAGCGCTCGATAGGCAGACACAAACACATCACCCAATGGCAGCAGTCGCCCAATTTCCTCAGCCGCGTCACTGCCCTGCCAGCGCTGTTCTGGAGCCGCTGCATTGATCAAAATCATGCCTTGCTCACAGTCTATAGACGTAATGCCAAACTCGCTAAGAGCTGGCTCATCCTGCATGGGAACGTATTGAAAGCGATCGCCCTGATCCAGCGTCTCAAGCAGTTGAACAAGCGTGGTGCAGAGGTTGCAGTTGCCGTCGTAAATAACGTAGTGGGACATGGGGGGAGAGGAGGGGTGAGGATTGAGGAGTGAGGGGTGGGAGGGTGAAGGAGTGGGAGAGTGAAGGGGTGAAGGGGTAGAAGAGAGGGGTGAAGGGGTGGGAGGGTGAAGGAGTGAGGGGATAATTAGGGTGAAGGTAAAAGGTTGTCTTCAGTCACCAATTTTCAGTCAGCTAACGCTTCTAATATCATTCATTGTCACCCTATCACCTCTCCACCCCATCACCTCTTCACCCCATCACCTCTTCACCCCATCACCTTTCTTAATGGTAACGGTGTTTTCAGCTACAGTCCTGATGTCAGGTGCGATCGAGAATGAAGCACTGTTCTTTCATCGTTCGATGCTGCATCGGCTGTCTCAGGCATGAAACCACATATTATCGTTTGTGGCTTGGGTGCGACCGGGTACAAACTTCTCTGCTTGCTCAGACAGCAGGGAGCATACGTAGTGGGCATTCACAATCGACCGATCGCGGGTGACCCGGAGGGTATTGTTGTAGGCGATCTGCGGGCAGCTACGACCTTGATTCAGGCCGGTATCCGAGAGGCGCAAACGCTGGTGCTGGCAGATAGCGATGATGGTTTGAACCTAGCCATCTTGATGCAGGCGCGAGTGTTGAATCCTCGTATTCGCATTATCAATCGCCTATTTAACACCAGTCTGGGCGATCGGTTGGATACAACCCTGCCCGACCACATCAGCATGAGTGTGGCGGCGCTGGCAGCACCCATTTTTGTGTTTGCGGCATTGGGCAACGCCGCGATCGGGCAGTTGCACTTGTTCAATCAAACCTGGCCGATTCACGAAGAGCATATCAAAGACGATCATCCCTGGCTGGGGCGCAAACTCAGTGACCTGTGGGAAGACCGCGATCGCATGTTGATCTATTACTTACCCATTGATAGCAAAGTAGATTTAGTGTCAGCGATGCTGCGGGGGTATCGCCTCCAGTCGGGCGATCGACTGATTATTGGCACCAAACCGAGCATACGTGTGGCTCGACGCTCCCTGAAACAAAAACTAGCAAAATTGGCGCTAGGGCTGAAATATTTGCGAGCACACAGCCGAGCCTTGTTAGCAGGCACGCTGCTGCTGCTGGTGATGATTTTGCTTAGCGCTGGCGTTTACACCTCTTCTGTGCTGCGTACTAATCCGATCGATGCGCTCTATTTCTCAGTAGGCATCATTACCGGAGCAGGCGGCAACGACATCGGCTTAGAAGCCGCTCCTGATGATCTCAAGCTCTTTACCGTGCTCACCATGTTGGTGGGTGCCGCCATCATTGGTCTTTCTTACGCGCTGCTGAATGATTTTGTCCTGGGCACCCGGTTTGATCACATTTGGGATGCTGCCCGGATTCCATACCGCAACCACTTTGTTGTCTGTGGGCTGGGTGGCGTGGGTGTGCAAATTGTGAGCCACCTCCACCGTTGTGGGCATGAAGTCGTGGTCATTGAGCACGATCCCCATTGCCGCTTTCTTGCCACTATCCGGGCAATGAAAATTCCCGTTATTCAAGGCGATGCGACGCTGCCAGCCGCGCTCAAAGCCGCGAATTTTGCACAGGCACACGCGTTGCTAGCCGTCACTAGCAACGATACGGTGAATTTAGAAATTGCCCTGAATGGCAAAAGTCTCAACCCCAAGACTTCAGTGATCGTGCGTTATCAAGACCCAGAGTTTGCCTGGATGGCGCAACTGGTGTTTGAGTTTGACGCAGTGTTTAGCCCCTCCGAGCTAGTTGCGCCTGCCTTTGCCGCCGCAGCGTTGGGTGGACGCATTCTAGGCAATGGTATGACTGCCGATAGTCTCTGGGTCGCGCTGGCAATGATGATTACACCAGGGCATCCGTTCTGTGGCAGGCGGGTGCAGGAAGCAGCGATCGCGGCTGATTTTGTGCCGCTTTATATGGAAACCCATAGCCAGACGATTCACGGCTGGGAACTGCTCAAGGTGTGCCTCAGTGCTGGTGACGTGCTGTATCTCACCATGCCAGCCAGCCGCCTAGAGCAACTCTGGCGTACGCCCTCAGCCATAACGCGATCGGCGTAACTTTAGAGCAATGCTTCATTGAAGGCAGTGGCTTGTAAGTAGCTGGGCGCAATTATTTATAAGATGCATTTCGACTCCGCTCAATGCTCTCAGTCTTGTATGTCGGCGAATTGAGCGTAGTCAAAACCTGCCTACTGACGAAGAGACCATGAGGACAGACATAAACCTTGAAACTTCCTTGAAGCGAGGGCTTCGATTCATCCCTCATCCCTCATCCTTCATCCCTCATCCTTTTGCCATAGCAGGTTTCTTAAGCCTTCAAAGCATCAGCTTGTTTTTGAGTGATGATGACGGCTCCGTCGGGAACCTTGGCATGATCTGGCAGCGTGACATCAACGACGATCGCGCCCGCACCAATGGTGACATCATTACCAACCTTCGAGCGAAAGAGGATCCCATCGTCTTCAATAGTCAGGTTGTTGCCAACCTCTAGTGGTCCGTGAAACACAACATTGTCATCGGTATTGAGGCCGTTACCAATGCGAATGCTGGTGCCTTTAAGTGCATGAAACGTCACGCGATCTTCAATGGCAGCATTGTCACCAATGACGATCGGCGCCCCTTCATCGGCACGAATGGATGTTCGACGACCAACGACACTATTTTGCCCCAAACGTACATCCCCTACCAGCCGCACAAACTCCTCAAGCTGCACATTTTGCCCCAACGTTGGCTTGACTGGCTTGGGATTCCAGGATGTTTTGGGAGCAGCGCTAGAGCCAATCACAGCATCAAAGCCAGCGGTCTTATAGAGTTCGCTGTAGTGTTCCGCAAATTCCTCATTTACCTCCAACACCTCCCTCTGAAAGTTAGCACTGGCTTCGGTTTTAAGGGGTAAGGCATCTGCTTGAGCCTGAGTGGTAATGACAGCGGCGATCGGCACCAGTCGGTTTTTACCAACGCGTACATTCGCAAGCTTGGCACCATGCAAAACGAATGCGCCCTCTTCCAGCACAACATTATTTAAGTCGGCACGGAAACCTATGAACGTGAAGTTGCCCAAGCTGGAGTTTTTAATTTTTGCTTGATGTGCAATGCTGACTCGTTCTCCAGTCTTGCTAGCGCGTTTGCCACAGGCTGAAGAAGGTGATGGAAGATTGCGTAATGCCAGGAACAAAATGTTGTCCTGAAGATTCGTTTCATTGCCAATGCACAATTGTGTGGACGGATCGGCTCGTAAGATTGTGTTACTCGCAACAAATACTTTTTTGCCAATCGAAATATCACCAAATAATTCTACTAACGGGCTAATAAAACTAGAATTTACTACTACCTTTTGGGCATTCTGTAAGCGCACTAAAGGCGTTTTATCAGCCGCAGTGGCAGAAAAATTTTGGTAAAACGATGCACTGATTGAGAACACAAAACCTAGAAAGATACAACCCAAAATGATGGGTAAGCTTAATCTCTTTCTAACTTTAGAATGCATAATGATGCCTTTATTGCAATGTTTAGTGTCAAGCCTGTTAAGGAGAGCAAACGCTTCATTTCCGGCATTGTTTAACAATAATATGAGTTGGATCCGATCGTGCGTCATGATCCCCACTACTTGAGCAATGTGGCAAAGCGTTCTGTGATCACGCGATTGGCGCAAGGGCTAAAGCCATCCGCATGACAACTACCTTTAGGATGACTACCTTAAGCGTTTAACGTTTGTTGCGCTGCGAGGGTTACTTGTTTGAGGGCTTTTAGATCAGGAGACGGTACATGATTTTCTTTGGGCGCGATCGCCATGCTCGGCTCCGGCGACTCGTCTGGCTCAGGCAACGCTGCCGATCGCTCAATATTCTTTAACCACAGCAGATACTCGATATTGCCAGCGGGACCCAGTAGCGGCGACCAGGTGACACCGTGATAGTGCCAGCCCACCGCTTGAGCCGCTTGCAAAACCTGCAAAATTGCCATTGCCTGATCCTGAGGATCGCGTACCACGCCGTTTTTGCCCACCAGGGCGCGTCCCACTTCAAATTGCGGCTTGACCAGCAGCACAACTTCGCGGGGCGGTTGAAGCAGTTGCCACAAGACAGACACCACTTTCGTCAGCGAGATAAACGAGACATCGACCACGCCCAGGTCGGCAGGGCGATCGGTGCCATACAAATCCATCGGTGTGAGATGACGTAAGTTCGTCCGTTCTCGCAGCGTCACACGTGCATCCTGCCGTATGCTCCAGGCAACCTGTCCATAGCCTACATCGACCCCATAGACGTGCTGTGCCCCAGCCTGCAACAGACAATCTGTAAAGCCACCTGTCGAAATGCCGCCATCCAAACAGATGCGTCCAGCGACTGAAAGCGGGAAATGGGCGATCGCCTTTGCCAACTTTTCGCCCCCCCTGGACACGTAGGGCGATCGTTGCCGCACCTGAATCTTTGCCAGCAGATCAATCTCCGTCCCTGGCTTATCCACCACCTGTTGATTCACCATCACCTCTCCAGCCCGAATGAGCCGCTGCGCCTTCTGTCGCGTATCGCAAAGGTCACGTTCGACAAGGAGAAGATCAAGGCGCTGTTTGGGCATTGGGTGAGGGGTGGTGTGAGGTGTGTGGGGTGTGGGGTGTGGGGTGTGGGGAAAATTTTGAGTTTTGAGTTTTGAGTTTTGAGTACAGCTTTTAACCTTCTGCGTTTAACCTTCTGCCTTTAACCTTTTTTAGCCTTCTGCCTTTAGCCTTCTGCCTTTAGCCTCCTGCCTTCTGCCTTCTGCCTCCTGCCTTTACCCCTCACCCCTCTCCCCTCCCTTCTCTCAACCGTGCCTTTGCCTGCTGCCAAAGTTGTTCTAGCTGCTCCAGGCTGTAGTCAGAAAGAGGACGATCGGCAACGGCTTCCATTTGTGCTAAACGCTGAATAAAGCGTTGGTTGGTGCCTTGCAGTGCGGCACTGGGGTCAAGCTCATACCAGCGGGCAAGGTTAATCACGGTGAAGAGGAGATCACCGAGTTCTGCTTCCTGGTGGGCTTTATCAGTGGTAGCCAGTGCTTCCTTGAATTCGGTTAGCTCTTCTTGGAACTTTGCCCACACGCCGTCGATCGATTCCCACTCAAAACCAACCTCAGCCGCCTTGCGCGAAATTTTCATACCTGCCATTAAGGGTGGCAGCGATCGCGCATAGCGGCTCAGTTTTTTGCTGAGAGGCGGCGCAATATTGGGATCTTCCCCTTTTTCGATCGCCTTGATCTGCTCCCAATTACGGTACACATCATCCATTGTCTCTACAGTGACCGTGCCAAATACGTGGGGATGACGACGAATCAACTTCTCGCTGATGCCCTGTGCAACCTCTGTCAGGTTAAATTGATTTGCGTCGCTGGCAATCTGCGCTTGCAGCACCACCTGCAACAGGAGGTCGCCTAGCTCTTCGCGGATTGCCGCCAAGTCACCGCTTTGAATCGCCTCCACCGTTTCGTAGGCTTCTTCAATCACGTAGGGAATCAAACTGTCTGGTGTTTGAGCCAGATCCCAGGGACAGCCGCCATCCGGCGATCGTAGCTTTGCCACTACCGTCACCAACTGCTGCACCGCTTCTAGCAGGTTAACCTGTTGCGCTAACAGTTCCGAATCAGACTGCTCAGAATTAGTCATGCAATCAACCCTTACTGATGTCTTACTTTAACCAGCTACGAGCAAAGGTGAGCGTAAAGATAGGACTCAGCACCTCATAAGTAGACTTCTTCCCCTCTTCCCCTCTTCACTTTCTCACCCCCTCACCTCTTCACCCCTCATCCTTCCGCCGCTCAAAGGGTGGCAACTGCGGTTCACGGTATGTGGGCGGCGACGGTGCTAATGGCTGCGATCGCTCCGCAACAGAAGACGGCTTTGTACCGTTGCCTTCAAAGGTCGAAGCCGTCAATGGGCTGGGGGCTTGCCGGACGATCGCAGCCTTTTTGGGAGAGCGCTTAAACGTGCGTCGATAGGTTGATAGCGTCCAATCCGAAAGGGCATGACTCATCGCGCCAAGTTCCAGCCCAATGGCGATCGCGATCGCTTCCATTGGGTACTGCTGCGGTGTGCGTTCTAAAAAGCCAATACTGCTGCTCCACCACTGTTGCGCGAGCACAAACCAATCATTCGTTTTGCTAATAAGTTGAACGGCGATCGCGCTGACAACAATCCCTCCACTGCCCAATAGCCCCACCCAAATAAAGAGATAAGCGACTCGCACCACCGTTCCCACAATCGGACCGTGCGACCAGACCGATCGATGCCGCATACTGCGTCTATAAGGCAACCAGATCCAGCGCAGCAGCCCCCAGCGTTTGTACTGATGGGAGTACACATCCAAATCAGGACCAAACATGAGCCCGCTGAAAAGGTAGCTGCCCGAAACAAACAGCGTCAGGCTGCTGCTTTGGGTGCGTGCAAAGGTCAACCCGGCAAGTAGCGGCAGACTCCAAAGGGTAATGCTGTCATGAGTCCGACCAGAAGGCATGATGGCGACAGGCAGACAAGGCTTTCAGCATCGTAGCAGGTACAAATGCACTGACTAAAGGTAAACCAATAAATTGCCGGCTCGATCGCTCGTTTTCAGTGCATGATCAGAAACGGGTTACCGAAATTAGAGAAGGTCAGCAACAAATGTGTAGTTATCTGCTAATGTAGTTAGCTGTGCATATCTTTCGGGCGGTTAGCTCAACGGTAGAGCGCCTGCCTTACAAGCAGGATGTTACAAGTTCGAATCTTGTACTGCCCATGATGTCTGTCCATTGTCAAGTGTACGTTCGCACATTAAATGTCGCGATTCGCAAATTAATGTCGTTTTTGACATAGTCTCTTACAATCTGTTTGATTTCGCGATTTAATGTCGCAATTTATCTAAATTGTTCACTTCGCGATTTAATGTCGCTATTGATGTAAACATCTGCTCTCTGCCTCTCTAGAGTTGTAAGGCAGGCGCTCCTTTCAGCCCTCCATCAAAAAACATTAGGGAACTCAACCTCCTAAACTGGTGAGCGAAGGTCAAATCTTAGCGGCATATAATTTCAGCCCGCCCATCTCTAGGAGGGCGATGGCGACCTAACAGCCATGAGCACCACACTAACTGACGATGAACTTTCAGCCCGCCCATCTCTGGGAGGGCGATGGCGACGCGATCGCATTACCAGATAGGGAATACAACACCAAACTTTCAGCCCGCCCATCTCTGGGAGGGCGATGGCGACGCCAGACTCTTACTAAAGATAGCGATCGCCACCAAGCTTTCAGCCCGCCCATCTCTGGGAGGGCGATGGCGACCATTGCGAGTTTGCGCCTGTGATCATCCAGCAGGACTTTCAGCCCGCCCATCTCTGGGAGGGCGATGGCGGCTCCCAAAGCCAAAATCCTTGTCCCGCAAGCTTTCCAAAGTAGGTTTTGGCAAACCTGCTAAAAAACTGCCTTGCTACCTGCCTTAGAAGGAGCGCTTTGGTGCTTTCAGATGGGTGAAAGTCGCGCCAGCAGAGGGATTTTGGATTCTGGCAAACCTCCAGGGGTTTTTGAACTCGCTTCGGTTTGCCAGAAAAATGATGGAGGACTTCTCCTTGCTCGGAGGCGATTGATACGAAATCCGATTCAGATACCCTATTTCCTTAGAGACAGCTACCCACGTGTGAACAGCTTTTTGCTCTGGCAGTGAGAGCAACAAATCGGATTCCGTATCAGCGGTAGCTGCCACTCCAGTCACACCATCTGCTTCAATTTATTATTGAAGCGATGATACTCCTGTACCTTCATACAGTGAAGGCTGAACTCACTTCTGCTGGGCGCGCACCTGCGCTACATTTGAAGAACGGACTCAACGAATGCAGCTTCCCATCCCCACACAAACCTCAAAATGGAGTCTGTGCCAAGACGGCAGTCAGTGCGCGGACAGCTACCAGGGTCGGAAAGCACAGCCGTCTTGCGACGACCAAACTGACCCTCATTTTTCACAGTTCAGCGGCTCAAAGAGCTTGAACTGCGGCGCTATTGTTCCGTATATTAACTTGTCTAGGTTCAAATGTACTAAAGCACAAGCCTATTTTGCGTTGATTGCACGGGCGTAATAGGTAGCGATCGCCACATCTTTTGCTTGTTCTTGGGGGTTGCCTTGGAGTGGTTGAAAGCCTGACTCAACTGTGATGCCAAGTTGCTGCGCTTTGCTACGGATCGCTTCAATGAGTCGGTTGTAGCTCCAGCGATGGATCGTCTGGCGGTACTCTTTGGCGTACTTGTCTTGAGCCTCTACTAAGCTCGCTTTCTGTTCAGCCCTTGCTGTAATCTCACTGGCGAGTAATTCTCGTAGATGCGTCAGGTTCGGAATGACGATGCTGCCTGCTTTGTAGGCTTGGGCGAGTTGGATGATTGCCTTTGCCAGTAAGCGGTCAACATACTGACCCAGTTCTGATTCTGACGGTTGGTACGCCACACCCCGCTGTTGATTTTTGTGACGTTGTAGAGCATTTTGCTGCTGCTGCTGACGGTGACGGTTGAACAGGTGATAGTGATCGCCCAGCAAAGTGCGAGGCGTGCGGTAGGTTAGCAAATCGCCTTTGCTGGCATTGACAACAGCGGCTGTAACGGGATTAGCCAAACCAAGACTGAGTCCAACCAAAATGTCAGGTTTACCTTGATAAAGTTTCTGGCTGGGGCGATCGGGTAAATGTTGCAAGCGATTGAGCGTCGATTGATTGCGAGGATCAGGGTTCGCATGGGCCAGGTTTCTGAGCGCTTTAGCGGCTTTCTCCTGCTGGACTTCCAGAGTACCCTCCGCTGTCATCAAGCGAGTATCAAAGGAGCAGTAAAGGGCGAGATGGTTTACATGCCAGGGTTCACCCTTACCCTCGCCTTCTCTCCATGCCAGCATGGCTGAACTGAGGGTGAGTAAGCCTGCTGGATAGGTATCTTTCTTCACTTGATAGGCTTGCCAATCGTCTAAAAAGCGTTGGAAGAAGGTCAATTGCCGTTGGTCGCAGTACACCCGGAATGGGGATGCTTTGGTGGTCTTGAACCATGCTGCAAGGTCAGGATCAGTTGCTTTGAGATACTTATCGATGCCACTAAAGTTGGCAGTAATTCTCTTTGCGGTCTTACCCCAGCGGACATCCGTGGAACTGCCATAGATGATGGGATAGGGCAGAGAGGCAGGTCGGGTAAGCAGTTTGGCTTGCCACTCGCGTGCTTGGGCAACGCTTTCGGAAATCTGCTGCATAACGATCGCCAACGTCTCCAGAAACTCTTCCCCGGTTAGATCTCGTCCTTTCGGTAGGCGAGCCTGAAGCTGAGCCTCAAGTTGCTCGATCTCTTTCTGCTTGCGGCGAAGGCGGTGGGCAAATTTCTCTGGGTCTTCCTCAGTTTCAGGGATTTTGCAGCCATTTTTGATAAGATAGGCGGTCGCGCAGCGGTTCAAGGTATCGTCATAAGTTTCAAACAAACGCGTCATGGGACTTGCTTTGTTGGCAGACTGAGTCTGCTGTTGTGCTGCCTTACGCTTCTTGGGGTTGGAAGATGCTTGAGTTTCAGGCTCTGCATTAAGTTGCTTCAGCACTGTTTGTGCCCTCTCTTTGATCGCTTCGAGGGTGGTGCTGCTGAGTTCAAGTAGTGCCGCATCACTCTTCACTACATTCAGCCATTTTTGTTTGCCATCCAAACGGCGGCGGCGGTTCTGCTGGAGCGCCAGCCATGATTCATAGGTATAGGTCACCATCAAGATTGCAGAGGCATAGAAGCGTGCAGGCTGACCTGGGTAAATGGCTTTGAGTGGTTCACAAAGTTCTTTAACGGTTTTCTCGGGAACAGTCCCTCGGCGTTGCCAGGTTTCAAAATCGGGATGCTGGCTGACTTGGTTTAGCAGGTCATTAATGAGGGGGGTATTGCTCTCGGTCATGAGGTGCCAGAGGTGGCGTCGAATCGGCTCAGAAGCAATAAGGCGGCAATGAATGGTAATGATGCTCATAGTTGGCAACGACTTGGCGTAGCAAGCTGCTCAAACGTTTTGGGTTATCTGCTAACAGTTCAAACGTACTGCTAATCTGTGAGGCATCATACTCTAAAGATTGTCATGGTGGCAAGTTGCTCGGCATGACTCTTGCTCCTCCAGCACTGTCTCATTCACACTGGTGTGCGTTACAGCTTTGTCTTCTCTAGTGCATAGCGAATCGATGGAACTTGAGATATTTCTGAAACTCTGGGCAGTCTCACGTGAGGAACTCGCCTTTATTTGTGACTGTTCGTTGACAACTGTCAACCATTGGTTTTCGCAGGGGGCGCATCGTCGGTTTCCTACGGAGAAGCATCAGCAGAAGCTGGCTCTAGCTCACCATATTTGGACGACGATCGAGACAGAACCGGAATATTTGCGGGTGTTGCGGGCGATGTATCACAAGAAGCCACGGAGAATAACTTATTGAGATTTGCCAGATGGCAAGGTTTTCTTGCCATGCTGTTGAGGAGCAGTTGCTGCTGCCTGAAGTGGTCAGTTTGTCAGTTTCGCCTCTGTAGTGGAGTAGCTACATGGACGTTCCAGCGCGTAGGTGAATGCTGAATTTACAGCACAGTTGCAAGAGGCGATCGCCACCCTCAGCAGCACCATGCCTGCTCGTAAAGTGCTCAGTGCTCAGCTTTCAGGAATGTGATTTTTCGATATTTCACCCCAGTGCTGTTTAGAGCGAGTGGAGCGGTAGACGGAGCGGAGTTCTCAATGACCATGCCTTCTCTTGAGGAAACTGCTGATATGCAGAGTATTTGTGAGCAGACTGTAATGACTTTCTGAAAAATGTGTTCCATCCGGCTGTAGCTGTGTCAACACTGTATGGGGAGGTAAGGTAGCAGACTTGGCTCCTTCATAGCGGTGCCGCTCTGCTTCAGCTAAGGAGTGTCGAATGGATGATGCAGGCAGGCAGCGAGTCCAGCAATTTCTAAAAACATGGCAAGGCTCTCAGGGCAATGAACGAGCCAACTATCAGGGCTTCTTTCTCGACCTATGTGATGCGTTGGGAGTCGATCGCCCACCGCCAAAGGGCAATATCCCTGGCGATCCCTATGCCTTTGACAAAGATATTCGTGTCCGTCATAAAGACGGCTCCAGCACCAACTATGCCGATTTCTACAAAGAAGGACATTTCCTGATTGAGGCGAAGCAGGGTGGGAGTGCTTCTAACAAGGGCACGGCGAAGCGGGGCACAAAGACCTACGATACGGCGATGGAGAAGGCCTTTTATCAGGCATACAGCTACACGCCATTTTTGACGGAAAAGCCACCTTTTGTGATGACCTGCGATATTGGCTCTCACTTTGAAGTGTGGATGAGCTTTAGCGGCAACTATGGTGGTTATGGGGCACGAGAAACCATTGCGCTAGAGAAGCTGCTGGATGAGAAGGTCTTCGATCGCTTCGTTGCTATTTTTAGCGATCCGCAAAGCCTGAACCCAGAGAAGTATCGGGCGAAGGTGACGCGAGAGGTTGCCGATACGTTGGCGAAGCTGGCGCGGTGGCTGGAGGAGCAGGGTAATGAGCCGCAGGAGGTTGCCAATTTCTTGATGCGCTGCATTTTTACGATGTTTGCGGAAGATGTGGATCTGCTGCGAGGTGAGGTTTTTACAAAGGCGTTGAAGGATCTGTTAGATGACAATGAGGAAGTCAGGCGATGACAGCGACCGAGTCGGTTAGATCGTAGCCTTCGGATCGCATTCATTGTCTAGCGACAAAGAAAAAGACACGCTGAACCCATTCCGATTGGACCGGGAGTGGATGAGCGTGTCGAGAAAGATTGAAACTTATCAAATTCGAGTGTATATGAACGCACGAGAGATGGGCTTGACGCAAGTTGAAGCCGCAAACTTGGCTGGCTTTTCCGCCCGCAGTGGGCAACGCATCGAAGCGGGCAACCACCAACCCAATCGAGGGCGAGTCCGAGATTGGAGAAGTAGTCCTGATCCACTGGCTAGTGTGTGGGAGTCCGAGTTGGAACCGATGCTCAGAGCCACCCCTGCTCTGCAGCCCATGACCTTGTTTGAGTGGCTACAAGAGCATTATCCGGGCAAGTACCCGCAAGTTCTACGCACGCTGCAACGGCGGGTGGCAGCCTGGAAAGCCTTGCATGGCAATGCCAAAGAGGTCATGTTTGAGCTCCGGCATGAACCCGGCATGATGGGCTTGTCCGACTTCACTGAACTCAAAGGTCTCGAGATCACCATTGCAGGCAAGCCCTTTGAGCACTTGCTGTACCACTATCGACTGGCTTACAGCGGGTGGCAGTACGCTCAAATTATTCAGGGGGGTGAAAGCTTCATTGCCTTATCAGAAGGGTTGCAGAATGCCCTGTTTGCCTGTGGCGGTGTCCCGAAGCAACATCGGACCGATAGTTTGAGTGCCGCCTATCGTCACATGGGTGGGGCGCGAAACAAGCCATTGACTCGGTTGTATGATGACCTGTGCCATCATTACCGACTGCAGCCGACCCGCAACAACACAGGCATCGCCCATGAAAATGGGCCATTGAGTCACCCCACGGACATTTGAAGAATCGGATTAAGCAGGCTCTCCTACTGCGTGGAAGCTGTGACTTTGACAGCATTGCTGCGTACCAGGATGTCATCAATCGGGCGATTGCCAAATTGAACGATCTGCACGCTGCCAAGATTGAGGAAGAGAAACAGTGTCTCCAACCCCTCCCGACCTATCGTGTTCCAGACTATGAAGTGCTCACCGCAACGGTCAGTTGTCGCAGCACAGTTGATGTGCGCTGCGTGTTGTACACGGTTCCAGCCCGCCTGATTGGACGCCAACTCGAATGGCATTTGTATCATGACCGGCTTCTGGGCTATCTCAATCGCCAGTTGGTGGTGGCACTGCCGCGCATCCGTGTCACAGATCAAACGAAACGCCGCACCCGGAGCATCAATTACCGTCATGTTGCAGAGGGACTGCGGCGCAAGCCCAGAGCCTTTTTGTACTGTACTTGGCAACAAGAGCTCTTGCCCAATGACACCTGGCGTGACCTTTGGCAGCAACTGAAAGCGCAATTTGACCTCGACAGTGCCGCTGTCCTCCTGGTGGAAGCGTTGTACATTGCGGCGACCCAAGACAACGAAACAGTAGTGGCAGACTATCTTCAAGCGCAACTGAGCCCTGCAACCTTAACGCTCGCAGGGCTCCGGCAGCAGTTTCAATTACTGAGCAACCTGAATGTGCCCAGTCTCACCATCACCCAACACCCCCTGGCGACTTATGACCAACTCCTGCAAGGTACAACCCATGACCAGCCCGTATCAGAGCCTCAGCCTCCACCTCAAACGGTTGCACCTGTCCCACATGCTCACTCATTGGGAAACGCTCGAAGCTCAAGCGATGCAGGAAGGTTGGTCTTACGCTCAGTTCTTGCTGGCTCTCTGCGAATTGGAGGCTCAACGACGCTGGAGTGTCCGCCTGCAAAGAACCTTAAACGAAGCGCAACTGCCAAGCGGCAAAACGGTTTCCAACTTTGACTTTTCCCATTGCCCCAACTTCAACCCCGCACCCTTGATGCAACTGGTGGATGATCCGACTTGGCTAGGACGAGCCGAAAACCTGTTATTGTTCGGCGCTTCGGGCGTGGGAAAGTCTCATTTGGCGGCGGCGGTCTCACGTCGCATGATTGAGTTTGGCAAGCGGGTCAAATTCTATTCTGCACTGGCACTGGTGCAACAGCTACAGCAAGCCAAGCTGCAATTGCAACTGCAACCATTGCTCAAAAAACTGGACCGCTTTGACCTACTCGTGCTTGATGATTTGGGTTATGTCAAAAAGTCCGAGGCAGAAACCTCGGTGCTGTTTGAACTGATTGCTCATCGTTACGAACGCAAAAGCTTACTGATTACGGCAAATCAACCCTTCAGCCAGTGGGATGCCATCTTCGCTGATTCGATGATGACGGTCGCCGCGGTTGACCGTTTGGTGCATCATGCTTTGATTGTTGAGATTCAGACACAGAGTTATCGCAAACAGTCGGCGGTTTCGCGTTCTGGCACCTCGAGTGTTCTGGATAAAGCGGTCGTTCAATCCCAGCGATCCTAGTTGTCGTTGCGATCCTGGTTGTCGTTGCGATCCTGGTTGCCGTCCCGCTCCTGGTTATCGTTGTGATCTTATTTGTCGTGCGATTGCTTCCAGCACTCAGCACGACTTTGACGTGTTAGTTTTTAGCGTTCAATCACTTGCAATCTCATCAGCTAGCCAAGAGGCTTGTCATGCTCACTCACTTGCCCACGTCACTGACGCGACACGAACGTATGCTTGACATCTGATAAGGATCGGTGGCTTGCTGACCCGAAACTGTTTCAGCCAGGAATTGAGAGCCTCTGGCAAACGATGAATACGGGCGGCAATTTTGGGTTTGAACGCATTTTGCAGTTCAACGGGAGCTTTTTTGCGGATGCAACGGCGTTTGCCCTGCCAAAAGCACAGCTAGAAACGCTGTATGAGGCGGCAGAGAAGGACTGGTCGGAGGTAGAGCCTGCTATTTTTGGGACGTTGCTGGAGCGGGCGCTAGACAAGAAGGAGCGGAGTCGCCTGGGAGCACACTATACGCCAAGATCCTATGTGGAACGGTTGGTGCGTCCAGTGGTGATGGAGCCGTTGCGAGAAGAGTGGCTGCTGGTGGAGTCAGAGGTCGATCGCCTGCTGATGCTGAAGGATGGGCAAGAGGCACCGACGAAGGCGCAACGACAAAAAGCAGTGGATGAGATTGAGGCGTTTCTGGAAAAGCTGCGAACCGTTCGTATTCTTGACCCTGCCTGTGGGTCGGGCAATTTTTTGTATGTGACGCTGGACTTGCTGAAGACGCTGGAACGGGAGGTGGAAACCCGCCTGCTGGATGTGGTGGGGCAACGGGAGATTAACCTGTTGGAAGCGTTTGACCCACGGTTGGCAGGGCATAAACAGGTGAACCCGGCGCAGTTTTTGGGGATTGAAATTAACCCCAGAGCCGCCGCTATTGCCGAATTAGTGATCTGGATTGGGTATCTGCAATGGCACTTTAAACGCTATGGCACGACTCCGCCACCAGAACCGATTTTGCAGGACTTCCACAATATTGAATACCGGGATGCGGTGCTGGCGTATGACGGCAAGGAACCGGACATTGACCCGAAAACGGGAACGGTGAGAACTCGCTGGGGTGGTCGCAAGATGAAGCATCCGGTGACAGGTGAAGCTGTGCCTGATCCGAATGATCAAACTCCGATTTATCGGTATATCAATCCGCGTCCAGCAGAATGGCAGGAGGCAGATTATATCGTGTCGAATCCTCCATTCATGGGCGACAAAAGAATGAAAAATGCTCTGGGTGAGGGGTATGTCGAAACATTACGTTTAGTTCACGGTGACGTTCCTGAAATGAGCGATTTAGTAATGTACTGGTGGAACTATGGTGCGAAACTAGCTAGCACAGGAAAATACAAACGTCTTGGATTTATTACAACAAATAGCATTACTCAGACTTTTAATAGAAGAGTCGTTCATAACAACATTTCAAATAAACAAGGAGTAAATCTTATTTTTGCTATCCCTGATCACCCTTGGGATGAGGATGAAAAAGGTGCAGCAGTTAGAATTTCAATGACTGTTTTTGAATCTAAAAACAGGGGATCTTTGTTCAAGAAGCTTGGAGTTGTTTTAAATGAGATTAGAGAGATCACTCCTGAAGATTCAGCACAACAAACTCACATTCAGTGGAAAGACGTAGGTCAAATATTTGATAACCTTCAGGCAGGAGTTGATCTATCTAATTGTCCTACTCTTCGAGCTAATAGTGAGATTTGTAATGTCGGTGTTGCTCTGCATGGAGATGGTTTCACTGTCGCAGAAGCTATAGCCGAGCATTGGATTAAAAGTGATAAGGAATTAAGGGAAATTGTTAGACCAACACTAAATGGTAGAGATCTAACTAGCCGATCTAGAAAACAATATTTAGTTGATTTTTTTGGTTTAACCCGTGAACAAGCCAGCGAATTTACAATTCCATACCAATGGATTGTCGAGCGGGTATTACCTTCTCGACAAGTTAACAATAGAAAATCATATCGAGACAATTGGTGGATATTTGGAGAAGCAAGACCGCAACTTCGAGAATCACTAAAAGGGCTACCAAGGTATATTTCAACATCTCTAACTGCTAAACACCGGGTTTTCTGTTTTTTGTCAGAAGAAATTCTTCCAGATCAAACGCTTGTCATATTTAGTTTAGCTAATGCCTACTATTTAGGAGTACTATCCAGTCAAATTCACAGCCTTTGGGCATTAGTATCAGGGGGGACTTTAGAGGATAGACCACGTTACAACAAAACTGTTTGCTTTGATCCTTTCCCTTTTCCCGCTCCCACCTCTGAACAAGAACAGAAAATCCGAGACTTAGGAGAACGGTTAGACGCTCACCGCAAGCGAGTTCAGGTACAGCATCCCGATGTCACCATTACCGGAATGTATAACCTGCTAGAGAAACTGCGGAAGGGTGAAGCGTTTAGTGAGAGCGATCGCGCCTACAACGATAAAGCCCTCGTCTCCACTCTCAAGCAAATCCATGATGACCTCGACGCTGCTGTCCTCGATGCCTACGGCTGGCAAGACTTGAAAGACAACGGCAAGATGAAAGATGGCATCGACGAAATCATCTTGGAACGGCTCGTTACCCTCAACGCCGAACGTGCCGAAGAAGAACGCAACGGCATCATTCGCTGGCTCCGTCCTGACTACCAGGCACCCAACGAAGTGCAGACCCAACAGGTGATTGCCGGAGTCGTCGAAGCCGAAGAAGCCGTTATCGCCCCGGTCGAGCAAAAGCCTTTCCCGAAACAGCCCAAAGAACAACTTGCCACCATCCGCGATCTCCTCCGCACCAGCGGCGGCGAATGGACAGTGGTACAAATCGCCGCTCAGTTCAAAGGGGGTGGACGGTATAAGGGCGCGATCGCCGAAAACCTGGAGCGTCTCGAATGGTTTGGCGTGCTTCTCTGTCGTGAAGATGGGCAGACTAAGCGGTGGCAGTTTGCTGAACTTCAACAGAGTGCCTGACCCTCCCTCCATTTCCAAAAACAGGACATCTTCTCCAATGTTTGGCAGCAAAAAGGTTGAATTCGTCCGTCTCTTTCAAGAATTTGCAGACACTTTTGTATCCACGCCGGAAGGGCAAAAGCATATCAGCCTTTACGATGAAAATCGTCAAACAGGTCACCACAACTTTCAGGAGATTCAAGCTGCCGTAGCCCGTGGTGAAGCTATCACCGACCTCGTATTACTGAAGCTGCTGCCCCATACTGAGACAAACAGTAATGAGGCGAGGGGAGCCTGGGCTCATCATGCTCCCGTGATCAAAGGGAGTTTAAAGAAATGGTACGAGAGTGACGGCAAAAGCTGCGACTGGACAGCGATCGCCCAAGCGATTTTCAACTTTGTGCAACGCTGTGTCACTGACCCCACTGAGCTAAAAGATGCCTGCCTTGAATTCTCCAGCCTCACTTGCAGTAAAGGCTTTCAGGTAGGAATGCTAACCCCCATTCTCAATGCTCTCCGCCCAGACGAGTTTCTGCTGGTCAACAAAAAACCCTGGCGCGTCATCAACTACTTTGAGGACACGTCCCATAACACGCTTCTGACTGGCTATCCACAAATCAACACAGGGCTACGACAGATGATTCAGGCAATTGCGCCCGAAATGCGCCAAATCTGCCCTGATGTGAATTTGCAGGATGATGACCTGTTTGATATGTTTTGCCACTGGTTGTTGGCAGTGAAGAAATACACCTTCGATGTGCACTACTGGAAGATTGCACCGGGTGAAAACGCATCGCAGTGGGAAGAATGCCGTGACCAGGGTTTCATTGCGATCGAGTGGGATGAACTCGGTGATATTTCCAAGTTAGACATCATAGATTTTGATAAGCGTCGCGACCAATTGATTGCCCAACATCCAGAGTTGAAATGGAAGAAAACTGGAGTCAATCAAGTTTATAATTTTGCACAGATTAAGCCCGGTGATTACATTGTTGCCAACAAGGGTAAAACAGAAGTGCTTGGGATTGGAACGGTCACAGGGGACTATTACTTCGAGCCAAATGCTCCCAGATATAAACACCGTCTTCCAGTTCATTGGTACGACCTAACACCTAAAAAAGTTAATCAGAAAAATTGGCAAAGAACCTTGCTAGGTCTAACTTCAGAGCAGTTTGATGAATTAGGTGGTAATGCTGTTCCCTCTCACCCACCATCAAAAGCCGCTAATTTCTTTACTCCAGCAACGTTCGCTTTGCTCGCAAAATGGCAAGATAATCCAGAACTTACCTTCTACTACCAGCACCAGGACGAGCTTCGCGAGCATGTTCAAGAACCATTTAATAAACTTCTTCGTTTAATCGCAACCCGCCCATCAGCACAGATAACGACCTGATTGACTGACAAAACTCTTGAAACCTCGATTCTTGCGTAGGTTGGGTTAGCGATAGCGTAACCCAACAAAAACCAGGCTGTTGTTGGGTTTCACGCTGTTCAACCCAACCTACGGAAAAGATTTGTCAGTCAACCAGGATAACGACTCAAGCAGGTACAACATGGGGTACAGCATCGCTGGAAGGACGTTTTTGTTTTCTTGGCTTTCTGTTTATCCGAATTACTAGCGCTGGGTTGCAGTTTGGTTTTCAGATTTCTAGCCCTTATTTCCAAGCTTTAGACGAGTATAATCAACGATTTCAACGAAATTATCAGAAGTATCAGGAAATACTCTTATGGGATCTCTGCGGCAGTTCACCCACCTCGGTTATTCCAGCAGAATTAGTTTTACAAAGCTCAGACGAACAATTAAGTGATCATATTGTAAAAACATTTAAGCAAGCTTTTCCACTAGTTTTACTTGCCACTTTGGATAACCCAACTCAAGCAATACATGAGTACATCAATTCTCTAAAAGATGATCCAACTGTCTTGCCTATAACAGTCGCTCCAACATTCACATTATCTGATTGCGCGGAGGCAACCCAACTGGATGAGGGTTTATTGCACGATTGGGTGAAGGCGCTCAATCGTAAGCGACAAGCGGTTCTGTATGGACCGCCTGGTACTGGCAAAACCTTCCTGGCTCGTCACCTTGCCCAACATTTAATCGGTGGAGGGAATGGTTTTGTCGATATGGTTCAGTTTCATCCTGCTTACACCTATGAAGATTTTATTCAGGGTATTCGCCCTAAGCGAACTGAAGGGGGATTAGATTATCCGATCGTTCCAGGTCGTTTTCTAGAGTTCTGTAAAAAAGCTCAACTTTGCGGTGAGCATAGTTGCGTTCTCATCATTGATGAATTCAACCGCGCTAACATCTCTCAAGTTTTTGGGGAGTTGATGTATCTCCTAGAATACCGGGATGAAAAAGCGTACTTGGCAAGTGGCGAAACATTTAGTATTCCTAAGAACGTTCGGATCATTTGTACGATGAATACTGCCGATCGCTCCATTGCCCTGGTTGATCACGCACTCCGTCGCCGTTTTGCTTTTCTCTACGTCCCGCCCAACTACGAAGGTCTGCGAAAGTATCATCAAGCCACTGGTTATGCCACGGAAAATCTCGTCAATTTATTGCAGCACATTAACGCTCAAATTGGTGATTCGCACTATCAGCTTGGCACCAGCTTCTTTCTGCGAGAAAACCTCGACGCAGAACTCAAAAGCATCTGGCAACTGGAAATTGAGCCGTATCTAGAAGAATTCTTCTTTGACCAGTCTGACAAGATGAAAAACTTAAGATGGGCACAGGTTGAGGGGCAATTACGCCCATGAATGCCACTCATCCCATTGTTTACGAACTAACTGAGTACGCCTCAAAGCTTTTCGCCGAAGACCTCATCCCTTTAGAACTGGGAACGCTGCTCTGGCGGTTGTATAGTGCAAACGGTGCTCCGCGAAAAGGGGTAGTGGACGTTGATTTTCCCACGCCCATCACAGGTGGACAGTGGCGACTAACGTCTCAGGGATGGGTTGGCTACATTCCGCTGTCAGACTCAATAGGCTTTCGGCTCCAACCCAAAGTAGGACTGGCAAACATCTTTGGCATGTTGGAATACGCCTACCAACTCAAGAGCTTTCATTTTCTAGATGGCTTAAGCAATTTCGACAAACTTGAAGACTTTTATAATTACTTGGCGAACATCCTGGCACAGCGTATCCGCGATCGCGCTAAACAAGGTCTGTATCGTACCTATATCCCCAAGAGCGATCGAATGACTTTCGTGCGAGGACGCATGGATTCACGGCAATTGGTACAACGACCGTGGGAAGTCAAAATCAAGTGCCATTACAAAGAGCACACGCCTGACATTGAGGACAACCAAATTCTGCTTTGGACACTCCGCAAAATTGCCGCTTGCGGAGCCTGTAGCCCCGAAGTCCTCCCTAGCGTGAGGCAGGCTTACCACGCCCTCCAAGGCACTGTCTCACTCGAACCCCATACGGCTCAAGCCTGCATCAAGCGCCTTTACCATCGCCTGAATGAGGACTATCAGCCACTCCATGCTCTCTGTCACTTTTTTCTAGAGCAGAGTGGTCCTAGCCATACCGAGGGCGATCGCAAAATGTTGCCGTTCCTCGTCAGCATGGATCAACTCTACGAATTGTTTGTTGCAGAGTGGCTCAAAGCGCACCAGGCGACAAAACTGCTGCCTCATAACCTGAATGTTAAAGCTCAACATAAGGTTCACATCAACCAGGAGGGTTCGCTGTCTTTCAGCATCGATCTTGTGCTCTTTGACAACACCACGGGGCAAACCCGCTACGTACTGGATACTAAATACAAAACCCCAACCGCTCCTGGAACAGATGATGTGGCGCAAATCATCGCCTATGCAACTACACAAGGGTGCTCCGAAGCGATTCTCATCTATCCACAACCGCTACAAAAGCCTCTACATACCCAAGTCCAGGAGATTCGTATCCGCACCCTGACCTTCGCGGTTGATGGAGACTTGCAGCAGGCAGGAGAGAAGTTTTTGGAGAGCTTGTTTTCTTGAGGGAACGCGATCGCTCCCAACCAGCCATCAAGGTCTCATCTCTAGCTAGCCTCTTGCCGTTGGTGAAAATTGCTGCTGAAGGTGTCTCCTAGCCAATCTCATCTAACTGATCGAGGTTAAACTTCTCCACAATTTCCTTTTGCTCTGCCTCCTCCAACCAATGCTCGATCGCCTCATTTACCAGAGCATTGACAGACGAGTCCTTCACCGCTGCCAAGATTTTGAGAATCTTGTCGGTATCAGTTGGCAAGTAAACGCGGATTTGAGCTTTTTTCTCTGCCATTTCGGAGTCAGCACTAAATATCTCCTCTAGGGCTATTCTCCCTTATCGCAAGATGTATAAAGGGTAATTGTCACTATGCCCTATTGCCCCATCGCCTTAAAGATTCTAAACTAATGTCAAAGGCCAGACCCACAGCTTTGGTCGGCACGGGGTCTGGCACTCACTCCCACTTCACTAGGAGCAGTTTCAATCCTATGCCAAATCGTTCTAAGGCAACTCGATTGTGGTGTCGTCAAACACCACCTTGTCGCACTCCTAACCCTGCTGTAGCACCTATAGGGACTTATCAGGCAGGCTATCAGAAAGCCTTGGCTGACTTTGCCATTGCTGATTTGCTTTGCCGCCTCAAAACTTACTCCGATGACAGCTTCGATGCTGCTTGGGTGGCGCTCAAAACTCAGGAAGCCGAAACCCTCGCTGTTAGCCTCATTCAAACCCTGACCGCCAATCTTAACGGCAACCTCCTCGCAGTCTATCTGGATGCCATCCGCTCTAAAACGCTCGATGCTTTTAATCCCCTTTCTAGCCTGCGCCTCCCACCCCCTGCAACTGACCTACCGACCACTTTCCCTGATGTCGAAAGGCCTCGGTTTCTCTACGGCGATCGCCTCTGCTGGCTTTCTAATGGTGAATCTTCTGACTGGGGAGTCGCAATTGGGAGGTTCTACAGCTTTGCACCCCACTGTTGCCGTTGGCAATGGTGCTACCTCATCTGGCTCGATGCTGATTCTCCAAGTACTGCCTGGGTCAAAGCTGACATTGCTTGGGAAGATGACCTTGAACCTCTGGAAACGGAGGAAACTCTATGAATCTTCGCCCTTTGACTGACCGAGAACAACGTCTGATTGACCGCTACAGCTATTGCCAGCTTGGTATGACACCGCAGACCTTCTACGCCAAGTGGCACGTCAGTCAAGAAGCGATCGCGGCTATCTGTTCTCGCTCCACTTCCACCGTACGCTGTTGGTTTCGTCGCGGTCACACCTATCGTCGCCCCACCGCAAGCGACCTCCGTCACCTTGCTCTCATGGACTTCCTGCTAGAACACTTTGAGCAAATCCCTGAAGATCTCCGTTCTGTCCTCTGTGTCACTCCATCAGGAGACAAAAGCACCTGACTTCTAGCATGTCAATAGCACCCTGACCTGTTTTGAGCTGCCACCTTCTTTGTAGGGTGGCTTCAGTTTTTGACGGCATCCAATCACTGAGAGGCATTCAGGGTGAACCAGGGTCAACAAGTGATCGTAGAAATCAAACTGATTCGGTCTGCTTTAGTAGAGCAGGGCGATCGCATCCAGAAACTACCCCGGCAGGCAGTGTGGGTGATTCATCACAACGACGGCAAAGCCTACCGCCTAGCTTACCAACCTGCTCCTATTGCTGCTTGGTCACTACATCCTCCTGATAGTAGTGCTTCTCACCTTCTGGGGGGCATCGATCGTGCGCTCAACAGCCTTGCTGTCACTAGCGACAGGAGAGGAGCATGACGTATCATCAACAGCTCCACCCCTGGTGCATCGTTCGCTTACTGTCCAACATGCAGCAACGTGTAGTGGTTCGTTTTCGTCGCCGGAATGATGCTGAGGCCCATTTACGCATCCTGCGTCAACAGACTCCAAACTTGCACTACGACATCATGTTTGATACTGCTCCTGATTGTTAGATGACAATGAGGAAGTCAGGCGATGACAGCGACCGAGTCGGTTAGATCGTAGCCTTCGGATCGCATTCATTGTCTAGCGACAAAGAAAAAGACACGCTGAACCCATTCCGATTGGACCGGGAGTGGATGAGCGTGTCGAGAAAGATTGAAACTTATCAAATTCGAGTGTATATGAACGCACGAGAGATGGGCTTGACGCAAGTTGAAGCCGCAAACTTGGCTGGCTTTTCCGCCCGCAGTGGGCAACGCATCGAAGCGGGCAACCACCAACCCAATCGAGGGCGAGTCCGAGATTGGAGAAGTAGTCCTGATCCACTGGCTAGTGTGTGGGAGTCCGAGTTGGAACCGATGCTCAGAGCCACCCCTGCTCTGCAGCCCATGACCTTGTTTGAGTGGCTACAAGAGCATTATCCGGGCAAGTACCCGCAAGTTCTACGCACGCTGCAACGGCGGGTGGCAGCCTGGAAAGCCTTGCATGGCAATGCCAAAGAGGTCATGTTTGAGCTCCGGCATGAACCCGGCATGATGGGCTTGTCCGACTTCACTGAACTCAAAGGTCTCGAGATCACCATTGCAGGCAAGCCCTTTGAGCACTTGCTGTACCACTATCGACTGGCTTACAGCGGGTGGCAGTACGCTCAAATTATTCAGGGGGTGAAAGCTTCATTGCCTTATCAGAAGGGTTGCAGAATGCCCTGTTTGCCTGTGGCGGTGTCCCGAAGCAACATCGGATCGATAGTTTGAGTGCCGCCTATCGTCACATGGGTGGGGCGCGAAACAAGCCATTGACTCGGTTGTATGATGACCTGTGCCATCATTACCGACTGCAGCCGACCCGCAACAACACAGGCATCGCCCATGAAAATGGGGCCATTGAGTCACCCCACGGACATTTGAAGAATCGGATTAAGCAGGCTCTCCTACTGCGTGGAAGCTGTGACTTTGACAGCATTGCTGCGTACCAGGATGTCATCAATCGGGCGATTGCCAAATTGAACGATCTGCACGCTGCCAAGATTGAGGAAGAGAAACAGTGTCTCCAACCCCTCCCGACCTATCGTGTTCCAGACTATGAAGTGCTCACCGCAACGGTCAGTTGTCGCAGCACAGTTGATGTGCGCTGCGTGTTGTACACGGTTCCAGCCCGCCTGATTGGACGCCAACTCGAATGGCATTTGTATCATGACCGGCTTCTGGGCTATCTCAATCGCCAGTTGGTGGTGGCACTGCCGCGCATCCGTGTCACAGATCAAACGAAACGCCGCACCCGGAGCATCAATTACCGTCATGTTGCAGAGGGACTGCGGCGCAAGCCCAGAGCCTTTTTGTACTGTACTTGGCAACAAGAGCTCTTGCCCAATGACACCTGGCGTGACCTTTGGCAGCAACTGAAAGCGCAATTTGACCTCGACAGTGCCGCTGTCCTCCTGGTGGAAGCGTTGTACATTGCGGCGACCCAAGACAACGAAACAGTAGTGGCAGACTATCTTCAAGCGCAACTGAGCCCTGCAACCTTAACGCTCGCAGGGCTCCGGCAGCAGTTTCAATTACTGAGCAACCTGAATGTGCCCAGTCTCACCATCACCCAACACCCCCTGGCGACTTATGACCAACTCCTGCAAGGTACAACCCATGACCAGCCCGTATCAGAGCCTCAGCCTCCACCTCAAACGGTTGCACCTGTCCCACATGCTCACTCATTGGGAAACGCTCGAAGCTCAAGCGATGCAGGAAGGTTGGTCTTACGCTCAGTTCTTGCTGGCTCTCTGCGAATTGGAGGCTCAACGACGCTGGAGTGTCCGCCTGCAAAGAACCTTAAACGAAGCGCAACTGCCAAGCGGCAAAACGGTTTCCAACTTTGACTTTTCCCATTGCCCCAACTTCAACCCCGCACCCTTGATGCAACTGGTGGATGATCCGACTTGGCTAGGACGAGCCGAAAACCTGTTATTGTTCGGCGCTTCGGGCGTGGGAAAGTCTCATTTGGCGGCGGCGGTCTCACGTCGCATGATTGAGTTTGGCAAGCGGGTCAAATTCTATTCTGCACTGGCACTGGTGCAACAGCTACAGCAAGCCAAGCTGCAATTGCAACTGCAACCATTGCTCAAAAAACTGGACCGCTTTGACCTACTCGTGCTTGATGATTTGGGTTATGTCAAAAAGTCCGAGGCAGAAACCTCGGTGCTGTTTGAACTGATTGCTCATCGTTACGAACGCAAAAGCTTACTGATTACGGCAAATCAACCCTTCAGCCAGTGGGATGCCATCTTCGCTGATTCGATGATGACGGTCGCCGCGGTTGACCGTTTGGTGCATCATGCTTTGATTGTTGAGATTCAGACACAGAGTTATCGCAAACAGTCGGCGGTTTCGCGTTCTGGCACCTCGAGTGTTCTGGATAAAGCGGTCGTTCAATCCCAGCGATCCTAGTTGTCGTTGCGATCCTGGTTGTCGTTGCGATCCTGGTTGCCGTCCCGCTCCTGGTTATCGTTGTGATCTTATTTGTCGTGCGATTGCTTCCAGCACTCAGCACGACTTTGACGTGTTAGTTTTTAGCGTTCAATCACTTGCAATCTCATCAGCTAGCCAAGAGGCTTGTCATGCTCACTCACTTGCCCACGTCACTGACGCGACACGAACGTATGCTTGACATCTGATACCTGATCCAGCCCAACGGCCGCATAAAGGGTGAGCGGCTTTTGATCTCAACACTCACTTTACTGATGCAGAGTACGGTCTATACTCTGCATCAGTAGGCTTAGTAGGACAAACTAGCGCTATACGTACACTTTTTCTCATCACTTTTTAGCTAGCGATTCAAATGCTTTCTTAGCGACCGTTTCTGCCCGTTGTGATGTTACCTTTTGGTAGCGCAAAGTCGTCTGAATGTTCTGGTGCCCCATCAAGGCTCTTAGTTCCTCAATGCCCATCAACCCCACTCGCTCGGTAGCAAACGTGTGGCGGAGGTCGTGAATCCGAATGCCTTTTAGGATGGGTTCTTTAGCAATGAGGTCAGCCCAATCCTGATGCGCCATGCGGTAGCTCAAGCGGGTGACCTCCAGCGTAAAGGGTTGCTGTGCGGTAAAAAGAGCGGCACTGTTGGCGTGCCTTTGATAACGCCAATAGCGCTCTAACGCCTGTGCAGTGTCTTTGCTGTAGAAGCACCAGCGTTGTTTGTTGCCTTTGCCCAGCACCTGAAACTTGCGTTGTTCCAGATTCAGGTCTTGCAGGTCGAGCGCCAAAATTTCGGCAATTCTTGCGCCTGTACGATGCAGGAGATGCACGAGCGCATTCAGCCGTAAATTGGAGGCAACAACCTGATATAACACCACAAGTTGTTCAGGAGACAGGTAACGAATCACCATATCGCTCCGATGTTCACCTTTTGCCTGGTCAGGTTTGCGGCGCTTCAATTGGGCGATCGGGTTGGCTCTCAAATAACCCTGCTCCACGGCAAAGTTGAACAGCGCCTGGATGATGGCTTGATGGCGGTGATGAGTGGTGTAGGAAATCTCAGTCAGGCTGTTGAGATAATCCTGTAACGCCTGCCGGGTGAGGATCTCAATTGGCGATCGCCCATACTCTTGCAAGAGGGGCATCAGCGTCGATTCATAGGAACGCAAGGTTGTACGAGCCAAACCAGAGCGCTGCAAAAAGGCGGTTGTGACTGTAGCAAGAGAAGTAGTCATTTTTCTTGATGGGTATGGTCAAAATGACAGCGAAACTGAACAAATAATATAGTCTTAAGAGAAATCGATTTACATCTACTTTAATGCCGCTTTTACAGCAAGAACTGGCTCCAAGCCCCGAAGAAACCCTGGCAAATTACGTCAGGCGGGTGCGGCTCAGCCTAGGACTCAGCCAGAAGGAACTGGCAGAGCGAGCAGGGCTTCACCTACAGAGTGTAGGCAAAATCGAGCGTGGGCAGACAACGCGGTTGAAGCAAGCACCCAAGAGTGGCTTGGCTTATGCTCTGAGTATCCCTGTGGAGTATCTCGATGCAATTTGTAAGGGAGTGGCGGTAGAGGCGCTCGCTGCGCTCAAGTTCTGCCCTCAGTGCTGGATTCTAGGAACACCACCTGACCCGATGTGGACGCATCCGCGTGCCAAGCATTGCTTCGCCTGCGGGAGTCAGTTGCGCGATCGCTGTGGGAGTTGCAAGGAACCGATCGTGTCGCTCAAATTTCGGTTCTGCCCTTACTGTGGTCAAGCTTATAAAAGTAATGCTCCTACACTCTCTTTCAGATAATCTGTAGGCTTAAGCATCGTTTATGGTCAAGCTGGCTCCCGTTCCCATACATACTTGCGGCAGACTTCACAAGCGGCTCTCGCTTCTTCAGTTTGAGGATTTTTGAAATAAGGGTGATGGCGAATACGGTTACAGCAAATGGCTAACCAATCCTCCCAGGTACCACCTCGCCATAGCCGGATAGTCTTGTCATAACTCCCGCTAACAATTGTTTTACCATCTGGGCTAAATGCTACTGACTTAACAGCATCTTTATGTCCCTGAAATGGTTGCATAAGTAAGTTGCCATCTAAATCCCATAGCCGGATAGTCTTGTCATAGCTCCCGCTAACAATTGTTTTACCATCTGGACTAAATGCTACTGACTTAACAGCATCTTTATGTCCCTGAAATGGTTGCCTAAGTAAGTTGCCATCTAAATCCCATAAACAAACTGTGTAATCGTCGCTCCCGCTAACAATTGTTTTACTGTCTGGGCTAAATGCTACCGATGATACATAAAGCGGTAGCGCTTTTTCGTAAAGGATAGAAGAAAATAGAGAAAAGGCAGTTTCAAGTGAGCCGAAAGCCAGGATGAAACCTTACTTAATTTGTCCGAGTTGCGGGTCGGATGACATCATGAAAAATGGCACCACTCGTCGTGGTAAACAGAATCATAAATGTCGAGACTGCGGTCGTCAGTTTGTGGAAAACCCCCAGTGGCAACCGAAGGCGCAAGAGACCTGTGCCTTGATTGATCGCCTACTGCTCGAACGGATTCCCTTAGCGGGGATTGCCAGAGTCTTGCACCTGTCGGAAAGCTGGTTGCAGCAGTACGTCAATCAGTGCTATGAGCAGGTGGCCCAACAAGCCGAGGTGCTGCCGAAAACGACTGCTCGGTTGACGGTACAAATGGATGAGTTGTGGTCCTTTGTGGATGAGAAAGGCAACAAACAATGGGTCTGGTTAGCGCTGGATGTGGCGACCCGGGAAATCATTGGGTGTCATGTGGGTGATCGGTCGGCACAAGCGGCGCAAGCGTTGTGGGACTCCCTCCCTCGACGTTATCGACAATATGCTCGCCTTTACACGGACCATTGGGAAGCCTATGCCTGTGTCCTACCGAGTAAACGGCATTTTGCAGTGGATAAAGCTTCTGGGTTGACCAGCTATATTGAGCGGTTGAATAATACATTGCGACAACGCATTTCACGGTTAGTCCGCCAGAGTTTATCGTTCTCGAAGAAGTTAGAGAATCACATTGGCGCGATTTGGAACTTCATTCATCACTACAATCAAAAGCTTCGAGAGAACCTGCAACGGGAGCAAAGAGCTTCTTTTTCTCCATCCTTTACATAATGGCACTACCCATAAAGCTTGTGGCCATAAAATGGCTGTCCTATCTGATTGCCACTTAAGTCCCATAAACGAATTGTGCAGTCATAGCTCCCGCTAACAATTGTTTTACCGTCTGGGCTAAATGCTACTGATTTAACGTAAGCTCCATGTCCTAGAAACGGCTTTCCAATTGGTTGTCCATTCAAGTCCCACAAACGTAAGCTACAGTCATCGCTACCACTAACAACCATGCTGCCATCGGGAGAAAATGCTAACTCCCAGATAGCCTTTCCATGTCCTTGAAATAGCTGACCAATAGGTTGACCATTCAAGTCCCAGCGACACAAAGTATGATTGAGGCTGCCACTAATAATAGTTTCACCATCTGGACTAAACGCCACTGAAGTAATACCGCTCATATTTTGAAAAGGTTGTCCAATTGGCTTTCCCTGAGTATTCCATAGGCGAATAGTACTATCAGGGCTTCCAGTAGCAATAGTTTTACCATCTGGGCTAAATGATATTGAAGTGATAACTGCTCTGTGACCTTGAAATAATTGGTCAGCCAGATTATTCTCTAAATCCCATAAACGAATGCTATGGTCATCACTGCTACTAACAATAGTTCTACCATCTGGACTAAAGTTTACTGACCTCACAGGGTCTTCGTGTCCCTGAAACGCCCATCCAACTGAGTTGTCATTAAGGTTCCATAAACGAATTGTATAATCACTGCTGCCGCTGGCAATCATGCTACCGCTTGGGCTAAAAACCACAGACATAATAGATCCTTTGTGCCCAACGAATGGTCGTCCAATTAATTTCCCCTGAATACCCCACAAGCAAACTGTAGCGTCGTCACTACCGCTAGCAATTGTGTTGCCATCTGGGGAAAACGCTACTGAGTTGACTGGTCCTTTATGCCTAACGAATGGTCGTCCAACTAATTTCCCCTGAATATCCCATAAGCAAACTGTAGCGTCGTCGCTACCGCTAGCAATTGTGTTGCCATCTGGGGAAAACGCTACTGAATAGATAGTGCTTGTAGGTAACTCCAGTAGTTGCTCAATTGAAGCACTGGTTAGACTCCAAAGGCGTAAAATATTATCTCCACTACCGCCGACAATTGTGTTGCCATCTGGAGAAAACGCTACTGAATAGACAATGCTTGCAGATACCTGAAAGCCTGACTGCCTGACACATCTTAATCAATGGAAGGCAGATCAAGGCTTGCAGGATAAGGAACGAATGCGAGTCAACCAAAACTGGTCATAAAAATCTTGCTCAGCCTGCTTCGAGGCAAAACAAGGTTCTGGGTCATGGGGAAGCAATGGGATGGGGCACAGGAGTTGCCGCCCTTTATGGACAACCCCCTGAAGCCAGCGCAAACCCATCTTGAGATAGCTAATACCACGCCGCCAATGCGGGTCAACCTGTTGACGCAACCCAGCGATTTGCACGGACATTCCCTGTGCAGTGGCATAGAGCAGCGCCAGTGCCGCAACCAGATAGAGTCGTTCCAAGGCGGCTTCACAGCGTAACCGAGAATCTTCTAACTCAAACGCCCCTGACTTGCTATCTAAAAATAGCTCTTCAACTTGAAAGCGCAGCGCGTATTGCCACAAAGTTTGCAATGAGGGAGACTCATCGGTGACGACTGCCCAGGCTTCCTTGGCTCCTTTAACCGTCGCCAAGACTAAATTACACCGATAGACTCCATCTGCCCCTAACCGCACCTGACGGTACAACCGCGCTTCGCCCAGGGGTGGATAGAAACTGCCAACCATCCTAGGATACTTGCTAGCACCGTGCAGCCACACATCGCAGGGTAAGCGTAAACAGTAGTGCCATTGACTTGCTTGCAACCACGCCAGCAACGAGTGATTGGCAAAGCCCCGGTCAGCCAACAGCATCACATCCTCATGCTGGCGCAACAACCACCGGGCTTTTCGTAGCAACGGTTGGTACTCCTTAAAGGCAACGCTCGCACTATCATGCTCCAAGACTCGCCACAGCAAGGGTACTGCACGTCCACAACAAACAACGGACAGGTGAATCATGCAATAGCGGTTCCACAAGACGGTGGTATCCAAAGCAAGATACAGACGATGATGGTTCCATCCGCTTAACGCCGCCATCACCAAGGGCACATACAGTCGGCTCACCCGCACCCGCTGATTGTCCAACCACCGTCGCCAGCGGCGCTCTACACTTTGCGCTTGGGTCGCTCGACTGGGCACATACGGTTCCCAGGCTGGCAAACTCAGTTGTCCGCTACAGATTAAGGCACTCACCATCCATGCCAACGCTTTGAGGTGACGTATATCCTGAGCACGGCAGTATTGACGCAGGAAGGCAAATAATTGACCATACAGTTGGGTAGAGGCTGTCATGGGCATGGGGCTATTTGTGTGGTAACTTTAGCCTCTCATACGCTCTACCCTTTTTCCCGCTGCTGCTAGCTTTCACCTACTTCTGTCAGGCAGTCAGCCCTCGAAGACCAGTACCAGGCAATGAAATAACGTTGACCCCCTTAAAGTTATCTGTAGCAAAAGCGACCGAATGCGTATAAGATGACCGAGCATATAAATCAACGGTGTGTCCTTTTGCGGCCAGTCGGGGATACAGTTCGGCACAGTAATGCTCAATGCCTCCCTGTTGAGGCGGCAGCCCTTTAGAACCAATAACAGCAATTTTCATTACGTAAGACCTTAAAATAAGCGTTGACATTAAAAAGTGACTGAGGCTTTGCAGACTCAGTGGTACAGCAACACGTCATTTTTAGTGACGGGCTATGCCGATCCCTTGCTCACCCAGGGGATTACGGCACCAAAATTTGACCCATCTTATGGAGGGCGTTTGGTCTGGAAGCGGAAATGTTAGGGGCGATGCTCCTAATTAAAGCTGCCAGCGTTGCAGCATCGCCCCATAGATTTCATGAATCACCTGTTTTGCACTGTAAGGTGCTGCTGCTTGAATGCAAGCCTGGGGTGAAAAATAATCTGGCTTCTGTAGAACCTGGCGTAAGGCATTGGCTACCGCTTCCGGTGTTCGCTCTTCGCACACAATGCCACTCTGCTGGGTGAGTAAATTGGGTGTGTCCCCAGCACGGGTTGTGACGATAGGTGTACCACAAGCAAGCGCTTCTAGCACCACCAACGGCAACCCTTCGTAGGCGCTTGTGAGTACACAAACGCTTGCAAGGCGATGCAAAGCAGCCAATTTATCTTGCTTGACTGCGCCCAGCATGGTTACCTGTTTCACCAGACCCAACTGCTCAACTTCAGCCTGAATGGCTTCTGCAAGTTCTCCCTGACCAGCAATTAAGAGATGCGTGTCTGGCTCTGCTAAAGCTGCTAGCGATCGCACCAGCAATAGCGGATCTTTCTGGGGATGCAATCGCCCTGCAAACAACAGAAACCTTGTGTGCTCGGATAGCCCCAAACTCTTGGCAAACGTCTGCCTGGAGCGCTCAGACTCTACCACCGACAAAGGGTAGAAAATGTTGGTATCAACACTATTTCGATAATAAGAAAAGTTCTCGGCAAGGGATGGATACAGTTCTTGGTAGAGCGCGGTTGAAGCAGTGTTACACGAGAGCACTTGCTTGAACTGCCCAATGAGGTGTCGTTCCAGCGCAAAGTAAACTTTTGGGAAATGTCGCCAAATAATCGATTGTTTAGCCCCTTTCGCCAGGATTTGGGTGTGGATGTCGTTATGAATAAATAATGTTTTTTCTCCGCGCCAAGAACGTGTATTTAAGGTCGGCTCGATACGGTGAAAATGCATAAAATCTGAAGCAAAGTCGCGACCCATAAGGGCCGCTGCATACTTCACTGTTGTTGGAATCACCCGCCTGACATCATCACTTTCCAGTGCAAAAAGAGGAAAGAATTGCAGTACTTTATGCTGAAATTCAGCTTCTTGCCAGACACCAATCTTTTGGGTTGAGCGATCGCCAACACCAACCAATCGTATGTCAAATTCATCTGGAGCATACTTGATAAAGGAAGAAATTAGCGTTTGAATGCCACCAATACTCGATCGCCAGGGATTGTATTGATAAAAAATGGTCAGAACGGGCTTCCGCACTTAATGTGTTCTCCTACCAGGCTAGAATCTGCCTTTACCTAGAGTTAATCATTCTAAACTTTGAGATCTTGCGCATCCGTAAAAATATGCGGTTTTAAGCACCAGGGGTTTTCGCCTTCGATGTCTGAAACCGCCTAAACTCATCCCCTAAATTTAGAACGAGATGCACCTGAAGCTTCGCTCGTGCGCTTACTTCAATGCACCTAGCGCCTGCTAGTAAATCTACTTAGGCTTTCTACATAAAAGCAGAAAAATTGCCACCTTGCGCCTGTATTTTCTCTCAGCCTACCAAAAATTCATATAATTGTCTAGCCAAAAAAAGATTGCTGGATCAAAAATGACTAGAAGTGAGGCAGAGTATGCTTTATCAAATGACAACTATCCTAACGGGATGACAGCTACAAACCCTGCTACGAGAATAGCGATTGCGTAGATGACAACTATTAATGACAGCGGCTTGAAGCCTTGCTGTGCCTAGTTTTGGGTTCGATCATAGTTGACACGACAATGATGATCGCTTGTGGGGCAGAGCTCATAGCTGTCATTACCCGCCAATGTCACTGGGTTCTTGTCCAGTTTTGGTGAAGCAGCTAACCACAATCAGTTGGCGAGCATTGACAAGTTTCTTTTCCCGGTAGTGCCCTAAAGGCAATGATGCCTGCAATGAAGACTGAACAGACGTTGCAGGCATACAGCTAGCAGTTTTACGCCTTAAGTCTATAGGCTGATTTTGAGTCGAAAGGGCGCCAGCCTGAGCCATAGTCAGTGTTCTCGCTTCCATATTGCGCGGGAACTTCAACCCCTTGCGGCAAGTGATGATCCATAGATTCAAGGCTGGCAGGGGCTTTCAGCTATCATCACATCTTTAGGACTACTCCCCCTTTTTCCAATGACGTGAAAGTACAGCAGTAATTGATCGTCAAAGTTCTGCTGCACACATTCAACTAGCAAGTAGAAAGCGTCGGGTTAATAGTTCGATTCCGGCTCGCCCATACATCTGGCGCTTCACCAGCTTTAAGCGGTTGATCTGCCCTTCCACCTGACCATGGCTCACCCTCAGTTTCATCGCTGCTTGCACCGCTGCAAAGTCCTCTTTCAGACCAGCAGCAAAGTTCACAAAAGCAGGGATATTGCTCTGCAAGGCTTGTTCTAACCATGCCTCAAATTGGTCAGGCTGCCGCTGTCGGATCAATCTGGCAAATGCTTGGGCTAAGTCAATGGCTGGAGCAAATTGAGCCGATGCTTTCAACACAGCATGTAATTGCTTCTCCTTTGCTGGCTGGTTCTGCGCAGTTCTGCGCAGAACCAGCCAGGTAGCTCGATTCGCGCTTAAAGGTGGTTGCCAAGGTTCAGGCGGCGGCGGTGCAACCCGCGGTAAAGATGGTAAGGCTGAGGGCGCAGTTTCTTGGTCTGCTCCTCCTTGCCAAAGTCGATTCAAATAGCGACTCAGTGTCCGCTCACTGCCTTTGTATCCTCGTGCTTGGAGCGCCTCCAAGAGCCCAAGACACCGACGACCAGGAGTGCAACGTTGCAGAATCTAGGCTCGATAGGGACTCACCGCACCGTTCGGATATTCATACCGACGTACTGAGCAATCGCAGCCATAGACCACCCTTGCTCAAAGAGCTGCCAGATCACATGGTGGACCGCGCGGCGACGTTGATAGTGAGTTTTCAACGGCACAGATAGATTGTTCAACAGCGTCGCTAAAGGTTCGGCTGCATTAATCGGTTTGACTTCACTGTCGGCTGCTTTATCCTTCTCACCATCATCTTGTTCAAGCGGCGCTGAGGTGATGCGGCGCAACTCACTCATTTGGCTTCTAAACACTTGCTCCAGGACTTCCGCAAGGTTGTGGATGAGATGAAAGCGGTCTGCAACTTGTATCGCCGCTGGCGCACCTTGGCTCATGCCACTTTTGTAAACTGGTGAGCGGTCACGGGACAACACCTGTATGCCAGGATGCTGCATCAACCACTGACTGAGCCCAGCAGCATCGCGTCCTGGCAGCAGTGCAATGGGGCGATGCCGATCTAAATCCACTAGGATGGTGCCGTAAGTCTGACGCTTACGAAGGGCAAAATCATCAACTCCAAGTGTGATAGGAGTGGCACCGGTTGGTAGAGGTTGTTTCATGAGCAAGCGCAACAATGTGTTGCGACTCACACCACCAAACAAGTGCCGGCTCATTTTTGCCCCTCCTGCCCCACCCACCCGCAAAGCAATCTCATAGAGCTGTTGCGCTAAACGTTGGGTTCGGCGTGCCCATGGTGCCATCACAGTGGGAAGCCGTTCGGTAAAAATCCGACGTTGGCAAGCCGCATTGTCACAGAAGAACTTTCGTACTTCCAGCTGAAGTACGATTGCATAGTCTGCCCATGATAAGTCCGCCAACCGACGAGTATAGTGGCTATGCACACGATGAGTCGGTTGCCGGTAGTGCTATTCAGGAAAGGATAGAGGAAATACGCTGATTTTGTGTTGACATGATTCGTCTGCGCTGCTCGTTGTAATGATGAATGAAATTCCAGATCGCGCTGATGTGATTACTCAATTTCTTCGAGAAGGATAAGGTTTTTCGCACGAGTCGGGATACTCGTTGGCGCAAAGTGTTGTTGAAGCGCTCAATGTGGCTGGTCAAACCGCTATCCTTGCCAACTGACCGATGGCGCTTGTGCGGTAGTGCGACCGGATAAGACACCCAAAAATCGGTGTAACAGACCGCGCCCTGTCGATAAACGGCGGGTAAGGATTGCCACAAAGCTTTGGCGGACTCGCCGGAGCGGTCGCCGATATAACAACCCACAATTTCTCGTGTCCTGACATCCAATGCCAACCAGACCCATTGCTCCTTGCCTTTGTCGTCAACAAAAGACCACAACTCATCCATCTCTACATTCAAGCGCTGCGGTGCTTTGGGTTGGACCTCCACGCGCTGGGGTACGCTCTTGTAGTAATGATTGACGTACTGCTGCAACCAGCGTTCACTCAACTGCAAACTACGGGCAATGCCAGCTAAAGGAATCTTTTCGAGCAACAGCCGCACAATGGTCGCCTTGGTGTCATCCGAAATTGGTTGCCACTGTGGCTTTTCGACAAACTGTCGTCCACAATCACGGCACTTGTAGTTCTGTTTACCATGACGGGTGTTACCGTTCTTGTTGATGTCATTTGAGCCGCAGGTGGGGCATTGCAATAGAGGTTTCATTTGCAGGTGATGCGGTTGAGTAATCCTACTCCTCTATTGTCTCTAAAGGCTTTTTCTACGTCCTTTCCCAAATAGGACTACCTGCCCGTCACCGCTCCTCTGCGGGTGTTCAAAAAATAGCACAGCAGCATTAAGCACCAGGGCATCAATTCCACGCATCGGTTAAAGCTGACTAAGTTGGGAAACGCCTTGCGCCAGTACGGGAGTACCGTCAGTGTATAAAAGTCCTTGAACGTTCTCGCTCCTGAAGCGTGAAACGCAATGGCAATCGTCATCACTTCGCTCAGCCGCATTCGGGAACGACTTTGTTTCTCTCTAAGCATGGATGGAAGTTGGGGTTGACGGGAGCAAGCTTGCTCAAACTGCTGGCAAAAGTCGTCTACATCACAGAATAGGGCGGTCACATCTAGGCGCGATACGATAGGTTCCATAGCTGAGACTCGAAAGATTTATATTCCTTTCAACCATAGTCTCAGCTTTCCTTGTTTGCTCTACGCTCCGTCGAACTCACGTTCGATTACAACTCAACCATCTCATTCACTTCCTCTCAGCTACCGAGGATTGAAACTCTCCCTGCACTGGATGCAGCCTTCCTGATGATCATTTGGTTCTAAGGTGCCCATTGATAAGCGTGGCTACCAATCAGCTTGTGCTTCCTCTGCTGGACTAGCCGTCAACTGGCACAAGTGCTCAAACCCTTACACAGCAGCACTTTCTCTTTCCCACCTCCTTGCCCGTCTGCGGCCGGTGCAACTAGCCAAGTGAACTAAGATACGGGTTCAAAGCACTATGAAGGCTGGGTTACAGGTTTTAGACCAGTTTACCTTTGAAGGCTCTGGACTGCGATTGGACTAAGTCGCTCCAATGTGACAGTTGTTCAAGCAGGTGCTTGTGACAGTTGAGGGCGTTGCTTCATACATCAGTGCTGATGAGTCGGCGGGGGCTAGTGCGAACCAGTGTCTTAAAACCCGTGGGTGCAAGCCAGTTTTGCACGTTTGTTTTGGAGCCAAGTTGTGAGACCACAGCTAGCCTCTGCGACCGTCGGTCAACAAGGTCAGAGTCAAGTGCCTCAATTGGGTTTATTTTCCTGCTAATTCTAGTAAGCCTCTGTGGGTCACTGCGGCTGACCGATTGATGTGTCAAGCAAGCCTCTTTCTAGCTAACGGCTGCCATGCAGAGCGATAGCCTAAGGTATGGAGCAAACTCTTCCATACTCTAGTCAAGCCCTGAACTTGGTAGCCCAAATAGACTCGGACGCCAAGACTTTTGATCCGACTCTTGGGGACGTAGACAAAGATGGACTTGAGCATGGCCCCAAAGCCCTGCGTCACATAGGTCACGTAGATAACATCAGGCCAACCTTTGAGAAATTTTGGCTGTTGATCCCCTAACCACAAGAGCGGTGCACTATCCCAAGGATCAAAAGCCATAAATTTAACAGAAAAACCCAGATCGGTCGCACAAAGAGCTGGGCTTGGTCATTCAGCATACACGCAATAAAACTGAAGTTACTATTGCTAGTATACTAAGACATAAATACTGCAACATAGAAAGGTCAATGTGAAACGAGTCGAGATTAAGCTAGCAGAAGGTGAGCGAACGGTATTGGAGCGGGTCAGCACTCAAGGTGTGCGCAGTGTGCGGGAAGTGACTCGCGCCCAAATCTTGTTGGCATTGGATCGAGGTCTCTTAGATCAAATGATTAGTGAGGTGTTGGGCATTGAACGGACGCGGATTTGGCGCATTCGCCAACGGTATCTGGAAAGCGGTGTAGAAGGAACATTAACGGATCGCCCACGCTGTGGTAGACCGGTTGCGGTCGACGAACAAATCGAAGCCAGTATTGTCGCCACTGCCTGTAGTGAACCACCGGAAGGACGCAGTCGTTGGACCTTAAGTTTGCTGGCGATGGTGGTCAGTGAACAATATGAGCTTTTACAGATGAGCGCCAAGACGGTCGGTCGAGCGCTAAAAAAAAACGGTGTAAGCCTTGGCTGAAAGAAATGTGGTGCATTGGTTCCCTAACGCCTGAATATCGGCAACGGATGTACAACCTGATTGACCTTTACCATCAACCCTATAATCCGAAACAGCCTGTGGTCTGTGTGGATGAGAAAAGCAAGCAACTGTTAGCCTGCCTACGCCCAACGCTTCCACTCAAGCCAGGTGCGGTCAGCAAAGAAGACAGTGAATATGAGCGCCGGGGCACACGTAATATTTTTGTAGCGGTTGAACCAAAAGGAGCCTGGCGCTTTGCCCAAGTCACTCGGCGACGCTGCAAAGCCGATTTTGTCGCGTTCATCGAGTGTCTGCTCACCACCCACTATGCCCAAGCCGAGACGGTTCATCTAGTGCTGGATAATCTCAACATCCATTTTGCTAAAGTCTTTGTCGATGTCTTAGGTCAACGCAAAGCCAACCGTCTACTCAAACGATTGGTCTTTCACTACACACCAAAGCATGGCAGTTGGTTGAACCTGGCAGAGGTTGAAATTAGCGTCCTGAGTCGCCAATGTCTGAACCGCAGAATTCCTACTGAGGCAGAACTAAAATCAGAAATTGAGGCTTGGCAGGTGGAGCGAAACACACAACGCACGACGATCAACTGGAAGTTGACCAAACAAGCAATTGACAAGAAACTAGGCAGGCATTATGTTGCATAACTTATGCCGCACAACACTAGTGCAAACGACATCGCAGCGACTCAACATAAAAAAGTCAAGATAAAACTCTATATCCAAGTCCCTAAAGCGCTTTGGTAGTTTGATGTCTAGGTCGCTCACAGTGATGGGGGGAGAATTTTTCAAAGTCAGGAAGAATACTCTCTAGATCATCACTACAAAGGAATAGCACCGGCTCGTCCAGCCCGTCCCATAAGCTTTCAAGCCATTGGCAATACCATTTTGCAGGAAACACTAAGGTAAACCCAATGCGTGGTTCAGCAATATAGTCTCTCCGCCGAATATGAATACCGATGATAGTTTTACCCTTGGAGCGAAGTCGATTCAGTCCCTCCTCCAAGGCTGCCTTCAGATCGTCCACTGGTTGAAAGAGCGAGCAAAAATAGGCTCGATAAGGGCGGAAGATGTTGCTATGCAACTGAAAGAAGCCCCATAAATCAACATTATAAAGACCAGCATCCAAGGCCTCTGCTCCAACTCGAAGACTGCTTGCGTCCGCCAGCTTTTCAAGGTACGGGGTGAATTCTGGAATCACATCGAAAAGAGTTTCTTGCTCATCCTGCTTCTCAATAGCGGGAGGCAACCGCTTGGTAATCGTGGCATCCTGGTGACCAAATAAGCTCTGACCAATCCAAGGCGGGCATTCTACGCTGGCTCCGCACGCGCGTGCACAAAGCCTTAAAAAGGCATACTGGAATAGTTGATTGCCAAATCTTCCTAACTGCCCCAGCGAAGACATGGTTAGCACTAATGTGTCATCGCTGGGGTGATTGGGCACTGACAAAGACTTCGTCACTGCAGCATCTTTATGGAAAGTCTGCAAGACGCTAAAGACTCTTTCAGTCTCGCTCTTCTCAGTATATTTCGGGGGGGAGTGTTCGAATCAGCGAGGCGGTCGAGCGAGTTTTCCTGGTCAGACATCATGTTGATTTAGCGATCGCAATCGCAACTCTTGCTAAGCAGCACGGGGAAAATTAGCTTGTTTGCTGTAAGGCTGGCTTACCTGTGGCAACAACCTGCTCAACAATATCAGCGGCCTTCTTCACGCCTCCGGCTCGCTGAATGGCCGCTTGTAGCCTGAGCGCGTTTTGCTGGTAAGATTCTTCCGTCAACACCTGCTTGATCGCGCTCCGAAGCTTAGAGACATTTAAACGCTTGAGGGGAACAACCGCTCCAGTCCCAGTCCAGGCGATCCGTGCTGCCACTCCTGGTTGGTCATTGGCAATCGGTATCGCCACCATCGGTACGCCATTACTGAGGGATTCTAAGGTGGTATTCATGCCTGCATGGGTGATAGTCAGCGTGGTTCGTTGCAACAACTCCAACTGTGGAGCATAACCAACGACCAAGGGAGACCCGGGTAAAGCCGGTAGTGCTTCTGGCATACAACCGCCGCCCAAAGCAATGACTAACTGTGCCTCTAAGTCCTGACAAGCTTCTGCAATCGTCTGAAATGTTTCTAACAAGCGATTTTGTACCGTGCCTAGCGAAGCGTAAAGCAGCGGTTGCCCCGTCAACTTGTTGAACGGGAAAAAGGTCGGCTCGCGGCTGGCTGGATTTGTGTAGGGTCCGGTGAAATGAAAGCAGGTGGGTAAATGCGCTCGTGGAAACTCAAATTCTACTGGCTGTTGACAGAGTTGAGCTAAGTCGGAGTAGCCATCATCGGGATGAGCGTAAGCCGGTAAAGCCCAACGTTTTCGATAGTCAAGCAGCAAGTCTGTAATCGGTCGAGCAAGACGAGACATTAAGGTATGGCCTAGTTGATCGGCCACGGGCCCACCAAGTTGCCTGATATTGCCAAGCGGTATTGAACGGAGGGATATGAGGTTCTTGGTTTAACATCAGAGCACAGCAAACGCTGATAAAAGGCAGCCCTAAGCACTGAGCGACGGTGGATGCTCCAAAAGCAGTCTGGTCGATCAGCACAGCTTCTACCCCAGCGCTTTGGAGAGCCGCAGGCGCTTCTTGTAGCAGCGTTAGCGTGAGTTGTTGAAAGAGCGCGATCGTGTATCGGAAGGCCGCTAGCCCATTGAGTTGACCCAATTTGGCAAACGCATTTGGGATCGCTCCCACTGGAAAGGACACTTCACCAATGGCCCGAAAGTCTAGACCCGCTGCCAACACTTTTGGTTTCGCATCCAGTACACCGACGACAGTGACGTCGTGGCCTCGTTGACGCAATTCATAGCCCAGAGCGGTCATGGGATTGAGGTGTCCACTCGCAGCGGGACAGAGAATGCCAAAGTGAGCCATCTTGTTCTCCAGCTAAGTCATAGACAACGGAACCTTGACAGCACCTCAGATGAGTTTGCAGTCAAGACAGCAGGGAGAGGAAAGCCCTTTCTCTGAGCAAAATATGGGTTGCCACTTTCATCAACGTCTTGCTAACTTTGCCAGCGGACGGTTAAAGGTTAAACAACCTTTAACCGTCCGCTCAGTCGTGCTTAGCGTGACATAGTTGACTCGATGTTGCAAGAGAATAAAACAGTCAAGGGCCGATGTGTCTTTACCACTGGCGGTTTTGGCGTTGCTGAGTGGCGGGATGATTTTGTCAACCTCCGATCGTCCCTGACGGCTTCTAGAAAGCGCTGTCATCCCTTGGTTCAGCAACCCTCTGACCGCAATGGTGCCTCCCCCAACTCATTAACTATTTCGTAGAAGTTAATGGGTAGAAGGAGGGGCTGGAAAGGCTTCGGTGCTTGGGTTTGATAGTGGTGCGTTGAGAAGACGGCTGGGAACAGTGGTTTGTCGCCCATTAAGTATTCAGGCTAAAATGCTGAAAAGTTAATCAAGTAAAAGAGCGATCGCCCTTAACCCCTTTATTGAGGACGGCGATATGGAAGCTAAAATTGCCTTGACATCGCTTCCTGCTGAGATCTTGCTAGCTGATCTTGATGAAGGAATTGAGTTTGAGCCTTAGTTAGCGATGGTAGAGCAGACTCAAGAGTGTTGCGATCGCACAAGCGCTGAGCGGTCAGCTTGACTCTAGCAGCGCCTGCCCAAGTTGTTGACAGGCTAAGCGTTAACTCGCTGTCTCAAGCCCTCGGTCAATCGCTTCAAAGCCACGGACATATCGTTGGCCTCCAGATGCACATCCAGAATGCAGAAGCTTGCGGCATGGCTGTGGCTCTCCCGCAAAGCCGTTTCTAGTTCATCTTCTGTCCAAACATCAAAGCCTCGGCCCACGCCTAGCAACTTGGGTATTTGGCTGTACCGCCAGGGCAGCACATCATTAAAGTGGCCATCTAATATCGGGCGTTCTGTACCATAACCGCCATTGTTCAAAACCACCACAATCGGGTTGAGGCCATATCGGGCAATGGTAGACAACTCCATACCCGTCATTTGAAAGGCTCCATCGCCAACTAACACCAGAGGCCGCGTCCCTGGACTAGCAGTCTGTGCCCCAAGGCTGGCTGGCACCGCGAACCCCAGAGAGGCGTAATAGGCAGGCGATAGAAAGCGCGATCGCCCATGCACCAATAAATCCAGCCCAGCGAAAAGGGCATCACCGACATCCGCAATCACAATCAGGTCATGGTCGAGGAAAAGATTGAGCCGCTCGAAGAGGCGGGCGATGGTGATGGGTTGATGCGTTACGGGGGTGAACGGCGTTGTTGGCTTGCGATCATTTGGCAACTTAAGGTCTTGTCGCGGTTTAATGTCTGCCTCAAGCAACCCATCCATAAAATCATGGAGTCGAATGTCTTCATAGGTATGAAGCTGAATCGACGTTCGCTCACTGGTGACTGAAATGGAATGCTTTGGATCGAGATGGGCCGTAAAACCCCCTAGGTTAATATCAGTCAAAAAGACTCCTAACAAAATCAGGCAATCGCTGGACTCGACATAGCGACACGTCAGCTCATTGCCTAAGGCACCCGCATACAACCCAATGTAGTTGGGGTGATGCTCGCTAATCACCGACTTGCCCAGCACCGTTTCTGCAACCGGAATATGCGTTTGCTCTGTTAACTGCAACAGGGCATCTTGTAGTCCAAAGCGGTGGATTTCAACGTCTGCCAAGATCACGGGCTGTTTAGCCGCATTAATCAGGGTTACGGCCTCTCGAATGGCCTCAGCTAGTGTCTCTGCATTGCTCTCATCAACCTGCTGCCTTCTAAAGTAGTGAGGCTTTCCCGGCGTGTTAACCATGTCGCGGGGAAGCTCAATGTAAACAGGTCGCTTGTATCTGAGGGCAGCGGTAAGAACACGGTCGATTTCTGAGAAAGCCGTAGAGGGATCATCCAAGCTGGTGGAGGCGATGGTCAGTTCTTGAAAGACTTTGTATTGGGTATCAAAGTCGCGCACCTTATGATGCAGCAGCGGATTTTTGTGACGCTCGTGGGTTCCGGGTGACCCGCTAATCACCACAACAGGCGATTTTTCAGCAAAGGCTTGGGCTGTCGTATTAGCAATCTTTAAACCACCCACTGAGTAGGTAACGCAAACGGCTCCTAAGCCTCGTAAGCGAGCGTAGGCATCGGCAGCAAAGCCGGCCCCTTGTTCATCACAAGTGTTAATCAATGCAATCGAGCTTTCTTCCAAAAGCTTGTCAAATTTAAGCACAAAATCACCCGGTACACCAAAAACGTGATGCACTCCTTCCTCATAAAGTCGCTGAATCAAATAGGCCCCGATGGATGTAGCGGTTTCCATGCCGTGGCTCCCTATTTCTAATCAATGTGTTGTACTTCCAGTCTGCAAAACTTTTCGAGATTCGGCCACTTAAGTTTACTTAGCTCAACTTTGGCTGCTATCAGGGGTTCTTTGCATGTGCGCCTTGCCCCGTCTCGCAGCTTCGGTGCTATCGTTCCGGCGAGGACGACCGCCTGCTGTGACCTTGCCTACTGCTCGCACAGCCTCTGAGGCGAGTGCTTGCATTCAGGCTGTGCTGTGGCAGGCGCTCGCCTACCGGCAGGCATGAGGCGCAACAGTGACTTTAACGAAAGGTCTGTGCTCGTACAAAGGTGCCATCGACTGTCACCACCACGTAGCGATATTGTTTGGGCGCCACTTGCCACCACCGCTGTAGTAAGGCTTGGCTGTAACCCACAGGCGCATTCACTTCAAAGTGACCCTGCTCTGGTACCCAAGCCAGCCACCAGTCCTTTGCTGTCTGTTTGTAACCGATCGCCTGCCAAAATTGCAGCCGCGTTTTTCGCTCTTGTGCAGCGGCAAGGGGAAACCGTACCGTTCGCCACGCCGGACGACCGGCATTCCGTGAGTCTACTGCTCGCGCCGCTGCCGAAGCGGAGAGTCCAGCAAAATTGTAGTAATACGCATAGCGCGCTTTCTCGGTTAACGTCAGCAGCTCATGACACGTGTTTTCCTGGTAAAGCCTGCGTCCATCATGAGCATAGATTGCATAAGGTGCCCTCAACGTGCCAGGGATGGCTTGTTGTTCTGCGGGCGTTAACGTGTAGGCAAAGACAGCCTCAAGCACCTGTCGTTTTTGGGCGCCGGTGAAGCGATCGAAGGCTGAAGTGAGTGTCACGCGATCGCCAACCAGTGTACCGAAGGGACGAACCGCTCCCCAAGGATAAGTAGTTTGCTGTTGTAACTGCTGCCACTGACGCTCCATGGCTGGCTGCATCAGTTCTATGGGAGACGATTCGTCAAGACACCATGCGAGGGCTGGTGCCAGTGTGCCTAAATTTGCTGCTGCTAACGTCAAGCTTAAACCTGTCACCGAGGACCAAAAGGGAACGTTTAGTTGGAGCATCCTTTGCCAGCCCTCCTAGGCCTCGTGTCGCGATCAGTGTCAAAGTTGATTATAAGGGTGTTAAAGCCTTACAGAGAAAGCCTTTCAGCGTTCGACTCCAAACAGGGTTTATGGGGTTGGTTGCCCAGCCAGCAGCAGTGCAACGGTCAGCTGCGGTCAGCTGCGGCTTGCAGGCGACGCCTAGGGCAACAAGCAAGTGCCAAAGGGAGGTGTACTTGTCCAGCGCTCAGCAGCGCGATCAACTGGCGGTGCCTCAGGCAAAAAAGGACCCGCTGGCTCTGACCAGGTTGGCTCTGTCTTTGTTTGTTCTAGGGTGCCCATTGATCAGCGTAGCTAACAATTAGCTTGGGCTTGCGGTGCTGAACTAGCTGCCAATTGGCACAATCCTTGAAAGCCCTGCACAGCAGCAGTTTCCCTCTTTCACCCCCTTGCCCTGTCGCGGTCTGTGCAACGAACCACTAAGAAAGTGAGCATCAGTAGAAGTAATCGCATGGACTTCCATTTGATGAAATGGCTCACTTTTATACGAATCGTTTCCAGACCCCAAGATCATCCGAAACAACTGGCAGTTGGTACAGGCTCTCCTAGCGGCACTGAAATATGTTGTCGCCCATGAGGTTCTCATTTAATTTATTGCCACCACCACAACTCATTCTGGACTACCCTGGGGACAATCATGCCCAACTGGAAAGAGCGCAAAACGCTGTTGGAGTCTTGGGAACGAGCAAATGAGATGAGACAACAGCAGTCCCGCAAAAACAAATTAATTAAAATCTAAATTAATAAAAAGCTAATTTTAGGTATTAAACTATTGCTAAATTAGTCAGTTTATTCAAAAATTAATTACCCATTAGCGACAGCCAAGATGCTAACCATTGCGATCGCCTCTCTCAGCGGCGGGCAGGGCAAGACCACCGCTGCTCTCATGCTGGGTCGTCTGCTCTCGCGCCAGGGCTACCCGACTCTGTTGGTTGACGCTGACCCACAGCACAATCTGACTACCTACATGGATCTAGAACTCCAGGCTAATCAGCCCACATTGCTAGAGTTCTTGAAAAAAACCGTTTCGGCAGAAGATAGCATTTACCCCAGCGAAGGAAACGACAATCTCTTTCTCATTCCTGCTGATGACCAGCTCGATACCGTCCAAGACTACCTTTCTAACAGCGGTGTCGGTGCAACGTTACTAAAGCGTCGCCTTGAGCCTATCGCTGACGCGTTCAAAGTTTGCATCATTGACGCGCCACCCCAACGATCGCAAATCTGTCTTACTGTCCTCGGTGCGGCGGATATCCTGATCATTCCCGCTGAAGCCTCTGTGAAAGGCTATGGCTCTTTGGTAAGAACGCTGGATTTACTACGAAACCTTCAGGATGTTGGTGCAACAGAGGCTCAAGTAATGGGAATCCTACCCTTCCGCGATCGTTGGGTTGGCAATTCCCAAACCCAGGAGAGCCGTGCAGCCGTTGAGGGCATGCGCGAAGAGGTCGGCGAAGAGTTGATTTTACCCTCCATTCGGGAATCCGAACGGTACAAACAAGCCATCAACCGACGCTCCACTCTAAGCGACATGGGCTACACCGAATTGGAATATCCCTTCCAGGTGCTAATTGACAAAATTAGCAAGTTAACAAAGAAACAAAAAACAAAAAGCTAATTTTATCCTTTTAGCTTTTTGTTAAAACTAAAACAACAGTGCATTTCAGTTGCTCGACTGAATCAAAGTGGTAGGATGCAAAGTGTAAAAGCTAAAATTAGCCTTTTGACTTTTTTGCCTTTAATAAATCTTCAACTTTAGCTTCAAGTAATTGTCCTAATCTTTTCTAACAGCCATGTCTGATAGCGTTCTAGACCGAATCCGCCAAAACCGTCAGCGTCCAGCCGTCCCCACTAGAGACGATGCACTCATCAGCAGAGTGCAGCAGTCAGAGCCGCCTCATAGTCTAGAAGTAGTCGAAATGCTACCAGAAACAAAGGTGTCTGCTGCTCCCGTGCCCAGTGATACCTTGGAGGATTTGAAGGCAGAGCTGGCAACTATTCCAGAAACAAACCGCCACTCAGCGATCGTTCTAGAAAAGGAGCTTGATCAAAGCCTGACCCGCTACTGCAAGGATAATCGCATCACCATTGAGGTATTTCTCGAAGCTGCATGGGTTCATGCCATCTCTAACTCAGAAGCGATGGAGGAAATTCTGGCAGAAGCCAAGCGCCGCTACGCCGAACGCAAACAGGCAGGTAAGCTCCGGCGACTCATCACTATGCTGGAAGGCAAGTCATAAGAGCTATCTATAGAAGTTGAGCAATCTGTGGTTGAAGACACACAAGAAAATCTCTCAGTCGAGAGGCAGCAAAGCCTTATTGAAGAAGATACCTCCCTGACTGCGTACACGGCAATTCTGACTGAAATTTTGGCATTAACCAAAGCAGCTCGTCACGCAGCAGCTCGATCAGTGAATGCCATCATGACGGCAACCTATTGGGAAATCGGACGACGCATTATTGAATATGAGCAGGGCGGAGCGCAGCGTGCGGGGTATGGTGAGTACCTCATGAAGCGTCTGGCTGCAGACTTAACGACTCAGATAGGGAGAGGGTTTTCTCAGCGGAATCTGGAACAAATGCGACGGTTTTACCAACTGTGGCAGATTCCGCAGACACCGTCTGCGGAATCTAGAGCTGATTCTGCTTCCAATCGCTTTCCCCTCCCTTGGTCCCACTATGTTAAGTTGATGTCCATCAAAACTTCAAAGGCACGGGCTTTTTATGAAACAGAGTCCCTCCGCAATGGCTGGTCACTACGCCAACTGGAACGACAAATCAACACTCAGTTTTACGAACGCACTCTTTTGTCCCGCAATAAAGCATCCATGCTGGAATCTGGGGCAAAACAAAGTCCAGAAGACGCGATCGCTCCCGAAGAAGAACTCAAAGACCCATTCGTGCTTGAGTTTTTGGATCTCAAAGATGAATACTCCGAGAATGAGCTAGAGGAGGCACTAATCCGCCACATTGAGAGCTTCCTCCTGGAACTGGGCAGCGATTTCGCCTTTTTAGGACGACAGCGGCGTTTGCGAATCGGCGACCAATGGTTTCGAGTGGATCTTTTGTTCTTCCATCGCCGTCTACGCTGTTTAGTTGTTGTTGATTTGAAGCTAGGTGAGTTCACCCACTCAGATGCAGGCCAGATGCACCTCTACCTAAATTATGCTCGTGAACATTGGATGTATCCTGGCGAAAATCCACCAGTTGGTTTGATCCTTTGTAACAAGAAGGATGAAGCGGTTGCCCATTATGCCTTGGAAGGATTGTCAAATAAAGTTATGGCAGCAGAATATCAGATGGTTCTACCCAATGAGGATTTGCTGACTACCGAACTAGAGAGAACCCGCAAAGTTTTAGAGGATCGGTTATCACCACAAACTGAAGCAGGCGATTAGTTAGACCAATCATCTTTAAATCGCCTCAGAGAGGATGCTCCCATCACCTTACAAAATGTCTGTGGGAGTGTGAAACAAAGGAAGATTGATTTTACGGTGCCAGAAGTGTGCCAGTTGAGAGCCTCTCAAAAACGGTCGGATACCGTTGGCGAACCCTGATCGAGATCACATGCCCCTGCTTTAGCTGTAAATTTCCGCATTCTTCTGCACTGATGCTTCTGCACTGATGCTTCAACGCTGTTTTGCACTTTAAGTCAATTTCCCGCTGCTCACCCTGACAAATAGGGTTCATTCCAATTCATCTGTTAAATGACCAGGCATTGCAAGGGTTAGCTGAGCGGAAAACCAGCGCCAAAAAGAGTGTACTCTATTTGTCAGTCTCTTCCCTCCTCACCATGTCCCGCTCGATCGCCTGTTATCTGCGCGTCTCTTCTCGCACCCAGAAAACCGATAGCCAGAAAGCCGAAGTTGAGCAATGGCTGCTTCGCCACGGACATGATCTAGCATCCGTGCAGTGGTTTGAGGATAAGGAATCCGGTAAAACGTTGAAGCGACCGGCGTTTGACCAGTTGCAAACGGCGATTTTTGCAGGTGCCATCAAAACGGTTGTCGTGTGGAAGCTAGACCGGCTCTCGCGTCGCTTGAAGGATGGCATTAATACCTTGGCAAACTGGTGTGAGCGGGGTGTCCGCGTCGTCTCAGTGACGCAACAAATTGACCTCAATGGAGCGATCGGCGGCATGCTTGCCAGTGTGATGTTTGGACTGGCGGAGATTGAACTTGAATACCGTCGAGAACGGCAAGCCGCCGGCATCAAGGTTGCCCGAGCACGTGGGGTGTACCCGGGACGACAGCGAGGGTCAACCAAAGCGAAACCGCAAAGAGCCACAGAACTGCGCGATCGCGGGTTGACGGTGCCAGAAATCGCCCAGTCATTAGGCACCAGCGAGCGAACCGTCTTTCGCTACCTGACAGCAGCAGCACTGGGTGCACAATAACGCAGAAGCTTCAGAGCCAAAGAAGCCAGAAGTTTACAGCTTCAGCCTGCGGCTAGAGCCGCGAAGCGAGAAACCCGAGTTTTGGCTCTCGGCACACCAGTCAGCCAATTGACGAGACGATCAAAGTTCATGGCAGCTGCGGTAGCGATATTTTGCAAATGCGTCTTTGCCAAGCCTCGATACCGGCTTTGGCGGAGACCAAACGCGCGCACTCCTTGGGACAACGTGCCTTCAATCCCTGCCCGTCGCTTGTAGCGTTGCTGCCCCTCAGCACTAGCATGCATCGCTCGGGCGTGCTTGAGTGCCTCAGACTGGTGCTGTGGCATGAGCAGCAACCTTCGTGCCGTTGGAAGTTTAGCGCGGGTACAGCGAGAACGCACCGGACAAGCTGTACAGTCTGACCTGGAAAAATTGACTTTGAAAACAGGACGGTTGTGGCGATCCATCAACGGCGACCAGGAAAGCGACTGTTTCCCCTGGGGACAAACCACCTTTTGGTGCTCCCAATCGATGGTGAATTGAGTGAAGTCGAAGGCTGCTTCGGTTTGAGTTTGCCAGGTCACGTTAGGACGGGTAGGTCCAACCAGGGTGATACCTTGTGCTTGAGCTGCCACCAGTAGATGGGCATCGACATAAGCCGAATCGACAAAATGCTCACCTGGTGCCAAGCCCTTGTCGATCAAGGCTTGGTGAATCGCTTGCGTACAATGCACTTCATGTACGGTTGCAGGTGTCGTCATCACCTGAGTGATCACATGGCAGGCGTCATCATCACACGTTTCACTTAAATGCACCATGTACCCGGTCCAGCTCACTTCATAGCGGCTGCGATAGCGTGCTTCGATGTCGTAGGGCGATTCCATACCCTCGCTTGCCTTCGCTAAGGCTCGCTTGGGCTTAAAGCGCACCTGCTTAAAGCCACTGGCATCTTTGATGACTTCATAGTGTCTCTGCCAGGCTAATTGCAAGGCCATGATGCTAGAGAGCTGTTGCCATTTGATGGGAAGCTGGGACTCCTGCAGGCACTCCAAAAGATAATAAATATCGTCTCCGACTGTTTGGGCATAAGCGTCTCGCTCGACAGTGCTTTCAGGTAAGCGAGTATCTTCGATACGGCTACCATAGCGTTTGTACCAAGCTTCTAGAGCCACCTCTTTTGTCCATTCAGGTACGAGTGTGGCCAGTTCATTCAGCACGGCTCGAAATGTTTCTGCAACAAGCTCTAAGCGGTTCAACACTCGAATGGAGGCTAAGACCCGGGTGGAATCGGTACGCTGTTTCCCTCGGGCTTTGACAATGCCGACAGCACGGCAGTGTTCCAATAACCGGTCCAGTAATAAGTGCTCTGCCTGCCCCTCCAGCAAGCGTTGGCGAAACTCACTCAAAACACTAAAATCGAACCCCGCATCCGTTAATTCCAAGCCTAATAAATATTTCCAGTCAATCCGAGAACGCACAGCATCAGCGGCTTGCCGGTCAGACAGATTTTCGCGGAATTGCATGAGGGTGATCAGGGCCAAGCGCCAAGGTGGAATAGCGGGTTGCCCTGTCGTGGAAAAGAGATTGGCAAAGTCTGCATCAGCAAAAATCGGTCCGAGTTCATCTCTCAACGTTAAGTAAGGATTGCCTTTTGGAAAAGCGGCTTGCGCGACCCGCGCTGTTTCTCGAGGCACTAAAGGAATTGGTTCAAACGCAAGGGACATGGCAACTCACCTCGCAAGACTAAGGGAATCGCTCTTCAGAATAGCCGATGTGATCCTAGTCAGGGTTCGCCAACGGTATCCGACCGTTTGATTGACACTTTTCGCCTCTTTCCCAAAACGATACAAAAGCTCGCTTTTAGGGTGCTCAGAGTGTAAATCAATTTGTCAATGAATCTATGTATCAAAATAGTGCAGTTTTGATGAGTTCTGAGACAATAACAGTACATTAGAACTCTTCCTATGCTCATTGGGTACGAACGGGTCTCGACCGACGACCAAAACCTGGCGTTGCAACATGATGCGCTGCAAGCTGCAGGGTGCGAAAAAATCTTCGCTGACAAGATGAGTGGTGCCAAAGCCGACCGCCCTGGTTTGAAGGAAGCCTTTGAGTTTGCCAGGAAAGGGGACACGCTCGTTGTCTGGCGGCTTGATCGCTTAGGGCGCTCGCTCAAAGACTTGATGGCTCTAGTCGAGGGCTTGGAGCAGCGTGCTATTGGATTTCGCTCGCTGCAGGAAAGTATTGATACAACCAGCAGTGGGGGCAAGTTAATCTTTCACATGTTCGGGGCGTTAGCAGAGTTTGAGCGCAACTTGATTCGGGAGCGGACACAGGCTGGCTTACAGGCGGCAAGAGCACGGGGGCGCAAAGGGGGGCGACAGCAGAAGTTAACGCCACAGCAAATTGACATGGGGCGATCGCTGGCTGCCGACCCCAAGCGATCGGTATCATCCATTTGTAAACACCTGGGCATCAGCCGTCCAACTTACTACCGCTATATTCATGCCCCAAAAACGGAACCGACAAGTGTTCTTGCTACCAGCTCATAGCAACCCTGCCTAGGTGTCACGATCTGCAAGCATCAACCGTCACCTGCAAGCAAGACAGTTTCAAACCAGCATTAACTGCAATGATCAAAACACTCCAACCAGCCTTCATTGCACCTTAAGCTCGGCTCAGTGGCAACGAAGGCTGGTTGGCATGAAAGTACAGTTGCAATCAATCCTGGCTGAGCCATGTCTTGCTTGCAGGTTGGAGCGCTTAGTCTGGCAGTCCGCTACAACGACCGGCTTACCTTCCCCCCTGCCTTCATTGAAGAGTACCCTCGTGGGTACTGCGTCTTGCCTGTCGGTGCGCTTAGATTAGCTGTGTCGAAGCAAAAGTGAAGAGCCTTGCTACCTTCGCTCTCTTGCCAAAACAGACAAGGTTTCCTTTACCGCATTGAGATGACTGCCTGAACTGAAGGACCGACGTTTGAGACGTTCTGTCGTCATCTCCCTTTGTTTTATGAATTTTAGGAAGATCTTTGACTTTCTCTGGCTGCAATGCCCCCTTGAAAAGCCGCCTTTAGCGCTTTCTCTGGCGTCTCCAGCGCCTAAAACCTGTTTGCCCTTCCATGACGATCAACAAGCCCCTTCTTTGAGGAACGTCTTCATGACTGACTGTCAGAAAAATTTGCACCAGCAAGACTTTGAAAGCCGTCGTACAGACGCTAGTACAGTGCGTGACCAGCAGCGAGATGATGCCTTTGATGCCTTTGACCGCTGCCCGCCGGAAACCAATCATGATGAACAGCGGTTTCAGCAAATTGGTTTTCCAGGGTTTGCCTCCTTCACCAAAGCCCTGTCCCATAATGCTGATGGTCTGGTAAACGCTTTCTCCTTTGAATCACTGCTCGATGCCATTCAGGCGGGCACTCAGCAAGCCTTTGAGCAAGTGCAGTTAGGTGGCGGCGATCGCTTACTGGTCAATCCGCTCAATGCCTACTCCTTCCAGTCGATCGGGAATGACTCCCATGGCACTCGGATCGCGGCGGCTCCCACGTTCGACAGCCGGAATACAGCAGTGGACATGGTAGAGCGTTACTGGATGGCGCTCTGCCGCGATATCCGCTTCGACCAGTACGCCAACAGCGGACTGATCAAAGCCGCCTGCGAGGACCTAAACAACATTGGGTTTGAGCAAGAATTTGGGTTTGCCTGCACCCCCCAAACCATCTTTCGCGGTCCCTACGTGGGTTGCGATGTCGGACCCCATGTCTCCCAGTTCTTGCTGCAAGACTTTGTGTTTGGTAACCAACCGATCCGTCAGTTGCAGCGCTATCCTCGCCCGGGCTTGGATTACATGACAGACTTGGACACCTGGAAGCAGATCAACAACGGAGACATTAATCCAACGGGTACTGACATCCTTGAGGGCACCCGCTACATCGTGACGCTGCGGGATGGTGGGCAGTGGGCGCATGTGGATCTGCCTCATCAGGCAGGGCTGTGGGCGACGCTCATTTTGCTGGGCAAGCAAGCCAGACTGTCTGAGGCAAACCCTTATCGCCGCAATGGTGAAATCACCACTGCGGATCCCTTTGGTAGCCTCGGTGCGCCAGACATCACGATTCAGAGCGGACTGGCTGGGGTCTATGCCCTCAAGCACGCTTGGTTCCAGAAGTGGTGCGTCCACCGTCGCTTGCGACCTGAGGTGTATGCGCAGCGGCTAGAGCTGTTCCGGCGCGGCGTGCTGGGTAACGCACCCGACAATCCCCTCGACAATGAAAAGTTCAATGACTTCTTTGGTGCCGGAGCAGCTGTCTGGCGCAGTACCCAGGTCTTGAACCGCATCTTTGAGCACAACCGTCAGCAGAATCTTGCTGATCAGCGGGGCGATCGCAACGGCACCTGGTTACTGCCGATGGGCTTCCCCGAAGGTTCTCCGACTCACCCAGCCTATCCCGGTGGTCACTCGACATTCGCGGCGGCGGTGGCTACCGTGGCTAAAGCCTACTTTGCCGATGGACCCTTCCCTAATCCGAAGGTGCCTAGCAATGGTGGACAAGAGTTAGGCGATTACACCGGCGCACCTTTAACCATCCATGGTGAGTTGAACAAGCTCATTGCCAACGTGACCCTGTTCCGCGATGGGGCTGGTGTGCACTGGCGCTCCGATGGTACTGCCTCCGGTTCCAACGCGGGTCCAAATCGCCCTGGTGTCGGCATCGAGACGGGCGGCAACCTGCTGGGTGAAAAGCTAGCCATCAGTATGCTGCGAGAGACTCGACGCACTTACCGGGAAGCCGTAGGGATGTTTAAGTTCCAGGGCCTTGGCGGCACCCCGCTTCAGTTCTAAAGACCGCTCTCAAGCAGCGCTAGGGTTTTCACCCAGCTAATCTCGTCGCTGCTTAAGCAGCGACGAGACACTTTTTTCAGGTCTATGCCGCCTTGTCGTAGAGATGGCGGAAGCAAGGCTCAAATTTAACCGCTCCCTTGTGGAAGGTAGCGTGCCGCAATCAGTGTAAAGCTTGATCATATGGGTATAAGAGCTTTACATAGAAGGGGTTTCACCGTTCGACTCCAAACAGGGCTCATGTGGTGGGTGAGTTGCACAGACCGCAGACGGGCAAGGAGCGAGAAAAGGGAAACTGCTGCTGTGTAAGGCTTTGAGCAATTGTGCCAGTTGACGACGAGTCCAGCACTAGGAGCACAAGCTGATCATTAGGCACGTTTATCAATGGGCACCTGAGAACTAACAGAGACGGAATCAACCTGGTCTGAGCGATCGGGTTCTTTCTTGCCCTCTGCACCATAAGTTGATCAGGTTGCTGATCACTGGGCCAGTACTCATTGCTTTAGAGTGCGCCTTCAGTCCGTGGACGAGCATCACTGAGCCAACGCTGGTCACGGACCTTTGGCTGAGACCTCAGATTACCAAATGTTGATCTTACCTGTACGACCTTTGTTACTTCTGCAGCAAACAGAGGCAGTCTAGGAGCAGGATGCGTCTCAGTCCGTCAAGCATCGCTCCCAGACATCTACCCAAGGAATGCAATCATAGCCAATAGCCAACTCAGTCGTCCTGGTCAAGCAAGGCTCGAAATTCACGGTCGACCGGGCCAAGTGTGGGGCAGTGTTGTGATGCCAGCTGGTGGCAAAGCAACGATGAGAATCGTCGGTGATACGCTCCAGACCAGCACGAAAACCGCCCACGGCTTAGAAAAGAAGGAAACGCAGACTCGGATCCAGAGCATTGACTCGGTTGAAGTGGTAGAAGGACGGCTCTGGTGGCTACTCGGGCTTGGTTTTTCTACTCTGCTGCTTGGGGGGATTGGCCTCGTGTTTCTTGTGCTCTTCTTCGTGCTCAAGCAGAACTGGATGGTCGTGCATACTCCTGGGTCCCCGCTCATCCTGTTCTACAAAAAAGCTGAAAATGTTCAAGACTTTTGCACCAACCTACTCAACCTTTCTCGCCAGCTCAATGCTCCGGCTCTGCCCAGGCAACAACCTTCTGCCCCAGCCACTAGACCAGTCAATACACGACCGGTTCCCACTGCCGGTTGAGCTTTAGCAGTGAAAAGAGACTGGAGCACCAAAGCCGGAGCAGTATGTCAGAACCTATGATCGAGGAAGCAACCCTTGCTTGGTTTAGGGAGCTAGACTACCCTACACGGTTCTGACCTTGCTCTTGGTGAACCTCAAGCAGAGCGGGAAACCGACTCTGGGTTGTGTGAGAAGTACGCTTGTGATCGGCATTAGCAAAGATGAAGGCAAAAGTGCGCGCTGAAGCCTAAGACGATGCTGCGCAGCAAGTAAGCGGATCTGGGATAGAGCCGACAGTCGACCCAAAAAGTGCAAGATAAGGCTGTAACTCTTTACCTATAGGGTTTTCAGGCAAGAGGTGATTTAAGCTGCACGGCTGAAACCCTTGCTTGGTCACAGTTTGGACTACTTTTAGCCAGTGTCCTAAACAAAAAGCAGTAGTACACAGCCTCTTTTGCTGTGGTTCCAACAACTGAAAGCCCCATTCCTACCGTCGCTGGTGTCGTAGAAATAGTCTGCATAGTGGTTGCGATCGCAGTTGTAGCGCCAAATGTCCGGCAAGGGGGTGCTGAGATCGTGTCATTGCTGAGTGTGGGGAGTCCGAAGGCTACGGGCAAATGGCTAGTAAGATTAAGTCTCACCCCCTTTCTGCACCTTCACGAACGGAAAACGAGCGATGAAACTGACCAGCGCCCTCTTGCTTTCACTGTGCGTTTCGGGGGGATCGCTACTTTATTTAGAGCATGTTTCTGCAAAAGATGCTCATGCCCTTACCGCAAGGCATTCAGCAGACATGGCGCCCGCAATGACGATCGCCCTACAACCGCTCGCGCAAGCAAAGCCAAGTGCGGCAGTGTTAGCACTCGACTCACAGGGCTTACGAGTCGTGAATGCGTCTACGGGAGCGACTCGGGCGATCGCTTTCGGCACTAGTGAAGCCAATGTGGTTTCAGTGCTGACGAACTTACAGGGAAAGCCGCGTAATCGCGGCGTGAATCGGAAGTGTGGTGCGGGTCCGCTTGACTTTGCCAGGTGGTCGGATGGCTTGTCCCTACAGTTTAATCAAGGTCGCTTCGCGGGATGGAAAGTCGATGGTCGGAGTCAAGGAGCCAACAAATTGACGACTAGCAACGGCGTTAGTACTGGCTCCACTCGAACTCAGCTTAATAAGGCTTACACCGTAAAAGTCAGCCAGAGTTCTCTAGGAACCGAATTTTCTGCTGGTAGTCTTGGCGGCTTGCTGAGTGGGAGCAAACCAACCGATCGCGTGACCAGCCTCTGGAGCGGCACAACCTGCTTTTTCCGGTGATAGAGCGATTGTCATGATGAAGTTTTGAGTTTTCTAACCTGGCTTCGTTGGAGCAACGGCTGCTGTTGGCGCATGTTCTACGAGTAGAACTACAAGGATGTGACAAACACTGCAAAGATCCGATTTTTCGTTGCTTGCCAATCCTTGTATTCTTCTTGTAAGAGCGGTTGTCATACATTCGCCAACAACAGCCGTTACGACTCAAACCCCTAGCACTCCTAGATTAAGGCGGCTAGTGCTACACAAGTAATGATGCCTTGTCGTGATGGATGACAGACCAGAGGGCACCCATGTGATGCTCTGAGAGAAGGGGTTAAAGGTCTTCTGCGATGGATCAAAGTGACCATGCCTGTGGGTTCATCACACTGCTTCTGGGTTCAGGTCAATCATACGGCGCGTCGTATAGGTGCCCACCGGACTCCAGAGCAGATAGGGCAGTAAGAACAGGGCAGCTTCAAGGGATGCTTGCCCGACCATCACCAGCAGCACAGTGCCCAAAACAACGCCCAGTCCACCCAAAAACGTCCCGATCGCCAAACTCCGCGATCTCAATGTGACGGGAATATAGGCCACTGTCACCACTTCCACCAACAGGTAAAGTCCCATAAAGATCCAGGTTTTGAGGCTGCCTGGTTCATTCTGCCAAGCCAACTCCGCCGACCAAGCACCACAAAAGAATGCAACCATCCATATCAACGGAATGGCAGGTTCAAAGAATAACCACTTGGGACGATCGAGCTTGGCTGCCCAGGGAAGATCACGCAGTCTAAAAAAGAAACTGCCAAAGGCAACCAGAGTAGTGATGCCACCGATGATGAGCCAGGAGTTTGACATCCTTATTCCTTGCAAAACACAGCGTCAACGGTAACAAGCTGTTTTAGTGTCAACATCCATCGTAAGGACAGGTAATACCAATTCCTCAAGATAGGGCTACAGATGCTATAAAGTAGCTATTGGGTTCAAGCAGCATTTATGGCAGGCGTTTACAAACTCGATATCACCGAAACGGAAGCAGACCTAAAACAACGGCTCAGAAGCCAAAAGACCGCTTCTGACAAAGAACGTATTCAACTGCTTTATCTGCTTAAAACTGGTCAAGCCACCACGGTGCAGTCTGCGGCGACCCTGCTCGGTCGGCATCGCGTCACTGTACAGGAGTGGCTCCGCCTCTATCGCACCGGCGGTCTGACAGCCATGCTCACCCATACGCCCCGTACGGGGCGACGGCAGAGCATTCCCCAGTGGGCACAGGCGGCGCTCAACCAACGGTTGCACCAAAATGAGGGCTTCAACAGCTACGGCGAGATTTGCCAGTGGCTAGAGACGCAACTCGGCATCACTGCCCCTTATAAAACGGTGCATCAGTTGGTGCATTACCGCCTCAAAGCCGCGCCTAAAGTTGCTAGACCCGTGAGTACAGAGACCACAGCGGTCAAAGTAGAGGCATATAAAAAAACTCGCTGAGAACCTGGCGATGCTGGCTTGGTATGCCGTAGCCGTGCTGGGACTGAGCGGACAAGTACGCTTCTTCTGCCAGGATGAGACGCGCCTTGGGCTCAAAACTATCAGTGGGCGCAAGATCACGGCCAAAGGCATCAAGCCCAAAGGTAAGGTGCAGTGGCAGTTCAAGGCCACCTATCTGTATGGGGTGGTGGAACCGAGCACGGGCGAGCACTTCTTCTATGAGTTCACTCATCTCAACAGCGATTGCTTCCAAGTGTTCTTGAACTTAGTGAGTGAGCGCTACAAGGACAGCATTGTGATCATGCAAGTCGATCAAGCGGGGGCACACCGCGCCAAACGCTTGCAGATTCCGCCCAATATCATCTTGCTGTTTCAACCGTCCCACTCACCAGAAACGAATCCCATTGAGCGTGTGTGGCAGCATTTCAAATTAGGGTTGCGCTGGCAGTTGCCGAAGAACCTCGATGCGTTGCGGTTGTTGATGCGAGCGAGGTTAGAAGTGATGACTAAGGAAGTCATTGCTTCCCTTGTCGGATGGCACTCTATTTTAGAGGCACTATCTGTAGCTGGTCTTTAGAGAATTGGTATAAGGGGGCAGCTCCAAGTCAACCATGGCTCTGGCTGCGTGGGCGCATCTACTGATGAGGGGTGCTTGAAGCGAAGCTGCCATGAGGGGCAACTAGCTGGAGCGACCGGCAAGACTAAGCGCTCAAACCTGCAATCAAGACATGGCTCAGCCAGGCTTAACTGCAACGCTAATTTCGTGCCAACCAGCATTAGTTGCCACTGAGCCGAGCTTAAGGTGCAGCGAACCTGCAATCATCGGCTCCAACCAGGATTAATGGCAAAGAGGCTGCACCCATTGCTGGTCAGGAGGGAGCAGCAACGCAGTGCAGGAAACGTCAAGAAACTCGTGGCGCTTCTAGGTTCGTTGACTTTGAAAGATAGACGATTTTCTTGCCATCAAAACAGGGGAGTCTCAGTCTTCCAGAGAGGCTTTCAGGGTCGGCAAGAAAACGAACGTTTTGTTGCCTACCTTCAGTTGCAGTTAAGCCTGGCTGACATGGATGATTGCAGGTTGGTTGCAGACTTCGCAACGGGGCAAGGAGGGGGAGAAGGGAAAGTGCTACTGTGTAGAGCTTTCAAGGATTGTGCCAGTTAGCGGCTGGTTCAGCACCGGCAGCACCAGCTCATCGTTAGCCCTGCTGATCAATCGGCACCTGAGAACCAACAGAGACAGCACCCACCCGTCTGGGTACTCTAGAGGGGAATCTGATCTCGCCACTGCATTTTCAATGATCAAACGCCTCCCAGCCACCAGAACGAAGGGCTTGCCGCTGCAGCTCGTTCTGGTTGTGCCCTTTCTTGTGCAAATCTTTGGAGCCGTCAGTTTGGTGGGCTATCTATCCTTCCAGAACGGGCAAAAAGCTGTCAACGACCTGGCAGACCAGTTGATCAACCGCGATAGCGCTTTAGTTGACCAGCATTTGGCTGCTTATCTCTCCCTCCCTCAGAAGTTAGTGCAAACCAATGCTGATGCTATTGAGCTGGGTTTGCTGGATGTGCGGGATCGTCAAACGGCCGGCAAAGCTTTCTGGAAGCAAATGCAGACGTATGACCTGACCTTCATTGGCTACGGACTCACGACTGGAGAAGGCGTAGGGGCAATCCGTTATGATGGCAAAACGCTGACCATCGATGACTGGGGCGCGAAGCTGCCCAAGAACGCCGACACCCACGCTACCGATAACCAGGGCAATCGTACCCGTGTCGTCAGCCGTTACGATTACAATAATTTCACCGAAAGTTGGTACACCGAACCGCTTAAAGCGGGCAAGTCTACCTGGTCACGAGTCTATACCTGGAATTCCCCCAATGGTCCCTACATCGCTGCTTCTGCGGGTCGTCCCATCTATGATGCTCAGAAGCGCTTATTGGGTGTGTTTGGTGCCGATATCCATCTCTTAAAGTTGAGTGATTATCTACGCAGTTTAGCGGTCAGCCGCACTGGGCAGATGTTCATTGTCGAGCGGAATGGCCTGTTAATTGCCAATTCTGGCAAAGCGCAACCCTTCAAGGTGGTTAAAGACGAAATTCAACGCTTGCAGGCGAGCGACAGCACTGACCCCACCATCCAAGCGATCGCCAAACAACTCCAGCAACGCTTCAATGGGTTCGGCACCCTCACGAATGCAAAATTGCAGCTTGACTTGCAGGGCGAACGCCATCACGTGCGGGTCGCTCCCTGGCGCGACCAGTATGGCTTAGATTGGTTGGTGGTCGTCAGCGTCCCCGAAAGCGCTTTCATGGCTCAAATCAACGCCAACACGCGTACCACCCTGCTCCTGTGTTTGGCCGCCCTGGCGGGTGCCACCCTGCTCGGCTTCTACACCTCGCGTTGGATTACGCGCCCCATCCTCCGCCTCAGTGCTGCAAGTCGCGCGATCGCGGCTGGTCACCTTGAGCAACGAGTCGAAGCCAACGGGATTCAAGAACTCAGTAGTCTGTCCACCTCGTTTAACGCCATGGCCGGACAACTGCGCGATTCGTTCACTGCCCTCGAGGAAACCAACGCCGAGTTAGAACACCGGGTGGAAGCACGTACTCATGAACTGAGCCAAAACAATCGCCAACTCCAAAATACGCTCGCAGAGTTGCACCAGACGCAGACGCAGATGGTGCAAAGCGAGAAGATGTCGGCACTCGGTCAAATGGTGGCTGGGGTCGCCCATGAAATCAATAATCCAGTTAACTTCATTCATGGCAATTTGAACCATGTCGAAGAGTACACACAGGAGTTGGTCGGTCTGCTGCAACGCTATCAGAGCACTTACCCTCAGCCACCGCAGGAACTGCAGGAAGCAGTGGCGAACGCTGATTTGGCGTTCCTGCTGACAGATCTGGTCAAGATGTTGCAATCAATGAAGGTGGGGACGGAACGCATTCGCGAAATTGTGCTGTCGTTACGCAACTTCTCGCGGCTGGATGAAGCGGAGTTTAAGGCGGTGGACATCCATGAGGGCATTGATAATACGTTGGTGATTCTGCGGCACCGGTTCAAAGCACGGTATCAGATGTCAAGCATACGTTCGTGTCGCGTCAGTGACGTGGGCAAGTGAGTGAGCATGACAAGCCTCTTGGCTAGCTGATGAGATTGCAAGTGATTGAACGCTAAAAACTAACACGTCAAAGTCGTGCTGAGTGCTGGAAGCAATCGCACGACAAATAAGATCACAACGATAACCAGGAGCGGGACGGCAACCAGGATCGCAACGACAACCAGGATCGCAACGACAACTAGGATCGCTGGGATTGAACGACCGCTTTATCCAGAACACTCGAGGTGCCAGAACGCGAAACCGCCGACTGTTTGCGATAACTCTGTGTCTGAATCTCAACAATCAAAGCATGATGCACCAAACGGTCAACCGCGGCGACCGTCATCATCGAATCAGCGAAGATGGCATCCCACTGGCTGAAGGGTTGATTTGCCGTAATCAGTAAGCTTTTGCGTTCGTAACGATGAGCAATCAGTTCAAACAGCACCGAGGTTTCTGCCTCGGACTTTTTGACATAACCCAAATCATCAAGCACGAGTAGGTCAAAGCGGTCCAGTTTTTTGAGCAATGGTTGCAGTTGCAATTGCAGCTTGGCTTGCTGTAGCTGTTGCACCAGTGCCAGTGCAGAATAGAATTTGACCCGCTTGCCAAACTCAATCATGCGACGTGAGACCGCCGCCGCCAAATGAGACTTTCCCACGCCCGAAGCGCCGAACAATAACAGGTTTTCGGCTCGTCCTAGCCAAGTCGGATCATCCACCAGTTGCATCAAGGGTGCGGGGTTGAAGTTGGGGCAATGGGAAAAGTCAAAGTTGGAAACCGTTTTGCCGCTTGGCAGTTGCGCTTCGTTTAAGGTTCTTTGCAGGCGGACACTCCAGCGTCGTTGAGCCTCCAATTCGCAGAGAGCCAGCAAGAACTGAGCGTAAGACCAACCTTCCTGCATCGCTTGAGCTTCGAGCGTTTCCCAATGAGTGAGCATGTGGGACAGGTGCAACCGTTTGAGGTGGAGGCTGAGGCTCTGATACGGGCTGGTCATGGGTTGTACCTTGCAGGAGTTGGTCATAAGTCGCCAGGGGGTGTTGGGTGATGGTGAGACTGGGCACATTCAGGTTGCTCAGTAATTGAAACTGCTGCCGGAGCCCTGCGAGCGTTAAGGTTGCAGGGCTCAGTTGCGCTTGAAGATAGTCTGCCACTACTGTTTCGTTGTCTTGTGTTAGATGACAATGAGGAAGTCAGGCGATGACAGCGACCGAGTCGGTTAGATCGTAGCCTTCGGATCGCATTCATTGTCTAGCGACAAAGAAAAAGACACGCTGAACCCATTCCGATTGGACCGGGAGTGGATGAGCGTGTCGAGAAAGATTGAAACTTATCAAATTCGAGTGTATATGAACGCACGAGAGATGGGCTTGACGCAAGTTGAAGCCGCAAACTTGGCTGGCTTTTCCGCCCGCAGTGGGCAACGCATCGAAGCGGGCAACCACCAACCCAATCGAGGGCGAGTCCGAGATTGGAGAAGTAGTCCTGATCCACTGGCTAGTGTGTGGGAGTCCGAGTTGGAACCGATGCTCAGAGCCACCCCTGCTCTGCAGCCCATGACCTTGTTTGAGTGGCTACAAGAGCATTATCCGGGCAAGTACCCGCAAGTTCTACGCACGCTGCAACGGCGGGTGGCAGCCTGGAAAGCCTTGCATGGCAATGCCAAAGAGGTCATGTTTGAGCTCCGGCATGAACCCGGCATGATGGGCTTGTCCGACTTCACTGAACTCAAAGGTCTCGAGATCACCATTGCAGGCAAGCCCTTTGAGCACTTGCTGTACCACTATCGACTGGCTTACAGCGGGTGGCAGTACGCTCAAATTATTCAGGGGGGTGAAAGCTTCATTGCCTTATCAGAAGGGTTGCAGAATGCCCTGTTTGCCTGTGGCGGTGTCCCGAAGCAACATCGGATCGATAGTTTGAGTGCCGCCTATCGTCACATGGGTGGGGCGCGAAACAAGCCATTGACTCGGTTGTATGATGACCTGTGCCATCATTACCGACTGCAGCCGACCCGCAACAACACAGGCATCGCCCATGAAAATGGGCCATTGAGTCACCCCACGGACATTTGAAGAATCGGATTAAGCAGGCTCTCCTACTGCGTGGAAGCTGTGACTTTGACAGCATTGCTGCGTACCAGGATGTCATCAATCGGGCGATTGCCAAATTGAACGATCTGCACGCTGCCAAGATTGAGGAAGAGAAACAGTGTCTCCAACCCCTCCCGACCTATCGTGTTCCAGACTATGAAGTGCTCACCGCAACGGTCAGTTGTCGCAGCACAGTTGATGTGCGCTGCGTGTTGTACACGGTTCCAGCCCGCCTGATTGGACGCCAACTCGAATGGCATTTGTATCATGACCGGCTTCTGGGCTATCTCAATCGCCAGTTGGTGGTGGCACTGCCGCGCATCCGTGTCACAGATCAAACGAAACGCCGCACCCGGAGCATCAATTACCGTCATGTTGCAGAGGGACTGCGGCGCAAGCCCAGAGCCTTTTTGTACTGTACTTGGCAACAAGAGCTCTTGCCCAATGACACCTGGCGTGACCTTTGGCAGCAACTGAAAGCGCAATTTGACCTCGACAGTGCCGCTGTCCTCCTGGTGGAAGCGTTGTACATTGCGGCGACCCAAGACAACGAAACAGTAGTGGCAGACTATCTTCAAGCGCAACTGAGCCCTGCAACCTTAACGCTCGCAGGGCTCCGGCAGCAGTTTCAATTACTGAGCAACCTGAATGTGCCCAGTCTCACCATCACCCAACACCCCTGGCGACTTATGACCAACTCCTGCAAGGTACAACCCATGACCAGCCCGTATCAGAGCCTCAGCCTCCACCTCAAACGGTTGCACCTGTCCCACATGCTCACTCATTGGGAAACGCTCGAAGCTCAAGCGATGCAGGAAGGTTGGTCTTACGCTCAGTTCTTGCTGGCTCTCTGCGAATTGGAGGCTCAACGACGCTGGAGTGTCCGCCTGCAAAGAACCTTAAACGAAGCGCAACTGCCAAGCGGCAAAACGGTTTCCAACTTTGACTTTTCCCATTGCCCCAACTTCAACCCCGCACCCTTGATGCAACTGGTGGATGATCCGACTTGGCTAGGACGAGCCGAAAACCTGTTATTGTTCGGCGCTTCGGGCGTGGGAAAGTCTCATTTGGCGGCGGCGGTCTCACGTCGCATGATTGAGTTTGGCAAGCGGGTCAAATTCTATTCTGCACTGGCACTGGTGCAACAGCTACAGCAAGCCAAGCTGCAATTGCAACTGCAACCATTGCTCAAAAAACTGGATCGCTTTGACCTACTCGTGCTTGATGATTTGGGTTATGTCAAAAAGTCCGAGGCAGAAACCTCGGTGCTGTTTGAACTGATTGCTCATCGTTACGAACGCAAAAGCTTACTGATTACGGCAAATCAACCCTTCAGCCAGTGGGATGCCATCTTCGCTGATTCGATGATGACGGTCGCCGCGGTTGACCGTTTGGTGCATCATGCTTTGATTGTTGAGATTCAGACACAGAGTTATCGCAAACAGTCGGCGGTTTCGCGTTCTGGCACCTCGAGTGTTCTGGATAAAGCGGTCGTTCAATCCCAGCGATCCTAGTTGTCGTTGCGATCCTGGTTGTCGTTGCGATCCTGGTTGCCGTCCCGCTCCTGGTTATCGTTGTGATCTTATTTGTCGTGCGATTGCTTCCAGCACTCAGCACGACTTTGACGTGTTAGTTTTTAGCGTTCAATCACTTGCAATCTCATCAGCTAGCCAAGAGGCTTGTCATGCTCACTCACTTGCCCACGTCACTGACGCGACACGAACGTATGCTTGACATCTGATACCCGCCCGCACGGTCATATGGTCGTGTTAACAATGAGAGGATGCTCAACTTGCTACAGGTAAAAGTGACTACTGGTAGCTTGGTTGTTTTGTTCGTTGCTGCTGTCGCCGTCGCTGCTTTAGCTGGGTCTTGTGCTTGTTTTGTTGTTCTAGCCATCTTTTTGAAGGGATAAGGGGGTTTGAGTACACTCTTGCAGTGCCTGAAGGTTGGCAGGCTTAAGTGGTAGGAAGGTTGATCGCTGTTTTCATTGAGCTGATGCCCTGCACTTGGAAACGCTTTCAGGACAAAACAGGATAATTTAGGATAATTTAGGGACTTTGAGGACAATTTAGGGCACTTTAGGGACTTTCAGGACAAACTAGGGCACTTTGGGACTTTTGAGGACAAAACAGGACAAGCTTGTCCTCAAGTGGCTCGGTGTCTGCCGCAACATTGACACCGAGTAGCGCAGTGCTGCCTTGACTTACGGCTTGATTACAAGGCTCCTGCCGCGTTCAACTAATTGAGCAAAAGGCAACTCACCGCCAGCCTCTAGAAAAGCTCTGACTGCATCTTGATCAAACTCCAGCCTGACCAGGTTTGGATAGAATGCAGCGGCTGTAACGGCTGAATAGGTTTCATCAAGGATTAGCGGTTTTAAGCCGCCATTACCCTTGGCGCTGAGCTTGAAATGCGTTGTTTCCAGTCGTGTGACCGCTCGGCGATCCATGAAGTCCAGCAAGCGCTGCTTTAAACGCTTGACCAGGTTTGTGTCCTGTTTGGCTAGATCAAACAGTGCCGTTACATCCTCACGCCAAGCCTTAGCTGTGGCTTCCCGTTGCTTGGCTCGTTTACCACGATGATGGATCAGGTAGCAATAGCGCTCAATAGCATCGAGTGCCCCATTCGATGCCTCAAGAAACTGATCGGCCAAGGTCTCCAACGCTTCGTTTGTTGGTTCACCGTCAGATGCCTGAGCCAAGGCATCCTCAAGTCTTGTCATCAGCCACTCGGCATCAAAGAGAGATAGTTTTGGTTCGGCTGTTTTTGGTGTCACGGTACCAGCGGTTGTTGCCTCTGGAGGTTTACTTCGTTGTTTAGTCATGTGGTTTAGGTGAAAGTGGAATCGCAGTCTGCTGCGAAGCTTTTAATGTCTCAGGGGTGGTGGAGCCAGTCGTTAACCGCGCTGCTTGCAGAGAACGTGTTTGCAGATCGGCTGTTGCTCCAACACTTCCCAGAGGTGCGGCTGCTGGGAGAAAACCTTTAGCTGCGCGTCGTAGTCTGCACAGGTGCAATAGAACATCAGACCTTTAGTGACGACGAGATGCGCTGGTTTGTATCTATTCTCGTAAACCGCATCTATTGTGCTGTCTGGTGTCAACGATAGCCAGTGCGCGATCGCGGGTATCTCGTTTGCGCTTTCTGTTGGCAGCGCCGCTAACTTATAACAGGTTGAGCGTGTCAATCTGCGAAGGCGAAACGGCATCAAAAAGTCTGCGATTGGCACTGTTGTGGTGCTGGTGCCACTGGTGGCGTTTTGCCATGTCATTTCGACCTTGTTGTCAGATCGCATCGTGACAGCATCGATCGTGCCTGGTTTGTGCTGCCGTTGGTGTAAGACGGCTATAGCAAGTCCGTGTGTCAGCAGTATGTCGTCTAACGTACGCGGTGCCGATGGTTCTAGAGGACCAACGAGACAAAGTTCCTGAGTGCCGTCGTTGATTGTGAGACCTTTCCCTTGTAACGCTAACGATCGTTTAGCTTGTTGCTGTAGAAGCGGCTGTGGAGTGTACATGGAGTTTTGAGAGAAAGCAACCTCTTGTGGCAGCAAAGTGAGGGTTGAGCGGCGTTGAGCGTTGGTCTGCTGCTTCATAGTAAAAAACTCCCCAGTTGTTACTGGAGAGCAATGTTTTTGTCAGTTGTCTGCTGTCTACTTTGCCGCTTCGACCGCTGCCCGATGTTTCTCGCGATACTTTTGTAGCATCTCTTCTAGCGCTAGCCTCACGGGAGACTCTTTCAGTTTGTCAGAGTCGGCATAGAGCACTAACATCGGGCCATCACTCGAAGAGGCGATGTGCGGAATCTGTAGCGTCTTGAGCCAGTCCCCCGTGAGGTCAGCAAGTTCGCCGTAATCTCCGCTTGGAAAACGCTCTCTCAGGTCTCTTACTGTTCTCAGTAAGACAAACTGTGCTGCCGCTCTCCGCTGAGTATCTGCGTAGCGCAAGCCGTCTTGTTGATTGGACTGACGACCGAGGCATTCCCATTCACCTCTGTTGAAGTCCAGCTGGATAACTGCATACGTCTGGGTTGTTCCTTGAGTCCCTTGAGTCACAATGTGGTTTGATGCTCCTGGTTTGGCGACATAGCCTCCACGAGCAGCAACCGTGTCAGCGTGACCTGACTGTTCGTACTTGCGTGTATGCAGCAGCCGTTGCCGCTGCTGTTGCTCGTTAATCCTCAAGAGGCAGGCTCTCATCTGTCGGCTCTGCTCAGCGATGGTGATTTCCACCCCACGGCCTTCTAGCACTTTCACTTTGGACATCTCTGGTTGGCGTTTTTCAGTCTGCGGGTTCAGGGTCAGTTCAAGCCAGTAGCGCTCGACTGCCTGTGACAACAATCCTTCAATGAGTGCCTGCATGGTTTCTTCACTTGTGCTACTGAAGTTGCGAAGAAACTCCGCTTCAGACCCAGCGTTCTGGAGCGTCTGTTCCATGAACTCAGCGACAGCAATTTTGACGGGTTCGTATAAAAGTCTGCGGCGAGCCTCCTTGAGTTGTTGCTTATCGGCCTCTGTGCCGTTTTTCAGCTCATTGGGCAGTTGATCTCTAACCGCACTGTACTGTTTCTCGTTGCCGAACTCTGTCAACAGTTGCTTGTAACCGTACTGCAGTGAGTTGTAGATCGCATACAGCGTTTGGGCCGTCTCAATTTCCTCTTGGCTTTTACCCATCGACGGGTTAAAGATGAGTGACCGGGCGGCCTCCAGCGCCGCTTGATCGCATTCTCCGAACTGCCTTAGTTTTGCTGTCTCGTTTTGCTTTGCTCTGGTCATGTTGAAATCCTGAACGCAACTGAAAGTCTGAGCGTCAGGGGCGACAGCCCAAAGAGATGGTTGCTATCAAGGGAAAAAGGGGGATTCTTGTTGTTGCGATCGCCCTTGCTGGTGGGCTTGATGTCTGCGGTCCCGCCCTGGGACAAGCTTTTTGCATCGCCCTCAGTTTGTTGTTTTAACTTTTCGCGTCAAAAGAGGTGAAAGCTCTGTAAAAGCTCTGCTAACATGACTTAGTACATTCCTACTAGAACAAAGCCAGAGCGCTTTGAAGGAGGCGCGAGGTGTTTTTAAGACTTAGTGAACTCGGTTCAGATCTTTACTACGGATGGGCGATGAAGTTGCTCTACCCTTCATACGAAAGCTCTAGCGCTCCAGACTACGAAACTGCTGTACTCGTTTTGAATATGGTGGCGTGCTGCCATCCAGGACGCGCAGAAGTCTTCTATCACCGGGGACTCTCATGGGCAGGGATGGCAAACGGGTGTTGGGCTTCACCCTACACAGCCAAAGCACTCAACGATTTTGCACAAGCGCTGTCCTTCCAGCCTGTTTATCCTGAAGTTTACAAAGCGCGGGCGATCCTTGTGGAACGTCGTAACCCAGAGCGTGCACTGGCAGATTTAGGTTGTTTGTTGTCAATCCAACCGACTATTGATGTTTACCTGTATCGTGCTGCACTGTTGTCACGGTTGGAGCGCTATCAGTTAGCGTTTAATGATTATGTCGCAGCGCTCGTTCGGTACATTACTCACTGTGGGGCTGACGAACGCGCTGTTTGTGAACGCCTTCTTTGCCAATTAAACCTGGAAAAGGATCATGGCGGCGGCCTCTTGCCAGCGCTTGAGTGCCTTATCCAGTTTTGGGGCGAACGTTCTATGCACCACTATCAGTACTAGTCAATAGCCGCAAACAAGCCTTGTCTTGATTCAACAGTCGGCAGTCTCTTAGCATGGGGCTGCCATTTTTGTGCCCGTCTCACATTTGAGTCACCTTTAGCCGAAAAGTTTGATTTGTTTGATGGTTAAATCACTTTCGTTTTTTGAGCTTCTGGGTCTGGTCCTACTGACTTTTGTTGCTACGGTTTCTGCTGTCACTGTGACAACAGCGGCTCTAGTCTCTGCTGCTGAGACTGTACCAGCTCCCGCTAGCTCTTGTGCTGTTGCTGCCTGTGCGTCAACTTCAACAGTTGCTTGCTCTGTCTGAGGCCGCAGTGCCCCTTCACCTTGTAGGGAAGCAGGCAGATCTACCTGTGGCAATGAGAGTGCCCAACGCTGATGTCTTAGCTCTAGTAAAAGAACATTCCAAACTAGCTCTGGTTGGCAATATTGCTGAAGCTGACTGTTTGCTGCGTCGCAAGCTGTCATTGCTTGAGTACTGGTCTGAAAGTTGCGCTGTAGCCACTTGAGTAACCAGAGCTGCAAGTCTAAGGGCTGTTCCTTCAATAATTGACTGAGGCTTAAACACTCGTCAATCGTTCTGACTCCACTTTCAAGCGCTGCTCTGACTGAGGTGTCAACTCTGGCAAGCTGCTGCTGTTCATGCAAGATCGCACCTGGTCGCCCAAAGGCAAGCGATTTTAACTCTACCGCTGCTGTAAGAGGGGTTTGGGGAGCAGTGGAACGGTAAATGCACTTAAGGCTCCTCCAATGGATTGCGCAGCGTCCTCAATTCGCCTCTAGAAACCGCCTCTGGGACTGCAAAAGAATAACGTCCCAACATGTGGATATGCCCATAAATTAACGGCGATAGTCGAGCCACGTCAGCATCCAGCACTACGTGGTCTTCTCTGCGAAGTTGGTGCAGTATGGCCTCCATATAAATCGTGTTCCATAAGATGATCACATTGGTCACCAAGCCTAGCGAACCGAGTTGATCCTCTTGTCCTTCGCGATAGCGCTGGTGTAACTCGCCGCGTTTGCCATGAAAGACTTCGCGCGCCAAGCTATGGCGACTCTCTCCCCGATTGAGTTGAATGAGCGTGTCGCGCCGCTTATCTTCATCGTCGATGTAAGTAAGCATGTGGAGCGTCTTGTCGATGCGTCCGAATTCAGCCAAAGCCTGCGCCAGTCTGGTTGGGCGATCACCAGTTTGCAAAGTGCGTATGATGCTGGCAGGCGAGATTTTTCCGAGTTTGAGAGAGCCCGCTAGACGGAGCAAATCGTCCCAATATTGGGCAATCAGTGCCAGATTCACCTTCTGACGGGCAATGTGATTGAACGAACCATAATCAGCATCGGCATTGATGCGCCAAAAGCGGGTGCCTCCAACGTCAGCCAGTCGTGGACTGAAACGATACCCTAATAATCTGAAGAGTACCAAACATCACATCTGAATAAGCGCCGGTATCGGTCATAATCTGTGTCGGGCGCAGTTCCGTTTCTTGTTCAAGTACAACCGATAGCAAGACAAGGCTGTCACGCAGCGTACCCGGTACAGTGATTGCATGTAAGCCCGTGAACTGATCAGACACCAGGTTGTAATAGGTCACGCCACGACCAACACCGAAATATTTTGGATTCGATCCGGCATGAACCGTTTTGACCGGTACCACGAATCGTATGCCATCCGCAGAGGCGACTTCACCGCCGCCCCATACCTGAGCCAGTGCCAAGCGATGTTGTGCCACTACAAGTTTTGCATTGGTACGCAACTAATGTGTCATCACGTAGATAGTTCTGGCTGACCCAAGTCAGTCGGTCACGCCGCAACTCGGCAACATCGTCACGGACTAGCGGCTCCATGCCGGTATTGCACGCCTCCGAAAGCAAGACTGCACACAGGGAGGTGGTCAAGCCCGCGGCGCGAGCGGAGTGTTCGCTGACATGAGTAAAGGCGACAGTAAAGCCAGTACGCGCGGCGATCTCTAGCAAGATTTCCGGTAAGTCAACGCGTGGCATCCGTTCAGCCACTGCCTTGCGCAATGTAATCAGTGAGTCTGGTTCCTCGATTTTATCGAGCGGACTGAGAATCAATTCCTCTTTGCCAGGCATACCCTCAAAGCGCACCGCCGGATTCTTTGGTAACCGAGCGAGTACAGCGCGATAAGTCTGATCCAGTTCACGCGTTAGTGTCTCTAAAACGGGTTTGGGGTCAGAATCAAGACCCAATGTGCGACAAATCATTGGCCGAGCCGTTTCCCATGCCGCTCCAGAAAGGAGCCCGCTACGCGGATCGGCATAGCGCCAGCTTGGCGTCACAAAAACATCACGGCGCTTCAACGCGAGGCGCAGTTGATCCAGCACACAGAATGTATAGGCGCGTGGATCCACGGTTTTCTTTTCCGAGTCTAGAATTACGTATCGCCGCCAAGCTTTGTTGACCACATCCAGCGGCACGGTGTCATCAAATTGGCGACGATGGTGATGCTGCCGGAGATAGGTCAACGCAGCAACCGTATTCTCGCCAGCGGGCGCAGCCACAAAATGGATGTGCTGAAGCAGCTTAGGAAGGAATAAGCGCACGCGCCGGTGGCGCTCTTGAAGCTCGTGATAGAACACATTATCTGGCGGGCGTACCAAAGCATAGGTGTCTTGCAGCGTTTGTTCTAGTCCCTCGCGTGGAAATTGCGCAAAAATTTTAGTCCGCACCTCATTGTCGTTCAACGATTGATCAAGTAACAAAGCGCAAACTTCAGCCAGCGTAGTGGCTGCTGCATCCAGATCGCGAAGACTGCGCAAGCGAGCTTTTTGGTCAGCCTTTTCCGCCTTACTGAAGATCTCGTGCAGCAAACCGACCAGAATATCCAGAGCATCGTCCTGGGCAGAAGCTTCGAGTGTCCGCATGAATGCTGCCAAAGTCGCCAAGCGCCGGGGTTTTGCTAACCGGCTGATTGCAGTCGCCTTGGCACGAGAGGCAAACCGCGCTAAAGTACCGCGATCCGGCTGGGAGGAATCGAACCTGCTGGAGGAAAAGTGATACCTTGACCTCTGATCATTTCGAGTCGATCCAAAGCACGCACCAGCGAGGGCCCACTAATGTTTGTCGGGCCTGTCCGCAATTGGTCAAACCAAGACCGCCGATTGCCTTCTGGAACTGACAACAAAGCTTCTAACTTGAGTTGGCTCTCTTTGGAAATTCCCTGTCCGAGCCGATGCCACAGGCGTTGTTCCACACGGTATCGCAGCTTGGCGATGAAGCGTTCTAGTGTACTCGCTCCAGGCAGTAAAACCTTGTGCGCCAGTAACCAGGAAGTCGCTCGCTCAAACAACACGATAAGTACCGGTCAGTACCGGTCCAGCATTGCGCATAAAGCCAACGCGTCAACTGGTACCCAGCGAAAGGCGCATTGATTTCTCGGTAGCCGTATTTCTGACAAATTTCTTCGATATGGCGCAACCGCTGGCGCTGATCGCGGTAACCCGCTAGACAGTTCGCATCCGTCAGACCGAGCTGTTTCGCTAACAAACTCAAGACGTTGGGCGGTGCCTGAGTTGTGTCATCAAGAAAGCGTCCAAGATAACGCACCGCCGTTAACTGGACAGCAAAGCCCAACCGATTGTGTTCGCCGCGCTTCCCACGAAGTTGTTGGAGGTCAGCGTCATCCAGGTAAAAATAACGATTCAGCTCTACCTCCGTTGGTTCGGCGACATAGCGACCATAGTCGGCACGTTGACCGGCAGTGAGAAATTGAACTGGCATCTTGTTGCGTTTATGGGGTTTCCATCGTTGCGCAAACGTTCGTTTGTGCAACGATGCGAAGCTCACCTAAAATAGACCCATATGTTAGATGACAATGAGGAAGTCAGGCGATGACAGCGACCGAGTCGGTTAGATCGTAGCCTTCGGATCGCATTCATTGTCTAGCGACAAAGAAAAAGACACGCTGAACCCATTCCGATTGGACCGGGAGTGGATGAGCGTGTCGAGAAAGATTGAAACTTATCAAATTCGAGTGTATATGAACGCACGAGAGATGGGCTTGACGCAAGTTGAAGCCGCAAACTTGGCTGGCTTTTCCGCCCGCAGTGGGCAACGCATCGAAGCGGGCAACCACCAACCCAATCGAGGGCGAGTCCGAGATTGGAGAAGTAGTCCTGATCCACTGGCTAGTGTGTGGGAGTCCGAGTTGGAACCGATGCTCAGAGCCACCCCTGCTCTGCAGCCCATGACCTTGTTTGAGTGGCTACAAGAGCATTATCCGGGCAAGTACCCGCAAGTTCTACGCACGCTGCAACGGCGGGTGGCAGCCTGGAAAGCCTTGCATGGCAATGCCAAAGAGGTCATGTTTGAGCTCCGGCATGAACCCGGCATGATGGGCTTGTCCGACTTCACTGAACTCAAAGGTCTCGAGATCACCATTGCAGGCAAGCCCTTTGAGCACTTGCTGTACCACTATCGACTGGCTTACAGCGGGTGGCAGTACGCTCAAATTATTCAGGGGGGTGAAAGCTTCATTGCCTTATCAGAAGGGTTGCAGAATGCCCTGTTTGCCTGTGGCGGTGTCCCGAAGCAACATCGGACCGATAGTTTGAGTGCCGCCTATCGTCACATGGGTGGGGCGCGAAACAAGCCATTGACTCGGTTGTATGATGACCTGTGCCATCATTACCGACTGCAGCCGACCCGCAACAACACAGGCATCGCCCATGAAAATGGGCCATTGAGTCACCCCACGGACATTTGAAGAATCGGATTAAGCAGGCTCTCCTACTGCGTGGAAGCTGTGACTTTGACAGCATTGCTGCGTACCAGGATGTCATCAATCGGGCGATTGCCAAATTGAACGATCTGCACGCTGCCAAGATTGAGGAAGAGAAACAGTGTCTCCAACCCCTCCCGACCTATCGTGTTCCAGACTATGAAGTGCTCACCGCAACGGTCAGTTGTCGCAGCACAGTTGATGTGCGCTGCGTGTTGTACACGGTTCCAGCCCGCCTGATTGGACGCCAACTCGAATGGCATTTGTATCATGACCGGCTTCTGGGCTATCTCAATCGCCAGTTGGTGGTGGCACTGCCGCGCATCCGTGTCACAGATCAAACGAAACGCCGCACCCGGAGCATCAATTACCGTCATGTTGCAGAGGGACTGCGGCGCAAGCCCAGAGCCTTTTTGTACTGTACTTGGCAACAAGAGCTCTTGCCCAATGACACCTGGCGTGACCTTTGGCAGCAACTGAAAGCGCAATTTGACCTCGACAGTGCCGCTGTCCTCCTGGTGGAAGCGTTGTACATTGCGGCGACCCAAGACAACGAAACAGTAGTGGCAGACTATCTTCAAGCGCAACTGAGCCCTGCAACCTTAACGCTCGCAGGGCTCCGGCAGCAGTTTCAATTACTGAGCAACCTGAATGTGCCCAGTCTCACCATCACCCAACACCCCCTGGCGACTTATGACCAACTCCTGCAAGGTACAACCCATGACCAGCCCGTATCAGAGCCTCAGCCTCCACCTCAAACGGTTGCACCTGTCCCACATGCTCACTCATTGGGAAACGCTCGAAGCTCAAGCGATGCAGGAAGGTTGGTCTTACGCTCAGTTCTTGCTGGCTCTCTGCGAATTGGAGGCTCAACGACGCTGGAGTGTCCGCCTGCAAAGAACCTTAAACGAAGCGCAACTGCCAAGCGGCAAAACGGTTTCCAACTTTGACTTTTCCCATTGCCCCAACTTCAACCCCGCACCCTTGATGCAACTGGTGGATGATCCGACTTGGCTAGGACGAGCCGAAAACCTGTTATTGTTCGGCGCTTCGGGCGTGGGAAAGTCTCATTTGGCGGCGGCGGTCTCACGTCGCATGATTGAGTTTGGCAAGCGGGTCAAATTCTATTCTGCACTGGCACTGGTGCAACAGCTACAGCAAGCCAAGCTGCAATTGCAACTGCAACCATTGCTCAAAAAACTGGACCGCTTTGACCTACTCGTGCTTGATGATTTGGGTTATGTCAAAAAGTCCGAGGCAGAAACCTCGGTGCTGTTTGAACTGATTGCTCATCGTTACGAACGCAAAAGCTTACTGATTACGGCAAATCAACCCTTCAGCCAGTGGGATGCCATCTTCGCTGATTCGATGATGACGGTCGCCGCGGTTGACCGTTTGGTGCATCATGCTTTGATTGTTGAGATTCAGACACAGAGTTATCGCAAACAGTCGGCGGTTTCGCGTTCTGGCACCTCGAGTGTTCTGGATAAAGCGGTCGTTCAATCCCAGCGATCCTAGTTGTCGTTGCGATCCTGGTTGTCGTTGCGATCCTGGTTGCCGTCCCGCTCCTGGTTATCGTTGTGATCTTATTTGTCGTGCGATTGCTTCCAGCACTCAGCACGACTTTGACGTGTTAGTTTTTAGCGTTCAATCACTTGCAATCTCATCAGCTAGCCAAGAGGCTTGTCATGCTCACTCACTTGCCCACGTCACTGACGCGACACGAACGTATGCTTGACATCTGATACCCATAGCCTGTTGCATAAACGTATTGCATTATTACAACCATTGGCAACAGGTTTTTGCAATGATGCTCATTGGTTACGCACGGGTTTCAACTCAGGAGCAGAACGCTGGACCTCAAATTGCGGCGCTGAAGGCTGCTGGATGTGAACTCATTTTTCAGGAGACTGCCACAGGCGGTCGTTGGGAGCGACCTGAATTGCATCGTCTACTGGGTCAACTACGCAAGGGTGATGTAGTGGTGGTCTGGAAGCTCGATCGTCTGTCACGTTCCTTGAAAGATGTTCTGGCCTTGATGGAAAAAATCCAAAAGGCCGAAGCGGGCTTTCAGAGTCTAACGGAAGCCATTGAGACCACTTCGCCGGCTGGTCGCATGATGATGCAAATGGTTGGTGCCTTTGCCGAGTTCGAGCGCGCCATGTTACGCGAACGTACATGTAATGGCTTGAATGCGGCTCGAAAGGAAGGGCGCGTTGGCGGTCGCCGCCCCAAACTCAAAGCACACCAGGAAAAAGAAATCCAACACTTGGTGGCTTCAGGACAAAAGACCGCTGCCGATGCGGCTCGCCTGTTCAATGTGCATCCGTCTACGGTCTCGCGTTTGCTCGCGCGTAATCAGGTGATTGCAGAGGGACTTGAGCCTTAAGTGCATTTACCGTTTCACTGCTCCCCAAACCCCAACTTAAAAAGTTCACCAAACCACTACCCCGCAAGGGGACGGAAACGCACGTATTCAACCCTGGAACTTCTTCGAATTATGTTCACCAAACCACTACCCCGCAAGGGGACGGAAACTTTTCTTTTGCTTTTTGGCTTGACTTAGTCGATCAAGTTCACCAAACCACTACCCCGCAAGGGGACGGAAACACTATCACAGCCTTGATTGTGTCTTGAAAAGATGGTTCACCAAACCACTACCCCGCAAGGGGACGGAAACCACCCTTGAGCGCCGCCGAAAGATTGAGTCCTGCTGTGTTCACCAAACCACTACCCCGCAAGGGGACGGAAACCAAGCGTCGCTACCTCGTCCGCAGTTAGTCCTTTGTTCACCAAACCACTACCCCGCAAGGGGACGGAAACGAGTACCGTCGATGATGTAGGTCTTGGTTGGTACGGTTCACCAAACCACTACCCCGCAAGGGGACGGAAACTGTAGAAAGTTAGTGATCAAAGACTTAAGTATGTTCACCAAACCACTACCCCGCAAGGGGACGGAAACGAGCCTGTTGTAACTACACGCAGCAGAGATTCGCCGGGTTCACCAAACCACTACCCCGCAAGGGGACGGAAACGTTCAGGTGCAGAGTTTACAGCACCAGAATCAGGTGTTCACCAAACCACTACCCCGCAAGGGGACGGAAACCAAGCGTCGCTACCTCGTCCGCAGTTAGTCCTTTGTTCACCAAACCACTACCCCGCAAGGGGACGGAAACGAGTACCGTCGATGATGTAGGTCTTGGTTGGTACGGTTCACCAAACCACTACCCCGCAAGGGGACGGAAACTGTAGAAAGTTAGTGATCAAAGACTTAAGTATGTTCACCAAACCACTACCCCGCAAGGGGACGGAAACGAGCCTGTTGTAACTACACGCAGCAGAGATTCGCCGGGTTCACCAAACCACTACCCCGCAAGGGGACGGAAACGTTCAGGTGCAGAGTTTACAGCACCAGAATCAGGTGTTCACCAAACCACTACCCCGCAAGGGGACGGAAACCATGTCCCGACTACCCTCTCTGGTGTCGATTAACGGTTCACCAAACCACTACCCCGCAAGGGAACGGAAACGATCTTCTTCAGCATTAGGTTGCTGACGACGATCTTGTTCACCAAACCACTACCCCGCAAGGGGACGGAAACCGAAAATTATCCTTTAGGTAGGGGGCAGTTCGCGCTCCGTTCACCAAACCACTACCCCGCAAGGGGACGGAAACTTGGTTGCCTGATTAATGTAGAACACAGATGAACGTTCACCAAACCACTACCCCGCAAGGGGACGGAAACTGACTCCCGGCTCTTCCTGTTCCAGTTCAGTGTATCCGATAAGTTCACCAAACCACTACCCCGCAAGGGGACGGAAACACTTATCTCGTGGGTGTAGGGTGAATTTGTAATCACCTTGTTCACCAAACCACTACCCCGCAAGGGGACGGAAACCTCAGGAGCAGGCGGAAGTGGAAGATCGCCGCTTAGAAGAGTTCACCAAACCACTACCCCGCAAGGGGACGGAAACCGTGATTTCTCCTCTCTTCCATGTCCTGTACTGGTTATACCGTTCACCAAACCACTACCCCGCAAGGGGACAGAAACTCTCACGTCCGGTTCTGAAGCCGAGCCACAGGGGTGACTCCGTGGCTTAGGTTAACGGTATGGAAGCAGATCTGCTCCCGAACCTAAAGATTCGGATTGCAGTTTGTCCTCTTCGCCGCAGAGCGACAGGGAATCTACCCGTACTAGATTGAAGCAATGGGGCAGCATGGTCTAGTACAGCACTGCACCGCTGTGCTAGATAGCCTCGCTGCAAATGAGGCTGAAACGGTTGAAGTTAAATAGAGGTGTAACCCTTGAACAGCTTCATTGCTCCTAAGTCTTGGCAGAGTTGGGTTGCCCACTGCTGCTACGGTCATTTATGAATCGGTGAACCGCTGTAGAGCCATCGGGTTTCTATTTTTTGGCTCAAGCTAAACTTTAAATTATTCCGGTTTTAGCGCCAAACCGATGAAACTCTGACTAAAGAGTATTCTAACGGTAAGCCTACTATGCTTGCAAATGCAGAGTTTTATGTTGCTAACGGACAGGGAAAGCTAGATTCGCTCAAACGCTATAGTGATTGGTCCCAAACATGGGACTTCATCATTTCTGGTGATTTTGGTGGCAGTTCCGCTACTGACCTCTTGTTTTACGATCGCTCCAATGGCTTGGCAGAGTTCCAGGCAGTGAACACTGGCAGCCTTTCTTTACTGCAAAAGTATAGTGGTTGGCGCAAGACATGGAGTGCAATTGTTCCAGGTAATTTTGGTGGCAGTCTCTTCACTGATCTACTGCTGTACGATCGCACCAATGGAGAAGCGGAGTTTCGCACGATCAACGGAGGTAATAGACTTGTCGGGGAATAAGCGAGAATAGAGCACAGTGACAGGTTAAGACAATGCTGGACATTCAACGAGTGTTGAAGCAAGACCGCTTGCTGCGAGCTACGACTGGTTTGAACCGCAAAGCGTTTGAGGCGCTGCTAGAGACTTTTAGTCGCCTTTATGAAGCGGCTCGTCAGCAGCAACCGCGTCAACGTGCCGTTGGTGGTGGGCGAAAAGCGCGTCTGCTCCACACTCAAGAGAAGCTGTTTTTCATCTTGTTCTACTTCAAGTGCTATCCCACGTTTGACCTGGCTGGCATGATTTTTGATTTGCATCGTTCGCAAGCACATGAGTGGATGCATCGTCTCCAACCGCTGCTGGAGCAAACTCTGGGTGAGAAGCTGGTGTTGCCAGAACGGAAGCTCGATAGCCTTGAGGCGTTCTTAGAGCGCTTCCCAGGAGTGAACCGCGTGATGATTGATGGCACTGAACGTCCCATTGCGCGACCGCAAGCCGCCGCCGCACAACAACTGCACTACTCTGGCAAGAAGAAACGCCATACCCGTAAGCATCTCGCAGCAGTAGATGAAACCAAACGGGTGTTAGTTTTGAGCAAAGCGCGTGAAGGCAAACTGCATGACAAACGGTTTCATGATGAAGATGATATTGCTGGCAGTGTGCCGGATGAGATTCCGATCGAAGTGGCTTGAGGCTTTTTAGGCTTGCAAAAGGAGTATGACAACATCCATCTACCGCACAAAAAACCTAGAGGTGGCGAGTTAAGCGACGTGCAAAAGCAGGAGAATCGCACCTTGAGTCAGTCGCGCGTTGTCTGTGAAAATGCCTTTGCGGGAGTCAAGCGTTATAACGCCGTCAGTGTGGTTTATCGCAATCGGATCAAGGACTTTGATGACCACTTGATGCTGACGGCCGCAGGGTTATGGAACTTTTACTTGATTGCTGCTTGAGAAGTGCCCGATAGAAAGTAACCTTGCTTCACTCACCTTTTATTTCCCGACAACTCTAATCTCTCCCTACCGAAGGAAGCAAAGTTGGGCACCACAAAATGGGATTTGATTATTCCAGGTAATTTTGGTGGTAGTCCCTTCACGGATCTATTGCTTTATACCAAAAGCAGTGGTGAAGCGGAGTTTCACACAGTCAACGAAGGTGCTACTGCCCTGCTCAAGAAAGCACTGTGGAGCACAAATTGGGATCTAATCATTCCTGGCAATTTCGGTGGTACTGGTTTTACAGATCTATTGTTTTATGACCGTGCTAGCGGTCTATTGGATATGTATGCTACTGCCGCAGGTAGTTTAATTCACAAGCAACGATACACAAATTGGAGTAAAACTTGGGATTTAATCATTCCCGGCAATTTCGGTGGCACTGGGTCGATGGATCTATTGTTTTACGATCGCAAAAACGGCATCTTAGAGATCTTTACAACGTTTGCGGGAGTGACACTACAAAGCATACAGAAGTACACAAACTGGCGTAAAACCTGTGATTTTATTGTTCCAGGTAATTTCCATCCAGTTGGAAGTACAGATTTACTTTTTTACGATCGACTGATTGACCAAAAACCGCTAGACCCTGGTTCCTCAGGCACTGGTTCCTCAGGCACTGGTTCCTCAGACCCTGGTTCCTCAGGCACTGGTTCCTCAGGCACTGGTTCCTCAGACCCTGGTTCCTCAGGCACTGGTTCCCTACCAACCGATCCATCATCAACCGGAATGTCGTGGCAATCGTGGACTCGCCTTGACGGTCAGTTAACGTCAGCCCCAGCCGCCTGTTCCTGGACATCTGGTCGTTTAGATGTCTTTGCCAGGGGTATCGACAATGCGCTCTGGCACAAATGGTATCAAGGGTCATGGTCTGCGTGGGAGTCTTTAGGCGGACAACTTACATCTGATCCAGCCGCTGTTTCCTGGGGACCGAATAGGATTGACGTGTTTGCACGCGGAACCGATCATGCCCTCTGGCACAAGTGGTGGGAGGGCGCATGGTCTCCATGGGAACCGCTCGGGGGGCAGCTCACATCGGGGATTGCCGCTTGTTCCTGGGTGTCTGGTCGTTTAGATGTCTTTGCCAGGGGTATCGACAATGCGCTCTGGCACAAATGGTATCAAGGGTCATGGTCTGCGTGGGAGTCTTTAGGCGGACAACTTACATCTGATCCAGCCGCTGTTTCCTGGGGACCGAATAGGATTGACGTGTTTGCACGCGGAACCGATCATGCCCTCTGGCACAAGTGGTGGGAGGGCGCATGGTCTCCATGGGAACCGCTCGGGGGGCAGCTCACATCGGGGATTGCCGCTTGTTCCTGGGTGTCTGGTCGTTTAGATGTCTTTGCCAGGGGTATCGACAATGCGCTCTGGCACAAATGGTATCAAGGGTCATGGTCTGCGTGGGAGTCTTTAGGCGGACAACTTACATCTGATCCAGCCGCTGTTTCCTGGGGACCGAATAGGATTGACGTGTTTGCACGCGGAACCGATCATGCCCTCTGGCACAAGTGGTGGGAAGGTGCATGGTCTCCATGGGAACAACTTGGTGGTCAGTTAGGATCAGGACCCTCTGTAGCCTCTGTTAATCTGAATCGTTTAAATGTCTTTATACGAGGGGTAGACTTTGCGCTCTGGCATAAGGGTTGGCAAGGTAACTGGTCGGAGTGGGTACAACTCGATAATCGGTTACCGATGGCATCCGATCCAGAGGCAGTATCGTCAGGCAATGGTCGAATCGATGTGTTTGCTCGTGGTAACGACAATGCGCTCTGGCAGAAACGATTTCGATGAACGACTCTGCCCTTCTATGATGACAGGATCGTTCATGCTGCGGTAGAAACTACGCTCGGCAGCGAGACCGATTGCGGCCAGCTTGTGGCGTGAAGGCACTCGCAGTCTGGGTCAAAGCGATCAGCAAGCAAGTCAAAAGCGGTACCAAAATCGTGCTCAAAGGGTTCATTTGACAGCACCAGGAACAGTCATAGCTTGCCGTCCTTAAGCCTGTAAGCGACCCCTGGTGTAAAACTCAGCTCCAGGAGCAACGTGTACGTTCAAACGCTACCTCAAGGCGGTTAGGCGATCACGCACTACCTGTAGGAGCTAGGCATAGCAACCGATGATAATTTCATGACCACTACCCCGCAAGGGGACGGAAACGCCAAAACGCGTCAATAGAATCTGCGAACTGTAAGTTCACTAGACTACTACCCCGCAAGGGGACGGAAACTGACAGCGGATGCTAAGGCAGCTTGTACGAATAAGTTGATCACTTTTATGTGTTTAGTGACTTGAACAAGAAGCTTAAATCTCTTGCCTGCTCAAGTTATTTCTACAAGACTGCTAATTTCTACAAGACTGCTAAACAGATGGGTTCTCGACGAGTGACTGACCGTTGCTAACCCGGAGTAACTTTTCTATCCGCTTTCTCCGTTCCTATCCGCTTCATCCGTTCCTATCCGCTGCCGCGTTTCTCCCCATTGCTCTGTGGATACCCTAACTACCAACAGGGCACTCAACCAACGTCATACAGCATTCACCCATCCCCCACCAAGAAATCACCTACACTAAAAGCACACCATTACTGCGTCACGTTATGGTCAACACCGCCACCCAGCGCCTTACCTTTGAGGAATACCTCACCTATGACGATGGTACTGATAGCCATTACGAACTCATTGAGGGTTTACTTGTTCTGATGAACCCTCCAACCGTTGAACATTTCCTGATTACTAAATTTCTTGAGCAGGTTTTGGATGCCGAAATTCAGCGGTTGTCTTTACCCTGGTTGACCTTCCGGGAGACGGGTGTGCGCACTGGTTATAACAAGTCTAGGCTCACTGATCTCTGCATTGTGACGAAAGAGCAGGCAAAAGAACTGTTGGGACAGTCGGCTGTCTTCCAGACGGCACCACTGCTGACGGTAGAAGTTGTCAGCCCGGACTCAATTGCACGGGACTACCGCTACAAGCGATCGGAATATGCCGCCTTAGAAGTGCCGGAGTACTGGATTGTGGATCCGTTAAACGCAAAGGTCACGCTTTTGCGATGGGAAGAAGGCTTGTATGAGGAAACAGTGTTTGTTGATCAACAATCGATCGCCTCTCCAACCCTGCCAAGTTTAGCCCTTACAGTGGCACAAATTCTTGCCGCTGGCACGGTTGCCTAGCCAGTTCCCCCTCACATGAGGCTCTCAGCGCGAAAAGCATTACCAAAAAGCGCTGACCGAAGCAATGCGTCAAGATGGGCTACTGGTTGCAGAAGAATATCACCTCGAAATTTACAGTGAGCAAACCTGGTTAGGACGGCTGTACCTTGATCACTGGGTCAATGAATGCGTTGTCGTTGAAGACAAAGTGGTGGTTCATTGCATGGATGACGATGAAATTGCTCAAGTTTTGAGCTATCTTGCTGTCACTCAAGCCCCTGTCGGACTTCTAGGGCTCAAGAGTGGCAAGGCGCGATCGCGAAATATCTCTGGAACGCACCGGATGTAAATAACGGATGAGGTAGGAGAAACACGTTCAAGCACAGAACGAACACCTGCTTTTCAACTCATATTTCAACTCATACACCCATCGCCTTGACTCAGATCTATAGTCAGATCCCGCCTTGAGAGCATAGAACTGTCCAGGCAAAGCAAACGACCAGAGTTGATAGCCTCTCTTGAGTCCACTGACTTTGCCGACCATTGCTGACAGGCAAGAAACTATGACCACCATCTATGTGGCGCAACCCCAAACTGAGCTGAGGCTGCAGTCTCGGCAACTGCAAATCTTTCACAGGCAGAAATTCTGCTTTGCCGTTCCCCTCAGTCGTGTCAATCAGATGGTGATTCTGGGTCAACAACCGTGGACTCGGAAAGCGACCAACCTGGCACTGTCTCTGCACATTCCAGTGCTGTATTTTGAACCGAATGGGCAGTGCGTTGAGTACACGAATCCACCGAGCTTCGAGCCTGCACGCTATCTCACGTTGCAGCGGCAGCGATCGCAAGACCACGAGTTTACCCGTAGCACTGCCGAAAGCCTGGTGCGTGCCAAACTCCACAACGCCCGCGTTTTACTGCTAAAACTGAGTGCGCCTCCGTCTTCTGCCACTGTGCAACAGGTACTCATGCTCTTGCAACGGTTGGAGAATGATCTGCCGCTGGCTCCGACGCTGGCAGACATCAAGAGCTATGAAAGCACGGGTGCCGCCTTCTACCGTGCCGCCCTGAGTCGTCTCCTACCTGATGCTTTCCGCGAGCAGAACCTCGGCATCAATCCCATCCGCCGTTTGACCGATCTGGGCATGGCTCTCCTCAGCCAGCGCTTGCAAACGGTACTGCAAACCTTGGGGTTGGATCTCGAAGTCGCCAATCTTCATGTGGATGCCCTTACCCGTCCACCGCTGGTCTGTGACTTCTTGACTGAGTTGCAAGGACCAATCGTGGACAGCCTGGTGATGGCTTTGCTGCACGCCCAACAGATTCTGCCAGACGATTTCCTCTGGTTTGAGCAGGGTATCTTTCTGTGCCCTGAAGCACTGGAACGGTTCATTCAGCATTGGGACGAGAAATTGTCTACCACAGTTGACCACCTCTATGCTGGAGAAGTCAGTTACTACCAGTGCCTGACACTACAGGCGCAGGAGTACCTTGCTTGCCTCCTGGAGGACGAACCCTTTTACCGCCCCATGTTGCTGCCACTCTAGCCATCGTCGCTCGGCGTCGTCTGGAACCGTCGCCGAGCGCCTGTTCCACCTAAAGGAGCCAAGGATGTTTTATCTCATTTGCTACGACATCACGAACGATCGTCGCCGCGATCGAGTGTCTCGCTTGCTGGAAGGCTATGGATTGCGTGTCCAAAAGTCCGTGTTTGAGTGTGTGCTAACCCCAGATCAGTATGCGCTGCTGCAAAAGCGCTTCCAGACCAAACGCTATCTCAACCCCACCGAAGACCAGTTGCGCTTCTACCCCATGTCACCCCGTCATCGCAAGCTGGTGCTGCTGTTGGGTGTGCAACCGCAACGTCAGGTCGATGACACCGTTTTTATCGCTTAACGCCGTTCCTTCGCCAGGTCATTATGAACAACCCATTCATCATCAGTTATCGAGAACTCCGCGTGTATCAAGCCGCGATCGACCTTGCCGTGCAGGTGTTTGAGCTGACGCGGGCCTTTCCTCCAGAAGAACGCGAGCTGCTGACCGTCCCCCTGCTGCGTGCCACTCGACTCGTCTGTGTGTATGTGGCTCAGGCATGGCTCAGGCGTCGCTATCACTCTGCTTTCATTGCCACCTTGAACCAGGCAGAGGCAGAAGCCGCCGCGACCCAGGTCTGGCTGGAACTGGCCGTCTTAGGCACCGCTCTAGATGCCGAAGTCGGGCAGGAGCTGCATCACGCGTGTCGGCAAGTGTTGGTGGCTCTCAACCATCTGATTGACCATGCCGCCGCCTGGGTGGTGCCAGTCGAGGTTGAAACGTGAGGAGGAAACATGGTTCGACGACGCCAGAAGCAGCGTCAACGGTTTAGCTGTGGACATCTGGGCTTTGGACAGTTTTGCCAGCACTGCCGCCAGGTGGTGCAAATTGACAAGTCTCAAGCCTCTCAACAGCGAGTGTCGCCGCAGCCTACGCAGCAGCAACCTCACCGCGTTTGGCAAGCGACTGGACAACCCACAACTAAACCGCAGTGGCAGCAGAGCTTTGCGGCAGATCCGATTGATCTCACGCCTTTGCCCAAACCCATTGTGATCAAAACCCGCCAAATCCTGGCTGCCCTCAAGCAAGGGGTGCCGCCAGCTCAGTTGCAGGGCAAGCGTCTTAGTTTCGATCGCACACTGCTCCGTATCCCGGTGACGTACCGTTATCGCTTGCTTTGCCGCTGGTACACCGATCTCATCATCCCGTTGCAGGTACTCTCTCACGAGGACTACAACGCAATCGCTCGCAACAAAAAACGTCTGAAAGGCTAAAGTCAAATCTGCGGCTTCTCCAGAGGAGTCGCAGATTATGATGGAGATATGCTTTGAGCCGTTGCGATGCCTTCTCCCTTTCCAGGCATGAACCCCTACCTCGAAACCCCTGAGCTGTGGTCTGAGTTCCATAGCCGTATGATTGTTGCGATCGCAGATGGTTTAGACGATCTTCTGAGCCGAGCTTACCGGGTTGCTGTGGAGAAGCGAGTTTACCTGAGCCAGGATGAGGAAACAGTGTTGATTGGCATTCCTGATGTCGCAGTGACTACAGCCAAACCAGCAATCTCTGCGTCCACGATGAGAACAGCCGTTGCAGAACCATTAACTGTTGAACTCCCAGCCTCCGCAGAAGTGCAAGAACGTTATCTAGAAATTCGGGAAGGGGGGACGGGAATCGTCATCACCACGATCGAACTCCTTTCGCCCAAAAACAAGCGATCTGGGGAAGGACGGAATGCTTATCTGCAAAAACGCCAGCAGACTTTAAGCACTACAACGCATTGGGTCGAAATTGATTTGCTGCGGGGTGGTGAATCCATGCCAATGTTAAAAGCCGTGCGATCGGACTACCGAGTTTTGGTGAGCCGCAGTCAGGATCGTCCGCAAGCTCAACTCTATGCCTTCAGTCTGCGTCAACTGATTCCACCGTTGCCGATGCCACTCCGACCGGGAGAAACGGAACCACTACTGGAACTCCAACCGTTGCTACAGCGCGTTTACGATCGCGCCCGCTTTGAGTTGGCGATCGACTATCGACAACCCCCAACTCCCAAACTATCGCATGATGATTGGGAGTGGCTTCAGAGTTTTCTGCGTAACAATTAGCCTTTCTCATCACTCGATCGTATGTTCTGGTGTTTGCCCAGAAAACTCGCTGCTGCTGCGAACTTGGTCACTCACCGTCGGTGTCATCTGGCAAAGATATTGCCCGTTAGGTTGTGGCACTACAGTGATGGAGATCGTTCCTGTGATGCGATCGGTGTTGGGTTCGGTCATTTCAGTATGTTCATCAGAAAGGCTAGTGGGGCGATCATACAGCGTTGTTGTATTGGGTATGAGATTATGTGCTAGTCTAACCTTGAGAAAAGGAGGAAATGCGTTAACAGTAAATTCGAAGGCAGTATTTTTGAGCGGATGGCTCAAAGGGCCCTCTACCACGCGAGTGATAGATGAAAATCGGGTGAATTGCCGGAAAATCTGAGGGACAGACAATCGGCAGCCAAGGTCAGAATGACGGATAGTTTATCCAAGTGTTTGACAAGGTTCAGAGACTAGGAGTCGAGCGAAAGCAGTAATACTCCCACGAGTGCCCGACATCTCTAGCTACTGAGATGATGAGATAGTCCGTTCTACCGATATAAACCCACCCAAATAAAACGGTAGAAGTAAGGGATAAAGAGCCTTTACGGTAACAAAACACATAATTAATTGTGGCTAAGTTCTCCTCTCAAAATCTGTGTTTTTCCATCGATTCTTGTTAAAGCATTGAGGATAAAAAACTAGGAATTAACTAATTTCACAGGTAAGAGCTGGTAATCCAATGTCTTCCTATGAATCAGACAAAGCTTTATATTTTTACAACGTCCAATGTTTCTGATCCATATATTAATGCCATGGCACATTGTGCAGCAAATTATGAGGAGCTTATTCAAGTTGTCCTAATAGATATAATAGGAGATCGACGAAGGATTGAATCAAAAAAGGATGAATTGAACAATTTAAGAGAGACTATTTATTCTCAGCTTAAGCACTTATGCAAAATTGATTACATATTCAGTTCCTACCTTGCCTAGCACTTTTTTGACATACGCGATTAAACTTTTCCAATCTTGATACGCAGCCACTTCTATCCATTCGTATTTCATGAAGCGCCACAGAGTTTCAATCAAGTTGAATTGGGGCGAGTAAGTCGGTAGCCAAAAGAGTTCCAGTTTGTTTTTTCGCCACTCTTCTAATTTCTCAATCATCGCCTCACTGGTATGAATCGAGGCTTGGTCCAGGACAACTACGGTTGTCTGCTCTAGAGTTTGACTGAATTGATCCAGGAAGCGAATCACTCGCTCACTGCGAGTCGTTCCTAGATAAACCTCGGCAACCAATTCATTCTGAGTATTGAGGAGACCCAAAACGTTTAATCGCTGACTGCTCTGACTTTTAAGCGTGATTCTGCTGCCCTTGTCTTGCCAACCATAGGGAACTGAAGGCACGAGCGAAAAGCCTGCTTCATCTAAATATCTCAGGCTAATTTCTCCTTGCTTCTCCTGTTCCTTCAGTTGCTTTAATCGTTCTAGCTTGACCTCTAACTCCCAACTATCAGGCTTGCCAGCCAATCCTCTTTTCATTCTCAGCCAGCGCATCTCAAACTGTTTCAGCACTCGCTTGAGCGTGTCTTTACTGATACGAATTCCCCAGGCTGCTTCAACTTGACTCAAAACTTTTTTGAGATTTTTAGGCTCGGCTTGCACCCACGCTCGTACCTGTTGTTTCTGCGCGTCATTTAACTTGGCTTTTCTGCCTCTGCCAGCGCGGTCATATAACCCTACTAGCCGTTCATCTTCCCAGCGCGTGAGCCAAGTGTACAGGGTTTTGCGACTAATGCCGTACAACTGCCTTAATTGCGACAGGCTCCAGCCTTGAAAGCTCAATAAGATGCATTGGGCTCGTTGCCTGACAAGATGATGTTGACTGTCTTGATAAATTCGCTTGAGTATCTTTTGCGTCTCCAGACTTAAATCTCTGACTAAGCGCATTGCTCTCTCACTCTCCTGCTGTTTTGGGTGCCTCTTACCCTAGTTATTTCAGGCTATATCAAATCGAATGATATGTGTAATTAATTCTGCTCAAGTGCTTAATAGTTTAAGCAAGAGCAAATACCTAAAACGAAAAAGCGATGAATACGAAGTTTTAGATATTCAGGTAAAGCCTGCTGATTGTAAGGTGTACGGCAATTTGAGACATGTTCCAGTTGACGTTAAAGTTTGGATTTATCAAGATCTAGAACAAGAAGTTTCGATTTTATTAGATAATCGTGGCTCGTTCATTTATATTTTTGATGTAACTGCAGTTCTCAAGAGCCAATTGATAGATATATACGTTACTTTGAAGTCTAAAAATCGGTAGTGCCATTATGTAAAGGATGGAGAAAAAGAAGCTCTTTGCTCCCGTTGCAGGTTCTCTCGAAGCTTTTGATTGTAGTGATGAATGAAGTTCCAAATCGCGCCAATGTGATTCTCTAACTTCTTCGAGAACGATAAACTCTGGCGGACTAACCGTGAAATGCGTTGTCGCAATGTATTATTCAACCGCTCAATATAGCTGGTCAACCCAGAAGCTTTATCCACTGCAAAATGCCGTTTACTCGGTAGGACACAGGCATAGGCTTCCCAATGGTCCGTGTAAAGGCGAGCATATTGTCGATAACGTCGAGGGAGGGAGTCCCACAACGCTTGCGCCGCTTGTGCCGACCGATCACCCACATGACACCCAATGATTTCCCGGGTCGCCACATCCAGCGCTAACCAGACCCATTGTTTGTTGCCTTTCTCATCCACAAAGGACCACAACTCATCCATTTGTACCGTCAACCGAGCAGTCGTTTTCGGCAGCACCTCGGCTTGTTGGGCCACCTGCTCATAGCACTGATTGACGTACTGCTGCAACCAGCTTTCCGACAGGTGCAAGACTCTGGCAATCCCCGCTAAGGGAATCCGTTCGAGCAGTAGGCGATCAATCAAGGCACAGGTCTCTTGCGCCTTCGGTTGCCACTGGGGGTTTTCCACAAACTGACGACCGCAGTCTCGACATTTATGATTCTGTTTACCACGACGAGTGGTGCCATTTTTCATGATGTCATCCGACCCGCAACTCGGACAAATTAAGTAAGGTTTCATCCTGGCTTTCGGCTCACTTGAAACTGCCTTTTCTCTATTTTCTTCTATCCTTTACGAAAAAGCACTACCGACTCTAAAACATGATATTTGAGCAACTCTTCAATGCGTGATGAGTCATCAGGAAGCTTTCCAAAGCGGTCATCTAAAATTTGTGTCGCTCGTTCTCTGGAAATGACTAAGCCTGGATCAGTTGGATCTGGAGTATTCAGCATTGTGAATGCCAGATGCTTTAACCAGGAATTCCAGTTCTTCCGTCGTTCATCTGTGACGGGTACATCTTCTTTATAGTTTTTGTTGAAAGACCGGAAGAATTGACGGATCGCTTCTGCTAACGTTTCTACTTCAGTGCCCTGCTTCTGAAACAGGGCATACAACATCCACAACATGAACGGTGTACGGCTTAACTCACGATTGTCACGGTTCAGCAGTTTCGATACCTTTTGTTTCTGCTCAGGAAGACATTCTTGGAGAAAGCGGTCAATTTCTGTAGGATTAAGCGGCTGAATCTCCAGCTTTCGTTTAATGCTCAGATCGCCGCTACCTAACTCTCGTGTTGTGCAAATAAGCGGAACCTTGCAGCGATCGCATTTCCTGCGAAACTCCTCAAGCTCTGTACGCTTTTCTCCGGCTGACATTTCGTTTAATCCATCCAGCAGTAGAATCAAACGCTTGTCTTGAAATAGCAGTTTTTTGATAGCTGAAATTTCTAGCCATAGGTCTGGTTCAAGCGTGTCTTTAATTAATGCAAGGATGCCGGAAGGATCTTCCGGGCAAGAAAAGCGATTGCTGTTGTATCTCTTCAGCGAAATCAGTACTGGGATTCGAGGCTCTAGATTAACTTGCTCTATTTCTGCAAGCTGAACCAAACAGCGTAAAAGAGCTGTTGATTTTCCGACACCCGGTGATCCAACCAGTAAGATATGCTCAGATTCAATGTAATTTTGAATTCCTGTAAATATTGGCAGTGAAACTTTTTTCAGATTCCCCTGCGAGTTTTTCTCCTCCGTTCTCACCATCTGCTCGAATGAGAAAGTTGCCTGCTGAACGGCGATTGTTTCAGTCAACGCATCCACAGTCCACCACTGCTCATAGTGGTGACAGATTTTTTGTAGGTAAGACTGGATCTCGCCAGGGGCAATCATACGAGAGTTGAGATTACAGGATTTCGGGAGGGTTTTTCCTATGATAATCTGGCAATTCACAGGATGTTAGGCTAATCCGTCGATCGCACCTTCCCCTGCAACCAAACCAACCACTCACTCAACTCCGAATCCGTCAACAGCGCTTGACTGGTTCTACCAAAGCGTTGAGTGAGTGCCTCCTGAGCTTGGTCTAATGTCCACCCAAGCCGTTGTTTCTGGACACCGATTTGAGCCAAGACATCTGAAAGATCTGCAACTTCCAAGCTCTCTTCATCGATCGGTACTGCTGACTCCTGCTCAAATGCCTCTGAAGCAGCCATGAGCCGAACGGAAGGCTCTACTCGCCTTGCTATTGGGGGAACTGCCAAGACGCTGGGTTCCTCTTGCTGTGGTCGATGACCTGAGGCGATAGGCAGATTTAGAACACCAGGATTCGCCCTCGCCCATCGCTGTGCTTCCGCCATCAAGATGGGATCGCCAGAATCCCAGTACTGCTGCATTCGCTGAGTTTGTAAGGCTCTTGTGTCTTTCTGTCGGCGCTGTTGAGCTTGAACGGGTGATTGTTTCGCGGCTTCTCGATCAGTCTGACGCCGTTCCTGAATGGTAAGCAGAACCTGTTGGACATAGCGTATCCCTTCTAAGTTTTCTTGCTGTTCTGGCGATTGAACGGTTGCATCAGCACTGACGCGATCGCCAGGTTCCTTAGCTGGCAGGCTATTACCATCAATTGAGGTGCCATCACACTCTAATGAATCCTCAAAACTTCCACTGGTTAGGCTATTACCGTCATTTTTGGGTAATAAGCTTTTAGGGTTTCTCTCTATGGGTGCGCCTTCAGCGCAAGCCATAGAGGAGACACTTAAGATGTTTGGGGGGTCTGGGGGGTTTTCCACGAGGTGAACCGGGTGCCAGAGGTCGCGATGCCGATAAAGTGAGCCACCACCAATGCCGTAGCGGGTGAGCGCCTGAAAGCGGGCAGTAGCATTAGAGGGCAGTGTGTTCTGGTTGAGTAAGTCACCGATCGCTTGCCGAATACGTTCTCGTGCTGCCTGCGATCGCTGCTGGTTCCAGGTCAGTGTTTCAGTTTCGTTGGCTGTAATGGGTTCTGCTGGCAGTGCTTTGGTTTGTCCAAACGGGAAATAGTGGCTGGCTTCAATGCACTGTGCCCACTCTTCCGCTCGATGCTCAAGGTCACTTTGGTGACGGCACCAGTCTTCGTAGCCAGGAAGCGACCTAGCTACACGCACAATGTCATGCATTAGCGCTTTGCCTGCCAGCGGTTCACACCCATACAGCAGGTGCCCAAAGATGTATCTCCGCATCGTGATGCGACCAAGGAGAAAGTTGGTTTGTCCAAAATCGCTCCAGCCTGGTTCAATATCGGCATTCAGATCATTGAGAAACTTGTCTGCTTTACCAGAGAGGCTATAGCGTTTACGTCTGGCAGCTTTGAGAACCTGCTGAAGGGTTTTGGCATTGACATCATTGCGGCGCTGGGCGAATCGCCACTGCTGCACGAAGGTCGTTTGATTACTGTTGGTCAGTTCCCAGTCGTCACTCAGGATGTAGGAACCAGCCTGCATCGGTAGCCGATGAGCAGCATACAAATTGGGAGTTCCTTCTGTGACAAACAGCCGCACATTTGGGAAAATCTCCAATTGTCCGAGGGCTGGCTTGAGTCCGGCATTTTCCAGAACAGCTTGCAGCGCGAGGGATAGTTCCCAGGTTTTCTGAGATTGCTTGAACGGGAAATAGAGGTGAATCCCGCCACTGTAGCTGGAAGTGCAAGCGATCATGCTGACCAAGCCCAACGGTTCAAGCGCTGCCAAAATGCGGGAAATGGCAAACGGGTCTCGTTTGGGGTGATAGATGCTGCCCGCGTCAATGTCTAGTAAGCAATATTGGGTTTCAGCACCAAACCGAACGCCGTAGAGATAAGCTCCTTGATGGATCAGGCGATCGCTCAGCGGGTGACTATCAGATGTCAAGCATACGTTCGTGTCGCGTCAGTGACGTGGGCAAGTGAGTGAGCATGACAAGCCTCTTGGCTAGCTGATGAGATTGCAAGTGATTGAACGCTAAAAACTAACACGTCAAAGTCGTGCTGAGTGCTGGAAGCAATCGCACGACAAATAAGATCACAACGATAACCAGGAGCGGGACGGCAACCAGGATCGCAACGACAACCAGGATCGCAACGACAACTAGGATCGCTGGGATTGAACGACCGCTTTATCCAGAACACTCGAGGTGCCAGAACGCGAAACCGCCGACTGTTTGCGATAACTCTGTGTCTGAATCTCAACAATCAAAGCATGATGCACCAAACGGTCAACCGCGGCGACCGTCATCATCGAATCAGCGAAGATGGCATCCCACTGGCTGAAGGGTTGATTTGCCGTAATCAGTAAGCTTTTGCGTTCGTAACGATGAGCAATCAGTTCAAACAGCACCGAGGTTTCTGCCTCGGACTTTTTGACATAACCCAAATCATCAAGCACGAGTAGGTCAAAGCGATCCAGTTTTTTGAGCAATGGTTGCAGTTGCAATTGCAGCTTGGCTTGCTGTAGCTGTTGCACCAGTGCCAGTGCAGAATAGAATTTGACCCGCTTGCCAAACTCAATCATGCGACGTGAGACCGCCGCCGCCAAATGAGACTTTCCCACGCCCGAAGCGCCGAACAATAACAGGTTTTCGGCTCGTCCTAGCCAAGTCGGATCATCCACCAGTTGCATCAAGGGTGCGGGGTTGAAGTTGGGGCAATGGGAAAAGTCAAAGTTGGAAACCGTTTTGCCGCTTGGCAGTTGCGCTTCGTTTAAGGTTCTTTGCAGGCGGACACTCCAGCGTCGTTGAGCCTCCAATTCGCAGAGAGCCAGCAAGAACTGAGCGTAAGACCAACCTTCCTGCATCGCTTGAGCTTCGAGCGTTTCCCAATGAGTGAGCATGTGGGACAGGTGCAACCGTTTGAGGTGGAGGCTGAGGCTCTGATACGGGCTGGTCATGGGTTGTACCTTGCAGGAGTTGGTCATAAGTCGCCAGGGGGTGTTGGGTGATGGTGAGACTGGGCACATTCAGGTTGCTCAGTAATTGAAACTGCTGCCGGAGCCCTGCGAGCGTTAAGGTTGCAGGGCTCAGTTGCGCTTGAAGATAGTCTGCCACTACTGTTTCGTTGTCTTGGGTCGCCGCAATGTACAACGCTTCCACCAGGAGGACAGCGGCACTGTCGAGGTCAAATTGCGCTTTCAGTTGCTGCCAAAGGTCACGCCAGGTGTCATTGGGCAAGAGCTCTTGTTGCCAAGTACAGTACAAAAAGGCTCTGGGCTTGCGCCGCAGTCCCTCTGCAACATGACGGTAATTGATGCTCCGGGTGCGGCGTTTCGTTTGATCTGTGACACGGATGCGCGGCAGTGCCACCACCAACTGGCGATTGAGATAGCCCAGAAGCCGGTCATGATACAAATGCCATTCGAGTTGGCGTCCAATCAGGCGGGCTGGAACCGTGTACAACACGCAGCGCACATCAACTGTGCTGCGACAACTGACCGTTGCGGTGAGCACTTCATAGTCTGGAACACGATAGGTCGGGAGGGGTTGGAGACACTGTTTCTCTTCCTCAATCTTGGCAGCGTGCAGATCGTTCAATTTGGCAATCGCCCGATTGATGACATCCTGGTACGCAGCAATGCTGTCAAAGTCACAGCTTCCACGCAGTAGGAGAGCCTGCTTAATCCGATTCTTCAAATGTCCGTGGGGTGACTCAATGGCCCCATTTTCATGGGCGATGCCTGTGTTGTTGCGGGTCGGCTGCAGTCGGTAATGATGGCACAGGTCATCATACAACCGAGTCAATGGCTTGTTTCGCGCCCCACCCATGTGACGATAGGCGGCACTCAAACTATCGGTCCGATGTTGCTTCGGGACACCGCCACAGGCAAACAGGGCATTCTGCAACCCTTCTGATAAGGCAATGAAGCTTTCACCCCCCTGAATAATTTGAGCGTACTGCCACCCGCTGTAAGCCAGTCGATAGTGGTACAGCAAGTGCTCAAAGGGCTTGCCTGCAATGGTGATCTCGAGACCTTTGAGTTCAGTGAAGTCGGACAAGCCCATCATGCCGGGTTCATGCCGGAGCTCAAACATGACCTCTTTGGCATTGCCATGCAAGGCTTTCCAGGCTGCCACCCGCCGTTGCAGCGTGCGTAGAACTTGCGGGTACTTGCCCGGATAATGCTCTTGTAGCCACTCAAACAAGGTCATGGGCTGCAGAGCAGGGGTGGCTCTGAGCATCGGTTCCAACTCGGACTCCCACACACTAGCCAGTGGATCAGGACTACTTCTCCAATCTCGGACTCGCCCTCGATTGGGTTGGTGGTTGCCCGCTTCGATGCGTTGCCCACTGCGGGCGGAAAAGCCAGCCAAGTTTGCGGCTTCAACTTGCGTCAAGCCCATCTCTCGTGCGTTCATATACACTCGAATTTGATAAGTTTCAATCTTTCTCGACACGCTCATCCACTCCCGGTCCAATCGGAATGGGTTCAGCGTGTCTTTTTCTTTGTCGCTAGACAATGAATGCGATCCGAAGGCTACGATCTAACCGACTCGGTCGCTGTCATCGCCTGACTTCCTCATTGTCATCTAACAGGTGACGGCTTTCCGTTTTCCACTCGACTTTACCTTTGGGGTTGGGATGCTCTGCCCAAATGTAGTCATAACGATGGGGAAAGAGCGCCAGGAAAGCGTTCTCCTGTTCCTGGATGTACTGGCAGGGTCTGGTGGTTGCTGTTTGCATTACAACCCTCCCAACGCTAGCCAGGACAACGAAAGCCATCCCAGTGACATTGCTGGAACAGGCAAAGAGATTGAGTTAGCTTGATAGGCAAGGGACATGGCGGCTCCTTAAGTACGGTGGAGCCGGGACAGAATTGCCGATTTCTCTAGCCTGAGTAGGGGGGTAGTCCATCAGCGCTTGCAGATGGATCGTGCAGCCAGCATTGGAGCTATCTATCTGCTTAGCAAGCGACTGTTGGGCGAGACTACAGGGGTTCTCTAAAATGGCAGGAGAAAATTTGCATAAATCAGCCCTGCTACCTCTTGCACATTGTGATAGAGATAGTATTCTAGGTATAGATTCACAAAAATACCCCACCAATTCTGAAGCTTGATTTTGAAACCAAAAGCTTGTCTCAGAAACGGCTAGGAAACCGGGATGAAAGACGCTTTGCCGAGGGTCTGTCCCGGTTTTCTGTTGTTTGTGGTGGTGAAAATCTTAGACGATGCCTGGTGTGTGACGTACCTCCCTGTATTCGTTGTCATGATTTACCGAAACCAGGAACACACTAAGATGCACGCTTAGTGTGTTCGAGTCATTTGCAGCGCTGAGTGAGAGAGAACCAGATCAAAATTGAAGATCGGAGTAAACAACAGCTACCTCTGCCACTTGGGCTGGCTTACAAATAGCCAATGTTCACTTGACGGTTTCACTCAAGAACTGGGAACTGTCAGGGAGATTGCCCTTAGCTCTGCGCCACCACGAACCAAGCCTGCTGCTGTAACCGAAGTACAGTGCTATGGTTCATTGCGTGCCATTCTACAGAGGCATTACAAATGCTCTTGATGTTTACCAGCGATCAAGATCATTTAAATAATTAGGCTTGTTTACTATTTCTGGAAGTGCTTGTCCAAAGGCTTTTCAGCCAATTAAAAAATAGTTTTGCCCCCTAGGTGCGGGGTTTTCATCCCCTACGGTCGGGTTTACAGTCCCCTGGGTGCGGATGGGTTGTCCCCCCGGTTCGGGTCTGTTTACTCCTTGGGGTCGGGGTGTTATCCCCCCGGTTCGGGAAGTTGTTTACAACCTGAAAACCTTCCTGGAAAGCAGTCTTATGCTTTTAAGAAATACTCTAGTAAACAGCTTTTGTAGTTTGTTTACTGTTTACTTGTTTACGCGTTCTCTTGTTTACGCTGTTTACTGTTTACTGAATCGGCTCCATTTCCCTTAGCGATCAAGGTCCAAAAGCGCTCTTAGCTGGGTGGAATCCTCGGGTTTGATGCTGCGTTTACCCCGCTCAATGAGGCTAATCCACATTTTTGTTCTGCCCAATTGCTTGCCTAATTCTTCTTGGCTCCAGCCTCTCGCTTCTCGGGCTGCTTTAATCTGCTCACCGCCAAAGGTGGAGCCTGCTTTAATGAATTTGGCAGGAACCAGGCGACTTTCCACATCAATGGTTCGTTTCTTGCGCTGAAGTTTGGCAATGCCCTCAGCAATCTCTTTGGGCGGATGGACGTAAAGGCGGCTGTTGCAAAGCTGCTCCCAGAAGCCTTTCGGACGTTTTTTCTCGCCGCGTCCCCCTTTTTTCCAGTCGGGTTGGATCTCGGATGGGTAGGTCACGGGATCAAATTCGATCGCCAGTCCTGCTTCATGGAGCACCAAAAGGTCGCGATCCCATGTATTGGCGAGTTCGCTGCGCAGGTCGCGATCGCGTTGAGCAGCGGTCACTTTTTCGACCCCATAGGCAACTTCCATCAAGGTGGAGGTTAGCATCACCTGATTGGTGCTCACGCGCATTCTAAACGAGAGCCATGCCAGCATACGGGCGGCTCCCTCACTGTGCTGCCAGACGCGGGTAATGGTCTGCAAAAGCGTCTTAGACAGCACACCGTATTGATAGAAGGCGTTGCCCTCTTCAGATCCCCGCTTGTTGAGGAAGTACTTCGCCCACATCCCTGCACGACAGCGAATGGTCAGCCCTGTGCATTTGATATCTCCGAAGATGTCTCGCTGCCCGTGATAGCCGATCGCCACTTCCCATAGGCGGCTTTTCTCCACGTAGAAGCTCTCCACGTTACCTTGCTGCGGCCAGTGCAAAAAGGTGAGGATCTGCGCGGGTTGCTCGGAAATACGCTCGATCAGCTTCAGCCGTTGTTCTTTGGTAAGATCCTTGCGCTTATCCAGTCCCATGTAGGAAGAAATCTGCGCATCGTCGATGACAAATTCTTCTTCCCAGGGGCGATCGAGAGTGGTGACGTGAGCGGCGTAAATCAAGTGCATACAGGCAGCACGGATGTCGAAGGTCTCAATCACTGCCAGCGCTGCTTCCCCTGCCAGCGCCTCTGGATACTGTTCCTCTGGATTGTCTGTTACCCAAAAAATCAGCCGCCCTCTGCCGTCTTTCAGGAGGCTGGTATAGGCTAACTTGCCATCTTCATCGGGTTGCCACTGGAGGTCGCTGCGCTGTGTCAGAATGTTGACGCTTTCCCAAAGCAGCTTGCAGGTCGCGAAGTTACTGGCGATACCGTTGGCAAAAAGCTCAGGATTCGTCGCTGGTGCGCCAGGAATGATTTTCTGCTGTCCCAAGCCTGCCAGCCATTCCAATTCCTGAATCGTCTTGTTGGGCAGGTCGTATTTGTTGAGAATGAGTTGGACTGCCTGGTCGATATAGACCTGTAAAACGGAGGAAAAGTTAGATTTGAGGGAAGCAGAGGCTTCGTCGAAAATGTAGCGATAGAGAGTGGTTAGCCGCTTCTGGGACTCCATTTGCTCTAGCGCGTCCTGCCCGATGTCTTTCTCCATCTCGGCGAACGCGATTTTAGTGAGGTCGAACCACATATAGGAGGCGGAGGACTCCCAAAAATTCAATGCCTTGAACAGATGTTCAACTTGCTCTTCAGCCGCGTGCGGTTTGCGGAGGGCTTCACTGGAGCGAAGTGTGACAGTATAGCTACCGTTCTTGCTCCGCTTAATGTCTAAATGAGGGGATTGGAGTTTGCGGAGTCCAATATCTCCGGCGTTGAGGGCAAGCTCGACCCGCTGGCGGTAGACTTCGATCAAATGCTGGGAAACCTGAAGCGCCACCAGCTTGAGAATGGGCGATCGCGCCAATTCTTCCTTAAATTTTGCCTCCCACTCGTTCGGGATGGAGGCAAGGAGGGTTTGGCGATCGATGGCGGATGGGTTATCGAGGGTCATTGCCAGAGACGAAAAACATCAAGGCGATCGCGGAGCTGCCGCGCCACAGAACTGTGTGCAATCCATTATGCAGTGGCAATAGTGTAACGCAAGGATTGTAAGCGGCAATTGTAATCTAATGTCTACTCTTCTTGCAGAGATAGGTCTGCAAACAAATCAAGCTGTTCGATGTCCTGAGATGCTAGGGCTTGCTCTACTTCAGCAGCGACAGTCTCAATCTCCTCTTCCAGCGCTTCAATGGTTGGCAAGCTACTCTGAAACAGAGTCGGTAACGGTGTTCCCATGTGGTACGTCGAAATTCCGATCGGCTTGTGAACATCGCGTAGTGCATATTCGGCGATCGTTTTGCTTTTGGTGCGACAGAGGATGATCCCGATCGTCGGATGATCTTCCGCACTACGCAGCAGATCATCCACGGCTGAAACGTAGAAGTTCATCTTGCCAGAAAACTCCGGCTCAAATTCCACTACCTTCAAGTCAATCACGACAAAGCAGTGCAGGCGAAAGTGATAGAACAACAGGTCGATTCTATATTCTTTGCCATCCACCACTAGGGGATACTGACTGCCCACAAAAGAAAAGCCAACGCCCAATTCCAGCAAGAACGCTCGGATGTGCGTGATCAGCGCACTCTCTAGCTCCCGTTCCAATGCTTCTTTGCCTAAACTGAGGAAGTCGAATGAGTACGGATTTTTAATGACCTGCTGCGCGAGTTCCGATTGCGGGTCGGGTAGGACACGGCTAAAGTTGGTGATGGCGCTGCCCTGTCGGCGATGCAGCTGGCTATCCATCTGGTGGATCAAGACATTGCGGCTCCAGCCATACTGGATGGTTTGCTGGATATACCACATCCGTTCCTCTGGAGTTTTTACCGCGTCCAAAATTCGCACATTATGCCCCCAGGGAATTAGTGCAACAACCTGTTGCACTATTGACTCGTCCGGGTAAGCTTCGGCAAACGCACGCATGTAGTTGAGGTTGCGGGCAGAGAACCCTTTGATATCGGGAAACGCTTTGCGAAGGTCGTTGGCTAAGCGATTGATGACTTTCGATCCCCATCCTTGCTGCTGCTGTCGGTACAGAATTTCCTTGCCAATCTGCCAATAGAGCAGCACCAGTTCCCGGTTGACTGCCAGCGCCGCTCGCACCTGGGCATTGCGGATGCGCTCCTTCAGTTCCCGTAAGAACTCGTCGTAGCCTAATTTTGACAGCCCACTATCCATTGCTCATCCCACGTTTGGGTATCTCTGTACTATACAGGTTGGCAACCCTTGCCAACGTTCAAGCCAACAAAATCGCAGCTACCGCTCCAACGGTTCTGAGTTTCATGACCACCGAGACCACTTGCCCTCATAGGGGTGAGTGGTCTTTTCGATGCGGACCTCTCACCCTATGACTATGCCAACTCTTGATCTGCCCATCCAGCAATTGATTAAGCAACTCGATCGCCAACTGGGAAAGGAACCCTCATGCGCCTGGGCGATGCCAAGTACCTACAAATTGCTACCCTGTGAATGCACCGACTCATGACGCAGAGCGTACTTGACATCCTCCCCGTCGTAAACGAGCGGGGATTCCTAAGACTCACGACTTAGGTTTCTGCTTCCTCGCACCCGCCTTCCGAGATTTACTCTCTTCGGGTCTTACGGTTGCTCCACAGACTAATACCGCCTGCCCAGCGGCTCTATGGTTGATGGCAGCATTCACATCTCGATCATGGTGAGCATCGCACTTAGGGCAATCCCATTCACGAATATTCAACGGAAGGCTGTCTACTTTATGTCCACACTTAGAACACAATTTAGAACCAGGGAACCAACGGTCAAGTTGGACAAAGTTACGTCCATACCAGAGGGCTTTGTATGCCAACTGACGGACGATTTCACCCCATCCCGCATCGGAAATAGACTTAGCCAACTTCCGATGCTTGACCATGTTTTTCACTGCCAAGGATTCAGCGACGATGGTTTGGTTTTCTCTCACCAATCGCGTAGTCATTTTGTGCAGGAAATCTTGACGGGAATCTTTAATCTGAGCATGGGCACGAGCCACTTTGAGTCGTGCTTTATCTCGGTTAAGAGAGCCTTTCTGTTTACGGCTCAAAGCCTTTTGAGCTTTACGGAGTCGCTTAAACCCTTTAGCAAAATGCTTAGGGTTGGCAATCTTTTCACCGTCGCTAGTCGTAATCAGGCTAGTGATGCCAGCATCCAGCCCAACCACTTTATCAATGGGCGGCAAGGGTTGGATGGTTTGGTCATCGACCAACAGGGAAACTGTCCAGCGTCCAGAAGGCTCAAGTTTGACGGTGATGGTGGATGGCTCAGCCCCTTTGGGCAGTTGACGACTCCAGCGAAGCGGCAAGGCGACGGAGGACTTAGCCAGATAGACTTGTCCGTCTCGATAGCGAAAAGCAGATTTCGTAAACTCTGCACTGCCACCATTACGCTTCTTCTTAAAGTTCGGGTAACTAGCCCTACCTGCAAAGAAGTTACCGAATGCGGTTTGCAGGTGTCTCAATCCTTGTTGGAGTGGGACACAGCTAACCTCATTCAGGAAAGAAAGATCTTCATCCCGTTTCCATTCCGTCAACATTGCAGACGATTGGCTATATCCCACTCGTTCCTGTTTTTGATACCAGGCTTCAGTCCTGAATGCCAGCGCTCGGTTATAGACCAAACGCACACAGCCAAGGGTTCTACGAAGCAAGGTTTCTTGCTCAGGAGTCGGATAAAAACGGTACTTGAAAGCTCTTTCCATACCTCACATTCTAACATATTGTCTGTGAGTCGTATAGATTGTGAGGCAATTATCGCGGCATTGAACCGCTCAATTGCCGCTCCTATCCCTCCCTGCGCTGAAGCGACAGGGTTTCTCGGAGAATCCCGATGACTAATACAGTTTCCGTCCCCTTGCGGGGTAGTGGTTTGGTGAACCAGAGCAAAACCAGGAAACCGCTGACGCAATCGAGTTTCCGTCCCCTTGCGGGGTAGTGGTTTGGTGAACGCGGTACTGCGATAGTTACTGCTGATAATGAAGTTTCAGGTTTCCGTCCCCTTGCGGGGTAGTGGTTTGGTGAACCTTACAGCGTAGGCTCCGCCGATGACCTCACGCGTTGTTTCCGTCCCCTTGCGGGGTAGTGGTTTGGTGAACGATATGGCTAAGTACTGGGTACATGGTTAATTAGTTTCCGTCCCCTTGCGGGGTAGTGGTTTGGTGAACGTGGCTTATCTCAGGCTCAACTGGAGCGTATTGAACGGTTTCCGTCCCCTTGCGGGGTAGTGGTTTGGTGAACATTAGCTGGTTTAGTGGGTGGTCTTATTCCTGGTATGGTTTCCGTCCCCTTGCGGGGTAGTGGTTTGGTGAACAGTAATGGTGATGGAAAACGCCAAGAACCCACTAAAAGTTTCCGTCCCCTTGCGGGGTAGTGGTTTGGTGAACCTCAGACTGCACTTAAGGATGCAGGAGTTGAGGTGTTTCCGTCCCCTTGCGGGGTAGTGGTTTGGTGAACGGTCGAAGAAATTAGGTTTGAGACAATTGGCTCCAACTGTTTCCGTCCCCTTGCGGGGTAGTGGTTTGGTGAACAATAATTCGACAGATCGTGGCACAACTATGATGGTTTCCGTCCCCTTGCGGGGTAGTGGTTTGGTGAACGATAGCTCTTGCCTAAGAACGTTTTGGCCAATTAGGTTTCCGTCCCCTTGCGGGGTAGTGGTTTGGTGAACCCCATGACTTTGATCAAGAACATCGCTCGCGCTATGTTTCCGTCCCCTTGCGGGGTAGTGGTTTGGTGAACAATGGTTTGCCTCCCTCTCCTCAGAGGAAAAGGAGTTTCCGTCCCCTTGCGGGGTAGTGGTTTGGTGAACCTTGCTGTATTTCCTAGTGCTGTGTGCTTTAAAAATGTTTCCGTCCCCTTGCGGGGTAGTGGTTTGGTGAACCCTGCCCTTTTGAAAGCCTTACGGAGTCGGGCTTTGAGCTACCCCTTTTCGTAGGGGTCATTTTGCCTGTCAATAAGCTGGGGTTCGTTCTCATCAAGCCAGACCAAAAAACGGCTAGACGCATGACAGGATGGGCGATGCGTGGGGGTCAACGAAACTATGCGGTTTTCAAGGATCGGCTGACCCCCTAAACTTAGCAGGTTCTCTATGGTTTAGGGGGGAGCACAATTACTTATCCCATCTACTGATCCCATCTACTGATCCCAACGCATCGGACGATAAACTTCCCGATCACCCGTCAAGCAACCAATATACTCCCATACTTGCAGCTCGAAACAGCGCCAATGGTTCACCTTGTAACCAGAGTGCGGATGCGCGATCTGGGTGAGCAGCCGATCTTCCCAGTGTTCCCATGGGCTACACGCTGGTGATGGGAGAGGATAAGAACGGCATAGAGGCTGTTGCAGTCAAGTTGAGCAACGAAACCACTGGCAAGGAAGTGTTAATTGGCTACGACTGCTCACTTAACGACTTTATCCGAGTTTGTGGAGGGATTGAGGAGGCACCAAGCGCCAGCACGGCAGGAATAGGGTAGATCAAGCCGGGGCAACGTCAAGTGGATCTGTAAAATTAGAGCAGAACGGAGAAAAGACGATGCTAACAACGACTAATATCAACCTTAAGCAGCTAGATTGGGTTCCGCAACCAGGAGAACATCGGTTTTCGGTAGATGTCTCTAAGGTTACTGATTTAGTTCGAGTCTGGGAGTTAGCCTCTGCAGCCGGAGCAAAGCCGGAATTAGCAGCCATTGTTTTTCCATCAAGAGTGGAAGTACATCTGATGTTGGTGCAAGAACAGCTACCATCAGGAACAGTTTTAGGCTTCGAGCTTGATGCGTTGCGTGCTGAACTGGAATCGATGAATATCCCCGATGATGCTATTAGGCATACCTATGGCGGTCAAATGGCAGTAGAGCCAACTGAAGGTTAACAACATTCCCACGCCTAACGGCTCATAAGCAGACTGATCGCAGTCTAAGGCTCAACTGCCAAGTGCAGGCGAGTAACGGTCTCGTTCAGTGCTTGCTGGGCGGGTCTTGCCATAGCCATCAGTCTTCATGCAAAGACGACCCCGTGCTATGGCGCTGCCAGGGGAAGCAACACACAGCCAACGGCATGGCGCTATGAGAACCGGCGCGCTGACGGCAGACAGAGAGGCAACGATCCGGCATGGTCGTCCACTCTCTTTGTGTGTCATCAGAGAACGCCTGCTACAGGTCGTTCATGTAGTTTGCTGGGATCGCATCCATTCCAGCAGACGAGTCAAAGGGATGAAAGCAGCATCAGGTCACTCGCAAGAGCCGAGTAGCAAAGAAACGGAGTAATCTGGAGTCTACAAGGCTTCTGCTACGCCAGATTAAGGCTTCAATGCCCAGTCCTCAACGTCAACTCACCTTCGCACCTTCGCACTTTATTGCCATGTCAGTGCGGTAGTTGCCTGTCGGTTTCCCTGCGAGTTGAAACGCTTTCTGTAGTCTGATGTTCACTCACCCACTCCGGGCTTCTAGGACAACGCCTCTGATTGCAGGAGTGCACCAAGTCGCTGCCAGGCTTTGATCAAGTAAGGCGGAGTGTGGGCCTTCAACCCGTCGAATCGTTTTCATGACGGCGGCAATGTTGCGCTCCCAACCTCGCTCAGCCATTAAGGGACAGTCTGCTTGTAACACTGTGCTTAGAAACTGGGGATCGAGACGATGCATTGCACTCAGCAGATCAATCATTTCCGCTTCACTATTCCTGACTTGAATCATGGATATCGCGGTCAGCAAGGTGTGCACAAGCTGACCTAGGTCGTTAGCGGCTCGGTTGGTACGTTCTGTTTGCGCGATCGCTTTCAGTGCATCCAGCAGGGCGCGTGCCGTACCACCTTCAAACAGCTGGCGCTTGGCAAGGTTGGTCGGGATTGCTGCCAGTACGTCTAAAACGCCTGCTGGTAGTTGCTGTTGTTGTCTCACCCAGATATTGACCAGAGCACAGAACTGGCGTGCTACTGCTTGGTTTGCAGTGGTTGCTAGCAGTTGGCAGAGATGAGTGAACGCCTCTGGAGTGAGCAGCCGTTTTTGGTGGCTCAAACGAGTTAAAGCCAGGAGAGCGTTGGCCTGCACACCGGGGAAGTGAGATTGTAACAAAGGCAAGAGCTGCGCTGGCTCCAGGTGTGTGCCAGCCATCTGGTCTAAATCGAGACTGGCGAGGAGGGCGATTTCTCGAAGCTGACCTTGAGCGGACAGTAGCAGCCGTTCAAGTGCTAAGGGCTCTGTCGCTGCTTGCTGCCGGTAGACAGCGACGAGGCCTTTTTGAGACCGATGATCAAGGGTAGCGAGGGGTGGCTGCTGGTCGATCGGCTGAAAGCGTAGGAGTTGATGACGAATCTGCTTTTGTTGAGCGGCAGGCAGGGTTTCGACTGCCTGCACCAAGAGTTGCTGTGCTGTAGAAGACGCATCGGCGAGGGCATTCAGTAGCGGTAGTACCGACTGTATGTGCTTGTGCGCTTGCGGTTGCAGCCAGACCGCCAGTTGCTCCTGCGCAGTAGGCGTGAGTGTTTGGGCACTGCGAATGAGGAGTGGCGAGAGGCGTTGACAATGCTCCTCTGTCAGGGCATCAGGGTTCGATGACAGCAAGCATTGCAGTAAGCGTGGTGCTGCTCCAGCATCAACGCTTTCGGTCAGGGCAATGAGGTAGCGCCTTAAGTGCATGGGCTCACCCTGTAGAAGATCATGCAGCAGGGCTGCAAAGATGACACCATCCTTCGCGGCCCAGCGCCCTATGGCTTTGGACTGGATGACATCCCAGCCTGCGGGTAATTGGCCGTAAAGTACTGACTCCCAGGTATTGCCCAAGGGGAAAGCGCTGGACACCAACGACGGTGGCAGGAGTGTGGCGACAAAGTGGCACAGAGCGCGTTCAACGGCTTCGTGATTCGGGACGGCGACGGCGATCAATGCCTGCAACAAGGCGTGTTGCATGACCGATGGCACACTCGGGTGCGTGTGGAGTTGAATCACGGCCGCGCTGGTGCGGTAACCCAGCTGATGGATTTGGCTTTGTAGCGCCGCCAGGATAGATGGCTCAGGCACTTGTGCCAGTAGTGGGAGCACGGGTTGTAGCAACCAGCCCAACAGCAGTGCCCGATCGCCTTGGGTGCGATACTCCTCAGACGCGAGGGTATTGCTACGCCGCGCGATCGCCGCCAGTGTTTCGGGTAAGCGCTGTTGGAGCGTTTGCCACCAGCGGGCGAGGAGTTCACCCGCTAGTTGTGCGGTGTTGCCGGCTGTCGCGTGTTCAGAATGTTCCAGTAAAGTCAGCAGGATGTCCCACGTACTCTCCACTAGCGGTCGAGAGGCTATCCGCAGTGCCTGCCGCAAGCGACGCTGGTAGGGTTCACCCAGTGTCAATGCCGTAGGGAGGAGACTCCGCAGTGCTTCAGGACGATCGCGCGAGGCAGCAGCAAGCGCGACGACCCCAAAGAGACCCAGGTTGTGGCAATCGAGTTGGGACACCAGTTGGGCAAACTCGTCCGTCTGATCCACAAGTGTGAGCAATTGGCGTAACACCGGCAGCCAATAGGTTTTGCTTAAAGCGGTATCCGGTTGATTCAGGGTCGCAAACAGCTGCTCTCGACTGGACTGAGCAGTGTGGCGTGTCAACCAATAGGCGATCGCATATTCCAACAACGTCTGGTGAAAGAAGTGGAGTTTGCGCGAGGGCAGCTGTTCCAACACACCTTCACTTTGCAAGTCACTCAGGGCTTGCGCGGTGGTTCCAGTGAACGTTAATCCCAACTCATCACGGTAGAGGGATTCACACAACCGCTCACGCGAGTACTCAAACAGCACGCGGGCAATAGTCAAACAGAGTTGCTCCTTTGCCATTGCCAGCATGGCGTCGTCAGGGTGATCCAAGCGACTAGAGGCAATTTTCTCCTGCCAGTAACGCTGGTAGAGTTTGCTGACAGTTAAATCCGGTGGGACGTTGCCCTCGCGCGCAAAGAGTTCACACAGCAAGGCTAGTAGCAACGGATTTTGAATGATTTCTTGGAGGGGGCGATGGTCGGCAGAGAGCTGTAAGATATCGTCAGCAAACGTCTGCCCGCGCTCGGTCATCTCCGGTTCTAAGGTGTGGAAGAAGGCAATCGCGGCGGCACGAATTTCAGCGGTGGTGAAATTAGGGACGGTCAGCCGATCGATGGCTTGAGATAGTCCTGGTAAGCGTTCACGGGTCGGTTCCAGGTAGTCATTGTATTCATGGTCGCGACAGATGAAGACCACGGTAACGCCCGCATCTAACAGGTGTCGGAGCATCTGACTAAAGGCTGGCACAACGTCTCGCTGGAGTACCAGATCTAATGTGTCAATGAGCAGCACCCCTCTGCCGTATGCGGCTGTCAGCTGCTGCGCAATGGTCGTTAGCGGTTGAGACAGGCCGCAGAGGCTTTTGCCAAAGCCCACGTCTAAGAGTGAGGCTTGATAGTCGGAAGGGAGCACCGGATTGTAGCTGGCGGTGCTGGCTGCTGTGGCAAAGGTCGCCGCCACGTGACCGTAGGACGTGAAGGAAACAAACCCTGTGGAGAGCGACAAGGTACTGCATAGCACCAGGCCGATCCAGGGTGTATACGCTTGCACCAACTCATCGTAGAGATTGCCAAGCAGGGTGCTTTTGCCATACCCAGCGGGACCCACAATGGCAATGACGCGCTGGTGTCCACCCGACACGCCTCGAGCGATCGCAGGCAGATATTTCTCCTGCACCACCGCACGAGGAATGCGTTCCAGAATGCGTGGTGTCAGGGCTTCGCGGGCATCAGCACTGGCTTGCTGCATGGCTTCCAGCAAGGGCGTCGGTAATGGTTCAGATCGATCGGGTGGCGGTGATTGCACTTGACCCATAGCATCAGATCGTGCTGGGACTCCAACAATCTCCTCCCAGTCCAAATCCAGGCGGTGACAGATCTCCAAAAAGATGTTTCGTGCGACTGGTTTGCCATTGAAAAACTTATTGATGGTAGACCAAGAGGCAATACCTTCCTCCTCTAGAGATCGCTGAATCAAGCTGCGCCGCTCCAGCGCTTGTCTGGCACGTTGAATTCCAGCTGTGGATGCTCGTAGCGATCGCCCTGCCATACCTGCAAATCAGTGCTTAACTTTCTTGTTATAACCTCAAGCCGCTCTCGATCGCTGCCTTCCCTAACAGTAAGCCAGCAACTCTTTCAACAATGCAGTTGGCGATCGCTTGGGAACTCATACGCAAACTCATACAGGCTGACCGCTAACTCAAATCGTGACTCACATAAGGACTGGCGACGATGAAGAGGTCAACTTGAGTCTGAGAGGTCAATTTTATGAAAGCGGATCAACCGCCGCCCCAATCGCTCTTTGACGAGCATCATTTAATGGCGGCATGGGAGTTGGTGCAGCGGGGCAGTCGCTCGGCTGGCATCGATGGCATGACCGTGGAGCTGTTTGCTGGCATCGCTCCAGCGCAACTCCGCTGGCTGCAAAAACAACTGCGCCGCGAAGCCTATCAGGCAAATCCGGCTAAGGGCTTTTACCTGGCTAAAAAAAGTGGCGGACAGCGTCTCATTGGCATTCCCACTGTGAGCGATCGCATCGTCCAACGCTATCTACTACAGGCAATCTACCCCAAACTCGACCGGGCGTTAAGTCCAGCAACTTACGCCTACCGTCCGGGCTATTCCACCCACCTGGCAGTGGCACATGTCATGGAGTTCTACTGCCAACAACCTGTCTGGGTGCTCAAGACCGACATCCAGAAGTTTTTTGATCAACTGTCCTGGTCGTTGCTGCTGCATCAGGTGGAGCAGTTGGGCTTGGCACCCTTAGTCGTGCGGCTGATTGAACAACAGCTGAAGTCGGGCATGGTGATCGATCGCCGTTATGTCCGCACGAATCAAGGGGTGTTGCAAGGTGGTGTGCTTTCGGGAGCGCTGGCAAACCTCTACCTGAGTGAGTTCGATCGCCAGTGTTTAGCTGCCGGACTGCTGCTGGTGCGCTATGGCGATGATTGTCTGGTGGTTTGCCCCAGTTGGACGGCTGCCAATCGTGCGCTCACGCTGATGCAGGGCTGGCTCGAAGACCTTTATCTGACCTTACAACCCGAGAAAACCCAGATTTTCGCGCCCGATGAGTCGTTTATCTTTTTGGGCTATCACTTTGCAGCGGGCAACGCTGAGTTACCAGAACGCGCTAGTGCGGGTCACTCGGAAGCGTCTAAACCCCGCACGGGCGGCACTGGTGGTAGACCGCCCCAGGTTTGTAGCCTCGTCAAAGTCCCCCGCTCAAGCCGCACTTTCAAACCCGAATCTTACTGGAGCGAACCGATGACCACATTATATGTGACTGATCAAGGAGCCTATGTCAGAGTCCAGCACAAGCAATTTCAGGTCTATCACGACGACACCTTGAAAATCAGTGTGCCTGTCAATCGTGTGACTCACATCGTGCTGTTTGGGTGCTCAAACCTTTCCCACGGTGCGGTAAGTCTTTGCTTGCAGCACAAAATTCCGGTGCTGTATCTTTCCAGTAAGGGACGCTATTTTGGACAATTGCAAACTACGGGGCAGGCGCAAGTGCGGTACTTGATCTTGCAGGTGCAGCGATCGTTTGATCCCGCCTTTATCCAAAATCAGGCACGGGCGATCGTGCTGGCGAAGCTGCACAATTCCAGAGTGTTCTTGCAACGGTTGAATCGTCGTCGTAAAACGGATGTGGCGACCCAGGCGATCGCTGACCTGGCGCAACTCATGCAGCAGGCAGAGACGGCAGCTTCGGTAGAGGCGTTGTTGGGATATGAAGGGCAGGGCGCAAACCTTTATTTTCAGGCGTTTGCCACGTTGCTCAAGGGTTCGTTTGAGTTTGAACGGCGCACCCGGCGCCCACCTACCGATCCAGTCAATAGCTTGCTGAGTTTGGGTTATACTCTGCTGTCACAAAACATTCACTCGATGGTTGAGGTCGCTGGCTTGCACACCCATTTTGGTAACCTGCACACGCCGCGCGACAATCATCCCGCCCTGGTGTCCGATCTAGTGGAGGAGTTTCGAGCGCTGGTGGTGGATTCTCTGGTGGCGTATTTGATCAACTCCAATATCTTTAAGGCGGACGATTTCACGCCACCGGATGAACGCGGTGGCGTCTACCTGCATCCCGATGGCTTGAAGCGGTTCCTCAAGCACTGGGAAGATCGGCTGCTCACCCAGATCGCGCATCCGCACTCTGGTTACAAGGTGAACCATTGGCGCTGTTTCGAGCTGCAAGTATGGGAGTATATTGGTTGCTTGACGGGTGATCGGGAAGTTTATCGTCCGATGCGTTGGGATCAGTAGATGGGATCAGTAGATGGGATAAGTAATTGTGCTCCCCCCTAAACCATAGAGAACCTGCTAAGTTTAGGGGGTCAGCCGATCCTTGAAAACCGCATAGTTTCGTTGACCCCCACGCATCGCCCATCCTGTCATGCGTCTAGCCGTTTTTTGGTCTGGCTTGATGAGAACGAACCCCAGCTTATTGACAGGCAAAATGACCCCTACGAAAAGGGGTAGCTCAAAGCCCGACTCCGTAAGGCTTTCAAAAGGGCAGGGTTCACCAAACCACTACCCCGCAAGGGGACGGAAACTCGCTCTTTAACTCCTGCAAAAACTTTTCCTTTTTGTTCACCAAACCACTACCCCGCAAGGGGACGGAAACACTTGACTGGTTGCTAAGGGAAGAATCCCTTGTTCACCAAACCACTACCCCGCAAGGGGACGGAAACTCGTAACCGTAACCTAGGACAAAGCTAACTGGAGTTCACCAAACCACTACCCCGCAAGGGGACGGAAACTTTTCCACCTTCCGTTAGGGAAAGTGCGCGAGACTCGGGTTCACCAAACCACTACCCCGCAAGGGGACGGAAACCTAATTGGCCAAAACGTTCTTAGGCAAGAGCTATCGTTCACCAAACCACTACCCCGCAAGGGGACGGAAACCATCATAGTTGTGCCACGATCTGTCGAATTATTGTTCACCAAACCACTACCCCGCAAGGGGACGGAAACAGTTGGAGCCAATTGTCTCAAACCTAATTTCTTCGACCGTTCACCAAACCACTACCCCGCAAGGGGACGGAAACACCTCAACTCCTGCATCCTTAAGTGCAGTCTGAGGTTCACCAAACCACTACCCCGCAAGGGGACGGAAACTTTTAGTGGGTTCTTGGCGTTTTCCATCACCATTACTGTTCACCAAACCACTACCCCGCAAGGGGACGGAAACCATACCAGGAATAAGACCACCCACTAAACCAGCTAATGTTCACCAAACCACTACCCCGCAAGGGGACGGAAACCGTTCAATACGCTCCAGTTGAGCCTGAGATAAGCCACGTTCACCAAACCACTACCCCGCAAGGGGACGGAAACTAATTAACCATGTACCCAGTACTTAGCCATATCGTTCACCAAACCACTACCCCGCAAGGGGACGGAAACAACGCGTGAGGTCATCGGCGGAGCCTACGCTGTAAGGTTCACCAAACCACTACCCCGCAAGGGGACGGAAACTATTTAACTCATCTATTTGGTATTGTAACCAGGAAAGGGTTCACCAAACCACTACCCCGCAAGGGGACGGAAACCTAACGCCGCTTCATCGTCCCAGAACAGAAGCAACACCGTTCACCAAACCACTACCCCGCAAGGGGACGGAAACTGACAATGGGCTTTAGACTAGACGATCAGTCCTGGGGTTCACTAGACCACTACCCCGCAAGGGGACGGAAACACATAGAGGGTACCACTTAGGTGCCTCCAATTGTCCCATAGGTTCACTAGACCACTACCCCGCAAGGGGACGGAAACCGTGCTCCCGCATCTTCCGGACATCTTCTTGCTGACGGTTCACTAGACCACTACCCCGCAAGGGGACGGAAACGATCAAAAACCAGATAGGCTGATCGCTTTGATTCTGGTTCACTAGACCACTACCCCGCAAGGGGACGGAAACATCCCTAAGGAAGGATCTTGGTGCATGCTCAAAGTTCACTAGACCACTACCCCGCAAGGGGACGGAAACCCTGAGCATGCTAAGTTCGTAAGTGCTTGCTTCAAAAAGTTCGCTAAACCACTACCCCGCACCTGATAGGTCGTGGGTCAGGAAGCCCAAACGGTCAGAGGGATACACACTGTCATCTAACTGCGTTGCAAAGTGGTCACGCAGCGCTTGAACGGTATGCAGGCTTAACGTCATGGGCACTGCTGAGAAGTCTAGAATCAGTTTTCTGAGCCGCGCTCTCAGTACTTCAGTGAGGTGTTCTACTAATGGCTGAAGTGATACGTTATGGTCATCTTCGTGAGCCAGTACAGCTTGATAGTCTGCGTAGGGCAAGAGGTAGGTTTCCCAGACAGCGCTGATTAACTGCTTCAAAGTGGCTGTTTCAGCACTCTCCTTGCTGTCAGTGAGGATGGCTTGAGTCCGATTGTTGAGTGTGACTTCAAGTGCTTGCACCTGGTGGGCATTCAGTCCGCCGATGTAGCTTTCTTCGTCCTCCAGGCGCAACACAGTGGATCGCTCTGCCTTGGGCAACTCTTTCACTATCAAGGTGGTTGGCGTTTGCACTACTTGAAACGCATGTGTGGCTGCTTCAGTTTCGAGTGGGATGCTGATGTTTAGCACGGCACTCTGATAGCCTTTGGCAGTTAAGGTCGCTCTCAGGGCGATCGCCGTTCGGCAGAGACTCTCCGGTTCCACTAGCGTCAGGTTATGTGACGCAGCAAACTCGCATAAGCTTTCAATCTGCTCCGCTACAGCAGACGGGTCGTCCTGATACGACACCCGTAAGCGGAAGGCATTGAGGGCTGTCTGGATATACTCTGGGACTGTCCGCTCAAAAGTCGCTCCGAGCAGCACATCAGTAGGCACTCCCAAATGCAGCAGCAGTTGACTGACCGTTAAAGCTTCCAGGTCATAGCGATACAGTGAGCCAGTCAGCTTATAGAGTTCAACCTGTAGAGTCTTCTCCAGCCACTCAAAGGTACACAGGATGTCGCTAAACTCTGTAATGCCTCCTAACGCATCCAGGTCTCTTACTGTCCAATGCTGATAGCACCTTAACTGCTCAATACGACTATCGGCTGGGTCTAACTGTAACTGGATGCCGCACTTAGCGATCAATTTGTCGATTTGGGTGTTGCTCTTTTGTGGGTCTGACATGAGGCATGGGATGAAGGTTTGCCCTGCTGGAAAAGAGGTGGGTGGTGTTTGGAGCTTGTTGTCTTTCGGTGTTACTGCAATCACAACCAACGCTTCTCAACCCACAGTTCACTGACGACCGTAGCTAGTGTTGTGCGGCATAAGTTATGCAACATAATGCCTGCCTAGTTTCTTGTCAATTGCTTGTTTGGTCAACTTCCAGTTGATCGTCGTGCGTTGTGTGTTTCGCTCCACCTGCCAAGCCTCAATTTCTGATTTTAGTTCTGCCTCAGTAGGAATTCTGCGGTTCAGACATTGGCGACTCAGGACGCTAATTTCAACCTCTGCCAGGTTCAACCAACTGCCATGCTTTGGTGTGTAGTGAAAGACCAATCGTTTGAGTAGACGGTTGGCTTTGCGTTGACCTAAGACATCGACAAAGACTTTAGCAAAATGGATGTTGAGATTATCCAGCACTAGATGAACCGTCTCGGCTTGGGCATAGTGGGTGGTGAGCAGACACTCGATGAACGCGACAAAATCGGCTTTGCAGCGTCGCCGAGTGACTTGGGCAAAGCGCCAGGCTCCTTTTGGTTCAACCGCTACAAAAATATTACGTGTGCCCCGGCGCTCATATTCACTGTCTTCTTTGCTGACCGCACCTGGCTTGAGTGGAAGCGTTGGGCGTAGGCAGGCTAACAGTTGCTTGCTTTTCTCATCCACACAGACCACAGGCTGTTTCGGATTATAGGGTTGATGGTAAAGGTCAATCAGGTTGTACATCCGTTGCCGATATTCAGGCGTTAGGGAACCAATGCACCACATTTCTTTCAGCCAAGGCTTACACCGTTTTTTTTTAGCGCTCGACCGACCGTCTTGGCGCTCATCTGTAAAAGCTCATATTGTTCACTGACCACCATCGCCAGCAAACTTAAGGTCCAACGACTGCGTCCTTCCGGTGGTTCACTACAGGCAGTGGCGACAATACTGGCTTCGATTTGTTCGTCGACCGCAACCGGTCTACCACAGCGTGGGCGATCCGTTAATGTTCCTTCTACACCGCTTTCCAGATACCGTTGGCGAATGCGCCAAATCCGCGTCCGTTCAATGCCCAACACCTCACTAATCATTTGATCTAAGAGACCTCGATCCAATGCCAACAAGATTTGGGCGCGAGTCACTTCCCGCACACTGCGCACACCTTGAGTGCTGACCCGCTCCAATACCGTTCGCTCACCTTCTGCTAGCTTAATCTCGACTCGTTTCACATTGACCTTTCTATGTTGCAGTATTTATGTCTTAGTATACTAGTCGTTTATAGCGGGGACTGGGAATACACGGCTCTAGCTTGCCGTACACCAGCTTGAATTCAGCACCGGGTGTTTGGATGTAAATAGAGCCACTGCGTTCGCTGGCACTGCACCCTGGAAAGTCTCGACTCAGCCGTTCTCGCAACCGTTCTAACTTTGTGCCCGAGCCTTTGAGTCCCCACGCTGGCGACGAAAAGGATGTATAATCTGCATCCCACTTGACCACTGGAAATAGCCCCTCGCGATACGTGCTTCGCACACACCAGTGAACGCGCATGGCACGATACTCGACCACTGTGCCAAACCGTTCGGAGGCTGGCCCAGGGACGTCCACCACACGGGAGCCAGGGGGATAGAGCGTTGCTAAGTCCATCGTCAAACCTCCCGTTAAGCGGCTGTAGCCATTTAACTGCCTCCGGGTAGCGTCTTGCCGCACTCCAACCAGTACAGAAAGCGCTTTGTTGCCTGCACTGCTAGCCGACTCTGTTCGACTAACTCAGCATCAATATCAGACTGTGCTTCAGCGAACAGCACATGATGATCGAGTCGCTTCATGACTGCGAACTCATAGACGACCAGCACTCTGAGGACACCAGCCGGAAGTTTGGCACGACTGTTAGGTGGGAGGCTATAGGCTTCGTAGAATAACCGTGCCGACTGATAACCGAAGCCGTGCCGATAGATCGCCGCTGTGACTTTGATGTAAGCCTGTTGACTGCCGTTGCACCGCTGAATCGTAGCCGTCAAGGCATCCCGCATATCTAACCGCTCGGTGTGCAGCGAGGTCGGATCAGCTAGTACAGCGTCAAGGTGCGTGAGGTCAACTGTCGGTTGCTTGGTCTTCCGCTTGCCCTTTTTAGGCGGCGGGTTGGAGTTCGCGTCCGGCAGCAGGCTCAGTTGCTCGTCTGAGTCCGAGTCGGGTGGCGGTGGTGTAGCACTCATGGGCGAAAGCTTGCAGCGTCGATACAGAAGTACTATAGCCTGAAGTGCCGTACTGTGCGATGTCGTTCAGACCTTGTTGCAGACAATCCAGCCCATAGGGAAACATCAGGAATTGCTCGACTAATAAGGGACGCAAATCGGCAAACCCTTCTTGCTCTGGGTACGTCAAGAAGTGCAACAAGACCAGCGATCGCGCATCGTCGTTGTGGTCATAGAGCAACTTACTGAGCAGTGAGGTGAATGCCTTCTCCCAGGTCTGCTTACAACGCAAGTCCCCGTAGCTTCTCACTTCCTGTTTAAAGACCTGATCTTGCACAGGCGTACTGATCTGGACAAACGCGTCTTCTACTGTGTACAGCGTCTGCCAGGTCTCGTAGGCTTTCTGTTTCAGTGCTGCCAGTTTCATTGTACCAGGCTCGTAAATGCCCCTATTCTACAACAGCCATTAAGTAATGGACACCGTTCATTCAGGTGCTGGTCAGGTCGGTCTACGCTGTACCATCCGTTTGAGCAGCTTCAGAATCGTGACACTCTCAAAGCGTTCTGAGAACTCTTGCGAATACTGCACTGACAAGACTGGTCGCTCACTGTCAAGTGCAGAGACGACTGCCCTCACAAACGTCCAGTTGTCCGCGATTGTGTAGCAACCAAAGAGCTGCTGCGTCTCCTGTGCCTGTGCTGCCTGGTTGATTTGCGCTGCTGCTAAGAGTTGACCATAGAGCTGGGGAATCGGGTCTTCACTGCCCAGACCACGTTTTGCTTCAACCATGACCAGGTAAGGCGCAACCATTCGTCCTGCTAAGGTTTTGCCCAGGACACCATCAGCGACTCCGCTCACCTGAAAGGTGGGGTACTCAGCCGTTAGTGGGACTTCAGACCAGGCGCGAATGTCCCCTTGTTCTGCCAGTAGTAATAGTGGATAGATGGCGCGTGACCAGATCGTGGCTTCGTTCAGTAAATGGGTGGGTTCATGGGTCAGCTTGCTCTGCATGAACCGGAGTTGTGTTGCTTCATCTGCGCTTAACTCCACGTCCTTTACTGCTAACCACGGGTAGTCACTGATCCCTTCCTCTTGGAGCTGCACCACCTGTTTGATATCCGCCAAGACGAGCTTTCCCATTGTGAGCTGCCTGAGTTTGTTGGGCAGCACCTCTAACGGTACGAGTGGGTTGAGGTCAGTCATAGCTTTGCTGCGGCGAGTTTGTTGACCACTGCCTGGTGTGCTTCTGAGGCTCAGAGGGGACTGTTATCGTACTAGGCGACACTGGCGGTCAGCAGTGGCATCGACTCTGACATCGCGCTGCTAAAAGCTTGCTCTAGCTCTAGCCGTTTGGCGACCTGATAGCCGAGCTTGAGGAAGTTGAGTACGGCTGGTTTAGTGGTGAGGGCAAGCCCGTTTTTCAATGCGTACTGGAGTCCTGTGACGAGGCAACTCATGCCACCCTTGATCTGTAAGAACGCGTCCAGGATCTGTGGGATGTACTCGCTGTAACCCTCTTTCTGGGGCGATTCAATGAAGCTGCGCTCAATCAGATATTGGCTATGGCTATTGTGGCTATACATCGACTGAGCTTTCAGGGACACAAAGGCCGCTTCCCATGTGTCCCGTCGTCTTAGGTCACCAAAGCGATCGCGCACAACAGACTTAAACGCCAGGTCAATGCAGGCAGTTTGAATGGGGGTCTCTGGGTCCTCGATCAAGAAGTCAAGGAGCCAGGTGCGATAAGTCTTTTCCTTCAGTGTCGCCAGTTTCATAAGCTTGCTTTGGGCTGCTGTGCTTATTTTACTTTACAAAGCATCAAGCGGATAGTTGGACGACGGTTCGGCTAGCAGAGAGGTGGATTCCAGTCGTTCAGCACGTTCTGACCAGTAGAGGGCGCGGCGCATAATTTGAGTCGCAATGCGTACTTGATTCGTTAATTCACGATTAATGTCATCCTGGGTTTGCCCTTGAACGATGTGGCGATCAATACGCCGCTTCGCTGCTAACTCGTACACAATCAAGATTCGGAGTATCCCGACTGGCAGCACCTCGCGGTTCCCAGGCTGCAACCCGAAATAAGCGTAGAAAGCCTGAGGACGCCGACCGCCTGACTCAGCCCCTCGTCATCGACCTTTTTCTCAACTAAAGATGCCATCAATGCTTTGTAGGAGTCCAGACGCTCTTCATCTAGCCCTGCCCGTTGGACAGCAGCTTGTCGATTGCGACTACGGCGTGTGGGTTGGATGGTCTCACTGCTCTCGCTGCCAAACAGTCCCAGTTGCTCTGGTGTGCCCTCCTCTGTGGACGGCAACACTTCTGATGTGGGATCTTCAGGTGATGGCTCAGGAGTCGGAGTCTGGTCAGACATGGCAGCGGGTAGTACGTTTGCACAGATTTTATCAGGCTTTAGCGCTGATACGGCTCTAGAAACGTCAGCACTTCTCCAGCGCTGAAGGTAGGGATGGGATCGCCTTCGTTGACAGCATCAGTCTTCCAGTTCAACAAGGCAGGTAGCCATTTACCAACCGTCTCTAGCGTCACCATCTTTGCTATGCCATGATCGCTCTCCTTGCCAAGAAGGCACGCTCTGCCATCGTCGTCGAGCGCTAGGTCGTAGGCGTTCAGCGCTTCGGGGCAACGTTCACTCAGATAGCGATAGAGGGGATGGTCTTCGTTTGCCAGCGAACCCACGATCGTCTGAGTGTGATACTTGCGGAGCCACTCGGTGAACCGCTCTAACGTGAGTACTCCCAGCACTTGACGCTGCAAGGGAGTCGCCTGCATCACCGTCAGCACCTGCTCTGCTGTTTCGACCGCGAACAGCGCTGCCTGGAGACACGCCTTTGCCTCTAGTCCTGTGCTTGTCAGTCCGATGAGAGTGCCTTGCATGGCTGCTTTGATGAACTGTGCACGTTGCTTTTGCGTGGCTCGAAAGTCCTCATACGTGCCCGTCTCTTGTGGTGGAGCAGCTGCCCGTTGTTGCTGTACTTGCAGCCGCTCCACGGACTCATGTAGGAAGACCAGGAGTTGTTGTCCCAGATCTTCAGGACTCCGAGCACGCTTTGACGAGTCTTCGTAGACATTGAGCAAGCGGCTGCAAAGAAGTTTTTCCTCTTGGTAGGCTGAGACTAGCCAGGGGATGACATTGCCGGAGTAGGTGGTTCTTTGGCTAGTGATAGTTAAGCCTTCAAACTCAAAACAGGCAATGGGTTCTGGTTTGTCGTTATAAGACTTGCACTTATAGGTGAGTGGTGGCAGCAGTGCGATCGTCTCGCCATCAAACGGCAGCTTAAAGGTTTCCAGCGCCAATGTTTCAGCTTGTTGACGTACTTGGGTTTCGGCTTGAGCTGCTGCGTCAAGCGCCTGTTGTTGGTCTTGGACTGCTTGCGCGATCGCTGCTTTGAGGTCGCTAACAGTCGGTGTCTTGGTTTCTGTGGTCATGTGGTGGGTGGTATTGAGATTGCACCCTGAATACTGGGGGGGATGGAGTGTGGGTATGGGTTTGCCCTACAGCTGCTCCCACAAGTCTTTTGCTGCTGCACTCTTCGCCAGCTTCTTGTTCGTCCCTTGACCTGACCCGATCAACTCCAAAAAGTAGCAGCGGCACTGCCACGCTGTCCCACTGCCCTCAAAGTCATAGGTGGTCGGGGGCTGTGCGTGCTGTTGAGCGTACAGGTTGAGCTGAGTCACGTAGTCCGTTTTGTCCTCAACTGCGACACTAACGGGCTGTAGCACTGGTGTGGCGATGGGTAGAGTTTCTACGGCTCCATCCTGGAAGGACTCAATGGTGTCGTTTGGTGACTGTGCCTGGTCTGGTGTGGTGAGTTCCTCGTACAGCCAAGACTGTAACCATTGTTGAGCGGACTGTAGGCGTGCAACTGACTTCGAGCGGGCGACAGACCATTGTGGTGGGCATTGCTCAGTCCCTTCAGAGCTCACCACGCAGAGGGCAGCCCAGGCATTCATCTCACCCTGTTCGCGGTACTCTACCTTTGTGTCTGGTTTCCAATTGTCGATGAGCAGGTTCACGACTTGCAGCACCAGCGGTTTGTCTGCGATCGCTGCGAGTAGCTGGAACTTGAAGGTGATGTTCATAGCCGTTGTGGGCACCACCACAAACACTTGATAGAAGTCCAGTGGTTGTAAGGTGTCTGCCTCTAGACGTTGCAGAATGTGCGGCTGTAGCGTCTCTAGCTGCCCCTGCTTCACGGCTGTCTTCAGTAATTTGGAGAACTCAGACGGTGCGAGATTCCCCACCTGCGGTAATTGAGTGGGTTCTAGTAGCGCTGTGCGTTTACTGTGCGCTTGGATTCGCAGCCGTTCTTGCCACTTCTCTTTGATGACGCGCTGCTGTGCTGTTAACTGAGCCGCTATCGCCTCTAGCTGCTCTGTGGTATACGGCATGCTCTCCCCGGCGATCGCCGCCTTCAATAACCGATGGTTGATGACATCGACATAGCGCCGAATTGGTGAGGTGAAGTGGGTATAGACCGCTAGCGCCAAGCCTTCATGCCTGCTAGGAGTCACTTGATACTGGGCGCGATCGTAGTAGCTAGCCAGTGTCTTGCGGAGGTTGGTTTCGTCCTCAATGGCTTGGAGTGACCGGATGAAGGCTTGACGTTCGGCTGGCAGTGCTGACAGGTCACGATAGCCGTGAGTGCGATAGACCCAGGGCAAAGCACGACTGTACATGTACTCAGAGACCACCCGATTGGTGAGAATCATTGTCTCTGCAATCATCTGTTGGGCTTTCACGGTCTTCGTGATGTGTCTGCCATCTTCATCCACATAGACACCGCCTAAAAGTTGACCATAGACTGCGCCTTGTTGCTGCCGCTGTCGGCTGAGTGCCTGGGTGACTCGCTCTAGTTGCTTGAGTTGGGGACTCAAGTGATGGGGTGCCCCTCTCAAGATGCCCGTCACAGACTCATAGTCTAGCTTCGCCTGACTGACGAGTGTTTGTGTACAGCACTGGACAGCCAGCACTTCCCCGGCTGGGTCAAGGAGTATGCTCACTGTGACTACTGGGCGTTCCTCAAACGGTAGTAAGCTCATGCTACCTTCGAGGCTCTGCGGGAACAGCGGTTTGACCACCTGTGGCAGATACCGGGTCTCCCCTCGTTGCAGCGCTTGCTGATCGAGATACTCGCCTTGCTTGATCTGACTCGTCACGTCAGCGATGTGTACCTCTAGCCGTGTGTTTGCTCCTTCCGCTTCGACCCAAAGGGCATCGTCACAGTCCAGGGTGGAGACGCTTATCAGATGTCAAGCATACGTTCGTGTCGCGTCAGTGACGTGGGCAAGTGAGTGAGCATGACAAGCCTCTTGGCTAGCTGATGAGATTGCAAGTGATTGAACGCTAAAAACTAACACGTCAAAGTCGTGCTGAGTGCTGGAAGCAATCGCACGACAAATAAGATCACAACGATAACCAGGAGCGGGACGGCAACCAGGATCGCAACGACAACCAGGATCGCAACGACAACTAGGATCGCTGGGATTGAACGACCGCTTTATCCAGAACACTCGAGGTGCCAGAACGCGAAACCGCCGACTGTTTGCGATAACTCTGTGTCTGAATCTCAACAATCAAAGCATGATGCACCAAACGGTCAACCGCGGCGACCGTCATCATCGAATCAGCGAAGATGGCATCCCACTGGCTGAAGGGTTGATTTGCCGTAATCAGTAAGCTTTTGCGTTCGTAACGATGAGCAATCAGTTCAAACAGCACCGAGGTTTCTGCCTCGGACTTTTTGACATAACCCAAATCATCAAGCACGAGTAGGTCAAAGCGGTCCAGTTTTTTGAGCAATGGTTGCAGTTGCAATTGCAGCTTGGCTTGCTGTAGCTGTTGCACCAGTGCCAGTGCAGAATAGAATTTGACCCGCTTGCCAAACTCAATCATGCGACGTGAGACCGCCGCCGCCAAATGAGACTTTCCCACGCCCGAAGCGCCGAACAATAACAGGTTTTCGGCTCGTCCTAGCCAAGTCGGATCATCCACCAGTTGCATCAAGGGTGCGGGGTTGAAGTTGGGGCAATGGGAAAAGTCAAAGTTGGAAACCGTTTTGCCGCTTGGCAGTTGCGCTTCGTTTAAGGTTCTTTGCAGGCGGACACTCCAGCGTCGTTGAGCCTCCAATTCGCAGAGAGCCAGCAAGAACTGAGCGTAAGACCAACCTTCCTGCATCGCTTGAGCTTCGAGCGTTTCCCAATGAGTGAGCATGTGGGACAGGTGCAACCGTTTGAGGTGGAGGCTGAGGCTCTGATACGGGCTGGTCATGGGTTGTACCTTGCAGGAGTTGGTCATAAGTCGCCAGGGGGTGTTGGGTGATGGTGAGACTGGGCACATTCAGGTTGCTCAGTAATTGAAACTGCTGCCGGAGCCCTGCGAGCGTTAAGGTTGCAGGGCTCAGTTGCGCTTGAAGATAGTCTGCCACTACTGTTTCGTTGTCTTGGGTCGCCGCAATGTACAACGCTTCCACCAGGAGGACAGCGGCACTGTCGAGGTCAAATTGCGCTTTCAGTTGCTGCCAAAGGTCACGCCAGGTGTCATTGGGCAAGAGCTCTTGTTGCCAAGTACAGTACAAAAAGGCTCTGGGCTTGCGCCGCAGTCCCTCTGCAACATGACGGTAATTGATGCTCCGGGTGCGGCGTTTCGTTTGATCTGTGACACGGATGCGCGGCAGTGCCACCACCAACTGGCGATTGAGATAGCCCAGAAGCCGGTCATGATACAAATGCCATTCGAGTTGGCGTCCAATCAGGCGGGCTGGAACCGTGTACAACACGCAGCGCACATCAACTGTGCTGCGACAACTGACCGTTGCGGTGAGCACTTCATAGTCTGGAACACGATAGGTCGGGAGGGGTTGGAGACACTGTTTCTCTTCCTCAATCTTGGCAGCGTGCAGATCGTTCAATTTGGCAATCGCCCGATTGATGACATCCTGGTACGCAGCAATGCTGTCAAAGTCACAGCTTCCACGCAGTAGGAGAGCCTGCTTAATCCGATTCTTCAAATGTCCGTGGGGTGACTCAATGGCCCATTTTCATGGGCGATGCCTGTGTTGTTGCGGGTCGGCTGCAGTCGGTAATGATGGCACAGGTCATCATACAACCGAGTCAATGGCTTGTTTCGCGCCCCACCCATGTGACGATAGGCGGCACTCAAACTATCGGTCCGATGTTGCTTCGGGACACCGCCACAGGCAAACAGGGCATTCTGCAACCCTTCTGATAAGGCAATGAAGCTTTCACCCCCCTGAATAATTTGAGCGTACTGCCACCCGCTGTAAGCCAGTCGATAGTGGTACAGCAAGTGCTCAAAGGGCTTGCCTGCAATGGTGATCTCGAGACCTTTGAGTTCAGTGAAGTCGGACAAGCCCATCATGCCGGGTTCATGCCGGAGCTCAAACATGACCTCTTTGGCATTGCCATGCAAGGCTTTCCAGGCTGCCACCCGCCGTTGCAGCGTGCGTAGAACTTGCGGGTACTTGCCCGGATAATGCTCTTGTAGCCACTCAAACAAGGTCATGGGCTGCAGAGCAGGGGTGGCTCTGAGCATCGGTTCCAACTCGGACTCCCACACACTAGCCAGTGGATCAGGACTACTTCTCCAATCTCGGACTCGCCCTCGATTGGGTTGGTGGTTGCCCGCTTCGATGCGTTGCCCACTGCGGGCGGAAAAGCCAGCCAAGTTTGCGGCTTCAACTTGCGTCAAGCCCATCTCTCGTGCGTTCATATACACTCGAATTTGATAAGTTTCAATCTTTCTCGACACGCTCATCCACTCCCGGTCCAATCGGAATGGGTTCAGCGTGTCTTTTTCTTTGTCGCTAGACAATGAATGCGATCCGAAGGCTACGATCTAACCGACTCGGTCGCTGTCATCGCCTGACTTCCTCATTGTCATCTAACAACGTATACTGCCTGATCTGCTCAAGCTTGATGGCTTGCAACCGCTGCAAGGCAAAAAGTTAGATTACGTTTTTGAGCACATTCCACTCGCTGGTTTCGTCGCTCGAGCCAATCCGATCTTTCAAAGTCAAAGACTGCAACTGGCTCGCTCTAACACTTTGAAAGTTGAGAAAAGCCAATGGAAACGGTTCTGCACTTGGTTACAAGCACACGAGCAGTATGTTCCTGATCCGGCTCCGCTGGTGCCTGTTTCAGAGGCAGTCCAACCTGCCTACACCCATCTCCCCAAAAGTACTCTCAAAGCAGTAATGGCGCTGAAAGAAAGGAGGGAGAGAACCAAAGATAAGATCGCTTTGCTGGAACGAGATTGGACAGCAGACCTCATCACCCAAGGCCAAAGCTTCGATTCCTTCTTGCAAACAGTCACGCGATGGCGCAGAAAGGCTGTCACTCGCGCAACACTAAAGCGTTGGCATCAAAGTATTGCACGCGTGTTGGGGTACAGAGCCAGGAAACAAGGGATTGCCCTTGAAGCGTTAGCGATCACTGATCTCTTAGACCGCACTTTACTGCAAGCTTATGTGGAGGGGAGTCAAAAGCGGGGCCTATCCTCAAACACGATTAAGCGTGATGTGGCAGTTGCCATTCCCATTGCTCAATGGCAATTTCACTTGTCTATGCCGAATGAAAATTACAGCAAGCCTGAACCAGTCAAAGAGCTTCGCAGCTATCTGAAAACGATTTTCATTGACTCCGGTGATCGACCGCTCGTTTCCGATGCAGCCTGCGCAGAGAGGTCACTGACTAGACAACAGTGCTGGGAAATCTTGGTGTATCTAGCCTGGCGCTGTAAAGATTTAGAAAGACAGCATGGTATCACGCACCAAGTGATTGACGCGTGGATGGATTATTTGATCATTGCGTTCTTGGTCACAACGGGTGCGCGACAGCGCGAGCTGCGCGAGCTGCAGCGTCAATACTTAACGCTTGAAGACAATGTCATCTTTGCCACGTTGCCACCGGAAGGGCACAAAAATGGCAATAAGACTGGTAGAGGCAGAGAGTATCCGCTTTTTGTGGGACCCATGCAGAGCCCCTTAACCGCTGATTTGCAGTACTATCTTGAGCACATTCGTCCACAAAACTTGGACCATGATTTTCTTTTCTTCATACGTCAAAATATCACGACACCAAGTGGTCAGCGGCGTCGAGGTGATCCCATTCAAGCAGACTCCTATCTCTCGACTCGAGTTCCTATGCTAATTGCTTGCGTCACTGCTCATTTGTGTGGGATTGAGCAAGCTAAATGGACGACTCCGCATGATTTCCGGCGGATTATCGCGACTTGGGTCTGTACCTATGGCGAGCCCAAGCATCTGCCCATTTTCGCTGAACTTTTGGGCCACTCCATGGACATGTTGGTCCAGATCTACAACAAAAGGCACCCAGGAGCCCTAGCACGCCAGTCCCTGTTTGCTTACGACGAGATTGCCGCAAGAGAGGAGCGGATGCAGGCTTGGAAGTCCTTTAGGCACGGCCAAGGCAGCCACTTCGATGTCTGAAATGGGTTCAACGGCAGTCGTAGCCATGCTCCAAAAACTCGTGCGCAAGCTCTGGCATGCTTTGACCCAGCGCAAGCAGCAGGCGGTGCTGGCATCGCTGTCACCCATGGAGCGTGAGGCGATCGATGCCTAAAAAAGGCTCAGACGCGGTTCACCTTGGCGCTTTGGCTAAAGCTCAGTGGCGGTCACGACACCAGAGGCAGGGACAGTGGGTCTGTTGAGGGGGGTAAAAACGTTTCGTTTGCCTGGCATACCAGTAGCAGTACCGTCCTTCAGTGCGGCAACGCATCCGTTCGGCACAATCGGGTAACTGCTTCCACTGTTGCAAGGTCGTGATGGGGATACCCGTGAGCCTGGACAACGCCGATTGGTACAAACCACCCGTCCCAACGTACTGTTGAGGCTTGACTGAAGCGGACTCACGCTTGGGTTCGATGGGGTTAGAGCGCGTTGGTGCTGGCAGTGCCTCACCCTGGACGGCTGCAGTGGGTCGCACCGTGTTCGCACCGTACCCGTCTGGCTCCATGCGTCTGGGGTAATAGCACTGTAAGAGTGGATCGTAAATCCACCCGAAGCCTTCTGGGTCCCGTTGCACGGCCCATTGGATCTGCTTCAAGTCCCTGAGATACTTTTTGAGCGTGGTGGGATTGGTCTGTAGGCGCTCTACCAAGTGCTTGGTCACCAGCCCTCTGGTCCAGTCTGCTGGCGTGAGCGCAACCAGGGCTTGGCTGGGAGACGAGGCGCTGGCTATGGCGACACTCTGAGCCTTGCTGTTCTCGGCTGGCGATCGCGCCGATGGGTGCGCGTCAGGCTGATACGTGTCTTGAGAAGCCTCTGGACATGGCTGATGGGGGTTGGTGGCGCACGGCTGGAGGGGTGGCGCACGGGAGGGCAGCGACCCTTGCTCTAAGAGGGCTAAGCGCTGCGCCAGTTCAGTGGTGATGGCTTCTAGCCTCTCAATGCGTTGGCACAACAGAGCAGACTCTGTTGCCCTCGCGCGGCTCTTGCAGTCAACCCTACAAACGCCGACTAGCGCCGTTGCTGGTGAGGCAGGAGGAGCTTGAGTCGCACTGGCTGGTGCCGACGCCCTGAAGGGGTCTAGAGCAACGTGCGGTCTACCGTCTTGCTTTTCAAGCGTTTCAATCATCATTGGTTTCCTTCCTTGCAACGGTCAGGCGTGAGGGGGTGACAGGCGCGGGCGGGACTGACCGTCAAGGACTGTGAGCCCTACGGCGGCTGACAGGCAGCTTGGTGATGCCAGGGGGCTGGGCAAGTCTGAAACAGCGCCAGTTCAGCTGACCGTGGTCCGCTGGCTCTTAAACAAATCATTGCCAGGGGAGCCGCAAGGTTTGAGGCGGTGCTAACGTCACATCAACACCTGGCACTCCAGGCGCGATCACCTGCGACAACAACTGCTGCAGCGCCGGACTCAAGCTCATGCCCAGTCTGAGCTTCAGCAGGTCATTGGTCGCCAGCTCGTCGAGCGTTTGATACGTCAGTTGATACTCCAGGATGGAGACCACTTCTTCGAGCCATTCATCGGGTAATTGACCTGGCGGTGGCACCGGATTGAGGGTGAAAAACTGCCCTTCATTGGGTACAGGTTTTGTCATGATGGAAGTTACTCCTGATGGAAAGGTTGGGAAGTCCAGAGCCAGCGGTTTACTTGAGACGGTGAGCGCTAGCTTCTGTTGTCGATGGATGAGTGGCAGCTGTCGGTGTATAAGACCTCAAGAGCGCCCAGGCAAGCACTATGAACATGATTAGCAGCAGGCGCGTCAGGCGTCCGCTGGAGGCTTTCCCAGGTTTTGCAGTGTGGTGAGAGACTGCTGAAGGCTTTGCGTTTCCTGGCTTTGGGCTGTGGCGAGCATCGCGGTTCGTTCGCGATAGAGACGCGCTTCCAGCTTGAATTCAGTGGCTTTCTCGGCGATCGCGGCTTTTGCCTGCTGCGTCTGCTGTAACTTGTGTTCGCGTACTCGGATATCGCGTTGCATTTCCTCGGTCAGCGCATCAGCCATTTGCAGAAATTGGGCGGCGATCGCTAACGGGTCATCAAATGCAACAACATCGCTTTGCCGGAGCGACTCCAGACTGTAGGTCTGCGGCAGCTCTGGTTGAGACAGAACAATCACATGGTTGCCAATCTCGACCGTGACAGCTGGCTTTGCCACCGCAACCGGCGCTGCTTCTGGCTGCTCCAGCACCACATCAAACTCATGCAACAACTGCATACAAGCGTCAGGTGTCAGCCCTTCACTGGTATCAATCTGTAGTTCTTGAGCGCGGCGATAAACGGTGGACTTAGGTAGGTCGTGGTCACGGCAAAACTTAGTGAGTGATGTCTTCATGCTCCCCTCAAAGGCTGACTGGAACGGGTATGGCACAGTTGGAACAACCTGGAACGGGCTAGAAACACGATGACTCCGTTTCACGTGTGTTCCAGTCCAGTTCCCATCGCGTTCCATCAATGAACCCATTTGTAACATATAAAATAATATTTTTTGCACACAGAAGCACAATAGAGGCTATAAATTACTCATGGTCGATCAGTTTCAACATCGTGAATGAGGTGTAAAAATGTGGGATGACCCAATGGAACTGCAAGAAATGGCAGACAATGAGCGGCTATCGGTTCTGATTCCGTCAGATCTTAAGCAGGAGTTTGAAACCTTATGCAAGGTTGAGCGACGATCAATGTCTGCTCAAGTGGTTCTGCTCATTGAGCGTGCCGTTGAAGAAGCAAAGAGACAAGGTCAAATCCCGTCAGAACAGCAGACAGGTAAGAACTAATGGCAAGAGACACCTTAACGATTACGCTCGAAACGTTGACCGATTTTGCTGCTCAGCATCAGGTGAACTTACTGAAGATCGATGAGTCGATGAAGGAGCTTGTTGCTGAGCAGACGAAGCTAACCGCAAACGTAAACAAGTTGGGCGATAAAATTGACTTGCTTTCTCAAGTCGTCAATAGCCAGCAAATTACGGCTCAGAGCCAATCTGAGAACATTGCGGCGTTGATTGCAGTCGTGAACAACCTGGTGGTGAAAAACTGATGCGGGTCACTCAGCACACTGATGCGGATGAGCCTGGTGCCAAAAGGCGTCCTCAGAGGCTAGGAGCGACAGTGGCTGAAATAACTTTGCCAGCGGACAGGATCTGCGGTTAGATCATTGATACTTCACCACAGCAAAGCTCTTACCACAGCGAGAGCAACTGGTGAATCACAAGTTTCCACGTTTGAAGCGAGAGGAGTGTCCATCATGTTCTAGGCAAACCTAGAAGCCAAAAACCCCCACTGCAGCGAAACAGAAGGGGTCAAAAGGCTTGTAATTCAATTTGAAGGATAGGAGCAGGGACTCTAACTAATGCTTTGGCGGGCGGATGTTAGGTCACTGGCTTTGCTATGCCAATTTTAGTGGCAATTTGTCCAAAGGTGCAACAACTTTGACAAATTGCCACTAAAATTGGCATGGCTTCCTATCTGCTGTTGTTCCAGCTATAGGGAGTTGTATCGTGCATCAAATTTTTTATGTCTTGAGGGAGGGCAGCCCATGCAGTTAGCCTCCTCCCGTGCTTTTCCCTCTGTGCAGGAAGGTAATGATCCCTTCCTCGCGCTCTGGCCCCACCGTTATGACTATCTCTGGGCCGAGCATCCCCATCCTGATGAGCGACCCGATTGGCAAACCGAGAGCCGTCATCCCCTGTCAGATCGCTTGCTGCAACAGGGGGTATGACACCGTTCCTGGCAATTAGGTGCCACATCGCCTGAACGCTGCTCACAGTCTAACTTTCAGACTGTGATCCTGCCGTTTTTGCTCAACGTTGATACACCGCAGCAGCGACGCAAGCGTTAAGGAGCAGAGCGATTGATCACTTCTGCTCATCCTCTTGTGAGGCTTGTACCGTTGCGGGGACGGCAGCAGTGCCACGACGAGAGCGGACTTTGGAGACCTTAAACCCTCCAGGATTACGCCTGTAGTACGAGCTTTTGAGGCTAGCGCAGTCCAAAAAAAGTCCAACCTGCTTGTAGTATGGGTTTTGCGACTACAGTGGAACTTATCAATGTGGTTGTTTGTTGAGATCTAAGCTGCTTGATCATGCCTAAAGGCTCACCCTTCCTGATGGGTACGGTGTTCTGATGACTGTTCAAAGGTCGTCCCAACGCTCCTTTTGATGAGAAATTGATTGCTGAAATCCTTCTCTAGCAAAGGTTCTGGGAGCTGTAGTCTTTAATTGCCAGGAACAGTGTCATACCCCGTATAGCCTAGTTGTTGAAACAGCTTGACGACACGATTTTGGGTCGCTCGCTCTCGTTGACCGACGTTGCTCACGATGGCGCTCCTTAACTGTGTACCAAGCGGCAGATTTACTACTTGGCCAGTGTCTACACAGTCATAACAATCGCCCTGAACAGGTCAAAGAGGTTTTAGGCTGATTAGCTATTAACAATGCTGGCTAATATGCTCAATCGCTATCTACATACAGCAGATTTCAGGTTTATGAGGTACAGTAGCAGCAGTTTGCAAACCAGTTTCTTCGATGCTTAGGGTTGACTAAATCCAGCGCCGCTCTCAGCAGCACATCAACCTTGAATGTAGTCGTTGGAGAAAATTGTCGTAAGAAAGCCTTTAATTGTGACCACCAATGCTCAATGGGATTAAAGTCAGGAGAATAGGCAGATTGGTAGAGCACACGTGCGCCAACAGAGGCAATGAAAGGCTCGATTTCTGCGACCTTATGTGCCGGAAGGTTATCCATCACTACCACTGCACCTTGCCATAATTGCGGCAGTAAACACTGTTCGACAAAGACCTTCAAAGCATTACCATCCCTTGAGCCATTCAAGGTCATCACCGCCAACACTTGCTTCAAACTGATTGCCCCGATCACGCTCACCTTCGCGCCTCGGTAAAAGGGCTTAAAGTCATACACTCTAAGCCCTTGAAGACTTCTAGCAGCAGTGCGCGTTAAGCCTAGTAAAACACCCATTTCATCAATGAAAACCAGGTTTTCTGGGTCTACTGGTTGGACTTGTTGCCAATACGCCCTTCTCAACATTTGCATTCTGTCCGTCTGTGCTTGGCTGCTGCGGAAAGTCTTTTTTTAAGGTGAGTTTTTGCTTTTGTAAGCGCCGACACATCGTACTCGAACTGACCCATTGCTGGTAAGTTACACCCCAATATTCACAGTATTCCAGTAGGGTCGCGTCGGGATATTTTTCAACCATCGCCGCGAGTTGCGCTTCCGCTCCCTCGAACACACTCTTCAAAGCACCACCTTGTTTACGTGGTACGACATGACCTTGAGTTTGCTTCAGCACGAGTAGTTTTTGGACAAAACTTTTAGCGACACCAAACCGAGCAGCCACTTTTCTAACGGAGGTGTTTCCCTGTTCGTAAGCCTGGACTATTTTTTCTCGCAAGTCGATGGAATATGCTTTCATTCGATGACCGATGCACTAAATATGAGTGTACCTCACTTAACCGCAATCCGCTGTAGGTTGCAATTTGATGTATGGTGAACAGCAACTCCGAGGCAGGGTAGTCTTTTTTAGTAAAGGATGGGGAAAAGTAGTGACCTCTTAACAACTTGCACGCTTTAAGCGAATTTGTTCGTTGTAGTCATGGATGAAAGGCCAAATCGCACTAATGTGATTCTCCAGCTTCTTGGAAAATGATAAGGTTTGTCTCACCAACCGTGATACTCGTTGTCGCAAGGTGTTATTGAAGCGTTCAATGTAGCTGGTTAGCCCCGTTTCTTTGCCCACCGCAGAGTGCCGCTGACTCGGTAAGACTGCCTTGTATGCCTCCCAATGGTCGGTGTAAATCACCGCACACTGCCGATACACCCCTGGCATCGATTGCCATAGGGCTAAAGCAGAATCTTTGGAACGATCACCAATGTGACACCCGACAATTTCACGAGTGGTGACATCGAGTGCTAGCCACACCCACTGCTTGTTGCCTTTGTCATCGACAAACGACCACCATGCATCCATTTGTACCGTTAATGATCCTTTGGGTTTGGCTATCACCTGTACTTGGCGCGGCACCACCTTGTAGCCTTGGTTGACATACACTTGGAGCCAGGACTTTGACACCTTCAGCACGCGAGCGATGCCAGCGAGTGGGATTTTTTCTAACAGCAAGCGGTCAATCATGATGCTGCTGTCTTTTTCCCGCCGTTTCCACTGCGGATTTTCCACAAATTGGCGACCACAATCCCGGCATTTATAGTTTTGTTTGCCTCGTCGGGTGGTGCCATTTTTCATGATGTCTTCGGAACCACAGTTGGGACAACGCAGAAAGGGAGGAAGGCTGGACATAGGTGATGAAGCTGGCGGTCATCTCCGATTTTATCTATCCTTTACCAAAAAGCACTACCCGAGGCAGTAAAGAGCTTTGACCCGTAAGGTCTGTTTAGTCAATTTTAGTAGCTATTAAAGAGTACCGATGTGGGCACTCCACTTTAGATACGTGGATGCTTACAAAATAGGCAAATGCCTATAGTAGAAGCACGACTCATTCGGTCAGCGGCTTAAGTAACCAATGAGAGTTTTCCTTGTGGTTTACTGCTTATCTTACCAAGGCTTAAATTGCGGTTTGGGATAGCACCGATGTCCATTGATTCATACTCTATTTGGGTTGTGAAGCCAGAGATGAGCGATCGACAAGGCTGACAGTATTTTTGGGTTTCTCGGCTAATCGGGAGGTACGCTCTTACTCTTTCAAGGCATTGAGTCTTCTGGGCTTGTCTACTTAGGGTTCTGAAGCCGTTTCACTAAAAAGCCGACTCTTTTGCAATGGATGACAAAATTGCGATCGCGCTGCAAGCAGTACAGACTTTAATGCTTAATCAGCTTGACAGAGGCCTAGATGCGCCCTTCAGCAGATTGCATTGTCTTTGGTTTTGGAAGAGGATTACAGTAGCTTTACAAAGCTGTCAACCAGCACAAGTGTTTCGTAGTTGAAACCGTGAGCTGCTTCTCGAAAGCCCCACAGGAGACCCGCAATGTTAGAGCTACACCAGTTTGAACTGTCCCACTATGTTGAGAAGGTGCGGCTAATCCTCGACTATAAAGGTTTGGCGTACCGCAAGCTTGAAGTGACACCTGGCATCGGTCAGATTGATCTATACCGTTTGTCTGGGCAACGGCAAGTGCCTGTCTTAAAGGATGGTAGCCAAATTATTGCTGACTCAACTGCGATCGCCGAGTATTTGGAACGGCAGTATCCCGATCGCCCCATCATTCCCACTGACCCGAAACTCCGTGGCTTAACGCTATTAATTGAGCAATGGGCAGATGAGTCGATCGGCTTGAATGCTCGCAAAGTCATGATTGGTGCCTTGAATCAGGATCAGAGCTTTCGTGCTGCCTTTTTGCCTAGCTCTGTTCCCGATGTGGTTAAGAGTTTGGTCGGTGCGCTTCCAGGAGAATTTTTGAGCATTTTGGGACAGGGCGTTGGCTTTGGACCAGACGCAATCAAAGCAGCAACTGAAGCAATCAAACGTGATCTAACATCACTCTGTTTTCTTTTGTACGATCAGCCTTATCTGGTGACTGACCACCCAACGCTTGCTGATTTTGCAGTAGCTGGGTTGAGTATGTACCTGAAGTTTCCGACTGGGGACTTCCTCGAAATTCCTGATGCGTTAAAAGGTAAAGGTGTACCAGGTATTGCTGATGTTGGCACGTTCGAGCCGTTCTTTAGCTGGCGCGATCGCCTGTACGCTGAGTACCGCAAGCCGCTGCTTGGTTCGCCGTCGTCGCGATCGCCGAATGCGATCAATATTGATTAAGTGCTTGCCAAGTTGAGTTAAAAGGGCGATCATCCTGCCTAAATCTGATATGCATCTAGCGTCCTGAATCAGCGTCAAGGTTACCTAAGCTCAAGGCGTAATTGCGCTTTGGCTTACTGGGGCTGCTGACCGCAAGGCTTATCGCTTATAGCGGTAAATTGCAGCCCCATTTAATGTTTAATGCCGTAACCTGGCAGAGAAAAAATGACAACCACAACGACTGTAAACTTGTATGAAGCAGTCATTCAGGCAAAACGCTTATGTCTCGTCGTGTTTTTTTCAAGCTGATGTTCACGGTTTGTTTAGCGATTGTTGTCACTATTAGCTCAACGTTGCCTGCCTTTGCGATGGGTGGTTCATTGCCTCCCCTTAATGAGGTCGCACCGGCCTTTACACTTCCTACCAATACAGGTGATGGCGCGGTTTCTCTCGCTGATTACAAGGGTCAATGGGTTGTGGTCTACTTTTATCCCAAAGATTTCACCTCTGGCTGCACGCTAGAAGCACGTCGGTTTCAACAAGATTTGCCGAAATATAACGATCGCAACACCCAAATTCTTGGCATCAGCGCTGATTCAGTTGATTCTCATGCCGAATTCTGCGATTCTGAAGGGCTAAAATTTCCTCTCCTGGCTGATACCGATGGCTCTATCAGCAAGCGCTACGGGTCATGGATGGGTATCGTCGCCCTGCGTCACACCTATGTCATTGATCCAGACGGCATTCTCCGTGCCACATTCACTGGAGTCAACCCAGCGATTCACAGTACTGAGGTGCTGGCAAAACTCAATGAGCTTCAGGCAAACGGCTAGAACGCGCTACGAAATACAGAAATCAGAGCGATCGATGGGGTTCACAAGCGATAGTTGTGCTGAAAATCCAGGTGGTCGTCAGTTTAACCTGATCGCTGCGATCGAGTGAGAAGACTAAAGGATGTAATTTAAGGTGGGTGCTTTGTTCGCTAAAGCATTGTGGATGTACCACAATGACGGGGGCAAGGCTTCCACCCATTCGGGCGATCGAACGTTCGATCGCCGTCCCATCCTCTGTTCCCGCTTATGACTGTCACCTGGAATCGGCATCACGTTCTCTCTCTGGCAGATTTTACTCCCGACGAGTACGATACTGTACTGCAAACGGCAAGCAGCTTTCGTGAGGTGTTATCGCGCCGGACAAAAAAGGTGCCGACGCTGCAAGGACAGGTCGTTGCAAATCTGTTTTTTGAATCATCTACCCGCACGCGCAGCAGCTTTGAGCTAGCTGCCAAGCGTCTTTCTGCCGATACCCTCAACTTTGCGCCTGGTTCATCGTCTCTCAGTAAGGGCGAAACCATTCTGGATACTGCCAAAACCTATCTGGCAATGGGCACCGATATGATGGTGATTCGTCACCGCGAAGCGGGAGTACCTCAGGCGATCGCCAACGAAATGGATCGTCTTGGCGTTAAAGTTGGCGTACTCAACGCGGGTGATGGTCAGCATGAGCATCCATCACAAGCGCTTTTAGATCTCTTTACTATCACCACACTGCTAGACCCGAATCAACCACAGTTATCCTTGCTAAAAGACAAGAAAATTGCGATCGTGGGCGATATTTTGCACTCCCGCGTTGCTCGCTCCAACCTCTGGAGTCTGACTGCTAGCGGGGCTGAGGTACACCTGGCAGGACCACCAACCTTGGTGCCGCAGCTCTTTGCAGACTTTGTGAAGGGAGAGGCACCAGGAGCCAAGGGACAGAAGATGCACGATCGATCACCCTTTACAACTGTCCCACGCAAACTCTTCCTCCACTGGTCGTTAGAGCCTGCTCTCCGTGATGCTGATTTTGTCATGACACTGCGGTTGCAGAAAGAGCGCATGACCAGCCATTTGCTGCCTAGCCTGCGGGAATATCACCAGCAGTTTGGCATTACGCGCGATCGTCTCAAGCTTTGCAAACCGAAGGTAAAATTGCTCCACCCTGGTCCCGTTAATCGCGGTGTCGAAATCAGCTCTGACTTGATGGATGATCCTCAGTTCAGCCTCATTTCGCAGCAAGTTACTAGCGGTGTAGCAGTGCGAATGGCGCTGCTTTATCTGATGGGTAGCAGCAAAGTTTAGAGGTTGTTCGGGAGTGGTAGGAGTTTCACTCTTCCTTTGACAAAAAATGAGGGCTACCGACTGACTGTTCAGATGCGGTACATGCTGCTGCTGTGGCTGACTGATAGGGTACAAAAATAAAGTAGCTGAGACGATCGCGATCGCCTCAGCTACTTTACGCCGTTAGAGATGACCCAGAGAGACAGCACTAAAAATGCCAGTTAACTGAGCTGTGGTGGCTTTAGACGATCGTGAACGGTCTGACGCTCCACTCAGCAGGTAGATTCGGAAGAAGATACGATTGCAGGAAACTGAAGCTACTCAGTTGCCAGATGGCGGTTTGCGTCGTCGTCGCATTGCGCCAGAGGAGGTCAGGCGTACCGTCACCGCCCAGGTTAGTCACACCGGCAATCTGCCAATTTAAGTCAGGGACGGCTGTAATCAGGCTACTGGTTTGTAAACCAGTGGTGTTCATCTGCCAAAGGGCATTCTCACCCGTGACCCGATTGCGCCACACGAGGTCGGCAATCCCGTCACTATTTAAGTCAGCCGTGCCTGCCACCTGCCAGTTAGTATCTGCCACTGTGGTAATGAGAAAGCTGCTCTTGGTCGTAAACCCATCCATTTGCCAGATGGCATTCTCGCCTGTGACCCGATTGCGCCAGAGGAGGTCCGTCTTCCTGTCGTTGTCAAAATCAGCGGTACTGACAATTTGCCAGTTGGCATCGGCGACGGTCGTAATCAAGGCGGTCGTCTGGACGCTAAAGCTGTTCATCTGCCAAATGGCATTTTGACCTGTAGCCTGATTCCGCCACACGAGGTCAGCCGTCCCATCCCCATTGAAGTCGCCCGTGTCCAGGAGACGCCAGTTCAAATCGGCGACTGTCGTCAGGAAGTAGCCCGTTTGGTAGCCTGTGCTGTTCATCTGCCAAATCGCATTCTCGCCGGTGGAGCGGTTGCGCCAGAGGATGTCAGCGTTGCCATCGCGATCGAAGTCGGCGGTGCTGATGATCTGCCAGTTGAGGTCAGCCAGAGTCGGTATGAAGTAGCTGTTCTGGAGCGTGAAGTTATTGAGTTGCCAGACAGCATTTTCACCTGTGCCAGTGGGAGTTGTGCCCGTAGTACCATTGCGCCACAATAAGTTTGAATCTGCGACGTTCAGCGTAACAGTTGATACAGCCGAAATCAGTGGTGCACCACCAGGATTACCATTGTCAGTGAGGCTGACACTCAACGTTTGGGCTGTAGTGTTGTTCAGGCTTGTGGTGTAAGTGAGATTATTGCCAGTAATAAAGCTGTTGATGGCTGCCAGTGTGCCTGTCAGAGTGCGGCTTGTGGCTGTACCACCAACAGTGACTCCGGTAAGAGTAGCAGCAGTCAGGGTTCCTGCCGCGACGCTAAAGGTGGCAGTGACGTTGCTATCAGCTCCCGCATCGTCGGCAAAGGTGATGCCTCTAATGGCACTGGCAGTATCCTTAAGAACAGTTGTGCTCGGGGGCGCGGTAACAGTGGGTGCGTCGTTGACCGCAGAGACGGTAATCGTTTTATTGGCAGCCATGCTGATGCCATTAGCACCATCCGCCACTACAAAACTCACCGTACGATTGATGGTCGAAGGCGCATCCGAGACGTTGCTATAGGCGAGGCTCCGGAGTAATGCCTGAGCTGCTTCTGGGTTAGCGGCGTTATTAAAGGTGACAACTAATGGTGCCGTGCCTATACCACCAGTGAAGGTGCCAATAGCTGTGCCCCCGTAGGTCACGGTAGTGCCAGAAACACCAATTTGAGTGGCTGCAGTGCCCTGATTCACAATGGTAAGACGATCGTCAGCCGTTCCACCAGCAGAGAAGGTTGCTCTCAGAGTACCTGTATTGAAATTGGTGGAATCATTGTCTGTCACGGTGGCAGTAGAGTCAATCAGCGTCGCAGGGTTGTTTTCAGTGTAGGCGAGGGAGGTGCCAGAAACAGTAACGACAGGAGGATTGCTAAAAACACCAAATTGAAGATTGAAAGCAGCATCTACGTTACGACCTACGTTCCAAGGAGCCGTTGTTAGCTCAGTAAACGTCAAACTGTTGCTGGAAACAAAGTTTCCGCCAGCATAGGTAGCTGCAGGAAGGTCACCACCCATGCTACCTCGATCCAGAAAACCGTCCGTGTAACCTATAACACTCAGGAAAGCGACATACTGATTGCCCGCAACAACGTTTGTGCTGCCTGTAAAGGTAAACGCTTCAAAATTAGGTGCGCCTGTCGTGACTCGTAGACTACTTTCGTAGAGATTGGCTCCTACTGCTTTTGTTCCATCCCAGGCCTTAATGTAGCCACCAAATCTAATTGGTGGTGTATCAATCAAATCGTTCAAATTGAAGGTAAAAGCGGTTACGGTTGTTTCTCCAGTTGGTACAGTAAAGACCTGTCCATAGGTACTTGAACCATCCTCCCCAAAAGGACTTATTGCAGCAGTACCATTCCAAACTGAAGTTGTGTCTACGATTAAAGCTAGAACGTTGTCGTAGCTTTCCAGGGCAGTTTTCTGCAAAGCAAAGGAAGATTCAATTTCACCCGTGGACACTTCCAGGTTCCAGTTACCACCTAGAGCACTGTTGCCAGTCAAGTCATTTGATGCAGCAACATCTGCTCCGGTTAACTGGCTTAGAATGGAGACAAACGCCTTACCTAGTTCGCCCTGACCCGTATTGCAGCCATAGAGTAAAATGTCGGCATCATCTGTCAGCGATTGGCTCCAAGACTGTATTTGCGCTGCGTATTGAGGTAGATCTGTCAGGTTTAGTACGCTGTTGCCAAAGTTTAGTCCGCCCGCTTCGCCATGAGAAAGAATTTGCAGGCTAGAGATGTTGCTGCGTCCCAGCAGTGTGCTGGTAATTTGGGTAACGGCATCTTGGCTGGAGTTCAGCACATGGACTTCGGTGCCGGGAGATGCCCCTGCTACTAACTGCTGATAGTCAGCTACTGCTGCATCAATAAATAAGAGGGATTGGCTGGATTGTCCTAATGCTGGCAACACAGTCGTTAAGCTGGTTGTGACCAGTGGTGGTGCAAGGTTCGCGGTAGACAGCGTAGCAGCAGCCGTTGTTGTCAACTGAGGAAGCTCAAAGGTCATCATTTTTCGCTCCAGAGATGGAGTGCAAGACAACACCAGACTCTAATACAGACCAGACGGCGGCGAACCAGCCGTACTTGCTTGAAGAGATTATCCGGTATGTCTGCACTTTGATTTGTTCTCTAAGATTGTGCCCTACCTTGCAAGCAGACTAACGATCGCATTTAAACCCCTCCAAATAATTTTTCACAAAAGGCTTACGCTCCGTTTTAGAACTTAGAGAAGTGATTGAGACAATCTAAAATCAACTAGTTTTTTCAGTAATATTACGGAGTAAGTTGGACAATCCGATTCCATGCACCTTTAGGACGGATTAAAGATGCAGTTTTCTTACCTTTTCTGACTCAAGGTTGCATTTCGCATCTTTATGACACAAAACTATCCCTAAGCGCTAACTGCCACGTCGTCTGGTCTTTCAATCAGGCACAACTATCTGAATCACTTCTAAAGTATGTTGATTCGTTAGGCAGATCTGTCCCCCTCTGACACAGGCTTTGTTCGCTTACTGCTTGGTTACTGATGATAACCGCTTAGCATTTGCCGGACAGCTTCTATTAACCTGGCAACCAAAGACCTTAACAGCAGATCCTGAGTAGCTTTCAACTCTACTCAGGATCTGAGCCGATCGCGTGTTGAACTTAGTCGAAACACGATCGCTAACCTTGTCGGAATTAAGATTGCCGAGTTAATAGAACACTGGTTAACCAGTTATAGCTATTGCCACAGAGCTTAGGACATGGGGATCAAAGGGGTGTGGGGGCAAAGCCCCCAGCTAGGGGTTCTCCCCCTGCACTCCGTCCTCACCAGTATGGCTACAGCTATAACTGAGCTGTGGTGGCTTTAGACGATCGTGAACGGTCTGACGCTCCACTCAGTCGGCACGTTAGGGAGGAGATACGATTGCAGGAAACTGAAGCTACTCAGTTGCCAGATGGCGGTTTGCGTCGTCGTCGCATTGCGCCAGAGGAGGTCAGGCGTACTGTCACCGCCTAAGTCAGCCACACCTGCAATCTGCCAATTCGAGTCAGAGACAGCTGTGATCAGGCTACTGGTTTGTAAACCAGTGGTGTTCATCTGCCAAAGGGCATTCTCACCCGTGACCCGATTGCGCCACACGAGGTCGGCAATCCCGTCACTATTTAAGTCCGCCGTGCCTGCCACCTGCCAGTTAGTATCTGCCACTGTGGTAATGAGAAAGCTGCTCTTGGTCGTCAACCCATCCATTTGCCAGATCGCATTCTCGCCCGTGACCCGATTGCGCCAGAGGAGGTCCGTCTTCCTGTCGTTGTCAAAATCAGCGGTACTGACAATCTGCCAGTTGGTATCGGCGACGGTCGTAATCAAGGCGGTCGTTTGGACGCTAAAGTTGTTCATCTGCCAAATGGCATTTTGACCTGTAGCCTGATTCCGCCACACGAGGTCAGCCGTCCCATCCCCATTGAAGTCGCCCGTGTCTAGGAGACGCCAGTTCAAATCGGCGACTGTCGTCAGGAAGTAGCCCGTTTGGTAGCCCGTGCTGTTCATCTGCCAGATCGCATTCTCGCCGGTAGAGCGGTTGCGCCAGAGGATGTCAGCGTCGCCATCGCGATCGAAGTCGGCGGTGCTGATGACCTGCCAGTTGAGGTCAGCCAGAGTCGGCATGAAGTAGCTGCTCTGAAGCGTGAAGTTATTCAGTTGCCAGACGGCATTTTCACCTGTGCCTGTGGGAGCGGTGCCAGTGGTGCCACTACGCCACAGGAGGGTGGCAGCATCATCGTTGACGATCGTGCCTGTGCCTGTACCCGCGCCAAGGGCGATCGTCCCATTGGTCGGAGCTGTAAGATTCACCAGGAAGGTTTCGGTGGCTTCGATGAGACTGTCGCCATTACCAAGCACAGTGACGGTTTGGCTGGTGACACCAGGCGTAAAGGTGACTGTACCAGACGTAACTGTGTAGTCATTGCCTGCAAGTGTTGCGGTGCCGTTGGCAGTGGCATAGTTGACGGTGACCGTTTCATCGCTGGCATTAGAGAGACTGGCAGTAAAGGCATACGGCGTGGTGCCAATATTGCCTTCAGTCTGACTGACGCTGTTGATGCTAATGGTAGGGCGGGTGTCGTCATTGACGATCGTGCCTGTTCCAGTGCTGGTGCCCAGAGTGCCGTTGCTGGCATTGCTTAACGCAACGCTAAAGACTTGGTCAGCTTCAAACTTGGTGTCACCGTTGACCAGAACGGTGATTGTTTTGCTGGTCTCACCAGGGGCAAAGCTGAGGGTGCCAGAAGCCACTGCATAGTCGCTATCAGCTACCGTGGCAGTGCCATCAGCGGTAGTGTAGTTAACCGCAACGGTTTGAGTACTGGCATTGGAAAGGCTGACCGTGAAGGTATAGGGAGTGGTGCCGCTGTTGCCTTCGGTCTGGCTGACGTTGCCAATGCTGATGGTCGGCTGTGCATCGTCGTTGGTAATGGTGCTGCTAGCGGTGATCGCACTACCAAGACTAACGGCACCAGAATTAGCCGCTGCGCCCGTCAGAGCGACCTGGAAGGTTTCATTCGGCTCAAATTTGGTGTCGCCGATGGCATTGACGGTGATCGTTTTGCTCGTTTCACCAGGGGCAAAGTTGACGGTGCCAGTGGCAGCAATATAGTCGCCATCGGCAACGGTGGCAGTGCCATCACTTGTACTGTAGTTGATGCCGATCGCCTCAAAACTGGGATTTGAGAGTGTGACGGTGAAAACATATGGGGTGGTGCCGCTGTTGCCTTCAGCCTGGGTGAGGGTGGGTGTGATGTTCACCACGGGTATGCTGTCATCGTTAACGATCGTGCCGTTGACGCTGTTGCTGCCAGCGTCGATCGCGCCATTGATGGCATTTGAGAGATTTACCAGGAAGACTTCGGTGTTCTCATACTTGTTATCACCGCTGCCGTTGACGGTGAAGGTTTTGCTGGTCTCACCAGGGGCAAAGATAAGCGTGCCGGATGCTTCTGTGTAGTCATTATCTGCAAACGTTGCGGTGCCGTCCGCTGTGGCATAGTTGACGCGCACTTCCTGAGTGCTGGTGTCGCTCAGGTTGACGGTGAAGGTATAGGCAGTCGTGCCGCTGTTACCTTCGTCCTGGCTGTCTGCCGCGACGCTGATCGTGGGCTGGGGCTTGACGGTAATCGTGAAGGTTTGCACAGCAGAGGTATCAGTGCCGCCGTTGGCAGTGCCACCGCTGTCACGCACACTCACGCTGATGGTAGCGGTTGCAGCAGTGGCAAGGCTCGTGGCAGGCGTATAGATGAGGTTGCCAGCGAGATCGATCGTGGGTGGGACGGCAAAGATAGCCGTGTTGTCCACGGTCACGACATACGCTTGCACGGTTTGAGTGGCTTCGTCGGCAGGACCCGGATTAAAGCCTGTTGCCCAGTTAGCGATCGTTTGGACACCCGCCCCGGCTGTGATGGTCTGGTCAGAGCCTTTGGTAAATGATGGTGCATCATTGACAGCGGTTACGTTGAGACTAATGTTCGTTACGCCTGAAGACAGTGAGCCACCTGTGCCGATATTACCGTTGTCATTGAGGCTGACACTCAGCGTTTGAGTCGCTACAGAATCAGGGACTGGAATGTAAGTGACATTACTAGCGGCAATAAAACTGTTGATGGCTGTAAGGGTGCCGCTAAGGGTACGGCTTGTAGCAGTGCCGCCGACTGTCACACTACCATCAGAAGTCGCTGCCAGGGTGCCAGCACCAACGGTTAAGGTTGCTATGACGGGGTTGTTACCCGCATCCACATCGGCGAACGTGATGCCTGTCAGTGCGGTAACGGTGTCTTCTAAGATGGCGATTGCACCTGGAGCGACGACGGTGGGTGCATCGTTGACCGCGGTTACGTTCAGCGCCACGTTGACAGCCGAAGTGAGTGCCCCACCAGTACCCGTATTGCCATTGTCATTGAGGCTGACACTCAGCGTTTGAGCAGTAGTGGCATTAAGGGCTGTAGTGTAGGTGAGATTATTCCCAGCAATGAAACTGTTGATAGCTGTAACAGTGCCGCCAAGGGTACGGTTTGTTGCGGTGCCGCCGACCGTCACGCCACCACCATTAGTCGCTGCCAGAGTGCCAGCGCCAACAGTTAAGGTTGCGATGACGGGATTACTACCCGCATCCACATCGGCGAACGAAATGCCAGTCAGTGAGGTGGTAATGTCTTCCGTAACAGCGATCGCGGTTGGAGCCGAGACCGTAGGTGCATCGTTAACGGCGGTGACATTAATGGTTTTGTTAGCAGTCGTGCTGGTGCCACCATCGCCATCCGTTAGCACAATGCTTAAGGTACGATCGACGGTTGAAGGAGCCTCAGACACGTTGCTGTAAGCAAGGTTACGAAGTAATGCCTGAGCAGCGTCAGGGCTAGAATTGCTGTTGAAGGTGACGACTAATGGTGTTGTGCCCACCCCACCTGTAAAAGTACCAATTTGGATACCACCGAACGTGATAGCGCTACCCGAAACGCCAATTTCACCAGCAGCCGTGCCCTGGTTGCGAATAATGAGTCTATCGTCGCCTGTACCATTCACGCTGAAATTAGCTCTCAGTGTGCCCGTATCAAAGTTGGTGGAATCAATGTCGCTGACTGTGGCACTGGCATCCATTATCACGGCATTGCTATTTTCGGTATAGGCAACGCTGTTTGCCGTAGATAGGGTAAGTGTAGGAGCATCATTAACCGGGACGACAGTCACATTAAAGGTTTGCGTGGTTGTAGTGACACCATCACTAGCTTGAAGCGTGATTGTGGCATTACCAAATTGGTTTGCCGTTGGGGTAACAGTAATTGTCCGATTATCATTAGAACCGCCCAGAGCAAGATTATTATCAGCAATTAAACCCTGATTACTGGAAGTCGCTGATAATACAAGGCTGGGAATATTGAAGTCATTGACACTGAAAGGAATTGCTCCAGAGGGCGTGTCTTCATTGAGAGTTTGGTCTGTGATAGCAGTGCCAATAGATCCGATGCCAGTGCCATCTCCTATAGCACCCCCTGCGCCAAAGATAGCGTTGCTAAGCACAACAGAGAATGTTTCACCAAACTCAGCAACGCTATCGCCAACGATGGGCACTGCAATTGTTTTCGTCGTTTCGTTGAAACCGAAGTTTAGAGTACCACTGGTACTAATGTAGTCAGATCCTGCCGTAGCCGTACCGTCTACAGTTGCGTAGTTGACACTAACGTTCCAGGATCCAGGTCCAGTTTGGGTTACTGTAAAAATAGCGTTGCTAGTACCACTATCTCCTTCAACAATCGAGACATCGTTAATAATGAGCCTAGAATGACCTAAGACGGGCGCATATCTGTCTGTTGTTGCTGAGGTAAATGCCAACGATGACTCTACAAAACCAGTTGCTGTTTCTAGCGTCCAGTTTCCTCCCAGTAATGCTCCACCTGTCAGGTCATCGGATGCAGCGATATCGGCTCCGGTTAACTGGCTGAGGATGCTGGTAAAGGCTTTGCCCAGTTCGCCCTGTGCCACATTACAGCCATACAGCAAAATGTCGGCATCATCCGTCAGTGCCTTACTCCAACTCTGCAACTGAGCGGCGTACTCTGGTAATTCCTGCAAGTTCAGCTTACCTGTACCGAAGTCTAGCCCGCCTGCTTCCCCATGAGAGACAATGTGCAGGCTAGAGATGCCGTTTCGCCCTAGAAGCGTGTTCGTAATTTGGGTAACGGCATCCTGGCTAGAGTCCAGAAGATGCACTTCGGTGCCCGAAGACACTCCTGCTAACAGCATTTGATAATCTGCGACCCCGCCATCCATAAAGAGCAGCGATCGGCTTGACTGAGACGGGCGATTCACACTGAGTGGGTCAACTAACCCACCGACCTCAGGCTGAAGCAACAAGGGCATCGAAAGAGCAGCATCAGTCGTAGAGACAGCAGACAAAGGCGTAATTTGAGTAGGCATTAAGAAGCTCCAGGGGAGACCATAGCGGGATTACGTCGATCATGAGATTTTCCTCTACTCGTAGAACCCGTTTAATTACGGTCATTTGCCAGAACTGTGACGCTTTATACAGTATTTACACCGTCGCTTTTAAATCGGTAAGGGGCATTTACAGGTTTGATCGTCCCTTATTGCTTCACAACGCAGGTAAAACTACTTTCCAAAGTCCCTACCCTCTGGCGGCAACGATCGCGCCTGATGCCCAAAAACAAGCCACGACCATATTTTCATGCCCGTGACAATTGTTCGCAGCACAAACTGAGTGATCGCGAAAGGACGTTGCTGCTTTGATCGATGAATGCTTGGATTTGCCCACCCAAGGGGAAGAGGGCGATTCATACCTGCATTCAGCAACGCCTACTAAAGAAACCCGATCGTTTCAGCGGTATGACGGAGAGAGGTAGAACAGTGTCACTCTGTGCTTCCTAAATGCCAGCACCGTCCAAAAATTCTTCGATTACCTTGTCACGAATGCGGCAACTGCGAGAGGCTACAGGCGCAGGCGGTTCGGGCTGGCTGGCAAGATACGACGAGCCATTGCCATTGGTGCCATTAGCCATTGTCGCGGTTGCCGAAACAAGTAACAGCGATTCGTTTAGAGACTGCTTGGTATTCAGGAGTTGAATTTGTTGCTCTAGCGATTCAATACGATCGACTAGTGCGCGAATGACCTGCGCTTCCGAATCCGGTAAGCTCCCATGTGCCAGCGGATCGACCCGTTCGCCCGATCGATGCACAATGCGACCCGGTACACCCACGACCGTGCAATCTGAAGGGACTGCCCGTAATACCACTGAGCCTGCCCCAATGCGGACGCGATCGCCAATTTGAATATTACCCAGCACTTTGGCACCTGCACCAACCACGACATTCTCCCCTAAAGTTGGGTGCCGTTTGCCGCCCTCTTTGCCAGTTCCACCCAGCGTTACGCCCTGGTAGATCAGCGCATAATTGCCAATAATCGCCGTTTCACCAATCACAACACCCATGCCGTGATCGATAAAAACGCCTTGCCCAATCTGTGCCCCTGGGTGAATTTCAATGCCAGTCAAAAACCGTGCTAGTTGAGACAGCAGACGGGGAAGGAACGGCAGACCCAACCGATGCAGCCCATGCGAAAAGCGGTGAAACGCTAGCGCCTGCAAGCCTGGGTAGCAGAACAGAACCTCTAACCAATTGCGCGCAGCGGGGTCACGCTCAAAGATGATGCGAAAATCGGCAAGGAGGTGAGTTAGCACGAGAGACAAACCCTGCGGCAGAACAAATCACTATCTATTTTAGCGTCTGAATGCGTTGAATCGACGAGTACCGTGTAGACGACATGGCAGACTCCTCCATAGAACTCGTTTCATTCAATGCGTGCCTCACCCTCAATGTCACCGCCTATGACCGAGCCTTCAGACACCTTAAATGTTGCTTATCGAGCGTTTGGGCACTTTGAGCATGGGTTGGCAACGGGAGAGTGGCAAGCGTTTGTCGCGATGCTCACCGATGATTTTACGTTCTGGTTTCCTGTTGGACCCTATCACGGGTTAAATGTGGGCAAGGAACGGGCCATCGCCTTCCTCCAGTATGTTTCAGAGAGTTTCAGTGCGGGTCTGACGCTCACGCTCGATCGCGTTACCAGCAATGAAACAACTGTTGTGTTTGAGTTTAGAGATGAGGGCTTGTTGTTAGGTCAACCCTACAAGAACCGCGTAGCAGTCTCGTTTGACGTGCGGGGCGATCGTCTTTGCGCCTACCGCGAATACTTTGGCAGTGACGGCAAAGCAAACTAGTGCATATCATTAATTCCAGGATTAGAAAAAAGGCTACCGTCTAAATTGAAGAAAGCCTTTACAATAGGTGGGATTTTAGCCCTAGACTCAACAACGCTATGCCACGTCGCAACGATCTCCACAAAATTCTGCTGATTGGCTCCGGTCCCATTGTGATTGGGCAAGCCTGCGAGTTTGACTATTCGGGCACACAAGCTTGCAAAGCCCTACGGGACGAGGGGTATGAAGTCGTTTTAGTCAACTCTAATCCGGCGACGATTATGACTGACCCGGAAACCGCCGATCGCACCTACATTGAGCCGCTGACCCCAGAGATTGTCGCGAAGATTATTGAGAAAGAGCGACCGGATGCGCTGTTGCCAACGATGGGCGGACAAACTGCCTTGAACCTTGCCGTGTCGCTGGCGAAAAACGGCACGCTCGAGAAGTATGGTGTAGAGCTGATTGGGGCAAAACTGCCTGCGATCGAAATGGCAGAAGATCGCAAGCTCTTTAAAGAAGCGATGGCACGGATTGGGGTTGCTGTCTGTCCCTCCGGCTTAGCCACGACGTTGGACGAAGCACGGCAAATTGGGCACGAAATCGGTAGCTATCCTTTGATCATCCGTCCTGCTTACACAATGGGCGGTTCGGGTGGTGGCATTGCTTACAACCAGGAAGAGTTTGAAGAAATTTCCCAATCGGGTCTGGATGCCAGCCCGGTTTCGCAGATCTTGATCGAAAAATCGCTGCTGGGCTGGAAGGAATACGAACTCGAAGTCATGCGCGATTTGGCAGACAACGTGGTGATCATCTGCTCGATCGAAAACCTCGATCCCATGGGCGTACACACAGGCGACTCGATTACTGTCGCCCCTGCTCAAACGCTGACCGATAAAGAGTATCAGCGGCTGCGGGATGCCTCGATCAAAATCATCCGCGAAATTGGCGTAGAGACAGGTGGCTCCAACATCCAGTTTTCCGTCAATCCTGACAATGGCGATGTGGTGGTCATTGAGATGAACCCCCGTGTGTCGCGCAGTTCCGCGCTTGCCTCCAAAGCAACGGGCTTTCCGATCGCCAAAATGGCAGCAAAACTGGCGGTTGGCTACACCCTGGACGAGATCCCCAACGACATTACCAAAAAAACGCCTGCCAGCTTTGAACCCACGATCGACTACGTGGTTACCAAAATTCCCCGCTTTGCTTTCGAGAAATTTCCAGGCTCTACGCCGACTCTCACCACGCAAATGAAGTCGGTGGGCGAGGCAATGGCGATTGGGCGTACCTTCCACGAGTCCTTTCAAAAGGCGCTGCGATCGATGGAAACGGGGCGCGCAGGCTGGTGCTGCGATCGCAACGAAAAGCTGCCGAGCCTGGAGCAAATCCGCGCTGGTTTACGCACTCCCAACCCAGAGCGTATCTTTACCATTCACCATGCCTTTCAAATGGGTATGACGGTCGATGAAGTGTACGAACTGACCGCGATCGATCCCTGGTTTCTCGACAAGCTGTATGCACTGCTAGAAACCGAAAAAGGACTGAAGCGTACTGCCCTCACCAGTCTTACCAAAGCGCAGCTTTTTGACATCAAGCGGCAGGGCTTTAGCGATCGTCAGATTGCTTTCGCCACGAAGACTACTGAAGACGAAGTGCGTACCTATCGCCAGTCGCTCAAGGTGATCCCTGTTTATAAAACGGTCGATACCTGCGCGGCTGAATTTGAAGCGCTTACGCCCTACTACTATTCCACCTATGAAGAGGGCGAAAACGAAATTCTTCCCTCCGATCGACGCAAGGTGATGATTCTGGGTGGTGGGCCTAATCGGATTGGGCAGGGCATTGAGTTTGACTACTGCTGCTGTCATGCGTCGTTTTCCCTGGGCGAAGATGGCTTCGAGACGATCATGGTCAACTCCAACCCCGAAACGGTTTCGACCGATTACGACACCAGCGATCGCCTCTACTTTGAGCCGCTCACAAAAGAAGATGTTCTCAATATTATCGAAGCTGAAAATCCTGAAGGGGTGATTATCCAGTTTGGTGGACAAACGCCGCTGAAGCTGGCAGTGCCCTTGCAAAAGTACCTGAGCAGTAAGGACTGTCCGGTTACAACCAAAATCTGGGGCACCTCGCCCGACGCGATCGACATTGCTGAAGACCGGGAGCGCTTTGAGAAAATTCTGCGGGAACTGGATATCAAGCAACCTGCCAACGGTCTCGCCCGCAGCTATGGCGAATCGCTCGAAGTCGCTCGTCGCGTTAACTATCCCGTCGTGGTGCGTCCCAGTTACGTGCTGGGCGGTCGCGGCATGGAAATCGTTTACTCCGATACCGAGCTACAGCGCTACATGACGGCAGCCGTTTTGGTGGAACCTGATCACCCCATTCTCATTGACAAGTACCTGGAAAACGCGGTGGAGGTGGATGTAGACGCGATCGCCGACCAAGAAGGCAACGTCGTCATCGGCGGCATCATGGAACACATTGAGGAAGCCGGGATTCACTCGGGCGACTCAGCCTGCTCCTTACCGTCCGTTTTTCTCAGCGAAGCCGTGTTAACCCAAATCCGCACCTGGACGGTAGCTCTGGCAAAGGCACTGAAAGTCGTCGGACTGATGAATATTCAGTACGCGGTGCAGGGCGAACAGGTTTTCATTCTGGAAGCAAATCCGCGTGCGTCCCGGACTGTGCCGTTTGTGTCCAAGGCGATCGGCATACCCCTGGCGAAAATGGCAGCTCGCGTGATGTCCGGCAAAACTCTTGCAGAGCTAGGCTACACGCAAGAAGTGATTCCCAAACACATCGCGGTGAAGGAAGCCGTGTTGCCCTTCGAGAAATTCCCTGGCACTGACACCATCCTTGGCCCCGAAATGCGATCGACGGGCGAAGTGATGGGCATTGATGACAACTTCGGTACTGCCTTTGCCAAAGCTGAACTGGGCGCAGGGCAACGTTTACCGCAGAGTGGTACGGTGTTTGTCTCCACCAGCGATCGCGACAAAGCTGCCGTCGTCTCCGTGGTTAAAGAACTGCTGGAGCTTGGTTTTCATGTCGTTTCGACTGAAGGCACCCGCAAAGCACTGCGCGAACAGGGTGTGGAGGTTGAACTGGTGCTCAAGCTGCACGAAGGTCGCCCGAATGTTATGGATGCGATTAAAAATGAGAAAATTCAGCTCATTGTTAACACGCCTTCGGGTGAAGAAGCCAAAGCGGATGGTCGCTTGATTCGCCGTACTGCTTTGTCCTATAAAATTCCGATCGTGACAACGATCGCTGGGGCTAAAGCCACCACTGCTGCCATTCGATCGCTCCAATCCCAATCCCTATCTGTGAAAGCATTACAGGACTACATCCACTAGCGCGACTGACTTAGCCAGGAACCATTGCCACTTTTGGCTAAGTCAGTACGTCAGTAGACATCTCTGTATCTATCTGGCGAGAGATTTAGCAAAGAAGCTTAAACTTTCTTAGCATTAGAGTGCGTGAGAGAAGACAAACTTTTCTTTTGTTAGGCGCTCAACCAGTGCATTTTGTTTAATGGGATGCAGTTACAAAGTGCGATCCTGGGTACTCTTGACTCACTCAAAGCGTTACACCAGCTAGCCAAGCTTAAAAGTAATACGCCCGTGGGTATATACGTCTCCTCTCATGAATGTTACATTTGTTAATACGTTGCATCAGCAATTCTAATATGAAGTTCGCGGTGAGAGTCTTGTTCATTCTTTAGCGCAATTACATCTGTGAAGGCTCTGCTTCACGCTCGTTTGAAACCTTCTCCTACGCCTCATCACCTTTCAAACCTCCTTCTTAACTTTAAAGAGTAAAGGCTGTCCGGTTAGGACTGAGGCTGCTCAACACCGCTGATCCTTTCTACCCTGTCGCATAGTTGTACCGGCTGCTGACTCCAGCCTCTATCCACTGTCATTTTTTCCATAGCGCTATGAAGACTGCACAAACATCAACCGACTTGGTACGCGCTTACTTAAGAGAAATTGGTCGTGTTCCTCTGCTGACTCATGAGCAAGAAATTCTCTACGGCAAACAGGTACAGCGTTTATCCTCACTGTATGAAGTCAAAGAGACGCTCACCCAGCAGCTTGGCTGTGAGCCTACTTTGAGTGAATGGACTCAGAAAGCCGACCTTTCCGAAGCTGAGCTACAGCAGGCGATCGCGGAGGGTGAGAACGCTAAACGCAAGATGGTTGAAGCGAATCTGCGTCTAGTCGTTTCAGTGGCAAAAAAGTATACCAAGCGCAACGTTGACTTGCTGGATCTCATTCAGGAAGGCACGATCGGGATGCAGCGTGGTGTCGAGAAGTTTGATCCCACAAAAGGCTATCGTTTTTCAACCTACGCCTACTGGTGGATTCGTCAGGCAATTACGCGCGCGATCGCTGAAAAGGGTCGCACGATTCGTCTACCGATCCACATTACTGAAAAGCTCAACAAGATTAAAAAAGCCCAGCGTCAGCTTTCGCAGCAGTTGGGACGAGCTGCCACTGCCTCTGAACTTGCCACCGAACTAGAGCTGACTCCCCGACAGGTGCGGGAGTATCTGGAACGATCGCGCCAACCTCTCTCCCTTGACCTGCGCGTGGGCGATAACCAGGACACAGAACTGGGCGAACTGCTAGAAGATACTGGTGCTTCGCCAGAGGACTTTGCACTGCAATCCTCACTTCGAGCTGACCTCGAAACGCTGATGGCAGACTTAACGCCTCAACAGCGTGAAGTGTTGGCGCTCCGGTTTGGGCTAGAAGATGGGCAGGCGCTCACTTTAGCAAAAATTGGCGATCGGCTTAACATTAGCCGTGAACGGGTACGCCAAATTGAACGCGAAGCACTCACTAAGCTACGGAAGCGTAAAGCGGCCATTGGGGAATATCTCGCTAGCTAGTTGGTCTAACCTGCCGTCCCACTCGCTTTTACCATGACCCCATGTCTGTTTTTTTTCTAGCTGTTTGATCAGAGAGGAGAGGTAGGTATGGGGTGCTGCGCGATCGTTCGCAAATGGTGATCTGTCTCTTGTTCATAAACAAGCTGGGTGAAGGCATCTCCGTTCACGTTTGTGCTTGGCTAAGAGTACTTGTGTCATCGAGTCCTGTCGATCTCGCTACGTCCATAGTGTAGAACGTGATGAATGGAGGAAAATAAGATACAAGTTCCTGGTGCATACGTATGACCTGTTGTCTTAATCCAGACTGTCAGCAGCCTCAAAATGCTGATGATGCCGAGTTTTGCCTTAGTTGCGGCACCAAATTAGTACCCCTGCTGCGAGGACGTTACCGCGTTATGCGACCGATCGGGCAGGGCGGCTTTGGCAGAACGTATCTGGCATTAGACGACGATCGACTGAAAGCACGCTGCGTCATCAAGCAGTTTTCGCCCCAGATTCAAGGCACGAAATCGCTCGAAAAGGCAGTCAAGCTGTTTGAACAAGAAGCAGTGCGGCTCTACGAATTAGGCGAACATCCTCAAATTCCGGCGCTGCTAGCGTACTTCGAACATGACAAACGCCTCTATTTGGTGCAGCAATTTATCGAAGGCAACACGCTGCTGCAAGAACTAGCCCAGAACGGTGTGTTTATCGAGCAGCGTATTCGCGAAGTGCTGGCTGGCATCCTGCCCATCCTCAAATTTGTCCATGATCATCAGGTCATTCACCGAGACATCACCCCATCGAATATTATTCGCCGCAAGTTCGATAACAAGCTGGTGCTGATTGATTTTGGCGTTGCCAAACTGCTGTCCGTTGAGACTAGCAACCAACCAGGCACCAAGATTGGCACTGAAGGCTACGCACCGATCGAACAACTACGGAGCGGCAAAGCCTACCCTGCCAGCGATATCTATAGTCTGGGTGCCACCTGCTTGTTTCTCATGACTCAAGTAAAACCAGAAGATTTGTACGATCCGCTAGAAGGTCGCTGGCTCTGGCGAGAACGCTTGCGCCAAAAAGGGCAGGCAATTAGCGAACCGATCGCTCAAATCCTGGACAAAATGCTGAAGGATCTGGTGAATGAACGCTACCCTTCTGCGGCGGCGGTCATGAAAGATCTGCGAACCGCCCTCTCTAGTCCTCCCCTTGCGGCGCTTCAAACAGGTCTGGCGACTCAACCAAATGGTTTTACAAATATCCCGCGCCCTGCAATCGCGAACCAGAGCGCGAATCAACCTGTCAGTCCACCGCGTGTCAGCCAACCGTTTTTGAGTCAGCCTAACGCCAATCAACCCCGTGTTTCAGGTACGCCACCCTCCCAGCCGCCCGTCTCTAGAGCACCGCTTTCGAGGCAGCCTGTATCAGGTTCCCAGCAGTGGCGTTGTTTGCATACCCTCACTGGACATTCTCGCTGGGTGACAGCCGTTGCTATCAGTCCGGATGGGAGTACGATCGCCAGCGGTGGTTTAGATGACAGCATTAAAGTCTGGGATCGAGCCACAGGCGAACTTTTGCGAACCCTGACAGGGCACCACAAACCCATTAACTGCCTGAGCATTAGCCCCGATGGACAGACGTTAGTCAGTGGTAGTGATGATCACACCGTTCGCCTCTGGCATCTAGCAAGCGGCAATCTTCTACGATCGCTCACGGGACACAGCAGAGACGTGAACTCAGTCGTGATCAGCACGGATGGGCAACTACTTGCCAGCGGTAGCGAGGACCGTACCGTACGGCTGTGGAAGCTGGCAACAGGGGAAGTGCTGCGCGCCTTTTCCGGTTTAGCAGGCATGGTACGATCGGTCGCCCTTAGCCCCAACGGTCAGTTCCTTGTGAGCGGTGGACTGGATAACCAGATTAAGCTTTGGAGCCTCAAAACAAACGAGCCAGTGCGTACCCTGCCAAATGGACACTTTAACTCAGTGAATGCGGTCGTGATTGCGCCAGATGGCAAAACCCTCGTCAGCGGCAGCAAAGACAAAACGATTAAAGTGTGGGATTTAACGCTTGGTTCTGTAGTGCGTACCTTAGCAGGACATATGGACTCGGTGAACGCGATCGCTATGAGCAATGATGGCAAGCTGCTTGTCAGCGGCAGCAGCGACACAACTATCCGACTCTGGAATCTCGACGCAGGCACCCTCAGCGGCACGTTAACCGAGCATATCAGCGCTGTTAATGCGGTTGCTCTTACCGCTGATGGCAAATGTTTGGTCAGTGGCAGCTCAGACAGCAAAGTGAAGGTGTGGCAGCTGGGGTAAGGATGAGGGATGAAGGATGAGGGCTGAGGGCTAAGTTTTTCATCGCTTTTCCTCTTTTTTCAAGCCAAAACGGCTAGGCAAACAGTATTATTTGTTACAAAACATGCTTGACTCTCTACGTCTTTAGAGAGATCTGTTCTAATCTTAGGCGCAGGGGTGATAGTCTTCTGCCTCAATTACGGGTAGCCTGGAGAAATATCCTTCTACCCGTACCCTTATGGACTCTGCCCAGTACCCGTTTGGGAAGATTCACTATTTATTTAGAAAGGCTGACCATGCAAAGTGGCAGCGGCAGGAAAGTAAGCGTCACATTCTACGATCGCAGCTAGGTTTCACTGACGTGGCTTCCACTCGCCCTAAGCCCTGTATAGGCTGTACAAACTACCACGGGGTGGCGTATGGCTACAGCCGTGAGGCTCGTACGTCGTTAATTTGTGGCTTTCATCCTTACGGGTGGCAAACTGAAAGTGCCTGTCCTGATTGGTGTAGTGTTTAAGCTGCACACAACGCTTTAATCGACCCGCACCCAGCCATCAAACATAAAATGCACAGCACCATCATCCGGTCCGTTTCGGTTGCTGGAGTGTAGTTCAATTCGCACCGTTGTAGCATTTGGTTTCTTCACCACCGCTTGCAGAAATTGCACTGACTGATCCCAAAACAAAACAGAAAAATCATCTGGTACGGCTGCCCACTGAAATTGAGCCTGCTGCCCTGGAATCAAAGAAAAAGAACGAGAGCTAAAAGAAGTTCGGAGCGTCAAAGGATTCATTGATCGGTTGACGATTCGCAAGACAAGCCGCTGACCTGGTGTGTATTTGACGGTTTTGCGCCCACCATAATTATCGTTTGGCTTTTGGGCAAGGACGGAGTGCGTCGCTCCCCCCTGCCCCAGGCTCAATAGGACGGTGAACAGTGCCATGGGTAGAAGATTACGCCTCTTGATCAAAAACTTCATCGGCTTACTTTCTCCTTCGGTGGCGGTACGATGCCAGTGCGGTACAGGTTTGTGTTAATCATTTTAAGCAGCTCAAAGTCCTGTTCTGGCAATGGGGTGCTGATCGCTTCGTCGATCGCAGAAGTTTGTTCTAAAAAAGCAAATGCTTGCCGAAACTGCTGCGGTTCTGCCTGAATGGGTGCGTCAAAGTGACAGGGAATAATGTGTTGCATTCCCCAACTAGCGATATGGTCAGCCCAATCGAGCGTTTCTTGAGGGGCACGATTAAGGATGAGGGTTTGCAAAATCGGTGCCACAAAAAGTCGTCCGTCACCCTGTAGGGCATGGAACGATCGCAGCCAGTCGTCCTCCCACTGAAACGGGAACAGCCCAAAATAGCCTTTTTGAGAGCGGTCAGCCGCTTTAAGGGCATTATTAATCGTTTGGCTAGCCGTTCTGACTGCCAGGACACTAGGGCGAAAATAAAGCGTAAAGAGGGCAATGCGCTGCCATCCTTTGCGGCGGTTCGCAGGACTATCTGCCACCGCCTCATCAGCACTGTCTTTCGCGTGGAACAACAGCGGATAGGGGTCAAGCTGTACGATCGCAGGCGGTTCGATGGGAACCGAAACAATGGTATCAGTGACAAGCAAAGTACGCGATCGGCGATGAAAAAATGCAACTTCGGCAAACCGTCCTGGACCGAGCGCGATCGGACCTAAAATGGCGTAGTCAAAGTCAGCCGCAAACGGCACTTGGCTGCTGTCATCTGGCAAGATATGCGTCCGTTTGGCAGGCAAACCCAGCCAACTTAACGGTAGATTCAGCGGAAAGCTCCATTGATGGGGTGCGACGAAGACGTACGCGTGTTGGAACTGTCTGGCAAAGGGCCCGACAAAAACCTTGTGCTCAATCCCCGAAATGGTCGGTAAAATGATGTACTTTACATCGCCGTATTGGGCTACCAGTTCATTGACTAACCGCAGGCATTCAGGCGTAGGCGCAATGGGGGCATACACTAACAGCCCGCCGCCATCCAGTTTGACTACCGTCATCCGAATGGGCACCACGACATAAAAGATGCCCTGGATCTGGTCAAACGTCCATACTGTTTCTGGTACTACTTCTGTACGCAGCGTGCGCCGCTGGCTACGTGGGTAAAGCGGTACGGTGTGCCAGAACCGCCACGCCCAATCACTTGAATGTGTTTCCGGTTGTCTCTGCGCTTGCCCATCGATCGTGGTTTTGTTCACGCCACGATGCCTCCCTTACCAATACTTGCGCCGTTTGAATGCGATCGCTGAAGTTAAAGTTTAGCAAATGGTGATGACGGTTCTCTGTTCGGAGTGCTGGGGTTTTAAGGCAGAAGGCGGAAGGCGAGAGTGAGAAGTCAGAAGCACCGAAAAAAAGGATTTCTTCCACCCTTTGCCTTCTGCCCTCTGCCCTCTGCCCTCTCTAAACCTCCGCCAAAATTGTGTGAATACCACGATAGATCAACGCCAACTCATCGTCAGTGATGCAGTAAGGCGGCATGAGATACAGCACGTTGCCCAGAGGACGCAGGAGTAACCCTTGCGCGATCGATCGCTGGCGAATGTCGATCGACAGTTGGCTCAGGTAGCCCGGTCGATCAGTGATGATGTCCATTGCGGCGATCGTTCCCGTCACCCGTAGATTGGTCAGACGGGGATGATCGCTGAACGCGGCTAAATGCTGTCTGTGCTTGGCTTCCATCTGCTGAAACGCGGGTTCATGCTCTACCATGAGTTCGAGCGATGCCAACCCGGCAGCGCACCCTAAAGGATTGGCAGCATAGCTGTGCCCGTGATAAAGCGTTTGCAGCGGATCATCACTGTAAAAAGCGTCGTAGATTGCCTCGGAACAGACCGTAACTGAGAGTGGCAAAAACCCGCCTGTAATGCCTTTCGACAGGCACATGATATCAGGTTGAACGTTAGCTTTGGTACAGGCAAACCAGTCACCCGTACGACCAAAACCCGTCATTACTTCATCACAAATCAAGAGGGTATTGTGCGCGTGTGCTAACTGCTGCAACTGCTGGAGAAACTCCGATCGCCCCATCCGCATTCCAGAAGCACCCTGAACCAGCGGCTCGATGATAATGCCTGCATAGCGATCGCTCGACTCACTCAGTTTTTGGGCGATCGTGTTAAGAATCGTCTGCTCTGTTGCCGTAGTGATTGCAGCATCAGAATGAGCAAGGGGATAGGGTACAAATTCCACCTCAAACAGCAAGGGCGCAAAGGCTTGGGAGAAGAGCGATCGTGCTCCTACTGCCATCGCACCAAAGGTATCACCGTGATATGCACCTTCAAACGCCAGAAAGGTCGATCGCGGTTGCCCCTGATTTGTCCAATACTGATACGCCATCTTCAGCGCCACTTCAACTGCAGTAGAGCCGTTGTCCGAATAGAACACACGGCTGAGGGATGAGGGCAGTCGGTGAATCAACCTCTCGGCAAGCTGCTCTGCTGGATCGTGGGTGAAACCAGCAAAGATTACGTGCTCTAGACGTTTAGCCTGCTGAAAAATCGCTTCGGCAATTTTAGGATGGGCATGACCATGAAGATTGACCCACCAGCTTGAAATGCAGTCGAGAATGCGTTCTCCCGTTTCAAGCTCAAGCCATGCCCCCTGCGCAGCTTTGACCTTCAACGGCTCAGGGGCAGTTTTTGCCTGAGTATAGGGATACCAGATGTTTGGATGCATAAGATTTAACGACTATCTTGACGACTGTGACGATCGCCTAAGCCGTTTCCTCATTACTTACAAACCCGTCCGACTGGCTGGCTTGAGGGCTTTCTAACGCTGCTTTCAGTGTTTGCCAGGTCAGCGTCGCGCATTTGATCCGCACTGGAAATTGCGATACACCCTGCATCACGTTCAGCTTGCGAAGCTCGGTCGGGAACTCGTCCTTACCCTGCATCATGGTGTGAAAGCGCTGCACCATCGCCAACGCTTCTTCTAAGGTGCGCCCCTGCATTGCTTCTGCCATTAAGTCTGCGGATGCCATCGCGATCGCGCAGCCTTCTCCCTCAAATTTGACCGTTTCAATGCGATCGCCTGTTGCATTAAGCTGCACCGTCAGCTCGATCGTGTCACCACAAGACGGATTGTGCCCACGCTGACGACGATCGACTGGATCAGTTGTGCCGCGATGTTTAGGCTTCTTGTAGCGTTCCAGAATGACTTGCTGGTATAGATCGCGCAGATTGCCAAGAGAAGACATGAGTCAAATTGTTAAACATTGTTCATTCTTCTTCATCCTATCAGCGTCTTCTGTTAGTAGGAGCATTTAGGCAAGGAAGGAAAAGGCAGAAGGTAAAAGGCAAAAGGTAAGAGGCAGTAGGAATCAGCAGCCAGCGATTAGCTGCCAAAACCCTTCCACCTCTTCACCCTTCCACCCTTCCACCCCTTCACTCTCTCACTCCTTTACCCCTTCACCCTTCACCCTTCCGCATCTGCCTCTCGTACCGCCCGTGCCGTTGCTTCGCCTGCGCGATCGCCCATTAAGCGCTGTTGGTCGTAACCAAGTACCAGTTCCCAGGCTTCAGCCGGATAGCGATCGACTAAGGGCAGTGCCACTTCATCCAGCATCCAGCGACCATGAAGCTTATCAACCTTGATGTGGAGCGTCCAGTAGCTCATAGCATTGTCTGACAAGCCAAGGCGTTGAGCCGCAGCGTGATAGGGGCTAAAACCAGCAGGGACAGAAATTTCCGTATAGAGCAAACCGCCTGCATAGCGAAGATAGTCACGTTTGCGTTCCGACAGTAAGAAACTGTGGTTAATCGTTGCCAGCACTTCCCACGGCACTGCGTCGAAGTAAGCTTCTGGCGCAGTACTCATGCCTAAATCAGACAGCATGGTAGCGAAATAGGTGGAATGCTTGCGCGCTAATTTGCCAGCGCCGTATTCTTCGACCAGCAGGCGCGTCATCACACTATGGATTTCATTGGCTACGCCGCCTAAGGTACGAGAGAGTTGGCTGGCTTCGACCAGACCATCCAGCGACGCAATTTCCAGCATTTTGCGATAGCCTGCTGCGGTCATCTCGTCTTGAAAATAGCGCCCTGTTGCAGAAAGCTCAGGCTCAAGGTCGGCAGCAGCTCGATCGCGCAGGGCACTTACTACATCCACTTGCTTCAGAGTTTCCACATCCAGTTGGTCAAGCTCCCAGGCTTGCCAAGCCGCTTCAATCTGGTTGCGAATCTTTTGTAAATAAAGCGATCGCTCGTTCTCATAATTGCTCAAGTCGTCGTACCAGAAAAACTTAAGGCGATTAATGCGATACAGCACACGCTGCAAAAACCGATGCGCCGCACTGGAGTTGTAGGCATCACCATAAGCAGCCGTTAATGCCGCTGCCAGCGTCTTCTCAAACGATTGACAGACGGGACTCAGTTGCTCCAATTGGTCGTCTAATGCTGGAGTATCTAGTAAGGACAGAAATAGTTGCTCGGCTTCGTCGTAGTTTGGTGCAGTGGTACGAGTCAACGGATAATGCAGGACTGCCGACATGGAACGATCGGACATGTCGCGGTCGGACATCTCTTGATAACGGCGCATAAAATTCGTTTTTCCTAAACTCTTTCTCATATTGCAAGTTTGTTACACGGTTTTCATCTACTTGAGTAGTAGATTTGACCTTTTTAAAGCGCGTCTAGAGAGAGAATGTATTGCCTGGTGAATGCTAATAATGACCTCATCTCTACGACTTAAGACAGTATGAAAGCGCTCTCTGCAATAGTGGAATCGGTTTTGCTGGCGGATCTGCCTGGTACCTTTGTCACGCGCCGGGTCGATCAGGTGCAATTGGACATGGCAGGTATTCCAGGCGATCGCCACTATGGTCTCACTCGACGATCGGGCGCACGCGAACCCATGTACCCACGCGGCACCGAGATTCGCAATCGGCGGCAACTGAGCGTGGTGTCAGCCGAAGAGTGCGACTACATCGCACAGCAACTAGGGTTAGACGCACTGCTGCCTGAATGGTTAGGTGCAAATTTGTTGCTTCGAGGCTTGCCAAACCTGACCCAACTAACGACTGGCTCTCGTCTCATGCTGCCCAGTGGTGTCGGTCTCGTCTGCGAGGGAGAGAACCCGCCCTGTCGTCATCCAGGGGAAGTGCTGCAAGCGCTATATCCGCTGCAGCCACAATTGATCAAACGGTTTGTGTCGATCGCTCAAAAACGGCGCGGCATTGTGTGCTCCATCGAATGTCCAGGCGCGATCGTTCAAGGCGACAATCTCCGCATTTTGCTGGAGTCAGCAAGCGTCAAGCCCCAAAAGCAGTCGTCGATGGTCGCTCTTGGGTGAGGTAGGAGGGTGGAAGGGTGAAGGGGTGGAAGGGTAGAAAGGGGTGGAAGGGTGAAGGGGTGGAAGGGTAGAAAGGGGTGGAAAGGTAGAAAGGTGGAAGGGTAGAAAGGTGGAAGGGTGGAAGGGTAGAAAGGTGGAAGGGTGGAAGGGTCATTGGCATTGCTATATTGCTACTAATTCTTCACCTCCTCACTCTTCACCTCTTCACCTCCTCACTCTTCACCTCCTCACTCTTCACCCCTTCACCTCCTCACTCTTCACCCCTTCACCCCTCACCCCTCACCCGCTGTCTGCCCCAAATACCAAACCAAGGCAGTAAACAAGGCAATGCCTGCGCCGTACTTCAGCACATCGGGCACTGCCGGATTGGGTGAGAAAAACCCTTCGATGATGCCAGCAATGACTAGCATGGGCACGATGCCATAGACTAGTTGAACTGCCTGGGTGCCATAGAGTTTGAGTGCCTCCGATCGCTTATAAACCCCCGGAAACAGTAGCGCTTTGGCAAGCAAAAAGCCCGCCCCACCCGCCAGAAAGATGGCAGGCAGTTCTAACGCTCCGTGGGGAAACACAAACGCCCAAAACGGCAGGGCAAGCTTGTTTTGCCCGACCAAGGTGCCGATCGTGCCAATCAGGGTGCCGTTGAGAAGCATGACATAGCTAGTGAATAGCCCTCCTGTCATGCCGCCTGCGACTGCCGCAAACGAAACCTTGATGTTGTTGATCATGATGTTGGTCGAGGCAAACGGCTCAATACCGACGATCGAACCCATCCATAGCTCTCCCCGATCGCGCACTTGCTCAATCAAGGGTGCTGGCACTACGAGTGCTAAGAAGGCAGGATCGCGCCATGCCAACCACCATGCAACTAAACCCGCGATAACAAATAAGGCTGTTGCTAGCGCAATGTAGCCCTGCGACTGCTGCACAACGGCTGGAAACCCCCAGCGGTAAAACAACCAGATCGCTTGCCATTCTTGACGGCGCGACCCTTGATAGATTTGGGTATAGCCACGGGTTGCCAGCGTCTGCAAATCTTGCACAACGAGGTCGCCGACTTCATGGGTGCGGGCGCGTGCCAGATCAGCAGCGGTCGATCGATACAAGCTGGCAAGTTGCCGAATTTCGCTGGCATCCAGAGCTTTTAAGCCCTGCTTTTCGGCTTTCTTAAGCAGGCTATCCAGTTCGACCCAACTCGGTTGCCGTCGTGCCAGCCAGCGCTGAATGTTCATAATCTGTGATATTTTCCGGGAACCGTAGAAAGGTAGTTTAGAATCGCGTCAATATACTCTCTATGCGCTAAATAGCCGAAGTGTAGCTCATGGCTTCTCCTTCTAATTCGCCTCGTTCCATCCAGCCGCTGAGTGTTGGCAATGTTGTCAGTGCTGGGTTCCAGCTTTATAGTACGCACGCTAAGCAGTACCTGACGATCGCTCTTTTCGCAACGCTGTGGATTCTGCTGCCGTTTGCGGCGATCGTCCCAGTCGTTTTGTTTTTTGTGACAGCGCAAAACTACTATGCCACGCTGGGCTTAATCATTCCTGCCTTAATCGTGCTGTTTCTGTATGCCTTTGCCAAGTACCTGACAAATTTAGCGCTGATTTCACGTCTGGCGTTTGGTGAGCTGATTAACCAGCCTGAACCCTTAAAGGATGCCCGCCGCTATGTGCGATCGCGCCAGTGGAGCTTTCTCATCGCGGCACTGCTGCTGGGCTTGATTAGCATCGCTGTCATGATTGCCTTTTATCTGGTAGTGGCGATCGTGGTTGCGGGTCTGTTGAGTGCAGTTGGTGGCTGGTCGCTTTTCGTGAATCCATCACCAGAAGCCTTGGCGGCAAACAGTGGCACACTGGTACTCCTTGGGCTACTGTTCGTCACTGTCTTTTTGGCATTTATACCCTTCCTGCTCTGGTTTTCTGCTCGCTTTGCAGCGATTGAAGTACCTCTAGCAGTGGAGCCTGGAGTGACCGCCACGCAAACGATCGGTCGCATGTGGTCGCTCACCAAAGGCAGTGCATGGCGGATTGCTCTCATTCTGTTCATCACGTCCTTAGTGACCCTGCCCATTCAACTGCTGGTACAGGTTGGGATTAGTGCCACCAATGCGGTGATTGAAGCCGCTGGTTTTACGCCGGGTGATCCCAGCCATACCGCACTGTCTCTTTTAATCACCTATATTTTGAGCTTTGCCGTTTCGCTCGTCGTGATACCGCTGTGGCAGGTGATCAAAGCGGTCATTTACTACGATCTGCGGAGTCGGCGTGAAGGCTTGGGCTTACAGTTGCGCGATCGCGGCACATCCACCTAATCACCCCATGCGTTTCTTTAACCGAGTTTCGTTATCCACACCAGAAAGCATCGAGCTAGAGTTTACGCTGGCAGGCATTGGCAATCGGACGCTGGCATTAGCGATTGACTATCAGATTCTCGGTCTGCTGCTAGTTGGTTTCTGGGTGGTCTGGAGTACGTTCAGCTTTGGGTTGCTGAGTTACCTGAGTCAAGCCGATTTTAGCTACACCTCGGCTCCACTCTGGCTGCTGGCGATCGCGCTGCTGATTAGTTTCTTTCTATTTACAGGCTACTTCGCTTTTTTTGAGGTCGTCTGGCAAGGGCAAACCCCTGGTAAACGCCTCACCAAAATCCGCGTTATCCGTGACGATGGTAGACCGATCGGGCTATCGCAAGCCGCGATACGTTCGCTACTGAGACCACTAGATGACCTGTTCTTTATCGGCGTTTTCTTCATTCTCCTGGGCAAGCAGGAAAAACGGCTGGGCGATTGGGCAGCCGGAACGCTCGTCATACAAGAGCAACGCGGCGATCGCAAAGCGACATTGACCATTTCTGACGCGGCAAAGCAACTGGCGATCGAGCTACCCAACCTAGCAGACCTGAGCCAACTGCTCCCTGACGACTTTGCCGTTGTTCGCACCTATCTGCAACGCCGCCGCACGATGGAGAGGCAAGCCAAAAACGACCTGAGTATGGACTTGGCACGACAAATCCGGACGGTCATTGCACTCGAAACCGTTCCCCCCAATACGACACCTGATCAATTCCTGGAAGCGATCTATGAAGCGTATCAGCAGATGGCAGAAACGGGGTATGGCGATCGCAAGCGGGGACAGGGCAATTAAGGAGTAGGGGCGGCAGAAAGTAAAAGGTTAAAAACCAACTCAAAACGCTCCAGCAGCGTAGCGCCAACCTCAAATCGCCAACCTCAAATCCCCACCCAGAGCAATCTACGCTAGTGTAGGAGATGCACCCTTGCCCGATCGTGTGTTGTGTTAAGCCGTTCTCATACTTCCTTGCTCCTCACCGTTTGCTTGCTGGTTCCCCTAACAAGCTGTGCGAACAGCTCCCTGGGCGAATCGCTGCAAAAATCCTTTGCTGCTGACCCCCAACTAGAAGAAAATGCATCTTCACAACCGACTGAGACCCCAACGGTAAGCGCAACACCTCCCTTTCAACCCTCCGATCAGGCAAGCGAAACACCGACAGCAACGCTGAGTCCGTCTCCGTCTGCCACGTCTCAGACGGGCGGTAGCCAAGCTAGCATCCCTTCCTTTTCAGACAGTACGGTGGTTGGTGCCTCTGGCAATTCTGATGGCAGTATTGATCCCGCCACTGCGTCTAGCAACTCAAATAGTGGACAAGTGCCAGGAACCGATCGCGCGATCGTCTTTAGCGACCTGACCAAAGCGCCTAAAGAGCTACAGCAGTACGTAGCAGATTTGGCACAACTGGGCATTCTCACGGCAGCCAACCAGAGCAAAACCAGTCAGGTAACCGAAGAAACACTGTTTGAACCGAATAAAGTGATTACTCGCGGTGACTATGCGCGTTGGCTCGTGGCTGCAAACAATCGACTTTACGCTGCCCAACCGGCTAAACAAATTCGACTCAGCACCAATGTCGCTCAACCTGCCTTTCAGGATGTGCCACGCGACGATCCTCATTTTCCAGCGATTCAAGGGTTAGCCGAAGCAGGCTTAATTCCCAGTCCCCTGGCAGGCGATAGCACGATCGTTACCTTTCGTCCCGAAGCCCCCCTCACCCGTGAAGCGCTCATTCTTTGGAAAGTGCCTGCGGATACTCGTCAAGCGCTACCGACTGCCAGCCTGGATGCCATTAAGCAGACCTGGGGTTTTCAGGATGCTGCCCGCATTGACCCTAGAGCCATGCGAGCCGTGTTAGCCGATTTCCAAAACGGTGACTTAGCGAACCTGCGGCGGGTCTTTGGTTACACAACGTTGTTGCAGCCGAAGAAAGCGGTTACTCGCGCTGAAGCTGCTGCTGCACTCTGGTATTTTGGTTTTCAAGGTGAGGGTCAATCGGCTCAGGATGCGCTAAAGACAACTTCCAAACCTTAGGCGATCGTCTGTAACATCCTATGAATCGTGTCGGGTTGCTCTTCACAGTTCCCTACAATGAGTTTAGAGCCATCGCCATCGGCAAACGGACAGGGTAAAGAGGTTTCCTCTGGGGCTAGGGCAACGCCTCGTCTACCCTTGACTGCCATGCCCTTGGCGATCGCTCTAGCAAACGCTATGAGAGTGCCGAATCAGTATGCCCAGAACTGTTGCCGATGTGATGACCCGTAACCCCCTGACCGTCACGCCTGAAACACCCCTTACCGAAGTCATTCGGACCATTACCGAACGAAAGATTAGTGGTTTACCTGTCGTGGACGACACAGGCAAACTTGTTGGGGTCATTTCTGAAACTGACCTCATGTGGCGCGAAACCGGAGTTAAACAGCCGCCCTACATTATGCTGCTAGATAGCGTCATTTATCTGGAAAACCCCGGACAGTATGAACGCGACTTGCACAAGGCGCTGGGTCAAACGGTCAAAGAAGTGATGAGCCAAAAGCCGATTACCACGACCCCCGAACAATCACTACGGGAAGCCGCACAACTCATGCATGACCATAAAATTCATCGTCTGCCTGTGCTAGAAGCGGACGGGCATGTAGTTGGCATTTTGACCCGTGGTGACATTATTCGGGTGATGGCAGCAGAGCAAGACAGGTAAAAGAAGCGTTTTGAGGTCAGTTGCTTTCGACTTTGAGAGACTGGCTCCTCGTTCCTCACCCTACAAATCACAATTTTAAAAATGAGATAAATCAGCTATGAGCATTACACCTGAATCGGTTGGCGTATTGTTGGAGTCGTCGGATTTGGGCGATCGCCTGCGAGCCGTGAACCAAATCAGACAATTGGAACCAGCGATCGGCTTTAAGTTGATTCAGGTTGCCATTCAAGATAGCAACCCACGTGTACGGTATGCAGCCGTTAGTCAGTTAGCAACGCTAGGTCAGCAAGATTTGCCTCAGGCGACAACCATCCTGCGCGATCGATTGCACGACCAAGAACCAGATGTACAAGCCGCTGCTGCCGATTCGGCGGGGGCACTTCAGTTAACAGCAGTCTTTGATGATCTGCAACAGCTTTATTACACCACCCCTGAGTGGTTGGTCAAGTTCAGCATCGTCGCAACATTGGGCGAATTGGGCGATAGCCGAGCGTTTGTTTTATTGGAAGAAGCGCTGCAATCTGATAACGAGTTGCTGCAAACGGCAGCGATCGGCTCGTTAGGCGAACTAGGCGACGATCGTGCAATCCAACTGCTGATTCCGTTTGCGACCAACCCTGATTGGCAAATTCGTTATCGAGTAGTGCAGGCTCTCGCCCATCTGGATAACGCGATTGGTCGAGTTACTCTAGAAACATTGGCGCAAGACAGTGTGGAACAAGTTGCCCAGGAAGCTCGTAATCACCTCAAAAAATAGAACCTCCAAAGCAGAAAAAGCGTTGCTTTCAACGACTCACCGATGCAGTCATCGAAACACACGGTTATCGAAACACTACGGATCGTGAATTTAATCAGGTAGGGTGTGTTAGGCAACGCCGTAACGCACCAAGCCCGTCCCCAGCGGTGCGTTACGTAGGACTAACGCACCCTACAAATTACAGGTTATTTGATCCACGATCCTAAGCCTGCTTAATCAATTATTTTCAGGCGACCCGTATTGATGTGATCAAAGATGCGGTTAATTTTGTTGCGATCGCTATCCACAAGGTTTTGTTCAGCCAGCAGGATGGACGTAAGCTGAAGATGATCTTGTCGAGTCATTTCACCAACCGCAAGAATGCGATCGACCAGTTGATGTGCTGCCTTTGATTGACCCTGGATGCTCCGCATGATGCCCCTTCCGCTCAGTGAGTTTTAGTCGTTGCTGTAGCTTTAATGATTCCCCCTGCTGTGTCTCTTCTAGCAATGATTTGATAGGGATAGTGCAAATGTACGGGGTAGTACGGTAAAGAATTGATGAAGTCAGAGCAATCGCTTGGCTACCGCGTTTTCGCATCCGTTTGTTAAGGTAAGCAGGTCGCCACTACTTGAGCCACGAGCTATGCAGGTTTATCGGCTACCAGCCCGCGTTGACAACTACATTTTCTTGCTGTACGAGCCAGAGCAAAACATCGCAGCCGTCGTTGACCCAGCGGAGGCAAGCCCTGTTCTGCAACAGTTGGCAGCGCTGGGCGCAACGCTAGTGGCAATTTTCAACACACACCACCATGCCGATCATGTGGGTGGCAATGCCAGACTATTGCAGCAGTTTCCAGAGGCAGTAGTCTATGCTGGCGCAAAAGATCGAGGCAGAATTCCTGGGCAGATGGTGTTTTTGCAGGAGGACGATCGGGTCTCTTTTGCCAATCGCAGCGCCGAAGTGCTGTTTCTCCCGGGTCATACTCGCGCTCATATTGCCTACTACTTCGCGCCTAACAGAGTGGATGAACCAGGCGATCTGTTCTGTGGCGATACGCTCTTTGCAGGTGGGTGCGGCAGGCTGTTTGAGGGCACACCGACACAGATGGTGAGTTCTCTCAGCAAGCTCCGCGCCTTGCCGGATCAAACGCGCATTTGGTGCGCCCATGAGTACACGCTGAGAAATCTGGAGTTTGCGCTGACGGTCGATCGCTCTAATACAGCGTTGCAAGAACGGTTAGCAGCGGTGAAAGTCGCTCGCAGTCACGATGAAGCAACGATTCCGTCTAGTTTAGGGGTAGAAAAACGCACCAATCCCTTTCTGCGGTGGGATGATCCGGAGTTGCGAGCGATCGTCCAAGCCCAGAACGATATACAGACCTTCACCCATTTACGAGGCATGAGAGATCACTTCTGAGGATCGTGGATTACATATAGCTATCGCCACAGAGCTTAGGACATTGGAATCAAAGGGGGTGTGGGGGCTTCGCCCCCAGCCAGGGGTTCTACCCCTGCACCCCGTCCTAATTAGTATGGCTACGGCTATACCTGTAATTCTGCGCAGGATGCCGTCTAGCCTTTGGCAGACCCTACAAGAAGCAAGCTACAAGCAAAGCGTCGCGTCACGCATCAACTCTAGGCTTTGATGCGTGACGACTAGCGCCTCACACATCCTACAAAATGCAGTGTGCTCGAATTCTCATTCCTAAGGACACGCTTCTCAACGTTTTGCTATCGAGAAGCGGCGATCTGTCAAGAACTCTAGCGATCGCCTAGTCAAAGTAGAACAACGTCACGATCTTGCGCTGATCTTCAGCTTCATGGCAGGTCGTAAGAAGGGTCTGGCTATCATGAAAGGCAAAACAAATGAGTTGCTGACAGCGCGAGATAATCTCGGTGTTGCAGAGTGCGCTGGCTTCAGCCAAAGACAGGGTATCGTTGCCAGGGTTTTCCACCAGATGCATCACCTGCTCCAACTGCTCGCGTGATTCACGCGGCTGCCGTTCCATGCTTTGCGGCAAAATCACGGTTAGCAGCGCTGGGTCTGCCCGCATTGCACCCCGAATCGCTGCTTGATTGGTGCCGGTAGCACCAGACGTAATTAAGCGATTGCCCTCCAAGACCAGGGCGTAGCTCATCATTTCAATCAAGTTCTGATGCGTAATGGGAACATGACGAGAGCCTAGCAGCGCAATCCGCTTTGAGCCTGTTTGCTGAATAGTCGCCAGTTCTTGTAAAAAATCGTCTACCTTGGGCAGGTCTATGGACTGACTCAACGATGCTATTAACCTGAACAACCTAAATATATTAGCAGACGGTGATAAAGTTGCATCGCGTCTAAAAGGTCGTTTAACGTGAGGTCTGTTGTTCTCAGTCCTGTAAGCAATCAGCCACTAAGCCAACAACACCAACCGGATTCGGCTACAAAGGCATTCGTTAAATTTAAGTGTAATGATCGTTGATAAAGAAGGGAGCCTGACCATGATCAACACTATCCAATCAACCAAAACTGGAGCATGGGCAAAGGCAGTGCTACAACCCGCCACTGAGTTTGGTCCGGTGCCGCTCACTGTTCTGACTGGAACTGTGCCTCCAGGCTTGCGCGGCTCCCTGTATCGCAATGGTCCTGCCCTGCTAGAGCGAGGGGGGCAACGGGTGGGGCACTGGTTTGATGGTGATGGCGGCATTCTAGGACTGCATTTTACAGAGTCACGAGCGACGGGCGTATATCGCTATGTGCAAACTGCTGCCTACCGGGCAGAAGCACAGGTTGGAACGTTTAAGCACAGTGGTTATGGTATGCTGCCGCCTGGTCATTGGTGGGAGCGGTTTAACAAAGGTTTGAAGAATGCTGCCAATACCTCTGTGCTGGCGTTGCCCGACAAACTGCTTGCCCTCTGGGAAGGTGGATTACCCCACGCCTTAACGCTCGATCGGCTCGAAACGTTAGGACTTGACGACCTCAATGGTTTGGATGGAGCCTCCTATTCTGCCCATCCCAAGCGCGACCCACAAACAGGCGACATCTTTAACTTTGGGGTGAGTTATAAGCAAAATGGCACGCTTAATGTCTACCGTAGCGATGCCAGTGGACGCATCAAGCAACAGGGCAAGATTCCGCTTCGGGGGTTGCCTCTGATCCATGACTTTGTGCTGGCTGGCAGGTATTTGATTTTCTGCGTGCCCCCTGTGCGGTTAAAGGCGCTGCCCTTGCTGGCGAAGCTCAAGAGCTATAGTGACGCGCTTACCTGGCAACCGGAGAAAGGTACTGAAATCATTGTGGTCGATCGCACCACCCTGGAAGTCGTCAGCCGTACTCAAGCCGAACCCTGGTATCAGTGGCACTTTGGCAACGGCAGCGAACTAGCTGACGGCACCGTCGCCTTTGATTTTGTGCGTTACCCCGATTTTCAGACCAACCAATTTCTTCAAGAAGTGGCAACGGGGCAGACCCAAACGTTGGCAAAGGGTACTCTCTGGCAGTTACGGCTTGAACCCAAAGCGGGCACCGTACTGGCGCTAGAAGAAATCGTTAACCGCAGTTGCGAATTTCCAACTGTGCAGCCTGGGTTGGTGGGTCAGCCGTCGCGCTATACCTATCTGTCGATTCATCGGCAGGATGTGGAGTTGCAGCGAGAACTGTTTGGCGCGATCGCTCGTTTTGATTACCAAACCGCAACCCTGACCGAAGCTGATTTGGGGGCAAACCGCTATCCTAGCGAACCGATCTATGCGCCCGATGCGGATAACACCGATCGCGGCTGGGTGTTGACGGTCGTGTATGACGCAAATGCCGATCGTAGCGAAGCCTGGATTTTCGACAGCGATCGTCTGGATGACGAGCCACTTTGCACATTGGCATTACCCGCCACCGTACCGCCTGGGTTTCATGGTACGTGGAGGGGTGAGGGCTGAAGGCTGAAGGCTGAGGGCTAAGGGAGGGGGGCATTGAACCTTTATTCAGTAGCCTCCATTAGCTCTGAGGTGGTGCTGCTGGCAATTTGACAATGAAGCTGGTTCCTTTTCCCTCGGCACTTTCAACCTCGATCGTTCCTTGATGGGCTTCCGTCAGTTTTTTGGCTAAGTATAAGCCCAAGCCCCAGCCCGTTTGATCTTCGGCGGCGATGGTGCGACGAAATTGTTGAAAGAGAATCGATTGCGCTTCTGTGGCGATCGGCGTACCTTCGTTGTGAATCGTCAGGCTGATCTCGGTTTCAGTTTGTTGCAGCGTGAGGGTAATTGGCGTGTCAGGCGCACCATACTTCACCGCATTCGTGGCGATGTTTTCAATCACCCGCCGTAGTTCTTTATGGCTACAACGAGCCATCACCGCACCCTGAGAAACCATCACAAAGCGATCGCCATAGGTGAAGTTCAAATCCGCCACAATCTCCTGAAGTAGCTGTTCCAAATCGCATATGTCAAAGGAAAGCTTTAAACTCTGTCCTGCCCTCAAGCGGCTGGCATCGAGCAAATTTTGCACCATTGAATCCAGCCGATCGATCGCGCTGATCATTCTTGCTGTGACATCAAAGTGGGTATCGCCACGTTCAAACTGACGGAGCAGCAATTGCGTGCCCATTTTGACAACATTAATGGGATTTCTCAGATCGTGAGTCAGAGTCACCATAAAGAGTTCTTGAATCTCGCGCAACGTCTGTGAAAACTGAGTCGCCGCATCGTTCACAGCTTGCTCGATCGAAGCAATAATAATGTCTCGTTCCCGCACATCTAACGGCGCTTCTTCCTCTAAGACCTGAAAAATGATTTGGCGGAGAATGTGATACTCGAAGATGAGCTGAGTCATGGAGTAATCGGCATAACTTGCCCGTTCACGTCCGTGCTTTTTACCAATTCGACCGCCTTCGACGCGATCGTCTTCGATGCGAGCAACTGTCCGTACAATATCGGTTGCCAGGGCATCGACCAAATGGTCTAAGTACAGCGGTAGCGAATCTTGCAGCACCAGCGAATCTTGATGCATGCAGGCACTGACTTCCTCCCGTGCGCGCTCCTCCCACAGTTGCATGATTCGTTTAGCATTTTGCCGAAGGCGCTCAGACGCGGGATTAGACATGAGTTTTACTTTTCTGTATGAGCGCGATCGAAAGAGACAGTGAACTGAAAGGTGCGCCTGCTGGAACAGACGAGCAGCAAAGACGCTGGTCAGAACCAGGGTTTGAGTGCCATATAATTAGTTTTTTACCATGATCTCAGTCCAAGCTACTCAGTCTAATGTTAGAAAAGCGTTAAATCAGTAGCCATCATGCTTTGTGAGAAGGGGCTGGAGGTCTTTGCTCCCAGGCTGCGGTAGAATCGCCGCCACCCTTAAATCACAATCCTTAGGTTAATAATGCCCAGCGACTTACCATCTACTGAATGGATGAGAGACACCTGAACAAACGAATGATCCCTTAGAGCCATTGCCGTCAGCACTTTCAGCTTTGAGCCTGTTTAGTTTAATTCAGTCTACGTAATTGCTAACCAACCACCCACAACCGCATGGCTCTTGTCATTGGCTTAATGAGCGGCACTTCTGTAGACGGCATTGATGCGGCGCTAGTCGATCTTTCTGATGCTACAGGCACTCTAGCCGTCACACTGTTAGCAGGAGCAACCTATCCCTACCCAACAGAGCTACGAGCACAGATTTTGGCAGTCTGTGGCGGTGCCTCACTAGCAATGGCAGACCTGGCAGATCTAGACGATGCGATCGCCCATGAGTTTGCTCAAGCCGCGATCGCCATCCAAACAGGGTACCCCACGGCTACACTCATCGGTTCTCACGGGCAAACGGTCTATCATCGACCACCGAAGCTGAGGAGAGGAGAGAGGAGAGAGGAGAGAGGAGAGCAGAGAGAAATGGCTCTTACCCCTCACCCCTTACCCTCACCCCTCACCCCCTCGGTTACAGCCTGCAACTAGGACGGGGAGACGCGATCGCTCACGCTACAGGGATCACGACTATCAGCAACTTTCGGGCTGCTGACATTGCCGCTGGTGGACAGGGTGCGCCCCTCGTGCCTGCTGTGGATGTAGCGCTCCTTAGCCATCCCACTCTTAACCGTTGCGTGCAAAACATTGGCGGCATTGGGAATGTAGCGTATCTACCAGCCGTCAGCCGTCAGCCATCAGCAGTCAGCGGTCAGCCAGCAGCGGTCAGCAGTCAGAACTCAAAACTCAAAACTCAAAACTCAGAACTCAAAACTCAAAACTCAAAACTCAAAACTCTTCCCCATTCCCCACTCCCCACTCCCCACTCCCCACGCCCCCTTGCTCCCCTCGGCTGGGACACTGGCCCCGGCAACGTACTCCTCGACCTGGCAGTGCAAGCTTTTTCTAATGGTACGAAGACGTACGACGAAGACGGCAACTGGGCAGCCAGTGGTACGCCTTGCGAGGCTCTAGTCGATCGCTGGTTACAGCAGCCGTTTTTCCAGCAACAGCCGCCAAAATCAACCGGACGAGAATTGTTTGGTGCCGCCTACCTCCACCAGTGTTTGGCAGAGGCAGAAGCGTATTCGTTAACGCCTGCCAATATGCTGGCGACACTGACCGCCTTAACCGTAGACTCGATCGTCGATAGCTATCGTCACTTTTTGCCGCAACTGCCCGATCAAGTCCTGCTATGCGGCGGGGGCAGTAAGAACCTATATTTGAAACAGCGATTGCAGCAGCAATTGGGTAACATACCTGTTTTAACGACAGATGCTGTGGGGTTGAATGCCGCATTTAAGGAAGCGATCGCCTTTGCTGTACTCGCGTACTGGCGGCAGCAAGGTATTCCTGGCAACCTTCCTGGGGCAACGGGCGCTCAAAGCCCAGTGCTTTTAGGAGACATTCACCCAGGCAGCAGTAAGGGTGCGCAATAGCATGGATCACCACAAAAACTCGCATCGCAAGAAGCAAGCAAAGCAAGGGACAAGGCTGTGGCTCACACCTTTTTAATGGAGGCAGGACGCTGGTCACTTCAGGGCAACTGGCTAGAACGCAACGGCATGCCCATAACGGTCATTGGCAAAACGTTAGTTGGCTGGAGCCGCGATGACTGGTTTACGATGGTGACAAAGCTGGTCTTTCCAGGTGCCGATCGCGAAGAAATTTCGTTTCAGTATCGGGGACGACTGGATGCTGGCGAGCGCCAATATACCTTTGTCCTTCAGCACAGCTTGCTGGGGCGCGTTGAGGGTGAAGGCTGGGTTGCCCAAGAATCGATCGTGCAGCGGTATTGGGTCTTGGGCGATCGCCAACGACGTAGCGGGTTTGAGACGCTCTACCGCATAGACGAAAACAAATACTACTTGTCTAGCGGCATTATGGCAGGGCACTACCTCACCAGCACGATGGAAGCAACCCTGGAACGCCTCTCCGATTAACTGGGCTAACGCCATGTAACCGCTATCGATCGACAAGACGATCGATCGTTGGAAAATCAGTCGTTTGAGTCAACGTATGGATCGCTAAAATGGCTTTACGGGATTACTAACAATAGAGTGAAAACAAAGTCCCCGACTGCTCAAAAAAGCCAGAAATCTGAAGAGCAAAATGGTTGATTTGTTGAGCGGTCATCAACACAAGCTTGCGGACTCTCGCCCTGTTGCTTGCTGCCCAAAAGCCTCAAGCATTGCAACCCCGCTTCAGTCGGTTTTAGCATCACCTTCTAGTTCATCACAATGCCCTCGATTTTAGGTTTTAAGGCTGTTTTTAAGGGATGCTGCACGAACACTATTTTGCTTTTCGCAGGTAATTGTCATGAGTGACGTTGAGTCAATGGAAGTCCTTAGCAAGGTGCAAGAAAGCGTTACCCGTCCTGCAAATGTTTTTGCCTCTGAAATATCGTTGTACCTGCGCTTTCAGGGTTTGGGATGCCCCTTAATGTAAACTATGGCCGAAGATTCCAACGTTGGACGCTTGCTTGCAAATCGTTATCGCCTTGCTGAACTAATTGGCAAAGGCGCTATGGGGCGTGTCTACCGGGCAGAAGATATTTTGCTGGGTGGTGTCATTGCAGTGAAGTTTCTGTCCCAGACGCTTCTGAACCCAAAAATGCGCGATCGCTTCAAGAGCGAAGCCCGCATTTGTGCCCAACTCGGTCGCAAAAGCATTCATATCGTCAACGTCATTGACTATGGCGTGTCCGACTATAAAGAAGAAGACGTGCCCTTCTACGTCATGGAGTATTTGCAGGGGCAAAGTCTCAGCGAAGTCATTAACAGTCAGCCGCTCCCATTGCCTCGCTTTCTAACAATTTCTCGGCAGATAGCTCTGGGCTTGCAGTGTGCGCATCAAGGCATCATTATTGACGGTAGCGTTTACCCTATTATCCACCGCGATATTAAGCCCAGTAATATTCTTGTGAGTCGTGATGCTAGCCTGGGGGAACTGGTAAAAATCCTCGACTTTGGCATTTCTAAGCTGCTGCAAGCTGATAGTAGTCAGACCAGTTCCTACATGGGCACGCTGGCATACTCGTCGCCAGAGCAAATGGAAGGTCGTGAACTCGACTCGCGCTCTGACACTTATAGCCTGGGCGTGATGATGTACGAGATGCTAACCGGCAAAATGCCACTCCATGTTGAAACGCACGCCTTTGGAGCCTGGTTCAAAGCACATCATTTTCAACCACCCCGTACGTTTGAAGTGGTCAATCCCAGCCTGAAGCTACCGAAAGCACTGGAAGCGCTAGTCATGAGCTGTTTGGCAAAGGAACCCAACGATCGCCCTAAGTCTGTGACCGATATTCTGGAAGCGCTGGATGCACTGGGGAAACGCTATAGCGGCAATCCCAAAATTGGACAACAGATTGCAGACTATTTGGACAGAGTGCCACCACCCGTTAATGGTCAAGTTAAGCCGCTGCTCGATCAAGTCCCCCCGGTGGATGGTGTTGGCATCGCCACTTGGCCGAAGGATAAACCGATCGCGCAGATTGTCTTTGCTCAAACCCTTACAACTAGCACGACTGCTCTGCCAGCCGTCTGGGTCATGCTTCCCCGGCAGGAAATCCAGAACTTACAGACATACAGACTCTATAACGTTATCTACAAAAATTTTCTTTATGCTGTGTCGCCCCATCCAATGCTGCTATGGATTACGGGCATTTACAACCGCAGGCGTAATCAACAAAAAAAACATGAGGGAGGGGGGCAACGAGGAACGCGCTGGTTGCCCTGTTATTTAGATCTAAAAACGCCCTCTGGTCTAGAAATGACACGTTTGCTGAGTCAAAAAGGAGAATACCAGATCCTATTTTTTGCCTTAGAGCAACCAGAACAATGCCTTCATGCAATCACGATCGCCATTAATGAGTCCCAGCAATTACAGCTACAAGAATGGACAATTACCAGCCAGTCCTCGCGATCGATTGGTTCTCCTGCCTTAGGTAAAACCGTCCTTAAAGCAGAGTTTGATCAGCTTAAGCTACGCGTTACACCCGACATGGAAAACGATCCGGGTAGCTCCTCCTTTGGACGCTAACGCACCTGTGAAAGTGATAGCCATAGCCATACTGATCAAGGGAGTGTAGAGGTTGAATCCCTGCACTCCCTTGATCCCAATGTAAGCTCTGCGGCGATCGCTAGACCTTAACCGTAAACAAACCTGAGTTCGGGATAAGCTAAAACCCTGATCCTGTCGTTCCCCGAAAAGGCGATTCTTTCGTCGAAGTCATGGCAAAATCCCCGTAACCCGAACTGACGTTAAACAACGTTATGTCATGTCTTGATTAACGTTGTGACGGAAAGTAAATAATGGGATGCCAGCTGCGACGCAGTAACTCGTCTGTAAATTGTGGCGCAGACCAGCTTAATAGCTTATTTGGCACGCTTGATGTTGTCACGATCGCGCTAACATTGGCTTCTTGCGCTGCTGCCAACACTTCGGTCAGTGGATCGCCGTCACGTACTTCGACCGGGTCAATAATGACGTTAGACGTACCGAGTTCAGCGGCAATCTTATTCAGTTCTTGGCGTGCGCTGTCAAGCTGGTAGTCAATCGGGATATCGCGCCGTCCTATCCCGTTCACAACCCAACATAGGTGTAGCTGTAGCGCGATCGACGACTGAGAGCTTTGTTTAAGCTTTTGCACCAAAGACTTGGATGCCGGACTTCCGTGGTAAGGCACTAACAAATAGCGGCACAGATGACGGCAACGTAGAGACAATTCCTCTGACGTATAGGTCGCAATCAACTGCGGACGCATGACCATGAGTGGCACCGTCAGCCGTTGTACAAGCTCGGCAGTCGTGCTGCCAAAAAACTTTTCTTCCAGAAGGCTGCGAGTCGGTGTCCCAGTAAGAATCAAGTCGGCCGTATACCGACTTGCCACCTTTAGGATCAGGTCAACAGGGCTACCAGACCCTACCTCCACCTGCACATCCACACCGGAAGGAATTTGGTCAAGTGCAATACCTAAGCGTTCGCGCGCCTGCTCGATCCCTGCCTCATCGGTTCTTGGAACGCTATTACGCTCGACAAGAGGCACACTATGTAAAAAAACAAGCTGCTTGACGCCACCCTCTGCAAAGCTAGAAACAAAGTTTGCGAGGCGGTGCAGTCCATCGGAAAAATCGGTACAGATGATTAGACGTTGAAACATAGTATCCGGGTTAGTAAGCGCTCTTCAGCTCACCTGTCCCTAAACTACCATTGCAAGGCAGAACAGACCATTGATTTTGTTGAGGAATGAGTCTTGGTTCAGGCATTGCTGCTCATGAGAACAAATAGCTAAGACTCTGGCACGATCGCCTTAAAGCTGCTGATAAAAACGCTAATTCAGCAAATTGATTTAGAAACATTAGCAAGCATAGGCTTAAAGACCGCACGTGACGCCCCAATGTCCCCAGCTCTCTTTCATTAATCTTGGAAAAAAGCAAGAGATAGAGGTCGTCCACAGCGCAGAGCAACGCTACTGAAACTGAGGACCGGACTCTAGTCCCCACTGGTGCTTAAGAAAATGCTTGTACATATTCTCACGCATCACCATTTGTTCGTAGAGCTTGACGAGGAAATCCTGAGCCTGTTCACGGCTCATGTTCTGCACTTGAGATTCAAAGGAACGGATACTGAATTGCTGCTCTAAAGACAGGTCAACAGGTTGGCTCATATTTAACTCCAGTTTGAGAGAGTAGTTCAACCGCCTAAACCCGATCGCTCAAGCTAGACGTTTCCAGCGATCGTCGGTTCTGCTTATGGTTCCCCAAGAGACAAAACCATTGATCCTTTCGTATTACAAAATATAACAACCATTTGACAAAATGACCATCCCCCTGACGGGGTAGTTTGATTCTCCGTGGCTGTATCGATGCTCAGGCTACTGTTTCCACCGCGTTTGGAGCATTGATAGTGTTGCGCCTTCTAAACTTGTGCTTAACCGAATCAACGCTTATCAAAGCGCAGTGGCTCGTGCGTCAGTCCAGCATGATAATCCTGCCTGTTAGCCGTCAAACAGTAGCAGTCTAGCGATCGCTGGCAGGCTTAAGTTGCGAGTAGCTTGTCAGACTGAGCCAACTTTATCTGTAGTAGATGTGACGTTAGTAGCTGTGACATTCCCTATTTGAAGTAGCGGCAGCCTTTGTCTATTAAAGATCAGCAGTAAAGCAGATGGAATGGCGCTTTGACCTATACCCGACAAAATTAGTCGGGTATGTTTGACGGCTTTTGTAACGCGTGTTACTATCAATCGAACTTGGTTTTTAATCGTGTCCCTCACCATCACCGAGAGCTTTTGACTATGACTCAGGCAACTCAAACCAAATCTGCTGCAACCTTTCGTGCTCTCAAATGTAAGGAGTGTGGTGAGGAGTACGAACTCAAAGCTATGCACGTCTGCGAGTTCTGCTTTGGTCCCCTAGAAGTTGCCTATGATTACGATGCTCTAAGGCGAACCGTCACTCGCGAAACAATTCAGGCAGGACCAAACTCGATCTGGCGCTATCGCCCCTTCTTGCCAGTTGAAACTAATCAGCCGATCGATGTCGGTACAGGGATGACACCGCTCGTTCAGGCAAAACGATTGGCACGTCGCCTCGGCTTGAATAAGCTGTATATCAAGAATGATGCAGTGAATATGCCAACCCTTAGCTTTAAGGATCGGGTGGTATCGGTCGCGCTAACGCGGGCAAAAGAGTTAGGTTTTTCGACTGTCTCGTGCGCTAGCACTGGCAATCTGGCAAATTCTACAGCGGCGATCGCGGCTCATGCAGGGTTAGATTGTTGCGTCTTCATTCCCGCCGATCTAGAAGCTGGCAAGGTGATGGGCACGTTAATCTATAGCCCTACAGTGATGGCTGTGCAAGGCAATTATGATCAGGTAAACCGTCTGTGTTCTGAAGTTGCCAACACGCACGGTTGGGGTTTTGTGAATATCAATCTGCGCCCTTACTACTCAGAAGGCTCTAAAACACTGGGTTATGAAGTAGCAGAACAGTTGGGCTGGCAGTTGCCTGACCACATCGTGGCACCGCTCGCATCGGGTTCTCTCTTTACAAAGATCTACAAAGGCTTCCGAGAATTTGTAGATGTGGGGCTGGTAGCTGATAAGCATGTTCGCTTTAGTGGCGCACAGGCAGACGGTTGCTCTCCGATTGCGCAGGCTTACCGCGAGGGACGCGATTTTGTTACGCCTGTGAAGCCCAGCACGATCGCGAAGTCGCTGGCGATCGGCAATCCGGCAGATGGGGTCTATGCGATCGACATTGCCCGTAAGACCAATGGCAATATTGAATCCGTGAGCGATGCCGAAATTATTGCTGGTATTAAACTGCTGGCAGAAACCGAAGGCATCTTCACTGAAACAGCAGGTGGTACAACTGTAGCCGTGCTGCAAAAGCTAGTAGAAGCTGGCAAAATTAATCCCGATGAAACTACTGTCGTTTACATCACAGGCAACGGGCTAAAAACGCAAGAAGCGATACAAGGCTATATTGGCGAACCGTTCACGATCGAACCCAAGTTAGACAGCTTCGAGCGAGCGCTGGAACGCTCCCATACGCTGGAACGCCTGGAATGGCAGCAAGTTTCAGTTTAAGGATCAAGGCTCAAGGATAAAGGCTAAAAGCACGAACATAGCGACGCTTTCTTTATCCTTTTTCCGTTTCATCCTTCATCATTTATCCTTTATCTTTTCTTCCCATGTCCATTAAAGTGCTCATCCCAACACCGCTCCAAAAGCTTACTAACAACCAGGCAACGGTTGAATGCAGCGCCGAAACGGTTTCTGGCTTACTGGAATCGCTAGAAACAAGTTGTCCTGGTATCAAAGCACGTTTGTGTGATGACCAGGGTGAACTGCGCCGCTTCGTTAACTTCTACGTGAATAGCGAAGATATTCGTTTTCTAGAGGGTGCCAATACGCCGCTCAAAGATGGCGATGAAGTTAGCATTATTCCCGCGATCGCAGGCGGCTGATTCGGTTGAGCTTCAGCGATATTTGGGGGGCGAGAGGCGTTTTCTAAGAGACTGAGAAAGCTTTTCTGCGCCTTAAGATATTCAAAGTAAACTGTTGCAAGCTGACTCGAAAAAGCCCAGGTTGGTACTGATCCCCGACGGCAATTTCTAAAGTGATTGCAAGCACCAAACGCTGATCGTCTCAGTGCTAATGTTACCTAGGTAATTCTGTTCTCATCCTAGAGCGCTGAAAGCTCTGGATCTGGTACGGTGACTTGCTCGGCGAATGCCGATCGCACCTGTTCGATCGCCCATAATGTTGCCTCTGGGGTTGCAGGAGCCGCCAGCAGCACTTCTGTCGTCTTGCCAAAAGCGGCAACCGCTTCCCGAATTGCCTCTCGCACTGACATTGCCAGCATGAAGGGTGGCTCGCCTACTGCTTTGCTGCCATAAATTACGCCATCTTGCGCGGCTCGTGTCAGCAGATGGACGCTGAAGTGTTCAGGGATTTCGCAAATAGTAGGAATCTTGTACGTGCTGGGCGCATCGGTGCGGAGTCGTCCTTGATCATCCCACACCAACTCTTCCATCGTCAGCCAGCCCATCCCCTGCACAAACGCACCTTCAACTTGCCCCCGATCGATTAAGGGATTCAACGATTCGCCTACGTCATGCACGATATCCACCTGACGCAGTTTGAAGGTGCCTGTAAAGCCATCGACTTCAACTTCGCTCACGGCGGCACCATAAGCAAAGTAGTAAAACGGTCTTCCTTTACCCGTTACCGCATCCCAGTAGATGTGTGGTGTGCGGTAATAGCCTGTGGCAGAAAGACTGATGCGATCGTCGTACGCCTGTCTCACTACCTTCAAAAACGGAACACGGTTTTTGGGATAGGTCTTGCAAAAGATCCAGTCGTCTTCAAACACCAAATCTTCCGCTGCATCCAGGTTTAACATTCTCGCTGCCACCGGAGACAAACGCGCTTTGATGGTTTCACACGCATCTTTGACGGCTTGCCCGTTCAAATCTGACCCACTAGAGGCAGCCGTGGCAGACGTATTAGGCACTTTATCGGTGCTGGTGGGCATCATCCGAAAGCGGCTCATACCCACGCCAAGCGCGTTCGCTGCCACTTGCAGCATTTTGGTGTGGAGTCCCTGCCCCATCTCAGTACCGCCATGATTGAGCTGAATGCTGCCGTCGGTGTAAACGAGTAGGAGTGCGCCTGCCTGGTTGTATTGGGTTTTGTTGAACGAGATGCCGAACTTAACAGGCGTAATGGCTAACCCACGTTTGTTGTAGGGATGGGTGCGGTTGAAGTCGGCGATCGCCGCTTGCCGTGACCCAAAGTTGGCGTTGGTCTTTGCTTCCTGCCAGACGCGATCGAGACGGTTGTCGTAGATTTCTTGTCCGTAGTGGGTCGTGTTGGTTTCACCAGTGCCATGATAAAAATTGCGTTCGCGTACGACATTAGGTGGAAGGTTGAGGGCGCGGGCAAGGCGATCGACCACCTCTTCAATCACAATCATGCCCTGGGGTCCGCCAAAGCCTCGGAATGCCGTATTCGATACCTTATTGGTCTTAGCGATGCGTCCGGTGACTTTGATGTGAGGAATGTAGTAGGCGTTGTCTACGTGCAGCATGGCGCGTAACAGCACCGGCGGCGATAGGTCTAAACTCCAACCCCCATCGGCATAGAGTGCGACATCCAACGCCGTGATCTTGCCCTCGTTGGTAAAGCCGACCTTGTACTGTCCCAAAAAACCGTGACGCTTGCCTGTCAAGGTCATATCGTGGCTCCGCTTCAGCTTCACGCGGACAGGACGACCCGTTTTACAAGCGGCGATCGCCGCCACTGACGCATAGGGATTTGCCTGCGATTCTTTCCCGCCAAAGCCGCCACCCATGCGTAAACAGGTGACCGTTACTTGATTGCTGGTCACACCCAATACCCGCGCCACAATGACCTGCGTTTCAGCGGGATGCTGGGTTGAGGCATAGACCTGGTAATGTCCTTCACCATCGGGAATCACCCAACTCGCCTGAGTTTCCAGGTAAAAGTGATCCTGCCCGTTCATTTCAATTTCGCCTTCCAGACAGCGATCGGCTTCAGCAAAGGCAGCGATCGCATCCCCCTGATGTATCACTTGCGGTTGATTGTGAAAGCTCTCAGCCGCGATCGCGGCTTTAATACTCAGCAGCGGTTCCAGTGGTTCATAAGTCACAACAACCGTTGCGGCTCCCAAGCGAGCGGCTTCTTCCGTTTCGCCCACCACCCAGACGATCGCCTGCCCGTAATAGCTCACTGTTTCAGTGGGAAACAGCACCTCATCCTGCACAATTACGCCTGTGTCGTTTTTGCCCGGTATGTCAGCGGCAGTCAACACAGTGACAACGCCCTCTACGGCAGCAGCAGCAGCAATGTCAATGCCCGTAATCCGTGCGTGGGCATAGGGCGCAACCACAGGGTAAACAGACAGCATTCCTACAGGCTGGCGCTGATCGTCGGTATACACCGCTTTGCCACTGACGTGATAGATCGCGCTTTCGTGTTTCGAGGGTTTACCCACTGCGTTCATTGTGTCACCTTCGATAAGTCAGCATTGACGTTGCTAAATTCTACAAAAAACTTCTCAAGGAGATTGGCGATGAGCTGTTTGCGATAGTCAGCACTGCCGCGAAAATCTGTTAGGGGCGTAAAGGTTGCTCTCAGGGTGGGCTTGAGCCGTTGGATGGTTGCTAACGTCCAGGGTTGCCCGATCAGCAGCGTTTCAATGGCGATCGCCCGTACCGGAGTTGCCGCCACGCCACCATAGGCAAGCCGTGCCTGGACAACGCGATCGCTAGCATCCAGGTCGATCGTAAACGCCGCTGCCACAATGCTGATGTCATCTGTACCGCGTTTCCCAATTTTGTACGACTGGCTGAGACGACGCACCGCACCGGATGCGATCGTCTTTGGCACGCTCACTGAGACGATCACCTCTCCTCGTTGGAGATCCGTTTGACGGTAGCCTTTAAAGAAATCAGCTAACAGAACGGTGCGGGTTCCAGTCACGCTGGCGATCGTCAACGCAGCATCCAACGACAGGAGAACGGGGGGAAGATCGCCGATCGGGGAAGCGGTGCCCAGATTGCCGCCCAGCGTTGCCCGATTGCGTATTTGTCGCGCTGCAAACCAGCGTAGCATCTCATCCAAACTGGGGAAAATGCCATGCAGATTGGTTTCAATGTGGCTCAACGGCACGGCAGCACCAATCACAACGGACTCTGAGGTTTGCTCAACCTGCTTGAGTTCTGCCACCGCTTCGAGAGACACCATGACTGGAAACTGCTGACGGCGATGGGTCAGTTCCAATCCCAGATCGGTCGCACCTGCAACCAGTGTTGCGTCTGGATGCTGCTGGAGCAAGGTCAGGACTTCACTTAGCTGGGTGGGACGGTAGAAGTGTTGATCGTTGCCGCTGTAATCTAGCGGGGCTAGATCAGCCGATACCTGATGCAGATGGGTTGCAAAAGAGTCATCGGGTGACGTGCCATCCACCAATTCAGCTGCACGCCGAATGGAGAGATAGCCCGTACAGCGACACAGATTGCCTTCTACAGAGAGGTCATCCACAGTGCGATCGTAATAGGCTGCAAACAGGCTCATGATGAATCCCGGCGTGCAGTAGCCACATTGGGAACCCAACGTCTCTACCATTGCCGCCTGTACGGGATGGAGTGCACCGTTTGCTACCCCTTCAACCGTAATAATCTGTCGTCCTGCCACGGACGCTAAGGGAATCAAGCAACTGTTCATCGCCTGGTAATGGGGTTTACCGTCTGCACCTTCACCAACGATCGCTACCGTACACGCGCCACAATCGCCGTCACCACAGCCTTCTTTTGTCCCCACTCGACCACTTGTGCGCAAATATTCCAGCAGCGTCATAGTAGGAGAAATGTTTTTAAGGCAGACATTCGTACCATTAATAGTCAACGTTAAAGTCACATCTGACATGGGCGTTCTTTCGCTGTATTAATTAAAATTGTCTCTCTTTCCCATTACTGCTGCTTAAAAGGGTACAAAAGCGACGTAGATCCCCGCCTTCTTGGCTCTCGCTTCAGTGTTGCTTGACCTGGGTTCAGAAGTCGGAGATCTGGTAAGCATCAGGTCTCGACGTGGCAACGCTGCTTTAACTACTGTGTCAGTTGTTGCCTAACTTGATTGTTCACTCAGAGATGTTCTGGCAGGTATAAGAAATGTTTCAAAGGAGGCAGGTTGCTCAACCCAGGCACCTCAAAACCTCACTATGCTGGAGAAGACAGGAAAAGGGATACGCATGACTGAGCCGCTGCAAGAGAAAAACTTAGCCACGATCGCACCTTCAAAAGCCTCCATCACTATTGCCATCATTGGCGATGTTCACGATCGCTGGGATGCCGATGACGCGATCGCACTCAAGCACTTAGGGGTGGATTTGGTGCTATTGGTTGGTGATTTTGGCAACGAATCGGTCGAGGTCGTCCGAGCGATCGCGGCACTCGATCTTCCTAAAGCTGCCGTTTTGGGCAACCATGATGCCTGGTATAGCGCGACCGAATGGGGCATCAAGAAATGTCCCTACGATCGCACTCAAGAAGACCGGGTACAACAACAGCTTGATTTGCTGGGAGAGGCACATGTTGGCTATGGCAAACTCGATTTCCCTGCCTTCAATTTGACCGTTGTGGGTGCGCGTCCCTTTAGCTGGGGCGGTTCAGAATGGAAGAACACGGACGCTTTCTATCGATCGCGCTACGGCATTACCAGCTTTGCCGAATCTACCGAACGGATCGTGCAAGCCGCCAGCAGCAGTACGTTCGCTACGGTGATCTTTCTGGGGCACTGCGGACCCAAAGGGTTAGGCGATCGACCTGAGGACACCTGTGGTAAAGATTGGCATCCTCCCGGTGGCGATCACGGCGACCCTGACTTTGCTGAGGCGATCGAAGCAACTCGCAAACTGGGCAAAACGATTCCGCTGGTTGCCTTTGGGCACATGCATCATCAGTTGCGCCACACCAAGCAGCACCAACGTGTTCCTCTCGTTGCCACAAACAACACTATCTACCTCAACGCTGCCAGTGTGCCCCGCATCGTGAAAACTGACACCAACTGTCTACGCAACTTCTCGCTGGTATCGCTTCAGGGTGGCATTGTAACGAAGGCTGCGATCGTCTGGCTGGATCAAAATCTGACTCTCAGTGCAGAAACAGTGCTTTATGAGCCTGTAGCAATCACGCAGTCTAACTAGAATTTTGCTAGCGCCTTGCATCAGCAACTCAAACAAGCGCCTTCAAGCATGAACGCCTTAGACACTGACAAACCGTTCAGTTAGACAGCAATGAGCTGAATCTAGCCAATACCATCCGCTGGGGTCTTCACCCTGTACGTTCTGATACTGCTGCATCGCTCTAGCCTTGCTAGCGTTAGCCAGTTGTAAGCAAGGTGTGATGATGAGGGTGATGGTTGGCGCAGTCGAAACGCTCTGGCGGTATCCTGTGAAATCAATGTTGGGCGAGGAGCTGGAGGCTTCAGAGATTACCGAGTATGGGCTACTGGGCGATCGTGCCTATGCGCTGCTAGACGTGCAAAGTGGCAGGGTTGCCAGTGCCAAGAACCCTAAAAAGTGGGCAAAATTGCTCGAATTTCAGGCAGCCTTTACAGAAACTCCGGTGCGAGAAGCGTTGCCACCCGTCAAAGTAGCCTTACCGGATGGTGGTTCGTTAAGCAGCGAGGCGATCGACGCTAGCAGTATTCTTTCTGGTTTGCTGGGTCGGGAAGTACAGCTACTCTCGTCTGCACCAAAAACGTCCAGCCTTGACCAGTACTGGCCTGACGTGGAGGGAACCGCCCACCAGGAGACCATCACAGAACTGGTGCTGCCTCCGAATACGTTTTTTGACTCCTGCTTTGTTCATGCCCTGACCACTGCAACCCTGGCAAAACTTCAGGCACTTTACCCAGACGGACAATTTGCCCCCTGCCGTTTTCGACCCAATATTTTGATTAAACCGGTAGACAACGAGGCAGCGTTTGTGGAAGATGCCTGGGTGGGTAGCGTCTTGGCGATCGGTAACGAGGTGCGCCTCAGCATTGATACTGCCTGTCCTCGCTGCGTCGTTACCACGCTGGCACAATCTGGCTTGCCAAGCGACCTGGACATCTTACGCACAACGGCTCAACACAACAACGTCATTGCAGGCATCCGTGCCTCAGTTTTACAGGGTGGCACCATCCATCGCAACGACCCCATTTGGCTAGAGCCGAGGCTGGGATGATTGGGTCGAAGACTTCGGCGCGAAACCCTTGAGTGGTTGCGGTAAGCCACGCTGGTTTGCGATCGATCGCAAAGGGCTAGGCAATAACGTTGCCCCCATAAGCAGCCTGTCAGCGATCCATTTAAAGCTTACTCTCCTGCCTCAGGCGAGGAGACGTTATCCGCGACAGCAAGGCTTAGATCGTAGTTGGTTGCACTGGAGGAAACAACCACAATTTCGTAGAAGCCAGATTCTGGCAGCTTACCCGACCAGCGTGTTTTGGCTGAGTCTTCCAAGAGGGCAGCAGCTTTGCTGGTCGGCGGATAGATAGAGAGTTGAGTCGCCTGGTTTGCCTGTAGGTCAATTTGCATCACCTGATCCTTGCTTAACCTGGCGATATACGCCTTGCCTTCGCCTGCTTTGAGCGTACCGCTGACCTGCTGGCTGAAGCGTCCTTCAGGCATTTGAATCGTCTCTAGCGCCGTACCGGCTTTCACGGCGTTAAATTGTTCAGCCGCGATCGCTTGCCACACCTGACCGATCGGCTGGTTCAAAATATTTTGGCGTGGCTGATCAGGAAACAGAGCAAAAAAGCGCACATCAGTCAGGTCATTCAGCGCCCGACTGCTGAGATTGAGTTGATTGACGGCTGTCTGTCGTGCTTTTAAGTCTGCATCGGTGTATTGTCCCAGGCGCGATCGAGTATCGCTACTGAGAGATTTGAGTTGATCTAACCATTGGTTCGCAAGTCGATCCCATGCAGCGCGGAGGGGCGCATCGGCTGCGTCTGCTGTGAGTTGCCGTCCGCTACGGTCTGGATACTTGTCATAAAAGGTTCCATTGACCAGGCTGGACAGAAAAACAGCGTCAATGCCTAGAGCCTCACGCCGCTGGTCAAGCGCCTGTTTACGTTTTTGCTCTGTTTGCGAAAATTTGGGTGCAGATGGTTTTGTGTTGGCATTTGTTGTTTGAGACGGCTGTTTTTTTGGCTGCTTCAAGGGCTGCCAGTCGTGGGCAATCCACCAGGTAAACCAGACCGTGCCTGCTGCTAACAGAAGAAGGGCGATCGTTCCAAAACCAGACTTACGCTGGGGGCGAGGAGCAGGCGGAGAGACCGTCACCCCCTGAGTCACAGGACTAACCTGAGCCGGTGCAACTGCCAGCGTTGCAGGATACAGCGCCGAGGGCGATTGATGCCCCTTGGGGGGGTGGGTCGCGCGATCGTCCCAGGCTGGTAGACTGCTGCCCAACGCTGCCATCACTGTTTGCGCCGTCTGATAACGCTTGCCTGGGTCAGGGTCAAGCATTCGGCTTAGAAGCGCAACGAGTTTTGGGCTCAGGTTAACCTGCCGCTGCCATTGACGGCGATTGCCTGCCAGTAAATCCTGTGGTTCTTTGCCAGTCAACAACACCAGCACCGTCGCTGCCAAGGCATAAAAATCGCTATGCGGAAAGACGTCGCCCCGCTCCATCTGTTCAGTGGGTGCATAGCCTATTTTGCCCAGCCGGGTCACGTTGACAGGGGTTGCTGCGACCGATCGCCGTAGCTGAGAATTTACTTCGGCGGCTGCCTGCTTTACACCGCCAAAATCAATCAACACAGGCAAACGATCGGCCGTCCGCAGCATTAAATTATCGGGCGAAATATCGCGATGAATGACACCACAAGCATGGATGTAGTCCAGCACAGGCAGCAGTTGAAGCAGCAGTTGGGTGACTTCTGGTTCTGTGAAGTAGCCGTTTTGAGTCTGTCGCGATCGCAGTAATGCCTGATACGTCTCACCCTCTACGTAATCTTGCACCAAAAACAATCGCCGCTTGCCCTGCCAGTCTGCCTGAAACAGCTCCCGAAAGCGTGGAATCTGGGGATGTTGCAGCTTATAGAGAATGCCAGCCTCTCGCTCAAACAATTCCCCAGCCTTTTGAAGCGCTTCTGTACCCTGCACCTGCGGCGCAAATTCCTTCAGTACGCACCGCTCATAAAACCGATTGGTATCTTCTGCCAGGTAGGTACGCCCAAAGCCACCATGCCCCAACTCATGCAAAACGCAATACCGCAAGCCCAGCCTTTGCCCTGCCCTGCCCCCGACGGGCGATCGCGGTACGATGGGCAGCATCTCACCACATAGACGACAAAAGCGGTTATCGTCAGGATTGTCATGCCCCCGGCTGCAAAAGAGAGATTTCATCAAGTTTTGGAAAGAAGGGTATCAGGTACAGTTTGGGGAGAGGGGCAACAGTCGATCGCGGGGTGAGCGCCATGCAGTCTCCATCATACCCACCGCAAAAGTGATCATCAGCAACTTAATGTCGAAGAAGGCAGAAGGCAGAAATATCAAAGCTGAAGACTAAAGGATGAAATGGTGATCAGTGATCAACGGTCAAAATTAACTCACACCTTAAAAGTCATCGTTTCTCTTATCTCCTTTTTTTAGCCTTTAGCCTTCATCCTTTAGCCTTCATTCCTCATGACTTTCCATCTCGGCTGTGCCATGTGGGCGTATAAAGGCTGGCTAGGGGAGCTCTTTCCCTTAGAGAGCCGCGCTGCTGATTTTTTGCATCTTTACAGCCGTCGTTTTACAACGGTAGAGGGGAATACGACGTTTTATTCCATCCCCGATGCCAAAACTGTGAAGCGTTGGGCTACAGAAACACCGGACGGGTTTGAATTTTGCCTCAAGTTGCCAAAAAGCCTGACGCACAACGGTTTGTTGCAGCCTGCACTTCCGGGTACATTGACGTTTCTGACGAAAATGCAGGGTTTGGGCGATCGCCTCGGCCCTTTATTCGCTCAACTGCCGCCCAGCTACAGCCCAGCAATGTTTGCCGATTTAGAAGCCTTTCTTACCGCCTTGCCTCGCCACGAAGCTGATTTTGCGCTCGAAGTACGCCATCTCGACTGGTTTAAAGCACCTCATGCCGAAAACCTGACCGCACTGCTAGAACGGCTAGGCGTTGGGCGCGTGCTGCTGGATACTCGTCCTCTTTATGACGCACCAGACGACCCACAGTTGCATTCCGATCGCAAAAAGCCTAAGTTGCCCCTCCAGCCAAGCGTGACGGCTCCGTTTAGCCTCATTCGCTTCATTAGCCATCCTGATCTGGCGCTGAATCAACCGTTTTTGGACGAATGGGTCGCGCTGGTGGAGCAATGGCTGCGGCAAGGAACGCGCCTTTATTTTTTCGTGCATTGTCCAGTCGAAGCGCGATCGCCTGCCAATGCTCGCTATTTTCAACAACTCCTAGAACGACAGTCTAAGCAAGTGCCGCCGCTGCCCTGGAACACTATCCACGCTCCAACTCAGTTGAGTTTGTTTTAGTTATGGTATTTTACGCTCGTGACCGTAATAATAGCGAGAGACTCCAGGCTTTTTGCTGAAAGTGTAAATCGTTAGACCGATCGACATAAAGAATGAGTGAAGGATAGCTGCTGTCTTGACGATCAATCAGTCTTACTGGCAAATAGATCGTATCTACCAGTAAGCCGTTTGTGTGAATTTACCGAGTTTAAGGTCTTTATTTTTATTCTTGTACCACTAGCATCAAAGCAGGTTGCTTCATGCCCACTTAATTTCTGCCAGCGGTAGAACAAAGCATGATGCCAGCGGTAGAACAAAGCATGCAAGATTCGTACTTACTCTCACCAATGCAGCAGGGAATGCTGTTTCATAGTCTTCATGAACAGCAGTCTGGAGTCGATCTTGAGCAGATAGTCTGCACGTTGCATGAATGTGTAGAAGTCGAACTGTTGATTCAGGCATGGCAGGCGGTTGTAGCGCGTCATCCCGTTTTAAGAACCAGTTTTCAATGGGATGGTTTGGAGGAACCAAGACAACGGGTGCAGCCAAGTGTCTCCTTGCCTTTCACGCAGCATGATTGGCAGGATTTACCAGTTGCAGAACAAGACGATCGCCATGCCCTGTATTTGCAGACCGATCGCTTGCGTGGGTTTGACCTGACTCACGCGCCCCTCATGCGTCTTGCCTTGTTTCGATTGGCTAACACTGAGTTTCGTTTGATCTGGACGTTTCATCACATTCTGCTGGACGGGCGATCGGTGCCAATACTGTTGCAGGAAGTCTTTGCCCTCTATGAAGCGACGTGTCAGGGACAACCGCTAACGCTGGCACCCCCTCGACCCTATCAAGACTATATTGAGTGGCTACAGCAGCCGGATCGATCGATCGCCAAAGGCTTCTGGCAGCAACTACTTAAAGGCTTTGCAACACCAACGCCACTGCTGCCAGCCCAGGCATCGAGCCAGTTGCTCGACCAACCCGGACATGGAGAAGAGCAGCGTTGCCTCTCGGCGGTATTAACAACCGCGTTGCAATCCCTTGCTAAACAGCAGGACATCACGCCCAATACGATCGTGCAGGGTGCCTGGGCGCTACTGTTGAGCCGTTACAGTGGCGAAGCGGATGTGGTGTTTGGGGCAACCAGAGCCTGCCGCCAATCGTCGATCGATGGAGCCGACTCTATCATTGGACTACTGATCAATACACTGCCTGTCAGAGTTCAGGTGCCAGCGGAGGCAGCGTTACTGCCCTGGCTAAAAGCGTTGCGATCGCAGCATATTGCTGTCCGTGACTATGAGCATACGCCGCTTGTTGAGGTGCAGGCATGGAGTGAGGTGCCGGGTGGAGTCCCTCTCTTTGAAAGTCTGGTCGTGTTTGAGAACTATTCACTGAACACAAAGCTACAGCAACAGGGCGGCAACTGGCAGCAACGCGAGTTTCAACTGCATGAGCAACCGCCGCTGCCGCTAGTGCTGATCGGCTGTCTGGACACCGAACTGGTGTTGAAAATTTCCTACGATCGCCGTCGGTTTGATCAAGCCGCCATCCTGCGCTTACTGGGGCACCTCCAAACCCTGCTAACCAGCATGATTACGAATCCAGAGCAGTCTTTGGGAGAATTGCCGCTGGTGACGGGAGCCGAACGACACCAACTACTGGTGGCATGGAACGACACAGCCGCCGATTATGCTCAAGCGACCTGCTTGCATGAACTCTTTGAAGCACAGGTCAAGCGTAACCCCGACGCGATCGCGGTGGTCTACGAAGCGCAACAGCTTACCTATGGCGAAGTCAACCGTCAGGCAAACCAACTCGCCCATCACCTGAAAACGCTGGGTGTGCGTCCGGGCACCTTTGTTGGCGTTTACTTAAATCGTGGCTTAGAGATGATTCTCACGCTGCTGGGCATTCTCAAAGCTGGCGGAGCTTACGTCCCACTGGAACCAACGTTTCCCCCAGCACGGGTGCAGTGGATTCTCGACTCCCTGGACGTGCGCTGGGTCGTGACGCAGCCGTTGCATCGATCGACCTTTGAAACACTCCAAACGCAACTGCCCAGGCTGGAGCATGTGATCTGCTGCGATGCGATGGCGATCGAACCGAGCGATCGAGGCTGTGATTCAACACAAACAGGTCTACAGATTTGGCAACCGTCGCACCTGTGTCAGCAGCCAACCGCAAACTTACCCAGGCAGGGCAGTGCTGATGATACTGCCTACGTGATCTTTACCTCTGGCTCTACGGGCACACCGAAGGGAGTCGTCGTCCGTCATCAGCCTGTGATCAATTTAATCGAGTGGGTCAACCGCAGTTTTAACGTCACTGCAACCGATCGCGTATTGTTCATCACCTCACTTTGCTTTGACTTGTCTGTGTATGACATCTTTGGGCTACTGGCAGCGGGTGGATCAATTCGAGTAGTGTCGAACGACGATGTACGCGACCCGGCGGCGCTGGTGCAGATTCTATGCCACGAACCCATTACCTTCTGGGATTCGGCACCACCTGCCTTGCAACAGCTTGTGCCGTTCTTCGCTAACCTGAAGGACGCGCGATCGCAGCTACGACTGGTCTTTATGAGTGGCGATTGGATTCCAGTGACGCTGCCTGATGCGCTCAAAGCAACGTTTCCTGGTGTGGAGGTGATTTCGCTGGGTGGGGCGACCGAGGCAACGGTCTGGTCGAACTTCTACCGCATTAACGACATTGATCCAGACTGGACGAGCATTCCCTACGGCAAACCCATCCAGAACGCCCAATACTATGTGCTGGATGCTCGCCTGCAACCCTGCCCGATCGGCGTGACGGGCGAACTCTACATTGGTGGCGACTGTCTGGCATCTGGCTACACTGATCCGGTTAAAACGGCAGAGCGGTTTATCCCACATCCGTTCCATCCCTCGCCACACGCACGGCTGTATCGTACAGGCGATCTGGCACGCTTTTTTCCCGATGGCAACATTGAGTTTTTGGGTCGCATTGATCATCAGGTAAAAATCCGTGGCTTTCGGATTGAACTGGGCGAAATTGAGGCTGTATTGGCTCAAAACTCCGCCATCCGGGTGTCGGTCGTGATAGTACGGGACGATCAACCCGGTGAAAAACGTCTGGTTGCTTACGTCGTACCACGCCAGCAGCCAGCACCCACGATCGCTGAACTGCGCCAGTCCCTCAAGGAAAAACTGCCGGATTATATGCTGCCATCCGCGATCGTCTTACTGAAAGAGCTACCCGTCACGGCAAACGGCAAGCTCGATCGCGCCGCATTACCGGCTCCCGAAAGTGTCTTTGCAGGCGATCGACAGGCTTCGCTGTCTCTGGCAACGCACAATGGTGAGCCAGATGCGGCAATTTCGTTTGTAGCGCCGAGCGATGAGCTAGAGCGTCAGTTAAGCGCCATCTGGGAAGATGTTTTGCGCATCAAGCCGATCGGCATTCACGATCACTTCTTTGAACTGGGCGGTCATTCGATGTCAGCCGTGCGCGTGTGGACGCAGATCGAAAAAACACTCGGCAAACGTCTGCCCTTAGCAACGCTCTTTCAGGCACCCACGATCGAAGCCCTGGCAACCTATCTTCGCAACGCAGATTCGGTAAGCTCTGAGGCAGGACGTTTTGGGTCTGACCACGCTAGTGCACCATCAGATGTAGTCTCTGTCTCCCCGTCTCTGGTGATCATTCAGCCGGGTCAAGCTGCCAGTGGGAAGCCACCGTTGTTCTGTATCCATGTTCTGGGGAGGGGGCTGAAGTATTACCTCCCGCTGTTACGCTATCTTGACCCAGAGCGACCTGTGTACGGGTTGGCGGCTCATATCGCTGGAGACGCGATCGCCATCGATCGGGTGGAAGCCCTGGCAGCGCACTACAACCGGCAGATACAGGCGCTACAGCCCCACGGTTCCTATTTACTAATGGGAGTTTCCTTTGGTGGCTTGGTGGCGTATGAGATGGCACAGCAACTCACGGCACGAGGGCAACAAATCGCCTTCCTCGGTTTGGTGGATACGTACCCGTCGATCACCAACCAGCCTCTTTTAAGGCATCTGGTGAACCAACGAGCTGCCAAACACTGGCATAAAATCAAGCAGTCTGGGCTTGCTTACCTGCTGCAAATGATGGCAGTACAAATTCGCTGGCGTACTCAAGATTTGATGGAAGCACTCTGGCACGGATACTGTCACGCCAGCACGACCTTCTGCCACTTTACAGGCTTGCCGTTAGCCGACAACGTTACGGATTTTAACTATGAGCAAGAAAACCAGCGCATTGCGAATCGTTACTGTATCCGCAGCTATGGCGGGCATGTCGCATTGTTTAAGGCAACTGAGCGCCAGAATGTGCCTCACACCCTGATTGACAATGAACTGAGCTGGCAGCAGTTAGTCCAAGAGGGGCTAGACGTGCATCATATCCCCGGTGACCATCTGGGAATGTTGAAGGAACCCTATGTGCAAAAGCTGGGTGACGCTTTGCGAGGTTGTCTTGCCGAAGTAACAGCCTCTTCCAACAGCAAACCTTAACGGCTGCTGGCGCTTAACTCAACTGCACAACGGGTTGATCGTCGATCAGCGTTTGCAATGCCAGCAAATCTTCTACCGTAATGCGGAGAAAGCGCTGCTCATCGACGCGAAACAGTACTTTGACTCGATCGCTCCCTGGATACCCAGATGGCTCCAGTTTGGCAATATTACGGGCACCGTCGCGATCGTTCAGCGGTTGCACTGAATGGCTGCTATCCATGCGTCGAGTGACCAGACGATCGCCATCAAAGTAAACTTCTGTTTGATTGGCTGCCGCACCCAGTTCGCCAATGACTAGCTCGATACTCGGTTGATTGTCCAAAGAGGCACCCAGCCGCAACTCCACCGGATCACTCATGGGATAGGCTTGCCCCGCTTTAATCAGTGGATGCCAGTTATGGCAGTTTTGGCGACGATCCCAATAGCGAATGCCGTAGCCGTGATAGAGAAAGTCTTTGAGTTCAATGCCCTGGCTCAGTTGCAGCGCCCCATGCGCGATCGCCTCAAAGGGTTTTTCGCAACGTACGTTACTGGCTTCAAAATGCTGCTGCACCCAGGTTTGCACCGCTGGTATCTGAGCCGTGCCACCCACCAGCAACACGGCATCAATGTCGGTTGTCTCTAAGCCCTGCCGTCGGGCTTGCTGCAAAACTTGCAACAGGCAATCATCCAGGCGATCGAAAAACTGGTGCTGTTGCAGAATGTCTTCAAATTGCGTACGGCTCAGTTGCAGCTCGTAGCTCTCAAAGGTTTCGTCGTCAAAATAGACCTCTTGCGCCTGAGTTTGCAGCGAAAGCTGAATTTTTAGCCGCTCTGCCAGTCGTATGGTCAGTGGCGTGACTGCTAACCCTTGCGCCTCGGCAAAATAATCCACCAACCAATTATCAATGTCCGATCCGCCCAAGTTTTGTCCTGCCTTCGCTAACACCCTCGCTGTCTTGGGCGTTTGCCCCGACTGTTCCGCAAACGACTTTTGCCCCCATTTAAGGATAAAGCCCAGCGGTTTTGGCTGTGCCTGAGCACGATCGAGCCGTACCAGTGAAAGATCTAGCGTGCCACCGCCAAAGTCGATGACTAGCAGCGTTTCTTGATCGGCTAACCCATAACCCAGTGCTGCTGCCGTTGGTTCATCCAGCATTTGCACCTGTTCTACTTGCAGCGACTCGCAGACGTGCCCCAGCCAGAGACGATAGGCCTCAAAGCTGTCTACCGGAACGGTAAAGACGATCGACTGTCCCGCTTCCGGTTCAATGGTCTTAAGCTGCTGCACAAGCTGAGTCAGAAACCATTGCCCTACTTGCTCAAACCGAACAGTACAGCCGTCTAGTTCTGGCAAAAAGCCCTGCACACTGGAACCAATGCCACGCTTAAAGTTACGAAAGAAACGCGGGTCTGTAGACAAGTCAAGGGCACGATCGCGCACGGTTTGACCAACCACTACTGTGCCCTGACACGCATCCTCGACATAAAGCAAACTGGGAATCAGGGGTGGATTCTGACCCGAGCGATCGCTAATGCCAGGTAAAGAGAGTGTTTCTGGTTGCTGGGTCGCCCGGTTCCAGCGGGCAACGACGGTGTTGCTAGTCCCAAAGTCGATCGCGATTCCCATGCCGTCTCAAATCATCTCGTATACGTGGCTCTTGTCTTACTATCTCAGAACACGGTACTACGACACTGAAATAGGAAGGTTTACACGGAGGACACTTAACGCCTGAGCGTACTGCTCTGCTAGCGCTTGCAAGCGATCGATCGTCATCTTTACTTCATCCGTCAGTCATCGTTCTTTTTAGGGTAACGATTTTGCTTGCAGGGTCATCCGATTGGATGAGGCACCGTCGTACGGTCGGGTGAATTTGGCAGACATAGGGCTCTCATTTCCGTAAAACGAGTGGCTCAAGCAGAGTCATAAAAAGTAGCCCACTTCACACTTTCATTCTGTAAGGAGACCTTTATGCTGCACCATTTCTCTATGACTGCCGAAAACCCTAGCCGTGTCGCTCGAATTTTAGCAGAAATCTTGCATGGTACCGTTGCCCCCTTTCCACCGCATCCTGGCAGCTTCATGGCGATCGCTCTGGATGACCACGGCACCATGATTGAAGTTTATCCAGCAGAAACCGAACTGATGCCAGGGTTTGGCGCGGAAGCAGTGACGTTTTCTAGCAATGCCTTTGCCTCACCATTTACTGCTACTCACGTGGCGCTTTCAGTACCAGCAAGCCAGGAAGAGATTGAGCGCATTGCCTATCGTGAAGGCTGGCGGATGGTGTATTGCGATCGTGACGGCTTTTTTGATGTGCTGGAATTTTGGGTTGAAAACAAGCTGCTCATCGAATTACTGCCGCCAGAGATGGCTACCAAATACGTCGAATTTATGCAGCCTGAAAACCTAGCCAGGGTGTTTGCCGCCCTTGGTGAACCCGTTGCAGATCTGGCGATCGCGTAATAGTCTCAAGGAATCTGGTCTCAATCAAGCCGCGTCATCCGTAGGCATTGATGACTGAGCCAAAAGGCGATGAACGTTGCAGCCAGTTCTGACTACATCAGCCGTACTCTTTCATCCCTTCACCCTTTCACCTTTTGACTGACTCACAAGAAACTGTCGCTCTTTTATCTGAATGTTTGTGGCAGTAGGGACGTTACTGATATAGCAGTCGAAGGGAACGTGAAGACAGACATAAACCTTGAAACGTCCTTTGATCAGGGACTTCGATTCATCCCTTATCCTTCATCCTTTTGCTATGGCAATAGCGTCCCTACGCCTCTAGCCGATCGCCTTACGCATCATCTAGCGCTGCAATACCAGGCAATTCTTTGCCTTCGAGCAGTTCTAGACTGGCACCGCCGCCTGTGGAAATGTGGCTCATTTGCTCGGCAACACCGACTTTTTCGACGGCTGCTACCGAGTCGCCACCACCAATGATGGTTGTAGTGCCTGTTTTAGTCAGATCTGCCAGGGTGCGGGCGATCGCCTCTGTACCCACAGCAAACTTGTCAAACTCAAACACACCCATGGGGCCATTCCAGATCACCGATTTGCAGGTCGAAAGAGCGTCCTGAAAGACCTTTATCGAATCGGGACCAATATCTAAACCCATCCAGCCATCGGGAATGTTTTCGACGCTGACGGTTTGGGCATTGGCATCCGCTGAAAAGTTATCAGCCACCACGACATCAGTGGGCAGGAGTAGATCAACACCTTTAGCCTTAGCTTTGGCTTCCAGCGCTTTTGCCAGTTCTAGCTTGTCTTCTTCGACCAACGACTTGCCAACGTTGAGACCGCGTGCCTTGTAGAAGGTGAAGATCATGCCACCACCGATCAGCAGCTTGTCTACTTTATCCAATAGGGTTTCGATCACGGTGATTTTGCTGGATACCTTGGAGCCACCGACGATCGCTGCTAACGGACGCTGGGGATGCTCGATCGCCTCTTGCAAAAATTGCAGTTCTTTCTCAATCAACAACCCCGCCACCGACGGCTTCAAGTAATGCGTTACACCTTCGGTCGAAGCATGAGCGCGGTGGGCAGTGCCAAACGCATCGTTCACGTACAAGTCAGCCACCGAAGCCAGTTGCTTGGCAAACTCAGGATCGTTCTTCTCTTCACCGGGATGGAAGCGAACGTTTTCTAGCAGCAACACATCGCCATCGTTTAGCCCTGCTACTTTAGCGGCTACATCGTCACCAATGCAGTCATCCGTTTTGACCACTGGCTTGCCCAACAGGTCAGACAAACGTGCAGCCACGGGTGTCAGGCGAAACTTATCGGTGACACGAGCGGCGTAATCGTCGCCTTTGGGACGACCAAAGTGGCTTGCCAGGATGACCTTCGCGCCTTTTTCGGTCAAAGATTGGATGGTAGGCAATGCCGCACGAATGCGCGTATCGTCTGTAATCTTGCCTTGTTCGTCTAGAGGAACATTAAAATCTACCCGTACGAGGACGCGCTTACCGGACAAAGCAGAGGATGATAAACTTGCTAAAGTCTTCTTAGGCACCGAAATAATCTCCTAAATGAGTCTTTTTACCTATTGTATCGAAGTATGTACCTTCGATAAGGCATACCATGTTTAAGACTGTACTTTTTCCTATTGACCGTAGTCGAGAATCTCAGCAAGCCGCTGAGACGGTTGCTGGTGTAGTCAAAACGCATAACAGCCGTTTGATTTTGCTCTCTGTTGTGGAGCCACCTGCTGAAGATGGCTCCAGCGACGCGATGTCGTCACCGGAGGCGATCGCCCAGCTTTTAACCACAGCGAAGGCTCTCTTTTCGCAGCAGGGCATCGAAGCAGAGGCGATCGAACGCGAAGGCAAACCCGCATTTACCATCTGCGATGTAGCAGACGAAATCGCTGCCGACTTAATTGTGATGGGCTGTCGTGGCTTGGGGCTTACCGACGAAGGCGTGTCGGATAGCGTGACCAATCGCGTGATCAACCTGTCGCCCTGTCCGGTGCTGATTGTGCCGTAGGGCGATCGTCCGTTAGGTCAGCGATCGTACAGCCGGTCGATCGTCTTCGCGATCATGCTCAATCGACTGCATCACCTGTTCCATCCATTCCGGCTCGTCAGCAAAAAGTCCTGTGATTTGGTTGCTGGCGGCGATCGCGGGTTGATCAAGTTTTGTCTTGGTCGATCAAGATGCTTGGCTAATTTCGGTTAATGCCAGCCCAAGCCCTAAATCTTTTAATAACTTCAGGAGACTATGGATTTCCAGTTTAATCGCATCAGCGCTTGAGGACTGACTGTTTAAAGGAAGAGTATTCGCTAACCCTTGCGCTTCTGCCACATTTCTCAGCGCTACAACAAAGAGTTCAGGATCGCCATCCTCTAGAGCTGCATTGAGATAACTCACGGCTTTGTGAGGATCGTGCAGGTACTTTAGCAGTTCTCCCTGATAACTTACGCTTCTAGGCATCATCGCGGCTCCTGTAATCGTTCCAATATCGTTGAGCTTTTTTAATGTCTTCTGCTTAAGTGTTCTTGTTGCCTGCACAGAGAATCACGATCGCCTGCTTGCTGACCTGAGCAAAGTACACTCTGTAGCCTGGTCCAGCATCAACCCGCAACTCCAACACCCCATCGGCAATAAATTTATAGTCACCCAGATTGCCCCGCTTGATGCGATCGAGCCTCAGCAAAAGCTTGGCTGCTCCTTGAAGGTCTTTGAGCGCATTGAGCCACTCTGAAAATGGCACTTTGCCATCGTTGGTAGCGTAAACCTCTATTTCATAAGGGGTGACTTCCACAGCGCAATCACAATCCTCAAGCCCTAACCATCCTCAGTCTAATTGATTCCTCTCATTCCTCATCCCTCATCCCTCACCGTCAACATTCTCTCCTCTATGCCCGCCCACACTTGCGGCGACACTCGCACAGCCGCTTCCTTACATCGTACGATAAGTGCGTTGGCGTATAAATAGTTTGCTAGTGCGTTCGCTTCTTCCGTCGATAAATCGATCCAATCTTGCCCAAGATTAAAGGCGTGCATAAAGGTTTTAAGAGTCAGCCTACAGAGCATTACGTATGTATTAAGGCTCTGACTACTATCTAGTTCAAAGTCCTGACTGTTAACTAGAAACTTGAGTTTTAAGTCTTCCAGTTGAATCATCAGTGTTTTATAGTCAATTTTATAAAAGACCTTCAATTTCTTGGTTTCTTGAATGAGGTAGTAGAAGTAGTCAAACATCATATTTAAGTTGCCAAGGTCAACTATTCCTGGCTCAGCACTGTAAGGAAGAGCAAAATTTGTAAAAGATTCCCCACTAAATAAACTCAAAGTTGAGTTGAGACTTTTTTCTAAAATAGTGGCAACATTGTTTGCAGAGCTGGCGAGATTACGTCCAGGAAGATAGCCTAAAAATCTATTAAGCACACTAGAAAAATGCAAACCTCTGCTTGCCGTGAGTAAATCAATACAACTATCGACGAAGTAAAGAGTAATGTAGATTGCTACCGATCGCTTTGCCGCAGGTTTGAAGGCTCCCTCTGAACCTTCCGTCGCTTGCTCAGTCCAACGCACAAGATTTTTCAAGTTGTCAGTGTTGATCAATTGCTTGGCTGCTACCTCCATTTGCAACAACAAATCATCGGCTCCGCCGCGCATGAGTCCAGCAACAAGGATAAACACTTCTCGCCAGCGCTGATCACACATATGATTAGTGACTAACTGATCGCGCAGGTTGTTGTCTGCGATGTGTTGCGCGGTTAAATATTCTTGGAGGGTCAGGTGAGAAAAGGACAGGATATCTCTGGCACGTTCGACCATGATGCCTTGCTGAATTTGGATTGCTTTCAATACCTCATCACCGTCTAGATGTTTCGGTGCGTTCAGGTTGCTGGCGAGAAACGTGCGAATTTTCTCAACGACTTCGCGACCGGAAAAAAAGAGGCGGTCTGCTTCAAACCCGCTATAAGCAATTTCTGCCAGCATCATTTCTTCTAAGGGCAGCGTCAGGTCTTGATAGATGGGGTCGCGCTGAATCCGTTTCTCGGCTGCCCAGCGTTTGAGCAGCACATCCAGCGCATCTTTGTAGAGGATTGCCCCTTGCCTGGGAAAGGTTTGGGCATCATCAAAGACTAGACAGAGAAAGGTTAGCAATAATGGCGTTTGCGCTAGTTCACGAGTGGCAATATATTCCGGTTGTTGCAATAAGTCCCAGCATTTTTGAGCCGTGTCAAACTCTCGATCGTCCTTCGAGCGAAACCAGTTGGTAATAAACTGCTGGATCTGCTCTTCGTCAAAGTCTGCCATGATGACATCGCGAAACTGACGAAAGCGACTGCGGTAGGCAGCGGTACGGCAGGAGGCAATAAAGCGATTTTGGCTGTAGCGATCGCAAAAGTCCTGAATCTGTGTGATCGCCTGATCCATCTGTTGCGTTGGCACTTCATCCAGTCCATCCAGCAAAATCAGCAGTTTGCCATCTTCTAGCAAGCGGGTTGTCGATCGTGCTGGGTCAGGAAAATTGCAGGTCTCAAGTTCGCGCGCGATCGCCTGCTCAATGTCTACATTTCCCGTATTAAACCGTTTGAGTTCCAGAAAGACCGGAATGCAGTTGTGCCCATAACCCGAATCCTCCCGCTTTAGCGCTTCTAGCCCAATGCGTCGCAGAAAGGTAGACTTCCCTGCCCCCGGTTGCCCCAACACCATGAGATATTGCTGCTCATTCGCTACCGCCAAGCCATCACGTTTCTCACACTTCTCAGCTTGAAAGCGTCGCTGCTGCGTCTCACGATATGCCTGCTCCAGGTTTTCCAGTGAAAGGTACTGCCGAATGCCGTCACTGCTCAAAAACTGCACTCTGGTATAGATGTCTTCGATCCAGACTGGCTCAGTCATGCCCAGCACTTTGAGAATGCCGTGACGATCGGCGTAGCTGCTGATGTATTGCCCCGATGCGTTAAAAATTTGCTGCTTGAGTTGATCCGTAAACGTCCCCGGCTTCACCTGTGCTGCGCTGCTATTCCAGGCAGATTTGGTGATCTCACTGGCAAGGCTTTCCTGCGCTTTTTCAACCGCTTTACTTGCCAGAAAGCCTTTCAACGCACCAAAGATAAACGGCTCGGCTCCAGTCATGGGGACTTTTGTTCCTGCAATTGGTATGCCTAGCCTACTTTAGAGATCGCGCGATTGCCCAGACAATGTCCCTTTTTCAACTCAAAACGCGATTCCTCTGGAAAGCTTCGCTAACGTTTCTATTTCAACTGCGATCGTCCGAGTAAAAAGCTCTGTGTGCCGAGTGCAAAGTGCGATCGTTCGAGTTCCAAGCTCGGCGTTTCGAGTACAAAGGTGCAAGTTCCGAGCAAAAAGCTCGGTGTGCCGAGTGCAAAGTGCGATCGTTCCTGTTTCAAGAGCGATCGTTCGAGTAAAAAGCTCGATCGTCCGAGGTCAAAGTGCGATCGTTCGAGTTCTAAGCTCGATCGTTCGAGTAAAAAGCTCGGTGATTCGAGTGAAAAGCGCGATCGTTCGAGTGAAAAGCTTGGTGATTTGAGTAAAAAGCTCGATCGTCCGAGTATTGAAGTGCAACTACCGAGTTTCAAGCTCAATTTCTGCAGTGCGAATTGAGAAATATTTCAGAGCATAGAAAGGTAAAAGTCTTCCGTTGTCGTAGACACGGTCTACGAGCAACCTCTCAGTTACCTTGCAGTTAAGACGAGTATGGAGGGACTCGAACCCCCGACCCTCAGGACCGGAACCTGATGCTCTATCCACTGAGCTACATACCCTCGTTATCTCGTGAGTATAGCACTGTTGTCAAGACTGAGCGCTAAAGGCTCGATCTTCATCTTTAGCTTTTTCTAAAGGTATGCGGCTGGATCAACCGGATCACCATTTTGGCGCACTTCAAAGTGAAGGTGAGGTCCCGTTGAAAGTCCTGTAGAGCCAACGGCAGCGATCGCTTGCCCACGTTGCACAGTTTGCCCCTCTGAGACATAGAGTTCGCTGGAATGACCGTACAGGGTCGTAATATTACCACCGTGATCAATGATGACCGTATTGCCATAGCCGCCGTACCAGCCTGCGAAGATGACTGTGCCACTGTCGGCGGCGTTGATCGCGGTGCCATAGTCAGCCCCAAAGTCAATACCAGAGTGAAACCGCTGATAGCCGAGAATTGGATGCACTCGCCAGCCGAAGCCGCTGGTGATTTCGCCAACGCACGGTGCAATCATTTGTCCCGTACCGCGAAAGGTAACGCCGCCCATGCTAACCCGTTGCTGGATGAGTCGCCCAATGTTACGAGAATCCTGTACGAGTTGCGTTTCGGCAGCTTCGAGGGCGCGGCGATCGGTTCGTAAGCGTTCGATCATCGTTTGCTGTGAGCCTGCCTGTGCTTCAAAAGACGCTTTTTGAGCGAGAAGCTGTTGCTTGAGTAGGGCGATCTGGTTTTTCTGTTGTTCTACCCGGTTGCGCTGCTGATTGATGCGATCGGTGTCTTGCTTGAAGCGACTCAATAGCTGCTGATCCGCCTTGTAAAGACGTTTCAGTTGATGGCGACGATCGAGAAAATCGTTCAAATTTTGGCTTTGGAGGAGTACTGCCCAGCCGCGATCGGTCTGTTGACGTTGGAGAAACCGCAGTCGGGCAACGGTGGAAAACTGCTTTTGCTGATAAAGCTGTTCTGCCTGCACCAGCGTCACTTCTAACGATCGCAACTGTTTGGTAGCTGTTTGTAGCTGCGTTTCACTGGCTTGAATCTGGCTGGCAGTCGCTTTGATGCCTTGACGCAAACCTTGAAGGTTTCCCTGGGCTGCCTTTTCTAAATTTTTGAGGCGTTCTTGCTCTTTGGCGAGCTGCGATCGCTGTTTGTCAAGCTGCTGCTGTTGCTGCTGTAATTCTTTAACGGAGCGATCTTGAGCGATCGTAGGCGACGCAATGATGATGATCCCAGCTAAAAAAAACAGACCCAACAGACCCAAAAGAGGTTGGCGCAGCCGCTCTAGCGTTGTTGTCAGCTTTTTAATCGGTTGCGAAAAGCGAAGCGCCATGCCCTCAAACCAGCAGAGTGAGTCAAACAAGACACCATTATGACCACAATGGCGACTCCGGCAAGGGAATATTGCGAAAAATCGACGCGATCGCAGCTTGTAGCAGTTTCTATATTCTGTTGCCAAGCATTCAACCTGGGCGATCGGGTCAGCAAAGCGATAAGTTCTTACCACAGTAGTTGGCTCTCACTACCAAAGGATAGAAGCGCTTTGGCGGCTGGCTCTCTACAGTGAAAGAGATTCACGCATTCACTGCTTCGAGCAGCACGACTTATCTATGGCGACTCAACAGCACAACGATTTCCATCATTGGATTGGGATGGCAAAGCAAACATCTCAGGCAATGACCAACGCCTTACAGGATGCCACGACACTGGTTGGAGAGACGTTTGGCACAGCACTTTATCGCTTTGTCGAGCAGGGCACTGAAACGGTTGGAAATGTCGTTACACCGATCGCGACCAGTCCTTTTGTCAAATTTGCCACTAAAGTTCCGGGTGCTAGCTGGCTCCTGGCGGCGCTAGGGCAAGTCGATGTGGATGCCGTGCAGCAAGAGGTTGAGACGCTGCGACGCACCTATCCAATGGATACTGATGAAGCTCTGGCACAGCGGGTTATCACCGATACAGCCTGGAAAGCCGCTGGCATTGGCTTGGCAACGAATTTTGTGCCACCCCTGGCGTTGATGCTGCTAGCCGTTGACCTGGGAGCAATCGCAGCCTTGCAGGCAGAAATGATGTACCGCATTGCGGCAATTTATGGCTTTTCACCCACTGACCCGACCCGACGCGGCGAAGTACTCACGCTATGGGGTTTGGGCACAGGCGGTTCTCAAGTGGTCAAAGTGGGGTTGAGCGTGGTTGAGATCGTACCGTTCGTGGGTGCGGCTGTGGGCAGTGTTGGCAACGCCAGTATTCTCTATAGTCTGGGTCACATTGCCTGTAGCTTTTATGAGGCAAAACGACGATCGCTTAAGTAGACCGAAATGAAACGTGTAGCCATCACAGGGCTTTAGAACTCAAGGCTAAAAGCTGAACAGAAGACCTTAGAATAGAAGGCTCACTTCCATTGCACGGATGAATGCGTTCTCTTATGCCTGTTCGATGGCGCGTTGCAAACTCGCTACTCTTGTTCTGTCTCTGTTGCTTTTTGGCAGTCAGTTGTCAGCGTTCCACGCCTGAGATGCGATTGCCCACTGCTGGCAATGGGCGTATCACGCTGGGCACGACCGCGACGATTAACACCCTTGATCCGGCAGATGCCTACGGGACGTTTCCCAGCAGCTTGCTGTATAACCTGAGCGATCGTCTCTACACCTACAAGCTGGGCACGACTGATTTGGAACCTCAACTGGCAACGGTGCTCCCGATCGTCAGTGCTGATGGGTTAACCTACACAGTACCGCTACGGCAAGGCGTTGTCTTTCACGATGGAGCGCCCTTTGATGCCAAAGCGATGGCATTTTCCCTACAGCGCTTCCTTCAGAATGGTGGCTCGCCGTCTTTTTTGCTGTCGGATTTGGTAGAGACCGTAAAGCCAACGGCTGCCTATGAGCTAACTATCACGTTGAAAAAGCCTTTTGCAGCCTTTCCGTCATTGCTGGCTTTTTCGGGTGCGTGCGCGGTTTCGCCGCAGGCATACGAAATCAAGGCAGGCTCATTTAAACCAACCACGCTTGTGGGTACAGGTCCTTACAAACTGGTGAAATACGGCACCGATTTACTGCGGCTGGATGCGTTTGAGCAGTATTGGGGCAAAAAACCTGCCAATCAAGGGCTTGATATTCAATTCTTTTCCAGTCCAGCCAATCTGTACAATGCGTTCCGTACGGGTGCAGTAGATGTTGCCTATCAAAGTTTGGCGCTGGATCAAATTCGCAATTTGCAACAAGGTGCGGCAACTGGAGGCTGGCAGATTATTGAAAAGTCGGGTAGCGGCATTGATTATCTGACGCTGAATCTCAAATCGCCGCCACTCGATCGTCTGGAAGTGCGACAGGCAATTGCTGCGATCGTCGATCGTCCCCTGCTGCGAGACCGGATCTTTCAGGGGCAAATCGATCCGCTTTATAGCCTGATTCCGACAACGCTAGACGAACAAAAACCCGTGTTTAAAGAGCGGTATGGGGATAGTGATGTTGCCAAAGCAACGGCTTTCTTAAACCAGGCAGGTTATACCGCTACAAACCCGCTGAAAGTTGAATTTTGGTATCGCTCTAATTTGATTAACGATCAACTGGCTGCGATCACCTTACGCGCCGCTGCTAAGAAGCAACTCGGTGGGCTGATGCAAATTGATCTCAAAAGCATTGATTCCACCACCGCTTACAAAAACCTTGACAAGGGTGTGTATCCAATGTTTTTGCTGGATTGGACACCGGACTTTTTAGATGCTGACAATTACATTCAGCCGTTTATGGAATGTACGAAAGGATCAGCAACAGACGGCTGTACGGATGGATCAAGCTTTTTGCAAGGCTCTTTTTACTACAGCGATCGTGCCAATCAACTGATTGACCAGAGCCGCAAAACGCAAAACCCTACTACTCGCAAGCAGTTATTTACCGAGCTTCAGGATGTGCTTGCTCAGGATGTCCCGTTTATACCTTTGTGGCAGAGCAAAGACTACTTGTTTACGCAAAAATGGATTGAAGGCGGCAGCTTAGAAGCGACACAAAAAGTGCCGTTTTGGATGTTGCGAAAGTCCTAAACACGTTAAAGAATCAATTGGTGCAAGATTCAGCAGGAAGTTTTGGTTATTCGCAACCCATCGGATAGTTAAAATTGTACTAATGTGCGATCGGATCGTTTATCTGTAACAGTTGATGTACTTTGATCTCGACACTGCGAGTTTTTGTGGTGAATTCTTAATTTACGCTTAAATTTTCTACGTTTTGCGGTTAAATTCAGTTAGATTTCATAAGAATTTAGCTTTACCTGCGAAATGTCAGTTTACTCAGGTTACGCTTGAAAGCCTGGTAGATCACCGTATAGTTCAGGTCTAGCTAAAGATAGAGATGATCCCCGTTGTTTTACCCTTTTAGCTAGATAGTCTTGGCTTAACTGCGCTGATACAGTCCTTTGCACTACAGCCTTTGCTGATCGTAGTTTCCATACATTTAAACTCAAAGACTGCTCCGCTTCCTGAGGGATAATTTCGCAACATTTAGCAGTTTTTATAGCAGTTGTTTTTAAACTTGCGTAGGCTTTCACAGTTCTTTTAGCGATACAGCGCGATCGCTCGCTACATTTCGACCTTTTTTTGGCACCGCTTGTTGGATGGCTATACCCAACGCGGTTTTCATGTCCCCTTTGGCATTTCTTCTATGACTTCACATTCTGATCCCGGCTCTGCCAAGCAAAGCCACCAGTCGCAATCAATGCTGAATGAACCGCAGCAACAGGCGAACGAGACGACTCTAGTTGATTCCTGGCAGGCTGCTCAAAGAAACACTACGATCGCGAATCAAGCGTCAGGTTGTGATCCCTTGCAAACGGCGCAAGGAGTTTACGTCACAGTTCACGGACATTTCTACCAGCCGCCGCGTGAGAATCCTTATCTAGATTCGATCGAACGTCAGCCCAGCGCGGCTCCCTTTCACGACTGGAATGAGCGGATTTATCACGAATGCTACCGCCCCAATGCCTTTGCCCGCATTTTGAACGATCGGGGAGACGTCATTGAAATTATCAACAATTACGAATTTCTGAGTTTCAACATTGGCCCGACGCTCATGAGTTGGCTGGAGCGGCATGATCTTGAGACCTACCAGCGTCTTTTGGAGGCCGATCGCAAAAGCTGCGCCCGTCTAAATGGACACGGCAACGCGATCGCTCAGGCATACAACCACATCATTCTGCCACTGGCGAACGAACGCGACAAACTGACCCAGATCCGCTGGGGCAAGGCAGACTTCCGCGATCGCTTTGGTCGTGATCCCGAAGGCATGTGGTTAGCCGAAACCGCTGTCGATTACGCCACCCTTGAGGCACTGGTCGCTGAGGGAATCAAATTTATTGTTCTGGCTCCCTCTCAGGCGCAACGCTGCCGAGCGATCGCCCCAGATGACCAACCCGCAAACCCGTGGCTCGAAGTCGGCGGTGGGCAGATTGACGCTACTCGTCCCTACCGTTGCTTTTTGAATGGAGAGAGGGGAGAAGAGCTGGATCGCTCGCCGTTTATTGATATGTTCTTCTACGATGGTCCGATTTCTCGCGATATGGGCTTTGACAGTGCGCTGAGTAGTTCGCACAATCTGGCGGGACGGTTAGGGCAGGCAGTGCGTGGAGATCACCGTCCTTCGCAACTCATCGCTGTGGCGACCGATGGCGAAACGTTTGGGCATCACAAGGGGGGCACCGAAAAATGCCTTGCCTATGCCTTTGCTCACGAGTTTCCCGATCGCGGTTGGACAGTGACCAATTTTGCCCATTACCTATCGCTGCAAGCGCCGACGTGGGAAGTTGAACTAAAGCCAGTGACAGCCTGGAGTTGCAGTCATGGGGTCGATCGCTGGCAGGACGACTGTGGCTGCGGTGGCGGCGGACTCTGGAACCAGCAATGGCGGCGACCGTTGCGAGACTCCCTTGATTGGCTGCGCGATCAGCTTATAAAGGTCTACGAAGAGGCAGGCAAAAAGCTGTTTCGTGATCCCTGGTTGGCGCGAGATGAGTACATTCAGGTCATTCGCGATCGCAGTCTGTCCAATCTGTCAGGCTTTTTGTCTCGTCACCAAACCCATAAGCTGACTGTCGCCGATCGTGTCGATGCCCTGCATCTGCTGGAAATGCAGCGTCATGCCTTGCTGATGTACACCAGTTGCGGCTGGTTCTTTGAGGAACTCTCTCGTCCTGAAGGTGTGCAGCTCTTGCGTTACGCTGCCAGAGCGTTGGAGTTGGCAGGCGAAGTCACAGGCATTCAGCTAGAGAAAGGCTTTGTCAGGCGGTTGGCTCATGCCCCCAGCAATGTCGAGTGCTTTCAGAATGGTGCTGAAGTCTACCGTCAACTGGTGAAATCGGCACAGATCAGCATGGAGCAAGTAGCGGCTCACTATGCCATCAGTTCCCTGTTTACGTCCTATCCCAAAGAGCAGCCCCTTTACTGCTACACCGCTCATCAGCTTGACTACCAGCTTCAGCGGATGGGATCGCTCACGTTGGCGATCGGGCAACTCCAGCTTGTTTCAGATATCACTCGCGAAAGTATGCAGTTGGTGTTTGCAGTGGTGCATCTCGGCGGTTGGGATTTCCACTGTTGCATTCAGCCGTTCTCTGGACGATCCGCTTACGCTGAGATGAAAGAGCAACTGTTTGAGGCATTCAAGCAGGCAAGTGCTGCCCAAACGATTCTGGCGATCAACGCCCTGTTTGGCAGCCAGTCTCACAACCTTCAGAGCCTCTTTGCGGAAGAGCGTCATCGCATTATGCGCCTGCTCACGCACGAAACGTTGAATCGCCTGGATCAGCTTTACACCCAGGTTTATCGGGACAATTACGGCATTATAATGGCATTTCATCGGGATGATCTGGCGGTGCCGCAGGAATTGCAGGTGGCAGCCGAAGTCGCCCTCAGCCATCGGGTTTCCCTATCCCTAAGAGCGCTAGAGCAGGAGAGCAGTGATCCGTCAGCCGACCCGTCGCCTGCCAGCGTGAATCGTCTTCTGGAACTGGACGCGATCGCCACCGAAGCCGCCAGTCTCCGCTGCCAACTCAACCTGCCAGAAGCAAAACAGAGCTTGGAACGGCTGGTGCTGCGATCGCTCTGGCAACTCCTGTACCATTTTGACCCAGCCACTAGCAAAACCGAACTGCACCGTTTGGAACGACTGCTGACCCTTAGCCAGCAAATGCAGCTTGGTCTTTCGTTAGCGCGGGCGCAAGAACTTTACTTGCAGCGCCTGCATCACTGGCTCCTACCACAGTGCTGCCATTGGTTGCAGAGTGCGGGGCAAATGAACGCAGATGCTGCTGTGATGCAGCTAGCCGATTTGCGATCGCTGCTGACACTGGGCGCAAGGCTAGGGATCGATGTGACCAACTGGCTGGATCAGTTGCCCTAGTTCAGTAGCATGAGCCGCTAGCTGTTTGCTAAAATCAGCCGTCAGCTAGCGTGAGTCATGCATGAAGTACCCATTCTCTCAACGTTTTTGGGAACCTGCCTTGCCTGGAGTGCCCCAAGACGCGATCGTGTTGGGTAGCCTCTGGGTGATCTCATCTCTGGTGACGTGCCTTTGGCTCTGGCTCGATCGCTCCATACCCAGTTGGGATGATAGCGCTCATCTTTCGGGTGCGTTAGGTTACTGGCAACTCTTGCAAAAACCGGCTCTGTTTTCGGCTGACTGGTGGATAACATTCTGGCAGAAGGCACCGAGCTATCGGGCACCCTTCATCTACATTGCCACCGTTCCCTTCCTCAATGTCTTTGGGCGGGGGGCTGATCAGGCGATTCTCGTCAATCTTTTGTTTAGCGCCATCTTGCTGCTGTCCGTCTACCAAATGGGGCGGCATTTGTTCGATCGCCCGACCGGACTATGGGCAGCGGGGTTATGTCTGCTCTTTCCAGAGCTGGCTACGCTGCAAACGCACTACCTGTTGGATTACGGCATTACCGCGTTAGTAGCGTTTACCTTTGCTGGCGTGACGCTCTGGCGCGATGCCCACCGTCCGCTAGCCAGTTGGGTTTTGAGCCTGGTCTGGGGCGTTAGCTTTGGCGTGCTTATGCTTGCTAAGGCAACGAGCTTTTTATTCTTTGTTTTTCCTGCCCTTTGGCTTTTGGTGGAAGTGGTGCGCGATCGCCGCTGGCTGAAACTGCTACAGGCGATCGTGGCGCTTTTCATAGCATGGTTAGTCTGTGGTGCCTGGTATCGGCTCAATTGGTTGACGATTATCACCTCAGCCATCACGGCGAATGGCGTTGGGGTCGCAGAGGGCGATCCGAGCTTTCGGACGCTAGACGGTTGGCTGTATTACTGGAAGGTGCTGCCAGGTTTGGTTTCTTATCCACTCTTGCTAGTGCCGATCGGGTGCTTTCTGGCAGGCTGGCTCCTCCAAACGGTGCGGCATGGTCGATCGCAGCCAGTAACGCAACTTGACGAAACAGGTGGAGTGTTAGAAAAACAGCCAATGGCAGGCAGAAGTTTGCGCTGGCTGGCTGTTTTTTGCGTAGGCGGCTATATTTTTTGTTCGCTCAGTACCAATAAAGATACGCGGTTCGTTACACCACTGCTGCCCATGTTGGCGCTTATTCTGGCGTATGGCTTAACCCGCTGGCGCTATCGTTGGGTCGCAGGGCTGCGCTGGGCAACCGCGATCGTCGCTATGATCTTGCTGTTGTTGAGCTTGTTTCCGCTGGTCGGTGGGGCGCTTACTGGGTCAAAGCATCATCCCGATCAGAGTACGCCTTTACCCCATGAGCAAGTCATTACAGCCGTTGCTGAGACAGATCCCTATTTGCGATCCACGATCGGCATGGTGCCCAACACCGTTCAAATCAATCCGTTTAATATGGATTTTTATGGACGGTTAGCAGCGTTTCAGGTGTATGCGCGCGAGCTGATGCCGTCACGCTCTAACGCTCAAGACGTGCGATCGATGTCCTGGTACGTGACCAAAAGCGGTCAGTTAGGCGCACCCGAAAAGGACAGTGCGCGAGAGACATTACAGGCACAGATTGAGCAAAATCCTGCCCTTAAGCTGCAGCGCACCTGGACGCTGCCTGATAATGACCAACTACGGCTCTATCACAAACAAACGCCACCCATTACCGTTGAGGTTGCCTCGATCGTGTCCGCTAAAGTCAAGCTCGAAGCGGTAACACTGCTCTCACCCGCTGCACCAGACGCACCGCTACCCGTGGTTTATCAATGGGCTGGGTCATGGGAGCAACTGCAACAGGGCATCGTGATTTTTACCTGGTACGGAACGCAGCAAGCAGAACCCTTGCCAGGGAAAGAAGTCCGTTGGTTCCACGACCACGGCATTGGTCTAGGGCAACTGTATGCGGGCGATCGCAGTGTGAATCCAAAGCAAGGGTTTCGCGTGGTAGAACGGTTGGCAATGGTGCCGCCAACAACGCTTGCAGCACCGTACCGTTTAGAAGCGGTTTACTTAAATCGGCAGACGGGCGAAACCTATCCGTTGCCTGTACCCTCTATCCGAGTGGAAAAGACGGTCGCGATCCAGCCAAGCCGGATTGAGCCTGACCTGACCGTACAGCTTTATCAATTGGGCGATCGCTTAGCGCAGGGTCAGTTTGATGCTGTGATGCAACAGGTCGGGCGCTTAAATCTGTACGATCCGATCGGGGATTATCTCGTACAAGCAGAGCAAGCGCTCACCTATCGGCTGCAACAAGAGCCGCAAAACAAGGCGATCGCCTACTCACTGGCGCTGTCACAGGCACTACAGCGCCGAGTGCAGCCAACACTCAAAACCTTGGAATACCTGACCCGGCTGGACGCGCAAAACCCGCACCTGTGGATGTACTTAGGGATTGTCCGCTTATACGATTGGCAAGGACAGTCGGCAGAGCTGGCATTAAACAGGGCAGAGCAGCTACAGCCATCCTTGCCAGATCTGAAACTCATGCGTGCGATCGCCGCCGCCATGCAGCTCAATCTCTCGAAAACACTGACGTTGCTTTAGCGCCGCCCTTAACCTCAACACCATACTTGCCTCAGAACGTACTGGCAAAATAGCCCTAGCGTCGTTGCAGCCTGAAAATTTAACCCGACTACTCTTGCCAATAGATCTCAACTGGATTAGTCTATAGTTTAGAAATTGATGCATATCTTTCTCAAGTAAGTGCGTAGATCTAAGCTGAGGTTGCTCTAGCAATTTGGCTTATGGTTTCGATTGTCTTAAATGATTTCTTGCCATGACAAAGCTGAAAGTTCGCGTTTGCTCTAACGACACTGCCCGCTCATCCCTCACAAAAAAACAGCTTTAGCCAGGAGAGAATGATTCTCCTAACTAAAGCTATTGTTTGAAACAGCGATCGGCTATCCTACTGCATTTTCCTCATGGCAGCTTAGGACAGGTAGACCGAGGTGCCGCTTCACAAAAAACGGCATGAGAACAGCCATTTGTTCAGTGCAGCATCAGTTCAACAGACCCAAGACCAGACTATCGGATGCCAAGAAATGAGCCAGATGATAAGCCCGTTCCTCCGTTTTGAGCAAAATCTTTTCATACAGATACCGAGTGGCGCGATCGCCCAAGCTTTCAGCCTGAGCCGCTTGACGACGAAGAACGCCAATGACGGCTTGCTCGGCTACCAGATCATTTTCAACCATCTGGCGGCAGCCAAAGATGCCATCGGGTTCTGGAGTAACACAGCTCAACTCTGCCAGTTTCGTAAAGCTTGCGGCTGGCACTCCGCCTAAGCCATCTAGACGTTCACCCAGTTCGTGCGTATGTTCCTGAACTGCTTCATAGCTCTCACTAAAAAACTCATGCAGAGAATAGAATTCGGCTCCCTCAACCACAAAATGATGTTTCTGGTACTGCAAGTAGAGCGCTTGGAAGCTTGCCAAAAGTGTATTTAAGCCTTCGCAAACTGGCTCAGTGGTCGATCGCTCTAGTAAAACGGGGTTATCAGCAACTTGACCGAATGCACGAATCAAAGTTTGAACTTCAGACATAATGTTCTCCTTTCAAGGAATTTAGATGCGCCAATAGCAATTAATGACAACTCACTGCTAGCCATTCTAACAATGCTGCATTTCACGAAATGTTTACAGTGTCATAGCTCAGATTATATCAATTTTTAGAAATCGTCTGTCTGGTTTCTTACTGTTTTTCTATAAGCATTGAGAGTCTTTGTCGTTTGTGTTGCTTTGAAGCATTATTTTATCCCTTTTACGCTTAAGTCTCACCGCACAATGAAAGTATGAAATGTCCTCAATGTCATTCAACTAAAACCCGTAAAAATGGTCATCATCACGGTAAGCAAAACTATAGTTGTAAGCAGTGCGGTCGCCAGTTCGTAGAGTTTTACAAGACAAGAGGCTATTCCGCAGATGTCAGAAAACTTTGCTTAAAAATGCACGCCAGTGGTATGAGCTTTCGTGCGGTTGAACAAGCAACTGGCATTAGCCACAACTCTATAATCAACTGGTTTAAGCAAGCAAATCTCACATTGTCCGATGCTTCTGAGACTGAAGATGGTTCAGAGAATGATTCAGAAAAAACTGTACTAAAAACGCTAAAAAAGCTTGTCGAAGTGAAGTGGAAAAGCCAGCTTTATATCAACGTTAATTACCTGCTGATTGCTGCTTACACTTCGCAACTAAAGTGTTTTGCTATCGACCTGGATCATGACATTGTTGTGCAGCGCTTGCAGAGAAATTTTGTGCGGCGAGCAGCTAATCAGAAATAACTTTCAACAAGTAACCTCAAACTTTTTGTAGGAGTCCGATCGTGATGCTAAATGACCTTAATCCCCAGACTGATACAATGATTGAGATCCGATGTACTGATCATTGGCAAGTTTACTATCGGTTACAGGAGCTAGAAATTCCTTGCTGCTGTAGCTATCATCAGCCTTTAAAGGTTCAGGTCAGCAGTGCGATCGCCGCCATTCAAATCTGGAGCATTGTTCAGCACGTAACGTTACCGCGACAGGCACTAGTACAGCGATTAAATGCTTGTTGGCGGTCATCTACTTAGCGATCCAGCCTTAAGTCATTGTAGAGGCAGTTATAAAGGGATGGCTGCGGAATAATTGCCCACGTTAGAGCACCGATCGTGCAGGGCGATCGCCAGCCAATTCTATCCCCTAAAGTTAGCTGATTGATTGGCGTGTCGTAACCGCGAAAATGCTATCTCTCGGCTAAAGTTTGTGTCTTTGTTGAGTTGATGGTCTGGCTAACAATACCAGACCACTGAGCTTTCTTCTCGCGGCTACGACGATACGAAAAAAACCGATCGGGGTTTTGGTAAGTGCAGTAAGGCGCGATCGCCACTTGTTCGGCGTGAATACCCAGTTGCTCTAGCTGTAAAGCGTTGATGCGACGTACATCTAAGCGTACTCGTCCTGCTTCAGAATCAGTGAACAGCGGCGAATTTGGCAGTTGGTGCAGGGCACTGAGTAGCGAAACTGTATCGTTAGGATCAATGCTAACGACCGTTGCGCCGACCTCAGCCGCCACGTGCTCAGAGACTTGATACACCTCCCCCGTAATCGCAGGACCCATTGCTACACGCAGATTGTGTAACTGGCTACCCTGTGTTTGCAAACGGGCGATCGCGTGCGGCACAATTTTTAGCGCCGTGCCTCGCCAACCGGCATGTACTGCTGCAACCTGCCCAGTCACCGTATCAGCAATTAAGACGGGTGTGCAATCAGCGCTACAGGCCCAAACTGCCTGGTTACTTTGTTCCGTAATGAGCCCATCTGCTGACGGTATTTCATCGTTAAGCGCGAGTGACTTTACTTCAGACGGTGCTAAAACTGTATTGCCATGCACTTGCTTGGCTCGATAAGCTTGTGCCGTTGGTTGCAAAATTTGGGTGAGTTCGTCGGGCGATCGTAGCCAAAACTGTTGTGTAAAGAAGCCGTGTGACCACCGTTCTAGTAAGCTACAGGTCAGGTAGGGTAATTCGTTCCAATAATGCCAATACCAGGTATGCATACGGTAAGGAGAAGGTAATGAGACAAACAGTGGTCAAGCGTATTCTTACTGAAGACGGTTTTTCCAAGCCAGGTACAATGGCTAAGGTTGTTAGCTGCTAGTCTTAGAGCAGTGCTGACTTCACCCCTAAAGCCTGCTCGTATCCCAAGGATCGTGGATCAAATAACCTGTAATTTGTAGTAATTTGTAGGGTGGGTTAGTCTTACGTAACGCACCGCTGAAGACGCGCTTGATGCGTTACAGCGGTGCCTAACACACCCTACCTTATTAGATTCACGATCTTAAGGCATTGACTCCAAATTGCTATAGATTCCAGTCTAAAGTCCATTGCTCGATCCTTGCGGAACTAAGCAGTTTGTCCCGACGACTAGGTGCGTAGCCTTCCATCGTTCGCCCCTCCAGGAACTCCCTATGACTCCAACTGTCTGCTCAATGCTACTAAATCGTCGATACCATTTGCTGGTGCGTGGGCTTGGCTGGCTTGGAGGTTTTGGTCTACTTAGTAGCGGTATGGCATTGGCGCAAGGGGCGGAGGGGGACTTAATGCCCGCACCCATAGCTTCATCAGTAGACCTTAACTCGGCTACGATCGCTCCCATGAGCCAACCAAATATAGCCCCGCCAGAAGCACCGTCAGTTATGTTTGCGCCAGCCCCAGAAGCTGCGATCGTGCAGTCTCAGACTGTGCCGTTAAACCCGTCGGCAGCTCGTCCTGAGCCGGATGATCGCTATGATGCTCCCACTTCAATTGTGCTGTCAGAGCGTTCTACTGGCTGCCGCGCCGTTTTGCGAAGTGGGCAAATGTTAGATGGCAGCCCTTGCTCGTTGGACGATCGGTGGCAGGCTGCCAATGCCCCAGCGGCGGGTAAAGTGGCTGCTAACGTTAGTTCTGCTGGTGGTATTAATGTCTCTGGGCTGGGTATAACCAGCGCTGTCTCTGCTTCACAAACGCCCACCTGGCAGACTTACTACAAACGCACAGCACGACCTTCTGGACGCTTAGGGAATGGCAACATCAGACTCATTTTTCCACTTTCCATACCGGCGCCAATTTCCTCGCTGTTTGGTTGGCGCGTACATCCTGTAACGGGTACGCAACGGTTTCACTCCGGCACTGATTTAGCGGCTCCGTTGGGCACCCCTGTTTTGGCTGCTTATGCTGGCAAAGTGGCGATCGCTGACTTGCTTGGCGGCTATGGTCTGGCGGTTGCCCTAGAGCACAACAAAGGCACTCAGCAAACCCTCTATGCCCATCTCTCTGAAATCTTCGTCAAACCTGGCGAGTTGGTAAAGCAAGGGATGGTGATTGGGCGTGTTGGCAGTACGGGGCTATCGACTGGGCCACATCTACACTTTGAGTTTCGCCAGATCACCCCTGATGGTTGGGTTGCTATGGATGCTGGAGCACAGTTGGAGTATGCACTGGCACAATTAGTGAGGGCGATCCAGATTGCTCAAGTAAAGGCAGCCACAACGCAGAGTTAAGGTTCTACGGGTTGAGCGTGTACTAATTTAAACGAGTTTCGGCTGAGCGGTGAGTTGAGTGCTCATGTCGAAACTCTTGCAGAAGTCTTAAATTTTAGTGTGGTGGGCTGTACCGTCCTTCGTGAAACGGCTCTGCAAAGAGAAGCTTTGGGTGGAGAGCCGCTTTTTGATACAAGTTCCTTAGGTAACCAGTAAAGAAAACGAAAGGTTCAGGTTTCGCTCGATCGCGGCGGCTAATGTTTCTATTTCATACGGTTTGCAGACGTAATCGTCACAGCCTGCGGCAAGCGCTAGCTCCTGGTCGAGCGATCGAGCCATGGCGGTTACAGCAATAATTGGGATTGCCTGGGTTTGAGAATCTTGCTTTAGACAACGAGCAACCTCAAAGCCGTCCATCTCAGGAAGCATAATATCTAGCAAAATCAAACTCGGCTGGTATCTTTGAGCCAGCGATAAGGCTGTTTGACCATCCTGAGCGCTAATCACTGTGCATTCAAGTAGCTGTAATAGTTGGTAGTTGACGAGTAGGAGATTATCTGAATCGTCATCAACAACAAGAAAGCTAATTTGAGCGGCAGCAGGGTGCAAACACGGGTTATCCATACTCTTTTCAGGAAAAAATGACCGTCAGGTATTCTCTGAAGGAGAGCGGACGAAATTCCTCTAGCGGCATACGGCGCTGTTGGCTAATCATCTGGCTATCTTGATCAGGTTGCAAACTTGTCTCAGCAGAAGTGCAGCAAGCTGATAAAACTAGGGCTCATCGCTAATAAACTACATCCATAATTTTACATACAAAATCGCAGAACGGAAGGCGTACTACTAAAAGTAGATTTTTCGTGAGTTCTATAGAGCATTTTTCTAGATCGTTGTCACTCGCCTCACGGTCTTTTTTGCCCGTGCTTACAGCATCACTAGGTTGATGCGTGTATTTTTAGGAAACACCTTTCCAGGCTGAACGTTCATCTTCTTCCCTTGAATCTGCACGGTTAGCTGTTGTCCATCCCAGAGCCAGTTAATCAAATTGCCATCGACGAAGAGACCTTTGACGCTGATGTTTTGGTTGAGCCACTCTTGCGGGATGCCTGCTCCAACCACTAGCGTTGGTTCACTCGTTTCATAGCTGCTATGAGCTAGCATGTCTAGTTGCAATAACAACATTTCTGCGGCTGTCCAGTAAGACGGTGTGGTATGAGGCGGCTTGACCCAACCACGGAAGCGATACCAATGGGATAAGCTGCCTGGGGTACTGGTGCCGCTAGGGGCATGATGCCTGTCCCACCAGGTATATAACCCCGGTGATGCTTGATGCTGCCAAAACCACTGCAACGTTGACCAAACCCGATCGGGCTGCTTCAGTAACAACCACTGATGGGCTTCAGCTAAATTGAAATGGGTGCTTTCGGGTGGTTGACGCAAAGCGCCCCTGCCATCATGAGCGCTTTGCCAACGGCGTTCCAGCTCCTGCAAAAAAGCGCTCTGATTGGTTAGCGCAATGCTGCTGGGCCAGAGTCCATTCGTGTAGGTAGCATCGACTTTAGCAAACTGGTGATCGAACCCTTCTTGCCATGCGGTTTGTAGTTGAGTCGCCAGCGATCGCCACTGTTTTGCTGCCAGCGGTTGGTTGACGCGATCAGCTAGCCTTGCCGCCTCTTGCAATGCCCGATAACTCATAGCATTAGCATTGGGATCAAGGCTAATTAAACCAGGGGTATGACCCATTGTGCCCCGAACCAAATCGACTCTTAAAAAGTCAGGGTATTCAGAGTAAGGGAACTTGGAAGCTGATAGGACAGGATACCCTGGTCGGTGGCTCGACACCATCCCTTCAATCAGCGCTGCTTTACGATGCACATGGCTCCAAAGCCAGCGATCGTACTCTGGCTGCCGAAGGCTATCTGCTACTTGAGTCAGCGCCCAAAGTCCCAAAGCAGGAATATCTGCCTCTGGCAGACTGCCATTCAAGAAGTCTGTTTCGGCAAAATAGGGTGATAGCTGCTTGGCTACATCTAGTTGACCAGCGTGGGCTAAGGCAACCATCTGGTAAGCTCCGTCTCGAAACAGGGGCAACGGCTTGCTAATCGGGTCGCTGGAGTAGGCTCTTGTGCCAACCAGTCCCATCAGCAAATGGTTAACCTGAGCCGTTAAGCTAGCAGCAAATTGCGCGTCGGGCAAAGCTAGCACCAGGTTCGATGTCGGCTTGAGCGTCGGTAGGGTCGGTGAAGCTTGCTGATCCTCAATTACTAAATTGCTGCTCTCTGCTGAAGTCAGCTCAATTCGGGCATAGCCCCAGCCGTGAGGGTCTTGCCAGCGCGATCGCACAACTTTTTCCTGCTGCCAGCCCTGAGTGTTTTCACTGCCCAAATACACCCGCGCTGAGGTAGGAATGCCTTTGACCACCCAGCGATCGTTAAGCAAAAGCTGCTGCCCAGACCAGGCGAGTGTATCCAACGCCCCTCCAGCCGGACCAACACTGCGGACAAGTACGACTAATTGGGTTTCGGCTCGTGCGATCGGCTTCAATGACAGGTTCCACTTGCCAATCTGAGGCGAAGACCAGGACAATTCATAGTCGGCAGTTTTGGTTGAAATGGCAGACGGGTTCTGGTCTGCCATACCGATTAGCTGCTGCTGAATCGCCTCTAGAGGCAGACTATCACTGGTTGTTTTTACTTTCCCCTCCCGATCCGTGACCCAAAGAGAGACTCCAAAACTTCCGGGACTAGGGCTAAAACTCCCCCCTGGTTCGTGAAAGGCTTTGCTAACGACAGCACTGCCCGGTCTCGATAAGATGACATGCCCCACACTACGCAACCAGGGATCGGCTGGACGCAGCTTCATTTGCGCCTCAACCTGTTGTTGGGGGGTGCCATAATTCCACAGAGCGGCTGTCACCTGATTAAACTGAGTACGATTGTTGATACCAGCACTCACGACCAGCAGCGCCGCTAACACCAGTGCCAGAAGACGAAAGCGTGTAAAAAAGCCAAATGCCGCCAACATTAACAATAGCGGTATGAAATGCAAAGAATAGATAAACGTTTCTTCAACCCCATAGAGGCTATGCATACCCAGTTGCGCCGCCAGGGTCAGCCCCAAAACAAGCCGTAGCTTGGGATGGCGTTTACTAGAAAAGAATCCCCATACCCCTAATAACAGTAGAGCGCTCCACGCGAAAATTGCGATCGCACCCCATAGCCCTCCTGAGGCGGGAGCAAGATTATTGGTAGCCAGTTTGACCCAATCAGGGCGAAGGGAAAAATCTGCCAGTCTAATTGCTGGCATCACCATTGTCTGATAGAAAAAAGAACTTAAAACGGAGAGCAAGCCGTCTTCACCAGGGGTAGAAATAAACTTTTTCTCACCGATAAAAGTGCCAGGCTGAAAGGGAAACCCTGAATTCGTAAAAACAAGGCGTTGTAAAATCCATAGCCCTGTCGAGGCTAATAGAGCGGTGATACCAATTTGAATAACTTTTTTCCAGCGCTGATTGACGAATGTAGTGAAAATACCAACCATTGCATTGGTGATGGTAATACTGACGGTAATAACATTCAGGACAACATACCAAAACGTGGAAAACGGTCGATACTGGGCTAAGGTTGCGAAAATAAATCCCAGCAAAATGGTTAGTGAGCCGAACGAAAAAGACTCTGGAACTACTAACCAAAACATGGATGCTGCACTAACCGCACCGACCAAACTCAAAAGAGTTGCATCAAGCCGCTGACAACCCATGCAGCGAAAGAGGACATACAGCGCACTAAGCCACAAAACAGCAACAATAACAATTAAAAGTCGAACAGCACTAAGAGCGTCCGTTTGGAAGAGCTTACTCAAACCAAACACAAGCGGAAAAACAATTAAAGGAAACAGAGGATGCTTATTGTTTCGTCCGAAGTCACTGTTAACGCTAGTGATATTACCAAAGACTGTAGGGATGTCACTACCAAACCAAACGTCTTGAGCGTAGAAATCGGTAATAACTGGATTGGGAATCTGATAAGTGCTGAAGTAGGTGGCGATCGCGATCGCGATCCCCAAACTTACAAGAATCAAGACATCAGTTCGGTGCTGGCGCAGCCACTTTGAAAGCGATATGCCAATCCAGTTTAGGTCGATTGCTTTCAGCTTGTTCATTTCCATCTATCTAGACTAAATGCGGCTTTCAAAAAGTTTGGCTCGATTTTGACTTATTCTCGACTACCAATTTTTTTGGCAGGCACTCCCCCAACGATCGCGTCAGGCTCTACATCTTTGGTTACAACAGCGCCTGCTCCGATTACAGCACCCCGACCAATACGGCAACCATCCAAAATAGTTACGCCAGCACCAATCCAGACATTATCTTCGATCGTAATACCCTTCATACTGGGAGTCTGCTGCCTGAACGGCACTGTCCGATCTTGATAACCATAGTTCGCTGGCACAATTGTCACCTGAGGACCAATTAAAACTCCATTGCCGATGCTTAAATCACCATGCCCATAGAGGACTGTGAAGGAATTAATAAAACATGAGTCGCCAATTGTGATAGTTCCACCGTAGGTACGGAGCATAGCAAAAGAGCTAATAAGCGTATCATTGCCAATGATGATTTTCGATCGCCCAGTCTCAGATGGATCAACTTCCAACGTTGCATACTTACACACAGTTGTATGCTTGCCCAAAAAAATATTCTTTTTGTCTCCACGTATATCGGTCAACAGATTGACATTTGATGCTTCACCAATAAATCCTAGACGAGCTTTTTGGTAGTGCCAAACAAGGGATTTCAACATCAACTCAGGCTTCACAGCTTACTGAATACGCAATAATAATGACAAGATAGAAAGAAAATCAAGCGCTAAACAAAATCTCTTAGATATTTAACTTTTTTGAAGATTAAAGTTAGTGCAATTGAGCCAGCTAAAACAGTTAAAAACACAGTAATAGTTTCTAGGACTGGAAAGACCTGAAAAAAACCACCTAATAAAGGAAGACTATCAAAATTAAGTGGTCGCTTAAATGTAAAGAAGACATGAAAACCGTAAAGCCCTAAAGAACATCTTGAAATGAACTTTACAACTTTAGGAACAGACCATTTGGTCATTAAGGCAAGGTACAAGAGAAGCCAAGAGCCAAAAACAAGAGAGACTCTCAGATAATGATCTAAAGGCGCTTGATCCACTTGAATAAGCAATTTATTACTCGTGAAAATCCATTCTAAGGCAAAAAATAGCAGCGTCAAAAAGAGTAAGCCAACTAGCTTTAACTTGAGCTGGCTAGTTAGTCTATCTAATTTTCCCTGGTTATATTCTTGCGACACGATCGCCGCCGTGAAAACGTAAGGCAAAAAATTGAGAGGAGTATAATCCCAACTGGCAATGCTGCTAAGAATCTTGAAGACAGGCGGTTGTATCCCTGTATACGTAATGATTGATCCAATAGTAGAACAAGCAACCAAAAACAGCAGAGAAACAAAAAGTAAGCTATAGCTAATCCTTTGCTTTACTGACGATTTTCCAATTTTTCTAAACAGCAGAATTAGACATTCAGCTACAATCGTTACAAAAATCAGAGAAAAGAAGAAGAAATAAGGTGTGCTATTACCACTTACTATAAACTCCAAGAAAAATTTTGGCGACGAGGTTGTTCTCTTCAACCCTTCAAGTCCATCCACAAAGACTATATCAAAGGCGGTAATTGAGCCGACCCAAAAAAGATAAAGCAGTAACAATCTGGGAAGACGTTTTTGAATAAAGTAGCGCAATCCTACTTCCTGGCTCTTGCCGTAGAAAAGGAAAAGAGATACTTGTAAGAAAACTGGAACAGCGAGCGCACCGAGCATTCCGCTTAAAATATAAGCACTTAAAGCGTAAGACAAACTGCCAACTACTAAGGTTTCTGGGATGTAAAATACTTTTGTTTTATAGGCAACGATCGCCAGTGAAAAAAAAGCGCGTAGGAAATCAAATCCTTCAAACGCTTGCTTTTTTTCATCATTATAAGGTTGGTTTGTTCGCTCGTATAATTTAACTTTAGCTAGTAAAAACCTCATGCCAGATACCAGTACAAATACTTATTAGAAAAACTTGCTAACTTCAAAACCAAACTATTTCTGATCTACCGTACGGGAGAAAATTGGTTTTCACGAAATATCGAGGGTTTGACATAAATGTGTCAGGCAACCAGCTGATTATCTGTTTAGCTAATTTTGCCAAAGGCTATTGCCGATATGCCACTTAACATCAAGCCCACACCTAACCACTGAATATTTGCGACCTTTTCTCCTAACAAAAAGGCTCCAGTAAGTGTCGCTGACAGAACAGTTAAACCAATGACAGTTGGGTAAGCAACAGACAGGTTAAATCTGCCTAAAACCATAATGTAAAAAATGGTACTCAGCCCGTATACCAATATACCCCCTAAAAGGTAAAAATTTGGCAGACCTTGACCCGAGCCAAGTTTCAAGAGTGCTTGAGCTAAAGTATTTAACCCAACTGTAAGTAAAATCAATGCTGCTGGTAGAAAGTAGGTTGACATGGCAGCTCTAGCTTTTCCCATAATGAATCGGCAACTGAAATTCCCAGAGTTCCTGATTAAAGGCGTAGGGACTTTGAACATACTTACCCAATAATTTTTCCCACCAGCGGGGTGGATGAGGTAAGGACTCAACCTGAATACTGGGACATCCCACGAACCATGCACCTAAGATATCAGTGTGGCGACTATCACCAATAACAACAACTTGATTGGACGATAGGTGCATGGTTTGCATAGCGCGTCGAAAGGCTTTTGGAAATGGCTTTCTAGCAGGACTAAGAGCAGGAATGTTGAGGCGTTCTATCCAATAGTCTACCCGATAGCGACGCTTCCCATTTGAGAGCATAAAAAACTGGATTCCAGCCGCTTTAGCCTGCTCAATCCAGGCTTCTGCATAAGGCGAAAGGTAGCGATCGTCCTCGGACACAATTGTGTTGTCTAAATCAAGAATAATGCCGCAGATTCCAGCTTCAACTAGGTCTTTTAGCTGAATATCTGCTAATACTCTAGCCTGCTTAGGCAACAGGTCAGCCTTTGCTTTTCGAGTTTGCTGTTTAAAGGGCACCATAAGTCTGAAAACGGGAGGTATGGAAGGCGTAAGCATTGAATGCAGCGCTGCTCTTGAAAATCAAAACAAGCAGAAGACTAAAAGACTGGCTTGAAAACTATCGAATTAGACCTTCTTTGGTCATCAACAAGATGCTAAACGTGACAGTTAGCCACATTAAGACATTTAGTAGGAGCGGTTTGTCACCTAGCAAGATCTCTTCTGGGCGTTCTGTTTTACCGCCTTGGTCTGCACCAGAACTACGTCGCTCGATTTCTTGCGGATCGCTCAACAACTGATAACGGAAAACGCCATACAAAACAAAGGGCAATGTTAACATCATCCAGGGTGTAGACGCTCCATTTACTGCGGGACCAGAACTCCAAAGAGCATAGGTCAAAATTGTGCCATTAGTAACAACACTCTCCATACGGCTTAACAAGGGAAGAGAATAGCGCTGTAAGACCCGACGCGATTTACTACCCTTGATCTCAGACAGCCGTAATTCTGCTTTGCGCTTCTCGATACCCAGGAACAGCGCCAACATAGCTGTGCAAAGTAAGAACCAATGCGATAAAAGAATTCCTGTAGCAGCGGCTCCAGCAACTGCTCGTAGGATAAAGCCTGTGGCGATCGCTACCACATCAACAATGACCTTGTGCTTCAAACTCAAGTTGTAAGCGACTTGAAGCAAAGCGTAGCCTAAAATAGCTAGCCCCAAACCGGTTGCTTTCCACCAGCCCACCAATAAGGCACTGCCTAACAGAACGATCGCCATACCAATAGCAACCGGAACACTCACTAGTCCAGCCGCGATCGGGCGTTTACACTTAACCGGATGTTGTCGATCGGCTTCGACATCCATAAGGTCGTTAATTAAATAAAAGCTACTGGACGCAAAACAAAATAGAACAAAGGCTAATAAGCTGCCTAAAAGAGATGTAGGGGTAAGATTAAAAGCAAACAAAGGGGCTGCAAAGACAATCAGGTTTTTAGTCCATTGCCGAGGACGTAAGGCGTTCAGGTGGGCAACTAATAGATTAGGATGCTTCTCTTCGTCAGAACTTGTACTTTGCTCAGAGACAGACTTGCCTCGATTCCATCGTTTTCGTAGCAACATAGGGTTTACCAATGTGGAGATAACTAACGTCGATTGATTTCGGAGCAGGAGGCTATTAATAACTTAATAAATGCTGCCATCCTCTACTAGTTGAGCCAGCAAACATTCTACTTGTGTGAATATTTATCAATATGTTGATGCGATTAAGCTTGCAGCATTGTGTAGTTGTTTACACGCGAACCACATAAGAAATGGAATGGTATCGTTCTAGCGGTGCCAAAGCCCATACGGTTCCTGTCTCAACTGATAAGACCATTCAAAAGCTATAGAGAATGAATGAGTTAGAGCGCTAGTCTATGAATGTTTATGTAGACTGGTAACATACTCTTCAGTTCATTGCAGCGAAAGAGCGATTTGAGGATCAAACGGCAGAGTGGCAATCGGTGGGCTAAGGACATTTTTCGAGGGGGCGCATCTTCTAAAAGCATGGACGTTATAACCTTGAATGATTTAGAAGTTCGACCAAAATGCACCGGGAAAGCCTGAAGTACCGCACCAAGCGCTAGCAATCCAGAGCTTGACAACAACTTCAGAAGTTTCGTGCACGCTCAAATAATATTCTTTCTATAAGACTTTGTAAAATATCGCAGATTTATCTAGAGTTTGGATACAGAGCTTGAGCTAGATCACAATATCTTTACATAGAGCATATTGAGCTTTATTTGAGCGCATCCCACTTTTGTAGCCCTCACCCTAAATCCCTCTCCCGTTCTGGGAGAGGGACTTTGAATTGGCTCCCCTTCTCCCGCTCTGGGAGAAGGGGCTGGGGGATGAGGGCAAATTTGCAAAACTGGGATGCACCCGCTTTATTTGGACTAAGTACTTGAGCGTAGTCCAACAGGACTGCTTCTAAGGGTAGAAGCAGCAAGAGATCCTCTTTATTTTATTTTACTTGCAAGTAAATTTACTTAACTCCCTGGAGCCAACGCCTGAAGGCTTTCTGCTTCCTTCTTACGGGGAGCGTTAGGCACAGACAGTCCTAGCGAATGGGAGGGGCAAATGCTAGATACGAGTACTCTAGTAGTTCAACCCAGTAATTAAAGGTGGAGCCGGCTGTTGCAGGAAGCAAAGCTCTGTCGGTCTACAATACCAGAAGGAGGGAAAAAGACCGTGTTGCCGAAGACTAGGTATGGTAGGGATCGCATTACCAGGTCTTTGTGATTGCCCTCTGCAATTGGTTGTATGCGGTGTTCTCCACACTAATCTGGCAAGCAAAGACCGGATAGCAGCTTTTTGACATAACGTTTCTTGGTAGTGCCATTATGTAAAGGATGGAGAAAAAGAAGCTCTTTGCTCCCGTTGCAGGTTCTCTCGAAGCTTTTGATTGTAGTGATGAATGAAGTTCCAAATCGCGCCAATGTGATTCTCTAACTTCTTCGAGAACGATAAACTCTGGCGGACTAACCGTGAAATGCGTTGTCGCAATGTATTATTCAACCGCTCAATATAGCTGGTCAACCCAGAAGCTTTATCCACTGCAAAATGCCGTTTACTCGGTAGGACACAGGCATAGGCTTCCCAATGGTCCGTGTAAAGGCGAGCATATTGTCGATAACGTCGAGGGAGGGAGTCCCACAACGCTTGCGCCGCTTGTGCCGACCGATCACCCACATGACACCCAATGATTTCCCGGGTCGCCACATCCAGCGCTAACCAGACCCATTGTTTGTTGCCTTTCTCATCCACAAAGGACCACAACTCATCCATTTGTACCGTCAACCGAGCAGTCGTTTTCGGCAGCACCTCGGCTTGTTGGGCCACCTGCTCATAGCACTGATTGACGTACTGCTGCAACCAGCTTTCCGACAGGTGCAAGACTCTGGCAATCCCCGCTAAGGGAATCCGTTCGAGCAGTAGGCGATCAATCAAGGCACAGGTCTCTTGCGCCTTCGGTTGCCACTGGGGGGTTTTCCACAAACTGACGACCGCAGTCTCGACATTTATGATTCTGTTTACCACGACGAGTGGTGCCATTTTTCATGATGTCATCCGACCCGCAACTCGGACAAATTAAGTAAGGTTTCATCCTGGCTTTCGGCTCACTTGAAACTGCCTTTTCTCTATTTTCTTCTATCCTTTACGAAAAAGCGCTACCCGTTTCTTTTCTGGGATCGCTTCGCGAATAATTACACTGAAGCGATCGAACTCTTGTGTGTCTGATTACGTTCAGCAGGCACTGCAAACTTGTAGGAACTTGCATTACGGGGTAACAAACCTCTAAAAGTAACTTTACGTAGACAACTTCTTAGTAGGACAACCCCTCGGTAGAGTTCCTTGTGCTGGCTCCTCAACCCGTAACTTTCATAACTTTTTCATTTTGTTTTGTTCATGTTATTTTTGAATAATGAAATGATTATGAAAAGAGCGATGGAGTTTACGTTTACCCCCAGTAGAGTCTTTCAAGTGTTGAAATGCCCTCAGGTCAGAGTCTTAGGGTTATTGCTAGGGTTTTGGCTGACTGGGTGTAACGCTCTGCCGCCAACGCAAAAACAACCTGGTGAAGGCTCTAGTCCTGCCACAGCTGCTGACCCTGCTAAAAAAGGTAAAAAAGTTATTCTCACTACCTTTACGGTACTAGCAGACATGGCACAGAACGTTGCTGGTGAGAAAGCGATAGTAGCAGCGATTACTAAAACTGGGGCAGAAATTCACGGCTATGAACCGACTCCCAGTGACTTAGAGCGTGGGCGAGATGCCGACCTGATTTTAGACAACGGTTTGGGTTTAGAACGTTGGGCGGAGCGGTTTTACAACAGTTTTCCTCAAGTGGCTCATTTTACCTTGAGTGATGGTGTTCAACCCGTCAGCATTGATGGCGGTGCCTACAAGGGCAAGCCTAATCCTCATGCCTGGATGTCGCCACAGAATGCTTTGATTTACGTTGAGAATATTCGCAAGGCTTTGGCGAATCTTGATCCAGCCAATGCGACGATCTATAACACTAATGCGGCTGCCTACGGTAAAAAAATTCGGGCGATCGATATAAGGCTTAAACAAGCGATCGCCGTGATTCCTGCTGACAAACGCTTCATTGTTAGTTGCGAAGGTGCGTTCTCTTACCTTGCTCGCGACTATGGTTTAAGTGAGGTCTATCTTTGGGCTGTTAATGCCGAACAGCAAGCCGCGCCCAGACAAGTGGAGCAAGTGATTAACACCGTTAAAGCCAAACAGATTCCGGCAGTCTTCTGTGAAAGTACAGTTAGCAACAGGGTACAACTTCAAGTCGCAAAAGAAAGTGGGGCAAAATTTGCAGGGGTGTTTTATGTTGATTCTCTCTCTTCCTCTGATGGTCCGGCATCAACCTATCTGAAGCTACTGGAGTACAACGTCAATACATTGATCGCAGGATTACAAGGCAAATAAGGGCGACAGGGGAAAAACAATAACTTGCAGCGAGTGAGCAATGTCTACCCTACGTACGGTATATCCAGGGTTCTACCCATTTATAAATACTTAAGTAAGTGTCATTCAGTTATAAGGCAATTAAGGATGGAACGGATGGATGCAAACAGCATTGATCTTGAAAATGTAACGGTTGCCTATCATGGCAAAGTGGCGTTACATAGCGCTTCGCTGCAACTTAAAGCGGGCACTATTTGTGGCTTGGTGGGCATGAATGGTGCAGGTAAGTCTACTTTATTTAAGGCGGCGATGGGGTTTGTAAAACCTGTTAGTGGGAGGGTATTGATCAATGGTTTGCCCATTCGTCATGCACAGAAACAAAATCTGGTTGCTTATGTGCCCCAAGCGGAAGAGGTGGACTGGGATTTTCCGGTGAGTGTTTACGATGTAGTAATGATGGGGCGCTATGGCTACATGAATTTTTTGCGTATGCCTCGATCGCTCGACCAACAGACCGTGCAAGAGAGTTTGGAGCGAGTCGAAATGTGGCAGATGCGCGATCGCCAGATTGGAGAGCTATCGGGTGGACAAAAAAAACGTACCTTCTTTGCACGAGCTTTAGCGCAACGGGCAACAGTGTTACTTCTGGATGAGCCCTTTGCTGGTGTTGATATCAAAACCGAGAAGATGATGATTAGCCTGCTGATGGAAATGCGCCAAGTAGGTTATACCATTCTCATTTCCACCCATGATTTAGCCTCTGTTACGACCTTTTGCGATCAAGTTGTGTTGATTAATCGCACGATTCTGGCGTACGGCGAGACTTCAGATGTGTTTACGACAGAAAATCTTTCCCGCACCTTTGGCGGTTCAGTCGTTGATTTGTCTGCGTCACAAAGCCAGTTAGGTCAAGGTAAGCAGGAGGGACAGTCATGGATTTGATTCAGTGGTTTACGGCACCGTTGCAGAACGAGTTTATGGTACGGGCGATTTGGGTGAGTGCCCTAGTGGGAATTGTCTGTTCAGCGCTGTCCTGTTATATGACGTTAAAGGGATGGGCTTTGATGGGGGATGCCGTTTCCCATGCTGTTATGCCGGGAGTTGTTATTGCCTATCTGTTGAACCTTCCCCTTGCGGTTGGTGCCTTTGTGTTTGGCGTTGGTTCGGTCATTGCGATCGGATTCATCAAGGCAAAAACGCGCATCAAAGAAGATACGGTGATTGGATTAGTCTTTACCGGCTTTTTTGCCTTTGGTTTAGTGTTAATTTCTAAGGTCAGAAGTTCCATTGATTTGACTCATATTCTCTTTGGCAACGTTCTAGGCATTTCAAACGCCGATATTATTCAAACGGTAATTATTAGTATCATTACGTTAGTCACGCTGGCGCTTTTACGCAAAGATTTAGTCTTGTTTTGCTTTGATGCAACTCATGCTCGATCGATCGGTCTGAATACGACATTTCTCTACTACGTTTTGCTATCGTTACTGTCGCTGACTGCCGTTGCCGGACTTCAGACTGTTGGCATTATTTTAGTGGTTGCCATGCTGGTAACGCCAGGTGCAACAGCGTATTTGTTGAGCGATCGCTTCGATCGAATGATGCTGATTGCTATGGCTTCTGGCGTATTTTCTAGCGTTATGGGCACCTACATCAGCTATTACATTGACGGTGCGACAGGTGGCTGCATTGTTGTACTGCAAACATTGATCTTTGTGGCGGCAATGATTTTTGCACCAAAACACGGCTTACTGGTCAAAGCTAAAGAGGATCGAACCATGCGCGAATCAATCCCAAATCAGTAAATTGCTTATCAAGCGATGGCAGTGTTAACCGATCGTTTGATAAAAGGTTAGTGCTGTATTGCCATACGCTTTTTCACGACATATTTCTAGCGCTGAAGGTATGAGAACGTTAAAGCGATAAGGACTATGTTCTACTGCTAATTCACCGTTTGGTGCCAGTAATTGAAGGTGCGCGATCGACGCCATAATCGGCTCATACAAATCACTGTGGTAAGGCGGATCAAAGTAAATACGATCAAACTGCTGACCCTCTAATGACTTAATGCGCTGCCTGACATCGCCCCGTAATACTTGAAATGTTTGCGGGTCAGTCGCCACTTGCTGCCAGTTTTGCCGAATGATAGCGCAAGCACGCGTGGACTGCTCAATCCCCACCACCACTGCTGCACCGCGACAAAGTGCTTCTGCACCCATTGCCCCACTGCCTGCACACAAATCGAGCCAACGACAGTCCACGATCGTGCCTTGCCAGATGTTGAACAACGCCGATCGTACCATCGCTAGAGTGGGTCGCGTCTCTGATCCAGGTAAAGTCTTCAGTTGTCGATTGCCATAAATTCTCAAGCTCATTAGGATGCTGCCACAACCTGCTTTGCCTGTACCAAATTAACGAAATTTGCCAGAATTTGTAGCCCTGCGGTCGATGATTTTTCAGGATGAAATTGAACTGCCATGAGATTATTTTGAGCGATTGCTGCGGTTACTGTTTGGCTACCGTGGGTAATTGTCGCTGCCCGCACAGTTGCATCACCTGGAGCAACATAGTACGAATGCACAAAATAGACCCACGGATCAACAGGAAGCTTTTGCCAGAGTGGAGAATGCGCCTGCGTGAGTTCTAGCTGATTCCAACCCATGTGCGGAATGGTGATGCCGGGTTCATGGCGAAAGCGTTTGACGGTGCCTGCAACGATCCCCAAGCCAGGTTCTTGACCTTCTTCGCTCGATTCAAACAAAATTTGTAGCCCTAAGCAAATGCCTAAGAACGGTTTACCGCTCGCGATCGCCCGTTTGATCGGCGCTTCTAACTGGCGTGAGCGCAGATGTTGCACGGCTGGGTCAAATGCGCCAACACCGGGCAGCACGATCGCCTCTGCCTGATCCAGAGCAGCAGGAGAATCGGTAATGATGGGAGTAGCGCCTGCTTTTTCTAGCCCCTTACAGGCAGAATGCAAGTTGCCCATGTCGTAGTCCACCACCGCGATCGTTGGCATTTTTCTTACCTTTACACACGTTCACTCTCTAGAATTGTAGTCTGCAAGCACTATTGTCTACACGCTTGGTCAAAACACAACCGTTTACAAAAACGTCTCTAAGAGAAGTACGCGACTTAATTTGAAACCCATCGTTCTAGCCCTTGTCTCGCTGACTCCTGCTTTCTAACCCCCAACTCCCTATTCCCCACTCCCGACTCCCGCTCTATGTTCAAAGTTGTCACGCCAAGATTTTCGCAGACCTTCGATCGCTGGACGGATGCCCTCAACGCAGCCAAAGCGCTGATACCGGAATGCAAAAATCTGACTGAAGACATTCGCATCTTTCTGTTTGACGATCTGGTATGGGTCTACAGTCGCTTACACAAGTACCCGCAATACATCGGCGCAGGTATGTACGATCGTCTTGCGAGAATCTTTGTGCAAGAATCGATGGCAGAGAACGAGGAGACGACGGCTAATCAAGACGACGGCACAGAATCGGGTTGAATGTGCGTCAACGGTTTGCTACACCAAATGGATCAGCGCTTCCAGCAACACCTGGTTTTGCTCCTCTGTACCAACGGTAATCCGCAACTTGTCGCTTAAACCAGCTTGATGGAAGTAACGCACTAAAATGCCACGCTCTTTCAGTGCTAAATAGATTTGTTCAGCATTGCTTTGGGGCGGTTGTGCCAGTAAAAAGTTAGCTTGCGAATCCCACAGGTGGAAGCCCAACTGCTTCAGCGCGATCGCCAGCGCTGCCCGCGAGGTTTTGACTTTGGCAGCACACTGATTTTTGTACGCTTGATCACGCATCGCAGCAGCACCCACCAGCCCCGCGATCGCATCAATGTTGTAGCTGTCTTTGACCTTGAACAAACCACTTAGCAATGTTGGATTAGCAATGCCAAAACCGAGGCGCAGTCCCGCCAGTGAATACCCTTTGGATAGCGTGCGCGTGACGATGACGTGATCAAATTCCTGTACCAGCGGCAAGGCAGTTTCTTCGGCAAAGTCAACGTATGCCTCATCCACCACTAGAACACCGGACAAGCCTGCTGCCAGTTGGCGTAGTTCAGCGATCGGCACGACATGACCAGAGGGACTGTTGGGCGACGCAATGAAGGTAACGGCACCATTCGCAGCAATGAGTTCCGCGATCGGCAAGCGATAGTCGTCTCCATAGGGAATCTCGATCGTGTCCGCTGGCTGCATGGCGGTTAAGGTGCGATACAGCACATAAGTCGGCACCGGATAAACCACTTTGCGATCGATTTCAGCACACGCACGAATGATGATATTCAAGATATCGTCGCTGCCGTTGCCTACGATAATCCAGTCCATCGGCACGCCAAGCGCGTCACTGATTGCCTGCCGAAACTCATTGGCATAGGGATCGGGATACCGTCGCAGCGCTTCAGCCTTCAGCGTTTGCAGTGCTGCGATCGCCGCTGGTGAGGGCGGATAAGGATTTTCGTTCGTATTCAGCTTAATGATGGGTGTGTCAGATTTTGGCTGCTCACCTGGCACGTAGCCAGTCATCGCATCAATGGCGGGGCGGAAGTAAGTAGTCACGGCTCTAGAGATAGGTTCAGGCGAAGGCGTTCGACAAAGGCTTCAAATCAGTGCTTTAACTGATGGCTGATGCAGGGATCTTACTGCGAGAGAAATCCCGTTATCAGCAGCGGTATAAGAATCAGCGCAGCCACGATCGCTAGTAGCGTTCCGGGCTCAATTTTGACAACGTTCTCGTTTGGATCGCGCATTGAACCTTGCTCATCAGTATATGAACTTAGTTTAGAAGATCATCACGCTTTGCTCAAAGCCTGTTGTTTGTCCAGAAGCTTTGGACAAACAGCAAAAAGCCCCTGAGCGTCTTGCCGTGTTTCGACTTCAGGGGCTTTCTGTATTCGATTCGTACTCCTCACACACCTATGAATGTACCACAGATTTCTTCCTTGTGGTAATCTTTCGCAACATTATTGCTTGAGGCAAACAGCAAAAAGCCCCTGAACGTCTTGCCGTGTTTCGACTTCAGGGGCTTTCTGTATTCGATTCGTACTCCTCACACATTCATAATTACGCTATCAGCCTATCTTTGCTACACCCCTTGTGACAGATGTTGAGGTGGACACATGTGGATGAGCAATGTGGAGTAGGCGACAGCACAGTGCTATAGCAAAAGGATGAAGGATAAAGGCTGAGGGAGGAATCGAAGCCTTTGCTCAAAGAAAGTTTCAAGGTTCCTGTCTGTTCTCACGTTCGCTTCGACTGCCATAGCAAGGGTTACAGCGCCCGCGGAAGCAGATATGGTGACGATTCGACGGCATTGCAACGGAAGCGCTATTGTTTAGAGCAGTTGACTCTGGACGATCGTCATGAACAAACCGTTGGATGCAGAGCAGTCGATCGCGCTGTCTAGTAGCATCAAAAGCAAAGCCAAAGCACCGTTTGACAATGCCTACCGTGCGGCACTGGCAACAAAAGGCGCGATCTACGTACAGGGCTTTGTAGCCCTGGCAGGACAGCCACATAAGCCGATCGAACACAGTTGGCTAGAACTGGAGGATTGCATCGTTGACCCGTCGCTGCCGCACTTCAATCGCCCCGCGACCGCACTCCATTACTTTCCCGCTCAGCGACTCACGGTGAAACAATTGAAAGCCGCGATCGAAGAAGCGAAGGAAGACTATCCTGACGACGATCCACTACCAATCTACGGTAAGGCTCCCTACGAATACTATGGCGATGTGATGCTGGGCGGCAAAGAGTATCTCGAAGCTCACAACGCCGCGATCGCCCAATGTCAGTCGTTAAACCAGTCTAAACCCGCGTCCAATGGGCATGTTGGTGAGGAGGCTAAAGGCTAAAGGTTTGATGCTCGTCACCCTTCCTACCTAGCAAGCAGGATTTGCAACAATACTGCGTTATCTCCGTACTTTTGCTGACCACTAGCAAAAGTATCCTGTTCTGGGTAGTTTGCTTCGTATAAAGAATTGAGAGGTCTGGCTGTCGCTGCCCTGCCGATCGCTTTTTGCAACTGAAGGTAGAACCGTTTAGACGCTTCCACGGGTTGCGAAGACGATTAAAGACGGGTCGCGACAGTCTGATCGGAGATTCGCCAGGAGTGATTTCTGTGAAGACGAGTCAAGGGGCTTGGCTACTGCAAAGCAAGGATCAGCAGGATGAGGGCTTTACTCTAATTGAGCTGATGATTGTGCTAGTCATTGGTGGTATTTTGACCGCGATCGCTCTGCCATCGTTTCTCAATCAGGCAAGCAAAGCAAAGCAGGTTGAAGCAAAGATGTATCTCGGTACGCTTAACCGTGCTCAGCAGAGCTACATGCTGGAGCGTGCCCAATTTGCCGATAGTATGACACAGTTGGGCGTTGCGGTTCCCAACAGCCTCAACTACAGCTACTCCATCCATCTGGATGACGATAGCCAATATGCTGTTCACGATGCTGAGTCATTGAATGTCAGTTTGCGACCCTATGTGGGCGTGGCGGCGATCGCTCAAAGCAGCACTGGTGACGCAAGGGTCGCGACCGTTTTGTGTGAGTCAAAAACACCCCAGCAGGGAGAAGCGGAACAGCCAGTCATTAATGCTACTTCAGTGGACTGCGCCACCACCACCGAACCAGTAGGTCAGTAATGATACGGCAAAAGGATAAAGGATGTAGCTTGCTTCCGCTCGGCGGTAGGATAAGGGATGAATAGAAGTCTTTACTCAAAGGACGTTTTAAGGTTTAAGTTTGTCCTAACATTCGCTTCGACTGCTATAGCTTATCGCTAGGGGTTCGTTGGTAGAAGCAGGCTTTTACTAGTAGTAAGACTTGGCATTCAAAACTCAAAACTTGAAACTCAAAACTTCGTCCCATCCGCCTTACGCCCCTAGCGCTCCTAGCATCTGCGCGATCCACTCTCTGCCACCAACTGCTAAGGCACCTGCGATCGCGGATGTCAACGCAGACGACAATGCCGTGACAAAGAGCCACCAGGCAGCGATCGCGACGGCTTTGCGGGTTTCGTTTGCCTGGTGCTGCGCCTGTTGCTTCAGCTCTTCGAGGCGACGGGTCGCGGCTTGTTGGACGGTTTCGATCTGGTCGATCGCTCCCCGTCGGGCAGCATCCAGGCGATCGACAATTTGTTCGGTGAAGGTTGCAGAAAGGTCGTCACGAGTGCTGATCAGGGCAGCCAGTGTATCGCGATTCAGCGTGCTCAACTGGTCGCGCAGCGCATCGCCCAGAGAACTGCTCAGGCTTTCTAGCCCTGCACGCGGATCAACCAAAACGTGCTGCACCTCTTGCTTGATGCGATCGTAGTCCAGGTCAGGGAGCGGCAGGGAGGTGATCGAGTGACGCAACTGATCAAGCGTCTTAGCGATGGTAGCCTGAGCCTGGTGCTGTAGGGTTTGGGCTTGCACAATCGCTCCTTGCACCGTTGTTTCTACTGTCTCTACAATCTGGCTCATGTCGTCGTGAGCGATGTCGCCTCGCTCGGAGAGTAGTGTCACCAGACGATCGCGGCTGAGATTGGTTAGCTGCTGCCAATCTGGGGAGGCTTCAGAAACCGTCTGAACGCGATCTAACAGGCGTTGCATCGAGTGGGGCAGGCGATCGGGGCTGAGATCATCCGGTTCGGCATAGCGTAGATAATCGGTCAAATGGTCTTGCCAGCTTTGTGCTTGCCGCTTGCTGCGGAGTGCGACGCGACGCGGTAATTTGCCGATGGTGTAAAGCGATCGCTGCACCTGACGTAATAGTTGCTGTCGTTGTTCCTCTGTCAGATCCGATCGCTGCTGCACGTACTCAAGCAGGGCTTGCCAATCCAAGGAACCGATCTGACTGAGCCAATCCACGTCTGCATGGTGCTGCTTCACGTAGCCAAGCAACGCTTGAGGCAGGTCGGACGCATTGAACGTGGAGCGGTCAAGGTTCTGTAGGTAGTCTTGCAGTAAGGTGAGAACCTGGCTACCATCAGGTACTTTGTCAGCCGCAATTTCAGGTACTTCATGCAGACGGCTCCAGGCTTTTTCTAGCTGCGAAAGTACTCGCTGCCGCTGCTTTTTAGTCAAGTCTGGATGAGCGCTTAACCACTCTTCAGCCGTCGTGTGATCGAACGATGGTAGGTAGCCTTGCAAGTCAGAAAAGTCAACCGCAGTGGCTTTTGTCAGGTGTTTAAGCTGACGCTGGAGGTCACGAGCCGTTAGCTTCTCGGTGCGATCGCTCACATAAGCGCCCAGAGCTTGCCAGAGTGCGGCTGCCTCTGTTTCGGCGGCGGCTTGATGCGCTTGCACCTCTGCCAGCAAGCGATCGACACTGGTTTCTAGCGTCGTGATTAACCCGTCTAACGCCTTTTCGCTCCAGGCTTGCGGTTCAGTCAGCAGTGCTTCCAGGCGATCGCGGTTGAGATAATGCAGGTAAGCGCTCCAGCGATCGACCGCAACACCAGACTGGTGGAGCAGTGCCCGCAGTTTTTCCTGTAGGTGGGATGGCTTTAGATCGGCTTCGGAGGCTATCTGAAGAGCCGTCACAACCTGCCGACCAAAGGCTTGTAACGGGGCTTCGGCAATAGCAGTCTCCAGCGTTTGCAACACGGCTTGCTGGGTTTCCTCTAAGCGATCGACAATTTTCTCTACCTTTTTGGACGACAGATCGTCCCGTTGTTCTAACAGCGACACAAAAAAGTCTCGATCGAGGGTCGAAAGCTGCTGCTGCACGGCGGCGGGATTTGCTTCTGGGTCGTAAATGACATCCTGGAATTCTGCTTGCACTGTTTTGCGCGTCAGATTCCAGGAGTAAGCATGGAGCAGGTAATCTTCAACATCGGCTTTAATCGTGTTGTGGAACGCTGCCTGATCAGCGGTTTCTGTTGAACTGGACGACTGTGTGAACGACTGGAACTGCTGTAAAAGACTGCCCACATCCAGATCTGACAGGTCTACACGATCGCGCACAACCTTCGCCAAGCGCTTGATCAATTGCTGCGGTTCCAGTGCGGCATTCGTGATTGCCGACGGTCGATCAACTGCCGCTGGCTGAGCGTCTGTTGCTGAGGGTTGAGCAGCGAGAAGATGCTGGAGGCGATCGTTAACCGCTTCTGGTGTCAGTTGTTCTGGGTTGGCAGTTTGGAAAAAGGTGGTGAGGTCAGCGATCGCGTCAGGGGCACCCATCACCTCTTGCCATACGCCTTCAAGCTGATCCACCACTTCGTTTACATCACGGGTGGAAAAATCAGAGCGGCTACTGACTAGCTCTACCAATGTTTGGCGATCGATACGATCCAGCCCTTTTGCCACGGAAGATACGCCCGAATCTGCCAGCACACTGGCTACGACCTGCCGAATGCTTTGCAAATCAGGCTTAGGCGGTTGGATGGTCTGCACATAGTCTCGCAGCGTGGTTTCAAGGTTGCGATCGGTTGCTTCTACCTGATCTTGTAGGGTCGCTAGACTGGTTTCGGTCGCCGCCATGCGCTTGGTCAACGTGGCTGGTAGCGCGTCGGCTGTTTTTTCTTTTCGCGTTAGTGCCGTCGCGATCGTTGCCACTAACGTTTGAACACCCCCACTAATCGCGCCAACCAACGTCCCCAGCAGTGAGCCGGCAGCTTTTGTACTCAGCCAAAGCACGCTCAAAAAATAGCCCGACCAGATGACGACACCGAGCACGGCTCCCAGGGTGGGGTTGCTAACAAGGCTTAGTTTTACGGCTAGAAAGCACGCGATAAGTAAAACAACGTTGACAGTCAAGAGTGTGCCCGCCCCAATGGCAAACCCTAGCTTGCCTGCTGTCCCACCACTGGTCGTTTCTTGCGGCTCGTCGTCAGCCTGAGTACCTGGCAGATAGCCGATCGCGGTCACGCCAGCCGCCACCCCAAAGGTTGTCAATAACAGTTGCACCGCAAACGCAAGCAGCAAGCCTGTAAACAGCGTTGTGAAGACAGGGGCACTCATAGCCAAAAGCGGGGATGTAGCATACATGGCGATAGCAACCATCAGGCGCGAAATACAACAGCCTGGGTAGCACAGCGATCGCCATACTACTCAGGCTGTCAGGTCTACTTTTCAAGGTAGCAATCTTAAGGACTTGATTGCCCCTTTCCGAAGTAAGAGAACGGCAGTCGCCAGGTTGTTAGAGAATGCCAGCGTTACTCAACCCCAGGATCAAGCCAGCGCCTATGATGTGCCCAAAGCTGGTTGTTGCCAACAATTCTGGTACGCCAAACCCTTCAAAGAGTCCGGGTGCTTTGATGGGCAGCGCAGGACCGACACCCCGCCGTTGAATGGCAAAACGACCGATCGCGATCGCCAGCAGGTTTGCCGCAATCATGACAATGGCAACGTTGGGCGACCATTCAATGGTTCGTGCAACAGTAGTCGCTAAAGGCGTGTAAAACATTTTGCCTCCTAAAAATTGATACGCTTATAAACAAGAAGGATTATAAAAAGCTCTCAGGAGCGAACTTCTAAAAAGGCTGATTTTGTTTCAAGAGTTAACGACGTGTCATCTTTCGATACAAGTAATGGGCTTACGAGTCAAAATTTGCGGGATCACTAAACCAGAGCAGGGACAGGCGATCGCCCAACTTGGCGCGACTGCCCTGGGGTTCATCTGTGCCCAGTCATCGCCTCGCTATGTCTCTCCAGCGCAGATTGCCGCTATTGTCTCCACCCTTCCTTGCGATCGGGCGACCAAGGAACCGCTGTGCGATCGCATCGGTGTGTTTGTCAACGCCAGCCTGGAAGTAATTGGTGAAACGGTGGCGATCGGCAATCTGAGCGGCGTACAGCTTCATGGCTCCGAAACGCCTGAGTTTTGCGATCGACTTCGGCAACAGCTTCCCAACGTTGAAATGATCAAAGCCCTACGCATTCGTTCTGAGTCAGATCTGAGCCAGGTTAATGCTTATACTGCCTGGGTCAACACGCTGCTGCTGGATGCTTATGATCCCAGCTTGCCCGGTGGCACTGGCAAAACATTGGACTGGCGATCGCTTCAGCAATTTGAGCCGTCTTGTCCCTGGTTTCTGGCAGGCGGGCTGACACCCGACAATGTGCTGGAGGCGCTACAGGAAACTAAACCGCACGGCGTTGACCTTTCTAGCGGTGTGGAATACAGCCCCGGCGACAAAAATTTGTCTGAAGTTGCTCGGTTGTTGAGCCAGCTTCAAAGCAGTGGCTTCTGAAGTGCTTTGAGGACAGAGCGCTTTTACTGGGTATCCACTCGACGTTCCAACACCGTTTGTACATCCACTGGCACAGTAGTCAGAAAGTCGTATCCGGTTGCCGCTTCGATCGCATCGACCGACACACGGTACGTCTGCCAGTCGGTTTCTCGAATGCCCTCCAGATTGGGCATCCTTACCGCAATCACTCGGGTTTGCTCGTTAATCGCTCGGCTATCGGCACCAGGGCGATCGAGCACGACAATCACTTTCCAGGTATGGGTTGGCACTACAATGCCGCCTTTAGCCAGCACTCGTTTCTTGCCATCGCTACCAGCCACGATATACAACTCCTTGCCCTGTCGCACCCAACTACGGCAGTCGCTTTCCAACTGTTGCCACGGCCCCTGGTTGTTCGCTTTCGACTGGGGCAGAATATTGGTCATCAAAAAGGTAGCAGAGTTCGCATCTGAAGTATTGGTACGATCGCCCGAAGGAGCGAGATGACCGCGATCGAAGCCGATCCCGTTATAATCTGTGGGCAGCACTCGATACCATGCTGCTGGCAACTGATCATCCGGGCGAAAATCGTTGCTGCGGCGCACAGTGCCCAACCAGGACTCATTCAACTGCCAACTGACCCAATTGGGAATGCGCTTGCTGCTGTTGTAAGACAACGCATACTCCGGCTTGACCATCAGGTAGTTGTCTGGGCTAAGAGGGCTGGCTGTGGCATTGCTGGGGTTGCCCAACGCCAAGTGAACGCTGGTGGTAGCAGGCGGTTTGAGCAGTAAGTTACAGCCCACCAGCAACAGGAGCAAACAACCGACTGCGGCTAAATACCAGCGTGAGCGAACCCGTGCGACGATCGCCCTCTGCACTTCATAACCCATACCTGCGTCCATCCCTTGAATCTGCGTGCATTCTGTGTACCAACCTAGCTAAAACGCTGCAACACTTCAGCCGTTGCGTGTCCGGTCTTTGCCCAACTGAACTGGCTGGCTCGGGCAAGGCTAGCGGCGCGGAGTTGAGCGCGTAAACTCACATCGGTTGCCAGATCATGCATAGCATGAGCGATCGCACCCACATCATACGGATCGATCAAAAGGGCAGCATCACCCGTCACTTCGGGCAAGGATGACAGGTTTGATGTGATAACAGGTGTGCCACACGCCATTGCTTCCAGCGCTGGCAAGCCAAACCCTTCCCATAGGCTCGGAAACACCAGTCCGATCGCCTGATTCAACAACCTCGGCAGTTCATCATAAGCGACGTAATCTAAAAACTTGATTTGCCTGGTTAACTTCAAGGCTCCAATTTGCGCTTGCAAGAGTGGCAACTGACGTAGATCGGGCGGACCAGCCAGCCAAAATTCATAGTCATCATAATTGGGCAACTGAGCAAACGCAGCTATCGCGCGTTGAACATTTTTATACGGTGCAAAACGACCCAGATAGAGAAAATAGTTCTGCGTGAGCAAGTCTAAAAACTGAAAGTGTTGAGCATCATACGCCAGGGGAATGGACGTAATTTGGCTCGTTGGAATGCCACAAAACTGCACAAGATCCTGAGCCGTGGCGTTGGAATTGCAGATAATATGCGCGGCTTGTTTCAAGACTTGAGGAATATAGTGTCGATTATAAAGAGTGGCTGGAGAAAAGTGCTTGGGAAAGTGCAGTGGAATGAGATCATGCATCATGATGACGGAACGACAATTTGACCATAGCGGTGCTTCTGGCAAGACCGAGAATAGTAGCGTTGAGTTTAGCTTTTGGTAGAACTTAGGAAGCTGAAACTGTGTCCAGAACAACCGCTTTAAGTGACCTTTTAAACCATAAGCAGCCGTTAAATCAGGGGGCGATCGATGCCAGGGATAGCCCTCAATTTCAAACGAACTGACGATTTCAGGCTTGAGCGATCGCAACTCTTTAACGATGTTAAGACTGTACGTAGAAATGCCCGTTGGTTGTGGCAAAACGGGAGACAGATTCACCAAGATTGTCATAAGGGCAAACGATTGCTAGAGCTTTTTAACAGCGTGAGTCCGCTTTGACGGTGTTGGAGCATGATCGATATTTAGAAGGAAGCGCAGGATTCTTAGATTAATTGGGCTGAACGTCTTTAAAGCAGCGATCGTAAACTTAATCATTAAGTAGAGCCTGAGTAAAAGCTGTTCCCAAACAGGACGATGCTTTCGATAATAATAAAGCTGGCTCCGGCGATATTCCAATCGCATCCGATCAGAGACTTTACCTACAGAGTAACCGCCTAGATGGATGATTGCGACATCAGGGGTGTAAAGCACTTGCCAGCCACGATCGCGCGATCGCTGACAGAGATCAGACTCCTCAAAGTACATAAAAAAGGTTTCGTCGAACCCACCGAGCGCTTCAAACAATGATTTACGCATGAAAAACGCGGCACCAATCACAATATCAACGGTCTGAACCTGGGCAAATTTCCGTTCGATAGTTTCTCGGTGTTTCGCGGTGCTAGCTTGCTTAAGCTGTTTGAGCGTTTTGTATTCTCCAGCAATGCTAATTTCTGAGGCGATCGACAACTGCAAGCTACCGTCTACATTCAATAATTTTGTACCAATAATACCAACCTCTGGACGTTCTTTCATTAACCTTACTAAAGGAGGCAACACGTTACTGGTAAGCAATGTATCTGTATTCAAGAAAAAGAGAAACTCTCCTTTTGCTTGTTTCGCTCCCACATTATTCCCTGCCCCAAACCCCCGATTTTCTACTTGCTTAAGGAGTTGTACAGTTGGGAAGTTCTCGCTAATTAAAGTTGCACTACCATCAGTAGACGCATTATCGACAACAATCACTTCGTGCGGAACGGGGTGGAGAAATTGCAAGAGCGATCGCAAACAGTCCAGCACTACTTCTGCACCGTTGTAGTTGACTAAAATAATGGAAGCTAGGACGGAGCGATCGTCACTCATATGCACATTTTTCTACCAGATTTTGCCCAGCTTTCCTAAGAAGCCATGATAGGTGCCGATGACGCACGCGATCGCTTTTTGCCCTTTGGGATCCGCATCAAACGCCAAAATTTTGAGCAGTGTTAGCAGCAAGAATTTTATGCGTCGTAGACAACACGTTAACCGATACCATCCTTGCGAATGCCGTAATTCAAGATAGGTATGATTGCGACAAATGTAGTAGTAGCGCAGCGGCGAATAAAGCTGAAACACTTTTTTTCGACCCAATATCTCAAGCTGAAACGGCACTCCAAACCGATGATACATTGCCGCATCAGGAACCATGACATTATGAAAGCCTGCCTGCCGTAACCGCAGCCCATAATCTAGATCAATCCCATCAATAAACAGCCCTTCGTCGGGTGGTGCCACACGATCGACCGTTTTTAACGACACCAGCGCGCCAGAGGTGATTGGCGCATCGCATTCATAGGGCATGGTGGAGTTGACTGGCAGAAAGCCACGAAAGCGATCGCCCAGAAATAGACTTGACTTTACAGTTTGCCCTGTACGAGCATCGATCGCGGTCGGAGCCATCATGCCGATCGCGTACACTTCTGTTGCCAGCTTCGCATACGCTGCTAGCAAGTGCTCCAGACAATCAGAAGCCGGGGCACTGTCCTGGTCAAATGTCCACAAAAAGTTGTACTGGTGCTGCCTTGCCCACTGCATCGCCAGTGCCATGCCTCCCGCAATGCCAATATTTTCAGGATGATGCCAGACCAAAAGGCGATCGTCCGCTTGATTTTCTTCCAAAAGCTTCAACGGTTCGGCTGAATTGTCAACAATCAGAATGTGTTGGATGCGGTAAGACTGCGATCGGAGAGCTGTCACGCAAGCATTGAGGGCGATCGCATCTTCATATGCCGTAATGTAGGCAGCAATGGTGTAAGTTTTTTGGCGATCGCTACCCATACTTTAGTGTTCGCTAATCTCTACTAGTGACTCGCCCGATTGCAAGCGACGCTTTAAGATCATCCATCTCAAGATCGGGGCTTTCCTCCCAAATTTGTTCGGCACTGAGTCCAGACGCAAACAGATCCAGCGCGTCTGTTAGCCGAATCCTCATGCCTCGGATGCACGGACGACCACCAAACTGCTTAGGATTAACGGTGATTCGCTCAAGTAATTTAGTCATGGCGATCGCGCTCCTACACAAAAGGCTCTACCTGATTATTGCTTACTCAGTACCAGTTGTTTAGGGTTTTACAATTGCCGACCATCGGTGCGATCGTCTCCTGCTCTGTCAGCACTGTTGCACATACTGCGATCGTTTAGTGCAGACTGCTCATTGCACAGAAATCTAGAAACATGCGGAAGCATTCTGTCTAGCCACCGTCAGCCGGATATGGTGCGGAAAGATTCTACCGAAACGCTAAGTTTGGAGTGTTATGCCGAATCATTCTGCCTATCCACCCAATGTGGGATCTTATGCGGAAAGTTTCAGTCTATTAATAGTTAGCTGGTGGCGAACTATGCCTTTCAAGAAGTAGCCGAAGTTATCTCATCCCGTGAAGATAGCCCATAGTCAGTCAATTTTGTTTGGGCGGGGCAACAAGATACACGGCGATCCTAAATATTCGGAATGAGTGAATGAGGACAGGAAGTTATAAGCAAAGATGTCCTCTGATGATCAGTGAACATTGAGAGTGCTGAGGGCTTAGTGCTGAGTGAAATCAGGTCAACCCATCAAACTAAAAAGAAAAACTTATGTTCTCCAATGTTACTAGATGTCTTATTTTGTGTTTGGTGATAGGGAGTGGAGGATGTACATTCTATTCTGCTGAGGAAAGCGCTATTGATGCTTGCTCGTTAGTCACTCAAACCGAGATTGAACGTACCCTTGGTGTCGCTGCCGAGCAAATTCGAGCATCAAGTTTTGAAGCAGAAAAGCCTGCTGCTTATAAACAAGCAAAATGTGTTTATCGCCTAGAGTTACATGAGGGATTGAGCTATCGTTCTGCAAGTATGTTTGTTGAGATTGACTCTGCTGCACGGTTTGAAGCGTATAAGTTGAATTTTATTAAACTTGACGACCCAACCTATGCAACGACACCTAAAACGGTGAAAACAAAAACAATCGCTGTTTCTGGAGTCGGGCAGGGAGCTATTTGGGTTCCGGTTGAGGGGGACATGTTTGACGACAGCTACATTGCCTTTGTGAAAAATGACTATGCCGTCAAGATTGAGATTCCCTTTGTCAAACGGGGAATCGCAGAAATTGAAGCAGCAAAACAGTTGGCAGGTGCTGCAAGTACTCGTATTCCCTAGACTAGGTTGGAAGAATCTCTGGAAGCTTTGTGCAAAATAAAATCCTGCAAGTCCTGGTTTTACGGGCGATCGTTGCGTTACTTAGCTAACACGGCGTTGGAGCGGACAGAAGAAGGCAATTGGTGACGAATCATGGTCTTGGACTGCCGCTCAACTGTGACGTTAGCTGGCTTCGTCTTTAGGTTGAGACGTTAGTCGCGAGATTGTTTGCTGGGCTTCCAGGTTCGGCGCGTTCCATAGACTATTGAGAAACTTTGATGACTAGCTCATAGAAAGTCAATGGCGAAACCTAGCAGTCTTCGGCACACAATGGTAAACACTGAATAAAAAGTTCGCCTATGTTTGCCCAACTGACCGAGCCTAGAATGCACTGGGTTCGCTGGATAGTAACGATCGCATGGCTCCTGGTGATCGGCTCCCTCTTTTATGATCCCTGGACATCGGCATTAACCGCGCCGAATCATCCCTGGAGTCTCTTGCGGCTATCCGATACCTGTGTGCAAGTGCAAGGGAAATGTTTATCTGAGCAACCCTATCCCTTGGGAACCACCCTCTTCTGGGGAGCAATTGTCCCAAGTGCAATCTTTATTTTGTTGGTCTTTGGCCATGAGCTATGGCGGCGGATTTGTCCTCTCTCTTTTTTATCTCAGATTCCTCGCGCCTTGGGCTGGCAACGCCAATTCAAGCGGGAGAACCCAAAGACTGGCAAGGTGCGCTACGAATTAGCAAAAGTTCAGTCCGATTCATGGCTGGGTCGAAACTATCCCTATGTGCAATTTAGCTGGTTATTTGTGGGATTGTGTGGGCGAATTTTATTTTTCAATGCCGATCGCCTGGTGCTGGCAGGTTGGTTGTTATTCACCATTGCAGCAGCGATCGCTGTCGGTTATTTTTACGGCGGTAAGTCCTGGTGTCAATACTTTTGCCCGATGGCACCCGTTCAGAGCATCTACAGTGAGCCAGGGGGCTTATTGAGTAGCAAAGCCCACATGAGTGATCAGACGATTACCCAATCCATGTGCCGTACCGTCTTGCCAGATGGGAAAGAACAAAGCGCTTGTGTGGCCTGCCAAAACCCTTGCATTGATATTGACGCTGAACGCACCTATTGGGACAGCCTCAACAAGCCAGAAACCTCATTTCTGCGGTATGGCTACGTGGGTTTAGTGGTGGGCTATTTTGGTTATTACTATTTGTATGCAGGCAACTGGAACTATTACTTTTCTGGGGCATGGCTTCGGCAAACTGATCAGCTAGCTTCACTGTTTGACCCCGGACTCTATCTCTTTGGGCAAGCCCTCAACATTCCCAAACTGGTTGCTGTTCCTCTGGTGCTGGGTGGATGTACCGCGATCGGCTATTGGGTCGGGCGGTGGATCGAGAAACGCGCTAAGTCTTACAATCGTCGGCAGGATTCAACACTATCAATCGAGACGATTCGACATCGCATTTTTACCCTTTGTACCTTTGGAATTTTCAACTTCTTCTTTATTTTTGGGGGGGCGTCCCCTGGTTCAGCTCCTGCCCTGGTCTGTGCAATATCTCTACGACCTGGGTCTGGTCTCGCTCAGTACACTCTGGCTCTACAAAACTTGGCGACGGAGTCCTGATTTTTATGCTCGTGAAAATCTCGCCAGTCGATTTCGCAAACAATTGGAGAAATTGCAACTCAATGTTTCGCAGTTTTTAGACGGGCGTATGCTCAGTGATCTCAATACTCATGAAGTTTATGTCTTAGCCAAAGTTCTCCCCGGTTTTACCCGCGAAAAGCGCCACCAGGCATAAAGGAGTGGTTCGAGAAGCATTAGAAGAAGGCTATGTAAACTACTCCAGCAGTTTGGAAGTCTTACAGCAAATGCGCCGAGAATTAAGTATTACCGATGATGAACACCGCTTCGTGTTAGAAGAATTGGGCATTGAAGATCCCGAATTACTTAGTCCCAACCGTCAACGTAGTTTAGAAAATCAGATCCGCTTGAGCGGTTACCGCAAATCCTTAGAGCGGCTCATATTGCTGCAAAGCAAACAGTCCGATGATCTACGATCGACGATCAAGGATCGCACGGACTTGGAGCAATTATCAGCCCAAGATTCAGCCGCAATTCGCTCTTTGCAACGCGAATATTCGATCACACCTCAAGAAGAAGATTGGATTCTAAGTGGATTCTCTGCCAATGCAGGAAGCGTCAAAAAGGCAGAGTTTCTTCTAGCTCAATTGCCAGAATTAATTGATAGTTATCGCGCCTTAAATCAACCGATGCTGCGTGAGTATCAGCCAGTGTTAGTGCTACTGCGAGAAAATATAAAGCACAAAAAAGAACTGATTGTGCGATCGGTTCTAGAAACACTGGTAATTCTCCAAGATGATCCGGTGGCTTTAAGTCTTGCACAGTCTTTGCAAGCGTCTTCGCCTGCCAGTTTAGTGGAGCTTTTAGACCAAGAGAACTGGGGCGATCGCATCCCGCCAGAGATCCTGCAATTTCTGACCCAACCTGGAGAAACCCCCGTCTCCTGTTCGCTGGAATTCTCTTCCCAACAGATTCTAGGGTATTTGGAAGCGCTGCTTCAGGATCAGAATCCGCTAATTCAAGTGGCAGCCCTTTATATGATTGCCCAATTGGATGCCGAACGCAGTCAGGCGATCGTTCAGACTCAACGGTATGCTGCCCATTCGGAAATTGTGCGGGAAGTCGCCGAACAGCTTTTGTCTATACCGACTCCATGCCCGCCGCTCACAGCATTCCCAACGCTAGAGAAATTAGTTTATTTATTTAATAGCGATTTCTTCCATCGGATGCAGAGTGAGACGCTGATTGCCCTTGCCCATCAGGCTGAAGTGAGAGCCTACTCTAGCGATGACGTGATCACCGAAGCCGGCGATACCTGTCGGGAATTGTTGCTGCTCATTGAAGGTGCTGCCAAGATTCACTATCGTCTGGGTGAGGAGGTTCGAGTTGAATACCTTCAGCCTGGACAAACGCTGGATGAGCTAGAGGTCTTGGCACACAGTACGTCAGAAAATACCATCCTTGCAGCCAGCGAAAAGACACGCATTTTAGCTATCTCAGTCGATGCTTTTGACGACCTACTTGACCATGACCCCGATTTTGCCCGACGGGTTTTGGAATTGGAAAGTCGGCAGTTGCAGCGGTTTGTGCGATCGATACAGCCCCAGCCCCCCCTTAAACTAATCAGTCATGCCTAACAAATTTCGTTCACCTGGTTATCACCCAATCCAAAAGCTAAAAGTGATCCTGGCGGGTCTCCAGGTTGCGGTAGTCACCGATTTTAGTGTTGCTTATAAGGTAATCCTGTCGGTGCCCGTTTTAGGCGGCGCTTTCCTTTTTCGCCAATGGGTAGATGTCAGCTTGATACTACTTGCAATGGGGCTAATGCTTATTGCTGAATTGTTTAACAGTGCGATTGAAGTCTTGTGCGATTTTGTTGAACCTCAACAGAATGACCGCATCCGAGTCACTAAAGATATTGCAGCAGCAGCAACTGGCATTAGTATCTTAGTATGGGCGGCAATTTTAATCATTGAAGGCATCCGTCTCTTTAAACCACAGTAAAAGAAGACTTTTCAGTGGCCTGACAGCTAAAATGTCGAGACAGCGGACGGTTGAAAGTCGCTGGTGATAGTGCCAAGGTTGTCTGCCGCCGCCGCGTTTTGCCGTTAGACCGCTAGAAGTCTAGAGTCTAGCAGAGGCGATTAAAGGCTCGATCGCAGTTCCTTCATCTCCCGCAAGCTTTCTCGCCAGTAGGGATGATGGGTGCTCAACAGCGTCAAGTTGTTTTTGAGAGGAAGGACGGAAAGGGTAGGACGTTTAGCGGGAGTAGGGTATTCGAGTGTGGTGATGGGGATGACGTGCTGAATTTTGAGAGGAAGCCAGGTTACTCTGCTTCTTCAAAGATGGCAACGGCAAAACTGTACTACATGGGCCCGCTGTTGGTGTCGTGGCAAATACCTGCAGTTTCGGTAGACAGTTGAGAGGCGAGTTGGGCGATCGCCCCCGTTCAATGATGAGATCCTGACTTCTCATGGCTTTGAGTCCATCATTCATTAAAAACCACTGCCTACAGCTCAGGCAGAAGCTTCAGCAGTTTGGCGTACACCGATCGCGTATCTGGTGCAGCAGATTGGTTATTTGCTGCCGCTGTCAAAGGTTAGATGAAAGACCAGGGAGCCAAATTTGCATCAGTCAGTGAGTCAAGTGGGTGCCTGCTTCGAGTGATTGCAGTTGAGACCAATGGCTCATTCCTGACACCGACTCGAAGTCAGCACTCCAACCCTTAAAAACCCACTGTCCAACTGCTTTACTGGAGATAAGGTGCTAAGCCAAAAATGGTGAGTACACCGAGGATATGACCGAAGCTCATCGAGGCTAGAAAGGTCGCAACGCTGGGTCGGTTAAAAATTGGTGCGAAGGGACCCAACGGCATTTCAGTACCGACGTGAGGTAGCTTAATTGTCCGCCCCGCCAAGAAGAGAATAAGCAGTGACCAACCGATGATGATCGGCGTACCTTGCCAATGCCATAACTCAGTCGGAGTTTGACCAGCGGCTGTAGTGGCAACAAACCAAAGCGAATAAATCAAGTGCTGCTCTCCTTTCTTACTAAAGTGTGATGAGTCATAACTAGGCTAATCGTGGTTTTGTTCACCAAATTGCACCTCAATCCAACGATAGATATATCGCTGTCAAGCGTCTTAGCATCAAACTCCAACATTAATTGCTAATGTCTGCAACGATGTTGTCCATCCCTAGCAGACATAACGTGCTAGCTACCTCCCTTTTCTCTTCTTATTGAAGAGAAACTAGCACCCCTTCCTAACTCTTTTTACTCCGTAGGACAGAGCGCTTATCGCTTTTTCTCCTCCTTCTACCTCATTCAAGTTCTTGCTAGAGGTAGGGACAAGCTAGAGAGTGCGCCTGTTAACTTAGATACATCGAAAGCGCTTTTCAGAACACTGAGCATTACGAGCGCTTTTCAGAACACTATTTAATTGGAGTTAACATCATGAATATCCTAGCTTGGATTGTTTTAGGTTTGATTGCAGGCGCGATCGCAAAAGCGCTGTTTCCTGGGCATCAGGGTGGCGGCATTCTTGGCACTATGGTGCTGGGTATCGTCGGAGCCTTCGTCGGTGGTAGTCTTTTTAGCTTCTTGACCACAGGCACCATAGCGTTAACCTCAGCTGGACTAAGCTTGGGTGGCATCCTGGTTGCAGTTTTGGGTGCGATCGTCGCACTGTTCATCTACTATGCTGTGACCCGTCGGAGCGCTTCTTACTAAGTCTCTGCTTCCATAACAAACGTTGAATGATAGAAAGCCCCTGCATTTGCAGGGGCTTTTTGCATGGTTACAGATTTGTGATCGGGAAGGCTGACTGCTAAGACTGTTAAGCTTCATCTCAATAACGCCTCGGCTTAAACCATTGCCGCGATCGCCTAAAGCTATGCTTCGGGCGCGATCGCCGATGCGCGATTGGATGGTGGTGACCCGGAAATTGCCTCTAAAGTGAACGATCACCAACGCCAGTCAACATCATGTGCACTGGCTACAAACTGCAATCGTGTCAGGGGTTGCTATTCACTTTGGCTTGTCGTATAGTACAAAGATACCAATGGGGACAAACGAGAACAAACCGTGACTCACTGCTACGGATTCAGTATAGAGAGGAACCCATGACATCCGCCACTCGACAAACAAAAGTTAGAAAGCCCGTCGCCGCCACCACTGAAACCCGCATCCTTGCCCTAGATGCTGGCAACTACGACCTCAAATTTTGGGATGGGGAAGCGCATCCAAAAGCCATTCGTTCCGTTCGGTTTCAGCTTCCTCAAGGTCGGGATGCTGTACGCTACACCGAAGCATCGCCGTTGATTGAGCTACCCGATGGCACTCGGTATCACTTTGGCGCACAGGCGTACAAATACCGTCGCCAGCAGCAGACGGTCATTGAGAATAAAGTCGAACTTTCGCGGCTGCATCTCTATGCCTGCATGGAACCCTGGGAAGGTAATACCGAATTTGCGATCGATATTTACGCCTCGACTCCCGAACCCGCTAAAAATGAAGACGCGATTCGGCAGCAGTTGCTGGGTATGCACGAGTTCAAGCGGAATGGGCAGGAGTATCGGGTGCTCGTCGAGCGGGTTGAAGTCGAGCGAGAAGGCATGGGTGCTTACCACTACGCTCAGCGCTTAGGTCTGATTCCTGATACTGGCTACACGATCGTCGTCGATATTGGTGGCGGCACCTGGCTAACGCGCCTGGTGGATGCTGAGGGTGATGTCATTGACGAGAACGTGATGGATCGTGGTGGTGCCTATGAGTTAGCCACTTCCATTAGCTTCGATCGTCGGCTTACCAATGCGCTTGGCACGACTGCCGACCCCAGCCTGATTATGGATGGCTTTCGGACAGGGCACATCTACGCCGATACCGAGCTGACCTGGCAACCCTGGCTGGAAGAACACCTTGACTCCTGGTTTAAGGGCATTTTTCAGACCATCAAGGCTCAGTACACGCCCTATATGGCACGGGTTACACGCTTTCTCGTTACGGGCGGCAGCTCTCACCTGATTTCGGAACGGCTGGCAGGGCGCAAGCTCTTTGCAGTGATGACCGACCCACAATTCGCGAATGTGCGTGGTTTATTTCCTGTTGTGAATGGAGCGCAGCTATGTATGACAACAAAGTAAGACTGAGCCAGGATGTGCTGGAAAAAGCCAGCCTCATTGCCTCTGAGTGGGGCTTGAAGAATGCTCGTGCTGCGGTAGAAGCGGTCTTTCGTAAGTATGCGGATGAGTATCTGGATGGCACCGGACGCACACCGCAATGGGCAACCCATGACGCAATGCCTGCAACGACTGCCTTCACCATGATGCCCGATCGCACACCACCCGCTCGCTGCGAAGCATTAAGTGAACTGGATGATTTATTGGGGCTGTAAGGCTTAAGCGTTCAGCTATCAGCCAGCCGCTTTTTGCTGAACGCTCAAGACTCAATATAAGATGCAAGATGCAACCCGCTTTGGGTTGCACTGCCAGCAAGTGCCGTTAGGATAAGCGTATTTGCCGCCCTTACGGACTATTGCTGATTTTATGATTGCTTCTCCGAATGCTGAGCCTGATGGCGATGAATCTCCTTTGGCGGGTCAATACGTTCTGGGACGACCAGACGAGGCAAGGGGCGGCTTACCCCCTGAAGCGCGATCGCCGCAGTGGTTGCCGCCTCAGTCAATACCTCAGTCAGTGCCGCAATGGGCTTCGCCACCAGAGCCAATTAGCCAGATTCTAGATGCGCCATCAACGCCAGATATTCTTATTTCGCCCGACAAACAATGGTTGGTCGAACTTGCCCAACCGTCTCTACCGACGATCGCTGAACTGGCAGAACCTGTAGTCGCGGTGGCTGGGTTTCGTCTTAACCCCAAAAACAGTGCCCCAGCGCGTCACCGTACCTATCGCGGGATGCGGCTGAGAGCATTGCAGTCCGGCAGTAGCAACATGATCGCCCTACCCGACGACCCTCGTATCAGCTATCTTCGCTGGTCGCCCAATGGTCAGCAGCTAGCGTTCGTGCTGACGCAAGCCAACGGGTTGGAGCTATGGGTACTGGCATTGGCAGATGGTCTGCCGCGTCGGCTGACTGCGCCTGTACTCAATGCAACCTATGGCACTCCCTATCGCTGGCTGTCAGATGAAGCGCTGCTGTGCAAGTTTATTGCAGCCGATCGTGGTGCGCCTCCGGTAAAACCTGCTGTGCCGACAGGACCGATCATTCAAGAGAATTTGGGGCGTAAAACTGCTAGCCGTACCTACACCAATTTGCTGCAAAACCCTCATGACGAGGCGCTTTTTGAGTACTACGTTACTTCCACCTTAGAGCGAGTGCGGTTAGACGGAACGCACAATCGGTTGCTTGAGCCGTGCCTGCTGGATGAAGCCATGCCATCACCGGATGGCAACTACATTTTGCTAAAAACGTTGCAGCGTCCGTTTTCCTATCAGCTACCCAGTTCGCACTTTCCTCTGCGGGTGCAGGTGTTGGATGCAACCGGGCAGGTTGTGTATAACGTGGCAGATCTGCCCTTAGCAGACAGTCTCTCGACCCAATTTGATGCGGTCATTGAAGGACGACGACGGGTCAGTTGGCGGTGCGATCGTCCCTCAACGCTCTACTGGGTGGAAGCACTGGATGGCGGTGATCCGGACAATGAAGTGCCTGAGCGGGATGTTCTCTGGGAGCTAAATGCACCCTTTACTGACCCACCAAGGGAACTCTGGCGATCGCAGTATCGGTTTCGGCGGGTGCGCTGGGGGCGAGACGATGTAGCGCTGGTCTGGGAACGGTGGCACAATACCCGGCAGGTAAGACTTTGGCGGCTGAAGCCCTCCCAGCCAGAGAGTCCGCCGCAACTCTTGATCGAGCGCAGTGACGAAGACCAGTACAGCGATTTGGGTACACCCCTCACCGTACCAGGCGCGTTTGGGCGGCACGTATTGCAGTTTTCAGCCGATAGCAGCAGCCTTTATTTCAGCGGTCGCGGTGCATCGCCCGCAGGTGTCTATCCGTTTCTCGATCGCCTGAACCTTGCAACAGGGGCGATCGAACGCTTGTGGCAATGCCAACCTCCTTACTTTGAAGCGGTGGTGCAATTGCTGGATCAGGAGGCGCAAGCATTTATCACTCGGCGGCAAGCTCAGACGGAACCGCCCAACTTTTTCCTACACACGCGATCGAACGGGCATGCACTACAACTGACGCACGAGACCGATCGCGCTCCGCAGTTTGCAGGCGTACAAAAAGAAGTGGTGCGGTATCAGCGGGCCGATGGCGTGCAGTTGTCTGCCAAACTCTATCTACCCGCAGGTTACGATCCAGCGCAGGATGGAGCCTTGCCCACGATCTTCTGGATTTATCCTGAAGAATTCAAAGATCGAGAGTTAGCGGGGCAGGTGACAACGGCTGAACACACCTTTAGCCGCCCACACGGCACCTCCGTCTTGTTCTTGCTGACGCAAGGCTATGCGGTTTTGAGTAGTCCCAGCCTGCCGATTATTGGTGAAGGTGAGGCGGAACCAAACGATACCTATGTTGAGCAGCTCCTGGCAGGCATTGAAGCGGCGATCGCCTATGTGGTCGATCGGGGTGTGGCAGACCGCGATCAGCTGGCGATCGGGGGGCACTCCTATGGTGCGTTTACCACTGCGAACGTGCTGGCACACAGCAACTTTTTTCGGGCTGGCATCGCTCGCAGCGGCGCTTACAACCGCACGTTGACACCCTTTGGCTTTCAGGGCGAACAGCGCCATTTCTGGGATGCCGCCGACACCTATATGCACCTATCGCCGTTTACGCACGTCGGCAAAATTACGGCACCGCTGTTGCTGATTCATGGTGCTGAGGATAGCAATGCAGGCACCTATCCCCTGCAAACGGAACGGTTTTATGACGCGCTGAAAGGGCTGGGTGCAACCGTGCGCCAGGTCATTTTGCCGCTAGAAGACCACGGCTACCAGTCTCGCGAAGCTGTCGGGCACGTACTTTGGGAAATGGTGGAGTGGTGCGATCGCTATCTGAAAGGATAGAGCAAGTACTCTCTGCGATCGCACGTTAGCGCTGATGCCAAAAGTCACGGTGGACGCTGGTGATCGCCTCCTCTAACTCCGGGACAGGACCCCAAACCTTGATTGCTTTTTGACCCCGATCGAACACCTCGCGGCAAGGCAGATTCAACGTTGGGTTTTGCTCATGATTACCCGTCAGCGCTAACAAGCGCGTTTCGGCAATGCCATACACAAGGCGACCGATGTTTGCCCAATACTGCGTGCCAGCACACATCGCGCACGGTTCAGCCGTTGTATAAAGCGTGCAGCCCCACAGATAGTCTGCTGAAAAATTGAGCCACGCTGTGCGGATGAGCACCGCTTCTGCATGATTCACGGTATCGACATTGCCTTGCTCCAGCAACACGGTTTCGCGATCGGGTGCCACCAGCAGCGCTCCAAACGGATGGTGCCCAAAGTCACGGGCACGAATTGCAAGCTGATTTGCCCGCTGTAAATGCTTCAGCCGTTGTGTGGGCGTTGGGTCGCAGTCAGGCGGTAACGCACGATCGGTCATTGAGTTTTGAGCAACTTAATTACACTCAATCGTTGAGACAAAGAGGGAGTGGGGCAAAGTCCCCAGCCAGGAGTTTCACTCCTGCACCCCGTCTAAACCAGTATGGCTGTAGCTATAGGCTCTTACAGCCGTTTTCACTTGTATGAGCCACACTCCCGCCCATTCACGCATTGACCCACATCACTCCCACCTGTGGTTGACCCATCTAAGAATCGCTGTAAAGCGTTATCTATGACCCTTTAGGGGGCAGTTGTATAAGCTCCTACTTATCACATCGTCGCATCAGGTAAGCGACACCAAAATCGCCGTTGGGATGCTGTTCTAAAACGTCAGCCAATTCAAAAATCTGCGCTGCCAGTTCTGCTCCTAGCTTGTCGATCGTGGCACGACGTTCTTGAGCCAGTTGTTCCCGTTCGCGTGTACGTGTTTGCCACTCGCCCAAAAACATCTGATCAATGACAGTATGAAGCGAGAGTGTTTGCAACGTTTCCCATTCACCCCGATCGCACCAGATGCCTTTACAGTTTGGGCATCGCTCCACATAAAACGGTGTTTTGGCGCTGACCTTCGCTCTTGCAAGATAAGCATTACATTCAGGGCATAGTGCCGCTCGTGCATCAAATGGCGATCGATCAACTGTGGCATCCAATGCCTGATCGATCAGTGTAGAGAGGCTTGCTGCCAAAGGTTGCTGTACCTGCCAGCGATCGTACTCAACACCCTCAATCCAGGCACCCAAACAGGCTGGGCAATGGTGAGCCGCCAACTGTGCCGTCAACTGACCTTCTACCAAACTTACTTGTTTATCCTTAGGACACTGCACTGGCGCTCTCCCCGCTTCAATCGATCCCTTCTATTTAACCAAGCAAGGGGCAGGGTTTTGGCATTAGGGTGAGAAAGTTGTCAGGAGGCAGAAGGTTAAAGGCTAAGACATTGAGCGAGTGGTTGACATCAACTCAAAACTCAAAATTTCCCCTGCTCATCTTGTCTCTGCTCTCCCGTTACGTCGCTCTCCGCGCCCCCAAGCAGTGCTTCACAGTAGCGTTGCAAGGTGTCAAGGCGATCGCACACCTGTTGCCGTCGTTGTAAGGCTGTAGCGACTTGCCTCGCACCCTGCAAAAATAATAGATCCATCCCTAGTAACCGAAGCTGCTTATCGATTTCCACCTGATGCGCTTGCACCCAGTGCTGTGTTGTAGACGAAAATGCATCCATTGGCAAACTTAGAAGCTGGTCACGAAAAAGCTGCTGCAAATTTGTGACCTCCGACCGTAGCGCTATATTGTTGACATCTGGTAAAAGAACCATCTGATGCATGTGTTGCAACGCTTGCTGAAATGCCTTATAACGCTGCTGCTGTATCGGCGGCAAAGCCCTTTCTTCCTTTTCCACTAGTGTATCCATTAAATTCATGTAAAGAATTCTGTCATTTTTGCTAGGATGGACGATAACGAAAATCACACCCTTGACAGCAAAGCGCTCTTCGGTTCTAGCTTCTGGCTATAGTCATTGATTAAAGACTAAAACTTAGACTGAAGAGCCTTTTCAGTGATTACTTCGATCGAAAGTAATCTGTGTAAGACCGACCCTCATGGGTGCTGTGAGTTTGATGCAAGACTGCTTGTATCTTGCGTTTTGCTATCAACCTTGGAGCAAGGCATTTTTAAGAAGTGCGCCTTCTAAAGCTGCATTGCTCATACCTTAGTATGGTTGCACCAAACCGTGTTTTGTATTAGGCAGCACACTGTGCAGTAAAATCAGCCGTATAACGAGCCTTTTGAGCCTTTTGAACTCTGAGCTTGACAGTATGCACCTAACCGTTCCCGCCTCTTTCGCAGCGTTTGATCTTCCTGTTTGGCTGGAAGAATGCTTTCAAGCGCGACGATCGCACTCCGATGCTAGCGCGCCCGACAGTGCCAACATTGATCCTGATTTAGTGTGCCGAGCCTTTGAGTTTGCGTATCAGCTTCATGAGGGTCAATACCGCGCTTCGGGTGAGCCTTACATCATGCATCCTGTTGCAGTGGCTGGGCTGCTGCGCGATTTAGGCGGCGGTAGTGCCATGATTGCTGCTGGTTTTCTGCATGATGTGGTCGAAGATACAACCGTTACGGCTGAAGAACTAGGCGCGTTGTTTGGTAAAGAAGTCCAGCTTCTGGTTGAAGGCGTCACTAAGCTTTCAAAATTTAATTTCTCTAGCAAAACCGAGCGGCAAGCTGAAAACTTTCGTCGAATGTTTCTGGCAATGGCGCAAGACATTCGCGTAATTATTGTCAAACTAGCAGACCGCTTGCATAACATGCGGACACTAGAACACCTGCCCGACGCAAAACGCCGTCAAATCGCTCTGGAAACACGCGAAATCTTTGCTCCCCTTGCGAATCGTTTAGGGATTGGTCGCTTTAAGTGGGAGCTAGAAGATCTAACCTTCAAATACTTGGAGCCTGACTCCTATCGGCAAATTCAGGGCTTAGTGGCTGAAAGGCGGGTCGATCGCGAAACAGGACTGGCTCAGACCGTCGATCGCCTGAAGCACCGCCTGGATCAAACAGCAATCGCCTACGCAGATATCAGTGGTCGTCCCAAGCATCTGTATGGCATCTACCAAAAGATGAAGCGACAGCAAAAGGACTACAACGAAATTTATGACGTTGCAGCCATTCGGCTCATTGTGAGTGCTAACGACGACTGTTACCGAGCTTTAGCTGTTGTCCACGATATATTTCGTCCTATTCCGGGTCGCTTCAAAGATTACATTGGCTTACCAAAACCGAACCGTTACCAGTCACTGCATACCGTTGTCATTGGTAGTTCAGGACGACCCCTAGAAATTCAGATTCGGACGCTGGAAATGCACCAGATTGCTGAATATGGGATTGCCGCCCACTGGAAGTACAAAGAAACAGGCAGTAGCAACATTCAACTGACAACAACCGATGAGAAATTTACGTGGCTGCGACAATTACTAGACTGGCAAAGCGATCTTAAAGATGCCCAAGAATATCTAGAGAATATTAAGGACGATCTCTTTGATGGCGACGTTTATGTCTTTACACCGCAAGGCGATGTCGTATCGCTCAGTCGTGGTGCAACGCCTGTTGATTTTGCGTACCGTATTCATACGGAGGTTGGCAACCATTGTGCCGGGGTGCGGGTGAATGAACGCATGACAACACTGGGTACGCCGCTCAAAAACGGCGACATTGTTGAGATTCTGACTCAAAAGAATGCTCGTCCTAGCCTCGACTGGCTCAATTTTGTCGTCACTCCGGGTGCGCGAAATCGCATTCGTCAGTGGTATAAACGCTCAAACCGCGAAGAAAATGTCGATCGCGGTCGGGAAATGTTGGAGCGAGCTTTAGGTAAAAATGGCTTTGAGGCGCTCTTAAAATCAGCGCCAATGCAAGCAACAGCAGAGCGATGTAACTACCACAGCGTTGAAGATCTGCTAGCAGCACTCGGCTACGGAGAAGTAACCCTTAACCTTACGCTCAACCGCCTGCGCGAAGCTGTCAAAGCTCAACAGCCACTCGAAAAACTCTCTGACAGTTTGAGTGCGGCCATCCAAGAACTCCCCTTGCTGCCAACGCCAGCTAAAATCTTGCCGTTGCAGTCATCCAGCAAGTCACCCATTATTGGCGTGGAAGGACTGCTGCACCATATTGCCGGCTGCTGTACGCCAGTGCCGGGTGAAGCCATTATTGGGGTAGTAACGCGGAGCAGTCGTGGTATTTCCATTCATCGTCATAGTTGCCCTAACGTTGAACTCATTCCTGGCGATCGCCTCGTCCCTGTCAACTGGAATACGGCTGATCAAGAGCATGGCCGCCCTCAAACCTATCCGGTTGATATTCAAATTCAAGTCATTGATCGAGTCGGCGTACTGAAAGATATCTTGTCTCGTCTGACTGACAACAACATTAATGTCCGCAATGCTCAGGTCAAAACCTATCCCGCTCAAACTGCGACGATCGATCTAGGCATCGACATTCGCGACCACGATCAACTTGAGCGCACCTTTAGCCAAATTAGAAAACTGAGCGACGTACTTAACCTCCGTCGTCTCAGCCAACTAGAGGATTAAGCTCTATTACAGCATCAAACAAATATGGGCACGCCTAGCACTTGAGGCTTCCATCTAAACCGTACATACGATTTAAGTAAATTTACAGAGGTTTACTCAGTATAAGTGCCCTTAATTTTACAAGCTGTTAATACTGCTCCCAGTCGCCGTCGTCGATCACAAACCTCATTTGGTAGCAATATGTAGCTTAAAGCCAAAGCAGCGGTTATATTCTAAGAGAAACTAGGTGATTCAAGTCACAACAACTGTATGACTGCTACGGATACGATTGAGGGCAGTAGGGCGTAGAGTTGCGTCTAAGGACTCTGGTTAAACAGATAGTTCAAGATCAATAACGTAGCGTTCCACATTTGTCTAGTAGTACAACCAATAACGCTGACCAGCACCCTCGGCGTTTTCCAGACACCGCTATTCGACCCCTCACCCTTGGGCATGGGAGTTCTATCATCGTGAGTACCTGGACACCCAACTTGCATCGTCAAATTGACCAATCGGAGCAGCAGCTATATGACCATCTGCTTCGGCTGGTGCAGTATGAGCTGCCTAGTCAGTTAATCAGTCGCTTTCAGGCACTATTTGTTGATGGTGTTGGTTACCCCGATGCTGACATTGCAGCAGCCCTTGACAGAATTGCTACATCTAAAGCGGCTGAACAAGAATTTCGGTTTGTTCTCAATCGTTGTTGCCATATTCTAATTAATCGCTGGCAGACCCGTCCTCAACTTCAAGCTGCCATACCAGAGCTAGTCGCTCTCTTTGAAACGACTCCAGCGAGAAACATCACTGAGTACTCACGGTCACGCTCTATACGTCGAGTGCGAGAACTAGTTAAGGGCTTTGTCGATAGTGAGCAGTACGTGACACTCCGCCGCTTGTCTCAGGTGATGGGTCAGACAGGCGACTCAAATGACCCTTCTGCTCATGAGCCGATCGGTGCCCTCATTCGGCGTTACCCTTACCTCTATGAGCATTGCCTGCTGACAGAAGGTAGTACGTACGAGCATCAACAGGCAATTCGACAACTCCAAGCGAAGGCGCAGCATCAATATGAAGTTGATCTGTCGCAATATGTCACTTATCAGGTGCGGCGATCGCAGTCCAACAGTGGTGGGGCTTCATCCCTGTCGGTACCTCGCATTCTTCAGCCCGTAAAGAACCCAACGCTGCTAAGTGACAAAGAACTATGCGGTGCTTTGAGACAATTTGCGGGTAAATCTCAGGGTGCTGGCACTTACCGAGACTTAGCGCAACGGTTTCTGTCTCATACCAATCAAGCGCCGTCATATCAATCGTTTAAGGATGACCTTTACCAATACATTACGGCTTCAGTTGATCCTGAGTACGGCAGACGGCAGTTCAACGAGCAACTCTACAACCAGCTCAAAAATACCTTGCCAGAAAGCCATAACCAAAGGCTCAATGATTTTCTTTTAGTGAGAACGTGTAGCCAATTACTTAACTTTCTTGTGGTCGAAAGCCCCCAAAGACCCAATCATTTTGTTTTTGTGGATCTCATCTCTAATATCGGTTCGACTTTAACGACTGGTCTGTTACTCAAAATTGTGCTTATCTGCCGCAAAGTAAAGCCCTATTTAGAAAAGCGCTTTTCCATTTTGTTTAACCACTATGAACTCTGCCGCCGTGATGGAGTGCAGTGGCTAGTCGAAGCGATGGAAACGCTGAACTTGGCGCTGAGTACAAATTTTAGTACGGTTGATCTTTCGTTTATCAACCAAATTGTTTAATCTAGAGAATGGGGGACGGAGCATTTTTTGTGGTACGTACCCATTAAGTTGATCCGTTATTAGACTTAAGCGTTTGACGGAAATGGCCCTATGGTTGAAGCTATTAGTTTGTTATTGCGGTAGGAGAGCTAGGCTGTCAACTGTTAAGGGTTATAGTCAGCGTCTATCTGCGATCGCTCACATACAGTCAGCCATTCTTTACTTCGTCCAAAGTAAAAGCAGTCAATGCCCTATCGACTGCTTTTACTCATTAGAGAGCAATTCACTAAACTTGAGATGATTTAACCGCCAAGTTTATCTTGCACTTTTTCAAGGACATTCTTAACATCTTTTTCGACTGATGGGATACCCCCACTATTGGAAGGTCGGTTCATTTCGTTGAGACCCGCTTTACCCTGTACCTCGTTAATGCCACCACCTTTTGTCTTTGCTTGGGTTTCGCTTAGGTTGGGGGGGTGATCAGTGGCGATCGCATTCCGTGACTCTTGCTCATATTCCTTAGCAGCTTTGTTGGCTGACGGATTGGGTTCATTCTTTGCTGATGCCGCGAACGCTGGAGCAACAGAAGAAAACAGCAGGACAGCACAAAGACAAAGTGTCACAAGGTAACGTAGCGGACGTAAAACGGCTAAAACATCTTTCATAGCAGGCTCCTCCAAGCTATAGCAATTAGAAATCGTTGGAAAGGTCGTTGAAGTAGGTGCAACAAACCCTCTTCTATATACTCAGATTGCCACCTCCATACGCATCTACACGCCGATGGATCTAGGTTCTTAACCTTAATGATTTTTCTCTGCCTCAAGGATGAGCTAGGGGTGGGTTCATTTGTGGCTTCAGGTAGTCCTATCAAAGAGAATCAGGCTCTCTTCTCGACAATCAAAATTGATTAGGCCACTTAGAAGCTTGGGTTACGAGGAGGGCTAATTTATGGTTGTTCTGTAGCCCTACCAAACTGATGTTTTTTCTACTTTCTTAAGCTTTTTGAGTGAAAATTCAGTAACTAAAACAAGTGTCAGTTACTGAATTAGTCCATGCTCTAGGGCATAACGTACTAACTCTGTACGGCTACTCGTGCCTGTTTTGTTAAACAAACGGCTAACGTATTTTTCGACATTGCGGACGCTAGTTTCAAGGCGGCGAGCAATCTCTTTGTTCATTAAACCGTCTACCACTAGATTGAGAACGCTTTGCTCTCTAGGAGTGAAATCAATCTGAACCGTGTTTGGCAACTGAGCGATCGCGCTTCCCTTCGTCAGCAGCCGCTTGATTTCTTCAATTTCTCGAATCACGTCGTCAATATTACGCGGTTCGTCTTCTCCAGCAGCGCGTACTGTATCGCGTTTTTGCAGCAAGTTGGTCACGATCGCTACCAGTTCATCGGGGTCGAATGGTTTCGACAAATAGGCATCTGCACCGGCGTTATAGCCCTGAATGCGATCGGAAGTCATCCCCCTGGCAGTAAGAAACACCACGGGCAAAGTTTTGAACTTAGGATCTTCACGTAACTGTTTAAGAAACTGATAGCCATCAACCTGCGGCATCATGATATCTGTAATCACTAGATCAGGCAGCGTTTGCCGTGCTAGTAGCAACCCATCCCCTGCATTGCTGGCAACCGCAACGGTAAAGCCACTATCTTCCAGATATGCCTGCACGGCTTCACGCAAGCTGGGTTCATCATCCACTAACAAGAGTTGACCTGGCATGAAGACCGCACGCTCCTATCGTCTTTGGCATCACTCTTATTGTAGCGATCGGCGTACGATTCGATGCCGCTTCCAGCAAGCTTCAGATGACTGACAGTTTCAAGCGATCGGGACGCTCGTTACTACACCACTTCTTGCCGTCTCAGTGAGCCTTTGATGCTTAAAGTCTACACCGCTGAATTGTTCATAGGCGCTGAGGCTACGATGGTTTCCTAGCCCATAGCGATCGAGGTCGAGAGTGTTAACTTCCATACCCAATAACTGTCGTAGCCGCTGATGAGCAAGCTGGTCTAGCTGCCACCAATGTTGGTGATCATCCCAGTGCCGAGGCTTGCCGGAGCGCGTGTATTCGTGGTAGCAAACGATTTGGTTAGGGTGGTAAATATCCCACCCATGTGTCCAGGCTCTTACCGTTAAATTGATTTCTTCACCCTGAAAGTACAGCAATGGATCATAGGGAAGCTCCCAAAGCAGTTGCGATGGTGCAAACCAGAAGCCTGCTGCCATAAACAGCCCCAACTTCGGTGTCGTGAAGTATTCCAGACTAGTGCCGCTAACCAGACTCAAAAGCCCGTGCTCTGTGAAATGAGAGGCAGCTAGCGTGGTAGCGGCACCAGGATGGAGGACATCTGGCGGCGTATAGGCGGGCGGATAGGCAGTCAGCAAAGGCTTTGGGCTAGGACAATTTGCCAACATTCGCAGGAGCAACTCATCCCAACCTGGCACAAACCGCATATGGCTGTCGATTTGCAGCGTATAGGGTTCTCCTTCCCACAGCAACTGGGTTTTCGATCGCGCCCAGCACACCCCACGACTGCGATCGGCATCGATCAAAAGCAAGCGACAGCAATGTAAAAACTCCACTGGTAGCGGATCGCTGCCTGCTTTGCCCTGCCAGACAATGCCAAACGACAAGTTTTGCGGTGAGGCTGCTTTCTGGATCGCATCCTGCACTGTTGCCACAAGTTCAGGGTCACGGTAACTGGCAATTTGAACAAAAATTTGGGACACAAGAAAAAGGCTAAGTTTTGAGTTTCGAGAAGCTGTCTTAAAAGTCTACTGGTCGTATGGTGATGCAAGAAAGAGGCTTTTGTAAATCTGGCAAAAACAAGCATGAGCCTGATGCCTGGGCCATTGACATTCATATCAACCCAGAGCGTCTTCAAGAAGCGAACAAGAGCGCTAAAAAAGCGGGTATGAATCCACTGGCTAGCCATCGTCCCTTCTACCAACTAGACTGATCAGAGGGGAGAGTAGGCGCAGGTGGTTGCGGGCTGTAGCAAGCGCCTAATGCGATTGATGACAGTCCGAGGAAAGTCCGGGCTTCCGAAAGACCAAACTTGCTGGGTAATGCCCAGTGCGAGCGATCGTGAGGATAGTGCCACAGAAACATACCGCCAATGGAAGGGCTGAAGGCTAAGGGCTAAAGGCTAAAACGTGTTTTTATCCTTCATACTTTATCCTTTAGCCTTTCAAGGTAAGGGTGCAAAGGTGCGGTAAGAGCGCACCAGCAGCATCGAGAGGTGTTGGCTCGGTAAACCCCGGTTGGAAGCAAGGCTGCGGAACACTGGTTGGTCTTTTTCCAGTTCCATGCAGAGGTAGGAGTAATCCTATTTCTGCCCGTCCGCTTGAGGTTCTTGGTAACAAGTGTCCCAGATAGATAACTGCCCTCCTACGTGCCATGCATTTGGGAGAACAGAACCCGGCTTATGTCTTGCTCTCCCCTACTCCCAAATCTTTTTTCTTCTCACAGTCTGGGTATCTGATTTTACTGAACTTTATTGATTCAACTGATGAATGTATAGATTCAGCGAAGCAGCTTTGGCAGGCTGTACGGCTTTTTGGAGTTGCTCTAGGATAAAGGAGCATTAAAAAGTAGGTTTACGGGTATCTGTTGGTCAATGCGCGATTAGAAGGCGTACTAGGTGACGGTATGGCAGGGTTCACATTAACGCATTTGCAGGGTATAAGGTGTGATTAGCCAGACCTCCCAGATTCTGATGGCGGATAAAGACAATGCATTGTCTGTGCCTCAATTGCTAGCCGTCGGTGAGCATAAACGGAGTGGCTTGATTATCTGTAAAACGCATCATGCCGAATTTGCGGGACCCGGTGCAGCAGTAGGAACCTTGGTAGAGCAAGCTTGTGTGAGTGTCATTGCGATCGGGTCTCCCGAAATTGTTTCGGTCATGACACATCAGCAGCGACAGACTGCCTATAGCCGCAGAATTCAATGGATGCGTTGGCTACAAAAGATTACAGAGCAGCCTAATGCGATCGAAAGAGCGGAGAAGCTGTTTGCTAGCTTTGAAGAGTTTTTTGGCGCTCAAGCGCTGATGGGGCTATCAGATGAGGTGCTGGCATTGTTGATCGGTGTGCTGCCGCAGACGATTGCTACGGTAAGGTTGCAGCGCCCACTTCTAGCAGCGCTTGATGCCGTTGAACTGTCACCCGTCTATGCATCACCTAACTTTAAGGCTCTCTTGCTGTTTAACGCGCGATCATCCCATGTTGTTGCAGGTCATCATGCCCCAGCCATGATCGGTGCTAACGTCTCGAAAGCGCTCTACCATACGCCCTTTAGTACCAGAAGTTCATCAACCCTGGTTTAACAAGTCAGCCCCTGGTTGAACGGGATGCAGCTAAAGAGGTTTGATCACTTTTGATCACTAAAGAGACCTGATAAACTGGCAGGCATGACAATTCAGTATCCCCCTCGCCAGAGGCAACTGCAAAAGCTAGTGCGAAAACTAGGGCTACCTGAGCAATCGCCGCTTCAATGGGGTTTGCTTGATTTGGCATTGACGCATCCCTCAATTTCAGCGACTGCAAATTATGAGCAGCTTGAGTTTGTGGGTGATGCTGTAGTGCGTTTGGCAACGGCTGTTTTTTTGCTGGAAGGTTATCCTGAACTGCCAGTAGGAGAGTTTGCAGCCCTTCGGTCGGTCTTGGTGAGCGATCGCATTTTGGCACAACTTGCGGCTAGCTATGGGTTGGAACATTACCTGCTTGTTTCCGAGAGTGCCTCGAAAGATAAACTGGGTCAAGAATCACGCTTGGCGGATGCCTTTGAGGCAGTGCTGGCGGCGCTTTATTTGAGTACACATACTCTAAAACTGGTACGCCCTTGTCTGGATCATCATTTTAGCCAGTTAGTGACAGAGATTCTTAGTGATCCGGCTCGCCAGAATTACAAAGCGGCGCTGCAAGAATGGAGTCAGGGTCATTACAAACTCCTGCCAGAGTATCGTGTGATGCAAGGGGAAACGGCTGAGGATAATTCTCAACGCTTTACGGCTGAGGTTTGGTTGCGCGGGGAGTGCCTCGGAAAAGGGAGTGGGCGATCGATCAAAGCGGCAGAGCAAGCCGCAGCCCAAGTAGCATTTGCCGTTGTCAGCGATCGTAGACCCAGCGTTAAACGAGAATCTAGCCCCTAGTGGGAGAACACAAGCAGCACCACTAACTTAGCTGATCGAAGACACCGAGTGATCAGAAATATCAGGATGGAGGACTGTCTCTGTCGCCTCCCGTGCCGTCTCTCGACTATGAGTGCTACCAGCAACTGAACGATCGAGCACGCCAATTGGTTCTAGGGTCGTGGGTTCTCGTGACGGTAGCCAGATGCGAAACGTACTGCCTTGACCGATCGCGGATTGGAACGAAACCGTACCGCCGTGCAGTTCGGCAAACCGCTTAGTGAGAGCCAAACCCAGTCCTGTGCCTTCGTGTCGGCGCGTTAAGGATGAATCAACCTGCTGAAAGGGACGAAATAAAAGATGCCAGCGCTCTGGTGGAATGCCAATCCCTGAATCAGCTACTTCCAGGCATAGATAAGGCGTACTGGCGTTTACCGGGCTGCGATCGGGACGCGCATCTTGCTCTAGCTGATGACCATAGCCAATGCGACTGCTCAACTTCACCTGCCCACCCTCTGGCGTAAACTTCACTGCATTCGACAGAAGATTAATCACCATTTGACGCACCCGTAGCTGATCGAGCACCACATGGCTAAGGTGCATATCCACATCAACTGTCAGCGTCAGACGTTTTTTCTCTGCGGCTGGCTGCACCATTTTCAGGCATTCTCGGCATAGATCCTGAATGGCAACCGGTTGCAAACTGAGTTCAAGCTGTCCTGCTTCGATTTTGGCAATGTTGAGTAGATCATCAATAATATTGAGCAGGTGCTTGGCTGACTGATCCGCTTGCTCCAAAAGCTCCAGTTCTTCTTCGCGACTGTCGCAACAGTCATCTTTGACCAGACCAATGCAGCCAAAAATAGCATTCAGAGGCGTTCTCAGCTCATGAGATGTCGTTGCCAAAAATTCGCTCTTCATCTGGTTTGCCGCTTGGGCTTCTTGCCACGCCGCTTCCAGTTCTTCTGCCCGCTCTTCTAGACGCTCTACCATGTTATCGAGCGCTTCAGCAAGCTGATTGATTTCTTTAATCTTGAAGTTTTTGGGTGCCTGGTCAGAAGGCCCTCGCTGGTAGATGTGGAGTGCGTAATTGACAAGTTTTTCGATCGGTCGTGCCAGGTCACGGGCAATATAAATCGTTGCCAACAAATTCGCGCCCAGTAATCCTACTGTGAGGATGAGAAGCACTTGCTTAAGGTCTTCTAGCCCAGAGAGGGCATTGTTGAAAGGTGCAACAGCCAGCACAACCCAGGTGCGGTCTTCACTGGCGTTAAAGGGGATTTGAATGCGATTGGAGCCTGCTAACCATTTGCTGTTGCCGTCTTCAAAAGAGAGCGGGTCGATATCTTCTCTGCCCGCGATCGCGCCATTGACAATATCTTGTAGCCGTGTGGCATCTGCCTCTTGCCGAATATTGCGACCAATACGATCGTCCTTAGGGTGAGCCAAAATCGTGCCATCTTCATCAATGACCACCGTATAGCCGGATAGTGACCCAGGATGGCTAGTCTCTTGCCGATGTGCTGCCCATTGAATGCTTAAGGCATAACGTAACCGTCCAAAGGAATCGTAAACAGGTGCGCTCAGTACAAGGTCAAGCTGTCGTAGTGGCGTTGATTGCTTGATAACCTTCGTATGGCTGACAGGCGCAATGCGAACACCCGCTAACGGCGCGCGCAGAACTTGGCTTTGCGTTGACCAGCGGTTGTCGAGTACCTGACTAATCGAACGATCGCCACAGGTGCTACCGTCAATTTGTGCCGTTTGAACGTTAATAAGCTGGACACACTGAACCCCTTTTGGCAACCAGCGATTCATGCGGGTGACAAATTCTTGCGCTTCTTGCGCTGCTTGCGGTTGGTCAAGTTCGGTCGAGAAGGCTTCGCTGGCAGTCACAAGATTTGATTGCATCACTTCGACCAGATTGCGAATGTTTTCCCCTTTGCGAATCGCACTTTCGGTCAAGTTTTGACGAGCTGTTTCCAACATACTGTGGCGAACTTTATTGTAAGTACCTAGTTCACCTGCCAGTAAAACGGGGATGCTCAATAGCAAAATGCGCGACAAGAGAAGACGGCGAAAGGAGGACTGACCTGGTTTAGCCATAGGACGTTTAGACTGAAGTGCAATACCCAATAGCAACCATCATCGACCTCGAAAGATACTGCCCTTGTATACCCATCCGTATACGCGACGATCGCCGATACTACAGCTAAACTGCTCTTAAAGAAGGACTATCCACAATTATTACAACGGTTACGCCGATTATTCCAGGTGGAAGCAGATTTAAACATTAAAGTTGCGGTGGCTCGTGAGCCGAACAATCGCCCTAAAACTACAGCCGTGCTGGCGATGAGTGCAGATGGCAAGATTGCCGATGCTAGTCGCACAGCCGCACGCTTTGGTTCAGCTCAAGATAAAGCCCATTTAGAAAGACAAGTGGCGTTAGTGGATGGTGTTTTGCTAGGGGCAGGCACCTTGAGAGCATACGGCACAACGCTGCGAGTGATGCAGCCTGAGTTGTTAGAGCAGCGTCAACAGCAGGGAAAACCCCCACAGCCAGTACAAATTATTTGTTCACGATCGGCAGCCTTTGAGCCCCAGCTTCCCTTTTTCCGACAGCCTATTCCTCGTTGGTTACTTACTACGCCAGCAGGCGCGTGGCAATGGCAAGAAGGGGAAGCCTTTGAGCGCCTGCTAGTGACAGAAACCGCGATCGGAAGCATTGATTGGCACGCAGCGTTTGAACAATTCTGGGCAGCAGGTCTAAAAAACCTTGCAGTGCTGGGTGGTGGAACCTTAGTTGCATCCTTGCTGGAGGCAAATCTGATCGATGAACTGTGGCTGACAGTCTGCCCGCTCCTTCTCGGTGGAGCCACTGCACCCACACCTGTAGACGGGAACGGGATGATGGCAGCATTAGCACCCCCGTTACAGCTTCTAGAGGTAAGAACAATGGCTGATGAGGTGTTTCTACACTATCGCGTGAAGAAAGTTTAAGTTGCTTTAGCTTTCAGCCGTCAGCTTTCAGCCTTTAGCCTTTAGCCTTTAGCCTTTAGCCTTTTACCTTCCGCCCTCTGCCCTCTACTTCCCTCACTCCTATGCCAATGTATTACGCTATATGAAGTCCTTCACGCCCTTGTATGGTGGAATCACTGAAGCCTCGCTACTCGATCGCCTGGATCAACAGCCTTGACGATGTGCCGCAAGCAGAGTGGGATGCTCTCGCGCTGCCCCTGCAAACTCCCTTCTTTGAGTGGGCGTGGCTGCACAATATGGAAACATCTGGCAGCACCACGGCTGAAGCGGGCTGGTTGCCCAACCACTTAACCGTCTGGCGAGACCGCAACTTGATTGCCGTGGCACCGTTGTATGTGAAAGGACACAGCTATGGTGAGTTTGTTTTTGATCATCAGTGGGCAGATGTAGCGGGTCGTTTGGGCATTGAGTATTATCCTAAACTGCTGGGAATGTCGCCCTTTACGCCTGCGGAAGGCTATCGCTTTTTGATTGCACCGGGAGAGGATGAAGACGAACTAACGGGGCTGATGGTCAACGCGATCGACCAGTTTTGCGTCCGCAACAACATTTCGGGCTGTAATTTTCTGTATGTTGACCCAGACTGGCGATCGACGATGGAACAGCACGGCTTTCTTAGCTGGCTACACCACAGCTTTATCTGGCAGAATCAGGACTACCAAACCTTTGACGATTACTTAGGGGCGTTCAACGCGAACCAACGCCGTAACATTAAGCGAGAACGCAAAGCCGTTGAAAAAGCAGGGCTGACCGTTCGCACAATGACGGGGGATGACATTCCACCGACTCTCTTTCCGTTGATGTACAGCTTTTACAGCGACACTTGCGATAAGTTTGGCTGGTGGGGTAGTAAATACCTGACCCCTACTTTTTTTGAACAACTCTATCCCAACTACCGCGATCGCGTGGTGTTTGTTGCCGCTTATGAAGAAAAAAGCCCACAGCCGATCGGCATGTCTTTCTGCCTGACGAAAGGCTCTAACCTTTATGGGCGCTACTGGGGATCATTCCAGGACATTGATTGCCTCCACTTTGACGCGTGCTACTACACACCGATCGAGTGGGCCATTGCAAACGGTATTAAAACCTTTGATCCGGGTGCGGGTGGACGGCATAAAAAACGACGCGGCTTTCCAGCCACTCCCAATCACTCTCTGCATCGCTTTTATAATCCCCGCTTGATGCAACTGTTTCGTTCTTACATCGGTCAGGTGAATGACATGGAACAGCGCGAAATGGATGCGATCAATCAGGGCTTGCCGTTTAAGCAAGAGGATGCAGCGCTGGACTGCGAGTAGGGCTATTTTAGGGAAGGATGACAATGCCACGACTCGCTGCGATCGTCCTTGCAGGTGGGCAGAGCAAGCGTATGGGTCAGGATAAAGCGCTGATTGCGATCGAGGGCGTGCCCTTACTCCAGCGAGTGTGTGATGTTGCCTTGCAATGTACGCCGATTGTCTATGTCATGACCTTTCGCCCCGAACAGTATCGAGCGATCGTGCCACTGACCTGCCATTTGCTCCAGGAGCATGGGCTACCAGGCGAAAACACACCGCATGGACCGCTCGTCGGCTTTGCTCAAGCGCTAGAGGCGCTACCAGCAGCAGCCAAAACAGAATGGGTGCTGCTGCTGGCGTGCGATTTACCCTCTTTGTCGGGTAAACGGCTGCAACAGTGGACTAACGCTTTGGCACCGGTCGAAGACGCGATCGCCCTTCTTCCTCGTTCAACCAAAGGCTGGGAACCTCTCTGTGGCTTTTACCGGACGAGCTGTTTGGCAAGTTTACGACTGGCGATCGAGCGTGGCGATCGTTCCTTTCAGTCGTGGCTTGCTGGAGAAAGAGTGAAAGAACTCCCAATAGACGACTATCAAATGCTGTTTAACTGCAACACGCCGCAGGATTTGGAGCGAGTGAGGAGAGAGGGTGGAAGGGTGAAGGGGTGGGAGGAGGGCTTTAACTAGCACGGGTTCTTTTTAAAGCTACGTTGTCATGATGTTGCTATGACAGGAAGCCGCCCCTGCTTTCCACCTGCGCTTAAACTTAGCTCGATGCACTGGTGTAAAAGCGGAGTGCAAACCGCCAGAAGGCAGCAGACGCAACGAGTAGTGCGATCGCCAGTAGTCCTGCCGCCAGTGTCCAGCCGACTTCGCCACGACCGAGAATAACTTCTGCTGGAACAGTGGTCAGAAAAGCGACGGGAACAACAAACGTAAAGAAAAAGCGGTAGGCAGTGGGATACGCCACCATCGGGTAGCGCCCTGCTTCTAGTAAACCCCGCAAAACTTCCGTCACGTTATAGATTTTGACGAACCAGATGCTCATTGCGCCCAGGATGAACCAAAGGCTGTAAAGAGTCAGAAAACCAAAGGAGATCGGCACTAAACTGAGCAAATAATCACTCGCTTGGAGTCCCAATTTTGACCCCGCATAACCGACAACAGCCAGCCCAAACACCAGATCCGGCACGCCCCACGGCGAGAGCGTATGCGTTGAAAGCCAGAACTGCGAGCTAATTGGCTTCAGCAGCACAAAATCGAGCGTACCCTGCTGAATATGGCGCACAATGCGGTTCAAATTGGGTGCTAGAAAGGTGCTAGAAAACCCTTGCAGGATGGTAAAGATGCCCAGCACCACCAGCGCTTGCTCCCAACTCCAGTTCTGAAAGGAATAACCAGTGCGGTAAAACAAAAACAGCCCAAAGAGGCTTCCTGCCAGCCCACCTAAACTGCTGAGTGCGGCTAACAAAAAGTTTAGACGATACTCCAGTTCTGCCGCGATCGCCGTTGCCCAAAACAACTGCAAGACCTTCCAATAGCGTTTCATGCCCTGTGCTTCATTGTTTCTAAGGTCAGACTAGCAAACATTAGACATTGTCATCCGATCGCGCGTGCATCAAACAGCAGCTTCCATACTACTTATCGTCGCGCTACCTGCGCCTGTGCGATCGACCCAGTCAAAAGAACAGGCACTAGAGGCATCGAAGACTGACTAAATAACTGGATACCGTTAAACTGAAAATAATTTTGGGGATCAAGGGGTGAAACCCCTGCCTAGGGCAAAACTCTCCATACTTCTGGTGAAAATTAATGTTCATTTGCTGCAGAGGTGATTGCTTCTGGCTCAGTCAAGTGATCTAAGGCATAGCGCCAGCAATCAGATTGACTAACAATACTGCAAGCTCCAAAACTCGTCTGGCTAGAATGCTGATTGTGAAGAGGCTGTTTATGAACAGGTTTGCTGGTGAACGCCAAGGAGTGATTGTCGCACGCGATTAGCATCAGCTTTGAACGCAGTGCGTTAATGCCGTATAAGCCGCTGCCCCATCTGTATTGTGAATTTGTGTCATCTTTCTAGGACAACATTGCGTTATCCACCGTTTTTTCCTCTGCCTCGTTTTGACGGAAAAGCGCCCTTGCTAGCTGTGCTGGTGGTGCCATTTGCGTTGCAGGTTGTAACAGCAGTAGGGTTGACTGGTTATCTTTCTTACCGCAATCGGCAACAGATGATTAGCAGCCTTGCGGGTCAGCTAGCAGCAGGAGTAGGCGATCGCGTGAAGCAAAGTCTACGGCAGCACCTGCAAGCAACTGCTGAAGTAACTCGTAGCAATGCAGCCGCAATGCGGTTTGAGCTCTTAGATTTATACGATCGCCCCACCCTCGAACGCTACTTCGAGCATCAACTAAAAATCTTTGATGATGTCAATGCAGTAGCAATGCTAGATGCGCGCAAAAATTTTTTAGCAGTGACGAAGCGGAGTGATGGCTCGATTGCCATTCATGCTCAAGCGCAAGCCAGTAGTGATCGGCTGCAACGCCACCTTAGAGAAAGCGCTGGAACACCCCTGTTGCCAAAGCCTCAAAGCTTTGACGATTATGAACGTCAGGCTACAGGCTCGTGGTATCTGGCAGCCAAGTCAGCAAAAGAGCCACTTTGGCGGTTGATGGTTGGGCTAACAGCCGAGCAGCCAATGCTAACCGCCGTGAATTTGCAGCCCTTATACGATCGTACTAACCGCTTTCAGGGCGTTTTAGCAGCGTCAGCTTCACTTTCAGGTTTGGGCAGTGTGCTCCAGCGCGTCAAAAGTGCTGAAACCGATCGGGTCTTTATCGTCGAGCCAAATGGCTTGCTGATTGCCAGCTCGAATGATAGTCACCCCTTTCGTCGCTTTTTGCCTGAGAAAAAACGATCGGAGGCAACTAAAACCACAAAGCTGCCAGCCATCGTAGCGCCGTCTTCAAACGTTGCCTATCGCCGACTGAACGCTGTCAGCAGTCATGACTTTTTGACACAACAGACAGCCTTGTCGGTTATGGAACAGTTTGAGTCCTTCGATCGCATTCAGAGTCGTCAGCAGTTTCATCTTGAAGTCGATCAACAGCATTATTTTGTGCAGGTTGAACCAGTAGGGCGTGACCAAAACCTCAACTGGTTAGCGGTTGTAGTCCTATCAGAAGCTGATTTTACCGAAGCAATTAACGACAATAATCGCCTCACACTTTGGCTCTGTGCTGGAGCTTTAGTTACGGCAACAGTTCTGGGCTGGCTGACCTCTTCCTGGATTGCTCGACCCATTTTGCGGCTGAGTCGAGCGAGTCGCGAACTGGCGCTAGGTGAATGGCACTATCCCGTAGAGGATGACAGTCGAGTGGCTGAATTAGAGGTGCTGGCACACTCGTTTAACCAAATGGCAGTGCATCTACAAAAGTCGCTTGATCAGGTGAAGATTGCGCTGCAAGAGTCAGAAGCAAAGTTTACCAAAGTCTTTCGTGCCAGCCCTGACGCAATCACCATTTGCTTACTGCCCACACGGCAGTATATCGATGTCAATGACCGCTTTTTGGAGTTTACTGGCTATACCCGTGAAGAGGCGATCGGACAGAGCGCGGTCAGCTTAAACCTACCAGTTGACCCTACACAGGTGGATCATTTTGAGCAACTGCTGCGTAGTCACCACCGTGTTCGTGATGTTGAGATTGACTACCGTAACAAGCAGGGGCAAATGAGAACGGTACTGGTGTCTTCAGACATCATTGAGCTAGAAGGACAGATATGCCTTCTAAGCATCTATCGAGACATTACCGAACGCAAACAGGCAGAAGCCGCACTCTTTGAGAGCGAACAGCGCTTTCGGAGTGCCTTTGATACCACTGCTGTTGCCATGAGCCTTACCGCTCCAGATGGGCATTTTCTCCAGGTGAATAAGTCGTTTTGTCAGATGCTGGGCTATTCCGAGGCAGAACTGCTGACATTGACTTTTCAGGAAATTACCGATCCTGACGATCTCGACACGACGATCGCCTCTGTCCAGAAGCTCTTAGCTGGTGAAATTTCTTACTGTCATCTGAAAAAGCGCTACCTGCACAAGGATGGACGTAAAATCTGGTGCCTTTTAAGTCTGTCGCCGGTACGTGGCAGAAAGCAGCAACCGCTCTATCTGGTGGCTCAAATGCAAGTGATGACCTATCCCTACTACTAGGCGGCATCAAATAACCGCAAACACACTGATGCAGTCATGCTAGAAAGCTTTTCCCCTCAAAGGCACTCAAGTTTGCTCCCGCTGAGTGGGTCTGAGGTTGCGTTGCGGTTTTATGATGGAGAAGACAGGGTTACCCAACGCCTTACAGCTTCGCTTTGCAGCGATCGTTGGCGTAACGATTGAACTATTGTGCCTGGAGTTAAATTGCTACCTATGGATGTCATGGAGTTTTTTCAACTGAGTACCGGACGCTGGCAATCGCAGCGCACCACTCATCACCTTGCGTTCAAACGGGCTGAGGCAGGTGGATCGGAGATTCAAGTTGAGGCGCTTGCTGCTGATCATCCTAAAATTGTTGAAATCTGCCAATTGCATGAGGTTGACCCCAACCGTGCGATCGGCGGTGCTTTTGTTTCCTGGCAGGGCGCAATGGGCTGGGATAAAGATGATGAAAACCACGAAGGGACGACCGTTTTTGCCCTGATTCCCGATGCTGAACAACCCCAACACGGAACACTGCTGCGCGAACGGGGCTATGCCGAAATTGTCCCTGTGGCAGGGGAGTATTACATAGATGATGACGATGCGTTAGTGCTGACGACCGAGTATGAAACCATGAGTTCGATCGAGCGCTTCTGGTTTCCCAGCCCCAATCTCAGGATGAGAACCAGTACAGTGAAACGCTTTGGTGGTTTTGCTACAGCAACCTTCTGTACTGAATCTCGCCTCCAAGATGCGCCAGAGGATGCCCCTAGCCAGGAAGCTAACCCATCTCTGCCTGCTGACACGCTTCAGCCTGCCGCGCCATCCGCCAAATACGTTTCCTTTTTGGGTTGGTAAGGGTTGATGGCTTCACTGATCATGACCACCAGCCGTGATCCTTTTGCTCGTGGGCTAGATTACTTGTATGGGGTTCGTAGTCTTGCATTAAAGCCTGAAATGGTCGATCGGGTGCATGATCTGGAACACCGCGATCGCATCTGCATCTGGATCAGTGAGTATATTGAAGCCGTAAACCTTCAACTCGATGCCTGTCTTCAGGCTTGTCATACTTGCTTTCACCCCTGGGAGCAGCCGTCGATTCAAATTTTTGCGGCACCCCTGGCTCAAGCCTTTGGACTGGATGCACTCTGTAATTTACAGACTAATCCTATCTCAATTCTGATTGATGTCGGGCGGGTCATGCCGCAAGACTGGCTACTAGTCGTGGCTCACGAATATGCCCATGCTCATGCAGGCACTCCCGGACATCATTCGCAATTTGCTCGATCGCTGGCTCATCTCTGTCTGGGTTTGGCGATCGCTCTGCCACCTTGTCAGCCTGGAAAGGAAGACAGTCTGCGCTTTTATCCGAGCTATTTGCCAACCAAAGACCCGCTCGCGTTTTGGCAAAGGGGCGGTGTAATGGGCGATCGAGTGTAAGAACATCACAGGATGCAGTCTGGTAAGGCAGTAGTTAGCTGGTCGATCGCGGTTCCTTGAGTCGTTGCTTTGTCACAGCAGTCGAAGCGAACGTGAGGGCAGATATAAACCTTAAAACTTCTTTTGAGCAAGGGTTTCGATTCATCCCTCATTCTTCATCCTTCATCCTTCATCCCTCATTCTTCATCCTTTATCCTTCATCCTTCATCCTTCATCCTTTATCCTTCATCCCTTTGCTATCTAGCAATCTACTGGACGCTCAACTGGCAGCGGGTGGCAGATCGAAATGCGTTGAAGCCTTACACTACGCCAGTTTAAGTTATGTAATGTTTATCAGACTAAAGCGAATAATGCTGACCACCGCCTTATATGATTGAGGATGTCTTTGTAAGATTTCGTAAGAAAATGGGAGATTTACAGGCGTGACAATTCCTCTTTTAGAATATTCCCCCGTTAGCCAAAATCAGCGTGTAGCAAGCTACGAGGTTCCTGGAGAAGAGCAGCCCAGGATCTTCTCTACCGATAACCTGCTTTCTTCCACCGATTTAGATGCGTTGATTGAAGCTGCTTACCGTCAGTTTTTTTTCCATGCGTTTGCGGTCGATCGTGAGAAAACTTTAGAATCGCAACTCCGCAATGGTAATATTTCCGTTCGCGATTTCGTTCGCGGTTTGCTGCTTTCTGATACCTACCGACGCAGCTTCTATGAACTCAACAACAATTACCGCTTTGTTGAGCAAACTGTGCAACGAGTGCTCGGTCGCGATGTCTATGGTGAGCAGGAAAAGATTGCCTGGTCGATCGTGGTTGCTACCAAAGGTATCGTCGGGTTTGTAGACGAGCTTCTGAATACTGAAGAGTACCTTTCAGCCTTTGGGTACGATACGCTTCCTTATCAGCGTCGTCGTGTCTTGCCCAGCCGCTCTGAGGGTGAACGCCCCTTCAATATCAAGTCTCCTCGCTACGAGGCATATCACCGTGCCAAGCTTGGTTTCCCACAAATCATCTGGCAAACCACGGTTCGCAGCTATGTCCCTCAAGACAAAAAGCCCAAAGCTGGCAGCCCAGCGCTCTTCCTGGACATGGCACGGAGTATCAGTCCCCGCTCCAACCCACCACAGCAGATCTCATCCACCAATATCGACATCGAGAAATCAGTTCCTTATCGTCGTCGATAAACACTGAATGCTCGTCGGGTCAAAACTAAAAAGAGTGTGAGCCGTTCTAATCTGACATGGCACACGCTCTTTTTTATTGGCTTTGACCCAAACTGGATCAGTAGGAGGGCTAAATTAAGCATTACTTAGAGACTGGGTTTCGACTGCGCTCTACCCGCCGACACACAGGATTGAGAGCATTGAGCGAAGTCGAAATGCATTTTATAAATAATTACACTCAGCTACTTAGCGATCGCAATCGAAGAGATCGATCGGACAGACATAAGCGTTGAAACGTCCTTCGAGCAAGGACTTCGATTCATCCCTTATCCTTCATCCCTCATCCCTTATCCTTCATCCCTCATCCTTTTGCCATAGCCTGCCTCAAACTGGCTTGCGTCAGTAGTAGACTCTGACCGAAACCCTAGTTCTAAGAGTGCTTTGCGGATTTTGGCTTTAGAAGGGCGAACGATCGGTGCCGTCAAGTCTAGTTCTCTAGCCGTCTCAAACAGTTCCCGCATCAATAAATCCAGGGAGATAGCGGCTGCATCCTCTGGTAGCGGCTCAATCCTGCCTTCGTACGCCAGAGTGTAAAGCTCTAAATGATGTTTTCCCATCACTCTAGCCAGTTTTCTCAAGGTTTCAGGCGTGGGACAGGTGCCCTTAAAACAAGCCCCTCGCAAACGCGGCTGTGGAATACCAGACAGTTCCGCCAGACGGTTCATGCTGATCCCCTGCTCTTCTAGATATTGAAGAATGGCTTGCCCTAAGGGTGAACAGTCTTCCGCTTTGATTTGCAACCGTGCTGGCATTGGTTTTTCGTCACTAAGCCGCTGCTAAGGATTGTGGATTTAATAATCTATCATTCTGCGTCGGATGCCGTTGTCGTCACGCTTCCAAGCCTAGAGTCGATGCGTGACGACTAGCGTCTCACACATCCTACAAAAGTCGGTGTGATTGCATTCTCATTCCTAAGTTGGGGTGAGAATTTTTTAAGTGAAGAGAAGGCTTTAACCTCAAACATATTGTAGTGCCTGCAAGGATGGAAGTCGAATCGGTGAGAAAGGCTACGTCTTTACCACTCACAAACCCTGGAAAAGACCAATGCTGTTGCCTTCGACAGTTGGTTGACTGCTTTCACCGCTGGCATAAACAGCTCTTACAACTAGAAAGGTGCTGAGTGAATGACGATCGCGCAACTGAATCACGTATTGTGGATGCTCTGGGCATGATTGAATAGCATCATGAAATCTCGACATTACCTGCTTTTGGTAGGGATCATCCTTCTGGGAGCCGTGCTGCGCTTCTGGAATCTAGATCTAAAACCTGTCTGGCTAGATGAGGTGATCACGGCTCTGTTTAGTTTGGGGCGCAACTATTATGAGGTGCCTCTAAACGAAGCGTTTTCGCTCTCAGCGTTAGAACGGGTGTTTACGCTGAACGCAGAGACAAGCTGTGCTCAAATTGCTCAAACGATCGCCACTCAATCGGTGCATCCACCCCTGTTTTTTTGCTGGATGCATGACTGGCTACGATGGACACAGGCACTGCCACTGTCGTGGATCTGGAAGCTACGAGCCTTACCTGCGTTGCTTGGAGTGGTGTCGATCGCCGCTGTTTATCAACTCAACCGCATTGCCTTTTCGCCCGCAGCCGGGTTAACGGGGGCAATGGTCATGGCTGTTTCGCCGTTTGCGGTGTACCTGTCGCAAGAAGCCCGCCACTACACCCTACCCATGCTGCTAGTCATTCTGGCGCTTTTGGGGTTGTATCAGATGCAAACCGACTTGTATCACCGTCAGCTTCGCCCTGGTGTTTGGGTCGGCTGGATGGTTGTCAACAGCGTTGGTTTCTACGTCCACTATTTCTTTTTGCTGGCGTTTGTTGCCCAGGTTGCAACCCTGCTCATTAATATTCTGACCTTTAAAGCGCTTCCCACTTTGCATCGCGCACCGGATGCCCCCCAGCCTACCGCGCGTACGCTCTACCTCCATCCACGCCGTGCTTTTCTTGCTGTGGCGCTGGCTGCGACGGGTATCGGTCTCACGTATCTACCCTGGTTGCCAACCTTTCTCAGCCACATCAGTCGTCCCGAAACCAACTGGATGAAGCCCTTTGAGCCAGATTGGATGGATACGATCGCACCGCTCTATCAACTTCCAATGGGCTGGATTTTGATGGCGATCGCGCTCCCGGTCGAAAACCAGCCCGATTGGCTTGCTGCCTTGATGGCGGTCTTGATGGTGCTGTTTAGCCTCTGGCTATTATGGCAAGTGTCGGGACGCTTCGCGCAACTTTGGAGTACCCCCGACACCCATCTGGCAACGCGACTGCTGGCTGTATTCCTCCTGTGTGTCCTGCTGGAATTTTTGGCGATCGTCTACCTTCTCGGTAAAGATATCACGTCGGTGCCGCGCTATAACTTCCTGTACTTTCCAGCCATTTGTGCGTTGCTGGGTGCCTGTCTGGCTCAACCCGATCGCGGCAGGCAGAAGGGTGGCGTGAAGAGTAGGCATCCCAGCGACATCGTAGGACAGAGCGATACATCTGACACGATCGTAGAGCGGCAAGCAGTACGCCTACCGCGCCACACTCTAACGTGGGCAGTGCTACTCGTAGGGGTACTTAGCAGCACGTTTGTAGTTTCAAATCTGGTGTTTTTGAAACCGTATCAGCCTGATCAGGTTGCCAAAAACGTTCAGCCGACAGCCGAGCCACCGCTTTTAATGGGCATGGCATACGGCGATTTGCAGGAAGTCGCACTGGGTCTCAGTTTTGCGCTGGCGCTCAAGGAGCAGGATCGCCCTGGCACAGACTCACGCTACTTCGCTTTTCTACCGAAAGTACGTCCTGTAGAGACAACAGGTACAAAAGTGGACGATCGTCTACAGCCGCCCAGCTATGCCCACGTCTGGGAAAACCTGGCACGACTCAAACAGCCGTTGCAGGCTCCCTTTGCGTTCTGGATGGTTGCACCCGGTCTCAAGCGAAACGAGTTTCCACCCGTACTTGCCATGCAAGATGCGGCAGGAAGCGCGATCGACTGCCCAATCGATCGCGATCGCTTTTACCGACTGGGGATTCCGTATCAACTCTATCGCTGTAAACAGTGAGTCATGCCAGACGCACAATCACTTATTCATCCGTTTGCCAACCGTCATAACCTGGTCTGCGCCCAAAGTAGTCCTTCGTATAATTCTCATCCAGAATCTTTTTCGGACGCATGACGAGAATGACTTCGCCTAACAGAGGCTCATCAGACGGCAGCTCAAGCCATTTGATCTGAATCTGGTCTGCGTCTTCAACAATGAAGTAGCGATCGTTCCGCCACTCCCGCTGTGCCCGATCTACTATGACCAGCACATCCCCTTGCTTACCAGGCAGCGGCACCGGAAACGTTTGGCTGTCGCACAACAGTACAACTGGGTCAGTTGCCATCAAAATGACCTGCCAACCGGGTACAGGCACCCAAGCCGCCGCCCCCTCAAACTTCACGATGCCAAACGGTTGAATAGCATCCACCATCGGCACCGCCTGAAGGTCGGCTTTTGTCAGCGGCAGCTTGCCAACCACCGGAAGGACTCGCGGCAAATCTTCATCCGCTTCTAGACGGTACACCGGGAGCAAGGGTGCCGTTGCAGTCGGCACAACGCTGAAATCAGTCAACAGTCGCTCAATCTGTTTACGCGCCTCATCACTATGGACAAACCGCAGCCCTCTAGCAATAAAGCGAGAGCGTTCTTGTAAATCTGCCTTTTGGCGTGCTAGCTTCCAACACTGATAGGCGATCGCGTCACCCACATGAGTCGTAAAGCCTTCTGGCACAGCACCCAGCCGCGAAAAATCTTTAATGGCTTTGGCAACATCCCGTGCCTCATCCACATCAATCCCCCTTTCGACTGCTAAGGTTGCTGCTGCTGCCCGCTCTGGCTGCGTCAAAATCCGGAATTCGTACAGCAGGTCGCTGCCTTTGCGCTCAAAATGAGTCTTCACGGCATCCGTGATCCCAGCACTGACGGCACTGGTATAAACTTGACCACCAACAATAATCTGATTCTGCTGAACCGGTTCAAACCCAGTTGCTTCAAAAATTGCCTGGGGACTGTAGCCTGCTTTTTGCAAGGTCTGACACGCCTGCCCCCACTCGACCCAAGTGCCTTCCTTACGCCGTAGCGACTGTAGCAGACTCTCTACGTCTACATCAGATTGAGAGTGAGGCTGGGAAAAATTTTGAGGAGTCTCTGTCATAAAAGCACATCGCGAACTTACACAAACTCTAGCGCGATCAGGCGTACAATGAAAAAGATGGTTTGAAGTTGGACGTTTGCTTGACGAATGCTGACTCTCAAGGCATCATAAGGAACACATTGGGGGGTATAGCTCAGTTGGTAGAGCGCTTGCATGGCATGCAAGAAGTCAGCGGTTCGAATCCGCTTATCTCCATACCTTGTATCTTTGTAGAGCGAAGGAATAAGTGTGATTTAAGGCATCCGTTTGCCGCTATGGCAGAAGGATGCCTTGTTTTAGATGCGGCAAACGGATGCCTTATTATCAATCAGCGTGAGTCCTAGAACGCTTCCGCAACTCCAGATGCATATCTTATTTCTTTAATGAGAGGTTTTCCCGTGTTTCCTGCAAAACTGCACGAACTTTCTTATATCTAAGATGTCCTGGTCTAGCAAGATATTGAGATACACGCGCCTCTGAAGGATAAATACCTTGGTCATGAAGCTGAAGCACAACTTGTCGCACCTCCTTGCAACATTCGTTAATAGAATTCAAGTAACGAATCTGCTCATATTGGTCATACTTGGCAGAAATGGCGCGACACAAGTCCTTAAAGTTTCGGTAAAGAGTTTCTCTGTGATGACCTAAAACCTTTGCTGTTGCTTCAAGTGATGGTGGCGGAAGTTTATGGTCTAACAGTACTGCCTCTAGCTGTAAATGAACTTGGTCGAAATTAGTTAATGTGATGTCACCTCTATGCTTTGTTTGGAGACAACTTTTGGGTAAAAGCCTCACTGAGTCATTGGCTATTTCAATTACATTTTTGGTGAGCAATTCAAAGACCGAGATCCTTAAACAAAAACATAGTTTTACAAGAGCATCTAACTGAGGTAGATTTTTCCCGTTGCACCAGAGCCACACAGTGTTTTTGGGAGACTGGATTAATCGAGCAAATTCGGCTACGTTACCTTCACTAAATAATTTTACACAGTTACTGATGCCGTTAGCCACTCTCTCCTTAGGCACTTTAACTGCCAGACTAGGAGCGACTGCAATTAGCTCTCCAACAGCATTTGCTGACCAAATGAGCCACTCTAACTCGGTTTCCGATAACTCATTACCCTGATTGACTGACAGAAGTTGAAGTGGGGGGAGGCTCAACCCTTGGTAATAGGGGTTTTTCGGTTTACTGTGACAGTTACCACGCTCCACAGATAACCATGCGAACCTCCCGTTTCTATGATCAACTGCAAACTCTATTGCGTCAATCGTCTGCCTGGGCAGACCAGCGCCATCTGCAAACCTTGATCTGGATGGTCATCGGACTGATTTGCAGTGAGTGCATCAACTTGAGCAAATGGCGAGTCTATGTCAAAAGTCGTGCCAAGTTTGCTCAGAGCTACCAACGACGCTTTAGCCGTTGGCTGCACAATCCTCGCATTAATACCCAGAGGCTCTACAGCAGCTTAATCGCTCAAGCGCTGACGCATTGGAACGAAGCTGTCATCAACGTGATTGAAGACACCTCAATGCTGTGGGATGAGTATTGCTTGGTGCGCGTGTCGGTGCAGTATCGGGGACGAGCGGTTCCGTTGGTCTTTCGGGTGCTGCGGCACAACAGCAGTAGCATCCAGTTTGAGGTCTACCAGCCGATGCTGAAGCGAGCCGCACGGCTTCTGCCTGCTGGAACTTCAGTGTGTTTTCTGGCAGACCGGGGCTTTGCCGACACTGACCTGATGCGGTATCTGCGGGATGAATTAGGCTGGCATTTTCGGATTCGGGTCAAAAGCAACAGTTGGATTGACCGTCCAAACAAAGGCTGGATACAACTCAATCAGTATCATCTGGGGTTGGGGGAGGCGATTCTTTTGCAAGGGGTGGGATTGACCAAAACCCAGAGACTGGACGGGGTACACCTGGCATTGGCGCGAGATGCGCAGAGTCGTCAAGTATGGATGGTGGTTTCTGATGAACCCACGACCCTACAGACATTTCGCCAATACGGCGAGCGGTTTCAAATTGAAGAAGAACTGCTAGATGAAAAATCCAACGGGTTCCAATTGGAGCGTTCTGAAATTCGCTCAGTTCCTGCCCTCTCACGCTTGTGTCTGGTGATGGCGGTCGCCACGCTCTTGCTGACGGTTCAGGGACAGCAAGTCGTTGCCACAGGTAAGCGGCGGTGGGTAGACCCGCACTGGCAACGCGGTAACAGCTATTTCAGGATTGGTTGGAATTGGCTCAAGGGTGTTCTGTATCAGGGCTGGAAATTGTTCGCAACGGTCTCCCTGAGTGGAAAGGCAGATCCGGAACCTGCATCAGCATCGAAGAAGAAGGAGGAGCAACGCTTGAAACGGGAATTTACGGTCAAAACCTGCTGCTTTGTTCAATAAGTGGTAGTGCCATTATGTAAAGGATGGAGAAAAAGAAGCTCTTTGCTCCCGTTGCAGGTTCTCTCGAAGCTTTTGATTGTAGTGATGAATGAAGTTCCAAATCGCGCCAATGTGATTCTCTAACTTCTTCGAGAACGATAAACTCTGGCGGACTAACCGTGAAATGCGTTGTCGCAATGTATTATTCAACCGCTCAATATAGCTGGTCAACCCAGAAGCTTTATCCACTGCAAAATGCCGTTTACTCGGTAGGACACAGGCATAGGCTTCCCAATGGTCCGTGTAAAGGCGAGCATATTGTCGATAACGTCGAGGGAGGGAGTCCCACAACGCTTGCGCCGCTTGTGCCGACCGATCACCCACATGACACCCAATGATTTCCCGGGTCGCCACATCCAGCGCTAACCAGACCCATTGTTTGTTGCCTTTCTCATCCACAAAGGATGCACAACTCATCCATTTGTACCGTCAACCGAGCAGTCGTTTTCGGCAGCACCTCGGCTTGTTGGGCCACCTGCTCATAGCACTGATTGACGTACTGCTGCAACCAGCTTTCCGACAGGTGCAAGACTCTGGCAATCCCCGCTAAGGGAATCCGTTCGAGCAGTAGGCGATCAATCAAGGCACAGGTCTCTTGCGCCTTCGGTTGCCACTGGGGGTTTTCCACAAACTGACGACCGCAGTCTCGACATTTATGATTCTGTTTACCACGACGAGTGGTGCCATTTTTCATGATGTCATCCGACCCGCAACTCGGACAAATTAAGTAAGGTTTCATCCTGGCTTTCGGCTCACTTGAAACTGCCTTTTCTCTATTTTCTTCTATCCTTTACGAAAAAGCGCTACCATCAATGGCAGACAGATTAAGGCTTGCAGGTTAAGGAACGAATGCGAGTAAACCAAATTTGGTCATAAAAATCTTGCTCAGCCCGATTCGAGGCAAAACAGGGTTGTGGGTCTCGGGGGAGCAACGCTATCGGAAGCAAGAGTTGCCGCCCTTTATGGACAACGCCCTGAAGCCACCGCAACCCAATTTTGAGGTAGCTAATGCCGCGTCGCCAGTGAGGGTCAACTTGTTGACGCAAGCCAGCGATTTGCACCGACATTCCCTGTGCGGTGGCATAGAGCAGAGCCAGTGCGGCAACGAGATAGAGCCGTTCCAAGGCTGCTTCAGCGCGTAAGCGAGAATCTTCTAACTCAAACGCCCCTGACTTGCTATCCAAAAATAGTTCTTCAACTTGAAAGCGCAGCGCATATTGCCCTAAGGTTTGCAACGAGGGAGGCTCATCGGTGACGACTGCCCAGGCTTCCTTGGCACCTTTAACCGTCGCCAAGACTAAATTACACCGATACACTCCATCTGCCCCTAAGCGCACCCGACGGTACAAGCGAGCTTCTCCCGTTGGTGGATACAAACTCCCAACGAGGCTGGGATACTTGCTGGCACCGTGGAGCAGGACATCACAGGGTAAGCGCAAGCAGTAGTGCCACCGACTCGCTTGTAACCAAGCCATCCACTCATGGTTGGCAAAGCCCCGGTCAGCCAATAGCATGACATCCGCATGCTGGCGCAACAACCACCGAGCTTTTCGCAGTAACGGTTGGTACTCCTTAAAGGCAACAGTCGCACTGCCATGCTCCAAGACCCGCCACAAAAATGGTACTGCACGCCCACAACAGACAACGGACAGATGAATCATGCAATATCGGTTCCACAAGACCGTGGTGTCCAAAGCAAGATACAGACGATGATGACTCCATCCGCTTAACGCCGCCATCACTAATGGCAGCTCTAGCCGGCTGACCTGCACCCGTGCATTGCCCAACCACCGCCGCCACCGCCGCTCTACACTTTGGGCTTGGGTTGCCCGACTCGGCACATAGGGTTCCCAGGCAGGCAAACTCAGTTGTCCACTACAGATTAAGGCGCTCACCATCCATGCCAACGCTTTGAGGTGGCGTAAATCTTGAGCACGGCAGTATTGACGCAAGAAGCCGAATAATTGACCATACAGTTGAGTAGAGTGTGACATGGCAGATTGCTGTTGTGTGGTAACTCCAGCCTCTCATGTCTCTCTACCCGTTTCTGTAAATCCCATCCCTATTAGCTTTCATCTACTTCGGTCAGGCAGTCAGGCTTAGACCTACTTCTATGGCTTATTTTAACCGAGCTGCACTCTATGCGTCGGATCTGAAACAGCCTCAAAAGGCGATCGGAGATTATAGTGAAGCAATTAGAATCAATCAGAGCTGGGGTAGCCCTATTACCTTCGGACATGCATTTTACCATCGAGGTCTGATTCAGGTTCAGCAAGGAAACAAAGGAGCTGCAATTGCAGATTTCAAAAAGGCAGCAAAGTTTTATTCACGATTTGGGAATCAAGAGCGATATCGGGCTGCACTGGATCAAATTACGTTACTTACTGCTAAGTAACTATCAATCGTGAATGAGTCATGAACTCGGTCAACCCTCATCCCCAACCCTTCTCCCCAAGGGCGAAGCAGACTGAACCGCAAGACTCAATTTCATGCTATTGCAGCAACCGATCACTAACTTGTAAGAGGGTTCTGTCATGCTCAAAAAGCTTGGATTCGTGTTATTTGTTCTAGTTGCCGGGGTGGGACTCGGTAAAGTTATTAAAGAGCCGATCGCCAAACTTACGGGAATGAGTTTCTACCCATCGGCTCGATCATCTCAAGAACAGCAATCGACTCCCTCACTTCCCCCGGTCGCTGTTCCGCTGAGCGGTGTACTTGAAAACTATGGAACCGCTTCCTCCACAGCCAAGGGTTCAGGAAGGCTGAGAATCTACTCTGCACCCATCAAAGAGGCAGATGGGTCTGGATTTCAAAAAGAGTGCCCTGAGTCAGAAAATAAGGCTCTAACCAGAAAGCAGCATTACTTTGTGAGAGTGTCAGATTGGAACTCAAATCAAATGGTGCTGATAGCATTTATCCGACCAGGCGAAAAAGTAGACCTGAAGCTGCCCTTTGGGAGCTACAAAATTCGCTATGCCACAGGATTTAAATGGTATGGAGAGCAGCATCTATTTGGAGAAGCCACTCGCTACACTCAACTCATGGAAGAAAACCCATCGCAACAACCGCTCAAAGTCAAGCTTTCCCAGAAGCAGACTTGGGATATTGCCCTTTTTCCCTGTGGCATTGATGGCAATATGACTCAGCAGCCAATCGACCCAGATGACTTCTAAAAGAGATGCACAAACTTGACCTTGAATCCGTTGCCCTTTCCCGCAATCTAGACTGCGCTCATCCATCAACTGAGTCTATATGCAGAACGAATGGCTTTTGAGGCTGACTCACCTACGATCGAACTCAAAGATGACTGAAGGAGTGACGGCATTGTTAATCGTAGGCACTGTGGGAGCTTGGAGAACAATTTTTAGTTCCTAGAAGTAGCCTCAACACCGAAACCGAAGTTACCGCTCATTAACCAAACAAAAGCCGTGTTTAAGCCGGGATTGATTTTACAAGACCGTTATCAACTTCTGCAACCTTTGGGACGATCGGCAGCAGGTCGGCAAACTTGGCTCGCCAAAGACCTCTCGCTCGAGCCTCCTGAATCGATCGTTGTAAAACTCTTAGTGTTTAGCGAAATGCAAGGTTGGCAAGACTTAAGGCTATTCGAGCGTGAGGCGAAAGTTCTACAAAACCTTGACTATCCTAGAATTCCTCGCTATCGCGATTATTTCTTAGTCAATCAAACGGCTCAATCAGCTTTATGCTGGTGGGGACTCGTTCAAGACTATGTTCCAGGAACATCACTACAAGAGTTACTTGAACAAGGAAAACGATTTAGTCAACAAGACGTTCGTCGGATTGCGGAAAACGTGTTGCAAACTCTGATGTACTTGCATAATCTATGCCCTCCTGTTTTGCATCGTGACATTAAACCCAGCAATTTAATTCTCGATCAAGCTCAACAAGTTTGGTTGGTTGACTTTGGAGCCGTGCAGGATCAAGCAGCCCTAACAGGTATCTCGTTCACGGTTGTTGGCACCGTTGGCTATTCTCCTCTGGAGCAATTTTGGGGGCGTGCCGTTGCAGCCTCTGATCTCTATGCGTTAGGCGCGACGCTGGTTCACTTATTAACCGGAATAGCCCCAGTTGATTTACCTCAACGTGATCTCAAAATTCAATTCAGCGATCGAGTGACGAGCAATCCTAGCTTGATCAGTTGGCTTGAAAAGCTGGTCGAACCTGCTTTGGAGCGCCGATTCATGAGTGCTGATGAGGCATATGAGGCGCTGAAGCAACAAATGAGTTCTGTGCCTGTCTCTCCTGCTGGCAGAGTTCAAACACTCCATCCCAACTCAACTAAGCACTTATGCAAAATTGATTACATATTCAGTTCCTACCTTGCCTAGCACTTTTTTGACATACGCGATTAAACTTTTCCAATCTTGATACGCAGCCACTTCTATCCATTCGTATTTCATGAAGCGCCACAGAGTTTCAATCAAGTTGAATTGGGGCGAGTCAGTCGGTAGCCAAAAGAGTTCCAGTTTGTTTTTTCGCCACTCTTCTAATTTCTCAATCATCGCCTCACTGGTATGAATCGAGGCTTGGTCCAGGACAACTACGGTTGTCTGCTCTAGAGTTTGACTGAATTGATCCAGGAAGCGAATCACTCGCTCACTGCGAGTCGTTCCTAGATAAACCTCGGCAACCAATTCATTCTGAGTATTGAGGAGACCCAAAACGTTTAATCGCTGACTGCTCTGACTTTTAAGCGTGATTCTGCTGCCCTTGTCTTGCCAACCATAGGGAACTGAAGGCACGAGCGAAAAGCCTGCTTCATCTAAATATCTCAGGCTAATTTCTCCTTGCTTCTCCTGTTCCTTCAGTTGCTTTAATCGTTCTAGCTTGACCTCTAACTCCCAACTATCAGGCTTGCCAGCCAATCCTCTTTTCATTCTCAGCCAGCGCATCTCAAACTGTTTCAGCACTCGCTTGAGCGTGTCTTTACTGATACGAATTCCCCAGGCTGCTTCAACTTGACTCAAAACTTTTTTGAGATTTTTAGGCTCGGCTTGCACCCACGCTCGTACCTGTTGTTTCTGCGCGTCATTTAACTTGGCTTTTCTGCCTCTGCCAGCGCGGTCATATAACCCTACTAGCCGTTCATCTTCCCAGCGCGTGAGCCAAGTGTACAGGGTTTTGCGACTAATGCCGTACAACTGCCTTAATTGCGACAGGCTCCAGCCTTGAAAGCTCAATAAGATGCATTGGGCTCGTTGCCTGACAAGATGATGTTGACTGTCTTGATAAATTCGCTTGAGTATCTTTTGCGTCTCCAGACTTAAATCTCTGACTAAGCGCATTGCTCTCTCACTCTCCTGCTGTTTTGGGTGCCTCTTACCCTAGTTATTTCAGGCTATATCAAATCGAATGATATGTGTAATTAATTCTGCTCAAGTGCTTAAAAAGGTTCAACGAGTTAATCCTCGAATCGTCGTAACAGAAAACACAAAAGGCACCAAAGGCATCCTGAAGGTAGAATTTCGTGGATATCGGCATCCATCACGTTTGTTTTGGATGAGTGCTTACTTTGTTGTAACTTTATTGGGTACAGTCCTGCTCAGTAGCTTAGGAGGATGGGGGTTCGCCTTGAGCCAAATCATCTTCTGTGCATTGGCAATTTTTGGCTTACAAAGCCCGAAGTACAATCAACTTTCGTGTTTAGGTTCTATTTGCTTTAATACATCAAACGATTGCTTCGCAGTGCGGAATCAATCAAGGTTGGAAGTCGGCAGAATTTCAGACATTCAATAAGCTGATCAGCATTTAAGTTGCATAATTGAGTAATAAAAATGATTAGACTATCCGTGCCATGCCAGCAAAGAGTTTTCTAAGTTCAGAGGAAGTAGATAAATTGCAAAAAGCACTTCGAGAGAGTGAATTAGCCCATGTTCGAGAACGAATTTTAATTCTTTTGCTTCAAAACGATGGTAAAACTCAACGAGGAATTGCCGATTTTTTAGGATGTTCACCTCGAACCGCAGCCTATTGGTGTATGCATGGTGACCCTAACAAACTGGAGAGCTTGCAGAATCGACGAAATCAAGAGAGTCATCGTAAAGCGACTCCTGAATATATCAGATTGTTACTAGAAATAATTGACCAAGAGCCATCAGATCTAGGGTATGAATTTGGACGATGGAGTGGAGAACGTTTAGCAACATACCTGAGCGAGAAAACTGGGATTGAGCTAAGTGGTTCTCAAGTGAGGAGGATTCTGAAGCGAAAAAAGTATCGTTATATCTGGGCTAAATATAGTTTAGCAGAGAAACAGAATCCACTTAAAAGAATTGAGTTCAAAGAGAAATTATTAAAGTACTTAGCAATTGCTAAAGAAGAGCCAAAGCAAATTCAGATATGGTTTTGGGATGAGAGCGGATTTAGTTTACGAGTCATTCGACGGAAAACCTGGGGTAAGAAAGGGCACCGTAAAAAGATTACAGGTCAACGCAGGCAAGGGCGAGTGAATGTCATGGGAGGCATTCGAGAATCAGACCGGAAACGAATTTGCTTTTTTGTTAAAAAGGGAGAGGGGGACATCTTTTATGAACAGTTACAACAGTTCAATGAATTGATTAAGAGTGAATGGGTTTCTCAGGGCAATAGACCTGAAGACTTTCAAGCAAAGGGAGGAAAGATTATCATCATTCTAGATAATGCCAGTTATCACAAACGACTTGATATGCGAGAGAAGATTGCTCAAGAACTTCCCAACATTGTTTTAGAGTTTTTACCTGCCTACAGTCCTGACCTGAATATTATTGAGCTTGTTTGGCATTCTTGTAAGGAACATATTGCTCATCGACTGTTTAAGTCAGTCGATGAATTGAAAGAATTGCTAGAAAGACTGCTAAATCAAGGCGAGTTAATCATCAGATGGAATCGCAAGATAAAGAATAAGGGAAATATGCATATTGCAACTTAAATGCACATTAGCTTACCTCTCAATTATGCCAAATGAAGTGAGTTACTACACAGGCAACACTGTGGTTTCATACACGCAGTTTTGGATCAATATCCGCACCAAAAGAACCTATATGTTAAAATGGCAAATAACCGAAGACGAGTGCATTTGGTTAGTCAACGAAATCCAGAATTGGCTCAACGCTACTAAATAAGCTTGAACCTACCTCACTGCTACAAATCTTTTCAGGGTTTCCGATCGTAAAGGGTGTCTCTTGAAAACCTCCAAAAATCTCAACACTAACCACGATGGCAGCAATCAAATTTCAGAATGTATTCAAGGTCTATTCAAACGGCTACACCGCTCTCAAAGATCTGAACCTGGAGATTGAGGACGGTGAGTTTCTCGTGTTTGTCGGTCCTTCTGGGTGTGGGAAGTCCACGGCACTTCGGCTACTGGCTGGGCTAGAGGAAATCTCAGCAGGCAAGCTGTTGATTGGCGATCGCGTCATGAATGACAAAACGCCCCAACAGCGTAACGTAGCGATGGTGTTTCAGAATTATGCGCTCTACCCACACATGAGCGTTAGGCAAAATCTAGAATTTCCTCTCCGCATGATGCAACTTCCTAAACATCAAAGGCAAGCTCGAATTCGGGAGGCGGCTGAACGATTGGGATTATTGCCCCTGCTCGATCGTAAACCCAAGCAGCTTTCAGGTGGACAGCGGCAGCGAGTCGCAATGGGGCGCGCGATTGTTCGAGATCCGGCTGTGTTTTTGATGGATGAACCGCTCTCCAACTTAGATGCCAAGATGCGATCGCAGATTCGCACTGATATTTCTACCCTACAGCGACGGATGGGGACAACAACCGTGTATGTGACGCATGATCAAGTTGAAGCAATGACAATGGGCGATCGTGTGGCAGTGATGCGAGCAGGTGAGTTGCAGCAAATCGCACCACCTCAACACCTCTATGACCATCCTGCTAATGCCTTCGTAGCGGGATTTATGGGAAGTCCAGCCATGAATATTTTTCGCACTCGGTTACACAAGTCAGAAAGTGGTACCTTGACGATCGACGTTGGCGATCGACCCTTGGTTATTCCTTCTGTGATTGTGAATCGATACAAAGATTTAGAATACTATTGTCATCAGCCGCTTTTAGCAGGCTTGCGCCCAGAGGTATTCTCTCTTCTAGATGCAAATACTTCGACTAATTGTTGCATCCAAGTCGAAGTTATATCATTGGAAGCGCTTGGACATGAGCTACTCATTTACGTCAAAGCACCTATTGCCGAAGTTAAGAGCAAGGATTCTTCGATAACTTCGATGAGTAGTAGCATGGACAATCTTGACGAGCAAGTCAGTTCTGTTTTAATTGCTCGTGTGCCTTCGTCCCGCAAAATTGCTCCTGGCACTCAGCTAAACTTGAGCGTGGATCTGCGTCTACTCCATTTGTTTACTGGCGATGGAAGAGCAATTGAGCAGTTCTGATACTTTTAGTAAACCGCGTAGATTAACGCAGCTAAGATAGCTCTCTTAACTGCTCTTAACTGCCCCTGTTCAATACTTCAACACCTGCATATTCTAGAAACAGAGAGCAGCTAGTTCACTAGACCTCCTGCACAAAGCGCAGATGCTCTCCGACTGCGTCGTTAACAAGTTAAAGGGTTGTAACCAGGATTCCGACAACTTGAGCACACGAGCGCTGCCTGCCAGTGGCATTTTCTCTAACAGCAAGCGGTCAATCATCGTCGTGCTGTCCGGCTTCCGGCGCTTCCACTGAGGGTTTTCGACAAATTGACGACCACATAGGGCTTCGCCCCGCCAAAGGCGTACGCGGACTTTATAGTTTTGTTTGCCTCGTCATGTGGTGCCATTTTTCATGCTGTCATCGGTGCCACAGTTGGGATAGCGGAGGAAGGGAGGGATGGTTGACATAGAGGAACAGCCTCTGAGCAGACTTTTCAGAATGAGTTTCAACAAACAAAAATAGCGAAAACTGCATAGGCAGGTTTTATGAATGTCTATCTTTACTTATCGAATCTAAACAGATTTTTCAGGATGAGTTTCGTTGAAGCATCCCTGATTTCTTCCATCTCATTAGCTGTAGAGTGCGAACCATGTCAGACCTCAATGCCTTGATTGACCAGAATTTAGAGAAGATGCAAGCGCTTGCTCAAGAAGCGGATGATGCCTTAAATCAAGTAAATCAGCTTGAACAATCGGCAAACACACTGGTGGATAACATTACCAGCAAGGAACAAGAGGTGCTGACCGGCTTCGAGACGCTGGGCAGTCAGCTAACAGAGCTGGACCAAAAGCTAGAAACTGAACTTCAAACTACAAAGGAAGACCTGAGTGAACTGCGCCAAAAAGCCGAAGGAATTGAGGATCAACTCGATCAACTCACCAGCGATATTCACGGGCAGTTGGGCGATTTGAAAAGCCGTGCAGAAGAAATGCTGGCAGAAATCGAGTCGAAATCCGGTGACGTTCAACAAGACTTGGATAGCCTGTCTCAGCAAGCGAAAGAGTTTGAGGCAGATGCGGATGACCTGGAAGATGGGGCAGTTCAAGATGTTGAAGAACTGGGGAACAAGGTGGAGACGGCAAAAACCGAACTTGACAGTCACAGGACGAGCCTGACTGAAGCATTTAATTCACTGACTCAGGAAATCGGTGGCAAGCTAGAAACCTTACAGCAGGACTTTAACCAGCTGGCGCAGGAGAGCGGCACGCAGTTAAGCCAAATTGATACGGCCTTGACCAATGCTGCAAACGAGGCGATGACGGCGATTCAGGAGAAATTCAACCAGATTGGCAGCGAAATTACGACTTCTGCTCAAAAGTTGGCAACTGCTGTTGCAGATGTAGGTGAAGCAGGAACTGATGATTGCGAACGGATGAATGACAAGTTTGGGGAAGCGATCGATCAGACAGGTGAATCGGTATCGGTGATTCAGGAAATCGTGCCCGTTTTGGAAGCAGTGGAAGAAGAGTTGGGTTAGCAAGATGGCGGCAGAGGCGGTGTGAATGACGCAATGAAACACCTTATAGCAAACATCTTTTAGTGATTTTTAACAACCAAACAAGATGTGTATTGGGGAGAACCAATCATGGCAGAAGTCGTAGAACTGAACCGGAATGTAGAGGAAACCGCTGAGAGTTTAGAGAGCCTGTTGGGTGTGCTGGAGCAAGCCTGTACGCAGGTGCACGAAGCCTGTTCTGAACTGGAAGCGGGAAGTGAGGCTCTGAGTCAGAGTGATGAACTTGAAACCCATCTAGATACGCTTGAACAAACGTTGCAAGAGGCAGAAGGCAAGCTGGAGGGAGCCGATTCGGAGATTGCTCAAGCATTGGATGAGTTGCAGCAGATTTTGACAGAAGCCAATACGGATTTGGATGAAGCAGTAGGGGCGATCGCAGAGGTGCAGACTGAGTTTGAGGAAATCGCTAACGCTATCCCTGAGTTTGAAGGAGAAGCTGCTGGAGTTGAGCAAGCACTGGATCAGATGGCAGATGCCGTCAGCCAACTAGATGATTCCCTGACTCAGGCGAGCGAAGACACGAGACAGGCATTTCAAGACCTGGATCAGGCAGTTACAGAATTTCAGCAGCAGGTTGAGCCACTCTCAGAACTGGACAGCGATCTGGATGAACTGATGAATGATATCAACGAAACTCACCGGGAAGAGATTGAAACCAACTTCAGTGAACTGAGCGAAAACCTGAACCAGGAGCAGATGAGTGAGATTGCCAAAGCTGCCGATGAATGCGAAGCCAATCTAAAAGAGAAGTTTGACACCTTCAGCAACGAAGTCGAAGAACTCGCGGATGAATATGAGCAGGACACTTCAGAACTCATCTCTGACTTGGCGGAGGATTGCGACAACGAACTCAAAGCCAAAATTGAGGAAGCAGTCGAGGACATCATCAATGATGCGACTGACAAGCTGATGGATGAGGTCAACGAGACCAAATCGTTATTTGAGGAAGGGGTCGTTGTGATCAATGAAATTAGCCCCCTGGTTGAAGATATCGTCACTGCCAACAACGTTCTCGTTGCTGCCGATGACCTGGTGAAAGAAATGGTGGGTTAAGCGATCGCCTTCCTAAATTGAGCACGAATGATTCTCTGATTCAAATTTGTTCATTGCACTAAGGAAACTTTCAATTATGAGCGCAGCAGATCTAATGGCTCGTATTGATGCAGCGAGGGGAGATCGCCAAAGGGCGAGTGATATGTTGGCAGAAGCCCGAGGCATGGGACGCGGAGAAGAACCCCAACCAACCGAACCGCAAGGAGGAGGACTGCTTGACGCACTCGGAGGCATCAGCGGTATTGGTCACACGGTTTTAGATGTCGCAGGTATGATCCCTATTGTAGGTGCTGTAGCAGATTTAGCTCATGCTGGTTGGTATTTAGCGGAAGGAGATTATGTCAATGCTAGTCTTTCAGCCGTCAGCGCTATTCCCGGCTTCGGTGACGCTGCTACGGCTGTAAAACTTGCTAATACCGCTGCTATAGGTCTTGCCGGAGCAGCGGCAGCAGCGAGAAACGCTGATAATGCAGCAGATACATATAAAACGATAGATGGTGTAGTTCACGGACCTGGATTCACTGTTAAAGAGAGCAAGTTTGACTACTTTTTCGGTCGTGTAACATCTGGTCCTCAGCACAACATAGATAGATCTCGGCAAAACCTAGAGGATCTCAGAAAGTTAGGAATTGATGAGGCTGCTGGTGGCAAAGACAGCCTTTTAAGGGTATTCAAGGATAGTACAGAAGCACCTGAAATAAGTCGGCGTACCAGCGAATACGGAACCACGATTACTAGAAGAGCTGAGGTAAGTGGTGAAGAAGCTACGGGAGCTATTGATGTGAAATACTTCCATCGCAACCATGACCTAAATGCAACCCCAGAAATTAGTACAATTATCCCCAAAATATACAGTTAGGAGGCAATATGAAGATTCAAAACATAGAAGAGGGAGATTTTTCTCAAATTGAAGGTCCTCGACAGGTGATCGTACATGATCACGCTCGAAGGTTTGCTGCTATCGATCTAGGCAATAATCTTGGTCGCTATGGAATAAGTTGGAGAAGCGACTTAGTTGAACCAACTGTTACATTATCCTCTGATGCTTCTATAGCCTGGATTGGTGTCGATCAACAATTAGCAGCAATTCGTCTTCATAAAGGTCGCATTTGCGTATGTCTCGCGCTTGACGCTAATATTCTCCAGATCCTGGCTATTAATAACATGGCTGCTGTTTTGACTGAAACCGAAGTTTTACTTTTCAATCCAGACTGCTCAATCAGACTTATCCAAGATCTGCCTGAACTAGCAGAAGAAATGTCGTTTTCTGATACGACTTTGGTAGTTAGGTTATTAGAGGGCAACAGTGTGTCTCTAAATCTTCAGTAAGTGCAGATTAAACTGACAGGAGTTGTAGGGTGGGCACTGCCCAGGGTTTATTCAAGGTCAAGGGAGAAAATTTGAAAGCCCGATTGTTTCATTCGCCATGTAGAGAAGTTCTGTCGATGAAGAACGAGGATAAGGGTTTGTATTTTTTCTCTGACGGCAATGAAATAATCCTGGGGCACTGCCCACTCTACAACCGAACTTCTGTCTAAAGAGTGAACTATTGAGTTCAGAACACGACGATTTAATCTCAGAGCACGGAGCTTTCTCCCCAGAAGTCAAAATTTCGAGTTCAGAATAGCAAGTTTCCTATTCAGAGGTGGAAACTTCGAGTTCAGAACACCAAACTTCGAGTTCAAAACAGGAATCTTCGAGGTTAAAGCTCCAACGATCGCGATCAAAACAGCAACCGTCGAGTTCAGAACTCCAACGATCGCCCTCAAAACAAGAAGTTTCCTCCTCAAAGCATCAACCGTCGAGTGTAGAACAGCCTTATCCAGGCTTTAAGCTGAATTTTTCAGAGTTTCGAGTCTAGCCTTGCTCACAATTCACCGAGAGGTAATCACCATGACTGACACAGCTTCATTAGAACAAATGGCAACGGATGTGCCGGAGAAACTGAATCAGTTGGTTCAGGAAGTGACGGCAATTCAGGAAGAAGCGGATGGGTTAGAGAGCCATCTAGATGACATGAATGGCAAAGTAGCTGACCTGCTGAGTCAAATCGAAACGGCATTAGATGATTTACAAACAGAAGTATCGGAACAACGATCGCAGATCAGTGAAGAAGTGTCATCGTTGGAGGGTGAATTTGAATCGCTAAAGAGTGAAGTTGCGTCTGCCCAGGATGAGTTGCTAACCGAATTGCAGGAGGCACAAGCAAAGCTAACGGAAATGAAAGGGAATTTGGAGGAAGGACAGGGTTCAATCGCAACAGCAGGGCAGAATGCTCTTAGCACACTGACTCAAGCACAGAGCAAAGTTCAGTCTAGTCAGGAGCAGTTGGATGGTGGCGTGGATACCGTTGAGCAAGAGATTCAAGCCCTTCAACAAAGCATTGAAACGGCAAAGACAACCCTGGATACTCAAGTCAGTGAATTGACAAGCGAACTAGATCAGGCACAGCAGGAAGTAGACGGTAAGGTTCAGGAAGTGGTCGATACCTTCGCCGACCTGGAGGAACTAGAGACGCAACTGGACGATATCCAGGACAAAGCGGTGAAGACCGAACTAGATACCTTGACTGACACGGCTAAACAAGCGGTCGAAGATCTGAAATCAAAGGTTGAAACTGAAATTGATGAGCTTGTACAGGTGCTTCAGGGCGTAAGTGATGATCTTTCAACGGTTGAAGGAGATATTTCCTCAGGGCGGGACGATCTGGATGCCCAATTTGATGAACTGAAAGAGTTGCTTGAACCCCTGAAAAAGGGCATTGACGAAGCCCGTGAAGTCGCAGAGAAGTTTGCCGTGCCGTGGGGGTAGAGAGTTTTGAGTTTTGAGTTTGATGGAGCGAGCTTTCTGATTCACAAAATTAATTGCCTGGGAGGAACGATCGATGGCAGATTTTCAAAGTGCAGCAGCAGAAACAACGGGTAAGTTATCGACAGTGCTGAATGAAGTGGAACAAACGCACACCCAGTTGGAAACCACCAAAACAGAACTAGCAAACATCAGACAGCGCCTGGAAGATGCCTGGACAACCTTGAGCGACCAGACAGAATCGCTGCTGGAGCAGATCAACAGTGGAAAAAGTGAATTGTCTACAGAGGCAGATTTGGTTGAACAGACGATCGCCCAACTCAAACAAAAAATCGACACCGTACAGCAAGAGCTAGTGCAGGAGTTAGACGATACGAAGGGCGCGATCGCGGCGATCGATGACAAACTAAACGAACTGACTCCTGCACTGGAAACAGACTTGCAAGAAGCAGAAGACGCATTGAATGCTCTGCATGACAAAGAGGTCGGCACAGAACTGGAGCAGGCAGCAACGCAAACCGTACAAGAGCTACAAACAGTAGCTACCGACCTGCAAGGATTTCAAACCGAACTGACTCAACAAACTGACAGCTTTGAGGGCTATATTTCGGAGCAAGCTATTTCCACCATCACCAATGGAGTAACGGGTTTAGCTGACCAATTGGATGGCACCATTACTCACTTCAACGAGCAGATTGAGGCAATGGGAGATGGGGTAGAACAATCATTCCAGGAGTTGATGAGGCAAGTTCGTCAGGGACAGGAGAACATTTTCAATCAGCTTGAAGACAACACCCACACGCTAGAAGACCTGATGGGTAAACTGCAAAGTGCGGTTGAAACTGCCAGTTCCAGTGTTGTGGATGCGGGTCAAACCCTGGTAGACGGAACCGAATTAACCAGTGAGGGCTGCAAAAAAGCGATCGAGTTGCTCACCGATGCTAAAGACTCACTTGAAAAACTGTAAGTGGACATGATCTCCGACTTCTCTGAAAAAGTCGGAGATCTGAGAATCGAGAAGTGCAAACACCGATCGCTGCGAGGTAATCATCATGAGTCAACCACTCTCTCAACCCAATCATTCATCTGTTGTAGACACTCAGCAGCGTGCGTATGCAATGCTTTTAGTGCTCCCGTTATCCTGTCTTCTGTGGGGATTGAGTACCACTGGGTTTACCTCAACAGCGGTCAGCCAGGAGCAATCAGGCACTCAACCAACCCAAACCACCACTCCGAACGATCCTCGTGGTCAAGCTTTGCCCAAACAGCCAGCTCAAGAACCCCGTGATCGCATTGACCCAGGCACACCAGAGAAAATAGACGTTCGAGATCTGCTCAAACAGCCAGGGCAGCAGCCTCGTCGCATCAACTTTGATCCACCAGAGAAATCAGAAGCAGAAAAATACAGTTCCTACCGCTTAGGTCCCGGAGACGCGATCGCAGTCAACATCTCACCACGAGGAAAAGATCTCAATTTCAATGCAACATTGGACTGGGAAGGAAAAATTACGATTCCACTGGTTGGAGTATTGCCCCTCAAAGATTTGACAACAGAAGAAGCGCAGGAAAAGATCCGTAGCGGACTCGCTGAATATATTGTTAATCCTCAAGTTGGATTAGTCTTAGCTACTGCAAGACCTGTCAGAATCACCATTACAGGCGAAGTCGTCAAGCCTGGTTTTTATGCTCTTCAGGATTCACGCCTTCCAGTGGCATTGATTGAGGCAGGAGGCACCACCCGCCTTGCCGATTTGAGAACCGTACAGGTGCGGCGGCAATCAGGCAGCAAAGAATTGTCCGAGCAGAGTTTTGACCTCTATACTCCACTTCTGAAAGGAACTGCACCCCCCGATCTCCGTTTAGTCGATGGCGATGTCATTTTGATCGCTGCCTTAGCGCCCAATAAGCTTGACGATTACAACCGTAAGTTAACCGCAGATGTCAACGTAGCGCAGCAGGAGATCACCATTCGAGTACTGGATTACTCGAGCGGAGTCAGCCGACTGCGAATCAAAAACGGAAGCGACTTTTTGGATGCACTAACGTCCATTAAACCAAATCTTAAAGATGCCAATCTGAAGAAGGTGAGTCTAGTTCGCTTCGACCATACAAAAGGTAGGGCAGTTGCGATCGAAATTAATGCCAAGGATACACTCAAAGGAGATCCGTTACAAAATCCAACCCTGGAAAATAATGATGTGATTGTGATCGATCGCAACCTAATTTCCAAAATCAATCACATTTTGACTCAAATCACTCAACCCTTCAAGGATGGCTTAGGTTTTTTACTCTTCTTCGACTCAGCCTTCAATGGAGTCAGTTCAGCGTTCGGTTCTGAAGGAAAGTCTCGTTAGCAGAAACATTATCAGGATTAGCCCCCATGAAAGTCAGGTTGTTTCTGAAGCGCTATTTTGCAGCGCTCAACCAATACAAGTGGATTGGACTCACCAGCTTTGCCTGCATCTCAGCAATCACAGCAGGTATAACTGCCCTACGTCCTGAGCCTCAAAAGAACTATGCTGAAGGCACTTTGCTGTATAAGCCCGCGATCGAAGCAGCGGCAACTAGCAATCAGGCATCGGCTCAACAAAATTCAACTCCAGGCACAGATTCATTAGTGTCAGATAAGTTGCTCAACTTAGTCTCTGAAAATTTGAAGGCAAGTCGTCAATTCGTAGAGCCAGAAAGACTGCGTGATCAGATCAAGTTAAAGAAAGATCCTAAACAGGAGAACCGTTTCCTGACGCAATATTGGGACGATGACGCGAAACGAGCAAAGCTGGTGGTTGAGTCATTCAATAGTGCTGTATCCACTCAAAATCTTTCGGATAAAAGAAAAGCATTCGAGGCATCCATTCAACTATTGGCGAAACGGAAGAAGCCGCTTGAGGAAAAGCTGCAAGTGGCTGAAGAAAAACTCAGGAATTTTAGCAGGCAAGAGAAGCCAGCTATTCAGGCAGCCGTTGATGGGAGCCTGGTATCTGCAATTACGAGTATTCAACAGCAACAGCGTCAGCTCCGAAGTCAGATTGAAGGCATTGATGCAGAAATTGTGAGCATCCAAAACAAGCTGGGGATGACTCCAGAGCAAGCGCTTGTTGCTTCAGCATTGAGTGCAGATACGACGATCGGCAATCTAAACAGCAAGCTCGACGCGATTAAGTCAGACCTTGAGATTCAACGTCGTGAACTGCAACCCAAACATCCGGATATAGTGGCACTCGAACATCAGCAGAATGTTTATGAGAAACAACTTGGGCAGAGAATTGGAGACGTTGTTGGGAGTGGCAAAAGCACGCTATCCGATCAATGGTATGAACCCACGGGGCAAGCCCCGGTCGGCATTTCGCCCCAAGGGGCGGGGAATGAACCCAAAGAGATTCAAAATGTGGCTCAATTCCGTCAGGTTAGTAGCCTGGATAAAGCTCGACAGGAACTAGCCAATAAGTTAGTGACGTTGCAAACGCAGCGCGATCGCCTCGCTCAAGAGTTCAATATTCTGACTCGATCGGAACTAGAGCTACGGCAAAATTATCGAGATGGGACTGATCTGAAGTTAGATCTGGAAAACCGGAACAGAGAATTTACCCGCTATCGAGAAGCGTTTGATCAGACTGACAAGCAACTCACCGCTGCCGAGCTAGAAAAGGCTGCTGCCAGGAGCGATTGGGTCAGTGAGGGTTCACCTCAAATTAAAAATGGTTCAAATTGGCTGTTAAGCCGTCCCTTCATTCTGATCGCAGGAGGCATACTGGGTGTTTTCGTCGCTGGCACTCTGGTTCTACTGCTAGACCTGCTGAATGGGAAAATTCTCATTCCAGAAGAAGTTCAGGCAATCCTTCAGCAGCGGATACCATTCCTGGGTATATTACCCTCCCTGCCAAAGCATTCAGGCACGAGCGAGGAAACTATTCCCGTTCTGTTAGAAACAGACTCAGTCTATCTTCAATTTTATGAGTCCCTCCGCACCAGCTTACACCGACGTAGCGATCAACCTCTCAAAGTAGTCCTTCTGTCTAGCACTGCTGCTAATGAAGGCAAGTCGATTAGTGCTTGCAATCTTGCGATCGCGTCTGCCAAAGCCGGAAAAAAGACTCTGTTGCTTGAAGCAAATCTTCGCGCACCTTCTCAATTGCAGGTTCTGGGAGTTTCTCTTAACCAAAATGAAGAGTTTGGCTCTCTGACAGACTATATGCAAATTGAGAACATTCAACCAGTATCGTCAGTCAAAAATCTCTTTGCTTTACCCAGTCCAGGTCCTCTAGAGGAAGCAACAGAAGTATTGGAATCCAACCAGGTTCAACAATTACTGGAGCAAGCACGGAACGATTTTGATTTGATTGTCGTGGATACAACAGCCTTGCAGGTGAGCGATGCGCTCCTCATTGAAACGCTCACGGACGGGTTTATTCTGATGACTCGACTGGGTTATACCGACAGAAGAAGCTTGAAAATTGTGATTGAAAAGCTGACGGAACTCAAAGACATCAAGCTCCTTGGAGTTGTTGTAAATGATGTCGCTACATCAACTAATCACGCACACCTATTAGCTCTATAAATCATGAATTCGACATCTAAAAGCCTGTCTTCAGAACCAAGTTGTCGGGAAACTACCAAAATACTAGGTAGGATCATTTATACCCGCTACAAAGTTATTCAACCGTTAGGTTCGGGCGCATTTGGACAAACCTATTTGGCGCAAGATCTCGATCGTCCTGGTGAGCCAATCTGTGTTGTCAAACAACTGAAACTACAGACCAGTGACCCAGGGTCACTGGAGGTCGCAAAGAAGTTATTTAACCGAGAAGCAGAAACACTGCGCCAGCTTGGAGCGCATGAGCATATTCCCCAAATTCTAGATTCCTTTGAGGAAGCTCAAGAGTTTTATTTAGTGCAGGAATATATTGAGGGGAAAACGTTAAGAGAAGAGCTAGATCATCACGAACTTTGGCATGAAGACAAGGCAATTTTGTTTCTACAGGAAGTGTTAGAGATCCTTAAATTTGTTCACTCTAAGGGAATGATTCATCGTGATATCAAACCAGAGAATATCATTCGACGAGTTCAAGACCGCCATCTATTTTTAATCGATTTTGGAGCTGTTAAACAAGTTTTGGACTCCAATCAAAAACAAACCTCTCCAACAATCATTCATACGTGTGGATATAGCCCCCCAGAGCAATTGGCGGGAATGCCAGAATTCAACAGTGATTTGTATGCGTTGGGAATGACTTGTATTGAGGCGCTGACTGGAGTCAAACCTGAATTTTTAGCCCAGCAGAGAAATGCTAGAACCCGAGAAATTAATTGGTCTAGCAAGATAAGAATCAGCAACGGATTCAAGTCTTTGCTTAACAAGATGGTGTGTATCGATGCTCAGAATCGCTATACAAGCGTCAGTCAAGCCATGCGAGAACTACACCACTTATCGAGTTTAGCTCACCCCAACCCAACACCAGAATCAGTAGAGCCTGAACGCAAAACAATCAACTCCAACTCCCACTATACACCGACAGTCATTACTCCTCCAAAAACTGACAGTGGTAGCCACCCGGAGGAGATCGAAGAGGATGATTCTGAGCAAGATTTTGATCATTGCTTAGGCTCCAAAGTTTCAAAGTTTCAACAGAAGAACAAACCAAACTCCAAACAAATATTCGTGGAACTAACCGAGCAGCTTAAACCCAAATACAAGATTCCACAACTTGAAGTAACAACAAAGAATGCCAATCAATTTTTAAAAGAGAAGTTTGTGCTGTTATCTGGCTTCCTGGTATTTATGGTGTTTGGATTGTCACTACTGTCCCTCGTAATCCATCCGAAGCCGCCAATTCAGTTAGCTCAACCATCCCAATCACTAGAACCACCCAATAGTAAAAAAACTGACGGTGTAGAGCAAATGGCTACGTTTGAGGAATGGGAGGCTTTCAAGGAACACACGTCAGCAATAAAATTTCTCGGTTTCACCTCTGGTGATCAGCTTGTTTCTAGCAGTGAAGAAGGTTTAGTCAAACTTCGAGATCTCAAGACGCAATCAGTTAAAACCCTCACTCGAACTCAAAATAGAATTTTGGCTGTTGCTGGTAGTGCGAATGGAGAAGCGTTGGCGATCGCAACTAACGGCAAATTCATTGAGGTCTGGAACCTGAAGCAGCTTAAAAAAAATCGTCAGCTTTCAACAGAGCAACTTTCCTGGTCACTGTCACTCAGCCCGAATGGTGAGACATTGGCAGAAAGTGGGCTTGGATCTGTCAAGCTGTGGAAAAATCTCCAGTCAAAGCCAAAAATGTCTGAAAACCATCAACTGCTATTTAAAGATTCTGAACCCATCAAATCGATCGCACTAAGCTCTGACACTTATATTCTTGCCGGGGGAAGTGCCGATGGAACCATTAAGATCTTTAATTTTGCAGGCAGCACATCACATACTTTTAACGGTCACTCAAAAGTAGTCAATTCTATCGCAATTAATGTCAGTGATACAGTTTTATTTAGTGGTAGCGAAGACGACACTATTCGCCTTTGGAATGTTTACGCGCCTCAGGAAATATCTACGATACAGGCTGACCTTGGAGGCGTAAAAGCGATAGCAATTCACCCAAATGGCAAGATTGTTGCTGGAGGTGGGTATTACGGTACGGTCAAATTATGGGACTGGCGTACAGGCAAACTGATTTCAAGTTTTTCAAATCACCTAACAGAAATAACCGCGTTAGCGTTCAGCTCGGATGGTCGAACGCTTGCTGCTGGCGATGGAGATGGTGAGATTGTGATTTACACCTCAAAGTAAGTGTTCATTATTGAGTTGGGCTCCCAATGATTATGATGGCTAGAAACAGAAAACTGCTGAGCTTTATTCAAGAACTGAAACAGCTAGTTGCTGATGATTTCAGCCAGAATCAGTTCTTCCAAAAGCTTACCCAAGATTTAGATAGAATCACGAGTGACTTAGACTCGGATAAATTAAATGTTTGCCTATTAAGCGCTGATTTAAGTCTGGCTCAATCATTTCATCAGCTTCTGAACTCCTATCAAAACCTGGAGGATCAGTATCAATTTCAGTTAAATGAGCTGCCAGAACAGCCATTGCAGGAAGAGAGAACGGTATATCCAGCTTCTTTAGTACTTCAAGAATTAGAAGATGAAGGAACCATTAAACAGACTCACTATGAGCTTTCATCCAAGCCAGTATTGGAAGTTGGACGTAAGCCCGAATGTGATATTTATATTCCAGATTACTGTACCCGCGTCAGTGGACAGCATCTGGAAGTACATTTTTGTCCGACTGAGGAACTTTGTAGTGTTCCTCAGTGGCAGATTAGAAACTCTGAGGGATGCAAAAACGGTACATACATTAACGGAAAGCAACTTGTAGGAAGCCAAATTCTGAAAGCGGGCGATCGTCTCGTCTTGGGGGATGAGCACCCAGCCTCTAAAAGTCCTGTATTACTGTTTAAATGTCAATTCACATCGGATGAATTTTTCACCAATGACTGCGAGAGCCAAAATTTGAAAAAGCTGGTAAACTATGATATTTTACTGCTTGTTATTGATTCTCGCCGTGAACTTTTAAAGGAAGAGAGGAAGCTGCTGGAAATCGCAAGATCAGTAGCAGTCTTTGAAGTTCTTTTGGTAATTTATTTAAAGGAGACGGTTGAAGTTATCAATATTTCTCAACATCCCGATTCCTTTATAGAAGTCAAAAAATTAAATCAAAACATGGCTTCGCTTGATCACAAGCAAATCGATTTGATCAAAGCTAAGCGTGCGCTGATTCAGGTGACTTCAAGCATGGATAGGGCTAACAAATTTCTTCTCGTCGAGCAAGAAAAACTTAAGCAGGAGATGAAAGTAGTCGAGAATCAGCAGACTCAAGAAAGCAGAAGAGAATCTATAGAAGACGTATCTTCCTTACTAAAGCTAGTCAATGAGCAGAAGGTAAGCTTTTCTAAGTCAATCGAGACTGCCCTAAGTTACTCTAAACATGACTTACTTGATGATTCGTTAGCAGACAGTATTCAGCAGAAGATTCAGGATCTGATCGATGCATTAGAAGCACATGTTGTTAAACAGGATGGTAAAAAATATCTAGAATTAAGGGCTGGAAGCTCTGAAACAAACGTAAACGGCTTTATAGTGGAGTTTTGCGAAGAGGAACTGCTCAAGTGGGCTAATGAGGAGTGGAGAAAAATTCGTCGGTGTTACGGTAACGGTGGCTTAGAAGGTTTAGTTAGAAGTTCCAATGTGATATTGAAATTAATATACGAGAAGAGCAATACAAATTTCAATCCGCGTATCAAGCATAAAGTTGAGTTTGAAGGAGTTTTTCAGTCTTCGCTGAAAAGAATCCCTTGTCGAATTGAATATCAAGAAGACCCGACTTTTATTTACTTCATCAAAAAGATTAGGAGTTCTGTTTTTCAAGTCATGGGAATACTGTTTCTTTTGAGTTTTTTAGGGCTGAGTCGAGGCAGTTTTATGAGGGGTGTAGTGAGCCGTATAACGAGTTCTCCGTTGTTATCTCTATTAGCTTTAGGAATGATTATCTGGCTAATGTACAAGCTCTATAAAACCTATCAAAGCGATCGAGTTGCTGAAGTTCGCAAAGCGTCGGAAAAAATTAGACAAGAACTACGAAACTATTACCAGAAGGTAGTCAAGAATCGTTTTGCTGAAAAGCTAACACAAAGCTTGGAAGCTTTTTTGAAAGAAGAAATTAGTAGATTTGATGAAGGAATTAAAGCCTCTCTACATACCACAGGCAGAATCCCTACAGAAACAAGAAATGGACGGATGGACTTTAAAGCCTATCTAAAAGATTGTCAAAGCAACGTCATAAAGCTGGAGAAAAAGCTTAAAGACTTTCAGAAAATTAAAGATAAACTTCAGAGGTTAGGAGATTCATAGGAGATTTTATGGGTCAGATTACAAGGTTGCTGTTGACGTTGTTAACCAGTGGAGTGACGATCGCCAGCCTTTCCTTTGCATACTTGCCAGGCTCAGCTTTTAGTCAAATCAGGCAGAAAAGTGCACTTGAAACCTTGCAAAGCATCTTCCGACCGAGACGGCGACCGGGTGGCACTCGCGGACCAGTCTGTTTAATTACACCCGGTCTGCGCCCAGAATGGGTGCCGCTGAGTGCAATCCCGTTTGTCCTAAGCGATCGCCCCCTCTTTGTTTGGCAAAGACCTGTTGCTGGAGTGGAAGTGCGCCTTGCTAAAACTAACGCTGTTGTGTGGCATCAATCCCTGCCACCTGAAACCCAGCGTATTCTCTACCGGGGAGCACCGCTACAGCCAGGTCAGATTTATCAGGTGATTGCATTTGGGCGAAACAATGCCCCGCTTAATGTCGGCGAAGATGCTCAGTTTAGGCTGGTTGATGCCAGTCAACGGGATGAGACGATCAGAGAACTCGCCGCAACAGAGGCTAAATTGAACCAACAAAAGCGCTCAGCCGAGGCGATCGCCAAAGCCACTGCACTGTCTAACCATTCGCTGCTGTCAGATGCCTATCAACTGCTTGATGCGCTACCTAATCGATCGCCAGAGCTAACCGCCTTTCTCACCAAAATCTCTGCCAACGTTTGTGGTGATTAGTCAGTGGTCGGTAGTCAGTGGCAAGCTACAAACGACAACTGACAAATCAGAGAACGGTACTTTATGCCATTGAAAACCGCTTTGCATAAGAACCCTGTTTTACCAAGGATTACCAACTAAGGTGAAGGCTGCCCAATAGTAGGGGTGGGAAAGATCGTCCTGTCGATTTTTCAGTTCTGGTGGTAGAGAGCGAGTGCGAGTGCTAAGTGCTGGGCTGTTCTTTAAGCTGACCTGTTTGCTCAACAGCGCCATCTGGGTGCGTCTGAGTGCGTCTGGTTTCATCGTTGTTCTAAGCTGGCGATAAAACTCGGTCATTAGCACTAGCGTACCTATATCACTGATATGCCACAGACTGGCGATCGCCGCTTTACTACCTGACATGACAGCCAACCCAGCAAACCCCAACTCAGCCTGAGGATTGCCAACCGCCGTGCGGCAGGCACTCAACACCAATAGCTGCACTGGGGGAGAACGCAAGCCTAAGTCTCGTACCCGGTTGAGTGATAAACGCTTATCCCAAAACTGGATATAGGAGTTTGAAATGGAGCCAGGAGCAAAGTCGGCATGGGTTGCCAGGTGGACGATGCTATAGGGAAAACTGGCTCGATGGGTCTGCAAATTTGCCAGCGTAAAGTTCTGGTTGAGCAGCACCTCACCCTGCCATAGGGTTTTAGCGATGGTCTCAAGCTCCAGGGGTACGGCAGGGAGGGGAGACTGCTCCTCAAACTTAGATGCACCCATCGCTAACACTTTTGCACCCTTCAGCTCAGTCGGACGGGGATCCAGCAAATTAAAAGCGGGGATCACGGCAAGGTTGTACTTCTCAACTAAAAATCGTTTGCCATCGTGTAGCGCAGCTAATGGAACTGTGCGTAATCCACTCCCCAAACAAAAAATTAAGGTGTTGATTCGGAGTGCTCTCAAGTCACGCTCTAAGGGTGAAATCAAGATTCGGTAAAGCCGTTGAGCGGGTTGTAGATAGTCTGAACGCTTAGTATCAGGGTCCATCACCCCGTCGCGAAAAGACTGCACAAACTGAAGCAGCGTCTGCCGATTGACGCTTGACATGCGGCGATGGATCGGAGGGGCATCAGGTGGTACCAGAATCAGTTCTAAAGAGTCGTCGGTGGGAATGGCATAAACTAGCGCCGATCGTTTGCCTGTTGAGCGGGCAATAGCGTCTAACCGCTTGCGAATCGCATCTGCTTCAAGGATCTGGCTGATCAGTTCGCCGCCGTAATACTGTTCGTACTGATATTTCCAACCCAGTTCCACCAGGCGAATGGCACCTACAACATCTTTGCGATCGAGCGTTTCTTGAAGCTGCTCAACGCTCAGCGGAGAGGCGGACAACTGCACCGTTGGGTCAGCCGCAACGGTCAAATTTGTCACAGCTAACACAATCCCGATTGCCAATGGAGCGAGCAAACTTCGTCTGGTCAAGTGCCTCATGCTGTGGAAACCTCCCTTCGTTCAACCCCAATTGAGGGTTTCGGTTGAGCCAGCCCAGATTTCTGCTTATCTTACTGCATAGGTTCAAATTCTTCAATGTCTAGGTAGAGTTAGGGAGGTGGTCTGCGATCGCCTGAATCATCTCTGCCCGCTAAACATCTGCTTGCTTAACAAAGGATTGGATGAGAATTTTGTAGCCATTCAACGCATCAAAATTCTCTACATAGCAAATCTCATTGGTATGAGGTTGGGGTTGGGGGTTGGGGTTTTACCCCCGCGCAGGAGGCATTGCTCCCTGCACTCCCGTACCTCATCCATGTGGGAACCGCTACATCAGCAGTTAGGGGAAAAGCCCATCCTTAAATCTGAGGAATCCGTAGTCACCATGAGTGAATCATCGCAGTATTGGCAGTTAGTCAGAATTGATGCAGCGGAGGCTGGTGGAGGCTATAAACTCCAGCTCATGCCCCCAGCCCAGGAGTTTTTTGGAGCGCAATTCCCGGAGGTGGTCAGCCACAAAGTCAAAGCTCAGAATTCAGTTCAACGTGAGCTGTTGAATCTGTCACACGCTAATTCTGGATCTGAGGCAGACAGCATTAAGGCAGAACTTTGCCTGCGCTGCTATCTTTCCCATCCCATTTTGCAAGCTTGTCGACGACGGGCGCAATTATTTGGTCCAGGACATGGGTTTACCTACCGTGATTTGCTGCCCTTTGTACTCAATGATGATGGTAAACCACTGCGAGGGGTGTTTGTGCCTTTTTCAGTCGAGATCTTAAGTTCTTTTTCAACGGTGCACCAGTGTAGTTTGGCGACATGGGTTGATCTGCGGGTGCGGCGAGACCCCGAACTCAATCAATTTTTGCTGGAGTGTGGGTTGCGCTTTAGCAGCGATTGGGCGTTGCTAAATCGGGCAAATCCTAAGGAGCTTGACGACATCGATCGCACCCTCATTGAAGTGTTCCATACGGTTTACCGCCGCGATCGTCTCCAGCAACATCGTCAGGGTATCCGGCAAAAATGTTTTGACCCAACCGATGCCCAACTACAAGCAATGATGTGTGCTCTGCGGGAGCGCCAGGTGTTGGTGCATTCTGCCCCCAGCTTGCTGAACCAGTTGAAGCAGCTTGCCTATCGGTTGCGGCGTGAGGATATCTGGGGGCGGCGCGGGTTTCCGCTCACCGAACCACTAGAGATGACCGATCCAGACACGGGCGAAACGAGTTTGAAAGAAATGCCAGCCCAGACGGGAACCACCGATCCAGAAGCTGCCGAACGCTCAGAGCTACAGGCATTTTGCTACGAACAATTGTTGAGTTGTCTCGCTCAAGGAATTCGGGAAAGCATTGGCGATCGCATTCAAACCCTCAAACAACGCCCTCGGTACGTCCATCTCGCCCATCAGGTAAAACCCGCCCTACGTCTGCTCTATTTTGAGAGCAAATCCCAGGGACAGATCGCGGCCCAATTGGGCATGACGAACCAATCTCAAGTTAGCCGCATCCTCAATCCAAAAGAATTGTTGGCTAGCATCCGGCAACGCACACTCGAAGCGCTACTACACCACATCCTGGAAAGGGTTCGCGATCTAAAAATCACTCATTTTCCAGTCTCGCCAGACTATCTGAAAAATCTCATGCATCAGGTGGGCATGTTTGTCGATGAACACGTGTTTGAAACAGCCCTGGCAGAGCTTAATGCGAGCCGGAATCGCTCAATGGACAGCTTGTATGCTCAACATCTGCGTCAAATTTTGAATGAACAGAAAATAACCCCAGCGGCTTAAGGATTAGCGATTAGCTGTCCAATGTTGAAGCAATGTTTTGCCAAGGCTAACAACTAATCACCAACAACTAAGTAGCTGGGCGTAATTAAACTCAAGATGCTTTTGGGGGTGGAGGGGGTGAAACCCCCTGCCTGGGGGCAAAGCCCCATCCCCCTTCTTACAAATAATTAGGGCTACCTACTTAATCACTACTGAAACGCTGATTCTAAGCATTAAAAGGAGTATCAATGAGTTCTCAAATTGATCTAACTGATTTACTGGTGGATTTAGAGACATTGCAAGCAGCCATCATGCCGTTGGAGCCAGAATACTTTGATCGGGCGGTTCAGATGAGCCGTTTGGCGATCGCAGAAGCCCAGCAATGGCGCATCTATCTCAACGGACTGGCGTTTTGCAGCTTTGAGCAGTGGTTGCAGGAACGAGCCGCAGATTTGCCCATCCAGCAGGATCTGTGCTCAGTTTTGCAGCCCCAATATGCCAGTGTGTTGGATGCTGTTTGCAACTTGAAAGTGGGCGCTTTTACGCTCTGCCTGATTGTGACCGAAAGCGTAGCGCGGGAAGTGGTAACCATCCCCAGAGCCGTGGTTGATCTACCCGAATTTGTCGCGCACTTTTATGTGCTGCTGGAAGTACAGGAAGAACAGGAGCAAACCATTCTACGCGGTTGTTTGCGCTACGACCAGTTGCTTCAGCACCGCCAAGATGCTAACTTGCAACCGGATGTTTACTGGCAATATCGGTTGTCACTGGACTGGTTTGATTCCGATTCAACTCACCTGTTGTTTTACCTGCGCTTTCTTGATCCAATCACCCTATCTCTGCCAGCGATTTCAACCGCTCAGTTAAGGCAGCAATCGAATATGCGAGAAGATTTAGCCCGCTTATTGCCTCAACTTGGTGCCAATGCTGAACTGCCGCAAGTGTTGACCTGGGAGCAGGGAGCCGCGTTGCTGACCAACCCACCCCTTCTAAATTTGCTGTACCTGCTCCACACCAGACCTGAACAAACTGCGGCAATTACGCAGCGATTGACTGAACTGCTAACTCAAATGAGCCAACAGGTCATCAATGTCTGGCAGTGGTCGCAGGATGTGTTAGACGAAACGGCACAAGCCCTTGCCTGGTCGATGCCGCGCCTTCTGATGCCCGCGATCGCGATGCGGCGATCGCTCGAAAAGGTGGAAGCGACCTTGCAAGATTTGACGCAACGTCAGGGGATTGAGATTCCTCAACAGGCTCGTTATGCCTCTGTGACTCTGGCAGATCCTGGCTTTCAACTTTGTGCTGTAACCTGGCTGATGTCACCGCACGAGACTAGGCAAACGGTGTTAAACCTGGTGCAGGAGTGGTCGCTCTTGTTAATTTTGGTCGCTCAACCTGGAAAGGTGCTTCCCCTGGGTACCAAGCTCCAGGTCAGTACGACGACAGTTTTAGCGGAAGCGGTCTTAGATACTACTGACCTCTACCTCTATGTATTGGTAGAAGGCAATCAAAATGAGGCGTTTACCGCGTCTATTTCGGCTCCCAACGGACTTCCCATTACGCTACCCACATTTGTTTGTGACTCTGAACACGCATGATGTTATTGCGATCGCCATTTCGGCTCAAAGTTCGACAGGTTGACCAATTCTGCGTGTTTGATTTATTCCATCCCGATGGACAGGAAATTTCAGCTACGTTGAGCTTTCCAGCGGCACTAGCTGAGCGACACCAGAGTTGGCAGCAAATCTACCTCAAACGGTATGAATTACAAACGCGGGCACGGGTTGGCAGCAAGAGTGGCAGCGGCACACCGACCAGCTACGACTGGGATCAGGAACTCCGGATCGCCGAAACTGCGCTGCTGCATGAATTGGATCACTGGTTAGGACAGCCAGAGTTGTTAGAGATCCGCGAAGCGATTCAGCAAGCCGTGGAGCGGACAGCCCAAAAGCATCTAGGGCAAGAAACCGGGCAAGAAGCCGGACATTCTGGCGGGTTGACGATCCTGTTGGAGTGCGCCCCACTTTCCCTGGCACGTCTGCCCTGGGAAACCTGGAAGTTGGTGCCCAAAGAGGCTGCGCTCGGAACGGTTCGCATTGCCCGCACCTGCACGGCGCAAATTGCCCCACCCGTTTCTGCAAAAGCGCTTCGACGTGGCAAAATTCGCATCCTGGCAATTTTCGCGGCGGCTCCAGAGTTAAATCATGGGCTGGATCAAAACATTTTGCGATCGCTGCATCCCGTTGCCGAAATTGAATTTGTTCATTGTCAGTCAACCTCAACTCAACCAAACAACGGGGTGCAATCTGAACTGAAGCAACGAGTTGCCACCGCCATCACCGATGAGCGGGGTTGGGACATCCTCTTTTTTGCCGGACACAGTAACGAAGAAGTGAATACTGGCGGCAAGTTGGAGCTTGCCCCACAAACGACGCTGGCAATCAGTGAAATCGAGCCACAGCTCTGTGTGGCAAAACAGCGGGGACTGCAACTGGCAGTGTTCAACTCTTGCTGCGGGCTGCATATTGCGGAATCCCTCATTCGCCTGGGATTGCCTCAGGTGGTCGTGATGCGCGAGCAGATCCAGGATGCGGTGGCACACAAATTTTTGGAGCAGTTCTGCCACAGCTTAATCGGCTCTAAGGATGTCCATACAGCCGTTCTAGAGTCCTGTCACTACTTTTCAAGGGAAAATATTTCCTATCCTTCGGCTCACCTCATCCCCTCTCTCTTCCGGCATCCTGACCTCAAGGCGCGATTGTTTCGCATTGAACCGTCTGCACTGAAACGTGTCTGGCAACAATGGCGATTAACCCGCTGGGAGGCGATCGCGATCAGCACAGTCTCCCTGCTCAGCTTCATGGTGCCAGTCCAGGAGTTGCTGTCGGAGGTGCGCTACTGGAGTCAAGCGGTTTATCGGCAAACTACTCATCAGTTTCCACCAGCGGCTTCACCTCCGGTGACTCTGCTAGAAATTGATCAGGCATCCCTTGACCGGAAAGGTCTTGATGCTTACAAAGTGAAGCCGATGAGCCGCGCTTACCTGGCAGAATTAGTCGATCGATTGCGGCAACTGCGGGTCGGTGTTGTGGGCGTCGATTATTTGCTGGACGGTTCCACCAACGAAGATTCGACCCTGAAAACAGCGGTGCAAGCAGCCATTCAGCAGCAGACCTGGTTCGTGTTTGCTGCCCGTCAGAATGATGCGGGGCAAACCATCCGCGTCACGCCCAACATTGCCAAACCCGATTGGATCTTACAAGGAAATATTGATCTTGTAGGCTGGAATGTGATGCTGCCCGAAAACCCTGGCTGCCGCGACTGTCCCTTCGCCTATCAGCTTGCCCTGGCGCAGACGCTTCGCTCTAATCCGGCTGTTCCACAGCCCCAAAGCAATCCTTCAATCAGCTTGCACAATCGAGTTAGTCAGTACCTTCAAGTCAACGATGTCAATAAAACACTTGCATTTTTGAGCCAATCCAAATTTCCCTTCAGTTTGCAACCCATCCTTGACTTTTCCCTGCCGCCTCAACAGGTGTATCGTTCTCTCGCTGCCTGGGATTTTCTGGAACGCCCCCTGGACGATGCCGCGCTAAAAGCATTACAGGGACAGGTTGTGATTATTGGCTCTGGTGGCTATGACCAGGCAGATGATAGCTTTCCAGTCCCCCTGGCAGTTCGCTACTGGCGTTCCGTTAAAAACCAAGCGGAGCAGAATCATCAAACGCTGCGATCGCAAGTCTTTCCGGGTGCAGCCGCTCATGCTTACATAGTGCATCACCTTCTCGCTCAACACACACTGCTCTGGATTCCCGATCTCTGGATAATTGGGGTTGCAGCAATTTTTGGTAAGGGAATGACTCTGTTACTGATTGGCAAAAAGCACAGCCAACGGCGGGCGCTGGTGTGTTTGAGCGGTGGTGGCACCGTCGCCTACGGTCTCATCGGTCTGCAAAGCTATGTTTCTACCCTGGTTGACTGACAAATCTTTTCCGTAGGTTGGGTTGAACAGCGTGAAACCCAACAACAGCCTGGTTTTTGTTGGGTTACGCTATCGCTAACCCAACCTACGCAAGAATCGAGGTTTCAAGAGTTTTGTCAGTCAATCAGGTTTCTACCTCAGTTCTCTTGCCCTGGCTGTTGCCCTCAGCCTTATTTTGGCTCTACATCCTGCCTGCCCTGCGGCGAACGGTTGTGTCGCAAAAATGCTAATCTTGGGATGCTCAATTTTCTCTCATCTCAACCTAAATGGCTTCTCAAGCCTTGTTTAAGTGGCGGCATTTCTTGCCAGAGATCATCCTGCTGCATGTGCGGTGGTACTGTCGCTATCCCTTAAGCTACCGGAATCTGGAAGCGATGATGGCGGAGCGAGGAGTCGAAGTGGATCATGCCACGATTAACCGATGGGTGTTGAAGTTTGCGCCAGCACTGGACAAACGACTGCGACCGCACCTGAGTTTGACGAATGATTCGTGGCGGGTGGACGAAACGTACATCGCGGTCAAAGGAGCGTGGAAATACTTGTATCGAGCAGTGGATTCAGCGGGCAACACGCTGGACTTTATGTTGAGTGCAAAGCGAGATGGGAAGGCTGCCGTCCGCTTTTTCCGTAAAGTGCTGAAGGCTCAATACACTCAAACACCACGAGTGATTACGGTGGACAAGAACGCCGCTTATCCAGTGGCGCTGGAGACCTTAAAAACCGATGAAACAGTTGCCGAAGAGACGGCATTACGGCAGATTAAATACTTGAACAATATAATCGAGCAAGATCATCGCAACATCAAGCGAATCGTGAAACTGATGATGGGGTTTAAGTCGTTCAACAGTGCGAGGAGGACGTTGAGCGGGATCGAAGCAATGGCGATGATTCGCAAAGGACAGGTGAAAGAGATCAATAAAGGGGATAGTGTGTCTCAATCGAAGTTTGTTGAAGAACTCTTTGGAGTGAGCGCTTAAGACAATACGATTGGCACAGATCGTTTGTCACTTTAAAAACTTTGCGACGGAACCAAAATATTCACGGCACACCTCCCATCTTCACATCTACCACCGTAAAGGTATGCTTGTGAAACTCTGGTGGCGGTTGATTCAGGTTCCCCATGCTCAGGTAGTGGCAACGGCATTGCCGGCATAAAGTCCTCTACCTGGACTTTGCCATGCCCCCTTACTGCGACCTGCCGAAAGGATGTTTGCTAGCGAGTGCTTGGCACGATCGTAATCCGCTTTAGGCAAGCCATCATACAACGTAGCCATTACTTCATCAGTACTCAACGGTGTGGCTGCGCGATTCAGAATGTCACTTACAGATTCAGTCAGTGCTTGATTGCGAAAAGAACGCTTCAAGCACTGCTGTAAGTTCGACACTCTGCCGCGTTGCTGCATTTTGTCTGCTGACAGCGTTGATGGTTTCGGTTGCTTTGTTTTCGCGGTATTGGTCTTGGTGTTAGCAGATGGTTCAGAGCCACGTAGTGTTTGAGCCGTCTCTACATTTCCTTGCTGATCACTCGGTTGCTGGGCTGGTCTTTCGACGGATAACGCCGCAGCTGGCTCTGTGGTTGCAACAGGTTTAGTGATTCCATTCTCTGTGGCAGGGTTTTCTAAAACGCTCTTGTAAGTGGCAACAGCCGTTGCCACGACAGGTGCAACTGGTGCTGCTACCAGCGATGTAGTCTCTGGTCTTAAGTGAGTATCAGCCACTATTAGTCCCAGCGCTTCTACCTCAGACAGGAGGGTTTCCATGCCCTGAAGTTGCACTATCTTTTGCTGCACTTGTGTCTCTAGCCACTGGCGTTCCTGGCTCAAGTGCGCTTTGACTTTCTGTAATGAAGTGGCAAAGGCGATCGCTTCGTCTTTGGTTAAAGTTTGAAGATAGGACGTTGAAGAAGTTGCCACAGCTTACGCCTCAAGGGCAATGATTTGCCTCGATTCTACTGTACGCCTCGCCGATCAGAGCCTTGTTTGGTCAAGGTCTTGGCAAACCCGCATGGTTTACCTCTAACCGAATCCACCAAGGATAATGACTAACCGACTTTACAGTGCAGTCAGCTGCTTGAGTCGTGACTTGAATCTTAGAGCGGTTTTTGGGTCAGTCACTTCATCTTAATGGGTTCGCTTGGCAGAGACGGTCGGAATCAGTAGTGTGACACCATCACCAAGGCTGGTCGTGCTTATGAGTACCGCCACTGGGGGCTGAAGAAGCACTGATAACAGGCGATCGCTGTCACTCTTGTGGCTGGCTTCGGCTACTCATAGGCATTATAGTTGGCTTGGTGATCGACAGCGCCGAGGCGGCTTTGTGGTTGCTAGAACCTTGGCTGCCAAACATGGGCAGCGAGTGCTTAGCGGTGAGAGCATTCGCTCGGCTCGTTTACTGATCGTGGATCTAACTGGGTGTGCCATCCAACAACCAGGCTAAATCTCCCCAACCACAGTCGGTGCTGATGCGTTCGGTATCATCAGCGGTGGCATTGTCCTGATTGGCAGCAGTGAGCCATAGCTCACATAGCTCAGTCCGCTTTGCTGCGGTCGCCTCCCTTTGGAGCCGATGTTGTTGTGTGATGGTTCTGGCAAGCGCCTCAATCACGTCTGTGTTGCGCTCTAAGCGGTGAGGGAAAAAGAACAAAGGCTGCAGTGACAAGGATCTCGTTTTTGTGTTTGCGAGGTGCGACCATTGGGACAGCAGTTGGGCACTGGTGTGTACCCCGCGTCCGTCCACAAAGGTATCTTCACAGAGCCTGACCACGGTATGAACAAAGAGACCAACGTGCAGGGCATCGACCTTCACCTCTACGTAATGCAGTTCACCGTTAGTCACTTGTTGCAGCGCTTTCGCGATCAGCCAGCACTCTTCATTTAACGAGCCAAAGCGATAGTCGTAGTAAGCGAACAGGCTGTGGTAGTCCACCCGTCTAATAGCGTTGTGCAGGTGTTGTAGTGCTTCGGCGGTCCACTCATCGAACATTGTGTGCCTTACCTCAGTTTCAAGCAAAAAAGCCGCTCTCCCCGACATCGTGGCAGCGGCTTTTTTCAGTTATGGCTGTTCATGATCGCACTGACGTGTAAATCGGGCGCAGCTTTCGCTCCATACTGCCGCTTTACCGCTCACCCAAAGTGCAAGCGTCTGGTTTCGCGATCGCTGTGATCGTTCCAGTTCAAGCCCTCACTTGTCATAGTGACAGGGGGTGCTTTTGGTGTGGGCTTGCCGTTGGGGTGGTACTCTTGCCCTGATTGGTAAGACTGGGTGGTGGCGTGTGGTTTGGTGATGGCTGGTCTTTGCTGGTGGGACTGCTTGCTGTTTGTGGTCTAGCTTGCCTCTAGATTCTTGGTGCCATGTCTGTGGAGCCAGTCTATGATCTGTGGGTAAGGCTCTCTACCTTCAGCTTTCAACCTTCAGCCTTCTCCCGACTCCCTTCCCTTCCTCCCATGCCTCGTGCCCTGAACCCCAAGTGTGCTGCTTGCTGTCAGCTCAGTCGCCCTGACGCGATCGCCCGTCATCAGGGTGAGTGTTGGTCTGACCGTCGCTGTGATGACCGTCGTTACAAGTATCGGTGGCGTGGGCAACGCAATGAAGCTCGTAAGCAACAGTGGTTAGCCCAACAGCAGTTAAGTGCAGATCAGACAGAGACTAACGGTGAAGTATTGCCTGCTGTGGTGACGCTAGAGCCCCTCTCCCCTGACTTCTCCCAGTTAGACATCCCCTCCACAGCCCTCACTGTGGCAACGCCCCATGCCTATGTGCATTGGTATCGGCAGAGTAAGGATGCTCCTTTACATGCCGTTGGTGTGGCTTTGTGGGTCGGTGACCATCCGCGTGCGAAAGGTTGCTTCCACATCACAGGCGGCGGCTCAGTGCAGGTGAAGGCCATGTTGCGCCATGCCCTTGATGACTTTAGTGCCCTCATCGGTCAACGAGTGCCCCATTACCGAGGTGAAGTGGAGCTGATGCCAGACCTGTGCCCTTTACGTCCCTGTCCGTTGTTTCCATATGGTTAAGGGAGAAGGTAGAGAGCCTCGACCTGGGCTTTCGCCTTGACAAAGTTGGAGACAAGCACCGTTAAGTAAGTTAAGACTGATTTGGGTTTGCATGCCAGTCTCCCTGTCAAGCCGCCGGGTTGGTCGAGAGACTGCTGACAGTAGCACTTTTGGCGGCATCCTTGCGGCGACCCTTCATCGTAGCAAGCGCCGCAGAACCCTTGTTCTCATGAGCCCACCCAAAGCAAGAGGTAGACTTGGTTAACTTCAACTTGAACTTAGGAACCATCTGGCTGTATGCCTTACCCCTCGCACTGACCCAAACCTGGTTGCTGCGGCTAGATATCCGTACTCGTTGGGTTTGGCTTGTGCTGCAGATGCTTGCCCTGACAGTGTGCTTGAGCGTCATCCCGCTGTGGCTCGACTCGTGCTTTGGTGTCCTGTCTGGTGCGCTGTTTCTGTTGCCATTCGTCGTTCTGACCAGCGTTCTCCTTTGGGGCTTTTTCGGCTTTTTGGGACTCGCGGTGCACTGGCTTGAAAGACGTGCGCCTCAGGGAAGTATCCGTGACCTCAAACGTAAGCTCATCGTTAGCCTGTTAGCCAGTACGGCTGTTTGGTTGCTATTACCACTAGTCAGCAGGTTCTTCCCTTTGTAGTTCGTACTAGGGCTTACTGTTGTTGTAGGGGTTGTCGTGGGGCAAATCACTGGACGGTTCTTTCGTCACTAAAACCAAGTTTTTGCTGCGGTCGCTCTGCTTCTACTGTGGCGTCGTAGGGGCTATGCCTGTCTAACGCCTGACCTGTGCCCGTCACGGCCTTGTCCCTTGTTTCCACAAGGATGAGAGAGGGGCAAGAGGAAGCCTGGTGCGAGAGCAGAGAAAGATTGAGGAAGGTGATGGTGTAGAGTCCCACCCAAGCCGTGGTACATTCCTGTCCTGCTTGACTCGATCCTGATCTACCTTAAGGTCAGGTGTATCCAAAGAGACAAAGGTTAGACTGTGGGCGATCACAGTTTGTGAAGCTCAGGTAAAGTATGGTGATTGCTCTGACTGCCCCACTCAGGCTCATTGTGGAACAACAACTGGCTACCGGTCTGTATGGCAGCTCGACAGCGGTTATTGAGGCAGCACTGTTACACCTCCCAGCGTTGTCCTGTCCGCTGCCCACCCCTGAGCCTGAGCATGGTGAGCTGTTGCCCGACTCCTTGCAACCCAACTTGTCGCTGGCTAGTGTGCGGGACTAGGCTGAGAGCCTGAGTGCGGCCTGACTTGTGCCCCTGGTATACCAGTATGCCAGTCCCCTGTTTCCGCAGGGGTGAGGGTTTGGCGCTTGAGACGGACTGGCATGGCGTTAGCATACAGCTAGCCTCTACTCCCACTTGTGATGCTTGACCTCTTCAGTGCTGGTGACTTCATCCTGCATGGGCACTGCTACCTCTGGCGACCGCTGCTGGTTTGGCTACATCTCCTGTCTGATAGCGCGATCGCCCTCGCTTATTACGCCATTTCGTTCTTCCTGGTGTCCTTAGCCCGTCAACGTGAAGACCTGCCCTTTCGTCCCCTGTTCTGGCTCTTTGGGGCGTTTATTGTGGCGTGTGGCACCACGCACCTCATGGACGTGTGGACGCTGTGGCATCCCGTGTACTGGCTGGTTGCTAGTCTCAAAGTGGTGACTGCCATCATCTCTGTCAGCACTGCTGTCGTCTTGTTTCAACGGATGCCTCAAGCCCTGGCACTCCCCAGTACGGCGCAACTGGCAGCAGTGAATCGGCGGCTGCAAGCCGAGATTGAGGAACACAAAGCCACCGAAGCCGCACTCCGAGACCGGGAAGCCAAGCTCCGCAAAGCCCACCGGATTGCTCGCATGGGGCATTGGGAGTATGACGTGATGACCGAGAGCGTCACTTGGTCAGAAGAACTGTTTCGGCTGTTTGGTGCTACACCCACTGCGCACGCCATCCCCTACGCCGAGCAGTTGACCTACTTCTTACCCGAGTCATGAGTACAGCTAGACTCTGCGTTTGCCCACTCCCAGACCACGGGCAAGCCGTATGCGTTGGAGCTGCAACACAGCCGTCGTGATGGTACTGTTGCTTGGATGTTGGCACGGGGTGAAGCCATCCGTAATGCGGTAGGAGTGGTGGTCAAACTCGCTGGTACGTCACTGGACATCACCGAACGCAAACACCTGGAAACCGAGCAGCAGCGCCTCAGCCAACTCAAAGATGACTTCTTGAATACCGCGTCGCATGAACTACGCACCCCGTTAGCGAGTATCAAAATGGCTGTGCACATGATCTACATCACTGTCAGCCAATGTGCACCATCCCTCCTGGAGACCCATCCCACTCAGGCAGAGCATCTGTCCCGTTACCTCGCCATCCTGGAAACGCAGAGTGAACGTGAACTGCAACTGGTGAATGACCTGCTGGCGATGCAGCGGTTAGAAGCAGGACAGAGCGTCCCCGAGTGGCAACCCGTCAACCTCTTAGATCGCTTAGCACCCTTACTGGAAGTCTATCAGGAGTGAGCGGCCGCGCGGCCGCTCACACTGCGCCTCGACCGACCAGACGCCCTCCCAGACCTGCAATCAGACCCCAACTTACTCATCAGCGTCGTGAGTGAACTCTTAACGAACGCGTGTAAATATACCCCGCCTGGTGGTGTGATCAGCGTCCAGGTGCGACCCTACTTTCAAGGCGAGAGCACCCTACAGTTCAGTGTCAGCAATCCGGGGACGGTCATTCCAGCGGCAGCGTTGCTCCACCTCTTTGAGAAGTTCTATCGCTTGCCGGGTGGTGACCCCTGACAGCAAGGCGGCACTGGACTGGGACTGTCGCTGATTCAAGGTCAGGTGGAGTGCTTGGGCGGTACTATCACGGTGACGAGCGATGCTCGGGCGACGGTCTTTACGGTGTCCTTACCGCTGCTACTGCCGCACGTGCCAGACGTGTAGTCATCGCTTTCGTTTGGTTAGCTTGCCGGCCCGTCTGGTCAGGTTTTCCAGGTAGCCGTTAGGCAACCCTGACCCCACGTATAATACACCTGTACTGGAAGGAGGGGTGAGTGTGGTAAGAGACCCAGAACAAGAGCCTGCCCGGTGGGATGAACCCATTCTGGCTGAGAGCCCACAACAGGCGCGTCAGGAGTGCCAACGGCGGGCTGACCAATACGGCATTGAAGTAGAATATGTGCAAGCACCCAGCCGCATCGAGCCACGTCCGCAGCTCTACCGCTGCCATTACAAGGAGAAAGAGTAGATGAGTGTCCTCAACTGTGTGAAACCAGGGGCGAAACCAGGGCAGATTCTCTTAGCGGTGGACTTATCGGTCTTGCCACAACCAGAGGCGGTGATTGCACGACTGGAAGCGTTGGGCTATGCGCCAGCCATTCGACACGTGGCTTATACGACGGGTGTCCATGTGTTTGCGGTGCTCAAAGACGAGACTCCCACCGTCCGTACAGACAGTTATTTGCTAGAGGAGTGGACGCAACTTGTGGCTGAGTTTGAGCCTCAAGCCGTCCACCTGTGGCGAGGACAGGCAGCGGCGCTTTAGGTGATCACTGCTTGTGGGAACGCCTCATGCTGACTCCTATCCCGACCCAACACGCGCTGTTAGAGCAGTTAGACCAGGCTGTCACGCACTCACGGTTGCAGCCCGAACAGTGTGACCTCCCTTCCCTGCTCACCCTACTCCTCACTGCGATCGCGCCCTTACCCCTTGCCCAACAGTTAGACATTGCGGGCTATGTGTTTGAGCAACTGGCAGGCATTGTCGATGAGCGTGCCAACCGGATGCTCTCGGCTTGGGAATCGTGGCACAGCACCAAAGCTCCAGTAGTGAACTTAAGTGGCGACGCCGACTTGTTTGTGCAATCCCAACAGTTGGACGTGGCGGATCTGTTTGCCGCTGCCCTCCCGACTCCCTATCCCACTCAACGTCAGGCGCCTGGTGTGCGGGGGGCTGCCTTTGAGTCTGAGCAAGGGGAAGGAGAAGTTACAAACAGCGTAGACCTTCAGGAGTGGGGTGCTCTGGGGAGAGTGCTCTGTGCTGAAGCCGTTGATCTTGAGCCGAGTCCACTGGACGAAACTGAAATGCTGACGGCTCTGCAAGCACTGTCACATGGCGAGAATATTCCCCAGTGGTCAGAGAAAGTGTCTGAAGCTATGCAAGCGCTCACCAGGAAGTCAGCACACAAACGGCGATCGCTCTCCTTAGCAGCACTCCAACAGTCTCTGCAAATGCCCTTAGTCGAAGTGTGGTTAGCCCTGCTGCTGGGCGATAGCGGGTATCAGTTAACACGCCAGTCGAGTGCTGAACTGGAGGATTTCAACGCCTGGTCGGAAGCTTTTTATAGTGGCGGCTCCTTGCAAGTCGAAGCTGTGGAGTGATCGCCTGCCCTTTCCTCTGTCTGTGCTGTCCTTGCCTGACTCGTATCGGGGCACACTAAGCGAGTTCAAGCGCTTAGCGCTGTAGCGTTTCAGACGCTCCTTACGGGAACCCCTCACGCATATGGATAAGCTACTTCTTATTATCGAATCACCTGGCAAGCTCAAAAAGATTACCCAGTACTGCAAAGACCTGGGCCTTGATGCCGTCGTACGAGCCAGCATTGGTCACATTCGCGAACTCGATAAATCAGGCGAAGATAGCCGTGGCTTCGACATTGAGGGTCAACGCATTGTTTCCCATTGGGAAGTACATACCGACAAAAAGAAGAACCTTGCTGCCATTAGAAAGGAGATGAAAGGTCGCACGGTCATTCTTGCTACGGACGGCGATCGTGAAGGTGAAAGCATTGCTTGGCACTTGATGGAAGAACTCAAGCTGAAGAACCCTGACCGTGTGATTTACCACGAGATCACCAAAGATGCCATTAAGAAAGCGCTCGATAGCCCCCGCAAGGTGGATATGGATCTAGTCGGTGCCGCTTTAGGTCGGGCGCATCTCGATAAAATGGTCGGCTACTCTGGGACGAAGCGGATTGTCTGGGCACTGGACATCGGCGCCAAGTCAATGGGACGAGTACAGTCCTCTGCTCTGTGGCTCCTGGTCTCTTTGGAACTGAAGATCAAAGCCTTCAAACCCGAAAATTACTTCAGTCTTTCGGTGCAATATAAGGAAGGGTTCAAAGCACTGTACCGGGCTGCTAAGGTCTTAGCCGAAGTCCCTGATGCTGAGTCACCTTCGGAAGAGAAAGAGTCGAAGGACGTTGAATCTGATCGGTTGACTGACCCTAAAGTAGCAGCTCAAATCAAAGCGATCGCGGAGTCACAGCCCCATCGCATTGTTTCACTTGAACGTCAGCAAGCTAGCCTCAATGCACCGGCTGCTTTTACGACTTCTACACTTCAGCAAGCAGCGGGTGCGCTACTTAAACTGACACCGGAAGGAACGATGGAGCTGGCTCAGGTCTTATATGAGCAGGGACTGATCACCTATATGCGGACAGACTCAGTGAACCTTTCTGAGAGTTTCTGCGCCTCTGCTTTGACTTACCTTCAACAAACTGACCCTACCAACGTACCCGCGAAGACTGCCAAGCATAAGAGCAAAGATGGTGCCCAGGAAGCCCATGAAGCGATTCGTCCTACTGCCCCCGACATGACCCCCGATCACTGTGCCAAAACCCTGGAGGCAAGTGCTTTTGGTAAGTTCAAGGGCGGCGCTGCTGCTTACCATCAGAGTGCAATCAAGCTGTATGACTTGATCTGGCGACGGGCGATCGCTACGCAGGCAGCCCCGGCGCGAGTCGATAAAACAAAAGTGCTGTTGCAGTCAGGTGAGACGTATTGGGAAGCTCGTGGTCAAACCCTGACGTTTCCTGGCTACACTGCTTACTGGAGCAACCTCAGCGCTGACTCTGTACTGCCACCGCTTACAGACGGACAGGTATTGACAGCGACGGCTGTCAAAGCTGACAAGAAGAGCACTACACCCCCGTCCCGCTTCTCAGAACCACGTTTGATCCAGGAGATGGAAAAGAAAGGCATTGGACGACCATCAACCTACGCCTCGACGGTGAAAACACTGAAAGAGCGGCACTATGCTGAAATCGACAAAGGTAAGTTGGTGGTGACACCAATGGGCATGGAACTAATGGCCTTCTTAGACCATGTGATTCCTAACTTGGTGCGTCCTAAATTCACTGCTGATATGGAAGCATCACTTGACAAAATTGCTCAAGGGAAGCTTAATTGGCAGACTTTTTTAGCTGACTTTTATTCTCAAACATTCGCTCCTTCGCTCTCCAAAGCCGAAGCCGTCATCGCCGTTTTGAAGCAAAAGACCCCAGCATAAGCCCTGCTGTTTGATGCGCTTTTCCAGGCGATTTCTTGCCCACTCTTAACACAACACTACCTCCCTTTCTCTCACCGTTCTGTCTGGAGCGAAGCGAGGGGGAGGTAGCTGTTTTTGGTGGTCATTTCTCTCTCTCTGGTTAAAGCTGTTGCATTGCATTAGGTCAGTCGTTGCCATAGTCTACCGATCAGGCTTTGACCACTGTTGGTGTTCTTATGATGCCGTCGTACGTGCGCTTGATTTGTTTCTTGTTGTTCTAATTGTTGACCCATTTGTCTTAATTGCTTCTGATGCGTTGAGTCTTGCTGTACCCTCACTTTCTGCGTTGCTGCGAGGTCGCTAGTACTCTGTTCCTGTAAAGGGTTGTTTAAGGTTAAAGCGGCTTGTTTGCCCACACTGGATTCCAGATAACGCAGCGCAGTGATTCTTGTTTGGTTGACTAAAAAGCCTTCTGTCTCGCCATCATGAATCAGTTGCAAGGCAGGAAGTGTTTGATCATGATGCAGTTTTGTCACATCTTCTATGAGTCCTACAAAGCGCCAAATCGACATTTCTTTGAAGGCTGTTTGACGCAACTCAATGAGATCGATAGCACAGCCCCAATACGGCTGTTCTGTCCCTTGCACTTTAAGGACTACCAGTTGGTGCCAACCCTTAAAGAGCTGTTGGGCGAAAGCGCGTACCTGCTTGATCGGTGCTAGCGGCGTTTCTCGTGCATAGGCTTCAAGACGATCAGCCGCCTGGCAGTCTAGCTGATCAGCATCAAGGCTTCGTTGCTCAAAAGTAACATCTGTTGCTTTTTCTTTTTGTTCAAAAAGTCTTAAAACATCGGGTTGGCGCGTTAAATCATTTTGTTCAATTAACTCTGTTTCTCTGCTGATAATGGTTTCAGCCTTTTCTTCCCATAGGCTTGCTACTGCTTCTGTAGGTAATTGAACAATTGCTTGGCTGGGTGCTGCTTTAATTGGACAAATCAATTGTGGCTCTAGTTTTGGTGTCGTTGTGATTAAGGTGTAACTCACTGTTGGCTCTGCGCCACTCTTTTGAGATTCGACACTAGAGCCAGGTATCGGACAGCTTGTAGACGGTTCCTCTAATGGTTCAATTAAATTCGGTGCCCCCGTTTCCATTTGTCCAATTAATTCAGGCTCTACGTTTAATTGGTCAAAAACAGCTTGCTTAGTCTTTGGAGCTTCATTTTGTCTGTCTGGCTCCTCTAAACAAGGCTCAGTCTCAAGCAGCTTTGTTGCTTCCACGCCTAATTGTCCAATTAAGTTTAAAGCCTCTGTTTCCATTTGTTCAATTAATTCAGGCTCTACGTTTAATTGGTCAAAAACAGCTTGCCCTTCATCTACAACTTCTTGTTGTTTCACTTCCTGAAAGCTGATCTTACTTTCAGCATCGCTGCTTTGTTGCCGCACTGGGACTTCTTGTTCTAACTCACTTAAAGCCTCTACGAGTGTAATGAGTGTTGCTTCTGTAGTTAGTCCACTGCCTAAGTGCCTAATGTCTATAGCCTCGTTCGGCTCCGTCTGTAGTTGGGCAGTTGTTCCTTCTGAAATATCAGCTTGATCTGCTTCTGTTATCTCGTTTGATTGGCTCTCTGTAGCCATTTCTAAATCAATCTCGCTAGCGGCATCTAGCGTTGCTTTTAAGTCTCGTTGAGCCGTTAAATCACTCCTTTTGTCATCTGAAAAGGGTTCTAAGATGTCAGCGATGAGTGTTTCTCTGAAAGCGCTTTGTAGCACTCTCTGTGGCAAAACAAGCTCTGGACTATCTTCGTCTTCTATGTAGTAAGGATCAATGTCGGTTTGTGCGATGTCGGTGCGTAAGGGGATGGCCTCAATCTTAAAAGTGCTCTCTGTTGCTTCCGTCGCTTTCAGCATTTGCTTACGCTTAGTGCCGGAGCTTTTCTCTTTCTGAGTACCAAGCGTAATTAATTTCTCAAGAATGCTGCGTGCTTTGTCTGGATCATCCTGATCAACGGCAGCCGCTAAAGCGACGATATCTTCGATGAAAACTTTAGGAATGCGTGCTTGATCAGTAGGAGCATTCTGCCACCGAGAACGTCTGCTCATAATCTGTTCCTCTCTACCGTCATTAGCATTACTGGTAATTATCCTGATGTTGGGTTTCAAGCAAGCTACTGTTCAAAAGCTGCTTCCTGTCCCGATCTGAAGGCTGTGGTCGCTGCTTCATGGGCCCTTCATGGGCCTTTTCCTTCATCGTAGCTGTTATCTTTATCTTAGGGTGCCCTGTTCTCTAAAACTCTTTGCGTTTAATTGTCCAATTAAATGAGCAATGTTTTTACGTAGCTTATTAGGCTGCAAAGGCATTAATGCTCCGTATTAAACGCAACCGTTAGCGCTTTGGCTTCATAATTCCGTAATTCCTGTGAGCGTACTGAGTGTTGCTGTGCGTTAGCCTGCGAAAGTCACACCTGGTCTAGCCTGCTTTATGCTCACTGTTTTGCGAGGTCTGTGTATTACAGGACTCGGCACTTTAACTTCTTTAATGGGAGCGGCATCTTTGTCAGCTCAGGCCATGCCGATCGCTGCACAGTCCTCCGTTGATCCAGTGTCAGTCATGTCGGTGCCTGCTCTAAGAGCAGACGCTGCGCTAGAAGTGGTTGACACAGCGGCCCCAGTCTTTGAAGCGTTGCCAGCAGTAACACACAACGCCGCTTCAGAGACTAGCGATACTGCTAACCAGTCATCTTTCCTGCCAGCGCACGCGGCCATGGTCGAGCCGCTGCCAGTCGTCCCCTTCACAGACGCTTCCACTGCTCCAACGGTAGCGGTATCTGACTTAGAGGCAGCGGTAAAGCAAAGAAACGTAGAGTCTACACGACCTTCTCCCCACCCCGATGCACGTTTGGTGCGTTCTGCTGCTGGTCGTTACCAACTAGAAATCACGCCGGCTTATGAGCTAGAGCCTGTACCGAGTCAGGTAGTCAGTGCCTCTGACAATGCTCCCGTTGCTGCCAGCCCAGTCCAGAACCCACGTGCCGCTTCACAGCAACAGCAGGACTCAGTTTCTCTAAGTCGTCTGGAACAACGCCAAACGTTTGTGTCTCCAGCCGAAACAACTGGCTACCAGGGTGTACCAGCTCCGCCCACAGCGATTTTGCCGCCCACTGCTCCAGTGTTTAATCCTTCTGTCGGTGCTCAGTCTAACTATGAACTACAGAGATTAGCGACCGCATCGGCTCCAAGTTTTCCGTTGGTTAATACTTTAGAAACCAGCAACGGTGCTCTCTTCTATCCGCTACCTGTGCAAGTACCCATCACATCAGGGTACGGTTGGCGGACTCATCCGTTATCTGGTCAGCAGCGTTTCCATGCTGGCACCGATTTAGGAGCACCGTATGGGATGCCTGTGCTTTCGACTTTTCCAGGTCAAGTCGTCGCGGTTGGTCATGATGGTGGCTATGGGTTACGGGTGCTAGTGCTTTCTCGTGTTGGCGATCGCACGCTCGCTATCCTCTACGCTCATCTTTCTGGTGCGGCTGTCAGCCTGGGTCAGCAAGTGCAACCTGGTCAGATTCTGGGTCAGGTGGGTGTTTCTGGTGGTGTTACAGGCCCACATTTACATTTTGAGTTACGTGAGTTGATCGGTTCAGTCTGGTCAGCCGTTGATAGTGCGCCTCTCATTGCGGCAGCTGTGTCTGCCCGTACCCGCTCAAGTTGGTCTTTGTTAAACACTGGCACCACTCAAGTACAAGCAGCTGCCTCTGGCACGTTCTTACCTGCCAGTGTTGTATCTACTACTTCTGCTCTAGAAATGCGAGTGTCGCTGGTGCGCCATGCCGTCGCGGTGAAACTGGCAAGTTCAACCCCAGTCTGGGTGATGGATGCTCAACAGCGTCGCTTAGGAGTGCTGCCGGGTCTCCAAAACATGATTACAACGCCTGCTGGTGCCGGTATCCGGCTCGGTGACTATCAATTACCATCGGTGTTCCTCCTCGAACCAACAGCGGGCGGTGTTTTGAGCGTCGGCGGTAAGTGGTACCGTGGTCGGGTGCTGGTCGCTGCTTTGCCAACTGGCTTAAGCGTGGTGAATTGGGTGCCGCTGGAGGCATATTTAACCAGCGTCGTTGGCGGCGAATCTTATCCTTCCTGGGGTATCGAAGCCCTCAAAGCTCAGGCAGTTGCAGCCCGTTCCTATGCCCTACGGCTTCGCTTGCAGCCCGCTGATACCTGGTATGACCTTGATGACACAACTCGTTATCAGTCATATCGGGGCATTGAAACCGAATACAGCTCAACGTCTCAAGCAGTGGCAGAGACAGCGGGACAGATTATGCTTGACCATAAAGGTCAGGTGCTCCTCGCTGAATATGCTGCTACTCAGTCGATCACCGATGAGGCACATGGTGGCTTCGGGATGAGCCAGTGGGGTGCTGCATCTCTGGCACAACAAGGTTATGGCTACCGCGAAATCCTTGGCTCTTATTACAAACAAGCCTCGCTTACCGTCTTGGCTGCCAGCGCTCGTTAGAGTTAAAGGCTGTTTCCCTTGAGCCGCTTTCGTGACTCATGCCGTTTGTCTAAGCTCAAGTTTTTCTACAAACCTTTGGAGAATTTTCTGTTTGATTGTGGTCACTCAAACAGCAGGCGCGGTCTCTAAAACCACTGCTTGTTCCCGATGGGCTGAGACGGGTTGCAGCTGTTTTGTTGGAGCCCTCCTTTGCTCGTTTCGGAGCCGTCTGTTTGCGGTCTACTGGTCAGGTTCAGTCAGTCTAAAACGGTGCCTCTGGTACCAGATCGTTCATCTTGCTAAGGGGTATCGGTCAGACGGTTTCAGCCCTTCTGGTTGGGGCGCGTCAGTCGGTCTAGCCGTTTCGAGCGGTGCCTGGAATGGGGACGAGAAGCGGTTTCAGACTGCCCTTGATCAGAGCGATCGTGTGCTTGCGCCCACAACCGGGCTGTCTGCCATCTGGTTGGCTTTGGGCGCTCAACTGTCTGGGTCTGAGTCTCTCGAAGCGTCGGTCTGAATGCTCACGCACGAAGACGAGTCCAGCAGTTTTGGTCAGACTGACGCGAGTACCGCTTGGCTCGCGTGCGCTAGAGTTAGTGTCAGTCAAGGCGGCGATCGCCCCTTGTCAGGACGATGGCTAGGATTTTGGCTTTCACAGCGCTACGTGTTTGGCTGTGTCAGTCCTTGCCTTGGTTCACAAGCACGAGATTGTTAAAGGGCACCTTAAAGCCAACGTTACGTAACGTGGGATACTCTGCCAGCAAGCCATCTGTGTGGCTCAAGCGACTTGGCTGATCCATTCGATGTCATCATCACTGTATCCATCAAATAATCTCCTATACTGAAAAGCTGTGAAATACCTATAAATTCGTTGGTTGTGTTCTAGAGTTGTTGTTTTAGTGTGAACTACCCACCCCAACCGCTACGCAGTATGGGGTAGGCTTCCAATTTCAACGGGAGAAACCTCGGAGTTCGTAGATTTTTTACGTCCAGAACCCTTTGGATTGACACTCCCTCGATTGGCAGTAGCGCTGATTCCCAACGCCAGTAATCGCAAGCCTTCATTTCTGATATTGATTGCTGCATTCACATCCCGGTCATGCCGTTGGTGGCAGTAAGGGCAATCAAATGAGCGAACAGAGAGCTCCATTTTCTGAATCGGTAGCAGTGTGTTTGAGCAAAGGTGTGATGACGGAAAGAATCTGTCTATTTCTAGATAGGTCTTACCATCAAACTCAGCTTTGTACTTGAGCATCGTGCAGAATTTACCCCAACCCGCATCACTGATGGCTTTAGCGAGGGTATGATTCTTTACCATGTTTTTGACTGCCAAATTTTCCACCACTACAACTTGGTTTTCGTTCACTAGCTTGCGAGATAGTTTGTGGAGAAAATCTTCTCTGACCCATGCGATTTTACCGTGGACTTTAGCAACTATCCGACGCGCTTTGATACGAGTCTTACTACCCTTGGTTTTCTTGGATAGCTTCTGTTGTTTACGTTTTAGGTTCTTCGCGTGTTTCTTTAGGTGTTTGGGGTTGTGGAATTTTGAACCATCCGAAGTGACAACAAAATCAATCAATCCCAGGTCAATTCCTACCGCTTTACCTTCACTTGTAATCTCAGGTTTAGCCGTGCCGTCGTCAATCAGCAAAGAAGCGTAGTACCGCTCATCAGGAGTCTTTGACACCGTGACGGTTTTAAGCTTGCCATCGGATAAAGCACGATGAATCTTGGCTTTAACAGTCCCCAAATTGCCTGGAAACTTGATAGCCGATTCACCCGTAACTTTTACGTTCGCAGGATACTGAACCGATTGCCTATCAAATTTGCTTTTGAATGTTGGGTATTTTGCCCGACCTTCAAAGAAGTTGATGAATGCTTGGGAGAGGTTCAAGATGGCTTGCTGAAGGCACTGTGAGTAAGTCTCTTTCAGCCATTCAAACTCCTTCTTCCATTCAGGTATCCGTTTCTTCATGTCGTAAGCCGATACGCCTTTACCCGTCTCCTTATAGGTCTGAGACATCACGGACAGAGATTGATTCCACAGCCATCGAGTTGCACCAAAATCTTTGGACAACTGGATAACCTGCTCATCAGTCGGGTAAATTCGTACCTTTGTCGCTTTCAACATGCATCGATCTTAGGATGATTTTTGATTCCTGTTAAAGTATGATTCCTGTTAAGGTATATAGATAGTTAGTTCGTTTCGGCGCTGTTGCCTTCCCTGTCCTACGGAATCAGTCAGGCAACGCACCTCAACTCACGCGCCTTTCATCCCACCCCAAATCAAAATTATGGGGTGGGGATTCCCACCGACTTAGCTAAATCGTTAAACCAAATTCAAATCGGTTTATGAACAGCCCAATCACCACATCATGCATCAAAATCGACTTGGAAAAGCAAGTCGTTTTGCGGGCTAAGCGTTTAATGCGAGTGCGTCAGGTTAAATGCTTGCGCTCATACGCCTTCGGCGGAGCGAAGCTCTACGTCTGAGTATTCCGTTTGCCAACAGTATGCAGACTTGGATCAAGATGTCGCTCATAAGCTCCCCAGCCTAAGCCTGCGGCACGCTACGCGAACGGTGTAAAACTGCATAATCCCAAAGGGTTCGAACAAGCTTTTCAATTGCAAGAAGACCTCATCTTGATGGGATGCGAAGACAGAGGCTAAGACCACACCACTATGATGGTCAATGGCGTGCCATCACCAACGTTGCTGAGCTTTAGACTGAACGAAACTCCACATTTCATCGGCTTGAGCTTCGACATCCTGCCACTGGCACAGGTTAATGATCGTTTGGCTCGGTTCTAGTGCAGCCAGTTTCGCTGCCTTGACTGCTTTGAGTTGAAGCTCTTTTTTTTAACTCCTCAATCACTGTCGTTGGGCTAATGTGTAGCACACGAGCCGTATCTCGGATGCCACTCCCGTTCATCGCCATATCGCTGATTTGTTGTTTGACTTTGGGTAAAGACCCGGCATAACTGTATTGCACAATAAAGGTGCGTCGAGGGCACTCTGAACTTTGGCAGAAGTAGCGTTGTTTGCCGCTTGGGATTGTGCCATGTTTAATTACCTCAATCCCATCACAGTCGGGACAATGAATCGGGGCTAACACCATAGCTAAGGTTCCGTAATTGCTGACCTCTCTATCACACCAGGCTGTTAACCAGAAAACAACAAGTCTGAAACATTACCCTGTTTCTCCACCGCTCCAGTGTTCACCGTAGTCGGGGTCTCGTTTGTAGGCTTCAATCAGCGCTGCAAGCTCTGGTGTCAGCATGATTACTACCTTCTTGCTCTAGGCTCTCGAGTACGTACGGAGGGGTAAAGGCAGGGTTAATTCATTGTATGAGTAGGAAAAGGGCATCTATGTCATGGGCAACACGACGTTGAGCTTTGGTGATAGAGACCTCACCGTGCAATCGAAAGAGATTGAGCGCCCAAGTGCGAATCAAGCCCCAGTTTTCGGGAGCATGAGCGAGCTTGAGGGGACAATCATCTTCACGAAAGACGACATCTTTGACCCAATGGAGACGGTTTTCAATCCCCCAATGCCCTCTAATCCCCACGGCAAATTGTCGTGCGCTTGTTGCCAAACTCGTAATGTAGTAACTCACTTGAGTGTCGGGTTTACCCTTGCGAGTGCCCTGACGCTGAACGCGCACGAATCGACGTAATCCTAACCAATCTTCGGCAATGCCTGCCAGACAATCAAACACCGCCACCGTTCGTTGAGTCAGACGTTGGTGTCCCTGCTCATAGTGGTGATAGACACTGACCGGAGTACAGTCAGAGCTAATGGCACAGAGTCGCTGATGCAACGACTTTTGATTCCCTTTGACCGTAATTACGTCATCGTTGCCCTGCTCGATCATCGTTTTGACCGTTTTTTTTGGGCGTGTGCCGCATCCATCGTGTAAGTGACGGACTGCAAATCCAATGCCGCAATCAACGCTTCGACTACCGCAATTTCACTGCCAGCGTTACTGCGGTATTGTTCCATCGCCACCACAATCCCTTGAGAGTGACTGAAGACAGAGACCAGATTGACAAACTGCTGATGGGCGTCACAAGGAGCCGTGATACTGCCATTGAGTCCTTTGCCATCAATGGCAAACCAACCGGACTCATCACGTTCAATATAGGGGACTGCCCAACGCGTGAACACCTGAACCAGTTGGCTAAAGTCCAATGTCACTGAAATAAGCTCAATCAAGCAACCAGCTTCGCTTTCAAGACAGAACGTGGCTGCTGCATTCGGGGAAAGGGCGTGGGTCTACGTTTGAGCACTCTGGGTTCAGACCGATGGGGTCGCACTGGCAGTCGGTCAGACGCAACTTGTTTTAAGAGGCCTTGATAGAGCCGCTGTCGTTGCGCTTTTGTCGTTGTTGCCAACGAAACCATCTGATTCAACTGCTGTCTGGCACCTTGCAGGGAGAGTTGGAAGGGCGTACGTTCTGAGGTGGTGGTCGCCTGCCACATCAAGGTGCGCAATAACGTGTAGGCGAATAAATGCGTCCAGATTTCTTTACGCACCATTTCAGGCGTTTTCGCGGTCAACAGTTCCCTTTTTAAGGTGGTTTTGAGATGACGCAAATTCACCTCGGCTGCCTGCCAGCGCCGTCCATACAACTGCGTCAATTGTCCAGCACTGTAGCGTTTGGCATCAAGGAGGGTGGTGACCACAATGATTGTCTGGTCTCGAAAACCTCGACGTGGCAGCCGTAAACAGACTTCCCGCACCACGAGCGTCGCGGGTAAAGCCGCAAACTCAGTGGCACTCATGTGCTGGGGACACTGCTGCGGCTTCTGCCAGACCACTTGGTGGTCTCCAATGCCCAGTTTTTTACCCCGTCGAAAGTCACACTGACGGGCATGGTGTTTGCGAAAGACCCCATCGGCTCCCTGCTGTTGCACCAAGGCTAAAGCCACATAGCTGCCGTAGGCTTGGTCTGCCACCAGCACATCCGCTGGTGCTAAAGGCTGGTAAAGCAAGCGACTCATGACAATCTCACTGCAGGCCAACGGTGCAATACAGGCGGCAACCGCCGCTCCCGTCAGCAGCGAGAACATGACGACCCATTTGGCAATCGGAAAGCCACAGCCTGTGGCTTGATTGCTGTGCTGGGGATAGGCTGTTTGATTCGCGGCTGTATCACTCATGAGCACCGTGGTGCCATCGCCGACGCGTACCCGTCGTCCACACCAGTGCTGCGCGGCTGGCACTTGCTGTTCTAAGGCTGCGGCAGCCTCTGGCACTAAGCGTTGCAAAACTCTTTCTGGTAACCGTTGGCGGGCTTTGCTATAAGCCCCAGTATCCGGCGAGGGACACGCCACTTCGGCTGCCGCGAGCCAACTGATGATCCGTTTGACCGCATGACTGAGACTTTTATCAGGTTCGAGCACTTGCGACACCATCACCCACAACGTCACAATCGGGGTGTAGACGCAGTTGCGGTAGGATACCTTTTCTTCCTGTAAGATCGCTTCCAGCTTGGAGGCTGGAAGAAGCTCCTGCCACAGCAGCCCTCGACTTTGCGTCCATTGCTGCTTGAGAATTTCGGCACGATTCAGCATAGTAGAGGTAGATATGATTGGCTTGCAAGGCATTGATTCATACATATCAAGCCTTGCAGCTTTTTTATCCCCTTATTTCAGTGCCATTGGGCTAAAGTCTACCCCCATCAGGGCCCGTCGTACGGTGCTATCGGAGGGCAGGCGTTTGTAAGCCAGCTCCAAGTGCTCTGTGAGGGCTTGATAATGACGTTGAGCAAACTCTTCTAGGGCTTGATAACTCGTGCAGCCGTTGAGTGTCCCCATCACGACAAGCAACAGGATCACCCACAGCGGATATCGTTGTCCACGTTTGGCGCGGAAGTCTTCGACTTGCCGCAGGGCTTCAATTAATGTCGGAGACATCGCTACATCTCGAAGAACAAGGTTGCTTGCTATCCTACTATTTCCTACCACCACCTTGAATTAACCCTGGGGGTAAAGGGGGATTGAGGAACACCCTTCGCGGTTGAGAGAGTAGGAAAGTGAGGGGTTTGTACTGACGATGGCGATACGCAGCGTTGTTCTTGTGTCCGTAGCCTTAGTGGTGCAGAAAATTTTTTGAGACTCAAGATGAGAAAGTGGTAACACGAGAGAATTCAATTCGACCATCCAACTGGTCTCGTTTACGCTGAGAGGCACAGGCAGCAGGAGGATTTCCGCGTGGTAACGCCTCTAAGCGCGGTAACGGTCGCCCCTGGTAGCAGAGCCGTTGGAGTTCGCGTAAACCCAGTTGCAGAAAACTTAAGCCCCGTTGAGTATGCCAATCGAGCCAGTCCCGTTGTCCCCCTTGCACCAGCAACATGCCTAAAACAAGGGCAATTAAAGCCGCACAATCCAGAAGCATGAACAGACAGGTGAGTGCTTGGGCATCCCGTAGATGAGAACGTAAAACCTCAAAGGCAGCCGATTTGTAATCCTTAAAATGAGGTTCAATGCCGCCGAAGCGTTTACCATAGAGTGCAAATGTCTGCAACGAGGGCGGTTGGTCGCTGAGCACCGCCCAAGCATCGGTAGCAGTGGAGACCCTTGCGGTGGCTAAATGGCACTTGACATCGCCTAAAACCGTGACCGCTGGGAAGAGATATGCTTGTGCCGCTGGTGGCAGGAGTTGCTCTACGCTTTGGGTCGTACCGAGCGGTAAGGTCACTTGCAGATCGCACTTGGCTCGAATCGCCCAAGACCAGCCGTTGCGTTGCAGCCAACGCATCAATTCTCCATGTTCAAAGCCTCGGTCTGCTAACAACGTGACCCTGCTGTTGGCTGGCAAGAGAGTCATGGCCGTTTCCAAAACCGGTCGATACTGCTCAAACCCCACGGTGGCGCTGCTATGCTCCAACACGACTTGGGACAAGCTAATCGAGCGCCCTCCCCAGATCAGACACACCTCAATTAGACAAAACTGATCCCACAACATGCTGGTGTCCAGCGTTAACTCCAGCATCGTGCCTGCAAAGGCCTGGAGAAATTGCTTCAGGAGCGGCACATAGAACGTCTGGGCACAAATATGTTTGTTGTGGACGAAGTAGGTTAGGCGTTCCATGTGACTACGGGTTTTACAGTCCCGATGGCTCAAATATGGCAACCATCGACTCAGACAGGCGCTCTGAGATTGCAAGATCGCGGCAATCACCTCCACAAACCCTTGTAGATGGCGTTGGTCTCTAGGTGTAATCCATTGACGGAATTGTTCGAGGAGTTGACGATATAAGTGGGGTGGTTGCATGGGATCGTTTTGAGTTGGGGAACTTAAGCATCCCAGAACCCACCCCTTTCAAGCTACCCCTGTCTCATTGAGACTTCAGCTACAGCAAGGCTTTCAAGACTTTTCTGCACCACTAAGGTCCGTAGCTTACAAAACTTGTCTGTGAAGTGTTTGTTTCCTTGCTTCATTAAAGCTCTATAAAAACACGCAGTTTTGTATTGGACAAAAGGGAATTGGACAATAACGTCAGCTAGCTTCATTTGTCCAATTCCATGTCCTTTTTACGGCTTCATTAATACTCCGTAATAACAGTTAAAGAAGCCTTTTGTGGCTCTTTTATTGGGTGTTCTCAACGGTACATAAGCAGCATTTAACACACTACTCTCAAACCGGAGCGGTATTATCTGCGTTGCTGTTTGCTCTGTTCTGGCACTTCTTTTTCTTACTGAGGCACTTATATGCGAACCCAGATTTCGGCTCATCGTGTAAACGGAGGTTGGTTCTTTCTTGAAGCATTACAAGCTCCTCGAACACGCTTTTTAGTCACAAATGCGGCTCTGCTTCTGGCAATCAAATTCGGTCTTGATGGTTATCTGTTTAGTGCTCTTTGCGTGACGATCGCGTGGGGTCACATTTACCCCCACCAAATACTGAAGCTCTCTCAGTCCATTGAACGTTTCAGCGCGAAACGCCGATGGAGTCCAGTGGGAGCAATGTTTTTGCTTCTGGCTGCTGCAGTGGGCACGATCGCGCTCTTTGGTCACGTCGAGCCAGCGTCAGCTCAGTTCTTTCAGAACACGCAGACCTGGATGGTTAACAACCTGGCGAAGGGAGCGGGCGGCAGTGGCGGCACTGGTGTCGCTGACATGATTGCGTTGACCTTTAATGTGCTGCGAGCTTTGTTCGTGATTTACCTGGGCATCTCACTCGTCAAAGTGGTGCAGAACGCACGTGACGGTGAAGACTGGCAAACCCTGGCGAAAACCCCACTCATTATCTTAGTCACCGTCACGTTGGGTGATGTCTTGGGCGCTTTGATCACAGGCAACGGCAGCAGTGGTGCTGGTACTGCTGGTACTGCGAGATAACGGGTTGACTGCACTTATGGAGACCTCGATATGACCACACGTCACCGTCCCGTCAACCAGGCACTCGGTCTACAACCGCGCTTCGGCCCTCTGCCAGCCGATCAGGTCTTCCCATGGTTGGGCATTGCCTTTGCTTTCTATTTCCTTTTCAACCAGTTGCTCCGTTTCAACTGGCTCTGGACAGGTTTATTGATTGTTTGGGGTTGCAGCACATGGTGGCTATTGACGGGTTCGCGTGCCTACCTGTTCATGGGCAAGTTTATCCCTTTGCCCAACTGGACACGTGGACGGGTGGGCTATTTATCGCCACTGGCTTTTGTCACAGCACGGGACTCGCAGTCAGCAGCACGTCGTCAGGTGCGTCACGAGAAAACCCAAACGCGCCTCCAGACAGCCAAAGTTAAACGGTCTACCAAACGCTAAACCGACTCTTCTGCCCTTCTGCCCTCTATCCCTTTACCGCTTCACTTTTATTTTGCATATGAAAACACAGACACGCATCGGCAAACAGAAAGTCACACCGCCTACGGGTGGTCGTCCCGTCGATTTGACGGCAATGGAAGATGGGTTCGACCTCCAATTCCCACTGCACTTTGATTTGCGTGGTCGCTCTGTGGGTGCGCTGGTGATGGGTAAAGGGAAAGCGATGGATCGCTTGAAGTTTGTGTTCGGCTTTGAATGTCGGGGCATTCACTCCAAGTTAAAGACAAGTCAAATTGAGTCTGTGTTCGACAGTTTGGAGTCTGGGCTGAAAGATTTGCCGTCTTCTGAGACCTTAACAATCCACTTCGGCTCTTTTTCTTCCGATACTGACCGTCAATGCGAGTTGACTGACTTGGCGAACAAGGCACCGACAGACCAACTAAAGTTTCTGCTTTACAGCGAGAAGCAACGGATACAAGAACTCACACAGCGTGGGATGCGTAAGCCCAAGTTCCTCAAGCTCTACGTGACTTACACCATTGACCCTGGTACTCACGGTGCTAAAGATCCCATTGAACGGTTAACGAAGCGTGGGCTTTCCTGGTGGCACAAGTTCACAGGTCAAATGGGTGACGTGGAGCAAGTGCGCTTTGAAGATTTATTCACACAGGCGTTCACGGACGGCTTTCAGATCTGGGAACAGCTTCTGAGTAACAAGATGGGTCTGGACATTCGACCCATGACCGAAGATGATCTCTGGTCGAATCTGTGGAAACGCCTCAACAGCAGTGCGCCGCCACCACTGCCCCAGGTGGTCACAATGAGTGAGCAAGGCATCTCTGAACGGGTGCTTTCCGATATTCACCCAACCACCTTACTCCTGGAAAGCCAAGCTTCGATTCCCGTTGCCGATCGCTCCTGGGTCCACGTGAATGGTCAGTATGTGGGCGCGATGACCTTTATTGACAAGCCTGCTGGTTGGTCAAGTAAAGAAGCTCAACTCGGTTTATCAGATGTCAAGCATACGTTCGTGTCGCGTCAGTGACGTGGGCAAGTGAGTGAGCATGACAAGCCTCTTGGCTAGCTGATGAGATTGCAAGTGATTGAACGCTAAAAACTAACACGTCAAAGTCGTGCTGAGTGCTGGAAGCAATCGCACGACAAATAAGATCACAACGATAACCAGGAGCGGGACGGCAACCAGGATCGCAACGACAACCAGGATCGCAACGACAACTAGGATCGCTGGGATTGAACGACCGCTTTATCCAGAACACTCGAGGTGCCAGAACGCGAAACCGCCGACTGTTTGCGATAACTCTGTGTCTGAATCTCAACAATCAAAGCATGATGCACCAAACGGTCAACCGCGGCGACCGTCATCATCGAATCAGCGAAGATGGCATCCCACTGGCTGAAGGGTTGATTTGCCGTAATCAGTAAGCTTTTGCGTTCGTAACGATGAGCAATCAGTTCAAACAGCACCGAGGTTTCTGCCTCGGACTTTTTGACATAACCCAAATCATCAAGCACGAGTAGGTCAAAGCGGTCCAGTTTTTTGAGCAATGGTTGCAGTTGCAATTGCAGCTTGGCTTGCTGTAGCTGTTGCACCAGTGCCAGTGCAGAATAGAATTTGACCCGCTTGCCAAACTCAATCATGCGACGTGAGACCGCCGCCGCCAAATGAGACTTTCCCACGCCCGAAGCGCCGAACAATAACAGGTTTTCGGCTCGTCCTAGCCAAGTCGGATCATCCACCAGTTGCATCAAGGGTGCGGGGTTGAAGTTGGGGCAATGGGAAAAGTCAAAGTTGGAAACCGTTTTGCCGCTTGGCAGTTGCGCTTCGTTTAAGGTTCTTTGCAGGCGGACACTCCAGCGTCGTTGAGCCTCCAATTCGCAGAGAGCCAGCAAGAACTGAGCGTAAGACCAACCTTCCTGCATCGCTTGAGCTTCGAGCGTTTCCCAATGAGTGAGCATGTGGGACAGGTGCAACCGTTTGAGGTGGAGGCTGAGGCTCTGATACGGGCTGGTCATGGGTTGTACCTTGCAGGAGTTGGTCATAAGTCGCCAGGGGGTGTTGGGTGATGGTGAGACTGGGCACATTCAGGTTGCTCAGTAATTGAAACTGCTGCCGGAGCCCTGCGAGCGTTAAGGTTGCAGGGCTCAGTTGCGCTTGAAGATAGTCTGCCACTACTGTTTCGTTGTCTTGGGTCGCCGCAATGTACAACGCTTCCACCAGGAGGACAGCGGCACTGTCGAGGTCAAATTGCGCTTTCAGTTGCTGCCAAAGGTCACGCCAGGTGTCATTGGGCAAGAGCTCTTGTTGCCAAGTACAGTACAAAAAGGCTCTGGGCTTGCGCCGCAGTCCCTCTGCAACATGACGGTAATTGATGCTCCGGGTGCGGCGTTTCGTTTGATCTGTGACACGGATGCGCGGCAGTGCCACCACCAACTGGCGATTGAGATAGCCCAGAAGCCGGTCATGATACAAATGCCATTCGAGTTGGCGTCCAATCAGGCGGGCTGGAACCGTGTACAACACGCAGCGCACATCAACTGTGCTGCGACAACTGACCGTTGCGGTGAGCACTTCATAGTCTGGAACACGATAGGTCGGGAGGGGTTGGAGACACTGTTTCTCTTCCTCAATCTTGGCAGCGTGCAGATCGTTCAATTTGGCAATCGCCCGATTGATGACATCCTGGTACGCAGCAATGCTGTCAAAGTCACAGCTTCCACGCAGTAGGAGAGCCTGCTTAATCCGATTCTTCAAATGTCCGTGGGGTGACTCAATGGCCCATTTTCATGGGCGATGCCTGTGTTGTTGCGGGTCGGCTGCAGTCGGTAATGATGGCACAGGTCATCATACAACCGAGTCAATGGCTTGTTTCGCGCCCCACCCATGTGACGATAGGCGGCACTCAAACTATCGGTCCGATGTTGCTTCGGGACACCGCCACAGGCAAACAGGGCATTCTGCAACCCTTCTGATAAGGCAATGAAGCTTTCACCCCCCTGAATAATTTGAGCGTACTGCCACCCGCTGTAAGCCAGTCGATAGTGGTACAGCAAGTGCTCAAAGGGCTTGCCTGCAATGGTGATCTCGAGACCTTTGAGTTCAGTGAAGTCGGACAAGCCCATCATGCCGGGTTCATGCCGGAGCTCAAACATGACCTCTTTGGCATTGCCATGCAAGGCTTTCCAGGCTGCCACCCGCCGTTGCAGCGTGCGTAGAACTTGCGGGTACTTGCCCGGATAATGCTCTTGTAGCCACTCAAACAAGGTCATGGGCTGCAGAGCAGGGGTGGCTCTGAGCATCGGTTCCAACTCGGACTCCCACACACTAGCCAGTGGATCAGGACTACTTCTCCAATCTCGGACTCGCCCTCGATTGGGTTGGTGGTTGCCCGCTTCGATGCGTTGCCCACTGCGGGCGGAAAAGCCAGCCAAGTTTGCGGCTTCAACTTGCGTCAAGCCCATCTCTCGTGCGTTCATATACACTCGAATTTGATAAGTTTCAATCTTTCTCGACACGCTCATCCACTCCCGGTCCAATCGGAATGGGTTCAGCGTGTCTTTTTCTTTGTCGCTAGACAATGAATGCGATCCGAAGGCTACGATCTAACCGACTCGGTCGCTGTCATCGCCTGACTTCCTCATTGTCATCTAACACCCAACCATGCGGGACTTTCTTGCGCTTTGCACCATAGAAAACCTGAACGCTGGCGCAACACCCGACGCTGAAATCACACGAGCGCTTGGGTTCATCCGGCTTCAGCTTGACTTCTGGTTAAACTCTCGTGTCGGTCGTGCCATTTCAGAGCCATCCTCGTTCCGCACTGACGTACCAATGCTAGTCTTCGCTCTACGGAACTTGAGTGAAGATGACGATGCCGCGATTTTGGCTCTGTCAGCTTACTCTGCCGCTCTACGACGAGCGCTGTCCTCACCGGCCTCCATCTTCTTCATTGATGAATCGCCCATCTTGTTTCAGTTTGACCAGATTTCAGCCCTGGTTGGTAACTTGTGTGCGAACGGTGCGAAAGCGGGTGTACGTGTGCTGCTCTCCGCTCAGGATGTGGACACGATCGCCAACTCTCCTTCAGCCTCAAAGATTCTGCAAAATATGTCGTTGCGCCTGGTTGGACGGATTCAACCGAACGCAGTGGCAAGCTTTGTCAAGCATTTAAGCTACGTAGAAGAGATTATTGCTGAGAACGCAACGCCGAAGTTCTTTCCACAGCGGGAATCGCTTTACTCACGCTGGCTACTGGACAACAACAGCACGTTCACTCAATGTCGTTTCTATTCGCCGTATTTTCAGTTGGGCATTGTAGCGAACAACCCACACGAGCAGTTAGCGCGGGATGCGTTTATGGCTGCTTACCCTGACCCTTATACAGCGATCGCTAAGTTTTCAACCGAGCTGGCTTCGGCTCTAAGAGATGGCCGCAAGATGCGTTTGCCTAAGGCTGTAGCAGCCTTCCTGCCAGCACAGCCAACAGCGGTTGACCCTGTTGTTGATCTAGCTGCTGACCCTGTTGTTGATCCTGGTGTTGCCAGAAGTGCTGCTCTCGTTTAAGGGTGACTTGCTTTGTCTGTATCTGTTTGTTCTTTATGCGTCTGTGCTAATAGGAGATCACCGTGCCGTTTCATTCTGTTAAATCCCGTTCTGTTTACTTGTCTTTGACTTCGACCACACATCTGTGGCGAAAGGTGGCAGTGGGGGGAGCCTCATGCTTCCTTCTGACTGTGGCTACGGTGCCTGTATCGTTCGCTCAGACTGGTTTCAACCCGGGCGCTTCCAGCCCAACCACGGGTCAGGCCGTTCCTGGCGGTGTCGCTCCTGCTGGTGGTGCTGGTGTCCTCAGTGGTCTGACTTCTCAGCTCGGTGCTCCCGCTGGTGCTACGGGTGGCCTCAGTGGTCTAACGTCTCAACTGAGCAGCTTGACTGGCGGTATTGAATCTGGCCTTGAACAAGTCCAGAGCTTTGCTCAGGGCTACCTCACTCAAATTGATCAGATTAAAACCCAGATCACTGATTCCATCCAAAGCTTTGTTGGCAACCTGGGTGGCGATATCTCCGAGTCCTTAAAAGCAGCGTTGGGAGACCTCAACTTACCTGACCCGAAAGAGTTACTGAAAGGGATCTTGCAGCCCAAGAATGCTGACGGCACTCAACCAGCGGAGTTGAACTCTGTGAGTGGCGTACTGCCATCAGTGCTCAAGAGTCACACTACAGCTTCATTGACAGCACAGCTTTGGGGTCAAGCGAACTTCTCTAAAGAAGCGCAGACGGCAACAAAGCAGAATCTACAGGCCGTTGCCTCGCAAGTGGCTCAAGCCCAGCAAATGCCTGCTGCTGCTGCCAATCTTGCGACTCAATCAACTCAGGCTGCTAGCCAATCAGCCCAATTGGCTACGACGGCACAAACTCAGTCTCAAGCGGCTCAGAAACGTGTTTCCACACAGGACGCTATCAAAGACCTTAATTTGACGGCTGGTACGTTGTCGCAGCAGCTCGGTAGTCAGTCCTCTCAGTTGGCAGCACAAACTGGGCAACTAGCAACACTGGCGCAACTGGGCGCTACATCGGTGTCCTTGCAAGGAGATGCGTCTACCAAGCTGAGTCAACTCAATCTCGGTGTCGCAGCCTCAGTCGGTCAACTGTCTGATATCAACGCTCAAATGCACGGTGCTGAACAGTTGCGCACGATTCAGGAAACGGCTCTGGTTGACCAACTGCAACAATCCAACGCCCGCACGTATTCCCTTCTTCGTTAATAAGATGCTGTCTCACTTCTCTTTGCTGCACACACTCTTGCAAGTCGGTCCTGGCGGTCTGCGTGTTTTTGATAACAATCAGAATGCACGTGACATCTTAGGTTCGGCTGAAACTGCCAGTACCCAAACATCTCAAGCCTGGGATCGGACCTGGGACTTGGCGCTTTCCGGTGGTCTGTACCATGCCGTCAACAATATCGGCATCTTTATTGCTGCGGGTGCGTTGATCTTCTGGCTGCTCGACTTTGTGAAAAAGTGGTTGTCGGATGAAGTGAGCGGTCTATGGGTGCTACAGGACTTAGTTTGGCCGCTCATCGTGATTCTCTTTACAGCTAATAACGGTGCGCTGATGGGCGGCTTCAGTCGCGGTTTCCGTGACACGCTCAATAACTTCAATGCTCAGGTGGTACAGGTTGTATCGGCTGAACAGAACATGGAGAAAACGCTGAACGAGCTGGGCACTTTCTCCAGTGTCTCGGCTCGTTTGGCTACGGCTCGTGGTCAATGCAACACCATTGTTAACAACGACAAGTTGGTGCAGTGCCTTAAAGATCAGGAAGCAGCCTTGCAAGGGATCTTAAAGCTTTATCAGCAAGAGTACGGTGATACGGTCAAGTTTAAGGAACTGGTAGCACAGACGCAGAACTCGCTACGCAATCCCGGTGAAGCCATCGTAGACGGTGCTCAAAGCGCCACAATCGGCGTTGTCAACATTGCGCTTTCGCCCCTCATGACGGCTGTAGCGGCTTTCATGGCAGCCATGCAATACGCCTTTCAGCAACTGATTGAAGTCTCCATGTTGCTCACAGCGTTGATGGGTCCGCTCGCTCTGGGTGCTTCACTTTTGCCCTTCGGTGCTAAACCAATCTTTGCGTGGCTCACTGCTTTTTGGAGTCTTTCAGTCCTGAAGCTTTCCTACAACATTATTGCGGGTCTGACAGCGATCGCTATTTATCAAACCTCTGGCACTGAAACACTCGGCTCCGCTATCTTCTTCGGTTTGCTTTCACCGATTCTAGCAATGGCAATGGCAGCTGGCGGCGGCATGGCGGTCTTCAGTGGCATCTTGTCAGCCACCGCTGCGGCGGGCGGTTTTGCTGTTGGTCGCTTGTCTGCTGGTGGTGGCGGTGGCGGTGCGGCTGAAGCTGCCAGTCGTCAGGCTCAGACAGGCTCTGCGGGAAGGGTTGAGGAGGCTTAACAGTCACGTTGCTCTTCGGCGCTGTCATCTTCGTTCGTTCGTTTCCCTTACTACCCACATTTCTTTGAGGTCTTTATGCGTTCCCTTTCCATTGCTTCCGGTGCTAGAGATGCACGTAGTACCCTCGGTTTCTTCGTGCTGGTGTCGCTGGTACTGCAAGGTGGTTTGTTCTTCATGGCAATACTGCTTTTTGGTGCCTACGTCGGTTTGGTGCGTAAAGCGCCACCGTCTTTGGTGCAACTAGAAAGCGGCAAAACCATTGCCACCGCGCCACTGGATTCAGGTGAACGCTCTCCGGCTGTGATTCAACGCTTTGTTCAAGATGAACTCATGATGCTCACCTCAGCCGTTGGCACGTTGCCAGCCGTTGATGTCAAGACTCCTCTAGTACCTGACCCTGGCGTGATGGTGAAGCTCCCTCAAGGTCAGGCAAAGATTACGACTCTAGCCAGCTTTGCTAGCTTCGGGCTTTCTGAAGACTTCCGCGTTGCTTATCTGGTCAAGCTAGCTCAACTAACGCCTCAAGGTGTCTTCAATCAGCAAGAGCGGTTGGTACTTGTACTTCAAGACGTGAGCCTCCCTGAGAAGGTGAAAGACGGTCAATGGAAGGTCACTGTAGTTGCGAACCTAGTGCGTTTCAGTGCTGAAAACCAGCTTGGTGCTGGGATTCCTTATAACCGCGAAGTGTTCGTTCGGGCGATTACTGCACCGGATGTGACGCCTGTCTCTTCAGAGCTTGAACGTCAGGTTGCTCAAGTGCGTGCCTCTGGTCTAGAGATTTACGCCATGCGTGACTTTGTGAGACCGAACTTATAGCGCCACTGTTTCTACTCCTTGTTGTCTGTCCCTAAGCCCACTTGTTAGATGACAATGAGGAAGTCAGGCGATGACAGCGACCGAGTCGGTTAGATCGTAGCCTTCGGATCGCATTCATTGTCTAGCGACAAAGAAAAAGACACGCTGAACCCATTCCGATTGGACCGGGAGTGGATGAGCGTGTCGAGAAAGATTGAAACTTATCAAATTCGAGTGTATATGAACGCACGAGAGATGGGCTTGACGCAAGTTGAAGCCGCAAACTTGGCTGGCTTTTCCGCCCGCAGTGGGCAACGCATCGAAGCGGGCAACCACCAACCCAATCGAGGGCGAGTCCGAGATTGGAGAAGTAGTCCTGATCCACTGGCTAGTGTGTGGGAGTCCGAGTTGGAACCGATGCTCAGAGCCACCCCTGCTCTGCAGCCCATGACCTTGTTTGAGTGGCTACAAGAGCATTATCCGGGCAAGTACCCGCAAGTTCTACGCACGCTGCAACGGCGGGTGGCAGCCTGGAAAGCCTTGCATGGCAATGCCAAAGAGGTCATGTTTGAGCTCCGGCATGAACCCGGCATGATGGGCTTGTCCGACTTCACTGAACTCAAAGGTCTCGAGATCACCATTGCAGGCAAGCCCTTTGAGCACTTGCTGTACCACTATCGACTGGCTTACAGCGGGTGGCAGTACGCTCAAATTATTCAGGGGGGTGAAAGCTTCATTGCCTTATCAGAAGGGTTGCAGAATGCCCTGTTTGCCTGTGGCGGTGTCCCGAAGCAACATCGGACCGATAGTTTGAGTGCCGCCTATCGTCACATGGGTGGGGCGCGAAACAAGCCATTGACTCGGTTGTATGATGACCTGTGCCATCATTACCGACTGCAGCCGACCCGCAACAACACAGGCATCGCCCATGAAAATGGGGCCATTGAGTCACCCCACGGACATTTGAAGAATCGGATTAAGCAGGCTCTCCTACTGCGTGGAAGCTGTGACTTTGACAGCATTGCTGCGTACCAGGATGTCATCAATCGGGCGATTGCCAAATTGAACGATCTGCACGCTGCCAAGATTGAGGAAGAGAAACAGTGTCTCCAACCCCTCCCGACCTATCGTGTTCCAGACTATGAAGTGCTCACCGCAACGGTCAGTTGTCGCAGCACAGTTGATGTGCGCTGCGTGTTGTACACGGTTCCAGCCCGCCTGATTGGACGCCAACTCGAATGGCATTTGTATCATGACCGGCTTCTGGGCTATCTCAATCGCCAGTTGGTGGTGGCACTGCCGCGCATCCGTGTCACAGATCAAACGAAACGCCGCACCCGGAGCATCAATTACCGTCATGTTGCAGAGGGACTGCGGCGCAAGCCCAGAGCCTTTTTGTACTGTACTTGGCAACAAGAGCTCTTGCCCAATGACACCTGGCGTGACCTTTGGCAGCAACTGAAAGCGCAATTTGACCTCGACAGTGCCGCTGTCCTCCTGGTGGAAGCGTTGTACATTGCGGCGACCCAAGACAACGAAACAGTAGTGGCAGACTATCTTCAAGCGCAACTGAGCCCTGCAACCTTAACGCTCGCAGGGCTCCGGCAGCAGTTTCAATTACTGAGCAACCTGAATGTGCCCAGTCTCACCATCACCCAACACCCCCTGGCGACTTATGACCAACTCCTGCAAGGTACAACCCATGACCAGCCCGTATCAGAGCCTCAGCCTCCACCTCAAACGGTTGCACCTGTCCCACATGCTCACTCATTGGGAAACGCTCGAAGCTCAAGCGATGCAGGAAGGTTGGTCTTACGCTCAGTTCTTGCTGGCTCTCTGCGAATTGGAGGCTCAACGACGCTGGAGTGTCCGCCTGCAAAGAACCTTAAACGAAGCGCAACTGCCAAGCGGCAAAACGGTTTCCAACTTTGACTTTTCCCATTGCCCCAACTTCAACCCCGCACCCTTGATGCAACTGGTGGATGATCCGACTTGGCTAGGACGAGCCGAAAACCTGTTATTGTTCGGCGCTTCGGGCGTGGGAAAGTCTCATTTGGCGGCGGCGGTCTCACGTCGCATGATTGAGTTTGGCAAGCGGGTCAAATTCTATTCTGCACTGGCACTGGTGCAACAGCTACAGCAAGCCAAGCTGCAATTGCAACTGCAACCATTGCTCAAAAAACTGGACCGCTTTGACCTACTCGTGCTTGATGATTTGGGTTATGTCAAAAAGTCCGAGGCAGAAACCTCGGTGCTGTTTGAACTGATTGCTCATCGTTACGAACGCAAAAGCTTACTGATTACGGCAAATCAACCCTTCAGCCAGTGGGATGCCATCTTCGCTGATTCGATGATGACGGTCGCCGCGGTTGACCGTTTGGTGCATCATGCTTTGATTGTTGAGATTCAGACACAGAGTTATCGCAAACAGTCGGCGGTTTCGCGTTCTGGCACCTCGAGTGTTCTGGATAAAGCGGTCGTTCAATCCCAGCGATCCTAGTTGTCGTTGCGATCCTGGTTGTCGTTGCGATCCTGGTTGCCGTCCCGCTCCTGGTTATCGTTGTGATCTTATTTGTCGTGCGATTGCTTCCAGCACTCAGCACGACTTTGACGTGTTAGTTTTTAGCGTTCAATCACTTGCAATCTCATCAGCTAGCCAAGAGGCTTGTCATGCTCACTCACTTGCCCACGTCACTGACGCGACACGAACGTATGCTTGACATCTGATATATTAGGTAATTTAATGAATCCGCTGTTGTGCTTCGCTGGATCGTATTGTAGTCCAAAGTAATTGATAATCTCTGCACGCTTGTACTGAGCATAAAGCGTAAGATCTCCTGGTTTTCTTAGGACACCACAATGGCGTAAAGTGTAATCCTTAGACAAGGTATATAGAATTCTATCCCTTACACCTTCGGCTAAGTTCTGGTTTGCCTTAAGTTCGTTCTCAATTTCAGGCATGAAGCGATCTGTAGAGAAGAAATCCGAAAGTTTCTTTTCGAGTGTCGTAAATGCTTTACCGTAATTTCCATCGCTAGGCTTTTCAACAACCCAGTAAGGGTACTGCACGAAGAACTCATCAAATCCTTGATCAAAACGATCTGGATAGTAGCAAATAGCCCAGAGTAGCGCGTATGGTGTAACTCGCTGAGCCTGCCAATCCGTTTCTACAGCTTTCAGAAAGTTATAAACCAATTCATTACTTCTGATCTGTGTTTCCCAGTCTGTAGCATCATTCATTGCAATTCGGCAGTCTAACCAGCTTCCGAATGCTTGCCTGAACTCTTTCATGCTTGGCATATCATCACGGATAGCGAAGTCCACAGGCTTAGGAGGATAACCAAGCTCTAATTTCAAACGCTCGTAAGCTTCTCTACAGGCATCCGCTTTCGTTCTCGCTAAGTTCTTGATTTTCAGAAGAATTTCTTTCGTTCGATCTTCCAAGATGATTTCGCAGTGTCTAGGTGGAGAAATTCCTAAGTCGTCAATGTCGCGATTTCCTAAAATACCATGAGGATCATTGAGAGCTTGAAGACTAAGCCAAGCATTTTTATGATGTCCAACAAAATCAATCACAGTTAAGACTTCAGTATCAGGATGAAGCCTCAAACCTCTTCCCAACTGTTGCAGAAACAGCGTTGATGATTCTGTCGGGCGCAAGAATAGGATACTGTTTATCTCTGGAATATCAACCCCTTCGTTAAGAACATCTGCAACAAATAGCCATTCCAAAGAATCATTAGGGTTTGAGAATCTTTTATAAATTTCCTGACGTTGATCAGGGCTGGTTTTCCCTGTTACGGCTACACTCACAAAGCCTCTTCTGGTCAGAGCATTCGCCATAAACTCAGCATGACGAACACCAGCGCAAAATGCTACCGTAGCTCGTCTCTCCCCATCAAAACCTTTCTCAAGTGCGTGTTTTAGAATGGCATCAACTCTTTCTTCCAGAATCAAAGCGTTCTCAAGTTCCGTCGGATCAAATTTTCCACTACGCCATTTTATATTTTCGTAGTCAATCAACTCATCAGCAATACCGAAATAATGGAAGGGGAGCAACCAATTTCTATTGATTGCTTCAGGTAAACGAATTTCATAAGCGATGTTATATTGACAGATTTCAAGTACATCATGCCCATCCTGTCTTTCAGGGGTTGCTGTTATTCCCAGAAGAAATTTATGTTGAACACGCTTTAAAATATCCTGATAAGAAGGCGCAGCAGCATGATGAAATTCGTCAATTACAATATAATCGTATTTTCTGTTGACAAGATTCTGGTTGCTGACCTGAGACAAACTTTGAACGGTTGCAAAAATAAAGTTCGCTTTGTTTGGAGTCTTGCCACTCGCTAAGATTCCAGTATTATTTTTATCCCCAAAAATATTCCTGAATGTTTTTTCAGCTTGAATCAGTAGCTCTTCACGGTGAGCAATGAATAATACACTGCTAGCGTTAAATGCTTTTGCGTCAAAGGCAGCTAGAAAAGTTTTCCCCAATCCCGTAGCGGCTATAACTGCTGCTCTAATTTCACCATTTTCTCGTAGTCTCTCCAATTCTTTGAGTGCTTCGACCTGTGCAGCATTAGGTTTATAAATATCATTCAGACCCTCTTTTGGTATAGAGCCATGAATGAATACAGAATTTTCTTTTGATTTCCTATATCTATCTCTGTATGTTTCTAAAACCTGATTAGTAAGAGGGAATACGTCATCTCTATTCCAAAGTGTATTAAAGTCTTTTGTACATTCTTGAATAATATCAGGATGATTATGTCTTAAATTCCACTCAATGTTTGTTGCTATTCCACCTTTAGTTAAATTAGACGAGCCAATCCAACAGTATGCAGAATGCTTTTCACTATTGAAGAAGTAGAACTTTGTATGAAAACCAGTTAGTCCATCCTGAAGCCTCAATTCAACCTTTGTCAGCTTTATCAAGGTTTCTAAAGCTTCTGGCTGTGTAACATTCAGATATGTAGAGGTTAATAATCGAAGCTTGCCTTGTCTCTCGACAAACGCATTCAATTCCTTGAGCAAAAGGCTCAATCCGCTAAACCTTAAAAAAGAAACACAGATTGCAGCTTCGCCTGAAGTAGTCAACCCTTGTCTGAGGACATCGACCATTCGAGGAGACTGAGGCAAATTTAGAACTGTGTTAGGCGACATTTGGCTTATATCTTGGCTCTTTTCATACAGACTATTCCTAATACAAGCAAACAGCCTAAAGTTTTGCACCTTTTTCTTATCCATCTCCATTTAGAGATATTGCATCGGTGAGGTGTCAATGATGACCTCAGGTATTGGCGAGATCCTCGACCAGTTCAGCTTCAGTGAGATGAAAGGTGTTCACCCCGTAGTCGCCCAGCTTGCTCAGAAAAACAGTTCGGGGGATGCCTGCCAGATTTGCCGCAGCGCCAGAGGATAATCGTTCCAGTTCATAGAGTTTCACAGCAACAACCATCAGCATTTCCTGATTCAACTTGTCGGGAGTGGTTTGGAGCGCTTGAAGGGCTTCGTCAGAAATGGTCAGAGTGACTGTGTGCATGGAAGGGACTCATCGAGAACTGCCGTTTGCTAGTTTCAACATAGCGTTTTCAACCATCTCCCTGGTGCTGTCTCTGGATGCCCGTCAGGGCGGAGGCGAAACATTACCAGCGATTATCGCCAGTGTGCGATCGCGGTTAGAAGCCTCTGCAACTGCCAGGGAAGAATTCGAGAATCGTCTGTTTGAGGTGGGCTATCTGGATAGCCATGCCTCCCGTTATGAACAAATTGGCTACACCATCCGAGCCATGAACTACTTCAAGGTTGAGGGAGACTTTCCCCGCATCGTGGAAGCAGATCTTCGCAGCGGTATTGGGGATGTGCATTACACCATTAGTGTTGCCGAATGCAAACGGTTTGCGATCGCTGAAGCTAATGTTCTGTCGCTCATTGGAGGTTAGCCATGAATGATGAGGCAGCAGCACTGACCCAGTTTGCTGAAAATCTCTGCCAGGAAGTCATTATGGCAGCCGAAGCAGGCGGGGATTATGACGCGGGAGATTCTTTCCGTGAAGATGCCTTTACGCGCTTAATAATCGAATACCTGACGGAAGCGGGAGAACTGGAGGATGGGCACGTCTGTCACTACGTTGCCAGAGGCATGAAGATTAACGGTTACAGTCTCCATGAAGACGACGAATGCCTGAACCTCTTTACCTCTATCTACACGCAACAGATACCCCCTGCAACGGTGCGGAGAGATGAAGTTACTACTGCTTTAAAGCGGTTGATCAAGTTTGTCGAGCAAGCCTTCAAAGGACTGTATCAATCGCTCGAAGAAGCATCTTGTGCCTTCGACATGGCAAATCTCGTTTTTAGTCTCAAGGGGAAACTGAATCGCATCCGTCTCTTTGTCTTTACCGATGGGCTGACGACCAAACAAGTCTGGCAGGATACGGTTCAGGGCGACATCACCTTTTCTTCGCACATCTGGGACATCCGTCGCCTTTATCAGTGTGTGACCTCCGGGCAGCGACGAGAAGCGATCGAGATTGACTTTCAAGAGCGCTACGGAGCCACCATTCCCTGCCTCGTTAGCCCTGCGACACAAGCAGACTACGAAGCCTGTCTGGCGATCGTTCCTGGTGACATCCTCTATAAACTTTACGATGAGTACGGTTCTCGCCTCTTGGAGCGCAATGTCCGCTCCTTTCTTCAGGCAAAAGGTAAGGTCAATAAAGGTATCCGGACGACACTGAGCGACCAACCGCAGCGGTTTCTGGCATATAACAATGGTATTTCGGCGACCGCAGAAGCCATCCGTTTCGTGGATTTACCCGGTGGAAAGGCGATCGCCTGGATTCGCGATCTCCAGATCGTCAATGGTGGGCAGACCACTGCCTCTATTTTTCAGGCAGCCCGTAAAGATAAAGCGGATCTTTCAGAGGTTCATGTTCAGGCAAAGATCACGATTGTTGACCAGGAGAAGTTAGACGAAATTGTGCCACTCATCTCCCGCTATGCCAATAGTCAGAACAAAGTCAGCGATGCCGACTTCTCAGCCAATGACCCCTTCCACGTTCAGGTTGAGGAACGCTCCCGCACCATCTGGGCACCTGCCGTGGATGGCAGTCAAAAACAGACGCGCTGGTTTTACGAACGAGCCAGGGGGCAGTATCTGGATGCCAAAAATCGCCTGACACTTGCTAAGCAGAAGGAGTTCGCGACGCTTCATCCCACTGCCCAGAAATTCACCAAAACCGATCTGGCAAAATACGAACATACCTGGAACCAGTTACCGCATCTGGTCAGTCGGGGAGCACAGAAGAACTTCAATGATTTCACTGTACGCCTGAAGCAGCGCGGCAGCTTTGAGGTCGATGAAACCTATTTCAAGCATCTGATTGCCAAAGCCATCCTGTTTAAGAAAGCTGAAAAATTGGTGCAGGCACAGGCGTTTGGCGGCTATCGCGCAAACATTGTGACCTACACGCTGGCTTACCTGAGCCATCGAACGGCTCAAACGATCGACCTGAATGTGCTCTGGAAAGACCAGGATGTTCCCAAAGTGCTTCAGGATGCCATCACACTGGTGGCTACAGCAGTGCATCAGGTAATCATCCATCCACCTGGTAGCGGTAATGTCACCGAGTGGTGTAAGAAAGAAGCCTGCTGGGAGACAGTGAAAAACCTTGAAGTGCGCTCTGAAGCACTACCGCATTTGTTGCTTGGCACGGCAACCGCAGGCAAGCTGGGCAATCGTGGTATTGACGCACCTGATGTCGCTGAGCAGCAGCTGATCCATGAGATTGCCAGCGTTAGTGCCGACACCTGGTTTGAGATTGCTCGCTGGGCAAAAGAGACAGCCAATTTACTACCCTGGCAACGCAGCCTTTCGGTCAGTCTTGGCAAACTTGTAAGTCAGGAGAAGCTACCATCGCGTAAACAGGCGTTGCGCGGCATGGAAATTTTGGAGGAGGTCCAACAGTTAGGCTTCAAGGTTCCAGCCTAATTTGCAATTTTCAAACCTAACAACTCCATAGCCTACTCTTCTATCTATAACCATCAATAGCATACGCTCCCTAACTCAAATGATCGAGCGTTGGATCCTGGAAACGCGATCGTGCTTGTCAACCTTGAGAGTGCCGCGTCCCTATGAAGGCATGAATATCAGCCATACAAGCGGAATCAATGAAGCTCAAAAAACTACTCTGAGAGCTTTAGGAGTCGTTAGTGATAAAGCATAAGAATTTCTTATAGCGAGGGCTTGAACTTTCGGCAAAGGGTTGCTCTAGATTTGGAATTTCGGCAAGAGGATGGCTGAATTGAATAGAAAACGGCTGTGATCGCTCAACTAGAGAATCGGCATTTCAGGTTGCACTCCGGCAGAAGGATGCTTTATTCGGCGGCAATCGCTTGGCTTAAGTCACATTATTGGCACTTTGAGTCCACTTTTGCCAGTACGGTAGGAGAATGCCTGAATTCCTGAGCGGCAGACAGATGGCTTATTATTATTTGCCATGAGTCAAGTAATTTTAGGAGGTCAGAGGACGGCGATCTTCTGCTCTAGTTGTGGCTGCTACTCATCCACCTCTAGCCAGAATGCGCTCAGTGCCACTAGCTAAAAGACCGATCCATCTCACAAGGTTCAAGGTTCCGTGTTTGATCTTAGAGTGGAACTCATCAGAATCAAAGGGTTAGAAAGACATCGTGTCATTGTCTATACCTTGCTCCTATAAATAAGCTTTATGCTTTTGCTACAAATTTATCAAGGATCGAGAGTAACTGTAAGCGTTTTATTTTGAGGTAGATACGTAACACTTAGATCAACCTTTAAGTTGAGACCCTGATTGACTGACAAAACTCTTGAAACCTCGATTCTTGCGTAGGTTGGGTTAGCGATAGCGTAACCCAACAAAAACCAGGCTGTTGTTGGGTTTCACGCTGTTCAACCCAACCTACGGAAAAGATTTGTCAGTCAACCAGGTTGAGACCTCTAAAGCTTGGATCAAGAACAAATTTATAGTCATTCATATTTGAGATGCCATATTGATCCAGAAACCTAATCAACTTACAAATCTCGTTGGGATTTATAGTGATAGCCATCATTGCTCTTAATACTTGAATGGTTAACCCTACGGAGAGACCTGTTATGCTTTGCTGCTGATCACTGGAGTTTAGACTAAACGGTGAAGAAAGGCAGTCAGACCGAACGATCTGACCGCTTAATAGTCAAGGAACCTTCAAATCACTTGACTATGAGTAATTTTGACAAGCTTCGAGCCTTTCGGCACCAAGCCTACAGCATGATGGGGAATGGGCGAGATGCCCTCTTCGACCTCATGGATGCTGTTCTGAGCAGTCGGAGTGTTTACTCGTTCGCTGAACTCTCATTGTCCCCGGTCTTTCGGCGACAATGGTCGAGTTTGTATGAGTCGCTGCAAGACAGTGACCCTCCACGAGTGAAGCTCATGGAACTCTATTTAGAGCAGGTTGTGCAAGCCCCGTCGCTTGTTTTAGCCGGAGATCATACTGCCTGGTCACGCTTGCAGGCAGAGACCTTACGAGAACGCACTTACGAGCACCAGGCACAGCCCATGAGTGGTGCCAAGCCTGTGACGCTGGGACAAGGTTACAGCACGATTGCCTGGATTCCAGAGGCGCAAGGCAGTTGGGCCTTACCCTTGCTGCATGAGCGGATCACCAGTGCCGAAACGCCCATTGAAAAAGCAGCGGGTCAATGACGTCAAGCTTGTCAGACGTTGAGCACTCGTCCTGTGTCGTTATGGGATGGCGAGTATGGCTGTGCCCCCTTCCTGTTGAAGACTGCCGACATTGCCTGCGACAAGCTCATCCGACTCCGCTCGAACCGCGTTCTTTATGGTGCACCGCCGCCCTACGCTGGTACCGGACGACCCCGCAAACATGGCGCTAAATTCAAGCTCAACGATGCCACCACTTGGTGGCAACCCGATGAGGAACAGGACGTTGAAGACGCGAAATGGGGACGCTTGCGACTACAGGTGTGGCATGAATTACATCTGAAACAGGCGGCAAAGCAGGTACTGTCCTTGATCCGGGTGGAGCGCGTTAGCCCCACTTCGCACACGCCGCTCAAACCCTTGTGGTTAATTTGGGTCGGGTTGCAATTACCCGTGTTGACGACTATTTGGCAGCAATATTTGCGTCGCTTTGCGATCGACCATTGGTATCGCTTCGCCAAACAACGCTTGCATTGGACCTTGCCTCAGCTATCAACCCCAGAACAGTCGGAGCGCTGGAGTGACTTGATGCCCCTGTTGACCTGGCAGCTTTGGTTCGCTCGACCACACGTGCAAGATGCTCCACTTCCCTGGCAAAAAGCCGCCACTGACCGCTCACCCGGTCGAGTCGCCAACGCCTTTGCACAAGTTTTGGTGGTGATTGGTACTCCTGCCCCAAATCCTAAACCGCGCGGAAAGTCTCCTGGGTGGACTCCAGGAAAACCTCGTTCAAGGCGAATGCGCTATCCGACGGTCAAAAAGCGCTTCACCAAACCTAAGCGCACTGTGCAAAAGTCGGCTTGATTCTCTCGATTGCTTGGCACTTCGGTGTTACTCAATCTCTGTAAGGGGTTGAGCTGTTTTCACTGCTCTTTAGTCTAAACTTCAGTTCTTAGTCATTTACTTAAAACTAACGGCACTATCGTTGAATGGCATGAGCAGCCAACAGAGAGCATCACTAGCGCTAGTTAGAACAAGCGTCTTAAACCCTGGCGACTCGGTTTCCAAGGCTCAACCAGCCATTACTGAGCCACTGACTGTCGATCGCGTGTGTGATGAAATCTTGATGTTTTCCGTGGTCTAGCGGACGCGATCGCCCACCGTTTATGGACATAATTGAGGGGCTTATTGGCTTTAGTGTGATGCGATGACCAATGTCCTGCATCAATTCAGTAAATTCCATCAGGAGCGCACTGAAAAACTTAGGATAGAATTGTTTCGTACACTACTAAACCATTCCTTGATAACGCATGGTGTCTTTTAGGAACCTGTACTGAAGCGACGGGCCAAGTTCAACCTATTTCGCTAGCGATTTGCTAAGGCTACTTAGCACTGACCCCAGGTTGCCTTTCTTCCCCAACTGAGTCCCGCCCCGACTGCACGCTAGATTTTTGCCCTTAATCTAGTGAATCAGTCTTACACGCTCTCAGAAATTGTCGTTCTGTTGTTGCACATTCGCTACCTAAGCCATCGGCTTACCTAGACCAGAGGCGTTCTCTTTATGAGTCACGATCAATTTTCTCGTAGTGAACAGTTACCAGCACCTTGTATTATCGACGCTGGCACCGTGGTTAATAAGCAGGATATGCAGCGATTGCTGGCAGACCTGAGTCGTGTTCGCTATATTCATCGGCAAGATGGTGTGCTGACGGGCGAAGGAGAGGGGCACGTGTTAGAGGTCTTCTCTCATCCACAGCGATCGACCCTTATTGCCAATCATGCACTTTACCTGAATGTGTACAGCTTTGACTATTTAGAACTGGGAAAGTCACCGGAGCAAGAACCCTGGTTTGATCTGATTCAAGATGGTCGCCAACTCCGTCTCATCCCCCTTTCCAACCCAATGTTGGAGCAGAACCACCATCGACTCAATGTTGCCGCACTCGAAGCAGTGGTTGCAGAGGTACTGTCTGCTAATTGGGATGTTCAAATTGATGATGAAGAGCATTTTTCTTTCTAATGCTGAGGTTGTCTAGTAGACTGCTAGGACGAAGCTAGAAAGCGCAGAGTTAAGCCATTCACCAATGGCATTCTTACCACAGCTCTATTGCTTATGCAGTAAGCCGATCGCTAATTCGTGACCACATCAATCTTCGTCCTCTGCCAACGTTCTTCACTCTCCTTACAATCCCTTTACAGCGCTAACTCTTGACTACTGGTTTTACGTTTACGTGCCAAGCGCTATGCTGCGATACGAAGGCACGCGCCGGACTCTTTACCACACCACATGGGCTGGTAGAAACGCCACGCTTTATGCCGGTTGGTACGTTGGCAAATGTCAAAACAGTCACCCCTGACCAGCTACGGGCAACTGGGGCACAGCTTGTCTTAGCCAACACATATCATTTGCATCTTCAGCCAGGAGAAAGCATTGTTTCTCAGGCGGGCGGACTGCATCGCTTTATGGCGTGGGATGGTCCCATTCTGACGGACTCAGGCGGCTTTCAGGTGTTTAGCTTGAGCGAAATGCGGACGATCGCCGAAGCAGGCGTGACCTTTCGATCGCCCCGTGATGGGCAAATGATTTACCTGACACCAGAGCGCTCGATCGCGATTCAAAACGCGCTAGGGGCAGATGTGATCATGGCGTTTGATGAATGTCCGCCTTACCCAGCCAGCTACGAGGCTGTGAGGGACTCGACAGAGCGCACCTATCGCTGGCTCAAACGGTGTGTTGCAGCACATGAGCGTGCGGATCAAGCACTGTTTGGCATTGTGCAAGGGGGCGTGTATCCCGATTTGCGTCGGCTGGCAGCAGAGCAACTGGCGCAGCTTGATTTGCCAGGGTACGCAATCGGTGGCGTGAGTGTTGGGGAACCAGCCGAGCTAATCGAAGCCATTGTGCAAGCAACAACACCTTTACTACCGCCCGACAAGCCACGCTATCTGATGGGAGTTGGCACCTATCGAGAAATGGTGCAAGCGATCGCAGCAGGCGTTGATCTCTTTGACTGCGTGATCCCAACGCGGTTAGCACGGCATGGTAATGCACTGGTGCAGGGCGATCGCTGGAATTTACGCAACGCTAGATTTCGGGAGGACTTCACTGCCTTGGATGCCTCTTGCAAATGCTACACCTGCCAGACCTTTAGCCGTGCCTATCTTAGCCATCTGTTGCGGTCACAGGAGCTACTGGCTTACACGCTGCTTTCGATTCACAACATTACTGAGCTAGTGCAGTTTACACAAACGATTCGCCGCGCTATCTTTAACGGGAGTTTCAAAGCAGAATTTGGGCACTGGCTGTCAGCAAGTAAATTTTAACGATGACGGGGCAATCGCCCGCTTAGAAGCGAAAAGCTAAAGTGCTTAAAAAAGCGCCAAGAGCATATTTACCCTCTGACACATCTTCCTAGCAACCAACTGCATCACCTTTTTAATCTTGGTTCTATACCGATCGCCACAAAGCTTAGGACATTGGGATTAAAGGGTCTGTGTGGGCTTCGCGGGTTCTACCCCTGCACCCCGTCCTCACTAATATGGCTACAGCTATACTTTTAAACTTCAGACACGATCCCTCTCGTGGTAAAATCAGCGTTAATTCTAAAAATTCTTGCTGAAGAGGTCATTGATCATATGGAAGCAGCGCTGCTTTTAGCAAAATTGCCTGAGGCATATGCAATTTTCGATCCGCTGGTGGATGTTCTGCCAGTAATTCCGGTCTTTTTCTTGCTGCTGGCGTTTGTTTGGCAGGCAGCCGTTGGTTTCCGATAAGTGCAAGTGTTGCGTAGAGTACACTATCAGAAGTTTATTTTAAGGCAGGCACTGCGCTTGCCTTTTTTTATTTTTTGATATTTTTTGAGTTGAATATAGCGATCGCCACAGAGCTTAGGACATTGGGATCAAAGGGTGTGTGAGCTTCGCTCCTAGCCAGCTTTCGACGGCTCGAGTGAGCCTCGCCGAACTCCTGAGCGCTCAAGCCGAAGGGGGTTCTACCCCTGCACCCTGTCCTCACCAGTATGGCTACGGCTATAAATCTTGGTTGCGTTTATACGCGTTGGCGCTTGTCAGCAATGCCTACTTACTGCCTTTCATAAGGGACTTCCAAAATTTAAATTGTCCCAAAATGCCGAAAAATTCAAGCAGTTGACTGTCTTTCGGTTTGGGACTGGGACGATTACTTCCCTGGAAGTCCCTAACAAGCCTGTGCGGCAAGAATCTAAAGCATTCAGGTGAGTAAGGATGGCTGTAGAACATCTACGATAGACAATAACGCTTCTTTGCTCCTTGTATGAGCTATTGCCTGAACCCCTATTGCCGCTCACCGCAAAACCCTGATGTCGCTAAGTTCTGCTCAACGTGTGGGTTCAAGCTGCTGCTGGGCGATCGCTATCGAGCGCTACAACCGATTGCACGTGGTGGCTTTGGCAGAACCTTTCTGGCAGTAGATGAGTACAAGCCATCACGACCAACCTGCGTGATCAAGCAATTTTTTCCGCAAAACTACAGCGTGCATGATCCAGAACACGCTCGAGAATTATTTCGGCGTGAAGCAGTGCAGCTAGAGTCATTGGGCGAACACCCACAAATTCCAGAGCTGTTGGCGCACTTTGAGCAAGCAGACTATCAATATTTAGTGCAAGAGTTTATTGACGGTCTCAACCTTTTGCAAGAGAGTACCAAAAGCGGTGCGTTTAGCGAAGAGCAAATCTGGCATTTGCTCAACGATTTGCTACCTGTTATCACCTTCGTCCATAGTCACCATGTCATTCACCGCGATATTAAACCCCAGAATATTATTCGTCGTGCAGCAACGCAGCAGTTAGTGCTAGTTGATTTTGGTGCGGCTAAGACGATGAACAGTACTGATGTATTGCAGACTGGCACCAGTATTGGTAGCCCCGTCTTTGCCGCACCAGAGCAGGCACTTGGCAAGGCAACGTTTGCCAGCGACCTTTTTAGTTTGGGTGTTACCTGCATTTATTTACTTACGCAGGTACGTCCAGCAGACTTGTTTGATACTGAAGAGGGCACCTGGCAATGGCAGCAACACCTCCAACGTCCAGTGAGTCCGGCTGTGGGCAGTATTCTAAATAAGTTGCTGCAAGGTCCAGTGAAGCGGCGCTATCAATCGGCGGATGCTGTCTTGCGTGACCTTAATTCGCAGACAGTCATGGAGTTACTTTATCGCTCGGGTGATAGCGATCGCGGGTCTGCATCAACCGCTCAAGCAGTGAACATAGCCCAACAAGCGCCGCTCAGAGAGCGATCGCACCATCCCTCCTTCCAGCGACCCACGACGCTCGAAACAGTGCCTCCCCTTACTCAACTCTCCTCTAGCCCTACACCAAGTCCAAGTTGGGTCTGCACTCAAACGTTAGCTGGACATACAAGCTGGGTGCGGTCGGTCGTGATTCATCCGAATGGCAAGACGATCGCGAGTGGCAGCGGCGATCGAACAGTTAAAATCTGGGATCTGGCAACGGGCACTGTGCTGCAAACACTGTCAGCCAATGCCGGTTGGGTGCGGGCGATCGCCAGCAGTCCCGATGGTCAAACGCTTGCTAGTTGTAACAACGATCGACGAGTAGTGCTGTGGCACTGGGAAACTGGCGATCGCCTGCAAATGCTGGATGGACACTCTGATTGGGCACGCACGGTCTGCTTTAGCCCTGATGGGCAATACCTTGCTAGCGGTAGCCAGGACAAAACCATTCGGCTCTGGAACCTCTCAACAGGCAAAACGATGCATGTGCTATCTGGGCATACTCATTGGGTGATTGGTGTTGCTTTTAGCCCCGATGGTCAAATCGTTGCAAGTAGTAGCCGCGACAAAACGATCCGGCTCTGGCATACCACAACAGGCGCTTTAATCCGTGTGCTGGAAGGGCATCAAGATGCCGTGAACGCGATCGCCATTAGCCCGAATGGACGCATTCTTGCCAGCGCTAGTGACGATCGCACCATTCGCCTCTGGTCGTTGGCAACTGGCAAACTTAAGCAAGTGCTGACTCATCATGAGGGTGCAGTTAACACGCTGGCGATCGACGCAGACAGTACAACCCTGATCAGCGGGAGCCAGGACACCACAATTAAGCTGTGGTCGTTAGAATCTGGTATGCTCCTCCATTCTTTAGCGGGTCATACCAACTGGGTTTGGTCAGTTGCAGTGATTCCACCGCTGCCATTAACAGTAAGTAGCAGCCCCAAGAGTTTAATTGTCAGCGGCAGTTGGGATGCCACAGTAAAAATCTGGCAGCCAGTGTAACTGGTGGAACTTCTAACGTTCTACAAAACTTTCTGCCTTCAGACAATGATTTAGAGCTGACGCAAAGATCCCCGACTTCTACGATGGCATAGGGGTAATGGTTAAGTTTTGACCGGAAGTCGGGAATCTAAACCTTTATGCGTAAGCCGTATGATTTAGTGCCTTTACTTTTATTGCCCTTACTGCTGACTGCGCCTCTATCACAAAGCTGTAGGCACAAGCGTCACTGGCACCGATTTCACAGCGAAGTCTCGCCCTGGCGCAACTTCGCTGTAGTAGCTCACCGCGTTTTCGGCAGCCACAAGCGATCGATAAACTAGCGCACCGGACGGATGCAGTGACAGCGTTAGCCACCCTCTCCACAAACCAACTAGCCAATCTTGTTCATTTACTTGAATAATGTACATACTTTAACCTTAACCTTAACGTTCTACTTTAGGTGAAACGTGGAAAGCCGTCCACGCTTCAGCGCAGAATACCCAAATCATCAATCTTTTCATCGTTTTAAAGACAGCTTTTACGAATTTAAATCCTCACTATTAAGCTCTAATTAAGTAGTCACGCTCTTTTCTGAGAAGTGGTTTCAAGAAGGTTGCTGCTAGAAGAGGGTGAGGTCTCTGCTACTTGTGCACACGTTCCTCCTTTTATTGCATCGATCGACTGACGTCCACAAGTGTTGCTGAATCTAGAGAAACTAGCCAGTATCAGTAAGCTACCAAACTTTCTAACCACTAAGTTTACTGGATGCAAAGCATCAGTCAAGGACTGCGATCGGCTTGCTGTGACCCGCCATAGAATGACCCGCAGCGACAAGAATCTCGTTCACGACCTGAGCCATCCATAGCGCTTCTTCTGTCGTCAGATAACTTACAGCAATTTTCATTTGTGTGTGCCACACGAATTGCCTGTTTTGCCTGAATCCAGAGGCGTTACCCTGATTGACTGACAAAAGTCTTGAAAAGCCGCTTGCGCCGTTGCTGACCCGCCCGTGATTAAAAGCCGGGCTAACGGTGCGAAACCCGTTAAAACGGGTTGCAACTCCTTTGTAGTCCTCTTGAGAGGACTTACTTCTGTTAGCCCGCACTTTCAGTGCAGGGCGGGGCAGGTAATTGCTCAAAGATTTGTCAGTCAACCAGGGCGTTACCTGTGTAGCACTCGTCTGAAAACCGCTGCAATCCCAGTTAGTACAATGCCATCACAAGCCGTTTGCGATAGTCTTTTGTCAAGGGATGAGCGTCGCCAAGCAGATCAAAAATTGCCAGCATGGCTTTGCGGGCACCATCATCCCGAAATCGTCGATCGCTCGTGACAATCGTCAGAAATTGCTCCAGCGCCGCAGCATAGTTTTCGTCCAGTACAAGGTTTGCAGCTTGATGAAAGGCACGATCGAGGTCAGTGCCGCCTTCTGGCTGTAAAGCAATTTGTTTGAACTGGACGATCGCCCTCAGCGTTTTAGCATGAGGAAAATGCTCTTTGTCATACTCCTGAATTGTTGCTAGCAAGGCTTCAGCTTGATCAAGGCGATCGGCTTCGATGTAAAAGTTAGCGGCTTCCAGCGTTAACCCACGGTTGTCAGGGTATTGCGCTAGAAGCGTAGTAAGCCGGATTTCGGCTGGCTCAACGTTGCCGATCGCTGCATCGGCATAGATTGATTCCAGCGCTGTATCGAGCAGAGAGGTGATCTGTAATTGTGCCAAAAACTCGCGGAGCTTTGGCTCTGGCAACATACCCACAAAGCCATCGGTTAACGTGCCATCGATCGCCACTTTGACATCAGGAACGCCTTCAACACCGTAGGTCTGTGCCAGGTCGGGACTTTGATCAATATCTACTTTTGCCAGGACAAAATCATACTCTTGCGCTAACTTTTCGAGCAAAGGCTTGAGCATTTGACAGGGACCACACCACTGCGCGAAGAAGTCTACCAGTACAGGTTTCTGGTGAGATTTCTCAATCACTTCAGCGGCAAATGTTGCCTGATCAACCGAAATTACAGCGCCCATGAGATCAACTTTTTTTATGGTTGTGGTTTTAGTGGCGTTGGTTGCTGCCGATGCAGGGCCGTTGCTGACCCTATCTTTGCATCCTTAGACAAGACTTCGATCGCTATCCAGTCTAGGGAGAAACGTTCAAACGGGTTACAGTGTCCCAAAGAATCTGCAACAAGTTAAACCATCACGGTTGACAGACAGTCCTAAAGCCAAGCGTAATTGCCCGGATGACTTGAAGTGTAGGTGAAGAACGAACGGTAAGGACTTGCATTCACTATGAACACACCACTTTTCGATCGCACCATGTTGCTCAAGCTAGCTACCGTTTTCACCCTAATTGGTGCCGTTGCAGCCGTTTTACCGATTCCTCGCTTTGAAGCTGAAATAAACGGCGTTGGCACCGAGTCGTCCCTTGAAAAAGCAACAGCCGTCAAGTTTTCAACGATCGAGCAATCCTGGTAAACAAGCGGCTAAGGGTATCTCTTACTCGGTTGCTTTTTCTTCAGCAGGTTTGCGGGTTTTAGCTTCAATATCCTCTAACGTTTGCAAAACCAGACGCTTTGCCTGTAGTTGCCAGCCCCACTTTTGAACGTTAAAGGCGATCGCGCCACCGACAAACGTTGCAATCAAGTCTATAGGCTGCATAAACGAAATCCCCAACAGCAGCCCCAACCCAGCAATGCCCCAAAACGGTAGCGCTACAGCCTGGCGCTGATTCTCTACCAGTTGGCTCATGAAATCGGTGGGCATCTCTGCCAAGAGCGTTTCTTTCACCTGTCGCTGTTCGCCGGGTGACACGGATAGACCAATCTTTTGCCGCAGTTTTTCGAGCTTCCGGGCATCGGTGCTGTATTGCGTCAGCTCATCTTCTGCCATGAGGATTAAGCGCTCGTATTGTCCCATTGACTCTTTACTCCTAAGGGCAGATTCCTATTATCCCTTACTGGACTGCGATCGCCGCAGTGCCACACGACGATTCTGCTGCGCCAGTGCATCCTCAGGATAAAGTGCTAGCACTTTGTCGTAGCAGTCGATCGCCGCTTCAAAGCGTCCCAGACTGAGCAAGACACTTCCTAAGTTATTGCGCGCTCTAGCGTCGTCAGGGCGGAGGGCGAGGGCGTGTTCATAGCTGTCAACCGACTCTTCAAACCGCTCTAACTGTTTGAGCGCTACGCCACGGTTAAACCAGCTTTCGTAGTGGTCGGGTTGAGACTCCAGGGCACGATCGAAGCTAGCGATGGCGCCGTTATAATCGCCCAATTTCAACAGGCAACAACCGTGACCATAGACTGCACCATGATGTGGCTGTAGCGCGATTGCTTTGCTGTACCCTAAAACCGCATCTTGATGGCGACCCAAATGCTTGAGGCACATTGCCCACTGATACCAGGCTTCGGCATCTTCAGGGTTGAGTCCTAACGCTTTGTCGTAGCTAACGATCGCAGCAGCATAATCACCCAACCCCATTAAGGCAGCACCCCGGCTGTTCAACGCGGCTTGATAGTCGGGCTGGAGGTGCAACGCTTGATTAAAATGTTTGATGGCGCTTTCATAATGTTTAGCGGCATATAGCGCTAATCCCTGGCTGTACCAGGCATCGGTAAAGTCTGGCTGCTGCTCCAGCACATGATGCAGGTTGGCGATCGCCGCCTGGTATTGCCCCGTCATATAAAACGCCAGTCCCAGGCTGTAGTGAGCATTGGGGAAATCTGCCTGAAGTGCCAGCACCTGCTCAAAACTGGCGATCGCGCGCTCATGCTGCCCCAGCATCGAAGCCGCCCAACCCAGGCTGTAGTGCGTATGTGGCGACACAGGATCACAGACAAGCGCCTGCTCAAAACTTGTCACTGCCTCTGCATAGCGAACAAGGCTGAGCAAGGCACTACCCTTTTCATACCAGGCGTTGCTGTGATCAGGCTGAAAACGAATCACATGATCAAAATGTACGATCGCCGCATCGTAATCACCCTGCTGGCTCAGGGTCAAACCGCGCTGGAGGATGCTTTCAGCGTCAACAAAATCGTCAGTATCAACAAGCTCAGTCTGAGTGATCCGACTCATGGATTCAACGTGCCCTTTTCACAATCAAAATGCAGTTCTTAGACTTAAGGAGCGAGCCTTAATAACCTATTAACCTCACAATCCAGGACAATAGCCTCTGGCAGTGCGACGTTAAAGCAAAGTCACACCCGACACAAAAAATATGACTTTGTTTGCCCCGTGTTTCTTAGCATTAGCGTTCCCTGATCGCACTCACGCATTGACACTGATCTGACAGCATACCGAAGCAGCCACTTTAGAGACCGAAAGAATTACACTGAGGGAGCATTAACTCAGCGCAACTTACCTTTTCTGACCAGATTGTTGTCATGACTACTTCCTCTCCCACAACGGCTTCCTCGCTCCCGACGATCGCCCAGCAAACCCGCGACAGCGCCCGAAGCCTGGCAACCCAGACCACCGCAGTCAGGAACCAGGCGCTAGAAGCGATCGCTCAGGCATTAGAAGCAGCCAAAGCCGACATTCTGGCAGCGAACCAGGCAGACTGTGAAACTGCCACCACAGCAGGGCTGTCAGCAGCGCTCTTTGCTCGGCTGAAGCTAGATGAGACAAAGCTGAAAGGAGCGATCGCGGGTATTCGGGATGTCGCAAAACTACCTGATCCGATCGGTGTGGTGCAGCTTCATCGTGAGTTGGATCAGGGGCTAGTTTTAAAGCGCCTTGCCTGCCCTCTGGGTGTTGTGGGCGTTATTTTTGAGGCTCGTCCTGATGCGGTCATGCAGATTGTCAGTCTGGCGATCAAGTCGGGGAATGGAGTCATCCTTAAAGGTGGACAGGAAGCGGTGCGATCGTGCGAGGCATTGGTCGCTGCGATCCATCATGGTCTGGCTCAAACCGACGCTGCGCCAACCGTTGTGCAACTGCTGACAACGCGAGAAGAAACGCTGGCACTGCTGAAGCTGGATCAATATGTGGATCTCATTATCCCGAGAGGTTCCAATTCGTTTGTGCGCTTTGTACAGGACAACACCCGCATTCCTGTACTAGGACACGCCGAGGGCATCTGTCATCTCTACGTGGATAAAGCTGCCGATGTGCAAAAAGCCGTTGCGATCGCGGTGGATGCCAAAACCCAATATCCTGCTGCCTGCAATGCGATCGAGACTCTTTTGGTGCATCAAGCGATCGCCTCAGAATTTCTGCTCGAAGCGGTGGTTGCCCTTCAGCTCCGTAATGTAGAACTGCGCGGCGACGATCGCACCCTCGATATTCTCAACATCACCACTGCGACTGAAGCTGATTGGTCTACCGAATACAGCGATCTGATTTTAGCAATCAAAATTGTGGATACGCTAGACGAGGCGATCGGTCACATCAATACCTACGGTTCGCGGCATACCGAAGCGATCGCCACCGAAAACACCCAAACAGCTGCCACCTTTATGGCACAAGTCGATGCAGCAGGCGTTTTCCACAATTGCTCAACTCGCTTTGCCGATGGTTTCCGCTATGGGTTTGGTGCCGAAGTGGGCATCAGCACCCAAAAAATGCCCCCACGTGGTCCTGTTGGGCTAGATGGTTTAGTCACTTACAAGTATCAACTGGTCGGCAATGGACAAATTGTGGCAACGTACACGGGTGCAACTGCCAAACCATTTACGCACAGAGATTTGTAAAAGCTTGGCAGTGACAAAGAGTAATGTGATCAAACGTTCGGTTCTTTTGCGAACCCATTGCAACGATCGCGAGTAAATGGTTTGAGCTTGACAACCAGAATTGCTCGTTAAAGCATCCTCTTAGTCGCCATCTCCCGCCTTCCAGGCGATGGCTTTGCTGGGCTGCGGATCGGGCAGCTTGATGGAAATGACACCAGCAGCCAATACCAGCACCGTTGAGACCCACAGGCAACCCACCAACCCAAAGAATTGGTAAACCAGACCCGATAGCACCGTGCCAGCCAGGCGACCACCAGAGTTTGCCATGTAATAAAAGCCAACATTCAGCGCGACATCATCATCAGCGGTAAAGGCTAACACCAGGTAGGAATGCACGGCTGAATTAAACGCGAAAACCAAACCAAACACCGTCAAACCAACCACAATCACAATGTTTGGAGGGGCACCACTTTGCAGCGCGATCGCGATCGCCGCTGGCACCACGGTCAAAGCGAATGTCCAAAACTGAATCGTTTTCGACTGCGGAGGTTGCCCAGAACCAAACCGTTGTAGGATCGCTGGCGCAGAAAATTGCACAATGCCATAACCGATGACCCAGCACGCGAGAAACCCACCCACCTGATAGAACGACCAGCCTAAAACGCTTCTCAGAAAGACGGGCAAGCCGACGACAAACCAAACATCTCTGGAGCCAAAGAGGAAGAAACGGGCAGCAGAGAGAATGTTGATCTCCTTGCTTTTAGAGAAGAGTTGCGTAAACTTAACCTTTGCCTTGATTTTGCCCATCCCTTTCGGCAACGCCAAGCCCGTAAACAACAGCAGAAACAAGCCTGCTGCCATGATCAACAGAGCACCAACAAATCCCACTGATTCTAAAAGTGCCGCACCGACGAAGAAGCCGACCCCTTTCAGCGCGTTTTTAGAACCCGTCAACACTGCCACCCATTTGAACAAAGACGACTGGGCCTCTTGCGGCACTACTAGCCGAATGGCGCTCTTAGAACTCATTTTGGTCAGGTCTTTGGCAACACCTGAAAACGCTTGAGCCACCATTACATAACCCACTGCGACCCACTGCGACCAACCAGGATTGAGGAATGACAACATGACCAGTGCAAAAACCTGTAACCCAATACCGCTGTAGAGCGTTACTTTTAGCCCTAACTGAGAACCAATCCAGCCACCCAGAAAGTTGGTGACCACCCCAAAGATTTCGTAAAACAGAAACAGAGAGGCGATTTGAATGGGGGTATAGCCGATGTTGTTGAAGTACAACAGCACCAACATTCGCAACGCTCCATCGGTAATGGTGAAACCCCAGTAGGCAAGCGTGACCAGAATGTAGTTCTTAAAATTGGCGTTAGACGCAGTGGCGGTCATGAGCGGTGGGGGGAGGGGGAGGGAGGAAGTGAAGGAGTGGAAAGGTGATGAGGTCAGGGGATAAAAGCTGAAGGCTGAGGGCTGAAGGCTAAAGGCTAAGAGCAACTTTTCTTGCCAGTTCTACCATGCGGTTGGAGTAACCCCATTCGTTGTCGTACCAGGCGAGGATTTTGACCTGTGTCTCATCCACCACCATGGTGGAAAGGGCATCAATGATGGCAGAACGCGGGTCATCTTTGTAGTCGATCGACACGAGTGGACGCTCTTCGTAGCCCAAAATGCCGTTTAGCGAACCATCGGCTGCCGTTTTCAACAGTTGATTGACTTCTTCAACCGTGGTGGGTCGATCGACTTCAAACACGCAATCGGTAAGGGAGGCATTGAGTAGCGGCACTCGCACTGCCAAACCATTGAGCTTGCCTTTGAGTTCGGGATAGATCAGCGTGATTGCGGTCGCTGAACCTGTGGTGGTGGGAATGAGCGAGAGGCTGGTTGCCCGTGCGCGACGCAGATCTTTGTGGGGTGCATCGACGATCGTCTGCGTATTGGTGTTGTCATGAATGGTGGTGATCACACCATGCTTGATGCCCAGCCCTTCATGAATCACTTTCACCACTGGAGCGAGACAGTTGGTGGTGCAGGAGGCGGCAGTCAGCAGATGGTGCTTGTCCGGTTCATACAAATGGTCGTTGACGCCCATGACAACGTTCAACGCCTCTTGCTTCACAGGCGCTGCCACAATGACCTTCTGCACACCCCGTTTGAAGTACGGCTCGAGGGTTTCGGGTGTGCGAAATTTGCCAGAGCATTCCAACACCAAATCAACGCCTAACTCATCCCAGGGCACCTCACCGGGTTGGGCAAACGCACTGAAACTGAGGGAGCGATCGTCAATATGGACGCGATCGCCCTTAGCTGTCACGTCTGGTGCCCAACGCTCATGCACCGAATCAAATTTCAGCAGGTGAGCCGCCGTCTCAGCGCCGCCCTTCAGTTCGTTAATGTGGACAAACTCCAACTCAGACCAACCCCAGGCAGCTCGCAATGCCAGCCGCCCAATTCTGCCAAACCCATTAATTGCAACACGCACTGTCGTTTTTCCCCTAATTATTTTTTCTCGGTTTCATTCGCGCTGAGTTGAAAGACCGCTTGCTTGCGGAGTAACGCGTCGATCGTCACGTTTGGCTGCGGCAAGCCCTCAAACACAGTACCCACTTTGCCCTTATCAAACTGAACTCTGGCAAGTCGGTAGCCGTCCTCTGGCAGTGGAATAGAACCCACAGAGGCAACCAGGTTTTTAGCATTCTTTAAGTAGAAATCGACAAAGTCGTGAACGTCTTGTTTGTCCTGGGCTGATTTGTAATTCACGTAAATCAGTAGGGGACGTGAAAACGGTTGGTAAGTCCCATTTTCTACGGTTGCACGAGAGGGCAGAATGGCACCCTTCCCACTATTAATCGCCACTGGTTTTAAACGCTGTTGGTTGGCTTCGTAGTAGGAAAAGCCAAAGTAGCCGATCGCATTCGGATCGGTCGCCACACCTTTTACGGTGTCATTATCATCTTCACTGCCCTTATAGTCGCTGCGACTGGCTTTAGCTTTGCCGCTCGTGACTTCATTAAAATAGTCAAAGGTGCCCGAACGGTCTCCCGCGCCAAACAGAGCCAGCGGACGATCTGGGAACGACGATCGCACCTGCTTCCAGGTCTTAATTTTGCCTTGAGCGGCAGGTTCCCACATCTTTTTCAGTTCAGCAACGGTCAGGTCGTTTGCCCAATCATTTTTAGGGTTGACTGCGATCGTCAGCGCATCAAACGCCACCGGGAGTTCGATAAACCGTACGCCAGCTTTGTCACAGGCGGCTACTTCCTCCAGCAAGATCGGGCGAGACGCACCGCTAATGTCAATTTCCCCGGCGCAGAACTTCTTGAAGCCGCTGCTCGTCCCAGAGAACTTCACCTCAATGTTGGCGTTCTCACCCCTTGGCGTTTGGCGGAACTCTTTGGCTACCAGAGCGGTGATTGGATAAACCGTGCTAGACCCATCAATTTGAATACCGGGTGCCGAGGGTGCTAACCCAACCTTTTCTGGCTCGGTGGTCTTGCTGACGGGCTTGGCGGCATTGCCGTCTGATGGAGTCGTGTTAACCTGAGCCGTCTGGCTACAGGCAGTTAGAGACACCACCGCAGCCAGACAAGAAACAAGGAGAACGCTTAATTTTGTTGATGTCGTGGTAGTAATCATAAATGTTGATGCTTTCCAGGCAAAAATGGTTTGAATAAAGTGAGGAGCCATCGACTTGCTGTGATGGACGCTTGTTGCAGGCAGCGATCGCGGACTTTGCGTAGGACAGGTCGCTCATGAAAGGCATTAAAAGCACTAACTGCTTACTCTGTAGACACTCACAAAAAGAAGACACTTGCAAAAAGAATGTAGGCGGCGATCGCGCCGTTTTCAGGCTTGTGCATTTACAGTTTAAGCGTTATGACTCCATCATTTCAAATAAACTTGATTTGTCAAGTAGTGCTTAGAAGCTCGCTTTCAAAATATTGCTTTAGCCGTAGACAGATTAGTACAAAAAAGTGCAGCCTTTCTACAGTGCAGCAAATTGGCCTCTGCGAGCGCTTAAACCGCTAGACATTGAGCAGAAACCTGTGTCAGGGGTGCACCAGTTGGCTAAACTGGAGGCACAAACGAGGATAGGCTCGACTAATGGCAAAAGGAAATAACGATACAGCCGCCCTGATCATTGCTTTTTTAGTCACCGCAGGACTGCTAGTGGGCGGGGGAGTCTGGTTCTTTAAAGGCAAGCTTTTTCGTCCTCTTGATGGCACGTCAGACCCAACGGCGCGATCGTCTGCAACGCCACAAAACTCTACCAATCCGACTACTGTCCCTGCGCTAGAGACATCACAGCCGAACCCAGCAGTATTGACGATGGATGGCAGCGTTACGATGGTTGCGCTGATGAAACAGTTTCAGCTTGCCTACACACAAGTCAATCCCTCTTTGCAAACGACCTACGGGTTGCCAGATGGTAACCCCAACGGTACTAATACCGGGATTCGGAATCTGATTGATGGCAAGGCGTTGATCACAGCCAGCTCACGTCCACTCAAACCGAACGAATATCAAGCGGGGCTGCAAGCCATCCCCATTGCTAAAGATGCGCTGGCGGTAGTAGTGGGGTTGAACAACCCTTACAAAGGTGGATTAACCAGCCAACAGCTGAAGCAGATTTTTCAAGGAAAAATTACTAACTGGTCACAGGTAGGCGGTCCAGCACTGCCCATTAAGGTGATCAATCGTTCTTCCGATAGCGGCACCTACACGTTCTTCAAAGATGTTGTCCTGTTTGAACAGTCGTTTGCACCGGATGGACCGAATTTCACCACGGCGAGGCAAGACGAGACCACACCGCTGCTACAACAGTTGGGTCGGAATGGCATTACATACAGCACGGTGCAACAAGTAGAAAAACAGCGAACAGTGCGAATCGTACCGATCGATGGTCTTTTGCCAACTGACCAGACTGCCATCCAAAATGGTACCTATCCGCTCGGTCGAGTCTTGTATTTAGCCGTACCGAAGCAGATCAGCCCTGCGGTGAAGCAGTTCATTGACATGACGCTCTCTCCGCGTGGGCAACAGGTGGTGCAACGAGTAGGCTTTTTGCCGCTGTAAGGCAGTGAGGCACGATCGCACACCGATCGCTTCAAAGAGCTTGGGTGAGTTCAATCGCTGCTAAGGCAACCCATCAAGAAAAGTGAAGCAATGGATTAGCGATCGTCCTTACAAGCGCGTGCAGGCAAAATGGGGCTGAAGCGACGAAACTCTGCCAAATACTGCTCTAACGCCACAAATTGAGCGAGGTCAAGGCTGTAATAGATCCATCGCCCTTCCTGTCGTCCGCGAATTAACCCGGCTTCTTTCAGGTTTTTGAGGTGAAACGATAGCTTCGATTGAGTAACGCCTAGAAGGTCGCACAGGTCACAGACACACAGTTCTTTTTCACGCAGTAGCTCGATCGTCTTGACTCTTAACGGTTCAGAGAGGGCATGAAAGCCTAACACAAGCTTCTCTGAGGCGGTGGTAGCAGTTGAGGTCATCAAAATTTGTTGAAGCGATGCCTCATTGTAGCCGAAAAGTTTTTGGCTTGAGTAGCTTGCAAACGTGGTGAGTGCTAGTAGATTTCATGCTATCCGCAGGGGTAATTCTCGTTCTCCTACAGCTTCAAGCCGCATAGCTGAAGATTCCTGAATATCGTTAAGTACTAAGTCAGGATATAGCGTGTAAAATCTCTGAGATCGCCATGCCATCAGCAATCATACCGACGATCGCACGTCTCTTTTGCTCTTGCTTCAAGATTCATTCTCGCGCAGGCGATGAGAGCAGGTACTGATCGACTGCAACAAATTTGCATTTCGCGCAGGGCAATCGCTCAAATTTTTCTGCTGCGAGTGCTCACCCAAGCCGTTTCAGTTAACCTGTGGAAGGAGACTATAATCGACTCAGCAAGTCCACTCAATCCTTGCCGGAGAAGTCAGTGTCAGAAGATGTAGTTAAGGTCTTTATCAGCTACAGTCAGGATTCTGAGGAGCATCAGAAGAAAGTTATAGGTCTTGCCCACGCTTTGCAAGACGATGGAATTGACTGCATGATCGACCAGTTTGTTTTATCGCCCGATAACTGGGATCGCTGGATGCTCGATCAAATTGATGAATCAGATTTCGTTTTGATCGTTTGTTCTGAAAGATATTATCAACGTTATAGAGGAAAAGAAGAAGTTAATAAGGGGTTAGGTGTTACTTGGGAATCAACCCTAATCATGGGGAAAATTTATGATGCTCAGGGAAAGAATGGCAAGTTTTACCCTGTTTTCTTTACTCCCCCTAATAGAGCAATTATTCCTGATGGAATTCGTACTTCGTTTTATGATTTATCGAAATACGATTTCCCTAATTTAGAGACAGACCCGGATCGCTTAAAAGATGATGGAGGTTATAAGGAGCTTTACAGGCTTCTCACTAATCAACCTTCGGTAGTCCCTAAGAAACTAGGATCACTTAAAAAGCTAGAACCGATACACAGACCATCTAATTCCTCGACAACTCCACTCTCACAAAATACTTGTTCTTTAACATCCCCAGTATTAGAAATAGATTCAAGAACATTGCAGAAAAATTTAGTTGACCTGCAAAAGCAGGGAACCTTGGAAGAATGCAGAGAGGTAATAACACAAACATCTCAATGGTTGCTCCAACACCCAAGCGAATCCTATGTTCGCAATCAACTTCTTCAACTAGTACAGTCCAGAGCAACAGTAGATCAGCAACGCCAAATCATTGAGCAAACAACTCTCTGGTTATCAGCAAATCTTGAAGCTAGCAATTCATACACTCTGACAGACTATCTGAAACTAGTAATCTCACAAGGACCATCAGAACAGATGCAAAGTGCTGTTTCCCTAACATTGAAGTGGTTGGAGCAGGCTCGACAGAATGATTCTTACGTGCGTAGAAATTGTCTGATACTTGCTAAAGATAAAGCTACACCTGAGACAGCTCAAGCCCTTCTCAACCAAACATATTCATGGTTAAGTGAAAATTTAGAGAGGTGTGATCCATACATAATGACAGCATATCTTCGATTGGTGATCGAAAGGAGTAATATTGAGCACCAACAAAAAGCTAAGGAACAGGCTACGATCTGGTTAGAGAGATCAGATGATTCTTATGTTCGTGCTCAATATCTGAAGTTGCTAAAAATTACTGGGTAAAGCTTCATTGAAGATTTGAAGTGGACTCAGTTAGCTGGTTGACTGACAAATCTTTTCCGTAGGTTGGGTTGAACAGCGTGAAACCCAACAACAGCCTGGTTTTTGTTGGGTTACGCTATCGCTAACCCAACCTACGCAAGAATCGAGGTTTCAAGAGTTTTGTCAGTCAATCAGCTCAGTTAGTTAAACATCTCGGGAGCCATATGAAATAGGGTGGGCAATGTATCCTGCTTCACACGGTGCCTTTTTAGGTGCGATCGCACCGTTTAATGCGACTTTGATAGTGCAGGTGGTGGCGCAATTAGTGTTTCCGTGTTTCATTACTTGGCACCGTTTGTCTTCCAAGACCTCCAAGGTTTTCAAAACCTCTGAGGTCTAAATCCAAAGTTCAATTAGGGTGGGCAGTGCCCACAACATCAACTGTTTCGATCGTCTCTTCATATTGATACCCCTAAGCCTCAAAAAGAATCATGGCTGTGCAAACCAAAGCTCAAGTGTTTTCTCTCTTACGGCAGCATCAACAAGAATTGCAGCAGTTTGGTGTGAGGCGATGTGGCGTCTTTGGTTCCTTCGCACGGAATACCGCCATCCATGAGCAGAGTGATGTCGATATTCTGGTTACTTTTGAGCCAGAGCAGAAGACGTTTGATAACTTCATCCAGCTATCGTTTTTTCTCGAAGACCTGTTTGAGCGATCGGTCGATCTCATTACGATCGAGTCCCTCAGTCCCTACATTGGTCCACGCATTCTAGATGAGGTTGAGTATGTCGCCGTCGGCGCGTGAGTATTTAATGCACATTCTTGACGAAACGACTTACCTCATCACAAGTTCTCATGGCTTGGAAAAAGTAGCCTTCCTCAAAGATGAGACCCTAAAACGGGCTTACGTTCGAAGCCTTGAGGTCATTGGCGAAGCGGTGAAACAATTACCGGATGCCTTGCGCCAGAAGCATACGGCTATCAATTGGCGCGCTATGGCTGGAATGCGCGATCGCTTAATTCATCACTACTTCGGCGTTGATTATGACATTGTATGGGATGTTGTCATCAACAAAGTTCCTGCATTGGATGCTGAGATTAGACACATTCTTGAAAGGGATTAACAACGCTTAATTGGTTAATTTGCTGGAAATCTTGAGTACAGTAGGGTGGGCAGTGCCCAGCACTTCTCAGAACATCCTCTAAGACGATCGCACCGCTCCATACGACCTTGATAGTGCAGGTGATGTCGCGATTAGCAATGCCCACTTATTCAAACCTCAAGAAGCTTGGGATTGCAGCCGCCTACTTTGTTGGCAACGTTGGCAGTGGCACAACTAGCAACAAAATTGTAATCAAAAACGTAATCAAATACGGCAAGTTTGACCAGGATTTGAGTGTGTTTGGAAGCTGCCCCAAGAATTTAGTTGATCCATCCGGCTTGAGAAAATCCCCTTGCACCTTTTCGATCCATGCATCATCGTCACTGGTGATATAACCACTAATCATTCGAGTGAGCCGATTAGAATTCGCGCGAAACTTCCGCTCCAGGTACAAGTAGTAAAGATCTAAAACACCAAATAAGGCAAATGCGACAAACGCCAGCAGAAATAAATAACGATTGGTCGTGGTAAACCCAAAGCCCGCGATCGCCGCCCAGACCGTTAAGCCAACCTTTTTAATTTCTAGCGAATTGTTTGCCATACGAGCGATCGCGCTTTGCAACATCTCACTTTGCTTGATCCAGTAGTCCCGGTTTTCTGCGTTTGGGGTTGGCATACATCTGATATTATTTGCGATCGGCGATCACTGCTTCACAATCGAAGCTCACTCATTTTACTAGAAGAGTTGCGCCTGGAGCTTAAAGTATCCAATTTGGCAGGCTGCGTAGTCACAGCCCTTTCAGTACTCCAATGGATGCCATTCATTTTTTCCAATTGACTCTAAATAGGTGCCATCCTGTTGTGCGAGATCAGGCTCTATCCCAGTAACATCGGCATAGTAGAGATAACAAATTTCATTTACTTGAGTGCCTACGATGTACTTGCCGAATAATTGCAACTGCACGCGATACCCCGCCTCCTCATAGATTTCTCGTATCGCAGCGGCTTCTGGCAACTCTCCCTCCTCCAACGCTCCAGTAATCGGGCAGGGAAAAAGGGTTAGCGTTCCATCTACTTCTCGATTGTCAACACAGAGATGCTGCTGTCGGATCAGGACTTCAGACTGCTGCGGGTTAGCACTGCTCTTTCTCACTAGAAAGACGGTAACAGAATCTTTGCCCTCGCGTTCCAAATACTGAAACCCTCTAGGACTTTCCTTTACAGCGATCCACTTTGTTTGAAAGATGATCTGATCCGTAGCCATTGCTTGAGTCCCCTTGTAGGCACCGCCCTAGATAATGACAGCATAGTTAAACGAAGAGGAGACACGCTATTTGCTCATAGAAAGTTAGCCCGATCGCCCCTTTCTCTTCTTGCCTCACCCGATCGCGTCTAAGTACGGGTGCAACAGAATGGAGCGGGGGCGATCGCGCGAGGGCATTTTGTGGGTGTGCCTCCGGGCTACCATTTCTTGTAGGGTAAGAACTTGCCGTTCATGGTGATAACGACCCGATCACCCTTTGGATCAACTTCTTTTTCAATGTTCATAGTGAAGTCGATCGCGCTCATAATGCCATCGCCAAACTTTTCGTGAATGACTTCTTTGATGGGCATGCCATACACCTGCATGATTTCATAAAAGCGGTAGACCAGTGGATCGGTGGGAACGATGGGACCTAGCCCTTTCACAGATGAAGCGGTTAACTCAGGCACCAAATCGTTACTCAGTCCTAACGCCTGAAGTAGCTTGCTGGCTTCGTCTTCAGAGGCACTTGCCTGCCGATAGATTAGAGCGGCAATCCACACTTCATCACGACCAAGCACGTGTTCTAAATCAGTAAAGGTTACTCCTTTAGCCTTTTTGGCTGCCAAGAGTTTCTCAGTGATGGTGGAAATTTCAGTATTTGACATGAGTTGCTCCTTAAATGGGTTCAATGGCTTCAGGAAAATTTAGAACGGGTCTGCGGTGGTTGGATGACGACGTGCGGGTGGCAGCACAGGATCACCATCGGTATTGGGCATCATAGCGCTGGCAAAGAAAGCGGGTCGGCGCTGTTGAGCGTTGCTATCGATCGCGCCATTTTCTGTTTCAATCGTGTAAACCCCTGCAAAGGCTAAACATCTCATAAAAATGTTGCAGGTTGGCGCTTCAGCCTCAATCACTAATTTTTTGTTCCCCATGCCTTTGCCATCGCTGCCTGCTTTACAGGGCGATCGAAGTGATATGTATCACCCTTGTTTGTAGCGGCACCGGGAGGACTGGATGGTGTAATAGAATACAGAATCACTGGCGATCGCGCCTCTTACAGCGATTCTCAGATGGGTAAACCACAGGTGGGAGTGGATAAGCTCTGTGGCGATCGCTATAGCAGTCCTAAATCATTTGTGAAATGGAGGGACTTTGTGGAAAAGACTCTTGCGGAACCTCTTTTCACAATCTAAAGAGGATCGCTATAGTTACCAGCATTAATGTCTAGACCGTTACTCAAATGATTTGAGTGCCATGTAGTAGGCAGCTTGTCGCTCTTGTTGTTGCTGTCGTTTAAGCTGCCGTTCTTGCCACTGCAAGCCAATTAAAACTGCAACCGTCAGCATAAAGCCAGGTTCTTCTAACAGCGTGAAAACAAAGCCATTGACGATGACATTAAAAGTAATGAATCTGGAAAAATCGTCCGGGCAGAGCCGTTGATAGACCACTAGCCAAAGAGAAAGATAAGCGGCTAAACCCAAGAAGCCTAAGTCTCCCCAGATAGCGGCTAAACCCCAGAAAGGCGAGAACATACTGGAGTCTAAGTAGTAACCTCTCCAGGTTGCCCAAATGACCTCGGTGACCGGATGTGTGGTTGCTCCCAGTGGATCGAGAAGATCGCTGTAATCTTTAATCATCCAGCCACCTAACCGCCCGATCGTATGTCCTGGCCCTAACCCAATAAACCAATTTAAAACTGATTCGTAATAGGTTGGAATCATCCGCAGCGGACCCGATTTAAGCACCGTTGCATCACCATCAGGACCATAAATTTCTGGTCTAATCCAGGTTTTGTATGCTGCAAAAAGTTCGAGATTATCAACGCACCACCAAAATGCCGAAAGCAGCACGATCGCCACAATAAGGTATTGCAGAGTAAGTCCAATATTTTTAACGCGGCTGAGAATGAGTAACACCCAGGCAACGATTGCTACCAGAATGACTTGTTTGGCATCCGCTAAGATAATTTGCACAAAACCAGCAAAACAGACAGAAACCCGAATCCACAGTGGCACTGTTTTAGCGCTGACTAAATAATAGAGACAAAAGCACATAGAAACAGTGGCACCGACGACATGACCACCGTAGGAAATATAAAAAACGCCTTGAATATTATCTTCGATCGTTAAGGAATTGGGCTGACTCATGATGCCAACCCTTAAGAGCAAAGCTTGAAGCAATGCCAGCGTGAGATGAGTAAACCCAAAACCCAAAATCCATGCTCTAAAGCGCTGTACGCCTTTGATTGAAAGGGGCACTGACATGATTGCCAAAAGCAAAATAATCGGTTCGGTAAGCAGGACAAAATCCAGGACAACGTTAACGATCCCGGCTCCATTGAGAATAGCGCTGGCGATCATGACTGTTAGCAGCAAAAGCAACCCAATAAGAAGCGCGTTGGCGATCGCAATCTGCTGCCTATTTTTAACGCGGGTTTGTGTAAGAGCAAGCACACAGACAAGCGGAACGACTGCAAAATGAACAAAGTTAATCGGTGCTGGAAACCCCATTGAGCTTAGCAATCGAGGAAAGAAGGCAGTGGCGAAGGCAGCCAGAACCAGTGTCGATCCTTTCACGACACCGCCTTCCTGAGTTGCGTGGGTTCTTTCCAAAGCAGTTTGTTCCTTGATCATGACCTATGTCTTTATTGTCGTGTCGTGCGGTCAATCAGGAAACAACGCATAAAGTTTTTGCAGCCTTAGTTCAACAGTCGTTTAACTGGTCAGGGCATGTCTGCTCCGTAAAAAGAGGTGCTATAGCTTCAAGCTTACACTTAGCACTTTATTCCATCTTGCGTTTAAAGGTCTCCAGGTTCAAAGCGATCGATACTTATGTTGTTTGATGAGGGCGATCGCTTCGTGGTTCTGCGTTTAACTGTCTCGCGGGGATTGTTCTGTGGGAATTGTGGCAGTTAGCGAAGACTGACTGGTGCCAAGTCTTTGAAAGCAGCTCTGGGTTGCACTCTTGCGTAAATTTCCATCAACTTATGATAGTTTTTCGAGGCTGTGTATTTTGCCTCGTATTCAGCGCGAGCGGCGGTTCGCATTTGAGCCATCTTGCTAGGATTGGTCATCGCCCAGTCAACTTTTGCAGCCAGATCGTCTGAGTCTGCCGGGTGGAAATGAAGCCCAGTACGGTAATTATCCACCAACTCAGCGATCGCGCCAATGTTTGACGCAATGACAGGCGTGCCTTTGGCAAAGGCTTCGATCGTCACTCGACCAAAGGTTTCGTACCACTTGGAGGGAAAGACCAGAAATTTTGCTTCACCCATCAGTGCATACACGTCTGACATGGGTTGTCGTCCTAGCCATTCAATGTGGGGCGATCGATCGCTGACTGCCATGACTAAATCGGCAAGCGGTCCATCCCCAACAATTTTGAGTGGCATGGGATGCTTTAGTTTCTCCCAGGCTTCAAGCAGCGTATCCAGACCTTTTTCCACCGAGAGCCGTCCGACGTAAAGGGCGTAGCCACCCTGCCCGGTGCCTGGGCGTGAATCAGCATTAACAAAGTTTGGTTTGACCACAATCTTGTCGGCAGGCAAACCACCTTCAATAAATTTCTGGCGAGCAAATTCGGTCAGAGCAATGTAAACATCCACCATTTCTGTCCAGGTATTCATGGCACGGTGCGCGGTGATCATAGCCGTAACCGCTGTACTTGCAGGGCGGCTATCGCGATAGCAACCGTGTACCACTGCGGGATAGGGAATGGGTTTGCCCAGACAGTCTTCACAAACCTTGCCTTCGCGGAAAAAGAGTCCATTGGGGCAAAGTAAGCGGTAATTGTGCAAACTCTGCACGATCGGCATCCCCTGTTCACGTGCCGCATAATAAACCGATGGTGAAATCAGCGGAAAGAAATTGTGGACATGCACAACGTTATAAGCGCGATTCGCTAAACGCTGTTTGACTTGTCGATAAGCGGTTCTAGACCATACTGTTTGAACTGCCGCTTGAAGCTTGCCTAAGGACGTGATGCGGTCATTCGTCTCGACGTAACTATTAACCCGATGCCCCCAGTCTTTCAATAGTGCGATCTCAGCTTCGTAGCACTCATCCTCTCCTCCTCTAATTTGATAGCGATTGTGAATAGCTAAAATATGCATCAGCTTTGACCTATCCTAAAAAGTGATGGGGCTGGAGTAAGCAAACGATGCACCGTTAGTCTTGGGGATGAAATCATCCCTCCATTCGCAACACCCAAGTGATGGGTCGGTAAGATACAACTCCAAGCAATTGAAAACTGTTCAAGCCGCGAGGCTTGCTTGGTCAACGACCTCTTTGTACAACTGGCTCAAATGCTCCCCTGCTGTCTGCCAACTGTAGGTTTCACTCACCAACTTGCGACCTGCTTGCCCCATGCCAACCAGTAGCTCTGGATGCTTGACTAATTTAGTCATCGCAATGGCTAGATCACTAACCGCTTGATCCGGTGTATGGGCTGGAATTCTAAAGCCGGTTGCCTCAGTGACTTGAATAGCCGGTCCCCCTAAATCCAGACAAATCACGGGTCGCCCTGCTGCCATTGCTTCAAGACAAACCCATCCACCCGAATCGTGCAGACTGGGATGAACTAGCACATGACAACTTGCCAACTTGGTTAGCGTCTCATCACGCGTTAACCGACCCAAAAACTTAACTTGCTGAGCAATCCCTAAGTTTTGTGCAAGTGTGATAAGCGGTTCCAGTTCCGGTCCATCACCCAAAACCCAATACTCTGTATCCGGTAAGGCTGCCTCAGCAAACGCGCGCAACCCTAGGTGAAACCCTTTCCAGTGCAAAAGTCTGCCAATGCTAATAAATCGGACTGGCAGGCTACTGGCAATTTCGTACTCTGCAAGGCACTTTATATCTTTTTCAGGCAGACCAATGGCAGGCACGACTTGCACCTCATTGACCCCCATCCTGTAAAGCTGTTGAGCGGTGTCTTTAGTGGTCGCTTGAATAGCCGCACTTCTTCTAGCGGTGAGATGGACAAATGGATCGAGCGCTCCTACGAAACGAAACAAGTCTCGGAGGCTCTCATAGGTTTTGGCGTGCAAGTCAAAATCTTGCCAAAACTTCTTGGGAGCAGTCTCTCCGCCAGAGACAGGACCCCAAACAAAGGGCACTGCTAGCAAGGCAAGAAAGCTAGGGCTTGAGTACTTGGCGAAGGTAACGTGATGAATTAGATCAAAGCCAATCTCACGATGGAGCTGGCGCGCTACGAAGTATGCCTGAAGTTGCCAGAGGTAATGGTGCAGTTGCATTGCACCGGACTGCCCCCAACGTCGGCTATCCGCCCAAAGGGGCAAGGTAAAATACACAAAATGAAGGTTTGGTATGGGGTTGAGGGCTAGCTCTGCCTCGATCGCCTCTCTGCTTTCATCCGGTCGGGTCAAGACCCAAACATCGTGATACTTAGCGGCTTCGCGTGCAGTATTCCAGCCAATTCCCGGTTCTGACCCTTTGTTTGGCTCACATGAGTAGGCAGACATGAGAATTTTCATAGGTTGATTGCTTCTTAGGGACGTAAATTGATTGAAGTGACAACCGCTTTACAGGCTGGATGTTGCAGTGGAACGATCGCGTTCTCTCGGTTGCTCTAGAGTGTTGAGGTCAGAGGGAGAAGGCTTGCAATCGCTGGTTTGTGCCAGTAAGTGCTCATAAATTTGAGCGAGCTGCGCGGCAGTGTTTTCCCAGGTGAACTGGCGGGCGCGGGTAAGCCCTCTGGCAACGAGAGTTTGATAGTAGTCAGGGTCACGGTGCAGACGCAGGACGGCATCCGCGATCGCCTGTTTGCTTTGTGGATCGACCAGAACGCCTGCATCACCAACCACTTCGGGCATCGCTGAACAGTTAGAGGTAATCACAGGTGTGCCGCACGCCATCGCTTCGAGCAGGGTGAGTCCAAAGCCTTCATGCAGGGAGGGAGCCACTAGCAGATCGGCGGCGCTGTAAAGCCTTACTAGAGTCGCTTTGTCGGCATTGCCGAGGTAGCGAATATAAGGCTCTAGCTGCTGGCTGTGAATAAACGCTTTTTGCTCATCATTAAAATCGGCGCTGACTTTCCAGAACTGTACGGGCAGCCCTTGTTGCACCAGGAGGCTGACCGCATGCAGAACGGTCGTCAGGTTTTTGCGAGGATGGTTTGTCCCCACATTGAGCAGGCAAATGGTTTCTGGCGATGCCCCCTGTTGCTGCCGCAATGCCTCATTCTCGCTGGCTGACGCTGCCTGAAAAATCGGCTCGACCGCATTTGGTACAACGGTAATCTGGGCTGGGTTGATGTTGAGTAGTTGCGTCATGTCGTGAGCCGTCACTGACGACACCGACACAACATGGTCTGCATGACTCATGCCCTGCAACGATCGCCGCCACAACCCGTTGCTAACGAGCGGCACTCGCACAGAACCCTGGACGTTATCGCGGTAAAAGAAATTGATTAAGTCGTGGCAGGTGACGACGGTAGGCGTGCCACGTTTTTTGACCCAGCGCACAATATGGGCTTCACTATGGTCAATAATATGCACCAGATCGGCAGGCTGACGGGCAACCGTCTGGGGAAAGTGCCAGAACCGCTCGTAAGCTTTCTTTGCCCTCAGCACGATCGATGGACTGCGACGATCGAAGGGATAAGGGGCTAATTCCATGATTTCCCAATCAGGACGGATGACGCGCAGTCCGGCAATGACACCATCTGCGTAAGTATCCATACTGAAGCTGGGCATTGTGCGTACAATCGCAACGCGCATTGTTCCTCCGGAAAAATTAACGGCATTTGGCAGATGCGACCGGATGTGAAGGCAATGGCTCGACCTGTTCAATGGCGATCGGCTGCTGGCGTTTGATGCGCTCAATCAGCGTCAAAAAGGCATTGAGTTCACAGTTCAAATCTTGCTGAGAGAAAACAGCTTTGGCGTGCTGGCTGTAGGTCTGGCGTGTTGCTGTGTCAGTCAATGCCAGCATTGCGTCTGTCAAAGCGTTTACATCGCCACTGGGGTAAACCAGCCCGTTGTAGCGGTGCTGGACGGTATCGCGGTAGCCCCAATTGCCGCAGCGATCGCTCAAAAGGGCGGGACACCCTGCCGCCATTGCTTCAGACACGACTAAAGGATGGGGATCGAGCCAGGAACTGGAGACAAACACATCCAGTGCCGCATAGTAGAGCGGTAGTTTGCTCTGATTGACAAAGCCCACGTTAAGCACTTCGCCGTTGAGAGTGGCTAATTTCTCATTGATGGCAGGTTCCAGTGCGCCGCCGCCAATCATAATGCCGCGGACTCTGGCATCCCGTTGATGTGCGGCGGCAATGGCATTGATGAACTCAAAGGGATTCTTGCGATCGATGTATTTGCCAACAAACCCGTAGAGAATGGTTTCGTCATTCCAGCCAAGCTGGGCGCGAATAGCAGAAACCTCTTCCTGCTGGCTGTCAATGGTGTGTTCAAACCGCTCGCGATCAACGGGATAGCAACCGCGTACAATGCGATCGCCCCCGACTCCGTAATGACGCAGGTAAATTTCGTTGTGATCGCCGCTCGAAATCCAGTGATCGACTAAGCCATACAGCCAGGGATACAGCAACGTGGTAGTGAGCTTTCGCACGTAACCAAAGTCGCTGTCGGTAATGATGGTCGCATCATTCTGCATCAAGATGGGAAGCTTGCGGAGCTTACACAGCAACACGGCTAACCGATAGGACAGGGTGTAAAAACTGGAAATAAAGACGGCATCAACATTTTCGGGTGTCAGCCGTTGCACCAGTGCCGGGTTGAGCAAACCGCGTTTAATGCCAGAGGCAACAGTACCATTGAGCGTTTTGAGGTATTCATACTCATAGCCGCTGGTTAAATCCACATCCCAGGGTTGGGTGCTGCCGAGCTGTCGATCGCCCCCAACCTGGTTCTCATTGCAAAGATAAAAGGCTTTTACCGTCACACCTGCTTGCTCATTGAGCTTGCGCCATAAGGGAGCATGGTGCTGGGTGGGATGAGTAAATACGACACCCAAACGAAATGGTTTTTGCATGGCGGTCTCCGTAAGCGGTCATCAGATGAGGCTGTTGATTTAAACTAAGAGCCACCCTGCTTCTCTATTCACGGTAAATTTTGTAAATCAGCTTAATAAAGCACGAATTTTTTGCAATGTTTGACCGACAAACTTTGGACGGAACTGGGGAGCAAACAACCAGGTGATGGCTGGCTCTGCCAAAGGTAGTGGCATCATGCCAACCCAGAGGAACCACAGAGTGTAAATCAGTCGTTTCTGGATGTTGTAGGTTGAGAACTGCCAGATCGCCCGAATGCCCGCGTAGCTCAAAAACAACGCCTTGTCGTCTGGAACGGGATGCTGTTGCGGCGCTAGACGTAGAGACGCTAACCGTGACCAGGCGCGTCCAAAAAAGCGCAAGTTTAAATCTTCAGGCACCTCATAGCCCAGTGCTTTTGCCCGTTGCGCTAAGACTTCACAGCGCTGCAAGTCATGATTGACGAAGCGACGGTAGCGATCGCTGCTGACGGTTGCGATCGCCCACTGGTTATTAGTGTGAATGCGATACGCGCCCAGCGGTGTTTCAATAGCAAGCACATTACCGTAGAGCGGTATGAGCACCGACAAATAATCGTCTGAAGTGGAGCGATAGTCAAACGGAATCGGCATCACTTGGGATAGTGCGTTGCGGCTAAGGGCATTGCCGCTGGTGGGTGTACCGCTGTAGGTGCCGACTTCAAGCAGGATGCGCCAGACTTCACCCGTGTCTAGTGGTGTAGTGCCTTGTGGGTAAGAAAAGCCACGCGAATTGCCATCCTCATCGATCACGTCCAGGCGATAATGCACTTTCGAGATCTCTGGGTGCCAGACCGCCACAATCTGTGCGGTCGCTTCAGGGAAGAGATAATCATCGGCATCGAGAAAGATGATGATATCGCCGTGACTGTGGGCAAAGCCATTGTTAAAAGCCGCCCCTTGCTTACCGTTCTCTTGCAGGATAGCCATAATGCGATCGCCATACTCAGCCATCAGACTACGTGAGTTGTCTGTCGAGCCATCATCCACCACAATCACTTCCGTGTTGGCATAGGTTTGGTTCAATGCACTGTCGATCGCCTCTTTGAGGAAGCGATCGTAGTTGTAGTTGTTGATGATAATGCTCACTAGAGGCTTCGTTTCCACACTTAATGCTCCTACGCTGTTTTTTAGGATGAACGCAGTTACAAATTCATCAGCAACTGTCTCACGGTTTGTCCTGCAACTGTCCAGTTGAGACGAGATTGATATTCATGGAATGCAGAAAGTGCTAACTGCTGATACGCCGCGTAGTCAGCAAACAAATTGGTAATGTAATCGCAGTATTCAGAAATGTCGGCGGTGAGGCTAAAAAGCTTACCGTTAATGTCATCTTTAACGATGGTTGGAATGCCGCCCACATTGGTTGCCAAGCAAGGAACGCCCAGCGCGTTTGCTTCACAAAAAACGAGACCATAGCATTCTGCCTGCGAGGGCACGATGAGAAAGTGAGATTCGGCAATTAACTGGGAAATTTGTTCTTTGCCTGCAAGTGTCGCTTTGCTAATAAAACCCAGAGGTTTGACGAATGTGGGTAAGGGTTCGTCGAGAATTGGCTGACAACCAACAACGGTTAACTCTGTCTGTAACCCTAATTCATTGAGTGCTTTGGCAACTTTAAAGGCAACATCGCCTCCTTTCCGATACCAATCTACGCCTAAGAGCAGCAACTTACAAACGGTGGACGATCGCGCCTGGATACTGGCTTTAATCTCCTCTAGCGTTTTATGGCTTTCCAGGTTGGCACCCATGGGCACCACTTTTACTTTTGCTGGATCGGCTCCGTAGTAATTAATTGCTGTTTCTGCCGCCCAGTCAGAGGCATAAATGGCTAGCTGACAACGCTCCAAGGCAAGCGTTTCCATGCGATGCCCATGCTTGATGGTTTCTTCGCAGAGGTTGGTGTAATGGGGATAAAAGTCAAGGACACCCGCAAACGTGGCATCCGCCCAAAAGGCGATGGGACGATCGGACTCAAGATACGCGATCGGGCTGCTAGTGGGGCTAAAGATCACGTCAGAGCTTAAGCGAGAAACTTTTTTTGTGATTTGGCTGGCGTAGTCTTTCAGAATGAAGGGTTCTGGATCGCGCAGGTATGTTTTGTTAGACAGCGCATGATAGTGGCGTTTGCACTTACGAACGATTTTGCTAGACAGTCGATCGCGGAGAGGACCGACATAGTCCAGCGAAATTGAATCATTCTGAAGTGATTGGGCAATGTAATAGCTTAAACCTGACCACATGTTGATATCGTGGGGATCGTAGGGCGTTACATAGGCTAGCTTCATAGAATCCCTCATCTGCTTAAATGGGCTGAACAAAACGCCAGGAGAAGTTGAACAAATTGAAAGCGATGCCGAGCAATTTTCTTTAACTGGCGAGAGGATTACTAAGATTAAGTTTGGAATAGAGAGCCAAAACGATTGCTTTCACAAAAAATCTGGTTGTTCTTAAGTCAAGGTGCCAGAGGATTGTTTTGATGGCGGTTCTTAGTAATTCGTTGGTGTACTGGTGAGGGCTGGCATAATGCGTCCGGTAATAAACCTGAGCATGGATGGAGTCGAAGTAGGAAAAAACGGGTTTCCGCGCACTGCTCTCTAACTTAGAATTTAAGAAGGCATCCAGCGCTTCCAAAAAACTCTTTTGCACGGGCTTTTTTTGCCCGTACCAGTTGTTTTTGCCATGAATGCGATACTGCGTCAGAACATGATCAGTTTGATAAATCTCTCCCAGCAACGAGGCTGCTTTAATTAAAAAGTCATCGGCTGACGTTTTTACGTCCTGGCATGGTAGAGGGAAAACCTGCTCGGCTAGCGCACGAGTCAGGGCAAAGCCGCTAGTTGGTGAAGCAAGATAGGGAATATAGCGATATTTTGCGGCATGTTTGTAGACCGCAACGGACGTACTGATACGAGTTAAGGCCCCGTGTAAAAACGTTGGCAGTTCGCGGTTGCCATGCAGGTCTCGCCACTCGCAGGAGTCACCTAAGGAGTCAACCTTTAGCGGTAAACCCTTTTCGTCGATCGCGGTCAAGGCATTGAAAAGCAGAAGATTGGGATTGTGGGGTATGAGTTGAGTCAAAAAGTTGACGATCGTCTCAACTTTGTGGGGGGCAAACGTATCGTCGGCATCTAAGAAAAACAAAAACTCGCCGTTGCTTTGCTCAAAACCAGCATTAAAGGCAGAAGCCTGTCCACCGTTGGACTTTAGTACAGGCACAATCTGCTTACCATAGCTGGTGATGATAGCCTGTGACTGATCGGTCGAGCCGTCATCAACTACCACCACTTCAATGTTGGTATACGTTTGGCTTAAAGCGCTATCAATGGCTGCCTTGAGAAAGCGATCGTAGTTGTAATTATTGATGAGGATGCTCACCAACGGTCTGTTACCCGTTTGAAGCTGATTAGTAGCTAGTTGAGACATATGGCTATCTCCATAATTTACGACACTCACTGACTTTGACTTAAGTCACACAGTAGAGTTAAAACGCTCAATTAGCTTGTTTTTAAGCGAAGGTATTAAATCAGATGGGTGACGCAAAAAGTATCTGACTTTTCGCCACTCATCAAACGTCTCAAGGTGATAAGCAAGCGTTAGATACCAGCGTTGGAGCAAAGGAAGATGATTTCGATAGCGCTTGATCAGTTGCTCAATGCGCTGCAAATTTTGACCGTTTTCAATGTCATTGGCCGTTTTAGTACCTTTGAACTTGCGGTAATTTCCCCAAGTCTCATCGACGTAGGTTACGGTTGCAGCCTGAACAGCCCTAAACAAGAAGTCGATGTCCATTGCATAGTGTTCATCAAGTTTGTAGAGACCAATTTTTTGATGAAGTGAGGCGTGATAAAAGTAGGCAGAGGGATTGAGTGGGTAAGCATTCACGCACGGTCCTAGCAATAAGTCTGTGAACTTTAAGTTCTTAGGCTTGTTGACTTCGACAAATTTATCTCCGTCTTCCCAAACATTACAGTTGCCAACCAGTAAGCTTGGTTCGGGTAGAGTCTTGAACCGTTCTAAGACACGATTGATTGCATTAGGCTCATAATAATCGTCAATGTTTAAGAACGACAGAACTGTTCCTGTTGCAATTTTGATGCCTTTGTTCATTGCATCCGACTGACCTTGATCGGGTTCTGAGATCCAACGGATATGAGGATAGCGCTCAGCGTATTGTTTGATGATATCTACAGTCTTATCTTTGGAAGCGGCATCAATAATGATATGTTCAACGTCCGAACAATCTTGATTGATGACGTTCTGAATGCAGGACTCGATGAATCGCTCACCGTTGTAGACAGGCGTAATAACACTGATCATAGTAAAGGGCGCTACATCAAGAGAAGGAGCAAGTTAGGTGCGGCGGCTAAAGCTGCGATCGAGTGCAACACTCAAAAGACGATAGACAGGACTTGCCATACCCACTAACCATTACTGTGTAAAGATCTGTGATCAGGAAATCTCTTCGATTTACCGCTTTCTTTATACGGTCTTTAAACTAGAGTTTCTAGATGCAGGTGCGGGAACCATCGATTAAAAAAACCGTCCCTGGTTTCCTATTGAGAAAACGGAGGAACGGTCTTAGCGTGCCAAGGGGCTATACAAGTTTTGCGATCTCAAATAGCGATCCAGCTTAGGGTGTTGCGCCAACGGGGACAGCAGCAGCTATACGAGCCGATCGCTTGCGTTCGCTCTTTTTCACTCCACCTGCCATTTCATATTCATCACTGCTCTTGCCAAATTTAGTTGCTACACCCAGCAGCAAAAGTTCTGAGTAATCGCCTAGCTTTTGCTCAGACAGCAGTAAATCGTTATAGGCTTTGTCTACGGTGGAGAGGACGGTATTGTAAGCAGCGAGTTTGTCGCGAGTATCAGTGATTAGATTGGTGTAGGTGTCAACCGTCAACCCATTGCCCAGGTTAAGATCGAGACTGATGGAGCGTAAGCTGGCAATGCGACGATCGGCTTTCTCCAGTACTTTAGAACTGCGTTTGCGGCGTGCCATTAGTTAGATGCTCCCTAAATAGAGTTGTCTGCTCTACGTTAGGCAATGCCATGACCCATTGACCTGAGCATTTTCCTAGAGAAACCACACATTTTCTCCGTCAAAATCTGGTTGGTTTCAGGTAGATTTCCGGTGGGCATTGAGTCGTAAAAACAGCTATGGCTATGAGTTTCAATGTGAACAACGCCAAACCTGCGATCGCTAAAGCAAAAGGCTTGAACGTTAAAGCAAAACTGTGTTTTGTAAGAGCGGTGGCAGTAATTGCTTAAGCAAAATCTGTAAACGCTTAAGCATTACTAATCAATACTGCCTTATTTAACGTGAATGCTTTAGCGAAAGTAGCATCGGCTTAAGCAATACTAATGAATAAATTAATAATTCCTAAAAGCACATAAGCGTTGTTTAATTCTGCTTAAGCGCCCCTGATATTTAATTGCCGGACAATCATCCTGTCAAGTTTGGGTTTGCAAAACCTCTTGAGTGGCTAATGCCTCTGCCTTTTTAGTCATCTTGTGTATTCGCCGTTTTACAGGATGCATCATTAGCAGACGGGTAAATTCTAAAAATTTTGCCTTGAGTGATCTGCTTGACTGTTTGGGCATCTGACCTCGGAACGAATTCAAAATAATGAGAGAATAAGCAATTCCCGCAGCTAGCCTAGTTAGGTAGTCTTCACTCACACGGTTTGCTGGCATTAGATGAGCTAGTTTCAGAGCTACAAATTGTCCGGTGCCCAAATCAAGATCGCACGCTGTGAATGCCATGTCTGAATCTCCACAGCTCATTAATTGGTTGCCTTTCCGATCTAGATTGGCTCTTTTAGGGTCATTGATTACTAGCTCAGCATATTTATCAGCTACCGCTTTGCGGATACAAATTCCTGCACCGCAAGGAGTTGTTTCATGTTGGTGTGGTAAATTTGACCATTTGTCTTGATCAAACTCTCGAATAGCTAAGAGGGGTAAGTAAGATTCCGCCCAATCGGGAGGTGAGACTTCAAATTCACCCCGAATTTGTCCGCCCCAGGCACCCAGAAATGGAAAGTTCTTACTAAGGTGTAATGCGACTTCAAGGTAATCTGAGTTGAGAACATTATCGTCGTCTACAAAAATCAACGTTTCAGCTTGCGCCTCTCGAATACCCCTGAGACGAGCAGGCGTTAAACCTAATTGGTCTTCTCGAATGTGTCGAGCATTAGGATGCCAACTCAGGTCTACTTCTGTAGCAAGTGATTGAGTACTTGCATTATCAATTAGCAGCAGTTCCCATTGGTCGGGCGATAGAGTTTGTTCCTGCAATGCTGTAATTACCTTTTTTAGATAATCGTGCCGAGGGTTATGGGTACAAACTATAACGCTTATATTTGGTCTCATTGCCCAAAATCTATCCTGATAAAGTAGTGTACGACTGAACTATGTTTCTCGAAAACCGATCAGAGCCATTTGGTAGACGATTTTTGCACTTAGCTGCATTGAAGATTGCAAAACTCTCAGTGAAGATCGACACTTTAACGCTTCTCTGATTTGGCTGATGGCAGCAGAGCTATCTCCTACCCTAGCAAACTGGCTAGCAGAATCAAGAGCATAAAATGCGTAATTGTTTAATGCTACTTTTGTAAGTTGACGAGCGTTCGCTTCTGGTAGATAGTCCTGCACGATTCGGACTGCCTTACGAAAGTCTTGAATATTCTTCCCTGTGCGTATTGATGTTCCAGTCAGTGAAGTTGAACTTTTACGGTATAAAGCTAGTGGTTCAACTTCGTACCAAACTGGATAGTTAGCAGCAATGCGTACCCACATCTCCCAGTCTTCGCCCCAGCACAACATACGTTGATCGAAGCCTCCAAGTTGCTCATATACGTCCCGGCGAACAACAATTGAAGGGGTTTGAATAAGTTGTTTTACAGCAATTCGTTCTAGCCAATTATCTAAGACACCACTTCTAGATTGCTCTAGAGAAGATAGCCAAGTCCAGTGGCTATCTTCATCCATGTGAATATGGCGACAGAAGGCAGCTCCAGCTTGAGGATTTTCATCAAAACCACGCTGCAATTTACGGTAGAAACCATCTCTTACACAATCGTCACCATGTAGTAAATGAACTAACTGACCGCGCGATCGCTGTAGGCAAGTTTCAAAGTTTTTAATGTAACCAACATTTCGTGGTTGCTGATAGAAGCTAACTCGACCTTTCCCCAGTTCTTCTACAACCGCTTTAGGATCATCTTTAGTAGAGTGGTCATCAACGACCTCAATTTGCATCACTTCTGATCCTGGATCTTGTGCCAAAACACTTGTTAGTGTCTCGCGCAAGTAATGAGCACAATTGTAGGTTGGAATCATTACAGACCAGAGGGGGCGCGGAGACCCTTCTGGAACGGGTGAAATGATAGATCGATAAGAACTTTGCTCGTTCATACTGGTTAGCTAAATAACGACCTTAAAATTGCTATCATCTGTTGGAAGAATCCTGTACATCATGAATCCACTGTGTGTATTTTTCAGAAATAACCAAAAACCCTTTTTCTATCAGGTCATTTATGCTATCTAATTTGCAAGATGTATTTTGCTTAATTGTAAAGTTCTTATTCGTCTGAATCTCATCCCAATATTTTTTATATTCGTGGCTAGCTGAAAGCGCATATCTGTCTGTTTCCACAGCCTCCATAACTTTGCCGTAAAAATGGCTTGTGAAAGGATAATGTAGAAGCACGCAAGTAAAATCTGCTAGATTCGCATTTATCACATGGTGAAAATCTACAAACAATTTATTTCTTCTATTCACAAATACTAAAGCTGCTTTCGTCAAACCGTTATCAGTGTCAAATAATGTCTTACGTATGCCGTCAAAATGCATTCTAATTTTTTCATTATTCAATTGACTCCACTGATATTTAGAGAGGCGAATTTGGCTGATGTCATAATAGCAATAAGTACTCTTCATATCATCACTTGATTTGTCATCTAGCTCAGATAGGCTTTTGTCTGAAAACATATCAAGCATTTGTGAAACAACAGCGGTGTAAGAATTGCGATTCAAATAATCTAATAAACAGTTTAATCTCAATTGATTAGAGAATGGATAATCGAAAAGTTCGTCTATATCAACAAATAAATTCCATCTATTTTTTGAAAATCGGTTGACTAAATACTTTTTCATAACGGTCTCATATTTTCTGTAGGGGCACAGAGTTTGGAGAACCGTTACATTACTATAACGTTTTGCAATTTCAATTGTTTGATCTGTTGATCCATTATCTAGAAAGACAATATGTTTAACACCCAATTTTAAGTAATGCTGAATGAAAGAATTGATGTAGATTTCTCCGTTCCTGACCGAACAAGTTACTACCAGCTCATTTCTGTCATAATCAATTTTTGAAAGTCCATAAATATGCTGAATACTACGCTTTAAGATTAGTGTTTGAATTTTTTCATTAAAATATAATTCTAAATTTGTTTTAGTCTTTTTGACTCTACGGTAAAGCTTTTTTGGCAATTCATAATACTTTTGCATGACAGAATTTAAGTTCAGATTGCTTGTTTTTCTAGAGGCGTTTTTTTCTAAATTCATCGTGTTTTATTCTGCCACCGACATTCTTTAGTTTTTTATATCCTGTTAAACTTTGCGCCCTTCCTGTTTGTGGCTAAGAGTGTACTTCTTGTTTCGACTCTCAACTTGAATTACAGTGATACTCAGACAGCACTCTATCTAGCTAGAGTGCCAAATAAAATGTCCTGCTTCGTATAGCTTGTACGAGCATTCCAGAACAGAATCAGGAAAAATACGGAGAATCGACCTTCTTCTTCACACTTTTTACATAATCAGAGAATTTACTCCTTCAGGCAGAGTGCAATTCTCAATAGCAGCATTAGCTAGTCAGTGATGTCAGCCCAGATGGTTCCAAATAAGCGTCCCCTGATCGCGCTGCATCAAAAAACCTCCCCAGTTTCTTCTGCAAAACATAGGGACGAGCTTCATGGTGTATTGGTTTTATGCAAGCAAAGCAGCAGCGTCATGTACCCTACGCAAAAGCCACTTCCCAGAGATGAAGCTATTGCTTTGAGTCCCACAACCATCAGTTACACATTGAAAGACTGACAGCCTTATGCAGGATCGTTTGATAAAGCTCAATGTAGCGTTGTGCCTGGAGTTCAAGCGAGTATTCCTTCAGCGCGATCGCGCGACAATTTTGACTCAGGCGATCGCGCAGTGCCTCATCCTCCAGCAACTGCACAATGCCATTGCGAAAAGCGTCGCTGTCTTCTGGAGCCGCAAGATAACCGGTGATACCGGGACGCACCAGGTCAGGCACACCGCCTACGTTGAACGAAACCATTGGAGTGCCGCACGCCATACTCTCTTGCAGTACTAGCGGCAAGTTATCAGCGAGAGTCGGAAAGATAAAGAGATCAGCAGCAGAGTACGCGACAGCTTTTTGGCGATCGTCGCTTACATAGCCGCGATTGAGTGTAGCTATCCCTACCATTTCGGCAATAGCGTCACTGCTTTCACCTAAGGTCAGGAGGATTGTTTCTGCTTTAAGGGCAGCAGGCAAATCAGAGAGCGCCTTGAGCAGTAAATTGCTGCCTTTACGAGGATCTGCCAAACTTTGAGCCGCAAACATTAAAACCCGTTTCGCAGAAGGAATGCCCAGTAAAGAGCGACATTTTTCGCGATCGAGCGGCTGATAGGTATTGGTATCAATGCCATTAGGAATGTAGTGAATGGGAAAGCGGTTGAGCACACTCTGCCGAGCCTGGTCAGTGAGCCAACGGCTCAATGTGACAATCACCAGATTGGAGTGGTTATAAGCCCAGTTTTTTAATTTCCACTCCAGACCTGTATTATCGTAGCGAATGCAGGGATACGTTTCTGGGTAAGGGCATTGACCACAACCCGTTTTCCACCGATCGCAGTTATAGCTGTAGCTACAATGCCCCGTAAAACTCCACATATCATGCAAGGTAAAAACAGCAGGTTTAGCGGCTGTTAAGCATGGCAACGCAAGATAATTAAAGGTGCCACTGTGCAAGTTGTGAAAGTTGAGAATGTCAGCACTTTTGTAGAAGTCATGCTTTGGAATATCAAAAGCACCAGTAAACTGCAAATAGTTTAGACCAAGCCGTTGACTAATACGAGCCAGATGGTTTTCTACACATGGCTTGCGAGGAATGACAGCAATACGTTCATCGTTAGTTGTAGCATTGCCAACGAGCAATCGAGAGTCAATACTCTGCGCCAACAAACCTTGATGTAACCGAAAGGCTGCGATCGCGGCTCCACCAGAAATATCCGATTGATTGAGATGTAGAACGTTCATCAAAGGTATTTGAAGAGGACACCTTCACAGTCAAAATTATCATTTTGAGTCGAGCCAGACGCAACGTCGCTGGCTTTCTGCAGGGTAGAATTGAGAGCTTCAGTAGTGAAGTGTGAGACCAAAGCCTTCGGTCTGACTTTGCTCGCGTTACTTGTGCTGCCGTTTCTCTGTCAGAGTGGCTTTGCAGCATGACAAATAGGTATTTCTCAGGCACCCTTTAAGGTTAGTGACAAAATGCCTGGTGGCTGGCAGTTGAAACCGTGCCTACCATAACGAAGTCTGCAACATCGGCTAATGGTACTTGCTTTAACCCGCAAGGGGTTTGTTGATGTAGCAGCACCGACCCAACGGGAACACAACGCAAACAACCACCAGGATGAAAAAATTGTCGGTCTACTGAAGAATACAGCAGAACTGTTATGAAGCTTTGCTCAGCTTGTAACGACGCACAGAAAGATCCTTGACTTTCGGTTTAAATTGATTTCTCCATTGCTCAACGTTTGCTAAATCAATGGAGATCTTGGTGACAGAGGGATTGTCAATCCAATGCTCTAAAGAGGCGAAGTCATCTCGCTTTACAGTCGGTAAACCTGTATCAGCCGCGATCTCTTTAGCCCGGTTGTCAACCTCTAAAATCAGCGATCGCTTTTTGCTGAGCAAGCACCTCACACCACCATGTAATCTAGTGCCGATGTAATCGAAGGCTCCAGCCGTGTCAACAAAGTTTTCTAAACTCTCTAGCGATCGGTCTAACCAGATCATCGGCAGATCTAAATTTAAACTGGCTACGTAGTCCGCATCCCCTTTCCCTTGCGGCCAGAAAAAGACCTTCTCGTATTTGGCAAGCAGTAGTTCAAGCAATTTTCTATCCAGCTCAGGCTCCTTTAAATAGTCAGTGAGCATGACTAATGCTTGCTTTGCTTTTTGCGTTGGCACATCTCCAGGCGCTAAATCTGCAAGTGGCCACATGGTAGGGCAACCTGTGTTGATAACATTTCTAATCCCAATTAACTCAAGCTTGTTGCGAGTATACTCATCTCGCACCGAATGCAGCGCTCCTCTTTTAGACAGTGCAGTGTGTAATATTAGCCTGGTGTATAGATCTGGCGCTTCCTGATATTGCCACCAGCCAACCCCCAGCAGAATGGCACGTCTGATGTAAATAGACTGACGCATCCATATTTTCCATTGTCTGTATTCATTCATTTTGGAAGAAAGCAAATTAGTTCCTCCAACAAAGATGAGAGAGCTATGGCTTGCAAGCTTAACTTGCTCGGTAGCCATTGGCGTATGGGTTGAAATTCTCAGAATTTCACGTTCACCAAACAAAGAACTCAGTTCTCGGCGGACTGCTGCATGAATGATTAGATCGCCAAGATTATCGCTTGGTGTACCGTCATGCTTTTGCAAGCTAGGGTCAAGTAAGCAGATTTGCATTTGAATACTCCTAAAAGTGTCTTCTTGGTAGCGCACAACAACTCAGACCAAAGCGCTGCGAAAAGTTGCCCAAGGTTTTGAGAGGATACTTTAGAGGGTCAAACTATCATCCTGGGTTCGAGTGTAATCCAGCGTAAAGCCTACAGCGTCTAAAAAACGCTAAACCGAGTCGAAGGGCTTAGAGACAACAGGGGAACAACCATTTAATGCGCTCCTGAAGTCTTCAGCATCGTTCTACTGGCTCTACTTTTCATATCTTACTCTTTGGAAAGCTCGCTACAGTATGACAAATCAGGCTTTTTTCAGACATTCTCTCAACTCGTTTGATTATCTTTCCACCAAGCTAGTTGAGAACCTAGTCAAATTCTTGATTCAGTTCTCTTACACCTTTAAATGCAGCCCCGCGTCTCCATCAAAGTATTCAATTAGGCACGCATTCTTTTTGATGGCTGGAACTGAAAATATTTCTTGTATTCTCATAGCCTCGAATGCGGTTAGCCAAGTCGAATGTCGTCTTGATGAAACCCTTTAGTCGTGGATTTTGGTAGCGCTTTTCATACAGTTGGTACGATGCATTTACGTTCTGATTCCACTCAATTAAGTCTTCAGTCTTCAGGAGAAGAGCCGACCTGTGAGGTTATGGCTAATAGTGACCCTGCATCTCTCAAGACGACTGTGCCCTTGTTACAGTTGTTCAATCGTCCGCTGCATTGAAAGTAGGTAGGTAGCATAAACATAAGTTTTTCTTGATACCTTTCAAGAGTTTTTAAGTAGTTATTTTTACTAGTAACCATTGTCTGCATCGTTTTAAATAAGTGCTGTAGAGCTTTATACCAATTGCATAGATCTTAAAAGCAACCATCACACTTTTAGTAGCACTGATTGGATAAAGGGAAGGGGATGCAGGCAGGAAAAGCGGGTAATTGCGTTGTTTTTAAACGCTACTGGGACTTCATCTAAGCACGATTTGAGGTTTCGATTACACTAAACCTCAAATCGATGTGATTGGTGAGCGCGACACATGATGCCGACTTAAAGCATGACAACGATCGACCGCTGGGTAGGGACTAGGCAATGTCCCTGCAGGATGTGCCGCCTGTTCAATTCAAATCGGTATGAGAAGCCCTTCGCCTTCTGACTCTCTCTTGCTTAAGGAGGTCAGCATGAACATGTGTTGCTTTCACAACTTCAATTGGTATGAGAGTGAGTCAGCAACCGGGGTTTTGTGCCCACGATCGCCATTTTTGCCTCAGAAACTTCTTTAAAGAGAATCGTCAGAAGCCTAGTTAAAGATGGGTGCATCCCAGTTTTGCAAATTCGCCCTCATCCCCCAGCCCCTTCTCCAAGAGCGGGAGAAGGGCAGCCAATGCAAAGTCCCTCTCCCGTCCTGGGAGAGGGCTTAAAGCCTTGCGGCATCAAAGAAAAAAGTGAGGGCTACAAAAGTGGGATGCACTCGTTAAAAATCTTAAATAATCTGAATATTTTCTCTGCCGTAGAGGCTTGGCATTGCCAATTCGCTACTCCAAATATTACAGCTTATTAAATTCTTGCCCCTCACTGCTTAAGCACGGCTCATACTCATTGGATGGCTCAAAATGGGCGCTTACAAAAGGCAAATTACATCACACCACCTTTTGTATGGATCTAGCCTTTACCCTGACTGCCTGACACATCTCTGCGCTTGGCGGTTGAAACCGCGGCTACAGGAGCAAAACCTGCCGCCGCAGGTTCTCAATCCCTTGTTGTTGCTAGTCCGCCTTTGCGGACTTCGTGGTTGTAGACGCGATTTTAATCGCCAGTTCAAAGCCACAACAGACAGGGATTTGAGGTACTTATATCAGGCAACCAGGCCTTTAACAGCTAAATCTGCCGCTTTGGAAGTCGTTGCTACATCAAGGGTTAGCGCTTGCGCCATCTAGATCTTATTTCGTTTCATTAGGCAGCTCAACTCGCTTCATGCTGCATCTGGTGATACTTCCACAGCCTGCCACGCAAGGTAAGAAGTTCTTGATAGGTGCCTTGCTCAATGATGCGACCCTGTTCCATCACCACCACCTTATCGGCACGCATAATCGTTGATAGACGGTGAGCAATGGCAATTACCGTTCGCCCTACCGATAAGTCTTCTAACGACTTTTGAATTAAGCGTTCCGATACCGAATCCAAGGCACTCGTTGCTTCATCAAGAATGAGAAGCTCTGGGTTTCGCAGCAGTGCCCGCGCGATCGCAATTCGTTGTCGTTGCCCACCCGATAAGCGCACACCGCGATCGCCCAGCATCGTATCCAGCCCCTCTGGCATGTCTTGAATAAATTCCAGGGCATTGGCTAAACGAGCCGCTTCCAAAACATCTTTCTCGTTTACATCTTCTAAGCCATAGGCAACGTTGTCACGCACACTGGCATTGAAGATAAACGTATCCTGACTCACGATCGCCATTTTGCTACGCACTGACGTGATATTGAACTCACGTAAATCAATACCATCGAACAAAATCTTGCCTTGCGTTGGGTCATAAAAGCGAGCAATCAAATCTGCCAGAGTTGATTTACCGGCACCGGATGCACCCACTAGGGCGATCGTTTTCCCTTTCGGTATCGTCAGGGTAATGGCGCTCAACACAGGCTCATCAGCGGTATACCCAAAATCAACAGAGTGAAATTCAATTGCTTTTTGTAAGCCGTTGAACTGGTAGTGACCGTTGGGGAGGTAAGGCTTATCGTCAGTTCTCAAAAAATTCTCGATATTCTGTACAGACCCCTGAAGTCCGCTCAGTTCCGCAAAACGTCCACTTACTTCCTGTACAGCCGGAGCCGTGCGGATTAACACAAACACAAACGTCAGCAGAGAGGCAACTTGCAAACTACCGTTGGGAACGTAAACCGTCATTCCCACAATAATGATGCCAATTAAAATCACAGTTGAGATCGATTCTGCAATGGGTCGCACAGCCGCGAATTGCATGACTGAATTGATTGATGCGGCTGCAACCTCATCCGTTGCGTGGTAAAAGCGCTTACGCTCAAAATCTTGAGTTGCAAATGCCTGCACCGTGCGAATGCCATTGATAAATTCAGCGGCAATGGATGTCAATTTCCCTCGTGCTGCCGATTCGGGGAAACTCGCGCCACGAATGCGGGTATTCATCGTAGCGATGCCAGCCGCCGCCAAACTAAATAACAGCGTTGAAATAAGGGTTAGCTGCCAGGAAATCCTCATGGACATGATGGCATAGGTGAGAATAATAAACATTTTGATGAAAATATTGCTCAACGTAGCAATAGACCGCCGCATCCCCATCGTTTCTGAGGTCAGCGTATTCAAAATTTCACCCGCTTTCACCTGGCTGTAGAAGCGCAAACTCAATAATTGCAACTGCTCAAAGATCTTTTTGTACAGATTATCGACCAGTTGAATACTGCCCTTTTCGGCGAAGATGACACTTAAGTAGCTAAACACCACCCGCAACAGCGTTGATAGAAGAATAAGCGCAGAGACGCGGTATAGCTGACTTAACTTCGATATGTTTACGCCCAGAATTGAAACGTCGAACCAGTTAATGCCCGTCCGAAATGGCTCTGCATTCAAGTCTACTAACTTCTGTAAAAATGCCAGCAAGAAGCTAATGCCAAGCCCCTCAAAGGTTGCAGCTAAAAGCGAGAATAAAAGCACCATCCCTACGATGTGGGGAAACCGTCGAATTTCTTTCAAAATAAGCCTATTGTTTCGCCAAAACCCTGTGGTTCTAACAATTTGGCGTACAGAAGAAGGAAGCTGAATCATTAGGTTGTCTGGTTGGGGTGCAGAAAGATAAAAGGATGTTTTAAAAATTGACCGTCAATCACTCGTTCTTCTGTAATCTGCTACTTCTTACGATGTACCGAAGTGTAATCAGGATATTTACCAGGACGATCGCGCGTCTTCATTCATTCTTTAAGTTGTTGGTTGCGTGGTCATGGTAGATTTTGTTACCCATTTAGTTGCTGCAAAACAACCCTTGTAGTGCCGCTGCGCCTGCTGTTAGGGATGAAAGAGGGGTGAAGTTGCCCTGGCTTGAGTAAGCGGTGAGCGATCGAGTCCCTGATCCTCAACGGTTTCCAGCCATTCTTCCGGTTAGGACGGCTTTTGCCTGAAAAGTGATAATGCTGTGTTTTATACCTATGTTTGTATGGCTTATTTGCACGACTGGCATTTGAACGATTTAATTGTCCAGAAGTCATTAAAAAATGTGTAGGGCTTGCGTGAAGTACTAGAACTTTATCCGGTGTGCGGCTGTCTACAGAGTAAGTAGTTTTACGAGACCGCAATCTGGCACGTTCGTTGCCTTCTGATTGTTATCCCACACCATCTACTTCATTTCGGGAGTGTTTGCATGGTTTTTATGCGTCATCAACTTACGGCATCAGCAACGGGCGTTGCCGTTCTTTTAACCCTGCTTGCCGCTCCAGCGTTTAGTGCAACCCCTGCCTTTCTGCCATCCACCAGCCAAGCAGCACCCAGCCTGAATCCTTTCGAGGAGAGTTCTTATACACTCGGCGCGGGCGATCGCATTCAGATTGATCTCTTTGATGTACCTGAATATAGCGGTGAGAATGGCAAGCGGCAAGTGCTAGTGGATGGCACGATTAACCTGCCGCTCTTAGGCTCTTTGTCGGTGCGGGGGATGAGCCTGAGGCAGGCAGAGGCAATGCTTTCCAAACGGTATGCACGCTTTTACAAGCGATCGGCGGTGACTGTAACCCTGCTCGCTCCACGCCCTCTAACCATTGGTGTGTTAGGCGAGGTCAGTCGTCCCGGCACCTACACGATCCCGCTAGCCAGTCAGGATGGCGGCACCCAGTTCCCAACTTTGACGCGGGCGCTGCAAACGGCTGGCGGTATTACTCAGGCAGCGGATGTGCGACAGGTGCAAATTCGTCGTCCACAGCGCGTTGGTGTGCCGCAAGTGATTACGGTTGACCTGTGGAGCTACGTGCAAAACGGCAATCTGCAACAGGATGTGACGCTGCGAGATGGAGACTCAATTTCAGTGGTAGCAGCCACCAATCCGAATCCAGCCGAGTCGTTGCAGTTGGCAGACACCACCTTTGCAGGCGAAAAAGGCAGACCTGTGAATGTGGCGATCGTCGGTGAGGTGTTTCGTCCTGGTTCTTACCAGGTGATTGGTACAAATTCTCGTACTGGAGCGGCGGGCGCACCTGGTACCAGTAGAGATACAGCAAACAATTTCGATAAGCCGCCCACAGTAACTCAGGCACTTCAGGTTGCGGGAGGCATTAAGCCCCTGGCAGACATTCGGCGTATTCAGATTCGGCGACCCACCCGATCGGGTGCCGAACAAACCATCAATATCAACCTGTTGCAGCTGGTGCAAGCAGGCGACCTCAAGCAAGATGTCATCTTACAATCGGGTGACACCATTTCCATTCCGACTGCCACTGACATCACCCCAGCCGAAGCCGCTCAAATTGCCAGCGCCAGCTTCTCGCCCGATACCATTCGGGTCAACATTGTCGGCGAGGTAAGGCAACCGGGTGTCGTGCAGGTGCCACCCAACACACCGATGAACCAGGCACTGCTGGCATCAGGCGGGTTTGATAATCGGCGGGCACGTAAAAGCAGAGTCGAACTCATTCGTCTGAATCCCGATGGTACGGTGGTGCGCCGAGACATCACCGTCGATTTTGCTCAGGGCATCAACGACCAAACCAACCCAGCGATGCGAAATAATGACATCATTGTGGTCGGACGATCGGGCTTAACCAGCATCACCGATACACTCGGCACTGTTCTCAGCCCACTGTTTTCGTTATCCAGCTTCTTGAGAATCTTTAGTTTTCCCTAAGCCAGGCGGTCGCTCTACTGAACAAACGATCGATGCTTTGAGCACGCTGAGTTAAACGCTTGCAACGATGCACCTCTAGATCGCTGCCTCTGATGTGAACGCAAGAATGCATACGGTGCCCATGGAAACTGAACACTCTCCTCTCTCTCCATCCAAAAATTCGGGTCGATCGCTACAGCCATCCTCATTGGCTTTGAGCGATCAGGCGTTGGAAACGGATGAATCGACGTTTAGCGTGGTTCAACCATTTGATATCATTCGGCGACGGTTGGGCGTTGTGCTAGGAGTCGCGATCGCAGTGGCAGCGGCAGCAATACCGCTTGCCCTGTGGTCAGCTAGCCGCAAGCCACCGCAATACATCGGCTCGTTTCAGCTTTTAGTAGAGCCTGTTACCGCTGAAGAGCAATATAAGCGCCTGCTGCTAAACCCACAGCAGCAGCCAGGAGAATCACTGCAAACCGCGCCAACGGCACTGGATTACCCGACCCAAATTCAAGTGCTACAAAGCCCCAAAATCTTAGAGCCGATCGTCAAACAGGTGCAGAGAGAGTTTCCTGGCGTTAGCTACGATCGCATCGCGTCTCAGCTCGTCATTGCTCAAGCACAGTCCAAAAAAGCAACTAAAGACTCTCCGGTCACTAAGATTTTACAAGTAACCTATCAAGACTCGGATGCGGCGGTTGCAGAAAAGATTTTAAAGCTACTCTCGGATGCCTACTTAAAATACAGCCTGGAACAGCGACAAACCAACATTGGGCAGGGGGTCAAATTTATTGACGCTCAGTTGCCACAGTTAAAGGATCGGGTGAATACACTCCAGCGGCAGCTACAGAGCTTTCGGCAACGCTTTGGTATCATTAATCCCGACATTCAAGGGCAACAAGCTGCTACCCAGTCTGCCAATTTAGAGCAGCAGCAAATGGACAATGCAAGCAAGCTTGCCGAAAGCCGCGCTCGGTTCTCAGCCCTGCAACAAAACGCAAATACGGCAAATACCGTTTCTATTCTGGCAGAAGCGCCGCAATACCAGGCCTTACTTGCCAGATACCAGGAGCTTTCGAGCCAGATTGCCCTGGAAACTGCTCGATCGCGCGAAGAAAACCCCACGTTGCAATCCATGCGCGATCGTCAGCGCAATTTAAAAGCGCTGCTCGATCAAGAAGCCCAGCGTGTCTTGGGTAAAGTCAACGATGACATTCAAATTCAGCAGGCACGCGATCGCGCGGTTGCTCAGTCAAAGAGTGCAGTAGACGCAAAAATTCAGCAATATCCATCACTGGCGCGTCAATACACCGATATCGAGCGAGAGTTGACCATTGCCACCAACAGCTTGAACGAATTTTTGGCAAAACGGGAAGCGCTACAAATTGACGCGGCACAAAAAGAAGTGCCCTGGGAGTTGCTATCACCACCGCAACTGGCTCGCGATGAGACGGGTGAACCATTAAACACAGCCGCCAACCTCCTGCTGAACTATCTCGGTCTGGCAGTCTTTTTAAGTCTCGCACTGGGCATCATCGCGGGTTTTCTTGCCGATACCAGTAGCAATGCCTACCACACAACCAAACATATTCGGCAGGCAACCCGGCTGCCCTTACTGGGCATTATTCCCGTCGATAGCGAACGGGCGGCTCCCCAGCGATCGTGGCTCTCAAAGCTACCGTTTCTCAAGCGCAAGCACCGTCCGTCGCTCCATGTCTCTCCAGTGGTGCCCACAGCCTCTGCCCTGGATCTACCTGAAATTCCGGCTGCGTTTACACCCGCACAGGCTTCCTTCAGTGTGGGTGCGTCGCCCTTTATCGAGGCGTTTCGATCGCTCTACAAAAACATTCGGTTACAGCGTCTGGATACCCCCGTGCGATCGCTCACCGTTAGTTCTGCCGAACCAGGGGATGGTAAATCGACGATCGCGGTCAACCTGGCACATGCCGCCGCCGCGATGGGGCAACGGGTGCTGTTAGTTGATGCCGATCTACGCCATCCGCAAGTGCATCACCTGATGGAGTTGTCTAACCAGTGCGGTCTAAGCGATGTAATGACGACCAATATTAATGTCAGAACAGCGCTACAGCAATCCCCAACCCGCGACAACCTGATGGTACTGACAGCAGGACAAACCCCGATTGATCCCGTTGAGCTACTATCTTCCGGCAAAATGCGCGTTTTGATGGAACGCTTTCAAATGGTGTTTGATCTCGTCATTTATGACACGCCTCCGCTGGTTGGTTTAGCAGACGGTAGTTTAGTCGCCTCGCAAACCAATGGATTGGTGCTGGTGGTGCGGTTAGGCAAAACCAAACGACCTTCCGTCGCACAAGCAATGGAAGAGCTGAAAATTTCATCCACGACCGTTCTTGGGCTAGTGGCAAATGGTGCTGTTGATGCAATGACCCCTTACAGCTATCACTATCAGCCTTATGTCAAGGCATCAAACGGTGCGGCTCCTGTTAAGCACCTTTAGACGCGGCGCTTCAAACCGTCTTTCAGCCTCCCGAACGTTCCCTACTGCCAAATGACTGATACCTGAATCGCCCCTGATCTTGGTAAGACGTATGCGCTCCACTTCTATCGCCACTCACGATTCCACCGACTGGCTTGATTTAGCGATCGAGGTGCGATCGTTCGACCCGCCTGCGATCGCGTCCGTGTCAACGCTGGAACTAGTGGCGATCCCAGAGGTAATACCAGTAGAGGCAACACCAGCAGAGGCAACACGAGACCGTCCTGGCTTCTTCAATCGTCGCACCGGAGCACTGGCAGGAGCCGCGATCGCCCTGGTGGGAGGCACTAGCCTAGTGCAGCTAGCCAACCAACCGGCCCAATATGAAGGCAAGTTTCAGCTTTTGGTCGAGCCAACTGTTGCACCGACCAGTGCGGCAACGCAAGCCAGCGCTCAAGCCGCGAGATCGACCCCTACCGTCGATTACGCGACCCAGATTCAGGTGTTGTGGAGTCCCAAGTTGCTTGCGCCCGTGGTGCAACAGCTCCAGACGCAGTACACCGACCTCAACTACGACACGCTGGCGCAGAAGCTAGACATTACCCATCAAGCTGGCGAAAAGACGCTAGAAATCACCTATCAGGACACCGATCCTCAAAAAGTACAGGCGGTCTTAGAAACGGTATCGCGTGCCTACCTGGAATACAGCCAGGAGTGTCGCACTAATCTCTGTAACCAACTAAAGTTTGTGGAGCAGCGGCTACCCCACCTCCAGCAACAAGTGACGATCGCGCAGCAAAAGCTCCAAACGCTTCAGCAATATGGCGGGGCTGACGTACTGGGGCAGCAGTTATCTCAGCGTAGCGGTGTGCTTGCCCAACAGCGCCAGGACTTGCAAATTCGCCTAATCGAAGCACGCACGCAGGTGGCGATTCTGCAAAAGCGTTTGTCACCTGCCGGTGCGAGCTTGGTGGAGCAATCGCTAGCTCAGAACGATCGCTATCAAGCCTTACGGCAACAGCTTCAGACGATCGCCGATCAGCTAGCCGTCGAGCTTGCCCGTCCGCAGTCCACTGGCGCAACGCTACAACCGCTCAAACAGCATTATCAGGTATTGACGGCTCAAATGACCCAGGCAGCACACGCGCCGATCGAGCGGCAACTCGCGCAGACGATCGCCGACTTCCAGGCAAAGGAAACAACCGACTATACAGCCATCGAGCAGCAGCAAACGCTGTTAGAAGGGGTGACAGCGGCAACACAAGTGCAAGTGCTGACATTGACCGAGGCGGCGATCGCGCAAACCGAAGGACAGGTTCAGCAACAAATCAAACAATGGGCAGTGTTAGCCCGTCAATATGCTGAACTTAATCTGGAGTTAAAGTTTGCCACTGATAATCTAAACCTGTACACCGCTAAACGTGCTGAACTTCAGCAGATCATTGCCCCCAAACCTGCCTGGCAGTTAACAAACGCGCCCACGGTTGAGCCGGTTTCCTCTGGCTTCGCACTTTCTGACCCAGAGCAGCGCTTTAGTTTGGGGCTGTTGCTCTCGTTCATGCTGGTGATCCTGGTCATGTCGATCGCGGATCAGACCAGGCAAACCAACCCAACCCGACGACCGTTACCGTCCATTCAACCAGAGTCACTGCCTCAAACCTTCTATCAAACCGCCGCCTACCAAACCGCCGTCGTCAATCAAGCGGCGACCCTTTTCATGCCAGCCCTGGCTGCTTTAACGGAACGGACAGCCCAACACCAGCGCACAGCCCTGTTTCTCTTGACAGCAGCCGTCCGTCTTGAGACGGTAAACCGGACGAAACTTTCTGCCTGAGACCCTTGCTACGCCACTCTAAACAATTACTAGGCTGAAGGTACTCTGCTGGATGAGCGTATGCATAGACTCTTGACAGGTCCTTTAACAGTCGAACGGTTGCAGTTGCCGATCGCCGACTTACCCGCTTCGCTCAAAGGCGTGACGCTGACACAGTTCTCAGATTTTCACTTCGACGGGATTCGGCTGTCTGAAAAACTGCTGGAGACGGCGATCGAAGCCAGCAATGCACTAGAACCAGATCTGGTTGTCCTCACGGGCGATTTTGTTACCGCTGATCCCGCCGCGATTCACAACTTAGTGCCCTGGCTGAAAGCGCTGCAAAGTCGATCGGGTATCTATGCCGTGTTGGGCAATCACGATATTTGCTATCGCCGCTCACGACCAGAAGTGACAAAAGCACTCACCAGTATTGGCATTCAGGTCTTGTGGAATGAGGTTGCTTACCCGCTTGGTGCTGAACTGGCGATCGTGGGGTTGGCTGATTTTTGGTCGCCATCCTTTAACCCGCTGCCCGTCCTGAAGGCGATCGATCCCAACATTCCACGCATCGTTCTATCGCACAATCCCGATACGGCTGTCCCGCTACAACAATGGCGCGTGGATCTGCAACTTTCTGGGCATACCCACGGTGGGCAAGTCGTGATCCCTGGCATTTGCAACGTGTCAGAGCTGATTTCAACCACCTATGGCAAACTACCCAAACCAGCCAGACGCTTTGTACCCTGGATGAAAGAATGTGCGCGAGTTTCCAAACATTGGGAATGGGCGCAGGGGTTGCATGACGTAGGCAACAATCGTCTGTATGTCAATCGTGGTCTGGGTACTTACCTACCGGGTCGTCTCTTTTGCCCGCCGGAAGTCACCGCGATCACGCTGCTTTAATGGCTATTAACCCAGCAATGGAACATCCTGCAATAGGGGTGGCTTTCGGCTGCGCTCAATCCACACCCTTTCTGAGGGCTGAGCGAAGTCGAAGCACGGGTCTGATCTTCAAAACCAAATACTGCCAGGTTAATATGTGACGATCGTCAGGTTGAGAGCCACACCCATCTTAAAAAAATCTAATAATTTAGCTACCTGAAGCGAAAATACATCTCTAGTTAGACCTCAATGGTTAGCACTACCGAGTAGAACTGATACATAAGCAAAACGGCGTTTAGATAATCAGGTTCCCTTCGTATGTCTTCGCAAGTCTATCGTCTCCTTGCCGTTGATGATGTTCCAGATAATTTATTTCTACTGCAAACAATTCTAGAAATGGAAGGGTTTGTAGTGGATGTGGCAACCAGCGGTAGTACTGCACTAAGTAAGATTAAAGCCGCACCACCCGACTTAATCTTGCTGGATGTCATGATGCCTGGAATGAATGGCTACGAGGTGACACAAAAGATTCGGCAGGATGACAGCCTTCCTTCCATTCCAATTTTGTTGATCTCTGCCCACGATGAAGCCAGCGCCATACGCGGCATTGAGCTAGGGGCAAATGATTTTATCTGCAAGCCGATCGACTTCGACGAACTGCTTACCCGCGTTCGCACTTACTTGCGCCTGAATCACAGCGTTGAGACAGGTAACGTTGCACCAGGTGGCGTTGAGCTAAATAATGCCGTACAACCGATGAGGCAGACTTCGCAGGCAAGGTAGAACTACTAGCAGCGATCGTGTAACTCTATCAGCACAGTAGCGCCTGGTACTCTGCTTCCAGCCCCTGACATTCGGTAGACACAGTGCTTTCTACCCTGTTCAGGCGAGAGAGTTCCAGGTTGCGATCGATTTCCCGCGATTCCTTTTGCTGCAAAAGATTATCCAGTTCAGCCTTGCGTGCCTGAATGTCGTCGTTGATCCGCTTAACGACCTCACGTTCATACGCATCAAAACACTCCTGTACAGCGCTATAGATCGGTTGCCATTGCGCTTGCACAACTTGGGGCAACTGCTTCACCAGTTCGGTTTTGATGGCTTTGGCAAACTGTTTACGGGCATGATCGGCTTGTAGTGCGCCGACACCCAGACCAATCAGCACAAAGCCGATCGGCCCCAGCATGGCACCAAAGACAGCAGAGGCAACGATCGACACGCCTGCTGTTGTAAAGAAGTTTAGCAAGATACTTTTGAAGTCAAACCCCGATGCTGCCAGTGCTGCACCTGCGAAGTTACCGGCTGCCAGCGAAAACAAACCCATTGCCCATTTTGCCCAACCAGGGCTATCGTCACCGGGCGCAGACCCAAGGCGGGTCTCAATTTTTTGCCCCGTCAGCTTCTCCGTAATTTGATCGGTCACTTCTACATAAGACGAACCATACCGGGCGGCACTTTTCGAGAGTTGGGCAAACGCTTCATTTAGCTCTTTTTCGGCTGTCAGCGTCCAGGCAAAGAATTTGTCGTTGACATACTGCTGAAAGCCCTGTTGCGCGGTAGCGGTGAACTGCTCTCGCTTGCTTTCGTTAAAGAAATCGAGAAACTGAAGCTCGGTCGGCTGGTAGCGTTGAAAGTCTTGCTCAAAAGTGTTTTCCAGATTAAAGACGTAGGTTTGGAAGGAATCAGCGATCGCGCGTGCCTTCCGGTCTCTCATCGTCCGAATCTCGTCTCGAAACTCATCCCGAATGCCGCTCAACTGACTAAACTGCGGCTCCACTGAGGCAATCCGCTGTTTGAGTGCTTCTACATTTTGATCCAGTAGGGGAATGCGCCGCGCGATCGCCTCCTGCACTCGCGCCAATGCCTGACGAGCCAGCGTACGCGCCTGACGGAATTCGGCGATCGCCCGTTCCTGCGTCAAAAACGTGTTTAGCGACCCCATAAATTCAGCAAACCCTGTGCCGTCGAGCGCAGCAGCCGGATCTTTGATGCGTCGCCGCAGTGCTTGAATGGCGGAGATTTCAAACACCCGTTCTTCATAAATATTGGCTCCATCCACCTGGCAATAATCAACGAGATTGGCGTGAAACACTTTCCGCAGCTTCGTTTCCGCCTCTGCCAATTCATCCGCGTCATCAGGATCAATCAATCCTTCTTTGACCTGATCCCAGGCGTTAATTAAGAAGAAAACGGACAGCCCTCGATCTTTAATATAGTTTTCTAGATAGCGCCGTTCTGCCAGCGTGCAGGGTTGGGATGCCCGCAAGACAAACAGAATAGCGTGGCAGTTGTTGATGTAGCCCAACGACAGCTCATTCCGGGCTTCAGTATCGTTTAAGCCGGGGCTATCCACGATTTCCACGCCCTTCTCTAGCAGTGGCAGCGGATACTCGACAACCGCATGGCTAACATCAGGAAACGCCTGCTGTTGCTTTTGTTCCAGTTCTTTTGCTTCTTCGGGGGCGATCGTATACCGCTGCTTGAAATGCTTGAAGTTGATCGGCTCTGGCGGCTTACCATCGTTAAAATGCACCGTCACCGTCTTCTCAGCACCGTACTTGAGAATCGTCAAGAGTGCCGTGCAGGGGTTCACATCGCTGGGCAACAGGTTCTCACCAATCAGGGCATTTAAAAACGTGCTTTTGCCCCGCTTCATATCGCCCAACACCAGCAGCCGAAAGGCACCCTGCCGCAGATTTTTGCTGGCGATCGCCAGATCTTCAATCTCCCGCTCTAGCCCCAGCTTGCCCGATGCCTTCTCGCCATCAGATTCTGCCTGGGTGAGTGTTTCAGCCACTTTACTAAGGTGATCGGAGATCTGTCGTCGTGCTCTGACCACGCGATCGAGGTCGTTGAGAAAGCTGTCCGTTTCGATTTTGTAGCTCATGGTGGGTGAGGGTGTGGATGGGGAAGGGGGAAGCAAGAGGAGAAGCGGAAGACAACAGAAAGGGAAACGCTAAGGACTGAGAGGCCTGATTGACTGACAAAAGTCTTGAAAAGCTGCTTGCTTCGTTGCTGATCCGCCCGTGATTAAAATCCGGGCTAACCGTGCAAAACCCGTTAAAACAGGTTGAAACCCCTTGTAGTCCTCTTGAGAGGACTTACTTCTGTTAGCCCGCACTTTCAGTGCAGGGCGGGACAGGTGATTGCTAAAAGATTTGTCAGTCAACCAGCTGAGAGGCAGAGCGGAGAGGTAAGCAGGGGAATCAAGAGAAGCGTTTGACTCTTAACGTTAGCGTTAGCCTTTCTTCGACCCACTCCTTTCAAAAAAGATCTTGTAGGCAATCCACGCGATAGCCAGCACCATCACACCGGCAGCAAGCTGTGTCGCAATTTTGATAGCAACCACTGTGACAACGACAATGCCGACAAAGAGAGCAATATTTTTGGCTTTTTTAGTCCATAGCTGCATCGATCGCAGCGGCGGTTGATGCTTAGTCGTCGGCAGAGGCGTTTGTTGATGCAGTTCCGCTTCAAGTTCGCGCAGTCGCAAAGCGTGTTCACGTGCCTGAAGCTCTTTTTCGTGTTGCTGATACGCTTCATCAGATTGATTGGGAGAATTCATGGCATCACCTCAGTTGCTAGGTAGAAATAATCCTTCTATATCAATATGTAAGCTTAAAACTGTCTTTAGGCAGACGCAAAACATTCCGATCGGCATCTAACCTACTACGTATTACGTTAATTTCTTTGTAAATAAACAACATCCTTTTAGAGCATATACGTAGACTTGAGATTGTCCTTAAACAGGTGCAGTGCGTTCTGATGATCGCAATGCCTACAGGGAGCTGGAGGAAGCAACATTGCTAAAGCGGGGCGTTAACCGCGACTCTAATCTAACCTTCCCACCTTATTGTTCCTAGAGTCATGACAAGGATGTTTGAGCAGTGTCTAGCGGTTAAAACCACAGCGATCGCAATAACGTCCACTGACGCAGATTAAAGAGATATCAGGGTTTGCAGCCTGCATCGGCAGCTTGTAGCCCTTCGGACTTGGCGAGTGCCTTGCACCCGCTTCACGAACGCTAGTGTCCATGTTGCTGCGTCAAGCCGACAGCATCCCAAACATGCCTTTCTGTAGCGAAGCACATTACCAGGGTTAAGAGTATTTAGTATGCAAAGCTACAAGAAGTTAGACTTTTCAAACATCATCTCAAACATAGGTGTGAAGACGGTAATGAGCTGACTGCCTGACAGAAGTAGGTGAAAGCTAGCAGCAGCGGGAAAAAGGGTAGAGCGTATGAGAGGCTAAAGTTACCACACAAATAGCCCCATGCCCATGACAGCCTCTACCCAACTGTATGGTCAATTATTTGCCTTCCTGCGTCAATACTGCCGTGCTCAGGATATACGTCACCTCAAAGCGTTGGCATGGATGGTGAGTGCCTTAATCTGTAGCGGACAACTGAGTTTGCCAGCCTGGGAACCGTATGTGCCCAGTCGAGCGACCCAAGCGCAAAGTGTAGAGCGCCGCTGGCGACGGTGGTTGGACAATCAGCGGGTGCGGGTGAGCCGACTGTATGTGCCCTTGGTGATGGCGGCGTTAAGCGGATGGAACCATCATCGTCTGTATCTTGCTTTGGATACCACCGTCTTGTGGAACCGCTATTGCATGATTCACCTGTCCGTTGTTTGTTGTGGACGTGCAGTACCCTTGCTGTGGCGAGTCTTGGAGCATGATAGTGCGAGCGTTGCCTTTAAGGAGTACCAACCGTTGCTACGAAAAGCCCGGTGGTTGTTGCGCCAGCATGAGGATGTGATGCTGTTGGCTGACCGGGGCTTTGCCAATCACTCGTTGCTGGCGTGGTTGCAAGCAAGTCAATGGCACTACTGTTTACGCTTACCCTGCGATGTGTGGCTGCACGGTGCTAGCAAGTATCCTAGGATGGTTGGCAGTTTCTATCCACCCCTGGGCGAAGCGCGGTTGTACCGTCAGGTGCGGTTAGGGGCAGATGGAGTCTATCGGTGTAATTTAGTCTTGGCGACGGTTAAAGGAGCCAAGGAAGCCTGGGCAGTCGTCACCGATGAGTCTCCCTCATTGCAAACTTTGTGGCAATACGCGCTGCGCTTTCAAGTTGAAGAGCTATTTTTAGATAGCAAGTCAGGGGCGTTTGAGTTAGAAGATTCTCGGTTACGCTGTGAAGCCGCCTTGGAACGACTCTATCTGGTTGCGGCACTGGCGCTGCTCTATGCCACTGCACAGGGAATGTCCGTGCAAATCGCTGGGTTGCGTCAACAGGTTGACCCGCATTGGCGGCGTGGTATTAGCTATCTCAAGATGGGTTTGCGCTGGCTTCAGGGGGTTGTCCATAAAGGGCGGCAACTCCTGTGCCCCATCCCATTGCTTCCCCATGACCCAGAACCTTGTTTTGCCTCGAAGCAGGCTGAGCAAGATTTTTATGACCAGTTTTGGTTGACTCGCATTCGTTCCTTATCCTGCAAGCCTTGATCTGCCTTCCATTGATTAAGATGTGTCAGGCAGTCAGCGGTAATGAGAGTGTTGTTGAAACCAGTGTTGCTGCGTTTGAGAAAGGTGATTCCTGTCGCGCAACTCTAACAATGGTTTATTCAAACTTTATTTACTAAGAATCTTCTTCAAGTACTGACGAAGCTTGAATCAGATCAGTAGCATTACTGGTTTCACAACGCTAACTTGAGTGCATCGAGCTGCTGGGAGTTTTTAATCAGCGTGTTAACACTGAATACAGCACAAGTCGCCTGTACAACAGAAGCAAACGTTCATCCTCCTAAAGTCTGATCTTAGCCAATGAGGCTTTATGTTGATTGTTCAACTGCTGGTTCCGTTTCTAAGCATAAGTTTTGCTCTTACTAAGTTGGTGCGTTCTATCTGTTTTGATACCAGGAAACGATCACTTTCGCTTTAAGCTTCTTCGTCACTTTGAACATTAGAGGGTACCTGAAATGTCAGCTTCTTCACTCAAAAAGCTTGTGTTACCTGCAATGTTGTTTGCTGGAACAGTATTTGCTTCGCTTACAGTGCCTTTAGCCGTCTTTGGCTCAGAACCGATCGATATCCACCTTAATCAAGAGCCAATTTTTTCTGGAAAAGTGAAGGATTTTGCTGCGCCCTATGTTGGCATCGTCGGTCTTCTTAGCATTGGTACAGGTGTTGCTGGCGTTACAGTCGCAGGCTGGAAGCAGTCGTCTAGCAAGTCTGGACAAGTAGAAACAAAATGTTCGCACTTGCAACAGAAACTTGCAGAAAAAGAGTTGCAGTTAGAGACGGTCATGCTGTCAGGAAACCGACTGCAAGCATCTGGCTTAAACTTCTTTCTTCAAGATGGAACGTTAACCGAAAGCGAACCGAACGCTACAGAACCCGAGTTTGAGCCAGTCGAGGTGCCAACCAACACAGTGACTAGCTCTAAGGTTACATCGACACAGTTTACGCCTGCTTTTGAAGCCACGCCAGAGCACGCTGCGGTGCCATCGGTGGTCTCATCTTTAGCTGCTGCCCAGGCATTTTTAAGCTTTACCCGTTCTAACGGTTCTACTCAAGTTGGGTACGACAGTCCGCCGATCGCACCAGCAGCGCCGTCGGCTTCTCTTAGCTTGCAAGAACTACAAGAACAGCTCAAGCAGATCATGACTCAAGTAGAGACATTGCAGAGTTCGATCGAAACTGCACCCCAACCAGTGCTCAAACAGACGCATCAAGCAGCTTATACCATTCATGCTCTAGAGCCACTGTCTCATCAACCCACGACCCAACCCCAGTGGATTATTCAACCGTTGGCATGTTAGAGCCTGGCAACCCATTGTCTGGCACGCTGGCTTCGCCCTGCCACCAGAAAGCTCTGTTAGTTAACCAAAACGTGACAACGGTGATTGGGCGCAGTCCATTGATCTTTCTTTTAGACTTGGCATGACGGCAGACAAACTTGCATCGACCTTGTCTGCCCGTCCGCCATCTCTAGTCGCATGATTAACGCACCACTGGAGGCGTCGTTTTGTCGGTTGGTAGGGTCACAGTACGCGTTTGCTGTGCTTGTAAATACCACTGCCCATCGGGTGTAAAGCGAACGTTGGCACCTTCCACTTTCTTACCCTCGCTTTGTAATTGCTGTTGCAGTGCTCCTGCCTGCTTTACAGGATCAATTACGGCGATAAAGGTAACCTCGGTGCTAGGGGTAAGACGGCTCAGTTGGGGAGTACTTAGTTGCCATGCTTCGCGATATTGACCGTCGGGAGCCACCTGCCAGAGCTTGAGAGTCGCTTGCCATTTGCCCTGGGAAGCTTTTGCAGACTGACGATCGAGAATGGCATAGTTAGACGCATTGCTAGTGCTGACAACCTGAGCGGGCTGCGTCAGCGAACGGATACCCTGAACAATAATTTGGCTGTCATCGGGTAGGTTCGTGCTGCCTGAAACGGTGTAAACACCAGGACGGTTGGTGGGTTCAACGTTCACGCTCAGTTCAACCTGGGTTACGGGTGGTTGGGTGCAACTAACGGCAAGCAGTAATAGAGCCGTGCTGCCTGCTTTAATGCCGCTCCGAGCATAGCGACCATACAGTAAGGTTGGCATCAGGGAAAGAGGCAATTGGGGTTTGAGCATTTTGTCCTCAGGCTTCATAAGCGCCTTCTTTGCAGCTTAGTACGCTTCTCTTACAAAAACAGTACTTTTTTCACCGCTCCGGAGCTTACGCAGCAGAATTTTTACCAGTTGTCGCCTACACCACCACGTAAGCTTAACGTAAGCTTTATTTCATCAGGTTGAAAGTGTGAATTGTCTTGATATACTCAGCACTGATCTAGGCAGTCTTATCCACTAGGGTCTAAGCTTGGGCGAATCTTTCGACATTAGAAAGAGAACTTCAGATTGCATCTACAGCTAACGACTAACCGCTCGAAGACGAGAGTAAATCTGACGTTTATTAATTGTGGTGTAAACCGAATGACTTCTGAGTTTTCACAGTCTAGTGTTTCCACGCTGCTTCCATCCTGGAAAATTGGTCTCTCTGGATCGTTATCGTTGTCTATGTTTCTCGTAGTCGGGGTAGCACAAGCAAGCCCTCTACCCAATCACTCACCCGATCGCGCGGTGCAGCCGGAACAAATCATCGCTGAGGAGCAAGCGAGACTGGCTCAAACTCAGGTTGACTACCCGGAGGGGATGCAGTCTCCACCGACCGCGATCGCGGCAACATCAAGCACGTCACCGTCGCTACTGCTACCGCCGCAGTGGAAGCCAGCAGTGGTATCGTCGCCAGTTCGCTACTCAAGCGAGGATGAACTGATCCAACAAGTGACTGGAAAAGCAGTAGTGCCCCGTGTGAAGCCAGCAGAGACACTGCCCGCTTTTGCGCCACCCAGCGCTACAGCAGCGCGATCGGCTCCCCCTGTGGCAAGCAACGCGAACAAACCAGCCCCAAAGACACCGATTCTCGTTACGGCTGGCACCAATTCTGATTTAGGACTCAAGCTTTTTGCACCTGGGTCTACAAACGCTTGCGGTGCAGCCTGCGAGCCGTCTTTGCTGACAGTGCCGTCCTCGCCTCAGTTGCGATCGCCGTCCTTAGCGCAGTCAACCCCACCGCCGCCTTACCTGACGCTGCCTGCACCCGTGCCGGACGGCTCACAAGCACCGGGATTAATGCAGCCAGGTTTAACGCAACCAGGTTTAGCGCAACCAGGTTTAATGCAACCAGCGATTAGCAGCCCTGCCAGTATTCAACCACCTGGTTTGAGAACACAGATTGAAACGGTGCCTGCACCTCGACGCACGTTGTTACGCACAACAGCGCTGAGTGATCCGTCCATCCGGCTACAAGGCGTTTATTTGTATCAAGGCGATGAAGGATCAGCACGGGCACGGCTGTCCATTTCCTACCCCTTAACGCCAAACTTCCTTTTTGGCGCAACGTTTGACTTGACCGATGGCAATGCGTTTGCCGATTCTCGGACGCAGGGCTTTAGCGTGAACGAGCTGTATTTTGCGGCATCGTTGCCTCAGTTGCCGAACCTGCGTTTGGTAGTCGGACAGCTCGATTTAACGTCCTATTTCGATCGCAACAGTTTTGCTAAAGATGGCGCGACACACTTCTTTAATACGGTGTTTCAGACCAATCCGGCGCTGAGTGCAACAGGCATTTCGTCTCGTCCAGCCGCGCTGATCAATTGGACGCTGACCGACAACATTGAAGCGAAAGCAGCGGTGTTCTCGTCCTCACGCGACTTAAGCGACTTTAGCCTGGATGGGTTTGCTGGCGAAGTCGGCATTCGCTACGGCAATGCAGTGATTCGGGCGACCTATGCCAGCGCTCGTGATGCAGGGAGCCGCGACGGCTTTCAGGAGATTTTTCAGGTCGATCGCGGCAATGGTGTAACCGGTCCGCTGGCGAGCGATCGCGAAGAATCCTACGGCTTAAACGGTGAGCTCTTTATACCAAGCTTGAAGATGGGCATTTTTGCGCGGTACGGACGCTACACCAACGCTGCCATCAGCCGTAGCGCCGAAACCTATAACCTTGGGGTCAGCTTTTTAGACCTCTTTGCACCGGACGATCGTCTGGGATTAGCCTACGGTCGCGGGTTGTCCAACGGGGCGTTGCGGCAGCAAGTGGATGGCAAAGATCCGGATGTGCTGGAGCTATTCTACGATTTTCGCTTCTTGCCTAATCTACGACTTGGCTTCTCGATTCAAGAGCGCAACCAATTTTCAGAAACGGTTGCGGGTGTACGGGTAAAAACCGAGTTTGATGTCACTCCTAGAGGCAGGGGGGTGCAGTGAAAACACCTTTAATCAGCGCTCTTTGCTTAGGAATTTTGCTAGCAGGCGATCCATTGCTCCATCCAGGGGGACTGCCGATCGCCCAGGCGCAGCAGGCAGTACCAAGCACCGTACGTCAGGGCTTTACCCAGTTGGGGCAGGGGCTGGTCAACGATGCGATCGCCACCTTTCGAGGCGCAGTGCGGCAATACCCCAACTCGATTGAAGCAAAGCTAGGGTTGGCGATCGCCTACCGTCGTGCAGGGCGAGATAGCGACGCATGGCAGACCTATCAACAAGTGCTGGCACAAGCACCGAACAATCAACTGGCGCTTAAAACCGTTGGGATTCTCGGCGGTTTTCGCCCGGAGTGGCAGCAAAAGGGGATTGAGGCGCTAAACACGCTGCTGACCCTCACGCCGAATGATACGGATGCTCTCGCTCAACGGGCGTTGCTCTACGGCTATCAGGGTCGCTTTGCAGAGTCGCTGACTGACTATCAGCGAGTACTTCAGCAAAACCCGACACCCGAAGTCGTGCTAGGAGCTGCTCAGATCTATACCTATAGCGGCAACGACGCTCAAGGTCTGGAACTATTTAATCGCTATCAAACGACGGGCAAGCCCATTACGGGTGGAGCGGCGATCGCCTATGCGCGGGCGTTGCGAGGCACGGGCAATGCGGCGCAAGCCATTGCCATCCTCCAGGCACAGTTGCCACCACGGTTGAATGCAACAGCGATTCAAGTGCGATCGGAACTTTCTCAGGCATACCTGGATAACAAACAGCCAACGGAAGCACTGGCGATTCTCGATCCGCTGCGGGGTCGCATGGATTCTCGGTTAGCGCTGGCACGCGCCCTGAATGAAATTGGACAGCGTCAGAACCAGCCACCGTTGCTCAACGAAGCAGCGACACTGTATCGGCAGGTGGTCACTACAACGTCCAACCCTTCCCCGCTTTTAGTGCGCGAAGTGGCAGATGTGCTGAGCGGCATTCCCTCCCAACGGCAGGCGGCACTCCAGCTTTATACCCAACTGGCACAGCAGCAACCGAACGATCGCGTCCTGGCACTGCAAAAACTGACCCTGGAAAATCAGCTCGGTTTACTCTCTAGAGCCGATTTGCGGTTGCAACTGCGATCGCTCCTGCAACCGTTGCCTACCGATCCAGCCGAACAACGGGCGATCGCGCAAGCCTTGACCCGCATCGATCCCGATCCAGAGCTGCTGCCCGTTTACCAAAGCCTGCTGCAAGCCAATGTTAACGAACCGTTCCTTAACTTTCGGCTAGCACAACTGCTGATTGAGCAAAATGATCTGGCAGGCGCGAAAGCAGCGCTGGCAACCTATCAGACCACGACGATCGGCGCAAACGATCAGGCACCCCAACTGCTGCTGGCAGAAATCGATCGTCGTCAGGGCAATCTTGAAGCCGCTGCCCAGCGCTATCAAGCCATCACGACGAACCAAACTGCCGATCTGGATGTGCAGTCTGCTGCCTTACGAGGGCTGGCGGGTATCCGTTTAGCGCAAGGTCGTCCTGGTGATGCGCTGACCCTCTACGACCAGCTTTTAGCAAGGAATCCCCAGGATTTACAAGTGCAGCTAGGGCGTACCAGCGTTGCCTATCAAGCGGGTCGAGTCTCTGATGCCGAAGCCGAAGCAGTGCTAAATACCTGGTTGCAGGCACGATCGCCCAGTGATGCCCCACCAGAACTCTATAGCCTGGTCGGCGCGTTACCCCCGTCGCCCCAGCGAGAAGCGCTTTACACACGGCTTATTGAAGCGGATGCCAGCAACGTGCAGGTACAGGTGCGGTTGGTGCAGTTGCTTGCCCAACGTGATCCGTACCGCGCCCAGGCGCAGGTCAACCAACTGCTTGCCCGTGTGCGATCGACGGCATCGAGCGATCGCGACAACGTAAACCTGTACTTCTTGCAAGGACAGCTCGCTCGGGCGCTGGGCAAGCTAGACCAGGCAGATGCGGCGTATCAAGCCGTGCTGGCACAACAACCAGAGAATGCTGATGCGCTGTCGGCACTGGGCGGCATTCGCTTTCAGCAGCGTCGTTTTGATTCTGCGTCCAGCCTTTATGCTCAGGTGCTGACCGTTCGACCGGATGACCTGGATGCCCGCAAGTCTCTGGCAGAGCTAGCCGCCGCGCAGGGCAACACGCTCGACGCGCTGCAACAGTTTGAACAGCTTCAGCTTCAACAGACCGCCAATGGTGGCGCAGACCCCAGTCTGTCGCGTCGGGTGCAGCAAATTCAGGAAGACTTTCTCAATCAGCGGGGCTTTCAACCGTCGTGGGAGCGCTATTAGCCCTACGCAAGCATCCAGCCTGGTCGTATAGGAGTTGGATTTCGTGATGAGACGATGCAGCCTTCTAACGCCCTTCTCCTTGGGGGCAAAGGCTGGGAATAAGGGAAGTATCCCTGCAAACAGCAACACATCGTTTTTGCCAAAGGTTTCAATCATCATGCGCCTGACGTTTTCTATACCACTGCTTTTTGCGCTGATGCTCCCGACGGGGATAAGCGGTTGCCGTGAGAGTGCCCCCCAGGCACAGACTCAAACGGTGCCGTCATCCATCAATGCAACTGCATCGATCGCCGCCAGCCCGATCGCCCAAGCAAACGCCCCAAAGCCAACGGTTGATACAGCCCTTCTCCAACAAAGCTGGGCAGCGTATCGTCAGCGCTTTATTCAGGCAGATGGGCGAGTCATCGACTGGGAGGCAGCTGCTCGCTCCACCTCCGAAGGGCAGGCATATGCCATGCTGCGATCGGTCATGATTGATGACCCTCAAACCTTTGAGCGCACGCTGAAGTGGGCAGAAACAAACCTGCGACGGCGTAATCCATCAGACACCCTATGGGCATGGAAATGGGGACAGGATACTCAGAAAAAATGGGGCATTCTCGATCGCAATTTCGCCAGTGATGCCGATGTGGATGCGATTACCGCGCTCATTTTGGCAAGCCGCCGCTGGAACCGTCCAGACTATCTCAAGCTGGCGCAGACCAAGCTACAGGCGTTATGGGCGCTGTCAGTTGTCTCTGTCGGTAAGCAGCGCCACCTTCTACCAGGACCCAGGGAGGCGTTTCAGCAGCCGCAAAAGCTGGTGCTTAATCCATCTTATTTTGCGCCCTATGCCTTTCGGCTCTTTGCTCAGGTCGATCGCGCTCACGACTGGCTCAGTCTGGTAGACAGTAGCTATGCGGTCTTAGAACAGTCTGCGGCACTCTCGGCGCTGGCGTTGCCCAGCGATTGGATCGCTCTGGATACTGAAACAGGTCAGTTTCAGGCGTTGTTAAACGCGGAACCCATCGTGAGCCGTTATGGGTTTGATGCCTATCGCGTCTGGTGGCGGCTTGCGCTGGATGCAGCCTGGTTTGACGAACCGAGAGCCAAACGCTATTTGCAGCAGCACCTGGGAGCGTTGCAGCAACTGTGGCGATCGCAGCAAACGATCCCGGCTCAACTCGACCTGAAAGGTAAGCCCCTTGTCACCTACGAAGCGACGTCACAGTATGGCGCGCTCTATGCTGCTTTTCGCCTCATCGACCCCCCAACGGCTGAAGCACTCTATCGGCAAAAAATCCTGCCCCAATATCGCCAGGGCCTTTGGGACAACGAGTCTGCTTACTACACCCAAAACATAGTCTGGCTGGGGCTGCTGCCTTCTACAGCCGTTTCAGCTTCACTTCTGCAACCTGCCAACGTTACCCAAAATCCCCACCCATGAGACGCTTTTCTAATTGGCTCCGACATCGATCGCGATTGCCCGGTCAACGACTGAAACCAATGACTTCAGGCTGGCTGTTGCTGCTCTGCTGTAGCATTTTCGTCAGCAGCGGCATTCCTTTACTGCGTGGACACTCACTGCACGCGCAATGGAGCGGCACGGCGGTGGCTCAGTCCACGGTCAACAAGCAGGAAGATCAGGTCATTCGAGATTTCACGCTACCGACTGCACCCAGAGAAGCGCCAGTGTATCGTCCTGCCCCACCGCCTGCACCTGAGCCTGCCCCTGAGCCTGAGTCAGTCGAAGCAGCACCAGCGGCTACCACCACGGAGCCTGCACCTGCACCTGGAGCACCAGCAAAAGCAGCGACAGCGCCAAGCAGGACGCCGACCAGCCAAGCGTCTACCAGCCAATACATTTTAGAGTTCAACCGTAGCCCGATCGTGGGCAATCGTCTGCGGCTGCAAGGGATCTACGCTGAAACACAACTATCGTTTACCCGTCCGCGCGACTGGAACCTGAAATCTACCAAAGCGCTGATTCGCTTTCAACATTCGCCAGCACTGCTTGCTAATCGGTCTAATTTGACGGTGAGGGTCAATGGCACCAGCGTCGGCAGCACACCGCTCAATCGCAAGCAGTCTCAAATTGGTCAGCTACTGGTAGAGATTCCGCCCAGCCTGATTCAAGACACCAACAGCATTGCGATCGTCGCGCAGCAAAACACCGACCCTAAATGTTCTAACCCTGCCGACCCAACCCTGTGGACGGAAGTGCTGCCCGACTCCAAGCTGCTGTTTAACTACCAGCCCCAACCTGTACCGCTGGATCTCAGCCGTTTTCCCTATCCTTTTTTCGACAGTCTGAGCCTGGATGCCAGCCAACTCACCTATGTGCGCCCTACAACGGTGAATGAAGCCTGGTTAACCGCAGCAGGACGGTTTCAAGCCGCAATGGGACGGCTGGCAGATTTTCGTCCTCTGGAAACGCGCTTTGTGAAGGGGGTAGAGTCGCTGAAATGGAACGATCGCCTGATCCTTCTGGGCACCCCTGCCGAACAGCCACTGCTGAAGTCGCTCAAGCTACCGTTTGCGGTTTCTGGCAACCAGCTGATTGATGGGTCAAAAAATGCGCTGCCGGGTGATGTGGGTGTGCTGATGATGGCAACAACGCCCCAAGGCGGCAACCCGATCCTGATCATTACAGGCAATGGAGCAGAAGGCGTTGCTAAAGCCACACAATTTCTTGTACAGCCCCAAAATCGCCGTATAGGATCCGGACAGGCAGTCTTAGTCGATACTCTAGACGATGTGCCAACACCACCCGCGCGCCAGTGGAAACGGGGGCTACCCGATGCCAATGCCTTCAAGCTGAGTGACCTGCAAGGAGCCAACCAGGAACCGCTGAAAGATACGACGGTGCGGGGTTCGTCAGCACCACCCGTCGAGTTTAATTTTCGCGCTCTGCCGGATGATCAGTTCACACGGGGCAGCTCAATGAACCTGGTCTACAGCTACGGTCCACAGGTGAACCCAAGAACCTCTGCGATCGAAGTGCTGCTGGATGATGTGGTCATTGGCGGTAAACGTCTGACCTCAGAAGATGGCGCAACCAAAGAGTCGCTGAACGTGAATCTGCCCGAAAATCTGATCACGCCCACATCCAAAATTGCGATCGCCTTTCGACTCAACTCACGCGAAGCAGGGCAATGTGGCATCGTCACCGACCAGCAGCTTTGGGGCACCGTTCATGCCGACGACACGCGCTTTAAGCTCAATCGCAACAATGCCGTGCAGTTACCTGACCTGAAGTTGCTGCAAGTGGGCTACCCGTTTACGGCACCGCAGGATTTGTCCAGTACGGCGATCGTTGTACCCGACTCTCCCTCTGAAACCGAACTGCTGACCATGCTTGCCTTTAGCGAACGACTGGGACGACTGAGCCAAGCCGAGTCAGTCAAGCTCAATGTTTATACGACAGGCACCCTGCCCGATGACGTGCGTCAAGCAAGCAATCTAGTGGGTGTGGGCACCCGCGATAAGTTTCCCTTAGTCGAAGCGTTTGATGCTAAACAAGGGTTTGCGCTGGGTAGTCTGTTCTCTCGCCTGTGGAACCAGCAAAAAATTCAAACGTTGCCTGACAAAGACGGGGTGATTAAAGCAATGATGTCGCCCTGGAACGGCAACCGCACCCTGCTTGCTCTCAGTGGACAGCAGGCAAGCGGTCTCACTACCGTGAAAGACGTGTTGAACAAAGATCCCTGGTTTTTCCAAATCCAAAAAGACACGGTGCTGATTAGCGCTAACCCTCAGGCAACCTCAGCCTTTGATCCGGCTGCCTACCAGCTTGAGTTTTTGCAGCAAGAACCCCAACGTCGCCTTGCAAAGTCCAATCCGCTCACTGCCGCGTCTAGCTTCTTGCAAGACAACTGGTTTCTACTGCCAACGGGCATTGTAACGGTCTGCCTGCTGCTTTATGGCATTGCTCAACTGTACATTAAGCGTCTTGAGGGAGTGAAGAAATGACCAATCCAGCGTCTGGAGTGCCGTCTAAGCGTCGTGGTAAAGCCGAGCGATTCACGTTCTGGCTGACCGAATGGCTACCCACTGCCTTTGATCGCGCCTTGCGCTCGATCCCGAATGTGCAGCTTCTCTGGCTGGGTGTAGTGGTGGTGGTGCTGTCTGTCCCCCTGATCATTACGCCATTGACCCTCTGGCAACAAACGATCGTGGCAGTGCTGCTGATCCTGCTGGGTTGGGGGGTGGTGCAGGTTGAGCAGCGCTACGGCGATCGCCATACCAGCGAATATCTGCACCTGTTCATGGTGTGGTTCAGCCTGATCACGACCTTTCGGTATCTCTACTACCGTGTGAGCTACACGCTTAACCTGGATGGTTGGCTCAATGGTACGTTTAGCCTCTTGCTGCTAGTGGCAGAACTGTACGCCATTCTGACGCTGGTGCTGGCATTCTTCCAGACGCTCAAGCTAAAAGATCGACAGTCGCCCGATTTAGCAGCCATCCCAGAGGCACAGTGGCAGCACGTCGATATCTACATTCCTACTTACAACGAGGATGTGGAGATTGTGCGTAAAACGGTGCTGGGGGCACTGGCGATCGACTATCCCGCCCACAAAAAACGAGTTTATGTGCTGGATGACGGTCGCGCCGAGAAATATCGGGCGCGGCGACAAGAGCTACGCCAGATGTGTGCCGAACTGGGCTGCACTCTGATGACGCGCGACAACAACGACCATGCCAAAGCAGGCAATATCAACACCGCCATGCGAAAAACTGCTGGCGAGTTAATTCTGATTCTGGACTGCGACCATATCCCCACACGAGACTTCCTCAAAAACACGGTTGGCTTTTTCCAGAATCCTAAAGTGGCACTGGTGCAAACGCCGCACTGGTTCTACAATCCCGACCCGTTTGAGCGCAACTTGCTGACCGGCGGAAAGGTGCCTGTGGGCAACGAACTGTTCTACAAGGTGCTGCAAAAGGGCAATGACTTCTGGAATGCTGCCTTTTTCTGCGGCTCGGCTGCGGTGATTCGCAAAGACTACGTGCTGCAAATTGGCGGCATTGCCACCGAGACTGTCACCGAGGACTGCCACACATCCTTTCGTCTCCACTCTCTCGGCTACGAGTCGGTCTACTACGACAAAATCATGGTGGCAGGGCTGGCACCCGAAAAGTTTTCGGCGTATGTGGGTCAGCAGGTGCGATGGGCACGAGGGATGGCGCAAATCTTGCGGCTAGAAAACCCGCTGCTCAATCGTCGGCTCAATCTCACCATTCCGCAACGGCTGTGCTACTTTAGCGCGACTTCGCACTTTTTCTATGGCTTTCCCCGGTTGATGTACGCGATCGCGCCGACCCTTTTTCTCCTGTTTGGCATTAACCCTATTCGTGGCTTAGGTCTCGAAACGCTGGCATACGCCATGCCGCACATCTTTTTGTCTACTTACGCCAACCACATCACCTACAAAAATGTCCGCTTCTCTTTCTGGAATGAGATTTACGAATTTGCGATGTCCTTCCAGGCAGGCATTGTGACGCTGCTGGCGTTGATCAATCCCAAATTGGGCAGCTTTAACGTCACCGATAAAGGGATGTCTGTCACCAAACGCAGTTTTGACTGGGAATCGGCGCGATCGTTGGTAATTGTGACTGCCCTGGTGGCGCTCTCGGTGCTGGTGGTGCCGCTGTGGTTGATTTTGCGACCCGAAGACACAGAAGCCGTTATCACCAATATGTTCTGGTGTTTTTTCAATCTGGTGCTGCTGGTTTCCGCCATACTGGTTGCCTTTGAGCAACCTCAACTGCGACGGGCACATCGCCTCGATCGCAAGCTAGGAGCCATCATCTACCACCAGGGGCAAGAATGGCGTGGACAAACCGTGAACGTGAGCGAAACAGGTTGTCAACTGGTGTTGGATAGCTGGCTAAACTTGCCCGACGAAATTGAACTGGAGTTGATTGGCGATTACGGTGCGCGTGCGTTTGTGAATGCCCGTATTATTCGCGTGACGCTGATCAATGAAACCCAGGTGACAATGGCGATCGACTTTTTGCAACCCAGCCGCGCCCAACTGGATGCGCTCAGTCTCGTCATCTACTCGGATGTGCGCGAGTGGTACTCCCAAACGCGAGAGGCAATGGATGACCCGATGGAGTCGTTTAAGTTTATTGCTACCAGCGTTTCGCGCTCGTTCCGGGAACCATCTCCAGCGACCAGCGCAATGGCAATTCGCAAGCAGATCCGCACCCTGGCACAGCTTTACTGGGACGGTCACTTTTATACCGCGATCGCCACCGAAATTGGGGTTCGCAGTCTGAGGCTGGAGCTAGAAAGCGCCGTGATCCAAAACCTGGACACAATGCAAAAAACAAAAGCCATCGTCGGCTTACTCATTAGTCAAACGGAAAATGAGACCGCACCAAAACGGTTGTTAGCACAAGTGCAAACGGTCGAAACGTTCAGTAACGCCTCGGGTGGCAAAATTGCGATCGATGTCAGTTTCCCAGAGCGGTTGCACGATCGACAGGGTAGCAAAATCAAAGAGCTAGTCGAAACGTTGGGTTGAGCGCGCCTGAGTTCTAACTAGCCGTCCATTGAACGGCGGAACGCTTGAGCTGTCAGTTGTTCTGCAGGTGCAACCCCAGTTTCAACCTATCTGCACGATATAGCTATCGCCACAGAGCTTAGGACATTGGGATCAAAGGGGGTGTGGGGGCTTCCGCCCCCAGCCAGGGGTTCTACCCCTGCACCCCGTCCTAATACCAATTCCTCAAGATAGGGCTACAGATGCTATAAAGTAGCTATTGGGTTCAAGCAGCATTTATGGCAGGCGTTTACAAACTCGATATCACCGAAACGGAAGCAGACCTAAAACAACGGCTCAGAAGCCAAAAGACCGCTTCTGACAAAGAACGTATTCAACTGCTTTATCTGCTTAAAACTGGTCAAGCCACCACGGTGCAGTCTGCGGCGACCCTGCTCGGTCGGCATCGCGTCACTGTACAGGAGTGGCTCCGCCTCTATCGCACCGGCGGTCTGACAGCCATGCTCACCCATACGCCCCGTACGGGGCGACGGCAGAGCATTCCCCAGTGGGCACAGGCGGCGCTCAACCAACGGTTGCACCAAAATGAGGGCTTCAACAGCTACGGCGAGATTTGCCAGTGGCTAGAGACGCAACTCGGCATCACTGCCCCTTATAAAACGGTGCATCAGTTGGTGCATTACCGCCTCAAAGCCGCGCCTAAAGTTGCTAGACCCGTGAGTACAGAGACCACAGCGGTCAAAGTAGAGGCATATAAAAAAACTCGCTGAGAACCTGGCGATGCTGGCTTGGTATGCCGTAGCCGTGCTGGGACTGAGCGGACAAGTACGCTTCTTCTGCCAGGATGAGACGCGCCTTGGGCTCAAAACTATCAGTGGGCGCAAGATCACGGCCAAAGGCATCAAGCCCAAAGGTAAGGTGCAGTGGCAGTTCAAGGCCACCTATCTGTATGGGGTGGTGGAACCGAGCACGGGCGAGCACTTCTTCTATGAGTTCACTCATCTCAACAGCGATTGCTTCCAAGTGTTCTTGAACTTAGTGAGTGAGCGCTACAAGGACAGCATTGTGATCATGCAAGTCGATCAAGCGGGGGCACACCGCGCCAAACGCTTGCAGATTCCGCCCAATATCATCTTGCTGTTTCAACCGTCCCACTCACCAGAAACGAATCCCATTGAGCGTGTGTGGCAGCATTTCAAATTAGGGTTGCGCTGGCAGTTGCCGAAGAACCTCGATGCGTTGCGGTTGTTGATGCGAGCGAGGTTAGAAGTGATGACTAAGGAAGTCATTGCTTCCCTTGTCGGATGGCACTCTATTTTAGAGGCACTATCTGTAGCTGGTCTTTAGAGAATTGGTATAACTAGTATGGCTACGGCTATAAATTGTCGATCGCTAAGCCTGCCAATGCAGTTAGCGATCGCAATGCCACTATTTTTTTCAAATTTTTATAGCGGGTGGGTAGCCATGAGAAACCCATCAAACGCTTAGTTGCCCGATCGCGCCAGATTATGAGAATCATCTGCGCGATCGCGTCTATACATTAGCAAAACTTAATGAAATGCGTTAAATTTATTAATATATGTATCGCAAATTCACTCATACGCAATTATCACGGAAACCAAATCATGCCGAATCAATCGCTGCTGGCTGCTGTTCTCAAGCCCAACGTGAACGCCAACCGCCTGTCACAAGCATCTTTTGCACTGCTCCGCGTCATCGTGGGCGTTATGATCGTTCATAACGGTTTAGACAAACTCTCTAATATTGAGAGCTTCTCCCAGGCATACGTTCAGGTCATTGGCTTACCGTTCCCCATTTTCTTTAGCTACGTCGCGGCGTTAACTGAGTTGATTGGTGCTCCCTTGCTGGCGCTTGGGTTACTCACTCGTCCTGCGGCACTGGGTCTGTTTGCAACCATGTGTGTAGCCATGTATCACCACATCCTGGTGGCTGGTCTTAGCATTCCCTATCTAGAACTTTCAGCCGTTTATGCGGCTTGCTTCCTCTTCTTCGCCGCGAATGGTGGCGGCTTATTTTCCACCGATGCCTTGCTGGTCAACTGGCTTGATGTTAATGCGTTGTCTGCACAGGCAAAACGGGTGATGCGTTTGGAGAAGGCGTATGCAGCAACCAGTCTTGCAGAGCCAAAGGTTAATGCTTAAGGACAAGCGCACGGATTAACACCCGTCTTCCATGACAGTAGTAAGCCCTGAAGGAAACTTCGGGGCTTTCTTTATAGCTGTAGTCATACTGGTTAGGACAGGATGCAGGGGTAAAACCCCCTTCGGCTTGAGCGCTCAGGTCGAAAGCTGGCTGGGAATAAAACCCCTGCAGCACCTTTGATCCCGATGTCTAAACTCTGTGGCGACACATAGCAAAGAACGTAGCCGACGAGTTGATCTGCTTAAAAAAACGGGAAACGACTGCACCTCCTGCCGATGCGTAGCAATGTCGGTGTCCCGGACACTAGTGCCTGACCACTGCAACAACTCTACAGTAGGGTTTCCAGGGGAGGTCTTCATCGCCACTTACACTAGATGAAACTCTTTGAGCGCTGGTAGAAAGTTAGCGTTTTCGTGGCTAGAGCGACTGAGCTTAATGAGGGCAAAGCGTTGGGCAGGCGCAAGGGTTGCCCATTGGTCGATCGCGATCGCGGCACCACTTTCCTGAGCTTTTTCTTGCACGCTGGTTGGAATTGTAGACTCATCTAACCACGCAGGTGCAGGATCGATCGCCAGGTCAGTTGCTGTTGTACCCGTACGCTCTTGAATCAACTCTTGCAAAAAATGGCGATAGGCTTGCACGTCGGCTTCCGTGTTGCAGGGTAAAGCAACGAGCGATCGGCGATCGTCCTGATTAAATTGATGCCACTGTGCCAGTTTAAGCTTCACACCGCAGGTATCGAGCTTAAGGCGCACCTGCATTGGCACACAGCGGAGCGATGACACAAAATCGGCTTCGAATTGAAAAAACTGAGTCATACGCCATCACCAACGTCATACATCTTCTACCCTACACTCCAGACCCATCGCCGCTCTCTCAATCATCATCATCCGGATGTCGTGAACGGCGATGTACGCCACGCACCAGCCAATAGCTGATTGCCAGCGATAACACAGTAAATCCCAGCGCGATCACGTCAAAACCAGCGAGCTTCTCCAGATCCAGGATAATGATTTTTCGAGAGACTGCCACCAGCGATGTCGCAATCACCAACTCTACCTGAATGACATGGTGTTTCAGGTAGGCGGTAATGTTTTCGAGAATCTCCAGCGCAATGAGAACGTTGAGAAATAAACCAAAAATGGTGAAAAGTGCCGTGCTAAAGCGACCGTATGGTTCAGTCGTAAAAACATCTGTCACCAGAAAAAGCAGGAGATCGTAAACTGTCAGCAGGATCACAAAGATCATGGCGATCGACAGCACTTTTGAGATAAACCCTTCAAAGCTTTGTAGCGTCTTTGAAAAGCTCTCATCGCTGAAAGTCTTCTGTAGTAAGTGAGTGAGCCGTCGCCAAAATCGCATTGCTTCCCCGTCAGTCTGGATGGTGTGAGGATACCTGATGAAGCCGTTGCGACGCAAATGATTAGTCACATCTGTAACGGCATTCTATTCCAATCACTAGTTACTATAGAGGGCTTTGAATGCGATCGCTGGAGCATCATGACAGCGATCGTGGTCAGTTAAAGGTCAGCCAAACTGTAATGTTCGGTCGAAATGTAAAATAATCTAAACCTGCATACCGATCGTTCAATACAGCGGAAGAGTGAGAACCATGACAAGTCTAAGTGAACTGCTAGAGCCGATCGCAGCCTGGTTTCGTAGTCTGGGCATTCCAGCACCCATCACCCAGTGGGGACACCCCGCCATGATGGGCATTGTCATCTTTGTTATGGGCAGCTATGTAGCCTATGCAGGGTGGCGTGGACGACTTGCTGCCGACAAAGAGGTCGCTGCCAAAAATCGTGCCGACCATCGCAAACTAGCGCCCCTGATGTTTTTGTTTCTGGCGTTAGGCTACACAGGCGGCGTGTTGTCGCTAGTCATGCAGCAAAAGCCCATTCTCGAAAGCCCACATTTTTGGACAGGCACGGCAGCGATCGCTCTCCTGGCAACCAATAGCAGCCTCTCGCTGGCTGGTTTTTGGAGCGACAAGTCTGGCTTGCGGATGCTTCATGCCTATCTGGGCACCGTGGCGATCGGCTTGCTGGTTGTACATACGGCACTGGGCATCAAGCTAGGGCTGTCACTCTAGCACGCGCTTCTAACAGCATTCACCATAGCGATCGAAGAGAATATGAGGACAGACATAAACCTTGAAACGTCCTTTGAGCAAGGACTTCGATTCATCCCTCACCCTTCAGCCCTCAGCCCTCATCCTTTTTCTAGGTCAGTCCCAGGCTTCTAGTTCTGTCGACCAATAGTTCATCAAGGTCGAAATTTGGGAGCGGCGGGCTTCAAACGTGGCAGCGATCCAGATAAACGCAATGCCTAGAACGATGCCCATTGACCATAACGGCAACGATTCGCTGGCAAACCGTGCGACTTGTCGGAGCACCTGGATCATAAAAACAGCCGTGCCGACGAAGAGAAACGCCCGGATGCGGAGTCGCAAACCAGCCAAAATAAACCCAAGCGCGATCGCACTGCTGAGAATGCCTGGTAAGAGCATTGGCGCACCTGCAATGCCCACTTCTGCCTGATAAAACGCTGTCAGGCAAACCAGCGCCGTTGCCAAACTCCGGAGCAAATGTCGTCTGTCGCGATCGTTCGGCGATCGCAACGCTGGATCAATCTGCGTCAAGTACAGCAATGAAGCGCTGAATAAGGCTGCGTACCAGAGCGCCTCTGTTGTGCCAGTCTGATTCAGCCAGCGCAAAATTGCCCAGTCAGCCAGCAGCACACTAAGGTAGCTCAAGCGCACCTGTCGCGTTGCTTTTGCCAACCAGGCGTAAAACGCGGCGGCAAGCAACAAACCCTGAATGGTAATCGTTCCAGCCGTCAAGAGCGACACAGCAGTAGGCAAAAGCGCCATCGATCGTCGCCACGGTTTGCGTTGCCAGCCCCAACGTTGCCACGGAAGCTGGTACAGCCCGAACGCTACAACCGACGCGATCGCCCCTCCCCACGACAGCAGCAGCACCGACTCCGGCAACAACTGATAAAGCAGGTAAGTGAAGGTGGCGATTGCCTCGAAAATGCCTGCGTAAGTCCAGGTGAGGAGTGAGGGATGAAAGGGTGAGGGAGTAGAAGGGTGATGGGGTGAAGGAGTGAAGGAGTGAAGGGGGCTTCCTGCTTCATCAACGCTTGCTTCACGCATGGATTCAATACCGTTCTCCTGTCTCTTCTCTCCCCTCTCCCCCTGCCACTGCTCATTACCCATGACCAGTGCATACGCTGCCAATGTCGCTGCAACGCTAAGCCACAGCCATACACCAGAAGCACTGAGCGCACTGGCAATGGCTGCGGGCAGAAGCGCACTGCCAAAACCCCAATGCAAATGCGCGATCGCCGCGACTTCTTGAGCCGATAGCCGGAGGTAGGGGATGAGCCACCGTTGCAGCAGCCGATTGGCGATCGCGATCGCGGCGGCTAGACCTGCAAGCAACACAATGCCGTCGCCAGCCCTGCCGCCCTCTGCCTGCAAAAGCTGGTAAACGAGCAATTCATATGCCGCGATCGAACTAACCAATAGCGATAGATACACCAATGGTCTGAAGGGTTGTCGTCGCCCCACACCAATGCCCACCAATGCGGCTGCCAGAGTGAAAAGCCCCGTTGTAGCAGTGAAAGAGCGGTGTTGGATCAGCAAACCAAAGAACGCATAGAGGAGGGGGATGACGTGCCAGCTAGAAAAAGGCGAAGGGGTGAGGGGGTGAAGGGGTGAAGGGGTGGAGGGGTGAGGGGTGAGGGGGTAAGGGGGTGAGGGGTGAAGGAGTGGAAGCAGCGGAGGGCTGGTTGCCGATCGCGAACGGCTGAATTGCTGCCCCTGGAATGCCTCGGTGAACGAGCCACCAATCCCCCAGCAGTTGCGTTCCTAGTCCCAGTGCGAGGTTTGCGATCGCGACAGCATCCAGGGCTTTCCCAGTGAGCGCCAAGCTACCTGTAATCACAAGCTCTAGGCTCCAGGCGATCGCGTAGAAGCCAGCATTCTGAGGTTGCCTCCAGGTGCGGTAGCCTGTTGCCCCTAGCAGCAGCACCGCTACAGACAAGTATTGCCAATCAGGTTCTTCCAGCCCGCCGTAAATGACCAAATGGCAGAGCGTGAGCAGGAGCAAGGTTGCCACTGTCACCGCGATCGCCCATCGGTCAGTTGCCTTGCGATAAAGGGTTGCCAGGACGGTTGTGCGGCGCTGCAACCAACCCCACAAAAGCCAGAGGAGGAGAACGGCGATCGCCAGCAGGTTGACGCTTAACTCAACCGTAAGCTGATCCGTTAGTGCTTCATCGATCGCAACGGCAGCAAACGCTAACCCAAAGCCAACGGTAATCACTGCCACCGTCAACTGCCGTAGTTGATACGTGTTGATCAACAGCAGCACGGTTGCTGTTCCCAGACCAATCAGCCGTTCTGGAGCCGAATCAAACAGAAGCACCTGCACCAGAAAGAGTGCCATAACGCTAAACCTGCTTGCAAGCCGCCGCTGTGCTAACCCTCTGCGGCTACCCAGTACAGTCAGCGTGATCGGCGTGATTAGCCACATTAGTCCCCCCGTCATGCCATCGGGCAAGAAGGCATCTCGCAACAGCAGGTAGCTGCTAACTGAAAATATAAGTCCCAGGTGCCATGTGCTTTGCTGCCAGATCTGCACGGCGGTAAGGGGCTGCGGCATCGTGGAGGGAGCATCGGTCGTCAGGTGTCGAGTGGCAGGTGGCGATGGCAGGATAGCGCTAAACCCCCATTCCACAACCATGCCAATGAGCAACAGACCTGCCCAGAGATTCAGACTCAGGTTTGGGAAGCAGACGTGCATAAGAGCGGCGATCGCTGCCACACCAGTAGCATGGGTCAAGTAAACCAGGGGTAATGCAGGACGGGTGCGTCCTCGCACAGCGGTGATGAGCGTGAGGGTCGATAGCGCTAAGTTGCACGATCGAGTCAGTCCATTGCCAAAACTCACTGCTGCTAGAGCAACACCCAAGATCAACGCCAGCAGTTCTGCCTGTTGTGCTAAAGCGGGTTGTTGCCAGCGACGGAGCCGAAACGCTAGCCAAACGGTTAGCACTAGATAGGGGAAAAAACCTAGACCCATTAGTGCGCTCGGCATCGCCTCTGATCCAGCGAAACGGACGCTTGTGGCAATGAGGCGCTGCTGCCAGTCAGGTGCAATAACGCGCCACAGCAGCCAAACAGTTTGCAGTCCCACTAGCCATCCTGCGGTCAGATATTGCACCTGCCCCGATCGCCAGAGTCGATCGCCCAGTAGCCATAGGCTCAAACCACTAATCGCGATCGCCTGCCACGGTGGTGTCACGGTCACTGCGATCAACCAGCCTGCTAGCAGTAGTCCGGTGCCACCGCGTTGCCAGCCAAGGCGACTCGTATCCCTTCGCCCCAGCCAGCACAGTAACCAGCCACAAATGCCGATCGCCAATCCCAAACGGTCGATTGGCACTCCTGCTGCAAAAACGGCACGACCCAGCAGTAGCAGCGTGGCGATCGCGATCGTGATGGTGGAAAGGGTGAGGAAGGGGGAAGGGGAAAGAGTGGAAGAGTGAAGGGGTGATGGAGTGTTTAAGGACTCCAGTTCTTCCGGTGTTTGAGTTTCTCTACTATCAGAACTGTCAGATAGAGAACTGTCAGATCTTGCTGCTGGCTCTAAGTCCCGCTCACGTTCGGCTGAGCGCTCACGTCGAAGTCTGCCTCCTACCTCCCGCTCTTGATAAACCAGCGCGATCGTTGACCCGATCGTCCCCCCATAGGTCGCTACAAGCGGAAAACCTGTCCACCCCCAGCCCCAATGCAACCAACTGAGCGCGATCGCGACCCCCAACGGTAGCCAGCCTCGAAGCCCAGAGTCCGAAGTTTGGCTTTCTCCGTCCGATCGCAGCAGTTGCACCGTAATGACTGTTAGCACCAACGCCGCGATCGCTGCCATCACCCAGCCCAAACCGCTTTGCCACAAGCGGAACCCGTCCATCGTCCAAAAGTTGACTGGAATGATTAGCAGCGTCGCGATTTGGAGCATCCGTGCGGTCAAACGCAGATTGGGTTGTCGCCCTGTCCAAATACTCGCTGCCCAAAAAGCCAGCGTATAGGCAAACAAAAGCCCGTATTGTGCGACTGGAGAGAAGTTGCGCCACTGGGTTGCTGCCAGCACTCCTGATGACACCACCACCATGAAAACGCCCAGGAACAGCAGCCAAATGACGCTGACCTCTGCCATAAACGACTGGATGCTGCGTGCGACCACATTGGGCGATCGCTTGACCGCACTTGCCCCCACTGGATCAGGCACTGCTTCCGTCGCGAAGTCATTGGCTATGACCAACGCCTTGTCGTTCGATCGCACTGCAACCGACTCAGGCAAAAGACAGGTGAGATGGTCCTCGCAAAGCTGCCGCACCGTTTCATCGGACAGCAGCCCCAAACGCAACCAAACGTCTAACCCTTCCAGAATGGCTGGATGCGTCGAGCGAACAACCAACTCAAAAATAATCGGGCGATCGAGGGGAGAAGCCATCTTCGTTTTTAAGGTTGCACAGATTAAGTCTGCCTGAAATGACTTTAAGATCAAAACCAACTGTTATCTTACTTTGCATAAAGAATGATGCTTCGATTCTGGTTACAGGCTCTACAGACAGCTTGAATCTAGTTAGTTAAGATAAGGGATTGATCAGCGAACGCTTAGAGTGCATCCCACTTTTGTAGTCCCCACCCTTTTCGTTGATGCCGTAAGGCTCTAAGCCCGCTGCCAGACTGGGAGAGGATCTTTGCCTTGGCTCCCCTTCTCCCAGAGCGGGAAAAGTGGGGGATAAGGGCAAATTTGCAACACTGGGATGCACCCAACACTTATCAATAGTTGGCGTGCGATCGCTTGGACTGCCATGAATCAAGCCTTCAGATAACTTGGATACGCTGCTCTCACAGTGTTTATATTTGTCGAAACATCAGAAAAATCAGGGGTTCCTAGACGTTATGACTACTGCCGCGATCGACGTTAACCGCTATTTGCATCAAAAAAAGCCGCTATGGAATACGCTGGCGATCGCTTACACGCTGATGGGCTATGTGGGCGGCATGGCGCTGTTGCTACTGCCAAACGGCTGGCTCAATGCGCTAGGAGTAGTCTTTTTGACTCACAGCCTGCTTTGTTCGGCATATCTGGCGCACGATTTTATGCACAGCGCTATTTTTGAAAGCAAAGCGTGGAATGTGGCGTTTGGCAACCTGATGCTCTGGCTCAATGGCGGTTGCTATGCCCGTTTTGAGGACTTGGCGCGGCTGCATATTGCCCACCATGTTAATCGAGTTGATTTTTGCCGCTTTGACCTGGTGACGTTTTTGGAGGCAATGCCTGCGCCCGTACGATCGCTACTGCTGACGCTGGAGTGGCTCTACTTTCCCGCACTGGCATTTTTGCTTCGTCTCCGCTCGATCGTGGCACCGTTTTGGGACGAGGAGCGTCAAGATGAGCGCTGGCGGAATATCCTCACTTTGCTGATCCGGAGTGGACTGTTCACACTATTGGCGATCGTGTCACCAAAAGCGCTATTGCTCTACTTTTTTGCCTATATCGGGATGCTGACCGTACTGCGATTTGTCGATGCGTTTCAGCATACCTATGAGGTGTTTCCCGTCGGCAGCGAGATCCCGAAGCGCGATCGTGCCCACGAACAGGCAAATACCTTTTCAAACGTGGTGTCCTTGCGCTATCGGTGGCTCAATTTGCTCTTGCTGAACTTTGGCTACCACAATGCTCACCATGAGTTGATGAAATGTCCCTGGTATAGTCTGCCTGACCTCGATCGAGCCTTGTTTAAGGGCGACGAAGTACACTACATCACCTTGCCTGCCTTAATAGGCAACTATCATCGCTACCGTCTTTCGCGCCTCTACTCCGGGCAGGGGCATGGTGTGAATGAACAGGGCGATCGCAGCCTAAAGACATTCTATGGTGCGATCGAGGTATCCTTTCTGGTGTTGCCTGCTTAAGTACATCTGTGACCCAATCAAAAGTTCAGGCGTTTTTGCCAGGTATTGGCTTTGGCATTGCTACAGCACTTTTATTTGGTGGCACCACGCCTCTGACAAAGCTGTTTCTCAACGACGTACAGCCGTGGATGCTGGCAGGTCTGCTTTTTTTGGGCGGCGGGTTAGGGCTGTTGCCCATTTATGTGGTTCGCAATTACCTCCTTCGTAAGCAGGCTGTCATGCCCGATCGTTTGCAGCAGCGCGATTTGGGTTGGCTGGCAGCATCGATCTTAACCGGTGGTGTCATTGCACCTGTGTTGCTAACGTTTGGCTTAGTGCAGACAACGGCAGCAGCAGCCTCTTTACTGCTGAACTTTGAGTGTGTCTTTACAGCACTGCTGGCATGGACGTTGTTTGGGGAGCGCTGGCAGTGGCAGGTTTTTCTCGGCATCCTGGCGATCGTGGCGGGAGGCATTGTGCTGGCTCGTGCCGATCAGTCAGGAGTCGGGATGACTTGGGGCGCACTGCTGATTCTGGGCACCTGCTTTCACTGGGCGCTGGATAGCAATTTCACTAGCAAAGTCGCGACGAAAGATCCCATCCAGGTCGCCATGCTGAAAGCGGGTCTTGCTGGAGGCGTGAATGTGGCGATCGCCCTGTTATGGGGGCAACCACTACCAGCGCTACCGATCCTGTGTAGCGTTTTAGGCGTTGGCTTTCTTACCAGTGGGCTGACCCTGGTTTGCTTTGTCATGGCATTGCGTTATCTCGGTGCCCCCCGTGCAGGTGCCTACTTTGCTTTGTCGCCTTTTGCTGGCGCGGCTGTTTCAGCACTCTTGCTTAAGGACACTATCAACACGTCGTTTGCGATCGCGGCCGTTTTGATGGCAGCAGGAGCAGGCTTGTGTGCAAGGGTGACAGATTAATCTTAGAAGGTAGAACAGCTTCTGTATCGTTGTTTGAGTCTGTAGCAACGCCATTTTGAGCGCAAAAGTTAGCACCGCGATCGGGGGATATGGGCAGTTTGCCGTTTTAGCCGTTAAAATAATGGAAGGTTCTTCTGCAACGTTGGTGACTGCCAATAACGTTTTTTGATCTATTCCTTTTGAACATGGGAACCGACCGCTGGGCAGCAGTATACCGGGCTTGTACCCGGAAACTTTAAGCAATAGCACATTGGTACCCACCTGGTGTTATAACCAGGTCAAAAACTGAGGTAAGACGGCGTTGCGGGGAGCCTTAATAAGTATTTTTGGGATAGGGGTGCATGAAAATGTGCCCCTATTGCTTTTTGTTTGACTTGTTCTGTGAACGATGTCTGCAAAGGCAGCGCTAACGTTAAGTCATCCTCTTGGCTAAGTTATACCAAATCCAAAAATAGGCGCTACAGATCAAACAACCAAGCCGCCCTCACCCTCAATCCCTCTCCCCAAAGGCAACTTCCCTTGCCTTTCGCTCCCTTCTCCTTGGGGAGAAGGGCTGGGGATGAGGGTAAAAGAGCTGTAGCCTTTGCAATTTGATTTGGTATTACGTGTCCTCCAAACAGCCGCCTTTAACGATCGCACGCTTGCCGTGCGTAGCCATCTTGTTAAGAACTCTTCATCATAGAAAAGGAGGGGTTTAGTTTCGCCATCTGGCTTAGTGTTGCCTTCAAAGGTGGCGCGGCGACATTTGGCTTGGCAACAACTGGCAGATGGTAACACCTCGCCAATGCTGGGGGGAGTTCATTCAATAGAGGACAACCATCTTGAAAGTCTTTAGCACACTAGCACCAGCCATCCGGCGCAACTTGTTGGTCTTGTTCGCCGTTGGGCTACTATTTTGGGCGAGTCTGGCGGCGTTACTGCCGACTCTACCACTCTACATTCGTGATGTCGGCGGCACGAAGTCCCAAATTGGTGTAGTGATGGGTGCATTTGCGTTTGGGTTGCTGTTGTTTCGTCCCTGGGTGGGACAACTAGCCGATCGTCGGGGTCGTCAGGTGGTGCTGTTGATTGGTTTAGCGGCGGCGGCGATCGCACCGCTGGGCTACCTGTTGACTCAATCGTTGCCGCTGCTGATTGCGATTCGAGCCTTTCATGGACTCAGCATTGCCGCTTTTACGACTGCTTACAGTACGCTGGTTGTAGATTTATCACCGCCGTCAAACCGGGGTGAGGTCATTGGCTACATGAGCCTGGTAAACCCTATTGGGGTAGCCATTGGACCCGCGATCGGTGGCTTTTTGCAAGAGTGGGCAGGCTATACGCCGCTCTTTTTGCTCTCGGCTGGGCTGGGGTTGGTCGGGTTAGTCGGTGCTTTATGGATTCAAGCGCCTGTACCCGTTGTCGAAGCAGTGACAGACACCAGTAAAGTCAACTTTTGGCGCTTGCTGCTGAGTCCACGACTACGAACGCCCACGCTGACGTTACTGCTGGTAGGGCTGGCGTTTGGCGTTTTGAGTACGTTTGTGCCGCTGTTTATTCAAGAAGCTGGGGTCAACCTTAATGCTGGACTGTTTTATACAGCAGCAGCCGTCGCAAGTTTTAGCGTCCGGCTCTTAACAGGGCGCGCCTCTGACTACTATGGGCGAGGGCGGTTTATTACGCTGGGTCTGCTGCTTTATGCTGTGACGATGCTGATGCTTTGGTCTGCCCGCAGCACGGAGGTCTTTCTGCTGGCTGGGTTACTGGAAGGAGCAGGGATCGGTATCTTTTTGCCACTGATGATTGCGCTGGTTGCCGATCGCTCAGAGGCGCACGAACGTGGACGAGTCTTTTCGCTTTGTGTTGGTGGGTTTGATCTAGGTATTGCGATCGCGGGGCCAGTGCTGGGCTTTTTTGCTGAACAAGTGGGCTACCGGGGACTTTTTGGACTGGCGAGCGGTTTAGCGTTCCTATCAGTCATCGTTTTTGCGACCCAGTGTAACAAGACGGTCAGCCATTCGCTCCGCTTTGCGTTGGGTGCTGGTAGAGACTTTTACGCTCTCCCTCACAGCAAGTAGCGGGTTTTATACTGCCTTTGACCAAACAGTAGCGCGGAAGCTGGCGGGAGACAGGAAGACTTAGCGAAACATCGAGGAATCCGTTTCGTCAGGTTGTGCGTCTAAAGAGATCTCATGAGCGATCGCGTTATCATCTGCTTCAGACAGGTCAAAGTCATTCAAATTAGTCTCAACCACTCCCAGCCGATGAATTTGGATTTGGTGTAAACGGGGACCTTCAGCCGAAATAACGGTGAACTCAGCCTCGCTGTAACGCAAGCTTTCGCCAAGCTGAGGGATCTTCTGGAACTGAAACAGAAGAAAGCCACCGAGGGTCTGATAATCATCCGCTAAGGGCAGCGCTAGATTCAGCGTCTCATTGACTTCTTCCAGATTGATTTGCGCCTGCACTAAGAACGTTTGTTCATTTAAAGTCTGAATGCTAGCCGTGTCGTCACTATCTAGTTCAGCCGCATCGCCTAAAATTTCGGCAATCAGGTCTTCGATCGTGACTAAACCAGCGGTGCCACCGTATTCGTCGACGACCATCACCATGGGCTGGCGCGATCGCTGCATCAGTGGCAACAGTTCACTGAGCAACATATATTCTGGTACAAACCGAGCCGGACGCAGCCACTCTCGAATCGGGCTATCCAGGTTGAGTGTTCCCTGCGCCAGTGGAGCCGCTAACTCCCGCAAATGAAGCAAGCCGCGCACATCGTCCAATGACTCACCCACAACGGGATACCGCGAGTGCCCCGACTCCGCAACGGCTTCTAAAAACATTTTGAACGTAGCATCGTAAGCAATGGCAGCGATGCTGGTACGCGGCACCATGACTTCGCTCGCTGACACATCACCAAACTCAAAAACATTGCTCAACAACTGCCGCTCTTCTGCTTCTAACCCTGTAGACTCGCTGGATGTGGCAATGATGAGCTGAAGTTCTTCCGGTGTCACCTGATTTGACCAGCCTTGTCCGGTATACTCAACGCCGCCCAGCCGTAATAGCAGCCGAGTCGATTGGTTCAGAACCCAGATAAAAGGGTGAAAAATACGGGCGATCGCCAAACTAGGAGCCGCAAGAAACCGCGCCAGTTGCTCTGAATAAAGCAGCGCTACCGCCTTGGGGCACAGCTCACCCAGCACAATTTGCAAGTAAGCCAACAACAAAAAAGTGATGGGAATGGCAACGGAATGGGTGAGTACTTGCCGATTGTTGTCTGCGAGCGGTAACTGGCTCAACCCGTTAGCGACCAAACCTGACAGTGCCGTCTCGCCAATCCAGCCCAGCGCCAAACTTGATAGCGTGATGCCCAGTTGTGTCGTCGATAGCAGACGTTCAACACTTTGCTGGAGGTTCTGCACAGTGCGTGCCTGAAGATCACCAGCATCGACCAATTGATTGATGCGCGATCGACGCACAGAAACCATTGAAAACTCAGCCGCTACAAAGAACGCATTGATGCCGATCAGCAGCAGCACGGATGAAAGACGCGCCAGTATGTCTGACCCGGTGAAAGGAGTTGTAGAGGAAGCAAGCAACCCGATCGGGATAACGAAACAATGAACGACAAAGCTAAGGGGCACGCAGCCTATCATGTGTAGCACGGTCGAAGGATCTCTCCTAGAGGGGCACGGAGCGAGAAACTTCTACTGAGCAACAGGGACATTCGGCAGCTGAAGCTGAAGCTGCTTGTCAGGATAACTGCTGAGAGAAAGAGCGACGTTCTTGACCCCTTCGAGCGACGCAGCCGGAATGCTAATCGTGCCGGGGAAGGCTTCGCTAGACGCTGGCAGTTCCGCAGGCAAGCCATCAGTCGTCGCTTTGAGCGTTCGCCCTTCCTCATCAGTGATCGTCAACGCATCGTAGACAAACCGGACAGGCTGCTGACTACCATTGCGAAGGTTAACCGCCAACACTAAAAACTCTCCCTGCTGCCGTGCCGATTTGACTTCTAGTACGACTGCCTGACTGCTTGCCCTTAAAGGAAACGACGGCTTTTCGGCACTTTGAGCGTTCACGTTTTTGGCGACAGGCGCGGCGGGTGGGCTAACTTTGACCTCTTTTACCGCATTGCCGTTCATGCGAGCTTTGACGTTAGTAATCATTGTTGTCTCTGACAAAACAGCCAGTCCCTCCCGCCGTACCTTACCAGTTTGCGCCCCTGCCTTGTTATTTGTAGGGCGAGTATCTGGCTGCGTAATGCCTTTGAGCGCTTCTCGCCCTAGCGCGGTGCCCCACGACGCGCTGACCAATCCGGCGGCGACCATCGACACCAACAAAATCAGGGTCAGTGCTACGGTAGAATTCAGTTTCATGGGATGGTATTAGGTGGCTGAGAGCAATGAACTAAGGGTAAGAGCGCTTGCGAATGCATGAAGGGCGATCGCTTTAATTCTAGACACAGACGCTCACGATGTAGCATAAAATTTTTAAACGAGGATTGCGGCAGTAGAATTTTGGAGGTGAGTTAAACGCCTCTGCCATTTTTGTCAAGCCGTTTAATGTCCGAAACGTTAATCAGAAGGGGCAGAAGCAAGTCAAAAAAAGCAAGGTACAATAGGGGCACCCAGGGTTGGCCGAGCGGTTTAGGCAGCGAACTCATAATTCGCCCCAGGCAGGTTCGACCCCTGCACCCTGGATTGGGTGAGCGAAAGCCACTTTAAACAGACTAAAAAGTGAGGTAAAAAGTGTTTTTACCTCACTTCTCTTCTAGTTCTTCACTAGACTGGGACTGACGCAGAGGGTCTGCAGATCCCCGACTTCTCACTAATACTCAGCGGTGACAGCCCAGTCCATTGCAGAAGTCGGGGATCTTTGCGTAAGTGCCATCTACGATCGCGGTTCTAGTGCCGTTAGCCTACCAGAGTGCAGGTACTTGAGGTCTTGCTGGCAAAGGCGTGGGTCTTGGCGGTGTAGAGTCGATGGGAGAAAGAGTCGTCGTTGGCGGCAGTGCGGTTTCGACAGGCAGTTCCCGAATGGAGAGGTTGAACTGGTTTGGCAGGTCAGGCGTACGAATCACAGAACGGCTTGACATCTGACGCGCCAGCATATCCTGATAGAATTCAAAAATTGCCTTGCCATCACGAGCAATTTCATTTTCTGGAAAAGAATTGCGGATGAGAATACCAGGACCAAAGATGTAGCTCACCTGTCTGGGAAGGGAGCGGTTGCGGAAATAGTCGCGATCGTTAGAAAACTGTACCTTGTCGAGTTGGTCGGGAATGTTGTTGGGCACCCCAGTCGTAGGAAGGTCAAAGTTTTGTTGAGCACTTACGGCAGAGGCACTAACAGTGGAAAGTGCGATCACTGCGAGTCCAATAATTGTACCCTTGTAGCTGATGCCCATAAAATCACTCCTCAATAGTTTGATCTGTGGATGTTTGTGTTCAAGACTAAGATCAAGCTTGGCTGGCTCATCATTAGCTGCCGACTCAAAAGCAGTCAGTGACTCAAGGTTTGGCTCAGATGCTTTGTACCCGATTACTGTCACTGCGCTTGCTAATCCATTGATTGCAGTCTACCCAAACTTACGCTCTAGTCTGCATCAATTCTACTGAGTTTACGCAAATCTATGACTAAAAATGATCGATCGTTCACGGATATGGCGAAGTCAATTGCTACGGTTGATTTAATTACCTTGCGCCAGCAACTTTTGGACTTATTCTGTCGGGTTGCTTATCAAGAAGGAGACTTTTTACTCACATCCGGTCAACGGGCTACCTATTACATTAACGGCAAACAAATTACACTTCATCCCCAGGGCGGCTTGGCAGTGGGTCGTTTGTTGCTGCCGCTACTGCCCGAAGGCACGCAAGCTGTAGCGGGGTTGACGCTAGGAGCTGACCCCATGGTGACTGCTGTGAGCGTGGTAGCAGCCTATGAGGGACGTTCGCTGCCTGCCCTCATCATCCGCAAAGAAGCCAAAGGACATGGTACTCGCGCTTACATTGAAGGTCCTGCCTTACCAGAGGGTAGTGCTATTACCGTACTAGAAGATGTTGTCACCACTGGTCAGTCGGCACTCAAAGCTGTGGAACGCTTGCAGCAAGCAGGCTACCAGGTAAATGGTGTGCTTTCGCTGGTCGATCGCCAGCAGGGTGGTGCTGAACTGTACCAAACGGTTGGTTTACCCTTTCAAGCTGTTTTTGCGATCGCCGAAATTCAGCAGCGAGCGACCGTGTTAAAGGAGCAATCAACCGTCAGTTGAAACACCAAACTGTAGAACTACAGGACGACGCGCCAGCCTAAGCGCTCCAGATTTTGACGCTGACCACAAACAATGGTGTTTGTCATTGGGCAAAAAATAGTAACACTTTCACGGAGATCAATCGTGTGGATGTAGCAGTCTGCGGCTTGTTTTTTATAACGATCGCAGGCTACTTTTTGTCCAATTTTCCAGGTCATTTTAAGCGTCTGAACATCACTACTAGCAGCATAAAGTGAGTCACTGTCGTAGCACATCATGCGATTGTCCACCGGATGGGTAGTTTGGGTGAGAACGCGGTCAAATAGTTTGCTTCTTCATCTACACCGTGTAAAGAACCAGTAGCAGAGACAACTTAAAAGCCTCGATCGCCGCTCTAAACGAGAGTTAAGTCAGCTCAACCGTTTGTAAGGAGATGCCATTGGGGCAGAAAGTTTACCATGCTTGCAGGCTTGACTCAGCCAACACTATGCCCGTACAGTTCGACGATCAGTGGGATTTGATACACCATCCGGAAACGCTTGATGCAATGCCCAAGTATGAAATGCCTAAGCGCTTTAAGAGCCAGCTTTGATTCAATCCTGAGACGAAAACCGTTCACATACGTTAATAAGGTGTGAGCTACTACGGTCTAATATGCGCTGTCAGAGGCAAATTAGCGTCACCCTTTTAGGTGGGCAGCGGTGTTTCAAGTGCTAGTTGCAACATAGCGCCCCATTGCCCTTAATGCTGAAGCGCTGATTTACGATGGTTGACGGCAGTGACACCTGAAGCATCCAAGACCTTACCTTGATCAACAACCGCATAGAGCAGCCAATGGTCGCCACATTCCATACGGTTCTGGACAGTGCATTCTAAGTAGGCAAGAGCATCCGTAAGCACTGGACAGCCGTTGGTTGCCGTGTCAGTTGCGATCGCCACAAACGGATCTTCGCCAAGGCTGGGCGGTTTGAGAAAGTGTCGCCGGAGATTTTTGCCCTGCTTGAGAATGTTGAGGACAAATGGCTCGCCTATGTGCGCGAGTAGATCGGCAGTCTGGTCTTTGGCGATCGCGATCGTCAGCCCTGGCGGATTAAAGCTGGCTTGTGAAACCCAGGACGTGAGTAAACCCAGCCTGGTATCATCCTGCGTGGCAGTCAGTACACAGAGCGAACCAGTCACTCGTCCAACCGCTTGCCCGGTGCGATCGGTTTGTCCATCCGCCGCATTTTGATATGGCGCACGAATGCGCTTCTCTTTACGCAGGCTTTGGGCAAAATCTGTGCCAATGGCTTCGCATTGCTGAAGCGTCTCCTCAGTGGGCTTGAACTTAATCCGCAGTGTCTCAAACCCCAGTCGGAACCCAGAGTCTTTCAGCTTTTCTGCAATTTGATCAACTGCCTCACCGCTCCAACCATAGGAACCAAACACACCTGCCAGTAATGTTCTTGGAGCCGTAGAGAGAATGATGCCTAACGCCGTCTGAATTTGAGTAGGAGCATGTCCACCCAGCGTCGGTGAGCCAATCATAAACCCGTCGCATTGCTCAACCAGGCTCGTAATCTCGGCAGGGTCGGCAAACTCGCAGTTGACACATTCAACCTGAACGCCTGTTTGGGCAATACCTTTGGCGATCGCCTGCCCAATCGTCGCCGTGTTGCCATAGGCAGACGCATAGAGCACGACCACAGCTAAATCCTTCGTCTTTTGCTGCTGGCTCCATTCACGATAGTCGTACGTCAAGCGACTGAGGCTATAGCGCACCATTGAACCATGCCCCGGCGCATAGAGTTTCGTTTTGGTAAACGTGGCAAACTTATCCAGCGCTGCCTCAACCTGACGGGTCTGAGCTGCATGAAGACAGTCGAAATAGTAGTGGCGATCGTCATCAAGTTGCTTCCAGTTTTCGTCCAACACTGGCTCATCGCAGACGTGTGCGCCAAAGAATTTGTCGGTAAACAGAATGCGTGTGGCAGGGTCGTAGGTGCAAAGGGCATCGTGCCAGCGGGGAGTCGGCACAAACACAAATTGGAGTGCGTGTCCTTGCCCCAGGTCCAGCACCTCATCACCACGAATAGGTTTAATTTGTGCATCATCGTCTGCCCAAGCGGCGCGTAAGAAGATTGCCGCTGGTTTTGAGCAAATAAGCGTTGCCTGTGGTGCAAGTGAGAGCAATTTTTTGAGCGTTGCGATTCGGTTCGGGTTGACGTGCCCGACAATCACGTAGTCAAGCTGTGATAGATCCAGTTGCTGCTGCAACGCAGTCAGAAAGATGTCTGTAAACGATTCGCCTGGTGGATCAAGCAGCGCAGTTTTGTCTGCCTGGATGAGATAGGCATTGGCTGTAGTGCCTTTTTGCCGACCGTACTCAACCTCAAACTTGAGTCGATCCCAGGTGCGCGATCGCAGCACCGTTGTACCATCGCCGATCGTCGCTACCTGCACATCACGCGGTCGAGTCTCTACAGGTGGCACAGCGTCAACCGTCTCATCCGCCTCTGTCTCTACAGCCGCGATCGCCGACTGCACATCCGGTTCCTGTAAAACATCTGGCGAGGGCACAGAGGGTTGAAAGAAACTGGCGATCGCTTTGAAGAACGGGTTGGGAGAAGACATAGCAGCGGTGGGAGGGTGAGGGGACGGCAGAGGAGCACGGGGAGCAGAAGGGGAGTTTTGAGTTTTGAGTTTTGAGTTTAGGACTTACGCACTTGAAGCTCGAAACCTTGATCCCCCCTCGCCCCCCTTCAAAAGGGAGGAATCCTAGAAGCCCCCTTTTGAAGGGGGTTGGGGGATCTCTTTTGCGTAAGTCCTAGAGTTAATTCTGGCTGCTAACTGTCAACGCTCATTGCCAAACGCTGACCGCTGACCGCTGACCACTAACAAATAACTCTAATAATGGTTGCCTACCTTCCGATGATGGACTGCCGTCAGCGCATCTTGCTTTGCCAGACGACCCGCATCGATCGTGCTATAGACAATCCAATGGTCGCTGCATTCCATCCGGCTCGTGACTTCACACTCCAGGTATGCCAAAGCCTCTGACAGAATCGGTGCTCCGTTGGTCGCTGGATAGGTTTTGACCCCAGCAAACCGATCGGCTCCAGGCGCAAAGCGTTTCAAAAAGTGCCGCATCAACGGCTGGTAGCTACCTTCTTCAAGAATGTTCAGCACGAAGCGATCGCCTACGTGCATAAAGGATTCGATCGCCCGATCTTTGGCAACCGCGATCGTGATGCCTAACGGTTCGATGCTTGCCTGAGCCACCCAGGAGGCAAGCATCGCGCTGGACGCTTTACCCTTTTGCGCGGTAATGATGTAGAGTCCACCACTTAAGCGACCCAGCGCTTTGTCTAGATCGCCATCCAGCGATTTCATCTGCTTAATGGCGCGATCGCGGGTCAGCCATTGCCCCAGGTCAGTACCCGCTTCATCACACAGTTGATACGTCGCCTCGGTCGGTGCTTCCTTCACCAAAATGGGTGGAAAAGCTTCAGCTAAGCCTACGTCTTGCAGCTTATTCCGCAGCAGATGTACCGAATCATCGTCACCACCGCCGCTTTCAAAGAGACCAAAGGATTGTTTCGCGTGGGTTGCCGCCAGAATCGTGCCCAAGGCAGCTTTTGCAGCAGACGCAAAGTTACCGGACTGAGGCGGCATGGCAATGACGATACCCGACGCAAGGCTGACCAACTCTCGGATTTCGTGAGGTTCTGCGGTACGGAGATCCATCTGTTCCACCGCCACGCCAGTCTTCATCACGCCCTGAACGATCGAGTGTGCCAGACGCTCTGCCGCACCGTAATCAGACACGTAAAAGAGTGCCACCGTAGTCACAGCTTTTGCTTGCTCCAGGCTCCAGGTGCGATAGCGCCCGACCAACTCTTCCAGGTTGTACTGCAAGAGCGGACCATGACCTGTCGCGATCGTGGCAACTTCAGGCAGATCCCCCATCCGCTTGAGGGCAGACAACACCGATCGCGCATTGGGTCCCATCAAGCAGTCGTAATAGTAACGATAGTCCGACTCAATCAGTTCCAGGTCTTCATCAAAAGTGGAATCGTCGCAATAGTGCATCCCAAACGCATCACAGGTATATAGCACTTGCGTTTTGTGGTCGTAGGTAAAGATGGTATCGGGCCAGTGGAGGTTCGGCGCAGAGACAAACTCCAGCAGGTGCCCATTGCCCAGATCCAGGCGATCGCCGTTCTTCACTAGCTTCCGCTCAAAGGGCTGATGCACCAGATCTTCCAGAAATTGAATGGCGACCTTTGCTCCAACGACTGTCACATGGGGAGCCAGCTTCAGAAGATCTGCGACCAAACCGCTGTGATCTGGCTCCGTGTGGCTGATGACCAGATAATCAATCGTAGCGGGATCAATCAAGCCCTTCAGCGTATCGAGATAAAGCTGCCGAAACTTTTCGTGGGAGGTATCAACCAGGGCAACCTTTTCACCACGAATGAGGAATGAGTTGTAGGTGGTGCCATTGTTGAGCGCAAATTCGATGTCAAAGCGTTCTCGATCCCAATCTAGACAACGAATGATAGTGGTATCAGACTCGCTAACGCCATCAGCGTGCGCCAATGCAACGGTTTCTAATGTTAAGCGCTGCCGATCGGTGAGTGCTACCATACCTGCCTCTCTGTCTAATGACAATTGGGTTTTTGTAACTTGCTGTTACACCTCTATTATCCGTTGCGCGATCGCAATCTGTAAAGTTTTGTTAGGTAAACTTACTCATGAGCTGTGCTTATGGGGAAAGGCAGAGGGCAGAGGGGAAAAGAGGAGCTATGGTTCGCTTGGCTTCTGCTTTTTGGCTTAGAGGTTGTTTGAAAAGTGTCTGGCGGTTAAAACCGCGACTACATCAACAAAGTCCGCCGACTCGGACTACCGAAAGGCAAAGGTTTTACAACCTGCGGCGGCAGGTTAAAGCCCTTCGGGCATGGCTACGCTAGAGTTTTCAAGCAATGAGATGATTTTTTAATGTCTTAAGCGCTGCAAATAATCCCAACCGCGCTGGTTCCAGACCTGTTTGCCAGTTTTGGCGGCGATCCAGCGGGCAACTTTCGGTCCTGTCCAGTGTCCGCCTTCAGGAGGGTCACTACAAAGCGCTTGCTGTAGTTCTTGCTGCTGGGTCAGCGTTAGGAGCGATCGCGGTGAGGGTTTGCCGCGCTGACTGCGGTTTTGGATGCCGGCTTCGCCGTTCTGGTTGTAGCGGCGGATGATTTCTTTGGCGTAATCGTAGTTTAAGCCTATGCTCTCTGCTGCCAGCTTCACTGTCCACTGTTGGTTCACAAGGTACAGCAAGTGCCAGCGACGCGCTTCAATATGGTCTTGCGCTTGCTGGTAGCGGTCTTTCAATTCTTTAGCAGTGAGATGGGATAGCAGTTGTACTCTGCGTGGCACGATTAAACTCTGAAACAGAAGGGAGTGTCTTTTCCATTGATCAGCATCCTTTTGATACGTCCGGATCGTTGTCTGGGTAAAGCCATAACTAATGGCTACAACACCCGACCTATAGGAAAAATTGCCTCAAGCGTTCAGCGGTGCTAACTTTACCCGCGATCGTTCAGGTAGGGGCAGACCTTGTTAACATAGCTTCATAATCATTCCCACGTTTCAACTGTCCTTCTTTTAGACGCTATGCTGCTACGCCCCGAACAGCGCACCAAGCTTGACGATACAAACGACACCCTCTTTTACGAACAGCCACGCTTTGTCACCCATGTTGACGAAGGCTTTATTCAGCAGTTGACCGATCTTTATCAGGAACGGTTACAGCCAAACACGCGCATCCTGGACTTGATGAGTAGCTGGGTGTCACATTTGCCAGAAATACCCTTTGCTCATGTAGAAGGGCATGGACTGAACGGCGAAGAACTGGCGCGCAACCCACGGCTTGATCATTACTTCGTGCAGAACTTAAACCAGGAGCCGAAGCTGCCGTTTGGGGATCAGTCTTTTGATGCGGTGCTCAACACGGTCTCTGTGCAGTACATCCAGTATCCTGAAGCGATTTTTAACGAAATCCATCGCGTGCTGAAACCGGGTGGCGTGGCGATCGTCAGTTTCTCTAACCGGATGTTCTACCAGAAAGCAATTCAGGCATGGCGTGATGGCTCTGATGGCGATCGGGTAAGGCTCGTTACAGGCTATTTCGCTGCTGTGCCAGGCTTCACCAAACCTGAGGTCGTAGCGCAGTCATCCCAGGCACCGAGCCTGATGCGCTTGCTTGGCATGGGCGGCGGCGATCCGTTTTATGCCGTGATTGTCCACCGAGAGGCATAAGGTAAGAAGGCAAAAGGCAAAAGGCAAAAGGTAGAAGAGTTGCGACTCATTCTTGATCGAGCGATCGCCTCATTGAGTGTGGCGTAGTTTTGCCTTACTCGTATTGCTGCTAGACGAAGGTTTAGCACGCTCAAAGCAAGTGATAGTGAGGGGCGATCAGTGATTGGTTAGACCACTTTTTATCTGTAGAACGGTTCTAAAATTACTCTAATTGGGTGGGGTGCAGACGTATTGACAATGTAAATACATCCTACCTACACTACAGGGTATGGATGTGTATTTTGCACTCAACGGCATTACCTTCGTTTGGAATGATGAGAAAGCCAGAATCAACCCGATAAACCACGATGGTGTCACCTTTCAGCAAGCCACAGAAGCCTTTTTCGACCCGCTGCTGGTAGTAATTGAGGCAAGCCGTAACGATGAGGTGCGCGATGCTGTTATTGGTTTAGACAGACGGTGGAATCTTCTGTACGTCGTCTACATTGAGCGTGAAAACGACATCATTCGGATTATTTTGGCTCGTAAAGCGACACGCAAGGAGCGAGAACAGTATGAAAGTTGAGACGTTGAAAAAGAGGCTGGACAAGAATCGTCCGATGACATCGATCACGATTCGCATTCCCGAAGATGTCATTGAGGATTTAAAGCGAATTGCACCGTTGCTCGGTTTCTCTGGGTATCAACCGCTCGTTCGTGCTTATGTTGGGCAAGGGTTGCGAACTGACTTGGAGCGCTTAGAAGACGATACGGTGTCTGCGTTAATTGCCAGCTTAAAGCGTCATGGTGTAAACGATGAAGTGATTCAAGAGGCGCTAAGCGAAGTCACTCAGCGTTAGGCGAAGGTTTGGTACGCTCAACTCAAGTGATGGTGAGGGGCGATCGACCAGACGACCAGTGAGAAAAGATACACAGAAAGATTTGAGCTATCCACTCAAATCAGATCGGTGATTTGCACGATCGCATCAAAGTTGATAGTAAACGCTGTCATAGGACTCCCGCTTCCGTTTGACGTGCCTGAATTTCGAGGTAAACGAGTAACGCATTCACATCAGCAGGATTGACTCCTCCAATGCGAGCCGCTTGACCGATCGTCAGCGGTTGCACTTTCGCTAGCTTTTCACGAGATTCTTTCGAGAGCGTGTCGATCGCGCTGTAGTTTAAATCGGGTGGCAGTTTGCGATGCTCCTGGCGAACGATCGCGTCAATTTGATGTTGTTGTCGTTGAATATAACCCGCGTATTTAATATCAATTTCAGCCCCTTCTTTTTCGGCGCGATCGCAGTCTGGATTACCTAACCCAAATTGTTCTAAATTGACATAATGAAAGCCGGGTTTCCGCAGTAAATCGGCTAGGGTAACGGAGCCTTTAATCGCTTGTTGCGTATGTGCCGCGATTTGTTTACCTAAATCGTCATGCTCTTTCACTCGCGTTTCGTGCAGGCGTTCTTTCTCAGCAACAATGTGTTCTTGTTTATGCGTAAACAACTGCCAGCGGCGATCGTCAATCAGTCCAATGTCCCGACCCAGTGGGGTGAGGCGTTGGTCGGCATTGTCCGATCGCAGTAACAGGCGATATTCCGAACGGGACGTGAGCACTCGATACGGTTCTCGCAAATCTTTGGTGCAAAGGTCATCAATCAACGTGCCGATGTAGCTCTGCTCACGCGGAAAGATTACCATTTCCTGATGGTGAATGAATCGCGCGGCGTTGATGCCTGCCACAAGACCTTGTGCTGCCGCTTCTTCGTAGCCAGTGGTGCCGTTGATTTGTCCCGCACAGAACAATCCCTCGACCTTTTTGGTCATCAAGGTGGGATAGCACTGGGTTGCAGGAAGGTAGTCGTATTCCACCGCATAGGCGGGACGTAGCATCGCGCAGTGTTCTAATCCAGGGAGCGATCGCAGCATTTGCAGTTGAATGGCTTCTGGCAATCCGGTTGAGAAGCCCTGGATGTATAGCTCTGGAGTCTCGCGTCCTTCTGGCTCAATGAAAATCTGATGGCTTTCCTTATCGGCAAACCGCACGATTTTGTCCTCAATGCTGGGGCAGTAGCGCGGCCCTTTGGCATCGACCCAGCCCCCATAAACGGGCGATAGGTGAAGGTTTTCACGAATGATGCGATGCGTTTCAGCCGTCGTGCGCGTCAGGTAACAGGGCATCTGTTCGCGTTCTACCCATGCCTCTGGATCGAAGCTAAACCAGCGCACGTCTGCATCACCGGGTTGAGGTTCCAGATTGGTAAAATCGACCGAGCGACGATCGACGCGTGCGGGTGTACCCGTTTTCAAGCGTCCTGTTTCAAAGCCCAGTCGATTGAGTGTTTCAGTCATGCCAACCGCGGCAAATTCTCCTGCACGTCCGGCTGCCATCGACTTGTTGCCAACCCAGATTTTGCCGCCCAGAAAGGTGCCTGTGGTGAGCACCACCGCTCTGCACTGAAACGCTACGCCAAAGTAGGTTTGCACGCCAATGATTTCACCGTTCTCACTCAAGACCAAATCGGTCGCCATGCCTTCGCGGATCGTCAGGTTCGCCTGGTTTTCGACGATCGTTTTCATCACCGCCGCATATTCGCGCTTGTCTGTCTGCGCCCGCAGTGCCCACACCGCAGGACCGCGCGAGGCATTGAGCACCCGCTTTTGCAAATAGGTGTGATCGGTGATTTTGCCCATCTCGCCACCCAGGGCATCCACTTCATGCACCAGTTGCGACTTGGCAGGACCACCCACTGCCGGATTGCACGGCTGCCACGCGATCTTATCCAGCGTGAGGGTTAGCAGCAGCGTACGACAGCCCAATCGTGCGGTTGCCAGTGCTGCCTCACAGCCAGCGTGTCCAGCGCCCACAACCACTACATCAAAGGCATCTAAAAACTCAACGGACGATCGGACGGTCATGGCAAAATCTACGGCTTAGGCATCTCACCCTCATTTTAGCGGTTCTGGTTAACGCGAAGGAGCGATCGCCTTGCTAGCCCTTCAGCACTTGCGGCAAACCATCACATGGCAAGAGCGTTAGAACTTGCAAGCTGAGGGCGATCGCAGTGGACAGATTTTGTTGGCGATCGGGTTTCCTTAAAGCGCTACAAAGTCTAAGTCAGGAAGCGATCGCTGGCTTTATAAAGTGAATGAATCCAACTTATTGAAAGCTATTTCTGATCAAAAAATTAATGGCTTCAAGTGAAAGCTAAAGCCACAACTAAGATTGCGTTTAAGGCTCGATTTTTCCTTTATCGTACAGAAGCTGTAACCTCCAGCCATCCGGAAGAAACACAAATTGGCAAGCTAATTTAGGGGAATTAAACGGGAGCCTGTCACTTTTGCACACTACTAGCAAAAGCGCGAAAAAAAGAGGACTGCTATCTAAGCCCAACCATGACTCCTGAGCAAGAACAAGCCTTACACGATCATACTCAAGCCATCGCCAGAATGCTTTATGAGAATACACCGCCTGAACAGTTGAAAATGTTGGGAGGGATTGAGCAGGCGGTGCCTGAACAGATGCAAAACCATGTCCTGCCCGCAGTGGACGTTTTTTATCACAACGGCAACGGGAACCAGCGCAGGACGTTCCCGCAGGGTCAAAAGCACCCTTGAAACACTGCGTTTGACCAGTAGGCAAGCTTAACAGTTGGGGGTGGTCTCCCACACACGATTGAGTCCGTATCTCGCGCGACAGGTGCGTGTTTTCAGGACAATCAGCAGTTAATTGACTGGGTGCATCAACAACCCTTGAGTAACCCATTGACTTGTTTAGGGGATGGGCATGATGGTATCTGGAATTTGATCCAGCCCATGACTCCTGACACGCAGCGACGAGAAATCCTCGATTGGTATCACCTGATGGAGAATCTTGAGAAGGTCGGTGGCTGATTGACTGACAAAACTCTTGAAACCTCGATTCTTGCGTAGGTTGGGTTAGCGATAGCGTAACCCAACAAAAACCAGGCTGTTGTTGGGTTTCACGCTGTTCAACCCAACCTACGGAAAAGATTTGTCAGTCAACCAGGGTCGGTGGTTCAATGCGACGCTCAAATCAAGCCAGAGCCTTCTTGTGGAAAGGTGCTGTCGATGCCACCCTGACTCTGTTTGAAGAGTGCAAACACAAACAGGCGGCGAACTTCTGTGCTTATCTCCGTAAACATCGCTACCGCATCGTCAACTAGGAGTGTTACCAAAGTGAACAGATTGGTTCGATTGGTTTGGGTGCGGTCGAATCAGCCGTCAAGCAGATTGACCGACGCACTAAAATCTCAGGCGCACAGTGGAAACAATAGAATGTGCCTCAAGTGCTGGCTCATCGTTGTGCTTATCTCAATAATTTGTTGACCCTCTAAATTCAACCTGCAAAACTGACATGCTCCCGCGTTAGCCTGACTTCATTCTTTGGTTAGGTGTTGGATCGCTCAGAAGTTCTTTAGTTCGTCGTTTCGAGCCTAACGATGAGTGTTTCAGTTGCTCAGCAGTCTACTGGTTTGTGGTTTCAAGGGGATCTGTTGGAGTTCAGTTGTCTAGTAGATGGTTGGTGAGACATGGCAGGTTTGGGGCGATCGGTGGGTGGCAAACGGCTCAAAAAATTGACACTGAGGGCACTGATTTCTGGGCGATCGCTCAATCCAATGGCAACAGATCGATTGTATTTTCACTGAAGTACGTCGGTTCTATAAATCCAAGATGGCTTCGGTTTTGTATATCAGATGAATCCTCAAGTGGGTAGCTGCTTCTGTAGCAACCGCCTCTTGTTGCAATTTGGTAGGGCGTGCCTGTGGGTAACGCCAGCGAGTCAATGCGACTGATGTGCCTTCTCTCAGGTCGGTTGCATTCGATGTTGTATGGCATCGCTAGCAATTTAGCCAGTCCTCTTTCGTCATTGCAAAACATTTGAAGCGTTATTGCTTGAGCCGCATGGTTTAAGCAAACTCATCTATTTGTCTCTATTTTTTCGGTTACGCGCCCAGCCTTGACGTTTCTTTGGAGCCAAATCACATGGGTTTAGCAACGATCGCCAAACAGCCGAATTCTACCGAGAAGCCCCAGCGCCAGAACAGCAAATTCAAGCATCTCATGTTGCTGCATTGGACGATGGCAAGCCTTCTAATGTTGTTGTACCTCACGGGTGTTTATGTTGCCCATCCACCTCAAGTAAACTTCATAAAGTGGTTGAGTCCCTTTTTGCACCAATCGGTTGGAACCCTATTTCTGTTCATGCTGATTGCAAGGATTCTCTTACTCCTACGTGTGATTGGGTCAAAATATTCGAGACGTTTGCCAAATGTAAATTTCCATTGGCTAAAAGTAGCAGTTTTGCACACAGTTCTATATTTTTTCATGCTAGTTGTGCCTGTTAGTGGTTTTTTTCTAAGGAATTTCAGCGGTGTAGAGACTACGTGCTTCGGCATTTCTGTTCCACCTGTCTTTGCTGTAAACGGCTACTGGGCTAACTTAGCAAGAAGTTCTCACTTTTGGGCTTCTTACGTTTTTCTGGTGTTCATTGGTCTACATATGCTGGCTCACTGGAGGTTGGTGCGATCGCGCTTGAGAAGATTTTTTCCAGTCTCCAAAAAGGCTTATTTGCCAGACGAAACTGCTGCCATAACCACAAAACCTGTAGCTGAACCTCTGGCACAGGAGAATTCTAGAGAGTAGACGGGTTTGGGACAAAACCAAATTCAAGCAATCCAATTTGGTTTCAGCCTTGTATATCAAGTGAATCCTCAAACAGGTAGCGAGTTTTACAGTTGGTCGCCCTCCGACTCTGAAACCGCAGGGCGTACCTGCCACCAGGATTCGGTCTTCATCGGTCACAACTAAGCATCAAAAAGGCGCAATCATGGAAATTAAATTGACCATCGAAATTGAAAATCTGGCACCGACAAATGGTACTTTGCTGACTCCGGTTTGGTTTGGAATTCACAATGGCACATTTGATACCTACGATCGCGGTCGCCCCGTTTCTCCTGGACTAGAGAGCATTGCAGAAGATGGCGCGGTGGATATTATTAGCCGCGAGTTTAATCTGGCAGGGTTTGGCACAGTGCAGGGTGCAGTGCTTGGATTGGCAGGCGCTCCAGGACCCATTGATGCAGGCGAAACGGGAACCTTTACCGTCACTGTAGACGGCAGCGATGTGACCAGCCGCTACTTCAGCTATGCATCTATGATCATTCCCAGCAATGATTTTTTCATCTCTAACGGCAACGAACGAGCACACCAGATCTTTAGTGACCAGGGTGACTTTCTGGGAGCCGATTTCACCGTTCTAGGTAGTCAGGTGTTAGATGCTGGCAGCGAAGTCAATGATGAGATTCCAGCAAATACCGCCTTCTTTGGACAGCAAACTCCCAATACGGGTGTGACCGAAAATGGCGTAGTGCGGTTGGCAACCGGGTTTATTCCGGGTGGCCCCATTCTCAGTACTGCCCAATTTGCCAACGCTGATTTTACCGCGCCCAACTATCAAGTCGCCCGCTTCCGCATCTTCAACACCATCGATGGAGACGATGGCAGAGATAACCTGATCGGAACCGATCGCGACGATTTGATCAACGGCAATGGTGGCAACGATCGCCTGTATGGTGGACTGGGCAACGATAAGTTAGTCGGTGGCTTGGGAAATGACTTTCTGCAAGGCGGGGCGGGCAATGATTATTTGTATGGCAACGAGGGCAACGATCGCTTACTGGGAGGAGACGGAGACGATCGCTTATTCGGCGGAGGTGGCTTTAATCGGCTAACAGGCGGTGCTGGCAGCGACACCTTTGTCCTGTCTACAGGCACAGGCAGCGACACAATCACCGATTTTGGTGAACAGGATCGCATCAGCCTGCCAAATGGGTTGCGATTTCGGGATGTAACCCTTACCTCAGTGGGTCGCAACACCCTGATTAGTTTCGGAAGCGACGAACTGGCTGCATTGCGAAATGTAGACATCACCAGAATCACGGATTCTGCCTTTGTCTAAGCAAACTGAATGCCTTTCTTACAGAGGTCTGTAAGAAAGGCATCCTGCGTTACTCTCAGGCAAGATGCCTTAAATCCATTGGCTCTATCGGAATCATTATGCGGATGTTCAGCGTGAACAGTTAACGGTAGTCGAGAAAGCTCAAAGTCTTGCCAATGCGTTGATTTTCCTAAATTCGTTACTTGGCTTGCATCTTGCGAACGATAGACCCAATCCATTTCGGCTCTAGCTTTGTAGATCAAATGAACCCTAATTGCTGAGGTTAAACGATGAACCGTTCTCTTAAGTCATTCCTATGCCTGAGTCTGGGTGTTAGCAGCGTGATTGCTGCTTTTGGTTTAACAACCTTGGTGAATGCCAAGCCAGAATTGAGTGCTTCCCAACCAGTGCGGATTGCCGGGGCAATGGCAAAACCGTTGGCGCAACAACTGCAAGGTAAACCCGTTGTGGTGGATATTTATGCCACTTGGTGTCCGGGGTGTAAAAATATTGCGCCTACCTTATCCAGCTTGAAGCAGCAGTATCAGGGTAAGGCACACTTTGTTGTGTTGGATGTCACCGATCGCGGCACTACACAAAAGGCTGAGGCAAAAGCGAAACAATTGGGGCTGAGCGAGTTCTTGATGGCAAATAAAACCCAAACGTCGATGGTTGCCATCATTGATCCGGCTACGGGCAAAGTGTTGAAGCAGTTCCGCAACAACCCCAATCAGGGAGATTATGTGGCAGTTCTCAATACTGCGATCGGTCAAATGTCGAAAAAGTAAATGGCGCAATATGCGACTTTTTTAGAATGCTTGTAAAGATAGCCCTCTTCCGTTGGGAGAGGGTTGTGGTGAGGGAAAATCTAACCATCGAACTGGCATTTTCTTAGATTCTGGACTCCAGATTCAATCCAAAATCCGAAGTCTAAAATCTGAAATCCAAATTCCCACTCAACCGATGCACAAATCTGATCTATCCCCACCGACTCAGCGCCGATCGCGCAAATGGTTCCTGCCTGCGGTTTTGTTTGGCGGAACTGTATTGCTGGTTCTGATTAGCGATCGGTTTACGGCTCTCTCCATTAGCATCGACTATCTGATTTCTGTGGTTGAAAACACCTATCAGCAGTGGTTTGAGCGACAGGATACCAGCAATCCTCTGATCTTATTATCGTTGGCGTTTCTGGGCGGATTGCTTGCCAGTTTTTCTCCCTGCATCTTGGCACTGCTACCCGTGAACTTGAGTTATGTTGGCACGCTCAATGTCACTTCTCGTTGGGATGCCTTTGTGAAAGCGGGTTGGTTTGTTCTGGGAACAGTGACAGTCTTGAGTTTATTTGGATTGCTCTCTTCCTTCGCTACCGCTGTAATTGTAGACTTCAAAGGCATCGTACATTTAGCGATCGGTGCCATCATTTTGCTCATGGGGCTGAGCTTTGCTGGAGTGATTCATCTGCCGTTGCCCCAAACGCAAGTCTCGTTGCCCATTGCAGGTTCTTATGGTGTGGGTGTGACGTTTGCGCTGGTCAGTTCGCCCTGTGCTAGTCCAGTCTTGTTTGCAGTGCTGGCAGCTGCAACTGCGAGTGGTTCCCAGGTTCTCAGTGTGCTGACAATGGTCAGTTACGCCCTGGGCTACACAGCGATTATCTTTTTTGCCAGTTTGTTTGCGGGACTGGTGAAGCAAAGCCGGGTGCTGCTCCAGCATTCTGATTGGGTGATGGGTCTGGGAAGTGTGGTGTTGATTCTGGCAGGGGCGTTCTATGTGGTCAGTGGAATTCGCTGGTTCTTCTAACATGGCATTGGCTGACCATGAGGATGCAACGGTGATTCAGGCAATGCGATCGGGCGATTTAGCTGCCCTGCAAGTGCTCTATCACCGCTATGGCGAAGCGGTTCATCGGCTGGCACTACGGATTTTAGGCAGCGCTCACGAAGCCGAAGACTTGACCCAAGAGGTCTTTCTCACCTTCTGGCGCACCGAAACCTATGATCCGGCTCGTGGTTCTGTGCCAGTGTTTCTGCTGACCATGACACGATCGCGGGCAATCAACCGCCTAAACCAGGTGAGATCGCAGCAAAAGCTCTTGCAACGCTGGCAGCACAACCGACCGCTCCATGTGCCCAATGTCCCCCTGGAAAATGCGTCGCTGACGGAGCTTTCCCATCATGTTTCAGAAGCCTTGCAAGCCTTACCGGATAGTCAACGGCAGGTATTAGAGATGGCTTACTATGACGGGCTGAGTCAGTCGGAAATTACTGAGCGGTTAGATATTCCGCTCGGAACCGTGAAGACGCGATCGCGCCAAGGACTCTTAAAACTAAGACAATTATTGAAAGGCTGGGTAGAGTAATTATGGAACCCCTTGAACATTCTGAACCATTGGAAACCCTGCTGGCGGGGTATGTTCTAGGCGACCTGACTCCCGCAGAAGCCGCTCACGTGAACCAGCTTTTAGAGCAAAACCCCGATCTGCTGGTTGAACTGCAACAATTGCAATCCACTCTGGCAGTATTGCCGTTGTCTTTGCCAGTCACCTCACCCGCGCAGCAGTTAGAAACGCGGATTCTGCAAGCGGCTCAAGCGGAACTTGCCGACGCGACCCATTCTCCCGCAAAACCGACGGGGCAAATGAGACTGCGATCGTGGCAATGGGGCGGAGCGATCGCAGCGGTGATGATTGCGGGTTTAGGGATTGAAACTTACCAACTGCATCAGAAGTTGGCAGCAACTCAGCGCGAAAATCTTCAACTGCATCAACAGTTGGCAACCACCCAAGCAACGCTCGATCAAATTCGTAAAAATGACTTGGCAACGACCCGCCAAGAACTATCCCGCTACCAGGAAGCCGTGAACTTGCTGCGTCAGCCGAATAATCGCTTTCTAACCTTGATTGGCACATCCTCCAAGCTAAGGTCTTCGGGTAGTCTAGTCATTGTTCCGACGAAGGAATCAGCCATTTTGGTATTACAGGATGTCGTTTCGTTGCCAAAAGGTAAAGTGTATCGCCTATGGGCATTGGTGAATGGGAGGAAAGTGACTTGTGCAGATTTCAAGCCGAATGCTCAGGGCGAGGTATTTCTGCAATTGCCGCTAGGTCAATGGGGCGGAACGACAGAAGTTGTGGTTACCGTTGAACCAGACCAGGCACTGCCAATGCCCGTAGGCGAAATGGTGATTATTGGAAGTTAACAAGTTAACGGCCGGAGCAACCAGGGTTTTCAAGATGAGCGGCAAGAGTGCAATCACTCAGAAGATTACTGGTTTGTGACGATCGTCGCTTAAAGTTAGACCAATTTAAACAGACCTCACGACAGAACTTGCCTCCAACCGATCCCCCTCAGTCCCCCTTACCAAGGGGGATGCCGAAGGCAGGGGGATCGCATCTGTCGCATTCACAAATCAAATTAGTATTAGACCGTAGGAAGCAAAGCAGAAAGGAGCGATCGCTCTAGATCGCAGGCTAACAACCCCAATGCACCCGCCCTCTGAAAGGTTGGCTGTGAATGTTCGAGGTTACTAGCGGCGGGTGATTGGGAACGTTAGGTTGTTTGGGTTATCGGTGGAACATTACTTGAAGGCGATTAGTGAAGTTTTGCTCGGTGCTGAAGACAATTGCAGGATGAATATGGATAATGAGGCAGTTGTAGTTGGCAAGTGAATATGTACGTTCTTTTAGAAACAGAACGGTTAATTCTGCGTCAATTTACAGAAAACGATGTGGACAACCTGATTGAATTAAATAGTGATCCAGATGTTGTTCGTTTCACAGCAGATAAACAAACTGATCGCGCAGTCATTCAAACTCAAACTCTGCCCAAGTGGTTGAAGTATTACGAAGCATACGATGGGTATGGAATCTGGGCAGTGGTTGAGAAATCAAGCCAAGCGTTTATTGGTTGGTTTATCTTTAGACCTGCGGTACACGCACCTTATTTTGATCCTGCCTTAGCCAATCCTGATGACATTGAGTTGGGATACCGTCTACGAAAAATGGCTTGGGGAAAAGGTTATGCCACTGAAGGGAGCAAAGCACTGATTCTGAAAGGCTTTTCTGAGTTGGGAACGCAGCGCATTGTTGCTCCAGCTCTAGCTGCAAATGTTGCTTCTATCCGAGTTTTGGAGAAATCAGGTCTCAAGCTTGAAAAGAAGTTTATTGATGAAAAGTTGGGTCTGAATGTTGTGATATATGCTCTCAGTAAAGCTACAGCCTAACAATCCCGTTGCACACCGATCGTATCGAGTTGGTTGTTGAGTCCGAAAGGTTACTAGCGGCGGGTGAGCGCAACCGTTAGACTTCTCCTTCTATCAAGGTTTAGGTTGCCATAAAAGTGATTATAGGCAGCAGAGGTTAAGTTAAGAAAGGCGATACAGGAAAAAGTTGTATCTTTTACAAGTTAATCTATCCTCGAAATAGGAGAAGGCAGGCGACTTATAAGGACTCCTGCCACAGAATTTGACGATTTGATCTTTGCCATACCCTACAATCACGACCTCAACGAAATCGCCACAGAGGGTGCAGAATCAACCATGCTTTGTCTGGAACAAACTCCTTTGTTTGATGGACAAATGCAGATCAAGGTGCAAAAACTTACTATGGAGCGATCTCTGAGACTTTCATTAATCCCTGTTCAGGGGTCCAGATAGAATGCTCACTGTCCCCAAAATGCCCATCAAACCGTGTAATGCACACGTCACCTAGTACTTTAACCTGGCAAGACAACCGCCGCTCTTTGTGAGCAGAATGAGGCGGAAAAGCCATCCGCACCGTTTCTATTTGTGTCGCCTCTGAAACTGTACCCTCAACTTGAACTAGGCAAGTACCGCAGAGTCCATATCCATGGCAGTTCAGGATTTTTGCTCCCTTACTGTAGAGATCGATGTCCTGGTCGAGCAATGCTTGTCTCAGGTTCGTTCCTTCGGTAACTTCAAAGGTCTTGTCTTCAGCCATGATCTTCGGCATATTCGTTCTCCTGTTAAATGAATGCATGCTGCAAAAGGTTAGCTGCTAACTGCTGGATTGCTAAGGCGAAATTTTCGACCTAAAAACAGAACAGCTACTTGAAGAACCGCAACGACAATTAGTCCGTGACCTGAGAACTTATGAAGGAAGCCGACTAAAGCCTCATTAGTTGAAGAGTTGCTGGAGATCAGGCTACTCGTGATACCTGCTAGCAGGGCAAGGGGAAAAGTAGCCATTACTAGAATTGTTGCGCTGCGTTGCAGTAAGTATTGGTATTCCAGGGGTTTCATAGGTGGTTTAAAGAGTATGGAATACAGTAATGGAGCTGTGTCAGGGGCAACAAGGTTTTCTGTTTTATGGATTAACGATAGGCTTCTATTAGGGTCTTGCAATCTATCACTTTGTAGATCTATCCCTACGATTCTGAGTGAGAAGTGATAGCAGGCTAACAACCCGCTTGCACCCGACCGTTTGAGAGCCATCGGTTGAGATTGAGAGGTTGATTGCGGCAGGTGATTGGGATCGTTAGCTGGCTTACGCTACGGGCTGTGGCAGTCGTCTGAATGTTGGTTAAGACTCTAGAATCAAGAGATGTAATCTAGTTCGTCCGAAAAGTACCGAATGTTTGTTTGTAATCTAGCGACAGAGCAATAATCGGTAGCACTTCTTAGTAAAGGATGGAGGATAATAGGCAATGATGCTCTTTTCCTCTTCTCATGTCATCTATCCCTGCTTTTCTCCGTTGTCCCAATTGTGGTTCAGAGGACATCATGAAAAATGGCACGACACGACGCGGGAAACAAAACTATAAGTGCCGTGATTGTGGGCGTCAATTGGTCGAGAACCCGCAGTGGAAACGCCGTGCACCAGATAGCACAGTGATGATTGATCGCTTGCTGTTAGAGAAGATTCCACTCGCTGGTATCGCCCGTGTGCTCAAGCTCTCAGCCTCTTGGTTACAACAGTATGTGAATCGATGCTATGAGGGGGTACCGCGTCAAGTGCAGGTGATGCCCAAGCGCAAAGGAGGGTTAGCTGTGCAAATGTACAAGCTCGCCCTACTCTTGCCGGAATTTCAACATCGGTCAGTCCACTAAAGCGTTGTAGCAAAGTACTTTTGCCCTGCCCCATTCGTCCGATAACACCAACATTGAGTGTAGATCTATCAAACCGACTTCTCAGCTTCTTTAGGGTTTTAAGCTCGTTAGAGATACTGTCTTTACAACGTGAAATGTTGACCATTTCTAAACGTTGCCTAACCACTTGGCTCTTAGCTTGCCCAAGTATAGTTTGTTGGTAAGCTTCAAGACGTCCTAACTTGTCTGCTAAGAATTCCAAGTTAGCTTCAACTTGCTGAATCTTTTTAGCAAGCGGTCTACGTTTTTCAATGATTTGGTCAATGATAGCGCTTCTAGAAATGTTCATTGAATAAAGGGTCCTATTGTAGTGGCAGTACAATGACAAGAGCAACTACGAGAAGCCTTTATATTCCCCATATGAGGTTGCTTTAAGATTAAGGTTCCCCCTTTTGAAGGATTTATCACATTGGGTCAGCCTCATCTCAAACTGCACAACTCTATATATACGTTCACCATTGAAGCTATTCGCATGATCACGTCGCTTTGTCTGCACCAATGTAGAAGAGCATTCAAGCCTAGGAGCTACTAACTTTCAGCGTATGAAGCATGACCTACTCGAATGTGCCTTACAGGATCAGCGAATCTGCGCGTTTCCTTGCAATCGCTGTACTAAAGAGTCAATGATAAATTGGGTCTGGAAGTTGTAGCGTAGCGGTTGCAGTCATATAGGTAAGACAGATTTTATTCCCTTGAGAGCAGAGTAAAGATGGGTAACTACTCAGCAACCGTTTCCTAGAAAAAGCAGTCTGCTCTCAACATAAACTCTACCCGTAGGATCGTTTTATGAGCTATGGAGGATCGCGACGTTGAGGGCAGAGCTGCCTTAACGAAATGACATTTAATTCTTCGGTCAACCCAGAGAAGCTTGTAACCCTTACTCATCAAGGGTTACAAGCTTCCATTGCGACAAAATGACATGGAATTCTTCGGCGATCGCAGAAAACGACGAAATCGTTTCAGGGCAGAGGTTTCAAGCAATAGCTTACGAATTGTCATTTATTCCTTCGCTAGACCCACAAAAGGACACGTAATTCTTCGTTTGGGTTTTCTCTAAAAATTGACGACTAAAAAACCTCAAAGTCTTACTATGTAAAGCTTTGAGGCAAAAAGCGATTATGACATTTATTCCTTCAGTTGTGACACTTATTGTGACTTAAGCCAAGCCTTTGCCACTGAATAAAGCATCCTTCTGCCAAAGTGCAACCTGAAATACTGATTCTCTCGTTGAGCGATCACAGCCGTTTTCTACTTGATTCAGCCATCTATTTGCCGAAAGTTCAAATCTAGAGCAACCCTTTGCCGAAAGTTCAAACCCTCTGTATAAGGGAAGCTTATATTTTATCGCTAAGGGCTCCTAAAGCTTTCAGAGTCGTTCTTTGAGCTTCGTTGAGTCCGCTTGTATGGCTGATGTTCATGCCTTCATAGGGACGCAGCACTCTCAAGGTTGACAAGCACGATCGCGTTTCCAGGCTCCAACGTTTGATTGTCTCATCAAAGCTGCCGCTGAAAAGGGATGCTGTGGCTTGGGGTAAGACGGTTTCTGGGGAATCTGTATCCACTTGATTGACACTATCGCGTGCAAGCGCGATCGGTTGGCATACCATTGTTGAAACTAAACCTGTATGCCCTTTCAGCACCTGGATACACTTGCCAGTTGCAACTTCCCAGTAGCGCACCGTCTGATCCAATCCACCACTGATTAAGTGCTGCTCATCGCTGTCGTAAATGACTGTCATGACTGGCTCAGTGTGTCCTTCCAAAGTTTGCAGGCATTTTCCAGTTGAAACATCCCAACGCTTGATCGTTTGGTCAAAGCTGCAACTTACCAAAGTCTGTCCATCGGCACTGAAGCGCACCTGCCAAACACTGTTGCTGTGCCCCAGTAAGGTCTGGTGGCATTGCCCGGTTTGAACATCCCAAAGCTTGATGGTAGTGTCAAAGCTACTGCTGGCTAGCCATGCACCATTGGGGCTAAAGGCAACCGAGATAACGGGAGCCGTGTGTTCCTCCAGAGTTTGGACACATTTACCTGCATCTAAATCCCAAAGTTTGACTGTGCGATCGTAACTGCCACTGGCTAAGAGCGGTCTTTGTGGATGAAAGGCCATTGCCCAGACCCAGCTACTATAGCCCTGGAGGGTATTCAGGCAGCGTCCAGTCTGCCAGTGCCATAGCTTGATGGTGCGATCAGCGCTACCACTTGCCAGAGTGAGCTCATCGGCATAGCTACCATCATCACTGGCTTGGGGATTGAAAGCAACCGACCAAACCCGATCGCGATGCCCATGCAAGGTTTGCACACATGCTTCAGTCACCGTATCCCATAACCGGATAGTCTGGTCTTCATAGCCACTGGCTAAGTGATGTCCATCAGGACTCAGAGCGATCGCCAGAACCGCATTGGTATGTCCCTTAATCGTCTTGATACACTGCCCAGTTTTCACATCCCACAGTTTGGCAGCATGATCATCTCCGCCGCTTGCCAACCATTGCCCGGCTGGACTAAACGCAACTGACCAGACGCGATTGCCATGCCCGTGCAGTGTTCTATTACATTGTCCAGTTTCGGCTTCCCAAAGCTTCAGAGTTTGATCATAACTACTGCTAGCAAGGCACTGCCCGTCCGGACTATAAGCGATCGTGGTAATGGTGCTGGTATGGTCAGACAACGTTTTCAGGCAGTCCCCCGTCTCTCTATCCCAGATTTTAACGGTATGGTCGAAACTGCCACTTGCTAGGTGCTTACCGTCAGGACTATGAGCGATCGCTTTCACCCAGCCTTGATGCCCAGTCAAGGTTTTCAAACATTGCCCTGTTCTCCAATCCCACAACTTGATGGTCTGATCTTCAGAACAACTTGCTAGCGTTTGACCATCCGGGCTGAAGACCACAGACCAGATTCGTCCTTGATGTCCCAACAGTTGAAGGCAGTCACTTACTACGCCCAGGCGACTTTTGTAGGTAATAGCCTGGGATAAATCTCCAGGGGCTTGGAGGTGCCATAACCGAATTGTGGCATCCTGAGAACTGGTGGCGATGTGCTGCCCATCGGGACTGACGGCGATCGCATTGACAGAGTAGGTGTGCCCGACAAAGGTTTTCAGGCAGTCTCCCGTGTGGACATCCCAAAGTTTGACCAGGTAATCATCACTGGCACTGACCAGAAATTGCCCATTAGGGCTGAAGGCAACGGCCCATGTCCAGTGTCTATGTCCTTTACAGATGACAAGTTGCCGTCCACTGGGTACTTCCCAAAGCTGAATTGCCCCACTGGTATCACTGGTAGCTAAATGCTTGCCATCTGGACTAAAAGCGACACAAACCACTCCTCCAAACGTCTCCGCAAAGACCGATTGCGCCATTTTGCAGTGGGAAAAGTTAGCTCGATGTAAGCTGACGTTGGGTAGGTAAGCCTGGCGAATCGTCAGATTGGAAAAGTTGCAATCGTTCAAATCACTATGCAACTGCCAGAACAAATTCAGCAAATTCCCTGCGGCATAACCGCCATCCATCGGTTTAGCGCGTACGGCAGCTAGCAGATGATGAAGGTGGTTTTCGAGATTCTGTTGATTTCCAAAGGCTGCTAGGAGCTTCTCTTTAACGGGTTGCAGAATTAAACGAATTTGGGCTTCGCGAATGTAATCTTTGGCTTGCGCTTTGATCAAGGCATAACGATCGAAGAAGGTCCATGCGTGAGCCGAAAGGTCATAGTAGAAGCGTTTCACTAATTGCTCGATCATGTACTCCATGACAACGGGTTGTTGCGAAAAGCCCACGGCATTCGTTTCAATCAATGAGCGGGCTTGCAAGGAGGCTACGGCTTCCAACACCTCTCGTGATGTGGCCTGGGGGACAAGATCTTCCTGTAATGATTCCAGGGAAACCCATTCACGACAGATGGCTAGCCAGTACATCACCTGTTGTTCTAGATCGGACAGACGGTTGAGCTGTTGGTCCAGGAGCTCGCTAATGTCGCCAAAGACAATGCTTCCCTGGGTTAAGAAGGTCTCAATCTTGCCGTGAAACAGCGATCGAATCGTTGCGGCGGCAATCTTCAGTGCCAGCGGGTTCCCGCTGTAGTGTTCAACCAATTGGTGGCAGTCTGCATCGGACTCCAGCAAACCTTTCTCAGTCAGAATCTTTTGCCCTTCAAAAGGAGACAATCCGGTTAATTGCAACGATCGTACCGGTAGCGTATCCCCTTCTCGTAGGCTGACTTCTGCTGGTCGCTCTCGGCTGGTTAAGACCAGACAGCTTTGGTGTCGTTCATCACTCACTCGCTCTAGCAGACGGCTGTAAGCTTCATAACCCTGCCGATACCGCCCGGTATGTTGACTGCTTTGGAAGATCGCTTCCACGTTGTCTAAGATCAACAGACAGCGCTGCTGACGCAGGTATTTCATCAAGCACGAGATCTAGGAGTCAGTTGCTTCCGATAATTTCACCACCGCTTGATCTGAAAGAACCGAAATCAAGTCTGCCAGCAGCTCTTGCAGCGAGGGAGCATGACGCAAACTGCGCCAGATCAGATAGTCAAAGTCGTCCTGTACCTGTTCCGCTAATTTAACAGATAGTGCTGTTTTGCCCATGCCACCCATGCCTAAAATGGTGACTAGATGACAGCGATCGTGCTGAACCCACTGAGCCAGTTGAGCTAATTCATCGGCGCGATTGTAGAAGATGGAAACATCGATCGCCTCGCCCCAGTCTTGATAGGGTATTAGGTGTCGGATATCAGGTGTCGGCGCAATTGCATCCCGACTCCCGACTCCCCGCTCCCGACTCACCCGCTTCAGCACAACCTGGAAGTTGCGCCGTGTTACCTTCTCTTCCAAAGCATCAGAGAGTACTTTCCACAGGTCAGACCCCGTGTCTTTGATGTAACCGAGAGTGTAACCAGACTGCTCGGCAATCTCTTTATAAGACTGCCCCTCCCACGAGTGCCGAAACACAACCTCCTGAATTTTGCTTAACTGTCCCTGTGGCAAAACCTGCTCAATCAGCTCTAGCCCTTCTTCAACGGTCATGCCCCCAAGGCTCCTTAGGTGAATGATCCACTTAGGTAGCAGAAGCAATGGTAGGGCGATTACTCCCTGATGCTTCTAGTTGAGCCACCGCTTCCAAAACTAAAATTCCTCCCTTAGAGAGATTCTACGTCGGAGACCTGTTTTCCGGAACTTTCTCAGTAATTTTTCTAGGTTTGCAAAGAAAGTTAACCAGACTCACTGGTAGATTCGCTGACTTTTATCCGACCTTTACCCGACTTTCATCCGACCTTCTCCCGACTGACGGAGCTGATTGACTGACAAAACTCTTGAAACCTCGATTCTTGCGTAGGTTGGGTTAGCGATAGCGTAACCCAACAAAAACCAGGCTGTTGTTGGGTTTCACGCTGTTCAACCCAACCTACGGAAAAGATTTGTCAGTCAACCAGCTGACGGAGTCTAGATGCGGAAGCTAGATTGTCCTTACAACTATCGCACCCCAGTCTTTCCTTAATCAGTTTGTACCAACAATAAAACTTGTTAGTACTTGACAATCAGGGGTTGGAATTGATTGCTCACTCCAAAACTATGAGGTAAAAAAATGTCAATTAAAATCAAAATCGACGCCGATATTTGGACTCCTCTTTCTGTGGAAGAACAGAATGAAATCACAGAAATTTTGAAGAGTACCAAGCTGCTAGACGAAGGAGACAGTATTGAAGCTAGTTCCAGTCCAGTTCTAGCTGATGCACAAGCGGTTGTTACTGATCCACAAAGTTTTATCAGTGATTGGTGGAAGAAGAATAAGAAAACTGTCTGCAAAGCCAGTTGTGACACTGCTGCTGCTGCCGCCGCCGCTGGATGCACTGGCATTTCATCAGGTATTGGTGTTGCCGCTTGTCTGGCCGCTGCTGAAGCGGCTAGACAAGCATGTAGAGACGCTTGCTAAGATCCTAACTGCATCTACAACTGTTCTAGCTAAGTAGTTTGTTCTCATTGTTCTCATCATTTCTAAATGAAATAGAAGTTTGACTTAGATCAGAAAGTTGTAGATGCACCTATCTTGCAAACGATCCTTCAGCTTTTTAAAGCCAACAGCAGTTTTTACTGCTAAGGTCGACCAACTTTTTAAGGAGACATCCTATCATGATTGTCGTTAGCGATGAATTACTTGTTGAAGCTCGGAGCTTCAAAAATGAGTTTTTGCTAAGAATGTTTGGTGCTGATGCACAAGCTGCTTTCTCCAGTCCAAGTTCCAACATTAGTGTCGTGCCAACAAATTCCAATATTGTAGGTGTAGGATACGGTGCAAAATTGTCCGGAGGGACTATTCAGGAAGAACTAGCTATTCGAGTTTATGTTCGAGCAAAGCTATCTCAAAGTTTACTATCTTCGGCCGAAACTATACCATCAAACATTAATGGCGCGGCAACGGATATAGTGCAAGTCGGCGATATTACTGCACTTGCAAGACCTACAAAGTGTGGTGCTTCAATTGGTCACTTTGCGATTACAGCCGGAACCTTAGGATGCTTAGTCACTAAGTCTAGTGGAAGTGCAGTAACTCATTACATCCTTTCAAACAATCATGTTCTTGCCAACTCTAATAGTGCAAACATTAATGACATGATTCTTGAGCCAGGTCCAGTAGATGGAGCAGGAGCTACACCTATCGCTAAACTGACTGATTTTGAGTTAATTAAATTGGGTGGCGGTCAAAACTTTGTTGATGCTGCGATCGCTGAGGTTCTTAATATCGGAGATGTTGAAGCTGACATTCTTACAATTGGAAATATTCAAAATCCTCCAGTGCCAGCAGCAGTGTTTCAGTCGGTACGTAAACATGGACGAACCACACAACATACAGTTGGTATTATCACAGATCTATCTGCTGATATTCAAGTTCGTTTTGGTGGGCAAATAGCTACTTTCGATGACCAGCTTGCAATTACTGGCATGAATGGACCTTTTAGCAGTGGAGGAGATTCAGGCTCCTTAATTGTAGATGCAGTAACTCGCCATCCTGTAGGACTTCTATTTGCAGGGGGTGGCAACACAACATTTGCAAATCCAATTGAAAAAGTTCTTTCTCGTTTTGATGCTGTTATTTTATAGAGGATATCGGATTTTTATATGCTCTTGCTGTTCAAGCAAGAATGTTAGACATGGAACAAGAACCTGACATGCGAGCTATTAAGGCAGCAGCAAAAATTGAGTTTGGTCACATTTCAGAAATAATAGGATTTGGTGTTGGTAATCGCATCTTAAATGTGTATGCAAGTAATGCAAAGGTTCAAGAACGGCTTCCAACGCATTTTCAAGGGGTATTAATTAACGTCATAGTAACTGGAATAATATCTTCTGATAGTTAAGCTTGCTGCTCATTCGTAATAGCGCAAGAAGCTTAACTTGTTAGGTTCATCAAAAGACAGTTCAAGCGTTTCAGAGACATTCTACCCAGCATTTTAAATTGGACGCGTTAGTAAGTTGGGTTTCGTCACCTTAAACCAACATTCATATTGCTAATGCGATCGCTTATTCAACCATTCAAGGCAACTGAGCGACCGAACTCTAATTATTATGACAGCAACCAACTGCAATTTCATCCTTGCATTAAAAGGTTGGAGGAGGGGATCTTTTAAGGTTCTATCACTCTGACTTTGCTCTACCAGAAAACCAAGATTCTAAATGTAAATTTTCATTTTTAGATTACAGTTATGCTTTCCTTACCAAATTCTATTAATTCAGTGAACGAAGCAGAGATATTTCCATTTGAGCCAGATCAGTACAAGGGTTTGGATCTGGCTTTGGCTCGAAAATTAGCAGGATTAATTCAGCAGGCATACAAGCAGTTTGATCAGAATCAAGGCCGGCCACTCTGGAAGCTTGAAGAACCTTATCAGGTAATCAGTGAGATTTACGAAACAAATAGCAGTGGTGAAAAAGGTGTTCCCTTTGGCTTTGTTGCTTCTGAAACAGGTAGTAATGAGGTGTTTATCGTCTTGCGTGGTACAAAAGGATTTATTGAGTGGTTTAAGGATGCAAATATTCGGCTTGTTTCTTACAAAGACGGCACGACTGAGATAGCACAAAACACTTTGTCTCTAGATATGATCCCAACTCCTAGAGATGATTTTGGCAAAGTAACCGCGGGTTTCAGAGGAATCTACGTTAACCTCCGGCAACAGTTGATTAAAGCACTTAAAGAACTTCCACAAGATTCACAGATTTTCATAACAGGGCATAGCCTTGGCAACTCTAGCCGTTCCTGACATTCTCAAAAATACTAACTTCACTGATCCACAAAAAATTGTTCTTTACACCTTTGCCAGCCCGCGCTGTGGTGATAGGCGATTTGCGATTAGCTTTCAAGAGATGCTTGTAAAACACTGGAGAATTGCCAACAGTGAAGATATTGTGCCAATGCTTCCGTTTCCAACCGGAAATGTTATTGCACCAGCACCATCGGATGCACCACCAGAACCAGAACTTGGATATGGTGGAGTGGCTGGAATAGACCCTAATCCCAACCCAATCTTTGGATTTTTCAAGGCGATTTATGACAGAAAGAAAAGGAGAATGCCAGACTACGTACATACCGGTACGCCAATTTATTTCACGATTCATGAGGCTGCACTAGAAAAGCACCATAACTTGGACAGAGTATATATGCTTGGTATTTCCGAACTTCCCTTTAAGCCATTATGCCTAAAATCACCGTCGGCGACCTCGACGTTAACTATCAAATCAAAGGCACAGGCGAACCCCTATTACTCATCATTGGTCTCAGCCTCAGCCTACTTGACTGGGGCACAGCCTTCCCTAACCTTCTTGCCCAACACTACAAAGTGATTCTGTTTGACAATCGGGATGCGGGAGAAACCAGCCAATCTACCCACCCCTATGTGATCGCTCAAATGGCAGATGATGCCGCCCGTCTTCTCATTGCCCTAGATGAACCCAAAGCCCATATTTTTGGTGTCAGTATGGGCGGCATGATTGCCCAGCATTTTGCCCTTAACCATGCTGACAAACTTAATAAACTGATACTTGGTTGTACCGCAGCAGGCGGTACTTGTAGTGAGTTTGGTGATGTTGGTGGATTATTGACGGGCAACCTTCTCCCTCTACTCTTCACACCAGAGTTTATCCGCAGTCATGAACCCGACTTGACAAATTTTTTCCAAACCACTGCGCCATTCCATAGTCAAGGAAGTGGCTTACAACGACAGTTTCAAGCAACGAATACCCACGACGCCTGCAATTTGCTGCACAAAATCACAGCATCGACACTGGTGATTACTGGCGATCGCGACCCGGTCATTCCACCCAAAAATAGTGATTTTCTTGCCAAGAATATTCCGGGCGCACAGCAAGTAACGATTGCAGATGCTAGCCACGGTTTTTGCTTCAGCCATCCCGATGAAACTGCTACCGCCCTGATTAACTTTCTCCAATCACCGTAAAGGACAGACCGATGAATGATGCCTTCACAGACCCCAAAACCACTGCTGCCGATCCACTCATCCTGAAAACTTTTCATGAATATGCTCAAGCCTTTGAGACCCTTGAGCCTTCAGTCGTTCTGCCTTTTTACCAGTATCCTGCCATTCTGATCACCGAACAAAAGTCTGCCACAATCACAAACAATATCTTTGGCTGGGCAGCTTTCAAATTTGTCATGATAGGGCTAAAACGGCGTGGTTACCATCACGGTAAGACTGAATCTCTGAAAGTCAGGCAACTGCGGGATGATCTAGCTATCATCACTGGAACAGTAATCCGGTACAAAAAAGATGACTCCGAACTGGAACGCTTCGACTTGAATTACACCCTACGTAAGGTCAAAAGTGACTGGAAAATCATAGTCGGTACTCTTCTAGAAGTTGCTGAGAAGTCAGCATAACGCTGGCAATTATTTATGGATTGAGAATCGCTAATGAAACAGTAGCGATCCCCCTCATTAGTAGGCGAGGCGCGATCTCACCCTCACTCTCCATTCCAAAAGTTACTGACAATTTGAGGACTGTGTCTATGCGTTTAGCATTTTGCAAGTGGTTGATATTTATAACTGAAGTTTAGACTAAAGAGCAGTGAAAACAGCTCAACCCCTTACAGAGATTGAGTAACACCGAAGTGCCAAGCAATCGAGAGAATCAAGCCGACTTTTGCACAGTGCGCTTAGGTTTGGTGAAGCGCTTTTTGACCGTCGGATAGCGCATTCGCCTTGAACGAGGTTTTCCTGGAGTCCACCCAGGAGACTTTCCGCGCGGTTTAGGATTTGGGGCAGGAGTACCAATCACCACCAAAACTTGTGCAAAGGCGTTGGCGACTCGACCGGGTGAGCGGTCAGTGGCGGCTTTTTGCCAGGGAAGTGGAGCATCTTGCACGTGTGGTCGAGCGAACCAAAGCTGCCAGGTCAACAGGGGCATCAAGTCACTCCAGCGCTCCGACTGTTCTGGGGTTGATAGCTGAGGCAAGGTCCAATGCAAGCGTTGTTTGGCGAAGCGATACCAATGGTCGATCGCAAAGCGACGCAAATATTGCTGCCAAATAGTCGTCAACACGGGTAATTGCAACCCGACCCAAATTAACCACAAGGGTTTGAGCGGCGTGTGCGAAGTGGGGCTAACGCGCTCCACCCGGATCAAGGACAGTACCTGCTTTGCCGCCTGTTTCAGATGTAATTCATGCCACACCTGTAGTCGCAAGCGTCCCCATTTCGCGTCTTCAACGTCCTGTTCCTCATCGGGTTGCCACCAAGTGGTGGCATCGTTGAGCTTGAATTTAGCGCCATGTTTGCGGGGTCGTCCGGTACCAGCGTAGGGCGGCGGTGCACCATAAAGAACGCGGTTCGAGCGGAGTCGGATGAGCTTGTCGCAGGCAATGTCGGCAGTCTTCAACAGGAAGGGGGCACAGCCATACTCGCCATCCCATAACGACACAGGACGAGTGCTCAACGTCTGACAAGCTTGACGTCATTGACCCGCTGCTTTTTCAATGGGCGTTTCGGCACTGGTGATCCGCTCATGCAGCAAGGGTAAGGCCCAACTGCCTTGCGCCTCTGGAATCCAGGCAATCGTGCTGTAACCTTGTCCCAGCGTCACAGGCTTGGCACCACTCATGGGCTGTGCCTGGTGCTCGTAAGTGCGTTCTCGTAAGGTCTCTGCCTGCAAGCGTGACCAGGCAGTATGATCTCCGGCTAAAACAAGCGACGGGGCTTGCACAACCTGCTCTAAATAGAGTTCCATGAGCTTCACTCGTGGAGGGTCACTGTCTTGCAGCGACTCATACAAACTCGACCATTGTCGCCGAAAGACCGGGGACAATGAGAGTTCAGCGAACGAGTAAACACTCCGACTGCTCAGAACAGCATCCATGAGGTCGAAGAGGGCATCTCGCCCATTCCCCATCATGCTGTAGGCTTGGTGCCGAAAGGCTCGAAGCTTGTCAAAATTACTCATAGTCAAGTGATTTGAAGGTTCCTTGACTATTAAGCGGTCAGATCGTTCGGTCTGACTGCCTTTCTTCACCGTTTAGTCTAAACTCCAGTTGAGTAGCGATGCGTCGGAAAATTTTGAGGCTGACGTTTTTGCTGCTGCCCCTGCTACCCTTGCTCCCTCTCCTTCCCCTGCTCCTGATTTTCACGAATTGTCCGCGATCGCCCTTACAACGTTTGTAGAAAAATACTATTAGTCATTAGCATCGCTAGATAAATTCCATGTCATCAGTTGCTTTCGTAAAATAGATTGAGATGAAGAAACAAGTACTTGCGTTAGGGCTGGGTATCGGGTTTGCGTTCATGGGATCGATCGCTGAGGCGGTTCAGCCTGCGCCAATTGATGGCAATGCTAAGGTGCAATGGTCTAAAGCCATCAGCGATCCCTTTGATGGCGTTGTTGTTTATGACAAAAACTTTAGCCCGTCCGATCATGGGTTTGTTTTTGTCTCAAGCTGGTCAAAAGGCGGCATTCGCGCTACCTATACCTGGTATGAGTCAGAACTGCTTGGTTATAAAACGGTTTGGCGCACTCGTTGGGTTAAAAAGAAGGGTAAAAAAGTTGAAGAAAGCTACCCTGAGCAGGAGCCAATCTATCGTTATAACCGCTTCGACGATACGCCCAAAGCCATTCTGTTTGCTGTTAGCGGTCAGCTTTACACCTATGAGGAAGGGGCGATCGCGCCTGCATTAGCGACCGCTCTTGCCAATGCTCCAGCCGGAAATATGAGAGTTCGGTTGGTGTGGGAGAACGGCAAAACGAAAGATATCGAAATTGGTAAAGGCACGGTTGAGGCGTGGAAAGTTGTGTTTAGAGAGAGAACTTAAACGTGTCGCAAACCGCAAAGATGTTAGACATCATTAGGGTTTATGTATCAAGCGTTTAGATCCCCGGCTTCTGGTTAAAGCGTAATGAAAGCCTTAGCACACTGTTGGTAAAGTATAATCGGCAGAACGATCGCCATTGGAAAGCGTTTATTCCACCGGCATTTGAGCAAATAGATCTCAAAGACGTTGCAGTGTTGCAGCGTTGTCGAACACAAATTTTAGTCACTCTTTCCCCTTCACAGTCTGAGAGGCAATCATGACAACGCTGCTCATTCAAACGGAAAACAGTCCACTGGTGGTAAATTTGCCTGCGATCGCCCCCATGACTCCTACAGAGTTCTACGGATTCTGTCTAGCCAATCGCGACCTACGCATTGAACGCACTGCCAGCGGAGATGTAATCATTATGCCGCCCGCTTTCGCCGATACAGGGAACCGAAACTTTAATATTGCCGCCCAACTTTGGAATTGGACAGAGCAAGATGGAACAGGCATCGGCTTCGACTCCAGCGCCGGGTTTACCTTTCCCAACGGAGCGACCCGCTCTCCTGACGCTTCTTGGATCAGGCTAGAGCGCTGGCAGACCTTAACAGACGCACAAAAAGCCTCCTTTGCACCGATTTGTCCTGACTTTGTCATTGAGTTACGTTCTTCTAGCGACACACTGACGAGTCTGCAAGACAAGATGAAAGAATACAGGGCGAATGGGGTGTTGCTAGGACTGTTGATCGATCGCAAAAATCGCACGGTGCATCTGTATCGTCCGCAGCAGGAACCGATCGTCTTAGACAATCCTGACACCGTCAGTGCTGATCCAGAGTTACCAGGATTTAGCTTACGCATGGCAAAGATTTGGTGATCGGCTTCACGGGCTTTCACATTCACGGGCTGAGAGGCAACTATGACAACGCTGCTCCCTCAAAGGGACAGGCTTGATAGACTTGCACTTAGCCCCAGTTCCACATCAACGGGTTGTCATCAAGGGGATCAGTGACGGTACGCCCAATCTGGTCAATTTCGGCAATGTCTGCGTCGCTAAGCTTGAGTTCGCCTGCTTTTGCGTTCTCAACGGCCTGTTCAGCATTGCGAACACCCACGATCGCATTCGCCTGAGGTTGGGCGATTAGCCATGCCAACGCCAGATTGCCAAGGCTCGTTTGATAGCGATCGGCGATCGGGCGTAGTTTTTCTAAAGCGGTTTGGGCATGTTGATAGGTTTCGCCTTGAAACAGCTTATTCTTCGATCGGTTGTCTTCTGGCGGAAAGCTGTGATCAGCTCCGAATTTGCCTGTCAGAAGTCCTTGCGCCAGCGAGGAATACGCAATGATGGAAATCTTCTGCTCGACACAATAGGGCACAGCATCTTTTTCAACGTAGCGCCAAAACAACGAGTAGGGTGGTTGCAGGCTGTCAATGCGTCCGTACTGAGCCGCTTCTTCTAGCTGCGCCTGAGAAAAGTTGGACACACCGATCGCCCGAATTTTGCCTTGCTGCTTTAAGTCGGTGAGTGCCCGCATCGTTTCTTCGATCGGCACGACTTCACTCTTAAATGCACCAGAGGGCCAGTGGATCTGGTACAGGTCGAGGCGATCGGTCTTCAGATTTTGGAGCGATTGTTCACACGCAGCCAGCACCTGCTCGTACTTGAGGTGATTGGCAAACACCTTCGTAGCGTAGACAACCTGATCCCGCACATCCGAGAGCGCTTCGGCAACAACTCGCTCAGAATGTCCGCTGCCGTAGACTTCAGCCGTATCAACGGTTGTGATCCCAGCATCAAACGCGGCTCGTATGGCTTTGATGGTTTCGGCATCTTCAACACCAACCCATTGGCTTTTACCGGCTTGCCATGTGCCCGTAATAATCGGTGTGATATGGATGCCTGATGTACCGAGTTCTTGCGTTTCCATAGCTGCCGCCAGTCTAAAGTTCACGCTTACTGTAACGCTGGCTATGAGTATCGTGCATCGTTCAAGAGGTTTAGCTATAAACTGGTTCTCATCGCCCCTACAAATTCAACGCTAACTGAAGCTGTGACCGAGAGCGGTTTTCGGGCAGCGGCGTAGGGCTAGCACTCACTGCCGAACAGTAACGGGCAAAGGTACAACGATCGCACTGCCGTCCAGTTTTTGGCTCCCAGCCGCGATCGTAGCGTAGCCGCACTGCCAGATTGCTAATCATTGATTCCACCTGCTGCCGATGCTCTGCTGTCGCTTCAAAGCGAATTTTTTCGCCCGTACGCAAAAAGATAAGGCTGAGGTATTTCAGGCTTTGCTGGTAAGTTTGCTCCAGCGCCAGGTAGTACAGACCAATTTGGACATCAATCTCGGTCGCGTCTGGCAGCTTCACCTCACGGCTCGATTTGTAGTCGATCAGCTCCAAACCGTCGGAGAGAAAATCGAGGCGATCGTACCGTCCCGTGATCAAAAACTCCAAATTTTCGACTTGCAAAAAGCCTTGAATCCGCCCTTCTACTGCCAGCGGTTGCCTCAGTGCGACCTCACTACCGATAAAACGGTGGTAATAATTTTCCAGAATTTCGAAGCCTTCCATAACCTGGTTGGCGCTCAATTCGGTCGAATGCTGCCGCCAGCAGTGATGCACCCAGCGTAAATCTGGTATTGGCTGTTCGTAATGCCAGTCTCGGTGGCATTGGGCAAGCGCCTGGTGAAGCGCAATACCCAATGAGGCTGACCCAAAAAACTCATTCGTCGTTAGCTTTCGCTCATAGCGGAGGTAGTAGGCATAAGGGCAGCGGTTGTACGCCTGAAGCTTCGTCGCTGAAATTTGGTAAGCCATACTGCTCGCTTTGAATGGAAGGCACTGCGAATGGAATTGCTGGGTAGTTTTGTGCGTTCGCCGCATTGTCAAAACTGACCAACTGGCTATTATAGCGATCGCCACAAACCTTAGGATATTGGGATCAAAGGGGGCGTGGGGGCGAAGCCCCCAGCCAGGGGTAGAACCCCTGCACCCTGTCCTAACTGGTATGGCTACAGCTATGGCTATTAACCGCTAACGACTGCTAGCTAATTGTTTTGACCGATCGGACGTTTGAACAGGGCATCCAGGTAAATACGCGAAGCCTGACGTTGGTTTTGCTTTTCTGAGAAAGCATCGGGGCTACGGTTTTGCAGCAAAAACAGCGACAGGGCAGCAGTAAACACCCGATCTTGATCCCAGTCAGGGCGGATTTCTAAGTAATGCTTGAGGGAATCGTGTAGGACTTCAGGAACTTCGACTAACAGGCTAACGGTGCTATCCATAGAAATTTTAGTTCTCCCTAAATCTGGGCAGGGTGAATGGGTGGAATACCTGGCGTTGCTGCATCTGAGATAAAGCCATCTGATCTGCCCTGCCCCTATCCCTTCCCAAAAAGGAGAGAAAGAAGGGTCTGGGATAAAAGCAATTCATCTCGTTCTGAAGCAACGCGAATACTTGACGGATGGTGTGTTAAGCAGCCAAACGCAGCGCAAAGCTGACCTTGCTAGGAGACGAGCCCATCTCTGAAGTTAAGACAGGATAGGCGTTTGCCAGCAATCGGTCGGTGCGCTTTCAAGCCAGTCGTCACATTGTGCAGTCGTGTTCCCCGTCTTGTCAATGCTGCGAAATGTTACATAGGACTTTGGACAATCAAAAGACTCACGAGAGAATCATGGTTTAAGGCACTTTTTTGTTACACAACTTCATGAAGCTTAGGCGGTTTTCGCTCTTTGAACCCGATCGTCCCCAGTTGACCGATCGCGGCGGCAAAGACCGATGCCTTCGTGCAGCCTGTGGAAAACTTTTGCAATCTTGTGGATAAGCTGTGGATTTCCTGGGGAAAAGCACTTCATAGCTTGTGGAAACACTGTGGATTTCGTGGGGAAAAGTTAAGGCAATGATAAGAATTGCAAAAGGTGGAAAAGTCATAACTTGTTAGCTTTTTAGTGAGCGCTGGGCAAGCCGCTAACACAAAAGCGCCGAGAATGCCAAGAAAATTCCCTGCATTCTCGGCGCTTCTGCCGGATGATACTTTTGACGATCGTCTCTGCCTCTAGACAGAAGTCAAACTACTCTTTCCTACATATCCTTCAAACAAAGAAGAAACCAATTAAAAGCGTTTATAGTTTCTTGCTTAAAAGGAATGGAGGGGAAGCACTGTACAACTTACGGCTCACCCAGAGATCTATGTACACTGCTGCGCCCGGTAAGAGTGAGCTTTAACCTCACTGCTTGGGGTGAGTTTTGAAGTACGTCTTATAAAGCTCGTGGGCGATCGGCACGGCTGACACCGCTCCAAAACCACCATTCTCGACCACAACTGCCACTGCAATGCGGGGCTTACTTGCGGGTCCAAAGCCAACGTAGAGGGCATGATCTGGTTGCCCCAACACTTCGGATGTCCCTGTCTTGCCCCCAGTCAGCGGAATCGAGCCATTGTTAAGCTGTTTGGCTGTCCCCTTTTGCACAACGTCGATCAGACCTGCTTTAATGATGGCGAGCGTGCCTGGGTCTAACCCGGTTGCTTCAGGTTTCAGTTGGGGATCAGCCGTTTGGGCTTTCAGTAAATGCGGCTTGACACGCTTGCCATCGTTCACGATCGCTGCTGTCATTACTGCCATTTCCAGCGGCGTAACCTGCACCAATCCCTGACCGATCGACATGCTGACGGTGTCGCCACCATACCAGGGTTCTTTATACAACGTCTCCTTCTCAGCCGGTGTTGGCACTAAGCCCCGGCTACCACCATCCAAGCCCATCGTGTCGGTCGTACCAATCCCCAAACGTTTTGCCCACTTAGAAATTTGTTCGGGTCCGGCTGCCAGCCCCACCTGATAGAAGAACGTGTTGCTGCTGTAGGCAATGGCATCCCGAAAGCCAATCACCCCATAGCTAGCGCCATGCTCGTGAAACAAGTGCCCACCCAGGTTGAGTGCGGCAAAGGTTGCCAGCGTTGAATCGGGCGCAAACTTGCCAGACTGCATACCAGCGGCTGCCGTTACCACTTTAAAAGTGCTGCCAGGTGGATAGCCTTGTAACGCACGATTCAAAAAGGGCTGGCTGCTGCTCTGTAGCTCTTTCCAATCGGCTGGCGAAATGCGGCGTGTGAACAAATTGGGATCAAACGTGGGGTCACTTGCCATCGCTAGCACTGCACCGGTTTGCACATCCAGCACTACGACCGCGCCTCGACGCTTTGCCAGCGCTTTTTCTGCCGTTTTTTGCAACTCCAAATCGAGGGTTAGCTGCATTGGTGTGCCAGCCTGCGACGGCTTCATGCCCAGCGACTTAACAATCTTCCCGGCGGCATCCACTTCCAGCAGTTGCCCACCCCACACCCCTTGGAGTGATTTGTTTGCAAGGCGCTCAATGCCCATCTGCCCCACCAGCATCCCCATTGGGTACTCAGGATGCTGCTTGAGATCATCCAGCGTTGCCTCACTGATATAGCCCAGGAGGTGAAAGGCTAGACTGCCATGAGGGTAGTGGCGGTTTGACTCACTGCGGATCTCCAACCCTGGAAACTGATTATGTGTCTCGGCTAAAGCAACAAAGGCAGACGGTGTCAAATCACGGCTCACGCGAATAGGGGCGGGAGAGTTATACCCACCTTGTTCTAGCTTGGCAAGAATCTCTTCAGGCGGCGTATTAAGGATGCGCCCCAGTTTTGTTGCGGTCTCTGCCCACTGCGCTTTAGATTGTTCTCTGGGCGAAAGATAGACCGATCGCGCCAGCCGATTGGATGCCAGCAGTTTGCCATTGCGATCGAGGATGTTCCCCCGATCGGACGGCGCAGGGATGAGCGCAATCCGGTTTTTATCAACCAACTGCCGATGATAATCACCCTGGACAAGCTGAAGCTGGATCAAGCGCAATAGCCCGATGCTGACTAGCCCTGTAACGAGCAATAGTAGAAACACCGATCGCTGCGATCGCTGCGTCAGCGCAACGTGGATACGGCGGCTTTTGGAAGGAAGAGAAAGACCATTAGCCATAACTAAGAACGTCCAACGATAGAAGCATATGGGCTATAGATTTCAACGCAATGAGGCAAAACTTTAAAGTTAGGACTAATCGGTCACCAGTCTTAGCAAATAACTGGTTGCCCGCCCTATTTGCCTGGATACTCTTGCTTGCTTCTCTACCTCACTCAAGATATCCGTAGTCTTTGTGTAAATTTTGCATGAGTTGGTATTCTTTCACTTTTTCGATTCACTAAACCCCATACCATCAGTAGTTAGTTCTGATTCAAACCAACTACGTTCGTAGAGCTAATATTCATTGATGAGATGAAAGTTGAGCGGGATTAAAGCGAATTTGCAGCAATGATAGATCGTCGTCTAAGGCTGACTGGTTACTGAGTGTATGGATACGGTTCAGAATATGGTCTAAGCCATGCGCTGCGATCGCATCATAATCATCAATCAATAAAGCAACAAAGGCGTCAAAACCCCAAAGCTCGTCGTCCTTAAAAAACTCATAAAGCCCGTCGCTGAAGACATAGAGAATACTGGCTGCGTCAACATCGCAACGTTGATCAGTAAAACGCACATCGGGAAACAAACCAATTGGCATACCAGTTGCCTTTAAAGGCGTAGCTTGAATGCCTTGGTCAGTGCTGTTGTGCAGCAAGATGGCAGGCGGATGTCCGGCACTGGAGTAAACCAGTTGTTGCTTTACCTGATTATAAACACCGTACCAGATTGTAAAGTATTTAGCATTGTGGCTATCCATTTGAAAGGCTTCGTTCAGCGCGGTTAAAACGTGACTGGGTTGATAAAAGTTTATGTCGCTCATTGACTGCGCCCGCAGCATATTTAAGATTGAAACGGATGGTAAAGCTGCACCTAAACCGTGTCCAGAAACATCTAATAAATAGATTGCTAGGTAGTCGGGATCAAGCCAGTAATAGTCAAAGCAATCGCCACCCAAATGCTGTGATGGTACAAAGCGTGAATCAATAGTAATGCTGCCTTCTAGTGGTGCTGGCAAGAGCGATCGCACGTACTCTGCTGCTTCGTGAAAGGCGGCTTCGAGCAGGTTTTTCTGGGTCTGCAAGTCTTGATTTGCCTGCTGCAACCGCAAGCCTGCCCGGACTCGTGCCTTCAACTCGCTCAGATCAACGGGCTTGGCTAAAAAGTCATCAGCACCATTATCCAACCCCTGTACACGGTCTTCGATCGCACCCCGAGACGTTAACAAAATAAAGAAAATGCTGCCCAAGTCAGGATCGGTTTTAAGCTGGCGACACACTTCTAAGCCATCCATTAACGGCATTAGCCAGTCGCAGATAATGAGCGATGGACGAAGTTCTCGTGCTTGTCTAATGCCCTCTAGACCATTGCTAGCTGCAATAATCTCATGCCCCTGATCGTTGAGTATTTTCTTCAGAATCATCTGAATGGTTGGATCATCATCAATAACTAAAATTCGAGCCATGAAAAGAAGGAAAGCTAAAGGTCTGGAGTGGTTTTTGGATGAAGCTAACTGAGGTAAAAGCAGAGGCAAAAGCAAATGCTTTAGGTGTGAGCAATAACTGCTCAGTTAGCACAGCATTACTTAGCTCTGAGTTGCTAGAAAGAGTTGAACCGCGTCTAGGGTTTGCTGTAATTTAGCGACGCGCTCCACTGCGTCTTGAATCTCGTTGTGACGTGCCTCTTGTTCAAATTGAGACGCGATCGCCGACATTGCCGCTAGACCAACGTTACCACTGGCACCCTTAATATGATGGGCAGCATGTTCAAGGTCATGAAAATGGCGTTGCTCGATCGCTCGTTTCAGTTGCGCCAGATGGTTACCTACATCTCCGACAAAAATATGCAGTAACTCACGCTCAAACGCTTCATTATCATCTGATAGTTGATGTAAATAATGCCAATCAATGATGTGGCTTAAGGCATTTTGGTTAACGGTTTGAGCAATCAGGGTTGCTTGTGTAGGCAAGGGCTGAAGGCTGGTGTTAAGGATGGGTGGTGGCGCACTGATGGCAGTCTGCTTCCGTGCCAGCAGTATCTGGCTCCAATGGGTTAGCTTGGCAGCCAGAATATCCTTTTGCAGGGGTTTACTCAGGTAATCATCCATACCAGCGGCAAGGCACTGATCGCGGTCTTCTTTCATTGCATTTGCAGTGAGCGCAATAATGACCGTTTGTTGTTGTTGCCCTGCTTCCAGTCGGCGGATTTCGCGGGTTGTGCTGTAGCCATCCAGTCCCGGCATTTGGCAGTCCATCAGCACGAGGTCGTAGTTTGCCTGGGTCATCATTTGTAACGCCACTTCACCATCAGTGGCAACATCGGCTGTATAGCCTAAATGCTTGAGCTGGCTTAATGTGACGCGCTGGTTGACCGCATTGTCCTCCACTAGCAAAAAGGTTAGGGCTGGCGGCGTTGGTGTTGTGGTAGCAGGCACAACGGTTGCACGATGAGCCGTAGCAGTCGTTTGTTCGCTCGATCGCTCAAGGGTGGCAGCCAATAAAGGGGGTTCTTCATCAAAACAGCTAGCATCAAACCGAGTCGCGTCAGACGGTGCCAGAGCAAGGGACGATCGCGGCGATGGATCATCCATTAAGGCATTCAGGATACAGTCCATCAAGCGCGACTGCTTAACGGGCTTGACCAGAAACGCCGAAAACCCTTGTGCTAAAATCTGGCTACTGCTGCTCCCAGGGTTGAGGGATGACATCATGATGAGCTTCGTGCTCGCCAGTAATAGATCTGCCTTGATCTGGCTGCCCAGCATCTCGCCATCCATCTCTGGCATTTGCATATCCAAAACCGCTATATCGTAGGGAATGCCCATGCTGGCATGTTCCCGCAATGCCTGGAGCGCAGCCATCGCGTTTTCAGCTTCATCCATATACATGCCCCAGGCAGAAACCTGATAGCGCAAAATTTTGCGGTTGGTGGCGTTGTCGTCTACGACCAGTAGCCGGAGCCGATGCAGTGGGGTGGCGATCGCCAGTGGCGGTAACGCAGACTCACTGGAAGGGCGATCGAACGTCAGCGTGACCCAAAACCGTGATCCCTTCCCAACTGTGCTTTCTACGCCAATCTCGCCGCCCATGAGCTCGACTAATTGACGTGAAATGGCTAACCCCAGCCCTGTGCCACCATAGCGTCGTGTGGTCGATGCATCTACTTGTGAAAACGGTTTAAATAGTCGGTCTAGCCCAGCGGCGGCAATGCCAATGCCTGTGTCTATGACAGAAAGCATGACTGTCGCTGTGGTGGCTGTTTCTGCAAGGAGCGATGCCTGTACCACCACTTCACCAGTATGGGTGAACTTGATCGCGTTGCCCACTAGATTGGTGAGAATTTGACGTAGCCGATTGGCATCACCACGAAGCTGCGTCGGCAAGTTGCGATAAACCAGGGTTGCTAGTTCCAGCCGTTTGGCATGGGCAACGGGTGCCAGAATGTCGGCTATCTCTTCTACGCAGAGGGTCAGGTTGAAGTCGATCGCGTCTAGCTCCATTTCACCCGCTTCGAGCTTGGAAAAATCGAGGATTTGATTGATCAAGTGCAGCAGCGTTTCACCACTGTTCTGAATCGTTTCGACAAAATCGCGCTGTTCTGGGTTGAGGCTGGTTTCCTTTAAGAGCCCGGTCATACCCAGTACACCATTCATCGGCGTACGAATTTCGTGACTGACAGTCGCCAGAAACGTACTTTTCATCTGAGACGCTTGCTCTGCCTCACGGCGGGCTTGCTCTAGCGCTAAATTATGTTGTGCCAACTGTTCGCGCTGTTGGGTTTCGCGTGCCAGTAGATGCGCCTGCGTGAGCGCAATGCCCACCTGGTCTGCTAGTTGGGTCAAAAAGTCGATTTCAAGCGTCCGCCAGTGCCTGGGAGCGGCACAGTGATGAGCAATGAGTAACCCCCAAAGTCTAGCTTTGCCAGTCGCACCACGCCCTTCGATAATGGGCACGACGAGATTGGCTCGCACCTGAAATTTAGCCAGCAGATCTTTGTAACATGGGGGCAGTAGAGCCTGTTCGATGTCGTCGATCGCCTGTGTTCTGCCCCGGTAATAGGCTTGCCAGCCACCGTCCTGAAAGCAAGTGTCTTGCACTACTGCTCCCAGCATTGATAACCAACCCGGATCGACCGACTCTACGACCACTGTGCCATCCCAATTTGGTTCAAAGCGATAGATTAAAACGCGATCGACTTGCAGAAATTGACGCACCTCAGCGACCGTTGTACTCAGAATCTCACTCAGTTTGAGCGATTGCCGAATGCGGAGAGTAATCGCTGTCAGCAGATAAGCGCGGTAGTTTTGGCTTTCGAGTTCCGCTTCTGCTAGCTTGCGTTGGGTGACATCGCGCACAATAATCACGGCTTCATCATCACCGCTAACAGCAATGCGGGCTTCTTCATGGTGAATCCCATCCTCCAACGCCAGTTGGTATTCACAAAACTGGAGTTCGCCTGTTGCAAGGGCCTGCTCCAGGCAGTGTTGACGCTTCTCAGCCACGTCGGGCGGCAACACATCGGCTTCACGTTTACCAAGAATTTCAGCAGGCGGCAGGAGCGTCTCAAAGTCTTTGGCAAATTTGACATCGAGATAAACGCCTTCACAGTTGACACGCAGCATCAAGTCGGGAATGGCATTGAGCAGCGCCTGACTACGCGCTTCGGTCTTCCGTAAGGTTTCTTCGGTTTGCTTGCGATCGCTAATATCGTTGAAGGAACAAAGAACGTGCTGGAGGCTGCCATCAGGGTTGAAGTGTGGGTCAGCGTTGACCAGAAGCCAAGCCAGGTCGTTATATTTAGGACGGTACACGCCCATGACCACGTTATGTACGGGTTTGCCAGTCGCGATCGCTTGCGGTACAGGATGTTCTTCGCCAGGTAAGGGAGAGCCATCTTCATGCACCACTTGCCAGCGATCGTCTAGAGATGACATGCCCATCATTTGGGCTTCCTCCAGACCCAACATTTTCAGAGCGGCTGGGTTGACCAGCAACATTTCCGCTTTTGCGCCCTGTAAGGCAATGCCGGTGGGCAGATTTTGCACCAGGTCACGAAAATGGGCTTCGCTTTGCTGTAATGCGTGTTCGGTCAGCTTGCGCTGAGTAATATCCTGAAGTTGAGAGACGAGGTGTAGAGGGTCACCGGCGGCATCTCGCAGCAGAGACGATGTGAGCGAGATCCATACTGTATGCCCTAACTTATGGATGTAGCGTTTCTCTAGCTGATAGGATTCAACGTCGCCTGTTAAGGCTTGCTGAAAAAAGCGCAGGTTTTGGTCAAGATCATCAGGATGGGTCAGCTCTTGCAAGGTTTTGGTGAGCATTTCTGACTCGGAGTAGCCAAAAATGGTGCAGATCGAGCGGTTGACCTGAAAGAAGTGCCCCCCTAACCCGACCAACGCCATACCGACCGCGGCATGGTCAAACGCACTCCGAAACCGTTCCTCACTACGTTGCAGTGCGCGCTCTACCTGCTGCCGTGCCGCGATCGCGGTGGTCAGTGCACCAAGATTTCGTTGCAGTTCTAGTTGGCTGACGACCTGGCGACCCAGCCGACGAAGGGCCTCTACGACTGCTGGCTGAGGTTCGCGGGGCTGCCGATCCATCACACAAAGGGTGCCGATCGCATACCCTGACGGTGTGATTAAAGGAACAGCTAGATAAAAGCGGACATACGGCGCATCGGTTACCACTACGTTCTTCGCAAACTGTGGGTCAGCGGCGGTGTCAACAATGATGAGAGGCTCTCGCCGTTCCACGCACAGTGGGCAAAAACCAACGTCAAGCTCTATGGTATCGATCGACAGCCCCACTTTTGACTTAACCCACTGGCGATCGTCCGCTACCAGCGTCATCATTGCCATCGGTGTACCGCAAATCTGAGCCGCTAGCTGCGTCAGGTCATCGAAAGCTTCCTCAGGCGCTGTATCCAGAATTTGATACCGGGACAGAGCCTCTAGCCGTTTGGTTTCCGCCATTGGTGGCACTGCCGTCATATGTACCTTTTGGTTGTTTAGAGCTTAAGTTTGTACCTTACTAAAGCTATGGTCATCTCTTTTATTTGTACTTGTTTATCTGTGCTTGAAACTGTTTTGATAGCATGGTCACCCGCTGGCAAACAGCGATTGACAAACTGCTAAGGACTGAATCTTGTAGCGGTCTACCATCTCAAAGCGTCTATGAGTCTGCCCGAAGCAGTAGTAGTACTCACTATTTTAAAGAACGGATGACTACACGATCGCGACACAAGCAGTACAGCAATAATTTTGAACACGCAAGCAGTAACCACAGTGCTAATCGCCCAGACACCAGGACAATAGCGCTAATGCACCTGTTAAATAGAGCCAGGTTGGTAGGCTCAAGGCACTTACCCAGTCCAGCGGCAAAATGAACAGATTGATCAGCGACAGGGTGGCAACCATTACGATAGTAAGTGTGACTAGTGGCATACCGATCTCACATTTGCAGTGGGCGTAGATCTAGAAGTTGACCGAAGCGTTGACCAGATTGCTCGTTACAGTCTGATTTCACGAGCCAAATTGTTTCTTTGCCTGTTCGTAAACCTCGATCGTAATCTGAGTCACACCAGACTCCTGGGCAAACTTCTCAATCTTTTTGCGGGCAGCAGGACGCACGAAAAACGGAATTTCTTTCAAGCGAGCTTCCGCTTCTACTGTCCACTCAATGGCACTACTCATAAAGCGTTCATACAGGTTTTGTACAGCCTATTCAATGTAACCCGTGTTTTAGGATTAGGCAGCGTCAGGATGGCTCCATCCCTTTAGGATGGATGTAGTATGCAGCAGGCACCGCTCTAATCATGAGAACATCTACGCAAGAACCCGGTTCAGGGCTAGGTTTGGCGATCGCCACCCTCACAGCGATCTTTGCCACGCTGGCGGTCAATGTACTGTCTAACCTGTACCCGCCCCAAGGGCTGAATATTGGCGCGATCGCCAACACCATTCTGCAAGGGGTGCAGATTACGCCCGCCAACTATGCCTTTGCCATTTGGGGACTGATTTACACTGGGTTGCTTGCTTACGGCTTTTACCAGCTTCGTCCGGCGCAACGGAGCCATCCCACGTTTCAGCGGGTGAACTGGCTGCTGATTGTTGCCTGCGTCGCGCAGATGATTTGGGTGTATCTCTTTACGCTACGGTTCTTTGGGCTGTCGATCGTGGCAATGCTGGGCATACTGCTGGCGCTTATTGGCGCATACCTGCAATTGAGCAGCGGCAACGTGCGAGTATCGCGCGATCGCGTGCGCTTTGCACACCTGCCCTTTAGCCTGTATCTCGGCTGGATTTCAGTCGCAACGGTCGTCAATGTAGCTTCGGCACTGTACGCCGCTGGATGGCAGGGTTGGGGCATCAACGCGACTGCCTGGACGGTCATCATGCTGCTGGTGAGTGCCACGATCGCTGCCCTTGTTGCGCTGCGACGGGCAGATGTTACCTTTACGCTCGTCTTTGTTTGGGCGTATGTCGCGATCGCAATACGTCAAGCTGCTAACCCTGCCATCTGGATAACGGCGATCGTACTGTCGATGCTGCTAGTGGGGTTAGTGGTCTTTAGTCGATCGAGACGCAAGATACGTGAGCATTCCTGAATCTTGGGTAATTAACGTGCGCGGTAGACAAGTTCCTGCGTTTCAATCGTAGAAGAGCGCAGATTAACAAATTGAGCGATCGTACTCGAAGGCTTATCAATAACGCTACTGGAACAAACATTAGCAACATTAGAAAACAGCATACATAGTAGTGCTACCGTATGGTTCTCGCAGCAACTCGCCAACTTAAACGTAGATTGATCTCACTTAAGAATTTGCCCATACAGCAAATGAATGTAGTATGAAGGTGTGATCTAGCTCTACGTTCATAGATTATATGCAAATGTAGGTGGATTGAGTAAAACAAAACCCAGCAAGGTCCCCTACCCAGTGAAAATCTAAGATGCAAAATATCTCAAAAAATGTCTCCAATCAATATGGCAGAGCTTTAGAGTACGTGATCGTAGCAGAAATTTCTCAACAGCTACAAAATCAGCTCCACTTGACTCAACGTGCAGCTACCGATCAGTCAAGAGATAGAATTCACTACTTGAATTTACCATCAACTATACAGCAAATTTATCAGAAGTCTGCTGTGCATATCTATAATTGGTTGTCGAATAAGCTTTCGTTTTCCGATGAAATAGTTATGCTTGATAGATTGCCTGACGTTGCCGGGTCTGGAGAATCAGCAGATGTTACAGATATCAAAGTTTCTAAAGATTCGGTTGATATGCATCTCTCGATTAAACGCAATCATAAAGCTCTCAAACACCAGCGTCCTTCTTCGACAGCTCAGCAGTGTGGATATGTGTTGAATAGTCAGGAAGACATAAGCTTTAGAGAAAGCTATACTAATACTCTAAACACATTTAAATCAGTAGCGGGAAATCGTACACTATTTTCCAACCTCGAAAAAGAGATAATTAGAGATTATCTGTATCGACCAATCTGTCAGCTTGTGGTTGATTTTTTAAACGGATATTGCAAACAAGCCACACACGCTAACTTCCTATTTCGGTTTCTGGTCGGCAACAAGAATTTTTATAAAGTCACTTTGTTTGATAAACCAACAAAAAGAAAATATCTCTTAATCCAAGAATTCATAAATATAACTTCTGCTACATCTGTTGTGGCAAAAGTACTCCCAACAAAATACTATAACTATTTGCATTTTCGTTCTCTAATGGATGGAATATGCGAGTGAGGCTTCATACTGCGAGTAGTGAGATTAGAAATAGTGTATCTCTTAAATTTGACACTCATCTTGAAGGCGTAGTAGTACCTGAAGCTAAAATCTATTTGTAAATCTGAAATTCTGTTTGGGCAGTAAAGACCCAAGCAATGCTAGATATTAAGTGATAACTGTCTCAAAGCTCTGGTTGAGTGAAAGCTGGTGGTCGATTTCTGATTTTGGGCTTCGGTAATTATGTCTTTGTAAATTGATTTTGCCAAAGCGTAACTAAAGTTGACAGAAACAGCGTTCCCGATCATTTTATAGCCAGCCGATAAGTTCTCGTAGTGAAAAACGAAGTCGTCTGGAAAGGTTTGCACCCTTGCACATTCACGGATAGATAATCTCCTGTAAGGATAGGGAGATTCAGAATCAAAAATCCACTTATCCTTAGCAAAATGGAGCATTGGATTAGCTTGCGGATGAATTGGTGCGTGTCTTCCTCCAGCCTGAATTGTAAATGATGGTTCGCTCCAAGAACGAACACGGTTACGTGACATATAGATAGAGGAAAAACCACCAGTCATATATTCATGGTTGGACATTAGGCAGTTAGAGCCATTCGTTTTAGTCTTATCTATAGCTGGTAAAGCTGATTCCTTGATCTCCCAAATTGCATCTTTTAAAGTAGGAGCGTTAAGCATTGGAGACAGAGAGCCAAACTGAAAACGCTTTCCTAAATCGATGTGATAGCCGACAAAGATAACGCGTTTTCTGTCTTGAGGGACATTGTAGTGCCTTGCATTGAGCAGCTTAAACGAAACCGAATAGCCAACCTCTTCAAAAGCAGCAACTATGTCCCCTACAACTTTCTGATGCTTCTTATGAAGCATTCCAGAAACATTTTCAGCGAGAAAAAATAAAGGCTGTTTATCCTTAAGAATTCGGATGTATTCCAAAAAGAGTTTGCCGCGATCGTCATTTAATCCTCGTTGAATTCCTGCCTCACTCCAACTCTGACAGGGAGGACCGCCAATAATTCCTATACAATCAGGTACCTCTTCAGAAGCAATCTTCCTTATGTCGCGTCGGTCAAGATAAGTACTTTTATGATTACTCTCATAGGTTTTCCAAATCTCTTTATCGTACTCATTAGCCCAGATGACATCAAAGCCTGCTTTCTGGAAGCCTAAATCTAGACCGCCACACCCCGAAAACAAAGCAACAACATCTTGCGACATAGATTCTTTTGAGCTAAGCATAGCTATGAACTTAAAGGGTTTAAGTATACATCAACTTCCTAACCATATATTAATTAGCTAATTAGCTAATTGTCAAGCTAATTAGCTAACTGGAGTATACTTGGCGTTAAGAGTAGTAAGACTGTCTAGTTCTAAGGGTATCTATGGCGCAAACTCAAAGAAAGCCCGTATATATTCAGCCTGAGCACCATGAAATCCTTAGACGAGTCGCTTTTGAACAACGCTGCAATTTATCAGATGTCTTGGATGTAGTGCTGGAGCAGGCAGATTGGGAGACGGTCGCAAACCAGGCAAACAGTAAACCTACTCAGAGAGCTGCGGAACGAAGCGGAACGTACCAGATGAAGCAAGAAAGATCTCTTGGTACGTCGGCTGATAGCTGATTAGCTTTGTGAATAGGTAGTCCTTAAAAGCAACCTTTGAGGCTGTATTGCTTAATCAAGCTCAGCGCCCAAAACGCTGATTCCTTTGTGGATGAAACACAGTCTAGTCAATTGCTCAATCATCCTCTGCGGTTTAAAGTCTAGAGTCCGTAAGCTAAAAATCCTATGAGTGCGTTTCGAGTTGGGGTTGCGGGTCCGGTCGGGTCGGGAAAAACGGCGCTGGTGGAGGCGTTGTGTAAGGCACTGCGCGATCGCTACAATCTGGCAGTTGTCACCAACGATATTTATACCCAGGAAGACGCGCAATTTTTGGTGCGGAGTCAGGCGTTGACGAGCGATCGCATTCGTGGGGTCGAAACAGGCGGTTGCCCACATACAGCCATTCGAGAAGATGCGTCCATGAACCTGGCGGCGATCGAAGACCTGGAGCAGCAATTTTTGGATCTCGATCTGGTGTTTGTGGAAAGCGGCGGCGATAACCTGGCAGCAACCTTCAGCCCAGAGTTAGTGGATCTCACCATCTATGTCATTGATGTCGCGGGTGGCGACAAAATTCCTCGCAAGGGTGGTCCAGGGATCACCAAGTCTGATCTGTTAGTGATCAACAAAATTGACCTGGCGACCTATGTCGGTGCCGATTTGGACGTGATGGATCGAGATGCCAAAAAAATGCGGGGCACCAAGCCCTTCATTTTTTCTAATCTCAAAACTCAGGAAGGGTTGACCGCTGTCATTGCCTTTTTAGTTGCCAATTTACCGCCAAGTTTTCACGCGAGTTAAGTGCAAATCTCTGCATCAGTTGTAAGCTCAACGCGATCGCGCTGCTAGAAGAGTCAAAGCCCGGCGACTTAGGGCAGATTGCCCATGCACTGGGGCAAAGGAGCGATCGCGGCTTCATAACCTCCGCCTTACAACGTGTGATCGATCTCTTTAGCAGCGTGTGATCTGGCTCACTAAGTGCTTTTTAAGCCTGGTCAGAAATTATTTGTAGCCGACTATACAAATACTGTGAAGGCGTAACTCTAATATCACACAGTATCGCTGCACTCCTCTACATAAAGGATTAGTCAGTCGGGTTTTGCGATCGCGCTCGCTCGTTTGCATTGGATGGCACATACAAGCTTTTTACAGGAAGGAGAATTGCTTCATGAAGTCGCGTCGACCCCAGTTCATACTTGGTGGTATCAACCGTCGTCGGTTTATTCAGTATGGTTCGCTTGCACTTGGCTCTAGTATTCTTGCCGCTTGCTCTGGCGGCACCCAAACGGGTGATACCGCTGCATCACCTGGTGCTAGCCCAGTAGCATCAACCGCATCTGGCGATGGCATCAAAGTTGGGGTGATGTATTCCACGACGGGATCGATCGCCATTGTGGAAAAATCCCTGCAAGACGCTACCTTTTTGGCGATCGAGCAAATTAACGAAGGCAAGGGTCCCTGGACAGGCAAACAAGGCATTAAAGGTAAGAAGATTGAGCAAGTGGTCGTCAACCCAGATTCCAACTGGGATTTGTACAACCAGATGTCCAAACGGTTGATCGACGAAGACAAAGTGGTTTGCGTCCTGGGTTGCTATACCTCCGCCAGCCGCAAATCTGTACTGCCTGTCTTTGAAGAAAAAGACAAAATGCTCTACTACCCCGTTTACTACGAAGGAAACGAATGTAGCTCTAACGTCATCTACACAGGTGCAGCACCGAACCAGCAAATTACCGACTCGATCCCTTACTGCGCTAAAAACTTTGGCAAAAAAGGCTTCTTCATCGGGTCTGACTACATCTACCCCAAAGAAAGTAACCGCATTGCGAAAGCCGAGCTGGTGAAAGCCGGTGGAGAAGTGGTCGGCGATGAATATGCTGCACTGGGCACGACTGAGTTCATCACCATCATCAACAAAATCAAGCAAGCCAAACCTGACTTTGTGTTGAGCAACCTGGTGGGTGATAGCATTCCTGCGTTCTACAAGCAGTATAAGGATGCTGGACTCACTTCAGCCGACACGCCCATCATGGCGTACCCCACCACCGAAGAAGAAATTCAGGCGATGGGTTCTGAGTTTGCCGCCGGGCACTACAGCAGCTTTAACTACTTCCAGTCGGTTGATACGCCTGAAAACAAAGCGTTTGTGGAACAGTTCAAGGCAAAATTTGGTCCCGATCGCGTCACCAATGGGGTGATGGAAGCCGCCTATCTCCAGACCTTCTTTATGGCGCAGGCGATGGAGAAGTGCGCGAACGAAGGCAAGGAATTAACAACCTCTAATCTGCGTGAAGCCACTCGTGGGCAAGAATTTAAGGCACCACAGGGCACCGTCAAAGTTGACCCTGACAACTACCACACCTATCTCTACTCCCGCATTGGCAAGTGGAAAGAAGATGGGCAGGCAGAAATTGTCTTTTCAACCGACACAGCTGTGAAGCCGATTCCCTGGAGCCAGGCGCTCTACAAGGGTCGGGTTTGCAAGCATAAGACACCAGACGATCGCAGTAACCCCAACATCGAAACGAAGAAGGACATTCCGGCTGAGTTTCTGAAGCAGGCATAACGCCTGTAAACCTGAGCCTGACCGGATGCGATCGCGCCTGGTCAGGCTGTTTTGATCAAAGCTAATTTGACACGATGCTGTTCTGGTTGAGTAGGGGGGTTCATGGATTTTCTTTCGTCTCTGGTCTATCTGGCGCAGTCGTCTCCACCGGCAAAAAGCATTGACCCGATCGCCTTTGCCAATCAACTTTTGAATGGTATCGGGATCGTGGGTATTTTGCTGCTGACCGGGTTAGGTTTGGCAATCACCTTTGGCGTGATGCGGATCATCAACCTGGCACATGGTGAATTCATCATGCTGGGCGCATACACCACCTTTGTGCTGCAAAAGAACTTCAAGATGGATTTGCTGCTCACGATTCCCTTTGCCTTCTTGCTGACCGCAGCCATTGGGGCGATCGTGGAAATCACCATCATCCGCAAGCTGTATGGGCGACCGCTAGAAACACTGCTGGCAACATGGGGACTCAGCATTGTGTTGCAAGGGGTCGTCAAGCTGATCTTTACGGCGCAACTCAAGTATGTGAAAGCGCCGCCCTATATTAAAGGCAATCTATCCATCTTCAATGCGGGTGGTCAGTCGGTTGAAATCTCGTACTATCGGCTGTTCATCTTTGCTGTCGCGATCGCGCTACTGGGGTTAACAGCGTTTTTACTCTACCAAACATCACTGGGTCGTCAGATTCGTGCAGTGACGCAAAACCGGGACATGACGCGGTGTTTGGGCGTGAATACGAGCCTGGTAGACATGGTGACGTTTGCCTACGGCTGTGGGCTGGCAGGCATTGCAGGTTCAGTTATCTCATCGCTAAAAAGTGTGGCACCACCCATGGGGCAAGACTATCTGGTGGATGCCTGGATGACGGTTGTAACGGGCGGTGTAGACAAATTGATCGGTGTGCTGGCAGGTTCAGTGCTGATTGGGTCAGCGAACTCTGCGATCGCCTACTTGCTGAACGATCCGGCGGCGCGAGTCATTGTGCTGTTTTCGGTCATTGTCTTGATTCGTTACCGTCCTGAAGGTCTATTTACGGTGCAGAAACGTGCCTAGAAGAGTTTTTAGTTTTTAGTTGTTGGTTTTTAGTTCAGGACGAGAACACAACTAACAATTAACAACCAAAAACTTCTCGCTATGTGATTGGGTTTATTTGTTGATGATCGATTAAAGGGGTTTTCAACGTGACACAGGTTATGGGTCGGCTGCGACAATCAACCGTACCAGTCAAACTACTGGCGATCGGTGGCATCGCGTTTTTGATTCTCGCTATTTTGCCATTTGTCGCGGGTGAGTTTCAGGCAAACTTGATGGCAAAGTTACTGCTGTTTGGTGTGCTAGGGGTTTCACTCGATCTGGTTTGGGGCTTTACAGGCATTTTGAGCTTTGCCCACGGCGTTTTCTTCACGCTGGGCGGTTATGCGATGGCGTATTACCTGAAGCTGAACCTCTCTGCCACTGCCAATAACTATGGCGGCACGCTGCCTGACTTTATGGTGTGGAACGGGTTGAAAGAATTGCCCTGGTTTATTGCACCCCTGCAATTCTTTCCCATTGCCGCGATCGCGATGGTGGCGCTGCCCGCAGCCTTTGCTTACATCATTGGCTCCTTCATTTTCCGTTCTAAAGTGAGCGGGGTTTACATCACGATCATTACGCTGGCGATCGCCTCAGCGCTCACCACATTCTTTGTCAGTCAACAGGCGTACACAGGAGGCACCAATGGGATTACCGATGTTTCTCGCTTGACGCTGTTCGGTGGCTTAGTCATTCCACCGATCGGTCTTTATTTTATGATTCTCATCTTTGCTGCCGCTGTGTTGGCGGGCAGCTACTGGTTAACGCAGTCTAACTTTGGCTTGATTCTGCGTTCCATCAAAGAGAATGAACAGCGGATTTCCTACCTGGGTTACGACGTTGCCAGCTTCAAGATTTTCATCTGGACTTTATCAGCGGGCATTGCCGGGATTGCGGGTGGCTTATTTGTACCGTTGAACCGCTTTATTTCACCCGTTTACCTGGGGGTCGCCTTTGGTACACAGATCGTGATCTGGGTGGCAGTTGGCGGTCGGGGCACGCTGGTTGGGCCCTTAATCGCCGCCATTTTGCTGGGTCAGTTGCAAAACTCGGTCGATCGCATTACGCAAGACTGGCAGCTCATCGTCGGTATTATTCTGCTGATTGTGGTCTTGTTCTTACCCGATGGACTGATGGGTTTGTTGCCCAAGCAGTTCAAGCTGGCAGAGCAGGGCGACACTCAAGCGGTGGCACCTTCGAGTTCAACCGCAGGTTTTGTGCAGGCGCGAGCGCTTGACTGGTTTACCCCATTGCGGCGGGTGGTGCGATCGGTGAGCGGTTCACTGCGATCGTCTACTCAGCCTTCAAAAAGGCGCTCAAAGCTGAAATAACCTCTGAGTGTGTCACAAAGCGCTAGCTAGGTCACAGAACCGCGTCGGCGAGGAACTGTAAAGTTACATTAATCAACTTGAACACAAGGCTAGTATGGATACACTCTTATCTGCCAACGATGTCAGGGCACAACCCACCGAAGCGATTCTGTCCGTCAGAGATGTGAAAGTTGTGTTCTCTGGCTTTCAGGCGATCAAAGGCGTGAGCCTGGATGTCGCTGATCGGGAAATTGTCACCATTATTGGACCCAATGGTGCGGGCAAAAGTACGCTGCTGGATGCGATCGTCGGCAAATCGCCTGTTGCGTCGGGTCACGTCTATTACAAAGGGAACGAGATCACCAACAAAAGCCCCCACGCGATCGCTCATATGGGCATCGGGCGCAAGTTCCAGAATCCCAATGTCTACAACGAACTGACCGTTTTCGAGAACATTCTGCTGGCGCTGAAAGGGTCGCATGGCGTGTTTGCTTCCATCAAAACCAAGCTTACGACCGTCAAGAAAGCCAAGATTGAAGGAGTTTTAGAGCGTATTGGCTTGTTAGACAAAGCCTTTACCAAAGTTTCATCCCTCTCTCATGGGCAAAAGCAGTGGATTGAAATTGGCATGGTGCTGGCTCAAGATCCCAGCGTGGTGCTGCTGGATGAACCCACCGCCGGGATGACCACTGATGAAACTCACGCGACGGGTGAGATTATCAAAACGCTGGCAAACCATCATGCGGTGGTGGTCATTGAACACGATATGGAATTTGTGAAGCAGATTGCTCAACGCATTGTGGTGTTGCATCAAGGCGAGAAGCTCACCGAAGGCTCCGTCCAGGAAGTACAGACAAATCCCAAAGTTATTGAGGTGTATTTAGGTCGTGAACGAATCGATGCCGCTGCTTAATCTATCGGATATCACCGTTTCTTACGGTCAAACGCCTGTGTTGTTCAACGTCGATATGGCAGTTGAAAAAGGTGAAATCGCTTGCATTCTGGGTCGCAATGGAGTGGGCAAGACGACGCTGCTCCGTAGTGTGATTGGTCTGAATAAAGTTACATCTGGCAGCATTGTTTTTGATGCGGATGAAATCACCAAAACGCCCACTTATCTACGTGCCCGTTACGGTATTTCCTTTATTCCCCAGGGTCGGGAAATTATTCCCTACCTGTCTGTGTTGGATAACTTGAAGCTGGGCATGACCGCTGCCAAGCAAAAGTCTAAAAAGATCTCAGAAGAAATTTTTGAGTTCTTCCCCATGCTGAAGCAACATCTCAAGCGTCAGGGCGGGCTGTTGAGCGGTGGACAACAACAACAGTTGGCGATCGCCCGTGGACTCTTGAGCAACCCCAAAATCATGCTGCTGGATGAGCCAACCGAAGGCATTCAGCCCTCGATCGTGCAGGAAATTGAAGAAACACTGAAGCGGATCAACCGTGAAAAAGGCATCACCGTGGTGGTGGTGGAACAAAAGATTGACTTTGCCCGCCAGCTTGCCCAAAAGTTTTTCATTATGGAAAAAGGTTCGGTTGTGGCAACGGGCAAGACCGCCGATTTAACGGATGCGCTGGTACACAAATACCTTGCGGTTTAGCTGCCGCTTGTGGCTGCGATCGCATTCGGGCGAGCAATAGGATTTACACCAAGGATGTGCAGATCCCCGACTTCTCACTAAAACTCAGCGGTGACAGTCCAGTCCATTACAGAAGTCGGGGATCTTTGCGTCAGTCCATTGAACGCCTTGTCTTTTTGGGTTGCTCTAAAGGTCTGCTGTTATGACTGATTACAAAATTTTTGACCTCGGTGATTTTAGCCTTCAGCGCGGTGCCACTCTGCGCGACGCGAAACTGGCTTACAAAACCTATGGCACCCTTAACGCCGACAAAAGCAACGTCATCGTTTACCCCACCTGGTATTCTGGGCAGCACTACGACAACGAATGGCTGATTGGCGAGGGCATGGCGCTCGATCCACAAACCTACTTCATCATCGTTCCCAACATGATTGGGAATGGGCTTTCCACATCTCCCAGCAACAATCCGCAGCCTTACAACAAAAGCCGCTTTCCGCATATCACCTTTTACGACAACGTGCGCGCACAGCACAAGCTCGTCACCGAAAACTTTGGCATTGAGAAAATCGCGCTGGTCGTAGGCTGGTCGATGGGAGCCGGACAGACTTACCAATGGGGCATCAGCTACCCAGACATGGTAGAGCGCCTTTTTCCCTTCTGCGGTTCAGCCAAAACCAGCCTTCACAATATCGTTTTTCTTGAAGGCGTAAAAGCAGCCTTGCAAGCTGATGTTGCGTGGAAAGGCGGCTGGTATGACGAGCCACCCACGACCGGACTCCGTGCTGTCGGACGAGTTTACGCCGGTTGGGGCTTATCGCAAGCGTTCTATCGCGAGAAAGTGTATCTCCAGATGGGCTACACATCTTTAGAAGATTTTCTAGTCGCGTTCTGGGAAGGCTTTTTCCTTAAAAAAGATGCCAATAATCTGCTGACGATGCTGTGGACGTGGCAAAACGGCGATATTAGCCAAACTCCCGGCTACAACGGCGATTTTGAAAAGGCGTTAGGAGCAATCAAGGCAAAAACGATCGTCATGCCTGCTGAAATGGATCTCTACTTCCCACCTGAAGATAACGAGTACGAAGTCAAATATATGCCCAATGCCGAACTCCGCGTTATTAAATCGGTTTGGGGACACTTCGCGGGTGGTGGCGTGAATGCCGTCGATACAAAATTCATTGACGATAGTATCAAAGAATTGCTGGCAAGCTAATTGGGCGATCGACGAGTGCCAAACCGAGCGCTAATCCGGTTGCAGTCGTCCATCAACCCGCTCTATCGCTTGTGAGGCGGCTTTCACCACAGCGTAATAGGGCGGTTTACACACATCTACCGAGGTTGGTTCGCGCTGATCCTCGTTGAGGGTCGCCATTTTTTGCCCCTGTTGCACAATGAGTTCTTTGCCTTGCCCGTTGTGGATTCTAAGCTGCCTGCCTGCTGGATGCTGAAGCACTTCGCAGCTATAGGTGCGATCGTTCAGCAAAAAGGTGACAGCGGCGATCGCGCCCGGTTTGCGAGCACCGACTAACTCTAGTTCCAGGGAGATCTCGCCGTTCCAGTCATTGGTGCGTAGCCGATACGCAAGATCCAGATGGCTGGGCAGCGGATAGTAGTCGCCCCAGCGCCACGCGATCGCGGTGAACTTGCGCGCTCCGGTCATGGCATCATCCTGGCTGACCACTAGCTTGATGTGCCCTTTGCCAATGCGTTTTTGCTCACAGACACGTACATTCGCCGACCAGAAGACCGGATCGGGGTTTTCGATGCCGCAGGGATGCAGCGCATCAATCTGGGCATAAAGGCTGAGATCAAGCTGCTCGATGGTTGCCTGGGTATCGATGACGACTAAGGGCTTCAGGTGTTCGGGCTGAAGGCCTTGATGGGCAAAGGTTTGAAGGCGCGATCGCAAGGCTTCCAAATTGCTAGCCTCCAGGGAAAAGCCTCCCGCTGCGCGATGTCCGCCGAACCTGCCCAGCAGATCACTGCAAAACTGGAGCGCATCAAACACGTTGAATTCGGGAATGCTTCGCGCCGAGCCGCGAATGTGCGTCTGTGCCTCATCTTCATAGGTGCCAATAAAGACGGGCACCCCATACCGCTCGACCAGACGCGAGGCAACAATGCCAATGACACCGTGATGCCATCCGGGTTGCACGACTACCAGCACACGACCTTTTGTGGGCGGCGGAAAGGGACTAGCCAAACCGTTCGCCGCTTGGTTGATGGCAGCTTCAACGATCGCGATCGCGTCTTGCTCAATCTGTTCACACAACTGCTGGCGCTGCTTGTTAATCTGCTCGCACTGCATTGCCCGCTCTAGCGCCACACCGTCATCATCCGTCGTCAGCAACTCAATCACAATTTGCGGATCAGCCAGCCGACCCACAGCGTTAATGCGTGGTCCTAACCGAAAGCCGATCGCCTCTGGCTTCATCTGCTTGGCACCGCTTAAACCCGTCACTTGAATAAGCGCCTGTACACCTGCCAGCTTCGACTTTGGCAACAGTTGTAGTCCCTGTCTCACCCAGCGGCGGTTGACACCCGTCAGCGGTGCCAGATCGGCGATCGTACCGAGGGTAAACAACTCCAGCAAGGAGTTACCTAACTCGTGGGTTTTGCCCAGGCTTTGTGCCAGCGCGATCGCCAGAATATAGGCAACGCCCACGCCTGCCACACCGCGATAGGGTGAAGTGGTCGCAATTAGCTTGGGGTTGAGAATCGCATTTGCGTCTGGCAGTGTGGGCGGCAAATCATGATGATCGGTGATGATGACCGCCACACCCAGTTCACGGGCATGGGCAATCGGCTGATGAGCCGCAATGCCGTTATCAACGGTCAAAATCAGCTTTACGCCTTCGTCGTAGAACTCTTCCACAATGCGCTGGTTGATACCGTACCCTTCACTCATGCGGCTGGGAATGGCGTAATCGACCTGTGCGCCCAATGTTCGCAGTGCCCGTAACAACAGGGCAGTACTAGTCATGCCATCCGCATCGTAATCACCGCAAATCGCAATTTTCTCGCGCTGATTAATGGCATTGATCAGCAGTTCTAAACTAAGCGGCAAATCCGTAAAGTCGTCTAGCGGTGACGTAAGGACCTCGGTTTCGGGATGCAAAAAGCGTTGCGCGTGCTCTGGGGAGCCGATGCCCCGATTCAACAATACCTGTGCCAGCAGTGGGGAAAGGTTGGTCGCCTGAGCGATCGCCGTTGCCTGATCAGCTTGAGCGATCGCAATTTGCCAGCGCTGGTCGGGTAATTTGTTGACTGCGGTAGCGGTATGAGAAGAGAGTTGCTTGATCACAGAATGATTTGAGTTACAGGCTTTCAAAAAACAGACCAACCGTTAGCAGTGTTAGCATCATCCCTTAGGAATGAGCATTAAATAAGAGCGGATTTTGTCAGCTGTGTGAGGCAAGAGTCGTTACACATCGCCTCCGGGGCTTTTGCTGCGTGACGCTGCGCTTTTCTGCTCTGCCGGAACGGCTTTACACAGCCGACGCAAAGATTCGATTTGATTAAATCCACCATCCTTAGGAATGAGAATTCAATCACACCGAATTTTGTAGGATGTGTGAGGCGCTAGTCGTCACGCATCAATCCGAGACTTTGATGCATTATGCGACGCTTTTCTGGGATACCGGAACGGCTATACGGCATCCTACGCAGAGTTACAGGTTATTTAATCCACGATCCTTAGTATGCACCAGGCAAGAAGCCATCTCCTACAGACGAGATTTGGTACAAAGGTATTGCTTCCTTCACCGCCATTAAATCTACCGCATGTTAACTGTAATTGACGCATGAATCTCTACAAAAAGGTGGAGAAATTTTGACTCAAAGTTCGTCACTCGAGTCATAATACCAATTCTCTAAAGACCAGCTACAGATAGTGCCTCTAAAATAGAGTGCCATCCGACAAGGGAAGCAATGACTTCCTTAGTCATCACTTCTAACCTCGCTCGCATCAACAACCGCAACGCATCGAGGTTCTTCGGCAACTGCCAGCGCAACCCTAATTTGAAATGCTGCCACACACGCTCAATGGGATTCGTTTCTGGTGAGTGGGACGGTTGAAACAGCAAGATGATATTGGGCGGAATCTGCAAGCGTTTGGCGCGGTGTGCCCCCGCTTGATCGACTTGCATGATCACAATGCTGTCCTTGTAGCGCTCACTCACTAAGTTCAAGAACACTTGGAAGCAATCGCTGTTGAGATGAGTGAACTCATAGAAGAAGTGCTCGCCCGTGCTCGGTTCCACCACCCCATACAGATAGGTGGCCTTGAACTGCCACTGCACCTTACCTTTGGGCTTGATGCCTTTGGCCGTGATCTTGCGCCCACTGATAGTTTTGAGCCCAAGGCGCGTCTCATCCTGGCAGAAGAAGCGTACTTGTCCGCTCAGTCCCAGCACGGCTACGGCATACCAAGCCAGCATCGCCAGGTTCTCAGCGAGTTTTTTTATATGCCTCTACTTTGACCGCTGTGGTCTCTGTACTCACGGGTCTAGCAACTTTAGGCGCGGCTTTGAGGCGGTAATGCACCAACTGATGCACCGTTTTATAAGGGGCAGTGATGCCGAGTTGCGTCTCTAGCCACTGGCAAATCTCGCCGTAGCTGTTGAAGCCCTCATTTTGGTGCAACCGTTGGTTGAGCGCCGCCTGTGCCCACTGGGGAATGCTCTGCCGTCGCCCCGTACGGGGCGTATGGGTGAGCATGGCTGTCAGACCGCCGGTGCGATAGAGGCGGAGCCACTCCTGTACAGTGACGCGATGCCGACCGAGCAGGGTCGCCGCAGACTGCACCGTGGTGGCTTGACCAGTTTTAAGCAGATAAAGCAGTTGAATACGTTCTTTGTCAGAAGCGGTCTTTTGGCTTCTGAGCCGTTGTTTTAGGTCTGCTTCCGTTTCGGTGATATCGAGTTTGTAAACGCCTGCCATAAATGCTGCTTGAACCCAATAGCTACTTTATAGCATCTGTAGCCCTATCTTGAGGAATTGGTATAACTCAGTCTTTAGTAAGCACGCTTGTGATGCGACACAAAGATGACTATGATTCCTGTCAGCGTTGCAGAAAATTTGAGGGTGATTACACTGAAGCTATGCATTCGCGCCAATCTAGAGCCAACACTGTTTAATCTGATTGCGAATTAATCTGCTGAAGAAGCAGGTAATCAAAAACCCAGTTACTTACTCCAGGAATTCACCGATGATGAAACATATTTTGGCAGGTTGTTCACTTCTGGTTGCGGTAGCTGTCAGTAGCTTGCCAGCACAAGCACAGAATGCTCCTGCCCCTGCTGCCAAGCCAGCCCCAGTAGCGCAGCCTGCTCCTGCAACTCAGCCTGCTCCTGCTGCCAAGCCTGCTCCAGCAACTCAGCCTGTTCCAGCGGCAAGCCCTGCACCAACCAAACCAGCCACTGCTCAAGAGAAAGTGAGCCCAGAGGAGCTGAAAAAGTTCGCCAGTGCAACTAAGCAATTGTTAGTGATCGTGAATGATACCGAAACCCAAATGGTGCAGGTTGTCGAAAAGCAGGGGTTCTCTCAAAACCGTTTCAATGAAATTTACCAGTCAAAGCAAAACCCCACTGCTAAACCGGCTGCTCAAATCACATCCAAAGAGGAGGAGAGCTATAAGCAAGCAGTAACTCAGCTTACCCAGCTTCAGAAAGATGCCCAGACTAAAATGGATCAGATTGTGCAAGGGCAGGGGCTACCCATGGAGCGGTTCAACCAGATTTTTGCGGCGGTGCAAAAAGACCCACAGTTGAAGCAAGAAGTGCGGAAAATGATCCAAAACTAACCACGATCGCCGCGCTCGCAGTTGGTAGCCAACATAAGGCTTAGAATCAGAGCATTAAACTACCTGCAAACCGCACCTTTCGTAAGGGCATGGCAAGACTGTGCCCCTACACAAAAAGCTGGCTCTATTTCATCTGCGTCTCTTAAGGCTCTCATCTATCAACTCCTTTTTCCTTGATCGGAGACAGGTCAACAATGCGGCTTCCCGCACCTTTGCGTCAGCTCTTTGTGGATGAATTTCCTGGATGAATGTTATCAAAACAGCCCCATCTCGCCCCCAACTCTGGACGGGATTGCTCCTAAATCTGCTTGGCTGGCTTGTTCTCAGCCCCATGCCCACACAGGCAGCCGAAAAAATTTATATCTCGTATGGTCTTTTGGAGCGATCGATTCCGGTTTCTTCTCTGGAAGCCTATGCCAAAAACGGTACGATCGACGATGACCTGGCTGTTTACGCGCAGTATGGCGATGCAAAACAGCTCGCACAGCTTCAAAGTGCGCTTGTGGCACGGGCAGATGTTGATCTCGTAACGGTCGCGCAGTTTCTTTATACGCCTCAAGGCGAAGTGCTGCTGAAACGGTTGGGGCAAGTGATTCAGCCCGAAACGCGGGATTCTGGCTTTAAAGCCATTCGGGCAGCGCTGATTCTGGCAGCAGGCGATCCAGAAGGGCTAACGTTTCTCAATATTCTGCGTCACTTCCCGACCCGTGGTTTGCGGATTGATGTAGCACGGAGCTTGCGGATTGCTGCTGACGTGGGGCAACTGATCGATCAAACCCAGCGAGCCACCACTGTGGTGACTCAAGCAGCCTTGCAAGAGCAAGCGACCGACGGCATTACTATCCCATTCCCAGACCTGCGGCAACGAGGCTCATTTACCTGGCAAAAACAAACGATCGAGCTGGTAGACCCTAGCCGTAGTGCGGTGCTAAATCCGACCCCTGCGGGTGCGGGCGCACCTTCGGCTCGAGCCGTTTTAGCAGAGTCGCTTCCGGGTAGTGCACGTGGGCGATCGATTCCGGTTGATCTCTATCTACCGAGCCAACCGCAATCCCAGTCGCCCGTCCCAGTGGTTGTGATCTCGCATGGGCTTGGCTCCGATCGCACGACCTTTGCCTACTTAGCCATTCACCTGGCATCCTATGGCTTTGCGGTACTGGTGCCAGAACATCCAGGGAGCAACGCTGCACGGCTTCAGGCATTGGTCACTGGTACGGCTAGCGAAGTTGCGGAACCCGCCGAGTTTGTGAATCGACCGCTGGATATTACCTTCATACTCAATCAGGTCGAAAGCCGAGTGAACGCGACACCAAAGCTACGCGGGCGGCTCAATTTTCAACAGGTGGGAGTGCTGGGACAATCGTTTGGGGGGTATACCGCGCTAGCGCTGGCAGGCGCACCCATTAACCCGCAGCAGCTACAGGCAAGCTGTCAGAATTTAGAAGAGACGCTGAACCTATCCCTGCTGTTGCAATGTCGAGCAGGAGCGTTGGCGCAACCAGTACCCGCACTACAAGATAGTCGTATCAAGGCAGTGTTTGCCATTAATCCCATTACCAGTGCTGTGTTAGGACAAGCCAGCCTCAGCCAGATCAAAGTGCCAACCCTGATGATGACTGGCAATGCCGATACGATCGCCCCGGCTGTCCCAGAGCAAATTCAGCCGTTTACCTGGCTAACTACAAACGATCGCTATTTGGTAATGATGGAAGGTGGCACGCACTTTTCGACCTTAGACCCAACCGCGTCAAAAGATGTGGTGCCGCTACCCCCCGAAGTGATTGGTCCCAGCCCTGCCACGGGTCGTCGTTATGTGAATGCGCTGGCGGTTGCTTTTTTCCAAACCTATATTGCCAATCAACCAACCTATCGCAGCTACCTGAGTCCTTCCTACAGCAAAGCTATTAGTGAAGCGCCGTTGCCCTTGAGCCTCCTTCGCACTTTAACGGCTGAGCAGCTTACGCAAAGCGCCGCTGGTTCTACGCAACCCGTCACAACTGCGGCACCGTAAGTAATAAAGACGAGAGTGAACGACGATCGCTTAAGGTTCGATCGCCTCTGTTGCCAGAATCTGTTGTAATGGGGCAACCAGCGGCGGTAGGTTGTTGTGAATTGTTCGCCAAGCGAGGGTCAAATTGACTCGGAAATATTCGTGAGCCAGCACATTTCGCATGTCGTTCATTAAACGCCAAGGGATATGAGGGTAGCGAGACTGAATGGCAATCAGAATATTTCTGCTTGCCCCACCAATCACTATGAAATCAAAAAGAACGGCTTTAGCGATCGTGTCATTTGACTCAAACTCCTCTAACGTCATGGTTGCAGTGCGCTTTTGAATACCTTCAATGGCTTTCAAAATATCTTGAAAGCGCAATCGCCAATCTCTAGAAGACATGGATTAGATCCCTTAAGACGGGTTCACGTAGGTCTTCCCTTAACGCCTCTTGAGTGCCTAAGTCAACGCCACTCCCCAATATAGCTTCCAGGTAATGTTGCACCTGAAACAAATCAAAAAAGCCAGCATCGATCGCAAACTCCACCAAGAAATCGACATCGCTTTCAGGACGAGCTTCATCGCGTGCAACGGAGCCAAAGAGATCGAGTGACTTCACGCCCAGTTGCTTGAGTTCTTCCTGGTGCGCTGCCACGAGAGACACTACTTCATCCCGCTTCATTGCCATCTTTCTGTACCACTCTTTCTTCAAATCATATCGTCTGTAAAGCTATAGATGGTTTGTGTTTGCAAGGTTTCGCTGAGCGTCGACGGCTTTTGCTGGAGGGAGAAAACCTGACGATCGATTTGCACCTGTAAGCCTATGAGTGGATCGGTGCCGGGAGAAACAATAAACTCCAGCGTTTGCAGGTTAGGTAACGCGACGAGGTGATCCAAAATATTGGCGATCGCCTGTACATAGGGATGTCCCGGCGTGTGATACCAGGCTGGATTGCCCAAAAGCGGTTGGTCAAAGCCGAGATGCACAATCAGCGCAGAGTCACCAAACAATGCGTTGGCAACGGGGCGCACCTCTTCTTGCAGCAGCAGATCGTGTGCTTTTGCCAGATAGCGTAGTTTTTGGAGGCGATCGTAGCGCTCTGTCACCGTATCAGCCGTTGCTTGCCAACGAATTGCCAGCGTCACCAGATACGTCCGTAAGAATAAATGACCCAGCTTTTCGGCTTTCGTTGCCAGGTAATCGGCATTGTAAGCGGTGGCTTCAATCAGCAACGGTACCCGTTCCACAATTTCCAATTCGTAGCCCTTCAGCCCAGCGACCTTGCGGGGATTGTTGGTAATCAGCCGCATTTGCCGGATGCCCAGGTCATTGAGAATTTGGGCACCCATGCCATAGTTTCGCAGGTCAGCCGGAAAACCCAAATGTTCGTTCGCTTCGACTGTATCCAAACCCATGTCTTGTAGTGAGTACGCCTTCAGTTTGTTTACCAGCCCAATGCCGCGCCCTTCTTGCCGCAGGTAAACCACTACGCCCTGTCCGGCATTCTCGATCATCTTCAGGGCGGCTTGTAGCTGCATCCGACAATCGCACCGGAGGGAACCAATCGCATCGCCAGTCAGACATTCAGAGTGCATCCGCACCATCACAGCCGCATCATGAAAGGTTGCTGGATTGCCTTTGACGATCGCGACGTGTTCGGTATTGTCCAGCGTGTGGCGGTAAGCGTAGATCTGAAAGTGCCCAAATTCGGTCGGCAAATCGGCGATCGCTTCCCGCTGGATCAGCCGCTCATGCTCCAGGCGATAGCTAATCAGATCGGCAATGCTGATGATTTTAAGCTGATGTCGTTTGGCATACTCGATCAGTTCGGGTAGCCGCGCCATCGAGCCATCAGGGTTTTGGATTTCGCAAATCACGCCAGAGGGATGTAGCCCTGCTAGCCGCGATAGATCAACGGCTGCTTCGGTATGTCCGGCTCGTTTGAGCACGCCGCCTTCTCTAGCACGCAGCGGGAACACATGACCGGGGCGACGAAGATCGCTAGGGCGCGTGACCGAGTTGATGGCAATCTGAATCGTACGGGCACGGTCTTCGGCTGAGATACCTGTTGTTACCCCTGCACTGGGCGACGCATCAATGCTGACGGTAAAGGCAGTCTGGTTGCTATCTGTGTTATTCGTCACCATCAGCGGCAAATCGAGTTCATCGAGACGATCGCCCGTCATTGCCAGACAGATCAGCCCCCGTGCCTCCACTGCCATGAAGTTGATCATGTCTGGTGTGGCAAACTGGGCAGCCCCGATGAGGTCGCCCTCATTCTCGCGGTTTTCGTCATCGACAACGACGATCGAGTGACCGCCTTTAAGGTCTACCAGCGCTGTTTCGATGGCATCAAACTTGAAGGGAGTGGGTTGAGAAGAAGCAGCAGAGACGTTCAAGGCAGGAGTACCGTAAAGTTTTTTGAAGCGAACTTATCTTTAAAATTGTAGTCTTTTTGCCCTGGCAGCATGAGGCTAGAATAGCTGACTGAAGGACTCAGCTATCAGCTATCAGCGATCAGCCATCAGCGATCAGTGGTTAAGAAAAGCGTTATTGTTTTAGGCTTCCTTGTAGCCTGAACATCAAAGCACATGACAGAAAGCTAAAAGCTGCCCGTTGCCCGCTGCCCGCTAACGCCTCTACAAAGTCAGCAATTCTTGGTAGATGGCAAACGATTTTCCCAAAAACGGGTGCGCTGGTACTACAATGCATCAAACATTGAGTCGTTTGATCTGCAAAGAAGGTAAATCATCATGGGTGATGTAGGACGCATTCCGGTTGGTATTGTCGGTGCGTCAGGTTATGGCGGTGTGCAGCTAGTGCGTCTTTTGATGGATCATCCACGTCTGGAGCTTGCCTATCTTGGCGGCGAAAGTAGTGCGGGAAAGCCGTTTGCAGACCTTTATCCACACCTGGGACATCGCGTACAGCAGGTTGTAGAGCCGCTTGACCTGGAGAAAATTGTCGATCGCTGTGAGGTCGTCTTTCTGTCGTTGCCAAATGGCTTGGCGTACAAGATAGCCCCCACGCTGTTAGCGAAGGGCTGTAAGGTGCTCGATCTGTCCGCAGACTATCGCTTTACCGATCTGTCTACTTACACGAATTGGTATGGCGGCGATCGCACCGACCACGCGATCGCAGAAACAGCCGTGTATGGCTTACCGGAACTGTATCGCGATCGTATTGCAGAAGCACAGCTAGTGGGTTGCCCTGGTTGCTACCCTACGGCGAGTTTGCTCGGTCTCTCACCCCTGCTCAAACAAGGCTTAGTGGTGCCTGAAACTGCCATCATTGACGCAAAATCTGGCACTTCTGGTGGTGGCAGACAGGCGAAAGTGGGGATGCTGCTGGCAGAAGCCGACAACACCTTCGCCGCTTACAATGTGGCAGGTCGCCATCGCCATACCCCTGAGATCGAGCAAGTTTGCAGTGACCTGGCAGGACATGAAGTGTTAATTCAGTTCACACCGCATCTGGTGCCAATGGTACGCGGTATTCTGGCTACCATTTACGCTACCCTGCGAGACCCAGGTCTGGTGCGCGAAGATCTCTTGACCATCTACAACGCCTTTTACCGCAATGCTCCCTGGGTCAAGATCTTACCCAGTGGCACCTATCCTCAAACCAAATGGGCAGCAGGCACAAACCTCTGTTACATCGGTCTAGAAGTTGATCCCCGTACCGATCGCGTGATCGTGATGTCTGCGATCGACAACTTAATGAAAGGACAGGCAGGGCAGGCGATTCAATGCGTCAACATTATGATGGGCTGGGACGAAACCCTGGGTTTGCCACAACTAGCCTTTTACCCTTAAAGCGTTCGGGTTGACGTTAGCCGTTGGGCAAGCGTTAAGATGCGGAAGCTGGTCTGTTAGGCGAACTCCCAGGATAGTTAAACCTATGTCCCAAACAATTTCGGTGGGCGATCGCGTTCGTCTGGTTGCCCTCCCTGCCTTCATTAAGACGGCTGATCCGATGCCTATGCTGCGTCCTCCCACAGTGTTGGCGATCGGTGCTGAGGGGCTGGTTATCAACCAACGCCCTGGCAATTATTGGAGTGTGCGCTTTGCTAACGGCACCTTTTTAGTGGAGCCACAGTATCTGCAAACGATCGAGCTTGAGTAGCGATCGTGCGGCACTCTGTAGACGCTGCACGATCGCAAAATGTACTAAAAACTAAAGTTGTTAGCTCGTCTGATCTTACATCTCTACAACCTAATGTTAGGTTTTGCTAGACGGTGACACGTTCTTCCGCAGGAGAGGAACTAAACAGATTAACCCAGGAAAAATCTGCCTGACCAAAGTGAATGCCAAAAGCAACCATCAAGTTTTCAAGGCATTCCACTAGCCATGACATCTCACTGCTGACTTTCGTTTCATAATGCTTAAGGACGATCGCAAAACGCTTGGCCAGGTAGGACTTCACTGCCTCCAGGCTAGATTTTGTCTCTCGACAAAGCAAGACAATCTTTAGCAGCAGCCCGATGGTAAAGGTTGCACCCAGATTTGTGGTTAAATCAACAAAAACGCCATGTTTGTTAGGCTGCTGCTTTGGACTTGCTACCAAACAATCAATCAACTGCCCACAGGTTTGTATCAACAAGCTGCCGTTCGGTCTAAGCGTATCGTTTTGCGGTAGGGTTGTCTCTAACTGCGTGGTAAGCCAGCGATTGAAGTGGTGTTTGCCATAGTCTGGGCGCACTGAAGCAGTGAGATAGTCATACATCTGTTGCTTTACCACCCGATAGGAAGGCGCTTGGCGACTGGAGCTAACAAACTGTTGGGCAAGCTCTAGATAGGTTTTGGAACCGTCTGCTTTACCTGCAAAGCTGCGAATGGATGTTTCTAATTGTTGATTACTGAGTAGCGTCGGGTTGATGATTTCTGACGCTGTTTTTTGATGCATTGAGTGTGGTCGCAATAAATGCATCGTGTACCGATGGAGATCTTGCTCGAATTGTTGTTCCTTCTTAGCCTGCAATTGGTTGATCACTTGATGCCCTAAGTCGCTGCTATCCCAATTCATTAAGCAGTGAGGATACAGGTAAGGATAACGGGGCACTAAGTTTTTGATCGACTGGCTACGATCGTCATCTGCGGGTATGACAGGCTCTGTTGCCCTGACTCGTTGCCTCAGTTCAAAGTGTTGATTGCTCTGGAGAAACAGCCGTACCAAATCACGTAAGCGCCTCGTTGCAACAAAGCTGGCAGACGTAGAGGTTGCAGCCTGGAAGAGTTCAATTAACTCGCTTGCAGGTGAATCACGCCCTAAATAAGACCACCAATAATTCATCACAATATGACAGCAACGATTAAGAATGGCATTAAATTCTTGATCTGCCCATTTTGAAAAGACAATGCGGTTTAGTGCTACTAAGACTTCAGGATTGTCATAATCTCGACCTTCAACAAAGAGGTGATGGAGACGCTCAAGCAATTGATAGGGCTGTTCAATCTTTCTTTGATTAAGCAAGTGAGTATAGAGAGCTTCGGTATCAGCTTGAAAATTTCGGTAGGAGTAGCCTGACATAAAACAGCCTTCCTTAGGGAGCACCCGAATGTAGATTGATAGAGACAGCGATCGCTCATACTTAAGCGCACTATTTACCTGGTAATTGTTTATAAAGTAGGCAATCAAGACACTTCTTTTTAACCCTTTATAAAGCCAGTAAAAAGAGGACACTTAACGTTCACTGAGGATGTCTGTAATTCTACGGTCAGTCTATTCTACCAGCAACGAGAATCAGGACACTTGGCTAACTGACCACCCCTTTTGACGGATAAAACCACTCAAAACATCTGTCGTCAGCGCTAAAGATGTCAGGTGTTCTGCTTACAAAGAGCGACATAGCACATATTCAGTCATCAGCGTCTGTAAAGAATAGCGGGCTGACGTGCCTTCAATGAGCGATCGCCGTCGTAGTGATTGCAACACTTCTTGCGCCTCTACATTGGATATGGCGGGCACTACATATTGAAGAATTTCGGCAAGACTCAAGGGTTCGTGATGTTTTACCAGGCACTCTACAATCGTGCGCTCCAGTTCTGAGAGACGATTAAACTGTCGCTCAAGCAAGGCTCGAATATCGTCAAATAAGGCAGTACCCTGCTGTAATTGCTCTAGAAAGTTTTTGACATCGCCATCAAAGACTTCGCGGACATGTGTTGCGATCGTGTTTAAAGCCGATGGATTGCCTTCATAACGATGAACAATCAAACGCCAGTCACCATCAGTACATGAAAAGGCTCCTTTGGCAGTCAAAAATTCTCGTACTGCCAGTTCTCCTAATCCGTCTAGCTTCAAGGCAAAAACACGCTGGTTTTCACCTTCCATGCGGGCAACTTCTTTGGGCTTTTCTGAGCTGGTGAACACAAAACAACTCCGATGACCCGTCTGACCGATCACCTTCAACAATTCACCGTAATCTTCATAGCCTTTTTGGTATGCCCCGTTATGCACACCACCCCGCAAAACTGCCTCCAAACCATCTAAAACTACAAAACACGAATGATGTCGTAAGTAGTACAGCAGGCGAGTTAACTCTGTGGCGGTTTCTTGCCCGTTAGAAAAGAACTGGGTGAGATCGGCAATCAACGTTTGTAGTGAGGGTGAATACTCAAGCGATTGCCAAATCAAGTAATCAAATTGATCTTTGACTTGATGTGCGAGTTGTGCGGCTAGCGTTGTTTTGCCGATTCCGGGTGTTCCAAATAACGCAATTAAACGGCATCCATCGAGCGTTATCCGTTCCTTTAGCTGATCTAACTCTTTGGTGCGTCCATATAGCTGTATCACCTCAGGCATACTGCCCCAATGCTGCTGCGGCGTCATTTCATCCCAGGTTGAGTTAAGTTCTGCTCGATTCAACCCTGTTTCGGAGGCTGCACTTCTTTCTACTAACGATGCCTCTGGCGATGCTTCACTTTGTACAGAAAGGAGACTGCGTTTCTGCGCTCGTTCTACCGTCCCTTTTAAGGTGAACTTAGAAACTTGCTTGTCTTCTAAGGCAACTCGTAAACGTTTCCACAAGCCAGGACCCACGTTACGCATGATGTGTTCTAACTCACGATTGCAAGCGGGTGGATCGTGATGAATTTCTTTATAACTTTTGTCTTGCCAAACACCCCGAAAGAGCTGTCGTTCCAGATCGTTTAGATGGTTTCCCTGGGCAGCCAGTAGCGCTTCAACAAATGTAAGAGCTTCGTCAGCGTTCATAAATAAGCCTGGAGTAGATGCCGATACCTGCATAGGCTCCAGTGTAAGGCTGAACTTTCCTGTAGTTTTCTGTACTTCTAAAATCTTCAGTTTTATCTGACCGCACAAAAAGTCTTGAATTGGCTGTATTGAGTCTTTTGAGGGCGTTAGCGAGAATAAAACCACAGTGATTAGGGCTTCAACCCATGTTCAATGCCGCTAACCGTTTGAAGATAAGTTTATTGCTGAAAGGAATTGTAGTAGTGAGTCTACCTATAGTCGCTTTGACTACAATTGGACTCATTCTGAAAGTATCCGAACCAGCGACTGCTCGTACACTTGACGGTGATGGTGCTCGTAACAGTGATGCTTGCACCGCGCCTCGTGACAAAATTCCTGGAATCTTTGACTTTACAGCTGCCTGTATTCGTCACGATATTTGTTATTCCAAAGTCCGAAAGCGGAACCTTGGCAGACAGGGACTAGTTAGGTGTGATAGCAGATTTAGGTCAGAGATGCTTCAACATTGCAACTCGAAACGCTCTGGAGCAAAGTTATCTGCCTGCAAGCGTACAGCAGAAATATACTACCGTGGAGTTCGAGCTTATTCTAGAGTGACAAAAATTTGACCTTCTTGTAGAGATGCAGATCCTTAGCAAGCTGCCAAGGATCTGCTTTTGATTGTCTAGCATAGCCAGTAAATTTCCAGGTAGTGCCGTAAAGGTGGAGATGGCTGAAAGTCCCTATCGATAAAAATTTCACCGCTTTGCTGCTATGTAGAAAGATGTAAGCATCTGCCCATGGAATCGCCCAGAGTGCAGCTTATTTCGTTCATGTCTTGGCGTTGTAGCAGTAAAGGCATGAAAAAAGCCAGGATACTTCCGGTCTGCAAGGTTGACTTCAAGCTCTGAAAGCTTTACGTGCAAAGAGTTATGTCCATCCTTACCTAAATAGGACGACCCAGCATCTCAAGCAACGCGAAGCTGACAATGCGATCGCGGCAGCTAACAATCTTCCAGATAACACACCCTGGCAAGAACGTAAGCAAAAAATTGTGGCGAGTGCCAGCGCACTGAAGCAAAGACAGGCTGCCTGCCACTTGTTTTCCTTAGGATTCGGCAATTGTGCCCAGTGAATTTTTCGCTCAGCCAACTGACTCAAAACAAACCAATTTAACGAAAAGGGCTGCACACGTATGGAAATTGCCGTTGCCATTTTGACGGGTCTACTCTTTCTGGTCATCACAGACTGCCTTACACCCGAAAAGCCATCAAAGACTTCAGAAGAGGAGATTGGAGAAGCGATCGCCAAATACCTCGCTGCAAAGAATAACGCTGAAAACGATCTGCAAAAGACTAAAAAGTGAACACGATCGCTCAAGAAAGGCTGATATAGTGCTTTTTAACTGTGGAGTCGCCTCCATCGCATGACGCACCATGAGCAAGGGAAGAGAGACATGACTGTGAAGCCCTCTGTTGATAGCAACCCAACTGCAACCACTGACCGCGCGATCGCCGTTCAAATCATTCCCGTAACAACAGCAATAGAGCAAGAGTGGTTTTTGGATGTTCCGGCAGTTGTTTACGCCAACGATCGCAACTGGGTGCCACCGATCCGCAGCAGCATTGCCAAGCAGCTTGCGCCGACCAATCCGTTTTTGCAATATGGGCGCTTACAGCAGTTTGTGGCGGTCAACCGTCAACAAGGCACCCCCTCACTTCTCGGTCGCATTGTGGCAGCGGTGAACGATCGCTTGATCGATCGCGAAGGGCAGAAGGTCGGACTCTTTGGCTACTTCGAGTGTGTGCCCAATTTCACTGTAGCGAAGGCGTTGCTGGATGCAGCCTGTGGGTGGTTGCGAGATCAGGGCATGACCACTGTACGCGGACCGATCGACCTTTCCACCCACAACAACTGTCTGTTTCTAGTAGATGGCTTTGACTCGCCGCCGATGATGATGATGCCCTACAATCCGCCTCACTACCCGCAGTTTGTAGAGCAGGATGGCTGGCAAAAAGCGAAAGATGCCTATGCGTACAACTTTCCCTTAGACAAACCGCTGTCACCAGAGTTTGAAAAGGGCTATCGCATTGCGCTGAAATCGGGTGTCACATTCCGTCCTTTACGAACCAAAGGTGAAGGCTTTGAGCAGGATTGCATTAGTTTGTACAACCTGTTTACAAAAGCTTTTTCAAATAACTGGAGTTCTACGCCGCGCACCCAAGAAGAGTTTTTAGAAGAAGCAAAAGATCTGCAAAGTTTGGTCGATCCAGATGTGTTTCCGATCGCCGAATATAACGGTGAAATGATTGGTTTCTGGATGGGGCTACCGGACTATAATATTGCCCTCAAACACATCAACGGCAAGCTCAATTGGCTCGGCATTCTTAAGTTTCTCTGGTATCGCCGCCAAATTGATCAGGGACGAGTGATTGCTATTTGTTCATTGCCAGAATTTCGTCGCAAAATGGTGCCGTTAGGACTCATTTATCTAGGAATGCAAGGCGGTATTCAAAAAGGCAAGCCCTACAAACGTGCCGAACTTTCCTGGGTTTATGAAGACAACTACCCCTCTCGCAAACTCATCGAAGCGTCTGGCGGCACGATTTGCAAAACCTACCGCATTTATGAAAAAGCCCTTTAATAAGTTAGCTTTCTTAATCTGAAGGCACTCTCAGCTTAAAGCTCAGTGAGGTCTGCATGAGCATTCTTTAGGTCATCAAGCGCTTACTTTTTAGTTGAGCAATGCCACCACTGATAACAGGTTTCTTTTTACAACTATCTACTAAAGACTATCTACCAAAGGTAATGACGATGAGATCTTTTTGCTTATCTTGCGTTTCGGTTCTGGCAAGTATGGTCATCTCTAGCTTGTATGCTGACAACGCTGCTCATGCTCTTGGTGAAAAGCATAAAAAGTTTCCTCAACGCCCTGTTACAGATCAGAGTACAAATGACTCTACCGTACAGAAAATGGAGGAAACAGATGCTAACCTGATTGACTGACAGAAGTTGAAGTGGGGGGAGGCTCAACCCTTGGTAATAGGGGTTTTTCGGTTTACTGTGACAGTTACCACGCTCCACAGATAACCATGCGAACCTCCCGTTTCTATGATCAACTGCAAACTCTATTGCGTCAATCGTCTGCCTGGGCAGACCAGCGCCATCTGCAAACCTTGATCTGGATGGTCATCGGACTGATTTGCAGTGAGTGCATCAACTTGAGCAAATGGCGAGTCTATGTCAAAAGTCGTGCCAAGTTTGCTCAGAGCTACCAACGACGCTTTAGCCGTTGGCTGCACAATCCTCGCATTAATACCCAGAGGCTCTACAGCAGCTTAATCGCTCAAGCGCTGACGCATTGGAACGAAGCTGTCATCAACGTGATTGAAGACACCTCAATGCTGTGGGATGAGTATTGCTTGGTGCGCGTGTCGGTGCAGTATCGGGGACGAGCGGTTCCGTTGGTCTTTCGGGTGCTGCGGCACAACAGCAGTAGCATCCAGTTTGAGGTCTACCAGCCGATGCTGAAGCGAGCCGCACGGCTTCTGCCTGCTGGAACTTCAGTGTGTTTTCTGGCAGACCGGGGCTTTGCCGACACTGACCTGATGCGGTATCTGCGGGATGAATTAGGCTGGCATTTTCGGATTCGGGTCAAAAGCAACAGTTGGATTGACCGTCCAAACAAAGGCTGGATACAACTCAATCAGTATCATCTGGGGTTGGGGGAGGCGATTCTTTTGCAAGGGGTGGGATTGACCAAAACCCAGAGACTGGACGGGGTACACCTGGCATTGGCGCGAGATGCGCAGAGTCGTCAAGTATGGATGGTGGTTTCTGATGAACCCACGACCCTACAGACATTTCGCCAATACGGCGAGCGGTTTCAAATTGAAGAAGAACTGCTAGATGAAAAATCCAACGGGTTCCAATTGGAGCGTTCTGAAATTCGCTCAGTTCCTGCCCTCTCACGCTTGTGTCTGGTGATGGCGGTCGCCACGCTCTTGCTGACGGTTCAGGGACAGCAAGTCGTTGCCACAGGTAAGCGGCGGTGGGTAGACCCGCACTGGCAACGCGGTAACAGCTATTTCAGGATTGGTTGGAATTGGCTCAAGGGTGTTCTGTATCAGGGCTGGAAATTGTTCGCAACGGTCTCCCTGAGTGGAAAGGCAGATCCGGAACCTGCATCAGCATCGAAGAAGAAGGAGGAGCAACGCTTGAAACGGGAATTTACGGTCAAAACCTGCTGCTTTGTTCAATAAGTGGTAGTGCCATTATGTAAAGGATGGAGAAAAAGAAGCTCTTTGCTCCCGTTGCAGGTTCTCTCGAAGCTTTTGATTGTAGTGATGAATGAAGTTCCAAATCGCGCCAATGTGATTCTCTAACTTCTTCGAGAACGATAAACTCTGGCGGACTAACCGTGAAATGCGTTGTCGCAATGTATTATTCAACCGCTCAATATAGCTGGTCAACCCAGAAGCTTTATCCACTGCAAAATGCCGTTTACTCGGTAGGACACAGGCATAGGCTTCCCAATGGTCCGTGTAAAGGCGAGCATATTGTCGATAACGTCGAGGGAGGGAGTCCCACAACGCTTGCGCCGCTTGTGCCGACCGATCACCCACATGACACCCAATGATTTCCCGGGTCGCCACATCCAGCGCTAACCAGACCCATTGTTTGTTGCCTTTCTCATCCACAAAGGGACCACAACTCATCCATTTGTACCGTCAACCGAGCAGTCGTTTTCGGCAGCACCTCGGCTTGTTGGGCCACCTGCTCATAGCACTGATTGACGTACTGCTGCAACCAGCTTTCCGACAGGTGCAAGACTCTGGCAATCCCCGCTAAGGGAATCCGTTCGAGCAGTAGGCGATCAATCAAGGCACAGGTCTCTTGCGCCTTCGGTTGCCACTGGGGGTTTTCCACAAACTGACGACCGCAGTCTCGACATTTATGATTCTGTTTACCACGACGAGTGGTGCCATTTTTCATGATGTCATCCGACCCGCAACTCGGACAAATTAAGTAAGGTTTCATCCTGGCTTTCGGCTCACTTGAAACTGCCTTTTCTCTATTTTCTTCTATCCTTTACGAAAAAGCGCTACCTGTTGTTGATGTGGAACTTGACGGTGCGTTCACTAATGTAGAGTTCGTTGGCGATATCACGATCGCGCTTGAAGACATAGATCGATCGACTTGGTACAGAGGGTTCTCAGACAGGCAAACACAGTTGTCCACGACAGCTTAAGGCGCTCACCAGCCATGCCAACGCTTTGAGGGGACGTAAATCCTGAACACGGAGTATAGACGCAGGAAGGCAAATCATTGACCATCCAGTTGGGTGGAGGCCGTCATGGGCATTGGGCTATTTGTGTGGTAACTTTAGCCTCTCATGCGCTCTACCCGTTTTCCCGCTGCTACTAGCTTTCACCGACTTCTGTCACTCAGTCAGTTCAGGAAGCTTTGTAAGAGTCCTGATGGCACCTCATTCTATAAAGATTCTGTATATACTGATTAATTAACTTGTCGGGTGATGTTATCGTCGGGGCGAGGTGGGTACACTACGTCTAATAGCTAGGTACAACCGAATATCATCGATTTCGCTTCAAGCTTAAGCTAAAAAGCACCTAAGCCTTAAATGCTCTTTCGTTGACAAAGCACTTGACTGCTAGTGCTACAGCGGTAAAATTCTTTAAGGCAATGGCTTAATCCGCCTTGAGCTATCCTTGCACCCAGAAGAAGGGTCTCTTGAGATTTATCTCGATCGGCTATCGTTACATGTCCTGAGAGGGTTTATTGCTCTCCACTTGAAACTTAACCTTATTACCATCATGCTACGACCAGAACATTGTCAATTCGCGAGCCTGGATCGTCTACCCACCACTTCAGACTATGGTACGAAGCAGTCTACGCAGAGCCTTGTTCTGGCTAACACTTCCGAACTTGACACGCTAGTGGAAAGCTTGATGCCTAAGGATATTAGTGCTAGTAAGCAAGCGATCATTGAGCGACTCATTACAATGTGGGCTACAGCCTCTGAGCTAGATGTTGCTTAATCTGAGCACGGTTAGCTTTGAGGCGTTGAGTTTGTCAGATCAGCCTACGATCGCGCTTCACTTAGGCTGAATCTTTAGTTGGCGAATCTTGACTAAAGCTTATTGAGTCAAGGTCCATCAAGTAAATTTTACTTGGTAGCAATTTATTTGTTAGTAACCTCATCTACAATAGTGATGCGGGGAGTTAGTTTACTTGTGTGTAACCTTGAGTACTGCTGGCATAGAGCTTAGTAGCCGCAACTAACGGTATACATTGAGGGCGTTGCGAAACTAGCTAAAGTCACGATGTAGTCTTAGCTAGGCGTGTTCCTCAATCAATGCCTCATACTCGTTGGGCGGTTTGCAAAAATGGTTAGTCAAAGATCGTTGGAGCGTCTCCGAGAACTGATTCAGCGAATTGTAGAGGCAGAGACTGACGACTTCTTTGAACTTGCAAAAATAGCTGGACTTAACCCTTCTAAAGATTTTTCTACTGCAAACCTAAGTGGTCTAGATCTGCGCTCTGCTCAACTAGCAGGGGCAAATTTTATTGCAACTGATCTCTCGCAAGCTAATTTAGTCAACGCTAACTTGGCACTCGCTAGTTTAATTAACGCTAATCTAGTCGGTGCAAAGCTCATTAACGCCACGCTAGATCGTGCCAGTTTAGTAAGTGCTGATATGATGGGCGTTAGCTTGGTGAACGCCTCGCTTTTGAGTGCCAACCTCACGGGTGCAAACTTGACTGGAGCTGATTTAAGTCATGCCGATTTACGTCGCGCTCTGTTGATTGGCTGTAAGCTGGACGGTGCCATTCTGTACTTAGCGTCCCTTACTCATGTTGATCTACGCCGTTCTAGCCTAACAAACGCTAGCTTTAGAAGTGCTAACCTTTATGGTACAAATTTAAGCTATGCAGATCTGCGTGGGGCAGATCTGACTGATGCAAATTTAGCGGGTGCCACTTTTGAGAAAGCATTACTTGGCGGTAATCGGGGGTTGACTAGAGAGGTGATGGTCAGTTTGCAACAGCGTGGTGCTATCTTGAGTCATTGATGCCTTACTACGATCGCTGAGTCCTTGTCTGACTAGGTACGTACTGCTTTCTGGACATAGTAGGAGCGGAAGCAGTCACCCTCCTCTATTGCATGATTGCCGTCAAAACGCCTTAATGATTCCCTGTTGCAAAACCTGAAGAGACCCGATCGCAAGCTGAATTGGAGTCCAACTGAGCAAACAAATAAACGTGGCTCGACGAGTGCTAAGGTCTAAACCCTCGCGTGTTGCCACAATAACTGCTAGCAAACTCCAGAGGGCTAAGATTAATTCGATCGGTCGTCCTAGCAGCGGTATGAGTGTCAAAACGTTAAGCACTTGTGGAGCATAGGCAAAACCAACGGGACTCAATAAATCACCGTAAGTTGGGTCAATTGGTTTCAGCCACTGCCCAATTTTCAAAATGATGAATGTCCATACGTAGTATCCTGCAACGACACTTAGTCCATCAAGCAGCAGTGCTAGCAGCAGAAATAACCCGCTGGCTCGATTGATTAACAAAATGACAGCGCTGCCGAGCATGTGGGAGATAGCGGCTAGCAGCACGATCGTGAGAGCAAGGCGGTGCGTTTTGGGCGTATTGCGTGCGTGCTCGTACAAATCGGTTTGGAGGGCGATCGCGTGCCAGAGAGTGCTCCAAAAGTTTTGCTGGGACGGCGGATGGCTCACGTTGTATGAAGGCTGGCGGTTGTATTAAAGCTGACAATAGAAGCTTGTTACCAAGCAATTTAGTTTCATAGGCTACATTACACTTAAGTTAACTGCTGTACAAGCAAGGTCGTAAATAGCGCCGATGGCTCACCTTCTTAAAAAACTACTGCAATGGCTGGCGGGCGGTACTTATAAGCTGATGACGCTGGCAGTCATTGTGCTGTTGGCGTGGGGCACCTTTGCACCTGTCGGCACGCTAGTTTGGTGGCTAAACCAGAGTACAGATTTAGGCAAGAAAAGACAACCTAAGCAACTGCCAGCAAATGAGGGTAATGCCCCGATCGCTCGTGACGCAGAGATTAATTGCTACATCATTTACTTATCTGGCGTCGGTGATTTTTCAACCGATCAACTCACTCCTGGTGAAGAGTGGTTTTTAGATCAACTGGTGCGCCTGCATCCCAACTGTGTCGTTGTACGTGATGTCTTTCCCTACTCCGTTGCAAACAAGGATTTGGGGGGGCAACGACTTCTAGCACCCGTGTGGCAGGCGATCGAGCATGGGAATGGTTGGTTAGAGAACGCTGATGTCCTCATTAAAATTCGCAATCTATGGCGGTTAGCGATTTCGGCGGACGATCGCTATGGGTCGGTCTATAACCAGGGCATTGCCGATGCCATGATTGAACGCATGAACGCGGTACAACCGTTTCCACGTGATCGACAGCAGCCACTTAATGTAGTGCTGATTGGCACTAGTGGTGGAGTACAAGTAGCACTGGGTGCCATACCGTACCTTGATCGCTGGCTAAAGGCTCGTTTAACTGTTGTCTCGCTAGGAGGCACCTTTAACGGCGAAGAAGGCTTTGGCATTGCAGACCATGTTTACCATCTTCATGGAGAGCGAGACTGGATTGAAAATATTGGTTCAGTCGTCTTTCCATCGCGCTGGCGTTGGACGGTTGCTTCTCCCTTCAATCAAGCACGACAGCAAGGACGCTATACCGCTCTTAGTAGCGGTGCTCATGCCCATGATGGTCAAGAAGGATATTTAGGTTTGGCGATCGCCAGGCCGCAGACCACCTTTGCTACATTAACGCTCCAGAAAGTGCAGCAACTGCCTATCTGGAAGTCACCGCAACAAGATCAAGCAAGCCGGATAGCTGGGGAGTGAGTAGACAAGTCTCGTAGCCTTTGAACGACAAACCACACGAAGCCTGGAAGCGCCTCGATACTTGATTTACATGGTTACCCTGACAGGGCAGACAAAGCCAACCGAAAGATTAAAGGCATCCTTTGTGCTTGGTAGCTCAAACCCCTGCTATCCTGAACGCAGTTTGGGTGCAATTAACCTGCTATAGCAACGGTCGAGATCGTTGAGATAAAGGGAGAGCGGGGACGAAGCCCCTAGCCAAGGGTGCCACCCCTGCACTCCGTCTTCACCAACCATTCGGTTGCCACAACTCATCACGAGGACGCAATAGTCATGAAGCGGCGGCATTTATACGGCGGAAACGCTGGACAGCAAGTAGAACAAGTAGCAAAAAATGCAGCAGCTAGCCCCTGGATGGAACGGTTCGCTCGTTTAGGCTTTGCGGCTAAGGGGCTTGTTTATACACTGGTTGGCTTACTAGCAGCCCAGGCAGCCTTTGGTCGAGGCGGAAAAAAAACGGGTACTCAGGGAGCTTTACAAACACTAGTCACACAACCATTTGGACAAGTTTTGCTGAGTTTAGTTGCGATCGGGCTATTGGGGTATGCTCTATGGCGCTTAGTTGAAGCCGTTGCTGACCCAGAACAGAAAGGCACCGACCTTAAAGGGCTGTTGCAGCGCTGTAGCTATGCAGGCAATGGTTTAATCTACGCCAGTTTAGCGCTCACTGCCGTACAAATCGTTTTGGGTACTAGTAGTCGTAACGGCAATGCCTCACAAGACTGGACGGCTCGCATGTTAGCGCAACCCTTTGGGCAATGGTTGGTTGGCACGATCGGTGCGTTGGTCATTGGGCTAGGCTTTTACCAGTTTTACGTAGCATATAAAGCAACGTTTCGGCAGAAATTAAAGCTGCATGAGATGAGTGAAACTGAACAAACTTGGACTGTTCGTCTAGGCAGACTGGGGCTAGCAGCACGAGGCATTGTCTTTGTAGTCATCGGTTTCTTCTTGATTCAAGCAGCACGACAGTCTAACCCCAAGCATGTACAAGGATTGGGTGGTGCTCTCGAAGCACTGGCACAGCAACCCTATGGGGCATGGGTTTTAGGCATGGTGGCGATCGGTCTCATTGCTTATGGTCTTTACTACCTTGTGCAAGCGCGCTATCGGCAGATTGGAACCGCCTGACTGGTGAGATCGCGCTCATTTTTTTGACAGTAGCTTCATAGGGTTGAAGCGAGTTTAGCGTCTCGATTTCACAGCATTCATTTACTCCAGACTGCCAGATTAAAAGAAGGCTTTAAAGTTGGCTACGCTAGCAGAAGCTTCGGCGATCGTGTTGCCGTAGTCTTAAAAAGTGTTGAGAATTTATGGCTTATTTGTCTCGTGCAGACCATGCTCCCCCTATGAGCATCACCAACCCACCCGCAAAAATGGCAACTGCCAAGCCTCCTAAAACCATATCCATTCCATTCAATGGTTCCATTTGCTTTCTCCGTTAGGCATGGTGTTATCTAACCTGAATTGTAGGAGCGATCAATGTCTTTTGGGGCGTGCTAGGCATGAAGTAAACGCCTTTCCGCAAGCACAATCTGTTTCCCAGTCCTTGAGGGCTACACACACCTTTTTTGACCAGTGCTTCAAAACAAAGCTAAAGGCTGATTGCTGCTAGCTGACCGCCAAAATCCATTACTTGAGCGGGTCGCACAATATAAGCAACGTGCATTGGATAGCCGTCAGCATAAATGGCATCGATTCGTTTGAGGGCGACTTCGCGATCGTGGTAAGACCGGAGCGCACGTTCTTGTCCGTTTGGATAGCGGATACAAAGTTCCCACATAGGTTTAGCCTTACCAGTTTACTTGCATCAGACATGAGCATTTAGCCATTAATGGCTCGTCGTAACGGCTGACTTGTAGCAACCAGTGTTCTTTCGTGCTTTAGTGAATGCTTCATGAAAGATTTATGCCTTTATCCTATGATTCTTATCAGAACTTTGCACTCCGTAGAACTGGTGAATCACATAATTGAGGCAAATACGTAAGATAGGACGTTCATCTCAAGTTATCTGACGCTAAAGCAGCTAGCCTATTGGCACAATAACCTGAGCCTTGATGAGGAGTATGGCATGATGTTTGACTGTATTATTGTCGGAGCTGGTCCTGCTGGCGCGAGTGCTGCCTATCATTTAGCCAAGCGAGGACGATCGGTGCTGCTCTTAGAAAAGCAGTCGTTGCCTCGCTACAAGACCTGTAGCGGCGGTGTTTCGCCTGCGATCGCCCAGTGGTTTGATTTCGACTTTGCGCCTGCGATCGAGCGCAAAATTGAAAACATCTGCTATACCTGGAAACTCGGTGATCCCGTTAATGCCAAGTTGCAAACTGCCGAACCAATGTGGATGGTCAGCCGCGACGTCTTTGATCATTACCTGGTGCAACAGGCACAGAAGCAAGGCGCTGAACTACGGGATCATACGGAAGCAACGGGCATTGAGTTTAAGCATGATCACTGGCAAGTAAATACCGCTAGTGGTGCTGTTAGTGGTCGTTACCTCATTGCTGCGGATGGGGCGAAGGGACCCACAGCAAAATGGCTCGGCTTTAAAGCACCCAAGCAGCGATCGGGAGCCGTGCTAGAAGTTACCTCGTCTGATGTGGATACGATCAACGCCTTTTTTGAGTTTGGCATGGTCAAAAACGGTTATATCTGGCGTTTTCCTAAAGCAGACGGCTATTCCTTAGGCATTGCCACGTTTCGCGGCGGTGAGCCTCACGACCTCAGCAAAGAACTGCTGGAGTATGGTCAAAAGTCCGGGATGAATGTGCAAACGGGGCAACTGACGACTCACCCCCTCTCGTTGTGGGATGGTGACCAAACGCTGCATACGCGCAATGCACTTCTAGCAGGAGAAGCTGCCTGTGTGGTTGATCCGTTCACGGCAGAAGGCATTCGTCCAGCTATTTTTACGGGGGTAAAAGCGGCAGGGGCGATCGATGAAGCGCTAGCTGGCAACACCAATGCCCTGCAAGGCTATACCGAACTCATCACTAAGGAGTGGGGAGCCGATATGCTTTGGGCACAACGGTTAGCTGGAGTCTTTTACCGCATTCCTAACATTGGTTACAAAGTGGGCATCAAACGCCCCTCTGCAACCGAGCGCATTGGGCAGATTTTGTGTGGTGAGTTGCGTTATGCCGATGTTGCAAATCGAGCGCTGAAGCGTCTTAGCAGTAGTCTTATTCCTGGTATGGGCTAAAAGCCTGCTGTAAGAAAGCTTTTGTCTTACACCTTTACGGGTACTTCTACAGCGATCGCCTGCGGGACTGCCTGAAAACTCGATTCGGTCGGAAAGATTGTACGCGATCGCTGAGTGCCAATCAACGACACCTGAGTCGTTAGCAAAAAGCTCGTAAAGCTTGCAATCAAAACGACTGGCACCATTGCCGTATCCGACAGTACGCTCAGGATAACCGTTGTACTGATAGGCGTTTTGGTGATTGCGACATTGACGGCTGCCATCATGCATACCATCGCAATGGTTGGGTGAATATCAGGCAGTACCAGCGCGATCGCGCAGCCAAACGTGGCGCCAAGGTAAAACAGTGGAAAGATAAAGCCACCCCGAAACCCAGAGTGCAGCGTGAAGCCGATCGCCAGCATTTTGGTGAAGCCGATGATGAGCAGCATCGTCAATCCCAGCGTTGCACCTGTTTCAACGATCGTTTGAATTTCTTTCTCACCAAAAAAGAGGGTTTGAGGCACCGCCAGAGCGAGCAAGCCGATCGCCAACCCGCCTAACGTTGCCAGCAGAATGGTGTGGTGTTCCAGTCGCTTCACCATCAACCCAATGAGCCGAAATAGCCCGACAAAGATCACTGCCAGCAGCGCCCCAGTTGCACCCAGCAGCAAGCCGTGACCGAGACTCATCAGCGTCAATTCTGGAATGCTTTCAAACTGGTACATCCCGCCGATCGTCAACCCTGTATTAAAGCGAAACACAAAAAAGCTGAGAATTGCTGACAGCACGGCTGGAATCAACGCCTCATAGTATTCCAACCCGCGTCGGTGGGGTATTTCGAGCGCAAAGAGTGCTCCGCCCAATGGCGCACCAAAAAAGGCACCCAGGGCTGCGCTCATGCCACAGAACGTTAAAACACGAGTATTGAGTAACGTTAGCCCCAGCTTGCCACCTAACCAACCCCCAAAGCTGCCAAGAATCTGTACCAGGGGCGCTTCTGGCCCCGCACTACCGCCAGCCGTAATCGAAAATAGGGACGCAACAATCATGGCTGGCGTTTGTTTGATATCAATGCGACCCGGATCATGCACTTTATCGACCACCATTGCCACTTCACCCGGTAGCCCCATGTAATGCAAGGTCAACCCGACACAGAAGCCACCGATCGTGGTTGCTATCCACACATAGTTCCAGGCAGGAATAGGAGCAGGAAAGTACGGAGTAAGCCACTCAGGCAAGGTATGCCAGGTCACATGAAGACAGGCTTCTAAGACATCGTAATAGACCGTTGCTACTAACCCTCCGGCAATACCAATCAGCGCTGCACAGAGAATCAATTGTTGATAACCCAGTTCCTTTGCGCCGTAACTGCGCTGCGCTTCAGTGGTCTCAGTGGCTGCATTCTGACTGGAACGATCGTTACTGGGTGAAGACGTAGATACCATGGGGCTTTTCAATGGGTAGTGATGAGGAAAAGACAGCCAGTGCCAGCACAATTGATGCCAAAAATATCCTTCAAGCAAGAAGAAAAAGCTTTGCTTGGTGCACTTTCCTGAATCAAAAAATTGACCGAATGTGCCAAATCGTACTCTTCAGCAAGATGTAAAAATGTTTGATTTGAGCAATTGAAATGATTGCTTTTAGCCTATGCAACCAAGTTAGATTTTGTCAGCTTTGATAAATGTATTGCCCGTAACTTTTAAAGCTCAAGTGTGCACGATCGACATGCAAAAAGGTCGATCGTGCATTGATTGCTGCCAACAGGTATCGCGATCAATTGCCTGTTTGCAGCTTTCCTTAACGCTTAAAAAAATTGGGCTTTTGATGCTTGATTGCGCTACCAAAACGGCATCATGCTGAGACTGCATGACACGGCTCCGATCGTCTTTCGACAGACCGGAATACAGCTTGATCAGAAAAAGGAGAAAGAGTATTATTAGATACAGAAAGTTGACTTTAAATTCACCTTAAAACAATGATTTCAGATGTAGTGCAAGGGCGTTTTAACGTTGCTCTGGCTCAGGCAAGCGGTAGTCAGCATAAAGGGCAACGCACGATCGGACGCAAACTCGTTCCTCTCGCGATCGGTTGTCTGGCGACTGCAAGCGTACTCACGATCGCGGCTCCTTCCGTTGCCCAGACGGTGCCAAGCCAAAGCGGTCATGCCACTGTGGCAACCTCATCGCTTGGTCTGAGCCGCACACAGATGGAGCAAATAGCAAATATTCTCCTGGCGTTGATTTATCTGGTGCTGCCTATTGGGTTTAGCGTGGGGCTAGTGCTGCACGATCGCCATCAAGCGCAGCGCACCGCTGCACTAGAAGCCCAAATTAAATTGCTAGAAAAACTCTGGCACCAATCGCCCCAGGCTTAAAAGCTTCATAGGCTTAAACAAAAAGCGGCGGCAACAATGCGCCTAACGCCTTAGCAGGATCCGACTCGGCAGCATCGGCTTCGGGTACAACTGGCACAAGCTGAACCGCACAGGCTTTTAGCTCCGGCTGCAATGAGTCTGGGCAGGCAGTGGCATGGGTGAGGGCATTGGCTTCGGCTTGCTTTGCCCACAATACGCCCCAGTGCATGGGCACAAAGACGGTTTTGCGGGTGATGGCAGTGGTTATTTTGGCAGGGAAGCGGGCAACGCCCCGTCGCGATCGCACTTCTAGCCATGCACCGTCCTCAATACCCAGTGCAGCCGCATCGCGGGGATGAATCTCGATAAACGGACCATCGTACATTTGGCGAATTTTATCGACCCGTCCAGTACGGGTTTGAGTATGCCAATGCCCGTACAACCGACCTGTTGTCAGCACATAGGGATAGCTGTCATCGGATGGCTCTGCCAAGCCGCGCGAGTGGTGGGCTGCAAAGTGGGCACGACCGTCCGGCGTGTAAAACTGGCGATCGACGTAGAGGCGCTTGGCTGCTAACCGAGAAGCTGAAAGCTTTTGTGGATTGCGGATAAACGAGGGAAAGCGAAATCTGCCTTTCTCGGTTTGAATAGTGTTGCCCTCATCTTCGCCTTGAGTGCAAGGCCACTGCAACGGACCTTCGTGGCGGAGGCGATCGTGGCTGATCCCGGTCATATCGCAGGGTCGATCGCGGGTTAGCTGTACAAATTCGGCATGAACATCAGCGGCACCGTTGAAGGTAAACGGCTTGCCAAAGCCCAACCGCCTTGCGACTTCTGCAAAAATCACCCAATCGGCACGGGCTTCCCCAGGGGGCGTGCGGAACTGTGGGCAAAGGGTGACGCGCCGTTCAGAATTGGTCATGGTGCCGGGGGCTTCGCTCCATTGGGCAGCAGGCAGCAACACATGAGCGTAAGGAGTCGTTTCAGTCGGGTAATAGGCTTCTTGATAGACGGTGAAGGGCGATCGCAGCAGGGCACGTTTCGTTCGCTCCAGATCCGGCATACTAACGACTGGATTGGTTGCCGCAATCCACAGAAGCCCAACGGCTCCCTCTTCCAAACCTGTGATCATCTCCCAGGCGGTACGTCCCCGCGTAGAGGCGATTTGCCCTGGCTCCAAGCCCCAAAACTGCTCGACCTCGGCACGGTGCTGCGGATTCTTGACCGATCGATACCCTGGCAGCAGATGAGACAGTCCACCTGCCTCACGTCCACCCATTGCATTCGGCTGCCCTGTCAGCGAAAACGGTCCTGCGCCCGGTTTGCCAATTTGTCCTGTCATGAGGTGCAGGTTGATGATCGATCGTACCTTTGCCGTGCCCTCGCTGGACTGGTTCACACCCATTGACCACATTGACAAGACGCGCTTTGATTCCCCCCAATAGCGGGCAGCTGTCTCCAGATCTTCTACAGAAATGCCGCAGCGCTTCGCCACGACATCCGGGGTATAGTCCTCAATGACGGCTGCAAACGCCGTAAAGTGGCTGGTGTGCTTGGTGACAAACACCGAATCCAGGTAGCCACGATAGAGCAGCAGATAGGCAAGACCATTGAGCAAATCAATATCAGTACCCGGCTGAATCGCCAGATGCAAGTCAGCCACCTCTGCTGTTTGGGTTTTGCGTGGATCGACCACAATCAGCTTGACGTGCTTGTTCTGCTTGTGGCGCTTTCGCAGCCGATTAAAAAGAATGGGGTGACATTCGGCAGCATTCGTACCAATTAAAAAAGCGCAGTCGGTGACATCCAAGTCGTCATAGCAACAGGGTGGACCGTCCGCGCCCAGGCTTTGAATATAGCCAGCGACGGCAGACGACATACACAGCCGTGAATTGGCATCAAAATTATTGGTGCCAAGAAAGCCTTTCATTAGCTTTTGGGCAACGTAATAATCTTCGGTGTTGAATTGCCCCGAACCATACATACAGAGCGCATCGGCTCCTTGAGTGGCACGAACGGTTTGGATGCGATCGACCACCCGTCCCAAGGCTTCATCCCAGGTAGCACGGCGAAAGGGTTCATCCAGCGAATCGCGTACCATTGGATGCAGCAAGCGATCTTTGTGCAGCGACTCGGTAATCGTGGCACCCTTGACGCAAACCATCCCCTGACTGGACGGATGCGTACGATCGCCCCGCGCCTGCCAGATTGGTGTGCCTTGTTTATCACGATTGACAGTTTTACCGGGTATGGCTGGCGGTGATATCTCAAGACCGCACCCAACGCCACAGTAAGGGCAGAGGGTTTTAATCGGGTCAGTCATAGGCGCTATCCATCGTGGCATCGGCAAGCTTTAGCCCAGTGCGAGGACTCTCTTTGACCTGCAAGCTCAGACATAGGATCTGGTCTAGCAGCACAGCACTGGTGCTAGTACGGACTTCGAGCAACGCCTCTGGTAAGGTCTCAAACAATACGCGCTCTCGGGGAAAAATCACACGCTCAAACACCTCATTGGGGATGTTTGTAATACGGGCGATTTGCACCTGGCTGCTGGCATTCTCGTAATAGCAAAGAATACGCTGAGACCAGCGATCAGGAAGTGACGTAGAGGTTTGAGCCATAGCGAGGATTCGTTGCGACAGGGGTCATGAACTGCAATTACCCAACATCATCATGAGCAAAACGATGGTACAGGAAGTCCAGCGCATAGTTACGCAGTTCGTAGTACTTAGGGTCTTCCATCACCAGGGTGCGATCGCGCGGGCGCGGAAACGGAATGGTCAAAATCTCGCCGATCTTGGCCGCTGGGCCATTCGTCATCATGACCAGGCGATCGCTCAACAGCAGTGCTTCGTCAATGTCGTGGGTGATCATCAAAACCGTGACGCGATGCTCCGTCCAGATTTTTAGCAGTTCTTCCTGCAATTCTTCTCGCGTGATGGGATCAAGCGCACCAAACGGTTCATCTAAAACCAATACTTGCGGACGCAATGCCAGCGCTCTAGCGATGCAAACACGCTGCTTCATGCCGCCAGACAACTGCCCTGGTTTTTTGTGAGCGGCTTCGGTTAACCCTACTAGCGCCAGGTGATCGTGAACAATCTGGTCTTTCTCCGCTTTCGGCTTGTCGGGCCAAACGGAGTGAATGCCCAAATAAATGTTCTCAAACGCCGTCATCCACGGCAAGAGAGAGTAGTTTTGGAACACCACCATGCGATCGGGGCCTGGTTCAGTGATGCGCTTGTTTTGTAGCCGCACTTCGCCAACGGTGGGCGTTCTAAAGCCCGACACCATATCCAGTAACGTTGATTTGCCACAGCCAGAGTGACCAATGAGGCAAACAAACTCACCTTCATCAACCGTGAGATCAATGCCATCCAGAACAACGTAGTCTTCACCGCCTGCAACGGGATACGACTTGGTGAGATTCTCAATGACCAGAAAGGGCTCTGACGGTGGCGACAGTTTGGGTTCAACGGTGGTGCTGTTGACGGTTTGCATAGGGGAGAGGAGTGAGGTGGGAGGGGAGAGGAGTGAGGTGGGAGGAGTTTTGGTCACTGACTGGTGAAACTCAAACGGTGGCTGTAGCGAGGGCATCGATCGCCACTTCTTCGATCCGAAGCTCGCGCTTGATTGTCAAACCGTTGAGATAGCCAACGGGATCGTCGGGGTTAAAGACGCTGCCATCGGCAAAGTGAACGAGACCGCGATTGGGTTCAGTATCTAGCAGCCCTAGCTCACGTGCAGCTTGACCGAATACGTCTACTCGACGCACGCGAGCAAGCACATCCACCCAGTTTTTGGGAAAGGGTGTGAGACCCCAACGAGCAAACTGGGTCATAATCCACAGCCCTTCGGTGCGGTAGGGGCAGTTCGTCTGATCCACGTAAAACTGGTTGAAGCGTGGTAGGTTTTCTGGTGCTGAGTCGAGGCTACGACGGTAGGGATCAACTAAACCAGGGCGAAGGTATTCCAGTTTGGCACCGACGTATTCAGGGCGACTCAGCAAGGTGGCGAGTTCTTCGCGGTTGCGGCGATCGTCGCAGTATTCGCAGGCTTCTAGCAGCGCTTTGACCAGTGCCAGATGCGTGTTGGGATACTGGTTTGCCCAATCTTCGCGCACGCCCAGCACCTTTTCTAGATGCCCTGGCCAAATATCGAAATCGGTCGCTACAACAAAGCCCAGACCTTCCTGTACGGCATGAGAGTTCCAGGGTTCGCCAGCGCAGAAGCCGTCAATGCTGCCTGCTTTCAGCGTTGCCACCATTTGCGCGGGTGGGATCACCGTTAGACTCACATCCGTGTCGGGGTCGATGCCGCCGGATGCTAGCCAGTGACGCAGCAGCAGGTTGTGCATCGACGATGGATGTACCACTGCCAGGGTATGAATTTTGTCTGGCGTTTGGGCGATCGCGTGCTTGAAATCTGCCAAGGTTCGCACGCCAGCATCATACAGTTGCTTGCTAAAGGTAATGGCATTACCGTTGCGACTGAGTACCAGTGCTGTGACGGTTGGCAATGGCGCTTTGCCACCCATCCCTAATGTCATCGCTAGCGGCATTCCGGCTGTCATCTGAGCCGCATCTAAGCGCTTCGATGCTACGCCTTCAGAAATCGCTTTCCAGCTTGGTTCCCGCGAGAGCGTCACCTCTTCCAGACCATGTTTTTGGAAGAAGCCTTTTTCTTTGGCGATAATCAACGGCGCACAGTCGGTGAGCGGCACGAAGCCAAGCTCCAGGTTGACTTTCTCTAAGCCGTTACGGGCGATCGCGGCGGTTTGCGTGACCTTACGCTGTTTTGCTTTCTTCTGCTGATTGAGGAAGTAGACGATTTCTGCCCGCAGTGCATAGTAGTTCGGGTGGTTGACTACCTTGAGGCGATCGCGCGGACGCACAAACGGCACCTCTAAAATTTGCCCCACGTAGGATTCGGGACCATTGGTCAGCATAACGATGCGATCGGACAGCAGCAGTGCTTCATCCACGTCATGCGTCACCATGATGCAGGTCAACTGGTATTCGTCTGCAATCTGCATCAACTGATCCTGCAAACTGCTGCGCGTGAGAGCATCCAGCGCACCAAAGGGTTCATCCAGCAGCAGCAACTTCGGACGAATAGACAGCGCACGAGCGATCGCAACCCGCTGTTTCATGCCACCCGACAATTGCCCTGGCTTTTTGTCTGCGGCTGGGCGCAGTTTTACCAGGTCGATGTGGCGTTCAATGATGTCCTTACGCTCCTGGGCTGGCAAGTCCTTCATGACCCGATTGACCGCCAACGCAATGTTCTCCCGCACGGTGAGCCAGGGCAAAAGCGAATAGTTTTGGAACACTACCATGCGATCGGGACCCGGTTTTGTCACCTGCCGTCCCTCCAGCACCACGCCGCCCTGCGTTGGAGTGTTGAGTCCCGCAATAATATTTAGCAGAGTTGACTTACCGCAGCCAGAATGACCCAGCAGCGTGATGAACTCTCCCTTTGTAATATCGAGGGTGATATTCTTGAGCGCGATGTATTTAAGACCGTTGGGTAATGGAAAGACCTGATCAACGTGATCAACTTCAACAAAGGAAGACATAGCAACTAGGAGTGAGAGGTCATGAAACCAACGCAATCAAGAGCAGAGCGAGAACAGAAGCGATCCATTCGCTTCCATTTTTAAGCATTGACCGCTCTATTTCTGCTCTTGAGAAACAACCAGCGAGGAGATAAACGTGATCAACTTATCCAACACCAAACCCACGATGCCGACGTAGATGACCGCTAAAATTACTTCGCTCAGGTTGCCACTGTTGTAGGAATCCCAGATAAAGAAGCCAATGCCAACGCCGCCTGTGAGCATTTCAGCCGCCACGATCGCTAGCCAAGACAGACCCACTGCAATCTTCAACCCTGTGAAAATGTAGGGTACGGTGGCAGGCAACAAAATCTTGGTGAAATATTCCACCTTTGAAAGTTGCAGCACCTTGGCTACGTTCGTGTAGTCCTGCGGAATTTGCTGCACCCCAACGGCAGTATTAATGATGATGGGCCAAATTGCCGTGATAAAGATTACGAAAATTGCGGATGGATTCGCCTGCTGAAAGGCTGCTAGCGAGATGGGTAGCCATGCCAGGGGCGGAATGGTTCGCAAAACCTGAAAGATGGGATCAACCGCACGATACAGCACTGCGATCGAGCCGATCAAAATACCAACGCTAATACCAACGGCTGCCGCCAACGTATAGCCGATCGCCACACGGTTCAAACTAGCCAACAGTTGCCAGAACAGCCCCACATCTGCGCCGCCGCTGTCAAAAAACGGATCAATAATCAGTGGATCCCAGGTTTCTTCCAGCACTTTGAGCGGACTGGGCAGACTTGCGCCTTCTCCTGAGGTCAAGAGTTGCCAGATCGCCAGAAAAACGCCTAGTGCAATAATGGACGGCACTAAACCCTTTGCCTGTTTGCCGATAAGAGCGATAAAGCGCTGCGGATAGCCACTTCCGGCACTACCAATATCTAACCTTGTTGCCATGTTTCAGGTCTACTCCAGATGATGTTGCAAGTGGTGCGATACGTAACGTTGTGAGGTTTGCAGAGCAAACACTGGGAAAGCTTTGAAGGGTGAGCGCTTGAAAGACCTAAATGATGGAATGCTGTAAAAGCGGAGATTGGGCGGTCGTTGCAGCGTTTAACAGCGAACAAACAACCGCGCCAATCCTGCCAATGCCTAAGCTTTCTTGATCTTGAGACCCTTCAAATAAGCACTGGGGTCGGCTGGATCAAACTTGACACCATCAAAGAACGTTTCCACACCGCGCGATGTGCTCTTGGGAATGGCAGCTTCTTGTCCGATCGCCTTTGCGGCTTCTTTCCACAAATCTTCGCGGTTAACGGCATCAACCAGTTTTTTCGTATCCGTATCCGCAGGGATATAACCCCAACGAATATCTTCGGTGAGGAACCAGAGATCGTGACTCTTGAAGGGGTAGGAGGCATTCTCAGCCCAGAATTTCATCAAGTGGGGGCTATTTTCAACGACCTTGCCGTTGCCGTAGTCAAACTTGCCTTTTGCCCGTTCCACAATGTCTTTCGCAGGCACCTTAAACCATTCCCGCTTGGAGATGATGTTGCACATTTCCTCTTTGTTCTCAGGCTTGTCGCACCAGATTTGTGCTTCTTGCACTGCCATCAAGAGTGCTTTGGCTGCCTTAGGGTTTTTGTCGACCCAATCGGCCCGCATACTAAACGCCTTTTCAGGGTGATTGTTCCATAGTTCGCCAGTGGTAAAGGCAGTAAAGCCTAAGCCCTGGTTCACCAGTTGAGCGTTCCAGGGTTCGCCCACGCAGAACGCTTCCATATTGCCAACCTTCATGTTGGCAACCATTTGCGGCGGTGGTACGGGAATGGTGGAAATATCTTTATCAGGATTGATGCCGCCAGCCGCCAGCCAGTAGCGCATCCAGAGGTCATGGGTGCCACCCGGAAAGGTGATTGCCGCCTTAACGTCCTTACCTGTTGACTTCGCTTTTGAGAAAGCGTCTTTGAGGGGAGCGCTGTCTAACCCTAGCTTGATATCCTTATAGTCGTTGGAGACTGAGATACACTGACCATCCAGGTTCAGGCGTGCCAGGATATACATTGGCACTTTATTGCCCTTTGTGATGGTGCCTGCCGAAATCATGTAGGGCATGGGGGACAAAATATGGGCACCATCAATACCACCACCACCGGAACCTAGCACTAGATTGTCGCGGGTAACAGGCCAGGATGCTTGTTTGACCACCTCGACATCTTTCATGCCGTACTTTTCAAAGTAGCCCTTTTCTTTGGCAATGATGAGCGGTGCCGAGTCAGTCAGCGCAATAAAGCCGAGCTTTGCGGTGGTTACTTCTGGCGCATCGGCGGCGTTTACGTTTACGGCTGGCACTGCACTGGGCGAACCTTCCGTCTTGGCTGATTTAGACGATCGACAGCCGTTGATTAACAGGGCACTTGCAGCCGTTGCACCAGTGGTAAAAATGAACTTCCGTCTTGAGAACTGACGCATGAACTGTGCTCCTAATCTTTCCTGAATAAATGTGGGGCTATGTCAAAGCCCCAGTATTGCCAAAAGGCAGTGTTGTTGGCCTGAGGCGCGATCGTCTTCAAGCTGTCACTGCGTCGATCGACCCATGAACGGCACTGAAAACTTAGCTACTCACAACCATCGGCTGACGTAGCGTTGAGCCAAAGTGCTGCATCAACAAATCCCGCAGGACGGGCTTGAGATCGCTACAGGGGATACCTTTGGTAACACAGGTGCCTAATACGGCATCTTTGCCGACTTTGCCACCCATATAGATATCCACACCTTCAACCGTTTTGCCATCCTTACGAACCTTGGTGCCCATCAAGCCAATGTCGGCAACCTGCGGCTGCGCGCAAGAGTTGGGGCACCCCGTCCAGTGAATCCGCACCGGGTTTGGCGAATCCAGCTCGGCTTCCAGTTCGTTGATCAACGCCTGGGCACGATTTTTGGTTTCGATCAGCGCAAAGTTGCAGAACTGGCTACCGGTGCAAGAGACGAGCGATCGTGACAGTGGGGCAGGCGCGACCGAGAACTTCTCCAACAGCGGTTCTTGCAACAGTGGCTCTAGTCGAGAGTCCGGCACGTTAGGGAGAATGACATTCTGCTCAACTGTCAGCCGAATCTCGCCACTACCGTACACGTCTGCCAGCCGCGCCAGGTCAAACATATCGGCAGCAAACAGGCGACCCACTGGAATATGTAGCCCCAGATAGTTCAGTCCAGGCTGCTTCTGGGCATACACGCCAATGTGGTCGCGCTTGTCCCAGAGAATTTCGTCTTTCTCAGCCTCGCTGGAGAGCGATCGACCCATTTGCGCTTCCACTTCAGAGCGGAGCTTTGCCACGCCCCATTCGTCGATCAACCACATCAGCCGTGCTTTTTGCCGATTGGCTCGCAAGCCGTGCTCACGATAAACAATCAAGAGCGCTTCGCACAATGCCACTACATCGTCAGGCGCGACCCACACATCAAAGGGAATAGCAGCTTCACAACGTTTGCCTGAGAAGAAACCACCCACCAGAACGTTGAAGCCAAAACGCTCATCTTTGTAGGCAGGAATAAACGCAATATCATTGATTTCGGCATGAACCGAGTTGTCGCGGCAACCGGCGATCGCAATATTGAACTTACGCGGCAAATTTGCAAAGGCTGGATTGCCTTCGCCTTTGTTCGTAATTAGATCTTGCACCTGTTGAATCAGATCGCGGGTGTCAAACAATTCATCGGCATCAATGCCTGCGACGGGCGAACCTGTAATATTCCGCACGTTGTCCATGCCTGACTGGATGCTGGTCAACCCAACCGCCTCAAAGCGACGGAAAATATCGGGTACATCCTCAATACGAATGCCGCGTAGCTGAAGGTTTTGCCGTGTGGTGATATCAGCGTTGCCATCGTCACCATAGCGCTGCACGACTTCTGCCAGGACGCGCATCTGGCTGCTCGTCATAATGCCGTTGGGCAAACGCAGCCGCATCATGAATTTGCCAGGGGTGACGGGTCGAAAGAAAACACCCATCCATTTCAAACGGTGGTCGCGATCGGTTTCATCCATCGCCTCCCAACCAATTTGAGCAAAATGCTCTAGTTCAGCTTTAACTGCCAAACCGTCCTTTTCAGCTTTGAGTTTCTCAAATTTATTCAGATTTGCTACTGCTGGAACCGTGCTGGTCATATTGCCCTCGTTTCGGACTGCACTGCAAGCGATGTTCTGCTATAGAATCAGCTAATGCGGCTGAAGACTGTTCAGAAACAACAAAGCGTGTGCAAGACGTTGCTGAGGTTTAAGGTAAGCGGGCTGTTCACAGAAATTAGTATCTTTGCTTACAAAATATTGATAAATGTGACATTTCCGCATGGCTAGGATGCAAATTAAGCACTTAGCCTTAGTTGGGATGCATCAAGGTATAGGCGACATGAGCGCAAACCCTTTGCAGCCATTCAATCGCCTCAAGGCTTCCAGGACAACGGCTTCCAGCAACCGAGATTTAAGAAACACTGACTGCAATTGAAGCCCATGGCTACCCGCGATCGCCTTCAGCAGATTTTGATGGATTCTCCAGTCGGCGCGGTGCTACCAGCAATTGCTCAACAGCCTCTTGCGAACTGGTGGTTGGCAGGCGGAGCCATTCGCAATACCGTCTGGCGATCGTTGTTTGCTGACTGTGCCCTGACTATCAAAGATTTTGACCTGGCGTTCTTCGATGCTCAGGGCGATCGTGAGCAAGAACGGTCAGCCAGAGCAACCCTCGCGGCACAATTTCCCGACTACGTGTTTGATGTGAAAAACCAAGCCAGCTTTGCGCGATGGCGTGCGGGTCGTAGACCTTACAGCAGTACCGAAGATGGTATTGCCGACTGGCTGCATACCGCTACCGCCGTGGGCGTTCGCTGCGATCGTCACAACCACTGGGAGTTTTTCACGCCTTACGGGTTGGATGATCTATTCAATGGCATTATTCGTCCCACCCCAGCGCATATACAGAACCCCGATGCAGTACAGAAAGCAGCCTCGTTTCTCCAGCGCTGTGCGTCTCTACGATCGACATCGTGATGAGGCAAGCCAGCACAGCATAGTGGTTCTCTTTCAGATTAGGCACACCTCACAGCCTGAGTTAAGACACCGTACGCATTCGGCTGAAAACGTTTCCACTAGATAGTTTTGCCCTGTCCGATCCTTGTGAACGCGATCGTTGCCGATCGTGCTTTGTATCGCTATGGAACAAAATTGGGCAGTCTAGAACCGTCAATAGTGGCTCTCCCGAAATCAAGCGTTATGATGAGGGCTGTAATTGATAAACGTTTGTAACAAATTATCAATGATTGTTTCCACTCCTGGTTTAGCCAGAATCAAAGCATCGTTGACCGAGAAAGTTTTTTTCGGAAACGAGCCAAGCGCCGAATTAATCGCAATCTTGCTGGTTTATTTCGTGCAAGGAATTCTGGGGTTAGCACGGCTGGCAGTCAGCTTTTTTCTCAAAGACGAGCTGGGGCTGAGTCCAGCTCAGGTGTCTGCCCTGGTTGGCGTAGCAGCCTTGCCCTGGATGATCAAGCCGTTGTTTGGCTTTATCTCAGACGGCTTGCCAATTTTGGGTTATCGACGGCGACCGTACTTGATTCTGTCTGGGCTGCTAGGCGTGTTGTCCTGGGTTTCTTTAGCCACGATTGTGCAATCTGCATGGGCAGCAACACTGGCGATCGCTCTTGGTTCGCTTTCTGTTGCCTTTAGCGATGTCATTGTCGATTCTTTAGTGGTTGAGCGGGCGCGAGGTGAATCCTTCAGTACGGCAGGTTCGCTCCAGTCGCTTTGCTGGGGAGCATCCGCACTGGGCGGCATTTTAACGGCTTATTTCAGTGGGTCGCTGCTGACCAGCGTCAGTACCCGCACAGTTTTTGCCATCACGGCAACCTTTCCGCTCATTGTGTCCCTCGTTGCCTGGATGATCACCGAGTCTCGCGTCACGGAGCGCATGAATTGGGCGATCGTCTCCGATCAACTGGGGCAGTTGCGCCAAGCAGTCAGCCAGAAGTCGATTTGGCTACCGACGGCTTTCGTCTTTCTCTGGCACGCGATGCCAACGACAGAATCCGCCTTTTTCTTCTTTGCGACGAATGAGCTAGGGTTTGAAGCAGAATTTTTGGGTCGCATTAGCTTTGTCACCAGTCTGGCATCACTGGCTGGCATCTGGCTCTTTCAGCGCTTCCTTAAAACGGTGCCTTTTCGGGTGATCTTCGGCTGGTCGATCGTGATTTCGGCGCTTTTGGGCATGACCACATTGCTGCTGGTAACGCATACCAACCGCGCACTGGGCATTGACGATCGCTGGTTTAGCATGGGTGACAGTCTCGTCTTAACGGTAATGGGGCGAATTGCCTATATGCCTATCCTGGTGCTGGCAGCACGGCTCTGTCCTCCTGGTATCGAGGCGACCTTTTTTGCCCTTTTGATGTCGATCGTTAATTTAGCGGGGCTGCTATCCCAGGAATCAGGCGCCTTGCTCATGCACTGGCTGGGCGTGAATGAACACAACTTCAGCAACCTGGCGCTTCTGATCATCATCACAAATCTCTCAGCACTCCTACCGCTACCGTTTCTTGGCTGGCTTCCCAACGCAGATGAGTCGTCTAAGCCTGCTGCGACAACCTCTCATGCGCGCACCGTAGAAGCCGCTACGTCGAGACATTTGGGGCAACCGTTTCTACCTGATTTAATGACTGAGTTCATGCCCCAACCCCGACAGCCTGAACCTGCTGCCGAAGAATGAAGACCATAGCGTTCTTAAATCATTTGTGAAAGGGAGGGGCTTTGTGAAAAAGGCTCCTGCGGAAACTCTTTTCACAATCCAAAGAGGATCGCTATATCAGCGTGATCCAATCTTGATGAAGCATGGTTTGTTTTCTGTTGGCATTTGAAGGCTAGAGGGGAAGGCATAACTTTGCTTTGACCCGCTACTACCAATTGCTCACGAGATCACTCAGGGCTGCAATGTCGAGTTGGTCACTGGCAAACGCTCGACGCAACAGATCGGGCGGTATGAATTCGTCGTATTTTTGTAGTTTGGGTGCCTCGTCTTCACCCAAGAGATCGATCGCGCTGAGCCGACGATCGCTCAGAGCTTTCAGTTCGTGATACAGGCTGACGGTGCTGCATTTGCCCATATTGACGACCAGAAAATAGGGCGATCGTCCGACTACACCTTTGATCTTGAGTGCATCGCGGCAATGGAGACGCAAAAAACGTTCTAGGGTACGAACCGCGATCGTGCCAGCCCAGGGCAAAATGCAGCAGGCGTTTCCCTCCAGCGGAAAGAGGTAACTACTCTCCAGTCCTTCTTTTTGGGCGAGTTTGCGTGCTACGGCTAACCGGGCTTTGGCACCGGGCTGAAGATAGAGATAGTCAGTCTCTTCTAGCAACGCCTGTCGCATTCGTTGCAGCACGCGGGTATGGATGTTGCCGCTGCTGCCCCGCCAGGAAACGGTAGAAAGACCGATCGCGGGCTTCACCTGAAGCACTTTCCGGCTGCTGTTTATTTCAGTCACTTCCCAGGTGCGTCCAGCGAGAGAGAGGCGATCGCCCACAGCTGGTGGCACAACAACAGTGCCTAGCTCAATGCCGTCACTCCACACGGCGTAATCTTCCGTATCGGGGAAGATGGCGTAAAACTTGAAGCTTTTCACAATCCGTTCGGCAGTTAGCCCAATGATCAGCCCGTTTTCCTTGGTGCGCTGGATGTGATCCAGCTCGATCAGATGGCGCAGCACCTGGCGAAAATCATCCTGAGTGATGGCACGAAAGGGCGGCAAGGTCAGGACGCGCTGTGCCAGGGCAGCGGGAGAGAGTTCACCCAACGCGACTAGCGTACTCATCGTCTGTTGATACAGGAGGCTAAAGGGATAGTGCAGGGGGGCGATCGGCTCAATCCACTTCTCTTCTAAATAAAGCTGAATGACTGCGATGCACTGAAGCAACTGCCAGGGAATGAGTTCAGGAAGCGATTCACCACCCGTTGGCTTGTCTTCAGCGCAAACAAACCGCATATCGGCAGGGCTGCCCCGCCTGCCCGATCGCCCCAATCGTTGTAGAAAACTGGCAACCGAGGGTGGAGCTTCAAGCTGAATTACGCGATCGAGCTGCCCTAGATCAATCCCCATTTCAAAGGTGACGGTTGCCGCTGTCACGGTGGGGCTGGTCGAATCGCGCATGGCGTTTTCTGCGGCTTCCCGTAGTGGTGCCGCAATGCTGCCGTGATGAACGTGATAGATGTCGGGCGAGCCTTTAGCCTGGGCAATCTGCCGCAGTGAGGCGATCACATTTTCGGTTTCAGACCGTCCGTTAGCGAAAATCAGGCATTTGCGACCCTGGCTTTGCTCAAACAGGTGACGCTGATACGGGCTAAAAGCTTCATCCCGTGTATCACCGCGTGCCCGTACAACAAGGCTGGCTGTGTGGAAATGCTCTAGCGCCAGTTGAATTGTCCGTGGCGCTGCGGGCAGATGGGGCGTGGTGACAAGACGATCGGTGCCCGCTCGCAACCAGTCTTCTGCCATTCCATAATCGCCCAAGGTGGCGGATAGCCCAATCCGTCGTGGCTGGTTTTGCGTGATCTGAGCCAGACGCGACAACTGGCAAAGAATCTGCGCTCCCCGATCGGAGCCGATGAACGCATGAATTTCGTCAATGATGATAAAGCGCAAGTCACCAAACAGCCGATCGAGTTCGGTACTCTTGTTAATCAACAGGCTTTCTAAGGATTCGGGCGTAATTTGCAGAATGCCTCTAGGACGGCGAAGCACCTGCTTTTTGCGGCTTTGGGTAATATCACCATGCCATGCTGAAACCGGAATATCCGCTTGTTTCAAGAGGTCAGACAGGCGATCGAACTGATCATTAATCAGCGCTTTGATCGGTCCAATATAGATGGCACCAATACTGGTCGGTGGGTCATCATGCAGCAGCGTCAGCACGGGCAAAAAAGCAGCTTCGGTTTTACCAGAAGCGGTTCCGGCGGCAATCAGCAGGTGTGCGTCGGTTTCAAAGATGACGCGACACGCCTCACGCTGCACTGGACGCAGATCTGCCCAGCCCTGGCTATAAATATATTCCTGAATAAAGGGCGCAAGACGGTCATAGGAAGGGGGCATAGCGATCGCGAAAAACTGCCGCTGCATACATGACGTTTGTCATACAAGGATTAAGCCTTGAACAACTAGTTAATTTAACTATCTCTAGGGGGATGACAAGACTGCAATCAGCCAAACATAATCTTGTAAAAAGTCTAACCTGATTTGATTTGTGTCCCCAAATACCTTTATTTCATCGGTGTCTTTAAGGTGTATCCTTAAACACGTTAGCCACGAACAACGTTGACTCAAAAAAGAGTGAAAGTTGTTCTTTTTTAAATGTCCTCCTGGTAATTATTTTTGCTGATTATGAGTTGTATCAGCCTCAGTGGGGCATGATGATGCGCCCGCCCATAATGCTTTCAACCGTATTGACGCTCTCTATAGGATAGGCTCTCCATAGTATGGCTAAACGGATGCGATCGTCATGGTAACAACATACTTTACTAAGATTAATTTCTCTCTGTTATGCAAAACTGATCTGACTAGACGGTATACTCTAGGCAGAAGTAGATATTACTCAAACGTCTATATATTTGAGTAATAAAATAATAAGAATTTCAGGAGAATCATAATGTTGAATCTGATTGCTTGGGCTGTTTTAGGTTTGATTGCAGGCGCGATCGGCAAAGCCATTTATCCTGGAAATCAGGGCGGCGGTATTTTTGCCACTATGGCGCTAGGTGTCGCTGGTGCATTTATCGGAGGCTTTGTTGTTAGCCTGATTACGGGCACGCAGATTATGGCTGGGCCCCCTTAGCATCCCTTCGATTATCGTGGCAATTATTGGCGCCATCATTGCCATCTTCCTATGGGGCTTGATCACTCGCCGCGCAGCGTAGAACCCCGTTCATGGTGTAGAGCAACCTTTCTAGTAGTAAGGGGCTCTGGGCTGAAACACTCATTCTAAGGATCGGGGATTTAATAAGGTAGGGTGTGTTAGGCAACGCCGTAACGCACCAAGCGCGTCCCCAGCGGTGCGTTACGTTGAGACTAATGCACCCTACAAATTACAGGTTATTTGATCCACGATCCTAAGCTCAGAGTCTTACGACTAGATTTAGACTTTTTTAAGCGCAAAGCATTTCAAGGCCACAAGCTTTAGACTGTAAATTCAGCAAATTCACTCGTTTCGTCGATCGACGTATCTTTATGTGCTTTCGATGGCTGAAACGTGGGACTGTGTACAATCTGATTGAGCGTCATTTGCGGGTTTTGCTGCAAGATGTTTAGCACCCCGATAAAATCGCGCACCACTTCGCCCGGAGTCAAGAGAGTTTCTGCGCCCACACGGTTGGTGACGGCTCCTAAAAAATCCTGAAGCTCTCGCTGAGTAAGCTGCGGCTGGCTAGTGTGATGAGCCGCATAGATTTCCGTCAGGCGTTGTAGTAGTTGCAAAATATCGTCTTTTGTCAGCGGTTCTAGCCAAATGGCAGGCCCCGATACATCCTCAACGCCAACTTTGGCAAAGCGGCTTTTAGCAGTGCGACGCTGCCATGCTGGATCACTGTAAAGTCCTCGGCGTGGATCTTCCAGCAATTGCGGCGTGCCGCCAATGACGGTGCCCAGATGACCCACTCGACCCTGCATGGCATCGTTAAACATTGCCAGTAGCTTGTCGTAGTTGTTCTGACGGGCGATCGTTGTATTGATTTTGTACAAATGAATGGCTTCATCCAGAAAGATGAGCAAGCCTTTATAGCCCAAATCTGACACGAACCGAGCCATCAGCTTGATGTAGTCGTACCAGGTTTCGTCATCAATCATCACCCGTACGCCCAAAGCTGCCCGTGCTTCGGTTTTGGTCGCAAACTCGCCCCGCAACCAACGGAGTGCCGCTGTTTTCTTACCATCATCATCTGTCCGATAGCCTGACCAGTAGGCAATAATGACGTTGGCGAATTCAAAGCCATTGACCAAATCAGCAACATCTTTGACCACTTCGCGAATTTTGGCTTCGACCTGCCCGTCAAACCCATCGTCGTTTGGTTTTTTGCCCGTTTCCTGAGCGACCTGCGTCTGAATGCCCGCAATCCAACGCTCTAGAATGATCGTCAGTGCGCCACCATCGGGTCTGCTTTTGGTTGCCAGGTTGTGCATCAGCTCACGGTACGTCGCAAGACTGGCACCATTGCTGCCTGCTAAACGACGTTCTGGAGTAAGGTCGGCATCGGCAACGACAAAGCCTTGTTCCATCGCATGATTGCGAAGCAACTGGAGCGTAAAGCTCTTGCCTGCGCCGTAGCGCCCTACCACAAAACGAAAGGCTGCCCCACCCCCTGCAATGTTGTCAAGGTCTTGCAAAAGTGCCTGTATCTCCCGTTCGCGCCCCACAGCGATATGTTCTAGCCCAACCCGTGGCACAACACCAGCACTCAGGGCATTAATCAGCGCGGTCGAGACTCGTTTAGAAAGGTTGGGGGGTGACATGGGCGTTTATTTAGTTCATTCGTACCCGGTTCATGTGTACCAGGGCGATCGCATTATCCACCATAGTAAGACTTGAATGGCGACACGCAGCGTCTGTCTCGGTGATTCATCCGCTTGATGCCATCCGACTGGGGCGTAGAAGCTGTACTCAACTGAAAGCTACACAGTAATTTCACGGAGTTTTGTGTTGAATGTTAGCAACGGTTTGTTAACCTGTAAGAACTTAGTAACGTTGCAAGCGATCGCCGTTCCACCCGTTGCCATAGCCTAGAGGCATTGCAGGCATCCCATCAAGCTGGTCTGCCTGCTTTGACGTTAAGCAGTGATGCGGTCTGGGGTCAATGCGGTCGTGTGCCTTCGCGTTACGCCCTATGTTCTATCGTCTGCTAACCTGTCTTACCGTTTGAGCACGCTTTTTTGCAGTACGTCCCTTTCTGTGCCGCCAGCTATCTTGTTATATTGCTTATTGCCTAAGATTTGACCAGCAGACTTAATGCAGTGAGACGAATCGATCGGTCACTGCATCAGGTGTACCTGCCAAGCTACGTAGAACATTAGGCATCGGAGCGATTGGCTGCTTAGGGCACCGGGATCGCAGAGGTTCCACTTGCTTTGCCTTTTACTTCATTGCCCCACTTTGAGAGTCTTGCTTGCCGGCTGCTCGTCGGTTAATTGTTAGGAGAGCTATGCTTCAGCCTTCAGATGTACCGGGACAGGATGGTAAGAGCACACCATCGCTCCCACACGTAACGGTGACTCCCATGACACCGGAAGCGGCGAGGACAGTGCAGCAGTTAGCGGTAGAACTGCAGACTGAGCGATGCTTAAATCAACTGGGGCTGCAACTGAATGCCTGCATTTCAGCCTTCCTTGCGGCTGTTACTGCCCCTCTAGAGACGATCGGCTCTACTAGAGTGCAGTTAGCACAGATTTTGGTGGATGAGCTGAGTGCGGCGCTGGGAGAAGTGTGTGCCCTTGCGTTGCAGCCTACAGAACGTTTGAGCGATCGACTGGCACCCAGCGAACCAGCAGCGGCAATAGACTTTACCATATGGGCGATCGCCTCTAGTCACTCTCCTACTGCTCTACTGCCACTGGTCGTTGGTCAGACCCTGAGCGATCGCGATCTTCAGCACTGGCAAGCACAGTATCCGGCTAGCAGTTGGCAGATTCGCCACGGTCAGGTTGCTGTAGGCTGGCTGCTCCTGGCTCCAGTTGCTACGGCACCCCACGATCGCCTCACTGAAGCGGAGTCTTACCTGACGCAGTTGAGACCCAGGCTGCTTGAACAAAGCTGCGATCGCTACTGTTCTGCCCTGCTCCAGGTCGAGCTAATCCAGGTGCAGCGGCAGCAGCAGCAAGAATTAATTGCCCGCAACCGCGAACTAAATCAAACCAACCAGCTCAAAAGCGATTTTTTGGCAAACACCAGTCACGAAATTCGTACGCCTCTTAGCTCGATTCTGGGTTTTACCCATCTCATGCGCGAACAGGGCTTTAACGCCAGTAGCAAGCGGCACCAAGAGTATCTCAACATTATTTTGAGCAGCGGTCAGCATTTACTGGCGCTGATTAACGATATTTTGGATCTCTCGAAAATTGAAGCCAATCAGCTCGATCTCTGTTGCGAATCTACGCCTGTGAAAGCGGTTTGTGAAACGGCGATCACCTTAGTGCGAGAGAAAGCAAGCGATAAGGGACTAACGCTGAAACTAGAGATTGCACCACACGTTGATACCCTCATCGTCGATGCGCTGCGGCTGAAGCAAATGTTGTTCAATCTGTTGTCAAATGCGCTTAAGTTTACTCCTAAAGGCAGTGTGGGGCTGCAAGTCAGCGCGATCGAGGGCAGTCTTTGCTTCAGCGTTTGGGACACGGGCACTGGCATTTCAGATGATCAGCAGCAACTCTTGTTTCGCCCTTACTCCCAGCTTGTTAACGCTGAGGCGAATCGTGATGAAGGTACAGGTTTGGGACTGGCGCTGACGCAAAAACTAGCGGAACTCCACGGCGGTTCGGTGGAAGTCAGTTCGACCTTGGGGTTTGGTTCACGCTTTACGATCGTGTTGCCACTGGTGCCCCCCCTGCTGGCATCCGGTGAAGAGAAATCTAGCGAAGAGAAGCCCCATAAGAACCAACTTCATGAAGAGAACCGGATGTCAGCCGATCGCTCAACTGCCCAGGCAACCTCAGAGATTTACCCCTTTGCAGTACCAGCAGCGACCGACAAGGGCTTGGATACCATAGAGCATTTATTGGCTGATAGCCGATCCCCAGCCAAGACTTCCCAGTTCGGCTCGAAAACAATCGGCACACCGTCTCGATCGAATCATCTCCTGCTGGTCGAAGACAATTATTACAATGCCAAACTGGTGTTGACCTACCTCAGCCGTTTAGGTTACGAAGTTACCTGGGTCAAGGACGGCTATGAGATGCGGCAAGCCCTACTGCGCGCATTGCCAGCCTTGATCTTGATGGACATCAACTTGCCGCATGAAGACGGATTAGCCCTGACGCAGCAACTAAAGTGTGACGATCGTTATCGATCGATTCCGATCATTGCCCAAACCGCTATGGCAATGACAGGCGATCGTGACCTCTGTCTAGAAGCTGGCACCATCGCCTATATCTCTAAACCCCTTGATTTGAAAGCCTTAGCGCAGCTCGTAGCCCAGTACGTCCAAGCTGCTAAGCATTAACTCATTGTTAATCAACATCGAACGAGCAGCGAACATTCGCCGTTGGCTGGTCTAAGCCAGCGCGAGTTCGACGAGTTCTCTCGCTGCGATGCCATCCCGCCCGTGACTGAAGTCCGGGCTCACGGTGCGAAACCCGTTGAAACGGGTTGAATCTCAATTTCACTAGGCGTTCAGTCCCTTCAGTGGACTGTTCACGGTGAGCCCGGATTTTCAATCCAGGGCGGTTGGGCACCGAAGCGAACCGTTTCATCGAATTCACGTTAAACCAAAACGATGCTGCTCAAAAAGCCGTTGGCTAAAGGGCACGATCGCGACAGTTCTCTGCCAACCGTTAGATGTTGGGCGATCGCCATTCTGCCACTTTGAAAGGAATAGATTGAGCCGTTCCTTTAACAGGAGAGTTTTGTGGAAATTAATCGACGCGATTTGCTGAAGGCTGTTTCGACGTCGAGCGTGGCTGCCGCAGGTGTGGTAGTGGCTGGAGGCTTGTTAAAGCCGCTTCTGGCTCAAACTACTGCGACTCCCAGTTCGACAAAACGGGGCGAAATGCTGTATCGCACACTCGGACGCACCAACGAACAAGTCTCGCTGATTGGTTTGGGTGGTCATCATATTGGTAGACCGAAAGAGGAGCAGGAGGGCATCAAGCTGATCCAGAGCGCGATCGATCGCGGCATCAACTTCATGGATAACTGCTGGGATTATCATGACGGTGGTAGCGAAATCCGCATGGGTAAAGCACTCCAGAAGGGCTACCGTGAAAAAGTCTTTTTAATGAGCAAAATTGACGGTCGGACTAAGAAGGCGGCGGCTCAACAAATTGATGAGTCGCTTAAACGGCTGCAAACCGATCGCATTGATTTGATGCAGCATCACGAAATTATCCGCATGGAAGACCCCGATCGCATTTTTGCGGTGGGTGGTGCTCAAGAAGCAATGCTAGAGGCACAAAAAGCAGGCAAGATTCGTTATATCGGTTTTACAGGGCACAAAGACCCGGTGGTCCATCTAAGAATGCTGGAAATTGCTGCCCAGAACAACTTCCGCTTTGATGCCGTGCAAATGCCGCTCAACGTGATGGATACCCACTTTCGTAGCTTTGAGCAGCAGGTTTTGCCTGTTTTGCTCAAGGATGGCATTGGTGTTTTGGGGATGAAAGCGTTCGGTGATGGCAGTATTCTTCAGAGTCAGACGGCAATGCCGATCGAGTGCCTGCATTACGCCATGAATCTACCCGTTGCTACGGTCATCACAGGCTTTGAAAAAATGGATATTCTCGCTCAGGCAGTGGAAGCCGCACGGACGTTCAAGCCGTTGAGCCAGGAACAAGTGACTGCCCTGCGTCAGCGTACGGCACAGGCAGCAGCTAAGGGAGCATACGAAAAATTCAAAACCAGTGATCAGTTTGACGGCACTGCCAAAAATCCGGCATGGTTAGGCTGACGGATCGATACCGTCTCTAGTCTCACCGTTTACGGGGTTAGCAGCGATCGACTTTTGGCTGACGGCTGCTAGCTCGTGCTAAAGCGATCATTGTTTACAAACGTTAAGGTAGTCATAGGAGTACTCCCTGCGGCTTAAGCGAAGGAATTTTAGCAATGTCGATCGACAAACTTGAACCACTCAAGCGCCTGTTTGCAGAAATGGAACGGGCGCTGATTGCTTACTCTGGCGGCATTGACAGTACCCTGGTCGCCAAAGTGGCTTATGACGTGCTGGGCGATCGTGCCCTTGCCATTACCGCTGTTTCACCGTCTCTCTTGCCAGAAGATCTCGAAGATGCTCGTGTGCAGGCAGCAGCGATCGGCATTGCCCATGAACTGGTGCAAACCCACGAAATGGACAATCCCAATTACACGGCGAACCCGGTCAATCGCTGCTATTTCTGCAAGAGTGAACTGCACGACACGCTGAAACCGCTGGCACTGGAGCGTGGCTATCCCTATGTAGTGGATGGCGTGAATGCTGATGACCTTTCTGACTATCGACCCGGCATTCAGGCAGCAAAGGAACGGGGTGCCCGATCGCCCCTGGCAGAACTGGGCATTACCAAAGCGGAAGTCCGCGCACTCGCAAAGCATCTCGGACTTGCCTGCTGGGATAAGCCTGCTCAACCGTGCCTCAGTTCGCGCTTTCCCTATGGCGAGGAGATTACGATCGCCAAACTACAGCGTGTGGGTCGAGCGGAAGCCTCCCTGCGACGGATGGGGTTAAGCACTTTTCGAGTCCGCTCTGAAGGCGATACCGCTCGGATTGAGCTTCCCGCCGAGCAGCTTAAAGAGTTTGTCCTGACTACAGATTTGCCGACACTGGTCGCGTCCTTCCAATCCTTTGGCTTTCTCTATGTCACCCTTGATCTAGAAGGATTTCGGAGTGGTAAGTTAAATCAGGTGCTGCCATTTGCTGTTGCTAACACGCACGGATAAGCTGCCATGACACGATCGCCTGCCCTGAACCAAGAGATTCATTATCCTGACAGCGATGGACAACCAATATCTGACAATACCCAGCAGTTCAACTGGATTGTCACCATCAAGTTGGGCTGTGAAGCACTGTTCAAACATGACCCCAATGTCTTCGTAGCAGGCGATTTGCTCTGGTACCCTGTCGAGGGAGACAACACCATTAGAGCGGCTCCCAATACGCTGGTGGTATTTGGTCGTCCTAAAGGTGACCGAGGTTCCTATCAGCAGTGGAAAGAAGATAACATCGCGCCCCAAGTGGTATTTGAAATCCTCTCTCCTGGAAACACGCTCGTCGGCATGGCGAAGAAGTTCCGCTTCTACGAACGCTACGGAGTTGAGGAATATTACCTCTACGATCCCGACAAAGGTGATTTTAGCGGCTGGTTGCGTGCTGGCGATTTTCTTGAAGTGATCGAAAACCCCATTGGCTGGGTCAGTCCTCGACTGCAAGTCCGGTTTGAGCTAGTCAACGGTGAGCTAGAAATCTATCGCCCTGATGGGGAGAAGTTTGCAACCTATCTAGAACTGATAGAGCAGAACCTGGAATTGGTAAAGCAGAACCAGCAGGCTCAACAGCAGTTAGAACAAGAGCGGCTGCGATCAAATAAGCTGGCTGCCAAACTGAAGGCACTGGGCATCAATCCAGAGGATCTGTAGCCGATCGTTGTAGCTGCATGAGGCTGACCTGAGGATGGCAGCGTCTAGGCTCCTGCAAGTTCGGTTGACTTCGTTTGATACAGGGTGGAATGCAGCACTTCAACATTCGTCTCACTGTTGCGTAAGCGCACGGCATTCACTCTAATGCCACCATCCACGTTCTCTCGCTGAAAGTCGATCGCATATTCTGGCACTGGCAGAGGCGCACAGAGCATGGCATGGATGGCTCGATCGCCCAATGCAAAGCGCAGGCAGATAGGCACGGCAAGCGTCTGCTCAAACCGAAAATCTTTGTAGCCATAGACCACTGTGGCATCAGAGCCTAGCGGCGCAAACCGAGTGGCATCGGTGTAGATATCTTGTGAATGGGGATGGCGCTCCAGCACCTTGAGTCCCGCTTTTAAGCTTAAAACATACAGCAGACCAGAAAGCTGGCAAAGCCCACCACCTACGTCTGCTTTAAGCTGATTTTGCATAATCGTCCGCCCTTCGAGATAGCCTTTGGCGCGGCTGGGCTGACCGACCAGATGCCAGAAGGAAAAGATGTCTCCAGGCTGCACGACGACATTTTGAAGACGCTGGATTGCGATCGCCAAATTATGCTTTTTGTTTTCGGAAAGGGTCGTGGCAGGAATGGGTTGGGCGATCGTCACCTGTGGCGTGAATTGGTGTAACTGGCTGTCGTCCATCAGGCTGAAGGGCACCAACCTTGATCGCTGCCCTGTCCAAACATCAGCCGTCGATCGCCGGATGACCTTGTACTGCACTCGCCAACGGGCTGGAATCAATTGCTTCATCATAGAACGGCTTTCTAAGAGCGCTTTTCCCTCTCTACGTTGTTTTTGCAACTCATTTCGCAATACGATCGCCCACTTGATTGCTCGTCTGCACAGACGGGTGGCGTGCCAGAAGGCGTGTGGTTGCCGTTCAGGCTTGCGGTAAGAAAAGGGCAGTAACAAACAAAACCGTCATAATCAAACTCAAAACGGCGAGTAATCCTCCTGGCATAAACTTACCAGTAGCGCGAAAACGGAGAGCAAAGACGACTAGCAACGCGAGTGCAATGACGGCTGCTAGTGCCAAGCCAGCCGTAGGATTTTGGAGACTGATGTACCAGGCGATCGCCAACGCGACTCCGCTCCCCAGCCCTGAAAGCAACGATTGCTGACTCTTTGCTTTGACGTAGCCGATCACACCACCGATCGCCACTAGCAGTGCGTAGACTAAAATAAGCCAAATAATAGATGCCAAAGGTGTGTCTCCTTTTTTGCGACATTTCACACCCTACACCCTATTCTGGTTGCTCGTTTCTTGTCGTTATAATGCTTTGCACACAGACCATTCCCGTTCTGGATTTGCGCGACTTTTATGCAAACGATCGTACGAACGATCGTCGTCGAGCTTTTATCCACCAACTGGGCAGTGCCCTGGAAGACATCGGCTTTTTTGCTGTGACCCATCATGGGGTTGACTCAGCGCTGATCCAGTCTGCTTATGAAGCGGCGCAAGCGTTTTTTACGTTGCCGGAGTCTGCAAAACGTCGCTATGAAGAGCCAGCTTTACACGGTCAGCGTGGCTTCACAGCCTTTGGACGCGAACATGCTAAAGATCATCCGGTGCCCGATCTCAAAGAGTTTTGGCACGTGGGTCGATCGCTACCACCAGACCATCCCCTGGCGGCTCGTTATCCAGCCAATCTTTCGCCGCTGGAAGTACCGCAGTTTGCCGCTGTGATGAATCAGCTTTACGCCCAACTAGAGGCATGTGCAACAGAGTTGCTAAAAGCTTGCGCCCTGTATCTGGGCGAACCAGAGTCTCTGTTGAGTGACATGATGCGAGACAGCGACACCATTCTCCGTGTGATTCACTATCCGCCGATCGCCCCAGAGGCTCATCCAGCGAGTCTGCGTGCAGCGGCGCATGAAGATATTAATTTACTGACGCTCTTATGCGAAGCAACCGACGACGGGCTGGAACTCTTGCAGCGAGATGGCACCTGGCGATCGATTCGGGCACTACCGGGACAGATCATTGTCGATAGCGGCGATATGCTTCAGCAGATCACCAACGGACGGCTCAAAAGCACGACTCACCGTGTCGTTAATCCTGTGGACGATCGCCAACGGCGTTTCTCAATGCCATTTTTCGCGCATCCCCGCCCCGATGTTGATCTGACGCCACTTCCCAGTTGCATTACTAACGGGATACAGCTATTTCCAAGCATCACTGCCGGAGCCTATCTACAGCAGCGGTTACGAGAAATTGGCTTGGCTGACTAAAGAAGGCAGAAGGGAAGCGGAGGAGCAGAAGACAGACGGTAGAAGGCAGAAGGCAAACTCAAAACTTTTAGCCTTCATCCTTCATCCTTTAGCCTTCATCCCTCATCCCTTCGCCTTCATCCCTCATTCCCCTCCCCTCAACCTCCAGCCGCAAACATTCCCATCACAGCAACGGAAAGAAGAAGTCCGGGACTCAGCATTAGCGCTAGCATTAGTAGATCATGAGTGGTCATTGGTGTCTCTTTGGTAGTTGGTATAACGTGGCGATCGCATCTACTGACAGCTAGTGCTTTGGTGGATGCGATCGCGTCTTTAGCTTTATCCTAGTCAACCTGGCTCAACGCTCGATCGCAAAAGCATTGAGAAAAGCTGAAGATTGTCCCGAACGATCGTACCTTTTTGTCTCAAGGTCGTAGCAGCCACAGCGTAGGATGCTGATACTGTAGGACAAGCAGCCTACGCCCATAAAACGCTGCAACTCTTCTATGTACTCCACACAATGGCGCTCAGTTTGTGTAGAAAGCAATTTCTGAAGTATCTTGCTTCTATCCTTGCATCAACCTTGGGTCACTTATGAGCAACTTTTCTTTTGACGACCTGTGGCGAAAAGACTTTCTGAGGGGCTTCACCCTCTGGATTGTGATTGAGGTGTTTAGTTTTTTGATCTTGCCAGGGATCGGAGCCATTCAACCGGGCGATCGACTGAAGTATTGGTTTAGTCTCAGCATTCCGCTAGGGATCGGTGGCGCTTTTTTGCTGGGTGGAAGTTCCCGCTTTGTGGCGGTGATGAATGAACGTGCTGCGAGCAGCAGCAAAACCCTTCTTAGCCTCTTAGGACAGTTTGGCGGGTCGATCGGGCTGGCAGGTATTATTTTTCCGTTTGTAATGGTGGCTGGAGAATTTCTTGCCAAGATTTTTGTAGAGTAGCAATAATGTTCTGTCAAGAATTTTTTGATGGGTTAAAAACTCTCAAAAACAGACCCTATCAGCTTCTCAGCGTTGGTTTACCTCGCAACTAAAAGTTGACAGACGAGCAGGAAGGTGGGGTACGGAGTCGGAAATTGAGCAGGCGATGCAGGAGAGTGGGATGACGGTCGCGAAGCAAAACCTGCCGACAGTCACGTATGGGCTGAAGGAATGGCAGGTCGCAGTGACGGCACTAGAGCAGGGTGAGACGATCGTCCTGTTGCGGAAGGGTGGGCTGCGTGAGGCAAAAGGGCGGTTTACGATCGCGCATCAACACATCTTGCTGTACCCCACCTATGAGCATCAGCGATCGCATCTGGTAAAGGCGCAGTACGCGAATGCGATCGTTCCTGTGGCACCGGGTTGGCATCCTGAAACGGTTCGGCTTGGCTCCTGGGCAACGATTGCCGATCGTATCCAGGTCAGTGAAGCGGCTCCATTGGCAGCCTTGCTCCCCTTTCATATCTGGAACGAAACCTTTGCCACAGAACGACTCAAGTGGAAGCCGAGCCAGCCGATCGAGGTACTGCTGCTACGAGTCTATCGGTTGGGTCAGCCGCAGATTATTCCCTACAATCCTGTCTATGGTGGTTGCAAGTCATGGCTTGACTTGAGTGAGGCGATCGCACAGATAGACGGTTTTGCCAGAGCGTTGGCTGATAGTACGCCTGTCGTAGAAACGGCGGATTATCACGATCGATGTGCCAATGTGCTGGCGATCGTACAGCAGGGCAGGGCGTAATAAAATTTAACGTATAAAGTATGCAAACCCTATATCTAGTGCCATCATGGGATGCAGTAATGGGTGTCATCCCTAAAGGGGTATACAGTCAGTCGTGTATGCCTGCTTGACCCGGTTCAGATTCAGCTTCGAGCCAAGCCTGCCAGCCAAATTTGTGAGATGCGTTCAGCACTAAAGTGATGCAAAGTCAGATGAAGCCGGATTTTCAGCCTTCGGAATCTCAGCCTCCCGTACGGCAACCAGCCGCGCCGCTGTTGGGTCTGCCACGGTTGCTTTTGGGGACTATTGTTGCTTTGAGCACGATCGTAGGAGATGCGGTTCTTTTCTCAGCGCAGGCAGCGTCGCTCACAAATTGGAGCTTTGACCCAACCGTCAATCAGCTTGAAATCACGGTTAAAGATGGCACCACGCCCCGCTACTTTTTGATGGCTCAACCCGCTCGTATTGTCGTTGACCTTCCTGGGACGGCGATCGGTAATGTAAGCGCTCAAAAAAACTATGCGGGTGCGGTACGACAGATTCGGGTTTCTCAGTTTGAGCCAGGGCTGACCCGTATTGTGATGGAAATTTCGCCAGGGGTGTCGCTTGCGCCGGGTCAGGTAGAATTGCAAAAAATTGGCGATCAGGCGACGCAAGCAGGCAACTTGCGTTGGGTAGTGCGTCCACTCGTCAGTAAGTCTGCCAATGTAGCAGCGGTTAACCCGTCCACCGCGAAGCCTCTGCAACCCGTTGCACCGATCGCAACTCCTACAAAGCCAACGACGGTTGCACCGTCTGTTTCCGTGCCGATGGTTAATGCCCCCATCCGCCAACAGCCAGCCGCGATCGGGACTAATCTTCCTTCGCCACCCCCTGCGGAAAGTGCCAACCCATCCGCAACAACTAATGCAACAGCAGATGGCAATGCGATAGCAGATGCTAAGACTGACGCTAACGACAACAAACCTGCTGGCTCAACGAGCGCTGCACCAGCGGCTCCCATAGCCCTGGCTCCTGCGTTACCTGCGGCACCAACACAAAACGCAGCAGCGAGAACACCTGCGTTGATGAACCCTCTTGACCCCAATGTGGGAATTGATACTAGCGGTGGCGTGGCGATCGCAATACCGTCGCCTGTTGCCGATCCCTTAATAACGGTGGCACCACCTACAGCTACGCCTCAGGTGGTCGAACCTCCAACTTCACCTTCAGCGACACCGCCAGCGACACCACAACCAGTAGCGAATGCCCCCACAAAACCTGCTGCCGCATTGCCACGATCGACCGCCAGTGTAGCATCACGCCTTCAGCCTGGTAGTGCCCCTCGTCGTCTGGCAACGGCGACACCAGATATAGCAGTCACTATACCGCTGTCGCTGCCAGCACAGCCCTCAACAGTCGTTCCTAGTGTGAGCGTACCGCCATTAGATCGTAAGCCGAGCGATCGAGTCCAGACGAATCAGAGTGCGACATCAGCGCCGATCTCTAACCCGATCGTGCCATCCTCTCCAGCTACAACTGCTCCAGAGAGGCTATCTGCCTTACCAGCGATAGCTCAAAGCCAGCCAAGCATCAGCGTACCCCCACCGATTCAAGTTGGCACGCCTGCCCTAGGTCGCAATGGCGTACCACGCCTTGAGTCAGCACCCTACACGCCACCCTTAAGCGCAGCGCCATCGACCGTCAGTGTGCCGCCTCTGCAAAGTGCGCCGCCCCTACAACAGACAGCCCCCCCCTCTACGCCCTTACCACCCGAAGCAGGTGCGTCCTACGATGCCGATACTGTCAGGCAGGCACCAACGCCGCCGCTGCCAGGGATGCGTCCTACCTACGATGCCAACACAGTCAGGCAGCCAGCATCAGCGGCTAACCTGGCACCACCACTTGAGCTTGCCCCCTTACAAGCGACTGCTGTGCCATCGATCGCCTCGCCAACTTACGATGCCACCACTGTCAGACAAGCTTCAATAAGTCCCGCATCGGCTCCGATCGTCAAATTTGGACAACCACTGCCAGTCATACCCAATGCTGCAAGGGTCAGCAGTCAACCATTGGCGTTGCTTAATCAGTCACCAGGAATTCGCCAAGCGCTCAAGCCTACAGCACCGAATGTCTTACTGCCAGCGGGCACACCCCTAAACCTGCGTTATCCCGGCAATGCAGCCCTAAGTTTGCGTACCGACAGCCCGCAGCAAGAAGTGATGGTGCTGCAAGCAGATCTGCGCGATGTCTCTGGCAATGTTCTCGCACCCACAGGCAGTTTGGTGACAGGAAGGTTTGAAACAACAACCGCAGGTAGTCAATTTGTCACGCAGGCGATCACGATCGCGGGTCGCAGTCTACCCTTAGTGGCTCAATCGGAAGCGTTAGATGGCACCCGCCAGATTACAGGCACCAATCTGGCACGTAATTCTGGCATTGGTGTTTTAGCAGGGGGTGTGCTGGGCGCAATTAGCGGTTCAACGGGCTTAGGTGCGATCGGGGGTGCAGCGGCTGGTGCGGCAGCTACATTGATCACGGCACCAAAACCAGCGATGATTCAGCCTGGTCAGTTGATTCAGGTGCGTCTGACGCAAGACCTGCTCCTTTAAGCCGTGTTTCCTTTAGAAGCGTGCGCTTTTCTCATTCGTCCAATGGTCTGAGTCACATAAAGCAAAAGGGATTGTAGGAGCAGACTTTAGCCGTCTACTTTCTACAATCCCTTACACTTTAAGATTAGAAATTTGGTCTTCGCTTTAGTACTTCTCGTTTTCTGGCTTGGCTGTTCCACCAGCACCAGGGCTATCCAAGAAGAAATTCTTGGCAGCATCATTTTGATAGATACAGTCAATTCTGGGCGATCGGTCAAGCGTATCAATGAAGCCAAAGGTATTCATGCGGTTTTTGCAGTCACGCACCTGATCGGGTTTAACCAAACCTTTTTGCTCCAGGATTGACCAGTTGTTGGTACGCAGAACGCAGCCTGGTTGAGTGCTGGGTTGAGAGACATAGACGTTCAATGGATCAAGCGTCACAAAAACGCGGGTATCCATCGTAATGGCAGCCGAACCGAATTGAGCACAGATTTCAGGACTGGGCGCGCGCTGGCTCAAATCAAGGGCAGTCACAATCTTACCGGAAGCCGAGCTGGAAACAGAGCTAAAGCCAAGCCCAAGACCAATGCCCAGGATAAAAACACCCGCCAGCACTGCGAGGGCAGTGGCGTTAAAGAGTGCCGCGATCGATGTTTTAGCTGGTTTCTGCTTTGAGGAATCGAAATCGTCATAATCGCGATCGTAATCACGATCGACCTCCCGGTCATAGCCGGAATTTCTGGATTTACGTTTCATACTCGTCTGACCCGGTTTGGAAAGCGTTAATAAAAGTGTCCTTCCTCCCCAGTATGCCGCTAATTTGGAGCAGACTGCACAGAATTAACGGCTGTTCTTCATCTCTCACTCCGGCTTCTTCGATAATGCCAGCAAAGGGTTTAATTGCCGCCAGTGGTGATGGCTTTATTGTGGATGCCTGTATCGGGCGCTTGTCTAAAATGCCATTTGCCATCAGCACCTTGCTCGTAATTGGGCCTGAGCGAGTTCCAGGCAACCTCAGTGGCAGCATCTTCGCTTAAACCATCACTGACAGCACTGTTAAAAGCAGTGATAAAAATCTGTTGGGCACCATCCACTAAGTTTTGTTGAATCTCTTGGGGAAAATCCTCAATTTTTTTAGTCATAACCGTCTCCTTATTTACTTGCTACTGAAACCAGCATAAAAACATGGCGATGAAGGTTCCTCTTCCCAGGGGTAGAGCAGTAAACCTTTACAGTAGAGCAAACACAAGAACACTCGCTTGAAAGCGGCAGGGCAGACGTTTATGCTTTGGGATTCTATGCTTTACAGGGGCGATCGTGTCTCTTTATACGTGCATTTAAGGTGTCACAATCGTTAGCAAGAGGATGGCAGGCATTGTGCGAGGGATGCTGACCACAGGCTCGGTCATGCTGGTTACCATTCTCGGTATGGGCAAGGTCGGGGGCTTCCTGAATTCGCTGTTTTTGTTGGTGCTGAACACACGAGCCTGGGGTTGAGAGCGTCTGCCTACTTACCGTTTGCGCAATCCCCCTGGTTTGTGGTTCCCGTGCTGCTGTCATCGGCGATCGTACTCTCGGCGATCGTTGCACCTTTGAGCGGCTTCACCTTTGGCGATGAGTGCTCCCAGCGCGACCGCACTTGCTGGCAACAGTTTTTAGCGCGCCTGTCGTACGCCTGGGGCGAGCGCATATTGCTTGCCTCCAAACGGGACGCGATCGCCTCGGAAACGATAGCGTCATTGACTGCCTACGCTTTTAGGCTCGAAGCCCGATTGGGCGCAGCCTCATATGAAAACGGTATCAGTAAGACAGACTGTTGACACGGTAGAATACAGTAGAATATTCGTCCTGAAGCGTTAATCTGCTGTTTTGAGAAACCCGTCCGCCCAAGCGACCCTTGCTGCACCGTATCCACGCGATCGCGTTACCTCTGTAGCGACCGTGCGATCGCTGGCAACTATGCGATCGCTAGCGGCAACGCGATCGGTGCCATCAGTGCGTCAACCAGCGCGATCGCGGGAATCTGCAACGCTTATCCTGCTGGTTCAGGCTGGTTGGGTCGGAGTTGCACTCGTCATTATTGCTTGCTTACCCGCCTGGAAAGCTGATTTTGACCAGCGAGTGCAGTCAACGACGGGCACGACAGCAACACCCGTTAAACAAAAGCCTGCCAAGACTGTCAGCCCTATACTGAGTGTACTGTCTGCCAAACAGCAGGAGCTTTTTACAGGCGGCTCCGATTCGCTGGTGGCGCGTACCGTTGGTCATGCTGAAGGCACCCGCACCCCAGACGGCAGAAAAACGCGCGCCTACTATGGGCATACCGATCCAGGGAACGGCGTCTGGAACCTGGGCAGCTTTTCCTTTCAACATTGCCGAGAGGTTCGCTATAGCTGCTCGACTCCGGAACAGGCAGACGAGCATCAGCTTCAGCGCTTACAGTCGCAGCATGCTGCTTTGCAGCAACGAGCTACCGCAGCTAAACTATTGCTGACTTTGCCAGAAATACTCAACGGCATCGATCTGGCAAACCAGGCACCCCTAGCGGCATTAAGTGACCAGGGCTATATCGATCGCCTGGTACAAGCCAAGCAAAAAGGCTTTAACGGGCAGGAAGCCATTTTAGAGGCTCGTGTATGGAGCTACTGGCATCCCCAAAAAAATCGCTGGGATGCCGCTGGGCTGGGCAACACCGAAGCCAACATTCGCCACGATCAAAGGCGACGCTTGCTGGCGATCGCCCGTGCCATGACGATCGCGCAACAGCAGCGAGTCGGTCTCTCTACCGGGCAACATAGTCTCAACTTACTCAAGTTGCAGCCAGAAACCGCGAATCCTTATAGCTTCAGCCACCAGCGATCGGACTACCTCTGGTGGGATGCAGGTTACTGGGATGCCAAGCTCAACCAGCAGCAGCTTAGTCCTGGCACTGAACCTGCTTACGATCAAGGTTTTGCCAATGCCCAGCCCTGAGCGCTAAAACGGCAAGCCAGGTCAAAAGGGGTTAACCCCCCTAACCCATTTCAACATTTTTGCTTTATCTTTCTAAAACTATAGCAACTGTCGAGATTGTTGAGACGAAGGGGGAGTGGGGTCAAAACCCTCAGCCAGGGGTTCTACTCCTGCATCCCACCCTAACCAACGCTTCGATTGCCATGTAGGACAACGAGGGCATCACTTAATTCGTCTTGGCTAAGTTTTGGCAACCAGGCTTTGGAGCTTTAAAGCAAAAGCGTTTGTAGCTTTTAGGTGACCAAGGCAAGCAGCTCTATTTCACACCCTACATTGAAGAATTGCGTTTAAAAAACTACTGGAAGATTAATTGAGCGCTTCCTAGTAATAGGTAAGCAGGGTTTTGTTGCTACCAATAGTCGTAACAACGCTTCCGTAGTGATATAGAATCAAGTATTTCTGTCATTGCCTCTATCTCGGTGCAGCAGCGTGATACAGCAACAGCTAGAGATTAAAGTGGGTGCATTTGCCTTAAAAATTGGTATGCATAAACTCATGCTACAGACCACTAGTTTATCGATCGCAGCAGTAAGAGCGCTAAGAAATTCTCTGCGAAGAAAGCGATAATGCTTCAGATAAAAGCGTTACTAAACGGTTTGTACAAGCTACAATCAATCTCGGAAGTTGTCGCAATCTTAGGTCAAGACGTGTGAGTGGCACTACAGCATTTTTAGGTGGAACTGTATTTGCCGGACTGTTAGCATTTTTACTGTTGAAAGGTGAAACACCAGGCTCTGCTGGGTTTATGGGCAACAAAGCTCTGCCTACGCCAACCGATTTGCCCACAGTCACTGTTTCGCAACTTCCTCAGCCATCAACGGCTGACCCTCTTGCGGTCTATAACGCCGAGCAGCAAAAAAAAGAAGCCGAGCAGTTAAAGGCTCAGTTAGAGAAACAAGTTTCAGAGACGGATCAGCTCAAAGCTAAAGTTGAAACGCAAAGCAAGAACTCGGATCAGTACAAAGCGTTGCTGGAGGCTCAGACAAACAATGCTAACCAGCTCAAGGCGCAATTAGATAAGCAAGCCATTGACTCTCAGCAGTCTAAGACGCAGCTTGAGAAGCAGCAAATTGAGACCGAACAGCTTAAATCTCAGGTTCGGAATCAGCAAATGATTGTGGAGAGCTTGACGACTCAACTCAAGGCAAACACTGAAGAACTCCAAAACCGAAGTGCGCAATCCCTTTTTGGCGGTCAATCACCCAATGTGCTAGGAGGATTTGCCTGGATGCTAATGGGCATTTTTGCGACGATCGGGGGTAGCTTTGTGCTCTTCCGCATGATGGTGATGAGCAATCAGCGGCAACCACGTTTAATTAGCTCCAGACGTGCCCAGCGCGATCGTTTACAGCCAAAACGCTACGGCAAGTTTTTGCTACCGTCTCAGCAAGCGCCAGAAGTTCACTATGAAGAGCGACGGCTACGCTAATCATGGGCAGCAGCTAATTCAATCGACTGGACTACCGCTGTTTCCAAACCCATAGGGAGCAGAGCCATCCCTCTCCCAGCTCCAACAAGCATTAACCAGTGGAAAGAGCTTAGTGCCTTACTTGCTTTGGTCTGAGGCTAGCCCTTGTGCAGCCGTAGCCATACTAGCTAAGACGGGGTGCAGGGGTGGAACCCCTGACTGGAGGCGAAGCCCCACTCCCTTTGATCCCCATATCCTAAGCTCTGTGGCGACAACTATAGCTGTTGCCAGTACTGTCTTGGAGCTTTGGTTAGAAACCCGCCTCTTGCCGGTACTCCAGCCTGGGGCGTGGGTGCTTGTGGATCATGCCACCCTGCATCCTGGTGGACGCATGGCCCCACTGGTTGCCGCCGCCGGGGCTCAAGTCGTCTAGCTGCCCCCTTATGCGCCTGACCGCCACCGCCTTGAGAAAGGCTGGGCCTGGTTGAAAAGTCGCCTTCGCAAACGGTGACGCGACTGCAACACATTGCGTGAGGCAATGGAGAGCGGTCTGAAGCAGGCAGCGTCCTCACTTCTAGGGCGATGGCTATACCTCACCGATCGGTCAGCAACGAAGGTGCATCAAATGGCAGTGGATCAACGTGCCCACCTTTACTACGACGTTGAAATTGGCTCTGGCGCGCGTTTAGAGTACGTCCTAACATAAAACATCCCTCATTTATAGAACCATGACTAACGATGCGAATGTCGGATTGGAGGCGGTTTGATGCCGCTCATCTGTGTGACTAACGCTGAGGCCTGACTCAGCAATTCAAGGTTCACGTTGGTGTCATAGTCTGCGTGGTGTGCGATCGCTGCTACAACGTGGGCTAAATCAGCGTTTCCTTTTCTGGCTCCCAACCCGTTAATGGCGCATTCAATTTGACGAACACCGATATCAAGCGTGGCGATCGAATTGGTAAGAGCGAGATTGCGATCGTTGTGGCAGTGAACCACAACTGTTGCTTGATCAATGTTGGGAACGCGATTCATGACTGTTTGAATCAGTGCACAAAAGGTTTCGGGTGTGGCATCCCCTAACGTATCGGGAATATTCACCGTTGTTGCGCCGCTACGGATTGCCGTTTCAATGGCTCGACAAAGAAAGTCGCGATCGCTGTGCAACGCATTAAACGCACTCCACTCAATAGCATTCCGGTAATCACGGGCGAGTTTGATGCTCTCACGAATCAAATTCAGGCTTTCATCTGCTTTGAGACTGGACAGCTTTGCAGCGATCACAGGTGTGTAAATATGAATTCTAGCTTTGACAGAGGGCTTCATCGCTAATGAGACATTAATCACTTCATCCGGCGTGGAATTGGCTAATCCACAAAGGGTCGCTGCTTTAATCCGCTTTGAGATCATAAATAGCGCATCAAAGTCTTTACGAAAGGCACTAGGATAGCCTGCCTCAATCACATCAATGCCCATCTCATCCAGTAGTTTAGCAAGCTGCATTTTCTGCCGAATGGTATAGCCGTAGCCATACTAGTTAGGACGGGGTGCAGGGGTAGAACCCCTGGCTGGGGGCGCAGCCCCCACACCCCCTTTGATTCCAATGTCCTAAGCTCTGTGGCGATAGCTATAAATTGCACCCCAGGAGTCAGTTCGCCATCGCGCAGGGTGGTATCGAAAATCGTGATTTTGGCAGTAGGCATCTGCGATCGCATAACCATTCCTCGGGCTACGTGGGTTGACTCATTGAATCGTCCTACGCTATTAAGCCGAGCGTTCCCCAAGCGTCTAAAAAGCGTTCATCGATTTAGCTTTGTTGGCTCACCCATTGCCGGAAGTTAATTTCTGCGGACACCTCATCCAGCAAGGCTGCTTCCAGAAATTGATACAAATCTGTTTTTTCGATGAGCGGAAAGGTCGGAGAGCGATCGCGATCGACATACTCGCCATCCATCAAACACAAAATCTTCCACTCACGCCCATTAAACCGCCAAAACTCCGGCACTCCCATGCTGGCATACAGCCTGTTCTTGTTGATGTCGGTGTGGGTAATGTCTACCTCTACAACCAAATCGGGAGCTGGATCAACCTCCAAATTGATTTTGTGATCGGCAACCAGCGCGTAATTTTGGATGTAATACCCGTTATCAGGTTCAGCACTCTTAAGCAAATCTTTGCGATCCAATGTCGTCGATCCCATCGTCTTGAGTTTCATGCCCAATTCGACTACAAGAATCAAAATAAAACGTTCAATCAAACGGGCGTAGCGCTCATGGTCTTCGAGTGGCATCGTGATTTCTAAGGTTCCATTGTCGTAAGTAAAGCGGGCACGAGTGCGCTCAGTCAGCAATTGCTGAATTTGCTTAAACGCTTGCCAATCCAGACTCCGGAAAGCCATGCGCTTTTCACCGATCGGTTTGGGTGGAGACTCTAGCTGCATGGAACTTACCTTAATAGAACGATCGCTCTCATTTTGATGCTTCATTTTAACGAACTCCTGAGCGTCATTGATCAACGGCTCCAAGCTGTTGGAGCGTCGATCGCGGCGCTTCGGTCATTCCTGTCACTCTCAAGCTATTGGTTTCTTCGTAAGGACGAGGCGATTGTAAGGTTGCGACACAGTCCACCCGTTTGCCAGTGCCACAGCCTGTTTCGTCCTGGCTGCCACTGGCAAGAATTTTATCACCTGGGCTAAATGCCACTGACCAGGCAAGTTTGGCATCGGTATCGCGGCTGAAGGGATTGGTCTTGCCTCTTGACCATCCCCTTTTTCACAGTGTGCTTGCCCTGGCAAGGGAACCGTTTTAGAACGATCGTGGGCAGGAACGTTCCGTGAGCATTGATGCGGGCAACTGCTAACATGACCACTGCCAAAACCGTTAAGGCCATCTCGTTTAACCTTTCTTGGTAGGACGGCTTGGGAATGGCTTTCTACAACAACTCTTACTTGGGTGAGCTTGCATAAGCCAGTGAATCAGTCTAAAAGTGCTTCTCCACTAAGGCTTTGGAGTACTCTACGATGGTTTCTACCAGTTCAAAGTTGAGTAAACCACCGACGTAATAGGTTTTGCGATGACCCTGGAGGGCTTCCAAGCGATCGTAGAATCCTGATTGCATCACTTCCGACGTGACATGAGGGAAGTAAGGCCATTCATCGTAGGTGTAATAGTCATCACTCAGATCTCTACCCAACTTTTTCATTGTGCTTTGAATGCCTTGAATAACTTCCTTTCGGCGCTTTTCACGAGCCGTTTCGTCATCCCAATCAATTTCTTTTTCATCCCACGGCAAGCGAGTGTAGAACGCTACCAAATCGTTGTCTAAAAACTGTTGACCGATAAACCAGGGATTTCCAGGTGGATTCATGGGAATCACATTGGTCACAGGAGTAGGCATTTTGAACTTGGGAATGCGGTAGGTGGTGAGAGCGTAGGGATTGAGCTGAATCTGCTGAAATAGCTCGTTCTCAGTTTTAGATAAGTCAAGAAAAGATTCTAGTACATCTCCAGTTAAGGGGCAGGCAAGAATTAAATAGTCAAACTCTCGTGTTTCCTGGCGTAACTCTGATTGGTCTAAAATTTGTTCTTGTTCAGCAAATTGAACCTCGATCGTTGCGCCTCGTTTGATCGCTTTCACTTCAACGTTGCAATGCACCTCTAAACCCCAGGCAACTCGTTCCCACAGGCGCTGAAAGCCATCAACAAAGCGTTTGGGCCATCCCAAGATCCCAGCACCGTAGGTGACTAAGGTTGTAAAGGTCTCCAGCGTCATGTATTTGAGGGCATAAGCGGTGGGAATTTCGTTCAAATTGCCATAGCCCATGTTGGTGATCGGGAGTTCAAACAAGGTTGATAGGCAGGAAAGGTCTTTCTCGGCTAGCCAACTGGCAAATGGTTGAGTGAGATCGGGGTGTAGACTGATGCCCACCAATCCAGGGACTTTCAGAATGGGTTCAAGTTGCAGACGTTCCCAGTAAAAGCGAGCGATCGCTCCCATAAACGTCAGCGGCTCCGTATTCTGCATCACGGCTTCCATAATGGACTTAAACACCGGCTGATCACGATGCTCGGAGGCGATGGGATCGTAAACCTGTCCTGGTCCTTCACTATAGAGTTCGGCTCCGACTTCGTGCGCCAGTTTCAGCACTTCTTTGTAGGCTGGGGTAAGGTAATTGGCACCCAGATCAAAAGAACGAGCTTTGTAGGAGATAGAGCAACAAAGTCCTCCCACGCGACCATTTTTTTCCAGCACAACGACATCTTGATAGCCCCGTTGCTTCAGGAAGTAGGCAGTAGACAGTCCAGCGGCTCCCGCTCCGATGATACAAATGCGAGCCTGTTTAGCAGTGTTTGGCATGGCGATGATGGGGTTTAGAACAATTTTGGGCAATACAAAACATTTCTCCGTCGGGCAGGTTTAGCCAGAGTGCGATCGTGTCAGCACCGGGTAAGCCGTACAATCTCACCTGGCAGAGATTCAGCGGAGAACGCTTAAACAAAATGTGGATAGACCGATTCGGCAAATAGTTGTTGAATGTCAGGTTGGGTAAGGCGAGATTGATAATCCTGTTGAATGGGGATGTGATAAGTGGCAGTGCGAGGAGCGATCGCGGGTAACCAGGCAGCGTGAATACTGAAGCCAAAATTCAGGTCGGGATGACTGAGTTTGCAAAGGGGGCCTTGACTCAGGTCAGCCGCGTTGAGTACCCAAATTTCTTTGGTGGTTTGACCAAAGGCTGTGCAAACGAGATAACCATCTGTGGAGTCGTCAGTGCCGTTTTGCCGGGGCACGAATTGGGGTGAGCTGAGACAGTACCCAACCGGGGCTTCGTATACATCCACGGTTTCCATTGTGGCGGTATCAACGCGAAACAGGCAGGAGGGACGATCGTGGGAATCATCCTGAAAATTGAGCAAATCAGTGAGGGCAACGGCGCGGTGCGGGTAGGTTTTGTACAGGTCGTAAATGAATTCGGTGAGCAGTTCTGTCCAGAAGCCGAGGGATTGCCAGTAGATAGTATCGACGGTGCGCCGGGGTGCGCCGGAGGGCAGTCGATCGCTCAAGGTATAAAAGCCAATGCCCCAATGACGGCGAGTGTCATACACCACTTTGGACTCTACAATCTGTCCGCTTTCGCCATCAAGGGTATAGCGACCCACGCGACCAATATCCATTTGCCCGTTGGCAAGCATTCCTGCTAACCATAGCGGTGAAGGCTCTGGCGCATTGAACTTGGAGGTGTCGTATTGCCGCACCCATTCAGCCAGGTCGGTGGCACAGAGATGAGCCGCATGAAGCGTAATTTGACCGTTGGGATTGTCGTAATCAGTGGCAAAATGAACTGTTTCCAGGGGCATGAGGGTGGGACGTGCAATGACGGTGGGTTCTGCCTCATCTGTCTCCTGCAAATCGGCTCGTCGCACGACATAAAGGGGGGTGTCTGGTAATTGGGGTCGAGTGGCAATGCGTCGCATCAACCGTTCCGCTTCGGGACTGTTGGGAAGGGGATTATTCAAGATCTGTTCCGGCCCAATTTTGAGCGGCGTATCCATGAGCACCACATAATCCTGTGTCACACACAACTGGTGCATCGTTTGTTCAATCCGTACGGGAGAACCGTCTGGTAGCACCAATTTCCAGCGGCGCAGTTGACCGACTCCATCCCATTGCACCAGGTAGGTAAAATCTGGCACGATCGCATCCAATGTGCCACCCAACCAGCCGATGACTTGCTGCCATAGCTGATAGGAAAACTCGGTCATTGCTTTCAGCAGCGGAGTATGGAGTAGATCTGCGATCGCATCCAGCACTAACTCAATTTCCTGGGGCACTGCCTCCAGATCGTAGAAGAAACGCGCACCTTCCAGCAGGTTGGTAAGCGATCGCCCAAAATTCACCAAAAAAACTTCATTCGTAAAGGGGTCATAGGCAGGATGGGCAGTACAGAGGACAGGGGGAAACGGATAGCTGTTGGGCAAAAACGGCTGCCATTCATCATTAGCCCCGATAGGTGTTTTAATTTCTAGCGTGGTCGTGTCGATTTCGTAGGGACGACCCGCATCATAGGTGACCATCAGGCGATCGTGGGTGTCCCCCTGTGCGCGGAAGGGCAGAAAGGCAATGTCTACCTCATCCCGCAAGCCGAGGGTCGTAGAGAACCGTAACAAGCCAAAATCCTGGAAGCCGTAACGGGCGTAGCGAGGATGCCCATAAGTGGCAACATCCGCATAGTAGCAGGGCGTTTTAGCCAGTTTGGAAGTCACCGTCACCGTTTGCGGCGACAGATCAAACCGATAAATCATGCCGTCGCTGTTGAAGAAATGGGTGCCTTCTGGATTGGGAAGACCACCGGAGGCTTCCGTTCCAGCAGGAGTCATGAGGAAAAGATGTCCATACCAGTCTGGAGGCAACTGCCCTTCTACAACGGTGAGGGGGGTTGGGGTTAATTCCTGGCGACTGGCAGTCATCGCCGTTTTGGGAAAGTGAACGGTAGATTGGGTCACCATAGGTCATCAAATGCGTGTGGCACCAACGTAACAAACGGATCGCCGAATGTCAGCTTGGTGCCACTGCTTAATTTATGCCACTGCTGAGCCTTGCATGACCGCTCTTAGCAAAGGGGCTAAGAGGGCAGAAAGATGGGCGTATCCACAAGAGTTGGTTGTTATAAATTGATGCTATCTGTCACAATCACGGGTGCAGATGGTTCAAACTGGCAGCGATCGCGGTAGATTTGCGCCACCTGATCCAGCGGATTTTGGATCAAACAGGCTTGAAACTGTTGGGCGGCGGCGGTCCACTGATGTGCTTCGTACAGGGTCAGCGCTTCGGCAAATAATGGCAGAGTCGCGAGTTTCTGCTCGCGCACAGAGGGGGGGTCGGTTGCAAATACCTCATAAACAGTAACGGGAACCGTTTTGCCCTTGACACAGACTTGTCCCACAATCCGCATGGCGTACTGGTCAGGATTGGAGAGACACGCCACTGTATGATTGGTAATCAGAAGCGGCGCGTTAAATGTTTTGGTTAAACCTTCAATTCGCGAAGCCAGATTGACCGCATCACTGATCACCGTACCATCCATCCGATTCGTACTGCCGACAGTGCCTAAGATGAGCGACCCTGTATTGATGCCAATGCCAATTTGAATCGGTCGATAGCCAACATTTCCTCGATGTTGATTGTATTCTACCAGGGCTTTCAGCATCTCTATCCCAGTTTGGAGCGCATCATCTGCATGACGTGGAAAGAGAGCCATAATGGCATCACCAATGTATTTATCGATGAAGCCATGATGTTGCAAAATGATTGGCTCCATCCGTTGCAAGTAACTATTGATGAAACGAAAGTTTTCCTCCGGCGTCATTTGCTCCGAGAGTGAAGTGAATGAGCGAATATCGGTAAACAGGACAGACATTTCCTGCTGAATTTGATCGCCCAACTCCACATCAACAATGCTTTCCTTATTCAATAATTGCAGGAATTGACGGGGTACAAACCGTTCGTAGGCAATGTTGAGGCTGGTGAGATTCTGGTTCAAGGTCGCCAAGTTGCTATACAAGCGGGCGTTTTCAATGGAAATAGCAGCCTGAGCAGAGAGGACGTTCAATACCTCCAGCCGATCGCGGGTAAAGGCTTCCGTTGTCAGGTTATTTTCTAGATACAGGATGCCAGCCGATTTGCCCTGGTTAATCAAGGGTGCACAGAGCAGCGATCGGGGTTGCTTTTTCAGAATGTATGGATCTTGGGTAAAGTTTCCTTCTCGACTGGCATCACTCAACACCACACTGGTTTTAGTCCGAATCACATAATTCACGATCGCCTGCGACAGGATTTCGCCATCGGCAATATCCACAGCTTCCAAGACCTGAACCTGGGCTTGATCCACCTGTCCCTGTGCCTGGATTAAAAATTTACCATCCGTTTCCAACAGTAAAAAGCCTCGCTGCGCCCCTGCATTTTCGATCAAAATCTGCATCAGGTTGGACAGCAATTTATCCAGTTGAATCTCTTCCGATAGAGTTTGAGAAGCTTTCAGCACCGTCATCAAATCCAGTTCTTCAGAACGGCTGCTACCAGACGTGCGGGATGAAATCGGTTGGGTGGTTGAAAGCGTGCGGGCACGAGTTGAAGTGAATTTATCCGATTTGCGCCCCAACCCTTCAGGATACGTCGCCTCTAAGTCTTGCACTTTGGCGATCGCCCCCCATTGGCTATAAAAATAATGGGCTTCTTGAATGTAGATTTGAGCCAGTCGCGATCGCCCTGCGGCTAAACAACACTTTGCGGCTAACTCATTGGCTAAGGCTGCTTCTTGCATAAATTGATGCTCCTGGGCTTGAGCGATCGCCTGGTCATACAGCGGTAACGCCTTAAGCCATTGCCCCTGAATACGATAGGCTTCGGCTTCCAGTAACAGCACCTTATGGGCGTAATTTTGCGGTGCCAGTTTGACCCATTTTTGTAATTTCTTGCGTTGTTGTGCAACCTGCTGCCAAAGAACTTGCTGTTCTGCTTTCGAGACTGCTTCAATCCGAGCGAGTCGAATCAAAGCATCATAAAAGGCAAACCAACCAATGACAAAGAGTGCAACAACCGAATCTTGATACGGCATCGCCTGATCCGCCTCGGCGATCGCCACCTCATACTCGCCAAACCAATAATTGAGTACAGCCGTGTTGGCATAAACATAAAAAATTGCCGTGCGATAGTTGCCCTCCAGAAGCTGGGGCAACGAAGTAGAGCGATCATAAAACTCACCTGCCAGGAGATTCGGCACCGGACTGAGTCCCCGCAGGTTGGCAGCAGCTTGTTGATAAATCTGCAGGAGGGTGAGAATGGGTTGTTTTTTAAATCGCACCATTGCCTCGGCATACAGCACCATGCGATCAGCCAAGGCATTGAGGGGTTGTCCGCTGTAGTAGCCGTGCAGGACAGAGGTCAACCCACTGAAGCAGGCATACTCCGTATCTCCTGTTTCACGACCGCTTTGAAAGGCCAGATCCAGGGCAGGTATTGTCGTTGTCAACAGATCACGCCAATGGTACACAAAGGAATTCACCACAAACATCGTGCGTGCTTGCAATGCCTTTGCCTGAAATCGCTCCAGCAGCTGCATAGCGAGTTCACCAAAGCGATACCCTCCTTCAATATCACCCACCACGCCACACAAAATGAGACCATAGGTGGCAAAGGCAAAGGCCGATTCCGGGGCATTACCATACTTGGCAGACAATTCCACCTGCTTAAATACCGTCAGGGGAAACACATTAGGTGCTGCCAGATAGGTGGCAGAGGCAATACTAGCTAAGGTGCGAATCGCTGCCAATTGGGTGGGGTGAGAAATTTCGGGTGCCAGAGCCAGGGCAGTGGTGGATTTGCCCAGGAGGGACAGCTTGGTTTTCATCAATCCGGCTAAAATTGCCAGTTGACCGGGCTTTTCAGGGAGAGGATTGCCCAACACCTTCAACACCTGTAACCCCTGTTGAGAAGCGGACAGAAGGTCATCCCGTGCAATTAAGGATTGAATTTTGACGGTGTAGGCAGGAATTTGATCAAGGGTGGTACGACCCCATTGCAGAACAGTGCTGAGCAAATGATCCATTTGAGCAAAATCGCCTGTCAGATAGGCGGCGGCGGCAGCAGTTTGATGCAACGCCAGGGTTAAATCGTATTGCTGCTGCCAACTGTCGGTTTCCAGGCAGGCAATGCCCACCAGCAGGTATTTTAAGGCAGGTTCGTAAGCGGCAGAGGCTTTGGCTTTGCTGCCTGCTAGGAGATTCAATTGGGCAAGCTGCTGACGTTGACATCGTGAATCAATCAACGGGAATCCCATGTTGAGTTGATTCACGATGTCAAAGATACGTTCTTCTTGTTTTTCGGGGCTAATGCTTTGCAGTAATAGTTGACCAATGCGCAGGTGAACGGCTTGCTTTTGCTCGGTGGGAATCAGGGAATAGGCTGATTGCTGAACCCGATCGTGGAGAAACTTGTAGACCACGTTGATTTGGGTTAAGTTAGCGACCGCTTCGCGATCGCGGACTTGCAGTAACTTGTAATCATCATTTTGAGGTAAGAGCAACCCCACTTGCACGGCATCCCACAGTTCCAATGCCATCTCTGGTAATGGCTTTTCCCGCACGATCGCCAGAGTTTTTAAATCAAACTGGTTACCTACACAAGCCGCAAATTGCAGTGCAATCTGGGTAGCTTCTGGTAATTTTTGAATTTTACCCGCCATCAGTTCCACCACATTATCCGTGATTTGAGCGGACTGAATGCGTTCTAACTGCCACTGCCAGCGCCCTTGACTGAAGTCAAATTGCAGTAATTTTTCACTATATAGAGACTTCAAAAACTCATTAATAAAGAATGGATTCCCATTCGTTTTTTGCAGAATTAGCTGTGCAAAGGGAGTCAGTTGGGTGCGATCGCGTTCGTTTAAGGTATCACTCAATAATTGCTCAATGTGAGCTAGTGTTAAGGGTGCCAGAGTGAGTTCATGCATCGTGACTCCGGCTTGTTCCAGGTTGGCGATCGTCGCTCGTAAGGGATGACTGGCATCCACTTCGTTGTCGCGGTAAGCCCCGATCAGCAGTAAATGCTGGCTATCGGTTTGACTGGTCAGCATTTGAACCAACTGGAGTGAAGCACCATCGGCCCATTGCAAATCATCCAGAAAGATCATCAAGGGATGTTCTCGCTGGGTAAACACCGCAATGAAATTTTGCAAGACCAGGTTGAAGCGGTTTTGCGCTTCCTGGGGCGACAATTCCACCACAGGTGGTTGGGCACCCATGATCAGTTCCATCTCTGGAATCACATCCACCATGACCTGACCATTCGGAGTCAGGGCTTGATGCAAGCGCTCCCGCCACTGAGCGATTTCAGCTTCTGGTGCCGCTAACAGTTGCCGAATCAGCGATCGAAAGGCTTGAATTAAAGCGCTATAGGGAATATTGCGCTGGAACTGGTCAAATTTTCCGGCAATAAAATACCCCCGCTGGCGGGTCAGCGGTTTGTAAATTTCCTGCACCAGGGCTGATTTACCAATGCCCGAGTAGCCCGCTACCAGAATTACTTCACTTTTACCCTGGCTAGCACGTTCAAACGCAGAGAGCAGCGTGTTTACGTCGGCTTTCCGTCCATAAAGTATTTGGGGAATCTGGAAGTTACCGGATTGATCCTGTTGCCCCAGTGAAAACGCTTGAATGGTGTTCGTCGTTTCCCATTGACTTAAACACGCTTGTAAGTCGGCTTGCAGTCCAAAAGTACTTTGATAACGTTGCTCAGCCGCCTTTTCCACCAGTTTCATCACAATGTTAGAAAGGGTTACTGGAATTTGCGGCTTTAACTGATGAGGGGGAATCGGTCGCTTAGCAATGTGACTATGCACTAATTCAACCGGATCATCGGCTGTGAAGGGAAGTTGCCCTGTTAAAAGCTCGTAAAAGGTGATGCCTAACGAGTAGAAATCAGTACGATAGTCGATCGCCCGATTCATGCGTCCCGTTTGCTCGGGTGAAATATAGGCAAGTGTTCCCTCTAGAGCATTAATTGTTTTTAGAATTGGATTTTCTCTTGAACACAGGCTAGCAATCCCAAAGTCAATGATTTTGATTTGATTGGTTTGAGGATTGACCAACACATTGGAGGGATTAATATCTTTGTGAATGACATTATGTTGATGAATAGCTCCTAATGCTGCCGTAATTTGAATACCCAGATGTAAAAAGTCAGCAATCCCCATTGCCTGTCCGGCAAAATTCTGGCGCAGCGATCGCCCACCAAAATCTTCCAATACAATCACGCATGTATTCTGATACCGCTCCAAGGCATAGACTGTGATCGTGTTGAGTGTCTGAACCTGGCGAGTCAGTTCATATTCCAGTTTGAATTGGGCGATCGCTTCCGGTGTTGGATAATCTTCTGCTAGTACCTTCAGGACGACGGGCTGATTGTCTACCTCACGAAAAGCACGATAAATACGAGAGTGTGTGCTTTCATGAAGCTGTGCTAATACCCGGTAACCTTTTAACGTCATCATAGGTCGAGATCGCCTGAGAGCTTTATTAAATCAATTCCCTGGAGGTCATCTTAATACAGGGCTATTTCATTCTAAATAAGTTTTTGAGCGTATGAAGACTAAAGCCAGCGGGACGTTGCGCTTGAGCCATGTTCAAAAAACCATTGTTGCGATACAAATGGAGTGCGAAATTACGTGCGAGTGCCCAACGCTGCACCAGGGGAGAGGTACGAATGCGTGAAGCATCTTCCCCTGGCGTGACATCGCGGACATAATGCACCTTGTTTTCTACGCCCCAGTAACCTCGAATGCGATCGCATCAATGCCTTCGCCACTGTGGTTGGCAATCTTCAACCGATTCTGGCAAAAGTACCAACTTTCATCGAACGAGCCGTGATAAGTGCCGACTCAGAAGAGGAAGATGTGCTGCTCTCTGAATTTGACCATGATTTAGACACACCACCCCTTCGTCCTGCCCTTGATGAAATGGTGGTAATGGATGTGGAAGCAGACTTAGCTGAGCTTCGTAAGCCGATCGCCCCTGCACCCGTTTCAGCAGAGGACTTAGAACAACTATTTACCGCCTCCAAACTGTTGAAGGCGGCTGGAGCCAATTTTGAGCCGGAGGGTAATGGTATCTGGACGCTGACCTACCGATCGCAGACTTACCGCATCACGTTTAGCCCCACCGTCTTTGATGAGCAGCCCTCCTTGCGGTTCATGACTTTTGGCGAACCGCTCTTTGCGTCAAAATAATTCTGTGGCGCGATCGCCTTAATCCAGAAAGCAATTGGCACGGGTGCTGAACAACTCACTACTTTAAAGACTGCGATTGATCTTTTTCAATATAGCGATAGCTCCTGCACAATTGCTCGACAGTGATCGCTGTGGATGTAAGCTCCTGTTAAAGGTTGTTCTACTTGGAAGCATCTACCCTGTACACGAAATCAAAGAGTTTTTGGATTCTTAAGCGTTGTCCTTTAGGTGGATACAGCTTAGATGAAAAGGTTGTTGTGGCATAAGTGTTTGCCGCTTGAATTAACTCAAATGCTTGATTTCTGGAAAGTCCTTTTTCAGTATAAGTTTGAAAAACCTCTGCTAAACAGTCGCTTGTTCTACCGTTCCGCTGCAATTTTTGCCGCTCTTGATAAAGTTGCAATATATCTTCTACACATCGGCTGTAAGCGCCTGGTGTGTTAAACGTAAAGCGAATCGGAACAGCGATGGAGCTACTATTATCAGGCTCTGGTTGAGAGATCGGACTATTATCATTAATAGACCCTAGTTGAGAATTACTCTTGGCACAATCCCTGCTAGCTGCAGTAATTAGTTCATTCACTCTGTCTAAAGATGCGTTCAGGTCTGATATAAATTCCGCACGCGTTAATATTTTTTTTGGTCTCCATGTTCTATCTCGATAGCCTACAACTGAACCCCATCTTTCCACAAGAGATTGTATATCCTCGTAATACCAATCAGACGGACTAATATCAATAATTTGAGAAACTGATGTCGCTTGAGAAATTAGCTCTTTAGAAGAAACAGTTGTTCTTTCGTAAATTGCCGCTTGCTTTGGGAAAACATAGCCTTCTATGGGAGTGAGAAGATATCTATTTAGAACAACAGCAAAATCTCCTCTAGTCAGAGGCTCATTTCCATTGGTTCTACTTGAACCACCCTCTAAATACACCATATTACCTGATGCTTCAGCCAATATTTTATAGGCAGGAAAATAAAAACTATTCTGTTTCATACCTACAGGAATTTTGAATGGTTTCTTAGGTTTCTCAGGAAAACTACATTCTTTAATAGCATCAGTGATTAAATACATTTTGGTCAAAGCCGCACCCATTGTATCAATAGCTTCAAATCGAGTAATAGGTTGAGATCCTTTAAATGTTTCATCAGAATAGAGCCTGACTATTCCATACCTTTCTATTGCGCTTTGCAAAGGCAGAAAAATTTCCTCATTAGGTTTAACGTCTTTTGCCTGCTTAATTGAGGTAGCATATCTTGATTGGTAATAGCTCTTGTTTGCTTGACTTATTAAAGTAAGGTGTTTGAAACCTCTGTTGGTTTCACCAGTATTATTTGATTCCGATGTAAGTTCTACTTTCAGGCTGGGTAATGTTTTGACTACATTTTGAGCATTAACCTTCTGTAATTCAAGCGGAGCAAATATAGCTTGTAAGCTTAAAAAAGCAGTCGCTAGAGAAGCTATTCTAGAAGCAATCATCAAAAATCTCCAAATTAGATCGAGAAGGATAAAGTTGTTAGGCATTAACAACCCAACTTTTGCTGTACGTCAAACGGAAGTGGCTCTCCACTGTCACATTGTGAGTTTCTAGTAGACTGAGGCTGAGTTGGAGCTATGTAAGGTTGCTCAGGTTGAGTTGGAGCTATATAAGGTTGCTCAGGTTGAGTTGGAGCTATATAAGGTTGTTCAGGTTGAGTTGGAGCTATGTAAGGTTGCTCAGGTTGAGTCTGAGTACTTGGTTTGCTTGCTGCAATTTGCGCCTCGGCTTTCTGAACAATAAGCATAATTTTTGATTGCCAGAAAGGATGGTTAGTTACTTTGTTTGCAGCATCGATCGCTGATTGCCATTTACTCTGATCAAACGCTTTCTGAGCAACTTTTAGGTTGGTATCATTTGCCGACCACTCGTTTTTCCACTGACCAACTTGCTGTTGTGCTTTTTTACCCGTAGGGCTATCAGCAGGAATAACCTGAACATCCGCAGTAGCTTCTTCTAACTTGCCAGCTTTATATCGTTTAGTTGCTTGCTGAAGTAAGCTCTCTGACCATTGACCAACCATCTTTTTAGCTTCGCTGGCAATGGAAACACTTGCAGGAATCTTTCCAGCTTCGGTAATAGCTTCCTTAAATTTGCTGTCTTTTGCTAGTTGTTTTGCCTTAATAAGAGTTGCCTGAGCATTTGCAGTTTGGCACTCATTCAGCAAAGCTTGAGCATCAGCATAGATGCGAGAATCCTGCTTAATTGCCTGCGCTGCACTGACACAATCATCGTACTTGATAGCAGCCTTCAAGTCTTTGATGCTTTGAATGGCTGACTCTTCTGCTTGCCGAGACTGTCCATTGATCACCAGTGCTGTGATGCCGCACAACCCGACAATTGCCACACCTACTCCAGCCAGCACCATTGTTTTCGGCAATCGAGGTTTGAAGATCAGTTTGGGCACTGGTTTCAGCAGCGGCGCAATTTTTGGCTCAGTTTTTGCCTCTCTTACCTGGCTTTCAGGTTCTGCAACCGTTAGCGATTCTGAAGATTGGCGCGGCTCTGAAGACAATTCTATAAAGCTGTCTTCTGTTGTCAGTTCATTGTGAGTAAGAATGGCCACTGTCTCTGGCTCTAAAGGCAGTTCAACAACAGGCTCATCCACTGGAGTTTCCATCGCCTGACTCGCTAGAATCTGCGCTTCGATGCGTATAGCATCCTCATCACTCAGTTCCAATACTTGCTGGAAGCGTTGAATTTCCTCGCGGGTCGGCTCACTTAAGGGATACCCAAACTGAATAGATGCACTCAACGCCTGTTGATACTGTTCTAACTTTTGCAGATGTGCCTCAATGTCAGTCTTAATACTAGTTTTAATTGGTTCGACATCCTCATCACTCAGATTCAATTGCTGCTGGCGTTGCTGCAAGTTCAATCGCGTTTCTTCTTCAAGCGGATACTGCTGCTGAGTCGCCTTTGTAAACTCTTCCTCGTAACGCCCTAGCCTATTTTCGTACTCTGCCCGTTCCTGTTCCTGCCGTTGTCGATCGGCTTCCTGTCTAAGTGTCTCCTGATGTCTAACTTCCGCTGCCTGCACCAGGAGGTATCTAACCCGCTCAACATCCTTATCCATCAGTCCTAAAGACTGCTGCAAATTTCCTAACTCTTGACGAGTTTGTTGACTAAAGGGAAATTCCCGCTGAATTGCAGTGGTCAATGCTTGTTCATACTGAACCAGGTTTTGCTGATAAGCAGCTGATTGCCGAGCAAACTGCGCTTCAACCGCTTGCTGAATGGGTAAAACATCCTCATCCCTCAATCCAAACATCTGCTGGAGCGTATTCAAGTCTTCACGGGCAAACTCACTCAGCGGATATTCATGCTCTGCTTCTGCAACCAACGTTTCCCGGTACTGTTGCAGATTCGCCAGCCGCTCCTGGTAAGGACGCAATACCTCAGTTTCAATCTCAGCCGATTCTTCAAGCGTCAACCCTAACTGCTGTCTCAATATCTTCAGAATAGCCTGCCCTCTAGGTGGAATTGTGCCTGCATTGGCATACCGTAAAGCAGCTTTCCGGTATTTCAGTTTTGGGTCAGTCACCCTTGCCTTAGCAAGCACAATATCAAACCCCTTGCCTTTCATCACAATAATTTGGGGGGTCATCTTGGGTGCTGTTTCCTGCACCTTACTAGCAGCATACTCATGCAACTCCAGCACTGAAACAAACCCATCCTCATTGCAATCTCCTGCTCCTGTCTCAATTCCCTCTACTAGATAGCGAGTGTAGATCGAGAGATCTGATCCTTGCTGCTCAAAGGAATACTCAGTCGAACTAGAAGAGGTAAGCACAACGCGCCCTTCAGCCCCTAACTGTCTTTTCAAATCCACTGAGCCATCATCTTTAGGTCGCAATGCTGGATCAAACGCTCCACTAAAGCAACAGTCCAAGATAATTGCCTGCCGCTTGCAACGACTATTATTCATGATGTCGTGAACAAAGCTCGTTGGTACAGCGGTTGAGCGAATTAAGTCTCCCTCGGGGTTTTTCTGGGTGATCCGGCTAGCAAAATATAGCCTACCGCTGTCATCCTTAATCCCATGCCCCGAGAAGAACAGCAACACTAGGTCATCTTTGGTGCAACCAGAAAACAAGGTTTCAATCTCATATTGCATTGCCTGTGGGTCAGGATTAGCAAGCGGCTTCGCCTCATCGAACCCACCCATTTCAGGGTCAAGTAAAACCCGTTGCATAGCTGCAATATCTTTCACTGCCGCAGGTAGTAGGTCTAACCCCGGTTCGTACTCACTAACCCCAATCAGCAACGCAATCTTTGCCATAGTTTCCCACCTATACCGCTACAAAATCTTGAGCAACTTTAATCGCCGCTTCTAACTCTTCTCGACTGCTGGCTTTCACCTTAAGCTTCTTGCCATTGGCTTCCACTTCCAGCTCGATCGTTTTGCCGCCCAAGCGATCGCCCAGAAATCCGAACAGCTTCTTAGCATTGATAGGACTCACCTCAGCCGTTAGCAGACCCACCAAAATTGCGCCCACCGCTTTATTTCCCACGGGTGGATTCGGGTCAAGGACTCGATCGACCGTTTCAAGCTCATCCAGGTCTCTCATTTGCGCCAGCAGGTTTTGGGCTTGCTCCTCAAGTTCCTCGCTGTCCAAATCCGGGTCATTGAAGGCGATCGTCAGCTTAACGTTCGAGGTCTCTGTCATGTCAATCCTGTCTGTATGGAGATACGCTTCAGCGTTTATTCCTTTTTATAACAGTAAAAAACCGCACATTCGCTTGAAGTAAGAAATCCTAAAGAATGTTACAAAAATCTTCAAGCGCTTGCAGCAAGACACAGTAGCCTACTGGTAGCGTTCTTGCTCGGTGGAGTGGGTGCTTACACCTCACTGTGTTACCTTTGGCACAGCAAAGTTGTCCGCGTCGACTTGCTTTTGGCATCACCAACTCGTTCTCTTGGTGACGGAACCAGGCGATCGCGCGCATAAATCATGCGAGAGCGATCGCTGGGAATTACTTGTAAAGAAGTGCGATCGTTAGAGTTTTGCCGAAGCCAAATTAGTTCTGTAATGACTGATCGATCGCATCCAGTTCGTCATCCAGAGCGGCTAGTTTGGCTTCTTCGTCCTGAATTTGCTTCTGTAACTGGAACTTGACAGCTTCGCCTGTCTCGATCGCGAAGCTTTTCCGTAGATGTCCTAGTTTCTCATTGCGAATGCCGCGTTCTTCCTCTAGGGCTTGCTGACGTTGCTCTAAGCGTCGATTTTGAGAAGCGGTTAATTTCTGGGTCGCGGGTTGAGTCGGGACAGGTTGAGGGGTTTGTGCTGCTGGTTCAGGTGTTCCTGGAATCAGGACAGGCTCTGGCACTTGTCGCTCAGTTGGAAAGCTTAATTCCTGCGCTGGCTGCATCGGTTTTGCCTGTCGTTGCGGTTCAGCGTCCTGTTCAGACTCGACTCTTAAGGGTGCCAGCACTCGGGCTGCAATGGCTGCAATGTCTGAATCTCGCAACCCTAATTGCTGTTGGTATTTGTTTAATGCAGTTTCATTCGCAACGCTAAAAGGGTACTCGATTTGCACTGCTTCAGTTAACGCCTGTTCGTACTCGTATAGCTTGCGCTCATATTGGCGATATGGCTCCAATACTCCGTCTTCAATCGCTTTGGCTTCCTCAACCGAAATGTTCCACTCAGCACGTTTACCTTCTAGTAATTTCTGAGCAAAAAACAGAAGTTTACCTTGTCCTGCTTCAGCAGCCGTTTGCACTTCCTTGCGATACTTTAGCTTCGGGTCGTCCTGCCGCGATCGCGACAACACAATTTTGTACCCCTCCTCCACCGGGTAAAACTTAGGGGTCATTGCTGGGGCTGCTTCCTTGACCCGGCTAGCAGCGTACTCATGCAGTTCTTCCACCGCAATCCAACCATCGCCGCTTGCATCGGCGGCTCCTGTCTCAATCCCTTCAACCAAGTAACGAGTGTAAATTGATAACCCTGCTTCATCATGCCCTGCTGCTGCGCCAAAAGAATACTCAGTGGAAGTGGAAGAGGTCAGAATTGCCCGCCCCTTGCCACCCAGATATTCTTTCAAGTTGACGGTGCCATCATCCTTAACCGTCATGCCCTGAGCGATCGCGCCGCTAAAGCAGCAATCCAGAATGATCACCTGTCGCTGTGATCGACTTTCGTTGATATTCTCATGCAGAGACGTAGTGGCTACGGCTGATGGTTTGACCAATCTGCCCTTAGTGTCCTTACGGGTCACACGGGTCGCCAGGTAAAGCCTGCCATGCTCATCTTTAATGCCATGACCAGAGAAGTAAAACAGCAGCAGGTCATCCTTCTTGCGATCGCTGAAGAGTTGATAGATCTCATCCTCCATCGCTTGCCGCTGTGGATTTTTCAGGACAGTGATGTCTGCCTCGGCAAAACCTCCCAGTTCTGGATCTGCCAGGACTCGTTGCATGGCATCCACATCCTTCACCGCTCCAGGTAAAGGATTTAGCCCAGGCTCATACTCACTCACGCCAACCAGCAATGCGACCTTCACCATTTCAGTGCCCTACGCTGCTGCAAATTTCTGGGCTGCTGCAATCGCCGCTTCTAACTCTTCTCGACTGCTGGCTTTCACCTTTAGCTTCTTGCCATTTGCTTCGACTTCCAGCTCGATCACTTTATTGCCCAAGCGATCACCCAGAAATCCCATCACCTTTTGGGCATTCTCTTTATTCACCTGAGCCGTCAGCAGTCCTATCAAAATTGCGCCCACTGCTTTGTTCCCTTCCGGTGGATGCGGATCGAGAACCCGATCGACCTCTACTTCGTCCATCTGCTGCAATTCAGCCATGAACCGTTGTGCCTGCTCTTCCCGTTCTTCTGCGTCGAGGTCAGGGTCATTAAAGGCGATCGTGAGCTTAACGTTTGAGGTATCTGTCATATAAATCCTATCTGCGAAGAAAGATCTGGAGCATTTATTCCTCCTTATAACAGCTAAAAACTCTACATCCGGCAAAAGCAAGAAAGACTAGAGAGAGGAAAGTGCCGCGATCGTCCGTTTTGCTTCAACGATGGCTCGCTGCCTAGCCAGCACAAAGTTGCCACCCACCCGAAAATCCCACGCCTGAATCACGGCTGAATAGCCTGCTTCTTCCAAAACCTGAGCAACCCACTCTGCCTAGGTGCGATCATTCCCAGCATAACTTATGAAAAATCTTTCATGGTTTTTAGAAGGTAATGGAAAACAATGGGCTATTTTTCGGAGAAACTTAGGTGGTTCAGGTAGACTCCTAGGGGACAAATAACTCTTCTAAATTCTTAATTCGCTATTAGAAAATTAACGCAAAACAGTTGGAAATGAATTTATCTTGTTCCACCTCCAAGTTTACGCTCAAGCAATGGATCAGACTTACCTGAGTTAGATAGAGATTGTGAATCTGTAGAATTCATTCGCGTAATGAACTAGATTGTGAATCTGTAGAATTTATCGGCGTAATGAACATTGCCCATCCGCTGCTTGGACTTTCTAAAAAGAAAACTCTATTTAGGAACTCATTGGTGAGTAAAACACGACTACCAGCTGTGTTTGTATATCCTGTTAAAGGATTCCCCCAAGGATCATTTGCAATAAGCCCTGACTCTGTGTAGCCTATAAAGCAAACCACTGAACCTGAAGAGGTTGTCGTCAAGGCAGCCAGTACAGGATGACCACTTGCTAACTGTTGTTTGACTTGTTCGAGTGTTCTATTTATACCCGTAACTGCTTTAAACCCATAGGCTTTAGCCACTGCTTCCGTAGCCTTCCAGTCGACAATGTCACCAAATTCTTGATATTTCTGATATAGTTCGTCCTCTAGCTGCACTCCAGGCGTTTTGGGCTTTACTCCGTAATATGACAAAGCCATCGCTAAAGAGGTAGATTGACTAGCTCTGAAATTCATATAGACATTATCTCGTTGAGACAAATAGGGAACAGGCAACTCAACGTTTGCTGGAAGTGATTGCTTTAAATTAGGAGGTGAGCTTGATGGTGTGTTAGATGGGATAGAGGGGGATACTCTAGGCACGGATGGGGCATTAGTAGCGGGTTGCTCCCGAGTCTTTAGCCGCTTCCGAGCCATCGATGATCCAAATGTGGGTGATGCAGAAGGACTGCTTTGAGATGAGGGTGTTGCAGAACTTGCTACGTCAGGTGTTCGCCGAGAGTCAGGCGATTGCAACCCATACTGTATTCCAATGAGGATCAGTACCGATGCAATCGTGCCGCCTGCGATCGCGATAGGCATTTTAAGCCTGTTCGGAGGTGATGTAGGTAGTGCATCCGGCTCATTACTCTTCGGCAACGTCCCATTGAGCACTTCTGGGATGGGTAAATTAACGCCCTCAACCCGCACTTCACGGTTGATATCAACTGCTTGAGCCATTTGGGCAGTAGCGGCGGCTAAGTTACCCCGTGTCAGGTCTGCCATTGCTTGGATGTAGTTGAGTAAGGGTTGAAAGGCAGCGAGAGGTTCTGTCAGACTGTTCAACAGTGCCGCCATCCGTATCCATTCCGCTTTATCGTTTAACGGTAGTTGGGCTAACACGGTTGCGATACTATGCGCGGCTTCGGATGGGTGCTTGTACGCTAAGGCTCTCCATTTTTGACCTGTTGCTAGATCCCACACATCCAAATCTGGGCTGTCTAGTTGTTGCTCGACATACGCCATCACAAAATCAGCCAGTTCTCGGAGGTGTTCCAACCCAAAGCGAGAATCGTTCTGTAATTGATTCAGCAGATTATCTCGAACCGCTTGATCCATCTCGTAGAGTTCGTTGCCGACTTCTTTGCAGAGGTTAGACAGCATCAAATCAGCGACTGCAATCCAGGGAATGTCGATCGCTCCGCCATGAATATCGCGCTGAAAGTTTGCCCAAAGTGAATACAGCAGGTCGGGGGTGAGCGCGAGGGGCAGGGCAGCATGACACGCCAGATAGAAGTGTCCCTCACCAAAGCGCTGACGAAAGGATTCAATGCGTCGAGTTGCCGATCGTGTTTTAGTGTTGGTGGAGGGCGATCGCGTGCTGGTCATTTTTGCCCTCCTAGCAATGCGGCTAGCGCATGGTGACGACCCCGCAAGGCATCGATCGCCTCATCTAACCCCTGTCGCGTTGCCTCAAACATGGGTACATGGAGGGCAATTTCTCTCGCAGTACTGCTACTCCATCGCGGCTTGGGCATCGGGTTCAGCCATGCTACATATCGCACATGCTGTTTAAGCTGCTGCAAAAACGTAGCGGTTAAATCCGCCCGCTCAAGGTTTAATCCACCCCGCGCCGCACCTGCATCACTAAAAATCAGGACAGCGGTGCGATCGCGCTGAAACCCTCTCAGCACCTCCTCAATGGGTTCCGCCTCCTGATGCATCGGGTCGTTGTAAAGATAGTCAACAGGGCAGTTATGGAAATAGTACGCCCCAGCTTTGCCCAGTCGTCCTCCCCGGAGTGCCGTTTCTACCAAACGAGCCGATAGCGAGTGAAAGGGCACCATTGAGCCATCTTGATCAATCAGCAACACCAATTCGGTTCGGTTGGTGCGTCGAGCGACCAGAACCGGACTTAGCAACATCCCATCGTGAGCAATGCGATGCACGGTTGCTTCCACATCTAACTCGGTTGCCAGTCCTTCTCTCACCATCCGACGCAGATGTCGCCAGCTTTGCTTCATTTGCCGTTGGGTCACGGGCAAATAGTCGGTTGATAGCAGAAAGCGATCGCGCACGTTCGTCCGTTGATGCGTGATTTGCTGCACGGCTTGAGCCACCTGAACAGCATCCTTCGCTTCACGCAGCAATTCTGAAGCCAATTTAGCGCTGTTAGCCGCTGCTGGTTCAGAAGCTTGTTCTGGTTCCTTGTGGCGACGTCGTAAGAGGACTTTGACCAGCCAGAAGGCTCCAACACTCAGCGCCAGGATGATTAACAGAACCCAAAGCAACCTGTTTGATGACGGCTGTTGTGCGACTGTTGGTTGTGGCGTTGGCGATGCCGATGCTGTGGGCGCTACTGGAACCTGAGTGGGTAGCGTTGTGGGTAGTGACGACGGTGAAGGGGAAACATTGACATCTTTCGATCGCGTATTGTGCCACAGCACCACTCCAGCACCGATAAGGGCAAGGCTGATCAACCCGCCGTAAAGAGCGATGAGACGTTTTTTACGGTGCGGTGAAGCATTTGGAGTTGTTTCGTCCTTACCCTTATTGGGCTGAGAGATGTCTGCCTTGCCAATGAGCTGTTCAAAATAATAGGTGAACAACCGCTCTTCATCGGGCGATCGCACCCATAGGGTTTGACAAAGACGAGCCAGCGCCGCGCGATCGGGCAAGCCGTAACCCTTCTGCAACGCTTGTACCGCTGCCTCATAGTCTGGAATGCCAAGCGGTAAGCCAGCTTCACGCAGACGGGTAAATAGCTCCAGCAGTGGCAGATCATCCACGTTTGCCCAACCTCAAATAGCGGATGTGGTCTTCCCAACTCTTCAGCAACACACCCGCGAAGGGGAGTTGCCCACCCAGATGCCCCAACGCTTCTTCGTGCGGGTAGCGACGCAGCACCCGAAACCAGTCAATTAGCTCACTGGTGCTCACTTTCTTGCCCACTTCGCCTTTATCTCGCTTCATATCTTCCCGCAGTTCTAGAAAGCGAGCCACGGCTTGGTTGACCAATGCTTCGGGCGTTGAGGGAAAGCGCGAATGGATGATTTGAAGGAGGCGATCGTGATTCGGAAATTCAACAAAGTGAAACAAACAACGGCGCAGAAAGGCATCGGGTAAATCTTTTTCGTCGTTGCTAGTAATAAACACGATCGGCGGCACCTTTGCAGTAATCGCGTCTCCCGTTTCTTCTACCAAAAACTGTTGTTTATCCAGTTCCAGCAACAGATCATTGGGGAAATCAATATCTGCTTTGTCAATTTCATCGATCAACACCACGGTTCGCTGCTCATTCAAAAACGCACGACCTAATGGTCCCCAGCGAACATAGGTGGTGGGATCGTCTGCCCTCCGGATCTGTTCTTCGTTGAGGCGACCCGAACCCGCCAGTTGAGCATCCCGTAAACGCCCCACCGCATCATAGGTATACAGCCCATCCCGTGCTCGACTGGTCGATTTAACGTACCAGCTTTCTAGTGGCAACCCCAATTCATCGGCAACCGCAGAAGCCAGTTGAGTTTTGCCGCAACCCGGTTCGCCCTTGAGCAGCAGCGGACGCTCCAAATAAATCGCCAGATTCACCGCCTCGACCAGTTCCCGACTCGGCAGATAGGGCAACCCGTCAGTGGCTTTGGGCTGAACCGTTCCAACGTATTCCAGGGATGCGCTTACAGTTTCAACCATTTTTCTTCGTTCTCATACCAATCAGAGCCTGCCTGCCGACAAATTTCGTCTAACGTGGGTTCCGGAATGCCGCGATCGCTGTTCTCCAAAATATCTTGCACCGTTTCGTCGGGTTCGTCCAACAGATTTGTAGGCAGATCATCGGCTGAAAACTCTAACCAGTTCAGCAACTCGTCCTCGGTAAACTCGCCGATTAGCGGCAACTTAACCGGAATTACAGGTTGCCATGCAGCATCGAGTTGCTCACTAAAGGGAACGTTCCAGTTGCCCACACAGCCGTCATAGTCCACCAGAAACATCAAAAGCTTGTAAGCGCTTTCTGGCTCACCCCCTGACCAGGCTCGCACTGCCAGCGGCATCCAAAAATCTCGCAGCAATTCGCTTAGAAAGGTTTCTGGCAGAACATCAATTTCATAGAGGATCAGCAAGACATTTTGCGTCTGCCACCACTGATAGACGCGATCGACAATTTCGGCGATCGTTCCCTGCCGACCCAATCCCACTCGTCCAGCTAGTTCTCGCCATAGAGCAGCAACGTCACTTCGTCGCGCAACGCGGCTCAGATTCAGCTTCACCACCTTGCCAGTAATACTGTCTCGCGTGTGCTGCACCACCAGGCGATTGAGCAACCACCGCTGCCCATAGTCAGAAGCACCATGAATGAGAAAAGCAGCGATCGGGTGGTTTTGGACAAACTTGCGAAAAACCTGAACTTGCTTACGGTACCCCAGTTTCAGGAGCGCCTGGTATAGCCGTCCGTCCTGTGACAGCCTGTCTATTTGAACCAGCCGTTGCTCTAATGACTCCAGTTCTGCGTCAACCTGCTCAATTTGCTTTTTCAGTTGAAATTGCATACTGGGGTCAGCCGCAATGGCGGAGCTTCGCCCCAATTCCAACCGTTTCTCGCTGAGTAGGCTGAACTGTTCTTGTAAAGCCTCTCGTTTTGCCTGTAATGGATCAAGTCCTTGCATTGAGGAAGCTTAACAGAATTGACTTCTACAATTACACCCTGCCTCTGCCCGATTCAGCATTTTTCTACGAAAGCCTTAATACCAAGTTCGTGAACCGCTACGTTCTTTCTGAGCGAGTACTTTTAGCGTTCAGGAGTGGTCCGATCCGTTCCACAATGGTGGACAGTGAGCGCTGTACTCCTAAACCAATTGTTCATCTGCTTCTCAAGCTGAAACCGCACAGCCACATTCGTCTCAAACGCTGCATTTCGCCTCAATTCCAACCGCTTTTGACTTAACAAGCTGTGCTGCTCTTGAAGTGCCTGACGCTGAGGTTGTAAGAGGTCAATAGCTTAATTTCTGCCAGAGCATTTCGCAAAGGGGTAGCGATCATACGCTTCATGGCGCTCCTGACGCGATCGTCATGGGGCACCAGCGGCTTACCCAAAGCCTCAACATCTGCAACAACTACCGCCGAGGTATCTAGTATTTTCTCCTATTTGTCGAAAACAAATCTTTACATAATGTCACTCTCAATGACATTCAAGCTTTCGCTACCCAGTTAGTTGAACAAGGCTATGCCATTGAAACTCAGAAACAACGCTTGAACGCGGTCAACTCCCTGTTCTCCTACGATCACTACCTGTATAAAATGCCAACTACAAGTTCAAAAGATGACAACTATAGCCGTAGCCATACTAGTTAGGACGGGGTGCAGGGGTAAAACCCCTGGCTGGGGGCGAAGCCCCCACCCCCCCTTTGATCCCAATGTCCTAAGCTCTGTGGCGATAGCTATACTTGGCGGCTGCCTAGGATCACAAAAAGCAGACTTAGCACGCTTAAGCAACAGCTAGAAAAGCTACAACAATCCGACTGCTGCACCAACCATCTCATCATCAGGACGACACCAAAGATACGTGTTTCGCATCGGCTTCGCCAACGAAATGACAACCAGGGTCAACATGACAAGCCAGATCGAGACGACAACTACGATCGGCAGCAGGCTCAGGCTTGGGCTGCTATTTAGGTGGTTGCCGCCTTAGTCACTGCCGCTTGCTTTCGGTAGCTCTCGGCTTGAATGTCTACAATCATTGCCTGCTGGACTAAGCGATCGACCGCTGCGACCGTCATCATCCGTATAGTTAAAGTCGGCACTCTTGAAGGTAGCGGGCGATCGCTTGATCTAAGCCAGGTAGCAGGATACCGCGCTCACTCCCTAAGACACTGTAAGCCGGACGAGTTGCAGCCAGATCCATCGTTTTAGTGGCACACGGACGAATCGGCGACGTATCCAGCCCAGCCAGTTGAGCAGTGGAGCGGGCTAAATCTGCCCAGGCGATCGCGCCAGAATTGGCTAAATGCCATAACCCACATTCACCATCAATCAGTAAATCAAGGCTGGTATTCACCAGGTCGGGGATGTAGGTCGGAGAGACAATCGTATCTTCTGCCGCCACAAAGGGTTGTCCTGCCATCAAGGTACGAAGGGCGATCGTGAGAAAGTTGTGTTCATCCCAGGGACCAAAGAAGGCGCTAGTACGAATGACTAAGGCACAAGGATGATGATGCAAAACCCATCGCTCTGCTGCTACCTTACTATGTCCATAGACGTTTAGCGGTGCCACTCCGTCGCTTTCCAGGTACGGTTGGTTGCGATCGCCATCAAACACTAGATCTGAGGAAAAATTAATTAAACCAAGACTGCGTTGAGCGCAGGCATCCGCCAGAATAGCGGCTCCATCGGCATTGATGCGAAGGCAAAGCTGGGGTTCGCGTTCAGCATCGTCCACTCGCACATAGCCAGAAGCATTCACGACTGCCCAGGGCTGCAACTCATCCAGCACACGCTCAACAGTGACGGAATTCGTAATATCCATCTCCTGACGAGACAGTAAAACATAGGGAATGCCACGAACTTCGCACAGACGAGCAAAAGCCTGCCCCAACGTGCCTGTTGCGCCCATGATGAGTAGGGGAGGAGTGGACATCAGTGGAGAATCCGTCGCGCGTCGCATTGGCGGTGTGGGAAGCAGATCAGCATCTGCCCATCCCCCCAGGTTTGCGGCATAGCTTACAGGTGGATAGAGGAGTCGTTGCGATCGCTGCCACCATCCTGGCAAAGCGAGCAATGGATGGATATACTCCCGCCCTACTGCTAAAGCCTGCACCATTGTGGCGATCGCGGTGGCACGAGGGACGGGCGATCGAACATCAAACACCCCTGGTTCATAGAAATTATCAGCGCGAGTGACTAAACTATTCCAGTCATAGGTGCCCAGCAATGACCAAACCGTAACCGCTCGAATATCAATACCATCATGGTGCAACGACTGCGCGACCTGCCAAATTTCCTTCAACCAGCGCAACTGTTCTTCACGGGTACAGCCCAAATGTGCCTCAGTAATGGCAAGGGGTTGCCGATAGCGTTCCCATGCCTCCTTCAACAGCGTGGCATGATCATAAATACCTTCTGCACAAACCCAGACGGCTTCTACATCAGCATATTCATGTTTACCATTACCGCCATGCGTATGGGGTGGGTAGCGATCGAGGCGTTCATCAATAAAGCGATCGCCACAGACATAACGATTGATGCCCACAATATCCGGCGGGCAGGAATTGTCCTGAAACCATAGCAGCTCAGCTTCCCCAGCCCCTGCTTTACATAAGTACTGCCAGAGAGGATGGGATGGGTTGACGTGACCACAGAGCAAATCAAGCGACAGCCAGCGGCGATCGTTTTCAAACTGTGCCTGGTATGCCAACAAGGGGGTACTGAAGACTTTACCCAAATCCTCTGTCTGCACCAGTTGGGCGCAAGGATTGATTTGCCGAATTGCCTGCATGGAAAGAACAGTGGCGCGACACTGATTCAACAATGCCCGTACAAACGTGGCATTATCGTGCCCATGGGGATACCAGTGACCATACAGCCCGCTAAACCGTGCCGTTGTCAGAGGCTCATTCACAGGGGTGTAATGGGTGATCCAGGGATACCGCTGCGCCACTGCACGAGCGTATTCTGCCAACTGTTCTGGAAACGCTGGATCAATTAAGCTGGTGTGACGGGGACCACTACCATGATGGATCAAACCCCCAATCGGGCGAATGCCAAGCGCATCGAGGTAAGCCAAGCGTTCATCTGCCCATGACCAATCGGCTCGTTCTAAACCATCAGGCGCAATCTGTTCCCACAAGATGGGATAGCGAATTGCCTGAATGCCTAAAGCAGCAAAGCGATCGAGATCTTCAATACGAGTGGCATGACCATTTCGTTCCAACTGTTCAAAGTAGCGATCGCCCACCCGATTCACAGTGCATTCAATGCCGCCCCACAGTTCCAGAGGTGGCAATTGTTTTGAATTCATTACAAGCCCTCACATCCCTTTGTTTCACGAATCAATATTGATTGAATGGCACTGACTTAAAGAAAATAGCGCTGAACCACCCCTCTGAATCCCCTAGTATTGGGGGCTTTGAAAGATTGGCTTCCCCGGCATTGGGGGCTGGGGGCAAATTGGATCGTTATTTCAGTGCCATTCAATAGTGGTCAACTTGAACCATTTTGGGATGGTGAAAGCGCCTTGCCGTTAGACTTTTCTGGTTTATCAGGTGTTGAAGTCGTAAAGCTCGCTAGCGGCAGCGTACCTGAAGCTGAGTAGATGGCGCGATCGCCGTTGGTATCGGACGCGATCGCCTTTTTCGCTGCTACGCGGTCTTCCTGAGGGTGCCAGCTTGGACGTTCAGCCAGTTGGGCATAGAGTGCCAACGCCTGAGCGACCACCTGATCCATGTTGTAATACTTATAAGTCGCCAGTCGTCCCACAAAGTGAACATTCGGTGTGGCATCCGCCAGTGCCTTGTATTGCTTATACAGTTCAGCATTTTCAGGACGGGGCACGGGATAGTAAGGATCGCCCTCAGCTTTAGGATATTCATACACCAGGCTGGTTTTGGAATGCTCCTGCCCCGTTAAGTATTTGAACTCTGTCACGCGAGTGTAGAGATGTTCATTGGGATAGTTAATCACCGCCTGGGGTTGATGGATGCGCTCATTCAAGGTTTCATGTTTGAAATCGAGCGATCGGTACGGCAGCTTACCATAGCGATAGTCAAAGAACCCATCAACGGGTCCGGTATAAATCATTTCCTTGTAGGGAATGATGCCTTGAATCTCGCGGTAATCGGTATTGAGCATCACTTTGATATTAGGATGCGTCAACAGAGTCTCAAACATGCGGGTATAACCGTGTAGCGGCATTGCCTGATAGGTGTCTGTGAAATAGCGATCGTCCCGGTTAGTGCGTGTCGGCACACGAGCCGTTACCGATTTATCTAAATCGGATGGATCGATCCCCCACTGTTTGCGGGTGTAGTTGCGGAAGAACTTTTCATAGAGTTCTCGTCCCACTTTGCTAACCACCACATCTTCTGAGGTGCGAATCGATTCTTTGGGTTCAGCAACAGAGGCAAAAAAGTCTGTCAGCTCAAATGCTGTGAGATTCAAACCATATAGCTTGTTAATGGTATCTAGATTAATAGGCATCGGCACCAGTTGACCATCCACACTAGCAAGGACGCGATGCTCATAGCGTCGCCATTCGGTGAAGCGAGACAAATAGTCAAACACATCCCGCGAATTAGTGTGAAAGATGTGTGGACCATACTTATGCACCAAAATACCCGATTCATTGTAATGGTCGTAAGCATTGCCGCCAATGTGATTACGAGTATCAATGATCAAGATTTTTTTATGGCTCTGGCTTGCCAACCGCTCTGCTAAAATGCTGCCAGCAAAGCCTGCACCAACAATCAAATAGTCAAACATGAGTCCGTTCCATAATAAAGAATGATTTAAAGCGCCCTTTAGTGAGCGATCGCAATAGGCGATTGAATCCTGGTTAAACTGACTTTGTTGCAAACGCTGCTTCCTGCTGCCTCGTACCGTGCATCTCTTGTTTCGTGACGATCGCCGTTTCAATCAGGTTATTCATCGCTTGCCAAGTTAAATCCCAGGAGTTTTGCGAGAGAAACGTATCCACTCGGTTTAACCAGGCATCATTGGTTTGAGTTTGATCCAGGGCAGTGGCGATCGCGGCAACAAACTCTGGCACCGTATCAGCAATGTGTACCAGCTCTTCTTCACCATACGGACGCACGACATCTCGAATGGATGTGGAAACTACTGGCTTACCCGCCGCCAGGTATTCGGGTGTTTTCGTCGGGCTAATGAAACGAGTGGATTCATTACGGGCAAAGGGCAGCAGTGCCACATCCCACCCTGCCAAATAGCTAGGCAACTCCTGGTAAGATTTGCCACCCAAATAATGAATATTGGGATGGTTGGGTAATGTGGCAGGATCAATCTTAACTACAGGCCCAATAATCACCAAATGCCAATCGGGTCTTGCTTCAGCAATACCATTCAGTAAATCCAGATCCATTCGCTCATCCACCACACCATAAAAGCCCAGGCGAGGATGAGGGATCGATGCTTGATCCGCTGGCTCTACAATTGCAGTTCTTGCCTGAGCAAAATGTGCTGCCTCAATACTGCTAGGAAAGGCATGAACGCTATGATGTTGGTGCTGTTTCGCTTCATAGAGACTGCGGCCACCTGTAAACACCAAATCAGCGAGCGTAAACAGATGGGATTCTCGCGTTTGCAACTCTGGATGTGCGCCCTTGAACGCAGATAGCCTGACTGCCTGACACATCTTAATCAATGGAAGGCAGATCAAGGCTTGCAGGATAAGGAACGAATGCGAGTCAACCAAAACTGGTCATAAAAATCTTGCTCAGCCTGCTTCGAGGCAAAACAAGGTTCTGGGTCATGGGGAAGCAATGGGATGGGGCACAGGAGTTGCCGCCCTTTATGGACAACCCCCTGAAGCCAGCGCAAACCCATCTTGAGATAGCTAATACCACGCCGCCAATGCGGGTCAACCTGTTGACGCAACCCAGCGATTTGCACGGACATTCCCTGTGCAGTGGCATAGAGCAGCGCCAGTGCCGCAACCAGATAGAGTCGTTCCAAGGCGGCTTCACAGCGTAACCGAGAATCTTCTAACTCAAACGCCCCTGACTTGCTATCTAAAAATAGCTCTTCAACTTGAAAGCGCAGCGCGTATTGCCACAAAGTTTGCAATGAGGGAGACTCATCGGTGACGACTGCCCAGGCTTCCTTGGCTCCTTTAACCGTCGCCAAGACTAAATTACACCGATAGACTCCATCTGCCCCTAACCGCACCTGACGGTACAACCGCGCTTCGCCCAGGGGTGGATAGAAACTGCCAACCATCCTAGGATACTTGCTAGCACCGTGCAGCCACACATCGCAGGGTAAGCGTAAACAGTAGTGCCATTGACTTGCTTGCAACCACGCCAGCAACGAGTGATTGGCAAAGCCCCGGTCAGCCAACAGCATCACATCCTCATGCTGGCGCAACAACCACCGGGCTTTTCGTAGCAACGGTTGGTACTCCTTAAAGGCAACGCTCGCACTATCATGCTCCAAGACTCGCCACAGCAAGGGTACTGCACGTCCACAACAAACAACGGACAGGTGAATCATGCAATAGCGGTTCCACAAGACGGTGGTATCCAAAGCAAGATACAGACGATGATGGTTCCATCCGCTTAACGCCGCCATCACCAAGGGCACATACAGTCGGCTCACCCGCACCCGCTGATTGTCCAACCACCGTCGCCAGCGGCGCTCTACACTTTGCGCTTGGGTCGCTCGACTGGGCACATACGGTTCCCAGGCTGGCAAACTCAGTTGTCCGCTACAGATTAAGGCACTCACCATCCATGCCAACGCTTTGAGGTGACGTATATCCTGAGCACGGCAGTATTGACGCAGGAAGGCAAATAATTGACCATACAGTTGGGTAGAGGCTGTCATGGGCATGGGGCTATTTGTGTGGTAACTTTAGCCTCTCATACGCTCTACCCTTTTTCCCGCTGCTGCTAGCTTTCACCTACTTCTGTCAGGCAGTCAGGCAGATAGCTCATCCATACAGTCATAGATAACAGCTGAAGCCTCTATATGAGAGGTGAATGATACTGACATTGGGTTGTAGTACCAGAGGATCGGTGCCTGAATTTGAGCCTCTGTCATCAAGCGATCTAACAACAATTGCTGAAGTACGATCGCCCGTTCTTCACTTAGCCCTTCCGGTAAATGTGGCACGGCAATCCATACACCACACTCCCGCTTACTAATCGCTAAATAGTAGGAATCATCTGGACTGACGATCGGCTCCTCGATAATAAAAACTCTACGGTTTGTAGCGCATCGGCTCAACAAATGTTGCGGGCGTTGATAGACAAAATCCCACCGCAGATGCGAGAAACAAACCAGATCAGAGCCATTAGTATCTGTCGGTTCTAAAACGATGGGTTCAGACCATACCAATTGAGTTGATGAAGGATGCGTCCGATCGAAATGGGTATTAAAAGACTCTAAGGAAGCACCCTCGGCAGTAAGATGCTTGCTTAAAATAGGATAAGTAGACATGATTACCTCACAAGTCACAGAGTGAGTAAATTGACCCACGCAAAAATTGAACCTTTAAAAAAAGCCGTAAGATTCTAGCCAGAAGCCAGACTTAAGAGTTGGCTTGAAGTCGTCATCCAGCAAGCTAGACTCCAGACTACACAAGCTGGTAGAACAGTAACGATATTGCAATTTAGTTCGACGTTTTAGAATTTGCTAATGCGTCTAACGTTTTGTTGCTTAAGTATTAGCTGACTAAAAAATAACAGATTTACTTCTGCTTTACTCTCTCCCCCCAGAAGAACTTCTCTCCGCGATGAGGAGAGTTCTCATACCAGTTTTGTAAATAACTCTTGTGTTTAAGGAGACATTGAGGGAAAAGGATGCGATCGCCTTAAAGAAAGCTTTATTGCGTAGGAGTAATACCAAATCCAAAAATAGACGTTACAGATCAATCGATTTACCCTCACCCTCAATCCCGCTCCCTTTCTTGAATGCCCATCAGGCTATAGGGAGAGGGACTTTGCCTTTAGCACCCTTCTGCTGCGGGAGAAGGGTTGGGGATGAGGGCAAAGGATCTGTAGCCCTAGCAATTTGATTTGGTATAACACTCGTCGTTGGCGTGCTGGCGCTCCTCACATTTTAGTGGGCAGTAGCAACAAAGCCCAAACGGTCTTAGGTTGGCAACCCAGGTATACAAACCTCAACGAGATTCTTACTCATGCGTGGCAATGGCACCAAAAGCGCCATCACTGATAGTTTCATCACTCATCGTTTGTGGTGTCCAGGTTGGGCCCTCGCAGTGGGGGGCTTCTGAGTCCCAACGCAATTGATCAATGCACATCCGACGGGCTTTCATCTCCACATCCCAGGCGTGATAAACCAGATAGTCTGTTTGTCCATTTGGGCTGGAAACGATCGAATTATGACCGGGACCTAGTACATGACCAGGCACCGATCGCAGCACCCGTGAACCAGCTTCATTGCCTGCATCAGAGTAAGGACCCATGACGCGATCGGCAATGCCATAATCCACACCATAGGTTTCAGTTTCCCATCGTCCACCGCTGTAAAAACAGTAGTAGTGATTGCCATATTTGCGGACGCAAGGACCTTCTAACGTATGCCAATCATAGATGCCATCGTACATCGGTCGATCTGCTAAAAAGCGTTGCCAGTCGTGGCGGGCACGCAGCACGACGGTTGCTTCACCCGCTAATTGGGTCATCGTAAGCAGCCGATCGACCACGATGGCGGTTCCTGCCCGTACACCACCCTCTGTATCCAAAAAGTCTTGAGCGTAAAAGAGATACCATTGCCCATCATCATCTTGAAACGGGCTGGGATCGATCGCAAAGGGGCACTCATTGGGATCAATTAGTGGCGTACCGACATCCTGATAAGGTCCCAGAGGGTTTGCACTGGTAGCAACGCGCAACTGATGGTTTTTATCCTCATGTCCAACGGAGTAATAGAGGTAGAAAATACCATCGCAGTACGCAACTTCCGGTGCCCAGAAGTTATTTCCTAAAGTACAATCAGGACGCAGCAACGCCTTGCCAGCAGACTTCCAGTTTAGCAAATCATCCGATTGTAGTAGAGGAAAGACCCGCTGTTGATCATGTTCATCCATCTGTCCTGCGGCTTCGGCGGGACCCGTACCGATCGCGTAGTACGTCCCCTGATGCTGCCAAACAAATGGATCAGCGAAATAACCGTGATAAATCGGATTAGTGTATGTATTCATGACAACGGCTTAAGCCAGTATTTTCCATCTTCAGCGGTTTATTCAATATGGGTTTCGACTTCGCTCAACCCTTTCACACGTTTGATGGCTGCATAAATGTGCTTAATAGGCGAAGTTGATGTATGTTTCAGCTTCACCTTCTGCTAACTGATCCACGACTCTGCATCGGAGTAGCTGTTGGGTTTTGGCTGGCAGACTTTCGTAGTAAGCTCGTGACAATGTTAGATCGACTTTTTGGGTGTGCAGCCAGTGCATAACGTAACCCATCACGATCATGGGACGAGGCTGTGATGTTCTATTAGGTGTACCACGATGCAATGCTAAGGGCGATCGCATCATGACATCACCAGGCTGCATATAAAATTGCTCCATTGCAATTTCACCTGCCTGCACTTTCACCAAGCCTTCCTCACGCGGCATCACATGAGTACCCCGCGCCATCTCGAACGGGCCGTTTGCCTCCGTCACTTCAACTAACGGAAAATTGACTGCCAGCGCATACAGAGGAGTAACAATTTGATCAGAGAAGAGTGGGCGAAAGTCTCGATGGACATCCTGGTACTCGGAACCCTCTAAGGGTACATCCGCAGCGAACTGAACTAACTTGTACTCCTGGAAAAAGACGCGATCGAGAATTCCCAGAATCACCGGGTTGGCAAAGACAGCAGCATTGGCAAAGGGCGGCATCCAGGGCAAGGTCGCATAATAACGAGCCTGACCACGCGGCGCTAAGCCACCCGATCGCTGTTGCCGCTCTTGAAAGAGTGCATCAAAAGCAACTGCCCACGCTTCAATCAATGCGCGATCGAACAAACCGCGAATGACACAAATGCCGTCTCGATTCAAGTCTTCTGCAAACTGATCGAGGTCGATCGCGCTAAATGTAGTCTCTATACTTTGGATCATGTGTCTACCCACTTTATTAGGGATGTTAGGCTCACATTTAATTGGGCTTACAACTTAAATGTGAGCTGCTATACAACCCTTATTCTCCCCAACGGAAGACACAGAATAACCTAAGTATCGCTGATTCTTCAAGAATCTCAATTTCTTTGGCGACATAAAGTCAGTGAAAAAAGTTGCAGTAGTACTGCTATTTTTGGATACATTCTCAACCTCCAGGTGTTTATTGCAAAGCCGTTACAACCTGAGTCAACTCAGACGACAGGTCAGTTTTGGCAAGCGTTTTTTTGGTAAACAAAACACCCGCCAAAAAATAAGTTTCATTGGAATAAAAGGCTTGGCGCTTTTGCCGTAACTTAGCGATCCAATGCTTTACTTTTGGCTCGGAGCTATAGTAGCCAAATTGTAGAGGAGTCACCATAAAATCCGCTACCGCGTAACCATTTTTTGACGCACAATCGATCGTGCCGACAGGATTAGAGTAGCTAGAAACCAGCACCATCACATTTGGACAATTCAGCGTTAAGAGATGATTTGTAATGTGCGCTCCATCTATGCCGCCATGTAGTAAAGGCATATAAATATCATTGTCTGGTGCAGGCAAGTAAGGCGGATTCGCAATCAAATGGGTGGCGTTTGGTTTGTGAGAATCAAAAAATGATTGGTTATGAACAATATACTTTCGACCGAGATCATATTTGTCAATACGATCATGTGCAACGTTGCAAGCAGAAGCATTCAGTTCATAGCCATGAATGATGCCATTGAATTGTGCTCTCAACAAGGAGTTAATGACTGGGCTACCATCACCACAGCCAAACTCAACTACAACATCAGATTCTTTGCAGCGATGAAAAACTAATCGCTCTAAACAGTGGGAATAAAACTGAGATTCTTCAGGACAGAAAAAAACTTCTTCAGGAGAGTGCTTAAGCAGACTTCTGTTATGTAATAGTGTTCCAGTCAATGCGATAACCTCATGATGTTACTAATAGCTGAGTAAGCAGATTAATTTTGACCTGATCAAACAATTTTGGCCAGTAGATTTAACTTGTCTAAAGTGTAATAACCGCGATTGATTGGCACATCGTCCCAACGTCTTATTTTGGTAACATTTGTGCAGGCAACTTTAGGTCTGTGTGCCAATAGCGTTATGTGTGTAAAGCCTCTGGTATAACGCTGTTGAAGTAACACCACGTACCACAGAGCATGAGTAGTACGTAGCCCAATCGTTTTGCTTTAATAATTCTGATTTCAAACACCAATGGGCGTCTTTAATGCTTGAGTGCGTCGGATGGAAGTAATTTTCTTGGAATGGTCTGCTTGACCTAATTGATCAAAGCGATCGCTGAGCCAATCAAACCCCTTGCTTAAGCATCTAGAGCAAGCTTCACCGTATTTTTTGCCCTGATTATCACAGATAATAATAATTGCTTCTGTTCTCTCAAAGCGTTGCCTACAAAAACAACAGGGTTGTAGTTTCAACGGTATTTGATTACATTCAATTTGAAGTTGCATTGCTCCTCACTGGTATTGTTTCTAGAGGAAATTTAGTTTTTTCAACTAACAATCTCCACTTGCTTTAAGCATATAAGTTTATATTTTCAACAGCCTCTTGCCTGGGATTGAGTGCTGATACATTCAGTGTGATGATCACTACAACACAACGTAAATCGCTTCAATTAGCCCACTTCAAGCAACCAAAATATGACCGTTGTAACCAGCGCTGTTGTAGCGTTTAAGAGCAGATTGGGCGATCGCACTGGTTTCACCTTCTTTCACTAACGCCACACACGCCCCGCCAAAACCGGCTCCGGTCAATCGTGCCCCAAACACATTTGACGTATTTTGTAAGATCGCCACCAGCGCATCTAATGCAGGTACAGATACTTCGTAATCATCTCGCAGGCTGGCATGAGAGGCGTTCATCAATTCACCAAACGCTTTGGCTGAGATCCCTTCTAACGCCTTTAAGACTCGATTGTTTTCAGTAATGACGTGACGAGCGCGTTTGCGTAAGGGTTCAGCCAGCGTTTCTATCATTTGAGGATTGCTAACATCACGTAATGCCTTTACGCCTAGCTGATGTGCGGCTGCCTCACACTCTGCCCGTCGCTGATTGTAACCACTGCTAGCAAGCGATCGCGCGACGCCACTATCCATCACCACAATTTCTGCACCCGCTGGAAAGGGTAGGATCTGGCGATCGAGGGTACGTGTATCAAGGAACAGCATATGCTCTGTATCAGCAAGGCTGGATGCCATCTGGTCGAGAATGCCGCAGCTCACACCTGCGTATTGAATTTCTGCTTGCTGCCCAAGTTGAGCAATTTGTACATCGTTCAAATCGAGATGGAGGAGCGATCGCAAGCCACGTAGAGTTGCGACTTCAAGTGCCGCACTGCTGGATAAGCCAGAACCGATGGGTACAGAGGACGTGACAAACAGATTAATCGGGGGAATGACATAACCTGCTGCCTTCAGCACTCGAATACAGCCATCGATATAGCTGGCAAAGCCTTTTGGTGCTGCTTCAGCGGGGGTAACGTCAATCCACTCCTTTAATTCAGCGGCATAAAAGTGATGGCGATCGTCGAGGCTGTACCCAATGGAAACTGTGGTGTGTTGCGGAATCGCTGTGGGCAGAACAAACCCATCATTGTAATCGGTATGTTCACCCAACAAGTTTACTCGTCCCGGCGCACTGGCTACCACAGCAGGCGTTGCTTTAAAGATCTGTTGGAAGTCCATCATCGCTCTAATGGCACAGGACGCTGACGCCCTTGGATTTCGATATGAGGAAAATTGGGATCAAAACTCAAATTTTCCAAGCTATTGTCTGCTCCTAAAACAAAGGTATCTTCAATTTTTGCGCCTGGAATGCTGGGATTCCAGGCAAGCACCATATTAGCTGCCAGCCGATCGCTCGTTTCTGGCGTTGCCACAATTTCTCGTGCCCCATAGCCTGCTGTCCCGCCCTGATGATGTTCCCGAATGGCGTTGGGATAGCCCTGCTGCTCATAAGCGGTCTTTAAAGCGCCATAGACCTCATGCAACGGCGTTCCCATCTGAGAGTGATGAAGCGCTATGGCTTCAATGTCAGCAATGGTACGGTGCAATTTCTGATCTTTCGTTGTGAAGTTACCAAAAGAAACGAAGCGGGTCAGACTGACAATCAACCCATGACCACGAGCGCAAAAAACTAACATTGCCTGTCTCCCAATCACTTCTCCACTTGGTAAGGGATGGCGGTAGAGTGGCAAACGGCGATCGCCTGCTGCCAGCGTCAAGGCGGGATGTAGCCCCCGCGCCCACAGTGCTTCTGCGCCTGCTCCGGCTAGCTGATATTCTGTCCAGGTAGGTTGCGCCTGCGTGAGAACGTCGGTCATGGCTTCGCTGGCGAGTTGCCCCACTTGACGATAGCGCTCTAGTTCGCTGGGCAGCATGATGCGTCTGTGCTGTATAAGCGATCGAGGTAAAGCGAATTCTTCATGGGTCAGACGTTCGTGAAACGAGCCAGATGGCTTATCGCTCAAAACCTTGCCGTTCTTGGTTACGTCACGGACAAAGGATTCGCGATCGTGACTTTGCGCCCACGGATTGATCTGAAACTGATAGCCAGCATCTTTTGGAAGCTGTTCGTCTTTTAACCGTTGCGCTTCGATTTCGTCAGTTAATATCCAGGCAGCATCATCCGTTACCAGCACTTCAGCCACTCCAGTTTCGGCTGCTAGTAGAACCGTATTAGAACTACCTGCGGTTGCCCAGGCAAACCAATCTGTACCACGAAGCCGAAGACCAGTCGCTCCAGTCTCATGTAGTGCATCTCGCATTAACTCTAATTTGCTAAAAATTTCATCTACTACAGTCATAAGTGGAAGGGCTAAATTAAATTCTCTTTAGAAACCGGTTTTCAGCTATGCTCAACCCTCCTAGGTGTAAAACGTAGAGCATTGAGCGAAGTCGAAATGCATGTTACAGCTATAGCCGTAGCCATACTAGTGAGGACGGGGTGCAGGGGTAAAACCCCTGGCTGGGGGCGCAGCCCCCACACCCCCTTTGATCCCAATGTCCTAAGCTCTGTGGCGATAGCTATATCTACAAGCAGCACTTAGTATTAGAGTTCATGGCGTTGAAGTGCCCAGCTTTTCTATCTTTGCTTGCATTAAGAGGGTTCCCATGCCAATGAGCAGAACACCAGAGCCGAGAAAACTGAGATCCCATAAAAGCTGGTGGGAACCAGGTTTCAGGTGATGAATGCCTAAAAGGTGATGATCGATAATGCCTTCAACTAGATTAAAAAGTCCTGCACCCATTAATAAGGAACCGAGGAATACCCGCCCCGACCAGGCATCCCTAGCTTGCTGCCCAGCACGCCACAATAGAAAAATGCCAATTAACGTCAGTAACCAATCAAAGAGATGAAATAAGCCATCACCAAAAGTGTTTAATTCCATGCCAGCAATAGTGATATCAGTTTCAAGGCTGGAAAACATATGGTGCCATTGCAACAATTGGTGAAAGACAATGCCGTCCAAAAAACCGCCCTGTCCTAGCCCTAGAACGAGTCCAGCCAGAATCAAAGGGCGGTAGCTGAGAGAGTTTCGTTGCGCTTGATCTAGGTGATTAAGGACATTAGACGATGGCTTGGTTGCGTTCATCTACCGATCGCCGCTCTGTTGAGGTTGTGCGGCAGCTTCTTGAGGTCGTTCTGTGGCAGCAGGATTCACCTCTGTACCCTGAGCATTGAACGGATAGCCTTCACTTTCGCTTAACAGCTCTTCAGGATTAGCAACGGGTGTCGTAGCGGCAGAATCAAGCTGTCCAGTGTCGTGACTTTGTTTGATTCCACCACTTTTATGGCTGGCATGAGCACTACTCATAAAGATTACTCCACTTGCTTTTTCGTACGGTTATCCAGTATTAGAAACTAACTTGAGTTACGCAACTTCAGTCTTAATGGTGACTCTGATGCCACAAAATAGGTATCCAATGATGAATTGATCATGTGATTATGGATACAGGAAGTAAGAAAATATTTTACGATCAGCTATTGGGAGTATCCTTCTGTCGCGTAGACTCCTAGCCCTCAATTCTTCGACAAACCCATTTCAAGATCAACGGCAATTGCTTGCAACTCTTTTGCCTTTGCTTCCGGCAACGCATCGTTGGCAAACATTCCAGCCGCTAGTTCTGTTCCAGCCAGGTATTTAAGCCGCTCAGATGTACGGTAGGGTGGATAAATCTCAGCATGGAGATGCCATTCGGGATGGGATTCGCCGTTCACAGGCGCTTGAAACCATGCCATCAAATAGGGAAAGGGACGGTTCCACAAGCCGTCATATTTTAGCGTGACGGTTTTGAGCGCTTTGGCAAGGCTCGATCGCTGGTCTGCCGTCAAATCCAGGAAGGTAGCAACGGGTTGAATGGGCGCAATCCAGACCTCATACGGATAACGGGCGCAGACGGGTACAAAGGCGATCGCCCATTCATCCTGGTACAAAACGCGCTGCTGATCCTCAATTTCTTTTTCAATAAGCTCCTGTAACAAACCCCGCTGATGCTGTTGGTAATAGGCAAGCTGACACGCGCCCATACGCGCTGGAACAGGCGGCACAAACGGATAGGCGTAGATCTGTCCATGCGGATGGTGCAGCGTAACACCCACCTCAATCCCTTTATTTTCAAACGGCAGGATGTATTGAATCTGGGGCTGTTCGCTGATGATACGGGTGCGATCGCTCCAGACCTGAAACAGCAGTTCCAGATGATCGAGCGGCAACGAACTCAGTGATGCCTGTGGATCTTGGGTAAAGACCACGACCTCACAGGCTCCATTGGCAGGCAAGGTGTCCACAATGGTTTGGGGCGCATTGGTAGCGATCGGAGTCAACGATGGAAAGCGGTTGTCAAACACTGCAATATCGTATGCCCCAGCCGGTATCTCAGTGGGAAAGTGAGGATCGTGGGTAGGAGCCAGCGGATTATATTCTGGGGGCGGCATAAACGTCCGTCCCTGTCGGTGGCTGGCATAGGCAACCCATTCACCCCGTAGCGGATGCCAGCGCAAGTGTGGATTTGCCTGCACTGGCTCGTTGCTGGGGCTAGGCGCGATGATCCCCGCCGCAATGGGTTGTCGGCTGTACAGCGTGAGTTTGCGACCGTCGGGTTTTAAGAGCGTCTGAAAATACATCTTCCATATGTGACCACGCCACCTTGACTGATTCTAGAAGCATAGCCTGGTCATCTTCAGCCGTACCCCTACCTAAAGTGGCAGACGCAATCGCCGCTAGCGGAAACTTGGGTGTGCGATCGATGTACAGTAGCCCATTCGCTTCTTGAAAGGTATCGGTCAACTGGGTGTAACAGAAGCCGCTGAACATTTCGACTTTATGCACCGTTTGTAACAGCGCCGTGTATTCCAGTTGCAACTCTGAAACGTTGTGCGATCGGGCGTAGCCCCAGGTATGTGCGTTTTCTTCTGGTTTGGTGTAAGCAATGCCGCCAAACTCCGTGAGCATAATGGGCTGTCCCTGGTGGGGGTAGCCGTCCAACGTCAGCACTCGACCGCCAGGACGCTGGCGATCAAACAAATCGGAGAGTTTTACTTCGGGGCCATAGCGCTGCGCTAAGCTATGTGGTTTTGTGTCGTAGTCATGAATGGCCAGAATATCGGTCGCCGTACTCTCCCAGCCATCGTTACCAATGACCGGACGAGTGGGATCGAGGGTCTTCGTTAGATGATACAGCGCCTGTACACAGTGTTGGTGTGCTGGCGTTGCCGTTAAATCCGGTACGCCCCAGGATTCATTAAACGGCACCCAGACGACAATGCATGGATGGCTAGCATCGCGCTCAATCACCTCTGTCCATTCCTTGATGAGGCGTTCCACTGTTTTAGGCGTAAAGCGGTAGGCACTGGGCATTTCTTCCCACACCATCAGCCCCAGTACATCTGCCCAGTACAAAAAGCGGGGGTCTTCAACTTTCTGATGTTTGCGAACCCCATTGAAGCCCATCTGTTTGACCAGTTCCACATCACGCCGCAAAGCGTCATCTGAGGGTGCAGTCATGAGCGACTCTTCCCAGTAGCCCTGATCTAGCACCAGACGAAGGTAGTAAGGATGACCGTTAAGCATGAAGCGATCGCGCTGGATGCTAACGGTTCGCATGGCGGTGAAGGATTTTACCTTATCTAGGAGTTGCCCCTGGCACCAGAGTTGAATGTCAGCATCAATCAGGGTAGGCTTTTCAGGACTCCACAGCAATTCGTTTCGGTAATCGTCAATACCTGGATCCGACAAGGCAATGCGGCGATGAATTTCACCATTTAGCACTTCGTAGGTATCGTTGACCAGCAGTTGATTCCCTACCGTCAGCCGCACCTTCAACTGCATATCGTCCTGGCATTTGCCCGCTACAAACCCTTCAAAGCCAATCTCCCAGCGCTCAAAGTGGGGGGTCCATTTGAGGCGATCGATGTAGGTTTGCGGGACTTGTTCCAGCCAGACAGTTTGCCAGATGCCGCTGGTGCGGGGATACCAGATGCTATGCGGCTCTCGCTGCCAGTCTTGTTTACCTCTGGGTTTTGCTAGATCGTGCGGGTCGTCTTCTGCCCACACGGTTACGGTCTGCTGCCCCTCTGGCTTTAAGACTGAGGTAATATCCATTGAAAACGGTGTGTGCCCGCCTTCATGATCAATCATGAATTGTCCGTTGACCCAAACGCGCGCCCGGTAGTCAACCGCTCCAAAATGCAGGAGTACGCGATCGTCCTTCGCATCCACCTCAAACTCGCGCTCGTACCAGCAGTTAGAATGAAACCCCGTATCTGAAATACCACTTCGGATAGATTCGGGCGCAAACGGCACTTGGATATGCTTACACCACTCAGTGATATCGTTGGGTCGCGTATATCGCAGATCGTCATCATAGGTGAACTTCCAAGTGCCATTTAAGGAAATCCACTGGGAACGCTGTAGCTGGGGACGAGGATACGCTGATTCTATGTGCGATTCGACGGGGGTCGTCAGATCACAGGGATACTGGTCTTCAAGGCATTTACCGAAAGACTTCATAGGGAGCTAGACCAAATTGCATTGCCTCAGAATGCCCTTGCAAGCATCCCGATCTAACTCTATTTTCGCAGTTGTTTGAACCGATTGCCCAAACTTAGGCAATCATTTTTTGCGTCTCAATATTCATTAAGTCAGCGTTAAATGGTGGAATGAACCGTCCTCATTCTATTTTTAAAGATTGAGTCTGTACCCTTCTCTCTAGAGAGAAAGGAGCCACAACGCCTATCCATTTTTCTTTTGAAGAAGGGATAAGCGTTGTGGCAAATTGGATCGCTTCTTCTCAGGATGCACTAACACTACTTAGTCAGCAGTTAAAGGAAAGATCTAAAGAAAATTATCTTGCTCTGCCCATGCTTTAAGGTAGCGATTAATTGCGTCATAGCCATCAGATGGGTAGCCACCCGGTAGCATAGTGCGGCTGAGATAAGCTTGGCTCAAATCAAGATCGGCGGGTATGACATCTGTTAATGCTGCCCACTGCAGATTCGCACCGTTTAGTTTGGCACCTGTCAAATTGGCGTTTAGCAGAAGGGCGCATCTGAGATCAGTGCCCGTTAAATCAGCGCCCCGTAAGTCGGTATAAGAAAGGTCTGCCCCATAAAGGTTTGCCTGCTTCAAGTTTGCCTGACTAAGATTGGCTCCGTTTAACCCGGCTCGACTCAGGTTTGTGTGAGCGAGATTTACCTGGGTTAGCTTGGCATAGCTAAGGCTAATAAGCTAATGTGCATTTAAGTTGCAATATGCATATTTCCCTTATTCTTTATCTTGCGATTCCATCTGATGATTAACTCGCCTTGATTTAGCAGTCTTTCTAGCAATTCTTTCAATTCATCGACTGACTTAAACAGTCGATGAGCAATATGTTCCTTACAAGAATGCCAAACAAGCTCAATAATATTCAGGTCAGGACTGTAGGCAGGTAAAAACTCTAAAACAATGTTGGGAAGTTCTTGAGCAATCTTCTCTCGCATATCAAGTCGTTTGTGATAACTGGCATTATCTAGAATGATGATAATCTTTCCTCCCTTTGCTTGAAAGTCTTCAGGTCTATTGCCCTGAGAAACCCATTCACTCTTAATCAATTCATTGAACTGTTGTAACTGTTCATAAAAGATGTCCCCCTCTCCCTTTTTAACAAAAAAGCAAATTCGTTTCCGGTCTGATTCTCGAATGCCTCCCATGACATTCACTCGCCCTTGCCTGCGTTGACCTGTAATCTTTTTACGGTGCCCTTTCTTACCCCAGGTTTTCCGTCGAATGACTCGTAAACTAAATCCGCTCTCATCCCAAAACCATATCTGAATTTGCTTTGGCTCTTCTTTAGCAATTGCTAAGTACTTTAATAATTTCTCTTTGAACTCAATTCTTTTAAGTGGATTCTGTTTCTCTGCTAAACTATATTTAGCCCAGATATAACGATACTTTTTTCGCTTCAGAATCCTCCTCACTTGAGAACCACTTAGCTCAATCCCAGTTTTCTCGCTCAGGTATGTTGCTAAACGTTCTCCACTCCATCGTCCAAATTCATACCCTAGGTCTGATGGCTCTTGGTCAATTATTTCTAGTAACAATCTGATATATTCAGGAGTCGCTTTACGATGACTCTCTTGATTTCGTCGATTCTGCAAGCTCTCCAGTTTGTTAGGGTCACCATGCATACACCAATAGGCTGCGGTTCGAGGTGAACATCCTAAAAAATCGGCAATTCCTCGTTGAGTTTTACCATCGTTTTGAAGCAAAAGAATTAAAATTCGTTCTCGAACATGGGCTAATTCACTCTCTCGAAGTGCTTTTTGCAATTTATCTACTTCCTCTGAACTTAGAAAACTCTTTGCTGGCATGGCACGGATAGTCTAATCATTTTTATTACTCAATTATGCAACTTAAATGCTGATCAGCTTACCAGTTAAATCTAGGGCGCTGAAATTTCGTTCGCCTGCGGCATAGCGTTGTGAGAGTTCTTGCTGATCCATTGTTAACCTGCCAATTGCAATCCTTGAGCGGATAATTGTTGCTCGATCTGCTGCATCTCTTGGGCAGTTTCGCCAGTGACAATGCCATAGATTTCGGCGTAGATTTTGCCGTATTTCACTTTTTCTAGTGCTGAAAGGATCAGCAAATCTTGACGTTCTAAGTAAAGCTGGTAGTGCCATTATGTAAAGGATGGAGAAAAAGAAGCTCTTTGCTCCCGTTGCAGGTTCTCTCGAAGCTTTTGATTGTAGTGATGAATGAAGTTCCAAATCGCGCCAATGTGATTCTCTAACTTCTTCGAGAACGATAAACTCTGGCGGACTAACCGTGAAATGCGTTGTCGCAATGTATTATTCAACCGCTCAATATAGCTGGTCAACCCAGAAGCTTTATCCACTGCAAAATGCCGTTTACTCGGTAGGACACAGGCATAGGCTTCCCAATGGTCCGTGTAAAGGCGAGCATATTGTCGATAACGTCGAGGGAGGGAGTCCCACAACGCTTGCGCCGCTTGTGCCGACCGATCACCCACATGACACCCAATGATTTCCCGGGTCGCCACATCCAGCGCTAACCAGACCCATTGTTTGTTGCCTTTCTCATCCACAAAGGACCACAACTCATCCATTTGTACCGTCAACCGAGCAGTCGTTTTCGGCAGCACCTCGGCTTGTTGGGCCACCTGCTCATAGCACTGATTGACGTACTGCTGCAACCAGCTTTCCGACAGGTGCAAGACTCTGGCAATCCCCGCTAAGGGAATCCGTTCGAGCAGTAGGCGATCAATCAAGGCACAGGTCTCTTGCGCCTTCGGTTGCCACTGGGGGTTTTCCACAAACTGACGACCGCAGTCTCGACATTTATGATTCTGTTTACCACGACGAGTGGTGCCATTTTTCATGATGTCATCCGACCCGCAACTCGGACAAATTAAGTAAGGTTTCATCCTGGCTTTCGGCTCACTTGAAACTGCCTTTTCTCTATTTTCTTCTATCCTTTACGAAAAAGCGCTACCGTAAAGCTTTAAGGTAGTTATACCAATTCAAAAAGTACTGGCTACAGATGCCCCAATTGATTCCCCTTATGAATAAGGAAGCCGCAGGCAGGGGGATCTTGATTTGTAGCCTGTAAAAAGGGAATTGGTATTAAAATAAAATCGAGGGTGCCGTCCATTTTGTGGTCGCTGGAGTATTTCACGATCGCCTTATTGCACTTCAACAATTGATGCCATTGGAGACAAAGAGGTGTAGAACCATTAATGCGAAAATTGGCATCGATCGCATACAACTTTCCATCTTGCGCCTCTAAAACATCAAACCCAACTACGCCAAAATATCCTTGCTGGTGAGCCTAGTGCCCTACAGCAGCAATCAGGTGAGAGCATTGGCTTAAAGCATCGGTGTAGTCAATAAAGCCACCCAAATGCTTACCTTCCACATTGATCACCACATTGACCAATGGTTGCGTCACGCCAATTAATGTAATATCGCCCTGTTGGTTGACAGAACGATCGCTCTGGTTCAAATCATCCAGATAAACAGACTTGGCTTATGTCGTTGCAGTTTTAACCGCCAGACAACTTTAAAGCAGCCTCTAGCGGTTGTTTCTCGTTGGTAAAAGTGACAGGCTGCTGTAAGTCTTCAGTCATATAAGCAACTGCCATATCGTCCGAATTGTATGCCCAGCCAATGCGTCCCTGACGATCGATGAGAATGCAACCTGCTTCTCCTTCAACCCGCGCCTTGAGTGTATCAATCGCGTGTTGGGCAGCTTCGTGAGGATGGCGATCGCTTGCTAAGGCATCGATCGCGGTTTTCGCCAGCACAACAGGAATAATTGATTCCCCATCACCTGTGGTTGAGCAAGCGCCCAAGCGATTATCGGCATACAAGCCACAGCCTACCAGTGCCGTATCGCCTACGCGCCCTTGCGGTTGCCCCACTGTGCCACCTGTAGACGTTCCTGCCGCCAGATTCCCATTCACATCAAGTGCAATACAGCCCACCGTATTGGGACGATCGAGTACTTCAACGTCCTCCTTCCATTCCTGGTATTGTTCTTCACTCACTAGATCGGCTTTAGCACACATCTCTAATCCATGTTCAAGAGCAAACCGTTCTCCACTGCGAGCAACCAGCAAACGAGGTTTCTCAAGCATAATGCGGTGAGCAGCAGCGATAGGATGGCGGACTCCCTGCACGGCTGCAACGCCACCCCAGGCTAAGTTTGCCCCATTCATCATGGCAGCATCCGTTTCTACTTCTCCCTCACTATTCATCGTCGAACCAAAACCTGCATTAAACGTCTGGTCTAACTCCAGCACCCGAATCGCGGCTTCAACGGCTGCAGCGGCACTGCCACCGTGACAAAGCACCTCCCAACCTGCCTGGGTAGCGGCTCGGCAACCCTCACGGTTTGCGGCTATTTTGTCTTTTGTAATAGTTTTGGCTCCACCATGCACAACGATGACTGGCTTCACGGCATTCATCTTTATATTTCCTAAACGTTGATTAAAAAGTATGCATAGTTGCAGCGATCGCAGTGATAAATCGTCCAGTTGCAATGGTCAATTCAGCTGCTTGATCACCAACGCTACACGACCAATTGCTGCTCTCCAGCGTAGTAGCAACCGTTCTCCAACATCTCTGTCTTTGGAGTAGTCATCAATAGTAAAAACATGAGGTTTGCTTAAGCAAACATGTGCTTTACTTGACTCGTTATATTTACACTAATACAAGTATTAAAGGCTTATATCTTTTGGGCTTCTTGGCACACTGCCCGCAATATCATCTTCATCATGAAACCGTTTGTCATGGGGATTTGAGGTGCAGTGGAACGGAAAACCAGGTTAAGTGGCTCTTTTACATGGTCAAATAGGTTGTAGCCGCTAGTCCTAAAAATGTAAGGATGGGTAAGACAACGTTACCTCAGTTGTTTGATGTCGATTGCTCTATTACCCTGTCTTACTTGTCAAGTAACGCACACAGGCAAAAATGGCAAAAGCTACAACGAAGAAGCACTTTAAGTGCCGTGCGTAACAGACAATTTGTTGAAGACCCATTGAACCAACGCATTGATTCGGTGCTTAAAATCTTGAGCGACAAGCTGTTATTGGAGCCGCTTCCTTTAGCTGGCATCGTCAGAGTCGTGGGTGTTTCAGAGCCTTGGCTGCAAAGCTGTGTCAAGGCTGAAATATGAGGCAATACCCCAACCGATCGCGGTATCGGCTCAATAGAAAGCGTGTGACGAGCTATGGTCTTTTGTTGGTAATGAAGGGAGTAAGCAGTGAATCTGGCTTGCCAGTGCTCCAGAGATATTGCCGCCTCAGTCTGAAATCATTGAAGCAAAGCTGTCATGAGGAGCGATCAGTCTTGAAAGCCTGGTTGACTGACAAATCTTTGAGGCATTACCTGCCCCGCCCTGCACTGAAAGTGCGGGCTAACAGAAGTAAGTCCTCTCAAGAGGACTACAAGGGAGTTGCAACCCGTTTTAACGGGTTTCGCACTGTTAGCCCGGATTTTAATCACGGGCGGGTCAGCAACGGAGCAAGTGGCTTTTCAAGACTTTTGTCAGTCAATCAGCTTGAAAGCTTATCTCCATAAAGCTTTCAAGACGGTACTTAGACTCAAACATTGGTACGCCAGATTGACCAAAATTCGTTTGGCTATGTCAATCGATCGCTTAACTTAGTTCTTCGTTCCACCGCACCTCAAACCCTTTTGCGGCGACATGGTTTTGCTGTAATTGATAGCGTTTCATCATAACTTCTGCAATTTGTATCTTCAAACACTATTCTTACCTATGCTTTAGATCTATCGTTTCGTGTGTTGCTTAATTCAGTAGTTTCACCAGTAATCAATGAATCTTTTACTACGAATCTAACGATTCTGTTTCGCCGTACAAATTGCTCTAGTCTTCAAGAAGTAGCCCCTAATTTTTGCACCTGCTAAAGCCTTGAAACAAGATCGTTCAAAGCTTTGTTGAAGCTAGATTAAGGGTCAGGCTATTCTTGATTCTTATGTAAAACGGCTGCTAGGTCGAAGTTTTCGTTTATCAGCCCCTCATTTTGATGCACTGGTTCTACTTTATTTAACGTTCACTAAAGGCATAGCTTTTGCTAAATTTATGAGTCACCGATTCTAGAAAGTTTTATTGCCTGTATTTTCCCTGTAACGCTGTTTTACTACACCGCTGGTAGACGAAGTTGAGGCATGACAAAAATTATCAGTCATTGCTGTTCTATGGTGTTGGTTTTGCTTCGTGATTAGGTTCATGGTGTCAGCAAGCAGCAGCGTTAAGTAGGCATTGCATGAAAATTCAGTGTGGAGGAGTGCATCATGCGGCGGCGACAATTTGTACAATATGCGGGTTTTGGCGGTTTTGGGTTAGCCCTTGGAGTGGGCGATCGGGTCTTAGCAGCCTTATCACCACAAGGTTTGGAACCTGGTAGCGCTCGACCAAATCTACAAACATTCGTGTTTGAAGTGACCAACGTCGGTCGCGATGGACAAGAGAAAGAACGTCGCGTCCATCAAGCTCATCTTTTTGCAGAGTCCCTGCAAGACGGGCTATCCATCAATATGGTAGCGATCCCCAAAGGACGTTTTTTGATGGGTGCGGCGGCGACTGAGCGTTCTAGCCTTGACAGTGAACGGCCGCAACACCGAGTGACGGTGCCATCGTTCTTTATGAGTCAGCAAACGGTGACACAAGTGCAGTGGCGTTGGGTTGCTAGCCTACCCCAGGTAAAGCGCGTTTTACCCTTCCATCCGTCCCACTTCAAGGGCGATGATCTTCCGGTGGAATCAGTATCGTGGTTCGATGCGATGGAGTTTTGCGATCGCCTTTCGCAACACACCGGATCGACCTACCGCTTGCCCAGCGAAGCCGAATGGGAATATGCCTGCCGTGCGGGTACAACAACGCCCTTTCACTTTGGTGAAACCGTTACGAGCCAACTGGCAAATTATGGGGGCACCTTTACCTACGCTTTAGAAGCAGAAGGGGCGTATCGTCAGTCAACCGCCTCTGTTGAAAGCTTTTCACACAACGCGTTTGGTCTCAGCGCGATGCATGGCAATGTCTGGGAGTGGTGTGCCGATACTTGGCATGATAGCTACCACGGTGCACCTAAGCGTAGTGTTGCCTGGGTGAATGAAGGTCACGTCGATTGGCGATCGCTCCGGGGTGGAGCCTGGGCAGATACGCCAGATCAAGCACGTTCTGCGACTCGATCAGGTTATCCAGCCGCCTCGTTGAATCGCATGATTGGGTTTCGAGTGTGTTGTGCTTAGGGTGAAGGAGACGAAATGGCACTAGTGAACAAAATGCCAGTGACGGTGCTGACTGGTTATTTAGGAGCAGGCAAAACCACCTTACTGAATCGCATCCTGACGGTACAACATGGACAGAAAATTGCCGTCATTGTGAATGAGTTTGGTGAAGTGGGCATTGACAATCAACTGGTTGAAGGGGCAGACGAAGAAATTTTGGAGATGAATAACGGCTGCATCTGCTGCACCGTGCGGGGCGATTTAATCCGGTTGATCGGCAAGTTGTTGGAGCGACGTGAGCAGTTTGACCATCTGCTGATTGAAACGACAGGTCTCGCTGACCCGGCACCCGTTATTCAGTCATTTTTTATGGATGAGGCGTTGCAGCGGCAAACAACGTTAGATGCAATCGTTACCGTTGTGGATGCCAAGCACATTTGGGAGCACTGGGACAGTAGCGAAGTCCAGGAGCAAATTGCGTTTGCGGATGTAATTTTGCTGAACAAAAGTGATCTTGTAACCGCTGATGTCCTCCACACCTTGGAGCAACGAGTACGGGGCATGAACGCGATCGCCAAAATCCACGCGACTCAAAACTGTGCTGTAGATTTGAATGCCGTGCTGGGAATCAATGCATTTGACCTGAAGCAGGCGTTAAGCATTGACCCTCAGTTCTTAGAGGAAGCGGCGCATGAGCATGATGAATCGGTGTTTTCAGTTGCCATTACGGAACCGGGAACGGTCAATAGCGATCGATTGAATCGTTGGCTTTATCAACTGGCGCAGGTTCAAGGTCCCAATATCTTTCGCATGAAAGGGATTATGAATGTCGATGACGAAGACCGTCGCTTTGTATTTCAGGGTGTTCACATGATGCTCGACGGTAGACCTGGTAAACCCTGGAAACTTGATGAAAATCGCCGTAATGAATTAGTTTTCATTGGACGCAACTTGAACGAAAGTGCGCTGCGGGACGAGTTCCGGCACTGCCTGGTTTAAGTGCCGCGATGATTGTCTCAATTAACTCGATATAGCATCAAGAGGAGGAGTGCATGAAGTTACAACATCGGCTCGGTGGCATTGAGGGCTTAGGTCCAGTTGAGTTTCAAAAGAAAGTGTTTGTGGAAGAGTGGGAAAAGCGCATTTTTGGCATTCACGTTGCCATGATGGGCTTGAGTAACCATCTCGATGAAACCTTGCCGAAGTATCCCATTAAAAAAATTCCCACAGCGTTTAAGGACTTCTGGACTTGGGGACACCTGCGGATGGGTGCGGAGGGCATGAATCCCTTTGATTACTTTCGGTTGCGCTACTACGAAAAGTGGTTAGGGGGCATTGCTGGCTTCTTTGTTGAGAAGGGCTACATTACCAAGGCGGAGTTGGATGCTCAAACCGCTACCTATTTGTCTAGTGCCAAGCTCAGCAGTGCGCCCTTACCAAAAGGCGGCAATCCCGCGATCGATGACCAGATCATCCGCTATCTGCGTGAAGGCGATTCACCAAAGCGAGAAATAGCGGCAAAACCCATATTTGCGGCAGGGATGAAGGTCAAAGTGAAAGATATTCCACCCATTGACCACACCCGCCTGCCGGGGCATTTGCGCGGCAAGATTGGTGTGATTGATTCGGTTTACCCCGGCGCTTACACCTACTTCTTCCCCACAGGGCCTGATGGCATTGGTACGCCCATGCCCGTCTACCTGGTTTCTTTCCGCCCTAAAGACATCTGGGGCGAAGCACTGTCTGAGCCAAATTCAACCTATTACGACGATCTATTTGAAACCTATCTTGAAGCTGTGTGAGGAGAAGAGAGATGAGCAGTTACGATCACTTCAAATATGACACCGATCGCGAAACGTATAGCGCGGCTCGTGTACGGGCACTAGAAGCCTTACTCATTAAGAAAGGCGTGATTACTGGTAGCACCGTTGACAAGGTATTGGACTATTTCAAAACGGAGATGGGCCCCTTTAATGGTGCCAAAATTGTGGCGCGTGCCTGGGTCGATCCAGCCTTTAAAGCCCGACTGTTAGCTGATGCCAATACGGCGATCGCTGAGCTGAAGTTTCCACCCGGCATGTCAGGGGCAGAAGGGGAACATATGAAGATAGCGGAAAACACGCCAAAAGTGCATAACGTGATTGTGTGTACCCTCTGTTCTTGCTACCCGTGGACGACGCTCGGCTTACCCCCTTACTGGTTTAAAGATCCGACCTTCCGCGCCCGTGTGGTGCGAGAACCACGAGCGGTCTTGAAGGAATTTGGTGTGGTACTTGATCCATCCGTCGAAATCAAAGTCTGGGATAGCAGTTCTCAAATTCGCTGGTGGGTACTACCCGAACGACCGGCCGGAACTGAAGGCATGAGCGAAGTCAAACTGGCAGCCTTACTGACCCCAGAAGCCATGATGGGCGTTGCCAAAGTGACGGTTACTTAACGTGTTGTTTGATAGAGAAAGAAAGAATGCAAACGAAGTTTGAACATTTTGCGGCTGCCAGTATGCTGGGTGCAAAAGATTCTCCCCCACGCTGCAATGGAGAGCTAGCCTTCGATGATTCGTGGGAAAGCCGTGCTTTTGGTATGGCGATCGCGCTCTCTAAAAAGGGGCACTACGAATGGGAAGAGTTTCGGCAGCAGCTCATTGCCTCGATCGCCACATGGGAAGCGGCGCACGCGTTAGATGACCCTAACTGGAACTACTATCAGCGCTGGCTTGCGGCGTTAGAGCATTTGGCGCTGGAATCGGCACTCATTACCCCAGAGGAACTCGATCAGCAGACGGCAGCCTTTGCAGCGGAGACGATTAGTCATCGCAGCGAGAGTTAGTTTTAAGCGCATAACAATGCTAACGATGCCAGTGCATGCTTCAGTGTGGACAGTTGGTGTCGGTTAGGATGAGGTCTCTGATACTCTTCTTGGCACCCTCTAATTGCCCGAGGGAAGTTGCCTTTCGCACCCTTCTTCTTGGGGAGAAGGGCTGGGGATGAGGGTAAAACATCTGTAGCCTTTGCCATTTGATTTGGTATAAGTTGACGCTACCCGCTGAATGAGAATCTGAATCACAAACTCTGTGCCCCCGCCGTCAGTGGAGAAACACTTCAGCTTGCCATCGTGTTTCTCAGTTGCAATTTGATAGCTGCTAGACCGACCCATCCTGCTGCCCTTACCCACCAGTTTGGTTGTGAAGAACGGGTCAAAGATCCGTTGCTGCACCGTTTGGGGGCTTCTAGGTCAGTTAGCCCCGATCGCAATCTCGACCCAATGCGTATCAACCGGTGCTGTGCGAATGGTAATCGTAGGCGATCCAGAAGCTTGCTGGGCTACGACTGCTTGCCCACTGCCCACTTCTTCCAGGGCATCAATGGCATTCGTGAGAATGTTCATAAACACCTGATTCAATTGTCCAGCGCAGCATTCGACTAAAGGTAAGGCGCTGTAGTTTTTGATGACTGCTATGACTGCTATGACTACTCGTTCGGGTCGGGCTTTCAGGCGGTGTTGCAGAAGCATCAGCATACTGTCGATCCCTTCATGGATGTTCACTGACTTGATTTCAGCTTCGTCCATACGGGAGAAGGTGCGTAGCAACAAGACAATTTGGCGAATGCGAGCAGTGCCGACGTGCATGGAGGACAGCATTTTCGCCAGGTCTTCTTGCAAAAACTCTAAATCGATTGCCGCTGCTGCCGTTTGAATTTCAGCGATCGCATTAGGTTAATGGTGCTGGTAAAGTTGCACAAAGTTCAACAAATTCTACGTGGATGTTTGCACATGAGCCAGATTGCCATGAATTGAAGTTCACTGGGTTATTGATTTCGTGTGCTACATCGGCAACACGTTGACCCAAGCTAAATCGGTAGCCACAATTAATTGTCAAAGAGGGGTTTGGGGGCTTTGCCCCCAGGCAGCGGGTTCTACGCCCTCCATCCCCGCTCATCTTCAGTTGAATGACGCTCAGTTACTTAGGAATGAGCATTAAATAAGATCGGCTTTTGTCGGCTGTGTGAGGCAAGAGCCGTCACGCATCAAAAGCCCCGGAGGCGATGCGTCACGCTGCGCTTTTCTGCTGTGCCGGAACGGCTTTACACAGCCGACGCAAAGATTCGGTTTGATTAAAGCCACAATCCTTAGGAGTGTTTGACTGATGACGAACCTTAGAGGATGTTTTAAAAGTCCAGATGCTTGTAGCCTTGGCGACTGAAGTCGCGGCTATACGGACACTGGCGTAGCCATGCCGTCAGGCTATAACCTGCCGCCGCAGGTTCTCAAACTCCTGAATTGCCGTAGTCCGCGTCGGCGGACTTTGTTGATATAGTCGCGGTTTTAACCGCCAGACACTTCTCAAACAACCTCTTAGACTTTCTGTGCAACTGATTCTTGCTTCCTGCCTAAGGACTTTCTCACGAGAGGCTTTTGAGACTGTCAATAAATTCCGTGTATTCCGCTATTGACGTAACATTTAACTTGCGTAGTGAACTTTTTGCATACTAAACTTTAGCTAGCTTAAAAGACTAATTTCTAGCCAGATGCAACAAAGCTCACGCTGCTCTTAAGCCCTAAGCCTGTCATATCAAATGTTTGATACTGCCAATCCTCGTCACTTGCAAAAAGTCTACTGCCCCCATGAATCTATCTAAGCTCTCCCAATTAGGGGCAAGGCTATCCAAACGAATGAGAGTCAATGTGGCGATCGCCGCTCTTGTCGCTGTTGCCATCCTAGCCGGACACGCAGCCTCTGCTCAACTGGTTGACACCGGAGTTTCTCAGCCCCTAGCTTCGCTCAAAACCGTCGCCGTCTCTGAGCCATCTAACTTAGGAGAATTTGTCAAGAACAAAACGGCTGCCATTGTCTTAGGAAAATCGCTGTTCTGGGATTTACAGGTTGGCAGCGATGGCAATCAGTCTTGTGCGAGTTGTCACTTTCACGCCGGAGTGGACACTCGTGCTAAGAATCAGATCAGCCCGGGGCTGCTGCGGGTCGCTGCAAACGGTGCCCCAAATCCAGACACCACTTTTAATTTAGGCGGTGCTCCTAACTATGTGCTGAAGCCAGGAGACTTTCCGTTTCACAAGCTGGTCAACCCCAACAATCGCTCCTCGAAAGTGCTGGCTGACACTAATGATGTGGCCGGATCGCAGGGGGTGAACTTAGCGAAATTCCTCGATATCGTTCCGGGTAGCGCGATCGATAAAATGGAGCTTCAGCCCGATCCGGTCTTTAACGTCCAGGGCATCAACGTGCGTCAGGTGACTGAACGCAACACACCCAGCACCATCAATGCGGTCTTTAACTTCCGCAACTTCTGGGACGGACGGGCCCAAAACGAATTTAATGGTGTGAATCCGTTTGGGTCAAGAGACAAAGATGCGTATGTTCTGAAAGCACCCACTAAGCAATCCGCCTTGCAGCAGGTGAAAATTAGTCTGAAGAATTCATCCCTTGCATCGCAGGCAGTAGGCCCCCCAATCAGCTCTGTTGAAGAATCGGCAACGGGTCGAGTCTTTCCTGATATTGGGCAGAAGTTCGATCGCCTTAAAATTAAAAGGCTGCCTAGAGAAACAGGTAAAAAACTTAGAGCGTTACCGCCGCTCAACAAACAGCTTGTGCATCCTGAAGATAGTGTTCTTGGTGCGCTCAGCAATTCACCCAGCACCGGACTTAAACAGAAGACCTACGAAACATTGGTTCAGGATGCGTTTCAGCCGCAGTGGTGGGACTCACAACAAATCATCAAGGTTGGTGCTGATGGCACTCGGTCTTTCAAGCAGCCGCAGGGAGCGTTGGCGACTGATGAGTTTACACTCATGGATTACAACTTCTCATTGTTTATGGGATTGGCGATTCAACTGTACGAAGCCACGCTGGTTTCTAACAATGCACCCTTTGACCAATACATGGAGGGCAACAGCAACGCGCTGACTGTCCAACAAAAACAAGGCAAAGATTTGTTTGAAGGGAGAGCGAAGTGCATCAACTGTCACGGTGGAGCCGAGTTTACTAACGCCTCTGTCAAAAATGTGCAGAATGAACGCCTCGAACGGATGACAATGGGCAACGGTGGAGAAGCTGTTTACGACAATGGCTTCTACAATATTGGCGTTCGCCCCACCTTAGAAGACTTGGGTGTAGGTGGCAAAGATCCCTTTGGCAACCCCCTTTCAGAATCGCGGCTGGCTGCGCAAGGACTCTTTACGTCACTGCTCAATGCAACCCCAAATCTAACCGTCGGTGCCAATGAACGCATTGCTGCGGATGGTGCCTTCAAAACGCCTGGACTGCGGAACATTGAGCTAACGGCTCCCTACTTCCATAATGGGGGACAACTGACCTTGCGCCAGGTCGTTGACTTCTACAATCGAGGTGGAGATTTCCATGAGAACAACATTGCCAATCTGGATGCTGACATCCAAAACTTGGGACTCCGTGATCCTGAGAAAGACGCTTTGGTGGCCTTTATGGTCTCTCTGACCGACGATCGTGTTCGCTATCAGCGTGCCCCGTTTGATCACCCACAACTGTTTGTGACCAATGGGCATCCGGGCGATCAAAATGGCGTGACCAACGATGGTACTGGGCAAGCCACCATCACAACGCTAGAGTTGCCTGCGGTGGGTCGAAACGGGAGTGCTCCTCAACCAAACTTCTTAAGTGCGTCCTCTACGCAAGGAACGGTAACGAGTACGCCCTCAACGATCAACCCACTTGAGGGAAGTATTACCAACGCGGACTGCCCACCTGAATCGAACCTTCGCTTTGTAAACGGAGGATACGCTTGTTTGCCCAAGTAAAAATCGGCGCTTTTCGCGAGTGAAGCCTCAGAAAACAAACTGATGCTTCGATCGTAGAATCGATCGCTTTCCCATCTGATGTGCGAACCCCCAACTTCTTAAAGGAGTTGGGGGTTCGCACTTATTAGTGAGGGCGCTACCCACTCTACCTCAAAAGATTTTTGCCACAAAACCAATTTAGGGTCCTTTGCACAACGACTCAAAAAGGTATAGTCCGACACTGTTGGCGAACTCCAGAAGTAACAAAAAATCGGTAAGCTGAGGCCAATCTATCACTGATAGGAAGTGCGATCGCAATGATAATCAGCGCATTCTACGCTATCTGGCAAAGTACACTATCAACCCGGCAAAAACCTGTGGGATTGATGCCCATGTGGGTTCCATTGAACCTGGCAAAGTGGCAGATATTGTGCTGTGGCAACCGGGCTTTTTTGGCATCAAACCCGAACTTATCATCAAAGGTGGCTTTATTGCCTGGTCGCCAATGGGGGAATCCAATGCTTCACTGATGACCTGTGAACCGATTCTCTATCGTCCGCAGTGGGGCAGTTTTGGCAGTACGAAGCAATCCACCTCGTTTTGCTTTGTCACTCAAACCGCGTTGGAGCAAGGACTGCCTGACAAGCTGACGCTACGCAAACAACTGCTGCCTGTGAAAGGTACGCGATCGCTCAGTAATACCAAATCAAATTGCAAAGGCTACAGAGCTTTTACCCTCATCCCCGACCCTTCTCCCAACGGAGAAGGGAGTGAGAGGCAACTTCCCTCGCCCTATAGCCCGATGGGTATGCAAGAAAGGGAGAGGGATTAAGGGTGAGGGCGGCTTGGTTGCTTGATGTGTAGGGCCTGTTTTTGGATTTGGTCTAACTTCCATCAGCATACGGGTAGACGACATGTATGGTTGCTGTGATCAATCCATTAATGAATTCATCTCCAGTTGCGCTCGATCGTGCAGTTCAGAACCAGCTTTCTGTGCAGATTGGGCTGGATCAAAACCATCAATCCTTTGGGCGGCGTCAGTATGCCACTTACCCCTTCAGACTCTCACGAGTACTGCGACTTGATCCAACTGATGCTCACCGCACCTATCTTTACGTCATGAATTCCTCGCCTGGACTTTTAGCAGGCGATCGGTTTCAAATTAGTATTCGCCTGAGCGATCGCACTGCCCTTTATAGCTGTTGCCAGTTTGATTAGGACATAGACTATGAGCCGTAGTAGCGCCCCGCTTCTCTGGCGATGGCAAAACCGTACAGTGACGACTTCCGTCAGAAAGTCAGGCCAGCGATTGCACTGGATGGTCTCCAGAAAAGCGCAGCCAGTGAGTGATTCAACCTTAGCCGCAACACGATCAACCGATGGTTTCAACGCAAGGCAGAGACCGGTGATGTGCAAGCTAAGCCCGTCAGGAAGGGATGCAGGGGTAGGACATCTGGCTGGGGTGAAGCCCACACACCCCCTTTGATCCCAATATCCTAAACTCTGTGGCGATAGCTATAATTCGAAGACAGCACTCGAACGAAAGTCATCTAAAATCAAGCCCCTTTCTTGTTGCTCAAAGTGACGCGACAAGAAAGGGGCATGAACGTGAACTTAGAACGGGAGCGATCGTGACGTAGTTAAGCTCACAGATTCGGATAAAGCGGTTAGATTTGCCTCTTGCGCGTTCGACCCAAACGTTACTTCTTCAACAGCCCCTGGTTCTCCTAACCGTTTTGCCGCACCATCATTAAGGCTGACCATTACGCCACCAGCATTACCAGCCCGTAGAACTAGCTGCTTATCCGCTTCCCATGCACGCTGGGTGCCCTCAGACAGAACACCTTCAAAGTCAGTTTTACCGTCCACTACAATGCGAACCCAAGACTGCGATGTCATCGTTAGCCCAATACGAACTGACTTTTGCGGCAAGTTTGTGGGAGGCTGTGCTGGGTTATTACCTGCGTTATTGCCTGCTTTAGGGACACCGGAGGGTGTCATGTTGGCAGATCCATTAGGTATCGCTGGTGTCGCGCTTGGTTCACGCTTTTGTGCCGTTGCGATAAGCCCAGGAATTTGTGGGGTAGAAGAACGATTTAATAGATAAGACAAGCTACTCACTGCACCAACAACTAAGACTGTGTAGAGACAATAAAGATGCAATGGGCGCAGCTGCGCTTGTACGGTGCCGCGCCATGTGGGTTTGGGCGATCGCAAATCTGTCTGAGCTGGAAAAGCATTCGCCAGTTCAGCCCCATCAACGCCGATCGCGTCTCCATACCGACGGATAAACCCCTGGATGTAGACAGGTTCAGGCAATTGCTTTGAGCTTCCGGTTTCGATCGCCGTCAGCAAGCGCACTGGGATGAGCGTTTTCTTAGCCACCGTTTCCAGTGAGATCCGCTGCTTCTGACGCAACTGTTGTAAGTGGGCGCCCAATTCTTTGAGCCTTTCTGCCTGCTCTGGGCTAATCTGCACCATTTGGTTACTCATTGGCTGTACTCCTCGCGCGTCACTGTCTCCCCTTCTAATAGTAAATCAAGTTGAGTTTTCAAGAAACTGATTTCTATATCTTTCAGGGGACGATATTGACCACTGGCTAATAGTAATGTATTCCGTTCTTGCAGTTGAATGGATCCGATCGCAGTACGATGCAGAGAAACCACTGGATGCCCCAACTGTGCGGCAACGCGGCGAATTTGTCGGTTTCTGCCCTCTGTTAACTGCACCTGCAAAAGTGTTTTACCTTCGGGGTGACGTTTGAGCACAGTGACTTGCGTTGGCAAGGTGAGACGACCCGCTAAGAGTACACCCTGTCGCCATTCTTGTAAAACCGTCTCAGCCGGGTAGCCTTCCACCCAGACTTCGTATGTTTTAGGAATATGGTGCCGCGGATGAGTGAGATAAAAGGTTAAAGCTCCATCGTTCGTCAGCAGTAACGCCCCTGTAGAATCGACATCCAAACGTCCAACCGGATGAAGACCATGACCATCCCTCAGAAATGATGGTAGCAGATCAAGCACTGTTGAACGCTGCCAGGGGTCAGTACAGGTAGAAAGTACGCCCATCGGCTTATGAAGGAGGAGATAGATTAAGGCAGGGCGCTGTGAGGGCTGCATCAGCACACCATCAACCGTAATGCGATCGAGCGCAGGATTTGCTTTTTGCCCAAGCTGAACGATCGCGCCATTCAGCTGCACCCGCCCAGCCAGAATCATCTGCTCTGCCTGTCGACGCGATGCAATACCCCATTGAGACAGTAGCTTTTGTACCCGTTCGTCCATAAAAACGCGCTTAATTGACGCAGCAGAGCTGTAGCAGCCACAAAAAGGCGGAGGAATGCCAACAAAACTCTACGTTCTTCATGTTATTCCAGCTTCATGTTAGTCCAGACTGTGGTGAGTCGCGAGCCTAGAAAGTCCAAGCTGTAAACCACTATCACTATAATCACCGTAATTAAGCTTCGTCCTAGCCCTCCTTTAGTTTTGCCTACCCCTCAAATTTGTACGAAGACAGTACCCTGAAACAGGCTGCTAAGTCGCTAGCTGTACATAATTAAAACCCCTCTAGCAGAGCAGCGACAGTCAAGCGTTGACACAAGATAATTTTCCACGTCCAGTATTTAATAGACGGCTTTTCCGGTCTAAGGCGGCTTCTCAAGCAACTACTTCACTGTTGTTGCAAGTCTTGATGGTGCTACCGCTATGCTTGATAACAAGATGGGTAATGGAGGGCTACAAACCTAAAAAGATTCAAAATACGAAGAACAGCAGAATGAATCGGCGCTAACGTAGACTCAAGATGGTGCCACGACTAAAGGCATACTGACTAAAGAAAGAAAGCACTGTCTACCATTCCTTGTCTAGCTGCTTATTAACGCGATCGTACGGAATTTTTTATGACTAGCCAACAACAAGCCTCAGACCAAAGCGTATTAGATGATGAATCAGCGAACCAGCAAGCTGAAAATGCTACCACCAATCTTGTGGATGTCATTGAAACGGTCATTGAGAGCCTGGACAGTGACAACACCGCCATGGTGAGTGAGACGGATGGCGGCGGCTATGTCTGGAAGTTTAAGTACGGTACGGTTGAAGTCTTCGTGCAGCTTACTGGGCTGTCAGCCGACAATACCATCAGTGCCTGGTCAGCCGTCTTAAAGCTACCCGCAAGAGATGAGGCGAAACTGACTCGCAAACTGCTGGAGTTAAATTGGTCGGGTACGCTGGAAGCCCGTTTTGCCATTTTGAATGATGAAATTGTGGTGCTTTCGACCCGATCGCTGGCTGACCTGTCTCCTGGTGAAATTTCGCGAGCCATTACACTGGTGGCGACGATCGCGGACGAACAGGACGAGCCACTTCAGGCTGAGTTTGGCGGCAGCTAGGTAAGAGAAGAGTGCGCTCTAAGCGGCTATCCCTTGCTTCTTGATCCCTTTAAGACCCCTAACATTTTATGCAAACCTGGCGTTTAATCCCCTTGCTGGAAGCGCCAGGAACGGTTCAAATGGCGTTAGATTCCTGGTTGCTGACGCAGCATCTTCAACATCAGCACCCACCGACGCTGCGCTTTTACACCTGGAAGCCCGCTGCAATCTCTTTGGGGCATCATCAGTATCATTGGTCAAAAAGCTGGGAGCAGTTAACCTGGCAAGGCGTACCGTTAGAGCTAGTGCGGCGACCAACCGGCGGACGAGCCGTACTGCATCAGGGCGATTTGACCTATGCCGTAGTGACCTCAGGCTTATCTACTAGCCGCTTGCAGGCATATAAAACCATTTGTGAGTTTTTGATTCAAGGGTGGCGATCGCTCGGTGTGAACCTGCATTACGGACAGGCAGGACGAGCATATATGCATCAGCCTAACTGCTTTAGCACAGCGACCGGAGCCGATTTAGTGTTAGAAGATGGCTCTAAACTGATCGGGAGTGCCCAACTCCGTCGAGGCTCAGGCGCGTTGCAGCATGGTTCGATGCCGTTGTTTACCGACCCTGCCTTGCTCCAGCAGGTCTTTGAAGGAGCGCCAACGTTGCCCCCACTGCCGTTAAAACTACCCCCGGAAGCACTGATTGAAACTGTGATGACAGCATTGATTACAGCGGCAGGTAGCTGTTTTGCAGCCAATCTGCAAGTGCAACCGTTGTCTGATAGCGAGTGGGAAGCAGTTTTGAGTCAGGGTGAGGAGTGGAACATCGGGAATGGCGAGTAAACAGAGGGGCATCATTAGACTAAACTCGCCTCTTTTTGGCACCCCTTCACCGTTGACCCTGTGCCCCTTCACCCATTACCTCTGTCCAACTTCAGCAGCAGCCTGAGCGATCGCGCCAAGTTGAAAGCCGGGTGGGTAGGCACCTTCTTCTTTAATTTGCTTAATGAGCGCGTCTGAAAGCGGAATATTCATCGTTTTAGTCAAGGCACGCACTACATCACCCCGATCGATCACGCCAGCAACCGCATCCGCCGGAGAGAGTACGGTGATCCGCTTCAGTTGTTGCGACTCCATTCGTTGAATGACATCAACCAGTGATGCTGTTTCCTGAACAGTCGGAATCTGAGTGAGTGGCTGAACGATGCTGTGGAGCGTTTGTGTCTCCCATTCACTGCGCTCGATCATCTGCAAGTCATTGCTGTTCACTAAGCCACGGTACCGTCCATCGGATGCTGCAAAATAGGCCATCGAGCGATCGGAGTCGAGCAAATAAGTGTCAGCAAACTGGCGGAGGCTCATCTCTGCATCCACTACTCGAAAGTCACGGGTCATCGCCTCGCTAGCCTTAATTTGCAGCAGCGTTTCCTGAAGGTCAGTCATGCGATCGTAGTTGGTGGCATTGCGGATACCAAACCAGCCCAAGAAAGCAATCCATAGCCCGCTATAGTCGCCTCTTACAAAGCTGGATGCACCCCATACAATTGCCAGCCAACCCAACGCTTTACCCGTACGGGCAGCCCAATGAATCCCTTTAAAGCGACTGCCTGTGATCTTCCAGATGGCTGCTTTTAAGACCTGTCCGCCATCCAGCGGCAACCCCGGAATCAAGTTGAACAGCGCCAAAATCAGGTTTGTCCAGGCTAAATTGACTGCCAGCACATTGAGAGCGTTGGTTGGGTCAGGGATGGCATAGGCGATCGTGCCTAGCAACAGTGCCAACACTAAACTGACAGCAGGACCCGCGATCGCCACTTGAAAGGCTTTGCCTGGTGTTTTGGATTCTTGCTCGATCGACGCAACGCCGCCAAACAAAAACAGAGTGATCGAGCTAACTTTAATGCCTTGAGCTTTGGCGACCAGGCTATGCCCCAACTCGTGTAACACTACTGAGCCAAACAGCAGCAATGCCATCACAACACCCATGCCATAAGCCAGAGCAACGCCCCACTGCGGGAAATTTTCTTGCCACAGAAGCCCTCTAGGAATTGCAATCAAAACCAACACGCCAATCCAGGATGGATCGATGAACAGTGGAATGTCAAACAGTGAACCAACCCGCCAACCTGACCGCATAACAAACCTCTAGGTGTAACGTGAGAATAGGGCTTCGATCAACAACGGCTGATCGACAGGATGCAGAGTCGCAACCAGCACGATCGACAAGCGGCTGCTTCGATCAATCCTTCAGTCTCTCTTTCTACAGTAGAGGATGTACTGCTAGACGGTTTCTTTCCCTAGCACGGTTAACCGAACGCAATCAACGTGATGATGAATCGCAAGACTTGTCCACCTGAACCGATCCTAAACAGCAAGGAAGAGTAGCTTCTCTTCTCCCTAAGCAATCAAGGTCGGCAAAGGGAGGCAATCGGACTTTCATCCAGCAACGCCTCTATCTGGATCGCGCTCCTGTCTTGACCGCACTAAAAACGGGAGCGATCGTGGGCTTCGTCAAAGTTAAGCAATGGGCCTTTCGGGACAATTCGATTAGGATTCACCTGGGTTTGGCTCATGTAATAGTGGCGCTTGATATGGTCTAAATTGCACGTTGCTTTAATGCTGGGATACTGATAGACATCTTTCAGGTAATTCCATAAATTTGGGTAATCAACCAGGCGCTTGAGATTGCATTTGAAGTGTCCGTGATACACGGCATCAAAGCGTATCAAGGTTGTAAAGAGACAGATATCTGCTTCGGTGAGTTGATTGCCACACAAATAGCGCTGCTGACCCAAAACGGCTTCCCAGCGATCGAGGTTTTCAAACAGTTCGGTCACTGCTTCTTCGTAAGCTTGCTGAGACGTAGCAAACCCAGACCGATACACGCCGTTATTGATGGGCATATAGATGGCATCAATCGTCTGATCAATCGTGTCTTGCAAAGCGGGTGGACAAAAATCTGTATCTGGTTTGACGATCGCTGTAAAGGCAGTATCAAACATCCGAATGATTTCGCGCGACTCGTTATTAACGATCGTCTGCGTGTTTTGATCCCACAGCACGGGTACGGTAATGCGTCCGGTGTAGCGATCGTCTGCTTTAACGTAGATGTCCTGCAAGTATTGAGCATGGTTCACCGTATCAGGAAGACAGCCCGGCACCTCCGAAAAGCCCCAGCCCTTGTCTGTCAAAAGGGGATCGACGATCGACAGCCCGATCGCCTCATCCAACCCTTTAAGCTGACGCATGATTAGCGTTCGATGCGCCCACGGACACGCCAGCGAAATGTAGAGGTGATAGCGTCCTGCTTCTGCCTTAAACCCGCTTGACCCATCTGCCGTAATCCAGTGACGGAACTTCGTTGGCATCCGGTTAAATTTGCCCGTCTTGTCGCGCTCTGTCCATTCTGTTGTCCATTTGCCATCGACCATCATACCGAGTGCCATAAGGTGCCTCCGTTAGAAATTTTGAGTTTTGAGTTGAAAGAGAGCAGTAAGAAGAAAGCGTTGAGCTGCGTTCGGTGTGCAGCTTTCTCTGGTTTTTTCCTTACTCCCCTGTTCCTAGCTGGACGTAACTTGAGTAGTTTGCTGACCGAAGCGTTCCAACTCCTGAGAGAGGTTGAGCGATCGCGTTATTGCTCGTTGAGCGAATTCACCCCATGCGTCGCGCGGTACGCACCAGAGAAGCTCAAAGCCGTTGCCATCTGGGTCTTCACCGTAAAGAGACTTTGATACGCCATGATCACTGGCACCGCGCAGGCAGCCTGCTTGCTGCAAAACCTGTGCTGCTGTTAAGCTGATCAGCATTTAAGTTGCATAATTGAGTAATAAAAATGATTAGACTATCCGTGCCATGCCAGCAAAGAGTTTTCTAAGTTCAGAGGAAGTAGATAAATTGCAAAAAGCACTTCGAGAGAGTGAATTAGCCCATGTTCGAGAACGAATTTTAATTCTTTTGCTTCAAAACGATGGTAAAACTCAACGAGGAATTGCCGATTTTTTAGGATGTTCACCTCGAACCGCAGCCTATTGGTGTATGCATGGTGACCCTAACAAACTGGAGAGCTTGCAGAATCGACGAAATCAAGAGAGTCATCGTAAAGCGACTCCTGAATATATCAGATTGTTACTAGAAATAATTGACCAAGAGCCATCAGACCTAGGGTATGAATTTGGACGATGGAGTGGAGAACGTTTAGCAACATACCTGAGCGAGAAAACTGGGATTGAGCTAAGTGGTTCTCAAGTGAGGAGGATTCTGAAGCGAAAAAAGTATCGTTATATCTGGGCTAAATATAGTTTAGCAGAGAAACAGAATCCACTTAAAAGAATTGAGTTCAAAGAGAAATTATTAAAGTACTTAGCAATTGCTAAAGAAGAGCCAAAGCAAATTCAGATATGGTTTTGGGATGAGAGCGGATTTAGTTTACGAGTCATTCGACGGAAAACCTGGGGTAAGAAAGGGCACCGTAAAAAGATTACAGGTCAACGCAGGCAAGGGCGAGTGAATGTCATGGGAGGCATTCGAGAATCAGACCGGAAACGAATTTGCTTTTTTGTTAAAAAGGGAGAGGGGGACATCTTTTATGAACAGTTACAACAGTTCAATGAATTGATTAAGAGTGAATGGGTTTCTCAGGGCAATAGACCTGAAGACTTTCAAGCAAAGGGAGGAAAGATTATCATCATTCTAGATAATGCCAGTTATCACAAACGACTTGATATGCGAGAGAAGATTGCTCAAGAACTTCCCAACATTGTTTTAGAGTTTTTACCTGCCTACAGTCCTGACCTGAATATTATTGAGCTTGTTTGGCATTCTTGTAAGGAACATATTGCTCATCGACTGTTTAAGTCAGTCGATGAATTGAAAGAATTGCTAGAAAGACTGCTAAATCAAGGCGAGTTAATCATCAGATGGAATCGCAAGATAAAGAATAAGGGAAATATGCATATTGCAACTTAAATGCACATTAGCTTACCAGATCTTCAATCGTCGGCACTTGCCATGCTAAATGGTATAGCCCAACGGTGCCCGGTTTAGGTGTAACTGCCTTTGCCCCGATCGCGATTAAACCTAAATCATGATGGTTGTTGGAAGCAGCGGCACGTAAAAAGCCCATTTGATTTTGCACACGATCAACCTCTATAAAGCCGAGTACGGTTTTGTAAAAGTCGATCGATCGCTCCAGATCGCGAACAAAAAGTACCGCATGATTTAAACCTGTGATCGGCATTGTGATACCTGCCTTGCGAGTAAAACGACTGTATGAGCTAGGAGAGGCGCGATCGCTCACGACTCCACCGCATCGCGCCAGAACCGCGTTATGCCAGATCAAACAGCAGGATTTCTGCATCCGTACTGGCTGCAAAAGCCAACCTGGTTTCGTTACTGATGGCAGCCGCATCACCTTTGTCGAGTATGGTGCCATTCAGCATCACCGCGCCCTGCACAATTTGTACCCAGGCATGGCGATCGGCTGGCAGCGTGTAGGTCAACTGCTCACCTGGCTCTAAAATCGTGGCGTAGATTGCGGCATCTTGGTGGAGCTTGACTGCACCATCTGTTGCCTCATGGTTAGCGATCGCGCGCCATTGACGGCGTTTGGTTGCAACCGAAAACTCCTTTTGCTCGTAGCTGGGCGTGATACCTTGCTGTTCGGGCAACAGCCAGATTTGTAGCAAATGCAAGCCTTCGGTGCTGGAGGGATTAAACTCGCTGTGAGTAATACCCGTGCCTGCCGAAAAGCGCTGCACACCACCAGCACCCACCTTCTCTGTATTGCCGATACTGTCTTTGTGGGCTACAGCACCAGAAACAACATAGGTGATGATTTCCATATCCCGGTGGGGATGGGTAGGGAAACCTTTGGCAGGGGCGATCGCATCTTCATTGATGACCCGCAGGCTACGAAAGCCCATGTGCTGCGGATCGTAGTAGTTGGCAAACGAGAAGGAATGATAGGAGTCTAGCCACCCGTGGTTAGCATGTCCCCGGTCTTCAGCTTTACGAACTGTGAGCATATCGACACCTCCCATAGAAACATACTAAGCCATACACTTCGTATGCAAACAGAATAACACGGAAATTGTTTGTATGCAAACTAACTGCGGTCGGGTTTTATAGCTATCGCCACAGAGCTTAGGACATGGGGATCAAGGGGGGTGTGGGGGCTTCGCCCCCAGCCAGGGGTTCTACCTCTGCACCCCGTCCTAACTAGTATGGCTACGGCTATATCTGCTCTACACGCTGTCGTTATGAGGTGCGATCGCCATATTAAATAAGCTGGCTTTATAGCGCTTTAGCAAAGTTCACCTGAGATTGCCAAGCGATCGCCACTTTTGATAGTGCTGGCACGATCGCTGGCTGTGGAAGCGATGATCTTTGCTGTGGACAAGCATTATGCAACGTCGATCGCCTATGGTCATAGCAGTGATCAAAACAAAGGAGTTTCCATCGTGAGTAGTCAGCAAGCGCAAACCTGGCAGACGACCGCACTACTGGTGATCGTCGGCATCGTAGCGCTGTTAGGGCTGAATGCCTTTGTCATCATCAACCCCGGTGAGGCTGGAGTCATTAGCATTCTCGGCAAAGCGCGTGATGGCGAATTGCTGGAAGGCATTCATATCAAGCCACCGTTTGTCTCCAGAGTCGATATTTATGATTTGACCGTGCAGAAGTTTGAAGTGCCTGCCCAAAGTTCTACCCGCGATTTGCAAGACTTGACTGCCAGCTTTGCGATTAACTTTCGCTTAGATCCGGGTCAAGTCGTGAATATTCGACGCACCCAGGGCAGTTTGCAAAACATTGTGTCGAAGATTATTGCGCCTCAAACGCAGGAGTCGTTTAAGATTGCGGCGGCGCGGCGCACCATTGAAGAAGCCATTACTAAGCGTGATGAGCTGAAGCAGGACTTTGATATGGCACTGGGCGATCGCTTGAACAAGTACGGCATCATCATTCTTGATACCAGCGTCGTTGATTTGAAATTTTCGCCCGAATTTTCTAACGCGGTAGAAGAAAAGCAGATTGCTGAACAGCGCGCGCAACGAGCCGTTTACGTTGCCCAGGAAGCCGAGCAGGAAGCCGAAGCAACGATTAATCGCTCTAAGGGGCAAGCAGAAGCCCAACGCTTGCTGCGTGAGACACTGACCCCAGAACTGCTACAGAAACAGGCGATCGAGAAATGGGACGGCAAGTTTCCACAGGTTATGGGCGGCAATGGGGCGCTGCCGTTCATTAATCTTGATACTGCCAAGCTGGCAACAAGGTAGTCCATCTATTTACACCTGTCTGTACATGGGCGCTTCCTGGGAAGAAGAGACAGGTGTAAAAGATTGAGGTTGCAAAAGGAACGATTCAGATTCATAGTGCCTGCATACGGATGAAGGATATGAGACTGCAAGGAAACCGCATGAGTGTAATATTTGCTCGCGTCACTCAGCCGCTGCACTACTACTGGAAGCAATACCCCGCACTTACCTGGATTGTGCCGTTGCTCTGGCTACTAACGATCGCCGCCGTCACTTTAGTCTGGCATGTGGGCAGCATTGGGCTGATTGACGAGACCGAACCCCTCTTTGTCGAAGCGTCACGTCAAATGGTTGTCACTGGCGACTGGGTAACGCCCTACGTCAATGGCGAACCCCGCTTTGACAAGCCACCGCTCATTTACTGGCTGATGGTCTTTGCCTTTCAAACCTTTGGCGTGAACGAGTTTGCGGCTCGCCTGCCATCCATTCTTGCCGCTACGGCGATCGCGCTTTTCTGCTTCTACACAGTGCAACAGTACGGGGAGTCGGGAGTCGGGAGTCGGGAATCGGGAGCCGGAAAAATTCAAAACTCCAAACTCGAAATTACTCCTTCGGAGTCGCTTCGCGTTTCTGGAATGCCGAAGGCTATACAAAACTCAAAACTCCCTTCCTCTCACTCCTCACTCCTGCCTGCCTTACTCGCTGCTACGATGCTCATTCTCAACCCCAACACCTTCTTTTGGGGACGGACTGGCTATGCCGATATGCTGCTGAATGCGTGCATTGGTAGCTCGCTGCTGGCGTTTTTTCTAGGGTATGCCCAGCCCGATCGCCCTCTACGGCAGAAGCGCTGGTATTTCGCCTTTTACGTGCTGATGGCACTGGCAGTCTTGACAAAAGGACCGATCGGTTTCCTCTTACCCGGTCTCATCATTGGCTGCTTTTTGCTTTACGTTGGCAACGGTAGCGCAGTGCTACGAGAACTGCGGTTACTGCGGGGTGGACTGGTCGTGCTGGTCATTGCGCTGCCCTGGTATGTGCTGGTAACGCTGGCAAATGGCGATGCGTTTATCGACTCCTTCTTTGGCTACCACAATGTCGAACGGTTCACACAGGTGGTGAATAGCCATGCAGGACCGTGGTATTTTCACATACTGGTCATTGTGGTTGGCTTTTTGCCCTGGTCAGCCTATCTGCCCGCCGCGATCGCGCACATCAAGCCCTTGCAACGCCGCTACTGGCAACAACAGAGCCGCTGGCAACAACTGGGGCTTTTTGCACTCTTCTGGTTTCTGGTGATCCTTGGCTTTTTCACGATCGCCACCACGAAATATTTCAGCTATACCTTACCGTTGATGCCTGCGGCGGCGATTTTAGTAGCGCTACTGTGGACGGATTATGTGAGACGACCACAAGCTCGCAAACAGGCTGGATTCATCGTCAGCGGAGTCTTGAATCTACTGCTGCTGGCGATCGCAGCCGTTGTTCTGATCGAATGCCCTCGCTGGCTCGGATCTGACCCCTGGATGCCCAACCTGGGACTCCGACTGCAACAGGCAGGGCTGCCCCTCCTGGGTGGCGTGATCTGGGGTACGACGGCGATCGCGGCGATCGGGCTACTGCTCTGGCGGAGTCGCTGGCTCTGGATGGCGAACCTGCTGGGGTATCTCGCCTTCCTGATCTTGGTGGTGCATCCACTGGTCTTGATTGCCGATGTCGAGCGGCAACTACCGTTACGCCAACTGGCTCAGGTCGCTGTGCAGACCAAACAACCGACTGAAGAGTTGGTGATGCTGGGGTTCCAAAAACCTAGCCTGGTCTTCTATACGCGCCAGCACGTCACCTATCTAACGCAGCCGACAGCGGTAATTAACTACCTTCAAACGCAGACGGGCGATCGTACGGGAGCGCTCATCGTTGCTGGCGAAAAGCCCCTCCGGCGATCGGGGCTACAGCCGCAGCAGTATCAAGAGCTTAGCCGTGCTGGAGTCTATCGTTTGATACGGGTCGCTCGGCAACCTTAAGCACCACGATTGCGCGTTTATCTGATTCTCCAGGCAAAGCCACAGTCCGTTGCGAGTTACGAATTAAGTTCTCCTTTTTTTCGCTGATGTCGTCTAGCTGATGTAGCCCAGTACCTATGCTGAAACGCCTGCCGAATCGTATGCTGCTGCTAGCCGCCTTGGCGGTGTCGATTCTCCTCTCGTTTACCCCAACGATCGCCATGTCTGCCAAACCAACACTCCTGACCGAGCCGTTCCTGCAACTGCCCACTGAGTCGTCGGTGCAGGTAGTCTGGTTCACCGAATTTGCAGGTACAAAACACACGGTAGCGTATGGGGATGCGTTCACTCAAACCGCAACAGCAAACACGACTCAGCTTAGCCGCACCCGCGAAGATGCAGAATCCAAACTGGCTCAGAAATACGATCGTGTGACGGTACGCCCCATCTGGCGACATGAGGCAGAAGTCAAAGGGTTGAAGCCCGATCGACGTGTGCCCTACCGCGTAACGAGCGTGCGTGAAGATGGCGTAACTGTTCACAGCGAGACTTACACATTAACGGCGAAACCATCGTCGGGCAAGCCGCTCAAAATCCTGCTGACTTCCGACCATCAAATAAAACCGATGGTAGCGGCGAATCTACAAAAAGTGGTAGAAACCGTGGGGCATGTCGATCTCATACTGTTTGCAGGTGATCTGATCAACGTTGCCGATCGTGCCTCCGAATGGTTTGACGACAACTGTGGCGGTTCCTTCTTTCCAGCCTTGCAGGGTCGCGCTTGCTACGAGCTAGAGAAAAATGGAGTCAAGACTCGCTACAACGGTGGAGCCATCATTCAAAATGCGCCGATGTATACCGCGATCGGCAACCACGAAGTGATGGGACGCTTCTCCACTGATGATTCGTTAGACGAACAGTTCAACAACACAGTGCCGTATGAAGTTGCAGAAGCATTCCATGATGCTGATTTCAAAACCATTAATCCAACGAACGATCCAGCAATTCTTAAAGAGTGGGTGAAAAACCACTCGTTCAATACAGATACCTACGAAGAGATTTTCACGCTGCCACAAAGTCCTCAAGGTGGAAAGCGTTACTACGCAGAGACCTTTGGCGATGTGCGTTTAGTCGTCCTTTATATCACCAACGTTTGGCGATCGCCTAGCCTCAATGCTGATGCAAAAGGGAAATATCGGGAACGGGATCAGGACATTGAAAATGCACAAGAAAATGTAAAAAACTGGGGCTGGGGGCAGCATCTTTTTGAACCGATCGCTAAAGACAGCCCTCAATACAACTGGCTAGAACAAGAACTCAACAGCCCAGCGTTCAAACAAGCCAAATATAAGCTAGTCATGTTCCATCATCCACCCCATTCGTTAGGTGAAAATATCGTTCCTGCTTATACTGATCCGGTGCAAGTAATGGATACAGAAGAGGTGGAAGTTAAACTAGACGGTTCGAGGACGATCGCATATGATTCTTTGCCCAATCAACCCCTACCAGACCGATCTAAGCCATTGAAAGAGACAGTCACAAAAGCCATTCGCTATGAGTATCCCATCAAAGATGATTACATCATTCGAGATGTGGTGCCGTTATTAGAAAAAGCAAATGTGCAACTCGTGTTTTATGGGCATTCACATCTGTGGAATCGGTTTGTTAGCCCTACTGGAATGCACTTTTTAGAAACCTCGAATGTCGGCAACTCTTACGGTGCTTTTGTAGGCGATCGGAAACGCAATGTGCCTACAGGCTACAAGGAAGATTATGCAGGAACGGGAAATCCCAATAGGCTAGAGCCGATCGTACCCACGATCGCGCCTCTCCTGGATACCAAAAAGCAACCCATACCCTACATTGCCAGCAACGACATTACCGTCTTCAGCATTTTTGATACAGGTACAGGTGCTATCAGCAGCTATCGCTTTGATATTCGCAATCCAAAAGCTGCAGTAGTCAGATTTGATGAATTCAAACTGAAAGAATAAAAGCGTTGAGCAAATCTTTGAGCACGTTAGAGCTAGAGCCAGCAAGATGTTTAGCTTAAGCTGACTGCAGAAAGCCCTTGTCGCGAATTAGCTAGGCGCAACGATGCAGGCTCAAGCCCAACGTTGGAAGCGCACTGTGCCCCCAAACGAGTATGTCACTCGCTTGAGGGCACAGTACAGACAGCAGACACCTTATTTACCATGCCTCCTTACCCACGAAGGCGCTTTGCAAAGGTCTGAGTCGTATCGCTCCAAGTAACCACGTCACATAGCGATCGAGTTATGGACTAGTCAATCATCTTTTTGACGTTATCCTTTACATCTTCAACGGTATGACGACCTTCAGCTTCCGCCTGCTTTGCTTGACCCTCAGCTTTGGTTTGAGGATCGCCAGTGACGTTACCAACACCTTCTTGAATTTTTCCTTCAACATTTTTGGCAGTTGCCTTGACTCTATCTTCTAGGCTCATAATGATCTCCGTATTTTGTGGTGAAAATGTACTTTCTAGCTCGATGAATGTGTTGACTCGTTTACATCACAACCTTTAGTACACTTACTAATCTATAGGGATCAGTCGGTTTTTCTATCTCCCTCTAGAGGTAACTCAGGACGCTCTACTGAAACCGAAAGATAGAGGGGAAACTAAGCCTTTTTGCTACTTACACCTAAAAATAGAAAGTCTCATTTAATATAATTAATGCTTAGCATTTATAGAAGCCAATGAGCTTTTCTTTGGCAGCTACAGAAATGGCAGCAGAGTGTTTTTTGAAAGATTAAAACCCCTCAAAAAACACTGCTTCCTTCAGATCTAACGTCCTCTCAATGGACTAAGGAACAAGAATTAAATAAGATCGGCTTTTGTAAAATGTGTGAGGCAATAGCCGTCACGCATTGCCTCGGGGGCTTTTGATGCGTGACGCTGCGCTTTTCTACCATGCCGGAACGGCTTTACACATCCTACGCAAAGATTCGGTTTTATTAAATCCACAATCCTAAGTTGCGGACTATTTTTAGGGACGATAGCGCTAGCGCAGCACCAGAGGATCATTCAAGATGAGTGTAAGGTCAGTGTTCGGTTCAACAACAATCACGTCAGCACGTTTTTTGCCAAAGACTAAGCCACCTAAAGCGCCAGCACCAGCACCAATAAGAATTTTGCCGAGGGTGATGCGTCGTCTGCCAGTGACTCCAGAGATAATTGTGGCAGCACCAGCACCGATCGCAGCGCCCTTCAGTACAGCACTCGTGTTTGTTCCTGGCACAATCTCTTGGGTTCGGGTGACTACTTCAGAGGTTGCGTCGATCGGTAATACGGTGCCATCAGTTAAAGCAATCTCCCGGGCGTAAAACTGAGAACCACCATCCGCCGGTCTCAATTCGCCTCTAATTTGACTACCCGATCGCACCAAAATTTCGCCAGAAGAAGAGCGAATATTTCGGTCAAGCACTAACGTGAGAGGCGTAGTTTCGTTTGGTGCAACAACGACTTTCTCCGCGCCATCATACCGAATCGGCAACCGTGTTCCCACTGGGATTGCAACTCGACGGGGAGCTTGTTGCGAGGGAAAGAGCTGGGCTACGGTGTAGGGAGTAGAGTTGGCGTTTGCGGCGATCGCCAACGGTGCAAATGTCGTTGAAGTTATGCCTAGGACAATCACAAATGCTGTCTTAGACTGCCATCGACTGAAATTAAACATAAGTCGCCACCTAAACATATACGCATTAGATGGTTTAAAGACTTGCCGAAAGATTGAAAGGTTCCAGTGAGAAAAAGGAGTCAGGAAGTACAGTGAATTCCAAAGGGGCTGTCGATCGATGAAGGAGTAAAGGGGTAGGAGAGTGAAAGGGTGGGAGGGTGAAGAGGTGAAGGGGTGGGAGAGTGAAGGGGTGAATGTGGGAGAAAGACTGGTTTCTGCAAAAGGTAAGGCTGTAAAAGCGAGGAGAGTAACGTTTTAGCCTTCAGCCCTTAGCCCTTAGCTTTTCAGCCTTCAGCCTTTTACCGTCCTTTCAATCGCCTCAGCAGCCAGTCAAGCCGCGTTTCTGCTAGCGCCACATTGTCTTTTGCGTCTCGTGTCAGATCCTCGTTCGGTAAGTCAATGGTTTCAGACGCATTGTTGCTGCCGTAGCCAAGCTGGTTAACGGTGACACGTAGCCGATTGGAAAGAAAAATGGCAAGCGCGCGGTAGAACCGTGATGCAAAACCAATATCCTGACGTAATTTAGTTGCAAGCTGTTCTCTAGAAATAGAGAGAACAAGGGCGTCTTGAGCTGCGGTAACGGTCGCAGATGGAGGACGAGTATCAATGAACGACATCTCGCCGACAACTTCGCCGCTGGACAGTCTGGCAATTTCGCGATCGCCCATCGCTGCTACAGAAACGCTGAGGGTGCCTTCAAGCAAAATATAAAGGGTATCGATCGGCTGACCTTCCTGAATTAGCACTGTTCCAGCAACAATATCTTGCCGGACAGCAGTTTCGAGAACCCAATCAATATCATCGTCGTCCAGCTCGCCCAGAATGAACAGAACTTTCTTCATGCGTTTGTGCTGTGTCTCATGTTACCAGCATAATCTTTCCGACTGTTTGAGACATCTTGATTTTGCACTGTTTTACCCGAAGCGAAGACAAACTGTCGCCGCCTGGACAAGATATAGCTATAGCCATACTAGTTAGGACGGGGTAAACCCCTGGCTGGGGGCAAAGCCCCCACACCCCCTTTGATCCCAATGTCCTGAGCTTTGTGACGATCGCTATAGCAGTGCTGTGTGGATTCTGTCAGGGTAAGTGAGGCTAGCAAGATTGGCTGTCTGCATAGGCGTTAGCGTAAAAATGTCTGCACGACCTGGGTAAAAATGTCTGGCTGTTCGAGGTGGAGGACGTGACCGCAAGCGGGAATAATTTTAAGTTGGGCGGTAGGGCAACAGTTAGCCATCGCTTGATTGATTGTGCAAAATTTACGATCGTCTGCTCCAACTAGCAGCAGCAGGGGTTGTGTATGGTGCGGTAAGCGTTCCCATAAGGATGGCTGTAACCCAGTGCTGAGGCAGCGCAAAGCTCGTGCTAGAGCCGCAGGATGATTGCGCGATCGCCGCTCTTGCACCTGCACAAAAATGGGATGGTGACGGAGGGCATGGAATAAGGGCTGACTGTACCAGTAGGATAGAAAGGACGGAAACGCGGCTTCGATCTGGTCAGCTAATGCGCGATCGTGCTCCAACCGTGCAGACCGTTCGGCTTCTGTTCGCAAACCAGGGGAGGCTGACTCTAGCACCACCTTCTGAAAGCGTTGGGGAAAGTGAAGCGCTAGATACAGTGCTAACCGTCCGCCCATGGAATAACCGACCAGTGAGCAGTGAGGGATGTGCAGTTGCTCAAGCAGGGTGACGATCGCGTGAGCCGTCTGCGGCATCATATAAAGCATTTCTTCGCCCTCTACGATCGTGTTACCGTGACCAGGCAAATCAACTGCGAGGCAGCAAAACTGATTGGCTAGACAAGTCATCACTGTGTCAAAATCAACGCTGCTGCCCATAAAGCCATGTAGAAACAACACGACTGGTAGATCACGATGCCCGTGTAGCGTGTAGTGAAACTGATAGCCCATTTTTGCCTTCTACCTTTGACCGCAATGAGTTTGAGCCTTTTACCAACTGGTCCACATACGCCTGCGCTACTACAAACGCTGTCGCTAGTCGCCCAGCCGATCGACTTTTTAGAGCAGTGTGCCCAGCGCCATGGTGATGCCTTTACAACGCGGGTTTTGGGCATCCAGTCGCCGCCCGTTGTCTTTTTTGGCGATCCAGCGGCGATCGCGCAAATCTTTACCGCTCCGGCAGGTCAGTTTGAGTTAGGTAAAGTGACCCATGTGTTTCGACCGTTGACGGGCGATCGTTCTCTCATCATGCTAGATGGCGAGCGGCACCAGCGACAGCGACAGCTTTTGATGCCCCCGCTACATGGCGATCGAATGCGAACCTATGGTCAACTCATTTGCGATCTGACTCGTCAGGTGATTGCAGACTGGACGTTAGATCAACCCTTCTCCATTCGAGAATCTACGTCTGAAATCTCACTTCAGGTCATTTTGCGAGTCGTTTTTGGTATGACTCCCGGTCCGCGCTACTATCAACTCAAACATTTGCTCAACGGACTGCTAGAAGCCGTTACATCACCGCTGTATTCCAGTCAGTTTTTCTTCCCGGTGCTGCAACAAAATTTGGGTCGTTGGAGTCCGTGGGGCGCGTTTCTCAAGCAGCAGTATCAGATTGACAAGCTCATTTATGCCGAAATCCGCCAGCGGCGCGCTCAGTTTGACCCCGATCGTTCTGATGTTTTGACGCTCTTACTGTCGGCTCAAGATGAAGCGGGTCAATCGATGAGCGATGAAGAACTACGCGATCAGCTAATGACCCTTTTGCTGTTGGGGCATGAAACGACTGCCTCGGCGCTCTCCTGGGCGTTTTACTGGGTGCATGAAAAACCGTCAGTGTTGGCACAACTGCGGCAAGAGTTGGAGACGTTAGGCACTGAACCCGATCCCGATCGCCTTGCTCAGTTACCCTACTTAACTGCTGTCTGCAAAGAGTCGCTGCGGATCTACCCGATCGCCCTCATCTCTCAACCCCGCAAAGTCAAAGAACCCGTGCAGATTGGGGACTATACGTTTGACCCAGGAGCCATCCTGATTCCCTGCATTTACCTGGCGCATCGGCGCTCTCAAACTTATCCTGCCCCAGAGCAATTTCAGCCAGACCGCTTTTTGCAGCAAAAATTTTCGCCTTATGAGTTTTTGCCCTTTGGCGGCGGCTCACGAAGCTGCATTGGCGCAGCCTTTTCACTGTACGAAATGAAGCTAGTGCTGGCAACCGTCCTCTCGTGCTATGACTTAACGGCCACTACGCAAGGAAGTGTTATACCAGAACGTCGCGGTATTACGTTTGTGCCCTCCAGCAACTTTCGGTTAACGGCGATCGAACGCCATCATCACACTAGCGCTGTAAATTCCGGCGTTTGAGGCTGTCTACATCATCACGATCGAACTAACCTAATCCTCTGGGTCGCCTACCATGTTAGGGCTAATCAATGTAATGTCAAATTCGTCTGGCGGCACCGTCATAATGGCTTCGCGCTTGAGTGAGTAATAGATAGCGCGTACTTGTGGTCCAAACACAACCTCATCTTCATTTTTCAAATCGTGTGCCTGAAGCTTGCGCCCGTTGATCATCAGACCATTAGCACTCGATTTGCCTTTGAGATTGCCATCCACAATGCGGTAGTAGTAGGCGCCGTTATCATTGAGGAGCTGTACTAAGGTTGCATGACGGCGAGAGACAAACTGCGAAACGAGCCGCACATCGCATTTTGCGTCTCTCCCGATCGAATAAACAGGACCATCAAGGACAAATTCGCGCCGTCCCTTGTCATCTTCAATAATCAGCAAATGATTTTGATGCGGTTCTGAAGGCATGGAACAATACATGAAGTGATAAGGTAAGCGCTGACCAGGTAGAGTGCCTGAGCTTTCTAAACTAGCTCACTACATTCTCAGCCAAACTTCAGCAAGGGAAGACAAAAAGTAACTTGTTACAAAGTAAAGATAACTACTTTGCCATCATAGCGCCTGTTGCAGAACACAGCCTAAAGTTGCTACTGATTAAATTATGCCCAACCAAAAAGGCAATGGTAAAAGCCCTGGGTAGGGGTAACGCCCCCACATCTCCTTCCTTGACTATGCCTTAAACTATTGAAAGATTTAGATGAAATCACTGATCTGATCGCTTGCGCTTAAGCTTTAAGACTGATCGGCGCTGTTGCTGTTGCCAAGAGTTCAGGAGGTTTGACACTTGGCGTTTGCGCTCAGAGGCATCATCCTCTTCACCCATCATTCCTGGGCTAATCAGGGTGATGTCAAATTCATCGGCTGGCATCGTCACAACTGTATCGCGCTGACACAGGTAGTAAATGGCACGTACCTGTAGCCCGAACACAACTTCGTCTTCGTTTTGTAAGCTATGAGTCCGAAGACGATAGCCATTGATCAAAAACCCGTTGGCACTTCGTCTGCCTTCAAGGTCGCCATCAACAATGCGATAGCTCACAGTGCCATCGCCATTTGGGAGACGCAAAAGCGTTGCATGACGACGAGAGACAAAGAGAGAATCAAGGCAGATGTCGCAGGTTGGATCTCGACCAATGGAATATTCGGAGTTGTCTAGCACAATACTGCGCCGTCCGTTGTCATCTTCAACAATCAGCAAGTGACATTGGTAAGATTCTGAAGACATGAGACCCTAAGAGGCTGTTGGTTTACTTGACACGTACAGTCCTGATACAGACAGTGCAAAAAACAAGTTTGACCGATAGCTACAGGGAGCTACTTGGCGTTTGCAGCACGGTTCGATTTAGGAAAGGTGAGATACAACAACAGGGAGTTGGACACGACACTAACGGAACTAAGAGCCATCATAGCGCCTGCGGCGGCAGGGCTTAATAAAAGACCTGCAGTTGGCAGCAGTAATCCGGCAGCTAGAGGGATTCCTAAAACATTGTAAGCAAATGCCCAGAAGAGATTTTGGCGGATTTTATTAAAGGTTGCGTGACTTAGACGTATGGACTCAACCACATCGGTCAGGCGATCGCGCATGAGAACAATACCTGCCGTTTCTACTGCAACATCAGTACCCGAATGTAAGGCAATACCGACATCAGCCTGAGTCAGGGCGGGCGAATCGTTAATGCCATCACCGACCATCGCAATTTTGTGCCCCTGTGCCTGCAACGCCGCGATCGCCTGAGCTTTGCCTTCTGGCAGCACACCCGCCAAGATGTGATCGGGGTTAAGCGCTAGCGGTTGGGCGATCGCGCGTGCCGAATCTAACTGATCCCCCGTTAATAGCATGACTGTTAGACCCATTGCCTTGAGTGCAGTGACGGTTTCGATCGCATCCGGTCTGAGTGTATCGGTGACAGCAATGAGTCCTGCCAGGGTGCCGTCTACAGCCACATAAACAACTGTCTTTCCAGCTTGAAGCAAGCTCTGAGCCGCTGTTTTAGCAGCCTCGTCAACGGTGACACCCTGCTGTGCCAACCACGCTTGAGTGCCGATCGCCACTGGAACTTCCACCCTTGTTGCTGACAGCGTGACGATCGCGGCTACACCTAAGCCCGGTGCCGTCAAGAACGCTCTTGCGGGTAAAAGCTCCAGTGACGTTTGCTGAGCCTGCTGCTGAATGGCGATCGCTAAAGGATGGCGTGTGCCGCTTTCTACACTAGCAGCGAGTTGAAGAAGCGTGTGAGGGGTGAGGGGTGAGGGGTGAGGGGTGAGGAGTGAGGAGGCAGGTGGGGGGAATGAGGCTTGCTGTTGTGAAGCAACAGAAGGGAAGGCATTACTGGGAGCTAGGAGCTGACCGTTGACGGCTGACGGCTGACGGCTTTCCAGCACCATACAGTCTGTGACAATCGGTTTGCCAGTGGTAAGCGTACCGGTTTTGTCGAAGATTATGGTGTCAAGGTGATGGACGCGCTCCAGTACATCGCCCCCACGGATGAGAAGACCGCGTTCAGCCCCGATGCCAGAGCCAACAAGGATGGCGGTCGGTGTAGCAAGTCCCAGGGCGCAGGGGCAGGCGATCACAAGAACGGCGATCGCCAGTTTGAGGCTGAGAACGAAGGGTGAGGCGTGAGGGGTAAGGAGTGAGGAGTGCGACATGGCGTGTCCAGCACTCATGGCGTGTTGCCCGATCGGCATCAGAGCGTCACCCCAGAGGTGGCTACCGACGAGATACCAGAACAAGAATGTGAGGAAGGCGATCGTCATCACGCCGTAGGTAAAATAGCCCGCAACCGTATCTGCCAGGTTTTGGATGGGGGCTTTACGGGTTTGGGCAGCTTCGACCAGCGCAATAATCTGTGCCAGGGTCGTTTCCTTACCTGTACGAGTTGCACGCAGGGCGATCATGCCTGTCTGGTTCAGTGTCCCTGCTGCCACCAAGTCTCCAGGCTGTTTTAGAACGGGGATTGCCTCGCCCGTCAGCATCGACTCATCCACAGTGGTCTGCCCAATCACCACTTCGCCATCCACAGGCACTTTGTCCCCTGGTAGCACTTGCAGCCATTCACCCAGACGAACCCGATCGGCAGGAATTTCGATGAAGTCTGAGGTGAGGAGAGCAAGAGAGTTTTGAGTTTTGAGTTTTGAGTTTTGAGTTTTGGCTGGCTCCCCTCTCTCCTCTCTCCTCTCTCCTCTCTCTTCCTCACTCCGCCCCTTCATCAATCGTGCCACCTTTGGCTGAAGAGCAAGTAAGGATTGAAACGCACTGGCAGCACGATTTCTGGCTTGTTGTTCGAGTGTGCGACCTAACAAGATAAAGCCAACCAGCATGACAGGCTCATCAAAAAAGCATTCCCAGCCGAGTTGGGGCACCAGTAGCGCCACCAGGCTGGTGATATAGGCAGTCAGCGTACCCATGCTGACGAGTGTATTCATGTTGGGGGCATTACGTCGCAGCCCCCGCCAACCGTCGATCAGCATCGATCGCCCGGGTATCAGTAGCGCGACTGTTGCCAGCCCACAATGGAACCAAATGTTAGTGAAGCCGAGGGTAGACAAACCAGGCAGATTCAACTGACCCAATTGGTTGAGATGCCCGATACCTGACAGCAGCAACAGAGCGATCGCCATCGCTAACCGCCAAAGCTGTCGCTGCGACTCCATCTGCCGCTGTGCCTGAAAATCAAGGCGATCGCCGTTCTGGGGATCGGCAGGATCAAGCGTACTGTCCGACAGTCGAAGCTGAGACGGAAACCCTGCCTCGGTTAACGTGGTCGCTAAAGTAGAGGGCTGGAGCGTACCGCTCTCGTATTCAACCGTTGCTACTTCGATCGCCAGGTTGACTGTTGCCGCCGCCACACCCTGACATTGTTTCAGTTCGTTCTCAACGTCTCGAACACAGCCAGCACACTTCATCCCAGACACATCCAGGATGGCAATTTCTAGAGATGGTGCCGTGATCGCCTCAGTGGTGCGATCGACCTGGGGCAGCGTGAGTTTCGTTGCGTCTAAAACCAAAGGAAAAACCTTCCACAAGCATCTACGGGATTCTCTCTTGAGCGTAAATGAAGTAGAAGGCGATTGGACAAAAACTATCCACTTTCTTTAAGCAAATCTGACTAGCAAAGGCGCTTCGGTGACAGTCCTACTCCTAAAAATCCGAAGTAGAAGCGGGTAAGCCCACGATATCGGCATAGGCAGCCGCGATCGCGCAAACACTGAGCGGAATCGTCACCAGCAGACCAACACCTAGCAGTAATCCACCTGCTAAATTGACTAACACCAACACAAAAGCAAAGCCAAAGAAAGAGAACCAATTTTTGGAAATTAGCTTGCGGCTCAACTCCATCCCATCCCAGAAGTTCATCTTCTTTTCAAGCACTAAGGGCAGCGCAAAGGTGTAGGCGACTGCCAGGTAAATCCCAGGAATGAGAAGCAGTACAAACCCAATGCCAATCATCACGCTAGAAACAAGGCTGACCAGGAAAAGCGGCAAGAAGTTATTAAACCCCCTAAAGAAATCACCAAACGTGGTGGCGCGATTTCTCAAAAGCTTAAATGCCACAAGTAAGAAGCCTGCATTTAAAGGGCCAGAAATTAAGACGCTGATGAGTGTACCAACAGGAGCGGCAGATTGGTTAATTTTGGCGATCGCAACGTTAATCAAGGCAACCACCAGCGTGAACCCTACGAACCCACCCGGATTTTTCTTGAATGTTTCCCAGCCGCTGCTAATGTAGTCCCCTATTTTGACTGTGTAGCTTTTCTGAAGTAAGCCGTCTAGCCCCGTTGACCCATAACTTTCCATCGTCGTTCTCTCCAAAATGCAAGATTGATGCTCTCGTTTCAGGCAATTACTGTAATAATCTGCCCCTATTCATCCCTTAGCCTCTCTGCAAACGACAGTGAGAGAATTTTAAGTAACAAAAATTTATCTTGCCTCAGTCGTTGACAGTGCTGACTGCTATTGGGTACTGCTGCCCAAGACAAAGAGGCTGAGCAGGGTGCCGCTGTTCCACAAGCTGTGTAGCAGCATAGAGGCGAGGAGGTTGCGCGATCGCGAGTAGACAAAGCCCAGCACAATTCCTAATGTCATCAGCGGCAGCACTTCCGAGAGGCTAAGGTGCGCGAGAGCAAAGATGAAGCTACTCAAGACGATCGCGCCCCAAACAGGCATATAACGAGTGAGGGACGGCAGCAAGAAGCCTCGAAACAAAATTTCTTCAAAAATGGGAGCAGCGATCGCGGCGGTGACGCAAAAGATTGCAAAGGCACCCTGATCTTTACCTTCCAGGGCGATCGGCAAAATAGGATTACTGCCGCCCTGCCCCTGCCAAATTTTTTGGTTAACTAGCGAGATGAGAATCACCAGCGGGAGCGCTGCGAAATAGCCACCCATCCCCCAAAGGAACCACCGACTCCGCAGTCTGACCTGAAACCAACCGTCGGGTAGCGGTAAGAATGCCCGAATCGAGACATACAGTACAACCAAGCCGCCAGCCGCCAACAGCAAATAATTCACCAGGATGTAAAACGCTCTGGCGCGTTCGCTCAAGGTCGCTGGATTGAAGCCTACTGCTTGCTGAAACACGCCAAGCCCTAGCGGTAGCAGGATTTGCCCCACCAGAAAGAAGCCGAAGATCAACACCTGCCAGACGATTTCACCATCCCAGGGCACCGTCCAGCCAACAATGCTATCTGGCGCAAGGAGAGACTGCTTCCGCCGGACCACCCACTGCCCCAACAGAAAGAGCAGAATACCGATGCCAAGCAAACCGCTGATAGTAGGAATGCCACCAACGATCGCCAAATTAGTGAGCGCCCGTTCGGCTGTAGTCTGTTGCGCGGCTTGCAGGTCGGTCAGTGCATCCTGGCGTTGCTGTAGTTGATACAGTTGGGCGAGCGATCGATAGCGAAACCAGCTATCCAGATTTTGCTTCAGCGTTTGTTCTGCATCCGGAAACAACCGGGGTGGATCGCTCCAAAGACCTGCCAGCACACCAGCCGTTTTGCTCAGTGGTTCAAGGTTAGCGTTTCCGTTTGTTGGCTGGATGACGCCTGCCCAGGTTTTTTGTGCCGTAGCAACCTGCCCCTGCTGCACCTGAAGGACACCCAGCCTGAGATCGAGTTCGGTAAGCAAGCGCTCTAGTTTGGGTGTCGATACCTTCAAGGAGGGATCGGCAGTCGGAGAAGCCAACAAAAGCTGAGTCCGTTCCAGGTTTTTCTGAGCCGATTGGCGAAGCTCTTGGTATTGCTTTGTGGCTCCCTTAATCGGTTCAGCGCCGATGATGCCCTTGCGAACCGACACCAAGCCCGGATCGTCACCCTGCCACTCGGTCGACTGTAGCACCAGATTGGTTTGGTACAGCTCCAACCGACTTTGGAACTGGGGTTGACTCCAGCTTGCCAGCAGATCTTGACCAATGAGGGCGATCGCCAACACCGTCAAGATCACCAGAACGATCCGCTTAATTGTCATGCACTCTCCCACGTAACGATTAGCCGTTCACTGTCAGCCGAAAACGGTAGAAACTACTTTTGCACTAAACTTTGCACTGTCAAATAAGGATCACAGATCCTGTAGAACGATTGTCGCCTAGATAGGCAAAGGCTGTACGCAAGACGGGGTAAAATTCTTCAGGAGAGAAGGGAGAGGAGTGAGGAGTGAGGAGTGAGGGGTAGTTTTGAGTTTTAGCCTTTAGGCTTGTCCCTACTTTTACCTTTTACCTTCTAACGCTTTCCCTCTGCCTTCTCACACCTCACATCTCACACCTCACATCTACTCACTGGAGGACAAAGTTCTGACTACCCGCATCATCCTCGTTCGTCACGGCGAGAGTAGCTTTAACGTTGAACGACGTGTTCAGGGTCACGGTGATAAATCGACCCTCACAGAGGCAGGGCAGCGATCGGCGGATCAAGTTGGTGTAGCCCTCAGCGATCTGTCTTTTGATGCGGTGTATAGCAGCCCTCTGCGACGAGCAAAAGATACCGCCGATCGCATTTTGTCTCGTCTTAAAACGCCGCCTGTTGCACCGCTGCAAATCACTGATAGCTTGAAGGAAATCAACCTGACCGAGTGGGAAGGCAGGCTGTTTAGCGAGATTGCCGAGCAAGACCCTGAGGGCTATCGCAACTGGCAAAGGCAACCCCACAAGTTAAAGATGGCTGCGCCTGATGCGGATGGTGCGGCAGAGTATTACCCGGTGCCAGCGCTGTTTGAGCAAGCCGAAGCGTTTTGGCGGGAGCTTTTACCGCGCCATGAAGGGCAAACTGTTCTCCTGGTGGCACATAGCGGCATCAATCGGGCGTTGATTAGTACGGCGATCGGTCTGCCGAGCGATCGCTACCAGGCAGTGCATCAATCGAACTGCGGCATCAGCGTTTTGAACTTCGCTGGTGGGTTTGGAGACGCGGTGCAAATCGAGTCGCTTAACTTGACGGCTCACCTGGGCGAACCGTTGCCAAAACCGAAATCTGGGCAGCAAGGAGCGCGCTTTTTGCTGGTGCGTCACGGTGAGACGGATTGGAACCGCCAAAAGCGTTTTCAGGGTCAGATCGACGTACCGCTAAACGAGAATGGACGGGCACAATCCCAACGAGCGGCGGCATTCCTAAAGGCGATCCCCATTCACTATGCCGTTAGTAGCCCGATGCTACGCCCTAAAGAAACGGCTGAGGTCATTCTGCAACACCATCCCGATGTGTCGCTGGAACTAGAGGCTGACTTGAAAGAAATCAGCCACGGGCTATGGGAAGGCAAGCTAGAAGCAGAAATTGAGGCGGGGTATCCCGGTACACTGCACCAATGGCAACGATCGCCCGAAACGGTGCAGATGCCGGAAGGTGAAAACCTCCAGCAAGTGTGGAAGCGGACGATCGCAGCCTGGGATCAAATTGTGCAAACGGCTGCCAGTAGACCCGAACCCGGCACCACCCTTGTCGTTGCCCACGATGCTGTAAACAAAGCGATTCTCTGCTACGTCCTGGGTCTGGGTCCAGAGCATTTCTGGAACTTCAAGCAAGGCAACGGCGCGGTCAGCGTCATCGATTATGCCGCGACAACGGACATTCAGCCTGTGCTGATGGCGATGAATATCACCGTTCATCTGTCCGACGGCATTTTAGACCAGACAGCAGCAGGAGCGCTTTAGAGGAGGTAAAAGATAAAGGCTAAAGGCTAAAGGCTAAAGGCTAAAGGCTAAAGGCTAAAAGCAGTTGTTAGTTGTTAGCTGTTAGTTGTTGGACATAAGACCAAAGGCTAAAGGCTAAAAGCAGCATTTTTAGACTTCATCCTTTAGCCTTCATACTTTCTCACCCCCTCACTCCTCTCCCCTATGTCCAGCAAACTACTTCAACAAGTACGAGTCATTGATCCCGTTTCCAACACCGATCGCGTTACGAATGTGCTCATTGCAGATGGCATTGTGCAGGCGATGGGTGCTGCGATCGCAGACAGTGCGGACGCAGCCGAGGTGCTGGATTGCCGTGGTTTGGTGCTGGGCACTGGTTTAGTTGACCTTTACAGCCACTCTGGCGAACCTGGTTTTGAGGAACGTGAGACGCTGCAATCCCTCTTGCAAGCTGCCAGTGCGGGGGGCTTTACCCGTATCGCCATCCTGCCAGATACCAAGCCCACGATCGACAATCCAAGTAGCGTTGCCTGGGTGCAAGATAAGGCAAGAGGCGTGAGAGAAGCAGGGGAAGCAACTCAGAACTCAGAACTCAAAACTCAAAACTTCTTCCTACCCCACCTCTACTGCTGGGGCGCACTAACCCTGGGTGTACAGGGACAACAAATGACCGAGTTAGGTGAACTGGCAACAACAGAAATTGTGGGCTTTGCGGATGGTCGATCGTTCACGAGTTTATTGCTGGTGCGTCGCCTGCTGGAATATTTGCAGCCGATCGCCAAACCGATCGCGCTTTGGGCTTCTGATCCAGCCTTGAGCGGTAACGGGGTCATGCGCGAAGGGCAGGCAGCGCTACGTTTTGGCTTGCCGGGGATTCCCACGATCGCTGAAACGACCGCTTTAGCAGCACTTTTGGAATGTATTGAGCCCACTGGCACGCCCGTTCACCTGATGCGCCTTTCGACCGCGCGCGGTGTGGCGCTCGTTGAGGCAGCCAAGGCGCGGGGATTGCCCATCACTGCCAGCACGACCTGGATGCATCTGCTGCTCAACAGTGAGGCGATCGGCAGCTACGACCCAAACCTAAACCTTGCACCACCGCTCGGCAACGCTGACGATCAAGACGCGCTGATTCAAGGCGTACAAAGCGGCACCATCGACGCGATCGCCATCGATCACACTCCTTACACCTACGAAGAAAAAACCGTTGCCTTTGCTGAAGCGCCTCCTGGCGCGATCGGGCTAGAGCTGGCATTGCCGCTACTCTGGCAGGCGTTGGTTGCTACGGGCAAATGGACAGCACTGGATCTGTGGCGTAGTCTCAGCAGCCGTCCAGCCCTGTGCTTACAGCAACAAGCGGCCACGATCGCCCCCGGTCAGCCTGCTGAACTAACGCTCTTCGACCCGCAGCAGGTTTGGACGGTAGACGCACGATCGCTTCAATCACTATCTGCAAACACACCCTGGCTCCAGCAAGACATCACTGGACGGGTGGTGAGAACCTGGGTAGGAAAAAGCTAACGGAACGTATAAAGGCTAAATTTTTTAGCCTTTAGCCTTTAGCCTTACTGATAGTTGGGTTCGGGTGTGATTTCGCCCAAACGGTTCATGGGCCAAAAGCGAACGATCGCTCGACCGATGATGCGATCGCGGGGGACAAAGCCCCAATAATGGCTGTCGTAGCTATTGTTGCGGTTGTCACCTAGCACTAGATAAGCATCCTGGGGCACTGTCACAGGACCATACTGATACTGAGCATCTTCGGCAATATAGTTCTCTCTTAGGGGCTGATCGTTGATGAACACCCGCCCACCCTTAACTTCAACCTTGTCACCTGGCAAGCCAACGACACGCTTAATAAAGGCATCGTGAAAATTTTGCTTCTCTAGCGTATCGGTCGGCGAAAACACTACGACATCGCCCCGTTGGGGATCTTTGAAGTGATAGCCTAGCTTATCGACAATGAGGCGATCGTTAATTTGCAGCGTCGGCAACATCGAGCCAGAGGGAATATACCGCGCCTCTGCCACAAACGTCCGAATGCCAAATGCTAGCACAGCACTCAGTCCGATCGTTTTGAGTCCCTCCAACCAGGGGTTCTCAGTGGTTTTCTGAGGTGGCTTTTCGTCCGATACTTTGCTGTCTACTCGTGTCATAGAGAATTAAATGTTGAAGAGTCAAAAATGTGAGCAAAAGAGTCGCTGACTTGTTATGGCATCTAGTACTTGCCGTGCAGTACAGGCAGTGTCGTTAATCCATCACAATATAAATGCAACTGTAAACCATCTCATCGCTTATTTTGGCATCTAGCTCATTATGGCGGTGATTTTTCCGTCTTGAACGACTCCGCTGTAAACAAATCACTGGGACTAGCATGGTAGCCAATGCTTCGCTTCTGATCCGCAACGCCCGCATCTTACTGCCTGATGGCGACTTTATGAATGGCGATGTGCAAAGACAAGGAGGCACGATCGTCCAGGTCATTAATGCCCATGATGCAGACACACAGCCACCCGTTTCTACGAATGATGCCGTTAAAGAGATTGACGCACAGGGCTTGACTTTGTTGCCAGGAGTCATCGATCCGCAGGTATACTTCCGCGATCCAGGGCTGGAATACAAGGAAGATCGGTTCACTGCTAGCTGTGCCTGTGCAAAAGGCGGCGTGACCTCCTTTTTAGAAATGCCCAACACGAAGCCACTGACCACGACGCAGGCAACGCTGGACAGCAAACTGCAACTCGCAGCTCAGAAAGCGTTGGTGAACTACGGCTTTCTTATTGGTGCAACGCCAGAGGTGCTGCCCGATTTGCTTGAAGCGGACCCCACTCCGGGCATCAAGCTTTTTATGGGGTCGATGCATGGTCCTTTGCTGAACGATGATGAGTAGGGGCTAGAAAAAATCTTTGCCTATGGCGATCGCCTGATTGCCGTCCATGCCGAAAACCAGGCACGGATTACAGAACGGGCGTATCGGATGCCGAAGCAGGGCGCGATCGCTCCTGGTTATGATGCTGATCTGGTGCTGGTTGACCTGGATACCTACCGCCCCGTGTTGCGCGAGGAGCTACAAACCAAATGCAAGTGGAGTCCCTTTGAAGGCTGGAGTCTCACAGGCTTTCCAGTGGTGACCCTTGTGGGTAGTCAGGTGGTCTACGATCGCGGCACTATCAACTCAACTGTACGTGGGCAAGCGCTGCGCTTTGATGCCTGAACCATTAACGAACGACGATCGTATGTTCGTTGTTATTCGACAAGCCCAATATTAAGTGCTGTCAAATCTTTCTTTCCCTAACAACTTTGCTTCAGCTTGCTCTCTAGAATAGTGTTATACCAATTCTCTAAAGACCAGCTACAGATAGTGCCTCTAAAATAGAGTGCCATCCGACAAGGGAAGCAATGACTTCCTTAGTCATCACTTCTAACCTCGCTCGCATCAACAACCGCAACGCATCGAGGTTCTTCGGCAACTGCCAGCGCAACCCTAATTTGAAATGCTGCCACACACGCTCAATGGGATTCGTTTCTGGTGAGTGGGACGGTTGAAACAGCAAGATGATATTGGGCGGAGTCTGCAAGCGTTTGGCGCGGTGTGCCCCCGCTTGATCGACTTGCATGATCACAATGCTGTCCTTGTAGCGCTCACTCACTAAGTTCAAGAACACTTGGAAGCAATCGCTGTTGAGATGAGTGAACTCATAGAAGAAGTGCTCGCCCGTGCTCGGTTCCACCACCCCATACAGATAGGTGGCCTTGAACTGCCACTGCACCTTACCTTTGGGCTTGATGCCTTTGGCCGTGATCTTGCGCCCACTGATAGTTTTGAGCCCAAGGCGCGTCTCATCCTGGCAGAAGAAGCGTACTTGTCCGCTCAGTCCCAGCACGGCTACGGCATACCAAGCCAGCATCGCCAGGTTCTCAGCGAGTTTTTTTATATGCCTCTACTTTGACCGCTGTGGTCTCTGTACTCACGGGTCTAGCAACTTTAGGCGCGGCTTTGAGGCGGTAATGCACCAACTGATGCACCGTTTTATAAGGGGCAGTGATGCCGAGTTGCGTCTCTAGCCACTGGCAAATCTCGCCGTAGCTGTTGAAGCCCTCATTTTGGTGCAACCGTTGGTTGAGCGCCGCCTGTGCCCACTGGGGAATGCTCTGCCGTCGCCCCGTACGGGGCGTATGGGTGAGCATGGCTGTCAGACCGCCGGTGCGATAGAGGCGGAGCCACTCCTGTACAGTGACGCGATGCCGACCGAGCAGGGTCGCCGCAGACTGCACCGTGGTGGCTTGACCAGTTTTAAGCAGATAAAGCAGTTGAATACGTTCTTTGTCAGAAGCGGTCTTTTGGCTTCTGAGCCGTTGTTTTAGGTCTGCTTCCGTTTCGGTGATATCGAGTTTGTAAACGCCTGCCATAAATGCTGCTTGAACCCAATAGCTACTTTATAGCATCTGTAGCCCTACCTTGAGGAATTGGTATAATGGGGATTGCGGAAGTTTGCCGTATCGCCAACCATCACTGCGCCAATGTTTCTTGCCCAAAAGGGTGCATGGTCACTCCGCAACACATCTGGAGTTAGTAAGCCCTTGAGGGGAATCGGCACTGTAATCACGTCTGGCAGCTTGGCTTGTGTCGGTTGCGTTGTGATTGCCGCCTGAAAAGCATTCAGCAGCGGTAAATGCTCCTGATCGCCAATGACTCCGAGAAAATCACCCCGATCGCTCAGCAATTTCACAGGTAAGCCTTCAGGATACTTTTGACATCCCGCTGTATAGCAGGCATAGCCCATCATTTCGAGATTCACTACGCCAGCCAGGTTCACTAAATTTTCAGGACGCGACGTGAAATTGAGACTGCCCAGTAAACCAGTCTCTTCACGATCGAAAAAAGCCAGCCATAAAGGACGCTGAGTGGCACGAGAACCCAATAGACGAGCCACTTCCAGTGTCGCCGCGATCGCGCTGCCATTGTCATCCGCACCCGGCGATCCGTTTACCGTGTCGTAGTGAGCGCTGACTAAAATCGCGTCCGCGTCAGCCGCCATACCGGGACGTTGAGCAACAACATTCACGCCCCCCTCAAAGACTTGCAGTTGTGGTTTCCAGCCAAAGTCTGTCAGCGTTTGCACCAGATAGCGACGGGCACGATCGCGATCGCTGCTTTCAAAGCGCTCAAAGTTCAACGCTTCGATATACTCAAACAAGCGTGTGGAATTGACTTGCGGTGGCTGGTTTACCAGAGATGCTGGAGGAAGGGTGCTGGGTGTTGGGGATGGGAGGTTGGGAGAACGTTCTGGAAGGGGTGGAGAGGATGCCAGATTACAGCTCGTCATGACGAATAAAGCGATCGTAAGCACAACTCTGACGAGCGATCGCTGAAGCAGCTTGCCGTTCTTTAAATCCATTGTGTCGTGTTGCCGTAATGTCTCTAGCGCTCACGAATTGAGGTGAGCAGAAATGACCCACCACAATTTATCTCGAAGCAATCGGGTTGCGCTTCCACTCCAGTTGCCTTATCACACAATCTCAATTTTACAGATTGATGCAACGTGGATGGGGTTTGGGGAGCAGTGGAACGGTAAAGGCACTTAAGGCTCAGATTCCATTGCAGTCACAAAAACCTGAGCGCAGGCAAGCACCCCACAGTATCTTGAGCTTAAGGTAAACGGCGTGTGCAACCTATGGGCTGGGTTGCATAAACCTGTTGCCAATTGATGACCTAGTGCAATACGTTTATGCAACAGGCAACACCGATCTTTCTGGTGAGATTCGGATCATTGCACAAACGGACGTTTGTGCAATGAGTATCCACCTAATAGTGATTCGGCTATTGCCTTTGATTAATGGGGCATGTCAACAGGCTGTAAGGCTTTATTCTTAGTGCTTAAGGCGGTTGAGATTGGCAAATTGAGGATGCTTAAGTGCCTTTACCGTTCCACTGCTCCTCAAACCCCAATCTCAACAACTTAGCACTGCCACTGCCGATCAGAACGGCACTGGGGTCCTTGCGGGCGATCCTGCCACCAGAGTCCCCGCCCCACTTCTGCGACGACGACGACCCCATCACGCCCATGCTCGACCTGCTGCTGGACGAAACCCGCTGTGAGTATTACAGTCTGGACTTCAGCAAGCGCAGTGCCACCCAAACGCTCAACCAGGTAGGCATCAACACGTTCACACGCCCACTGTCTGAGCTGAACGGCACCGTGCTGGTTTGTGACTTAGAGCGACCAATCGAGAAACGGATCAAGGCTCAACTTCAGGACTTGCGGCGGTTAGTACGACAGTTTTAGGGACTGGCGGTGGGTCATAAGCCCAGGCATTTACTCCACTTGGAGACGCTGACAATCCCTGAGACCCTTGCAGAGAGGGCGTTAGAGCCGGGTGGCGGTTCGCTATGACTCTCACTCCCGAATGTAGTGCGATTGTAGTGCGAGTGATGATATTAGCTAAATATCATTGCTAGAAGGAGCGTTGGTCAAAGGGGCAGTCCGACATGAAGGCGTTTACAGTTTGGCGATCGCTCAACAGGGGGGAGGCGATGGAGCGTAGCATCGGCATCAAAGGCAGACGCACAGCCTTAAGTCGGTTGACTGTTCCGTTACTCTCCAGACCCCAACGTCAAGAGCAGGGACGGCGCACGGGACTGAAAAAACGAGGCGTGTGGGACTGAAAAAGGATAGAGGAAGCTCTGCCTGTGGGAAAGTGTTTGTGGCTTCTTGTCTCAGCTCTCTGGCTCTCTCATTTTTCTGCAAACGTTTGTATTTTTTTACTTGCCACTCCTAAAAACTCACCCGCCATCTCTGTGGCAAAAGCTGGTTGAGAATCAACTTATTCCATGCGGCGCAAACGTTGTGCAAGGCTTCAAAAGAGCGGTGCAATGCGACGCGCTTCGCGCGCAAAGAGCAAGAGGGCAAAAGAGTAAAGGGCTACAGAGTCCTCGGGGCAGCACAAACCACTCGAAAACCGATATTGAGGTAGCGGGAGGCGGGCGTATAGGTGCGGCGAGAGGCAGAACGGCAAGACCTCGGAGGGATGTTCCAGGCACCGCCGCGTAACACTCGGTTTGCATTCTCGTCTTCACTTAACCAGGCACTGCCATTGGTCGGTGCACCCTTATAGTGATCATGCCAATGATCCTGACACCACTCCCACACATTCCCGTGCATATCACATAACCCAAAGGCATTCGCAATTTCAAACTGGTCTACGGTCGTAGTCCCTTCTCGATCCTCACCTTGAGTCCCGATATCGTAGGTATAGTTGCCGTCGTAGTTTGCCAGTTCGGTCGTCAGGGTTTTGCCAAAGTAGAAGGGTGTGGTGGTATCAGCTCGACAGGCATATTCCCACTCAGCTTCGGATGGTAAGCGATACGGTCTACCAGTGTGCTTCGCCAGCCGATCGCAGAACTCTACTGCGTCATACCGGGACACCTGCTCAACCGGACGATCATCTCCCTTGAAGTTGGATGGGTTGAGTTCTAAGTCCCGCTTCTCTGGAGCTAATGCTGCCACAAACCGCCACTGTGCCTGAGTGACGGGATAGCGTCCCATAAAAAAGCCGGAGACACTCACTTCATGCTGCGGTCCCTCGCTTTCGTTGCGTTCTGGTTCATCCTCTGGCGAACCCATCACAAAGGTGCCAGACGGAACCAGAATCATATCTAACCCAATCCCGTCTCCCAGCTTTTCGGTAAAGTAGCGGGCTTGTTTGCGTTCTTTACGAAGGATGAGTTCTGCCATGCAAGACTGCCCTACATTGGGTGAGTCAGGCAACACTTCAGCAAGGCTTACCAAGCTACCTGACTCGGTTTGATTTTCGGATGCCACTATTAGAGCTAAAAGCCAAAAGAAGAGCATCACTGGAACTAGTCTGGACTCTTCTCACACTCCCAGCAGATATCTCATCTGCCAGTTCTGGCACTGAAGAGTACTCGGGGCAGCACAAACCACTCGAAAACCGATATTGTTGTTGCGGTTGTCGGGCGTATTGTTGTTGCGAGAGGCAGAACGGCAAGACCTCGGATTGTTGTTCCAGGCACCGCCGCGTTTGCCGACTAATCCCGTTTGTAGGATACCGCTAGACTTCCCAATCAGGCTCTAGTGGTGCTGGAATCTTTACGGAGAGTGGTGCTGCGGGTGGGGTAAAGCGCCAGCGATCGCTGATTTGACGGCGCAGTCGATGGGTATCACCGTGCAGCAGATGGGCTTCCCAGCTTTGGAGACGCTGAATGAGGTGTTCCAGGGAAATTTGTCCGGTTGTGTAGTCTTGCTGGAGTTGCCGGAGCCGCTGCCGTGCCCGTCTCAGGTTGTCGCTGCGGACACGAATGCGGTCTGGCAGGATGCGAAACCCCACAAAGTTTGCGCCGTAGCGTGTTTCAAACAGTTGACTTTTGATGGGATGCAGCTTCAGGCGCAGAGTCGTCAAATAGTCTGCGATCGCGCTCCATGCGTCCTCGAGAAAAGAGCGATCGTCCGAGAAGAGCGAAAAGTCATCCACGTAGCGCAAATACTGCTTGGCTTGGAGCTGTTCTTTCACAAAGTGGTCAAAGCCATTCAGATAAACATTGGCAAAGAACTGGCTGGTCAGGTTGCCGATGGGTAAGCCCTTGCGACGCTCAAGCGGTGTCAGCAAGTCATCGCCCGGAAAGTACTCTGCGTCTTCGCCCTGGGGATTGCTGCCGTCAATGATGCGATCGATCAACCAGAGGGTCTCTGGACATTTGATTTTCTGCCTCAGGGCGGCTTTCAAAAGGTCATGATCCAGATTGGGAAAGTATTTGCGGACATCGCCTTGCAAGATGTAACGACTCTTACGGGCAAAGTAGGTGAAGCGCTTCAGGGCACGGTGGGTGCCATAGCCCAACCGATTAGCGTAGGTGTCTGCGATGAAGGTGCGATCGATCAGCGGCACAATGACGTTGCACAGCGCGTGATGCACCACCCTGTCACGATAGGGCGCTGCGGAAATCAAACGCGATTTGGGGTCTCGAATCCTGAAGGTGCGATAACCACCGGGCGTATAGGTCTGTGCCGTCAGCTCTGACTGGAGTTGCAGCAGTGCTTGATCCAGGTTGTCGTTAAAGGCCAGCACGTTGGGGCGATAGCGCTTGCCTTGCTGAGCCTGTCGAGACGCTTGCAGCAGGTTCTCGAACGCCACCACCTGCGACCAAAGCTGACCGTAGCGCTTCATGCGGGTTGCTGCTGCCGCTGTTGTTTGATCCAGCCACCTAAGTCTGTGCCGATCGTGTTGATGTGCTGACTCACATAAGCGTAACGTTGATCCGAAAGGAGCTGAAAGTCTAGCAGGAGGCGGGTCTGATGGCGCAGGAGGTCGAGTTGGGTATTGAGGTCTGCTAAACGGGAGAGCTTTTCTTTGGCATAGCGGACGCGAATGAGACCTTCCAGCAAGTCGTACAGACCGGCGATAATGCGATCGCCCAGCATAAATTTGTGATCCCTCGGCAACCGATTCAGGATTGGCACATACCACTTAATCAGGTCGTGGGTCTTTTGGATAAGGGGCAGCTCGTTCACGGTGTCTCGGATGGCTTGAATCCGCTACTTATAACAGCCTCCCGGTATGCTGTGCTGAACTTTCAGAAAGTATTAAGATTCCACGATCGCTGACTACCTTGCGCGGTCGAGATTGCGTAAAAATTTCTAGGCGCAAAGCGCCAGAGAAAACGAGAGAGCAAGAGGGCAAAAGAGTAAAGGGTTACAGAGTCATCGGGGCAGCACAAACCACTCGAAAACCGACAGAGTCGTCGCGGGAGACGGGCGAAAGGTTGATGCGAGAGGCAGAACGGCAAGACCTCGGAATGTAGTGCCAGGCACCGCCGCGTAGGACACGCTTTGCACTTTCATTTTCGGTTAACCAGGCACTGCCATTGGTCGGTGCACCCTTATAGTGATCATGCCAATGATCCTGACACCACTCCCACACATTGCCGTGCATGTCACACAACCCAAAAGCATTGGCAATGCCAAAGTGATCGACAGCGGTAGTTTCCTTTCGATACTCACCCTTGGGTCCCTGACCATACGAGCCTGACGACTTCATTTGCTCCTTATCCATGCCGCGATAGTTTGCCAGGTCGGTGGTGATCGTCTCACCAAAGTGAAAGGGAGTGGTGGTTCCGGCTCGACACGCATACTCCCACTCCGCTTCAGTCGGAAGGCGATACTCTCGACCTGTATGAGCGGAGAGCCGATCGCAAAACTCCACTGCGCCTTCCCACGACACCTGCTCTACCGGGCGCTGATCACCTTTGAAACGAGACGGATCAGGCTCCAAGCTTCGGTTAATCTGTGGCATTGCTGCCACTGCTCTCCATTGCGCCTGAGTCACGGGATACTTCCCCATAAAAAAGGTGGCTATGTTGACTTCGTGCTGCGGACCTTCTGCGCTAACCCGCTCCAGTTCATCCTCTGGTGACCCCATCAGGAAGGTGCCTGCGGGAATTTGCATCATCTCAAGACCAACCGCATCACTCAGCCTTTCAACGAAAAACTGCACCGTCTGTTGCCGTCGCTGGAGCGTGAGTTTGGGGCTTTGGTCTTGAGCGATCGCCATAGTCCTGGAATGACCTTAAAGTAAAAATACAATGCGACGCGCTACGCGCGAAAAGGGCAAGAGGGCAAAAGAGTAAAGGGCTACAGAGTCATCGGGGCAGCACAAACCACACGAAAACCGACAATGTAGTAGCGGAAGTCGGGCGTATTGTAGAAGCGAGAGGCAGAACGGCAAGACCCCGGAATGTCTAGCCCAGGCACCGCCGCGTAACACACGAGTAGCTTCTTCATTCTCACTTAACCAGGCACTGCCGTCGGTGGGCGCACCCTTATAGTGATCATGCCAATCATCCTGACACCACTCCCACACATTGCCGTGCATGTCACACAACCCAAAAGCATTGGCAATTCCGAACTGGTCTACAGGGGTGGTTTCTCTATGGTTCTTTCCTTTAGGAGCATTCGTGTAAGTGTAGTCGCCGTTGTAGTTCGCCAAGTCTGTTGTCATGGTTTCACCAAAGTGAAAAGGGGTTGTGGTGCCAGCACGACAGGCATATTCCCACTCGGCTTCTGTCGGTAGGCGATACGATCTCCCAGTATGGGCAGCGAGGCGATCGCAAAACTCGATCGCTTCTTCCCACGACACCTGCTCTACCGGGCGCTGATCACCTTTGAAACGAGACGGATCAGGCTCCAAGCTTCGGTTAATCTGTGGCATTGCTGCCACTGCTCTCCATTGCGCTTGTGTGACCGGATAGCGCCCCATCAGAAAGCTTTCAAGGCTGACAGTGTGTTGTGGACTCTCAGCATCGCTACGTTCCGGCTCCGCTTCTGGCGACCCCATCACAAAGGTGCCACCTGGCAGCAGCACCATCTCCAACTCAACCCCAACTGCCAACGGCTCCACCAGCAACCCAATGCGATGCTGCCGCTGCTTGTGAATAGCCCATTCCCGGTGCTGTTCGAGGGTTGCCACCTCAAACTCAAACAGTTGCAAATCGAGCACTGGTTCGGTCGCTGCGGTCTCAACGGCAAGGACGATCGTCACTACTTCCACTGCTTGAGTCTGCAAGGGCGGCAAGGGGGATGCCGTAGCAGTCTCGAACAGTTGGGCAGTCGTAAAAGTAAGGATGTCTAAGTCTGGGAAGGCAGAATCAGTTTCTAAGGGCTGAATCCAGTCGGAACGCCCTTGGGCATCACCTTCAACTAACTGCGCTAGTTCAGCATAGTCACCACCGAGCCGATGGAGCACTTCTGTCGCAATTTGGGCAAAGGGCAGGATGGCAGCCTTTGCTTCCTGAGTCCAATCAGCTTTGGGGGAGAGTAGAGCCGTAAAGCTCCTGATTTCAAAGCCCAGAGTTCTAGCAATGCGCTTAGACAGGGCTTCAAGTACCCCCAGGGTTTCATCTAGCGCCGTAATCTCATTCAATAACCCCCGCACATCTTTAACGAAGTCGTAGCGCACAGAGGCATCTGGCTTTGCTTGAGCTGGTTTAACGGTGTTTGAGTGAATTTCTTCTAGCAGTCCGCTAGAATACACCTCGGCAATATGCACGGGCTGCACATCCTCCAGCAATTCTTGCTGAATCAGATGCACTACGGGTAACTCGACGGGAACGGCTGCCATCAGGCTGGCTAACCGTTGAGCCAGGGGAGAGGCGGTTGCCATAAACAGCTCTACCCGTTCCTGAGCAGATTTTGGTCGGATGACTGCTCTGGATCGATCGCGTTCTGGGTCGTTCACCCAGAACAGGTCAAACAAGCGGGCTGGCGATCGCTGACGACCCGCAGCGGCAACGACTAAAGCCCATTGCTTGAGAGCACTCGCTGTCAAAGTCACTACAGGCACTGTCAACGTCTCCACGGGCGCAATCTCGGTACGAACAGGCAGCTCTCTGACTTGCAGCTTTGGGTTTGGGGCACCCGGTAACAAGGAACTCACCTGCACAGAAAAGCCTACATCCAGTTCACTTTGACTCCACAAGCGTTCGGGCAAGAGCTGAACAATCGCGGTCGGTCCGTGCTGTCCCCAGAGGGCTAACCAATCATGGATCTGTCCTTGCTGCCAAAGTTGAGAACGGCAATCACTGATCAACAGCACCAACCGACGTCCAGAGGTATCAACCAGTTCTTTGTGGCTGCGTAAAGGCAGATCTTGTTCAATACCTGCACGTCGCTGCGGCTTGGCTACTAGCTGGGGTTGACCCTTAGCAGATTCTTTGACAGACCAAGCCCGCACATTGCGAAAGGCTCCCTGGCATTCCAGCAGTTGTTGAAATTCATCCAGAGTGTCTTGCCAAATAAAGCTAAATTTAGACGCTTCGATCACCAGTTCCAGGTCAAACCAGCGTTCAGGGGAAGGCTTGAGAATGGGCAACCAAAGATCCCGTTCAGCAATACGATTCACGGTGGCCAATTCATCGAGTTCCAATCGTGTCAAGGAAGGGACCTTACGCATCAGCGGTCGCAGCGATCGGGCAATGTCACGGGGATGAGCCAGAGCCGGAGCCGCTTGCACCTGAATGGGTAAACCCTGTTCTGGGGTTTCGGCTGTTGTGGTATCCGGCTTAGTCGTCCGGGGCATATAGGCAGAGACAAACGGTTGAGGTTCGGCTGTAAGGGTGGTGTCGTCAATGACCGGAATGGATGCCCCTGCACCAGAGTCTGCTGCATCTGACTTGTCTCCCTCATCGACTGCGTAAGCGCCACCAAGCTTAGAGGCTAACCAGAGCGCATCGGCAATATCTTCGTCATGCAATAAAGATTGAGCCTCGCTGAAGGCAGCAATCTCCTGATCGCTCAGAAGCAGACCATTTTGCTGCAACATCACGATGAGCTGACTGATCATTTGTTCTTAGGCTCTGATGCACGCTCTTTGGGTTTGACCTCTAAGAGACGATCCAACGGCGCTAGCAGGTGGTCAAGCAAGCTCTCTTTTTCGTCGCCCACCCAATCTCGCTGGCGGATAATCATAAAGAGGGCGTTCAGCAGTTGATCGGTCGAAAGTTGTTCTCTGCCTTTATCCCGGCGCTTGAGAAAGCTGTCAATCAGCTCACTCACTTCAATGTCTGAGAGATTGCAATGCTCGAGATGAGCTTTGATAATGCGCTCCAACTGAACGCGATCGGGGTCGCGCATATTCAAGCGCAAACAGCGACGCAGAAAGGCAGGCGGAAAATCGCGCTCACCGTTGCTGGTCAAGATGACCAGCGGAAACTCCTGACAGGTGATGCGTCCCCCCCTAAGTTTGACCTTCTTTTCTGTGTAAGTGGTTTCGGCTTCATCGATGTAAGCCGTACGAACCTTTACTTCGATCTGGTCTGGTTTTTGGTTGGAGTCATCACTATCTTTTTCCAGTCGCGCCAACTCTGGGATTTCAAACCGACCTTCCTCAAAAATGGTCAGCAGGTCATTGGGTAGATCAATATCGCTCTTATCAATCTCATCAATGATCAGCACACGGGGGGCGGGTGACTCCAGCAGGGCAGTCCCCAAAGGACCCAAGGTAATATAGTCAGCGATTTTTTGTGGATCTTCGGTATAGTCGCCCCTGGCTTCTGATTGCTTCACCTCTTGCAAGCGACCAATGGCATCGTAAGTATAAAGACCATCTTTAAGTGTGGTGCGGGTCGTAATCGGCCAGTAGAGCACTTCACCTAGCTTTAACTCCTGAGCCACCGCATAAGCCAGGGACGACTTGCCTGTGCCCGGCTTGCCGGTAATCAATAGAGGTCGCCGCAGATACAAGGCAGCATTGACCATCTCAATCTCTTCGGGTTGAGCCTGGAAGGTTTCACCCCGACGCTTACGGCGACTGACACCCGGATTGGGGTCTCTGCCAAAAGGTCGCCAGGGTGGAGCATCGGGTAAGGACACGATCGCGTCATGAGGTTTTCGGTTATCCCCCTGGAACAGCTTCCAGTCTTCGGGTAAGTTACTCATAGCATTCTTCGCTCAGGCAGATTTCGGGGGCACCAAATAGGGGTTATCCCATAGAAGGGATAGGTGATGACCAATGTGATCATCAAAGGCTGCTTTACGAGCCTTTTGACGCTCTTCTTTGACTGTGTGAAGTAAGTTGCTTAATTGGCATAGATTCAGTATCCGCGCTAACTCGACATCGTTAGTCGTGCTTGTGAGATTTGAACGACCCCAGATCGCGATCGGTATACCTGCTTGTAAAAGCACTCCAAAGAGGCTATTTGTTCCAACATAGGTGGGAGCTTGCTTGACCTTCAAACCAACCACCTTATCTTCAAGCAGATCGTAGTAAAGAGTTTCTAAATCATCATCATCTCCTTCAATGAAAGCATCACAGGCGATCTTCTCTAATAAAGACTGGTGCTGTTTCCACTTTTGCTTCCACATCTTCTCTTGCTTATAGCTACGGCTCCAACGCTCAGTACAGCGTAGAACGACCTTATAACGACGACCCAGAGGTGGCTTAATGGGTCCACCATCATCTAATTGCCAGAGATCAACGTCATGATTCATGAGTTCTATAGGCAAACAGACATGTAACTCTGGGTCACTATCACTATCAAACAAATGGCTGCTTTCAGCTAGAAACCCAGAAATAAGTTTCGGCAGTTCATGCGGCAAATTAGACTGAGCATACGTTTCATCACCAGTCATCTCAGCAATCATGATGGGGGTAATACCTTGCTGATGGGCTTGATAGTCTTGGGTATCACGAACCAACCAAGCCTTAATTTGGTAGTAGGTCTCAGACTCTGCTTGGGTCGAGGCTTGATCACTGCGGTTGATTGCAACCAGTAAAGCAGGCTGAGTCTGTTGAGACTGCTGAGTCTGTTGTTGCTCTACGTGCTGTAAGAGGTCAGCCCACCGCTTGTCTAGTTGTTCCTCACCCCACCGTTGCAACGCTGCTATCACATCCACTTCCTGAAGTTTAAGCACTAGATGGGCAACGAACTCTTCTAGCGCCCCGTAGTCAAAATGACCTTTGGGCAGTCGTAATAACTGAGTGATCATCTCGTCTGGCATGGTGGGATTGTGCTGAATCTTCCCTGGTCGATGCTTCAAAACGTTTAGATAAGCAGCCCGCAGCGTGTCCAACCGCCGTTGGCTGCTACTAAATTGCAAAATCTCAATCAGATGATCGATTCTCCTTTGATGGAGAGATCCTTGCAAGCTCTCAATCTCTTGGTCAACCTGCTCAATCTCTGTGAACAAGAGGTTCAAACGGTTTTCATACTGGTCTTTGATCGTCACATCAGTCAGTGCTGTAAGCTCAGCTTGAGCGATGTCGAGTTTTTTCTTATGCTCAGCACGTTTTGATTGCAAGTACGCCAATTTAGGGTGACTACTCATCAGTTCCCTTGCCTAATCTTTTGAATCTCTTGGTCAACCTGCTCAATCTGCTTGAATAGAAGATTCAAACGCTTTTCGTACTGTCCTTTGAGTGTTACATCAGTAAGCGCTTCAATTTCTAATTGAACCATGTCAAGTTGTTGCTCAAAATTGGTACGTTTGCTTTGCAAATATTTCAGCCTAAGTGTCTGAGCTGGCTTAACAAGATTTTCTGCCTCAATCAATGGCTCGGGCACTTTAGTCTCACCTTCTAAGGTTGGAGTGACAGACTCCGACGGAATCAATGTCTCCACAAACAACTGCCCCCCCTCATTATCCTGCCAACGCAAGTAAAGCACCGGACGATACCATTGATTCCCCTCCACATTCATTGCTCGAATGCCTTGATTCAGAGCCATTAGGAGAGGCTTCTTGTTACCCAGCACTCGATAAAACTGCTCGGCAAACTCACGTGCGGCATCTGCCTGCACTGAGTACTGCATCGCCACTACCGCTGGCAGACGCTGGTCAATCAGGTTTTGTGCCATACCATTAAAGACCGAATCACCTGCGACTGTCATCCCCGATTGACAAGCACTCAGCACCACCAGGGGGATCGGGTAGGGCTGCAACAAAGCCGCCACCTGATTAGCGCTCTGATAGTCTGCTTGCCCTTGCTCTGTCTCAAAAGCCAAATAACCTTGTGGGGCTGGCAAGGTTTGTCCACAGGCACGACAGGCTTCTACCTTAATCCCGGCGTGAAGGGTCAGACACACTGCGTTGGTACAACGTTTACCAAACACGCCATGTCCATCAAAGTGCAACACCTGTGGCAGTTGCTCAGGCGAGCAATCCGTTAGATAGCGATTGAGAGCCTTACGGGTGGGCGACGGCAGGATGTGTAACTGCACTAAGCCAGTCTCCTGTGCTCGTTGCAACCCCATCTGGATCGCCTGCTGTTCCTCCAGGGACAATTGAGGCAACCCTTGTGGTCGAGCTGAAACCAACAGCACTCGCAGGCTCTGTTGCACAGGAAGGCAAGGGGATGAGGCATCGTAGGCAATGTAGCGAGACAGTCGGACTTTCTGGTGCAGTAGGAACCGCTGTCCGTCGTGTAGCAACTCCCAAGGGTAGTCAGCCAAGCGCGAGCGCTCAACAGAAGTGGCTGCAACCTTCAATCGCAGATGCAGGTCGGTCTGGCGCTGCTCGGCTAACCGTAAGGAATGCAGGAATACTTGTTTGAGGTCGCTATCGGGAGGAAATAAAGAGCGGTAAAGGGACTGCCCCACCTGTTCAAGATAAGCAGGATGAAAGCGCTGGCGATCGGGAAGTAGCAGCCCTTCCTGCTCCAGCCAGTCTTGTTCCCCCAGTTCAGGATAGTGTTCAACACGAAAGCCTTGGCTACTCTCCAGCACCTTGATAACGGTTCTTCTCCAGTCCTGCTCATCTACCCAGAACGGTAAGTGGCAATCGGTTGAGGCATCGCCAATGCCATTGGGTACACGGGTGGCGATCGCCAAAAACCTCTTCTTATCCAGGGGTGAGAGAGTCAGCTCTAACAGTTCCATTGCGCTTATCTCAACCTACTGAAAAATTCAAAACTGCTCTGCCAGGTTGCCTTCTTCACCCTTGAAGAGGGCTTCCATACTCTGCTTCACAGACGCAGGCACCTGATCCGCTTGCAACGTCTGGTAAAACTCCAACAAGCGTTCTCGATCAAACAGGGGGGACAAGGTGACTTTTACCTTATGTACATCGTCGCGGCTGAGTCCGCCTCCTAACTCACCACCGCCGACAGCCACAACATCGATTTTGATACCGGCTTTGCCCTCCCGCTTGACTGTCACCTGCACCTCAACTTCTACAGAACTCACAAGGAGAATGGGAGCCTCTTTAACTTTTCCTGGCACCGTAGAAAGTAGTTCGGCTTTAACCTGCTGAATCAACTCGGCGAGACCAATGGGGTGCTGGTGCTGGTCGGGCATAGTGCTGCTGACTTGGTAGGAGGACGGATTCTCCTCAACCCTACATCGAAAAATTCTCTGATTTCAGAAATTTCGCATTTTCATCCCGATTAGGGTGGGGCTGCGGTCAGTGCAAAACAGTGCCACAAAAGCTTAAAAAGCTCTTTCAACCAGGACTGAAGCGATGGCTCTCCCGGCTTTGAACTAATTGAGACAGTTCAGTCCACAAGCTTTTATGTTAGATGACAATGAGGAAGTCAGGCGATGACAGCGACCGAGTCGGTTAGATCGTAGCCTTCGGATCGCATTCATTGTCTAGCGACAAAGAAAAAGACACGCTGAACCCATTCCGATTGGACCGGGAGTGGATGAGCGTGTCGAGAAAGATTGAAACTTATCAAATTCGAGTGTATATGAACGCACGAGAGATGGGCTTGACGCAAGTTGAAGCCGCAAACTTGGCTGGCTTTTCCGCCCGCAGTGGGCAACGCATCGAAGCGGGCAACCACCAACCCAATCGAGGGCGAGTCCGAGATTGGAGAAGTAGTCCTGATCCACTGGCTAGTGTGTGGGAGTCCGAGTTGGAACCGATGCTCAGAGCCACCCCTGCTCTGCAGCCCATGACCTTGTTTGAGTGGCTACAAGAGCATTATCCGGGCAAGTACCCGCAAGTTCTACGCACGCTGCAACGGCGGGTGGCAGCCTGGAAAGCCTTGCATGGCAATGCCAAAGAGGTCATGTTTGAGCTCCGGCATGAACCCGGCATGATGGGCTTGTCCGACTTCACTGAACTCAAAGGTCTCGAGATCACCATTGCAGGCAAGCCCTTTGAGCACTTGCTGTACCACTATCGACTGGCTTACAGCGGGTGGCAGTACGCTCAAATTATTCAGGGGGTGAAAGCTTCATTGCCTTATCAGAAGGGTTGCAGAATGCCCTGTTTGCCTGTGGCGGTGTCCCGAAGCAACATCAGACCGATAGTTTGAGTGCCGCCTATCGTCACATGGGTGGGGCGCGAAACAAGCCATTGACTCGGTTGTATGATGACCTGTGCCATCATTACCGACTGCAGCCGACCCGCAACAACACAGGCATCGCCCATGAAAATGCGTCATTGAGTCACCCCACGGACATTTGAAGAATCGGATTAAGCAGGCTCTCCTACTGCGTGGAAGCTGTGACTTTGACAGCATTGCTGCGTACCAGGATGTCATCAATCGGGCGATTGCCAAATTGAACGATCTGCACGCTGCCAAGATTGAGGAAGAGAAACAGTGTCTCCAACCCCTCCCGACCTATCGTGTTCCAGACTATGAAGTGCTCACCGCAACGGTCAGTTGTCGCAGCACAGTTGATGTGCGCTGCGTGTTGTACACGGTTCCAGCCCGCCTGATTGGACGCCAACTCGAATGGCATTTGTATCATGACCGGCTTCTGGGCTATCTCAATCGCCAGTTGGTGGTGGCACTGCCGCGCATCCGTGTCACAGATCAAACGAAACGCCGCACCCGGAGCATCAATTACCGTCATGTTGCAGAGGGACTGCGGCGCAAGCCCAGAGCCTTTTTGTACTGTACTTGGCAACAAGAGCTCTTGCCCAATGACACCTGGCGTGACCTTTGGCAGCAACTGAAAGCGCAATTTGACCTCGACAGTGCCGCTGTCCTCCTGGTGGAAGCGTTGTACATTGCGGCGACCCAAGACAACGAAACAGTAGTGGCAGACTATCTTCAAGCGCAACTGAGCCCTGCAACCTTAACGCTCGCAGGGCTCCGGCAGCAGTTTCAATTACTGAGCAACCTGAATGTGCCCAGTCTCACCATCACCCAACACCCCCTGGCGACTTATGACCAACTCCTGCAAGGTACAACCCATGACCAGCCCGTATCAGAGCCTCAGCCTCCACCTCAAACGGTTGCACCTGTCCCACATGCTCACTCATTGGGAAACGCTCGAAGCTCAAGCGATGCAGGAAGGTTGGTCTTACGCTCAGTTCTTGCTGGCTCTCTGCGAATTGGAGGCTCAACGACGCTGGAGTGTCCGCCTGCAAAGAACCTTAAACGAAGCGCAACTGCCAAGCGGCAAAACGGTTTCCAACTTTGACTTTTCCCATTGCCCCAACTTCAACCCCGCACCCTTGATGCAACTGGTGGATGATCCGACTTGGCTAGGACGAGCCGAAAACCTGTTATTGTTCGGCGCTTCGGGCGTGGGAAAGTCTCATTTGGCGGCGGCGGTCTCACGTCGCATGATTGAGTTTGGCAAGCGGGTCAAATTCTATTCTGCACTGGCACTGGTGCAACAGCTACAGCAAGCCAAGCTGCAATTGCAACTGCAACCATTGCTCAAAAAACTGGACCGCTTTGACCTACTCGTGCTTGATGATTTGGGTTATGTCAAAAAGTCCGAGGCAGAAACCTCGGTGCTGTTTGAACTGATTGCTCATCGTTACGAACGCAAAAGCTTACTGATTACGGCAAATCAACCCTTCAGCCAGTGGGATGCCATCTTCGCTGATTCGATGATGACGGTCGCCGCGGTTGACCGTTTGGTGCATCATGCTTTGATTGTTGAGATTCAGACACAGAGTTATCGCAAACAGTCGGCGGTTTCGCGTTCTGGCACCTCGAGTGTTCTGGATAAAGCGGTCGTTCAATCCCAGCGATCCTAGTTGTCGTTGCGATCCTGGTTGTCGTTGCGATCCTGGTTGCCGTCCCGCTCCTGGTTATCGTTGTGATCTTATTTGTCGTGCGATTGCTTCCAGCACTCAGCACGACTTTGACGTGTTAGTTTTTAGCGTTCAATCACTTGCAATCTCATCAGCTAGCCAAGAGGCTTGTCATGCTCACTCACTTGCCCACGTCACTGACGCGACACGAACGTATGCTTGACATCTGATATACTCGGACGCATTGCCATGCGCTCTTACATTTTTGGGCATGTTCTCTATACCGATAAGCCGTTAGAAGGCAATGCCCTAGTACACGATATCGTCACGATCGCCCAAGCCCTCCCTGGCTATCACAACTGGTGTCAGCATCAGCATGAAGTGGAAAAACGCGCTCAAGATTGGATGCTCGCCATTGAACAAAGCCGCTACTTTCACTACGGCACCGACAAACGTCCAGTAGACCCAGGAGAGTTAAGTCCCGATCGGCCTAATGAGTCAGAGTCCAGTTGGAATCAGCAACAACAAGCCGAGGCTAGAGCACGCATTCAACAAGCAATTGCTAACCTCTTAGAAAAGGAAGCGTTGCCTGCAGGCATTACCGAACGCTTTGATGCGCTCATTCCCTATGGACTGAGTGGTGCGACGCTCTATCGTCATCGCAATCTCTGGCATCCCAGACATTTACAAAACGCAACAATCGGCGCGCTTCAGAGTGCTGTGGAGCCGGATTGCGCGTGGGCGGCATCCGGCTCCACCAGTCACACAAACTTATTCGGTGAAAGTGGGTGTAATACTCTGCCTGATGGGAGTTCCAGCCCTTTGGAAAGTCTAAAACTAGGGGCGATCGGGTGTAATAGCGCTCCCATCGGAGCTTTAAGTCATTCAGAGTCCAGGAATATGACCCAGGAGGAGGGGATTGCTTACATCAAGCAGGTCTTGAACCAGGTTAAAGCCAGACGACAGGTCGAAACAGCACCGAAACGTCAACGCTTCGCGGGACAAGACCAACTGCCTCTCCCCTTTGACCAGGAAACGCCGTAAGCTCTGTTAGCACTGCATCTGCAACACTGTCACTCAAGCGAGCGCTCACGCTCTTGCTGCGCTTCGTGCAGCTCAGCCTCTATCGGTTTCGCCTCTCCAGGTGGAGCTGTCAGAGCGCCGTGGTTAACTGCCCCGCGCAGCAGAAGGGCAGATTTTAAGCCTCGCTTCGATAGATTCTCTGAAGTCCTTACAGAGCAAGTTTTTCAGGGCTACGTGGCACTTCGTTATAGCTTTGCTGTCTTTACTCCATTTAGAGCAGCGGTCGGATTAACCCCGTTAAAGTTCAATAAAGAGTCTGTAACGGCGGGATGATCTCTCCGCAGAACAACCAGACTTTCCATTCAACTTGGGAACACTGGAATATAACGTGTGTTGCAACGAAGATTGAATGTTGATTGCGAAGCCGTCTATGCTCAAGCAACCAGAAGTAGGTCAGTTCATTCGTGAGCTGCGCCTTCTAACAGAGCTGACCCAAGAGCAATTTGCGGCGGCATTAGGGGTCACATATAACACGGTCAATCGTTGGGAGCGTGGACGGATGAAGCCATCACGTCTCGCACTGAAGCAGATTGAGCAGTTATTGAGTGCACAAGGGGATCGGGTTCAGCCTTTGACAAAGAAGTATTTTTCAGAGACGCAAGCTTAACTGATGGAAGAACAACTGGTTGGCAAACGAATTTCCATTCCTGGACAATTTAATGGGACTGTCACCGTTGAGGATGCCAGCATCGTCGAAGATATTGTTCTTCTTCGAGTTCGCACTCAGCAGGGCGATCTGAGGGATGCGTACATCGGCATTGCTGAAGTTGAGGAAATTTTGAGCACGCAGAGCCAAGCTTCAGCCTCTCCAGTCGATGGCAATCAGTTTTTCCTTTTTATCGAATCAGCACGGATCAAGTTGGCCTTTGCCTACGATCCCCACTTTGCGGTCAGTCTAAGCGGAGTTCGTCCTCTACCGCACCAGCTAGAGGCTGTTTATGAGCGGATTTTGCCTCAAGTGCGGCTCAGGTTTCTGCTGGCAGATGATCCAGGGGCGGGCAAAACCATTATGGCGGGGTTGCTCCTCAAGGAGCTGAAGCTGAGAGGAGCCATTGAGCGCGTGTTGATCCTGGCTCCTGCCCCTCTAACCTTGCAATGGCAAGATGAGCTGAAGAGCAAGTTTTCTGAAACGTTTGAGGTAATTAACTCAACGCTGGCAAAAGGGCAGTTAGCAGGTAATCCCTGGGAGCGCTTTCGCCAGTGCGTTGCCTCCATTGATTTTGCCAAACGAGATGATATTACGCCTGGCATTCTTCAGGTGGATTGGGATTTGGTAATTGTTGATGAGGCGCATAAGTGCTCTGCTCGGACGCAGGGAGATGATTTAAGGCGCACTGGACGGTATGAGCTAGTTGAGGCGTTATCCAAAAACTGCGAACGCATTCTGCTGCTCACGGCTACACCCCATCAGGGGAATGTAGACCAATTCCACAACTTCCTGCGGCTGCTTGACCCTGAACAATTTGTCTCTGATCAGATCAACCCGGAAATGTTGCGGATGGAGAATAGCCCCTGGTTTCTCCGACGCATTAAGGAGGAACTTAAAGATTTTGATGGGCGGAAGCTGTTCAAGGAACGGTTTGCCCAAACCGTTCCCTTTGAGCTTTCACCCGCCGAGGAGCATCTTTATAAAGAAGTCACCAAGTACATCAACAAGTTCTTGGGGAAAACCAAGGGACGGAAGCAGGCAGCCGTAGCTTTAGCGCGCACCGTGTTACAACGCCGTTTGGCGAGTAGCCTGAATGCTATTTTCAGTTCGTTAAAGCGACGGCGACAACGGTTTGCTGATTTGTTAGAGGAGTTAAAGGGGCTATCTCCAGAAGAGCAGCATGCTCGTTTGATCAATCTTAGTAAACCAGTCGATTTGGAGAAGGAAAGCGACGACTACGAAGAGGACGAGCAGGAGAGTTTAGCGATCGAGTCTACAACGGCAGAGCGGCTGGAGCAGATCCGCGATGAGCTGCATGAGCTAGAGCGCCTGGTCAAGCTGGCTGAGCAAACGATCGCTACTGGGACTGAGATGAAGCTGAACCAGTTGAAAGAGTGCTTGAAAGGAGAGTTATTCTCAGAGCTTCAGGATGGTCGGGGAAAGCTGCTGCTTTTTACCGAACATCGGGACACGCTGGCTTACCTGAAGCAGAATTTGGAGGCGTGGGGTTATACCACCTGTCAGATTCATGGTGGTATGAATCCGCTGGCTCGTAAGCAAGCCCAGAAGGATTTTCAGCTCAATAGCCAAATTTGTCTGGCAACGGAAGCAGCTGGGGAGGGCATCAATCTTCAGTTCTGTCGGTTGATGATCAACTACGACATTCCCTGGAACCCTAACCGACTTGAGCAACGCATGGGGCGCATTCACCGCATTGGTCAGACCCATGATGTTTACATCTTCAATTTTGTGGCGATCAACACGGTAGAAGGTCGGGTACTGGAAAAGCTGTTGACCAAGCTGGAAGAGATTCGGAAGGCAATGGGCGATCGCGTCTTCGATGTGGTCGGTCAACTCCTGCAACTCAACGACATTCGCTTTGAGGACATGGTGAAGGATGCGACCTATAGCAAGGCTTCTGAAGAAAACGCCCTGGAGCAACTGGAGCAACTTGATCCTCAGCGTTTAGAAGAACTGGAGCAAGCAACAGGCCTGGCTTTAGCGACAAGTCACGTTGACCTGTCTCAAATTCGGCGCACCCAGAGCCAGGACTTTCGCTCAGAAGAGCAGCGATTGATGCCTCGCTACATCGAGGAGTTCTTCAAACGATCGTGCGAGTTCCTGAGTGTCAATTTGGAAGTTCGAGCTGATGGGCTGTGGCGAGTTCCCTATGTCAAAGAGGAATTTCGCTCCAACAATTTAGAAGCAGTGCGGCGATTGGGCACGGTCGATAAGCATTATCCGAAGCTTTCCTTCTATAAGGAACAAATGGCTAACCCCAATCACCAGGACGCAGAACTACTATCGCCAGGTCATCCGTTGTTTGCAGCGATCGCCGAGCGGTTGGATATTGAACTGGATAATGCCATCTGCACCGGGTCTGCCCTGTTTTTAGATGCCGATGCCGATGAGCCTTATCGAATCTACTTCTTTGAGCTTCAGGTCGCTGGGCAACAGAGAACAGGGCAGGCAGCCGTGTTGAAAGCAGCTTTGTGTGCGGTTTTGGAAAAAGCTTCGGGTGAATTGGTTTTAATTTCTCCAGACTGTCTCCATGATCTCGCCCCTGCCAATGCTAGTGTGCTTCCTCCTGGCTGTCAGTCTCCCAATCCTCCTACGCCGCAGGAGCAAGAGCGTATTGAGAAGTGGCTGAAGGTCAAAATTCAGGTGCCAATGGTGAAACAGGAGCAACAGCAGCGACAGCGAGAGTTGGAAATTCGGCAGGATTATTTGAAGAAAGCGATGGAGACAGCCATTCGAGACTCTCAAGGGACTCAGATGAAGCTGGCGGCAAAGGTGGCAGCCGGGGATGAAACCTATCGTGTGGCGCGGGACAGTGCCCAAAAGCGAGTGAAAGACCTTCAAGAGCGCTACAGAGCCAAGCAGAACGAGTTGGATTACCTCAAAATCGTCAGCTTTGGGCGGGTTGCCTATTTGGGCTGCGCGATCGTCTATCCTGCTCCGGCATTTGTGGCGGCAATGCCGGGGATGAAGAATGACCCAGAAGTTGAAGCCTTTGCAATGCAACATGTGATGGACTATGAGCGGCAACGAGGGTGGGAGCCAGAGGATGTGAGCCAGAACCGAGATGGCAGTGGATTCGACATTCGCAGTTTAGGTCCGGTTGACCCAGAAAACGGAATCGCACCCGTTCAACGGATCGAGGTGAAGGGACGAGCACAAGCTAATCAGGAGATCTCGCTGACTTCCAATGAGTGGCGAAAAGCGCAGCAGTTAGGAGATTCCTACTGGCTCTACGTGGTTTGGGGTTGCAAGACCAGCGAGCCAAAGCTACTGAAGATCCAAAATCCAGGGAAGGTTTTGGTGGGGGACGCAAAAGAAATTCGACAGGTCACTCGGTACTTAGTGCCTGCAGAAGCAATTAGACGTAGTGCAACGATCTAAGTGAGGTTGGTCAAGGTGGATAGTGTTTTACTTTTGATTAAGAAGCAGTAACTATGTGTAATGCATGGAACCATTCGCCAAGCTGCAATTGTGGCTGGGGAGGAGATACAGGCGGTTTCGGGGGCAGTTTCGGATGGGTAGGAAATGGGACGGCAAAGATTTCTGAACCATACCCTCACTCTCAAGCGCATGGCTCAGAAGTGCTGAGAGATGTTTTTGAAAGCCAACTGAGGGAATCTGAAACCCGAAAGACAAAGTGTTGGTGGTGTGGTGCAGAAGTTTACTATCACACTAATGGGTATGGGGATTGCGTTTTATTTGACGAGTTAGGTTGTCCCTGGTTAGTTCATGAATGCTGGGAAACCCATCGAAAAGAGCAGAGCGAGCGATTTTATGCCCGTGTTGAAGGTTCTATTCACTTGAGACTAGCTGTACTGATTGGGGCAGTAAAACAAATTAAGTTTTTACCTGATGAGTGTTCAGTTGCTTCCCAAATGGGCATTTCACTGGGAAAACTTAGAAGGGACTATGGCAATCTTTACAGAGTAGATCCTTATACAAAAGCCGTACGGATTATCAGTTCAGGGCAAGTAAAGAATTTAAAACCGCCTATCAAACGGAAGCCTAAGCAACAAATTATAGAAATCCGACGACCTAGAAAAATTGAGAAGCCCAGGAAAAAGCCACACCGTTGAATTCCAACCGAATTATAGTTTTTCGATTTAACGAATACTGAGAAACAATTGTATGACCACTGATCGCCGCCTTATTGAAGACTTCATTCCCATCCGCGAGATTTCTGTGCAAGCGGCACGGGAGAAGTCGATCCGCAAGGGGCATATCTCGACCCTGCATTTGTGGTGGGCACGGCGACCCCTGGTAGCGGCACGGGCGGCGGTGTTTGCGTCATTGGTGGCGGCACCAGAGACACCCCAGAAGCGAACGGCTTTAAGCAAGGCAATGATTGAACTTTGCAAATGGGAGGCAGGGGAAGAGACGATCAAAAAGGCACGACGGCAGATTTTGGAGGCGCAGCGCGATCGCCTGGGCTTGCCTGCTGATACACCGTTGAAGGATGTGCCACCGCCGAAAGTGCTGGATATGTTTGCTGGGGGTGGAGCAATCCCTTTGGAGTCGTTGCGGTTGGGGTGTGAAACCTACGCGGTTGACCTGAATCCAGTGGCGCACATCATTGAGCTTTGTACGCTGGTGTATCCGCAGCAGTATGGCAAGAAGCTGGCGGATGAGGTGGAAAAGTGGGGCAAATGGGTGATCGAGCAGGTGCGTGAGGAGATTGGCGACCTGTATCCACCGATTAAGGTTGGCGAAGTGGGAGAAGAGAAGCCGGAACAGTTGAGCTTGCTGGGTTCTGGGAAGTCAAAGCAGTTGAATTTGGCTCAATCTTTGACTCCGGTGGCGTATTTGTGGACGCGGACGGTGAAGTGCCCGAACCCGGCTTGTGGGGCACAAGTGCCGTTGGTGCGGCAGACCTGGCTGTGTAAGAAGAAGGATAAGTATGTTGCCCTGAAAACGATCCCAAATCATGAAACGAAGCAGGTTGAGTTTGAGGTGGTTGAGTCGAGGACTGAGCAAGGGCTAGGCTTCAATCCTGCATTAGGAAGTGCGAGGGGAACTTCAACATGTCGGCACTGTGGCACAACCGTTAAAAGTGAAGTTGTTAAAGAGCAAGGAAAGGCTGGCAGGATTGGTCAGCAATTGATGTCGATCGTCTGCACGACTTCAGGAGAGAAAGGCAAAACCTATCTTTCTGGAGACACTTATCAGCACTACATTCCTGATAATGCAGCGATTCAAGCAAGGTTAGAAACGCTCTGTCAGGAAACAGATTTAACCGTTCCTCAAGAGTCTCTATCACTGCTCGATAACCGCAATTTTTGGATTACTGAGTATGGAATCACTAAATTTGGAGAGCTATTCACACCCCGACAATTGCTGTCGCTGATGACGTTTGTGAAGTGGGTCAGATTGGCGCATCAGAAGATGATGCAGCAGGGGTATGAGGAGGAGTTTGGGAAGGCGATCGCGACTTATCTGGGCATATTGTGCGATCGGTTAGCTGATTACAACAGTTCAATTACCAGTTGGCATAACACTGGCGAGAAAACAAGTCATACATTTACTCGTCAAGCCTTACCGATGGTTTGGGACTTTACAGAGATTAATCCACTTGGCAATGCTTCAGGAAATATTTCAGGTGCCCTCGACTGGATTCTTCAAGTTATCCGTAAAGAAGCCAATAGCGGGTTTCCTGCTGTTGTAAAACGCGGATCTTCAATGAGTTTGTCTCTAGAGCCTGAATCTCTTGATGCGGTCATCACCGATCCCCCTTATTTTGACTCAGTTCCCTACGCCGACCTGTCTGATTTCTTCTATGTCTGGCTAAAACGCTCTGTAGGTCATCTTTACCCAGAGCATTTTTCAGCGCAACTCACCCCGAAGAAAAATGAAGCCATCATGGAACCGACTCGGCATGGAGGCGATAAAAAGAAAGCGGCAAAAGCCTACGAAGACATGATGCACCAAGCATTCTGTGAAGCAAACAGAGTACTCAAGCCAAATGGAACTACTGTCGTTGTCTATGCTCATAAAACTACGGCAGGTTGGTCAACTCTAATTGATTCCCTCCGTCGTGCAGGTTTTACTATTACTGAGGCATGGCCTCTTGATACTGAAATGGGAGCTAGGTTAAGAGGCCAAAACTCTGCCGCTCTTGCCTCCAGCATCTTTCTCGTTGCCCGCAAGCGCAAAGATGCAACTATCGGCGACTATGCAATGGATGTAAAACCAGAGCTATCGCAAATCGTCCGCGAACGGGTCACAACCCTGATGACAGAAGGGGTAACCGGAGCCGATCTAGTCATCGCCTGCATTGGGGCAGGACTCCGCGCCTACACCCAATACGAGCGAGTCGAATTGCCCAACGGTGAGGAGCTTGATGCAAACTCGTTTTTAGGTGAAGTGCAAAAAGAAGTCGTCGAAGCCGTGCTTACTAGCGTCATGCAGTGCGACAGACGCGGCGTGAGCCTGGTAGACAAACCCACCCAGTACTACATCATGGGTCGCTATGAATATAGCGAACTGGTAGTGGAGTTTGACGAAGCCAACACCCTCGCCAAAGGAGTCGGAGTCGAACTTGATGGCGTAGGCGGGTTAACCGATGGCAAACTGGCGCTCGTCACCAAAGCCAAAACCACCATTCAACTGCGAGACTACAGCGATCGGGGTGCTTCTGAAGACTTGGGCATTCAGCGCACCGAAGGGCGGCAAACCTTCAACACCAAACCGCAGGCGCTTGGAACTGCACCAACATTAATTGATGTGCTGCATCGTCTGCTCTGGTTGGCAGACCATAAGCCTAGCGAGATTCCCGTATTCCTCAACCTTGCCCAACCGGACTCAACCCAACTGCGCTTGGTCGCTCAAGCCCTTGCCGGACGTGCCCTTACCCCAGAGCCTGGGCAAGAAACCACAACAGCCCAGCGCACGAAAGAGCAAGCGGCGATTGATACCTTGTTAGCATCCTGGAAGAGACTGGTCGAAGACAACCTATTCACTCAAAGCCGCTAAAGCGAGGACAGGGAGAACACCAATGGCATACAGCAATTTCACCCTCAGTAAAGTCAAAGCCGACTTTGGCATCGTCACCAGCGAAACTCAGGATTTATTTATTGAGACTAAGGCGATCGCCCCCAGCGAATTGCTCACCCTCACGCTCAAAGATCAACTGCCCCTTGCCAGCGCCATCAACACTGAAAAAGCACGGTCTGAATTGCTGGTCATGCCCATCTTGATCGAAGTCCGACGCTTACTCAACAACCAAATTTCGGTCTTTTCTGGTAGCACCTTTGAAGTGGCTCCAGAGCAAGGCTTAGAAGGACGCTGCGACTTCATCTTGAGCCGTTCCACCGAACAATACTACATCACCAGCCCTGTGCTGACGATCGTGGAAGCTAAAAACGAAAGCATCCCCAGTGGACTAGGGCAATGCATCGCCACCATGATTGCGGCTCGCTTGTTTAACCAGCAAGAGAAAAACCCAACTGATCCAGTCTATGGAGCCGTTACCACTGGCACCGATTGGAAATTTCTCAAGCTCGAAGGACAAACTGCCTTTATCGATGTCAGCGACTACTACATCAAAGAAATCAACAAAATTCTCGGCATTCTAGTCTCTACCCTCCAACCAGAATCAAAGCTGGTCGGCGTTCACTGACCGTATCCCCATCGTCTTACCTCCCACACACCCCATGAGCAGCGCCTACCAACTCAAACCCTGGACCCAGGTTGCCATCCCCCATCAAGATATCTTAGATGGCAAACTCGATAACTCCGTTTACGCTGCCAAACTAGGGGCGGTGGTGCGGCAAGACCCCACCTGTCCGCCTGTGTATCGCTCTGCTAGTCAATTCTTTGCAGCCACTTACCTCACCTCAGAACTGAAAAGTCTTCTGACCAGTGTAGTGCAGCGTTTGTGTGGAGATGCAGGCGATCGGGTTCTGCAATTACGCACCCCGTTTGGTGGTGGGAAGACGCACGCATTGATCAGCCTTTACCACCTCACCAAACATCGGCAAGACCTGGTAGAGCATGCCGACTTTGCTAAATTGCCGAACCCTGGCACTGTCGATGTTGCCACCTTTATCGGCGACGATTTTAGTGCGACCAAAGGAACCCAGATTCCCGATGGTCCACAAGTGTTAACGCCCTGGGGCTATTTGGCTTGGCAACTGGGTGGCAAGGAGGCTTACGAAATTGTCCGAGCGGACGATGAGCAACGAGTCGCCCCCGGCAACGATGTGTGGCGCAAAATTATTGGCGATCGTCCAACGCTCATCCTGCTGGATGAATTCCTGAACTATGTGGAGAATGCTTTGGGTGTCGAGGTGAAGGATTCGACGCTCGGCAAACAAGTACTCACCTTCATCAAAAAACTGCCCGATGTCGTCGCCGAGTTGCCCAGAACCGTTTTGGTCTACTCCCTTCAAGCCAGCGTTCAGGAGGCAGTGGGTAATGAAGGGCTGCTCGGCACATTAGACAAACTAGTTTCACGCAATGATGCCAAAAAAGAGCCTGTCTCTGGCGATGAGGTGATGAAGGTTGTCCAGCGCCGTTTGTTTCAGACGATTGGCGATCCTACTGCGATTCAAGAAATTGCCAAGCAGCAGGCTGAATTATTTCGCAAATTCCATGAAAGCTATGCCGAAACCGATCGCGGTAGACAGGAGATTCAGCAGCAGGCAGCCCTCCTTGCAGAACGAATCCAGATCAGCTACCCATTTCATCCTGACTTGCTGGATTTGATGTATCACCGTTGGGGAACCCTGCCCAGTTATCAACGTACCCGTGGTGCCCTCCAGTTTCTTGCCAGCGTCGTTTACTCCCTCTGGCAGGAAGAGCGTACGTCCCTGCTCATTAGCCCAGGAGATGTACTCTTTCAAAATGAAGCAGTCAGAGGCGCATTCTTCACGCAAGTCGGTGAACGTGAACGGTATAACTCAGTCATTGATGCTGATTTGATTGGCAGAAAAGCCAAGGTCAAAATCGTAGACAATCGCCTTGCCCAAGATTCCCCTGCACTAAGCCACCTCAAAGTTGGTACGCGCCTCGCCTCGGCTGTGTTGATGTATTCCTTTGGTGCCCGTAGCGGCGAAGACCGGGGGGTTTTAGAACAAGAGATCACAGCCTCCTGCCTCACGCCAGGACTTGATCGCAATGTCATCACGGCAACCTTGAGCGACCTGCGGGAAAACTTACTCTATCTGCACTACGTCGGCAAACGCTACCGCTTTGAAACGAAGGCAAATCTAAATAAGCTGATTGCCGATGAGGAAAGTAAAATCTCTGGAAATGACGTTCTGGAGAAGATCCGAGAAGAACTCGGCAAAACCCTTCAAAGCAGCAGCAGTAAAGTTGTCCTGTGGCCTAAAGACTCCTCAGCCATTCCCGACAGAGAACCGCAATTTAGTGTTGCTTACTTGGGGCATGAGTGGGCAGAAAAAAGCCCAGACACCATTCTCACAGAGGTTATGTCCTGGCTGGAGCAGAGGGGTAATGACAAACGAGAGTATAAAAATGCGCTTGCCTTCGTGATTCCGAATAAAGCCCAAATTGATAAAGCGCGTAAGGCAGGTCGCACCGCAGAGGCGATCGCCTCACTGATTAAAGACAAAGCCAAATACAAGTTCAGTCCTGAAGACCTGGAGGAACTGAACGAGAAGCGCAAAGATGCGCTTAGCGATATCGGTGCGGCTGTCCGGCGTCTGTATGACTATATCCTGCTCCCCATACCGAATACTGATGGAGCCAATCCGATTCGTCTGGAGACGATTGACCTTCAAGCTCAACTCAACACCAGCCAGAACCTCCAGGATCGGGTGTTAGATGCTCTCAAAAATCATGTTTTTGGCAGCATCACCACGACCAAACTCATGCGCCTCTCTGGGTTAGAAAATAGCGAACCTGGCTATATAACTGGCGACGAATTGGTCAGCTATTTCTTCCGCTTCCCCACCTATCCAAAGGTTTTGGGCATTGATGGTGTGAAGCAGGCGATCGTCAAAGCGGTTCAGCAGGGACTCATCGGCTATGTGCCCTACCTGATCATTGCTTCCAACGGTAGCCCTAAAGTAGAAAATCCCTCCCTCGTTAGCATCGAGCGAAACATTCCCTCAAACGAGTTGGATCTAGCTGGCTATCTACTCGCTCCCCAATTAGCTAAACAGCTTTCAGTTCCCCCTGAATCAGAGAAACTGCCAGAGCTTGAAACTCAGGTTGCAGCAACAGGCGATAAAGTTGCCACCACTTTTCAAGGTGGTGCCGCTACAACCATACCGGTCGCTAATGAAGGGCAAGCAGCAGTCGCATACAAATCTCAAACCAGCAGTATCGAAAGCTCGGTCTTAGTGAATATTGTTAACGGCGTTCAACCGGCTCGTCACTACAAACTAGAGGCCATTACCGATAAGTCAAAATTCTTTGAGTTGTTCAGCGTCCTTCAATCATTGTCTGACAGAGCAGAGGATATGACGATCAAAATTGAAGTGAGGGCGCATACAACTCAGGAATTCGACCGAGGTTGGATCAGAGGCGCGATCGAGGAACCTCTTGATGAGCTAGATATTCAGGCTTCAACAAGTCTTGAGTAGGAAGCGCTTGGTTATGACTGGGAAGGGTCCTCTGTAGTCAACCGATCCAGCTCATCCAGCAGTCTGGTTATTCGACCCCTCTTCTTGCGATCGTTCCAAGCTGGCTTAGTCTTGTCAACGGAGTTAAACTCAGCTGAGCAATCATTCACTCTGCTGTTAAAACTAAGCCTATGACAACTGCCCCTTAAAGCTACCACTACACGATTTTCAGCACTTCAACGATTAGAGCCGCACGCGCTTTTGAAAACTCGTCAAAGAAATCAAATCCGTAGTCGGTGAGGTCGGGGATCAAGTGACGTTTGCGGAAATCTTCATCTCGAGTCTGAATCCATTTGTCAAAAGGTGTGGCATTCTTGGATAAGTTTTCAGTCTCGGTCAACAATTGTAGGTTGGTCAAGCCATTGTACTTCGACATATAAGCTTGGATCTTCGTGTCATCATAGCCTCGTCTCCTCAGAGACCGCACTTGAAATTCGGATTGCGGAAAGATGTGATCTTCATGGAATACAGCATTTTTCCAATCACGGTCAGGATATAGCAGTGACAGTACAAGGTTGGTGTATCTGCCCTGATAGCCATAACCGAGAATGCGATCGATTTCCGCCTCATTGAACTGAGGCTCGATTCCGAGTGATTTGTAGAGGGAGTCAGAGGGAAAAGTTGTCGCTGGATCGCAGGTGTTTAACAAATCGCGTAATCGGGTCAATGTTGTATCAGACGAGCTGCCAAAGGCATTCTTGAGCGTTGCGAAAACAAACCATTTGCGGATTGCAATCTGAGCATCGGCATCTTCGATCCTTGATGACGTATCGAAGGCCGAGTTACCACGCTTCATGAGGTAAAAGGCAATTGGCAACAACGATAGGGGAGCGACAATGTTCTTCGCATTGAAGCCGAAGCGAGACACAAGCCGCACCGTGAGCGATAGGGCTTCCTTAATCCTTTCCCAGTTCGCTTCAATGGTGCGAAGGTTTGTTTTCGTAAAATTTTTCACCTTATATTGAATCGGTAGGTTCCCACTGAGGTATAAGCACGCCTTCAACACAAAGTCTTTACCGAAACTGTAGCCATTGCCGATTTTGTTGAGCGCGTCAGTGAAGGCATGGATTTCGCTGCGTGCATCAAGTGTCTCCCACTTCGCTGTGGCAGTTGCGAGCAGAAGGTCGGAATATTCAAGAGGCTGCCCTGCTGAGTTTGCCCGTACGAATACCTGTAAGACTTTATCGTAGTCCTGGGACTTCTCTTGGTAGTAGTTGCCGACGAGCGTTGTGTGGATGCGATTATGCAAGCGGCCAATTAACTTGTTCGCATTCTCCCTTTGCTCATCTGATAACGCCACAAATTGTGACCTCATATCTGACTTCGCATCCTCTGCATCCTCGAAGTCTAGAATGCGTCCAACTTTGTACCACAGTTGTGCTTTTTCTTTTGCAGGCTGGTCATTTTCTCGAAAGGCGAAACCATAAGTCAATTCTTCTGGATTATCGTCATTTGGGACAGGTGATTTCAGTAGGTTCAGGTAAAGTTTGGTCTTCCTTGGTCGGTAGTAGAAATAGCGATACGATCCCCGAAGACCAATGAACAGAGACGTAATCCTTTGCTGTCCATCTAAAACAAGGGTAATGTCCTTCGTGATTCCAGTCATGTTCGCAGGCTGATTGTGCGGCGACTCACTGTCAAAATCACGTATGAACTCATAGACAGGCCACTCATCCTTGTTGCTCTCCTCTAATCGCCAGTAGAGAAACGAGCCGATGGGAAAGTCAGTCATGATGGAGTCAAAGAGCCGCTCAATACGGTCTGGTCCCCACACAAACTCTCGCTGAATGGCAGGCAAGTAGATGTCATGGTTAACTTGGCGAATGATGTCACTGACTCGAATTGGGGTGTATTCCATGCCGACCTTTGCTTACGTGTACCTCACAACAGCGTTGAGGGGTGGTAAAAACCTTTCAACACCTTCCCAATAGTTTTCCCCAACATAACCTCTGAAAAACCATTTTCTTGTCTAGCCGTCACCAGATCATCATCAAGATCGAGTTTAGAAGCCAAAACAATGGCAGGTAGCAACAGAAAAAAGAGAGCCGTGCTGCAGCATGTAAATTCGGGGTTGAGTTTAACTCAACCCCAACCCCCTTAAGCGAGAAGAGGGCAAACAGGTTCAAGGCTAATCGTGAGAGAACCATTGATACTAATTTGGAGCACGACCTTATAACAGTTTTGAGCGATAGCCTGGGAGACTGCCCATGCCGATAAACCAATTCCAGCACCACTTAGTGCACCTGGTGCAGCTCCGGCTCCACCTAAAAAGCTACCCAAAGTACCGCCAACTCCAGCACCGACAGCAGCACTGGCTCCAGCAGAGATCAATGCGCCGTAGTGAATTGAGAGCGAGGCAGTCTCATTCGAGAACGCTACAGCGGCACCTGCCCCAGGAATCGCAGGCATACCGTTAGGTTTCTGAAGTTCAAATACTTGCTTTAATCGAGGTGGGAACTGCTCATAGCCGCTAAAGGGGGTGTTAACGCTGATAGCAGTTTTGGATGCCAAGACAGTAGCGAGTTCTTTATAAAACGCTTCGGTGTCTGAGAAAGTGAGAGTTTTTGTATTTTCTTTGTTATTAGCTTGAGCGAAAGCAATGGTTGTTGATACTAGTTGCGTTGTAGCGGCTTGGGCAGAAGTACCAACAGCTAAATTTTGGAACAAAATCAGGATTGGGGGTTTTTGCATAACCCCTCGAAAAGGTATATTCCACAATGAGACACATGAGTCTTATGTGAGCGGCAACGGTATCAACTGTTGAAGAATTGCTTGCATATCAATGACTTCAGGCGGTCGATTGAACTCATAGCGGCCATAGAAATTGATGTGCTGCCACGCGACTGGTGACACTTGGCTGAGGTTGCTTCCCCTCTCCAGGTCACCACTACGCTCACTGTGCGTCAGGAGGTCAGACAAAATAGCGGCGTTGTAATAGATGATGCAGTTGGTCAACAAGCGCGCGCAATCCCCCCAGATCTGCTGCTCGTATTCAGACTTAAAGCGAAGCTTGCCGAAGTTGGCATAGGAAACGGCTCGCCGCAATTGATGATAGCTTTCGCCCCGATTCAGCGCCCGCTGGACATTCTGACGCAGGGGAAGCGAATCAACGTAGTCTAAGAGGTAAAGGCTTTTGATGATGTTGTCGTATTCCCACAACGCTCGCCGCGTCTGATTCTTGCGCGTATAGGCACTGAGCTTGCCGACGATGATGCTTTGAGTGGTGGTTTTCAAGGCCAATGACACCATGATGCGCTGGATATTGTCCCACTCAGTCAAGATGAGGTTGGTATTGATCTTCCGAATCGGTTTCAGCAGTAACGCTTCATAGTGACTGGGATGTTTGAACCCGTAGAGTGCATGCTTGACCTTGTCGTGGATATCCCGGTAGCGTGGGGCAAACTGATAGCCGAAGAGGTGCAAGATCGCGAAATTGACCTCATTCGTACCATGCGTATCTGTCGAATGAACAGTCGGCTGCACCTCGGTGGTGTTGTTGAACAAGAGATCGAAGACGTAATGGCTCTCATGCTCATTCGCGCCAATGATTCTGGCATTGACCGGGACATGGTTGGCGACCAGGGTGTAGGAAGCAACGCCTTTTTGCAACCCAAAATACTTGGGTGAATGCCGGGCATTGATGGTCTGAATTTGGCTCTCGAACTTTTGACCGTCGCTGCTGGAATGAAGCGCTCCGCCAATAGCGTAGTGCTGGAAAATCGGCAGTTTGGTGATGGCATTGCTGACTTGGTCGTTGGCCTGTTGCAGGGTTTCTGGACGAAGAAAATTGTCGGATGTCTTTGCCAGCAAGTGATAGCTGATATCTGAGGTCTCGCCCATGCGTCCCAGTCCCATATTCGTGCCCCAAGCCATTAAGCAAGCGATGAGTACGCTGTCGTCTGCTTTTTGTTTGGCGTAGCGTCCCAGGACGTGTTCAAACGTATCGCTGAACTGACAGCGCTGATTGACAAAGTGCAGCACGCTGCTGAGATGGACTGGTTTCAGACCATGGAAAAGCGGATGATTGCTCGTCTCCCGGATACCCGGTGAATGCAGTGTCCACCGGACTTGTGAACCCCGCTTTTTGACCTCAAAGTGTTGATTCTCACCCGCGCTCAGGCGCTGATTCACCTCACTCAGCCGTTTCTCTAGGGTCTGCTCAAGCGTCGTCAAATAGTCTTGAATGGGTTGCTGCAGGAGCGTCAGACCAGTGGTTGTCATCAGTTCAGTTTTTGCCTGCCACTGTTGCTCACTCAGCAAGTCATCCTCGAAACTGCGGAAGCGCACACTGTCGCGGCAGAAAAGATCCCCTGCTTCCAAACCATGGCGCAGCAGGCGGTAGACCAAAAACTCGTAGCGGTCTGGCAGTAGGTGCCCGCCTGCCGCCGCTGAGGCATAGAGATAGCGCTTGGTCGAGTCTGGCATAAACTGGGTGGGAAACGCGCCTGGACGAACTTGACTCAAAGGGCGTCCTTTTTGGATCGCGGCTTTTAAGAACTGCAGCGCCTTCAAGAGGGGAGCCTGCTCTGAGGTGCTGGCAAATTCAACCGTTTGGAGGATCAGGCGGAGATTGCACTTAAACTGCCGCGCCAACACATCCACATGCGCCCATTGAAAGGCTGTTTCATCAAAAGTGGCTTGAGTGGCGATGTGCTCTGCCAGAACGGCTAACTTCTGGCGCTCTAGAATCGCAAAAGCCCTCGTCTGCACGGCTTGAAAAGTGGTTGTTGCGGCAATACTGTCGTCTGTAAAGAGCTTGAGGATCTGACCGGCTTTTTGCAGGTTTTGATTGCCTTCCACCCGATACTCATACACCTTTTCTTTCGCGGCGACTTTGCTCGCTTCGACATATCGTCTGACGTGATAGAGCAAGCTGTGGATGAGATTATCATAGGCCCGCTGGTAGCGATGGTAAACAAAGCAAAGCAGATAGACATGCACCATGCTCTGGGACAATTGCTGGAGCCGGAAGACAGAGTAGTAGGTGACCAGCGAGGCATAGTACTTGATGCTCTCCCTGGAAATCTCTAGCGTGGGCAGCAGCGTCTGAGCCACATGATAAAGTGGCTGGATCTGATGACTACGGCTAATTTCACGTTTGATCTCGCTCAGACTGAAGTCTTTGGGCTCCCGTTTCAACTGCGTGATTTCGTACAGTCCTGGTCCGTCTTCGATGAGCTGGTTTAAGGCTTTAGTAGCGGTCGTGGTCAGAGCCCGTTTCACGACAGCGCTCAAGCGGTCTTGCTCCAAAACAAGGGACTGCGCCACAACATCTTGCAGCCAACTATAGCCGGGGGACACAAGCCGCTGCTCTTCCAGGGCATGCAGCAGGGCTCGCAAAATGTAGATGGGTTTGCCAGACACCCTCGCTGACTCTTGGGCTTTGTGCAGTAGTGCCTGCCGTTCTGCTGCATCACAGAGCCGATAGCTACAGAGGGCAAGAATCAGCCGTTGCTGCTTCAATCGTGTGACCTTTGTCGGTTCAAACTCAGTCAGCGGAAAACTGGGAAAATAGCGCGCCTGAATATGTTGGGCATCGGCAACTACGGCTGCAAAGCGGAAGACAAAAAAGAGATGACGAGCCTTAAAGTAACCCAGTTGGAGAATGCCATAGATCCGAGACTTGATGCTGTGCAACTGCTCGATCGCGACGGCTTCCCTGGGTGACAGTGCGAAGTACTCGTGTTGCTCCTCGGGAGTGAATTGAGGCAAGCCGTAGAGGCTTGCAATTTCGTCAGCGCCCAAAATTTGCAGACGTTTCTGGGTCGCGATCACTGTTTGCTCTGCCATAGGAATTTGCGTTGGTCTTACCGCTTCATGGAGGATCGCACTGAGCGGTGCCGTCGTTGCTGATAGTCTCAGAAAGTAGACCTTTTAAGACCCTAGGAAAAGGAGGTCTCAATTCATGTCTCATAACGTGATTCTCACAAGGTCTTAAGCATAATGAAACCTTTGGGGGCGATCATGGCTTTCGTCGGCTATGCGCGAGTCAGCTCTGTAGGACAAAGTCTCGATGTGCAACTCGACAAGCTAAAGCATTGCGATAAGCTCTTTCAAGAGAAGCAGAGTGGCTCTTCCAGTAAGCGGACTCGGCTGCAAGCCTGTCTCGAATATGTGAGAGAGGGCGATACGTTGGTGGTGACGCGCTTAGACCGGCTAGCACGCTCCACGCTTCATCTCTGTCAGTTGGCTGAGCAGTTAGAACAGAAGCAGGTCAATCTCCAAGTGCTGGACCAGAATATTCACACTGGGGATGCTACCGGGCGACTACTTTTCAATATGCTGGGGGCGATTGCCCAGTTTGAGACCGAGATTCGTGCTGAGCGCCAAAGGGATGGCATCCAAAATGCTAAAGCCCGTGGGGTGAGGCTGGGTCGAGAAAAAAGCTTAACGCAGCAGGAGTGTTTAGAGCTACAGCAGAAACGACAGCAAGGGCTACTGATCAAAACTCTAATGAAGGATTACAAACTCTCGAAAGCTAGTGTGTATCGCTATCTGGATGGTACGAAGACCATGCAATCAGCAGATTGAGACTCAGGTGTCTTATTGTGGAATATACCTTTTCGGGGGGTTATGCAAAAAGCCCCAAGAAGGAGCTTGCTGTCAGAACAGTGAAGCAAAACTGGGGTCAAAGCAAATCCTTGAACTCTGAGCAAGTAGACGAACTTTTGTTGGAGCTAATTAAGCTCGAGCTAATCGAAACCTTCTCACCCGTCACTTCACGCGCGGAGTGGGTGCGGTGGGTGGAAATCTAGGCGTAGTGGGCTTCACTACACCTCACAAGTGAAAGGTGTCACGTTACCCGTCACTCAGACAACACGTTACCCGTCACTCACCCGTCACGTTACCCGTCACTTTTGTAGAGGCTTTCGTTAATAGTATGTTTAGCAATTCTAATCCTGTGATCGTTCAAATTCGTCGTGAGCTGCGAGGCAAACTGCCTGACGAATGGTTAGAGGAAGTCGTCAGCATTCTGGAGTACCAATTGACCTACCAAACGGTTGACGAACTGGCTACCAATGACTTGTTGAAGCTAAGGCTTGGAGCAGGGTTTAGTGCGACCTTAAAGACAGCACTCATGCAGACAGTGAACCCCATATTACAAGCAGATACTCTGCCACCTGAAACACAAACTCGGTTACGACTGCCCTGGCAGTGAAGCATGGTAGTCAGCTTCGTTTTAGGACTTAACCGAGTTACGTACGCAATAGTGCCACAGGACTGTTATCAGATGTCAAGCATACGTTCGTGTCGCGTCAGTGACGTGGGCAAGTGAGTGAGCATGACAAGCCTCTTGGCTAGCTGATGAGATTGCAAGTGATTGAACGCTAAAAACTAACACGTCAAAGTCGTGCTGAGTGCTGGAAGCAATCGCACGACAAATAAGATCACAACGATAACCAGGAGCGGGACGGCAACCAGGATCGCAACGACAACCAGGATCGCAACGACAACTAGGATCGCTGGGATTGAACGACCGCTTTATCCAGAACACTCGAGGTGCCAGAACGCGAAACCGCCGACTGTTTGCGATAACTCTGTGTCTGAATCTCAACAATCAAAGCATGATGCACCAAACGGTCAACCGCGGCGACCGTCATCATCGAATCAGCGAAGATGGCATCCCACTGGCTGAAGGGTTGATTTGCCGTAATCAGTAAGCTTTTGCGTTCGTAACGATGAGCAATCAGTTCAAACAGCACCGAGGTTTCTGCCTCGGACTTTTTGACATAACCCAAATCATCAAGCACGAGTAGGTCAAAGCGGTCCAGTTTTTTGAGCAATGGTTGCAGTTGCAATTGCAGCTTGGCTTGCTGTAGCTGTTGCACCAGTGCCAGTGCAGAATAGAATTTGACCCGCTTGCCAAACTCAATCATGCGACGTGAGACCGCCGCCGCCAAATGAGACTTTCCCACGCCCGAAGCGCCGAACAATAACAGGTTTTCGGCTCGTCCTAGCCAAGTCGGATCATCCACCAGTTGCATCAAGGGTGCGGGGTTGAAGTTGGGGCAATGGGAAAAGTCAAAGTTGGAAACCGTTTTGCCGCTTGGCAGTTGCGCTTCGTTTAAGGTTCTTTGCAGGCGGACACTCCAGCGTCGTTGAGCCTCCAATTCGCAGAGAGCCAGCAAGAACTGAGCGTAAGACCAACCTTCCTGCATCGCTTGAGCTTCGAGCGTTTCCCAATGAGTGAGCATGTGGGACAGGTGCAACCGTTTGAGGTGGAGGCTGAGGCTCTGATACGGGCTGGTCATGGGTTGTACCTTGCAGGAGTTGGTCATAAGTCGCCAGGGGGTGTTGGGTGATGGTGAGACTGGGCACATTCAGGTTGCTCAGTAATTGAAACTGCTGCCGGAGCCCTGCGAGCGTTAAGGTTGCAGGGCTCAGTTGCGCTTGAAGATAGTCTGCCACTACTGTTTCGTTGTCTTGGGTCGCCGCAATGTACAACGCTTCCACCAGGAGGACAGCGGCACTGTCGAGGTCAAATTGCGCTTTCAGTTGCTGCCAAAGGTCACGCCAGGTGTCATTGGGCAAGAGCTCTTGTTGCCAAGTACAGTACAAAAAGGCTCTGGGCTTGCGCCGCAGTCCCTCTGCAACATGACGGTAATTGATGCTCCGGGTGCGGCGTTTCGTTTGATCTGTGACACGGATGCGCGGCAGTGCCACCACCAACTGGCGATTGAGATAGCCCAGAAGCCGGTCATGATACAAATGCCATTCGAGTTGGCGTCCAATCAGGCGGGCTGGAACCGTGTACAACACGCAGCGCACATCAACTGTGCTGCGACAACTGACCGTTGCGGTGAGCACTTCATAGTCTGGAACACGATAGGTCGGGAGGGGTTGGAGACACTGTTTCTCTTCCTCAATCTTGGCAGCGTGCAGATCGTTCAATTTGGCAATCGCCCGATTGATGACATCCTGGTACGCAGCAATGCTGTCAAAGTCACAGCTTCCACGCAGTAGGAGAGCCTGCTTAATCCGATTCTTCAAATGTCCGTGGGGTGACTCAATGGCCCCATTTTCATGGGCGATGCCTGTGTTGTTGCGGGTCGGCTGCAGTCGGTAATGATGGCACAGGTCATCATACAACCGAGTCAATGGCTTGTTTCGCGCCCCACCCATGTGACGATAGGCGGCACTCAAACTATCGGTCCGATGTTGCTTCGGGACACCGCCACAGGCAAACAGGGCATTCTGCAACCCTTCTGATAAGGCAATGAAGCTTTCACCCCCCTGAATAATTTGAGCGTACTGCCACCCGCTGTAAGCCAGTCGATAGTGGTACAGCAAGTGCTCAAAGGGCTTGCCTGCAATGGTGATCTCGAGACCTTTGAGTTCAGTGAAGTCGGACAAGCCCATCATGCCGGGTTCATGCCGGAGCTCAAACATGACCTCTTTGGCATTGCCATGCAAGGCTTTCCAGGCTGCCACCCGCCGTTGCAGCGTGCGTAGAACTTGCGGGTACTTGCCCGGATAATGCTCTTGTAGCCACTCAAACAAGGTCATGGGCTGCAGAGCAGGGGTGGCTCTGAGCATCGGTTCCAACTCGGACTCCCACACACTAGCCAGTGGATCAGGACTACTTCTCCAATCTCGGACTCGCCCTCGATTGGGTTGGTGGTTGCCCGCTTCGATGCGTTGCCCACTGCGGGCGGAAAAGCCAGCCAAGTTTGCGGCTTCAACTTGCGTCAAGCCCATCTCTCGTGCGTTCATATACACTCGAATTTGATAAGTTTCAATCTTTCTCGACACGCTCATCCACTCCCGGTCCAATCGGAATGGGTTCAGCGTGTCTTTTTCTTTGTCGCTAGACAATGAATGCGATCCGAAGGCTACGATCTAACCGACTCGGTCGCTGTCATCGCCTGACTTCCTCATTGTCATCTAACACATCGGGACTAGGCTTGAGGAACGTCAAGTCCTTCCAGTTGCGAATCCGCGGCATCAACTTGATGCCCAGCAGATAAGAGAGCCCAAACACGGGTGTTGATTGCCCTTGCGTATCGGCATGAAGGGTATCAGGCTGAAGGTCAGAAGTGTTCTTGAGCAAGCCATCGAGAATGTAGACAGCTTCCCACACGCCACAGGTGATGAAGTGGGTGAACAGCGCGATGTAGGTATCCGAGATGTGGTGATAGGCAAGCCCCCCATAACCGCCATAGCGGATGTGATACTCCGACATCAGGTTGTTCTCGTAAATCGCCACCTGACTGCCATCGGCGGCTGCCGTTTTCCCTGAGCCCCAAAGTTTGGGGAGTTGGAGTTGATTGTACGCCTGAATGAGATCGCGGCTCGCGGCTTCAAGTTTGGTCGCATCCACATGCCGTCGATTCGTGTAAGACAGCATATGAGACGACACCAAGCCGCGTGTGTGTCGTGCGGTTTGATTCGGACCGAGATTACAGCCATACCCAAACGTGGTGAGAATGTAGCGCTCCCTTGGCTGTTCCAGCTTCGATTCAGACCCAGAGGCGGGGCCAAAGTGACGCGTCCAATGCAGCCAATGTTCGGTGTTACAGAGAATATCCAGGAGGCTCCGCTCCGGCAACTGCTCCCAGATGGCTGCTGTCAGCGTGTCCGCTCCGGGTGGTTTGGGTAGTGCCTTGATCCGTTGTAAGACGGGGACGCCTTGGGGCGAGAGGTTAAACTGCTCCGAGGCTTGGCAAGCTTGGTCTACTTGCCGTGCAGTTTCGGTTAATTGCGTGCGCAAGGCGGACACAAACTGGTGCGCTTGAGTGGGTAAACCGAGTTCAGCACAGTACTGCGCGAGTTGCGGTTCGCATTCTTGCCATGAGAGCAGTTGTTCACGAAAGTCAGCATAGCTCTCGGAACCCATCACACAGGCATCACCTGTTTTTAGGTCCAGTGCCAGATAGGTGAAGATGCAAACTTCGAGTGGCTGTCGTGCCAAGCGCTGGGCTTTGCCTGCCCCATCAACGACTAATTGTCGCCAGAGATGGCTGCTAAAGGAGAGATCCAACCCAGCCGGGAACCATTGGCTCCGACGCTGTTCCTGACCCAGGATAAACTGCACCGCCGCAACGAGAGACTGATCTTGGCTGGTGGAACGAATGTCCAGTGAGCGCACCAATTGGAACAACTGCTTCCGGTAATGTCGATAGAAGCGCCACAACAGCGGTCGGTAGTTATCACTGTTGTAGCTGGCAATCTCCTCACATTGCAGCAGCAGTTGTGGCGCACCGCCATGAAGCTCCAGAACGGCTTGCACCTGCTCACCTAAGGTCGTGGCACTTTCCGGTGCCACAGCAGCAGTCAGCACCTTGGCATACTGTTCCAGTAGCGTTTTGGTTTGGCTCAGGTGTGACTCGCGCAGTGCCACTAAGCGAGCTTTTGCCTGTTGCTTGATCCGCTGCATCCGTTTGAGAAACATCTCCACCAGGTGGTCACGGGTTTGGACCTGGGCTTGATACAGCAGGCAGAGGAGGAGTGCTCGTCGCTTCTGGGGTTGATGCTTGCGCAACTCAGCGCTATCAAGGGCTTTGGCTTGAGCGGCAAAAGACTGTCGCTTGGTGCTGGGTAGTCCTTGGAGTAAGCGTTTGGCCTCCCCAAAGGTCATGAGTTGGTTAAACTTCGTTTGTAATTGTGTCAGGTGCGCGAACGTAGCGCTTTTGGGAGGCGCTTTGAGCAAATTGAGGGAAGCCTGCGTTTCGGGCGTTTCACTCAGCAAGAGCTGATCCAGGTAGGTTTGCTCCGCTGTTGATAGACCCTCTGAAATTTGTTGAAACAGGCGGCTATTGGTCGTTGTGCGCACGTGACTGACGAGATGATCTAAGGTGCTGAAGGCAGGCAGCTCATAGCGGTCTTTGATCAGCAATTCGACTGCCACATTAAGCAAATCGGCGGGGTGATCCTTGGTGAGCGCCGCGGCGGCAACTTGGTCTTGCAGGTAGGCTTGAGCGTTTTGGTCATAGGGTTTAAGCTCCAGATAGCGTCGAATGGCGACTTGGTAGTGGCGGAGTGAGCGCAGGGAGGGTTGCGCTGCAATCTGGTCGCGTAGGTTTAAGCAAGCGCGGAGATGCTGGATGAGCCTCGCTGGCAGCTCGCTCAAGGCTGGGAAATAGCCCAGCCGTTGGAACGCTTTCAGCATCACTAAGACGGTCAGTTGTCCACTTTTACTGCGCGTATGCGCTTGAGCGAAGTCAACCTCAGCGGCAGTTGGCGTATATTGTGTAGCCAGTTCTTGGGGCGTTGGGGCGCTTTTGAGCGTCGGATAGGCAGTCCGTTCAAGGGTGGTCATCTTGGGGAGCCAGCGAGCAAGGGAATCCTGTGAGGATAAAGCCTGGCTCGTCGCTTTGGCCAAAGCGTGGCGCTCAGGAAGCCCTGTCCTAAACTGAGATTGACAGTCTCAAAAAGGCACTGGACTAAAACTGAACTCAATTGCCGTTTTGTAGTACGCCCAAACACCCCAAACTCGTGAGACGGAAAAGCAGTTCAGCTCACCCTTGAAAAAGCTAGAACTTACACGCTGTCAGGGCTGTAGGGCAGTCTCACAATTTTGCACTGCTGCTCACTCAGCAGCAGTCCCGATATTGAGCCTCACGGCGACAGATGCTCTGAAACTCAGTCTAGGAAAGGCTTTCCAGCCCATCTTGCACTTTTTTGCCCGTATGTCGGCTCAACCCCCTCATCATCACTGCCAAAGTTATCTTCATACGAATCTGGATCAATCTCAAAAAGTCTATGTCCTGTATGTTTCAGTTTATGTGACTCATTTTTAATGGCGCTGCCAGAAAAAACGCTTGCGTGACCTTTCCATATCCCCCAAGGTGCAGCCGTAGCCAGATCGCGAAGACGCTTTCGCTCACGGTTGCGCTCAATCATGGCATCAAGGTTCAGGTACTTGTCGCCAGGTCGCATATTCCAGCAGCGAACGGCTCCACTCTCGGACTTGCTCCAACCGCCCAAGGTGGCGCAGCTCTGACAACGCATAGCGTAGGCATAAGCATCAATGTCATCCGCACAGTTTTCGTAGCCGCTCCGGAGCGTTTTCTCGATCAGTGGTTGACCGCCACAAAACGGGCAAGGCAGTAGAATGTCGGTAGTCATTATCATTCAGGTTGCTGCTTAGAGTGAGTGAAACTGTGTTGATCCAGGAAAGGAGCTTAGAGGCGATCGCGCAGCAACTTTCGTTGATGGAAATTGCGATTCACCTGGAAACAGCGAAGAAACTGCATCCTGCCAATCCTAAAAATCCGGCACCCAAGAAAGATCGGGTGAAGGGGAGCAAAACTAACAAAGAAGGTAGCGCCAGTGCTGATGGTAAAGGGATCAAACTCAATCCGGCTATTGAGAAGTCCTTAGGAGATAAAGCCAAGTCTCATAACAAGGAGCATGGTGCCGATAGTAGCAAGCGTGCATTCTTGTCCACACTAAAGAAGGTCTGGCGGCGTGGGGCAGGCGCTTATTCGGTCAGCCATCGGCGCACAGTACAGTCGCGGCAGCAATGGGCAATGGGACGAGTGAACGCCTTTCTTTACCTACTAGCAAATGGTAAACCCAAAAATCCAAATTACATCACTGACTATGACCTTCTACCTGTCGGTCATCCCAAGGCAACGCGAAAGCGTTAACACTTTAGACGCGCCTCAAATGCTTTGATAATCAGCTTTCGTTCATCAAACGTACAGCTTTTCATTAAGTGCTCAAAAGTTTCTTTAGTCTGCTCTACAGAGGCTTTGCCAACGAGCCACCGATCGCACGTCCCCCATCGGTTCGACATACCCAAAAACCGCAGCAGTGCAAATCCAGGATGCATCTGGTGATCAAACTGCTCCCACACCTGCAACCCATTTCCATCAAAACCATGCCTGAAAATGGTAAGGATCGGCACGTCTGCCGCCAGAGCGGCAGCGTAATCCCACGCTTCCACCGCCGCGTCACCAATTAACGCAAAATCGCCTAATGGGGGCGAGGTTGTCAGGCTGCCTGGTTCTAGCAGATGCCATTGGTCTTTAGGCGTTAATGCCAGGTGTCCCGCCTCGTGCATGAGTTCTCCCACCTGTACTCTGCCAGGACAAAAAACTAAGGTGCCACGATCGAGCCAACACCCTTTGAAAAACACATCTTTAGGATCAGACTCGTAGGATGGCACAATGCGAAACGGTAAGCCGATACGCTTGAAAAAATTACGCGCCAAACCCACAAAATGCAGGCTGACATTCTGCTGACGTTTGCCTGTATCACGAGCCAGCGCTCGTTGCTGACGACGCTTGGTGCTACTTGGCGGTGGAGCCATCCGTTTTAACCAGTCGCTTGGGTTTGTTCCTGTAGGCTACCGAATGCTTCACCATCCCTTTGATATTGAGATCCTCGAAAATCAAGCATTGCGCCTGACGATTGAGCTTGTTGGTTTTACCTTGCAGCCTTTTTCATAGCGTTTATGACTCGTGCGGGGTCTAAAATCTGCCCCTTAAAATAGACTTCCCAGTGGTCGTGTGATCCCGTGGCGCTTCCAGTCTGCCCGATCGTTGCAATGGGTTGTCCTGAAATCACTGATTGCCCAGGCTTTACAAGAATAGCTTGGCAGTGACAATGACGCGATTCCCAGCGACCGTGCTTAGTCGTAACCTCATTACCGCAACCAGTGGACTTAAATTTAACCTGTGTCACAACCCCATCCCAGAAAGAGACGATCGGGCTGCCGTGCGGCGCGGCGATATCTAAGCCCCAATGCGGCGCGAACCGACCTGTTGCTGGATTTTTGCGCCCATGCGGAGCGTACCCGCTGGTGTAGCCCTGAAACTTAACCACCGGGAATGAGGCATACGACCAATCGGTAGTACTCATCGTGTACGAAAGCACGATGGGGTTCCAGGCGAAGGCGATCGCCAACCCAAGCAAGGCAACCAGTCCGTACCTAACGAGTTTCGTCATGCAACCTCCTAGACAAATTAGAAATGGATCGTTAGCTCTTGAGGCTTGCGGTCGGGGCTGACAATAAATGGAACGATCGTTAGGGTTATGGACTCAGGTTTATCAGACAGAAAAGTTTTGAGATCATCAAGGCGCTGTAACGGTTGCCCATTGACCTGAAGCAAGCGATCGCCTGCGTTCAAACCAGCCCTCTCAGCGGGTGATTCAGGTTCAATAATCTGCACCACTAGCGTCCGGCTGTTTACGATCGCGCCCAGTGAAGGTTTAGCACTCCTCGGAGGTCGCGCACTCTCAGTCGTCGGAAGGTCCGTCTTCGGAACAGGTGCCGAATCCTGTTTTGTTAGCAGCCAACAGCCGAGCAGTCCTAGCGAAAATATTCCCAGCCGGAACAAGAAACAAGGTAATTGGTGTTTCATTTTACTGAGCCTAGAGCCGCTTGCAATGACAAGAATGGTGCGATCTGCTATTCATCCAGCAATTTGTCTACTGTTTTTGTTGTGATTTGATTAATCGCCTTTCCAATTTCCATGCCGCAATCATTCAGCTATAAATTTCACTACGTTGGCGCTGATGCTGATGAACTACAGTGAGCAGGTTTTGAGCGGCTGTTAGATCGCGCTCAATTCTTCTGATTTTGGTTTTAAGATGCTCCTCAATAAAGTCGATCGCCCTGTTTTTGGCTTCTTCTTTGGAAGGATAACCATATTCCCAATCAGGTTGACTGACAAAGCCGCCGCCAACGCGAAAAGCCCAACCTCGAATAGCCTCACGAGCATGGCATTGCAATTGAATCCAGCAGCGGTCTGCAAGCCCCTCTGTTTCAATTTCAGTATTCTGATAGGTCATAATTTTTCCTCAATTTTCAAGGCGCATTGCAAGGCGGCTCCAAAACCGACTGCGACACCCCCCAGTCCAATAGCAATCTTCGAGTGGATGGGATCTTTGAAGGTGGTCGATACAAGGATGGAAAGTGACCCTGCAAAAAGTCCAACGGCAGCAAGCATAATTTTCTCCTAGTAGCAATGGTGTGGCGCGTGATAGATACACCCATGCAGCAAAGAAAAGTTTAATCAACGACTAGCATCAATCTGCTGTTGAAGCCGCGCTACCTGGAGTTCTAGTTCCGGGGCAGAGCGACCCTGTTTTTTCAGTTTCAACAATTGAAGTGCAAGCCCTTGCTTTTCATCTATGAGTTTTTTGAGTGAAGCATTATCCATTGCAGTCTCCTATTTTTGTTGTGATTTAATTGAACGTCTTTCCGAACGTCACCAGTACGACAGCGGTTCAGCCCTTTTCGACAAACTCAAACCAACGCCAAAAGTGATCGCGCATTGGGTTGGCACTCACTAACTTCACACCAGAGTTCTGCTGGCGATAGATTATGAGGGCACGAGCGATCGCCAACAGTCGCCGCTCCTGGTCGTGTCGAATATTGTCTTCCGTGTTGCCCAGACCAGGCGCATCCCAACGGTTGCGTTGTGGGTCCCAATACGCCTGAGTGCGTGCCCACAAAATGGCTGCATCACCATGCAGCCCTCGCTGCTTTGCCTGAGCCAAGCGCTCGATATAACCCTTCGCCCCCAGCGCTGCCAGTGGCGCTTGATTGGCAAGGTCAATGCCATTGAGCTTTTCCTCCAGCGTGAGCGTTACACGAAATTGTTTGGCGATCGCCAGTAAATTAGCAGTTTGCCGCTCTAAGCGTTTTAGCTGCTTTTCGTCTGCTGCTTCAGGCGAAGCAGCTCCATGCTGATAGGAGAAGCTGCCCAGGTTCCACACCCCATTGCCAGGGTCGGAATGCCCGTAGTAAGCACGAGTTTTGCTACCGTTGGGTGTACGGGTACCTTCGGCATGACCCACCGTGCGAGAAACCGCAGAGTCAGACCCACCTGCAAACACGCTAGTGGTTTGAGTCGGTGCTTTGCTCTGGCTTTGACTTTGGCTCTGTTGTACGATCGCCTGGGTTGTTGACTGCACAACACGGGGCGATGCTTGTGCACAAAACAAGCCAAAAACAATGATGGTACGAGTGACTAAGCGGTGGCGCATGGTGCCTCCCACGGGTCAGCGACCTCTTCTGGTGGTCCGTACAGATGGTCTCCCCAGGCATTGATTTTCTCAATCTGGCTAGCGCCATCATCTTCACCCATCCAAAACCCTTGAAAACGAATTGGCGTGTTGCCTGCTTTCAAAAAGCCATCGCCCTTACCCAGCAGGAAGACACCCGCATCCTCGTTGTAGCCAAACGCCACGTAGCTAGCGCCGATATCAGCGGCTTGAAAGACAATCCGATCGGGTAGACCTCGCAGGAGGTCTGGGTGAAAATCATTTTTATCTGGTGTTGGTGTGGCAACGACCAAATCAAAGCCGTGCTTGCGGTTCGCGCGTGAGAGCGACGCTGGTGCATGGTTGGCTTTCTTCATCCCCAGGCGAGAAACGGTCTCGCCGAACTCGTCGATAATCACCACGATCCGGCACAGTGGGTTCTGTGGGTAGGTGCGATTCCATTGCTCGATCGAGCTTACCCGCTCCTGACGAAAGAGGTTTTCGCGCCTTTTCGCTTCCGTCAGCAGCGCCTCCATCGCTGCCTCGTAAGAATGTTCATCCGAGCAGGGTGGTTGAAAATTCCAGCGTGAATGCTCAAAGCCAAGGAAGGTTGAACCCTGGATATCAAACAACGCCAGCTTGAGATGCTGCGGTTTATGTTTGAGGCACAATTCCGATGTCATCTGACGCAGGAATTGGCTTTTACCACTCCCCTTCCGCCCCGACACCATCAACCCGATAATGTTGTGTTTCTTTAAGGGGTTGCCATCCAGGTCAAGACCAGCCTGGATCGAAAAACCGTGCTCAGGAAAGACTTTCTCTTCCTCCTTGAGCAAAGGCTGCATATAGCGCTTAAATTCTGGTCGCTCCCACTCATTGCCACCCAGCGGATCGTGAATTTCCACCCCACCAGGGACAATCAAAATGGAAGCTGTTGCCTGTAGCCCAGCGTGTCCAACGAAATTATGTCGCAGCGCCGGAATTTTCCCCAGATCAGTATCGGGTTCAGGCGCAAAAAATAACCGCTTGACTCGAATGCTTTTCAGCGATTTCTCCGGTATATAGGTGATCTGCTGCTTAAACCGTGTGCTGACTTCAGCAATCTTCTGACCCAACGCATGAACTTCGCTGGACAGCGCCCAATCAGGCGTGGAGACTGGTCCTGCAATTGGATCGGTGACAGTCTCTCGCCTGGGTACAACGCGAGCATTTTGCGCGGTTGTCTGCTTGGAGGCAAGTTCTTTGAACCGAGTCACCCCTGAGGCGATCTCCTCATCCGAGTAGCCATACCGCGAAATCTCATCCCAGTATTGTTTCTGGGTGATTGTGTTTCCAATTGCTCGCTGCATGAGCTGCACCAAGTAATTGAGCCGATTGGCAGTAGAAGGCGAGGAAGGCATGGCGATTACCGAGGAAAGCCGGAGAACCAGAGTTTGCAACAGTCGTGGATGATTGAATGCATTGCCAACACTTGGAAGGCGATCTCTAAGCGCGATCGGGTGAGCCCCCGAAAGTAAAGCAGGTAAAGGAAATAAACGATCGCCAAACATCCGACCGTGATGGGTGCCATCAATAGGAAGTAAAAGGCGTGCCCGATAAAGGGCAGACTGCACGACCAGCCAATCGCTGTCCACACAGCCCCAATGCCAAGTAAGTCTTGTGCCAAAGATAGAAGCGGTGGCGCTTGCCAGTAACGATCGTCAGTTGATACAACCAGATCGCCCTCGCTCCCGTCGGACTCATTGCCATCAATGACAGCCTCGTCAGGTACGGGCGGTAGGGTGTCGCTTTCATCTGTCGTCGCGTAAACGACAGGTGGCGAAAAATTGGGCAAGTCTAGATCGTTGAAAGTCTTTGGCGGCTTCGATGCGGCGGTTGTATTCGTCTTCGATACGGGAACCGAGGACGGCTTCTTGGTCGGCGGCGGTTTTTGAGTGAGCCGTTCTAAATTAGCGATATCGTCTAGATGCATATCAGAGAGCGGTAAGTGGTGGTGGTTCGGACGGCGGTCGAATCAGCTTCGGTTTCGACTTCGATGCTGGTGTCGGGGCAGGTTGTAAAGGCTCTTTTGTGGGCTTTTTGGTTGTTCCTGGCGATGGCGCAGGCGAGGCTACAGGCGTAGGTTGCAACACTGTGTTTTGAACAACAAGCCAGATGCCAACTGACAACGAAAGAAAAGCGATCGTCTCTGCCAGCCAGAGCAAGACTTTGCGGCGCAGCTTCCGCCTCCGCATCAATTGCCTCCGGGTCAATTCCGCTGGGTCAACTGCTTCAGTCGTAGTGGTTGCAGGGTTGCGCAGCAAGGAGTCAACATCGATCGCTGACGTAGTCTCTGCCTGAATGACTGTTGCAGCCTGGTCAGCGGTTGCAGCAGGCTTACGCAGCAAGGAGTCAACATCGATCGCGTGTTGGGCTGTTGGCGTATGGTCAAACGCTTGACCGTTGGGCGCATTGACTGCTGCCTGGTGGAACTCAAACAGTTGTCTTAATTGCCGTGTCAAGTCATCGCTAGACTGCTGCTGAGGCAACTCGGTCGGACGTAGTTGCGGCGTTGGCAGATTCGCAACTGGCTGGAGTTGATCAAACGGCTGTAGTTGAGACTGCTCCCTCAACCGATCCAGCCAGCGCCGGTGATAGGAAAAAAGTCGGCCATCGACCGCAAACGCTTCGAGCGTGGTGCAGTGCTGCCAGTAAGGATCGACGCTCGCTGCTTTAAGCCCATTGCGTAAACAGGTCAAAGCCGCGTCTTCACGACCAAAGACTGCTAGTAGCTCTTCAAAAACGCCTTTTTGCTGGTTGTTAACATAGTTAATTTCAATCCACTGCGAAGGTTTAAATTCGTTGTAAACCGCTTGAAACGTTTGGAATTGCGACTCATACCCTGCTGTCACTGTCATTGGCAGCATTGGCCGTGGTGGAATCATTGGAGCGGGTGCAGGTGGGAGTGCTGGCACGGTTGAGCGTTCTGGGGCGGGGGCTTGCTGCAACTGTGGTGCGTCGCCCTGTCGACCAACCACCATTTGCGCGATCTGCCCGATCGCCCGTTCAAACTGCTCAGCAGTGCCGCTAAAGCGCACCCCCTTGATCTCAATCCGCATCCGATCGTCGTTCTTTGGCATGGCGGTTGCGGTTTAGGGAAACATATTGCATTGAAACGCCGCCACTACAACCCGTCCCAACTCCGCCAATCGCTGCTCCCAGGTTTGGCGATGAGCCTCCCAATAAGGTTTAAGCGAGAGGATTATAGGGATTAGAAAATAGCTCGCTGTTCGGACTATCTTGAACCCGATTACTATTTTGAGCATGAGCCGCATTGGCAGCCTGGAGAGCACCCGGCGAACTTTCGTTCGCAACGGTCGCAGCATAACTTTGAAGCGTCGGATTTGACGGGGCAGTCGACTGCGGCGGCGGCGCTTGCAGAAAAAACTCGTTGGACAAATATGTTTCAGACTGGTTGTTTCGACCCATCGAACCCACTGCATTTGTATCTTGCCCCTGGTAGTAGAACTGCTCAAGTGCCAGCCCTAGCGCCGGATCTTGCCCTTTCAAACGCAAGATTAGCGAGAGGACGGACTTCTCGCGACTATAGATTGCTGGGACGAACACGCCGCCCAGCCCAGCCACGATAGTCACAATCGGTAAGGTTCGAGTCGCCCAGATGGCGACAAACCTTTCCGACCGACCGGCATCACCAAACGCTCCGATCTGAGCTGCACCGAGCAGCCCAAGAGACAACACAGCGCCTAGTCCAGCGCCCAACATAAATTCAGTGAGCGTCTCTGGAAGATTGAGATTTGACGGTTTCATTGCTTTTGATCGCCCTGTACTAAACTGCCTTGTGGTTTGCGCTTGCTGAATTAGTGCTGCCCGCTGCCGAGCTGCCTCATCGACTCGGTGAGCGAGTCGTGCGCCGAACGGATTGCGGGTATCGTTTGCAGCCCAGGTATCCCTGTGGCCGCCAACAACTTTCCCAGGCCGTGCGTGGTGGAGGTACTGCAAATTTGCCCTTCTAGCAACTGTTGTGACTGCAATACCTGCTGCCGCACCTCCGGGTCGTCGTATTGCCCTGTCGTGAGGTACATGGTCGTGATTAAGTTGGTCGCTATTTCAATATCGCCAGCGGCACGTTGCGCGTTCTGCTTGATTTGAGCGGCACGTTGCTCGGTCAACGACAGTGCAGAACTATTACCTTCGCGGTTGACGTGCCCATACGTTTCGTTAAACGCATCGCCAAACTGCTCTTGAGCGGCTGGTGGTGATTGAGGCTGTTGAGGCGCTGACCGATCGGCGTTTTCTTTCAGAGTCGCGATCGCCTGATTCACTGTCCAACCCTGTTCCTTCATTACGGCTTGGAACTCTTGAAATTTCGCCAGATGCTCTTCGCGATACTGCGATCGCTTGATGCCCAGATGATCTGCCACCTGGTCAACCGCCGGTGGGGGGAAGCCCGTAGCGGCTGAAATCTCCGATCTGCTGTAAGTTCTGCTGTCGAATCCGCTCATGAATTTTGTACCTCTTAATGACTTCGGTTAGACGATCGGCGTCAGCCTCAATGCTGAGGAACATACGCTTACTGAAATGACGACCCCTGCCAGCTTGGCAATAGAAAAACATCACGGCAAACCGCGCAAAGGTTACACGGTCAAGCCGCGCCCCTGGCTCCATATCGAGCCATTTGCGATATTCATTTCCGGTATCGGGGTTTTTAGCCCCCACTAAAGACAATGCGGTTTTCCAAGAGAAACCGTCGATGTCTGCCTTGGAACAAGGAGTTTCCTCTACGACTTCAACAGCGATCGGCTTCATAAGTGTCCCGTGATGTTCCGTTGTATCCCGTGCAATGCCGACAGGCTGGACATTTCGGCGTTTCACGGGGCTTCAAAAACCATAGCATAAGTGTCACCAAAAATAACCAAATAGCGCCAACATAGTTTTTTGCCTTAAACTAGCGACATGGCAGCCCCTAAACCGTCAAAAAACAAACCAAAATCTATCCGCGATCGTCTGACCATAGACATCACGGGCATTCGCGATCGTATTGAGAAATTGGGTGAGCATCAGGAGTTTGCTTTTCTGCGTGAAATGAAGCTCAATGGCAAAATCCGCTATCTGCTCTCTCGGATACTAGACATCCTGGAGGGGGAGATCACCAGCAAGCCAATTGAAACACCAGCTCAGCCAGATTCAATTCAGGCGGTGATCAATGAAAATTTGGCGCAGTTTGGCACCAATAGAACGGCTCAAATTGAAGCAATGGCGCAGGCGGCTTACTTAGAGCCAGACGAGCTGCAAAGAATTTTGAATAACGAGAAGCCAACAACCGAGCAGCTTATTGCACTCTCCTCGGTGTTGCAAAAGGGAGTCGAGCCTTGGGATATCGAGGTGCTCAAAGAAATCGTTTACATCCAGTACGGCTGCTGCAAAAAGGAGGATAAAAATCATGTCTAGCGTGACCACAATGCAAAATGCTGTCGAGATTGTGCGGCAGGCAGATGCTCAGATGATCTTGCGGCAGTTTGCCGCCATCATGTTTCGCAAAGGCTGTTGTGATGCTGCGATCGCCCTCTTTCGGTCAGTGCCCTGGTGGGAGGAGGATCGCATCTTAGGCATTCGGTGTCAGACCGCAGAAGATGTTTGCAAAGTGAGATCGCAATACGAACTGCTGGGACTAGCTGCCTCCCAAGAACGCTTGAAAAAAGTCTTGCTGACGTGTAGAAACAGTGGGCGAGTAGCTCAAATTCCGGTCAGCATGACAAATGCAAACCCTTCTGAGGAAAGAGAAGCAGAACCTATGAACGATCGCCAGCTCGATTTACTGGGTGCAGATTACCGACGCATCCTTGAACTGCTGATGCAGATGAATGATGAGGGCAAGATTGTCATCATCACTTCCAATGTGACAAATATTTGCCTGCACACCAGCAGTCTGCTCAAGCCGTCTAGAGCTGTGTGGAGTCCAAACCAATTTACGGGCTACAACTACCTCAAAAGCTGGCGGCTAACGCGTGACGATGAATCACGACTTAATCCCCAGTTCGATCGCTTGCAAGCGTTACTTCAACGTGACGGGCAAATCTCAAATTACGAGTACACCCTCTATAGACCAGATGGAGCGCTCTGTAGCTATAGCACGGACTATTTCTTGTGTAACAACTACAACGGCGACCAGGTACGGATTGGTATCTCAAAACCTGAAGATTGGTCACTCCTCGAACTAGCTCCAACCGTTTAATACAAAAGGTCAAAAGAATCTGAATGGAATCTGATCAAGGCGACAGTGGCACTCCATCCTTAGAGCCAACGCCAAGCGAAATACCCAAAGGGGTTCCTGATGGCTTGAATACGATCGAAGGCGTTCAGGAGATGCACTACGCCAGCAGTCCTTTGGTCTGCCACCAAATGAACAAACAGTTCATGCGGCAGGGGTTGCGGCTCAAAATGTCGATTTTGCCGATCGACGCGACGGGGCGCTTTGGCGATCCGCGTTCTAGGGGTAAGCGCGTTAGCAAGAAAAAGGGGCGGATGTATCTCTGCTTATTTGAAGGGCCAGATGCTGTAGAAAATCGCTTTGGGCTGAATGAGGATTACGAAAACGCTGGGTTGCCTTATCCTGAAGAGTACCCAAACGATTATCGTCCAGCGCCTCAGCCGTTTGACGATTATAATTATAGTCAAGATCCTTATATGGGCGACCCTCCACCATCCGATCCAAACATTCCTCCACCCTTCTAACTACTATGCGTGATCTAACACTCCTCCAAATCACAAATCCTGAGTTAAGCGAAGAATATTTAGAGGCTGTTACCTTTGCGCCAGAAGTAGGCGATTTAGTAGCACTTGGAGAAGACAGCCAGAAGCGTTTTGAAGTGGTGGCGCTCTATCGCTATGTGCCGATCGCTCTCAATGCTCAGTATAGGGTGAGCCTAGCGATCGTTCATCCCATCAATCAACCGGTGCCCGAACAATCCGATTGGTATGCCTGGGAAAACGCAGAATACTGTTCAAAGCAGGTTTTGCACGTTTTGTTGCATGATGAGAATGTCTTGCGGACGGAAGAGCGGAGTGCTGGGCAGCTACCAGCCGTTGATAGTGTTGTGATCAACTCCAACTATCGCTCAAAGGGCACACAGGAAGTAAAGCTTGATTCTGCTTCTATTCGGTTGGCAATGGGCAAAGCAAGCGCGATGCCGACTGGACTTGAGATCGCTTCCTATGAAACGTACGTCAGCCTTGATGCTCCCTACAAAGCCATTTACACAGTGGAAACACAGAGGGTTGAGGCTGAGATTAAATTACTGCAATCAGCTTGATCCTGCTGTAGCAGTTGATTTTTTGTATATTTTAATGTTCTGAATACTTAAATTGAAAAGCTTTCAGAACAAACTTTTCAATTAATGACACGGCAATATCCCTATTACGGAAGCCAGCAGTTTTGTACTGGGGGGTCGAGTAGCACAGGAACAGAAAACGGGGTTTGAGGAGCAGTGGAACGGTAAAGGCACTTAAGCATCCTCAATTTGCCAATCTCAACCGCCTTAAGCACTAAGAATAAAGCCTTACAGCCTGTTGACATGCCCCATTAATCAAAGGCAATAGCCGAATCACTATTAGGTGGATACTCATTGCACAAACGTCCGTTTGTGCAATGATCCGAATCTCACCAGAAAGATCGGTGTTGCCTGTTGCATAAACGTATTGCACTAGGTCATCAATTGGCAACAGGTTTATGCAACCCAGCCCATAGGTTGCACACGCCGTTTACCTTAAGCTCAAGATACTGTGGGGTGCTTGCCTGCGCTCAGGTTTTTGTGACTGCAATGGAATCTGAGCCTTAAGTGCCTTTACCGTTCCACTGCTCCCCAAACCCCTGGATCGGGCAGCGTTGCCTTTTCCGGCTCTCTAGGAAACCACATGGCGGTGCGTTTGCAAAATTCCACTAGCATTAACATCGCAGGGACTTCGATCAAAACGCCGACAACAGTTGCCAGCGCTGCCCCAGAGTTTAGCCCAAACAGCACAACGGCAGTGGCGATCGCTACTTCAAAATGATTGCTGGCTCCAATCAACGCCGCTGGAGCCGCATCTTCATAAGACAGTTTCAGTCGTTGGGCAGCAACGTAGGAAAGCAGAAAAATGAAATTGGTTTGCAGAAACAACGGCACAGCAATCAACACAATGTGCAGCGGATTGTTGACAATCAACTCGCCCTTAAACGCAAACAGCAGCACCAGCGTCAGGAGCAACGCCACGATCGCGATCGGGCTGAGATACTTGAGAAACCGCCGCTCAAACCATTCGCGCCCCTTGTACTTAAAAATCCAGTAGCGCGAATACATCCCTGCAAGCAGCGGCAAGCCCACATAGATCAACACTGAAAGCGCGATCGTCGCCCACGGTACACTCAAATCATTTGCCGCCAACAGCCAGCGACCCAGCGGTGCATAGAGAAACAACATTGCCAGAGAATTGACCGCCACCATCACCAGCGTATGCCCCTGATTGCCGTAGGATAGATAGCCCCACATCAGCACCATTGCTGTACAGGGCGCAATACCCAGCAGAATGGTTCCTGCGATGTAGGAGTTTGCCAGGGAGACTTCTGCACCGCGAATGATTTCGGTGCCCGTAATCAGGGGGCGAAACAGCCAGCCTAGAAAAAACTGCGTAAAGGCAACCATCGTGAAGGGCTTGATCAACCAGTTAACCACCAGCGTTAGAATCACAGGCTTTGGGGCGCGAAATGCCCGTTTTGCCTGGGTAAAGTCAATTTTCACCATGATGGGATACATCATGAAAAACAGGCAGATGGCGATGGGTATTGACACCTGATAGAAACTCATCGCATCGAGCGCTGTCGCCACGCCCGGAAACAAGCGTCCCAGAAGAATGCCAGCAAGAATGCACAAAAACACCCAAACCGTTAGATAACGCTCAAAAAAGCTCAAGCTGCTACCTGCCTGCACCGCTACATTGCGGACATCTGAACTGCTGCGACCCATGCGTTGTTCTCCTTGCCAACCCGATCAGCCCTTGCAATCCGTACAAGGACAATACATAGAAGCAAAATATAAGAAAAAGTTGATATGTCTTTTGATCGATTAAGTTCTTATTTTATCGACTAAGCCATTGTTTTGGAGTTGAATTGCAGAAACGCTGAAATGTTATAGCTTTATCGTTTCAATAAAAATTGATGGAAAATTGGACAAAACTGTGTAAAAAGCGGCTTCGCTCATTCAATCTGCCTCAAATCGCGATCGTGCAGTACGGAATCGGTGCGTTGACGAAACTGCCCGCATTCTTCTCAAACTCAAAACTTTCACTCTCAATTGGGCATCCTTAGCGTAGTTTTTCTCGCTGGCTTTGGGGTGCATTATGACTGCAACGGGTGCAGTAGTGTTGAGTCTTGCTTACATTCTGGGGCTGCTGGTAGCAAAGCTTCCCTGGGGTGGCTACGGGGTACTGGTGCTGGGCGTTGGATTATCGTTCGGCATCAAACGCGTTTGGCGATCGGCACCCAAGTCCTGGGTCTGGCTCTTGGCTGGATTGCTTGGACTTTTTGCCAGCCTGTATTGCCAGTTTAGAACTCCCCAACCTGCCCAAACGGATATCAGCCGCTTGATTCCGCCTGCGAATGCGCCGAAGCAAGAATGGGTGGTGATTGGTGATCTCGACAGCATACCTCGCTTGACCCGCAGCCAAAAGGCGCAATTCTGGCTAGAAGTCCGGCAAGTCAATTCGGTCAGCGGTGAAGTGCAGTATGTCGATGAAAAAATGCCTACGGGCAAGCTCTATGTCACGGTGCCACTCCTGCAAGCAACGGGACTCCATCCAGGGCAGCGTGTGCAGATGACGGGTGCCCTCTATCTACCCCAACCAGCAACGAATCCGGGAGGCTTCGACTTTCAAGCCTATCTCAGACAAGAGGGTTGCTTTGCAGGAATGCGGAGCAAGCAAACCGAAGTGCTGGAGGATCGATCGCGCTGGGGTTGGTGGCAAATACGGCAACGGGTGGTGCGATCGCAAATGCTCTGGCTCGGTAGCCCTGCTGGAGCCTTGGTCAGCGCAATGGTCTTGGGTAGCCGAGGTGTTGATCTGCCGTTTGACTTAAAAGATCAATTTACTCGTGCAGGCTTGGCTCATGCGTTAGCAGCCTCCGGCTTTCAGTCTTCCTTGATTCTCGGTGTTGTGCTGGCGTTAACCCGTCGCTTTTCGGCAAAGGTACAGTTTTTTGCAGGCACAACGGCTCTACTGGTTTTTGTCGGACTCACTGGCATACAGCCTGCGGTGCTGCGAGCAGCGGTGATGGGCTTTGGTGGGTTAGTGGCATTAGTGCTGGATCGCAAAGTGAAACCGCTGGGAGCGCTATTGGTGGCAGGCGTTCTCTTACTCCTGTTCGACCCCTTGTGGCTCTGGAATCTCGGCTTTCAGCTCAGTTTTTTGGCAACGATGGGATTGATGGTGACGGTGCCACCGCTGACGAAACGACTGGATTGGATGCCCAGCGCGATCGCGCCCCTCTTTGCCGTGCCGATCGCCGCTTATCTATGGACGTTACCGCTGCAACTTGCCGCCTTTGGTGTGTTGTCGCCCTACAGCATCCTTGTCAACTTAATTACGACACCGCTGATCTCCATTCTCAGCATTGGCGGCATGATCAGCGCCCTGGCAGCGTTACTCTGGTCGCCCGCTGGTAGCGCGTTAGCGTGGCTGTTGAAGTATCCAGCTCAGGCACTCATGCTTGTGGTAGATGGGTTTAGCCAGTTGCCGGGAAACGCTTACGCGGTAGGCACCATTTCAGCGTTGGTTGCGATCGTGCTCTACTGCTTGCTATCCCTGACCTGGCTGCAACCCTGGTGGCGTAGGCAATGGTGGGTGGCGCTACTGCTGGCGATCGGGCTGGTGGTGGTTCCGGCATGGCAGGCAAGTGCTGCCATGTTCCGCGTCACGCTGTTAGCCACGACGGGACAACCTGTGATGGTGCTGCAAGAAGCCGGACGCACGGCACTTGTCAATAGTGGAGATGCGTCTACTGCTGGTTTTGCGGTGCTGCCATTTCTCCAAAAAGCAGGGGTGAATGAGATTCGGTGGGCGATCGCCACCGATCGCCCTTTGAAGCGACCCGATGGCTGGGGCAAAGTGGCAGAACGTCTACCCATCAAGCAGTTGTACACCATCAACGAGAACCTTGTCCAAAGCGCTACACCGATAGCAAAACCCACTCTGCTGGCAGCAGGACAAACCGCGCAAATTGGCTCCACTCAGTTCAAACTGTTGAGTACAGAGCCGCTGCTTGCCTCGTTACAGCTGCGGCAGCAAACCTGGACCTTGTTGGGAAGCCTAGCGCCAGAGCAGCAGCAGACACTCCTTCAAGCTGGTCGCTTGCCACAGACGCAGGTGCTTTGGTGGTCTGGTCAGCGGCTACAGCCCGACGTTGTAGCCGCACTACGACCGCAAGTGGCGATCGCCACCAACCAGTTACACCCCCAAACTGAAGCTCAACTCCGTCAGCTTGGTACTCAGGTTTATGCGATCGGACGCGATGGTGCGCTCCAGTGGACACCTACCGATGGCTTTAAGACAACTTTAGAATCGCAGGAATCGCCATCTGCCCTGTAGAATAGTTTTGAGTGTAGAGCGATGCATTTTGAGTTAGCTGATCAATGAACTCAAAATTCAAAACTTAAAACTCAAAACTCGTAAGTCCTGGAGAGGTGGCAGAGTGGTCGAATGCGCCTGACTCGAAATCAGGTTTGGGGTAACTCAACGGGAGTTCGAATCTCCCCCTCTCCGTCTTTAGCGCCGTTCGCAAACCTTACCTAAAAGCGCCAGCATCTCCAGGTCTTCGTCAAAGCTGATCAAGTCGAGATGTTTGGGATTTTCAAGGAACTCTCGTGCCAGTAGGTAGCCGGAGATCGTCCAGGTTTGATACTTGCGTGAGGCTTTGCCGACCAGTCTACCGTTTCTACCATCGTAATATTCGGGCCATTCGTCTTCACTAAGCCGTCGTTCTGCCATTTCTACCGCCCGCCAGCCAAGTTCGGGTCTACCTGTTTTTTGGGCGACGGCTGCTAGGCTCCACAGCAAGACGGGCCAGTTGCCGCCGTTGTGGTACGACCAGGGCACATTTTTAGGGTCGCAACCTGTAAGGATCTTCCACTCCAGATCTTCAACCGCAGGGAAGCAGATTTTCATGGGCATATAGCCGACGAGATCCTGCCAGCGCTGCTCGATCAAGTCCATAATCGACTGTGATTCGTGTTCGCTTGCCAGGGATGAGATGATCGCCATCAAGTTGCCCAGCGCAAAGAAGCGGAAGTCCATTTGTGCGGGACCTAAATTCCCTGCCAGATAGCCACCTTTTTCGGGCATCCATTCTGTCAACCAGTAGGGAATGGAATCAGGATAGATGTTGAACTTGTTGACTGCTGCTTCACCAAACTCTTCACCCCGATAGCGATAGATGGCATTCAGCCGACTCAGATCCAACCAATAATATTCTCGAATGTGGAAATTTAAGATACTTAGCCGTTGATTGACGACTTGACGATAAATATCGCCCTTGCGTCCTGGGGCAAGCAATTCTTGGGCAGCGCGGAGTGCGGCATAAAAAAGCGCCTGGATTTCGAGGGGATGCCCAAACACGCCCATGCGTCGATCGATCATAAACGCACCATCCGGGACAAGCATGGTGGGATACATATCGAAGCGATCGGCAAGACACAGCTTGAGGATCAAAATGATGCCGTTTTGAAACTCTGGATCATGTGCCAGGGTCATATCGCCCGTTGCTTTCACATACGCTCGCAGCAAAATGAGCCACCAGAGGCAAGAATCAACGGGCGTAACTCGACCGATCGCATGTTCGCCAAAATCTGCCGTCAGATATTGATGACCATCCCAGGCTTCGACCTTAAAGCTAGCTGGCATCAGCCCTTGCCCGGCATTAAAGCAGTCCATCTGCTTATCGCTACTTTGCAATCCCAGCGTTTCCACCAGGAAATTACGGACAATCTCGTACCGCCCTTTGATCAAAAACAGCAGTGCTGCCGACACATAATCGCGCACAAAGCACTGGTCGTAATTGAGCGATTCGACATACGGGTCGCGTGCTGCCACCGTGCCAACGGGACGACCCCGATAGTGCACGATCGCATCTTCCAACAATTCCCAGGCTTCTTTAACGAAATCGCTTTGTCCTTGCATTGCTTGCCTATTGCTCCTAGCGCTAGCCATAATTCGGTTTATATGTGGTCAAAACAACAGTGAAACTCAGTCCAATTGAGATCGCGACCTCAAACGACTGAGCTTCTTAAGCACTAAGGCTGATCAAGCGTTCAAGGTCGTTGTACGCTCATCAGACTCGTTCTGCATTCTGCGGCACCCCAGAAAAAGCGAAACGGTCGCGCACCTGCCAACACTGGTGATACAAGGCAGCACCCGGGCGATCGCTTCTATCCAAACAATCATTAGTCAAGCGATCGTATATAGTTTCTTCAAACAAAACCTGAATTGAGCGTCACTGTGTGAGAAAACTTATAGTCTTGTAAAACTTATACGCCCAGCTTAGTGCCTACCAGGAGGGATCTTCAGTAAATTCTTGGTGAGGGAGAGCGTTGAAGTAATCGAGAATGATAAAGATTCAGTAGCCCCATAATTCTACGTATCGTCTCTGCTGCTTAAATCAGCTTTTGGCTTTCAGCTTTCAGCCTTTAACGTTCATGCTGACCGCTGACCGCTAACTGCTAACTGCTGAAAACCTTTTGTGCAGGCAACCGATGCAGTGTAGGATGAGGCACAGGAATAGTGAGCTGATCAACTGTAGCAGGCTAGTAACAGGGGCGATCGTCGGCGCTTATAGAGAGCGCCTCCATGCATTAATCGCATCACTATGCTGTAAGCTGTATAGTACAAATGTTTTATTTTTGCCCCTATGGTTCAATACACGCTGGTTCAAAGCCCCGAAGTCATTCTGACTGTGCCTGGTAAAGACTCAGTAAAAGCACGTGAAAAAGCAATGGATCAGTTAATCGAACTGATGGACGCTGGCGAACTCCAAACCGAACTTTCTGACGGCTTTGCTCCTCAACAGTTTATTGAAGTGAAAGAACCTACCGCAAACCCCAGCCCTGACGAAGATGCCGTGACTCATGCGGTGCAAGTACTTAGCAACCTGGCAACGCTGAAGCTCAAGCTGCAAGACTCTCGCACAGAAGCGCTTCAGGTACGTGCCAAAATTGATATCTTGTTTAGCGATGAACCCGTCAGCGAAGAAGAAATTGCCAGCCTGAAAGATGGCTTTAAAGCGCTGAAGACTTACGCGCAAGCGAATCTTCGCTATAAGGAAGCTAGAAGTCAGGCAGAAGATGCCCGTAGCGTGCTCGATCGCGCCCTCAATGCCACCGAAACAGAACCGAAAGCTAGCAAAAAGGGTGAAAACTAGCGATCGGTCGTTACGTTCTGCGTTATGAGTTGAGTCAACCGAAAATCTACCGTGCTGTCCTATGTTTAAATTTTCAGGCAACCGTCCGACTCAGCTTGGTGTCAGCAATGGTCGGCTGTTGCCCTGCCCTGGCACCCCCAACTGTGTTTGCAGCTACGATCAGGCAGCAGAACACGCGATCGCGCCGCTCACCTTCACAACAACGCCAGCGGCAGCTTGGGCAACCCTTAAAACAGTCATCCAATCCCTGGAGCGGACACAGATTGTCAGCGAAACGAACGATTATCTCTACGTCGAGTTTGCCAGCAAGCTGATGGGCTTTGTTGATGACGTTGAGTTTTATCTCGACGCGCCCCAAGGTGTCATTCAGGTACGATCGGCATCCCGCTTAGGCAAATCAGACCTGGGCGTAAACCGTAGCCGCATTGAGTTGATTCGTACGAAGCTAGAAGCGGCGCAAACGTCTGTACAGCGGGTTTAGTTTAAGAGAATTTAAAACTCCACTTTCTCGTCGCTTTGGCGACTGAATACTCCTTTGGAGATGCTATGTGTTTCTTGGATGCCAACGGCTTGACGCAGCTAAACGGATAAAACCTGCCCATAGCCTGACGGCATTCAAGAAACGCAGGTTCTAAAACCCTTTCATTTGGGTAGTCCGCGTCGGCAGACTTTGTTTTCGTAGTCGCGGTTTTAACCGCCAGACACTTTTCAAACAATCTCTAAGTCTGACGACGCTCTCATCAACACCAGTGGAGCCATGCCCTAGCCTCGGCTCCCGATCGTCGTCTGAAAGGCAGGTCGTTCGGACAACCGCTTGAGGTACGCCATGAGGGTTGGATAGGCGCTGAAGTCCATTTGAAAGCGCATTTGAAAAAAGCCCAGCGTAGAGGCAAGGGCAACATCAGCCGCACTGAACGCTTCGCCCAGCAAAAACGGTTGCTGTGCCAGCATCAGATCGATCGGCTTGAGTAAACGAGACATTTCACGATCGCGCGTTGTTTCATTCCCAAGCTCTGGTCCCAGCGTGGCGTTGGCAAACAAAACCCACTGTGCAATTTCAGCACGCTGCTCGGCGGTATCACTCTTGCCATACTTATCTACTAGGTAAAGCAGGATTGCGCCCGACTCCCACAATTTGAAGTCACCATCCACGATCGCAGGCACCTTACCGATCGGATTAATCGCTGTGTAATCCGACTGCAAATGTTCGTTTGCCTGCATATCCAGCAGCACAAACTCATAGGGCACCTCCAGTTCTGCTAAGAGCCACTGCACGATCGAGGCGCGACTAAACTTTCCACCATACAGCTTGAGCATAAAACCCCTTATAAAAGTCTCAGTCCTGCATAGGGAGACGTTGAACAACTGAAAAACTAAAAACTAAAAACCACTAAGTAGGAGGGCTAAATTAAGCACCACTTGGAGACTGGGTTTCGACTGCGCTCAACCCGCCTACACGCAGGATGGAGAGCATTGAGCGAAGCCGAAATGTCGTCCTATCAATCATTACGCCTAGCTACTTAAAGCACCTTGTGGGTGTACTCATGCTGCTTTACATTATCCTCAGTCTTAACAATGCGCTGCGAATTGAGCACCCGCTTGCGCTCAACCGAATAAGCAAAATCGCTACGGCTTGAGCCGACCGGAATGTGGGCTTGAGCAACGGGACGCACTTTATAAGTACGAGCCGCTGCGATCGTCCGTTCCACAAATTCATCGCAGAACTGGGCAGTTGCGGGAAAGGTATTGGGTAGCTGCGGGGTCTCACCGACAAACACAGCTCCGAGGGTTGTCGCAAAGGCAGTTTGATAAGAGGTGGGAATCCCTTTGACGATCGCCTCTAACGCTGCGGAGGGAATAGGCTCCACGATCGCAACCTCATGCACCTCACCCTCATCTTTGATAAAACAGCTTGCCAAGCCCAAAACAAGATAATCATCGGCTGTTAAATCGGGCGCATTCAAGTCAAACGTTGCAGTTGTCATAGAAAAATCCAAAGTGCAGATTCGGCGCTAGAAAAGCGATCGCTGTGTTGCATTCTACCAACTTCACAGGGACGCTTCCCACTCCATCTCCATCTTCTTACCCAGTGGCTCTCTGTTTTTACCGTTCATTTTTCCGTGTCCTTCTTACTCCTCACCCCTCACTATTTACGCCTCTCTTCCGAAAGCCACACAGACAATCTGGCACCCTCAGCAAGAAATTGAACCCACTCTAGCCGTAGACCGTCAAAGGCTTAATTAGCAGGCATACCAAGAAGGATCTAGCGCAACAGGGTTGTAAGTCTACCCTAAGACACATAAGCAAGTGACACATAAATAGAGCAACTGCAAAAGGAAAATCTCTAGTCTGATCGCATATCTAAGGTAGGAAGGCTATGAACCCTCGCACATCTCAGGGTCGGCAGCACAGCGCCAACCCATCCGACCGACTCAATGCCTCAGTGGTCACGCAACCTCATTGCAAGCGTAGTTTAGATGGCAAAATTGCGTCTGATTGGTCTGAGGCGAGTGCTACGTCCCTCAGTTTCACTGAACAAAATGTCTTGCTTCGTGAAGAAGCTTTCTGTGAGATCCAGCAAGGCAACTACGCAGCGGCGATCGCCCTTCTTAGCGTACTGATCGATCGCAACCCTGATAGTGCCAGCAGCGTCAATGACTATAACAATCGGGGGTTGCTGTACTTTCAAACGAGTCGTTTTGCGGCTGCTTTGACTGACTATAATCAGGCCTTACAACTAAACCCTCAACTAGCGAAAATTTATAACAATCGTGCGAACTGCTACGCCTCTATGGGGCGACCAATGGAAGCACTCTTTGATTATGAAACTGCACTTGATCTCAATCCAGCAAACATCCATGCCCGCATGAATCAGGGCATTACTTTCTGTGAACTGGAAATGTATGAGCAGGCGATCGAAAACTTTGACCTTGCCCTCCAGTTTGATCAGATGCGATGTGGTGGCTCTACTGAAACAAGTGCATCGATCGCAGGGCACATTTACGCCCAGCGCGGTCGCACCTCTCACCTTGCTGGTGATTGGAACTATGCCCTTGCCGACTACCGTCGTGCCCTCGCCATCCTCTCAACCACTGACCGCTCACTGCTGGACGTATCGCACCGTCTGCATCTACAGGTTGAAACTTGGCTGGAAGACCTTCTTGAGACATTGATTGAAATGTAGGGAGCAACTAAGTCTTTAAGTCAAAGGCTATGCTCTCTAACCGTAGCTCTGGCGGGCATCTACCTTGTCTGCTTAACCAAATGTGTCGGCTGGCTGCTTATTCTCTGCCCGTGTCTCGCCACACAATGCGTCGCTGCTGAGTACCGATACGATTACTCTGAGCCTGCATATTAGCGCCTGTTTGATACGGGTCAAAGTATTGTTTGAATTTGTTTTGGGTACGGTCTACCCGTTCTCCAGTCGCTTTTACCGTCACTTGTAGCTCTTGCAACTTAGCAGCCTGGGATGAGCGATGAGGTAAAAGCTGCGCCAACGCACCGATCGCCACTGCTGATAAAACGACATTAACCGACAGCTTTACAGTGGACTCAATGAGAACACCACGATAGGGACGCTGTTTTACCTTGGTTTTCTGGCGAGGAACCGTCCGGAGGGGTCGCTGTGGCTGTGGCGGAGGGAAGGACGGTTTCAGTGCGTGCATGATAAGTTCAGTCCGGTCTAGGCGACAAACAGTAGAGCAATCCTTGGTATAGGTCTATAGCTTAGTCGCAATCACTGTAAAACGATCGCGCGATCTTGCTAAAGCATCAGTCCCGCAGCCAAGCCTGCTCTCTTAAAGTCAACAATACTTGAGTTGACAGCTTTAAAGTTTAAGCAAATTCTTTCGGAAAACAGAAATTTAGCGCCAAGACTTGTCAGGCAAAAAAGCAAGTAGCCTGCTTCAGCGATCGTGCATTGGATGATGGACTCACCCCACTACCCAATGACAGCATCGGGAGTATGGTCATGCTAAACCGCAAAACAGGCTACCTGAAACGCTATTTGTACTAGCGTCGTTTATTTATAAAGCTCGGTGGACAACCGCAAGGCAAGAATGCCAGGAACGAGTGCGACCACCAAAGCGATGAAAATTTGAGTATCCGATAGCATTGTCTGAAAACTCCTTACTGTGGGGTTTATAGTTCCCTAATGTCGTCTAAAGTGGGCACTTCGGGAACAACTTGTTACAAGATGCAACAGATCTGTGACTGTGCAAGCTCTCTGTAGGAACTGGTTTAAGGTCTGAATCGAATGCCTTTACTGGCGATTTTTTACGCTTAGGCGTTAGGCTTAAAGAAGCGAGTGGAGTACGTTCAACGGTGGGGATCGTTCAGCATGAGCCGCTACGCCTACCGATGGAGGCAGGCAGTCAACCCGGTACCCCTGCTGTATTGTGTTCACAATCGTTGCGTATAGACGCTGAGGCTGTGAAGTTTGGGCTAGGGCTGGTCTACCCCTTTTCAAAGCTACAGATGAATGTCACCGCAACAAATGATTGCGCGATCGCCTGCTGAGGGAGCCACCTCCATGATCAGCAGAGACAAGCTGTTGCCTCTAGCCTGCAATGTTTGAACTTAGATTTGAAGCTTAGAAATCACTGAATGCTAGATCAATTACTGGACTCTCCTAATTTTGGGCTGGAAACGCTGCTGGTGCTGCCCGTTTTAATCGCGCTGGAAGCAGTATTGTCGGCTGATAACGCGATCGCCCTTGCAGCATTAGCACGGGGCTTGCAGGATGGTGAGATGCAGCGGCGTGCGTTGAACATCGGTCTGGTGCTGGCTTATGTTCTCCGCATCGGTCTGATTTTGACAGCAACCTGGGTCGTAAAATTTTGGCAATTTGAGCTGGCAGGTGCGCTTTATCTGCTCTGGTTGGTGTTTCAGTATTTCACATCTAAGCCCGATGCTGATGATGAAAATTTGCATCACGGACCACGCTTTGCCTCGCTGTGGCAAGCGATCCCCATTATCGGTATAACGGATTTAGCCTTTTCGCTGGATAGCGTGACAACCGCGATCGCGGTCTCTCAAGAAACCTGGCTGATTCTGGTTGGTGCCACGATCGGCATCATCACCCTCCGCTTTATGGCAGGATTATTTATCCGCTGGCTTAAGGAATTTCGGCATCTTGAAGATGCAGGCTACGTCACCGTTGCGCTAGTAGGGCTGCGGCTACTGGTACGGGTGATCAATGATGCCCTCGTCCCGCCAGAGTGGGTCATGGTCAGCGCGATCGCCCTCATTTTCCTGTGGGGCTTCTCTAAGCGCAATGAATTAGTAGAGATGACGGTACCAGATCAAACTGAAGCCAAAGAGCCAGAGAAGGAAATAGCGGAACTGTGACGGCAACCAACGACACTGTTTGTTGACAAGAAACCCGGCTTCTGATGCCCAGATGCATTAAAAAGCATGGGATCAAGAAACCGGGTCTCTGCTTTTTCAGGCTACTCGTGAATCCACGACATTAGTGAGGGTTGCCAGTTGACGAGTTCGTCTTCTTTAAACCAGAGCGCAATCTCTTGCTGGGCTGTTTCGGGTGCATCAGAACCGTGAATCAGGTTGCGTCCGACATTCACCCCAAAGTCACCGCGAATCGTTCCCGGTTCTGAGTTGAGCGGGTTGGTGGCACCAATAATTTTACGTGCAGAGGCGATGACCCCTTCGCCTTCCCAGACCATTGCCACAACGGGTCCAGAGATGATGAAGTCTACTAACCCAGCAAAGAAAGGACGTTCTCGATGCACGCCGTAGTGGGTTTCTGCGAGTTCGCGGCTAACGCTCATCAGCTTTAAGCCAACCAGCGTAAACCCTTTTGTTTCAAAGCGACGGATGATTTCGCTGATGAGTTTGCGCTGTACGCCGTCGGGCTTGATTGCTAAAAATGTCCGTTCCAAAGCGACTCCTGGAGTTTAATCAACTGTTACAGCACCAGATTAGCTCAAAAGGTAAAGGGCTAAAGGTAAAAGACAAAAGAACTAGGGGGGACAGCCGAGAGAGGCACGGGTGTCTACGCCAGTAACGGGATTGGTGCCACTGGCAGTTTTGCAGAGTTGCAGCACCTGGGTACGATCGAGCACGGCATCACTAAAATCGGCACCTGTCACCGTCGCATTCCGAAAAATCGACTTGAGCATCATTGCCGACGTGAGAATGGCATCACTTAAGTCTGCGTCGGTCAGATTGGTGAGATAGGTAATGCCGTTGCTGAGATTGGCACCATGCAGGTTTGCGCCAACCAGATCGGAGCCGTTGAACACCACGCCTTGCAGATCCGCTTTGCTAAAGTTGGCACCTTGTAGCTGTGCCCCAGTAAATTCTTCTCGGATTAAGCTTTGCCCAGAGTAGTCTTTGAGGGGTGCCTCAGCCGCATCGTAGGCTCGTACAGCGGCTGAACTGGCAGCGTGGGCAGGAAACGGTAGCGCCGTGGTGGTAAGCAAAACTGCGAGAAGGACACCCCACAAAGGCTGCCAAAAAGATTGAAGACGCATAAGAATTTAAGATGGTTGAACCGCTTGCCATCGTCAAACTTAACACCCTTTGCTTGCCTGCTAGTGTATCGGCGACGGTCGTGGCTGCTACCAGCTATCAGCTACGCTGCCTCAAGTGCGATCGTTCTTGTTTCAAGTAGGAATGTTCTTGTTTCAAGTGGGAATGTTCTTGTTTCAAGTGCGATCGTTCCTGTTTCAGGTCGGAGCGTTCCTGTTTCAAGTGCGATCGTTTCTGTTTTAAGTAGGAAGTTTGTTGGTTTAAGTCGGAACGATGCCTTTGGAAAACTTCGCTAACGCTGTTTACCTCTGAAGGATCAATGTTGCTGAAACCAAAGAGAATGTGGTGTAGAAAAGAGATACCCTTTGCAGAGAGTATTCGCTATGGAACCTGTTATCGCTCTAACGGCTGGCGCGATCGCCAAGATTGCCTTTGAAGAATTTGCTAAAGCAGGCGGCGGCGAACTGGCGAAAAAGTCGGTGGGTGGCGCGATCGACTTGGTGAAAGGGTTGCGTGACAAGATTCAGGCAAAATTTAAGGGGAACGATCGAGCCGAAACTGCGATCGCTGAAGCGGATCAACAGCCAACACCAGCCACTTTGGAGAAGGTAACGAAATATCTGGAACTAGAAATGATGGAAGATGAGACGTTTGCCACTGAGATCAAGCAGATCGCTCAACAGATCATCAACGTGCAGAACACCAGCGGCGATCGTACCTATAACCAGACGGCAGGGCGCGATATTTTCAACGTTGACAACGCGGGACAGTCCAACAAGTTTGGTGGATCGTGAGATGAAGCAGTCAGGCGACCAACAAGCCGATCGCGACATCTTTAATATCGACAACAAAGGTACTGTCACGGTCATCAATCAGCCAGTGCCGCAGCGATCGCGCAGTGAATCCCTATTGCTGCAAGCGGTCAAGCAAGAAGTGATCTCACGACTCGACCAATCGCTGCACAACGCGGTGTTTATTAACCTGGGCAAGCAGTCTCAACCACAACAGGTGAAGCGTCCCTGGGATGCCGAGATCAAAATTGGTTCGCGATCGCCGGAACCGTTGCCAACTGAGACAACCATTTTGGACGTGTTCGATCGCCCCGGCATTGATGGCAGGCTGTTGATTTTGGGTGAACCAGGGGCAGGCAAAACCACAACGATGCTGGATTTGGCGAAGGCGTTGTGCGATCGAGCCGAGCAAGACGCAACCGCATTCATCCCAGTGCTGTTGAACCTGTCTTCGTGGAAAGACCCGAAGCAGACAATGACCGCCTGGTTGGTGGAGGAACTGAAATCAAAATACGGGGTGCGAAAGGACATTGGCACTAAATGGCTGGCAGACAAGCAACTTTTGCCCCTGCTGGATGGACTGGATGAAGTGAAACCAGAGCATCAAGAGTCGTGTGTACAAGCAATCAATCGCTGGCTGGAGAGCGACGATCGTCCACCCTCGTTAGCCGTGTGCTGTCGGCGAGAGGAATACGAAAAAGTCGTGCGGGGTCGTTGGCAGAAGGACGTAGAGGAGACACGGGACGAAACTCGAATGCACTTAAATGGGGCGATTTGTCTGAATGAGCTTAATGATATGCAAATCGAAAATTATTTAATGCAGTTACAACAGCAAGATTTGTGGAAAACGCTGACAAAAGACTCGATTTTGTTGGAACTTATGAGAAACCCGTTTTGGTTAAGTATTTTAATACTGTCGGTTGAAGAGTTAGATCCTAAAGCTTGGCGACGGTTAAGAACATCAGTAGAACGTTTTCAATATTTACTAGATGCATATGTACGACAGATGTTAAAAAGACAAATTCAGAACAAAGTTTACGGAGAGTCTAAAGTTCCAACAAACAAACAAACGCGACTTTGGTTGATTTATCTTGCGAATCAAATGACCAACGATTCGCAGACAGAGTTCTTGATTGAAGCAATGCAGATTTCATGGCTGTCTGATAAAAACTTAAAGCAAATTTATAGGTTTCTTCGTGCGTTGCTTTTAAACCTTACAATAGCTGCTTTATCGGCAGCGATTATTTGTTCGGTATTTTGGGATTATTTTGGCTTTTGGGGAATGTTTATCGGTATCTTTTTCGGTGTATCATCAGGGATGATTTTGAAGGGAGAAGAAGAAATAGAGACAGTCGAGGCTTTAAGATGGTCTTGGAGAGAGTTTATAAATGGCTTTATTAAAAGTTTTAGAAGCAGCGCATCATTAATTAAGTTTTTTATGTATTTTGGAAAGCCGCCAAGGTGTTTTTACAGGTGGAGATTCATAAAATCGCTTCTTCGGGATATTCACATTTTGGCTTGGTATTTTTGGGCGGCTTTCTGTTTGATTTTCGGCTCGATTCTTACACTAATTTTTAGCCCGTTCATAGGGCTAGTAAATGGTTTAACAAGTGGTTCAGCTTTAGAAGAGAAAAACATTCCAAATCAAGGAATCCAAATGTCTATGGAGAACTTCGGAAATCTTGGGTTGATTGGGGCGTTAACTGGTGGGCTAATTTCAGGTTCAGTAAGTTGGTTCATCTCTTACTCAAACCAAGATTTAACTAGATGGTTACTAGGTGGTGTAGTTATGGGCATATTTATAGGTTTTTTTATTGGTCTAAAGCGAGGTGGAATTGCCTGTATTCAACACTTTTCTCTCCGTTTAATTCTCTTCTACAGTGGCTCCATTCCCTGGAACTATGCCCGCTTTCTTGACTACAGCACCGAGCGTCTCCTCCTTCAGCGGGTCGGTGGTCGCTATCGGTTTATCCACAAGTCTTTGCAGGAGCATTTTGCAAGAATGGGGGAGTAGGGAGTGGGGAGTGGGGAGTAGAGAGTAAAATAGGTTTATGCGCGTTGGAGCATGATTATGGTTCCTGTAGAATTTCAGGCAACGGTTGAGAATGGGGTGATTGTGATACCTGAAGAGTACAAGCAGTCACTAGCAGACGCAAACACGGTTAAAGTTACTGTGCTAAAGCAAGTTCAGAGGCAGACTTCTAGACCAGATATTATGGATGAACTGGCGCAAAATCCCGTTAAGGTCGATTACTTTTTAACCAGGGATGAAATGCACGATCGCACTTTATGAGCAACAAACCATACTTCCTTGATTCCAACGTATGGTTATATCGCTTGCTAGATGATCAATCATTGGAAGCGCAGGAACCTGAGCGGAAGCGTACAATTGCTTCTACTCTCACCGCAGCGCAAGACATCATTACCAGTACACAAGTGATTAATGAAGTCTGTGCAAATGCGTTGAGGAAAGCAGCGTTTACGGAAGCTCAAATTCAAACTCTGATTGCATCCTTTCAAAGTTGCTGTCTTGTTGTTACTCCAAATATTAAAACTCTGACTACTGCTTCTCGTTTGCGATCGCGGTATCACTTTTCGTTTTGGGATGGTCTGATTGTTGCGAGTGCCTTATCTGCTAATGCAGACATTCTTTACTCTGAAGATATGCAAGATGGTCTGGTGGGTGAACAGCAGTTGACGATCGTCAACCCCTTCAAATAAAGCCTGATCCTTCACTGTAAGGTCTCTTCCTTCAACGCGACGGTAGGCGCGATCGCGCAGCGCTGACTAAGCAGTTCGGTTTCTCCACAAATCCTTGCAGGAGCATTTTGCCAACATGAGGGAGTAGGGAGTAGGGAGTAGAGTAAAAACAGACTAGTGTTGTGCGGCATAAGTTATGCAACATAATGCCTGCCTAGTTTCTTGTCAATTGCTTGTTTGGTCAACTTCCAGTTGATCGTCGTGCGTTGTGTGTTTCGCTCCACCTGCCAAGCCTCAATTTCTGATTTTAGTTCTGCCTCAGTAGGAATTCTGCGGTTCAGACATTGGCGACTCAGGACGCTAATTTCAACCTCTGCCAGGTTCAACCAACTGCCATGCTTTGGTGTGTAGTGAAAGACCAATCGTTTGAGTAGACGGTTGGCTTTGCGTTGACCTAAGACATCGACAAAGACTTTAGCAAAATGGATGTTGAGATTATCCAGCACTAGATGAACCGTCTCGGCTTGGGCATAGTGGGTGGTGAGCAGACACTCGATGAACGCGACAAAATCGGCTTTGCAGCGTCGCCGAGTGACTTGGGCAAAGCGCCAGGCTCCTTTTGGTTCAACCGCTACAAAAATATTACGTGTGCCCCGGCGCTCATATTCACTGTCTTCTTTGCTGACCGCACCTGGCTTGAGTGGAAGCGTTGGGCGTAGGCAGGCTAACAGTTGCTTGCTTTTCTCATCCACACAGACCACAGGCTGTTTCGGATTATAGGGTTGATGGTAAAGGTCAATCAGGTTGTACATCCGTTGCCGATATTCAGGCGTTAGGGAACCAATGCACCACATTTCTTTCAGCCAAGGCTTACACCGTTTTTTTTTAGCGCTCGACCGACCGTCTTGGCGCTCATCTGTAAAAGCTCATATTGTTCACTGACCACCATCGCCAGCAAACTTAAGGTCCAACGACTGCGTCCTTCCGGTGGTTCACTACAGGCAGTGGCGACAATACTGGCTTCGATTTGTTCGTCGACCGCAACCGGTCTACCACAGCGTGGGCGATCCGTTAATGTTCCTTCTACACCGCTTTCCAGATACCGTTGGCGAATGCGCCAAATCCGCGTCCGTTCAATGCCCAACACCTCACTAATCATTTGATCTAAGAGACCTCGATCCAATGCCAACAAGATTTGGGCGCGAGTCACTTCCCGCACACTGCGCACACCTTGAGTGCTGACCCGCTCCAATACCGTTCGCTCACCTTCTGCTAGCTTAATCTCGACTCGTTTCACATTGACCTTTCTATGTTGCAGTATTTATGTCTTAGTATACTAGCAAGAGAGTCAGCGAGGATAGTTCTATGGATTCAGCAGGCAACACAGCAGAGACGCGGCATCGCATCGATCGCTATTTAGAGCAGCTTTCGCCAACACGACTTCAGCTTGCCGCTGACTTTTTGGCAGCTTTAGCCGAAAAAGATAGTGAAGAGGCAACCCAGGAACTACTCGACATCCCAGGGTTTATCGACTCCTTTGAAAAAGGCAGGCAGGATCTTGCTGAAGGACGCATAGCCGACTGGAGAAGCATTCGCTCTGATGTATGAGGTCGTTTTATCGCACGAAGCTCAGCAAATCTATGCTTCAGCAGAGCCAGCGTTAGCGAAAAAGATTGCACGCTGTTTGGAACAACTCCAACAGACTCCTCGCACCCATCCGAATATCAAAGCTTTAAAGGGGCGACTATCCGGGTATTACCGCTATCGCCTTGGTGACTACCGCCTTGTTTACTTACTTGATGATGAAACGAGGCGAGTGCTTGTAATGACGATCGCTCATCGCAAAGACGTATACGAGTGACACGTATTACATAACATCTCTATTCCCTAGAGCTATGTCTACCTCGACTACTGCACCATTCATGCCAGTTTACAGAAGACCGCTCTGATGAAGAGTCAATGCAGTGCTTTCTTCAGTGTGTTGGTGGGTGCGATCGTCTAAAACTGTTCCACCCCTTCAAACTGCTTTGCCACGCTTGATCCTGCCCCTTCACCACAGGTGCGCGGGGTCGGAAAAATCTTGCCAGGATTGGCGAGTTCTCTAGGGTTAAAGGTCTGTCGTACCCATTGCATTGTTTCAAGGTCAGCGTCGGTAAACATCTCTGGCATGTAGCAGCGCTTGTCGGCACCGATACCATGTTCACCCGAAATGCTGCCGCCCACCTGCACACAAAGCTTGAGAATCGCCCCACCCAGTGCCTCTACCTGTTCTAAAGCGCCCGGAACAGCATTGTCGTACAGAATTAAGGGATGTAGGTTGCCATCGCCTGCATGGAACACATTTGCCACGTTGTAGCCGTGTTTCTCACCTAACGTCTCAATTTCCTTGAGCACATACTCCAGCTTGGTGCGGGGAATCACGCCATCCTGCACGTAATAATCAGGGCTAATTTTGCCCATCGCAGCGAAGGCAGCTTTGCGTCCTTTCCACAGCGTCAACCGTTCATCAGCATCCGTGGCGATCCGCACACTACGGGCACCATTCTGGAAGCAGATGGCTTCGACGCGATCGCTGTTTGCCTGTGCCTCAACGTCTAACCCATCCACTTCAATCAGCAAAATTGCTACAGCATCACGGGGGTAGCAGTTGGTTCGCACGACATCTTCAACGGCGTTGATGCTAAAGTTGTCCATCATTTCCATGCCGCCAGGAATGATGCCACCGCTAATGATGTCCGAAACGGTTGCGCCTGCGGCTTCAATGCTGGTGAAGTCTGCCAGCAGCACACGCACCGCTTCGGGAGCTTTGAGAATTTTAAGCGTGATCTCAGTGGCAATGCCCAGGGTGCCTTCCGACCCTACGAATAGTCCAGTAAGGTCGTATCCCGGCATTTCGGGAACCATGCCACCGACATCCACGATCGCCCCGTCCGGCAAAACGAGCTTCAATCCTAGGACGTGATTGGTTGTCACACCATATTTGAGGCAATGCACACCACCGGAATTTTCCGCTACATTGCCACCTACCGAACAGATAATCTGGCTAGAGGGATCGGGTGCGTAGTAGAAACCAGCACCACTGACAGCCTGCGTCACCCAGTTATTAATTACTCCAGGCTGAACGATAACCCGCTGATTTTCCAGGTCAATGTCGAGAATGCGCTTCATTAGTGCCGTGACGATGAGAACGCAATCATCCGTAGGCAATGCACCACCCGAAAGACCCGTACCAGAACCGCGTGCGACAAAGGGAATCGAGTGACGATCGCACACCTTTACCACGGCAGCAACCTCTTCCGTCGTGCGCGGCAAGACGACCACAGACGGACGGTTGCGGTAGCTCGTCAGCCCATCGCACTCGTATACCAGCAGTTCCTCGCGCTTGCGAACCACGCCGTTTTTGCCCAAAATGGCTTCAAACTCACGGACGATCGGCTGCCAATTGCGTTTTGTCTCTTTCTGAGGTTCGTGAATGAGCATGGGGTTTAGGGGGAGTAGCGAGTGGGGAGTGGGAGGTTCAAGTATCGAGGTCGTTTAGCCCTTAGCCTTGGAATTCTTTGCTTCTGGCTTTTGACTCCTGACTCCTGACTCCCGACCTTTAATCTTCTGCGCCATAGCTTCAACCCCAGATGTACAACGATGTAATCGATCGTCTTTCTATTATTGACGATTTGCCAGAAACTCTTCGACTCGCTGCCAAACCTGTTCCAATAAAGTAGGGCTGTCGGCATCAAACCATTCGATCGCAGAGTCAGCCCGAAACCAGGTACGCTGTCGTTTGGCAAACTGGCGTGTATGCAGCACCGTGAGCGCTTTCGCTTCATCCAGTGAAAAGTCTCCAGCCAAATGTTGCTTAAATTCGGCATAGCCAAGCGTACTTAACAATGGCAACTCAGCACCATATTTCTGGCACAGGTATTGCACCTCGTCTGCAAAGCCAGCCGCCACCATGTGCTCGGTACGCTGGGCAATGCGTCGATCGCTCTGCTCCACACTTTCACAATCCAAGCCAATTTGCAGAATGGGATCGGTCGGTGGCTTCTCGCCCTGTTGTGCTGACATGGGGCAACCCGTCACGTAAAAAACCTCTAGCGATCGCAACGTCCGCACCTGATCATTGGGATGAATCTTTGCCGCCGCATCCGGATCGACCTGCTGCAGAAACGCATAAAGCTGTCGTTGACCGAGTGCCTGGAGTTGCGATCGCAACTCCATATGAGGCGCAACTCGCGGAATTTTTAGCCCACGGACGATCGCTTTGATGTACAGTCCAGTACCGCCTACGAGGAGAGGAGTGAGGGGTGAGGGGTGAGGGGTGAGGGCGTAAGGGGTGAGGGATGAGGGATGAGGTTCGGCTCTCTTACTCCCTTGTTGTGCCTTCTGCCTTCTGCCTTCTGCCTTTTGCCTTCTGCCCTCTGCCCCCACTCCCCACTCCCCACTCCCTACTCCCGCAATTAACGCCTGTGCTTGTTGCTGATACTCCGCTAATGTCAATGTCTCGGTTGGATCGCAAATGTCAATCAAATAATGAGGCACCTGCTGCTGCTCGACGATCGAGGGTTTGGCAGTGCCAATGTTAAATTCTCGATACACTTGGCGCGAATCGGCGCTGAGAATGGCAGGATCAACTCGTTTTGTTTCACTAAGACGTTTTGCCAGGGCGATCGCCAGCCCCGATTTCCCGGTTGCTGTGGCACCGCAAACCACCACCAAATATGGTACAAGTGTATTATTTTCGGTTAAACTAGAGCCAGTGGACAACGGTACAGTTAAAAGAGGTTGATCCATCCCCATCACAAATGACGCTTGAAATCGCCCTGAAATCGCTCAAAACCCTTTTGTGTTACAATTTTGATAGATTTTGCTATTATGAAGCCTGCGACAGCCTTAGGCTAACTATTGGAGCGCCTCATCCATGACGAACAATTACGATACCGAGCAAATTCGAGTCCTAGAAGGTCTTGAAGCTGTGCGGATGCGTCCAGGTATGTATATTGGCACTACTGGGCCGCGAGGGCTGCACCACTTAGTCTACGAGGTAGTCGATAACTCCGTCGATGAAGCGCTAGCAGGCTATTGTACTGCTATTCAGGTCGCGTTGAATGCCGATGGCTCGGTCACAGTTGAGGATGACGGGCGTGGCATCCCCACCGGTATTATTCCTCGCACAGGTAAGTCTGGCGTAGAGACCGTGCTGACGATCCTCCATGCAGGCGGCAAGTTTGGGGATGGCGGTTACAAAGTATCGGGTGGGCTGCACGGCGTTGGTATTTCAGTCGTCAACGCCCTCTCGGAATGGGTTGAGGTCAGCGTTTGGCGAGAGGATAAGGTTCATATCCAGCGCTTTGAGCGAGGTGCAGCGGTAACAGAACTGGTAGAGCATCCTAGTACCGAATCCCGCCGAGGCACCACCGTTACCTTCAAGCCAGATGCTCAAATTTTTACGACAACGGTTGAGTTTGACTATGCCACGCTGTCCGGGCGGCTGCGCGAGTTGGCATACCTCAATGGCGGTGTGCGCATTACCTTTACCGATCATCGGCTGGATGTCATTAAGAGCGATGCACCACACGTTGAAACATATTTCTACGAAGGCGGCATCCGCGAGTACATCGCCTACATGAACCGCGATAAGCAAGCGTTGCATGAAGAAGTGGTCTTTGTGCAGGGTGAGCGCAACAATGTGCAGGTCGAAGTTGCGTTACAGTGGTGCGTTGATGCGTACAGTGACAACCTTCTGGGCTTTGCCAACAACATTCGTACGATCGACGGTGGCACCCACTTAGAAGGCTTAAAGGCGGTGCTGACGCGAACGATGAACTCGATCGCCCGCAAGCGCAACAAGCTGAAAGACGGCGATTCCAACCTGGCAGGTGAGAACGTCCGCGAAGGTTTAACGGGCGTGATTTCGGTCAAGGTGCCAAACCCTGAGTTTGAAGGACAAACCAAGACGAAGCTGGGAAACACCGAAGTACGGGGTATTGTGGATTCCCTGGTTGGTGAAGTGCTAACGGAGTACCTGGAGTTTCGTCCTGGTGTGGCTGATGCCATTCTGGAAAAAGCAATCCAGGCGTTTAACGCGGCTGAAGCAGCACGACGAGCGCGTGAACTGGTACGTCGGAAGTCGGTACTGGAGTCGTCTACATTGCCTGGTAAGCTGGCAGACTGTAGCTCCAGAGATCCATCGGAGTCCGAGATTTTTATTGTAGAAGGCGACTCTGCGGGTGGTAGTGCCAAACAGGGGCGCGATCGACGCTTCCAGGCAATTCTGCCGTTGCGAGGCAAGATTCTCAATATTGAAAAAACCGACGATGCCAAAATTTACAAAAACACCGAAATTCAAGCGCTTATCACCGCTTTAGGCTTGGGCATTAAGGGTGAAGATTTTGATCCATCCAATCTCCGCTATCACCGTATTGTCATCATGACCGATGCAGATGTAGATGGCGCTCACATTCGGACGCTATTGCTGACTTTCTTCTACCGCTATCAGAGAGCGATGGTTGATCAGGGCTACATTTATATCGCCTGTCCGCCACTTTACAAAGTTGAGCGGGGACGCAACCATCACTATTGCTACAGTGAACGTGAACGCGATCAGGTGATTGCTGGCTTTCCCGAAAATGCTAAATACGACATTCAGCGCTTCAAAGGCTTGGGTGAAATGATGCCGCAGCAGCTTTGGGATACCACTATGAACCCAGAGAGCCGTACATTTAGACGGATTGAGATTGAAGACGCAGCCGAAGCCGATCGTATCTTTACCGTACTAATGGGCGATCGGGTGGCTCCTCGCCGCGAATTCATTGAAGCAAATGCACCAAAACTGAACCTGACCGATCTGGATATTTAGCTGCTGTCTGGTGATTGCAACCGTTATGCTACAAGTCTGTGGTTCAGGTGTAATTTAGGGTTGTTTGGGCAGGATAGTGATCACTCCTCAATTTGTCTAGAGGTTGCTCTGCCCCAATGACTGACTCAAGTCTTGCAGACGATCGCGATCGAGCATTTCAATCTGTGAACCATTGACGGCAATCATTCCTTCACTGCTGAGACGATAAAAGGCTCTAGAAAGCGTCGCGGGGATTGTACCCAATGCGGCTGCAAGTTGTGTCTTGGTTAAATCTAACGTCACCAGGTCGCTCGCTTTTGAGCGATCGCTCGATTTTTGAGCACTCACGTTACAGAGATTAAGAAGATAGGCAGCCAAGCGTTGTGGCACATCTTTGAACGATAAGTCTTCAATAACACTGACTAAATGACGTGAATGCTGGGATAGACTAACCAGCATACTAATGGCAATGTCGGGATCTTGGCGAAGCAGCTCTAGAAAAACTTGGCGAGGAAAAAAGATCAGTTCAACTCGATCTAAAGCAGCGGCGAATGCTGGAAATGGCTGACCATCTAAAGCCGCAGCTTCTGCAAAGTTATCTCCCTGCTCAAAAATATGGAGAATTTGCTCTTTGCCAATGGGTGAAACTTTAAAGACCTTGACACGCCCCGTTTTTACAACAAAAAAGCCTGTAGCTGGACTGCCTTGCTGGAAGATCAGTTCATCTTTCTGCCAGGTTTGGGGCTGAACAATTTGGCATAAGCAAAGCAGTTGCGATCGCGAGAGTCTATGGAAAATCGGCGTCGCCTGCAACCAATCAGCCAAAGCAGAATTAAATTCGTTCATTCTAGGTTGTGACGGTTAAGCCTTTGTTATTGGATTCTAGCGATCAGTAGAAAGATTGATTTGACTGTTAATACTAATTTGATTTGTGAATGCGACAGATGCGATCCCCCTGCCTTCGGCATCCCCCTTGATAAGGGGGACTGAGGGGGATCGGTTAGAGGCAAGTTCTGTCGTGAGGTCTGTTTAAATTGGTATAACTAATAACTAACGATCGTAGCCACAGTTAATAATTTGCCAGCGTGATCTATAGAAATAAACATATATTCACGTCATTTCAACAAGCAGCAACCTTAAGGTTTTCTACAGGTCGGTTTTGACTTAAGTCAAAGCGTTTTCACTGTGGTTTGCCTAGTCTAGAAGGTACTTACTGAATAGAATTGCGACTATGGCAAATCCATCGTTTGATCTCGGAGAAGTGAGGGTGCCACAGCGTACTTGGAAATTTAGCCTCCCAACTTGGCTTGTGCTAATTTGCATTGTCACTTTCTCGGTGTTAATCTTTGCAGGATCAGCAATTTACAAAAATGCACCACCGATTCCCGCCACAGTAGTGTCGCCGCAGCAGGAAGTCATTCTGACTCAAGAAAATATTCAAGCTGGGCAAACTACTTATTTGGGTCGCGGTGGACAACATATTGGCAGTATTTGGGGGCATGGCAGTTACTTAGCTCCCGACTGGACAGCCGATGTCTTGCACCGTTGGGGCTTAGCAACGGCAGGCATTTTACATAACGGTAATCCCAATTTTAGTGAAGCCGATTTACAGGCTTTATCGGCAGTCGATCGCGCTACTCTTCAAGCGCAGGTACAGCAAGAATTTAAAGCTAATCGCTATACTTCAGAGACAGGAACCTTAACCCTCACAGCGGCTCAAACTAAAGGACTGAATAAGGTTTTTGATAGTTACCACACTTTGCTATCCCAAGGCTCCAAGATTCATTCCATTCCTAGCGGTTGGTTTACTGACGATACGCAAATCCGTAACGTCACCGCTTTCTTTGCTTGGACAGCCTGGGCAGCAGCAGCCAATCGTCCGAATGCGCCCTTTTCCTATACTGCCAACTTTCCCCACGATGATTTGATTGGCAATCAGGCTCCGGCTCAATTCCTGATCTGGTCAATTGTGTCAGTGATTGTGCTGATTGCAGCGATCGGCTTATTTCTCTATGTCTATATCACCCAAGAAGATAGCGAAGAAGTGATCGCTGTCGCCGATCGCCCCCTGATTCGCCTTGCCACACCGAGCCAAAAAGTCACCACGCTCTTCTTTGGGGTTGCCATGGCGTTGTTTTTGGTACAAATGCTGATGGGAATGGTCACAGCCCACTATGCTGTGGAAGGCGATGGCTTCTATGGGGTGCCCCTTCAGAAATATTTACCCTATGCTGCCTCTCGGACTTGGCATTTACAACTAGCAGTCTTTTGGATTGCAACCTGTTGGCTGGCGGCAGGACTCTATTTTGCACCCAGGTTTGGTAAACATGAACCGAAGTTGCAAGCCTGGGGCAATGGTGGGTTGCTCGTCGCGTTGACCATCGTTGTTGTTGGTTCTTTAATCGGCTCTTGGGCAAGTGTCCAGGGCATTATCGGCGGTGACAATAGTTTCTGGTTTGGGCATCAGGGCTATGAATATGTGGAACTCGGTCGCCTCTGGCAGCTGTTGCTGATTGGTGGCATGGTGTTTTGGCTCTGGCTGATGTACCGCGCTCTCAAGCCTGCCCTCAAGGCAGAAGGTGATAAAACGGGACTGAATCACTTCTTTCTCTACAGTGCGATTACGATTCCTCTGTTCTATGCGTCAGGGTTGATGTACAACAATCACACCCATTTGAGCATTGCCGAATATTGGCGTTGGTGGGTGGTGCATCTCTGGGTAGAAGGCTTCTTTGAGGTGTTTGCGACGGTAGCGATCGCCTATCTCTGTAGCGAATTGGGCTTCCTAAAGCGCTCCTCAGCTTTAAAAGCCACCTACATGACGACAATTCTCTATCTCGGTAGCGGCGTCATCGGCACATTACACCATCTCTACTTTGCCGGAACACCTGTATTCATTACGTCGATGGGTTCGGTTGCCTCAGCCTTAGAAGTCGTGCCCTTGACTCTAATTGGGTTTGAAGTGGTGAAGTCGTTGAAGCTCTCCCAAGAAGCGCAAGGATTTTATCGAGTACCCCTCAAATTCTTTATTGCGACTGGTTTTTGGAATTTAGTAGGAGCAGGGGTCTTTGGTTTCTTAATCAATCCACCGATTTTCCTCTACTATTCCCAAGGACTCAACACCACGCCGATCCATGCCCATTCTGCACTTTTCGGTGTCTATGGCTCCCTGGCGATCGCCCTCATGCTCTTTGCCTTACGAGAAATCACTCCCGATCGCGCCTGGGATGAGAAAAACTTCAACTTCTCCTTCTGGTGGATCAATGGTGGGCTAGGCATGATGATGGTTTTCGGGCTGATTCCCAATGGGTTCTATCAATTAGTACAGTCAGTGAATCATGGCACCTGGTACGCGCGCAGTGCCGAAGTCATTGGTTCTGCCTGGATGCAGTGGACAGTCTGGTTACGCATTCCGGGCGATATCGTCTTCTCTATTGGCGCATTGATCCTCGTCTTTTGTGTGATTAAGGCGATCGTGGCTATTTTCCAACAACCTACTCAGGCTCAACCGCCCGAATTTCTATCCAACACCCTGCCCTAGCCCTTGTTCTGAGTCATCACATCGGAGTCATTGATCATGGCACGAGGAGCAGGAGATGAGGAATATTCACGACCCTTCAATTCAGGAGACTGTCATGACGACCTTTCAAATCAGCGATACCGTCGGCGACATTGTGCGCGATCGCCCTTCCCTTTCGCGCCTGTTTGAACAAGCCAAAGTTGACTATTGCTGCGGCGGCAAGAGGACTCTTGATGAAGCCTGTCGCAAGCAAGGTATTGACCCGCAGACATTTCTCGCCCAACTAGAAGCGATCGCTAATTCAACCCAGGATTCTGAGCTAACCGTAGCGAATTTATCCCTCACTGCACTCGCTGACCACATCGAACAAACCCACCATGCTTACCTGCATACTGAGCTACCTCGCTTGGAGAAGATAGTAGCCAAAGTCGCGGCGGTACATGGTGAAAAAGAACCACGTCTGCATCAAATCAAGACTATATTTCTCGCGGTATCCCAAGAACTGGAAACGCATTTGCAGAAGGAAGAACAGATTTTATTCCCCATGATCCGTCAGTTATACCAATTCCTCAAGATAGGGCTACAGATGCTATAAAGTAGCTATTGGGTTCAAGCAGCATTTATGGCAGGCGTTTACAAACTCGATATCACCGAAACGGAAGCAGACCTAAAACAACGGCTCAGAAGCCAAAAGACCGCTTCTGACAAAGAACGTATTCAACTGCTTTATCTGCTTAAAACTGGTCAAGCCACCACGGTGCAGTCTGCGGCGACCCTGCTCGGTCGGCATCGCGTCACTGTACAGGAGTGGCTCCGCCTCTATCGCACCGGCGGTCTGACAGCCATGCTCACCCATACGCCCCGTACGGGGCGACGGCAGAGCATTCCCCAGTGGGCACAGGCGGCGCTCAACCAACGGTTGCACCAAAATGAGGGCTTCAACAGCTACGGCGAGATTTGCCAGTGGCTAGAGACGCAACTCGGCATCACTGCCCCTTATAAAACGGTGCATCAGTTGGTGCATTACCGCCTCAAAGCCGCGCCTAAAGTTGCTAGACCCGTGAGTACAGAGACCACAGCGGTCAAAGTAGAGGCATATAAAAAAACTCGCTGAGAACCTGGCGATGCTGGCTTGGTATGCCGTAGCCGTGCTGGGACTGAGCGGACAAGTACGCTTCTTCTGCCAGGATGAGACGCGCCTTGGGCTCAAAACTATCAGTGGGCGCAAGATCACTACCAAAGGCATCAAGCCCAAAGGTAAGGTGCAGTGGCAGTTCAAGTACCACCTATCTGTATGGGGTGGTGGAACCGAGCACGGGCGAGCACTTCTTCTATGAGTTCACTCATCTCAACAGCGATTGCTTCCAAGTGTTCTTGAACTTAGTGAGTGAGCGCTACAAGGACAGCATTGTGATCATGCAAGTCGATCAAGCGGGGGCACACCGCGCCAAACGCTTGCAGATTCCGCCCAATATCATCTTGCTGTTTCAACCGTCCCACTCACCAGAAACGAATCCCATTGAGCGTGTGTGGCAGCATTTCAAATTAGGGTTGCGCTGGCAGTTGCCGAAGAACCTCGATGCGTTGCGGTTGTTGATGCGAGCGAGGTTAGAAGTGATGACTAAGGAAGTCATTGCTTCCCTTGTCGGATGGCACTCTATTTTAGAGGCACTATCTGTAGCTGGTCTTTAGAGAATTGGTATTAGAAGCTAGCGCCACAGTTCCTTCTTTCCATTGCGGCACGATCGCTAATCCGGTGCATCAAATGGAGTTTGAACATGATGAAGCGGGCATTGCCCTCGGTCAATTGCGTCAACTCACCGACCACTACACTCCGCCGGAATGGGCTTGTAACACCTATCGCGCCATGCTTGATGGCTTGCTGACTGGAGTTTAGACTAATCGGTGGAGAAAAGCGGTCAGATAGATGATTCTGACCGCCTAATGGTCAAGAACATATCAAACTCTTCGACCATGAGTCATTTTGACAAGCTTCGGACGTTTCGGCACCAAGTCTATACCCTCATCGGCAAGGGTCGAGATGCCCTATTCGACCTGATGGATGCGGTTTTGGTGAGTCGGAGCGTGTACTCGTTTGCCGAACTCTCGTTATCACCTGTGTTTCGGCGCAGGTGGTCAAGTTTGTACGAGGCATTACAGGATAGTGCGCCCCCGCGCCTGCAACTGCTGGATCTGTATAGCGCGCAAATTGAGACAGACCAGCAGATTGTCTTAGCGGGAGACCATACCGCCTGGTCACGATTACAGGCTCCCACCCTACGCGAGCGCACCTACGAACATCAGGCAACGCCCATGAGTGGAGCCCAGCCTGTGACGTTGGGGCAGGGCTATAGTACGATTGCCTGGATTCCAGAGAGGCAAGGCAGTTGGGCGTTGCCGTTGCTGCATGAGCGGATCACCAGTGCCGAAAGTCCTATCGCCAAGGGCGTCAATCAATTACGCCAGGTGTGTCAGAAATTGCCGACTCGTGCGTTGTCGTTATGGGATGCAGAGTATGGCTGTGCCCCGTTTCTCAAACAAACGGCGGACATTGCCTGTGATAAATTAATTCGCTTGCGCTCGAATCGCGTGCTGTATGGTTCACCGCCTGCCTATATTGGCACTGGACGACCGCGAGTGCATGGCGACAAGTTCAAACTCAACGACTCGGCGAGTTGGTGGCAACCGGATGCGGACATCGAAGTCGAGGATGAGAAGTTGGGGCGATGGCGCTTACGCCTCTGGCACTCCTTGCATCTGCGGCAGGCTGCCAGACAGGTGGTCTGTTTGATTCAAGTAGAACGACTCGACTCCACCGCGCACACTGCCCCCAAACCCCTGTGGCTCATCTGGGTGGGACAAGACCCACCGTCATTGACCACGCTTTGGCAGCAATACTTGCGGCGCTTCGCGATCGATCATTGGTATCGCTTCGCCAAACAACGCTTGCATTGGACTCTACCCCAGTTGGCAACCCCCGAGCAATCCCAACGCTGGAGTGATTTGATGCCCTTGCTCACCTGGCAACTTTGGTTAGCCCGTCCTCAGGTTCAAGACTCCCCACTCCCTTGGCAAAAAGCTTCCCCTGACCGCTCTCCCGGTCGCGTTGCGAACGCCTTTGCACAAGTTTTAGTCGTGATTGGTTCACCTGCGCCCGCGCCCAAACCCCGTGGAAAGTCTCCCGGTTGGACTCCAGGGCGACCGCGTACCCGTCGCATTCGTTATCCAACCGTCAAAAAGCGATTCACCAAACCCAAAACAAGTGCCAAAAAGTCTGCTTAACCTCTAATGTCCTTGCTTTTTCTGCGCTACTCAATTCCGGTGAGGGGTTGGGCTCATTCCGCTGTCGTTAGTCTAAACTTCAGTTGCTGAACTTTGAGCAGGATATGCACCAGCATATTCATAAGGAAAACAATGTGCTCTTTCCCAAGGCGATCGCGCTAGAGCAAATCAAAGCTAAGCAGAATTAAGCGATCGCTGCATAGGACCCATTGGACAGCTTTTGCAAGGGTGAAAGAAGGCAGCCACACCCGCGCATCCAGTCGCCATCACACATGCCAGTAGTCTCACTGAGGCAGCATGGGCAAGGCTTGAACCGCTGTTGCCCACTGTACCAAAGCCAATGTTTCAGAAGCTGCAGAATGGATTGAGGTGCTGACGCTTTCAAGAAAACTCCAAGCAAACGGAGACAGTGCATTTTGAGAATTTGTGGCTTGTACGCGATTTGTTTTAGAAATTTGTAGCTTATGTGCGAAAAATTTGTAGCTTAATGCGGCTAAAAAGGCTAAAACGCCCACCCTGCCGCTCAGAATTTTGCATCTTCAGTGCGAACCCATAGTACTACTAGAGTTCAACCGCCTTCTGTCTTGCGATGCGTACTCAATGGTAGTGGCACTCCCGACTGAGTATGTGTGTTCTGCTGCCCTTAAGAAGCAGTAGCGTGGCTTGATGGGGAATGAATTGCACCCAGCAGCACCTTAGTCAAAATCGTTATGACTATGATATATTCTTAACAGTTCTTAAGTTATCGGTCGTTGTGCGTACCGAATCAGTGCTGGCTTTGCTAGTGGTTCCGCGAACCAAAGGCGCTGAAAAGAGCAAGACGCACCCCATAAACCTAAATGTAAGGAGACTGTTATCTCATGACTCATGAAGCATGTTTGCGCGTTGGGCAGTCTGCTCCCGATTTCTCTGCAACGGCTGTGGTAGACCAAGAGTTTAAGACGATTAAGCTGTCTGACTACCGTGGCAAGTACGTTGTGCTCTTCTTCTATCCACTTGACTTTACCTTTGTCTGTCCTACTGAAATCACAGCATTCAGCGATCGCTATGACGAGTTCAAGCAAGTTGGTACCGAAGTATTGGGTGTTTCAGTTGACAGTGAGTTTTCTCACCTTGCCTGGATTCAAGCCGATCGTAAGAGTGGTGGTGTTGGTGATTTAAACTACCCGTTAGTGTCCGACATCAAGAAAGAAATTAGCACAGCTTACAACGTCTTAACTGATGATGGCGTTGCTCTACGTGGGCTGTTTTTGATTGACAAAGATGGTGTGATTCAACACTCCACTATCAACAACCTGGCATTTGGTCGTAGCGTTGATGAAACTCTGCGGGTTCTGCAAGCCATTCAGTACGTTCAATCTCACCCTGATGAAGTTTGCCCTGCTGGCTGGAAGCCCGGTGACGCAACGATGAACCCTGATCCTAAGAAGTCGAAGGAATACTTTGCAGCAGTGTAGCTGTTAAAGTTTAGCGTTTGATCGTGAGTCCGTAGTCGGTGCTTGTTTCACAGTAGACAGACGATTACGGACTTTGCGTTTATAGTTAGTTTGAATGTTGTACCAATCTCTATCCCCGTTTCATGCTGACTTCTACGGATTTTAGCGGACTGCTAAACCAGCGTTTTTTCAATAACTTTTTGCCAATTCCTGCTACCAATGCACTGGCAAAAGGCATGATCACACCTGGCTTTGAACTGCCAGATGTCACCAACGGTCGATCGGTCAAGCTAACCGATTTTCGGCGACGGCGACCTGTTGTGTTAGCCTTTACGCGCATTTTTACCGAAAAGCAATACTGCCCCTTTTGCTTTCCGCACATCAAGGCATTGAATGAGCAGTATGAAGCCTTTCTCGATCGCGACGTTGAACTCTTGCTGATTACCAGCACTGACGTAAGGCAAAGCAAAACCGTTGTGAAAGATTTGGGCTTGAAAATGCCGCTTTTAAGTGACCCAAGTTGTAAAAGTTTTCGTGATTATCAAACGGGACAGGCTCTTGGTGCACCGCTTCCGGCTCAATTTGTGTTAAATAAAGTCGGTCAACTGCGTTATAAGCATGTCTTCTCATTTCTGGATCAAAATGCCAGTATCGAAACTCTACTGAACGCAGTCGATCGACTCTAAAGTAATCCTTTATGCACCCCTGCAAGTCAGTCTCGGTTCGCTAGACAGGCGAATAACGTCGATGAAGTCTGAGTAGCCTCAGCAACCGCATCCATGCACGGGCAGGCTGGTCAAAGAACGTAAAAATATCACCGAAACCAGCGTTTGTTTTCTGGTGATGCAGCCAATGCTGTTCGGGTGTTGTGATGAAGAGAATCTGACATAGTAGTGCGATCGGTCTGGGCGTTTGCCAGCTTAAGGCACTAACGTGTCGCCACCAAACATGAAATTGCCCAAAGAGTAGACCACCAATCACACCGATCGGCGAGAATGACCACAACGCCGCAGCAATTAGCAAATAGGGTAGTGCCCCTAGCAAACCGTCTAGCAGTACTGGTGCGTTAAACGCCAAAACAGCATAGTGGCGAAAGTTTTTTTTGGCAGAGTGATGCGTTTTGAGATGAAGATTGCCAAAAACATGTTCGGGCACGTGGTAACAAAACGTTGATAAAAAATCACCCAGTACCAGTAACAACCAGGCAATCATAAGCTGACAGAACGTACGCGCGATCGTCTCAAACATGAAAAGTCCTCACACCAATCTAGAACGACATCATTAGTTCATTGGAAGCCTGTCCTACTATGACTGTCTTAAGAAACGGTCATGGCTAAGGGACAAAACAAAGCTTCAAACAGTAACTAGAGGCATTGCCTTACCCTAAGTTCATCTCTTGTTAACATCTCGCAGTCAAATCTGCGTGTAGCCTACAGCACTTAGAAAAATGCTTCTAGAAATGAGGCTCGTCAAAGACTAATTCCTGGTTTTGAAGTGCCTTTTTCCAGGTCAGGCTGAAGGAGAGCAGAATCGATGTCAAAAAACTTAGCAACGCAACTGGTTGCAAGCAAGAATCAGCTTGACTCAGAACAACCATTCCTCCAACTGTTGTCTCCTTGGAGGGCGCAGTAATGAGGATGCCTGGCTTTGTTACACCCTTTGAATTAAACGATCGCTAGTTTTGCATACATCTATTCCCCGATCGACGAATCGTGGTTTTGTCGTATCAGAGAACGTCCAGGGTGTTAACGTCCTCCTTGCTTTAGAGGTTCTATAGCCAGCCACTTGACTACAGGCAGCATAGAATCGAAGGGTGAGAGATCCATTCCGACGACAGAGATTGCAACAGGCGCAAAGAGACGATGACGACACCACCTGACCTAATCCGGCAGAGCGATTTGCTCAACCAATTAGTGCTCGATCGCAGCACGATGGAAACCCTGGGGCGAGTAGAAGTGATGTGGATGTATCCCTCTGCCCATCGCGTACTGGGCTTTGTTTGCAAGGCAGGCAGCTTTGGAGCGAAAAAAACAGCCTTCAGGTTGGCTCAAATCAGTACGTTGGGTGCGAACGGCATTTTGACCCATAACCAGCCTGAAGAAACGGATGCGACCAAAGTCCGCCAGCTTGAATCACTGCTGCAATGCGAAGTCTGGAGCGATACGGGCAACAAAAGCGGCAAAATTATTGACTACCTGTTTAGCCTGAGGACGGGTGAAATTTCCTGCTATTTGTTGGCATCTAGCGGTTGGGCAGGTATTGCGGGCGATCTCTACCAACTGCCACCCGCACAAATCTTGAGCCTTGGGCGCAGGCGAGTACTGGTGACTGAAAGCGTCGCCCACAATCTGGCGGCATACCAGACCGGCATCAAACAAACCCTGGCGAAAGCGAAGGCAGTGCTACAAGAAGATTATGGACAAGCAACCGAAGAATTGCGATCGCTCTCGCAACAGGCACAAACCGTTACCGAACAGGCAAAGGGACGGCTGCAATCACTGACAGGGCAGTTTAAAGAACGGGCGCGATCGCTCTCCCAGCAGGCGCAAGAAACCATTCAAAGTATCAACGAGCAACTTCAGGAAGACGCGCAGACGATCGCTGGACAAACGCGAGAAAACAGCCAACAGCTTACCGAGCGTATGAAAGAACGCACTCAGACTTTCAGCGCCCAGTTTGGAGACAGCATTCAGATTCTCACCGAACAAGTCGAAGACGGCATTCAAACGCTCACGGTTCAGGCGAAGGAAATCCTCGAACCCACACTAACCGATGAGTTAGACACGCGCTCGTCGGCACCAGAGGACATTGAAAAACAATCCAGCATACCCGACAGCCAGCTATCCCCAGACTTCTCGCCGACTCCAGCTATCCCTCCTGAGGCAACTGACCTTGACGATGATGCGCCCTGGATTGATGACGAACCGTGGGACATGGATGAAGCGATCGCCTCACCTACTTCCATCAAGCCGCCCCAGCCAGGAACCGAGCCGCTTGCTTCTACACAGTCCAATGCTCCAGCCACTGACCTGGACGATGATGATGAACCCTGGATTTAACCCGCAACTTAGGGCTTCTAAGACGTACAACAAATGTCAACAGATGAGAGTAATGGGGTCGCCAATCGGTATGCTGTAATATTGTTTGAGCGCGTAGCGTCCATCTCCTAACACGCCATGTCACAGCCAACCATTGAATCCATCCTGCACGAGAATCGCCTCTTTCATCCGGCGAGCGATTTTTCCCAGAAGGCACATATCAAGAGCCTGGAGGACTACCATCGCCTGTACGAGAAGGCAAAAGCCGATCCTCAAGCATTCTGGGCAGACCTGGCAGAAACCGAACTGCACTGGTTTCAAAAATGGGATCAAGTGCTGGACTGGCAGCCGCCGTTTGCAAAATGGTTTGTGAATGGCAAATTAAATATTTCCTACAACTGTCTCGATCGCCATCTCACGACCTGGCGACGCAATAAGGCAGCGCTGATTTGGGAAGGTGAACCAGGCGACTCACGTACCCTCACCTACGCTCAATTGCATCGAGAAGTATGCCAGTTTGCCAATGCCTTGAAGCATCTGGGCGTGCAGAAAGGCGATCGCGTGGGCATTTATATGCCGATGATTCCCGAAGCGGCGATCGCGATGCTGGCGTGTGCGCGGATTGGTGCTGCCCATACCGTTGTGTTTGGTGGCTTCAGCGCCGAGGCATTGCGCGATCGTCTGGTCGATGGCGAGGCAAAAGTCGTCGTTACAGCCGATGGCGGTTGGCGGAAGGATGCGATCGTCCCGTTAAAAGAACAGGTCGATAAAGCGTTGGCAAATGGTAGTGTGCCCAGCGTCTCAGCCATGATTGTCGTTAAGCGTACCGGGCAGGATGTGCAAATGCAGGGCGATCGTGACCATTGGTGGCACGAACTTCAGTCCCAGGTTTCTGCCCACTGTCCCGCTGAACCAATGGATAGCGAAGATCTGCTGTTCATTCTCTATACCTCCGGCAGCACTGGCAAACCAAAAGGCGTGGTGCATACGACGGGGGGCTATAACCTTTACACCCACATCACCACTAAGTGGATTTTCGACCTGCAAGACACCGATGTTTACTGGTGTACTGCCGATGTCGGCTGGATTACAGGACATAGCTACATCGTCTATAGCCCCCTGTCCAATGGTGCAACGACTGTCATGTACGAAGGTGCGCCCCGTGCATCAAACCCCGGCTGCTTTTGGGATGTCATTGAAAAGCACGGCGTTAACGTCTTCTACACCGCACCCACAGCGATTCGCGCCTTTATTAAAATGGGCGACGAGCATCCAAAGGCGCGGGATTTATCGTCTTTGCGCTTACTGGGCACAGTCGGCGAGCCGATCAATCCAGAGTCCTGGATCTGGTATCAACAAATAATTGGCGGTGGACGTTGCCCGATCGTCGATACCTGGTGGCAGACGGAAACAGGCGGCATCATGATTACAGCGCTACCGGGTGCGATCCCCACCAAACCGGGTTCGGCAACGCTACCATTTCCTGGCATTCTGGCAGATGTGGTTGATCTGGATGGCAATTCGGTCGGCGTAAACGAGGGAGGCTATCTAGCCGTACGCCATCCGTGGCCCGGTATGCTGCGTACGGTCTATGGCGATCCCGATCGCTTCCGTCGTACGTATTGGGAACATATCCCACCCAACGATGGGCAGTACACCTACTTTGCAGGCGATGGTGCCCGTCGCGATGAAGATGGCTACTTTTGGGTGATGGGTCGCGTAGACGATGTGATTAACGTGGCTGGGCATCGCCTCGGCACAATGGAAATTGAGTCGGCGTTGGTGTCTCATCCTGCCGTTGCTGAAGCTGCTGTCGTGGGTAAACCAGATGAGCTTAAAGGGCAAGAGATTGTGGCGTTTGTCACGCTGGAGGGCACCTACAGTTCCAGTGATGACCTGCTAAAGGAACTCAAGCAACACGTCGTGAACGAGATTGGCGCGATCGCCCGTCCTGGTGAGATTCGCTTTGCCGATGCCCTACCCAAAACTCGTTCTGGCAAAATTATGCGTCGCCTGCTGCGCGATCTGGCAAGCGGTGTCGAAATTTCAGGCGATACCTCCACCTTGGAAGACCGTAGCGTGCTGGAAAAACTGCGTCAGGGCTAGCTCTGAGGAAGCAGGGAATTTAGGAAGGCTTGCCTTTTTTAAGCGCCTGTTTTTGCGCTTACCGTATCGTGGGAGAATAGTGTTCTACCCAACATAAACGCTGATTGAGGATTATGGCTCAAATTCAATTTGCCAGAGGGATCGATGAAGATGTCGTGCCTGACATTAGTTTGACTCGTGCTCGTGACGGCAGCAACGGCAAAGCCATCTTTTACTTCCAAAACCCTACCGCACTCAGCAGCACTAGCACTGATGCCATTACCGGGATGTATCTATTGGATGAAGAAGGTGAGCTGGTTTCACGCGAAGTGAATGCCAAATTTGTGAACGGTCAGCCCGATGCATTAGAAGCAACATACATCATCCGATCGCCAGACGAATGGGATCGCTTTATGCGCTTTATGGAACGCTATGCCAACGATCATGGCTTGGAGTTTAATAAATCTTAGAAGCGGATCATTGGTTAATTTGCACCGATCGATCACTGGTGAGCTTGGGGTTGTTTCTTGCACGTTTTCAACCCCTCAAAAAGCTTTGAAAGAACCCTCAATACCGTTTTGGTAAGTAATGGTAGCCACTCCTCATCCTGACTCTGCCGTTACTATTAACTGTGCGATCGTAACCGTCAGTGATACTCGCACCGTCGAAACCGATCGCAGTGGTCAGTTGATCCGGCAGTTGTTAACCGATGCAGGGCATCAGGTTGTTGCCTACGTCATTGTGAAAGACGAACCCTTGCAAATTCGGGCGGCGCTTGAACAATTTAGCCAGCAAGCGGACTTAGCAGCCGTCATGATCAATGGTGGCACTGGCATTGCGCCGAGGGATACTACTTACGACGCGATCGCTGCTCTCCTGGAAAAGACATTACCCGGTTTTGGCGAACTGTTTCGCTGGCTCAGCTATCAAGACATTGGTTCGAGGGCAATGGCATCACGGGCGATCGCAGGGGTCTTTCGCGCCAAGCTCGTGTTTTCGATTCCTGGCTCTACAGGTGCCGTGACGCTAGCCATGCAGACGCTAATCTTGCCAGAACTCAGGCATTTAGTCAGCCAGATCAACACAGCTCACTAAAGCAGAGCTAAGTCATTGGAGAGGCAGGACAAGTGCATCCATCGAATAGGCACTGGTCGTTGTGGCAAAGCCTTAAAGCGTTTAACCCTGGCGATCGCTCTCTGTAAAAGCCGTGGGCACTAGTGCTGTCAAAGGAAGCGGCATCCCTGTAAAGCGAATACGGACACAATCTGGCTGAGTTGCGGCTCTGTTTAAGACCTTCGCATACAGGTCATCGGGCGCAGCACCGTCTGGAGTAGGCGCAAGCAAATTAAGTTTAAGGTTACTGAGGGGCGGAAGAAAGTGGTGCGATCGCAACTCGGCGCTTTTATCCGAGAGGCTGACTAACATGCCTTCAAACATCGTTCCAACCGCGTGTTTGCCTTCCAAAACGGTGTAGCGCACGGGTATTGCGGACGTGAGGGTAACGAATGACTCTTTATCTTCAGGCAGAAAGAGACTGTGCTTGCCGCCGATGCCGTTTACGTTATAAAGCGTGATCGGCTCTTTGATGCCTTTCGGTTCAACCTGGATGTGCCCATTGACCTGGACAATCGTGCCCACATCACGAAACGTGTCGTCTGATATCAGAATTTGCCCACCGATTGTATAAGATTCGATCCGCGCTGCTAAATTAACGTGGTTGCCGATAACGGTGTACTTAGCCCGTCGTTGGGAGCCAATATTGCCAACGACAACTTCGCCCGTATTGATGCCAATGCCCATTTCGATCGCTGGTAACCCAAGCTGCTGATTTTGCCGATTCACTTCTACCATTGCCGACTGCATCGCGATCGCACAGGCAACCGCCCGCTCTGAATCATCCTCTCGGTAAATGGGCGCACCAAACATGACAAAAATGCCATCGCCAATGAACTCATTAATCGTGCCGCTATAACGGGTGACCGTATCAGACATCACGCCCAAATATAGGTTGAGAATCATGACAACCTGTTCAGGCGGCAAGCGTTCCGAAATTGCCGAAAAGCCACGTAAGTCGGAAATTAAGATGGTTACTTTGCGGCGTTCGCCTCCCAGTTTCAAGCCTCCCGGTGTTTCGAGCAAACTAGCAACCACCTCATCCGTCAAATACCGCCCAAAAGTACGGCGCAGCTCTGATGCTGATCGTGCAAGATAACCTGTAATGAGGATCGCGGCACCAGACAATGCCAAGATCGGCGGCACGACAGGAATCCACCAACCTTGTAAAAACATGATGTAACTACCGCCAACCAGACAACTGGCTGCGAGCACAATACTGAGCGTGTTCCAGGGATGAAAACCTGGTTTGCTACTATTGCGTTGCCGCCAGCTTAAGATGGCTCCGATCGTTGCCCAGGCAAGAATCCACAGCCCTTCCAGTGGCTCATCCCAGGTTTTGAGCGTCGGCAGTCGTTCATTCAACGCGGCACTCAGAATCTGACTAATCAAATTGGCATGGATGGTAACACCTGCCATACGTGTGGGTGCCGTTAAACTGCTGTACGGCACGTAGAACAGATCTTTCAAGCTTTCAGCCGTGGCACCAAGCAGAACAATGCGATCGCGCATTAAATCCGGTGGCAGCCTGCGTTCCAGTACATCCGTCAGCGTTACCGTTTGAAAGTGCTGTGTACTGCCGCGATAGTTTAGCAAAACCTGATAGCCTTCTGCTTGAGCACCTACATAGCTACCCGTATTTGCAGTCAGTGCCGGAAAGACCGCCGCACCTAGTTTTATGCTTTGATCAGCGGTTAGATCTGGCTCAATCCCTTTGGTTTCTAAATAGCGGGCTGCCAGCACAAACCCAAAGCTGAAGACGTTTTCACCCTTGCTGTCTTCCAGATAAAACAAGCCTCGGCGCACTTTACCATCGGCATCCAGTGGAAAGTCGTTTGCGCCAACCTGGTCACGCTGCTTCAAAAGAGGGGGTGGGTTGACGGAAGAACTATCGCTACTACTGCCAACCTTTTGAACCCCAATGAGATTCGGTGTGGTTTCAAACAGTTTGGACAGCACTTGATGCCCTGTTTCGTCAGGTAAATCACGGTACAGGTCTAGCCCGATAAGGGCTGGCTGTTGCTGCTTCAGCGTCTCCAGCACGCTAGCAAGTTGGGTATCCTTTAATGGCCAGCGTCCTACCTTTTGCAAATCGGCTTCGTTGATCTCAACGATGACAATACGAGGGTCGATCGCCTCTAAGGGACGCATGAGAAAAAACTGATCCAGCACCGGAAATTCCAGCGCTTGCAGCAAGCCTAGCGATCGCAGACCCAGAACCACGATCGTCACGCTAGGTACAGCGATCATAATGCCACGCCATTGCCAGACTTTTTGTTTTAGCGCTTTCCACATAGGGCAGTTCCGAGGCGTTGGTGAATCTTGCGTTATTAGCCTTTAACTCTTAGCCTTTAGCTCTTAGCCCTCAGCCTTCAGCTCTTAGCCAACCCCACTGGCCGCTGCTACGGCTTTACCGTGTTAGCAGTGCTCAACGGTGCTGCGGCAACGGCATCTAACCCAACTGATTGCAGAACCTCGCGCCAGTCTTGAAGAAAACGTGTGTTTTGCGGATACTGCTGCCGAAGGTCTGCTAGGGTTGACAGGGTTTCGTGCCAGATACCAGCCTCCGCGTAGAGATTGGGGCGGTTGCCTGGTAAGGTTTTCTGAAGAGCTTTTGTTAATGCCGCGTCAGGAAGGATTCGCTCGAGCCACCCTTCTACTGTGGGGCTACCACTCAAGCCAGTGGTAGTGTTGCACAGGGTTGTAATGTACCAGTGGTATTGCTTACCCACTTGCATTGCTGGGGCATCATTTGGTAAATCAAAACGAACAACGCCTGCTGTCGGCGGTAAGGCAAAGGTAGTTTCGTAAACAACTTCTGTATCGTCATCACTCAGGAGCAAAAAGCCCGCTGTTTGCGCGGACGACTGAGGCACGTAGACAAAAAAGCTGGGACGTTCGGCAAACGTTAAGCCTAACCGAGTATTAGGCATCAGTGATTTCAACGCTAGCTGGCTGGGCGGTTTGTTGGCTGCCGTGCAAGAGCCACGGCTGGCTCCACCAGCAGTAGAACGGGGTGCGCCACGTTTTGGTACTTTAAATTTAAGGCTAATTTTAGAGGGAGACGCGATCTTCGGTGGGCTAGCGGCTGGTCTGGCTTGAGCTGGCAGACCGGGTAGCGTCAGGCATGGCACCAGCAACGTCAGATAAAGGATGGTTTGATAGCGCGAACTCTTGTTGCAGGTCATTATGACCGTCCCTCAATATTTTCAATAAGTGATCAATAAAACTAGCCGTGTTTGAATTCACTGTTCAGGACGAGGTTTACAGGCGTTTTGCAACGAAAACGAGATGGAAACCCACCCTTTAAGCTGCCGCTCCAGTAGGAGACCAGTACGCTCGTTTTCCCTCCAGCAAAGAGCTGTGGCTGTCAACAAACATTTTCGTCGAAAGCAAGACTATAAATGTGACTGTCTTTACATCTCTCACCTTGCTCTGCGTTGCCATCAGCGCGCTTAGTGCAAGAGGGTCAGCGCGATCGCTTCGTTCTAGCGGCAGTCGTTTGCACTTAATGGAGCCTTAATGGAGCGACACAGGTGATGCTTACTTTTAGATTACCCGCCACGCCGTAGAAAAACTCGTTTAATCTATTGCAAGACTTCTTCGAGCTGATGTTGGTTCCATAAGGTTTGATACACTCCTGGTTGCCCTATTAAAACAGCGTGAGTCCCAGACTGGACGATCGTGCCTTGCTCCATCACAAAAATGCGATCGGCACTAGCAGCAGCAGACAGTTGATGAGAGATAAAGAGCACAGTTTTGCGATCGGTGCCTTCGGAGAGATTTCGCAAAATCTGGGTAGCGGTCTGGTTATCCACACTTGAAAGAGCATCATCCAAAATAAGCATTGGCGCATCGACTAGAAGTGCCCGCGCAAGTGCCGTTCGTTGCCGCTGACCGCCAGACAAGGTAATGCCGCGTTCACCAACAATCGTCTCATACTGGTGTGGAAAGTTGAGAATCTCGCTGTGGATTTGTGCCTGTCTAGCAGCATCAATGACCCTGGCTTCGTCTGCGCCCGGTTCCCCATAGCGGATGTTGTTTTTAATCGTCGTGCTAAAAAGAAAGCTGTCTTGGGGGACGTAGGCGATCGCACTCCGGAGGTCTGCAAGACACACCTGGGTAATGTCATAGCCATCCAGAAACAGTTGACCAGGGGCAATATCTAGTAGACGGGGCAGAGCATTCGCTAACGTCGATTTGCCAGCACCGATCGACCCAACAATGGCAACGGTTTCTTGCGGTTGAATGGTAAAACTTACTGCTTGCAAAGCAGGTTTGCTGTCGCTACCAGTTACCGTTGGAAACGCAAACGTTAGCTGTTCAGCCGTCAACTCGCCCCGAATCTGCGATCGTGGCAGGGCGATCGCGTCGGGCTGATCGCGAATCTTGGGCTGTACCATGAGAATCGCTTCGATACGATCGACGCTGACCTCGCCTCGCTGGTATGCCGTAATGGTAAAACCCAGCAGAGCAGCCGGAAATGCCAGTTGTCCCACATATAGCAAGAGCGCCACAAAGTCTCCGACAGTAATGGCACCTTCGTTGATGGCGCTGACTCCAAATCTGAGTACCACCAATAGACCAACGCTTGCCAAACCAGGCAGCAGCGGCAGTAATGTGCTCCGCGTCAACGCAAGCGACAAATTTGCCTCCAAAAGCTCCTGATTGCGTCGCTGAAACGCCTCTCGCTCGTTTTCTTCCTGCGCGTAGATCTTTACCAGGGAAATGCCGCTCATATCTTCCTGGATCAGCTCGCTGAGATCAGACAACTGCTCCTGCACGACAAGCTGTTCGCCCCGCAGCCGTGTGCTAAAGACCTGTACCAAGATCAGCATGACCGGGTAGACTGCCAACGACAGCAGTGTTACCTTGACATTGATCCTGAGCATGGCGGGTAAGGTCAGCCCATAGGCAAACAGCGTGTTTGCTAGACTCAGCACTGCAAACCCCAGCAGACGACGGATATTATCGACATCACTGGTCGATCGATTGATGAGATCGCCGACTGTATTCGCTGCAAAGTAGGATGGCTCCAGGGTAAGCAAATGAGCAAACACTTTCTGCTTTAGGTCAAACTCGACTTGGCGACCAACCCCAAACAGCAGTGTGCGCGATACCATGCGCACGATCCACATTGCCGAAGCCATGCTTAGCACCAGGGCGACATAGTAAAAAATCTGGCTGAAGCTAAACGTAACCTGAAGTCGATCGATCGCGTCCCGAATCAGTAACGGAATGCGAACCCCCAAAAGATTGACCACTAAAAGCGCTAAAACGCCTGAGCCTGCTGCTTTCCAATGGGGGCGAAGGTACTGCCCCAATTTTTGCAGTCGAGATTGAGCCATGATTTGGTGTCGTACGAGATATCAATGCGTTAGATCGACGCAGAAGCCTTCTCATCCTAAACGAATCGGAGGCGCGATCGAGGTCAGAGCATGAGGCGCTGTAGCGGAAGGATAGCCGCAGGCGGCGCTAGCACTCGTGGCGAGGCACCGCCAAACCTGATCCAGCCACGCAGAAAATAGTAAATAGCATTCAGGTATTCCTCGATCGCCTGACTGCTTAACCAAAGGGCATCGACGCTAGGCAGCAGATCAGTGGCTTGAAGCTGGCGCTCAATCAGGTCACGACCTTGCACACGCCTTGCCAAATGAGAGGGTGGCGGCATCGTGAAAAAATCAGTGGGGCGTATGACTATCGTACTTTCATTAAAGACACGGACAAACGTGAGTGCAGCCCGATTCATGTTAATGGCAGTGCCAACCAGCGTCAGTTGTTCGCCAAAATTAACCCGTTGAGTTTCGGTAAGCAGTCTTCTGACATTCTCAGCGCTACGACGCACGCTGGTGCCCTCGTGATCCAGTCGAATATCTGCTTCAGGGACACCAAGCGTCCGGGTTAACAGAATTTGGACATCGCGTGCCTCCGAAATTTGCTCTCTCGATTCGCCTTCCTTTTGCTTGCGATCGGGACGTGCGGGGGCACTGACTATAAGTAACGGACGTGTCCCGGCACGGGCTTCTTCCTGATACAGTTGGGCGGCATAAAGAATGCGATCGCCATGCTCAGTCAGTTGAATGGGTTGCTCTGAGATCACTTGAAATGCTTCAGCGCTCACAGGACGTTCGACTTGTTGCTGGGGTGGGTTCGCTGGAGTACAGCCTGCTGGGCAATCGGCTGGCGGCGTAGTAGTGGGTACCGCCTCTCGTCGCGGTTTGAGCTGTAGGCGGGTCGTGTTTTGCGCCAGTAACACAATGACCCGTCGAGCATCACCCGCGAGCGCTGGCTGTGCACCAATCAGCTCGATCGCCTCCATTTCCAATTCTTGAGCCAGGTAGTAAGCCACCAGCGGGAAACAGCCCAGAGCCAGAAGAATAAGCGCGATCGTAATCACATTTTTAATGACCTTGCCGAGCTTCACACCAGACAGCAGGATCAGAACCAGTATGAGCCCCAGCCCTAACGGACTGAACGGAAACGAAATAATCCGCCACAGTACATCTAAAACGCCTGTATTGGGAACGGGCGGTCCCCCAAAAAAAGATACTGCCAGGATGAGCAAAATCAGCAGCAGCACCAACATGCCCAAAAAGGCTTTGGGCAATGCTTTGAGCAGCACAAACCAGGTGACTAGTCCAATTACAATCCACAGCAAAACCTGGGTCAGCAGCAGAAAAACATCTGTGAGCAGTAAAACCATGCCGAGCGTTCCTACCTGCTTGCTACAACTGAATTTGCCTGATAACCATGCCGACGCGATCGCATACTCATAGTGGCTGCTGCCTACACTCTTTTACAGACATCCTTATTACAGACACCATGATGCAACTAAATCGTGAATTGGCAACAATTCATCGACGATCAACCATCTGGGCGTATCAGTAAGCAGGCGACAGACAGCAAGCCAACCGTCCGAAACCTACGTGGATCATACCGCCGTTTTAGTACAAATGTTTTTGAGAACAGGCGTTGATTCCGTCCGTTTGCTTTCAGCCCCTGCTGGCGATCGTCAATCGTCTTACCCAATCAAACAAAAAGGGCGCTGATGCGCCCTTGATCATTAATCATCCTTTGTTCAAACACTTTTAGCTAGCAACGGCACTAAAAGGCACCAACCTTGGCAACAATGACATAAATCGTTCGTGCAATCAAAGTCAAATCATAAAGGGGATGCCATTGCTCTTGATAGCGCAGATCAAGCTTGACAATATCCTCAAAGTCCTTAACCATCGATCGACCGCTGACCTGCCACTCTCCAGTCATACCAGGTTTAACATTCAATCGCTGCCAGTGATGACTGTCATACCGCGAAACCTCATCAGCCGTCGGTGGGCGTGTCCCAACCAGGCTCATTTCACCCATGAGCACATTCCAAAATTGGGGAAACTCGTCCAAACTGCTGCGGCGTAGAAACCGACCGATCCTAGTGACACGAGGGTCATCCTGATTTTTGAAGATCAACCCACTGGCTTCGTTCTTTACCTGTGCTTTCAGGGCTTCCGCGTTTTGCACCATTGAGCGGAATTTATAGATCCGAAACGTTTGACCTAGCAGACCATAGCGCTCTTGAGCATAAAAAATTGAACCAGGGCTGTCTAACTTGATCGCTAGAGCCAGTGGAATAAAGAGTATTGCCAGTAACAATAAGCCCACCAGACTCCCCACAATATCGACTAAGCGCTTGAAGAAGGAGTGAGCCGATCGATGAGGTGTTTGGCTCTGAGTAAGAGCAGATAGCGATGGATCAACCATTGCAGTAGGGAAGGTAGAGTGCATAGTCGCGTTAGCCTGTATCAATAAGACCGTATAAATACGTATAAAGTCTAGCTAAACTATAATCCCTACTTCATGAGACCCGACCATCTACGCTGATACACTGACGTAATCTTTTCAGTAACTTCACAAATCAACTTTTTTATAAAGTTATCGTGAGCTTTCCAATGGATTGCCCACGCAGACACAGCGTGTTCAGAGATGCCAAACAATGCTTGGTGCTGGCACTGCACCGTCTAAAAGCAGCAATATAACTATCGCCATAGAGCTTAGGACATTAGAATCAAAGGGGGTGTGGGGGCTTCGCCCCAGCCAGGGGTTCTACCCCTGCACCCCGTCCTCACTAGTATGGCTACGGCTATACTACTTACTTAAAATGCTTGTCTTACAACGATCGCAGTTGTGGTAGTAACGCTTGAAGCGCTTGACCACGATGACTTAAGGCATGTTTTTGATCGCTCGACATTTCGGCAAACGTGAGTCGCTGTTCGGGGACATAAAAGATTGGGTCGTACCCAAAGCCGCCAGTACCGCGTGGGGTGTGAAGAATGCTACCAGTACAGATACCCTCTGATTGGAGAACGATCGTGCCATCGGGACGCGCGATCGCAATCACACAGACGAAGCGTGCCTCACGATTTAGCTCATTACCCAGTGCACTCAGCAGGCGCTCAATGCGCTCCGCATCTGTACTGCCATAGCGGGCAGAATAGACACCCGGCGCACCATCGAGCGCATCTACTTCCAAGCCAGAATCATCAGCGATCGCCCATTCTCCAGTCGCCAGCGCTACTTGGGAGGCTTTAAGACAAGCATTCTCAGCAAACGTTTCTCCCGTCTCCTCAATCTCCAGTGCTTCAGGTTTCAGCAACAACTCCCAAGCCAAACCTGAAAGAAACGCCTGCATTTCTTTCAGCTTACCTGGGTTTCCCGTAGCCACTACCAGCGCTGCCATGTGCGTTTAAACCCTACTATTGCCATTGCTTCACTTTCTACCAGACATACGATAGAGGAGATAGAAAAGTTTCTATACCAAGCATTCCAAACTTGTTGCAGTTTCGCGTACATGTGCAGCAAATGGTTGCCAGTGCAGCACATCCTCTAGCAACGACTGATAGCCAGAGACGTTTGGGTGTAAGCCATCATCACTAAGCTGCGATCGATACCAGTCCGTCCCGCGCTCTGACCACTGAGAAAAGACATCTAAGTAAGGAACCTGATAGCGCTGACAGGCTAATCGAGTGACCTCTTTATAGCGAAACTGATCGGCTTGGTTGTAATACAAGCATTCTTGAAAGGGCATCTTGGCTTCATCAACCGGCACCATTCCGATAAAGAGCGTGGGGCATAACTGTTGCGCCCGCTCTAGCAAAGCAGCCATCTCAGACTGGAACACCTCAAGATTGGTAAAATTTCGTCCCTGCGATCGTCCCAAACGAGCGGAATCATTCACGCCAACCGACAGAATCATTAAGTCTGGTACACGATTGCGTAGCTCACCACGCTGACGAAATTCGCTCTCAAGGCGTTGGGCAACCTGCTTTACCCCGTCACCTCGGATGCCCAGATTATAAAGTGCATGGTTGGGTCTATCCGATTGCATCCAACTCCGTCGCAGTCGCTCAATCCACCCACCACCAACCGGATCACCGAAGCCATAAATCAGGCTATCTCCCAATGCCACCACTTTTAAAGACGACACTGCGACCGCAGGACAGGCAGAACCTAAAGTCGGCATTGAACTGATTGCAGCTGGTTTCATGCGATACCGCTTGTGGTGAACAACACGTTGAGAGGAGCTTTCTACCATTCTGTTAAGCACTTTGCAAATCTTGATAACGTCCGATCCAGAATTAATTATTACTTTACATGAGCGCTACCAATATAAACTGCCCTGCAATCCGGTGCTCAAGCTTAAGTCGCAGTAATCGGTCTCACCGTTGTCCAGTGAATCTTTTTCAGAGTGTTAGAGCGTCGTCAAGGTCTAAGCAAATTGTGGAAACCGCAGCAGAAGTCGATAACTCTTGATAAACTGAGGTCTGACGTTCCTTTTCGTATTCGCAATTACAGGCAAACTCTATGCAAAAGCGTACCGCGTTCGATAGCATTCAGTTGATGCGTCGGGCTGATGAATTGATTTCAGCCGCCTCCAATCGTTATCGAATTACGGTTCAGGTGGCAAACCGGGCAAAGCGTCGTCGGTTTGAAGATTTTGACAGTGTGGATGATCCAACGATGAAGCCAGTGATGCGGGCGATCGTTGAAATGTCAGATGAGCTTACCCAACCCGAAATTATTGGTGAGTAGCTCGATCCAGAAGCTGACTAACTGCAACTGAAGGGGCGATCGCCATGCCAAAGAAAAAGACAGTGCTTCGATTGACGGTAAGAACTCTGCTTGCCTTTGCGAGCGGCTTGGTTCTGCTGACAGCTTTGGCAATCGTTCGCCCTGCTTCGTTGGGGCAATCGCCTGCGATCGCTCAACCAGTGCGTCCAGAAACAGCATGGCAATCTGTTTACGAACGACTACCCAATTTCCCTAAAGAGAACCAGTACGTCAGCAAAGCGACGGGTAAAGTCGAGCTAGACAATACGCTGGTGGGTCGTTTGATCCGCTATCACCTTTATGTAGCAGGGCGATCGCCGTCCTACCGCTTTGACTGGAAGCTAACACTCGCAGATTACCTGGGTCTGGGTCTAAATGGGGGGTTTGATGAAACTAGCTATCCCAGTCGTGCAACACTCCGAACAAGCCCTGCGGAGGGCGATCGTGCCGTCATTAATCAACTGAATCGATCACAGCGCGAAGCATTGGTACAAGCATTAGTCGATGCTTTTTCACCGCCGAAAGCCAGATCTTCTCAGCTAACTCCTACGGTCACTCCTCAACCTTTGAAATAAGTCGTAGCGGTGCGAGGATGAGCCACTGTGTTAGCAAACGGCTGTCTCAGCCATAAGAGCGATCGTCTTTCAGCTTTTACTAGCTGCCACATCTTTCTCTCTATCACTAGTCATTCTATATAGATGACAAAATGCTACCAATCTGCCTCATCCTAAACCTTGCCCTAAGTTACTTCCTAAACCCTGGAACATAAACCACGAAAGGAAGAAGTTAGAAATAAAAATAGCAAGCAGTGAGGTGACAACAGCCGTCGTGGTCGATTGTCCGACACCCTTTGCGCCACCCGTTGTTGTTAGTCCCCAGCTTGTGCCAATAATGGCAATCAAAGCACCGAAGAAGCAGCCTTTGATCGGCGCAGTGCATAAATCCCACAAACTAACAAAGTCGCGGGCAGAATTGATAAAAACGCTTTGTGGAATGCCGTAGAGACTTTTGGCGATAAACATACCACCGATCATGCCAGTTAGCAGCGACAAAATAGTCAAAATTGGTAGCATCAAGCAGCAGGCAATGACTCTAGGAATGACCAGATAGTCGATCGGGTCAGTTTTGAGCATATAAAGCGCATCAATTTGCTCTGTTACACGCATCGTACCTAGCTCGGCTGCAAAGGCTGAACCCACTCGACCAGCCAGAATTACTGCTGTCAAAACGGGAGCCATTTCGCGCGTGAGTGAGATTGCCAGCACGCCTCCTACCGCACTACTGGCCCCAAAGTTAATAAATTCGCGTGACACCTGAATTGTAAAGACCATGCCAATGAAGGTGGAGGTCAGTAGAGCAATCAACAGCGAGGCTGGACCCACTGCCGCCATTTGCTCCACAGTATTGCGGCGGTGAATTTTGCCTGCCAGCAAATGCACCATTACCTGTCCACCCAAAAGGATAGCTGCCAGCAAACGCTGACTCCACAAACTCAAGCCAGTAGTCAACGGCTTTTCAGTCACAATCACACAACTTAAACGCTAACTTAGCCAGAATAGCGGATTGCTCTCGGGTCGTCAGCAAAAAGTGTCTGAAAATTAGAAACCGCAGCCGTTTTTTGTTGCCGATCGCGCTGCTAACTATAGCCGTAGCCATACTATTTAGGGTAGTGCCATTATGTAAAGGATGGAGAAAAAGAAGCTCTTTGCTCCCGTTGCAGGTTCTCTCGAAGCTTTTGATTGTAGTGATGAATGAAGTTCCAAATCGCGCCAATGTGATTCTCTAACTTCTTCGAGAACGATAAACTCTGGCGGACTAACCGTGAAATGCGTTGTCGCAATGTATTATTCAACCGCTCAATATAGCTGGTCAACCCAGAAGCTTTATCCACTGCAAAATGCCGTTTACTCGGTAGGACACAGGCATAGGCTTCCCAATGGTCCGTGTAAAGGCGAGCATATTGTCGATAACGTCGAGGGAGGGAGTCCCACAACGCTTGCGCCGCTTGTGCCGACCGATCACCCACATGACACCCAATGATTTCCCGGGTCGCCACATCCAGCGCTAACCAGACCCATTGTTTGTTGCCTTTCTCATCCACAAAGGACCACAACTCATCCATTTGTACCGTCAACCGAGCAGTCGTTTTCGGCAGCACCTCGGCTTGTTGGGCCACCTGCTCATAGCACTGATTGACGTACTGCTGCAACCAGCTTTCCGACAGGTGCAAGACTCTGGCAATCCCCGCTAAGGGAATCCGTTCGAGCAGTAGGCGATCAATCAAGGCACAGGTCTCTTGCGCCTTCGGTTGCCACTGGGGGTTTTCCACAAACTGACGACCGCAGTCTCGACATTTATGATTCTGTTTACCACGACGAGTGGTGCCATTTTTCATGATGTCATCCGACCCGCAACTCGGACAAATTAAGTAAGGTTTCATCCTGGCTTTCGGCTCACTTGAAACTGCCTTTTCTCTATTTTCTTCTATCCTTTACGAAAAAGCGCTACCCTATTTAGGACGGGGTGCAGGGGTGGAACCCCTGGCTGGGGGCGAAGCCCCCACACCCCCCTTTGATCCCAATGTCCCAAGCTCTGTGGCGATAGCTATAAGTCAACGACGGATCACTTACCCTTTCACCTTGCCGCTCCTTTCCAAAGCTGTCCTTGTGATGCTTTCATTCGCCTATACAAAAAGAGACAAGGGAGCGGTTCGTTCCCTTGCCTCTTTTTGCCTTCTAAGCAAGACTCCTGTTTCTATGGAGTGGTCGTGGTGCCGCTAGGAGTGGTAGGTGCAGTCGGAGTCGTGGTGCTGCTGGGCGTTGTAGTGCCACTAGGGGTAGTCGTCGTGCCAGCCGGAGTCGTTGATGTTGGAGTGGTCGATGCTTGTTCGGCTGGAATTTGCTGTAGCCCGACTAAGCCTGGGAAAACGCGACTGGATAAGCCGACGACTTGGTAAGCCGAAACAACTCGTCCACGACGTTTTGCTTGACCAGGAGGCAGTTGACGATCGTTCCGATCGCGCTCTACCAGCAAAATACGGTCGTCTGAACCACGTTCTACAACGACTTCGACCGAACCACGCTGGCGATAAATGGTGTAAGCCGCATTGCTATCGTTATCATCGTCGTCATCATTGTCGCGACTACGTCTATCATCATCACCACGGCTGTCATCATCATCGTCATTGTCTGTGCTGTTAACGACAAAGAGAGACGGGTTAAACAGCTTGATGTAGGTGGTATTTGCCACAAAGTTGGTGAAGACGATCGTCCTTGTGCTGGTCACTGAGACGGTCGTTGAACTGGTATTGCTGCTGGTGTTGTTGCTGGTATTGCTGCTGGTATTGCTGCTGGTGTTGTTGCTGGTATTGTTGCTGGTGTTGCTACTGCCACTGAACGCTGTACCGTTGTTATTCACACCTACGGCTGGAGTAAAGCTTGTAAAATCACCGCTACCAGTCCTTAGTGCAAACGAAACATCACCGCTACTTCTACCGTCTAGCTTGCCACCAGATTGCTCAAACTTGAACTGAGTATCTCTACGAGCAGACCCCGCAAAAGTTGCAGTATTGTTTCCAAAAGCAACATAGCCTGGACCTTCACCCTTGACTTCATAGCTTGTTCGAGCGGCTGAAGACAGTGTACCGGTCAGCGTGCCACTAAACGGAGCCGTGAGTTCCAGATCCAAGTTGGCAACAGTGCCTTCGAGCTTAAACTCACTGGTGCCCGGAGTGCCAACACTTTGAACTTGGAACTTGGTTGTCGGTCCGCTAAAAGCGATCACACCGTCGCTTGGATTCAGATCGGTGCCTGCTGTCGGTAGAACATCCTTGCCTTCAAAATCAAATTTGATGCGTCGTCCTAGTACCACTGGCGCAACATTGCTAGCAGTTGTAGACCGTAGTTGCAAGTCGGACGGCAAGCGAATCGAGTCGCCTGTGAGCGCAGCATCAAAAGCACCTACACTCAATAATCCTTCTTGCGAGTTAAACGAAGTGCCAGAAGCACCCGATAGAGTGACGTTTTGCACAGGCAAGAAGACAAGTGGAGCTGTACCTGCTTGTTGAGGGCTGATCAGCGTGCCACCTTGAAGGAAACTGGGTGAAAAGGTGTTGAGTGTAAAGTTGAGCGCTGTCGGTATGCCTTGAAAGAAGATTGGATTACCGTTAGCTGAGAACGCAACCCCTGAGAGAGTACCTTCAAGCCTGCCAGTGTCACCACTATCAGGAATTTTATTGCCGTTGGTGTCTGTAAATCGACTGGCGTTGGGAAGAAAGCGCGATGTCGTTGTCGTACCATTTGGCGTGACGAGCCTCAGGGTTTGAATTGCCGTGTCAAAGAGAACTGGAGTGCCCGCAGGAGTAGTGGCAGTCGGTGCGGTTCCCGGCAAGAAGAAGGCAGCATCACCAGTTGCTTGACCACCAGTAATGGGAATATCGGCATGGGCGGCGGTAGCGATCGCCAAGCTTCCTGCCAACAATCCCAAGCAAACGGCGAAACGAGTGGATTGATCAATCACAGTAATAATCCTCTAAATATTGGGTGAAGAAAAAGTCAACCAAGCGTTAAGTAAATGACCGTAACCAACGGCAGTTGCCAGTAGTAAAGATACATTCCGGCAAAATTACTGGAACCAATTGTTATCAGTAACTTGCCAGAACTCTTGCAGCCTTAGAAAGTTCCTGATCACAGTTGAGTTCTTAAAAACCTCACAAACCCCTTCAAGCTACGAGTCTTCACGGTCTACTTTAGGCACTGAGGCACACACACATTAGCGATCGCTTGCGATCTTCCATGCACCGTGTCTGCGTTTATACCGAGACGAACTACAACAGCAGCTAACGATGACTGTTTTAGTTCGTCTCTAGGGGGCTAAAACGTGAACGTTGTCCGAAGCACGCCGATCGAGATGGTGTCATTCGCTGCGTTTTGCCGGGGGTTGAAAACGAAAATGACACCTGGCGTAATGCTGATATTGTCAGAGACTCTAAAGCGGTAGAAGGCTTCGACGTGAGTGGTCGTCCCTGGTTGATCACCTGGACCAGCCAGTAAATTACCTTCACTAATAAAGCTCGGCACGTTACGACCAGCAGGTAGATCGCTGCTGATAATGCGTGGCGGCTGACCCACGTAAATGGCACCCAGATTGCCACGCGCACCCAAATCGGGAAAGTTTAGAAAAGCCATCCAGTTAATAGTTTCGACATTCCCAGAGAATCCCTTCAGGTCAGAGGTCGTGAAACCAGCCCAACCACCGATCGTGACTCTGGGTGTGACACGCCAGGCAACCGTACCGCCGATCGCGTTTGTTTTGATCGGGGCACGAAAGGAGATGGGATCTGGCAAGGCTAGTTGGTCGTCACCCACGCTAGTGCCTAAAAAGCCGCTGGGTGAATAGGCGTTGACATAGTTGAGTGCAATATCAATGGTGCGGGTTGGTGCAAAGGTTAGCTGTGCGCCTGCTGTTGTTGCCCCATTGCTGCCGCCGAAGAGTCCGCCATTGATTGGGTCTTCTGGTTGGTTGGACGAGTAAACCCCCTGTAATGAGATGCTGGGCGTAATTTGCCAGTCAAACCCTGCACCGCCACCATCACCACCAATATTGAGAATTGGATTCCGCTGTGCTAAACGCGAGAGCGGTCCTTGTCCAGCACTTTCAATCCGGTTTGCGCCCCGAAAAACGTTCACCATATTGACACCAACAGGGCCCGCAATGACAGCAAAATTGCTGCCAATGAGCTGACGGAAGGTTAGGTCGCTCAGTCTTACAGAGCCACGAGAGTCGCCTTCGTAGCCCAACAGCACATCATTTGTCAGCAGTTGGTTACCGAAAGATCTACCAGTGCCTGCCTGGAGACCAGCCAGCAAAATACTACGTTCGCTGAACTGAGTGAAGAGACTGAGCTGGGTATTGGTGATGACGTTTATCTGGTCATCGTTGTCATTAAATCGGAAACCCGCCAAGGAAATATCGGGGCTATTTCGCCCTTGCGCGCCCACAATGACTTGCCCAAATAACTTTGTAGTGGTGGAAAACTGCTGCTTTTCTAAGGTGGCAGTGCGAGCTTCTAACGCGCCGACCCGTCCACGTAAAGTAGCAAGTTCAGCCGCGAACTCTTCCTGAAGCTTTTGCACTGCTAGCAGATCTTCTTTTTTAACCAGATCACCTGTGCCTGCTGCAATCAGTTCATTGACGCGATCGAGGCACGCATTGAGACCTGCCGCAAACTCATAGCGAGTCAGCGCACGGTTGCCACGAAAGGTTTGATCAGGATAGCCAACGATACAGCCATAGCGCTCTACAAGCGACTGTAGTGACTGAAAGGCCCAATCGGTCGGTTTAACATCAGTCAGTTGAGAAACGGATGTCACTTGATCCATGCCATTTATTGGCTGTACATCTGGATCTAAATTAGCGACATCATCGCTTAAGTCCGTTACTTCAAGGGGCACAGCCAGTTCAGACGGCACCTGAGCTAAAATAGACTCCGTTGCAAGCGGTTGGGAGCTTGCTGACAAAGGCACAACCGCCTTTTGACTAGCTACAGATAGTGTTCCTGGAACCGCTTCTGGAATAGATGCCAGGGATGGAGCAACCATAAAAAGCCCCAATACTGCTGATGCTAGTACTGGGGAAAGTAATTTTTCCGATGTTAATGGACGGGCTTTCATACCTACAACTCCTCATAGTTAGCGACAGTATTCCCTAGGAGATGCTTTCTGACACACCCTACACCTCCTACATGACGTAAGGTAACGATCGATACAGCTTTTAAAAATGTAACTCTTAAGCTACGCGATCACACGGGCGCTGTAATTTGAATTAATCAAACCTTTATAGATGCAGACGCTTCTATAAAAGAAAAATTAACAGCCTTAAACCGTCTTTACATTAGCGGGTTACCTGGCTAAAAAGCCCCTGTTGTAAGCGATCAGTAAACTGGCACAAACGATCTTGCATACGCTTTTTGCCCCGCATTGGAGTGAGGCGGCGCGGTAGAAACTTTGTACATGACAAAACTTAGATCTAGCTTTTCTTGCAGTTATTCACAGAGCTGCAATAAGATATTTAAGCTTAATTTAAGATTTTCCCTACTTGCTATATGTCGTGACGATCGCTCTTACTGTGGAGAGAGCACATTGCCTCCGCAGCATTGAATCTGCCTAGCATATTATTAGCGTCATGCTCCTGTCACCAACCCTCGTTCGTTCCTTATTGCTAACTAGCACATTTAGCTTTGCTGCTCCAATGGCGCTAATTGGCATGGTTTTGGTGCTATTGTCAGCGATCGTACAGATTCCTTTTGCTGAGGCAATTGGTCAAACCGGAGTTGCAAAGCTCTTGCAGTTTCTTGCTGTCTTTGGCAGCGGCGACCCGTTTCAAGGCGCTTTGGTGATTGGCTTGACCTGCGGTTTAGTCGGCACACTGTTTGATGCTTACGCCTTTTATCGCCACCAAAACTTACGTGATGGTTAAGTAAGGCTAAGCCAGAAACAGGGTTTCTCAACAAGAGTCTGCTGTTTAAGTATTCTGGTCGAGTCTAGAAACCTGCTTCTTTCTAAACCGATGCTCATCAGAATCGCTACAGTAACTCACGCACATCCGTAACTTGACCTGTGACGGCTGCGGCAACTACCATTGCCGGACTCATCAGCAGGGTGCGACCCGACGACGAGCCTTGCCGTCCTTTGAAGTTCCGGTTTGAGGAGGATGCACTGAGCTGCCGACCCTGAAGCTTGTCGGGGTTCATGGCAAGGCACATAGAGCAGCCTGGTTCGCGCCATTCAAAGCCTGCTTCCACGAAAATTTTGTGTAGTCCTTCTGCTTCTGCCTGCTTCTTCACCCGCTCAGAACCAGGGACAACGAAGGCTTTGATACCGTTGGCAACGTGCCGTCCCTGAGCAAATTTGGCGGCTTCACGCAGATCACTGATTCTGCCGTTGGTGCAGCTACCAATGAAGCAAACATCCACTTTAATGCCCTGCATTGGTTTTCCTGGTTGCAAGTCCATATATTGATAAGCTTCTTCAGCGATCGCCCGTTCATCTGCTGGCATCTCGTCAGGAGTGGGCACAGTTTCGTTGACCGCAATACCCTGACCCGGCGTAATGCCCCAGGTAACGGTAGGGGCGATCGTTGCGGCATCAAAGATAACGACATCATCGTAGACGGCATCAGCGTCGCTGCGAATGTTGTTCCACCACTCAATTGCCTTGTCCCAATCAGCGCCTTTGGGTGCAAAATCGCGTCCTTTGAGATAGTCAAAGGTCACTTGATCAGGATTAACGTAACCGCAGCGGGCACCGCCCTCGATCGCCATGTTGCAGACGGTCATCCGTTCTTCCATGCTCATCTGCTCAAATGTGGTGCCTGCAAATTCGTAAGCGTAGCCTACGCCGCCCTTCACGCCTAGTTTTCGGATGATATGAAGAATGACATCTTTGGCGTAAACACCTGGTTTCAAGCTGCCGTTGACTTCAATCTTACGCACCTTGAGCTTTGCCAGCGCCAGCGTTTGAGATGCCAACACGTCGCGCACTTGGCTGGTACCAATACCAAAGGCGATCGCGCCAAAGGCTCCATGTGTGGCGGTATGGCTATCGCCACAGGCAATCGTCATGCCGGGTTGGGTCAAGCCTTGCTCTGGTGCAATGACATGAACAATACCTTGATTACCTGAACCAACGTTGTAGAAAGTAATGCCATTTTCCTTGCAGTTTCGCTCCAGCGCCTGCATCATTTCCTCCGCGATCGAGTCGGCAAGGGGACGCGCCAGATTGTCTGTCGGCACAATGTGATCGACGGTAGCGACGGTGCGATCGGGAAACAACACCTTCAGTTCGCGTTCGCGCAACATCGCAAAGGCTTGAGGACTAGTGACTTCGTGAATCAGGTGCAACCCAATAAAAAGCTGCGTCTGTCCAGAGGGCAAAACGCTCACGGTGTGTGCATCCCAAACTTTATCAAACAGCGTCCCTGTGCTCATATCTCTTGCGTTGCTCGCCTGCGATCATTGGTGGGTCTTTATTCTATCAAGCGATGTTGACAACGTGGCAAAACGTCAGATCCCCAACTTCTTTGAGAAGTTGGGGATCTCGTTCAAGCTACAGCAAGTCAAAGAAAGCATCATCCAGCTCGTAACCAAACATTTGAGTCATGGCTTTCAGCCTTGCTGTGCCCTCTAAGCCCTGCGACTGCATCCAGCCTGCCAGCACAAAAATTTTGTGCATCACAAAAATTTCTAATGCTTCTGGATTGTATTGAATGCCGTCTTTCGGGTGGAATTGATGGGGCACCAGCATGGCAGTGTAGCGCGTCAATTCACCTGCTTTCCAGTCCAGCAGAAGGGGCAGCCACGGGTAACGTGCATCGAGCCGAATGAACCAGAGCCGTACCTCCGGAATTTCAGGTAGTTCCCTGGGATCGCCTGACTCTTGGGGGTAGTCGATCGTAAATTGAAGCTGCTGCTCGTAGGTCATCAGGTTACCCTCTTGCAGCAGTGGGTCAATGACTGTCTGAAGCGGAGACAGATCTAGCGCATTGATCAGGTCTGCATTGAGGGCGATCGTCGTGGTTGCCATGAAGTCCAGAAAACAAAGCGGTTGGCTTTTTAATCTTCCTCTAAATGAGAAGGTTTAGATCCCCAACTTCTTGAAGAAGTCGGGGATCTGGCATTCACGTCATTTCCTTCAAAGCAAACGGTCACTTTCGTTTAAAAGTGCTAAATTCACAGGGAGATTTCACCCTATTGGGGAGGCTTCATGCTGAAGCAACGAAAAATCCAGATCTTGTTGGGTACTGCGGGGCTGGTTGCTTTGATTGTAGGAGCCGCACTCCCCGTTCTTAAGTGGCATGGAGACAGGCAGCAGCCGTTGTCGATCGTGGGTTTGCCCATAGCAACCAGTACACCCAAAAAACAAGTCAGTGCGTTTAAAGCTTTGCCACCCGCCCAGCGGACGAAAGCGCTAGAGGCGATCGCTAAAGACAAAGAATCGCCAGAACATAGTCGTGCTCGCTACTTATTGGCAGCGGAACTCATTGACCAAGGGCAGGGCAAGAAAGCGCTGGAGTCTCTAAAAGGCTTAGAGAACAGCTATCCCCTGCTGGGAGCCTACGTGCTGAGGCAGCGTGCCCAGGCGTATGAGGCGATCGGCGATCGAGCTAGCGTCCAGGCAACGCAACAGCAATTGGTTAAGGATCACCCCCAAAGTCCCGTGACGGCAGAAGCGCTGGTCGCACTGAACCGTGATAATCCGCGCTATGGGGATCATGCGATCGCTCAGTTCCCGTCCCATCCCAGCACGATCGCGCTGGTGCAGCAACGTCTCAAGGAAAACCCAAACCAGCCACAACTGTTGCTGTTGATTGCCAAACGTGCGCTCTATGCCCAAAACTATCTGACCGTCCTGGATACTCTAACCAAGCAATACGCTGCGCAGCTTAAGCCCGAAGACTGGGAAGCGATCGCCTTTGGCTATTGGGAAAAACAGCTCTATGGCAAGGCGGGAGCCGCCTATGCCCAGGCACCCTACACCCCACTCAACGCTTATCGCATTGGGCGAGGTTTTCAACTGGGCGAAAAAGGTGGTGCTATTCAGGCATACCAGCGTGTAGTGCAGGACTTTCCCACTGCCGAAGAGTCTGCTCTAGCCTTGCTCCGGCTTGCTAAGCTATCAGACTCAGGACAGGCGATCGGCTATCTGGATCAAGTTGTGCAGCGGTTTCCAGCCAAAGCAGGTGAGGCGTTGCTCGAAAAAGCCAAACTGCTGGAGCAGCAAAACAGCCTCAAGTATGCGGTGCAGGTACGGCAAATTTTGCTGACGCGTTATGCCAAATCGGATGCAGCGGCAGAACTGCGGTGGAGTCTCGCGCAAGAGCGTGGTGCAGCCAATGATGCTCAATCGGCTTATGTCTGGGCATCATCAGTCCTTTTACATAACCCCACCAGCGAACAAGCGCCCGAAGCCGCCTATTGGAGCGGCAAGTGGGCAGAACAGCTTGGCAAGCAGGAAGACGCGAAGGCAGCGTATCAACAGGTGTTGTCAAAATATCCGCAGTCTTACTACGCATGGCGATCGGCATCCCGCCTAGGCTGGGAGGTCGGTGATTTTAACAGCGTGCGTCAAATTAACCCAGAGGTTGTTCGCCCTGCGGCTCGTCCCGATTTGCCAGTCGGATCAGCTACCCTCAAAGAACTGTTTCAGCTTGGGCAAGACCGCGATGCCTGGAAGCTGTGGCAGGTTGAGTTTAGTAACCCCAAACAGCCTACGGTCGCTGAGCAGTTTACCGATGGCGTGATGCGGCTGGGAGTGGGCGACTATCTAGACGGCATTTTTATGATTTCGTTCTTGAGCGAACGGGATAAGCCAGAAGAAAAATCTCAGTACCGGGCGCTTAAACAGCAAGCATCTTACTGGCAGGCGCTCTACCCCTTCCCCTTTTTGGAGCCGATCGAAACTTGGTCGCAAGAGCGGCAGCTTAACCCACTGCTAGTCACGGCACTCATCCGGCAAGAATCGCGCTTTATGCCTGGAATTCGCTCTGGTGTAGGCGCAACTGGGTTGATGCAGGTCATGCCCGAAACGGGAGCCTGGATTGCCAAGCAAATCAAGCTGAAGGAGTACAAGCTCAATGATCCTGATGACAACATTAAGCTAGGCACCTGGTATCTCGACTATACGCACCAGGAATACAGTGGCAATTCCATGCTGGCGATCGCTAGCTACAACGCCGGACCTGGAGCCGTTGGCGGTTGGGTCGCAAAAGCAGGACAACAAGATCCCGATGTGTTTGTCGAAAACATTCCTTACAACGAAACCAAAGGCTACGTCAAATCGGTGTTTGAAAACTACTGGAACTACCTGCGGCTTTACAACCCAGAGGTTGCTCAAAAGGTCGCTCAAGTTTCAAAAGAGCAACCTGCTGGGATTGTGCCTGATTCTTAACGCAAGTACTGTGAACCTTCAGTGGTCAATTAAGATTCAAGACTAAAGACTGAGAGTTCGTAGCTCAACTAAAGTGCCATAAGTAACTGCGATCGCAGCCATCAAAAATCCCTTGCGCCTTTTGTGCAACGGGCTGTGTACTATGGTTAGCAGGCGATCGCCATCAGACTTTTAGTTGCAGTAGGTATCCGAAGCATGACCGCAGTTACTCCCAGCCCCCAATCCGTCAGCACTCCAGCCTTTTGTGACGGCATTCAGTATTACAGCGATGCAGTGCCAGGTTTTGATGTTTATGGTGCTGTGCCAGCGATTGGAGAAGGTCAAACCGCGATCGCCGATCTGACTGATCCTGCTGCTGCGTATCAAACGCTGTTGTATGCCGATGCCCTACGCTATCTAATTTTACAGGTGACAGCCAGTAAAGCCTCTGGGCACCCCGGCGGCTTTGCCAGTCAGGCAGAAGCCTATGCCGCACTAGTCATGTTGGGCTACAAAAATATCATTACCGAGGTCGGACATCACGCCCCTGGTTTCTACAGCGCCATGTTCCTGGATCGATCGCTGGAAGACATGGGCATCACCACTGTGCAGCAGTTGCGCGATCGTTTCCGCGAGCAGCACGGCTTGCTGGGTCATCTCTCTGGCTTTATCCCTGGCATTCTTGCGCCTGCCGGCCCGTTAGGACAAGGGCAACACTTTGCGATGGCGGCAGCGCTCTTGCACCCTGACACGCTCTTTCCCTTCACCGTCGGTGATGGCGGTTTGGGCGAACCCTACATCGTGAGCGCGATCGCCCATTTCCACACGGCGTACCCGGCTGCAACCAACTTCTTACCTGTGCTGGTCTGGAACGGCTACTCTCAGGAGCACCACAGCATGGTGTCACTAAAAACCAATGAGCAGATGGAGGCATACTGGCGCGGCAACGGCTTTGACCACGTAGTACTCATTGATGCCAAAGACTTTGATGACCAAAACCAGCCCGGAGCCTACGTCGATAGCACTGTTTTCGACCCTGAACAGCGCCTCGCCTTTGGCAAAGCAGTGCTGGCAAAAACGGATGAAGCGGCTCGCTCTGCCCTTGGTGGTAAGCTAACCGTCCTAATCATTAAGCAGCTTAAAGGCGCTGGCGTTCATGCACGTGGCGCAAAGTCTCACAACCTTTATGCCCAGCACACGTTAGAAAATCCTGACATTATAGCGGCATTGAAAACTCGTGCGCTTTCGCCTAATGCCTGGGCACTGGTACGCACCAACTGTGAGCGCTCAGGTGGCGGTCCTGCTAGCAAAACGGTGGTAACAGAATTTGAGCGATCGCTTCCCTCGCTCGGACAATTGCCCCTAGAAGAATTTGCAGTGGGTAGCGAACCAAAGGTCTCTACGACTGCAATGGGTAAGCTGGTCGCTGCCGTGGGGCAAGCCGACGCTAACTATGTGGTATCCAATGCGGATGGTAATGAAGCCTCCGGTATTGCCAATATTAACCAGGCGCTCAAAATCATCCACCCAACGGAAGATCCGCTCTATTACCAGGCTCCGGGTGGACAGGTCTATGAACCGTTGAGCGAAGATGCCTGTGCAGGATTGGCAGCCGGATTAGCGTTAATGGGATCGCGATCGCTCTGGTGTTCCTACGAATCGTTTGCGATCAACGGTCTACCCATCTGGCAAACGGTCACGCAAGCAATGGCAGAACTTCGTCGTCCCACACCTGCTACTGTGACTCTCTTTACGGCAGGGGCACTCGAGCAAGGACGTAACGGCTGGACGCATCAACGCCCCGAGATTGAAGCCTACTTCGCTGCCATGATGCGAAATGGCAATGTTTTCCCGCTGTTTCCGCCCGATGCTAATAGCATTCAGGTCTGCTACGACTGGGCGCTGACTCAAAAAAATAAAGGAATAGTGATCACAGCTAGCAAGTCGCCCTTACCCATTCGGACGACGTTTGACCAGACACAGCAGGCGATCGCCAATGGTGCTATCACCCTGCACGAAACTAGCGGCAGCAAAACCGTTGTGTTTGCTGTCATTGGTGATATGCCCCTGATTCCTGTCTTTGAAGCGGCTACTCAGCTTGCAGCACAGGGCTTAGGTGTCCGCATTGTTTCAGTGATTAATCCACGTCGCCTTTACCGTGCATCAGATGTGGGCTGGGATCTGTGTGCCGAACCCGATAGTACCTTTCTTAACGATGCTGAGTTTGAGTCGCTGTTCGGTGGCGATGTCCTAATTGGTGTGACGGGTGGTGCCAGTGGCATGCTAGAACCAATCATGCTGCGGAGTCTGGCGAAGCGTGATACCTTTGCCTGGAAGCGTGGTGAAACGACTGCTAGCGCCACTGCTTTGATGGCAGTCAATGGCATTACAGCCGACGCTCTAGCAAAGCGAGCGATCGCTCTAAGCATCTAAAGAGTATGCCGGCAGTAACCGCCTAGCTTACCAACTCTGGCGCAAAAGCAAAATCTGCTTTTAAGAAATTGTGGTATTTAAAAGTACACAAGTTGTGTTAACGTTCATGAGGCTTGACTAGCGGATTGATGGATCACTTAAGCTCTAGTTGGGAACTATAGTTGAACAGTCCGTTAGCTTTGTCAGACGACCAGCGTACGAATCGTACGTCGATCGCTTGAGACAAACCCATCACTAAAAACTCACTGAGGAGAATCTTGCTATGTTGAAAAAGCTTGCTGTCGCAGCCATTGTTACACTTTCAGTTGGTCATGCTGTTGCAGCATCGGCAGCCCCACTAGCGGTAACGACTTCGCCCGATGAAGAAACCATTGTGGGTGGTCGATCGGTCAATCTACCAACCCCACCCGTAGCGCCTATCTACTTCACATTGCCAATCGAGCTATCGATCGTGAAGAATGCAGAGATTTCTACCAACACTCCTATCACAGACAAACTAGGCAGCGATTATGCTGCTTGGGGTGCAGCAATCAAAGAATGTTCCCTCCAAAAACCAACCTTCGTTAGAACGGTTGGAGAAGAGCTGTATCCTTTTGTCGTCGGTGGCACCGAAGGCACAATCAAGCTCAATGCAAACGACAAACCTGTTTGTAGCATCTAAATACCACCTTGCTTTAAAGCAGCATAGAATCAGAACTCCCGCCGTCCCCCCTCGTCAAGGGACGGCGATGGCAAGAGGTTAGATTCTCTCCATCTTCTATAGAGATATAGAGTGTGGAGAGATGGAAACTTGCTATAGCTCCTATAAATTGTGCTTTCTGCAGGTAAGCGTCGGAAGCTAAAGACTGTGAACGCATGCAGACTTAGCTGTCTTCCCTACGCTTCTGAATGATCAGCTAATCTTTGACTTTCTAAGCCACATTATCTGCGTAGTAATAACCTTATTTAAACTCATTAGCAGCATTACTCTGTTAGCAATCCTTTTATCGCTCTCAAGCATTGAGCCTTGCGGCTGCTTGGAGAGCAAGCGACCTAGCGCTCATCTGCTAACTTGGCATCTGCTAGAGTTAATCTTTATCGTGCCTAAGGCATTTAATGAAGATTGCCTCAAGTCATTGAGCCTTCGCTGGGCAACGCGCTATAACGCTTACAGTTAGCAAAACCTTCGGTAAAAATTAGTTTAGACTTCTCGTGGGTTACTCTGAGCCTTTAGATTGAAAGGAAGTGTTGTGAGGAAATTCCGATGAATGTCTTGCCTACCGAGATCTCCGATGTCTTGATTTTTGAGCCTCGTGTGTTTGAAGACGATCGCGGCTTCTTTTTTGAAAGCTTTAACGAGCGTATTTTCACGGACAAAACGGGAGTAGAGGCTCCGTTCGTTCAAGATAACCACTCACGTTCGTGCCAAAACGTCTTACGTGGGCTGCATTATCAGATCCAGCAGCCCCAGGGAAAGCTTGTGAGAGCTGTCGCAGGCACGATCCTTGATGTAGCCGTTGATGTTCGTCAGCAATCTCCTACCTTTGGGCAGTGGGTAAGTTGCTACCTTAGCGCCGAAAACAAGCGGATGCTCTGGGTTCCAGCCGGTTTTGCCCACGGCTTTTCAGTCATTTCAGAGATGGCTGAAGTGCTGTATAAAGCAACCGATTACTACGCACCCCAATTTGAGCGCTGCCTTCTCTGGAATGACCCCGACTTAGCGATTGACTGGGCTTTAACGGCAGAACCACTTCTGTCAACTAAAGATCAGGCTGGAAAGCCACTCAAACTGGCTGACGTTTACCCGTGACAAACCCCTTCTCCAAGAGACTCGTCTTATGAAAGCAATCATTCTCAGCGGTGGTAAAGGCACGCGGCTACGCCCCCTGACCTATACTGGTGCCAAGCAACTGGTGCCAGTCGCCAACAAACCGATTCTTTGGTACGGCATCGAAGCCATTGCGGCAACGGGTATTACGGACATTGGCATTATTATCAGCCCTGAAACAGGCGCGGAGGTCAAAGCCAAAACGGGCAATGGCGATCGTTTTGGTGCCAACATCACCTACATTTTGCAGGATTCACCCGCAGGTCTGGCTCATGCCGTAAAGATCGCGCGTCCGTTTCTTGGCGACTCACCGTTTGTCATGTATCTGGGCGACAACTTGATTCAGAACGAACTCGGTGAATTTTTGAATCACTTTAAGACAGAGCAGATGGATTCCCTCATCCTGCTGCGCCCTGTAGCCAATCCCAGTGCCTTTGGTGTGGCTCAAGTTGACGATCAAGGGCGGGTTGTTCAGTTAGTCGAAAAGCCCAAAGTACCAGCCTCGAATCTAGCGTTGGTTGGTATCTATTTCTTTGCGAATACAATTCATGCGTCCATCGATCGCATCCAGCCATCTGCTAGAGGCGAACTTGAAATTACTGACGCGATCCAAGACCTGATCAACCAGCAAAAACATGTCGAAGCCCGTCAGATCGAAGGCTGGTGGCTGGATACTGGTAAAAAGGATGATTTACTTGAGGCAAATCAGATCATCCTGGATACTTGCCTGAAAACATCGATCTGTGGTGAACTGGACGCTCAGAGTCAGACCTTTGGACGCGTACAGATCGGCACAGGTTCTAAGCTCATCAACTGTACCGTACGCGGTCCTGTCACGATCGGCAACGATTGCCATTTAGAAAACTGTTTTATCGGTCCTTACAGTAGCATCGCGGATCACGTCACACTCATTGATGTGGATTTAGAACACAGCGTTATTCTTAAAGGCGCACGGATCGTTGGTATTCATCAGCGCATTGTCGATAGCGTAATCGGGCAACGTGCCCAGCTTAAAACGGCTCCTCAACGTCCCAAAGCGCTTCGCTTTATGATTGGAGATGACAGTCAAATTGAGCTTGCTTAGCAGTTGCTTCATCGGAAATGGGGCTGGAACGTTTCGACTCATTGACAGAACGCTCTCAATGAGTCAGCCACAGCTTTTACCCAATGGTGAAAGGATAGCTGAGTTTGAAGGGTTCAAGCAAAAACGCCTGTCACAGAGTGTTTCTTCGACAATCGGTGAGCAAGCAATAGTGAGCAGAAGTTCCTCATAAATCTGAGTATTGTCTTGGTTCTTTGCAAGCCTATGAGTGCCCAACCAGCGTTAAAGCGTTTGATATGAACAGCAATGAACCCCGTGTGCTGATTGTGGCAGAACATGCTTCGGCAAGTTTTGGTGGTGAAGCAGTGCTGCCTTTTCACTATTTTCGGATCTTGCGTCAACGTCAGATTGAAGTCTGGTTAATTGTGCATGAGCGCACTCGGGATGAACTAAGACGATCGCTTGAAGCCGATTTTGATCGCATCTATTTCATCCCCGATACGTTTTGGCATCGCCTGCTATACAGGCTGAGTCAATTCTTGCCACAAAGGTTAGCTTACTTTACGCTTGGGTTTGCGTTGCGCTTAATGACTCAGGCTGCTCAACGCCGTCTGGCAAAGCAACTGGTGCAGCGCCATCGTATTACAGTTGTGCATCAGCCAATACCTGTCTCCCCCAAAGAGCCGTCTCTGCTTTTTGGTGTGAATGCACCTGTGATTATTGGTCCGATGAATGGTGGTATGGACTATCCACCTGCCTTTCAAAAGATGCAAAGCCCCTTTGTCCACCTGTCACTGGCGGCAGGTCGCCTCCTTTCTAATTGGCTGAATTGGCTAATTCCAGGCAAGCGCCAAGCAGCAAGGTTATTAGTTGCCAACCTACGCACACGCAACGCCCTACCGAAGGGTGCATGTAACGACATTATCGAACTGTGTGAAAATGGCGTTGACTTGTCGATGTGGCAACAAAAGCCTGAAAAAAACTTGACCGAGACGATTCATCCTCAGACTATACCCACAGTTCTACCCGGGGCACAGGTGATTAAGTTTGTGTTTGTTGGGCGTTTGCTCAATTGGAAGGCGGTTGACTTGCTGCTGCTAGCGTTTGAGCGTGTCGCTAAACAGATGCCTGTCGTACTAGAAATTATTGGCGATGGACCCGAGAGCCTTGCCTTGAGGCAGCAAGCGATCGCTTTGGGATTACGGTCATTGGGTGAGTCTCAACCAGCGAAACAAGGACTGTTGAACGAGTTTCAGATAGTAGAACACGCTGTAGATAAACTGCATCCCGACAGTGCTGTGCAATTTTTAGGCTGGCTGTCGCAAGCTGACTGCGCTCAACGGTTACGGCAGTCGGATGTAATGGTACTGCCCAGCTTACTGGAGTGCGGTGGTGCAGTCGTTCTAGAGTCAATGTCGATCGGTCTTCCGGTCATTGCTACCAACTGGGGTGGACCAACTGACTATCTTGATGAGTCGTGTGGCATTTTAGTTGAGCCCCGATCGCGTGCATCATTCGTCGATGGTTTAGCCGCCGCCATGATGCGTCTAGCCTCATCCCCATCTCTACGACGATCGATGGGTGAAGCGGGTCGTCAGAGGGTGTTGAGCCATTTTGATTGGGACGTGAAAGTGGATACTATCCTCGAAATTTATCGGGATGTGATGCCAATGCCACCATTACAACAGCCAGCGACGAGCCAAAAAACTGCTGACAAGGCGGTTCGCTAGCCATCGTTTTTATGCCCTAATGGCGCAAGGACCGTTTTTTATGATGCCGAGCATTTCCTTTTCTAACCTGGCTTGAACTTGACGTAGAGAATCAGAACTTATGACACTTGCAGACGGACAAACATTAACCAGACCACGGACGCTTCTCGTCACGGGAGGGGCTGGCTTTATTGGCGCAAATTTTGTCTATCATTGGTGCAGCACTTATCCGGGCGATCGGGTGGTGGTGCTGGATGCGCTAACCTATGCGGGAAACCGCCAGACACTTGCACCCCTAGAGGAAAAAGCAAAGCTGCGGTTTGTGCAAGGCGACATTTGCGATCGCGCGGTGGTGTCAGCGCTACTGGAAGAAGAGGCAATCGATACGGTGGCGCATTTTGCGGCTGAGTCTCATGTCGATCGATCGATTTTAGGTCCTGATGCGTTTGTGCGAACCAATGTGAACGGCACTTTTACGCTGGTCGAAGCCTTTCGGCAATACTGGAATACCTGCAACCAGCCGACCCATTTTCGGTTTCATCATGTTTCTACTGATGAAGTCTATGGCAGCCTGGGTACCGATGATCCGGCATTTTCTGAAACAACACCCTATGCGCCCAACAGCCCTTACTCTGCATCAAAAGCAGGCAGTGATCATTTAGTGCGTGCCTACTACCATACCTACGGGTTGCCGACGCTAATTACCAACTGCTCTAACAACTACGGTCCGTATCACTTTCCTGAAAAGCTGATCCCGCTGATGTGTATCAATATCTTGATGGGTAAGCCGCTACCCGTCTATGGCGATGGGCAAAACATTCGCGATTGGCTGTACGTAGGCGATCATTGCAGCGCGTTGGATGCGGTGATTCATCGCGGCACACCAGGCGAAACATACAATATCGGCGGCAACAACGAAGTCAAAAACATTGATCTCGTTCATATGCTGTGTGCCTTGATGGATGAGCTAGCACCAGAACTACCTGTACGTCCGTCTAGCAAACTTATTACGTTTGTCAAGGATCGCGCGGGACACGATCGCCGCTATGCCATTAATGCAACCAAAATCACAACAGAATTGGGTTGGCAGCCCGCGCAGACGATCGAGAGCGGTTTGCGTCATACCGTTTCATGGTTTTTGGCAAATCGTGAGTGGTGGCAACCGCTGCTTTCAGACGAATATCAGGCATACTACGCGCAAGTTTATACAAACGTGTAGGGGCGATCGTAGCCAATCGCCCAGCGCGATCACTTAGGGGGTTGGCTTTTTAGCACGGTTTACAATGCGTAGCCGCTGTGTCACCACAGTCATGCCGTTTTGACGTACCAGCACGGCTGAAATCCAGTGGCTATTAGCTATGAGTGGGGCGCGTCCGACTTTAAAGATGCCGCCAGCAGAGAGCAGTTCTAGATCCACTGTGGTCGGGTTGATCAAGCCATCTGCCTTCACGGGTTCTTCTAGCGCCGTGCCGAGTAGCAGGTCATTGCCCAACGGTTCTTGCACAACGGCATCAAAGCTAAACTGCTGACCCGCATTGACCTGTGCAGGTAGGTTCAGTTTGACAGTTGGTGGGTTAGTGCCAGAGGTAATCTGGCTCCGTTCAGCAAGAATGTCTTGCCGTACGATTTTTTGATTTTCAAACCGCTGCTGTGCCTGTAACGTAGAGTCGATTTTCAGTTCACGCTCGCCCACTTTTTGCGTGCCAGTAACATAAGTAATCGTTTCGGCTGCGATGCCTTTACCGTCTGCCTTCCAGGACTTCAGTTCGGTACGGTAGGTCAAGTTTGGGTAGCGTTTCCAAAGCTTGGTCAGTGCTTGTTCCAGCGTTTTGCGGGTTAAGCCATCAGAGTGGATAAAGGTCGGACCATAGAACGTCAGCACACTCTGAATATTATGGCTACTAGCCGCTTTGTCGATCGCCGTCAAAGTTTCTTTGAGCGCTGCGGGAGCCGTTTCTGGTGGTTCAGCACTCACGGGGCTAGTGTATGATGTGCCCCCCACCGTGATTGCTACGCCTACAGCCATTAAAAAAGCCCGCCAGCGCTTTTGTGTTGCCTGGGCTGGACGTAAGGGTTGAGGCATAGTGGTGAAGGAGTGCAAAGGCTTAGACATAAGGATCAGGATTGGGTGAGTGACGGCTAACAATTTGGCGTACAATCTGCAACTTAACATCTTAAGGTGAGTAAAGGCGGTTTAACTGGAGCAGCATTGCCTGATCGATCTCTAAGACGTTAATGGCATATTTTGAAGCTTGGAAGCAGCCTTTAAAAGTAACGTGAACAATTTTCCCGATTCTACTCTGCCAACACCCACCAGTGGTGTAACTGCGTCAACTCCCCCAACACGCTTGCTGATTGCCGCCAGCGGTACTGGTGGACACGTCTTTCCAGCGATCGCAGTGGCAGAGTGCCTGTCAGATTACCAGATTGAGTGGCTCGGTGTGCCCGATCGCCTGGAAAGCCAGTTGGTCGCTGGTCGCTATCCCCTGCATACTGTGGCGGCTGAAGGCTTTCAAAAACGTGGTCTGGATAGCCTTCGCGTTGGCTTCAAGCTGCTCGCCTCGATCTGGCAGGCACGACGTTTACTGCAAACAGGTCGCTTTCAGGGCGTGTTTACAACGGGTGGTTACATTGCTGCGCCTGCTGTTCTTGCAGCGCGATCGCTTGGTTTGCCCGTCATTTTGCATGAATCGAATGCACTGCCAGGTAAAGTGACCCGCTTTCTGGGTCCGTGGTGTAGCGCGGTAGCGGTTGGCTTTGAGGTGGCAGCAACCCATCTTCCTCGTACAAAGGCAATCTATACAGGGACACCCGTGCGATCGCAGTTTCAGGCTGGAACCGCACCAGCTTTCGATCTCTCTATCCCTCATGACGCGCCGTTGATTGTCGTGATTGGCGGTAGCCAGGGCGCTGTCGGCGTGAATCGGCTAGTGCGGCAGTGCGCCTCTACGTGGTTTGATGCTGGTTGCTGGGTTGTGCATCTCACAGGCGAGAATGATCCAGAAGCAAAGAGCCTCCAGCATCCCCAGTACGTGGCGCTACCGTTCTACAACAAGATGGCGGGGTTACTGCAACGAGCGGATCTGGCAATTAGTCGATCGGGTGCAGGTACACTCACAGAACTCGCCATCACCCATACGCCTTCGCTGCTCATTCCCTACCCCTATGCGGCTGAAGACCACCAGACTTACAATGCAGCCGTGTTTACGAAAGTGGGGGCTGCCAAGCTGTTTCAGCAGGCTGACCTGATGCCGGACGTACTGAATACTGAAGTGTTAAGCCTGCTGGGTAGGGAGTACACTCACACCCATCCTTCTGCCGAATTGCGAACAATGGCGCAGCAAGCAGGCAGTTTGGCAGTACCGGACAGCGCGGAGCAACTGGCTCAACTCGTGCGCCATTGGCTGGAACCGGAACGATCGGCGTGAAGGTGAGAGTCCTGGCTCCTGGCAGCTCAGCCTTGAGGCAATTTGCATCTGGATCACAGCCAGTTATTGTCTCAACACAAATAGTACATTTGTATTGCACATCACCGACAAAATGCTGCTCATAGCAGACAATGAGTAGCGTTCTAATGCTTTGCAAGGAGCGCATGATGCAGAACGCAATCAACTGGTTTGAAATTCCTGCTGCTGACTTTGATCGGGCGGTCAACTTTTACAGCACTGTCCTGGGTCAAGACATTCAGAAAGGCGAGTTTATGGGCGAACCACAAGCCTTTTTCGCGGGAAGTGATACAGGCGTAGGGGGCGCGATCGTGAAAAGTGAGCGCCTTACACCCGCAGCCACAGGCACTCTTATTTATTTGAACGTAGAAACAGTTGATCAGCTAGAGCAATCGCTAGAGCGGGTCGAGCCAAACGGTGGCAAAGTGATGATGCCAAAAATTGCGATCGGTGATCCTGGCTTCATTGGCATCATCCTAGATACCGAAGGCAACTGTGTCGGGTTGCACGCACCCAAACCATCCGCTTGAGCTAACCGCAGTTACGGTGCAGCAACCTGACTGCTGTGACTACGGGGATCACTATCAGCGTTAGCTTTGGTAGTGACAGGGGCAGAGAAGGCAGACGTTTGTCCACTTGTCTTCGCGTAGGGTAGCGAGTCGCCAGCAGCCAGCGCAACCAGGTTCGCTTCCATAATCGAGCGGGGTTGCTCGCCGATCGACTGCGCGATCGCGTTACCATCCTGCCCCAAAAAGACAAAGTGTGGAATGCCATCCACCCGATAGGACAGCACTTCGGGAAGCCACTTGCTGTTGTCCACATTTAGCATGACAAAGTTGACCCGATCGCCATACTCCTGCTTCAGCGCTTCCAGATCGGGTGCCATTGCCTGACAGCTTATACACCAATTAGCGTAGAACTCCATCAGCGTTGGTTTGCCGTTGCCAAGTGCTAGTTCCAACGGCACAGCCTCCTCCGCCATCGTAGATAGCAGCCCCGAACCCGTTTCTGTCTTCAACCCTAAGAACACAGACGCAGTAAGCACGATCGCCACCAGAACGATAATAAAGTTTCGCACTCGCGTACCGAGCGCTGTATTGACGCTTGCAGTGGCAGCGATCGTGGTTTGATCTATATCTGAAGATGCCTTCGTTGGCTCTGGCGAGTTAACAGTCATGGTAAATAAAGGCTGGCTGTAGGGATGTTGCGTATTTCAATTGTAGCGATCGCCATCTAATTTTCCGGATTGTTGCAATTGACATAGCCGAACGGAGTAAGCTCCTTTACACTGCGTATGATCTGTTTTGATGCTGCTATGTCTAACGAGAGTGAATATATCCGTAAAGCGGAAGCGACAAGAGTTCGTGTTTTAAGCGAAGCACTGCCCTACATTCAGCAGTTCGCTGGCAGGACGGTTGTAGTCAAGTATGGCGGTGCTGCAATGAAGGACAGCACTCTGAAAGACAAGGTGATCCGCGATGTCGTCTTCATGGCGTGTGTGGGTCTACGCCCGATCGTTGTGCATGGTGGCGGACCCGAAATCAACACATGGCTGGACAAGTTGGGTATTGAGCCGCAGTTTAAAAACGGGTTGCGGGTAACCGATGCTGCCACGATGGATGTCGTGGAAATGGTGCTAGTCGGTCGAGTCAACAAAGAGCTAGTCGCGCTGATTAATCAGGCGGGCGGTACAGCCGTTGGGCTTTGCGGGATGGATGCCAACTTGATCAAAGCCCGTCCTGTAGATGCTGTAGACGTGGGGTTTGTGGGTGAAGTGACCAGCGTCGATATCCGAATTCTGGAGACACTGGTCAACGCGGGGCACATCCCAGTTGTTTCGAGCGTGGCAGCAGACGAGACAGGGCAAACGTACAACATCAACGCTGACACAGTTGCAGGCGAAATTGCCGCTGCCTTGGGCGCAGAGAAGATGATCTTGCTCACCGATACCGCAGGCATTCTGCGCGATTACAAAGACATGGCAACGTTGATTCCTAAAATCGATATTCAGGAAGCTCGGACACTCATCGAAGATGGGACTGTCTCTGGTGGCATGATTCCAAAGGTTAATTGCTGCGTACGATCGCTCGCTCAAGGTGTTCGTGCTGCCCATATCATCGACGGACGCATTCCCCACGCGCTGCTATTAGAAATCTTTACTGATGCTGGCATCGGCTCGATGATCGTGGCATCAGAGTTTATGAGCTAGAGAGGGAGGCTCAAAAAAGGGAACAGTAAAGTAGAAAGATCAAACGTACGGCGATCGGAGACTGTTAACGTCCCTACCTTCAACGTTGCTCTGTTTGCAGTCTTCTTCACATTCTTCAGCATCTACTTGAGTGGAACCTCCTATGCCTAGCTATTCTGAAACAACGGCAGCGATCGTGCAGCAGGCAAAAGCCCGTGAAAACGCACTGCCCTTACTGAACGAGTCCTGCCGCTCTCGGTTTTTCTTTCAGCCCAAACCAACCAAGCGCGTTTGTCTCTTCCTACATGGGTTTACAGCCGGACCTTACCAGTTTGTACCCATGGCAGAGATCTTTTTCAAAGCGGGTTATAACGTGCTGGTGCCGTTGCTTCCGGGGCATGGGCAGGCAGGCAACTGGAGCCGCCAAAATCCACCACCGCTACCCACTGATCCGAAGGTTTATCAACAGTTTGCGTTGCGCTGGCTAGAGCAGGCACAGGCATTAGGGGAAACGGTCACAGTCTGCGGACTCTCCGCAGGAGGGACACTGACTGCCTGGTTAGCGCTGGAACGTCCCCAGGCGATTCACCGCGCCATTCTGTTTGCCGCCTATTTGAGCAGCAGCAGTCGAGTCCTGGATTTGTTTGTTAAGAAGATTGACACTCACTTTGAATGGACGGTCACCAGCGTTAATCCATCCAAGGGTAGCGGCTATAACGGCTTTTCAGTGTCGGCTTTGCGGGTTTTTCTGCATTTAGGGCAAGACATTCTCAAGCGTTCTGAAAAACAACGCACGCCCCCTATGTTTATCGTCTCTAGTGATAGCGATATTGCTACGGGCAGCTTTGATCACAAGGCGCTATTTGAGAATGCCCTGTCGCGTCAGCCCATCACCTGGTACAACACCTTTAGTCGGGAGTTGGCAGTGCCACATACGATGATGACAGTACAGGAAGGCAATCGTTGGGCAAGCTTGCTGCCTGTAATGACCAAAGCTTTTGTCGAAAGCAATCTGACCTGGGCAGACGTGCAGGAAATTGGCTACCGCATGACGCAAGGTAAAACGTTTCCTAACGTCGTAGCGGAATTGGGTTTGGTGGCGAAGGCTTCACTCGATATGCCTGCCATGATGACCATGGTGGATAAACGAGCGATCGCCTTGTCACGGAACCCAAATAACGTAGAGGAGACCTAACAACGCGATCGCTCAAACGTTGGTTGCTGTTGTTAATTCGGCTAGATTCTTACCCCAGGTGAGTGAGCGTCAAGCAACAGTCTATGGACTAAGATAAAGCAGCGATTTATCCTTTGCTGCTATTTATCCTCCAGCTCCTACCCTTATTCATGTCCAACTACTCCGACTTGACCACCACGATCGCGGCTCAGGCAAAAGCTCGTGAGGATGCGCTGCCCGTCCGCAACGAGTCTTGTCGCTCAAAATTTCTCTTTCACCCTGCGCCAACCCAAAAAGTTTGCCTATTTTTTCACGGGTTTACTGGCTACCCAAATCAGTTTTTGCCGCTGGGTAAAGCGTTGTTCAAGCAGGGCTACAACGTGCTGATTCCGTTGCTGCCAGGGCACGGGCAAGCAGGAAACTGGAGCCGCGATCGCCCGACCCCACTTCCTACCGATCCAACGATCTATCAAGATTTTGCGTTGCACTGGATTCAGCAGGCGAAAGCACTGGGGCAACAGGTTGTTATCGGTGGACTCTCAGGGGGAGGCACCCTTTGCGCCTGGGTCGCGCTGGCACATCGAACGTTGATCGATCGTGCCTTGCTCTTTGCGCCCTATCTGAGCGGCAACAGTATTACCGATAAGCTGTTCATTAAATTATCGAATTCTTACTACGGCTGGGGTGGCAATCCTGAGTTGGCGATCGGCTACACCAGTTTTCAGGTGCCAGCATTGCGAGTGTTTCTCGATTTGGGTACTCAACTGCTGAAACGTGCCTGCAAAACGCCTGCGGCTCCGATGTTTCTTTTCTCTACTGAAATTGACGATTCAGTGGATACAAACGACCACAAAGCCTTTTTTGCCGATGCCCTTAAGTTGCAGCCTAAGTGCTGGTATCACTGCTTCGATCGTTCCTATAAGGTGCCACACACCATGATGACGATCGGTGAAGGCAACCAGTGGGAAGGCATTCTCAACCTGATGGCAAAAGCGTATGTGGGGAGTGATCTGACCTGGGCAGAAGTCGAAGAAATTGGCTTTCGCCTTACTCAAGGCAAAACGTTTCCGAGCATTGTAGCGGAGCTAGGTATCAGCGATCGCGCCGGTTCCGATCTACCCGCGATGATGACAATGGTAGATAAGGCAGCGATCGTCCAGTCGCGCAATCCGTCCAGCCTTGATGCTGATGCGTAGCCTTATTGGTCAGGACGTTACGTGCAATGTCCCTATAAATTCGTCGAAATCGCCTGCACTGGACAGGTCGGAATGCACTGCTCACAGACAATGCACCGCGATCGCGTAAACATGAGCTTAAACGACTGTGGATCAAGCGTCAGCGCCTCGGTTGGACAAACCCCCGTGCAAAGACCACAATGCACGCAAGCGTCTTCATCAATCATGATCTCGCGATTGGAAAACGAAACGTTGATGTCTTGCGATCGCATCCAGTCCATTGCCGCATCCAGTTGGTCTATATCGCCTGCCAACTCGACAACCAGTGTGCCCACCTGATTCGGCGCAACCTGAGCACGAATAATATTGGCTGCCACATTAAAGTCTTTCGCCAGACGATACGTGACTGGCATCTGCACCGAGCGTTTGGGAAATGTGAGCGTCACCCGTTTTTTCACACGTTTAAAGGAAAAGCCTGCCTAAGGGTACAAATTGCAGGACTAGTGCTTCCATCCTAATACCCGCCGCCGGATGACGCATCCACAAATCTATTCGTTTGGAAAACAGTGCGGTGTAAAGCTACCGTGTAAACCGTAGGGCACATGATGCTTCAGGCGCAATCGTGCCACTGGCTCCTGGTGGAGATTGCGTGCGTCTAGAATGACGACCTCCGATCGCTCGTGAGCGGCATTGTAAACTAATGTCAGCAGCCAACCGTCATCTTCAGCGCCGACTAGAGTAGCAGTCGGCAGTCCATCTTTGAACGCAGTCGGCGATCGGGGCACAAAAATCGGTTCGCTGACGTAGCCCTGTGGTGCCGCACTCCAAAGCTGACGTTCACCAGACTCGACATCCACCTTGAGGATTGCCTGTAGGGGCGAATTGCCTTCCGTCGCGCACGCTGCTCCCATGTAGATATAGCGGTGCGATCGTCCTGCTTTTGCCGGATGCACGTAGGGAAACTCGCAGCAGCGGCTTTCCAATAACTCGCGCTGCACCTGTTGCGTTGTAAGGTTGAGCCGAAACCGCCAAAGCTGCCCTGGTGCCAGCGTTTCAAACGCCGTCTCACGAAAATCTGCGCCTGCCTCTACACTGGGCAGCGACCCATAGCACACCGAATCAATGACAATTTCATCGCCCTTCTGAAACGCATTTGCGTGATGGAACACAAAGCCCGCGTGAGTTTCAAAGGCTAAATCTGGCTTGTTATCCTTCTTTGATCCGTGAGCCGCTCTTGGAATGACAGCAATCCGCGTTGGCTTTTCAGGGTTAAACGTAATGCATTCACCCGGACCGCTTTTGCCAAAAACAAACGGCAGTGGGTTAAAACTAACGGGGTTTTGGAAAAAGATGGCGTAGTCTGGTGTAATCGCAAAATCGTGGATAAAAGCAAAGCCAGGAACCGAATGGGCGTGTTTCCGCAACAGCTTACCCGCCGGATCAAACTCAAACAGCGTGATAGTTGAGGATAAACCCGGTTTGATCGAAAAATTGACCAGGCATGGAGCGCCATCATCCTGGTTACACGCAGGGTCAATCCACGGATGGGCGGCAAAAGCATCACCCGGTTTCAGCACCCCGTCCAGGCGATCGAGTCCGATTGTGTCTAGCGTTGCGGGGTCAAGGCGATGCGGCTCGGCAGCTTCCCACAGTGCCAGCAGCTTGTCGCCCCAATAGAGAATATTAGTATTGGCAATATTTTTCAGCCGGAAATCAAAGGCATTTGCCAACCAACCGCCAGGTTTTTGGGTGCCAAAGACACCTCTATAGAGAATGCGCCCTGCGGCTTGCTCGGCAACGTAGCCCTCCGATCGCACAAAGCGATTGCGAAAATGAGCACGACCGTTATTGAACGCGATCGCGCAGATCATGCCGTCTCCATCAAAGGGATGGTGAATCATCTGACCATTAATATCTAGCAGCCCTGGACCATTGCGGAACAACGTGCCATGTAGCTCTGGCAGAATTTCACCCTCAATATCCTCAATCCAGTAGTCAAATTCTTCTTTCAGGGAGTTGTAGCCCTTTTGCCAATCCTCGCGATCGTAGGAAAGCACTGGCGGCACTGTAGAAGCACGTTCGTTAAGCTGGAAGCTTTGCATAGACAAGAAAGTAGTTAGTTGTTAGTGACGGTTTACACAAGCCAGAACGCCGATCGTGCAAAAGTAAATGAAATCGTTCAAGCAAGGAGTGTGATAACGGTTGCTCCAAGTAACACAAGGACAAACCTATGGTCTACCTCGGTTCTAGCGCCAAGACGCGACGGTACGGGGATACCGAAAGCTAGAGGTCGCACAAGATGATTGTTCAGGCCCAAGCAATTGTGACGGTTGTCCACTCGAAACCCAACGCTGTGAACCTCAAAAGACTTGCACTGCTGTTTACCTGACAAGAGTAGGTAAAAATCAATGGTAACGAGATATTGCGAAAGAGGGCAAAGAGACAGCATTCTGGTGTCTCAGCACAAACTTATCCCTCACCTTCAAAGCTTTGCAAGCTCCCAATCCGTCGATCGTCCGACCCACTCACGAAAGTAACACCCGCTCATAGCCTCCACGTTTGCACCCAAGTGAGCAGGCTTTAATTTATGCTTGCGACCGCACTTTAGGAAGGCTCTTGGCGATCGCATGGGTAGTAATCGCGCCCCCCGGCTAGGGTGAAACAAAGCGCAACGAGATTGTGATCAGCGTCAAGAAAAGGATAAACCCGATCGTATCCAGCATCGTGGTTACAAGCGGACCACTAACCAATGCCGGGTCAAGCTTAAGCCGCTTCATTGCCATGGGTAATAGAGTTCCCAGCGTGACAGCAACCACCGTATTGATTGCCATGACAAAGCCTGCTACCAGTGCAACCCAGCGCTCCTGTGGCGGTGTCCAGATCAGTGACAGCAACACCATCGTTGTGCCTAACGCAACGGCGGCTCCCACCCCTGCCAGTAGTTCTTTGCGTAAAATTTTGAGCGTGTCGTGAGGCGTGACTTCGCCAACGCCCAACGATCGAATGGTCACCGTCAATGCCTGAATGCCAACGGTGCCGCCTGTGTTGGAAAATAGCGGCATGATTACTGCCAGGACAGGCACCATGGCGATCGTTTTCTGAAAGGGCGCGATTGCGCTGGAGGCACCAATGTACAGCGCCATAATGCCTAACAGCCAGGGCAAGCGATTCCGTAACTTCTCTAACGGGTGAGAGAGGGATGATTCATCACCGCTGCCAACGCCTGCTAACCGTTGAATATCTTCGGTCGCTTCCTCTTCCAAAATGTCGATCACATCATCGATCGTAATGATGCCAACCAGCCGATCTTCCCGATCGACAACAGGGAGTGCTAGCAAGTCATAGCGCTTCATGAGTTGCGCCACTTCTTCCTGGGGCGTGTCCGTCCGGACTTTAAGGACGCGATCGCTCGCAATATCGCCAATCAACGCGGCTGGAAGCGAGAACACCAATTGTCGCAGCGATACAACCTGTACTAGCTTGCGGTTATCGTCCGTGACATAGGCGTAGTAGACCGTTTCTTTATCCTGATCATTGAGGCGAATCTTGCTGAGAGCCTGTTCGACTGTCAGCCCCTGCCGCAGCCGCACATACTCTGTTGTCATGACCCGTCCAGCGGTGCCTTCTGGATAGCCCAAAATAGTAGCAGTCGCCTGCCGCTCTACTGGGCTAAGCTGCTGGATCAAGCGTCTAACGACACCCGCAGGCAGTTCGTCAAACAGCTCGGCACGATCGTCCGGTCGCATTGCTTCGACTAACTGACAGACTTGCACATCATGCAGGTAGCCGATTAGTTCCTCTCGGACATCGTGATCGAGGTACTCGAAGACCTCCGTTGCCTGACCTTTGTTCAACAAGCGAAAGGCGATCGCACGCTGTTCTGGCGGCAAATCCTCAATGTAATCTCCAATATCCACTGGCTGAAGCTGATTCAGCTCCAGCTTCAAACGATTCAAGTCGGCAATATCCGACAGTGAAGTACGACCTTCCTGGGTTAGCATAACGTCTCCTAAGTCTCCCCCGCGCTGGGAGACAGAGACTCGCCAGGTCAGAGGAGGGTATTACTGTAAGGGGATGGACTAGAGTCCATGAAATTCACAAAATGCGACATCAATACCCACTAGAGGTATCGCTGCACCCATGCTAACCGTTATTAGCCCCGTACACAATGTAAAGAAGGACACTTCTTAAAATTTTCTATAAAATTATGCTTTCTAGTGCCGTGTTGAATGATGCCAGAGCAATTTCTGTCAGCACAAGTAATACCAATTCAAAAAATGCTGGCTACAGATTCCCCCGCTTGATCCCCCTCAACTCCCCTTATCAAGGGGGAAGCCGCAGGCAGGTGGATCTTGATTTGTAGCATGTCAAAAGGGAATTGGTATAAAAGCAGTGCAATCAACGCTCGTTGCCTGACCAACAGCCAGGTTCATGATCTGGTAAGGCAAAAGGCAAAAGGATCAAAGCTAAAGGACTAAGTAGAACTCTTACCAGAAGCAAAACTGGGAACCCTAATCTGTCCTAACTCTCTCTTCAACTGCTATGTCCATCCTGGAACTGTAAGTCATAACGATCGATCGACGATGCAATTAGGTTCGCCAAGTTACCTTTGTCAGGTTTCTGCTTTGGTTTTAGTGAGGCTTCCAGGTTATACGACGATCGTCCATAACAGATTGCAGACGACTGCCAGGAAACCGACCACTCTTTGAAAAACAGCAGCTCTTTTAGAGTGGCTTAGCCATTTTGACTCGCTTAATAGCAGTATCTTTAGCTGCTAAAGCTCTTGCGAATCTGCTACATCTCGATCCGTCCGTACCCACTTGGTCTGAGGTTTGACCAAGAACGTCAGGTAGAGCGGTATTTTCCAAAGAATATAACCTGGCACCGCTAAGAGGGTCGCTAGCGGCAACGTGTCTTTTGCGAACTTTGCCCAAGCAGTCGTAATTGAAACCAGGATCAGCAGACCTTCTAATGCCAATACCAGCACTGGCGCATAGAGCCTAAGCGTTAGACCCGCCACGATCGCGGCGATTGTAAGGAGCAGCCACAGCATGACTAAGAGCGAGAGTGGGGGAACGCATAAATCAAGCGCGATCGCCAGAACATCAAACCGCTTCTGGTTAACCCAGACTTTAAGTAGCCGTGGCACCTGACTGCGTAACGTTTGCAGATGTCCATGCTCCCACCGGGTGCGTTGGCTGCTGGCAGCGTGCTGCTGCTGAGGCAAGAAGCCAGTCACTTCAGCATCGGCACAAAAAACGGCAGGAGAGCCAGCGACTAGGAGGTCAACTGAGAGTTGCATATCCTCCACTATATTGCTGCTAGCAAGGGAAGCATTGCTAATGATAGACCAAGGAAACGCCATACCAGTCCCGGTTAGAAGGCAAGGCAACCCCAGCTGCGCTAGCCCTAAGGGACGTACTAAATTCTTGACTGTAAAGGCGAGGATTGAGACAGCCGCCCCAGGACTAGCATTAGCGGGTTGTGTCAGCAGATAACGCGCTTGTACTGGGCGTTGCTCTGCTGCTGCCAGATGCGAGATTTTTGCGATCGCCTCCTCTCCAACCAAACAATCTGCATCTACTACTACCACCACATCAGGCGGATCGGCAGCAAGAAACTTTAGCCCAAAGTCTAGTGCATAGCCTTTGCCCCGTTTCTCCAGATCGTGCCGTTCAACGACCACAACATCAAAAGTGCGCGCCACTGCGGCAGTTTCATCGCTACAGTTGTCAGCCACTACCACTAAGCGATCGCCGCTCGTCAATTGTGGCAATACACTCTTCAACGTCGCACTAATGCCCATTGCCTCATTATGCGCTGGCACCAAAACAGCAAGGCGCGGCTTCCCTGGTGAGAGTTCTTCAGTCTTTTGGTCGGCGGCAGCGGCGGCAAGACATTCCACCGATAAGACAACGATCGGAAGCAGCAGGAAAAAAGAAGCCGCCAACAAGAGGACATTGAGCAGTTGATTTATCACAAAGATTCTGGTGCTCCCACCTGTGCAAACTGGTACTGCAACCAACTGACCTTAACTAAAGTCAAAGGGTGAACCGAGTCAAGAACCTGCTTAACGAAAATTGTCGCCCGATCGTTCAGCGGCTGATTCTCTTGGCTTGAGAATTTTAAGATTTTCCAGCAAGGTAGGCTTCGCATCATAGCTCTGCCCGTATTGATTCGACTGACCGTAGACATTTCCTGCGCGTTTACCAGGATGGTTTGGGACAAGACCCAGGATAGGGAGTCGAAACTTGTTCATCTCCGCCAAAATCTGGGTTAAGCCAGAGCGCTTTGTTTTGGAAACGCCAGCAACAAAGATAAAGCCGCTAGACTGATCAGCCAGAAAATTAGCATCAGGAAGCTCTGAAAGGGCAGGCGTGTCATAAATCACAAGGTCGAAGCGATCGTGCAGCTTTTGCATTAAGCTCCGCATTTCTTTAGAGGCAAGCAAGCGACTCGAATCAACCAAGGTTTGACCAGATGTTAAGACAGAGAGATTACTGTCTGCTGACGATCGTTGAATGACCTGATCAACTTCTGTTTTGCCAGTCAGCACTTCATTCAAGCCCACCGAGTTAGACAGGTTAAGAAGTGTGTGAATCTGAGGTGAACGTAAGTTTGTATCAACTAGCAGCACGCGCTGTCCCATTGAAGCCGCTTCGATCGCCAGATGCAAAGCAATAGTTGTTTTGCCATCACCAGATTCTGCGGAGCTAATGATTAAAGAGCGTGTTAATTGCTGAGAACCAAGAAAACGGATGTTGGTGTAAAGAGAACTAAATGCTTTTGAAAACGCACTCGATTGCGGAGCCGTCAGAGAACCAGTACCCTGGATTAAGCCTTGCTGGAAGGGGATCATACCGAGAAGCGGTAGTTTTAAGGCACCTTCCATATCCTCAGCGCTGTAGAAGCGATTCCGATACTTCTCTTTTAGTAAAGCGGCGGCTAGTCCAAGCACCAAGCAGGCTCCTAGCGCCACAAGCAATAACTTTGGTTCAACGCTGGCAGAGGGAATCGGATTGTTCGCACTGTCTCGATCAATAGTGGGAGCCGAAACAATTTCCCATGGCACCTCTTTCTGCGCCGCCTCAATCCGCAACGTTTCACGCTGAGTCAAGAATTGGTTCAATGTGGTTCTGGCTAGTTCTAGTCGCTGGCTTAGACCAGTGTACTGACGTACAACAACCGGAAATTCTTGGAGCTTTTGATTGAGGAAAACCTGCGATTGCGCGATCGCCTGCCGCCGTACCTGTAGTTGTTGTGTTGTATTGGAGGCAGTGACCAACTGTTTAATCAAGTCCAAGCGCAGCGCATTTTGAAATGACAGAATGCGAGGATCAATAGACGCACTAGAACCACTTAAACCCAAATTCTTACGCGCTTCACTCGCTAAAAGCTGCTCCAGCTTCCCTTGACGTTCTCTTACCGCCTGAATCACCGGGCTTCCTTCTTTATACCGAGCTGATTTAGCTGCAAGCTCGGCTTCTACCTTCTTTAATTCGGCAACGAGACTCTGATAACTTGTGTTTTCACTCAGGGAAGCAGCTGCCAACGCTACTTCTGGTGTGGCACCAAGCTGCGACTGCAAGCGCTGAAAGAGTGCTTGTTGCTCTACTAAGTTACGCTGCGTTTCCAGTTGCTGAGACTGCACCTCTTGAGCCTGCTTAGAGAGTTCTGCTCCTTCTGTCGTTGGGTCTGTAATCCGATAGCGCTGCTTCAGTACCTGTAGTTCCGATTCTAAGTCGTTGACACGGCGCTGTAGACTGGGAAGTTGATCTTCAATGAACTGGACACCGCCACCGATGCGAGTTTTCCGGTCTTCAAGGCTATATCTCAGATAGCCCTTAGCAAGCTCCTGCAAGATAACTTCTACTTTTTGAGGATCGGCACCTTTATACGAAACTTCTATCAACTTTGTCGGCTCGGAAGACTGAGAACCGAAACGCTGTGACTCCACTTCATGCCGTCGGATCTGCAAACTTCCGGTGTTAATAGCCGTTGCCAGCGAATTAGCTGAGACATCACGGTAGTTGCGGCGTTGAATTTCTGTGGCAATTCTGGCTAATAATTCAGGGCTTTGCAGCACTTGCAAGAGCGTTGGATAGTCAACACCATCGCCTTGTTGTGCTAGGGGGCGAGAGATGGCAGTCGGATCAGAAAGACGGGCTTGTGACGTGATCGGCTCAACCAAAACCTGAAAATTGCCTTTGTAGGTTCGTGGAGCACTCAACATTGAGTAAGCAACCAAAGCAGCAGAGACAGTGGTCACCCCTGCAATGAGGAAAGCATTGCGCTGAACCATCCTTACTAAAGGGGATAAGTCGAGACCTTTCTGCCCAGCATTAAAGTCTGCTGTCTCATCACCCAATGTGCCATTCTCACTAAAGCGCTCTTGATTGTTGAATGACGAATCTTGAGCAGATTGTTCAGCTTTCATGGTTTTCCTTTCTTCCTCATTAACTCTCAATGCCGATTTTGTGGAACTCTATTAGGGGAGACTAGCCAACCCTACCGCCCAAAAATAGTAAAAAGCCCTAACACACCGGTAAGCGGACCCAAGAAGGTTCCTACCGTATCACCGATTTGAGCGATCGCATTACGATTGACAACTATGACATCGTTGTTGCGTAAGGGCGGATTGCTTTTCTCACCCAGGTTCTCGGAAAGATTAACGGCGATCGTGCGCCGAGAGACCGTGCCATCAGGATTAAGACGAATTAGTTCTACAGCTTTCTTTGCCCGCCCTCCTTTAAATCCACCTGCCGCTAAAATCGCCTGGTTCAATGTTGTATTCGGCTTCACAGCGACAGCACCAGGAGTAGATACTTCACCCACCACATTAACCTTGATTGCGTCTGGTGAAAAATTACTGCTGGCAACTTGAAGTGCTTCCGCTGTATCAACGAAGGTTGCTTTAGGGATGACGATCGTATCGCCATCTCTCACTTGAACATCCTGAGTTAAGTCGCCTGCACTCAAAAACGCCCAAAGGTTAACCGTCAATGGTTCGGTTACAAGAGAGCCTTGACGACGGATTTGAATCTGGCGAATATCTGCTTGCTCAGTAATGCCTCCGGCAGCTTGAATGGCCTTGCTGACTGTTGGCCACTGACTCCCGCTTTCGGTACCGCCCTGCTGCCCAGTCAAAATATTTTGAGCTGCGCCTGTAGTGCTAACCGCAGAACTGCTAACGAGATTACTGGCAATAATATAGGAACCGGGACGAGTAACTTCGCCAATGACCCCAATTTTCAAGGTGCGGGCAGCAAGTAAGCCCACGGTAACGATAGGGTTCTTAATAAATCTGCCATACGCCGCCTTAAAACGATCAGAGGCTTGCTTGAGCGTCAAGCCTGCAACAGGAAGACTGCCCACCCAGGGTAAATTGACTGACCCATCTGGCAGAACAGAATAACGCGGCTCTAAAACAAGATCAGGAGTGTCGTAGCTATCGATTTTGAGCAAATCACCGGCGCCAAGAATGTAAGCACTTTCTGGTTGTACTGCACCGATCGACTGGGGAACACTAACATCCGGTTGCGCCAAGCTAGGCGGCATGGGCGACGTTTGGGCTGTAGCGGGCAGGGAGTAGCACTCTGCAACCAGAACGAGCAGTAGAAGTTTTGCGATCGAGCGATTCATTCTTTTTATCATGGCATCTCTATATTGGCAGGAAAAATTTGAACTTTGAACGATACATGAGCAGACTACGAAGAACCAAAATCTTTTGACTGGCATAGTACGCAGCGGATACAACAAGGCATGACGAAGCGTTCCAGACTTTTCTCGAAACTGTGATGGCTTTAAGAGGCTCGCGCGTTTCTCCGTGGAGATGCTAGCAAGCTGAGGGCATTGGCGCTAACTCTTACTAAGTAGACAACTCGAAGGCTGTAACCCGTATGACGACTATCGGCGTAAAAAGTTCGGTCATACCACCTTTACAAGCACACCCTACAAGCTAAGACTAGACTGATCGGGGTTATTAAAAGTCTCCTGAGAATATGTGACTACGATTCGCTTCATGTCAAGCTTCTCAAGGCATCATTCTTAAGTGAATTCCTTGAAATCACAGCCACTTAAGTGATGATGGACGGTCAACACACTAAGTACAAATAATTATGGAATGCCTGCTTATCCTTTCTTCGTAGCTTCCTCCCTACTTTATATAAGATTCATAACTAGACTCAATAAAGATACTTAGGTCGAAGAAGAAATAAAGTTTGGCTGAAAAACCCATCCTCCTTCCCTTTGTTTCATCCATATTATTAATGGGCAAGATGAATGTGGTGACCTACTTGAGCCAGAACTATTTGAAAATCGCTTACTTAGTCAATCAGTATCCTAAAGTCAGCCACAGCTTTATTCGACGCGAGATTCTGGGTTTAGAGTCTTGCGGATTAGAAGTTAGTCGCTTTTCGATTCGGTCTTGTAGCACTGAGTTAGTGGATGCAGCCGATAAAGCGGAATTGAAAAAGACTCGAGTAGTTTTGGAGGCTGGAGTGACAGCGCTGCTGTCGGGCTTGCTTCAAGTGTTTCTGACACGACCAGTGCGGCTTGTGATGACCTTACGGCTAGCAGTTCAGTTGGGTTGGCACTCAGAGCGTGGCATGCTACGGCATTTAGTCTACTTAGTCGAAGCGTGTCTTCTATTGAAGTGGTTTCGTGAGGCGGGTGTAAGCCATGTCCACGTTCATTTTGGTACCAATTCAACGACAGTAGCGCTACTATGCCGTGCCCTTGGAGGACCACCTTACAGTTTCACGGTGCATGGTCCCGAAGAGTTTGATAAAGTAGCCTCGATCGCGCTGCCGCAGAAAGTGGAGCAAGCAGCTTTTGTTGTAGCGATCAGCAATTTTGGCAGGAGTCAGCTCTATCGCTGGTGTTCACCATTACATTGGGCAAAGGTTCATGTCGTGCATTGTGGTGTTGACTCCGAGTTCCTTGCTTCGTCACTGGTTCCCATACCGTCAGACCCAAATCTCGTTTGCGTCGGTCGTCTTTGTGCTGAAAAAGGTCAACTGCTACTACTTGAAGCTCTGGGTCAACTTAAGCAGCGTGGGCTAGCGTTCAAGTTGGTTATGGTTGGCGATGGACCGCTACGGGGTGAGTTAGAAGCAACGATCGCTCGACTAGGACTTCATGATCACGTTGAAATTACGGGCTGGGCTGATAGTGCCCAAGTTCGTCAGGCAATTCTAGAGGCGCGCGTGCTGGTGCTACCCAGTTTTGCGGAAGGGTTGCCAGTTGTGATCATGGAAGCACTCGCTCTGGGTCGTCCTGTCATTAGCACCTATGTGGCAGGCATTCCCGAACTTGTAGAGCCAGGGATTTGTGGTTGGCTGGTGCCGCCTGGTTCAGTCGAGGCTCTAATGGCAGCGATTCAATCAGCAGTGGAGGCTTCGCCAGCGGCCTTAGAGCACTTGGGCAGCGCCGGGGCCCAAACGGGTTGCTGAACAGCACAACGTTGCGCTTGAAGTGGGTAAACTAAACACACTGTTTCACTCTGTGCTGCAAAGTGAAACAGCCTCTAAACATGAATTAGTTCCTGACAGATCCTTAATGAGCGCAAGTGGGACTACGAAATTTCAGCCTTAACAACACATTAGTCTGGACTAGAAAAGTGCTTCATGACTGACCCTGACCCTTCCCCTAAAGTAATGCCTTCACTGAAAAAAACTGCTATTCGTGCCACTGTTTGGACGATCGCAGGCTTTGGAGCCAGCCAAATTCTACGTTTCGGTAGTAATCTCATTCTGACGCGCTTACTCTTCCCTGAACTGTTTGGCTTAATGGCACTAGTAGGTACTTTCCTCACCGGGTTGCACCTGTTTTCCGACTTGGGTCTTAACGCTAGCATCGTGCAGAGTAAACGTGGAGATGATCCCGTTTTTCTCAATACAGCCTGGACGTTACAAATTATCCGAGGAGCCTTTCTATGGCTATGTTGTATCGGCATTGCGTATCCAGCCGCCCAATATTATGGTGAACCCAGACTACTGTGGGTGCTTCCTCTAGTCGGGATCGACACATTAATTGGAGGTTTTAACTCAACCGCTCTGTCCACGTTAAACCGCCATTTATCCTTAAAGTCTCTAGCTTTATTTGAACTATCGGGACAGGTTGTAGGACTGACTGTAACGCTATTATGGGCATGGCTTTCCCCATCCATTTTGGCATTAGTAGCGGGCGGGCTAGTTTCGTCAGTCTTTCGATTAGTGCAGAGCCATCTGCTAAACGAAGGTAAGCGTAACCGCCTCTACTGGGATCGTAGCGCACTCAAAGAACTGATTTCGTTCGGTAAATGGATTTTTCTCTCTACCGCCATATATTTCTTATCCTCGTCCACCGATCGGCTGATTTTAGGAAAGCTTGTTTCCTTTCAACTCTTGGGAGTTTATACCATTGCGCTGACCCTATCAGACGTTCCCCGTCAGATCGTTTTTGCCGTTGCCACCAAGGTTATTTACCCTGCCTATTCCAAGCTAGTTGATCTACCTCGCTCTGAATTTCGTGCCAAAATTATCCAGCATCGGCAACCGATGTTAATAGTGTCGGCGATCGCTACTGCATTGATCGTTGGATTAGGCGATTTAGTTATACGGCTTCTCTATGACGATCGCTATCTTGCAGCAACCTGGATGTTCCCGATGTTAGCGATAGGGATGTGGCCTTTGATTCTTATTCAAACTATTGATCAAGGATTGTGGGCATTGGGGAAACCAAACTATTGGACGATCGGTTCTTTCTTGAGTTTTCTGTGCTATGCCATTGGGATTCCGCTTGGCTACAGCTCCCAATTGCATGAAGTGGGAGCTGTTCTGGCAGTAGCAGTTAGTAATATTCCAATTTGGTTTGTAGTGATGTACGGTCTCTGGAAAGAAAAATTGCTGGCGCTCCGGCAAGATTTATTGATGACCGGATTGTTTTTAGCCCTTTTAAGTCTGGTGATTGCTATTCGCGTCAGTACAGGTTTCGGAACGCCATTCGACGCACTGTTTTCGTCATCTCACTAGTAAGCTGTGAGGCTAAAAACCTCTTCTAAAAGTCTCCATCTCAGCATCTAAAAGTTATATGAAAGAACACGCAGTTAATAGCAAGATCGATACTCTTACATCCTTACAGAAGCATCATAGTGTTCCTCTCTCTGTTGCTTACTTTACGCCGGGCTGGCCGCCTGAAGCTACCTCTAATGGAATTGTTACTTATGTAGCATCCATGCTAGAAGGAATGCATAAGCTTGGTCATCAATCTTATGTTTTGACACCCCATCTGAATCATTCGATACCTTTAAAGCACAACAATCAGAATGTTTTTCAACTGCCAAACCGTCCTCCAGGAGGAGTTGTCAGGCGTTTAGTCGATGCTGTTAACAGACGGCTTCGACCAGGTATGCCTTTTAAGTCTGCTTTTGCTCGTGCAGCGCATGAGAGTCTCGACACCATAATGTCTTTAAATAGACTTGATCTATTTGAAATGGAAGAGAGCTTTGGCTCAGTTGGTTTTTTGAGCGATCGCCTTTCTATACCAGTTGTCGTTCGCCTTCATGGGCCGTGGTTTCTCAATGGCAAGGCCATGGGTGCCCCACAAGATCGATTTTTTTCGCAACGAGTGCAAGACGAAGGACAGGCGATTGCTAAAGCCTTTGCAGTGACTGCACCCTCGCGTGATGTTTTAGAGCAAACTCGCCAGTACTACAACCTCCCTTTAGAGCAAGCGGTCGTGATTCCTTGCCCGATCGCAAGTACGCCTAGAGAGCAACGCTGGCGATCGGACAGTTGTGAGCCAAACACTATCGCCTTTATTGGTCGATTTGACCGCCATAAAGGGGGTGATCTTGTCATTGATGCATTTGCCCAAATATTACGAGAACTTCCAAAAACCCGGCTAGTTTTTGCCGGTCCCGATCGTGGTTGTATTGATGACAACGGTCGCGTTTGGCACTTTGAAGAATACGTGCGTGAGCGCATACCAGGGGCTTTAGAAGGAGGACAGATTGAGTATTTGGGACAGCAGCAACCTTCAACGCTACACGAATTGCGTCAGCGAGCCCAAGTGACTGTCATTGCATCACGGTACGATAACTTTCCCTATACTGCGCTTGAAGCTTCAAGCTTTGGTTGCCCCATTGTTGGAGCTTGTAGTGGAGGCATCCCAGAGATTGTTACTGACGGGGTTACTGGGCTACTGTTTCAAGCTGGCAATGCAGAGAACCTTGCTGCTCAAGTGATCCGGCTGCTAAAGAACCCAAACCTTGCTGCTCAACTTGGTCAGCAGGCTGGTGAAAGTTGTGCCGAGAAGTTTTCACCTGAAGTTGTTGCAAAGCAGTCGATCGACTTTTATCGAGAAACGCTAGAACGTTGGTCGCGAAGTAAAAACAGTTGACCAAACATGACAGCAAGTTTAGGAGATATTAAATTTTACAGTCATGTGATGGTTACAAAAGGCACTTTCACTACGAAAGTACAAAATGTCTGTCTTGGAACAGAGCCTTCAGACTATTTCTGTTCCTACATCTGTGTTGTTGTACTCAAGTCAACCCTTTAACTGAAAAAATCACTGGAGAACGCTATGAACTCAACTCTCTCAATGTTTCGTCTGGATATCGATTATTTGAAGGCTTTAGCACTGGAGCACCGCGAGGCGTATGCTATGGCTAGTCCCTTTCCTCACGTTGTGATTGATAATTTTCTGCCCGAAGCGCTTTTGGAGGAAGTCTTAAAAGAATTTCCCAACCCTAAGCAGATTGACTGGCAGACATTTCAGACTCCAGCCGAGAAAAAGCTGGCTTCAAGACATGAGCAGCAAATGGGTGATGCAACTCGTCTCCTGCTATACAATCTGAACTCTTCCACGTTTATTACTTTCTTGGAAATCTTGACGGGTATTGATGGCATCCTTCCGGATCCTCACTTTGAAGGAGGAGGGCTTCATCAGATTGAGAGAGGTGGCTTTTTGAAGATGCACGTGGACTTCAATCACCACAAAAAATTACGACTCGATCGCCGCTTAAACTTCCTTCTTTATCTCAATCAAGATTGGAAAGAAGAATACGGTGGGCACCTTGAGTTGTGGGATACAAAGATGACTCAATGTCAAAAGAAAATTCTCCCACTGTTTAACCGCTGTGTTGTTTTTAGTACAACTGATTTTTCTTATCATGGACATCCTGAACCATTGACCTGTCCAGAAGATCGAACAAGAAAATCACTAGCACTTTACTACTACACCAATGGGAGACCTGCGGAAGAAGTCACAGGAAAGCCACACACAACTATCTTTCAAGCACGAACAAAAGATGAATTCAAATTAGATGAGTCTCCAAACCTGACTGTTAAAGCTATTTTGAAGAAGTTAGTGCCGCCAATTTTGATTGATGTTAGAGATGCCTTAAAAAACAAATAGCTAAACAAAGCTTATCTCTTAATAAGTGCATCATTTCTAAACCACAAGGACGAGAAGTCACAAGCCCTCCTTCAGCATTTACTGCGTCTTGTGTTTCTCGTTCTGTTTTTCTTTGCTGGGTCGAATTCATAAAGGTGGGCTATGAATAGTCTTGTTCTGTACTCGTGGTTTCCAGTTGTCCTTTACTTGTTCAAACGCTTTCCACCGCAAAGAGCGCTGATCATTAGCTTTGTTTCAGCATGGCTGTTTTTACCGCTAGCAGGATTCAAGCTACCTGGAATCCCGTTCGAGTACAACAGAATGTCAGCAACGTGTCTGGCAATTTTGCTGGCAACGTTGCTGTACGACTTCGACCGCTTTGCGTCATTCAGATTTCATTGGTTTGATCTTCCTATAGTTGTTTGGTGTCTTTGTGCGTTTGCTTCATCCGTCACAAATGGGCTTGGCGCTTATGACGGGTTTTCAAGCATGTTAGGACGCATTGTTGAATGGGGAGGACCTTACTTCTTGGGTCGGATTTATCTCAACAACTTTGTGGGTCTTCGGCAACTGGCAATTGGAATTTTTTTGGGTGGACTGGCTTACATCCCGTTCTGTCTCTTTGAAGTGCTTACTCACGTTAATTCACACGGACTGATCTATCGTTTTACGGTTGGGGCAAGTGATTTTCGTTATGGTGGCTATAGACCATCAGTTTTTCAGCGAAACGGTTTGGTACTGGGTACATGGATGATGTTCGCTTCACTAATGGGCATCGTTCTATGGAAAACTAAAACGATTAAGCAAGTTAAAAACATCCCGATTAGTTGGCTTATTGCTGCCTTGTTAATCACGTTTATTTTAGTAAAAGCGACTGGTGCAACTTTTTTACTGCTTGTAGCGATCGCCATTGTGCTGACAGCACTTTGGTATGGTACAGGCTCTTTGTTATGGCTTTTTCTCGGAGTAACGTTTGTCTATCTTTATCTGGGCGTAGTTGGTGATTTTCCTGGTCAACAAATCATTGATTTCTTAGGAGAATTTATTGCCCCCGATCGCCTCCAGTCACTTGGATTTAGGTTTATGAATGAGGAAATGCTTTCCTCTAAAGCGCGCGAAAGAATACTCTTTGGCTGGGGCGGTTTTGGCAGAAACATGCTGTACAAAGAGGGGGGTTATGTCATTACCGTCACTGACAGCCTTTGGATTATCGCTTTTGGGCAGAACGGTTTAGTTGGATTGATCAGCGTTTTCGCAACGTTGCTTACACCTGTCTTCAGTTTCTGGTTCTTCTATCCACCGGCTTCCTGGTCGAATCCTACGATCGTAATCATTGCTGCCTTCGCGGTGGGTCTCGCCATGCACGCATTTGATAATGTTTTAAATGCTTTTTATAATCCAGTTTTCATCTTGGGCAGTGGCGGCTTAACTGGAATGTTGCTGAATCAGAAACTCCAAAGCTTTTCCGCGCGGCAATCAGTTGCCAGATGAGTCATAGCGTATGGTAACAACCGATCCATAGCAATGTTGTTCTATAGTATTGATCTATGCTGTCGAGGCATCTTGTCTGAATGCCCGAACCTCGATCGCACTGGCATGAAAGCAAGAAAGTGTTTGATTATTCCTTTTACAAATGGCAAAAAGGCTTGGCAGCATCCTTGGAACCAGGCATCGTAAACCGCGCTTTTTCAACCTTTTGTACATGTCCCGTATCCATAGTCAGTGATTATGAGTGAAGGATTACAGCTTTATCTAACTTGAAGGTTGCTCTCATGTTGAAGATAGTTCAGTTGAATCAACCAGTAACTTTGCTTGTTGTTGTTCTCAACTACAAAACAGCAGCTTTAACCATTGACTGTCTATGTTCACTCGCGGATGAAATTGCTGCCATACCTGGTAGCCGAGTGGTGGTGACTGATAATGCTTCTGACGACGGCTCGGTTGAGAAAATTGCGTCAGCGATTAGCGAAAACCATTGGCATGATTGGGCTGAACTGATGCCCTTAGAAAGAAACGGCGGCTTTGCTTTCGGCAATAATGCTGCCATTCGCCCTGTTCTAGCATCAGCCGTTTCCTGTCCTTATGTGCTTTTGCTAAACCCAGATACAGTCGTGCGCCCAGGCGCGCTGAAAGCATTGCTGACTTTTATGGAGGAGCATCCAGAGGCAGGCATTGCCGGTAGTCGTTTGGAAGATTTAGACGGTTCTCCTCAGCACTCAGCGTTTCGCTTCCCTAGTGTAATTAGTGAATTAGACTTTGGATTGCGTCTAGGGTTCGTATCAAAGTTGCTTTCACGCTGGACCGGTGTACTGCCGATCGCCGATTGCCCGCATCAGACAAACTGGGTAGCAGGCGCAAGCATGATCATTCGTCGGGAAGTATTTGAAGCGATCGGTCTATTGGATGAAAGCTACTTTATGTATTTTGAAGAAGTTGATTTTTGCTTGAGAGCCCATCGTGGGGGCTGGTCTTGCTGGTACGTACCGCAGAGCCATGTTGTTCACTTGGTTGGTCAGAGTTCCGGTGTGACTGACTCTAAGCGTCCACTCAAACGCTTACCGACCTATTGGTTTGACTCTAGACGACGCTACTTTTTGAAGAATCATGGTTGGTTATTTACAGCCTTAACCGATGCGGCTTGGCTATCAGGCTTCACGTTGTGGCGCTGGCGGCGAGTGATTCAACGCAAGCCCGACACTGATCACCCCCATCTTTGGAGTGATTTTTTGCTCAACAGTGTCTTTGTCAGAGGGGGGCAGCTTTGAACAATCACGAGGCTGAGTCACTGGGATTGTGGCAGCAACTGAAGGAAGACTGGGAGGCTCACGGACGAGACTGGACAAAGCCAGGTTTCCGCGCAGTCGCAGTCTATCGCTTTGGAGTGTGGCGTATGACCATTGAACCAAGGCTGCTGCGAGCACCCTTTAGTTTGCTGTATCGATCGCTCTATCGAAAAATTCGCAATGGATACGGCATTGAATTGCCTTATACGGTGCAGTTAGGTCGGCGGGTAATCATTGAACACCAGGGGGCGATCGTCATTCATGGCTATTGTCATATTGGTGATGACAGCATCATTCGACAAGGTGTAACGCTTGGTTTACGTTATCTTAATCGGGTATTTGATGCGCCAAAATTAGGCAAACGGGTTAACGTCGGTGCTGGTGCAGTGATCCTGGGTGATGTGACCATTGGCGATGATGCCAATATTGGAGCAAATGCTGTCGTACTGTCAGATGTGCCACCAGGTGCCACCGCAGTTGGTATACCCGCCAAAGTGATCAGCTTTCAACAGCTCTCAAAAAACTGAAGTTGTCTTCTAATATTCGTTTCAGAAACTCAGCACAGCAAACAATTACTCAAGTATAACTTCCTTTTCTGATCAGCTAGTTTCGGTAAAAAGCGTTTATCGTATCGTCTGTGAGTTAGCCCAGGGTTGCTGCATCGATGTAGAAGAATGGTTGTAACCTCGTGCCGTTTTTTACTATTGTCTGAGACTGACGAACGAAAAAGATATTACTTTCTTGCAAAGATATTACTTTGTATAGCCGTATCCATACTAGTTAGGACGGGGTGCAGGGGTAGAACCCCTAGCTGGGGGCGAAGCCCACACACACCCTTTGATCCCAATGGCCTAAGCTCTGTGGCGATCGCTATAACTAACTGCTGTATAAACGCTTTAATCAAGGCAGCTTACTCTTCAATCTCTAGCAGTCCTAAATCAGTTGTGAGATTGAAAGGCTTTATGAGAAAGGGTTCCACTGGAACCCTTTCTCATAAACCAGATAGGATCACTATAGTTCCTGAAGCAGTTGTTCATTGGCTACCGATCAAGCTATGCACCTATTTGTATTGTCAGAAATTTATCCTGAAAATAACCGAGTTGGCTGGGCAGTAAACTACACGCTTGAAACAATACTAGCAAGTGTTTGTAAAACAACCTTTTTGTACCCTTCAAGCAACAACAAAATTAGCATTTTCAAGCGCTATCGACATCGTCTCTTTAAATCATGGTATCAACTAAAGAATTTGCCTACTTTGGGTGATGAACCGAATGTGCTGTTGGTTATAGGCATGACATCTTCGTTTTTGTTGTCTATGCATACGCTTAGACCGTTGCTAAAACAGTTTGATCTTCGAGTTGCGTATTTATTAGATAGTTTTGAACCCTCGCACATTGATCGCTCTATTGTTGATGACTTAGATCATTTATTTGTCATTGATGCTGAGACTGCCGCTGAAATTAGTCAGACGCGATCGATCGCAACTACTTTCTTACCACTAGCAACTGATGCCTTGAGATTGGGTTCCAATCGCAGGCAGCGACCCATCGATATTATTAACTACGGTAGGACAAATATTGAGATACATAAGTGCTTGCAGTCGCATTACTCACAACCTACTAATGAGCGCCTGTATCTTCACTCTACGTTCAGTGGTCCTATCGTTTATGATTTGGCAGAACACGTTGCCTTGCACTCAAGGCTTTTGAGTCGATCGCGCATCAGTCTCTGCTTTGAACCAAGTCAGGTAGACCGCTTTCATGGTCGTTCACCCATTCTGTTTCGTTGGTTTGAAGGTTGGGCAGGTGGCTGTACTATCGTTGGTAAAAGACCATTCAGCAAAGGTGTAACGCAACTAATGGATTGGGAGGATAGCACGATCGAGCTACCAGACCAGCCATCAGAATGGCTTCCCTTTCTCGAAGGGCTATTGGATGATGATCAGTTCCTGACTGCTAACTCACAGAGAAATTCGCTTGAGTGTTTATTGCGACACGACTGGCGCTATCGACTGAAGGATATGTTCAACATTTTAGCTTTACCGATACCGGAAGGGCTAAAGGCTGAACTGTTAGCTTTGCAGCAAAAGATTGAGCAGCAAAGAAACAGTTAATTCAAGTCAGTGACCTGGCTAGATGATGTTTCTTCAAGCTGATTTTTGAGCCTGAGCAGCTCATTGACGGTGGGCTTGATTCCAGGGAATCATGACATCGATCGCCAGCCTACGCGCGACTTCGTAAGCTCCGTAGCGATTCAGATGGCTCGGATCAGAGAAATAGTCGGGTTGGTTGGTCAGAGACTGATTTAAATCGCGATAAACAAAGCCTAACTGGGTTGAAAGACGCAGCATATGCTGCTGAAAAGCCTCTTCGTGGCGTTTGCGAGTTGGGTCGAGATAATCTTCGGTCAGCGGCAGATTGACAAAGACCAACGGCATTTGATGAGTTTGGCTGAACTGAACTAAGTTCGTTAGGGCTTGAGCCTGACTACCTTCAAGGCTAAAGGACTCATAGTCAGAATCGTAGTCACCACTCACCCTGGCATATTTTTGGTAGTAAGTGGCTGGGTTAAACCGATTGGGCAATGGTAAAAAACCATCAACATCGATCGCGCTTTGCCCGTCAGCAAGCACAGAAGCAGGAGCCTCTGAAGCCGCAGCACCTGGGCTGGTTGCATCGCTGAGACTATTCGGTGTAATCGCATCACTCAGGGCGATCACATCAGTTTTTTTAGTCAAGAGGCTGACTAACCCATCACGCAGGAAATGTTTGAACTGTTCGCGCCGAGAGTAAAGAGTAGAGAGACCTTCAAGGCGTTGATTTAGCTCCTGGTTGACTGAGCGATACCCACCTGCCAACGAGGTAGCAGGCGCTCCGGCGACGGAGCCTGCCGTTGCCAGTTGAGCCTTGTTAGTTTCACTCTCTTGAGAATCAGGCACCATAGCAGCGATGCCAGAACGAGGGGCTTGTTTTGCTGCCATTTGGTAGCCTACAGAGGCAACAATACCGTTATAAGTGACATCGCTGCGACCACTGTTGAAAGCACGGGCACCATCAGCCCACAGAATCAGTTTAGGCAATTGAGCTTGGGGTAGAAGCTGCCGCACGATCGCGTCAACCACTTGAGCCGTTGCGCCGTTAACACCAAAGTTAAAGATTTTTGCGCCGCCGTAGCCTTGGCTAGCCAGCGCTTTTTGAAGGGCGATTGGGTCAACACCTCGCAGCGCTCTTGAACTGCCGATAATTAATATATCTGGAGTACCGTGGTCTGTAAGGTATGCCTGATAAAGGGCAAGCTTTTCGTCGAGCTGACGGCTGTTAAAGGAGGAAGACGGTGCTAACCCGCGTAAAACACTGCTTGCCTTGGGTCGGAGTGGCGAAGCGGGTAGAGCAGCGGCAACTAAACCGCTAGCGTTCTCCGCTTGTGATGGGGAGGCTGACGAAGCGATCGCACCCGGTTGCGTGAAGCCAGAGTTGTTAAAAACAGTCGTATCTCCGGGCTTGCTTTTCTTTAAAGACAGGGTCGGAAAAGGGCTTGCTGGTGCTTGATTGGGAGAAGGCTGGGGCTGTGCCTCTACCGCGATCGGTGTTGATGGCGGTTCTAACCAGCGACTCAGCAGCCAATCGGTTTGAACGACAAGCAACAGACCAAGCGTGCCCCAAACAACTGCTACTGTTGCACTGCGCTGTGTCGTTAGCCCAGTACGGTAAGAGTGATGCAGATGAGGACTGAGAGGGGCTGTTTCTAGCGGTATAAAAAGCTGTGACCACAGGAGCGAGCGCTGCACCCGCTGGAGAGACCGATCCCAAAGGTCGTCAAACCATGATCGCGGTGTCTCGGAGGCTTGCTCTGTGCGAAGCACCAAGGCTCCTGGTGGTGAAAGCAAATCGCCCACGTAGGCATCCGACACGGCAAATTCAGGTGTCGCTTCAGGCACCAGACGATCGCGGGTACTAAAATCGATGCCATAGCTCCACAGTGGTTGCTTTTGCCCTGAGCGACGACCATAGATTCGCACGCCTGCGATCGTCGGGATTTGCAACGGTTTGAGAAACCGGGCGATCGCTCCACCCATCTGGCTTTGTAGTGGGCAGAGAGGCGCTTCGCCCATAATATGCAGCAAATCTGCTTTTTGCCGCACCTGTACTTGAATGCCACCAGTAGCAAGTTTATTGTCTAAATCAGGATTCAGCATCCGAGTTAGCAGGAAGGTAATCGCATCTAAATTACCTTCCTGAGCCAGATTCAACGCCGTTTTGGGTTGAGGATCGGTAGACAAATCGAGCCAGTGTACCCAGACGGGGGCAGGTGTAACAGCGCTCTGACGCTCGTTACTGTTGAGTGTCTCGGCAACGGTACTGCTGTTGTCCTCAGCGAAACCGTTTCCGCTAGCAAAACCATAAAGCGTTGCCGCACGAATGCCTTGAGGTGAGAGTGTCTCTAGCAAGGGAACGATCGCGGCAACGGTTGCCAACTTATCAGGAATGGCTGACTGTAGACTCCGACAAGTTAAGTGCAGGGTCGCATCCTTCAGCAGCGCAGAGGTCTCAACCTGATGAGGCAGCAAAATGCGGTTAAGCAAGCGTGTAATCGCCTGCACATCACCCCACTGCGCCCATGCCTTCAAAATGTCGTCTGGCGGTGTTAAGTCAACTCTCAACAACCATTCTGGCTTGGTTTCGCCAGTGACCTGCCCAAAGATCAAGGCATCTTGGAACCCTTTAAGTTCTAGTGCGCGCAGCTGTTGGGCGATCGGCTCTGTTAACAGCAGCGGGTCGGGGCTATAGGCCGATTCACAGACGATGAAGAGGCGTTGGGGGGAGTGGGGAGTGGGGAGTGGTTCAGAGGGCTTGCGGCTTTCTTGCCGAATACGGACGGCAATACCAAGCGCACCAAAGACATCGCTTAAGTGCCGAGCGATCGCGTCTGGCTGACCTTGACGTGCTGCATGAAGCATAGAAAGGCCGGCTGCTTCAATGTTGCATTCTTGAGCAGCAGAGCCAGCAAGCTCTGAGAGCGATTGTGGTCTTGCTTGTTCCGGCGATCGCGTGGTTTCAGGTGGCGATGGCTGCAAAGAGGGGCGAGCAGCAACACAAGGGGTAAACGATTCTGTCCATTCCGGTGTAGGGCATTGGGGCAAGCGCCCATAAACAACAACGCGGTAGACTGGTGGAGAGTCAGGTGGTAGTCGATCGACCAGCACTTCTACCGAGAGAGCCTGTACAAGTTTTGGGATGACTACAGCACTGGTCGGACAAGAATTTCCTTCTAAGAGAAGATGAAGTGTATTACCACGCAGTCTACTCTTTACCTGCACGTCGGAGGTGCCCAACTGCTGCTGTATCCAGCCGTTTAGCGAAGTGCCGCCCACTCTTAAAGAGCGTTTTTCCCGAGGGGAGGAAGGATTCTGTCCAGGTACATCCAGCATGAGTGCCTTATTACAGTTGCGATTAAAGAGTGCGATTCAAGTTCAAGACAGTAGCGATGAAATCTAGAGTGAAGACATCAAGTTTCAGACCGCTTGCCTCATGCAGTCATTTTGCCTCATACAGATAACACACACCTGGGGATCTGACGCAGTTTCTATGTAACTCTAGATCTAAAGATCTAAACATGTAGAGCCGATCGAAACCTCTAGGGCTAAGTACCAGGCTGTCAGCGCTGCCTACTTCAGCAAGCAAGTTTGCACCATCATAACGGCTACGTTGCCGTAAAGCTGACAGAGTCACCGAATCTATGTCTCCACAGCAATCGATCGCTATCATCGCCAATCACATATCAGCCAAACGCCTTTTTCCTAAACCTTACGAGCTTTGATCATGTCATCATCTGAGAAATCCGAAAAAAATATGCCTACGGATCACAGCAACACTCAAGACAACGTCAATACAGTACCTTTCGTGACACCGACCTTTTTGCTGAGTCTTGCTACTGCACCTGTGTTGCTGGCCCTTGTGGGTGGTAAAGCATTAACGAAAGCAGTCTACGAGCTAAGTGTGTTTAGCGAAGAAATTTTTCGGGGCGATCGTCTGCCGGTGCTTCACTTCCCCACCGCTACTGCTACGAATCCGGATGACAACGTTGCTCCTTAATGTTTTCTTGACTCAAAAAATAAATTGGTGGCTCCCGCAACTACAAAATTGAGGATTACCCCATAGAATTATTGAAATATCTTTGACAAGAGCAGCCTCATGAGTTCGACACGACCTTCGTCAGATGATGGATTGAACTCTGGAACAGCGATCGAGTCCAGAGTATCCGAGGCTATGGCTGTGACTTCTACCTCTGATTTGTTTTTGCGGCATCGACTCAAGATTGTTGAAGATCTGTGGGCATTTGTGCTGCAAGAGGAGTGTGGGCAGGAATTAGTCGATCTGCTGAACCAGTTGCGAGATCTCTGTTCACCAGACGGACAAGCACCCAGCTTTTTAGAGTCAGAAGTCTTACAAGTGGTAGAGCGGTTAGACCTTAACGAGGCAATCCGGGCGGCGCGTGCCTTTGCGCTCTACTTCCAACTCATCAATATTGTGGAGCAGCATTACGAGCAGCGTGATCAGCAGCAGCAATACCGAGCCTCACGCGATACTGCGTCGTCGGTGGCAGTCGAGCAAAATAAGACGATCGCGGGCTATCCTGGCTCTCACGGCGAATCGTCAACACCAACGGGCAGGCTCGAAGCAGATCTGCTGGAAAAAAGCCTGCAAGATCCAGAAGCGCGTAGAGAGATGGGTACGTTTCACTGGCTCTTTCCCAAGCTTCGTAGCCTCAATGTGCCGCCGCAGCACGTCCAAAATCTCATCAATCAGTTGGATATTCGGTTGGTTTTTACCGCCCATCCGACTGAAATCGTGCGGCATACCATTCGCGACAAGCAGCGTCGGATTGCACGCATCCTACGACAGCTTGACCAGGTAGAAGATCGGCTTAATGCTCAGGGGCTTCCGGCTGCGTCCTGGGAAGCAGAGGTCTTACGCGAACAGTTGACGGAAGAAATTCGCCTCTGGTGGCGTACTGACGAGTTGCATCAATTCAAGCCAACGGTACTGGATGAAGTGGACTACACGCTGCACTACTTTCAAGAAGTGCTGTTTGATGCGATTCCCCAGCTTTATCAACGCTTTAAGCAAGCGCTGCACGCTTCGTTTCCATCTATGCAACCACCGAGCAACAACTTCTGCAAGTTTGGCTCGTGGGTGGGATCCGATCGCGATGGTAATCCCTCAGTCACACCGCAAATCACCTGGCAGACGGCGTGCTATCAGCGTGGCATGGTCATCGAAAAATACATCCAATCCGTGCATCGGCTTAAGGACTTGCTCAGTTTATCGCTGCATTGGAGCGATGTCTTGCCTGATCTGCTGGAATCATTGGAGCAAGATCAACTCCAAATGCCTGCGGTCTATGACCAATTGGCAATTCGCTATCGGCAGGAACCCTATCGGCTCAAGCTGTCGTACATTCAGAAGCGCCTGGAAAATACGCGCGATCGCAACGCCATTATCAACAAGAGCGATTGCCTGCGCGGTGATGCCCCCGACTCTAACCCCAACACTATCTATGCCTCTGGCGCAGCCTTTCTAGCAGAACTACGCCTTATTGAGCGGAGCCTGACCGAAACCGGTTTAAGCTGTCGTGATCTGGAAACATTGATCTGCCAGGTCGAAATCTACGGCTTTACACTGGCACATTTAGACGTACGGCAGGAAAGTACGCGCCACTCGGACACTATTGGTGAAATTGCTGACTACCTCCAACTGCTGGCTAAGCCATACAACGAGCTCACAGAATATGAGCGGACGCTCTGGCTAACGACCGAGCTACAGACCCGCCGACCCCTGATCCCTACCGAGTTGAACTTCTCCGATAAAGCGCGCGAAGCAGTCGAAACCTTTCGTATGGTGCGGCGGCTTCAGCAGGAGTTTGGTACCGACATTTGCAACACCTACGTGATTAGCATGAGTCATGAGGTGAGCGATCTGCTGGAGGTGCTGCTTTTAGCGAAGGAAGCTGGATTGTACGATCCCGCGACTGGCACAAGTGCCCTACATGTGGTGCCCCTGTTTGAGACGGTGGAGGATCTGCTTAAAGCGCCATCCGTGCTGAAGCATCTGTTTGAGTTGCCCCTCTATCGAGCCGTGTTAGCGGGTGGCTATGCCCAGCTAGAAGCACAAGCACCATCGCTCCAGGAGGTCATGCTGGGCTACTCCGACAGCAATAAAGACTCTGGCTTCTTAAGCAGTAGTTGGGAAATCCATAAGGCACAACAAGCCTTACAGACGGTGGCGGAGCAGTACGGTGTGTCACTCCGCATCTTTCACGGTCGGGGCGGCTCGGTTGGTCGCGGTGGTGGACCTGCCTACGAAGCAATCCTGGCACAGCCCGGTCGGAGCGTGAATGGACGCATCAAAATTACCGAGCAGGGTGAGGTACTGGCTTCAAAATACTCGTTGCCGGAACTAGCACTGTACAACCTGGAAACCGTCACAACAGCCGTGATTCAGGGCAGCTTATTACGTACTGGGTTTGATGATATCCAGCCCTGGCACGAAATTATGGAGGAACTGGCAGCACGATCGCGCAGCCATTACCGTGCCCTCATCTACGAACAGCCGGATTTTCTGGATTTCTTTTTACAGGTCACGCCGATCGAAGAAATCAGCCAGCTTCAAATTAGCTCTCGTCCGGCGCGGCGCGGTGGCGGCAAAAAAGATCTCAGCGGTCTACGAGCCATTCCGTGGGTGTTTAGCTGGACACAAAGCCGCTTTCTACTGCCTGCCTGGTATGGCATGGGCACGGCGCTAAACGACTTTTTGGCTGAAGAACCTGAAGAACATTTGAAGCTCTTGCGCTATTTCTACTTCAAGTGGCAGTTCTTTAAAATGGCAATTTCCAAAGTCGAAATGACGCTCTCTAAAGTCGATCTGCAAATTGCTGGACATTACGTTCACGAACTTGCCAAGCCAGAAGACAAAGCGCGACTAGAGCCAGTGTTTGAGCAAATTTCCAACGAATACCATCTAACCCGCGAGATGGTGCTTGCTATTACGGGGCACAAGCGTTTGCTGGATGGTGATCCTGATTTGCAGCGATCGGTGCAGTTGCGTAATGGCACGATCGTGCCCCTTGGCTTTCTGCAAGTTTCGCTGCTGAAACGGCTGCGGCAGCATAATACGGAAGCAGTGACGGGTGTTGTGCGATCGCGCTACAGCAAAGGCGAACTGCTGCGGGGTGCCCTCCTGACCATCAACGGCATCGCTGCCGGAATGCGGAATACAGGCTAATTTGAACACGTTTATGAATCATCGTTGGCAATCTCGCTGGTTAAATGGTGTGCTGATCCTGCTGATCGGCTTCACTCTCTTGATGGCAGGTTGCCAAGCTTTGCCTGCAACAACGACGACTAGTGCCGATGCCGTTTACCAACAGCGATCGCCTAGCAGGGACGGCATTGGCAAATTCTACATGAATAGAGAAATCGCGCAAGTGATGGGGCATCTCGGCGCTGGCTGGTTAGAGCGCCCCAGCCGCGAACGGGAAGAACAACCTCAAGCACTGATCAAAGCCCTTGACCTTAAACCAACGGATGTTGTCGCTGACATTGGTGCAGGCACGGGCTATTTCAGCTTCCGTATGAGTGCGCTAGTGCCTCAGGGAAAAGTGCTGGCAGTGGATATACAGCCAGAGATGCTGGAGCTAGTCGAAGGACTCAAGCAGGAAAAGAACGTTACTAATGTAGAGCCAGTGCTGGGCAGCATCACGAATCCCAATTTGCAGGCTGGATCGATCGACCTGGCGCTCATGGTGGATGCCTACCACGAATTTGACCACCCCAGAGAAATGATGCAGGCGATCGCCCAGGCGCTCAAACCCAACGGGCGTGTGGTCCTCGTCGAATATCGTGGCGAGAATCCCTTGATTGCGATTAAGCCTCTGCACAAAATGACCCAGCGGCAGGTTCGCAGCGAAATGGCAGCCGTTGGCTTGACCTGGCTAGAAACAAAGGAAACCTTGCCTCAACAGCACATTCTCTTTTTTGGGCAGGCTTAACCAGCAGCGGGAAAGGTTGTCCACAGAAAAACACCGACCGTCACGATCGCCAGAAGTCCCTGGATCAAATTGCCAACCAGCGAACCAACCACGATACCGAGCGCGGCTTTGGCTGCCAGCTTCAGATCCCGACAATAAATATATTCACCCACGATCGCGCCCAGGATCGGTCCAATCAAAATGCCCAGGATGGGACCCCCGATCGGCAAGGCAGGCAGCAGCCCCAGAATGCCGACGACCAGACCAACCACAGCACCAATCTGCCCCCATTTGCTTGCGCCTGCTTTCTTTGCGCCGTAGTAAGTTGCCAAAAAATCCACACCAATCCCAACGACTAGAAACACGATCGCGATCGCTAGCGACAGACCAACGCTACTAAAACCGTTCACCAAACCCCAAATAAAAATCGCGATCGCAATTAAGCTAATGCCAGGAATTGCAGGCACAACGGCACCAATAATGCCAACGACCATGAGCGCAACGAGTAGCCAGTAAAGAGCAAGCATTGAGGAAAGTGGGGAGTAGGGAATGGGGAATGGAAGTAAGAGCTTTAAGTTATAGCCGTAGCCATACTAGTTAGGACGGGGTGCAGGGGTAGAACCCCTGGCTGGGGGCGAAGCCCCCACACCCCCTTTGATTCCAATGTCCTAAGCTCTGTGGCGATAGCTATACTTTAGCCTTCAGCCTTTAGCCTTCTCAACTTCTAGAGACTGAAGTAGCGTGTTTTCTAGCTTGTCCGCGATCGCACTGATCCATTTTTCGTCCTGGCGAGTATAGCTACGTGGAGCATTTGCGCCCAGGATCATAGCGCCGCGCTGACCAAGGGGTTGGCAGATCACGCCCTGAGTGTTTTCAGGTAGATAATCAAACTCAATGCGTCCAGGGTAGACTTTAAGCGCTACTAAATAAACGGGTGTTTGCTTTTCCAGCACTCGCTGCAAGATGGGTCCAGGGATAACGTCCCGCTTGGCTGACAGGATGCCGCGTCGCAACAAAATTTTGCCGTCGTACCAGATGGTGAGCGATCGCGTTACTGTGTTGGTCAGCAGCAGGTGTGATGCCCAGGCAAGCTCAGTTTTGAGTGCATCTGGTAACGCTGGATCAAGTTCAAAGCCTTCGTCACCGATCAGATCGACGCGATCGGGCGTGCGGGGTTGCGCCTGTTGCCATAGCAAACCCGTTAGAATCAGGACGGCACTGACAATGATGCCTAATGCATCCGATCTGGATTGAGAGTTGGTTAGATCCTCGGTCAGCAGTCGATTTGCCAAGAGCAAGCAACCTGACAGTCCGCCAACCACCAGCGGCAGCAAGCGTAAAAACTGATTTTGATCGGATTTAGTCATCCTGTTATGGTAAAAGCCTCTATATTCATTCTATTTAGAACGATCGCTGGCAGTACGAAAGGATGAATGAATAGTAATTCAAGTGGTTAGCTTTTAGAGTAGTTAGCTCTTAGAGCAGAGAGGGCGGCAGCTTGCTAACCAGCACATTGTTTGTAGAAGACTGAGAGCTGATCCAGGATTACGTTTAGCAATCGAATCAGCTCACTCTATCCACACCGTATCGTCTTTGGCATAGTGGGAGACACAGAAATTGCTGGAATTATTTAGCTCTGGACTTATATCGCTCTGGCTGAACACAGGAGGATTTACTCGCCCTGCTCAGGCTGACAATACCGCTGTCGCAGGTATATCTGCTTGGCAAGATACACCCTGGAGCGTGCAGTCGGGAGAACCCAATGCAGCAACGCAGACAACACTCCAGCAGTACCTGGCGACGCTCAACCGCAAAGGCTTACCGGAGTCAACACAAGGCATTTGGCTGCAAACTGGCTCTCAGTTTCTTGCCAGCAATCAGGGTACAACACCGCTTCCAGCGGCTTCGCTCACTAAAGTTGCCACCTCCCTCGCAGCGCTGCAAACCTGGGAGCCCGAACATCAATTCGAGACGCTCATTAGTGCAACGGGTCCGATCGAAAATGGGGTGTTGCAAGGAGATTTAGTTGTGCAGGGGAGTGGCGATCCGCTACTGGTCTGGGAGGAGGCGATCGCGTTAGGCAATGCACTGAATCAGCTTGGTCTTACTAAAGTGACAGGCAATCTGGTGCTAACGGGCAACTTTGCGATGAACTTTGAAACTAAACCGCAAACCGCAGGGGCGCTTTTCAAGCAAGCACTGAATGCCAAAGATTGGTCTGATGAAGTAGTCGCCCAATACCAACAACTGCCGCCCGGAACACCACGCCCACAGATTGCGATCGCTGGCACGGTTCAGGTCATTACCTACGGCACCGATTTTCTTCCTAAACAACTTTTGCTGGTGCGGCACCGTTCGCTGCCTCTAACCGACATTCTCAAGCTGATGAATATTTACAGCAATAATGTCATTGCCGATTCGCTTGCCTACTCAATGGGTGGTGCAACGCTAGTGGCACAGCAGGCAGCAATCGCGTCGGGTATACCGTTAAACGAAATTCGGTTGAAAAATGGCTCCGGTTTAGGCACCGAAAACAAAATCTCACCTAGAGCCGTTTGCGCCATGTTTGTCGCAATTCAGCGCTATTTGCAATTTCGCAGCCTGACGATCGCAGACTTATTTCCGATTGCAGGCATTGATCAGGGCACAATCGATTACCGCAGTTTGCCACAAGCGGCAGTAGTCAAAACAGGTACGCTGAATGATGTTAGTGCGTTAGCTGGTGTAGTGCCGACCCGCGATCGTGGACTTGTCTGGTTTACCATCATCAATCGTGGCACCGACCTCGACGATCTCCGTCAGCAACAAGACAAACTTTTACAAACATTAGTTGACCGTTGGGGTGCCGTAGCTACCAGACCAATAGCACTATCATCCACCCACACTGAAGCTGTGGCAAAACGTTTAGGTGCAACCGATCGCAACGAAATTATACGATCAGTCGTACCTTTAACAATTGATTCACGTCGCTAACAGCTCAACGCTACATAGACTTTTACGCTTTGTTTAGGAGGGGAAACGGCGATCGGTAAGTTTCTACTCATCCAACTGAGCAGCAAACGGCGTTGCTGAATCGAGGGACGAATGCCAAAAGTTGCCCACCCTGCGGGAAGCAAGCTACACCCTAGCCCTCTCCCCAAAGGCTACTGTGTCTACACAAAGCGCCTCGACTAGGGAAAATCCGATTCGATCCCCCTGCATCCCCCTTCAAAAGGGGGACTGCCGCTCCCTCACCCTCCTTCAAAAGGAGGGTGAGGGAGGATCAAGCCCAGCCTGGGCTAGAGCAGATCACTTGTGTAGACACGGTAGCCCCAAAGGAGAGGGCACAGGACTCCTCGCGCCCTTCTCCTTTGAAAGAAGGGTATAGCCTGAAGGGCATTCAAGAAAGGGGATGAGGGTAAATCATACTTGCATTCAGCAACGCCCCAAAAACTAGTTCACGCTGTTTCCCCATCTAGGAAGCCAGCCTACGCCTTGAGCGATCGCCTAACGGGGAAAGGACATCCTTGCGATTGCTTTTCCAACGATCGGAGGGAGAGGAATGAGGGCAAATTATTCCTACACTTATCTTCCCCTTCGATCTCAAAGCGCTAGGAGCCTTTACCAGAGGGCACGTACGCTGTTGCCAGGCGATTCTGACTGAGTATTGCTCTGAGGAGCGGTATTAAAATCTGTGGTGCTGTCAGATTGTGGACTCTGTTGTGACTGAGAGGGGCGATCGCTCTGGGGGGTGGTTTGAGTGCGCTGCTGCATTGAACCACTGTTTTGCTCTACCCGCTGAATTGACTCGCCGCCTGTGGTTACCCCAGACTGCGTTGCAGGTTGAGTAGTGCTACGCGGTGCTGCGTTGGTACGTGGATAAACTCCTTGTCCCGGTTGTTGCTGCATCGAATCACTGTTTTGTTCAACCCGCTGAATTGACTCACCGCCAGTCGTGGCTCCAGGCTGGTTCGCAGGCTGGTTAGTGCTGCGCGGTGTTGCATTCATCGGCTGCTGCATCCTTTGTTCTTGCCGCCGCTGCTGCATCGAATCACTGCTTTGCTCTACCCGCTGAATTGACTCACCGCCAGTCGTGGCTCCAGGCTGGTTCACAGGTTGGTTAGTACTGCGCGGTGTTGCATTCATCGGCTGCTGCATTCTTTGTTCTTGCCGCCGCTGCTGCATCGAATCACTGCTTTGCTCTACCCGCTGAATTGACTCACCGCCAGTCGTGGCTCCAGGCTGGTTCACAGGTTGGTTAGTACTGCGCGGTGTTGCATTCATCGGCTGCTGCATTCTTTGTTCTTGCCGCCGCTGCTGCATCGAATCACTGCTTTGCTCTACCCGCTGAATTGACTCACCGCCAGTCGTGGCTCCAGGCTGATTCACAGGTTGGTTAGTGCTGCGCGGTGTTGCATTCATCGGCTGCTGGACTCGTTGTCCTTGCCGCTCCATACGATTCGTGGTGTCTACGCCTGAAGCTGAGCCAGAACCAGCAGGTGTGCCAGGTACTCGGTTCAAATCTTCACCACCTGTAGTTGTACCTGCATCACGGCTACCAGGATTCTTTGGTTCGGCTGCGGAGGGTACGTTTGAGCGAGGGTCAGTAGGAGTTTGCTGTGAAAGTGCAGGAAGACTAATTAAAGCGCTTAGACCAGCAGCGCCCAAAAAACCAGCCATTCTGAGCAGTAGAGTCCTAGAGTTATGTCTGTCCATCAGTATTTCCTTTGAGCCTCAGTTGAGACGAATTATGTTGCGATCGTTCAACAGCTAGCCGTGCTTTCCCAGAAGTTTACACCCAGCTTACGACGGAGGTTCAACGGGAATTTTAGGTAGCTATACTGGCTCCAGTAAGATTGGTTTAGCTGTTGTTGACTTGCTAAAGGTTAGAAAGCTTTCTTGCTTTCTTTCTCCATCTGCGGGATCAGTCTTGACTCCGTCAATTGAGGGAGAGTCAACGCTTAAGGCGAAAAGCTAGCAAGCTAAAGGTAAGGCTTAGATGGGTCGAATCTTACTTAAAACTCCAGGCAGCGATCGCGACACAGCCCCAACCGACTAGAAATGCGACACCACCCAGGGGCGTAAGGGCACCCAGCCACTTGATATCCGTAAGGCTAAGTGCATAAAGGCTACCCGAGAAGATGATAATGCCCGTAATAAACGCATAGCCTGCGATACTCAACGTGGGCGCGATCGTTTCGGCTCGACTCAGCAATATCGCAACTAAAAACAGTGCCAATGCGTGATACATCTGGTAGCGAGCAGCAGTCTCAAAAATTTCCAGCGCCCGTTCGGTTAAGCGTTCCTTCAAGGCATGAGAGGCAAAGGCTCCTGCTGCAACGGCTAAACCGGCAAGAAGGGCAGCAACGGTCAGAAAAAGGCGCGTTAACAGCATGTCAAACCTCAGCAAGTAGCTAAAAACCAATCACAATTAGAGTTCTGGCATTGGATGACGGTGAAGCCAAAGCCTCTTTGTTGAAAAAGCTAATTGTTTGCTAGAACCTAATTTTCGATGATCATAACGAGTGCGCCGATCGCCTCCAATGATTTTTTAAGTTGTTGGGCGATCGTCTCACTTACACCTGTGGCAAGGGGCATGGGTGCAGCTTCCACCAGATCTTTTGCTTCCTTGAGTCCCAGCCCAGTCAGTTCCCGCACAAGCTTAATGGCAGCAATTTTGTGAACGCCAGGTACAGCTTCTAAAATGACATCAAAGTTACCCTGGGCAGAGAGTGGCTGTCCAACGACCAACTGCTGTTGTTGGAGCAGGCTTGATCTTGGTTGTACCTTACCGCCGCTCTTCGGAAGGCTAACGCCTTCGAGATTGAAGCGGTACGACATATTGCCTTCCTCGTCTACATCAAAGTTGGCAACAAATTCTTCGGCGCGTTCATCTAGATAGGCTTTTGCCATCGCCCCAGTCAGCCCTGTCTCCATCGCAAAGCCCAGAGCCGTGATGCGTCCGTTACCTTGTTTGAGTAACTTGAAGAATGTGGACTGAAGGCGATCGTGTTCTTCTTGCTTGCTTTTACGTCGTCCGCCTAAAACTAGCCAACCACCTAACGCGCTAGGTGGTATGCCAAAAAAGCAGAGTGCTGCCACTGCCCCTTCTCTATCTGTTGACTGGGGATTTACGACATCGGTCACAGCCCAAAGAGTGATCGGCACTCCAATGCCTAACAACACACCCGCCGTTATTTTCGTGATTAGCCTCATACCGACACACTTTCCAACGATGCCGCAATCTTAGCCTTTGGAAGGTCTAAAGACGAAGAGATAGGCAACGAAAGGACAAAAAATTAGCCTTTAGCCGTCGTCCCTGGTATCCGTTGCACTTCTACGTCATGCAACCAGAGCACGGCATCGTATTCATACAACCCCTCCTGCGCCTTTGTGCTAGAACACACATCCTAACGGTAGAGGGGTAAGTCAAAGTTAGAGGCAACTAAAGGTTTAAATTGGACAAACAAAGGTTTAACGGACAATTGTTTTCCGAGCAACTTGCATAGGGTTGCGATCGCGCTTAGACTGCTGGTGAAAGAAATTCTAATTAGTCATACTCTGCGGTCCGATCGCCGTTGACACCTTTCGCAGGAAGCACTGAATGTTCATTTACATCATTGCCGATTATGGGACAGGTGATCCAGCCTTTGCTGAGGTCACGCAACGTCTTCTGATGGCTCTACCGCACGCGCAGATACAAACTCTTTCAGTACCACCCTTTAGCACCCTGGCAACGGGTTTCTGGCTAGCGCAACTGGGTCTCAACCCTGGTTCTGGTCAACGGTTGTTTTATCACAACTGCGCCCCGCGACAGGACGACCCCGAAGCCCGACAGAATAATGAAGGCGAAGGTCTTACCTATGCGCTCTTGCCGCACGATGTCAAAGTCGTCGGTGTAAACGCGGGCCATACCCTTTCCTTCATCAAAGACCAGGCTCAGGTCTTGCAAACAGTCAATGTCTCGCGTGGTGGTTCGCAATTTCGCTCCCGTGATGTCTTTCCAGTTGCTGCGGCTGCCATTGCTCAAGGAGACTTCAGCCTTTTAGGAGACCCCTTAAAACCCGCACAAATCCCCGATGTTCCCCTCGATCGCGTTGCCTGGATCGATGGCTACGGCAACATCAAAACTACTATTCCAGCACACACGCTGCATGTGGAACCTGAAACCAAGCTAGTGATTCGCATTGGCGATGTCGTGAGTGATGCCATCTACTCAGACGGCAGTTTTAAGGTCGCTGAAGGTACCCTTGCCTTTGCCCCCGGTAGTTCTGGTTGGTCAGCACCGACGGGAGGAGAGCCGCTACGCTGGATGGAACTTTTTCTAAGAGGTGGCAACGCCTGGGAACGGTTTGGTAAGCCACGAATTAACCAGTCCATCACTCTCATTCGTTGACCCTGCTGGCAGGGATCATTGGGCAGGCTTGCAAATGCCACCTTAGAGTTGGTTTATGCTCCGGTCAAGGGTTGTTTACGTTCGAGCAACAGCAAGGGGCAGGCGATCGTGAGTACACAGTAACTTGCTCCACTTATCAGCGCTAAGAATTGTGGATCTAATCAAACCGAATCTTTGCGTCGGCTGTGTAAAGCCGTTCCGGCAGAGCAGAAAAGCGCAGCGTCACGCATCAAAAGCCCCGGAGACGATGCGTGACGGCTCTTGCCTCACACATCCTACAAAATCCAATCTTATTTATAGCCGTAGCCATACTGGTTAGGACGGGGTGCAGGGGTAGAACCCCTGGCTGGGGGCGAAGCCCCCACACCCCCTTTGATCCCAATGTCCTAAGTGCTGTGGCGATAGCTATAATTCTCATTCCTAATTGTGTTTGGCAACTTAAAAGCTAGACGATTGTGTGGAAGACGTTTCTTGAGTCAGCGGTGCTTTGTGGTCGTCGATCGCCTGAGCAATCAACCACTCCAGTCTGGAGACAAAGACGGGTTCGGCAAATTCGCGTGCGCGTTCGATACAGGCTTGCGACGAAAACCGCCGTCCTTCAAATTGGGCGATCGCACGACAAAGGCTCTCCACAGTGGGCTGCGCGAACAGCAACCCCGTGCGATCGTTCAAAATAACTTCGCGTATGCCGCTTAAGGCTGAGGCAATTACAGGAACGCCGTGCCCCATCGCTTCGACAGCCACAAACCCAAAGTCAGCCGTTGGGCAGGGAATGAGTAGTGCTTTGGCATGTGCGTAAAGATCGGTCATTGCCTCGTCCGGCACATCGCCGAGGAACCGGACATTTTGCCCTGCAAGCTGCTCCAGCCGTGTTCTCTCGCTGCCAGTGCCAATGATCCAGAGGGGACGATCGCTTTGAGTGCAGGCTGCTATAGCAAGATCGACTTGCTGCTGTGGGGTCAAGGCTCCAACGTAAAGATAATAGTCGTTGCCCGCTTCACCACTGCCTCGAATGTTGACAGGTGGCGGAATGACAGCCGCCGATCGACGATAAAACTTGCGAATGCGCCGCGCCACGACTTCAGAATTTGTGATAAAGCGATCGACTCGCTGAGACGCATAAAAGTCATATTGCCGGAGGTGCGTCTGCATCCATTGCTGATACCAGTGGCGATGACCAACCGTCTGTGAGGCATCCCAAAGGTCACGTGGTGGGGTATGGCAGTAGCTAATATGCAACGTTTCGGCGCGGGTCAATACAGCTTTGCTGAAATAGTGCCCTGATGAGGAAAGCACCAGATCGTATGTCGATAAGTCCACAGCTTCCCAGCAGTAAGGCTGCAACACTCTCAACGTCTGGTAGTAGCGGGTAATACCCGGTAAGTGTTGCGAGGGTGCAGTGCGAAGATCCCACCCATCAAAGAGCGCGATCGCCTCTCCCAGTCGCTTTCGGTCGATAAACGCAGTATAGACAGGAGCATCGGGATACATCTGATGCAGCACTCGCAAGATGCGCTCTGCCTCGCCATACTCTCGCAAATAGTCATGAATGAGAGCAACTTTCATCACAGAAACCGTTCACGATCGCGACAGTACAGAAGAGGCAGCAAGATTCAACGGCTCTCAGTGTTAACGGCAGGCAGGAGTGCGCCTCCAGTGTAGAGCGTGAAGTGGCAAAGATAAGTAAGCAACAATGCCTACATCTCTCTCAAGAGATAATTTTTTGCGGTCTTTATCCAATACTAACGGTAGTGGAGTATACGTTTATAGCAGGGTATGTTGATGAAGCAACGATTCAACATAAAAGGAGAACATTATGGGTAACCCTAAAGATACGTCCGATCGCGTGCAGGAAGACTCTTACGATCGAGGTATTATTCCGGCTGAGACGGCGGCTCGTAAAGAAAGAGAAGGCGCAAGCTTCAAGACGCATCCAACCGAAGACAATTCGGATAGCGTGCATACCGAGGGCGGTTACACGGTTGATAAGGAAGGTCTGCTGAATAACTACGCGGTTGAACCCGAAATGTATTACGAAACTCCGGGTGACGCAAGAAAGGACGAGGAAACAACCGATGAACCATCCCGCAAAGGTCCTGGCATCATTTAGCATTCGTTAATCAGCATGGCTTTTGACTTAAATCGTAGAGTTGTATAGCCATCCTGCTTACAGCAAATAACCATCTCATGCCTAGCCTTCTTGTATGAAAAGACAGTGCTACAACCGTTTCTCCCCACCCACGGTACACGTTGGTTCCTAAACACTTCCTCATTGCTTATACCTGATTCTTTTAGGACTTAGTAGAGGACAGAACTCTTCAGTTCAGATGAGGGTTAAGAGCAAACTCCGCTACGTTGACGTTAAATTTCTGCACTGTAGGTACATGTATATGTGTCTACAGTTTTGTTTTGACTGTCTGACGAATTTCTGCCAATCGAACGGTTCTACCGCCATCTGTACCAGGGCAAGCGGTGGCAACCCGATCGCGATGACCGCAAATCAAGGGTAGGTTTTGAATACCAAAGTCGTATGTCGGTGTAGGGACGGGCGTAACAGGATCTTTGAAACCATAACGCTGACACAGTTGGGTGCAAAGGGCGATCGCAGACTGGAATTGCTGGTTTGAGATGGTTGCTGATGTATACAAGCCATCAAACGCAACTCCTAGCCCATCGTTGATTACGTCATGGGAACCGCGCTTACGTTCCGATCGACCGACATAGATTCTACCGCTCGGCATGATGATGTAATGATAGCCAAGATCACTCCAGCCATTGCCATTAACGTGGCTGCTCCAAAGCGACTGCATACGGGCAACTTCTTGCGCTTGTGAGGCGCTTACCGCCAAGGCAGGAAAGGTTGTATGGTGAAGCGTGATTCGTTTGGGCTGAAGGTCTGGCAATGACGTTGGGGTTGCCTGAGTTGTCCAGGCAGTCCGTGGAAAGAGCGTCAATGACGCTGGGGTTGCCTGTATATCCAGGGTGATTTGAGCACGGTCTTGTTCAGAGCCAATGATTTCGATCAACCGCTTGCCTGATTGATGAAAAAGAACGGTTGCCTGCCATCTGCCTGCTTGCACCTTTGGACGCGCTAGTTCTGCCCGTTGGTCGGCTCTAAGCACTAACTCTGCGCCATCGCTGTAGCCCTCTGCACCACCCTGCAAGACGATCAGCTTTTCTGTCTTCACTCCTTGCGGCAGGTTCGTAAAGCTCACTCTGGGTAGTCGGGGTGGAGTAACGCCTGTGATCGTGACAGTCGTTTGCGCCCGATCCTGCCCCGTCCCAATGACTTCGAGTAGGCGGCTACCGGGCTGATTAAAGCCAACGACTGCCTGCCATTTGCCAACTTGTACCGTAGGACGGGCTAGCTCATACTTTTGGTCAGCACGTAGCAAAAGTTGAGCGCCATTAGCATAGCCGTCTGCGTCACCCGTAAGGACATAAGCCTGACCAACGATCAGCGGCTGGGGCACTGTAACAAAACGCAACCGATTGGCTGGTGGTGCGGGTGTTGCTATAACCTGCACGACAACTTCAGCACTTTCATTGTCGATCGCAATCTTTAAACGGCGACTACCAGCCTGTTGAAAGAGAAACCCAATCGTCCAGTTGCCATCTATATCGATCGCGGGTCCCTTTGCGTTGTATTGATTATCTACGGTCAACGACAGGGTACGACCAGCATAACTAGGCGAAGCAATGCCAGAAATGGTGAACTGTTGCTGGACTAAAACGGAACCCTGTGGTGCCTGGGTGACCTGAATCATCGTTTAAAAAACCTCCGATGGGCGTGCAGAAAGCGCTTGCTCAAAAGTAGCAGAATGAGCGGGGAATGAAGCTTTTATTCACCCGACAAGGTTAGTGCTAACTGGGCGATCGTCCGTCACCCGCGTGCTGCCATGTCCTCAGGCGGATAGTTTGCCATCATGAAGCGAGTGAAAGGCACTCAGCCATAGCCGCAGGACTATAAACTGCGGCTATGGCTATAGAAACCTAAGCTTCTGCTAGTCCGCGTTGGTGGACTTTAGTTTCTGTCGTCGCAGTTTCAAACGCCCGACATTCAAACAATTCTTACACTTCGTCTGTATCCAGCTCTGGAAACTGATCGTAGATTTTGGTTAGAAGTACATACAGTTCGTCTAAAACCGCTTCTGCGCCCTCCTGACCTGTGTCCGCGATCAGCGCTTCTAAGCCGTTGATCAGGGAGAGAAGCTGCTGTGATTGCTGGTCATCTAAACCACTATCCATGATTGCACCTTGATTAAGTTGGTTATGCACCCGGTCTAAATTTAACTCACCATCGTCCTTCGTTATCCTTTGCACGATCGCAATCCACGATCGCAAAGACACGGCGCTGACGGCAAGAATCATTTGATCGGGTGGAACGTTACTCCTGTGTTTCAGAAGAATCTAGACAGGCAGCGGGTCGATCGCTTATTGTTGATGACTGATGCAACTATTTATCATTAAGTTTTTGCTCGGGTGATGGCTGGAACTCGTCTTGAAAGGTGCTATTTGTGCCCGTAACCTGTAAGGGCGACGCAATCAGGCAAGCAGCTTTGAGCCAGTCGCCCATGACCGCTTTTTCTAAATGGCTGACTGTATTAACCCCGCTTGAGATTGGCTGTGAATCGTCCTCAGAAGCCCTTACACTCGTCGTTCTGGTTTTTGGTTCTCCTTTCCCTGGGATTGCACGGGTTGGTTTTGAGTTTGCCAATGGACAGCACCAAACTGGCTGAACCACCTCAGAAAACTCCAGTAAAAACAGTACCCCTAACAAAGCTGTCAGTGCCTCTTGCTGTTTCGCCTGCGCTCAAGCCCTCAAAGCCTGCGATCGCAATACCCAAACCCTCTCGCAAAATACTTGCAGCAAAGAAACTGCTCATTGCGACTCCGCAGGTGCCTGTAAGCCAGAAGCCGCCCCCCTTACGACCCTCACCTGCTTCTACACCTAGCCCTGTACCCACTCCTACACCTAGCCCAGATGTCTTTCAGGTAGAGGGCGCGATCGCCTGTGACGGCATTGATGACTGTTATGCGTCTTCTGAAACAAACGGGCGGCAGGTTTCTCAAACGTTAGAAAAGCAGCTTAAAGCTCAAGGCTATCGGTTTGAGCCGCTCGACTTAAACGACGACACGGCTATGAAGGTCTATCGTCTTTCCCAAAACAATCAACCCAGGGGCTATCTGCATATTATTTGGACAGAGCAAGGTACGCGGAGTCTACGCTTGCCGGAGGCTGTGAGGGATTGGCAGCAGTTGATGACCGTCGCACAGCTTTCACCTGAGACAATGCAAAATTGATCCTCATTCCTCGGCGGTGGAAAACACCTGCACGGAGGCGTTAGTAGTCGAGAGTCGGACAGTCGTACCAATCGGCAAGTCTACGCTGACGGGTGTGCGCGCATAGAGGGCTTGTCCGCTGGGGGCTATGAGCCAGTAGCGGTATTCGCGTCCTAGAAACTGTCGATCGTGAATGACTACATTACTGCTCTCATCGGCTGCCAACTGCAACGCTTCCTGACGAATCATCACCGTGGCATGATTTTGGGTCGGGCGATCGTCCTGCAAACTACCCTCCTGCGACCCACTCTCCTGCAAACTAGGTTCTGGAAACCATCCAAGCTCCGTTAACCAGCCGTCTTTATGCCGTTGGGCAGGTAGAAAATTTGCCTGAGTGACAAACTCGGCAACAAATTGAGACTTGGGTGTTTGATAGAGCGCTGCGGGCGTGTCAATTTGTTCTAACGTGCCCTGGCGCATCACTGCCACGCGATCGCACATCGACAGCGCCTCTTCTTGGTCATGGGTGACAAAAATGGCAGTGGTTTGGCTGGTTTTGAGAATGTCTCGAATCTCCTGACGCAGCCGCAGCCGCACCTGTACATCCAGATTGCTCAGGGGTTCGTCGAGCAAGACCAGGGCAGGTTGAGGAGCCAGGGCACGCGCCAGCGCTACCCGCTGCTGCTGCCCACCTGATAATTGATGGGGATAGCGCGTTTCTAGCCCGGTTAAGCCAACCAGGGCGATCGCCTCGGCGGTCAATGCCTGGATCTGTTTCGCCGAAAAACGCTTTTGGCGTGATTGCCGCAAACCAAACGCGACATTTTTTGCCACCGTAAGGTGGGGAAACAGTGCGTAGTCCTGAAACACCATGCCGATATCCCGACGTTCTGGCGGTTGCCACACACCTTCGCCTGCAACCTGTTGCCCTGCCAACGCGATCGTTCCCGACTGAGGACGCTCAAACCCAGCAATCAAACGCAGGAGGGTTGTCTTGCCACAGCCTGATGCACCCAGCAACCCTAAGAGTTCTCCTTGCTTCAGCGTCAAGGAAACCTGGTTGACCGCAGGGCTAGCAGCCCTGGAAAACTGCTGGAACAGACGATCGAGACGTAGAAGGGCAGAATCAGGCATCTAGTTGAAATTTATCATCAATAGTCTCACCCTATACTAAGGTGATCGTTGACTTCTCTCGCTGTTGTTCCACTGAGTTTTCTCTATGCGATCGTCCCTTTCGCCATCATCCAGCACCCGCGTTCCACTGGCTTACTGGGATGGCTGGACTATCAGCACTCTGTTGCTTGCCTTGCTCTTATCGCTGCCCATTTGGGTTGTGTTGGGCAGCACGTTTGTGGATGCGCGATCGATCTGGCAACACCTGGCAACAACGGTTTTGGGCACCTATATCGGCAATTCGCTGGGGCTAATGGTGGGCGTTGGCAGTGGCACTGCGTTGATTGGAGTAGGCACCGCCTGGTTGGTTACACTCTGTCGCTTTCCGGGACGACAGTGGTTTGAATCAGCGTTACTGCTGCCCCTGGCAGCTCCTGCCTACATCCTGGCATACACGTATACTGAGCTGCTGGAATATTACGGACCGCTGCAAACTCAGTTGCGGCAATGGTTTGGCTGGCAAACGGTGCAGGATTACTGGTTTCCGAATGTGCGATCGCTGCCGGGGGCGATCGTGATGCTGACGTTAGTTTTATATCCCTATGTGTACCTGCTGGCACGATCGGCATTTCTTACCCAATCCAGTAGTTTGTTAGAAGCCAGCCGCAACTTGGGTTGTAGCCCCTGGCGTAGTTTCTGGACAGTAGCCTTACCGTTGGCGCGTCCGGCGATCGTGGCAGGTTTGTCTCTAGCGCTGATGGAAACGCTGAATGACTTTGGCACCGTTGAGTTTTTCTCTGTTCCCACCTTTACCACAGGCATTTATCGCACCTGGTTTGGGATGGGTGAGCGACTGGCAGCGTCGCAGTTAGCCGCGTTGCTCTTGCTCTTTGTGTTTGGCTTGATTGCCCTGGAACGGCTGTCGCGGCAACATCAGCGCTACTTCCAAACGGCTGGACACGGACGAGCCGTATCGCGTTATGCCCTCTCTGGGTGGCGTAGTGGAGCGGCGATCGCCGCATGTGTGTTGCCCATTGTCCTGGGCTTTCTAGTGCCTGCGGGAGTGCTAGTGCAGTTGATGGGATTAGGCAGCAGTGCGGCAGAAACAGACTCACGTGCCGATGCTGATTTTCCCAGTGCGGCAGGCTCCAGTGAGGCAATTGTACAAAACACGAGTAATGGCTTTTGGGAATTCGCCCGCCATAGCTTGTTGCTGGCACTCCTGACGGCAGCGATCGCGGTACTGCTGTCTATTGTGCTGGCGTATGGGCAACGACTGCGTCCTACCAACCGTTGGGCGACTCAAGTGGCAACTCTGGGCTATGCCGTGCCTGGAGCCGTCATTGCCGTCGGGGTCTTAGTACCATTAGGTCAGTTTGACAATGCGGTGGATGCCTGGAGCCGTAGTACCTTTGGCGTTTCAACTGGGCTGCTGCTGAGTGGCACGATCGCTGCCCTAGTGTTTGCTTATCTGGTGCGCTTTTTAGCAGTCGGTTTTGGTGCCGTAGAATCCAGCCTGGAGCGGGTCAAGCCGAGCCTGGATGATGCCGCGCGTAGCCTCGGTTGCGGCACCATAGCAACGTTAAAAAATGTGCATCTGCCACTCATGCGTGGCGGTTTAGTAACGGGCTTAATCTTAGTGTTTGTTGATGTGATGAAGGAATTGCCAGCCACCTTGATTGTGCGTCCCTTCAACTTTGATACACTGGCAATCCGTGTCTATAACCTGGCATCTGATGAACGCTTGGCAGAAGCCGCTGCCCCTGCTCTAGCGATCGTACTGGTGGGTTTGCTGCCCGTCGTCTTACTCAGTTGGCAAATGACGCAGGGCGATCGTCGTTGACCCCTTTGACTAACTACAGCTATAGGCACAGAGCTTAGGACATCGGGATCAAAGGGGGCGAAGCCCCTACGCCCCCAGCCAGTAGCTCTACCCTACGCCCCCCGTCTCAGACCAAATCAAATTGCAAAGGCTACAGATCTTTTACCCTCATCCCCAGCCCTTCTCCTGTGGGAGAAGCAGGGCTGATCTATCGAAAAAAGGAAAAGAGCGTTGGGATGTCATGGGCGAGCCGACGTAAGCCCTGGGTGATGGAATCAAAGCCATGCTGCCGAAAGAGATTGAGCGCCATGGTGCGGACAATGGCGAAATTCACTGGGGCATTGCCATCACACAAAGGCGTGCAATCCTCTTTCAAGACCACATCTTTGACCCAATGGAGGCGATTTTCAATGTGCCAATGTTGCCGAATGCGTTGAGCAAAGCCAGCAGCATCCAGCGTCAGTGAACTGATGTAGAACATGGTTTCGGTCCACGGTCGGTTGGCTCTGGTGCCGACCCGCTCCACTCGCACGAGCCGTTGTACACCGACCCACTGCGGATCAAGGTCAGCAACCTGGTCTAAGACACTCACTGTGCGTTGCGTTTGGCGGTCACGGGTCTGTTCCGTTTGCGTGTCTACACTTTGGGCTGGCACTTGCTCAAACTGAGTCTGCAACGGCTCCAATAACTTGGGCTGATTGCCTTTGACTGTGATCAAATAGTCATTACCGCTGTGGATAATCTGCGCCACTGTTTTTTTGGGTGTGCAAGGCATCGAGACTAAAGCACACACCCTGGAGTTGCAGCGTTTCGAGCAGCACTTCAACGGTTTTAATTTCACTAGTTTGATGGTTCCGCATGGGTGCCAAACTCACCACGACACCCTGCGCCACACTGAAGGCTGACACCACACTGACAAAGTCTTGATAGGCTTGGTCATAGTCGCGCACACTGGCTTTGATGCTTTTACCATCGGTCGCCAGGTGTTCACCCGGTGCTGGGACAAAGCGCTCTTGTGCCCACGCATTGAAGGCTTGTGTAAACGACTCAAAATTGACCCGTACCATGATGCGACGGAGGGTCGATAAACTCGGTAGGCGCTGCCTCGGTAAGTCCAACAGCGACAATAACTCCGTTTGATGGCGAGCCACAAAGTCGGCGAGCGGACGATAGCCTGTGCAGCCACTCATCGTGCCCATCACCACCAGCAGCAACACCACCCACAACGGGTACTCCGGTTGCGTACGGAAATCACGAATCGTTTGCAGATGCTCAATCAGGCTCATGCGACCACAGATACTGAGAAACAACCTCTCCATTCTCTATTTTCTACGGCTGATAGATCAGCCCTGCTTCTCCTTGGGGAGAAGGGTTGGGGATGATGGTGATTCATACTTTCATTCAGCAACGCCAGATTGTCGATGTCGCACCGCTGTAAAATTTGACGGAGCTGCGATCGCTCTCGTTGGACAACAATCTGATCACGGACATTGCACCACTGACAAACCTAGGCGAACTTGAAGAGTTGCTGCTGTTCAACACTCAAGTTGCCGTTGTATTGGGTTTTGCAAGGCTTCACCTAACCGACAACATCAGTGACCCTTCGTTATGCAGCGTCTTAATACCAATTTCGTATGACGTGGATAGATTCGTTGCTTGTCAAGCGGTGGGTCTAATTAAATCTAAAACCTCTGTCGGTTGGGTTGACGAAGGAAGCCGAACACCGGTATCGGTTGCACAATCGCTTTGCTATTACCTTTATCGCCTACCAGCAAACCTACGCAGCCCTTTGCGCACTTATGGTCCCTTACTTTTGGCAGCACATGTACATCTAAACGCTTAACTATACGAAAGGCTTCTATCGAGAGGCAAGGAATTTTCAATGGTAGAAAGCGCACATCTTGGAAGTTGAGTTGCGACTTTGTAGTAACTTAATAAATCAATGCCCCATATTGATTTCCTTCATTCAGTATTCTAAGGAATGACGCAAGGCTTTTTTAGACCTTGCCCTGTTGGTTGTTCCGTTTAGTCCAAGCGTGGCGCAGGCAAAGCTTGTAAAGACATAGCTGCGGTTTGTAGTGTAAGCATCCTGTTTGCACTGCACTGACACATCTTCACTGCCAAGCGAGCTTTCTCTGCACGTTGCCATGTTTTAAGCAGGGCTGCCAACTCAGCAAGCTTCATGTTTTGCCCATTCTGCATTATTTACTGCTTCACGATTTCTTACTCCAGTCATTTATTTGATTCACCTGAATGGCACTGACCAATCAAATCCATTTTAATAATCTACGCGGCGATCTGTTTGGTGGGGTCACGGCAGCCATCATTTCGCTACCCCTTGCCCTCGCCTTCGGAGTTGCCTCTGGTGCAGGACCGATCGCGGGCTTGTATGGGGCAGTTTGCGTGGGTTTCTTTGCAGCCCTGTTTGGTGGCACACCCACGCTGATTTCAGAACCGACCGGACCCATGACCGTGGTGATGACAGCGATCGTCGCCAGTCTCACTGCCAGCAATCCCGAAAATGGCTTGGCGATGGCTTTTACCGTGGTCATGCTGGCGGGACTGTTTCAAATCATCTTTGGCCTTTTCAAGTTAGGCAAATACGTTACGCTCATGCCTTATAGCGTCATTTCCGGCTTTATGTCGGGGATTGGCGTCATTTTGGTGATTTTGCAAATTGCACCGTTTTTGGGGCAAGCACCGCCCAAAGGTGGAGTACTGGGTACGGTGGCAGCGTTGCCTCAACTGTTGGCTAATGTTAATCCGCCAGAATTGATCTTAGGAGCCGTGACCCTGGCAATCATTTTCTTCATGCCCAAAAAGCTGAAACGACTGGTGCCGCCGCAGTTGGTCGCCCTCATTATCGGCACGGTTCTTTCCCTCACGGTGTTCGGGAATGTGGACATTCGGCGGATTGGTGATTTGGGGGAAATCCCCATGGGTCTGCCAGTGTTTCAGTTGCCGACGTTTACAGCAGGCCAGTTGACGACCATGCTGGTCGATGGCGTGATGCTGGGGCTGCTGGGTTGCATTGACACCCTACTAACGGCGGTAATTGCGGATAGCCTCACTCGCACAGAGCACAAATCTGATAAAGAACTGATTGGTCAGGGGCTGGGCAATATTGTGTCAGGTCTTTGCGGTGGTTTGCCGGGTGCTGGTGCCACGATGGGCACGGTGGTCAATATCCAGACGGGCGCTACATCAGCACTGTCTGGCATTGCTCGTGCCCTGCTTTTGCTGGTGGTGGTGCTGGGTGCAGCTCGCTATACGCAACCGATTCCGATGGCGGTGCTGGCAGGGATTGCCCTCAAGGTGGGGCTAGATATTTTGGACTGGAGCTTTTTGAAGCGATCGCATAAAGTGTCCGTCAAGGGCTCCCTGATTATGTATGGGGTGTTGCTGCTGACGGTGTTTGTCGATCTGATTGTGGCGGTGGGCGTGGGAGTCTTTATTGCCAATATCCTGACGATTGAACGGTTGAGCCAACTACAAGGGCGGGAAGTGAAGCTAATTACCGATACTGATGATGATGTGCGACTCAGCGCGGAAGACAAGCAGCTTTTGGATAAAGGTGCGGGTCGGGTGCTGTTGTTTTATTTGAGTGGTCCGATGATCTTTGGCTTGTCGAAGGCGATCGCCCGGGAACACAATGCGATGCAGGCGGCTGATGCACTGGTGATGGATCTCAGCGATGTGCCACTGCTAGGGGTGACGGCTTCGCTGGCGATCGAGAATGCGATTCGGGATGCGCATGATAAAGGTCTACAACTCTATCTGGTCGGAGCCAGCCCGAAGATTCAGAGCCGCTTAGAACGGTTGGGGTTGTTTGACTTGATCACAGCAGAACACATTTTGGACGATCGCACCGAAGCGCTGCATCAAGCGGTTGACCATGTGTATAGCAAACGTGTTGCCGTGTAATTGTTATCGCTGGTAGGCAACTGCTGTGTGTTCCTACCAAGCAAATTCGTTTGAACCTGTTCTTACTAGAAAGCTCGACTCATGTTTTTAATTCCTACGATCGCTCTATCCCAACGTCCATTTCTTATCCCACATCCTCTGCTGGCAACGGCTGAAGCCGCACACGCGCCGATCGTGCTGTCTGGCGTGCTACTGAGTTTGGTGGTAATTTACCTTGCCAGCAAATTTGGGGCTGAGCTTTCCAAGCGTTTAGATTTTCCTCCTGTCTTAGGCGAACTGGTTGCCGGAGTTGTTGTCGGGGTATCGGCTCTGCATCTGGTAATTTTCCCCGAAAGCGGAATGCAAGCCTCTGATTCAGTGGTCATGACGGTGCTGCAATGGCTTAATGGGCTAACACCAGACGCTTTGACCAGTGTCTTCCAGTCGCAGAGTGAAGTGGTTTCGGTGCTGGCAGAACTGGGCGTCATCATTCTGTTATTTGAAATCGGGCTGGAATCGGATTTACGTCAACTGAAGGAAGTGGGTTCTCAGGCAGTGATCGTTGCTTGCGTTGGGGTAGCTGTCCCGTTTGCGGCAGGTACAGTTGGGCTAATGATGTTGTTTAACGTGCCAGCGATTCCAGCAATTTTTGCAGGGGCAGCGCTGACGGCAACCAGCATCGGCATCACCTCCAAAGTCTTGTCAGAACTGGGACGGCTCAAATCCAAGGAAGGTCAGATTATTGTCGGCGCAGCGATCATTGACGATGTGTTGGGCATTATCGTGCTGGCAGTGGTTGCCAGTCTCGCCAAGACGGGTGAAATCGATGTGACAAATGTCATCTATCTGATTGTGAGCGCGACCGCCTTTCTCATCGGTTCTATTTTGCTGGGTAGCATCTTCAACAAGACCTTTGTTGCCGCTGTGGATAAGCTCAAAACCCGTGGCAATATTGTGATTCCGGCCTTTATTTTTGCCTTTTTCATGGCCTTTTTGGGCAATGCGATTCACCTGGAAGCCATTTTGGGTGCTTTCGCTGCTGGTCTGGTGTTGGACGAAACCGATGCCCGCAACGAACTGGATGCATTGGTGAAACCGATCGCCGATCTGCTGGTTCCGATCTTCTTTGTCACCGTGGGTGCTAGAGCCGATTTGAGCGTCCTCAATCCGGCACTCCCCGAAAATCGGGCAGGTTTACTGATTGCCGTGTTTTTGATTGCCATCGCGATCGTGGGTAAGGTTGTCACTGGTTGGGCAGTGTTTGGGCAACCAGGGATTAATCGACTGGCGATCGGTATCGGGATGGTGCCGCGAGGCGAGGTCGGTCTAGTGTTTGCCGGGATTGGTTCTGCTAGTGGTGTACTCGACAAACCGCTAGAAGCTGCCATCATCATCATGGTAATTCTCACCACCTTCCTCGCGCCGCCCTTTCTGCGAGTAGCGTTTGGACAGTCTGAAGAACCACCCGCTAGTGGAGAACTGGAAGCAGCGGCAGCAGTGGTAAGTGAAGCTTGAGATGATGGAGGAGGGAAAGGGTCGCACCCTTCTCTCCCCTTATCCTGCTCGCTTGTTACCCTCTCTCCCCAGCAACTCCCATGTTAGAAGCTTGTGTCTTTGCAACAATTCTGTGCGGCTTTTTCGGCATCGTTTTTAAGCGAAATCTGGTGATGAAAATCATCGCAATGGATGTCATGAGTACGGGGGTGATTGCCTATTACGTGCTGATTGCATCGCGCCAGGGCTTCTTCGCTCCCATATTTTCTACAACGAATCAGGGGAAATATGCCGATCCGGTGCCCCAGGCAGTCATTCTAACGGCGATCGTGATCGGCTTTTCGATTCAGGCACTGATGTTAGTGGGGGTGATGAAGTTGGCGCGGGATAATCCAACGCTGGAAACGAGTGCGATTGAGCAGAATCATGCGCCATGAATAGACTGACAATGATCTGGATCGCCCTACCGTTTTTTGTCGGGTTTATTAGTTATTTGCTGCCTCGGTACGTTCGCAGCCTCTCGTTAGGAGTGGCGATCGCGTCAACCGGGTACGCCCTGTGGCTGTTTACCCAACCGCCGCTAACGCTGCAATTACTGGATAACTTTGGCGTCACCTTACTGCTCGATCCCTTAAGCGGTTTCTTCATCCTGACAAATGCGCTAGTCACAGCAGCCGTAATTTGCTACTGCTGGAACACTGGTAAGATTGCATTCTTTTATATGCAGATCATCATGCTGCATGGCAGCGTCAATGCCGCCTTTGCCTGTACCGATTTTATCAGTCTGTACGTAGCGCTAGAAGTCATCAGCATTGCCGCATTTCTATTGATTGCTTACCCGCGTACCGATCGAGCCATCTGGGTAGGCTTGCGCTACCTGTTTGTCAGTAACGTTGCCATGCTGTTTTACCTGGTGGGCGCAGTGCTGGTCTACCAAGCCAACTATTCCTTTGCGTTTGTCGGTATCCGCGAGGCGCCACCCGAAGCCCTGGCGCTGATCTTTATGGGACTGCTGGTAAAAGGGGGCATTTTTGTACCGGGTTTATGGCTGCCCTTGACCCATTCTGAATCAGAGGCACCCGTCTCAGCCATGCTCTCAGGTGTAGTGGTGAAAGCGGGCGTTTTGCCACTGGTACGCTGTGCTCTGCTAGTGGAAGAATTTGACCCCATCATCCGGATCTTTGGTGTGGGAACGGCACTGCTGGGCGTGGGCTATGCCGTCTTTGAGAAAGATACGAAGCGAATGCTGGCGTTCCACACAGTTTCCCAATTGGGCTTCATTCTTGCAGCACCGGAAGTTGGCGGCTTCTATGCTCTGACCCACGGGTTAGTCAAAGCAGCCCTCTTTTTAATTACGGGGGCTCTCCCCAGTCGCAACTTCAAAGAACTGCAACATCAACCCATTTATACGCCGATCTGGATTGCTCTGGTGATTGCCAGTTTTTCAATTTCAGGCTTTCCACTGTTATCTGGCTTTGGGGCAAAGGTCTTAACGATGAAAAGTCTGTTGCCCTGGCAAGTGATTGGTATGAACGTTGCAGCACTGGGGACAGCGATCTCCTTTGCTAAATTCATTTTTCTGCCCTATGAGCAACAGGCACAACAAGAGAAGATCCAGCCTGGTTTTTGGGCGGCGATCGCCCTGCTTCTCGGGGGGCTTTTGCTGGCAAATGTGGCGTATTACGAAGCATATAGTTTCGAGAATATTGTCAAACCATTGGCAACGATCGCTCTTGGTTGGTTGGCATATCTTTTGGTTTTTCGGCGAACTACTGTGAAGCTGCCGCGTCTATTGGAGCAATTTGATCACCTGATTGGGGTAATGAGTTTGATGTTGATCCTACTCTTCTGGATGGTGCTGGCATGATCAGCTATCTCAATCTCATGCTGCGACTAATCATCTGGTTTTTGCTGACTGCCAATTTGAGTCTGGCAAATATCATCATTGGCGTTTGCGTTGCCCTCCTGTTACCCCGCCGACGCACTGCACCCGGTGCCTTAAAGGATTGGCTACGCGTGTTATGGGAAATCATTGTGGCAATTCCCCAGGCGTATCTGGAAGCCTTTGAACTAATGCTTCGTCCTCATATAGAGGAAGTGGTCACAATGGAACGCGTCAAACCAAGCCGAGTGTCTTCGAGGGGGGCAATGCCAACGCCTGGACTGATCTTTCTGGATATCTTTCTGATTACGTTTACACCTAAAACTATTGTCTTGAAATACCACGAAGCGGGCTGGTATGAAGTTCATCGCGTGCAACGGCGGAAGGGGAAAGGTCAAGCGGTGAGGACATAATACCAAATCAAATTGCAAAGGCTACAGCTCTTTTGCCCTCATCCCCAGCCCTTCTCCCCAAGGAGAAGGGGGCGAAAGGCAACTTCCCTCGTTCTATAGCCCGATGGGCATGCAAGAAAGGGAGAGAGGGATTGAGGGTGAGGGCCGCTTGGTTGCTTGATGTGTAGCGCCTATTTTTGGATTTGGCATAACACGCTAGAGAAGCAGAAATACAGCAATGATGAATGTGATACTGATGGCGATGCTTCTGGCGTTGCTCATTCCCCTCTACGAAGCGTGGCAAGACGAGGACATCTGGCAGAAGATGCTAGCGTTCGCCAGTGTTGCCACCAAAACATCCGTGATGATCTTGGTGATCTCTGTTTTTCGCGGCGACTGGATGATTGGAGTTGTCGGTGTGATCATTTTGAGTGTGGGAAACGCTGGCTTAATGCTGCTGGCACACGTAATCAAACGACTCAATGATGTTGCATTTGAAAACAACAATGATCAATCTTTTTAGTTATCTTTGCATCGGTGTTGGCATCGTTTTCTGGTTTTGGGGCACCTTGCCTCTCCTGGGCAAGCGATCGCTCCTATTTAAACTGCACAGCCTTTCGGTTGCCGATACCCTCGGCTCGATGAGCATTATTGTTGGGCTGCTGCTGAAGATTCCCAGCCAATGGTCATTGCTCGTCCTTGCGCTGCTTTCCCTGGCAATCTGGAATACAGTGCTGGGGTATGTGCTGGCGTACTGCTCTAGCAGTGGAGGGTCAGATGGACGATAGCTACATCTATGTCATTGTCGCTTTACTGCCGTTAGCAGCGGTGATGCTTACCGTCCAGGTCAACCCTTACCATGCCCTGGTCATTCGCGGCATCCTGGGAGCGATCGCAGCCCTGGTTTATGCGGTTTTGGGTGCTGCCGATGTAGCCTTAACCGAGGCATTGGTTGGCACTATGCTGGCAATTACACTTTATGCGGTAGCAGTGCGTTCCTCCCTGGTCATGCGGGTCGGTGTCCTCCAAGAGGCATTAAGCCAAGCCGATCAGCCGCCCTTTGCCCCACTACTGGCTGACTTAAAAACCATTGCCAGCAAGTACCATCTGCGGTTGGAATTGCTTCCCTATCCCGATCCAACGTCTCTACATCAGGCATTGATGGCAAAAGAAGTGCATCTCACCTGTGCCGAGCGATCGCCCCAAATCGATCAAGCTCCTGCACCTGAACTGAGACCGGAACTCTATCAAACCATCACGCGCGTTCGCCGCCTTTATGACATCCTGCAAACCGAACTAACATCACCCACCACGCGCCTGACCTATATCACGGTACAAGACTCAGGAGAAAAACATTAAATGAAATGGCTCTACATTGCAGCAGGCATCGCCCTCTTCCTTAAGTTCCTGCTCATGCCCAACGCGATCGCAGCAGTGCCCGATCAGTCGATCGTGGCAGCGGTTGTGCAGGATAGTGGCGTACCCAATGCTGTATCGGGCATCATTTTTAGAAATCGGCTGTATGACACGATCTTTGAAGTGATCGTCTTTACGATCGCCATTATGGGTGCTCAATTTCTGCTGTCGAACGAACGCCCCTTTTGCACCATTTATCAGTTCACTGATCAACCCTCAATTGTGCTAGCACAGTTGGGCGCGACTATTGCCGCGATCGTCGGCATCGAGCTAGCAATTCGGGGGCATCTCAGTCCGGGAGGTGGCTTTGCTGCTGGAGTCGCAGGTGGAACCGCGATCGGTCTGGTGGCAATTACCTCATCCTCCCACTGGATGGAGTCAATTTATCAGCGCTGGCACACTGCCACATGGGAAAAGGTGTCAGTCCTGGTGTTCATCGTCCTGGCGGTGTTTACCCTGATCGGGTTTGAATTACCCCACGGCGAATTAGGCGCATTAGTCAGCGGTGGAGTCGTGCCCCTGCTCAACATTCTGGTGGCGGTTAAAGTTGCACTGGGCTCGTGGACAATTGTGCTGATTTTTATTCGCTATCGAGGCTTGCTGTAGCGGCTATATCAAGCTGAGGATAGTGCTACACAAGTAATGAGGCATTGTAGTGTGGCTGAAAGACCAGATGGCACTGCTGTGCTTCTGTAAAGGTTTGGAAAAGGACAAGGTTTTTCGGACTAACCGAGACACTCTTTGCCTCAACGTATTGTTGAAGCACTCAATGTTGCTGGTTTTTCCCGTCTCTTAGCCCTCTTTGCCCACTGCTTGATGACGCTGGCTGGGTAGCACTGCCGCCTACGCTGCCCAAAGTTCGTTGTAGGCGATCGCGAGTTAGCTTCCTCACTGTTCGCTTAATCATACCAATTTAAACAGACCTCACGACAGAACTTGCCTCCAACCGATCCCCCTCAGTCCCCCTTGATAACGCAGGGCTGATCTATCAGCCGTAGAAAATAGAGAATGGAGAGGTTGTTTCTCAGTATCTGTGGTCGCATGAGCCTGATTGAGCATCTGCAAACGATTCGTGATTTCCGTACGCAACCGGAGTACCCGTTGTGGGTGGTGTTGCTGCTGGTGGTGATGGGCACGATGAGTGGCTGCACAGGCTATCGTCCGCTCGCCGACTTTGTGGCTCGCCATCAAACGGAGTTATTGTCGCTGTTGGACTTACCGAGGCAGCGCCTACCGAGTTTATCGACCCTCCGTCGCATCATGGTACGGGTCAATTTTGAGTCGTTTACACAAGCCTTCAATGCGTGGGCACAAGAGCGCTTTGTCCCAGCACCGGGTGAACACCTGGCGACCGATGGTAAAAGCATCAAAGCCAGTGTGCGCGACTATGACCAAGCCTATCAAGACTTTGTCAGTGTGGTGTCAGCCTTCAGTGTGGCGCAGGGTGTCGTGGTGAGTTTGGCACCCATGCGGAACCATCAAACTAGTGAAATTAAAACCGTTGAAGTGCTGCTCGAAACGCTGCAACTCCAGGGTGTGTGCTTTAGTCTCGATGCCTTGCACACCCAAAAAACAGTGGCGCAGATTATCCACAGCGGTAATGACTATTTGATCACAGTCAAAGGCAATCAGCCCAAGTTATTGGAGCCGTTGCAGACTCAGTTTGAGCAAGTGCCAGCCCAAAGTGTAGACACGCAAACGGAACAGACCCGTGACCGCCAAACGCAACGCACAGTGAGTGTCTTAGACCAGGTTGCTGACCTTGATCCGCAGTGGGTCGGTGTACAACGGCTCGTGCGAGTGGAGCGGGTCGGCACCAGAGCCAACCGACCGTGGACCGAAACCATGTTCTACATCAGTTCACTGACGCTGGATGCTGCTGGCTTTGCTCAACGCATTCGGCAACATTGGCACATTGAAAATCGCCTCCATTGGGTCAAAGATGTGGTCTTGAAAGAGGATTGCACGCCTTTGTGTGATGGCAATGCCCCAGTGAATTTCGCCATTGTCCGCACCATGGCGCTCAATCTCTTTCGGCAGCATGGCTTTGATTCCATCACCCAGGGCTTACGTCGGCTCGCCCATGACATCCCAACGCTCTTTTCCTTTTTTCGATAGATCAGCCCTGCCTTGATAAGGGGGATGCCGAAGGCAGGGGGATCGCATCTGTCGCATTCACAAATCAAATTAGTATCATTCTGGCGATGAAGAAGAGCGCAAAAACGAGCAACGTCAGCATAAGATTGGGCAGCAAAGCAAGAAGCCATTCGCCATTGCCTGCCTTTTCTATCTCATTTCGCGATCGCTTCGCTGCAAGTTCTGGATTTCGGTTCGCAAGGCAATAATTTCGGTTCGTAGGGACTCGATCGATTTTGCTCCAGCGAGCTCAGCGTCGTCGTCATCGGCATCTTGCCCGACAAAAAAGGTTGCTAGCGTTGCAGTCACGTAACCAAACATGGCAAAGGCATAGAGCGCCAGCAGAAAAAACAAGATGCGACCTTCTACCGTCTGCGGGCTGTAGTCTGATCCCATCGTGGTCATCAGCATCGCTGTCCACCATAGAACGGTGCCAAAGTTGTCAAAGCCAGCCACACTGGTCGTTTCTTTCTCAAAGGTGTATAGCCCAGCCGCACCTGCAACGGTGACGATCGCGGTGAGCAGCACCACATAGCCAAACCCGCGCCGGGTAAAGTTTGCGGCTAGCGATCGCATACTGCGATTGGTGCGTGTCAGCACCCGCACCAACTGTAAACCCCGCATTGCCCGCGTTGTTTGCAACACCCGGAGGATTCTGACAATCCGCAACGTCCTGAGGGCAGGGAGCAGCAGTGAGATTGCAGTGAGCCATTGCGCTTTGAGATACGCTACTTTGCGAGGAGTCAGGAGCAGCTTCACGCCAAACTCGACAAGGAAGATGATCCAAATAGTGACGCTCAAACCATTTAGAAAGGGATTTAAGCCATAGGTAAGTTCCAGCACAAACAGCGCTAACCAGACAAAGCTGAGTATCAACAGCGGTATGTCAAGCCAGTCTTCAAGCTGTTGCAACAGCTCAAAGCGTTCGTGTTCGAGGGCTTGTTTTTCGGAAAGCTTGGGTGAATTCATCCGCCGATTAATTAGTTAAACGCAGGTGTACACAAAGAGCTGGTGCTTTATGCTTGCTAGACTCCTGACGCGATCAAGTGATTCCCTCTAGAGCCTGTTGTGTTTTGCGGTGGCTTCGCTAAAAATATGGGCTGAAGTGAATTAAATCAAGATCAAGAACCTATTTTGAGCAAGCGATCCCCGCATCAAGCCGATCATCACTCTGAGAAAGCCAGTTTGAAACCCATTGAAGGTGCCGATCGATCGCTGCGAAGCCGCTTGAGTTTACAGGGTGAATTCGCTTTAGCACTGGCTCCAACAGTAGTGATCCTGGTCGTTCTGGCTTTTGTCGAAGCCCTCAGCCGTCAACGCCTGTTGTTTGCGTCCTTAGCCTCTAGCGCGTTTCTTATCTACCTGGATCCGCAACATGGCACCAATACAGTGCGGACACTCACAATTTCTCAACTCATGGCAGCAACGATCGGCTTAGTGACTTACCTCCTGTTTGGTTCCAGTTACCTGGGAGCAGGCATAGCAATGGTTTTGACTATCACCTTAATGATCCTGCTGGATACCGTGCATCCCCCCGCAGTGGCAACATCCCTCAGTTTTGCTCTGCGGGCCGGTAATGAAACCAATTTAGCGCTGTTTGGGCTGGCAGTTGGTGTCATTGCGCTACTGATTGTCTTAGAACGCTGTGCGCTTTGGCTCCTAGCCTTTCACAGCCGATCGCGCTGAACTTAGTTCTCTGTTGAAGCATGATGTATGGTGCTTCAGAGGCATAAGTAAGCCATCCTGACAATTTAAGCAACTGATAAAAGTTAGTTTGGTTGAGGAGAAAGATCAACTCCTTGAAAGACTCGCTTCGATAGGATTTACAGCAAGCTAAAGATAGTGAAGCCAACCGATGAATATGCTTGCTGCAATCTCAGAAGCGACTGCTCCTTCAACCCAATTTGTTGTGCTCACCGGTCTACTGGCAGTAGGACTGGCGCTCATTCATGTATTCGCTGGTCGTTTACGCTTTATTCGATCGACTCCCCGCCATTATTGGCTCTCGATCGGCAGTGGTGTTTCAGTTGCTTATGTGTTTGTGCATATTTTACCTGACCTGAGTAAAGCTCAAACGACGATTCAAGAACACTTAGATGCCGAAATATCCTTTCTGGAACACCATGTCTATCTAATCGCATTGCTTGGGTTGGCAGTATTTTATGGACTGGAGCGTGCTGCAAAAGTATCGCGACAACGCAATCAGGAGAGTGGAAACGGCGATGTCACTAGCCTTGATGTCTTTTGGCTACATATCGCTTCGTTTGCTGCTTATAACGTTCTGATTGGCTATCTACTTTTGCATCGGGAAGTACCCGGCTTCCTGAGCGTGCTGTTGTTTGCGATCGCGATGGCACTCCATTTTGTAGTTAACGACTACGGCTTACGAGAACATCACAAGAAGCGGTACGACCATAGTGGACGCTGGATTTTAGCGGCGGCTGTGATTGCAGGATGGGCAATTAGTGCGGGTACAGAGCTTTCTCAAGCCGCGATCGCGGTTCTGTTTGCCTTTCTGGCAGGCGGTATCGTGCTCAATGTACTGAAAGAAGAACTGCCAGACGATCGGGAAAGCCACTTCTGGTCCTTTGCAGCCGGGGCCGTCGGCTATACTGCACTGTTGCTGGCACTATGAAGCAGCCGCATCAAGGTTATACTAATTTGATTTGTGAATGTGACAGATGCAATCCCCCTGCCTTCGGCATTCCCCTTGATAAGGGGGACTGAGGGGATCGGTTGGAGGCAAGTTCTATCGTGAGGTCTGTTTAAATTGGTATTAAGACAACCATTCCATCGCAAGCAGGTTAATTTGCAAGGGTACGACTGACCGTTAACACCTTCGTGAGGTTGTTGTCTGTGTAATAGAATTCCCTACTTCACCTATGAAGATCGATGTAATACCCATTCAAAAAGTGCTGGCTACAGATTTCCCCATTGATTCCCCTCAATCCCCCTTGATCAGGCAGAAGCCGCAGGCAGGGGGATCTTGCTTTGTAGCGTGTCACCAAGGAATGGGTATCAATGGCTGGTGTAACGGTCAATATTGGTAATCATTAAGCCTCTTCGGAGAAGTCTTGCAGGAAGGGAGCCAGTTCCCGGTTTAGTTGTCCGGCTCGGACCAGTTCGGCATATGTGTCTGCCTCAATTGCCAGCAGTTCTAGCCTGAATTGTTCAGCGGCAAACGTGCGTAAGTCCGGATGCTCGTTTTGCAAGGTATTGATTTCTTCCTCCAAACGCCCAATTTCTCCTTGAATCAGACTCTCCTGATAACGGTAGAACTCTGGTTCAATAATCGGTCGCTCCATGGCTTGACCAAGATGCTGTAATACTCGTTTTAGTGCCGCTAAGCGAGCGTTCGATTCGGTAAGTTGCTGTTGCAATGGTTGATCGCCTAGCAGGTTGAGCCATTCCAGTAAGGGTTTAATCGTCAAGCCCTGCACCAGCAAGGTAAACAAGACCACTCCAAACACGGTGGCAATGATTTCTTCGCGATCGGGCAGGATGACAGGCACACTCAGCGCTAGAGCGATCGACACCGAGCCTCTCAGCCCACCCCACAGCAGCACGCTTTGTTCTGTGAGGGGAACTTTAGATTCACTCAAGCGGTTACTAAAGGCACTCAAGCCATAAATGGCGATCGCCCGTGTTGCCACCATCGCCATTAGCGTAATTGCAATGATGCCCAAATTTTGTCCCAGGATATGGAAGTGGATTTGATCACCGATCAGCAGAAAAACGATCGAGTTAACGAAAAATGCTAGAAATTCCCAAAACTCGCTCACAATAAGCCGCGTCCTGGGGTTCATGCCAATGCGAGAACCAAAGTTCCCCAAGATCAATCCCATCGTCACGACCCCAATTACCCCAGAGCCACCTAAATCCTCAATGATTAAATAGGTGCCATAGGCAGAGACTAATGTGAGCGATTGCTCTACTAAAGGCAAGTCAAACCGTTGTGTCAGGTAAGAAATCCCAAAGCCAATCAGGCTAGCTACCACAATGCCGATGCCGACCACGCGCACAAACTCCAGCACCGCCGACTGAACGGATAAATCCGCTGTACCCATCGGCAGAGCAACTAGAAAACTGAAGGCAACGACTGCCATGCCATCGTTAAAGAGGCTTTCCCCTTCCATCAAAATGCTGAGTCGGCTGCCCACACCCAGTTCTCGAAAGAGCGCTATCACTGAAACCGGATCAGTAGCAGACAGACTCGCTCCGATCAACAGTGCTGTTGTCAGTGGCACTCCTGCTAGTTGATGTAGCCCCAGAGCAATGCCTGCGATCGCAATCATGACCCCAAAGATGGCGTAAAGACAAATGGGTAGGAGTTCCTGTTTCAGTTCTGACCATTTCAAATTCCATGCCGCTTCAAACAGCAGCGGGGGCAAAAAGATGGACAGGATTAGCTCTGGCGATAAATCCACCAGGCGCACATCCACAAAAGCCAGCCCTAACCCCACAATCACCAGTAAAAGGGTGTAGGGAATTTGACGAAACCAGCTAAAAACGCGGGGCAAGGTTGCCACACTCAAGGAAATCGCCAGCACCAGCAAAAATTGTTTCAGGTTTGTCTCGATCGTCATTTCACCGAACGTCGTATCCATTGACCACTGCTCTCCAAACGATCGAACCGTTACTATCTTCAGCCTATTGGAGCACGACCGCTAGAATCACAGGTAAGATGCTGGGCAGAAGTCAGAATTTTAGACCTGTGGGAGGGATCGGAGGGTGCTAACAAATATCCGTGAGCGCTTCAGATCATTCAGAAATAGGGGAAAGAGTCTGATTCAGTTGCGGCCGCTCCAAACAGAGCTTGGAATCAGCGCCCGATTCGTCCTATCTCATCTTGATCGTCAGCTCCTGCGCTTCAATAATGCGTTTGGCGATCGCCAACCCCAGAGAAGAGGTTAAATTTTGGTGTTACGACAGTCAACATTAAATGCGACTGGTAAGCCCCAACAATCCACCTTGCTGTATGACAGGATGCCATAAAGCCTTAAAATCCACAGGCGATCGCGCTAGTGTCAAATTGCCGCAGATTGCTCGTACAAACTTGCGATCGGCTTATTTAGAGGTCAGTAAGCTAGACCGATCTAGGATTGAAACTAAGCGCTCGCGCATTCCTCGACAGTCACAGCCTGCTGAAATCACAACAATGTCTGAACGATCGACTGGGTTGAACCAGAATTGAGCGTTGCTATCGGAACGGGATTGCACTAAATATCCTGGTTGATCGCCTAGAGCGTAAGGAGAAATCTGCCCTTGAAGGCGCCTATTCCGTTCAACAAATTGCCGCAACTCAAGATCCTTGGAGTTATTGACTGAGCGCACAATGATAGAGGCGTAGCCCCGTCCTAGCGCCTTCCCACCCTGGGCAACACAGGTGAGAACTTGATAAGTTCCAGGATTCACAATCTCAACTGCGCCGTTATTGCGAAGAATTGCTTTGAAGTTGGAGGGAATTGTAAGCGTTACGCCAAACTGGGGTAGCTCCAATTCGCGGGTCGTTTCAGCTGCTGGAATCGGACCCGGATCAGGGCAGTAGCCAGATTGAGCGATCGCTGGCGAACTCGGCAGCAGACCAACTGTATTGACTAACACAGCGGTCAAAAAAATAGGAAATATGTGTTTCATTATTTTCTCCAAACAGTACCAACATCAATCACAAACTAACCATTAACTTATTATTTAGGATGGCTCAGATGATTTCTGACTGACTCATTCCTTACGCTTAGAATCTATCCACTTTCGCAACACCCAAAGGCTGATAAGGGCTGCCAATCCCGATCCTAAGGTGTCCATAATCATGTCAGTGACTGTATCATCAACGCTACCAATCACAGCGGTTGCCAAAATTTTACCTGCTAACCATTCAGCGATTTCCCACAACGCTCCGATGGCAACACCAAAGCTGGTGATCGTCACTAGATAGAGTAGCGTGTGTTGACGAAAAATTGGCAGCATGGGGCCATACACCAAAAAACTCAGAGCTAGTGTAATTGCAAACATGGTAAACCCATGAACCAGCTCGTCATAGAGTCCAGGGGTGTAAAACCATCCCCACACCCACCCTCCGGCGTTGAGTAAAGCGGCGAGGACAAACAAAAAATCAAATAGGGTTGGTAGTTTGTCAGCTTTTACTACAAACACAAAAGAGATGATGAGAAAAAGCGCCAGGGCGATCGCATCGTGCCATTTGCCCTGAATCGCAGTGGCAAGAACAGCGATGCCAAGTAGCGTTTGCCCCATCCAGGCAGCAAAGCGGTACCCTTTCCAGTTAATAGACAGCATCTTTCCTCCTTGTATCAAGCTTGCCCGATCGCTTTCACGACGGCTAGATAGCGCTCTTTGACATCCTGGCGATCTAACGCTTCGGGGATGCCTTCCTGGCTGCCCTGCTCAATCATGTTGGCATGACGCAACAGTGTGGCTCGATCCGCTTTAGTATGGGTAAAAGGAGCAATGACAGCGATCGCTTCTAGCAACCGCATCGTCACGGCTACGCTTGTTTGCCCATACTGCCGAATCTGATTAAACGCAGCATCCGTCACATCTGCAAACGTCACGGGTGCTGCAATGATGCGCAACTGATCTTGGTCATCATAACGATGGGCAGAAGGAATTTCTTTTTGCGCCAGGTGACAAAGCGCCGCACTGAGTTGATCAATACAGCGAATGGCGGTGAATGGGTCGTTAATGCCGGGTGAGAGCGCGCGGACGGCAATCTCAACCAGTTGGTTAATCGAAAACTCAACATCTTGCTGATCGGTGCGCTGCGAACCTAAGACAAAGGCATCATTGATTTGTTTAACTAGCTTTCTGCCACCCGCTTCTGCGGGGTAAGCAAGTACCAATGGACTGCCTTTAATCGCAAAGTCTCCAGGACGACGCTGAAGCCGCAGCAAGATATTATTCTCCGTTGCAAGTTGCATGAGCTGGTCTGTATCGATCGCTTGCACATAATTACTGCTGGTCGCTTGAATAGCAGTTGCCTCGCGATCGAAATTAGCTGGAAGCTCTGAGGGGAGCGGTTCTGCTCGATGCTTTGATGCGCCGCGTCCCATCTGTTTGGGAAAGAGTCGATCGATCACTCCATCTAGCTCACATCCCACCTTAGAAATGACATGATCAACTTGAATAGAGGTGGCGGAATGGTGAATAAAGTAGATTAAAACGCCAATACTGGCGATCGCCATCCCAATGCCGCAGGTGACTGCAAGATGCGGCACAAACTCATTCTCGTCAACACCATTGATCGTTCGCAGCACCATCAGGCTGTAAACAAAGGTGGAGATGAAGGTTCCGAGTACAATCTGGTTGCCAGTATCTTGCATAAAGTTACGCAGCAGCCGCGGACCAAACTGTGAAGACGCAAGCTGAAGGGCAACAATTGTGATGGAAAAAGCAGTGGTGGCAACGCTCACCATAGAACCGGCAATCGCAGAAAGAATAGCGCGTGAGCCGTTAGGACCGAGAGAATAAGCCCAGCCCAAGTCTCCAATGATATCGGTTTCTTGCTGCTGGTCAATGCCAATCGTGACAAATGAAAGCCCGATCGCCAGTATGACCATAAGGGTTGGCACAAACCAGAAACTGGAATGTAGGGAGTCCCACAGTTTGCTCAACTTTGCGTATTTCATCGATCGTTCTGAGCTGAGTTGTGATTTGTTGAAGATCCATTACTCACTCCATCGCGTTGAGATTGAATCTCAGCAAGCTGTCTGAGGGCTTGGCTGATGTTGCGCGGCTTTGGAACTTCGCTTTTTCCGCCGGGCCAGCCTTCGCGTTGACGAGCGCGATCGCCATCTGTAGCTTCAGTCTGGTCATGAAAGAGAATTTGCTGCGTCGGGAAGGGCAAATCGATACCGTTTGCCGTTAGCTTGTTTTTAATGTTAGTCAACACCCGATCTTGCAGGTCTAGCACATCGGCCCGCCGAGGAGGATTGACCCACCAGCGAGCGCGAATATTAACAGTGCTGTCGGCTAACTCAACCACGATCGCATCCGGTGCAGGCGTTTCTAACACCCGATCGGTTTCATGGATTGCCTCTAGAATCAGCCGTCGGGCTTCGTTGATATCGTCACCATAGCCAATGCCAATGTCGTACTCTAGACGGCGCTTGTCAAACGCCGTATTAACCGTGACAGAATTGGTAAAGAGCTCAGAATTTGGGATGACGATCCGCCGCCCATCATAGGTTTTAATCATCGTGGCGCGGGTTTGAATATTTTCTACCGTCCCTTCAAAATCTTTAAACACAATTTGATCATCGATTTGGAAGGGTTCAGTTAACAGAATTAAAATACCCGCTAGAAAGTTTTGCAAAATATCTCGAAACGCAAAGCCGATCGCCACACCACTAATTCCGAGTAGCTGCACCAGATCGCTGGCTTTAAGCGATGGAATCACGATCGACAGCGCAATAAACAAGCCGACTAAGATCGTTGTTCCTTGCGCCAATCGCCCCAGCACCATGCCCAGGTTGCGAGCTTGACGGCGATTACGTGTCACGTTTATGACTACTTTCTTAATCGCTTTAGCGACGAAGAAAAAGATCGCAAAGACAATCAATGCCAACACCATATTTGGCAATAAAAGGATGAAGCCCTTCAGCATTGCCTGCATCTTGTCTAAGAGCGTTGATATTTCTGCATTCATTGCCTGATCGTCATAGAAAGCAAATGTATGTTAATGGAAATTAGGGGCACTAACGTCTCTCTAAGGTTGTTAATGCTCCTGTCTCAAGCTCTGAATCTCGGTGCGCAGGGCTGTGATTTCGTCTCGCAGGGCATCGATCGATTTTGCGCCAACAATCTCTGCTTCGTCATCGTTAGCATCTTGTCCGATAAAAAATGTGGCTAGCGTGGCTGTTACATAGCCGAATACAGCAAACGCATAGAGCGCCAGCAAAAAACAGAGGATGCGACCTTCAGCCGTTTGGGGAAAGTAGTCTGATCCCATTGTGGTCATCAGCATGGCTGTCCACCAAAGCGCCGTGCTGTAGCTGTCAAATCCGGGCGAATCTGGAGCATCTCGCTCAAACGCATACATTCCCGCTGCCCCAACCAGTGTAATGATTGCGGTCGTCATCACCACATAGCCAAAGCCACGCCGCGCAAAGTTGCCTGCAAGCGATCGCATACTGCGATTGGTGCGAGTCATCACACGCAGCAGCCGTAAGCCTCGAACGGCTCGCGTCGTTTGTAAAATCCGCAGCACACGCGCAAACCGCAACAAGCGCAAGGCGGGTAAAAGCAGTGCAATGGCGGTAAGCCAATTTGTTTTAAGATAAGCAGCTTTGCGGGGTGCAAGTGACAGTGTGAGCATAAATTCTAGAATAAACACGCCCCAAATGATGAGGCTAATGGCATCTAAAAGAGGAGTTAGTCCCCAAGTCAGTTCCACTATAAAGAGACCGAGCCAAGCAAAGCTCAATACGAGCATTGGCAGTTCTAGCCAGTCTTCTAGCTGCTGTAAGATTTGCTGCTGCTCATGTTCTATCGCTTGCTTTTCGGGTGGATGAAGTGAACTCATGCGAGTAACTTGCCATGATAAGTTCAGATGGTGCATGGCAGCGTAAAAGCTAAGCCAGACTCCAGGCAGGGCTACTCTCTAGCCCTGCCTGAAATGTTTTCAATGCTGAGTTCATTTCTTTCTAGCGCAGGCTTATTGTCTGACCGAGCTAGGGACGATTTTTAAGTACGGCGCTGCTGCTTCGTTCCTTTGTCAACGACAGGATTCCCATCTGTGTCGATGTCTAGCTCTTCTCGGCGCAGTGTTTCTTCAGCATTGACGGTGTCGTGATCAACTTCCTTTCGGACGCTGATTTCTTCACGCACAAAGGCTTCTTTGCGGATGTCAGGTGTTTCTTCATACACATCTAACCGAGCAACTTCGCCTTCCTGAAACGCCTCCGCAGCGGGAGTAACGGCTGTACCAGCATCGGTTGGAGTGGTGCGCTCAATGACCACACGTTCTTTGTCGATGGGCACCGAAACTTTCGATGTTTCAGTTTCGACGCGCTTGCCAACGGTGACTTCGCCCGTTTTGGCGCGGGTTTTGCTCGCAATCAACCGCTCTTCGTACAGCTTGAAGTTCTGGTGATCTTGCTCGTTCATGTTGTACAAAGCAGGCTCTTGCTGGTACGAGTAGCTGTTGGGATCGTAAGCAACGGGGGCAGAAGCAGGATTATCTACAGGCACTGTACCCAGTGGAGGGGCTGAGCGATAGACATTTCTGATGCGCTCTTCTTGGTGGTAGTCAATGGTTGCGTTCTCATCAAACTCAGGCAGATTTTCTACTTGAGTTTTGGTGAGACCATCGGCATACACACGATGATCGCTATAAGAAATGCGCGATCGACCGATCGGTAGCAACACTTTTTTGCCAAAGATCCAGGCACCCGTGCTGACGACTAGATAACGAAAGCTGCCTTGCTCATCGACCAAAAGGTCGTCAACCGTACCAACTTTCTCCTTGGCGCTGTATAGATCGAAGCCTACAATGTCTGAGTTATCAAAATGCTTGCGATAGTCTGGATCAAAATCCTTAACTTTAAAGAGAGCCATGTCAGGTTTCCTCTGATTAATTTGCTGGAACGGTCTTAACGCAATGGTGAAGGACGTATCTGGAAATAATTTTGAAATTTTTAGAGAAAAATCCCTAAAACTTAGCTAAAGAACATTTTCACTTGTGTCCTTGCGTTGTTAAACTAACAAGCGATCATTTTTCTAACATCCCTCTAAGGACTGACTAAAACTTCATGAAAATTAGAATTTCAGCAACTAAGACAAATAACCTAAAACGGTCTGTTTTTCTTGTAATACAAATAACTGAAAACTGTTTTAGCAAAAAGATTTGAGCGATAAGACTATTACGGTGAAAGCATTGCATCAATTTCTGGATGGTCTAAATCATGCAACTCATGCATCTTCTCAAGCAGGCTCTAAAAAATTTGTATGAGCATAGAGAAAAACTGTTTCTAATTACAGATGTATGTCTTTCTACATGAAAGTATCGTGGGTCAATGCTTTGAGAAGTAACTCCAAGCATAAATGAATGTAGATAGATTCAAGCACTCACAATTTTCTTCTACCTCTTTTGGTAGATTTAGCGTTGAGCGTAGGTCTATCTACTGCATTAGAAGCTGATAAAGCTTTTCTAATAGTTCGATTCAACCAATAGGGAGTAAATGAACAATGGCTTACGCAGATAGACCGATGGAGCGTTTCAGTGATCACCCAGCGGCGATCGTGTCTGCTGACTACCACGATCGAGTGCGCTGGGGTCCAATTTTTGCTGGGTTAGTGGTCGCTATCAGTACACAACTGATTTTGAGTTCTTTGGGTGCAGCGATCGGCTTAACGACGATTGCTAATTCAGGTGCGCCCCGATCGAACGCAGGAGATGTAGGGTCTGCTGTTGGCATCTGGTCGATTATTAGCCTGCTGATCTCACTGTTTGTCGGAGGATGGGTGACGGCTCGCACCTGCGGACCGATGAGCAAAAGCACGGCTCTCTTAAATGGCGCAATTTTATGGGCAACCGTTTTAGCCGCCAGTGCTTGGCTTTTGGCGAGTGGGGTATCGGGTGCCTTTGGGGTACTTGCCTCGAATGCTGGGGAAGTTGCCAATCAAGTGCAGCAACCGGGAGGTGTTGGAATTCCCAACAATATTCCTGACACCATCCCCAATGTCACAGCCGAACAAGCCCGTGATACCGCTGGTAATGCTGCTAAAGCAGGTTGGTCTTTTGTTCTAGGTTCTCTGCTGGGATTAGTCGCCGCAGGGTTTGGCTCTACTGTTGGTGCTAGAAAGCCTCGCGTCATAACGGACGTTCGAGAATAGAGAATAGATCGAGCGACTTGGAGCACAACTGTCAGCTCGTAAGATTCAGGTTGAGGGGCTTTTCGCCCCTCTTTTTATTGCCAGCTAGTTGTTGCCAGCCAAGCACGTCAAACATAGTTCAACCCAACCAACAAAAATAGATTTGTTGGTCAACAAGGTTCGTCAAGTTAATCTGCGATCGTCCTCCGACAAGCAACCGTCATGGTTTAACAGCAGGCGTTTCCAGCACAATCAGATTGACCAGGGGCATTGCATTGAAACCTTGCGCTAACAGGTGAGCTTGAATCGCTTGAGTCAGATCAGCACGAATTTGTTCAGACGATCGAGTCGCCTCTGGCTGACGCTGCACATACACCACAGACAACAAGGTATTTTGCCCCTGAATATTAGCTCTAGTGAAACGCACATTGGACTCAACCAATTGAACGGCATCACTTTGCTGCACGACCTGCTGCAAGGCAGCATTTGCCCGCTGAGCAAGACTAGAGCGTTCTAAGTTGGGCGGGTTAGAAAATTGCCAAACCAGCAAACCGACCAGCACGATCGCACTTAGCCCCACTGAGATGGGAAACACGCCCCGTTGCCCACGCTGATAACGCGCTCCCTGAGTGGATAGTCCTCCAAACAGGCGAAACACCAGTGCAGCAGAGAAATTGATCCCACCCAGTTGCAGCAGCAGTAAAAAGAGTCCATTGATTGCTAAATCCCAACGCCCGATCGCTCCTGCCATGCCGACGATGCCTGCGGGTGGAGCCAGTGATGCCGCAACGAGCATTCCGGTAGCGGCTCCCGACACCATGCTGCTGCGATCGGACTGGATCAAGGTCAATGCTCCCGCTGCTCCTGCTGCTAACGGAATCAAAACCGAAACTGTAGAAATTTGGCTGCTGTCGATCATCAAATTGGATGGAATCTGCTGCTGGAGTATCCAACTGAGCAAAGCAGTGGTAGCAATCGTCACGCCTAAGGCGGCAAAATACCGGACAACGCTGCGTCGAAGCAGTTGGCGATCGCCCCTTGCGGTTGCCAGAGCGGTGTTCATCGCGGGACCAGCAAACGGAGCCAGCAACATCGCGGCTACCAAAAGGTAACTTGTACTGGTATACAAGCCAATCCACACAACGATTCCGGCGATCGCCGCATAGCTGAGAAATCCTTTCCAAGACCCAGTACTTTGCAGACCTGAAAGAAAGATTTCGATCGGGCTACGCTCTTCAACATTGGTCACCTGATCCGCAGCAGCATCGGCAGGTGGATGGAGTGCCATGATCCCAGTGGGCAGCAGTGTGAAGCTTAAATCCGGTATGTCTTGCAGTTGCTCCAGCAGCTTTTCAAGCTTGCCATTGGAAATGTGAACAAACACCAAGTCCAACGGTTGCTGAACTCCCGCTGCTTCAATTTTCGCCAGGTTAGTGCCATTACAGGCTTTCGCAGTCTCTAAAACAGTTTTTCCACATCCCTGCGGCACTTGCACCAAAAGCTGTCGCATTGGCTTTCTTTCACCTTCTAATAGAAGCGGTTTCCCAATTTTCTAGCATCAAGCAATTAGCTTATTGAAGCTAAGCCTATGAATTAGCGATGCAGCCATTCAAACACGCTCAGAGAAGCAACAGCACCCACAAAATGAGCCGCAATGCCGCTCATGTTTGCCATTGCCACCATAATATCGATCGAGCGAATCACACGCGTTGGATCGTAAAGAGCAACACCTTGGGGTTGGGCGATCGTTTTGGAGAGCATTACCCCTAACATCGCGCCTCCCCCTAAGATCGTCAGCAGCATTCCGACGAAGCCGACGATCGCGCCTAAACGTAGCAAGTTCATGACCTCCAGTTTTGCAGGATGGTTCATGGTGTCTGCATGACGCAACCGTTTGGCAAAGCGTGTTTGACGAAAAGCAAAGTAAATTCCCACCAACAGCGCCAGAAGGCCACAGACTGCCCAAAAGATGCCAATACCAATACCTGGAGTGACACCTCGGTTAAGATTCACGCCAATACCAGGAACCACACCCGGTGGAAGTGCTGCCGCCTGACTAAAATTTTGACCCGCGATCGCAAACACAACCATTAATAAGGCAATGGCGCCAAAGCCAATTTGGGCAGAAAGCCCAATCCATCCAGTGACGCGCAAAACATTGCCGATTTTTTCGAGTTTCGACTCCAGTGATTGTTTTTCAACCGTTTGCATAAAAGTCCTCTCCTGATAAGACTAACGACCCACTACATATTGAGCCACTGGTGGGGCTGCGATCGGAGCAGCTTTACCTTGACTGACGAGCGCTTGATGAATGAATGCCGCGACTTCACCGCGAGTTGCCGGTCGGGTTGGGTTCAACACTCGGCGATCGGGGTAGTTGACCACAATTCCGGCTGCGGTTGTTGCAGCAACATCATCCACTGCATACTGAGGAATCTGTGCGGCATCTTGATAGTAGTCGCTCACCGCTAGAGAAACTGGGCGTTGCGAAGCGTTGCTGCTCGCTGGTACAGGCTTAGCAGCGGCAGTTGCTTTGGCTGGAGCTGCCATTAACGGCTGCATCAATGCGGTGATAGCGAGGGGAAACATGAGCGGTTTTTTGGCACGACGACGAGAGACCGTTCGCACCGGTGCAGGTGTTGCTGCCACTGCTACAGGTTTGTTAACAGCGGCTGTGGTCGCAGGCAGCTTTAAGTTCTGAGCCAGCGAAACTAAGACTTCAACTCTAGAAATAGACTGATTCGGACGAAACGCTCCACCGGGATAGCCTTTCATAAACCCCATTTCATAGGCCTCCTTGATGGCGGGAGCAGCCCAATAGCCTTGGGGAACGTCTTTGTAAATGCTGCCGCTGGCAATGCTTCGTTCCGCAGGTTGAGAAAAGGCTTGTCGCAAAATTGCCGCAAATTCATCGCGGTCGACGGGTTGTTCAGGGCGGAAGGTATTGTCAAGATAGCCCGTCACAATATTGCGCTCTGCCAAATTGTGAATAAAGGGCTGTGCCCAATAGTTTTCTGTATCAGGAAAGCTCGTCTTCGCAGAGGAAGCCGCTACTGCTGAAGTCGGCGTGACATACGGTGCAATTGCGCCCGCCGCAAATCCTAAAGTGAGCAGTGTTACGCTGATTGTCGAGGTGTAGTGAGAACGAAGCTTCATTGCTGTTTTCCTAAATTTGTCATTTCACCCAGACAGTAATCATTAATCGGATCAAAGTCGTGTACCTTTTGAGCCAAATCAGTCATGAAATTGTTCAATAATCCGGACGAAATTTGAGCGGGGGTTGCGCCTCAAAGCCTGATTCAGCTGGGGACAGAATCTTGTCATTAAAGTCAGGGGTAGAGCTAATAAAAAATAGCTCGATCCTGAAACTGTAAGCCCTGAATGCCTTATGAAACCATTCAAAAACTGTCTGGACTATTGATAGTTGCTACATCTACTTTTTAGACTGAATATCCCTCAGGAGATAGAGCGCGATATATTCCTTGCGGTAGAAATTCTTTAAATAAGGGTGAATCAAAACGAGCAGGAATCAGAAGGTTGATAAGGTGTGGATTAAATAGCTTCTCTCTCCCATTCAGCCAAAGGCATAATTTTGACATTCGGACGCTGGATTGGCTTGCTTGCGCTAGTAATTTCGCTCTATGTGCTGTGGCAAATTCGATCGATCGTGCTGCTGTTTTTCATGGCGATTATCTTCGCTGTTGGGCTGAACCGGGTTGTACGTCAATTTCAAAAATCTAGACTGAAACGAAGCATTGCGATCGGGCTTACAATCGCGCTCTTCATCGTAGTTTCAGCATTGCTTTTGGCTTTAGTGGCTACCCGGATCGCGGAGCAAGTTGACCAACTGATCGAACTGATTCCAGGTGCGATCGCACGCGTTGCAAAGCTCAACTACTGGTTGCAGGAGCAGATTCCCGGTCGGATGATTCAAAATCTTCCTAGCTTGGATGATTTGAGTCTTCAGCTTCAGCAAGTAGTAAACTGGGCGATTATTCATTTCTATCAAGCTTTCTCTAATTCTTTATCTCTCTTGCTCAATGGTTTATTGCTCACTGTATTGACGCTGATGTTACTGGTAAATCCAAAGCAGTATCGCAATTTGTTGATTCAAGGCTTTCCCGCGTTCTATCGCCAGCGTGCGGATAGCATTCTCTCAAAGTGCGAGGTTGGTTTAGTCAATTATCTGGGTGGAATTGCTCTGAGCATGGCTTTCATTGGCATTACCTCAACCATAGGGTTGCTTGTGCTACAGGTGCCCTTACCCTTTGTGAATGGGTTCATTGCAGGCATATCGGCATTTGTTCCCTACCTTGGGGCGATCGCCAGTGTGGTTCCACCCGCCCTACTCGCGCTGTTGGATTCTCCCTGGAAGGCGATCGAAGTCTTGCTGCTGTATTTTGTCATTCAGCAGGTTGAAGGCAATCTAATTACGCCCATCATCATGAAGCAGCAGGTGTCTCTCTTACCCGCAACAACACTGGCTTTGCTGACTGCTTTTGGCACGTTTTTTGGTGTTTTAGGATTGTTTTTAGGACTACCAATTTTAGTGGTTGCACAAATCTGGCTTAGAGAAGTGTGGGTGAAAGATGTTTTAGACCAGTGGACAGTTTCTCAAGCACTCACTTCAAGCCCATCGGCACTCCATAAGCGTTAGCCTTTCAGCCGTGAGTAAAGCACTGCCTCCGATGAATACTTTTGCGCCTTAATACTTCAAAACGAAATTGGCATCATCTCGCTACGATCGCCTTAGCAGCGTTAGATCAGCTTACTTTAACAGATTGCTTTGAATGGAAGGTTCCTTACCCATTACAGTTCTCATTAGCACAACCGTGATGGTTGGTATCGGTGCTCAGGTTTTAGCCCGATGGCTTCAGATCCCCGGCATTGTGTTGCTGCTGCTCTTTGGCATCATTTTAGGCTCTAGTGGCTTAGGGTTGCTGGAGCCGTCGCTTCTGGGTAGCGGTTTAGAAGTCATCGTTTCGCTCGCGATCGCCTTGATTCTCTTTGAGGGCGGGCTAAACTTGCAGATTCGCGATCTGAGCAGCGTTTCGGTTAGCCTTCGCAATTTGGTGACCGTCGGGGTGCTGGTTACATTTTTAGGCGGGGCGATCGCTGCCCATGTGTTGAATCAGTTTCCCTGGGCGATCGCCTTTCTCTACGCCTCATTAGTGGTAGTAACGGGTCCAACCGTTGTCACTCCCTTGCTGAAGCTCGTTGGGGTTGAACAACGAGTTGCCACGCTCCTGGAGGGCGAGGGCATTCTGATTGATCCGCTGGGGGCGATCGTGGCGGTGATTACCCTCACGCTTGTGTTAAGTCGGCATGAGGTGCCGTTGGTTCTGGTGGGAACGGCAATACCCTTGCTGTTGCTGAAAGGTTTAGGGCTGAGGTTAGGGATTGGCACTGCGATCGGGTTAGTTGGAGGCGGCTTGCTAAGTCTGTTGCTGAGACAATCTAAAGCTTTGCCGCAAGAATTGAAAAATCTAGTCGTACTGGCGGCAGTGTGGGGAGCGTTCAGTCTGGCACAAGCGCTGCGCAGCGAGTCAGGTCTACTAGTTGCTGTGCTGATGGGTGTGATCTTGCGGGCATCTGCCATTCCCGAAGAACGCTTGATCCGGCAGTTTAATGAACAGTTGGGAATTCTGGCGAACTCAGTGCTGTTTATTTTACTGGCGGCTGATTTGTCGATCGCTCGCATCCTTGCTTTAGGTTGGGGAGGTGTCCTGACGGTGTTGACCCTGATGCTCATCGTGCGCCCCATCAACATTCTGCTATCAACCTGGAATCAGAGCTTTAGCTGGAAACAGCAGTTCTTTTTATCCTGGATTGCCCCCCGTGGCATTGTCGCTGCATCCATGGCATCCTTATTTACACTTTCCCTCACAAAAGCAGGTATCGCCGGGGGTGAGGCAATGAAAGCGCTCGTTTTTCTCACCATCCTAATGACGGTATTGATTCAAGGACTCACAGCAGGCTGGATTGCTCGCTGTCTAGGGTTGCAGACGACGCAGGTCAGAACCGTTATTGTAGGCAATACTCAGTTGGGTCAACTGCTAGTCCGACTACTGCAACAGAAAGGAGAAACAGTGGTGTTGATTGACCTCAACGCTAGCGATGCTAAGCCAGTTCAGCTCGATGACGTTCCTGTAATCAGCCAATATTTAGATCTGGAGGAACTAGAGGCAGAAGGGATCGCATCATTGAGCACATTTTTGACGCTGACTAACAATCCAGAACTAAACGGCATCCTGGCGCAACGGGCTTTAGAATTATTCCGCCCCGACCGAGTAGCCACGTTAGCTCAGCCCCTATTGAATCATGGCGATCGCCCCAGTTTTGCGACAACGGGCATTAAGGTTGCTTTTGCAGCCCACGTTTCTCTGGATCGGTGGAATCAGTCTCTCACCAAGAAAAACGTGGCGCTGTTTGAGGTGGTATTGCAGTCAGAAGACTTTGCCGCACAACAAGCTGAATTACAAGCCTGCATTGCAACAGGTGATTTGCTGCCGCTTTTGCTGCATCGAGCCGATCAGCTACAAATTATGCTTGCTGATGAACCCTGGCAAACGGGCGATCGCATCACCTTTTTGCTGGATAAAGCCTCATCTGCCAAAATACCGACGTTGAGCCAGAGCCACTCGACTCTCCTGCCTTTACCAGATCAAGTACTCTCAGAGCCAGTTTTGCTGCAAACAACGTAATTAACCTGAGTTCGGGATAAAGATTGGGACAAGAAAGGGGCAAACTCGATAGGCTGAAAATGCTAAAGACTCACGCCGTGGTTTGCCCTCATGTTTAGTCGAGAAGACCTCTTTTGCTCCGTCGATGATCTCTGCCAAGGCTTTGAACCGACATGGAGGCGACAACGATTGGGCTTTGGACTAAAGCAACGTAATCGACTTCGGAGCTTGAGTTTGAGCGAAATTATGACCATTCTGATTGACTTCCATTTTGTCAATATCTTAGGCGGCTTGATTGCCTACTGCCATCAGTCAAAGAAGCCGTCTATCGCCCTCGACCACAATTTGCTCCTTCCCGCTTAACCTGCACTTAGGTTAAGTAGAGACCCTCATACCCTCTCAGAACAGTACCGCGCGTGAGGTCCCCCACCCACTGTTCAGCATAAACCCCACTCTTGCTTCCCCCTCTCCACTCCTGTTACCACACGTTGACTGCAGCAGTAAAATGTACGATCGACTTAACCACAGAGCTTTGGTTATGCTCTATAGTCAATTTACGAATCTGGGCAAAGCGATGAACTACCTTGCCCGCATTTAGGACAGCGTTGCGAGGGCTTGAGTCGTTGAGTCGGTGCTTCCAGGTAAACCCCGTGCGCCTCCACTTCTTTGTACGCCAATATCCCGCGCATCATGCCCCAACTGATATCCAGAATGGAGCGGTTCGAGCCAGTCTTCTAGCGTTTCCGCTTACCATTTTTGGCTCTGCTGGTCATGACCAACCGTAAAACCAGGCGCAGTATTGATTGACTCATCCTGCTTTCTACCCGGTTTCTTTCTGCTATCTCCACGTTTGACACCTATAGCTATCGCCACAGAGCTTAGGACATGGGGATCAAGGGGGGTGTGGGCTTCGCCCCCAGCCAGGGGTTCTACCCCTGCACCCCGTCCTAACTAGTATGGCTACGGCTATATAATCAAAATCAAAGTTAATTAGAAATATTGTGACGGATTCTCTACAAAAGTCTAGTCAGGCTACACAACATCAATGGTAAATAGTTCTTCTGGAATCACTTTCATTGGCAACGTTTTTCTCACCACAACTGACTAATGTTCGCGGTCTTTCTGTGGCAAACACGTCATAGACAAAGGAAGCAAAAATTAGTTTTCAGTTTGTTCATTTAATCTCCAAAAACTTCACTCCCGCATGATCTAGCCAGATTGCGTAGGAGTTTTTTGTTGTGCTTATAAATTTGTTTTAGCCACTATCAGCCAATAGGAAGATGATTTTATTGATGAATTAAATAACCTGAGTTTAGCTGAAGTTTTGAGGTTGGTTTGGAGATAGCATGAGACAGTTTAGCAAGCAGCCTTTGGTTTATCTAACGTTGCTAATTGTTAGTAGCGCTACTGGATGTGCTGCCAATCGCGGTATCAGTGAGGCGAAAGAGCAAACTTCATCTAACGTAGTGAACGAGAGTGCAACTGCAACGCCCTCCAGCTACATCACTCAAATTGTGCAGCAGGCAGGAGCAGCAGTCGTACGAATTGACTCCACACGAACCGTCAGGCAGACCCCATCCCAAGATCCTTTCTTTAATCGGTTCTTTGGTCAACAATCGCCTCTACCGTCTCAACAGCGTGTGCAACGGGGCACTGGATCAGGCTTCATTGTGAATGCAGATGGGCGCATCCTTACAAATGCCCATGTAGTTGCGAATGCTGATTCCGTTGCGGTGGTTTTGAAGGATGGTCGCCGCTTTGATGGTCAGGTTGTTGGCACTGATCCGGTTACCGATGTCGCCGTTGTCAAGATTAATGCGAATCAATTGCCCACTCTTCAAGTGGGGAACTCAGATAACCTGTTACCAGGACAGGTTGCGATCGCGATCGGAAATCCTTTGGGTCTCCAAAATACCGTGACTCAGGGTATTATCAGCGCGACTCAGCGTTCTAGTGCCGAGGTGGGCGTGCCTGCCGAACGGGTTGATTTTATTCAAACCGATGCAGCCATTAATCCAGGTAACTCTGGTGGACCATTACTCAATGCTCAGGGTGAAGTCGTTGGCATCAATACTGCCATTATTCAAGGAGCACAGGGTCTCGGCTTTGCCATTCCCATTAATCAGGCTATGAATGTTGCAGAACAATTGGTCACTAAAGGACGAGCCGATCATCCCTATATTGGCATCCAGATGGCAGAACTTAGCCCTGATCTGAGAAAAGAACTTAATCAAGGTGATTTGGGTTTCAAGGTTAACCAGGATCAAGGCGTGCTGATTATTAACGTTGTGCCTGACTCTCCAGCCGCACGAGCAGGCTTGCAACCTGGAGATTTGATTGAGCAGCTGAATAACCAACCCATTGAGAAAGTCGAACAGGTACAAAATCAGGTGGAAGCCATTGGTTTAGGCAAGGCATCACAAATGGTCATTAACCGAAAGGGTCGCAGCCAGACGATTACTATTCGTCCAGTGCAATTGCCTCCTCAAAAGGCTGTTTCTTAAGCACAGATCAATGCACATTAAGGCGTAAAGTTTCTGGAGTACTGACGATGAAACCATTAATCAACCATAATTTTCTTAACCATAGTCACGCTTTCATACTAAGTGGTATTGCTTTGCTGATTGGCATTGCGCCTGCTCATGCGTTACCAGGGCAAAACCTCAAAACGGTTCGACAATGGGCAAAAGAGAGCTTTGTCCTACCACCAGCTTTGGTTTACAACCCTCAATACGATGCTTATACAGGCATTAGAACGATCGAGGGTGGGCTACTGGCACTTTATGTGAAAGTTCGTCCGCAAGATCAAGTTTCTGTTCAGGAACAGATTGTTACTCAATTAAATGCACCGAAGTTGAACTTTGCTAGAAACGATGCTGAAGGCTTAAAGTTTATTGAGCGCCTTTACACACCTGCAATTGCAGACGATTTTCGGACTTCTAAATACGTGGCTCAAATTGGAGAAACTGATTTCTATCAGGGTAAGAAATTTATCTACACAACCCTTCAGCAGCAGGGCATTCGACGCTTTAGCCTCCTGCCATTGAGTGGGTTGAACCAGGCCATTCAACGGCAGGTTGCCTGTCAAAATAAGCGCTGTGTGCTCTACCAACCCTTCAACCCACCGAAAGGTGAGGCAGGGTTGTGAGGTTAGGACAATGGCTTGGTCTGTTGGCTTTGCTCGCCTCGCTCTATGTGCTGTGGCAAGTAAGGAGTATTGTGTTTTTGTTTTTTGCTGCTGTTCTTTTTGCGATCGCGATCAATCGGTTTGTGCGGCGATTGCAAAAGTCAGGAGCAAACCGGGGAGCGGCGATTGCACTAGCTCTTAGCACTTGCTTGGCGGTTTTAGGGCTTTTTCTCACCTGTATTATTGTGCCCTTAAGCAGTCAGTTTGCCCAGTTGAATGAGCTTATTCCGTTTGGTATTGGTCAGATCCGTGAGTGGAATGATCAGCTACAAGCGATCGTCCCAGGACAAGTGATGAAGAATGTGCTCAATTTAGACGATTTCAGTATTCGGCTACAGCAGGTCGTAAACTGGCTCATGCTTCACCTGTACCGCCTCTTCTCCAACTCGCTAGCCTTGGTTCTCAATACACTGCTAGTTGTGGTCTTGACACTGATGCTGTTGGTCAATCCTAAGCAATATCGCAAATTATTGATTCAGGCTTCTCCTGCTTTTTACCGTCAACGGATTAATGATATTCTTTCGATTTGTGAATCAAAACTGGTTCATTATGTTCTGGGTATTGCCGTCAGCATGACGTTTATTGAGGTAACCAGTACAATTGGGCTACTGGCGCTAGATGCCCCTCTGCCACTGGTTAATGGGCTGCTGGCAGGTCTATCCGCCTTCATTCCCTACATTGGTGCCATTGCCAGCGTTATTCCGCCTTTGCTACTGTCTTTACTGGATAGCCCTTGGAAAGCTGGTGAAGTGCTGCTCCTCTACGTTGTCATTCAGCAGATCGAGGGAAATTTTATCACCCCCATTGTGATGAAACAGCAAGTATCTCTGTTGCCAGCCACAACCCTTGCGCTCCTGACTGCTTTAGGTACGGTTTTTGGCTTTCTCGGTCTGTTTTTAGGACTGCCCATCATTGTTGTTGCTCAGACCTTTATTAAAGAGATCCTGGTCAACGATGTTCTCGATCGCTGGAAAGCCCCTTCTCTACGACAGGAGGATCACACTGCAATAAGTTGACCATTTTTCAATCAAGAACCCCGCCGCAAGCGGACGGGGTATAGAAGCAGATTTGCTCCCGAACCCCAGGATTCGGATTGCAATCCCAAAGCTTCGCCGCAGAGCGGCGGGGAATATGTCCCCTACTCGATTCAACGTTCCAAGCTTTAATAGAGTAAAAAACTAGAGCTAAAATGATCAAGATGGAACTACAGTAAAATTTCGCTGGCGATCGCTCAATACTCCTGATCGAGAGGTAGACCTGTGCGTTTAGGGCAGTGGATTGGTTTTCTTGCCCTCCTGATCTCGCTTTATATTCTCTGGAAAATCCGGCAAGTACTGTTGCTGGCGTTTACGGCTGTTGTTTTAGCAACCGCGCTGAATCAACTCGTGAAGCGCTTGGAGCGCCAGGGCGTTCATCGAGGTATTGGTATTGCTCTAACGGTTACTGGTGTTCTGCTTGTTCTAGCACTTCTAATAGCACTCATTGTCCCTCCCTTCTTTGAGCAGTTACCCGCCTTGATTGAAGCAGTGCCCAGAGGCTTAGACCGACTGCGGGTCTGGTTTGAGGCGTTACGCAGCCAGATTCCAGGACAAACCGATGATGAGGTTGGTATCTTTACCCGACTGACTCAACAACTACCCGATTTCATTAGCCGAGTGTTTGGCAGTTTTTACGGACTCTTTACTTACTCGATTGAAATCGTCTTGAACCTACTGCTGGTTCTGGTTGTCACCATCATGTTGCTGGCAAACCCCAGAGCCTATCAACGAGTCTTCTTACTGCTTTTCCCTAAGTTTTATCAACCGCGAATCGAGACGATTCTTTCAGAATGTGAAAGCGCTTTAAGTGGCTGGTTAGTCGGCATTCTGTTTAACATGACCGTGATTACGGTTTTTAGTGGACTGGGTCTGTGGTTTTTAGGTGTGCCCTTGCCCTTGGCAAACGCTTCGCTAGCAGGTTTACTCACCTTTATTCCTAATCTCGGCCCCACCCTCAGCGTTATTCCTCCTGCGGCTCTTGCTCTACTAGAGGCGCCCTGGAAGGTGGGAGCGGTAGTCGGCTTATACGTGGTCATTCAGCAACTTGAGAGCAATGTTTTAACTCCCCTGGTGATGAAGCATCAGGTTTCTTTACTGCCAGCGATTACCCTCTTAGCCCAGGTCGCTTTCTCCATCTTCTTTGGTTTTATGGGTCTGCTGCTAGCGCTTCCTTTGCTGGTTGTGACACAAGTATGTCTCAAAAATGTGCTGGTTGAAGATGTCATGAGCCATTGGGAAAGCCATGAAACAGACAACGGTAGTTAAGAGCGATCGGGTCGTTCTAAAACGCTGACATCAATGAGAGGAGTCACGTTAAAGCCTTGATTGAGCAGACGGGTTTGGATAGCTTGGGTTAATTGAGTGCGGATGGTTTCAGTAGACTGCTCGACCCCTTGTTGTCGCTGCACATACACTGTGCCCAACAGGGTATTTTGCTCTTTAAGATCGGAGCGAGTGAAGCGAACATTGGCTTCTACCAGGCTTGCCAAACCACTTTCATCAACCACCTTCTGAATTTCAGCCGTGGCTCGTTGCGAACGGCTGGAACGTTGTAGGTTGGGCGAGTTGGAAAATTGCCAGGTGAGCAGTCCAGCCAGGGCTGCCGTTGTCACCACTAAAATGGCTGGAAAGACCCAGGCTTGACCACGTTGATAGCGTGCGCCCTGAGCAGAGATGCCATAGAGCCGAAACACGATCGCCGCCGATAGATTAATGCCAGCCAGTTGCAGCAGCAGCACAAAAGCGCCATTGACTGTCAAGTCCCAGCGACCCATTGCCCCTGCCATCCCAACGAGACCAGCCGGAGGTGCCAGGGAAGCGGCAACCAGCATTCCCGTTGCCGCCCCAGAGACCAGGCTACTGCGTTCAGACTGTACCAGATTCAACGCGCCTGCGGCACCCGCTATAATGGGCACCAACACAGCTACAGCAGAAATGGTACTCGTCGCCGCCATCTGCTCCGTCACAACTTCTTGACGCAGTACCAGGGTGAGAAGCCCCGTTACCGCGATCGTGACCGCTAAAGCAGCAAAATATCTCAGCAGACTCCGACCCAGAAGATGGCGATCGCCGCGTGCAGTTGCCAGTGCTACGTTCATCGCAGGTCCCGCAAAGGGAGCGATTAACATGGCGGCGACTAAGAGATACGTGGTATTGGTAAATAACCCAATCCACACGACGACTCCAGCCGCCGCTGCATAGCCCAAAAAGCCTTTCCAGGAGCCAACGCTCTGCAACCCAGAGAGAAACACTTCAATGGGGCTACGCGGTGCCACATCGATCACTTGCTGCGCCGCCTCATCCGCAGGTGGCTTTAATCCCATCACTCCACGCGGGTTGAGTGTAATTTGAAGCTTGGGCAACCCTTCTAGCGCTTGCAGCGGCGCTGCCACCTTACGGTTCGAGATGTGAATAATCACCACGTCCAGCAGTTCATCCGTCCCCGTTGCCTCAAAGAGCGCCAGATTCGCTCCATCATGAACTTTGGCGGTCTCTAAAACCTCTTTTCCACAGCCTCGTGGAACTTGCACGAGTAGTTGGCGCATGACACTTCGGCTCCTGATGTATTGCCTAAGAACCTAGCCGGAAAATGCTAAGAGTTTTCGACCGACAATCAAACAAGCGGCGATCTGGACAAAGCCCAAGTAAGATTGGGATGACTTTGCCCAACGAATCAACACACCACGGAAGCGATTAAACCAGGCGTGTCCGACTTCCACGACCCAACGACGAGGGGGATGGCGCTTGAGGTCAGTGGGTGCTGGCAGTGGCACCTCTTTGTCCGGGATATGCGGGATGTACCCCCGTTGTTGAGCCGCTTGGCGACACGCTTCGTAAGCGTAGCCACGGTCTAAACAGAGGTTTTGCTCGCTTGTCTCCGGAGAGGGTGCTTGAAGCACCTTGGCATCGAGCAAGTCGGCGAGCTTTTTCATATCATGACGATTGGCACCACTGAGCACCACTGCGAGTGGGATACCTTTGCCATCGGTGAGGCGGTGTCGCTGACAACCAGACTGACTGCGGTCAGTGGGATTCGCGCCCGTTGCCTCTGCTTCGCCCGCAGCCGTCCGTTTGCCCAACGGTGCTTTGATGATGCAACCATCCGCTGCTTGCCACTGCCACTCCAGACCCAGTGTGTCGTCATAGTCTGCTAACAAGAGCGCCCACGCCGCTTCTAGGCAACCGTACTCGACCCATTCCTGCAAGCGGTCGTGCACCGTCGATTGAGGTGGGAACGTGGCTGGCAAGACTGACCACTGCATGCCAGTGCGTGCCAAGTGAATCAAGGCATCAAAGATCGGTCGGTCGGCAGCGCGGGGGCGTCCTGGCTTTTGGCGCGGTTTGTTGACCACCAAGGTCGGGGCCATTTGCGCCCAAAGGGCATCGGGAACGCGCCAGAGAGTCGGTAAGGCAGAGGGTTGGTTCGTCATGCTGGACGGCTTTGAGCCAAGAGGGGTACTCTTTCCATTCAATGCAGCTAGCGGCACCTTCGGTAGACGGTGTTCCACTCAGTCCCTGGTGTAATTACCGTCTCAAGCAGCGGTGAGTTTTAGAGCACCATAGGAAGCAAGCAAATTCCTGATGACTTTTCGGATAGGTTCTTAATGATCGTTAATGTTTTAATCCAACCGGAGATTGGTTGCTGACAGCTATACCGTTATGCAGATTTCGCTTTATTTTTAATCCGATAAGGTTCCTCTAGGGCAATAAGTTGCGCTCGCCTTTTCATTACCTCGGTACAGTGCAATCGGTACGCTCGCTTTCATATCTAACATTGAGCGAAAAGAACTCTAATCTCAAGACGTATTAGTTCAAAGTGCCTTAATTGGGATAGCAACACTCAAAGGTGTGCGAAATGAGTGAAGAACGTCCTAGCAACATCATCATCAAAGTCTTTTGGTCGCTTGTCATTCTACTTGCAGCCTTTGTCATCGGTAGCCTGACACTCGCACGGACTAAAGCAGTAGATCAGGAATTGGAAGAGACTCAACTGCTCATCCAAAGCTTCATCCGGAGCTAGGGATAGCAAGTTTTCAATGGCTACTCATCTTATCTATAGCTATCGCCACAGGGCTTAGGGCATTGGGATCAAAGGGGGTATGGGGGCTTCGCCCCCAGCCAGGGGTTCTACCCCTGCACCCCGTCCTAACCAATATGGCTACGGCTATACAACTTGTTTTGAATTCTTATACTGGCAGCTACCATGAGATGGAAAACTTATTTAACCTTTAGCAACTGGGCGATCGCGCGATCACTCAAACAGTTATTAGCTTTCCTAGTCACACTTATCTGGATTACCTCTTTAGCAGTTCTACCCGTCTCAGCGCAAGAACAAGGAAAAAACAACCAATTTCTGCTGCTATCACCCCCTGGAAGCGAGCAAACAGAGCCAAAGGCTACGACGTCACCTGCTTCTAGTCAAAAGGGACCCCAAGATCCTCAGGAAGTAGAAGCTTTCCTGGACAAATTTTTCACCAATGAAACCCCTAAAGAGCATGTCCCTGGGGCTGTAGTTGCTTTGGTAAAAGAAGGAAAAATTCTGTTCACTAAAGGCTATGGGTATGCCAATGTAGAGAAAAAGATTCCAGTGGTTCCAGATAGAACTTTATTTCGGGTCGCCTCTCTTTCCAAGCTGTTCACTGATACAGCAGTCATGCAAATGTATGAGCGAGGACTGCTCAATCTTCATACTGACGTAAACCAATACCTCAAAAGGTTTCAAATTAAGAACCCCTATGAGGAGCCAATCACAGCCGCGCGTTTAATGATTCAAACGGATGGAACGAGCCAACGCTTGCTTGGTATTGCTGCCCCAACCGCAGCAGAGATGCAGCCGTTATCGACGTTTATTCCTACTTACATGCCGCCCATTGTCCAGCCGCCAGGGAAGCTGTATAGCTATTCCAACATGGGCATCACATTAGCGGGCTATCTGGTTGAAGTGCTTTCTGGCACTCCTTTTGTCGATTATATGGATAAAAACCTACTGCAACCGTTAGAAATGCAACGTAGCAGCTTTCGCCAACCTTTGCCGCCTGCCTTAGCCTCTGACTTGGCAGTTGGTTATCAATATAAAAACGGTAAATTTCAGCCTGTGCCCTTTCTATACCTCAATATTGCGCCAGCGGCTTCATTAAGTGCCACCGCTACAGATATGGCGCACTTTATGATTGCTCATTTGCAAAAGGGTCGCTATGAAAACTCACAGATTTTGCAGGAAGATACGGCGCGAAAAATGCATCGACAGCAGTTTTCTCAGCATCCTCTGGTACCAGGAACCGGATATGGATTTCATGAACGATTAGAAAATAATATTCGCGCGATTGGGCATGTAGGTAGTTTGCGAGGCTACTCCAGCTCACTAACCCTACTGCCAGAACAAAACGTTGGGCTTTTTATTGCTTCCAATAACTTTAACGGGATGCATGGCAAGCTCATCACTCAATTTTTCGACCATTATTACCCTGTAAAAACTTCAAATCCTACTCCTCAAGCCCCTAGAAACATAAACGATCGCCTCGATCGTTTTACGGGCACATACCGAGACTTAGAATATCCTCGTGATACGCTGGGCAAGCTCACTGCACCCTTTGGGCACCTCCACGTTAAGGCAGGAGACAACGGCACGCTAGTCGTACAAACGCCAGGGCTTTTCTTTCCCACTAGCATTGTCGAAAAGCGGTTAGCGCCTGTAGAACCACTGCTCTTTCAACGACTGGATGATGATGGCTACTCGGCATTCGGTGAAGATGAGCAAGGGCAAATTGCTTATGTTTTTAACCCCATTGGTGCCAAAATTGGCACCTTTGAAAAAATTCCCTGGTACGAAACAATTGTCTTTCAAGGTTGGCTAGCTGGAGCTTGCATTGTACTTTTCCTGGCAGCATTGCTTAGTTCTATTGGTTCTTGGCTCGGTTGGTTTGGCAAACAACATCATGCTGGTGCTCCTAAACTGGCGCGAGTTGCCTGGTTAGTGATGGCATTGGTAAGTGGGCTTTACCTGCTATTTCTGATTGGGTTGCCGCTGAGTTTATGGCTGATGGGAGTCTGGAAGCTAGTTTATGGGTTGCCTGCGATCGCAGTTGCCTTCCTCTATTTGCCCCCGATCGCGGCTAGTCTGTCAATTGCTCTGCCTGTTTTCGCATTGTTAGCTTGGAAACGCAACTATTGGTCAGCTTGGGAGCGATCGCTTTACTCCCTCACCACCTTAGCAGCCCTAGTATTCATTCCGTTCCTACTCTATTGGAATTTGTTAGGTGGAGCAGGTTTGGCAGGAAGTTGATGAACTCATGGCACAAAAGAACAACACGATTGACCAGTTCATCCCAGAGGTAAGCGCAGAGTAAAGGTGCTGCCTTTGCCTAATTCACTGCGGACTTGAATGGTGCCGTAATGCGACTGAGCAATGGCTAACGCAAGGGGTAACCCTAAACCAGAACCGCCTGTGTGCCGCGATCGATCTTGTTCGACTCGATAAAAGCGATCGAAAATTCGAGCCTGATCGGTTAGGGCAATGCCTAGCCCTGTATCCTGCACTTGAATGATGGCGTCTTGTTCATCCTTATTGAGCAAAACTCTCACCTGTCCTCCCGCTGGCGTTGCTTGAATCGCATTGTTAATTAAGTTGCAGACCAAACGATAAAGCTGTTCTTCGTCGCCTAAAACATCAACTGCGTCAGGCACTTGTAACTGCATTGAGAGTTCCACCGCCTCTTGCACTGCTAAAAAAGCGAGTTCTTCCACTAAATCGCTGATCAAATCATTGAGACAGCAACGGCAATGCGTTCCGCTCAATTGACGCTGGTCAATATGGGTGAGCAGCAGCAGATCCTTGACCAATTCTGAGAGCCGCAGGGTTTGGCGTTGCAGGACGGCTAAAACGCCCTCTGTCATCTCGATGGTGGCGCTTTCAGACTTACTTGGAAAGCGCAACGTCGCTTCGATCGTGGCTTGCATGGCAGCGAGGGGAGTGCGAAATTCGTGCGCCGCATCGGCAGTAAACTGCTGCATTTTTCGATACGAGTGGTAGAGCGGCTGCATCGCTAGTCCCGCTAGCCACCAGCTTGACCCAGCTACCAGCAGCAGCGCGATCGCGCATCCTAGCAGCAACGTCCAGCGCAAGGCAGCCAGATTTTGATCTAAGTCCTGGAGCGATCGCCCCACCTGCACGTAGCCGCCTGGTTGATTTTGTCTCTGTAGGGGTAGGGAGACCTGGCGATAGCGAATCCCCTGACGATCGTTCACCGTCTGCCACTGGGCTTTTCCCGACGTGCTGGGTAGTTCATCAATTTGTAAGCCCATCACCACGATCGGTCTGCCACTCGTATCCAATAAGCGGATGTAGTAATTGATGGGATCAGGCACTTTGACCAGGGGTGGGCGCATGATTTCAGGCAACTGAGCGGCTTTAGTCGCCTCAGCCGCAGGGATACAATCGGTTTTCGTCAGACATAGACGCAAGGAGAAATTTTTAGCCACCTGACGTAACTGCTCTGGTCGCTGGATGACAGGCTCAATTTGTTTAGCCACCACTCCTGTCACTGCCTGCAACCCTTGATCAATGGTTCGATGATAGGCATGGGCAACCACCTGGTAAACGCCCAAACCGCTTAGCCCCATGATGCAAGCCATGACTCCGGCATACCAGAGCGCCAAACGCAGACGAGTGGAACCAAAGAGTTGATTGTCTTTCATGCTCATTCATCCAGGTTGAAGCGATAGCCCACACCATAGATGGTTTCAATCACAGACCCCTCAGCTTCCAATTTGCGTCGGAGTAGACGCACCTGGGCGGCAACGACATTACTCGCGGGTTCAACGCCCACTTCCCAAAGCTGGTTCATGATTTGATCCCGATTCACAACTTGGTTGGGGTGCTTCATGAAGTACTCCAGAAGTTGAAATTCTTTAATGGTCAGAGGAATGACCTGGCGATCGCCCTTTGCATCTTGCCGCACAACGGCGTGAGTTCCATAGTTGAGTGTTAAATTGCCCGCTTGGAGTTGCGGTGGCTGAAGCTGGGGCGATCGTCGCCGCAAGGCTCGCAATCTTGCTAGCAGTTCTGCCATCTGAAAGGGCTTCACCAAGTAGTCATCCGCGCCACTATCCAGCCCTTGAATCTTTTCCTCCATGCGGTCTTTGGCAGTCAGCATCAAGACAGGAAGCGAGCGATGCTGGGCACGTAGCCGTTGGCACAACTCTACCCCCGACAGCCCTGGCAACATCCAATCAAAAATCGCCAAAGTGTATTCGTTCCAGTGGGCTTCTAAATAGTGCCATGCTTGCTTGCCATCCAGCACCCAGTCCACCACATAGGTCTGGTGGGTCAGTACTTGTTTGATGGCTGCGCCTAAATCGGCTTCATCTTCAACTAATAGAAGTCGCATGATTTATAACTTTGTTTCTTACCAAAATACCCTATAACTAAGAGCTTTACAGAAGATGAAAACAGCATGAAATTTATCTCCTCCATTGGCTGTCAATGCTGACACCATACCCCTAGAAGATTTGAGTTAATGATGAAAACAGCATGAAATTCTACTCGATCTAGCAAGGGAAAAGTTCCCTATCCCCTTAGCTAGAAGGAATAACCAACTTCAGTTTCTATAGTCATGAGGAAACAATAAAGTTTGATCGCTGATCAGAGAAAGAGCCTTTAGAGACAACTGAGAATACTTTAAAGCAAACGCTTTCTTTTCAAATTTTATTTGAGTTTCATAAACATCTTTTTTTGGAGGAGCTTATGAACCAGAAAACTCATTTAATGCAGAGAAACGGAGGAAAACCACATGACTCGCCACACAAGCTCTAAACACAATAGCTTTACTCAAAAGTTGGGCAAACTGAATGGTGCCCTTCCAATCGGAATGGCTCTCGCCCTCATGGTCGTGCTTCCTGCTTGCACGAATGCACGACAAGCGACAGTTGCACCGTCACCTGTGGGCAATGTTACGACTGAAGAGGTTGCCAATGAGACTAACCGCCTCATTGGACAGACTGTGACCATTAGAAGCGAGCCAATCAAGAAGATTGCTCCGAACACTTTCACAGTGGGCGATGAGCAATTCTTTGGCACTGAATCGATTCTGGTTGTCAATGCGTCTGGTCAGCCGTTCGTTTTGCCCACTGATGCTAACGTTAAAGTGCAGGTTACAGGTCAGGTGCGTAAGTTTGTGCTAGCAGAGGTGGAACGGGAATTCAACTTGGGCTTAGATCGCAAACTGTATGTTGAGTATGAGAATAAACCTGCCATTGTTGCCCAAGCGATCGCACTCGCACCGGAACCAGGCAAAATCACCGAAGATCCTCAGCGGTATTATGGCAAACCGCTAGCAGTCACTGGTGAAATTGAAGACATCAGAAGCCCGAACTCCTTCACGCTCGATGAGGATCAGTTGTTTGGTGCTACTGATTTGCTGGTCTTACGAGCCAACCCCAAGGCGGGTGTCCCAACTCCAGCAGCAGTCAAAGATGGCGAAACAGTGGCGGTAACAGGTGTACTGCGTCCCTTTGTCGTGGCTGACATTGAGCGCGACTATGATTTGACCTGGGACTTAGATTTGCAGAAGAAGTTAGAGGCAGAGTACAGCCAAAAACCTGTACTGATTGCTGATGCTGTTTATCCTTCAGCCATTCCAGATGCGAGAAAGTAAGTTACAGCCTTGAAGCATGGGTTGGGTGCTATAACCACTCAACCCATCCATCTTTTATTGAGCAAGTAACAATAGCACCTGCATGTAAAGCCCAATAATCTATGTTGGAGATGGAACATCCGATGTTCCTTACTTCTCAGTCCTGAATGACGATCGGCGTTCACAAAGAGACTTAAGCTTGGGATGAGCAAATTCAAGTCACTGAGAGCTGACAAGCCACCAATTTCGCTGAAGCCGATTACCGTAAAGATTTAGAGTTAATGCGATCGCTCGCGGTGGAAAGTTTATGTAAACAGATTTCTCTGCGCCAGTTAAGCGTTGGGGAATAAGCGAAACACACAACCTTAAGAGGTAGCAAAACAATGAGTCAACCGATTGGACATACCCATTGGGCGATCGCAGAGGGATACATTCCTGCCTCTAGTACTGGACCCGAACCGCAATTTACCAGCCATGAAACTGCCTGTTTTCTGAATAGCTCAGACCAGGATGCCCATGTTGAGATCATGATTTATTTCAGCGATCGCGAACCTGTAGGACCCTATCGCGTCACCGTTCCAGCGCGTCGCACCAAGCATTTACGGTTTAATGACTTGTCTGATCCTGAACCCATTCCCCGTGATACAGATTACGCCAGTGTGATTGAAGCTGATGTGCCGATCGTGGTGCAACACACGCGTCTGGATTCTCGCCAAGCAGAGAATGCTTTATTAAGTACGATCGCTTATGCGAGTAGTGATTAACGGTCATATTAATGAAAAGCATTTGGTATAAAGATGCCATTATCTACTCGTTAGATGTAGAAACATTTATGGATGGCAATGATGATGGCATCGGCGATTTTGTTGGACTCACCCAACGTCTGAACTATCTGGCTGGGTCGGGAATTACCTGCTTATGGTTACTGCCGTTTTACCCCTCCCCCAATCGAGATAACGGTTACGATGTGATGGATTACTACAATGTTGATCCACGCTTAGGAACATTGGGTGATTTCGTCGAGTTTATGCACCGATCACGAGAACGAGGCATACGAGTGTTGATCGATCTAGTGATTAATCACACGTCTGATCAGCATCCCTGGTTTCAGCAAGCGCGCTCCAACCCTCAATCTCACTATCGGGATTACTATGTCTGGTCAAAGCATCCACCTAAAAGTGATCCGAGCCTCATCGCCTTTCCCACGGTGGAAGAGAGCTTATGGGAGTATGATGAGCAGGCAGATGCCTATTATTTGCACCACTTCTACAAACACCAACCCGACCTGAATATTGCTAATCCCTTAGTACGAGAAGAGATTTGCAAAATCATGGGCTTCTGGTTGGCATTAGGTATATCCGGTTTTCGGATTGATGCAGCTTCTTTTGTCATCGAAGGCATCGGCATCGCAGAGGCTAACCAGGAAAGCCTACAGAGCTTTTTTGATGAGATGCGGGCATTTCTGACTTCACATCAAGGCGATGCAGTCTTGCTAGCAGAAGCAAACGTGCCAGCAGCAGAAATTTCTACTTATTTTGGGCAGGGAAACCGCATCCAGCTACTGTTCAATTTTTTGCTCAACCAATCTATGTTCTTGGCGCTCGCTCGTCAAGCCGCCGCACCGTTGCACGATGGGCTAAAAAACTTACCAGAAATTCCTGCCGAATGTCAGTGGTTAAATTTTGTACGTCACCATGACGAGTTGACGCTCGATCGCCTCAGTGACTCAGAAATGCAAGAGATCTTTACCGCTTTTGCCCCTGAAGAAAAGATGCAGATCTTTGGACGGGGCATTCGGCGGCGTTTACCACCTATGCTTAAGGGCGATCGCCGCCATATCGAACTCACCTATAGCTTAATGTTTAGCTTGCCGGGTACGCCCTTATTGCGCTATGGCGATGAGATCGGTATGGGTGACGACCTTTCTTTGCCGGGACGAACCAGTGTGCGAACGCCAATGCAATGGTCTGGCGAACTAAATGGCGGCTTTTCTGATGCGCCACCTGATCAACTCACTCAACCCATCATCAGTGAGGGAGACTACGGTTACAAGGAGGTTAACGTTGCTCAGGCACAGCGCGATCCATCAGCCCTGATTAACTGGATGGAACGCTTGATTCGGATTCGCAAACAATGTCCAGAATTTGGCTATGGCACACTACAGCTTTTAGAAACAGATGCCCCCTGTGTCCTGGCTCATGGCTGCACCTGGGGCGATCGCACTGTCATTGCGTTGCATAACTTGGCGAACCACGACTGTACAGTGACATTTAAATCAACTGCTTATGAGCATCTCTTCGATCTGTTTGGCGATCGCCCCTATGAATCACTCAACAGGGATGACAAAACCATTCGCTTGTCTCCCTATGGCTATCGCTGGTTTCGAGTTAATCAGGCTCCTTCAGCGCTACCATGACACACCACAACTCTCAACCTCAAAAGCGACACCAACAGGCGCAGCGAGTGGCTGCCCATCCTTGGGTTGAGAAACTAGCCCGCGTCGGCTATGCAGCTAAGGGAACGGTTTATTTTGTGGTTGGCTTACTGGCAGCTCAAACAGCGATCGGTAGTGGGGGCGAGACCACTAGCACCAGTGGAGCCTTGGAAGAGATCGTGGCTCAGCCTTTTGGCAAGGTTCTCCTCGGTCTGATTGCGATCGGCCTCATGGGTTATGTGTTTTGGCGATTGGTGCAAACCGTCCTTGATCCAGAACATCAGGGCGAGAAGTTGAGTCTTAAACGGGTTGCTCAACGCTTAGGCTATGCAGTCAGCGCCTTTTCCTATGGCAGTTTGGCGCTGACTGCAATCGGGCTGCTTTTCAGTGTCGGTGGAGGTGAAGGAAACAGCCTTACCACCGAGGATTGGACAGCTCGATTTCTGTCACAACCCTTTGGGCAGTGGCTAGTTGGACTAGCAGGAGGACTCACAGTCATTGTGGGTCTGTACCACCTCTACAATGCCTACCAAGCAAAGTTTATGCAGAAATTTAAACAGCACCAGATGAGCCCAACCGAGCATAAATGGACCAAGAGAGCAGGGCAATTTGGGATTGCGGCTCGTGGATTGATGTTTAGTCTGATTGGTCTTTTCTTAATCTTAGCGGCATGGCAATCTAAAGCCGCTCAAGCCAGAGGCTTTGGTGGAGTCTTAGCCACCCTAGAACACCAACCTTTTGGTTCTTGGTTATTGGGTATCGTGGCTCTCGGATTGATTTCTTATAGCATCTATGCCTTGGTGGAGGCTCGTTACCGCCACATTGTTGATTAGTAGATTGTAGTCAATTACCCAGGAAGATCGGTCATGGTGCAAATTGGTTATCACGCCTCTCACGAACAATTTCCGCCCAGTCAACTGCTGCAGTATGCCCAAATGGCAGAACAGGCAGGCTTTACTCGCGTGCTCTCATCCGATCACTTCCATCCTTGGAGTAAGCAACAGGGGCAAAGTGGCTTTGCCTGGTCCTGGTTGGGCGCGGCGATGCAGGCGACTCCTAGCCTCTCCTATCGAGTGGTCAATGCTCCTGGCGATCGCTACCATCCGGCGATCATCGCCCAAGCGGCCGCTACCCTCGCGGAAATGTTTCCCAATCGCTTTTGGCTGACGGTGGGAAGCGGTCAGGCACTCAACGAACATATCACTGGCAATAAGTGGTTAATCAAGGGCGATCGCAATACTCGGCTGAAAGAGTGCGTTGATATCATCCGGGCTTTATGGGCAGGCGAAACCGTGACCCATCATGGGTTAGTCTGTGTGGAAGAAGCCAAACTTTATTCTCACCCTGCCACTCCACCACTGATCATTGGGGCGGCAGTAACAGAAGCGACTGCCGCATGGTTGGGGGGGCTGGGCCGATGGACTGATTACCATTTCCCGCCCACCCGAAAAACTAAAACGAGTCGTTGATGCCTTTCGACGCGGGGGTGGGGAAGGCAAGCCGATGCTTTTGAAAGTTCAGCTTTCCTACGATCGCACCGACGACATGGCTCGTCAAAAAGCCTACGAACAATGGCGAAACAATAACTTTAAGAATGTTTCCAACAGTTTGATGCCTGACTGCCTGACAGAAATAGGTGAAAGCCAATAGCAGTGGGCAGATAGAGAGAGGTAGAGAAACATGAGAGGCTGGAGTGACCACACAACAGCGATCTGCCATGACACCCTCTACCCAACTGTCTGGTCAATTATTTGCCTTCCTGCGTCAATATTGCCGTGTTCAAGATTTACGGCACCTCAAAGCGTTGGCATGGATGGTGAGCGCCTTAATCTGTAGCGGCCAACTGAGTTTGCCTGTCTGGGAACCTTACGTGCCGCGTCGAGCCACCCAAGCGCAAAGTGTGGAGCGGCGATGGCGACGGTTTTTAGGCAAGCAGCGGGTGCGGGTGAGCCGCCTGTATGTGCCATTGGTGATGGCGGCGTTAAGCCGCTGGAGCGATCATCGTCTGTATCTAGCTCTAGATACCACCGTGCTGTGGAACCAGTATTGCATGATTCACCTGTCGGTCGTGTGTTGTGGTCGTGCGGTACCCTTGCTATGGCGAGTCTTGGAGCATGGCAGTGCGACCGTCGCGTTTAAGGAGTATCAACCGTTACTGCGCCAAGCGCGGTGGTTGTTGCGTCAGCATCCCGACGTGCTGCTTCTGGCAGACCGGGGGTTTGCCAATCATGAGTTGATGGGGTGGTTGCAAGCAAGTCGGTGGCACTACTGCTTACGCTTACCCTGTGATGTCCTGTTGCAAGGTGCCAGCAAGTATCCGAGGCGAGTTGGTGACTTCTATCCGCCATTGGGAGAAGCGCGCTTGTATCGCCAAGTGCGGTTATGGGCAGAGCAAGTGTATCGCTGTAATCTCGTCTTAGCTACGGTCCAGGGAGCCAAGGAATCCTGGGCGGTAGTGACTGATGAGTCGCCCTCTTTGCAAACCTTGTGGCAATACGCGCTCCGGTTTCAAATCGAAGAATTGTTTTTGGATAGCAAGTCAGGGGCGTTTGAGTGAGAAGAATCCCGCTTACGCGACGAAGCCGCCTTGGAACGGCTCTATCTGGTGGCGGCTCTAGCTCTGCTCTACGCGACTACGCAGGGAATGGCGGTGCAAATCGCTGGCTTGCGGCAGCAGGTTGACCCGCACTGGCGGCGTGGCATCAGCGACCTCAAGATGGGTTTGCGTTGGCTTCAGGGCGTTGTCCATAAAGGGCGGCAACTCCTGCACCCGATTGCCTTGCTCCCGAAAGACCCTCAACCCTGTTTTGCCTCCAATCGGGCTGAACGAGAGTTTGATGACCAGGTTTGGTTGACTCGCATTCGTTCCTTAACCGGCAAGTCTTGATCTCCCTTTCTTTTACTGAAATGTGTCAGGCAGTCAGTGTAGTGGCACCGGAGCAACCTGAAGGTTATTCCAGCTAGGAGGCGGTGATGCCAGGTGGATTTGGACGATCGCAACCGCAGCGCCGAAGTGGTAATACCAATTCTCTAAAGACCAGCTACAGATAGTGCCTCTAAAATAGAGTGCCATCCGACAAGAGAAGCAATGACTTCCTTAGTCATCACTTCTAACCTCGCTCGCATCAACAACCGCAACGCATCGAGGTTCTTCGGCAACTGCCAGCGCAACCCTAATTTGAAATGCTGCCACACACGCTCAATGGGATTCGTTTCTGGTGAGTGGGACGGTTGAAACAGCAAGATGATATTGGGCGGAATCTGCAAGCGTTTGGCGCGGTGTGCCCCCGCTTGATCGACTTGCATGATCACAATGCTGTCCTTGTAGCGCTCACTCACTAAGTTCAAGAACACTTGGAAGCAATCGCTGTTGAGATGAGTGAACTCATAGAAGAAGTGCTCGCCCGTGCTCGGTTCCACCACCCCATACAGATAGGTGGCCTTGAACTGCCACTGCACCTTACCTTTGGGCTTGATGCCTTTGGCCGTGATCTTGCGCCCACTGATAGTTTTGAGCCCAAGGCGCGTCTCATCCTGGCAGAAGAAGCGTACTTGTCCGCTCAGTCCCAGCACGGCTACGGCATACCAAGCCAGCATCGCCAGGTTCTCAGCGAGTTTTTTTATATGCCTCTACTTTGACCGCTGTGGTCTCTGTACTCACGGGTCTAGCAACTTTAGGCGCGGCTTTGAGGCGGTAATGCACCAACTGATGCACCGTTTTATAAGGGGCAGTGATGCCGAGTTGCGTCTCTAGCCACTGGCAAATCTCGCCGTAGCTGTTGAAGCCCTCATTTTGGTGCAACCGTTGGTTGAGCGCCGCCTGTGCCCACTGGGGAATGCTCTGCCGTCGCCCCGTACGGGGCGTATGGGTGAGCATGGCTGTCAGACCGCCGGTGCGATAGAGGCGGAGCCACTCCTGTACAGTGACGCGATGCCGACCGAGCAGGGTCGCCGCAGACTGCACCGTGGTGGCTTGACCAGTTTTAAGCAGATAAAGCAGTTGAATACGTTCTTTGTCAGAAGCGGTCTTTTGGCTTCTGAGCCGTTGTTTTAGGTCTGCTTCCGTTTCGGTGATATCGAGTTTGTAAACGCCTGCCATAAATGCTGCTTGAACCCAATAGCTACTTTATAGCATCTGTAGCCCTATCTTGAGGAATTGGTATAAGACGGCGTTGCAAGAGATTTGGCAACCGAGTGTTGTGCCTCAACAGCCAGTGCAGGAACCTGATGTGGACCTGGCAATGCAGGCAGAAGTGGAAACGTTCTTTGCCCAGTACCAACAGGAACATCCAGAAGCAATGGCTTTGGCATGGTCTGCTGGAGTTTATAATCCGCTGGCACAGGTGGACTTGTTAGCAGTGGGTGCTCGCTACATGGAGCCAGAGGAGGAAGACTGGCTGGCATTAGCACGTATGGTGGGCTGGCTCTTAGTGGAGGACGAACTGGATGCCATTTACTTCACTGCGCCACCACCGCATTTTGCTTTTGAGCAAGCTGACTGGTATGTGCGATCGGACTTGACCACGTTTTTAGAGGCACTTATGCTGTTGCGCGATGTGGTGCAGCAGTATCCCATGACTGAAGCCAGCATTCGGGGGGCGATCGACCAGAAAGTTGCAGCGTTGGGTTGGCAATCAGAGCAGTTGGAGCAGTTAGTCCAAGCATTGTTTGAGAAGTCAGAAGAAGCATTGAAGTCAGGTGATTGAGAAATGTTGCTGTTTGAGTTGCAGCTTCAGGAAGGCTGAGGATGACGTTTGTTTGGGAAGTTTTGCCCGATTGGACGTTCCTGTAATGCCATCAGGAGTGAGCTACTCTGAAAGTGATGACCTAAGCCGTTTGAGAGTTGAGCCTGATCAGGCTCAACATGACCGTAAATCTGTGGCGAAAACTTCGTGACACCAACCTACATCTAGCGGTACGATCGCCCCCTCTCCCCTTCTAATCACGATCACATAGCGGCTCTATTTTGAAGCGATCGCGTCTGCTGACTTGGGTTGACCAAAAGGGTTGCGGCTTTGAGATCGTCAATTGCGATCGCAACTCTACATCAAGTAGTGCGATCGCCCCCTCTCCCTTTCTAACCGCGATCGCATAGCGTCTCTATTTTGAGGCGAGCGCAGGGTTGGAGAGTGAATAGCTTTTGGGGACATGATCGCTGAAAAACTCACATATGGGCATTGCTCACCCTACCTAATTGTTAGTGCTAAGTAGGCAAGATATTTATGTAGCTGGCAATTTAATGCAATGAGCGAATAAATATTTTTGCATCCTCTCCCGCTGAAGCTAGGAGCTTTCCATCCGAACTAAAACAAACATCATATACTCGCCCATCGTGAAGTTTATCAGCAATTATTTCTGAGCCATCATCTGAGTTGTAAAGAACCATATATGAGCTAACGTGCCCAAGAGCCAAGTAATTTTCCTTTGGACTAAAGCTAATAGCCCAGATCAAATCAATGTCTTCATTAAAAATGCTTTCAAGGATGCGCTTTCCATTAGTTGTATTCCACAAAAATATACCATGTCCATACGAACTAACTGCTGCTACTTGCTGACCGGTATGGTTAAAAGCTACTTGCTGAATATCTTCAAATGAACCAGTATAATTCTTAATAAAATTTTCTGTTTTGACATCGTATAGCGCAATATTTCCCTGTTCGATGCCACCAACAATGACATGTTTGCTATTAGCTGAGAGAACTGCTGAGATTAGACTATCCAATTCATTATCTTCATCCATTTCATCTTTCTGAATTGAAATACTTTTCGCAAGTTTACCAGTTTCTAGATCCCATAACTTTATAGGTAGCCCCGCCACCAATAAGTAATGATTATTCTTATCCAACGATAACCCATGCTGCATCATAGGTTTTCTACAGGTATCTAAGGATTCACGAGTGCCTAAATCCAAGTTGTAGATATTGAGTGAAAAGCCACCATTTGCTTGAGCAACGTAAATCAGTTGGTTCCTTGCCGTATCAAAAACTACTCGGTAAACACCGTTTGAGCATTCTTCAGTTCTTTCAATTATCTGAACGCATTCTCCCGTCTCAGTCCTTACAAGTGATAACGTTGGACTGTCCTCTCTACCACTTTCCTGTGCAATCGCTAAAAGTTTACCATCTGCACTAAAAGCTATTGAATTCACTGCACGTTTGGCTGGTGCAGAAAATTGGTACACAACTTTTCCTGGATTCTCACTCATCTTGTACCTCTTCGATTATTTCAAAGCTTTACCATTTTCATCACGGAAATATTGTCCCAGTAATCTCTTTGCTCCCGTCGAACAGTTATTATAATCGCTGGAAAAGTTGGATCCGACGTAAGGTTTGTCAGTGTAATGATGTCCTTCTCCCCCCTTTGAGCGATTGATCGTCATCAAAACTAGTCGCAAATTGTCCTGTGAGCCTGCAATCCTTTGTCGTGCTTGATCAGTGGTATTGAAACCACTTTCTTTCCAATGTCTGGCTAAGGGTTTGATGTGGTCAACGTCATACCTTTCTGCGTTCACCTTAGCAACTGTATATTTATCACGATCCGCATTGTTAGGAACTAACTCTCTACGTAACCATTTATTCCAAATAGTATCTCGCTGAGGAGAGTTTGGTGGTAGTGCTCGCATCTTCCGAATATCTTCTCTGAGTTTCTCAAGGGCTTGGTCTTTCACCTCTTTTGCTGCGGAGCCAAATCCACTACCGTTGATGTAAAGATTCTGACGGACATCAACACTGGGTGGCAAGTAGCGGCGTTCAGGAACTCCATTCGCTGACTTTTTATCACCCTTTTTAGTCTTTCCAGGACTAGCAACGTAATCGTAATCCCAACTATCTCCTCCATCAACTACCATAAGTGATTTAAAGACAGGATGTTTTGTCTTCACAGTTGCAGCAACTTTCTCAGCATCTTCCTGTGCTATCTTGCCTTCCTTCTGGTACTTCTGTTCTTCCTGATCGATCGCATTCAGTCCTTCTTGAACCTTCTTGTCATGTTCTGGGTCAGCTTTCTCGTCTTTCTTATCTTTGCCAAATCCAAGAAGTTTGCCAGCCGCTTTGACTAAGTTATAGGCTTTACTAATCAACCAGTCGATCGCCTTGCCAACTGGCTCCTGAACTTTTTTAATGATTTCTTGAATCTTCTTACTAATACCGGTGACACCTAGCAAGGAAGCCAGGAAACTGATGACGACTGGAACGGCGTTGCCAAGGGCATTTTCTACAAATTTGGCAGCCACTCCAATATTGCCATCGGCGATCGCGCCCACCGAATCCACCACCGCATTCACTAAGGTGATAATCTGACTACCCCGCTCCACAAAGAACATGACAATGTCATAGATTGCCTTACACGCCTTTATAAACGCGCCAGCGGGATTTAAGAGTCCAATAATCCAGGTGACTCCCGCCTTGATAATGCTGTCGGTGACAAAGGATTGGATGCCATCAATCACCACATCCTTAAGGTGACTGACTTGCTCCTTGATGTATTCCCACACCCCCCCGATGCCCTGGGTAATCAGGATTTTGAAAATCTCGGCACCGGTTTCCATTGCCTTGACCACTTTCTCACCCAAGATTTTCACCGCACGGGCACGAATGAACGCCCAGGTGGCTCCCAATACTTGCAATATCAGGCTGAGGATGCCCTTCAGGTCAAAGCTGTCTGGAAGCTGAATGCCGGATTCGGCGATCGCGCCAAACAGCCAGCCCATCAGACCTTTTTGCAGATGCGAGGCGATATTCCCCACAAAGTTCATGAAGCCCTGCTTCACACCAGACACCAGATTGCCTAGGAAGCCGATCGGATCTTTGATGATTTTTTTGATGGCACTGGCAACCTTTGCCAAGACATTTAAGAGCAAGTCTTTTAGTTGTAAAATCGCTTTGATGACCCCGCCCACGGCATCGATCGCCTTATCCACTAAACCCCGATTAGCGGCCTTCATTTCATCAATGCGGGCATCGATCGCCTGGAGCTTTTCGTTATATTTTTGTGCTAAAGAATCAATCAGTTGATTTTGTTTATCGTCAACGCTTTGCTCTAGTTGATCAAACTGTCCTTGAATTTTTTTGGCATCCTCTTGTAATGCCTTTTGCAAAGAGGGTTTCTGTTCCCCTAGCTTCTTCTCAATCGCTTTTCTGCCCTTCGCAATTTCAGCTTTCGCCTCACTTAGCCCCTTTTCCACCAGGATGGCAACCCTGTCTAACACCGCATCCATCTTGGCGATGTATATTTGCCGCCCTTCCTGGTAAAACTCATTTACCTTCGAGGGCAACCCCAAGAATTTATCTTTCAGCCATCGACCACCGCCAAGAATTCCACTGTAGCGATCGTCCTTGTAGGCATTCATGCGCCGCTGGACATAATCCTCAAAAGCTTTCTGGGCAGCCGTTGCACCTTGATCAAATGCCTGGTCTACTTCCGTATCGAGGCGGACAAGGCGATCTTCCGCCGCTTTCTTAGTCTGGGTATAGATCGTCTGAAGCTCATTGGCGACCGCGACCCGCTTCTGCTCATCCTGGGCTTTCGCTTGTTGTTGAGCCGTGGTGGTTTTATTCTGCGCTTGCCCCCGCACGCCATGCATACCCGTCAGTTGAGCTTTAGCGGTGGTCACGGCTTGAGACTGCGCTTGGGTCAAAACGGTCTGCTCATTTTTTCGATATGCCTGGGGTGCGGTTACCGCATCTTTTTGGGCTTGCTGTTTCGCACCTGCTGCTGCCTGAAAATCCGGCTCGTTGGAGTTTTTTAGTTGACCTTCTGTGACCTCTGCGTCAGCCATCTGTTTGTCCAGAGACTGACTACCCTCTTGCAGAGAAGTCTCTGCGGCAGTTTTGGGCTTGGGGGTTGCCTGCGCCGCATCAATGCCTGTAGGGGGAGCACCGACCGAGTTAGGTGGCAAGGGCGTAACAGCTTTAGATTCAATGCCACCTGGATCAGGGGTACCTTTGACCTTAGCTTCAATTGCCCCCTGGGACTGTTGCTTACTGGTATCTACCGGTCCTGTCAGCTCGCCTTTAATCGCCCCGACTTTGCCACTTTCTTTAAATTTGTCAGCTTCTTGCAGGTTTTTGGGGGCACTGGCGGCAATTTTGTCTAGCAGTGCAGCTTTAAAGGCTTTGCGATCAAAGGGCTTGGGCTGCTGCTGATCCATCTGTCCCACCTGTTTGCCAGCGGCTTTGCTGCCGACATCATTTGCGGGCGGAACAGCCGCCGCTTGGGCGGCGGTGGCTTTTGCTTTGGCAGGGTCATGCTGCTTTTGCTTTTTGGCAGCGGCTTTGGCCTTTTTGACCACTGCTTGAAAGGCTGAATCGTGGGCAGGCGATGCAGGCGCTCTGCCACCCCCCACTTTCCGCTGAATTGTAGGAGAGAACTTGGAGGAAAGGTCGATCGCGCTATTTTTCTGCACTCGCAAGGGAGAGGACGTGTGCCCACCTTCGGACTGCGGTTGAATGATTTCGCGCTTCGCTGCCAGGGGCGTAGTTGGGTTCTGCTGCACGGTATGGGTTAGTTCGTGTGCCAGCAGCGATCGTCCCTGGAAGGTATCGGGTTGATAGTAACCCGCGCCAAAAAAGACATCCTGCCGCAGCGTAAAAGCCTGGGCGTTAAGCTGGCGAGCCGCATTATTTGCCTGGGAGTCGGTGTGGACGCGAACGCCGCTAAAGTCGTAGCCAAAGCGAGGTTCAAAAAAGTCGCGGGTGGAAGCGGGTAACGGTTGCCCACCGCCACGCATGGATTGAATCTGGGTTTCCAGACCCGATGACACGTCAGGCGTGTGAGTAGCCTTTGCCTGAATTGGTTTCTCTTCTTCTTCCTGTCGCTGCAACATTTGGACGGGTTCTTTTTCTTCTTCCTGCCGCTGCAACATTTGGACGGGTTCCTTTTCTTCTTCCTGCCGCTGCATGAGTGGCGTGATACGTCCGATCGGTGCCGTCTGAATCGCCGCTGCCTCAGACGGTTGGCGCTGTACGATCGGATCGGGCATTCGCATCACGGTATCAGCGGTGCGATCGGCTTCTTGCTCATAGCGATCGTTGGGCTGGCTGACGCTGAGTTTCGCCTGAATCAGGTTTGTTTGAATTAAGTGTGTAACAGCACGATTGCCGAGTTGTCGTTGCAGTTGAAGGAGTGGATGAGCAGCACCTTGCGAAAGAAGCGGCGGTTTAGAGGCTGGCGTAGCACTCCGTTGCCGACTGCTTTCGAGGATGTTCGTTTGATCCGATCGCTGATCTCCCATAAGACCGTCCTGCTCATACGAGGATGTTCAAACTGTAGCTTGCAAGCCACCAGAAAGGCAGTTTACGAAACCATTTGTCAAATTCATGTGCAGCATCTGACATTCAACACATATAAATTAAGCTGTGACATTGCAATCACGATTGACTAAGCATATTACTGCCAGAACTAGGGCACAGTAAAATTTGCGATCGTTTGGTCTGGATTAATCCTTGATATTCTATTGGGCTATACTTAGGCACGCGTAAAGGATTCACGATTGGGATTACTGAAGGGTCACCATAACTGGAATTTTTCCTTTCCCTTGGTCTAAAGGAGCGAGCGCTTTAGCGATAATGGCACCGATTGCGGCGGGACGATCAAGGACTTTTTGAGCATGACCTTTTGTTGGGCTAGTTGTCAGTAGATCCCCTATTTTGATTGGTGCAATATCAGCATCCACTTTGCAATACGCATAGGTTCCCAGGGTTACCATTGTGCCAATTTGCCCCGGCTTAACTTTGGTTATATCTAGCTCTGCCTGTTCTTCGGGTGTAAATGTTTTGAAGTTGCTAGCCTCATTTGACTCTTCATCGCGATCGGTCGGCAAGCCTGCATAAACCTGAGACACGATTCCACAGGCCCTGGTATCGTAGATGGTTTCAGTCAGATCTACTTCTGGGATTGGCACATCGTTTGTATCTCCGTAATAAAGCGACGTTTGGTTATCACCCAGCACAACCACATCGCCCTCTTCCAAGGTCTCTTCCAGGTTGTTAATAAATTGGTCTACGACATAGCCAACTTTTGCGCCAACTAATGTACCTCGGAATTGAATTGCAGTTACTATGGAACCAACCACACTAACCTGTCCATTGTTAAGCACGATACCATTGCTAAAATCATTTCCATGATTGATGGACAGTTGATTACCGAGGTCGACCAAGGCTCGACAGAGAGAACCCAGCGAAGCACCCCTTGGATTCGTACGAGCGGAGAGAATTAAATCACCAGATTCGTTAAGGGCCATGAGTCGCGTGCCGCCACCTGGATTATCTCGTGCATCACTATGAGATCCTCCCTTAAACCAACAGAAATTAGCTCCAGACCTGAAATAAGTGGTGCCGGATTGTACACCAATCCCGTAGTCTTGATTCCATAAATTAATCATTTGACGCACTTGAGCACCGAAGCTTAAGCGACCGGACGGAATACTGACGTCGTTGTTTTGAATGAACAGAGCGTCAAACGCTCCTCCACCCAGCATGAGGCGATTAGTTCCACCTTGGGCACGTAATCGAACATCCCCTGCACCGCCCCCCCCTTTAGCAATGCCTATTTTGAATTTGTAAGTGGTGTCGCCTAGCCTCAAATCACCTTCTGTATTGTCGGGGTTCCAATTGCCGCCAGCAATTTGAAGGGGGGCGATCGGTGTTATGCCGATGCCAACATTGCCTCCGCTATAGGAAATGCTGCCACTGGCGCCATTGACCCACTGGGTTGATCCGGTCAAACCGGTTAAGCCTGAGCCGTCACCAACAAATTTATTAGCAGTAACGACACCCGTAACCTTCATTGGGTTTCCAATTTGGAGCGTACCTGAGGAGTGAGTCGATCGCACCGTGCCACGAATTCTCACCTCATCACTATCAGCATCGCCCAGATCGAGATCGCCTTGAACCATCAAGTTATTTTGAACAGCCAGTGACCCAGTGATTGTGTCACCCGCTTTTTGAACTATTCCCGTCAACGTTGAGCCATCGCCTTGAAAAGTCGTCGCCTTGACAGTGCCGCTGACTTCTAGTTTGGTGGTGGGTGCCACATTGCCAATGCCTACATTGCCATTGGGTAGAATTGTCAGCTTTTCGGTAGCAGCAGGGCTATCGGTCAAAATGCGAAGGCTACCCGCTGTGCGAATTTGTCCGTTGCCTTGAAATTGCAGGGAGCGATCGCCATCTAGGCACAGGTCACTCACATCCAGGTCTAACTGATTGGCATCACCACAGCTCAGTTTGGGCCATTGCGTAAAATCGACGCTGTCTCGTCTCAGTCGAATACTGTCAAAAATTTCATCTCCAGGCATAGTCATTTCTCCGATAGAGACAAGGATCTGTGATTGATGGATAAGTGCTAATCAGGCTGTAAAACGGCTTCAGTTGGCGGCAAATGATCAGGCAAGTAATGATGATTGTCACTGTCGGTTTTGGCTTCGATCAACAATTCTTCCAGCACCTGAATGGCACCACTAATCCGCAGCAAGGTACTTTTCAAGGTTGCCTGCCTGGTTTCCAGCTCCGCCAGCAGCGTTTGCCCCGACTCAAATTCTGCTGTGAGATCATGCAATCGCTGCTCAATTTGTTGTTTCATTGGGTCAAACTCCAAAGACGTGATCTTGAATATGTAGCCATCAACCAGGATTCACGACGATGCGATCGGTGGGCAAGACAACGCGATCGACGAGAATGCCATCAAAGACTCTGAATCGACGACCTCTGGCGCGGAACGTAATGCCATCAAGCGAAATCCAACTGCCGTTGACTGGAACCACCTGCTGCACTTGCCCGTCAGTAAGAATATCAACCCGTCCAGCAACATTGGGATCAGCCGCAACACCGTGAACTTCACGAAAGGCGGGTCGGTAGCCTTCGGGCAGTGTGAAAATAGTGCCACTGCCATTTTTCACCAATCCTCGCAGGTGAATAATGCCTAAACTATCTTTAAAGTACCCGGCGGGATTGAACACATTGCCATAATTGACCCAGCCACTCTGGAATGTGGGGGTTTGCCAGTCTTCCTGTTGAAGGCTAGTTTCGCCGCCTCTGACCACGAGTTTGCGATCGGGTGTTTCAGTGCCGATACCAACATTGCCTGTAATGTCCAAACCACCATTTACTTGTAGATAATCCCACAGCCGCACATAACGCCCTTTGGCAGTACCCGCTCGACCCAGGATCATTAACGCTCCATAATCGGACGCATTTTCGATCGCTGCAAAGCCCGTTGTGTTGCCGAAGCCTGTGTGTTTGTGGTCTATTTTGGTGAAATACAGATCGGAGTTTCCGGCGCGGATGTCTCCACTGACCTCCAATTTTCCCTGGGGGGTTGTGGTGCCAATACCCACATTGCCACCCGTATAAGAAATGCTGCCACTTGCGCCACTTGGCCACTGACTAGCTGCAACAGGGGCAACGGGAAGGTTGATTAGGGCAGACCCATCGCCCTCAAATTTGCCCTGAAAGGTAGTCGCCTTGACGGTGCCGCTAACTTCCAGTTTAGTGCTGGGTGCCACATTACCAACGCCTACATTGCCATTGGGTAGAATTGTCAGCTTTTCGGTGGCAACGGGGCTATCGGTCAAAATGCGAAGACTGCCCGCTGTGCGAATTTGTCCATTGCCTTGAAATTGCAGGGAGCGATCGCCATCCAGGCGCAGATCACTCACATCCAGGTCTAACTGATTGGCATCACCACAGCTCAGTTTGGGCCATTGCGTAAAATCGACGCTGTCGCGTCTGAGTCGAATACTGTCAAAAATCTCATCTCCAGGCATTGTTTGCTCCTTTGGTTGTTATCTGTGATTGAACGTCTGCAAGAATTGAGTCTTAAGAGCCACCGAACCAGCCTAAATGGATCAAGACCCATATTCTGCCAACGGCTGCATCGCTGTGATCATTCGTAAACGACTGAAGTGCTTTGCCCAGTGTATATCCCGGCTGAGTAGCTTTCATGGCACATCCGGGTGTAGAACCAGTGACTAGCAAATCGCCCACCTGAATTGATCCGTTCTCAGCCGTCACTTTTGTCAATACCCTTCCTACTAGTGCCAACGGCTTCACATCTTGGCGATTAACATCTGTGGGATGACTACCACCAATGACTAAACCAGCCGTCTTTGCATCGGACACAACCCCAGCGACTCTAGCGTCATACGGCTGATAGCTGCGTTTGAGCAGAACTCGATCATCAGGCGGTTCTGCAATCACAACCACATCTCCAGGTTCCAGTTCATCGTCTGCTTTGACCGGAGTCATTTCAGCCACATCATCGGCGGTGCCAAATCGCAGTGTGCCCCCCGCCCACAAGGCACCGACTGCCAGATCTTGGTAGGCGGTACTATCTGTCCGACTTAGATAGACCCACGTATTCGGTTCATAATCAACCCATCTGCCTAATCTCCAGTCGCCTAACGTTTGAGAAGAATCGCCGCTACCAATCCACATTGTGCTGCCTCGGACATCCAAGCCAACCATTGGCGTTGATGTGCCAATTCCGATCTTGCCGTCTGCACCGTTGATGTATAACCCGAACAAATTAGGATTGGCGTTAAGCCGAATGCTGCTGTTGGTTTCGCTCGGCTCTATCCAGACACCCAGTTCATCAACGCCCATTCTCGCTGTTTTTGAAAGTGCTGTATTTGTGATTTTTAAGGCATCGTTATCTGGAGCATAAATATGTAATTTGGCGGACGGATTGGCAGACCCAATACTCACGTTGCCTGTAACATATAGGCTGTCTTGAATAGTCAGTGCGCCTGTGATAGTGTCGCCTTCTTTTTTGACTACTCCATTTAAGGTCGAGCCATCGCCTTGGAACGAGGTTGCTTTGATGCTGCCTGTGATTTGTAGGACGCTGGATTCGAACGTCAGTTGACTTACATCAATACAACTTAGCTTCGGCCATTGAGTAAAATCTACACCGTCCTTTCTGAGCCGAATGCTATCAAAAATTTCATCGCCGGCCATCAGTTTCTCCTAGCTAATTTGCCCTCAAAGCATGTGAATTCCTAACTCTCAAGCACGATATAAATTTTGTATTTCACATCAACTGGAGTCGTGCCTAAATTACTAAAAATCACTATTTGGTTAATGGTTAAATTGGGTGCTGTTCCAGTCGTGCTGTACTGCTGCTCCCACCGAAATTTGGCATCGGGGGTAGGCGAAAAGGCATAGACTAGCAGAAACGCACTGCTGGCTGAAGCCAGTGAGGCAGTAAACGCGGGAATTTGCCTGTTGCCTCCTGGACCGATCGTCACCGTATCGGTGCCAGACAGCGACGAAAGTGTTTTTTTAAGCTTCTTCACAGAGACAGAATTATCTGCCAAGACGGAACCCGCCGCCACGCGTACACCGCCATCAAATTTATCGTTCACGTTCCCTGGCACATTGCCACTGCCGTCCAGCGTGATTTTTGCCAGTTGCACAACGCTACTGTCAGGGGTAGACGTGCTGGCAACGATGGTCGGCTTTTCCGTCACTCGCGTATTGCCTATGGGAGTGGCTGGTGCCAGTGGCTGGGGGTCTGATTCTTTTTCACCGTAGGCAATCGTGATAAAGACAACCGCGTTGGGGGTAGACGTACTGGCGGGAGTGCTAAGGTCGATCACAAAATCATCCGACAAGATCAGTTCCTGCCCTTTGACATCGATCGCCGTTCCAGGTGTGACCTTTAATTTTTTAGCCTCTGTTTTGACGACTTCTAGCCCTTCGGCACTACCGGATGTATGCAGCAACCGATTGTGCCGCCGTCGCATCTCCAGATGGTATTTTTGTTCGGTTTCAAAATCGGCTTCGATGAGAAACTGTTGATTAAAATAGTTCAAACGTTGAATATCGGGCATTGGTTTCTCCTTTTTTATGCCGTAGGATTTTATGTCGTGGGAATACTGCCCAGCAGCGTGTTCACTCCAATGGTGGAGCGCGTACCAATTTTTAGCGTGTCCGTCAGAATCGCGAGGTCATAGTAGGTATGGGCTGGCTTTTGTAAATCCACTAAGGCACGAATAATCACACGCTGCCGCTCTAAGTCTGCCGGAGTGGAAGACCCCATTGAGACGGTAAGGTGGAAGTAATGGGGAACACCGCCACCAATCTGAGCTGTGTTCGCGTTGATGTCAGACGAGACGATCGCATTGACACCAATTTGAAAGGGACGATCGGGTGCTTCGTCAATGATCGGGAGTAAGCCAGTGTAGATTTTCAGTAGTTCCGCCAAATTGTCTTTAGTGCCGCGACGGCGATAGAGGGGCATAATTTGTGCCAGAAAGCGTTGCTGCTGACCGGTATCCCAATCGGCTCGCAGGCTTAATGCAGCCCAACCAGATAGCCATTGGAGAAACGCTTTGAGGGTGTTCTCATCGTGGGTAAAAAGAGTATCAATGGCACTGGGATCAAACAGCTTGGAAAGATTGGCAATAATTTCTTCGAGTCCTTGTTTGGGTTCACCTTTGGCAGCCTCCAGTCCAGTTAGCACTTGCTCAAACGCCAGCAAAAACTGCCCTAAAAAGGGATCTTCGCTGAAAATAGCGGGGAGGGCATTGAGGTAGCTGCTGGAGGGAGGCATGGTTTTGAGGGGTGAGGTGCGAGGGGTGAGGGGTGGGTTAATTGATAGGGCGATCGATTCGGACGATAATATCGGTGTCTGGAAGATCAGCGATTAATTCATAGGGTTTGATGTCAATACCAACCAGGATATTGTTGTTGAGAAGTCTGCGATCGGCGGCATCCGTTTGCAAATCAAACCTGGTGTTGGTTGGCGTATTGTCATTGGCGGTATAAACATAATCAACCCCCGGAAGTTGATCGAGCAGTTGATAAATTTCGGAGACAAACACATTGCGACCAAAGGGCCAATTCGGCTGATCGTTGAGGGTCAGTGGTGCTAGAAATTGCTTTAATGCCTTCTGCACAGATGGTCGTAAAACGTTATCTCTGATATCAGGTAAGGGCACTACGGTAGTAGTAATTTGGAGCTTACGAAACTGGGCAGCAACCACATGCAGATGAGTGGTCAATAAACAGCGCGGCTCTAAATCGCTTTGTACAGCAGCACAAATATCATCCAGTTGAGCTGCTGCTGCTGCTGTGGGCACAATCAAGACACCCATGTGTCCGGCACGCTCTGTCTCGAAATCCTGCATCAGCAGGTTACGGCGCGGTAGACATTCGGCACGGGCAACGCGATCGTCAGCTTGCAGCGCTAACTGCTCAAAATCCTCGCAGGTGACAGCCCGTTCGATTTGCCGTAGCTGTTGCATAGTTTGCTGAATGTCGATGTCCAGGTCATTAGAGGGCTTCCAGTCTGGGCCGTTCAGCAGTTTGAGAAACGATACGACATTGGCATCTGTAACGCGGTTCAGCCGATAAATCAATAGTTCAGTCAGGTAAGCAAACAATTCAATCAGGGTAATGCCTGGATCAGAGGGATTGTGATTTGTCCACTCTGGCGCATAGGTAGGAATCAAACTGCGGGCTTCTTCAACCAAATCATCGTAGGTGCGATCGTCGAGGTTGGGGAGTTGGAGGGGCATGGGGTGTGGGGCGATGGGGCGATGGGGTGTGGGGAAGTGGGGGTGTGGGGTGTGGGATTAGTCGGGGTTGAAGGAGAGGGTGATGCGGTGGTTGCCGGAGTAAACCAGGAAGCGATCGGTGTCTTTGATGGCTTGACTATTGGATGGTGTTTCGACTGTGAGGGTGCGGACGTGATCAACACCGGGAATGGCTTCGATCAACGCATAGAGATCGGATAAGTGGGGTTTGCGTCCAAACGCCCAGCCCGTAACGTCTAAACCACCTGTGAGCGGATGCAAAAAGCTGGCAAGGGTGTGTTCGACTGCCTGCTGGACGCTGCTGGATTGTTCCAGGGTGAGCAGGGCAATTTCGGTGATAACATCGACACGAATGTAGAGTGGACCAACGACGACGAGCGCAACGGTCGGTGTGGTGTTGGCACGAAGGAAGTCTTGGACTTGGCTGAGCAGTGCCAAACTAGGGAGGGGTTTGGCAGCGGTCGATCGCGGCACGATGATTACGCTGACGCTACCGGGTGCTTTGGGTGTTTGATCAAACGGATTTTGCACAGCCGTTGGCTCTTGCAGAAGATTCAGCAATGGCACACATTTAGCGCGGGCAACGTCGGGTGATGCGAGCCGTGCCAAATCTTCGTAGTCTTCCAGCGTTACCGCACGATGGCCATGGCGTAGTTCGCGGGGCACCCGATCGCGCAGTGAGTCTAGGCTTTCAGCATTTGCGCCTCCAGTCGCGGCGATCGGGTTAGTCACGGTATCGACGTAAGGCACCGTCGTTTTGAGTTGCACGATTGTGCCTTCCGGCTGATTGCCTGCGGTACCGCCCCCAGTCTGGTAGCGGACTAACCGCAGATTGCCAACGCCGATCGGGGGTATTAAGCCGTTGCTGCCATTGCCAAACCGAATTTCGCCGCTGAGACGATCGAGTACATAATGACGGCTGCGTGGGCCAGAGCGGTAAAAGTCTGCGACTTCATGCCAGCACACCCACACATCGCGGGTGCTGCCCAGACGCTCAGGTGGTATTGCGTCCAGACCTTCTTCGGCTTGCAGAACAAGGCACTCCTGCATCGAAGGCCGTTCGGGTTCGCGGACTTCAAGCTGTTGCCCCTCAAGGATGGGCGAGCGAGTGGCGCGAAACCGTTGATATTCGGTACCATCGCTGGAGCCAAGATTTTCGTTCTCTAGCGTAATCGTTTGAGCGGCGATCGTCGTGTTGAGCAAGAGCCTTTGCAGCCTTGGTTCCTGGTCATAGTCGCCGCTTTCCCAGCGTACCCGCAGCCAGTAGCGCGGCGACTGGCCGAAGTCTTCCCGCAGGGCAACATCAGCCGGTGGCAGAAACTCAACTAAGCCAGAGCGCGTCAGGTTTTCAGAGCCATCCCGCACACTCAGCGTGGCCCAATTGGTGCCGTTCCAATACTGCCAGGAGAGTTGCACTCGCTCATTGGCAGGCAAATTGGGGCGGGCGATCGTCTCGAAGGTGGCACTATAGGTTACATTTGGCTCGTCGCTTTTGATCAGGGCAAGGATGCCACGATCGCGGCTATCTTGCGGTGCTGTGGCTGGAATTGTGACTTGAATGGGCACGTTCTGAGACTCACCGGCTGCAAGCGTGAATTTTTGAGGTACGCCGGTCGTGGTCCAATCCGATCTCATCCCAGCCAGTGATAGGTTGAAGTCGCAGCCGGCAGCAGCAGGATTCGTTAGCGTAAAGGTGTGCGTCACAGATGAGCCAGGCATTGTCGCTCGTTTGCTGATAATGGGCGACAGAGGCACTAGCTTTTCGCCGTACTTAACATCAGCCACCTGCACAAACAGGCTGAGCGGACGATTGGGGAAGGGGTGATCGATTGGCACCACAAAGCCCAAATAAAGGCTGGGTTTGTCTGGTGTGGGGGTAAACGGAGCAAACCGCCGTACGCCCGCCTCTGTAGCCTGCTTGATCACCTGGTAGGTAAAGTCGTTATCGGTAAGGACGTTGTCGGGTGCAGGCTTCTCAAACACAACCGTATAGCCAACCTTGAGTGAGTCAATGACCGGCGGCGCAAACGAGGCTGGTCTAAACTCATAACTGGCAGGCTGCGTTGGCGTTGCCTCTGCGGTAAGAGTATAGGTAGCTTCTTTGCCATAGTCGCCTGCCACAATGCGGACACGAATCCAGAAGTTTTCGACCCCGTTGACGATCGTTGGCTTTAGCTTATTCGGCAATTTAAAGCTAACCGACGGCAAAGGGTGATTCTGCTGTGTAAAAGCGCGGGTGTTGTCTACAAAGGTTCCGCCTGTGTTGGGGGCTGGACTGCTCCGCGTTGAGATGTCGATCGTCCTCCAACCGTCATCCCAAAATTCCCATTGCAGCCGCAAGTCGTTGTTAATCGAGCCAGCGATGGAGACAATGCCGACATCCGTCAACTTGACCAGCCCCACTTGTAGGGTAATCGTCGCGCCACGTTTCGAGAAGGCCTCGCGGTTCGCTAGATAAAACGTATCGCCAAATTTGGGTTTTTCCCCAAAGGGAAAGAATGGTTTCGTCAGGTCAATCGCCAGTGCATTGGTGAAGGCTGCGTCAAGCGGTAGCGGGGAAGGGCTACCTTCCGGCGGTTTAATCGATAGTTGAAACCGAATTGAATTAATCAGTGGCAGTTGTACAACGCGAACTTTGCCAGTCTGTCGCGCAGCAGCAGTGGTAATTGGCGTGTTTGGCTTTAAAAGACAGCGCAACCAGCGGCTTTCCTGAGAAGCTACAGTGCTGAGGGGCACTGCCTTAATTTCCGACTGATTGAAATCTGGCGAGAAAGTAATTTCACAATCTCCATTGGGCTTAGTCGTGAGATTGGTCGCATTATTAGGGTTTTCTCCCAGAGGCGCTCCTAAACGAGGCGGTTTATTTTGCCAGGTTTGACCATTCCAGACCTGCCATTGCAATTGGCCATCATCGCCCAACCCCCTTGCTAAGTTAAGCGTCAGGGTCAAGGTTTGAATTTGCGGTGAATCGAGGCTGACATCGGGCAAATCAAATAAATCGCGCTGCCCAATATAGAACATATGAGGAATCGGACAGTTCCCACGAAAAATTGGTACAGCCGGTGATGCCGTTGCAGCGCCGTCTTGCGTTTGCGACGCGATCGCGCTGTAATCGGCGTAGAAATCTTGCTCTGGGTCACGGACAAATACTGACACCAGTTGAGCGGCGGTGACAGTCAATTCCTGTTCGGTTTCAAAAATAACGGGATCTTTTTCACCGGGTGGGGGCGGCGCGGCGACCTGGGTTCCTGCTGGCACAACTGCCTGCGTACTGCCAAGAGCCAGGGTAAACGTTAGCGGCACACGAGCAGGCTGGGGTGGCAACCGTGATGCGCCAAGTAAATCGAGAAAGGCTAAAAAGTTTTTATCTGGTGCCTGATTGAGCCGCTGAATAATCAATTCAGCGTATCGGGCAAAGATGCCGACCAGTGCGGACTCGATCGTTTGATCATCCGGCTTGAGCGGTAGCGAGATCGGCGGCTGCGCCAGCAGGTCGCGTACCGTCTGAGCAATCTCATGAGCCGTTCGAGGATCCAGTTTAGGTGGCAGCGTACTCATAGGCTGGCACTCCGTTCTAGATAAAACGGGTAAACCAAATTGAAAACGTTATTGGTCGCACGCACTTCGTACGTCACGTTGATCAGTAGCATTTCGCCTACTTCATCCAATCGCGATACCACCTCAACATCCAGCACGTCGATGCGTGGTTCAAAGAGCAGCAGCGCTTCCTGAACGGACTGTGACACCCGACCAGCAGTCGCGGCAGTTTTAACTTCAAACACCAGATCGTAAATGCCACAGCCAAAGTCGGGACGCATGACACGCTCTCCCTTCGCCGTGCCGAGAATGATGACGATCGACTGGCGCACGCTGTCTTCGTATTCAGCAACGTCTAGATTGGCAACATCTAGATTACCCTTGTTGAGTTTGATTGGGAAGCCTAAGCCTCGTCCGAGAAAGAGTTTGGGCATGGGAGGGGCGGGGAGGCAAGGGAAAGCAGGGGCGGTGAAAACAGGAAAGCAATTTAGCCGATGAAGACGGTGCCGACGGCGATGACTTGTCCGATAGGTAAGTCGGTAGGATCGTTGCAGGTTTCGGCAGTGTCGCCGTTGCGGGCTGCCATTTTGCCGTTAATTTTAACGGTGGGGCTACCAATTTTGATGGTGCCCTGGTTGCTGGGTGGGGTTTGAAAGGCGATTCCGGGTGGGGTGGGAAGATGCGGTGGGGTATTAACGGCGGTACTGCCAACAGTAGCAGCGGGTAAGCCCATGATGTTGACGTTGCTGCTGAGGTTGCTGTTGATGATGCCTGCGAAGGGATGGGGCAGTGGGGTAGGCACGGGTGCAACTCCTGGCACGATGACAATGTGGGTATCGACGGCAGTGATACGATCGTTTTGTTTGGCGGCGGGTTGTCCCATTGGTTTGAGATGTGAGGTTTAAGGTTTGAAATGTTAATTCAAGTTGATTGTTGCGCCTTTGAGGTTCATCGTGGCGATCGCTTTAATATCTATGCCAGCGCTGGCTTCGAGTTTGGTGGCAGCAGTTGATTTAAGCTGGATTTCTTTTGCCTCTAGTTTGATCGTGCCTTGCGGGGCAGAGAGCGTGATGTCTTTGTTACTGGTAATGGCGATCGCATCTTTACTGGTATCAATCACTATTTTGTTGCTTCCTGATTTATCAATGATTTCGATCGTTTCTTTGCCGTTTTCGTCATTGAGTCGAATCACGTGACCGCTGCGAGATTGAATTAAACGGACATTATTTTTGCCGTCGCTGTTGGTTGCGGGGGGGATATCTTTGCCGTTCCACAGTGCCCCAATCACGTAGGGAAAGCGCACGTCGCCTTGCTCAAAGAGGACTAACACTTCATCATCCACTTCTGGCAAAAAGTAGAGTCCTCGTTCTTTGCCTGCCATGAGACTGGTTATCCGTGCCCAATCGCTTTCATCCTGATCGTTGAGCCAGGGAAATTTTACTTTGACTCGCCCCAAGCCGTCGGGGTCTTGATTGTTTGTGACAATGCCAACTACAGCGCCGTGAATGCGGCTGGCGATCGTCTGTTGCTGTGTGATGTCAAGCAAAACATCAAAGAAATTCATTGCGTCTCCCCTCAAAATTATTAACTTGTACTGTTTCGCTGCACTGTGAAATGCGTGTCATACCCGCGTGTACTGTAGCGATGGCTGGCAGCTGTAACGTAATAGTTACCGCTGAAGCGCTGCCCAATGCCGTCAATTTTGATCACCTTACCTGCCCGAAGTTGGGGATGACCTTTACAGACACCTTCACCTTTAATGAGCGCTAGCACGTCTTGATTGAAGTGGGCTTTGGCCAGTTGATCGGCTTCTGCTTGAGTGCGGACGGGTCGATCGCCCAGTCTGGCAACAGCCGTGCTAAAAGCCGCTTCAGCGATGGCGGCACCACTCTTTTGTCCGCCCATCGTGGAAACTTCATCACCACGTCTTGCCTGCCCAATAATTTCTTTTTTATCCTTCGGATTCCAACTTCGCACCGAGACTTCATTCACCTGCCCCATAGAAGACAGGCGGGGATAAAATTCCAGCAGATCATCCTCAAACGTGAGGGTAAGCACTTCACTCTCAGCATTAGCCACCGAACGAAATATCAGGGTGCGATCATCCACGACCACTTCATAGCGAATTTGTCGCGATCGCGTTTGCAGAAATTCCAGATCGGTTTGATTGGCTTGCAGCGTATAGGGATGGGTCACCTGGCTATCCTGGATTTGGGCAGACAATCCCGCTTCACGAGCAATTTGGGCGGCAATGTCACTATCTTTTTGCTGAACAAAGGTGCGCGTTTTACGACCGCGTTGCAAGCGATGGCGGCGATCGTACCCCCGCACCGTTAAGCTCGGCAGTCCGTTGTAGGTGAATTCTGGCTCCAGCCCAGTGATTTCACCACTGATCAGGCGCATCAGGCGATCGCCATAGCCCAACTTGACTTCAACAACATTGCCGATCGCAAACAGCGTTTGATCAATGAGCTGATTGCTGCTGGTTTGCTGCACTGAGCTAGCCATCCCTAGCGTAAACATACTGGGCAAGTCGGTATCGTCATCCACTGTGACACTCATTACCTGAGTGTTCAGGTTGTCAGGTAAGGCTGTTCCATTGATCTTGACTGCAAAATTGGGCGGAGCAAGACTGGGATTAGCAACTGGCATATAAATCTCCTACCGCAGTTTGGGAATATTCAGGCGTTGACCAGGAGCCAGACGACGCGGATCGTCCAGTCGATTTGCATCGGCGATCGCCCGCCATTGTTTCGGATCAAGATGCACATCAGCCGCAATGCTGCTGACGGTATCGCCCCGCACGACTACTCGTGTTGTAAATTCAGGGTCAGTTTTTCGCTTGTCATTTTCAGGAATAAGGTATTCCCGGAACTGAATAGACAACGTTGCCCGAAGCGGATTTCCCTGTTTCCCAAAAAGCGTAAAATTCTGTGTCAGGTTAGTAATGACCCCATCAAAGGGAAAATCAGAGCCAGGGGGCGATTTCCCCCAAGACAGCCTGCACACGGGGGGATCTTCTTCCTTATTGTCAACCCGTCGAAAGCGCGTCAGGTTAACAATTTTGTTGGTGAGCGTCCGAACATCTTCAAATTCCCTTTTCTGCCCCTTAATATCGACAGGCTCAGTGACATCAAACAGTAGTTCCAGCGTCAGTGTGCGACTTCCCCCCCCGCCAAACTGAATTTCTGGCGCATTTAACTTTCTGGATGTCGCAGAAGCGTCTGGGGTAGACGATGAAGAAGCGCTAGGAGATGATGAGCCACTGGGAGCCGATTGGGCTTCTCGCCAGTTCACGGGCTTTGCAATTGAAAGAGCGGTGGGATTGAACAAGACTTCTATTGGCTCTAATCCCTTAATTTTCTGAAGCTTCTTATCTAGAGGGGTAATGGTCAATTTCCCCAGTTCGCCCGCTGCCCCCTTACCCGTTAAGGCACCGATCGCTCCCCCGATCGCGCCTGCAACACCACCTAAGACCATTGGCTCATCCCCCTACGTTCACGTTCAACGGTTAACTGGCGAAATAAAATGCGGCTGACTTGTTCGGCAATTTTCCCTACAGGCACACCGCTCGATGGCATGGGAGTGGGCGGCGGCGAGAGAGCACTGGACGGAGAACTTCCCGCGTCGATCGACGCGGTACTCGTTGGCTCAGTCTGAAGGGCGATCGTCGGTGGTACAACCGATCCGGTACTGATCGCCAACGGCAACTCTGGCTGACTTCGCCGTCGTACAAGACCATTCGTCACAGCATCCTCACGCCGCCAAATGAGACTGGGCTGCAAGGGAAGTGCGCTTATGGAAGGAGCCGATGCCATTGCGGCTGGTAGCTGAGGGCTGAATCCCGCTGCCTTTGACGACGGATGAGTATCAGCCGATCGCTGCACGATCGTAGTCGATTGCATTAGCGGACGAGCCATAGAGACAACACTGGCTGGCTGGGCTGAAGGAAGCGGCGGGGGAGCGATCGTCACATCGCGTCCTTCTGTTGGTAGTGCATTCGACAATGGATACCGGAAGATCACCGTCGTTTGTGCTGTGTTCACTCCTGGTTGCAGAGCATTGCTTGGGGCGATCGGCATTGGTGATGCTATAGGCTCTAAAGCTGGCGTTGCCAGATCCACACTTGAAGGAGTGTCAATGCTTGCAGGAGTCGCTGCTTCAGGCACGATCAAAGCAGTCTCATGAAATGATGGCACGGGTGCAACTGGGACGATCGCGGTAGATGACTCATCCACCAGTTTGCGTTGAATAGTGTCCAGCGGTGTTGTCGGATTAGCAGAAACACGCCGGAGACGATACTGCTGTGAGGAAGCGGTCCGTGCGATCGCCCCCTCACCAATCGATTCATTGGATGCATTGAAGGAGGCGATCGGCTCTGGCGCAGCAATAACCGTGGCTGGTTCTGACTCTACGCTGGGCGATGGGGCAATAACAGTTGCTGAGTGCGACAACGGCAGAGGTTCCGAGGGCACTGGTGCTTTGGTTACGAGTGGTGTGGAGGGGGCGATCGCGCCCACTGGAGTGACTAACGGCGATCGTGCGATCGACTCTACCGGTGCAGGCGATGCCGTTGCTAACGCTAACTCCGTACTGCCTGTTGAATCAGCATCCCGACTGCTATAGCGAGTTTGCAGTTGCTCCACTAATGTAGACCGTTGCACAATCCAGCCAGGTAAACCCGTAGACTCACTGCTATAGCGACTCAGGTTAATCACACCGGGTTGAGTATGACGGTGAGCGAGCCGCTGAAGCAGCGGTGACGGTGGCACATTTTCTGCCTGTTCTGCCTCCATCAGAAGCCTCCTGAAAAATTGATCGACCCACTCCCGCTCAAAGTAGCCCCAACGCCCGCTACCAGATTGCTGAGGCTGGGACGGCTTAAGCCCCGATGCGACAGTTCCACACTTTCAACCGCAACATTGCCAGAATCGGCTCGCAGATCGGGGCCTGTCCATTTATAGGGAAAGGCTTCTTTGAAATTCCACCAGATCGCCGGAATTTGCTGGCGATCGAGCAAATAAATCGTGCCATTGCGTCGCTTGATTTTGCCTTGAATCACATCCTGGTGCCAACTCCAAAGGCTATCAATCTGCGTAATGCCATGCTTCAAGACCAGCGGCGGGTATTTACTGGCTCCCGCAAAGCGGTGCATATAGTCGTTCACGCCACCTTCGCGGTAGTCCAGAAACTCAGTTTCTGCTTGCAAACCGCTACATTCAGAAAAACCACCCACCACCAAGCCTTCAATTTCGACTAAAAAATTTGTTACCTGATAGGGATCAAAGCGCACGCCTAACAGGTTCGATGCCAAACTCAGGGCAGCATTCAACGGTGGATCAAACGGTGGCATAGGTTCACTCTGCTAAGAAACGGTGGCTAGAGAACAGGCTGCTAAGACGGTTCATTGAAGCGTTGGTTGATTTTGGCAATCTCAGCGACCCAACGCAGGCGATCGGGATGTTCAAGCGCCAAGATTTGCTCATGAGTCCAGTGAAAGTGATACGCAATATACGCTACCTCCTCGTGCAGTCGTTCCAGGGGGTAGCGCGTTACTCCCCCACGCTGCTCAACTCTACTTGAAACGCTTTTTCGCAATAGGGGCATTGGGTTTGTACACGATTGTGTCCGTTTTGATTCACACGACAATAAAGGTCTTGCAAATAGGCTAGATCGGCTGCAAACAGCCCCTCAATGGTTTTGGGATTGATGTATTCCAATGTCCCTAACCTTGTCACCACGCGAGACAGCAAAATTAACAGCAAGTAGGCCGAATTGCTGCGTACACGCGGGTCTTTGAGTGGTGCAATTTCATCAAACGCTGTTGCCAGTCGCATAATGCCGTCTTTGTGCAGGGTGCCTTCGGGGTCTACATAGCCCAGCGGCAGCGTAAAGAGAAATTCGGTTTGCAGCATGATTATTGTTACGCCTTGACCAGTTCCTCATGAATTATTTCCAGCGTTTCGATCGCTACATCGTTGCTGGTCGCATTTAAGGTTGGACCCGTCCATTTTGAGGGCCAAGCGTTGCGAATATTCCAACGCCATTTTTCTTCACGGGCTTCGTTAAGGAGGACGATCGAGACATTTTTGCGCTCTGCTTTCCCATCCACCACGCTTTGCCTCCATTGCCACAATTTATCGGAATCAGTCAGTCCGCGCTTAAGCGTAATCGGAGAGTGTTTGTTCAATCCAGTTAACTTCCGCACATGATTGGGATCGCTGCCTTCGCGGTAATCGACGGCATCAGTGGTCGCATCCAGCCCGCTGCACTCCCGAAAACCAGCCTCAGTAATGCCATCAATCTCAACCAGAAAATTAAAGCCACGATACGGATCAGCCATTGGTTATCTCCTTACTTAGTTTTTGGTCAGTGGTCATTCGTTTGGTTTGATTTTAAAAAACCCTCATGGCTAAGCACCCACTTCAATCCCGCCAGCACGATGGATGATGCGAATGACGAGGAATTCGGCTGGAGCCGCGACGGCTAAACCAATTTCGGTGACGAGTTCTCCTGCCTCGCGGCGATCGGATGGGTTGGTCTCGGCATCGCATTTGACGTAAAACGCCTGCTGTGAGGATTGTCCCTGAAGCGCACCTGCCTGCCACAAGCGGTCTAAATAAACACTAAGTTCACGTTGAACCCGCACCCACAGGCGTGGAGAATTGGGTTCAAAGCTTGCCCATCGCATATTTGAGTCAATCCAGCGTCCTAAGGTAAGAAAGACCCGACGCACATTGATGTAACGCCAGTTGGGATCACGGCTGAGCGTCCGTGCGCCCCAAATGCGAATGCCGCGACCGGGAAACGATCGCAAACAATTAATCTGCGCTGGATTCAGGTCATCCTGCACGGTGTTGTCGATTGGAATTTCCAGATCCAACGCATCGCGTATGTCTTCGTTTGCCGGAGCCTTGGACACACCATGGGCGGCATCACTGCGAGCAAAGATACCAGCAACGTGACCGCAAGGTGGCACCCAGCGCCGTTGGGAATTTTGCAGCCACGGATAATAAAGGGCAGCATTGACGGGTTCTGGCTGGTTCTGCAACAAGTTGAGCCGCTGTTGCTTGACTTCCTCAGCGCTGCTGCCAGGGAGTGCATCTAGAATTGCCATGCGATTGCCCTCCGCACTAAGCTCATCCTGGATTTTCCGACGATTGTCCTGCGAGCTACAATGCTGTACGACCCTCTGCTGCACCTGAATCACGGCTTCCTGATCGATCTGACCGTTGACTCGCAGTGTCATGACATCAGGAACAGCAACCAGATCCAGATCGGTGAGTGGGCTTAAAAGGGCAATTGCCCCAATGAGCGCTGTCTTGCTGACGTTCAACGAATCGGCACGGGCAAGATAGCAACGGCTCCCACCATTCTCGAAAAACCCGATGACTGCGTCTGCTAGATAGCCTGCCGGTGCGTCCGCTACATAGCCTGCTGGCAAGCCCAGGAAGTTGTCAGTAAACTCCTGTTTGCGACGTAGCGATACAACCGCTTGACCGTTGAGAAACAACCCACCCACCGCCTTACGAAAAGCCGAATCAGGAGACAGTGCCAGTAGGAGATCGCGATCGTCCGGGGTCAGGTTGCCGCTTAAAACCAACCGCTTTTGCTTAGAATCGTAGCGAAGCCTGCTTTTGAGGACAGCGGGCAGCGTATCGGGAAATTGCACCCCCGCTGGCAGTACATTCAGTTTGGCGATCGCATCGGCAAACCCGATAAAGGCTGGCACTCCCGTTGGCAACTCCACCTCCGGTTGCAGGAACACGTCTTCGCGATAGACCCCAGGACTTCTGTAGGCTACAGACATACGCACCTCAAAATTGTGAGCTCTTAGCTGTCAGACACCCCTACTTCGCCTGTGCCATCTGGCTAATACGGAAAATCACAAATTCAGCCGGACGCACGATCGCTACCCCAATTTCTGTTATCACCCGCCCATTTTCTCGGTCATCTGGGGAGTTCGTGCCTTCATCGCATTTGACATAGAACGCCTCCTGCGGCGTATTACCAAATAGAGCGCCCGATCGCCAGACGCTGGTTAGAAAGGCGGATACATTGCGGCTGATCGTTTTCCATAGCGCTGGTGTGTTGGGTTCAAACACAACCCATTGGGTACCTTCGTCGATCGACTCGCGCAGATACAGCAGTGTGCGCCGCACGTTGATGTACTTCAAATCGGCATTGGCATTGCCGCCAACTGTGCGGGCACCCCAAACGAGGATGTTGCCGTTGAGTACCCGGATACAGTTAACCCCCGCATCATTCAAGGCTTCCTGCTCCGTACTGGTAACGGGCTGAGTCACATTCAGCGCCCCCCGAATCGCTTCATTTGCCGGAGCTTTATGAACCCCACGATCGTTGTCCACCCGCGCATAAACCCCGGCAATATGACCGCTGGGTGCCACTGCGATCGACCCGTCGCCGCTGGGATTTTGCAGTTTGGTCGCGGGATCAAACACCCGAATCCAAGGGAAATAAAACGCTGCCAAGTCAGTCCGTTGGGGTCTGATGCCGTTGGCCGCATCCTCAGCTTTAGTCTTTGTTAATGTTGCGGTTAGTTTTAGTGGATCAACCGTGCTGGGTCCATCCAGAATGGCAAAGCGGTCTTTTGTCTTGCCACAGTGGGCAACAAGGTTACTTTGAATGGTTTCATTGTTGGTACCAAAGTCTCCGGGCATCAACACTAAAGCGATTTCATCCACTGCCTCAAACGCCCTCAAGACGGCATCCAGTCCCCCGACATCTTTGATCCGGGCAACATAGCATTGACTGCCACCATTATTAAAAAACCCATACACGGCGTGCGCTAATTGCCGATGCCCTTCATCGATCTTGCTTCCCGGTGCAGGGGGTGCAGGAGGCGCGGGAGGCGCGGGAGGCGCGGGAGGCGCGGGGGGTGTAGGTGCATCAGGTCCTACCAAATCGCCAAATGCCCGCGTGAATTGTGTCCAACTGCTAATGAGCAGCGGCGTTTTTTCGGGCGCAAGCAGTGGAAAGTCTACGAACGCTGTCCGGCTGGGATCATCTTTTAGGCGGGCAATCAAACTAATTTTGTCTGGCACAATGCCGATAAAACCTGGAGTGCTAGTGCTGGCTCCAGCAATCGCTTTCACTGACGATGGCACTTCTTCAACATAAACACCGGGGGAGCGATAATCAGGCATAGCCCTCTCCTTAGCAAAAACTGAGTGTGGGATGCGGTACTGAATCAGCGGGACGAAACAGTGAGAAGCCTAACGGCTAGCTGATTGCACTGAGGCTAAAGTCAGCAGTTGTGGTTTGTCCAGCAGTTAAAACAACGGTTTGAACCGACTTAGAAAATCCTTTGGTGGTGACTTGAATGGTGGGCTTACCGGATAGCAGCCCAGACAACCTATAGCGACCTTCCTTATCTGTGATGGTTTGCATTTCACCGCGACGAAGCTGCACGATCGCACCACCAATTGGCTTACTGTTATCGGCGCGAACGACCTGCCCTGTCAGTGTCGTTGGCACTAACTGCACTTTGGCTTTGGGATTAAGGATCGGTTTGCCCTTCTCGTTGTTTTGCACTGGAATGATCAAATCGTTGATGCTTCCATAGCGGCTATTCAAGCTGGGCGGAGCAATATTCAGACTGTAAGAGCCAACTGGTAAATCAATAAAGTAAAAGCTGCCATCGGCACGAGTAAGGGTACGCCGTTTGGGGTCCAGTATTTCAACGATCGCACCAACGATCGCGCGTCCGCTGACGGAATCAGTGACGACACCCGCGATCGCAACGTAATGACGAATTTCTTCTACGAGGAGGTTTGGCATCGCGACAACAGGAATCAGGAATGCTGGAAGCGCTTTTGATCACAATGGCACGAGGGAACTCACAACGGTACAAGGAAACGTTGACACGACTGGCAAAACGTTTAGAGAAAGAAGCTCCTCTAAAAGCGTCATTTTCTAGAGTGACTTAACACTCTTTAGGACTCTAAGGTATTTAATTGAAAAACTCCTGATATAGCTAATTTCCGGGGAGTGACAATTTTCTCTCGTGAATTTCCATAACAATATCAAACCTTTCAGCGCTACTGAGAGGGCACCCCGGATTGTTTACAAAAATACTTGATTTGCCCTCGCACGCTTACTGGTTTAGCCCAATTTTAATGACGGTTTCCGTCGCCAAACCGACTTCCACTGGCGGGAAGGGTTCAACTGCCAGCGTGACCATGCAGCTGATGCCAGCCTTTAGCCGTCCATCCAGTGGACCCCAGAAATCCCACACATTGGGAGTGCGATCGGGCTGCGCGATCCAACTACGAAGGGGTAGCGATTGGCTCACCATTTCGCCTTGAAGCACTTCTGGCGGTAAGGTGGGATAGCGCAGCAGCGTTTTCAAAAGCGTGCCTAGTAAGCGATGTTCATCAGCAATGTCTTTTGTCCAGATGGTGATCAGGTAGGTGCAGTCAATGCGAGTGGGGGCAAAGGTTTCCGTACCGATGGCTCCATTACGAGCAAACGATGATTCGTTGCTTCGCAGTCCTAGATTCTCGCGGATATCGTACAAAAAGAGATTGACGGTGGGTTTGGTTAGTTTGGTTGCCCAATCGCTATTGGGCATTTCAAACCGGATGTCGATCGATGTGATGTCGATCGAGGGGTCGTCGATCGGCACTTTTTGACGGAGCAATTCTCTCAACGTGTCATCCAGATGATGAATCATTGGTAACCTCTGGCAGTGATACTTCCTCGGCTGTCAAGTTGTGGGGCCAGTTAGGATCGGCAAGTTTCGGATTGATGGTGCCACTGTCAAAATCAAGCCAGATACGCTGGTCATGACGGCAGTCGTAAGCGCGGCAGGGCAGCGGACGCTGGGCATGAACGCAACAGCCTAAACTAGAGCGATCGACATGATGACAATAACCATCCGCACCTTTCGCAATCACGTAGGGTTTCGTTAGCTCCCACCGAATGACACCTTCTTCAATATCCTGCTGCGACAGTGGAAACACCATCTTGCAGCAGGCTGCTTTGCACAGATGCACCCGCTTTTCGCAGTCAATGTTCGCAGTTTGGGCAAACGTATATTTATCTTGATTGGGTTCTTGCAGAGCAACGCCCGGATCGTGCTGCTCATAGCGCTGAAGCAACCGCTCGACGAATTGCTCTTTGCGATCGTCGATTTGCTCAACCGAGATTACTCCCATTTCAACCAGCAGATCAATAAGCGCATAAACAAAGGCTGCCGACTCTAAGGAACGCCCTGCAGTGGCATTCAGACGGGTGTGAAGATACGCCAACCCCTGTGCCATGTCAGCGTATTGCGCCCACGGCGACATGGAATCAGGCATCTCCCGCGAGGTTAGCGATTGATCGTGGCTCATCGTCCAAGCTAAGGATTGTTATGGCAACCGAGACAATCGATTCGGACACACGCGCATCAACGTGCGTCATTAACGTGCCTCTGAGTTTAATCGGCGCAGCACCAGTTTTGACTTTTCTCTAGTTAATTCTTAACGTGACGGAACGGCTGATGGGTTACAGAAATTCTTCTTCACTCACCAACCGTCCCATCTTCTGAAATTCTCGTTTGGTCGCTTGCAAGAGATGGGTCATGCTAATACTCTGTCCTGATTCAGCCGCCAGAAACGCAGCAGCCAAAGCAATATTGCGAATATTACCGCCTGTCAACTTAAACTGCTGAGCAATGGTGTCAAAGTCGAGTGGGGCGATCGGTGCTTCCACCGGAAAAATACCTTTCCAGATGTTCAAACGATGTTCCACATCAGGAAAGGGAAACTCGATGATAAACCGTAGCCGTCGCGTGAACGCCTCATCTAAATTCTGAGCCAAATTCGTCGTCAAGATCGTAATGCCTTCGTACTCTTCCATCTTTTGGAGCAGGTAAGCGACTTCGATATTGGCGTAGCGATCGTGCGCGTCTTTAATCTCCGATCGCTTGCCAAACAGCGAATCGGCTTCATCAAAGAGCAAAATCGCATTGGCACTTTCGGCAGCCGTGAAAATGCGATTGAGATTTTTCTCGGTTTCGCCAATGTATTTACTCACAATTTGCGATAAGTCAATTTGATAGAGATCAAGTCGTAACTCATGGGCAATAATTTCTGCGGCCATCGTTTTGCCAGTGCCTGGCGGTCCCGAAAAGAGCGTGTTTAGCCCTTTACCAAGCGACAATTTGCGATCGAAGCCCCAATCGTTATAGACAACGTGCCGATAGCGAATGTGGTTGCAAATCTCTTTTAAGCGCGCCAGTTGATCCGCTGGAAGCACAATATCCGTCCATGTGTAGCGCGGGGTGATTTTGCGCGTCAGACCTTCTAAGATCTGACTGGATTGAGCACGGGCAGCCATGAAAAGTTCATCCAGGGTCGGCTGAGGATTGTTACTGAAGTCAACGGCTACAGCAGATCGCCAACACGCATGTTGCTGCGCCATCCGCACTGCATCTGCAATTTGTTCAGCAGTCAACCGAAAGCGATCGGCAAGCGCGTCTAAGTCTTGATCGACAACATCTATACTCAGTGCCGTCAACTGCGTGTTCCAGCACGCTCGCCGTTGCCCAAAGGTTATAGGGGGAAAGCAGACCGGAATGAAACGGGCTGTATAGCCGGACAGTCTTCCTGCTTTTGTGCCCGCCAAAATCACCGAGACCGTGTGGTGTGATGCTGCAAACGCCTGCTCAATCGCCCGTGATAGACTCGCGTCAGGTACTCCATCCTGATGATCGAGATACAGTACTGCCGTTTGAAACTGCGCTTCCCGACACAGGCGATCAACCATTTGCTCAAGGTTTGTATTGACCTTGATCGCCTGCAACTCAACAATCAGCAGCACCGCACCCAAAGCATGGCAGAGTGCTTCTGCCGTTTGGCGCTTTTCCAACACATGGGCACCCTGAAAATAAAGCTGTAACGGTTGCGGCATCTTCGCGATCGAGCGAAGCGCCTGTTTCATAGGGGCATCCAAGGGTAGCTCTTCCAGTGAAAGTGCGGGCTGAATCAGTTGGCAAAAGAGAGCCAGCCGTGAGTCTAGTCCCTGCTGCCCCAGAAGAAACCGGATTACCTGCTCATCCAGTTTGACAAACTGAGACAGGATTGACGGTTGCATCTGATTAGAGTCAGTCATTAACTGCAATAAACCATGTCGAAGCAGCGGTGCCGCAACAGTCAAGCGATTGCGCTGCTGCATTTTGGCTTCCACGGTAGGACATAGCAAATTCAGGGCTAAATCGATGCTGGGGTGCTTACGAGTCACGTCGTCTTGAAGGTAGGCGTAGATTCGCTCGTAGCGCAAATCAATTTCAGGTGCGATCGCGATCAAAATAAGGCTGAGATCAAAAGGAGTTAGTCTGAACGTCTGTGCCAACCAGTTAAAAGGAGTAAAATACATCAACTGCTCACCCAACTCAGGTTCCGGTTGTGTTGGGCAAGGTTGCGTTGTTGCCTGGTCAACCCTCAAGGTTGGCTCTCCAATTTCCTGAGCCAGCAGCCGATTGATATCCGCTCGATTAATATAAAGTCCCCGGTACGGATCAACCGCTGCTTCTGAACCATACATAAGCTCTGCTTTGGCGATCGCTTTAACCAGTAAGTTATCCAGTCGCTGCAAGGCTGCTAGCAGAATCCCCCTCAATTGTGCTGCCTGGATTAGCTCCTGTTTAGCCATTGCGTTAGAAACACACGATTATCCTAGTTATAGTAATGCCATTTTGTGATAGGTAGAGATAAATAGGCGGTAGTCCGTTTTTTCCACCCCTCTTGTTAGTTATTAACCAAAGTTGCAGGTTAATCAAAATGAGCCGAACCAGCACCAGCTTGGCAAGCGAAAGTTGCTTATGATTGTGGGTTAAATAAGACTGGAGAAAGAAGGCAAAGAAGTGAGAGTGAGAAGCATCGAACTCTTTGCTGTGCTGCGATGCAAGCTTACCCTCTTGAAGTCGAGCAACAGATGCAACGGTTTTACCACTCCTTATCGGAGAAGGATCGTCGCCGCTATGCGGCGGTAGAAGCACTGAAATCAGGCTGGGGCGGGCTGAGCTACCTCAGTCAACTGCTGACGTGTGACAATGAAGCGATGCAATTAGGGAAACGGGAGTTAGGGCAACAGGAGGAATTGCACCAGAGTCGAGTGCGGCGCACCGGAGGCAGACGCAAAGCAGCCTTGGCAACGATAGCTGGACTCGATGCGGCATTTTTGAGCGCCATTGCCAAGCATACGGCGGGTTCACCGATGGATGAAACCATCAAGTGGACGCATCTCACGCGGCACGAGCTTGCCAGCTTGTTGCGGGCAGAAGGGATGAGCGTCAGTGTGACGGTGATAGATCAACTGCTGGAGAAACACAACGATCGCAAGCGGAAAGCCCAAAAGCGATTGGCGACCGGAGCACACCCGCAACGCAACGAGCAATTTGAGAACATTGAGCACATCAAAGCCCACTATCAAGCCGTGGGCAATCCGGTGTTAAGCATGGACACAAAAAAGAGAACTGATTGGAAACCTCTATCGGGAAGGACGCGGGTATACCTAAGACGAAGCCATTACAGTCTTTGAGCATGACTGGAAGTCCCTAGCAACAGGCGTTGTGACTCCTCATGGCTTATATGACCTCAATCTCAACAGGGGCTATTTGCATCTGGGCACCAGTCATGATGCGGGGGAGTTTACTTGTGATGCGATTCGTGATGGTTGGAGCATGCCAAAGCCTTAGAATGGCTGTTTGTAGATGAGGGAAAAATCAAACCCCTGCTCTTGCAGCGTTTTTTTGTCACCTGAAATATCGGTTAAGGGAATGCCCCAGGTAAAGCGAGCAGTGAGTCGATCGTCCAGATTGAGCAGCAACCCTAGACCAACGGAAACTAAATCATTTTGGGGACGGGGATTCGGTACGCCTCCCAGATTAAAGCCATGACCAAAGTCTACAAAGGGAGTGAGTTGCAAAACCAGCTTCGGCTCGCGACTCCGAAAGAGAGGAATTCTTGCTTCAGCAGAAAGAAAGATGCCACTATCGGTCAGTAAAAGGTCTTGTCGATAACCCCGGACGCTGTCCTGTCCTCCCAGTCCAAATTGTTCTAAGGGCACCAGGGGTTTATTTGCCAGTTGGATATCGCCTCGCAGCAGCAGCAAGGTATCTTCAGCTAAAAGCCGGACGTATTGTGCCTGACCTCTCCAGATGAAAAAGTTACCCTGGGGCGTATCGGGCGTAGTCTCCAAAGCATTTAAAGAGCCTAGCCCAAAACTGAACTGAGAACGAAATGCCAGCACTTCTTGGCCGTTCTGAATTGTGTAATCTTGAAAAAACCGGAGGGCTGTGATGCGGGTCGTGCCATCAGCATTTGCCCCCGGTGATGGAAAGGGGATCTCTCCTCCTAGCAGGGTTGCTCCACTTTCGCGATGGCTGACTGTCAGACCCAAAGCAAATTCCTGAGTTGTGCTTTGAAGAATTGGTTGCCGCACCGTCAGTTCAACGTAATTGGAATTGGAGTTGATATCGAGGATATCGAAGGGTTTCTCAATGACTTTGCTAAAGGCAAACCCACCGCTTAATGTAATGGTGCCATTACGAGGATTGAAGGGAATGGTATAGCTGGTATCCACCGCATTGCTACCAGCCGTATTGGTGTAAGCAAAGAACAGACGATCGCCAAAGCCTAGGAGGTCATAATTCGTTAGTTGCAGTTGACGGCGAAACGTGCCGACGCTGGGTGTGCGTCCGTTATCGAGGGTAAGCTGAGCCTCCCAAATGGAAGCCTCGGTGACTTTTACTTCTAGCAAACTCTCACCGGGCTGTGTCCCAGTAGACAGTTCTGCAGAGATGTTTTTGATCAATTTCTCATCTTTGATGAGTAGCAGCTTGAGTGCGTCAATCAAACGATCGCGATTCAGGGGTTTAGTGGCAGCAAGTGCAACGCGACTGCGGACATACTCGGGGTTGAGATGCCGAGTGCCCGTGACATTGATGGCTTCCACTCCACCTTCACTAATTTCAATTTTGACCACTCCACCTTCTAAATCTTGGGGCGGAATATAGGCTCCAGAGGTAATGTAACCATCTTTCATATAAAGGTTAGTAATCTTGGAACGCAGCTCAAACAGGTCTGCCAGTGTGATGGGCTTATTGATGTAATCTTTTGTGATTTCATCAAAGGACTGATGCTCATAGACTGTACTCCCCACGACATCAAAGCGGGTGACCGTAATCGTTGCAGGAGCACTCCCTGGGGCTGTTTCTTCGGGTGGAGTCGCTGGGCTACCTGGTGGGAGCAACTGGTCTGGCGGGGAAGCGGGGGAGGGAGGTGATGGGATGGGTGTAGTTTGAGGTGGAATCGGAATCACATCTTGCGACGGTGGCAGAACAGAGTTCCCGGGCTTTGGTAAGGCTTGGATGGGAACCTGAGCGGAATTAGTCGTTTGGCCACTTAAAGGGCGGGGCGCTAGACTGCCAGCTAACCCTATCAAACTCAAGCAAAGCCAGGGTAAGTAGGAATGATTCAACATAGGGGTAGACACAAAGAGCTGGATAGTAAAACTGGTCTTGTGAGAGCAGGGTTAAACCGCTTGCTCTCACAAGACCAGATTAAAAGCACGGACTTTAAGCTGAAAGGGGACGATTTTACTGAAAATTTACTTATCACCAAGGAAATATAGCTGATTTCCTCAATACAGCACATCTTTTTTGGTCTGACTGTCAAGGAACTCAGCAAGACGCATTTCGACCGAGAAAAGCTACACACAAACTCCAATAGGGCTTTTAGGAATCAGTTCGATCGAATCGAACGTAACAATTATTATCTAAATTTATTCGATCGCTGTAGAGAAATGGTGCTACCTTGTGCCTCAGGATGGATAATAAATTGTCCCTATCGCTGTCTTTTCTCTACTGCCCTTCGGAATGGAGCGGTAGAGTCTCTTGCTTTTGGAATTTTTGCTTTTGGAACATAAGGCAAATGCTAAAAAACCGCTGAACAAGCTGATCGCAACAGTTCTGCCCTTGAATTGAGTTTCAACCGCTTTGCAACAGGATGTGCGGCGATGAGAAAACCTGATCTTCATTTCTGGTCCATCGGCACCTTTGCCCTGGGGTTACTCAGCAGTCTTGGTACGGTACAGGCGCAGGTTGTGCCTGACAACACGCTGCCAGTCAACTCTAGGGTGCCGCCAGGATGTGTGGTCTGTACGATTGATGACGGCACGGTGCGGGGCGTTAACCTGTATCACAGTTTCCGAGAGTTTTCGATTCCCACGGGCGGGGAAGCCTATTTCAACAACGCTGCGTTGATTCAAAACATTTTGACGCGGGTGACGGGTGCTTCCATTTCCAATATTGATGGCTTGATTCGGGCGAATGGCATCGCGAATTTGTATCTATTGAATCCGAATGGGTTTGTCTTTGGTCCCAATGCGCGTCTGAATATTGGTGGGTCGTTTGTCGCCACAACCGCCAATCGGTTCCAGTTCCCGGATGGCAGTACCTATAGTGCGATCAATCCCCAGGCACCACCGCTGTTGACGGTCAATGTCAGCCCAGGTGTGCAGTTTGACGCCCGACCCGCAGGTTCGACGATTACCAATCGCGGGAACCTGTCCACAGGACAGGATTTGACGCTGGACGCTAACCGCCTGGATCTGCAAGGGCAATTACAGGCAGGACGGGATTTGACCCTGTAAGCCCAGAATACGGTGCAAATTCGGGATACGACAACCACTCCGTTTCTGGCGAGATCGGGTCGAGATGTAACCATTCAGGGCACTCAGGATGTTGATATCCTGGCACTAAACCATCCCCAGGCAGCAATTCAAAGTGGCAGAAACTTGAGTCTGATTAGCGATGGAGTGATTTCAGGTGATGCTCATTTCTCCAGTGGTGGACTGTTTCAAGTCCGCAGCCTGTCTGGACAACCCGCCAACTTTGTTAGCCTGTACGACCCGATTATTTATGCCAATGGAGATGTGGTCTTTGGTAACCAGCCCTTTCAAGGTGCTTTTTTATCTTTTTTAGATTTCGATTCACTCAGCAATCGAGCAGTGGAGATGTGAGGTTTATCTTTTTGCCGTTTGGGTTTGGGGACTTTCTTTTTCTCTCCTCTGGGGTGAGAGCGGAATTTTGCCAAGTCCATCTGTGCGGCTAACTGGTGGAGGAATTGAACGGTGGAATCTACATCGAGTTGAGCAAACGGTTGCCATTGCAGTGGAGGAATAGCAATCATCATGCCCTCATAAACGCGGCGAACTTCATCGGCTAGATAATAGGGGGAAATTCCAGCTTCGATTTTGTCGACTCCATGCACACTCCGCATCGCGGCTTGAGCGACCGCCAGCAGGTTGTAGCAAATCAGTGCCATGACAAAACCAAATAAGGCAGCTCTGGGATAAGCCAGAGTGTTGATTTCACCTCGGAAACATTGTTCCAGCACTTGAAACAATCGTTCAATTCGCCATCGCTTTTGATACAGTGCCGCAATTTGCAACGCATTCGCTTTGGCTGTCGGTAGATTGGAGAGCACGGCAATTTCGCGTTCTCCATCTCGAGTGGGCTGATTTAATTGCACCACAATTCGTCGCAGCGTTACCTTTAACGTGTCGTTGAAAATCAATTGCACCGATTGTTCAAACACTGCTCCGGTTTCACTGTCACCCACGAAAGCCAACTCAGTGCGCGCTTGCCAGGGTAACAGCCCGTGTTGACGAATCACAAAAGCGGCTCCCCGCCAATGCAGACCAAAGAGGAATCCCAGGGTACAAAAATTGCGGTCAGCAATCCACAAATCGCCACTCATCACCGTTGCCAACACACGGCTCAACAGCGACCGCTCTTGTGCATGACCATCTTCACAGGCAAATACATCAATCGCCAACATCAACGTTGGGTCTAAAATCACTAGGGCATGACCGGGCAGGGGTGCACTGTTGAACGAGCGGAGCACCTCTAAGCGCCGTTCTGTTGCTGCCAAATGATTGCCATCGAGGATTTTTACTCGGTATCCTTCCAGCAGTGGTGGCAGGGTTCCGCCCAGTTGCTTCATCAATCCCTCAACCCGATTGACCACATGGCGCAGTAAGGCTTCGACAAGCTGAGGCTCGATGCCATTGAGCTTGTTATAGACCGACTGAATCGTGACTCCAATGCCTTTAGCTCTGGCTTGATAGGCTGCATTGACCGACGGTAAGATGCCACAAACCACCAAACTCATCAAATGCACAACGCTCGAAAACAACAATTCTCGGTGATATTGTCGTTGGGCTTGCTGTTCAAACAACGCATCAACCTCCTCGGCAGGCAAGCTCTGTTCTAACAGCACCCTCAGCATCACACTGAACGGACTCTCGGCGATGAAACGCTCGAACACTTCTCCCAAAATCATGGCTCAAACGTGGGTGTTAGACGTTCAGCTTTTAGAATAGAAGCCTGAAAGCAAGTGATGGCAGGGATGATAGAAAATATTAAGAAGCTCTCAAATGACCTTTAGAGGGCTGCCCCTGCACCGATGAAGACAAGCGCAATACGTTTATCAATCGCCTGTTAGATGTAGCCCAACAGCAGAAAGTCATCATTACCCTGCGAACCGATTTTTTGGGTGAGTGTACTCGTTACCGCAAATTAAGCCAGCGGCTCGAAACACGCCAAAAATTGATTGGTCCAATGGCGGCGGCTGAATTGGGCAAGGCGATGAAAATGCAAGCAGACAAAGTGCTGCTGGAGTTTGAAACGGGCTTGAGTAATGCCATCCTGGCTGAAGTCGAAGGCGAACCGGGCGCGATGCCCTTGCTGCAATATGCGCTGCGGGAGTTATGGAATCGGCGACGGGGACGATGGCTGTGCTACGACGAATACAACGCCATTGGGGGCGTGCAGCAGGCGATCGCCACCACGGCTAGCCAGTTCTACAATGACCTGTCACCACATGAACAACAACAAGTCAGGCATATCTTCGAGCAATTAACTCGCATTGATGAAGAATTTGATTCAGCAGATCAGGAAGACCAGCCTAAGGATACCCGCAGGCGAGTCGCCCTCAATCAACTGGTGACTGAAACGAGCGAGCTGAATCAAACCAGAAACTTGGTAGCGAAATTAGCCAATGCGCGCTTAGTAATCACCAAGGGCGATGAAGTAGAGGTTGCCCATGAAGCCCTCATCCTCCACTGGCCCCTGCTGCAACAGTGGTTAACTGAAAGCAGACCGCGTCTAAAACTGCAGCAGCAACTCCGACCCACGATTAAACGATGGCAAGAAAATCAAGATGACGGGGAGTTGTTGCGCGGTGGGCTATTGCAAACTGCTACTGCCTATCTTAAGGATGCTTCCAATGCCTTCAGTCAGGATGAAAAAGCGTTTATTCAAGCCAGCCAGGAGTTACCCCGCCGCAAACTGAAGCTTCCCACAGTATTGAAAGTAAGTGTTGCAGTGACAGCCATTGTTACAGTGGTTCGTATACTTGGACTCATGCAGCCGTTAGAATTTGCAGCTTACGATCAAATGATGCTGCGGCTAAAGCCAAGTGAAAAGCAGGATGAAAGGCTCCTCATTGTTGCAGTCAATGATCAAGATATTCTGGAGCAGTCTAAACGGAATGAGCCAGGGGCGGGGACGATAAAAGATCCCTCTCTGCAAAAGCTGATCCAGAAATTGCAGCAGTATAAGCCCCATGTCATTGGTTTAGATGTACTCCGCGACTTTTCAGCCGATAAATCCACACGATTAGACCAATGGCTGAAGCTACTAACGGAGCACAAAGTCCTTATTGGAATCTGCACATCGCCAGATGGCACCATCACAGGTCAGGGGGCGAGGTATCCTGTTGCCCTATCTCCAGACCAGGTGAAAAGTAGCGTAGGCTTCAGCAATTATTCAGCGAGTGATAGTGATATCAATCGTATCCAACTCCTACTCAACCCAATTTTAGAAGAGAAGGTTTGCCCAACTGAACAATCGTTTAGTTTTGCGATCGCTCGTCATTACCTAGAAGCGAAGGGCATTCCTTATCAACCGCCAGCTACACAGGACAATAAATATGCTGGAGATTTGAGATTGGGTGAGACTACGATAAAGCGACGCACAGGGCTGACCGCAGGCTATCAAGGAGATTTGAGTGAGCCACCGTCCTACCAGCTACTCCTGAATTACCGCTCCTGGTAGCGCTTTTTCGTAAAGGATAGAAGAAAATAGAGAAAAGGCAGTTTCAAGTGAGCCGAAAGCCAGGATGAAACCTTACTTAATTTGTCCGAGTTGCGGGTCGGATGACATCATGAAAAATGGCACCACTCGTCGTGGTAAACAGAATCATAAATGTCGAGACTGCGGTCGTCAGTTTGTGGAAAACCCCCAGTGGCAACCGAAGGCGCAAGAGACCTGTGCCTTGATTGATCGCCTACTGCTCGAACGGATTCCCTTAGCGGGGATTGCCAGAGTCTTGCACCTGTCGGAAAGCTGGTTGCAGCAGTACGTCAATCAGTGCTATGAGCAGGTGGCCCAACAAGCCGAGGTGCTGCCGAAAACGACTGCTCGGTTGACGGTACAAATGGATGAGTTGTGGTCCTTTGTGGATGAGAAAGGCAACAAACAATGGGTCTGGTTAGCGCTGGATGTGGCGACCCGGGAAATCATTGGGTGTCATGTGGGTGATCGGTCGGCACAAGCGGCGCAAGCGTTGTGGGACTCCCTCCCTCGACGTTATCGACAATATGCTCGCCTTTACACGGACCATTGGGAAGCCTATGCCTGTGTCCTACCGAGTAAACGGCATTTTGCAGTGGATAAAGCTTCTGGGTTGACCAGCTATATTGAGCGGTTGAATAATACATTGCGACAACGCATTTCACGGTTAGTCCGCCAGAGTTTATCGTTCTCGAAGAAGTTAGAGAATCACATTGGCGCGATTTGGAACTTCATTCATCACTACAATCAAAAGCTTCGAGAGAACCTGCAACGGGAGCAAAGAGCTTCTTTTTCTCCATCCTTTACATAATGGCACTACCCCGCTCCTATCGAGGAGATATCAAGCACTTTGCTGAACGAGTCAGTCTTCAAGATGTTCTGAATGACAAACTCTCCGAGCAACAGGTGAAGGATAAAATTGTCATTATTGGGATTGATAGTGAGTTTAGTGCTCCAGATATTGTATTCACACCCTTTGGACAGATGTCAGGGTCGATTGTCCAAGCGCAAATGGTGAGCCAACTTGTCAGTGCAGTCTTAGATAAACGTCCTTTGCTTTGGTGGTGGCCCATTTGGGCGGATGTGCTGTGGATTGGTATCTGGTCTGCGATCGGTGGGCTACTTGTTTGGCGGGTTGGGCATCCCCTGTACTGGGCTATTAGTGGAGTGGCTCTCGTAAGCCTTGGGGGCATCTGCTATGTTGTCTTTGCCTATCAAAGTGGTTGGATACCGCTTGTGCCAGCGATCGTTGCCTTAGTTGGTACGACTGGAGTTGTAGTATTTAAGACAGTTAAACTTCGGCAGGGCGGTTCTAAAAAAAGGGTCAATAGGGCTAAAAGATCAGGTCTAATCACGCTTAAAAACTAACACCAGTTCATGATGATTCCTACTAAATTAATTGCCTGGATGACGATCATTCTGTGTAGCGTTACTTTTTTCCTGACCAGTTTTGTGATGTGGGTGCCACCTGCTGATGCAGGTTGCTACTTTATTTTTTTCTGTTCCAGTAGCAGAAGTAGCTTTAGGAGCAAGGGAGGGGTCAGGCGGGGACCCTGCGCTGCCGAGGAGCTTGGTTTAATTGCCCTCGCCCCTGAGCGAAAGCCGAAAGCAGTCCCTGCCTCTACAGAAAAAGTGGGATCAACGGTTGAAGGCTATCCAACATTCTGGTTTTATGTCCCGCCTTACAAGCCTTCAATCAAATCAGCAACATCAGTAAAATTTGTGCTGCTAGATGAAAGCAGGCATATGGTTGAAGACCCGGTTTATGCCCAACTGCCTCAGGCTTCAAACGGTGTGATTGCTGGATTAACGCTCCCAAGCAAAGGAAAGGCTCTAGAAGTTGGCAAACGTTATAGTTGGTATTTATCGATCCTCTGTGATCCTCAAAAGCCCTCGGTAGTGCTATTCAGGAAAGGATAGAGGAAATACGCTGATTTTGTGTTGACATGATTCGCTGGTTGACTGACAAAACTTATTGAACAAAGCAGCAGGTTTTGACCGTAAATTCCCGTTTCAAGCGTTGCTCCTCCTTCTTCTTCGATGCTGATGCAGGTTCCGGATCTGCCTTTCCACTCAGGGAGACCGTTGCGAACAATTTCCAGCCCTGATACAGAACACCCTTGAGCCAATTCCAACCAATCCTGAAATAGCTGTTACCGCGTTGCCAGTGCGGGTCTACCCACCGCCGCTTACCTGTGGCAACGACTTGCTGTCCCTGAACCGTCAGCAAGAGCGTGGCGACCGCCATCACCAGACACAAGCGTGAGAGGGCAGGAACTGAGCGAATTTCAGAACGCTCCAATTGGAACCCGTTGGATTTTTCATCTAGCAGTTCTTCTTCAATTTGAAACCGCTCGCCGTATTGGCGAAATGTCTGTAGGGTCGTGGGTTCATCAGAAACCACCATCCATACTTGACGACTCTGCGCATCTCGCGCCAATGCCAGGTGTACCCCGTCCAGTCTCTGGGTTTTGGTCAATCCCACCCCTTGCAAAAGAATCGCCTCCCCCAACCCCAGATGATACTGATTGAGTTGTATCCAGCCTTTGTTTGGACGGTCAATCCAACTGTTGCTTTTGACCCGAATCCGAAAATGCCAGCCTAATTCATCCCGCAGATACCGCATCAGGTCAGTGTCGGCAAAGCCCCGGTCTGCCAGAAAACACACTGAAGTTCCAGCAGGCAGAAGCCGTGCGGCTCGCTTCAGCATCGGCTGGTAGACCTCAAACTGGATGCTACTGCTGTTGTGCCGCAGCACCCGAAAGACCAACGGAACCGCTCGTCCCCGATACTGCACCGACACGCGCACCAAGCAATACTCATCCCACAGCATTGAGGTGTCTTCAATCACGTTGATGACAGCTTCGTTCCAATGCGTCAGCGCTTGAGCGATTAAGCTGCTGTAGAGCCTCTGGGTATTAATGCGAGGATTGTGCAGCCAACGGCTAAAGCGTCGTTGGTAGCTCTGAGCAAACTTGGCACGACTTTTGACATAGACTCGCCATTTGCTCAAGTTGATGCACTCACTGCAAATCAGTCCGATGACCATCCAGATCAAGGTTTGCAGATGGCGCTGGTCTGCCCAGGCAGACGATTGACGCAATAGAGTTTGCAGTTGATCATAGAAACGGGAGGTTCGCATGGTTATCTGTGGAGCGTGGTAACTGTCACAGTAAACCGAAAAACCCCTATTACCAAGGGTTGAGCCTCCCCCCACTTCAACTTCTGTCAGTCAATCAGCATGATTCGTCTGCGCTGCTCGTTGTAATGATGAATGAAATTCCAGATCGCGCTGATGTGATTACTCAATTTCTTCGAGAAGGATAAGGTTTTTCGCACGAGTCGGGATACTCGTTGGCGCAAAGTGTTGTTGAAGCGCTCAATGTGGCTGGTCAAACCGCTATCCTTGCCAACTGACCGATGGCGCTTGTGCGGTAGTGCGACCGGATAAGACACCCAAAAATCGGTGTAACAGACCGCGCCCTGTCGATAAACGGCGGGTAAGGATTGCCACAAAGCTTTGGCGGACTCGCCGGAGCGGTCGCCGATATAACAACCCACAATTTCTCGTGTCCTGACATCCAATGCCAACCAGACCCATTGCTCCTTGCCTTTGTCGTCAACAAAAGACCACAACTCATCCATCTCTACATTCAAGCGCTGCGGTGCTTTGGGTTGGACCTCCACGCGCTGGGGTACGCTCTTGTAGTAATGATTGACGTACTGCTGCAACCAGCGTTCACTCAACTGCAAACTACGGGCAATGCCAGCTAAAGGAATCTTTTCGAGCAACAGCCGCACAATGGTCGCCTTGGTGTCATCCGAAATTGGTTGCCACTGTGGCTTTTCGACAAACTGTCGTCCACAATCACGGCACTTGTAGTTCTGTTTACCATGACGGGTGTTACCGTTCTTGTTGATGTCATTTGAGCCGCAGGTGGGGCATTGCAATAGAGGTTTCATTTGCAGGTGATGCGGTTGAGTAATCCTACTCCTCTATTGTCTCTAAAGGCTTTTTCTACGTCCTTTCCCAAATAGGACTACCAAGAAAGGCAGATCAAGACTTGCCGGTTAAGGAACGAATGCGAGTCAACCAAACCTGGTCATCAAACTCTCGTTCAGCCCGATTGGAGGCAAAACAGGGTTGAGGGTCTTTCGGGAGCAAGGCAATCGGGTGCAGGAGTTGCCGCCCTTTATGGACAACGCCCTGAAGCCAACGCAAACCCATCTTGAGGTCGCTGATGCCACGCCGCCAGTGCGGGTCAACCTGCTTGTTAGATGACAATGAGGAAGTCAGGCGATGACAGCGACCGAGTCGGTTAGATCGTAGCCTTCGGATCGCATTCATTGTCTAGCGACAAAGAAAAAGACACGCTGAACCCATTCCGATTGGACCGGGAGTGGATGAGCGTGTCGAGAAAGATTGAAACTTATCAAATTCGAGTGTATATGAACGCACGAGAGATGGGCTTGACGCAAGTTGAAGCCGCAAACTTGGCTGGCTTTTCCGCCCGCAGTGGGCAACGCATCGAAGCGGGCAACCACCAACCCAATCGAGGGCGAGTCCGAGATTGGAGAAGTAGTCCTGATCCACTGGCTAGTGTGTGGGAGTCCGAGTTGGAACCGATGCTCAGAGCCACCCCTGCTCTGCAGCCCATGACCTTGTTTGAGTGGCTACAAGAGCATTATCCGGGCAAGTACCCGCAAGTTCTACGCACGCTGCAACGGCGGGTGGCAGCCTGGAAAGCCTTGCATGGCAATGCCAAAGAGGTCATGTTTGAGCTCCGGCATGAACCCGGCATGATGGGCTTGTCCGACTTCACTGAACTCAAAGGTCTCGAGATCACCATTGCAGGCAAGCCCTTTGAGCACTTGCTGTACCACTATCGACTGGCTTACAGCGGGTGGCAGTACGCTCAAATTATTCAGGGGGGTGAAAGCTTCATTGCCTTATCAGAAGGGTTGCAGAATGCCCTGTTTGCCTGTGGCGGTGTCCCGAAGCAACATCGGACCGATAGTTTGAGTGCCGCCTATCGTCACATGGGTGGGGCGCGAAACAAGCCATTGACTCGGTTGTATGATGACCTGTGCCATCATTACCGACTGCAGCCGACCCGCAACAACACAGGCATCGCCCATGAAAATGGGGCCATTGAGTCACCCCACGGACATTTGAAGAATCGGATTAAGCAGGCTCTCCTACTGCGTGGAAGCTGTGACTTTGACAGCATTGCTGCGTACCAGGATGTCATCAATCGGGCGATTGCCAAATTGAACGATCTGCACGCTGCCAAGATTGAGGAAGAGAAACAGTGTCTCCAACCCCTCCCGACCTATCGTGTTCCAGACTATGAAGTGCTCACCGCAACGGTCAGTTGTCGCAGCACAGTTGATGTGCGCTGCGTGTTGTACACGGTTCCAGCCCGCCTGATTGGACGCCAACTCGAATGGCATTTGTATCATGACCGGCTTCTGGGCTATCTCAATCGCCAGTTGGTGGTGGCACTGCCGCGCATCCGTGTCACAGATCAAACGAAACGCCGCACCCGGAGCATCAATTACCGTCATGTTGCAGAGGGACTGCGGCGCAAGCCCAGAGCCTTTTTGTACTGTACTTGGCAACAAGAGCTCTTGCCCAATGACACCTGGCGTGACCTTTGGCAGCAACTGAAAGCGCAATTTGACCTCGACAGTGCCGCTGTCCTCCTGGTGGAAGCGTTGTACATTGCGGCGACCCAAGACAACGAAACAGTAGTGGCAGACTATCTTCAAGCGCAACTGAGCCCTGCAACCTTAACGCTCGCAGGGCTCCGGCAGCAGTTTCAATTACTGAGCAACCTGAATGTGCCCAGTCTCACCATCACCCAACACCCCCTGGCGACTTATGACCAACTCCTGCAAGGTACAACCCATGACCAGCCCGTATCAGAGCCTCAGCCTCCACCTCAAACGGTTGCACCTGTCCCACATGCTCACTCATTGGGAAACGCTCGAAGCTCAAGCGATGCAGGAAGGTTGGTCTTACGCTCAGTTCTTGCTGGCTCTCTGCGAATTGGAGGCTCAACGACGCTGGAGTGTCCGCCTGCAAAGAACCTTAAACGAAGCGCAACTGCCAAGCGGCAAAACGGTTTCCAACTTTGACTTTTCCCATTGCCCCAACTTCAACCCCGCACCCTTGATGCAACTGGTGGATGATCCGACTTGGCTAGGACGAGCCGAAAACCTGTTATTGTTCGGCGCTTCGGGCGTGGGAAAGTCTCATTTGGCGGCGGCGGTCTCACGTCGCATGATTGAGTTTGGCAAGCGGGTCAAATTCTATTCTGCACTGGCACTGGTGCAACAGCTACAGCAAGCCAAGCTGCAATTGCAACTGCAACCATTGCTCAAAAAACTGGATCGCTTTGACCTACTCGTGCTTGATGATTTGGGTTATGTCAAAAAGTCCGAGGCAGAAACCTCGGTGCTGTTTGAACTGATTGCTCATCGTTACGAACGCAAAAGCTTACTGATTACGGCAAATCAACCCTTCAGCCAGTGGGATGCCATCTTCGCTGATTCGATGATGACGGTCGCCGCGGTTGACCGTTTGGTGCATCATGCTTTGATTGTTGAGATTCAGACACAGAGTTATCGCAAACAGTCGGCGGTTTCGCGTTCTGGCACCTCGAGTGTTCTGGATAAAGCGGTCGTTCAATCCCAGCGATCCTAGTTGTCGTTGCGATCCTGGTTGTCGTTGCGATCCTGGTTGCCGTCCCGCTCCTGGTTATCGTTGTGATCTTATTTGTCGTGCGATTGCTTCCAGCACTCAGCACGACTTTGACGTGTTAGTTTTTAGCGTTCAATCACTTGCAATCTCATCAGCTAGCCAAGAGGCTTGTCATGCTCACTCACTTGCCCACGTCACTGACGCGACACGAACGTATGCTTGACATCTGATACCTGCTGCCGCAAGCCAGCGATTTGCACCGCCATTCCCTGCGTAGTCGCGTAGAGCAGAGCTAGAGCCGCCACCAGATAGAGCCGTTCCAAGGCGGCTTCGTCGCGTAAGCGGGATTCTTCTCACTCAAACGCCCCTGACTTGCTATCCAAAAACAATTCTTCGATTTGAAACCGGAGCGCGTATTGCCACAAGGTTTGCAAAGAGGGCGACTCATCAGTCACTACCGCCCAGGATTCCTTGGCTCCCTGGACCGTAGCTAAGACGAGATTACAGCGATACACTTGCTCTGCCCATAACCGCACTTGGCGATACAAGCGCGCTTCTCCCAATGGCGGATAGAAGTCACCAACTCGCCTCGGATACTTGCTGGCACCTTGCAACAGGACATCACAGGGTAAGCGTAAGCAGTAGTGCCACCGACTTGCTTGCAACCACCCCATCAACTCATGATTGGCAAACCCCCGGTCTGCCAGAAGCAGCACGTCGGGATGCTGACGCAACAACCACCGCGCTTGGCGCAGTAACGGTTGATACTCCTTAAACGCGACGGTCGCACTGCCATGCTCCAAGACTCGCCATAGCAAGGGTACCGCACGACCACAACACACGACCGACAGGTGAATCATGCAATACTGGTTCCACAGCACGGTGGTATCTAGAGCTAGATACAGACGATGATCGCTCCAGCGGCTTAACGCCGCCATCACCAATGGCACATACAGGCGGCTCACCCGCACCCGCTGCTTGCCTAAAAACCGTCGCCATCGCCGCTCCACACTTTGCGCTTGGGTGGCTCGACGCGGCACGTAAGGTTCCCAGACAGGCAAACTCAGTTGGCCGCTACAGATTAAGGCGCTCACCATCCATGCCAACGCTTTGAGGTGCCGTAAATCTTGAACACGGCAATATTGACGCAGGAAGGCAAATAATTGACCAGACAGTTGGGTAGAGGGTGTCATGGCAGATCGCTGTTGTGTGGTCACTCCAGCCTCTCATGTTTCTCTACCTCTCTCTATCTGCCCACTGCTATTGGCTTTCACCTATTTCTGTCAGGCAGTCAGGATTAAGGCACTCACCATCCATGCCAACGCTTTGAGGTGCCGTAAATCTTGAACACGGCAATATTGACGCAGGAAGGCAAATAATTGACCAGACAGTTGGGTAGAGGGTGTCATGGCAGATCGCTGTTGTGTGGTCACTCCAGCCTCTCATGTTTCTCTACCTCTCTCTATCTGCCCACTGCTATTGGCTTTCACCTACTTCTGTCAGGCAGCCAGGAGAGTAGGTATTTCCATTTATAGATTGAGTAGAATTTCATGCTGTTTTCATCATTAACTCAAATCTTCTAGGAGTATGGTGTCAGCATTGACAGCCAATGGAGGAGATAAATTTCATGCTGTTTTCATCTTCTATAAAGCTCTTAGTTATAAGGTATTTTAGTAAGAAACAAAGTTATAAATTATGCGACTTCTATTAGTTGAAGATGAAGCCGCTTTAGGCGCAGCCATCAAACAAGTGCTGACCCACCAGACCTATGTAGTGGACTGGGTGCTGGATGGCAAGGTAGCTCAATCACAAAACAGGTTTGCTGTGGGCTACTTTCGACCCGGATCGAACCACTTAAACAGGTCACGAGTTTCTTCACTAAAGCCAATCCTAGCCCGGTGCCGCCCTGCTTCCAGCGATCGCCCTTAGGGACGCGGTAAAACGGCTCAAAAATCTGCGACAGTTCCGCCGCAGGGATCTCTGTACCCGTGTTAAGGACTGTAATGACAATAACCGGAGAGTCTAGCGGTGACATTTCTGCGCTGGCTGTTTCTGGCATCGTTGCCGGAGCTTCAACGGCTGTATCTATACTGCTGCGGGTTTCTAGCTCAATCTGGATGATGATTTGCTCGCCTGGAGGCGTGTATTTACAGGCATTGTTCAGCAGCTCCATCAAAATGCGATTGAGGCTAGGGAGGTCAGAAATCAAGGGAGGGAGATCAGCGGGAAGATTGACCTGTAGCACCAGTTGGCGCTCTTGAGCACGCACTTGAAACCCCTCCAGGAGGTGCGGTAGCCAATCGAGCAGCGAGATCGAAATAAGCTCCAGGTCATAAACATTGGCATTGAGCCGTTGCAAATCTAGCAAGTCATTGACGAGGAATAGCTCTTGATCGCACTGGCTGCGGAGGATGTCCATATAGCGCCCCAACGACTGAGAGCTAGGATTGTTTTCTGGAGATAGCACTCCCTGTTGATCTAAAACAATCTCTAGCATCCGAATTGCCATTTTAATGTTTGCTAATGGCGTTCTTAACTCGTGGGAAACCGTATTCAAAAAGTCATCCTTGAGATTATTGAGCCGCTCAAGCTCTGCCATTTGCTGCTTTAGCTGACTGGCTTGGGCGATCGCCATATTGCGTTCTTCTGCTTGGCGATGGGTGGTCATATCGCGAAACACCACGACTGCTCCCGTCAGGGTGCCGCTGTTGTCTCTTAAGGGGGCAATGCTGTCGCTAATAGGTATGAATGTGCCATCTTTCGCAGCCAATAGCACATTGTCTTCCAGGCGCACCAATGCTCCTTGCTGCAACACGCTAAGCAGCGGATTCTCAAGGGGCGATCGCGTTTGGGCATCGACCAGGCTAAAAATGCTGGCGGCAGGTTGTGCTTTTGCTTCAGCAAGTTTCCAGCCCGTCAGCGCTTCTGCCATCGGGTTAAGAAACTGGGTGCGTCCCTCGCTATCGGTCACAATCACGGCATCTCCCAGCCCGTTTAAAATCGTGCTCATCCAGCGTTCCTGCTCACATCGCTGCAAGGCAGACTCGATCGTGACATACAGCTCCCGTTCTTTGATGGGTTTAAGCAGATAGCCAAAGGGGGCGGTCAACCTGGCTCTCTCGACGGTACTTTTGTCTGAATGACCCGTCACATAAATGACAGGAATCTGAAATTGGTGCCAAATTTGTTCGGCTGCCTGGATACCATCGATCTCTCCTTTGATGCGAATATCCATCAGCACCAGATCGGGGCGGAATTCAGCGGCATGGTGAAGGGCTTGTGCGCCTGAGACGGCGATCGCTGGAACTGAGTATGCCAAAGCCTCTAAGGTTTCTTGCAGGTTGAAGGCAATCACACTCTCGTCTTCAACAATCAAAATTTGAATTGGCTGGGGAGGACTTGCTGCCGAATTCATGTTCATTACGGATTGCATGTCAAAATAATTTTACGATAAAAACCACCAGCTTCAACAACGGTTTCTTAAGCCTGCATTATACATTCGCGACGATTAAATCAGGCGCGATCGCTGCCTTGTCATCAGCCTCAGTGCTGGGGAAAAGTGATACTGATTAGAGTGCCCTGACTGCAAGTAATTTCAACACTGCCTTCAAGTTGTGCCGCGAACCCGCGAACCAGCTTTAAACCCAACGAGCGAGTTGTTTGGAGGTCGATGTGCTCTGGGATACCAACACCTGTATCTTTAACACTGAGTATCAATTGATTTGACTCCTGTACGTGAAAATCAAGCCGTACTTCCCCATCGCGATCGTCTGGAAAAGCATACTTTAGGGCATTGGATATCAGCTCATTGACAATCAAACCACAAGGAATGGCCGTATCAATGTCTAACTCAATGTTATCCACCTGAATGGTTTTGGTAATGTGATTGGAACCTGTTTTATAGGAATCGAAGAGACTGGCAACAAGACTATGCAGATAGTCAGAGAAATTGATCTTGGCTAAGTCTTCCGATTGATAGAGTTTTTCATGCACCAGGGCGATCGATTTAACCCGATGTTGGCTTTCGAGCAAGATCGCGGCAGCTTGGGGGGTTGTCGGTGCGGCGAGACTGCATTTGCAGCAAGCCATCGATGATCTGCAAATTGTTTTTGCCCCGGTGATGAATTTCTTGCAGCAGCACCTCTTTTTCCCTGAGGGATGCTTCTTTTTCCTGAAGGGCTGCCTTAGCTTGGGCTTCGGCTCGCTTCAACTCGCTAACGTCTGACTGCACGGCAACATAAACCACGCCATAGACCGGATGCTCAAAGCGAGAGGTCATGGCTCGACACCATAAGGGCGTGCCGTCCTTCCTGACGTTGCGGATCTCGTAGGAGTGTTCTCCGTAGGTACTAATATGATTCATGATGTCGAGGACGCGGGCTTGCACCTCGGCAGTTTCCCCTTCATAGTTGATCACAGAAACGGGCTGACCCGCTAATTCTCCAGGTTCATAGCCCAACATCTGCTCAAACTTGGGGTTGGCATACACGATCGTGCCATCCTCTGCTTTGACGAGACAGATGCCTTCTGCCATGTTCTTGACGATGATGTCCTGTAGCCTTAACTGTTGTTCGACCTGTTTGCGATCGGTAATGTCATAGTTAATCCCAACCATCTGTTGGGGTTCACCCTGAGCGTTGCGCTGTACTAGGGCATAGGCTTTGAGAAAGCGAATGGTGCCGTCTGGATGAATGACCCGAAACTCAGGATCGTAGTCTTTCTCCCCTGCCAGAGCTTGTTGAATGGCAGCTTCGGCAAAGGGACGATCATCCGGGTGTAAGCTGTTTGTCCACGCCTCATAGACGTTGGTGAACGCCTCCGGTGTGATGCCGTAAAGTTCATACATCCGGTCGTCCCAGGTGAGGATGTTTTCTGGGATGTTCCAGTCCCAGATGGCGATCGCGCCAGACTCCACAGCGAGCGTCAGGCGATCGGAGAGGTTGCGGAGTGCTTCTTCGGCTGTTTTGCGATCGGTAACGTCGGTGAGCGTACTGACATAGCCGACGAGATTGCCGTCCAGATCTTTTTCGGGAAGCGCCTGACAATAGAACCACATGATGCTGCCATCAGGACGCAGATGCCGACCTTCACCCAAATTACTTTTTCCTGCCATCAGGGCTTGAGGCCATTCCAGCATGATGCGATCGCGGTCTTCTGGGTGTAAGGCTTGCACCCATCCTGATCCCAACGCTGTCTCCACAGGTCTGCCCGTCATTTCGGCCCAGCGATGGCTGACGTAAATACAATCACCGTTGGCATCAAACCGACAAATCGTGACGGGTGCGGCTTCTGCCATCGTGGCATAGCGGCGTTCGCTTTCTCTGAGGGCTACTTCTGCCCGCTTGCGCGCGGTAATATCTCGCCACGCAATCACCCCTCCGGTCACTTTGCCATCGCGATCGCGAATCGGGCCTGCCGTGCAGGAAAGATCGAGACGACTACCGTCTATCCGGCGGAGCACCCATTCCTCATCGGCGATCACTTCACCGTCTCTGACAGCTCGTGTGAGCGGTAAGGCTTCATTGTCGGCTGGGGTCACCCCATCGGCACAGACGATGCCCCAGGTCTGGACATGCTGATCGACTGGGATGTTTTCGAGCACGGTGCGCGATCGCGCCATTAACTGTTCACCATAGCGACTGACCCGGCGAATCGTCACATCTGGGGCATCGGCGATCGTAATACCTTCAGGGATATATTCCATCAAGGCATCTAGCGTGCGTTTGCTCTCTTGCGCTTCTTGTTCGACGAGTTTGCGCTCGGTCAGATCGAGTGCGGTGCCAAACAAACTCACGACTTCTCCCTGGCTGTTTTTCACTGGCTTGCCGCGGGCTGCGATCCATCGGAGGCAGCCATCTGCTCGACAAAATTGTAGTTCTAGTTCATAAGGTTCACCCGTCACAGCCGTTTGTTGCACAACCGCATCTAACTGTTGGCGAGACTCTGGGTAAAACGTTTGTAGATGTTCCTCATACCCTGGCTCCGGTTGCGTCGGGTCTAGCCCAAAAATGTGGAATAGTTCCTCTGACCAGGTAATTTTTTGAGTTGCCAGATCAAATTCCCAGTTTCCCAAGTGGGCTAGGCTCTGGGCTTCTTTTAAACTGGCTTCTCGCGATCGTAAGGCAGCTTCTATCTGTTGGCGATCGACCATCTCGGCTTGCAAACTGCGGTTCAATGCCTCAATTTGAGCCGGACTGGGCAGTGCCAGAGCTTGAGGAATCATCAAGAACAACGCAACCGCAGTGATCACAGAAACAAGGGCGGTGATCGCTTTTAACCCTCCAGAAACCCAATAGATTGGATGCCAAAGCGTCCACACAGCCAGCAAATGCGTGGTGCCACAGCACACGATAAAGGCACCAAAGAGCCAAAATAGCCACCGAAACGGCAGATCCTTCCGTTTGTGGGCAAAGTCGATCAACAGAATCGGGATCGAGTAGTAGGCTAAAGCCGTTAACAGGTCAGAGGCTAAGTGCAGCCAAACCAACGTTGGCTTCCACAGGTAGCAGTGCCCATGGGGAATAAAGGATGACGCACCCACTAAAGGATGGATCAGGTTAAGCATGATGACTCTAAATCCTTCTCGCTCCAAGCTTATGTATTGGTGACGCTAGCAGTTTTTGTAGGACTTGCCTAGCTTGCTGCCAACGCTGCTCATGATATGCGGGTAGCCTGAAACGTTCAAATCCCCAAAAGATGGGTGACAAATCCGGTCTAGAAGCGTCGTCAAGCGTTACTACGCTCAGGTACGACAACGGGTGCAAATGCAACCGAAAGCTAGGGGCACTTAGAGGTGCAAATGGATAAATTATGGTCGTTTGTAGACGACAAGGGCAACAAGCAGTGGGTGTAGCTGGCACTGGCTGTAGCAACGTGTGAGACTGTCGGGTGCTATGTTAGCGACCGTTCAGCAGCGTCTGCAAAGAGCTTGTGGCAATCGATGCCTGCTGTCGATCAAGCAGTTCGATCGTTGTGTCGCTAGAAATGCCCCGATTCTTAATCCGATTTTTAATAAGAGGATGGCTGAATAGCTCTGGCCATGCCCCTTCACCCGTAATGCCGTCTCCGAGAAAAACGATGTCAGACGAATGAATGGGCAATAAAGAACGTTGGCTTTTGCGGTGATTGTAATAAGGAGAAATAAAGAACGTTCCCTGCATCTTTTTCATACCAAACTTTTTCAGTCACTGTAGCCTCGTTGCCATGTACGATAAACCACCACGCTTGAGAATGAACCAAACGCTGAAGGCAATAAAAAGAGCATTCAAACAAACAGAAAGCCCTAACAACACTGGCATTTGGTTCACAGGCAAATCTTTTGCTTAATCAAAAAGTGGTCAATTATCTCAATAAACTTCAAACGTTAAAAAGATAGAGCCTTTTCACTACTGTGATGAGACGATCGCCTTTTTGCTTCAAACATTCTGCTCATCGGCAGTTATTCGTTAAGCTTAAAGGTGTTATTACCCTTTTCATTATCACTAGGATCTCTCGTCTGCTTACTCCAACGTGTTGTTAAACCGGGCTTGAAGGACCGATTCACAACCTCTCTACCGCTTTCCGCCTGTTGCTTTTGTAAATCAGCAAAGATAGCCTTTAAATCATGATTGAATAAACGAGAATATGCTTCACGATTTCTGTGAATTTCTTCTACAATCTCATCTTGAAACATTATCAACCTCCAAGAAGTTCATAGGGTGTACAAAGAACTGGCAACTCGTAACCAAAATCAAGGCTGATCTCCGCTAATTTTCTTTGAATTTGAGCATTGGCAATGTGCTTACAATTCCAAGTCAGAAGGTAATCCATGCCGTGAACCGTTGCAACTGCAATGTGGACAGCATCAACATTAGCTTTTGCGGGAAGATTACTACGTCCCAAAAATTGCTCTGCTAAATCAAGTACAGACTGATTCAAGTCTAGTAACGAAAGGTTTCTAAGAATTTCTAGTCGTTGAGCTGCAATTGCAGTATCTCCTTGAGAGGTTTCTTGCATAACTGCTTGAGAGGCGTAAAGTTGGAAATCATTGCGCCGAGTGTCCCACCGCTCTCTAGTTAACTCAATATTGGCAGCGACGATAAGATCTCTACTTGTTCGGGCTGTCAAGTAGCCTAGAATACTGGTTTCAATGTAAACGGTCTCACTCATATCCGCTCAATTGCGGTCTAACAACTATTTTGACTTAGCCTCTAAGTTTTCTAAACGGCTGCGTAGCTCCTGGTTTGCTTGTTTCAGTTGATCGAGTTCTTCGCGGAGTTGTTTAACGGCTTTGTCGGAGCCAACATTCTTTTGAACGCGCTGGACGGCTTCTTCGGCAATGCGGCGGACGCGACCATCGGGTGTTTGGTCAGCAAGGGCTTGCAGAATGCCGATCGCTCGTGCTGTTTCCATTTGCCCTAGCGCGATGACGACGGAGACCTGCGTTAGGAAGAAGGTTTCGCGCGATAGCTCCTGGAGGCGATCGAGAATTCGTTCCAGACTACTGTTGGTTTGTCCAGTGGAGACGGCACCAAGCGCACGAATGGCAGCAAGGCGAAGCGCTTGTGGTATACCGGGAGCCGTGTATTCCAGAATCAGACTCAGCGCCTCTTCAGAGGTTTTCATCTGGCTAAGGGCACCGATCGCCCCCGATCGCACCACTTCATTCCAGCCCTGCCGTTCTTTCAGCACTGACTTCAGTAGCTTCAGCACTTTCTCTTCTTTCGAGCTGCCCAGGCTACCCATAACAATGCTGCCCAGCCCACGAATCGCGGCAGCTTCCACGTAGTAGCTGGCATCGCCCTCTTCAGCGATCGATTTAATCGCTTTGTAGCTCTCGCGGGTCTTAATAGTTGACAGTGCTTCCACCGTTGCCCGTCGCACTCGTGCATCTGCATCCTTCAGTCCAGCGGTCAAGCCTTCTAGTGCCTGGTCTAGCTTAATCGTTGCAAGGTTTTTGGCGATTTCAAAACGCACCCCCCAGAAGCTTTCAGCTTTCAGCGCATCCGTGAGTGCATTCACTGCTTCCAGCCCCCCTTTCTTAGCCAGCATTTCGGCAGCGACAATGCGCGACAGCGGATCGGGGTCAGCCTTTAGCTGCACTTTGAGTTCTGGCAGGGGATACTCCAATACCACTGTTTTCAGAATGTGATTACCCACATCAAAGCTCACAAAATCCGGCTTCTTTTCTAGTGGGAAGTAGAAGGCTTGTTCACGCTCATGAACACGAACTGAGAAAGTTTTGAGTTTTGAGTTTTGAGTTTTGAGTTTTGAAGCGTGTTCATTTTCTGACCCCTCTCTCCTCTCTCCTCTCTCCTCACCGACCCACCCAACCCCGATCGGCACTTTCAAATCAAACAACTCACTCTGACTGCCGTTACCTTCTTTCGCCTGGGTTTGCGTAACGGTGACTTTCGCGAGGTTGCTGTCGTTGTCCCAGGAGTAGGCAACCTTGTAGTCGGGATGTCCACCACGGTAGACGTACTGATCGAAGAGGAAGAGCAGGTTGCGTCCGCTGGCTTTTTCGATCGCCCTCAACAAATCGATCGTCTCTACTGTCTTATGAGCGTTGTCATTGACGAAAATGGCAACTGCTTTCCAGAAGAGGTCATCGCCTAACTCGGCGCGGATCATGTGATAGACGCAGGCACCTTTTTCGTAGAGATGACGATCGTAGAGTTCGATCGCTTCTCGATACACATGGGTGACGATCGGACGGCGATAGCGGGAACTGTCTTCATCCAAATAGTTGCGAGCTTCGCCAAGACGGTAGTACGCAGCATCTTCGGCACCGTACTCGTGATCTGTCCACATAATTTCCGAATAGGATGCCATGCCTTCCTTCAACCAGGCGTGCGACCAGTGCTTGATCACCACCAGATCGCCAAACCACTGGTGCGCGAGTTCGTGAGCGACCAGGCTTTCGGTGCCCCGGTTGTCCAGAGCGGCGCGTTCATCCAGCAGGCAGCGATCGGTTAGCAGCGTGGTAGACGTATTCTCCATACCACCAAAGATGAAGTCATCGACGCAGACCTGCGCGTATTTGGGGTAAGGATAGGAATAGCCGTACTTTTCGCTAAAGAACTCAATCATGCGGGGCGTTTTGCCCATGCTGATGCGGGCTTCTTGCTCTTTGCCCTTTTCTACATAGTAGGTGACAGGTTTGCCGTTCCACTCGTCTTGCAATTCGGCAAAATCACCGACTGCCAGCGTCATCAGGTAGGTGGGATGCACCTGCTTTTGGTGCCAGTGATAGATTTTGTCATCACCATCGGCTTCCGTCTTGACCAGCTCGCCATTAGAAATCGCCATGAGCTGCTTCGGTACGCGCACCCGGATTTCGGACGTTGCCAGTTGCCCTGGATAGTCAAAGCAGGGAAACCAGAAGCGGGAGTCTTCGTCTTCGCCCTGAGTCCACACCTGTACGGGTTTGTCAGGATAATGCTTGTCGGGTGCGATGAAGTAGATACCGCGCTGGGGTTTGTTGACGCTGTAGGCGATCGCCAGTTCGATCGCTTCTCCTGCCGTCGTCGTTGGCTCTAGCTGAATGTGGAGCAGTTCCCCGTCATAGTCAAACGCCTGTTGGGTTTCCCCAATGTGAACCGATTCGATCTGCAAATTCACGGCATCCAGCGTCAGGCGATCGATGCCATCGCGCACCGGATTGAGACGAATGGTACAGGTGCCTTGATAGCTTTGGTTCGGAATATCAAGCGCTAGATCCAGAAAAATATGCTCTACCTGTCCGGGGCGATCGGGGTTGTAGTGAGGTTTCGCGCCGGGTAGCTCAAAGGACTTGTGGCTATTTTCAGAATCAAGAAAAACCTGTGACATAGATGTAGGATGCTCTGCAAAGCTGAGAAAGAATGCTGGGGAAGCTTTTTTAGTCCAATTTGACTGCAAAGGCTGTTCTTTTCAGCGTAACGTGTATCTTGACCTGTGATGTAGCTAATGTGCGTAAATAGGCATGTGCGTTGCAATCCTTCTTTCACGCTTATGGCTGCTACAAGTGTTTCTTCCCATCTGGCTTCGCGCTTCATCAATGGCATTCTGGCGATTAAACCGCTGGCAAACCTGGCAAAACGTCAGGCGCGTCAGATGATGATTAAACGGGCAGAGTCGATCGGCATTTACTGGACAAACGAAGTCGATGCCTTACGCGCACGAGCCTGGGAACACGACCTGGCACAGGTGCAAAAGACTGATCTCAACTACCCGGACTACTACGTCACCTCGTTCCATGCGTACGAAGAAGGTAATCTCGGCTGGCAGCCAGCGCTGGAAGTCGAAGTTGCTGCCCATGCTGCCCATGCCCGTATCTGGAAGGACGCTGGAGCGAAGGGGGATGCTCAACTGCGCCAAAGCTACCACGATGTTTTGAAAGCCCAGCTACCAAAGGCACCCACCACGATTTTAGACATCGGTTGCAGCGTCGGCATGAGCACATTCGCCCTGCAAAACGCTTTTCCTGACGCGCAGGTAACGGGCTTGGATTTGTCGCCCTACTTTTTGGCAGTGGCGAAGTATCGGGCGGATGTGAGGGGAGAGGAGAGAGGGGAGAGGAGAGAGGGGGCAGGAGTCAACGTTTCTAGCTCCACAAGCGAAGCAGGAGATAGAAGCGTTGAAAGAGGGCAAAAGGCAGAAGGAGACTTATTACTAACAACTAATAACCAAAAACTAAAAACTTCTTCCTACCCCTCACCCTCCTGGCTCCACGCTGCGGCTGAATCGACAGGTTTACCCGATGCGTCCTTTGATCTCGTTTCTGCGTGCTTGCTGTTCCACGAGTTGCCGCAAAGTGCCGCCATTGCCATCATTCGGGAAGCGCGTCGTCTCTTGCGCCCCGGTGGTCATCTCGCCATTATGGACATGAACCCTAAATCGGAAATCTTTGCAAAGATGCCGCCCTATGTGAAGACGCTGCTGAAAAGCACAGAACCGTATTTGGATGAGTATTTTTCGCTAGAGCTTGAAGAAACGATCGCTGCTGCTGGTTTTACTCAACCAACTGTCACGTTTAACAGTCCACGCCATCGATCGATCGTCGCTCAACGGCAATGAGTCACTACCCCTGGCGTAAAGCTACTGAGTGCTACGAAAAAAACGTCAACTGTGGAAACGGTTTGAAGAATTACAACAATCGCCAGATAAAGGGATAGCGGTAGGGCTTTTGTGGGTCGGTGGCAACGCGGACGATCGCAATAATGGGCAAGAGAAAACTGGCGATCGCTAGCAAGATGAGTAGTGGAATGCCGATCGCCACAAGAATGAGCAAGACAAAAATGATCGCGTAGATGTATAAGTTGATGTGAAAGTTAATGGATTCTTTAGCGTTTTCCTTGACCACGGCATCATCAGAAACCAGAAGAATGGCGATCGGAATACCGATTGAGATAATGGTGGAGCTAAAGAAAATGGCACCGTGACACGCAGCGGATAAAAGCTTGCGTTGGCTAAAGTCGTCCATATCCCTCCTTTTGTAGACCAGTGGTAGGCAGCTAAAGGCTCGTTAAAGGAGTAAACTGCGCTCTCATCAGAAACAGTGAGCGATAGCACGTTTCCAGACCTGGAGCCATCAAACATCGTCTGCCTCATTTTACTCTCTGCACTCTGGCGATTGCCGCTATCGTTAAGGTATTGCTAAACTCAAACTCCTAATCAGACGGTTGCTCTTAATGGCAGAAACACAGAATTGACAGTTGGGTTTATTCTGAATAAGTAGCCAGCCGTATATCATTCATCAAAAAATACTCCGCAGCCTCCTTTGGCTTTAGCGTGGCGGCATGATAGTACAAGGACGGCAGAAGCAAAGGGTTGCACAAGGTGGTTTCTATGTTCAGGTCTCTACCAGTTTAAATTGAGAATACGACACGTTCTGTAGGGAGATGGTAATGCCATCCTCCTGCTTCACTTAATCGGCAGCGATCGTGCCGCTAGTTAGCTGACTACTACGATCGCTCTCTCCACCCATCCCCAAGCCACCGACGAAACTCTACCAGCCATTGGCTCTCCACTTGTTAAACGTATGTCTACAGAACTTCAGGCAGAACTGCAAACAGCAGTCGAGCGGCGGCGCAACTTCGCCATTATTTCTCACCCCGATGCGGGCAAAACGACGCTCACTGAAAAGCTGTTGCTGTACGGAGGCGCGATTCACCAGGCAGGCAGCGTCAAAGCCCGACGGGCACAGCGACACGCCACCTCTGACTGGATGGAAATGGAGCAGCAGCGGGGCATTTCCATCACGTCTACGGTGCTACAGTTTGCCTACCAAAACTGCCAGATCAATTTGCTGGACACGCCTGGACACCAGGACTTTAGTGAAGACACGTACCGGACGTTAGCAGCGGCTGACAATGCGGTGATGCTGATTGACGCAGCAAAAGGTCTGGAACCACAGACCCGCAAGCTGTTTGAGGTTTGCCGGATGCGGGGCTTACCCATTTTCACCTTCATCAACAAGCTCGATCGCCCCGGACGAGAGCCATTGGATCTGCTGGACGAAATTGAGCAGGAATTAGGCTTGCAGACCTACGCAGTGAACTGGCCGATCGGCATGGGCGATCGCTTTAAGGGTGTATACGATCGTCGCAGCGCGCAGATACATTTGTTTGAGCGGAGTGCCCACGGACAGCGAGAAGCACTGGATACCGCCATTGATCTGGGCGATCCCCGCATTGAAGGGCTGCTGGAAGAGTCGCTTTACCACCAGTTCAAAGACGATCTAGAACTGCTAGAAGGTTTAGGGCCAGAGCTAGACCTGGATCTCATTCATCGTGGCAAAATGACTCCCATCTTTTTTGGTAGCGCCATGACCAACTTTGGGGTCGAGCTATTTCTAAATGCCTTTTTGGACTATGCGCTCAAGCCTGGATCGCACGCCAGCAGCAAGGGTGACATTCCGCCGACCTATCCTGAGTTTTCGGGCTTTGTCTTCAAGCTGCAAGCCAACATGGACCCAAAGCACCGCGATCGCATTGCGTTCGTCCGCGTTTGCTCTGGCAGATTTGAGAAAGATATGACTGTGAGCCATGCGCGATCGGGCAAAACAGTGCGCCTGTCCCGTCCCCAAAAACTGTTTGCGCAAGACCGAGAGGTGATTGAAGAAGCCTACCCCGGTGATGTGATTGGGTTGAATAATCCGGGCGTGTTTGCGATCGGTGACACCATCTATGTTGGCTCGAAGCTAGAGTACGAAGGCATTCCCTGCTTTTCGCCCGAACTGTTTGCCTACTTAAAAAATCCTAATCCGTCTAAGTTCAAGCAGTTCCGAAAGGGCGTTTCCGAGCTGCAAGAAGAAGGCGCAGTGCAGATTATGTATTCTGCGGATGAAGCAAAGCGCGATCCCATTCTGGCGGCTGTGGGGCAACTCCAGTTTGAAGTAGTGCAATTTCGGATGCAAAACGAGTATGGAGTCGAAACCCAGCTTGAACTGTTGCCCTACAGCGTGGCGCGATGGGTGGATGGCGGTTGGGACGCTCTCACAAAAGTGGGTCGCCTCTTCAACACGGTCGCGGTGAAAGATAGCTGGAACCGTCCCGTTTTACTGTTCCGCAACGAGTGGAACGTGAATCAGGTACAAGCAGACCATCCGGAGTTACAACTAAACTCGATCGCCCCCGTAGTTTCTGGGAGCGAACCAGCGGCTTCATGAAGCTATTCTAAAAAGGTTGTAGAATGCCCAGCAGTCTACTATCCCTTTTTGAGTAGGAGAAGCGCTATGCCTCCGGTTCCTGATCCGTCATCGATCGCCCATGACTCCGACCTGGAAGCCGGACTGTCAGCGCTAAAGCAGGGCGATTATAAAACCGCGATCGCCAAATTAGAAGCGGCACCCCTGCTCCCCCAGCATCCTCTGACCGCAAAAGCGCAGATGGGGCTGGCAGTTGCCTATGCCCGTACAGGTGAACCGCTACGAGCCGCTGCCCTTTGCCAAACGCTCCAGCAAAGCGAAACGCCTCAGGTGAGCGAGTGGGCAAGCCAAACGCTGGCAAGTCTGGTCGAACGCTACCCGCAGGTCGATCAGCTTCAAGACGATCGGCGTAGAGGTGCTCAGCCGGAAACCGACCCGGATCTGGCTGCAACATCATCGTCCAGCCTTGCCTCAGATCATGCTGACCTGACTGGCTTTACACCATTTGACCCTGCTGCTCCGCCTAGTTTTACGGACGATCGCAGTGGCTTGACGCCGTTTGACCCTGCCGCACTGCACCCGCAAAGTTCTGCGCCGCAAACTGTTGACGGTGGCGCTAAGCAATCAGACGTCGTGTTGCCAAAGGTTAACCGATCGACTGCCAACGCTGAAGAGACAGCAGTGCCTTTAAAGGGGCAAAACGTAAGCAAGGCAAGGTCTGCTGGGGTTTCTTCGGGCAAAAAGCGACCACCGATGACGGCAGCGGCGATCGCTAGCAACCCATCGCCACCAATCGCGTTAGAGGAGCCACAGTCTCTCTATCAGGCAGTTTGGCGGCAGGCAGGGCGGCTGAAACAAGGCAAATCCCTGGGTAAAGTCAAGCTGCTACGCTTGCTGCTGTTACAGGCAGGTACGGCGATCGCGCTGTTCTGGATGGTGCAGACGATCGCTTACGGCATGGCGCTTTGCTACCGCATTACGCTTAGCATGATTCCCTTCTTTAACGTGCCACGTGCAGTTTTCAGCCCCCCCGTTGTACCTGTTTTGGTACTCTTGGTGGTTCTCTTCATCGCGTCTCGCTGGCTGCTTGATGCCCTGCTGACCATCGGCTATGGGCTGCAACCACTGACGTTGAGTAAGCTAGCCACCTACAGCCCCGAAACGGCCCAGTCACTACAGCGTTTTTGCCGTCAGCAGGGCATTCCCATGCCAACACTGGGGCTGTTGCCCACGGCTGCACCACTCGCGTTTAGCTACGGCTGCTTGCCCCGTGTGACGCGCACTGTGGTCAGTCAGGGTTTGCTAGAACAACTGGCAGACGATGAAATTGCGACGATCTACGCGAGTGAGATAGGGCAGATCTCCCGCTTTAACGTACCGCTGCTGTCGCTCGTGATGGTGCTGATGCAAATGCCGTACACCATCTACTGGCAGGTAAGTGTCTGGGGCGATCGCAAACAAGCAGACATTTCACGCTTCTCAGCCAGTCTTATTGCAGCCGTGAGCTATGGGGTTTATGCCTTACTACGGTGGATGGGTCTCTGGTTAGCGCGTCAGCGGGTCTACTATAGCGATCGCCTGGCGGTGGAGCTAACGGGCAATCCCAACGGCTTCACTCGTGCGCTACTGAAGCTGGCGATCGGCACCGCAAAAGAAGTCCAAACCCAGAAACAAACGAGCTATTTACTGGACGGGTTTGATCTGTTACTGCCGCTGGGTCAGCGGATGGCAACCACGATCGGCAGTGTTTATCCTCATGCACCGATCGAGTCTGTGCTGGCATGGGAGCGGACAAATCCCTATCGCCACTGGTTGGCAATTAACAACTCTCATCCACCGACGGGCGATCGACTGCACTTGCTCACGCTCTATGCGCGTCATTGGCAGTTAGAGACTGAACTAGAGTGGACACAGCCAACTAGCAAAAAGACAACGCTGACTGCCCGTCAATGGCGCACACTGTTGCTGCAAGGCGCACCCTTTGTAGGATTAGTCTTCGGACTTGTGCTGGGTTATCTGTTAGAGACATTGGGCTGGTACGGGATGCGATCAAACCTGCCCCAACTGTCATGGATGTATGGCGATCGCGCCTTGTTGCACGGTTTGCCGCTGATTGGGTTTAGCATTGGCACCTTTATTCGCATCAATCCGCTCTTTCCGGATGTGCCGTTCTCTAAGGCTCAAACCGATCGTGCTGCCACCTCTTTAGTCCCCTTGTTGATGCCTGCCGACCAAGTGCCCGTCGATGGTCGATCGGTGCAATTAGAGGGCAAACTGCTGGGTCGTCGCAGCCTGAGTAACCTTCTGAGTCAGGATCTACTGCTGCAAACCACAACAGGAATCGTTCGGCTCCACTGCTTGTCTCCCTGGGGACCGATCGGCAATCTGCTAACCCAAGCAGTACGCCCAACAGCGTTGCTAAACCAAGATGTCATTGTTACAGGCTGGTTTCGGCGTGGTGCCACACCCTGGATCGACGTGGAAACCATTCGTACAGCAGGTGGTCGCGTCAGTCGGAGCGGACATCCGATCTGGTCTACCATTTTGGGCACGATCGCCGCTGCCTGGGGTCTCTACATCCTCTTCCGCGTTGGCTTCTTTTGATGAGAGCTAGCGTGTAAGACTTACAGTAAGCGTAACTGGGTTTCTTGCGGTTGCTCAACCTCTGGCTTGAAAGGGACGATCGCGTCTAGTTCAAAGACTAATTCGGCTTGACTGAGCCATGCATGTTCTTCGTCTGCCAGCAAACTCTGGGCAACATCCAGCATCTCGACCGAAATTTCTTGCAGGTCTTCTCGGTTCACTAGATACGCTTTGAGCGCGTCTAGGGGGTCGATATTGCTGCCTACACCCAGTTCAGGCAACCGAGCGCGAGAAAACTGACTGACCAATTCGGGGTGAATGGTGTAGCTATGGGCAGGGCTAAGTGCCTGATGGATCGCTACGGTGTCAATGTGGTCAAGCTGCTCCGATCGCAGATGATACACCAACCGCACCACGGCATCCTGAAGTACTTCTGGCTTCAGCGCTTGCAGTAAATCCGTCTGGGGAGTATCAGAAGCGGACAGGTTCACCTCGATCGTGCGAAAGGCGCGAACCGGGACGGGGCAAAACTCAAAGGTCGTCTGTCCTTTTTCTAGCGAGACCAGCACAAAGCCTTTGTCTTCCTTCTCTTCGCTAAAATCGACGCGCTCAATGCTGCCAGGGTAGACGATCGGTGGCTGCTCGCATAGTACCTGATGGCGATGAACGTGCCCCAGCGCTACATAGTCAAAGCAGTCCCGCGCCAGCAGACCCAGTGGCACAGTAAAGCCTTTGCCCACTGCCAAAAAACGCTCGGCTCCAAAGCGGGCATTGTCTGCCATCAAGTGAGCCAACAAAACGGTGGGAATGTCTGGGTCAAGGCGACGGATTTCACCTTCCAGAGCCACCCGCAAGCGATCGATCAACAACAAACTGACTTCACCCAACGACAGCCCTTCGGCATCGGGTCGGGTCAGCAAGGTCGATCGCGTCAACCAGGGTAAGGTGATCACCTGCACCAGACCGCTACGGGTTTCAATGCAATGGGTTTCCAGGCGATCGCCCACCACAAAACCGGGTACTGCCAGCGTGCGATAAATCGACAGACTCGCCCCACCTTGCCCTTGGGCGTGTTGGTCATGGTTGCCCACCAGCAGCACAGCAGGAATTTGCGCGGCAACCAGACGCTGAAACTGTTTCGCAAACGCTTCTTGCACGATCGGCGGTGGTGTGGCATCAGGAAACGCATCGCCACCAAACAGCACCAGATCAACGGGTTCGGCAAGGGCGCGATCGATGCAGCGTCCCAACGTGGCAATAAAATCCTCTAAGCGGGAATTAAGACCCGTTTCAGGGTTTACCCGCCCGTGGACAAACCCGCTGCCCATGTGAATATCTGACAGATGCAGAATTTTGATCACGCAAAGCGCCTGAAACGACTCATGGTTGCCCTTAAGTGTAGAACCACTCGCTCCAGAATAGTACAAAATTACGGCGAAAGTCAGGAGTCAAAAGTCAGGAGTGAAAAAGGCTACAGCTAAAACTCTCCGACCTGGTTGACTGACAAATCTTTTCCGTAGGTTGGGTTGAACAGCGTGAAACCCAACAACAGCCTGGTTTTTGTTGGGTTACGCTATCGCTAACCCAACCTACGCAAGAATCGAGGTTTCAAGAGTTTTGTCAGTCAATCAGCTCTCCGACTCAGATGCGTCCTTCATTTGACTACAAACTGCTGTAGCTTGCCCGTAAACAGAAAGGGGAAAAAGCTAACAAGCTCACTATCGCAAGCGCCTTGAACACTTTGTATATGGCACGTAACAGATTTCGGATGATTAAGGCTCCCTTTTGTCCGTAAATCAATTGATTGATCGCTTTTGAGTCACCGCGATTAACAAACGCAGACACCAGATCAAGAAACACCAACCTAAAACTCAAGAACACAAACCTGAAAGCAAGAAACGCTGACTTAAATTAAGCAATACTTATGCAAATTCAGGAAACGCCAACCCAAAAACAATAAATGCTTATCGAAGATGAGCAATGGGTATAGGTTGCAAGCATTTTCAATGTGTGAGCCGCTCCGTTTGCTTGGGGAGCGATCGAGCTAGTGCTCATCGCTATACCAAAAAACATCTAAAGGTTTTACTTTATTCTCTCCATAAGGTTAATATACAGACAAACCGCAATCTAATTGCCTCAAAAGGGATCTTGCAACGAGGTGTTGGTCTAAACGCCCAATAAGGGTAAATAGGCTGCCAATGTCTGTCTATATCCCTCATCTAAGGTAGATAGCTTGATGGAGTCTGATCAAGAGTGATGCCGACTACAAAGCTGTGGACTCTTTAGCGAACCAATAACACAACCGTAAATCATTGGAGGAATTCATGCATCTACTCAAATGCACCGCCGTAACTTTTATTGTCATGACAGCTTCGGTTGCCAACGCCCAACCTGCCTACCTCACTGGAGACAACCTAAAAAACGCAATCAGCGGTCAGACGCTTATTGCCAGAGATTGGGCGGAGTTCTACAAAACTGACGGAAATATCGTCGGGAAAGTCCGCTACTGTTTTTTGGGCTGCAAAATTTACAGTTACACCGGAACGTGGACTGCACAACCCGATCGTCTCTGTTACTACTATCCCCCACAAAGCGGACAGGGAGCCAAAAATACATGCTCTAAGCTTACGCTCAACGGTGAAACGGTTACCCATTACGAGCTAACAGGCAAACTGAAAAAAGACGGCGTGGCTCAGAGAAAACCCGGAAATGCGCTGAGACAGTTTAGATAACCTGGCTGTTGACGCTATATGTACACTTGCTTCTTTTGAAGATTGAACCATTAAACAATTGAGGAGATCAGCCTGTGGACCCCATTTCTCTTATTCTTGCAGCATTGGTTGCTGGCGCAGCAAAAACGGCTGGTGGTGTAGCTCAGGATGGTTACGACGGATTAAAGGCTTTGATTAAGCGTAAATTTGAGAGCCAGGGCAAATCAGATTCAGCCACTATTCTGGATAAGTACGAACAGAAGCCTGAAAAAACAAAACCTCTTTTAGAAGATGAATTAGCTGAGATTGGAGCTGACAAGGACGAAGAAATTGTTAAGCTGGCTCAAAAGTTAATGGAACAATTGAATCCTCAAGCAGCAGCAGAGGGCAAGTTTAATGTTCAGATTTCTGGGGGTACAGTTCAAGGTTTAACGCAGCAAAACACTGGAACGATAAATCAAAACTTCAGTTAATCAAAAGGCCCTTTAAAAATGGCTGATGATAACCGTGTCAATATCTCTGGAGGTAACGTCCAGGGATTAATCCAAGAAAATCATGGCACTGTCACTCAAAATTTTATCTATCAAGTATCTGAATTAATTAGTGGGCAAACATCTGTTACGGAGCAGCCCTTAACTCAAGGGGAATACCGTCAGAGACAAGTTTTGCTCAGTAAAGTCAAAGAATACTGGATTGAAGGAGTTCTGGAAAAGTCATTGCATACCAAGTCGATGATTGAACTCGGTCTGGAAAGCCGATTGGATGCAGTAGCTCGCCCGTTTAGTGACTTAGAAGAATCGTCGGAAGAGTCCAGACAAATTTTGCCTACAGGGATAAGTGCAACGGACGTCTTCAACCAAATTGGAGAGGGGCGAACGCTGCTTATTTTGGGAGAACCAGGGGCTGGAAAAACAATTACGCTCCTGAAATTAGCACAGGACTTAGTGGCTCGTGCTGAAGACAATGTGCGCTGCCTGCTTCCAATTGTGGTTAATTTATCTTCGTGGGGGAGTAAACAACAGACGATCGCAGATTGGTTGGGACAAGAGCTTTGGCTCAAATACCAAGTTCCAAAAAAAGTTGGTAAAGACTGGGTTGAAAATCAACAATTGTTACTGTTGCTCGATGGACTGGATGAGGTAAAAGCAAATCGACGAGAAGCCTGTATCGAAGCGATTAACGAATTTACGCAAAAGTATGGGCAGACTGAGATGGTGGTCTGTAGTCGTATTGCAGATTATCAAGTTCTTTCCAACCGTCTGCAACTACGAGGTGCGATCTATATCCGCAATCTGACTCCTGATCAAGTCAACCAATATTTGGACACTGCTGGTGAACAACTGGAAGGAGTCAAAACTTTGCTCCAGGAAGATGCCGCACTACAAGAGCTGACTAAATCCCCTCTAATGCTTAACATTCTTACCCTAGCCTATCACGGCAAAAAGGCAGAAGATCTAGGTCAAACAGGCTCACTAGAAGTGCGTCGTCAACACCTGTTCAATGCTTATATTGAGCGAATGTTTAGGCGCAAACAAGTGGATCAGCAATACCCTAAAGCACAAACAATCCAATGGCTAACCTGGTTAGCCCAACGAATGTCTCAAACATCTCAATCTATGTTTTTAATTGAGCAAATACAGCCGACCTGGTTGCAGACTCAATCCCAGAGAAAAACATACTGTTTTGGAGCCTTTCTGATTAGTGTATTAATTGCTAGTTTGATGGGGTTGATTAATGTTCCAAACATTGGCTGGAACTACGCTCTATTGACCGCATTATTTGGTGGATTGAGTATTGGGACGGCTTATGTACTAGCTATTCTGCATACCGGGGAAGAAATCAAGATAACTGAAAAGCTCGAATGGTCATGGGACAACGTAAGCAAAAGTCTGCAAAAGGGTTTCCTGATTGGGCTTGGACTTGGTCTGATTATTGGAATGGCAACTAGCTTTGCCGAGTTCAGCAACCATATTGTCATGTACAAAGATGCAATGGAGCGAGTACTTAAGTTCGAGGTTGATGTGTTGAGCTTAGGGCTAATTTATGGATTATGTACTGCGCTTCTGATTGGATTAATTTATGGATTAACTGGTGATCTGAAATCCTTTAACATATCTACCAAATCAATTAGACCAAATCAGGGCGTTTGGAGATCCGCTATCAATGCCTTAAAGATTGGGACAATTGACTGGCTAATTTTTGTAATATTTTTTTTCCTGCTTGGCTTACAACTACAAAGACATCCACTGATTTTGGCTTTAAGGTATTCTCTAGGTTATGGGTTGATTGGAGGACTACTTTTTGGACTAGCTTCTAGTAGTGGTAGGGTTTGCATTCAGCACTTTACCTTACGTCTCATTATGCACTCTAACAATTACGCTCCCTGGAACTACGCCCATTTCCTTGACTACGCCAGTAAGCGCATTTTTCTGCAAAAGGTCGGTGGTGGTTACATCTTTGTCCATCGAATGCTGTTGGAACATTTTGCCCAGATGAAGTGAGTTTCGGTAGCGGTCGAGTTTTACTGCTAAGTGGCACGGCATCACAACCCTGATGCAGCGAACTGACCCAAACCACTATGTGGAGTTGCAAAGTCTTTGGCAGTCGCTGACCAGGAACGTTAGGTGGTTTGAGCTTCTGGTGGAGACAGTTCATCAAGCATCTCTGCCAGTATCCAAGCTCAAAAACATTGCCTCTAGCTATGGAACAAACGTTGTAGTTATTGGCAAATTCATTAAGCCTTTCAGCGCGATCGCCACCGCTGTAGGGTGCGTTCCCTGATATAGCTGTAGCCACAAAGGTTAGGACACGGCATCTTTCAGAATCGCTTCCATGGCGTGGCGCAGGGAAGCAGCGCTAGTTAGGCGTTTGCGAATGCGACTTTTCAGCCAGGCCCAGCACTTTTCAATGCGATTGAGGTCTGGCGAATAAGGGGGTAAGTAGAGCAACCGACAGCCGACTGACGCAACTAGCTGGGCTACCCGTCCACCATGATGAAAGGTGGCATTATCCAAAATCACCACTTGCCCTGGCACCAGCGTGGGCAGCAAACAAGTTTCGAGCCAGGTTTCAAACACTACTCGATTACACGCCCCGGTGACAGTGAACGGGGCACTCAATTGGTGCTCGCAGTAAGCCGCAATCATGTTGACCCGTCCGGTTCTGCGACCACTGCGGAGCGCCTCAAACCGCTTGCCGCGCTCACACCAACCGTAACCATAGTCGTCGCGCTCATCCATGCCAGATTCATCGACGTAAACGCGCTGAGCCGGCGGAATCATTGTCAAGCCTGCTAGGTAAACGATACGTCTGGCATCATCGCGTTCGCGGTAGCCATAGGTCTTTTTTTTCGCGTCCACTCAATCCGTGCTAAGGCTCGTGCCATGCTTCGTTGACTGATCGGTGCCTGCCACAATTGCGCCATCTCGGCTTGGGTTCGAGCACCATGCGTTTGAGCGAAGGCGCGAAACTCCTGCCAGTCCTTGATCCGGTGACTATGTCCTTGTTGGTAGCCTTGTGCCGCTTTGACACTGCCTGTTGTCTGCCGCCGCTGCAACCAACGGTCAATCGTGTCTCGACTCAGATTGAACATTTGGCTGACATGACTTTTCCGTTCACCGCGGTCAATCGCGGCAACCACTTTCTCGCGTAAATCATCACTGTAGGCGGCAGGCATAGACGGCTTCACGTTGTGCTGGATTGTCTCTACTATGCCGCAACCCTTCTGGCTTTAGCTATATAACCTTTACGGCTTTGCTGAATGCAAGTATGATTTACCCTCTCATCTCTAACCCTTCTCCTAAAGGAGAAGGGCGCTAGAAGTCCTGTTCCCTCTCCTTTGGGGCTACCGTGTATCCACAAGTGATCTGATCTAGCCAAGGCTGGGCTTGATCCTCCCTCACCCTCCTTCAAAAGGAGGGCACCGGATCGGCAGTCCCCCTTTTGAAGGGGGATTCAGGGGAATCGCATCGGATTTTCCCTAGTCGAGGCGCTTTGTGTATACACAGTAGGTGAAGGGGGAGAAGGCTAGGGTGTAGCTTGCTTCCCGCAGGGTGGGCGAATCTCAGCATTCATACCTCGATTCAGCAACGCCCAAAACCTTTCAATCGACGTTTCAAATCCGCCGAGTGTTGATCGACATTTTCGGTTGCTGACCCAGAAGATGAGCTAATCCCTGAACTGGAGTTTCAGGAGCAAGTGGAGCAGGCATGACTATAAACCTCGATCGCGCTTAAGGTCATGGATGACTTTCTCGTAGATCCACATGAGGGAGCGATCGAGCTATTGGTTTTGTGCTTGTTCAACTAGGTGTGTTGCCAGCGATTCGTTCCCGTTGAGCAGCATTACCAGGCGGCGACGCAGGGATGCAACTTGCTAATCGGGCAGATCAGACGATCGTCACTGTTCCAACAAGGCATCGATTTAGAGCGGCAAGAAGCGGTCAGCCATTAGCTGTAGCTAAGTCTGACCGCTGGGTTTTAGTGGTGAGGTAGGGTGTCACCCACCGGACTATGCTTGCAAGCGAATATCAGACGTGTTCAGTGATGAGAGCGGGGTGAGCGTAGCAAACTTGCCGCCACTGCCAAACCCAGCAGCAGCACCGTTCTGGTTGTAATACAGGTCGCCACTGAAACGATCGAAGACAATGCGGGCAGTACTACCAGCCGCGATGGCAACTCGATTGGCAGGATTAACCAGGGTCTCAAAGTCTCTTGCAGCCAACGACTGCCCAGCACCGCGAAGTCCGGTAAAGGTGGTGCGGCTCAAGATAATTTGGTCGCCCTCAGCCCCATTGAAATCAGTGATGGTATCAACGCCTAAGTCTTCAAGTTTGAAGGCTCTACCAGAGGCAAAGATAAAGTGATCGGCACCCGCATCGCCTGTGAGTTGGTCGTTGCCAGCCCCGCCATTTAAGCGATCGTTGCCTGTGCCGCCGCGCAAGCGATCGTTACCGCTCAGACCATTCAGGCGATCGTCGCCACCCTGACCATTGATGACATCGTTCGAGTTTTCAAAGCCCTGGACGGTGTTATCCAGATCGTTGAGGAAAGTAACGGTGTTGCGGTTAAAGACTTGACCGTTGTTCCAATCAGCGTTGAAAACATCGAAACTATCCTGGATCGCGGTTTGCCCATTGAACAGGATGTTGCCGATGTCTACACTGGCACCTGTGGAGCGCTGGAGATTATCCAGGTCTTCGATCGCGAAGTTTCTCAGCACCACCTTGCCATCGCTTAGACCGGGGAAGCTGAGTTCCAGATCGCTGCCGACTTGGGTCAGTTGTAAATTCTCGGCAACCAATGCACTGCCGCTGAAGACAATCGTGTCTACTTCGGCGATCGCGTTGGCAGTGGGATTCACACCTGTGCCCACGCCACCAAAGGCTTTGATGGTCAGCGTGCCTTCGTTGGCAAAAAATGTTCTGTTACCGCCTGCACCAATCACCGAGAGTTCGCGGGGATTGTAGCCGCTGGTGTCAATTTGCAGTGCCGTGGCGAAGGCATTGGCGATGTTCTCCCAGGGCACGAACTTGAAGTTGGTGCTGACGTTTTCGAGTTCGCCATCATCCTCAACCAACACGGCTGGATCGTTGGAACCGTCTTGCGTGACAAACAGCCCAAAGGGATAGTTGGGTCCAAGAGGCACGTTGATGACATCGGCACCGTCGGACTCCTGTACGCCATCAATGCCGCCACTGGAGCCAATAGCAAACCGTCCTAGAAACGCATTGTTGCCCTCACGGGAGTAAGCAGCAAACGTATTGTCGCCCTGGCTGGATGCCAGCAAGTAGCCGGTGCCATTCGCCCCGTAGTAGATGGTCAGCCCTTCTACATCGTCGGTCAGGTTGGTGCCGCCGATCGCTTTGACGGTATCGACTAATGTGCCTGTGTTGTTGCCGTTCGGTTCTGCGTCGTACTTCCAGATGCCGACATTTTCCTGACCAATGTAGACGATGCCCCGTTCGCGATCGACGACAGAGCCTTCAAGCTGCGGATCGGTGTCGGCAGGTGCGCCCGTGGGGATTGGCACAGTAAAGGTTCGCACCCGCTCTGCGCCGATCGTGCCATTGCCTGCATCCACCAGCTTGTACTGCGCCACATCCCCCGTTTCGCGACGAGTCACAAACACGTAATCATCGCCTGTAAAGGGACTGGTATACGTTGCCAGCCCATAGGCGCTGCGTCTAGAGGCGGAGTAGGGCGGGTCAAACGGAGCCGCTTGAAAAATGGTGCCAAGACTGCTGTCGGTTACGTCTTGCAGGTAATCGCTCGTTGCATTGGGATTGATGGTGAAGATGGCAAGTTTGTCGTTGTTGCGATCGCTGGCGATCGCCAGATCCACCGTTTTGCCATCCAGTGCAAAGCCATAGATCAGGTCAACATTGTTGTAACGGATGTTGCCTGGATTGATCTGCTGCACTAACTTACCCGACAGGTCATAGACTCGCAGACCACCATCTTTAACAGACGCAATGACCAGGCTGGAGGCTGAATCGGTCGGATGAACGTAAATGGCTGGGTCATCCGCATCAGCGTTTTGAATGTTGTCATCCAGCAAGGTGGGACGAGTTTCGACCCTCGGTGCCGCTGTGGGAATCACTTCAGCACCCAGCGCTAGAATTTGGGTGAATTGCGTTGCGCTGAAGTTGTTGTCGCTGACCAGCACGATCGATTGGCGACCGTCTGCCAGCTTGGGACCAAACTCGATCCCTTCTACGTTGTCTAAGCCAGTCGGCAGATTCAGGTCATCCAGATTCAGCAGCAACCGTTTCTGCACCGGCTGAATGGCAGCGCGTTGGTCGGCAGTGAGGCTACCGAGAGCATTAATCGTGCTGATATCCGTTGCGCCCTGCGTACTGATTTCATACAACTTGATGGTGTTGCCTGTGCCAGGAATGCCTGCGGTAAACGATCGCTCCAGTGCCAGGAGCGTGCCCCGATCGTCGATCGCCAGCAGATCTACCAAGCCATTGGTGCTAAAGCTGGTCGCGGTTGGTGGTGCCACGGCAACGCGATCGATTTCGTACAGGTATTCTTTCTCCGGCTGTCCGGCTGTGAGGTTGTATTGCAAGATGCGGGCGGGACTAGTCGTTGTGGCCGTTGCCAGCGTGCCATCCTGAAACAGGGCATTTTCTGTCGCGGTAAACAGCACTTTTTGGTTTGGCGTGATCGTGAGGCTCTCGAATGCCAGGTTGTTACGAACGCCTGCCGTCTGCGTATCACCCGCATCCACTATGCCGTTGCCGTTGGTATCTTGCACGACGGGCAAAAATTTTGTCGGGACGGGCAGCGATCGCACCTGTTGTCCGGTTGCCAGGTCAAACTCGTTGATAAACGGATTCGTGACGCGGCTGGCTCCCAAGGCAGGGCTAACTTCCCCTTCGGAGGTGATGAACACGGTGCCGTTGCGGGTCAGTGCAATGTCTTCTGGGTCAAGGCTATTAGTTGCAAAGGGTTGACCGTTTTCATCTTTAAGCTGGGTGACGTTGGTGAAGGTTACGCCAGCCGTTGCGAGGGTGGTGGGGTCAGCCGTGAAGGTGTAGAAGCGAGCCAGCGAAGAGCGATCGTCCGATATGGCGTAGTAGCGCTGGTTCACGGCATCGTAAGTGACACCCGACAAGCCACCGACGGGTACTGATGTGCCGCCGATCGTGCCTGCTGCCCCTGTTGGTGTAAAGCCCGTTGCCAGAATGGTTTGCCCCAGGAAGCCTAAATCCTCTGTCAGCGTTTTGCCTGCGGGCGTTGCCCCGGTTTGCACATCCACCCAGACTAAGCTGTGGTCTGAAGCGGGAGTCGCCGCAAAGCTCTGGCGATCGCCCACCAATCGAAACAGTGGATCAGTCGTCGTTGGCCAAAACACAGCCGAGTCTACAATGTCCAAAGACGCTGACGGCAACACGTAATCAGCCCGTAAGTTACCGGATGCCGTGAGCGCGTCGTTGAAATCTGCCGTGTCAAAGGCTGGGTTGCCGCGATGCTCCAAGTTTTTGCCACCATCCAAACGCGATTGCTCGGGTCCACCCAGGCTGGTTGGCGTAGTATTGGTATTGATGTTGGGGTTTTGCAGCAGTTGCAGAATGGCGTTATCATAGCTGTCGCCATCGATCGGGTCTGCATTCTGGTCGCCCATAATTACAAAGCGCGATCCGGCAGCCAGACCACCGGAGTTGTCGCGATCGTCGTAAATGTAGTTGCCGCTACCAGGGGTAACATAGTCTGACCAGAAGCGGATCTCGTCATAATTCCGCTTGCCATTGCGATCTTCAGGCCCGTCGAACACAGGCGGCGTGGGATGACTCGCCAACACATGCACCACCTCGCCATTGATCAAAATGGGCACATCCCAATGGCTCTTCGATGACAGCCGTAGTACCGCTTGTTCTTCTGCCGTGTAGAAGCCACCGAGGTTTTCATTCACGGCTGTAGCCGGATTGTCTACAGTCGGATCGTTGGTCAGCAAGTTCCCTGGCAAGTCCTGCCAGAGAAAGTTTTGAAAGGTTCGTACGTTTGCCGTGTCGATCGGGTATTTAGACAGCAGCAACATACCAAACTGACCGGGGAAGTTACCGAAACCGTAGGCATCGTCGCCATACCCTGGCGTACCTGGAGTTGTTACCGCAACACCGTTATTATTGAGGTCAAAGCCAGACGCAACACCCGTATTAGACGGCGCAATGTAAGCGTAGCGATACTCAACTGGTGTGGCACCGTTTTGGCTGACAGAGAGATAGTTTTGCTGCAAAAGCTGCACAGGCTGAAGCGGGTTGGCAGCTACGTAGTCAAACTCATTGATTAAAAGCACATCAGGGTTAACGCGCTGAATGGTCTCAGCCACCGCTTTTGCCTGAGCATTATTAGGGGTGGACAGGTCAGAGACAAGCTGTCCCTCTGCGTTGCGGTTCAGTGAAGCATTGAACTGAGAAAAACGAATGGGGGCGCTTGCCATAGCGGTGTCCTGGGTAAAGGGAGCGGTGAATGAAGTCAAAAATTTGCTGGCGGTCACAAAGAGTGCTGCCATTTTCTGTACCAACCTTTACAAATCCCACAAGAACTTTAAGGTGTCTCTAACATGCCGTTAAAATGTCAGTAGTTTTACCGAGTTAGCCCATCATCATCTTCGTGTTTGCCCGATCGCCCGATCTGCCGTTTCCTCCCTGACAGACCACGATCGGTTAATCATGAACCGCGATCAAGGGTAATACCAATTTAAACAGACCTCACGACAGAACTTGCCTCCAACCGATCCCCCTCAGTCCCCCTTGATAAGGCGGATGCCGAAGGCAGGGGGATCGCATCTGTCGCATTCACAAATCAAATTAGTATAAGAACCGCAAAAAGCCCCCGAAAACCGCAGTTCTCAGGGGCTAAGGTTTCACTCAAGTCTACGCAGTGATGAAGCTACTAGCGGTCACGCTGCTGGCTTGGACTCCAGCGAGAGACGCTAATCTCTCGCCGCCGACACGAATCGAGGTGCTGCTACCGCTTTGCGCGATCGTCAGCTCGTCGAAGGTCAAGCCTGCGCCTAAACTAAAGCGAGTGGAGCCAGCATTGTAGTTGTAGACGGTATCGTTACCGTTGCCGCGTGCAAGGGCGATCGTATCTTCACCAAACGACAGGTAGATCGTATCGTTACCCGCACCGCCATCAATCAGATTGGTGCCAAACCCAGCCAGGATGGTGTCGTTGCCAGCGCCACCAAAGATGGTATTTGTGCCACCCAGGTCAGTGATGGTATCGTTGCCACTGCCACCGTCGATGTAGTCATTCCCCAGGCCGCCGAAGAGTCTGTCGTTACCACCTTCACCGAACACAAGATCATTGCCACCCAGCCCAAAGACCGTATCGTTGCCACCACCCGCGTAGATAGTGTCGTTACGCAGAGTGCCCAAGAGGGTGTTGTTACGAGCATCGCCAAAGATTTCGTTGATGTCGTTGATTGCAATGGTCAAGACGCTATCTAAACTCAACCCACCCTGATCCGTGGTTCGCACCCGAATGCTGTAGCTAGAAGTCGTTTCAAAATCGGGCGAAAGGTTGATTTGCAGTTGATTGCTGTTGATAGTGAAGGCACTATTACCGCTATCGCCTGCACCCGCAACCAAACTGTAGGTGAAGGTGTTACCTGGATCCGGATCGGTTGTGGTGAAATTGCCAACCAGCGTATTGGCTGGAACATTCTCATCAAGGCTGGTGGTGCTTAACGCAAGAGCAGTCGGGGCACTGTTAAACCGGAACCGGGCAACGGAGGGGTCATGGTCGCTAATCTGGTCGGCAAACTCTGAGTTGAAGTGGACGACATCAAACCCGTTGAGTTGATTGAGCAAATTACCGCTGACCAGGATGTAATCGAGTGTTTGAGCGTTGCCCTGGAAGTTGTAGGTATAGCGCTCATTGGCAGGCAGGGTTTCGATCAGGTTGGTTAGACCCGCGCTTTCCACCAGGTTAACTGGATTGGAGAACTCGAAGTCGTTCAAGTCGCCAGCCACGACAACATTGGCGTTAGAATCTGCTGCCAGGACGCTTTGCACAAAGTCTCGGACGATCGTAGCTTGCTGAAGTCGCTGGGCTTCGCTCGTGAGAGTGGGTGGCTGGAAGCGCCCAAAGAGTGGCTGGTCGCCGCCTTTGGAGTTAAAGTGATTGGCGACGATCGTCACTGCTTGCCCATTGAACAGGAACGTTCCCACAAGAGGCTTACGGCTACTGGCAAAGTCATCCCCAGCGAAGGAATCGCTCTCAGCGGGATTGGGATCGGTCAGACGTTGCAAGGAACCCTCAACAAAGCTGACCCGGTTGGGGTTAAACAGGAAGCCAACCCGAATGTTGCCGCCCGGTTGCCCACCATCCTGTCCTTCGACGGGATTTAGCACTTGAAACTCGTAGCGTGGACCACCGGCTGCCACAATGCGATCGATCAGGAGATTCAGCGTTACATCCGATGCCACAACGCCATCACCAATCTCTGCACCTGTATTGTCCTGAATCTCTTCCAAAGAAATGATGTCAGGTGTTTTGAGGTTATTCACGATCGCCTGCGCCAGCGCATCAAATTTACCCGTACCCAGGTCATCGTCCACATTGTTGGAGTTGCGACCCTGCACTTTATTGATGTCTTCGACCACTGGATCAAGGTTTTCAACGTTGAAGTTGGCGATCGTTAGGTCGTTGGGGCTGCCAATCAGATTCGTGATTTCTCTTTGCAAGGGTGATGCCTGTACAACGGTTGGTGCTGTAGAAACCAGGACTTCAAAGTTACCGAAGTCATAGTTCACAATTCCAGTAATCGTGCTGAGTTGGGCACCGACATTGACTTCTGGCAACACCAGGGCATTGTTCAGGTCATCAATCTGAATGCGCTCAGGGTTGAAGTCGCTGGCATTAATCAGGCTACCGCCGCGAGCCGTACGGCTGGTCGCGTTTGCGCCGTTATCTGCCAGTACCCAAATTTCCTGTGAGGTGCCAAACGTTGCCGTGGGTGAGGTCGCGATCGGGTTATTGACCTGCACCAGCATCCCTTCCAGGCTTTCGTAGAAGTCGATGCCATCGGTAGCAGGGTCAAACGTGCCGCTGGTTTCCACATTGCCTGTCCCATCATTGTTGATGACGCTGGTGGGAATGGTGCGTCCACCGTTGCCCAAGATCGTGGCGGTTGGCAGGGCATTGCCGCTCGACACAACGGTAATGGTGGGGCTAGAGATTTGCGTGGTGGATAAGTTGGCGCTGGATGCACCCCCGGCACGAAACTCGCTGACGGTGCCGCTAACTTGAATGGCATCGCCCACCTGCACGGTCGGAGCCGATGAGGTGAAGACAAAAATGCCCTCAGAGGTAGCATCGCTGCTGTCGGGGTTGGGGTCTTGCAGGTAGAAGCCGTTCGTCCGCAGCACTGTCACAATGCCAGCCACACCTGTCACGGCTTGACCGTTGAGCGGCGATGTGTGGCTGGTGCCCTGAATATCGCTAATGCGCGTGGAGGGCTTGACTTCAAAGAGAGCAACAGTTTTGCTGACTTCGTTTGTCGTTGCTAGCAGGGGCTTACCTGTGGGGCTATCGGCTGCTGCAATGAAGGCTAAACCTTCGGCTCCCAAGTCTTCCGGCGTATTAATGTATTGGACAAAGACGGGCTTATTGGGATTGGTGACTTCGTACACGATGACATCACCCACTCGCTCCAGCCCAATGAACGCATAGGTGCGGTTGTTGATCACGCCGATCGCCACGCCTTCTGGTTCGGGTCCTTTGTTGTCGCTACGGGTATCAAACGAGGCAGCGGTGCCATCGGAGTTAAAGAGCGTAGGCGCTTGAGTGGCTGTAAGCCGCTCTAGCTGGTCGCCGCTGTCAAACACGAGCGTACCGTTAGCATCGCGAATCGAGAACGATCGCGCCCCAAGCATTTGCAGTTGATCGAGGTCGCCATCGCCATCTTTATCGCTGGTGGTGCGTGAAACAGTCAGCCGTCCCAGGTTCGCGTTGTTCTGCAAGGTGGCAGCATTGGGGAACACGGTGGGGTCTAACACCGCAGCACCAACCCGCACTTCTTCGGCGAAACCTGTGTAATCGCGGGCATCGCCTTCGTTTGCCGTGATGTAGTAGGTTTGCCCGTTGGCGGTATAGCTGGCGATCGCGTCTGGTTGATAGAGTCCAAACACAGGCTGGTTACGGATGTTGATGCCGCCATCGCGATCGCTGGCATCCAAGCCATTGCTCTGATTAAATTCCACAATGCCCAGCTTGATCGTGCTCGGCACGGTTGCCCCAGCTAGTTGCCCATTGCTGGCAGTGCTACCGCCAACCCCAAAGTCATTATCGTTAATGATTGCCAGGGTATTAGCGTTGATGAGTGCCAGTCCTTCCAGCTTTTCGACACCCGTATAACCAAGAGCAGCCGCATTTGTGACCAGACGCTTGCTGACCGGCTGGAGGTTAGAGGCAACCAGTTCAGCGACGCTAAGTTGCTCGATCGTTTTACCCGCAGGCAACCCGGTCAGATTGCTGGGGTTGTTGATGTTGGTTGCGCCCCTGAGGTCAATTTCGTAAATCAGTTTGTTTGCGCTGGTGGTACTGCGGTCATCACGTTCCACCACCAGGAACTTACCGTTGCCCAGTGAAACCGCATCGCCAAGCTTGTCAGTACGGGCGCTGCCGCTACCAGCAAGGCTGTCGAGGAGATAGAGGTACTCCCCCGTGACCGTATTAGTGGTGATGTCAAGTTCCACGACTCGCAGGTTGCGGGAGTTGCGGGAGGTATTGTCGTTGGCTAGATCGGGGTTGTCGATCGCACTTTGGATAAACGCATACAGCTTATTGCCTTCCAGGGCGATCGCTTCAAAGCCACGGTTGGTGCGTCGTTGCGCGTAAACCGCTGGCAAGACAGGTGTGCCAAACTCGCCGCCTGATGTTGGTGTACCCTGAGGAATCAAGCGATCGAGCAACTGACCACTGCTAGAAAAGTGGTAGATCGCTGGACGGTACTCATCAGCCATCCAGAAACTGCCGTCGGCAGCAACCACAATGCCCTCAAAGTCTCCGCCTAGTTTGTCGTTGCTTAGCGGATTCCCAAACAGATCAACAGGCACCTCATCGCTATAGGCGGTTCCGGCAACGCCCTGGAGATTGGGCAGACCCGTCAAGGGCGTACCATCTGCCCGCTTCAAGCCGATTTGCTCTGTAATGGCGATTGCGCCTGTACTCTGGTTTAGTTCAAACCGTACCAGTTGGGGCTGAAAGTCAGGGAGCGGGAAGGGTCGGTTGCTGCCACTGGGTTCGCCGTTGGGACCACGATCGGTATGAGTGATGAACTTCAGGTTGCCGTTCGCTGCGACTCCCTCAAAATGAAGCCCTGAGAACCCTCCTAAGCGAATTTCCTGACCGGCTACTGTTTGGCTGGGGTTGCTGGGATTGACCGTTGCGGTTGTTCCCAGAACAGGTAGGTTCGTAAAGTCGTAGGTCGTTAAGGTCGGTAGTCCTTTGCTGAAGTCTTTAAGCCCCAGCGGAATGATTTGAGTAATGGTCGCGCTGGCGATGTCCAGAATGGCGATCGCGTTGTTTTCTTGCAGCGTTACCTGTGCAGTCAAACCATCGGGCGCAACCGCAATGTATTCCGGCTCCAGATCCTGAGCCACCGTTGCCCCTGGACCTGTAATCCTTACGCCGGAAGCTCTCAGCGCATCAATCTGGCTGTTGAAGCTGGTAAACGAGGCATTTCTCACCGTGGCACTGGCAACGCCGCCTGCTAAATCAATCACGCTCACCGATCCTTCTGGATCAAAGGAGGTGGCTTGACCGTAGCTATTCGGTTCGCCTTCATTGGCAACCAAAACCTTTGTGCCATCAGGAGTGAAGGTCAGCATATCGGGCAAAAAGCCGACTGCTACGGAGTTTAAGAAGGTGCCATCAGCCGCATTGTAGAAGCTGACCCGTCCCGTTTGCTGGGCGTTGGTGGTCGCATCTACCACTGCATAGGCGACAGCGACAATGCCATTTTTGACCGCCACACTGTTGGGGAGGACGTTTGTGCCAGCAGGAGGCGTAAAGCCTGGTGTCAAGGCACCCGTCAAAGTAAGTGCCCCGGTGTTGCTGACGCTGAGAATTTCAACGGTGCTGCCTGCAACCGTAAAGAGTCGATCGCTCCCTGGATCAAACGCTGGAATTTCAGCACCATTGGCGCTAGTAAAGCTACCGATTTTTTGTAGAATGCCAGACTGTGCGGCAGAATCGTTATCCGCGATCGCAATGCTTTGAGAGGCAGTACCGCCCAGCGTCATGCCTGCCGAGGGATTGCTGATTGTCAAGAGTGCTGTTTCAGTGCCCTCCGCGATCGCATCATCCACCACCGTGAAGGTAACAGTGCCCGTCGTTGCGCCGTTGGGAATTGTGATGGTGTTCGCACTCAGAGCATAATCACCAGCGGTAATGCCTGTGCCAGAGACGCCGAGGCTCACCGTCTGATCGCCCGTTACTGCACTAGAAGCCGTTGCTGTCACTGTGACGATCGTCTGTCCGGCTTCCGAGCCAGTATTAGTGCTGACGGCTAAGTTAACGGTTGGCGTACCGCCCCCGCCAGCACCCAACGTAAAGGCAGTGGTACTAAAGGGTACATCTGGAGCGGTTCCATCGCTCCCTTGATCGCCACCTGCATCCTGAGTTTGCCAGTTCGCCGCGTTGTTAATAGAGGCTAGATAACCGCTGAAGCTGGTCTGCCCACTGCGTGAACCATTGTATGCGCCAATATCAGCACCCGGATCAACCGCGCTTAAATCAAGGGCAGTTGTGCCAACTGTCAGCCCAGTTCCCGTCAGCAGTCCATTAGTTGCACTGAAACCACTGTTCGCAACGGCGGTTAGAAACGTGGTTGGTGTCCCTGGCGTACCCTGATACGCATACAACACCTCATCACTCGCTGCGAGTCCCCGATTGGTTCCACGTCCAGCAACGGGTGTGGTGACTGTGCCTGTACTGGCTGCGATCGTGCCCGTACCAATATTGTCGATGCGGACGATCGTGCCCGCCGTGATCGGCGTTGTTGAAGTCCAGTTAAACGCGGACTCGTTGGTATCAATGAAGCCAGTGCCATTCCACTCATTGTCTTCAAAGTAAATGGTTTCACCAGCAGGAATGTCTACCAGCGCAACAAAGGCTAAATTGTCATTACCATCAGCATTAAAACCGACGATCGCAATGTTGCCAGTACTCAGCGGCATTAGAAAAGCTCCTAGTTATGTGTTGAGAAATCGTGTTGATGATCAGAGAACTTGCAACGTGTAGAAATACAGGAATTAAGTGTTTAACGAAGGATGAATGCTATCAGCGGCGATCGGGCGATCGCCCAAAACGAGAGTGACAGGTGCCCTAAAAGGGTAAAGCGTGGAGCATGAAGCTTGTAGACGCAAGAAAACACCCTCAAATCGGGTCTGAGGGAATACAAGACAACTGAAAGGGCTTAAACCTATTTAGGACGCATCATGCTAAAGCTTTTGTGTCGTTAAGCCTTGAGGCAACGCTCACAATCAGAATCAAAAATGCTTATGGAGCCTGGGCAAGGCTCCTTGAGGCTTATCAACTTCTTCTATATCTTTGCATCCTCATTAATACTGAGTGTAGAGGGCACCATGATTAGGGCAGCGCCCTACCCTCTATAAACTCGCGTTCTTAACAATCAAACGATAGCCATAGATCCCACATTGAGAATGTAGCATCAGTACTTATGCGGAGCTATGTGATCTAGCGAACATTTAGTATCAAGATTGTGTAAAGCGATACCGAGCATCTCCTTAACCTGAGTTCGGGTTAAGCCGCAGGCTAAAACTCCTGCTAAAACTAGCTTGAGCCGAGTAAACAGTCAGGCACCTTTTCTCAATAAGACCTGCTACTGCAAGCATTTGCAACGATGGAGCTTATTCATTGCCCGTAAAGTCTCAAACTAAAGTCACTCTGTCGTGGCGTCCCGTTGGCGCTTAGCGCATAGCACAACAGAGCACACGTTTGAGTAGCTACTGCGATCGCAGCAGCCACCTATACCGTTGTGGCGATCGCTCAGTTCAGGCAGACGTGCCCTAGCTCAGTGTTTGTTCAAGCTGCTCATCCCAAAAGGTTGCTTCCACCTTGTGCCCGTCTGGATCACGCACAAAGCAACCGTAGTAAGGCTCACTGTAGGCTGGTCTACCACCGGGCGCGCCATCGTCTACACCACCCGCTGCCAGAGCTGCCTCATAGAAGGCATGAACGGCTGCTTTACTAGGAGCAATAAAGCCAATATGAGTTCCATTGCCAACGCTTGCTAGTTGCCCATTGAACGGCGTTTGCACCCAAAATTCGGGGTATTGCTTGCCATAGGCGATCGCGTCTGGATGCTCCATCAGTCGTTTGCAACCCAAGGTTGGCAGAACAGCGTCATAAAAGGCGATCGCTCGTTCAAAATCATTGGTGCCGATCGAGACGTGCGAAAGAAGGCTGGGATTGGTATCCATGGCTGAATCCTCTATAAGTTGAAAGCTGGTACGTTAGCGCTAACTTCGCACAACCGACGCTCCAAGAAGCGGCGCTCACTGTCATTTGTCACCAATTCTAGTGCCCGACTGTAGCTCTGGGTCGCGTCCTCTAATGCCCCGACACGCCGGAATAAATCCGCACGAGTGGCGTGAAAGAGATGATAGCTGTCGAGTGCTGGGGCAAGCTGATCAAGCAGTCCAAAGGCCGCTTGAGGACTCTCTGCCATTGCGATCGCCACGGCTCGGTTCAAGGTCACAATAGGTGAAGGTTGCAACTGCTCCAACACCTCATAGAGCCGCACGATTTGCGTCCAATCCGTGTCTTCGGCACGTACTGCCTGACAGTGGAGGGCGGCGATCGCGGCTTGCAGGGCATAAACCCCCGTTCCACCCCGCAAGGCTGCTTCCACTAGAGGCAACGCTTCAATGATTTGGGAGTGATTCCAACGGCTTCGATCCTGGTCTTCTAGCAGAATCAGATTACCTGCCTCATCCAAACGGGCATCGCGTCGCGAGTCGTGCAGCAACATCAGCGCCACCAGTGCGGTAACTTCTGAAGGCGGTTGGGGTGCCATCAATTGCCGCAGCAGTTGCCCCAGTCGAATCGCTGCGGTGCAGAGATCAGCCCGTGCCATCAAATCTCCTTTGGTTGCCGCATAGCCTTCGTTGAAGATGAGATAGATTACCGTCAGCACTGCCTCTATCCGGGGAGCGAGAGCGGTTGTCTCTGGGACTTTATAGGGAATGCCTGCATCTCGAATTTTGCGTTTAGCCCGCACTAACCGCTGTGCCATTGTTGCTGTGGGTATGAGAAAAGCACGGGCAATTTCATCGGTTTCCAGTCCACCCAGCATTCTCAGGGTCAATGCCACTTGAGTTTCGATCGCCAGTGCGGGATGACAGCAGGTGAAGATTAAGCGCAGGCGATCGTCTGGAATTTCATCGCTATCGTCGGTGGGTTCTTCGCTGGATGGAATTAACCCAGATGCCGCGTACCATTCCAGTTTCTCGGTCAGTCGGGTTCGTCGTCGGAGGCGATCGATCGCTTTATACCTTGCAGTGCGGATAATCCAGGCACGAGGAAGATCGGGAATCCCACTGGCTTCCCACTGATGGACTGCCGCTGCAAATGCTTCCTGCGAAGCTTCTTCAGCCAGATCAAAATCTCCTACTAGCCGAATCAGGATGGCAACAATGCGCCCCCATTCAGCCCGGTAAACCGAGGCGATCGCCTGAGCAACATCTGAGTTTGGGGTTGAAGTCATCTCTGTCATAAAACGACATAAAGAATTTTGGGCAAGGTGTCGATTTGAGCGATCGCCGTTCGACTGACTGATAAAGGAGGCAATAAAATAAAGAACAATTGTACTAAAGAATGAGTTTTTGGGAGGTGTCGATTTGAGCCACTTCCGTTCGACTGACAAAAGACGCAAAGCTCGATCGTACTCAATCAAAAATTTCAGGGCAGTGTCGATTTGAGCCAAGCCCATTCGACTTAATTACAAAGGAGGCAACCGAATGAAATATTTGCTGTTGATTTACATGGACGAAAACGCCCTAAGCGAAGCCGAGCGAGAGCATTGCTATGGGGAATCAGCTCAACTTGCCCAGGAATTGCATACCAGGGGAAAATTTCTGGCAACGGCTCCACTCCATCCCGTCGCAACGGCAACCAGTGTTCAGGTACGCGATGGCAAATCCCTGGTGACGGATGGACCCTTTGCTGAAACTCGTGAACAATTGGGCGGATTTTTTCTCGTCGATGCTCAGGACTTGGATGAAGCGATCGCGATCGCCACCCGCATTCCAGGTGCGCGAGTCGGCACCGTCGAAATTCGTCCCGTTCTTGAAATTGCAGGATTACCAGCACAGTCATGACCGCCAGCTAGCCATTCAACTCAAAACCACTCAACAGGAGATTCCACAATGAAAGTCATGGTCTTTGTCAAAGCAACCCAAGACTCCGAAATTGGGGCTATGCCAAGCGAACAGCTTTTGACTGCAATGGGGCAGTACAACGAAGCCTTAGCTAAGGCAGGTATCTTGCTTGCCGGTGAGGGGCTTCATCCTAGCTCAAGAGGGGCGCGAGTTCACTTTTCAAGCACGGAACGCACCGTCACCCAGGGACCCTTCATGCCACCACAGGAGCTAGTTGCAGGGTACTGGCTGTGGCAGGTGGACTCTATCGAAGAGGCGATTGCCTGGGTGAAGCGTTGCCCCAACCCAATGCCAGGAGACTCCGACATTGAAATCCGTCCCATATTCGAGGCAGAGGATTTTGGTGAAGCCCTAACACCCGCGTTAAGGGAGCAGGAAGACCGCATTCGCGCCCAGGTTGAACCACGACAGCAAGAGTAACTTATCTACGACCGATCAACTCATCAAAATGCAGAAGCGATGACTAAAGGAGAAATCAATGCAACTCAATTCGTACCTGATGTTCAACGGCAACTGTGAAGCAGCATTCAAATTCTACGAGCAATGTCTCGGTGGCAAAATCACCATGATGATGACGCATAAAGAAGCACCCTCCGCAGAAGAGGTTCCGCCTGAATTGCATGACAAAATCATGCACGCCTGCCTTGAACTGGAAGATCGTCTCCTCATGGGATTTGACTGCCCACCGGGATATTTTGAAACTCCGCAAGGTTTCTACGTGCAAATTAGCGTCCCCGAACCAGATGAGGCAGAACGAATTTTTCACGCCCTTGCAGAAAATGGCAAGGTGAAAATGGCGATCGCTCAAACTTTCTGGTCTGTCCGGTTTGGTATGTTGGTCGATCAATTTGGCATACCGTGGATGATCAACTGCGCGCAGATCGCTTAACCCACCATGCGGCAAGACACTCGTATGGATCACGCCTGAACTCCACAGTAGTGCGTCAAATTATTGTGGGATAAGTAACAAGAGCCTCCCAACGCCAAGGACGCTCGACCAAGCTTGCCCATTGGGCTGCCGTTGGCTTCAACCGACTAGGCAACCAAAGCCAATTGAAAGAGCGCACCACTCATCGGGTTGTCATTTTTGGCTGCTCCCACACCTTGTCAAACTTGTTGTGCCGTCGATCGCGTTGGATTAACAGTAATTAGTTTGAGGTCGAATAGAGTATGTAGATCAGCCCTCAATAACAATCCTTTAGAAATATTATTAGTTTTTCCATTGTATGGAATGGTGTGTGCCGCTTCTAAAGCTTGCTTTACATCAGAACTAGAAAAAACTTGGTCGTATTTTTGCCGAATACCAAGCCTTTCTTGTAAAAAGAGCAATGAATGAAACCGATTATGACCTCTTGCAAAAACTGGCAAGTGATTACCCGCTAAAACTTGACAGATCAAAAGCTTCTATGCGGCAGGATGGTCTAACCTGTTTGTGTGAATCAGGCTAGATTGAAAAACTCTCTGGCGAACCGCTCTTTAAAGGAGATATAGAGTTTCTACCATCTCCAACAGCAAATTTGAAGGCGCATCTCAGAGTTTCTAATCGTGGAAGGCACTGCTTACAGCTAGTAAACAAATATGGCATAAAGAATTTATTACAAGAGTAGTAGGTTTATGGAGGTGCAAAACCAACCTGGTAGTTTCTGAATACGATGAATTTTATTAGAGTTGAGGCGCTAGCTTTAGGCACAACTATGAGAACGTTTACTGCGATTGTTGAGCAAGATTCTGCGACAAACCTGTACGTTGGTTATGTTCCTGGGCTTCTTGGGGCGCATTTTCAGGGTAAGACGCTTTTCAAAAGAGGAAAAATGGCTTGAAAGTCCTTCTTTTTAAGGGGGCTTTGGGAAGATCGAGCACTTTGACACATTCCAGAAGACTTTTAAAGCATCCTCTTAGAATTATACCAATTCTCTAAAGACCAGCTACAGATAGTGCCTCTAAAATAGAGTGCCATCCGACAAGGGAAGCAATGACTTCCTTAGTCATCACTTCTAACCTCGCTCGCATCAACAACCGCAACGCATCGAGGTTCTTCGGCAACTGCCAGCGCAACCCTAATTTGAAATGCTGCCACACACGCTCAATGGGATTCGTTTCTGGTGAGTGGGACGGTTGAAACAGCAAGATGATATTGGGCGGAATCTGCAAGCGTTTGGCGCGGTGTGCCCCCGCTTGATCGACTTGCATGATCACAATGCTGTCCTTGTAGCGCTCACTCACTAAGTTCAAGAACACTTGGAAGCAATCGCTGTTGAGATGAGTGAACTCATAGAAGAAGTGCTCGCCCGTGCTCGGTTCCACCACCCCATACAGATAGGTGGTACCTGAACTGCCACTGCACCTTACCTTTGGGCTTGATGCCTTTGGTACGTGATCTTGCGCCCACTGATAGTTTTGAGCCCAAGGCGCGTCTCATCCTGGCAGAAGAAGCGTACTTGTCCGCTCAGTCCCAGCACGGCTACGGCATACCAAGCCAGCATCGCCAGGTTCTCAGCGAGTTTTTTTATATGCCTCTACTTTGACCGCTGTGGTCTCTGTACTCACGGGTCTAGCAACTTTAGGCGCGGCTTTGAGGCGGTAATGCACCAACTGATGCACCGTTTTATAAGGGGCAGTGATGCCGAGTTGCGTCTCTAGCCACTGGCAAATCTCGCCGTAGCTGTTGAAGCCCTCATTTTGGTGCAACCGTTGGTTGAGCGCCGCCTGTGCCCACTGGGGAATGCTCTGCCGTCGCCCCGTACGGGGCGTATGGGTGAGCATGGCTGTCAGACCGCCGGTGCGATAGAGGCGGAGCCACTCCTGTACAGTGACGCGATGCCGACCGAGCAGGGTCGCCGCAGACTGCACCGTGGTGGCTTGACCAGTTTTAAGCAGATAAAGCAGTTGAATACGTTCTTTGTCAGAAGCGGTCTTTTGGCTTCTGAGCCGTTGTTTTAGGTCTGCTTCCGTTTCGGTGATATCGAGTTTGTAAACGCCTGCCATAAATGCTGCTTGAACCCAATAGCTACTTTATAGCATCTGTAGCCCTACCTTGAGGAATTGGTATTACAAGGGGGGCAGTTGTTTTGTCTTCCGTGGTATTGCTAGTACAATTGTTCGAGCATGATTTCCTTCTCTAACGCTCTCTGCTATCGTCAACGCTTTCTGCTAAGTCGGTAGCCACAATTAATTGTCAAAGAGGGGTTTGGGGACTTTGCCCCTAGACAGGAGGTTCTACCCCCTCCACCCCCGAAGTCATCTTCAGTTTAATTACGCCCAGTTACTTAACTGAACGCATTCGCTATGGAAATTCTCTCGGTTAGTCTCAAGAACTTCAAGTCGCATAGCGATCGCCATTTCACCTTTCAACCCGGAACCAACGCCATCTGCGGCGAAAACGGTGCTGGAAAAACGAGCATTCTCGAAGCGATCGCCTGGGTGTTGTTCGATTATGCCGGAGACTACAACAAAGAGGATTTGATTCGGAATGGGTCTGCGAGTGCTCAAGTGCGGGTCGCGTTTGTCTCTAGCCGCGACGGACGAACCTACGAAGTGCAGCGCTGTACCAGCAAAAGCTATACGCTTTACGATCCGCAGCTTGAGGAGCGCCTGCCCTACAGCCGTATTAAAGAAGAAGTCATGCCCTGGCTGCGGGAGCACTTAGGCGTAGCCTCAGGAACCGATTTGAGTCAGCTCTTTTCCAGCACGATCGGCGTACCGCAGGGCACCTTCACTGTTGATTTTCTGCTCACCAAAGAAAAGCGCAAGCCGATTTTTGACAAAATTCTGAAAGTTGAAGAATATCAGCAAAGCTGGAAAAAACTGGGCGATTTAGAAAAGTACGCTAAGGGTCAGGTAGAACGCCTGGAGCAGGAAATTGCCCATTATGACGACGATTTAACGGCACTGGCACCGCTGCTGCAAAAGCGTCAGGAGCAGAGTGAGGACATTGAACGCGTGCAGACAGAACTGAAGCAGGTACAAACAGCACTGGCGCAATGGCAGCGCGAGCAGGCACAACTCAGCGCCCAGGCAACGCAGCTCCAGCAGCTTGACCGTCAGTTAGAAACGTTGGTCGCTCGCATTCAGACGGAAACAGCCCTGGTGGAGCGGTTGCGTGTTGAGCTGCGAGAAGCCGAAAAAGCGGTGGCAATTTGTACTGCCCATCGGGAGGCGTTTCAGGCCTATGGACTGGCAGAAACAACGCTGAAGGAATTGGAACAGCAGCAGCGATCGGAGCGGCAGCTTCAGCAAACGCGCCAGCAGAGTCAGGAGCAATTGCGCGATCGTCAGACCAAACTAGCAATGCTGACCCATCAGATCGATCGTCTCCAGCAAGCAAAAGCCGAAATTACCCAACTGGAGCCACTAATCGAGCAACAGCAACAGCTTGAGCAATCCTTACAACGCCTTCAGCAGCAGCTTCAGCACTGCGTCAACTGGCAGCACACCGTGAAAGACCAGGAAAAACGGCTGTCGCAGGTGCAGACTCGTAGCGCTCAAATCGATCAGGATATCATCCGCCTTCGATCGCTGGAACCTTTAGTGCAGCAGATCCCCATCCTGGAACAGCAGCAACAGCGCTACCAGCAGCAGTTGAGCCGGATTGCCGCCGCCGCTCAGTTTGAAGCAGATTTACGGCAACTGTTAGCGCAAGCCGAAACAACGGGCGATCGCTACCTGACTCAAGCCGCGCAAGCCCAAGCGACGCTCAAAGCTTTACAGCAAACCGTACCGCTTTGGAGCGAACCGCTGGCACTGGCGCTGACGACCCTTCAAAGTGGGGTTGACTGGCAGAAGCAGTTAATGACCGCGCTGCAAACCATTCTTGAGGATCTGGCAGAGCAAACCTCAGAAGCCCGCCTAGCACAGCAGTTGCAAAAACTGCAAGCAGACCTGCAAGTTGCCCGTCAGCAGCAGCTTGAGTTTTCTAGCCTGGAGCGTTTGCAGGGCGATCGCCAGCAGCTAAACGAAGAGGCGATCGCGCTCCAGGCTAGCTTGACAGACCTGTACGCTCAACTGGCAAGTGAACCGTTCTTGCAAAAACAACAGGTACGTTTGACCCAAGACCTCGAGGCTCTGGACGATCCCCGTGGTCGTAGCCGTCTGCAGCAACACGAACTGCAGCAAGAACCGGCGTTGCAAGCAAAAATCCAGGCATTGCAGCACTCTCTAGCAAGCGAGCAACGGGCGATCGCCACACTTGACCAGCAGCTTGCCGCCTTTGCGGACTTAGCAGACGCACTGCAAACGCACCAGGCACTACGAGAACAGCATCGTGCCGCATATCAGGAATATCTAGAGCATCAAAAGTTGGCAAATAGTCGGCGCGATCGCGACCAGCAACTACAAACGGCAGCTGCCCAACTGCAAACCCTGGAGCAAGACGCAAAAAATGTGAGTGACGAGCGCGATCGCGTACGTGAAACCTTTGATGCCGCTCATTTTCAAACGGTGCAAACTGCGTACCAACAAGCCAACGAGCGCAGCATTGCAATCAGCGCTAGCCTGCCAGACAAACTGAAATATTTAGCGGATCTGAACCAGCAGTTGACTCGACTAGACGCATTGCAAGTGAAGCGATCGCAGGCTCAAGCGGCTGTCGAACAAAAGCGGCAAACTCAGCGCTTCATCAAGTTTGCTCGCGATGCCTACAAGAAAGCAGGACCTCGGATTACGGAACGCTATGTACAAAACGTCTCCCGCGAAGCCGATCGACTTTTTCGTGAGTTGTTGAACCGTCCTAATGTGGGCTTGGCATGGACACGCGAGTACGAAATTCTCGTGCAGGAAGGCGCGCACTCTCGACGGTTCATTAATCTCTCTGGCGGTGAGCAAATGTGTGCAGCGTTAGCGGTGCGGCTGGCATTGCTCAAAGTGCTGGCAGATATTGATGTTGCCTTCTTTGATGAACCAACGACTAATATGGACAAACCGCGTCGCGATCACTTAGCAGAAGCGATCGCAAACATCAAGACCTTCCGCCAGCTCTTCGTCATCAGCCACGATGACACCTTTGAGAAAATCACCGAAAACATCATTCTGGTCGAACGTGAGTCGATGTAATGGTTCTGCCTGCCTGACCCTTGCTTACCCATAGGGGCGTGGATAGGGTTTGAGTAACTGCTGACATTGATAGACTTCAAGCATCTGGACGATCGCCCCACCGCGACGAATCGGCAGATCAGCCACCTTTTGCATCGTCTGAAAGTATGGCTGATATTGCTTGAGCGTTCTACTTGACTGCGAGGCTGACGTGACCAATAAGCCATCCTGCCCCACCCATTGATCGGGCGTTGACCAGAAAGCAAACCCGCGCAAATCTTGATCGAAGCAGGTGATCGGTTTGGGCTGAAGCGGCGCGATCGCCATCCCCACCTGTCCGGCAAGAAACAAGTCATTGGTAAACACAAAATTGGCTTGGCTCATGGCCGCAGTCAGTAGGGGAGACGCAAAGCCCTCTCGCAGTTGCTGGATGTCAATCAACTGCGTAGACGCATCATTACTAGGAGCCAGAAACCCACCCAGGAGGGCATAACGACTCGGTTTTTGTAGCGTGCCAAGCGTTAAATGCAGCAGCAGCAGCAATAGCACACTGGTCACTGCCCAACCGGAACCCCACAGCCAGCGTTTGACACCCTTGGGCGATCGCTGTTGCCAACTGACTGCTTGCTGCCCCAATAACAGCGTCGCACTCCAGAATCCTGGCATTGCCCAGGTTGGCAGAATCGATCGATAACCGCCCATTAAGGTAAAGGTCAGCATCAGCGGCAGGGAAAACCAGAGGCTGAAGGATAAAGGATAAGGGCTAAAGGATGAAGATAGACTCTCTCTGCGTCTCTGCGTCTCTGCGGTTTTTTTCTGTCTCATCGTTTCTACCACTGCCTTTCCACTCACCCACCAGAGCGGAAAGCCGAAGGTCGGAAACAAATAACCTACGCCTGCAAGAAACGTGACCAACAAATCGAGGAAACTATAGCCCTGATCGGGGACTGCCCGACCAGACTGAAACCGCAGTGAAACCCAGTCGTGTTGAGCATTCCAAATAACGATCGGTAGAATTGCTAACGTAAATAATCCCAGGCTTGCTAGCATCCAGGGCGAAAGCAGCGCCGCACGATAACGTGGACTGGTCAGGCAAAAACCAATGAGTCCGAAACCAAGTGCCAGCCCGTGATATTTGCTTAAGCAGGCAAGTCCGACGAGTAGACCAACGATCGCGAGTCGGTAGGTAGGACAGTAGGGAGAGGGGAGAGGGGAGAGGAGTGTAGCTTGCTTCCGCTTTGCGGTGGAGTGAGGAGAAGCTTCTTCTGCGTCTCCGCGTCTCTGTGGTGCGACATCACTTTCTGCAACCGTCTGTTGCGTACCAAAAAATTCGCAAACGGCTACATACAAAGTCGCTGTCCAGAAGAACATCAGTGGGCTGTCTGGCAACGTCAAGATACCGAAGCTGAGTTGAAAGATGGGGATGAGGGTGGCGATCGCCAGCGTGAGGCTTGCTGCCTGCCTGGAAAACAGCCGCGCACTGGTCAAATACAGCAGCAGCAGTGATCCCGTGTGTAGCAGCAGCGAACCCAACCGAATAGTAAAGGGAGATACGGTATGAGTTAGCCAGGGACCAAAGCCTGTAGTCAGTGCGACCAGCAGCGGGTGGTCAAAATAACTCCAGTCTGGATGGAGGCTGTAGAGGTAGTAGTAGCCTTCATCAAAACCGGGTGGCAACCAAAGGGCGATCGCGCTCCGCAGCAAAAAGCCGCCGATGAGCAGGCTCACCAGTTGCTTGTTCTCTCGCTGTTTCAGCCACTTTTTTATTGCTTGCATTCCATTCTCGTGCTTACGCGCTCAAGCATGACAGCTTATGCTACCAAGTCTTACGCCACCAATCCGTCCTGCGCTCTTACTGCTGGTGTAAAAAGCAGAGTGTTATGATCTCAAAGTTCATTTGCGATCGATTGATGAATCTGGGCTTTTTAACGAACCGCTGCGAGTTTGCCGCACCAAAACGCTACAGCGGCAATGGCGAACTGGCATTCGCGGTGATTGGCTGTGTGCTTTGGTTTAGTGCGATCGTCATTCGTCTGGGCTTTAGCAGTAAACCCTGGACGCTCACTGAAAGGTTAGTCGAAGCGACATCATTTGTGATTTTTGCAGCAGTACCTATCTTCTTTTTGGCAACCTATGAAGGGGCAGAATTTGCCAGACGAGTGCTGTTAAAAAAGGACGGGCTTTGGTTCCAGATAGCCATCTGTTTGTTGCTTGGCGCTTATATCAGCGTGGTCAAATTACTTGGTTTAAATCCGGCTCAATTTGGCTGGCTGAACCAGTTCGATCGCTTAATCATTCAGGATTATTTTTGGCTCAACGTTGTTTTGTTCTTGCTGGGTTCTTTTGTGGTGCTAAGGCTGCCGTTTGTGATGCTGGCACTGCGCGATCGCAAGCCCCACGCCTTCAAGCCACCGACGTTACTCTCAACGATCAAGCAAAACAGTCAGCTTACTTTGCTGCTGGTTGCTAACTTTATTTACATCAGTCTTATCCACACCTCATTGCTTTCAACTGCATTCAAAGCAGAATATTCAGGCTATTACATCGGTTTTGCCTACATTTTGATCGCAGCTTTATTGCTATCACCGATCGTCAACCCTTCATCAGTGCGTATGACGGTGTTTGATCTGCTTTTGACTGCGGCTTGCCTGCTGAGTTTATTTTGCTTTTCTAGACCGTTTTTTAGCTTTGGCCCGTTTATTGGTTTGACTCTTTTCATCCTTGTCGTTATTTTTGGCACACGGTTAGGACGCGAACACTTTGGCTACAGCTTTCAAATTCGTAAAACCGACGTTTTCTACACAGTCAAAGCAGTTTTAACGGCAGCGTTAATCCTGGTGCCGCTGGCGCTTTTGCTTCGATTTACACAACCTCAAGCATCGACGCTTAATTTGCCGACGATCGCTCACTCGGTGCTCTTTTTTCTAAGCTATGCCATTCTGTTTGCCTTTCGAGTCGGTCTTTTTGAAGAAATTCTGTTTCGATCGGGGCTAATGGTCTTTATTCGTGATCAGATTCAAGCACGATCGCCACTGCAACGCGATCGCAAGCGGCTTGTTCTACTCTCGGCTGTCATTGGCTCGATCATTTTTGGTCTTTGCCACATCGGGAATGATCCGGGTGCAGGCATCGCACTCTCGCCCTTTCAGTACAAAGCGATTTATGCAGCGCTGGCAACCCTGGCTTCTATGTTCTACGCCCTTGCCTTGGGCGAAACCAATCGACTCTGGGCATCCATTACCATTCATGGCATTGTTGATACGATCGCGGTTCTCTTGCTGGGCGCATCTTTAGTAGTGCCGTTTTAGCTCCTTGTGTCTGCCTGTTCTAACGTGTGAGCGTGCCACTCATAGAAGTTAGTCTGCAAAAATCTGTCGTTGTGGGGAGTTATCCGTCTTTGCGGCAGCGATCGCTGTAACAACGAGTATCCTCATGATGTTCATCGTTCGCTTAGGTATTGATACAACATGGCAAAGCTCACACTTTACGGTACGCCCGTTAGTACCTATGTCCGCACTGTCCGGTTACTGCTGGAGGGTGCTGGTGCAGACTACGACCTCAAAAGCGTGGATATCTTTAAGGGCGAAAGCCAGTCGGCAGAGTACTTAGCCAAAAATCCGTTTGGGAAGGTGCCGACGCTGGAGATTGATGGGACGTTGCTGTACGAAACAAATGCGATCGCTGAATACCTGGATGCCACGATCGCCGATCGCAAATTTAGCCCAGCAGAACCGCTTGCTCAGGCACGGATGCGGCAAATTATTGCCATCATTGATAGCTATTTTTATCCGGCTGCAATTAGCACTATTGTGATTCAGCGTTTGATTGTGCCCAGCCAGGGTGGCAAGCCGGATGAAGGGCTGATCGCAAATGCCGTTGCGCCTGCCAAAACAGCTCTGGAAGCGATCGAGTCGCTAGCGGTTGGCAGCCCCTATCTTCTCGGTAGTGACGTGGGCATTGTTGATTTTTACCTTATTCCCATCTTTGTCTATCTCTCAAAAACGCCAGAATTTGAGGCAGTTACCGCTCAAACACCGAAACTGCTGACGTGGTGGGACAGCGTTAGCCAGCGTCCTGATGTGAAAAAAGTGTGTGGCTAACGTTAGCCGATCGCGACTTGTTGCAATAGCCAGTCTACGGCGATAGCAAGATCGGTCGCGGTAAAGTCCGGTTGGGTGGAGTGCTGGTACTTGCCGCTGAGGACACGATCGCCAAAACCTGTTTGCACCAAAATGCCAACACAGCCTGCGTTGTGCGCCATATCAACATCCGTTGCCTTGTCGCCCACCATAAAGCTCTGACTCAGGTCTAGATCGTGTTCCCAGGCAGCGGCTACCAGCATTCCGGTATTGGGCTTTCGCCAGGTGCTCCAGCGGGTGTACTCTGGCTGGGTGCCGCCTTCGGGTGCGCTGAGAGACGGGCAATAGTAGAGGGCATCCAGCGTTGCGTCTGCCTCAGTTTTGAGTAAACGGCAGAGGCGATCGTGTAACGCATCGACATGGCTGGCTGGATAGTAGCCTCTAGCGGGACCCGATTGATTGGACACGAGGCAGCAAAACAAACCTGCCTGGTTTAAGCGCTTGACTGCCTGTGCCACGCCCGACATCAAGTGCAGGTCTTCAACCTGGTGGATGTAGCCCACTTCTTGATTGAGCACCCCATCGCGATCGAGAAAAACGGCTCGTCTTATCACGCCCTAACTGCTCCAAACTTTCTCCAACACGGTTTGCGGCGAAATGTCAGACATCTTGCCAGTCAGCGATTTGATGCCGATAAAGCGGTTGCTTTCAGGCAGTAGTTTTTTAGGTTCGGTCGGACCAAAAAGCGCCACCGTGTAGGTTTTGACAGCCACTGCCAGATGCATCGGCGCACTATCGGTACACAGCATCAAGTTTGCTGCCGCTATCATTGCTGCCAGCTTGCCCACATCGGCTGGGGCAGTCACTTTCAGCTTAGAGTTTGCCTTTAGCAGCGCAGCCACAAAGTCGGCATCATCCGGACCTTGAACGATGACAATCGGTAGATCGGGCTGTCGTTGCTCAAAGTCTTGAATAATGCCTTTCCAGCTTTCGATGGGGTAGATTTTGTCGATGCCCTTCTCTTTTGCTAACTGGCTAGACCCGCCATGAATCAGCACATAGCCACTGCTTTGAATGCCCAAACGCTTGGCTTCACTCTCTGCCCAGGCAAGGTCTTGGGCAGGAACGCTAATCGCCATCTCAGGGGAAGGCTTACGGATATCGACTCCTTGCAGCAGATCGTGGTACATCTGAGCGGCGTACTGATTTTGCTTGAGGGGAACGGCACGGGTGAGAAAAAATTCGCCAGCACTGCCAGCATAACCAACCCGATTGGGGATGCCAGTCAACCACAGGAGTAAGCCGACTGTCCAACGTTGCCCTAGCGAAAGCACCAGGTCGTACTCACGTTCGCGAATCATACCCAGAAGATTGCCTAAATCTGCCAGACTGTTGCGCCCCTTAAAGTCAAACAAAATTGTGCTGTGCACCGATTTGCAAACCCGATAAGCATCTTTTGCCCTGGGTTCAACCACGACATCAATCAGAGCATTCGGATGGGCTTGCTTCAGATCGTCCAGGGTTGGAAAAAATAGAAGTTGATCGCCAATTCCACCGGGGACGAGGGCTACGATTCGCATAATAATTCTTTACGCTAATTCGCTCTTAATTTTACGTGAAGAAACCGGAAAGTTTTGCGTCTTGCACGTCACCATACGCGCATAATTTAAAACGCCGAGTGGAGTCCGCTTTGGCAAACCAGGCTCTCGTTGAGCGGTCAGCAGCCAAATTTCAGCACCTTTTCGTGCAGCACCTTTTCCTGCCTCTTGGCGATCGCTTGCCATGTCATGGCTATGCTGCATGTAACAGTGCTTTAAACCTCCTATGCTGACCCGCTCACCTCTGTAAGAGTACCACCGTTCGCTCACCTTCCTGAAAGCCCTTTCCTGAAAGCCCTTTCCTGAAAGCTCATTCCTAAAAGCCCGTCTTTCTGAAAGGCTGTTGAAGTCACTACTAATGAACAATCAACTTTAGAGGACTGCCGTGTATCTCTTGATTCCAGCCGCCGGATCCGGTCGCCGTATGGGCAGTAGTCGCAACAAGCTGCTGCTGCCCCTGTTGGATCAGCCCGTCCTTGCCTGGACGCTGGCTGCAATCAAAGCATCCCGATCGGTGCGTTGGGTGGGCATTATTGGTCAGCCAGACGACTTTCCTGACTTTAAGGAAATTGTGATCAACCTGGGGATGACGAAGTGCGTTCACTGGATTCCAGGGGGAGCCACTCGTCAGGAATCGGTCTATAAGGGCTTGCAGGCATTACCAGTTGTGGCAGAGCGGGTGTTGATTCATGATGGCGCTCGGTGTCTGGTGACGCCTGAGTTGATCGATCGCTGTGCGGCTGCACTGCTTGGCTCTCCCGGTCTCATTGCTGCGGTGCCAGTGAAAGACACGATCAAAGTAGTGACACCCACCACTCAGTTGATTGCCAGCACCCCCGATCGCCGTCAGCTTTGGGCAGCCCAAACACCGCAGGGCTTTGCCGTCGAGCCACTCACCCGTTGTCACGATGAAGGCATTCGTCAGGGCTGGGAAGTGACTGATGATGCGGCGTTGTTTGAGCAATGCGGCTTGCCTGTAACCGTTGTGCCGGGGGAAGAGAGCAACTTGAAGGTGACAACACCGATGGATTTAGCGATCGCAGAGTTTATCCTGCGCCAGCGGGGGAAGGAGTGAGGGGTGAGGAGTGAGGAGTGAGGGGTGAAGAGTAAGGGGAGAGATGGTCTATTACGTTGGCGATCGTCAGCCTTTTTTCTGCTTTAGCTCCCTTAGCAGGAGGTCAACCGCCCTCACGCCATCTTGCTTGCCCTGGTCTTTATAGAGTTGTTTTGCTTGCTCCAGTGCTGTACGTGCATCGTCGTTGCGATCGCGTTTTTTCAGTGCTTTGCCAAGCTTGTAATAAGCATCGGGGTTTTGTGGTGCAGCAGCTATATATTGACGGTAAGCCACAACCGCCGCAAGATAGTCTTGCTTCTCCATGTGAATATCGCCGATCGCAGCGTGTGCTTCTACCAGATCGGCTTTGAGAAAGAGTGCCCGATGATAAGACTTTAGAGCGCGGTTGTACTGCCCTTTGGCTTGCAAAATTTTGGCGATCTGCAACTGAAGCGTTGCGTTACGTGGTTCAAGTTGCTCGGCGTATTCCAGCCTTGCAACACCTCGTTCCAGATTACCTTCGCCGAGTAGGGCCGTTCCCAGGCTCACCTGAATGCTAGCCTGCCGGGGAGCAAGTTGAGCCGCCTGCAACAAAGGCTTAATGGCATCTTGCGGACGTTCTTGTTGCAGCAGCAAATTGCCTATAAGTTCATAGGGTCTGTAGTTACGAGGTTCTAGCGCGATCGCCCGCTGGCTCACCTGCAACGCCTCGCCGTAGTTTTTCTCACGGGTCAGCACTACGCCTAAGCCAAGTTGGGCATTCATATGGCGAGGATTAAAGAGCGTCGCCTGACGATACGCCGCGATCGCTGCGCCGTTATTGCCCAGGTTTGCTTCGCTAAAGCCAAGCGCATAGTAAAAATCAGCGTTTTTAGGATCAAGGGCGATCGCCTGTTGATAGGCTGACACTGCCTCACGAAAGCGTCCCTGGTTGGCTTCTAGAAAGCCAATGCCTGAAAAAATGCGCGGATTTTGACGATCGAGCGCTGCCGCCTGCTGGTAAATGGCGATCGCGTCTGGCAGTCTGCCAGCATCAACGAGTTTGCGTCCTTCTGCCAGCAGTTCTGTCACCCGATCGTCGTTTAACTTGTTACGGGCTTGTGCTGCTACCCCTTGTGGTAGGCACAGCCCCAAGAGCAGCACCAGACTGATGAGGAGAGGGGTTTGCTGACGCACAATTACTTTTTCTGACATATATTTTCTGACAGAGCATCATCGCTTAGTTGGCAGACCAATCAGATTACAGGAAAGCTTTCTGACTGAAAAGCCTGGGCTGAAAGTTTGTTGTAGGGTGGCGATCGCTCGATCACAGCATTTTGCCTACCAGGACATGATTCTATCAATATCTACAAGTAGGGTGTTTGATCGAGAGGGTGATCTCACAGTGCAATGGTTGACTGTGCTACCTGCTCATCTTAAGCCAAGGTGTTTAGCAACTAAATTTAACGATGCTTCATCTTCACTATAAATTGCTTGGAGACTAGGTACGAGTAAGTTTCCACAGTCAAGCTTCTCGATCTTCCAAGCAGGCGCAGATAAAAGCAGTTGTTCATTGAGACAACACTCAATTAATTCAAAACTGAAGAAGTTGACTTCGTAGATTTCTGAAACCTCAGATAATTCCTCTGAAGCTGGAGAGGGAATGTCGCGGATTTCATTAAAGATGCAACCATAGTAAGGTTGATATACTTCGATTGCGACCTTAATTACATCAAGAAACATCTGTGAATAAAGTTCTTTAGTCGATATGGGAGCATAGCGTCCCAGGTCTTCGTAGGTTGTACCCACTCCCCACATAGACTGGCTATCATTGTCCAAACTAACATCAAATTCAAACATTGCTTGCCAGAAATTGTGACCTATCAATGGCTGGTCATGCCTAAGTTGGGCAAGAAAGTTTTGTTTCGCAGTATTGATATCGATCAAGTTAGCGGGTTTATCAGACGGATAAGCAAGCCCTTGAACTGGTTGATAGCTCATCTCAGAATATCGCTCAATCAGTTTTGAGAACTTATTGAGCGAAAACAATTTGGAATCTGCTGTTTTCTGATAACCGAGAAACTGAATTGAGTCAGACATTAACTTATTCTCCTAATCATTTATCCCAACAATCTTTGTGATTCCTCTTCCTTAGGGTTGCGGCAGGATGCGACACTGTTGGCGAATTATTTCTTCATATCTGAACTACATATTCTGTCGTTGTTCAATTCACAAAACTCAATTAGTTTCAGCAGGAGAACGACGAATATTTAGGGCTTCCAGGATGTTAAGCAATGTTTCGCCAACAGTGTTCGCTCCATTTCACGACCTGCATAGCATTGTCAACACAGTCTCCAAGCCTTTGCCAACAAGACGCTGGTACAGGCGGTCAGCGATCAGGAGCTAGCCTTGGAGAAAACTGAAAGCGAACCAAAAAAAGATTACTGCGTCCTGATTCTTGTTGCTGGTAGCATTTGCTGAAGAACGTGATGAACCACGTGATGAGACGGTGGTTATGCAGGTGTAAACAATGAGTCAACGTGCATCGACTGACACAGCCCAGACTTTCTTAGTCATTGACGACCATGAAGCGATTTTGGAAGGCACTGTTCCTGCCCTCAAGCGCGCCTATCCTGCTGTAGAAATTTTTACAGCCCAAGATATTCAAACGGCTCAGACTCAAATTGGCTACTACCATCCCACCCTGGTTTTGCTGGATTTAAGTGTGCCACCAAAACCCTATGCGCCTGCCAGTGCTGACGTAGGCATCGCTTTTTTAAAGCTGTTGATCGAAAGTAAGCTGGCACCCAATTTGTTAGTGCTCAGTACGAACATCAAGCCTTTGGTGCAACTGAAGCCGATGATCAACGCCTACGAAGGTGGGTTTGCAGCCATGGATAAGTCGTCACCGATTCGGGAAATGCTTCGGCTGGTCGATTTTGCGCTCCGTGGTTCGATTTATTTGCCTCCAGAACTACGTGCCCGATCGGAGTTTGACCGCAAATGGCTGGAGGTGCTCACGCTGAAATTTCAGGAGGGGCTGACTGACAAAGCGATCGCCGATCGGATGCAGGTGAGCGATCGTACGGTTCGCAACTACTGGATCAGGCTGCAAGATGCCCTCGGCATTTACGACGAACCCGACAAAGATCTGCGGATTCAAATTGCGATCGCGGCTCGAAAGCTGGGATTGCTGAGTTAAGGTACTGGGTGTTGGGCAACATCCCTCTCGCCCCTTGAGTGCGTATGCCCTAAGCTCATTACCGCAGCGGTGATCCGTTCTTCCTTCAGGGTGTATCGCTTGACAAGCCATCTACCGTCCGTTGTCACATATTATCCAAGCCTAACCACTGTTTGCTGACATGAAAATTAAGGTGAATGCTGGATTCTGGACGCAGATTGGTGAGCACTTTAGGGTTTGGCGAGTGGGGCTACTGCCGGGGTTACTGATGATTGGGCTGGTCACAGGCGCTCGGATGACTGGCTCGCTCCAACTATTGGAATGGACGGCGTTCGATCGTGCCCTACGATCGCGCCCCCTGGAAACACCAGACTCACGAGTGGTTATCGTTAGCATTAACGAAGAAGACATCCGCCGGGTGGGGAAGTACCCGATCCCCGATCGCGAGTTAGCAGCGCTTCTCAACGCGATCCAAAGCTATCAGCCAGCCGTCATTGGGCTTGATCTGTTTCGCGATATCACGACCGATCCCGATCGCGCTGAGTTGGCGCAGCTTTTGAGAACCAGCTCTAATTTAATTGGCATCGAAGCAGATGTGAGTTCAGTCGCTACGCTCAAAGTCAAACCGCCGCCAGAGTTGCCTCCCACACGGGTCGGGTTAGCTGATATTATTCTTGACCCGGATGGCAAACTGCGACGCTGTCTGCTGGCAAGCAAGGTGGATTCTGGCACTGTGAAGTATTCGTTGCCACTATTGTTGGCAGCGGGCTACCTCAAAACAAAAGGTCTTGCTCTGCAACACGGCCCCCGTGCCAGCGACCCGATTCGACTTGGAACCACGACTTTGCCACGCTTTCGTACTCATACAGGCGGCTATGTGAGAGCCAAAGCGGGAGGAAACCAACTATTGATCAACTTTCGCAGCCATCCAAACCCCTTTCCAGTGGTTTCCATGATGGATGTGCTGCAAGGCAGAGTCAAACCAGAGATCATGCGCGATCATATCGTCCTGGTAGGCGTAACTGCCTCTCATAGTCTAAACGACACCGTCATGACCGATGCACCGAAGGGCAGCTTGATCAGCGAGGCAACCGGCAACACCGACGAGTATCAGTTGCTCTACGGCATTGAAAATCACGCCCATGCGATTAGCCAACTCATTAGTGCCGTGCTCGATCAGCGCCCCCTGCTGCACACCTGGTCAGAAGGCTGGGAATATGTCTGGATTTTGCTGTGGGGGCTGCTTGGCATTGCCCTCGGCTTGCTGCTGCAATCACCCTGGAAAACGCTGCTCGGTCTAGCGATCGGCAGCACGTCCCTGGTGGCGATCGCCTACAGCGGCATTCTCCTTAGTTGGTGGTTGCCTGTAGTGCCATCATTGCTGGCGTTGGGTGCAGCAGGGTTAACCACAGCCCTCTTTGACCGCGATTCTCGACTGTTGCTAGAGCAGCGCAGCCTGGCGCTCAAGCGTACTTACGATGCAGTGCATAACGGCCCCTTGCAAACGCTGGCAGCCATGTTACGTAGTGTGGACGATTTGCCAATCGAAACGGTGCGATCGCAACTGCAAACGCTCAATCAGGAGTTACGCTCGGTCTATGAATCGATGCAGCAGGCGGTCATGACGGGCGATCGACACTACGCCCAAACCCCCATTGATGTCTTGCTCTACCAGGTCTATGAGGATACCCTAAAGCGCGATTTGCCAGGGTTTAAGTCTATTTGCACCTTCATTCCACCCGATTTTACGCTGCTTAAAAACTGCACGCTATCTACCGATCAAAAGCAAACGCTCTGCCTTTTTTTGCAAGAAGCACTGTGCAATGTTGGCAATCATGCGGTTTCTGCCACCTGCCTGGATGTTATTTGCCGCCAGGAGAAAAATTGTTATACTTTGCAGGTGATTGACAACGGCAAAGCGCTAGTGGCTCGCGATCGCGCTGCGTTTGACCTTGCTAGAGAAGGACGTGGTACTGCTCAGGCGAGAGAATTAGCGCGATCGCTCAGAGGTCGTTTTCAACGCCATCCTCATACACCCCACGGCATGGTGTGTGAACTGATGTGGCGTAGTTCCCGCTCCTGGGGGCTTTCTCACCTGTTTGAGTCAATGCAGTACCCACGTAAAAGGCTTTAATGGTCTTAAGAGTTTTTGAGTCCTAGCTTTTTTGGAGAGCCATGAATCACCTCGCTTCAGCGCTTCTCAAGCAACAAATTGTCACTAAGTTACTAGTCGGTATGGTCTTGGGGCTGTGCTTTATGCCTGCGATTGGGCTGGCAGACGACGATAAAGCGCCACCCAGCGGCAGATCATCGGGCGGCAGAGGCTGTGGTAGCAGCGCACTTCCCGCCGCTAATGTGCCTGCACTGATCCTGATCACACCCAATGGGCAATCAGGGAAAACGGTTTCAACGCGCCCGACCTTTGCCTGGTTTGTACGGGATGCTGCACCTGTGCCGTTGGCATTCAGGCTGTATGAGCAGAACAGCGATCGCTTTGTGCTGGTGCACGCAATCAAAGACGATCGCCTGCGAAGTGCTCCTGGCATCATGGTGTTGTCGGCAGATGATGGGCTGCCTGAACTGACGGTGGGTAAGCGTTACCGCTGGCAGGTTGAACTCGTCTGCAATCCTAGTCGCCCTTCTAGCAACCTTTTTGCCGAAGCCGCGATCGCAGTAGTGCCACTGCAAGCAGGTTTGAAGACCCAATTAGCACGGTCTCGCGATCACCTCGATCGCGCCAAGCTCTATGCTCAGGCAAACCTCTGGTATGACGTACTCAAAACTGCGTTCACTCCCCTCCGCAGCACTATGCGGCTGCAAGCGCTGCGGCTCTCCGTGTTGGATCAGGTCGCACTGAATCCCACTGAACGTCAACTGTTGCAAGCTAGCTCCATCCACCCCATTCAGCGCTAGAGTGGCAAGTAAGGAGTCATCGCCGTCAGCGATCAACAATCAGCCGTCAAGCTCAAACCATTTAGGGCATAGGCTTTTGATCTTTAGGCAACAACACTTTTACATTTACTGTTGACTGCTGAAAGCTGACCGCTCTCCTAACGCGTCACAACGATCGGATAAAAACCTTGAGCAATGCCTTAACAGACGAAATACTACCAGACGATTTCTGGCGCGGAGTTGAGCAGTTTAATCAGCAGGAGTTTTATGCGTGCCATGACACCCTTGAAGCACTGTGGATTGAGGCGACTGAGCCAGATAAGAAGTTTTACCAGGGCATTTTGCAAGTGGCGGTGGCGTTCTATCATCTCGGCAATCAAAACTGGCGTGGTGCCGTCATTTTGCTGGGCGAAGGTATCAATCGGCTGCGCGGTTATCAGCCAACTTACGGGGCGATCGACGTAGAGCAATTTTTGACCCAGAGCCTGTACATCCTGACCACGCTTCAGCATGCGGGACCCGATCGCGTGGTTGCCGTAATGCAACGACTGGGTCTCTTGCAAGCAGAAAGTGGTTTGGTTGTCGATGCTGAACCTCCAGCCAGTGAAGCTAGCGGCAGGTCAATGGTTCGAGATGCTGATCCTCCTCAACCTCTCGCCTTCCCCCTGCTGCAAAAGGTTCGTTAGGAGCGTGGATCAAATAACCTGTAATTTGTAGGGTGCGTTAGTCTCACGTCACGCACCGATGAGGACGCGCTACCTGATGAAATTCACGATCCTTAGCGGCAATCTGGCGGTATAGCCATACTGGTGAGGACGGGGTGCAGGGGTAGAATCCCCTTCGGCTTGAGTGCTCAGGAGTTCGGCGAGGCTCACTCGAGCCGTCGAAAGCTGGCTGGGGGCGAAGCCCTCACACACCCTTTGATCCCAATGTCTTAAGCTCTGTGGGGATAGCCATATTATGTGCCGTTGAATCTGCGATCGGTGCAACTTCTCACACGGATGAGCCGTCTTAGAGTCTCCAGGCATCCCTGCCCAATCATCGCTCTGCCTGGAAGAATTCGCTTCAGTCGAAGCAAGATTGGGTAGACTACTTAAAGCATCTGCCACCGCCGCAAACGTCCATTTCTAGCCCTATTGCTGAGTTTTTTGTCCCATGACTTTTCCTCGTCGATCGCCCCATACTCCATTGAAACTGCTCAAGCTAGCGGCTGTCCTTCCGGCTGCGTTGGCGGCAACCTTTGTCTTAGACAGCGTGGTGAATCTTTTTCTGGACAGCCCTTCTGCCAGGGCGCAAGGGGCACAGGCGCTAACCCTGCGATCGGACGTGCAGGAAGCAAACTCCAGAACGGGAGTCATTACAGCCCGTGGTAATGTGCAAATCAACTACCCGGCACGACAAATTCAGGCAACATCGGCGCAAGCGCTATACTACAGCCGCGAACGACGGATTGTGCTGAGTGGCAATGTTTATGTCTTACAGCAGGGTAATAGTTTGAGAGGTGAAACGGTCACCTATTTGATTGACGAGGGCAAGTTCTTGGCACTGCCAGATGCGCCTAAGCAGGTCGAGTCCATTTACCTGGTTCCGAATGCGACCGCAGCACCTGTCCCGAGTGCGAACCCTGCACCATTTGTCAACCAACCGCAGTTTACGCCCGCTGTGCCTGCACTGCCACCTACGCGAGATTTAGCGCCGCCGCTCTCTAGCCCGTCATCTCCTGGTTCACCCTGAGCTAGTGACGACTGATACACGATAAAATCGTCGATAGCCTTGTGTTTTTTGCCCAGCACAGCCAGGAGTGGACGGTTGAAGATCGCGCTTGAGAATGTTCATAAATCCTACGGTGCACGGGTTGTAGTCAGCCGCGTCAGCCTTTCTGTTTCTCAAGGAGAGATTGTGGGGCTACTGGGTCCTAATGGTGCGGGCAAAACGACGACATTTTACATGGCGACAGGGCTAGAGAAGCCAAACCAGGGTCGCGTGTGGCTAAACGATACAGAAATTACAGCACTGCCGCTGCATCGACGCGCACGGCTGGGCATTGGCTATCTGGCGCAAGAAGCCAGCATTTTTCGTTATTTGACTGTGCAGGAAAATATCCTTCTTGTGATGGAGCAATCTCAAGTTCCCCGGCAGGAGTGGCGCGAACGGCTAAACTATCTTTTGAAGGAATTTCGGCTCGAAAAGGTTGCTGATACCAAAGGTTCTCAAGTTTCTGGGGGGGAGCGGCGACGCACAGAACTCGCACGCGCGTTGGCGGCTGGGCGCAGTGGTCCGAAGTTTTTGCTGCTGGATGAACCGTTCGCTGGCGTTGATCCGATCGCCGTTGCCGAAATTCAACAAATCGTAGCCGCCTTGCGCGATCGTCAAATTGGTATCCTCATCACCGACCACAACGTTCGGGAAACACTGGCAATCACCGATCGCTCCTACATTATGCGAGACGGTCAAATTCTGGCTTCTGGTAGCTCGGAAGAACTCTACAGCAATCAACTTGTGAGGCAATATTATTTGGGTGATAGTTTTCAACCGTAGGAGTAGTGAGGGGAGAGGAGTAAGGAGTGAGGGGATGAAGGACGAAAACTGGAGGCTAAGGTTTTAAGTAAGGGGTATTTCTACTTGCTTTTTTCATACCCTTCCACCCCTTCACCCTTCCGCTCTTCCACCCCTTCACCTAGCCACCCAACTCCCAACTCCCAACTCCCAACTCCCCATTCCCCGATCACCCATGGCTTCTCTCTCCACTGCAAAGCTGCCGCCCTTAAAACCATTTGGTTGGTTCCCGTCGCTCTTTTCGGTGATGGATCGCTACATTGCTAGCGAACTCATCATGCCGTTTTTGTTTGGAGTTGGCGCATTTTCCTCGATCGGTGTGGCGATCGGTGTGTTATTTGATTTGGTGCGGCGGGTGACAGAAGCAGGGTTGCCTGTGTCGATTGCGGCGCAGGTGTTTTTGCTCAAGCTGCCTTACTTTATTGGTCTCTCGTTTCCCATGTCGATGCTGCTGTCATGCTTGACGGTGTATGGTCGGCTGTCGAGCGATAGTGAGCTAGTGGCGCTCCGGAGTTGTGGAGTCAGCATCTATCGTCTAATTGCGCCTGCGATCGTCATGGGCTTGATTGTTACGGGCATTACGTTCGCCTTTAATGAAGCGATCGTTCCAGCCGCGAACCGACAAGCATCCGACACGCTGAACACGGCGCTAAATCGAAAGGAGCCATCGTTTCGGGAGCAAAATATTTTCTACCAGGAGTATCGGGACGTTAGCTTGCCGGATGGTGGTCGCGGCAGCGAACTGTCTCGCATCTTTTACGCCAAGCAATTTGACGGCCAGCGCATGAGGGGGCTAACCATTCTGGACTTCTCGCAAGATGGACTGAATCAAATCGTCGCCTCCGAATCTGCCCTCTGGAACAACGACCAGAAAACCTGGGATTTCTTCAATGGCACGATCTATGTTGTCGCGCCGGATGGCTCTTACCGTAACATCATCCGTTTCGTTCAACAGCAGATTCAACTGCCACGGACACCACTCGATATTGCTCAGACCTCGCTCGACCCTGGCGAGATGAATATCGCTCAAATCCAGAAATACTTGAGCCTGATGAGCCAGACAGGTAACCAGAAGGAAATTCGCAAACTGATGCTGCGGATTGATCAAAAAATGGCGTTTCCGTTTGCCTGTCTGGTCTTTGGCTTAGTCGGCGCAACTCTTGGCACGCAGCCCCGTCGAGGCGTTGGTCGTGGTACTAGTTTCGGTATCAGCCTGGTGCTGATTGTGTCCTACTACCTCTTCATTAGTATCTGCGAAGCCCTTTACCAGTTTGATATTCTCTCCTCCTTTTTGGCTGGCTGGCTGCCAACGCTCATTGGGTTAGTCTTTGGCGGTATTTTGCTTGTACGGCTTAATCGGTAGGGAGAGAAGGCTAAAGGCTAAAGGCTAAAGGCTAAAGGCTAAAGGCTAAAGGCTAAAGGCGGAAGAGGGGAAGTCAGGAGTCAGAAGTCAGGAGTCAGGAGTCAGGAGTCAGGAAGCTGGTTGACTGACAAATCTTTGAGCCATGACCTGCCCCGCCCTGTACTGAAAGTGCGGGCTAACAGAAGTAAGTCCGCTCTAGGCTTTGCCTTCCCGAAGGGTAGAGGACTACAAGGGAGTTGCAACCCGTTTTAACGGGTTTCGCACCGTTAGCCCGGATTTTAATCACGGGCGGGTCAGCAACGGAGCAAGCGGCTTTTCAAGACTTTTGTTAGTCAATCAGGTCAGGATAAACTCAAGACTCTCTAGCGGCGCGTACACGAAGTGGCTCCTTCGGAGCTAGCGGTACTCAAACTTCACTCCTCACTCCTCTCTCCTCACTCCTCTCCCCTCACTTTTCTCCTCTAAAAGTGCCGAATAATTGCCTTGGCAAATTCTGAACACTTTAGCGGTGGCTCTACGGGCGGTTCCATCATACGGGCAAGGTCATAGGTCACTTCGCGGTTGGCGATCGCAGCACTAAGACCTTTGGTAATCAGGTCTGCCGCTTCTTGCCAGCCCATGTATTCGAGCATCATGACCCCCGACAGAAGCAGGGAACCAGGATTGACGCGATCGAGTCCGGCGTGCTTGGGAGCAGTGCCGTGGGTGGCTTCAAAGATGGCGCATTCGTCACCGATGTTGGCTCCCGGTCCCATACCGAGTCCGCCAACGATCGCCGCCGCCGCATCGGATAGATAATCGCCATTCAGGTTCATAGTTGCCAGAATGGAGTATTCATCGGGTCGCGTCTGAATTTGCTGAAAGATGCTGTCGGCAATGCGATCGTTCACCATGATTTTTTCTTGCCACTGCCCGTTACCGTGGGTCTCCCAGATTGCTTCCAGGACTTCTTTCACCTCGGCACAGATTTTTTCCTTCTTATCAGCCGTCAGCGTGTTGTAACCTGGATCGATTTGACGCGCGTTTTCTTCCAGCGTGATGTCTGGTTGGCGCTCTTTGTTGCCCAAAATCCAGGATTCGCGCTCGGTGACGCATTCAGCACGAAACTCAGAGGTCACGAGTTCGTACCCCCAGTCACGGAAGGCACCTTCGGTATACTTCATAATGTTGCCCTTGTGGACAAGCGTGACCATTTGCTTGGCTTTGGGCAGGCGCAAGGCGTGTTTCATGGCACGGCGCACCAGGCGCTGAGACCCTTTTTTGCTGATGGGCTTAATGCCGATGCCTGCATCCAGTGGAATTTGCTTCTTGCCGTGTTCGGGTGTAGCAGGAATCAGATCTTCGTTAAGGAGTTTGATCAGGCGATCGGCAATTTCGCTGCCCTGTTTCCATTCGATGCCGAGATAAATATCCTCAGTATTTTCACGGTAAATAATGACATCCAGCTTTTCGGGCGTGCGATGGGGCGACGGTGTACCCGCGTAGTATTTGCAGGGACGCACACAGGCATACAGGTCAAACATCTGGCGCAGCGCTACGTTGAGCGATCGAATGCCGCCACCGATCGGTGTGGTCAACGGGCCTTTAATCGCCACTCCATACTCTTTGATGGCTGCCAGCGAATCGTCTGGTAGGTACTGATACGTGCCGTAGGTATCACACGCTTCATCACCTACAAAAATCTTAAACCAATTAATTTGCCGCTTGCCGCCATACGCTTTTTCTACGGCTGCGTCAAAAACGAGCTGGGACGCGGGCCAAAGGTCAATGCCCGTCCCATCCCCGCGAATGTAGGGAATGATGGGATTGTCAGGCACGTTTGGTTCACCGTTTTGGAACGTAATTTTGGCACCCGTAGTAGGGGGTGAAATCTTTTCATAGGTCATTTACGGTCACTCCTGAATTTACGTAGCGGCGCACGATCGCAAACAAGCAGCGGCTGAATGGCATTAACCAGACAACGTGCATCAACAGCATCGTTTAGCGGCGCTGCTGTGGTTAGAATAGCCCAATGGCTAGGCAGGTTTGTAGTCCATCTGACTGCGCTGGAGCGATCGTTTGCTCTACGCAAACTGACTGCACCGAATTTGACCTGAGGGTTTGTTGAGTAACCGTAGAACCAATTCACTCCCTGTCATCACCTCGGCGAGAAGAAACAGCTACAGCTGAGGGCACAGCACAAAGTGCTTTTATACGTCCAGATACTTCAAAAATAAGCATCGAGTTTGTTTAGTGTCATAGCAGCCTGGCTGTTCGCGATCGATCACCAAAACCAAGGGGTGACCGATTTTGCATAATTGGTTAAAGCTTGTGTTCCAGGTTAGACGCTCTAAAATTTTTTATTTTTATGAATTTTAAACCTTACATTTGCTTTGTTCAAACTCTTTGGGAACTCTAAGATAGAAACAAGGTAATGGCCGAACTTTATCAGCAATTCAGCCTGCCTAACCCAAAGAAGTCGTTTATGACAGCAATGGTGAAACGCCGCCTACATGGAGGGCAATCGACTCAGTAGCCTTAGGGTCGTGAGCTGACTCAAGAGTGAGCTCACTCAAAAAGAAGTACGTCTCACAGAGCTGCCCAATCAGTTTGCTCTGGAATGATTGCTGCTTCTACCTGAAACGGTCTTTTTGCAGGCTTTTAAGGCATCTCATACTGTATTTAAACTGGACGATGTGCGTGGATAAAGCTCAAGCGGTTTTGTGTTCGTACCCCGTACTGCTGTGTAGGAATCTCGATGAAAAAAATTTTAGTGGTTGACGATGATGCAACGCTGCGGATGGCGTTAACGCGCTATCTAGAAAAACGGGGCTATCAGACGCAAGATGTCGCTTCTGGTACTGAAGCGCTCCTAATCTTTGAGCAAGCTCCGCCCGATCTGGTGGTCTCAGATGTCATGATGCCTGAGATGGATGGGTTTGAATTTTGCCGCCGCTTGCGATCGACCCGTTCTGGACAGCTTGTACCCTTTATCTTTCTTTCTAGTAAAGGTGAAGTAGAAGATCGGGTACAAGGGCACTCGATCGGTGCGGATGATTACTTGATTAAACCTTTTGAACCGAGAGAGCTATTAGCAAAGATCGAGTCGCAGTTAGAACGATCGCGTCGGATCCACAGCGAAATTGTGCTGCTGCTGCAGCGCGAAGCTAGTAATCACAATCAAAATGGACACGGGGCATCAATGCCCCAGCCCTTGCCCTTGACCCCTGCGGAAGAAAAGGTGTTTTGGGAAGTAATTCAAGGGTTCACCAATAAGCAGATTGGCGATCACCTCTTCGTTAGCCCTCGAACGGTGCAAACTCACCTGAGTAATATTCTGAGCAAGTTGCAGCTAGAAAACCGCTCTCAGCTGGTTCGCTTTGCCTTTGAACGGGGCTACAAGCTGCCAACTGAAAGCTTATTGCGAGACGACGGATAACGGTAAGCTGTAAAAAGGGCTGAAGGTTGAAGGCTAAAGGCTGAAAGCTGAAGGCTAAAAAGTCGCCGCCATTTTTATCGTTTAGCACTGCTCTATCCTTTCCTCTATGGTTTCTGGTCTTTATACATTAGATGAATTAAAACAGGCGATCGCGGCTGACCCACAGCGGTGGCGACCGTTAGTGTTTACCAATGGCTGCTTTGACTTAATTCATGCCGGTCATGTGCGTTATCTGCAAGTAGCACGAAGTTTAGGAAAGGCGCTGGTCGTTGGGTTAAACAGCGATCGCTCAGTGCAGACAATCAAACCCCAGGCAGCCGGGTTGCCACCACGACCGCTTGTGCCAGAACAGCAGCGGGCTGAGGTGCTGGCCGCGCTGAGAGCTGTAGATGGTGTAGTGATCTTTGCTGAAACAACTGCGAGCCAGCTTCTTGCTTCACTTCAGCCGGATATTTATGTCAAGGGTGGTGATTACCAGCTAGAAACCCTGCCAGAAGCCGCGATCGTGCAGTCCTACGGTGGTCGGATTGAGCTGGTTCAAATTGAAGTGCCCAGTTCTACATCAGCGATCGTTCAGCGTATTCTAGCTGCCAAGGCGACCTAGCTTCAACGGTCGCGAGCCAACGCTTCGACGATAAACAGGCAGCAACGCTCAGTACAGTGCTAATGCTGCTCGTTTTGCTGTGATGGTTGTCGCCACAGAGCTTCGGGCGTTGGGATTCAAGGGGGTGTGGGGGCAAAGCCCCCAGCCAGGGGTTCCACCCCTGCACCCCGTCCTCACCAGTATGGCTGTAGCTCTAACTGGCTGATCAGACGCAACTTGGAAAACAGCCTCTAGACCTGCTAACGTGATAGCTAGTGTTTTCGTGTTGCCTAGGCTGTTAAGTGCTGTAAAAGCAGCTTAATAGTGTTGATTGTTTCTCAGCAGTACGCAACTTGATGGATAGGATGGCTAATTTGACTGGCAACTTGATGGCTGCGTCTGCGATCGACGACGCAGATCCCGCAAACGCTCTTTACCTGAAACTAAAAGCTGCCTCCAAAAATCAAGTGCAAATGGTTCGCGACTTGGGTGGAGTTGGCGAGCCTGGTTTAAATGCCTTAATGCGCTTTCTTGCTGACTATCATCAGACCCTCGTTACGGCACCGTCTGTTGCAGACGACATAACGATCAAAGCGCCAGGGAATACCGTTTTACCCCTCGTGGGCACGATTTATCAGGTGCTCTTTAGCTCTGGTTCTACGGCAGCAACAGTTTTTCTGCAAACCTATTTTCCGCAGGGGGTCGTTCCTCTGCGGTCTGAAGCGGCTATTGACTACATGCCACTGCAACAGCTTTTGGCTGAACAAAACTTTCAGGCAGCGGATCAGCTTACTCTACAAAAAATGTGTGAAGTGGTGGGAGCGGCGGCTGTACAGCGAAAATGGCTTTACTTCACCGAAATCGAGCAGTTTCCGATCGCCGATTTACAAACCTTGAATGCGCTCTGGCTTGCCCATTCTGAGGGGCGCTTTGGCTTCTCGATACAGCGTGAACTCTGGCTGAGCGTAGGCAAAAATTGGGATCAGCTTTGGTCGAAAATTGGCTGGCGATCGGGTAGTACCTGGACACGTTATCCGCAGGGCTTTACCTGGGTCTTGTCGGCACCGAGGGGGCATTTGCCCTTATCAAACCAACTGCGCGGCGTACGGGGCATTGCCTCTCTGCTGGCTCATCCTGCCTGGTCTTAAACGTATTTTAAGCGACCAGAAGCGGTTTTGAGCGATCAAGCGCAGTGCTGTTGCAAGGTGTTTGATTGCTCGAAACCAAGCGGTGCAGCATGGGTATCTAAGTGCCTTTTTCGTTCGAGATTCGGTTGACTTGGCGGACGGTTTTCTCTTGGCGGACGATCGCACCCGCTTCTGCGGAAATTTAGCACAATAGATTATGCTGAAAAACTAAGCTGGCAGGTTCATCGCAACGGCTGGTAATGTCACAATTAGTTGGTAGTCAGCCTACGTGAAGTTTTAAATCGAAACCCCAATGAAAAGCGCCTTTCTGGAACGCCTGCATCACCCCGATCGCCCCGTCATTGTTTTTGATGGTGCGATGGGCACCTCGCTGCAAACGCAAAACCTGACGGCAGACGACTTTGGCGGCGCAGAATACGAAGGCTGCAACGAATATCTGGTGTTTACCAAGCCCGAAGCCGTTGTCCAGGTGCATCGTGAGTTTTTGGCGGCGGGTGCAGATGTCATCGAAACCGATACGTTTGGAGCCATGTCGATCGTCCTGGCAGAATACGATCTGGCTGACCAAGCCTATGCGCTCAACAAAGCCGCTGCCGAACTTGCAAAACAGGTAGCGGCTGAATTTTCGACCCTAGAGAAACCCCGCTTTGTGGCTGGATCGATCGGACCGACTACAAAACTTCCGACCCTGGGACACATCGACTTCGACACGATGAAAGCTACCTTTGCCGAGCAGGCAGAAGGCTTATATGACGGTGGTGTCGATCTGTTTCTGGTCGAAACCGCGCAGGATGTGTTGCAGATCAAAGCCGCGCTCAATGGCATTGAAGAGGTGTTTGCGAAAAAAGGCGATCGGCGACCGTTAATGGTGTCCGTCACGATGGAACTTCAGGGCACGATGCTGGTTGGTTCCGATGTCACCGCGATGTTGAGCATCCTGGAACCTTTTCCCATTGATATCCTGGGGCTGAACTGCGCGACGGGACCCGATCGCATGGCCGACCACATTCGCTACCTCTCTGCCAACTCCCCCTTTGTTATTTCCTGCATCCCCAACGCAGGCATCCCCGAAAATATTGGCGGTCATGCCCACTACAAGCTGACCCCAATGGAACTCCGCATGGCGCTCATGCACTTCGTCGAAGATCTCGGCGTACAGGTCATCGGTGGCTGCTGCGGCACCCGACCCGATCACATCCAGCAGCTTGCAGAGCTTGCGCCAACCTTAATGCCAAAAGAACGAGCTGTGAGAGGGATGAGAGCAGAGAGCGGAGGGATGAAAGTTGACTCTTCATCCTTCATCCCTCATCCTTCATCCTTTCCCAATCCCCGCCCGCTCCTAAGTTATACGCCTTCCGCCGCTTCTATCTATAGCGCTCAACCCTATGACCAGGACAACTCCTTTCTGATCATTGGGGAACGGTTGAATGCCAGTGGTTCCAAGAAGTGCCGCGATTTGCTGAATGCCGAAGATTGGGATGGGTTAGTGTCGCTGGCAAAGGAGCAGGTGCGAGAAGGCGCACACATTCTCGACGTGAACGTGGATTACGTGGGTCGTGATGGCGTGCGAGATATGCACGAACTGGTGTCGCGTCTGGTCACCAACGTCACGCTGCCGCTGATGCTGGACTCCACCGAGTGGGAAAAGATGGAGGCAGGGCTGAAGGTTGCGGGTGGCAAGTGTCTGCTCAACTCTACGAACTACGAAGATGGGGAAGAACGCTTTCTGAAAGTATTGGAATTGGCAAAGCAGTACGGGGCTGGAGTCGTTGTAGGCACGATCGACGAAGATGGCATGGCACGCACCGCAGAGAAAAAGTTCGCGATCGCCCAACGCGCTTACCGTCAGGCATTGGAAGATGGTATTCCCGCCCACGAAATTTTCTTTGATCCGCTGGCACTGCCGATCTCTACCGGGATTGAAGAAGACCGGGCAAACGGACGCGCCACGATCGAAGCAATCCGTCAGATGCGCGTTCAGCTTCCCGGTTGCCATATTTTGCTCGGTGTGTCCAATATCTCGTTTGGCTTAAGTCCGGCAACGCGCATTGTGTTGAACTCCATGTTTCTGCACGAAGCCACCAAAGCCGGGATGGATGGGGCGATCATCAGTGCCAGCAAAATCCTCCCCCTGTCCAAAATCGATGCCGCCCATCAAACCGTCTGCCTTGACCTGATTTACGATCGACGCCGTTTTGAGGGCGATGTCTGCATCTACGATCCCCTCACCGAACTGACCAAACTCTTTGAAGGCGTGTCTGCCAAAGATGCACGCGCTTCCCGTGCGGCTACTGCCGATTTACCGCTTGAAGAACGCCTGAAGCAGCATATCATCGACGGCGAACGCATGGGATTGGACGCTCTGCTTAAGCAGGCAATGGAGACCTATCCGCCGCTCCACATCATCAACACCTTTTTGCTGGATGGCATGAAAGTTGTAGGCGAACTCTTCGGCTCTGGACAAATGCAGCTACCTTTTGTGCTGCAATCTGCCGAAACGATGAAGTCCGCTGTCGCTTTCCTGGAACCGTTTATGGAGAAAGAAGACTCCGGGCAGGCAAAAGGCACGTTTGTCATTGCCACTGTCAAAGGCGACGTGCATGACATTGGCAAAAATCTGGTCGATATCATCCTGTCGAACAACGGCTATCGCGTCATTAACCTGGGCATCAAACAGTCGGTAGACAGCATTGTTGAAGCCTATGAACAGCACAAGCCTGACTGCATCGCCATGAGCGGTTTGCTCGTCAAATCCACTGCCTTCATGAAAGAAAATTTGCAAGTCTTCAACGATCGCGGCATTACAGTGCCCGTGATCCTTGGCGGCGCAGCCCTCACGTCCAAATTTGTCCACGAAGACTGCCAGAACGCCTACAACGGACAGGTCATTTACGGCAAAGATGCCTTCTCCGACCTGCATTTCATGGATCAGCTCATGCCTGCGAAAGCAGTGGGAGAGTGGGATGATGTGACGGGGTTTCTGGGTGAGAAGGCTAAAGGCGAAAGGATAAAGGATAAAAGGGCAGAAGTCAGTGATGGTGAAAGCCTGGAGACTGAAGCTGACAGTGACGAAACCCTTCAGCCTTTAGCCTTTAGCCTTCAGCCTTCTGAAATTGACACCCTCCGCTCCGACGCGATCGCTGCTGACATTCCCCGTCCCACACCACCGTTCTGGGGCACGAAAATCATCCAGCCTGCCGACGTTCCTTGGGACGAACTCTTCTGGTATCTCGACCTGCAAGCGCTGATTGCTGGGCAGTGGCAGTTTCGCAAGCCGCGCGAACAATCACGCGAAGAGTACGACAAGTTTCTTCAGCAAACGGTTTACCCCATCCTGGAGCATTGGAAACACCGCATCGTAGACGAAAATCTCCTGCATCCTCAAGCGGTCTACGGCTACTTCCCTTGTCAGGCAGACGGCAATTCCCTTCATCTCTATACTCCCCACTCCCAAGACCCGTTCGGCGAGGTTCACGAGCCTCCTCTCGCCACCTTCAACTTCCCTCGACAAAAATCACTCCGTCGCTACTGCATCGCCGATTACTACTTAGCGAAAGAATTGGCAACTCAAAACTCTCTAGCGAAGCGGCGCGAAGCGCTACTCAAAACTCAAAACTCCTTTGATGTCTTTCCAATGCAGGCAGTAACGATGGGCGAAGTCGCCACTGAGTACGCCAAAAAGCTCTTTGACGGCAACAGCTACACCGACTACCTCTACTTCCATGGCATCGCCGTACAGATGGCAGAAGCGTTGGCTGAGTGGATCCACGCTCGTATTCGCCGCGAGTTAGGCTTTGGTGACGAAGAACCGGGCACGATTCGCGATGTCTTGGCGCAACGCTACCGGGGTTCGCGCTATAGCTTTGGCTATCCTGCCTGCCCCAACATGCAGGATCAGTACACACTGCTCGATCTGCTAGAGGCTAAACGCATTAATCTCCACATGGATGAAAGCGAACAGCTATATCCAGAGCAATCAACCACCGCGATCGTGGCGTATCATCCCGCTGCTAGCTACTTTAGTGCGTGAAGGAGGCACGTTAAACCAACCGCTATTGGGTTTGAGTTAAACTCAGCGGAGCAGTCACCCACTCCGCTGGTCTACAGAACCGTGCTTGAGACGTTAACCTCACACGGCTCCTCAACAACTGGGTGCTTGTCAGGCATACCGGAATGGGTAGTCTTTTTTAGTAAAGGATAAGGAGAAAGAAAGCATCTATTTAAGAGTTTGCTAGTTGCAGACGAATTTGTTCATTGTAGTAATGGATGAAATGCCAAATGGCAGCCTTGTGATTAGCCAACTTTTTAGAAAATGACAGTGTCTTTCGCACTAAGCGAGACACTCGTTGTCGTAAGGTCTTGTTGAAGCGTTCAATGTCACTGGTCAACCCTGTTTCTTTGCCGACTGCCCGGTGCCGTTTGCTCGGTAAGACAGCCTGGTAAGCCTCCCAGTAGTCGGTGTAAAGCATGACGCATTGCCGATACACCGCTGGCATCGACTGCCACAAGCGTAAGGCTAAGTCTTTGGAACGATCACCAATATGACAACCCACAATCTCACGCGTCACGACATCAAGCGTGAGCCACACCCACTGCTTGTTGCCTTTGTCAGCGACAAAGGACCACCATGCATCCATTTGCACAGCTAACCCTCCTTTGCGCTTGGGCATCACCTGCACTTGACGCGGTACCCCCTCATAGCATCGATTCACATACCGTTGTAACCAAGAGGCTGAGAGCTTGAGCACACGGGCGATACCAGCGAGTGGAATCTTCTCTAACAGCAAGCGATCAATCATCACTGTGCTATCTGGTGCACGGCGTTTCCACTGCGGGTTCTCGACCAATTGACGCCCACAATCACGGCACTTATAGTTTTGTTTCCCGCGTCGTGTCGTGCCATTTTTCATGATGTCCTCTGAACCACAATTGGGACAACGGAGAAAAGCAGGGATAGATGACATGAGAAGAGGAAAAGAGCATCATTGCCTATTATCCTCTATCCTTTACTAAGAAGTGCTACCAATTAGCTGTCTCCCCACGGTTGGGTCAGCGGTTTAGAGCAGGGACACTTCATTTCTCACTTAAGCGCGTTTCTATTGTGTCATGAACACTAAAGTAGGGTAGTACCAATTTAAACAGACCTGACGACAGAACTTGCCTCCAACCGATCCCCCTCAGTCCCCCTTATCAAGGGGGATGCCGAAGGCAGGGGGTTCGCATCTGTCGCATTCACAAATCAAATTAGGATAACTCAAGTAAAGCTTCCTGCAAAATTGAGATTAGAACCTTGCCTGCTGATTGTTTTCCTTTATTCTTTAGGAAAAAGTACTACTATCGTTAGAAGCGTTGGTTCGTCAGGGTATCAAACATCGGTATACTGAGTGACGAATAGAGCGCCAGCTATGTTATTGCAACCATTCGCACAAAATATTACTCTCCGTCCGGCGATCGCCGATGATGTAGCCTGGGCTGCCCCACTTTTTTTTGCAGCGGGTCCGGCTGTGTTTAGCTATGTCTTTGCCTCACCGTTTGAGGAATCAAAGGCAATTTTTTGTCAGGCGTTTGCTTACCCGCAGCACGCCTTTAGCTACGAGCACGCTCAGATCGTGGAAGTCCTTGGTCAACCGGCGGGTGTCATGATTAGCTATCCTGGCTCGTTAAAACGCCAAGCTGACGAAAAAGTTCATGCAGTCATGGCACGCATTCTGCCGCTACGGAAGCTACCCAAGATTTTGGTCAACCTGGCAGACCTGACGCGCATCAAGCAGGATATTGCCGCTCAGGACTACTACATTCTTGGTCTAAGCGTGATGCCAGAACTCCGTAATCAAGGTTTGGGCACTTATTTGCTGCGTCAGGCAGAACAGCAGGCGCAAAAACATCATTGTCAGTCAATGGCGCTGGATGTCACCTATACCAACACAGCCGCTAGAGCGCTCTTTGAGCGTCTGGATTACAAGGTGACGTGCAGTAAGTCTACTCAGCGGTTTGACCAACTCACGCGATCGGGTGGCTTACATCGTCTGGTTAAGGTTTTGACCAGTCAGAGTCCTACGATGGGGCAGGCTGACGGCTAACCACGATCGACGTTAGGCTGGAGGCTGTATTCTAACGTTGAGTGGGTATGAATCTTCCAGAGCTGGATAGTGCAACGATCGATCGCATTCTTGAAATGGCATGGGAAGATCGCACGCCGTTTGAGGCGATCGAACAACAGTTTGGGCTACTCGAAAAACAGGTAATTGCCCTCATGCGCCGAGAAATGCAAGCGTCAAGCTTCAAAATGTGGCGCAAGCGAGTCACAGGACGCAGCACCAAACATCTCAAAGAGCGAGAGTTTCTTGCCGGACGCTTTCGATCGCACCAGCAGAAAGGCTCTTAGAGAAACTTTGAAATGGGTTAGTGAATGAAGGGGTCAGAGGGTGAAGGAGTAAGGGTGAAAGAGTGAAGAAATAAGGCTGATGCAGTCGGCAATCGTTGCGAGGAAGGAGCAAGCTGTATTGATCTGCCTTAACTAACGCGTTGTGAATCTGGAGGCTTAGAACGTGGAGGCTCAGAACTTAGAAACTCAGATTAAGCAAAAAGCGCTGGAGCTAGGCTTTCATAAAGTCGGAATTGCGGCGATCGCCCCTGCGCCAACTGAGCCAACGACTGAGCCAACCATGAGCTTAAGCACCTGGTTACAGAGAGGCTATCACGCCGACATGAACTGGATGGCGAACCCCAAGCGGCAGGCAATTCAGCAGGTCATGCCCAATGTTCAGTCTGTCATTTGTGTCGCGCTAAACTACTACACGCCGGTCGATCGCCCTGACAGCGCCACTGCCAAAATCGCTCGTTATGGCTGGGGTCGCGACTACCACAAGGTGTTGCACAAAAAGCTAAAAGCGTTGACCACCTGGATGCGCCAGCAGGGTGATGCTGTGGAGGCTCGTTTTTATGCGGATACAGGCCCCGTACAGGACAAAGTCTGGGCGCAGCAAGCAGGCATTGGCTGGATTGCGAAAAATGGCAACCTGATTACACGCGACTACGGTTCCTGGGTGTTTCTGGGAGAAGTGCTAACTAATCTGACGCTCCTCCCCGATCGCCCACACACTGCTCATTGCGGCACCTGTACGCGCTGCATGGAGGCTTGCCCAACAGGTGCTATTCCACAGCCGCAAGTCGTTGATGCGAACCGCTGCATTGCTTATCACACGATCGAAAATCGGGCAGAAACTTTGCCAGCGGCGATCGTTCCCCATCTTCAAGGATGGGTTGCAGGCTGCGATATCTGCCAGGATGTTTGCCCCTGGAATCGCCGCTTTGCCCAGCCCACTGATGTGGCTGACTTACAACCGCATTCCTGGAATGTCACTGCTACCTTGTCAGAACTGGCTGACCTGAGCGATGACGAGTACGATCGGCGCTTTACAGGCTCGGCATTGAGGCGCATTAAACCCTGGATGCTGCGGCGTAATGCGAGAGCAAATCTAGACAAAAAATAGTGAGATGCTACCGCTGCGCTTTCAACGCCTATTCTTAAGAAAAGGTAAATTTATGGGAAAACCTGCCAATTCTGTTACCTTTCTTAACAATGCAGGCTATAACTGTCATTAGAGACCACTATCGCTCCTGGACAAAATGTCCTCACCAGTCGCTTTTACTCAACCACAATCTGCTTCACTGCAACAGTTGCAGCTTGAAACCGAGGCACTAAAAAAATACTTGGTCGCCCAAAAAGCGGTCATCGCTTCGCTTGAAAGACGGGTAGGACGATCGCTCGATACCCTGGATAATCATTTGCAGGCATTAGTGAGTGCCAGCCAGGAATCATCTCTTTGGTATCGACATCTACACTTCATGCAAAACGAAGTCAACAGCTTGTGTGATCTGATGTCAGACACCATGCTGCTGCAAAAGCTAGAAGCGGGTAAGGTTGAGGTCAGGCTTGAGCCAATAGCGATCGAACCACTTTTACTTGCTGTGAGTCGCCACTGGCTGCACCCCAAAGACGGCAGTGCTGGTCGCCTGATCTACGAAATTGCCCCGTCTTTACCGCAAGCACTGGCTGATCAAGAACTGACTGAGGCAGTGCTGACTGACCTTCTAGCCAGAAGCCTGAAATACTCTGATGCCGGTTCACCTGTTGTCTTTGGTGCTGAACCGCTTGACGATCGCCTCAATCTCCGTATTACAGCACAACGGTTTGCCCCTGCTGGCGATCGAGATTTTGCCACTGAAATTGTCCTTTGCTGCCGTCGCATCGAAGTACAGTGCGGCAAAGTAACCTGTCAGCAGCATCCTGATGGTCTGCAAACCGTGACGATCGCGCTTTGCATTGCAGCTTCATGAAGTGGCGGCATCTTTAAAGCCTGCCTCGATCACGCTCTAGATCATAGATAACCTTCTCGACGTTGCTTATAGTTGAGCGAAGCCGCTATTTGGGTTGGTTGGATGCCACAGGTAGTGTCCGTTCGATTAGAATTCATCTATTGGGAAGGATGAAAAAGGCAGGAATCTGCAAACCCCTGTGTACGGTAAGGTAAGCAGTACGGTATATCCAAAAAACTAATGCATCCAAGCCTCAACCACATTTTCGTTGTTAAGCTACAACGCTGTGACTATCGCCCGACCTGTTGGCGTTATTCCAATGGTATGAGTGCTGCTATTACCCCAAGCAAATTAGTCACCCCACTTTTGCGTGTGAGAATTAAATAGGAGCTCAACAGGTGGGTGGGCAGTAATGGTTAATTAAACCGGAAGAATCGGCAGCAATTGCAGCGCCTTCTCTTTTGCTGTTTTTGAAAGATGTCTTTACGGCTTGAATCAGCCGCAGCAAGTTTTGACCTAAAATCAAAGCTTCCTGATGGGGCGACAATCTCAACAAGCGGATTTTATGCAACTCAACTCCCGGATGCAGCCAGGGACCATCTGTGCCAAATAAAATTTTGTGAGCACCCGCCCGTTTCACTGCTTGCACTAAATAGTCAAATCGACGCACACCAGAAGTATCGGCATAGACATTCGGGTAGCGGGCAATCTGGTCAATAATTCGCAAATGTGCCCGCCAATCATCCGCAAAGCTGCCCAAATGGGGAATGATAAAGTTTACATCGGGGTATTGAGACGCTAACAGTTCCACTAAATCGGTGTGACCCGCCGGATCGTAAAGCAGCGGTAGACCGAAGGCTCTCGCTGCATCGCACACTTCACGGGTTGCTGGTCCATCCATGCGATGTACTTTGATGCCACAGAATTTCCAGCGGATGACGGCTTCTTGAATGGTTTGGTAAATTCGCCCTTTGTCACGTTGAGCATGAGCAAAGGCAAAGCCAATAAAGCGATCGGGCTGTTGAGCAACAATTCGAGCTGTGTTGGCGTTAGCCTGCTGATAGTTACTGTGAAAGGGCGAAAAAATGACGGTTTTATCAATACCTGCCGCTTTTGCCCGCCGTAAATAGGTGGCGATCGGGGCATCGGTATCCCAGGGACCTGTAAGCAAGTCGCCTTTACCAGCATGGCAATGGCAGTCGATGATCATGATCGGTATCCTTCATAATGAAAACATTGGGTTTTCGGTTGAGGCTATGGCTGCAACATTGCTTGCGCCACCTACTGAGATGATTCACCTGCCAGGGATTTGTTGGCAGAGCTACGAAGCGCTGCTGGAGAAGTTGGTCAATCGCACGTTGGTAATTGAGTGGTTTAAGAAGGGCGATCGCTTTTTGGATGCGAACGATCGTACGTTGGTGATTGAGTGGTTTGAAGGGGGCGATCGCGCTTTATACGATTGGGGAGCGCAAGCTCGTCATTGAATGGTTGAAAGAGAAAATAACTTATCGATCTGCCAAAAATGGAGCTGCTTTAATCCGAGCTTTCCAGTAGGTAATTGGTACGTGATTGTGATTTGTCGTTCTTTGTTTAAGGTCTTTAACTTTAGTAGTATCAAAAACACATACGTTTGGTAACTTTAAACTTGCAAGTTTCATGGCTTCAAATGTCGTGTTCGTGCACTGCTTACCGCCAACTTTCGGGGGCTTTCGGTTATCACATCCAGAAAAGCTAGATGGACAAGCTGCTGATTTCCATTGCACTTTTTGTGTAATGGAATCTTTCATTGGTATGGTTGGGTCTTGAGCTAAGCACGTTGAAATGTAGTAGATATATACTTTCCTGGATGAATTCCCTGTTGCCCACTTCTTCCAAAAATCTGCATCACCGGAATTGTAGATGCAGTCGAAACCCCAACACTCTCTAATCTTGGAGGCATACTTAGTCCTTGACAAAGCTATTTCACGCATCGGTAGACCCCCTCCTGAATGGCAAGCAAGGATTAGATTGCCAAGGCTTAACGGTTGGTCAAACATCATTGAGGGAGCGAAATAAGTGCGTATAGCTGCCAACACTTGGTCAATATAGGCATCGAAGCCATTTGATTGAATAAGGTTACCTGCCTCCGACTTGGATCCTAGTGTGGGAGCCACTAGAATTACGTTTTTGCCACTGGCATTGACTCCTTCTCGAAAAGCAAAAAAAGGATAGTAACGTTGATTCCAATATTGATTAATGGTCAAGTTAGTACGATGATGACCTTGCAAATATAAAATCAGATCCGCTTGAGGTGTAAAACGGTAATTCTCAGACAGAAAAATTCCTGTCATGGGTTGAGGGCAAACTTTGGTCTTATCACGTTTGGTTGTGCACCCAATATTTGACTTAATGTAGAGCGTTGAGGAGGGAGGCGTTGATTCTGATCCAATTAAGGTTGGAGCCTTTTGCACGGGAGCTTCAAACAACCAATTCTGCTCAAATTCCAGACTGGGAAAAGAACTTACATCATTGCTTAGTGAAGCGGGAGGAGCTTCAAAAAGCCACTGGCTTTGTCTGTTCATCTTCAAATCCTCTATTCTACAAAATCGAGAGTCAGCCTCCAGTCGAAAGAGAAGGCAGAGAAGTTCATAAACGCCTACCCCACTACTCGCAGCGCAGGCGTTAGTCTATCCGATCACCCAAACACCGTAGCTTTTCTTGCACCACTGGAAGGAGGTATTGGTTAAAGCAAATTTTTAATGACAACAAACCAGTTGGGTGGGGCGTTGGTTAACTTACCTTGAGCATCAACTTTTAAGGTTTTCATGCTCACAGAATTGTTTACATTCCCACCAATCACATCAATAGCACCAGATCTTGTCGCCACAACAACATCACAATGAGCTTGATAATCTCGCGTGGTATCGTAGTCAACTTTTCCAGCATCGTCTCCTCTAGAGGCACAGACTAAGTCCCCAACTTGAGGGGCAACCTCATGGAGCCGATAGCCTTTGAAGGCAGCACTAGGCTGATTGTTTTTTCGCTGTGCGATCGCATCTCGAATATATACAGAGTGACGAGCAGAATATTTGAACCGATTTCCCGCGCCAGCTTTTTTCATTACCCATGAAATGAAAGCCGCAGACCACGGATTTGAGTTTCGACCATCCAACTTTGCCCCTACGGCCTCACGCCAATAGATACCTACCCGTTGCCAAAACCCCTCCTGATTTTCTTTCTTTTTCCCACGACCAAAGAACTCCCATTCCTTTCGGGCAATTTCCGCCACTTTCTGTTGGAAACTCTTTCTTCCAGATGGTGTATTAGGCACACTGGAAGGCATTGTGCTTTGTCCGCTTTGCCACGGCTGATCGGTCAAGCCGAAGTTTCGTGTCAAATCGAAGGCACGCCCATGAACAGTGCCCACCCCATTCACAATCGTCAGCTTGCGCTTCCGAACGTCTTCCCGCCATTTCGGTAAAGACGTATCAGCAACAACATTAGCAATGATTGTGAGAAGTTCTCGTTCCGTGAGCGATCGCCCTAATTGCTGCTGCAAAGTAGTTCGGCGCTGGTCAATCAGGCGTGCCCGCTTTTGACACACCTCGCGTTTACAGGTAAGCCAGGCTGAACCGCTTTGAGTGACGATATCAAACATCAAAGCGAAGGCGCGTTCACTTCGGAGCTGAAACTTCTGAGCATAGTTTGCTGCGCTCTTCAGCCGAGGGCGGACATGGTTAAGCTGAATTTGCTGAAAAGCGGAGTCTGCTTCTAGTTTGCGGAAATAGCTTGACCACGGTTCAATAATGCGATTCTTGGTATTATTGATGGAACGGGCAAAAGCCAATTGAGCCGCTTTGGGCTGATGTAAGATTTGGCGGAGTCGGGTGGTATCCGCCCCAAAAACAGCGGTAAACCGTTGAGGATGGGTTTGCGCGAATTCTAACAGTAAAGGCTGCAATGACCCTGAGCCAAAATTCCATTGCAAAAGTCCAAACGACAACCCCATGCCGTCAAAATTCCCAGTTAATCCACCGAATCCTAAAGCTCGACCAGTTTCAAAGGTCGTTGTAATCCGCAACGCTTTCTCTTCAGTAGGGCTAAAGCCAGGCAGTCTCGTGGATGGAGCTTCCCACTCGTCCTCAGCCAGTGGAACGCGATAGAGATTGCCTTCCCATGATTCCCATGCAGCTTCCTGCTGAGAATTGAGATCGAAGTCTGATTGGGTATCTAGATTTGTTTCCCAGGTGGTTGGTGCCTCAAATAGCCATTGCGTTACTGTTTTCATGGCTCATCTCCTAAATTTGCATTAACCTACGACTTTTTGTGAAGGCATCAGCCCATTCGATCGCTCTTTAAAAGGGCACTTCAAACAACCATAATTTCGAGTCTTCTGCCTCACCATCTGCCTGAAAATAATCCCCTGCGTCAATGATTCGCTTAATCTCGTCATAGGGATATCCTTGTCCTCCGATTCGCTGATGTAGCCGTAGTCTTTGTTTTTTATTCAGACCATAGCTCCTAACCAGAGCATTAATTTGGGCATTTTGCTCCTGATTACTTCTGGGTGCCTTTCCAACTGAACGACCTACGGGCTCTACATTAAGGAGAGGGTTGGGATCATCATCTCCCCACCCAACTTTTTTGTCTTTGGGTGGTTTCGGTTTTCCCTTTTTAAGTTTTGATGAGGAAGACATATAATCAGTACCACTCCTTGCTGGCACTAAGAAATTCTCGAACAAATAGGTTCTTGTTATCATCGCGAGTTACGCTATCGTCTTCCCCAGGTTCGCCAAGAGTCAGGAATCGGATTGCCATTGTCTACCTTAAATCCGGGGCCACCATCCTTCATACCCAGGTTATCTATAGCCCATTGACCGACGTGATACCAGATATCTGGACCTGGATCGTTTTCGCGGCTGGCAGAGGACTGGCGATGAGCCAGAATATGGGTCAATTTAATGGTGCGAATCAAATACTGAATCAAGTAGCGACCGGCTTCAATCTGAGCATCAGTGAGCCGGTGGCAGCCGTGAGGTTTGGCAGGCGGTTTGGGTTGCCAACACTTGCCCCTAATACTGGGAAAGTTGCCTGCAAATTCAACGGCCAAACTATGTTTATTGAACCCATTGGAGGCATAGAGGTAAGCTGAGATGGGATGGAGTTGAGCGATGGCCCCATCAGGTGTAATGATGAAATGCGAAGTCACATTATCGTACTTCTTGATATCATTACCGCGACTGAACGCCATCTGATGCAGTACAAGGGCATAAACGTTGCCGCGCTTAAGATTTTTTCGTTTATCTTTGGGAGTCAACGCGGTTCGATCTTCGATTCGTGAACTGAATAAATTTCGCACACTCTGCGCCGCATCAGAGATGGAATTGCTAATTCCACTAAACTCGCCCTCCAGTTCCAAGTCTGGCGCAGTTGTTGCGGGCATTTTAGGAATGATCGGAACCTCAAATAACCATTGATGTTGTAATTTCATCAGACAATTTCCTCAAACGGTGTGCTCCGGGCTAGCCGGCTCGTTGCTTACCCAACGACTCTTTGTGAAGGCATCAGCCCATTCGATCGCCCAAAGACTGGATCTCGTCTTGCCCCACTGGGCGGCGAACCTTGCATATAAACCTGGCGTGGTGGTGGTGTTGGGCGGTTCATCCGCATTCCTTCTTCGCTGGAGATCCATTCTTCCGAAGGCTCGGCGATGCGGAACAACAACGTCTCGAAATCGGTGCGATTTCTTTGCAGCACAAACGGTTCAGCCAACCAGCGAATGATGTCACGCCCGGTAACTGCCATGCGGTTCATGGTGCTAGCGTGGACGGATTCATGGAAGTATTGCCACAGTACCAGTTCGATCATGTCCCAGGCATTATCGGCCCCGAACTGAGCCTTCAGGTCTGGAGAATTCAACACTTTGAAGGCTTCAGCAAGTGCCTGACTGGTTTCTACTCGCAGCACATTGATATAGCCGTAGGAGGCATTTTTCATGTTGTTGCGAACATCGAGTCCGGCTCGACGAACGATCGCCACTGACCCAAACGTTGGATCATTCGCCCGCTCCCGTACGACTTCACTAATGCGCTTATCGCGCCAGTATTTAGCAACTTCCCCAATGAAGTGGGTGAACAAGCCATGAAACTGGGGATTAGGACGGGCACCAGCACCGGGATTGACTTTGGTGTAGCCGAAGACGCGACTATAGGCTTGCATCCGATCGCGCTGATGGTAGCGCAGGATATTGTGCTTATCGAACCGATACAGTCTGTAGGCACCTTCACCATCAGAAATCCGCAAAGTGCCTGCCCTGAAAAGCTCTTGCAGTTTATTAATGACACGGAACACACCCAGGCGTTCATGTACGCAAATGTAGTAAAGGTCGGCGGTGGCGAGGATGCGATCGCTCGTGACGGTATCGTCGTAGTCCACCACACCCCTGGAGATCTCGGTATCACCTAATTCTGCTGGAGCATCTTTGCCCAATCCAATCAGGTCGGCGAGACCACCATCGATCGGAGCCTCTTTGCCATTTTGGGTAGCGTAATACTCATCAACCTGTTCATCAATTTTGCGATTGAGAATCTCTGCCAATTCTGGATTGGCAATCAGTTCTGGACCTAAATTTTTAATCGCTTCTTGCAATAATTCTGCGACTTGGCTATTGCGCTTGTTATACGCTCCTGTCTTAGTCATAAAAAACTCCTAATTGTCGTTCTAGTGCTTGCGATGTGGAACCTTTACAACCATCAGACCGCTAGATCAGCGAGTGCATTGAGCTGACTTAACAGATTGTCGAATGCCAACCCGACCCGTTCATTAGAGAGAATTTGACCCAGGGTTGATTGTCCAGATGGATTGAGGGATTGCGTTGTTTTAAGGTGTGCAATAATGGGGGCGATCGTCCAGAACAGGCGATCGGCTTGATCGGTGACGAAATAAATTCCATAGACACTGGTTAAGGCGCTAGGTGCTTCCATCGTCGAGAACCGATTCAACCAATCCTGCAAGTCACTGACGGTAATATCCGGTAGCCAGGCTGAAATTTGATTCTCAGTTGCTGGAGTACTTCGACCTTCAAGACCCTCAAGACCTTCAAGACCCTCAAGACCTTCAAGACCCTCAAGAACCTCAATTACAGGCGATTGCAGCGTCGTGAATAGGTAGGCCCGCGATCGGCGTTCGGTTGCACTCAAACCCACTGATTCCAGGGCATTACTCAAATCCTGATTCGCCTGTGACACAATGGGCAATAGGACTCTGGCACGATCGGCTCGTTCACTAATGGAGTAAACTCGACCTGATTTTGCCGCGTTGTAGTACGTTGCCCAGGTTCGGCTCATCAGTTTGATGTAGTTGGTCAATACATCAAACTTCGTGATTTGATCTTCGTCATCAATCGTGGCAGCCAATAATGGATTATTGAATTGACCCTGTTCACCCAACTCAATCACATATTCCTGAAGCGATCGCAATGTCGCTAAAACTTTGGCTGAACGTGGCTCATCGGCTCGTCCAAATTCCTCAACCAACGACATGATCTGCGATTGAACCAGCGATCGTAATGCTTCAAACCGCTCCTTATCTGCCTCAGCTACAAAAGTGCGCAACTCGTCCAACAGCTTCAGCGCATCTGTGGCAATCACGCTGGTTTGGCGATAAAGCCCCAATTGCCGAGTTGAAAATTCTTCCAAACTCTTGCCGCGACTGAAGCCATTCGGATTCAGCGGCACAGTTTCGCTGCGAACAGGCAGGGTAAGCGGTTGCCCATTTTTTGGGTTGGGAAAAGCCGCATCTAGAGCTTCGACGAAATTGGCAGAAACCCTTCCCGGAGCTTTACGAAACGCCTGGGCGATCGCAGTGTCCACCTGACGCGCTAACCGATTGGCGGTAGTGGTGGCGCTGGGTTGCCCTGTGCCATTCTCGTAGACATCCTGGCGCTCGTCAGCAGGTCGATGATCGTAGGTAGTTTGCTGATTGCCAGCAAATCGCTTAAAACTACCCAGCAGGTCACTCAATAACAGCGTTTGCTGGTTTTGAGTACGGTTAGATGATCCAATAGTTGATGTTGGTGCAGTTGGATAAAACTGCCCAATCAATCCGGTGCGTAATGCTCTAAACTGCTGTGCTCGTGTGCGATTTAATGATGTGCTAGTGATTCTCATAGCTGGGTCTCTCTTCAATAATTTAGGACTGGGGTATTTGGTTTCAGCTATTCAACGCAGCAGCCGTGGAAAGTTCACTGTAGAGCCCTTCTAGCTGATTGTGGATGCAAAAGAACTGGGCGATCGTTTTTGGTTCACCGGGTTCAACCTTGTCCACGTTGTCGGCAGTATCTTTAACAAATGCTGTAACGGCTCTTCCCCAAGCATCGATCAGCTCTTGAACTTGACTATCCGACAATGCTGGAGCCTGATCACTCAGAAGCTGTTGTGTCCAGCTTTTCACTTTCGAGGTTCCTACGTCTGTCAGCAATCCCAGAAACAATGGATCAGAACAGGGCGGTATCAAATCATCCAAAAAGTCATCATCGATCGCTGCTAGAGATACCTTGAGCTGATTATATTGAATTCGTAGTTCCTGACTCTCAGGGTTGATGCTGTCTTTGTGATCGCTCCGGTCGATTGCTGTTGTAAAAAGCTGATACATCGTCAAATAGCCACCTGTCAGCTCAAGTCCTGATTGCAATTGCTCAAAACTGGCGAGAGTTCCGGGTAGGCTGCTGACAAACGCGATCGTCAAACTTTTTAAGATAGGTAGGTCAACTTTAGCTTTAGCTTCAGCTCTAATGTCATCATCAGTTTTGGGTGGTGCTTTTTCCATGACTTTGGCACTGGAAATCTCGTCTCTTAGCCTGGTAGCTGCACCGTACAGTTTTTGATAACTCTCTATATCCTGTGAGGTTAATCCTGGCATGGCTTATCGTCTCCCTAGAATGCGGTAAAAGTTGTCGGTAATTGTTTGGGGTTTTGCCAGTTGGTTATCAAGGGCAAACCGCGCTGCGCTAATCATCAACCGTACTGGAATGGTGCCGGGGTCTTCACCCTTTGCTAGTCGTCGTCCTGCCTGCTGGATCAAGTCCAATTGCGTGGGACCAAAATCGACCACCTGCGCCATTGATTTATTGCCAAGCTGCTTGTAGGGCTGAAACACCATCGTATCCACTGCCAGTTCAGCCGCCGGGTAGAAGGTTTTCATGAACTGGGGGGGAATGTCGGTTGCCGAGATGCGTGGGTAAAGCCGCTGCCAAACCCGGGTTAAATCGGTTGCCATTTGTTTGAGTCCCAAACGCCTCAGCAGAATCAGGTTAATCAGCACCCGTAGATAAGGCGTAGGGTGGACAGACATCGGACTAAACAACATCGCGCTGGCAGGCGATCGCCCCACCACATCCATCAACGATTCCACCGCCGCCGGACCTCCCAATACCAGCGCAAACATATCTGCCATCATCTCCTTATGCCACTGTGCCCAGACTTTTGCCACTTCGGATGGAATTTTGCCCTCAGTGGTGAGCCGCTGGTAAATCTGGGCAGGCATCACTTCCCACAGCCCTAAATCCGCCTGGAGGTTGTGAGAGACTTCGTGGAGTACGCTGGAGAGTGCCCACACGTTATCCAACCGATGTTGCGGAATCACGATCAGCGGAAACAGATTTGGATTATGCCGCAACTTTTGCATGGGCACACTCCGGCGAATCGTGTAAGGACTGAACCCGCTATCAGCATAGCTAAACGGGAGCAGGCTGGGCGTTGGTTTTGCCGTGCCCAAGCCGACATACACTTTCTCGTAGCAGCCGATCGCAATCCGGTCAATTGACCGTAACCGCTCTCCAAATGCCGACAATCGCTGCACAAACATATCAAAGTAGAAATCCCAAATGCCTTCCAGGTACAGCACCTGATCACCCACTTTTTGTTTGCGGTCGAGGAGCAAATGGAGGCGATCGCTCGTCGGTTGCTGGCGGGCAGTCTGAGCCGCAGCATCCACCCAACGCGCTTTCTCAATCAACTGAAGCCGAAACTTGTCGATCAGTCGATTGACTGCTTCGATGTGTCCTTCACTGGGAGCCGCTGGACTTGTGCCAAACTCCTGGCTGGTAAAAGGGCGCAGAGACTTTGCCTGACGGCACAGGTTGATGGACTGGATATTGAGCCAGTTATCCAGCAGTTGTTGCTCACTGGCTGTTGCCGCCCCTTTGAGGCTAGCTGTGGTTGCAATCGCCCCAGAGTTATTGGGGGGCGCAGAACCTGCAACTGCCCCGGAGACAACTGGGCTAGCCGTTCCATATGTCACGGGCGTTTGAGTTGATGTTGATGGTGCCATACCGCAGCCTCTGATTGCCTTGGACAGTCTACTGGGGGTCGATGTCTTGCCTCCTTACCGCATGGCAGTGGCACAAGTTGGGCATTGTTTTGCAGTTTCACTGACAGCACGACGGGGATGGGGCGGTGCCGTACGTTGGCGCAGCACTGCATTCCGCATGACTGCTTTCTGCACGGCTTGTGGATTACCCAATACCTTATTAGTGGCAGTTGCCATTGCTTTGATAGCAGTGGCACTATTGAGGGGCTGACCCGAACGCGCGGCTGCTTTGAGCGTGGCAACGGTTTGGCGCTGAATTGTAGGAATGGTTCGGAGCAACTGCTTTCCGGCTGGTCCCTGCTGGCTCAGGACTTGCGTGAGTTTTCCGGTTGCCTGGGTCATGGCGGGCATCATCGATCGTAGTGCCCGCTTGCCGCCCATGATGCTGATGGTGATGGGGAGTGTCGCCGCAATAGCAGCTTCTGCTTCCCCTTCCATGGTGGATTCTGCCGCCTGAGCCGCCAAAAATTCTGTCAGAGCGGCTTCGTAAGCGACCTCAGTGTTAGCAACTTCTGCTTCCATTTCATTGTTGCCAAAGAGGGCGGCTTCCATCTGCGCCACTTCCATCTCGGCTTCCTGCACCAGCGCGGCGGTTAGTTTTCCTGCCAGCGGTCCAACGATCGCTCCTGCACCGGGAATCATGCTACCCAAAGCACCAGCAGCGATGGGTGCCAATTTTTTTGCAACACTGCCCAATGTTTTAACCGCTCCTTTAGCAAAGCGACCAAGGCTACGGAACGCTTTCTTAAAGAAAAGCTCTCCTTCCTGGGCTAGCTCTGGATTGCTGTAGGGGTTTGTCTCCCACTCGTTCTGCATCTCAGGGTTAGTGTAAGGATTTGTCTCCCACTCATTCTGCAATTCAGGGTTGCCGTAGGGATTCATCTCCCACTCGTTCTGCAATTCAGGGTTGCTGTAGGGATTTGTCTCCCACTCGTTCTGTAGTTCTGGGTTGCTGTAGGGGTTAGAGGCTTCCCATTCGTTTTCAAACTCCATATTGGGGGTTTCCCACTCGTTTTCAAACTCCATATTGGGGGTTTCCCACTCGTTTTCAAACTCCGGATTAGAGTAGGGATGACTGTAATTCGCTTCGTGAGTTGCAGGTGCTTCAAATAGCGAGTTGGATTGTGTCATGACGAAAACCTCAAAGTGTTTTAATGTTTAAGTAATTGCCGACAAAAGACTGACGTTAATGCTGACGTTGCAGTAATGGCAGTAATTGCCCCACAGGAATGGGTGTTGCACGACGGATAGCAAAATTCCTAACCACTGCGGGACCTAAGACACTAGGCGTACTTAGAACGCGAGCAGTATGAGTTGCCATGAGATGATCAACGAGTTCAGGAGTAATTTGTCCGCCACTATCCGAGATTGATCGCAGAGTGGAAACAGCACGCCGAGTGATGCTAGGAACAGCTAACAGAAACTGACGACCATCACGCCCTTGTCGATGAAAATTTTGCACTAAGCGAGTATTAGTTCGTGCTAAGACTTGCTTTACTTGAGGGGACATCTTTGTGCTTCTACTCCAGATACGGAGCGTGATTGGCAAGGCTGTCCTTAAGAGATACTCTGCCTCCTGTTCGTTCTCACTACGCGCAGCCTCATGAGCAAGTAGTTCCGTCAACGCAATTTCACGAGCCGCTGTATAGTTAGCTAACTCGCCTTCAAACTCATTACGACCAAAGAACTCTGCTTCCAAAGCCGTTGCTTCCATTTCGCCTTCTCTCAAGAATCGATCGAGTGGCCTTTGTGGGGGACGGGTTGGAGGAGGTGAGCGATCGCCCCTGAATTGTTGAATCCTCTCAACCTGATCTTGGATCTTCTGCACCTTATTTAAGACTTTGGGAGCTTTAGAAATCAACTTTTTAGCTGCATTCAAGGCTAGTTTCTTCGCACCCTTGAAAGCCATTTTTGCCCCAATCTTTGCTCCAATGGCTGCTAATTTTTTTGCTGCGATCGCCGCCAATGGGGCAAGAAAGAAAAATTGGTCGGCTTCTGACTCTGGGTCAAAGTAAGGGTGACTGAAATGGGATTTGTCAGTCGTTTCCCATTTATTCTCAAACGTTAAGTTATTACCGTGGAACTGTGCAGTTTCATGAAAAGCAGGTGCTTCAAATAATGTTTTCTGTTGCACTGCCATGAGGAATGTTCTCCTGTCTAATAAGGTTAACCCGTAGGCAAAGAATGGTCAAAAATTAAGTTGTTAAGACATTGTGCGTTTTTGGATCAGGGCATTGCGGATAATGCCACGGGTTACGACTTGGGAATCACCAAAGATCCGTGATGCCTGGGCTGCCATCATGTATAGTGCCAGGTTGGAGTTAACGGACTGCCCGCCTTGATAGGCAGCTTTCAGGCTGGCAATTGTGTGTCGCACGATCGTTGGTACGAGGCGTAATAAACGGCGACCTTCTACCCCCTTTTGGTGCAGCAGATGCACCAAGCGAGCGTTTGCCTGCACCAGGGTGGGCATAACAGCGCGTAAAACGTTACTCCCACCCATGCTTTTGACGATGCCAGGAACAGCCGCACCGAGAAAGGCTTCTGCCTCACTTTCGCTGTTGCTGTGGCTTGCTTCTGCTGCCAGCACTTCAGCCAGTGCCGCCTCATGAGCCACTTCGGTATTGCCAACTTCGGGTTCAAATTCGTTGCTGCCAAAGAGGTGGGCTTCCATTGCCACTGCTGTGGTTTCACCTTCCCGCAGCAATGAATTGAGCAACTTTCTTGCCACTGGGCTGGGAATTGATCCCACTAAAGCTCTAGCAGCGATTGGTGCCAGTTGCTTGGCGATCGGTACAGATGCTCTAGCCACTTTTTGAATGTCATCCAGCCTTTTTCTGGAAAAATACTCATTCTCCGCCTCCCACTCTCCCGACCGTTGAGATTGATCGTAGTGAGAGGCTTCTTGTAGTTCCCACTCCTGCTCTCGTTGAGCAACGCTACTGCCATTTGTATAAGGATTCATTAAGGTTTCTCCAAAGCAATGCCTGCTGGTTGATCACAATCAAAACGGAGACAGCAAGTGAATCTGCCGAATTGATTCAATCAGGGAATGAGATGAAACAACCTGCATTGGCTGACGGTAAAGTGCTAGCCAATAAGCAATTCCCTCATCACTATTTGCTCTCAAGATGAGGATTTTGAGTTTAGGGTAATTATTCAAGAGTCCAAGGCAGATTTCAGATGAAAAAATTTCATCTTCAACGCCAACTACGAAAATTGTCGCTTTACTTAGGAGAGCATTGACTTCACTCCACTGCCGAACGGCTCCTAACAACTCAATATCGGGTTGTTGTTGAATCGTCTGAGTGATTAACTCTGCAACAACACCCGTGAGATTAGCAGTCAACACACGAATCTTAGATCGTTCCTCATGTCTACTCCTAAAAGAATCCATGCAGTCCCCTTCTATGTGAGAACTTTAAATATTTTTTAGTGTCTAATGAAGCAACTAACGTATCAGTCAATCAATTGAATAATCAGCTGCTTGATTGGCTCTATACGTTATTGTTTCACAACAGCTTCTGTTAAAACATGGGTCTAAGATCAGAGTTTTACTTCCCAGAAGATCCATGTTTTAGATCGACCTTAGATCGATTTTTCTGGGTTGATCGATCGATCTCGGATCGATCAGCACGATGCACTACGAGAACAAGGACTTCTGCCAAGGAGCGCTCACTGGGAGCCGGTCGGCATACCTGTAGTTCTCACCGAAACTTTAGAAATTACCTTCAAGAAGATGCCAAATCCAGCCAACAATTTTTGAAGGCAAGTTGAGCGGCCTCCCAACGATGCTTAACATTCAGCTTTCGCAAAATATTATGGACATGATGCTTCACGGTGCGAACTTCAATGACAAGTGCCGTTGCAATGTCGCGATCGCTGTACTCTTTCGCAACATAATGTAAAACTTCTAGCTCACGGCGAGTCAGTGGAGGCTTTACTTCAGTCTTTTGCACCCTTTTCGGCTGAGATAGTTGCTCAAAAAGTCTAGCAGTAATCTCCGGTGAGCATTGAAAAGTGCCCTGATAAGCCTGCTCAATAATCTGAGTAATTTCAATACTTGAAGCACCTTGCATAGCATACGCATGAGTACCTGCTTCGATACAATCCAAAATCAGGTCTGTATCATGCTTTAATTCCATCACCACAATATAGGGAGAGGGATGGAGCGATCGCCACTGCCGAATCCGGGTAATTGTTAGGTCTTGTCCAATACCGCTATCCAGCAAAATCAGATGCGGTAGAAGATTGGTTATAGTTGGAACAATATCATCATCACCAGCATCGTGATTCACTATCTGGATTGATTGATGTGCTTTGAGCGACAGCGTTAGTGCCTCATGTAGCAGACGACTATTACTGATAATACTGATATATCGATCGCGCTGAATCAGCTTTTCTTGATTGGGCGTGTAAGCTAAAGCAGATTTTGTCGACCTTGATGGATAACTTTGGAACTTAAGGTTTGAGGACGAACTAATAATTTCCATCACCTCTCCCTATAAAGTGTGCTGAGTGGTTAGAAGTGTATGCTCTATAGCACCCTTAAATCTTCGACTTTCTCTCAAAATCCGTTGATGAATTTAAAGTATCAAGTAAGTGAAAGCAACTACTTTTATCGATTAAGTGACATCTACAGAATAGTTCAGAAAAGCTTCGGAGAATGGAAGCAAATCCAAATTTTCAATCAAAAACAGTGTGATTACATTTCAGCAATAATTGTCTATATAAATTTCTTCCTTAACAGAACAAATTTCAGCCTTAATAACTCTAATGAAAAATTAGTTATGTATAGCGATCGCCACAGCACTTAGGACAGTGGGATCACAGGGGGTGTGGGAGCTTCGCCCCCAGCCAGGGGTTCTACCCCTGCACCCCGTCCTAACCAGTATGGCTACGGCTATAAAAATCAGTGTTTTAGGCATTGAGCTTTAACAAGAAATGAGTTTTTCAGCTTCTTCGGTTACCTTCTAAGGCATTTTATGAGGAATTTGCTCGGTAAAAATTGATCGATTCACTGAATATTCAGATTATTTATGAAGCGTAGTGGCTGCGAAAGTACCCGCATGGGTGATTTTTGTATTTTAGAGGATCTCTGAGAAGTCTACTGGAAGACGTTTCAGCTACGACAGAATCAGCACCTTAGATGTTGTGCCTCAACGCAAGAATGATGGTTTCAGCTCTTTCGCCTACCTTCTAAGATCTTCTTTAGTAAAGAGGCTGCTCAATTAACTCTACTTGCAATATAAGATTATGGAAACGTCTGCCAATCACCACTTAGGGTGAGACTTTAGTAAGCTATGGGTCTTTCCTATCAAGCTTTGTTGCTAAAGCGCTACGAGATAGGGCTTAACCCAAGCAAGACGAGATGATATTCGGACTGGACTGCATCATTCCGTGGGTTGAGTCATCGGTTCACTTTTCATGCACCGTTAAAGCAATTTCCCCTCGTTGCATATCTTGCTCCTGTTGTAGGGTGAAGAAATAAGCGTCACAATCGAAGTAATAAATGTCACAACGCTTTTTGCCTCAAAGCTTTACAGACTAGGACTTTGAGGTTTTTTAGTCGCTAGTCTTTAGAGAAAACGTCGCCGAAGCCTTTCATGTCATTTCGTTGCTATGAAGGCTGAAAATTATATGTAGCAGCAGCTTCAAGTTTTTCTAGATTAGGCGAAGGATTATGTGTCATTTTATTGAAGCGGTTTTACCTTCACGCTGCGATCGCCTATCACTCACCAAGTAATTTTCTAATTAGAAATTATATTGGGAGCTAATTGCTTTGTTAGGGGGAGCGATCGCTGGCTTACCGTCCTCAAGCTGTCCCAATAAAATATAAGGGGATGAGCAGACTGCCGTCGATCTGATTGGATGGAGAGTGATAATCGCCTCCAAAGGAGGCATTCACTTCGTCATGCAGTCAATCCTTGCAGACTGTGTTGGAGGTAAACCGAATGAGTTGGTAGTGTCGTACCGGAAGGACGATCGCTAGGATCAAGTGACATGTCACCGTTCCCCACTATCCACTGCTTTCTAAACGATGCCGCAACCCTGCGAACTTTGCCAGCGAGCGATGCCCGCTCTCACCGAACACCACCTGATTCCTCGTCAAACGACGAAACGCAAGGGTCTCGACCCCAGTCCCACGATTCAAATTTGCTCGGCCTGCCACCGACAAATTCATACACTCTACAGCAACTCCCATTTGGCACTACACCTGCATACTCTGGAGCAGCTAAAGCAAGACTCACAGCTACAGAAATTCCTTGCCTGGGTTCATAAGCAAGACCCAAATAAACGAGTGAAAATGGATCGAAAGCGTTGATCTTTGCTTGCAGTCGTTATAATCAGTCCCAGATTGGCAATCTGTCGCGAGTGAACTGGAGTGGTGGAATTTCGCGGCTTCAGTTCACCTCACCGCTCAAGGAAAGCTGATTTGATGATAATGTTGGAGCGATCGCCCAAGAAAGAATTGATTCTCACCTCTGGCAACGAGTCGCCATTTTGGGATATTGAGCAGAGTTCTTAATCCTGAAGACCGTTTTGCGTTACACCAGTAGGTGGTAGTTGGACGTTGGCTAAAGCCTGTGAAATTGAACTATAAGCGCCTAGGACTCCTGCTACTTGCGATTCTACTGGTTGTTTCGTCCTGGTTAGGAATCGCGATCGCTCAGTTCAGCATCGGCGGAGAAACTGAGACAACAGTTTGGGATTCCTCCTGAAGCGTTCGCAGCGATTCTCGTCGGTAAGGATGGCACGGAGAAGCAACGGAGCCAAACTCCAATTGCTTTAGCGGTGCTGTTCCGCACCATCGATGCCATGCCAATGCGTCAGCGGGAGATGCGTTCTCGACAATAGTCGTTGTTAGGAGTAATGTTGCCATGTCTGATCGTGCTTCTGAACGTCTTTATGATGTTGTCCTCTACGGTGCCAGCGGCTTTGTCGGTAAGCAGACGGTGCAGTACTTTGCTAACCATACCGCTCCTGAGGGAGTACGATGGGCGATCGCGGGGCGTAACCGACAGAAATTAGAAGCCGTTCGAGCTGAGGTTGGGGTTGGGGTAGAGGTGTTGGTGGCGGATAGCCAGGATCAACAGGCAATTGATGCGATCGTCTCTCAAACCCGTGTGATTCTGAACACGGCTGGACCCTTTGCCCTTTACGCGCATGTCCTGGTCGATGCGTGCGTTCGGTTTAAAACCCATTATGTTGACATTACCGGAGAAACGCCCTGGGTCAAAACCCTGATCGACCATTACCATACTCAGGCGACTACCGATGGCACACGGATTATCCCCTGTTGTGGCTTTGATTCGGTGCCATCCGATCTGGGCACTTATCTGGTTGTTCGCCACTTGCAACGAGCATTGGGTGTGCCCTGCCAGGCGGTCAAGGCTTATTTTCAGGCGTTTGGCGGTTTTAATGGTGGCACTCTGGCATCAGCAATCAATCTCTACGACTCGCCGGGGGCAGCCCAAATGAATCATCCCTTTTTCCTCAATCCCTCTGCCTCCCACTCTCAAGCCGAAGTTGACCGCAACCGTGACCCGCAAACGCCGTCCTTTGATTCGAACCTCAATACCTGGGTTGCACCCTTTTTCATGGGAGTCGTGAACACTCGCATTGTCCGCCGCAGTAGTGCTTTATATGCGGCATGGCAGGAACCCTATGGATCGGACTTCACCTATCAGGAGTATCTCAAGTTTGATGAGCCACTGGCATGGCTAAAGGCAACAGGTGTAACAGCAGGTCTGGCAATGTTTACGGGGGTTCTACAGCAGCCTCAGACGCGAGCGCTGCTACAGCCCATCCTACCGAAACCGGGTGAGGGACCGTCTGAGCAAACGATGAATGAGGGATGGTTCACCTGTGAACTGTTAGGGACTGCAGTAGACGGGCGTACGATACGAGGACTCATTCGCGATCAGGGTGACCCTGGCAACCGGGCAACGGTCAAATTTGTGTGTGAAGCTGCCTTGAGTCTGGCTCTGCAAATGGATGAGTTGCCCGGTGGTCAAACACGGGGAGGTATTCTTACACCAGCAACCGGGTTGGGGGATGTTTTGGCAGAACGATTGCGTCGGGCTGGGATGACGCTAGAGGTGAACTCGTCGTCATGAATGAGCCATTGCCCCAGTTCACTCATCACATTGTCGATCGCTTGCTGTGACTGAGCACATTAGATTGCGCCATTTCCAAACGACTTGCGCTTTTTCCTAAAGGCTGAAACTGTTACACAGCAGCCACTTTAAATTTTTAGAACTTGCACACCCCCATCAACCCTAAGAGCAAATGAGTTGCACAGAATTATTCTCTAGGGAGTAAAATAATTCCTCAGGCGAAAATTGCCCCTTTTATACCAATTCTCTAAAGACCAGCTACAGATAGTGCCTCTAAAATAGAGTGCCATCCGACAAGGGAAGCAATGACTTCCTTAGTCATCACTTCTAACCTCGCTCGCATCAACAACCGCAACGCATCGAGGTTCTTCGGCAACTGCCAGCGCAACCCTAATTTGAAATGCTGCCACACACGCTCAATGGGATTCGTTTCTGGTGAGTGGGACGGTTGAAACAGCAAGATGATATTGGGCGGAATCTGCAAGCGTTTGGCGCGGTGTGCCCCCGCTTGATCGACTTGCATGATCACAATGCTGTCCTTGTAGCGCTCACTCACTAAGTTCAAGAACACTTGGAAGCAATCGCTGTTGAGATGAGTGAACTCATAGAAGAAGTGCTCGCCCGTGCTCGGTTCCACCACCCCATACAGATAGGTGGCCTTGAACTGCCACTGCACCTTACCTTTGGGCTTGATGCCTTTGGCCGTGATCTTGCGCCCACTGATAGTTTTGAGCCCAAGGCGCGTCTCATCCTGGCAGAAGAAGCGTACTTGTCCGCTCAGTCCCAGCACGGCTACGGCATACCAAGCCAGCATCGCCAGGTTCTCAGCGAGTTTTTTTATATGCCTCTACTTTGACCGCTGTGGTCTCTGTACTCACGGGTCTAGCAACTTTAGGCGCGGCTTTGAGGCGGTAATGCACCAACTGATGCACCGTTTTATAAGGGGCAGTGATGCCGAGTTGCGTCTCTAGCCACTGGCAAATCTCGCCGTAGCTGTTGAAGCCCTCATTTTGGTGCAACCGTTGGTTGAGCGCCGCCTGTGCCCACTGGGGAATGCTCTGCCGTCGCCCCGTACGGGGCGTATGGGTGAGCATGGCTGTCAGACCGCCGGTGCGATAGAGGCGGAGCCACTCCTGTACAGTGACGCGATGCCGACCGAGCAGGGTCGCCGCAGACTGCACCGTGGTGGCTTGACCAGTTTTAAGCAGATAAAGCAGTTGAATACGTTCTTTGTCAGAAGCGGTCTTTTGGCTTCTGAGCCGTTGTTTTAGGTCTGCTTCCGTTTCGGTGATATCGAGTTTGTAAACGCCTGCCATAAATGCTGCTTGAACCCAATAGCTACTTTATAGCATCTGTAGCCCTATCTTGAGGAATTGGTATTAGACGCTTGCAAATGAGTGGCGCAGAATTTTGGTCACTAAAGCCATTGATGCAAAAGGGTTTTAGGCTTCCTTGCATGCACAATCGCCAGTCAGCAGCCTAAAATCAGATGTCTCTGAAAATTACCTTTCTAGAGGGCGAGTGAGTTAGTCCAGTAGGTAGTGATGGGTAAGCAGTTGGCAATCTGCCCGGTATGGTGCATCCAGGTCTGTAGTTGGTCGTAGTAGTCAGTCGTCATCGTCAAGTCATAAGTGAAACAGGGAACGGTCGCCTGATAGATGGCTTGCCCGATCGCATCGTCAGCGTAGGCTCCTGTGTGCTGGTGATAAATTGCCTGTGCCGCTTCGGGCTGCTGATGGATGAAGTCAATGCCTTGTCGGAAGACCTTGAGGAAAGCCTGGAGTGCTTGCCGTCGCTGTTGCAATAACTCTGGAGTCGTGATGAAAATGAGTTGACAGAAATCTGGAATGCCCCAATCTTTAAGGGCAAAAAACTGAGCATCATAGCCCCGAAGCCGAGCTTCAATCACTTCAAAGTTGTAGAACGCTAGCGTTGCACAGTCTGCTTTGTTGTCAATGAGTGCGTCTGTGTGGAAGAAACCATTATTTACGGAGGTGATAGCAGCATCGGTGAACTGACCGCCATCCGCCTCGATCATCGTTTTGGCGATCGCCTTTCCTAAAGCTGAGGGTGCGCCGGGGTATTGTAATCGCTTGCCCAACATATCTTTGGGGCGCTCAATCCCTTGCTCTGCAAAGTACATGACCCCACCATTGGTGTGTAAAAACCGTGCCCAACCAATGACCGGATGACCGTTACTGCAATCTTCAACCAGATGCACTGGCTCCGTAATGGCAATATCGAGCGTTCCGTCCTGGATCTGGGCGATCGCATCAATGTGTTCGGCTGGTTCAACTAATTCCAAATCGATATTCAGATCTGCAAACCATCCCTGCTTCAACCCCACCAGCAGAGGCACATGGTCTGGATTCAAAAACCATTCCAATCCCAAGCGTAACTTAGCCATTAGCCGCCAACTTAAATTTATCAGATCGAAATTGTATCTCTAAAGCTTACCGTCTTCCAAACCCCTGACCTCGTAGAACCGATGACTAAGCCCTAAGTACAGGACAAAAGCTTGTGAAAAGTGAGTAGAAGCGGGTTGCATGAGTATTACCACATGCGTCCATGAAACCCTCATGCATCAGGTCACTCTACTGCGAGATGCTTTGCGCCCTCACTTGGCTTGGCATGGAGCAAGATTACGCTTTTTGGCTGCGTTGCTCATGGCTCTGCTGCAGGTGAAAACGGTGAACTTTTCCGAGTGAGCTACAGGCTTCAGCGGTAAGGCAGCGGCGTGGTGGCATCAACCGTTCGACTGCGTTGTTTGTGGACAAGTCGGGTTCGATGGAAAATGCGATCGAGATTGGTAAGCGCCTCGCTGCCCTGATCTCTGGCATTACTCAGGTAGATCTGTTTGTTTACGCCTTTGACAACATTCCTATCCTGTGACCGCGCAGGGCAAGGATCTGACCGACTGGGAGCGGGCATTTCAGCACATCAAGGCAGGCGGAGGTACCAGCATCGGTGCGCCTCTGGAAGCAATGCGAAAGAAGCGTCAGATCGTGGATCAAATCATCGTCGTCACAGACGAAGGTGAGAACGCGGCTCCCTATTTCGGTGAGGTTTACAAGACCTATTGCCAGGAGTTGGCGGTAATGCAAAACGTGGTAATCGTTCATGTGGGTGGTTACTGCAACTGGCTGGAGAGCCAACTGAAGGGACAGCAGGCACCTGTAGAAACGTTCACTTTTGCGGGAGATTACTACAGCTTGCCGAACCTTGTGCCGCTGCTGATGCGCCCGTCTCGTCTGGAACTGCTGATGGAGATTCTAGATGTGCCGCTACCTGTGCGATCGGATAAGTGAGGCTAAAATAAGCATTGCTGCTACTGCCTTGAATTAGCAGCAGTGCTACATCCCTATCAATTTATTGCTGAATAATAAGTTATGGACTTCAAATTAGAGGATGTTAAGCCTCAACCAGCTACATGGTTAAAAACAAAAATTGAATCTATCGGTGTAGGTCGTGCAGTTTTTGAAGATCCAGCAGGAGTAATCAAAGGTTCTGGAAACCCTCTTTGAGTCAACTGTATGCCGTGTTGCAACAAGTCACTCGCGAAATTCACGTCCGGGGTAGCTTTAATTATTTGCTGTCGGATGGCGAACACCTTTTTGCTCATTGCTCCACCAAACTTTGCTACATCGTGCGGCAGGCACCCTTTGCCGCCGCGCATCTGATTGATGCGGATCTCACGGTCGATTTTCAGGAGTTGACCACACCTGGCGATCGCGTGGCCCTGATTACTACCGTACCTCTGACGGATAATGAAGTCTGGACAACCATCCAGCCCGGAGAATTGCTGGTCTTCCAACATGGTTTGCCCCTACAAATCTAACGATCGCCGCAAATTAGCTTCAAAAACAAATTAGCTTCAAAAGAAGTTGCCTTCGATTGAGTCACTCACATTCATTCACCTTCACTCATTCACCATCAACATGAGACGATCGGCATCCAACCGGACAAACCAGGGAAAGGGTTGATCCTTAATGGTATGCCATTTTTCTTTAAGCACTTCTGCCTGTACGTGGTAGTCCTGTGGATTAGCGGATGGAGCATTGAATTTAAGAAACAGGGTCATCCGGTGCGGCGTTTCACTCGTAGCGGCGAGCCAGCAAGGATAGGTATTGTCATGATGTGGATTGGTAGTGATGCGAATCTGATGGGCACGAATGCCAACGTCACTGAGGCGATCGGGAATCGCTTCTAGCACCTGTAGGGTAATGCCCCAGTCGATCGCTGCCACCGAATTTGCCCCCTGCACAACCGCACGGGAGAAGTTTTTACAGCCCGTCAGTTGAGCGACCCGAACCGTTTTGGGATGCTCGAAAATTTGATGCTTTGAGTCATAGGCGATCGCTCTGCCCCCCGACATCACCATCAGCGTTTCACAAATGCGGTACGCCTCCTCCAGGTTATGGGTGACAAATAAGGTGATACCGCGATAGGTCGAGAGTGTTTCCAGCAGTTGCCGCTCCATCTGGCTGCGAAGATGGGTATCGAGGGCAGAAAAAGGTTCGTCTAACAGCAGCACCTCCGGCTCCGTTGCCAGTGCTCTTGCCAATGCCACCCGTTGCTGCTGCCCGCCAGAAAGTTGATGGGGATACCGTGCCGCGAAGCTGATCCCTGCGGGTGCGTCCACTTCGGACATTTGGATCAACGTCAGCAGTTGGCTGACCCGCTGACGACGCAGCGCTTTGGGCAAATGCTGCAAGCCAAAGGCAATGTTTTGAGCAACGGTCATATGAGGAAACAGGGCATAGTTTTGAAATACCAAACTCACATTGCGTTGATGGCTAGGCAGGTTAATGTGCTGGCTAGAATCAAACAGTGTGCGTCCATTTAGCACAATCCGTCCGCTGGTTGGCGTTTCCACCCCTGCAATACAGCGGAGCGTCATGCTTTTCCCCGACCCCGATCCGCCCAGGATGCCCAAGTTCTCTTGCTGGGCGGTAAAGGCCGTATCGAGTTGAAAGTTGGACAATTGTTTGTCAATTTCGACGCGCAATCCTGTCGGGGTCTGCGGCAGTTGAGGGTGAGCCCAGCGCTGCAGCCGAGCGGGTTCTGTTTGTTTGCCACCCCGGTTGACTGGCTCGTAGGCTTCAACCCGTCCAGTGGACGATCGCTGCCGCTTGCGTTCGTAGTGCTGTTGCCAAAGATTGACAACCATGAGTCCAGATAGGGAGATTGCCATAATGACGATCGCCCACAGCCACGCTTCATGCATGGCTCCCGCCTCGACTGCAAAGTAGATTGCCATCGGCATCGTTTGCGTCTGCCCAGGAATATTACCCGCCAGCATCAGCGTCGCCCCAAATTCTCCTAATGCTCGCGCAAAGGCTAAGGTGACTCCTGCCACCAGTCCGGGAATCGTCAGCGGCAGCAAAATCTGCAAAAAAACCCGTCTTTCCGATGCGCCCAGTGTACGGGCCACGTGCAAGAGGCTACTGTCAACTTGTTCAAATGCCCCTAGCGCCGTTCTGTACATTAAAGGAAACGAAACCACGATCGCGGTGATCACGGCGGCATACCAGGTAAAGACGATCGTGAAATCAAATCGCTGCATCAGTTGCCCGAGGAAGCCGTTTCTACCAAACAGCAGCAGCAGCAGAAACCCTACAACGGTGGGCGGCAAAATGAGCGGCGCAATCAAAACTCCTTCGATTAAGGGTTTCCAGCGACCGCGATAGCCCAACATGGCATAAGCGGCAAAAATCCCCATCAAAAAGGTCACCCCGGTGGCAGTACCAGCGACCTTCAGTGAAATCCAGAGGGGGGAAAGATCGGGTTGCATGGTTCCTCGTCAGGTCGCAGTAAAGCCGTATTTTTCAAACACTTTTCTCGCTGTGCCGCTGAATAAAAACTGAGCAAAATCCCTGGAGGCAGTTGGATTACGGCTATTTTTCAGAACGGCGATCGGATAGATAATCGGAGAATGCAGATTTGACGGAATCGTCTGGGCAATTTTAATCTGGTTGGTCGTTCTAGCATCTGTCAAATACACCAAACCTGCATCCGCATTGCCAGATTCAACAAACTGCAACACCTGCCGGACGTTACTTGCCAGCACGAATTTCGGTTTCAGTTGATGCCATAATCCTGCTTTGGTCAGGGCTTCTTCGGCATATTGCCCAGCGGGAACGCTGCGCGGATCGCCGATCGCAATCCGTTTGACTCGCACATCGGTTAAACTTTTCAGGTTAGAAATTCCAGAGGCATGACGGGAAACCACCAGCACCAGCCGATTGGTGAGTAGATTGCGGCGAGTACCCGCGAGAAGTAAGTTTTTCTGCTGTAAGGCATCCATTTGCTTTGCAGCGGCTGAAATAAATACATCCGCAGGGGCACCGTTTTCAATTTGTTGCTGGAGTGCGCCAGAGCTAGCGAAGTTATAGCGAATCGCAACATTGGAGCGAGTTTGGCGATACAGCGGTGCCAGTTCTTTTAACGCATCCGTTAGACTAGCCGCCGAGGAGACCATTAATTGCGTGTTTGGTTGAGCGATCGCAACTGGAGAATTCAGCGATCGCAGTCCAAAAGACAATCCGAATGCTAGAACTAAAAGTGTGATCAAGACTAGAATTCGTTGTTTTTTCATACAATCCTTTGAGGTCTTTTACAAGGTTGTCAGATCAGATGTTATTCAAAAAAATAATCATGAAAAATTTAATACCGACTTCAAATTATCTATAAAATCGAGTTGAATAAATAAAAGCTATAGAAAGATTTTAATTTATAACTTAAAGCACCGATGAAAATGTATTATGACATACAGCAACAAATATAATGACACCCTTTTTTAGGGTATTAATCAAATTATTTAATGCTTTTAAAACTCATGTTGTCTGATAAAATTTGAATAGAGATTAATTGATCTCACACGACTACTATAGCTGTCGCCACAGAGCTTGGGACATTGGAATCAAAGGGTGTGTGGGGCGTTGCCCCCAGCCAGGGGTTCCACCCCTGCACCCCGTCCTAACCAGTCTGGCGATGGCTATAAATAGCTGCTATTAAGGAGTTAGAAATGCAAATTAGTGCGCGGAATACTCTTAAAGGAACAGTCAAAGCGATCGAATTTGGAGCGGTAAATACAGAAGTTATTTTGGAGGTTACTCCGGGAGTGGAAATTACTGCCATTATTACCAAAGCTTCTGCTGAAAAGCTGGGTTTAGACGTAGGTAAGGCAGCTTATGCGGTGGTCAAGTCCAGCGATATCATGGTTGCGATTGATTAACAAATACCCCCCTTGTAGACCTCCGATTTTTCAGCAATCGGAGGTCTACAAGTCAATTTTTTTACGCGCCACGATGTGAAAAAGATGCCAGTATTTTTCCTCGCCGATCGCCGTTACTCCCGGATGTTCTTCTTCGTCTAACCACTCAACTTCAAAGGGGTGTAACAGAGCTTCAACCTGTTGGCGAGTGTGATGGGTGCGATTGGGGAACTGAGTCCAGGAGTCGCGATCGCCAAACAACTGTCCACAAAATCGTCCTCCCGGCTTCAGCGCTGTGACAATGGTTTGCCACAAGGTTGGGAAATTGGCAGGGCGACAAAAAGGTAGGCAAAAGCTGGCATTAATCAGGTCAACGCCAGCAGGTAAGGTGAGGGATTCAAAACGCATCTGTTGAGTGCGTAGCAAATCGAGTTGTAGATCAGATTTTAGATCAGACCGTTCAAGCAGGCGATCGAACGCTTTTTCTTCTCCATCGATCGCTAAAACCTGCCAGCCTCGCCGCAACAGCTCCACCGTGTCGCGCCCATCGCCACAGCCCAGATCAACCGCGAACCTGGGCTGTGGCAACGAACTAGAGGCATCCAAGGCTTTGAGCAACGTTTCACGGGGTGGGCGACCTTCTACCGCCTGGTAGTAAGTCAACCAATTTTGTCCAGAGGCATGATCAGTGGATGGGGTCATACTTAGGCAAGCGCCAGTTCTACATGGGTTTGACAGTTTTTAGGACAAACTCTAGCACACGCTTCGCAGCCGACACAATTATCCGCGTTGGCGATCGTCATCACCTTCCGCTCAAATTCTTCATCCTCATCATCACCGTCTACAAACTCTCTGTCTTCATTCAATGGACGCAGTGCCATTACGTTGCGTCCGCAGGTTTTCAGACATCTGCCACAGCCGATGCAGCGGGCAATATCGATCGCGTTTTCTGAATCTCTGTAATCAACTCATCAACACTGATCAATTTGCTGTTTTCGGTCGATTGACGATCTGGGTTGGCGCAGTATAAGCACCGCAGCGGACATCCTGCCACGAATGCCACAAAGCGAATCCCAGGTTCATCGACCGTGCCGCAGGTTTCAATGGCATGAACATGCCCTTGCATGGGTGTGACGCATTCGGTATCAGATGTTGCAATTATCATAATTGCTGCCTATTGAATGAGCTTTTTTCTCTCACATTGAGTTGTAGGCAAAGACTTTGAGGAACTTGTGAGGATAGGTGGTTAAGCAAGGCGCTATGTCAACATTGCCTGATAATTGAAAAACAGCAGGTATCATCGTGCCGTCTGCAAGTCTTCAACATAAAAGTTATTAAGAATACAAAAAGCGAATCTATTTCACCACGAGAGGGTATTCAAATCTGTGAGCAACCGAATCATCAACATCACTTCACAAGACTGAATGCAAGAGTCGCAACAGCCAGATTTTGCAGTTATTTAAGAGCTTCCTGAACTGTTGGTACTATCTACTCTAAGAGGCTGTTTGAGAAGTCCAGATGCTTGTAGCCTTGGCGACTAAAGCCGCGGCTATACGGACAAAACCTGCCGCCGCAGGTTCTAAAACCCTTGACTTGCCGTAGTCCGCGTCGGCGGACTTTGTTGATATAGTCGCGGTTTTAACTGCCAGACACTTCTCAAACAACCTCTAAAACGTGATAGAGAACTAAGGAGATTTCCACGAATGAATCTACCCTTTGATCTGGGCTTTCCCCTAGCGGGGACTCTACGCGAACGCCTTCGCTCAGCCCACAAAGCCCGAGCGTTGAGCGAAGTCGAAACGCGACAATTCAGGTATTTTCTTTAGCAGAAATCTCCTAATGTAAAACGCGATAGAGAACTAATGGAGCAAGCGCCAGCCAGAGCAGAAGCACTCCCCAGAGCCGCCCGGCAAACAGGTTGTAATCGCCCAAAAGCTGGCTCCAAGTTTGCCCGGCAACAAAATGACCAAAGATAAATTCAAAGACAACCGTTAGGGCAACCCAGATTAGCCCAACGGTTAAGGCTTGTTCTGGAGAGGCAAAGCCCCAAAAATGGATGAGCAGCCCAATATAAAAACCAAAGAAAACAATGCCAGTCACTGTCGAAAGCTGGTGCGATCGCAGCTCACTCAACTGTTTGCCGTAGGTAGATTCACGAATGATGCCGTTGAAAATGCCAATTAACACCATCGGCATCCATGCCAAAATGTAGCGTACAATCATGATTTCTTTCTCAAGTATTCTCTACTTTTGGTCAGGCGATGGGTTCATAGAGATATCAATCGAACTCAAGTCAGGTGAGTATTGTCTACCTGCTCACTCCTTAATGACAAGATGAATCTCTAGAGAACAAGGGCACCTATTGCGAATGCAATGATGAGTTTTATCCAAGGGATAGGAGGTTTAGTCGGCTCCTTAGGAGCAGGAACATAAAGCTTTAGACAAGCACTGCAAAGTCGGCTATCACCGAAGCTAGAATCAGCAAATTCAGACTTATTTTTCAATTCATTGCAATGCACACACATCTTTGGGTGAAACTGAACCTCATTAGAAGAGTATTGTGGAGTCGTAGGAGAATGGGTTTGAACTGAGCATTGAGTACAAATATCCGAGCGACCAACAAAACAAAATTGTTCTTCAAAATTGTTCTTTAAGTTGACCACAGGATTTGCAAATTCTCTTGGGAAGTGGAAGAGTTGAAATCTCTGCTAGCCGAGTGAATTTCGCTTGGCATTCAATACAAAGCTCTGAGTTGAGAATGAACTGCCTTTCGTCTTTGAAGCGACCACAAGATCGGCAATGTCTCAAAGGGAAAGGCATTTCGATGGGCTTAGCTTCCATGATGCACCTCGTAGGGTCTAAAGGGGATCAGACACGATCGTGGAATGTCCGTTTAATCACATCTAATTGCTGTTCACGAGTCAGCTTGATGAAATTGACGGCATACCCAGATACCCGAATCGTGAGTTGAGGATAGAGTTCAGGATAATCGATCGCGTCCAAGAGCGTATCCCGATTTAACACATTGACATTGATGTGATGTCCGCCATCGTGAAGGTAGCCGTCTAGCAGTCCGACAAGATTGATCAGGCGATCGCCCTCTATTTTCCTTAACGCTCCCGGTACAATCGAAAATGTGTTAGAAATACCATCTTGCGCGTAGGCATAGGGGAGTTTAGCAACCGAAGCCAGGGACGCGATTGCGCCCTTACTGTCCCGTCCATGCAGGGGATTGGCTCCTGGCGCAAAGGGTTCACCAGCTTTTCGCCCATCCGGTGTATTGCCTGTTTCTTACCATAAACCACATTGGAAGTAATGGTGAGTACTGATTGAGTGGGTATAGCATTTCGATAGGTTTTGTGCTGCTTCAGTTTGTTCATGAAGCCTTTTACTAGATCGACTGCAATCTGAGCTACGCGATCGTCATTATTGCCGTACTTAGGAAAGTCTCCTTCAATTTGATAATCCACTGCCAAGCCATGCTCATCTCGAAGAGCTTTCACCTTCGCGTATTAATAGCTGACAGCGAATCCGCAACCACTGACAATCCGGCAATGCCACATGCCATGGTGCGAAGTACATCGCGATCGTGCAGTGCCATTTCTATCCGTTCATAGCAGTGCTTGTCATGCATCGAGTGGATCACATTCAGCGTATTGATGTAGGCTTTGGCAAGCCAATCCGTCATGCGATCGAACTTTTGGATCACCTCGGCATAGTCTAAATAATCAGAGGTAACTGGCGCGTAAGCAGGGGCAATCTGTTCACCGAATTTTTCATCTTTGCCGCCATTGATGGTATACAGCAAACATTTGGCTAAATTCGCCCGTGCACCAAAAAACTGCATTTGTTTGCCGATTCGCATGGCAGACACGCAGCAGGCGATCGCATAATCATCTCCCCAGTAAGGAACGCATCAAATCATCATTTTCATACTGAATTGAGCTGGTTTCAACTGAAACTTTTGCACAATAGCGCTTAAATCCGATCGGCAAGCGTTCCGACCAGAGCACCGTCAGGTTTGGTTCAGGAGCAGAACCCAGGTTAGACAGCGTGTTAAGCAGTCGGAAACTGGTTTTCGTCACCAACGATCGACCATCCACACCCACGCCGCCAATACATTCTGTCACCCAGGTGGGATCGCCAGAAAATAACTCGTTGTAGTCAGGCGTTCGCAAGAAGCGCACCATCCGTAGCTTCATCACAAAGTGATCAATGAATTCCTGAAGTTCTGATTCGGTGACTGTACCCTGTTTCAAGTTGCGCTCGAAATAAACGTCCAGGAAGGTTGATACCCGTCCCAAGGACATCGCAGCCCCATTTTGTTCTTTGACGGCTGCCAGATACGCCAGATAAAGCCACTGCACAGCTTCCTTAGCATTGGCAGCAGGACGACTAAGATCAAAGCCATAGCTAGCCGCCATTTTCTTGAGTTCAAACAAGGCTTTGATCTGTTCGTTGATCTCTTCGCGTAGTTGAATCTTGTCAGAGTCAATGGTGTCAACTTCGAGAGATTGCAACTGCATTTTCTTATCATCAATGAGGCGATCGCACCCATACAGCGGCAGACGACGATAATCGCCAATGATGCGTCCGCGACCGTAGGCATCGGGCAAACCAGTGATGATCCCAGAGTGCCTTGCTAATCGCATTTCTTTGGTGTAACCATCAAACACGCCATCATTATGGGTTTTGCGATACTTGGTAAAAATCTCCTCAATGGCGGCATCAAAGAAAGGGGGGAGGGCTACAAAAGTGGGATACACTCTATAACTGATCTATCAACCACGGGCTTCTACCCTCACTTCGAGTATCGGGCTCTAACAATTTCGTCTCTAGAGTAGGCGTGTTTACGCCGAAGTCTACTAGGCTGAAACTAAACCCAGCTTAAGAGCCTGCAACGCTGCTTGAGTCCGACTAGAAACCTGCATCTTCTCAAAGATTGTAGTCAGATACGCTTTTACGGTACCAACAGTAATGTTCAGCTTTTGAGCGATCGCTTCATTGGAAGCGCCTTGTACTAGCCAGTGTAAAACTTCGCGTTCGCGTTCAGTCAAATGAATCGTTTGAGTACCTGACATCGAACGCCCCCCCGCAAAATGAAAGAGGTGGAAAAAGCAGGTGGCGACTTCGGGCGACAGATAAATCTGATTTTGCAGCACAACCTGGATGGCTTCGAGCAACTGTGTCGAGAGATTTTGTTTAAATAAGTAGCCTTTAGCTCCTGCCTGCATGGCTCTGTAGACCCATTCGCCCTCTTGATGTGCTGACAGCACTAGCACATGACTGGTTTTAGAATGCGATCGCAACTGTTGCAACACTTCAATACCGCTGCTTTGGCCCAGATCCATATCCAGCAAGATCAGCATCGGTGATTGCTGAATCGCGTGTTCGATCGCCTGCTCTAACGACGTGGCTTGACCAACCACCTGAAATTGCAGTGTACTCGTCGTGCTGTAAAACGCTAACAGGCTGCTCAATCCCTTACAGAAGGCGAAGCAATCATCGACTAGCAACGTAGAGATGGGGTGAGTCAGTGGCTGAGCCAGGGTCGTTAATGGATACATAGCGACTGCTAAAGCAACAATTAAGTGGATGATGAAGCGATGAATTCATGTGAGCCGAACGAATCAACAGGGTAAACAAAAGTCAGCGGTGCTGGTTTTTGGTGGTGACTGAGGCAGTGTTCGTTTGCCGCAAGCACCTGTAGGGCAAAGAAAAATTAGTCTCACTTTAAGGGATGCTACAAACCGTTTGAGGCAACGTGATACAAAATTGGGCACCCGCGTCGGCTAAATTTTTAGCCCACAAGCTGCCTCGGTGCTCTAAAACGATTTGCTTGGCGATCGATAACCCCAGCCCTGTACCACCCGGGCGGCGGGAATAAAACGGCGTTCCGAGCGATCGCAAATCCTCCACCGACAGCCCAGGACCGCTATCACTCACTTTAATGACGACCTCTCTTTGAAAACCTTGCCACTCACAGGTAATTTGTCCGGCGATGGGGCTAAAAGCGATCGCATTATGGAGCAAATTTTGCAACACCTGTCTCATTTGCCACTCGTTCACCTGGAGCCATAAGGGTTGGGAACTGTAAACCACGGTTAGCTGTTTTGCCGCAATCCAGGGCTGCAATTCTTGACAACATTGTGTCACCAGTTGCCGCAGGTCGTAGCAACCCAGACAGTTTGTGGTTGAAGTGGCATCAGTCAAGTGGTTAAGGCTGGTATGCATACTTTCAGCCGTGCTATGTAGACTCTCTAGCCATTCCAACGTTTGCGGCTCTGCTGTCGCAGTTTTGAGTAAATCAGCGTATAGCAAGATGAGCGACAACGGCGTTTGAAGCTGGTGGCGGGTACGCTGCAATGCCTTCTGTGCGTTGAAACCGTAAAGCTCCGGGCGATCGAGGTGCTGCTGCGATCGCGCAAAGAGCGTCACGCCATACCGTTGATGTTCAGAGAGGGGAGTTAGACTCCAGCACAGTAGATAACAGAGTAGGTCGGGCGTTCTGGTACAAAGGCAGCCGTACAGATGATAAGAAGCCGAAAACTGTGGGTTTTCGATCGCTACGATGTCAAATAATTCCGCCTCAGAGAGGTGCGTCCACTCGATCAGTGCTTCCAGCGGCATCGGTTCAAACTCAGACGGCTCAATCCTGTAAACTGCCTGACGCGGTTGGTGGTGAGGGGAACCGGACAAAATGCCACCACCGACAAACCCAAACTGATGCACAAACTCCTTAAGCGATGCTTGCCAAACGGTGTGGTACACATTGTCCCCTAGCCAACCCTGATCAGGAGCCACCGGGAGTGGAATAGCCATTTGAACGTCCCTCATGCCCAGAATCTGCCATAAGTATGAGTCAACTTCAGCCACTATGCAGTAAGATTGCCCCTTTTTATTTTTACTTAGATTTTATTTATAGTCAGGAAAGATCGGTGGTTAAGAAATATTTAGATTTTGTTAGTCATCGTGCCAAAGTCAGTCCTGTCTTAGTCTCAACGGTAAGACTCAAAAGAGCAATGCCACCACCATGAAACTGGGCAAGCTGCCCAATAAAGTCATACCAATGCAAAAAGGGATGGCTAGAGCTTCCCGTGCTTGCTCCCCTCAATCCCCGTTGATAAGAGCCACAGGCAGGGGGATCTTCATTCGTAGCGTGTCAGAAGGGACTTGGTATGACTCGTTCTACTATTCCTTTACAGCTTCACGGAGAACGATTAAGGAATTTTCGTGCATTTCTTAACGTTTCCGTCCCTCAACTGACTGTGCTTAGTAGCCACTAGCGTACGCGTTGCGTCATCGGTCTACGCAATTGCTAACTAAAGTCGAGTTTCGCGAGTAGAATCCCTTTCCTAGAGTATGGAAAGACAGGCTTCTGCAATTTCTGACCTATGATCTCTGCTGCGTCACAGACTTTAGCTAGATTACTTGCTCAAGGGCTAGCTCAGATTTCTCAGGAGCAGATTTCCTTTGAGCACCCGCAGCTGTGGCGGCAAGGTGAACCAGGCTTAAATCTGTATTGCTATCACGTTCAACATACTGAGCGATTGAGGCGTTCCGATTGTCGTTGGTTCGATCTAACGTTTTTGGTTGGTGTCACTCATTACACTCGGTTGGGTGAGCAAAGCCTGTTCTCTGACGTGTTGAGCGTGCTGTCTCACGATCAACAGTTGCCTGATGCAATTTTAGATCGCACCTTGTGTGGCTATGGAGCATTACAAATGCGCGTGTTCACTCAGGCTCCCGCTGAGAACGTCGTGTTTTGGACGGTGCTTCGTGCGCCCTTGCAGCTAGCGCTGCATGTCACGTTGACGGTGCCCCATCCACTCGCTGATCAATCGGTGCTCATACCAAAGGGGTTAACGCTTTCCCAAAATATGTAGATTCTTAAATGATGTAGCTTTCCAGTTGCAGAGACGAGACGAGACAATTGCTCATTCCAAATCCACGGAGGCACGTGAATCATGGCATTGGATTATTTTGCTCCAGGCGTATATGTTGAGGAGGTCGATCGCGGTAGTCGTCCGATCGATGGCATCAGCATGAGTGTGGCTGGCTTCGTCGGCTTCACCGAAGATGTTCGCGGTGATGCCGATTTGTTTAAGCCAATTCTGATCACGAATTGGAATCAGTATCTGGAATGCTTTGGACGACCTGGTTCTGATGGCTTTACCGACTTTGATGCCTACCTACCGTTTGCTGTGCAGGGCTGGTTTCAAAACGGTGGCGGACGTTGCTGGGTAGTCAGCATTGGCACAAAGATGCCCGGTACACCTGCACCTGAGTCTCAAGAAACAGCCACACGACTGCTGACCTCGGCGAAAAAACCATCGCTTAGCTTTAATCTCAAACTGCCCGAAGCAGAAGGTGACACACCTGTACTGCCACCAGTCGATCGCATTGTGGTTACGGTTGTTGAAAGTGAACCAAAGCCAATTGAGAATGCCGATCCGGACGATGAGCCACCCTTCAACACCGGCGAATTTTTCAAGGTTGTGGTTCGCAGTGGCGATCGAGAACTAGAGTCGTTCCCCCACCTGACTATGAACGCTCAGGCAGATACTGCCGTTGCCGATTACGTCATGACAGCACTAGCGGACTCTGAGTATCTCACCGTCACTAACATCTCAGGTGATCAAGGGCATCCCTTAACGCGTCGTCCGGCAAACGGTCGTTACGAAGTGGCACCACCACCCTACATTGCGCCTGTCGAGCGTTTAGCAAGAGATTTGCATGGTGTAAGAGACGAGCGGAAAGGCATTCAGGGGCTGTTTGAAATTGATGAAGTGGCGATGATTGCCTGCCCCGATTTGATGCGCGCCTACCAGAACCGACTGCTGGATCTCGATCAAATTCACGCCATTATGGAAATGATGGTGAGTCAATGTGAAAACTCGTTTCCTGGCCCTGCCTATCGCATGGTCGTGCTCGATCCACCACCCGTGAAGTTACGCCGAGGGCTAGAACCCGTTGCACCAGAAGAACAAAAGCCGCAAGACATGGCTCAATGGCTGAGTCATTTCAACCGCCGATCGATGTTTGGGGCGTTGTATTATCCCTGGGTTAAAGTTGCCAATCCTCGCAACAACAATCGTCCCATTATGGTGCCACCCTGTGGTCATATGATGGGCATTTGGTGTCGTACGGACGAGTCACGGGGAGTCTATAAAGCCCCTGCCAACGAAACGCCTAGAGGTGTGCTGGGGCTGGCTTACGAAACCAATATGCGCGAGCAGGAGCTGCTCAATCCTTTAGGCATCAACTGCATTCGCAACTTTGCTAACTACAATCGGGGCTACAAAGTATGGGGTGCCCGTACTCTGGTTGAACCCGATAACATTCAGTGGCGTTACATCAGTGTGCGTCGTTTGATCAGCTACATTGAGAAGTCGATCGAGCTGGGTACCCAATGGGTTGTGTTTGAACCCAATGATCAGGATCTTTGGGCACGAGTCACCCGCACGGTTGAAGGCTTTCTGACACGGCTATGGCGCGATGGTGCGTTGTTTGGGGCAAGTCCAACCGAAGCCTTTTACGTCAAGTGTGATGGGGATCTGAATACACCTGACACGATGATGCTCGGTCGCCTCTATGTGGAAGTCGGCGTTTGCCCAGTACGTCCGGCAGAATTTGTCATCTTCCGCATTAGCCAGTGGGCACCCAATCAGTAATGAAGTTTGCTTGCGTTTGAGGCGCGTTAACCGTTAAAGCAGTTAGTTCGCCTCGATCGCGGCTTTTCACGTTTATTGCTATCCAGATGTTCCAATCATGTCGTAAGGGGAATCGATCATGACCGAAATTCCAGTTAGACCCATTACCACTAGCTACTTCTATGTAGAATTTGATGGCATGACCGACAAGCTCATCAAAAGTGTGCAAGAAGTGGCGTTTCAGGGACAAGTAAAGGGGTACGAAAAAGCGCTTGCCTCTACCAAAGGCGGCAAAACCCTGCGTCAGAGTACGTCGTCTGGGTTTGAAGAAAATCCTAACTTCACGATCGAGGTATACCTACGTGAAGGCGATATGGATTTCTATAACTGGATGCAAAACACGATGCCGACTGGCTATGCGGCGGGTTCAGGAGCAGCGGGACAAGGAAAATGGGCAGAAAATCGCAAAAATGGTTCCATTGTCGCCTATGACCCTGGTAACAACGAAATTTTGCGCTGGAATATTACCAAAGCCTGGATTAAAAGCTACAAGGTCTCCGATTTTGCTGCGGATGGCGCAGATTTGGCGTTTGAAACCTTCGAGATTGTGTGTGAAGACATTCGCCGCATGAAAACCAAGTAAGGATTAACCTCATAGCTACTTTAGGAGCGCGATATGGCAAAAGAAGAAGTGTTAGCGTCGTCTAAGTTCTATTTAGAATTTGATGGCATTGCTAATTTAATCACCAAAAAAGTCAGTGGCTTATCCATTAAGCTAGAGGGCGCTGGGGATATGAAATCCTTCGGCGTTCGCAAAGATGCTGCCAGTTTTATGCAGGCAACCGTAAGCGGCGTGACCAGTGGAACGGTCACAGTCGAGTTTGTCGCAACGGTTGAAGATCAATCCATGCACGATTGGTATCGAGCCTCTCACTCGATCGGTGGTCCGCTAGCCGGTAAAGGTTCCTCAGACAAGGGGGCACGCAAAAGCGCGTCTCTCACCGTTTATAACCAGGCAGGAGAAGAGGCCGCTCGCTGGAATTTTTCCGGCGTTTTTCCGAAATCCTACAAAACTTCCAAAATGGAGCCAGGCGGCACCGAACTCTTTACTGAAAAGATGGAGTTTGTCTACGAAACCTGTCATCGCATTAAGTAAGTTGAAAGCGCAACCTCAGCCGGGGACACGTCCGTTGGCAGTCCCTTGAGTGTTGTGAAGTCTCGATCGCCTGGTTCAGGAGGTGAACATCATTGACGCAACCCAAATATGAACTCTTAACCAACTCTAAGTACTACCTGGAAATCACTCTGGCAGGTTCTCAGGATGAGATCGATGGCTACTTCATGGAATGCCAGAGCTTCAAACGATCGCAGGAAGTCATCTCAGCCTGTGAGGTCACGCCGCAAAAATGGGGCAGCAAAGATGCGAAAGTTGGGCGGGTGGTCCGTACCAAACTACCAGGCAACAGTAAGAGCGAAAACATTACGCTGAAGCGAGGACTCTGCATCTCAGACACACTCTGGAAGTGGTTTAAAGCGGTCGAAGAGGGGAAATGGAGCGAGCAACGGCGCGATGGTGATTTAACGATTTATGACCAAAGCACCGATGCCAAAGCCCGTTTCCGCTTTTTCAGAGCCTGGCCCGTCAGCTATAAAATTTCAGATTTAAAAGCATCTGGAGCAGACTTTGAACTGGAGGAGTTGGAGTTAGCGGTAGAGGAGTTTATTCGCGTCAAGCCTAGTGGAGAAGAGATTGGAGCATAAGGAGGTCAGGGTTCGATGCTACAAACTGAGTTTGAATTTACCTTGCCAAAAGGCTATCTGGACGAAACGGGTAATCTGCACCGCAAAGGAGTGATGCGGCTGGCAACGGCGATCGACGAAATAGTGCCCCTCCGCGATCCGCGCGTCAAGTCAAATCCTGCCTATGCCACGGTCATTATTTTGGCGCGAGTCATTACAAAGCTAGGAGCCTTGGAAGAACTCTCACCCCAGGTGGTAGAAGGGTTCTTTGCCTGCGATTTGAGCTATTTACAAAAGTTTTACCGTCACATCAACGAATTGGAAGAGCCGTCTGGTGCGAACGGTGCTGTTTTCCCTCCCTCTGACTCTGTAGCGGTGCCATGATGGTTGCAAGCCCATTACTGACCGAATTTAACTTTAGGCTGCCGCGCGGGTTGGTCGATACCAGCGGAGTCGTGCAGCGACACGGTGTCATGCGCTTGGCAACGGCACGGGATGAACTGGTTGCCTACAAGCATCGCCATGTACAAGCCTATCCAGAATATTTAATGCTGGTGCTGCTGTCTCAAGTGATTACACAACTCGGTACGCTTGAAGCGGTTTCACCGGACGAGCTGGAAAATCTGTTTACTCAAGACTTAGCCTACCTGCGCGAACTCTACAACCGGATTAATCAAGCCGGTAGTGCGAAGTTATCGACCCAATGCCCTCAGTGCAGCCATCGCTTTCAAACGGATTTGGTGCTATCGGGGGAGTCATAGGCTACCCCCTGGAACAGATCCGCCAGGAGGTAGCCTTTATCGCTCTACATTTTCACTGGTCGTTAGAAGACATTTTGAATTTAGAGCACCGCGATCGCAGACAGTGGGTTCAAGAAATTCAAGCCGCCACTTCAACGTCATTGCCCGGTTACTAGCTGCTGCACCATCCCTCACTCAAACCTGAATTTGTTATGGCATCACTCGGTAAAACACCCCTACAAGCCATGCTCAAGACCGTCTTACTCACCAGTTTGGTGTTGACGGTGCCCATTGTGGCGGGACGGTTTTTCGGCTGGTTTGAGCAATCAGAGTTGGCGGCGTATGACGATTTTATGCAGCAGCGTCCGGCAGAAAAACCAGACGATCGCATTGTCATTGTCACCATTGGCGATGATGACATTGAACAACTCCAACAATATCCTCTTCACGATGTCACATTTGCCACTGCCTTAGAAACGCTGGAACGGTATCAACCACGCGCGATCGGCTTAGATATTTCGCGCGATGTGCCTCAAGGCCCACTTGCCGGACGCAAACAACTCACACAGCTGATAAACGCAAGCGAGGTCATCGTTTCGGGTTGTTTACTGAGTACGGAAAACCATCCCGGCTCTCCACCAGCTCCAGGCACACCCGAAGGCGGTGCAGCCTTTGCCGATCTTCCACCCGATCGTGATCAGGTCATACGGCGAGTGCGGTTAGTATCCACTCCAGGAAAATCGGCTAAAGCCACCCGCACTCGTCATATCTGTAACAATGCCAGCACCGAAAACGAAATTCCATCACTCAGTTTCTTGCTGGCACAGCTCTACTTGGAGCGGTCTGGCATCGCGCCTGAGCCGGATGCTAACGGCGATATTCAGTTTGGTAAGCAGGTGCTCCAACGCCTTGATGCCCGCTTTGGCAGTTACGCCCCTGCGGAAATGGATGCCTATCAAATTATGTTGAACTACCAGGGGGCACAGTCACTCTTTCGGCAGGTGTCCATTGTTGATGTTTTGCAAAATAAGGTAAATCCAGCTTCGATTCGCGATCGCGTTGTCTTGATTGGCAGTTCATCCGAAGTCTCCAAAGACTTTCTGGCAACACCTTACGTCAAAACCCAACTTGGCTCGCGCACGATGCTGGGGGTCGAAGTTCATGCTCAGGCAGTGAGTCAGCTCCTTAGCGCCGTGTTAGACCAACGCTTACTCATCCGAAGTTGGTCGGAGAGCAGTGAAGTGCTGTGGATTTGGGTCTGGTCGTTGGGTAGTGGGCTGCTTGCCTTCTACAATCGGCGGTTAGGGCTTTTCCTGCTGCTGCTGGGTGGCACCGTGATTGCACTGTGGGGCATCTGTTATGGACTCTTTCTCTACCAGGGATTGTGGATTCCGTTCATCCCGACTCTGTTAGCGGCTCTGTTGACTGCCTTAAGTGTGCGGCTAGTTGATCTGGCTCATCGCACGGGTTACGCCCAGGCAATCTATGAGCAGGTACGTGAACAAATGCAAGGCAATGGTGTCGGACGCGATCGCCAGGGCGATTATCTAGCGCAGTTGGTGCAACGGGCACAGGCAGCCCGACAGGGGCACGATGCAGCCAATCTCTTGTCTCTGGGTGCCCAGCCAACGACATTCGCAACGCCTCAAATGAAAGCCTTGTATGATCAGATTGTGGCTAAGGTACGGACAGATGTTGCTAGTGAACAGGCATCGCAGCCGGTAGCCATACCCCTGGCGCGCGGCAGCAAAGCCAGTCGGATGCAGACCCTTCTGCATCGTGCCCAACAGTCTCGTCATCCGCGTGAGTTGAACCAGCCTGATAGCGCACAAGCCCCTATTCATCCCGTGGAGAAACCCCGTGGCTGAACTTTCCACGACACGTCTCACACCATTGGGTTCTGAAGCCGCCCGCGATCGCATTGTACCAGCGGCTACGGTGGCTCCGGGAGCTTATGCAGCGCCAGCCCGCTTTCTCGATTTGCCTCATGCCGAAGATCTGGCAATGCTTTCTCAGCTTGCTGCCCAACTCTTGCAAGATCCGTTAGCAGTCAAGCAACTGAGCGATCGGGTTGTGGAGTTACTGCAACACGATCTAAGGCTACAACGCGAACGGAATCATGGGTATGGGAGGCGCTGGTAATGGCTAACTTAAATGTGTTGAATTACGTTACAACGAATCGGTTTTACGTCGAGATTGCCAGCGACATCAAAGCGGCGTTTAGCGAATGTTCTGGGCTGGATGTGCAGATTGAAAAAGACGTGTATCAGGAAGGCGGAGTCAACAATCAGCAGCGTATCTTTCTCAAACACGCGAAGTTTGGAGATCTAACGCTAAAGCGTGGCATTACCGAAGATCCAGAGTTTTGGAACTGGATTCACCAGTCGCTGATGGCAGGCAAAACCCGCCGTCGTGATGTCAACATCCTGGTTTTTAATCAAGCTGGAGAAACGATGCAGGTTTGGAGCTTGCTGGGAGCAGTACCCATCGGCTGGAAAACGCCCTCCCTCAAGGCAGATTCAAACACGGTCGCACTAGAAGAATTGGTGCTGGCTTATGAGGGGCTGCGGGTGAAGCATAAGCAACTGAATGCCTCTGCCCTTCAGAGTGGCGGAGCAAAACATAACGAACTGAAGCGTGATCTCCACGGCTATTACCCGGATTCGGAATAGATTTCGTCTAGCTATCTTTTCTTAGGCGTTCCCATGACAGCCCCCGACTCATCCATGACCTTCTCTCTAGCTCCAGGAGAAAAACCACTGGGTATCCAGCAGCCGTTTCTGCCTGCAACCCCTCTGGGACAGTCGTTGGTGCAAGCCAAGTTTTTGACACCGTTGGGGGTGCGATCGCTGACGGTGCTGGAACCTGCTGTCTTTCGCTCAACGGAGCCATCGACCGCCTTCGATTGGCAGTCGCCGTTTCAAGAGTCTCCCTTTTTCGATGCGCCGGAGCTGCCATCTACAACGAATCTTCCCCTCCAGCCACCAGCACTGCAAACACGTTCACTTGACTCAACAAACAGCGTTGATTGGTCAACCGCCAGTTCTAGAGACGCTGTAGAAGCACCGCCCGTCTCAAACCTTCAGCGCTCGGAACCATCGATCGCGCCACCGATCGCGCCACCAGCATTAACATCCCCATCGGTTGATCGATCGTCAGCCTTCATCGATCCCATTGTGTCGGCAACAGCCTTTGCCGATGAAGCAGCAGAACCTTTAGTAAAGATGTCTGCACTAGACGGAGCGGATGTCATAGAAACAAGGGCTTCCAGTGACGCTGCAACCAACCAGGCAACCGCTGATCAGGAAGCCAAGCAGCCGATCGATCGCACACTGCCAGCAAGCGATCCCGTTACAAGTCCAACCCCAACCACTGCGCCTGTGCTTCAACAGAGGAGTGAAGGCAATCAGCCCCCTGTTGAGTCAAAGACCTTGCCCCCACCGATCGCACCCACCCAGGCTGACGATCGCATTGCCTTAGCGCCCATTGCAGTCGATCCTTTCACTGGTGCCAGTTCGGAACGACCCTTACCAGAAGCTGTTGCAGAGCCTGTTTCACTAGATGACGGGGCAGCGGTCTCACTGCCGTCGCCAGCCGTAAACGAACCAGCCGTAAACGAACCAACGGAGACTGCTGTACCCACCGCTTTGACCGTTCCAACGTCAACGGCTCCGATAGTCGCGTCTGTATTGCCAGCACCTCCATCATCTCCATCAGCTACAGAGGCATCAGCGCCATCGATCGCTCGGCTCGTTTCAGAGAATCCCGCTACAGAGGCATCAGCACCAGCGATCGCTCGGCTCGTTTCAGAGAATCCCGTTAGAGAGCCAGTCGCTCAATCAAACAGCGAACCATCTGTGCCACCGATCCAATTGCGTCCAGACGTGCTCCCAGTAGAAACAACCGCAACCCCAGAGACGACTCGATCGCAGTCCCACTTAGAGGCAGTAACGCCAGATGTATCTGTTCCAGAAGCATCAGCCGCGATCGCTCCCGTTGTTCCAGAGCCATTTACCGCTGCATCAAACCCTCAAACTGTCTCAGATTCAACTCTTTTAGATCCAACGCCTTCAGATCCAACTTCATCAATTGCCACTGAGCCGGATGCAACTCCATCAGCCCTGCCAGCGATCGCCCTTTTTCCTCTAGAGGACGCTACAGCACCAGAAGAAACAACAGAGCCAACTCGCTTTGACTCCGTGGTGCAGCCGTCTCCCGCAGCGCCTACGGTCATCCCAGCGATCGCGCCGGTTTCTGAACCAGAAGCACTTCTGTCTGAAACACTGCTTTCTAGAGAAATGCCAACTCGCTCTGACTCCGTGGTGCAACCGTCTCTCGCTGCGCCCACGGTCATCCCAGCGATCGCGCCGGTTGCTGAATCGGAAGCACCTCTGTCTGCAAGCCCCTTGCCTAAAGAAGCGTTCCCTGATTCGTTGGTCACGCCCCCCAATCGACCAGAACCGGACAGCGAAACTCTTTCAGATGTCAGTCTCAATGCAGCACCTGGAGAAACGAATTTGTTCTCAGCGCCAGAGCTGTCAACGACAAATACGCTACAAGCGAAGCGTGAACCAGACGAAACGGTAGAACGAATGGTTGGTCATCCAGTCGATCGCGTGAACGATGTCTCTGAGGCTGTCCAGATGAAGCTGGCGGCGGATGCCACAAGAGAGGATCGTTCTGACGTTGTTCAACAAAAGCCAAATCAGGCTGTGACGGACGAACAGACAGCCGAGTTTCGCGCTCTGGAGTCCGTTGAGCATACAGTGGATGCCACAAGAGAGGATCGTTCTGACGTTGTTCAACAAAAGCCAAATCATGCCGCCATAGAGGAACAAACAGCCGAGTTTCGCGCTCCAGAGTCCGTTGAGCCAACACTGGACAATGAGCTACTTGACGCAACGGCTATAGCGCCAACAGCGGGTATGCAGCGCGATCGGAGTGTTGAGCCTGCTGTAGCACCGTCAATCACGACACAGACGGAAGCTCAGACCAACCAACCGTATGCCGTAGCAACGGCTCCGCTGTTTGAACGAGCACAATTAAACGAACCATCGACCGCTGGCAACGTCGACCTGTCAAGAAGTAGCTTGGAACCGTTGACGACTTCAGTACTGGAATCAGAAGTACTGGCATTAGACAGTCAGCCTCAGGCGGATACTCCCACACCCTCAGTCCAGCTTGATAGGATTGAAGCTCCGACACCACCGCTCATTCAGCCAAAAGCTGAGACAGAGCCACTCATTCAGCCAAAAGCTGAAACGTCTGCCGCTCCCGCGATCGCGCCCCAACCCACTATTTCAGACGTGACATCGGCGGCGGCTGTGCCGAATGATGACTCCGAAACATCACAGCTTCTAACCACAGAGCCACGTCTGAACCGCTCAACATTGAACCTTCCAACATCGAACCTCCCAATAGCGCCGACGCAGACCAGTGGAATGGCAATGGAATCAGTCCAGCGCAAACCAGCCGAGTTAAATGAACCCGCCGCGCCGTTAGACACTGTGGCAGATATCCCGGAAGCAGCCTCACCGGAAGCCATTGTCCCGGAAGCGGTCGCCTCAAACCAATTCAGTGCGCTACCAGAGCTGCCAACCACTATCCAACGACTCTCAGTTTGGGAACCATTGCTACAACTGCAACCCCTTGTTGCAAGCGTTGCATCACCAGCGATGCCGCCAGTTCAGACTACCCGCTATCCAGACGTTGCAACAAGTTTATCTCAGACGTTCGATCGCGCAGCAGACCCATTGACTACACCGGGATTAGACCGTTTCAATCCAGTTTTACCCGGCAATGTGAGTTCATTCAACGATGTGGTTTCATTGAAAGCAGAAGCAGCCCCTGCCGAATGGTCGAGCATTGCTGAACTCTTTCAATCAACGGAAGCATCACAGCCGAACGAACCCCAGTCCAATACGCTACAGCCTGACGCAACCTTAACCAACGGCTATACTGATTTAAATCTGCGCCCAGACAACACAGCCCTACCCCCTATAATTCAGCGTGAACTAGAGGCTCCGCCGTCGATCGCCGTTCCAGCGACTCCTACCCCTGACGCTGAACCAACCAGTGGGCAGCCCTCTCTGCCATCTCAGCCGCAGACCCCTCAAGCGTCTCCCGAACAATTGGAACGTCTTGCCCAAGAGATTTATAAATTAGTGCGGCAACGTCTAGCCGTGGAGCGAGAGCGGGAAGGAAATCTTTATCCAAGACGATCGATTTAATCGTTTAAGCGGTGATCAATTATGCCTTTAGAAAAAGCAAGACTGGTACCCATCGAACAAAGCGAGGGCAAAACGATTGAATTTATGTTCAATCCGACTGAGCTGAAATTTAGCCGCAGCGTCAATATTGAGCAAGCGCAGGGCGCTGTAACCCAATCGGGACAAAATAAAACTAGCTTCAAACATCCCAACCCATACCAGCTTACGATCAGTAATATTATTCTCGATACCTACGAAACCTACGAAACCGAAAAAAAGCAGCTTAGTGTCTTGAAACCCCTCAAGTCCTTTACCGATGCGGTTGAGTATGCAAAAAATGGTAAAGGCAAAGCAAAACGACCGCCTATTTATTTCTTTGCCTGGGGCGAAAACAAATACCTTCGGTGCTTTATCAAAAGCTGTAATTTCCGGCTCACAATGTTTTTGTCGGACGGTACACCGGTACGAGCCATCTTAGACTTGGCACTAGAGCAAGCGGATAACCCGAAGCAAACGCCGTCTCAAGGCACACCAAACGTAAGTCAGTCACAGCGACAGAGCCAGGGACGATCGCTGTCGCAAGGCTCAGACGAACCCATTTTTAGATAGCCAGTCAGGTAGCCAGCGGGAGAATATTATGCCGGAAACGGTGACACCACCATCCACCTATGTTGCAGAGCCAGAGTTAGAAATTGAGGGGCAACCTGCTCCGGCAAAGCTCATGGAAGATCTGTTGCAACTCTCGATCGAAGAGAGTTTGCACTTGCCGAGTATGTTTACGATCGTGGTGAATAATCCAGCTTTTCCGGGACAAAGCGACAAGCCTACCTTAGAGCCGGGGCAGGCAAACAAAAAATGGGATCATGAGCAGTTGTTTGCGATCGGCAAAGCAGTGCGGATTGGCTTTAGGAATAGCACCACCGCCTCCAGTGAATTTCAGGTGCAGGAAAAAGATTGGCTTATTGTCGGTGAGATAACTGCCATTGAGACCCATTTCACCTCTGGTTCTCAGGCACCGATCATTATTCGAGGGTACGATCGCTCCCATCGTCTGCATCGCGGTCATCACAACCGTTCCTTCCAAAACATGACGGATACCGATATTGTTAACAAAATTATTCGAGAAGTTGATCTTCCCGCAGGCAGTATTGAAGACAGTGGCGCTCCCCACGACTACGTGTTTCAAGAAAATCAAACGAATCTAGAGTTTTTGCGCGAACGGGCAGCCCGCAACGGGTTTGAACTCTTTGTGCAAAATGGGAAGCTGAATTTTCGCAAACCCAAAAACGATCAGACCTTGGAGCTAACCTGGCTGAAGCAACTAACCAGCTTTCAAGTGCGTGTAACCAGCGCCGAACAGGTAGATGCGGTCGAAGTCCGTGGTTGGAACTATAAGCAGAAAAAGGCGATCGTTGCCACACGCAATCAGGACACAAGTCTGACCAAAACGGATCATGGGAAAGGGAAAACGACTAGCTCAGCGTTTCAGGGAAAGCCCGACTCGCCCAAGCTAATTGTGGTCGATCAGCCGATCGCCACCCAGCAAGAAGCCGACAAAATTGCTCAGTCTTTGTTTGATGAGCTGTGCGATGAATTTGTCCATGCCGACGCTCGTGCTCAGGGGCATCCATCCATTCGCCCAGGGCGGGTAGTCAAGCTCAAAGGCATGGGTAAATATAGCGGCGATTACTACATCACCGAAACCCATCATAGTTTTAGCGAACGAGTGTATACAACGGCATTCAGTATTCGTGGGTTGCGGGGTGGCGATTTGCTCTCGCTGTTAGCACCGCCGACCCGGTTGCAACCAGGGCAAACCCTCCTGATTGGACAAGTCACAAACAATGATGATCCCGAAGGATTGGGTCGAGTGCGCGTCCAATTTCCCACCTTAACGGAAGATCATGAAAGTGATTGGGCAAGGGTCGTAGCGATCGGGGCTGGCAAAAACCGTGGCTTTGATTGTTTGCCCGAAATTGATGACGAAGTGCTAGTTGGCTTTGAACATGGTGATATCCATCGCCCCTTTGTGATTGGCGGCTTGTGGAACGGCTCCGATGACCCACCAGAAAGCGTCAGCAGTAGCGTAATGGGAAGTAAGGTGCGACTCCGAACCATTAAAACCCGAACAGGGCACCAAATACAGTTTGTTGAAGAACCCAACGGTGGGAGTCAAGCGGGCATCACCATCAAAACCGTTGGCGGGCATCTGGTGCAGATGAACGATACCGATCGCAGCATCACCCTCTCATCAACTGGAAACCTGAAGATCCAAGCCGTTGGCAACATTGACATCAATGCCAATGGCATCATCACCGTTCAGGGAGCCATGATTAAACTCAATTAGGATCAACACTATGGGACAACCCGCCGCCCGCCTTACTGACCCCGTTGCCCATCCACTTCCACCCTTACTGACAGGTGGTCCTGGTAGCCCCACTGTTTTTATCGGAGGACTTCCCGCCTGGAGGGGGGTGCCCCTGGCTGCCGCTGCTGCCATTCAAAACGCCAAGGCAGCTTCCGATGCCACGATTAAAACCACGGAAGCCGCCACACTCGCTGCCGCTGGAACGCCCGGAGCCCCAGCCGCTAAGGCAACCGAAGAAACCACCAAAACGACGGCGGCAACCACAATGGGCAGTACCATCACAGCCAGCGCAGGCGGAGCCGATATTCACAATTGCGCGACTCCCTTGCCGCTACCGCCGCATGGTCCTGGTGTCGTTGTTGATGGGAGTCAAACCGTGTTGATCAACGGGTTGTCTGCCTGTTTTCTAGGGAATACGATCGTCGAAGCAGTGGGTCCACCCAACAAAATTGTGATGGGATGCCCAACCGTTTTTATTGGCCCGTAAAGGAATCCCTGACTTTAGTCAATTGTCAGGATTAAAAAAGTGATCCACGATCGCATTATCTAAAGCACTCTCCCGCCCCTATTGTGCTTGGAGCCTACTTATGCAGACTCGCTCTTCCCTTCAGCGCCGCAGTCACTCTGAGTCAAGCGATCGCCGGGTCGCTAACCTCAAGCCGCGATCGTGGAGCGACCCACACCAACAGCAGGATACCCAACCGCAACCCACCCGACACGACTTTTCCCACGTCGATTTGTTTGCCCATGATCCGGGACCCCGTACCATTAACTTCGGCATTCAACCCAAGCTAACGGTCGGTGCGCCCAATGATCAATATGAGCAAGAAGCCGATCGCGTTGCCGAGCAGGTAATGGCTATGCCTGCGCAGCCCTCGGTGCAACGCGAAGACATACCTGAAGAGGAAGAAGCATTACAAACCAAGGCTCTGGGTCACTCAGTTCAACGGGAAGCAATACCCGAAGAAGAGGAAGACCTCCAAATGAAACCGCTGGCAACTACCATCACACCCTTAGTCCAGCGCGAAGCGTTACCCGAAGAAGAGGAACTGCAAACCAAGCCTCTGAGTGGCTCCATTCAACGCGAAGCGTTACCCGAAGAAGAGGAACTGCAAACCAAGCCTCTGAGTGGCTCCATTCAACGCGAGGCCTTACCCGAAGAAGAGGAAGAACTTCAGACTAAATCACTCGACAACTCGATTCAACGGGAGACGCTGCCTGAAGACGAGGAACTGCAAATGAAAGCGCTTGGGACTGCGACTCTTCAACGTGAGGCAATGCCAGAGGAAGACGAGGAATTGCAAACGAAGCGATCGCCCACTCCCCACTCCCCACTCCCCACTCCCTCGTTAGAAAGTCGGCTGACTAGCAGCCTGGTTGGAGGAAGCCCCCTACCAGATGACGTGCGTGCTTTCATGGAACCCCGCTTCGGTGCCGACTTTAGTCAGGTACGAGTGCATACAGGCAACGAAGCAGTGCAAATGAACCAGGATTTGAACGCTCAAGCCTTCACACACAAACAAGATGTTTACTTTGGTGCTGGCAAGTCTCCAGGAAATGATGCCTTGACTGCCCATGAGTTGACACACACAATTCAACAAGGTGGGGGTACTGCTCATCCGCTCATGCGTGAAAGTCAGGATAGGTTTGGTGTTCTAGTGCAGTGCAAAGACCAAGACCCTGATGAGCTAGCAGCTACTGCCAAAGAAGATGCGAGCATAGAAGCAAAAGCTAAGAGTGCGCTCCAATCAAAAAACTTGCACGTTGATGTGCCTCAAATTATTTGGAGACTCATTCAAAGCCATAGGCTAGATACGAACCGTGCAGTGACAGGTGTCGGTTACGAAAAAATGAAAAAAGGCATCGAACTTAAATTATCAGGCAAAGAAGCAGGAACTCAGGGTTCAATCGTTGCTGGTGATGATGTATTGCAACGTATTGCAAATGGACAGTCTGCCCAAGTTGTGAAAGAAATAGAGGCTCAGATTGGCAAGGTGAGCACCGTTCGCGGAACCATTGATTATGTTTTCATCATGGGCGTAGATAACCCCAAAAAAAACAATCCGTTTTATGCGGAAGCAAAGAAATTTTTTAAAGCTGAGTACTCAAATGCAGTGATGGTTGAGGATGTGCGTACTCTAGAAGGTATCAATCAACGGGTTAATGATGGAGGCAAGCCAGTCGCAAATCTCTATATTGTTTCCCATGCCAACGCAGATGGGACATTATCGTTCTCGCTCAATTCAACAGATAAGACACCTGGACAAGTTCAGTATTCCGAAATAAATGAAGCGAACAAAGGAAACTCGTTAACAAAACCGGGAGAAAAACTAGTTGGCTTTTGGACTAATGTAATGCTTCGTGGTTGTAATCTTGGGCGTAGTAAGAAGATGTTGAATGAGCTTAAGTCTACCTTTGGTGGCAAAGCAAATGTTATGGCTCCCACTCATGAGCAAGGTTATGGCAATGGAAAAGAATCAATGGCTGGACCGTTTTACGAGGAACCAGGCAAAAGCAAGCTGAACAATAACGAGGCTTTCGAGAAGATTAAATCTAAATCCGAATACGCTTTTATCACCAGTTGGAAGGCGATGCGTAATACCTTGAAGAGAGTTGATGATTTTATTCCTGAACAGGTTTACAATGCACAGTTTCCTGTAAAAGGAAAAGAGATGGAATTTCTCAAGAGTATGAGCGGTGCAGCAGAAGCTAAGAAATTCACATTTGGACAAAGTACTACCAGCGGAAACAAGACAACGCTTACTTATCTCTCTAAAAATCCGACCCAATATGGTAATTTAACAATATCAGATTTGGATATTCCACCGAACGAGAAGGATGCAATTGCTCAGGCTCGTGAAGCTTCTCCGCGCCCCGATGCTTATGCTTACAAAGTTCGTACGCAAAGGAATGGTGCAGTCTTACAGATTTTTGTAGATGCCCAACGGACTGAATGGCAACTCTATCATGCAAATATTCATAAACAGGGGAAGGGCTTTAACCCTAGCCCAGGAACAAAGCCTTGGTTCGGTAATGTGAACTGATGTTGCTCATGGAAGGAGTAAAGCCTCTTTCTGAACAGTGCGATCGCCGCGCCCGTAAGGCACATTTCTCCCAGACTTCCACCTCAAAGCGCAAGTCTTAATGAGAACGTACCATCTCAACCACGATAGATGCCCCCCGCACGATTGGCTTTGTAGATGCTCCACGATCGACTAGAGGAAAAATGGGAGGGGCGATCGGTAATTTGAATTCGACGTTGATGATGGCAAGGTTCGTTACAAGACAAGCCTTGATGTAGAAGGTAGTGGCTTGACTTTCGCCTTAATCAAGCGCTTAGTTTACGTCAACGTTGTAACCGTTGCTCAATACTTGCCAGGAATCAGGTTAGTCATTGATGACAACGTGCCCCCCGTTGATGCAATCGCTCAAATTGAACGGCAAATCCTCAACTCATAAAACAAGAAAGCTTTCATTGCAAAGATTTGAAAGGTGGCAAGCAGGTGCAATCGCCCGTCTCATAAATTAGTTGGCGCATGAAACCCGCACTCGCAAACCCCTGGCACTAGCAGCAAGATGTCATTGGAGCAATGAAAAGACGATCGCGGCTCGTTTAAATTGAGAGTCAATTGACTGGTCGATTATGCGTGCGTGAGTCGTTGTCATGATCAAGAAAAGTGGGCGTTGCCTAATGAAGGGATGAACTGAGGACAACTAAGAGGCAATGCCCAGAGTGCAAATCTACGCATATCCGCAAGAACGAGCCTAGAGGTATAGCCTTACGCATATACGTTAGGACATTCTTTGAAGGCGGCATCGACACAATCGCGGAAGCGATCAAATTCATCCCAACGTTGCCGCATCCAATGCTTTAACACAAACCACCAGCGCTCAATCTTATTGAAGTCAGGGGAATAGGGTGGCAAGTACCAAAGCTCACAGCCCGCTTGGGTGACGATCGCCTCAATTGTCCCCGAATGGTGGAAACTAGCATTGTCAATGACAATGACATCAACCGGTTGTAATTGCGGCATCAGACATTGCTCTAACCACAACTCAAATAAGTCTCGGTTACAGGAACCGGCAAAGGTCATCGGTGCGAAGATGCAGTTCTCCTTCAGAGCTGCAATCCAACTGACACGCTCGACCCGTCTACCCGACTTGAGTGCATCGAAGCGTTGTCCAACCTGACAATAACCGTAGGGATAGTCGTCTCGATGATCAACACCCGCTTCATCGACAGAGACCATCTGACTGGGCAACTTGCTTTTCAGTTGCTCCTGAAACGTCTGCCGCTTGAGGTCATCGCGTTCGCGGTAGCCGTAGGTCTTTTTTTTCGACTTACACCAATCTTAGCGAGCGCCCTACTGATGTCCTGCTGCGTTACATTGTCCCCCCACAACTTAGCCATCTGAGCTTGTGTCTTCTCCCCATGCTGGTAGCAGGGCTGATCTATCAGCCGTAGAAAATAGAGAATGGAGAGGTTGTTTCTCAGTATCTGTGGTCGCATGAGCCTGATTGAGCATCTGCAAACGATTCGTGATTTCCGTACGCAACCGGAGTACCCGTTGTGGGTGGTGTTGCTGCTGGTGGTGATGGGCACGATGAGTGGCTGCACAGGCTATCGTCCGCTCGCCGACTTTGTGGCTCGCCATCAAACGGAGTTATTGTCGCTGTTGGACTTACCGAGGCAGCGCCTACCGAGTTTATCGACCCTCCGTCGCATCATGGTACGGGTCAATTTTGAGTCGTTTACACAAGCCTTCAATGCGTGGGCACAAGAGCGCTTTGTCCCAGCACCGGGTGAACACCTGGCGACCGATGGTAAAAGCATCAAAGCCAGTGTGCGCGACTATGACCAAGCCTATCAAGACTTTGTCAGTGTGGTGTCAGCCTTCAGTGTGGCGCAGGGTGTCGTGGTGAGTTTGGCACCCATGCGGAACCATCAAACTAGTGAAATTAAAACCGTTGAAGTGCTGCTCGAAACGCTGCAACTCCAGGGTGTGTGCTTTAGTCTCGATGCCTTGCACACCCAAAAAAACAGTGGCGCAGATTATCCACAGCGGTAATGACTATTTGATCACAGTCAAAGGCAATCAGCCCAAGTTATTGGAGCCGTTGCAGACTCAGTTTGAGCAAGTGCCAGCCCAAAGTGTAGACACGCAAACGGAACAGACCCGTGACCGCCAAACGCAACGCACAGTGAGTGTCTTAGACCAGGTTGCTGACCTTGATCCGCAGTGGGTCGGTGTACAACGGCTCGTGCGAGTGGAGCGGGTCGGCACCAGAGCCAACCGACCGTGGACCGAAACCATGTTCTACATCAGTTCACTGACGCTGGATGCTGCTGGCTTTGCTCAACGCATTCGGCAACATTGGCACATTGAAAATCGCCTCCATTGGGTCAAAGATGTGGTCTTGAAAGAGGATTGCACGCCTTTGTGTGATGGCAATGCCCCAGTGAATTTCGCCATTGTCCGCACCATGGCGCTCAATCTCTTTCGGCAGCATGGCTTTGATTCCATCACCCAGGGCTTACGTCGGCTCGCCCATGACATCCCAACGCTCTTTTCCTTTTTTCGATAGATCAGCCCTGCTCTCCCCAAGGGCGAGGGAGGTTGCCTCTCACTCCCTTCTCCCAAAGGAGAAGGGTCGGGGATGAGGGTAAAAGATCTGTAGCCTTTGCAATTTGATTTGGTATTACCCGGTAAGAAGAAAGCGTCTAATATTCAATTCCAAATTAACTCTGAGAAGCTACGCTCTCACCAGTAACAGGCTTTCACAACTGATTTCAATCAAGTTTCTACTGCTCTTCGCTTAGCTACTGCTTGCACATCTTTTCGCAGAAAAGCAACACAATTAAAGAATGAATGGAGAGTGATGACCCAATTCCGGTAACAGAAGCCCAGCAGGTTTTTATCGCTCAAGCGGAGAAAGAATTGGTCAGTCTCGTCAGCACTGATGTAGTGACACCGGAGCCACCTGAAGGTTGTTCCAGCGAGGAGGCAGTCATGCCAGGTGGGTTTGGACGATCGCAACCGCAACGCCGGAGTAGTAAGACCGTTTTGACCGAGATTCGGCAACTGAGTGTTGCGCCTCAACCGCCAATTCAGAAACCTGAGGTGGATCTAGTACTGCAAGCAGAAGTCGAAGCGTTCTTTGCCCAGTACCAGCAAGAGCATCCAGAAGAGCTGACGCTGGCGTGGTCAGCTGGAGTTTATAACCCACTGGCAAAGGTGGATTTGCTGACAGTGGGTGCTCGCTACCTGGAGCCAGAGGAAGAAGACTGGCTGGCATTGGCACGGATGGTGGACTGGCTCTTGGTTGAGGACGAACTTGATGCCATTTATTTCACCGCGTCACCACCTGCTTTTGCGTTGGAGCAAGCTGACTGGTATGTGCGATCGGACTTGACTACGTTTCTGGAGTCACCCGTGCTGTTGCGAGCGGTAGTGCAGCAGTTTCCCATTCCCGAAGCGAGCATTAGAGCGGCGATCGACCAGCGAGTGCAGCAATTGGGTTGGACGCTGGCGCAGCGCTCTCACTTTATTGAGACCGTGTTTGAGCAGCCGGAAGTAGCTCTGACTCAGGCTGATTGGGAACTCTTGTTGTTTGAGCTGGCAAGTCAAGTGCAAGGTGTGGATTAAAGCGAGCGCTGCACCTCAACAACCGTTGCAAGTGCTGATTGTGTTGCATTCTCTCCGATTTCCTTCCAGGCTTTGAGAATCGTTTGCAATTCTTTCATCGGTTTAAGCGTTCCAGTGATTATAGCCGTAGCCATACTGGTGAGGACGGGGTGCAGGAGTAGAACCTCTGGCTGAGGCAAAGCCCCCACACCCCCTTTGATCTCAATGTCCTAAGCTCTGTTGCGATCGCTCCAAGCCTAAGCAGTGATAAAGCTGCTAGCGGTAACGCTGCTGGACTGGACTCTGCTTAAAGAAGCTAGCTTTTCGCTGCCAGCAAGAATCGAGGTCTCGCTGCCGTCTTGCACGATCGTCAGATCATTGAACGTCAAGCCCGCGCTTAAGTTAAAGCGGGTTGAGCCAGCGTTGTAGTTGTTGATCGTATCGTTGCCATGACCGCGTGCCAACACAATCGTGTCTTGCCCACCAGCTAGAGAGATTATGTCGTTGCCAATGCCGCCATCAATAAAGTTGATGCCAGCACCGACCTCGATCGTGTCACTACCAGCGCCACCATAGACACTGTTGTTGCCGCCATAGGCATAGATTCTATCGTTGCCGTTGCCGCCATCAAAGTAGTCATTGCCAGCACCGCCGTAGATCTCATCGTTGCCATCTTCACCCAAGATAATGTCGTTGCCGCCATTGCCGAAGAGGTTGTCGTTCCCTGCCCCACCATAGATGGTATCGGCTCCAACGGTTCCTTGGATGGTGTCGTTGCCCACGCCGGTACGAATCAGGTTGGCTGGGTTGATGGCGATCGCCACGGTATCGGTATCCGTCTTCGCGCCACCGGCTCCAGTGTTGCCTAAATCATCGATCAAGATGGTTAAGGTAGCAGCACCCGCGATGACAGAAGGGGCTGTCGGTGTAAAGCTTAAACCGTTTAGAGCGGTGTTCAGATTGTCCAAGGTTCCCTGAACAGTAACAGTAGCAGCGTTATTGCTACCGTTGACGATCGTCAAGCCATTGGTGCTGCCCAAGTTTAAGAAGCCATTGCTCACTGACAGGTTGACCTGTTCCAGTGCGCCATTGGCATCCACATCACTGATGGCGATCGCGTTACCATTTGCTGCTGAGAAGACGAGGAGGGAATCCTGCACCGCCGTTTGGCTTCCAGGCACCGTATTTACTGGAGCATCGTTGACCGGATTGATGGTGATGGTCACAGGTGCGCTTGCTGTGCCGCCCTTACCATCACTGATGGTGTAGGTAAAGCTATCACTACCGTTGAAGTTGAGATTAGGTGTGTAGGTAAAGCTACCAGCACTATTGGTCAACACACCGTTCGTAGGAGTGGTAAAGCTGGTAACTGTTAGCACGTCATTGTTCGCATCGGTGTCGTTGGTCAGGACGTTGAACGTCACAGCCGTATCTTCGTTCGTTGTTGCCGTATCGCTGTTGGCGACTGGAGGACGATTCGACGGTCGCAAATTCAACCCCACCAGTACCGGATCGTGGTCAGACGAGCGGAATGGTGTTGGGGCATACAGGCTGGTGTCGTTCCGGTCTTCGGCGCTGGCTTCTCCCGATGTCACAATGTCATCGTTGTAGTCCAGAGTAATCGGTTCATCAGCGTTGATGTTCCACTTGGCAGCACCCGTTACCTGATCCAACAAACTGGACGTTACGAGGGCATAGTCTAGAGAGCCAGTCTGCCCATTGAAGACGTAGGATTCGGTAGGTGTGACCAGCTTGGTTAAACCACCGGCTCGCAAAAGGTCGATCGGGTCTTCTTCGCTATAGGCATTCAGGTCGCCAAGCACCATCACATCGCTGTCGCCGGATGCCGTCTGCATTTGGGAAACAAAGTTGAGCAGTGCGGTTGCCTGGGCTTTGCGAGTCGCGTTAGAGGCAGCCTGACCATCGCCCTGATCGGTGTCACCAGGTAGGTTCGCTGCCGAACCCTTTGACTTAAAGTGGTTAATGACTGGAGTGAAGGTGCCGCCTGTGGCATTTACCTGGAAGGTTTGAGCCAGGGGCGGACGGGCAGTATCGAAAGCAGGATCATTGAAGTAGGTCGCATTGCCAACCGGAGTGACAGCACCGGGCTTATAGATGAATGCCACCTTGATTTGATCCGTCCCGGCATTGCCAGTGGTGTTAGCCAGGGGCACGAACGCATAGGTGCCAGCTCCGGCTACTGCATTCAACCCGTTCACCAGGTCTGCGATCGCCGAGTTAGGACCATCGCCGTCGTTCTCGATCTCAATCAGACCGACCACATCCGCATTCAGTTCATTAATGGCAGCGATGATCTTGGCTCGCTGGCGGTTAAATTCCACCAGAGTATCAGCGCCGCGAGCGGTCGGGAAGCCACCCCCCTGTCCATCGCCATTAAAGTAGTTGAGCACGTTGAAACTGGCGACTTTAGCGCTGCCGCCCACCGTGGGGACTTCAGGACGAGCAGCATAGTCAAAGGTGGGCGTTTGGGTGGGTTGAATTCGGTAGTTACTGAAGCCAAAGCCCAGCACCCCAGTCAATCCGGTTGTCGTGCTGCCCAACCGCAGGGTGTCGTTGAGCAGATTGGCATCGGTGGTGTTGATGTAGGGAACATCGCTCAGGTTCGAGCTGCTGCTGCCATCGTCCAGAATGATGCGGCTGCGATCGTTGAGGTTTTGCTGAGCCGTCACTGCTGCCACATTGCTGCTGCCAGACACATTAGTGCCGGAGGCGGGGCTATCGTTGGGGTCAACGAAATTGGTGGGTTGGAACAAGCGCCCGTTAGCAGACAGCACCACTTCACCAAACCGACCCAGGTTAAAGGTTTCTGTGACGGTCAGGGTTTCTGAGAATGTCACCAGCATTCCTTCGTACCGTTCCAGATCACCCAGCGCAACCGTGGGTAGATCAACCACGGTGGGTGTCACCAGGGATTGTAAGCCTGTTCCTGTGACTTGAATGTTGCCTGTGCTGCCCGGTGTAATCACTGCCTGGTTAAAAGAAGGAGCGGAAGCATTCTCTTGCACCGCCCCGGTGAGCCGCACTTTTTCGCCCACGTTTACAGCAAACAGTGAATTCACAAAGATGCCTTCGGAGGTCAGGACTGAGCCATCGGCATCCGTATTTTCTTCTTGCAGATAGAACCCACCCAGTTGACCCGCATCTTGAAAATCACCCACGACAATCCCTTCGATCGTAAAGGTGCCTGCCGTTGCTGCCGTTCCACTTCCCTGAATTTGGCTAATCAGGGTCACGGCAGGAGCATCATTGTCGTTAATAGTGACGGTGGCAGCATTGGTGGAGCCGACCGTATAGTTGGCAGAAGCATTCAAGGTGACGCTGACGTTCTCGACGACTTCCACAATGTTGTCATCGATCGCGCTAATCGCAAGACTGACCGAACTTTGCCCTGCTGGAATTTCAATCGAGTTGGTGGCGAAGCTGGCAGGGGTTAGATAGTCACTACCACTGGTTGCCGTTCCTCCAGTGGTGAAGTTGACTGTGAGTGCGTTTGTGGTGTCCCCTGTACGGGTAATGGTGAACAAACCAGCCGTGGTGCTACCTTCTGTTATGGAAGCGGGGCTGGCAGCGATCGTTACGGTCGGACCAGTGGGGGGAATAACAGTTCGCAAGCTATTGATGTAAGTTGTATTGGCTCCACCGTTTGCTTGTCCCGGCGTTGTGGCACTAACAGCAATCCCAGTGCTCCAGTTCGCCGTGTTGCTGGCACCCACCAGGTCTGAATTCAGCGCATAGCCAGTGTTATTGATGCTGGTGCCAAAGTTGACAGTGGCAGCAGCCGTAAAGGCTCCAGTGGCTAGTGTGCCAATATCCGCAGCAAAACCATCAGCAGAAATGGTGGCTCCAGTGTTGGTGGTGTCTACCCAAACAACGTCATCACCCGCAATATCACCATTATTGCCAGAGTTTGCGTTGGGCAAGAAGGAACCACCTGCGTTAAGCGCAATGTTCCAATCTCCACCTGCTGGGTTGTAGGACGTGTCTTGGGTAAAGGCAGTTGTCCCGCCAACCGTAATAATCGTCCCTGCTTTGAAGACAGAGGTAATCAAGCCAGTATTGGTGAAGTCATAGGCAGAAAACTTACTTGCCTTAGCACCTGTTGAATCCCCAACGAAAAATGAGTCTAGTTGAGCAGCGGTTACATCTTCGACTAGCAAAAGCTCAATAAACTCATCGCCTGCGGTTAAAGTACCGCCCCGGAAAAACTCGTTAATGATGATCTTGGGCATAGAAACCTTTATGAGAGTCAGGTTGAACAAAGCAAATGGGGAACCAGGCGCAGACACAGGAAAACGCTCTCAAAGCTGATTTGAGAGAAAACGAAGTAATGCAGAGCGCTCACTATATTGTTAAGGAAACAAAAAACAGCAGGCTCGACAGTGCCAAACGACTAGAAGCCAAATGACGATAAATGAGGCTGATCACGGATAGCTAAGCGTTATTACAGAGCTTGCCTTGCACTTTGTGACGCTAAAGCCTCTTCTTTCCGCATGACTCCTGTAGGAATGTAACATCTCGACTTGATAAAGACTGTGTAAGCTAGAAGACATTTAACGTCAAAATTGTGTAAAGCAATACTAATTAAGCACTCTGTCACCTTTCTAATCAACGTGAGTGCGGGATAAGAAATCGCCAGAAGCCCTGATTTTCCCTGACTTGCCACCACGCTCTCAGTCAAGTTCTTGTCAATAAGCTCTCTTCTGTCACTTCCGCTGGAGTGAGTTCTAGAAGCCTTATCCAGTCTCACTTTCTCAATAAGACTGCCAAAACTCATTAGAGAAGCGAAACCGCTGTGTAGCGTAGCTTGTGGCTTTCTATCTGGCTAAAGTGACAGAAGCGGGCTTAGCCAGTGCTGCTATCAAGACGCAACATTGGCTAACGGCGCATCTCAAAGCTCTTAAGCAATTAAGTTGCCCGTTGTGTCTTTTGGTTTAAGCCGACATCCGGGAGAAAGAGTGCAAGAAGGTTTTGCGGCACAGTGACCGTAAGGATTCGTTCGAAAAGGGGCAATAAGCCTAATCGTTATAATTGAGTGCATCTATAGCACCGTAGCTTCACCGATTGCCAGTTCAAACTCTACATCGTAGTTTACTGGCTTCGCCTGGCGATCCCGTAATTCATACATGCCGAATCGACTTGGGTGCTGCCGATACGGACTCAGCGCTCGCAGAATCTCTGGCGTCAAGACCATCCCTTCGTGCTGTAATTCTTTCAGAGCCTGGGTCATGCTGTTGCAATTGTGGAAGATCAGCAGATTGGCGATCAAGTGGTTGTACTTGATGACCTTCAGTTGCTCGTCCCGCACGTTCTCCTGGATCAGGTCGGTGGCGAAGTAGACCCACTGGGCGAATTTGTTAAGGCTCTCGCATCGGTTTGTCGCGCCGTGGATCAGGCGTCGCAGATCCTCACTATTTAAGTATTCCAGCAGAAAGCAGGTGCGGACGACTCGGCCGAGTTCCCGAAAGGCGTAATATAGCTACTGCCACAGAGCTTAGGATATTGAGATCAAAGGGGATGGGGGAGCTTTACCTCCAGCCAGGGGTTCTACCCCTGCACCCCGTCCTCACTAGTATGGCTACGGCTGTATAACATGATCACTATGTAAACTTTTCAAGGAATTTTCTTTGCATACCTGTAAATTTACGCAATCAGGATTGCATTGCATTGGACGATACCTTACAGTGATGCATAAGTTTGTGTCTACAAAAAAATCAGAGTTTGTCAATCTCTAGCAAATCTTTAAGGTGATTGTGTTGGAGACGTTTTAAGGGCTGTGAGGAAACCATTGCCCATGTTTTTAATGTGGCTCTGTTGCTTTGTTGCAGCAGAGGCTTTGCTTGTCACGGCTGGATGCCATGAACGCAGCGGTCGCGCTTGTGATGGCGGCGGCGGTAGGGAGATGTTGATGCCGAAACCGTGTGTTCCATTGAACCAATTCATTACAACCGAATTCATTTAACCAATTGAGGAGCTTTTGAGCTGAATGCTGAATTCTACAGCCACGTCACCCGCGATCTCACCTCTACTGAACGTCTTCGACACTCTATTGGTGCCACCATCCCCCCTGAGTGACCCGCTCACACCAGTGACTCCCCTGACACGCAGCAGTTACACCGCCGTAGCTTTTGTCGATGCCGCCTTACCCGACTATCAAACCCTGGTGGCTGGACTCGCTCCCAACACTGCCGTCTACCTGCTCAATCCTGCTGGAGACGAACTGAGCCAGATCAGCCAGGTGTTGGCAAATTACAGCAATCTGTCCTCGGTGTCGGTGTTTTCCCACGGCAGCGATGGCGCGTTGCAACTGGGCAACACCAGTCTAAATAGCGCCAATCTGCTGGATTATGCCGGAATTTTGCAGTCCTGGTCAGGAGCCTTGAGCGAGTCTGCCGATCTGCTGTTCTATGGCTGCAATTTGGCGGTAGACGCAGCAGGACAGAGCTTTGTCAGCCAGATTGCGGCGTTGACCGGAGCCGATGTCGCGGCATCCAGTGACCTGACGGGCAGCAGGGCCCTGGGCGGAAATTGGAACCTGGAATTTGCTACGGGCAGTATTGAAACCTTGGAGTTTCTCTCTGACTGGGCACAGACAGCCTACCAGAATGTGCTGGCAACTTACACAGTGACGACGATTGATGACGTGGTGAATGCCAGCGATGACTTTCTCTCCCTGCGCGAGGCGATCGACCTGGCAAATAGCAACAGCGGAGCCGACACCATCAACTTTGGGGTCAGTGGCAACATTACCCTCGTCCTCGGTAGCCAACTCGGGCTCACCGACAGCGCCAAAACCACCATTAATGGCAACAATGCAATTACAGTGAGCGGCGGTGGAGTGACCCGTGTCTTTCAGGTGAATATTGGAGCCACCGCAGAATTCAACGGGCTGACCATCAGCGGTGGTTTCGCTGACCAGGGTAGAGACTTTTATGGTGGCGGCATCAACAACCTGGGTGCCCTGGTAGTGAATAACAGCACGATCACAAGTAACACGGCTACTCGCACTAGTGGCATTAACAACGGTGGCAGGGACAGTACCTTGGGAGGCGATGTGGCAACTGCCACATTAACCATCAACAACAGCATTGTCAGCAACAACAGGTCCACCAGCAGTGATGGTGCGATCGGCAACGCGGCGGGTACCACAGCGATCAATAACAGCACCGTCTCTGGCAATAACGGTGGCACGAACGGTGGAGCAGTTGCCAATGAGAGTGGAACGTTGACGCTCAGTAATAGTCTCCTGACTAATAATTCGTCCAGCAGTAGTGGTGGTGGCATCTTCAACGCTGGCACGGTGAATGTGATTAACAGCACCATCAGCAGCAACTCGAGCGGCACGGGCGGTGGCATCGCCAACTTGGGCAGTATGGATGTATTCAACAGCACCATCAGCGGCAATTCATCAACAAACGGCTTTTCCGGCGGCGGCGGCGGCATCTTCAACGATGGCACGCTGAATCTGAGCAACAGCATTGTGGCAGGCAATACGGCGGCTAACCCGAATAGACAGGAAATTTGGAGCCGTAGCTCAGTCACCTCGGACGGCTACAACCTGTTGGGCGATAGCAGCAAAACCACTGCCCAAGCCCTCGCCAATTTCACTCCCCTTGCCAGTGATATCCTCGCAACCAGCGATAGTCTGACACCCAGAGCCCTCGCCAGCATCCTCGCCCCCCTCGCTAACAACGGGGGTGCCACCCAAACCTTTGCCCTGGTTGCGGGGAGCCTCGCCCTTAATGCAGGCAGCAACACTCTAATTCCCGCCGGAGTCACTACCGATCAGCGCGGCTTGGCTCGCATCGTCAGCGGCACGGTAGACATCGGTGCTTTTGAATTTGTCCCTCCCAACAGCGCTCCCGTTGCCAGCAACGACAGCTTCACTACCAATGAAGACACCGTGCTGACGGGCAATGTGATCACCAACACTACTCCCAACGGGGCTGACAGCGACCCGGATAACAATCCGCTGACGATCGCCTCTGTGAATGGCAGCGATGCCAATGTAGGCACCGCCATTTCCCTCCCCAATGGGAACCTCATCCTCAACGCCAGCGGCAGCTTCACCTACACCCCCACGGCCAACGCCAACGGCAGCGACTCTTTCACCTATACCCTCAGCGATGGCACCGTTGTCTCCAACACGGCAACGGTCGGACTCACCATCGCTCCCGTCAACGATGCACCCATTGTTGCCAATCCTTTGGGCAATCAATCCCGTCCTGAAGACACAGCGGTGAACTTCACCCTTCCCACCAACACCTTCACCGATGTGGATAATCCCACTCTGACGTTGAGTGCCAGATTGGCCGATAACACCGCCCTACCCAGTTGGTTGAGCTTCAACGCAGCAACGGGCACCTTCTCTGGCACCCCGCCACTCAACTTCAACGGCACTCTAGCGCTGAAAGTCACCGCTACCGATGTCGGGAATCTGTCTGTCGCCAGCACCTTCAACCTGGTGATTACGCCCGTGAATGATGCGCCGACCATTAGCGTCATCGTCAACCAAACCGCCTTCCAGAACACAGCGGCGGCTCCGATCGCCTTCACCATTAGCGATGTGGAAACGGCAGCGAGTGCTTTGACGGTGACAGCAAGCTCCAGCAACACGGCTCTATTTCCCAACGGCAGCTTTGTCTTCGGTGGCTCTGGTGCCAACCGCACCCTGATCCTCACCCCTGCCAACAACCAATTTGGCACGGCGACCATTACCGTCAATGTCAGTGATGGCACTAGCGTTACACCAACTACCTTTACCGTCACCGTCGGTCGCAATCTGACTGGCGGCAACGGGATTGATATCCTTAATGGCACCGCTGGCAACGATCGTCTGGATGGCGGTAATGGCAACGATACCCTCAATGGTGGGGTTGGTAATGATAGCCTCGTGGGTGGTAATGGCAATGATGTGCTGCGCGGGGGGACAGGCAACAACACCCTCAATGGTGGCAGTGGTAATGACTTGTTTGTGCTGGCATCAGGTGATGGCACCGACACGATCATTGACTTTAAGAGGGGTGAGGACTTGATCGGTTTGTCGGGAGGACTGACCTACAGCCAACTGACGATCGACCAAGTGGGTACCCAAACCCGCATCCGTCGCACTAGCACCAATGAAGTGCTGGCGTACCTGAATGGCATCACCGCCTCGCAGTTGAACCTCACCGATTTCATCGTGACACTCTAACGGTCTCCGCGACCTATAGCATGATCGCCCGTCAGCACTCTTCTGATGGGCGATCATGTGCACTACCTAGCAGCAGACCCCAGGCAAATCTTAGCGCTCTGTCCTGGGTCTGTACTGTGACTCTATGGGGTCATCTTTAGGCTTGCGACCGCTTTCACAGCCCTAAAAACTGTTCTCGACTGCAGGGCGAACGCACACGTATCTTTGGTACACTGGTTGGCGATCGCGTGACACTCACTTCAGCCTTCGATCGCTTCACCGGCACCCAAAAACGACAGGCGTTTGAGGCAGTCTTTGACTACACGTTAACGCCCGTAGAAAAACAAGCAATCTCTGGTTGGATAAGAGCACCTTATGAAATCTATGCCCATGATGGACGCAGGCTTTACAAGGAATCTACGTGTCATGATCTGACGACGTTAACCGAGAAAGCGCGCTACGCGTATTACTACAACTTTGCTGGACTCTCCGCTTCGGCAGCGGAGCGAGAAGTAGACTCACGGAATGCGGGTCGTCCGGCGTGGCGCACGGTACGGTTTCCCATTGCCGCTGCACAAGAGTGAAAAACGCGGCTGCAATTTTGGCAGGCGATCGGTTACAAACAGGCCGCAAACGACTGGTAGCTTGCCTGGGTACCAGAACAGGGTCACTTTGAAGTGAATGCGCCTGTGGGTTATAGCCAACCCTTACTACAGCGGTGGTGGCAAGTGGCGCCACAGCAATATCGCTACGTGGTTGTGACAGCCGATGGCACCTTTGTACGAGCACAGACCTTTCGCTAAAGTCACTGCTGCGCCTCATGCCTGCCGGTCGGCGAGCGCCTGCCACAGCACAGCCTGGATGCAAGCACTCGCCTCAGAGTCTGTGTGAGCAGTAAGCAAGGCCACAGCAGGCGATCGTACTCGTCAGGAGATAGCAACGAAGCTGCGAGACGGGGCAAGGTGCTCAGCACCATCGTTGGGCAAGCCTTTCGGGAGCTTCATATGGCTTCGTAAAATCTGTTCCTTTGAGGCACTGTCAGCTTTGAGGCGACGCCTTGACACCGTTTCAGGCTGCAACCTTGGCTCATTGCCCCTCGAAGCGCGTCTACCGCAACGGCCTTCAGCCACGCTCACAACACGGCTAAGCACTTTGAACGGCTAACCAGCACAGCCGCTCATTGCCTCCAAGTTTGGCTCATGTCGCCCATGAAGGCTCTTTCAGTCAGCTGGCAGGCTGCAATGAATGGCAGGTGACACGAGGCTTTTCAAGGTTTTGGACTAAATTTGGCATACATCACTGTTCGATAATAGTCTGCAACACCGATGCTCTCGTTCCTGTGGGCTCCGAGGCACAAGCTAGGATGCCGCTTCTGTCGTTGGTGGGTTGCGGCACCCGCAGCAGTCCCGATACTGAGTCTCACTGCAGCAGAGGCTCTGAAACTCAATCTGAGCAATGCTTTTCAGCCTATGTTGCACTTTTTTACCCCTTTGTCGGCTTGACCCCTCATGAAGTCTTAGACCAGCACTGCTGCAACGTAGCCAGTGAACAGCATACAATGTTGGCAAAGACACAGTCAGCCTAAGAAATTGCCAATGGCAGAAGTCAGCACTCGCCTTGACTGGTTGTGCCAGTCACTCATTACTTTAATGCCCTCTCTGCTAGCGGGTCTGCTGGCTGGCGCGATCGTCCTAGCCATGGGTGTTTTCGTTGCCCGCTCCCTTTTAAGGGACTGGTTATTACCGTTTGAAGAGTCCTGCTTGTTGACTCTCAAAGCGTGGGCTAATCCCACCCTAGACCGCTACATGACAGCCATCACCTGGCTGGCTCAGGGTGAAATTACCATTCCTCTACTGATTGTGAGCGGTGGCCTTCTGGTTTACCGCCATGAGGCGGTCGCCGCCCTCGTGTTGGCGCTCGGGCTGAGCGGTTCATGGCTGCTGAACGGCATCTTCAAGTCTTTCTTTCGGCGCCAACGACCTGATCTATGGGCCGCTTCTCAACGGCCGCTGGATTACAGCTACCCCAGCGGTCATGCCATGAGTGCAATTTCCTTCTACGGTCTGTTGGCGGCTGACCTGACGCACTATCTGAGTCTTCCTTTAGGCCTTACTGCTAGTTTGGCTACGAGCCTCACCTTGGGGGTGGGCTTGAGTCGGGTCTATCTGGGTGTGCATTGGCCGACCGATGTGCTGAGTGGCTGGGTGGCTGGCAGCATCTGGCTGGCGGCGTGCCTGTATGGGCTGGTCCAAATGGGGGGGCTTTGAACTGAGCGGCAGGGGCGAGCGCTAAAAACACCATCAGCCTTGAGGGAAAACCGCGCGCTCAGGCTTTTCAGTTTGCTGCGTCAACGCCGGACTCCTGCTTACGTCTGCGAACTTGGTCAGTAGCTCAGGCGTCGGCACGCAAATCCAAAGGGCTTTGGGAAGCACTTCCACAGTGACTGGGGTCGTGCCCAAGCACTCTCCGTCGGCATGCACGTCTAAGGGTGGATAGCTTCTGACCTCAATTTTAGAGGCTCGATCAGTCTTGAGCCGTTCATGGGGCAGTCGTTCGCCCTGCATGGCTGCAAAGAACTGGCGCAGATGCTCCCATTTGGAGGGGTTATCCATGTAAATCACGTCTAGCCGACCATCATTCATTTTGGCCTCAGGCGCTAAGGCAAACTCTACCCCATAGCGAGGGCTGTTGCAGATGTTGACTTGTAAGGTGCGCAGACGACGCAGCCGTCTGCCGTCGAAGCGCAGGACCAAACGGTGTGGTCTAAATTGCAAAAAAGTTTTGACCCCTGAGAAGATACTTTTAAGGGCAACCAGATAATTCTTCTTCATGCCTTCTTTGACTTCATCGCCACACGGAAAGAGTGAGGCTTCTAGACCCACACCGACCACTTCCATGAAGTAATAATTGTTCGCCTTGCCCATATCAAACTGCTCGTGCTCACCCTCGACCAGGGTCTGAATGGCTTGGGTTAAATCGCTGGGAATATTCAAGCTAGCCGCAAGATTATTGCGCGTTCCTAGCGGAATAATGCCTAACACACTTTGAGTGCGCATTAAGCCCCGCGCTACGGCTTCGATCGTGCCATCGCCCCCGGCCACAATCACGAGTTTAGCGCCGGCTTTGGCCGCCGCCGCCGCTAGACCTTCACCATCCTCATCCGGTGTAGTCGGGCAAATTTCGGCTTCAATGCCTTGAGTTTGCAAAGCGTCTACGAGGTCAGTGAACAACTCAGGCTTCTCGGCAGGGCCAGCGGTCGGATTGACGATGAGTCGGGTATGCATCTCTGGCTTTCTTCTCAAGGTTTGAAGGTGGAGACGGTAGAAGCGTGGGGTGGAACTCTGCTCAGGCACACTTGTTGAACACAAAGCCTGCTGCCCCTTCATGATGGCGATCGCTGAGCAAATATAGCCGTAGCCATACTGGTTAGGACGGGGTGCAGGGGTAGAACCCCTGGCTGGGGGGGGAAGCCCCCACACACCCTTTGATCCCAATGTCCTAAGTGCTGTGGCGATCGCTATAGCACTGCACTTCTGCACTGTAGCCGTCAGTTTCGCCTTTCCCCTCCATCGCGAAGCTGATCTAGGCTGAGTTTAACCAGACCGCTACTTACAGCGGTTTTCAGATGAATAAGCCACAGTGAGCGAACCAGCCAAGGGTATCATCAGCGGAAATGCACTCATTGATAATCTGGGTTAACGCTTGATCAAGTGCTTCGCTGGTTCGAGCTTTAGCCGAGCGCAACAGTTGCTTGAGTTTTGACCAACATAACTCAATGGGTGAAAGGTCAGGGGAGTAAGGTGGCAAAAACACAATTTTTGCTCCGACAGCTTCAATGGCCGTCTGCACGACCGAGGCATGATGCACGGGTAAGTTGTCCATCACAATGATTGCTCCCACCCACAATTGAGGCATCAGGATTTCCTGGATGTAGAACAAGAACACGTCAGTATTGACGCTGCCCACGATGCTCATCGTGGCAATTAACCCATCAAGACTCATGCCACCAATCAATGAGATGTTCTTACCGCCATCGCCAGGCGTCTCGCTGTCATACAAGCGTTCACCAATGGGAGCGCGCCCATGCAAGCGTGTCATGGCTAGATGCATGCCCGTCTCATCAATGAATACCCAGTTCCGAGGGTCGATGGTGAAACTCCACAGGCGATGAGCCAACCGCAATTCCTTGACCCGTTGTGTGTCTTGTTGAGCCGCAATCAGTGTTTTTTTTTGACGCTGAACTTAAGTTTGCACACAGCTTGTTGCATGGTCGAGACGCTCACCGCCACCCCAGTTTGGTGAGCAAAGCGTTCACACAACTCTTTGAGGAGGGCATCCGGTTGAGCCGTGACTAGGGCTTTAACAATGAGCAACTCCCCTTGCCCTAACTTGGCAACGGCTCCGCCGCCATGAGGTTTGGGTTGCACAGTGCTCGTTTCCCGATAGTGACGCATCAAATCTCTGATGAATGATAAGCTCACCTTGAAACGCTCTGCCAGTTGTCGTTGCGATCCTTCTTTCGCTTCATGGTCAGCGAGAATTCGTTGTCGTAAATCAATCGATAAAGGGGCAGGCATGAGCTGCTATTTCCTGTTTTGCTAGGCTTGCTTAGGCTACCAAACTGTGGCTTACTCAAGCAATAACCGCTGTAAGGTTCTTTGCATGTGCGCCGAGCAAAGCTCGGCTTTGTTAGCTAGGTGAAAGTCCTAGTCCTGGAAGCCGTGGTCAGGCACCAGGTACTGAGTGTTGCGTTGACAGCGGTAACGGTGTCAGCGAAGCGTACACAAGGAGGTGATGGGCTGCAATGCGTCAGCGTGAAGGGATAGAGCCCCGAAATAACCGACATGTGGATGCCGACGTGCTGTGCAACACGGAAGGCAACACCGCCGGAGCAAGGACCAAGGCTCTGTAGGGTCCACCGGGGTCTGAGACCGTGGCACGTCACCAAAGCAAAGCTGGGAACTCGGGAGACCCCATCGGCTCCTCTGATACAGGGGTAGGGCAGTACAACCAGACAACTGGAAGGAAGCCTAACGGTCGCTGGGAAGTCGGATGTCCTCATAGTAGTGAAGAAGTAGAGTAACGCCTATGGAGCGAAGGGGGACACAGGCAACCACCGGTTCGACGGCAATGCTGACCACACTCAGAGGTGGAACAACAGCGATACCGGGAGTCGAACGGATAGCCCAACGGGCACGCCAACAGCCAGAGACCTGTTTCTCAACATTGATGCACCACTTCAGTGTGGAGAATCTGCGAGTCTGCTTCGAGTCACTCGATGGCAAAAAGGCAGTGGGCATCGATGGCGTGACCAAGGAGCAGTACGGCGAAGCATTAGAGGACAACCTCCAGCACTTGGACCAAAAACTGCACCAGCTGTCGTATCGCCCGCAAGCGGTGCGACGCGTAGAGATTCCCAAGGAAGACGGGAGCACCCGTCCGCTTGGGATCAGTTGCATAGAGGACAAGATCATCCAGGAGCTGACACGACGCATCCTCGAAGCCATCTATGAACCGACGTTCCTCGACACCTCCTATGGGTTTAGGGCAGGGCGGAGTTGCCACGATGCCTTGCGACAACTCAACCAGGAGCTGATGAGACGACCGATTCATTGGGTGGCGGACTTGGATTTAGCCCAGTTTTCGATACGATGCCGCACCAGGAGATTCTCTCTGTACTGGCATTGCGCATTAAAGACAGGAAATTCCTGCAATTGATTGCCCGCATACTGAAGGCAGGGGTGCAAACGCCTGGTGGTGTAGTGGTTGACGAATTGGGCAGTCCGCAAGGCTCCAGGCACTGGTCTCTTAATGGGTGAGGCAATGAAATCCACGACTCGTCAGGAGGTTATGCATTGAGAGCGGCTGCTCACAGTAGCCCATTGCCCTTGCCGGAGTCGTCTTTTTGCCCAGCCCCCAGCGTGAACGCACCCAATTAGGCACCAGTCGTTGCACATCTAAAACGCGTTGTAAGCCTGCTAGGCGCTTGGCATACAAATTCTGTCGCCGCCGATAAGCACTGGCACGCCGTCTTAAGGCACTGTTCTGGGCTTCATTGTGATTGGCATGGACTTCAGTGGCAGCACTGATTGCCGTGAAGGGAGGTTCGACCTTGACCCACTCCACGCGTTTTTGCCCTTAAGACCCTTTGATTTTCATCGCCACCGCCAACCCTTCGCGCCATACTTTCCGTCGTCGGTAGTCTGGGTGCGTCTCCCCAAGTGTGAGTGGCACAGTAGCCAGTTTCCATAAGGCAGTGCCATAGCGCCGTTCGCCATCGGTAAACCACCGGATAAAGGCGGCAGGTTGCGCCCACTGCCACGCTTGGACTGTCCCTTGCTCAAACAAGTGCTCCGTTTTTGGTCCCGCTTGCGCCGCTACCCAGTAGCGTGTCTCCCGTTCAATAAAATGAATCGTCCAACCTTCAGACGCCCAGGGGGGGAAGGTTCTCGCCCACGCGAGTGTACACTTCATCCCCTTCCAATGTGACCGCTGCACCCGTTGGCGCTGGCGGCGACCATTGTCCCACTTGCTCTGCCAGTCGGCGTTCCCAGCGAACAATCGTCGAATGTGCTTTGCCAAACGAACGTCCTGTGGCACGGACTCCCAAGCCTTCTGTGCGCACGTTGAGCGCTGCTGCAACGACCATTGAAGGGGTTCTCAGCCTTGCCATCGGAGTCTTTGTCCGTTCATTGAAGCGTTTACTGCAACCTTGACAGAGGTAGCGCCGCCGGAGACTCTGATCTTGCAACTTCACTGTGCCATTTTTGACGGTTTGTTCACTTTGGCCGTGGGGGCATCTCATAGGCTAAAATTCATACGTTATGCCTATTCTAGCAATCACCCTTTAGCAAACCAGTGCCAGGGAGCGGAAGCGCAACTCGCGGCGATGGTTGAAAAATATCCCGACGCGACCCTACTGGAATACTGTGAATATTGGGGTGTAACTTACCAGCAATGGGTCAGTTCGAGTACGATGTGTCGGCGCTTACAAAAGCAAAAACTCACCTTAAAAAAAAAGACTTTCCGCAGCAGCCAAGCACAGACGGACAGAATGCAAATGTTGAGAAGGGCGTATTGGCAACAAGTCCAACCAGTAGACCCAGAAAACCTGGTTTTCATTGATGAAATGGGTGTTTTACTAGGCTTAACGCGCACTGCTGCTAGAAGTCTTCAAGGGCTTAGAGTGTATGACTTTAAGCCCTTTTACTGAGGCGCGAAGGTGAGCGTGATCGGGGCAATCAGTTTGAAGCAAGTGTTGGCGGTGATGACCTTGAATGGCTCAAGGGATGGTAATGCTTTGAAGGTCTTTGTCGAACAGTGTTTACTGCCGCAATTATGGCAAGGTGCGGTGGTAGTGATGGATAACCTTCCGGCACATAAGGTCGCAGAAATCGAGCCTTTCATTGCCTCTGTTGGCGCACGTGTGCTCTACCAATCTGCCTATTCTCCTGACTTTAATCCCATTGAGCATTGGTGGTCACAATTAAAGGCTTTCTTACGACAATTTTCTCCAACGACTGCATTCAAGGTTGATGTGCTGCTGAGAGCGGCGCTGGATTTAGTCAACCCTAAGCATCGAAGAAACTGGTTTGCAAACTGCTGCTACTGTACCTCATAAACCTGAAATCTGCTGTATGTATACTTTGCAGACGCAAATATTATTGCTTTTAGAATCGTAATGCAGCAACAAAGGTGGCTTCAATGCTTCCAAAAGAGGCTTTAAAGGCCTCCAAAAAATCTTTTTTGATTGGTTTGAAGAGACATTTACATAAGCTTTATACTTCAGAAGACCAGTGCCATACAATTCAATTAACATTTATGTTGTTCTCTTTTCTTAATAACTCTTTTTTATTTAAGACTGCCTACAGAGAAAGGGTTTGAAGCGATCGACCGCTTGATCTTTGCTAAACAGTACTGATCCAATGGCAAACATAGTAATTAAAGTCAGTAGAACCTTGGTTGTAAAACCAATGCCGTTGAGTTCAGATTAGAGCAGCTTCCCATAGGTTAAAGGTAGGGCAATGAGTGGAGATGCATCAGGAGCAGATTTGCTTCAGCAGCGCATACTGCCGACTGGCACAATTTTGAAACCGCAGCAAGACAAATGGTTAAGCCCAGCGGAGCTACTGACGTTACACAGCGATGATATTCAAGTTCTGCAACTGGATGCTGAGTCTGCTCGGCTTAACGCACTCTACCAGTACCATGTGCTGGATACTCCGCCGGCACCGTCTCTTGATGAACTGACTGCTCTAGCCGCTGAAGTTTGCCAAACACCGATCGCGCTCATTAGCCTGGTGGACGCTGAACGGCAGTGGTTCAAGTCAAGAGTAGGCACAGCGGTTACTGAAACCCCTCGCAGTGTTGCATTCTGCGCTCACGCTATTCAGCAAACAGCAGGCTTTGTTGTTAAGGATGCCTTAGCCGATCAGCGCTTTGCCCATAATCCTCTGGTCACCCAGGATCCCAAAATCCGGTTCTATGCTGGTATGCCGCTGGTAACAGCCGAAGGGTATGCGTTGGGCACTCTGTGCGTTATTGACTATGAGCCCCGTGATCTGAGTCAAAAACAGCTTAGAGGTTTGGAGACTTTGAGCCGTCAGGTAATGGCACAACTAGAGCTAGAGCGGCACGCGCTCAAACTTCAGCAAACAACAAGCGAGATTCAACAGTTAAAACAGCAATTTATTGAACAGGAGTTTTTCAGCCAGCAGGAGTTGATCTTGCTTAATTTGGCGAATCAGCTTCGCAATTCTCTAGAACTCAATACAATTTTACAAACTGCCGTTGACGAAATTCGCCATTTATTAAAGGTCGATCGCTGTCATTTTTTGTGGTGTATGCCTGACGGTAATCAACTCACTTCTACAATAACCCATGAAGCGAAAACACCAGCCTTGCCCAGTCTATTAAATGATCTTTCTGATCAATATGGAGCATTAATCACTAAAGCTATTGCCAGCCAGACGCTGTTAAAAATTGACAATGTTTATACAACTACAGAACTAACAGTAGAGGCTCAAGCGGAACTCACTCGTTTGGGAATCACCTCAGAGCTATTGCTTCCCCTTAAAACAAATTCAGGACAGTTGGGGGCGATCGTTTGCAGCCACTGTCATGGACCCCGCAAATGGACGGAGCATGAAGTAACGTTGCTTCAGGCAGTGACCAATCAGTTGGCGATCGCCCTTGATCAGGCAGAACTCCTGTCTCGCTCACGGGCAACAGCTCTGGCAGCCCAAACCCAAGCCGAATACTTAGTCAAAGCATTACAAAAGCTGCAACAGACACAGGCTCAGTTAATCCAGCATGAGAAGATGTCGAGCCTGGGGCAACTCGTTGCAGGAGTGGCTCACGAAATCAATAATCCTGTTAATTTCATCAGCGGCAATATTACATATATCGCAAGCTATGTACGCGATTTAATGGAACTCCTGGGGCTTTATCAGGAATGTTATCCCACACCAGAGAGCAGCATTCAAGCAAAAGCAGACGCGATTGATTTACAGTTTCTCGTTGACGATTTGCCAAAGTTGCTGTCTTCGATGGAAATGGGATCGGATCGAATTCGTCAAATCGTGCTGTCATTGCGAAACTTTTCGCGTCTAGATGAAGCAGATGTGAAACCCGTTAACATCCATGAAGGTATTGGAAACACACTGCTCATTCTGCAAAGCCGACTGAAAGCAACCAGCAAGGGTCTTGCGATTCAGGTTCAGCGAGAGTTTGGTGAATTACCCGCAGTAGAATGCTACGCAGGGCAGCTTAATCAGGTCTTTATGAATCTTTTGAGTAATGCGATCGACGCTGTAGATGATTGCGTCGATCCCATCATTACGATTCAAACTGAGGTCATTCACTGTCCTGATTTCGATGCTTCAAATGAGGAGCAGCTAACCTGTATACCTCAAATTGCCATTCGCATCCAAGACAATGGTGCTGGCATCAGTGACGATGTTAAACAAAAACTGTTTAACCCATTTTTTACAACAAAGCCTGTTGGTAAGGGCACAGGGCTAGGTTTATCCATTAGCTACCAGATCGTGGTGGAAAAGCACGGTGGTAGTTTGAGCTGTTCATCGACTTTGGGAGAGGGAACAGAGTTTCTACTACAGATTCCGATTCAACTGCCGATAACGCCGACCTAAGAATGAGAACAATCTTAAAGCAAGGAAGTTAGACCCATGTGTATTGACGTGCAAGTATGCCATAAGATTCTCTCGGTTGATGACAGTGTCACGGTTCAAGAGTTAATTAAACGAGCCTTATCAGATGACTATCAGGTGTTGCTGTGCCAGAGTGCGATTGATGCGCTATCAATGATTAATCAGGAGAAAATCTCTGTTTTATTACTTGATATCTCCATGCCCGAAATTGATGGTTTGGACTTTTGTCGTACCATTCGCAGCATTCCTAAATTTCAGGATCTACCAATTGTCATGGTTTCGGGACGCGATCGTGCGTTTGATAAAGTACAAGGTCGGTTAGCAGGCGCAACAGACTATCTGACCAAGCCCTTTGATGCAGAGCAACTGCGTCAAGTGATCAGAAAGCTCCTTACAACACCCGCTTTGCCGCACTGATTGAGAGAAAAGGCGGTTGAAATGTACATTTTTCGATGATACGCATGTGATTACCCAGCAGTTTACGGAAATGATCGAAGGCTACACGGGGCTGCACATTCGCAAGCAAGACCTGAGCCTCTTCTGGCAGAAGATTGAAGTGCGGATGAAAGCACTTAAACTGGCATCAACAGAGCAATATTATCAGCATCTAATCAGTCATTTAGATGTAGGCAAGACAGATTTTAGACAAGCCCACCCCGAATGGCAACAACTCATTCAATTGCTGACAACAGGCGAAAGCTATTTTTTTCGCGACCAGGGACAGTTCCAGTTAGTGCAGCAGCAACTATTGCCCGAACTGATACGGAACCGACTGCGCGATGCAGCGGCGCATCATACCAAACCTACCCTCCGCATCTGGAGTGCAGGTTGTTCTACGGGAGAAGAAGCTTACTCGTTAGCGATACTGGTGCATCAATTAATTCCGGATCTGGCGGAGTGGAATCTTTTCATTCTAGGCACAGATATTAATGCCGACGCGATCGCAAAAGCTAAAAAAGGTTTTTACAGTTCCTGGTCTTTTCGTACTTTGGATAACGAGACACAAGCAAAATATTTTCGTGCTCATCGAGACGAGTGGAAACTAGACGAGCAAATCTGCAAGATGGTGACCTTTTGCACAGACAATTTGGTGAGTGATGCTTTTCCAGAACCTCACATTAATCTCAGCAATTTTGACTTAATTGTTTGCCGCAATGTTTTTATTTACTTCACTTCTGAAGTGATTGCAGCTGTGTTGAAAAAACTGAGTAGGGCGCTCAGTCAAGATGGCTATTTGATGACGGGTCATGCTGAATTATATAGTCAAACAGTGGAGCATTTTCAGACCAAAATCTTTCCTGAATCCTTCGTTTATCAGCGTTGCGATCGCACAATGGAAAAGAAGCAGCTTATTGCTACCGATCACAGCAAGTCAGCAACTACGCAAGCTGCAAACATAGCCCAAACGTATGCTCAATCTGACAGCATGATTGTGCCCTCTAAAATATCCCCCCAGCTAAAACAAGATGCTCTGTTTGAAGTAGAAAAATGTTTTTGCAAAGGTGATTATCGCAACGCTATTCAAATTGCTCAGCAAGCGATCGCTCAGAATTTGCACTCATTTGAATTTCACCATTTAATTGCCCAAGCTCACGCTAGCTTAGGAGAGAATGAGCAGGCAAAAAATTACTGCGAAAAAGCGATCGCAATCAATGCTCTAGCCATTTCGCCCTACTACCTACTTGCTCATATTGCTCGTGATCAGGATCATCTGGAACAAGCAAAAAGCCTGTTGAAACGAATTATTTATTTAGACCCTACCGCTATTACCGCTTATTTAGAACTAAGCTCTCTCTACACACAAGAAGGGGATAGGGTGAGAGCAAGAAAAATGCAGGCATCCGCACTTGAGCTAATGCAGAAATCTGCTTTAGAAACATCAGTATCTTAGGTCTAACTAAGGTTTGATAGGGAATAGATAAGTTTAGACCAAATCAATTTTGGTTGTTCCTTGCTCCTATCTTCTCCTTGATTAAAATTTGTAAGTATTTACTTTCACAATAGCTAAATGCTGTCTTTAGGGGAACACTAGCGCTAGGAATTAACGCCAAAAGCAGTTTTTAGAGTTAGAGACATAGCTAACAGTTGCTTCAGCAAAAGCTGATTCATACTGAGTGTCTAGGGTTTCATTTAAACCAACTGCTGAACGCAACTTTCCGGTATTGTATTCAACCGGAGTTAAGATGGAAAATCAGTCCTATCTATTATTTAGTTTACATGGCTTGCTATATGGCATAGAGACCCTGCATGTGCGGGAGATTGTCCTCTTGCCTGAACTTATACCGACGATCGCCGCGCCAGTAGATATGGTGGGCATCATTAATCTGCGTGAACGCATTGTACCGATTATGGATCTGGATTTGCATTTTGGGCATCAACCCAGTGCTTATCAGTTAAGCGATCGCATCATTTTTCTGGAGTATCAAGACGCTTTAATCGGCATCATTGTCAATCAAGTACATGACGTAAAGATGATTGATCATACTTGCATCAGCACACAAAATGTCTATGAAACAGCTAACGATGCAGCAACATTTACTTCAGGTATAGCCAGAATTGGTGACGATCTCATTACCTTGCTCCGGGTCGATAGCCTGTTTCATGCCACTCCGCTGCCATTGCTTTCAGCCGAGCATGATGTATCCGCTGCGTTGGGCACTTGTGCGGCGACCACTACTGCTGCTTCACACTTCTCTTCAGAAGAACAGAGCATCCTGCGCGATCGTGCTCGTAATTTGATGCAGCGATCGGAGACTCAGGATCTCACAGGGTTGCTGTCATTTGCTGTATTGAAGATTGGAGAGGAGTATTTTGGGATTGAGACCGCCATTGTGCGGGAGTTCACAGATATTAGCAACGTCACTCCGATTCCTTGCTGCCCAGATTACATCATTGGCAATTTGAACCTGCGTGGTGAAATTATCACCTTGCTATCGCTACATCACATGCTTAACACCGCTCCAGCAGACACAAAAAAGGCGATCGTTGTAGCGGTTGCAGACATCATTGCTGGCATTACAGTGGATGACGTTTTGGATGTCATTTACATTCATCCATCCACTATTAAACCCCTACCTGCTGCTGCACGAATAGAGAGTCAAACTTACTCAAACGGCATGGCTGCCTACAACGACAAAATGATAACTCTTCTAGATTTACATAGACTCTTAACTCAGGGAGAACTGGTTGTCAATGAACCTGCATAGAACGAAATTCATAGAACAAAGGAGCACATAATGTTTGCAAATATTAAACTAAAAAGCAAGCTGTTGATTGGGTATGCCGTTCCGACAGCTCTTTTTCTAGGCATTTCTAGTCTGGTTTATTCCACTGCTAGCCAGGTTTCACAGACATTTCAAGATGTCGAGCGAGTGCAGACGATTCGTTCCAATTTCGATGAAATTGACGCCAATGCAAGTGTCATCGTACGCAGTTTTCGGGGCTACCTCGTGAGTGAAAACGCCTTGTTTTTACAGGAGTATGCCGATCATTTAAAAACCTTGCAAACAACCGCCAAGCTGACTGAACCCCTGATTGTTCTACCAGAGCAAAAAGAGCGCCTGAAACGTGTGCTGGAACTGGCTAACTTCTACGATCAGGGTGCCGACGATAAAACTGAAGGTGCCCAGTATATGATGGAACTGGTACGGCAAGGAAAGAAAGCAGACGCGATCGCCCTTTTCAAGCTTGGTAAGCAAACTAAATTTGTGAAAGAGTTGGATCAAGTCGCGCGCGCAATGCAAGAGACTGAGAAAGAGCTGCTAATTAAGCAGACTGATCAAGCTAAAGCGGCAATGAATACCCTCTTAATTGCGCTGATTATTGGTTCAATTCTCTTAATTATCCTGGCAACCTGTATTGCCCTCGTGATTTCGTCCAGCGTGGCTCGTACGATTACGCAGGCAGTGAATGCCATTAGCACCTCCTCTACTGAAATTGCAGTTACGGTGGAGCAACACGAACGGACAACCACGCAACAAGCTGCCTCTGTCAATCAAACCACGACCACGATGGATGAACTCAGCGCCTCCTCGCGGCAATCGGCAGAGCAAGCAGAAACCGCTGCCAATGGTGCGAAGCAAGTGCTAACCCTCGTGGATGGGCACATGGTACAAACAGGTTATAGCGGCAGCAATGGGTCTAGCTTGCGTGAGAAGGTAGGGCAGATCACCGATCAGATTCTGCATTTGAGTGAACAAACGGGTCAGATTGGCATCATCTCGACGTTAGTAAGCGACCTGGCAAATCAGACCAATATGTTGGCACTCAATGCCGCTGTTGAAGCGGTGAGAGCGGGTGAACATGGGAAAGGCTTTGGCGTGGTTGCCGCTGAAATTCGTAAACTGGCTGACCAAAGCAAGAAGTCGGCAGAACGCATTAACGCGCTGGTGATTGACATTAAAAACGCCACGAACTCGACCGTGATGGTGACCGATGAAGGTCGTAAAACGGTGGAGACGATCGTCAGTGCAGTGAATGACATTGCCCTGACCAGCCAACAAATTTCGTTGACGGCGAAACAACAGGCGATCGCCATTCAACAAGTGGGTGACGCCATGAATGCGCTCAATCAGAACGCTCTACAAACAGCGTCAGGCATTACTCAAACCAAGGTTGGCACGCAAAAACTGAACGAGGCTGCTTTGAATCTAAAGGCGATCGTTTAAGGAATTTTAAGTCTATGTTTATTGATGATGATGAACTTCGAGAAGTCTTTAAAGTCACTGGCGAAGAGCATTTGCAGCAGATCGAAGCCAATCTACTGCATCTCGAAAAATATCCAGACGATAGCGCCACGCTTGAAAACCTGCTGCGAGAAATTCACTCCCTCAAGGGTGATGCCAATATGTTGGGGCTTAAAGAAATTGGCACCCTGACGCACCAGTTTGAAGATCTGCTAGGCACGGTTAAACGAGGCGAAACACCCTTTTCCGCCGTCTTGGGCGATCGTCTCTATCAAGGCTTGGACGCTATCTGTCAATTTGTGCAGGAAGCCATTACAGGTACAGCGGCAGGTGTCAATCTGCTCCAGACTATGGCGTATCTGATGGGCGCACCCAGAGAAGACGAGCGGGCGATCGTAGAGGACAGTAACGGCAACGGCAAAACCCTGCTGGTAGAAGCCGTAGAGACGGAAGCGGCAGTAGAGGCGACAGCAGCCAGTGAAGCTAACGAACCCAGAGACACAAGCGTAAACCCAGGAGATTTAGCCACTCCTTTCCAGCCCTTTTCTGCCGTCCTCCGACCACCTTCCCCTTCGCCCTCTACCTATCGCATCAACACCATCCGGGTAGAAACGACAAAGCTCGATACGCTCATGACGCAGGCAGGCGAGTTAACCGTGACTAAAACCCGGATCAATCGTCGCCTGGTTGATATTGAAGAGTTGCTGACCGTATGGGAAGACTGGAGCCGCGATACGTTTAACCACCGTACAGCCTTTCGAGATCTGGAGCGGAATGCGGTCAGCGGACAGTTTACTCAAACGCGAAGCTACTACCAGCGCCATCAAGAGCGACTGGAGCAGGTCGGGCAGATGCTCAAGCAGTTGCAACAGGCTTCCTATGAAGACAGTTCTCGACTTGAAAGCGTTGCCACAGACTTGGAAGGAAATATTCGTTCCCTCTGCCTTTTGCCGCTATCGTCTCTGTTTCAACAGTTCTCTCGCATGGTGCGCGACCTGGCACGGCAACAAGGCAAGGCAATTGAATTAGTCATCGAAGGTGGAGACACTCGCGCCGACAAACACATTCTTGAAGAAATGAAAGATCCGTTAATGCATTTGCTGCGGAACGCGATCGACCACGGCATTGAGTCGCCTGCTGAGCGAGAACATCTAGGTAAACCACGCACCGCAACGATCGCCCTCCGCGGCTATCAAACTGCCACCAATATTGTGATTGAAGTGGCTGATGATGGTCGCGGGTTAATGCTTGACACCATCAAACATACCGCGTTGCAGCGGGGCATTTGCCGTGCAGAAGACCTGGCAAAAATGAGCGATCGCCAGATCCAAGCGCTGATCTTTGCACCCGGTTTTTCGACCCGTTCCCTCATTACCGAAGTCTCTGGGCGTGGCGTTGGCTTAGACGTTGTGAAAACCAATGTCGATCGCCTTAAAGGAACGATTCAGGTAGAGTCAAAGCATCATACTGGCTCCACCTTTCAAATCCAGTTGCGGACAACGTTGGCAACAGCTCATGTGCTGTTGGTAGTAGTCGATGGCATTACCTATGCTATTCCGGTTGAATTTGTGGAAACCTCGTTGCTTGTACAGCCAGATGAAATTTTTGCGATCGAGGGGCGTAACGCAATCCTGCTGGATCAGCAGCCTGTTTCGATCGTTAAACTCGCCCATTTACTGGAACTCAAACATTCCCCCTCTACCCCTCCTCAGCCGACACCGGCTCACTCTTTGCCCTGCATCATCCTTAAAATCGGTGAAGAACGATTGGGGCTGTTGATCGATGCCCTGTTAGACGAGCAAGATGTGGTGTTGAAACCGCAAAGCAAATTGCTGCAACGGGTACGAAACGTTTTTGGTGCCACCATTCTGGGTACAGGTGAGGTGTGCATGGTGCTAAATCCACAGGATTTGATCAAGTCTGTGCAAAAGAGTGCGATCGTTACGCTGGCTCACAGTGCAGTGCAAACCACCACTAGCAAACAGGTCGTGCTGCTTGTAGAAGACTCGATCGCCATTCGGACGCAGGAAAAGCGTATTCTCGAAAGTGCAGGCTATGAGATTGTTACCGCAGTTGATGGTTTGGATGCATTGAACAAACTGCCAACTCGTACCTTTGACGCGATCGTGTCTGACGTGCAGATGCCTAATCTCGATGGCTTAACCCTCACTGCAAAAATACGACAGCATAAGGCATACAGCGAATTACCGATTATTCTTGTTACGTCTTTAGCCAGTGATGAGGACAAACGGCGAGGAGCCGAAGCGGGTGCCAATGCCTACATTCCCAAAGGTAGTTTTGATCAAACGGTGCTGATTGAAACCTTGAAACGGCTGGTGTAATTTGTCCTCTGCAAACAGCCACAAAGCATCACGATCACGGTTTTTACACCGCTGTCCCCCTCAAAACTTGCTACGAATGAGCAGTAAAAACGACTCATGACTCACCCTATCCGCGTTTTATTGGTTGAAGATTCTCTTGTTGTCTTGACGGTTTTAAAGCGGTTATTGGCAACGGCTGCGGATATTGAAGTGGTTGGCACAGCCTGCAATGGACAGGAAGCGCTAGAGCAGCTACCCGCCTTGCAACCAGATGTTATTTGTGTGGATTATCACATGCCTGTGATGGACGGTCTGGAATTTACGCAACGGGTCATGAGTCAATTCCCCCGTCCCATTTTGGTGATCAGCACATCGGTGCATCCTAAGGAGAATGAACATAATGTTTTTCGTCTTTTGGAAGCAGGCGCAGTGGATATCTTTCCCAAACTTAAAGTCGGCAGTGACCAGGATTATGAGTCGTTTCGACAAGTGCTGATCAACAAAATCAAAGTGCTTTCTGGAGTCAAAGTTTTCAGACGCTACACTCCCAAAACAACGGTTGCAAGACAAGGATCAACTCCCCTTACACCATCGACACAGCAAGTAAGCAAACCACTGGAAGGCATCCACACACCAATAGCGTTCTCTCGGTCGCCTTCTGCGATCAAGGCGATCGCCATTGGCGCTTCTACAGGCGGACCACAGGCGCTCTATACCCTTCTCACGCAATTGCCTGAAAACCTGGCACTGCCCGTTTTTTGTGTGCAACACATCAGCGAGGGCTTTTTACAAGGATTGGTCAACTGGTTAGCAGCAGAGTGTCGTCTGCCCATTAAAATCGCTCAGGCGGGAGCGATACCCTTACCCGGAGTCATTTACTTTGCACCCGAACGATCGCATCTAGAATTTGGTTGTCAGGGGCAATTTCTTTGCACAGTCGCTGCTCCCGTAGATGGTCACTGTCCATCCGTTACCGTGATGCTGCGATCGGCGGCTCGACAGTATGGCAGCGGGCTAATCGGCATTTTACTGACTGGCATGGGTCGAGATGGTGCTAGTGGCATGCAAGATGTTGCTTTGGCGGGTGGCATCACCATTGCCCAAGATGAGCAGAGTAGTGTGGTGTTTGGTATGCCTAAAGAGGCGATCGCGCTGGGAGGGGTTCAACATGTGCTGTCGATCGATGCAATGCCTACCGCACTAGCAAAAATGCTTTCCACTTCCAACAAAGGTAACAACAGACTTAAAACACCCAATTAGAACTGACGCAAAAGAGATTCTCCCTCGCTCTTAAAAAGGGAATGTGCAGCACTTTTAGCGCGGTGTTCTCCTTCAATGGCTTGCTTCCTGCAGAGGCGGAGGGCAGCGCGGTTTGCTTTTAGGTTGTGCCTTGTAGGACGCAAATTTCCATACCTGCTCTTAGCCGCTGATGGTAAAATTACTGCTGATCAACGATTAAGGGTGTCCAGAGGGTGCTGTTGCCTGACCCGATAGCGCGGTAAGATCAGCCATCATAGGGCAAGCTAACCTGGTGCCTTACTTAGTTTAGGGGTCATTCCAATGCAACACAAGACCCATGCGTTAGTGATTGGCGGTAGTTTGGCAGGGCTATTAGCGGGTCGTGCCCTGGCGAATCATTTCGATCTCGTCACCATTGTGGAACGTGATGTTTATCCAGATGAACCTGCGCCGCGTAAGGGTGTACCCCACTCCCACTTTCCGCATAGCCTCATGCTCCGGGGACAACGAATTCTAGAACAATTCTTTCCAGGGCTTCAAGCAGAACTAGTGGCAGAGGGCGCGATCGAGGTAGACAGTACAAACGATATGGCATTTTTGACCGCTGCTGGATGGACGACCCGATGTGCCTCCGATTTGCGACTCTTTACCTGTAGCCGAGACTTATTAGATTGGGGCATTCGCCGTCGCCTAAATGCCTTTGCTCAGGTGCAATGGCTGCAAGGAGCGATCGTTACCGGACTGCTAACCGACGCAGCACACCAAAAAATTGTCGGGGTGTCGCTGCAGCGGCAGGTTGGTGCCACTGCTCCAGTCCTTGAGGAGCTTTATGCCGACCTGATTGTAGATGCCAGTGGCAAAGGGTCTCACGCGCCGCAATGGTTGAAGGCTTTAGGCTATGAGCCACCCCCTGAAACAGAAGTCAATGCCTTTGTGGGCTACGTTGCTCGCCTCTACCAACCGCCAGCTGATGTGGCTGTCGATTGGAAGCTAGTGTTTGTGCCACCCGCTCCGCCTCAGCGACAACGCGGTGGTGCAATTTTCCCGATTGAGGGCGATCGCTCCGATCCCAATAACACACGTTGGATTATCAGTTTGGTTGGCGGCGATCATGATTATCCTCCGAGTGATGAGGCTGGCTTTTTAGCGTTTGCTCGCAGTCTGCCTACGCCCCTGCTGGCAGCAATGATTGAACAAAGCATACCCCTGTCGCCGATCTATGCCCACTACGGCAATGAGAATCGCTTGCGCCATTATGAGCGTCATTTGCATGCACCTGCCCATTTTCTTGTGGTGGGACATGCGGCTTGCTCCCTGAATCCCACTTATGGACAAGCGATGACTGTGGCGGCACTAGAAGCTGTGGTGTTAGATCAATGCTTCCAGCAGCACGATGCGATCGACCGGCTCAACCACCACACCCGCCATCTGCAACAACAATTAGCTAAGGCGCATCAGGAGGCTTGGCTGGTGGCAACAGGTGCAGACTATCGTTACCACAATATGCAAGGCAAACCCATGAATGCAGCGACCTGGTTTGTCAATTGGTATTTGGATCAGGTGATGGCACTAGTGGTTGATCAAGCCAAAGTCCATCGTACGTTTATGGAAGTGCTGCATTTGCTAAAACCCTTAATCGCCTTGTTTCAACCCTACATTGTGGGTCAGGTGGTTTGGCAAGGCTTGAACAAGCGGTTACGCCGTCATCAGGGCAGAACGATGCAAGATGAACCCCAAAAAGCTGCCCCTCCGTCACTCAGTTTGTAGGAATGACTGCTTCATTCCCTCTTGTCCTCTTTCACCGCTCCACTCCCCACTTAGGATCATGGATTAAATAACCTGTCATTCTGCGTAGGATGCCGTATAGCCGTTTCGGCATAGCAGAAAAGCGTCGCGTTACGCATCAAAGCCCGGAGTTGATGCGTGACGCGCCTCACACATCCTACAAAATTTGGTGTGCTTGAATTCTCATTCCTAAGCATCGATCGCCACCGATCCATTAGGGTAGGCAACACACGCGAGCGCATAGCCTGCCTTCTGATCAGCAGCAGTAAGCGCCATTGGTGGAGCATCGTACCGCACGTTTCCTTGCACACGAATTTTACATGCACCACAGGCACCAACGCGGCAAGCATGACGGATTTGAATGCCTTCTTGTTCAGCAAGTTCCAGAATGGAGGCAGTGTCGTCTCCTTCCACCTGCCGCTCTGATTGTGTGAAGTGAACGATGGACACAGCGTTGGCAGCGGCTGGGGCAGGATGTCTCTTCTCAGGATGGATCACGGTTTCTGGTTCAGATATCCAGGCTTTAGCAGCGGTTAGCTCTCGTGTCGTTGGCTTTGCTTTTTTGCCACCAAAGCTCTCTTCTTGATAGTGCTGCATGGGAAAGTTCATGGATTCCAGCAAGAGACGAGTGCTGTCCATAAAGCCAGTGGGTCCACAAACATAGACCGCACGATCGTGCAAGTCAGGCACCACCATCTTTAGTAGTGACTCAGAAATACGTCCAGTCAAACCCATCCAGGCGTTACCTTGCGGCGGCTGTGTCAGGGTAACGGCTAGATGGAAATTGGGCAGTTGAGTCGTGATGGTTTCTAATTCTGTACGAAAAATAAGGTCTGCGGGTGTGCGCGCACTGTGGAGAAAGATCACATCGCAATCGGTCAGCGTATCTTGCATCCAGCGCGACATCGACATCATCGGTGTAATGCCGCTGCCAGCCGAAAGCAGCAAGAGTTTGGGTGGTAAATGGGGTAAACAGGTAAAATGTCCCATTGATCCACCCATCAACTTGACGCGATCGCCCACGTTGAGATGATCATGCAGCCAGTTAGAAACTAAGCCAGCAGGCAGATCTGGCTGATCTGGCGGTGACGGCACGCGCTTAATGGTTAAACTCAGATGATAGGGGCGGGTAGGCGATGATGAAATGGAGTACGATCGCATCACAGGCTGACCATCAATTTCGATCGCCAGATTCACAAATTGACCAGGCTTGTAGTTAAACAACACAGGTGGCTCTGCAACAAAGCAAAAGGTCTTCACATCAGGCGTTTCATCCACAATGCGGCAGCAACGGCATTGCAAATCTTCACCCGCCCATTGTTGTTCGGGCAGCGAAACAGGAGGATACGTCTCCAAGCCATCAGCGCCGCCACTATAGGAAGGAGGCGTTAACGCTTCAAGATGGAGAAACGTTTCCCCTAGTTGAAGAATGTCACCCATGTGCAGTGGACACATCTCGTTTGCCAGTACGCTTTTGCCATTCAGCAACGAGCCACCGCTACTGCCCACGTCAATGTAGTGGTAAACGTCATCCACATAGACAATTTGCCCATGCACGCGGCTAACCTCTGGATTGGGCAGCACTAAATCGCAGGCAGAGCTGCGTCCCAGCAGCCATTCCATCTTTTCAGGATGAGCTTGCTTTAGCTGATGACTTTGAAATTGCTGCTGCTCAAAATTAATTGACTTTAAGGTCAACATAGTGTGTAGACTCCTTTGCAAAACGTGTGGATTGATTGAGTGGTGGCACTATCCGAAGGCTCATTGCAGCCACTAGCGATCGACTCGATGACCCGTTGATGGTTTGCGCTGTCTGGCGATCGTTTTCGCTAGCGTTACAGCATCATGAATGTGGGCAGAAGACTGCGTGCGAGACGCTAAGAGCGATGGATGCGTTGTTGCAATCATTTCAAGCGCGGTGAAGTGGTCGGCATCTTTAAGTTTCAGGTCTTGCCGGAGTTTCTTGCAGAACTCGAAACTACCAGAACCATCTGTTGCTTTCTGTTCCAACAAATCCAGCACTACGCCGATGTAAGTGTGTAGCCGCAACTGTTGCGAGAAGCCCTGCAACACTTTGACAAGCGTGTAAGTTTCATCTGGCGTTAGCTCATCGATCGAGCGTCCATCCAACAATGTGGGATCAAGATCAAGCTTGTGCAGTTGTTTGCGTAGGCTAATTGCCATATGTTCACGTTCATACTGAATGTAAGTACGCTGGATAGTGCGGTAGAGCCACATCGAACCAACTACTACAATGAGCGCATTGAATGCCAGTAAGGGGTACAACGGCATCCGATTCAATGAAGGGCGGGCACCGTAAGAGAAGAACGTCCAAAATGAAATGACTGTAAATAAAGTAAACACAAGATGTTGGGCGTGCTCTGCTGAGACGGGGCGACCGCCCCAAGTCATGTAAGTGCGGCAAAGTTTCTCTAAAACGACTCCCCAGATAAACGTAATGGCAATCAAAATACCGAAGGTGATAAACACTGCCAGCGCTTTTGGGATGGGAATGGCATAGCCGTAGAGATAGAAACCGGTGTCAAAGACCTTGGCAAGTTGATCTGCCTCGTGCGTCCATGCGCCTGTAAAGTAATAATCCCAATTGCCAGCGTAGAGAAAGTAATACAAATAGAACGCGATCACCATGCCCAAATAGCCATATTGCACCAAACGCCGACCCGGCTTACGCAACTCTGCCCAATATGTCTTCTCAGCATCAATGTCAAAACAGGACGTTTTGCAACTCACACAGGCGCTATGTTCGTTGCCAGTTTGTGGATCAACCATGCGACACATAGATTGGGTAACGGCTGGCTTTGGTGCCTGATGGGTTTGGCTACCCAGGAGCGATCGTGGACCTGTGTAGACCAGTTGCACCGGAGCCATGGGGCAGAAGTAATGGCACCAACTTTTGCCGGCATAGAGGTAGCCAATCAGGATGGCACAGCAAATACTAGCAATGAGAAACCCTGCCAGAGCCACGCGATCGGAATTGACATATAAAATACGGAGTCCCAAACCCAGAATAAACAGTCCAAATTGTACATAGAGATGGTTTCGCCCCAGCCACGAGTTTTCACCGATCGTCACCAGTTCTCGACGTACCTCCCCCGTCAATGGATCGCGCACGTTACGTCGCCGTTGAATGCCCAAAGCACGAGGAATTTGAGACATGAAGGAAAGCGGGCAAATGCGCCGCCAAAACTCATGCCCAAGCACTAATAAGATGAAAATTCCAGTCGGCACAATCATTGCCCACCAAATGAGTGCGCCCATCGCAAAGGGTTCTTGCGACATACAGGCATCGCGGATTTTGATACAGCGATCGGGATCAATCCGAAAGGGACTTGCCAAATTATCTGGCTGAGTCCACATCGGTGTTAGTGGGTCATAAAGCAGCGAGGCTATGAGCACCAGCCAACCAATTGTTAATAACCAGCGAACACGGTGCATGGTTTTCTCTGGAACATTATGCAGCATCGGTTTTACCTCATGTGGAAATGGTTGATTTTTAGATGGACGTTGCTAAATGTGAGCGTTGAAACTCCATCAAGCGGGTTGTTGAACGGGGCTTTTTCAGCGGATATCATTGCCATGAAGCTGCCAGACGCGCAACTGTCGATCGACATGCCAACTGACGAGATAGCGGTGATCTGGGCTGAGTGCTACGCCCAAATTTTGCCCCAGGGCACTCGACTCGCCTTGCACTAGCTGTCCAGCTTTCTGCATCCAAACTCTGAGGCTGCCGTTGCCATGCACAGTGACAAGCTGCTGGTTATGGAATGAAGCCGTAATCGCATTGGCTGAGTTTTTGGGGAACACCGTCGCTAACTCTTCGCGCTTGAGATCCCACATCAGTGCTTGATCTTTGCCAACGCTAAAGAGTTTGTGGTGATCGGCAACTTGCAACTCTTCAATCGCTGCCGTATGTCCGGCAAACGATCGAGAGAGGGTGCCAGTGTTGAGATCCCAAAGCTGAATTTGGCGTAGCGATCGTGCACGATCGCTGCTGGCACTAATGAGGCGATCGGAGGTTGTACCGTATGCCAGTGCGGTTACTTCACCATCGGCAAGTTCCAAGGACTGCATCCGAATGCCCGTCTGCACATCCCAACGGCGGATTCTGCCTTCTTTACAACCGCTGACAATAGTACTGCCATCGGGGCTAATGGCAACGGCTGTTACAGGCTGCCGATGACCTTCAAAGGCTCTCAGAAAACGCCCAGAGAGGGCATCCCAAAGATAAACCGTGCCATCTTGGCCGCCACTGATGATCAGTTTGCTGTCTCGGCTAATGTTGAGGGCCGTGACTGTCGCTGTATGCCGGGACAGGGTGTTGAGCATCGCTCCAGTCGGCAATGACCACACATGCAAAACATGATCTGACCCTGCGGACACGAAGGCACGGTTATTGGGCGCAACCATTAGCCGCTCGACACTAGCTTGCATGGAGACCTCACGCACCATTGTTAGATGCACACTGGATGGATAAAGACGCTGACTGAGCTGGCTAAACCATGACTCAGCTTGTAGCCCTTGCACCTGAACATACCGGATGCCAACGACCCCTAGCAGCACGCCTGTTGCGGCTGGCAGTAAACGCTGTACCACAAAGCCTTGCCAGGTGGCGATCGTGGGTTGGCGAAAATGTTTTTTGAGTGGCAATGTGTGCAGGTCTGCCAACACCTCCTCTGCCTGCTGGTAGCGATCGCGAAAATCAATCTGCACCATCCGATTGAGTATGGTGACCAAGCCTGGATCGATCGCTGGCTCAGTCAAATAACGTTGCCAATCTAATTGTCCCGAAACGAGATCGCGTTGAAACTGACGTGGGTGCGCTCCGGTAAGCAAATAAATCACCAGTACGCCCAGCGCATACAGATCACTATTTAACTGCGCTTCGCCTGCATGCTGCTCATCTGGCATATAGTCTGGAGTCCCGATCGCCAAAGGGTGATCATGACTTTCAGCAGTATCGCTTGCTTCTGGAAGCTGGCAAGCCGCACCAAAATCAATCAGCACCAGCTTTCCATCCCGTTGACGGCGAATCACATTACTTGGCGTAATATCACGATGGATCACGCGATGAGCATGAAGATACGTCAGGATCGACAGCAGTTCTGACAGCATTTTAATCGCTGCCTGGGTTGTCAAGTGCTTACCGCGAGCAAGCCACTTACTCAAGCTTTCGCCCTCAATATATTCCTGAATTAAGTAGGATTGCTCGTGTTCATGGCTGTAAGCTAACAGGGTTGGAATCTGAGTATGATGTTGCCCCAGCGACTCTAAAAGCCGCGCTTCCGTCTCAAACAACTGCTGTGCGGTCTCTAGCGACAGTGTATTCGATGACAGTTGCAGCGCTTTGACAACACATAAGGGGTGATGGGGAAGGTATTTGTCGCGCGCCAGATACGTTTCACTGAATCCGCCTGCTCCCAACTTCTCCAGGATGAGATAGCGTCCAGTCAAGAGTTGACCAATCATGCAAATTCAACCTTTTGTGAGATAAGGTCTACACTGTTTCATTTAAGAAACAGCAGACTTTCTGGCAGCATTAACTGCTCTTTTCATGTGCTGGCAAAACTGTGCAGGCGTTAAGGGTGTGCAATCAGGCAGTCCTTCAGCCGATCGCAGTTTGCCTTCAAATGAAGATGGCTGCAATTTCAAACAAATGTCTAAAAACTTTTTACAGTGACGACTGCGATCGCCCATCACAAGGGAAACACTATGTTTCAAGGCTAATGGTTGAAATATCTGTGTGCAAGCCGATGCACATTAAGGGGAACGAAGGATGCCGCGACGGTAGATGAAGCCTCTGCCTACCATCACTTGCTTGCATTCAGCGCAATTGATGGTCAGACGCTCCTGTAAATTATAGTGCCTATAATTACCAGTGTCCACGTTTTAGGTCAGAACGAAACCCAACAAACGGTCTTTGATTAATTGGAACGCACATGGTAGGCAGGTTCCAATTAGTTTTTGACTGTGCAGACACAAGCTGACTGGCACACAGAAAGCGACTGTTGTGACAATTTCTAAACAATCATATCCTACAGATCCAGTAAAGCAGAAATGTTTGACTATAAGAGCGACTGAATCAAACGGCAAGATCAGTGTGACGAAGCAGGCTCAACACCAATAACGTTAGACGGGTGTCTGAAGTCGATCGTTAATTGACTAGCAGCAGTAAGGGTAGAGATCAATGACTGGTAATGCAAAGGCTTCAAGCGTCTATGTTCTTACAGCATCAGCGCCCCTATGCAAAAGCCACATCTACCCAATTCTATGGGTGTATCCATTCAAACGTCGATAGTGAGCAATCATTTGTGAGTCGATCGCCACTAACCTAGCGCCTGTAAATCAGTAGGCGTGCCTTGACATCGCTCTATCCGAAACGAAAGGAATACACTGTGTATGGTTTCTGCTTTGTGGAATCTTCCCGGCATTCAGTCTCATCAAGCCTTAGAATGCTTGGAGCAAGCGCTTGCACCCCTTTGTATCTACGACAAGCATGGACAGACAATTTATGCCAGTCAGAGCTTTGTAGCCTTGCTACAAGCAGAGACTGAGTGCCTTTCTTTCTTAAACTATTTTTCCTCAACGTCAACACCACCAGCATTACTAACCAATCTTTGGGAGCGCGCCTTACAAGGGGAAACAGTTAACTTTCTCGCTAAAACCCATGACGGTCAAACCAGTATTGAATGTTCCCTGCATTTTAATCAAGAGTCGCATTCAATGTTCTTGATGGCTCAAAAAAGCGAGTGTGTAGAACTAATGCGTCAGGCTCCAGAGCGCAACGAGAAGGCGATAGCGTTGCCTTTGCATCCCAGTCTAGCCGTAGCTTTGGTTAAGCAGGATGGAACCATTATCAAATGCAATCCGAAGTTTCATGCCTTATTGAAAACAAATGAGCGTGATGTCTTGTCATTTGATGCGCTAACGCACCCAAGCGATTGCTTGCTTGACGCAGTTTTGAGGCAAGAGTTGCTGGATGGAGCTATCCATTCTTATACAGTTGAAAAGCGGTTGGTCACTAAAAATAATGATGTTGTGTGGGTTAACGTCAGCGTTTCTCTGGTAGAAAAATGTGACGATCGACATCAGTGCTATTTTGAATGTCTGTTGGACGACATTACAGAACGCCGCAAGGTTTACAGTGCGCTCGTTAGGACAGAAGCAAAGTGGCAAGCGTTGATCTTAAATAGCCCCTACTTGTTTATCCAAACCAGCAATAGCGGACAGATTATTTACACTAGTGCAGCAGTTGAACAGCTTTTAGGCTATCGGGAAGAAGAGTTGCTGGGTCGTCATATTACAGAACTACTGCACCCCAATCATTTCAATGAGTTTGAGCTGGCGTTGCAGTTATGGTCAAGCGCTGTTCAGCCTCACCAGACCGAAATTGAATGCTGGTGGAGAACCAAAACGGGTCGATGGGTGGCGCTTTATATCCAAGGGCAACGCTTTCCTTCCACATCAAATAGTGAAGGCGTCATGATTAGCGGACACAATATCACCGATCGCAAAAGTTTAGAACTGGAACTTAATGCGAGCAAGGAACGGTTTCGATCGCTGGTACTTAATCTTCCTGGAGCTGCCTTTCGATGCAATGCTGTTTATACCATGACAGACATCAGCGATGGTATTGAAGTGATCACAGGTTATCCAGCCGCTGCATTGGTCAACAATCAGGCACGGTCTTTTCTCGGCATCGTACATCCAGACGATATTTCGCTCCTTAAAGACTCATTGATTCAATCTGTTTTAGACTGTCACCGTTCTTCGATCGAGTATCGCTTGCTTCATGCGAATGGACAGATCCGTTGGGTTTCTGAACGCAAACAAGGCGTTTTTGATCAGCATGGCAATTTACTGTGGCTAGATGGTGTTTTGATTGATATCAGCGATCGTAAACAGGCGGAGGCAGAGTTGCAGCAGTGTGAAGCGCTTAATCAGACAATACTTCAGCAGTGTCCTGACCTGGCGCGATCGGGCACGCTTAAGAGCTTTCCCCAGCTTTTTTCAATCAAAAATGCCCAGTAGCCCAACTAAAAATCAAAGAGTCTACTTCAAACGATGAAGCTGTCTCTATTCTGTCTACAGCGCCAATTGCAATCAAGCTGTAAATTGTTGTGTGCTAAGTGCCTATCGTCAACTCTTAACGGAAACCTGGCATTGCTTCGCACAATCTTTCATTGGAACGAGCAACCTGCGATTTTTTTTGGGATAGAATGAACCCATTGCAATCGAGTCTCTTGGGTTAGCTAAATTCACCCAGTCGCATTGCCGAAAGTGTGTTGTAAGCCCCTTGCTTTTCCTTACATGAGTCGTGAAGTTCCCGTTCCAGTTGTGAATGAGGGGGATGTTCCATCGCTCCCTCAAGCGGATACAAATGCATTGACTGAGTCCTTAGGCTCGTCACTGTTTTCTGAGGCAGAGGTTTCTTTAACAAACGAATTAATCCCTGTTGACAGCCTTATTGAGCAGATGAGTCAACTTAAGGCTACAGCAAAAGTAGCTTTAATTCGTCGCTTGATGACCCAACTTCAAACCGATCAGATTCAAACGATTCTAGAATTTGGGCTGCGAGAAATTGGCGATCGTCATCGCCGTAGCATCGCGCCTACCCAACAGACTCGTTTATTGCTGAAGAAAGACTATGGCTATCAAAATAAGGGGTTGAGTGACCCAAACCAGTATTACGTCTACTTGAGACGACGCAAGCCCAAACTCGATCGCTACATTGGCACTCTTTTCTACGTCCCTCAAGGTTGTACGCTCGACTACTTTTTGGATGCTGAAGGACGGCTGGTCTTTAGCTCGCCTCACAATGTTTTTCAGTTGCAAGATTCTAAAAATCCCGCTGTCAAACAACTGGTACGGTTACTTTGTCTGGAGCCACCGCCGCCTGACTATACCTTTGATAAGCAGCAAAACGATACGCCCGCGATCCATTTACACCTGGAATACCTTGATCCAAAAACCCATCAGCCGATCGCAAAACAAGATTACCCCTTTCCTACTTGTATGCACGAAGGGGGCAGACTCGATCGCTATCGCTGGGATGTTACGCCCATAACACCTTTACCTGCTTTAACTGTGCTGCACGAACCATTTGCTTCTGCCTCGGTTACGGCAACAACAACAAAGCTCCTTACCGCTTCCCACACTCAAGCTGATCCAGCCGATCGTTTGCTTTCCAGCCAACCTGCGGCTCTCCTCGATCGATTGAAGCAACCCATCATCTCGGTTCAACCTTTACAGACTGCGATCGAGCCTCCCTTTGACTGTGTGTCTACGGTGCCTCAAACAACCCGTCGAGTGCTTGAGTTACCAACCACCAAATGGCTGACCTTCAGTTTGTCCAAGCGCAGCGATACAGACGCGATTTTGAAACGGATGCGCCTCTGGGTTAGCTGGAGCGAGAAAGCCATGCCACAATCACGCTGGGAAGTAGTCCAGGAGGGCACTACCCATACTTTAATAAATGCTCATTTCAAACGGCGTATTCTACGCTTTTCGAGCGATCCAGCCTCTATCGCGTTTGAAAACTCCTTGCCAGTTCTAGTGCGGTGGTTTCATGACTTGAGTTTGGCAGTTTCCCAGACCTCAAACCAGAGGCAATACAGCGCTGCTCAGTTACAGCTAGCGCACAGCCTTTTTGTTGAGATGAGCCTACCCCAAACCGATCCAGTGACTGTGTTAAATCGACTGTTTGGGGTTGAGTTTTCTAAAGCCCTACCCGATAAGAGCTAGGGCGTGTTTTAAAACCTTTGGGTCGTTGTCTTGACTCTTGGTGATCCCCCTAAATCCCCCTTAAAGAGGGTACTAACATACTTGACACACTACAGATGATATTCAGATAATTAAAATATAGAAGTTTAATTATCTGATATTATTTGTATGAACTCAATTAAATTACCTCAAACTCTACAAGAAGCAATTATCTTCTTTAGCGATTCAGATGTGGCTCATCAATTTGCTACACAGTTACGATGGATTGACGGTGTGACTTGTCCTCACTGTAAATGCCTAAGAGTGGGTTTTATAAATACCCGTAAAATCTGGGAGTTTAAAAACAAAGAATGCCGCAAGCCGTTCTCTGTTAAGACTGGAACGCTCATGGAAGATAGTCCACCTAGACTATAATTCTTACTATAACTGCAACTTTATTATGTTGGATATTGAGTAAAACTAGTAGAGGCGGTCATGCCACAATATATATCTGATTTAAAAGCAAAACTTAGTATATACGATAACAGGGTAAAACTACATGAGTGAAGAGCTATTACAGACAACGCCTCAAAAAATTGGTAAATATGATTATTACAAGCTTGGGGCAACTACACTTGATCAGTTGAAAAGACATGAAATTATTCCTAAAAAAAGTTATGAAGAATTAAAAAGGAAAAAGCCAGATGGACTACTACTTTATCATGGTGAAGTTAAAGCAGTAATTGAATATAAACAGCCAAGTAAGTTAAGTTCGGATACCGATATTCAAAAAGCTATTAAGCACTTATGCAAAATTGATTACATATTCAGTTCCTACCTTGCCTAGCACTTTTTTGACATACGCGATTAAACTTTTCCAATCTTGATACGCAGCCACTTCTATCCATTCGTATTTCATGAAGCGCCACAGAGTTTCAATCAAGTTGAATTGGGGCGAGTAAGTCGGTAGCCAAAAGAGTTCCAGTTTGTTTTTTCGCCACTCTTCTAATTTCTCAATCATCGCCTCACTGGTATGAATCGAGGCTTGGTCCAGGACAACTACGGTTGTCTGCTCTAGAGTTTGACTGAATTGATCCAGGAAGCGAATCACTCGCTCACTGCGAGTCGTTCCTAGATAAACCTCGGCAACCAATTCATTCTGAGTATTGAGGAGACCCAAAACGTTTAATCGCTGACTGCTCTGACTTTTAAGCGTGATTCTGCTGCCCTTGTCTTGCCAACCATAGGGAACTGAAGGCACGAGCGAAAAGCCTGCTTCATCTAAATATCTCAGGCTAATTTCTCCTTGCTTCTCCTGTTCCTTCAGTTGCTTTAATCGTTCTAGCTTGACCTCTAACTCCCAACTATCAGGCTTGCCAGCCAATCCTCTTTTCATTCTCAGCCAGCGCATCTCAAACTGTTTCAGCACTCGCTTGAGCGTGTCTTTACTGATACGAATTCCCCAGGCTGCTTCAACTTGACTCAAAACTTTTTTGAGATTTTTAGGCTCGGCTTGCACCCACGCTCGTACCTGTTGTTTCTGCGCGTCATTTAACTTGGCTTTTCTGCCTCTGCCAGCGCGGTCATATAACCCTACTAGCCGTTCATCTTCCCAGCGCGTGAGCCAAGTGTACAGGGTTTTGCGACTAATGCCGTACAACTGCCTTAATTGCGACAGGCTCCAGCCTTGAAAGCTCAATAAGATGCATTGGGCTCGTTGCCTGACAAGATGATGTTGACTGTCTTGATAAATTCGCTTGAGTATCTTTTGCGTCTCCAGACTTAAATCTCTGACTAAGCGCATTGCTCTCTCACTCTCCTGCTGTTTTGGGTGCCTCTTACCCTAGTTATTTCAGGCTATATCAAATCGAATGATATGTGTAATTAATTCTGCTCAAGTGCTTAAGCAAGAAATTAAGGTTGCAAAAGTTCTTTGCAAAATTTTAATTATTACAGATGGAACTAAATCTTTTTGGATTAATGCCCTTAATGGAGAAAATATCAAAGATTCTAAGGGGAATGAAATCAAAACCGTTTTTAATCCAATATCAGTTTCTAGCACAACAACGATAGAATACCTTATAGATGAGATTGACTCATCTATAAATGCCTCATCTTCTATGATTCGTAGCACCAAGCTTATCGATCCAACACCTTTAGCGACAAGGCTTTGGCAGACGATCTGGGTAGCGACTGGTAAATCTCCAATTAAATGTCTTTATAATGTTGTTGAGCTTTTTATATTTAAGTTTCTAAGCGACCTTCATATCTTAAGCGAAGATACTTCTTTTAATAGTATTTATCAAAAAGCATTAAGAGATCCAGAGGAAGCTTTAGAATTTTACGCTAGAAATACGAGACTCCAAATTCATAAATTATTTCCTCATGGAGAAGATGGAACTACAATTATCAATGGAACAATTTTTGTAACAGAAAAAGGAGAAGCTAATCTTTCTCAATCTATTCTATTTAAGCGATCTCTAGAGCATCTACAAAAATATAGTGAAGAGTTTGGGAGTCTTACCACAATTGATAAGCAATTCAAGACAAGGCTTTACGAAAGTTTTCTTAAGCAGGAAGTAGAGGCACTAGGGCAGTATTTTACACCACGAAAAGTCATTCAGTCTGTCATTAAAATGAGTGGAATTGATGAGCCAAGCTTCTCGTTTTCTGGTAAAAGAATCTGCGATCCCTTTTGCGGGGTAGGAGGATTTCTCTTGGAAATCCTAAATTTGAATGATAGCATAAAAAACTCTTTTTACCCGGATAGAGATGGAAAAATTAGCACAGAATTAGTGTTGCACGGATTTGACAAAGGATTTGAGAGAGATGATGAGCGAACAATCATATTAGCTAAAGCCAATATGTTGATATATCTTACTGAATTACTCTTTTCTAATCCCAAGTGCACAAAAGAATTTTCTAATATTTTCAACAATACTTTTCGCCTATTTAAAGATAACCTTGGAACTTTTGGTCACATTATTAAAGAAGAGTCTAAGAAATATGATTTGATTTTAAGCAATCCACCTTATGTTACAAGTGGTTCCAGTATCATAAAGGAAGAAATTAAGAATACTAGGCATACTGCAAATGAGTACCCAATCAATGCTTTAGGGTTAGAAGGTTTATCAATTGAATGGATTGTTAAATCATTAAAAACAAGTGGAAGAGCATTCTTGATTATCCCTGACGGGATTTTAGGAAGAGTTGGGGGAAAGAAACTTCGAGACTACATACTACATGAATGCTATCTTGACGCTATAGTTTCTTTGCCTGCAAGAACATTCTTTGCAAACTCTGAACATACTTATATTCTTGTCATAACAAAGAAAAATAAACCTAGTGATATACAGAAAGAACCTGTATTTACTTATTTAGTGTCTAATATTGGTGAGCGGCTTACAAGTGTAAAGCGAGAAGAGATTAATGAAGATGATCTACCTCAAATGGAAAAACTATTTAGAGTTTTTCTTGCAACAAAGAGCTTGTCAAAAGAAATCCTAGAGAAAGAATCTCCACGCTGTAAAATTCAGGAATTTAATAATTTTCAAAAGTCATCGCATTGGGTCATAAATCGATGGTGGAGTCAAGAAGAGTTAGTATCCGCAGGTATTAAGGAATCCCCATCTATTGCCCAAAAACCTGAGATGGATAAGCTTCTAGCAGGGCTTAATACAAGCTTGGAGGATTATGAGAAATTTGTAGAGCAGCAAAATACTGAAAACTTCCAAACTAAAAGCGTTACTCTTGGAGATACTTCACTATTTAGGTTGTTTAATGGTAAAAGAATTAAAAAAGAAGATTTACCCGTATTGGCTGGAGAAATATCAGCCTATAGCGCAAATGTTTTTGAGCCATTTGGTTATGTATCAAAAACTAATATAGAAGATTTTAGTTGCCCATCTATTTTGTATGGTATTGATGGAAATTTTAATTTTAACTTAATTCCATCCGGTCAAATTTTTGCAACAACTGATCACTGTGGCACTATACAGATCATTGATTCTTCAATTCTTCCTGAATATATACTGTACGCATTAGAGGTTAGAAGAATAGAAGAAACGTTCAACAGATCATTTCGGGCTTCATTGGCTAACATGCGTCAATTTACAATTGAAATACCGATAAAAAATGATGGGAGTTTTGATGTAGACGCTCAAAAAAATATTGCAGATTTCTTTATGGAAGACCGAAAAAGGAAAAATGCAATCAATAATTTGAAGCAACAATTTGATGAAATATTTGAGCGTTATATGAACAAATGATAGGCTGCCCTAAATGCGAAAAAATATAAAAGCCTAGGCTTGGTGTGTCAAGTATATTAATACCTTAAAAAGGGGGAGTTTGAATGGTTCGGCTCCCTCCTTTTTAAGGAGGGTTGGGGAGGATCAAGGGTTTTAAAACACAGCCTAGAGCGTGTCAGAGATCGCCGACGCTTCAATCGGTTATTAAGGGTTGGGCGTAACCGGATCCCGACTTCTTTGTACCAGGTCAGACTAGGAGCCAGGGAGTTATTTCTACAAGTCCTGGTTTACAGTCGTTTCTTCTGCGGCACGGCAGAAATTACTTCTGGGAGGGCAAGGGATGGTGGCAGGGTCGGCAAATCTTCCGTTGCCACTTGTAGCAGGGTTGCATCTGGAGTATAAAGCTGCGTCATGGCTTTTTGCAGCAGTTCTTGAACAGGGAGGCTTTGATACATCGGTGTGCCCTCTAAGGCTTTGATCGCGTCGATGACACCTTGCCAGTCACCCGTTCGTTTAAATGCGATCGCCTGTTGCAGTAGGTTGTCTTGCTTACTCCATCGGTGTCGAAGTTCAACCGCACGATCGTGCAACTGGCTGCTGGCTGGAATTATGTCGAGCATGGCAATGGCTTTGGCAACACGTGCTTGCTGACATTCACTGGTTGCTTGCCGCAATAATTCTCGTGACCAGTCTTCCTGAAGTTGGTGCGCCATCTCATAATGCTGGCTATTTTTAGGTATACCCGCCACGCGATTGATGGCTGCGCTTAGTTGATTACGATCGCCCAATGTCTGCCCTTGTTGCAGCAAAGCACTGTAGACGGCTTCTATTGGCTTCGGTAGCTGGCTAAGGCGGCGATCGCCCCATTGCTCACGCATAAGCGGTTCTGGAGCCGTACCCATGGCGACCCATTGTGCTTTTTGCAAACAATCGTTTTGTGTAGCAGTAACGTTAGGGGCCGTTTCACAGGGCGAAAGGGTCGGTTCCGATACAGATGGTTGTGACCAACCGTAAAGGGCTAAGAAGGAGCAAGCAAGCGCTCCACGCTCTAATACCTGACGGTTCATAACCAAGTAGTTCCAAATTAAACAACAATGGATTTTTGTGTGACATCCGCACACTACTGCATCATGGCGGCAGTTTAGGCACCAGTGCTGTTGATGGTTGGATGAGTGAATACGGCACCCATCCATACCATCATTCATGCGATCGCTTTAGATTAAACTGCTTGTGCCACTCGTTTCAGTTGCACCGCAGCCATCATTGGCAACGCATGAACCCGAAAGCAAGATTAAACCAAGGCAAAGTCATTTGCCGAAAAGTTTGCCACGTTTGCCAAGCCAGCATCGCCGCGCTGGTTGTCTAAATTAGCAAGGACGCTAATATCTCCACCATCGCTGAGATCTTTTGAGTAGACAAGCCGGGTTAAACCTAGCGTTGAGTTGAAGTAAACAAAGGCACCTTCATCGGCTGTGATGTTGGGGTTGTTGGCGATCGCGCGTGCAGCCGCTCCAGCTGCCGCAAAGGGATTGGTCAACACAATAACATTGCCATCAGTCGCAATTTCAGACGCTTGCCCTTTTTGAAACGTAATTGCATCCAGACCAAGATCTGTTTGAGCCAACGCGAATTTGTCTTCGCCGATCGTATAATCCAGAATGACATCTGGTGTATTGAGAACATTGATGCCAGTTTGTCCCGCAAGGGCAGGGGTACCATTGGCAAACAGATTGCCTTCGTACACAAAGAGGTCTTGTCCTTCACCGCCTCTCATAAGATCTTGCGTATCACCGCCAATCAGGACATCGGTGCCATCTTGACCTTCCAGCAAATCACTTCCCACACCGCCAACGAGAACATCATTGCCAAAACCGCCGAAAAGCACATCACTACCTGCGTCACCAAACACAACATCATTGCCATCGTCAGCCTGAAGCCGATCGTTGCCGTTGCCACCAAACAGCGCATCGTTGCCACCACCAGAAGCAAGCAAGTCATTACCATCACCGCCCAGCATCAAGTCATTGCCGATGTTGATCAGATCGCCACTTGAACCAGTAATGGCAACGTTATCCCCTGCATCCCCAAGAAAATTAATGCCAAGTGTTGGATCAGTCGCCGCATTGATACCACCTGGAAACTGAGCCTGTCCCAACAAGGAGGTTGGATTGTTTTGCAATAGGGACAGAATTGCGTCTAGTCCTAGCTGTGCGCTAATACCCATGCTTATTTCCTCGTAATTGGTTAAATTGCTTTCGTTGCACCGAGAGTGCCAATACCGATCGGACGACTCCATCTAATCACTGTGAAGCCAACCACCCCATACGCACGTGTTTTTCTCGGCGCTAGTGCTACAGCCAGGTTGCGTCTACACGTCGTTATGCCTAAAAAACATGGCTGTCTGCACACTATTGATCGCTGTAGTGTGTCTGGAGATCGTTTAACTGCATTAAGAGAATACAATCTCGCAATAGCAGGGAAAAACGGGTGAGAAGGCTGAATTAGGTCACTCAAAAGAGGGCTGAAATCGCCTTTAGTACTGCTGGATGGACGTTAATGGTAGCTCTACACCCATGCTTCAGCCTCTCCCGGCGAGAGTGCATGATCACTCTGTATCAAGAGTAAAGAAAAAATGAGGATTTAGCCAACCTGAAATTCTCAGAACTTTGTGGTGTCGTTGCTTCTATTTTATACATACTTAGATCAGTATCTTGTAAAACTAGATTTATTTCTTTTCGCCTTCCTGAAGCCATTTTCAACTTTATAATGGCTACTTAGCCAGAACAGTCAGATTGTTTGAATGTGCTCTTTTTGACCGCACCACCAAAAAACGATTTAATTAGAACTAGATTGGTAAAATTAGTTCCAATTGATCTTTGCTTTATGTGTTGTCGCGTTGGCTACTGGCTACAGCAGTCCTCAGTCCTCAATAGGAAAGTCCTTTCACAATTTAGACAGGATTGCTGCCTATACGTAGCGATTCATGGGTCGAGACGATCGCTCCTTGCTTAATTGGAACAGTTGAAAAACTGGTTCTAATTAGGTGACGATGCAAATGATTGTGTTATCGTTTGAGTCGGTGCATTGAGATAAGACGTTTTCTGTAGAGCTTTTTCACACGATCGACCTGGATCGTTTGCTACGCAAATGCTTTGACAGACTAACGATCGATGCTTTCAGGTTTAGACAAGATGGGTGCAACTGTGACTATGGTTTATGCTGCCTTGCAGCACTGCTGAGGATGTAAGGGGCTAGTTAATCGGGCTTCTGGCTCACACTTTTGCAGCGAGTGCAGTTCATACAGAGTAAAGCTTTTGCTATGAGCAACTACTTAAAGATTGGCGATCGCCTGCTAAATGGCGATCAAGTTATTTCGGCTTTGATTCGGTACAAGCTCCTAGAAACAGTGGTGGGGCAGCTTTTGATGGATGAGGTGCTTCAGAATGTGCCCTTGTCAAAACAGGAGCTATTTCACACACTCTTTGGCAAGGCAGAGGTGCCAGTACCGGATGACTTTGATGGTTTTATCAGCCAGTGGTGCCAGCTTAAAGGAGTCACACTGGCTTACTTCAAGTCTGTAGTCGTGCGGGAATTACAACTACAGAAATTCAAGCAGCTTCGGTTTGGTGACCAGGTTGAGTCAGAGTTTTTGCAGTGTAAAGCTGAGATGGATCAGGTGGAATATTCATTAATTCAGCTCACTAATTTGTCTTTAGCACAGGAACTTTATTTTCAACTGCGCGACGATGGGGCAAATTTTGCTCAATTGGCACAGCAGTATTCTGTAGGGCATGAACGCTTGACAGGTGGTTGGGTTGGTCCAGTGTCGCTAGCAACGCTGCCGATCGAGGTTGCAGCACTATTTCGTAACGAGCAGATTGGCATAGTCTACGAGCCAGTACCCGTTGCAGATGGTTTTTGGCTTGTGCGGCTAGAGCACTTTACGGCTGCGCGGTTGACTGAAGCAACTCGCGCTGATGTCATCAATCGTCTTTATAACCAGTGGCTACAAGCCCAAATTAGAGTGATGACGCAGACACCAGGAACGATTGCGGTACAAACCAATGTGCCATCACAGGCAATGGAATCAGAGGAACGCCTGCCAGTGGCAGCACATTGAGACATTGAAGCAGGCATAAGGGTTTATAGTGATGATGCAGGTTGAAGCACCCATACAAGCGTTTCTGACAGATTTTTTTGCGGCGTGGCCCTTTAATCATCTCCCTGCCCATTTACAAGCGTCGATCGCTCCAAACCTCCAGTTATGTTCGTTTCAACCAGGGGAGTTGATTTATCCATCTAGAGAGCTACCATCAGCCGTTCACTGTGTTGTGCAGGAACGGGTGCGGATTTTGGGTCCTACGTCCTACCAAAGCCCAACGTTAGAAGTGGTGGGTGATGGTACGGTGGTTGGCTGGGACAGTTTACTGCGACGTGTGTCAGTTGGTTCCGTGCGGGCTGCAATGGCGGCTCCAGAGTCCGATCGCGACGTATTGACGCTAGCATTGTCTGCCGATGTTTTTGAAACACTGACGTTAGAACACTTGCTGCCTGTCTTAATGCGGCGCGTGAGTGTGATGGAATTGTTTGATACGCTGTCGCGTGCCCTTTCTAAGATGCCCGATCGCACCGCTGGCATTAATCTGACGGAAGTGGTGCATCATATCGAGCGGGAAAAGCTAGCGGTGGCACAGCACTGGTATCCCCAGTCGGAAACGGTGGAAGCGCTAGCCCTCAAACTATCGCCGGATCGGGTTTGGTTAGTGAGTGGTGGTGCAGCGCTCAACTTGCCGATCGGCGCACCTGTGAAGGATATAGAGCAATTACAGCTAATCCATCCATCACGGTTTCCCGTCCGGCTATTGGGGATCGATCGTACCTGTCTGGCATCGGCGGTGTTGCACCAACCAGCTTCCAGTTTGCCTGCGGCAACAGCCTTTAAGCAGCAGGTAGTGGTTTCGACCGATGCTTTCGCAAACCTCTCAGAACCAGCATCGCTAGCAACTGAGAGTTTCCCTGATGTTACTGCCTCTAAGACCTATCCCATCTGGCGATCGACCGCACCCGACCTGATTGAAGATGTGGTAGCTTGTTTTGGGATGGTTTGTGAACGTTTACAAATTCCCTTTCGCCCCGATTCCTTGCGCCGGTCGCTGAAGCAACAGGCGATCGAGAAGTTTGAACCCTTCGATCTCTATGTCCGTATTGCTCAAGCGATCGGTCTGAATGCTTACATCGTACGCTTTACACCGACCGCAGGTGGCATTAATCGGCTGACAACGCCCGCGCTAGTTGAGTGCAGCAATATTCTCGCGGTACTGCATGATGCCACAGCAACCACGGCTGTGTTGGGTTCGCCGCGCACGGGTTTACTACGACTCGCTCCCACTGAGTTAGCCTCCCGTTTAACGCTGGATGCCAATGCTACAGGCACGCATGATGCAAGTTGCCGAGCGATCATCTTGGAGCGGTTTGCAACCACACCCACCAAGCGATTTGGCTTTGATTGGTTTTTACCGTTAGTCGCCAAGCAACGGGGCACACTGGCACAGGTTTTGCTGGCTTCAGTCGTGATTCAGCTTCTGGGTTTAGCTAATCCTCTGCTGATTCAACAAGTGATTGATAACGTCATCATCAAGGCAAATGCGGGTGCCATGTCCATGTTTGGCATCTTGATGGTTGCCTTTGCCTTTGTAGAGGGGATCTTAACTATCCTCCGAACATATTTGCTGCTTAGTACCACTAACCGGATGGATTTACATCTGGGAGTGGAACTAATTCGCCATTTATTGCACTTGCCGCTCAACTTTTTTGAAAAGCGTCCGGTTGGTGAACTGTCATCACGCTTATTAGAACTAGAGAATATTCGTCAATTTATGACCGATACTGCCATTACAACCGTGATGGATGTTGTATTCTCGGTGTTCTACATTGGCGTAATGCTTCTCTATAGTGTCCAGCTAACCCTTTGTGTTTTAGCGACAGTGCCGATCGTGATTATTTCAACGCTGCTTATGTCTACCATTCAGCAAAAGTTGATTCGTACCAAAGCAGAACAAGGCGCAAAAGTACAATCGTACATGGTAGAAGTGTTGGGTGGCATTGCCTCTGTCAAAGCCCAACATATGGAATCGCTTGTGGAAGCGACGTGGCGCGATCGCTACGTGCAATATCTCACCAGTGGCTTTACCACTTCAACCATCAACACCATTTTCTACTCGTACAGTCAATTTTTGAATACGGTTAGCAGCTTGCTGGTGCTGTGGGTCGGTGCTGGTCTGGTATTGCAAGGAGAACTATCACTCGGTGGCTTAATTGCCTTTCGGATTCTCACAGGCTATGTGACAGGACCGCTACTTCGACTGGCGCGTCTGTGGCAACGTTTTCAAGAGACATCTCTTTCGATGGAACTATTGGCAGATATTGCCGATGCGCCAATGGAAGGCGAACTGTCCCAAGCAAAAACATTTCTGCGTTTGCCTGCGATCGACGGTCGTATTCAGTTTCAAGATGTGAGCTTTGGGTTCAAACCAGGTCAACTGCAACTGATGAATGTGTCGTTAGATGTTCCACCTGGAACGTTTGTTGGCATTGTTGGACAAAGTGGCTCTGGCAAAAGTACGTTGATGAAGCTGTTGCCTCGGTTGTATCTGCCCCAATCAGGCAGCATTATGATTGATGGCTATGATGTCAATAAGGTGGATTTAAACTCCTTGCGATCGCAGGTGGGTATTGTCTCGCAAGATGCCGTACTATTTCAAGGCACCATCCGCGACAACATTGCTTTGTTTGAAGATCTGCCGGATGAACTAGTGATTGAAGCAGCACGAGTTGCTGAAGCACACGATTTCATCATGCAATTACCGGATGGCTATGCAACCCAGATTGGTGAACGCGGTTCGGCAATTTCAGGCGGGCAGCGACAGCGCATAGCGATCGCGCGTGTCGTCATCCGCAATCCCCGACTTTTAATTTTTGACGAGGCAACCAGTGCCCTTGATTACGAAACCGAACGCCGCGTCTGCCAAAACTTGATGCAGCGCTTTCAAGGGCGCACGTGTTTTTTCATCACCCATCGCCTCAATACGATCGCCCATGCCGATTGGATTCTCTTTATGCAAGCAGGCATCATCGCCGAACAGGGAATCCATCAAGAATTAATTGCCAAGCGTCAACTTTATTACTGCCTCTACGCTCAACAATCACGCGAAGCATAGAACGCTCATAAAGCAACAGTTAGCAGTCAAAATCAACGCAAAACTGCTCTCCTCATCCCTCATCCCTCATCCCTCATCCTTTATCCCTCTCCCCTCAACTCACCTGGAGAAACGTTATGACCCGTCACTGGTTAGCCAATCCCTTAGGGGCACTGCAAAAGCACTATCGGGCAAAGTTGGAGCAGGTTGAACAAAATCTGGAAATCAAAGCAATTACACTCCCACCTGTTGCACCCTGGACAAAACTCATTACCCAGGTGATTTTAGTTGGTATTGCTGTGGGTGCTGGGTGGTCGATCGTGGCACGTGTGGATGTTGTTGTGACAGCCAGTGGCAAGTTAGAGCCACTTTCGCAATCGCAGATCATTCAATCGCGCGCCGGTGGTGTGGTAACGGCTGTGCTGGTGCGAGAAGGGCAAGAGGTAAAACAGGGTCAATTATTGATGCAATTAGATAAAACAACCCTGTATAATCAATTACAAGAATTGCTACTTCAGCGCGATCGCTTGGTTAAAGAAATTGCGGTACTACGCACTGTACGAGAAGGGCGCTCAATGGCATCTCTGGGTAAAAACTGGGCTGGAATGCCGCCCGAACTAATGAACCAGGTCCAAACGCGCCTGCTGCTGGTGGCTCAACTTTCGGGCAACCCCAGCAATCTTTCGCCAGAGCAACGTCAGCGATACGACTTATTTGAACGGCAATTGCGCGATCGACAGTATATTGGCAGCTTACAGGAATCAGACATCCAGGCAAAAATTAATGAAACCAACGCGCAACGAACTCAAACAGAATTTCAACTGCAAACCGAGCAAGAATTGTTAGCACGGTTAAAACCGCTGGTAGATCAAGGTGCTATTTCTCGCATTACCTTACTTCAGCGTAAAGTGGGTGTGAGTGAGCTTCAAAGTCAACGCACCCAAAATCTATTGAAGCAGCAGCAATTAGAGATTAGCCGCGTTCAAACAAGGGCTGAAGAAGGCAAAACAATGAATGAAATACTGCAAGATTTACAGCGGCAATTAGCCGAATTAGATGCAAGATTTGATGCCACTATCAAAGACAGCCAGCAGCAACTGATTGCCATTAATGGCAAGTTAAGCCAGGTACAACTTGATCTAAAAGCACAGGATTTACGCGCTCCTGTAGATGGCATCGTGTTTGAATTAGGACCAAAACTTCCTGGCGTTGTTTCCCAAGCTGGGCAGACACTGCTACAAGTTGTTCCGAATGAATCACTCACTGCCCAGGTAAAGGTTGCCAATGCTGATATTGCCAACATTCGTACTGGCATGCCTGTTGATGTGCGGGTTGATGCCTATCCTTTTACTGAATATGGTTCAATTAAAGGTGTTGTCTCTAAAGTTGGTAGCGAAGCAGTTCCATTGAATGAGCAAGCTCCAGGAGCCACTGTTTTCCCGATCGAAGTGCGTCTCGATCGACAGTTTCTAGAACGTCAATCAAAACGCTTACCGCTTACACCCGGTATGAGTATTGCTGCTCTGGTTAAAGTGCGGCAGCGCGCCCCTATTACCTACGTCACCGAAGAAATCACAAAGGCATTTGACGGTCTTAAGTCTGTTCGCTAACTCAAATTCAGGAATTTAAAGTGCGTCCAGCTATACTAACTTACACTTTTTCGTTAGTAGTACAGCCGACACAACAAGCATTTTACATCTTGCTGCGATCGTACTTTAGCAAATGGAACCCTGCTCCCTTTCAAGCTACAACCTGCTAAGCACTTGAGCAGAATTAATTACACATATCATTCGATTTGATATAGCCTGAAATAACTAGGGTAAGAGGCACCCAAAACAGCAGGAGAGTGAGAGAGCAATGCGCTTAGTCAGAGATTTAAGTCTGGAGACGCAAAAGATACTCAAGCGAATTTATCAAGACAGTCAACATCATCTTGTCAGGCAACGAGCCCAATGCATCTTATTGAGCTTTCAAGGCTGGAGCCTGTCGCAATTAAGGCAGTTGTACGGCATTAGTCGCAAAACCCTGTACACTTGGCTCACGCGCTGGGAAGATGAACGGCTAGTAGGGTTATATGACCGCGCTGGCAGAGGCAGAAAAGCCAAGTTAAATGACGCGCAGAAACAACAGGTACGAGCGTGGGTGCAAGCCGAGCCTAAAAATCTCAAAAAAGTTTTGAGTCAAGTTGAAGCAGCCTGGGGAATTCGTATCAGTAAAGACACGCTCAAGCGAGTGCTGAAACAGTTTGAGATGCGCTGGCTGAGAATGAAAAGAGGATTGGCTGGCAAGCCTGATAGTTGGGAGTTAGAGGTCAAGCTAGAACGATTAAAGCAACTGAAGGAACAGGAGAAGCAAGGAGAAATTAGCCTGAGATATTTAGATGAAGCAGGCTTTTCGCTCGTGCCTTCAGTTCCCTATGGTTGGCAAGACAAGGGCAGCAGAATCACGCTTAAAAGTCAGAGCAGTCAGCGATTAAACGTTTTGGGTCTCCTCAATACTCAGAATGAATTGGTTGCCGAGGTTTATCTAGGAACGACTCGCAGTGAGCGAGTGATTCGCTTCCTGGATCAATTCAGTCAAACTCTAGAGCAGACAACCGTAGTTGTCCTGGACCAAGCCTCGATTCATACCAGTGAGGCGATGATTGAGAAATTAGAAGAGTGGCGAAAAAACAAACTGGAACTCTTTTGGCTACCGACTTACTCGCCCCAATTCAACTTGATTGAAACTCTGTGGCGCTTCATGAAATACGAATGGATAGAAGTGGCTGCGTATCAAGATTGGAAAAGTTTAATCGCGTATGTCAAAAAAGTGCTAGGCAAGGTAGGAACTGAATATGTAATCAATTTTGCATAAGTGCTTATCACTGACTCTAAACATGACTGAACAGTAGCATCCTGGCTGATAAAACTTCTTTACCCCCTCAACCCTCTCAAAGAGCTTTGAGGGGATATTTTTAATGCATTTCTAAGATGGGTAAACTTTCCTGACGCTCTTTCCTCTACAGATATAGCGCTTCTGGTTCTAGTGAGGTACAGGCAAGGGGCTTAAGCCCCTTGTTACCAAGGATGGGGCGTACCTCAGTGGTTCGAGCATTGCTAGAAGGGGCAGAAATCAATGGCAGAAATCGTCCTCATCTCTTGCCTTTGACAACCTCCCTATTGCAAGCTGGCTCAAACAATTAGTTAGTTAGAACCAGAATTGAGACGTTAGTTCCAATTAATTGCAAATTTAATCCCGAAATTGCCCACTTTGGTCTTGCCAATCAATGTGTATTTGTTATAGTTGTGATGAAGAGACAATGATGACCGATCGCAAAGGATTGCCAGTCTCTAGAGGCTTAGTCCACTTCCCACTTTCACAGACATTATATTGCTCACACCGCTCATCACCTAATTTCAATAGAGCGGTTTGTCAGTCAAGCTTGCATTTACCAATCGATCGAATCTAAGACTTCAGGTTAGTGCATTCCAGTGGATGGATGGAATTGATCAATTCACTAGTATTCCAGTTTTATGGTGTACGTAGTGGCTATAGACGATTTTGAGTCAACCTTTCATCGTTTGGTCTGATGTCTCTTCATCCTGTTCTCAACTTTTAAGGAGTCCTTATGGACGGCTTTGACCACAACAAAAATCATCAAGAACAACAGAATGCTGCTGGCATCGCAGATCCATCAACCAGCACAAGCAAGTCTGGTACGGTTGCCAGTAGCTCCAAAGGTTCTTCTGTATTGGATTCTGATCTTGAGCAAGCGTTGAATCAAACACTATCACCTGACGAAAAAGCCGCAGTCCCCACAGGTGGAGCTGAGCCAAACGACCATAATCATGCACCCAAGATCGGTGCCTTCGAGACCCATGTGGATCTCAACAATGTTGCTAATGCCAGAACATTGAATGCTAAACAGGTTGGCAAACAGGGTTCTTTTGAGAATGAATTTGGTGCTAAAGGTGATTTCCTTAATCCGGGTGGTGGCAACAATACAGTCATTGCTGGCAGTGGGAACGATGTCATCCGGGGCACTGGGCGAGGGTTAAACACAATTACTACAGGCACAGGGAAAGATACCATCATCCTGGGTAAGGAAACCACCAACCGGATCTTTGATTTTGATCCATCTAAAGATCGCTTTGTGCTACAGGGTATCAATCCCGATGATATTGTGATTGCACAGGGTAAAAACCCCGGTAAAGGCGGTCTGGCACAGCCACTCGACTCTGTAAACAATGCACTGGTGATTGATAAGCGAGGTGGTCATATCCTTGCTGCTTTGACCTTTACTAAAGCCTCTGATCTGAATGAAAGTCACTTTTCAAAGCTCACTGGTCAGGCAAACAAGAGCTTAAATGATAAGGAGCTTCAAGCCCTTGGGTTCACTAACCAAAATGGCGATGGTCAACTAAATGGAACGCAAGGGCGCGATCGCTTGATCGGCGGCAAAGGGGATGACTTCCTCTATGTGGGCAATGATGGGTTTAAATTCAACACTGCTGGAGCAGCGTCTGGTGCGACTGAATTCCCCTTCAAAAATGATAGCCCTGGGTCAAGCGAAATCAAGCTTGAGTTGAAGGATGGTGTGCTGCGTGCCAATGGTTCGTACCAGAACTTTGACGCTGCCCCACTTTTCAGCCAGGGTGAGACAGCCATTGACCCTAAAGCAACCATTCTCAATGGTTCCGATCCAGTGTCCTTGATCAATAACTTCTTGCAGGTACCGAAGGATGTGGAAGGCAATTTGCTTTCCGGTACTCATCTACACTTTAGTCCGGCAGAAGATGGTCGTGGGAGCTTTGCTGATGCCGCCGTGTTGCGGTTCTTCAACAACACTGTGATTGATCCTAAGTCTGGCACGATCACGGCTGAGTTTGAATTGAAACCAGAAGAACAAGCTGCGCTCCTTGCCGGTAACTTGTATGTGAACATCCATACCAATGTTGACCTTGATGGTGATGGTAAGGCTGGCTTCCCAACTGGGGAAAATCGCATCAACATCAATAACAAAGTGGTGCAATTTGCGTAGCCATTAAGCGCCACTCTGCGGTTTGCTAAGAAGCCTCAGAGTGACACAGTGGCACACATCAACTTTCTCGCAAAGCTAGTGACGAAGCTGACAACCTGTTGAGGAGTATTTACTTCTCAACAGGCTTCTTTATTGTCATTCAAGCTTTTTACTGGCAGCAATTGTTAACCATCATGGAGCCAAATGATGCGACGGATAAATTCTGTTCTAATGCTGATAGTCATCAATCTGCTGCTGCATACGTGGGCAGCGGTGGCTAAACCCGCCAATCCTGTTAGCAGCTTTGAGCGTTCTCCCGCGCGTGCAAAGACGTTTATTGTCAGCGATCGCACTATAGCCAACAACACCTATTTGTTGCCTATGACGTTACCAAAACGATCGCAGTTTGCGAAAGTATCCATTTCATTTACAGAACAAAACCGAGACCAAACGATCACACCCATACCATTTGATCTTTTCAGCACAAAAGCCTTTGTCGGTACATCTAAGGATGGGGGACGTGCGATCGCCATTCAAAAGACATGGATTGACGAGGCAGGCGTGCTGTGGGTTCAATTTAAGACACCCCTCCCTCCTCAAACTAAACTCACCCTGGCACTAAAACTGCGTCGTCAATCGGCGGTAGCAAGGTATGACTATAGTATTGCCGCTTATCCAGCAGACGCGGCAGCAGTTTTTGTGGGCGATGGCGCTTTGACGCTACAGCGATGATGTTAGCGCTATTCCATCAGTAGGGTGCTCGTTGTTCTCCAGGCAGAAGGCAGAGGGCAGGCAGTGGAGGAAAAGGGAATGGAACAGCTTTTCTGCTGCTGGCTGCCTTCTCATAAATTGTGTGGAAAGCACTGACAGACTGGTTTTTAGAGCCAACTTCCTACCAAAATCAGCGCAGCCCAGTAACCAGGATGACGACGATCGCCTGACTGCTGGAGCCAGCTTTTTTGTGCCGTTTGCAGTGCTTTAGCACGGCTCATCCCTTGCTTCAGCAATTGATAAAAGTGAGTGATCAACTGTGCGGTTGCCTGATCATCCACCTGCCAAAGTGAGGCAACCGTACTACGTGCCCCTGCCTGAAGCGAAATACCAGCAATGCCCAGAGCCTCGCGATCGCTTCCCACTGCTGTTTCACACGCAGTCAACGTCAGCAATTCCAACATTTGTCCCTGCGGCATCGTTCGGAGTATCTGATAAAGCGCATTCATCGTCAGTTTTTCATTGTAGGTTTGAGAAACTAAGGACGAGTCAACTGATTGGTTCCTTCCCAATCGTTCATTGCTCACACTTTCCCCGCTCTCTCCTCTCTCCTCTCCGCTCTCTCCTCTCTTCCCACCCGTCACCAAAAACGTGTCACGGGCATCAATGCCGAACTTGCCATGCGTTGCTAAATGTACGATCGGATAACCATTTTGCGTTAGTTCGGCTTGCAGGCGATTGAGGTTAAAGGCATCATCAAATAACGCTTTACTGCCTGGAAGTGCGGCTTGAATGCTGTCAATTTCTGTCTTGATGAAGCTTAGGGGTGGGAAGAAGGTGGGACCTTCGACGACGGATGGTTGGGTTAAGCCAAACCCTAGAACCTTTAGCGAGTGGCGATCGATGCGAGATGGATCAATTAGGTTCAGGCTGAGTGTGCTGGCGATCGCGTATTGTTCCACCAAAAATTGTTTGCCATCGTAAAGCGCCGCCATTGGTAGACTGCGCAAAATGCCATCCTGGATAAACACCAGCGTTTCGATCTGGGCTGTTTGCAACGCTTGTGCAAAGGGATCGATCAACCAGTCGTACATCTGCTGCGCTGTTGCTTCATAGGTATTTGTCAAATCAGAGCGGGTTTCTAACTGATGGCGTAGCTGGTTGACGGTGGTTCTGATCGTTTGAGCGCTCACAGGTAGCCATTGCACCTGAGAACGAAACTGATGGTTTGGCGCTGGCAATGTTAAGACAACTGCCACACGATCGTCGAGCATGATGGAACTGAGTACAGCCGTTTTTTGGTCAACGACTGGAACGGGTGTCACGATCGCTTCAAGCGTACAATCATCGCCCAGGTAGTTTTGCAGTTCTGCAAGACGCAAGCCATCAATGGTTTTCAGCGCTAAGGCGATTGTGCTGCCATCCGCCCCAAAAGTGTTCTCATCATGCTCCTTATTGCCCCGCTGTGTTAACGTTTGGTCTTTGGTTGCCTGTTCCAGGTAGAGCGCTGTCAGCTCTCGATACACTGGCTCGACCGTATCCCGAAAGTCAAACTGAAAATCTCGACTTGCGCTTGCCAAATCGCCCCGAATCGTTTGCAGCGTTTTGACGGCAAGATCATAGGCAGCGATCGCGGCAACTGTTTTCTGCTGTAACCGCAAAATGCGCCCTGCTTGCCACTCCCACAGATAGCGGCTATCGTCATGCGCTGCTGCCAACTGCGCTTGTTGCGTGAAGAAAAGGGCTTGCTCATAGTCATGACGGCATTCGTAGACGTGCCCCAAACGCCCCAGAGCAAAGGCTTGTGAGTGTGAATCACCAATATGTTGGGCGATCGCGATCGCCTGTTGCAGTAAGGTCACTGCCGACAAGGGCACTTCTGTCTCCAAGCATTGCGTCGCCGGATCGCGCTCCCAATCGGTTTGCCCCAACACCTGCTGCGTCAACGTTGACAACCGGATCGCTACATACACTTTTTCACGAGAGGCCGGTAACCGGGCAAGGAGCGTTTGTGCTTGCTGGAGAGCGTGGTTGGGGGTAAGGGATGAGGGGTGAGGAGTGGAGGGGTGGGAGGGTGAAGAGGTGGGAGGGTGGAGGGGTGAAGGGGTGTTTCCTAGCGGTTGTTTCGTGACGGTTTCAACAGACTGCTTCCTGCCTCCGTTCGGCTGAACGCTCACGTCGAAGCCTGCTTCCTGCCTCCCGCCTTCTGCCTCCTCTCCCCTCTCCCCTCTCCCCTGACTCCTCTGAAGCGGCACAATTAAGTTGAGGAGCGATCGCAGTTCGTTGACAGCATCGCCTTGCTCCTGAGCAATGGTTAGGCTGGCTTCAAAGGACTCGATCGCGTTGCGGTTATAGCGGTTTGCCGTTTGTGCTAGCGCTTGTGCCATTGGCTCGTCGGCAGTCTGCTGGGCATAATAGCGGTGGCGCTCGTCTCGTTTCGCCAGACTAATGTAGATGTTGCCTAAGCCGTTTAAAGCGGCGAACTGGTGAGACTGACTCTGGTTTTGGGTTGCAAGCTTGAGGGCAGCTTGTAGAGACTCAAGGGCGCGATCGTACTCGCCGCGTAGACGATGAACATTACCCAGAGTGCCCAGGGCAGCAATTTCGCCGATGGTGTCAGCTTGGCGACGAGCGATCGCTAGGGCGCTGTTGGTGCTGCACAACTCACCCGCATTCTGACCCGCATTTTGATCAGAGCGATCGCCGCATAGGAGAGCGATCGCTTTGCGTTGCTGACCTAGACTGCTGTAAGCCTGAGCCTGCTCCGCCTGCATTCGACCCACTTGCATGATGTTGCCTGTTTGCTGATAATCGGCGATGAGCTGGTCTAAATGAGCGATCGCCCCATCCACTTCACCCATTTGTTGCTTTGCCCGCACAAGATACTTCAGAGTCATCGCTCTTTCTGATGAGGGACGAGCAGTGAGATTTAAAGCCCCTTGCCAATGGACGATCGCGCCCGGTACATCACCGCTCTGATAGTGCTCTAAGCCCTGCTGGAGCCATTCCGTTACGCCGCTTGAAGTACTCTGGCTGTCGTTCATACTCTGAGCCAGCGATCGTGCGGTGGTAAAACCTTGCCCTAGCCAAAGACATAAAAGCAGACTGCTAAAAAAGAGAAGGCGAAGCAGTTTGGGACGGTAGCGCATGGGTCACAAATGGGTGGCAGCAGCAAAGTTAGACGTTCAACAGTAGCGTTATTTTACTGCTAGTAGAACAGCCGCTTCTGCCCCATACCAGCCTCAACGCACCTTCTACGCAACTAAAAAATACTTTTTTTCACAAAACTACGCCATTTCATGACAAACTTCATCAAAGTAGCAGGTTAGCCAGTCATACTTGAGCCTCTTTTACGGTTGAGCCAGTAGCCTCAATTAAATGTAAGAAGGGGGTGTGGGGACTTTGCTCACAAAACTATCTTTACAGCGGTTTTCAGACGAGTGCTATACAGATAATGCCTCTGGATTCAGGCAAAACAGGTCATTCGTGTGGCACACACAAAAATTGCTGTAAGTTAATGGCACTGAGCGACTTAGAACGATGGCAGCTAACGTTTAGCACTCAACAAACGCTGTGATTGTTCAGACTCGCTACCCAGTTAGGTATTCCGAGTGTCGCCCTGGAGGGGAAGTTGGTCATGGTCGGACGATCGCAATGGTTACGTTTTATTGGTCAGGTCTGCTGCTTTACGCTGCTGGGTCTAGGCGATCGTAGCGTGGCGCAAGTCGTACCCGACACAACGCTGTCAAGCGGCGAGCGATCGCAAGTCTCTGCGGGATCGCTGTTTCAAATTGATGGCGGTGCCGTTCGCGATCGCAACCTGTTCCATAGCTTTGCCCAATTTTCTCTAAGGCAAGGCGAAACAGCGTTTTTCAACAACGCCGCGACCATTACTAATATCATCAGTCGTGTGACGGGTGGGCAACCATCTCAACTAGATGGGTTGATCCAGACGAGCGGGAGCGCCAATCTTTTTTTCATCAATCCAAGCGGCATTCTTTTTGGCTCTAATGCTGCGCTTAACGTGGGTGGCACCTTTCTGGCGACCACTGCAAGCGCCATTCAGTTTGGCAATCAGGGGTCTTACAGTGCGACCAGTCCCAATGTTCCAACATTGTTGACGGTCAACCCATCGGCGTTGCTGTTTAACCAGTTAGCAAACCAGCCGATCGTGAGTCAAGCGAGACTCCAAGTGCCCAGCGGTCAGAGTTTAGCCCTGGTAGGCGGCAATGTTTTGCTTAACCAGGGGGCGTTGCTGGCGCAAGGTGGGCGAGTAGAGCTAGGCGGCTTGTCTGGTCAAGGTGTTGTGGCGCTAAATGGCAGTGGCAGCAGTCTGCGCTTGAGCGATCGAGACTTACAACAACCGCTAGCCGACGTAGCGCTCACAAATGGGTCGGAAGTGAATGTTCGCACAGGCGGCAGCATTGGCGTGAATGCCCAAAACCTTCGTCTTGCTGGCGGCAGTCGGCTACAAGGTGGCGTTGCTGCGGCTGAAGGCACCCCAGGCAGCAAGGCAGGCGCTATTGACCTGAACGTGCCTGGTGCGATCGTGTTTACGGATGGTAGTTTGATTGATCAGGCAACACTGGGCAATGGTGACAGCGGTGATGTCAACGTGACGGGTGGCTCCATACTGCTGAGAGACGGTTCGCAGATTAACGCCAGCAGCTTTGGTAGAGGGAGTAGTGGCACCGTCACGCTGCGATCGCAAGGTGCGGTGATTGTTGATGGTGAAGATGGGGCTGGGCGATCGGGCGGCATCTACAGCCAAATCAGTGCTAACGCGGTGGGCAACAGTGGCGGCATTAACATCTTTGCTGAGTCTGTTACGGTGACTAATGGCGCAGTGTTAACTGCCAACACGCTAGGCAATGGTGACTCTGGCAGCATTAACATTCAGGCACAGGGCGAGGTGCGCTTTGCTGGCGTGGGTTCGGTCAATCAGTCCGCCAGTGGTGCCTTTAGCAGCGTTCAAGAAAGGGCTGCGGGTAATGGTAGCGGCATTACCATTGTTGCTGGCAGTTTGCTCATGGAAAACGGTGCTCAACTCGATGCCAGCACGTTTAGTCAAGGGCATGCCGGCATGATCGACCTTCGCCTCTTGGATGCTGTCACGCTAAAGGGCGATCCATCGGGTGTTCTTGCGGATCCTGGCGGCATTTACAGCTACATTGGTGAACGCGCGATCGGCAACAGCAGCGGCATTAGCATTCAAGCTCGATCATTCCTGGCAAACGGCGGGGCAGCCGTTGTCGCCAGCACCTTTGGTCAGGGAAACGGCGGCGATGTTCGTCTGCAAATTGCTGAAGCCATCACGCTAGACGCACAGGTGTTTAATTTGCCTAGCAAGATTTTCTTCTCCAGCGGTATCTTCAGCAGCGTCAGCCCGATCGCTCAGGGCAACAGCGGACAAATTAGCCTCAATGCCGCTTCGCTTACCGTCACCAATGGAGCCGCGATCGCTACCAGTGCGCTAGGTAATGGCAAAACCGCTGGGGTTAACATTAACGTGACAGGCGCAGTTGCCTTTGATGGCGTTGGGTTAGATGGCTTTTCCAGCGGCATTTTTAGTCGTGTGGATCAGGGCGCAATTAAAGATGAGATGGAGGGGAATACCATCACCGTTACCGCTCGGTCACTCTCGCTGACTAATGGCGCACAGTTTCAAACCAGCGCTCTCGGTCAACAACCCGCAGGTTCCATTAGCATCAACACGATCGAAGATGTGCGGCTTACAGGTAAAAATAGCTCCACTGGTCTATCAAGCGGTTTGTTTAGTAACACGGCTCCTCAAAGGACCAAGAAAGACGGCACTATTAGACCTCAAAGTAGTGGCGATGGCGGCAATATTCAGATCAAGGCGCGCTCATTGTTTCTCTATGATCAGGCGGTTATTTCTGCCCAAAGCGAGGGAACAGGCAATGCTGGCACGATCGCTCTTAGCCTGCGCGATCGTCTTCAAGCCCTTGATAGCCAGATTCTGACGACATCAACGCAGGCAGCAGGTGGCAACATTGCGATCGCGGCTCGCATCATTGCACTACGCGGCAATAGCGATCTCACAACCAGTGTTTTGAGCGGCACTGGCAGCGGCGGCAATATTACCCTGGGCGCACGGGCGATCGTAGCGCTGGATGACAGCGACATCCTGGCAGCTTCCCGTGATGGCAGTGGCGGTGACATTACCTTGAATACGCCTGCCTTCTTTGGCTTTCGCTATCAACCGGATGCGGACAATGTGAACACTGCTGCTCTAGATGGCAACGATCGGGTTGATGTCAATGCTAGCGGTAGACTGCGAGCTGGCAGCATTACTATACCTAGAGTCTCATTGCAGCCCAGCCGTGTCTCCTTACCCGCAGAGGTGGTTGATACCAGCAAGCTGATTGCCCAGAGCTGTATAGCCCGCCATCAGCGTCAAGGCAGCTTTATTGTTACAGGGGCAGGCGGTTTGCCAAGCCTGCCAGATGACTTGGTGACCGCACCTTTTGCCACCGATGAAATGCTGGATATCTCTGTACAAGCCGACACAGAAGGACAGGAGTCCAGAGTGGGTGAAAGTGCCAGCACCGTACCCTTTGCTACACAGCCGACCCTTGTTGAAGCCGATGGGTTTTACCGCCTATCAAACGGCGCGATCGTCCTGAGTCGCTCGTGTCATCGCTTCTAAGACAGCCTCTGTAGTAGCTCTGCGCCTGCTTTCCAGATTTGGAAAGTCGCTTGCCTCACAAAGGAAGGTATTTGCAAAGAAATCGTTTTAGTCTTGCTCTATACCAGCAAACACCTCATGAATCGCTTTGCGCGATCGCTGCACTTTCTTGGACGGCTTCATTTGCTTTTATAGCCGTAGCCATACTAGTGAGGACGGGACGCAGGGGTAGAACCCCCTTCGGCTTGAGCGCTCAGGTCGAAAGCTGGCTGAGGGCGAAGCCCACCCCCCTTTGATCCCCAGGTCCTAAGCTCTGTGGCGATCGCTGTAGCAGTGGTAATTGAGCGTAAGCAAGATTGATGTCGATTCTGGTTGCTGCCAGGTGCATTGAGTTTCTATTTACAAGTTTTTAGCGATCGTCCATGCTTCGACGGTCAATAGTCAACAGTGTTCGCCCCAGACCCATCCCTGGGGCTTTCTTATCCGAAAAGCTTGCGCCAACCCCAATGCTTGTACCAGTCTCTATAAAACGCTGCTTCAAGGGCAAAAAGCTAGTAAGAGCGGTCAGCAGAATGCGATCGGGTTATTGAAGAAACGATCGCTAACTCCACAATTCTGTCGCGCGAGCTTGCTAGCAAGGCAAGGGGCTGAAGCCACAATGACGGGCATCAGGCACAGTGCCACTGCTGATTGACTGACAAAAGTCTTGAAAAGCCGCTTGCTCCGTTGCTGACCCGCCCGTGATTAAAAGCCGGGCTAACGGTGCGAAACCCGTTAAAACGGGTTGCAATTCCCTTGTAGTCCTCTTGAGAGGACTTACTTCTGTGAGCCCGCACTTTCAGTGCAGGGCGGGGCAGGTAATGGCTCAAAGATTTGGCAGTCAACCAGGTGCCACTGGCTCACAAAAGTGTTTGGAAGCTATGACCGACAGGCATTACGCTCAGCAAGCAGGCTACGACAACAGACAAACGCTCCCGTTGTAAGACACGCTGGCATCGAAGCGCGAGCAGCCAGCAGTTTTGCAGCAAATTGAGACCATCGTTTGACCGTTTAAGCAAAACAGGTCGCCTACAGTTTCTTCTTCTTTAGATCACCTGTACTATAAGGAGATTGAGCGAGAACTGACTGACCATATGGCGAACTTGCTGCTGATTGAAAGTCCGGGCAAATCGAAAAAATTGAGTCAGATTTTGGGTCCGGGTTGGCTGGTAAAAGCCAGCATGGGGCATGTGCGAGAACTGGCAAATGATGGTGAAGATGCTCTAGGGTTTGACCTCTTGGGCGATCGCATTGAGTGCCGCTACACACCAAGAGATGCCAGAGGCAAGAAGGTGCTGGCAGATCTGCGGCAGGCAGTGAAACAAGCGGATCTGGTTTACATTGCTACTGACCCCGATCGCGAAGGCGAAACGATCGGCTGGCATTTACAACAGGAATTGAGACTCAAAAACCCGCATCGAGTGGTCTACAGCGAGATTACGTCCCAGGCTGTGAAAGCCGCGATCGCCCATCCCCGTGTTCTCGATCAGTCTCTTATTGCCGCTGGACGCGCCCGGGATTGCCTTGACAAGCTGGTGGGCTACAAAGGCAGCAAGCATATCGTGTGGCGGCTCAACCTGGGTGCCAAGTCGATGGGACGGGTGCAAAGTGCCACGCTGCATCTACTCTGTGTGCGAGAAAAAGAAATTCAAGCCTTCAAACCCCAGGATTACTGGAGCGTTTGGGTGGAATATCAGGAAGGGTTTAAAGCGTTCTACCGTGCCAAACTGAATGCCAAGCCAGGTTCTCAGCCAGCCGCCAGTGAGGCGCCCGATGATGCGACAGACGGGAAGGAAGCCCAAGAATCCGATCGCGTGACCAGTCAGGCAGACGCCGATCGCTTAGTGGCGATCGCCCGTGCCAATACCCATCAAGTCGTTACTGTTGAAGGTAAAGTCGCTCAGCAAGCACCGCCACCGCCGTTCATCACATCATCCTTGCAACAGGCAGCGGGTGCTAAATTGCGCTTCACTCCCGACAAAACGATGAAAGTGGCGCAAGCACTCTACGAAGCGGGACACATTACCTATATGCGAACGGACTCAGTCTCCCTGGCAGAGCCATTTTGTGCCGCTGTGCGTCAATATCTGGAAGCGCATGACCCAACTAATGTACCCAATAAAACGACGCGGCATCGAGCAGTGAAAGGGGCACAGGAAGCGCATGAAGCAATTCGTCCCACAGATGTGAAGCGGGTGCCAGCGCAACTACCAGCCAGTGCAGAGGAGACGAAGCTGTATGAGTTGATCTGGAATCGAGCGATCGCTTCGCAGTGTTGCTCTGCCCGCTTGCGAAAAACGCGCATTGTGACAAAATCCGGAGCCGTGCAGTGGGAAGCAAACGGACAGGTCGTAGAGTTTGCTGGCTATACCCGCTACTGGAACAACCTGAGCGCCGATAGCCAATTGCCTGCATTGCAACAGGGACAACCGCTGACCCTGAAACAGGCAGCCGCAGACAAAAAGCAAACTCAACCACCGCCTCGTTACACAGAACCCAAGCTAGTACAGTTGATGGAACGCAAGGGCATCGGGCGACCCAGCACCTATGCACCCACCATCAAAACATTGAAGGAACGGGAGTATGTACAGATTGAGAAAGGCAAACTCCAGCCCACTGTCTTGGGCATGGGCTTAGATGGAGCGCTAGAAAAACTGCTGCCAGAGTTGATTCAACCAGAGTTTACGGCACAGATGGAAGCCGCATTGGACACGATCGCCCAGGGAAAACAGGACTGGCAGGGCTATTTGACTACCTGGCATCGCACCTATTTTGCGCCTGCGTTGGAAAAAGCGGGTCAATTGCTGAAAACCAATAGCGCTCAAGGGGTGAATGTAGATGGATCGCAAGTCTCTCAAGCAGGCACCACGCGATCGCCCAAAGCAACTCAGCTAAAACCACAGGCAACGGTCACGAAAACTGCTTGTCCTAAGTGTGGTGAAGCAATGAGCAAGATTCCATCAAAATCAAAAAAACTGAAGGCAAACCATTTTCTCAAGTGTGGTGGAGTAGGCTGTGACACGGTGATGTTTTGGAATCCCCAAGGAAAGCGGTATGAGATGCCCTATGCTCAACGCACCCCTGACCCAGAAGCCTTTACCGATGTTCCCTGTCCAGTCTGCGGGGCACTGTTGGAGCGCTACTGCTACACGAAGGAAGGAAAGGAGAAGGTGATGCTGCGCTGTTCACTACTGGAAAATCGACGCAAAAAATGCAAAGAGGTTGCCTTCTTCAAAGGACATGATGGGTTTTGGTCGCCGAAGTTTGGCACACTGAAGCTAGATTTGGTGAAGTAATAGGGTGCGGGGGAACAGGTACATACTAAAGGTTTTCATGTACATCTGGGCTGTCAAGTTGGGCAAGGAGCCGTTGTCCATCGTTGAAGCCCTGGTCAGAGCTCAACTGGATGCCCTGCTCAAAGAGGTGTGTGAACGCTTGGTTCAACAAACCGCCCCGAAGTCATCTTCAGTTTAATGACGCCCAGTTACTTATGCGATCGCGCCCAGTCACCCTCACGCTTGATCGGTCGTTCTTGCAAAGCTGTCTGCGCTCTTTCCAGCAGACTCGTTTGAGAGCGCCTACCGTCAACGGTTGCAGTGCTACAAGCACTGTGCTAGCAAGGGCATTACCGTAATGAGTTACATTGCGTTAGGTTTTTGTTAACTAAGGTTTGTTTTGATGTGATGTGGCTAGCCCACTAAAAAGATTGCTCTATGCCCCTCTCTCCTAGCTTATTGACACTTGCTCGCTATATGGCGGGTGAATTTGATAATCGCGAACAGGCGATCGGTGATCCTGCCTGGTACGTTCATCTGCGGCTGTGGCTGCGACCAGTGCCGCTCTTTAGCGAAGACAGTTTGACGCTTTTTGCCGAACAGGCAAACGTGCTGTATCCAGAGCAAGCGTACCGTCAGCGTTTGATACGGCTGAGGCAGGTCGATCATGCCGAAGCACCACTGCAAGCTCATTACTATGCGTTCAAAAATCCAACGGCAGCGATCGGTGCAGGGCTAAAACCAGCGTTCTTGAAGGCAATTACGCTCGACCAGCTTGACTATTTACCGGGCTGTATTCTCAAGATTACGCAGTCGGAGACAGAGCGCTTTACGGCTCATCCCATGCCCGGTTTACAATGTTTCTTCTCTTACCAGGGCAAACAGTCTCAGGTACAACTGGGGTTTGCAGCCAGTGCCCATGCTTTTGAGAGCTACGACAAGGGCATTGATGTTGAAACCCAGAAAGCAACGTGGGGCGCTGTTTTAGGTCCATATCGCTACACAAAGCGACGTGATTTTGGCGCTGAGTGGGCGATCGCACCGCTCTAAACTTGAGTGCTGACGATAAGTTTTGGTACTGTTTGCGGAATACTCAACGTATTGCCCTGCAAGTTGGGTACTAATACGGGTTAGACCAACGACTTGCCTTTCTATGAGTCTTACTGCGATGGATTTTTCTCCTGGTGCAGCTTACCAAGCGATCGATATTCGTGCCTCCCGTGGACTCGATCGACACAAGCTTTTGCGCGGACGCTGGCACCGGATGATGGTACTGCTTTTAAGCGATGTGTTGGCGCTGGCGATCGCGGGTCGCGTTGCATCACATCTCAATCAGTTCTACTCACCCCTGCCACCGCCGCTTGTTTTGGGCAACTGGTTAGGGTTGCCAGGGTTGTTCTGGATTTTGATGCTGGTGACGCTATTGCTGTTTGCCCACAGTGGTCTGTATGGTTCGTCGAGCCAGTGGAAAAACTATGTGCGATCGGGGCAACTGGTGAGTGCCGTTTACCTACTGGCGCTGATTCTGGGTTACTTCTACGACCCAAAGCTGGCTCCACCCCGATCGCTCTTTCTAACTGCCTGGTTTGGCAGCGTCGGGTTAGTCATCACCTTCCGCCTACTGGCAAGTCTGACACTAAGGCAGTTTGAGCAAGCTCAGACCAATGTCTTTTTACTGGCACCGGCAGAACGGTTGCCAACGCTGGCACAAGTTTTGAAGCGGCGATCGCGCTACAACATAGTCGGGGCAGCACTGGCATCCACTACCAGCACGGCTGCAACGATTCAAGCGATTCTTAACTCTGGCGCACAGGAAGTATTGGCGGAGAGTTTGCCGCAAACCGAACTAGCATCAGGGCTTTACTGGCAGTTGCGTCGTGCGGGTATTACACTACGGCTGATTCCTTCTAGCGTCGAGATGCTGCACCGTCGCGGTGTGCCAGAAGTCATGGCTGGCATTCCTACCTTACGGATGGAAGCGACCTTGCTGGGCGGTTGGGACTACCGCTTAAAACGGTCGCTCGATTGGTTGGGTGCCTTTGTCGGCTTAGTTTTACTCTCGCCGCTCTTTTTAGTGGTCGCGATCGCCATTAAGCTCTCATCGCCGGGTGCCGTTTTCTTCTGCCAGGAACGGATGGGGCTGCACGGTCGCGTGTTTCAAATGTGGAAGTTTCGCACGATGATCCCAGAGGCTGAAGCGTTGCAGGCAGTGCTAGAACAGCAGAATGAAGCGGGTGATGGGGTGATGTTTAAAATCAGGCATGATCCACGCATTACGGCGATCGGGCGGTTTCTGCGGCGCACCAGCATTGATGAGTTACCCCAACTGCTGAACGTACTGCTGGGTCAGATGAGCCTGGTGGGTCCGCGCCCCTTACCCTTACGAGATGTGGAACGGTTTGATCCCTGGCACCATACTCGTCATCAAGTGCTACCTGGCATTACAGGGCTATGGCAAGTATCGGGGCGATCGTCGGTTGATGCGTTCAACGATGCTGCCCGACTCGATCTCTACTACATTGATAACTGGTCGCTCAACCTGGATTTAGAAATTTTGCTTGAAACCTGCCGCATTGTCTTTTGTGGGAAAGGTGCTTACTAAAGCGGCTTCGTCTACTAGGCTCGTTAATACCAGGCTCATAAAAAATGCTGCTAGGATCACCAATCTGGTTCACACTAGCAGCAATTCGTTAAGTATGGGCGGGGCGAGACTCGAACTCGCAAGCCTTTCGGCGCCGCATTTTGAGTGCGGTGCGTCTACCAATTCCGCCATCCGCCCATGTACTCTTTAGTCAGTATACCGGATTGAGCAACTTTGGAGAAGTCCCTAATACTCTTCGATTAGCGTTGGTGATAGTAGTCCCTACCAAAAGCAACCGCTACCCCTCAGCCGCATGCTTGATGCTACTGGCTTGTATCGAGGCAGCGACCTCATCAGCTAGTTGAGACATTGCCCAACGCTCTAACGGACAGTTGACGCGATCGCCCGCTTCTGCGGTTAGCCAGCTCAAGCACTGCTCTAACTGACTGACGTTGTAAGGTTCCCCAATCAGCACCTTTGTTAAAATATCCGCGATCGTGACAACTTGAGGATCGAGTAAGACTAGCAACACTTTCACCGCTGAACTCATTTGAGATCAAGATACGTCAGTTTTGACAGTGCGTCAAGTGTCGCATTGTCGCGTTTCCGTATTGGAAAATAGAAGCATGGCAAAACGTAAGGACAACAAAGAATTCAGGGTATACCTGCCAGCAGACGCGTACAGGTTGCTCCAAAGCATTGCGGCTATTAGAGATTCATCGGTTAACGCACTGGTGAATGATGCGGTAGAGCAGTGGTTAGTAGCAACTGAACAGCAGAAAACCATTGAGCGGCATCGATTGAATGAAATAGACGAGCCAGAATAGTGGGCACTGTCTGTCAACGATGTTTTTTACCAATAGAGAAATATGAATGCTGAAGAAAATGAAAATGTTACGTTTCCCGCTACACCTAATGTTTTAAGAATGGTAGCTGGATCAGGAACTTGGCAAGTACGTGCTTATTTTTCTTCGTCTCATCTATGGGCAGCAAAGCACTTTGTACAATTAGCTGCTGAACTTGAGAATTCAAATGGAGTTGGCTCCGGTATTGATATTCAACATCGTGCTTATGTAATCAATGCTGTTCTCTCATCAGTTGCATTTTTAGAAGCAGCAATCAATGAACTTTGTAAAGATGTATTTGATCGACATGAGAGCTACATCGCTCCAATAAGCGAAGAGGCAAGAGTTCATATATCAGCAATGTGGGAGAATACTGAGGAGAAAAAACGCTTCGAGCCTATATTAAAAAAATATCAACGTGTTTTAAGCCATTGCGAAAAGGATCAATTCAACAAAAATGAACAGCCCTATCAAAATGCACGTTTAGCTATCGAGCTTAGAAATGGACTCATGCATTACAAGCCTGAATCTTACGGTGGTTACCAAGCTGAGTTTCAAAATTTTAGTGATCAACATCTACTCACTCAACAGTTAAGGAGCAAATTCATAGAGAACCCACTAGTGTTAAATTCTGGGAACCCATATTTTCCAGATAAATGCTTAGGTAGTCCTTGCGCCGATTGGGCAATTCGATCCGTTAAAAGTTTAACTGATGCTTTTTTTCTGGAATTAGGCGTAAAACCACATTATCAACATGCTGAATTGTGAAGAGGCTTAGATTTCACGGTTTAAATAAGAGAATACATTAAAAGTATTTTGCGCCCTTCCTACACTAATTAGATACTAAGTGCAGAAAGGGCGGTAGTAACTACGCTCTAGTTGCCAAAAGCATCTTTGATGTTGTCAACAGCGCTTTCAACAGCATTCTTCGTTTTGTCGATCGCGGTTTGAGTCCGAGCTGAGTCGGTTTCTGCTCTACGCTCAATGCGAGCCGCATCGTTCTTAGCTTTGCGTGCGATCGCGCTATCGTCATCGGTGGCGCGATCAACCTTAGCAGCATTGGTTTTTGCTGTCTTCTTCAGCTTGTCGGTTGTGTCGCGAACGAAACCTTTGGTGCGTCCAGCGTCTTTGCTCACTTTACCTTGAAGCTCGCTACCCGCATCAGCCGCCGCGATCAAGTTTGTAGCCGGAGCAGCCATAGCAGTGGTGTTTGAGAGAAAAGCACCTTGCCAAGCAAAGGCGATCGCTGACACACATAGCAACGCTGTCGTTAACCAACGCCCTAGAATTGATAAGGGTTTTGCAAAGAAGTTCAGTTGCATAGAATACATATCTCCATTCGATTTAGCATCCTATTTCTACTTCATCTGATAGAGGCAGCATATCGTTCCCTGGACAGAAGTTCGTTTCAGCGCTAAATCAGCCGATATGAACAGGGTCTTTACCAATTCCGCCAGCCACCTGCAACTTTGGTATCCTTGCCCTGCTGCGTTGGGCGCTCCTGCAGTAACGATTGGTACTCCTGGCTGCTTGCCCAGCGATCGATTTCCCGCGCTCGTAACACAGGGACGGGGTGGGTAAGCTGCGCGGTCATTGCTTGCTTCAGCATTTCGCCCAGTTGGTCGTTACTAATGTCGTCGTAGGCGCGTGCCTGGGTCAAAAATGCCTCCAGGTTCAGTTGCCCTGAGAGCGTCGGTGAGCCGCCTGCCAGCTTCATCAGTACAGAACTCACAACTTTAGGGTTTTGGGTAGCCAGGAGTGCTGCTCGATCGCAGGTAAACTCAGCACAGCGTACCCACTCTAAAATCTGTGCCTGCAAGGTTTGTGCGATCGCGCCACCAAGCGTTGGCAACTGTCCGGCTGCCAGCACCAAAATATTTGCCAGCGTCAGGTATACACCATGTTCACATTTGAGGTGCCCCAATTCGTGGGCAATGACTGCCTGGATTTCTTCTTGAGTGAGCAACTCCATTAAGGATGTATGCACCACAATGAATGGCTGCTTGCCGCGCATCGCAAAGGTATACGCATTCGGAACGGGATGCTGCCGGATGTATAGTTGCGGCGGCTCTAAATCCAGCACCTTGCAGGCATCGATCAGCAGCTTATGCAAATCGGGCAACTGCTGTTCGCCAACCAGAACACTAGAAGCGATGTTCTCTAGATAAAAAAACTGCTCGGCGATCGGTCCCAAAAGATTCCGAATGACGACATCAAGACCCGGCAACTGCTTCAAATTCGCTGTCGCCTCGAAGTCAAGAGGGTGGCGGAAATGATCCGCTCGCAAGCCAATAAGGGGCGTTTTGAGGAAGGACATACGATGAGGAGACGAAGGATAAAATTCAGCCAAAAGAGTCACTTTGCCGCCTGCGTTTAGCCAGCATCCAGGTTCAGAGGCAGCTTCTAAACGGTCTTTAGAAGAGTACTGAGGAGAGCAACCACCGCTAGTATAGCGAGAAGCTCTTGGGTCTGGTCGCAGGCTAGAGGGAGGTGAAGGAGTGGGAGAGGGAAGAGTGAAGGGAGGGAAGAACGTGTGTCTAGACAAACGGCTGTGAGCGGTATGGTTTGACACACTGCTCACAGCCGTTTTGCTCTCGACGTGTGGTTAGGCTGGGTTGGCGATGCCTGGTTTATTGGCGGTGACGATCGCTGGATCGGGCAACACTAACGGGCTATCTGCATCGGCTCCAAGCTGGGTTCGCTGTAGGTTGGCTCCTAGCTTTTGCAGCTTCGCTGTCAAGTTTTCGTAGCCGCGATCGAGGTGATGCAATCCCTGTACGGTTGTTTTGCCCTGCGCCGCTAAGCCTGCCAGCACTAGTGAGGCAGAGGCTCGTAGGTCGGTCGCTAAAACAGGCGCACCCGACAGCACGGGTACACCCCGAATAATCGCGTGGGTGCCCTTGACGCGAATATCTGCCCCCATGCGGGTTAGCTCTGCTACATGACCAAACCGATTTTCAAACACAGTCTCGGTGATGACGCTATCGCCATCGCTAAGGGTTAGTAGTGCCATGAGGGGTGCCTGCATATCAGTCGGGAACCCAGGATAGGGCAGCGTTTCAATGTCGGTTGCAACATAGCGATGTCCCGGCACAATGCGGAGGCGATTTGGCGCGTCTTCAATAATCTGTGCGCCGATCGCGTGGAGCTTTGCAATCACAGCGGTCAGATGTTCTGGGACGACAGGAGACAGGCTGATTTCGGAATGGGTAATGGCTCCAGCAACCAGAAACGTGCCTGCTTCGACCCGATCGGGCACGATCGCATAGTCAGTGGTGTGCAAACTCGGCACACCCAAAATCGTAATCGTATTGGTTCCAGCACCGCGAATCTTGGCACCCATTGCCCGACAAAAATTTGCCAGATCGGCGACTTCTGGTTCTTGAGCGGCGTTTTCGATCGTCGTTTCACCCTCTGCCAGGGTTGCTGCCATCATCAGCGTCTCGGTTGCCCCGACGCTAGGATAATCCAGATAGATCTTTGCCCCCTGAAGGCGCTTATTTCTGCCGCTGAGGTAAGCATTAACGATGCCGTGATCAATCTGTACGTCTGCGCCCATTGCCTGCAAACCGCGCACATGGAGGTCAACCGGTCGAGCACCGATCGCGCAACCACCAGGTAGCGGAATCCTAGCAACACCCAGACGGGCTAAGAGAGGACCAATCACAAAAAAGCTAGCACGCAGTTGGCTAACCAACTCATAGGGAGCTTTTGACTGTGCAATATGAGAGGCATTGACCAATAAGCTGTTTCCTTGGCGCTCTAGCTTCACTCCTAATGCAGAGAGAATTTCTGCCATACGGGTGACATCTGCTAGCGCCGGAACGTTGCGGATGCGACAATCTTGCGAACAAAGCAGCGCTCCAGCCATAATCACGAGCGCAGAATTCTTAGCACCGCTGATGTCTACATGCCCATGCAGGGAGGCACCACCCCAGATTTCTAGGACGGCTTTGTCCTCTTCCGATGAAGAGTGAGTGTTTGAAAGGCTAGGCGAAAGAGTAATTGGTCTGTCCTCCAAGGAATGCGCGGTTGGGATTAATGTATCATTTCGTTTCTCTAAGCCATAGTTTGCAAGGAGCCTAAAAAAACGAACACCGAAATTCTACCGGAAAGAACCAGAATGTACAGTTTTTTGTTGTCTGCGCGATCGCATCCTTTCCTCTAAACATCACAGCAGTATCCTCTATTTCTGCTCGAAAGTGATTGACAGATGTCGCTAATTACTCCATGATTATGAATCGCGGCTGTAGCTGTGTACAAGCGGAACTGGCGGAATTGGTAGACGCGCTAGATTCAGGTTCTAGTGTTCGCAAGGACTTCCGGGTTCAAGTCCCGGGTTCCGCATTTAGACAACGCCAGGTAAGAGGAGAAAGCTGGGCAACCGATGTGTCGGATTTACCCAGCCTATGCCTCAGGTCTACTTATATGTCTTGCAAGCTTTGTCACAAAATTTCAATTAATTGGTCTTAAGTGCTTACCAGCCTTCAAAATCCTCTGGTTAAACAGATAAAAAAGTTGCACCAGACAAAAGAGCGACGACAGCAACAGCTCTTTTTGCTGGAGGGGACTCATTTACTGGAAGCGGCGGTGACGGTCGAGCGACCGCTAGCGATTCTTTGCTACACGATCGCGTGGCAGACAAAACATGCTTCACTTTGTGAACAGGCACATCAATTAGCCTCGCGCATTGAGCTAGTCAGTGCCGACGTGCTGCGATCGCTTGCTACAACCGTTGAACCAGACGGTGTGGTTGCCATTGTCGAGCGTACCTCAACGCCCGAACCCACCTTTAGCAGCCTTGGTTTAGTACTGGAGACCATTCAAGATCCAGGCAATCTAGGCACAATGATTCGTACGGCTGCTGCTGCTGGTGCCGAAGGTTTGCTGCTCAGCGCTGATAGTGTCGATTTTGACCATCCCAAAGTATTGCGATCATCAGCAGGGCAATGGTTTAGGCTACCAATGGGTATGAATGCCGATTTACCATCAGCGCTGCGCCAGTATCAGCAGCAGGGTATGCAGATCATTGCAACTATGCCGACTGCGCCCTTGACTTACTGGCAGGTAGACTTGCGGCGACCAACGCTCATTCTGTTAGGTAATGAAGGCGCTGGACTCTCGCCTGCTTTAACTGCACTCGCCGACCAGCAGGTCACCATTCCGCTGAGTCCCGGCGTTGAATCGCTGAATGTGGCGATCGCGGCTGCATTGATTCTCTATGAAGCGAAACGACAGCGGACGGCAGACAAGCCTCAGGTAAACGGGTGAATTATTAACCTGTGTACCCTTTGGTTTGCTAGAAAGCTCTTTACTGATCCTCTCCCTGCTGTTGCCGCGTTTCCATAAATGCCTCAATATCGGCAACGGCTTGCTCAAAGCTACTTAAATCAAAGGAGGTGGAGTTGGCACTGTCAGGCTCGTTATGGTCAGGCTTAAGGGACTGAACCGCTTTTGCATCGGTAGACTGCAACGTTTTTTGCAATTGGTTGAGCGATTCTGCGAAAGCTCGGTTTGCGGCATAGCGTGGGTCGTGCTGACGCTGATTCATATCTGCTGGCTCCCAAATCAAGGCTCAAAAAATACCGATGGCTGGACAAGTACAAGGCTAATTTATGTGCTTTAGCCCCAAAAGTTTGCTTGCTATGTGTTTAGAGTGCCCAATCGAGCGGTGATGTTTCGTTGAAGCTCCAAGTTGTGAAGCTCCAAGTTTGCAGCTTTTACTATAGTGTCACTCTTCCGGTTGGTCACTAGTTTAATGGTCAGTTTCACAGTTGGTTGTTTCAGCCGCTGGTTTTGCTACGGAACAAAGCGATCGCGCAGATCGATTGCTTTGCTCCATTTCAGTAGAAACTTTTAACCGTTCGTTAGCGCTTCTCCATGTACCTCAACGTGTGTCAGAATTTGCTCTAGCAGCGCGGGTTCGATCGAAGACACGAGCGTAGACGGGTAGACGGCTCCGCCCCAGAGAGGATGGATTACAGCAGCACAGCCATGACTAGAAACACTCTGATAACCCAGGGTCGCTCGAACGATCGCCACGTCATCTAAGCGCAGTGCGCCGGGACGAGACAGCAGCGGTAAGCCAGTACGGGGGTCAAAAATGGCTACGGCATAGCCCAGTTGCTTGATGTGACCCGCGATCGCATAACCCAATTGAAAAAACTGCCGACGTAGTGCGCGTTTCTGTGCTTCGGCAGTGGGCGATCGTTCTAACAAATTGCAGTTGCACGGCTGCAACACAATGAGCATTGATCGTGCTGGGCATGACCAGTCAGGCAGCAGTTTGGCTTGATGACTGACCAGAAAACGGCTGGGCGGATGTACAGAGTATTGAATTTTTGCTTGCTGGTTGCTGGCTCCGCTCACACACGCTCCGGGCGATCGCTGTTTTCATTCTACGCAGTTGTGCCTGGGATTGTTACGACTGAGACTGCTGCGCTTGAGCGTTCTTAGTTTACAGCGAAAGCAATGGAACCTCTTAGCTTGAAAATCCCTGCTAATCGCTTTTGCGGCTCCCAACCGTTGATCTCTGACTCTTGTCTAACTGGTGCGATCGGGGTGCTATGAAAGCATCCGGATGCCAGTGCACGCCTGCGAAAGGTGGTAGTACCCCCACGGGTAGGTTCAAATCGCTCCGCAAGCTGGCGGTTTGAAGCACCCATCAAGTTTTTGTTCTTGAAACACTAAGCCATCAACGCTAATTTGCCTTTTGCCTGACCGCAATCAGGCACCTGTTCGCTTCACCCGTCCGGCATCTCTACCATTCAATCTACGGCGTTCAACTTATGAAGTTTAAACACCTGCTTCTACTGGCATCTTCTGTTTGGTTTGTTGGCGTTACCACATCTTTCGCGGCTCCTCTTCGAGCGGTTAATCAGTTGACGGCGATTCGGTTTTCGCCAGAGGCTAGCACAGTGCCAGAGACACATCGCAACTGTCAAATGATTAGTGCAGCCGTTGTTACCGTTTACGCGGGCAATGAAACTGGCTCTGGCAGCATTGTTAGCCCAGAGGGACTAATTGTCACAAGCAACCATGTTGTGAGCGATCGGGCAGGCAATCAGCCGATCGTGGCTCAAACGGCTGCTGGCGAACAATACCAGGGACGGGTCGTTAAGGTTGATGTTCGCAATGATCTGGCGTTGATTCAACTGGAGACACAGGAGCGGTTTCCGACCGTTCAGTTGGCAGATAAGAGCGGCATTCAGCCCGGTCAGGAGGTTTGCGCGATCGGTAGCCCCTACGGTCGTCCTGGCGTTTTGAGTGAAGGCACTCTCAGTTTGGTGAGGGGTAATGGTGATTTACAGGCAAAAGTTCGACTGTATCCTGGCAATTCGGGTGGTCCCTTGCTCAATCCTCAGGGCAAGATGATTGGGGTTAATCGGGCAATTTTAGAGTCGCCAGCGGGCAAAAATACTGGCATCAGTTTTGCGACCAGTGTGCAGGCAGTCAGAACCTTGCTTGGTGTGTCTGTTCTGCCTCCGAGTAGGGGTGATACAGGTACGGCGTTGAATCGACAACCGGCGATCGCAGCACCAGCACCAATGGCTAGGGGACGGGTGTGGGTAGTTCCTGAGGCTGTGGTAGAAGCGCCAAGACCATCAGTGAACGGCAGCAGTCGGCGTTTAGGTATGACGATTGATGTCCGAAATTTGATTGTGCAGCAGGTTCAGGTTGGTTCGGCAGCCGCAATGAGTGGGTTTCGCTCGGGCGATCGTTTGATTGCTGTGAACGGTCAACGACTGAGGGGCTTTGATGCTTTGCAGTTGTTTCTCGCTCGCCAGCCTGCTAGCGCCAGCTTCACGATCGCTCGTGGTCAGGCATTAACCAGAGTACGGGTACAGTTTTAGCGGGCGTTACTGGCTGAAAACTCTGCCCCCGCGTCACTTCTGCCGTCTTGAAGACTTGCAAACGTTTCTTGATCGCTGCCCCAGTAGCGCGGGTTTCACTGTTAGCCGCAAGCAACGGGAGTAAGAGATTCATCTTACTTTTTAGGCGATCGCTCCTGTATTGCCACCTTGACTATGCTAGATTTTGCCGTACTCCGGATTGAGCGCAATGGCTTTTTTAAAGCTCGAAGCTGCTTCCTCGTAGCGTCTTAAGCTTCTCAGTACAATATTCAGGCGGTAATGGGCTTCGTGAAAGCGCGGGTTGATACGCACTGCCCGGTCAAAGCTGTCGATCGCCTCCTCGTAGCGCTCTAAGGCTTCTAGTGCAATACCCTGGTTATGCCAGACTATGTCATAGTCTGGATTGAGAACCATTGACCGACTGTAGCTTTCGAGTGCGTCCTCGTAACACCCTAAGTTAACCAGTGCAAGACCTCGGTTGTTCCAGGCTATGTAGTCACCTGGGTTAATCGCTACTGTCCGTTCATAGCTGGCGATCGCGTCCTCGTAGCGGCCTAAGTTATACAGTAACGTGCCCCGGTGGTACCAAGCTGCGTCCTTGTCTGGTTTGATTGCCACTACCCGGTCATAGCTGGCGATCGCCTCTTCATAACGCTCTAAGCGAACCAGTGCCACTGCCCGGTAATACCAGACTCCGTCGTTGTCTGGTTTGATGGCTATTGACTGGTCATAGCTAGCGATTGCATCCTCGTAACGTTTTAAGTGAAACAGTGCTACTCCCCGGTAGTGCCAAGCTGCGTCCTTGTCTGATTTGATAGCTATTGCTCGGTCATAACTGGCGATCGCCTCCTCATAGCGATCCAGGTTGCATAGTGCAAAGCCCCGGTTGTTCCAGGCTTCGTCCTTGTCTGATTTAATCTCCACTGCCCGGTCATAGCTGGCAATCGCCTCCTCATAGCGTCCTAAATCGCTTAGTACACCCCCCTGGTTATACCAAGCTTCGTGACAGTCTGGGTTAATTGTCACTGCCCAGTTATAGCTAGCGATCGCCTCCTCATAGCGTCCTAAATCGCTCAGTGCATTTCCTCGGTTGTACCAAGCTTTGTGGCTGTCCGGATCAATGCTTACTGCACGGTCGTAGCTGGCGATTGCCTCCTCCTCATGTCCTAAGTTACTTAGTGTAAGGGCACGGTTGTACCAGGATGCGTAGCTGTCTGGCTCGATGCTTACTGCGCGGTCGTAGCTGGCGATTGCCTCCTCCTCATGTCCTAAGTTACTTAGTGTAAGGGCACGGTTGTACCAGGATGCGTAGTTGCCTGGGTCGATGGCTACTGCCTGGTCATAGCTAGCGATTGCATCCTCATAGCGCCCCAAGTCGTGCAGTGCAGTGCCTCGATAAAACCAGGTAGCATCTTCATCTGGCTTGATGGCTACTGCTTGGTCAAAGTTGGCGATCGCGTCCTCATAGCGCCCTAAGTTATTCAACGCAAGACCCCGATGGAACCAGGCAGCGTCTTGATCTGGTTTGATGGTTACTGCTCGGTTAAAGTTGGCGATCGCTAACTGGTACTCCTCTGATGCAGCAAACAGCTTCCCCTGCTCAAACAGCAAGTCGGCATGACGTTCCAGCGTTTGATCGGGTTCTTCCAAAAATGCCTGATACTCCAGGATGCCTTGTGCGCGAACTTCGGGTGACAAGGTTGAGTAGTCCTGATAGTCTTCGTTCATGCTGATAACCTCCTGTGCCAATTCCGTCACGCTTTTTGTTTGACTAACTACAGGTTCGCGATCAACTCCAGCACTGTAGAACGCCAGTCAAAGGAGTCGAGGACGCAACTCAAAGCCTCCCCTCTAACCAGCACCTCATACAGGCTGAAGCTGTTTGATGTAGTCCTGAGCTTTTTGAAAAAAGACCGTGTTGCCTTCCTGCTTGAAGAGAGCGGCAGCCTGCTGAAAATCTACGATCGCCCCTGCCCGATCGCCTGTATTGGCGCGAAGCAAGCCACGGCTGTAGCGCACGGCAGCGTTATTTGGCTTGAGTGCAATAACCTGCGTATAGTCAGCGAGTGCCGCACGTACGTTCCCCGTCCTGGCGTAGGCCGTGCCCCGGTTGTAATAAGCCGTTGCATAGTCTAGCTTGAGCCGAATTGCCTGATCAAAATCCGCGATCGCGCCTTCTAGATCACCGTTTTGTGCTTTGCTGGTGCCACGTTGATTGAAGTCCTTTGCTGTTTTTGGATCGATTAAAACGGCTGACGGTGGCGTTTGAGGACTGGCTGACGGTTGCCCAGAAGCGCTGTCAACCGCAGAGGCAGAGGGCACTGCTACAAGCATCAGTACAAGGGCGATCGTTTTGCCTGTGAGAGACGATCGCAGGACACGGCTGCTCCATGTGTCAACAGTAGACAATTGAAGGTGAATTGCTGGCAGTCTTAAAAGCATGGCTAGATTTGAGGGATTCATCCTTGAAGATCGTAGGTTTACAGCTATCTTAGACAGGTATTTTGCAAACAAAGTTGACGCAACGTTGCATCAGAGCGTGGAGTAAGCACATGACTTTATTACTGGCTGGCGATATTGGCGGAACCAAAACAATTCTGCGTCTGGTGGAGGCAATGCCATCAGCATTGGGGGTAACGCTCACATCACTGCACGAGCAACGCTACCCTAGCGCCAGCTTTCCTGATCTGGTGCCGATGGTGCGACACTTTTTGGCAGAGGCAGCGCAAGCATCCAGTACGTTCGCTACACCACAAAAAGCGTGTTTTGCGATCGCGGGTCCGGTTGTGGATAATACCTCTCAGCTCACTAATCTATGCTGGACGCTTTCAGCACAACGTTTGAGCCAGGAGCTAGACATTCCTCATACCTCCCTCATCAATGATTTTGCAGCCGTTGGCTATGGGGTTGTAGGCTTGCCCAGCAGTGACTTGCTAACGTTGCAGGCAGGTAAGCCCGACCGCCACGCGCCGATCGGCGTGATTGGTGCTGGAACAGGTCTGGGGCAGGGCTTTTTAATCCATCAGGACGGTGACTATCGGGTTTATGGTACAGAAGGCGGGCACTCTGACTTTGCCCCGCGATCGGAAATCGAATTTCAGCTTTCGCGCTATTTGCTTGAAAAACATCAGATTCAACGCATCTCAGTCGAGCGCGTCGTTTCTGGACAGGGCATTGTCTCCATCTATCAATTTTTGCGCGATCGCCAAGTAGCGGCAGAATCACCCGAAGTCGGCGCGATCGTCCAAACCTGGGAACGCGAGATTGGTCGCGAGAAAAGCGTTGACCCTGCTGCCACGATCGCTCAGGCGGCTTTAGCAAAGCGCGATCGACTTTCAGAGCAAACCATGCAGATGTTTGTCGATGCCTATGGTGCTGAAGCGGGCAATCTAGCACTCAAACTGCTGCCCTATGGTGGGCTTTACATTGCGGGTGGCATTGCGTCCAAGATTTTGCCGCTCATTCAAGGAAGCAGCTTTCTTAGCTCTCTGATTGATAAGGGACGGATGCTGCCGCTGCTAGAAATGGTGCCTGTTCATGTGGTACTCAATCCGCAGGTTGGTCTACGAGGCGCGGCTCTTCATGCCTCAAAGCTGTGAGGCAGCAGTGAGCGGTCAGCCATTAACGGTCAGATCCGATCGCTCTTTACTCTCTATCCCTTCATACCATTCCCTAGCCGTAAAATCCTCCACAGGTTGAGGTACAGAAATGCTGTCGCTGCGTACAGTAGGTAGGGCAAGCTCACCAAACGCTTTTGGCGCAAATCTGTGGATATTTACATTCTTGACCTGTTGGTCATCGGTCTGCTGTTGCTATTCATCACACTGGGGTCAGGATGGATCGCTCACTTACCGCTTTCTTATGCCTTGATCTATCTGTTGGTTGGCGTTGCACTCAGCCCTTACGGCTTTAATCTGGTGCAACTGCGACCGGATGCCAAGTTCTTAGAGCGGTTGACTGAGTTTGCAGTGCTGATTTCGCTTTTTGGCTGCGGCTTAAAGATGAACCGTCCACTTAAGCTATGGGCATGGAACTCTACTGCGCGGCTCATTGGCTTTTTGATGCCGCTTTCTATTTTTGCGGTTGCCGCGATCGCGCATTGGGTTTTGCAGCTTAATTGGGGCGCTGCTATCCTTCTGGGTGCGATCCTGGCTCCTACCGATCCAGTGCTTGCCTCAGAGGTGCAGCTTGAGAATCCGTTCGATCGTGATGAGCTACGCTTTGGCTTAACCTCTGAAGGCGGTTTGAATGACGCACTGGCGTTTCCGTTTGTTTATTTTGGGCTGCACTGGCTGGAAAACGACAACTGGCAAACCTGGTTTGGGCAATGGGTAGCAATTGATGTCGTCTGGGCGATCGCTGCCGGCATTGTGATGGGCATTGTTGTTGCTAGAACGGTACAGTGGGTCGATCGCCGCCTGCAACGCCATCGACCCGCCGATGATCTCATTGAAGATTTCATTGCTCTTGCAACGATCCTCATTACCTACTCCCTGACTGAGCTAGTGAATGGCTATGGCTTTGCGGCTGTCTTTGTGGCGGGTGTCGTCATGCAGCGCCACAATCTCAATAGTGAAAAGTCTTTATCTCAATTGCGCTTTATTGAGCGCCTAGAAAAACTGGTTGAAATCGCTGCAATTCTGCTTTTAGGTGCTCTCTTACGCATTGAGCCGCTGCTGCGCTTTGCTGCACCCGCGCTCCTTATAGCCGGACTGCTTCTGTTCCTGATTCGTCCCTTAGGGGGGTGGTTAAGCATGATTGGGGCACCCGTTCCTCATGCCACCCGTTGGTTATTCGGCTGGTTTGGCATTCGAGGCGTTGGTTCGCTTTACTACCTGACCTATGCCTTTGGGCATGGACTTCAGGGGGATACAGGAGAATTAGTCGCCTGGATTACGTTTACTACAATTGTGCTTTCGGTACTGATACATGGCGTGAGTTCAACTCCACTCATGCGGTGGTATGAGCGCAATATTGAGGCTCATCATGAGAGCGATCAAACACTGAGAAAACTTTCTTAGGCTCTGAGAAAGTACTCTTTAGGGCTACAAGAAATTGCCTGGCGCTAATGCGACGACTCAGCGTATCACAGCTCAGGATCTATCTGAGGGTAGAGCGTTTATTTCCCCAATGTCACTACATTAAATTCTGTTGATATTTGTTAACAATTAGAGAAGGAGAAAATGCCAAAGCGCTATCGTCCAATGACATTGCCACTGCTGTTGATCCTGGCAGGTTTTGTTGGTTTAGCAGCCGTTGTTGCACCTGCGATCGCTCAGACGACTCCTGGTACAGAACCTACTCCTTTGCCTACTGAAACGCCGTCTGCCCGTCCTAATCAGGCACCTGCTGGCACAATGGAACCATCGACTCCTAGCCAGCCTCCAGCTAACAAAACCCCTGCAGCACGATCGACACGTAACCTCACGCTTGCGGCACTGTTGCAAGCGGGGGCAAAAGCAGGTTCCTTTAAAACGCTGGCTAGAGCCATAGAAGTGGCTGGGCTAACGCAGGCTGTCCAACAGGGGGGCAACTTTACTGTGTTTGCTCCCACGGATGCAGCGTTTGCGGCTCTGCCTGCGAGCACGCTTGCAAAGCTGCTAAAGCCAGAGAACAGGGCACTTTTGAGAGAAGTGTTGGCATATCACGTTGTTCCTAGCACCGTTCCGTCTAGTGACCTGAAGAGTGGCGTAGTGAAATCGCTAGGTGGTGGTCTGTCTGTGCTCGTGGATGCAGATAAGGTGGTCATCAACAATGCAAGTGTCGTTCAAGCCGATATTGCCGCTTCCAATGGGGTTGTTCATGCTATCAACCGCGTCTTGATTTCATCAACCATGAAGCAACGCCTGATGACGCTTAAATAGCATCAGACTTAACTGGGCTTAGGCATAGGAATGAGAATTCAATCACACCGAATTTTGTAGGCGGTGTGAGGCACTCAGCGTCACGCATCAAACTAAGCCTTGATGCGTGATGCTACCCTTATCTGGTATGCCGAAACGGCTATACGGCATTCTACGCAGAATGACAGGTTATTTGATCCATGATCCTTAGTTCAATAAGCTGTACGTATCATTAACGGCTTGAGTTGAAGTTTCAGGAGATAGAAGTGGTTTTTATCTTTAGCAACGGTTGAACTTTAGCTTACCAAAAGCTTTAGCCCAAAATTCTTATAGACTTCAGCCGACAAAGTTATGTCAAGGAAGACGATCGCGCTTCCTTGACATAGTTGTATGACTAAATTAGTGCATTGTCTGACTCATTGAGTCGAGACGATCGTTCATTGACTACTACAATCATTTGCTGTTATGCCACTTGCGCCATGCACCGATTCCTAAGCCAATCAGCCCCGGTAGTAAAGCGGGTGTTGGTACGGAGGTAGGGTTGCCTTCTATTGAAAATGATAATTCGGCAGTATTGACATCATCAAACCAGGAATCATTGGGCTGGAACCGACCAAAGTCATTTCCTTGCAAGTTACTTGTTGCCCAAAACCAATTGAGAGTTGTATCAGCTTCAGCTTAGTGGTGCAGAAAACTTTTGAGAGTCTCAAGTTGAGAAAACCGTGACACGGGAGAACTCAATTTGCGTCTCTAACCGCGCTCGTTTTTTGAGGGAAGCAGTGGCAGGCGGCGGACTCTTCTGAGGTAAGGTGGCTAAGCTGGGAAGAGGGAGATGTTGATAACACAGCCGTTTAATCTCGCGTAATCCTAATTGTAAAAAGCTCAATCCCCGTTGGCTATGCCAGTCGAGCCGATTGCACCGACCTTCGGCGACCCCCACCAGCGCGGTAGCAATGGCAATCAGCGTAGCCGCCGCTAGCAACATCTGTTAGATGACAATGAGGAAGTCAGGCGATGACAGCGACCGAGTCGGTTAGATCGTAGCCTTCGGATCGCATTCATTGTCTAGCGACAAAGAAAAAGACACGCTGAACCCATTCCGATTGGACCGGGAGTGGATGAGCGTGTCGAGAAAGATTGAAACTTATCAAATTCGAGTGTATATGAACGCACGAGAGATGGGCTTGACGCAAGTTGAAGCCGCAAACTTGGCTGGCTTTTCCGCCCGCAGTGGGCAACGCATCGAAGCGGGCAACCACCAACCCAATCGAGGGCGAGTCCGAGATTGGAGAAGTAGTCCTGATCCACTGGCTAGTGTGTGGGAGTCCGAGTTGGAACCGATGCTCAGAGCCACCCCTGCTCTGCAGCCCATGACCTTGTTTGAGTGGCTACAAGAGCATTATCCGGGCAAGTACCCGCAAGTTCTACGCACGCTGCAACGGCGGGTGGCAGCCTGGAAAGCCTTGCATGGCAATGCCAAAGAGGTCATGTTTGAGCTCCGGCATGAACCCGGCATGATGGGCTTGTCCGACTTCACTGAACTCAAAGGTCTCGAGATCACCATTGCAGGCAAGCCCTTTGAGCACTTGCTGTACCACTATCGACTGGCTTACAGCGGGTGGCAGTACGCTCAAATTATTCAGGGGGGTGAAAGCTTCATTGCCTTATCAGAAGGGTTGCAGAATGCCCTGTTTGCCTGTGGCGGTGTCCCGAAGCAACATCGGACCGATAGTTTGAGTGCCGCCTATCGTCACATGGGTGGGGCGCGAAACAAGCCATTGACTCGGTTGTATGATGACCTGTGCCATCATTACCGACTGCAGCCGACCCGCAACAACACAGGCATCGCCCATGAAAATGCAGCCATTGAGTCACCCCACGGACATTTGAAGAATCGGATTAAGCAGGCTCTCCTACTGCGTGGAAGCTGTGACTTTGACAGCATTGCTGCGTACCAGGATGTCATCAATCGGGCGATTGCCAAATTGAACGATCTGCACGCTGCCAAGATTGAGGAAGAGAAACAGTGTCTCCAACCCCTCCCGACCTATCGTGTTCCAGACTATGAAGTGCTCACCGCAACGGTCAGTTGTCGCAGCACAGTTGATGTGCGCTGCGTGTTGTACACGGTTCCAGCCCGCCTGATTGGACGCCAACTCGAATGGCATTTGTATCATGACCGGCTTCTGGGCTATCTCAATCGCCAGTTGGTGGTGGCACTGCCGCGCATCCGTGTCACAGATCAAACGAAACGCCGCACCCGGAGCATCAATTACCGTCATGTTGCAGAGGGACTGCGGCGCAAGCCCAGAGCCTTTTTGTACTGTACTTGGCAACAAGAGCTCTTGCCCAATGACACCTGGCGTGACCTTTGGCAGCAACTGAAAGCGCAATTTGACCTCGACAGTGCCGCTGTCCTCCTGGTGGAAGCGTTGTACATTGCGGCGACCCAAGACAACGAAACAGTAGTGGCAGACTATCTTCAAGCGCAACTGAGCCCTGCAACCTTAACGCTCGCAGGGCTCCGGCAGCAGTTTCAATTACTGAGCAACCTGAATGTGCCCAGTCTCACCATCACCCAACACCCCCTGGCGACTTATGACCAACTCCTGCAAGGTACAACCCATGACCAGCCCGTATCAGAGCCTCAGCCTCCACCTCAAACGGTTGCACCTGTCCCACATGCTCACTCATTGGGAAACGCTCGAAGCTCAAGCGATGCAGGAAGGTTGGTCTTACGCTCAGTTCTTGCTGGCTCTCTGCGAATTGGAGGCTCAACGACGCTGGAGTGTCCGCCTGCAAAGAACCTTAAACGAAGCGCAACTGCCAAGCGGCAAAACGGTTTCCAACTTTGACTTTTCCCATTGCCCCAACTTCAACCCCGCACCCTTGATGCAACTGGTGGATGATCCGACTTGGCTAGGACGAGCCGAAAACCTGTTATTGTTCGGCGCTTCGGGCGTGGGAAAGTCTCATTTGGCGGCGGCGGTCTCACGTCGCATGATTGAGTTTGGCAAGCGGGTCAAATTCTATTCTGCACTGGCACTGGTGCAACAGCTACAGCAAGCCAAGCTGCAATTGCAACTGCAACCATTGCTCAAAAAACTGGACCGCTTTGACCTACTCGTGCTTGATGATTTGGGTTATGTCAAAAAGTCCGAGGCAGAAACCTCGGTGCTGTTTGAACTGATTGCTCATCGTTACGAACGCAAAAGCTTACTGATTACGGCAAATCAACCCTTCAGCCAGTGGGATGCCATCTTCGCTGATTCGATGATGACGGTCGCCGCGGTTGACCGTTTGGTGCATCATGCTTTGATTGTTGAGATTCAGACACAGAGTTATCGCAAACAGTCGGCGGTTTCGCGTTCTGGCACCTCGAGTGTTCTGGATAAAGCGGTCGTTCAATCCCAGCGATCCTAGTTGTCGTTGCGATCCTGGTTGTCGTTGCGATCCTGGTTGCCGTCCCGCTCCTGGTTATCGTTGTGATCTTATTTGTCGTGCGATTGCTTCCAGCACTCAGCACGACTTTGACGTGTTAGTTTTTAGCGTTCAATCACTTGCAATCTCATCAGCTAGCCAAGAGGCTTGTCATGCTCACTCACTTGCCCACGTCACTGACGCGACACGAACGTATGCTTGACATCTGATAAACATCAATAAACAATTGAGCGCTTGCGGTTTCCGCAAGTGAGAACGGATCAGGTCAAAAGCGGCTGACTTATAATCCTTAAAATGCGGTTCAATGCCCCCAAAGCGCTGACCATAGACTGCAAAAGTCTGCAAGGACGGTGGCACATTGGAGAGCACTGCCCAAGGCTCACCCGCCAACGCTAAATGAGCGGTGGCGAGATGGCACTCTATGTTTTGCAAAACGGTGACACCTCGAAACAGATACGCTTCTCCCTTGGGAGGAAGCAACTCCCCAACCGTAGCCGTTTGAGCGTTGGAGAAGGTAATGTTCAAGTCAGATTTGGCTCGAATCAACCACGACCATTGATGCTTCTGTAACCACCGGATGAGCGCGCCATGTTCAAAACCACGGTCAGCTAGCAACGTCACTTGAGCCTCTGGTGGCAGCAACTGTAAGGTGGTGTCTAACACAGGGCAGTAGTGCTCAAAGCCTACAGTGGCACTGCTATGTTCCAACACCGTTTGCCCCAGTGGAAGGGAACGTCCGCCCCAAACTAAACAGACCTCTATCAAGCAATAGGTGTCCCACAACATGCTGGTATCGAGCGTCAACGTCATGGACATCCCTTTCCAAGCGCTCAGAAACTGCTGCAACAGCGGAAAATAGAAGGTTTTGGCGGTGATTTTAGGATTATGGACAAAGTAATTTAAGCGTTCCATGTGACTGCGAGCTTGGCAGTCGCGATGACTTAGATAGGGCAACCAATGACTCAGACAGGCGCTTTGAGCTTGTAAAATCGCCGCGATATTCTCACAAAAGACTTGCAGATGGCGTTGGTCTTGGGGACAAATCCATTGACTTAGCTGAGCTGGTAGTCCTAAACAAGTAAGGATGAGTTGTAGTGGTGCACAAAGTACCAGATCGCACCGATGTGATTCTCCAGTTTTTTGGAAAATGATAGGGTCTTGCGCACTAGTCTTGAAACCCGCTGCCGTAAGGTACAGTTAAACCGTTCAATGTAGCTGGTTTTGCCACTTTCTTTGCCGACACTTTGATGCCGCTGGCTGGGGAATACCTCATTGTAAGCTGACCAGAAATCGGTATAGGAGACGGCACACTGTCGATACACAGCGGGTAAGGCAGCCCACAATCCTTGTGCCCCCTCACGGCTCCGAGCGCCAACATACACCCCAACAATTTCGCGTGTTGCCACATCTAAGGCAAGCCAAATCCACTGCTTGTTCCCTTTGTTGCCGACAAAGGACCACATCTCGTCACACTGAATCGTCAAACGCCCTTTTTTTTTAACCCCCACCTCGACCTGTTGGGGCACTGCCTCATATTTGGCATTGACATAGCTTTGCAGCCAAGGCTCTGAAACACCTACGACTCTCGCTATTCCAGCTAAAGGAATCTTCTCCAACAAGAGTTTGTCGATCAAGGTTTTAGTCGCCTGATCAATGCGTTTGGACTGCGGGTCTTGGACAAACTGTCTGCCACACTCGCGGCACTTCAAGTTCTGCTTGCCGTTATGGATTTTGCCATTTTTGACCGTGTGAGTTGATTGACAAGCAGGACACGGTGGTAGATCAATTGACATCAAACAACTGAAGTAATGTTGTCCTATCGATCCTTACATCTTTAGGACTACCGACGCTTGCGTCGTCTCAGCGCCAAAGCGTTCTGGTAACGCAGCGTTGCCCGCTGCAAAGTGATAGCCTAAAAAAATGGGTAGTCCTAAACAAGTAAGGATGAGTTGTAGTGGTGCACAAAGTACCAGATCGCACCGATGTGATTCTCCAGTTTTTTGGAAAATGATAGGGTCTTGCGCACTAGTCTTGAAACCCGCTGCCGTAAGGTACAGTTAAACCGTTCAATGTAGCTGGTTTTGCCACTTTCTTTGCCGACACTTTGATGCCGCTGGCTGGGGAATACCTCATTGTAAGCTGACCAGAAATCGGTATAGGAGACGGCACACTGTCGATACACAGCGGGTAAGGCAGCCCACAATCCTTGTGCCCCCTCACGGCTCCGAGCGCCAACATACACCCCAACAATTTCGCGTGTTGCCACATCTAAGGCAAGCCAAATCCACTGCTTGTTCCCTTTGTTGCCGACAAAGGACCACATCTCGTCACACTGAATCGTCAAACGCCCTTTTTTTTTAACCCCCACCTCGACCTGTTGGGGCACTGCCTCATATTTGGCATTGACATAGCTTTGCAGCCAAGGCTCTGAAACACCTACGACTCTCGCTATTCCAGCTAAAGGAATCTTCTCCAACAAGAGTTTGTCGATCAAGGTTTTAGTCGCCTGATCAATGCGTTTGGACTGCGGGTCTTGGACAAACTGTCTGCCACACTCGCGGCACTTCAAGTTCTGCTTGCCGTTATGGATTTTGCCATTTTTGACCGTGTGAGTTGATTGACAAGCAGGACACGGTGGTAGATCAATTGACATCAAACAACTGAAGTAATGTTGTCCTATCGATCCTTACATCTTTAGGACTACCAAAAAATGAACGACTCATCGGGCGCAAAAATCTGGGTTTTCTCTGGTTGCAAGGTCAAAGAGAGGTCTGCGAGCCAGCCTTGCATGAGCATGAGCGCTCGGTTCGCAGCGACGAAACTGGGGCAAACCACCAAACAATCGTCGCCATAGCGCACTAGCGCTAGTTCAGCGGCTAAACAGTGGCGATCGAACTCACTCAAATACAGGTTTGCCAAAGCTCCCGATAGCACCCCTCCCCGTAACACGCCTTGATTGGTGCGGACATGACGGCGATTAAGCACGATGCCCGACTTCAGCTGTTGCTCAATCAACCGCACCAGGAGCGGCTGCAACCGCATTTGCTCCAGGTGATGCAGCAACAACGACCAGGACAGTCGATCGAAAAACTGCTGGATGTCGGTTTTGAGTACCCAGACGGGTTGTTGGCGGTAAAACTCCAGCACATGGGCTACCGCCAGATGGGTGGAGTAGCCCGGACGATAGGCATAAGCCACGGGACTGAGGGTCTGATCGAGCTTGGGGTAGATTGCTTGCAGCAGGTAGCGTTGAACAATGCGATCGCTTTTGTTGCCGCCTCGCGCGATCGACCGGATGCGTTACTCTGGTTGCTCCCCACCGCTTTGGACTTAGGAGAAGCCCATCAAAAGCGGCTACGGCAGGCCTTGTCCTCCGCTACATCCCAGCAGTTAGAAGCTGGATGGGACATTTCGTTGACACTACTGGAGCAGGCAGAACATACAACAGCGGTCAATACGGCCAAAATGGCTAGCACCTTGCTGGCACGTTGGTGGGACAAGCTCAAAGCGCGTCTACCAGACGCAATGGCAGCGGTCGTTCGTCGTTTACCCCCTTTCATAACACCCTTTATGAACAATCAGGCAAGCCGTTGGCTGGGTAGCTAGCAGCATAAACAGCTACCTAATTCCTACTGCGGTAAAAACCTGACTAGCAACTCCTGGTCGCGATCGCCCCATGTCTTCGCCATGTCCTCAAGCTTCTCCATCGCTAGCGGTGATGGGATAGCTTGTTTGTTCTCCCACTGATTCACCGTGGGAAACGTCACGCCTAACTTAGTCACAAATTTCTCCTGGGTCAGACCCAATTCCTGACGCAGCGCACGCACCAAAGCCCCATTTCGGGTTGAACGGTTCGAGGCATCGCAAAGGTCGCGTTTGAGTAAAACTGTCTCCAGCTTAAACCACCCCTTAAGCTTTGCTATAGCATCTGCTGAGAGCGTCAAGTGAAATACAACAGCCATCACACTCGAAGCACAAAGCTAACTTTAGGAAAGCGGCTCTGGATAAAAACTCTTGAGCAGCCGCTCATGCCTGCAAGGACAGTGCTTCTGGAAATTTAACTGGTAGGGTGAAGCGGTCTTATCCAGCTTGAAAAGAAGTAAAGACAAAGCTATCCGATTACGACAGCTAATCTGTCACTCACTTAATTTTGGAGCTTGAGAGAAAGCGACAGTTAATTCGTCATAAAATCCTAACGCGCCATCTAATCTGTCATTTTAAATTAGTCTTTAGGAAGGCTTTAAGAGGTCTCAAAAGCCGTAAAACCCTTTTCCTGAAAGACTTACAGTCCGACGACACTAATCTGTCTCGACGACGTTTAATTAGTCACTGTACAACAAGATTTAGATGTGTAGAGCTGAATTACTGCTCACACAATTTTGCAGCAAACTAAGCTTTTCCAACTGAGAGTTGTAAAGCTACCAAAAAGCCTCCTGAAGGTCACTTCAGGAGGCTTTGTTATGTCAGTCTTTGAAGCTGGTTTAAGGAATGCTTATGCTTCTTCTTCCTCTTCTTCCTCTTCTTCCTCTTCCTCTTCTTCCTCTTCCTCTTCTTCCTCTTCCTCTTCTTCCTCTTCTTCTTCAGCAAAGAGTTCGTTAATAATCTCGTTGGAGCGTTCTGGTGTCAGACCGAGTGCAGTACTCAGATTATCAATATATTCTTGCTCTTCTTCTGGCACTTCGCCATCCGAAGCGATGATAACGAGGGCAACGATGAAGGCAGCTTCTTCAAGTCCTTCCTCTCTAGCAGTAGCGATCGCTTGATTAACGACCGTGTTAACCCCTTCATTATTGATAAGGTTAGCAATCTCTGCTCCTAGGGCTTCAAAATCTTCGTCGGCGTAATCTTCGTACAGGTCAATGCTAGTCAGCATCTCACCAAGCGCGTAGGTTTCTGTGTCTTCAGGTGGTTCGCCATCAATGAAGGTGGAAAAAAGCCCGATCGCCGCGATCGCTAGATCGGGGCTGATGGCTACCTGAGTGTTACCACCACGCGGTAATTTACGGTTGGGCATGGGTTCTCCTAATTTTTGGGGTAAACGTTTTCAATAGACCCAGCGATCGTTGCTATCAATGTCTTTGAAAATAGGTGACATAGGGCGTTACAGACATTTATTAACTTGACTCGGCTGTCTTGACTTACCCGAATCAGGTTGTTTTTAGCATTCCCACCTGTGATCTAAATTGCACACGTCACCGTGCTTGGCAGGATGAATCATGTAGTCTTTGATCATGTCAATTGGTTTAAATCGTTGAATTTATTACGACTTGTTAAGAGTGGGTCGCTAGTGCAGCAAAGCGCTCGATGGCTACGATTTGTCCGACAATCGGTGCTGTGGAAAGCCACCCTACTCCGACAGCTACTTGGACGACGTTTTGCGCTGCTAACGGGGTGTCTGACGCTATTGTTAGTACTGCTGCCATTGACAGCCCATTCACTTGCACCAAAAGTCTCTCAAGCCGCGATCGCCCCTCGTAGTGAGATTCGGGGGGTGTGGATCACTAACGTTGACAGTGCCGTGCTGTTCAACGGGGCTGTGCTTAAAAAGGCGGTGCAGCAACTGGCGCAACTGCATTTCAACACGCTGTATCCCGTCGTTTGGAACTGGGGCTACACGACCTATCCCAGCGCGGTGGCAAAGCAAGCGATCGGTGCAGCGGTTGACCCACGACCGATCGGGCTAGAGGGGCGTGACTCGCTGGCGGAATTAGTGCAACAAGCGCACCAAAAAGGGATGGCAGTGCTGCCCTGGTTTGAATTTGGCTTTATGGCACCTGAAGACTCGGCTCTGGCAATCCGGCACCCTGATTGGCTCACCCAGCAACAAGACGGTACACAGACCTGGCAAGAAGGCATTTACCCGCGTGTCTGGCTTAACCCATTCAAACCTGAAGTGCAGCAGTTTATACAGTCACTCATTCTAGAACTTGTCAATAAGTATGATATTGATGGCATTCAGTTTGATGACCATTTTGGACTGCCCTACCAGTTTGGCTACGATCCCTATACGGTAGAGCTTTATAAGCGTGAACAGGGTAAAGCCCCGCCGACCAACCCCCGTGACCCAGCCTGGGTGCGCTGGCGGGCAAATAAGCTCACCAACTTTACGGCACAGCTTTTTCGGGCGGTCAAAGCGCGTAAGAAGGATGTTCTCTTTGCGTTGTCGCCCAATAATTACGAGTTTTCCTACAATAATTCCTTGCAGGACTGGAAAACCTGGGAACAGCAAGGGTTGATTGAAGAACTGGTTCTCCAGGTTTATACCAATAATGCCCAAGCCTTTACAACGCAACTACAAACGCGTGAGATTCAAGCGGCTCGGCGACATATCCCCACCGGAGTTGGTATTCTGACTGGGTTAAGAAAGCGACCTATACCCATACAACAGGTGCGCGACCAGATTCAGATCGCGCGGCAGCAGGGGTTTGCTGGAGTCTCGTTTTTCTTTTATGAGACGTTGTGGAATCTGGTGGCAGAACCAATGAGCGATCGCAAAGCCGTTTTACGATCGCTCTTTTCGCCGCCTGTGCCCCGACCAAACATCATGAAAGGGTGGGTGCCGCCCCGTTAAATCGCTCTAAGGCTAAACACCATTCTGCCTAAACCATGCCTGGAGACGCTTCCAGCCATCTTTTGCATCGGCTTCGCGGTATGAAGGGCGGTAGTCGGCAAAGAAAGCGTGCGGAGCTTCGGGATAGACGACGATTTGGGACTTGCTGCCGCTGGACTTGAGGCGATCGCGCATTTGCTCCACCGTAGTAAGCGGAATGCCTGTATCTTTGCCACCGTACAGCCCTAGCACCGGGACTTTCAGCGCAGCAGCAACATCAACCGGATACGTTGGCATGAGTGCATTCGCATCGCCTACTAACCGTCCGTACCATACTGCACCTGCCTTAACGGTAGGATTGTGAGCGGCGTAGAGCCAAACGATACGACCACCCCAGCAGAAGCCTGTTATTGCTAGCCTTGCTGCATTTCCCTTTGAGTTCTTTGCTGCCCAGGCTACGGTTGCATCAAGGTCAGACATGACCTGAGCATCCGGTACTTTGGCAACAATGGGGCGAATTTCATCAATGCTGCTCAATTTCAAGACATCACCTTGCCGCGTAAAGAGCTGGGGCGCGATCGCCACATAGCCTAACTTGGCAAAGCGCCGACACACATCCTCAATGTGCGCGTGTACACCAAAGATTTCGTGGATCACCAGCACGATCGGGAAGTTTTTGCCCTTCGCTGGCATAGCTCTGTAGGCAGGCAGTTGACCATCGTTAACAGGAATCTTGACGGCGCCTGCAACAATACCGTTGGCATTGGTCTTGATGACGCTCGCTGCGATCGGCTGTACCGCAAGGGCAAAACCGCTGGCAAAAGCAGCCGTAGCAATAAACTGGCGACGTGTAAGGTCTGGCATGTGATTAACGTTGGTAATTGACGTTAGAAGTCCAGCCTTAATCTTAAGCTGTGAAGAAAATTGTTTCTAAAACGCAATAATTACTGGGGTTGGCTCGCTTAATCGGCTGCAATTGTAACGTTCTGCAACGCTCTGGCGCAGGATAATTGCAGAAGCTTGACGCGATCGCAGACATTCTCCATGCTGTTGAAATCAGTCTGAGGGATAGTGTGTAAGCGATCGTGAGTGTTCCCGACATCAAAAACTACAGCCTTCAAACTGCCCTCACTCATAGACTGGCGTTTCTCTCTGCCCGTCAATCGCGATCGATGTTCAAAAAACCTTCGTTTCTTCAAGACTGTCGCTCATTAGACAAGATATTGGTTTAACCCACTAAACAGAAAAGTATGGAAAAGATCGAAGCGGCAGATTCATTAAAACGGGTATTTAGCTTACCCACGCTAGTCATTTACGGCGTTGGCGATATTTTAGGTGCTGGCATTTATGCTGTTGTAGGCAAAATTGCCGGACTTTCTGGTGCGCTTGTTTGGGCGTCGTTTTTAGTAGCGATGTCAGTCGCAGCGCTGACAGCCTTGAGTTATGCCGAACTCGGTAGTCGTTTGCCGTTCAGTGGCGGTGTGGCGGTCTTTGTGCATCGAGCGTTTCGTACCGAATGGCTCTCCGTCATTGTCGGTTGGCTCATGTTTTGCACCTGTATTGTTTCGATGGCGACTATTTCCAAAGCGTTCGCAGGTTATTTGTTCAAGTTTGCTCCTATTTTTCCAGAATGGTTGGTGATTTTGGCGCTCTTTAGCGGTCTGGCGTTGATCAATTTTCGAGGGATGCAGGAATCGTCAAGCCTCAACATTTTTTGTACAACGCTTGAGGTCTCAGGGCTGATCGTCGTTATTGTCGTTTCAGCTCTCTTTCTGAGCGGGGGTGGTAGTGCTGCTGCTGCTGCAACTGCTCCTGCAATCAGTGAACAAACGGTCGGTTGGATTGCCATCTTTCAAGGTGCTGCGCTTGCCTTCTATGCCTTTATTGGCTTTGAAGACATTGTGAATGTGGCGGAAGAGGTGAAAAACCCTGAGCGCAATGTGCCAAGAGCCGTTTTGTTATCGCTGGGTATTGCTGGAGTTATTTATATTCTGGTTTCTTGGCTGGCGACTCAAGTCTTGAATCCTGCGGCACTATTTGCCTCTAGTGCGCCATTGCTAGAAGTAGTGCTGCGAGCACAGCCAAATTTTCCAGGCATTATCTTTACGTTCATCGCGCTGTTTGCGGTGCTGAATACGGCGTTACTCAACTTCATTACGGCTTCGCGGTTGCTCTTCGGTATGTCGCGGGATGGGTTGCTGCCTGCCTGGTTTAGCAAACTGCATGCGACTCGCGCCACGCCGTATCGAACGATCGTCGTGATTTTGCCGATCGTCATCTTTCTGGCGCTATCAGGGTCGTTGCAATTTTTGGCGGGCACGACTGCTACACTCATTCTCGCTATGTTCTGTTTAGTAAATCTGTCTCTGCTGGTCATCAAACGTCGAGAAGGTAATGCGGACGGGTTTCAAGTGCCAGCCATTATTCCAGTTCTCGCTTTTCTTTCTAACCTTGTCCTCATTGCCTTTGCGTCTAAGGAAAGCCATCTTTTGGCAACAGCTTTTGTGGGTGTGGGCTTTATCCTTGTTGTGGTGCGAAATGCGTTTATGAAACGGACTGCGATCTAGAGCTGGGCTTTTACCTGCAAGAATAAACCTGTAAGTAGAGTGCAGCGATCGCCACCCATGCTGAAATAGAGGTATCAAGGATGGTGATCTATAGCAGTTGAAGCGAACGTGAGGATAGACATAAACCTTGAAACGTCCTTTAAGCAAAGGCTTCTATTCATCCTTCATCCTTCATCCTTTTGCTACATCCCCCTCCCCTCATCCCTCCGCAAGGTTTACCATGTTTCTTCCACCTGGGTTTTGTCAACAGTCCATCACCACCACGCTTGGCACGATGGTTTATGCCACCGCTGACGCATCCCTCTGGTCAAGCGGAGATGGCGATCGTCAGCCCACGCTTGTGTTTCTCCACGGGTTTGGCGGTGGTTCTTCTGCTTATGAATGGTCGAAGGTCTATCCTGCTTTTGCGTCGGACTATCGCATCCTGGCACCCGACTTAATTGGCTGGGGACGATCGGCGCATCCAGAGCGCAACTACCAGGTTGAAGACTACATCACGACCATTATTGAGTTTCTAGAGCAAACGTGTGAGGGGTCTGTGCCCGTTGTGGCATCATCGCTGACAGCTGCGATCGTTATTCGGGCAGCGATCCTCCGTCCAGACTTGTTTCAATCGCTGATTTTGACTACGCCTGCGGGTCTGTCCGATTTTGGTCAAGATTATACGCGCACATTTTTTGCTCAACTGGTCAGCACGCCCGTACTCGATCGCTTACTGTACAGCACAGGCATCGCCGTGAGTTGGGGTATTCGCAACTTTCTCGAACAGCGGCAGTTTGCCCAACCCGATCGCATTTTTCCTGAAATCGTCGAGGCATACCTGGAGTCTGCCCAGCAGCCCAATGCTGAATATGCCGCACTGTCATTCGTGCGAGGCGATTTATCCTTTGACCTTTCGCTCTATATGGCTCAGTTGACTGTGCCAACTGCCATGATCTGGGGTCGGCGATCGCAATTTACGGGCCCTGAAATCGGTCAGCGGTTGGCAGCGCTCAACCCACAAGCGATTCGTGGGCTGCAGGTGATTGAGGACGTCGGGCTGACACCCCAATTGGAGCTACCAGCAGTGTCGATCGCCCTTATCCGCAGATTTCTCGCTTTGCTGAAGTAGAGCCAGCCTTTAAAGACCAGCCCCTCAAAACAATTAAGTGCCCACCCGTACATCAATCACATACAGATCAGCAAAGTTGTAAGTAAAACCTTCAAGCTCAATTTTGGTGCCTGCTTTGATCTTGTTATTACCTAACAATGGACCGTTGTCGGTCATATTGGCATCACCCGCCACCGTCACCAAAAAATCTTTTGTTAGTCCCGCTTCCGGTCGAGGGTCAGGCAATGCTTTGACTGAGCCATCAGGCTGAGGCACTACCACATTGCGGGGTAATTCTCTCACTGTTTTAAGAGTGATCGCTCCGAAGGGCTGATTACGAATAATCAGGTTTGTTTTGTCCCCTTCTTTAAGCAAGGTTTTAGGGTCTTTGGAGCCGACGCTTCTAACAACAACATCGACCTCAACCGGTTTGACATTGGAGCTAAGTTGAGCGCCCGTAAAGCTAGGCAACAGTACGCCAACAATCACCAGGAGCACTAGCAGCGCCGCCCCAATATCTAAAAGACTGAGCTTGCCAAACAAGCGACCTTTAGAGTCCACAATAGCCATGAAATCTTGCCTCGACTATCTAATGCTATGACCATTGACGATCGGGTTTGCTTGCAAAACTCCGCTATTTTTCAGGAGAGTATGCCTGTTTAACCGATCAAAAGTCCAGCGATCCTGTGCAAGATTATCATGACTCCACCACTGACAAACATGTTCTCAATGAATTGATCGGGCAACGGCAAGAAACGGGCGGTCAAGAGTGAAAAAAGGTCTCTAGCGATCGCTGGTCGTCTTGTGCTAAATTAGCTAAGGTATTTGATACGGCTCAGTAGCTCAGTGGTAGAGCAGGGGACTCATAAGCCCAAGGTCGCAGGTTCAAACCCCGCCTGAGCCATGCTTTCAGAAAAATCATCTCTAAATTATCTCCAAAACGATGGCGATCGCTTTTCCATAAGGAAAGAGGAAATCAGATCTACTTTATGTGGAGCAGAGCGTAGCGGGTTTGCCAACCGCTCATAACTCCTTCATCTAGTAGTCTGTCAACTTTTAGTTGAGGGGTAAACCAAAGCTGGGAAATCGATAGGGTGTTTTTTTGAGGCTTTTCAACCCATCAAAAAATTCTTGATAGAACACTAGGGCACACCTAAACAACGATAGAGTTCAGCAAACGAGGCTGCTTGGTCAGGAGCTGGATGCTGCTCTGGTGTAATCACCTGCATCCAGCGGGTAGCAATCACTGATAGCTGACAAAGATGCTCGGTTGTGCGGTGCGGTGAGATAACTCAGATCAGGACCAGCCGGAATCAGGGCACCCGGATTGAGCGGGAACAAATTGCCATAATAATCTCGCTTTACTGTTTCAACATCACACGTACTGGCAATACCAGGCAGTTGATACAACTCTTGCAGGTAGGCTCCCAGGTGCTGATAATCCTGAATCCGGCGGCGATTGCACTTAAAGAGACCGTAATAAACGAGATCGAAGCGGTAGAGCGTGGTGAAAAGCCGCACATCCGTCAACGTCAAACGATCGCCACAGACATAACGTTGGGTTTTCAAGACCGTATCCAGTTCGTCAAGCGCGACGAACAACTCGTTGCAAGCTGTATCATAAGCCGCTTGCGTTTGAGCAAAGCCGCAACGATAGACTCCGTTGTTCACGGCGTGGTAAAGCTTCTCATTCCATTGATCAATCGTTGCTTTTAGTGACTCTGGATACAAGTCGAGGTCAGGCTGCTGGGCAAACGCATTAAACTGCGCGTTCAGAATGACGATGATTTCGGCACTTTCGTTATTGACGATCGTTTGCGTCTGGTCGTCCCATAGCACAGGCACCGTCGATCGCCCAGAGTAATTTGGTGCGGCTTTGCGGTACAGGTCAGCTAGAGTCTGGCAGTCTGCCTCCGGTTCATCCAGTACCCAGCCGCCCGCTTCGGGCGAAGGCGAAACGATAGTTACAGGGATTGCGGCTTCCAGCCCTTTTAGTGCGCGAACGACGAGTGTGCGATGAGCCCAGGGACAACCCCAACCGATATAAAGGCGATACCGCTGGGCTGCTGGCGGATATGGTGCTCCAGCCTCAGTGCTTACATTACCTCTAAAGGTACTGGCTGGGCGAGTATAGGCTCCTGAGGCATCACGCGGTGCTAAGCGAGACATCATCACATGCCAGAGCGTTGTCCAGACAAAGCGACCCAACTGAATGATGAACGCTGCGGGTAAAGTCGTCTTCTGCTTGGGGGGTGCAGTCATACAAGTGAGCCAATGAGTTTCTCTCTCATTATCAACTGCTGCCTTTTTACTGGTTTAGTATGGTTGAGCCAAGACACTGGTTCTTGCCCCTTTTCGTGCTTAATATTGCTAGTAGGGAACGAGTAAAGGGCTGTCAGCGACTTGATGATTGCCAGTAACTCGCAGTCGGAGTTGATTGGATGGTGCCATAGTCAAACCACGACGCAGAGGGCGGATCGGTTTGGTATTGACCAGCGTTAGCTCCAGCTTGGATAACAGTTGGAACAAGACTAGCTTCATCTCAAACAGTGCAAACGCAGAGCCAATACAGCGGCGATCGCCCCCGCCGAAGGGCAAATATTCATAGGGCGAGAACTGCCGCTCTAAAAACCGTTCTGGTCGAAATTGCTTGGGTTCAGGATAGACGGCAGACCGATGATGAGCCAGATAAATTGACGGCATGATGAACGTACCTGCTTCCAAAGCATAGCCAGCCAGGGTGATGGGTTGCTTGACAACACGCGGGAAGGCACTAATGGCGATCGGGTAAAGTCGCAAGGTTTCCTGACAGACTGCGCTGAGATAAGGCAAGCGTGCGATCGTCATGGGATCAAGATCACCTGTGGCATGTAGAGCATCGATTTCGCTCAGGAGCTTCGTACGCACGTCGGGCAAAAAGGCAATCCAGTACAGCGACCAGGCTAAGGCAGAGGCAGTTGTTTCATGCCCTGCAAACAGTAACGTGACCAATTCATCCCGTAGTTCAACGTCACTCAGCGGCTGTCCTTCCGTGTCGCGCGCTGCCAGCAGTAGCGTCAAAATATCCGTCCGGGTTGCATCAGGCTCACGACGACGATCGGCAATTTCGGCATAGAGTAGCGCATCAACCTGCTGCCGCAGACGCAAAAAGCGCCCCCAGGGACTCCAAGCGCCCCAGTCTTTTTGTAAAGAGGGGTAAAACAACAGCATGGCACTGATGGGTGAGCCGAAACCATCCAGCATCCGGCTCAAGGCTTGCTGCAACTGCTCATAGCGTTGTCCCTCACCTAGACCAAACACGGCTTTGAGAATGACCTGCAAAGAAATCGCTTGCATGACCGGACGGACGGTGAAAGTAGTGCCCAGTGACCACTGGCTCATTGCTTGTGTCGTAATGTCCTGGATCACCTGAGCATACGATCGCATACGATCCCCATGAAAGGGTGGCATCAAAAGCTGCCGCTGTCGCTGATGTGCTGCACCCTCAAGCAAGACAAGACCATTTTCACCCAGAAGGGCTTGCAGAATTTGATTGCCCCGTCCAGCCGTGAGTTGTTCTGGTTTCGCCGTAAATAACGCCTCTAGCGCTGCCGGACTGCTGAAGTAAACCAGGGCAGGTGTCACATCGGGTTGTGAAAGTCGATAATCATCACCATAGGCTTGCGATCGAGCCTCTAGCGTTTCAAGCGGGTGAAAGATAAACCGCAACCCCCAGAGGCGACGTTGCCAATGCGAAGTTTTGGGAGGACCGTTTAGCGGACGGATGTCAAGGTCAGCCATGATGAAGTACGTTTAGCCAACGGAAGGGGCAGTAAGAAGTCTCTTCATGTTAACCAGTACCTGACCGAGAGAACCTGGAATTCGCTGTTGCTGCTGTCCACTCACATTGCTACTTGCTTAGGATTGGACGTTCTTTCATTGAGTCTGATTGAGCTTGCCGTTGCCCAAATTTGAGTTGAGAGAAATTGGAAGCAATGGTGGACTTAACTCATCTCAATCCTCACTAAAATGACTACCGCTTATAAATGCCAAAGCATTGTGTCAAATGTGAAACAAGTAGTGCAGGTGCCTGTCAGGTTCGATAAAATACAAAGTAATTGCATCATCACTTTAGGCGAGCGATGGTTGCCGTAGTTGTTTTTGGGATTGAGTGGTAGTGAGATCGAGCCACTCGACTGTTGAATCTAGTAGAGATGCAATGGGAAAGGTGTGTAAGTTCTCTGCCTGACGAGGCAATCCTACACCTTATGTCTTACAGCGAATGAGAACTACAAGCTGACTGATAAGTGTCAGACATCTTTTTAAGCGTTAAGCATCGAGCCGTTGCAAGCCCCAGCAATGGTTTAAGACCACAACCGAGCGAAATGTACTTGGGGGAATTGATATGAGGCATATTCAAGGAACGTTTAAAGGCTTTGGCGCGCTCAACCTTTACTGTCAAAGCTGGTATCCTGAGACCCAAACGCAAGCCATTGTTGTAATGTTGCACGGGTTGGGTAGCCACAGCGATGGGTTTGGTCCGGCAGTCGAGTATCTAGTTTCCCAGGAGTATGAAGTCCACGCCTTTGATTTACGAGGGCATGGGCGTTCTCCTGGGCAGCGAGGACATATCAATACCTGGAATGAGTTTCGAGAAGATGTACATGCCTTTTTGCAACATCTCCACCGCGAGCGATCGCACTGTCCTTGTTTTTTATGGGGGCACAGTTTAGGCGGTACGATCGCGCTTGATTATGCCCTGAGATTTCCAGCTTATTTACAGGGAGTACTTGTGAGCGCTCCTGCCCTTGAAAAAGTGTGCGTCTCTCCAGCTAAACTTGCCTTAGGGCGGTTGCTTTCACGAGTCATGCCACGCTTTAGTTTACAGGTTGGCATTCGGAATGAATTGGGTTCACGCAATCCAGACATTTATGCGGCTTATTTGCAAGATCCCTTACGGCACAGCTATGGAAGTGCGCGGCTGGCAACCGAATTTTTTGCAACGGTTGATTGGCTTTACAAGCACACAGCCGATTTGCAAACTCCATTACTCATTCTGCATGGTGGTGCTGATCAAGTGACATTTCCAGAAAACAGCCGCGCTTTCTTTCAAAAGGTGATCTTTCCTGACAAAGAGCATCACGAGTATCCAGGCTATTATCACGATCTCTACATTGATGTTAACTATCAAAGCATTCTAGCTGATATGAAGAACTGGTTTGAGCGACATCTAGAAGGCACAAGCTGCTCGCCAGTAATCTATTCGACTGCCTCTTAGATTCTTTGTGTATTCCATCTATCCCTTGAGTCAGGCATCAGTCTCAGGGGATATTTTGTGTAGGGTCGCAAACTATTTAGGACTGGTAAGTCAGCCTCTAATGCCAATTTGATTTAAAGCTGAGTGGAATCAAAAACCCCCTGCAATCCCCCTTGCTAAGGGGAACGGCGACAGCCAGAGGTCAGTATGTGTAGCATCATAAAGAGCTGGTAGAAGCTTAATTTGTCTACCAAAATTTATTTGTCATCAAGAGGTGGAATTAATAAAAGATAAGACGCTGTATGCTATTAAAATCGTAGCAGGACGTTAAAGGAGAAGGGTGCAAATCACGCTGGCTAAGAGGTGACACGTCATAACGACATCTGACACATCTAACCTGCAACTTAGAATTTTTCGTACCGTTGCTTATTGACTTGAAGCTTGCCCTAGGGAGAATTACAGTGTTGTTCTGCCTCAAAGAAATTTCTTTTCCGTTAAGCTTCAGTATTTCTGGCAATGTAAGTCAGGTTTGTTCAAGAATTGTATAAAAACCAACAAACTTAATTTTAGTTGGCTACACTTAAGTAGTATTCAGTCAGTCTTTGTAAGGGCAGTTGAGTTCTATCAAGACTGTTGATTTACGATGTGCAAGTGGATTAGCTTCTGTTGAACAAGGAGGCACAAAAAATAACTGATGCTTTACTCTCAGAATTCAGCGTTTTAAGGAACGTACATGAAATCACATCAACTCTTTGGCTGTAGACGCATCACCTTCGGCAAGTTAACTTGAAATCATTCTAGAGAGCTTTGTCTAAGTGCCGTAGTCTTAAAAAATGTCATATTGATTTAATTTCTGTTCCCAAATAGTGATCAACCTTCTTTTTCGCGCTTCATTTAGAGGTTGAACCGTTCGTTGCCCGTAATGGTCTAACTTTAATCAGATGTCTTGCTTCTAGGGTTTAGTTTCAACTTAGCTAAAGAGAAATTCAAGCATTTGTTTACTCATTCTCCATACATGAATTCTCTTTAGTCGATCGCTACACTGGAAGGCTTGAGCATTACTTAATGCAAAGAAGGATTTTGTCTTAAAAAAGATTGATCTTTCATGGCAAGGGCTTTGTGCCCAGCGCGTTACGTGGAGGCATGATCAATCATCTCCACAAAATTGACATCCATACACTTTAGTACTTTAAAGAAATGTCATGCGTTGAAAAAACTTACGCAGCGCCTCCGCACTCGGGGGCGGTCGTTTTAGGTCGAACACTGCCTTCTTTATTGGATGAAGCATGTCATGCTACACCGAATGAACACGCATTCCATCAATGGACGGAAACAGGCTGGCAACCTCTCTCAAATCAAACCTTTCGATCGACTGCTGAAGCGGTAGCAGTAGGATTGTTAGATTTGGGGCTGGAAAAGGGCGATCGTGTGGCGTTTTTAATGCACAGCGATCTCAACTTTTGCCTGCTTGATATGGCATGTCTTTTAGCAAATTTAGTAGATGTGCCAATTGATTTAACCCAAACGCTTGAACACATTATTTTTGTTCTACAGCATAGTGAAGCGAAAGCACTCATTGTCTCGAATGTGGATTTGTTGACGCAAATTGCGCCCTATCTCAGCAAAACTCCTCACTTACAGACAGTGATTGTGGCGGAAGCACCATCCGATTGGCAGCTAGCGCCGTTGTCTTGCATAACACCTCCAATTAATACTGCGACTAGCGATCGCGGACTAGCGAGCAGCAGTGCCATTGAGTCTACTTGTTTAGAGATTCCAATGATGCTGCACTCGGCTCACGTCGATCAACTGATTGCAGCAGTCCCGCCGTGTCTTCAAGTGCTGGTGCTTGAAACCGTCAAACAGCAAGGGCAGGCTAAAATCTCGGTCGATTATTTACAACAATTGCGTGCGGCATTAACGCCCCATGACCTTGCCACCATCATTTACATTCCAGATGAAAGGGGGCAAATGCAGGGCGTGATGCTCAGCCACGAAAACCTTTCTGCTAATGCGATCGCGTCCTTTTCAGGCATTGAAAACTTAAAGCATGGCGAACAGGAAATTGTACTTTCCTTTTTGCCCTTGAATCATGTGCTTGCCAGGGTCATGCTTTATGGTCACATGCACTACGGTCATTGCATCTATTTCTCCAATCCAAATCGTGTGTTGAAACAGCTCAAGGATGTGCGACCCACTGTTTTGGTCACGGTACCACTCTTTCTGGAGAAAATTTACGGCAAGATTGTCGAAAAAAGCTATCGATCGCCACCAATCACAGTCAAGGAAACTGCTTACTGTGAGGGAATTGTCGGCAAATCCACATGGCTACTTTTTCCACTCGTTGTGTCACTGAAAGCCCATTTTCATCTCTTGTTAGCTTTGCTGCAATCGTTACACGTTCGATGCAAGCAGTTGTTACTCCAGGGGGCGCTGAAGCTGGCTCAACGCTATGAACTAGGGCAGGCACCGAAAGGACTCTATGCGCTTTTGTTAAAGGTTGCCGACCGGTTTGTACTCTCCAAGTGGCGGGCAGTGTTTGGCGATCGCCTGAAGTATCTCATCTGTGGCGGGGCTGCCCTCAACGCAGAGATTGTCAATGCTTTTGCAGCCGCGGGTATGATGATCTTTCAAGGCTATGGTTTGACGCAAGCCAGTGCGGTGGTTTGTTGCAATCGTGGGCACTGGAATCGCGCTGGAACTGTAGGTGTCCCCATTGCCGGGGTTGAAGTGGCGATCGCAGACGATCATGAAATTCTGGTACGTAGTCCGTATGTCATGCAGGGCTACTACAAGCATCCTGCTCTGACACGGGAAGCTATTGACGCGGACGGCTGGTTACATACGGGTGACCTGGGCACCTTCACTGATGATGGCTTGCTCAGGATTATTGGTCTCAAGAAAGCATTGTTCAAGCTTTCAACGGGCAAGTATATCGCGCCACAGCCGATCGAAGAGCGCTTGAAACGCTCCTCATTGGTTGCCCACGCGATCGTCGTTGGCTCGGAGCAAAAAGCCTGTGCCGTGCTGCTTGTGCCGAATTTGGAGGCGTTGCATGTGCAAGCCCTGGAGAACGGCATCGATGGGTCGCTGGACAACCTGTTGCAGCATCCCTCCATTCTGGCGCTGTATCGAGCCGTGGTGAATGCTGCCAATTGTCATTTGCCGTATTGGGCCACTGTGAAACAGTTTCGGCTCATCAACGCCACCTTCTCAGTGGAAAATGGGCTGCTCACACCGAGTGGAGCCATTAATCGATCTCAGGCGATCGCCACGTTCGCTGCTGACATTGCAACCCTCTACCAAGACAATTTGGAACGGCGGGCAAATGATCGTAATGGGATATCCATGTCGATCGTGTCTGCTTCCACTTCGGATTGTCCCGCCTTTGCCCAATCGTTAAATCCACGCTTAACCACCTAACCAAAAGGGGTTTTAGAACCATGTTTAAACCGTTCCGAACCGCCGCTGTCCTGGGTGCCGGAGTCATGGGAACCCAAATTGCCGCTCACCTGGCGAACGCGGGTCTTACCGTCCATTTGTTGGATCTGCCTGCTCAAGCCAGTAACAAAAATGCTCTGGTAGAAGGGTCTTTCAAGAAAGCACTCAAACTGTCACCGCCCATTTTCTTTACGGACAACGTTACCCATCGTGTGATTCTAGGGAACTTTGATGACCACTTCGATCGCTTGGCGACGGTTGATTGGGTCATTGAGGCAGTGGTAGAAAAGCTGGATGTGAAGCAACAGTTGATGGCACGCCTGGAAGCGATAGTCCGAGAGGATACAATCATATCCACCAATACGAGTGGTTTACCCATTCATGCGATCGCTCAGGGTCGATCAGAATCGTTCCGACGACGTTTTTTGGGCACGCATTTTTTCAATCCACCCCGCTATCTCAAACTGCTAGAACTTATTCCCACCGCAGACACGGATCCACAGGTTTTGGAGCGCCTGCGGTGGTTTGGGCAGTTGCACCTGGGTAAGGGTGTGGTGGTTGCCAAGGATACGCCCAACTTTATTGGCAACCGCATTGGCACCTATGCCATCCTGCTGGGGCTAAAAGCATGGACTGATATGGGCTACACGATCGAGGAAATTGATACGCTCACAGGAACGCTTGTGGGTCGCCCAAAATCCGCAACCTTCCGTACTGCCGATCTGGTGGGTCTCGATACTTTGTTGTATGTCATCAAAAACCTTTATCCGGCGATTCCCCACGATGAAAGCCGAGCGCTATTCCATCTTCCCCCTGTACTGGAAAAATTGGTAGCAACTGGAACCCTGGGTGCTAAATCAGGACAGGGCTTTTACAAAAAACAGTCGGGTGCATTGCTTTCCTTAAAGCTTGAAACGCTGGCGTATGAGTCGGCAAAACCCATGCAGTTGGGCGCGATCGAGGCGTTGAGCAAATTGCCCTTGAAAGAACGACTCTGTGCCCTGTACCAGGATACGGGTCGCGCCGGAACCCTCTTCCGCCAGATGACTCTGGACTTGCTGGGCTATAGTGCGCGTCGCATTCCTGACATTGCCGCCAGCTCGGTGGAAATCGATCGCGCCCTGCGTTGGGGGTTTGGCTGGGAACTGGGACCCTTTGAACTGTGGGATGCTTTAGGTTTTGAGACTGTACTGTCTGACCTGAAAACAGGAGGTCTGTCTGTACCCACATGGCTAGAGGATATGCACCACAACGGTGCTCAAAGTTTTTACAGGCACGAGCATCAGGTGTATCAGCCTGGGCAACACTATGTGCCGATGGAAATGCCAGCAGATGAAATTGATTTGATGGCTTTCAAAGCCGATCCAACCCATACGCTCTGGCAAAATTCGGAAGCGGCGCTCCTGGATATAGGCGATGGTGTGGTGTTATATGAGTTTCGCTCAAAAGGGAATACGCTCAGCTTAAAGGTGGTTGAAGGCTTAGCCGAAGTCCTGGATCTGCTGGAAAACCAACCGTTCAAAGGCTTGGTCATTGGAAATGATAGCGCTCATTTTTCTGGCGGTGCCAATCTTGCGGAAATCGGCATGATGGCGCAGTCTGGAAATTTCGAGGCGATCGGGGATCTCATAGTCCAGTTTCAAACCATTTTGCAGCGCATTCGTTACGCACCCAAACCGATCGTGGCAGCCATTCAAGGGCGAGCGCTGGGCGGTGGCTGTGAATTGGTGATGGCGTGTCCCCACGTCGTTGCAGCCGCAGAAACCTACATTGGGTTGGTGGAATTGGGCGTGGGTTTGATTCCAGGTGCCGGTGGCATTATGCGAACGGTGGCGCGTGTGGCTGAACGAGCAGCGAGCCATTCACCCAGCCAGATTCAACCCTTTTTGCAAACAGCGTTTGAAACGATCGCGATGGCAAAGGTGTCTTCGAGTGCCTATGAAGCACAGTCAATGGGCTATCTGCCCTGCGATACCCGAATTTTGATGAATGGCGATCGCCGTCTCTTTGTGGCAAAAGCCGAAGTGCTTCACCTTGATCGTGTGGGTTATGCGCCACCACCCGAACAGACCGCCATCATGGTGCTCGGTCGTCCTGCCAGAGCGGTTTTAGAACACATTGCCTACGTGTTTGAACAAGGTGGGTTTGCCAGCGCCTACGATCGTCATCTCGCCACTGAGTTGGCTTACGTGATGACGGGTGGAGACCTCACGGCTTCTGCGTTGGTGCATGAAGACTACTTGCTGCAACTGGAGCGAGAACACTTCCTGCCCCTGCTCAGCCAGCCCAAAACCCAGGAGCGGATTGCTCACATGTTGAAGACCAAAAAACCATTGCGAAATTAGGAAGGGGAGAGGGATGAAGGATGAGGGATGAGGGATGAAGGCTAAAGGCTAAAGGCTAAAAAGCTGACTGCTGTAGCTTGCTTCTCCACAGAAGTCCGCTGTCCGCTGTCCCTCAATTAACTCAAAACTCAAAACTCAAAACTCAAAACTTTTTCTCCCTTATTTCCCTTTCCATTCAACACACGTTAGGAGCGCGTTATGAAAGAGGCTTATATTGTTAGCAGTGTGCGGACGGCGGTTGGTAAAGCCCCTCGTGGGACACTTCATACCATGCGTCCTGATGATCTGGGCGCGATCGCCGTGAAAAACGCCATCGATCGCGTCAAAGGACTAGAACCTGATTTGATTGATGACATCGTGATGGGGTGTGCCTTCCCTGAAGCGGAACAGGGTTTCAATCTTGGACGAGTCGTTGCCCAACGGGCTGAGTTACCCGACAGCGTGGCTGGCGCAACAGTCAATCGGTTCTGTGCGTCGGGTCTGCAAGCCATCGCCATGGCAGCACAGGCGATTGAAACAGGGCAGGCAGCGGTGATGGTAGCAGGCGGCGCGGAATCCATGAGCTTGATTCCGATGGGTGGTCATGGGATGGCTCCCAATCCAGAATTGATGGCAGCAATGCCCAAAGTCTACTGCACAATGGGCATCACCGCAGAGAATGTATCGCAGCAGTATTACATTTCTCGTGAAGACCAAGATGCTTTTGCACTGCGATCGCACCAGCGGGCGCTAGCGGCGATGCAAGCCGGACGCTTTGATGAGGAAGTGATTCCCATTTCGGTGAAAGAAACACTTTATATCAATGGCAAACCACAAACTGTGGAAACAGTGCTGCGAGTGGATGAGGGTCCTCGTGCTGATACCAGTCTAGAAGCCCTTGCCAAATTGCCTGCCGTCTTCCACAGTCGAGGCTCCGTGACGGCTGGTAATGCCTCTCAAATGTCGGATGGAGCTGCCGCTACCGTGATGATGAATCGGCGAATGGTGGATGAACTGGGCGTACAGCCGATGGGACGTCTGCTGGGGTTTGCCGTCGCTGGTGTACCACCCGAAATTATGGGCATTGGTCCCGTAGCAGCCATACCCAAAGTGTTGCGGCAGGTTGGTTTAACGCTTGATGACATTGGGTTGATTGAACTGAACGAAGCCTTTGCGGCGCAGAGCCTTGCCGTCATTCGTAAGCTGGGTCTGAACGAAGAGATTACCAATGTCAACGGTGGCGCAATCGCCCTGGGACATCCATTGGGTATGACCGGCGCAAAGCTCACCGCAACGTTACTGCATGAGATGAAGCGACGGGGTATCCGCTATGGGCTGGTCACCATGTGTGTCGGTGGTGGCATGGGGGCTGCTGGCATCTTTGAAAATTTGATGGTTTGAAAATTTGATGGTTTAAGTTGGGTGAACGATCATGTCTTTACCATTGGCGATCGCAATTCCAGTTCTGTTCCTTTGGCTGCTCGTTTTGGGTTATGTGGGTGTCCCGCTTTGGGCGTGGACATTGTACGGTGCAGCCATCCTGATGACATTTCACAGTTCCCTTTGGGGATGGGGTATCTTTGCTGTTCTGGCATTGATTTTAAATGTGCCGATGGTTCGTCGTCGCCTGCTGACGGCACCCATCATGAAGGGTATTCAAGCACTGCATCTCCTGCCCAACATCTCTGATACAGAAAAAGCCGCGATCGACGCTGGCACCGTCTGGATTGAGGGGGAATTTTTCTCAGGTGCCCCCAACTTTCAGCGCTTGCTTCAGGAACCCTATCCTCAACTAACGCCCGAAATCCAGGCATTTCTAGACGGTCCTGTTGAGCAAGTCTGCCGCATGGCAACGGATTGGGATATCCAGCGACGTAAAGACCTGCCACCAGAGGTCTGGGCGTACCTGAAACAAGAACGCTTCTTTGGCATGATGATTCCCAAAGAGTACGGTGGATTGGGCTTTTCTAACCTGGCATACAGCGCTGTGATGGTGAAACTCGCGTCACGATCGTTTACCCATACAGCCACCGTTGGCGTGACCAATTCTCTGGGTCCTGCCAAGCTCTTAATGAGTTACGGCACTCCGCAACAGAAAGATTACTATCTGCCGCGTTTAGCCAGTGGCGATGAAGTTCCGTGCTTTGCCCTTACAGAACCCAACGCTGGCTCCGATGCCGCCAGTATTACATCAAACGGAGTGGTGTTTCGCGGCGACGATGGCAAGCTGTACCTGCGCTTAAATTTCAGCAAACGCTACATTACGCTCGGCACGATCGCAACTTTGATTGGACTTGCCTTCAAACTGCGCGATCCAGACCATCTCCTGGGTGACACTGAGAATGTTGGCATTACCTGTGCGCTGGTGCCAGCCGAAACACTCGGCGTTATTTTAGGCAAACGGCACGACCCGATGGGTGTTCCTTTCTACAATTCGCCGCTCGAAGGGCATGATGTGGTCATTGCGATCGACCAAATTATTGGGGGTATTGAGCAAGCGGGTCAGGGCTGGAAGATGCTGATGCAGGCACTGGCGGCGGGTCGGGGCATTAGTTTCCCGGCGACCTGTACCGGGGTAGCTAAATTAGTGACGCGAGTGACTGGTGCTCACGCCACGGTACGGCGACAATTTGGGCTTTCCATCGGTCGCTTTGAAGGCATTGAAGAACCGCTCGCCCGGATTGGTGGGCTGACCTACCTGATGGAAGCCGCTCGTCTTTATACCGTTGGAGCGGTGGATCAGGGCGAAAAGCCATCGGTGGTCTCGGCGATCGCCAAGTACCAGTTCACGGAACTCGCTCGTAAGATCACGAATGATGGGATGGATATTTTGGGTGGGTCGGGGATTTGCCGAGGCCCCCGCAATCTACTGGCAAATATTTACACCGCGATGCCCATTCCCATCACGGTGGAAGGCTCTAACATTCTCACCCGCACGTTAATGATTTTTGGGCAAGGTTCCATTCGCTGCCATCCCTATGTCTATCAGGAAGTGCAAGCGTTAAACAACGGGGACATGATCGCGTTTGATCAGGCTTTGTGGCACCACCTTGGGTTTATGACCCGCAATGGGTTTCGCACGCTGCTGCTCAGCCTCTCGCAGGGATGGTTGATTCGTTCTCCCGTCGACGGTGCAACAGCGACCTACTACCGTAAGCTGGCGTGGGCATCGGCAACGTTTGCCTTTCTCACCGATGTCGTCCTGCTTGCCTTTGGTGGCACTCTAAAGCGACGCGAAAAGCTGGCTGGACGCTTTGCCGATAGCGTGTCCTGGCTATATTTGGGCATGGCGACATTACGCCGTTTTGAGGCAGAGGGTCGCAACCCAGCGGATTTGCCCCTGGTGCATTGGTCGATGCAGTATGCCTTTGCTCAGATCCAACAAGCCTTTGAAGGCATTTTTGCCAATCTGCCCATTCCTATACTGGGTGGTATCTTCCGGGGACTGGTGATGGGATGGTGGCGGCTCAACCCGATCGGGCTTCCACCCTCCGATGACCTGGGACATGCCATTGCCCACCTGTTGCAGACCCCCGGAGAACCGCGCGATCGGCTGACGGCAAACATCTACATTCCATCTCATCCCGATGAGCCACTAGGACGGTTAGAGCAAGCTTTGCGCCTCTCACTCCAAGCCGAAGCCATCCTCAAAACCATCAAAGCCGCCAGCCACATTGGACAGTTGCCTCAAGCAAAACCAGAGACGTTGCTGGATGCCGCTTTGAGTGCGGGTGTGATTACGCAGGCAGAGGCACAGTTGGTACGTGAAGCAGAGACCGCCCGCAATGATGCCATTCAGGTTGATGCCTTTTCGCTAGAAGACTACCAGACGGGCACACAACCCATTCCTGCGACCATGACATTGGTCTAGTTGTAGATTCCATAGGTGCTTGCATCTTGTTTCGTTGTCGATCAATAACCACTCATACCAGGGCATCAGGAGCGTTAGCCTATGCTACTCATCTGAAGCCAAGTCACTGCAATCAACTGCCCTATTTTGCTGCCAGTGCTTTTAACGCAGCAATATAGTTTGCAATCTTATGGTCTTCAAAGCGTTGGGAAAAAAAGTTAAGACTGAAACGTGGACCAAATCTGTATTCTTGATCCACGTGGCTATAGCCCTGCCAGGGGCGTGGCAAGGCAGGCACCAGATCCATGCCATAAACAAACCGATAACTAGCGGGCACGCGACGGTTAAAAGACTCTCTAAAACCCTGATTGCCAACCCTTGGAGCACCAAAGGTGTAAATGCTGATCGCAACCTTGCTTGAGAAGTTGTACTGCACATCAACGGCACAGAGGGTTGCCAAGGCTCCTCCCAAACTGTGACCTGTGACGATGACGCTGGTGGCCGCATGGCTGCGCAAATAGTTGTGAATTTGCTCTCGAACGGACAGATAGGCTGCTACAAAGCCTCGGTGCATCCGTGCGTCAGATTGGGTTTCACCTGGATAAGGATAAACTTGCTCCCGCTTCTGCACAATCTGTTCCTGCACGACTTCTTGCTGAAACTCAACCTTTTCTTGCTCAAGATTAAAGTTAGTGCTCCAGTCCAGTCGCTTTTCACTGCCCCGGAAAACAATGTAGATGGTAGTGCCTGTAGCATCTGCCAAGATAGCGCCTTGTGTATCAGTACTCGTTTGATCAAAGAAGTCTGGAGTGCTGTTAGGAAACTCACTAAACTGAAGCTGAGAGAAATCTTGATAGACCTCCTGCGAAAGAAGCGCACATTTGACTGCCTGAGAGTAGTTCACCATTACCAATCCTCTTAACTTAGTAAACCGACATTAACGCAGTATAGGTAACTAGAAAACGATATAAGTAACTGGGCGTCATTAAACTGAAGATGACTTCGGGGGTGGAGGGGGTAGAACCCCCTGTCTGGGGACAAAGCCCCCAAACCCCTCTTTTACAGTTAATTGTGGCTACCTACTTAAGGTTGTATGACTCTGCTAGTTTACTCTCTGCTCAGTAGCCGCATTAAAGATCTTCTAACCACTCGCTGAACCTGAGAGCATTACTGCCACAAAATGAGTGTCGATGTGTAGGCTGGAGGTAAGGCTCATAGCACTTTATTTTATGGCACATCTCACTCAACGCCGCTCCGAAAATGTGGATGGTAACTTCTACGTTGATTCCACTTGCATCGACTGTGATACCTGCCGATGGATGGCTCCAGAAACATTTCATGCCGCAGGCAATCAATCTGCCGTGCACCATCAACCGACTAATGCAGCAGAACGACTGCGGGCAATGCAGGCTTTGCTGTCTTGTCCTACTGCATCCATTGGTACGATCGCAAAGCCGCTAGAGATGAAACAGGTTCACCACAGTTTGCCGATCGCCCTTACAGAAACCGTATATCACTGCGGCTACCATGCCAAAAATTCCTATGGAGCTGCTAGCTATTTGATTCAACGGCCCGAAGGGAATGTGCTGGTTGATTCACCTCGCTTTGCGCCTCCGTTGGTGAAACGGCTGGAAGCGATGGGCGGCATTCGTTATCTCTATTTGACTCACCGAGATGATGTGGCAGATCATCAGAAGTTTCACCAGCATTTTGGCTGCGATCGCATTCTCCACCAGGACGAGATTAACCGCTCTACCCAGGATGTTGAAATTCAACTATCAGGCTTGGAGCCAATGGGGCTAGAACCTGATCTATTGATCATTCCTGTTCCCGGTCATACCAAAGGGCATACGGTCTTACTTTCTAGCAACACGTTCTTGTTTACAGGTGATCACCTTGCCTGGTCAGATGACCTGCATCACCTGTATGCATTTCGCAGAGCCTGCTGGTATTCCTGGACAGAGCTGATCCAATCGATGAAACGGTTGGCAGGTTATTCGTTTGAGTGGGTGCTGCCAGGGCATGGTCATCGTTATCATGGCGATCGGCTAAGCATGGTAGAGCAAATGCAAAAATGCCTGATTTGGATGGAAACTCAGTAGAAGTCTGGCAATTTTGCGATCGACATAGAAAAAACAAGTCTATGTTTAGCTAAGACAAGCGTTGTGCCTAAGGGTCTGGCTTGATATAGCTCAATGGCTCAATGCCACACAAGCGTCGATCGTCGGCATTATGATCCAGCGTAATCGCCAGCCGCAACCAATCACAACCCCGTTTCAGCAGCCCATCCACATCGCTGACTTGCCACACTCTAGGAATATTGTCGGTTTGCGAAACGACAACGATCTGTTTTCCGTCGGCACTCAATGCCATTTTGTAGCCTTCGTGTTCAGCCAGTTGATTGCCCTTGTTGTCCCACACTCGGACTTTATTATCTTGCCCCAAAGTTGCAATGCGATCGCCCCGATCGCTCATTTGGACTGGCTGATCATCAAAGGATGGGCGGGAAAAACCGCTTGTCCGAGCATCTAACTCAGCAATTTGTCCATGCTGCAAGTGCCATAGGAAAACGCGATCGCTAGCTGTAGCAAACAAGTCAGCTTTTGTATTGAATAGAGTGGAATGCTTCAATGATGCATTATGGAGTCTCCCATCTTCTGATTTGAAGGTTGTTTGGATGGGAGCCAATGGTTTTCCTTGGAGGTTCCATTGTTGTAGGATAGTACTGTCTGACAAAGCAATTAAGCGTTGTTCATCACTGCTAAAAGATATTTTTTGAAATTTCAATTCCTTAATTTCAGCAAGCTGTTGACCTTGTAATGTCCATAGAGTGCTGCCACCAATATTGCTTGTCATCAAAACGTAGCGACCACTGGGGCTTAGCTGAACTCGATTCACATAAAGTTGGCGGCTGGGGTCAACGTTGCCTTTGAGTGTGGTAATCACCTTGCCGTGCAAATCCCAAATTCGCACGGCAAGGTGATTACCACTGAGGCATAATATTGCTTTGGTGGTGTCAAATGTTGATTCCACCACGATCCTTCAAGAAAAGCGACCTGTTGCCCTTGTAGATTCCAGACGCGCACTCCATATTTTTCCTGACCTGGGTTCACTGAATTTTTAGGCACCTTAAACGTGAGAATACGATCGCCATCGGCAGTAAACTGCATGGCATATCCCGTTTCAAACCTCGGCAATTCACCAACTTTGATGGCTGCCAGTGCCTTGCCCTGATTGTCCCAAACTCGAATGATCCCCTCAGATTCAATATAAGTCATCATGCGATCGCCCTTAGGATTCGCTTGCAAAACCTGAATTTTGCCTCGATTCACTCCCAGCGTTGCATGATGAGGATTATATAAGTACTTCAATTGAGACGTTGTTAAAAGACGGGAGCCATCTGAACTGAACTGAAAATCTGAACCATCATACAGATTATTTGAGTAGCCATCAAACGAATTTAAGCGCTTGCCCTGGAGATCCCATACATATCCAGTTACCTGACCAGTTGTCTTTGACTCAACCGCACCAACAGTGGCAATGCGTTGATTATCTGGGCTGAATTGTATGGCTGCAACCGCTCCTAAATAGCCTTTGAAGGTGTGGATTAACCGCCCCTGACGATTCCATAGTTGAATGGTGCCATCGCCTCCACCCGTTGCAAGCAGTTGACCGTTGGGGCTAAACCATATTGCACCCGAGAAGCTCTGTTTGGTTTTGAATGTTGACAGCCGTTGACCTTGCACATTCCACAAGCTAATGGCGCTCTGACCTTCAAACTCTTGTTCAATGCTGGCGATCAACTGACCATCGGGGCTAAATGTAGCATTCACGATTGAAGTATTCGGTTTCCTTGGAAAGGCAACTTGTTGCCGACCTTGGAGATCCCAAAGCTGTAGCAACGGCTTACCTGGAGCGTTATAGCCTCCTAAAGTAAGAATCCGATCGCTCTGAGGACTAAACTGTGCAGCGTTGCCACCGAGCGGAATTCCTTTGAATACGGCTATTTGATGACCCTGGAGATTGTGGGGTTTGGGGAGCAGTGGAACGGTAAATGCACTTAAGGCTCCTCCAATGGATTGCGCAGCGTCCTCAATTCGCCTCTAGAAACCGCCTCTGGGACTGCAAAAGAATAACGTCCCAACATGTGGATATGCCCATAAATTAACGGCGATAGTCGAGCCACGTCAGCATCCAGCACTACGTGGTCTTCTCTGCGAAGTTGGTGCAGTATGGCCTCCATATAAATCGTGTTCCATAAGATGATCACATTGGTCACCAAGCCTAGCGAACCGAGTTGATCCTCTTGTCCTTCGCGATAGCGCTGGTGTAACTCGCCGCGTTTGCCATGAAAGACTTCGCGCGCCAAGCTATGGCGACTCTCTCCCCGATTGAGTTGAATGAGCGTGTCGCGCCGCTTATCTTCATCGTCGATGTAAGTAAGCATGTGGAGCGTCTTGTCGATGCGTCCGAATTCAGCCAAAGCCTGCGCCAGTCTGGTTGGGCGATCACCAGTTTGCAAAGTGCGTATGATGCTGGCAGGCGAGATTTTTCCGAGTTTGAGAGAGCCCGCTAGACGGAGCAAATCGTCCCAATATTGGGCAATCAGTGCCAGATTCACCTTCTGACGGGCAATGTGATTGAACGAACCATAATCAGCATCGGCATTGATGCGCCAAAAGCGGGTGCCTCCAACGTCAGCCAGTCGTGGACTGAAACGATACCCTAATAATCTGAAGAGTACCAAACATCACATCTGAATAAGCGCCGGTATCGGTCATAATCTGTGTCGGGCGCAGTTCCGTTTCTTGTTCAAGTACAACCGATAGCAAGACAAGGCTGTCACGCAGCGTACCCGGTACAGTGATTGCATGTAAGCCCGTGAACTGATCAGACACCAGGTTGTAATAGGTCACGCCACGACCAACACCGAAATATTTTGGATTCGATCCGGCATGAACCGTTTTGACCGGTACCACGAATCGTATGCCATCCGCAGAGGCGACTTCACCGCCGCCCCATACCTGAGCCAGTGCCAAGCGATGTTGTGCCACTACAAGTTTTGCATTGGCCGCAACTAATGTGTCATCACGTAGATAGTTCTGGCTGACCCAAGTCAGTCGGTCACGCCGCAACTCGGCAACATCGTCACGGACTAGCGGCTCCATGCCGGTATTGCACGCCTCCGAAAGCAAGACTGCACACAGGGAGGTGGTCAAGCCCGCGGCGCGAGCGGAGTGTTCGCTGACATGAGTAAAGGCGACAGTAAAGCCAGTACGCGCGGCGATCTCTAGCAAGATTTCCGGTAAGTCAACGCGTGGCATCCGTTCAGCCACTGCCTTGCGCAATGTAATCAGTGAGTCTGGTTCCTCGATTTTATCGAGCGGACTGAGAATCAATTCCTCTTTGCCAGGCATACCCTCAAAGCGCACCGCCGGATTCTTTGGTAACCGAGCGAGTACAGCGCGATAAGTCTGATCCAGTTCACGCGTTAGTGTCTCTAAAACGGGTTTGGGGTCAGAATCAAGACCCAATGTGCGACAAATCATTGGCCGAGCCGTTTCCCATGCCGCTCCAGAAAGGAGCCCGCTACGCGGATCGGCATAGCGCCAGCTTGGCGTCACAAAAACATCACGGCGCTTCAACGCGAGGCGCAGTTGGTCCAGCACACAGAATGTATAGGCGCGTGGATCCACGGTTTTCTTTTCCGAGTCTAGAATTACGTATCGCCGCCAAGCTTTGTTGACCACATCCAGCGGCACGGTGTCATCAAATTGGCGACGATGGTGATGCTGCCGGAGATAGGTCAACGCAGCAACCGTATTCTCGCCAGCGGGCGCAGCCACAAAATGGATGTGCTGAAGCAGCTTAGGAAGGAATAAGCGCACGCGCCGGTGGCGCTCTTGAAGCTCGTGATAGAACACATTATCTGGCGGGCGTACCAAAGCATAGGTGTCTTGCAGCGTTTGTTCTAGTCCCTCGCGTGGAAATTGCGCAAAAATTTTAGTCCGCACCTCATTGTCGTTCAACGATTGATCAAGTAACAAAGCGCAAACTTCAGCCAGCGTAGTGGCTGCTGCATCCAGATCGCGAAGACTGCGCAAGCGAGCTTTTTGGTCAGCCTTTTCCGCCTTACTGAAGATCTCGTGCAGCAAACCGACCAGAATATCCAGAGCATCGTCCTGGGCAGAAGCTTCGAGTGTCCGCATGAATGCTGCCAAAGTCGCCAAGCGCCGGGGTTTTGCTAACCGGCTGATTGCAGTCGCCTTGGCACGAGAGGCAAACCGCGCTAAGTACCGCGATCCGGCTGGGAGGAATCGAACCTGCTGGAGGAAAAGTGATACCTTGACCTCTGATCATTTCGAGTCGATCCAAAGCACGCACCAGCGAGGGGCCCACTAATGTTTGTCGGGCCTGTCCGCAATTGGTCAAACCAAGACCGCCGATTGCCTTCTGGAACTGACAACAAAGCTTCTAACTTGAGTTGGCTCTCTTTGGAAATTCCCTGTCCGAGCCGATGCCACAGGCGTTGTTCCACACGGTATCGCAGCTTGGCGATGAAGCGTTCTAGTGTACTCGCTCCAGGCAGTAAAACCTTGTGCGCCAGTAACCAGGAAGTCGCTCGCTCAAACAACACGATAGGCCGGTCAGTACCGGTCCAGCATTGCGCATAAAGCCAACGCGTCAACTGGTACCCAGCGAAAGGCGCATTGATTTCTCGGTAGCCGTATTTCTGACAAATTTCTTCGATATGGCGCAACCGCTGGCGCTGATCGCGGTAACCCGCTAGACAGTTCGCATCCGTCAGACCGAGCTGTTTCGCTAACAAACTCAAGACGTTGGGCGGTGCCTGAGTTGTGTCATCAAGAAAGCGTCCAAGATAACGCACCGCCGTTAACTGGACAGCAAAGCCCAACCGATTGTGTTCGCCGCGCTTCCCACGAAGTTGTTGGAGGTCAGCGTCATCCAGGTAAAAATAACGATTCAGCTCTACCTCCGTTGGTTCGGCGACATAGCGACCATAGTCGGCACGTTGACCGGCAGTGAGAAATTGAACTGGCATCTTGTTGCGTTTATGGGGTTTCCATCGTTGCGCAAACGTTCGTTTGTGCAACGATGCGAAGCTCACCTAAAATAGACCCATAGCCTGTTGCATAAACGTATTGCATTATTACAACCATTGGCAACAGGTTTTTGCAATGATGCTCATTGGTTACGCACGGGTTTCAACTCAGGAGCAGAACGCTGGACCTCAAATTGCGGCGCTGAAGGCTGCTGGATGTGAACTCATTTTTCAGGAGACTGCCACAGGCGGTCGTTGGGAGCGACCTGAATTGCATCGTCTACTGGGTCAACTACGCAAGGGTGATGTAGTGGTGGTCTGGAAGCTCGATCGTCTGTCACGTTCCTTGAAAGATGTTCTGGCCTTGATGGAAAAAATCCAAAAGGCCGAAGCGGGCTTTCAGAGTCTAACGGAAGCCATTGAGACCACTTCGCCGGCTGGTCGCATGATGATGCAAATGGTTGGTGCCTTTGCCGAGTTCGAGCGCGCCATGTTACGCGAACGTACATGTAATGGCTTGAATGCGGCTCGAAAGGAAGGGCGCGTTGGTGGTCGCCGCCCCAAACTCAAAGCACACCAGGAAAAAGAAATCCAACACTTGGTGGCTTCAGGACAAAAGACCGCTGCCGATGCGGCTCGCCTGTTCAATGTGCATCCGTCTACGGTCTCGCGTTTGCTCGCGCGTAATCAGGTGATTGCAGAGGGACTTGAGCCTTAAGTGCATTTACCGTTCCACTGCTCCCCAAACCCCTTGATCGACATGATTCACTAAAACTGCGTCAGAGTCCCTTTAGTGAGGGACGCGACAAAAAATGGCACTGGTTTCTTAATGAATCTAGTACGGGTAGATTCCCCGTCGCTCTGCGGCGAAGAGAACAAACTGCAATCCGAATCTTTAGGTTCGGGAGCAGATCCGCTTCCATACCCCGTCTGCTTGCAGCGGGGTTCGTTGATTTGTCGGTGGCAATCCTTGCACAGATATTTCTGGACAGCACTGCTATCTTGCCGCTTGGTTGTCCCATTTTTCACAACATTTTGGCTTTAACAACTTGGGCAGTTCATTGATGCATCCTCAACACTGCCTCTATTTTAACTAATCATCCTTTAAGCACTTATGCAAAATTGATTACATATTCAGTTCCTACCTTGCCTAGCACTTTTTTGACATACGCGATTAAACTTTTCCAATCTTGATACGCAGCCACTTCTATCCATTCGTATTTCATGAAGCGCCACAGAGTTTCAATCAAGTTGAATTGGGGCGAGTAAGTCGGTAGCCAAAAGAGTTCCAGTTTGTTTTTTCGCCACTCTTCTAATTTCTCAATCATCGCCTCACTGGTATGAATCGAGGCTTGGTTCAGGACAACTACGGTTGTCTGCTCTAGAGTTTGACTGAATTGATCCAGGAAGCGAATCACTCGCTCACTGCGAGTCGTTCCTAGATAAACCTCGGCAACCAATTCATTCTGAGTATTGAGGAGACCCAAAACGTTTAATCGCTGACTGCTCTGACTTTTAAGCGTGATTCTGCTGCCCTTGTCTTGCCAACCATAGGGAACTGAAGGCACGAGCGAAAAGCCTGCTTCATCTAAATATCTCAGGCTAATTTCTCCTTGCTTCTCCTGTTCCTTCAGTTGCTTTAATCGTTCTAGCTTGACCTCTAACTCCCAACTATCAGGCTTGCCAGCCAATCCTCTTTTCATTCTCAGCCAGCGCATCTCAAACTGTTTCAGCACTCGCTTGAGCGTGTCTTTACTGATACGAATTCCCCAGGCTGCTTCAACTTGACTCAAAACTTTTTTGAGATTTTTAGGCTCGGCTTGCACCCACGCTCGTACCTGTTGTTTCTGCGCGTCATTTAACTTGGCTTTTCTGCCTCTGCCAGCGCGGTCATATAACCCTACTAGCCGTTCATCTTCCCAGCGCGTGAGCCAAGTGTACAGGGTTTTGCGACTAATGCCGTACAACTGCCTTAATTGCGACAGGCTCCAGCCTTGAAAGCTCAATAAGATGCATTGGGCTCGTTGCCTGACAAGATGATGTTGACTGTCTTGATAAATTCGCTTGAGTATCTTTTGCGTCTCCAGACTTAAATCTCTGACTAAGCGCATTGCTCTCTCACTCTCCTGCTGTTTTGGGTGCCTCTTACCCTAGTTATTTCAGGCTATATCAAATCGAATGATATGTGTAATTAATTCTGCTCAAGTGCTTACCAGACCAGTGCCGAATTTAGGGCTAGATCTGGGAATAATTGAGGAGACGAGCCAATAGGGAGCGATCGTTCTGTGCTTCAAACGAAAGCACGGGTGAAGCGATCGCGTCACTTTGACACAGCCTGTTGGGGGATCACTTGAGCGGTCAATCATATAGCCGTCACCCGGAATCAAACTTAGAGAGAAGCCACTTTGCTGTCATCCATCTTTGACACTTGCACACCTAGAGACGAAATTCAGGCGGGCGAACTGTCACTCGACCTGTTTGCCGCCAAACTGCGACTTGTGGTTGAGGGAACGGCTCCGAAGGTTTATCAAGATCCCAAAAGTTTTTTTGCCAATACCTTCCCGACAGAGGGACTGAAAACGCTCCTTGCAGAAGTCTTTGGTCGTCTGGTGGGTGCCGCCGTTGGCTCGCCGATTATTCGCTTAGAAACGAGCTTCGGTGGCGGTAAAACCCATGATGAGATCGCTTTGTGGCATATTGCCAAGCAGGGGCGGCACATTGAGGGGCTAGAGCGCTTTGCCGATCTTGCGCTGCTACCGGATCGCCCCATGCAGGTCGCCGCGATCGCTTGTCAAGATTTGGACCCCGTGAATGGTGTGTATCACCCAGAAACAGGCATCACGACTTACACGTTATGGGGTGAGATTGCCTACCAAGTGGGCGGCATTGAGGGCTACAGCCTGCTGCGGGGATCAGATGAGAAGCGCGTCAGCCCCGGCACGGTTGTGCTGGAGCGGTTGATGAAAGGGCAACCCACTTTAATTGTGCTCGACGAAATTGCCCGACATTTAAGAGCGGCGAAAGCCACCACCGTTGGCAACAGCGACCTGGCAGCACAGGTCGTGGCGTTTTTATTTTCTTTGATGGATTTAGCCGCCGCTTGCAACAATTTGGTTTTTGTTTATACCCTGGCAGCGTCTTCTGAGACCTTTGGTGAAGAGACCACTGAGATTCGCGAAGCGATTCAAGCATCGGCGCGGCAGGAGCGGGTATTAAGCCCCAGTACAGATGTGGAGATCTATCACATCGTCAAGCAGCGATTGTTTAGCAGTGTGAACGCGAAAGCCGCTGAGATGGCTGCCCAAGAGTATTTACAAGCTTATAAAGCAAGCCGCCTGACCTTGCCGGATGGCTGCAAAGAAGCTCGCTATGCCCAGACGGTGCAGGCAAGTTATCCCTTTCACCCCGAACTCTTTACCCTACTGACAAAGAAGATTGCTTCCATTCCGAACTTTCAGCGCACTCGTGGAGCTTTGCGGCTGTTTGCGAGAGTGATCCGTCATCTCTGGCGGGAGCCGACCGTTTGGCTCCCGCTGATCCATCCCCATCACCTGCCTGTTGGCGTAGACGAGGAAGTCACCAGTGACTTGACCGCCCGCTTGGAGCGACCGCTGATGCGCCTGCCCATTCAAGCAGACCTCTACAATCCTGATGGGAGAGAAGCCCATGCTCAGTTACAGGATCATGAGTGGCTGGCGGCGGGTAAAGCTCCCTTTGCCACCTGGGTGGGACGCACGATCTTTCTCCACTCCATTAACCAGGGGATTACAGCGGGTATCCGGCGACCAGAGCTGAACCTGTCTCTCTTAACACCGGGCTTAGAAACGGGCTTTGTGGAGACCGCCCTGGAGCGACTTAGTGCCGTCGCCTGGTATCTGGACAATGACCCGATCACCTCGATCGCCCGCTTTAAGGAAGAACCCTCGATCAATAAAATTGTGGCGGAAGAGAAGGAGCAAATTGGACGCGGCGAGGCAAAGGATGATTTGCGATCGCGCCGAGATACCATCTTTGCCGACAAATTCTTCAAGCTGATTGCGTCTCCAGAGAGTCCGGGTGATGTGGATGATGTGGCTGAACCCGTGGCGCTCTGCTTGATTGACTTTGACGAAGCGACCGTCAAGAGTGCTACAGACGACCCGCCGGGAGTCGTGGAGCGTCTCTTCAATAACACGGGAGAATCTGGCAAGTTTCGCACCTTTCGGAACCGTCTACTGTTTCTGGTGGCAAATCGGCAGGAGCTAGAGCGGGCGATCGAGAATGCCAGAGAATATCGGGCGATCGAGAATATCCGCAAAGCTCCAAATCGGCTGGAAGACCTCTCAGAGAGCCAGCAGAAGCAGCTTAAAGATAAAGCGGGCAGCATGGATTTGAGTGTGCGGGTGTCGCTCACCAACGCCTACCGCCATTTGTTCTACCCATCCCATGATGCAGTCAAGGCAGCAAAGGGACTGATGCACTATCCCCTTGCCGCTCAAGATGCTGGCGATGTGAAAGGCAAGAATAATCAGCAAGATGTGATCTTGAAAGCGTTGAAGGACTGTCAGAAGCTTCGTGCCGAGGAGTCTCCACCCTTTGCCCCTGCCTATGTGCTGCAAAAGGTGTGGGCGGCTGGCTTGGATCACTGGACGACAAAGGCATTACGCGAGGCATTTGCGAAAGACCTGGGGCTGAACATCTTACTGGACGCAGAAATACCCAAGCTGCGGGAGACCATGCGGCAGGGTCTACAGGCTGGACAGTGGGATCTGAAGGTGGGCGATCGGGTTTTCATCAAGACCGCTGAAGGCTTGCCTGCGCTGCCTGACACGATCGAGTTTTCCGAGCGCATGGTGCTGTATCGTCGTGGCATTTTGGAGGCACCTAAGCCCAGGGAGGTGGAATTCAATGCCCAGGTCATGACAGGTACGGAGTCTACGAAACCTGTGCGGCTGCGCTGGCGGGCACAGGGGGCTTTGACCGTAAGTTTGTACCAGGATGGCAATCTGGTCAGACAAGACTTTCGTCCCTCGGATGAGTATGAAGGCACGATCGCCCAAACTACCGTTTTTCGAGTGGTGGCAGCTTACGGCAATGGCGAAACCGCGCAGGCTGAAGCCACAGCGAAGGTTGTGGCGTATGCTCCTGGCGGTGGCAGTAGCCCTACGGTGAGCAACGGTGCAACACTCTTTACGGTGAAGCCAGAGCAGTTTGACCTGGAGGGCACACCCAACAGTGTGTTTAGTGGGTTGAGCGATCGCGTCCACGATCACAAGGTCAAGGGCATCACGGCTTTAGAACTCTCTGTAAGTCAGGTGATGGACTACCGCAAGCTGACGACAGCACTGCCCTTGCTGGCAAAATACCCCATCCAGATTGATCAGACGGTGACGATGCAAACTGGGGATCAGTTTGTCCGGTTGGAGTATCAGGGACCCATGCGCGGCTTTCAGAGTTTTCTGACTCCCACCAAAGCGCTCCTGGACGGCTCTGATGTCCAGGCAAATGTGATGCTGAAATTGATCCTTGAGTTTGCGTCAGCGGTAGAACCACAGGGGCAGGCAATAGAGGCGATCGCTCAAGCCTTGGGGCGTAATCCAGTCGATCGCTTAAACTTGACAGCGCGGGTAACATATTAGGTCTGTAGGGCGATTGCCCGTTACCTGTTCGTTGTATTGCCTCCCCATCCTATGCAGGAATTTCAGCTTCGCGTCATGCCCACGGACAATAACAACTTCGCCCTGGAGTTGTATCAGTGTGCCTATAAGAAGGCAGGCGAGAAGAAGCGTCCGGCGGCAAAACGGATTGGACGGCTAAAGGGACAGGCATTGGTGCAGGCACGGCAGGCGATTTATGAGTGTTTGAAGGTAAATGGGTATGACCCAAAGACGCTGAGCCAGTCCCGGCAGACTGCCTATGTGTTGGATGAGGAGTCGGGGGTGAATCTAGCGCTGCTGTTTCAGACCTTGCAGCCGCTCTCAAAGCCCGATCGCATTGCTAATATTGCGGCGGGGGTAAGGGCAATGAGCAATGAGGAGTCACACTACTGGTTTGCTAAGGTGTCAAATGGCAAGCGGAGTCAAGCTTTAAGAGCCATTCGAGTGTTGTTGGGAGATTAGCGGTAATGATAGTGGATGGTTTGGATCGAGTCCTCTCTTACCTGCCTGTATTTAAGCGACAGCCCAGTGAGTTATACAAAGTCGATATAGCGGTCTCTATGCTTGACCCTTATCTCTATGCAACAGAAGTTGAGCAGTTTGTTCAAATGCTTTACCAGGAGGGGTTCGTCATTCAATTTGATTGGACAACCTGGCAGCGGGAGGCAGAGGAGTTTATCGATCATCCAGAACGGGTTCAAAGCGCTGATTTAGAGACGATTCAGAAACTTCTGACCACTCATGTTCGGGCAGAACGCTTCTGTAGTGGACATCTTGCCCATACGATCCAAACAGGCCATATCCTGGCAATCCTTAACCGTTTAGCAGAAATTCGTTCTCACATGGCGACAGAAGTATTGGCACCCGGCTGGAAGCAGCGCGTTCAGGTCGTTCAAGGCGACATTACTCGGCAGAATGTGGATGCGATCGTCAATGCAGCGAATGAGTCGTTGTTAGGCGGAGGCGGAGTGGATGGAGCGATTCACCGAGCAGCCGGACCTCAACTTTTGGAAGAATGCCGAAAATTGGGTGGTTGTCAGACCGGGCAGGCAAAGATCACAAAGGGATATAACCTTTTGGCAAAGTGGATCATTCATACAGTCGGTCCAGTTTGGCATGGCGGACAGCATCACGAGGACGAGTTGTTGGCGAAGTGTTACCAAAGTAGTTTGGCTCTGGCAGTGCAACATTCCGTTTGCACGATCGCTTTTCCTGCCATTAGTACTGGGGTTTATGCGTTTCCCCTCGATCGTGCGACTCAAATCGCGGTCACGGAAGTCAAAAACTTTCTCATTCAAAATGCCCCAATTGAGCAGGTCAGATTTATCTGTTTCGGGGAAGCAGCTTATCAGTGCTATCTCAACGCTGTCAATCAACTAGAGATCTAATGGAATCGTTGTTAAGGTTGGAATATGAGATCGCCCTTCCCTGGAATGAACCCATATTTAGAGAACCCTGAGCTATGGTCAGAAGTGCATAGCCGTTTGATTGTGGCGATCGCCGATGACATTGCTTTGCCGTTGCGCCCCAACTACTATGTGGCAGTAGAAAAGCGTACCTACATGGCAGAACCCGACGATAGCGTTTTAGTTGGGATTCCTGATGTTTCTGTGTTTTCAAAGTCAGTAGCGAATCAGGGGGGCAAGTCGCAAACGGCAACGGCTGTTTTACCGTCTGCATCTGAGCCGTTGACGGTCACGGTGCCACTGATGGAGGAAGTGCAGGAGCGTTATCTAGAAATTCGAGCGGTCAAGACTGGAGTAGTCATTACGACTTTGGAGGTACTGTCGCCCAAGAATAAACGTACTGGAGAAGGGCGGGATGCCTATTTGCGGAAGCGACAGCAGATGTTGGCAAGTTTGACGCATTTGGTCGAAGTTGACCTGCTACGAGCAGGCAAGCCGATGCCGATTCAGGGAAAGCCGCCTGATGCAGACTATCGGATGCTCGTGAGTCGCGGCGATCGACGACCAACGGCTCAACTCTATGCCTTTAGCTTGCGCGATGCAATTCCTACCTTCCCATTACCTCTGAAGGCGGGGGATGGGGAGCCTTTGGTTGATCTTAATGAAATTCTGAACGGTGTCTATGAGCGGGCAGGGTTTGATTTGCGGATCGATTACACTCAGCCACCCCAGCCGCCTTTGTCTCAGGACGATTTGAGCTGGCTAACGACCCTTTTGACGCAGGAAGGCGATCGCAGCCAATAAACTGCTGATCAGCCATACTGGGAACACTTGTCACTGATCTCGTTGTCCCTGTCCTTATGACTGACTCCAATCCGAAGCGTAAGCCTGTCTTCATCGAAAAAATCATGCCTGTCACGCTGCTCAACGAGCAGGTGTATTACGAGCATGGGGGCAATCCGTTTAAGGGGTTGCATCGATGGTATTCGCGGAAGCCGCTGTCGTTTAGTCGGGCGAGTGTGTTGGGTTCTCTGCTGCCTGCGGATGTCTCAATGGAAGAATTTGAGTGGCTGCTGGGGCTAAATCGTCGGGTGGCGGGGATGCAGGACAAGACGACGAAGCTGTATAAAACTCCCCCGACCCCCGATCGCATCAAAAAGGTGCAGGAACTCTGTGAGCAGATGTGGGGGACGAAAACGCCGACGGTGTTGGATGCGTTTGCAGGAGGCGGCAGCATTCCGTTTGAGGCGGCGCGGTATGGGCTGAATGTGCTGGCGAGTGACCTGAACCCGGTGGCGGTGGTGACGATGAAGGCGGCGATCGAGTACCCGCTCAAGTTTGGGGCAGATCTTCAGGTGGAGATCGATAAATGGGTGAAGTGGGTGGGCGATGAGGCAGAAAAGCGCTTAGCCCCATTTTTTCCATCATTGCCAGGGGAGAAGGTTCAAACATATTTTTGGGCACATACAGTTAAGTGTCCTAATTGTGAATCGATCGTGCCGTTAAGTCCTAATTGGTGGTTGAGTAAAACAAGTAACTACGGCGGTAAAGGGCAGGCAAGAAAGGTCACAAGCGATTGGTGCGCGGTGAAACCTATTCCAAATCTTGCTGAGAAGCGAGTGGATTTTGAGTTGGTGAAGGGGAAGAAGGGAAAGGGGACGACGATCGAGACAGAGAATGGAGAATACGATCCAGATACAACTATCACAATTAGCCGAGCTATTGGGAAATGCCCAAACTGTGGAAATGTAATTGAAAATGAAGTAATTATGCAAGCTGCTGCTAGTAAAAGATTAGGCTATCAATTGTATGCAGTAGCTTATAGAAATGGGAAATCTAATTTAGTATTTAAAGCGCCAAGCAAAGAAGAATTAATGGCTGTCGAGAAGGCTTCCATACACCTTGAGTTAATGAAGAATGATACATATCAAGGCTCACTAATTCCAGATAGTTCAATTCCAGCAGGCAAAGATCTTGACGAGCAAATTAGGACTTTCTGTCCGACTTGGGCAGATATGTTCCATCCTCGTCAACTTTTGACGTTAGCAACATATGTTGAAATTATCAATGAGGTGAAAGAGAAACTGCGGCTTGAGTATGAGCCAGGGAAGGTAGAGGCGATCGCTACTTATCTTGCTTTGGTGTTCGATCGTTGTGCTGATGCAAACTGTCGTCTGGTAATCTACAACACATCACGGGCATGTATACAGAAGGCTTCTACACAACACTCGATGAACTTAATGTGGAACTATCCCGAAACAAATGGGGCGACAGAACTTTGGAAAGCTTGCCAAGAGGAAGCAGCTAGAGACTATACTCCACTATGTAATCTCTTATCAGTTAAGTCAGCCTCTGAAATGACAGGAGTTAACTCCTACGCGGAAAAAGCTATTCAAATTAACCTAGCATCGGCAGATTCCTTACTTCATATTTTTGATAAATCAGTTGATATAATCGTTACTGATCCTCCCTACTACGCAACCATTCAATATGCTGAACTTGCTGACTTCTTCTACGTTTGGCAAAAACGCACATTAGGCAACATCTTCCCCGATCTCTTCGCCTTAGACCTTACCGACAAAGACCGCGAAGCCGTCGCCAATCCCTCGCGCTTCCGTAACATGGGTATCAGTCCCGAAATCCTCGCCAACCAGGACTACGAAGCAAAAATGGCAATGGCATTTGCCGAATACCATCGAGTCCTGCGCGACGACGGCGTAATGACCGTCCAATTCAACCACAAAGACTCCGGCGCATGGGATGTCCTCGCCAAATCCCTCATTGATGCCGGGTTTGAAATCACCGCATCCTGGGCAGTCAGCACCGAAAACCCCCAAAACCTGCACCAGGCACAAAAAAACTCCGTCTCCAGCACCGTCCTCCTCGTCTGCCGCAAACGCGACCCCAACGCCGGACAAGCTTGGTGGGATGACCTCCGCCCCGATGTCGCCAACCTCGTCGAACAACGCGCCCCCGAATTTGAAGCCAACGACATCACCGGGATCGACCTCTACCTGAGTGCCTTCGGTCCCGCCCTCAACGTCTTCTCCCGCAACTACCCCATCCTCGACTCCTCCGGCAACGCAGTCCGCCCCGAAGAAGCTTTTGCCGAGGCAAGACGGGCGATCGCTAACTACCGCTTCTACAAACTCGCCCAAACCGACACCCAGGGCTTTGACCCCCTCACTACCTGGTATATGCTCGCCTGGGATGCCTTTGGAGCCAGAGAGTTCCCCTTTGATGAAGCGCGTCAGCTTGCCCTCGCCGTCGGTGGCTTCAACGTTGCAGACCTGGCAAAAACCTACAAGCTCATCGACTCCACCAGCGGCACCTGCAAATTCCTCACGCCCCAACAACGCCACAAAAAACGCGCCTTCTCCCTCATCGACACGGAATTTTCTGCCCGCTACCTGATCGATGCCCTCCACGCCATCATCACCCTCTACCTGGAAGAAGGCACCATCGAACCCGTCCGCCGCTTCCTTAAAGCCACTGGACTGTTGAGCAATGATCTGTTCATGCGATCGTGGGAAGTTGCCCTCAAAGTCATCCCCCGCATCGGCGACGAACGCAAACGCATCCCCGAAGAAAAAGCCCTCGCCGATTTATGGCTAGCAATGGATGAGATTCGAGCCAAGGTCGTCTACGTCCAACCCGAATTAGACTTAGGCTACGGGCAGCAAACCTTAGCTTTTGGAGCGGTGACAGACGATGAGTAAGGCGCAACCCAAAATTCCTAAATCTAAAAAGAAAAACTTTTCCAGCTTCAGCTATGCCGAAGCCTTTAAGCAACTTAATCTCACCGATTTAATGCACTGGGAAATTGAGACAGAACCATTGGAGCCTTCTGCTTTTTTTCAGGAGCGGCTGAAGCGATTGGAACAAACGTTCAATCTTCAGGGCTATGAGGAATCCAAAAAACTGCTGATTGATGCTATCTGTGAGGAGGCAATTATTACCAGCGATCACCTCAGAATTTGGAAAGGTCCACAGTTGGAGGGAGATGTTACCACTGGCTATGTCGATTACCTGGTGGCAGAACGTAAACGGTATTTAGATCCGCCACTGCTTTGCATCATTGAAGCGAAGAAAGATGACTTTGAGCAGGGGTTAGCTCAATGCCTTGTCGAAATGCAGGCGTGTCAATGGCAAAATCGTCAAGCCAAGCATGATATTGCTGTTTTTGGGATTGTCACTAATGGCGAAGGCTGGCAGTTCTACCGACTCGCTACAACCAGAGAGGTTTATGAAACGCCCTTGTACTCGGTCGGTGACATGGATTTATTGTTGGGACGACTTCGCTACGTTTTTGAACTGTGTGAGCAGAACCTACAGCAGCAAGAGGACTCATGAAAGTTAAAGGCATTAAACGCGGTCGCACAATTAAATTAATTGATACGCTCAATGTTCCAGATGGAACCGAAGTTTCCGTTGAAATCGACGATCGCAAGTTGTTAACCCCTGAAGAATTTCAGAAAAGAGTAGAGGAGTATTTCAATTTGCCTAGAGATCAAGAAGTGATCGAGGCTTTAGCTGCCACACTCGCGTCAATGGAAGCCGGAGAACGGGAAATGCTGGAGCTATTTTATGGCAGTCGGGATGAGCAGGTCGGGGATGAAAGCAGACCCCTGGTAAGCTTTATTGGATCTGCAAAAGGCAGCTTTGCCACCCCTGAAGAAGTAGACCAGTTTATTCGTCAGGAACGTGATGCATGGGAATCTTGACCACAATTCAAGAAGCTACAAATTACTTGGAGGCTATTTTATGAAAGTTAAAGGAATAAAACGTGGACAAATAATCGAACTAATTGAGGTGCTTGATGTGCCCGATGGAGAACAGGTTACTGTTGAAGTCTCTAGAGTTCATCCATTAAGCCAACTCACGCCCAAAGAAAGACAGATGCGAATTGATTCAGCGCTAGGCGGATGGAAAAATGATCCTAATCTCGACAACATCTTTGCTGAAATCGCTCTAGCTCGTCACGCCGATCGCGGAAGACAGATCGATTCGTTTGACGACTAAAACCTAATGATGTATCTACTAGACACCAATATTTGCATCGCTCTAATTAAAGAGAACCCGATACCAAAACGAGTTTTTGATGCTAAGGCGACCGACTGTTATATATCAACGATCGTTCTCGCTGAACTTTACAAGGGCATTTATTGCTCAGAGCAGTTTGAGAAGAATGCAACTGGGTTGCGGAACTTTCTTACTCTGGTTGGGGTAATTGATTTCGATCGAGCAGCATCCCTAGAATTTGGCAGAATTCAAGGTGAATTGAAGCAGATTGGTAAACCAACGGGTGAGCAAGATGCTTTGATTGCTGCTGTTGCGCGATCGCGTCAATCAGTCCTCGTCACAAATAACACGCGCCATTTTGAAAACATTTCTGATTTGCAACTTGAGGACTGGTTAAACCCATAAATCTATGAGTCGATTGCTCCAAAACCATTCATGGAAAATCAGTTACTCCAGCGACGAAAACAACCCCGTTGCTGATTTCTACATCCCTGCATTGGAGTGTGCGGTTCAGTACGATCGCAAAGCGGGGTTCTTCAACAGCACCATTCTCAGCAAGGTTGCCCGTGGGCTGGGAGCCATGCTGTCAAACCAGGGACGGATGCGCTTAGTGATGGGTTGCCAGTTCAGCCCGGAAGACTTGCAGGCGATTCAACAGGGCTATGAACTGCGAGAAGCTCTGGCACAACGGTTGGAGACCGACCTTCAGCCGCCGAAGAACTTTGCCCAACTCAAACACTTTGAGATTCTCAGTTGGCTGATCCAGAACCAATACCTGGATATTCTCATTGCCGTGCCCCTCAAGCACAATGGATTGCCAGAAGAGAGCGACAGACAACTTGACCCCAACCGCATCTTTCACGAGAAGGTTGGCATCATCACCGATGCCAAGGGTGATCAGCTTGCCTTCAGTGGTTCCAATAACGAGTCGATCGGTGGCTGGGAAGCCAATATCGAATCCTTTCACGTCTATTTTTCCTGGGATGGGGGACGGGATTTGGAGCGAGTGCAGCTTGAGCGCGATCGCTTCGAGAAACTCTGGACTGACCAGATGCCCAACGTTCGTGTCTTTGAAGTTCCTGAAGCCGTTCGCAAAAAGCTCCTACGCTACGCCCCTTCAACTAGACCCACTTGGAGCCAGCAGTCTGAGTTTGATACTCGTCCTCTCAAAGATGGGGAAACGGGGAGAGCAGGTGACGCGGAGCAAGAAAACGCGGAGCAAATCCCCGTTTCACCGAATCTCCCTGTCCCTGTGTCCTCTGAAGCATTAGCGGAAGAACACCAAGCCTTCACCAAACTTGCCAACCTGCATCAAGATCCGGGTTGCTTAGACTTCACGGTGCAGTCCATCCCGATCCAACCTTGGGCGCACCAACTCAAAATCCTACGACGGGTGGCGCAAGAGTTTCCCCGTAGCTACCTGATTGCTGATGAGGTGGGTTTAGGCAAGACGATCGAAACGGGCTTAGTGTTGCGCTACCTGATCCTGTCGAAGAAAGTGAAGCGAGTGCTGGTACTGGCTCCGGCTAGCGTCCAACCGCAGTGGCAGGAAGAGTTGCGTGAGAAATTCAACCTGCACTTCTGGAGCTTGATGCAGGGAGAGTTGCGAGATCCCTTTGGCGGGAAAGACACGGAGAGCGAGAGACGCGGAGACGCGGGGAAAGATGACACGGGGAGCGAGAGACGCGGGGACGCGGGGAGGATGTCCAATCAAATCTCCCTGTCTCCCCGTCCCCCTGTCTCCTTGTCCTCTAACATTTGGAACTCCCAAGACCTGATCCTGGCTTCCAGTCATCTCGTCCGACGCAAAGAGCGGATGCAAGAGCTGCTAGAAGCAGAACCCTGGGATCTGGTTGTGCTGGATGAAGCCCACCATGCCCGTCGCAAGAGTCCACAGGAGCGCAAAGACACTCCGAATCGCCTGTTGGAACTCATGCGGCAGTTGCGGTTCAAGACAACCGCTCTACTTCTGTTGTCTGCTACACCCATGCAGATTGACCCGATCGAAGTCTTTGACCTGCTCAGTCTCTTGGGCTTAGAGGGACATTGGCAGTATGGCGATCACTTCTGCAACTACTTCGCCACTCTCACCGACAAACCCGTTGGTGGAGCCTCTCCGAAGGAGAATCGCTTCAGCCTGGAGTTCTGGCAGCAAATGTCTACCGATTATTTCAAACGCGGTGGTCAACCCTGCCCACGACTGCAACGGCATTTCGAGCAAAAAGACCGTCTGCTTACCTATCGTCTGCAAGATATCTGGAAGGACGGGCGAAAAATCGTCAACAGCAAACAACTGTTAGAGGACGAAGCGTTTATCACTACCTCCCGCCAATACCTGACGACCAATACGCCCCTTAAAGACCGGATGTTCCGCCACACTCGCGATACTCTGCGGCAATACTATCGTCGCGGACTGTTAGCACACGACATCCCCATGCGGCAGGTACAGGACACGGCGATCGTGCTGGAACCCGTGAGAGAAGCCGCGCTCTATCGGGCTGTCAGTGACTATGTGCGGCACTTCTACCGACTGGCACAAAAGGAAAACCGCAAAGCCCTGGGCTTCCTGATGACGCTCTATCGTAAGCGCCTCACTAGTTCGTTCTACGCGGTGCAACAATCCCTGCAACGCCGCTTAGAGGCACTGCTCACCCAACAGGGAAACGGACTCACCGCTGATGATTTAACGGAGTTGGATGATGCCGACGATGCGGTGATCGAAGGGCTGGAGTCTTACCTGGAACCCATTGATCCGAAGGAGATTCAGTACCTTGAGGACTTGCTACAGCAGTTCGATAACACTGGAGAAGATACCAAGTGCGCCCAGTTCATCACCACGCTGCGCCAGGAATTGAACGCACGAGAAAGCGCGATCGTCTTCACTCAATACACCGACACGATGGATTACTTACGAGACTTCCTCAGTGCTAGCTTTGGTAGCCTGGTTGCTTGCTATTCCGGTCGGGGTGGCGAACTTTACCAAGGTGGAGAGTGGAATACAGTGCCCAAAGAAGAAATTAAGCGCCGCTTTCGAGACGGTGAGCTGAAACTCCTCCTCTGTACGGAGTCTGCCAGTGAGGGCTTAAACCTCCAGACCTGTGGCGTGTTGTTCAATTACGATCTGCCCTGGAATCCGATGCGTGTGGAGCAGCGCATTGGACGGATCGATCGCATTGGGCAACGTTACTCTACAGTAAGAATTCACAATTTCTACTACGACGGTACGGTCGAAGCGAAGGTCTACAAGAAACTGCGCGATCGTATTAATGCCTTCGCCACCGTGGTCGGCAATCTTCAACCCATCCTGGCAAAAGTGCCCACCTTCATTGAACGAGCGGTAATGAGTGCCGATCCTGAAGAGGAAGATGTCCTGCTCTCTGAATTTGACCATGCGTTAGACACGCCACCACTACGTCCTGCTTTAGATGAAATGGTGGCAATGGATGTGGAAGCAGATTTGGCTGAACTTCGACAGCCGATCGCCCCTGCCCCCTTTTCTGTGGCGGACATCGAACAGCTCTTTACAACCTCTGCACTTTTGAAAGCTTGTGAAGCCACATTTGAGCTGGAGGGCAATGGCGTTTGGATGTTAAAGTATCGATCGCAGGCTTACCGCATCACTTTTGAGCCAGTAGTATTTGATGAGCATCCTTCGCTGCGGCTGATGACCTTTGGAGAGCCAATCTTTGAAGACTTACTCCAAATAGTGCTGTCAATGAAACCGTCACTGTCGAGATAAATTTCTGCTGAGATCGCTCAATACACAACCGCCGCTCCTGACAGATTAGGTGCTTCATGAGAAGTTTGCCAAGCCAAACCACAGCAAAATACCAGAGCAGTTAGAAGATCTGAATGAAGATCTATGGTGACAATTTAATCCCTATCCTCTCCAAACTCGTCTAGCCGCTGCCGTTTGATCGACTCTTGCTGATCCTCCAGAGCAAGCCAGTCTTCGATCATGCCATTCATCAGGTTGTTTTATGACTGTTCTCTAACGCCTGCAAGCCGTTTCAGCAGGCTGTAAGTATCAGCATCAACATAAATCCTGACAGCTCTTTGGTCTGGTCTTTTAGCCGCCACTACTCACCTCATTCCGAGATGAGACATTTTCTCATGCCTACTGAGCTAAGTGGGTTGATTGACCTACTAGACCTACCAGGTTGAACTGAGTAAAACCTGAACAGGAACCTTGCGTGTGACGACCCTTTCCCTTGATGAAGTCGCTCTCATCAAATCCCTCCTGACCGCCCTGAGAGGCATCAAAGTTAGTGCTATCGATAAAGCCCGCATCATTCTTAACAAACGCAGTGGCGAAATCTGTTCTAAAAGTACGTAGCAAAATTCGGTAGTGCCTCAGATCAACGTGGGATTGATAGAGTAGAGAGGAACTTCGACGGCAAGCAAAGCGATGGCATGTCCTCTGTGCGGGCATAGTAAAGCTCATAAACATGGCAAGCTACCCAATGGTCATCAACGCTATCTGTGTCCTGCCTGTCATCAAACCTTTTGTGAATCGTTTGACACTCTCTACTACCGCCGCCATATCAGTCTTGCACAAATTCGACACGTCCTGCAAGCCCATGGCGAAGGCAGCAGTCTCAGAGGCATTAGCCGCACTACCGAACTTGCCTACAACACTGTGGTCAGCATCGTGCGCGCTGCCAGTCAAAAAGCGCCACTGGTTCACAACCAAGAGGTTCAAACAGTACAGACCGAAGCAGTCAGTGCTGATGAAATGTGGTCATTCGTTTCAAAAAACAGAAGCAATGCACTACTGAGGAATGCAACAGGGGAGATTGTTGGCTTGGTTTGAGTCTTGCCAGTACCAGTGGTTTCATGCTCGCTGCCTGCGTGGGCAAGCATACCGATGCGTTCCTTGAGCCATTAGTGGTTAACACGGAAGGTAAGACCCCTTGCAAGCCGTTCAACACCGATGACTGGGGCGGCTATGAGCGCGTTCTACCGCCCGAAATGCCACATCCACAGCGGCAAAGACAGAACGCAGCGATTAGAGCGCACCAACGGTCTTGTGCGCCAACAAACCGGAAGATGGCATCGCCAGCAAAACAAGTTTGGCAAGCTATGGGAACAAACAAAAGTGACGACACGCTCGGCGGTGAGTGATTTCAACTGGCTTTGGCAGCAGAGCAGACTCAAAACTACAGCTGCGCAGCGAACAGGATTAGCAGCTCGGTCATGGCATTGGCACGATATTATTACCTATCCCACAGTAATTTGACGCACTACCAAAACAGCTTTACTGAACAGACTCTGCCGTGAAGCTGCTGAGTGACGACTTCCTTCAAAGTCAAGCGCCACAGTCAAAGATGTCAAATGGTTTCTATAGACATGATTTTGTGAAACCGATAAGGTTTGCGATTATTCCTCTTCAGTAGTTATTTAAAACTAGATTTTATAAATATTTTCCAGCAAGATTTTAGGACAATTCTCGAAAGCCCTGAGAAACCGTTCTTCTGTATAAATTCTTGGCAAGAGCTATTTGAAACTGACAAACAGCTCTTTAACGGACAACGGACATTAGTAGCCACAGATGATTCAGAGTAAAGACTCTTAATGACGCTCTGAAAGATAGCGAACGCCTTCGTCAAGGTGCTTCAAATAACGTAGCAGAGACGAAACCAAAGACTGTGAACGACGTAACCCATGTTTCTGTAATGAAATTTCGTGCAGTTTTGTCAGCTCACTCAGACCTTCAACAATGAGCGATAAAGCTAACTTCATCACTGCCAATAAATTACGTTCAGCGTATAAATTGGCTGTCGGTTCTAAGGAGTCAGCGACAAAAACCCATTGGCACTCTCCGTCCTTTAATGCAAGTGGGGTAGCATAAACCTGGTAGCGCTGATAGCCAGAATCAACCCAAAAACGCAGCAACATGACCACAGTAGGTGTCTGTAACGGAACTTCAGTGACGCTGAAACTATGACTGAAGCACTCTAATATTGAAGCGGCATCATCTGGATGTACTTGCTGTATCCAGGCTTTGTCAGAAGATAAAGACGAGGTAGACAGTATAAATGGACAAGCTGAGAGCAAAGAGCCAGTCTCACTACAGACCCACAGCAGACGACTGCCAACGCTTAGAGTCTCTAGCTTTGCTGCTGAGTTCATTTCAGACAGTTGAAACACTGAGGACTTTAATGAAGATGACGCCTTTACAGGGTCAGAGGAAGCAGCAAGAACCAAAACAGCAGCCCTCAAGTAGGGTTAAAAGAAATCGCGATCGCTTAACGCTCTCTTACCAGTGCTACGCCACCTTTCGTTTTAGCAGCAGCCTTACCAGCAGCTTTAGCAGTACCCGCCGTCCGTTGACCAGCAGCGAATGTTTGCAAGCGGTCGTACGCGGGTTTGAACTGTTCTACTTGGCCTGCGTTCATTGTGCAAGTGACCTTTCCTTGAGGCGCTACTTGCAGCAAGATTTGACGATTCGTATGGTCAGTCACTGTCAAAGTGCCAGAGGGTTCCCGTTCAAACTTAAAATTACTGTCTGTGGGTGTAAAAGAATCACGTCCTTGGAGCATCTGTTGTGTTACCCAAGCAGCACGAGTCCCTGCTGGAGCGGCTTCACCCATTGTTTTCATCACGACCGCTGGATCAGGGTTGTTCTGCACTGCTACTAAATCGTTAGTTTTCAGTCGCTCGGAGGCTGATAGCAAGCTGTCCTTTAAGTGATCTGGCAGACGGTTTTCCAGCACATTGAATTCTGTGCCAAGGCGTTCAAAGGTCAACAATGATTCACCCTCTGGAGTCGTCACTTCATAAAGCGTTGAAGTAGAGTCTGAGTACCGCATGATGGCAAAGCCTTCAGCTTGATAAGCAACACCGTTAGACTTACTACAGTCCAATTGCACGACTGCCTTGGAGAGTTCAGTTTGAGCTAAGTCTTGCTCTAGCTGATCAGCCAATGATACTGATTCATCAGCCACAGGGTCAGCGGTCAAATTCGCTTCCTCTTCCTTTTTCTCCTTCTCCTCCGCCTTCGGAGGTTGCTGTTGGTCAGTCGCTTTCGTTGCCAGTAGTAGCAACAGTTCCATCAGCGATTGTATATTGGCAAGATGAGATCGGTTGGCTTCCGAAGCCTCGCCAGCTTGAATAAACGGCATAAAACGCTCCTAAGGAAATTGAAACTGACAGTAGAACTTACGGAAGCACAGACTCTTGACCGACTCAATGACAGCAAAGTAGAAAAGCCAAAAAAGTTAAACGAACAGTCTGGCTTTTCTACTGCTGAGGAAGCAAACCAACTTCAAGCTTGAAGGCTCAAAGTTAGCGCCTAAGCAGCTGAAAATAGCGGTGAGCGAGCAAAGATATCAAGCAGTTTGTCAATGACAACGCTGCCGTTCTGATCGCGTTGAAAGACGACGTGGGTTTGAAAAGCAGACTCTTTAGTGTCTGTTTCGTCTGCTTCAATGAGATAGCTGAAGTTCACGATCAAGTCGTTCGCCATCATTTTAGGTGTTGATCGGAAGTTGGGATTAGGCGATTCCACACCTTCATCCACGTGAATTGTGTAAGCAGCTTGAGGACCAAAGCAGATTTCAACCTTATCGGGTCTGACATCAAGAGGCAGTGCTTGGAGGTCTTCAAGGCAGATTGACATAGCGCGGTACGAGGCCGCAGGCGAAGCCAAGGATTGAGGAGAAGTAGAAGGATTAGGCGCTAGATTCATGAAGTTCACCAAAAGGTAAGAAGGTCAAAAACGAGCTGAGATTAGAAAGAAAAGTTGCTTTGAGGGTGTAAAGCAGAGGCACTTTAGCCCTCAAAGGCAACGTAAAACTAGCGGTCCTAGCCTGCTTTTTGCTTAGGCGCAACAACTTTAGTGGCGACGGCAACACGAGCCTCAGCCGCTTGTTTCACAATGGCTTGGTAAGGCTTAGAGTAGTCCTGACCTTCAGGTAATTTGCCAGTCACAGCACCAGTTTGAGCGTTTTTAGTGACGACAACGGCATTAGACTTGTTGTCAATAATTGAGATATTGCCAGTCTGGGCACGGTTGAATGTGACCTCTTTACCAACGAAGCGATCAACCTGATCAGTCGCCAAGCGGTATTCAGCTACCACCACTGCCATTTGTTCAGGTGTCTTATTGACGTGGGCTTCGTACGCTTTCGAGAAGTCCATATTGGCAGGCAGGTTACCGCTAATCGAGCCATCTTTCGCCTGCATCACGACAGGTGTACCAGCTTTGTCAGCAATCGTCACGCCGCCTTCTGGCAGACGAGCAAAGGAGACCTCTTTACCGACAAACTTATCGGTCGCTTGATCGGTCAGCTTCCATTCAGCAAAGGCGATCGCTTGAGCTTCAGGGGAAAGCACTGGAGTCGGCAACGCTGTTTCACGAGTCGTCGCTTCCCGCAGCACAAGCTTCGGCTTCTCAAGTGCAGCTTCGCCAGCAGTACGCTCTGTTTTAATGGCTTCTGGTACTTTAGAAGCGTACTCAGGGTACTTCTCCTCAATGCGTGCCCACACACCCGCCTCAGAGTGGGTTTGAGTCACAATGCCAGGAACGCAGTCTTCACGCTTGATTACAGCAAGAGTTTCAACAGTATCGGCGGCACTCATACCAAGCGCTGTTGCCGTTTGACCGACAAGCTGATCAGCAGAGGTGTGAGCCAGACCGTTAGCGGCACAGAAGTTCTCAGCCCCATACGCTGCCCGTGCGGTAATCGTGAGCGCTTCTTTGGGGTCACGGTCAATGAGGTTGCTCTTACCTTCGACTGCAATGCGCTTTTGAGGAACATCGCCACCCAGAATGTGGTTAGCTTTGACGCTCATCAAGTCAGTTAAGTCAATTTGTGTTGCTTCGGCTACCATCGCGTTTGCCATTGTTCTTGTCCTTGGTTTAGTTGGTACATTTTCAACGTAGTCAGCAGCAGGTGCTTTTTGCGGCTCTACCTGCTCCCCTTGAGATGAAACTTGTTGTGAAGGCACAGCCGCCATCGCGTCCATCGCCCGCTGAACCTTTTCTGTTAAGTCGGGAACAGCCACTATCACAGTGGGTGCAGTAAAGTCAGTGGGGGTATTGGAGGCTGGGGCTTGAGGCGATGAGGTAGAAGCATCCAAAGAGCGTTGGAGTGCTTCTCTTTGAGCCTCAAGCCCAGGTCTAGATTGGGCAGTCATCTCAGGCGCAAAGACCTGAGTACCTTGTGGTGGCATCACTACCTGACCGTCGGCTGTTTGCAGTGTGCCGTCCTGCATTGACTGAAGAATGCCGTCATTGATCACAGCCGTTGACAAATGAAAAGACCGTTGACCAGGGTTTGTAGCGGTCTCTTCATAGACCCGTTGCACCAAGCGATCGCCCCCGTCACTAAGAACATCGCTTAACGACAACTGGACAGGGCCTCTAGATGTTGGAGACACTAAGGTCTCGCCTTGTTGCAGCAGATCTAAAGCATGAGCTTCCATTGCATCAAGTTCAGATTGGGGACGGGTATAGACACTGGTCGTAGTAGACTCTTTGGGTTTAAGGGTCGGTAGTTGAACATTGGAGGCAACGAGGGCTTGGCGGCTGGTTTCATGAGCAAGCTCCAGTTCACCTACGAGTGCAGGCAGCTCCGTTTGCAAAAAGGCAGTATCAGCAGGACTCAGCCCATCCACAAAATAAGCATTGGTTTCTGAGTAGTAGGTAAGGACAGCGTGATCAAGGCCCGGTCGAAACAGAGAAACACTATTCTCCGAAACGCTATAGGAAACGGTATAGGGACTCGAGAACTCCAAAACATCGCCACTACGCAGCAGTTGTCGATCAGGATCAGTTGTCTGTAAGTAAAAGCTGACATCTTGACCCCCTTCATGGTGCGGGAAGCAGATATCTTCTAGAAGATTTAAGAGCGGTATCGCCAAAGGGCTTTGTTGAGCTTGCTCCAAAAGCACACGTTGACCATCCAACAGCTGCTTCAAGGTCGGCGTGCCGCCAGCATAGCCAGGAATAGCAGCAATCGAGTCCTTAACCATCGGGATTGTTTCCGAGTACGAAGTCCACTGTTGACGATAAAGACGATCAGCCTCAACAGTCATCACATAGCCCATATCTTCGACAAGTTTGAGGTATGGGTTATTAAGCTGCTCCCAAGTCAACAGGTCAGGTATGCTCACTGGCTGACCGTCGAGGGTCTCCAGAGTACGATTCTGCATGGCTTCTAATAGACCCGCTTCTCTGAAAGCATCAGCATTAGCAGAGACGTAGCGCTCAAACGGTTGGTTGTAGGTTGTCTCGTTGGTCGAGCGACCAGACAGCTTCAATAATGACCGCTGTGGTTCATCAGGGTCTAAAGACACCAACAGATCACCCACAGTCAGGGGAGATGAGGGTAGTTTCAACGTTACCCCTGCTTGGAGTAGCGTCATCGCTAGCAGTTCCATTCGCTCGATCTCGAACTTGGGACGGTCATACACGCTGGGCATGGTAGTTAACTTCTGCGGTTGACTAATGGGAAACTGCACTGACTCCGCCTGACTGAACTGAGGTGCCAGATGATGGTTCAGCTCCGCTTCGGCGAACCGGGGATACTTTACCTCGCCAGAAAGACGGCCCGCTTCACGCAGGTACTCACGACGTTCGCTCTCCTCAGACTCCATCAATTCGTTCAACTGCTCCACCATGACAGGAGTAATCGCGTTGCCCTGACTCAGAAGGTCTTTTGCCTGGTCGTAACCATCGTCTGTCAAACCTTGAGTGATGAACTCAAAGTAATCGGCATTCAGAAGGAGTTTGTTGTTTGAAGCAGGCACCGCTTCAAGTGCCTTTGAAACTTCAAACTCAGTGATCAAGCGCTCCAGTTGCACTCGTTCGCCGTCCGTCAAATTGTTGATCGTTGGTTCATCAAAAGCGTCGCCAAGAAGACTGCTTTCATAAGCCTTGTCAGTCATTGACGGGCCTGTTAGAACCGTCACCGTAGTCAACGAAAGCAGCTCTGAGTCCAGCTCGGAACAAACCGCTCGATAGGGACCTAAGTTCAGAGAACGGCGTGACTCAGTGTAAGGAATGCTATTCTCATTCGTTGTGTTCAGCACTGAAGTGAGATCGCCATAGGCTGTTACTAACTGAAGTAACCGTGACTGCATTGAATCAACTTGAACTTCGTCAGGCATCACAAACCTCTAAGAGTAAGTACCACAAACACAAAACACGGAGTCTTTCACCACAGAAGGAGAGGCATTGCTTCCCTCCCCTTACCTTTGAGCGGACAGCAGGGTCGTTGTTCAACTGAACAAACCTGCCAGCACATCCACTGGGGGCGGAGCCGCTGCCTCTTCACCTTCGACTGGGATTGGAAACCGCTCATCAAACTCAGCGACACGGGCATTCACATCCTCTTGGGTTGGCATCCGAAAATGACCACTAGACCGCTTTTGTAAACGGGTTTCAACACCGTTCCAACGGCTCTCGATCATGCCTGCCAGTTCAATTTCAGCCTGGGGAATCTTGAAGTTAATGCGGCGCGGCAGGTAGCTCATCTCCTTGTTCGCATAGGCAGGATTCGTCATGACGCACGTCCCTGGCGGCAACATAATGAACTCTTCCGGTGACACCAACTTACGCACGCCCACTTCGACCGAGTGAGAAGTGGAGGGCTTGCCGCCGCCTATGCTTTTACTTTTGTTCTTCCGTGAGATTTCCTCATCGCCAAAGAACTTGCTGAAGTATTCGGCTGATTCCACTTCACCCGGATTGAAGATAAACTTCGTAGCAGCGCCACCCATGATCGCCAGGGACATTTCTTCACCGTAAATCTTCTTCAGCTGCGACTTATTCTGAAAGCCGATAATGCCGTTAAAGCCGTCTGAGCGGGACTCGTTCTCCCAGTTCGGCAACTGCGGCAGGTACACCGTTGGCAGCTCATCCAAGACGACAAAGAGCGGATCATTACGTCCATCTTTCTGACGGATGGAACCATCAGAAGCAACCTGACCTTTCTTACGGAACAGGTTTTGATTCACGAGCATATGAATGGCTGTGGCAACGATCGGCCCCATCACGTCACGCAGCTCACGATCCAGACCAAACACCACCATGACCTTGCCATCCAGGTCTAAGGGGAGAGTCGTTTTGCCAATGCAGGCAGCCAGAATCTTAGGCATCACCAGCTTCCCGAAGTTCAGAGCTGCTGTACCGACAATACTAGAGACGGTCTTTTCAGACTCTTTGACGCTGAAGATTTGACCAAAGGCCTGACGTATCCAGGGGTCAATACCAGAGCTTTCAGGATACAGACGCTCAATGAGTTGTGGTGCTGAGAGTATGACTGAGGTCATCAACACATCTGAGTGTTTCATCTGCTTGGTGAGCATCATCACTGCCTGCACCAACTGGTCACCCGCGCTATCAAAGAACGGGTCGCCGCCACTGGACGCGCCAATCTTGAAGTTCTTATTCATCGTGTTCGCTAACTGACGCGCCAGGGCCGAATCCTGGTTAGGATCACCCGTCAGAAAGTCCAGCAGGTTGAGGATATCGCTCTCTGGGAAACCAGGTGCAAACACATGAATTTTGTACCCAAGCTGTTCGGCATACCACGCAACAGCAGAGGTTTGAGTCGGGTATTTGAAGTCATACAGACAGATGGGATAGCCCTGTTCAATGACAGACCGGATCATCGGGTCAATCGCAGAGAAGGTCTTACCAGAACCAGGCGCGCCCACTACCATTACCGATCGCTGCGTATCAGGAATCCAAATGGTTTTAGAGTCACCTTTCAGTTCCACTGGGGTCTTTTTGGGAATGCTGCCTAGCTCTGGTGCTGGCGGAAAGGAGTCCGACTTGCCACTCTTCGACACCCGTCGCTTGAGTACTATCAGATGTCAAGCATACGTTCGTGTCGCGTCAGTGACGTGGGCAAGTGAGTGAGCATGACAAGCCTCTTGGCTAGCTGATGAGATTGCAAGTGATTGAACGCTAAAAACTAACACGTCAAAGTCGTGCTGAGTGCTGGAAGCAATCGCACGACAAATAAGATCACAACGATAACCAGGAGCGGGACGGCAACCAGGATCGCAACGACAACCAGGATCGCAACGACAACTAGGATCGCTGGGATTGAACGACCGCTTTATCCAGAACACTCGAGGTGCCAGAACGCGAAACCGCCGACTGTTTGCGATAACTCTGTGTCTGAATCTCAACAATCAAAGCATGATGCACCAAACGGTCAACCGCGGCGACCGTCATCATCGAATCAGCGAAGATGGCATCCCACTGGCTGAAGGGTTGATTTGCCGTAATCAGTAAGCTTTTGCGTTCGTAACGATGAGCAATCAGTTCAAACAGCACCGAGGTTTCTGCCTCGGACTTTTTGACATAACCCAAATCATCAAGCACGAGTAGGTCAAAGCGATCCAGTTTTTTGAGCAATGGTTGCAGTTGCAATTGCAGCTTGGCTTGCTGTAGCTGTTGCACCAGTGCCAGTGCAGAATAGAATTTGACCCGCTTGCCAAACTCAATCATGCGACGTGAGACCGCCGCCGCCAAATGAGACTTTCCCACGCCCGAAGCGCCGAACAATAACAGGTTTTCGGCTCGTCCTAGCCAAGTCGGATCATCCACCAGTTGCATCAAGGGTGCGGGGTTGAAGTTGGGGCAATGGGAAAAGTCAAAGTTGGAAACCGTTTTGCCGCTTGGCAGTTGCGCTTCGTTTAAGGTTCTTTGCAGGCGGACACTCCAGCGTCGTTGAGCCTCCAATTCGCAGAGAGCCAGCAAGAACTGAGCGTAAGACCAACCTTCCTGCATCGCTTGAGCTTCGAGCGTTTCCCAATGAGTGAGCATGTGGGACAGGTGCAACCGTTTGAGGTGGAGGCTGAGGCTCTGATACGGGCTGGTCATGGGTTGTACCTTGCAGGAGTTGGTCATAAGTCGCCAGGGGTGTTGGGTGATGGTGAGACTGGGCACATTCAGGTTGCTCAGTAATTGAAACTGCTGCCGGAGCCCTGCGAGCGTTAAGGTTGCAGGGCTCAGTTGCGCTTGAAGATAGTCTGCCACTACTGTTTCGTTGTCTTGGGTCGCCGCAATGTACAACGCTTCCACCAGGAGGACAGCGGCACTGTCGAGGTCAAATTGCGCTTTCAGTTGCTGCCAAAGGTCACGCCAGGTGTCATTGGGCAAGAGCTCTTGTTGCCAAGTACAGTACAAAAAGGCTCTGGGCTTGCGCCGCAGTCCCTCTGCAACATGACGGTAATTGATGCTCCGGGTGCGGCGTTTCGTTTGATCTGTGACACGGATGCGCGGCAGTGCCACCACCAACTGGCGATTGAGATAGCCCAGAAGCCGGTCATGATACAAATGCCATTCGAGTTGGCGTCCAATCAGGCGGGCTGGAACCGTGTACAACACGCAGCGCACATCAACTGTGCTGCGACAACTGACCGTTGCGGTGAGCACTTCATAGTCTGGAACACGATAGGTCGGGAGGGGTTGGAGACACTGTTTCTCTTCCTCAATCTTGGCAGCGTGCAGATCGTTCAATTTGGCAATCGCCCGATTGATGACATCCTGGTACGCAGCAATGCTGTCAAAGTCACAGCTTCCACGCAGTAGGAGAGCCTGCTTAATCCGATTCTTCAAATGTCCGTGGGGTGACTCAATGACCCATTTTCATGGGCGATGCCTGTGTTGTTGCGGGTCGGCTGCAGTCGGTAATGATGGCACAGGTCATCATACAACCGAGTCAATGGCTTGTTTCGCGCCCCACCCATGTGACGATAGGCGGCACTCAAACTATCGGTCTGATGTTGCTTCGGGACACCGCCACAGGCAAACAGGGCATTCTGCAACCCTTCTGATAAGGCAATGAAGCTTTCACCCCCTGAATAATTTGAGCGTACTGCCACCCGCTGTAAGCCAGTCGATAGTGGTACAGCAAGTGCTCAAAGGGCTTGCCTGCAATGGTGATCTCGAGACCTTTGAGTTCAGTGAAGTCGGACAAGCCCATCATGCCGGGTTCATGCCGGAGCTCAAACATGACCTCTTTGGCATTGCCATGCAAGGCTTTCCAGGCTGCCACCCGCCGTTGCAGCGTGCGTAGAACTTGCGGGTACTTGCCCGGATAATGCTCTTGTAGCCACTCAAACAAGGTCATGGGCTGCAGAGCAGGGGTGGCTCTGAGCATCGGTTCCAACTCGGACTCCCACACACTAGCCAGTGGATCAGGACTACTTCTCCAATCTCGGACTCGCCCTCGATTGGGTTGGTGGTTGCCCGCTTCGATGCGTTGCCCACTGCGGGCGGAAAAGCCAGCCAAGTTTGCGGCTTCAACTTGCGTCAAGCCCATCTCTCGTGCGTTCATATACACTCGAATTTGATAAGTTTCAATCTTTCTCGACACGCTCATCCACTCCCGGTCCAATCGGAATGGGTTCAGCGTGTCTTTTTCTTTGTCGCTAGACAATGAATGCGATCCGAAGGCTACGATCTAACCGACTCGGTCGCTGTCATCGCCTGACTTCCTCATTGTCATCTAACACAGAGCACCGAGTCCCACCGCACAGCACAGTAAAATTAAGCCTGACTGAGTGAAGAGAAAGGGCGGCAAGCTATTTAATGGTGCAGGCAGTGCAGCCGGAACAGAAAGAGAGGTCTTAGACATGGGAAAGAGTTTGCAGGGGTTGGTTGCGGGACAGAAACAGAGCTGTGGGGCAACACAACAATTGGCAGTAGCGACTTAAAGCGTCCTTTAAGCAAGAAACGAAAGGGCTGAAAGCCTTTAGTAGTGGGGCTTAGAAGGCTAATTCACTCTTTGCTTGGTGTCCCTTTCATGGCACTGAGATATCGTTTTCTCTGAAGTTCATCACGAGATCATAAAAGGTTCATACCCAGTCACAGACCGAGCTTTCACTGAGCCATAGAGGAATTAGCCATCGCCAGCACCCAGCTACGATCGCCGCCCTTCACTGCGATGGTGTAGCGGTAGCCGCCTTCATCCCAGATGGCTTGAGCAAAGCCCATGTTGGCACCCAGTACCCACGGCACAAAGTAGACAGACTGCCCGTTTGACAACCTGACCCAGCCAATCGGGTCACGTGAAACTTGGACGTAGCGACTCAGTGCTCCCGGTTCACGGAACCAGGCATAAGTGTCCTCGCTGCTTTGAACATCAGGCGTGAGGGGTTCGGCATCGGCGTAAGCAATAATGCAGGACAGCGCCCCACTCAAGCAGTACTCGCTGTTCGTAATCTGCACGCTGTAACCCGGTTGTTGCGTCTCAGGGTTCGTGGTGCTGCCGCCCACTGCAAAGATGCGGTTCGGTCCCGCTAGTGAGGTGCTGTAAACCAACACGCGCGGCAAGTGAGGCGTGACACCCGACTGCTGCACACTGGCAGACACGCGCTGATAGTCAATGGGTGCTGAGGCAACTGAAGCTGTTTGAGCAGCAGCAGGGGCGATCGCCAGTACCAGAGACAGCAGTAGACAACAAATTGACAGTGAGAGTCGCGTAACCCATCTAGAACAAGAAGAAAGCATTCCATTCCACCTCATAGTGAGAAATAACAAACAGAACAAAATCAAGACCAACCACTACGAGTCAAAAGGTTGGGGATCTCTCCATGTCGGGTCAAGGCGATCAAGAAGTTGTTCTGCAACGTCGGCAGGAACACCATAAGACTGTAAACCGACAGCACCCAACGCCCCTGCTCCGCTAGTTTTCAATTTCCAACTACCGTCTTCAAAGAATAACAAGGCGTTTCCACCTGAGTCGTCTACAGGCAAGCTCCAGTAAACGAGCGCAAAGCCTTGAACGACTCCAAGCTTCGTGATTGTCAAAGTTGAAGCGGGGCTTTTAGTACGGACATAAGACATGAACGTATCAAAAACAGCCTGCTCTTCAGGGCTTTGCGGTTGATAGCTAGAAGAAACCACAACCTGATTAGCAGTAGACTCGTTAGGGAAAAACGCTGTAGCAGACATTGAAGAGATCGCTGTTGTGGCGATGAGAGAGATACAGAACAAAATGAAAGATCTGCGTTTGAAAAGAAAAAGTAAAACCATAAGAACTCCTTTGAGCGATTAGCTTTTGACTCGATAAATAGAACGTGGCACCCCAGCATAAGACTCACTAAAGTTCCCGTCAGACTGCCAAATAAAGCTGCAATTACTAGAAGAATTGGAGATGGAACGGGTACACCCATCGCTGAGGCAGATGCCGATGTGGCCTCTAGAAACGCCGTCGTCCACGATAAGAATGTCCCCAGCCTTTGCTTGAGATGGGCTTAACCGCTGACCGCGACCGCCCTTCAGTGCCTCCTCTACCGAAGGAACGTAAAGCGGGTTAGAACCAATCTTTGAAAGCCCAGAGCGACTTAAAACCTGATTAACAGCCCAAGCACAGCCGTTACGTCCGTTATCAGTGCCTGGAACAGCACAGCTACTCATCCGTTCCTTCAGCGCTTTCAGTGCCTCCTCATAGATACGCTTGTTAATCTCACCAGGAGTCGTTGGTGTTCCGCCGCTCTTACAGCCTTCCGACTTCGTTTTAGACAAGTCCGTCTCAGCAATCTGGTCACGGTAAAGCTTGGCGGCTTGGGCAATCTTCTCAGCCTGAGCACCATCGTTAACGATGCGCCGACACTTAACCCAATCCACACGACCACCACCCGCACACTTGCCCAGCGTCATACCGTCACCAAACAACGTGCCGGATTTCATGCCGTAAGCCAGAAGCTTGGCCGCAATATCGGGACGCTTTGCTAGTTCAGGGTTTGCCACCAAGTCAACATTCGTACCCTTGGATTTCAGGTAGTTTGTTGCAGCCTGATAATTCGCCTTATGGGTTAACTGCACATAGCCACGACCCCAATACTGGCTACCGCCCGACGATTCATAGCGCGTACCACCTTCTTCAAAGTTGACGAAGGAAGTCTCACGGTTCACTGTCGCCAGTACATACGCCACCTGATTCGGGTCGGTAATGCCCTCATCTTTGAGTGCTTGCAGGATCAAGGGAATGTGTTTAGCACCATTGCCACTGCTCGTAGCAAACGCACCGTCTCCACCACCTAACGCTGCTGCCACCTTGTCAACCGCTCCGATCGCTTTGTTCACTGCTGCGCCCGTCAACTTCGTTGCACAAGCAGCATCTTCAAACCCATCAGTGGCTGAAAGTGGGTCGTTACCACCAGGGAAACCAACACCACTCCCATCATCTTTCGGGTTGTCAGCGCCCAGATAGATGAACTGCTTTTCCTTGTACGTCAGAAAGGGAAGGGGACCAATAATATAGGGTGTACAGCCCAGTTCAGGCGTGCCGTGCTTGCAGATCCGCAGGTACATGGATGTCACCACCTTGCCGCCCGGTTGGTCTACCTTCGTCACGACTTGTTTGAACATCGAGCAGTAGGGGTGACGGCCAGTCGGCTCCTTGCCACCATTGACCCGTCCCAAAACACCCTCACCACCTTCCACCATTTGCTTTTTGGACATCCATGACTTGCCGTTAGCAAACGCACCCGTACTGGCCGCATCCATTTGAGAGCCAGCGAGCGGGGAAAGTTCAGCGTGTTCGCAGTTCTCGGTGCAGGCAACGCGAAACCCTTGTTTGTAGCTGCCAGAGAGTGAGCGGTTACGGTCTTGCTCTTCACTGTCGAGCGGTACATCCACTCGTGCCACAAAGGCTTCTGCCGCCTCTTGCAGCGGACTGGGGAACTTGTTGAAGGGCACCTTGTCTAAGCCGGGAACACCTTTCAGCAAGACCTTTTCCCAGTTCGCAAAGTTACCGATTTGGGCAGAGTCCAGGTTAGGGATCTGACTCATGGTGTACTTAGAGAGATCCAGGTTCTTCAAGTCCAGTGCTGCTAGCTGCGGGTATTGCTCCAGCAATCGGCTGATTGGCAGTTGCAGAATGCTTTCTGGGGTTAACTGACCCAACTGTCCACCTGTGACTTGCCCGGTCACTTGTCCCAACGCTTGATCGGCTGCCTGGTTCACCACACCTGAGACTTGACCAGTAGAGATTTGACCCACTACTTGACCCGCTTGATTGACGAACTGACCCGCTTGATTCAGCGAACCCATGACCTGACCCGCAGTGTCTACTACCTGACCAGAGCCGTTTACCTGACCGACCAGACTGCCCAGCGAGTCAAGGAACTGACCGTTGGAAAGGCTACCCACCGTCTTACCAGCGGTATCAACAATCTGCTGCACTGGACCAAGCTGCCCTGCCAGGTTTGACAGTCCTGGGAGGTTGAGATTGCCGCTGTTTGGCAGCTTGCCTGACAACGCCGCCGCCACTAAATCCGCGATCGGTTTGACTTCACCGACTAACTTCTGAGTCAGTGCAGGCACTGCGTCTGAGAGTGTCTTGATGTTTTGCAGCCCCGCTGGGAGGAACTTGTCTAAACCGACACCACTGGAAACCTGACCCGTAATGCCATCAATCCCCTTTTGGGTCAGCGCCTCAAAACCTAAGCAGCCCTGAATCGCACCTAAAGGCAAAGCATCCGCAAGCTTTTGTCCTGCCTTCCAGTTGATCGAGTCAAAGCCGAGTGCCCCTGACGCTTCAGGCGGCACCTGAAACGTACCGTTCTCGGTAAAGGGGTTCAGCGAATCGAAGCTGATCTTTGACCAGTCTGGCAACGTCACTCCGTCTTTCAGCACTGTGGGGAACTCACTGACAGGTGATACCGTTGCGGTCGAACCTGGAGGCATTGTCTGAGCCAGAGCGTTTTCAGACCCCTGAGACAAAAACCAAAACAGCACCACCAGTACACAAAACTGTGCACTCTCACGAGGGCAGGTTGCCAGATAGAACACCCCATACAGCAGCGTGAGGCAAACCAGTATTTCGATAGAGAGAGCGATCGACTCCGGCGTAAACGAGTCCATGAGAAACCACCAAGGGGAAGAGTAGAGAGTAAACGGCTGAAGGTTGAAGGCTGAAGGCAAAAAGAAGAAAGTGGCGATCGCTATTTAGGGGGCGAGCGCCACGGGGCTACCAACGCTATTTAGCTAAAGCACTCAGAGGCTTGGGCTGTGAGGGAAACTGGCTGAAGGGCACATTCTTCAGACCCACAATCTGGCTCACAGTCGAGCTTTTCCAGTTGGGGATGTCCCCGACCAGAATGTCGCTATACCCAGGCAACTGGTTCAGAGGCATGGCGCCCAGTTGCAGCCCACCGAGAGCAGGGTTCGCCTTAAACGCATCGGCAAAGGACAGCGCAGACAGTTGATCCGCTGTGACCTTGCCGCCCGACTTGGAGGCAATAAACTCAGCCATCCCTTTCACATCACTGATCTTCTTAGCGCGTAGGTAGAGGGTCTTGCTCAAACCCTGGATGGAGGTATCAGCCACCAAGTTGAGTGTGCTGAGCGGCTTCGCTGCCATACCCATTTGTCCCAACGAGGCCAGCTTGGCAAGTCCCAGACAATGCAGGTTAAAGGTGCCGTCTGTATCAGAAACCCGCACGATGTCCGCCACAGGTTGACCGGCCTTCCACGCACGAGCCGTGTTGCCGAGCTTGATGGCACCCGCTGCTGCCGGAGCAGGCAGTGAACCGAAGCTCGCTGCACTCCAGTTTGGCTGCGCTTCTTTCAGTTGGGGCAGCAGTTGCGCCAATTGAAGTGGCGTTTCACCAGTCGTAGAACAGGACTGAGGAATGGTACCAAACACAGAACCAGCAATCAGACCCGGTAAGGCTAGTGCCCCAGCCGCACCCGCAGCACCCGCAGCTGCACCACCACCCAGCGCACCCGTACTGAGAGCGATGGTGCCAAGTCCTGCTGCACCGGCTGCAAAGCCAGCCACCCCACCAAGACCGCCGCCGCTTTTCTTCGCAGTTGCAGTTGTCGGTGTCGCAGCCGGTACAGGAGCCTGAGCCAGATTCGACCCATCATTGAAGCCAGCAGGGACAGTAAAGGCAGTCCCGTTACCGCTGCCGACTGTATAGCCAGAACCCGCAGGGATAGAGGCTGTCACCGTGTTACCAGTGGTCGCCGTTGGCAGCAGCCTCACGGGCACAGAAGCTGTGGTTCTACCAGCACCGAACGTGACAGAGGTCGGCAGGTTGCTATAGTCCACGCCAGGAACCCCAGTGCCGCTAAAGTCAACGGGCACTGTGAGTGGTTGGGTCGTGTCTCCACCTGTGCGAGTGACCACAAAGGCAGGCACCGTAGGATCGAAGCCCAGCCCAATCGAAGGCACACTAACAGAGGGAACGCTAGCGAGATTGCCAATGGTGTAAGTAACAGAGCCGTTCGATCCCTGGTCATAGCCAGTACCAGGGGTCAAGCCGATCGCCACTGTGTTGCCAACGGTCGCGCCTGAAGGAATAGACAACGGCACCGTAGCAGATGTCGCGCCTGCTGGAATCGTCACCGTACCCGAAAGCGGCGCATAGTCTGTACCAGAGGTGCCCGTACCACCCACTGTGTAGTTAATGGGTAGAGGAGCCGTAGTAGCGCCAGAGCGCGTGACCTGGAAGCTGTCGGTGCTGCTTCCAGGCATCAGGATTGTGTCTTGCCCAGCAGGGATGCTGACCGTGACCGCTGGGTTGCCGTTGGCATTCGGGCTGTAAGCCGGGATGGTATAGACAGCAGGTGTGGTCGAACTCGGCGCATAGCCATTACCAGGCACCAACGTGATCTGCACATCCTCTTGAGGACTGGCAGCCGTGCCGCTTTGAGGGAAGGCACGCAGGGGCACAACCGCAGACGTAGCACCAGCGGGAATGGTGACAGAACCAGGTAGCTGACCGTAGTCTTGACCAGGTGTAGCGGAACCGCCCACGGTATAACCCACAGTCAAGGGCGCAGTTGTAGCGCCAGAGCGGGTCACTGTGAAGCCGTCTGTGCTGCCACCAGGAGTCAGAGGGCCGCCATTGCCACCACTCCCAAAGTCCACCATTGACGGTGCATACGCTGGAATGGTGAGAGTGGTAGAAGGAGTCGTCGAGTCAGGGGCATAGCCACTACCAGGATTAACCGTGACTTGAATATCCTTAGCAGGTGTAGCCGTAGAACCTGTGGCAGCAGGCACGGTAACAGGTACGGTAACTGAGCTTTGTCCGGCTGGAATCGTAACTGACCCAGGAAGCTGGTTATAGTCGGTGCCGTTTTGAGCCGCACCACCTAATGTATAAGCGACAGGCAGTGCAGACGTAGTGGGTCCGGTACGTGTGATGGTAAACCCACCCGTGGTACCTTGTGGAATCGTGCTGCCACTGGAACCAGCCGCAGGACTCACAGAGCTAGGCGTGTAAGCAGCCGTGTTGTAGGTTGCAGCAGGGCTATTGGGGTCAACCGTGTAGCCATTACCACTCTGAGGTGACAGAGTGATGGTTTTGGAGGGTTGAGCCGTTGAACCGTTCTGAGTCGGTGTGGCCACATTCTGAGTGGCAGATGTTGCACCCGCTGGAATCGTGATGCTTCCGGGCAAGGTGCTGTAGTCTGTCCCAGGCGTAGCTGTCCCTCCGATCGTGTAAGGCACTGTCAAGGGTTGGCTGGTATCGCCCGACCGAGTAACCGTAAAGGGTACAGAACCACCTGCAGGAATGGCACCCCCATTACCAGGCTGAGTCACAGACACAGCAGCAGGAGTGTAGGCTGGAATGTTGTAGTTGATGGGCGCAGCACCTGTCGCATCGTAGCCAGTCCCCGACGCTGGCGTGAGACTGAGCGTAGTCGCTGGTGCAGCGGTTGAGCCTGTCTTCTGAATCGCAGACAGTGGTACACTCGCAGTGGTCTGACTCGCTGGAATCGTGACGCTACCCGAAACAGGTTGATAATCAACGCCTTGTTGAGCCGTGCCGCCCGTGGTGTAATTCACCGTCAGGGGTTGGGTCGTATCGCCACCAGCACGAGTCACAGTGAAGGGCTGCGATTGACCAGGGGTGAGCGTGCCGCCGCCAGCACCTTGAGTGAAGGTCACAGTCGATGGGTTGTAGGCAGGGATGATAAACGTGTTGGCTTGACCCGCAGCACCGCCAGATGGAACGATGTAACTGTTATCAGCCGGAGTTGTCAGTGCAATCTGCACATCCTTCTGAGGCACAGCAGTGGAACCAGAAGGAGATGAGGCGATGATCGGCACATTCAGAGTACTTTGACCGGATGGAAGCGTGGCAATACCAGACAAGTAACCATAATCAGTGCCGTTCGCAGCGGTGCCTGCAATGTTGTAGTTAACCGAGAGTGGCTTCGACAAATCACCGTTGGTACGCGAGAGGACGAAACCACCAGCGGTACTACCAGGTGTGATCGTGGACTGACCATTAATGGCACTGACGGACACAGTGGAGTTATTAAGGGCGAGGATGCGTCCTGCAATCTTATTAGGACCCAGGAAAACGGCACCCGAAAGCGAGCTAAACAAGACGCTCATCCGCTGCTCAGGATGATTCTGAGGGTCATACGTGGCAAAAGCATTGAGTGAGTTGTTATTGCCAGCCAATGGCGATACCGTACCCGCTGCTGGCAACGCCATCCCATTTGTGTTGTCCGTTAAGGCGTAATCACTGCCGTAAACGGCTGTGTCAGTGCCATCGGGATTCGTCTGGTAGGCGACTTGAAGACCTGCTCTAAAATCACCGTACACAAAATATGTAAAGGGCAGCACTTGCTTGGCGTACGTAGGATTGTTCGGGTCCTGGGGAACGCTTTCCGTGCGGAGTTGGCCTAACTTCAGTGCTGGGTTCGCACTGTTGAGGACGAGGATGCTCGAATCCGCTGCTCGTGGTGTGAAGCCGACAGGGGGTTTAAAAGCAGCATTCACTGCCAAACAAACGTCAACCGTGCCGATCAGGTTCGCTGGAGGAGCCGCTGACGAAGCCTGGTACGCTGGCGGCAGATCGCCGGTATAGTCACCTGTCAGGGCGAGGAAGTTGCCAATATAAGTAAAGGCAGGCGTACCAGGATTACCGCTACAAACATTAACTTTGAAAAACCCAGGCGTGGCTGCATAAAACGCCGATTGGTTCGTCAGGTAATTGCAACCATCACGCGGCAGCACACTTCCATAGGTTTGCAAATCCAGGTTGGTGCCTCTACAGATAAGTTCGTTCAGACCAACCGTTGTCAGCGGTGCCGTCGGTAGAGCGTTCAGCAGCGCTGGGTTGTAAGTAGCTGATTGAGACAGAGCCGCAGTCAACCACAGAGGGGAGATCAGCAGTGACAAAGTTGTTCCAGCCACTGTTGCCAACTGGACTGATAGACGACGAGTCTTACTGGGAGTAAAGCCTTGAGCAGGCACACGACGAGAAGTTGAAGCAGAACGGGACATAGAAGACTCCAAAAGCATGAGAGGTAAGTTGAAAGAATAGAAAGTAGACGAGCACTGAAACAACACAACCGAGACAGGAAACACGGAGTCGGACTCCCTAAACACCCGAAACAACTCAGTCCGTTAAGGTACTGAGCCGAGGGCACGCAGGCGATCGACCAGGGCATTCGGTACCCCCGTCTGTTTCGTCGCTTCGGCAAAGGGTTTCCCGCCCTGCATCAGCGCGATCGTCGCCACGGCTTGTTGATAGGCAGCAGACTGGCGATCCAACATCTGTTTGCTCTCGGCGATCGCCAGTCCCTTGCTCAACTGTCGGAGTACCGTCTGCTGGTATTCCTGTGAGACCGAAACCAACTGAGCCGGCGCGGGGGCAGGGCTAGGAATAATTTCAACCATGCTGTAAGGAGGAGTACCGCCTGCTAAGACCAGTTGAAACTGATAAAGCTTGCGAGTACTGCCAGAAACAGTAATCACGGTAAGTTGAGTCGTACTTTGCTCTGCAAACAGACCTTTAGGAAACGCAATGGGCTGCGGTAACTGACGCAACCGAATGATGGAAGCACCACCACAGGAGGAGCTACTGCTACCACCTCCACCACCACCAAGAGCGCCGACAAGGCAACCATCGAAGTCGATGACCACACGGGTCGGGTCATCAAGCCACACTTTCTGAATGGACTCATTCAAGGCTAAGAACGAAAGGTTCAAGCCGTGAACACCGAGTGTCAGACGCTGAATGCCAGTCTGCGTCGTACCTTGAGCGGTGTTTGCCGAAACCTTCAGCACAGCCGCCCTTTCAGCACGTGCCTGCGGTGCAGACCCCAAAAGCGTGCCGACACTCAGGCTGAAGGAACAGCAGAGTACTAACAGGCAGGGACGTAAGCTTCGTCTAGAGATCATGTATCACCTCCTTTAAAGTTGAAAACTTGAGTTGACGAACACTGTCACAGCAGTCCCAGCACCCAACGACCAGGCGGCAGGTTTCGACGCTGCGGCCTGATTTGCTGCCTGAGTCTGTTGTTGCAACTGCTGGGAAAGGTTTTGACCAAAGCCCTGGAGAAACCCTGCGGCTGGGTTCGGGTTGCTGGAAGTGGTGGTAGCACTGACCGACCCACCGCTGACCGAAGCACTGCTCGTTGGTTGGTTCAAGCTTTGTCCGGCTTGACTGGCGCCCGCGAAGAACGCTGGCAAAATTGACTTAAACAGCCCGCCGCCGCCGTTCTCTTTCTTAAAGGACAGCAGACCGCCGTTCGTAGACCGCACTACCAGAGCATCTTTAGGAGCGCTGTACTCTTTGTTGTTCACAATCACAGAAGTCGCAACGAATTCAGCACTGCCGCCCTGTTGGCTGAACGTACGTGCCACCACGACAACCTGTGAACCACTGGGTAGAGCGACATTGCCAGCAGCGTCCTTCAGATCACCTGTAAGTCGCACGAGGTAGCGGGTAGCGCTGGGACTATCTGGAGCCACTGGTGTAGAGTTATCACCGGCCATCACGATCGCGGTCGCTAGTTGGGCTGGGACTGAGGAACCAACGAGGACTGCTGACAACGGTTGGTCACGCAGTCCAGGCGTAGACGAACTAGAGCGCAACTGTGTTAATGACAGAGCACCGTTACTACCGCTATTCACAGACGGTGTGACTGGAGGCGGAGTGTAGGCAACGGGCGCAGGGTTAACGAAAGCAGCGGGTGCGCTACTCGAACCACCAGGCGTGTTAGGAATGTTGCCGTAACTACCCATCGTTGCTGCCATGCGCCACTTTTCCAGTGGATCAGTCGGCACGATTGCAGTGGGAGCAGTCAACGGTGCAGTCAGTAACGCTGTGGCTGGCATCACTGGTATGGGAGCCATCGTCTGAGGCATGGACACAGGAGGGCTAACAGGTAGCGGTGTCGGTTTTGCTGTAGGCGATGCAGACGGCAGAGGCTGTGGTTTGGAAGCACCGTTAAGTAGTTCCTTTTGGCGTGCCAAAGCTGTTTCAGTTTTGTACTTGGCTACTTCATCAGAACCATCTGGAGTAGCCTCAACGGGAGATGTAGGCGTTGGTACAGCTACGATCGGCTGTTGGTTTTTGTTGCCTGTCACGCTAGTGAGGAAGGCACCGATCGCCAGGGCAACCATTAAAGTGCCAGCACCAACGACGGCAAACTTAGTGTAGGGACTGCCGATCAAGCCATGCTTTGTCTTAACAGAACGTGGATCAACTACGGCTTCATCAAGGTCGTCAGAGTCATAGTCCTCATCAGTGTCGCTATGAAGGACAGCAGTTTGCGACTCTGACGCATCCAAACCTATAGCTGGTTGCGCTTCTTGAGCCGGGTTGTAGCCAGAAAGAGCCGCTAAATCGAGACCAGAAGAAGGTGAGAACTGCTCTTCGTCGTCATCCAGTGACTCAGCAGCCGTCAAACCGAAACCACCCAGGCTCTCCTCTTCCTCGGTTTCCAAGACCGATTCTGAGCCTACTGTTTCTGGCTCTAACTCTGACTCTGAGACTGGAAAGTCCAGGTCAAGTTCAGTGTCAGGGCTAGCATGACTATTTCCATTCCGTTCAACTGCAACATTCATAAGTTCGACCGTTAGTGGGTATCAGATGTCAAGCATACGTTCGTGTCGCGTCAGTGACGTGGGCAAGTGAGTGAGCATGACAAGCCTCTTGGCTAGCTGATGAGATTGCAAGTGATTGAACGCTAAAAACTAACACGTCAAAGTCGTGCTGAGTGCTGGAAGCAATCGCACGACAAATAAGATCACAACGATAACCAGGAGCGGGACGGCAACCAGGATCGCAACGACAACCAGGATCGCAACGACAACTAGGATCGCTGGGATTGAACGACCGCTTTATCCAGAACACTCGAGGTGCCAGAACGCGAAACCGCCGACTGTTTGCGATAACTCTGTGTCTGAATCTCAACAATCAAAGCATGATGCACCAAACGGTCAACCGCGGCGACCGTCATCATCGAATCAGCGAAGATGGCATCCCACTGGCTGAAGGGTTGATTTGCCGTAATCAGTAAGCTTTTGCGTTCGTAACGATGAGCAATCAGTTCAAACAGCACCGAGGTTTCTGCCTCGGACTTTTTGACATAACCCAAATCATCAAGCACGAGTAGGTCAAAGCGGTCCAGTTTTTTGAGCAATGGTTGCAGTTGCAATTGCAGCTTGGCTTGCTGTAGCTGTTGCACCAGTGCCAGTGCAGAATAGAATTTGACCCGCTTGCCAAACTCAATCATGCGACGTGAGACCGCCGCCGCCAAATGAGACTTTCCCACGCCCGAAGCGCCGAACAATAACAGGTTTTCGGCTCGTCCTAGCCAAGTCGGATCATCCACCAGTTGCATCAAGGGTGCGGGGTTGAAGTTGGGGCAATGGGAAAAGTCAAAGTTGGAAACCGTTTTGCCGCTTGGCAGTTGCGCTTCGTTTAAGGTTCTTTGCAGGCGGACACTCCAGCGTCGTTGAGCCTCCAATTCGCAGAGAGCCAGCAAGAACTGAGCGTAAGACCAACCTTCCTGCATCGCTTGAGCTTCGAGCGTTTCCCAATGAGTGAGCATGTGGGACAGGTGCAACCGTTTGAGGTGGAGGCTGAGGCTCTGATACGGGCTGGTCATGGGTTGTACCTTGCAGGAGTTGGTCATAAGTCGCCAGGGGTGTTGGGTGATGGTGAGACTGGGCACATTCAGGTTGCTCAGTAATTGAAACTGCTGCCGGAGCCCTGCGAGCGTTAAGGTTGCAGGGCTCAGTTGCGCTTGAAGATAGTCTGCCACTACTGTTTCGTTGTCTTGGGTCGCCGCAATGTACAACGCTTCCACCAGGAGGACAGCGGCACTGTCGAGGTCAAATTGCGCTTTCAGTTGCTGCCAAAGGTCACGCCAGGTGTCATTGGGCAAGAGCTCTTGTTGCCAAGTACAGTACAAAAAGGCTCTGGGCTTGCGCCGCAGTCCCTCTGCAACATGACGGTAATTGATGCTCCGGGTGCGGCGTTTCGTTTGATCTGTGACACGGATGCGCGGCAGTGCCACCACCAACTGGCGATTGAGATAGCCCAGAAGCCGGTCATGATACAAATGCCATTCGAGTTGGCGTCCAATCAGGCGGGCTGGAACCGTGTACAACACGCAGCGCACATCAACTGTGCTGCGACAACTGACCGTTGCGGTGAGCACTTCATAGTCTGGAACACGATAGGTCGGGAGGGGTTGGAGACACTGTTTCTCTTCCTCAATCTTGGCAGCGTGCAGATCGTTCAATTTGGCAATCGCCCGATTGATGACATCCTGGTACGCAGCAATGCTGTCAAAGTCACAGCTTCCACGCAGTAGGAGAGCCTGCTTAATCCGATTCTTCAAATGTCCGTGGGGTGACTCAATGGCCCATTTTCATGGGCGATGCCTGTGTTGTTGCGGGTCGGCTGCAGTCGGTAATGATGGCACAGGTCATCATACAACCGAGTCAATGGCTTGTTTCGCGCCCCACCCATGTGACGATAGGCGGCACTCAAACTATCGGTCCGATGTTGCTTCGGGACACCGCCACAGGCAAACAGGGCATTCTGCAACCCTTCTGATAAGGCAATGAAGCTTTCACCCCCCTGAATAATTTGAGCGTACTGCCACCCGCTGTAAGCCAGTCGATAGTGGTACAGCAAGTGCTCAAAGGGCTTGCCTGCAATGGTGATCTCGAGACCTTTGAGTTCAGTGAAGTCGGACAAGCCCATCATGCCGGGTTCATGCCGGAGCTCAAACATGACCTCTTTGGCATTGCCATGCAAGGCTTTCCAGGCTGCCACCCGCCGTTGCAGCGTGCGTAGAACTTGCGGGTACTTGCCCGGATAATGCTCTTGTAGCCACTCAAACAAGGTCATGGGCTGCAGAGCAGGGGTGGCTCTGAGCATCGGTTCCAACTCGGACTCCCACACACTAGCCAGTGGATCAGGACTACTTCTCCAATCTCGGACTCGCCCTCGATTGGGTTGGTGGTTGCCCGCTTCGATGCGTTGCCCACTGCGGGCGGAAAAGCCAGCCAAGTTTGCGGCTTCAACTTGCGTCAAGCCCATCTCTCGTGCGTTCATATACACTCGAATTTGATAAGTTTCAATCTTTCTCGACACGCTCATCCACTCCCGGTCCAATCGGAATGGGTTCAGCGTGTCTTTTTCTTTGTCGCTAGACAATGAATGCGATCCGAAGGCTACGATCTAACCGACTCGGTCGCTGTCATCGCCTGACTTCCTCATTGTCATCTAACAGTCTAGTCCTCGTTTCAATCCCTGAAAGGGTTTTGGGGTGGTTGCAGCGAACTTCTACAGGAGATCAATCATGGTTCAAGCCAGTTTCAATCCCTGAAAGGGTTTTGGGGTGGTTGCAGCGTCCCATTTTTTACAAGAAGCGATCGTATTCGTATTGGTGTTTCAATCCCTGAAAGGGTTTTGGGGTGGTTGCAGCCTCGCAGATGCAGCCAAGCTGTTAGGTCATTCAGTTTCAATCCCTGAAAGGGTTTTGGGGTGGTTGCAGCAGCTGCCATTCACAGTAGAAAGAAACAAGGTTAGGTTTCAATCCCTGAAAGGGTTTTGGGGTGGTTGCAGCTGGTAGATTCATTTTGCTGCTGCCCCTTGCGTAGGTTTCAATCCCTGAAAGGGTTTTGGGGTGGTTGCAGCTGGGAGGACATAGCACCTAGCGATATGTCCGGCGTTTCAATCCCTGAAAGGGTTTTGGGGTGGTTGCAGCGGCTAAAGCATGGCTCCATCAACGCGGCATCGATGTTTCAATCCCTGAAAGGGTTTTGGGGTGGTTGCAGCTAGTTGCCGCCTGAGCAGCGTACCAGGGCTGGACTGTTTCAATCCCTGAAAGGGTTTTGGGGTGGTTGCAGCTTGTTAAAGGTAAGGCAATCAAAGCAAAATTAGGTGGTTTCAATCCCTGAAAGGGTTTTGGGGTGGTTGCAGCGTAGAAGACAAACAAAGGCAGCTAGAGGAGTTGGGTTTCAATCCCTGAAAGGGTTTTGGGGTGGTTGCAGCTAGTTGCCGCCTGAGCAGCGTACCAGGGCTGGACTGTTTCAATCCCTGAAAGGGTTTTGGGGTGGTTGCAGCTACGGTGCCACAAACCCCGATTCTTTCGTGACCCGTTTCAATCCCTGAAAGGGTTTTGGGGTGGTTGCAGCATTATTGAAAGCAAACCACGATTTGCGAGGTGACGTTTCAATCCCTGAAAGGGTTTTGGGGTGGTTGCAGCGCAATAGCTCTGGAACCACTCCAGTAATGATTCGGGGTTTCAATCCCTGAAAGGGTTTTGGGGTGGTTGCAGCCAAAAGCCGTTCTCAACAAGTTGGCAGCGGTCATCTGTTTCAATCCCTGAAAGGGTTTTGGGGTGGTTGCAGCGCCTGGTTTGCCTGCAAGCCGTTCACTAGGGAGGAGTTTCAATCCCTGAAAGGGTTTTGGGGTGGTTGCAGCCCACCCAGCGCACTACCAACCGCAGCACCGACCGGTTTCAATCCCTGAAAGGGTTTTGGGGTGGTTGCAGCACAACTAGTAATAAGCTGCTAGTCTCTAGCTAGACGTTTCAATCCCTGAAAGGGTTTTGGGGTGGTTGCAGCGTGGACGCGGATCGGGCAAATCATATGCGGTGGCTGTTTCAATCCCTGAAAGGGTTTTGGGGTGGTTGCAGCCTGTCAGGATTGACAGAACAACGACAGGCATCGTTGTTTCAATCCCTGAAAGGGTTTTGGGGTGGTTGCAGCTGGTTGCCACCCGCTCGCTCGGGCTGGTAGAGCTGTTTCAATCCCTGAAAGGGTTTTGGGGTGGTTGCAGCACGACCTAGACGTAGATGAGTTTAACGGAATGTTGTTTCAATCCCTGAAAGGGTTTTGGGGTGGTTGTAGCCTGCATTCGGCTCTGGATGGATGTGAAGGGGACAGGTTTCAATCCCTGAAAGGGTTTTGGGGTGGTTGCAGCGAGGCAGTCATTCAGAAGGCGCTTTACTCCGAGTTTGAGTTTCAATCCCTGAAAGGGTTTTGGGGTGGTTGCAGCTCAGCCGACTGTCGCGCATGGCGCTGCAAGACGTAGTTTCAATCCCTGAAAGGGTTTTGGGGTGGTTGCAGCAAGGCTGATTGTAGCGGGGTCGGATTTGTTGGCGGTTTCAATCCCTGAAAGGGTTTTGGGGTGGTTGCAGCAAGTCAGCGGTAGATTAGCCGCAGTGTAGCTAGTGGTTTCAATCCCTGAAAGGGTTTTGGGGTGGTTGCAGCAAGTCAGCGGTAGATTAGCCGCAGTGTAGCTAGTGGTTTCAATCCCTGAAAGGGTTTTGGGGTGGTTGCAGCTACAACAAGCGCGTGGCTAACCGTAAAGCTGGCAAGTTTCAATCCCTGAAAGGGTTTTGGGGTGGTTGCAGCCAGCGATCGTTGAAAACAAAATTTTGACAGGATATTTTGGGTTTCAATCCCTGAAAGGGTTTTGGGGTGGTTGCAGCGGGCTTCATCTTTGGGCTTGTCAATCCAGCCAGCCTGTTTCAATCCCTGAAAGGGTTTTGGGGTGGTTGCAGCCTGCCAATCGTAGACGTTGCTATCCAGCTTCAAGTGTTTCAATCCCTGAAAGGGTTTTGGGGTGGTTGCAGCAGCAGGCTGATTTGAATTTCTGACCAGGGGGCAGGCTGTTTCAATCCCTGAAAGGGTTTTGGGGTGGTTGCAGCGGATTGGCATTTTTCCCGTGCTGTTGTTGTTGTTTGTTTCAATCCCTGAAAGGGTTTTGGGGTGGTTGCAGCCTGATGTTTCAGACTCGGATTCTGAACCTATCTCTGTTTCAATCCCTGAAAGGGTTTTGGGGTGGTTGCAGCCAAAACGCGCCAAAAAGACGATTTGCCGATCTCTTGAGTTTCAATCCCTGAAAGGGTTTTGGGGTGGTTGCAGCGGGAAACGGCAACCGTTTTGGTTGGATGGTTGCCGCTGCTCTGTTTCAATCCCTGAAAGGGTTTTGGGGTGGTTGCAGCAAGCCCGTCTGAACGGGTTGCTTTGCCAGCATCAGTTTCAATCCCTGAAAGGGTTTTGGGGTGGTTGCAGCCTAGCACTACCTGGCACCGTGATGAGGTCTAACCCAACTCGCGTTTCAATCCCTGAAAGGGTTTTGGGGTGGTTGCAGCTGGAGATCGCGCTAACTTGCGTCAGATTATCAATCGGTTTCAATCCCTGAAAGGGTTTTGGGGTGGTTGCAGCTCGCCTCTTGTGCAACTCAGAGAAAGCGCTGGTTTGTTTCAATCCCTGAAAGGGTTTTGGGGTGGTTGCAGCCTAGACACAGTAGAACCTAAAGGATTTCAAGTTATGTTTCAATCCCTGAAAGGGTTTTGGGGTGGTTGCAGCAGTCGATCGCGATGCCAGTTTGCAACGATGGCATGTTTCAATCCCTGAAAGGGTTTTGGGGTGGTTGCAGCCTAGTTAGCTTTAACTGTGAATGGTTCCTTACCAAGTTTCAATCCCTGAAAGGGTTTTGGGGTGGTTGCAGCCTGGCACCCGTTGAAACCTGATAAGGCAGGCAAGGTTTCAATCCCTGAAAGGGTTTTGGGGTGGTTGCAGCCTGCGTCGGCAGCGGTGTTTGTGTTGGGGCTGGTGCCTGTTTCAATCCCTGAAAGGGTTTTGGGGTGGTTGCAGCGGTCATCTGAGTCGTTTTTAGTCGCTTTATTTTCGTTTCAATCCCTGAAAGGGTTTTGGGGTGGTTGCAGCTTGGCGCTTTCGTCTTGCCCTCCGCCCTGACGAGGTTTCAATCCCTGAAAGGGTTTTGGGGTGGTTGCAGCGCAGTGCCCTAAATTCTTTGGGTGAGAGTGGTTTGTTTCAATCCCTGAAAGGGTTTTGGGGTGGTTGCAGCGATTCGCTCCATTGCTCAAGAGTTGGTGCGCTTTGTTTCAATCCCTGAAAGGGTTTTGGGGTGGTTGCAGCGCTGTCCGCGATCGCTTGGCGGAGGTCGATCGCGGTTTCAATCCCTGAAAGGGTTTTGGGGTGGTTGCAGCGACTTGCTCTCACTGTGGTCATGTGTTGGAGTCGTTAGTTTCAATCCCTGAAAGGGTTTTGGGGTGGTTGCAGCCCGGCAATGCATTAGCCATGCGGATGGATCTGCCAGTTTCAATCCCTGAAAGGGTTTTGGGGTGGTTGCAGCATCAAATCGAGGCTTTCAGTGGTGAATATAGACCGTTTCAATCCCTGAAAGGGTTTTGGGGTGGTTGCAGCGTTTTCGTTGTCGATCGCCAAGCCGCCCAAGCTCGTTTCAATCCCTGAAAGGGTTTTGGGGTGGTTGCAGCTAGACCCAGCTAAGCTGCCTGATTGCTGCTTCGTTGTTTCAATCCCTGAAAGGGTTTTGGGGTGGTTGCAGCGCTTGACGGCTGGCTTGGTGAGTATGTCGCGATCGGTTTCAATCCCTGAAAGGGTTTTGGGGTGGTTGCAGCCAGGCACACAAAACCCTTAGCCTCTACAGCGCTTTGTTTCAATCCCTGAAAGGGTTTTGGGGTGGTTGCAGCTTTTTGTTGGCTTCTAGGCGCTGCGACAGCCTGTGTTTCAATCCTTGAAAGGGTTTTGGGGTGGTTGCAGCCTGATTTCCTCAACCCAAACAAAGAGGCATTATGTTTCAATCCCTGAAAGGGTTTTGGGGTGGTTGCAGCCCCAGTCTTTCCAGAATTGGCTCTACAGCCGCATGAGTTTCAATCCCTGAAAGGGTTTTGGGGTGGTTGCAGCAACTGGTTGCCGCCCTCTTTGGCTACAACGGCATGTTTCAATCCCTGAAAGGGTTTTGGGGTGGTTGCAGCCCGATCGCCGCCAAGCTTGGCATCATCAGGAGCACTCATCAGTTTCAATCCCTGAAAGGGTTTTGGGGTGGTTGCAGCTCCACATGCAGGCAGCGATCGTGAATCCAGCACTTGTTTCAATCCCTGAAAGGGTTTTGGGGTGGTTGCAGCTTTGATAGGGCGCAAGGATCGGCTTGGCTTGCACGGTTTCAATCCCTGAAAGGGTTTTGGGGTGGTTGCAGCGAGTTTCTTGGCGATCGCTAGCTTTTGAATTTCAGAGTTTCAATCCCTGAAAGGGTTTTGGGGTGGTTGCAGCGACCAAACTATTAAATTAACGCTCTACGTTTTTGGTTTCAATCCCTGAAAGGGTTTTGGGGTGGTTGCAGCTCGATCGTGTACTCTGATCCGCCAAAGGCAGACTCTCTGTTTCAATCCCTGAAAGGGTTTTGGGGTGGTTGCAGCTTATAGCGCTGGTTCGCTGCCTCAGTTTCAACCTGTTGTTTCAATCCCTGAAAGGGTTTTGGGGTGGTTGCAGCCTATTAGATTTTTTGTTCTGATTTTTCTCGATCCAGTTTCAATCCCTGAAAGGGTTTTGGGGTGGTTGCAGCAAGGATGCCCCTGGGAGGCTATTTAGCCCTAGCAAGGGTGCAAGCTGTTTCAATCCCTGAAAGGGTTTTGGGGTGGTTGCAGCACGTAGTAGCGCCCATCGGTCATCCTTGACAGTGTGTTTCAATCCCTGAAAGGGTTTTGGGGTGGTTGCAGCCCGCTACCGCAGATTCAACACCTTCCAATCCGTAGTTTCAATCCCTGAAAGGGTTTTGGGGTGGTTGCAGCCGTTCACCCTGCGCGATCGCCCTTACCAACTCTTTGTTTCAATCCCTGAAAGGGTTTTGGGGTGGTTGCAGCGGCTCAACCGCTTACCCCTATGTACCCGCTTAAATCTGTTTCAATCCCTGAAAGGGTTTTGGGGTGGTTGCAGCTACCATCGCGAATACAAGTATCGCGGCAGCTTTCTGTTTCAATCCCTGAAAGGGTTTTGGGGTGGTTGCAGCCACGTTAGCAGCTTGGAACGACTGCGCTAGGCTCTCGTTTCAATCCCTGAAAGGGTTTTGGGGTGGTTGCAGCAAGAGTTGAGAGCTTGTGGGCAACAAGACCGCCCGTTTCAATCCCTGAAAGGGTTTTGGGGTGGTTGCAGCTCGCCCGCTTAGTCTATAGCTACTGGATAAACGAGTTTCAATCCCTGAAAGGGTTTTGGGGTGGTTGCAGCCTTTGCCTGCAAGATAGCCAGCCATATATGAGCCGTTTCAATCCCTGAAAGGGTTTTGGGGTGGTTGCAGCCTTGGACTCATGAAACATTTATCTGTTAGATTTGCGGTTTCAATCCCTGAAAGGGTTTTGGGGTGGTTGCAGCCAGGAATCAAAATGGAAACGGGTAAGCTCATCAATGTTTCAATCCCTGAAAGGGTTTTGGGGTGGTTGCAGCTTCCCATATTTCTTTTCCAGTAAAATACAACTGTTGTTTCAATCCCTGAAAGGGTTTTGGGGTGGTTGCAGCCAGCGAAGTAGGAAAGTAGGAAGGAGAGTCAGCATGTTTCAATCCCTGAAAGGGTTTTGGGGTGGTTGCAGCCCATATATGCGCCGACCGACCCGTATACCACTTCGTTTCAATCCCTGAAAGGGTTTTGGGGTGGTTGCAGCCTGTTCCCTCCGCCCCCATCCCCATAACCATTCCAGGCACTCGTTTCAATCCCTGAAAGGGTTTTGGGGTGGTTGCAGCTGGTAATCCACAGCAGTTAGTACGCCTAGTATTTGTTTCAATCCCTGAAAGGGTTTTGGGGTGGTTGCAGCCTTTATAAGCTTCGTAAGTCAGGCGCGAGGGTGGACTGTTTCAATCCCTGAAAGGGTTTTGGGGTGGTTGCAGCGAGGGAGGGCGCGGAACGTTCCGCACTAGCTCTACGTTTCAATCCCTGAAAGGGTTTTGGGGTGGTTGCAGCGAAGATCGGGTATTGCTTCAGTTAGAGCAATCGTCTGTTTCAATCCCTGAAAGGGTTTTGGGGTGGTTGCAGCCTGGTTCTCGTGGATTGAGGGTGGAAAGCCTGGAGGTTTCAATCCCTGAAAGGGTTTTGGGGTGGTTGCAGCCCGCATTGCTCACAGACAGCGGCGTGATGTCATTGATCGCTGTTTCAATCCCTGAAAGGGTTTTGGGGTGGTTGCAGCACAGATCACCCCCTGCTGCTTTAGCAACACCCGCTGTTTCAATCCCTGAAAGGGTTTTGGGGTGGTTGCAGCGAGATTTTGGACGAAGCATTGACATCCAGCGAATTTGTTTCAATCCCTGAAAGGGTTTTGGGGTGGTTGCAGCCCCATTAGGCGCGAGTCAGGGCTTCATCGACACAATGTTTCAATCCCTGAAAGGGTTTTGGGGTGGTTGCAGCGGCATGATCAGATTGCTCCTAGTTCGGTTAGTGCGGTTTCAATCCCTGAAAGGGTTTTGGGGTGGTTGCAGCCTTAGCCTGTCTTCCCCTCTACGTTTATCGTAGTATTGGCGGTTTCAATCCCTGAAAGGGTTTTGGGGTGGTTGCAGCGAGAAAACGCTCATTACTACCCAAGCCTGTCAGTAATGTTTCAATCCCTGAAAGGGTTTTGGGGTGGTTGCAGCCTCAAATCGCGCGATACTCTGGCATCCCTCTAGAGTTTCAATCCCTGAAAGGGTTTTGGGGTGGTTGCAGCATGGCTTACTACGAACCTTTCAAGCATGGCACCATGTTTCAATCCCTGAAAGGGTTTTGGGGTGGTTGCAGCTTAGTGAAGCTGTGAACGTGGTTAACTTCCAATGCGTTTCAATCCCTGAAAGGGTTTTGGGGTGGTTGCAGCCGGCAAACATCGCTACCTTAATGGATTTTCAACGGGTTTCAATCCCTGAAAGGGTTTTGGGGTGGTTGCAGCTCTTTTTGGGCGATCGCCACTTTTGCCCGCGCCTTGTTTCAATCCCTGAAAGGGTTTTGGGGTGGTTGCAGCTCATGTACTTCCCAAGGTACGCCGACGCTGATTTGTTTCAATCCCTGAAAGGGTTTTGGGGTGGTTGCAGCGATAGGCGTAAGCAATGTTGGTAAGGCATTTAACGTTTCAATCCCTGAAAGGGTTTTGGGGTGGTTGCAGCGAGCGACCGTGTACACCTGACTGAAAATAGTTTCCCATGTTTCAATCCCTGAAAGGGTTTTGGGGTGGTTGCAGCAAGGAACTCACCAGCAGGCAGTTCAGCACCAAACGGTTTCAATCCCTGAAAGGGTTTTGGGGTGGTTGCAGCCAGCATTAACCGCTCGTGTGTCTTCAGTGAAAATGTTTCAATCCCTGAAAGGGTTTTGGGGTGGTTGCAGCCTTCATCCGCCTAAAGCTGTTCGCAGATGGGATACAGGTTGTTTCAATCCCTGAAAGGGTTTTGGGGTGGTTGCAGCCCTCCCCTGTTGGTGACATCCAACCGGAGACACCGGTTTCAATCCCTGAAAGGGTTTTGGGGTGGTTGCAGCACCCCGCTAACGACTTGAGTCGCTGGAAAGTTAGCGTTTCAATCCCTGAAAGGGTTTTGGGGTGGTTGCAGCACTTGACTGCTGATTGTGGCATTTAAGAACCGCTTGTTTCAATCCCTGAAAGGGTTTTGGGGTGGTTGCAGCTGTCTTCAAGCTGCTTTTGCAATTTACCCCTGGCTGTTTCAATCCCTGAAAGGGTTTTGGGGTGGTTGCAGCGGCGGCAGTCGATCGCGGACTGCCCAATCGAGTTCGTTTCAATCCCTGAAAGGGTTTTGGGGTGGTTGCAGCTTAAGGCTTGCAAGGTTGATGCAGTCCCAGCCCCAGTTTCAATCCCTGAAAGGGTTTTGGGGTGGTTGCAGCGCGGCAAGGTTCGGATGGCATATCGCTAGTAGGTGGTTTCAATCCCTGAAAGGGTTTTGGGGTGGTTGCAGCCGTAAGCAACTAGCAGGGAAGAAAGCAGGCGGGAAGTTTCAATCCCTGAAAGGGTTTTGGGGTGGTTGCAGCGTTTGAGGATGTGGCTCTAGAAATCTGGCGGTATGTTTCAATCCCTGAAAGGGTTTTGGGGTGGTTGCAGCTTGGACGGATGTACTCACCATCTCGGGCATAGATGTTTCAATCCCTGAAAGGGTTTTGGGGTGGTTGCAGCCCCAATATTTTGAATATGTGTCAGGAAGGGGATACCCTGTTTCAATCCCTGAAAGGGTTTTGGGGTGGTTGCAGCCCTGCCAAGCATGAGCGCTATGGTGCCAAGAAAGCGTTTCAATCCCTGAAAGGGTTTTGGGGTGGTTGCAGCGTCTTCCCATCGGCTGCATTCACTCGGATTTTGCGTTTCAATCCCTGAAAGGGTTTTGGGGTGGTTGCAGCTGTGGCGTGCGTGCGACAGACGATCGGTACGCCCCAGTTTCAATCCCTGAAAGGGTTTTGGGGTGGTTGCAGCGTAGTTGCGTATGCTCAGGTTAATGGTCATGCTGCGTTTCAATCCCTGAAAGGGTTTTGGGGTGGTTGCAGCATGTAACCACTTAACCTTGAAAGCGATTATTGAGCGTTTCAATCCCTGAAAGGGTTTTGGGGTGGTTGCAGCTTGGCTACCTGCTCGTCCTCTGCGCGGCTTAACGCCAGTTTCAATCCCTGAAAGGGTTTTGGGGTGGTTGCAGCCGTGAAATCTTGCTATCAAACGTTCAACCTCCCTCGTTTCAATCCCTGAAAGGGTTTTGGGGTGGTTGCAGCGTTGGATTGACCATCAGGCAGATAAAGGCAAAATGTTTCAATCCCTGAAAGGGTTTTGGGGTGGTTGCAGCTGGATTGAATAGACTCAGCCCCATCTTTGCGAGTAGTTTCAATCCCTGAAAGGGTTTTGGGGTGGTTGCAGCTCAGTGCAGCAGAAAAGAACATTCAACCCGTAGAAGTTTCAATCCCTGAAAGGGTTTTGGGGTGGTTGCAGCCCCGTCGAAGGTCAGACACCGGAACTTTTTGTATGTTTCAATCCCTGAAAGGGTTTTGGGGTGGTTGCAGCATGGTATCGGGTAGGGTGGGCGCTTCGGGCGCTTCGTTTCAATCCCTGAAAGGGTTTTGGGGTGGTTGCAGCCTGGCGAACCACGACTGAAGGGAACGATATTGTTTGTTTCAATCCCTGAAAGGGTTTTGGGGTGGTTGCAGCCTGGGCAGGATTTAATCGAGGTCTCAGGCATCAATTATCGTTTCAATCCCTGAAAGGGTTTTGGGGTGGTTGCAGCCTGCCCTATTAGTTACGATCGGTCTCGCTAGCTTTGTTTCAATCCCTGAAAGGGTTTTGGGGTGGTTGCAGCCAATTCGTCCACCTTTGCCCAGCCGTGTTTTTCGGTTTCAATCCCTGAAAGGGTTTTGGGGTGGTTGCAGCCAGGCGGCGCGACAGCGTGAATTGGATGAATACGCGTTTCAATCCCTGAAAGGGTTTTGGGGTGGTTGCAGCTCTAACTATCAACGCCCTGGTAACAGTAGTTTGCCGTTTCAATCCCTGAAAGGGTTTTGGGGTGGTTGCAGCTGGGTATTGAAGAAGATAGACACCTAGAAATTTTAGTTTCAATCCCTGAAAGGGTTTTGGGGTGGTTGCAGCATAGACACCCTGTAAGCCTTGAAAATCTACGTCTGTTTCAATCCCTGAAAGGGTTTTGGGGTGGTTGCAGCAAGAATTGGCAAAACTGGCTACTGAACAATGCTTGTTTCAATCCCTGAAAGGGTTTTGGGGTGGTTGCAGCTCGCGAACACCACACCAGCCGATACGCTCGTTTTGTTTCAATCCCTGAAAGGGTTTTGGGGTGGTTGCAGCGTATTAGGATTCTCTCCTGGTAATAGATTAGTTGGTTTCAATCCCTGAAAGGGTTTTGGGGTGGTTGCAGCACAAGACCCTAAAGAGGGTGATAAAAAAAATCCTGTTTCAATCCCTGAAAGGGTTTTGGGGTGGTTGCAGCGCCAATCTTCTAATCCCTTAGATTCACTTCCTTGGTTTCAATCCCTGAAAGGGTTTTGGGGTGGTTGCAGCCTGGTCATAGTGAGTTTTCCTGATTGAATTTGTTTGTTTCAATCCCTGAAAGGGTTTTGGGGTGGTTGCAGCGCGGTACAGAGATCCGTACCGTAAACCTACTCATGTTTCAATCCCTGAAAGGGTTTTGGGGTGGTTGCAGCACATAGGAGAATTAAAAGTATTACCGTTCTCAAGAGTTTCAATCCCTGAAAGGGTTTTGGGGTGGTTGCAGCCCGGAATGGTGGCAAGTCAGGGTCGGGTCTGACAGTTTCAATCCCTGAAAGGGTTTTGGGGTGGTTGCAGCCGCGTTGAGATGCCGCTCAACCTGCGGGGGGGGCTTAACTCGTTTCAATCCCTGAAAGGGTTTTGGGGTGGTTGCAGCCATATTGCACACCTTGAGCCGTGCCCCGATAAAGGTTTCAATCCCTGAAAGGGTTTTGGGGTGGTTGCAGCCCTACGGCGCTCTTGCCTTTAAACTGTTGTGTCTGGTTTCAATCCCTGAAAGGGTTTTGGGGTGGTTGCAGCATGGAATGCCTAGCGGTGTAGTTGATGGAATGGGGTTTCAATCCCTGAAAGGGTTTTGGGGTGGTTGCAGCCAGACTCAGTTCTAGCAGCCCCTGGAAGGTATAGGTTTCAATCCCTGAAAGGGTTTTGGGGTGGTTGCAGCCTGACGCTGCGCTTGAAAAGCAAATAGAAGCGAATGTTTCAATCCCTGAAAGGGTTTTGGGGTGGTTGCAGCCCCTGGTAAGCGTGGGTGGCTTGTTTGTGGCGATGTTTCAATCCCTGAAAGGGTTTTGGGGTGGTTGCAGCGGGGTCGTTGACCTGTTTGTACCTGCCACCACTCCGGGTTTCAATCCCTGAAAGGGTTTTGGGGTGGTTGCAGCGATGATGAGGTCTGGCAGCCCGCATCGAATAAGACGTTTCAATCCCTGAAAGGGTTTTGGGGTGGTTGCAGCTGTGCAGCAAGAGCAATTCTGGGGGCGATTAATTCGTTTCAATCCCTGAAAGGGTTTTGGGGTGGTTGCAGCAATTTCTGCATAGAGGATCACAAGTTGGGGTCGTTGTTTCAATCCCTGAAAGGGTTTTGGGGTGGTTGCAGCTGTCATCGACTATCCCATAGGGGTATTCGCCTTCTGTTTCAATCCCTGAAAGGGTTTTGGGGTGGTTGCAGCTTCAGCCAGCTAATCTTTTCTTTCCTGCTCCTGGGTTGTTTCAATCCCTGAAAGGGTTTTGGGGTGGTTGCAGCCAAAGCTGTGGGAACGCTTCAGTGTAGCGTTCAGAGTTTCAATCCCTGAAAGGGTTTTGGGGTGGTTGCAGCTAGGTCGTGACTGCGGTTGTGGGTGGCGATGGATGTTTCAATCCCTGAAAGGGTTTTGGGGTGGTTGCAGCCCTGATCCTTTACCCGTAACCGAACCATGATCACAGTTTCAATCCCTGAAAGGGTTTTGGGGTGGTTGCAGCAATTCGTCCATTGCCTCACAAGAATTGAGGCAATGGTTTCAATCCCTGAAAGGGTTTTGGGGTGGTTGCAGCCCGCCACGCTGATAGCGCAAAGGGTTTGTGTGTTGTTTCAATCCCTGAAAGGGTTTTGGGGTGGTTGCAGCTCCCATATTTCTTTTCCAGTAAAATACAACTGTTGTTTCAATCCCTGAAAGGGTTTTGGGGTGGTTGCAGCGCAGGTTCGATCAGTTATCAGGTTTATACTTCCGACGTTTCAATCCCTGAAAGGGTTTTGGGGTGGTTGCAGCGATGATGAGGTCTGGCAGGCGGCATCGAATAAGACGTTTCAATCCCTGAAAGGGTTTTGGGGTGGTTGCAGCCTGGGGGCGGGAATAATAGGCAAGGTCAGAGTTACTGTTTCAATCCCTGAAAGGGTTTTGGGGTGGTTGCAGCTTGAGCCTCATGTATTGGCTTTTAGATATTGCCTGTTTCAATCCCTGAAAGGGTTTTGGGGTGGTTGCAGCCATGCTGCACAGCGTGGTCGGGCAAAAGCCGTAGGAGTTTCAATCCCTGAAAGGGTTTTGGGGTGGTTGCAGCCACGATGCGCGGCGATGTGGTCGTCAATCGTATAAGAGACGTTTCAATCCCTGAAAGGGTTTTGGGGTGGTTGCAGCAGTCGTGGGATAAGGGCTACAAGAGCAATATCGTTGTTTCAATCCCTGAAAGGGTTTTGGGGTGGTTGCAGCGAGTTTCTGCCTGCCCATGCCTGAACCCGATCGCATCGTTTCAATCCCTGAAAGGGTTTTGGGGTGGTTGCAGCGCAGCGTCGGCGGCGGGCCCCCACGAAAGGTTCTGTTTCAATCCCTGAAAGGGTTTTGGGGTGGTTGCAGCGCGATAGCGGATTTTTGCGGGTATCGAGAACGAAGTTTCAATCCCTGAAAGGGTTTTGGGGTGGTTGCAGCCCAGCACGAGCATTGATATCAGTTTCACCCCACTGTTTCAATCCCTGAAAGGGTTTTGGGGTGGTTGCAGCCCCAGCGCCAAGCGTCAGAGTTTCGGCACTCTGAGGTTTCAATCCCTGAAAGGGTTTTGGGGTGGTTGCAGCCGCCCACTCGTACTTATCACCTTCAGAACTATTGGTTTCAATCCCTGAAAGGGTTTTGGGGTGGTTGCAGCCCCGTGCCGACTCAAATCAGACTGCTCGGTGCTACGTTTCAATCCCTGAAAGGGTTTTGGGGTGGTTGCAGCGTCCAACCGCCCCTGAATGCTGGCTTCCTGCACCGCATGTTTCAATCCCTGAAAGGGTTTTGGGGTGGTTGCAGCATCGCAGTTCAAATCAGCCTTCTGGTAACGGTTTGGTTTCAATCCCTGAAAGGGTTTTGGGGTGGTTGCAGCAGGCATTGCTCCGCTTCTTTTCAACCAGCTCCTGGTTCACGTTTCAATCCCTGAAAGGGTTTTGGGGTGGTTGCAGCACGCGGCGGCTAATCCGAGTCATCCGCAGCATGAAGCATACAAGTTTCAATCCCTGAAAGGGTTTTGGGGTGGTTGCAGCTTGATAGGCGGCGTGAGCTTCTGAAGCGGCTTCGGTTTCAATCCCTGAAAGGGTTTTGGGGTGGTTGCAGCAGCAGTTTGCGCCTGTCGTCACTATCGAAGGCTATCAGTTTCAATCCCTGAAAGGGTTTTGGGGTGGTTGCAGCTTGTAGGCCCAACTCTCGCCCTATGTACCCGCCTAAATCCGTTTCAATCCCTGAAAGGGTTTTGGGGTGGTTGCAGCGTCGGGCGCTTGGAAGGCAGTCTATATGCAGTTTTCAAGGTGCGACTGCGCGGATCATTCTGATCATAGCATTTTGGAACGCTCTTTGGGTCAAAAAACATGATCGGTAGAGACCTGAAAAGGCGGTCTAGAAACTGTTGGCGCGTTTGCGCGACTGCAACTTAAGTGGCGAAGCCTGAAAGCATGGCGGTAACGGTCTTTTACCCTATTTCTGAAGACTGAATGCAAAAACACCCACCCAGCCGCGCATTAGGCGAAGAAGATCGTTTCGTCTCGCACCATTTCACCGCCGATGCGTTCGATTTTAGGGTGGCAGCAGGCACAGAGAAAATAGAACCGGATACTATCTTGCTCTGGTTTAATCAGTTTACTGAGACGCGATCGCAATTTGGCATATTGTGTCTCCGTGAGGTCACATTCAAACACACTGTACTGCATCCACTGTCCATAAGACTTGAGGATCTTGTGGATTTTGGTGCGGCGTTTGTTTTCGGTAATGTCATAACTAATCACCACATGCATACGGTTATTTCAGCACCAACGGGGGGTATTTGTCCGTCTCTTGCAGCAAGTACTTAGCCAGCAGTCTTGCCTGGATCTCAAACGACTCCTGATAAGAACATTGAGTTTGCAGCACCGGATGCTTAAACTTGGACTGTTTTTTGAGTTCATACAATTTCAAGAAGGTGCGGAGTCCTTCAGGAGTCAGCGAAACGGCTCCACTCAAGGGTTCGGTCGTGAAATCGGCTGGCACGATCGCCCGTCGATTGAGGCTACTCAGCACCACAGCATCCACCACCAGCGGACGAAACTCTTCCATCAAGTCCAGCGCCAACGATGGACGACCATAGCGTTGGGTGTGTAAGTAGCCGAGATAGGGGTCGAAGCCAACCAGATTGACCGCACTTTGGACATCGTGGCGAAGGAGCGCATAACCTAAGCTGAGGAGGGCATTCACTGGATCAGTCGGCGGCCGGCGGCGACGGGTGCCAAACTGGAAGTCATCGGCTCGAATGAGGCGATCAAAGCAACCGAAATAGGCCGCACTCCCTGAGCCTTCCAACCCGCGCAGAGAGTCGATCGCCGTTGTGTGATCGATGGGTGCGATGGCTTGCTCTAACTGGGTCAGCGCCTTCTGAAAATCACGATCGGGATCTTCTCGCTGTCCGCGCAGCAGTGCGTTGCGATAGTTCTTCAGCTTCCCGCGTACAAACCCACGCACTAAATGCGAGGCCTGTTCTGAGGGAGCAACCGCTTGCCACTGTGCCGCTCGCACGAAGATGTTTTTGGTTAGCTCCGGTTCGAGTCGCCCTAAATATCGTCCCGTCTGGGTGAGAAAACTCAACGGAATCTGGCGTTCCAAAAGCTCAATGACCACTGCTGGCGAAACCGTCGATCGTCCCATAATCACAACGCCATCGAGTTTAATAAGGGGCACATCCAGCAAGATCTTCTTGTCTGCCTTCACAGTGAGCCGTTCATCCGTTTTGCCAATGTAGGCATCGTTCTGCGTGATATAAAGAGTGCCCATAGAAGTGAGGGAGTGAGGGAGTAGGAAGTGGGGAATCAAGGCTATCCTCTGTCTTCTAGCTGGCTTCCTGATAGCGACTGACCTTCTCTGCCGCTTTGGGTAAGCACTGTGCATAGAGGCTACAACCTTTGCAGCGAGGGGTATAGACAGCGGGGGGCATCATACCAGTGTTTAAGATTTTGGCAACGGCAGCGATCGTCGCGATCGTCGCTTGTCTCAAGGCTGCGTCAAGCACGATGGGTTGACGTTGGTGGGTTTGGGCATAGTAGACGTAGCCCACTGTGATCGGTTTGCCCGTCATCTCTTCCAGACAGAGCGCCTGGGCACAGACCTGTAGAGCATCATTGTCAAACTCGCCCTTATGACCGCGCTTGTATTCCACAGGCACCCAACAGCCATCAATCTCTTCCAACAGGTCGGCTTTGCCAATCAACCCATACTGTTCTGACTTCAGCCAAACGGCGCGAATCTGTGGGGTGTCTTCCCGTTGCCCCTGCCCGACGGTATGGACGCGATCGTGCAAACTGGTGCCTTCTACTGTGTACTGATTATCCGTGAAGCCGCCCAGGCAAAACATTCGCCAGCAGCGATGGGGGCAGTAGGCGTATTGATTCAGTGCAGCGATGGGAATGGCGTCATCCATTAAAGCCTCCTCACTATGCCCATGCCCATCGGTGTCTTGCGTCCGATGCCGGCATAAAGCGCAAAATCTGCCAGGGTGTTGAGTTGCTTGATGGCAACGGTGTCTGCGTCCCCTAAAAGGCGGTAGCCGATCGTGCCGACACAGCCTGCCCACTTGCTCTTGGGATCGTTGACCAGTTCGGTGCGGAGATCAAAGAAGCTAGGAAACAGATAGTCGATCAGGGTTTCGGGAAAAGTCATGCCACTATAGCGGTTCCAGCGTTTGAGCAAGCTGTAAAAGACGCTTTCTCGCGTTGGTAGAGCAGAGTCGTAGTTGCCCTGCCGAAAGGTGGCAGGCGTGCAAAGCCGGAAGGTGAGCTGGCGGGCATGATCTGATGCCTGTTCGTACAATTGGGCATACGGACAGAAGTTTGCCCAGGGCTGAGTGAATTGGGCTGTGCCAAGGATACTGGTGATGTGCAAGTCGGCGGGACCCAGATGCCAGGGGTGGGCAGGATTCAGGTTGAGCCAGAGAGGGGTGAGGTAACTAAACAGAGCCTCATCCAGTAACGAAATACGCCACCAGCAGGGAGTTTGAGCGGGGACAGGCTGCTGATAGTCCCATTGCAGAGTGTGATCGGGACGGTTATGGTTGCTCCTTTGCAGCGGACTGAGGGTAAAGGCTTTCTCGGTCTTTTGTTCGTGGAGTCGATCGCCTAACGCTTTATCGACTGAACTCACCAGGGTCAGGAACAAGGCGTGGAAGTGCTTACCCGTCAGGTAGCCGGGTGGAATGGATGATGCGGGTAGCAAATTGAGTACTAAACTATGTGGCATGGTCTTTGATTGGGCGGAACGTTAATTGGAGAGAGGAAGGATCATGCAGATTGATGACTTCAAACGTGCAAAAGAATTAACTCAAAAGCTGAAGCAGAGTACACCCTTTAAGGTGCGTCCGGGTCAGCAATTGCTCAAAACAATGCGAGAGAAGGGAGAGAAGGCTTCACCAGAGCAAGAGTTTGAAGTGACCTGGGTAGAATATTCGGGCGATGAAGGTGGCATTATGTGCGCTCTGGGAGATAACGAGACGGGGAAGCAAGTGTATGTCAGTTCACTGACACACCTTAAGTTTGATCCGACCCATCCCCTGAAGGCAGCGGTTGAGGCATACCAAAGTCGGCGCATCCACGGCTTAAAATTACAAGCTCGTAAAAGTGTCATGGCAGAGTTAATGGGGATGGAGCGATCGACGCAGCAAAAGCGATCGGGCAGGGATGGCTTTGGTAAGTAGGTGGTAACTCACTCCTGGACGCGATCGGGAGTACTGCTGTAGGGCGTGTCGTTGCGATCTCACCCAATGCTCGATCGACTGAACTCACCAGCGTCAGAAACAAGGCATGGAGATGCTTTCCGGTCAGATAGCCGGGTGGAATGGGAGTTGCGGGTAGCAGGTTTAGGACTAGGCTATGTGGCATCAGCTTCGATAACGTAGAAAGCAATGGACGCGAACAAAGAGCAATATGGTTTATGACAGCCTCTCATTTCCAGAGCTTGTCATTTTCACTATCTAGTGAATCTAGGTAGTGATTAATGCAGTTGAAGTGAGGTTCAGGTTCATTGTTGAAACTCCTGAAGTTTCTGCTCAATTTCACTCCGGAGCTCTCGCTGTAGCTGCTTGATAGCTTCAGGTGGCATCAATTTTGCGTGTTTGAAAGCAGCGAATTCTCCTGGCTCGCGTTCATATAGAATCTGCCCGTCTTGCGCTATATCGTGAGCCATAAGATCTGAACAGCGCCCCAGGTCAATGACGTCGATCTGGTCATCTAACAACTGAAAGGTCGTCTGCAAAATGCCCCAAATCCGGTAGGAGTCCCAGCCACCTTTTTCATATTGCTTACGGTGGTCTTCATCACAGAGAAAGGCAAAGTCCCAATCGCTGTTTGGTGTTGCATCACCTCTGGCTCTAGAGCCAAACAAGACCAGCAGCTTGACATAAGGGGCTTGCTCTAGGATGCGAGGAATGAGTCCAGGCAGATCATCAATCGATAGTTTTGGGATTTCCTGTCTGACAAGGCGCTGAGCGTACAGTAAACAGGCTTGCAGGTCTTCTATTACTAAGGATGGATAGCCTTTGAGTAGGGTTTCAAACGTATCCCCTCCTGCCAGCATACCTAGAATGTGCTCCACTGCAATGCGATGCCCCCGAATGATTGGTTTGCCGCTGAAGATGCTGCGATTTGAGGTGATGCGTTGCAAAAGCTCGTTTTCGTTCATTAGTCACCTCTTATGCTGGTGGTATGAATGAAGAAATGCTTGTCTGTTCAGGGTGCATTGCATGAGTCTGCTTGGGATCATCAGAGACTAAGACACTTAGACAGGTATTACGTCCTAGACCATGATCTCAGGATTTAGCAATGCCTTTACTTTCAAGGAGTGCAGTCGATCGCCCAGTGCGCGATCGACTGCACTCACCAGGGTTAGAAATAAGGTGTGGAGACGCTTCCCCGTCAGGTATCCCGGTGGAATGGGTGATGCGGGTAACAGATTGAGAACGAGACTATGTGGCATGGTTAAACTACCCAGAACTCTTCTTCATCAGGGCATCTCAAGGCGATCCCAGCAGACGCGATCGCTAAAATGCCAGACAAGCTTGGAAAAAACTTATACTCTTTACGTTTGCTGGAGGTATAGGAGGAGACGGACATTGGATAGCACTCTAGTCCTTGTCTCTTTAAGCGCGCGATCGCCCAACCATTTCTTCTATGCTCAGAAACAATAACCCCTGGTATTAGTGATTCATTAATTGCTTTTCGCAAAGATTCTGGCAATTCTGTTGGACGTATGTCCTCTCCTTGCCTTCTTTCAATACCACATTTCTCAAAAGCGAAGAGTTTGCACAGGAGAGTATTCTCAAACTCATCAAAGTCTTCAACCTTTAGAGAAAATACCAATTTGTATGTTTCTTTAGTCCGTTTAGTAACAACAACACGATCTCTATTGCTCTCAAATTCGTAAAAGCGTAAAAGATGAATGGGATCAAGGTTTGTTTCTCCTACTTCATCTAACAGTAGATGATGGGGATCGTAAACTTTGATACTTTCAAATAAACTGTCACGGAATCGAAAGAGTGGAGCATAACTAGCCTTAAGAACTTTCGCATACTCTTGTAAGTTCTCAGCAAGTTCCCGATCTCTCTGTACTTCTTTCTCTATGTCGTCAAGTGTAGCTTTTTCAAAGTCTTCAGGGCAGTAAGCCTTTACATAGCTCATGACACAGCTTTGCCCACCTTTGATAAACCTCCAGTCTTTCTGAATCTCTTTGATGGTTTTGCGAGAAATTTCGTCTGCTCCTTGCAAGATTTTCATACGCTTGCGATAGAAGCTCCATTCTCGACTTCCACCTAGTACAGTTTGCAGGGTTTGATAGAGTTGTGTAATTAATGATTCTTCGGGCAGTTTTTCAAGCAAGTTCTCAAGTTCGAGTAATGGTTTCGCAATTTCCAGAAAAGCTTCCGATCGCCAATAAATCTCTAGAAACGGACGTTTCATACAATCCAAACCTTCTAGCATTTGCCTGAGTGCTTCTCGACCGCCCGAACAGTCTAACTTTTCAATCCCTTGTTCCCAGGCTTGTTCAGGCAGGTAAGCGATCGCCTCTGATGGCATATCAGTCTGTTGTTTACCTAATACCCTTCCAACCCGACCGATACGCTGCCAGAAGGCAAAGCGATCGCGGGTTGAGAAAATGAGCCAGTCTAAATTTTGTCGAATTGGTGAGTTTTCACGCTCGAAGTTGAAGCCAACATCCACTGTGCTTGTTGCGAGAATAACTTGTTGTTGGGCAGCTTTATAGCGCTCATCCTTCTTTTGAATCGCTCCTGTGATACGTCCACGCCGTTTTTCTAAACCTGCATCACATAATTTTTGATTAAGAAGGTTAATTTGATCCAGAGAATCTAGAATTACTGCTCCATAGTCATTCGGCTGGTTTTGAAGTTTTTGAATCACCTCATTGGCTATCTCAGTTGTCAGGGATTGCTTCTCTAGTTGCTTTCGTATCTCTAAATTGACAGACGTTTGCGAAGGAACGAGGAAATCAGTTTGTGTTTCTCCACTGACGTAAGCGATTCTGACACCAGACTTTTCCAACCTTTTTAGAGCCGCTTCACAGGCAGGTTCTGGTGTAGCTGTTAAAAGCATAACCTTGCGATTGTATTGAAAGTAACGAAACTCCTTAGAAAGAGCCAGATAGAAGAATAAACTAACCAGTTGTTTCGCATCGTACAGATGAAACTCATCAAAAATGACTGTTGCAAAACTGCTGTAAAAGACGCTGGCAATATTAGCTCGATCCTTTGGGTTGTATTGAAAGAATGCAGCGTAGTAAAAGATATCTGGATTGGTAACAAGCAGTAGAGGTCTACCAGCACATTCAGAAAAGATCGTTGCAGGTTCGCGTAAAGCGTTATAAATCTTTTCTCCTGGGCGATTCTCTATACGGTCAACTGTCCATTCTTTGATATGTCGTGCTGATGCAGCTTTGACCACGTGAGGTAGACCAGCATCCCGCACAAACTTTTCTGCGGCTTCGGTTTGTTGTTCGATAAGCGCATTTGTCGGTGCAATGTAGACAGCGTTGCGATCGCGGTTATGCCACAACACACTCAATCCAGCTTTCGTTTTTCCAGTTCCCGTTGGAGCAAGGTCAAGAATGATGTCATTTTCTACCGCTGCTTGATACACTTCAATCTGATGCTGAAGCGTCTGATGACTGAACGCCTTCAACAACGATGATGGTAGGTCAGGATGAGGGCAGGCAGCGATATGCCGAGGTTCAAGCTTAATTTTGAGAGGGTTCATAATTGTGTCCACCACAAAATTTTAGATTTGCGGGCAAGGTGAAGTTTCCCACTTTCCAAGCAGACCCACGAAATCGCAGGTTTTTTAGCAGAGGGGCGGGCGGTATTGAGATGAGGTCAAAGGCAAGTAATCCAAGATTGTTGGGGATATCCGCTGCGTTCAGATAAACGTTGCAAGTGTGCAGTGCGTCTGGAAGCAGAGTAACTGACAGTTCTCGCACAACATCAATCCGTATTTTGCTGGTGAATTTGCCAACACGAATGTATTCTGGTAATTCCCTATTCCCAAACACTAAAGTTTGAAATCGGCTCCCCCGCTCAATAACGCGCAATCGACCTGTTTGAGGAAAATTGCTGGGGCGGAAGGTGTTAGGCTTTTTGCCCGTTCGTTTCAGCGGTAAATCTTCCCGCGCAGTAGCTACACGATTATTGGTCATTGCATACCAGTACGAATCTGATAAAGCATTAAAACGCTCGAAGCGGAAAGACACTTCACCATCCACAGGAAAGGCAGGAAGGATGTAGCATTGTTCTGCTAACGGGATCAAGTCTTCCAGATATCGTGGTCGTCCTGTATCTTTTCCAGTTAAGCGATAGGGCGATCGCGCCCATCCCAGTGCATAAGCCAGAGCATAGTTTCCAATCGTGCCTTCGGTGTAGTAAGTATCTGACAGTTCCCGTGAGGCAAAAAAGACGGGTTCTGCACACCATAACTCAATCAGGTGGGCAGTTTGAAACGGCAAATTAGCATTGGAGGAAGTCAGTGAGAATTCTAACTGTGGCATCACTTATTCCTCTTGATTTTCAGTCCGTCCCTTCTTCTTGTTGTCGCTCTTTACCTTACGGAGTGATTCGTAGGACTTGTCGAGCCGCTTCAGGAAGGACTCTTGCTCAGTCAGTGCCCAGTGACGATCAACGTCTGCAATCAGCGCGTCGCGTTCATCATTCGATAGTTGCAGAGAAATTCCCCGTCTACTTGTCCAGTTTGCAATCACAGACTGTGTGGCAGAAGCAAGAGCATCTGTGTGGAAGGGATGCTCCAATGCCTTACCATCGGTCGTAAGTTTGTCGTAAACGCTCTGCACTAATTCGAGAGAACTTGGCAATTCGGCAATGCCACCAAACACACCTAGAATTTGGTTCTCCATACGACCAACCCGGCTGGAAACAGCTCCATAGCGACTGGTTAGCAGTATATTACCAAGTGCATAGCGCAATTCATCTGCTGTGACATCTTTGAGGGTGACAATATCCAAGAAATGCACCCCTGGTTTGATATATTCGCTGGTGTTAAGTCCTTTAGAAATTTCTGTCTTTCCTGCCTCATTAGGAAGGCGCATTGTGCCATTTTCATAGACAGCGTTTAGTGTGCGATCTCCAATTAATTCAGTTGCAGGTAAAACACTAAATGCATCTTCTGTCCAGATGCGGCTCTTTTGCGAGCCAATGTCTTCTCCCTTGCCTGCTGCAAATCCATAGAGGAAGCAGTCAACACAGTTTCCGCAAGGATGATTAGTATTGAGAGAACAGGTGAAAGTTTCTTGTTTGTCTTTGGTAGTGTGCAAAAGGTTATGAGATCTTAGAAATTCTCGTCCGCGTCGCCGCTCTGGTGCAACCTGCTTACGCTTGGTTATTACCAACCGAGGAAGTGAATAGCAGTTCTCAGATAGGAGTCCAGCTTGGACATATTCACTGCACATTGGCTCACCCGTTCCTTCCGTACGGAAAATAGTTTCAGATTGCGTAGTGCGAAGTACAACAATGCCAATGGCACGTCCTTTAGGAAAGTTTTCATAGCTAGTTGCAAGAAAGGGTTTCAATGTTTCAAGGGACATAACTTATTTCTCCTGTTTGCCGTCTGTGGGTGGATTCATTTTTTTGTATTCTTCCCGTAGGAAGTGCAAGTAGGCAGCCTCTAAATCTTTGCCATTACTTAAGATTTTCTCGGGACGAGATTGATACTCCTTAGAAAACAGTTCATAAAGAATGTTGTAGTAGCGACTAACATATTCATACTTTGTATCCCCAACACCATCACGGATGCGATCGAGGCGGGTGTGGTATTGGTTAATCAAAGATGGAAAAACCGTTTCCCAGTCAAGAGGGGATTTAAACGAGCGAATAGCCTTCAAAAATGCTGAAAAGGGTTCTGCCCGACCTGTACGCCGTCGTAGATTACCCCACAATTTACCTTCACAGGCAATTTGGGCAGCTTCCCTAAGATATTGAGAAACCACTTTGTCTTTCTCGGACATAAGACTCTCCACTAAATTTGACAAATATGGATAGATTTCATCGAGAGTTGAGTCTAAAGATGATTCATCCTTTTCTCGCAAAATCCAACGAAGTAAAACATAGTAAATCTCAAAGGGACTTCTTGCTGCTCGTGCTAAATCGTAGAAGCAGTCATCTCGTTTTTTAGCAGATGCAATGGATTCACTAAGTTTCTCTATGCAATCCAAGCGATTATAAACATCCTCTGCAAGCAAAAATTTTATTTCTGATTTTGGATCGATATGCCCTCTGCGCCTGTAAGCTCCAAACCCAAGAAGTGGAATCAAGCTCGATGGAATTCCCTCTACTCGACCGAAGTAATTGCTCCATTGATTTTCGATTTCCAAATTTGAACTTAGAACGAATGGAAGCTCAACTTCTTCATTTAGAGATATTTTCAGAGCCAGATGGAGTGATCGAAGTAGAGTAACTGATGAGTTAGCTTCTCCCCAGGTAACTGCACTTACTGTAGTTGAATATATGAATTCAGGTCGCCTTGGTAATGCAATACCAACTCCTTTGCTAGATTTAAAAATAAGTTTCCCTTCCTCTCTAAGCTGTTCCTGATTAGGAATCATGAGTCCTACAGAACTATCAGAGCTTATGGCTTCTTCAATTCGTTGCTGCCAGTGAGCTAGAAAAGCGGGAGATGAACCTTTAGGAAGAGCTAAATGTAGATAAGTAGGTGTTTGCTTAATTGAGCTAGGAAAATTAGCTCCTACTTTTATTAACTTATAGGCTAAAGCCGATATAAAATCAGCACACCGGACAGGATCACCACTTGCACCTCCGCGTAGTCGATTAGAAAACATCTGAACTTTCGTTTCAGGAGGCATTTGAGGTTGCTTAAGTTGGGAAACATCGCTACGAATAGAGCCTAACGATGACCTTTGATTAGGTCTAGCTTCGATATAGTTAGACAGTTCCTCAAAAAAATTCTGTTTTTGCAAAGCAGGTAGATTTAGAAAACACTTAACAGCATTTACAAATCTCTCTGAAACTTTCTCTACTTCCACTTGAACATCACCAAATATTCCTCCACGCAGCTCAAATGATTCCCGTAAAGAGGCTTCAACACCTTTCATGCCTTCCCTAGACGCTTTAACCGCAAATAGGCAACGCCCATATTGTTCTTCAAATATTTCTAGAGCAACAGTCTGTTCGTGAGATAGACCCATATGCTTGCAAATCTTTTGCCAAGAAACCTTCGGAGATATTTCAGGCTTTACTTGACGGTAGCTAACAAGTGCAGCTTTTAGCCCCTCGGCGATAGAGAACTCTTCAGCAGTAGAGATTGCAACTAGACCCAGCTTTTCCGCATGAAAAATCAGATCTTTACCAAACTCACTAAGAGCCTTATCAGTATATTTTTTAATTGACTCTTCAACATTTCTAACTTTAGTGCCTTTATAGCTAAGATATTTTTTCACTAACAAACGCTCAACAGTTTCAAGAGCAGTCGCTGGATCTTGCTCAATGGCTTGAGGATCAACTTTAATTCCATTTGTACTTTTATCAGTAACTAACTCATCAATATTGCTTTTGAAGACGGCATCAATTTTCTTCTTCCATTCTTTAGCAATTTCAACCGTCAAATCCTCTGCTGGGAAGGCTTCTCCTTCAAAGATCTGTCCATCCGGATCAATTGCAAGTGTATGTAAGCCATGCTGATGTAAGACTTCTTCGCAGGCAGAGAGTAGCAACGACGTTAAGTAACCTCGATCTTCGGACAATGTGACCTTAAATAGCTGGCTGGAGCGACCGAAGGCAACCGTTAGCTCATTTTCAACTTTGCCAATGCGCTTTGCCTCTTCAATGCCTAAATCAAACAGGTCGCCACCAATCAGCATGGCTGACCAGCGTTTGATCTGCTCTTTGACTTGAGGATCTTCGGCGACAAAACGCATTCCATCTGAATTACCATGACCCGAATGACTTTCAATCAAGCGGCGCACCAGTTCAAGATCAGCCTCCGTTTTAACTAATGTGTCTACGCAAGCGCGATCGAGTTGTCCTTTAAGCAATTCGCGATCGCGTGCCAATGCTTTGACGCTCCCGCCTCCTTCGATCAGTTTGTTCAAATCGTGAACGGCAGTGGCAGCGAGAATGCAAGCCCGTTTCTCTTCAGGCACACCTGCAATCTTGCTAACCGTCAGCACAAATTGGCAGGCTGAGTCGAGATGTTCCGCTAACGTGCGCCCTTTGCGTGACCCATGCTGTTTATGCGCTGCGTGTAACTCATACAATTTCGGGCGAATCTCTTTGAAGTAAAGCTCGTCTAAGTTTTCCGGCTCCTGCTTCACCAACCGACGACGTTTCAGCATCTTAATTTCCTTAATCCCTAAACTTCCCCCAACTTGCAGGTATTATGCCTCTCCAGCACCAGAGTATTAGAAGACCTCACACCCATTCCTGCACGATCGCCGCAACATCTGCCTTGAAGTTTGGCAAATCTCGCTCCACAATACGCCAGACAATCTCCAGGTTGACCCTGAAATACTCATGCACCAGGATGTTTCTAAATTCAACAACTGCCGCCCAAGGCACTGCTGGATATTGCACAAGCAATGCCTCGGATAACCTATTGGACGCTTCCCCAATGATTTGCAGATGATGCACAATCCAAACCTGAATGAGTTCATCTTGTTGAAAGGCTTCCTGCCCTCCAAGGGAGTAGCGTTCGATTTGGGCGATCGCCTCCAGAATGTCTTGCAATCGTTCGCGATCGCTCCTCACAGCGTGATTGCCTCCCTTAAAACCTGCTCTCGAATCCGCTCTTTGAGCGCCAGTTCCGTTGCGACATCAACTTTTCGCCCTAGAAGCTGTTCTAAATCAAGCACCAAACCAGCCGGAAACCAGGCACTAATTTGATCGAGGGCATAATCAACCAAGAAATCAACATCGCTTTGGTGCGTTGCTTCTCCCCGTGCCACAGAGCCAAACACCCGGACATTAAAGGCTCCATGTTTAGCCGCTATCTTGAGAATTTCTTCTCGGTTATGTCTCAAGAGTTCATCAATACCTAAATCTGGTTGATTGATCATGCTGCGTCGCTCCTTGCATACATCTCAAGTACAGCTCTACCCATCAACTTCTAGCAATTGCTGCTGCTGCCCCTAGCATATTCATTTTTCCCTTCTAAGAGCTATCTATCATTGCTATGTCTTTTGTCCGTGAACTGTTGCTTATGCCTATGTTGGCATCCAGAATAGGAGATGACAAGGTATTTTATGGATAAAGTGTCCGTATATTTTTATGAGCCGCAAAGGACATTCGATTACGCTCTCCATTGATGAGCGAGACAAAGCCCAACTAGAGCAAATTGCTACTGAACAAGGAATGCTGTGGGGCGATCGCCCGAACATTTCCCGTTTGGTCGAAGCGATCGCCAAGCGAGAGTTGCTGATTGGGCGCAACAATGATTGGTCAGAAGCACGGATCAGAGCGGTGTGGCAAGCGGCTCAAGCGCTCACTGATGCGGGACACCCTGATGCGGCTCAAATGCTTGCCGAGCTTTTGAGCGAGCGAAGTGAATTAGCCCTTCCTTTAAGAAAGGCGATCGAGCGCTTCATCGAAACGCCTTCCCTTCCTTGGCGCACCGAAATAGACCAGTACATCCGTCGTCAAGCACCCTTTCAGTTAACCTACCGTGATGCCGCCGATCGCCCCTGGACGTTCACTATCCGCCATGCCCGCATCACCTTTCGCGAAAAGCGACAATACCTCGAATGCTGGTGCGAAGAAACCGAGGGCAATCAGGATGTGCCAGAGTTGCAGCACAACTGGACGTTGCGGCTCGATCGCATTCCCGATGCGGCTCGATCGCCTGTGGAAGGGCAGTGGCGCTCTAGCCTCGACACGCTTGATGCCGAAATCCATTTATTCGGGGGTCTAGCCTTCGCCTATCAAGCACGACCAGACGACAGGCTTAACGAGTGGCTAACCGATCGCCCTAACGGGCGTCGGGTTGTACGCGCCATCTCCAATACCTTCTGGTTTTTCCGTGAGATTCTGCCCTATGGTGACGATTGCCTCCTGGTTGGCTCCGAAAGCGTACGATCGCGCTTCATCACCAAACTGCGATCGCTGTGTGAGCAGTATGAGCTTTGACGAGTGAAGTAGACCCAAGCAGCTAAACCGTTTTGAGGCTCTCCAAGTTTTAACGGCGTGCGATTTCTATGTCCTGCTCAAGCTTCTTTAAATAGCTTTTTACATTGACTTTACAATCACTAATTCATCCCAGCAGGTTGTGTGCCGCGACGACCGATGCTCTGACTTGATCAACCAGGGCTTTTCAATCCCTGTCGCCGCAAACGTGAGCGTCCCTGTGCCATGTTTGCGATTGACCTGATCCAGCGTCTGCATGAGCTGTTGCAACTTCTCCCGTTTCTCGGCACTGAGCGGGTCAAACAAGCTCGTTTGTTGCTCGGCTTCAGGCGCTAAGTCCAGCAGCACCACCCCCGCTTTCTTGAACCGCTGACCGTCCTTAAAGAGTGCTTTTGCAGCCGTAGCGGCATAGAGTAAGAGTTCCACAGTACTGTTTGTGGCAACAGGCAGGTGAAAGCTCACCGACTCACTGTACGGTTCCTCTTGATAGCGACTGGAGGCAGCAAACACACTCAATATGCTGGCTGTGAATCCTTGTGCTCTCAGCTTCTCGGCTGCTTTGCTCAGATACGCCGCGATCGCTTCTTGTAGATGCACTTGTGTCGTGACTGGTTGCCCAAAGGAACGAGACACAATCAAGCTCTGACGGTCAGTGGCAATGGTCTCCAGGGGTAGGCACGAGTCTCCATTCAGCTCTCTGACCAACCGCACTACCAACACACTGAACTGCTGCCGGATGACCACCGGGTTGGCTTGCTTGAGGTCTAGCCCAGTGTGGATGCCCTTCAGAGCCAGCGCCTTGCTGAGCTTGCGTCCAATGCCCCACAGGTCCTTCACCTCGGTTGCTGCTAACACGCTGTCCGTCTGCTCTGGTGCCAGGTGGTAGACCCCTGAGTCTCCTTTCTTTGCCTGTCGATTGGCCAGTTTTGCCAGGGTCTTAGTCGCTGCAAAGCCCAACGAGACGGGTGTCCCTGTGTGACGCTTGACCGTCTGACGGATGAGCGTCCCGTACTCCAGCAAGGCTGTGGGACTCTCCTGGTCGATACCCAGGAAGCACTCGTCAATGCTGTAGACCTCCTGGTCAGGGCTAAACTGCGCCAGCGTGGTCATCATCCGCTGTGACATATCCCCGTACAGACTGTAGTTCGACGACAGCACCGCGATCGCGTGCTGTTCCACTAAGTCCTGAATCTGGAACAACGGCACGCCCATCTTGATGCCCAGTGCCTTCGCTTCATTGGAACGACTGACGACACAGCCATCATTGTTGGAAAGCACTACGACTGGACGACGCTCTAACCTGGGATTAAAGACCCGTTCACAGCTCACATAGAAGTTGTTGCCATCAATGAGGCTGAAGACTCTCATAACAAATGAATCACCGCTGTCACCACACCCCACACCTGAAAGTCCATTGCTTCAGTGACTAGCAGGTCTGGATAGTCAGGGTTTGCGGCTATCAGAGTAATGATGCCCTTGAAGCGCTGCAGCCGTTTGACGAGCAATTCTCCATTCACAATGGCAATGATGACGTGCCCTGCTCTGGCTTCGATTGACCGATCCACGACCAACCGATCGCCGTGATGGATGCCGCAGCCCAGCATCGAATCACCTGCCACTTTGACAAAGAACGTGGCTGAGGGATGCTTGATGAGCAAATCATCCAGACTCAGCGTGCCCTCGATGTAATTCTCGGCTGGCGAAGGGAAGCCGGCATGGATACTTTCGGAAGCCATCGGAATCTGCAAGCGACTGGGACGATGTCTCTCAGGAGCATAGAGCATAGCAACAGTGTTGAGTGTGCTGAACGTGCGATGCCCCTGAGACCACACACTCTAGCACATGCGTTCTAGTTGCCCAGCCCCTTTGTTGCAAGGGTAGTTAGTGGTGAAAGCTCTGCCGGAGGAACGTGCTCAGGTCCCAACGTCCACCTAAGCTCATGTTTACAATGTCTTCGACGACATAAGCGGGTACGGAACCTGACTCTAGTAGCCCTCTAGCCCGTGTTTGCAGAGCGGCCAATTCCTGGTAGTACGACATTTGTGTTTGTTGAGGCTCTTGCTCCTCCTCTGTGGTTGAGTCTGAAGGTTCTGGTGGCATAACTGGCTCTGTCAAGGTTGTACCTCTCAATGAAGTTTACTTGTGGCGTGCGAGTCCTTGTTTACCCATGCTTTAGTATCCACACCAGCACTCCCAGTACAGTGTCTACAGGCGGCAATGTGTGGTCAAGCAGGTTGATTGTGAGTGTTTGCCCTGCCAGTTTGACAAAGCGCCATTGGGTGCCGTTGCTAACTGCGCCGTAAACAGTGATGTTTGGTTGATCGTTCTGTTGCTTGAATAACTGTGCCGCTACCAGTTCAGCTGCACATTGACCTAAGCCACCCTTGAGGTTGCCACGTTTGGCTTCCACAACCATGATGGCTGGAGCTTGGATAAAGAGTTGTTCGGGTGAGCGGCTGACTAGAAAGTCACAATAACCATTGAGTTCCTGTTGTGGGTCAACATTGAACTCTTCACCAGAAAACACGCTTACCTGTTCTGGCAATATGTTCCTTAACTCCAACAAGACAGGGTTAATGATCCCTTCAGACCGAGCTTTTTCGTTGTCTACTGCGATCGCCCACGGCAGATTTCGTTCTAATGTTTCGAGCAGCAGCTTGCTGGGGGCGACCTTCTCCACTGGCGGTAAAAAGTTATTTACCTCGTGCAGTATGAGGCTAAAGTCTTGCACTGCTCTTTGGAGGCTGAATTGGTTGTAAGCCATTGGTTTCCAGTGCTGTTAAAGGAGGTTTGACTTGTTTATAGTATGCTGCTGCGAGGTTTGCCTAGTCCCCGCTCTGCCCGTTGCCGTTGTACCGTTCGCGCAGGATGGCTCGTAACTCCGCAATGGCGATCGTATTCTGCTCTTGCAGCAGTGCGGTACGGTCAAGCGTTGCCTCGATGCGCTCTATGACATGACCCATTTGTAAGAGCGATTGGTCATGTTCCTGGTAGCGTCTTGCTAAGAGTAGCAAGATCTCAGCTTTTGCCAACAAGTCACGCCCGTGTACCGCAACGGGGTAGTGCTATTTAGGAAAGGACAGGGGAAAGAGACCGATTGCGTGCAATTAGCTGCCGCCGTCGCTCGTTGTAGTGGTGAATGAAGTTCCAGATCGCAGCAATGTGATTGTTTACATCCTTGGAGAATGACAACGTTTTTCGTACCAAGCGCGACACTCGTTGTCTCAACGTATTATTGAAGCGCTCAATATAACTTGTTAAGCCTGTTTCCTTGCCGACGGCTCGATGACGCTTACTGGGCAGAGCCACCGGGTAGGACACCCAAAAATCGCTGTAACACACGGCACACTGACGGTAGACCGCAGGTAAAGATTGCCAAAGGGCTATCGCTGATGCTCCAGAACGGTCGCCAATGTGACAGCCAACGATTTCACGGGTCTCGACATCTAAGGCTAACCAAACCCATTGCTCGTTGCCTTTATGATCGACAAACGACCACAGTTCATCCATCTGTACCGTCAGTCGTTGCGGTGTTTTTGGTTGCACTTCCACCTGTTGAGGTACGCTCGCATAGTAAGCGTTCACGTACTGCTGCAACCAGCTCTGACTGCTTTGTAGGCTCCGAGCAATCCCCGCTAACGGGGTCTTTTCCAACAACATACGCTTGACCGTCGCTTGCGTGTCGTCACTAATACGTTGCCATTTCGGGTCTTCTACGAATTGCCGTTCACAGTCGCGGCATTTGTAATTCTGCTTCCCGTGGCGAGTAGTGCCATTTTTATTAATGTCGTTCGAGCCACAGTTTGGACATTGCAACAGCGGTTTGATCATGAGGCGAGAAGAAGCAAGCAAGTCTACCACTCTATTCTCTCTCGCTCTTTTTTCTACGTCCTTTCCTAAATAGCACTACCCAATTCCCCTGCTTGGAGGTTTAGCTACTCTTAAATTCAGTCCTCTCCCTAACTTTAACTTTGGTTTAAATAATTCATCTACAGCAGATGAGTTTTCTATCAAGGCAAGTAACCAAAGAACTCCCGACCCTGAAGATTTGCTTCCTGGTGAACCCAACCCTGATCCATCTCGTCCCGATGAGTTGGTTAGCCTCACTGTGAATTTTGATAAAATTCTAGCGAAAGTACCACAATTAGCCTTTCTTGCCCAGAGTGTAGAAACGGGTCCTTTTGAGATTGGGTACAGATTGCTACCGATCGAGCTTATCGGCACAGCCAGTGCAATTTATGAGCTTGAGGTAGGGATTAGAAACACTGAACCCAAGATCATTGGTGGCGAGTTTTTAGATATGGTCACTCCATACTCTGAGCTTGATGAATTACTCGCCAAAGACCTAGATAACGATTCCAAGATAGATGTCACATTTGAATTGAATCCAGACGTTTTCTTCAAACCAAACATTGCGTTAGATCTAGAGACAAAGTTCAATGTAGATGTTGGGAGGCTCAACGCAAAAGTAAACTTTGGGAGCGGTTTTTTTGACAACCCTATATTGAAAAATATCAATGCCAATGTCAATCTTATTGACCTGCCTGAAATCGTTATTGATGGCTTGAGTCGTCGTATCAATGTTCTTGAAGCTCTGGGCATTCCGCAACCGGGTTTCAGCATGCCTTTCAATGATTTGTATGCGATATTTAATAACGGTGTAGCCCCAACCTTTAACAAGATTTCTGTTGAGATACCCTTTAATACCATTTATCCAAATGTGGGGACTGCGGGCGATGATGTTCTTAGCCTTCCTGAATCGGCTGGCGTTGAAAATCTGTATGGCGAAGCTGGCAATGACATCCTCTACGGTAATTCATCCCAAAATAGAATCATGGGAGCCGAAGACAATGACACCATTTATGCCGGTGCTGGCAATGATCTGCTCTATGGACAGTGGGGTAGTGACCTTCTCTACGGAGAAGAAGGGGACGACCTGCTAGATGGTGGCAATGAAGATACGTCTGTGGATTTCCTCTACGGTGGCTCCGGCAATGACACCCTGAGGGGCTGGCGCGGGGATGATCTTCTGAATGGCGGTGCTGGCGATGACTTTCTATACGGTGGAGAAAACAACGATCGCCTGTTCGGTGAGGATGGGGACGATCGCCTCTTCGGTGAAGCTGGAGAAGACACCATTGTTGGAGGTGCTGGCGGAGATATTATTCGAGGCGGTGCTGGGAAAGACATTATTTTTGGTGATTTCCAAGACTCACTGACCATTGACCCAACTGATGTCATTGTCTTGCCCAACATTGCTCCAGCATCTAGCCCTGGAGTTCAGCAAAACAACCTCAGAACTGCTGGGATCAGCGCCATGTCCTTTGCTGCTGCTGCCGCACCTGCTCAACTCTATGCAGACGAAATCTACGGCGGTGACGACGACGACACCATCTATGCAGGCTTAGATGATGACTTCGTTTCTGGAGAGGGTGGCAATGACGACATCTATGGCGAGTCAGGTAATGATGTGCTGCTTGGAGATTCTGGCAATGACCTAATCTTCGGCGGTATCGGCAACGACACCCTCTCCGGGGGCGACGACAGTGACCAACTCTGGGGCGAAGATGGCGACGATATCATCAACGGCGATGCAGGCAACGACTTGCTCTATGGCGGCGAAGACAACGACGCCCTCTCCGGCGGGCTGGACAACGACTTGCTCTACGGCGAAGGCGGCAATGACCTCATCAATGGCGACGAAGGCAACGATCGACTCTTTGGGCAAGACGGCAATGACACCCTCTCCGGTGGCATCGGCGATGACTACCTCGAAGCAGGCATCGGCAGCGACATTCTCAATGGCGGCGACGGCATAGACACCCTGTTCGGGCAAAACGGTGACGACATCCTCAATGGTGACGTAGGCGACGATTTCTTGGATGGCGGCGATGGCGCAGACAAACTCTTTGGCGGCGACGGCAACGACAAACTCTTGGGTCAAGCTGGAAACGACGTGCTTTATGGACAAACAGGTGATGACACGATCGATGGTGGTGCGGGCAAAGACTACCTCGAAGGCAATGAGGGCAACGATACCCTGTTTGGCGATGCAGGCAACGATACCCTGTTTGGCGGGGCAGGCAACGATCTCATAGATGGTGGCGGCGACGTGGATATGGTCAGCTACCTCACCTCGCCCAGTGGCGTAGTCGTCAACATTGACGAAAGCAAAAACTACCGCAACGATCGCCAGTCCAACTCCAACAACGCCATCAATCCCGAAAATCCCGCTGCTTATTACACCGACCTCGAAGCGGATTTTGCGATCGCTCCCGGCAGCGCCGCTGACGGCTATGGCAACACCGACACCCTGGTCAACCTAGAAAACATCACTGGCTCCCAGTTTGCCGACGTGCTGATTGGCAACGATCGCAACAACACGATCTTCGGGCTGGGGGGCGACGATCTCCTGGTCGGCGGTGGCGGCAATGATATCTTCTACGGCGGCACCGGCATCGATACCGTCAGCTATCGCCGCAGTCCCGGAGGTGTGACGGTCAACCTGGAAACCAACAGCGCCACTAATGGACAGGGCGGCTCCGATCGCATCTTCGACACCGAAAACATCGTCGGCTCCCGGTTCAACGACACCCTCAACGGCGATGCCAAAGCCAACATCATCACCGCAGGCATTGGCAACGACACCGTTTCCGGCGGGGCAGGCGATGACATTCTCTACGGCGAAGCAGGCGATGACACAGTTTCCGGCGGCATCGGCAACGATACCCTCTACGGCAACTTGGGACGCGACACCCTGAATGGCGAAGCAGGCGATGACTTCGCCTACGGTGGTGATGGCAACGACACCCTCAACGGCGGCGACGGCATTGACCAACTCTGGGGCGACCAAGGCAACGACTTACTGAATGGTGGCATCGGCGACGACTTGTTGGATGGCGGCATCGGCAACGACACCCTCAACGGCAACGACGGCAACGACCAACTCCTGGGTCAAGCTGGCGACGACCTGCTCGACGGGGGGGCAGGCAATGATGTCCTCTCCGGCGGTGATGGCAAAGACATCCTGTATGGACAAGCTGGCGATGACTCCCTAGATGGGGGCTTGGGCAACGACCAACTCTGGGGCGGCGACGGCAGCGACACCCTCAACGGACAAGCTGGCGACGACTTTTTGGACGGCGGCGCTGGTGATGATGTCCTTTCTGGCGGCGACGGTAATGACCAACTCTTCGGTCAAGCGGACAATGACACCCTGTTCGGCAACGAGGGCAACGATCGCCTCTTCGGACAAGCGGGAGATGACTTCTTGGATGGCGGCGCAGGCAACGATGTCCTTTCCGGGGGCGACGGCAGCGACCAACTCTTTGGTCAAGCGGGTGAAGACCTGCTGGAAGGCGGATTAGGCAACGATCGGCTCAACGGCGGCACGGGCGACGATAGACTCAAAGGCAATGAGGGCAGCGACATCCTGACAGGCGGTGGCGGGCATGACCTGTTCTACATCAATCGAGGCGAAGGATCAGACACCATTCTGGACTTCACCGGAGTCGGTCGCGGCACCAATCCCGCCCCCTACCTGGTTCCCGAAATGGACACGATCGTTTTCTCTGGAGCCGATCTGGTTGCTCGGAATATGCTCCTTTCCCAAAGGGGTAGCAATCTGGTGATTGACTTTGAAGACATCGCCAACACCAGCGTCACCCTGCAAAACTTCGCCCTGGAAAATCTCGACAATCACAGCACCAGCACAGGCGCATCCCTCACCGTCGGCAACATTCTGTTCCAAGGCGATAGCGCGATCTGGGATAGCTTCAATGTGATCAACGCCAATGACACCCTGGCTCAAGTCCTCCGCCCCAATTTCGTCACGTTCCTGAATGACCTGGACAACAAAACCAATGGTTTTGACAACTCCAATGACGTGATCAACGGTCAGGGCGGCAACGACACCCTGAGGGGCTTGGGCGGCAATGATTTGCTCCGAGGTGGCGAAGGCAATGACATTCTGCTTGGCGGTGCCGGGGACGACTACCTGGCTGGACAATGGGGCAATGATTATCTAGAAGGGGGACTGGGAGATGACTACCTGCGCGGCGGTGAGGGTGACGATTTCCTCACCGGCGGCTTTGGCAACGATCGCCTCGAAGGGGGGTTGGGTAACGATCAAATGTTTGGAGCCGGAGGACGCGATCGCTTCGTGATCCACGGGGGCGACGGTGTGGACACGATCGCCGACTTTGATGGAGTTGGTCCCGGTACTGCACCCTACGCAGACATCATCAGCGAAGCCGATATTCTGCAATTCCTGGGCACCGGACTGTTGGCTAAAAACATGCTGCTGACCCAAACCGACTACGAGCCTGCAACTGGCAGCAGCCTGGTCATCACCTTTGAAGGCATTACAGACACAACGGTCAAACTGACCAACTTTACCATGGAAAACCTGGACAATCTCCCCACTCTAAATGCCAATGGAGCGCCCATTGGCAACAGCTTGTTCCAGTTCGATGGCGACACCACCATCCAGGACAGTTTTGATGTCTTCAACTCTGAATGGGTGCTGGATCAAGTGCTGCGATCGAACACTGTTACCTTCCTCAACGACCTTGACAACGACACGATGGGCTTTGACAACTCCGATGATGTGATCAACGGTCAGGGAGGTAACGACCTGCTTATGGGCTTAGGCGGCAATGACCTTCTGCGTGGAGGACTGGGTAATGATGTCTTGATCGGCGGAACTGGCAATAACATCCTCACTGGTAATGCAGGGGCTGATACTTTTGTCCTAGAGTTGGGCGGTTTTAATCTAGTCACCGATTTCAATGTAAGTGAAGATTTCATTGGATTAGGCAGCGGGCTCACCTATAACCAACTTCGCTTTGAACAAGAAACAGGTATCAATGCTGGCAGCACATCGATCAAGGTTTTAGGGGATGATTCAATTCTGATGTCACTGAAAGGCTTGCAAGCTAATACCTTAACCACTGCTATGTTCCTGCCTGCCTCTTCGTTCTACCAGCCCTTACCATTCGCATAAACACAACTTGGAATGCTCCTGGAATGGATAAGCTGTTCCAGGAGCATTCCAAGTTGTACACGCATTCTGCCCACTAGCTTCTTGCGATAGCCAGCCGGTAGGGTGAGCCACAAAAAGAGGATGGGTTGCTTGACTTTGCGGTCAAATACATTCTTCAACTCCAGCAGCACCAGTCCGCCCTCACGATTGAGTGCCAAAAGGTCACAGATCTCATCCTTGAGGCGATACTGTTGCCGTAGAGGTGTGAAACCAAATACCTCTGACAGGTTTTGCCAAACAAACTGCTCTAAGGCGGCTTCACTGATGAACTCCCATCCCGTAGCCGTTTTGCGTCAAGTAGCGCCCTGCCTTCTCTGCTCCATAAGCTCAAAATCACTCACTGAGGCACCAACCATACGCTATCAGCCTGATAAAAGTTGCCACGTTGCTCTAGTCTGACTTGACCAGAGAGCAGCGCACCAATCCAGAGTTCGACTAACGGCATCTTGAGGCTGTGTTGTGCCTCTACCAGTGAAATGGCGGGATGCTGTTGCAGGTAGTTAGCGATCGCGCTGGACCAATCCCCCACATTCTCTGCGTGAACAACAGCCAGCGGCTGTATCGAATCCAGCGCGTCTAATAACGTCTGTTTGTCTATCACTCCGGCGACCGAATCAATCGGATGCGTAACGCGCGATCGCCGCTCTGCCGGGGCAGCTTCGACCAGAGCCTCCAAATTGAGCGATGTACTTTGTTTGACCAGTCCACTCAGGAAGTCAGCGTCGAGAATCGGTTCTGTAGGGGTGGGTTCCCCGTCCAGGGTGCTGAGAATGGCTTCAGCACGGGCAGCATAGACTTCAGCAATCTGGGCGATCGCCTCTCCTGCCACTCGCAGTTGAGCCTCCTGAGGTAGTGGTGCCAGAGCAGTTTCTAGAGCTTGCCATAGAGGAGCAAGTGCGGCGGCTTCCGGGTGGGCGATCGCGGATTGTAGCGATCGCCAGAGGTCATTTAACATTACCAACTCCTCTCTGGATTATCTACGGCTCTCAGATCGCCTTCAATAAAGCAGTGACGATAATCCGCGATGCTTTCCATCTCTGCGTAAATCTCTTTGTAAATGATGCGTTCTAACTCCTCTTCAGTGTCGCAGGGGATCGAAAGAAGATACTCGTAGCCATCTTTTTGCAACTTCTCCATGCCAAATTGCTGGAGTACCCATTGTTCAATCGCCGCTCTGACCTTACTTTTGCCGCGCACGAATTTGCTGTTGTTCTCCACTCTTAGCCACAGCCTGACTTGCATCACCTGCTTTGGCTCTGCAACGGGCGGCGGCGGTTTGGGTGCTGGGTTGCTCTGCTGCTTTGCTACTGGTTGGAGCGATGGCGGCGATTTGTGCAAGGGGCACGGATCGATCGGGCATTGACTGGGGTGTAATTCCACCTGCGCGGCAAACTTATCTAACGGGCGATCGCACTCCTCACCCAATCGCTGCAACACGGCTTGTAAGTGAGTGGCAATCTGTCCCGGCGTGAGACCCAGGCAATGCATAGCGGCAATCGTCTGCTGGCGCTTCTGCCCAACCCACAGTTCGGCTCCAACGGCGTGCAGCGGTGCGTCTACCCGGTCCCGATAGAGATGGAGGATCGCCGCCGGAGCCGTGGGGGGCAAAAGCTCGATCGGGTCATTGGCAGCACCTTTACGGCGTTTTTTGTTGAGCAACTCGCGGTTGCGATAGTAGTAACGACGCTTGGGACAGACAGCAGACACCCAGCAGCCAGTACCCTCTGTACCGTGGAGCGCGATCGCCTCATTGGCTGAGAGTTTGGCGCACGCTCGGCACTTTGGGATAATCCCTTTCGGCATGGCAAGTTACCCGTTGTCCGACTGCGATTGCACGTTCACTTCAAGTGCCGCTTCCGGGAAGAGGCGATCGCTGCCAACGCCTGCAAGTTGGTAAAGCCAGAGTTGCTCGTCCAGATCAAGCCAGCGCTTCACGACCTTGCCTGATAGCGCTTGGTCATTCCAGTACAGCGTGACGAATTCGTAGAGGTCAAACTTGGGTGCACGAACTGAAAGTTGTTGAGACATCGCAGCAGCCGTCAAGAGCAGTTGGCTGCTCTGATTTTAGCCCTACTTCGCTAGATTTTCGCTAGATTCGATCCTATCGTGTTCGACAGCAGGCTGCCAGTTTTGGAGCCGCAAAGAGGAACCGGAGGCAAGCACGGTTACGTTTTTTGGCTTTCCTAGCTCATTAACTTTTTAGCAATAGTTAATGAGTCAGAAGAGGGCTGGGAATGACTGCTGTGCTTAGCTTTGATCACCATTGAAGGACGGCAGACCAAAATTGAGATGCTGAAGACTAACTAAGTATTTGGGTTAAAATGCTGAAAAGTTAATGAAGTGAAAGGGCGATCGCGATGCCGTTCCCCAAGGGTCAGAATCCCAACCATCCGACTGTTGGCTCCACGATTAAGGTGGAACCGATTCGGGATAAGAAGGCGATTGCCCGCATTAAGAAAATCCTGGCTGATCGTCCCCGTGACCTGTGCCTGTTCACGCTGGGGATTAACACGGCGTACCGCGCCAATGAGTTGCTCTCGCTCAAGGTCGGGCAGGTGAAGAATTTGAAAGCCGGGGATGTGCTCGACCTGAAGCAGCGGAAAACGCACAAGTACCGCCCCGTGACGTTGAATGCCACGGCTGTCGCGTCAATACAAGCCTGGTTAGCGAGCGGGGACTTGAAGTCGGAGGACTATTTATTTACGGGGCAGCGGGGTTGCTTGACGGTCGAAACGATGAGTACGCGGGTGAAGACCTGGTGCCAGGATGTGGGCTTGAAGGGCAACTATGGCAGCCATACGCTGCGGAAGACTTGGGGCTACTGGCAACGCTTGGAACGGGGCACCGCGATTCCCTTGCTGATGGAAGCGTTTGGGCATGCGACGTAGCAACAAACGCTGGCATATTTAGGGATTCAGTCGAATGAGATTGCCGCCATTTATGAGTTAGAGCTGTAGGATGGGTTCGGGTAGCATCGGAACCCCTCAAGCTAGTAGGTTTTAGGAATTTTACAATCATGATGCCGTTTAACTCGAAGATAAGAGCATTGATTGTTGGGATGACGCTTGGAAGCGTGCTTGGAACGGCTGTACAACCAGCCCAAAGCCAAGCCACCGTGCAACAGGTCTGCCCTAAACTTTGCAGTAACCAGAGCAGTGCCTGGACAGGGCGATGGCTGGCTTCGCCTGATGGGAAATTTCAATGTGAGTGTGAAAGCAAGCCTATTAGCACGTCACCCGCTACTGAATCGTCTGCAAGTACCGACAAACAGCCAACGTTAAGCAGCATCAATCAGCAAATTTTGGATGCCCACAACCGTTACCGGAAAGACGTGGGTGTGTCTCCCTTAACCTGTTCTGACGATCTGGCTCGTGATGCTCAAACATGGGCAAAACGCTTGGCAGCGATCGGCGGCAATACGTTAATGCATGACGATCGCGATGATGAGGGCGAAAATCTCTGGATGGGCACCGCCGGAGCCTTCAGCATCAATGACATGGTGAACGCTTGGGGATCGGAGAAAAAGCAATTCCGACAGGGTGTTTTCCCGGATGTCAGCAAAACTGGAAATTGGAGTGATGTTGGACACTATACCCAAATGATTTGGCGTAATACCACTCAAGTCGGTTGTGCTAAAACCACCGCAGGCGGTAACGATATTTTGGTTTGCCGCTACAGCCCTCCCGGTAATTTTATGGGTCAGACTGTTTTCTAAAACTGCCACATGGCTTATCTGCCCCTTGATTTAGACTGCAATATGCAGCAATGGCAATGCTCCGCACTGCTGAACGCAGAGAGTGCGGCTCAAATCCGTCGTGCCATGATGTTGCAGGGCTTCAAATGGGATACGCAAGTGGGCGATGTCAATACCCTGGCTCCCTTTGCGCTGATTCTGCTAGCTCAGACCTGGCGGCAACTCGCCTACCTTGCGGAATGCCTGACCCAGGAAATGCTTCAGGCAGAAGCCGAACTGCAGGAGCGTCCCGATTTATGGCAAGCCCTGGGACTGCCGCGATCGCTCCGGCAAGCGATGTCTCAACCCGCACCCTGGACACCTGCCGCTGCCCGCGTGATTCGGTTTGACTTCCATCCGACACCAGACGGCTGGCGCATTTCTGAGGCAAACAGCGATGTTCCTGGCGGCTATACGGAAGCCTCGAATCTCTGCAAGTGGATGTCAGAGCAGCTTCCAGGGACGATACCCGCAGGCGATCCAGCCGGGACACTCGTTGATGCCTTAGTAAACCAACTGCCACCAGCGGGACAGATCGCCTTTCTCTCAGCTCCGGGCTATCTGGAAGACCAGCAAATCACGACGTATCTGGCGCAGTTAGCACAGCAGCGTGGCTGCGTGGCTCACTTAGCGACTCCCGATCAAGTGCAGTGGCAAGACGGTAGCGCCTATCTTCATGGACAACCGCTTGATGCTATCCTGCGGTTTTATCAAGGCGAATGGCTGCCGCGATCGCGGCAGCGGCAGTGGGTTAACTTCTTCCGGGGTGGTCAAACGCCTGTCTGCAATCCTGGAGCCGCCCTGCTCACGGAGAGCAAACGGTTGCCGCTGGTGTGGCACCACTTGCAAACCGCACTGCCCACGTGGAAAGCTTTATTACCGCCAACACACGACCCACGGCAAAGCAACTGGTTGGCTCGTCCCCCCTGGTTGCTCAAGACCGCTTACTGCAACACGGGCGATACTGTCACGATGCGCGGTGTGGCGAAACGGCTTATTTACCTGAAGGCGGTAAGTCAAGCTTTGCTGTTGCCCCAGCAGTGGATCGCGCAACAGCAGTTTGAGAACGCAACGATAGCCACACCCTGGGACGCAATGTATCCTTGCGTTGGAGTCTACACAATCAATGGCAAGGCGGCGGGCATCTATGGACAGATGGCACCACAGCCATTGATTAATTTTGCGGCGATCGATGTGGCGATTTTGATTCAAGATGTTTCAGAGCAAGGAGTAGCCGATGAATTGTCAAACAGCGTATGACCTCTGGGCACCGCGCCAAAGTGTCTGGTCAGCCTGGGCAAAACCCGTTCTGTTTGCTCATCTCCCCAGAGCCAGGGTGGAGTTACCACCACTGCCTGCACCGGATGTCCGCTGGGTGCCATCGCCTGTTGCCCGCCGAGCGATCGTCGTGGATTTGCCCGGAGCCGAAGCCGTGGCAATGGGCTTAGCATTGGCAGCACGCGGCTATCGTCCAGTGCCTCTTTTCAATGCCTGTCCGCCACCGAGTCCAGTGCAAGTTGCACCGCAGGTAGCCGTGATCGACGTGGACTCAATTCTGACCGCGTTGGTGGATGGGTGCGATCGTCTGCGTCAGGTACGCTTACCAGACAATGCCCCGCCTGCGTTTTTGCTGGATTCGCTGCGCCAACAGCCCACTCAACCTGTCAGTGTGGGCTTGTTTGATAATTGATCGGTGGTGTTTGCCACCGATTTTCCGTCAGCAACGTTTCTCACAGCGCAAGGCATCCAGCAGGTCATTCTGGTGCGCCAGCACAGGCAAGGGATTGGAGCGTGATTTAGCGTATGCATTACGAACCTGGCAAAAAGCAGGGCTTGCTTTGCAGCTGATGGCGTTAGGCGATCGAACGCAGCCACAAGCGTTGACACTACCGCGCATGGGCTGGCTCACAGGGTTATGGGTTAGACTCCGAGCCTGGTTCGGCTTGCGGCGCAATCAGGCAGGCGGCTTCGGCAGTTTTGTACCAGAGTCTTCGAGTGGCTAAAAAAGGCAACCAGACTAGAGAAGTCTACAATGCTTTGCAAGGAATGTTACTCTGCACTAATTTTTAGCAAGGTTTGGGTGATTAAAATGAATGTTCTAGATGTCGTTTTGCGTTGAGTCTAGGATCTTTGAATGTCCAGAGGCGATCGCGGAATGAAAAGGCAAGTCCTTGCCGAAAGCCATTCCTACAAGTTTGCCAAGCTAAGCAGCAAAGTTTTCTCAAAAACAAAGCGTCATACATCTCCAAGTAAGATGCCTCTTGCTCTTAAAAACTCTGGTAGGAGTTGTTGCTCATACCGCCAACCCCTGAGTGTTGGCTCTCCGTAGATGTCTTTGGCAACGATGTATAGGTAGTCTTCGTAAAGCTCCTCTGGAATAACCGATGGGTGAGCGATGTAAAAGCCTTTCCCTAACCCGGCTCCTGTTTCCCAGTCCACTCCTCGCTCACGCTTCAGAATTTCCTTCACCCGTTGCCGATCGGTCTCTGAGTTGCGCTGTAGTCCGGCATCCTCCACTAACTAAGGCAGAATACGATAAGTGGTGGTGCCAAGTGGCTCACCAGTCCGACGATCGACATACTGAATTTCTGTTCTCACTAAGGGCTGTTCACCGCGAATAAATGCCAACATGGCTGGGCTGGTCGCTTGCACAATCTCCCACCCGGTGTCCTGATAGCGTTGCTTCAGCCGTTGCAGTTCAACCTGAAGTTCCAGTTCTCGTTCAGAAAGGCTTTGTGCTCTACCCTCAGTCACTAGCTCAAGGAGCAAAGTTCTAATCTGTCTTGCGACAGCAGAATCTCTGAGCAGCATACCTAAACGTAGGGCAGCACGCGGAGTCCAAACAGTCAGTCTCGGTGCTCTAGAACTTGTGTCGAATAACGACACAACATCCTTCAAAGCCTTGCCACGTATAGTTCTTAAACCATCCGACTCAAACTCATCCCGGTTTACTTTAATCGCTGTTTGGACTGTATCTTCCGGTACCTCATAGAACTCTGCCACTTGCCCTGTCGTGGCAATACCCTGTCCCTGCCAAACAGCAAACATGAGGGCTTTTGCCTTGTTTAAGATCGCCTCTGCGCGATCGCCTTGCATTGCAGCAAGCTGGTGATCGCGAATGGACCTGGATTCAATGAAAGCATCTTCTGACAAATACATATGGGCTATGAAACCACTCTATGAACGGTAAGGCAAAACGTCATTTTGCTTTTGCGATCTGTTCAAGCTCTGCAAGTTTTGCCTTCAAGCAAGCGCTGAAGGCTTTAATCTCGTCTGCTTGCCAGTCTTCTACAGTGATTGCCTGCAAGTTTTTGATGACTCGTTGAGAGGCGGTGCGAACGGATGAGGCATCAGGATGATGGGTCTTGAACAAATCGTTGATTAACTGGCGGGTTTCGCTCAACGATAAATTTTCAGTGGCTACTTTCCTGGCAGCAGCAGTTCGCACTGCTACTGCTGCTGCCTCTTCTAAATGCAGTTTTTCAGCCGAAAGTTTGTTGAGTTCTCTCACCTTGCTGGCATCTAAGCCTGATTCGCGCACTACTTCCTTGATGTCAGTAGCGATCGCCAACATGGGAAAGACGTTCGTACTGATAGAGGCTGGATTCAGTTGGTAGTCCAGCAGTGTTTGCAGAATGCTAAATTCTGCGTCCTGTTTCAGTGCCACCGTTTCTAACCACTCACGTTGCTCCTCCTTGGGTGCAGTGGCGATCGCTGTCAATTCTGAAAGCTGCTTGTTCCGTTTCAGGCGTTGCAGGGATGTGTTGAGAATTGTGGGAATACGATCGCGTTCTTCTTCTAGTTCTGGATGGCGATAGACAATCTGGTTCAACAAGCACTCGGCTAGGTCGAGTGGATGTAAATCTTTCCGATGGATCGAAGTTGATAGCGCTTGGCTTTGGATTTCCTGGATATTGAGTTCCTCAGTCTCTAGCGGCATGATCACGGCTTTGAGCGTTTGCCAGGGAATCAGCGGCGCTGCCCGCCAGCGACGTTCGCCATCAAAAATCAAATAATTGTCTTTCCACGGAAACAGAATCACTGGGGTATGCTGTCCTTCCTCTTTCAACAATTCAGCAAAGGCTTTTAGTTCAGCTTGTGGAAACGTTTGACGGGGCTGCAGGGCATTACGTTGTATGCGAGCGATCTCAATTTCTTTGATCCCACCTTGCAGGGAAAGCTGCTGAGTTAATGCCTGGACTTTTGCCTCCAGGTCTTGTTTGCCCGGTTCAGCGAGATCCTGGCTTTTGAGTTGTACGATCTCAGCTTCTAATTCTTCTACCTGGCTCGACAATTGGTGCACTTTTTGGGTTTGACCAGCTTCAGCAAAAATTTGACTGGCTCCGATTGGTTTAGGTCTTGCCATTACTTTCCTTTGAGTACTGCGATAATGCGAGTCACGATGGGGTCGAATGATTTAACGATCGCATCCCCTGGTTGATAAAGATGAACAGGCAGCCCTGTACCACTGGCACTTAAGATAAAACCTGACTCCTTAATGGGTGGAAAACAGGTAATGCCCATTTGCTGTAGTTGATAGGGAATGGTTTCGGTTAAGTCGCCATCTGTCTTGAGCTTCCCCTGTTTATCGAGACCAAGGAGGTTTCGGTGAGTCGCAAACTTAGCCACATTGACCCTGGAAGGCACGAAGCCTAAGATTTCTGGTTTGGGACGTAGGCGCAGTGCTTCAATCTTTTGATAAAACCAATGCACCATGCCCGCTGCACCAAAGGAGTCTTTATATTCTGGCTTCAAAGGCACCAAAATATGAGTTGCGGCGGCAAGGGCAATCAAACCCATTGGCTCCAATGATGCAGGCGTGTCTAAAATAACGACCTCTGCATCAAGCGGGTAATCTTCCAACTTGTCTTTTAGCACCTCATACCGCCGCTCATAGAGATGCAAGCCGCGAATGATGTCTTCTAACGGTGCTCCACCTGGGAGGAGCTGCACCTTGTCTATATGATCCTTCCAAATTGGCACTAGAGGATAATTGCCGTTAAATTCTGGATCGAAAACCACTGCTAGCGATTGCTCTTTTTTTGGGGCAGTGGTCTTGCCTGTAAAGAGGCTTAAAGACCCGTTTTGATCGAGATCAATCAAAACTACTCGATGCCCCTTTTTTCCTAGTGCATACGCTAGGTGAGTCGCCAGCGTTGTTTTTCCAGACCCCCCAGTATTGCTCTCAATTGCAATTCTTATTTGCTGGGTCGCTTTAGGCATAAGAGTTTATTTTTGTACCATAACGTTAGGGTACAGCGTGTTGTACCCTAACGTTATGGTACAAGCAATTCTTCGCTAGTTATGAGCAAATAACGCTGCTCAAACTCAGGTATAGCTGTTTTTGATGCGATGCTTTAACTCACAGGATGCACGATGAGCGGCGATGGCATGGTCAGGCGTGAAACAGTTGCTTTGGTTATAGAGGTTAGAGCCTTTTTGCAATCTTTTTGACGTGCTTGCCCCAGTGAGGCATCAAAATTGTCACGTTGGCATCCACTTCTTCTAGCGATACTTCACCTTGATGAGACGCAGTTTGTTGCTAGCAGCCTAACTTTGCTGTTACAGAACGATCACGCTTCTAATTGAATTTAGTCACACTACACCATCAATGTTGTCGGACTGATTGCCTCATACCAGCGCCTCTACTTCTCAAAGCAGTTGACCACGCTTCGGCTTGCAATCTGCAAAACCTAGTGCTTCTTCATCAAGGTAAGAGGCGATCGCCATTTCCACAATCGCCTCAATGGGGTAGTCAATTTCTGTTGCTCTTTCAACCAATGCCATGCGAACGCGCTCTGGCAAACGCTGTAGAATCACTTGGGCATCAGCAGGTGATAGCTGCTCTAGAGTTGTGCTGCTTGAATTCATGGCATCAGCTCTCCATCGAAATCTGGGCATTATACGGCGGTTCTGTTGCCCGCAGTAATAATGATTCTAACTCAGAGAGCCAAGCTGAGCTTCTCCAGTGTGATAGTGGAGACACGGCGATCCTGATGTCGTTGTCAGAACACTGAGCCAGCCATGCCCAAAGAAAAGCCTTGTGACCATTCACGAAGCGGGTGCATAAGTTTTTAGTTTTGCCGATATACAACAAACCCAGGCTGCGATGGCGCACAGCATAAAGCCTAGGACGCGTCGGAATCGTAGCAAAGGGTCGGCTGAGGGGTTGGCAGTTACGAAAGGGAGTTGCTACGAGTTGATCAAGTACTTTACGGGCTTCAGCGGCAGTCTCATCAATCATTCAGTCTCTCGTTCTAAAAACACACTAGAAGATCATAAGACTCGACGAACAATTGCAGCACTTCTGACACCTTCTTGGCAAACTTGAGCATCTGTAGGTAAAAAGCTAATGGTTGAGTCATCTGAGCCAAGAACAAGGGTGCAGTCTCATGTGGTGTGTCCTGGTTTCACTTGCTCCAATTTTCAGTGTGGTGAAAGTTCTTCAGTCAAAGGTGATTTAACTGGGGGAAGACGATCTAATGCGACAGGCAATCCGATTGAGGTGATGCAGGTGTGAAGGCAGTCCAATAGTATGAGCAAAATGCGGCGACCGTCATCCCTGCTTATGAGAGTCTGCGAGCAGAGGACGTTCATGGCTGGCTCCTGGAACTGCTACCCGATCGCCCCAGTCTTGTGTTGGACATTGGGGCTGGGAGTGGTCGGGATGCTGCCTGGTTAGCCGCGCAAGGACATACCGTGATGGCTGTGGAACCAGCGGCGGCGATGCGGCACGAAGGACAACGGCTCCATCCCGATGCCAACATTCGCTGGTTGGACGATCGTCTCCCAGCGCTCCAGAACGTACACCGCTTGGGCATGGCGTTTGACTTCATCCTTGTCAGTGCGGTCTGGATGCATCTGCCACCCGCAGAACGCACACGAGCGTTCCGTAAAGTGATCACACTGCTGAAACCGGGTGAACTGCTGGCAATGACGCTACGACATGGTGCCGCAGACGACGACCGTGAGCTTTACCCGGTGTCATGGGAAGAAATCGAACGCTTGGCACGCGAGCATGGTGCCACGGTTGTTCGCAAAGTGGTAGACCGCGATCGGTTTGGTTGAGCCGAAGTTTCGTGGACGCAGATGGCGCTCACGTTACCCGATGACGGCACGGGTGCTTTGCCCCTGCTGCGACACGTCATTTTGCATGACTCCAAGTCATCTACCTATAAACTGGCGCTTTTGCGGGTGCTTTGCCGGATCGCAGACAGCACGGCTGGCACGGCTCAATACCACGATGATGCCTACGTCAGCGTCCCACTGGGTTTGGTTGCCCTTTACTGGTGGCGCTTATTTAAGCCTCTCCTACAAGCAGACCTACCGCAAAGCCCCACGCATCGAGGCACGAAGGGTTTAGGGTTTGCTGGAGCAGGCTTTCATGCGCTCAGTGGTGTTTCTCACTTAGACTTACGGATTGGGTCGCGCTTTGCAGGAGCAACTGCCCAAGCCTTACAGCAGGCATTGAAGGAAGCCGTGAAGACGATCACAACGATGCCTGTTCATTACATGACTGACCCCAGTGGCAGCCAGATCTTGAGAGCCACGCGCCATGCCCGTTTACCCACACCCACCGAGATCTTGATTGAGCCAGCCTATCTTGCGAGTTTCGGGCAACTGCTCATCCCGCAGCATGTTTGGTTAGCCTTACTGCGCTTTGAGGTTTGGCTTGAACCCGCGTTGCTGGCAGAATGGGTACGACTGATGAAAAGCTATGCCAGTGGGCAGGGACGATCGCTGAATGAAGCAGACATTGCTTTAGCAATGACCTGGTCCGACCCCAGCCGTGATGTCACCCTTGTACGGCAACGTGCCATCATCTTACTAGACTCGCAAGACTTGTTCTGCGTGTGGAGCGGCAAACGTTTAACCGAGCGCTCTCTGGCTATTGACCATTGTTTTCCCTGGTCAGCCTGGGCGTGTGATGATCTATGGCACTTGCTGCCCTCAGATCGCGTAGTGAATTAACGCCAGAAGCGCGATCGCCTCCCTAGTGCTGCCAGGTTGCAGTCGGCTCAAGACCGGGTGCAAGGCTGGTGGGAGGAAGCTTATCTACGGGCGCTCAATCCAGTCCTGCCTGTACGGTTCACACAGGAAGCCTGTGCCAGTTTGCCGGGACTGTTAGCTACGACTGGTGTGCCCAGCCTGGACGATTGCTTTACAGCCATCCTGCTGCAACAGGTAAGACTGAAGCATGATCAGCAAATACCAGAGTGGCGAGACTAAAACCACCTGCTTGGGCAAAAGCACGCTTCGTTTGGGCATGATGATGAAGGCGAGCCTCGCTTTGACCGTTGGTGCCATCACTGCCTTATGACGACCTTTGTTGCCTTAGGTTTTGAGACCGCTGATCACGGGCGCGATAGTGCCTGCTCTGTAGGTTTAATCCGCGTGGAAGACGATCGCATTGTGCAACGGGTGCATTACTTGCTGCGTCCGCCTCGTGCGACTTTCCGGTTCACCCACATCCACGGCATTCGATGGCAGGATGTGGCAGACCAACCGACTTTCGGTGAACGATGGGCTGCAATCCAGCCCCTGTTGCAGGGTGCCGCTTTTCTAGCCGCCCACAATGCTGCCTTTGACAAGGGCGTGCTCTACGCTTGCTGTGACCTTTACGGCATGGCGCGACCGCCACAACCCTTTGTTTGTACGGTGCAACTGGCTCGTCAAACCTGGAACCTTCGTCCCACAAAGCTGCCCAATGTTTGTGAGTATCTGGGTCTTCAGTTAGAGCACCATCAGGCGTTGTCTGATGCGGAAGCATGTGCTCGCATTGTGATGGCAGGCTTCAGTTTAGGTTCGTCTCTTTTGCTTGAACACTAGCCGTTGTAGACGTTCAATCTCAGCGAGGACATCTTCCGGTTTCGTTTCCATTTCTAAGTCTGCCAATTCGCTTTCCTCATGGTTTTCAATGCCAAGTTTGTCTTGAATGGCATCGAGCATTTGCAACACGCGTGTGGTTTCGTGTTCCGTCAAGAGTCCAATTTGCAGGCTTAAGTTAGCGCGGCTTTCCGCTGCTTCGCTCAGACGGTTCTGACTAATGAGGACAAAGGTAGACAGGAAGATCGCTTCTAAGGAAACCACCATTGTCAAGAGTCCATAAGGAAACGGGTCAAAGGGTGGCACTCCCATACGTCCTGTATTGAGCAGAATCCAAAGACCAAACCACACGATGTGGACATAGACGAACACCAACCGACCTGAGAAGGTGGTGATGGCATCCGCAAGTCAGTCTTGCACACCGCGTGAGCGCGAGGCTTGCAAGCGCAGATAAGCGAGCGTGCGAATATTCTGTTCTAAGACTTTAGACAGTGACGGCTTGTCCGCGTCCGCGTTGTCTGCCCCTGCTGGGGCACTGTTAAGAGCCATCAAACCCTCTTGCCTGGTGTTGCTTTCCCTCAGTGTCACCTGCCGTTAGCGATCGTGCAACCATTGGCGCTGGGGGTAGAGGTGCTGCGACTACAGACAAGTTTTGCAAGAGCAGTGATGACTTGACCCTGGACAAGACCGTTTGAAGCAAAAGCGGCTCGGCAAGCAGTAGAGGCGTGCTTATGCTTGCCATGAGGGCACACTAAGGACTGATCGCGTTGGTTTTGACTCAATGCTACTGACGTTAACCAGTCAACAAATTGAGCAAGCTCTACCCAAGGTACAACCAGGTCTCACCAAGTACTGTTGGCTGCAAGAACATCTAGACAAGTTTGATGTTGCCGCTTCGAGGGAGTTTCAAAAAAGGTATAACGGTTTCTACCGTGTCAGGAGAAGCGTGCTGTGGCAGTCTCCCTATTTTGCTTTGCTAGAGAGTGCCAAGCGCGCTCCAATCACGTTTGAAGCGGCGCTGTCTCAGCTCTTTGACGCTACGGGACAGGTCGAAGCCTCTTTTGCCAGTAAGTTAGTAGCGACGCTTGATCCAAGCTTGCCCGTGATCGACAAGTTTGTTTTAGCACAGGCTGGGCTAACCTTGCCCAGAGCTGATGCAGCTGATCGACAGGCAACGATCGTTGACGTGTATGCACAGTTAACGACGAAATTGCATCATTTTGCCCAATCGCCAACAGGCAAGGCGCTGCTGACGCGCTTTCAAGCCGTTTATCCACAGTCGAAGCTGAGCACAATCAAGATGATCGATTTAGTCCTGTGGCAGATGCGGTAAAGGGTTGGAGTCGCCACCGCAGCCGTCGGCTTTTGGCAAGGGTTGGTTTTTCACTGGTGCTCCCAAGTCCGCCTCGGTTTGCCCTGAGCTAGAGTCGCCAGCCGTTGCGGTTGCAGAGCGTCGCTGTCGTCTTTTGTCAGAGCGCGATCGATCGCGGCTCCCAAGTGTACTGCGAGCGGCATTTTCACCCACGCTGAACGCTACTAAAACGCCAAGAAGCCTTCACCAGGGTGTAGTGAAGGCGAGGAAGCGGGGGTAAACCCATGAGCCGGATTGACTGTACCGCGTTTTAGTATATAGAACAAGTGTACTAAAATAGTTTTACTGATGTCGCTACGGGGTGGTGCGGCAGCATGGTTGTGCAGTCGAAAAACGGGCGGTGAAAACCAGCGCGGGTGGCAGTCTTGTACCGTCGCCAACAGCATCGCCTACTACTCAAACCCCTCACTCTAGTGTGTGCCATTGCTCTCACCGCACTCTGTTTTAGTGAGAGCAATGGCACACAGCACTGTCGCTAGTTTTGTTCTGGGTCTGGGCCGTGACACGAACTGGACTCTGGGCATCCTAAGCCGATACACGTCTGTCTGCAACAGGGGAAATATCACCAGATCGTGACTGGTCGGGTTTTTTGTGGCTTTGAGGACTGTGAGCTGAGTTGCTAAGGTGCTGCTGCTGTCCCTTTTTTGTCCTAAAGTTCCCTAAAGCGCCCTAAAATTCCCTAGAATTCCCTACTTTGTCCTAAAGTGTCCTGTTTTGTCCTCAAAAGTCCTAAAATTCCCTGTTTTGCCCCAAAGTTCCCTCAATTACCCCACAAGTGCGACTCTCGGTTTTGAGGGGTCTTGTCCTCAACGACAATTTTCTCCAAATGTTTAGAGAAAAACCTGGCCTTAACTTCTCAGTGGCAACGAGCCAGCCTGCCGCGAAGCCATCAGAGTGTGGGAAAGTGAAGGACTGCGGTCAAAGCAATGCCGTGGTAACCTCTCTCTGAGCGCCTTCCTTGCTGCAGCAGGTGCTGGGTGACCGCTGTTTGACTCTGCTGTTGGGTGTCTGTGTCTGCTTCAGGGGTGTGGGGTTGGGTTGACGCTGTTCTGGTCAGGGTCAGTGTGTGTGAGGGAGAATGTGTGGACTCTACAGTGGGAATAGACCTGACCGGCTCTCTGATGTGGTCCGTACCCGGTCTAGCTTGACTCCCTCTGGCTAGCACTCTGTGGGGTGTGACATCATGGCGATAGTTTGCCCGCTGTCTCCCATCCCGCGCCCATGACCACTTTCCCACAACCCCAAACAAACAACCGCTTTCCCAGGTGTGTGGCGTTGCAGCTGCACCTGGAGTCCAAAGCCTCAGCGACAGTAGAGACGGCTGCCGCAGACCCTTTTGCCCTGCCACCCAATCCAGCTGCGGACAATGGCAAGAGTCCCTATCCACCGCTGGCGATGAGCCTGACCATCAACTTCAGCGGGGAACAGACGATGGACATTCCCGGTGCCAAAGTGTTGGGTATCCCATCTGGCAAGGCAACCTTTGGCGTCACACGGTGTCAGCTGGACTTCACTTTGACGGACTGCCGCTTACCACTGGATGAAGTCGCCCTGAGTGCTCCGTTCAAACGCTCGGTGACTGTAGAGACGCAGCAAGAACGGGCAACAGAAGCTCAAGTGGGCGCAACGCTAGGAGGCACTGTGGGTGAGAAAACCAGTGGGACAGGCAGTGGGACGGTGGGTTATAAGCAGTCGGGTAAGACCGTTGAGAAGGTGACGACGGAGCGCTTTCAAGTTCACTTTACAGGCGATGAAGATTGTCCTACCTGGATCTTTGAAGTGAAGGATGGCAACCCGGTGCTGCAAGGTTCCCTGACCCGTGAGAAGCTGGGGACAGTCTCTCTGGATCAGCTTCCAGAGAAGAAGCCGCAGAATACCCTTGCGGAGTCTGCGCTGATCGAACGTTCCTCGCCTAAAGCGACTCGTCCTGATTTCGTGATAATGGAGCGACATAAAATAGTTGCTGACTTGTCGGTCCGTGCTGAAGACGTGCGTCTGACTTGGGGCAAGTATGCTCTGACACCGAATATCACCCGCAACAAACTGGCACTGATTGAACGAGCGATCGCGCTCAAACACATTGCCCCTCAACTTAAAGACGGCTTATGCAAGACGGAGTGGCATCATGGCTGACAATGAAACCCTTGTCGATACCGATGCGCTAGACCTGGAAGCTGCCATTGAGCAGGTGGTAAACGGTGATAGTGATGATTTCTTTGAGCTGGCAGCGATACTGGGACTGAATCCCCTCACAGACTTTGTAGGGAGTGATTTGCATGGCATTACTCTGAAGCCTGGAAGTGATTTGAGTGGTGCCAATCTCCGCAGTACCAACCTCACCCTTGCCCACCTCAAAGGTGCTAACCTTAATGGCGCTAACCTCAGTGAAGCCAGACTTAGCTATGCCAACCTCAACGGTGCTAATCTCAGCGGTGCCAATCTCGGGGGCGTCAGCTTCAAGGGTGCCGACCTCTGGTTTGCCAACCTCAGCTATGCCAACCTCAGCAGAGCCGACCTCAAAGGTGCCGACCTTAGCGGCGTTATCGTCGAAGGGACGAGGTTTAAGGCAACCGAAGGTATCGATAGAGCTATGCAGCGAGAGCTGATGGAGAGAGGCGCCATCTTTGAAGACAGCCCCGGCGATCACTCAGACATTTCCACAAGACGCTAGCTTTGGTCTGATGGCTGGATGGTCTGATGGTTTGGTTCTGCGCCTGGTTGTTGGTGCTGGTTTGATGGCTTGACAGGTGTTTCTCTCCTTCTGGTTGGAGAGTCGAGGTACGTTGTGGTAAACCTCTCTCCTTCCCCACACCCTCAGCCCTCTACCTTCCCCTACTCCCCCTTAATCCTTTTAAACGCTGCGATCGCTGCCTCTCCTTCAATGGCTCTCGTATACCGTTTCGTAGATTGCTCAGACGTATGCCCCAACAGCACCCGCACAAACGTGGGGTCTAACCCTTCCCGCATCAACGTCGTCGCAAACGTATGCCGGAACTGATGCGGATGCAGCTCACTGAGTGCCGTGATGATGGGCTGACACTCACGGGGCAATAACGCCATCAGAGCACGGCTGGTACTAAGATCCCTGTGATGGAGCCGTTTGACTGCGGACTGAAGCAGATTCCCATCAAACTCATGCGGCTGACCATCCAACCAGGACTGCACATACAACGGCAACGCCGCATACCCCAACCGTTTCACGGCCGCATACAGCCCGCTATACGTGAGTCGTGCCAGGGGTTTATTGCCATGCGCCAACAGCAGTGGTGAGTCACGCCCCAACACCTCTCCCTGTGCCTGTCGCCAACTTAAATAGTCATTGACTGCCTGCTGTGCTGCCTTTTCTAGCGGCACGGTACGGGGTCTGTAGGTCTTCGTGTTCGCTAAGAACAACTGCTCCTGGTCATACGCTGCCAGATTGAGACTGACCACTTCATTGGCTCTGAGTCCATGACTCAACAGAGAGACCAACGCCCGATCGCGCGGTGGGTTGTGCTGTCCATACTCCAGTGCTGCCCACACCCATTGCAAGGCCTGGGTACTGATAGCTTGTGCTGGGGGTAAAGGGACCCGTTCAAACTTCAGCCCGACTGTAGGGTTCTGCGTGATGAGTTCTGGACGGGCTTCACACAGCCACTTGTAGAAGCTCTTGATGGCAGTGAGACTGGCATTCACACTGGTTGTCATACAGACCCCAGCGGCATCCGTCTTCAGGGCTTTGACATGGGCTTTATACCGTGCCAGATCGCGTGCCGTGAAGTCCTGCCAGTGCCGTGTTCTGCCTTCTAGCTGGGTATCACTCCACACCAACAGCTTGCTTAACTCAGTGGCATAAGCCCGCCTGGTATTCGCTCTGAAGCTGCTGCTGCTGAGGAAGCCATCAATCAAGCGCGAGCGCACGTCAGGAAGCTTGGTGCCTCTGTCTGGTGTGGGTCTGAGTGCTGGTGCTGTCACGCCCTCTCGTGGTAGCAGTGGGATGATTTCAAGCGGGATATGGTCAGCGGGTTTCTGGTCAAAGCGCGTCATAGCGGTGCTGATCTCTCTGCTCACACGGTCGGGCTGGTGAGGGTCACACGATTGTACTACTAAGGTGGGTTGCTGTTGGGGCGTGGAGTGGGTGGAGTGATGCCCAACGCTTCACAGTCGCGATCGCTAATGGTGCCATCGGGCAGAGTGGTTTGGCAGAGGTTGGCGCTATTGAGTTGCTCCTCTGTCATTCCTTGGACACTGGTGAGGTAGGTACTACTAAGGTTGGCACCCTTGAGGTAGGCATCCCTGAGCTTGGCACCCCAAAGGATGGCACTACTAAAGTTGGCACCCCTGAGGTCGGCACTTTCGAGGTCGGCATTGTAGAGGTAGGCATCCCTGAGCTTGGCACCTCTGAGGATGGCACCATTGAGGATGGCGCCCCTGAGGTTGGCACCACTCAAGTGACTGCGGCTTAAGTCTAGAAACTTACCCTCTGGGTCGTTCTTCACCTCCCGTCTGCCAATGACCGTTAACGCTGCCTGCACATCCTGCGTGACTGACGCTGGTTCATCCTTTGGCACCTCCGGTTGTAACGCCTCCTCGACAAAGGAACGTTTGACTTGTGACCTTGTGTTTGCTGCTACAGGCGACTGCTCCCGCACAAAAGCAGTGAGCACTTCCATAATCGTCCAGTGGTCACGAGCGGAGTCCTGGGCAATGCGTTCCAGGGCATAAATACCACCCAACCGCACTTCCAGCTTGTCACTGCCCAACTGGTCCACTGCTTTCGAGAACCGTTCTGTAACGAGACGTGATTCGGTCAGCACTGTATTCTTGTTCGCCACCCTGAAGTTCAGGTACAAGATGATGCCACCCACGATCGTGGCTAAGGTGCCCAATCCTCCCACAATCGCCTTCGTGATCTCTAGTGAGGCATTGAACTGCTTCTGAGTCGCCTCAGTCGGGCCCTGTAGAAGAACCGTGAAATCATATCGAACTCTCAAACCCCAGCCAACCAGCCACGCTCCTAACACAACCAGGACAGCCGCACTCACCACCAGCAAGAGCCAGTTCTGGAGGCTGACTCGTTGAAAGGCATGGGCGATACGTGCTCCGCACACACGAGTGAACGCCCTCACTTGCCGCTTGACCATCAATCACACCCTTGCTGCCTGACTCTCACCAGAATGGCACACCAGCCGCACCACTCTGCTGTTCTCAGCAAGGGAAAGGAGGCAGGTCAAGGGGCTGTGAGTCTAACCATCTGTGGTGAAAGTCTGGCTCTGCTTTGACTACGAGGGACTCATAGCGGTTTGTGGCGAGGCGTGACCTTCAAGCGGCGACAGCGGCGACATGGGTTTGAACAATCGCCACGACAGCAAAGCCACTGCCTGAGCGGCTGTCTTGGGGATGGAACTGGTGCACAGTTTTGTTGTGGGATGGTTGTGGCATGGCGTGCTCAGACCCCACCCAATAAGCAGCCAGACCGGGTTCTTCCTCCACAATGTCACCATTCTGCATGGCGAGGCACAAGACACTGGTCTCGTTGGGCTCAGACTGATACCGGAGTGGCATTTGCCCATCTTGACTGCAAACGACTGTGTGGAAACCAGTGAACGCGCTGGCTTGCTGCGGCTGGTAGGACTCGACCTGCACCACGACGACCCACTGACCAGCCAACGCCAGGTCTCGGCTCTCACCCACAAGCGGGATGGTCTCTGAAACTTGGAACTCATAGAGTGTAAACAACCCCGACGTTTGTGCTTCTGCTGGTGCTGGCTCCACATCAGGTGGTGCTTGTCCAGGCGGATAGACCAGTACAACGTGCAGCACGTGCATAGCGATCGCTTGTGATTTGAGGAACTTCCATAGTACAGCCACACTACTGCTTTAGCATTCTCACAGTGCCCTTTTGCTGTGGTTTGTGGCTGTACTCGGTGCCCTCTGCTGCTTGACTCATCCCAGCTTGAGACAGGAGCCAGTCTGCGGCTCTTTGTGCCTGACCTGCCGCTGTGGGGTCTTGCCCGCTGCGGTGTGAAACAAGGAAAAGCCCTTGCCGCAAGGAATGACAGGAAGGGCAAGGGGCATCGCTATGAGCGTTATGCAGCTCCAGAGCGGTTTTGGATATAGTTGGCGACTGAGTTTCTCAGGTCCAGGATACTGGCTGTAAGTTGCTTGATATCTTGTCTGCTGAGTTGTTGCTCTGCTGTGAGTTGTGCGATCGCTTGTGTGTTCTTTGTCTGCTGCTGTGCCGTTGCGGCTAAGATGGCGCGAATTTCTGCCATTTCGGTATCGTGCCGTGAGACGGCGCTTTGATGGGCGGTGACAACTTGCGTGAGTTCTTCAGTATTCATGGTCGAGTATGCCTGCGTTGGTGAAAGTTTAGCAAAGACCAGGACACTGGAGTGGGGTGCGGGGTGTTTGGCTGGCTTGCCCTGCTTTGGGAGGAGGGGTTGTCGGCGTGAGGGCTGCGGTATGCCTCCAACTCTGTGGTGAAAGTCGCTCTGTCTCTGCCTTTGATGCCGTTTGAGTCACGGCCACACTTTTTGCCATCCCCCCGGTTGAACGCTTGCCAACCCTGTAAACGCCTTTATGGCGGGCTACCCTGTTTCCCGTTCGCCACTCAGCAATGATATTTAGCTAATATCTGCTCTCGCCCTACGTTCGCCCTACGTTCGGGTAGGGGTCGAAAGCAAACCCGGCCCACTGCTCAAATGCCTATTCTGCAAGGGTTTCAGAGCGTCAAGGGGTTGTAAGACTGGTAAGATGCTGTCGGTCGTCACTCTCAAAACACTCACAGCGAGAGCGTGTGCCCTCCTGCGAGTGAGTGTCTGGTGCGCTACTCTAGTCCGCCGTCGTCGTGGCTGTGAGCAGCGGAGTCCTTGCCTTCACTTGGTCGTAGAGCCGGTAGACTGCTGCCTGTGGGCAGCGCTGCCTGGAACTGCTGCAGGTGTTTCACCACGTCTGGCATATGAACCGTGCTGCCTCGCATGAAGAGCACTGACAGGTCAAAGTGTCCTTCGCCGTAGTACGCCCCTGAGGGCTGGAAGTACTCGACAGTAAAGTGCAGTAACTGGATGCCTTCAGGGAGTCCTTCCGACTCTGTGAGTGGTTGATTGGGTGATGGTTGTGACATGGGATGACCGTTGAGACTACGCCCTGCGTGTTAACGGTCCTGGTCTCTTGGGTTGGTTGGGGGGTCGGTGAGGGTTGGTCTTGCCTTGCTGGTTTGGCTGGTTGGTTGGTTTTAGCCTCCTGCCAGTCGATCGCGTTTAGGGTAAAGTCAGTGCTGACCGGACAGCGCTTCAGCCTGTAACCTTACTATCAAATGTCAACTACATCTTCAAAAGACGACAACTACTTGACGGGTTCGTAGGATCGCATCAGTCACAAACGGTAAAGCAATTAAAGAGAAATCGAAACAGCGATTGAACCTATCACAACCTTGAGTGAGGCAAGCAAACTCAAGACGCAGAGAGGTATGGGTGCTTGGAGTAGGGCTTCAAAGCACCCACACCACGACAACTAAGATCGAAACGACAACTAAGCTCGGCAATGACAGCCTGGATACTGCTTTGCACAGGCTGCGCCACCACGATGACAACTAAGAGCACGGCGACAACCCAGAGCGGCGCTGCGACGCTGGGAGGAAGGGGGCTTAGGCGGACTGTGGGAAGCCCCAGGACGGGGAGCAAAACCAAAGTGGCAACCCTCAGACTTGGACGATCTGACGACGTGTTTAGAGCATGAACCCCGCACCTATAACAGTCTGCAATGAGCTAAGAAGCTCAAACAAGAGCGCTTAGTGGCTTTGAGTAGTGACCGTCTCCGCCGACTGCTCAAAAAAAACCTACCGCTGGAAACGCACTCGACAGAGCCATCGAAAGAAACAAGACCCGGTGTAAAAAGCACACAAGCAGGCGGATTTAGACACCTTAGAGCTAGCCGCGCAGGAGGGGCATCTTGAACGCAAGTAGCTCGATGAAGCCGGGTTCTGTCTCTGGAGTCCAGTGAGCTACAGCTCTAGTCGGATGGGCGTGCAGAAACGGCTGGAACAAACCCCCAAACGCTATGGCAACCGGATGAGTATTTTGGGACTGTGGCAACCGGGAGCACGGTTCGAGTCTGCCTTAGCGCAAGGTGGCTTCAAGGGCAAGAGCTACATTCAGGTGCTGGATTGGCTGGCAGACAAAGCCGCACACACCTTGGCACAAACCGGTCGTCTCACTGTGGTTGTGCAGGATAATGGCTCTCTCCATACCAGTCTATTGGTGCGTCAACAGTGGTCACGTTGGCAGGAACAAGGATTATTTATTTTCTTTTTGCCGCCCTATTGTTCGGAGATAAATCCGTACGCCTTGGGCGGGGCGAAGCCCTATGAGACCCAGTGGCATCAACTGAAAAGGCATGAGATTGCAGGACAGATGTTTGATAACGAGTACGATTTAGCGATTGCTGTCATAGATGGGATGAAAGCTCGTAGCCAAGCAGGTGGATATACACTGAAGCGTTTTATATTTAATTGCACCTAGCTACTTAGGCGCATTCTAAATTACTTATGATGGCACTGCTCTAAATTCTTGCAGCCCCATTGTCTAAACGCTGTTGACCAAAAATTCGACAAAGCATTGCACTTTGGGAAGTAGATAACGATTGCTGGGAAATATGGTATAAATGCCGATATCATTTTCAGCTTCGTACTCGAAAAGGAGGCGAATTAGTTGACCGGATTGCAGTGCCTGATTTGCCAAAAATGCGGTCACCCGTGCAATGCCCAAGCCTGCCAAGACCGCCTCATACAGAGCTACCCCACTACTCACTGTAAAGTTTCCACCGACACTAATTTCTCTCAGTCCAGATTGATCGCGAAAGCGCCATTGATTCAAGGTGGTTTTGTAGGCGTTCAAAGTGAGGCAGTTATGAGTGGCTAGATCATCGGGAATTTTCGGGGTGCCATAGCGATCGAGATACGCCGGAGCCGCGCAAATAATACGGCGATCGGAAATTAACCGACGGGTAACTAGTGCAGAATCCGCAAGTTCACCAATCCGAATTGCGACATCAATACTTTCACTCACCACATCGATCACATCATCCGTCAGTACGAGTTGAATGCTGAGACGCGGGTACTGTGCCAAAAACTCAGGAATCCGTGTGAGTAGATGCCGATGGGCGAACAGCGTCGAACAACTCACATGGGTAGTGCTATTTAGGAAAGGACGTAGAAAAAAGAGCGAGAGAGAATAGAGTGGTAGACTTGCTTGCTTCTTCTCGCCTCATGATCAAACCGCTGTTGCAATGTCCAAACTGTGGCTCGAACGACATTAATAAAAATGGCACTACTCGCCACGGGAAGCAGAATTACAAATGCCGCGACTGTGAACGGCAATTCGTAGAAGACCCGAAATGGCAACGTATTAGTGACGACACGCAAGCGACGGTCAAGCGTATGTTGTTGGAAAAGACCCCGTTAGCGGGGATTGCTCGGAGCCTACAAAGCAGTCAGAGCTGGTTGCAGCAGTACGTGAACGCTTACTATGCGAGCGTACCTCAACAGGTGGAAGTGCAACCAAAAACACCGCAACGACTGACGGTACAGATGGATGAACTGTGGTCGTTTGTCGATCATAAAGGCAACGAGCAATGGGTTTGGTTAGCCTTAGATGTCGAGACCCGTGAAATCGTTGGCTGTCACATTGGCGACCGTTCTGGAGCATCAGCGATAGCCCTTTGGCAATCTTTACCTGCGGTCTACCGTCAGTGTGCCGTGTGTTACAGCGATTTTTGGGTGTCCTACCCGGTGGCTCTGCCCAGTAAGCGTCATCGAGCCGTCGGCAAGGAAACAGGCTTAACAAGTTATATTGAGCGCTTCAATAATACGTTGAGACAACGAGTGTCGCGCTTGGTACGAAAAACGTTGTCATTCTCCAAGGATGTAAACAATCACATTGCTGCGATCTGGAACTTCATTCACCACTACAACGAGCGACGGCGGCAGCTAATTGCACGCAATCGGTCTCTTTCCCCTGTCCTTTCCTAAATAGCACTACCATCAATGGGGTAGTGCCATTATGTAAAGGATGGAGAAAAAGAAGCTCTTTGCTCCCGTTGCAGGTTCTCTCGAAGCTTTTGATTGTAGTGATGAATGAAGTTCCAAATCGCGCCAATGTGATTCTCTAACTTCTTCGAGAACGATAAACTCTGGCGGACTAACCGTGAAATGCGTTGTCGCAATGTATTATTCAACCGCTCAATATAGCTGGTCAACCCAGAAGCTTTATCCACTGCAAAATGCCGTTTACTCGGTAGGACACAGGCATAGGCTTCCCAATGGTCCGTGTAAAGGCGAGCATATTGTCGATAACGTCGAGGGAGGGAGTCCCACAACGCTTGCGCCGCTTGTGCCGACCGATCACCCACATGACACCCAATGATTTCCCGGGTCGCCACATCCAGCGCTAACCAGACCCATTGTTTGTTGCCTTTCTCATCCACAAAGGACCACAACTCATCCATTTGTACCGTCAACCGAGCAGTCGTTTTCGGCAGCACCTCGGCTTGTTGGGCCACCTGCTCATAGCACTGATTGACGTACTGCTGCAACCAGCTTTCCGACAGGTGCAAGACTCTGGCAATCCCCGCTAAGGGAATCCGTTCGAGCAGTAGGCGATCAATCAAGGCACAGGTCTCTTGCGCCTTCGGTTGCCACTGGGGGTTTTCCACAAACTGACGACCGCAGTCTCGACATTTATGATTCTGTTTACCACGACGAGTGGTGCCATTTTTCATGATGTCATCCGACCCGCAACTCGGACAAATTAAGTAAGGTTTCATCCTGGCTTTCGGCTCACTTGAAACTGCCTTTTCTCTATTTTCTTCTATCCTTTACGAAAAAGCGCTACCCAATAAGTTTTGTCAGTCAACCAGCCGTTGCAGTTAAAAGTTTTGTCTCAAGCGTCTTCTCCAAGCGAACATCAAGCCAGCCAGAACATTGAGAACATCGAGCACTACACATCCTGGCTGTAAAGTGGCGCTGAGCTTTTTGACAATGAGGGCAGTGGAACTGCAAAGGCTTGTGATGAATAGGGCAAACATTAACAACTGCAATTGACCACAGGAGAGGTTCGTACATGGGATAGCCAGTAGTTCGCCAAGCTTGAAAGCATTCTGGGCACCAGGCTCTCAAGTTTCGTCCTAGCTCATGTTCTGTCATGCCTACCAAAATCCTGTTTGCAGCGGGAGGAATAACGAGTACTTCTAGATCTTCCCGCAACGTCAAGGGCTTAAGCCCTTCCAGATATTGCCAAGCCAGTAACCCGTATTCATTGGAATTTTGCCGATAGACAGGTTTAGGAATAGAAGATACTAAGATGCCATTTCCATCCTTTTGTACGGCATAAACGTCTCCAGTACTAATGCTGTAGTTTTTCCTGAAGCTAGGCAAGATTTCCTTCTTGATCAGAACCCCTGGAGAGACACAGTGTGCTTCGGCAAGACGGCAGATATAGCTGATTAAACCTTCAACATATGGAGTACTGATCGCGATCGGCTCCAGATGATAGAGCCTGCTTCGCTCGGGAATATTTAAAGGGTTTAACGCTTCAGAAATCATAGGTTTCTGGTTTATCGCTGATATGCCGTCTCTTAACTTATTCAACTCTTTGCCGAGTAGAAGTCGTGGAGAAGCAGCTTTTCTCACCTACTGCAGGGGCTGATTAACTCACACCATGAAGATTGGCTCCAATTGCCGAAATTTTTGTGTCAAGCATACGGTGAGTCCTACCCTCACCAGTACGCGAAAAGACTACGAAAGAACTATCGGACGATAGTTACACCCATTTTCTGACTGGGTAGTTACCGGAAACGTTGCCTTTACTACTCTGCACTCGACGCGATGGTCGAGAGGAGTAAACGCGCTCTATGACTGCACGGGATGCTTAAGGGAGTCCTGGAGACTGGCTCCGACTGGCAAAAAAAATGTCGTTCAATATACATAAAGACTCACTTCCAAAAGTATTCGAAGTGTAAGTTTTAAGAGAATTTGCAAGTTCATTACATTACTTTGAAGAACGAAGCATCGCTTGGAATAAAATTTTCGATTTCGTATATACTTCCTTGTCAAATAATTTACCGAATTCTACTACTATTTTATTTGCAGGTCAAGTTTTTTTTGATATAAATTTGCATGATTTTCAAGCAAATTTGCATAATTTTTAAGCAAATTTGCATGATTTTCAAGCAGTAACAATTTGTATATTTAGATTTGAGATCCAATTTTTGGTGTAATCCTTAAGAAGCTTGAGCTCCCTGAATCCTTTGGGTCTGGCACCTATGAAATCATTAACTAGGAGCAGTTTATTGAAGGTTGTTAAGCTATAAGAGTTCTCAAGCGCTTCCACCGAAAAACTAGTACTTTACGAATTTAGAAACTAGCTTTAATATCAATCAGAAGAAAGATAGATTCTCTGAGTTCTCCTGAAATTTGACCGTAGCATTTAGGTAATTGTCGGTATCTTGAACTCACGCAAGACCTATAATGACGACTCTTCTCCAAACTCTCATCCTACAAACACTAACGCCCGATTTTGATTTGGTGCTTCCTGCTTATATCAGGACAGTGTTACCAGCTATGGAACAGGTATTTGGAATGGTTCCCACCTTTAGTAGGACAAGGGACGGATTTCATGTGCAGTCGAACAGGTCAAGTGTAGAGCAGCTAGTTAGTAGCAGTAGTGATGCTGACTGCCTGACCTGGTTGACTGACAAATCTTTTCCGTAGGTTGGGTTGAACAGCGTGAAACCCAACAACAGCCTGGTTTTTGTTGGGTTACGCTATCGCTAACCCAACCTACGCAAGAATCGAGGTTTCAAGAGTTTTGTCAGTCAATCAGCTGCCTGACACATCTTAATCAATGGAAGGCAGATCAAGGCTTGCAGGATAAGGAACGAATGCGAGTCAACCAAAACTGGTCATAAAAATCTTGCTCAGCCTGCTTCGAGGCAAAACAAGGTTCTGGGTCATGGGGAAGCAATGGGATGGGGCACAGGAGTTGCCGCCCTTTATGGACAACCCCCTGAAGCCAGCGCAAACCCATCTTGAGATAGCTAATACCACGCCGCCAATGCGGGTCAACCTGTTGACGCAACCCAGCGATTTGCACGGACATTCCCTGTGCAGTGGCATAGAGCAGCGCCAGTGCCGCAACCAGATAGAGTCGTTCCAAGGCGGCTTCACAGCGTAACCGAGAATCTTCTAACTCAAACGCCCCTGACTTGCTATCTAAAAATAGCTCTTCAACTTGAAAGCGCAGCGCGTATTGCCACAAAGTTTGCAATGAGGGAGACTCATCGGTGACGACTGCCCAGGCTTCCTTGGCTCCTTTAACCGTCGCCAAGACTAAATTACACCGATAGACTCCATCTGCCCCTAACCGCACCTGACGGTACAACCGCGCTTCGCCCAGGGGTGGATAGAAACTGCCAACCATCCTAGGATACTTGCTAGCACCGTGCAGCCACACATCGCAGGGTAAGCGTAAACAGTAGTGCCATTGACTTGCTTGCAACCACGCCAGCAACGAGTGATTGGCAAAGCCCCGGTCAGCCAACAGCATCACATCCTCATGCTGGCGCAACAACCACCGGGCTTTTCGTAGCAACGGTTGGTACTCCTTAAAGGCAACGCTCGCACTATCATGCTCCAAGACTCGCCACAGCAAGGGTACTGCACGTCCACAACAAACAACGGACAGGTGAATCATGCAATAGCGGTTCCACAAGACGGTGGTATCCAAAGCAAGATACAGACGATGATGGTTCCATCCGCTTAACGCCGCCATCACCAAGGGCACATACAGTCGGCTCACCCGCACCCGCTGATTGTCCAACCACCGTCGCCAGCGGCGCTCTACACTTTGCGCTTGGGTCGCTCGACTGGGCACATACGGTTCCCAGGCTGGCAAACTCAGTTGTCCGCTACAGATTAAGGCACTCACCATCCATGCCAACGCTTTGAGGTGACGTATATCCTGAGCACGGCAGTATTGACGCAGGAAGGCAAATAATTGACCATACAGTTGGGTAGAGGCTGTCATGGGCATGGGGCTATTTGTGTGGTAACTTTAGCCTCTCATACGCTCTACCCTTTTTCCCGCTGCTGCTAGCTTTCACCTACTTCTGTCAGGCAGTCAGGTAGTGATGCTAATCAAAGCCTGCTGGTTTACATTCTGAATAGCCTGCTGGCAGCTTGGAACTTGCTACCGTTCCTGAGTCGAAAGCTTGCGTTATCCGATGATGAGAAACGGTTGCTCTGCTTAGGCTTTACCTTCCAGAACTGCACTAATTTTCATCAAAATGAAATGGCAATCTCTCTGCTGATACCAGACAGTCCTCTGGGAGAAGCACTCGCCCTGGATACATTTTGGGCTGAGTGGCGCGAGTATTTGCCAGAGCTTGTCTCTTTCTCTCAAACCACGCACCAGCTTGAGAGAAAGAGCACTACTTCAGCCAGGAAGACTACCGGCAACATTCCTGAACATCGTCTGAAACTGCCCCTATGTCAGTTACTCTCGTATGGCACAATCGCTGCCCAGCTTACTGATCCCGCCGACATTATGACGAAACCAGAGGGCGATCGCCTGCGGAAAGATCTGCAAGAGTTGGGGATCGATCGCACCTTGATCTATCATCGCCTCCGTAACGGCATCGGCTTGCTCACCAACAGTATCCACAACGCCGTGCTGCATTTTGCTGGAAAACTTAACTGGCAGCCGCTCCTGTTCTTTGCTCAGGGCGTTGTTTATCTTGCACCATCGGAGAGCGGGTTACCTGATCGCTTCGCGTTACAGACCTCTGTTTGGGAGCAAGTGAGCAACGAACTGGTTCCCAAGCTAATCATGGGAGAAAGCGGGTTTAAGCGAGACGGGAAAGGCTTGAAAGCGTCACCCCAAAGCCTGGAACTTATCCCACCCGCTCAGTTAATTCGCAATCTGCCCAACATCGTCACCGCAACGATCAAAAATGGAAACGATCCCGTAACGCCTAAGCGCTTGGCAAGGCTGAATCTCAGCCCCGCAGAGCGGGAGTATGTATCTCATGGTGCCGACTTGAGGAGCGATCGCGTCGCCGAATTTATCATCTTTCTGCAAAAGGAATTTTTTGGAACCAATGCTGAGTTCCTCGTTTGGGTGCTTGCACAACTAGGTATTCAAACTGCTGTGACTCCGGCACAGACCCAAATCACTTTGGGAGGGGTCAGGTGGGGATGGTACTACGCTGCCGCTTACTATATTGCCAGCAACCCCATGCTGACTTTGGAAGATGTAACAGAAAAACTTCAGAAGCTAGCCAATCAGTTAGCAACTTGGGCTGAAGCGAAGCACTTACTTCTAGCCCAAATCAGCTTAACCCGTGAGGTTCTCTATGATTACCTGGCTCAATACTTGGAGTTACCGGGGTGGGACAACCCAGTGCCATCTTTCCAGCATGAACTGGCGACGTATATGGCTGCTAAGACACAAGCTGCTCAACAACCGATTTGTTCTCTCAGTTCGGGTGAATTTGCGTCCGAAGACCAGATGGATGCCGCTGTCCTCTTCAAGGCGCAGCAGTACAGCAACAAAAATTCCCTGGGAGGGCGACAGTTGAAGCGAGGGATTTCTAAACTTTGGTCACTGGAGATGCTCCTGCGACAGGCATTCTGGTCAGTGCCCGCAGGCAAACTGGAAGAGCAACAACCTGTATTTTTGTACCTTTTTCCTACTTTTGTCCACGCGCCCCAAGTCACAAAAGTCCTTCGTCTCCTAGTCAACCAACTGAAACGGGTCAATTTGTGGGAGGTCCGTCGCTTCTGGCAGGAACATGGGATGGATTCCAATACACTGCGCTTTTACTCCTGGTTAAGAACCGCTACCAACCCCACTGAGGAGGACAAGGCAGATCTCCCTTTCCTCGCGATGACTTACACCGTCACAAAGGGTAAAACTATGACGGATGCCTGGGTTGAACCTGCGTTTCTGGCACTCGTGCTCCCACTAATGCTAGGCATCCAGGTCGTGGCTACTGCCAGTTCTGTACCACCTCATAACAGTGGCAGGGAGTTCTCAGCAACAGTACAGATGGATGGACCCGTGTCATTCTGGAATCTACTGGGTTTTCCAACCAGTATTCATTTGGAGGAAGTAGCACAGGGACAGGTCAAACACCTGAATGATTGGCTCGATCGCTTACTCGTTGCTTACAGTATTCACCTAGACTGTCAGGCGCGTCGCCCTGATCCTCGCTGGCAATCATTCCCTGATACGGTGCAAGCGATCACGACTGACATCTCAGCCATTTTTAGCCTTGCCCACTCCCATTTTCAAAGTCTTTCCAATGAAAAGGTTCAACAATACTGGCGTTTTGCCGAAATTTGGGCAGCAGGAGATTCGGTCATGGAACAGCAGCTTGAACTGACTCAACGATTGGTTCAGGAATATCGCACCTTCTACCGAGTCCATGTCGCAAAATCGACCCATGCTATTGTTCTTCCCCTGTCAAAGGTTTTAGAAAATATTCTTTCAACCCCTAGTGATGTCCCGATCGAAACCCTGATTTTACAAACATCGGGGCGACTGCATGATGCTTTGAGACGGCAGGAACCCTACAAACGCACTCTCATCATGGATAAATCGTTATCGATTGAGGTGCGTGTCACAAATGAAATTCAGGCAATTCGCCAATTCGTTAGCACCTGTATTAACGATCTATTTCTGGGGCAATACAAGGGCGATCGTGCCCTTTTGCAAGAACACCGCAATCGGATTAAGTCGGGTGCTGAGTTTGCCTATCGTCTATTAGCGATGCAGGAGAAGCCCAAAACATAAGAGCAGGATGGGGGAGGATAGCTATGAGTGTGCTGGAAGAACTGAAACCTCAATTTCACACGGCTTTTCCCCGACTGGCATCGGGAAAATATGTTCACTTCTTTGTGTTGCGTCATAGCCAGTCCTTTCCAGTCTTCCAAACGGATGGTGTTCTCAACACGACTCGCACTCAAGCAGGCTTAAATTCTGAAAATGAGAAATCTAGGCAATCAATTAACCGTCTAGTTATGTTCAAACGCAAGCAGGTGACACCCGAACGCTTGGCTGGACGACAACTGTTGCGATCGCTGGCGTTAACCAGTGCTGTGGAAGGCGAAGACAGTTTTTGCGAGTACAACAGTCAGAAAGCGTGCAAAAAGTGCCCTGATTGCATTATCTATGGATTTGGTGTTGGAGACAAAGGGGCAGAACGTTCAAAGGTTTACTCCGATTCGGCGTTCTCCCTCAGCCCCTATGAAGTCTCTCATCGCAGTTTTACCTTCAATGCCTTATCTGAAAATGGCACGATGAGTGAGAAGGGAGAAATGCGAAGTTCAATCAACGGGTCGGATCACATCTTGCCGGAAGTGACCTTTCCCAGTGTTGAGACACTGCGTGATCCGACCTTTGAAGGATTCATTTACGTGTTGGGCAACCTGCTCCGCACTCGTCGCTATGGTGGTCAGGAATCGCGGACTGGGACGATGATCAATCACTTGGTCGGCATTGCCTTCTGTGATGGTGAGCTTTTCAGTAACCTCTATTTCACACAAGCGCTCTACGATGCCTTACAAGCAAAGGGTGACAGTCACGTTCCTATGGCAGCACTGCGGCAGGAGGCAGCCACTATAGCAGAAGCTTGTCTGGATCAAGAACCAGTGCGCCGCAGCACAACAGTTTTTGGGGTGGCGCTAGAGGCACTACTGGAAGAAGTAACTGGCATCTATCAGAACGAAGTCAGTTTACAAAGAACTATGACCACGCTTTGCCTCCAAACCCAAACCTATGCCGAAACCTATGGAGCACTTTTCCTCGAAAAGAAAAAAGAAGCCAAGCAAAAAGCCAAGCAAGGCTCTTCTTGCTAAAGGGAATTCGCATGGTTTTCTACCTCTGTCACTTGACGCTCCACGACAATGTTTTCTTTGCCTCGCGTGAGATGGGCACCCTCTACGAGACAGAGAAATACCTACACAACTGGGCACTTAGCTATGCGCTGTTTGAAGGCACCTACATTCCTAAACCCTACCGCTTAGAGGGGGAGAACGCCCAGCGTCCTGGTTATCTGGACACTCACAATGAGCAAAATCTGCTGCATTTGAATGAGCAAGGAATCTATGTTTTTCCCGCTATGCCGCTCCAGTGGTCATATCAGGTCACCACCTTCAATGTCTCTCAAGCCTTCTATCATCAGAAGGTGAGGCAGTCCGGAGGAGAAGGGGGCGATCGCAATTACCCCATCAGCTATGGACGGGCAAAAGAACTGGCAGTCGGCAGTGAGTACATCACCTACATCATGGCTCCTGCCAAAACACCTATTCCTCGCTGGATACGATTAGGCAAATGGGCAGCCAAGATTCGAGTCGAGACAGTTCCCATTTGTAAAAGTGGAATTCGACGGGGTACGGGTGAGTATATTTCCACCCATCCCCTCAATCCTCTTGATCTGCCGCCATCAACCCTGTTGTTGCTTTATAACCGGATTGTCATGCCACCTGCCAGCTTGGTCAGTCAGGCAAAACTGGCAGGCGCTTACTGGAAAATTGCCAAACAAGTTCATTGGTCTAAATTACCAGAGTGGTCTTGGCTGAAGAATTTGCCTGGACAAATCTATTTACCGCAAGGAGTTGCTTATGGAGCAAATGCTCTCACTGCCGGGTCTTAAATCCACAGCGTTACAAACTCTGGTCATTTATTTAGGGCTGCGGACAGTGGAAAGCTGTCCTCCTCATGCGGTCGAGCGATTCACTCCCAGGTTATGGAATGGTTCCATCTTAGTCAACCAGAACTCGCTCAAGCCATTCATGACAGTCAGGTATCGCCTATCGGTCTCTCCGAGCTGCTCGGCAAACATTCTGGCAGACCCATACAAAAAGGAGAGGAGTTTTATTTCCAAATAAGACTGTTGCAAGGAAATCTCCTTGAGCCCCTGATGCAAGGCTTAGAACGGTGGAGGAGTGCGGTGGTTCTTTCTGGGTTCCCGTTCATGATTAAAAACATCAACCTGCTACCGGGCACAGATCCGCTCATCCGTTCTTCCGACTACGCTTTGCTTGCCCAAGGACCTTCACACTCGGAGACCCTGACGCTCAGATTTCTGTCTCCAACCAACTTTAAATTCAATCAGGGACAATACACTCAACCCATTCCGCTCCCTGATGCAGTCTTCGGGAGTTTACAACGCCGTTGGGATAACTTCGCTCCCCAAGGGCTAAGGTTCTCTAAAATTCAGTGGAATGGAGTGATTCATGACTTTGAGATCAGGTCCCAGCGTTTAAGGCTCGGCAACATCAATGAGTTGGGTGCCGTTGGATGGGTTAAGTACCACTTTCCCGATCCGGATCAAGCCAGAATCGCGAATATCTTAGCCCACTTTGCCTTCTTTTCAGGGGTTGGACGCAAGACGGCAATGGGGATGGGGCAAACTTTCCTGGAGGGCACAGCACATTTGCATTACATTCGGATTCCATAGACCAGGAAGTTTTTGGCAAACCAACGCAGGCTCAACATTCTCAGAAGGTCTGCCAAAACTGTTTAAAACCTTAAAATTTAAGGCGTTGCTGGTTCCTCCTGATGTTTGTTGAACTATCAATTTATGGTTTTAAGGACTAAATTAGTTTTTGGGAGCTGCTTTGTCAAAAGCGTTGTCTGGGGTTCATTAACAGCCCACATGCCAACATGCCAGAGGCTCATGGCACATTTCCCGGTTTACGGGACTGAAAGTGAGCATGACGAATAATGGCACTCTGTTCTGCCTGTCGGGGCTCATGGCACATTTCCCGGTTTACGGGACTGAAAGCTCTATCGTTTCTGTATTGAACGTTCTAGCCAGGAGCACGGATCTGGTATGTGTCAGTTTATAGAGTTAACAATTTTGGGTGGATAATTAACGTTTTATTTCCTTTAGGCGGGCATAACTTCCGTCAAGCTTCCAATAGCATGTACAAGTCACGGGCGAGCTGCTCTAAGGCTGCTCTTGCCTGCTCAATCACCGCGTCAGGAAAGCCCTCCAGAAAAGTGATAATGCTGCCATCGACCTCAACGACGAACGTAATCCCCTCGATCGCCACTTCCCAGGGATAGCCCCGGCTGTCTCGCACCCGGTAAGTCTGCCGGACGCGCTCCCGCTGCAAACGGCAGTCTGCTAAGGGAGTGGCAAGCAAGCCCTCTGGCTGACCCCGTGTCCCCAATTCAGTGATTTGAAACGGGACAGGAGCATCGTCCACTACCTTGGGCGCACGCATCACTTCACCCTCCCGTGCTTGTTGGAGTTGTACCCTCAACTCAGTCATTTCTTTAGCGACCCAGCGCAGCGAGCGGGAGAGTCGGGCAAAATAAGGCGCTAGGTCGCCCTCGCTAGCTGTTTCTACCCGTGCCGCCAGCAGTTGCGTCGTGGTTTGGATCGCTGTTTGTAACAGCTTTCCTTGGCGGTGGTCGGCTTCACTCGCCTGTGCCAATTCGCGCATCACCTGCTTGACCAGTTCAGTGAGTGCTAGTTGCAGCACCAGATTGCTGTCATTGCTAGTCTCTGTGTTTTCGCGCAGCAGCCGCACCACCTGTTGCAGAATAAACTCACGATCGGAGAGAGCTTGCACCATAGAATTTAGACCTGTACCTCTGAAATCGCGCAGTGCCACTGGTCACTGCTCAGGATTGTTGTCCCCACCAGTAGCCCCAACACTTTGGTGGCGGTGTGGTCGAGAGCATTGGCTGCGAGCACAAACGGAATAAAGCGAGGGAGTTCACTATCAATCACACGCTTAATGTCCTCTACTGTCTGCGCCGCCGTCGCTTTTGCCTCTCCCAGGTAGATTGTCTGGTCTACGGGATGAGCACAGACCGCATCCGGATAATCGGCAGTGGGTCTCGCTAACAGGCGAGCGTGATAAAGGTGTTGCATGACCAAGCCTAGGCAGGCTTCGCCGAGTGCTGCCGTGGCACTGCGATTCGGGCAAAGGGTCTTATGTTCCGTGCGTGAGTAAAACAGGGGTTGGTGCCCAGGGAGGAGGAACAGTCCGTAGCGCTGGTAGGCAAGCCACTGAGCCATCTCCTCCAAGGGGTAAAAAGCCGCCTGCTCCGAATAACGCCGCACCAGGGCACGCATAGTGTTGGGATGGACTGACCAGGATGGCAGTGGCGCATAGGGGGCAGCTAATTGGTCTAACCGTGCTAGCAGTTCCGGTTTCATGGCAGAGCGGCTATAGGCAGCTTGAGTGATCGCGCCTGTCGTGCGGTCAATGTGGAGACAACGTTTTTCCAGAGAGATTTCAATCACAAAGCCACTGGGTTGAGTTCAGAGTTCCACTACCTTAGAGCAGCCCGGCTCCACAAGGGAAATGGTTCCTATCACGGTGAGGGGACTTGACCATTGCGTGGGGGTGAGCAGATGTGGGCGACCAATTCTAGCGGCACGCGCTCGTAGTGCTCCCAGAGGAAATGCATCTCTGCCAGCTTGCGGCGGTGCCTGACTTCAGCCACACGACGGTGCTTGCCGTGTGAAAACCAGCGGTCTACTGACGCCTCACTGATGCCACAAATCTGCGCGATTTGCGTATGCGTGACGCCCCAGCGAGCGTAGAACTCATGCGGGGTCATGCTGAACTGACAGCCACAGTAAAAGTGCAGCAGAGCAAGTTCACGTTTGCCTAAGGCTTGCGGGGTCATGCAGGTTGCTCTTGGAACGAAGGATCAGCCGGGTCAAGTGTGAAACGTTGCAGATCGTCTTCCCAGACCAGGTCTGAGTCAGTCCAGGCACGACTGGGTGACTGGGGATCAAGCCAGATGGTGTAACGCCACCCCCAGCCCAGAAGGTGTGGCGCTGGTACGAATTGGAGTCCGACGATAATGCCGTAATCTTCGGTAGGAAGAGGGACAAAGCGGACGCGATCGCCCAGGTGAAACCTGGGAAAGGCGGAGGTATGTGGGAATTCTGCTGGAAGGGCAAAGAAGGTTTCAGGAAGCATATATCTGTAAGAAGCTACGCCAGAACTGTATCGCTAATATTACGGCACGATCGCTCAATCGCACAAGCGCAATTTCGCACAAATGAGATCTCGTTAAATTGCCGTGTCACAATTAACCCCGAACTAAAACGGAAAGTCCTATGGCAAAGGAGATAAGGGAGATTCGGGGCAGAGTGCCGAAAGACTTAAAGATTGCGTTTGAAGTTGCCTGCGTGCGAATGGAACTGACTCAAGCAATAGCGCTGGAAGAGGCAATCAAAGATTGGTTGATCAAAAAGGGTTTCCCTACCAGTGATGAGGGCAAACAGCAATAAAGTGTGAGCACTTGTCGTGATGTTCACACGCCCAGCTTTATGCTGTTCCTGCCACATTACTGCTGAGTCAGTCATCTCTAAGCTCCTGCCAGCATATACAGCCAGAAAACTTAGGGTAGCCGCGTTGCACCTTCCTACGGCTTGGCTACATTCTTACTGGCTTGGCTACATATGGTGTGAAAGAGAATATAAGACACTAAATCTGTATATCATTGATGATTACAATACTGGCTTTAAACGCCTTAAGGATTTTTGTTGCTTCTATCCAAGTAGGCTGATACAAATGATCTATTTCCCGTTGCTTCTGTCACCTGAATTCCGCTTAATGATTCGGTAGAGAAAGCACTGTTCCCAGTCAAGTTAAACGGTAATGACAGCCAAACCTCCCACCAGACATAACCCACAATGGATTTTTGATCCGGTGCCGCCATCCGGTCAATTCACAGGGGGCATTCCTTCCGCTTATGTCTTTAAGCCTGAACTGGATACTTTTGTGCGGGAGGTGTTGCAGAACAGTCTGGATGCCAGAAAAGCAACAAGTCAGACACCAACTGAGGTGAAATTCACCTTCAGGCAATTACAGGGAGACGACAAAACTCGCTTTCTAAGCACGATCGACTGGAAGTATTTGCACACGCATCTGCAAGCAGTGGCAGAGGGTCATACCGCTATGTCTACTTTGCTGGCAAATACGATCGCCGACCTGAACAGCAATCCTCTGACGATTCTAAGAATTGATGACTCTGGTACGGAGGGACTGACTGGCGATGAAGATACCCCCGGTACAAACTTCAGTAGCCTCTGTCGCAATATCCTTGATACAACCAAAGACGCACCCAGTAAGGGAGGCAGCTATGGTCTTGGTAAAGCTTTACTCTGGCAGTTTTCTACGTTATCGACTGTGCTGTTTTCCTCTCGTCTTGAGGGAGAGCCGTCTCAGCAGTTTCGTTTTTTTGCTCGCACAGAGCTACCTTCTCATGACACAGAGCAGGCACGGTGGAACGGCTCCGGCTGGTATGGACTGCCGGAAACTGTCCGCAATGGTAAGCGGGCTGTCTCAATCTGGGATGAAGCCGCAGAAAAGATTACACGGTCAATCTACCTGTACCGTCCTGTGCAGTTGGGTACGGGAACGTCCATTATGGTGGTTGGCTTTCACGAGCCTGCTCAGGAAGAAGCCCGTCCTCTCGCGGCGATCGCCCAGGAGATCCTGCACTCGGCTGCCAAATGGTTCTGGTATTGCATGATTTCGGCTACGCCTTCGCTCAGGGTAGTAGCGGAAGTGTATGAAGGGCATGAATTGAGCTTCCGGGGTGAAGCGATTCCTGGTAAAGAACTGGAACCGTTTATCCAGACTGTGCTTGCTGGCACAACGGTTGCTAAAGCCTTTCACCGGGGAGAGGTGGCGGAAAAAGAACTGACCTTCAAAATTCCCGCTAAAAAATCAGGCGAAACTCCCGAAGTTGAAGCTGCCCTGAATTTTCGGTTAAGTCGGGGCGAGGATGACTCAGAGGACGCACTCTGGGGTAATCGCATTGCGTTGATCCGTGGATCGGGCATGGTGGTCGAGTACCGTTCTCCTGGCAAAAAACTGTCCGGTATTCCTTTCTGCGGGGTGCTGCGGGCTGGCAATGCCAGGGGCTTTGCTGAAGCCGATGACGCTCTGGAAATGTTTTTGAAAGACGCTGAGCCACCGTCTCATGATCAGTGGAAGGCAACGGAACGACTTCAGGAAGAGTACAGGAAAGGTTCCAAAAGCCGCCTCGATAAACTCTGGAAAGATCTGGATGAAGCCGTCGTTGAACTGTGTGGTCAGGAAGTGCGCCCGGATACCGAAGCGCCAGAAGCCCTTGCCCGTCTATTCAGGAAAGACGCTATCCAGAATGGTAAGACGCTCAGGCAGGATGATCAGAAGCTCCAAGTGTCGGGGTTAGAGGCTTTCTTTGCAGAGGGTACGTGGCGGTTTTCCGGGCGGGTCACGCAGCCAGGGACGTTGAAGAAACCCTGGAATTTCTCATTGCTGGTGCGGCTCGACAGTGAAACGGGGGAGGGTGAAAAACTGCTAATCAGCCATTTGCAGACAACCGGAGCATCCTCAGTGCAAATCAAAGCTGAACTGGCAGAGTGTGTGGTGCAGCCATCCAGTCAGGAAATTGTCTTTGAAGGTGAAACAAAACCTGTACATGGCAGTGGCCGGATGCCAGATTTGCAACGTACTCGTATACGCATTGAAGTTCAACCGGGCAGGGGAGGTCGCTGATGCCTGCTGAAAGCTTTTATCCCTACCGCACTGGGGCTGAAATGGTGCTGCTGCATCTGGATCTGCCTGAGCGGGAAGAGCAACAGGCGAGTGACGAGAGCCTGCCAGTTTACCGTTGCAGCGGTGCGGAAATTCAGCTTCGGGCAGCCGCGATCGTCCCTGATGCGGTTTGGGAGAAGGTTTTTGATGAATCAGAGCGAACTCATCCGCCTGCAAAGCTCTGGCTGGTGGCACAAAGTATGGAATCACGCTCCAGAAAGGCGTTTGAGCTTGTGGGGGATGGACAGGTTTTTGAGGCGCTGATACGCCTGAATGTCAATGATTGGGCAGGCAAAGCGGAATTTCAGGCAGTGCTTGCCAGAACGACAGCCAAGGATGAATCGCTATCAGGCTATGCAACCGATGTGGGAGCGCGGCTGGCATGGTCTAAAACTCATCTGGCACTGTTCAGGGAACCTCCCGCACCACAGCGCGACAGGCTAAAAATTCAGTGGAAGAAGTTTGAGGGTAGTCAAAAGTCTCAACTGTTTGCCCTCGATCACTCGGAGCCGCAACCGAAACTCTGGCTCAACTCTGAGGTTGAGGGCTTGTATGATGTGCTGAACAGTCGAGCAGTGCGAGGCTGGAATCCGGCGATCGCAGAGCATACCAGCTACCTGATCGCTCATCAAGTCTGGACATCTTTGCTGGCAACCGCTATCAGTCATCTGGCAGAAACGGGAGACTCTGATAGCCTGCCTGATCTCGCTGAGTTGCTGGAATGGGAGCGCCTGGTGCTGGAAGACTGGATTGAGTCTCTCTTTCCAGACAAACAGCGGGATGCCGCTTTCGATCTGTTGCTGGACTCCGTTCGTCATCACTACTTCAGAGAGGAATTGCTGGTGCAGCGGATTCCAGAAGCGATTCAGGAGAAGCTCAACACATACCGGGGCTTTGAGCATCTGTTGAAGGAGGCAGGCAGATAACATGGCTCAGGAATTACGACGCTTTACTGTGCCCGTGACCCGCCCCTGGCTTTACAGATTGCTGGAGAACCCGGACTCAATGCTGACGGAGCCAATTGATGGTCAGGCAACTCTCAAAGAGGTGAAGCGTACCGTTAATCGTTTGCTTAAAAAATGTGGGAGTGAACTGCTGCCTGCCAATCAGCGATCGGCGTGGGATCGAGAACTCGTCAAGCCGCTCTACGAAGCCCTAAACAGACTACCGCGTAGAACTCTGGTGGATATGCGCTTCTGGCACTGGCTTTGTACCTCCCCCCTGCAAGATTTTGTTTGGTATCGCTGGCACGGGCAGCTTCCTGATGATCCCCGCAGCGTTTTGAATCAGCATGAGGCACTGATCGGTCGGTTTACAGGCACGCCCTCCCTGAATGGCTTCAGCCGTAATACCTTGACTCGCCTTTACTGGTGTGCAGCGACTCTGTATACCGAAGAGGAGGGCTTTTACTGGGTTGAACTGGCTTTGCAGAATCAGGATCTCTATCAAGCAATTTTTGAACGCAAATTTAGCCTCTATCCACCAGCCGTAAGAGCGTGTTTGAGGGAACTGAAGGATAAGTCAGAGGCAGAACGCCGTGAGGCAACTAAACGCCTGAACCACCATCTGACCACGATCGTTCTGGAGACCCTGACTGAAGATGATATTCCCGCTTACTTGTGATTCTCTTTAACCTCGAAGAATCCGGCTTTGAGCATGGAAGTTGAGGTTCTGAGGTCGAAATTTCGTGTTCCGAAGTCAAAAGTTGGTGTTCCGAAGTCGAAGTTTGAAGCTCTGGGATCAAAAGTTGGTGTTCGGAGGTCGAAGTTTGAAGCTCTGAGGTCAAAACTCCGTGTTCTGAGGTTCAAGTTCCGGCTTCCGAAGTCAAAGCTTCAGGTACTAGGCTCCAAAATTGCTGTCTCAAGGCTTAAGGTCGAGATTCTACAGCCAAAATCTAAGATGCAATTCCTCATCCGACTTGATTTAGACCGTGGAAAGCGATTCAAAAACCGAATCAGGAACAGCTTGAGTTAATTCAAAAGAGATTGTCATTGGAGCATTACCCGTTATCGAGGAAACATTCACGCTTCCCATATAATAAGCATCTTGATGGGAACCAGGCTGAATAAACAAATGGAGTACGTTGTTCCGTTCTTTGTGCTCAGTGATTTCTCGTCCTGCTTCATTGTCTTGGCGTTGTTTATTCTGGCTTTGCCAAGAGAAATGGCAATTGTCTAAGAATCTATTCTGGTAGTGGAATTCTTCTTTTGCTCCAGCAGTATCGATCTTAGTTAATAAGACAATGTGATTATTAGTGTTAGATGACAATGAGGAAGTCAGGCGATGACAGCGACCGAGTCGGTTAGATCGTAGCCTTCGGATCGCATTCATTGTCTAGCGACAAAGAAAAAGACACGCTGAACCCATTCCGATTGGACCGGGAGTGGATGAGCGTGTCGAGAAAGATTGAAACTTATCAAATTCGAGTGTATATGAACGCACGAGAGATGGGCTTGACGCAAGTTGAAGCCGCAAACTTGGCTGGCTTTTCCGCCCGCAGTGGGCAACGCATCGAAGCGGGCAACCACCAACCCAATCGAGGGCGAGTCCGAGATTGGAGAAGTAGTCCTGATCCACTGGCTAGTGTGTGGGAGTCCGAGTTGGAACCGATGCTCAGAGCCACCCCTGCTCTGCAGCCCATGACCTTGTTTGAGTGGCTACAAGAGCATTATCCGGGCAAGTACCCGCAAGTTCTACGCACGCTGCAACGGCGGGTGGCAGCCTGGAAAGCCTTGCATGGCAATGCCAAAGAGGTCATGTTTGAGCTCCGGCATGAACCCGGCATGATGGGCTTGTCCGACTTCACTGAACTCAAAGGTCTCGAGATCACCATTGCAGGCAAGCCCTTTGAGCACTTGCTGTACCACTATCGACTGGCTTACAGCGGGTGGCAGTACGCTCAAATTATTCAGGGGGGTGAAAGCTTCATTGCCTTATCAGAAGGGTTGCAGAATGCCCTGTTTGCCTGTGGCGGTGTCCCGAAGCAACATCGGACCGATAGTTTGAGTGCCGCCTATCGTCACATGGGTGGGGCGCGAAACAAGCCATTGACTCGGTTGTATGATGACCTGTGCCATCATTACCGACTGCAGCCGACCCGCAACAACACAGGCATCGCCCATGAAAATGCAGCCATTGAGTCACCCCACGGACATTTGAAGAATCGGATTAAGCAGGCTCTCCTACTGCGTGGAAGCTGTGACTTTGACAGCATTGCTGCGTACCAGGATGTCATCAATCGGGCGATTGCCAAATTGAACGATCTGCACGCTGCCAAGATTGAGGAAGAGAAACAGTGTCTCCAACCCCTCCCGACCTATCGTGTTCCAGACTATGAAGTGCTCACCGCAACGGTCAGTTGTCGCAGCACAGTTGATGTGCGCTGCGTGTTGTACACGGTTCCAGCCCGCCTGATTGGACGCCAACTCGAATGGCATTTGTATCATGACCGGCTTCTGGGCTATCTCAATCGCCAGTTGGTGGTGGCACTGCCGCGCATCCGTGTCACAGATCAAACGAAACGCCGCACCCGGAGCATCAATTACCGTCATGTTGCAGAGGGACTGCGGCGCAAGCCCAGAGCCTTTTTGTACTGTACTTGGCAACAAGAGCTCTTGCCCAATGACACCTGGCGTGACCTTTGGCAGCAACTGAAAGCGCAATTTGACCTCGACAGTGCCGCTGTCCTCCTGGTGGAAGCGTTGTACATTGCGGCGACCCAAGACAACGAAACAGTAGTGGCAGACTATCTTCAAGCGCAACTGAGCCCTGCAACCTTAACGCTCGCAGGGCTCCGGCAGCAGTTTCAATTACTGAGCAACCTGAATGTGCCCAGTCTCACCATCACCCAACACCCCCTGGCGACTTATGACCAACTCCTGCAAGGTACAACCCATGACCAGCCCGTATCAGAGCCTCAGCCTCCACCTCAAACGGTTGCACCTGTCCCACATGCTCACTCATTGGGAAACGCTCGAAGCTCAAGCGATGCAGGAAGGTTGGTCTTACGCTCAGTTCTTGCTGGCTCTCTGCGAATTGGAGGCTCAACGACGCTGGAGTGTCCGCCTGCAAAGAACCTTAAACGAAGCGCAACTGCCAAGCGGCAAAACGGTTTCCAACTTTGACTTTTCCCATTGCCCCAACTTCAACCCCGCACCCTTGATGCAACTGGTGGATGATCCGACTTGGCTAGGACGAGCCGAAAACCTGTTATTGTTCGGCGCTTCGGGCGTGGGAAAGTCTCATTTGGCGGCGGCGGTCTCACGTCGCATGATTGAGTTTGGCAAGCGGGTCAAATTCTATTCTGCACTGGCACTGGTGCAACAGCTACAGCAAGCCAAGCTGCAATTGCAACTGCAACCATTGCTCAAAAAACTGGACCGCTTTGACCTACTCGTGCTTGATGATTTGGGTTATGTCAAAAAGTCCGAGGCAGAAACCTCGGTGCTGTTTGAACTGATTGCTCATCGTTACGAACGCAAAAGCTTACTGATTACGGCAAATCAACCCTTCAGCCAGTGGGATGCCATCTTCGCTGATTCGATGATGACGGTCGCCGCGGTTGACCGTTTGGTGCATCATGCTTTGATTGTTGAGATTCAGACACAGAGTTATCGCAAACAGTCGGCGGTTTCGCGTTCTGGCACCTCGAGTGTTCTGGATAAAGCGGTCGTTCAATCCCAGCGATCCTAGTTGTCGTTGCGATCCTGGTTGTCGTTGCGATCCTGGTTGCCGTCCCGCTCCTGGTTATCGTTGTGATCTTATTTGTCGTGCGATTGCTTCCAGCACTCAGCACGACTTTGACGTGTTAGTTTTTAGCGTTCAATCACTTGCAATCTCATCAGCTAGCCAAGAGGCTTGTCATGCTCACTCACTTGCCCACGTCACTGACGCGACACGAACGTATGCTTGACATCTGATAATACGTCTCTTCAGAATGGAGCGGAGGTTACTAAACTCTCGGTTATTAGAGAATAGTTGATATTCCAAAAGGTAATCAGACAACATTTTAGCCATAGTGAATTAGTTAGGAAAATATTAGTTTTACTGTGAGACAAGTCCTGCAGTGATTTGCAGTAGCCAACGATGAAATGCGGCTTTCAGCCCTCTCTTTTTCCTAATACCAATTTAAATTGAGTACACGGCAGATGGCTTAGACTGAGAAGAGTCGTTTAACCCTCTTAGAGATGGTCGGTCTTACCTCCGTTGCAGTGCGAGAAAGTTTGGATGATTTAGCCGAACAGTTGCGTCAAGCTGAAACGTCAACGGCCAAGGAACGATTGCAAGTGCTCTACTGGCTTAAACAGCAGAATGCACCTAGTATCAGTGCGATTGCCCAGGCTGTCGGGAGACATCGAAACACACTGCAAACGTGGTTGGCAATGTACCGTGAAGGTGGCATAGAGGCGATGTTGGTGCTGAAGCAATCGCCTGGGGGAGTGCGGGTCATTCCGCAATGGGCAGAGGCGGCTTTAGCAAAGCGGTTAGAAGACCCCCACCACGGGTTTAGCAGCTATGGAGCAGTACAGCAGTGGATGGCAGAGTCCCTGGGCATTGAAGCGGAGTATCACGCGGTCTACCAGATGACCCGCTATCGGCTCAAGGCAAAGCTGAAAGTGGCTCGTCCGCAAAACACCAAACAAGATCAACAACGACGAGCCGCATTTAAAAAAACCTGGCAGACGACCTCAGCGTCTTGAGCTTGTACTACCGTCAAGTGCGCCAGGACGAGCGCGAGATTCGCTATTTTGCTCAGGATGAAAGTCGGTTTGGGCTCAAAACTCTAATCGGATGCTTGATTACAGCCTGTGGTGTCAAACCGATTGGACAGTGGCAATGGTTATTCAAAGCATTCTGGCTCTATGGTGCGGTTGAACCTGCGACTGGAGAGTCGTTCTTCTGGCAATTTTCTCATGTCGATACTCAGTGCTACCAATGGTTCTTGAATGAGTTTTCCAAGGCTTATCCCGATAGTCTTAACATTCTTCAAGTCGATAACGGACGATTTCACACCAGCCAGGAGCTGGTTGTGCCTGAGAATGTGCTTTTGTTGTTTCAACCACCTTACTCGCCAGCGCTAAAGCCAATTGAGCACTTGTGGCAATATCTCAAAGCTGACCTCAAGTGGGCGGCATTCAAAACGTTAGACCAACTCCAAATCAAAGTCGATCAACTTTTAGCCGCATTAACGCCGGAAGTCATTGCTTCCATCACAGGTTATTCCTTCATCCTAGACGCCCTATCTGCCCTGAATACCATTTAAATTGGTATTATTTGCCCTGATGGTGTTCATCAAAATTTATGGACTGTCTGACAACACTGATAAACTGATTGACGATCGCTCCCGATCGCCCCTTGTGCCAAACTGCTCCCATGTCTAAATAAGGGGTCGATTCAGCAATGTGTCGGTAGACTACACCCTGATCCTGACGACTTTCCACACTGGCTTCCACAAGCGCTAAGCCAACGCCCGCTTCCACAAGACTAACGAGTAATTCCGGTGGTGTTGCTTCTTGCACAATCTGAGGTTGGAAACCCGCCTCATGACACAGGGTGACGATCAGGTCGTAACAATCAGGCTTCACAAAGCGGGGATAGATCAGCATCGGCTCACTTGCCAAGGTTGCGAGGGGAATAGTGGGTAACAGGGCGAGGGGGTGGGCTTTGGGCAACACGAGTACCAAAGGCTCACGCAGCACCAGTTGGGTTAAAAGCTCCGGTTGATTCACCGGTAAGTAGACAAACCCGACATCAATTTCGCCTGCGAACAACGCCTCAATTTGGGGGGCAGTATGCATTCCCTTTAAAACGATCTCCACCTCTGGGGATGTTTGACGAAAGGTTTGGATCATTTGGGAAAGCAGGCGATCGAAGGCACAAATCAAATACCCAATCGTCAATCGTTTCGGTTGCGTTCCATTGAATTGCTGGGCAATCCGCGCGGTGCGCTCAGCCTGGGCGATCGTTAACCGGGCTTCTCCAAGAAACGCTTCTCCGGCTTCGGTTAACGAAACGCCCCGTTTATCGCGGGTAAAGAGTTCTACACTCAACTCTTCCTCTAACTGGTGAATTTGGCGACTGAGGGGCGGTTGTTCCATATGCAGCCGCTCGGCAGCCTTACGAAAGTTTAGCTCCTCAGCAACGGCAATAAAGTATTTGAGATGGCGAAGTTCCATAATCATCCTTCGGATAAATTATTCATTGGCAATTACTCGGCCTGATGTAACGAAAAGCCAGGGCGTTTGAAGATCGGATTCACCGCTGATACCTTTTGGGTATCAAATTACCACAAAACAAGTCTTGGACAGCTTTTCAGGCATCGCGCATGATGAGGATAACAACATAGAAATCTGCGACGAACGGCATTTCAGCCCTCCACAATCTAAGCGAGACTCCATGAAATTCCAAAACTACAAAACCCTGAATGATTGGACTGATCGATTACCCTGTCGAGATTTTGTTCAGTTCGTATTAGACCTATTCCCTTTGTTAGAGCGTGAATCTTTGTCAGCTGATTGTTCACCCTCGCACAACCAAGAAGACATCTGATTTAGCCCTGGAGGCGCAAATGCAACTCTCAAAACAAACCCTAAGTCAACCTCTAAATCAACCGATTGAGCAAGTTTATGATGTTCTGGTGATCGGGGGTGGAGCCGCTGGCTTGTCTGCTGGCATCTACTTACAACGCTATCTGCTCTCTACCTTGATTGTCGATAAGGGTAAAGCACGATCGCACTGGATGCAGGAATTGCACAACTATCTGGGCTTGCCGCCAAATACTCCCGGTCGGGACGTGCTGAAACAAGGCAAGGCGCATTATCTTGCCCTTGAGGGTGATTATCTCAATGGCTACGTGCAAACGGTGATTGATGAAGGCGAAACCCTTGCGGTGCATGTGCAGATTGGCCGTAAATCTCCCACTGCGGCTGTATTTCGCAGTCGTTATCTAGTTGCTGCCAGTGGCATTATCGATCACTTGCCCAAACTGGACGATATGCAAAATGTGTTTGACTATGCTGGACATAATCTCCATGTTTGCTTGATCTGCGATGGCTATGAGATGCGGGATAAACGGGCAGGGGTTTTTGGCAGTAGTGAATCAAGTTTAGAAGTTGCGTTTAGTTTGGGATGGTTTACATCTCGTATTACCTTGTTCACAAATGGTGAATTTGAGGTGGGTCAAGAATTGCGCGATCGCCTGACTCAAAAAGGCTATCGATTAGTAGAACAACCCATCAAAAAGTTTCTGGGCGAGAACCACCAAATGACCGGGGTGCAATTGTCGGACGGAGCGGTGGTGGAACTCGATACAGGGCTAGTTTCAATGGGTTCTAAATACCACGCAGATTATCTTAAGGGCATCGACCTGGAATATAAGGGCGGTAACCTGGTGACGGATTCGATGAATCGCACCTCACACCCTCGGATCTTCGCAGTGGGTGATTTGAAGCTGGGCATGAATCAGGTTGTGATTGCGGCTGCCGATGGTGCCTTAGCTGCGACTCAGATCTGGCGGGATATTCGCCGCGCTGAGGGAACGCGGCGATCGCCCCTTATGACTGCTGCCTGAAAATTTTTGTCATTTTTGTTTCCCCATTGGAGGTATCTATGGCAAACGTTGAAATTTACACCTGGAGCACCTGCCCGTTTTGTCGTCGGGCAAAACAACTGCTAAATCAAAAAGGTGTGACCGATACCGAGTACGACATTGATGATGATGAAGCTGCCAGAAATGCCGTGGTGGCGAGGGGAACGAATGGTCAACGCACTGTGCCACAGCTTTTCATTGGCGATCTCCATGTTGGCGGCAGTGATGATCTTTATCAATTGGAAGCCCAATTTGAAGCTAATCCTGACCAATCCCTGCCTCAATACGGTGGATTTTGTGCCGTTGCAGTTTCTGAGGGCAAACTTGTCCCATCTGATCCTGAAACCTACAAAGTCACAGATGGCAAATTGTATCTATTCTACAACGGTGAACATGGCAATACCAAACCCCAGTGGGAAGCGGACGAAGCCACTATCCATGCCAATGCTGATGCTCAGTGGAAAAAAGGAGAATTCACTTTACCTTAATCCCTCAGTTTTGAATTGCGTCCAAGAGATTTTTGTCAACCATCCCTTTACACAGTAGGAGAATAATCATGATTAAGCTTTACGGTCACGAAATGTCTGGTAACAGCTACAAAGCCCGCCTGCTACTAGAACTGCTGAAAATTGAGTACGAATGGATTAAAGTTGATCTGATGACAGGCGCACACAAATCGCCAGAATACCTGGCTCTCAATCCCTTTGGGCAGGTGCCCCTGTTGATTGATGGGGAGACTAAACTAGCGGATGCTCAGGCGATTTTGGTTTATTTGGCACGGCAGTATGGTGGCGATCGCTGGCTGCCATTGGAGGCTCTACCCCTGGCTCAAGTCGTTCGTTGGCTATCCACAACGGCGGGAGAAATTCGTCAGGGGCCAGAAAATGCGCGACTGCACTATTTGTTTGGGGCAACCGCCATTAACATTGAGCGCGCCCATCAAAAAGCCGAACATATCCTGACTCAATTGAACCAACACCTGAGTACCCATACCTGGCTGGAGTTTGAGCATCCGACGATCGCGGATATCGCTGTTTTCCCTTACGTCGCCCTGGCACGGGACGGCAAAGTCGATTTGGATGCCTATCCCAACGTATTGGCATGGATCGATCGCGTGAAGCAACTCCCTGGCTATTTACCTATGGCAGGCATCTAGATTGTGCGATCGCCACCGCCATGCCTCTGATGGTAAGGCGGTGGCGCTCGCCGGAGATAGTCTGTGCATTCTGTGATGATTAAGTTCAACCATTGGAGTGAACAGGATGATGAAAGCGATTACTCTGAATTTATCTCAATCGAGCAATACTTCTGAATGGTTTAGTGAAACAGAGATTGAGACACCAGTCCCCTCTAGCAGAGACCTGCTGGTTCATGTTAAAGCGATTTCCGTTAATCCTGTGGATTACAAAGCGCGCGCATCACTGCCAATGCAGCATCCTTCCAAGATTTTAGGATGGGATGCATCTGGGATTGTGGAAGCCGTTGGCAAAGAGGTAACTCTCTTTAAACCGGGCGATGAAGTTTACTATGCGGGTAGCTTTACTCGCGCTGGCAGCAACAGTGAATATCATGTTGTTGATGAACGCCTTGTGGGTAAAAAGCCTACCAGTCTATCGTTTGAACAGGCTGCGGCATTGCCTCTAACCACCATTACCGCCTGGGAAGCTTTGTTTGAACGATTGGGAATTGAGCCACAAACTACATCTCATAATCAATCGAGTACATTACTCATCATCGGTGGGGCGGGTGGTGTGGGATCGATCGCCATCCAATTAGCCAAGCAAGTCGCGGGAATGCGCGTGATTGCCACGGCTTCTCGACCGGAAACAATCAATTGGTGTCAAAAAATGGGTGCGGATGACACGATCAATCATCATCATCCTTTCAAATCAGAATTGGCCACGATCGGTGTTGACCATGTTGATTACATTCTTTGCCTGCATGATACCGATCAGTATCTGCAAAACATGGTGGATGTGATCAAGCCGCAGGGCAAAATCTGTTCTATTGTCAGCACCGATCAACCGTTTGACCTCAATCTATTCTTTAGCAAAAGCGTCACATTTGTTTGGGAAATGATGTTCACAAAGTCGATGTATGAAACCGCCGATATACAGTCTCAGCACGAGCTGTTAAATCGGGTCGCGACCCTGATCGATCGTGGGATCTTGAAAACGACGCTCACTGAGAATCTGGGTGTTTTGAGCAGTATCAATCTCGTGAAAGCTCATCAATTACTGGCAGCGGGAACGACGATCGGTAAGGTGGTATTGTCTGGCATTCATTGAGTCTAAAACCCTATCTCTGGAGAAAAGCCTCATGGCAAACACAGGCTGGACAAAAACCGAATCGCCCTTTCATGCAGGCGAACTCGCCATTCAAGCGCGGCTGGGCACACAGGCGCGGATGGACAAGCAAGGACGACGGGTGATCCGCGAATACTTGCCGGATCAGTTTCGGCAGTTCTTTGCCCAACTGCCCTACGTGATTGTGGGCACAGTAGATCCAACAGGACATCCCTGGGCTTCCATTCTGGTGGGGAATCCCGGCTTTCTTTCCTCTCCGAGCGATCGTACCTTGCAGGTTACCGTCCAGCCCCTATTTGGCGACCCTTTAGCCACGAATCTGGCAGAGGGCATCGACATTGGCTTCCTGGGCATTGAACTACCGACTCGCCGCCGCAACCGGATGAATGGGATAGTCACAGCAACTCATCCCGATAGCTTTGAGGTGCAGGTTCGGCAAAGCTTTGGCAATTGTCCTCAGTACATCCAGGCCCGCCGCTCTGAGGGGCACGAATTCGATCCAACAGCAGCCAAACCTGTGCATCGGTTAGAACAATTAGGAGCGATAGAGCAAACCATCATCGCAACGGCTGACACCTTCTTTATTGCCACAGCCTATCAAGCTGAATCAGCGGGCGCGGCCAGTGGGGTTGATGTGTCCCATCGGGGCGGCAAACCGGGGTTTGTCAGGATTGATGATCACTGCACCCTGACGATTCCCGATTTCTCCGGTAATTGTCACTTTAATACCTTCGGCAACCTGGAGTTGAATCCCCATGCTGGGCTATTGTTTATCGATTTTACTAAAGGCAATTTGCTCTATTTAACCGGCACTGCTGAAGTCATTTGGGAAGGATCTGAGATTCTGACCTATGCGGGAGCAGAGCGGTTGCTGCGCTTTCATCTGCAAAGCGGCTATCGGGTGGAAGCTAGCCTTCCTCTGGGCTGGTCAGAACCAGAGTTCTCACCGTTTCTGGATCACATGGGGGCTTGGTAATTGCCTTACCCCGTTACTTCAAACTCAATTCACCATAGGATCCTGACAATGGAAACCAAACCACCGCTGCCTCCATTCACCCTAGAAACTGCCAAGATCAAAGTGCAGGCGGCTGAAGATGCCTGGAATACCCGTGATCCGGAGCGAGTCGCTCTTGCCTACACCGAAGACTCTGAGTGGCGCAATCGCGCTGAATTTTTTAGCGGACGAACTGCCATCAAAGAGTTTCTCAAACGCAAATGGGCCAAGGAACTCGATTACCGTTTGCAGAAGGAACTCTGGTGTTTTATGGATAATCGTATTGCCGTGCGATTCGAGTACGAGTGGCATGATGACGCAGGCTCTTGGTATCGTGCCTATGGCAATGAAAATTGGGAATTCGCTGACAATGGTTTAATGATGCGTCGATTTGCCAGCATTAATGATGTACCCATTCAAGAAACTGAACGCAAGTTTCGTTGGGAACGCCACTGATCGCCACATAACAAACCCCTTGCAGCGGACTGCCGAAAGCTCCTGATGGTTATGCAAAGGTTACTTGCAGCCGCTAAAGGGGAGCGTTAGGGCGTCACATTCGAGACGATGGAATACTTGATTCGACGGGCGGAAGTAGCGGATGCACCAGGCGCGTGTGAGGCGGTGCGGCAGTCGATCGCGGAGTTGTGCATCGAGGATCATCACAGCAATCAGGCAACGATCGCTGCCTGGCTATCGAACAAGACCATTGAGCATGTGGCGTCTTGGATCGCCTCGCCAAGCAACATCGCAGCTGTTGCCCAGGCATCCATTGGCCTTGTTGGCTTCGGGCTGCTCAGTCAGTCAGGCACGCTCGCCCTCTTGTACGTGTCGCCCCTGGCACGCTTCCATGGGGTCAGCAAAGGATTGATGGCGTGCCTCGAAAGTGAGGCGAGTCGCTTGGGCATTCGTGCGATCAGGCTAGAGAGTTCAGCGACCGCTCGACAGTTCTACGAGGGTCGTGGCTTCTCTCCCGTCGGTGAGCCGTCGCTCGCATGCGGCACCGTCATCTCGTATCCGATGTGGAAGGGTCTTGTGTGAAATGTCAATTACATAGACCGCTTGATTGCCTCAATGTTCACCTTGCTTTGGCGACAAGCTTGAACGGCAAAGCGATGAGCTCGGAGCGCAGCAAAGCGTCAAAACCGGATAGATCGTACCGCTTCAAAACGACAACAAAAATGGCTGTACTACTGGCATGGACTCAAGTTGGGGTCTGGCAACGATGCGTGTAAAAACGAGCCATTTACTTGAAACCCCTATGCTGCAAGGGTTTCAAATAGAGCGATTGATGAGTTTCTTTAATGACACCAAAACCACTGCTTCCGACGGTTGAACCACTTTTGGACTAAATGACACGCAAAAAGCAGCTTTTTCATAGGGTTTAAGCCACTTGAATCGGGCGAAAACCTCATTTTTGCGTTGGTCTTCTGCGCGTCCGGCAACTCACCAACAGCAGAAGCGGTCTTTCAGCGTGTGTGTAGGAGCTAAGCAAAACGAGGCAATCGGGGTTGCAGACTCTAACTGAATGGTGATGAAGTCCAAAGGCAGTCCAAAGCTGGAAAGCCTCGTGTTACCAGTGCAACTCTGCTGCCTGTCAAACTCCATCAGTTGCCGCGCCAGCGACTGCGCTTGGAAAAGTCTTGCTTGCAGGCAGAGACATGACCGACTGAGTCCGAGAGATCGGTATCATTAGTTGTGAGCCTCTGGGTATTAGTTGCCCGTCCTACTCCCGCTACCTTAGTCCGCCACGTGATTTCAAGCAAGAGGATGCCAAAGCTGACTCGCTCTCCACGATCGCGCTATGGCCTCGCTGGTCTCAGCGTTTTACTAGTCACCCTGGTGATGTTACTGCTAGACCCTGTGCTGACGATGACTCAGAGTCCGTTCCTGTTGTTCTTGGGCGCTGTCCTGGTCAGCGCTTGGTCTGGCGGCTGCGGTCCGGGACTGGTGGTCACTGCTTTAGCGGGGGTCATTTGCGTCTATTACTTTCTCCCGCCTCTTGGTTCTGTCTCGCTCGACTGGGCCAGCGGCTCACGGCTGAGTTTATTTTTGCTCGAGGGTGTGCTGATCAGTGTCTTCGCTGGCAAACTTCAGGTGGCCCAGCAGCAGCTTGAGCGCACGTTGTCACAGCTACAGAGCAGTGAAGGAGCCTACCGGCAACTGGCGATGCAGTCGCAGGCACAGGCGAAGACGTTAGAGGCAATTTTCGCCACGTTCGTCGACCATGTCTTCGTTTTTGATCAGGAGGGGCGCTACAGCTATGTCAGCGCTAGTGCGGCTCAGGTACTCGGTTTTTCACCCGAGGACATGGTTGGCAAGACCTGGCAAGACCTGAGTTTACCAGCGGTCATTATGGAGCGGGTCGATGCCCAGCGAGCGCTCGTCATGTCGACCGGGCGCTCGCTCCAAAGTGAAACGGCTTTTTTCCGAGACAATGAGATGCGGTTCTACGAATATAGGCTCACGCCGCTGCGTACCGACGCCTCCAGAAAAGCGGTAGTGGTCATTGCTCGCGATATGACGGAACGCAAACAAGCCGCCGCCGAGCGCGAACAACGCTTACAACAGGAACAAACCCTGCGCCAGCAGGCAGAAATTGCCGAACGTAAACTAGACGCCCTTTTGGCCAGCATCCGCGAAGATTTTCTGTTGTTCGATCACGACTGGCGTGTGGCCTATCTCAACCCCCAGGCCGAGCTCACCATGCAAAGGCCGCGCGACCAAATTTTAGGCCAGCGTCTTTGGGAGCTGTTTCCCGACCTGGTGGGCACAGAGTACTACCAGCGTCTGCATCAGGTCATGCGCGAACAGGCCCCGGTTCAGTTTGAGTACCACTACGAGACCTGGGATGTCTGGTTTGACAATCGCGTTTACCCAAGTCCCGAGGGCATTACCATCCTCTGCACGAACATTACCAAGCGCAAACGCGCCGAAGCGGAACGAGAACAGCTCTTGCAGCAAGAACAAAGCGCCCGCGAAGCCGCCGAGCACGCCAACCGCATCAAAGATGAATTTCTGGCCGTGCTGTCCCACGAGTTGCGCTCGCCACTTAATCCCATTCTCGGTTGGTCAAAGCTCTTGCAGCAGGGCAAACTGGATGCCGCAACCACCACAACGGCACTCACGACGATCGAGCGTAACGCCCGACTACAAGTGCAACTCATTGACGATCTGCTCGACATTTCTCGCATTGTGCAGGGCAAACTCAGCTTGCAGGTGCTGCCAGTGGATCTCAGCACTGTCATTGCCGCCGCGCTGGAAACCGTGCGCTTAGCCGCAGAAGCGAAAATGATTCAAATTGACGCGACGACCGCACCCGGTGTTGGCATGGTGCTGGGCGATGCTGGACGGTTGCAGCAGGTGGTCTGGAATCTGTTGTCGAACGCAGTCAAATTCACACCTCCAGGCGGACACGTCACGGTCGCCTTAGTAGCAAAGGAGCACCAGGCTCAAATCCAAGTGCGAGATACTGGCAAAGGTATCAAGCCTGACTTTCTACCTTATGTCTTTGAGCATTTCCGGCAAGAGGATGGAGCCACCACCCGCAAGTTTGGCGGCTTGGGCTTAGGACTGGCGATCGTGCGGCAAATTGTCGCACTGCACGGCGGCACAGTCACGGTTGCAAGTTTGGGTGCAGGAGCGGGAGCGACGTTTACGGTGCAAATGCCCCTAGCACCGCGCTTTGCTGTCTTGCCCGCGAGTGAGCCACTGTCACGCGCCACCGCGGACTTAAGTGGCCTTCACCTTCTCGTCGTCGATGATGATGCCGACTCGCGCGAGTTCGTGGCATTTGTGCTCGAACAAGCGGGTGCCAGCGTCACCGCCGTCGCTTCTGGTATGGCAGCACTACAAGCGTTTTCTCAAGCTGTACCAGACATGCTTATGAGTGACATTGGGATGCCAGCAATGGACGGTTATCTGCTGCTGCGTCAGATTCGCGCCTTGCCGGAGGGTAAACAAATTCCCGCCGTCGCTCTCACTGCTTACGCTGGAGAGACGAACCAACAGCAGGCCATCGCCGCCGGCTTTCAACGTCATCTTGCCAAACCGATCGACCCAGAGGTAGTGATCACGCTCGTCACGGCATTAGTAGCATCAGCCTAAAATGGGCAACAAAAACGCTCTCTGCCTTCAGGCACCTTGGATCAATTTCGCTACGACCCAGAGACGGCAAAGCGAGTGCGACTGTAATGCTATCCAAAGGCGGTCGCTCTTACGAAGATGGGGTTCTTTGCATAACCCCTCGTAGAGAATCGCCCCCAACTGCAAACGGTAAGTTGACTCAGTTTCCGATCTCAGTGAAACGTGCCAGAAGGTGCGGGGGGGCGATCGTGCCAGACGTATTGCCAACTCAGCCCTTGCTTTGCTGGAGAGCGATCGCTGCCTCAGTCTTACAAGCTTGCAGGAACAGCGCGCGCGAGTATAAAGCAAGGCGAGACTGACTTTGATGTCTATCTTTAGTGGCATTACAATACCACCCTGCAGAATGACACTGTAATAGTATTGAGTAAAATTCTGTCTAGCTGGTCATAAGATATGGCTATTGATGGTTCTCTTCAGTCTCAGACGCCCATGAAGGAGCTCAGCATTCCTTTGGAGCGGGATGTGTTTTTACGTACCTTAATTCGGGAGTTAGCCGGTACATTACAGGATGTAGTGGGCTTAGAGGAAGCTTCAGGGTTTATTAGTGTAGTGGGTCAAAACATGGGGCGGCAAATAGGTCAAGACTATAAAGCGGCTCTAGAGGTATCCCAGCTAACGCAAGAGCAAGTAGCCGATGTTTTTGTGGATTTGAAGCGGCGCATCCAGGGTGACTTTTATATCATTGAACAAACGGATGAAAAAATTGTCTTAGGGAACCGGGCTTGCCCCTTTGCCGAAAAAGTCATCGATCGCCCCGCTATGTGTATGATGACCTCCAATGTTTTTGGTTCCATTGCCGCAGACAATTTAGGTTACGCCAAGGTAGAACTGCAAGAGACCATTGCAGCAGGCGCGCCTGGCTGCCGGGTAGTCGTTTATTTGAAACCCACTTTGGAAGCCGAAGCAAGCCAAGGAAGAGAATATTTCAAGGGAGAAAGCGACGGGTGACTCCCGAACAGTTCCTCGCCTTTGCCAGAGTTTTGCCAGAATCCATGCTGTTGGTCGGTTCTTTTCTGCTTTTGGTGATCCTACGACAAGATCAAGATGTCCCCTTTCCAACCCTTCAGCGGTCGTGAACTTCCTCCAACACCTGTTGCCAAGTCAGGCAAAACTTCAACTCAAAGATTGGTCACTTGACGATACTAATCAACGGCTGACTTTAACGGTTTCTACGGTTGAACCCGTCGTCAGCTGTCCAGTCTGTGAAACATCCACTCATCGGGTGCATAGCCGCTACGAGCGAACGCTTCAAGACCTTCCCTGTAGCCGCTACGCGGTCACCTTGTGGCTGCAAGTGCGAAAGTTTTTCTGTGTCAATCCTGCCTGTAAACGGCGTATTTTTACCGAGCGATTACCTGAAGTAACCGCCCCTTGGGCAAGGCGAACGGCTCGGTTTGCTGAGCATTTGGTTGCCATTGGCTTAGCCTTAGGCGGTGCAGCAGGCAACCGTTTGAGCCAGCGCTTAGGGTATTCAGTGACGCTCAATCCTCTCTTGCAGTTAATCGCTCGATTGCCACTCCCTGCTATTGCCACTCCAATGACTCTGGGGGTGGATGATTTTGCTTGGCGGAAAGGCCAACGCTACGGCACGATCCTGGTTGACCTTGATCAGCAGCGACCGATTGCGTTGCTCAAAGACCGGGAGGCAAACACTTTAGCCGAGTGGCTCCAGCAGCATCCTGGTGTGCAAGTATTGTCGCGAGACCGCTCCAAGTCGTACAAGCAAGGCATGACGCAAGGCGCACCGGATGCCATCCAGGTCGCTGACCGCTTCCATCTGCTACAAAATCTGGCAGCAGTCCTGGAGCGTTTTCTAGCGACGCAAAGCGCGGCCCTCAAAGCCGTAGACCTCGCCCACCATCGAGCCTTAGGCAAAACCCTGATCACGCCCTCACAGTCCCCGACTGCCCAGCAACAACGGGCACAGCAGCGGCGGGAAAGGCGATTGGCAAACTATGAGCAGGTGCATAAACTGCGCCAGCAGGGCTATCAGGTCCTTGATATTGCCCATCACTTAGGCATGGGTGAGCGCACTGTTTTTACCGACTTAGCGGCTCCTAGTTTTCCTGAATGGCAGCCATCGCCACTGCGGCGCTCGCGTCCTAGCCTCCTGACTCCCTACAAAGCGTACCTGATCGAACAATGGCATGCAGGGCAGCACCAGACCAAGCAGTTGTTTGAGAATATTCAGCAGCAAGGGTATGAGGGGAGCTATAAAACCGTTGCCAAATACATGCATCAGTGGCGTCAAGCGCAGCGGCAACAGTTAAGCACCCTAGAGGGACGAGGTTCTGCTCCTGCAACACTTGACTTGAAACAACCACCTTTGAGTGCCCGTCGTGCTACCTGGCTCGTTTTGAACCCTCCAGAGCAGCCCAGGGTTGAGGATAGATTGTTGCTCATCGAGTTACAGCAGCATCCTGATCTCGCAGCAGCAATCCAACTAGCTCAAGAATTTGCAACATTGGTCCGACAACGGTTGCCAAACCAGCTTGACCCCTGGTTAGAACGAGCTGACCAAAGCGCCATCAAACAGTTTCAGAACTTTGCTAAAGGCTTGCAGGAGGATTATGCAGCTGTCAAAGCAGGCGTGACGTTAGCGGTTAGCAATGGACAAGTGGAAGGACAAATCAATCGCTTGAAGATGCTCAAGCGGCAGATGTATGGTCGCGCTGGGTTTGACCTTTTGCAAAAAAGGGTGCTATTAGCCAGTTGAACCGCCTCCTGCTGATCCAAGGAGCACTCCCAAACCCGGATCACCAAAAGCAGAAAAGAACCCGAAGTTGTGAAAATATAGCAGTTTGCGCCGATCAACAACTGACCCTTCGCTTGCACCGCGATCCGGTAACTCGCACGGCGTCCAGCCCGACCACCCTCAGTGGCAGCCCCGTCCAGCGTGATGCTTTCCGCTTCAATGCAAGCCTTCAGAAACTGCAGCAGGTTGACGCGCTCCCCACTGCCCTTCGTGACGGTGGCGTAACCGGGGTTGAGCCGACATACGGGCAAAAAAGTGCAACATGGGCTGGAAAGACCTATCCAGATTGAGTTTCAGATCATCTGTCGAAGTGAGGCTCAGTATCGGGACTGCTGCTTGTTAGGCAGCGGGGCAGCGGCAGAATGAGGGTTCTAGCGGTGCCTTGCAACGAAAGAATCGACCTTTGAGCCCTATGCCAGTTGGAGCCTTTAGTCCAAAAGCTGTCCAGTGGTCAAACGAAGGGCAGGGGAAAGCTGTACTTGCACCTTTTTGCCCGTATGTCGGCTCAACCCCAAAAACTCCCGACCATTTAATGATTGGGAGCTTGAGGTAAACAATCAACCTGGCACTGAGCTATTTTTGCAGGGAGCTGCCCCCCAACTATCTTTGCCGCTGTAATGTTTCACACCTGAGTTCGGGATGGGTCAGGGTGGGACCACTACGCCATAAGCACCAGGAAAGGATGCGTACTCAAACAGAAACCTTAAAGGCTGCATAGCAACTTGTTTTTTTCATTCACCAACGTTTGAGGTCAAGCCCTCGGTCTATTAGTACGGCTCGACTGCATACATTACTGTACTTCCATCTACCGCCTATCAACGGGTGTTCTGCCCGTGACCTTACTGGGTTAACCCATGAGAGCACTCATCTTGAGGTGGGCTTCCCACTTAGATGCTTTCAGCGGTTATCCGCTCCGCACATAGCTACCCAGCGTTTACCGTTGGCACGATAACTGGTACACCAGCGGTGCGTTCCTCCCGGTCCTCTCGTACTAAGGAGGAATCCTCTCAATGCTCTTACGCCTGCACCGGATATGGACTGAACTGTCTCACGACGTTCTGAACCCAGCTCACGTACCGCTTTAATGGGCGAACAGCCCAACCCTTGGGACGTACTACCGCCCCAGGTTGCGATGAGCCGACATCGAGGTGCCAAACCTCCCCGTCGATGTGAACTCTTGGGGGAGATCAGCCTGTTATCCCTAGAGTAACTTTTATCCGTTTAGCGACGTACTCTTCCACGCGGTGCCGTCGGATCACTAAGGCCGACTTTCGTCCCTGTTCGACTTGTTGGTCTCACAGTCAAGCTCTCTTCTGCCTTTACACTCTACGGCTGATTTCCAACCAGCCTGAGAGAACCTTTGCGCGCCTCCGTTACTTTTTAGGAGGCGACCGCCCCAGTCAAACTGCCTACCTGAAACTGTTCCTCAACCAGATCATGGTTCAAGGTTAGAATTCTAGCCTTGCTAGAGTGGTATCTCACCGTTGGCTCCAGTGTCCCCACAAGGACACTCTCATAGCCTCCCACCTATCCTGCGCAAGCAAAGCCCGAACCCAATCTCAGGCTACAGTAAAGCTTCATAGGGTCTTTCTGTCCAGGTGCAGGTAGTCCGTATCTTCACAGACAATCCTATTTCGCCGAGCCTCTCTCCGAGACAGCATCCAGATCGTTACGCCTTTCGTGCGGGTCGGAACTTACCCGACAAGGAATTTCGCTACCTTAGGACCGTTATAGTTACGTACCGCCGTTCACCGGGGCTTCAGTCGCCAGCTTCGCTTGCGCTAACCGACTTCCTTAACCTTCCGGCACTGGGCAGGCGTCAGCCCCCATACATCGTCTTGCGACTTAGCGGAGACCTGTGTTTTTGGTAAACAGTCGCCTGGATCTCTTCACTGCGACCACCTCGCGGTGGCACCCCTTCTCCCGAAGTTACGGAGCCATTTTGCCGAGTTCCTTAGAGAGAGTTATCTCGCGCCCTTTAGTATTCTCAACTTTCCCACCTGTGTCGGTTTAGGGTACGGGTCATTCTGGCTTAACGTGTTTAGAGCTTTTCTTGGAAGCTTGACATCAACTACTTCAGGAACGTATTCCCTCGTACTCACGCCTCAGCTCAAGTTGTTTTCACCAACTCTCAACACCTCGGACGCTTGAACCGGTAACCAACATCCGGCTAGTTTAGCCTTCTCCGTCCCTCTGCACAAACCAAAACAAGTACTGGAATATTAACCAGTTGTCCATCGACTACGCCTTTCAGTACTCGCCTTAGGTCCCGACTAACCCTCCGCGGACGAGCCTTCCGGAGGAAACCTTGGGATTTCAGGGCATTGGATTCTCACCAATGTTTGCGCTACTCAAGCCGACATTCTCACTTCTGCTTCGTCCACACCTGCTCTCGCTGATGCTTCTAACTACAACAGAACGCTCCCCTACCGATATTTGCATATCCCACAGCTTCGGTACATCATTTAGCCCCGTTCATTTTCGGCGCAGGAGCGCTTGACCAGTGAGCTATTACGCACTCTTTTAAGGTTGGCTGCTTCTAGGCAAACCTCCTGGTTGTCTTTGCACTCCCACCTCCTTAATCACTGAATGATGATTTGGGGACCTTAGCTGGTGGTCTGGGCTGTTTCCCTCTTGACGATGAAGCTTATCCCCCACCGTCTCACTGGCAATGTGTGCACTGGGTATTCAGAGTTTGACTCGATTTGGTACCGCTCTCGCAGCCCGCACCGAATCAGTGCTTTACCCCCCAGCTATAATCATTGCCGCTGCGCCTCAACACATTTCGGGGAGAACCAGCTAGCTCCGGGTTCGATTGGCATTTCACCCCTAACCACACCTCATCCGCTGATTTTTCAACATCAGTCGGTTCGGACCTCCACTTGGTGTTACCCAAGCTTCATCCTGGACATGGTTAGATCACCCGGGTTCGGGTCTATAAACACTGACTAACGCCCTATTCAGACTCGCTTTCGCTTTGACTTCGCCATTCCCGGCTTAATCTGCCAGTGCCTATAAGTCGCCGGCTCATTCTTCAACAGGCACACCGTCACACGTTAAATCGTGCTTCGATTGCTTGTAAGCTGATGGTTTCATGTTCTATTTCACTCCCCTCCCGGGGTTCTTTTCACCGTTCCCTCGCGGTACTGGTTCACTATCGGTCACACAGGAGTATTTAGCCTTACGAGGTGGTCCTCGCGGATTCAATCGGGATTTCACGTGCCCCGACCTACTCGGGATCCAGCTAGTAGCGTTAAGTTTTCGACTACAGGATTTTCACCTTCTCTGATGCAGTATTCAGCTGCTTCGTCTAACCGCTCGCGTCCATGTCGCTGTCCCACAACCCCAGTCTGCATGCAAACTGGTTTAGGCTCTTCCCGCTTCGCTCGCCGCTACTAAGGGAATCACGTTTGTTTTCTCTTCCTACAGCTACTAAGATGTTTCAATTCGCTGCGTTCGCTCTTGCTACCCTATAGATTCAGGTAGCAGTATGTAGGGTTGCCCCATTCGGAAACCCCCGGATCAATGCCTGCTTCCAACTCCCCGGGGCATATCGTCGGTAACCACGTCCTTCTTCGCCTCTGTGTGCCTAGGTATCCACCATCAGCCCTTTGTAGCTTGACCACTATCAATTACATTGGTGTCTGTGACTACAATCTTTAACTTTTGCCGTCTGTGTAAAACAGTGCGAACACCATTCAACAAAGGCAAAGAACTAAAAATTGTTCTACCTGACAAGTTACTATGCAGTTTTCAAGGTTCTGGCTGGAACTAAATCCAGCAGGCTCTCTAGTTCAAAAACTAGACAAGTTGCTGAAATTAACTCACATTCGCTAACGGTCTTAACTAAATAACCCAGTGGAGGTTAACGGACTCGAACCGTTGACATCCTGCTTGCAAAGCAGGCGCTCTACCAACTGAGCTAAACCCCCAGATGAAGCCCTTAGTACTAGGTTCCCAACCCTTAGCCTTCAATCAAGACTAAAAGCTAACAACTTCTAACTAACAACTTCTAAGGTGGGCCATCCTGGACTCGAACCAGGACCTCACCCTTATCAGGGGTGCGCTCTAACCACCTGAGCTAATAGCCCATAAACCAAACCTAGCTAGTTTGAAAGCCAACACTTAATCTTGAACGACCTTGGGATGACCAACATTGGCTCTAATCGCAAATTGCTTTCGAACATCAATGCGGGTAGGTCTCCCTAAAAGGAGGTGATCCAGCCACACCTTCCGGTACGGCTACCTTGTTACGACTTCACCCCAGTCATCAGCCCTGCCTTCGGCATCCTCCTCCGCAAGCGGTTGGAGTAACGACTTCGGGCGTGGCCAACTCCCATGGTGTGACGGGCGGTGTGTACAAAGCTCGGGAACGTATTCACCCCAGTATGCTGACCTGGGATTACTAGCGATTCCTCCTTCATGCAGGCGAGTTGCAGCCTGCAATCTGAACTGAGCCTCGGTTTATGGGATTAGCTTGCTATCGCTAGCTCGCAACCCTTTGTCCGAAGCATTGTAGTACGTGTGTAGCCCAGGACGTAAGGGGCATGCTGACTTGACGTCATCCCCACCTTCCTCCGGTTTGTCACCGGCAGTCTCTCTAGAGTGCCCAACTGAATGCTGGCAACTAAAAACGAGGGTTGCGCTCGTTGCGGGACTTAACCCAACATCTCACGACACGAGCTGACGACAGCCATGCACCACCTGTGTTCGCGCTCCCGAAGGCACTCCCGACTTTCACCGGGATTCGCGACATGTCAAGCCCTGGTAAGGTTCTTCGCGTTGCATCGAATTAAACCACATACTCCACCGCTTGTGCGGGCCCCCGTCAATTCCTTTGAGTTTCACACTTGCGTGCATACTCCCCAGGCGGGATACTTAACGCGTTAGCTACGGCACTGCCCGGGTCGATACGGGCAACACCTAGTATCCATCGTTTACAGCTAGGACTACAGGGGTATCTAATCCCTTTCGCTCCCCTAGCTTTCGTCCATGAGTGTCAGTGATGGCCCAGTAGCGCGCTTTCGCCGCTGGTGTTCTTCCCAATATCTACGCATTTCACCGCTACACTGGGAATTCCCGCTACCCCTACCACACTCTAGTCTCACAGTTTCCACTGCCTGTACGAGGTTAAGCCTCGCGCTTTAACAGCAGACTTGTAAAACCACCTGCGGACGCTTTACGCCCAATAAATCCGGATAACGCTTGCATCCTCCGTATTACCGCGGCTGCTGGCACGGAGTTAGCCGATGCTGATTCATCAGGTACCGTCAGATCTTCTTCCCTGATAAAAGAGGTTTACAACCCAAGAGCCTTCCTCCCTCACGCGGTCTTGCTCCGTCAGGCTTGCGCCCATTGCGGAAAATTCCCCACTGCTGCCTCCCGTAGGAGTCTGGTAGTGTCTCAGTCCCAGTGTGGCTGATCATCCTCTCAGACCAGCTACTGATCGTCGCCTTGGTGAACCATTACTCCACCAACTAGCTAATCAGACGCGAGCTCATCCTCAGGCACTAAAGCTTTCACCTCTCGGCACATTGGGTATTAGCAGTCGTTTCCAACTGTTGTCCCCAACCTGAAGGCAGATTCTCACGCGTTACTCACCCGTCCGCCACTAAACTCCGAAGAGTTCCGTTCGACTTGCATGTGTTAAGCAGACCGCCAGCGTTCATCCTGAGCCAGGATCAAACTCTCCATGTTGTTCAAACAAGAAGAACCCTTGAGGCTCAAATCAAGATCAGCACATCAACCAAAATTAATGCCCGACCTCTCGTTATCTCATCTCTAAGAATAAATTCCTAGAAAACACTTTCTTTCACAAGTATTAAGTGCTATTCTGGCTTCCAAACTATTTAATTCTCTAGGTTCGGGCGGCTTGAAGTCCGTTCCGCTTGCGCTTCACTTCCTCTCGACCGCTTAACTAATATAACGGGAAGAAAGGAGACTGTCAAGCAAAACCGTACGGATCAGCGGCGCTTGTACTACGGCCGCAGGTAGTCTTTTTTAGTAAAGGATGGAGAAAAGCAGGATGCTCTTAACAACTTGCTGGCTCTAGACGAATTTGTTCGTTGTAGTCATGGATGAAATGCCAAATGGCACTCATGTGATTAGCGAGTTTCTTAGAAAAGGACAGCGTCTTTCGCACTAAGCGAGACACTCGTTGTCGCAAGGTATTGTTGAAGCGTTCAATGTCACTGGTCAAGCCCGTTTCTTTCCCCACCGCACGGTGCCGCTGGCTCGGTAAGACTGCCTTGTATGCCTCCCAATGGTCGGTGTCAACCATCGCGCATTGTCGATACACTGCTGGCATCGATTGCCATAAGCCTAGAGCCGAGTCTTTTAAACGATCACCAATGTGACAACCCACAATCGCGCGCGTTGCGGCATCAAGCGCCAGCCACACCCCTTGCTGGTTGCCTTTGCTATCAACAAAGGACCACAACTCATCCATCTGTACCGTTAAGGCTCCTTTGGGCTTGGGTGTTACTTGCACTTGACGTGGCACCTTCTCATAGCATTGGTTGACGTATCCTTGTAACCAGGACTCTGACAACCTGAGTACACGAGCAATGCCAGCCAAGGGGATCTTCTCTAACAGCAAGCGGTCAATCGTCACAGTTGTGTCTGGTGCGCGGCGTTTCCACTGGGGCTTTTCGACAAACTGGCGACCATAATCGCGGCATTTATAGTTCTGTTTGCCCCGTCTAGTGGTGCCATTTTTCATGATGTCTTCTGAGCCACAGTTGGGACAACGCAGAAAGGAAGGAATGCTGGACATAGGCGAGGAAGATAGCAGTCATCATCTATTTTATCTACCCTTTACGAAAAGGCATTACCCGGCCGCAGACGTTTGGCTGTCAGGTTAGGAGGTGAGGGTTCCCTTGGCACTCCCTTACTATGGCGAATGAAGTCGGGGTGTGGCTGGCTGGAGCCGTACTAGTCGGTAGAAATTTTACGACCTTTTAAGGGACGGTAACTTTATCAGTCTGAGCGTCTTTGCTATTGGGCAGTCTGCGTCAAAATGATTCTCCTGTTATCCTTGGTTGTTGGCTTCGGCAAGCACACCCTTTGCTTGCAAAGTCAGAGCTCTGAGTTCCTGCCTAGCCATGGCTAGATCCCAAGCAAAGTTGTTGGCTTGCTGTCTTTGGTCGATATTGGTGTCGCGTTGAACGCCAATAGGAGTCGTCATGCCTCCTGCGTGAGTAGCCTCTCCTTTTAATGGTACTTCAGCCGAGGGTCTTCCCATTAAAACGGCACTCCGGCATGGTGAGCAGATGCTTCATCCTCCTAGATCAACTAAGTAGTAGAGGGGGTTAAATGAGTAGTCGTGCAGAAACTCACTCTAAGGCTGAAATACTTACTAGGCAGGCTTTCCCAAGGATAGTTCTCAGCCTCACTGAGGCGTACCAAGGAGCTTTAAGTGAGACTGAGGCGTACCAAGGAGCTTTAAGTGAGACTGAGGCGAACAGAAAGGCAGGAAGGTGCCAAATGACCTAGAGGTCTTATCTAGACTGAGTTTCGGCAAAGTAATGAGCCATTTTTCTTGAACCGGCACTCTTGCGAGAGCGGCAGAAGTTCTGCGGCAGCATGAGGGTTCTAGAGATCCCTTGCAACGAAGGAATCGACTTTTGAGGCATGTGCTAGAGCATCTAGTCCAAAACTGGTTCAGTAGTCAAAGGAAGGGCAAGTGAAAGCTGTCTTGTTCTTCTGTCGACCTTAGCCCCGTTCAAACTCCTTAGCGTAATTTTCTGTACGACTACTCATTTAACCCCGATCTAAGAAGTCTGGTCTAGCTTGAGTGCCAGAGCCACGATCGCAGCAAAGCATAGTGTCTCAGCCACATTCAGTAAGGGGTTGTTAGAAGCGTACTCGCGTGTACTGGCACGATCGCTACTCCCTGCCTTAGAAGACACATAGCGGTTGTCTTAGAACTATAAACTGCTAGGAGACAGGCTCAGGATAATTGATTAAATGTCATCCAAGCGTAGGTCAGTACCCCGAGAATACTAACGCCTAAAATTGGTTCTCTTTGCGTCTGCCACAGTTGACGCAACCCCTGAAAGAAGGTAGCTAAAGCGTCTCGACGCTCTTGACCCAACTTTGCCATGAGTGCATCGACCCTAGCATCGACTTCTTGCAAGGAAAGCTCATGACGCTGATAAGCAGCTTCCAGTGCGTCTAACTCACGCCAGTAGTTGTTTGTCGCTTCAAGTAAGTTAGGCATCATCGCAACCGATTCATGAAAGTAATCTCTTGTAAATACAACTTAACGTATTGATACAATTGCTGAGTCAGTCCACGGTTAGACGCTGGCGATCGCTCCCTCCACCCTTATGCTGAGAGCTAAGATGAAAGCGCAAATCAACTAAATGAGCACCACCAACCTTTTGAGGTGGTATTTTTTATACTTACACGGGAGAATAAGCTGAGATGACAAACGACTCAGAATGATACGGTCAGAGCAGGTTACTTTCTGACGCGGCTCGGATTACCACCAGCATTGAGATAGTCGTTGACAAAAGCTTCTTGGGTGTAAAACAAGCTGCGGTTTGCGAACTTCCAGCCCTGATTAAAAATCTGTTGTGCCAGCGGATGTTTCAGTTTGTCGGTGGCGGCAGCGAGGAGTGCATAGCTTGAATCCTCAACCAGCAGTTCGGGCTGTTTGACCAGCGCCTTTAGATAAGGCGTGGCTTTGTCGAGTCGTTTGATCTGGAGATACAGACGAGCAAGAACGGGATCTCCACCCCTTGAAGGCGAGAAGACTGCAACACGATCAAGCAGTCGTAACGCCTTCGTGGGTTGTTGAGTGTCCACATATGCCTGCGCCAAACGAAGAAGCGGGTCTCGACCGACCTGACCCGGCACGAGCGCAGCTTCAATCGAACTGAGAAAGGGTGCAATTCTTGATGTCTGTTGCAGTTGTGAAGCGGTGGTCAAAAGTGCGCCTAGATTCATCGCGCGATCGAGTGCATTGGACTGCTTCAAGCTCAATTGAATCGCACGAGTCAAAACGGTTGTGGTGCGATCCGATGCACCAAGTTGTTGATAGTAGCGTGGCAAGTTTGACAGCAGTACAATCTTCTGTTGTGGATCGCGAATGCGCTCGATCTGAGCCGTGACTTGATCCAACACCTTGATCAGTTGCGCCTTTTGATGTGGCTGCGGTTGAGTCGGAAGGTCTCTCAACAGTGATTCCAGTTTGACGGGCCAGTCTTCAGGATTGTAATCGCTTCTACGATCGACTCTTTTCACCAGCCAGCGCTTGAGACTCTGGATGACTTCTGCTTTGTTCGCATCAGGAGCAGCAGCAAGGGCGGCAAGCTCAGCAATTTGGCTCGTCAGAGCATCGGACACAGGCGGAAGCGTGGACGGCTGAGACTGAAGAATCGTGAGCGTTTGGGCATTGACAATCGCCATTTGCTGCCCATCAGGACTAAAAACGACTTCTGAGGCTGAGGAGTCAGGTTGCAGCCCTTGAGGAAAAGCTAAGCTTTGGTTCGTTCGCAAATTTCCAATGTGAAAGCCCGTTACGTCTCCTCCGTAAACATAAGTTTCACTATCAGGGCTGAGTCCTAAAAACCGATCAGTGCGATCAGGACTAAGATCTGCTGTGCCTTTGAGCTTGCCCGTTTTAACCTGCCAGCGGTAAAGCTTGCTGAAGAGTCCATCATGGGTATAGGCGATGATATCTTCCTGATCTGGGGTAAATTGAACGGCTGAAATGCCCAAGGGATATTTGCCTTCGCCAACTTTGAGGATGGCTTGAATTTTACGATCGTTCAAATGCCAGAGGTGAACTTGAGCTTGGTTGTCCACCAGCGTTGAAAATCCTAACATCGAACTATCGCGACTAAACGCCAAGTTACCGATGGCTGCAACGCTTGAGCTGGTCACAGATTGCAGCTTTCCCTGCGGTACACTCCATAAGCGCACACCAGGCTGAGACTGGAATGTAAGACCGCTGACGCTGGTCGCTAGGATTTGACTATTGGGACTAAACTCAATCTCACATTGAGTCGTTTGATTCGTCTGAATCACATGATCCTGAATCGGACTGGTCCACCGAGATTGCCCAGTTTTGATGTTCCAGACGTTGAGTTCGATTTTGCGCTTTGTGGGTGCGCTTGAAGCCTCACGGGAATACAGCAGGGCTGCCGCAAATTGTCCATCGGCACTCAGCGCTGCATTGCAGAAAGCAAAGCCAGCTTTGGCGGAAACCGTTGACTGTTTCTGCCCGGTGGTCAAGTTCCAGAGTGCAGCAGTCTGCCTTGTGGCATCAGTCGTGAGTAGATGTTCACCATTCTGGCTAAATCTAACCTGAGTCGCAGGCGTTGGCAAAGTGAGGCGCAAAGTTGGGCGCTCCCAAGCTTTGGCTGGAACAGTGGCTGTCGGAGCTTGCTGAACGTTTAGCACAGGGCGCAACTCCGCAGAAATCGCAGCAGACGCAAGCGCTCCACTCATCAACCCCGATATCAAGGCTTGGACAACCATCAATTTCATGTACAACTCTCAAGGTTCAAAACGCGAATTTTGTTGTGATCAGAAAGCGAAAATTTCATGCAGGTGTCGCAGTTGAAGACTGTTTCTAGATTCCACGGAGACCTGAGTGATTTCGGTCACGGTGTGCCGCTTCTACGACTGGTAGAGAGGCTGGAACCCACCTCATTTAATCGGGTAAACCCCCAGCTTGGCTAAGGGACTCACAGGGTTTTCAGCTTCAATCATAGTTGTCATGACAGACATGAGCGGCTGGGGTAGCAGGGTTGCTAGCTGTCGTCACTCGCTAATGTCGCTGTCGTCTCATAGCTGCGCCTGTCAAGGGTTCGCTCGTCTTCTGTTTCGCCATGCTGCTGCTTTACTGCCAAGAACCTGCACTCTGAATCATGCTGGATCAGCGGTCACAATGCTTGACTGAGTGCTGACCGCGATCGCTGAGTGCATGGAGGCAGTGAGTGGTCAAAGAGCAGTCGGTTTTTGGGGTGTACTAGTGGGTCGGGTAAGGAGGCTGCATCCTGGTTGACTGACAAATCTTTTCCGTAGGTTGGGTTGAACAGCGTGAAACCCAACAACAGCCTGGTTTTTGTTGGGTTACGCTATCGCTAACCCAACCTACGCAAGAATCGAGGTTTCAAGAGTTTTGTCAGTCAATCAGGGCTGCATCACTGCAACCCCCTCCCCTAAGAACCGTGCTTGCGACTTTCACCGCACACGGCTCAAGCATTCTACGGGCTGACTAAACCTTCTTCGCGTGAACCTGCTGGTGGCAGTAGAGGTGTACTAACTCTAAGTTGTCGTACTGATCGCTTCCACCTTTGCTTCTGGGAACCTTGTGGTGAACGTGTAACTCCTCTTGATTGAGTAGCCAGTCCCCACATTGAGGACACTTACCCTGTTGCCGCATGGCTAAGGTTCGTTTTCCCTTCGGCAGTGCCTTGATTTCCTTACTTCTTCTAGTCTTCCAGTAATCACTCAAGGCCGGGTTATCGGGTGAGTGAGTGCCTTTGACCATCACATGCCTTTGGATCTTGATTGAGTTTAGTTTAAGCAGTTCGCCACCATGCTCCTTATCTCTAAGCAGTCCCCATGACTTATTGCCGCGTTCAAACCCAACCTTGAAGTATTTGCGTCGAATCCATTTGAGACTCTTGGTCGGGTGAGTCCGCCTGGACCAGCGCAAACACCTGCAATACATCCAATGATCGAGACTATTGAAGACTTCTGCTGCGACTCCGACCCTGAAGTAATTTCCCCAACCCCTAATTTGGGGATTGAGTACTTTAATGACACGTCCAGTCTCATGACCCAGTACCTTCTTCCATGCTGCTTTAAGGTTGTCCCTGTATTGCTGCACCGATTCTTTACTGGGTTTAATTATAGCTAAAGCCAGAAGGGTTGCGGCATAGTAGAGACAATCCAGCACAACGTGAAGCCGTCTATGCCTGCCGCCTACAGTGATGATTTACGCGAGAAAGTGGTTGCCGCGATTGACCGCGGTGAACGGAAAAGTCATGTCAGCCAAATGTTCAATCTGAGTCGAGACACGATTGACCGTTGGTTGCAGCGGCGGCAGACAACAGGCAGTGTCAAAGCGGCACAAGGCTACCAACAAGGACATAGTCACCGGATCAAGGACTGGCAGGAGTTTCGCGCCTTCGCTCAAACGCATGGTGCTCGAACCCAAGCCGAGATGGCGCAATTGTGGCAGGCACCGATCAGTCAACGAAGCATGGCACGAGCCTTAGCACGGATTGAGTGGACGCGAAAAAAAAGACCTATGGCTACCGCGAACGCGATGATGCCAGACGTATCGTTTACCTAGCAGGCTTGACAATGATTCCGCCGGCTCAGCGCGTTTACGTCGATGAATCTGGCATGGATGAGCGCGACGACTATGGTTACGGTTGGTGTGAGCGCGGCAAGCGGTTTGAGGCGCTCCGCAGTGGTCGCAGAACCGGACGGGTCAACATGATTGCGGCTTACTGCGAGCACCAATTGAGTGCCCCGTTCACTGTCACCGGGGCGTGTAATCGAGTAGTGTTTGAAACCTGGCTCGAAACTTGTTTGCTGCCCACGCTGGTGCCAGGGCAAGTGGTGATTTTGGATAATGCCACCTTTCATCATGGTGGACGGGTAGCCCAGCTAGTTGCGTCAGTCGGCTGTCGGTTGCTCTACTTACCCCCTTATTCGCCAGACCTCAATCGCATTGAAAAGTGCTGGGCCTGGCTGAAAAGTCGCATTCGCAAACGCCTAACTAGCGCTGCTTCCCTGCGCCACGCCATGGAAGCGATTCTGAAAGATGCCGTGTCCTAACCTTTGTGGCTACAGCTATAAGAGCTTCAGGTTTGACCTTCTATCCTTTACCTCATAGCGTCTCACATTGAAGCCAAGAAAATTGAATCCATCCTTGAGGCTCACTGTTTGCGTCTTCTCTTCCGAAAATTGAAGACCACGTTCAGCTAGCCATCCTGTCAGAATCCTTCGACACTCTTCAGCGTCTTCCTCGGTTTCCGTGAACACGACAAAGTCGTCGGCGTATCTTACTAAAGCTCTCCGGCTCTGTACCTCGAACACATCCCTGTGCTTGATATAGACCCGTTTGACACCTAACGCTTCCTCCATGCCATGCAGTGCAACATTAGCAAGCAACGGACTGAGCACACCACCTTGAGGAGTGCCACTATTGACTAGGTGCAACTCTCCAAATGCCACGTAACCTGCCTTCAACCATTGTTTGACAAGCTCCCTGGCGGGGAAGTTGCCGATGGTCTTTAACAAGTAGGTGTGGCTGATGTTGTCAAAGGCTCCCTTTATATCTGCATCGAGGACATACTTCCTTCTACTGCGGGCATCACCCTTGGCAGAGTTATAGATTGCCGCAATTGCATCATGACAGCCCCGTCCCGGTCGGAAACCATAACTTGAACCCTCAAACTTGGTTTCCCAATAAGGCTCAAGCGCATTCTTGACCATGGCTTGAATCGCTCGGTCAGTCATGACTGGTATCCCTAACGGGCGTTTCTTGCCGTTCGCTTTCGGAATATAGACCCTTCGGACTGGTTGGGCTTTCCACACTTCGTACTGTTTGAGTGCATCAGCAAATTTGCCTCTTGCCTCTGGAGTCTTGATGGTGAGCTTGTCCACTCCTGGGGTACGCTTGCCAGCATTGATCTGAGTCACTCTTCTGACCGCTTGTAGACGGTTTGAGTAGCTTCTCAGCATTAACCGTTGAAGTGAGCGGACTTTTTTAAGGTCGCCCTGCTTAGTTGCACGATAGATCCGTTGTCTGAGATTAGTCACGCTTTGATTAACCTTCTGCCAATTGACAGCCGACCAAGCCGTGACTGCGGTTACGTTAGACATTGCTGCCTCCAAACTTTTCCCAACAGCTTCGTAGCCTCAACCACGAACATCGTGTAGAACACCAGTCTCTCGTCTGCTTCCTTTCAGATTGGGTATTGCCCTATCCATCGAGTTATCAGGGACAAGTCCTGTTTTCTCCTGCCTTTCGGCTGATGGCCTTCGCTTCTAGAGACCTCCCTGCCCTCCTACAGCACAGCGTCCCTTGCGGGTTGCCTTCTGAACGATGTCAGACTGTATGAGGGTGACTGCGTTTCACTCCTAGCAGATACGACTCACTTAGGTTTCCTCTCTACCCCGGATGCACTGTAGGTGTCTCGACTGACTCAGAACTGAGTCAGGTTTAGGAGGCACCAAAGATTGCCTCCGTCTTTGCATCAACTGGCTCGTATCATCCACTTGCGAGTTACTGATCTTTAACGAGGCGTAAAAGGAGGATTCACTTTCGTTAACCCTATGAGTCTTCCTCTTGTCCGGTTTCTCCCTGTGACTGGGATACTTCCTTAGACTTCTATCTCCGCTTCACACGCAGCCGTTACCAGTGACGCATGGGAGAAAGGAGGATGGGTCTGAGACACTGACCCAGGAGGATTATTCAAAAAGACAAAGTATCTTTTTGGAACCTCCACTGCGAAAGAGTGACTTTTCGCATCGCACCGTTGGACTAAAATTGGACTCAAAAAGCTCAAAAAGGGTTAGTGCAGCAGGCTTTTTGCCTGTTTTTAGAGGCTGCAACCCCGATGCCTTCGTGGCACGGTTGCTCCGGGGAGCAACTAACCCACGCGATCTCCCGACGTCTTTCAGCTTGCTTTGACACCCCAAGAGGCAAGCTCTGCTCGTTTGGCAGTGTTTTTTGCTGCTCCGACTGACAGTCAGGTGAGGCTCACGACCGGTGTGTTGGCGTGAGCTTGAGACGAATTGCATCCCGCACCTGATCCAGCCATTGCTTGGGAGGTGGCTGCATAGAGATAAGTAGATGTACTGCGTATCCAATAGTACGTTTGCTCATCCGTATAAGGGATCTGAAAAGAGGCGGAAAGATGCTCGCGAATCAACTTAAACGGCGTATTATGCGGAAATAATCAGCATAAGTAGTGATTTGGGATCTTAGGCTGAATCGTTCTGCCTATCTACCCATTTTGGGATCTTAGGCGGAATTTTTCCGCCTATTAGTTGTTAGGCGGCTCTGCATTCCATTGCGCTCGTTTTTAACCGTGAACTTGAAGGAGATTTAGCGTTGGTTGACCTCACTTTAGAAAGCGCCCATCAAGAATCGCTCATTTTTTAGTCCTGAAGTTCGTCTGCAAATTTTCCAATCTCCCCTTAAGATTGAGGATTCTATTTAGGTAAACAACCGACTTAAAGGGAATAGAGCCTTTCCTTACACCCCATCTGTCATCCTTGCACTATGCGTAGTCTTTTAACTAAATGGATTGCTACCGGACTGGCAGCAACCATGTTTTATTTAATTGCCACCCCTGCTGCTTGGGCATTTTGTGGGTTCTTTGCCGCTAAAACCAACTCCATCCTCAGCAACTCCGCTTCGCGAGTAGTGATCGCCCACAAGGGGAACCACAGCGTGTTCACCATGGAGAACAACTTTGAGGGTGATGTGGGTGAATTTGCCCGGATTGTCCCCATTCCAGTCATCCCAACCCGGCAACAGGTTCGTATTGGCAACAACGAGATGATCGATCACCTCGATAGTTTCACCTCTCCCCGACTAGCCGAGTATCGCGATAACCCTTGCACTGATGAATACAACCTGTACGGCTTCTGGTTATTTGCCGCCACTAGTTTTGGTCTCATTCTGTTTCTAGTCATTACCTTGGGTTCCAGAAGCTCTGGCGGACGACTGTTACAGCTTGGGATGATTTCTGTCATTGTCTGTATTTGGGTGGCGATCGCCCTACCCAGTTTTCTAAACCAGGCCAATAAAGGAAGCAGCTCGTGGTCACGGGCAGGCGGGCAAGTGGAGGTAGCCGATCAGTTTGCGGTAGGCGAATACGATGTAACGCTACTGAGTGCGACGGAATCCAATGGGTTGGTGAACTGGTTGCAAGGCAGTGGCTATCGCATCCCCAGCAACGCCAAAGCCATGTTGCAAGACTACATTCAGCAAGGCATGAAGTTTTTCGTGGTGCGGGTGAATCTGGAACGGTTTGAAAAAGCCTCTCTCAGCCTTCTGCGCCCGATTGTGATTGAGTACGATTCGCCCCAGTTGATGCTGCCGATTCGGTTGGGCACGTTGAACGCGGCAGGAGCTTATCAGGATGTGACGGTTTATCTGTTGACAGAGCAAAACCCGGTGGAATTGGTCAACTATCCCACATTGCCCATACCCACGGATACCATCTCTGCTAGAGGACTACCATCAGGGCAAGAACTACCGGGATTTGTCAAAGATAATTTCCAGGATTTTTACCAAGCTCTGTTTCAGCAGCAGTATGAACGGGCGGGTAAACGGGCAGGATTTTGGGAATATGCAGGGTCAATTGGCTTGGGCGGTGCCTGCGATCCCTGCACAATGCCGATGGAGGATGTAGGACAGCTTCAGGCTAATTTAGGCTTGTTGGGGGTGTTTTGGGACACGCAAGGGCGGTCACAGCCTGTGATGGTAACGCGCTTGCATGTGCGCTACACGGCTGACAAGTTCCCAGAAGATTTACGATTTCGGGAAATTGATCACGACACATTCAAGATGAAAATGCAGGAGGCGCGTTCGCTCAACCGTAATGGAGTTCTCCAAGTCCGTTATGTGATTCGCCATACCAATACTTTCTGTATGGCAGGGGGGCGATACAACCAGGTGATGAGTCGGACACGGGAGAATTTGGCACGGTTAACGGGTTGGAGTCGCGAAGAAATGGAAAGGCGATTTCGGAGTAGTTCAGGGTAATGATCTTGAAGTAGAGGTTAGAGATCAGGCAAGACGTGGAGTCCTACGCACAAGTAAAAAACGCCAGCTAACAAAGCCCATGCACACCGACCGCCGAAAGTGGTTTGTATGATGCAGAGATTATTTTTGCGGCGGGTGATGGGCAACGTTATCCCAAACATTGCCGAAAATGCTTGTTTTCGGCAAAGATACAAGCTGGGACGCGGCTAGGGTAAAAAAGTGCAAGATAGACTGGAAAGCCTTATCCAGATTGATTTGCAGAGCATCTGTCGCAGTGAGGCTCAGTATTGGCACCGCTGCTGCCACCCGCAACCCACCAACGACAGAAGCGACATCTTAACTTGTGCATCGGAGACAGCAGGAACGAGAGCATGGGGGTTGCAGACTATAACCGAACGGTGATGAAGTCCAGATTTAGTCCAGTGAGTGATGGGGGATGAGCAGAAGCTTTCTGCTCATTCACAGCGTCAAAATTTGTTCTAGTGTTGTGCGGCATAAGTTATGCAACATAATGCCTGCCTAGTTTCTTGTCAATTGCTTGTTTGGTCAACTTCCAGTTGATCGTCGTGCGTTGTGTGTTTCGCTCCACCTGCCAAGCCTCAATTTCTGATTTTAGTTCTGCCTCAGTAGGAATTCTGCGGTTCAGACATTGGCGACTCAGGACGCTAATTTCAACCTCTGCCAGGTTCAACCAACTGCCATGCTTTGGTGTGTAGTGAAAGACCAATCGTTTGAGTAGACGGTTGGCTTTGCGTTGACCTAAGACATCGACAAAGACTTTAGCAAAATGGATGTTGAGATTATCCAGCACTAGATGAACCGTCTCGGCTTGGGCATAGTGGGTGGTGAGCAGACACTCGATGAACGCGACAAAATCGGCTTTGCAGCGTCGCCGAGTGACTTGGGCAAAGCGCCAGGCTCCTTTTGGTTCAACCGCTACAAAAATATTACGTGTGCCCCGGCGCTCATATTCACTGTCTTCTTTGCTGACCGCACCTGGCTTGAGTGGAAGCGTTGGGCGTAGGCAGGCTAACAGTTGCTTGCTTTTCTCATCCACACAGACCACAGGCTGTTTCGGATTATAGGGTTGATGGTAAAGGTTGTTAGATGACAATGAGGAAGTCAGGCGATGACAGCGACCGAGTCGGTTAGATCGTAGCCTTCGGATCGCATTCATTGTCTAGCGACAAAGAAAAAGACACGCTGAACCCATTCCGATTGGACCGGGAGTGGATGAGCGTGTCGAGAAAGATTGAAACTTATCAAATTCGAGTGTATATGAACGCACGAGAGATGGGCTTGACGCAAGTTGAAGCCGCAAACTTGGCTGGCTTTTCCGCCCGCAGTGGGCAACGCATCGAAGCGGGCAACCACCAACCCAATCGAGGGCGAGTCCGAGATTGGAGAAGTAGTCCTGATCCACTGGCTAGTGTGTGGGAGTCCGAGTTGGAACCGATGCTCAGAGCCACCCCTGCTCTGCAGCCCATGACCTTGTTTGAGTGGCTACAAGAGCATTATCCGGGCAAGTACCCGCAAGTTCTACGCACGCTGCAACGGCGGGTGGCAGCCTGGAAAGCCTTGCATGGCAATGCCAAAGAGGTCATGTTTGAGCTCCGGCATGAACCCGGCATGATGGGCTTGTCCGACTTCACTGAACTCAAAGGTCTCGAGATCACCATTGCAGGCAAGCCCTTTGAGCACTTGCTGTACCACTATCGACTGGCTTACAGCGGGTGGCAGTACGCTCAAATTATTCAGGGGGGTGAAAGCTTCATTGCCTTATCAGAAGGGTTGCAGAATGCCCTGTTTGCCTGTGGCGGTGTCCCGAAGCAACATCAGATCGATAGTTTGAGTGCCGCCTATCGTCACATGGGTGGGGCGCGAAACAAGCCATTGACTCGGTTGTATGATGACCTGTGCCATCATTACCGACTGCAGCCGACCCGCAACAACACAGGCATCGCCCATGAAAATGGGCCATTGAGTCACCCCACGGACATTTGAAGAATCGGATTAAGCAGGCTCTCCTACTGCGTGGAAGCTGTGACTTTGACAGCATTGCTGCGTACCAGGATGTCATCAATCGGGCGATTGCCAAATTGAACGATCTGCACGCTGCCAAGATTGAGGAAGAGAAACAGTGTCTCCAACCCCTCCCGACCTATCGTGTTCCAGACTATGAAGTGCTCACCGCAACGGTCAGTTGTCGCAGCACAGTTGATGTGCGCTGCGTGTTGTACACGGTTCCAGCCCGCCTGATTGGACGCCAACTCGAATGGCATTTGTATCATGACCGGCTTCTGGGCTATCTCAATCGCCAGTTGGTGGTGGCACTGCCGCGCATCCGTGTCACAGATCAAACGAAACGCCGCACCCGGAGCATCAATTACCGTCATGTTGCAGAGGGACTGCGGCGCAAGCCCAGAGCCTTTTTGTACTGTACTTGGCAACAAGAGCTCTTGCCCAATGACACCTGGCGTGACCTTTGGCAGCAACTGAAAGCGCAATTTGACCTCGACAGTGCCGCTGTCCTCCTGGTGGAAGCGTTGTACATTGCGGCGACCCAAGACTATCAGATGTCAAGCATACGTTCGTGTCGCGTCAGTGACGTGGGCAAGTGAGTGAGCATGACAAGCCTCTTGGCTAGCTGATGAGATTGCAAGTGATTGAACGCTAAAAACTAACACGTCAAAGTCGTGCTGAGTGCTGGAAGCAATCGCACGACAAATAAGATCACAACGATAACCAGGAGCGGGACGGCAACCAGGATCGCAACGACAACCAGGATCGCAACGACAACTAGGATCGCTGGGATTGAACGACCGCTTTATCCAGAACACTCGAGGTGCCAGAACGCGAAACCGCCGACTGTTTGCGATAACTCTGTGTCTGAATCTCAACAATCAAAGCATGATGCACCAAACGGTCAACCGCGGCGACCGTCATCATCGAATCAGCGAAGATGGCATCCCACTGGCTGAAGGGTTGATTTGCCGTAATCAGTAAGCTTTTGCGTTCGTAACGATGAGCAATCAGTTCAAACAGCACCGAGGTTTCTGCCTCGGACTTTTTGACATAACCCAAATCATCAAGCACGAGTAGGTCAAAGCGGTCCAGTTTTTGAGCAATGGTTGCAGTTGCAATTGCAGCTTGGCTTGCTGTAGCTGTTGCACCAGTGCCAGTGCAGAATAGAATTTGACCCGCTTGCCAAACTCAATCATGCGACGTGAGACCGCCGCCGCCAAATGAGACTTTCCCACGCCCGAAGCGCCGAACAATAACAGGTTTTCGGCTCGTCCTAGCCAAGTCGGATCATCCACCAGTTGCATCAAGGGTGCGGGGTTGAAGTTGGGGCAATGGGAAAAGTCAAAGTTGGAAACCGTTTTGCCGCTTGGCAGTTGCGCTTCGTTTAAGGTTCTTTGCAGGCGGACACTCCAGCGTCGTTGAGCCTCCAATTCGCAGAGAGCCAGCAAGAACTGAGCGTAAGACCAACCTTCCTGCATCGCTTGAGCTTCGAGCGTTTCCCAATGAGTGAGCATGTGGGACAGGTGCAACCGTTTGAGGTGGAGGCTGAGGCTCTGATACGGGCTGGTCATGGGTTGTACCTTGCAGGAGTTGGTCATAAGTCGCCAGGGGGTGTTGGGTGATGGTGAGACTGGGCACATTCAGGTTGCTCAGTAATTGAAACTGCTGCCGGAGCCCTGCGAGCGTTAAGGTTGCAGGGCTCAGTTGCGCTTGAAGATAGTCTGCCACTACTGTTTCGTTGTCTTGGGTCGCCGCAATGTACAACGCTTCCACCAGGAGGACAGCGGCACTGTCGAGGTCAAATTGCGCTTTCAGTTGCTGCCAAAGGTCACGCCAGGTGTCATTGGGCAAGAGCTCTTGTTGCCAAGTACAGTACAAAAAGGCTCTGGGCTTGCGCCGCAGTCCCTCTGCAACATGACGGTAATTGATGCTCCGGGTGCGGCGTTTCGTTTGATCTGTGACACGGATGCGCGGCAGTGCCACCACCAACTGGCGATTGAGATAGCCCAGAAGCCGGTCATGATACAAATGCCATTCGAGTTGGCGTCCAATCAGGCGGGCTGGAACCGTGTACAACACGCAGCGCACATCAACTGTGCTGCGACAACTGACCGTTGCGGTGAGCACTTCATAGTCTGGAACACGATAGGTCGGGAGGGGTTGGAGACACTGTTTCTCTTCCTCAATCTTGGCAGCGTGCAGATCGTTCAATTTGGCAATCGCCCGATTGATGACATCCTGGTACGCAGCAATGCTGTCAAAGTCACAGCTTCCACGCAGTAGGAGAGCCTGCTTAATCCGATTCTTCAAATGTCCGTGGGGTGACTCAATGGCGCATTTTCATGGGCGATGCCTGTGTTGTTGCGGGTCGGCTGCAGTCGGTAATGATGGCACAGGTCATCATACAACCGAGTCAATGGCTTGTTTCGCGCCCCACCCATGTGACGATAGGCGGCACTCAAACTATCGGTCCGATGTTGCTTCGGGACACCGCCACAGGCAAACAGGGCATTCTGCAACCCTTCTGATAAGGCAATGAAGCTTTCACCCCCCTGAATAATTTGAGCGTACTGCCACCCGCTGTAAGCCAGTCGATAGTGGTACAGCAAGTGCTCAAAGGGCTTGCCTGCAATGGTGATCTCGAGACCTTTGAGTTCAGTGAAGTCGGACAAGCCCATCATGCCGGGTTCATGCCGGAGCTCAAACATGACCTCTTTGGCATTGCCATGCAAGGCTTTCCAGGCTGCCACCCGCCGTTGCAGCGTGCGTAGAACTTGCGGGTACTTGCCCGGATAATGCTCTTGTAGCCACTCAAACAAGGTCATGGGCTGCAGAGCAGGGGTGGCTCTGAGCATCGGTTCCAACTCGGACTCCCACACACTAGCCAGTGGATCAGGACTACTTCTCCAATCTCGGACTCGCCCTCGATTGGGTTGGTGGTTGCCCGCTTCGATGCGTTGCCCACTGCGGGCGGAAAAGCCAGCCAAGTTTGCGGCTTCAACTTGCGTCAAGCCCATCTCTCGTGCGTTCATATACACTCGAATTTGATAAGTTTCAATCTTTCTCGACACGCTCATCCACTCCCGATTCAATCGGAATGGGTTCAGCGTGTCTTTTTCTTTGTCGCTAGACAATGAATGCGATCCGAAGGCTACGATCTAACCGACTCGGTCGCTGTCATCGCCTGACTTCCTCATTGTCATCTAACACCGC